>NZ_SUPW01000009.1 GCF_013337285.1 Agrobacterium tumefaciens | reverse complement strand
GGTCCAGAAGGATTCGTTCCAGGCGAGGATGACGTTGAGCAGCAGCGTCGAGGCGATGCCGGGCACCGCCATTGGCGTCAACACATGGACGATCTCGTTCCACAACGATGCGCCATCCATGCGCGACGCTTCGAGGATCTCGCCGGGGATTTCCCGAAAGTAAGTGTAAAGCATCCACACCACGATCGGCAGGTTGATGAAGGTGAGCATGATGGTGAGCCCGATGCGGCTATCGAGCAGGCCGGCATTGCGGAAGATCAGGTAGATCGGCACCAAGACGGCGACCGCCGGCATCATCTTGGTGGAGAGCATCCACATCAAAATGTCCTTGGTGCGTTTGGTCGGCGAGAACGCCATGGCCCAGGCGGCGGGAATGGCGATGATCAGCGCGATGATCGTTGAGCCGAGCGACAGCACCACCGAGTTCATGAACGGCTTGAAGTAATCGCGCTGGGTCTGGACGGTGATGTAGTTTTCCAGCGTGCCTGATGGAATGAGGCTGAAGCCTGATATCGCCTCGGGCTCGGTCTTGAGCGAGGTGAGGAAGGCGTAAAGGATCGGGAAGAACAGCAGCAGGGCAACCGCCCATGCCGCGATGGAAAAGCCGATCTTTGCGCGTGTGGTTGTCTTGCGGGCCATGATCGGTTCTCCTTAACGGTCCAAATTCTTGCCGACGGCGCGCATCAGGAAGATGGCGACGATATTGGCGAGCACGACGGCGATGATGCCGCCGGCCGATGCGCCGCCGACGTCGTACCCCAGAAGCGCCGTGCGATAGATGAGGAAGGCGAGGTTGGTGGAGGCATAACCCGGCCCGCCATTGGTGGTGACGAGGATTTCCGCGTAGACGCCGAGCAGGAAGATCGTCTGGATCAAGATGACGACGGTGATGGCGCGCGATAGGTGCGGCAGGGTCAGATAGATGAAGCGGTTGACGAAGTTGGCGCCATCCATCTCTGCGGCTTCCCTCTGTTCGCCATCGAGCGATTGCAGGGCGGTCAAGAGGATCAGCGTCGCAAACGGCAGCCATTGCCAGGCGACGATGATGATGATCGACAGCAGCGGAAACTGCGCAAACCAGTCGACCGGCTGGAAACCGAAGAAGCGCGAGAGATCGGCGAGCACGCCGTAACCGGGATGCATGATCATGTTCTTCCACACCAAAGCTGCGACAGGCGGCATGACGAAGAAGGGCGAGATGATCATGATGCGCACGATGCCCTGGCCGAAAATGTCATTGTCGAGCAAGAGCGCAATGGCGATGCCGCCGATGACGGTGATCAGCAGCACGCCGCCGACGATCAGCAGCGTGTTCCAGATCGACTGGAAGAAGGCCGGGTCGGTGTAGAAATACTGGTAATTGAACAGGCCGGCAAAGCTGACATTGGCCGGGTTCAGGAGATTGTAGTTCTGGAACGAGAACCACAGCGTCATCGCCAGAGGCACGATCATCCACACCAGCAATAACAGCACCGATGGCGCAAGCATGACCCGCGCAAGGCCGCTCGTGTTTCGTGTTGCCATTGGTAGTCCTCCCTCACGAATACAGTTATAAGTTTGAGCCGGATTTCAGATGAAAACCGCTCGCACTTCCCCCATTTCGCTCCGGCGGCCTCTGCCGCAGGGGCATCCGGATTTATGATTGGCGTCAGTGGCGGCCTTCGCCCGTCGCCGCGTGATAGGTCGCCAGCACCTGATCCACAGCCGCGATCAAAATCTCTTCCGCGTCCTCGCCCGCAACCGTTGCGAGCGGCAATTCGCCGAGATATTGGCGCAGCAGGGTTTCGGGAATAGTCTTCCCATCCAGCGCCTTATGCAAGGCGGAAACGGCTGCAAGCGCTTCCGGCCGTGTCCAGTAATAGCGGATGCGGTCGCTGTAGCTATAGTGGCGCTGCAATCGGAGCGTGATGTCGTCGCCGTGGTAATGGCCCTGCCAGTCGCCCGGCGCGCTTAACATCAGTTTTTCCATGGTCCGCGCCAGCGGCCGCGCACCATAAGAGCCGATCATTTCGGAGGCGATCATATCAAGCGCATAAAGCGCTTCCCGGTAAGCGAAGGTCAGGCCCGGTCCCACTTTGAGGATCGGATATCCGTCATGCACGAGTGCGGCAAGTGCGGTCTCGGTCTGGTAATCGGTCGAATGGGCTTCGAAGACCAGTTGCGGTTCGCCGTCCAGCACGGCGCTGAGCGCTGTGGCCGCCTGCGGATCATAAGCGACGACATTGTCGCTGCCGAATTCCACGCCGGGCTGCACGACAAAGGCGATGACCCGTTCGAACGCTTGCGAAAGACCGTGCTGTGCGAATATCTCGCGGTGAAGTTCAATGGTGTTACGCGCCGCCTGCGGCTGCGTTGGTGCGACCGTGTCGAGCACGTGGTCTGCGCCGCCCGGTACCGGCACTTCGGTGCCGAGAATATAAAGCGGCTTGGGCAGGCCGGCCTCAGCGGCGGCCTTTTCGGCGACGGCCGCGAGTTTCGCGGCGCGGTGGGCAATCGTTACGTCGTCCAATGCCGCCGGCTCACCGGCGCAGCCCATCGAGGCATCAAGGTGGATCTTGCGAAAGCCCGAGGTAACATAGGCCTCGACCATGGCGGCGGCTTTTGTCAGCGCTTCCTCGGCCTTCTCCTTGCGCCACGGGTTGGGGCCGAGATGATCGCCGCCGAAAATCAGAAGCTCGCCGGGCAGCCCTTCTTCCGCAGCGATGCTGTTGACGAAGGCGATAAAGTCACGCGGGGTCATGCCGGTATAACCGCCGAGATGATTGACCTGATTGCAGGTCGCCTCGATCAGCACTGCTGTCTTGCTGGCGGCGGCGCGGCGGATCGCGGCGCGCAGCACGACGGGGTGGGCCGAACAGACTGACGTGATGCCCGCAGGCTTGCCGGCGCGACGCGCCGTGGCGAGATTTTCCAGAACGCCGGTCATAGCGTTTCCTCCGACAATTGTGTGGCGATGAAGGCGTCAAGTTCGGCAAGGCTGGCGGCACCCTCCATCGGGCCGCGCCTGATGACGTTGTGGGCGCCTGATGCGTTTGCATACGCGAGCGCCTGTCGGGGATGCATGCCGAGGCGGCGGCAGGTGAGGTAGGTTGCGCCGAAACAGTCGCCGGCACCGGTCGGGTCGATTTCCTCCACCATCAGGCCGGGGGCGTCGATGCGCCCATGGGCGCGGCTGAAATGGCTTGCGCCGTTAGCGCCGCGTTTCAGCACGATCTCGCCGATGCCCGACGCGAGCAGCTTTTCGATCGCCGCGTCCTCGTCATCCAGACCCGAGGCGGCCTGGAGCTCTTCGCCGGAGGGCAGCAGGAGGTCCGTGACGCCAAGGAGGTCATCGATCAGCCTGCGGCCTTCGTCGCCCTGCGCCAGTTCCTTGCGAATGTTCGGATCGAAGGAAACCGAACCGCCGCGCGCTTTGACGCTTTTAACGGCCTCGAGAATGATCGCGCCAATGCCGGCAATCGCGAAAGCCGATCCCATGACGTGCACATGGCCCGCCTTTTCGATGAGCGCCTGCGCCTCATCGGTCATCCGTGTTTCGCTGGCCGCCGAATGGGCGATGTTGAAAACGAAATCGCGTGCGCCGTTTTCGCGGTAGCGCACGAAAGCACTGCCGGTCGGCCGGTCCGCTATGGTGGCGATGGCCGAGACATCCACGCCGTCGCGACGCAGCCGCTCAATATTGAGGCGGCCGAAATCATCGTCGCCCACCGCAGCGATGATGCCGGCGGTCCCGCCGCACCGCGCCACCTGATCGATGAAGATGGCGGGCGCGCCGCTCGGAAAAGGGCCGATCAGCGTCTGCGGCTTCAGAAAACCGTCGCCCACCGTCGTCGCCATGATCTCCACGAGGATTTCGCCGGCCGTGATGGTCGGGCCTTTCATGTGCGGCGCCAGTGCGGATGCCTGCCTCATCGTCTCCTCCATATGCAGTCAGCTCCCATCCTTCCGACGGGTGAAAATCCCCGGCATTTCGGGTTCGTTGTTTTCCGGATATCAGTTAAAATTTACGCGCGTCAAGATATTAAATGATGAAAAACATGTTGCGTCGCAGCAAGAAAAATCGGCTTGTTAATAATTTTTGTTGACAATATTCGCTTTAAAACAAAGATTTAACGTCTTTTGCGCAAGCGTTGTCACGTCCTTGTTTATTTTTGGATGTTGACAACAAGCGTGATTTTGCGAGATAAAAAATTTACGCATGTATTGTTGTGCGTGGACATCCGTAAAGGAGGAGCGGGTCTCATGAACAAATTCATCGGAATTCTGTCGTCGTCTGTGGTGGGAGCAGGCCTTCTGGCCGGGCTGGCACAGGCGGAAGAAATCAACATCGCCACCGTCAACAATGGCGACATGATCATCATGCAGAAGCTTTCCAGCGCCTGGGAGAAGGAAACTGGAAACAAGATCAACTGGATCGTGCTGGAAGAGAATGTTCTGCGCGAACGTGTCACCACCGATATCGCCACCAATGGCGGCCAGTTCGACGTCATGACCATCGGCGGTTACGAAGCGCCGATCTGGGGCAAGCAGGGCTGGCTGGCCCCGGTCGACGATCTCGGCGACGACTACGATTACGCCGATCTGCTCGACCCGATCAAAAAAGGCCTGACGGTGGACGGCAAGCTTTATGCCGTGCCCTTCTACACCGAAAGCTCGTTTACGCTTTACCGCAAGGACCTGTTCGACGCCGCCGGCCTGAAGATGCCGGACAATCCGAGCTACGCCCAGATCAAGGATTTCGCCGCCAAGCTGACCGACAAGTCGAAACAGCAATATGGCATCTGCCTGCGCGGCAAGCCGGGCTGGGGCGAGAACATGGCTTTCCTCGGCACCATGATCAATACCTATGGCGGACGCTGGTTCGACATGGACTGGAAACCGCAGCTGACGAGCGAGCCGTGGAAAAAGGCGATCGCCGATTATGTGGCGCTGATGACCTCTTATGGTCCGCCCGGTGCGGCCGCCAACGGCTTCAACGAGAACCAGACCCTGTTTTCCTCCGGCCGTTGCGCCATGTGGATCGACGCCACCTCGGCGGCGGGCCGCGTTTATGATCCCAAGCAGAGCCAGGTTGCCGACAAGACCGCTTTCACGCGCGCGCCGGTCGAAGCGACGCCGAACGGGTCCAGCTGGTCGTGGTCGTGGAACCTTGCAATTCCAAACAGTACGAAGAAGCTTGAAACCGCCAAGTCCTTCGTCAAATGGGCGACTTCGAAGTCCTATGTAAAGACGGTTGGTGAAAGCGAAGGCTGGGTGGCCGTGCCGCCGGGGACGCGCAAATCCACCTATGAGCTGCCGGAATACAAGAAGGCCGCGCCCTTTGCGGATACGGTACTGAAAGCCATCATGTCCGCCGATCCGTCCAAACCGACAAAGGATCCGGTGCCCTATACCGGCGTGCAATTCGTCGCCATACCGGAATTCCAGTCCATCGGCACGGTTGTCGGCCAGCAGATCGCGGCAGCCCTTTCCGGCCAGCAGACCGTCGATGCGGCGCTCGAAGGCGCGCAGAAACAGGTCGAGCGTGACATGACCCGCGCGGGCTACATCAAGTAGCCGCGTCCTCCCGGCGTGCCGCCCGTTCGCCTCCTGGTGGCGGGCGGCATGGGTGGTTTCACACACCCGCCGCCCTCATTCCTGTGCTTGTCACAGGAATCCAGCCAGCCCAAGTCCTTGGGCTGAAAAGACTCTCTCGCCGCGTAGACACGCGTCGGCTGGATTCCTGTGACAAGCACAGGAATGAGGGGGGGAATCGCATCTAACAACAAACGCAGGGCCGAATTCATCGACTGCCCGCCATGCATCACGGAGATCGACATGAGATTGAACAACAAGGTTGCGCTGATCACCGGCGCTGCCCGCGGTATCGGCCTTGGTTTTGCGCAGGCTTTCGCCGCTGAGGGCGCAAAGGTCATCATCGCCGATATCGATATCGCCCGCGCGACGGCGTCCGCCGCCGCCATTGGCCCCTCGGCAAAGGCGGTGCGGCTGGATGTGACCGACCTCACCGGGATCGATGCGGTGGTAAAGGCGGTGGATGAGGAATTCGGCGGCATCGATATTCTCGTCAACAATGCCGCGATCTTCGATATGGCGCCGATCAACGGCATTACCGAAGAGAGCTATGAGCGGGTGTTTGACATCAATCTCAAGGGACCGCTGTTCATGATGAAGGCCGTCTCCAATGTCATGATCGAGCGCGCGCGCGGCGGCAAGATCATCAATATGGCAAGCCAGGCCGGACGGCGCGGCGAGGCGCTGGTGACGCTTTATTGCGCCTCCAAGGCGGCGATCATTTCCGCCACGCAATCGGCGGCGCTGGCGCTCGTCAAACACGGCATCAACGTCAACGCCATTGCGCCGGGTGTCGTGGATGGCGAACACTGGGAAGTGGTCGATGCGCATTTCGCCAAGTGGGAAGGACTGAAGCCCGGCGAGAAGAAGGCGGCGGTGGCCAAATCCGTGCCGATCGGCCGTTTCGCCACGCCTGACGACATCAAGGGGCTGGCGGTTTTCCTCGCCTCTTCCGACAGCGACTATATTCTCGCCCAGACATATAATGTCGATGGCGGCAACTGGATGAGCTGAAAAGCCGGAGATGACCATGCATGCCATTCAATTCGTCGAGAAGGGACGCGCCGTTTTGGCGGACCTTCCCGTCGCCGATCTGCCGCCGGGCCACGCCCTTCTCCGGGTCAAGGCTTCCGGCCTGTGCCACACCGATATAGACGTGCTGCATGCGCGTTATGGTGACGGTGCGTTTCCCGTTATCCCGGGGCACGAATATGCCGGCGAAGTTGCGGCCGTGGCTTCCGATGTGACAGGCTTCAGGGCCGGTGACCGTGTGGCCGTCGATCCCAATTTGCCATGCGGCATCTGTGCCAGTTGCAGGAAGGGGCTGACCAATCTTTGCAGCTCGCTGAAGGCCTATGGCGTTTCCCACAATGGCGGCTTTGCGGAATTCAGCGTTGTGCGCGCGGATCACCTGCACGGCATTGGTTCGATGCCCTATCATGTCGCGGCACTTGCCGAACCGCTCGCCTGCGTCGTCAACGGCATGCAGAGTGCTGGCATCGGTGAGAATGGTGTGGTGCCGGAAAGTGCGCTGGTGTTTGGCGCCGGTCCCATCGGCCTGCTGCTTGCCCTGTCGCTGAAAGCACGCGGCATTGCGACGGTGACGATGGCCGATATCAATGAAAGCAGGCTGGCCTTTGCCGAAAGTCTCGGGCTTAAGGTGGCAGTTTCCGGCTCGGAAGCACTGCTTCGGCAAGTAAAATCTTTCGATTTTGTGGCCGATGCGACGGGTATTGCCCCCGTCGCGGAAGCGATGATCCCGCTGGTTGCGGATGGCGGCACCGCGCTGTTCTTCGGTGTCTGCGCGCCGGATGCCCGCATTTCGGTGGCACCCTTCGAAATCTTCCGGCGTCAGCTGAAGCTTGTCGGGTCGCATTCGCTCAACCGTAACATACCGCAGGCGCTTGCCATTCTGGAGACGGACGGTGATGTCATGGCGCGGCTGGTGTCGCATCGGCTGCCGCTTGCGGAGATGCTGCCGTTCTTTACGAAAAAACCGTCCGATCCGGCGACGATGAAAGTGCAATTTGCGGCCGAGTGATCTTTTGGCCGTTGATAACCGCGTTCGACCGGCTTTTCGTGCGAAGGCCGGTCGATATAGAGTACCACATGTAATATTTCATGGGGGCAAGCACTTTGGCCAAATCTATCAGGACGATGGAAGAGTTTTCGGAATTCGTCGGCCTTTCCCGCCCGACCGTTTCGAAATACTTCAATGATCCGGCCTCGGTCCGCAAGAAGACGCGCGACGCCATCGAGGAAGCGCTGAAGAAATCCGGTTTCCGGCCGAATATTTTCGCCGTCAATCTCAACCGCCGCCGCTCCAATATCATCGGCATCATCATCCCGAATTCGACCGACCCCTTCTATATGGCGCTGACGAGCCGTATCGAGCTAATCGCCAACGAGGCGGGGTTCCTCGCCTTCGTGCTGTCGTCGGATGGCAAGGCGGAAATCGAAGACCGCGCCATCCGCACCTTCAAGTCGATGAATGTCGCGGGCGCGATCATCGCCCCGCTCGGCGTCAAATCGCACCGCGCCACGCTGGAGCAGCTCGCGGCCAGCATTCCGATCGTTTATGTCGATTCGCCGCTCGACGAGACCTCGGCCTTTGTCGGCACCGATAATCGCCAGAGCGTGGGGCTGATGGTGGATTACCTCTGCCGTTCGGGTGAACCGCCCTGTTTTTTTGACATGCCGCAGGTCAACACCAACGCCGCGACGCGCCGCACCGCTTATGTGGAGGCGATGCAGCGTCTCGGTTTCGAACCGCATGTGCTTGAGGTGCCGGATATCGTCACCTGGGATTTCGAGCGTTTCGCTTTTGATGAGGCCGGCCGGTTCTTGGACCGGACGGAGCTTCTGCCATCGCGCACCATCCTGTGTTCCAACGACCGTATCGCCTTCGGCGTCATTGCCGCCGCTTTCCAGAAGGGCATCAGGGTCGGCCATGGCGCGGATTACGATCTCAGGGTCGCCGGCCATGACGACCATCCGCTGTCGCGTTATGCCTGTCCGCCGATTACCACGGTGGCGCAGAATTACAACGAGATCGGCAGGCTGTCGATCGAGCTTCTGCTACAGAAGATGAACGAGGGGGCGGATGATGCCGCCACCCGGATGCGGGAGCGCATCCTCCTCAGCGCCGATCTGATGCTGCGCAAATCAGCCTGATGATCTGTTAGAAAAATTAAACGAAAAATCTGATTTTCTAAATAGAACTAATATTTGAACGCTCCTACTCTGTTCTCAAGGTTGCTTTGGGAGGCGACCGCGAGAGCCGGCGCAAAGGCGTGCCGGGATCCGGGAGGAACGCAGAAACGTCATGTCGCCGGTGCCGCGAGGGGTGAGCCTTCGCAGCCTCGGTATTGCATGGCCTTCGCCGGGCAGACTGGACACTCTCGCCAGCAATTTCCCCAGCGAAGGATGTCAAAACATGAATCTCTATTCTCTTCTGTCAGCGCGTGCAGCCGGCGGCAAACCTGTGCGGGTCGGTCTCATCGGTGCCGGCAAGTTCGGCTCCATGGTGCTGGCGCAGGCGCAGCGCATCGCCGGTTTCCATATGGTCGCCGTCGCCGATCTCAATGTCGGCAAGGCCCGCGAATCGCTGGAACGCGTCGGCTGGCCGAAGGAGCGTTATGATGCGACGAGCTGCGCCGAAGCGCTGAAAAGCGGCAAGACCTATGTTACCGATGATGTGAACGAGCTTTTCGCCTGCGGCGAAATCGAATGCGTCATCGAGGCGACCGGCCACCCGCTTGCCGGTGCGCGCCATGCGCTCGGCGCCATCGAACACAACAAACATGTCGTCATGGTCAATGTGGAAGCCGACGTCATGGTCGGGCCGATCCTGGCTGAAAAGGCGCGGGCCAAGGGCCTGATCTATTCCATGGCCTATGGCGATCAGCCGGCGCTGATCTGCGAACTGGTGGACTGGGCGCGGGCTTCCGGTTTCGAGGTGGTCTCCGCCGGCAAGGGCATGAATTTCGAGCCGCGTTACCGTTATTCGACACCGGACACGGTCTGGAGTTATTTCGGCTGGACGGACGAGGAAGTGGCCAAGGGCGACTTCAATCCGAAAATGTACAATTCCTTCACCGACGGCACCAAGGCGGCCATCGAAATGGCGGCTGTCGCCAACGGCACGGGGCTGGATTGCCCGGATGATGGTTTGGCCTTCCCGCCCGCCGGCCTGCACGATCTGGCCCGCGTCTTCCGCCCCGCAGCCGATGGCGGCCGTATGTCGCGCTCGGGTCTCGTGGACATCGCCGCGAGCCAGGAACCGGATGGGCGCGAGGTGTTCAACAACATCCGATACGGCGTTTTCGTCACCTTCAAGGCGCATAATGAATATGCCCGCGCCTGCTTCAAGCAATATGGCCTGCTGACCGACCCCTCCGGCTGGTACGCCTCCATGTGGCGTCCGTTCCACATCATTGGTCTGGAAACCTCGATCAGCGTGTTGTCCGCCGTGCTGCGTAACGAAGCCACCGGTTGCTCCAAGGAGTTCCGCGGCGATGCCGTCGCGACCGCCAAGAAGGACATGGCACCAGGCGAAATGCTTGATGGTGAGGGCGGTTACGCGGTCTGGGCCAACGCCATTCCGGCCACCCGCAGCCTCGACATCAAGGCCCTGCCAATCGGCCTTGCCCATAATGTCAAGCTGAAGCGCGCCATCAAGAAGGACCAGATCGTCAGCTTCGACGATGTCGAGCTGGTGAACGATCTCGATGTGGTGAAGCTTCGTCAGGACATGGAAAACAACTTCCGCCCGCAAAAAGACGCCGCGGCGTAATGGGCGGAGAAACCGAAATGTCGAACGGTGCTTTTGTGGTGATCGCGGAATTTCGGGTGAAGCCCGGGTCGATGGACGCTTTTCTCGCCGCCGCGCGCGATGACGCCACCCATTCGGTTCAGGACGAACCGGGTTGCCGGCAATTCGACGTGGTACGGCCGGAAACGGGAAACAATGTGGTGTTCTATGAGGTCTATGACAGCCGCCAGGCTTTTGACGACCATCTGAAAACACCCCATCTCGACCGGTTCCGCGAGGCGTTTCCCGCCCTCATCGAAGAAGAACTGCCGGTACGCTTTTTAAACCGGCAATGGCTCTGAAAGATGGAAACGATGGCTGACATTCGCCAGATCGCCGTTATCGGAACGGGTATCATGGGCGCCCCCATGGCGGGGCGTCTGGCGGAGGCCGGGTTTTCCGTCAAGGCTTGGAACCGCAGCGCTGAAAAAGCTGCGGTTCTGGCGGCAAAGGGCGTGCAGCCGGCAGCCACGGCTTCCGAAGCTGCGGCCGAAGCCGATGTCGTCATCTGCATGCTGAGTTCCGGGCCGGTCTGCGACGAGGTTCTGCTCGGTGCCTCGGGTGTCGTTTCCACCATGAAGCCCGGTGCTATTCTGCTGGTGATGAGTTCCATCCCGGTCGACAGCGCACGGGAACAGGCGGAGGCGGCAAAAGCTCATGGCGTCGCTTATGTCGACGCACCGGTTTCCGGCGGTGAAAAAGGGGCGATAGAGGGAACGCTCGCGATCATGGCCGGCGGAGAGCAGCGGGATGTGGACGCCTTGCGGCCACTCCTCAATTGCCTTGGCCGCGTCACCCATGTTGGGCCGGTGGGCTGCGGCTCATTGGCCAAGCTTGCCAACCAGCTGATCGTCGCCTCGACAATCTGCGCCGTTGCCGAAGCTTTGACGCTGGTTGAAGCAGGGGGAGCCGACCCGGCGCAGGTGCGGCAGGCTCTGCTTGGCGGTTTTGCCGATTCCACCGTTTTCCGCCAGCACGGCAAACGCATGGTGGAGGGCGATTTCCGCCCCGGCGGGCCGGCGAAATATCAGGTGAAGGATACGTCCACGGCGCTGGCTTTCGCCAAAAGCCGTGGCCTGAAGTTACCGGTCGGCGAGGAGGTTGACCGGCTGTTCCGCTCCATGGTCGAGCATGGTGCGGGCGAGCTTGATCACAGCGGCGTGATCCTTGAAATTAAACGCATAAACGCGTTCGGAGGAACGCGCGAAACAGTCTAGAGACAACAAAGGGAGGAACACATGAAAATTTCAAAACTTTACGGGCTGGCTCTCGCCGCCACCATGCTGGTCGCATCGATTGCTCAGGCGGAAACGCTGACACTTTCGACGCCGGATCCGGACAATTCCGAAATTACGCTGGCTGCCAACAAGTTCGCGGAGCTGGTGTCGGCAAAAACGAATGGCGAAGTCACCGTCAAGGTCTTCCCGAACGGTTCGCTGTATGGCGGTGATCCATCGGGCGCCGTCAAACAGCTGGCGGGCGGATCGCTCGACATGCTGCTTTTGGCGACATCGCTTTATGCGAATTTCGACCCGCGTTTTTCGGCGATTTCCATTCCCTATCTTTTTGACGATGAAGAACAGCTTCGCACCTATCTGGAAGGTGAGCAGGGCAAGGAGCTGATTGCCGGGCTGGAAAAGATCGGCATCAAGGCGGTGGATCTGTGGCCGCGCCCCTTCCGCCAGATGACCAATTCCAAGCGCCCGATAACCTCGCCGGATGATCTCAAGGGTTTGAAGTTCCGCGTTCCCAACAATCCGCTCTGGGTGGAATTCTTCAAGAAGATGGGCGCCGCACCAACGCCGCTCGCCTTTGCCGAGGTCTATAATGCCCTGCAGCTGAAAGTCGTCGACGGGCAGGAAAACCCGATCAACGTGCCGCTGTCTGCAAAATTCTACGAGGTGCAGAAATACGTCTCGATCACCAACCACATGGGTGACGGCTGGGTTCTTGGCATCAGCCCCGCCAAGTTCAATGCGCTCAGCGATGCGCACAAGGCAGCCGTCGAGGAGGCGGCGAAGGAAGCGGAGGTGTGGAAGGTGCAAAACGACGCCTCGAGCGCGGAAACGACGATCGCCGAACTGCAAAAACACGGCATGGAGGTCAATCGCCTGACGCCAGAGCAGCAGAAGGCGTTCGTGGAAGTCTCGAAGGGTCTTTATCCCGTCTTTGCCGGGCTGGTGAAGGATCAGGCTTTCTTTGACAAGACCATTGCCGCCGTCGGCAAGAAATAAGGCAATCAGGTCTTCCGGGCCGGCGCACAGCCGGTCCGGTCGGGAGGACAGATTTATGGACGAAACGTCATCATTTTTCGGCAGGGTCATCAGATTGGCGACCGACGTGCTGGCCGGTCTGGCCGCTATCGGGGTTCTGGCCGTCGTGCTTTTGCAGGTGTCGACCCGTATGTGGGGAACCCCGGTTTCCTGGACCGAGGAAGCGACACGATATCTTTTCATATGGATGGTGTTCCTGGGTGTGGCGGGCAGCTTCCGCACCGCCGACATGGCGCGGGTAACGGTGTTCATCGCCCTGATGCCCGCCTTTGTGCGGCGTCTCGCGCTGCCCATCTACGTTCTGTCGTCGGTCGTCTTTTTCGGCCTGATGATCTGGACGGGCTGGACACTGGTGCGCCAGCAATATGTGATGAATGAAGCCGCCGCGACGCTTGCCACGCCCATGTGGATGATCGGCATCATCATTCCGCTCAGCGCGGCTCTCGGCATTGCCGCCATCGTGGAATCCCTGCGCCAGCATCGCGATCGCATCGAGCTGCCGGAAGGCCTGCAGCCTCTGGCCGATGCCGATCTGGTCGCTGGAAATATGGAGAAACGGCCATGAGCCTGACGCTGCTTGGACTTTTCCTTCTCATGAGCGCCTTCGGCGTTCCGCTTGCCGTCGCACTCGGACTGGCCAGCGTCGCCTCCATCGCGCTTTACACATCGATGCCGATGGACCTTCTGGCGCAAACCATGTTTTCGGGCATGAACTCATTCCTTCTGGTGGCGGTGCCGCTTTTCATTCTTGTCGGTGTTCTGATGGAACGGGGCAAGGTCGCCGAACGGCTGTTTGACTTTGCCGAGGCGATTGTCGGCTGGCTTCCCGGCGGTCTCGGCCACGTCAACGTCGCCTCGTCGGTGATTTTCGGCGGTGTCTCCGGTTCGTCCGTCGCCGATATCGCTTCGATCGGCGCCATCGAGATCAAGGCCATGGAGCGTCACGGTTTTCCGAAGGGATATGCCGTAGGGCTGACGCTCTGCACTTCCACGCTTTCCTCGATCATCCCGCCGTCGATCCTTATCGTTATCGCCGGCTCAGTCGCAAACGCCTCCATCGGAACGCTGCTCGTGGCAGGGTTGGTGCCGGGATTGTTCCTCGCATTCGTCTTCATGGTCTACAATCACATCTATGCGGTGCGTAACGGCTTCAATCCGCCCACGCCTTTTAATGTTCGGCGTGTGGTGACGACCGGCCTTGCGGCCATCCTGCCGATGCTGACGCCGGTGATCCTGCTGATCGGTATTGTCGATGGCTATTTCACGCCGACGGAAGCGGCCGGCATTGCCGTTGTCTACACGCTGTTTCTGGCCGTCATACTTTACCGCACGATCCCGTTTTCGGCGCTGCTCGGCATCTTCATGGAAACGGCGCGGACATCCGGCTCGATCCTGTTCATCGCAGCGACGGCAAAACTGGCGGCCTGGGTTTTCACCTTTGACGGCCTGCCGGCGCAGGTTGCGGTTTTCCTTGGCCATATCAGCACCGGGCCGACCATGGCGATGGTTCTGATCTTCCTGTTCCTCATCGTCGTCGGCATGTTCATGGATGCGATTGCCGCCATGTTCATTCTGATCCCGGTGCTCATGCCGCCGGCCGTCTCGCTTGGGGTCGATCCGATCCACTTCCTGATCGTCATGGTCATCACCCTGACGCTCGGGCTTGTCACGCCTCCGGTCGGTGTATGCCTGTTTGCGGTGGCGCAGGTGGCGAAAATGTCGATCGAGGATGTGATCAAGGGCTCGCTTGCGCCGATGTCCATCCTCGTCGCCGCGATCCTCGCCCTTGTGCTGTTCCCGGATCTGACACTCGCGCCGATCAGGCTGATGGGTCTTTACTGACGCGGAGCCGGACTGCCTGAAACATCAGACAACGCGACGGGTTTGCCACTCGTCGCGTTGTTTTCGCATCCACTCCAGAAAAAGCGTCACTTTTCTCTGCCGCAGATGGGAATGCGGGCAAACGATCCATTGCGTCACGAGCTTGATACGCGGCGCGTCCGTCACGGCCGGGACCAGCATTTTGTCCTGCAGCTCCCGCTCCATCATCAAGGTGCTTTCCAGCGCCACGCCGATGCCGAGGACGGCGGCGTCGATGGCCATGTGGCTGCGATCGAACAGGACGCGCCGCCAGCGCTTTTCGGCTGTCACGCCCGCCAGCGGAAACCAGTGGTTCCATTGCGCCTGCGCCTTGACCGAGTGGATCAGCCGCTGGTTCTGCAAGTCTTCGGGCAGAAATTTGCCCGCACCCGGATGGTTTGGTGAGCAGACCGGCAGGAATTCCTCCTCCACCAGCCCTTCCACGAACAGTCCCGGCCAGCGGCCATCGCCATGGCGAAGCTCGATATCGACGAGTTCCTGCGAAAAATCGGTCGGTTCATTGGTGCCGTCAAGGCGCACTTCGAGTTCGGGGTGCTCCTCCAGAAAAGAGCCGAGGCGCGGCAACAGCCATTTGTTGGAAATGGTGGGCGTCGCCCGGATCGTCAGCGTCGTGACCGAACGGAAGCCGCGAATGCTGTCGGTGGCGTCTGATATCTGCTCGATCTGGGCGGTGATCATCGAGAAATAGCGCTCACCGGCTTCCGTCAACGTCACCTTGCGGCCAGTGCGCGCCATAAGCGTCGTGCCGAGCTGGCCTTCCAGCAACTGGATCTGCTGGGAAACGGCCGATGGCGTCACGCTCAACTCTTCCGCCGCCCGCGAAATGCTGCCCGCCCTTGCCGCGGCGTGGAAAACGAGGATCGATTTTATAGGGATTTGCATGGATAGGGCTTTGCTCAACGGATTACGGCGGTCACCTGAGTATCACAGGTGACCGCCGTGTTGAAAAGCGTTGAACGCGAAGCTCTTAGCGGTGGCTTGGCAGTTTTGGCAAAAGCACCGTCAACAGGCCGAGCAGCGGCATGTAGGAGCAGATGCGGTAGACGAATTCGATGCCTTCCTTATCCGCATAGACGCCGAGAACCGCAGCCCCGATGCCGCCGAAACCGAAGGCGAAACCGAAGAACATGCCGGCGATGAGACCCACACGACCCGGCACCAGCTCCTGCGCGAACACGACGATGGCCGAGAAGGCGGAGGAGAACACGAAGCCGATGACGACGACGAGAATGGCCGTCCAGAACAGGTTTGCATAGGGCAGCATCAGCGCGAAGGGGATGACGCCGAGGATCGAGAACCAGATGACGACGCGTGAACCGAACCGGTCGCCGATCGGGCCGCCGAAGAATACGCCGAGCGCCGAAGCACCGAGGAAGAGGAACAGCAGAACCTGCGCATCCTGTACGCCAAGGCCGAACTTCTCGATGGTGTAGAAGGTGAAATAGCTGGAAAGGCTGGCGAGATAGGCGTTTTTGGTCGCGGTCAGAACCACCAGCACGGCCAGCGTCATCATCACGGTGCCGCGTGCGAGCGGCAGGGTGCGGCTGGCCGGGGCCTTGCCGACATTCGCGCGCCGGTGGCGGGTGTACCAGACGCCGACCCAGGACAGGACGCCAAAACCGACGAGGGCGATCAGCGAAAACCAGCTGAGGCTGGACTGGCCGAGCGGGATGACGATGAAGGCGGCGAGCAGCGGGCCGATCGCCGTGCCGGTATTGCCGCCAACCTGGAAGAAGGATTGCGCCAGACCATGACGGCCGCCGGATGCGAGGCGGGCAACGCGGGAGGCTTCCGGATGGAAGATTGCCGAGCCGACGCCGATGAGGCAGGCGCCGATGACGAGAACCTCGAAACTGTGGGCGAAGGCGAGCGTGATGAGGCCGGCGCAGGTGGAAAGCATGGCGACCGGCAGGGAGAACGGCATGGGCCAGCGATCCGTCACCATGCCGACGACCGGCTGCAGCAGCGAGGCGGTAACCTGAAAGGCGAAGGTGAGGAGGCCGATCTGCATGAAATCGAGCGCGTAATTGGCTTTCAGCAGCGGATAAAGCGACGTCAGCAGCGATTGCATGATGTCGTTCAGCATGTGGCAGAAGCTGGCGGCTGCGATGATCGAAAACGCCGTGCGTTGCGGGTTAAAGCTGTTGCCGGCGCTGGCGCTGGTGACGGTGGCCATGATGTAGTCCTCTTGGGTTCCCGGCGGAAGACGGGAAACATGTCTTTATTTCTTCCCGCTTTTATTCATATTGTTTCTGGCCTGCATTTGTGTTCTGGACGATTTTCTTTGTGAGTGGGCCAAATGGCAAAAATCAAATCGCGGCAGCCCCTGGGTGTGAGCCTGGAGGAGCATGAGCGCAGCCTGAAATTGATCGACGGCACCAATGAACCGGTGCTGGCGCTTCACCGTGTTTACCCCACGGGACACCGGACGCCGCCGCACAGCCATAGCCGGGTGCAGATATGGTGTGCCCGTCAGGGTGTCGTGCTGGTCAGCACTGCGGATGGGCGCTGGATGATACCGCCCGGCCACGGGCTGCTCATTCCCGCCGGGCTGCAACATGAGGCCGAGATCATCTCCACGGTGGAGATGCACTCGATCTACGTCCATCCCGATCTGTTCCAGGCCGAGGCTCCACGGGTCGTTGAAATAACCGATCTCGCCTCCAGCCTGATCTCGGAGCTGCTGGGCGAAGAACACCAGCCAGCCGCTTTCCACAGGCAGGGTCTGGTGCGGGCGCTTTTGCTTGATGAAGTCAATCGCTTGCCTGAACGGCCACTCGGATTGCCGTTTCCCGATAACCAGCGTCTGGCCACCCTCTGCCGCGATTTCCTGAAAAAGCCTGTGGCGCGGGTGGAGATTGACGACTGGGCGGCGGCCATGGGCATCAGCCGGCGCTCGTTTACCCGGCTGTTTCGCAAAGAGCTGGGAGTGAGCTTCGTCACATGGCGGCAGCAGGCCTGCATTTTTGCCTCCTTGCCCCGGCTTGCAGCGGGAGAGGCGGTCACCAATGTCGCGCTCGATGCCGGTTATGAAAACATACCCGCCTTCACCACCATGTTCCGGCGGATGCTGGGCAGTTCGCCCCGGGCCTATCGTCAGGCGGCGCGGCAGCGTAGTGCTGCTTTCTCCGATCGTGAAGACTTGGACGATTAAGCCGCCGTCGCGCGCATGTCGCGGCGGAAATCGGAGGGCGACATGCCTGATATCTGGCGGAACGCCTTGTTGAAGGCGCTGACGGAGCCGAAGCCGCTTTCCATGGCGATCTGCAATATATTGTCCTTGCCGGTCATCAGCATCGCCTGCGCGCGGGAAAGCCTGAGCAGGGTCAGATATTTGATCAGCGTCATGCCGGTGGATTTGCGAAACAGGTTCATCGCATATTTCGGATGCAGCGAGGCGGCGCGGGCGATCTCGGTCGCGTCGATGTCGTCGAGGAAATTGGCGGCGATGAAATCGCACATGCGCACCACGCCGATGGAGGGCGCCATGCCTTCGTCATCGCTCTCCCGTTTGCCATTCACGGCGGCAGAGATGATGGAATAGGGCTCAAGGAACATGCGCTCGACCCTGAGCAGCAATTCCTCCACGGCGTGCTGGGCTTTGGCCGGATCGCCCGAAGTGACGTAACGGAACCAGCGGCCGAAATTTTCCGCGTCGGCCCGGTCCGTCTCACCGCTCACCATCGTCGCACCACCCATCAACATGCCGGAGACGGCGGCGGGCAGGCGCATGCGGAAGAAATGCACCAGCGGCAGGTGCGCGCCGGTATAAAAGGAATCGTCGGAAGAGCGATCCATCTGGTGCGGTTGTCCGCCCCAGAAGATGCACATCTGCCCGGCATTGAGCGTCAGGTCGTGATCGCCCATGCGGTAATGCACCGACCCCGACATCACGTAATTCACCTCCACCTGCGCGTGCCAGTGGGGCCGGAGCATGATGGGCGGATGATTGTGAAAAAGCTGCAGCGTCGTCGGCATGCCTTCGATGCTGCTTGCACCCGGCTGATAGAAGGCTCTTTCGGCAATCTTACTTTCCGCCAAATCGATGTTCCCTTTTTACGAGACAGATTTCCTGCCGCCGCTAATGTGCCCATGTTCGCTAAAGAACGGCAATTGAAAAAGGGAGGTTTTCAATGTGCTTTAAATTTCTTGGCGCGTCTACGGCTCTGGTGCTGCTTGCAGCCCCGGCTTTTGCGCAAACAGAAACCGTCACCATCTGGAGCTGGAATGTCGCGGCTTCGGCGCTGAAATCCACGGTGGAAGGCTTCAACAAACAGAATCCTGACATCAAGATCGTCGTTGAAGACCTTGGAAACAATCAGGTTTTTGACAAGACGCTGGCAGCTTGTGCGGCCGGTGGCGATGGTCTTCCTGACATAGTCACCGTCGAGAATTTTGAGGCGGAGCTGTTCTGGAGCCGTTTTCCCGATTGTTTCGCCAATCTGACCGAGCTTGGCTACACGCCTGAGAAACAGGCGCTTTTTCCGGATTTCAAGCGCACGGAGCTGGAGGTTGACGGCACCGCCTACGCCGTTCCGTGGGACTCGGGTCCAGTGGCAGTGTTTTATCGCCGCGACTTCTATGAGAAGGCAGGTGTCGATCCGGCAACCATCAAAAGCTGGGATGATTTCATCGCCGCCGGCAAGAAGGTCATGGCCGCCAATCCCGGCACCGTCATGGCGCAGGCTGATTTCAACGGCGACAGCGAATGGTTTCGCATGATCGCCAATGAGCAGGGATGCGGTTACTTTTCGACCGATGGCCAGAACATCACCATTAACAAGCCCGCCTGTGTCACGACCCTTGAAAAGGTCAAGGAAATGAAGGACGCGGGCATCATCACGGCCGCGATCTGGGATGAGAAAATTCAGGCCAATACGGCCGGCAAGGCCGCAAGTCAGATGTATGGCGCCTGGTATGAAGGCACGGTTCGCTCCGGTTCTCCCGATCTATCCGGTAAGTGGGGCGTGTATCTCATGCCGAGCCTGACGCCCGATGGTCCGCATGCGGCCAATCTCGGCGGCTCGTCACTGGCGATCAGCTCGACGTCCGAGCACAAGGAAGCGGCGTGGAAATATATCGATTACGCGCTCACCACCAATGAGGGACAGGTGACGATGCTGAAATCCTTCGGCCTCGTTCCATCGCTGCTTTCCGCCATCGATGATCCTTTCGTGAAAGAAAAGCAGCCCTATTGGGGCGGGCAGGCGGTGTGGAGCGATATTCTGGCGACCCTGCCGAAGATCGTGCCGAGCCGTGGCACGGCGTTCCAGTCGGATGCGGATGCGATCTACAAGGCGACGCAGACGAAATATTTCGCAGGCGGGTATCCGGATGCGAAAGCGGCGCTGGATGATGCGGCCAAGCAGATCGAAACGGCCACGGGTTTGCCCGTCGCGGAATAAGCCGACGGTTTATGGGCCGAGCGGGTGCCACGAATTTCTTCTCCCCGAGGGGGAGAAGTCCGCGGCAGCGGGATGAGGGGGCAAGGGTGCGATTTGTCACTGGCGTTGCCCCCTCATCCGACCCTTCGGGCCACCTTCTCCCCCTCGGGGAGAAGAAACCTGCCGCACTGCCTTGCTATGGCCTCGCCCTGAAATGGGGCCAGCCTCTTCCAAGCTCTTTCCATTTATCCGGCTTATCATCCGGCATCTGGAGGTCGTCATGCCGTCTAGGAACAGGATCGCCTATGCGTTCCTCGCGCCCTATCTCCTGATTTTCGCCACCTTCTGGGTCTGGCCGATCATCAGCTCGTTCATGCTGTCGTTCCAGAATACGCGCATCAACCCATGGCGGTTTGCGCCCTCCATGAACTGGGGTCGGCTCGTCTCCGATCCGGCATTTTATAATGCGCTCTACAATACGCTGATCATTCTGGTCATTCAGGTGCCGGTCATGATCGCGCTTGCCACCGTCATGGCGGTGCTGCTGAACTCGTCGCTTCTGAAGGCGCGGCCGCTTTATCGTTTTGCCTTTTTCGCGCCTGTTGTCGTCGGCGAGGTCGCCTATGCGGCTGTGTTCCGGCTGATGTTCAGCGCCGATTTCGGCATCATCAACAAGCTCATCACCTCAGTTGGCCTTTCGCCCATTTCCTGGTTCGACAATGCCAATGCGGCCATGGCGCTCGTCATCATCGCGGTTACCTGGCGGTGGGCGGGGTATAACGCCATCATCATCCTCGCCGGGCTGCAATCCATCCCCGGCGATGTCTACGAGGCGGCGACGCTGGACAAGGTCAGCAAGCGCCAGCAGTTCTTTTACATCACGCTGCCGTTGCTTAAACCCATCATCCTCTTCTGCGTCGTCCTGTCGGTCATCGGCACCATGCAGCTTTTCGCTGAACCTTTCCTCATCACCAACAGGGGTGGGCCGGGCGGCGGCACGGAGACGCTGGGGCTGTTCCTTTACCGGCAGGGCTTCACTTCGCTCAATTTCGGTTACGCCTCGGCCATCGCCTACACCATGGCGGCGCTCGCCATCGCCATTTCCCTGCTTAATCTCTGGGTCGGGAGGGAGCCGAAATGAGATCGAAATCCAGAACGCTTTTCTGGCAGAAGATCGCGTTGCATGCGGCGTTGACCCCGCTTGCCATCATCTGGCTGTTTCCGCTGTGGATGATGTTCGTGTTCTCGACCATGCCGGATTATGGCATTTTCAGCCCGGATATCGTGCTCGTTCCCTCCACCAACTTCATCGAGAACTTCCAGAACCTGCAGGCGGACACCAATTTCCTGCGGGCCATGTTCATCTCGATCACCGTTGCCGTCATCTATACCGTTCTTTCGGTGTTCCTGACGTCGATGGCGGGCTGGGCGCTGGCGCGGTATCGTTTTGCCGGTCGCGGGGTGGTGATCGCCATCATTCTCGGCACCATCACCCTGCCTTTCGCGGTCGTGGTCATTCCGCAATTCATCATGGTGGCGCGGGAGTTCAAACTCGCCAATAGCTGGGTGGCGCTGATCGTGCCGCCGCTGTTCAACTCGCTCGGCGTTTTGTTCATGCGGCAATCCTTCTCGATGATGCCGACGGAGCTTTTCGATGCGGCACGGGTGGAAGGCGTCAAGGAATGGCAGATCTTCCTGCGCATCGCCTTGCCCCTGGCGCGGCCCACCATGGCGGCGCTCTCCATCATTCTCTTCCTGGCCTCATGGAACAATTATCTCTGGCCGCTTCTCATCAATTCCCGCCCAGGAATGATGACCGCTCCCGTGGCGCTTGGCACCCTCATCGGGCTTACCAAAGTGTCATGGGGCGGCATCATGGCGGGGGCGGTGCTGCTCACCGCGCCCATCCTCGTGGTTTTCGTGGCTTTGCAGCGCCACTTCATCGCCGGCATTTCCGCCGGGGCAGTCAAGTAAGGGGGCCGCATGGCGGAACTTTCGCTCAAGAACGTGGTCAAGCGTTATGGCGCGCTGGAAGTCATCCACGGCGCCGATCTCGATATTGCCGATGGCGAATTCGTCGTTTTCGTCGGTCCCTCCGGCTGTGGCAAATCCACGCTGCTGCGCATGATCGCCGGGCTGGAGGATATTTCGGACGGTGATATCAGCATCGGCGGCAGGACGGTCAACGATGCCGATCCGGCCGATCGCGGCATTGCCATGGTGTTCCAGTCCTATGCGCTTTATCCGCATATGACGGTGGCCGAAAACCTGTCCTTCGGCCTTAGAATGAACGGCAATCCCAAGGCCGATACGCAAAAGCGTGTCAGCCGCGCCGCCGACATCCTGCAGATCAACGAATTGATGCAGCGCCGGCCGAAGCAGCTTTCCGGCGGCCAGCGCCAGCGCGTCGCCATCGGCCGCGCCATCGTGCGCGAACCGCAGGTCTTCCTGTTCGATGAGCCCTTGTCGAACCTCGATGCGGAGCTGCGGGTGCAGATGCGGGTGGAAATCTCGCGGCTGCACAAGCAGCTCGGCACCACGATGATCTATGTGACCCACGACCAGACCGAGGCGATGACGCTCGCCGACAAGATCGTCGTGCTGCGGGCAGGCAATATCGAACAGGTCGGCGCGCCGCTCGATCTCTATGACGATCCCGCCAATCGCTTCGTTGCCGGTTTCGTCGGTTCGCCGAAGATGAATTTTCTCGACGCCACTATCATCGGCAGCGGCGCGGAGAGCGCCACGCTGTCGCTCGACAGCGATCCCGCGGTGCGGCTGACCCTGCCGATAAGGGACCGTTTGAACGAAGGAAGCAAAGTCTCGCTCGGCATCCGGCCCGAACATTTTGCCGATGCGGGTGGGGGTGATGCCGATCTCACCGTGCATGTCGATGTCGCCGAACATCTCGGCAATACAAGCTATGTCTATGCCCGTACCGCAGGCGACGAGCAGCTTATCATCGAGCGGCCGGAATCGCGCGATGTCGGCAATCGCGACCGGCTGACGGTCGGCCTTTCCGCCCGCAAGGCCTTTCTTTTCGACAGCGACGGCACCCGCCTGCGCTGAACCTTTTCCCAAGCACCCACATCAAAGACGAGGATTTCATGACGACCGAACAACCGATCCGCTGGGGCATCATCGGCCCGGGCACCATCGCGAGAACCTTTGCTGACGGTATCGCCCATTCCCGCACCGGCAGGTTAGAGGCCATCGCCACCCGCAATCCGGATAAGCCTGGCCTTGCCGAGGCTTTCGCCGGTGCGCGCATCATTCATGGGTACGATGCGCTGCTTGCCGATCCCGATATCGATGCCGTCTACATCGCCACACCCCATACCGGCCATGCCGAATGGGCGATCAAGGCGATCCGGGCCGGCAAGAACGTGCTGGTGGAAAAGCCCATCGCCCTTTCCGCCTATGATGCCGACGCCATTTTCCATGAGGCGAAAAAGGCCGGCGTCTTTGCCGGCGAAGCCTATATGTATCGCCTGCATCCGCAGACGGCGAAACTGGTCGAACTGGTGAAGAGCCGTGCGGTGGGCGATATCCGCCTCATCCGCTCCAGCTTCGGTTTCAACATGGGTTCGTTCCGGGCCGATCACCGGCTGTTCGCCAATGAAACGGCCGGCGGCGGCATTCTTGATGTCGGCGGTTATCCGGTTTCCATGGTGCGGATGATTGCCGGTGCAGTAGACGGAAAACCCTTCGCCGAACCGGAAAAGGTCGCAGGTGCGGCGCATCTCGGCCAGTCGGGCGTTGATGAATGGGCCTCCGCCGTGCTGAAATTTGCAAACGGCATCGTCGCCGAAGTCTCCTGCTCGATCATGGCGGGGCAGGACAATGTGCTGCGCATCATCGGTTCGGAAGGCCGCATCGAGGTTAAGGATTTCTGGTTCGCCGCCGGCCACAAGGGCGGCACCGGCCGGATCGATATCATCAGGGGCGACAAGGTCGAAACCATCGAGGTGCCGGAGGATCGCTGGCTTTATTCCTTCGAAGTCGATGCGGCCGGCGAAGCAATTCGCCAGGGCAAAAAGGAATTCGATGCACCCGGCATGGCCTGGGCCGATAGCCTCGGCAATCTGCGTGTCATGGACCAGTGGCGGGCTTCCGTCGGGCTGGAATACAGCGTCGAAAAGGCGACATCGCGCAGCGGAAATATTGCCGGTGGCACGGTCGTTGCCGGAAATTCGGTTCCGAAGCGGCAAATACCGGGCCTTGCCAAACCCGCTTCCGTGGTCGCGCTCGGTTTCGAGTTTTTCCCCAATTTCGCCTCCGCATCCCTGACGCTGGATGCCTTTTACGAAGCGGGCGGCAATCTCTTCGATACGGCCTATGTTTATGGCGCAGGCAGGACCGAGGCGATTTTCGGTGACTGGCACACCAGCCGCAACGTGCCGCGTGAGGAGATCGTGCTGATCGGCAAGGGCGCGCATTCACCGCTCTGCTATCCCGATATGATCGCTAAACAGCTTGATCAGTCGTTGCAGCGACTGAAAACGGATTATGTCGATGCCTATTTCATGCATCGCGATAATCCCGACGTGCCGGTCGGTGAATTTGTCGACGCCATGGATGCCGAAGTCCGGCGCGGCCGCATTCGCGGCATCTTCGGCGGCTCGAACTGGACGCGCGAGCGCATGGACGAAGCGGCGGTTTATGCGCAGAAGAATGGCAAACAGGCACCCGGTGCGCTTTCCAACAATTTCTCGCTCGCCGAAATGCTCGATCCCATCTGGGCGGGATGCGTGGCGGCCTCGGACGATGACTGGAAGGCCTGGCTGCGATCGCGCCAGATCCCCAACTTCGCCTGGTCCAGCCAGGGGCGCGGCTTCTTCACCGACCGGGCCGGGCGGGACAAGCAGGACGACGAGGAAATCGTCCGCGTCTGGTATTCCGACCGCAATTTCGACCGCCGCGACCGGGCAATCGAGCTTGCGCAGAAACTGGGCCGCCACCCGATCCACATCGCGCTCGCTTATGTCATCGCCCAGCCTTTCCCGGTCATTCCGCTGATCGGGCCGCGCACGATTGCGGAGCTGGAGGACAGCCTTTCGGCGCTGGATATTGCGCTGACGGATGAGCAGGTGAAGTGGCTGGAGGCTTGAAAGACGACAAGCGGCGGATTTATCCGCCGCTCATTCGGATAGGGCAACGCGTTGCGGCATATTTCTTCTCCCCGAGGGGGAGAAGGTGGCCCGAAGGGTCGGATGAGGGGGCCACGTTGCCGAATATCTCTACCCTTCCCCCCTCATCCCGCTGCCGCGGACTTCTCCCCGGCGGGGAGAAGAAACAAGTGGCATCCGCTTGCTTCAACTGGCGATTCTCCGGGTGGAGATGTCATCTTCCACCTTCTTTCCTCTCCCGGTGACTGCTAAAGCTTAGGTTCAGAAACGCGTTGCCAAACAATCACCGGGGTTCCCATGACCGATATCAACCGAAGCCGTGCGCAGCAGCTGATGCGGGAGGCGGATATCGATGCGTTGGTGCTGTTCCAGCCCGAAGCCTTCCGTTATGCCGTCGGTGCTCCTGCCGGCGTGGCGACGATGTGGGGCAAAGCGGGTTCCGCGATTGCGCTGGTGCCGGCCGATGCCGGGGTGACGCTCGCCGCCGTCGTCAGCGATCATGCCGCCGCGCTCGTCGGGAAGGCCGCGCCTGATGTCGATCTGCGCTGCCATCGCATCTGGATCGATATGGTCGATCTTTCGGGTGTGGAAGCCGCCACGCAGGTGGATGATGCCTATCGCCGCAACAATTCCGGTGGGCCGCGGCCGGAGACATTCGATCGTGCCGCCTGTTTCGGGCTGCTCTCCGATCTGCTGCGGGAGCGCGGGCTGTCTGCGGCGCGCATTGGTGCGGATCTGGAATTCATGCCCGCCGCCGATTTTTCAGCGCTGCGGCAGGCGCTGCCCGACGTGAACTGGATTGATGGTTCGACGGTGCTGAAACGTCTGAGGGCGGTGAAGTCAGAACGCGAGATCAAACTTCTCAGGCAGGCGGCAGCCGCCGCCGAGGCAGGGTTGGTCGAGATGGCGGCCGCCGTTCGACCGGGAGCAGCCCTTGGTCAACTCTCCGCCGCCTGGAAATCCGGCGCGCAGGCACATGCCGCGAAATCCGGTTTTTCGCTGAGCGGGCATTGGGACTATATTTCCGTCGGTCCGGCCCTGTCGGATATGACGGCAGCGGTCACTCCGGGCGCGCTGATCAAGGCCGATGTTGGCACGCTGGTAGACGGTTATTCTTCTGACGGTGCGCGGACTTTTTCGTGGGGGCCGGTCTCGGCTCTTGCTGCCGATATTTTCAAAGCGCTGGAAGCGGCTTTCGCCTGCGGGCTGGAAGCGCTCCGACCCGGCAATAGCTTTGGCGCGGTGCACGCGGCCATGCTGGCCTCGATGCGCAGGCAAGGTTTCGGCGAATATTATCGCGGTCATTTCGGCCATTCCGTCGGCGGTGGTGTTGGTATCGAGGAATGGCCGTTCTTTTCCCATGACAATCCGGAAATCATTCTTCCCAGCATGGTGGTTGCGCTCGAAGCGCCTTTTTACGGCGAAGGGATGGGCGCACTGATGATCGAGGATCAGTTCCTCGTGACATCAACAGGCGCAGAGTGCATGAACAGCCTGCCACGCACTCTCAAGGATTTATCCGGGGACTGACGCCGGTTTAGAGAAAGTCGTCGCGGCGCGGGGTGAAGCAATCGATCAGCTCACCCTCTTCCAGACACAGGCAGCCGTGTTCGACATGGCCGGGAATGATCAGGCTGTCGCCCTTTTGCAGATCATAAGCTTCGCCATCGCGGTAAAAGCGGAAGCTGCCGCTGGCGACGTAGGTGGACTGCACATGCGGATGGCTGTGCAGCTTGCCTTCTGCGCCGGTCTTGAACCGGAAGGACACGACCATCAGCTCAGGCGCTTCGGAAAGCACATTGCGTTCCACGCCGTCATCGGGCGAAACGGTGGGGAATTTGGGAAGCTGCTGCATGTCGTTCTCCTTGGTCTTTTAATGCGGTTGAGGCCGGCCGTCTCAGCGCGGCGCGCGCAGCATGGCGCGATAACGCGTCTGGCTGCTTTTCAGATGGTTGCGCATGGCGCTTCGCGCCGCGTCCTCGTTGCCGTCCTGTATGGCGATCAGGATCGCTTCATGTTCGCCGACGAGACGGCTGAGATCGGCGGGGGAAAGCACGGTTTCCGAGCCGTTTTCGGCCACGGCACGGCGCGGAATGACGGTTGAGCCGAGCACCTGCAGGAACTCGCTGAAGCGCGGATTGTTGGTCGCTTCGGCCACGGCAAGATGAAAGGCGAAATCGGCTTCGGCCGTGGGAATTCCCTTTGCGGCGCTGGCGCGGAAGGCATCGAAGGCCTCGATGATCTTTTCCTCCTGCGCCGGAGAGCGGCGAATGGCGGCAAGGGCAGCGGCATCGCCTTCCACGGCGGTGCGCAGTTCCAGCATTTCGATCAGCGAGGAAACCCGGGCGAGATCGACATTGTGAAAGGGGCGTCGCTCCACGGGTGCGGGCTCCAGCACGAAGACGCCGGCGCCCTGACGCGGCTCCACCAGACCGTCGGAGCGCAGCGAGGCGATGGCCTCGCGTACCACGGTGCGGCTCACGCCGAATTCCTGCGTCAGCTGCGCCTCGGAGGGCAGGCGTTCGCCCGTCTTGTAACGGCCCTTGGCGATCTGGCTGCGGAGTTCCTCCGAAACCTTCACCACAAGCGTCTTGGCTTGCGGAGTTGCCAGTTCGGAGGTTGTCGCTTTTGTCATCTGTGTCGCCGTTCTAAAAAGGGTGCGGGGTTGCGTCCGAATGTCCTCGATACGTTATTCGCGGCCCGGCTTGCAATCCCGCTGATCACTCAGCTCTGCTTGAAGATCGGGTTGTCGACAAACGTGCCGCCCTGAAACCGCACCAACGCATCCTTCGGGTCCGGCTTCGGGGTCGTCTCGGCTATATGCTGACGGAAGGTCTCGGCATTGTCCTTCGGTTTCCAGCCCAGGAAGCCGAGATGCGAATTGTCCCACCAGCCGGCCTCATTGGCCGATGCGCCCCAGACGATGGGGCAGCCGAGCACGGGCGCGCGGAACGTCGCCTCGATCAGCGAGACGAAATCATCGTAGGAAAACCAGGTGGACAGCATGCGGTAATTGACAGGCTCCGGGGTGCAGGAGCCGATGCGCACCAGCGCCGTCTCCTGCCCGAATTTATCGAAATACATGCGGGCGAGGTTCTCGCCGAAACATTTGGAGACGCCGTAAAGACCATCCGGCCGCACCGGAACATCGGGGCCGAGCCGCTCGGTTTGCGGGTAATAACCGATCGTATGGTTGGAACTGGCAAAGACGATCCGCGGCTGGCCATGGGCGCGGGCGGCCTCATAGAGATTATAAATCCCGATGATATTGCCCTGAAGAATCTGCTCGAAGGGCTTCTCCACCGATATGCCGCCCAGATGAACGATGCCGTCGCAACCGGCAACCATCGCATTCACGGCATCCGCATCCGCAAGGTCGCATTGCACGCATTCCTCGTTCGGCCCTGCCGGCTCGAGCGGGGAGAGATCGGCAAGACGCAATATCTCGGCCATCGGCGCCAGACGTTCACGCATGACGCGGCCAAGCTGGCCCGCCGCACCGGTAACAAGAAGCCGTTTCATTGCCATTCTCCCTCAGCTTTGCCCGTCTGCGACGTGGTCGAGATATGGCGTGCCTCTTGACCTTGTCATACAGATCGTACAAAAAGCGGATAACATATATTATGTGCCATACGCAACAATCACGAAGGATGAGTTTGATGTTGACCGTCGAAACAAGGCAGGCCGTGAACCCGGAATATGCAAAAACGCTGGATACCGAAGGGCTCCGCCGGCATTTCCTCTCCAACGACATGTTCCGTTCCGGTGAAATCAGGCTGATCTATACCCATTACGACCGGTTCGTGATGGGTGGCGCGGTGCCGAATGGCGCACCGCTGACGCTGGACAAGGTGGAAGAGACCAAGACGCCGTCCTTCCTCGACCGGCGCGAAATGGGCATCGTCAATATCGGCGAAACCGGCACGGTCAGCGCCGGCGGCGAGACCTACACGCTCAATCGCGGCGATGTGCTTTATCTCGGTGCAGGCAGCGGTGCCGTGACCTTTGATGGCGCCGGCCGATTCTACATCACCTCCTGCCCGGCGCATCGCAGCCTGCCGGCCAAGCTCGTCACGCTTGCCAACAGCAAGGAAGTCAAGCTCGGCGCGACGGAGACCTCCAACAAGCGCACCATCAACCAGTTCATCCATCCGCTCGTCATGGAAAGCTGCCAGCTGGTGCTGGGTTATACCATGCTGGAGGACGGTTCCGTCTGGAACACGATTCCCTCGCACATTCACGATCGCCGCATGGAGGCCTATCTCTATTTCGGCATGGATGAAAAGTCGCGCGTGCTGCATCTGATGGGTGAGCCGCAGGAGACCCGCCATCTGTTTATTTCCAACGAAGAAGGCGCGCTTTCTCCGCCCTGGTCGATCCATTCCGGCGCCGGCATCGGCTCATACACCTTCATCTGGGCCATGGCCGGCGATAATGTCGATTATACCGACATGGACTTCATCCAGCCGGGGGATCTGAAATGAGGAACCCCTTTTCGCTTGAAGGGCGCAAGGCGCTCGTCACGGGCGCGAATACCGGTCTTGGCCAGGCGATTGCGGTGGGTCTTGCCGCCGCCGGCGCGGAGGTTGTCTGCGCCGCGCGCCGTGCGCCGGATGAAACGCTTGATATCATCGCCAGGGATGGCGGCAGGGCCAGCGCGCTGCTCATCGATTTCGCCGATCCGCTGGCGGCGAAGGACAGTTTTGCTGACGCCGGTTTCGATATCCTCGTCAACAATGCCGGCATCATCCGCCGTGCCGATTCAGTCGAGTTCTCCGAACTCGACTGGGATGAGGTGATGGACGTCAATCTCAAGGCGCTGTTTTTCACCACGCAGGCTTTCGCGAAAGAGCTGCTGGCGAAAGGCCGCTCCGGCAAGGTGGTCAATATCGCCTCGCTCCTGTCGTTTCAGGGTGGCATTCGCGTGCCGTCCTACACGGCGGCGAAACATGGCGTCGCCGGTCTCACCAAGCTTCTGGCGAATGAGTGGGCGGCAAAGGGCATCAATGTGAATGCCATAGCACCCGGTTATATCGAAACCAACAATACCGAGGCGCTGCGCACGGACGTTGCCCGCAACAAGGCCATCCTCGAGCGTATTCCGGCAGGCCGCTGGGGGCACTCGCAGGATATTGCCGGCGCGGCGGTATTTCTGGCTTCGCCGGCGGCGGATTATGTGCATGGCGCCATTCTCAATGTCGATGGCGGCTGGTTGGCGCGTTAATCTGTGACAGATTTTCGAAATTCATCATACAACATGTATGATGAGTTATTGACAAAGGTGCGGCAAGCGGCTTAGGTGGCTTTCATTCAGTGAACTTGCAGAGGAATTTCGATGATGAACCCCGAACAAATCAAGACGGCGCTCGGCTCCGGTCTGTTGTCCTTCCCGGTCACCCATTTCGATGCCGAGGGTCGTTTTGCGGCCGATAGCTACAGGGCGCATGTCGAATGGCTTGCCGGTTATAAAGCGCCGGTGCTGTTTGCCGCTGGCGGTACGGGCGAGTTCTTCTCGCTGAAGCCGGATGAAATCCCCACCATCGTTGCCGCCGCAAAGGAAGTGGCCGGCGAAACCGCCATCGTTTCCGGCTGCGGTTACGGCACCGAAATTGCCGTCGATATCGCCCGCTCGGTCGAAAAGGTAGGTGCCGATGGCATTCTGCTTCTGCCGCATTATCTCATCGATGCGCCGCAGGAAGGTCTTTACGCCCATATCAAGAAGGTGTGTCAGTCGGTCGGCATCGGCGTCATGGTTTATAACCGCGACAATTCCGTGCTGCAGGCCGATACGCTGGCGCGTCTTTGCGACGAGTGCCCGAACCTTGTCGGTTTCAAGGATGGCACCGGCGATATCGGTCTCGTTCGCCAGATCACCGCCAAGATGGGCGACCGCCTGATGTATCTCGGCGGCATGCCGACGGCGGAACTGTTTGCCGAAGCCTATCTCGGCGCAGGTTTCACCACCTATTCCTCGGCCGTCTTCAACTTCGTACCCGGCCTTGCCAATGAGTTCTATGCGGCGCTGCGTGCCGGAGAGCGCGCCACCTGCGAACGCATTCTCGTAGATTTCTTCTATCCGTTCATGGCCATTCGCAACCGCGCCAAGGGTTATGCCGTCTCCGCCGTCAAGGCCGGCGTTCGCCTGCAGGGCTTTGATGCCGGTCCGGTGCGTGCGCCGCTGAAAGACCTGACCAATGAGGAAATCGGCATGCTCGAGGCCCTGATCGGCACGCACAAGCGCAAAGCCTGATCACGGCATGACGGGAGGGGAGCCATGAAAATCACTGCGGTGCGCACGCATCTGCTCGAACACCGGCTGGACACGCCGTTTGAAAGCGCTTCCATGCGCTTTGATCGTCGCGCCCATATTCTGGTGGAGATCGAATGTGATGACGGAACGGTCGGCTGGGGCGAATGCCTCGGTCCGGCCAGACCGAACGCCGCCGTGGTTCAGGCTTACGCCGGCTGGCTCATCGGCCAGGACCCGCGCCAGACCGAAAAAATCTGGGCCGTGCTTTATAATGCCCTGCGCGATCAGGGCCAGCGCGGCCTCAGCCTCACGGCGCTTTCCGGCATCGATATCGCGCTCTGGGATATCAAGGGCAAGCATTACGGCGCTTCCATCTCCATGCTGCTTGGCGGACGCTGGCGCGAAAGCGTGCGGGCCTATGCCACCGGCAGCTTCAAGCGCGATGGTGTCGACCGCGTTTCCGACAATGCGTCCGAGATGGCGGAACGCCGGGCGGAAGGCTTTCACGCCTGCAAGATCAAGATCGGTTTCGGCATTGAAGAGGACCTCCGGGTCATCGCTGCCGTGCGCGAGGCGATCGGGCCGGATATGCGGCTGATGATCGACGCCAATCACGGTTATACCGTGACCGAAGCCATCGCGCTCGGCAACCGCGCTGCCGACTATGGCGTCGACTGGTTCGAGGAGCCGGTGGTTCCAGAACAACTCGATGCCTATCAGCGGGTGCGGGCAGGCCAACCGATCCCGGTTGCGGGCGGTGAGACCTGGCACGGGCGTTATGGCATGTGGCAGGCGCTGTCTGCCGGTGCTGTGGATATTCTCCAGCCCGATCTCTGCGGCTGCGGTGGTTTTTCCGAAACGCAGAAGATTGCCACGCTTGCCACGTTACATGGCGTGCGCATCGTGCCGCATGTCTGGGGCACGGGTGTGCAGATCGCCGCCGCGTTGCAATTCATGGCGGCGATGACGCCCGATCCGGTGCGCGTCAATCCGATAGAGCCGATCATGGAATTCGACCGCACTTATAATCCGTTCCGGCAGGCGGTTCTGAGCAAGCCGATCGAGGCGGTCAATGGCGTTGTCGCCATTCCCGATGGTCCGGGTCTCGGCATTGAAATCAACCGGGATGCCCTTATCGAATTCAGGATGCCGGACGCATGAGTGAGCTTGAACGCCAGTTGACGGGTGAAGCGCCGAACCCTGCTTTTCCGAGAGGCGCTGTCGATACGCAGATGCATCTTTATCTGCCAGGCTACCCCGCCTTGCCGGGCGGGCCGGGCCTGCCGCCGGGCTCGCTTCCCGGTCCCGCCGACTACCGAAAGCTGATGCAATGGCTCGGCATCGACCGGGTCATCATCACCCAGGGCAATGCCCACCAGCGCGACAATGCCAATACGCTTGCCTGCGTTGCTGAAATCGGCGAAGCGGCCCGCGCGGTTGTCATCATCGATGCGAGTACGACCGAAAAGGACATGGAAAGCCTCACCGCTGCCGGTACCGTCGGGGCGCGCATCATGGACCTGCCGGGTGGTGCCGTGAACCTGTCCGAGCTGGAAGCGGTCGATGAGCGGGCGCACGCCGCCGACTGGATGGTGGCGGTGCAGTTTGATGGCAATACGCTGCTCGATCACCTGCCGCGCCTTGAAAAAATTCGCTCACGCTGGGTGTTCGATCACCACGGCAAGTTCTTCAAGGGCATCAAAACCGATGGCCCGGAAATGGCGGCACTTCTAAAACTCATCGACCGCGGCAATCTCTGGTTCAAGTTCGCCGGCGTCTATGAAAGCGCGCGCGACAGCTGGCCCTATGAAGACGTTGCCGCCTTTTCGCGGGCGATTGCGGCCCATGCGCCGGAACGCATCGTCTGGGGCACAAACTGGCCGCATAATTCCATCAGGGAGACCGCAGCCTATCCGGATGATGCAAGGCTTGCGGAACTGGTTCTCGGCTGGTTGCCGGATGACGCTGCGCGCCATTATGCGCTGGTGGAAAATCCTGAAGCCCTGTTCAAGCTGCCGCCATTCGCCGGGGCATGATTTCAGTCGAGACGATTGGGCAAGGCAGACCCATCATGCCTGGTTGATGGGTCTTTGCATATCGGGCCGGCGGACGTTGTAATCTTGTTGAGAAAATTCATGAAAGCCACTGATTATTTTGATCAATTCTCAAAACGATACCGGCACTACAAGGGTGGCAGCTGGTGTTATGAGGATGGATGTATCTATCGGGGGCTGCAGCTTCTGTTTCAGGCAAGCGGAGACCGGCGCTGGGGCGAACATCTTCATCGTCTGGCTGATGCGCAGATATCGGCCGATGGAGTGCTTACCGGTTACGCGCCGGAAGAATATAATATCGATCATGTTCTCGCCGGTCGCGTCCTCTTTCCGCTGGCGGCAGAAACGGGTGAGGCGCGTTATCTGGCTGCCGCAGAACATCTGGCAGGCCAGCTCCACAGCCATCCGCGCATCAAGGCGGGCAATTATTGGCACAAGAAGCGTTACCCGCATCAGGTCTGGCTGGATGGGCTTTATATGGGGCTGCCTTTCCAGATCGAATATGCGCAGGCGACAGGTCAGCCTGAACTGATCGACGATGCACTTCGGCAATTCGCAACCGCGCTTGCACTGACGGCGGATGCCGGCGGGCTTTATGTCCATGGCTATGATGAAAGCCGCGACCAGCGCTGGGCCGATCCCGCAAGCGGCAAATCGCCGGCCATCTGGGCGCGTGCGGTGGGCTGGCTTGCCATGGCGCTGGTGGATGCGCTGGTCATCCTGCCGGATGATGACAGGACGGCGGAGCTTCGGGAAAAGACGCGTCTGATTCTGGCCGGAATTGCCGCACGGCAGACGGAGAACGGCCTGTGGATGCAGGTGCTCGATAATCCGACCCTTGCCGGCAATTACCAGGAAACCTCGGCCTCGGCAATGTTCGCTTATGCCTTGCTGCGGGCGAGCCGGCTGCGGCTTTTATCAGGTAAAGAGGCGGATGTTGCCCGCGCGGCTGGCCGTCGGGCGCTTGATGCATTGCTGGAGACGCGGCTCAAGGCTGACGAGGAGGGTGTCGTCCGCCTTACCGGCATCGTCCATGTTGCCGGCCTTGGCGGCTTTGAGGGCAATTATCGCGATGGCTCCCCGGACTATTACCTGACCGAGCCGGTTGTCTCCGATGACGCCAAAGGCGTCGGGCCGCTGATGATGGCCTATGCCGAAAGTCTTCAACTAAAGTGATCAACGGGTGAGGGGGCGGAAACGGTTTCCGCCCTCTTGGTTTTCAGCTTGCTACACCGTTTAGAACCTGCGGCTGATCGACAGCTTGAAATTGCGGCCCGGCTGGGCGGCGATACCGTCGCTGAGATAGGGGAAGTAATATTTGTCGAACAGGTTTTCGACTGCGGCATGCACTTCCAGCCCGGCCATCATGCCCTCCTTCGGTGTCCAGTCGAGGGCGATGCCATGCACGGCGTAACCAAGGCTTTCCGGCCGTGCGTAGAAGTATCCGGTACCCTGATTGACCGGTGTGCGCTCCTGATGGGCGACGAACTGGCCGTTCCAGCTCAGCGCCAGATCCCAGTCCGGCAACTTGTAACCCAGTTGAAGGTTGGCGGTCAGCGGCGACAGGTCGTTCATATAGGTATCGGGACCATAGACGTCGTTGATCGCGCCGTTGCGGGAACCGTTCATCCAGGAAAGCCCGAGATTTCCGAAGACGTAGTCGGAATCATAACTCGCCGAGACATCGAGGCCGTAAATCTTGTAGGACGGCGTGTTCCAGTAGAAGGGCACGTTCTTGACGCGGGTAAGGTTGGCGCTGCCGAACCGGCGGGTGATGGGATTGGTGACATTGTTGTAAAAGCCGCCGATCGAAGCCGTCAGGCTGTCGCCGTTCTGGAACACGTCATCGAAACGCTGGGAAACGCCGATATTGAAGTTGTTGTTGCGCTCGACCTTCAGGTTACGCGAGGTTCCCGACGCCGTGGTTGCCAGACTCTGGCTCGAATAGAGTTCGTCAATGACCGGCGCGCGCATGGCATAGGCCCAGTCGGCAAAGAAGGTGGTGCCGGGCACCGCTTCCCAGCGCATGCTGAGAGCCGGCGTCGCGCCGCTGTGGGACACGGCCGAATAATCGTGACCGGCGGCGGGTGTGTTGTAACGCGGCGCGGCATTGGGCACGCCTTGCGAGCGGATATGGTCGAACCTGATGCCCGGCGTCACCTTGAACGTGTCGGTCAGGCTGATCTCGTCACGGAAGAAGGCGGCGATGGTTTCCTGCTTGCCTTCCGGTTTGATCCATGAGGCATAACGGCCGTAATTATATTGGGCGCTGGTGCGGTTGGCGATGTCGTACATCCACGAGTCCCGCTCATGGCGCATATATTGCACGCCATAATTGGCGACATGGGACACGCCGCCGAGCTCGAAATTGGACGTGTTTTCCGCCTCCAGCTTGAAGTCGGTATATTTCGTGTCGTCCTGCATGCCGCCGAGCGAGCCTGTCGGAACGAAACCCGGAATGGCCGGACGGGTCATGTCGAGGCTGGTGGCCGAAAAGCTCGCCATTGCCTTGAAATTCACGAGGTCGCTGTCACCGTCATAGGAATATTTCAGCGTTGAGGAAAAATCCTCCATGTCGCGCCAGGCCAGTGCCCTGAGCCGTGCCAGATCAAAACCATAGGTCTTGATGGAGTAGGCCGTCAGACCGAGATCACCGCGATTGGCGGCAAGCGGGCCGTAATCGCCAGATTTGCCGTAAATGACCGAAGCGCGCAGCTCGTGGCCGTCATAGGCGGCACCGGCATTGGCGGAGAAAGAGGTGATCTTATCGTTGGACGCGTCATAGACCTGACCCCCGCCGACGCGCATATTGTCGCTCTTGCGCCAGATGATCGAGGCAAGCCCGTCATAGGTTACAGGCCCGCCGAAATCGGATTTTCCGTAGATCGCCGCCGATCCGAGCTTCTGCTTGTTGGCCGACTGGAAGCTGGTCTTGCCCCATGCGCCGAAGCTCTGGCCCGGTTTCAGCATGTCGGAAGCCGTCTTGCTTTCCATGATGACGGTGCCGCCAAAGCCACCATTGCCATAACGGACGGATGTCGCGCCTTTCTGGATTTCCACGCGCTTGAGCAGTTCCGGATCGATGAAGACGGTACCCTGATCGTAACGCTCGAAATTCTTCGGTGCGCCATCCAGCAGCAGCCGCACGTCGGATTGGCGGGCAAAGCCGCGAATGGAGGTGGATTGCCCTTGCGAGCGCACACCGCCGCTGGAGCTGACGCCCGGGGTTTTCCGAAGAAGTTGCGGCAGGGAATTGGATTGTGCGGCCTCGATGGCGGCCTGATCGATCTCGACCACGCTTGGGGCATCGCCGTTGAAGACGCGTCCGCCCTTGAGTGTAATTGGCTGGAGCACGGTGCTTTCACCGCCTTCGGTGGCGGCGGCGGAACGGTTGGCCATTTCCATGCGGACGGTTTTTTCGCCGATGAACTGGTAACGAATGCCGGTTCCCGAAAGCAGCCGTTCCAGCGCCTCGGCCGGCGTCATGGTTCCGGATACGGAAGCGCTTTTCAGACCTTTGGCGACAGAGGCGTCATAAACCATCTGCAGGCCGGACTGGCTGGCGAGACGATTGAGCGCGGTCGCCATGTTGCCGGCGGGCAGGTTGATCGCCACCTTCTGGGTTTGCTGCGCCGAGACCTGGGCGGGAATAGCCGCCACGGCCGCACTGGCAAGCAAAAGGGAAAATAACGATGCGCGGGCGCGTGTCCCGTGGCGGAAAGCGGGTTCTGGTCTGGTCATTTCGGGCACCTCTCCGGGGCGGCAGATATTGTTCTGCTCCACGAACGAACGGGCCCGTTTTTTAAGGACACCCCCGGCGAAGAAATTTCACTCAATAAAGAACCGTCAGATAAGGGCCGGCTTTGATGACGCCGATTTCCAGCGCGGCAGCCAGATCCGCAAGAGCGGCACCGGGGTTGGAAAGATCGAAATTGCCCGACAGCCGCTTTTGCCGCAGGCTCTGCCGCGTCATGACGATGCGGCCGGGAAGATAACGCTCGAAGGTTTCCACCACTTCTGCAAGCGGCCTGTCCTCGAAGATGAAGCGGCCGTTGCGCCAGGCGGCGACGGAGGAGGGATCGACCGTTTCTATGCTGCCAAGCTGGCCGTTGGGCGAATAATCGACGCGCTGGTTTTCATGAACCCGGCCATTCTGGCCCTGCTTGCCCGTTTCCACCTGCACGCTGTGTTCCAGCACCGTCACGCTCGTCGCGTCGTTGCGCATATCGACATCGAAGGCTGTCCCGAGCGCGGTGGTCGTGCCGCCTGCCGCCTCGACTGAAAAAGGCCTCGCCGCATCGGGGGCGACTTCAACGAAAATTTCCCCGCGCAGCAGCACAATGCGTCGCTCCTCTTTCGAGAAACGCAGTGCAATCGCGGAGTGGGCGTTCAGGGTGATGGTCGAACCATCGGGCGTGGTGACGACCTGCCGTTCCGCCGTGCCGGACATATGGTCGGAACGCAGACGCATGGGCATGTCGGTGAGGTAAAAGGCGGAAAGCAGCGAGACGCCGGCAATGGCCGCCGCTGCCGCCTTGGCTTTGCCGCCGCCGCGCCTGCGTGTTGCCTTGGCCAGAAACGCCTGATCGGCCGCCAGAAGGGCGCCGGCGTCGCCCATAAGACATCGGACACGCTCATAAGCCTTTGCATGTCGTTCATCCCCGGCGATCCAGTCATCGAAATGCGCGGCCAGCATGAGGTCGTCCGGGCTTTCCCGTCGCCGCAGGAACCAGTCGACGGCCTCTTCCCGCAGCGTCGAGGCGCTTTTTGCCGATCCCGTCACAGCGTTTCCTCCAGGCAATCAAGGCAATGGAGATAGGCCTTGCGCAGATGACGATCGACCATGTTCTTGCTGATGCCGCTTCGCGCGGCGATCTCAACCGAATTCAGGTTGCCGATGCTGCTGGCAAGGAAGACCTGCCGGCGCTGTAGCGACATGGACATGACGGCGCGGCGCAGCACTTTCAGGCGATGTTCCCTGTCGGCGAGGCTATCGGCATCATTGACCGGCTGTGGCGCGGCAAGCGCTTCCTCCATGCTGCCCGAAAACAGCCTGCGCTCGAATTGTTCGCGGCGGCGGCGGTCGATGCCGAGATTGGCGCAGGCGCGCACCAGAAAGGCGCGGATGAGCGAGGTATTTTCGGGAAGCCGGGGTTTGCCGGTCAGCCGCACGTAAAGATCATGGACGATCTCCTGCGAAATGGCAGTCGTGTGTCCGCGCCGGTTCATGGCCTTGCACAGTTCCTCATAATAGAGCTGTACGGCATCATCGATGCGTGCGCGGGACGTGGGCTTGCTCCACATGAGGCGGGTTCCCGGTCGGAAGAATTGAGCGATCCCGGGCTGCATAGGTGAAAAATCACCCCATGGCAATAAACATGACTAATTTTATCATATATCTTTTACACTCAGCGAAAGATGCGCCGGGCGGATGGTGCCCGGCCGTCTTTCAAGCCCCCGCTCTGGCGAAGATCATGGTCTGGATCAGGCCATTTTTTGTGGTTCGCGAATGGTGATCGTGCCGCCGAAGCGTTCGATGATTTCCTTCGCAATGGCCAGCCCGAGCCGCACGCCGGGGTAAACCCGCCGCTGCCGCGTACGCCCAAAATCAGGCCTGAAATCAGGCCTTGTTTTTTTCGATGAAGCGGATGGCATCACCCACGGTCAGGATCGTGTTTGCGGCGGAATCGGGAATTTCCACGCCGAATTCTTCTTCGATTTCCATGACGACCTGAACGACTTCGAGGGAATCGGCACCGAGATCGTCAGCAAAATTGGCGTCGTCGACGACCGTGGCGGGGTCTACGCCAAGCTGGTCCACGATGATTTTTCTGATACGGTCTGCAATGCTGGACATAATGGGACTCCGCGAAAGTTGCCTGTCTCCGATCCGCCCGGTCAGATTTGCGCTTAGGGTATCCCACAAAAATCGAAGCCGGTTTTCGCGGGGCGTGATGCGCAAAGTCAAAGGGGCAATGCATCGATGACATCCGGACGTAGCACGCCTTTAACGTCTGCGGAAGAGTGTCGGCCAAGGGGAAGTGTTTCATAATATTGCGCAGAGTATGCTGCGTTAAACAGTTTGTGACTGGAAGCGATGAACCGCTGCGCGTTAAACCTCGTTTTTGTGGAATAATATCGTCCAGTCTCACAGAGCCTCAACGCCATGGTCCAAACGTCCCCGGAACGCTTCATATTGCTCGACGGCATAAGGGGTGTGGCTGCCCTCTTCATCGTTCACCGTCATGCCGAGCAGCTTTTCGGAAAAAGCACGGCGTCGAGCTATCTCGCGGTGGATCTGTTCTTTGCCTTGAGCGGTTTTGTGCTGGCGCATGCCTATAGCAGGAGGTTGCTCGAGGGAGCGATTACCCCCAGCTTTTTCATGAAGGCGCGCTTTGCACGTCTTTATCCGCTTTACGGGTTGGCGCTGGCCTTGATGGCCGCCTATTTCATCTGTCTTTATGTGCTGGGCCTGCCGACGCCGATCGATGATCTTCATCGTCATATCGATCCCGGCGAGCTGGCTTTCGCGCTGGTGACGGGACTTCTCTTTCTGCCAGCTCCCTTCACGCTTACCCTCAACGGCGCGTTGTTCCTCGTCAGCCCGGCATGGTCGCTGTTCAATGAACTGGTGGTGAATGTGTTTTATGCCCGTTGGGGCGTGCGGGCCACAACGAAACAGACGGTTGCGGTGCTGGCCGTCAGCGCCATTGTGCTGATGGTGGCCGCCGCTGAGTTTGGCAGGCTCCATGCGGGTTTTCGCTGGAATGAAATGTATGCCGGCATGGGGCGGGTATTTTTCTCATTTTTCGTCGGTGCGCTGATTTATCGTTACCGTAACCGCGCGCCGCGGCTGCGGCCGGTACAGGCTGCTCTCTGTCTTCTGCTGGTCTGCTTCATCCTCGCCGTGCCGATGACGCGGGAGCTTCGACCGTTTTTTGATCTTACGGTCGTGCTTTTCATCTGGCCGCTGCTATTGTTCGTCGCAAGCCAGACGGTTCCGGGCCGCGGGACGGCAATGGTGTCGGTGTTTTTGGGTACGGCGTCCTATGCGGTGTATGTTCTGCATATTCCGCTTCTTGCCTGGACGGAGCTTCTGATGCCCGTGGTCGATGGGACGAACATGGCTTTGCCGGCCGGCATCGCTTTCCTGGTCGGGACGACCTGCCTGTCCTGGTGGCTGACGGTGCATTATGATCAGCCCGTTCAGAAATGGCTGAAGAACCGTCTGAAAAAGCCGGCAAAGATCAGCCAGACGGTTTGATCGGAGGTTAAATTTGAGCGGCTTCAGTAATGCGCAAAGATCGGAGCCGTCAGTATGAATGCCGCGACGAGGCTGATAATCGTCAGTTTCGCCGCTCGCATACGCCGCATCCTGCGGCCGCTCCAGTCATACGTCATACTCCACCCTCCACGCAGACGCAAAACTTGCCGATATGAAACCCGGTTCAGACATTGCCGCAAGCCAGTCGTGGCTCTGCAATATCCGATGCTGCAATTCCATACGGGGAGCGTCCCGTATTGCGCTAGAACGCATTCAGGACGCTCCATTTCAGTGTTGCCTGATATATGGCATTTGCCAAGCCGTTATTTTCTTCGGTGATTTTGAAGATTGCTCTTCATGTAAGGCACGAGGGGGGCATTTCCTCACCGATAGAGCGGCGGCAGGCCCTGGATCGCGTAACGCGGCAGCGGTTTCCACGCCTTCACACGTTCATGTTTGTGAGTGCCGAACAGAAACAGCATTTCCTCGGAAAGATCGTCCGGGTCGGTCAGTCCGTCCTGAAACAGCTGGATCACCTTGCGGGCCGCATTGTTATAAAGAAGGGCTTCATCATCTATGAGGTGGCGGTCATAACCGAGACCTTCGAGCACCGATTGAAGCATTTTCAGGTCTCGTGATGAGATGATGCAATTGTCGCATGTGGAAGACATGACGTCCTCCTTTCTGTGGAGTACACAAAGCCGGAGCGCCAAGCGTCCGTGGGGACGCTGTGGAAGGACGCTTCAACGTTTTGAAACGACGGGCTTTTCCAAAGAAAACCGTTTCCGGTGTCCCGGCCGATGCCGCCGTGCATGTCGTGTAAATTTGCGAAACGGTCCTGTCGGTCAACGACATGCGCAGGACGGGGGCTTGCGGACGGCATAGCAGCCTGACGGCGGTAACGCCCATTGATTACCGATGAATAAGCGTGCGCCCTTTGCGGGCGATAGGCAAGTTAATTCGGCTGGTGGTCGCCCGTTCGGAGATATTTGTAATCTGTAATCTTCGGCATTGCGGGCAACAAAAAAGGCCGGGGCAATATTGCACCGACCTTCCTCATATCGCTTTCAACACCAGTGCCAGTACATCCGTGGTCAAAAGTCTAAAGCGACTAAAACAACTGCGAACGACAATTTCATTCGCGCTCACCAGCAGCTGCTATATGAGCTATATAGGTGGGCAATGTGGCCAAAACAAGTCCGGAAGCTAAAAGGATGTTTTACCCTCTATAATCTGCCGGCGGCCAGCTCAAACCCTGTTATTTCTTCTTGCCATCCGCCGTCGTGGCGTTTGCGAACTTGACCTGCGAACCGGTCGGTGCTGCCTCCGCGGCTTTGGTCTTGTCCTTCTTTGGTTTGCGGACTTCCTTGTTGCTGCGCAATTGACCCTTGGCCATGGTGTTCTCCTCGTGTTGAAGCGGTATGTGATGTAACGCGTGAGCATGGTCGCTCAAGGCGGACAGGGGGCGGAATCGCCTTCACCCTCAGGGCGAAGGTGGTCCCGTGAGTGAATGTTTCCCGAAGGACAGGGTCGAGTTGGACAGGCGGATGCGGCCCGCGGGAACGGCTCTCTTCAACACGTCGGTCTGGACGCCAAAATCGGGAAAGACCGAAAAGCAGGTATCGCGATCCTGGCGAACGGCCGTTTCTTCAGCAGCGTTCAGAAGCAGGCGCAGCGATGCATTTTCCCGGTACCCCGCGCCGCCGGTGCGGACGAGGTTGCGTGAAAGGCTTGGTGCATAAAACTCGGAAGACATGACGTCCTCCTTTCGTTTGGGGCGAGGACTGTCTGCCCTCAATCACCAGCGCCCTTCAACAGGTTGCTGACAGGCGAAAGGTGCGCCTGTTGCGTATAAGGTTCAAGAGGTTTTTCGAGTGGACGGCGGCAAAATGCGCAACCGCGCTATTTTTTGCCGGACGGCCTTTTGGCAGGGGTGTGCGGAGTGGCGGCGGTTGCCGCCTCCTGCGCTTCGCGAAGCTGGCGAAGCCGTTCCGTCTTGCGCGCGCGCTGGTCGGATTCGGCAGTGATAATCTGTCTTGCCGCCTTGTCCGTCATCGACGCCTTATCCTGAGAGGACAGTTTTTCGGGTTTGAAAACAGCCTCTTTTGGTTCGGTCATGACGTTCTCCTTTGCGGGAAGGCAAGATTAGCGGTTAGCGGGTGCGGGCAGCCTTTTTAGGAGCCGGCAGCAGTCCCTCGCGCTGCATCTTTTTTCTCGCCAGCTTGCGGTGGCGGCGCACGGCTTCGGCTTCTTCACGAACGCGCTTTGCCGACGGCTTTTCGTAAGCTTCGCGGGCACGCATTTCGCGGAAAATACCTTCGCGCTGCATTCTCTTCTTCAAGACGCGAAGCGCTTGCTCGACATTGTTATCTCTGACGATGACCTGCAAAATATCTCCTTAAAGCAGCCGCTGCTGCTATTTTCTGATTTTGATCGTGTTCGAGTTGATCCAGCTGGATCCCGAAGCACGCGGTGCTGAACTTTCCGCATCCATTACTCGAGATGAGGACGAAGCGGTATCGATTTCATCGGATGCAATGTTCCGTTCGAAGTTCTCGTTCTGAAAACGAACCCTGAAACGGACCAGACCCTGTGTTTCCGGCAGAACCATGACGATCCGGCCGGGACCGCTGGGCTGATTGCCGCCAAGGACGCCCGCCTTGAGGACAATCGCATCGCCGGTGCGGTAAAGATTTTTGCGCATGAGGGCCTCCCATGGCCAAAAAAAGTAAAAGGCCGGGCGTAACCCGACCTCTCAGAATCATTTCGCGCCGTTGCCGTGTTGACGCCAGCGGCGCGAATGAAAAATCAGGCAGCGCGCAGATTGTCGGCGGAGCTTTTGCCCGAGCGACGGTCCTGAACGATGTCGTAGGTGACCTTCTGGCCGTCATTCAGCGAACGCAGACCTGCGCGCTCAACTGCGGAGATGTGAACGAAAACGTCCGTGCCGCCGTTGTCAGGCTGAATGAAGCCGAAGCCCTTGGTGGCGTTGAACCACTTTACAGTACCAGTGTTCATAACGATTTCCTTTCGTAGCAATCGTTGTGGTTCCCGCGATACCTTGCGGGATTGGATCGATTATTTGAGAGGAAATCCAACGAGAGCACAGGGCTGGAGCGTCGGTCACAAGCAATTGTCGATTGGGCAAATATAGCCGGAATTTTCAATTTTGCAACGTGGGCGCTGTGGAAAATACGTGAGGCCATCTTAGTATTTCTTGTAAGTAAGTATTTTACAAACATTTTCCCCGCTGCCTGGCACCCGCGCGCCGCGCGGGATACGTGTCAACCGGCCCCCGGTGAAACATCCTTCGAGTTGTCGCCATCCGGCAAGCTGCCTGCGCCCGGCGTCTTGTCATAATCGGTGAGGGAGGGTTTGGCGTGCGGGCCGGCAGGCGGAATCTCACTGGCCTTCGAAGGGCCTTTTTCGTCTGTTTTCGGCTTTTTTGGCTGCGTCATGGCGTGTTCTCCTTTGGAAAGAAAACGCCGGGAGAAGCGCGAGGTTCCGCTGCCGCGCATGGTTGTGCGCAGGTGTTAAGCCTTCATCGGCGGGATCGCGGTTTTTTCTCGTCCCTGTTCATATCGCGTCCCACCCATTTGAAGAAAACAAAGAGGCTGGCGCCGATGATGATAAGCGGAACGAAGGATTCAAAACTGGACATAATTCACTCTTTCTTCCCCCGGCCATCATCTTACCGGGATGGAAGAAGCGCGTAATCTGCGGAATATCGTCCGTTCTTTTTGCCAATTGCAGCGTGCGGCCCGCTATCGAAGGGGCCGCGCGCCGAAGATTCTACAGCGGCAGAGATTTCACGGCCTCAGAGCCGCCCTCACGGGCGCTCTTCAGCGCCGCCACACCACAGAGAACCGACATGGCGCCGGCGCGTGAGCCGGCCCGCTGCCGCAGCCGGTCGTTCGAGCCGGGCTTGAAGATCATGTCGCGCATGCGGTTATCGCCGCCATAATGGCCGCCCGGCTCATGCGGCACCCAGATGCGTTCGACGCCGCCGCCAAAGCTTTTCACGACAAGGATTTCGTCGGCCGGCGGTTCCGTCCAGGGCTGCTTTTCATATTGGCGCATTTCGATTCGGCCCTTATGGCCGTTGAAGGCAATGTGATGACCCTCGATCGGCATATAGGTGTTGAGCGAATAGGAAACCTGCACGCCGCTGGCATAACGGATCGAGGCGCTCATCGTATCAGGGATATCGATCTCCTCGCGGAAGACACAGGCATCGCGCATATAACCGTCGATGCTCGAAGGGTCTTCATAAAGCGCATCGAGAAAGGGATCGGCGCCGAGATCCATGAAATAATCGCACTCGTTCTTGTGCGGACAGGTGCGACAGCGCGTTCCGCGGAACGGGCCGTTCTTGCCATAATGCAGCAATTGCCCGAAACCTTTCACTTCCACGGGGTCGGAATCGAGATACCAGTTCAGAAGATCGAAATGGTGCGTGGCCTTGTGGACGAACAGGCTGCCGGAATGTTCGGTGAAGGCGTGCCAGCGGCGGAAATAATCCGCGCCATGCTGGTTATCCAGATACCAGTGAAAATCGACCGACGTCACCGTGCCGATCGCGCCGTCATCGATCAATTCCTTGATTCGCGCGGCCGTCGGCGAGAAACGGTAATTGAAGGACACATCGACGCGCCGGCCGCTTTTGGCCTCCGCAGCGCGAATGCGGTCGATCTTTTCCGGGGTGGTGGTCATGGGCTTTTCACTGATGACATCGGCACCGCCCTCCAGGGCGCGGATGATGATGTCGTCATGGGTGTCATCAGGCGTGCAGACGATGACCAGTTCAGGTTTCTGCTCCAGCATCATGCGGTCGAAATCGTCGTAAAGTGGCGCGCTCGATCCCATCATGGCGCGGGCGCGTTCGGCGCGCATCAGGTTCAGGTCGCAAATGCCGACCAGCTCGACATAATCGCTCCAGCCGGCCAGAAGTTCGCGGCCCCACATGGTGGTGCCGCGATTGCCGGTGCCGACCAGCGCATAACGTTTGCGTTTCACCCTTTCAGGCATTGTCTCTCTCCCGGATATCTCAACAAACAGTCTTGAAACGCTCGACGACGGTGGTGAGAACCTCGTCCATCGGGCGTGCCTGCCAGCGATGCGAAAAAATCTCCACTTCCTGCGGACCATGGAAGCCGGCGGCCTCGATCATGGCGCGAAATGCCTTCAGGTCAATGACGCCGTCGCCCATCATGCCGCGATCATTGAGCGGATCGGTGGTCGGCACCAGCCAGTCGCAGATATGATGCGCGAGGATTTGCCCGTTCCTGCCGGCGCGCGCCACCTGCTCCTCCAGTTCCGGGTCCCACCAGACGTGGTAGACATCGATGGCGACGCCGGTGCCCGCCCCCAGCCGGTCGCAGAGATCGAGCGACTGTTTCAGCGTGTTGAAACAGGCCCGCTCGGCGGCATAGAACGGATGCAGCGGTTCGATGGCAAGCGGCACGCCGGCAGCCCGCGCATAGGGCAGAAGTTCGGCCATGCCGTCCTCCACCATCTGCCGCGCCCCTTTGAGGTCACGCGAGCCGGCGGGTAGACCACCCACGACCAGCACAAGGCAATCGGCCTTCATGACGGCGGCTTCATCGACCGCGCGTTTATTGTCCTCGATTGCCAGACGGCGGCCTTCCGCATCGGGGGCGGGGAAAAAGCCGCCACGGCAATGGCCGGAGAGGCGGATGCCGTTCTGCTCAACGATGCGCGCGGCTTCGGCAAGCCCGATACCGTGCACCTGCTCGCGCCAGGGCGAAATGGCGGTAATGCCGTGCGCAAGACAGGCATCGACAATGGCGTCGAAGGAGCCGCCCTGACGCACGGTGGCGAAATTGATGGAAAGGCCTTCAAGGCTCATCTCTGTATCTCCCCTTGTTCTGCGTCAGTCGATGCCGCGGACGGCCAGAAACGCCTTCATACGATGCGTCGCCAGATCCGGCTCGGCCAGCACATTGGCCTTGTCCGCCAGCCGGAAAAGCTCGGCGAAATGCTGGGTGGAGCGGGTGCTTTCCTGCCCGCCAACCATGGTGAAATGCTCCTGCAACCCGTTGAGATAGGCGAGGAACACCACGCCGGTCTTGTAGAAGCGGGTCGGGGCCTTGAAGATATGGCGTGACAACGCCACGGTCGGCTCCAGAATATCGAAGAATTCATTGTCCGCGCCGCGCTTCAGGCTGGCCAGCGCCTTGGAGGCGGCCGGCGCAATGGCGTCGAAAATGCCGAGCAGAGCGTCCGAATGGCCCTGTTCATCACCGGCGATCAGTTCGGCATAATTGAAGTCGTCGCCGGTATACATGCGCACGCCTGCCGGCAGGCGGCGGCGCATGGCGATTTCCTTCTCCTTGGAAAGAAGCGAAATCTTGATGCCGTCGATCTTGTCGGCATTTTCCTCGATCATGGCAAGGCAGGTTTCCATGGCCGTCATATGGTCGCCGGAACCCCAGTAACCCTCGAGCGCCGGGTCGAACATCTCACCCAGCCAGTGGATCACCACTTTCTGCTCGGCGCGGGAAAGCACCTTGGCATAAGCCTTGAGATAATCATCCGGGGAACGGGCAGCAGCGGCCAGCGCGCGGCTCGCCATCAGGATTACCCGCCCGCCTTCTCCCTGAACAAAATCAAGCTGTTCCAGATAAGAGTCGGTAATCTGGTTTAGATCATAACCGCCGCCATTCAGATGGTCGGTGCCCACGCCGCAGGCAATCAGCGCATCCTTGCGGGGCGCTGCTTCCTTCAGCGAACGGGAGATCAGTTCCTGCGCCTGTGGCCATGCCAGCCCCATGCCGCGCTGTGCAGTATCCATCGCCTCGGCGACACCGAGGCCGAGGTCCCACAGGCGGTGACGGAAGCGCAGGGTTGCGTCCCAGTCGATGGCGGGCGTCAGCCACGGGTCGTTATCGGCAAACGGATCGGCCACCACATGGGCGGCGGCGAAAGCGACGCGGTTGAAATCCGCAGCACTTCGTTTTTCGACGGGAACCGGCGTGCCTGATAGTCTGTAGACCTCGATGCTGCGGTCTTCCCTCGGAAGCTTGAGTTCGCTCACCTTGGCCTCCTTACGAAATGGCGGGAACGTCGAGCCAGCGGCGTTCCTTCCACGATCTCAGCCCCAGCTCGGCAAGCTGCACGCCCTTCACGCCTTCCATCAGCCCGTAGGGCCATGGGTCATTATCGACGAGATGGCGCACGAACATTTCCCACTGCGCCTTGAAGCCGTTGTCATAGGTGACGTTGTCAGGAACCTCCTGCCAGGTCTTGTAGAAATCGATGGTTTGCGGCTGGTCGGGGTTCCACACCGGCTTCGGCGTGTTGGTGCGGTGCTGGGTAAAGCATTTCGTCAGGCCCGCCACCGCCGAGCCATGGGTGCCATCCACCTGGAAGGTGACGAGATCGTCGCGGCGCACGCGCACCGCCCATGAGGAGTTGATGTGGGCGATAGCGCCGCCTTCCAGCTCGAAAGTGGCATAGGCCGCATCGTCCGCATCCGCCTTATAAGCTTTGCCCTGTTCGTCGAAACGCTCGGGAATATGGGTCGCGCCAAGGCAGCTTACCGATTTCACCGGGCCGAAGAGGTTGTCGAGCACATAACGCCAGTGGCACAGCATATCGAGAATGATGCCGCCGCCATCCTTCAGGCGGTAATTCCATGAAGGGCGCTGCGCCGGCTGCCAGTCGCCCTCGAATACCCAATAACCAAACTCGCCGCGCACCGAGAGGATTTTGCCGAAAAAGCCGCTGTCGCGCAGCATGGCGAGCTTGCGAAGGCCCGGCAGGAACAGCTTGTCCTGCACCACGCCGTGTTTGATGCTGGCGCTTTCGGCCAGCCGGGCAATCGCCAGCGCCTCTTCCATGGTGTCGGAAATGGGTTTCTCGCAATAGACGTTCTTGCCGGCCTTGATGGCCTTCTCCAAAAGGCTGCCGCGCATCTGCGTGGTGCCGGCATCGAAGAACAGCGTGTCATCAGGGTTCGCCAAAGCAGCATCGATATCGGTCGTCCAGCGGGCGACATTGTGCTTCCTAGCGATTTCCTCGATCTTCGCGCCATTGCGACCGACCAGAATGGGGTCGAGCATGACCCTTTCGCCGTTCTTCAAAAGCACGCCGCCCTGATCGCGAATAGCGAGAACGGAGCGCACGAGATGCTGGTTGTAACCCATGCGGCCGGTGATGCCGTGCATGATGACGCCGATACGTTTCATGAATTTCCTCCCAAGGCGGCTCTCTCCCGAAATGCCGCTTCCGTCAAACATGGCAATTTGTAACCATTTGGTTATTTGTGGTCGTGAAGGATGCGATCTGTCAAGGTGTTTTTGGCGGACAAAATTCAAATTTCGAGAGGGGCAGCAGCAAGGTGTTTCCACCGCGCCGCAAAAGAAAACGACGCGCTTCGCGGATGCGAATAGCGCGTCGTCGCTGTTGTTAAACGAGAATTCGGTTCTGCCGGCTCAGACTGGCCGCACTGCAGCAAGCAGCGTGTTGACGATGTGCTGGCCCCAGCGTTCCAGTTCGGCAGGGTCGGTCAGGTCGCGCTGGAAGATCGTCGACAGCGTAAACCGGTTCGAAAGATAGAATGCGCCGAGCGAAGCGATGGTCAGATAAACGTCGATCGGATCCAGACCATCGCGGAATTCGCCGGTGTCGCGACCGCGCCGCAGCACCTCTTCAAGCTCCGAAATGAAATTTGAATGCATGGCCGCAATCGTCGGAGATTGCCTGAGATAGCGGGCTTTGTTGAGGTTTTCGGTCGCAAGGATGCTCAGGAATTCGGGGTGGTCGAGGAAATAATGCCAGGTGAAAAGCGCAAGCTCCCGCAACCCCTCCGAAGGCGGCTTGCGGGTGAGGTCGAGTCGCCCTTCGGTGTGGCGGATGTGACGATAGGCGTCTTCCAGAACGGCGAGATAAAGCGCATCCTTGTCGCCGAAATAATGGTAGATCATCCGCTTATTGGTGCCGGCGCGGCGGGCGACGACGTCTATCCGTGCGCCCGCCAGCCCCTTGGCGGCCACCTCGCGGCGAGCGGCTTCAAGGATGGCGGCCCTGGTTCTTTCCGGGTTTCGAACCTGTGCGGTGGCGCGTTTGCGCTTGGGGGCAGGCGTTTTCTCAGGAGCCGGATCGGGCTGATGGTTTTTTGTCGTTTCTTCCATTTCAGCACCCGCTTGACAATGTTTGCGATCAGTGTTCCCATGTAACCAATTAGTTATAAAACGGCAAGTGTCGTTTGCACTCATCATCAATTTGGCAGTCAATAGGGAGGAGTTGCCAATGTCCGTGATGCTTCACAGGAGAAGTGTGCTTTCAGCGGGGCTTGCGGCCCTTTCACTCGCAACATTGGGGGGCGGTTCAGCGCAGGCTCAGGCCGCGCGGCTGCGGATGTTGTGGTGGGGATCGCAGGAACGCGCCGATCGTACCAACAAGGCGATAGCAGCCTATAAGCAGGCCAAGCCGGATCTCGACATTGCCGGCGAATTTGCCGGCTGGAGTGATTATTGGCCGCGCCTTGCCACGCAGGTGGCCGGCCGCAATGCGCCTGACCTGATTCAGATGGATTATCGTTACATCTTCGAATATGGCCGTCGCGGCGCGCTGGCGCCGCTGGACGACTATATCGGTAAGGGCTTGAAAATCGAGGACTTCGGCAAGATGAACATCGATTCCGGTCGGGTCGATGGCAAGCTTTACGGCATCAACCTCGGGGTCAATTCCAGCGCTGTCTTCTTCGACAAGGCGGCCTGGGAAAAATCCGGCGCGACACCGCCGTCAACCGGACAGACCTGGGAAGAGTTTGCCGAAAACGCCGCCAAGCTCAGCAAGAACAAGCCGAAGCCCGGTTATTATGCCACGGCCGATGCCAGCGGCGTGGAGCCGAGCTTCGAAAACTGGCTGCGCCAGAACGGCAAATCGCTCTACACGCAGGATGGCGGCATCGGCTTCGACCCGACCGACGCAACCAAGTGGTTCACGCTCTGGGCGGATCTGCGCAAGAGCGGCGCCTGTGTGCCGGCCGATGTGCAGGCGCTCGACCAGCTCAATATCGAAACCAACCCGCTGACGACGGGCAAGGCAGCAACTGCATTTGCCCATTCCAACCAGTTCGTCGGTTATCAGAAGCTCAACAAGGCGAAACTTGCCATAAGCTCCTATCCGAAGAGCACGAAGGATGGCCCTTCCGGCCATTATCTGAAGCCTTCCATGCTCATCAGTGTCGCCAATGGCAGCGCCGGCATCGAGCAGGCGGTTGGGTTCATCAACTTCCTCGTTGCTGAGCCACAGGGCATCGACATCCTGGGCGTCGAACGCGGCGTTCCGGCCTCGGAATCCATGCGTAACGCGCTTACCCCCAAGCTCGACGAGGTCAGCAAGAGCATGGTGGAATATATTGCCGAGATTACCCCCGGTGTCGGCGATCTGCCGCCGGCGCCACCTCCGGGTGCGGGCGAATTCGCCTTCGTGCTCAAGCGCACGGCGGAGGAAGTTGGCTTCGGCAAGATTTCGCCTGAAGAGGGCGGTGACCGTCTCGTCAAGGAATCTGAAACCGTTATCAAACGGAAGTGATGGCGTATGGCATTTCGATCTGAAACTCTTGTGGGGGAGAGCCGTGGCGTGGCTCTCCCGAAACGGGGCGGCGCAAGGCGGATGTTCGATCGCAACATCCACGCCTACCTGTTTCTTCTGCCCTGGCTGATTGGCTTCTTCGGCCTCACGCTGGGCCCGGCGCTCGCGTCGCTTTATCTGTCCTTCACCAATTATGACCTGTTGCAGTCGCCGGACTGGGTGGGGGCGGCAAACTATGTGCGCATCGCCACCGATGATCCGAAATTTGCAGCCGCCATGCAGGTGACCTTTACCTATGTGCTGCTGTCGGTGCCGCTGAAGCTCATCTTCGCGTTGCTGGTGGCGCTTGCCTTCAATCGCGGCATCAAGGGTTTGACGCTCTACCGGGCGATCTTCTATCTGCCGTCGCTGCTTGGCTCCAGCGTGGCGATTGCGGTACTCTGGCGCCAGCTTTTCGCCTCTGACGGTCTCGTCAACATGATCCTGTGGCAGGCATTCGGTTATGAAGGGCCGAGCTGGATTTCCAATCCGGATTATTCGATCTACACGCTGGTCATCCTGTCCGTCTGGCAGTTCGGCTCGCCGATGATCATCTTCCTCGCGGGTCTCAGACAAATCCCGCAGGATATGTATGAAGCTGCCGAAATCGATGGTGCAGGCAAGATGCGGCAGTTCTTCCGCATTACCCTGCCGCTTTTGACGCCTGTCATCTTCTTCAATGCGGTGATCCAGACGATCGACGCCTTCAAGGCCTTCACGCCCGCCTTCATCATTTCCGAAGGCACCGGCGGGCCGATCAACTCGACGCTGTTCTACACGCTCTACCTCTATCAGGAAGCCTTTGGTTTCTTCCGCATGGGCTATGCCTCGGCGCTTGCCTGGATTTTGGTGATCATCATCTCGCTGTTCACGGCCTTCTCGTTCCTCAGCGCGAAATACTGGGTGCATTACGATGACTGACGCTGTTACCGCTCCCCGGCCGGGACAAGGCCCGCAACGCTCGCCGCTGAAATCGGTGATGCTCCACACGGCGCTGATCATCGCTTCATTTGCGATGCTCTATCCGATCCTGTGGATGATTTCAGGTTCGTTCCGGCCGCAGGATGAGCTGTTTGGTTCTTCCTCGCTCATTCCCTCGTCGGTCGATGTCGGCGGCTATATTCGCGGCTGGACCGGGCTGCAGGTGAGTTTCGGGCAGTTTTTCTGGAACTCCTTCTTCATCTCGGTGCTCGCCACCATCGGCAATGTGGTCGGCTGCTCGCTCACAGCCTTCGCCTTTGCGAGGCTGCGGTTCGGTGGGCGCAATTTCTGGTTCGCGCTGATGCTCGGCACCTTGATGTTGCCCTATCATGTCGTGCTCATCCCGCAATACATCCTGTTTCTGGAAATGGGCTGGGTGAACACCTCGCTGCCGCTGATCGTGCCGAAGTACCTCGCGACGGATGCCTTCTTCATCTTCCTGATGGTGCAGTTCTTCCGCGGTATCCCGCGTGAACTGGACGAGGCGGCTGTCATGGATGGCTGCTCGCCCTTCCGCATCTACTGGAAGATCATGCTGCCGCTATCGATGCCTGTTCTGGCGACGGCCGCCATCTTTTCCTTCATCTGGACCTGGGACGATTTCTTCGGGCCGTTGATCTATCTGAACGACATCAACACCTACACCGTGCAGCTCGGCCTCAGATCCTTCGTGGATTCCACCGGCAGCTCGGACTGGACCTCGCTTTTCGCCATGTCCAACCTGTCACTGGTGCCGGTCTTCCTGTTCTTCCTGTTTTTCCAGCGGCTGCTGATCGAAGGCATCGCCACGACGGGAATGAAACGCTGAACCGAGAAAACATTTTATAAGACCATCAACACTGTCGCGGCTGCCCTTTGCGCGGCGCAACAGTCGGGAGAAACAGCATGGCAAGCAGCATTACTCTGGAAAAAATCGTCAAGCGGTTCGGCGCTTTTCCGGTCATCCACGGCATCGATCTCAAGATCGAACCCGGCGAATTCACCGTTTTCGTCGGCCCTTCAGGCTGCGGAAAATCCACGCTTTTGCGCATGATCGCCGGTCTGGAGGAAATCTCCGGAGGCGACGTTCGTATTGATGGCGAGAGGGTCAACGAGACCGCTGCCTCCAAGCGTGGCATCGCCATGGTCTTCCAGTCCTATGCCCTTTATCCGCATATGAGCGTTTACAAAAACCTTGCTTTCGGGCTGGAAACCGCGGGTTACAAAAAACCGGAAGTCGAGGCGCGGGTACAGAAGGCCGCCGATATCCTGCAGATCGGCCCCCTGTTGCAGCGCAAGCCGAAGGCGCTTTCCGGCGGCCAGCGCCAGCGTGTCGCCATCGGCCGGGCCATCGTGCGCGAGCCGAAAATCTTCCTCTTCGATGAGCCGCTCTCCAACCTCGATGCGGAACTGCGCGTGCAGATGCGCGTCGAAATTGCCAAGCTGCACCAGACGCTCGGCAGCACCATGATCTATGTGACGCATGACCAGGTGGAAGCCATGACCATGGCCGACAAGATCGTCGTCCTGCGTGACGGCCGCATCATGCAGGTCGGCCGCCCGCTTGATCTCTACAATAATCCAGCCAACCAGTTTGTAGCCGGCTTCATCGGCTCGCCGAAGATGAACTTCCTCTCGGCGAAGGTCGCCTCAGGCGACAGTTCCAACCGCACCATCGAGGTGGCCGGCCAGCGCATCGTGCTGGAAAAACCAGTTGCGGCCGGCGAAGGTGAACCACTGACCTTCGGCGTGCGCCCCGAACACGTCAACCCGCAGGCGCAATCCTCGCTCGGCGAAGCTTCCATCCAGCTCGTGGAACATCTCGGCGGCTCGACGGTGGTTTACACCAGCACCCCCGACGGCCAACCGGCCACCGTGCTGCTGGACGGCCAGCGCCAGATCCGCATCGGCGAGACCATTCCCTTTGCGTTCGATCTGGCCAAGACACATCTGTTCGGGGCGGATGGGCGGCGGATATGAGAACGAGTGGGTGGCAGCTGTCTCACCGTAGGGCGGCTAACGAAGCCCGCAAAGCTTGCGTTCTTCATCCTCGGGCTTGTCCCGAGGATCTGCAACGTGTTGATTTTGTTCAACGTGATTAAATCCCCGGCGCAGGGCCGAGGATGACGTCGAGTGTGAGGTTGAAGTCGTGCACTAATCGGTATGACCGGCGAGGATCTCGCTGAGCGTCACCGCATCTTCCGCAAATTGGCCGATGTCATCACCCCTGACGAATTCCAGCATCGCATAAGCCGGTTTTGTCCATTCGCTCTGCGGCAACGCCTCGACACACGACCGCCAATAATCCGCGCGCTCGGCAAGCGGCAGACGGCTGGTGTCGGCAAGCCATGCAAAGACGTGCAGATGGCAGATGCGTGAGCCGATTTCCGATATTTCAGCGAGCGCCTTTTCGAGCGGCAGGCCGGGTGCCGGCTGCCAGTAGAAAAAGAGATTGGGCGCGGCCAAATCCTGCGCCAGTTGCAGGGCTGAGGGCAGGGTGTCCGTCAGTGAATTGGGGTGATATTCCAGCCCGATCGTCATGCCGTAATCTTGCGCATGGCGGGCGATCTCTGCCAGTGCCTCGGTCGCCGTGCGGCGCTCGGCGGAAGAGTAGTCCGTGGAGGGACGTTTGCGCTGGCCCGGCCAGATACGGATATGGCCGGTGCCGAGCGCTTTGGCGGTTTCGAGAACGGCGGTCAAATCTTGCCGCGTAAAATCCGGTGCGAAGATGTAGGAGCCGTAGGAGGATACGGTGAGGCCCGCTTTAGCGGTCCGCTCGGCCACATCCCTTGCGTTTTTGAGGTCGCCTGGCGGCACATGGATATCCGCGCCCCATTCGATTGCCCTGATGCCGTTTGCGACGGCAAGGTCGATGACCTCCTGCGGCGACAGGGAGCGGAAGGTGACGGAGCAGAGGCCCGGCTCGAAAATTCTCATGCGATCAGTTCCAGATGTTCCGGCCGTACCTGCTGTTCAAGTGCAGCGCCCTGACAGAAGCGTTCGATTTCCGCGATTGCCATGTCGCCCAGCCTGGCGCGTTCGAGGCCAATGGCGCCGGCGATGTGCGGCGTCAGGAAGACGTTGGGCAGGCTGTAGAAGGCAGAGTCCGGCGGCGGCACTTCCGGATCGGTCACATCGATGACGGCTTCGATACGCCCGGTTTTTAGTTCCGCCAGCAGCGCCTCTTCATCGACGAGCGCACCGCGTGCCGTGTTGATCAGGGTTGCGCCATCCTTCATCCGGGCAAGCGCTTCCGCGCCGATCATATGCCGGGTCTGCGGCAGCGACGGTGCATGCAGCGAAATGACGTCGCTCATTGCCATCAGCGCATCAAGCGTTACCAGCCGCACGCCAAGGCGGTCCGCCTCTGTTGCGCTTAAAAACGGGTCGAAAAGGATGATGTCGAGATCGAAGGGTTTCAGCAGATTGATGACCCGACGCCCGATGCGCGATGCGCCGACCACGCCGACCGTCAGGCCAAGATTGCCGATGGCCTGCGATTGCAGGCGATCGACGTTTTCCCGTCCGCGATCGTTTCCATAAAACCGTCGGAAGCTGAATACGCGCTTGCCGGCAAGCAGGATCATCGCCTGCGTAAATTCGGCGACCGGCTGCGCATTGGCTTCCGCCGCGCTGCACACGGTGATGCCGCGCTCAAAGACCGCCTGCGAGAGGAAATATTTCACCGTGCCGGCAGCATGGGAAATCAGCTTGAGCCTTGGCATCAACGCCAACTCCCGTGCGCCGATATCGGGACAGCCCCAGCCGGTCAGGAGAGTATCCGTCCGTTCCAGCTGGTCTTTTACCGATGGATCGTGAAAGTCGCAGATCCGGTTGATATCGATGATATCGACGCTCCGCGACAGCCTTTCGAGCGCCTGTGGTGTCAGCACATGCTGCGTCCGCTCCGGGTCCATGGCAAGGCTGAGACGCGGAAGCGGGCTCGTCATCGTGGCTCTCCCGTCGCCGCCATGCTGCTGACCGGGACGCCGCGTTCCGCAAACAGGCGGTCGAGCGCCCTGATGTCCGGAAGTGCCGGAACAGCTGCCAGGGCGTTTTTGCTTTCAGGCCCGGTCAATCCCGCGAAGACGGCGCAGGCAAGCAGAGTTTCGCCGGCTGGAATATCACCGCGCAATTGCGGCACCGTGGTTTTGGCATTGACGAGGTTGGTATTGGGCAGCGCCTTCAGTGCGACGCCTTGGCGGGATATGACAGAGCCGAGATCGATGATCGCGGAAATGTCGGTGCCGCAATCCGCCGATGCATGGCCGGCCGTCTCGGTTACGGCATCGCTGTCGCCGTCATTCCGATGGATGGCGAAGCCGCCTTCGGTGACCGAAAGCGGCCGGGCGGTGGTGATCCGGTGCAGCCGGATGTGCCAGTCGCCGGCGGCAACCAGCGTCGTTTCAACCGCGACATCGGGGAACGGTCTCCATGTCGCCCGCAGATTGTCCCCGGCCAGCAGAACCTTTTCGTTGGTTTCGCGCACGCGGTAATGCAGGCCGTCATCAGAGAAGGCCAGCATATTGTCAAAACCATTGGTCTTGAAGCCGCGCTCATCCACTTCCACACCAAAACCATAGCGCGAGGAATAGGCGAATTTGGCATATTTCTCCGACCCGCCGCGCATGGAGAGGGTTTCCTGTCCGCTGGAAAGTGCCGTTACGTTGCCTTTGGTCCGCATCATCACCATGCCGGGATGAATGAGCGGCCGTGGTTTGGTGGAGGTTTCGGGCAGCTTTTCTTCCGCCTGCCAGAAGGGGTGGCTTTCCGGCAAGGCGAGCGGCAGGAAGGCCTTGAAGGCCCAATAGGGCGAACCGGCCGAATTATAGCTTTCCGACATGGTCAGCTGCGGGTAGGCGTAACCGATGGAGAGAACGCCGTCGCGGTCGGCGATCGGCTTTTGCGCCCACCAGCGCAGATGCTGCAGATAAAGCCCCTTGATCTCGCCCCAGGGCAGGGCTTCTTCATCGGCAAAGGCAAGGCCGGCCCAGAAGCCACCACAGGCGAAACGATAGGTCATGGACCGGCCGAAGGCGAGCGCGCCGCCATCCTCATCGAACCAGCTGGCAAAATCGCCGGCAAACAGGCGGGCGCGTTCACGGTAACGTTCGGCATAAGCATCATCAGGCTTGCTGAGTTTCGCGTAGATCAGGCCGTAAAAATGCATGGCGAAGGCGATATAGTGGTCGATGCGGCGATAATCGCCGTCACGATACCAGCCATCGGCAATGTAGAAGCCGTCCAGCTCCGCCTGGAAGGTGTCCGTCAGGCTGCGATCGAAATCTATGCCCAGATGATCGAGCGCCATGTCGACCATCACCCGGAAGAACTTCCAGTTATTATCGGCATAATTGCGCTCGCGGGCGGTGAGCAGATAGCGGCGGACATTGTCCTTCTGCGCGTCGGAGAGGGGTTCCCAAAGATGTTGTGGCGCAAGCCGAAGCGCGAAGCCCAGAGCTGCAAGTTCCACCAGCCGCTGATCCTTCTGGCGCACGTCGCCCCAATAATCGGGATGGGCGGGATCGGTGCCGTTGGCGATGCCTTTTGCCAGAAGCGGCCAATGGTCGAACGTATCGCCACTGAGCGCCAGCGGCGCGATGCCCCAGAGCGGCCGGGCAAATCCCTCCAGATCTGCCGCCGCCCGGTCAAAATGCGCGGCAGTGCCGCTGAGCGTCACCCTTGCGCCGCTCTCTGAAAAATAGGGCAGGAGCGGTGCGAAACTGTCATCCAGCGCCTTTCTGACATCGGCGCGGGTTTTAAGCGGATTGCCGTAGAGCGGATTGAAACGGGTCATCGGATCATTGTTTGCCGCATCATGCATGACGTATCGCCTTTCCCGTCTTTTTCGCCTGTCCGGCGGTCTGTCCTTCCACCAGCTGCACGCCCAGCTGAACCTGCCGGGCATTGGCGGAAGGCTCCGTCAGCCGGCGGCGCATCAGTTCCACCGCCTCGCGGGCGATTTCACGGCGGTCGACGCGGATGGTGCTGAGGCGCGGGGTGGAGAGTTCGGCAAAGGGCAGGTCATCGAAGCCGATGATGGAAAGATCATCCGGAACGGCAAGACCAAGCTCCTGCGCTGCCCCCAGCGCGCCGAGCGCAATGGCATCATTCATGCAGAAAATGCCTGTCAGGTCAGGGTTTTTGGCCAGTAGCTGGCGAACCGCATCGCCCGCTTGTCCAAAGCCGCTATCCACCGTCGTCAGCAGGAATTCCTCATAAATGGTTCCCTCCTGTTCGAGGATGGTGTGGCGGAAGCCGCGCATGCGCTCGCGTATGGTGTGGCGGTGGTGCGGGCCGATATAGGCGACCTTGCGGTGGCCGAGTTCCAGAAGCCGCCGCGCCGCCATCGCGCCGCCGTAAAAGTTGGAGGGCGAAACGCAATCCAGCGTCATCGACGGGTCGGCGCTGTTGACCAGAACCGGCTGCAGCACACCCTGGGTAATGCGATGGATGATCTCCTCTTCGGGGTCGAGACCGATAGCAAGAAGGCCGTCCGCCTCGCAGACCCGCTGCGTCAGGGCGTCATCCACCTGTTTCTGGTGCAGCAGCCGGATATCGAGTTCAAATCCGTCCGTCTGGGCGAGGTTGCGCAGCATGTCGAAAATGTCGTGATAAAAAGCGCCGATATCGCCGGTTGCCCGTTCGGCGGACATCAGGGCGAGAACCTTTTTGCCCTCCAGCGGCACGCCGCCAGTCTGGCTGGTGACCGGTCGCAGCGGATAACCAAGTTCCGCCGCAACCCCCAAAACCTTGGTCTGGATCGAAGCGCTGATGCCTTTTTCCCCGGCGAGAACACGAGAGACGGTGCTGATGGAGACGCCGGCGCGCTGGGCGATATCCGACTGGCGCGGGCGGCTGATGTCGGGCGTATCGTTCATGTCGTCTCCTGCGCTTGCAAAAAAATCTAATATGATGCAAATATTGCAAATACAGAAAATTTGCAAGAATTAAGTAGTCAGTGAAAAATTTGCAAAACGCGGGAGGAGCAGATGCAAACTATCGATAGACGTGGATTTTTGGTGACGGCGGCGCTGGCCGGTCTTGGGGTCGCGGCGGGCGGTTTTCGCGCGCTGGCGGCAGAGACCCGGCTTCGTTGCGTGTGGTGGGGATCAGCCGATCGCAACAAACGCACCAATGATGTGATCGCCCTTTACCAGAAGGCCGATCCGCAGACGGTGGTCAGCGGCGAAATGATCGCCGGCTCCGACTATTGGACCAAGCTTGCGACCTCAATGGCCGGACGCAATGTCGCCGATATCTTCCAGTTGGAACCATCCACCATCGCCGATTATTCCGGCCGTGGCGCCTGCATGGAACTGGACAAGTTCGTCGGTTCGTCGCTTGATCTTTCCAACTTCGGCAAAAGCGAGATCGATCTGTGCCGCATTGACGGCAAGCTCTACGGCGTCGGTCTCGGGCTGAACTCCTTCTGCATGATGTATGATGCCGAAGCGCTGAAGGAAGCCGGCGTTTCCATGCCGGAAGGGCAGATCACCTGGACGGCGCTGGCGGAACTAGCGCGCGATTTCAAGAAAAACGGTCCGGCGCGGCGCAATTATTGGGCCATTCCCTATGGTGCGCGTTATCATTATGTCTTCGATGTCTGGCTTCGCCAGCGCGGCAAGCTGCTGTTTCAGGATGGCACCATCGGCTTCAACAAGGAAGACGCCAAGGAATGGTTCGCCTATTGGGAAAAGCTGCGCGAGGAAAAGCTCTGCGTTTCCGCCGATATTCAGACGCGTGATGACAATACCATCGAATCCAACGCCTTGACGCTGGGCAATTCCGCCACGGGTTTTGCCTATTCCAACCAGCTTGTGGGTTATCAGGCGCTCAACAAGAAAACGCTGTCCATCGGCATGCTGCCGGGTGAGGGGGCTGGCAAGCCGACCGGGCATTATTACCGGCCGGGGCTTATCTGGTGCATATCGTCCACCTCGACCAATCCGGAAGCGGCGGCGAAGTTCATCAACTTCTTCGTCAACGATCTGGAAGCCGGCAAGGTTCTCGGCGTGGAACGCGGCGTGCCGCCGGCGAAGAAGGTGCGTGAGGCGGTGTTGCCGAGCCTCAACGATACCGAGCGAAAGACGGTGGACTACATCGAAAGCCTGTCCGGAAAGACCGATGCCTATCCGGAACCCGCCCCGATCGGAGCCAACGAGTTCGACCGTGGTGTGATGCGCCCCATCGCCGACTCACTCGCCTTTGGCCGCGCCAGCGTGGATGAAGCGGCGCAGAATCTTGTCGACACCGGCACGCGGACCCTGCGCAAGCGCGGTTGACGACAAAAGGGGCATCGCCACGTGGCCTCAAAGCTGCGTGGCGATGCCTTTTTCATGCCTTTAACCTTCAGATATGCCTGAACGATAAACAACACTGGACAAGTATAGGGTATTTAAGCCAGAAATCCTGATCTGGATCGATAAATCTGAAGATTAGAGAATGGCCCCCAATTTCCTCCTGGTTGATGCTGAAAAAGAATTCGATGTCCTGAAAGCGGCCGCATCGTTGATCCGCGTGCAGATATTGAAGCTGCTGCATGAGACGAGCGGTCTGAATGTCAACGAGATCGCGCAGCGACTGGAGTTACCCCAGTCCACCGTTTCCGCCGGCGTGGCGGTTCTTGAAGAAGCCGGGTTGCTGCGAACCGAGACGCGCAAGGCGCGCAAGGGCAGCCAGAAAATCTGCTTCGCCACCTGCGATGAACTCATCGTATCGTTCCGAAAACCCGAGACGCCGGCCGCCTCCAATTACATTGCGGTGGCCATGCCGCTTGGTCTCTATACGCAGAGTTCGGTAACGGCACCCTGCGGCATCTGTTCGCCTGATGGTATTATCGGGCTTCTCGATGTGCCCGATACGTTCATGGACCCTGATCGTATGAAGACGGCGCTCTTATGGTTGACGTCGGGCTTCGTGGAATATCAATTCCCCAATAATGCCAAGATTCAAGGCCGAAACGTCGAGGAAATCGAGTTTTCGATGGAGGTCAGTTCCGAGGTGCCGGGAACGCACAGCAACTGGCCATCGGACATAACCCTCTCCGTCAATGGCAGGGAAATCGGCGTGTGGACCTCGCCGGGTGACTTCGGTGACAAGCGGGGTGTGTATACGCCCGATTGGTGGAAACTCTCCGGTTCCCAATATGGCATGCTCAAAACCTGGCGCATCACCGCGCAGGGAACCTATGTCGACGGCACCCGCATCTCGGATGTGACGCTTGAGGATATCGATCTGGTGAGCCATCGTTCCATCCGGCTGCGCATCGAGGTCAAGGCCGACGCGAAACATCCGGGCGGGCTGAATATCTTCGGCCGGGGTTTCGGAAATTACGATCAGGACATCGTCCTGCGCCTGCGCACGGCAGACTGAGCATTTCAAATTTTAAAAGTATGATTTTCGCGGTTGACAGGCGCGGATTCCCTCGGCAACTATATTATCAAATATGGTTCATACCATATTTTAAGATATAAATGCGCAGGGAGGAGAGCCTATGAAAGCGCGGGTTTCAGTCCACCGGGATTTCCGGATTGGGCGTATCGACGATCGCCTATATTCCGCCTTCATCGAGCATATGGGGCGTGCGATCTATGGCGGGATTTACGAGCCTGGCCATCCGCAGGCGGATGAGAACGGCTTTCGCCGGGATGTCCTGAAATTTGTGCAGGACCTGAAAATTCCCGCCATCCGTTATCCCGGTGGCAATTTCGTATCGGCCTATCGCTGGGAAGACGGCATTGGTCCCCGCGACAAGCGGCCTATCCGCCTGGACCTTGCCTGGCGGTCGAAGGAAACCAACCAGATTGGCGTCAACGAATTTGCGGACTGGGCCTCAATGGCCGGCATCGAGATGATGCTGGCCGTCAATCTCGGCTCCCGCGGCCTGGATGATGCCCGCAACTTCCTTGAATATGTGAATTTTCCTGGTGGCACCGAACTTAGCGATCTGCGCCGCAGCCACGGCACAGAGAAACCGCATGGCGTGAAGATGTGGTGCCTCGGCAACGAGATGGACGGCCCCTGGCAGATCGGCCACAAGACGGCGGTGGAATATGGCCGGCTGGCCAATGAAACCGCCAAGGCTTTCAAAGGCTTCGACCCGACAATTGAAGCGATTGTTTGCGGCAGTTCCAACGACGGCATGCCGACCTATCCCGAATGGGAACGCGAGGTGCTGGAAGAATGCTACGAGAATGTCGATCATATCTCGCTGCACAAATATTTCGGCAATAACAGCCGCGACACGCTGAATTATTTCGGCAAGATCGAAGAGACCGGTCGTTATATCCAGACGATTGCCGGCGTCATCGACTATGTAAAGGCCAAGAAGCGCGCCAAGAACGATGTCTCCATCTGCTTCGACGAATGGAACGTCTGGTACCATATCCGTGAAGACGACAGCAAACGCATCAAGAGCTGGGACTGGCCGGAAGCGCCGGCGCTGCTGGAAGAGACCTATAATTTCGAGGATGCTCTCTTCGTTGCCGGCCTGCTCAATGAGTTTATTCGCCGCTCAGACCGGGTGCGCATCGCCTGCATCGCCCAGCTCGTCAACGTCATCGCCCCCATCCGCGCGGAAAAGAACGGGCCAGCCTGGCGCCAGACGATCTATTATCCCTATCAGTTCGCCTCGCTTTATGGCCGTGGTGTTGCGCTGAATGTCGCGGTCGATTGCCCGACCTATGATTGCAACGCGGCTGACGACGTCAAATATCTCGATGTCGCGGGCGTGTTCGATGAAAACGAGGGCGTGGTGACGCTGTTTGTCCTCAACCGCCATCTCACCGAGGCGGCAGAGCTCAATGTCAGCCTTACCGGCTTTTCGTCCGCGTCGCTCAGCTTGCATCTTGCGATGGCGGGATATGACCTGCGGGTCGGAAACGGCCCCGACCAGCCCGACCGCGTCGTGCCGGTGCCGGGCAGCGGTGTCGCCGTCGAGGATGGGGCGCTCAAAGGCTCCGTGCCGGCGCTGTCCTATCATGTGCTGCGCCTGAAGGTTCAGTGAGGCGGTCATGGGTGTCCGTCTCAACAATATCGCCAAGTCCTTCGGATCGTTCGCAGCGATCCGGGACGTCTCGATGGAAATCCCGACTGGCAGCTTCGCGGTGTTCGTGGGGCCTTCCGGTTGCGGAAAATCCACCCTGTTGCGCATGATCGCCGGGCTTGAGGAAACCAGTGGCGGCCGTATCGCCATTGACGACCGCGACGTCACAGCGGTCGAACCGGCGGATCGCGGCGTGGCGATGGTCTTCCAGAACTATGCGCTCTATCCGCATCTGACGGTGTTCGAGAACATGGCTTTCAGCCTGCGGCTTGCCCGCCGGCCGAAGGCGGAGGTGAATGAGAGGGTGGGCGAGGCCGCCCGTATCCTGCAGCTCGACGAACATCTGCACAAAAGGCCCTCCCAGCTTTCCGGCGGCCAGAGGCAGCGTGTGGCCATCGGCCGCGCCATCGTGCGACAGCCGAAGGTCTTTCTGTTCGATGAACCCCTGTCCAATCTGGACGCGGAACTGCGTGTCCAGATGCGGCTGGAACTGACACGGCTTCACCGCAAGCTCGGCGCGACCATGATCTATGTCACGCATGATCAGGTGGAGGCGATGACGCTTGCCGACAGGATCTTCGTGCTGAAGGGCGGCATCGTGCAGCAGGCGGGGGCACCGCTCACGCTTTATGACGATCCCGACAATCGTTTCGTGGCGGGCTTCATCGGGTCGCCGGCGATGAATTTCCTGCAGGCCGATGTGGTGGAGCAGCGCGATGGCCGCGTGACGCTGACGCTCGAAGGCGGCGAGCGGCCTCTCGAAGCGCGGTTGTCACAGCCGGTTTCGCCCGGCCAGCGGCTCGAGATCGGCATCAGGCCCGAACATCTGGCGATCACGGATGAAGGCGCCTTGCCTGTCATCGTCGAGGTGGCAGAGGAGCTTGGCGATCTGTCTTACCTCTACACCCGCACCGGGGCGGGAAAGGAGCTTGTCGTGCAGCGGCAGGGCTCCCGGGAGCAGCTGGATGGCCGGTCCGTCTCGCTCAGCGCCTCGCCCGACAGGATTCTGGTTTTCGATAGCGACGGCAAAAGGTTGCGATAGGCGCGAGGAGGCGCCTGTCGATGCAGCAAACCATCCCCTGACGGGGTGTTTCAAGAAACGGGAGGAATAACGATGCGATTGATCAAGACATTGCTTATCGGCACGGTTCTGGGTTTGACCGCCATGCCGGCGCTTGCGAAACAGGATATCATCTGGTGGGACTTTCTGGCCGGTGGTGACGGCGTGCGCATGAAGGCGCTGATCGAGGCCTTCAACAAGGAACATCCCGATATCCAGATCAAGGGCACGACGCTGGAATGGGGCGTTCCCTTTTACACCAAGGTGCGAACGGCCTCTGCGGTGGGCGCGGGACCGGATATCATGACCTATCACCTGTCGCGCGCGCCGCTTGGCCTTGAAGAAAAAGTGCTGAGCGAAATCACCGCGAAGGATCTTGAAGATGCCGGGTTGAAGACGGAAGATTTCTTCAGCGCACCGGTGGAGGCGGCCACCCAGGACGGCAAGCTTTACGCCGTGCCGTTCGATATTCACGCCCTCGTTCTTTATTACAATGCCGATCTTCTGAAGGGCTCTCCCTATCTCGATGCCGAAGGCAAGCTGACCGGCATCAAGACGATCGAGGATTTCGAAAAGGCGCTGGCCTGGGCGAAGGAAAATGGCGTGCAAACGCCGATCACCTATCAGTCGGGCGGTGAAGGCGGGGTCTGGCGGGTGTTTTACACGCTGCTGTCGCAGCAGGGTGGCGAACTCGTCACCGGCAAGGAGGTTCTGGCCGGCGACAATGCCGAAAAGGCCGCCAAAGCCATCGACACAATGTCCAGATGGCGGGAAAACGGCTGGGCGCCGGAACAGGCGGAATATGAGGCCTCGGTGGCGCTGTTTTCCGCCGGCAAATCCGCCTTCCAGCTGAATGGCGTCTGGGAAGTGCCGACTTACAAGGATCTGGAAAAGAACGGCAAGCTCGGTTTCAAATGGAGTGCGGTGGAAGTGCCGCCTTTGATGGGCAAACGCGCCACCTGGGCGGATTCCCACGCTTTCGCAATCCCCAATGAAGGCGACAACACGGTTTCCGGCGAAAAACGCGCCGCCGTCATGACGGTGATCGGCTGGATGGAAAAACACGCCATCAGCTGGGCCGATGCCGGACATATTCCAGCCTATAAATCGATTACTGAAAGCCCCGAATATAAGGCCATGCAGCCAAACGCCACCTATGCCACGCTGGCGGAGGCGGCGGTGTTTGACCCCAAGACCACGATTACCGGGGTTGCCTCTCCGGCCTATGACGCGGCGCTCAACGTCATCGCACCGGCCATACAGGGTTTTGTCGGCAGCGCGGAAGCCGTCGAGCAGATCCAGTCCGAACTTCAGGGCAAACTCAAGTAATCCACGCCTGCCCTCCGGCCCCAATGGCTGGAGGGCATCGCGCAATGCGCAGAGGCCCGGAGGCATTTAATGGCAATGATTGAAAACCGGCGGAAGAAGTCGCTGATCGCGCTGTCGATGGTGACGCCATTTATCGTCGTCTTCGCCACCTTCTTCCTTTATCCGCTGATCGAAATGGTGCGCATCAGCTTTACCGATGCGCCGTTGATCGGCGAGGGAAACTGGGTCGGGTTTGAGAACTACGCGAAACTGCTGGGCGACCGGCTGTTTGTCACCTCGCTGAAGAACAACGGTTATTTCGTTCTCTTGACCGTGGTGCCGACCACCATCATCGCGCTGATGATTTCACTCGCCGTCAGCCGGCTGTCGGGCATCGGGCAGACAATCGCCATGAGCCTGTTTTTCCTGCCTTACGTGCTGCCGGTTTCTGTGGTGACGGAGATCTGGGCCTGGATGCTCGATCTGCAATTCGGTGTTCTGCAGCCGGTCATTTCGCTGCTGGCGGGCAAGCCGGTCGCTGTCTTCAAGAACCCCTATTGGGTGATGCCGATGGTCGCTGTCGTCACCATCTGGTGGACAAACGGTTTTAACGTGCTGCTTTTCATAGCCGGCCTGCGCAATATTCCAACCGAGCTTTATGAGGCGGCGGCGCTGGATGGCGCGACGACCTGGCAACGCTTCCGCCGCGTCACCTGGCCGCTTCTGTGGCCGGTGACGGCACTCGTCCTGACGCTGCAACTGATCCTGCAACTGAAGATATTCGACCAGATCTATCTTCTGAGCGGCGGCGGCCCGTTCAATTCCAGCTTTGTGCTTCTCCTCAAGGTCTATCGGGAGGCCTTCCAGATGAACAATGGCGGTTATGCCTCGGCCGTTGCGACCGTGCTTTTCCTGTTGATCGTCATTGTTTCCGTTCTCCAGTTCCAGTTGCTGCGCATCCGGAGGAACTCATGAGCCCGACCAGAAAACTCGAGAACATCGTTCTTACCCTGCTGACCTTTTCGGCAGCGCTGGTGTGGATTTTTCCACTCTACTGGAGTTTCGTTACCTCGCTTCGCTCCGATGAGAATGTTGCCGGCAACACATCGCTGCTGCCGGATGAGTTCCAGCTGGGCGCCTACGTAAACGCGATCTTCAACACGCGGCTGCTGACCTGGTATGTCAATTCCATTGGCACCGCCGTCATCGTCACGGTCTCCGTCCTGTTCATTTCGATGCTGTGTGCCTATGCGCTGTCGCAGATCCGCTTTCCCGGCCGGCGGCTGCTTTATGGCATCGTGCTGGCAAGTTTCATGGTGCCGGCGCAGACGCTTGTCGTCACGCAGTTCATCCTGATGAAGAACCTCAACCTCATCAACACCTGGGCGGGCATCATCCTGCCGCAGCTCATCACCCCCATCGTCATCATCGTCTACAAACAGTTCTTCGACAGCGTGCCGAAGGAGATGCGCGAGGCTGTGGTGCTGGATGGCGGCGGCGAATACACGATCCTGTTCCGGGTCTATCTGCCGCTCAACTGGGGGATCACGACCGCCATGGCGATCGTGACCTTCATTTCCGTGTGGAACGCCTTCTTCTGGCCCTTCCTCGTCGTCACCTCGGAAAACATGATGACCATCCCCGTCGGCATCACCCAGGTCAACGACGCCTTCGGTGTCGCCTATGCGCGGCTGATGGCCGTTGCAATGCTGGCAGCGCTACCGGTCATCATCGCTTACGTCATCTTCCAGCGGCGCGTGACGGAGGCCATCATGATTTCGTCAGGCGTGAAGGGGTAAGCCGAAAGGCCTTGTCTTTTAGACCGCCAGCAATGCCTCCTTGCCGACGCTGTTGGCTTCGTTTGCTCCTTCCGTTTCGATCCGCTTGCCGGTGGCCGGGTCGAAGAAATGCAGGTGCGCAGGCGGCATGGTGAGGTGGATGCGCTGGCCGGGTTTGACCGAAAGGTCTTCGCCGATTGCGGCGGAGAAGGTTTCACCGGCGATCTCGGCATGCACGATGCGGCCGGAGCCGAGCTCTTCGACGAAATCGACGATCGCCGGTACGCCCGCGCCTTCTTCCGTGCTGACAAGGCACTGTTCCGGGCGGATGCCCACGGTTACGTCGCGGCCGCGCAGTTCGAGACCGGTTTCAGGGAAGAGCCTGACCGCCGCGCCACCCAGCATCACGGCAGGCGATTCGACTTCGACCCTTGTTGTAAACAGGTTCATGGCCGGTGAACCGATGAAGGATGCGACAAAGGTGGTGGCCGGGCGGTGATAGATATCGAGCGGATGGCCGACCTGTTCGACGTTGCCCTTGTTCATCACCACCAGCCGGTCGGCGAGCGTCATGGCTTCCACCTGATCATGGGTGACGAAGACGGAGGTGGCGGAAAGGCGCTGGTGCAGCTTGCGGATTTCGGCGCGCATGGTGACACGCAGCTTGGCGTCGAGGTTGGAGAGCGGCTCATCGAACAGGAAGACCTGCGGTTCGCGGATGATCGCACGGGCCATGGCCACACGCTGGCGCTGGCCGCCGGAAAGGGCGGCCGGCTTACGCTCCAGATAATCGGTAAGGCCGACGATCTTTGCGGTTTCTTCGATGCGGCGCAGGCGCTCGGCCTTGGCAACACCGGCGACCTTCAGTGCATAACCAATATTGCCGGCGACCGACATATGCGGGTAAAGCGCGTAATTCTGGAACACCATGGCGCAGCCGCGCTCACGCGGTTCCAGCTTGTTGACGACGCGCCCGCCAATGGCGATTTCGCCTGATGTGATCTCTTCCAGCCCGGCGATCATCCGCAGAAGCGTGGATTTTCCGCAGCCCGATGGGCCGAGAATGACGACGAATTCGCCGGATTCGAAAGAGAGATCTACGCCGTGCAGGGTCTGGGTCTTGCCATAGGATTTGCGGGCCTGGCGAATATCGATCTGAGCCATGATAGGAAAACCTTGTTGTTGAAAACCACGCGCCGTGCCGTCACTTGTCGGACGAGACGAGGCCGCGGACGAACCAGCGTTGCAGGAAGGCCACGACGAGAAGCGGCGGGGTGATGATGATGAGGGAACCGGCGAGTGTGACGTTCCAGTCCGGCGTGCCGTCTTCGGCCGGCAACAGCGCGCGTAGCGACATCATCACCGTCTTGTAGGAGGGATCGGTGACCATCAAGAGCGGCCACAGATACTGGTTCCAGGCATAAACGAACATGATGGTTGTGAGCGCCAGCATGTTGGTGCGCGACAGCGGCAGCAGCATGTCGACAAAGAAGCGCACGGCGCCTGAACCGTCCATGCGGGCGGCTTCGGCCAGTTCGTCAGGGACCGTCATGAAGAATTGCCGGTAGAGGAAGGTGCCGGTGGCCGTGGCGACCAGCGGCAAAGTGAGGCCGGCATACGAGTTCAGCAGGTTCCACTCGACCGTCACCTCAATGCCGAACAGCCCCAGAATGGCGCGGAACGGCTGGAAAAGATCGGCGGCCACGGAATAGGTCGGCACCACACGCACTTCGAGCGGCAACATCAGGGTGATGAACACCGTCCAGAAGAACAGATGTTTGAGCGGCGAGCGGAAGAACACGATGGCAAAGGCTGTGCAGGCCGAAAGGGCTACCTTGCCGATCGTGACCAGCGTCGCCATGATCATGCTGTTCAAAAGGGCGTTGCCGAGATTGGCGCGTTTCCAGGCTGCCTCGGCATTGGTGAAAAATTCGCCTTGCGGCATGAAGTTGAACGGTACGCTATTGACCTGCTGGATCGTCTGGCTGGCGCCGGAAATGACGACGATGAACGGGCCGATGAGGAGAAAAAAACCTACCACCATGATCGCGTAGGTCAGGGCGTCGGCATAGGGTGTGCGCTGGATCATCGCCGCCTCACTTGTAATGGACTTGCCGCTCGACGAAGCGGAACTGGACGAAGGTGAAAATCATGATGAGACCGATGAGGACGAGGCTCTGCGCCGAGGCGCCGGAATAGTTCAGCCCCTCGAAGGCTTCGCTGACGATGCGGTAAACCATCACTTCGGTGGCGCGGTTGGGGCCGCCTTCGGTGGTGGAGGCGACGATGCCGAACGTATCGGCCCCGACGAAGCCTTCGGTCATCATGATGACGGTCAGAAAGAACAAAGTGGGGGCAAGCAGCGGTACCTGAATGTCGATGGCGCGGCGAATGGGGCCGGAACCGTCCATGGCGGCGGCTTCCGTCAAGGAGCGCGGCACCGATTGCAGGCCGGCGAGCACGAAGATGAAGGTATAACCCGCCCATTTCCAGACAAAGATGGCGATGACGAGGATCAGCGCGTGCTCGCCGTATTTGGCCGGGTTCCAGATATCCGGCCACCAGGCGTTGAGGGAGGCGGCAAGGCCGCGTTCCGGCGACAGGATGAAGCGGAAGGCCATGCCCGCGGCGGGGCCGGCGATGGCGAAGGGCAGGATATAAAGCACCCGGAAGAAACTGGAGCCGGGAAGCGCACGATCGACGCAAAGCGCCAGAACGAGGCCGATGAGAATGGTGAAGAATGGGCCGGCAATGGCGAAGACCATGCTGACGAGCACCGAATGCCAATAAAGCGGATCGAGAAAGGTCTCCTCGAAATTGGCGAGACCGACAAATTCCGCAGCGCCGCCGAAAGGTGGTTCGAGCGTGAAGGCCCAGTTGATGACCGCCGCCACGGGCCAATAAAAGAACAGGAAGATCAGCAGAAGCTGTGGCAGGGCGAATAGCACGGGCAACCACGTGCTTTTGAAGACGGCGCGCTTTTCCATAAAAAAACCGGCAATACTGGAGAGATGGGTGGACTTGCCCTAAAGCTTGAGACTCTGCGGGCAAGTCCTTCGAAAATTTACGGAACTTAGTTCAGCTTGGCGCCGGCATAAGTCTTTTCGAAGCGGCGCAGGCCGGCGTTCGAGCGCTCGACGGCCTTGTCGAGTTCAGCCTGAACATCGGCATTCTGCATGAAGATGGCTTCGAGCGAGGTGGCGACTTCCTTGCGGATCTGCGTGAAACCGCCAAGGCGGATACCACGGGTATATTCCGAAGGCGGCGTAAACGTCAGGCTTTCGATGGCCTTTTCACGGCCCTTATAGGGAGCCTTGTCGTAGAAGCCATTGGCCTTCATGGCGTCGAAGCCGGTCTTGGTGACCGGGATGTAGCCCGTGACGGTCGACCACCACTGAACCATCTCCGGCTGGGCGATGAAGTTCAGGAACGCGGCTGCACCTTTGTATTCGGCATCCGGACGGCCGGCCATGACCCATAGCGACGCGCCGCCGACCAGCGAGTTATGACGTTCAGTGCCTTTCCAGACCGGCAGCATGGCAACGTCCCACTTCACGCCTTCCGGCATGGTCTTGGCGACGGTGCCGTGATTGGCGATCGAGGTCATGAACATCTGGCAGGTCTGCGAGGTGAAGGCGGGCAGGATGTCCATGCCGAGCTGCTTGGTCTTGACGACGAACAGCTTCTCGTCCTGCATCTTCTTGAAGAACTTGACGTGATCGACGAACTTCGTCTTGTTGATCGTCAGTTCGGCGTCGAGGCCCTGGTAACCGTTGCCCTTGGTGGCGATCGGCTGGTTATGGATGGCGGAGAACTGCTCCATCAGCATCCAGGTGTCGAAGTTGAAGGCCAGCGGGCATTCAAAGCCGGCGGCCTTGAGCTTCGTAGCGGCTTCCTGAACCTGTTCCCAGGTGTCCGGCTTGAAGGTGATGCCAGCTTTTTCGAAAGCGTCGATGTTGTAATAGAACATCGCGGTCGAGGAGTTATAGGGGAACGAGTTCAGCTCGCCCGCAGCGGTGGCATAATAGTTGGCGATGCCGGGGAAATAATTGTCCCAGTCGATCTTGTAGCCGTTGTCGGCCATCAGTTTCTTGGCGGGAACGAAAGCCTTGGACAGCATCATGTCCAGCGTGCCGGCATCGTAGATCTGGGTGATGGCGGGCTGCTTCTTGGCGCGATAGGCGGCAATCGTGTTCTGCAGCGTGGCGTCGTAATCGTTCTGCGAGGTGCAGACGATTTCGAATTCAGCCTGCGAATCGTTGAACTTCTTGCAGGTTTCCTGAACGCGATCGCCAAGATCGCCGGAAAGGCCGTACCAGAATTCGAACTTGGTCTTTTCTGCGTGGGCAGCCGTGGCGCCGAAGGCGGCAGCAATGGCGACGCCGGCCACGAAAGAGGTCAGAGCGGAAGATTTCATGAGTTGAGCCCCGTTGATGGATGATGGCATGATCGGCAAGAACATCATGTTCCCAGCACGAAGCCACGGGCTCTGCTAACAGCCGTCTTTGACGGATCGCTTACACTTTGTTGAACGTTTTATGATGACTTGCCGCGCAGGACGATCTGCGCGGCGGGGAAAGGCGATTAATTCAAGGAAATCGGATTTTCCCTTATTTTTCGGATGTTTCCGGGATCAAGTTAATTTCGCTACTTACTGCTGAATAGTGCGGAAGCATCAACCGCGGCGTGCGGCTTCGATGGCGGCGACGTCGATTTTCTTCATGTCCATCATCGCCTCGAAGGCACGTTTGGCCTCCGCGCCGCCGGCTGCCATGGCGTCCATCAGCACGCGCGGGGTGATCTGCCAGGAGACGCCCCATTTGTCCTTGCACCAGCCGCAGGCGCTTTCCTCACCGCCATTGCCGACGATGGCGTTCCAGTAGCGATCGGTTTCTTCCTGATCTTCGGTCGATATCTGGAACGAGAAAGCCTCGCTTTGTTTGAAGGCTGATCCACCGTTAAGCCCGATGCAGGAAACGCCGGCCACGGTGAACTGCACCGTCAGCACATCGCCCTTCTTGCCGGAGGGGTAATCGCTCGGCGCGTGGTGAACGGCGGTTACCGCGCTGTCGGGAAAGGTCGCGGCGTAAAATCTGGCGGCGGCCTCGGCGTCCTTGTCGTACCAGATACAGATCGTGTTCTTTTTCATCTGCTTGCTCCTCCAGGTTGGAACTCGTCATCTTGCCTGAACAGGCAAGGAAATTCGCCGGCCCATGGCCGGCCCCCCCCCATTCGGCATAAAATGCCTGCGGCGGATGAATGTTCCGAAAAAGTTGAAGGCCGCGCCACGGCTCAGGTTTGACTATCGTCAAAGCCAGCGCCGCACCCGGCGCCGATAGGCGTCATATGCCGGACCAAGCTCTTTCGTCAGCACACGTTCTTCAATAGTCACCTGCAGCGACACGGCGATGACAAGAGCGATGGCGACAACAAGCTGTAGAGGCGATGGAAACACCAGCACCAGCCCGGCAAACAACACGATCTGACCGACAAAGACCGGATTTCTGGAACGGCCGAAAGGACCGGTATCGACGATTGCGCCAAGATGACCCTCGGCCGCGCCGATGCGCCATGACCTGCCCATATGGTTCTGCGCATAAAGCGCGATGAGGCCGCCGGCCAGCACCATTACCATGCCGCCAATCCGGATTGCGGCGCCAAGATCGCTGCGGTTCAGAAGCCAGACCGGATTTTGCGGCTCCAGCCACAGGGTGATGAGCGGCAGCAGAGCGCCAAGGAGAAAAGCGAGGCGAAAGAGCATGGCGGGAACAGCCTGTCGCTCACGGCCTTTTGCGAAAAGCCAGATCGGTTCTCCCGTCTGCTTCGCCAGCCGCGCCGTCAAAAATAGAAAACCGGCAATATAGGCCCATACGGCGAGCGCGGTTGCAACGTCAATCATGGGTTCTCCCGAAAAAAGTGGCAAGCCGCAACGTATCGGCGAAGGACAGCCATATCCGATTCGTCTGATGCGCAGAGTATAAACAGCAATAATACGTCCTTGTTACAACGGTCCCATGGCCTTGGTGTGAGCGGATGCGGCTAAGGAAAGAAACGGTGGAGAGTTTAAATTCGGCATGAATTTTGTAGTCTGCGTGATGGAACATAAACCTTATTCTTAAATATTATTTAATATTGTAACAGTAATATTATTGAATGATTGTAATAGAGAATCATTTGTCTGCCATCGGAGGATCGCGCGTGAGTTTTCTTGATCGTGGTGCCAATGCTTTCGCGGTTCTTGCCGCGCTTTCTAAATCCCAGGCCATCATAGAATTTGACCTTTCCGGGAAAATTCTTACCGCCAACGAGAATTTCTGTCGTGCGCTCGGTTATGAGCTTGCGGAAATCGTCGGCAGGCATCACAGCATGTTCGTCGAGCCCGCGCTTGTGTCTTCGCAGGACTACAAGATCTTCTGGGCGAAACTTTCCGCCGGTCAGTTCGACCAGCAGCAATATAAGCGCCTCGGCAAGGGCGGTCGGGAAGTCTGGATCGAGGCCTCCTATAATCCGGTGTTTCGCCGCGGCAAGCCGGTGAAGGTGATCAAGATCGCTACCGATATCACCGGGCGCAAGCTGAAGGCGGCGGAAGATGCGGGCAAGATCGACGCCCTGTCGCGGGCGCAGGCCATCATCGAATTTTCACCTGATGGTGATGTCCTGACGGCCAACGAGAATTTTCTGGCGGCGCTCGGTTATTCGCTGGCGGAAGTGCAGGGCAGGCATCATTCGATGTTCTGCGAACCGGCCTATACGCAGTCGACGCAGTATGAGCAGTTCTGGGAAAGGCTCGGCGGCGGTGATCTCGTGGCGGATGAATTTATGCGGCTCGGCAAGGGGGGCCGCAAGGTCTTCATTCAGGCCTCCTATAATCCGATCTTCGATCTGAACGGCAAGGTGTTCAAGGTCGTCAAATTTGCGACCGACGTGACCGGTCGTGTCGAAAATGTCGAAAAGCTCGCGCAGTGTCTTACAGACCTGGCTGATGGCGATCTGTCGCAGAGCATCGACAAGCCATTCATCCCCTCGCTTGAGAGATTGCGGACGGATTTCAACGCAGCCTCGGAAAAGCTGAAGAGAGCGATGACGCTGGTATCTGAAAATGCCGGCGCGATATCCTCGGGCTCCAACGAGATACGCTCCGCCGCCGATGATCTTGCCAAACGCACGGAACAGCAGGCCGCCTCTATCGAGGAGACTGCCGCGGCGCTGGAGGAGATCACCACCGCCGTCAACGATTCCAGCCGCCGGGCCGAAGAGGCCGGCACGATCGTCGCCCGGGCCCGCGACCATGCCGAACATTCGGGCCAGGTGGTGCGCGATGCGATCGGCGCCATGGATCAGATAGAAAAATCATCGCGCGAGATTTCCAACATTATCGGCGTGATCGACGAGATCGCCTTCCAGACCAATCTGCTTGCGCTGAATGCCGGCGTGGAAGCGGCGCGTGCAGGTGAAGCGGGCAAGGGTTTTGCAGTCGTCGCGCAGGAAGTGCGCGAGCTGGCGCAGCGCTCGGCAACGGCTGCGAAGGAAATCAAGAGCCTGATCAACGCGTCCGGCTCGCAGGTGGAAAACGGCGTCGGTCTGGTTACCAAAGCGGGATCGGCGCTGCAGGAAATCGCGGCGCAGGTTCGTGATATCAACAGCAATGTCGTGGCGATTGTCGAAGCCGCCCGTGAACAGTCCACCGCACTTGCCGAAATCAATCAGGCGGTCAATACCGTCGATCAGGGCACACAGCAGAACGCTGCGATGGTGGAGGAGCAGACTGCCGCCAGCCACAGCCTTGCGCGGGAAGCAACGGCCTTGTTCGAGCTTCTGGGGCAATTCAGGTTCGATGAGGCTCCGCGTTCGGCATCTTCCTCACGAAGCAGCCCGGAGATGCGGCCGGCGCCGGCTCAATCGCGCCGTCCGGTATCCCGGTCCGTTGCGGCGCGTGGTTCTGTTGCGGTTGCCCTCAATCACGATGAATGGCAGGAGTTCTAGACGGCTTCTCGCCAGAGCGGGTAAATGACAAGTCCAGCCGGTCCGGCAATCGGGCCGGCTGGATGTTTTACGCCGAGCCTTTTGATAGCGCGGATGCACATCGGCAGCGCGAAACCGAAACGACCATTGAACAGGACCGAAGGTCGGGGCATATTTTCGCGATTGCCGATAATCGGTGCTTTGCGTCTGAAAGTGTGGGGTCGTTTGCTTGGCACGTATATGGGCAGGGATATGGACAGGCCGTGTCGTTCTCGTCTTCTGCCTGCTGGTGACAGCCGGCGGTGCCGCCCGGGCTGAAGAGCCGGCAGCGGGGAAAAACGCCTGTGCCTATAGCCATGCCGTTGCGCCGGAACTGTGCATTCGGGTGGGCAGCTACAATAGCGATCTGTGTCATGCCATCGAGGTTTTGGCCGGACGTTACGCCGTGCCACCGGATTATTTCGCCCGGCTCATCTGGCGCGAAAGCCTGTTCCGCGCCGATGCGGTCAGCCCGAAAGGGGCCGAGGGTATCGCCCAGTTCATGCCCGGAACGGCAAGGCTGCGTGGTCTCGAGGACAGTTTCAACATCATTGCCGCGCTTGAGGCGTCGTCGCGTTATCTCTCCGAGCTGAATGGTCAATTCGGCAATTTCGGTCTTGCCGCCGCGGCCTATAATGCCGGCGAGGCGGGGTTGCGGACATTCATCGCCACCGGCCGCCTGCCGATGGAAACCCGCGATTACGTGTTTGCCATCACCGGATATCCTGTCGAGAACTGGAAAGACAACCCGCCGGAAAAGGCCGCCCCGGCGCTGGATGACGGCCGCTCCTTCCTCGACGCCTGCCTGCGTCTGGCCGACACCCGCACCATGAACGATCCCGTTCTCATCTCCTCGGCCGACTGGGCGCCCTGGGGTGTGCAGCTTGCGGCGCACTACAATCCGGCGGTGGCGAACCGGCTGTTTACCCGCGCGATTGGCGGATTGTCGGAACCCCTCAATGCGGAACGTGCCCTTATCATCAGGCAAAGAGGCGGGAATTTCGGCTCGCGCCCGCGTTATGCCGCCCGCATCGGCCGTGAGACCCGCGCCGAAGCCAACAGGCTCTGCGGAGAGATCCGGCAGGCAGGCGTCCCTTGCACCGTGTTCCGCAACAGATAGAGGCGCTTGACGCCCGTCGATCATAACAAGTTGATCGGGATTTCGGTCCGCCCTCCTTTCAGCATAAAATCATTGACCCTAGATTTGCGCCGCAGCGGCAGTAGGCAACCTATGCGGCTGGCGATATTTTGCGAGGGGACGATTGAAAATGAGATGGATTGAAACCGGATGTCTGGCGGCTGCGCTGATGATTGTCACCGCCTGCACCTCAACCGGAGAAACCGATATTTCCCGCACGGTCGCAGCCTTCGTGGGGCAGCCGCAGGACGCGGCCATTGCCAGGCTTGGTCGCCCCAACAAGGTGGTTATCGAAAAGGGCGCAACCGAATCCTACTGGCTGAAGGTTGACGTGGAGACCTATGCCGGGCTGAGCAACCGGCGTGAATACAAGTCCGTGGATGGACAGACCCAGATGACGCAGACCGAGGGTATGAAAATCAAGGAACACCGCCGCGATTGCATCATCAAGATCACTGCGGATGCCGGCTCCATCATCAAAACGAGCGAGATCATCGGCAATCCGGCGAGTTGCGAAACCATTCTCAATCGTCCGGCTTCCTGAGCGACCTTATGTTTCTGTGAGCCGCGCGGCAGGCAGGCGCACGGCTAGAAAGTTTGAGGAGAGGTTCCTCAGAAGCGATAGTTCAACCCGACCTTGATGGCATGCAGGTTCAACGAGTTCGAGGCGTTGCGACCGTTTACAATTCCGGATGTCCCGACATGGTCTACATATTCGTAGATCGGTGATTCATAGGGCTCGCAGATTTCCGGCATGGAATCGCAAAGCCAGGCCATGTTCGGATCATTCTTCAAGCCGGGATCGACCATCTCGGTGCCGGTCTGTTCGCTGGTGCGATAGTCTTTGCCGGTGCCGGCACGGGCGTTCTTGAACTTGAACGATTTGGCGCGGAAATGGCTGTAGCTGTAATCCGCACGGATCGACCAATTGTCGTTCAACGCATATTCCGCACCGAGACCGACGGTGAAGCCGGCACGTGTTCCGGAAGCCTTCTCCACGAAGAATGCCGTCGTTTCAGAGCCGAGAGGATTGGTCGCGCTCGCGCCGTCTGAAATATACTGGTCGCGCCACTGGGTTTCTTTCGCCAGCGCCAGGCCGGCGGTGGAGTAAACGAGCAGCCTGTCATTCACGGCGTAACCGAGCTTCGCCCGCAGGCCGGCCGTCCAGTCGATATCGTAGCTGGTCGTTGCGTCCAGGTGGCCGCTCTTCGCCAGCACCGGATCGGTGGAACCGAACTTTTCGATGCCACGAAGATAGGTCTTGGTGTAATCTGCCTCGACGCCGACGACGACGCCGTTTTCCAGCTGCCGGTCATAACCGGCCTGTAATCCGAATGCGCCGCCCCGCAGGTTGAAATCAGCAGATTCCCGTGCGGCCGCGCCGTTGAATGTGCCATCCAGCGAGGTCGTATTTCCCGCAAAATTCAGGAAATCACCGCCGGCATGGGCACCCACATGGAAGCCGGTCCAGTCACGCACGAAGGAAGCGTCCGTCGGGCTGCTGAAGGGGGAAAGGCCGGGCAGGGCCTCGCCGCCGCCGATCGTCGCGGTAAGGCTGGCATAAATGGTGCGGCCGGGACCGGGCTGCGTGACGAGGCCGAGCGGATCGACATAAAAACGGTCGAACAGGTTCTCCACCCGCAGGCTCGCCGTCATGTTGTCGTTGATCTTGTATTCGGTAAACAGATCGACCAGCGTATAGGGCTCCCAGTCGACAAGCGCGATGAATTCCGACGCGCCCTGCGCGGTGACGTCGCCGTGACCGATGGCGCGCGGGCCGACATAGGAGATGCGGCCCCCGACCGTCAGCCGGTCCTCGAGAAATTTCTGCGAAAGCGTCAGGTCGACCGTATATTCCGGCTGAACATGGTTCGTCGCATAGTCGCCATAGAGAGACTTGCTATCGCAGGTCTGCGTCGTGCGGCAATATTCGACATTCAGGAAGTAGTTGGCAGAAAGATCGGCCGAAAATCCGCCATTGGTGTAGCGGCCGGAAAGTTCGAGACCGGAAAATTTGGCGCGCGGAATATTGCCGATATTCAGCGTCAGCTGCGGTTCGGTCACGACGGTGCGCGAGATGTAATTCTTCACATCCCAGTTGAAATAACCGAACTTGATCATGGCGGTGTCATCGTCGGAGAAGATGCCGTCGCGAATGATGTTGGTGCCGATTTCCCAGTTGCTGGAGCGTTCCGGCAGGACACCCGAATTTGCGATAACACTGTTGAAGGCCGAGACAGATTCAATGATGGATGGCGAGCGCAGCGTATTCGAATAATTGACGTAGAACTGGGTGTTGTCGAACGGTTCCAGCGTCACTCCGGCAGACGGGCTGAACCCGCCGTCATCCACTTTCAGGCCAACCGGCTTACCCTGCACCTGGTAACGCTCATAGGGATCGAACCTGTCTTCGACCCAATAATGGGAATATCGCAGGCCGCCATTAAGCGTGAGCCAGTCCACCGGCTTGTAAGCTGCCTTGGCAAAGGCTGCACCTTCATGGCGGATGGCGTCGCGCGGTGTCAGCCAGCCCTCCAGAACGGCCGTGTGGTCGCTGCCCTTGGTGTCTTCGGCGCGGTAGGAAAATCCGTAATTCAGGTCGAAATCGCCGTAATCCAGGCTGAATTGCGAGCGGTTGGTAATCTCCACTCCCCACATATTGGTATCGGTGCCCACCCGGAAGCCTGATGGCAGGCCGATCTTCTCCGGCGTCAGGCCACGCCCGCCGCGCACGGGGTTGCGGACTTCGAGATGGTTGAAATAGAAATTCGACTTGAAGTCGATGAGGTCATTGTCCTCGGGGTTCCAGTTGTATCTGGCGGTAAATGTATCGAGGCTGGTGCTGACGGTCTGTTCCTGCTGCTGCGCCTGTCCGGTATTCGAGGTCAGCCGCGAGGCAAGCCTGTCTCCGGCCTCGCTTCTATATCCCATGTAACCGATCTGGAATGTCTGGTCGTCTGATAGACGCGCCGTGACCTTCGCCAGAAGCGATTGCGTTTCCAGCTCGGTATTGAGGACTTCCTCGCCGCCGCGATAGTTGACCAGGCCTTCATTGATCATCGTGTTGGGCAGAGTGCCGCCCCAATATTTCGTGTCGCCGATGTTTTTCGGGGATGCGACAGGACCATGGCTGCCGGCGTGATAATTGCCCTGACGGCGATGCGCATATCCGGCGACGACATCAATGTCCTCGCCCTTGTAAGCGCCGATGACGCTGCCGGAACCGGTCGTCGGCTTCAGGAAGGCTGGCCTGTCCATGCCATCGGCGGACGGGGTCGCGGTGCCTGCGCCAGACTGATAGCTATAGCCGCTCAATGCCCCTTCCGTCGGGCTTGATGAATTGGTGCCGAAGCCGCCTTTGACCTTTAGCCCCCATTTTTCGCCCGGCTTGACGATATCGTCGGCGCCGACCGTTCGCATCGCCACCGATCCGGCATTGCCGAAGGAAGCGGCATCGGCTCCCTTGGTAATGTCGACACCGGCGATGAAATCGGGATCGACATAGGTGCGGTTCGAGACGCCCTGATAACCCTGATAGACCGTCACGGAATTTTCCGCGCCGTCGATCGTCGTGGCGACGCGGCCCATTCCCTGCATGCCGCGAATATTGACGTCGATGGCGCCGGCGCCGTTTCGCGCTTCGCCGGACATGACGCCGGCCGTGCCACGAAACATGTCGGCTGGGCTTGAGCCGCGGAAGCGCTCGATATCCTCGCCCGAAATGAAGGCGGTCGGGGCATCGTTGCTATAAGGTGCGTCCGGGCTGCCATATCGTCCTGACTTGCCGGTGACGGTGATTGTTTCGAGAATGAGCGAGCCATCCGCAGAGGTTGCTTCCGGTGCCTGTGAGGCGTTGGAAACCGTCACGCGATCGGGCGCGGTGAAGCGGAAGCTGAGGCCGGTGCCGTCAAGCAGCTTGCCGAGTGCTTCCCGCGGCGGCAGGGAGCCGGCCGCGCCGGAGGTCTTGAGCCCGCGTGTCAGCGAGGCGTCGTAGAAAATCTGGATACCGCTTGCGGCGCCAAAGCGCGTCAGCGCCACATCGAGGGACCCGGCGGGAATGGAAAACTGGCGCAGCTCCTGCGCAACGGCCTGGGTATGGGCAACCAAGGATACGGAGCAGGCCAGTGATGCGCAGAATGCTGCAAGCCTCAAACGCCGTTCGCGACCACCGGATTTATGTCCCGTCGCCAATAAAGTCATCCCCGTATTCCCTTCCATTTCGCCGCCTTGCTGTGGCCTCTGATAGGGAAGACGACCGAGGCGCATGAACCCGAAAAGATTTGTGGAGTTTTTTTGTAATATTTTCGGATCGTCCGGAATCCAGCGCTGTCGCCGGTTCGAAAAGGTTCAGACGAGGAGCAGTATTCCGCCCGCGCCGACCGCATGAAGATGCAGGGTTTCTTCAAGGTGGGCGATAATGTCCTGCGGCCGGTTGAGCTGAAAGACGCCGGAGACGTGCAGGGAGCGCAGGCTTTGACGGGTAATGATGATCCTGCCGCGCCGGTGGCGGTTCAGGCTCGCGACGATGTCTTCCAGCGGACGATTGTTGAAGACCAGCATGCCTTCACGCCATGCCGATGCCGTCTCGAGGTCGATTGCCGATTTTTCCCCAAGGCCAGCGTCCGAATAGACGATTGCCTCTCCGGGAAGCAACTGCGCATCGCCGAGACAGTGCACGCTGAGCGGGCCGGACAGGCATTCCACCGTCACGCCGCTGGCATTGTGGGTGACGCTGAACGTGCCGCCAGAGGTCTGCACACGACCATTGCCGGCTTTGACCACAAAAGGAATATTCGCCGCCTGCTGGACGGTGAAAACCGCTGCACCTGCCGTGAGATCGAACTGCCGTTCACCGCGCTCCAGCGACAGGGCGGAGCCGCCATCGAGAAAGGCGGTCGATCCATCCGGCAGGCTGACATTCTGCTGCTCGCCGACACCAGTTGAAAAATCCGCGAGCATTGCGCCGATGGAGGGCAGGTAACCGAGTTCCGGCAGCGCGACGGCAATGCCGGCAAGGCCGGCGGCAAGGCTGCCGCCCACCAGAAAGGATCGTCTGGATGTGGCTTTGACGCGGGTCTGCGTCTGCGCTTGCAGGGCCGGGCCAAGATCGCGCCAGAGCGCCGACGCCTCGATGAAGGCGCGTTCGTGATCGGCGCTGAGGCTGCGCCAGTGGCGGAGCGCCTCCGTATCCTCAACCGTGGCCGCGCCGGAGCGCAGCCTGACGATAAAGGACGTGGCCATTCTTCTGAGCGCATCGGATCCTTCGTTCAACACGCAACCCCTATCAAAAAACCGTCTGGATGCCGGAATTTCACATGAACCTCATTAGCTCTAACGATCACAAACGGTAAATCCGAAAATTATCTGCGCCGCTCATGTCCCATTTTCTCGATGCAGTAGTTGAGGGCGCGGTTGATCTCCATCTCCACCGTGCGGGTGGAGACATGGAACTCCGCCGCGATCTCGGCATAGGGACGAAATTCCAGCCGCGCCGCGACCAGCATCTTTCTCTGTCGATCCGGCAGTTCACCGATGACCCGCATAAGCTGCCGAATCTGGTCGCGGTCGATCACCTGCTGGTCTGGACCCGGGCGCTCGTCGCGGATGGAAAGAGCGTCCTCGATCTGTTCGGTCGTGGCCCGGTGCCTGCGTCCCCGCCCGTGATCGATGGCCAGCGATCTGGCGATGCGCTTGAGATAAGGCACTGGTGCTGCGGATGCATTCGAGCTGTTTCTCGCCAGCTTGATCCATGCCTCATGGGCAAGGTCCTCGGCATCCTCGCGCGAACCCGTCATCCGCGTCAGATATCGCTTGATATCCGACTGGGTTTTCAGGAATGCCGAAAGGAATTTGTCGTCGCGCTGCGTCATGACCGACCTGGAGATTGAACTTCAGGCGATACCCCGTGGCAGACGCAAATTCAATACTTAACTAAAATAATCATGTTAACGCCGGCAGGCCCTGATCGCGGCGGACGTGCATATCCGAGCCGCACCGAGCTGGGAAGGCGTCACAGCTGCATCTTGATCGTCAGCATATATTCGGTGCCTTTCGCCCGGTCGCGGGTGCGGGACACTTCAAGGGTGACTTTTTCCAGCTTGTGCTCGAGGCTTTCCTTGATCGTTCCGCCGGGCGTGTCCTCGCGGCGCAACGAGGTGTTGCCATAACCAATGCCGATTTTGCGCGTGATGGCGTTTTCCGTATAGGTTCTTCCGAACATGGCAGACGCCTGCCCGCTGCGGACAGTCGCGTCGAAACCACGGGAATCGATGTCGCGATAGGCCGAGCCGCTGATCGAATTGTCCGACTGGCTATAGCTGCCACCCGCACTTATTCTGGCAAGTCGGTGTCCGTCGTGCTCAAGCGAAACATTGCCGTCGGCTGATGGTCCGAAAAGCCCGCCATTCATGCTGTCCTTGTAGGTGAATCGGAAGCGGCCGCTGCGGGCATCGACCTGATAATTGTAGGAGGCGTCGCCGCTGCGCACCTGAATGCCCGGGGCCGGTTCGCTGCCGAGGATCGGCGAAACCTTGTCGGCGAAATTGAAGAGGGGTCTGGTGACCTGTTCGAATTCCGTCTGCGACAGCTGAACGGGCTTTCCCTCCGCATCGAAACCGCCGACCGCGAGGCAGGGGCGCTGATTGATGACGCTTTTCAGGGCAAACAGCGTGCAATTGTCGCTGGTCATGCCGGCAATGGCGGCGTGGACGGAGTTGCGCAGTGTATAGCTGCCGCAGCAGGAAAAGGCGTCGTTATCGGCGCTCGCATCTCTCGTATAACCGGTGAAGACGATGCCGCTTGCTCCGGTGGAAATGTTCACATTGGCGAATTGCGGGCCGCTTTGCAGCGGAAACAGCTTCAACCGGCTCTGGTCAGCGAGCGTTTTCGGGTTGGAAAGCGATGGGATCGGCATTCGTTTTCTCTCCTTGAACACGGAACAGTGTTTCCCTTCTAACACCGCAACGAGAAGGTGCAACCCGCAACCTGTGTGGGTCAGTTTCTGTGGATGAAAGCAACCGCTGTTGTTACCGTGAGCCTCTGCACATATGCTGGACTACTTAAATCACGATTTCCGGACACGGCGGACAGGCGCATAATGAGCTCCCAGTTGGATTTTTTCGGTTCCGCGGCGGCGCGGCTTCCCCAAAGTGAACGGGGACGAAAAGCGGCCGGCCGCGAAACGGCAAAGGCGAATGTTGCGGATGACGAGACGCTTGCCGGATATCTTGAATCCACCGGAAATTACCGTGTTTCACGCCGGCTCATGCCGCGTTCCGTCGTAGACAGACCGCGGCCGGAGTTCCCCCGTCAGGGCATTATCCTTGATACCGAAACCACGGGCCTCAATCATCGAACCGACGAGATTATCGAGATCGGCGTTATCGCCTTCACATTCGACGATCATGGTGCGATCGGCGACGTTACCGGCGTCTATGGCGGCCTGCGGCAGCCCGGCGTCACTATCCCGGAAGAGATCACGCGCCTGACCGGGATCACCGACGAGATGGTCGCCGGACAGGTGATCGACATGGACCGCCTGAGCGCGCTTGTTGCTCGGGCGGATCTGATCATCGCCCATAATGCCGGCTTTGACCGTCCGTTCTGCGAGGCCTTCTCGCCGATTTTCCGCGAGAAGGCATGGGCCTGTTCGGTTTCCGAGATCGACTGGCGGGCGCGGGGTTTTGAAGGCAGCAAACTTGCCTATCTGATTGGGCAGTCCGGTTATTTCCACGACGGCCATCGCGCCGTCGATGATTGTTTTGCGCTTCTGGAGGTGCTGGGTCATGCGCGTGCGGGGCAGGGCGAAGCACCCTTCGCAGAACTGTATCAGGCAAGCCAGCGCTCAAGGGTCCGCATTTATGCGGAAAACAGCCCCTTCGACATGAAGGATCATCTGAAAAAGCGCAGCTACCGCTGGTCGGATGGTTCGGATGGCCGGCCGAAAGCCTGGTGGGTGGAAGTAGCCGAAGAAAAGCTCGATGAGGAGCTGCATTTCCTGCGGACCGAGATTTACCGCTGGGAGGCCGATCCCCCGGTCAAGCACCTCACAGCTTTCGACCGCTTCAAGGCAAACTAGCGCATTCGTGTCCGAGCAACCGACATTGCCGGCCATCCGCCAGCGATCAGGAGAGCGGTGTCAGCGCGTTTCTCAGGCTGACACCCTGCTTCGGCTGCAGATCGAGATCGGCCTCGATATGATCGAGGTGATGGATCATAAGATCTGAAGCGCCTTTTGCATCGCCCTTTGCGACAAGCTCGAGAATGGCAAGGTGTTCATTGTGGCCGCAGCTCGAAATACCCGAGCGGCCATAAAGGGCGACGACCAGCGAGGAGCGGGCGACCAGTTCATCCATAAACCGCTGGAGGATGACATTCCCGGACAGGGCCGCCAGCAGGAGATGGAAATCGCCCGAGGCCTTTATTTCCGCCCGGCGCGCGGCCGGGCCACGCTCATTCATATATTGCGCCTCTTCGACGAGGTGATGCTGAAACCGCACAATATCCGCAGGCGTGATGTGCTCCACCGCCGCCGCGATGATGCCCGGCTCGATCAGGCGGCGCGAGGCGAAAATCTGGCGCGCTTCTTCCGGCGAGGGCGTGGAAACGAAGGCCCCACGGTTACGCTCGGTCTTCACCAGCCCCTCGAAGGCCAAAATCTGCAAAGCGGCACGCGCCACCGTGCGGCTGACGTCGAAAAGCGCCCCGACCTCCGCCTCCGGGAGCTTCGTTCCCGGCGCGATCCGCCGGTCGATGATGGCATTGCGCAGGGATTCGCGGATCAGGAGCGAGCGATCCTCGATTGTGGCATCCACGGCTGGGGTCTTTTCTGGCAGGGTCATGTCACGCATCCGGTATCGCTTCTTCTAACCCGGCGGTGTCGGTTTTCCTAGTGGCGCCATTGTCGCGAGCAACCGCTGATGCCGTCAGGCTCTCAAAATCCCCAGCCACACGACAACAAATGCCAGTTGCTGGGCGATATCCCTTTGCACATTCTGCAATGTCCTGTCGCTTAGAAGTATGCGGGACCCGTCCCTCTTCAGAATGGTCAGACGTTCTGCCTTGGCCAATAGGGCGGTGACCTGGGCGCGGCTTACCCCATAGGCGCGCGCAGCCGCCTTGCGGGAAAACTCACAATCTGAAGCATCGGATTTGCTAGTTTTGGCCGCAGACAGCAGATCCAGCAGCAGAGGAAACCCGGGGGCATGGCCCAGGAACATCAGGGTTTCCATTGATGTCGGGATAAACTCCTGCGGTTGCTTCAAAAGCCAGCCGACGCCACCGATAAGGCTGTTGATGCCGATGTCATCTTTCGCCGGCCTGTCCATAACCGGTTGCGCCCCCCATGGCGCGGCTGCGGCAAGATAAGCCTCGGCGAGCGTCTCGATCGCCATGATCAGCCAGCCACACAACGACCACGGACGTTCGCGGTTGTCGTCACGGGGTTGATGCCGCCGGGCGGCGCCTTCGAGTTCCAGCCAGTCGATCAAGGCCCGTGTCCTGCGGCTGGAGGCCCAGCCCCGGGGGACGACGATGGCCTGAACCGCAGCCAGGGTAAATTGGCCGCCATGGATCGACGCCAGAGCGATGGCGCACAGTATCGTTGCGAATGCGCCGAAATCACCGATGGCGCGGACGAGGCGCGGCTCCTGCTTGAAGACCGTCGATATCTGCGAGCAAAAACGGATGGCAGTCTCGTCAAAAGCGGCATCATTCAGGATCCGGTTTGCAAGGGGTGTCAGCCTCTCCTGAAGCATGTCCGGCTGCGGCCGAACGGGGTCTCCTTGCGGGAGCGATTTTGAATCCTGCGCAACTGCTTTTCCAGATGCCTTTCTCCCACGGAATTCTAAGTTTCGCTACTTTATGGCGAATTTTAAAATATGAATTTTGTTCGCCGGCTGCGGCCGTTCAGGCTCGCATGACAGCTGAAATGTTCCGGGTTCGGGAGATGCGTGCAATTTGTTGCACTCCCGCGCCGCTCTCCTTGAGGGTATTAAAAAATACTCTCATAAATTGAGTGTTAAAGGACGCATTGAAATATGTGCCCTTTTGGAACGGTTTGCGAGAGCGGCGATAATAACAATTTTATCGTCTGTTTTTATTGCATAATTTTATTTGGCTTCGGACATAAAATCTTTCGTTGGGCAATCGAAAACACAATCTTTGATGGTTGTTTTTTCGGCCTTGACGGAGTGGCGAAAACTGCATTCCGAAGCCGCCAGGCATCCGCATGTTTCTACCGAGTTTCTGGCGCGTCCGGCAGCAATGCCGGGTGGGCCACGGCACGTCCATTCACCACAATTCTCAGAAGGAGGATAAAGCGATGCAACTTCGACATGTTATTTTTGCCGGCCTTGCGGCAATCGCGATGCAGTTTGACATTCCGTCCATGGGCCAGCCGGCCATTGCAAATGCGGCCGCCCTCACCACCGAGCAGGTGGCGGCTTTCCAGTCAAAACTTGAACAGGCGGAAGCAAGCCGGGAGCTGCTCGGCCGCCGATCCGTGTGCCTGATGGAACATCTGACGGCGCAACAGCAGCTCAGCGCCGAACGGGAGAGGGCGCTGGGAGAGGCCATGTACCTGCAGATCGAGCTGGAACGGCAGGTGGCGCAGTCCGAAACCAGCGTGAAGGGCTACGAGGAGCTGGTTCAGTCCGAGAGCGAGAACGTCAGGGCGCGTCAGGCCACCTTCGAAAAAGCCCGTAGGGAAAGGGACGAGCAGGCCAAGAGAGTAACGATATGCAGCGGCGTCCTCTTCTTCCTGCCGGGAATTTGCCAGGCCGGTGACGCCGCGGTCAAGGCGTTCGGCTGGATGAACGATGCGGAGAGGGAATACCGCATCGCACAGCCGCGGCTGGACAATGCCCGGGCGGCGCTTGAGGGCGTTCGCAACCAGCTCGAAAACAATCGCCGCCAGCTGATTGCGGCACAGCAGAGCCACGCGGAAAACCAGAGCGCGGTGAAAAATCTGGAAGAGCAGATCACCAGGCTCAAAGCGGCGATTTCCACCATCAACGGCAAGGTTCAGGACTTCAACATTCAGGTGGGCAACTTCACCAACGCTCTGAAGGAAGCGAGCGAGGTCAATCCTGACGACGCGAAAATACGCCAGGTCGACCGGCTGTCCGCCGAGATCGGCGGCCTGACCAAGGACGTGCCGCAGTTTATTTCCTCCACCGAGGCCGGACTGCCTGAGGATGCCAGGAAACAATGCGGATCGTGAACGATCAACCCCCTGACTCTCCGTAACAACCATCAACAGGAGCATGAAAATGAATAATGTCGTGACCTTTGAAAGCCGGGAAGCCAAAATCAAAAGCGAGATCGACGCCAGTGTCGATACGATCCTTTCGCAGCCGAAGTTTAATCTTCCCAAGTCAGATACGGCGCTCGTCCGGTCCTATGTCGACAAGATCCAGGGAACTTACGATGTCGAGCGGGCCAAGCGCGATACCGACAACGCGATCGATCTGCTCTACATCGCCTACAACACCACCCCGCAGGAGGAAGGCGACGTTCGCGTGCGCATCAGCGCGATCATGAACAAGCTGATAACGGCGCAGCAGAAAAGCGAACTCACCATGCGAAACGCGATGGATGAGGCCGGCAGGATCGGCAAGGCGATCGCCGATCTGTTCCCGGACTGGCTCGACGTCCGGGAGGGAAACGATCAGGCCGAGATCAAGGCATTTGTCTCCAATGATCTGATTAAACTCGCCAAAAACGTCCGCGACAGGGCGCTGAGTGTTCGCAACGAGCTTCTGGTTATCGCGTCCACCTATGATGTCATCATCAAGGACACGGTGCAGACAACGGACAAGAGCGAAACCGTTTTGAGCAAACGGCTTGTCGACAAGGCCGCGATTGAACGGGAAATCACCGAAGCGGGCGCGCGACGCGAACAGCTTGAATCGCTCGTCAACGACCTGAGGGTGCAGGTCGCCGAATTCGAGAAGAAAGCGAGTGAATACGAGAAGCGCGCCAATACGGCAGAGCAACGCGCATTTGTCATGTCGATCGTTCGTGTCGGCGCGCAGATGATCTCAAGCGCCATTCCCGCCATCGCCATGGTGGCTGGTGGTCCTGCCTCGATGCTGGCGTCTTCGGTCGGCGGCGCGCTTTCGGGGCAACCCAAGGGTGGTCAGGATGCCGATGGGCAGGGGCAGGGCGGAGGCTCGCGCAACCCGGCGACAGGCGGCGGCAAGAGCGATGCAGCCGCCAAGCAGAGCGAGCTTTCCGAACAGAAAGCCGAGCTCCGCAAAAGCCAGGAAAAGCGCGATTCCTTGAAGGGCGATATCAAATCGCTGGAGGAATCGAAGTCGAAGCTGGCGGATGAGGCTACAGGCGCCGATCCGAAATCGAGCAAGGCGGTCGAACTTGCCGAACTCGAAAAACGTCTGAAGGCGCGGTCTGACGAACTCAAGACGCAGGAGGAAAAGGTTGCAAAGCAGGAAACCATCGTTTCCAGCCTGCAGGCTTCGCTCGATGCCCTGGACAAGGGGCTGGGCAAGCTTTCCGACGAGCAACAGCAACAGGCGGCGAGCCTGCGCGAAATCCAGATGCAAATGATCGACAAGGCGGAAGCCTATGAAAAGGAACGCCGCACCCAATCCGCCGAACTGGTGAAAATCAACGCCCTGCTCAAAGGCAAGCAGACCGAAGACGACAAAATCCAGCTTGCGGTCCAGTCGCTGAATGTCAGTCTCTCGGCCCTGAAGCGCATGAAGGAGATCATCGAGGAGGTTGCATTTTTCTTCAAGACCTTCGCCGACTTCATGCAGGCCATCGCCGATGACGCCCAGCACCAGATCAGCGGCATCGAAAGCGTTGCCGAACTGGAAGTCATTCGAAAGAACCGCTTCGCGCAGCTCGTCCGCTCCGTCGATGAGTTTTTCGTCAGGCAAACCGGTCAATGGCATGCGGTTGTGATTGTCTGCGACAGGTTCAGCCGCAGTTTTGCGGATGGCTGGTCGAAGCTGAACAAGCTGCAAGGCAAATATCTCTCGGGCATCGAACTGACGAACTATATGGCCGAGGCCTCGGTGAAACTCACCGAGATCGTCGCCGAACGCGAAGCCGCAGCAGATGCAAAGATCGCATCGTTGCAGGCCTATCGTGCGGATCTAAACAAAAGCGCCTGATGCGCCAGAGACTGCCGTTCCTTTTCCGGCCCGGCAGGAAGCGTATCCATGGTCTCAGCCGGAATCGTCCCCTTGGCATGGATCATGGGCAATGTCCTGCCGGCGAATATGCCGGCAGGACGGCTAGGAACGAAATCTCACCATTCACCAACGCAAAATCAACGACGGGCATCCGGACGCCATCGAAGCGCAACCTGTGCTGCGTCATTTTCAAGAAGGAGAAGACCGTGCCGACAGTCAACAACCCTCCCGTTTTGGTCCCTCAGGGCACCCCCGCCTGGTGCTTTGCCGCCGTCGAGCAGATGGTGCGGGCCTATCGTGGGCTTCCTGCGGCCGCGCAATACGACATTGCGAGACGCAATACCGCAGCGCTCGCGACCGTCGACCCGCAGGTTCAGGAACGCTGGGAGCTGGCGCAGGTTCTGGATCAATCCGCTGGCATCCTTGAACTGGGCGGGGCAAATCCGAACAGCAATATCGTCAAGCTGGTTTCCAGCCAGTGGAATGCCTTCGATCACACAACGACCAACGGCCACTTCGTCAATGGTCTGACCACCGATATCGTCAGACACGAGATCGACAACAACCGCGTCTTCGTGATCGGCACGGAGTACCATTATTACCTCGTCTATGGCTACACCGTGGATGGCAAGGATCTCGAACTTCATATCCTCGATCCATGGCCGGCCGGGCGGGGTGGCGCCAGAACACGCATCGGCCTGCAGGAGTTCCTGGGAATGCCGGCCCGCGTCGCCATCACCTTCGGCTAGGCCGCCAACCACACTCCCTTCGATTGCCGGTCGGCACCGAAGCAACCAAAAATTCCACCATGCGATCCTGCACGTCAACGTCCGGGACAGGTGGCTCATGTCCAAAAAAGGAGACACACATGCCAATTCTCAGCAATTTCGTGGTCAAGCATATCCGGCCCTTCGGTGAAGCGGGTTATAATGCTTTCGGCAATGACCAGACCATCGAGTTCCTATCAAGCCTCGGGCTTAGCACGGGGGATATCGCCAATATCTTTGCCGCATGGCGTCTTGCGGCCCTGGCTGATCCTGTGGGCGAGAGCAATCTTCTCGTTGCGGCAGCAAATGCGCTGGCGCAGGCGCGATGGGAAAACCTTTATGAGACCCAGATGAGCACGGTGCTTTTCCTCGATGATGTCCAGCTCGAATCCCTCAGCCATCTCGAACCCGGGGCGCACCGCAATTTTTCGTGGCGATCCCCGACCCCCATCGCCGCCGCAGTGACTATTCACAACGGCAGCAACAGGCATCACATCATCTGGGAGGCAACGGGTTTTTCCGGCGGCACCGATGAAAATGGCTGGATTTCGCACTTCGCCGACCTCTTGCCGACCGGGCGATAGGCCCTTCGCCGGATAGTCGCCAAACGACGCCGGAAAGTTATCGTAACTTTCCGGCGTCGTTGCAGCCAGCCCCTTCATATGCCTGTCATAATGGTATCTGATACCGAAACCGTTTTTAGGCTGATATGTGTTGACGAATAGCCGTTGCACGCAGGGAGTTCTTTGGTGAAGTCGTCAACGCGAATCATGGAGACCGAAGTGCGCAGCCATAGGCACGGCACGCCCGGCGAGGTTTTCGCCGCCTTCCTGAAACTCGGTGTCACTTCTTTCGGTGGTCCTATCGCCCATCTCGGTTATTTTCGCGATGAGCTGGTCGTGCGGCGCAAATGGATCGACGAGGCCGGTTATGCCGATCTCGTGGCGCTTTGTCAGTTTCTTCCCGGCCCGGCCTCCAGCCAGGTGGGTTTCGCGCTCGGGCTTTTGAGGGCCGGGCCGCTCGGCGCTATGGCGGCATGGACGGCTTTTACCCTGCCATCCGCCATCCTGCTTTTGCTGTTCGCCACCATCGCCGCTTCGATCGAGGGGCCGGTGGGCACCGGCCTGCTGCATGGCCTCAAGATCGTCGCCGTCGCCGTGGTGGCGCAGGCGGTCTGGGGCATGGCAAAAAGCCTTGCGCCGGATCGGCAGCGGGCCAGCATCGCGCTCGCCGGCATCGTCTGTGTGGTTTTTCTGGCTGGAGCCTTCGGGCAAATCCTGGCGCTCGCCGTCGGCGCCATTGCCGGGCTTGTCTTCTGTCGCGACGGAGCGGTGCGGGAAGCTGCCCATCTTCAGTTCCGGGTGCCGAAAAGCGTCGGATATATCGCGCTCGCTGCCTTCATCCTGCTTCTCGGCCTGTTGCCGCTGCTTGCGGCGGTGGCGGGATCGCAGGGCCTTTCTTTGTTCGATGCGTTTTATCGCGCCGGCGCGCTGGTCTTCGGCGGCGGGCATGTGGTCCTGCCGCTGCTGCAATCCGAAGTCGTCGCCACCGGCTGGGTGACGGAGGATGCATTTATCGCCGGATATGGCGCGACACAGGCGGTTCCCGGCCCACTATTCACATTCGCCGCCTATCTCGGCGCAGTGGTGGGACCGCAGCCGAACGGTGTCGCAGGCGCTGCCATCGCCCTTGTCGCGATCTTCCTGCCGGGCATGCTGCTTCTCATCGGTGCGCTGCCCTTCTGGGAAGGGTTTCGCCGGCATCTTCTGGCGCAGGCGGCCATGCGTGGTGCAAATGCCGCCGTGGTCGGCATTCTTGGTGCCGCACTTTATGATCCGGTGTGGACCAGCGCCATCTTCACCCCGAAGGATTTCACGCTGGCCCTTGCGGGTTTCATCCTGTTGACGGTGTGGAAGACGCCGCCATGGGTCGTGGTGGTGATCTGTGCTGCCGGCGGTGTTCTGCTGGCGCTGCTGTAAGCCATGTCAGGCAAAGTCAGCATGGGTCAACATCCAGTCTGAAAAGGCCTGCATGGCGGATGTCTGCGGTTTTGATTGCAGCCGCGTCAGCCAGTAGCTTCCAAGCGATATGGTGACGGGGAAGGGCTGGATGATTGCCCCGGACGCCAGATGCCGCGAAAACATCGATGGCGGCGCCAGCGCCACGCCCAGCCCCTGCAGCGCGGCCTCCATCATGCCGAGCGAGGTATCGAAAACGATCCCGGCATTCACCTGCGCTGTGGGCGTCACGCCGGCGGCCGCAAACCATGTGCTCCATTCGTCGGACCGGTAGCTGCGCAAAAGCGTCGCCTCGACAAGATCGGCGGGCGTTTTTAAAGTCTCCGCCAGTTTGGGCCTGCAAAGCGGCGAAAGCGGCGCATCGAAAAGCCGGAAGGCATCGGTGCCGTGCCATGAACCCTGACCGAAACGAATGGCAAAATCCAGCCCTTCGGCCGCCATGTCCACCCGGTTATTGTTGGTGGAAACCCTGATATCGATGAAGGGATGCTGCTTTTGAAACTCCTGCAATCGCGGCAGGAGCCAGCCGACGGCAAAGGTGCCAACGACCCCCAGAAACAGCAATTCACGCACCTGTCCGGCCTCGATCCTGTCGAGCGTCGTCGCCATCTGGTCGAAGGAACTGGTGACGGTGGGCAGAAGCGCTTCACCCTCGGCGGTGATTTTCAGCCCGCGCGGAAGCCGTTGAAACAGCGCGACGCCCAGCCGCTTTTCCAGCACCTTCACCTGCTGGCTCACCGCCGCCTGCGTGACGCAGAGTTCGATGGCTGCACGCGTGAAGCTGAGGTGTCTTGCCGATGCCTCGAAGGCCCGAAGACCGTTGAGGGGAAGAAATTGCCGAACCATTTGAGACCTAGATTTTCTTGTATCTCTTCCGAGATATCATGGTTTGTTCGTGCAAAGTAGGGCGGCTAAAGCTCTTTCGCTGGGGACGGTGCAAACGCCGGTCATCTACCTGAGGTTTTGGAGAATGCGAAAGATGAAACTCAATCACGGACATATTGCCTTTGCCGCGCTGCTCTCGGCCGGCCTGTTCACACAGGCCTCCGCCGCCGATGAGGCGAAGTTGAAGGCGATAACGGATGCCGCGATAAAGCCTGTGATGGAGAAAAACGGCATTCCGGGTCTGGCTGTCGCCATCAGTGTCGGCGGCGAAAATCACGTCTTCACCTATGGCGTCATGTCCAGGAGCACCGGCCAGCCGGTCACGCCGCAGACCTTGTTCGAGCTCGGCTCGATCAGCAAGACATTCACGGTGTCGCTCAGCACCTATGCCGAAATGAATGGCCAGCTGTCGCTGTCCGGCAAGGTTGCGGATTATCTTCCGTCCATGAAGGGCAGACCGTTCGGCGATGTTACGCTGATGCATCTCGGCACCCACACCGCCGGCGGCTTTCCGTTGCAGGTACCAGATAACGTCAAGACGGAACAGCAGCTTCTGGCCTATCTCAAGGACTGGAAGCCCTCCTACAAGGCCGGGACCCATCGCACCTATGCCAATCCCAGCATTGGGATGCTGGGTTATGTCACCGCAAAGGCAATGGGCCAGAGCTTTGATGATGCGATGCAAGGCACGCTGTTGCCCGGACTGGGGCTGAAGAACACCTTTACCGTGGTGCCGAAGGCAAAGATGGGGGATTATGCGCAGGGCTATAAGCGCAGTGGAGAACCGGCCCGCGTGACGCCGGCCATTCTCTCCTCGGAGGCTTACGGCGTCAAATCGTCGGCAAGCGACATGATCCGTTTCGTCAATGCCAATATGGGTCTTGAGACGCTGGACGGAAAAATGCAGCAGGCGCTCCTCAACACCCATACGGGATATTTCGGTGTCGGCGCGATGGTGCAGGACATGGTCTGGGAACAATACGCCTATCCGGTTGCCCTGACGACGCTGGTCGATCTGAATTCCGGCGCCCTTTTGAAGACGGTCCCGGTTTCCGAAATCACCCCGCCGATGAAACCGCGTCAGGATGTCCTCATCAACAAAACGGGTTCCACCAATGGTTTTGGCGCCTATGTCGCTTTCATACCGCAGCAGAAACGCGGCGTCGTCATTCTGGCCAATAAAAACTATCCCAATGAGGACCGTGTCGCCCTGGCCTATGAGATTTTGACGGCGCTTGACAAAGCGCAATAATACGCGCGAGCCGGTCTGCTGCCGGCCACTCCGGCGCGGGAGTTGAATTGCTCCCGCGTCAAGGCGGATTGCGCTTTCGTCGAAACGCCCGCTGGCGTCAGGAACCAAGCGTTAACCGACCTGCCTGAAATTCCCGCTTTGGTAACGGCGATGAAACGTGCCGCGTCGAAAATGACATCCGACAAATAATCGGACCATAAATGACGATGCGTTTCACCCAACTCAGGCTTGCCGGACCGGCCGCAGTGCTTATTGCCATATTGCTGGCGGGGCTGGCGGCCATTCCCTATTATGGTGTTGCGCGTCTGGACGCGGAGCTTCGCCAGCGGCAGGAAACACTGGTCGGGCGCAATATCTCGATATGGATTTCCGATGTGGAGTTTGCCCTGACCGCATGGACGATCTGGGATGAATCCATCGCCAAGATCGACAATCTGTTCGACCTCGAGTGGACCGACCGAAATATCGGACGGTCGCTCATCGGCACCTCACGCACCCGTTTTGTCAGCATTCTCAACGGCGACGGTGATCTGATCTACTCGAAGACGGATGACGAAGTGCTGCAACGCCCGTTTTTTGCCCGGGGTGCGCCAGTGATTGCGCAGGATGCGCGCTCGCTTGTGGATGCCGTTCGTGCAAAGGAACGCGGCGAAAGGCCGGGGGGCATTCCGCAGCCGATCGCCTTCAGCAAGATCGAGGTGATCGGCGATGACGCCGTCCTTCTGACGGCCAGCCTCTTCCAGTCGGATTTCAGGACAGCGACGCCCCGCAGTGAGCGCGCGCCCGTGCTGATTTCCGCAATCCCCATCGCCGGCAGCCTGCAGGAGTTTCTCGGAAACCGCTTCCTTCTGGACGATGCCTCCGTTGGGCCGGCCGGCAGCGTTCCGGCGGATCGCGCAAGGGTGGAGATCGCCATGGGGCCGAATGGGCAGACACAGGCGTTGTCCTGGCAGCCGTTGACGCCTGCGCGGGATCTGCTTCGCCAATCTCTGCCGCTTGCCGTCACGGTTCTTGTCGTCCTCATAGCCGGCGGCATCTTCGCGGTGCGGATTTCCCGCCGTGCGGTTCAATCGCTTGTCGAGGCCGAAAAACAGATGCGACATGCCGCGACGCATGATTTCCTCACGGGGCTGGCCAACAGGTCGCTTGTCTCTTCCGAATTCGCAAGGCTGTCCCAGCAGGGAGACCTGACTGTCGCCTGCCTTGATCTCGACGGTTTCAAGGTCATCAATGACAGCCACGGACACGCCGCCGGTGATGCATTGCTCAAGGCGGTCGCCGCCCGCCTTCGCGCAGCCTGTCAGGACCGCGACGTGGTGTTCCGGTTGGGCGGTGACGAGTTTGCCGTGTTGATGCCCGCCATTTCCCCTGCCGAAGCCGAAATGCGCTGCCGGCAGCTGTGCCTGCTTCTCTCCGAGCCCTATGTTGTCGATGACAGCGTGATGATCATCGGTGCGTCCTTCGGATTGAGCAGCGTCATCGGGGCGGAAACGTCCTGCGACGAGGCCTTCCGCTGTGCTGACGAGGCGCTTTATCGCGCGAAGGGTGAAGGCCGCGGCAAGGTCATGACATCAGTCTGCGAGATCGAACCCGTTCGCCGGTTTGGCTGAACTGAGGGGTGGGTAACCCCTTGATGCCCGATGACAGCAGCCGGCAATCGCGCTACCGGAGATAGGATGCGCCGCCACCGATTCGGTCCGGGACGACGGTCGCATATCACATAAAGACAAATCTTTTTATGCGGCTGCGATCTGCAACGGGGACGTTCGTCAAAATCGCGCCAGCCGCTTTCTGGGGGACGTGACGATGAGCAATACGGGTGGCTATTTTCCGCGCTGGCGATTGAAAACCGAAGGGCGCATCATGCCGGATGAGCGGTTGCCCGCCGGGCAGACCGCGGTTCTCGGTTTGCAGCATGTTGTCGCCATGTTCGGCTCCACGGTGCTTGCGCCGCTGATCATGGGGTTCGATCCGAACGTCTCCATCCTGTTTTCGGGCATCTCGACGCTGATCTTCTTTATCGCCGTCGGTGGCCGCGTGCCGAGCTATCTCGGTTCGTCGTTCGCTTTCATCGGCCCCGTGCTGGTGGCGACAGGTGCCGCCGCCGGTGCGGCAAGCCCGAATATCGCGCTTGCCCTTGGCGGCATCATTGCTGCGGGCGTGCTTTATGCCCTGATCGGCGTCATCGTCATGATTGCCGGCCATAACTGGATCGAACGGCTGATGCCGCCGGTTCTGACCGGTGCCATCGTTGCCGCGATCGGTCTGGTGCTGGCGCCGATTGCCATTGCCAGCGCTTCCGGCACCGGTCCGGGCAATCCCGATGGCGACCAGCTGTCGCGCTGGATTGCGATTTTGACTGTCACATCCGTCGGTGCAATCGCGGTCTATGCGCCCGGCATGGCGCGACGCCTGCCCATTCTCCTCGGCGGCGCCATTGCCTACATCGCCTATCTGGTGCTGGCCAACAGCTTCGGCCTCGGCAAGCCCGTCGATTTTTCCGGCGTTGCGGCCGCCTCCTGGTTCGGGCTGCCAACATTCACAACGCCGGAATTTTCCGCGCCGGCTATCGCGCTGATTGCGCCGGTCGTCGTCATTCTGGTGGCGGAAAACCTCGGACATATAAAGGCGATCGGCGCGATGACCGGCCGCAATCTTGATCCCTATCTTGGCCGCGCCTTCATCGGCGATGGCATCGCCACCATCTTTTCCGGCGCCTTCGGCGGAACGGGAATGACGACTTACGCCGAAAATATGGGCGTCATGGCAATCACCCGCATTTTCTCGACGCTGGTGTTCCTTGTGGCAGCACTGGTCGCCATCCTCCTCGGCTTTTCGCCGAAATTCGGTGCGCTCATTCAAACGATACCGGGGCCTGTCATCGGCGGTCTTTCCGTCGTGGTGTTCGGCCTGATCGCCGCGACCGCCGGGCGCATCTGGGTCGAGAACAAGGTCGATTTTTCCGAACCGCGCAATCTCATCACCGTGGGCATCGCGCTGGTGCTGGGTGCCGGCAACTTCAAGCTCAATGTCGGCGGTTTCACGCTGGATGGTATCGGCACGGCGACGATCGGCGCCATCGTCTTTTACCATCTTCTCAGCCTCGGCGCTCCGGCCCAGGGGAAATCACGCTAAAGACTGAGGCTCGGAAGAACCGCTCGAATGTGATCGCCAAGGGCCTTGGCCGCCGATGATGTCTGGGGATCGGAAAATGCGATGGCTATTCCGATCGTCGGCAGCGGCGGCAGGCCGTTTTTGATGATGTGAAGGTCGGGCGGAACGGCTGTTTTCGTCAGCACGCTGATGGCGTGGCCGGAGCGGGCGATGGCGATGAGGCCGGCAAGGCTGGTGCTGGCAAAGGCGACCCGGTAGCGGCGATTGGCGCTTTCCATGGCGTCGCACGCCGCGCGGTGATCCAGCGTCGCCGGTGCCGAGAGCGCCAGCGGCAGCACGTCCTTGGCCAGAAGATCGGGTTCCGGCCTGTCCGCCACCCAGACGAAACTTTCCCTGCGCAGAACCTCGGGATGATCAGGATCTGCCTGTGAGACCAGCGCCATGTCGATCTGGCGGCGGCGAAGCAGCGGATGCAGCTCGATGGTTGGCGCGCAGACCATCCGCAGGTCGACTTTCGGATAGGTTGCGCAGAAGCCCCGCAGCAGTTCCGGCAGGAAGGCGATGGAATAATCCTCCGGGCATCCAAGGCTGACGGTTCCCTGAAGGATCGCCTCGCTCATATCCGCAAGGATTTCATCATGCCGCGCAAGCAACGCATTGGCGTGCGCAAGCAGCTTTTCTCCCGCCGCAGTCACCCGCACCCCTGAACCCGTTCGCTGCAGCAGGCTGTGGCCCACCTGTTCCTCAAGCCGCTGCATCTGCGTGCTGAGCGCCGATTGCGTGCGTCCGACCTGCATGGCGGCGACGCTGATGGAGCCGGCGCGGGCGACGATGACGAAGTTTTTTAGAAGCGTAAGGTCGAGCATGGCGATATCAAAATTATCGATATCTGCTTCAGATACTATCAATTGGACTGCCTGCGCAAGGGCCTGTTACCGTTCGTCAGGATCACCTCTTGGGGAACGCGCCATGGACAACATTTCGAAAAACGCCATTTCTTTGAACGACGAGCCGGCCTTCTGGGCCGCCGCCAACAAACACCTGACCCGCTATGGGCCGGCCTTTGAAGACATCATTGTCGAACGCGCCGCGGGAAGTTTCGTCTACGATGCGGATGACCGCGCCATTCTCGATTTCACCTCCGGCCAGATGAGCGCCCTGATAGGCCACACCCATCCGGATATCGTCGCCACCGTCAACCGGCAGATGGCCTCGGTCGCGCATCTCTTCTCCGGCATGTTGTCGCGCCCGGTCGTCGAACTTGCCGCGCGGCTGGCGGCGCTGGCGCCCGGTCTCGACCGCGTGCAATTGCTGACGACAGGGGCGGAATCCAATGAAGCGGCAATCCGCATGGCAAAGCTCGTCACCGGCGGCCATGAGGTCGTCGCTTTTGCCCAGAGCTGGCATGGAATGACCGGCGCTGCGGCGTCTGCCACCTATAGCGCCGGCCGCAGGGGCTACGGCCCGGCGACGGCCGGTTCGCTTGTCATTCCCGCCCCGAATGCCTATCGCCCACGCTTCCGCAACCCCGATGGATCGAATGACTGGCAGGCCGAGCTTGACGATGCCTTCGAACTGATCGATCGCCAGTCGACCGGCAATCTCGCGGCCTTCATCGCCGAGCCGATCCTATCGAGCGGCGGCATTCTCGAACTGCCGCTCGGTTATCTCGCCGCCCTGAAGAAGAAATGCGAGGAGCGCGGCATGCTGCTTATCCTCGACGAAGCCCAGACCGGCGTCGGCCGGACGGGGCACATGTTCGCATTCCAGCGTGATGGTGTGACACCGGATATCATGACGCTCTCCAAGACGCTGGGCGCCGGCCTGCCGCTCGCGGCCGTGATGACAAGCGCCGAGGTGGAGCAGAAAGCCTTCGAAAGGGGCTTCCTGTTTTATACGACACATGTGTCCGATCCCTTGCCGGCGGCTGTCGGCGTGACGGTCCTCGACGTGGTTGCGCGTGACAGTCTTGTGGAACAGGCAATTGCCCGCGGAAACCGCCTGAAGGACGGGCTATTGTCGTTACAGCAGAGGTTCGAGTGTGTGGGTGACGTGCGCGGTCGTGGGCTCCTGCTGGGGCTGGAAGTCGTTGCCGACCGGCATACGAAGGCCCCCGGTTTTGAACTCGGTGCGCGCATCATGCACGAAGCGATGCTGCGTGGCATGAGCATGAATATCGTCAAACTGCCCGGCATGGGCGGCGTCTTCCGTATCGCGCCGGCGCTGACCGTGTCGGATGCCGAAATCGACCTCGGATTGGACATATTGGCGGATTCGATCCAATCGGCGCAGGCCACGCGATAGGGTCTCGACGACGCTCGTCTTTACGCTCACCTGGAGCTCAAAGGTTTCAGGCGAGCAGGTCTTCGTCGCAGCTGGTGCCGATGCTGACCGGAAAATTGTATATGTCGGTTCTCAAAAACCGCTAATCTGAAAGCCGGACGCCGCCGTTTCGGCGTCCGGCCATCGTCGGCGCTCAGGAAAGCGACTGTTTGAGGACGGCCAGCGCCCCTTTGGTCAGGGCGTCGTTCGCGCCCATCGATGTCTTGAGCCCGAACACATCTGCGGCAACCAGATAAAGATCGTTCAGCCCGTCATTGCCGACGATAGCTGCCTCGTCTCCCTCCGCATACCATCCGGCATCGCGTGCCTGCCGAAATTCCTGCCCGATGACCAGTCCCCGCACATAGGAGCGCAGCTGATCCGGCGAAAGCCGGCCGGCAAGCCCGCCGGTTCGCGCCGAAAACAGCAGCGACAGCATGGCGGCGGATCGTTTGGCCTCCTTCAGACCCCAGCGATAGGCCTCCGGATCATCGACCGGCGGCTGCGTGGAACCGCGCGCGATGAAGGAATGATTGATGAGCAGGTTGAAGATTTCACCGGTCACGAATGTCTGGAAACCGTCGATCCGTCCCGCCTTCACCCGCGCCCATTTGCTGTGGGTTCCGGGAATGATGAGGGTGGCGTCTTCGCCAAGGCCGCGGCCGACGATCTGGGTTTCTTCGCCGCGCATCACGTCCGGAAAGGGCTGGCGGGCGGGGTCGTTGAGACCCGGCAGGAAGACAAGATCGGACCCGTTCGGCAGCGATCTGCGCACCGTGCCGGCGGCAAGTTCCGCCGGGCCTGCCGGGCACGGCACATAAGCGACTTCGACCCAGCCATTGCGGCTGGTGATCATGCCGAGGGCGGCGACGGGCAAGGCCCCGTAGCGCGAGAACCAGGGTGCGAGTGCAGCCATCAGCGCGGCCTCATGCTCACCCTTGCCAAGGCTCGAAATACCATCGGCGGTTTCAAGATGATCGAGTTCTTCGCCGCCTTCACCGACGAGCGCCGCCCTCAGTGATGTCGTTCCCCAATCGACGATGATCGATGTCGCCGGTGCTGCCATGTCTTGAACCTCCTCGTTCATTTCATCTTGGGGCTTGTCATAGGGTGCGAGTCTATGTAGTGTCAATTAGTGAATTCAAGGTATCAATATATGATACTTAATTGGGAGGAGAAAGATGGTGGCTGGCCTCAAGGGGATTTTGCCTGTTCTGCCCACGCCGTTTCTGGCTGATGGCGGCATTGACGAAGCGGGTATGAAGCGACTGGTGGTATTTGCGCTCGACAAGGGCGTGGATGGTGTCGTGTTTCCCGGTTTCGCCAGCGAGGTGGAGACTTTGAATGCCGCCGAGCGCGCTACGCTGCTGAAGATCGTCGTGGATGTGGTGGCTGGCCGGGTGCCGGTCGTGGCCGGCGCCAGTGCGGCCGACTGGCGTGACGTGGTCGAGCATGGGCGGGCGGCATCGGCGCTTGGCATTCGCCACCTGATGGTGCAGCCGCCCAAGTCGGTCGGCACGGATGCGCCGGCGCTGATCGAATTCCTCGGCCGGATTGTCGAGGCGCTGCCCGACGTTGAAATCATCCTGCAGAACGCGCCTGCGCCGCGCGGCTCCGACCTTTCGCCGCAGGCGATCGTGGAGATCGTGCGCGCCTTGCAGCGGGTCACCTATGTCAAGGAAGAGACGCTTCCCGCCGGCCCGGCCATCAGCCACATCATCGCCCATGCGCCTTCGACGCTGAAGGGCGTCATCGGTGGTGGCGGCGCGCGTTACATTCTCGACGAATACGCCCGCGGTGCGACGGCGGCCATGCCGGCGCTGGAGATCGCCGAGGAACATGTGGCCATCGACCGGGCGCTTGTTGCCGGGCGACAGGAGGAGGCTCGCCGGATCTATGTCCGCACCCTGCCGCTTCTGGTGTTGCAGGCGGTCTATCGCATGCGGCTGACCAAATATGTGCTGGCCCGTCGCGGTGTGATCGAAGGCGTCGGTGTGCGTGCGCCGACACCCGAGCTTGATGCGGCGGCCATTGCCGATATCGACGCCAATCTGGTCGAACTTGGCCTTGTTGCCGCGGAGGCCGCATGAACAGCCCCATCGCAACCGTCGAAGTCTTCACGCTGACCCAGCCGCGCAAGGTGCCCTATCTTGGTGCGCTCAGGGAAGGCGAGGTGGTCAATCCCAACGGCTACATCGTGCGCAAGGGCAATCGCACGGTCTACCCCACCTTTGACCGCAGCGTGCTGGTGCGCATGACCACCGGGGCTGGCACCGTCGGCTGGGGTGAGACCTATGGCATCGTCGCCCCCGGCGCGGTCGCCGCCCTCATCAATGATCTTCTCGCCGGTTTCGTGATCGGCCGCGACGCGTCCGATCCTTCGGCGATCTATGACGACCTTTACGACATGATGCGGGTGCGCGGTTATACCGGCGGCTTTTACGTCGATGCGCTTGCCGCGCTCGATATCGCGCTCTGGGATATTGCCGGACAGGAAGCCGGCAAATCGGTTCGCGAGCTTCTCGGCGGCGGCGTGGACACGTTTCCGGCCTATGTTTCCGGTCTGCCTGAAAGGACGCTGAAAGCGCGCGGAGAACTGGCGAAATACTGGCAGGATCGCGGTTTCAACGCTTTCAAATTCGCAACGCCGGTGGCTGATGACGGTCCGGCGGCGGAAATTGCCAATCTCCGGCAGGTGCTTGGCGCGCAGGCAAAGATCGCCGCCGACATGCACTGGAACCAGACGCCGGAACGGGCGCTGGAACTGATCGCCGAAATGCAGCCCTTCGACCCGTGGTTTGCCGAGGCTCCCGTCTGGACGGAGGACATTGCCGGTCTGGAGAAGGTTTCGAAGAATACCGACGTGCCGATTGCCGTCGGCGAGGAATGGCGCACCCATTGGGATATGCGCGCCCGCATCGAACGCTGCCGCATCGCGATCGTGCAGCCGGAAATGGGCCATAAGGGCATTACCAATTTCATCCGCATCGGCGCTCTTGCCGCCGAGCACGGTATTGACGTGATCCCGCATGCCACCGTCGGCGCCGGCATATTCCTTGCCGCCAGCCTGCAGGCCTCGTCGACATTGCCGATGCTGAAGGGACACGAATTCCAGCACTCGATCTTCGAGCCGAACCGCCGCCTGCTGGAAGGCGACATGGATTGCCGCGAAGGCAGATATCACCTGCCGTCCGGACCGGGACTTGGGGTAAGACCGTCGGAGGCGGCGCTCGGTCTGATTGAACGTATCTGATTTGGTTTTTTGGAGGAGGAAACCATGACCAAAAGAATGAAGAAGCTGGCGCTCGGCACTGCGACCGCCGTTTTGATGACGATGGGCGCTGTTGCGCCCGCCATGGCCGATACCGTGCTGAAGTTCATTTCCTGGCAGACCGACGATGCCGGAACGGGCGAATGGTGGCGTTCCGCCATCGCCGCCTTCGAGAAACAGCATCCGGGGGTGAAGATCGAATTCACCAAGGCGGAGCGCAGTTCCTACGCGGATACGATGACCACGCTTTTCGCCGCCAACCAGCCGCCGCAGATCGTGCATCTGGCGTCGTTCGAATTCCAGATGTTTGCCGATAGCGGCTGGCTGGAACCGCTCGACCCATGGCTGAAGAAGGACGGAATCGACATGACCGGCTGGGCCGGCCAGCAGAAATGCGAATGGAACGGGGAAACCGTCTGTATCATGACCAACTATTTCGGTTTCGTCATGGCCTATAACAAGAAGCTGCTGGAAGAAGCGGGCGTTGCGGTTCCGAAGACCTATGACGAGTTCCTGGCCGCCGCAAAAGCCACGACCAAGGATCTGAACGGCGACGGTATCATCGACCAGTTCGGCACCGGCCACGAAACCAAGGGCGGTCCGGGGCAATATCTGACGGAAATGCTGAACTATATCCTCGACGCCGGCGCCTATTGGACCGACAAGGACGGCAACATCACCATCGACACGCCACAGATGGCCGAGGGCCTTTCACGCTGGAAAACCGTGATGAAGAGCGGCATCAGCCCGGTGGACATGAGCGCCAGCGACGTGCGCAAGCTGTTTGCCGATGGCAAGATGGCCATGCGGCTCGATGGACCATGGCTTTACGGCACGACCGAAAAGGGTTCGGCCAAGAGCGACATCGTTTATGCCGCACCGCCGCTCCATCCGCCGCTTGGCGGATCGTCCAACGTGCTGGCCATGCCGGCCGATATTCCCGACGACCAGAAGGCATTGGTCTGGGATTTCATCAAGCTGACGATGACGCCGGAATTCCAGCGCAGTTACGCCACCCTGGGCGGCAACACCCCGCCAAGCCCGAAGGCGGATGTCTCGGGTGTTGAAAAGACCATCCCGCATTTCCCGGTGCTGATCGAAACGATGAAGGCTGCGTCTGAGGCCGGTATTGACCGCATTCCGACCGGGCTTGAGCTTTTCTACAACGAGTTCAGCAAGATGGTGATGGAAGAAAGCCAGCGGATGATCATTCAGGATCTCGATCCGGCGGCGGTGGCAAAAACCATGCAGGCAAAGGCCGAAGCCATCAAGGGTTGATCCCCCATTGTCCTGATCTTGTTGTCCTGCCATGGCCCGTCAGGGGCCATGGCCATCATCCGCATCCGGCAGGAGGACCATCCATGACCGAACCCGTTCGGGCTGGGCGTCGCAAGTTCTTCGATCTTGCGCGTCCCAGCCGGCAGCATCTCCTCGGCTATATTCTGATCGCGCCCGCGGTCCTGATGGTTGCCGCCATCATCGTCTGGCCGCTCGTGCTGGCCATCGACCTGTCGTTCCAGCAGGTCAAGATACCAAGGCTCGGCGGCGCCAGCCGGCCGTTTTCGCTGAGCAATTACACCTGGCTGTTCTCGTCGCCGGAATTCTGGCTGGCCTGCTGGGTAACGCTGAAACTGGTCATCGTCGTTACCGCCGGCAGCGTTGCTGTTGGCCTCAGCACGGCGCTTCTGGCCAATAACCGTTTCAAGGGCCGCACCATTGCGCGGCTGGGAATGGCGCTGCCCTGGGCGGTGCCGGAAATTATCGCGGTCGTCATCTTCGCCTGGATGTTCGACACGTCCTTCGGCCTGTTCGGCTGGCTGGCAATCAAGCTCGGCTTTACCGACCAGATGATCCCGTGGGTCAGCAGTTCCACGGCCGCCTTCTGGGCCGTGGCGATCACCATGGTGTGGAAGGGTTTTCCTTTCGTCTCGATCATGTGTCTGGCCGGCCTCCAGTCCATTCCAGCCGATTATTATGCGGCGGCGAAGGTCGATGGCGCGAGCGTGTGGCAGCGTTTCCGCTGGATCACCATGCCGCTTTTGATGCCGGTACTGGGCGTGACGCTGGTGCTGACGCTGTTGTGGGTATTCCGCGACTTTTCCATCATCAAGGTTCTGACCGGCGGTGGGCCGCTGCGTTCAACCCAGACACTGTCGATCATGACCTATGACCAAGCCTTCCAGTATCACAATTTCGGTCGTGCCGCCGCCGTCGGCGTGCTGACGCTGGTGATCTGCATCGTCGCGAGCCTCTTGATGCTCGGCCGGCGTTCAAAATCGATCTATTGAGGAGGCTTTGATGAAACGGACATTTTTACAGAGCCTTGCCCTTTACGCGACTGTGATCTTCACGCTGGTGATGATCCTGTTCCCGGTCTACTGGCTGCTGGTTACCGCACTTTCCACCACCGATGAACTCTACCGCCTGCCGCCGACCTTCTGGCCGGACGATCCGCAGTGGGACATCTTCGCCCGGGTCTGGGCAGCAAAACCGATCCTGCTGTGGCTTTGGAATTCCATGCTGGCAGCCATCGGTTCGGTGGCGCTGTCGATGCTGGTCTCGGTCAGCGCCGGTTATGCGCTGTCACGCTATTCGATGCGGGGCGGCGCAACCATGGGGATGTTCGTGCTCACGGCAAAGATGCTACCCGCGACGCTGCTGGTCATTCCGCTGTTTTCGATCTTTTCCAGCTTCGGCCTGATCGGCAGCCTGTGGACGCTGGTTCTGGCGCATTCGACGATGATCATTCCTTTCGCCACATGGATGCTGAAAGGCTATTTCGACACCATCCCCAAGGAGTTGGAACAGGCTGCCATGGTCGATGGCTGCTCGCCGATAGGCGCGATGGTGCGTGTCGTGCTTCCCATCGCCACGCCGGGGCTTGCCGCCACCGCACTTTATGCCTTCGTGCTCAGTTGGGCAGACTATGCCTATGCGCGCACCTTCCTCGTCAACTCGCCGGACAACTGGACGGCCAATCTCGGCATCACCACGATGCAGGGCGAATATGTCACCTACTGGAACGACATTTCCGCCGCATCCGTGTTCATCGCGCTGCCGATCATCGCAATCTACCTGTTCCTGGAACGTTATTTGGTCGGCGGCCTCACCGCTGGCGCGGAGAAATAAGCATGGCCAATATTTCCATTCGCAACGTCAGCAAGTCCTATGGCGCGCTCAACGTGCTCAGGCCGTTTTCGCTTGAGATCGAGAACGGCGAGTTCGTGGTGCTGGTCGGGCCTTCCGGCTGCGGCAAGTCGACGATGCTGAAAATCCTCGCCGGTCTCGAACCGGCAAGCGAAGGCCAGATCTTCATTGGCGATAACGAAGTGACGGATCTGGCGCCGGGTGACCGCGACATCGCCATGGTGTTTCAGAACTATGCGCTTTATCCGCACCTGACCGTTCGACAGAATATCGGCTTCGGCCTGAAGATGCGCGGCACGGACAAGACCGAGATCGACCGCCGGGTTGATGATGCGGCGCGCATTCTGGAAGTGACCCCCTATCTCGACCGCAAGCCCAAGGATCTCTCGGGCGGCCAGCGCCAGCGCGTGGCACTTGGCCGTGCCATCGTGCGCCAGCCGCAGGCATTCCTGATGGATGAGCCGCTGTCCAACCTCGATGCCAAGCTGCGCGTCCACATGCGTGCCGAAATCGGCGCATTGCACAAGCGCATCGGCGTCACCACCGTTTATGTGACGCATGATCAGGTCGAGGCGATGACGATGGCAGACCGCGTCGTCATCATGCAGGGCGGCATCATCCAGCAGATCGCCGCACCCGACGAGCTTTTCAACAATCCGGCCAATCTTTTCGTTGCCGGTTTCATCGGCTCGCCAGGCATGAATTTCCTCAATGCGGAACTGCGTGACGGCACTGTGACCCTGTTTGGGCAACCGGTTTCCCTGCCGGGTGCCGTCGACCGTCAGGGCAGCGTGATCGTGGGCTTGCGGCCGGAACATCTCGTTCTGGGCGATGCGCCGGTCACCTTCGATGTCCGTCCGACGCTGGTGGAAAGCCTGGGATCGGAAAAATACGTTTATTTCGATGCGGATGGCGCAAGGGTTGCGGATGGCGAGGAGGGCAAGTCCAAGGGGCTGATCGCGCGCGTTTCGCATACCGGCAACCTTCCCGGCAATGAGGCGCTCCGGCTCGGTTTCGATCCGGCCCAGCTTTATCTCTTCGATGCAAAGACAGGAGCACGGCTATGATCCTCGTTACCGGATCGGCAGGCCGTGTCGGCCGCGCCGTTGTCGCCGCCTTGCGCGCACAGGGTCGCGCCGTTCGCGGCTTTGATCTCAGGCCATCGGCAACCGGCGGCGAGGAAGTCGTCGGGTCGCTGGAGGATGCGCAGGCATTGTCCGAGGCCATCAAGGGCGTGAGCGCCGTCCTGCATCTGGGCGCCTTCATGTCATGGGCTCCGGCGGATCGCGACCGCATGTTCGCCGTCAATGTCGAGGGCACGCGTCGGCTTCTGGATGCGGCTTCGGCGGCTGGCGTGCGGCGGTTCGTCTTCGCCTCCTCGGGTGAGGTCTATCCCGAAAACCGGCCGGAGTTCCTGCCGGTCACCGAGGACCATCCGCTTTGCCCCAATTCACCCTATGGTCTGACCAAGCTTCTGGGCGAAGAGCTGGTGCGCTTTCACCAGCGAAGCGGCACCATGGAAACAGTGATCCTGCGGTTTTCGCATACGCAGGATGCGGCGGAACTGCTGGATGAGGAGAGTTTCTTTTCCGGTCCCCGTTTTTTCCTGCGGCCGCGCATTCGCCAGCAGCAGAATTTCGGAAACACTGCCCTCGCCGAACTGCTCCAGTCCCGCGATATCGGCGAACCCGCGCACATTCTGGCGCGCAATCAAAACGGCCGGCCGTTCCGTATGCACATCACCGATACGCGCGACATGGTGGCGGGAATTCTGCTTGCTCTCGACCATCCCGACGCGGCGGGTGGCACCTTCAATCTCGGCGCCGATGAGCCGGCCGATTTCGCCGCGCTTCTGCCGAAGATTGCGGAGCTGACCGGCCTGCCCATCGTGACAGTCGATTTTCCCGGCGACGGCGTTTATTACCATACGTCCAACGAGCGGATCAGAAACACTTTGGGGTTTGAAGCGGAATGGACGATGGACCGGATGCTGGACGACGCGGCGGCCGCAAGGCGGCAGCGACTCGCGAAGGAGCAGAGGCAATGAAACCGGAGACGCCGGGCGGCACGGCGGCGTTGGCCAAGGGGCTGACCCTGCTCGACATGGTCGCCGATGCGCCGGAACCACTACGTTTTGCCGAGCTGTTGCGCGCCTCCGGCCTGCCGAAGCCGACATTCGCGCGCATCCTTCGCACCCTCATCGCTTATGGCCTCGTTCGTCAGGATGAGGCCCGTGGCACCTATGTCCTGGGCCAGCGTTTTCTGGAAATGTCCCATAAGGTCTGGGAGAGCTTCGATCTCGTCTCGGCGGCGACGCCGGAACTGGAGCGGCTGGCCGCCGAACTGGGGGAGACGGTTGCGCTGTGCCGGCTTGACGGCACCATGACGCAATATCTCGCCGAACGCTCGCCGAACGGTCTATCGGTGCGCGTCGAGGTGGGACGCCGCGTGCCCCTGCATTGCACGGCACCGGGCAAGGCGCTGCTCGCCTTTCAGGATCCCGCCGTTGGCCGCGCCCTGCTGGATCGCCTGACGCTCGATCTGCAGACACCCAAGACCATCACCACCCTCGATACGCTGCAGGCCGATCTGACGCTGACGCGGGCGCGGGGTTATTCGATTTCCTACGAGGAGCATCTGCCGGGGGTGAATTCGGTCGCCGCCCCTGTCATGGGCCGGGACAATACGCCGATGGGTGTGCTCGTTGCGCTCGGGCCGTCATCGCGACTGGATTCCTCCAATATCCATCCCGCCGGGCGCGAATTGATTGCCGCCGCCCGCCGCATTACCGGTGCAGCTGGAGCGGTGGCGATCAGCTCGCGGCCACGCCCGCGTTCGGCAACGGGTCGCCCCAGCGCCGAACTCAGCTGCATTCTGCCATGGGGTGCGCAACTGGGGGAAAGCCCGGTCTGGCACGCGGGGGAAAACGCGCTCTACTGGGTGGATATCCTGCATCCGGCGGTGCACCGCTTCGATCCCGCCACTGGCCGCAACGAAACCTGCGAAACCGGCAAGCTGGTCAGCGCCGTCATTCCGGTCACCGGCGGGCGATTGCTGGTGGCGTCGCAGGATGGCGTCGAATGGCTGGATTTCGCCTCCGGCCGGCTGACACCCTTCGTCAGTCCGGAAGCGGGCATCGCCGACAACCGCCTGAACGATGCCAAATGCGGGCCGGATGGCGCGATCTGGGTCGGCTCGATGCGCATAGATGCCTCCAAGCCCACGGGTGCGCTTTATCGCATCAATGCCAATGGCGCATCCGAGCGTAAGGAAGGCGGCATCATCGTCTCCAACGGTCTCGGCTGGAGCCCCGATGGCCGGACCTTTTATTTCGTCGATACCGTGCCCGGCCTCATCCATGCCTATGATTGCGATCCGGCGACGGGCGCGCTGTCGCAGCGCCGTGAATTCGCCCGCATTCCGGTGGCCGATGGCCGGCCGGATGGTCTGGCCGTGGATGCCGAAGGCGGTGTCTGGTGCGCCATCTGGGATGGCTGGTGCGTGCGCCGTTATCTTCCGAACGGCAAGCTCGACCAGGTGATCGACATGCCGGTGCCGCGCCCTTCCAGCATCGCTTTTGGCGGGCCTGACCTGTCGACGCTGTTCATCACCAGCGCCCGCACGCGCCTGCCTGCCTCCACACTCGCCGACGCGCCGCTCTCCGGCGGCCTGTTTTCCTGCCGCCCGGGAATTGCCGGCGCGCGCATCTCACTGTTTGAAGGATAAAGGATGCGTCTCGAAAGCGTCTTTGGATTGAAGGGCCGCACGGCGCTCGTCACCGGTTCCAGCCGTGGAATAGGCGCTGCCATTGCCGAGGGGCTGGCGGGCGCGGGAGCCCATGTCATCCTGCATGGCGTGAAGCCGGGCGCTGCCGCAGCCGTGCAGCACCGGATCGTCGCAAGCGGCGGCACGGCGCAGGAACTGGCGGGCGATCTTTCCGAACCCGGTGCCGGTCGTGACCTCATCGAACGGGCCGAGGCGGTCGCACCGGTCGATATTCTTGTCATCAATGCCAGCGCCCAGATCAATGCCGCGCTGTCGGAACTGAGGCCGGACGATCTGGCGTTTCAGCTGGCGGTCAATCTGGGCTCGACGGTGGATATGCTGCAGGCGGCCTTGCCGCGCATGGCGGCCCGCAAATGGGGCAGGGTGGTTTCCATCGGCTCGGTCAATCAGCTGCGGCCGAAGGGCATCGTTACCGCCTATGCCGCCACCAAGGCAGCGCAGCACAATCTGATCCAGAGTCAGGCGCGGGATTATGCCCGCGACAATGTGTTGCTCAACACACTCGCGCCCGGTCTCATCGACACAGACCGCAATGCCCACCGTCGTGATGAAGACCCCGAAGGCTGGGCAGAATACGTCCGGACGCTGAACTGGATGGGCCGTGCCGGGCAGCCGGAAGAAATGGTGGGTGCCGCCATCTTCCTGTCGTCGCAGGCCTGCAGTTTCATGACCGGTGAAACCGTGCTGATGACGGGCGGTTACTGATCAGGCTCTCCTTCGCAGGCCCGCGCATATTGGCGGATACGTGCTGACCACGAGCTACGCCGCTCACGGATTCTTGGGCGGAACGCCGCGAAGCCGCTCGAGAAGATAGGCGTGGGTTGCGGCATTGGCGACGATCAGCGTGCCGGTTCGCTCATAGATATCAGGCCCGCGCCCCCACCAGTCCGTCACGATGCCGCCGGCTTCCTCAACGAGCAGGATGCCGGCTGCGGTGTCGACAAAGCCCGTCTCCTCGTAATAACCGGTAAGCCGGCCGCAGGCCACGTAAGCGCAGGAATTGGCGGCGCTGCCAACGACCCGCACCGCGCCGATGGGGGCACGAATATCGTCGAGACGCTGATAGGCGCCGGGATAAAGCGAAAGGTTGGGTGTTGGCAGGCCGGTGCCGACGCACATGAGCGCGATATCGCTGCTGGCGTTGACGCGCAGGCGTTCGCCGTTGAGATATGCACCTTCGCCCTTGATCGTGGTGAACATCTCGTCGGCGACGGGATTATAGACGAGCCCGCAGATCGTCTCGTTGCCGCGGCGCAGCGCAATGGTGATGGTGTAGTGCTGGCCATAGATGAAATTGGTGGTGCCATCGATGGGATCGACCAGCCAGCGATGCTCGGCATCCGACCCGTCAACCGGAGCGAATTCCTCGCCGGTCAGCCCCCAGGGATACCGGCCGAGCAGGCGTTCGCGGATCAGCGTTTCGGACTGCCGGTCCGCATCGGACACGAAGTCGCCCGGTCCCTTGACGCCGATCTCGATGTCGCGGAAGCGCCTGAAATGCTCGAGCGTCAATGCGCCGGCCTCGCGGGTGGTGGCGATCATGTCTTCCAGAATGGCGGTGTAATTGACGGTCATCGGCTGAATGCCTCGGTTAGCCCTTCCGGGTCATCGGTGGTGATCTGGTCGACCTTGAGCCGCAACAGCCGCTCGACATCGGTGATCGATTGCTGCGTGATGCGGTTGATGGTCCAGGCATCGACACGGCGGCCGGCGGCGTGGATGGGGGCGATGATATCGATGCCGGCGTCTTCAGCGGCAAGGACGATCCGGTAATCGAGATAGATCATTCCGGCAGCCGGTGCCGTGGCGAGCGCCTGTTCGATGAAGCCGGAAAAGTTTCCGTCCTGCTGTAGCCTGGCGAGTGTGTCGTCCTCACACGGGTCATATCCGGTCTTAAGATCGGGGACCGATGCGGCAAGCGCGGCGATGGCGTCGAAATCACCGCCGGACAGGATCATGGAGCCCGCCAATGGCGCGATGCTTGCGCTGAAACCGGCGATGACCTGCGGGGTGAGGGCGTGCCGGTCTTCCTTGAAATCGAGCTGCAACAGGGCATCGGGATGGATGATTTCGCGGGCGAGCAGGGTGCAGAGGTCTTCTAGCAGCATCACCCTTGAGGATACGGGCTGGCCCTGATTGTCGCGCAGATGCAGCTGGCGCAGGCTGGCGGCGGAGGCGTCTCGCACCCTTCCGGTGCCCGTGGTTTCCCGCTCCAGCGTCAGATCATGCAGCACGGCGCAGCCATGGTCGGCGTGAATGACGAGATCGACTTCGATGCTCGCGCCAAGGCACATGGCCTCGATGATGCGCTCGCCGGTGAAGGCGGGATCGGCTGCGCGGCGGCGGCCGCGATGCCATTTGAGCCAGGTGCGATGGCCGTCGCGTTCGAGGAGGATAGGCATGTTCATGGTCAGCTCCGGTAGATTTGCCGGTTGTCGCGAAAGGCCGTGACGGCGCGCGGCAGGATATCGACCCCCTGTCCGGCCCGGAAGAGATCGGGATGGGCGACCATCGATTTGATCCTGATACCATCGGGCAGATCGAGATCGACGAGGCCATGGGTACCGTAATCTGTCACCCGGTGAACGCTTGCCTGCGGCGTCTCGGATGCCGTCAGATCGACGGCCTCGGGGCGAATGGCGAGAATGGCGGGACCGTCGGAGACGGGCAGCGCCACGGTCATGCCGGCATGGGTGAAGGTTCCGCCCGAAACCACGCCTTCGATCAGGTTCATGGTGCCGATGAAGCCGGCGACGAAGGGGGTCTGCGGTTCGCGGTAGATGACGTTCGGCCGGTCGATCTGTTCGGTCCTGCCATCCTTCATCACGACAATGCGGTCGGCCATGGAAAGAGCCTCGTCCTGCCCATGCGTGACGAACAGCGTGGTGATGCCGAGACGCTGCTGGATATCGCGCACCTCTTCCCGCAGACGCTCGCGCAGATGCTGGTCGAGGCTGGCGAAGGGCTCATCCAGAAGCAGGATTTTCGGCTCGAGGACGAGCGAGCGGGCGAGCGCCACGCGCTGCTGCTGTCCGCCGGAGAGCTGGCTGGTGGCGCGTTCGCCATAACCGGAAAGCCCAACCAGTTCGAGTACGGCCTCGACCTTCTCCTTGATGAGGGAGGCTGGCATGCGCCGCAGCTTGAGGCCGAAGGCGAGGTTCTTGAAGACATTCATATGGGTCCAGAGCGCATGGCTCTGGAACACCATGCCCGTGGGTCGGCGCTCCGGTGACAGATGGGTGACGTCTTCACCGTCGATGGTGATCTGCCCGCCGGTCGGTTGTTCGAAACCGCCGACCATGCGCAGCAGCGTCGATTTGCCGGAACCGGACGGGCCGAGAAGGCAGACTAGTTCACCATCGGCGACGTCGAGCGAGAAGTTGTCGACTGCCTTGGTGCCACCGGCGAAGGTTTTCGTGACCCCGCGGATATGAAGTACGGACATGAATATTCCTAACCGCCGAAGCCGCGGGCGAAGGCGCCGCCGCCGATGACGCGGCGGGCGAACATGAGGGCAATGAATGACGGCACCCAGAGCACGACGGACAGGACCGCGCCGTACTGGATGACCATCTGGTTGTTGATGTAGCTGATCATCAGCACCGGCATCGTGCGGATGCCGGGCGCGCCGATGAGCCATGCCCCTTCGGTTTCATAGAAGGTGCCGACGAAACTCAGGAGCACGGCGGCGGCAATGGTCGGCCCGGCCTGCGGCAGCGTGATCGACCAGAAGACCCGCAGGGGACTGGCCCCCACATCGCGGGCCGCCTCTTCCATGCGGCGGTCGACAGCCTGAAACGCGGCGACGGGTATCCAGATCATGAACATCAGCGTGCCAACGAGCTGGATCAGGACGACGCCCCAGAAGGTGCCGATGAGGTTGAGCTGCAGAAAGATCGCGGCAATCGCCACCAGCAGCCCGAATTTCGGGAAGGCATGACCGGCAAGGAAGGAGAAGAACAAGAGGTTTCGGCCGGGAAAGCTCATGCGGGCAAAGGCATAGGCGGCAGGAAGGCAGATCAGCGCCGAAAGCAGGGTCACGACCGTCGATAGTTGCAGGCTCAGCATCAGGGCGTTCCACACATCGGGGCGTCCGAGTGTCTGGCCCCAGAAACGGAAGCCGAACTGTTGCGGCACGACGTTGGGGTAACGCCAGACTTCGGTGAAAGCCCAGGTTCCGACGACGATGAGCGGCCCGACGATCGCAATGGTCAGAAGGGCGGCGAAGAATATGCCGGGCCAGTCGAGGCGCCTGCGCGCCGGTGCAAAAGCGGCCATGTTACTTCCCCTGATTGCGTGCGACTGAGCGCACATAAAAGAGGCCGAAGGCAATGCAGAAGCCGAAGGCGATAACGGCCTGGGTCATGGCGCCGATGGGGTCCTGCACGTCGCGAAGGGTGCGCTGCATGAAGGGACCAATCATTTCCGGCGATGCGGGGCCAAGCAGATAAGGAAGGGTGAAGGAGGAGAAAATGCCGAGCACCGAAAAGGAAAGCGCCACGAGAATGGAATTGGAAATGCGCGGCAGGATGATGTGCCAGAAAACCTGTAGCGCATTGGCCCCCACATCCCGCGCCGCTTCCACGGACTGGTTGGCGACGCTGCCGAGGCCCGCCAGAAGGATCAGCACCGTCAGCGGGATATTGTCCCAGACAAGGCCGATGACCGGTCCCCAGGGGGTCAGATAGGGCGTGCGGATTTTCGGCAGGTCGACCGCGTTGAGCAGAATATCCACCATGCCATTCGGCCCGAGGACGCGGATGAAGGCGAAGGCGAGGATGATGGAGGGCACGAACATCGGAAAGATGGCCAGCGCCTGCACATAGGCTGAAAGGCGGCCCTGGGAAAAGCGCAGATAGAGCGCGATCGGCAGGCAGACCACCAGAAGAAGCATGGCGCAGACCAACGTGGTCCAGAGCGTGACGGCAAGATTGTCGAGGCTATAGCGATCCGAGAAGAAGAACACATAGCTCGAAAGATCGAACGTCGTTTCTCCATTGGTCCCGGTACGCCAGACGGTGCGGCCTATGGCATTGATCGCCGGCCAGATGACGAGCCAGATCACCAGAAAAACGGGAATGGCGACGAGCAGGAGGCCGATGGGCCTCCTGCCTGCCGTATTGTCGATGAGCGGACGGACCGCTCCTTCTGCTGCCTCGGTCACGACTTGCGGTCGACGTTCGGAGCAACGTGACGGTACCAGCCGTCATTGATGGCGGTTTCCCATTTGCCGGCCGGGAAGGTCGGGATGGTCTGCGGGATGATGTCGGCGAAGCGCTTGCGCAGATCGGCGGAGACATAGTCCCAGGAAACGCCGGGGAAACCGCCGAGTTCGGTGAGGATTGCGCCCTGGATTTCTTCGGAGAGGACGAAATTCGCCAGTTTGAGCGCGGCGTCGCGATTGGCGCCATTTGCCAGCACCACGGCCCGGGAAAAATCGCCGCAAAGCGCGAGATCCTGAAGCTGAACGAGGCCCGTTTCCGCAGGAAGCACACCCTGATCGATCGCCTTCAGAACCTGATCGGACCAGACGGGCGTCATCGTCACGACGCCTTGCGACAGCAGCTGCAGAGACTGGGTGTTGCCGGAGGCATAGGCGCCCTTGTCATAAAGCGACGGGGCGATATCGGTCAGCAGATCCCACGCCTTGCCCAATGCCTTGTCGCCGAATTCCTGGGTGTAGTTGTCGACCGTGAAAGCCTTGGGGTCGAGACCATTGGCCTGATGGATGGCGCGGCGAACGAAATTGCCGCCGGAACCGCCCTTGTCGGGACGGTTATAGACGAACTGGCCGGGATTGGCCTTGATCCAGGTGACCAGCTGCTCCCAGGTCTTCGGGGCATCCGCGGGCTTCAGCTTGGCTGTGTCATAGGCGAGCAGAACCTGGCTGCCGCGATAGGGCAGGCTGTATTCGCTGCGGATGGCAAGCGGGTTGACGCGCGAATAGTTGGAGAGACCGGCTTTCGCCATGTTCACATAGATGCCGGCATCGATCGCGCCTGCGGGCAGCAGCGGATCGGAATGCTCGAAATAGTCAGCCTGCGGATCGGTGCCTGTCTGCTTTGCTGCAATGGCGCGTTCGCCGATGGCGATAATGCCGGCATTATCGCCGGCGTCCACGAGGTTGAGTTTGATGCCCGGATTGGCCGCCTCGAAAGCGGGCTTCACCGTGTTGGTCCAAAAATCGAGGATGTTACTGTCGGCGCCAGTATACCAGTCGATCGTGCCCGGGGCGGCGAAGCTCATGCGCGGCGCAAGGGCAAGGCCAGCGGCGGCGCCTGCGGTTGATATCATAAAGGTGCGGCGTTTCATCTCTGTCTCCAGTGCTCTCGGCGAGTGGAATTGTTGAGCGCTGACCCTTTTGGAAAGATCGGAACGGCGCTGGCCCGCCTTTGCACAGCCGTGCATTTTTTAACGGACCGGCGGCGTTTCTAATGTCTTTCATTAACGCTTTCGTGACACCCGGCGGCACTGGTGGCCACTGACCGGCACCGTCGCGGTTTTCGCTCGCTCTCAGCAGGCGAACAAATTCTGCGTGAGGCGAGGAATTCTCACTTTGCACGAGCAATAAGGAGGCGTGAAAGCTGAACCATGGCCGTTGTGTTCCCCTCTGGAGTGTAGCGGGTGGCGGCCCTGCGGCACGCGCGATCTCTGCACTTGAGCGGACTTGTCGGTCGAGAGCTTCCCCGTGGGCTAAAGGCGGTGAGGGCCGGTAAACCAATCGTTCCGGCCCTCACCAAGATACTCGCTGTGTCGGCCGGGATCAGCCAGCGACTGGCGTATTGAGGAGCTGCTGCTCCCAAAGATAGGCGATGCCGCTGCCGCCGAAGTGCTGGATGAGAATCTCGGTCAGCTCTTCGACATGCTTGGTGCGCGCCCAGTCGCGCTGCCATTCGCCAGCGAGCGCCATCACGGTCATCGGGTTCGCGCCGGCCGCGATCATCCGCTGGACGGCAACTTCGTGGGATTCCTTCGAAATGCCGCCCGACGCGTCGGTGATCACGGTCACGTCCCAACCTTCGCCGGCGGCCTGGATAACAGGCATTGCCACACAAACCTCGGTCCACAGCCCGGCAATGATCAGCTGCTTGCGGCCTGTCGCCTTGACCGCGTCCACGACCTTCTCGTCCTGCCAGGTGTTGACCCAGGTCCGGTCGATGACCTCCTGGCCCGGAAATACGTCGGTGATCTGCTTGAAGAGGAGTCCGCCGCGCGCTGCGATCACGCTGGTGAGAATGGTCGGAACATTGAAAGCTTTTGCCAGCTTCGCCAGCGCGGTCGTGAGATTGACCACAGCCTGCGGATCGTGGCTGTTAAGATTTGCGAGCTGGTAGGGCTGATGGTCGATCAGAACGAGGACCGAATCTTCGGGACGAAGAAGAGAATCGAGGCCGTTACGAAGGGTCATCAAGACTTCCTTTCTCTGCCGTCATGGACGGCGATGGGTTCAAGAGGGACACGCGTCAGTGGGCGACGTGCCTGGAAGCAATTTGCTGTTCCTTTTGGTGGGGCGATAGTGCCATAGTCTGGCGAGCTGTGTCGCGAAACGAGGAACACCGGAATGGACATCGAAGATCTCCAGACATTCGTCGCAGTCGCTGATGCCGGTGGTGTTTCGGCCGCCGCACGCCGGCTCGGCGTCTCCAAATCAATCGTCAGCCGGCGGTTGTTGCGGGTGGAGGCCGAACTTGGCGTGCAGCTGCTGGCGCGAACGACCCGCGGCGCGGCGCTCACGGAAGCGGGGATCGCGTTCAGGGAACACGCGGCAAGAGCCACCGCCGAGATCGATGCCGCCAGGGAAACGATCCTTCCCACCGGCGAGCTGCGCGGCCGCTTGAGGGTCGCTATGCCGCTTACTTTCGGCCCGACCCACTTCGCCCCCGTGCTCGCGGAAATGGCGCATCTGCACCCGCAGCTTCACATTCATACCTCCTATAGTGATCGCTTGGTCGATCTCATTGCAGAGGGTTTCGATTGTGCGATCCGGAGTGCCTACCTTCAGGATTCAAACCTGATCGCGAAGCGCGTCGGGCCGATCCATGGAAAGCTTGTCGCCAGCCCGGCTTACATCAAGGCGCACGGTTCCCCTGAAACGGTAGAGCAGCTCGGTAACCATCAGGCGCTGATGCAGGGAACGGAAGTCTGGCAGTTTTTGGATGGCGATAAAATCGTCACGGTTCAGCCGCAGGGCAGGTTCAAGGCCGACAGCGCCACAGCGCTTGCCGCGGCGGCAGCGGCAGGTCTTGGCATCGGCTGGCTGCCCGACTGCATCACCCACGCCTATGTGACCTCCGGCGCATTGGTTCCGATCATGACGCGCTATCCCGTCCCTCCGGGCGCCACCTATGTCGTACGCCCGCCCAGCCAGCATCCCACCCGCAAAGTGCGGGTGCTCACTGAAATGCTGACTGAATATTTCAAACGGAACCCGGAACTCTGGGGCGTGGATAGTTGAAAAGGAGCATATCGGATCCCGGATGACGTATCGGTCGTTGGATTTGGCGATTATTCTGCGGCCACCCAGATTTCACCACGGCTAACGACGGTACGGGTGTTTGGTCGCGAAGCTGGAGCCGCCGCCCTTGCCTTGCTTAGTGAGCGGATTGACCGGCCGCGAAACCAGGATCAGCCGCCGCGTAGCATAAGGATCGTGTCGCGCCTGATTGAGCGGAAATCCACCGCGCAGGCTTTGTTGCGCAAGCCGCAGAGTTGAGAGAGGAATTTCGGCAGATAGCTGACCGCAGGGGCATTTCCGTCATTATTCCGGAGGCACGAACAGGCCGAGCTTGACGTCCCGAAGCACCACATTTGTGTGCATTCGGCGGATCTGCGGGTTTTCGGCCATGATCAGCGCGGCAATATCGTCATAATGCTCGACGTCGCGGGCGGTAACGATCGCAATCAGATCGACCGCGCCGGTAACGTAATAGACCTGCTGGATGTGATCCTGCTTCTCCACCCAGACGCGAAACTTCGCCAGCGCGTCATAATTGTCCCGCTCGATCTCCATGCCGACGATGAACACCATCGATGTTGCCGTCGCCTTCCGATCGACGACCGCAACTTCCGCTTTGATAATCCCGTCCTCGCGCAGGCGTTTCAATCGTCTCTGCACGGCTGAGGCCGACAAACCCACGCGTTCGGCGATGGTCTCAGCCTTCATCTGGCAGTCGCGCTGAACGATATCGAGAATGTCACGGTCAAAACGATCCAGTTGTTCCATTATGCAATCCAGTCGGGTTTTCGCAGCGGCAACTCATGTATTTCGCCTTATATACCGCAAAGGAAAGATTATTTTGCATGAAAAATGCAAATTAGATGGAAATTGCGCGAAAAAACCGCGTCCTTTTGTCATTATCCTCCGCAAATTCATTTTAGTCGGAACCATGCATGCCAGACCAACCCTTTCCTGCTCTTCGTGTCGAAGATCTCCATAAAAGCTTCGGCTCGCATCAGGTTCTCAAAGGGATTTCGACGCAGGCCCATAAGTCTGATGTGATCTCCATCATTGGTTCCTCCGGTTCCGGCAAAAGCACCTTCCTCAGATGCATCAATTTTCTGGAAACGCCCGATCGCGGTCGTATTGCCGTGAACGGTGAGGAGATAGCGCTGAAAGCCGGGCGCGACGGGCGGTTGCAGCCGCGCAGCTGGCGGCAGGTTGAACGGCTGCGGACCGGGCTCGGCATGGTCTTTCAGAGCTTCAATCTATGGGCGCATCGCACCGTGCTGGAAAACGTCATCGAGGCGCCGGTGCATGTCATGGGCATGCCGCGGCGGGAGGCGGTCGAAAAAGCCGAGGCCCTGCTTCACAAGGTCGGGCTGTTCGAAAAGCGCGACACCTATCCGGCCTTCCTTTCCGGCGGGCAGCAGCAGCGCGCGGCGATCGCCAGAGCGCTCTGCGTCGATCCTGATGTCATGCTGTTCGATGAGCCGACATCGGCGCTTGATCCGGAACTGGTCGGCGAGGTTCTCAAAGTCATCCGCGATCTCGCGGAAGAGGGCAGAACCATGCTGATCGTCACCCACGAAATGCGCTTTGCCCGCGATGTCTCCAACCGCGTTCTCTTCCTGCATCATGGACAGATCGAAGAGGAAGGTCCGCCGGAGCAGATATTCGGGGCACCCGTCAGCGCCCGATGCCGGGAATTCACCGGCCTGATCGCCCACTGACGCCCCAACATCATCGACAACACCCCCTCAGGAGATCCTTGCGAATGAAACTGCTTCCCATGTTTTTCGCCGGTGCGGCATTTGCACTGTCGGCCGTCACGGCACAGGCCGAAGTCCGCTTCGGTATCATGAATGAATCCTATCCGCCCTTCTTCGCCAAGGATGCCTCGGGCACATGGCACGGATGGGAAATCGACCTGATGAACGCGGTCTGCGAGGAGATGAAGGAAAAATGCTCCATCGTCGATATTTCCTGGGACGGCCTCATTCCGGCGCTGCAGAGCAAGAAGTTCGATGTGATCTGGTCGTCCATGTCGAACACGGCGGAGCGCTCGAAGGTGATCGACTTCACCGACAAATATTACAACACGCCGAGCACGCTGATCGGCCCCAAAGACCAGAAGCCGGGCGCCGCGGCTGAAGATGTGAAAGGCAAGACCATCGGCATTCAGGTCTCGACCATTCAGTCCGAATATTACAAGAAGTATTTTGCCGGTGTCGCTGACGAAAAGACCTACCAGACGCTCGATGAGGCATTTCAGGATCTCGCTGCCGGCCGCATCGACTATGTCTTCGGTGATTCACTGGCACTCGACGCCTTTTTGAAAAGCGATGGCGGTAAGGATTGCTGCGTGAAAATGGGCGACGTCGCCGATGACAGGGAGATACTCGGAGCCGGCGTTTCGGGCGGCCTGCGCAAGGACGACACCGAACTGAAAGCCAAGCTGAACAAGGCAATAGCAGCGGTTCACACCAACGGCCAGTATGACGCGATCACGAAGAAATACTTCGATTTCGACATCTACGGCGCGAAATAAGCAATCATCAGATGGCGAACGCGCAACAAGGCATTCTGGACCTGCTGTCTCCCTATCCTCCGGGATGGGGCGGCGTGCTTTTGGCAGGTGCGGTCGCCACGGTCGCCATCTCGGCCTGCGCCTTCGCGATCGGGCTGTTGCTCGGCACGGCCGGGGCGCTTGGAAAGCTTTCGGGTCATCCTCTGCTCCGGCTCCCGCTTAATCTCTATACGACGGTGATCCGCTCCGTTCCGGAATTGATCCTGATTGTCGGGCTCTATTATGCGGGCACCGATGGTCTCAATCGGCTGCTGGCGGCTCTCAACCTGCCGCCTGTCGAGGTCAACGGCTTCATCGCCGCCGTCGCGGTGTTGGGGTTCGTTCAGGGCGCCTACATGACGGAGGTGCTGCGCGGCGCGATCCTTGCCATCCCCGCCGGGCAGATCGACGCCGCCAAGGCGTTTGGCATGGGGCCGGTCCTGAGGTTTCGTCGCGTTCTGCTGCCGGCACTTCTGCCCAATGCGCTGCCGGGTCTTGCCAATCTATGGATGTCGGTCACCAAGGACAGTGCGCTGGTCGCGGTGGTCGGTTATCAGGAACTGGCGCTCGCCACCCGTCTCGCCGGGGCAAGCACCAAACACTACTTCCTGTTCTTCCTGGCGTCGGCATTTCTGTACCTTGCCATCACGCTCGTTTCCAACGTCGTCGTCAAATTGATCGAAGGACGGGTGCGGCGCGGACAGCCGCGCCTTGCCTGAGGAAAGCACCCCATGAGTTTTGACTGGATACCGAACTATTGGTCGCTGCTTTTGATGGGCGCCTGGCAGACCGTTGCGCTGCTGGTGATCTCCGTGGTGTTCGGCTTCATCCTCGCCATCGGGCTTGCTTTCGCACAGGTCAGCGGGGGCAGGTTGACCCGGCTTTTGGCTCGTGGCTACTGCACGTTCTTTCGCGGCACGCCGCTGCTGATCCAGCTCTGGCTGCTCTATTACGGCGTCGGTTCGCTGCTGCCCATGGTTCCCGGCATCCGCCAGAGCCTGTTCTGGCCGATTTTGCGCGAAGGCTTTTTTTTCGCCGCCGTCAGCTTCACGTTGAATTATGCGGCTTATGAGGCCGAAGTCTTGCGCGGCGCGCTGCTTGCCGTTCCGAAGGGCGAACTAGAAGCCGGTCGGGCCTTTGGCCTTTCACCGTGGAAGCTGACCCGCCGCATCTGGCTGCCACGCGCCATTCGCATCGCCCTGCCGACGATTGCGGGAGAAATCATCATGCAACTCAAGGCGACGCCGCTCGCCTTCACGGTCACGGTGATGGATCTCTACGCCGTGGCCAACAAGGTTCGACAGGACACGTTGCTGGTCTACGAACCGCTGCTCGTTGTTACCTGCTTTTATCTTGCCCTGACGGCCGTGATCGCCCGTGTTTTTCGAGGTCTCGAAGCACAGGTGCCGGTTCGCCGCTAGCTGATGGAAGATCCAACACATTGTTTTGAAAATCCCGCTGCCGGTGACGGCGCGACAGCCTGAATGGAGATGAACTCATGAGCACAATACGAATTCTCGACGGCGGTATGAGCCGTGAATTGCTGCGGCTGGGGGCTGAGCTGAAGCAGCCGGAATGGTCGGCTCTGGCGTTGATGAATTCACCTGACATCGTGCGCGAGGTACACAAGGAATTCATCGCCGCCGGCACGCAGATCATTACGACGAACAGCTACGCCCTCGTACCCTTCCATATCGGCGAGGAAAGGTTCCAGAATGAAGGACCGGCACTGATCCGCCTCGCAGGCCGTCTGGCGCGGGAGGCCGCCGATGCGGCTGGGGATCGGAAAGTGCTGGTCGCCGGTTCGCTGCCGCCGATCTTTGGCTCCTACGAGCCGCAGAATTTCCAGCCTTCGCGAGTGCAGGACTATCTGAAAGTGCTTGTCGAAAACCTTGCGCCGTTCGTCGATGTATGGCTCGGCGAGACGCTGAGCCTGATCGCCGAGGCGGATGCCGTGCGGGAAGCGGTTGCGGCAACGGGCAAACCGCTCTGGATTTCGTTTACATTGGAGGATGGCGAGGCAGCGCTAAGGGGCGACGAACCAAAACTCCGGTCAACCGAGACTGTGGAAAATGCCGCCTCCTGGGCGGCTTCATCGGGTGCCGAAGCCATCCTGTTCAATTGCAGCAAGCCCGAGGTCATGCAGGGGGCCGTGGAGGTGGCAGCGCGTGTTTTCCGGGAGAAGAGTGTCCGCCTCGAAATCGGCGTTTACGCCAATGCTTTCGAAGGCGAACAGGGTGAGGCGGCCGCCAATGAAGGCCTGCACGACACGCGCAAGGATCTGAATGACGATGTCTATTCACGTTACGCCTGCTCCTGGGCCGAGGCCGGCGCGACGATCATCGGCGGCTGCTGCGGCATAGGGGCTGCCCATATTCATCGGCTGAGGACGACGCTTTTAGCTTGAGGCAACCGTATTCCTCGGTCAATGCGGACAGAAGGAGGGCGGTTTCCCGATGAGGGAGATCAAGGGCGGCCAGGGAGGCCGCCCGGAAACTCACCGCAGCCGTTGCGGGGTCGCGTCCGCCGGTATCAGCGGCACATAGCTCTCACCGTTCAGTTGTTCGCGATGCTCGGCTTTTGCCGCGGAGATCAAGTCAGGATCGAGCATTGCCTGCACGGCGGAGGCGGCCATGACCTTGCCGGCCTGCAACATGCCCTTATGGGCATAACCGGAGGTGCCCTGCGCCACCATCTGCCAGGTGTGGGGCGGCGTGCCGTAGGCTTCGGTCGCGACATAGACCTGTCCGGTCGGCACCAACCAGCTGACATCGCCGACATCGGTTGAGCCGTGCAGGAACGTTGGCTTTTCCTCGAAATCGTTCAGGTCCTCCGACAGGACCTTGCCGCGCCTTGCGACACGGGTCTGCACCTCCGCCGAAAATGTCTTTTGAATTGACCCCGCAAAATCCTTCTCACTGTTGGAGAAAGCGGCGACGCCGATCTTCTCGAACTCTCGATGCATCATCCGGGCGAGCGTCACATTCGGCACGAGATCGGCCGACGCCGCATCGAAGGTGATCTGCAACTCCGTTCCCGTCATCAGTGCGGCACCACGCGCAACATCCTTCACCCGTTCGGTGATGTCGCGAACCTGATCCATCCTCGGCGCCCGGACCTTGTAGAGCACCTGCGCCTGCGATTGCACCACGTTGGGCGCCCGTCCACCCGTGTCGGTGATGGCATAGTGGATGCGGCCGTCCTGAATGATGTGTTCCCGCAGATAATTCGAACCGACATTGGTCAGCTCGACCGCGTCCAGCGCAGACCGTCCGAGGTGCGGTTCAAATCCGGCATGGGCGCTGGTGCCGCGGAAGGTGAAATATAGCTGGTTGGTGGCCAGCATGCGCGCATTGTAAGCGAGGTTTTCATCCCATGGGTGCCAGGTGAAGGCCACATCGACATCCGCAAACAGGCCCTCGCGGGCCATATAGGCCTTGCCGCCGCCGCCTTCTTCGGCCGGGCAGCCGTAATAGCGGATCGTGCCGCCAAGCTTCAGTTCGTCCTTGCAGGCCTTGAGCGCCAATATGGCAGCAAGCGCGCCAGTGCCGAGAAGGTTGTGGCCGCAGCCATGACCGTTTCCGCCCTCGATGACGGGCGTGTGGCTGGCGACGCCGCCTTCCTGGCTGAGGCCGGTCAGTGCGTCGAATTCACCCAGAATGGCGATAACGGGGTGGCCCTCGCCATAGCTGGCGACGAAGGCGGTTGCGATATTTCCGGCCTTGCGGGTGACGGCAAAGCCCGCCTTTTCCAACTCGTTCGCCAAAAGGGCTGCCGACTTCGTCTCCTCGTAACGGATTTCGGCGAAAGACCAGATGGCATCCGCCACGGATTTCAGATTATCCGCATGGGTGGCGACGGTGCGTTCGATGATGTCGATATAAGTCATGGTCGTCCTTCAGGCAGTCTGTTCTACGGTCTTGTTGCCGTGAATGGCGGGGAAGGTGGTGGCGATGGCGCAGACAATCACGGCGCAGCCGACGATGACCCCAAAGGCGATGCCGTAATTCTGGCCGGTAGCGGAAAGAACGGCGCCGATGAGCATCGGCGAGGCGAATGAGCCGAGCTGGGCCAGCGAATTGATGAGGCCGGTGGCCGTACCGATCGAATTCTGCGGAAAGTGTTTCATGATGCTGACGAAGACACTGATCGAAATGGCGTTCAAGAACACGTTCGACACCGACAGGTAGGCGAAGGCCAGCGGAATGGATGGTGCATTCGCCATCAGGTAGATGAAGATCGCCGACACGGCCGAGCCGATGCAGATGAGGTACTTTTCTTTCTGGTGGAAGTAGCGGTCAAGCAGCCAGCCGCAGGTGAGGAACGAGACGAAACCGAGCGCCGGCGGGATCATGGAATATGCGCCCATTTCCACCATGCTCATGCCCTTGACCTTCACCCAGTAGGACGGCAGCCAGGATTGCAGGCCCCAGAAGACGATATTGGTGAAGAAATAGACCGAGGCGATCTTCCAGGTCAGCGTGTTTTTCAGCAATGCGGCGATGCGCTGCTTTTCGGAAAGCTTGGGGCCGGCGTCCCGGGCGGCCAGCGTCTGCGAGCGTGGCTTCATGACGGTGAAGAGCGCAATCGACAGGATGACGCCGACGGAACCCAGAACGAAGAACATGATGCGCCAGCTATAGAAGGAAATCAGCGTGGTGATGACGATCGCACCGAGCGCGAAGCCGACGGAGGCGCCCGATTGCAGCACCGACTTGGCGCGCGCCATCTGGGTTTTCTCGAAATTCTCGGTGATCGCGACCGATCCTCCGGCCGGGAAAATGGCTTCCCCGGAACCCGTGATCGCCCGCGCGGCGGCCAGTCCGACCGCGCTGGTGACGACCCCGGAGGCGACGGTGCCGAGCGACCAGACGGCCACCGCCGAGCTCAGTACCCGGCGTGAACCGAAGCGGTCGACGAGATAACCGCCAACCAGTTGCGTCATTGAATAAGCGAGGAAAAAGGCGCTGATGATCATGCCCTGATGATCGGTGGCCAGACCGAACTCTTCGCTGATCGGGATGATTGCGTAGTTGATTGCGGTCTTGTCCAGAAAGCCGACGACCCAGCAGATGAACAGCATTCCAATAATAATATGACGGCGTTTTATCGCAGAAAGCATTTTAGTGGTTCCCTTTGTATTTTGCTTTTTAACGTTTGTGTCACCGTCACGAAAAATTCATATGTTGAAACCGCCATAAAAATCTGAAATTTAATGTGCGTTAACACAGGAGGCGGTGCGCTTGAAAATTGATCTCCATGCGCATCCAGTCCTGCGGGAGCTGATGCAATCGCGGGCCGTTCAGCTGAGAACCATCGATGCCGATGGCCGGGAATCGTCTAGCCTGATTTCCCATGTCATTGAACGCGAAGAAGAAAGCCTCAATCTTTCGGTCGATCATTCCTATTATACCGCCAAGCGCACCGAGTTTGCGATCCGCGGGGAGGGCGGCGAGGAGATAACGGGGCGAATCCTTCAGGCTGTGCACGAAGCGGTTATCGCCCTTCAGACAAGAACTTTCGAAATGCTGGCTTCGGTCAATTCAGCGGTCATCAATTCGCTGGATGAAAAGGAGATCGTCCATAACGTCCTGCGGGAAGTGATGAACGTGCTGCCGCACTGCGACGCCGGGGTCTTTCGCCTGTTTGACGAGGAGAGCGGTTTTCTCATTCCTGTTTCGCATGAGGGGTTGCCCGACGATTATACCCATTATCGCGTCCAGCCGAATGAGTCCGTTTCGGGCGTGGTTTTCGCCACCGGCCAGCCGGCCATTCACAATGGCAGGCAGAACATCATTGCAGCGCACCGCGTCATGCGTCCCGAAAGCCAGTCTTTCATGGAGCGGTCGGAGATCGCCAATGCCTTGCTCTGCGTTCCCGTCATGGCGGAGGGTAAGCGTCTGGGCACGTTAACGACGCTGTGTTTTTCCAGCGACGGTGCGTTTTCGGTGTTCGACAGGACGGTTCTGGAATCGCTGGCGACGCAGATCGCAGTCGCCTATCAGCGCTCGCTTGCCTATCAGAACGCCGTTGCCACGTCGCATCGACTGGAGCAGATGCGCAGCGATCTTGCACGCAAGAATGCCGAGCTGGACCGTGCCGTCGCATTGCACGAGGCATTGTTGCGCATCTTCGCAGCGGGAAGTGGCATGACGGAGCAGCTTCATGCCGTTGCCGACCTGTTTCGCGTCGATTTCCGCTTTGAGAGCGTACTGGGTCTTGATTACCGCTCCGCCGGGTGGACGGAAGAGGGTGAAACACTGCGGCAGACAGTGGAAGTCGCCGAAGCGCCTGTCGGCCAGTTTCATTTCAGAGCCTCGGGGGATGCCGGTTTCCACCAAGTGCTTTTCGGCACATTGGCGACATTCGTGGCGCTGGACTTCGTGCATGATATGTCGCGGATGGATGTACTGAATGCGCGCCGGAAGGCGCATTTCGAAGCGCTTGCCGCCGGCGTCGACCCCGATGGCCGTCGCAGCCATCAGGGCTTTCGGCTTGATCGTTATCATCAGCTGTTTGTGGCGCGGGGTCCGCGCCGCGATGTTTCGGCCAATCCACGGCTGTCTCTCTACAAGTCCCAGTCAGATTTGCAGCAGGCAATGACGGCGTCGAATTCCCTTATCTTTCACGAAGACGAGCAGATTGTCATGCTGGTTTCCGCCTCCACCGTTGCGGCGCTCGAGCGAAACCTGCGGGCGGTTGCCGAGATTGCCGACAAGGAGGCCATCTGCGTCGGCACGAGCGAGATTTATGACGCGAATGAAGGCCACCCCGCCGCGCGGGAAATGGCGGCGCAGGCAAGCGAGGCTTTGCTGCGGCGCGGCCAATCGGGGCTTCTGCGCCACCGCGACATGGGTGTGGAACTGTTGCTGGAGGGCAGGGCGCGGCAGGATATCATGGAATTCACCCGACAGATTCTGGCGCCGCTGCTGCGCGATTCCAGGCATCGCTCCCTGCATGAAACCCTTTCGCGTTACATTCAGGAGGGGAAGTCCGTTGCCCGCACGGCGCAGGCGCTGAACATCCACAGCAACACGCTCTACCAGCGGCTGCAGCGGGTCGAAACGCTGACCGGCCGCAGGCTTGCCGATGCCGCCGATTTTACCCTGCTCAGCCTCGCCTGCCAGCTTCACGCCGATTATTCGGGTGAGGCCGCCGCCCTCAGATGACGTGGGCGTTGTGCAGGGCGGTCAGCACCTCGTTCTTGAGGCTGGCGAGGTGCGGTGACCTTCGGTCGCGCGGGCGCGGCACGTCCACCTCGATCCGCTGCTGGATGCGGCCGTCCTGGGCGCCCATCATGTAAATGCGGTCACCGAGATAGAGCGCTTCATCGATATCGTGGGTGACGAGCAGGAAGGAAATGCCGCGCTGTTCGACGATTTTCAGCACCAGATCCTGCAATTTCATCCGCGTGAAGGCGTCCACCGCACTGAAGGGTTCATCCAGCAGCAAGATGCGCGGCCGGGTATAGAGCGCCCTTGCGATGGCCACCCGCTGCGCCATGCCGCCTGAAAGGGCCTTCGGCAGCGCGCCAGCGTGGCCGCTCAGGCCCACATCGTTGATCAGGCCCTCCACCCGCTCGACATCATATTTCCTGCCGGCGGCATAACCGATGTTTTCGGCAACCGTCAGCCAGGGCATCAGGCGCGGTTCCTGAAACACGAAGGCGATGGGAGGAGAGGTCTGGTCTTCCTCCGCCTGCTGAACCTTCACCGTGCCGGAAAAACGCCGGTCGAGACCGGCGGCGATACGCAGCAAGGTGCTCTTGCCGCAGCCGCTGGGGCCAAGCAGAACCGCCGCTTCACCATCGCCAAGCGTCAGGTGGATATCCTGAAGCACCACCGTATCGCCGAAAGCCTTTTCGCGCACATCGACATTGAGCAGGCTCATCGCAGCCGCCCTCCGTCGTGAAGGGAATAGGTGTCACGCCAGCGCAGGCAGCGCTCCTCGACGATCTTGAACAGGCTGTCGGAAATCTTGCCCAGAACCGCAAGGCAGACAATGGCGATCATCACCAGATCGGGCCGCGAAAGTTCCCGCCCGTCGGACAGCATGTATCCAATGCCTTCGGAGGCGGCCAGAAGCTCGGCTGCGACGACACTCAGCCAGGCGAGCGACAGCCCGTAACGCAGGCCGGTGAACAGATGCGGCAAAGAGGCGGGAATGAAAATCCGCCACACCAGAACGGGCAGCGGCTGGCGATACATCTCGCCGACCTCCACCAGCTTGCGGTCGACATTCCGGATGCCGGAGAAGAGGTTGAGATAGACCGGAAAAAACGCGCTTTTGGCAATCAGCACGATTTTCGAGGTCTCGCCGATGCCGAACCAGATCATCAGCAGCGGCACCCATGCAAGGCTCGGAACGGCTCTGAGCGCCTGAAACGTCGGTTCGAGATAGCGTTCAGCGGCAATCACCAGTCCGACCAGCGAACCGACGACGACTGCCAGCAGAGAGCCGATGACGAAACCGACAAAGACACGCGCGGTACTGGCCGCGACATTCGTCCACAACGGGCCTTCGGCAAGCCGCAGAAACGTCTCGTATAGCTCGGAGGGCGGCGGCAGCACATAGGGACTGACCCAGCCCAAACGGACGAAAAGCTCGAGCAACACCAATGAGCCGACCGGCACGATCGCGCCGCGCAGGTCGAACCGCCCAAGGAAATTCCCCGCCCGCTGCAAAAGCGGCAGTCGGGAGGAGGCTTGTTTTTCAGTCTGCTTCACGCGCCGGAATTCGCGCGGATGGGAATTCATGCGCCAAGCGCCTTTTTCGCCGGTGCCGGATCGATCAGCGATGAAAGGACATTGTCGACATTGACGCCTGGCCGCAGCACGTCGTCGCCCAACAGCGGCGTAACGATGCGGATCGAGTTCAGCAATTCCTCGCCCGGAACGGGGTCCTTCCAGTCGCGCTTGTTAATCGTTAGCTCGGTGATCTTGGCATCGTTACCAGTGACCTTGGTGACGAAATCGATGAATTCGCGGTTATTGTCGCGGATCCACTTCTGCGTTTCCACCCAGACGCCGAGCAGGCGCTCGACCGCTTTCGGGTGCTTGGCCAGAAACTCTTCCGACACGCTGAAGACGCTGCCATCGCGCCAGCTGCGCTCGTCGAAAATTGCCCTGTCGCCGGCAAGCTCGGCCTGGGATGTATGCGGATCGATACCAACCCAGGCATCGACCTGCCCCTGCTGCAGCGCGTTGAAGCCCTCAGGATGTTGCAGGTTCACGACCTTCAGATCGTCGATCGACAGTTTGTTCTGGTCAAGGGCGCGGACGAGTGTGAAATAGGGCGCCGTTCCCTTGGTGACCGCAATGGTCTTGCCCTTGAGATCGGCGACGGTCTTGACTGGCGAATCCGGCCGCACCTGAATGATCGAGGAGCCGCCCCAGCTTGCCACATAGATAACCTTCAGCGGCACGCCGTTGGCACGAGCCAGAAATGCGGATAGTGCGGCCGAGCCGGCAAAATCCGTCGAGCCGACCTTCAGGAATTCCAGCGAATTGTTGCTGCCGCGGGATTGCACCCAGGTGATCCTGGTGCCGACATCCTTGAAAGCCTCCTCAAGCCAGCCCTTGTTCTTTATCAAAAGCGTGTGGGAGGAGTAAAATCCCCAGTCCAGCTTCAGCTCGGCGGGGAAATCCGGGGAGCTTTGTGCCAGCGCACTGCCTGAGACAAACGGTGCTGCGAGAGCACCGGCAATGCCGAATTTGAGGATCTGGCGGCGGGAATGTTCAGCCTTCATATTAATTCACCTAATTTATGTATTTTGTGTAATTAAAAGGTACGGGCGGGTGTTTTTGAGGTCAATCCGCCCTTCTGGAACCTCATGCCAAACTTCAGGGCGGGTGTGGAAAATCTCCCTAGCTTTGTCGCAATCGGCGCGATGGCCCGTTATTTAAGGGAAAAAACGATTGGCCGGCCGTTGCAGCCCCAGATGGTCACGCAAGGTCGGCCCCTCATAGTCCTTTCGAAACAGCCCACGCCGTTGCAGTTCCGGCACCACTTGGGTGGTGAAGTCGTCGAGGCCGACGGGGAGGAAGGGGAAGGTGACGTTGAAACCGTCCGAGCCTTCTTCGTGGAGCCATTGCTCCATCTCGTCGGCGATGGTTTTGGGTGTGCCGACGAAGGCGAGACCGGCATAGCCTCCCAGCCGCTGGGCCAGCTGGCGCACCGTCAGTCCTTCGATTCTGGCGAGTTCGATGACCCTTTCACGGCTTGATTTGCTGGCATTCGTTTCCGGAATATCAGGCAGCGGACCATCGGGGTCGAAGCCGGAAACATCGTGACCGAGCGCGATCGACAGCGAGGCAATGGCGCTGTCATAATGGACGAGACTGTCCAGCTTGGCGCGTTTGGCTCTCGCCTCTTCCACGGTCTCGCCGACCAGCACGAAAGCGCCCGGCAGGATGACAATGTCATCGCGGGAACGGCCTGCGGCGACAGTCCTGTCCTTGACGTCCTTATAAAAGGCCTTTCCTGCCGCAAGCGTGGGTGTTGCCGCAAAAACCACCTCGGCGGTTTCGGCGGCAAGCTGGCGTCCCGGCTCGGATGCGCCGGCCTGAACGATCACAGGCCAGCCCTGCACCGGACGGGCGATATTAAGCGGCCCGCGCACGGAAAATTCCGGTCCCTTGTGATTGAGCACATGCATTTGTTCAGGATCGAAGAACAACCCGCTATCGACATCCCGGATGAAGGCGTCGTCAGCGAAGGAGTCCCAGAGACCGGTGACGACATCGTAGAATTCGCGCGCCCGCCCATAACGCTCGGTGTGATCAGGCTGCTCGTCGCGGCCGAAATTCCGCGCCGCATCCGGGTTTGAGGTGGTGACGATGTTCCATCCGGCGCGGCCATTGCTGAGGTGATCGAGCGAGGCGAAACGCCGTGCCACATGATAGGGCTCATCGAATGTGGTGGATGCGGTGGCGACCAACCCGATGCGGGAAGTAACAGCGGCGAGCGCCGAAAGCAGCGTAAATGGCTCGAAAGACGTCACGGTATGGCTGCGGCGCAGGGCTTCCGTCGGCATGTTCAGCACCGCCAGATGATCGGCCATGAAGAAGGCGTCGAATTTCGCGGCTTCAAGCTGCTGTGCAAAGCGCGCCAGATGGGCGAAATTGAAATTCGCATCCGGGAAGGAACCCGGATAGCGCCATGCGCCAGTGTGGAGACTGACGGGCCGCATAAAGGCGCCGAGATGCAGTTTGCGATCATTTGCCATGGGGCTTCACTCTTTCGTCGTGGGTTCTGATCCGGGCTGCTGGTCTTGCCGATGGTCTCTGGCAGGCGAAGGCAGGCCCGGTCGTCATCGCGACGATATCCCTGCCGGGGACTTGGCGCGGCAAAGACTATTCCGATTATGATTTGCAAACCGAAAGATTTTTTCCGAAATTCTTTATTTCGCGAGATAGCGTGGCCGGTGGGGCAAGAGCTTCACCCCCAGTTGGCCGCGACAGGCGGGCGACCGAGCCGCGCTTCCGGCGGCTTGCGCCAAAATTTGCTGAAAACCGCAAATGATTAGAAGAATTTTGCTTTCCGCATTCGCACTTCTGTGTTTCTTATAATGCTTAAATAGAATGTTTAACGCGCATTAATTCAGAAATAACATGATTGAAGATCGCAAAAACAATGCTGTGTCCGCTGATGCGGGTGGCTTGCCGGCGCTCGAGGCGAAGCTTGCGCAGGAACTTGCCCTGCTCGAGCGGCCGGCAAAGCCGTGGGTGCCGCGCACCCATCTCGGCGGTGCCGAGGTGCTGGATGTCGCCGTCATCGGTGCCGGGCTCTGCGGGCTCACCGCGCTTGCCGCCCTGTCATTTGCCGGGATCGATAATATCAGGGCTTTCGACAAGGCGGCGAGCGGGCTGGAAGGGCCGTGGGTAACGAGCGCGCGCATGGAAACATTGCGCACTCGCAAGGAACTTGCAGGTCCCGCTCTCGGCGTGCCGTCCCTGACATTCCGCGCATGGTTCGAAGCGCAGTTCGGCGCAGCCGCTTATGAGGAGATGCAGCTTATCCCGCGTGAAGCGTGGATGGCTTACATGGTCTGGTATCGCACTGTGCTGGCGCTGCCGGTGAGCAACGATACCGAACTTGCCGGCCTCGGTTTGCGTGAGGATGGTCTGCTCGACCTCGAACTACAGGGGCCGGAAGGCCGCAGCAATGTTCTGGCGCGTCGGGTGATTTTGGCAACGGGGCTTGATGGTCTCGGTGCGCCGCGCCTGCCGGACGTGGCGAAAACGGTGCCCGCCCGCTTCGTGCGCCATAGCGGCGATATATTCGACGTGAGCGCATTGCGCGGCAAGCGTGTTGCCGTGGTCGGCGCCGGCGCTTCGGCAATGGACAATGCGGCAGCAGCGCTGGAGGCAGGGGCTGCGCGCGTCGATCTCTTCATTCGCAGAGCCGATATTCCGCGCGTGGAAAAATTCGGCGGCGTCGCCAGCCTTGGCATGACCCATGGTTATATCGGCCTGCCAGATGCAGATCGCTGGGCCTTCATGGTCGAAGCGGAGCGCACGCAGATACCGCCGCCGCGTCACAGCGTCCTCAGGGTCTCGCGCCACGCCAACGCCTTCTTCCATCTGGCCAGTCCCATCCTCAGCCTGACCGAACTGGGCGATGCGGTGGAAATCGAGACGCCGAAGGGTCGCTATCCGGCGGATACTATCATTTTTGCCACCGGCTTTGATGTCGATTTTGCCCGGCGGCCGGAATTTGCAACCCTGAGCGGCCGCGTCCTGCTCTGGCGCGACGCCTATCGACCGCCTGCCGGACAGAGCAACGATGCGCTGGGGTCCTATCCTTATCTCGGCGCGGCCTTCGAATTTCTGCCGAAACCGGGTCTGCCCGCCACGGAGGCGGAGACAATTTCCCGTATTCATTGTTTTGCCTATCCGGCCGTCCCGTCCCACGGGAAAATCACCAGCGGCGTTCCGGCCGTCAGCCAGGGGGCGGAGCGTCTGGCGCAGGGCATCGCCCGTTCGCTGTTCGTGGAAGATCGCGCCCGCCATTTCGATACTTTCATGAACCACGACGCCGCTGAAATCACCGGCGAGGAATGGCGCGACGCGGATGCGCAGGACAAGATAAGGGAGCATGCCAATGGCTGAACCGGTGCTGAAACTGGAGATATTTTACGGCATCTCCTCACCATGGGCCTATTTCGGCGCGCCACGGGCGGTCGAAGTCGCCCGCACCCATGGGGCGGCCATCGTGCTGCGCCCCATCCGCATCATTGAGGCCAATGGCGGCATTCCGCTGCGCAACCGCCCGGATGCCCGACAGAATTATCATGCCGTGGAGCTGGACCGGTGGCGTCGTTATCTCGACATGCCGCTCAATCTTGCACCGAAATATTACCCCTGCGCCACCATCGAACGTGCAGCCCAGCTCGTCATCGCCGCGCAGAAGGCCGGTCTTGATGCGATCAGCCTGTCCTTCGCCATCCAGCGCGCATTGTGGAGCGAAGATCGCGACATTGCCGATCTCGACACACTCCGCACTATCGCGCAGACCGTTCTCGGTGCTGAAGCTGCGGCACTGGTGCGCGATCCGCAGCGGCAAGACATCGTGGCGGAGTGGCAAGGAAATCTCGCTGAGGCCGAGCGCCTCGGCATTTTCGGAACACCGACCTATGTGGTGAACGGCGAGCTTTTCTGGGGGCAGGACCGTCTGGAATTCGCCAGCCGCGCCCTTGGGGCGCTCAAGCAGCAATTTTCATCCGCCGTGAGGACATCCGCATGACCGATGCCGCAAAACTCCATAATGAAGCCATTGTCATCGACGGTTTGCAAACCTGCCAGTGGAGCCGCTCGATATTCGAGGACATGCGCGCGGGCGGCCTCACCGCCGTCAACGTTTCGAGCGTGATCTGGGAAAATTTCCGCGAGGGCATCGGTTATGTCAGCGAATGGAAACGTTTTCTGCGCGAAAACGACGACCTGATCCGCCCGGTGCGCACGGTGGCCGATATTCACGCGGCCAAGGCGGAAAACAAGACGGGCATCATCATCGGCTGGCAGAACACCTCGCCGCTTGAGGACAGGCTTGATTATGTCGAGATATTCAAGGATCTCGGCGTCGGCATCATGCAACTCACCTATAATACCCAGAACTATTCCGGTGCCGGTTATCTCGAAGAAAACGACAGCGGCCTGACCGGCTTCGGCCGCGAAGTGCTTGGGGAGATGAACCGCGTCGGCGTGGTCTGCGATCTCAGCCATGTCGGCGACAGAACCACGGCGGATGTCATCGCCCGCTCGAAATCGCCGGTCTGCATCTCGCATGTGCTGCCGCGCGCGCTGCGCGATGTGAAGCGCAACAAGCCGGATGAACTTTTGACGGCCTGCGCCGAAAAGGGCGGCATTATCGGCATCAGTCTTTTTGCACCGGGTCTTGCTGCCGGAAATGATGCGACGGTCGAGGATTATCTCGATGCCATGGCCTATGTCATTGATCTCGTCGGCGAAGATCATGTCGGCATCGGCACGGATTTCTCGCAGGAGCGGCCGCGCCCCGGTCCCTGGCAGCTCTGGGCCAACCGTGACAAGGGCACGGCGCGCACGTTGACGGAATTCGCGACCGTCAAGATTTCCAAGCCGAAGGGCATCGAGCGCATTGGCGAGGTTCCCAATATCACCGCCCGCATGCTGGCGCGCGGCTGGAGCGAAACGCTCGTTCTCAAACTTCTCGGCCAGAACTGGCTGCGCGTGCTGGATGCCGCCTGGCGGCCCATAAACTGACAATATCAAAAAAAACGGAGGCAATTGAAATGAAAAATGCTCATCAGCGCCGTAAGGCCGCGATTGTCGCCGGCATCGTTGCCGCCGGGATCGCATCGCTCTCGGGCACCGTCTTTGCGCAGGATGCGACGAAAGGCACCGTCAATATCGTCGGCTTCTCCGGCGTCTTTGCGGATAACTATCAGAAATTCATCATCGACACCTTCAAGGCCCAGCATCCCGGCATTGAGGTGAATTATCAACAGAGCAAGAATTCGGCCGAAACGCTGGCGTTGCTCACCCTTCAGCGCGCCGAGCCGAAGGTCGATGTCGCCCTGATCGACGTTTCAGTTGCGATCAAGGCGAACAAGGAAGAATTGTTCACCAGGCTCGACGCCGCCAAGGTGCCGAACCTTGCAGACCAGCCGGAATGGGCGCGCATCGACGGCGACCGCGCCATCGCGTTCTCGCAGGACAATCTTGCCATCCTTTATAATACCGAAACGGTGAAGGAGCCGCCGACAAGCTGGGCCGATCTTGCCGATCCGAAATACAAGGGAAAGATCGCCGCCAAGCTTTCCGATACCCGCGGCGTCATTCTGCTGCCGATCCTCACCAAGTTGAAGGGCGGCGACTACAAGACCTCCATCGATCCGGGCATCGATTTCCTGAAAGAGATTGCGCCGAGCGTCTCGACCTTCGAGCCGGCGCCGGATTGTTATGCGGTGGTGCAGAGCGGCGAAGTTGATCTTTCCATTTGCTGGAATGGCCGCGCGCAATATCTGCATGACACGCAGGGCGGCAAGATCGGCGTAGGCCTGCCGAAGGAAGGCTCCATCGGCCAGACGAACACGATCGGTCTCGTCGAAGGTTCCGCCAACAAGGAGGCCGCCGAGCTTTTCGTGAATTATGCGCTGAGCGCCGAGGCGCAGGCGACATTCGCCGAAAAGAGCTTCTACGGCCCGGTCAACAGCAAGGTTTCTCTGAGCGAGCCGGTCGCCGCACGCATATATGGCAGCAAGGAAGCGCAGGCAGCGCAGTCTTCGCTCGACTGGAGCTTCGTGGCGGACAAATATTCGGCATGGATACAGCGGATCAACCGCGAGGTCATCGCGGCCAATTGAGACAGGAAGCAGAGGACGCCATGGCCGATCATCATGTCGAGATCGACAATCTCGTGAAGACCTATCCGGGCGCCCTCAAGCCCTCCGTGGATCACGTCAGCCTTTCCCTGCCGCGCGGGGAAATGCTGGCGCTGCTGGGGCCATCCGGCTGCGGCAAGACGACGATCCTGCGTATGATCGCCGGTCTTATCCCGGCAACATCGGGCGAAATCCGGCTGGATGGCCGCGATATCTCCGCAACCGCCGTCCATAAGCGCAATATGGGCATGGTGTTTCAGGCCTATGCCCTGTTTCCGCATATGAATGTGTCGGAAAACATCGCCTTCGGGCTGGAAATGCGCGGCATTCCAAAATCGGAGCGCAAGGACCGCGTGGCGAGGGCGCTTGATCTGGTCAAGCTTTCCGGCCTTGGCGAAAGGCGTGTCTCCCAGCTTTCCGGCGGCCAGCAGCAGCGGGCGGCGATCGCCCGCTCGCTCGTCATCGAACCTGCGCTGCTGTTGTTCGACGAGCCGCTCTCCAATCTCGATGCGAAACTGCGCGATGAGATGCGCGATGAAATCCGCGACATCCAGAACCGCACCGGCGTTACCAGCATTTTCGTCACCCATGATCAGGATGAAGCCCTGTCTATGGCCGACCGGCTTGCTGTCATGTCGGAAGGGCGGCTGGAGCAGATCGGCACGCCGCGCGAGATTTTTGACCGGCCAAAAACGGATTTCGTCGCCTCCTTCATCGGTGCCGGTTCGTTTCTCGCGGGTACCGTGGTTGCGCCGGGCCGGGCGGAAATCCCCGGTCTCGGTGTCCTGCATTTCTCAGGCGCAATCCCTGCTGGCCAGAAAGCGCGGTTTCTGGTCCGCCCGCACCGCTTCGTGCTGGGCGAAGGCGTCAACGCCTTTTCCGGCATCGTCGAACACGTTACCTATCGTGGGCAGGTGTTGACGCTCGGCGTGCGCGCGGGCGAGCATCGCCTGCAGGCCGATCTGCCGACCCATGCCGCCGCCCTGCCGGCCAGGGGGGAGCGGGTGACGCTTTCCGTTGCGCCCGAGGATGTGACGCTGATCGGGGAGGCGGCCTGATGGCGGTGGCAAGCCATTCTGCCAGTGGCGGTGCATCGCATCGCGGCATCCTGCTTCTTCTGCTCCTGCCGGGTCTTGTCGCGCTGCTGACGACCTTCCTGTTGCCGCTCATCTGGCTGGTGCGGGCATCGTTCGCGTCCTCGGCGATGGCCGCCCTTCGCGGCGGCGACTGGACGCTCGAATCCTACCGCACCGTTCTTTTCGACCCTTTCTACTGGAAAATCGCCTGGAACACGCTTTATCTCGGCGTGAATGTCGCGGTTTTGGCGGTCGTTCTTTCCTATCCCATCGCTCTCTTTCTTGCCCGCACCCAGAGCCGCTGGCGCGGTGTGCTGACCGCACTTGCCGTTGCGCCGCTTCTCACCTCTTCGGTGGTGCGCACCTATGGCTGGATGGTCATTTTGGGGGACAGGGGTGTGATCAACACGGCGCTGCAATCCTCCGGGCTGACGGACGGCGTCGTCCGGCTGACCAATAATTATTTCGGCGCGACCGTCGCACTGGTCGAAATCCTGATGCCCTATGCGATCCTTGCGATGCTGAGCGGTTTCGGCCGGCTGAACACGCAGTTTGAGGAGGCCGCCGCCATGCTCGGGGCAAACCGGCTGCGGGTGTTTACTCGCATCGTGCTGCCGCTGTCGCTGCCCGGCGTTCTGACCGCCGCCCTTCTGGTCTTTGTGCTGGCCATCTCCTCCTTCGTCACGCCGCGCCTCATGGGCGGTGGCCGTGTCTTCGTCATCGGCACGGAGGTTTATAACGAGGCGACGGTGACGCTGAACTGGCCGTTGGCGGCCGCACTTTCCGTGCTGCTGCTCGTCCTGTTCGGCAGCGTGATCGTGATTTACCAGCGCGCCATGCGCGCGCTTGAGACGTGAGGCCGACCATGGACGCGAAATTCGGACGTCTCGCCCACGCGCTGCTGCTGACGCTGCTCTATCTGTTTCTTCTGGCGCCGATCATCGTCGTTCTGATCATTTCTTTCGATACGCGGCAATATCTGGCGTTTCCGCCGGAAAGTTTCTCCTTCGGCTCCTATGCCAAGGTGTTCGCCAATGCCAAGTTCATCAGCGCCTTCTGGCGAAGCCTCGGCATCGGCCTGCTCGTCGGTTTCGTGTCGATCTTTGCGGGGCTGCTTCTGTCTCTGGCGCTGTCGCGGCACGAATTCCGCGGCAAGGGCGCGCTCAATTTTCTGATCCTTGCACCCTTCCTCGTGCCGCATATCGTGCTGGCCGTGGGTGTGATGCTGGTGCTTGGGCCGCTTGGCCTGCTCGACAGCTATACCGGCATCTTCCTCGCCCATCTCGGCATCACCACGCCCTATACGGTGCGCACCATCACCATGAGCCTGATGGCGGTGGATCGCCGTATCGAGGAAGCGGCGCGCGTTCACGGCGCATCGCCCGCCATGGTATTGTGGCGCATCACGCTGCCGCTCGTGCGACCCGGCCTCATCGCCGGCGCGGTCATCGCCTTCCTGATTTCCTTCGACGAAGCGACGATCTCACTCTTCATCGTCTCTGTGAAGTCTTCGACGCTACCGACTGAAATTTATCATTATCTTGAATATTCCACCGATCCGCAGATTGCCGCTCTTTCCGTCATCCTCATCCTCATTTCCGTCGGTGTGGTCGTGGCGGTGGAGCGGCTGATTGGATTGCGCAAGGTGCTGTGACATGACGATTGTTCAAGTGGCAGCCGGCGCGCTGCAGGGTATCAGGGAAAACGGCATTCACGCCTTTCTCGGCGTGCCCTATGCCGCGCCAGTCATGCCGGAGCGGCGTTTCGAAGCGCCGCAGCCGGTTTTGCCGTGGCAGGATGTGCGCGATGCCACCCGGCTTTGCCCCGTCTGTCCACAAATCCCGACCTATGGTCCGGTCGGCACCGCTGCGACCTCTAAACTTGCATTCGGCGAGGATTTTCTCACCGTCAACATCCGCACGCCGGACCCGGCGGGCCGGTCGCCGGTGTTGTTCTGGATCCATGGCGGCGGTTATGCGGTCGGTTCGGCCAATGAGCCGGTGCTGCAGAGCGGCGCTTTCGCGGCAAGCGGCATCGTTGAGGTCACGGTCAATTATCGCCTCGGTGCACTGGGTTTCCTCCATGTCGAGGGCAAGCCTGACAATCGCGGTCTGCTCGATCTCATTGCCGCGCTCGAATGGGTGCGCGACAATATCGCCGCCTTCGGTGGCGATCCTGACCGCGTGACGCTGGCAGGGCGCTCGGCGGGCGGCTTTGCGGTCGCGACGCTGATGGCCATGCCTCGGGCGAAAGGGCTTTTTCACCGGGCCATGCCGCAGAGCGGGGCAAGCACGGCAATTGCGTCCCTTGAGGACGCCGCCAAACTCTCGCACCGCTTTCTGGCGGCGGCAGATACGGACGATGCGTCGCTTGCGGCTCTTCCAATGGACAGGCTGCTCGAAATCCAGCGCGATCTCTGCAACCAGTCCTATGGGCAGCATGATTTTGCCCGCGACGGGACGGCGGCGATGCTCGGCGTGCCATTTGTGCCTGTTGTCGATGGGGTGAGCCTGTCGGAACACCCGGAAACTGCCGCGCAGGCAGGGCGCACCGCCGCCGTGCCGATGATGATCGGCTGCACGACGGGAGAGTACGTTACCCACGCGACGGCGCAGCCGAAGATGGATTTCACACTCTGCGCGAAACTGCTGCATGAGCGTGTTCTGCCGCTTGGCCTTGCCGGTTCCGGCATTGTCGAACGCTATCGTGCCGCCTTGCCGGGCCACAGTGCACGCGGCATCTGGCGCGCGGTTGCCGGCGATCTGGTTTTCCAGCTCCCCGCTATCCGTTTCGCCAGGCTGCATGCCCGTTTCAACCCGGTCTATAAATATCTCTACGGCCCACTGGAGGCCGATGAACTGGGTGCGCCGCACGGGGCGGAAGTCGGCTCCGTCTGGTATCGCGATGGCTCCAACAGCCGTGACCTGCCGGAGCGTCAACGGGTGACGGATACGGATTTTGCTAAGGCAATCCACCAACTGTGGGTCTCATTCATAAAGGACGAACGGCCCGCCGCGCCGAATGGCGAATGGCCGCTTTATCACGCCGAAAAGCCGATGGTTCTGCGGGCGCTTGTGGCCGGGTTTGGCGCTACTCTCGATCCCTTTGACCGGCGTGCGGCGCTTTGGTTGCAGACGGGCGAACCGGCCGGTATAGCGCGTTGACGATACGGAAAAACACATGTCTCGGGGTGGAGTGGAAAATGGTGTCTGACTATCTCGATACGCGGCAGCTCGAGGCTTTCGTGGCGGTGGTTTCGATCGGCAGCATTACCGGTGCTGCAAAAGCGCTGGGCAAGTCGCAACCCGTCGTCACGCGCCTCATTCAGGACCTTGAGGGCGAAATCGGTTTTGCGCTGCTGCATCGCAACGGCCCGCGCATCACCCCTACCGAAAAGGGTGTCGCCTTTTTTGCCCAGGCGGAGCTGTTTCTCAGCGGCCTCAGAACGATCAGCGAAAGCGCACGGCACATCCGGGCCGCGCGCCGCACGGCCATCGAGGTGGCGGCCATTCCGGCGATTGCCTCCAGCCTTCTGCCGAGGGCGCTCGCGGCCCTGCCGGCCGACAGGTTTCCCGATCACGTGCATCTGCAGAGCATTTCTTCGGAAAATGTCGTGCAGGCAGTGATGGCCGGCACGGCGGATCTGGGTGCGGTCAGCCTTCCGCTCGACAATCCCGGCATCGACATTCACTGGCTGGGGGAGGTGCCATGCGTGGCCGTGGTTGCGGAGGATCATCCACTGGCGCAAAAGGCGGTGATCTCTGCGGAGGACCTTGCCGGACACCGGCTTATCGCCTCCGCCAACCCCTTCCGCCTTCGCATGCGGATCAACGACGTACTTTCCAGTCTCGGTGTCGATCTTTCCTCTGTCATCGACAGCAATGCGACCTATGTTTCCCTTTCGCTGGCGCGCATGGGGCTCGGCGTCGCCATCGTCGAATCGATCACCCTCTGGGGTCTGCCGGTGGAAGGGGTCCGCGTTCTGCCCCTTTCATTCCACATACCGTTCCAGTGGGGCCTCGTCACGGCGGCCGGCCGGCCGGTCATCTTCGAAGTGGAACAACTGGTGGCCACCGCAAGACAAATGGTGGCGGATATTCCGCAAGCCGTCGTCTACGACAAAATATCGCAAATCCCAGTATCTGACTGAATTTTCTCTGATGCGGTCGCTTCGACTGCCAAGCCGCAATTGCCATCTATGACAGGAGCTCCCTGAGAACGGCCACCACGAGATTGTGGTCTTCGACATTGGGAAGGCCACTGACCGCAACTGTACCGATGAGCGTTCCACCTTTCAGTATCAATGGAACGCCGCCGCCACTTGCGACGTAATCGGCCGGCGGAAGCTTGAATTTTTGATTGAAATCATAACCACCTTCCTCCGCCTCCAGTCTGAGCTGCAGCGAGCTGCGATGGAAACGGTGAACTGCTGCGCATTTCCGGCGAGTCCAGTCGAAATTGTCGATCGTTGCGCCGCCGACAAGCGTTGCAAAAACAACGTCCATGCCGTGGCGAACCTCGATAGCCACCGGCAAATTGCCCTCATACGCCCTGTGACGAATTCGTTTTCCCAGCGTCCAGGCGAACTCGTAGTTGAATGCCGACAGCTCCAGCGACTTTTGCTCTTCGGCCAAGGCCGCCAATGATGGTGTTGGTACTGTCATGTTAGCGGTTCTCCTGTTTTGACATTGGGATTATTCGGATCATGACGTAGCATCGTCATGGTGTATCAAACATGATGCCGAAGGGCATCGACGATCACCTTCATCGCTGGCGACATCTGGCGTCGGCTGGGGTAATACAGATGGTAGCCGGTGAAGGGCTCGCTCCAGTTATCGAGAGCCGCCTGCAATCTGCCCTCAGTGATATGTTCCTCAACGATATCCTCCGGAACGTAAGCGATCCCGTAACCCTTTATGGCCGCATCGATCTGGGACATCGAGGAATTGAAGCTCAACTGGCCGTCAACCCTGACGCGCAGCTCGTGTCCGTCCTTCTCAAACTCCCAGGCGTAAAATCCGCCCCAGGTTGCCTGGCGTGTGTTGATGCAGGTATGGCCGACCAGATCTTGCGGTGTGGCCGGGATGCCGTGCCTTGAAAAGTAGTCCGGTGAAGCCACGGCCCTGAGACGCCAGTCCGGGCCGATCCGCACTGCGATCATGTCCTTGTCGACGCTTTCCCCTAAGCGCACGCCGGCGTCGAAGCGCTCCTCAACGATATTGCGCATGCCGTTGTCGCTATAAAGCTCGACATGGATGTCCGGATAGTCCGAAAGAACACGGGCCAATTTCGGCCAGACGGTCATCTGCAAAGCGTGGTCGGACAGGGTGAGGCGCACGGTGCCGGAGGGCTTTTCCCTGAAAGCGACGAGGTCCACCAGATCGGCTGCAATGCCCTCAAATCGTGGCGCAAGTGACAGAAACAGCCGCTCGCCGGCGTCTGTCGTTGCAACGCTGCGTGTCGTCCTTGTCAAAAGACGAACGCCCAATCGGGCCTCCAGCTGCTTGATGGTATAGCTCAATGTCGATTGCGACGTTCCAAGCGTCGCCGCAGCCTTTGTGAAGCTGCGTTCCTTGGCCACCTCCATGAACCACAGCAGGTCCTTCATGTCCTCGCGCTGCATCAAAGCCTCGATTGATATTGAGTTTCGATAAGTTCATGCGGATTAGCACGGATTGTCGGCAAAGTCTCCCGGCAATATCTTCCGGTCCGAACACAGAAACAAATTTCGACGGGACCGAACGAGTGACCCTTATCTATAATGAAAACATAGAAAGCAAAGGCGCGGCGTGGAGCGCCGTTCTGTGCATGACGCTGTGCGCTTTCGTATTGATCGCGTCGGAATTCATGCCCGTCAGCCTGCTCACGCCGATTGCCGCCGATCTCGGGGTTTCGGAAGGAAATACGGGGCAGGCGATTTCCATCTCGGGTATTTTTGCGGTGGTGACCAGCCTGTTCATTGCCAGCCTGACGCAGCGGCTTGACCGGCGTATCGTCGTCCTCGGCCTCACGGCGCTGCTGATGGTATCGGGTCTGGTCGTGACCTTTGCGCCGTCTTTCCCCGTTTTGATGCTCGGCCGGGCATTGCTCGGCATTTCGATCGGCGGCTTCTGGTCGATGTCCACCGCCATTGTGATGCGGCTCGTTTCCCGCGAGCAAGTGCCAAAGGCGCTAGCTTTGCTCAACGCCGGTAACGCCGTTGCGGCAACGGTTTCTGCGCCACTCGGAAGCCTGCTGGGCGCCTATATCGGCTGGCGCGGCGCCTTCTTTCTGGTCGTGCCGATCGGGCTGCTGGCGCTCCTGTGGCAGTGGATCACCCTGCCTGCACTTCCACCCCGGAGCGAACGCAAATCCGCCAATGTTTTCCGGTTGCTCGCCCGCCCGCCTGTCGCGGCAGGCATGACCGCGATCTTCCTGTTGTTCATGGGGCAGTTCGCGCTTTTCACCTATCTGCGGCCATTTCTTGAAAAGGTCACACAGGTAGGAATCGAAACGCTGTCGTTTCTCCTTTTGATCATGGGGTTGGCGGGGGCTGTCGGGACATGGGTCATCGGAAGGCTGCTGCACAAACGCCTGTTCAGCATTCTCGTGATCATCCCTTTGCTGATGGCCGGTATCGCTCTTGTCATGGTCGCCTTGGGCGATGTGAAAATTGCCGTCGTCGCCGCACTTGTCGGCTGGGGTTTTCTTGGAACCGCCGCGCCCGTCGGCTGGGGCACGTGGCTCAGCCGTATTCTCCCCGATGACGCCGAGGCGGGCGGCGGGCTGCAGGTCGCTGTCATCCAGCTGGCGATTACGGCCGGAGCCTCGTTCGGCGGGGTTTTATTCGACGCTTTCGGGTGGTGGTCGGCCTTCACCATGAGCGCGCTGCTGCTCAGCTGTTCCTCGCTCGTTTCCCTTGTCGCCTGGCGGGTGACACGGAGACCAGCAGGCGCATGAGATTTGCCCATGCGAAACGACGTGAACTGCTGGCGCTGGCAATCGCTGCAATCATCGTCCCCGGCCGGGCTTTCAGTAAAAGCGGCCCGAACAATCAGGAGCGGACTGAAGTGAAAATCAAGCTGACATCAGGAAAAAACACGATGATTGCCGTACTTTACGACAATCCATCGGCGCGCGACTTCGCATCCATGCTGCCGCTTGATCTCAAGATTGCCGACTTCAGTTCCAACGAGAAGATCGCTCATCTGCCGCGAAAACTCACCGTCGAAGGCCATGGGCCGTTCGACAACAAGCGACCATACGACCTCTGTTATTACATGCCCTGGGGCAATCTGGCGATGTTCTATGCCGACTACAAGCATCCCGGCCTCATCCGGCTGGGACGCTTCGAACAAGGTTATGAAGCGCTGCATCTCCCCGGGGAGTTTCCGCTGCGTATCGAACGCATTTAATCCACACAGGAGACCTCCCATGACCAACGACATTAAAACCACCGAGACAGTCAACACCGGCAGGCGCAACCTGATGAAGGCAACGGGCATCGCCGTTGCCGCAATCGGCATGGTGCAGGCTGCAGGCACGACACCGGCCTTCGCCCAGACAGCTGCCTGGGACAAGGTGTTCCCGAAGAGCGACAATGTTGACCACGAGAAGGTCTCGTTCAAAAACCGCTATGGCATCACCCTGGTGGGCGACCTTTACCTGCCGAAGAACCGCGGAAGTCAGCCATTGGCGGCCCTCGTCATCAGCGGTCCGTTCGGTGCCGTGAAGGAGCAGTCCTCGGGACTTTACGCGCAGACCATGGCGGAGCGCGGTTTTGCCACGCTGGCGTTCGATCCGTCCTATACCGGAGAAAGTGGTGGCGAGCCTCGCAACATTGCTTCGCCTGATATCAATACCGAGGATTTCAGCGCGGCGGTGGATTACATCGGCCTGCAATCTTATGTCGATCGCGAACGTATCGGCGTCATCGGTATTTGCGGCTGGGGTGGCATGGCGTTGAATGCGGTTGCTTCAGACAAGCGCGTGAAGGCCGTCGTGGCCAGCACCATGTACGACATGACGCGGGTGATGTCGAAAGGCTACAATGACAGCGTCACCCTTGAGCAACGCACACAGGCGCTGGAGCAGATGAGCCGGCAGCGCTGGGTGGACGCCGAGAAGGGAACGCCCGCCTACCAGCCGGCCTATAACGAACTAAAGGGTGGCGAAGCGCAGTTCCTGATCGACTACCACGACTACTACATGACGCCGCGTGGCTATCATGCGCGTGCCGTCAATTCCGGCAATGCCTGGTCGCAGACCACACCGCTGTCGTTCATGAATATGCCGATCCTGACCTATATCGCCGAGATATCTCCGCGTCCGGTCATGATTATCCATGGCGAGAAGGCGCATTCCCGCTACTTCAGTGAAACTGCTTTCGCCGCCGCAGCTGAACCGAAAGAACTCGTAATCATTCCGGATACCCATCACGTCGATCTTTACGATCGCGCGGACAAAATCCCGTTCGACCGGATCGCCGGCTTCTTCAACCAGCATCTGGCTTGATCGAATGCACAGTGTGTCGGCTATAGCAGCCGGCACACATCACAGGATAGGCCGACGCGCCCCGCGCGCGTCCGTGGGTTTTCGGTCTCTACCCTTGCGCGGCTGTCTGTTGCTCGACCTCACCGTTTGCGACCGTCGCAGCATTCGGCAGCAGGATGAAAATTGCGATCCCGCAGAGCGCCGTCACTGCGGCAAGCCACCAGCAAAGCGTCGAAAACGCAGTCTGATAGGCGTCACCCAAGACACCATCCCCGATGTGGGACGATATTGCCGCAGCCCCGCTCAGGTCGCCGACTGCCAGCCGTTGCCCTGTCTCGTTTAAAAGAGATGCGGAGAGGGGTGTCAACCGTCCGAGCGAGGCTGAAATCAAGGCGGAAAGAGCAGCGCTGACGATTGCCAGCGCAATGCCTTCACCGGCAACCCGCACAGTGCTGAATATGCCCGTCGCCATTCCCGCGCGTTCCACCGGCACGACGCCGACGGACAGGCCGTCCATCAGGCCCCAGGGCAGGCCGGCTCCAATGCCGATGACGAGCATGGGCAGAACGATCATGCTGCCATCTTCTGCGGTGAAACCGGCAAGCCAGACGAGGCCGGCAGCGGCGATCAGCAGGCCGGTGCCGCAGAGCAGGCCGGGTGAAACATGACGGGCCAACATCGTCGCCGCGATGGGTACGACAAGCATCGGGGCCGACAGTCCCAGCATGATAAGCCCCGCCTTGATCGCTCCCTGTTGCTCGATGCCGATCAGGCGCAAGGGAATGATAACCAGAAGAACGACGAAGCAGGCGCAGGTGGCGATCGGCAACAATTGCACACCCACAAACCGCGCATAACGGAACAGCGACAGGTCCAGCATCGGCCGCGCCGTCCGCATCTCGATCATGATGAAGGCCGCGAGCGAAATCGCAAATCCGAGGCTGAAAACGGTAACGCCAGTAGGCCCGAGAACAGGCAACTCGATCATCATCACGGTGAACAGAGTGAGTGTGAGGGTAAAACTCGCTGCTCCCGGCCAGTCGAGCTGCGCAGCATCGGGATCTTTCGTTTCTCGCATCCGTGGCGGGCCGAGGACCAGGGCCAGAAGGCCGATCAGGCCGCCGGCGAGGAATATCGCCCGCCATCCGACGGTCTCGATCATCGATCCCGTCAGCAGCGGACCGGAGGCAAGCCCGACGCCGAAGGTCGTTCCCAATAGCCCAAAGGCGCGCGTTCTGGCATGGCCGTCGAATTCCTGCGCCAGCGCCGCCGTTCCGCCAGCCAGTGCGGCAGCAGCACCCACGCCCTGACCGGCGCGTAACAGGTCGATGATCCAGACTGAAGGCGCCAGCCCAAGCGCGAAGGAAAAGCCGACAAATAGCGCAAGGCCAATCAGAAACACGCGCCGTCTGCCATATCGATCCGCCAGCGCGCCGGCCGCCATCAACAGGCTTCCGAAAGCCAGCATGAAAGCGTTGGTGATCCAGGTAAGAGATTCCGGCGACCCGCCAAGATCGCGTCCAATCGCCGGCGTGGCGACCGCGCCGGCGGAGAAGTTCAAGGGAAGTGTCAGGGCGGCGAGACATACCGCCGCCAAAACCGAATTTCGGCTGACGGATGGCCTGTAAGAAGTGTCGATCATGCGAACTCCGATAGTGAAAATGATGTCGCGACATTCTCATCCGACGAATGCAGTTCGATAATCGGCCTTGTCGGCCTTTCATTGCGGATCAAAATTCTCTAATAAACGACTATGGATAAGTTGAGCGAGATCGATGCTTTTGTGCGCGTTGCCGAAAGGCTTAATTTCGCCAAGGCCGGGCAAAGCCTCGGACTGTCACCGTCTGCGGTCGGAAAAAGTATCGCCCGGCTGGAGGCGTCGTTGGGCGTGCGGCTGTTCAACCGCACCACACGAAAGGTCACGCTGACCAATGAAGGGGCGATGCTGTTTGAGCGGTATCGCGCCATCTTGACCGATCTGCGCGACGCCCATGAGGCGGTCACGGATAATCAGGCTCTGCCGCGCGGCAGTCTGCGGGTGACGCTTCCGACGATCGGCTACCGATTTCTGCTGCCGATCGTGCCTGAATTCCGTCGACGATATCCTGATATCGAGCTGGAACTCGACTTCAACGACAGGCGGGTCGATCTGATCGAAGGCGGCTTCGATGCGGCAATCCGCAGCGGCGAGCTTGACGATTCGAGCCTGATCGCACGACGTCTGGGACCGTTCCGTTTCGTTTTATGCGCGTCGCCAGCCTATTTTCAACGAATGGGCATGCCCCGTCATCCTGACCAACTCTCGAACCATGAAGCTTTGCGGTTCCGCTTTCCGACCTCCGGCAAGTTTCAGGAATGGCTGCTGGAAGATGGTGATAACCCCCTGTCGACCATGCGTGTCGCTCTCACCTGCGGCAATATGGAAGCGATACGGGCGGCGGCGATCGATGGGATGGGCCTCGCCTACATGCCTGAATTTCTGGCGATGGACGCCATCCGGGATGGTCTGCTCGAGCCAGTCTTGAACGAACATCTCGCCGCGCCGGGTCAGTTCTCGATAGTCTGGCCGTCTGCCCGGTTCATGGCTCCAAGGCTGCGGGTTTTCATCGATTTTGCAGTCGAAAAACTGTTCGTCGAAAACTGACGGTGCTCCACCCGAAATCGCTTCTCGAATAAGGTTGCAGCGCAGCGAATTATGAGCACTTGCATATATTAGGTAACACTTCATTCAGTGGTTTTGTGAAATCTAAACAGGCAGGTTCCAAGGTTTCATCGGCGGAGCCGGTAGAACAAGCGGCCCCCTCGGTCTGCCTCGTGGCAGCTCGGACAAGGGCATCCGCTTGTCGCCCCATGAGGAGGGGCAACAGCTACCCGCGATGTTTCATTTTATGTTTCCCCGGCCTCCCTAACGGGCGGCTGGCGGAGCGCTTGCCTTGAGGCCATTCATGTCTTTCCTGAAGAATACCAAGATAAAAACGAAGGTCGTTTTTGTCATTTCGCTGATGAGTTTGATGTCGCTGTCCGGAATTAGCTACGTCAGCCTGCAATACAAAAATACCGATCAGGTCTATAGCGATTTCATCGCCAATGAGGCTCTTGCGGCGGTACTGAACGCCAGAACCAGCGGCAATCTCAATGCACTCGGCATGCAGATGCTTCGCGCCAGCCTTAATGATCCGGCCGGCAGCGATTTCGAATCGGCGGTCAAGACTTTCAGGGCAGACCGCAAACAACTCGAAGAACGCCAGAACAAAATCATGGAACTGGTGCCGGCCCGCACGGATGCCGCCCGCGATATCCTGAAAGGTGTCGTTGAAGTCGAGGAAATCGGCAATCAGGTCATCACCCTGATGCAGGCGGGAAAAACCGCCGAAGCGCAGCAGATGGCGCTGAACGTCCTTCGGAAAATCGGCGAAGTGTCGCCGAAGATCAGCGCGGGCAACGAGCAGCTTATTCAGGTGATGAATGATGGCAGGCAGCAGCTCACCGCCAGCACGAATACGACGATCTGGACAGCTCTGGTCAGCATAGCACTCATTTCGCTGGCATTGATCGCACTCGGCCTGTTTGTTTCCTCGCGTGGCATCACCACCCCGATTGCGCGGCTTCGCGCCCGCATGGGATCTCTGGCGGCCGGTGATACGGCAAGCGAAATCGACGGAATGGACCGCAAGGATGAAGTCGGCCAGATGGCCGCTGCCGTTCAGGCGTTCCGTGAGAATGCAATCGAGCGCATCCGGCTTGAGAACGAGACGGAAGCCAACCGCTCGACTTCGGAGAAAGACCGGATCGAGCGCGAAAAACAGAAGGCCAGGGAAGCCGCCGACGTGCAGTTCGCCGTCGATAACCTTGCCACGGCCCTTTCGAAGATTTCCCAGGGCGACGTGACTTACCGCATTGCTCAACCTTTCGCATCCGGCCTCGACGGCATTCGCGGCGACTTCAACAGGGCGGCCGAACAGCTGCAATCGACGCTGACCCAGGTGGCGCAGAATGCGCGCGGCATCGATGCCGGTGCGGGCGAGATCAGGTCTGCCGCAGACGATCTGGCAAGACGTACGGAGCAGCAGGCGGCAGCCGTTGAAGAAACCGCGGCGGCGCTGGAAGAGATCACCGTCACGGTGAAGGATTCCACCAAACGCGCCCAGGAAGCGGGTCAGCTCGTCAGCCGCGCAAAGATCGGCGCGGAAAAGTCCGGAGAAGTGGTGCAGAAAGCCGTCTCCGCGATGGAGCAGATCGCCAAATCCGCCGATGAGATTTCCAACATTATCGGCGTGATCGACGAGATCGCCTTCCAGACCAACCTTCTGGCCCTGAATGCCGGCGTGGAAGCCGCCCGTGCCGGTGATGCGGGCAAGGGCTTTGCCGTTGTCGCGCAGGAGGTTCGTGAACTGGCGCAGCGTTCCGCGGGAGCGGCCAAGGAGATCAAGAACCTGATCACGACATCGAACGGTCAGGTGCAGCAGGGCGTGCAACTGGTTGGCGAAACCGGCAGGGCGCTGGAGTTGATCGTCACGGAAGTGCAGGAAATCAACCGGCACGTCGCGGCAATCGCGGAATCGGCGCAGGAACAGTCCTCCGGCCTCCAGCAGATCAACACGGCCGTGAACCAGATGGATCAGGACACCCAGAAAAACGCCGCGATGGTGGAGGAAAGCACGGCTGCAAGCCATGGCCTTGCACGTGAGGCTTCTTCGCTCAACGGGCTTATTGCCCAGTTCAAACTGTCCGAAGGCGGTTACAGTGAAGCTTCCGCCCCGGTCCGCACCGTCTCTTCGTCAGACAGGCCCACAGCGTCCCCGGCGCGTGCCCTCGGCAGCAGGATCAAGGCGGCGTTTTCCGGCAATGCTGCACTGAAAACGTCTGCAGATAGCTGGGAGGAGTTTTGATGATTGTCGCGCCGGCATGACGCTGGTCTGATATAAGAACGGGCGGTTCGGAGACGGGCCGCCCATTTTTGTCGCGACAGTCGGACAACGGAACGATTGAAACGATTATACTGAAATGCGACATCTTGTCAGCCGGCCCCGGTTGGCGTACTCGAAACCGATAAAAGACCCAGACCTATTGACGTGACAGTTCGGTGGTGCTGGGTTTTGGCTCCATACATATCAGGACGTTGGGATTGCGATGAACCTTTACTTGGATTACCTGGCTGAGATCAAAAGCAGAGAACAACAAGGGCTCGCTCCCAAGCCGATCGATGACGGCGCATTGACCGCTGAAATCATTGCGCTGATCAAGGATGCCGGTAGCGAATACCGGACGGATGCTCTCAAATTCTTCATCTACAACTCCCTGCCGGGCACCACGAGTGCCGCGGGCGTCAAGGCGGCTTTTCTGAAGGAGATCATCCTTGGCGAAGCGGTCGTGCCAGAGATCACGCCCACCTTCGCGCTGGAACTGCTGTCGCACATGAAGGGCGGCCCCTCCGTCGAAGTGCTGCTCGACATCACGCTCGGTGATGACGCGGCACTTGCCGGGCAGGCAGGTGAGGTCCTGAAGACCCAGGTCTTCCTTTACGACGCCGACATGTTCCGGCTGCGTGACGCCTTCAAGGCGGGCAATGCCATCGCCAGGGGTGTTCTTGAAAGCTACGCCAAGGCCGAATTCTTCACCAAGCTTCCGGATGTCGAAGACGAGATCAAGGTCGTGACCTTCATCGCCGCAGAAGGCGATATTTCGACCGACCTTCTGTCGCCCGGCAACCAGGCGCATTCGCGCTCCGACCGCCAGCTGCACGGCCAGTGTATGATCACGCCGGAAGCGCAGGCGGAAATCGTCGCGCTTCAGAAACAGCACCCCGATAAGCGGGTGATGATGATCGCCGAAAAGGGCACGATGGGCGTTGGCTCGTCGCGCATGTCCGGCGTCAACAACGTGGCGCTGTGGACCGGCAAGCAGGCCAGCCCCTATGTGCCCTTCGTCAATTTCGCCCCCATCGTGGCCGGCACCAACGGCATATCGCCGATCTTCGCCACCACCGTCGACGTGACTGGTGGCATCGGCATCAACCTGAAGAACTGGGTGAAGAAGCTCGGTGAAGACGGCAAGCCGATCCTCAACAATGACGGCAACCCGATCCTCGAGCAGAAATATTCGGTCGAGACCGGCACTGTCCTCAAGATCGACGCCAAGAACCGCAAGCTTCGCGACGAAAGCGGCAATGAGCTGGTCGACGTCGCCGGTGCCTTCACGCCCCAGAAGATGGAATTCATGAAGGCGGGCAGCTCCTACGCCATCGTCTTCGGCAAGAAGCTGCAGACCTTTGCGGCTCAGACGCTCGGCGTCGAGGCTACGCCGGTCTTTGCCCCGAACAAGGAAATTGCGATCGAAGGTCAGGGCCTCACCGCCGTTGAGAAAATCTTCAACCGCAACGCCGTCGGCGTAACGCCCGGCAAGGTTCTGCATGCCGGTTCGGACGTTCGCGTCAAGGTGAACATCGTCGGCTCGCAGGATACGACCGGCCTTATGACCGCGCAGGAACTTGAGGCGATGGCGGCAACCGTCATTTCGCCGCTGGTGGACGGCGCCTATCAGTCGGGCTGCCACACGGCCTCCGTCTGGGACAAGAAGGCGCAGGCGAATATTCCCAAGCTCATGTCCTTCATGAACAATTTCGGCGTCATCACCGCGCGCGACCCGAAGGGCGTCTATCATTCGATGACGGACGTGATCCACAAGGTGCTGAACGACATCACCGTGGATGACTGGGCGATCATCATCGGCGGCGATAGCCACACCCGCATGTCCAAGGGCGTCGCCTTCGGCGCCGACTCGGGCACAGTTGCGCTGGCGCTGGCGACGGGCGAGGCGACCATGCCGATCCCGCAATCCGTCAAGGTCACCTTCAAGGGCGCGATGCAGCCGCATATGGACTTCCGCGATGTTGTGCATGCGACGCAGGCGCAGATGCTGAAGCAGCATGGCGACAACGTCTTCCAGGGCCGCATCATCGAAGTCCATATCGGCACGCTGCTCGCCGACCAGGCCTTCACCTTCACCGACTGGACGGCCGAGATGAAGGCCAAGGCGTCGATCTGCATCTCTGAGGACGAGACGCTGATCGAGTCGCTGGAGATCGCCAAGTCGCGCATCCAGATCATGATCGACAAGGGCATGGACAATGCGGCCCAGACGCTGAAGGGCCTGATCGCCAAGGCGGATCAGCGTATTGCCGAAATCCGCTCGGGTGAAAAGCCCGCCTTGACCCCCGACGACAATGCGAAATATTTCGCCGAAGTCGTTGTGGATCTGGATGTCATCGACGAACCGATGATTGCCGACCCCGACGTCAACAATGCCGATGTCTCCCGGCGTTACACCCATGATACGATCCGTCCGGTGTCCTATTACGGCGGCACCAAGAAGGTCGATCTGGGCTTCGTCGGTTCGTGCATGGTGCATAAGGGCGACATGAAGATCGTCGCCCAGATGTTGAAGAACATCGAAAAGGCCGAAGGCAAGGTCGAGTTCAAGGCGCCGCTCGTCGTTGCCGCGCCGACCTACAACATCATCGATGAGCTGAAGGCGGAAGGGGATTGGGAAATCCTGCAGAAGTATTCCGGCTTCGAATTCGACGACCTGAAGCCGAAGACCTCCAACCGCACCGAATACGAGAACATCCTCTATCTGGAGCGCCCGGGCTGCAACCTGTGCATGGGCAACCAGGAGAAGGCGGAAAAGGGCGATACCGTTCTGGCCACCTCGACTCGCCTGTTCCAGGGGCGCGTCGTGGAAGACACGGCCGAAAAGAAGGGCGAGTCGCTTCTCGCTTCGACCCCGGTCGTCGTCCTGTCGGCAATCCTTGGCCGCACGCCAAGCGCTGAGGAATACAAGGCAGCCGTCGAAGGGATCGACCTGACCAAGTTCACCCCGTCGAAGGGCACGCCGATCGATTCCCTCTCGGTCCATTATTGAGGTTTGGGCGCCGGGAGGTGAAAACCTCCCGGACATGACGTGTTATCTGAAGAACGTCATAGCGATCTGACGGATGCCTGCCGAAGGGCGGGCATCCGAAACCATACGCTGGTCCATCGCAACATGGAGGCGGCCATTGTCGCATCGCCGGCCCGACGGCCGCACCGTTGATGAGAAGACGGTCCGTCTTTTCGGCCGGTGCGTGAAAATATGTCGGGTGCCTTCCGTCGGCTGCGGAAGAGCCGAACCCATGGAGCGATATTCAGGCTTCCATCTGTGATTGCTGTTAATGCATGACTTCCGATTTTCGGAATAGCTTATTAAATAAGCTTGTAAAAATCCTATTCGAAGTTTCAATATGCCGCCCCGCAAATGGTGCGGAAAAATGTATATTCAGGTTTTCTCAAGCTCAGGAAACTGAGCTTGAGATAATTGGCGGCCGATAGGCCGGCTTATTCGGCTGTTGCCTGAATATCGACCTTGTCAAGAAGAAGCATCGGATTATCCGAGGCTGCAGCCAGGTCAAAAAGGCCAAGGCCATTTGGGCCTGTTGATTTGACCGTGACGGTCAAGGTTCCCGGCGTGTTGATGAATTGGACGAGTGCGTTCACCGCATCCTGGAGTTTCGGCTGTTCGGCGGCCACCTGCTGCAGCATCACGTTGGCAACCAACGTCAAAGTGCCACGCACCTGATCCTCGGTCATCTCGTTCTGCAGGGCATAAAGCTTGATCGCCTTGGCCATCATGCCCTCGTCCTTGATCGTGAATTTGACCTCACGACCGGCAAGCCCGAAAAGCGCAGCCTGGGCGCGACCGAAGTCGAAGGAGAAAAACTCTTCCGTGAACCCGCTCACCAGACCGGAAAAATTGACGCTGCCAATATCCTTGCTGCTGAACGAGACTTCGCGGATCACCAGATTTTTGTTCGGCTCGTCCCAGCCTGCGGCCATGGCATAAGACAGGGCGATCGACTCCAGACCCAGTTTGCGCGCTTCAACAAAAACTTCCTCGGTCGAATCCGCCGGGATGGGCAGGGAGAGGTCTTCCTGTCTGATCTCGATATCGGTCGGGATGCCATTGAAGGGCTTTGTCAGGCCCATCTCGAAATTCTTGAGCGTGAACTTGATGCGTTCAGGCGTGCCTGCGGCCTCTTCATCCGTCTTTTCCGGTGCGGCGATATCAACGTTGATGCCACCGACACGCACCCTGCCAAGTTCCGGTATCAGCCGATTGAACGGAAATGTCTCCATCTTCGTTTCATCGAAGCCGACGATCTGGGAGAGACCTTCGATTGTGGAACTCCAGTCAAAGCCCTTGAGGCTTGCCTCGGCGACTTCGATCTTGCCGTCGCCATCGCCAATCGACATGCCGTTCAGGCCGAAATCGAGCTTGCGGCTGTCCATCTGCATGTCGATGCGCTCGATGGTGGCCTTGACCCGCTTGCCGTCCGCCCCTTCGCTTTGATCAGGCGCGTCGACCTTGAAGCCCAGCAGCTGCATGTTGCTCTTGCCCATCATGTCCAGAATGGACACGACCTTGCCGAAAAATGCCTGCCGCTCCTGTGGTGAAAGCTCATCGGCATTCTGGGTTGTCGTCAGCGCCTTCAGGGTTTCCAGCAGCGGCTCGGCCGGCATGCGAGCGGTAAAGCCGTCGCTGCGTATTTCGTCGTAGCTGAAGCGACCGTCACCGTCGGAGAAGGAAATCTTGCTGACGGAGAGTGGTCCGTAAAGAGGTTTTGCCTCCTTGTCTTCGGGACCTGCTTTTTCCGTGTAGAGCCTTGCAAGGTAGGCGGCGTCGAAGTCCTGGCCGGTTATTGCACCCGTCGAGACGACCATGTGCTTCTTTTCCATCGTGCCAGTGCTGTCCGGCAGAGCCATCTTGATGTCATAGCTGGCATTGTCGACCGTATAGCGGGCGACCCGGCCATCGGCGATGTCCACGAGAGCCGCGTTGTTGTAAACGGTCTTCTGCTCGGTGTCGGCGATGGACTGGGTGAATGTCAGTTCAGGCGTCGAAATGCGCGTCGCTGCAAAGCGCTCCATGCGTCTGGACAGGGAGTTTGCATTGCCATCGCCAGATGCCGCTGCCACTTTCTTGAAGGCGGCATTCTCGACACGGGCATGCGCCATGGAGATCTTGCCGGTCGGCACGTCAATATCGATGCCGTTCATATCAAGCGCGCCTTCCAGGAAAGGAAGTCTGGGACGCCCGTCGATCGCTGCGATCTGGATGTTCTTGCCGTCTTCAAGCGGCAGGGTCAGCTCGCGAATATGGATTTGTCCGAGAAAATCAACGTTCACGGAGCGGGCCGTTGCGCCGCTGCGTGCAATCAGTTCATCGACCTTTGCTTCGTAGAAGGCTTTACCACCGATGACACCTGCAGCCGCGATGGCAATAATCGCAACCGCTGCCCATAAAGCCTTGCGCCGGCCCTTGCCGACTGGAGTGTTTACCTGTTCCACGAAGTTGGTCCTCTGTAATGCGAATTAACATTTCGCGTCTTTTAGACACGCGAAAGTTGCCGCGCAAGTGTACGGCCGAGACAGCTGGACATTATTTGCAATAGTATATCGTGGCACCAGCGGCGTCATCTGCGGCGCTTAAGGCTTCGGTCACTTCCAGAACATCAGCGCCATGCCGGCCACGACCAGAGCGGCCCCGGCCCATGCGCCGGGTGCCGGCAATTCCCGCGTTCTCAGCCACAGCAATGGCAGGATGATGACAGGTGTTGTTGCAGACAGCGTCGAGACGATGCCGATCTTGCCGCCGGAAAGTGCGAAAAGAAGCAGCGTCATGCCGAAGGCAAGCGCGATGATGCCGGTAAGCGCCGTCTGCAGGAAAATGCTCTTCGTCAGCGGTCCATTCGGACGAACTGCCTTGATGGGCAGCATGGTAAGCGCCGTCAGGCAGAGCGCCGCGGCCCCAACGCGCAGCATGGAAGCGGCAATCGGATCGATCCCGGTCGCCATGACGGGTCTTGCGATCAGCGAGCCGACGGCCTGACTGAGTGCGGCCAGCAGGCCGAGGAGCACGCCCAGCCAAAGCGGTCCCTTCACTCTCTCCCATTCGTGCAGCTGCGCCTTGCGCTTGCCAAAGAGGATTGCGAGCAGAACACCACACAGCGTCAGGCCTATACCGGTGACCGTTGTCGCGGAAAGCTCCTCGCCAAGCACCGCCCATCCCAGCAGCGCGGCAATTGGGGCGTTGAGGGCAAACAGGATTCCCGAGCGGCGTGGCCCCAGCCGATTGAGACAGGTGAACAGCAGCGTATCGCCAACGAAGATGCCGATGAAACCGGATAGCAGAAGCGCCGATAGCGCCTCGGGCTGCAGTTCCCGCCAGGTTCCCGAAGCGAGAACATAGACCCCCAGCAGGGAAGCGACAAAAAGCTGCCGCGTCCTGTTGAAGGCGAGCGCTCCCAGATGCCCCGCCGGACGTGCCGCCAGAAGTCCGGTCATCGCCCAGCAGGTTGCGGCGCCCACGGCAGCCAGTTCATAAATCGGCATCTTTTCCCCGTCGCTTCATGGCGCGCTTGCGGCCACGGACACTATCCCTGCCTGCACCCGTCGCAGATTCCGGGTTCGCCCGCCATACCATAAGCATCGTCATAAACAGCGTGGAGCAGCGCCTGGTTCACCGCCCGTGCCGGGCGAGCCGACGGCGTGCCATTCCCGATGTCGGTGTGCACCGTCATCAAGACTGCGCATGAATGGTGAGGCCCGGGCCTGCTTCCTGTTGCCACCCGCAGAAGCGGCCATCACGCTACGGCCGACGCAGATGAAGCGGCTGGCCCCGCTCCGTCGAAAGGACAGTCTTATCTACAGCACTTCACACGCCGTTGATGATATTGCAAATGCCCTCGCGGATGACGTTCTTGTCCGCAATCTGTCCTGCCTGAATGTTGAAAACAGCGTCGATCCGCACGCCGGCGCCTTTCTGCCGGGCCACAACCCGCAGCGTCTGAATTCTGCCGCTGCCGCTGGTCTCCTGGTGCGCATCAATGGAAGACAGCGCCTTGTTGATCTGGATGCCGGAAAAACCTTCCGCTGCCACAGCCTGGGCGAGCTTTTGAAGCACGGCGGGCGCTTTTGCCTTTGGCAATTCCTGCCATGATTTGTAAGAGACAGCCGTCACCATGGGCACGCCGGAGACAGCGAAGTTCTTCTCGCAGGATGCCGCAAAGGCGGGGCTTGAGAAGCTGATCAGGCCAAGAGCTGCTATGACATATTTCATTTCGAGTAATCCAGTTGTTGGTGAAGGTTGAGAGTTATCGGCCGCATCAGAATGCCGACCGTTTTCCTCTGTAGGTTGATGGGGGCGGGAGAGCTTCATGGGCCTGTGCAAGCGTTTCAAGCCATGTGGCCAGACCGGCGGGAACCTCCTCATTGCCCGCCTCCAGTGCCTCGATCCACGAAAGCTCACATTGCAGTGCTGACGCAATGTTGATCGGCGTCCAGCGGATGACCCGCAGGCATTGATTAAAGCGTTCTGGTAACATGATGATTTGATATTTTCCCCGTCTTTTTCCGGGCAAGGCTCACTCACACAGCTACGAGAGTCAATCCTTTTCTGCAACTTTTGATGGCTAATTCCCGACTCGATAGTTGCATCTGCCGCCGGCTGCCGACCCCAAGGCGCTGGAGAGACGAAAGGCTCGGTTGCCTGAACGACATGCCGGGGGGAGGCATCGGCGCCTTATTCCCGGCACCACTCCACCAAGGAAAACTTAGTTGATTCACTAAGTTTTCCTTGCGCCGCCACGATGGACCGTGATAGTTAGCAACATGACTAAGCATTATCAGGAGCTATCACTGATCTTCCAGGCTCTTGCCGATCCGACGCGCCGGGCAATTCTGGCGCGGCTTGGCGGAGGGCCGGCACCGGTCATGGAACTGTCCGCTCCCACGGGGCTGCGTCTGCCCACGGTTATGCGGCACCTTTCCGTGCTGGAGGAGGCGGGGCTGATCATCACCTCCAAGGATGGGCGAGTGCGCACCTGTGCGATCGTGCCGGAAGCACTGGAGCCGGTGCGCACGTGGCTCGATGAGCAGCGAGCCATGTGGGAGAGCCGGCTTGACCGGCTGGAGGCATTTGCAATGCAGGCCATGAAGGAGGATTCCGAATGACGACGAAGCCGGGTCAGGAAGGCGCACGCGCCGAACCGCATCTGACACAGGACCGTTTTGCGACGCTGAGTTTTGAACGGGAAATTGCCGTTCCGCCATCGGCGCTCTGGCAGGTCTGGCTGTCACCCGCCGCCCGGGCGGTGTGGGCTTCTCCCACACCCGCGATCACCGTGGAGTTCCTGGAGGCGGACAGCAGGCTTGGCGGTCGCGAAGTTTCGCTCTGCAAGGTTGCCGGCCAGCCGGATATTCGCTGTGAATGCGGCTGGCTGGAGTTGCAGCCGGCCCGCCGCAGCGTGAATTACGAGGTGGTTTCCTCCGGCGGCGTAACGCAGTCGGCAGCGCTGATCACTGCCGATTTTCAGGCTGTGGAAGAGCGTAGCCGCTTGACCGTAACGGTTCAGCTTTCCTCGCTGGCAGAGGATATGCGGGATGGTTATCAACAGGGTTTCAGCGCCGGTCTCAACAATCTGGCCAGCGTGGCCGGGCGAACCATGGTTCTGGAGCGAGTGATAAAGGTGCCGCGAAACAAAGTCTGGAAAGCCTGGATGAACGAGAAGACGCTGCCGCGATGGTGGGGTCCTGACGGGTTCTCCTGCCGCACGAAGAGGATTGATCTGCGGACCGGCGGCGAATGGGTCTTTGACATGATCGGCCCTGACGGCACAGTTTTCCCGAACCATCATCGTTATGTCGAGGTCCGGCCCGAAGAGCGGCTCGCCTATACGCTGCTGTGGGGCGAAAACGGGCCAAAACATGCCGACGCCTGGGCCTCGTTCGAAGATCAGGATGGCGCAACAAAAGTTGTGCTGGGCATGGTGTTCAGCACGGAAGCCGAGTTCCAGCAAGCGAAGGGTTTCGGCGCCGTGGAGCTGGGTCAGCAAACGCTGGGCAAACTGGAGCGCTTCGCCAGGGCGCTATAGATGTGCCGGGCCGTCAGCTCCATGTGCAGAGGTCTCGATACTGGCCTCTTGTCCAGAGCGGCAATTACTCTTCAAAGCCGCTCTGCGCGTGCGAGATCGTCTTGCAGGTCCCGCCATCCTTCTCGCCAACCATGCGCTTGTCACGAATGACTGAACCCTTGGCGATGTCGATCTCCCATGCCACCGAGCCTTCATTCAGGCTCGCCTTACCACCGGCAAAGGTGCCTTTCTCCATTCTCTGACTTCCAGAAACCGGGACATAAACTCCAAATGTCCCGGCGGCTTCGTCGAGAACGAAATTGAACACCTGAGGGGTTCCCTTCGAACCGGCGAATTCGCAACTGAGATATGTCGGCGCGGCAAAGGCGGCAGAGCTCGAAAAAAGCAGGGTGGCAGCGGTGAATCCGGTTCCTGTAATGACGTTCAATTCCTGATCCTCATTCGCGTTATCCGCAGGTGACGCCTACGGTGTCCGTCCGAACAGACCATCATTGCGATTGTCGCCGGATCATGCATTTCTATCTGTGAGCCAACTCTGCGGAACTAGCGCCTCGTCGCCACGCCACTCAGCGGCGAGCGTGACACCCATGAGGCCACCCCAGACGTCAGGCCCTGCATGGTCTAGGACAATAGCCTGCAGTTGGCCCTCCGCGCCCACGATTTCATCAGCGATGGCGGTGAATATCGCTCTAACCGCGGCAATGTCCTGATCGCGTGATCGTCCGGGTCGTTGTTTGCGATCATCTTCGAATCCGGTGGGAAAGTAAACTTGGCTCGGCTGATCGTAGACAAGAAATCCAGGGACCGGATGATTGGGTAATCCTCTGAAGAAATGCTGCAATGCAAGGGTCACGGCCACATGGTACGCTAGCCAGTTCGCACCGCTGCCTATTTCCCAAAGATAGTCCTTTCGGTCAGGATGCGAAGCAGTTCCACCGCACTTACGATACGCCAAGATTGGGGATTACGGCCGAAGGAACACGGATTTATCGTGCCAGCAAAAAGGACTGTGATGTCTGTGACCTGAAGCAGCGTTGTTGCCCTAACACGCCTATGCGGAAGGTGCCGCGCGATCTCAATGAGGATGCGCGCGATGTTGCCAGAGCGATTGCGACCACACCAGAATATGAACTGTCGCGTCATCGCCGGAAGAAAGTCGAAATGCTCTTCGCGCATCTCAAACGCATTCTACGGATGGCGCGTCTTCGACTTCGGGGACCGTGTGGTGCGCGAGACGAATTCCTGCTTGCGGCAACGGCACAGAACCTGAGGAGACTGGCCAAACTCAGGCCTCAGATACTGCCATGCGGTCCCATTGCCGCCTGAGGACGGCATCGACCAGCACCCTGCGCCGAGGCGCGGGGCACAAAAGCATTGGTACACCGCCCGGAAAAACAAAAAGGGCGGATGAGAAGCAAATCCAGAGAGTTTTTCAACGGAATCCGCCGGATGCGGCCATCGGTCGCAAAGCGTCACTCGCCCACGCTGAGGATCTAATTTCCCCAAATTAAAGAATAGGCGACAAGGGTGGCAGGATTTGATAAAATACAAGTCTGCCGGTTGCGGTTTGACGCGCGGATAACAGGGTCACCGGGCGTTCCTATACTGCCAGCCGGATCATGGCGCAGGAGGAGAAGTGCTATGACGGCGTTCCATGTCATGGCCGGTGCGCGCGGCGAATTTGCGCGCCCGGAGGTCCGTAAGATTGGTATCGCGGATATTGTCGATGCATTGCGGTTGGGACTTGCTGACTTCAAAGAGAAGCCGTCCCACTATGTCTTTCTCTGTCTTATGTATCCGATCGCGGGTGTTTTTCTGGTCATGTGGAGTTCCGGCGCTAATCTGTTGCCGCTGATTTATCCCTTGATGTCAGGTTTTGCGCTGATTGGTCCGCTCGCGGCCATCGGTCTCTATGAAATCAGTCGACGGCGCGAGCAGGGAATGGATAGCTCATGGCGTTATGCGCTGGAGGTTCGTCACTCCCCGGCGATGCCGTCGATCATCGCTGTCGGCCTTATGTTGTTTGCGCTTTTCATCGTCTGGCTGATTGTTGCGCAAAACCTCTATACCTCGACTTTCGACGCAACCGGTCCGATCTCGCTCTCGACGTTTCTGTCGGACGTCCTGACGACCCAGCAGGGTCTCTCCCTCATCATCTGGGGGAACCTCGCTGGTTTCGTTTTCGCCGTCATTGTGCTGGCGACGACGGTGGTGGCGTTCCCGTTGCTCTTGGATCGTGATGTCGGCGCGGTCGCGGCCGTGGATGCGAGCATACGCGCCACACTTGCCAATCCCGTACCGGTTGCACTTTGGGGACTAATTGTCGCGGCGCTGCTCGTCGTTGGCACCATCCCTGTCTTCGTCGGCCTCGCGGTCATCATGCCGGTCCTCGGACATGCGACCTGGCATCTCTATCGAAAACTGATCGTTCCCGTTTATCCAAGCCGTATGCCCTGAATTCACAAAGGAAATCTGCCTGTAGATCACTTCCCTGTCGTTGCGGCCTGCCTGGTGGCAGCCATTCCGGCCGGGATGGCGATGGAGAGCGTGAGGATGCCATGTTGTATCGTTTTCTTCCGATCTGTCTGCTTTTCGCCATTACCATTCCGCTTGACGCGCGCGCCCAGGAAGGCGACCCGGCCGCAGGGGCCATCGTTTTCAAAAAATGCGCCATCTGCCATGTAGCCGAAACCGACCAAAACAAGGTCGGGCCATCGCTGAACGGTCTGTTTGGCAGGACGGCCGGCACGCATCCGAACTTCGCCTATTCCCCGGCGATGCAGGAGGCAGGCAAGGCCGGCCTGATATGGAACGAGACGTCGCTTCGCGACTATCTGCCTGACCCCAAAGCGAAGGTGAAGGGCACGAAAATGGCCTTTGCCGGGCTGAAAGACGATACCGATATCACCAATCTCATCGCCTATCTGAAGCAATACTCCAAATAGCAAATTGGAGCGTGGAAATAGTCGTGGCCGGGTCTGGGAGGAGGCAATGGCTGTCGTCGTGGTTCTTGTTCTGCTGGTGGTGGGATCGATCGCGTTCCATCTGCTCAGCCCGTGGTGGTGGACGCCGATCGCTTCGAACTGGAGCTACATCGACAATACGATCACCATCACCTTCTGGATCACCGGTTTTGTGTTCGCAGCCGTCGTGTTGTTCATAGCCTATTGCGTTCTCCGCTTCCGGCACCGGGTCGGAAATCAGGCGGCGTATCAGCCCGAAAACAAGCGGCTGGAATGGTGGCTGGCGGGGGGAACCGGCATCGGGGTGGCCGCAATGCTGCTGCCAGGCCTCTTCGTCTGGAAACAGTTCGTCACGGTCCCTGATGGCGCCGCCGAGGTCGAAGTCTTTGCCCAGCAATGGCAATGGAGTTTCCGGCTGCCCGGAGCGGACGGACGGCTGGGGCGGGTAAACACGCGCGATGTCACAGCCGACAATCCGCTCGGCCTCAACAGGCAGGATCCCGCCGGAATGGACGATGTCATCGTTGAAGGCGGCGAGTTGCATTTGCCCGCCGGCAGGCCGGTCAAGATGCTGCTGCGTTCGATCGACGTCGTGCATGATTTCTACGTGCCGGAATTCCGGGCCAAGATGGACATGATCCCCGGTACGGTCACCTATTACTGGTTTACGCCGACACGGACGGGAACCTTCGAGGTTCTCTGCGCGGAACTGTGCGGCGTCGGCCATCCGCAGATGCGCGGCACCGTCGTCGTCGATAACGAGACCGATTATCAGGCCTGGCTGCAACAGCAGCCGACCTTCGCAAAATCGGTGGCGTCGGCGGAGTGATCGGCGGTGAGGTCGACGTCACCGGAGGAAACAGGGAGGATGCAGCATGGTCGAGATTGGATCCGGCGCGGGAGAGGTCATCCAACCCGCTGAAGTCGAGGATGTGGAGCTTTATCATCCGAAAAGCTGGTGGACGAAATATGTCTTCAGCCAGGATGCCAAGATCATCGCCATTCAGTATTTCCTGACCGCCGTATCGATCGGCATGGTCGCGCTGGTGCTGTCCTGGCTGATGCGCCTGCAACTCGGTTTTCCCGGTTACTTCTCCTTCATCGACGCCGAGCATTATTATCAGTTCATCACCATGCACGGCATGATCATGGTGATCTACCTGCTCACTGCGCTGTTTCTCGGCGGTTTCGGCAATTATCTCATCCCCCTGATGCTCGGCGCCCGCGATATGGTGTTCCCCTATGCGAACATGTTGAGCTACTGGCTCTATTTCTGCGCCGTCCTGGTGCTGGTCGCCGGCTTCTTTGCGCCGGGCGGGCCGACAGGCGCGGGCTGGACGCTCTATCCGCCGCAGGCTCTGCTGTCGGGAACGCCGGGCGGGCGCGACTGGGGCATCATCCTGATGCTGTCTTCGCTGATCCTGTTCATCATCGGCTTCACGCTCGGCGGGCTGAATTATGTCGTCACCGTGCTGCAGGGGCGCACGCGCGGCATGACGCTGATGCGCATGCCCCTGACGATATGGGGCATATTCACCGCAACCGTCATGGCGCTGCTCGCCTTTCCGGCGCTCTTCGTTGCCGCCGTCATGATGTTGTTCGACCGGCTGCTCGGCACGAGTTTCTTCATGCCCGCCATTGTCGAGATGGGCGAACAGTCAAAGCAGGGGGGCGGCAGTCCCATCCTGTTCCAGCATCTGTTCTGGTTCTTCGGCCATCCGGAAGTCTATATCGTCGCACTTCCCGCCTTCGGCATCGTTTCGGACCTGATCAGCACCCATGCGCGCAAAAACATCTTCGGTTACCGGATGATGGTCTGGGCGATCGTCATCATCGCGGCGCTCAGCTTCGTCGTCTGGGCGCATCATATGTATGTCAGCGGCATGAACCCGAATTTCGGGTTCTTTTTCGCCACCACGACGCTGATCATCGCCGTGCCGACGGCGATCAAGGTCTATAATTGGGTGCTGACGCTCTGGCGCGGCGATATCCATCTGAATTTGCCGATGCTGTTTGCGCTCGCCTTCATCGTGACATTCCTCAATGGCGGATTGACGGGTCTCTTCCTCGGCAATGTCGTCGTTGATGTGCCGCTTTCCGATACGATGTTCGTCGTCGCCCATTTCCATATGGTCATGGGGGTCGCACCCATCATGGTGGTCTTCGGCGCGATCCACCATTGGTATCCGAAAGTCACCGGTCGCATGCTCAATGCGACGATGGGGCATATCCACTTCTGGATTACCTTTCTCGGCGCCTATGCCATCTTTTTCCCGATGCATTATCTCGGCCTGATGGGCGTGCCGCGCCGTTATTACGAACTGGGCGAAACCGCATTCATTCCACCATCGGCACATACGCTGAACATGTTCATCACCGTCGCGGCGCTGATCGTCGGTGCGGCGCAGCTGCTGTTCCTGTTCAATCTCGCCTGGAGCCTTCGCTGGGGCAAACCGGCGGGCGGTAATCCGTGGCGGGCAACGACACTGGAATGGCAAACGCCGCAAACGCCGCCGGTTCACGGAAACTGGGGCAGGGAGCTGCCGATCGTCTATCGCTGGCCCTATGATTACAGCGTGCCCGGAGCGGCGCAGGATTTCCTGCCGCAAAACCAGCCGGCTGTGGCCGGGCCGTCCGAGAGGGCGTTGTCATGAGCGCCATTCTCATTTTCATGGCCGGTATCGCCAGCATCATAGGCTGGTGGATGGCAAGCCAGCGGCTCACCTCGAAGCCCTGGCTGGAACAGGGTCTGGCAGGCGATGCGCCGGGGATGCGGGGATCATCGGAAACAATCGCGAAACTCGGGCTCGGAATTTTTCTTGCCGTCGTCGGCGCATTGTTCACATTGCTCATCAGCGCCTATCTCGGCCGCATGAGCGGCGCCGACTGGTGGGGTATTCCCATGCCGCGGCTGTTATGGGTGAACACTGCGGCCCTTGCCGCCAGCAGCGTCGCGCTGCAATGGGCGAAAACAGAAGCCCAGAGGGACCGCCGCGACAGGCTGAACACGGCGCTTGCGGCGGCTTTCGTCATGGCTGTCCTCTTCGTTGCCGGGCAGGTTCTGGCGTGGCGGCAGCTGGCGTCTGCGGGTTATGTGCTGGCGGATAACCCCTCGAACAGCTTTTTCTACATGATATCAGGATTGCATGGCCTGCATATATTGGGCGGGCTTCTCGTGCTTGGACGCACCACAATCCGCGCCCGGATCGGCCCTGTAGCGAGAATTCGTCTGAGCGTGGGTCTCTGCGCCATCTATTGGCACTTCATGTTTGTCGTCTGGCTCGTCCTTTTTGCGCTGTTTGCCGGCTGGGCGAACAGTTTCGTCGATCTCTGCCGTCAACTGGTCAGCTGAGGAGGTTCGATGATGACCACATCCATGGAAAGACCGGCACATGATCCCCACCGCCAGGTGAAGGGACTGCGCGGCGTTGCCGCCGATCTCTCATCGGACCAGCGGGCGTTCAAAAACGTCTCGTGGGGCAAGGCGATGATGTGGATATTCCTCCTGAGCGACACCTTCATTTTCGGCTGTTTTCTCGTGGCCTATATGACAGCGCGGATGTCGACCACCGTGGCCTGGCCCAATCCGAGCGAGGTTTTCGCCCTGACGATCGCGGGCAAGGACGTACCGCTGATCCTGATCGCCATCATGACCTTCGTTCTCATCAGCAGCAGCGGCACGATGGCCATGGCCGTCAACTTCGGATATCGCCGCGATCGCCGCAAAACCGCCGCGCTGATGGTTGCGACGGCGGCGCTGGGCGCGACATTCGTGGCAATGCAGGTATTCGAATGGACCAAACTGATCCGGGAAGGGGTTCGCCCCTGGGAGAACCCGTTCGGTGCCGCGCAATTCGGCTCGTCTTTCTTCATGATCACGGGCTTTCACGGCACCCATGTTTCAATCGGCGTGCTGTTCCTTCTCATCATGGCGCGCAAGGTATGGCGGGGGGACTTCGATCAGGAAAGGCGGGGATTTTTCACCAGCCGCAAGGGCCAATACGAGATCGTAGAGATAACCGGGCTTTACTGGCACTTCGTGGATCTGGTCTGGGTATTCATTTTTGCATTCTTCTATCTGTGGTGAGGCTTCTATCCGCGTGAGGATGACATCATGGCACAAGAGCAGGCGCATTCGGGACAACAGCATTCGATAAGACTTTATCTGGTGGTCTGGGGGCTGCTTTTCGTCCTCAGCACCTTCTCTTACCTCGTCGATTACCTTGGCATCCAGAGTTATGCCAGATGGGCTCTGATCCTTCTGTTCATGGCCCTGAAGGCGGGGCTGATCGTTGCGGTTTTCATGCACATGGCGTGGGAAAGGCTGGCCTTGATTTACGCCATCCTCCTTCCTCCGGTCATCGTGCTTGTCTTTACCGCTTTGATGGTGTCGGAATCCCAGTACACGGTGTTTAACCGATTGGCCTTTTTGGGCGGCCCGTAGGATCAGGCTGTTTCCTCTGGTACGCCGTTTTCATTGTCGGCCAATGGCCTGATGCGCAAGAAAGCGTTGCGTGTCCGCCAAACCTCTCGCGCAATCTTTCAAGGTCGGAAACGATCTGCATTTGATTGCCGGTCGATTTCTGCGTTCAGCATTCCGTTCGTTACTCAGGCCATCCTGCTGAGTTTCGGGTGTTTCCGGCGCAGCGGAAAACGAACCTGCCGGCGAACGGCAAGCTGCGGTTTCCTGGCGGAAGCCGCAGCTTGCTTCGATGGGCAGGCCTTGTACTCGGCCGGCAAATCGCGGGCGCGGGCGGTTCAGAACCTGACGTTGAGATCCAGCCTGGCGCCATTGTCGGAAACGCCCGAGCCGAACTGCCCGGTATAGGAGACGCCGAGCTTTGCCATGGGCGCAATATCGAAGTCGAGGCCGGCCTCGAGCACCGCGGCATCCCTTGCGATCGGCACGCCGGCGATGGTGAAGGTGTTGCCGCCGGCAAAGGCTCCGGTCGACAATGGTGTCACTTCGCCGAACGCATGACGCCAGGCCAGCATGCCGTGCGCAGTCACGTTGATGTTGCCGAGCGCGAAGTCGTCCGAGGCGCGGATACCGAGCGCGGTGAAGGTGGTATCGGCATTCGAACCCGCCTGTGAAAGGGCTGCCGCCCCACCCGTCTCGGTGAACCCGCCGGTGCGTAAATTGACATAAGCGAGATTGGCAAAAGGCTCGAAAGTCGCTGCCGCCGTGTCGATGCGGTAGCTGGCCTCGCCGAATATCTGTGCCGTGGCGCCGTCATAGTCGGCCGACAGCACCTCGGACAGGCCAGGGATCGCCACCGCGCGGCGGGTCTCGATGCTGTTCCAGCTGTAGGCGGCACCCGCGCGTAACGACACCGCGCCCCATTGGCCGCCGCCATAGGCACCGAAAGAGTAGCTGGTGGCGTTGCCGGAAGATGCGAGGTTGTCGACATCGAAGGAGGAACGGCTGAAGCCGCTCACAAGACCTGCACGCCATGCATCGCCGACCGGGACATCACCGCCCAGCAAAAATCCGCCGATGGAGCGGTCGAACGCGGCGGCATTGCCGTCGCCGCCTGTGCCGCCCCACGAGCCGAAACTATGACCCCAGATGGCGAAGCGGTCGGTATCCGCCGCGACGAGTTCGGCCCCACCCTCGCCATAGGCCAGCACTGGCGCGCGCGCAGCGCCGGTGCCGCCGAAAGCAGCACGCAGGCGATCGCCTGCGGCGTCGCGGACAAAACGGCTGTCTTCGAGCAGCATGCCCCTGGCCGAAGCGTGGATTTCGCCCGAGACCTGGTTGAAGACGTAGGCCGCAGCCTCGGCACTCGCCTGCGAAGCGACAAGGTCGTAGAGGGTGTTGCCCTGACCGAGCAATTCGACGCTACTGGCGCTTGCGCATTCGTTGCCGCTGAAGCCGGTGAGGCAGAAGGCGACGCCGTTGCGGGCGACACCGAGATAGACGTTGCTGGCGTCATAGCCGAGCGACACGTCGATATAGGGCAGACCTTCGGACGGCGCGGCAAAGGTGCCGCTGACACCGCCGGCCGCAGTGAGGATTGTCCACTGGCGGCCCGACAGATAGACCCCGCCCACGTCAGGGATTGCTACCGTGCCGCCGGCCAGCGTCGCGCTTCCGGTTGTGATGAATTTGTCCGCCTGTCCCAGGGCATTGACGTCGATCACCAGAACCGATCCTGCTTCGAACCGCGCATTGCCGCCGGTCTGGCTGACCACATCGCCAGCCACGCCATTGGCCATGGTGAGCGTGCCGTGATTGACAAAACTGCCGAGGTTGTCAAACAGGGTCTGCACCGGCACGGCGCCATTTCCACCGCCGATAATTGTGTCATTGACACTATTGGTCAGCGTGCCGCCGCCGAAGTGGTTTTCGCCGCCCGCCGTGTTCCAGGCCGCGTTGTTGGTCATGATATTGGCGCCCACGCCGAAGTCGACCGTGCCAATCATGCCGCCGGCATTGGTCAGCGCCACCGGGCCGCCGAAAGCCTCGATCGCAAGTCGTGTCGAATCGTGTGAGGTATTGCGCACCAACCCGTTGGTGACGATGGCGATCGGTTGGCCGCCGGACTGGACCGAGATGGCGCTGACCCCGCCTTCCACGAGCCCACTGGTCGTGATGGTGGTCGCACCGGTGCCGTTATTACTTGTCTTGATGCCATACAGCCTGCCGGCGACGCCTGCGGAATTGACCGTCATGTCGGTTGTCGCGAGGTGATTATAGGCATAGATGCCGGTGTCGTCGGCCCCCGTCACCTGACCGGACGTGGTGATCGTTGTCGCCCCCCGGCCGTAGTTGGAGATGTTGATGCCGAAGCTGTCGGCCGTGACATCCACGACATTCACATTGAGGCCGTTTGCGGTAGCGCCGTTATAGGCCTGGACGCCGTTCCCTTCGATCCCAGTGATCAGACCCGTCGCGATGACGCTGGTCGCGCCGGTGCCGCCGTTATAGGCGAGAATGCCCGTGTCGCGGCCGGTAGCACGCGCAGCGTTGACAGTCAGATCGGTCGCCGTGGTGGCGTTCCAGGCGTTGATGCCGATGCCATTGGTGCCGCTTACCTGGCCTGTCGCGGTAACGCTCGTCGCACCTGTGCCGTCATTGTAAGCGTAAATACCGTCGGCATTGCCGGTGACGCCTGCGGCGCTTACCGTCAGGTCGGTTGTCGTGGTGGCGTTTTGGACCCAGATGCCGTTGAGACCGATCCCGGTCACCTGGCCTGTTGCGGTGACGGAGGTCGCGCCAGTGCCGTTATTGGCGGCGTTAATGCCGGTGTCGCCGCCGGTGACGCCTGCGGCGTTCACCGTCAGGTCGCTCGCCGTGATGGCATTCTCGGTGTAGATGCCGCTGCTATCGGTCCCGGTCACCTGGGCTGTCGCGGTAACGGAGGTCGTGCCGGTGCCATAGTTGATGGCCACGATACCTGAGTCACCGCCGGTGACGGCCCCACCAGTCACGACCGTTATTGCGCCCGGAGTTGCGCCGTTATCGCCATTCGCCTGGATGTTCAGACCAATTTGACCCGAGCCCGCCGTGAGGGCCGCCCCATTGCCGTCGATGTAGCTGATATGGCCGAACCCCTGAATGGAGAGGGCGTGTTCGCCCGGCGCCGTCGTATCGACGCTGAAGCCAGGGGCCGTCGTGACAGTGGTATCGTCGGCGTCGATGTCTTGCCCCGTTATATTGGCTCCGGAGCAGGCGAAGCCGCCCGCTGTTGGAGCGCATTGCGCGAGAGCCGGCTGCGCAGCCAAACCCAGCGCCGTTACCGCCAACACAGAGTAAACACCGGCGGAGACGAACCCGCATAGCGTCGTCGAACCCCGCAACGTCTGGGGCCGCAGACGCCCGAAGCGGGGCGGACGCATAATGGAAGATTCATCGGCAGGGCTTGTCGTTGAACAGGGTAATGAACTGATGCGCATGAATCTCATGTTGAAGTTGGCCTTGAAGCCGTGTTGCTGGGTTCAGCAGGCTGAAGCGTCGCGGATGGGTCGAGATCGAGGCCGGTTTCGGTGGTTGCCAATGTGTCCGAAGACCTGAGAGCGTCAGGCTTTGAGGTGACAATCTGCCTGCGCCCTGAACGCGAAAAACGTCCTGGGCCGGTCAATCCTGGTCAATGGAATTTTCATTTGCCTGCCTGCCGTTGCGGGCAAGTTGACTGGCAGGGTGCTAGCTGATGCTGCGCCGCCTGGCGTCGGAGCCTTCCCAGCCGCCGAGCATATCGAGCACTTCCAGACCGTCCGGCTCTTGTTCGCGCGGGTCGGCCGGCGTTACCAGAGCCCATGCCTTGCTGAGTGCCCTGCCAAGATACGACGGCCAGTGCGCGGGGTGCTCCGTATCGGTAATCTGCTGCGTCTGAACTGCCACGTCCGACATATCCGTGCCTCCCCATTGCTCATTCTTGCCGCCCCCATGGCCAGCCAGAAGGCCTGAATCCAAAACCGAAAACATCTGTCTGCGATGTCGCTCGCACTGTCACTGCCCCGAGCGAGCTTGCCGCGCATATTGGGACGTTCAGTCATCAAGATGAGACGTAGGGTCATCGTGCCCGGCGTGCCGAATGACGAATTCCGATCAGCGATGGTCGGCTCGGCCGGCAGGGAGCAATCGTCGTGTCAGGAGCTGATGCGGCTGGGCGGAATCAAACGCGGGCGGAAGCGAGCCAGGCTTCGACGATCGCTGCTCCGTTTCCGCCGCCTTGCTTCAACAAGGTCTCATATGCGGCTATTCGCACTGAATCCTTGGCGAGAGCTCGGACGGAACTCGGACTGGTCTGATATCGCTTCTGGAACGCGCGGCTGAAGTGCGCCTCGCTGCGAAACCCGTGGTTACGGGCGATGACGGCGATCTTGTGATCTGGCGTCGATCGCATGATGCTCTGCAAGCTTCCTCTTAGCCGTTCCACGAGCATCCAGCGCTGTACGCCACCATGCGGTTCGAACAGACGGAACAGTTTCGACCGGGAAACCCCCAGGACCGCCGCCAACTCATCCGGACCGAAGTCGGGATCGGACAGCCTTTGTCGCGCGCTCGAAGATGCGCGTTGGAAAAGGAAACGCTTGTCGCGTCTTTCTCGCGTTGCGGGGGCCGCAAAGGCGGCCGCGGCAAAACGCAGGATGCCATCGACCGCCACCTGGCTCTGGTGGATGCTGAGACCGCCAATATGCTCCACGAGTGCCTTGATCTGGGTTCCAAGCATAGCGCCGGCATGCTCGTTCGGCGTCAGCACAAGACCGTGGGCATTATTCAGAAACTCGACCAGCACATTGGCCTTGTCGAAGGTCAGCGCGATCGCCTCGAAGCCCGAGGTTTCGCTCTCATAGGGCAACGAATAGTCGACGATGACGATGTCTCCGGGTTCATGCGCCTGAATCAGCCCGTCATAGTTGCTCGTGACCCGCCCTTCCAGGAGCATGAACAGCACCATATGCGGGGTCGGTCGCTCATCGATGACCTGCTGCGTCCGCGACATCACCATCGCCGATCCGCCGTTCGCATGCAGAAAGGCTCCCGGAAGCTGCCAGCTGCAACCATGAAAATCGAAAAGCGCAGGATCTGCATCCCGGGGTATGGAACAGTCTACCAGCAGAGAAAGCGCACTTTTCCAAGCTGCGAAACATTCTTCGCCTGGTGGAAATGGCCAATCAACTCGCTGTGACGAAGCCATATCAAAAGTGCTGTCGGCTTTGCGCATCCGGAACCAGTGTTTGAATTTTCGACTGTCTTCTGTACCGGCACCGCACCGACCGAACCGTATGAGAAGATATTCAATTGTCGAAGTAGTCAATTGCCTGGGACGCTCGGTCAAGCATTTGAGACGCACAGTCATGGCGCCCGACCGTGGTCAACCGCGCCGCGCCATGCCCCCTTACAGTAGAAGGCAAGACATCCTAGGCGCGCGCCTCCAGGACCATGTTGAAGGGTCCCGTGAAGGCGCGCCTGACATGGGTAAAGCCACCCGAGCGGATGACCTCGGAAAGCTTCGCTTCGCCGGCCTGCGCGCCCAATCCTTCACCGACCTCCTGATCAAGTGAGGTGGGCACGCAGATCATGGTTGACGCGTTGTAATAGAGACGGCCGACGGGATTCATATTGTCCGCCGGGCGGTCGCCTGCGATGGGTTCGACGATCATCCAGGTGCCGTCCTTCTTGAGAATGCGAGACATGTGCCCCGCGCATCCACGCGGATCACCCATGTCGTGCAGACAGTCGTAGCTGGTGATGAGATCGAAGTCCGTATCCTTGATGTCCTTGGCCGTTGCCGCCACGAACTTCACCCGGTCGTCCACCCCGTGGTTTCGGGCATGTTTATTCGCTTCTTCTATCGATGGCTCGTGGAAGTCGTAGCCGATGAAGCTGGCGTTGCGGTATGCCTCGGCCATAAGAATGGTCGAAAAACCGACACCACAGCCGACATCGGCCACCCTGGCGCCTCTCACCAGTTTTTCCTCGACGCCCTGAAGGGCAGGCAGCCACGATTGCACGATGTTGTTCACATAACCCGGACGAAAGAACGCCCCCGTTGCGCAGAACAGGCAACCTGCGGTGTCTCCCCATCGCACCCCGCCGCCGGTTCGGAAGCTGCGCTCAACCTTCGGCTCTCCCTCGATCATCGCGGCTACCAGATCGAAAGCGCCTTCCAGATACACCGGGCTGTCTTTGTGGACGAACACCATCGCCTGCTCGGGTGAGAGACTGAACATCCCGGAACCGCTGTCGTAGTCGATGTAGCCGTTTGCCGCCTGTGCCAGTGCCCACTCCCTGACATATCGCTCCGACAGGCCGCCAGCTGCTGCCGACAGGCCTGCGGACGTCACCGGCCCGACGCGATGCAGCGCCTCGAACAGGCCCAGTCTCAAACCAATCCTGACGGTTGGAACGCTGAAGGCTCCTCCAAGGTCGCCCAGCATTTTGCCAATGAGAGAATTCAGTTTTGTTTCATCGAGCTGTGTCATCGCATTCCCCCCAATTCGCTTCGTTGGCGGGCAAAGGCTGACCGCAAATTGATGCGTCAGTGAATGCTCGTAGGCCTTGTAACATAGCCGAATGCGCTGAAATTGTCACGCAAACGCATATCGCTCTTTCCGGTGATCCGTCACTGTCAAGGGTCACCCGTAAGAGCGATAGACGATAGTTCGGGGAAGTCGTAAACTCGCCGGCAGAGGAGGCAACGATATACTCTTGGGAGGAAACCAATGCCTATCTTCATGGACCGGCACGAGCTTGCCGGAGTTTCAGCGGCTGATATTGCCGCCGCACACCTTAAAGATCTCAACATCCAGGATCAGTATGGCGTCAGGTTTTTGACCTACTGGTTTGATGAAAGGCGTGGTACGGCGTTTTGCCTTATGGATGCCCCGGACGCTGAAACCGCGCAGTGCGTGCATCGGGAAGCGCACGGCTTTATCGCCAGTGAAGTGGTGGAAGTTGCCCTGTCAGCCGTAGAAGCATTTCTCGGGCGAATACAGGATCCCGTTACGGTTGGGGCTGTCTCGCAAGCCATGGACGCCGGCCACCGTGCGATCCTTTTCACAGATATTGTCGGTTCAACCGAAATGACGTCCCGCCTTGGCGATCGCATGTCGGCTGAACTCGTCCGGGCGCATGACGCTCTGGTTCGTGGCTGCCTTGGGCGACGATCGGGGCGGGAGGTCAAGCACACCGGTGATGGCATCATGGCCGTGTTCTCCTCCACGCCATTTGCCGTGGACTGCGCCATTGATATCCAACGCGAATTCCATCGCTACAACAGCGACAACGGCGAGCCCATTCACATCCGCATCGGGCTGGATTGTGGTGAGCCAGTCGAAGACCACAATGATTTCTTCGGCACGACCGTGCAACTGGCAGCAAGGCTTTGTGCGGCCGCTGGGAGCGATCAAATCCTGATATCGGACAAGACCTTCCAGGAATATGGCAGCGCCGATGTCCTCGTGCATGGTGATCGTTACAGACTGAAAGGATTTGCCGAACCGGTGTTGGCCTATCAGTGTGAATGGTTGCACTAGCTGCGCGATTTGAAATCTCATGCACAAATAGACGTCGCCGACTGTGAACATGGTACGCAGATATCCAAGAGCGTTCACGGGAGAAGTCCGGTGATCGGCAACGATTTCAGGACGGAGGAAGCGCGAAAGCTCCAGCCGACCGTGTCCGTCCGGAGTGCGCATCATGGCGATCTCGACATGCTGGTCGCCGAGACCCGTGACGCGACCGGCCCACGCGCTGGCACCAATGATGGTGGCAGCATAATCGAGGCGGAAATCCACTTAGCAAAACGCCCGAAACTGTTCAGACAAACCGAGCCACTTCTATCGGCGCCGTTACGCGGACAGGGGAACGCCGGCATACACGTTATACGCCGCCGATGCGGAACCAATATGGGTCTTCCAAGGCGATCGCGATCGGCCTGTCAGCTCTTTTGTAGTTTACGATGCCGTTCCAGACGGCGCATCATGCGCCGGAAGTGAGCGAGTGAGGCCAGCGCCAGATCGGAGTCGCTCGGTTCGACATCCCGGGCTGTCTGATGGTTTTTGTCCTGATACATATAGCAGAGAACGGGCTCCTCTTCAGTCCCGGCGATCTGATAGCGGTGATAGTAGAAATCACAGGCCTTGCCCGGGCGGGCGGGATCGCCATCCCGCAGACGGTCGAAACAAAGGCTGATCTCCTGCCGGCCGTTGATGAGTGTGCGCTGCACCGTGCAGATGCCCAGATTCAGTGATTGGTCATAATCATAACCGGCAGCCTCGAGTTCGGCGAGAAGCACCCTGATTTGCTCGATGGTGATCGTGCCCGACAATTGCTGCCAGATATTGTCCGCTCTCTCGTAACGGCGCAGGAATTGCGGCCAGAAAGCCTCGATCTCCGCCTCGTCCGCAGTCTGGAGCGCCTCGGCATCGGGCGATCCTGTGGGAGAGCGGGTGAGTTGGACACGTCGATTGATCTTGCGGCCACCGAGGCGCGCCAGCCATCCAGCTGGCTCCTCGACTTGGCCGACCTGCCAGGCAAGCGTGCCTGGTTCCTGTCCGCGCTGCGCCTCGATATTGACGGGACAAAAGGCATCGCCATTGGCCGGCGCGAGATAACGCGTGACCGTGAAATGCCAGCCCTGCTCATCTTCCGCTGTCAGAGTGAGGGCGCCATAACCCGAATTCAGCGGCACGCCATCGTGAATCCGCTGCAGTGTCACGAGGTCAGGAAGCCTCGGCATATCGGGCATCGCCGGTGGCTCCGGCGGGGTGAGCGCCTGCCGGCAAAGCTGGGCTTCGGCCGGATCACCGTGATCCGCCCAAGCCGTGGCGAGAAAGTCCGCCATATTCGGGGTCAGGCGATCGGAGGCCCGCAGCCGGTGCGTGATTTCACGCAACAGATCGTTGCGTCCCTCGTGCACCGCAGCCTTTGCTGCTCGCAACAACAGCCCGATCTGGTTTTCTTCCTCATCGAATTCGAGCGAGTTCGTCTCGAATGTCCAGCACCAGTCGGCGAATTCGTCATAGAGAGCGAGTACGTCTCCATGGCGTCCGAGCTGATCATAGGCATAGCCAACGCCATTCAACCGTTTTTCATATTGCCAGCCCCTGCCGAAAGCCTGACGCAGGACCTCATAGGATTCGATCACGCCCGCCCACTGGCGAGCATGGAGCTGATTGCGCAGCCGGTTACTGTATTGCTCCCAGAATGGCGAAACTGCCCAACCCTTGTCATGCCAGGCAATGCCCTCAAGGTAGCGTTCCTGGTTGATGCCCCAAGACGAACCGAGATTGTTGCATAACATGGCATAGACGTGTGGATCGGCGTCCTCACTATTGCCTTCCCCAGTCGCGAAGTAATGCTCGAAACGCTCCGCTCCGAGTTTATAGACCTCGGCCTCCACTCGACGGGCGCGCGCAAAATCCTCGGCACCGACATATTGCCCTTCCTCCTGGAGCTCCTCGATGAATCCCATGACATCGCAGCCCGCCGCATAATAGTCGCGTGCGCCCGCGTCGCTCGTCCTGTTCCACACGATCTGTTCCAGGCCGTGTGCATGCCCCATTTGATGGTTGAGCTGCGCCCGCCAGACCTGTGCCCTGGGGTCGCCGCCGAGTTCGAGATAATGATCAAGATCGGCGGAGGCCGCGTCGAGATCATCCGCCATCGCACGCGCCCTGGCCCTGATGCGCCAGGCGAGCGGCTGATGCGCAACACGGAGGAACATCGCCTCGATGCGCTCGCGTCTGCGCTCTCGGGCGGCCAGTGTCGCCCGCATGCGTGCGAGCCATACCCAATCATGGTTGTGCTCGTCGCCCAGGGTCGTTGTGGTTTCGAGAATTTTGGCGGCAAGGCCATCGTCGGCGTTGCTCCTGAACATGATATCGTACCAGAGCCGCCCGGCGCCATTGAATTCGCCGTCGTCCCAGAACCATCGCGCTGCCGTCATCCAGGCCGTGTGATCGCTAAAGCTGCCGATCCTGGTCACTGCCTCAAGAACCAGGTGCCGCGCCTCTTCCTTGCGGCCCAGAGCGCGGCAAATCTCTGCTTGCCGAAAGAGCGCGAACCCGAGTTTTTGCCAGCGATGCGGGCTTTCAGGCTCTCGGCCAAGAACTGCGGTCTTGTATGGCTCGAATGCAACCAGGGCTTCTTCGCTGCGATCCATTTGCTCGAGCACGCGAATATGCCATTCCAAGATGTCCGTATCGTCAGGCGCACTGGCAAGATGTGCTTCTGTGAGCCGTAACGCCTCCGCCAGCTGGCCGCCCTCCTGGACGAGATCACGCAGGATCTCACTCAGCCCTTGCGACGATTTATCGTTCTTCATCAGCTGACTTTCCCACGCCCTTTGTGCACAATCTTCTCAGACGAGATATTACAGCCATACCTAATTCCACTGGGTCTCGCGTTCAATCTATAATGTCACTCGCCTCTGAAGCGAGCAATCTGCCCTCACCGGAAGAATTCCTCGTTGCAAGATTATGGTGCCAACCGCACGATGATCGTGGCCTCGGAAGACGACAATCGTTGCTCGATGGCCAGAGCCTGCGCTGAATCAAGACCATTGACGGTGACGCTGCCGCCCATAATCGGCTCTCTCACCACCGGTTCGGAGATGACGTCTCCATCAACCAGCAGCTGGGTCTTTTGCCCGAGAGCTGCGCGTGTGAAATCCCCGAAGGCCTTGGCGCTTTCCGGCGTCAACGCAATTTCCACCGTAGGTCCGGCAGCGGGATCGACCGAGGATTTCACCTTTGCGACCTTGAGCGAAATCGGTGCAATGTGCCCGCCGCCGCTGTCTTTAGAAGTTTTGTCACCATCATTCTGGTTGGAAGAGGAAGCGGTATCGGCATCGGTCTTCGGGCGGTACTGGTCCAGATCGATCGAAGCTTGCGTATTGTTTTCGGGTAACGGCTCAACGCGTTGGCCGGACAGGGGCTGGGCAGTCCATGCATGTGGCGCAGGCAGGACCGGTGGCTGATCCTCTCGCCAGATATGCATGGCCACGGTGACTTTCATGCCGCCAACATTTGCGACCGTGTTTTCCAGCACCTCGATTGTCGAGCCGTCACGTGTTGAATTCACATAGGTCACAGTCCGCGACTTGCCGGCGCTTCTGGCCTGCGCCAGTTGCGCGTCGGTCATTTGCTTCGCCCGGTCAGCGAAGCTTGCGATCATGCCATCGATCGAAGATTGCTGGGATTGCAGCAGGGCAACCGGATCGTAGGTTACCGTCGCGCTGAACGTGGCTGTTTGCCTGATCCTGTCGGCGGCTTCGAGTTTCCAGACGGTACTTGTCGGGACGAGCATCCCCTTCAGTTCTTCGCTTCCCTCAACGGTCCATTCCCGTCCGATATCTGTCGTGAAAGCTTCGGATGATTGCCCAAGCGCAAGGATCATGCTTTCCGGCGCAAGCACGTCGATAACGACAAGAGGATTACCTTTAACGGTCTGGAGCATGCGGGAGGCCGTGTTATCTGACGCGGACGTGGACAGAAGCATTTCCATATTGGCGATGATCTGATCGGCGCCCACAAGCGCCGTCGGAGTGCCGCTCGGATCGGCGTCGAATTCCAGCGCCTTCACACCATAAGCGGCGAGCGAATTGCGAAACAGGGCGTTCATCGCATAGGAATCCGCAGCGCCTGTCGCGTCCGGTGGAATGTCTGCGGAAAGCCTCCATTTCATCCGCATTCCGTCGGCGTCGCGCAACAGGACAGTTGCCGATTGACGGAAATCGCCACGCATGACAGCGGACGATGCTTCCGGTTTGTCGAGCCAAAGCGACATGTCGGTCTCGGTCGTCTTTTGAACGCGATAATGGCTCTCGGCCCCGATGGCAGGTTCATAAGGGGGAACGGTCACGCTCTCCGCCGCCTGGGCCGGGCTGACTGCCATCGTTGCCTGGAATATCAGCCCGGCAGCGAGAAAGAGGGGAGGAACCAGACCGATATTACGGCGCGTTACATTCGTGCGAATTTGCCTGTCCCTTCGATTACGGCTTTCCAACACCTGACACGTCGATTTCATATGGTCATCCCAAGTTCAACCCAACATGGCGTTTCCGGGCAGCGATTTTTAATCATTGAATTCTGTTTTGCGTCGCGATTCCGCTACCATTGCACTCAGGCGGCGTTGCAGTTGGGGCGGTTCGAACTCCATCCGCACGCAGCCGAGGGCGTAGCACATTGCGGGAGTGAACGGCATCCAGGCTCTCAAAAGCTCAAGCAGTTCATCGGACATCATATTCTCCAGTGGATCGACACCCAACTGGCCGAGAGCTCGTTGATCGGGCATCCTTGCTTGCGCGATAATAGCGAGGGTGCGTTTTAACGCTAAACCTCCTGGCTCGTGATGCAGGTTCGTTGACCACCACCATGCATCGACGTCGGCAAGATATGCGGCAATATAGGTTTCCGCAGTCATCGCCGGCTCGCCTGAAGCAGCCATATCCGGAACCCATGAGGGATCCGATGCAATTTCGGATGGTGAAAATACGCCGGGAGGTGGCCTGTCGGCGCGATGCGTCTTCAGACCCGGTTTGCGATGGCGTGTCATGGCGAGGGGTTCGTTAGTTGAGGCGTTGATTGGTCGCGGCATCGAACAAATGGATCGATTTCAGGTCGGGCTGAACCTGGATGGTCGCGCCCGGCTGCGCCTGCACACGCTCGCGGAAGACGCCGATGACCTGGTGATGGCCGAGCATCATCGTGACCTGCGTTTCCGACCCCATTGGCTCCACCAGTAAAACGGTTGCGGGGAGGCCATGGTTGACCAGTTCGAAATGTTCCGGGCGGACGCCATATATCGCTTCGCCTGTGGCCGGGCCGGGCGGAAGGGGCAAGACGATACCGTCAGCCTCGAAGCCATCGGCGGTAAATCGCCCCTTGATGAAATTCATCGCCGGAGAACCGATGAAGCCCGCGACGAAGGGATTGGCGGGCCGGTCATAAAGCTCGAGCGGCGCCCCGCATTGCTCGACCCGTCCGGCATTCATCACCACGATCTTGTCGGCCATGGTCATGGCTTCCACCTGGTCATGCGTGACATAGACGGTCGTGACCCCCAGACGCTGGTGCAACCCCTTGATTTCACCGCGCATCACCACGCGCAGCTTGGCGTCGAGATTGCTGAGCGGTTCGTCGAACAGAAAAACCTGCGGATTGCGGACGATTGCGCGGCCCATGGCGACACGCTGCCGTTGCCCGCCGGAAAGCTGGCGGGGGAACCGTTCGAGCAACGGCGTCAGCCCCAATATGTCGGCTGCCCAGTTCACCCGTTCGGCGATCTCGGCCTTGCTGCCGCCGCGATGTTCGAGCGAAAACGCCATGTTCCTGGCCACGCTCATGTGTGGATAAAGCGCGTAGTTCTGAAAGACCATGGCGATGTCGCGGTCTTTCGGTTCGATCTCGTTGACGACACGGCTGCTGATCGAGATATCGCCGCTGGTCACGGTTTCAAGGCCTGCGATCATCCGGAGCAGGGTGGATTTGCCGCAGCCCGATGGGCCGACGAGGACAACGAATTCGCCATCGGCAATATCGATGTCGACACCATGGATGGTGGCGAATGCGCCATAGCTTTTCTTTACGGATCTAAGGGTAACGGGTGCCATGGGTCAGCCTTTCGATTAGCCTTTGAGGCCGGTATGGGCGAGGCCTTCGACGAATTGTTTCTGCGCAACGATGAAAACGATGAGTACGGGAATGGCGGTCATCGTTGCGGCGGCAAGCTGGATGTTCCACATCGGCCCGCCATAGGCGTCGGTAAATTGTGTCAGCGCCTGGGGCAGGGTGAACTTATCGGGGCTGGAAAGAAAGACGATGGGTTCGAGATAAAGATTCCAGCTGCCGAGAAACGTGAAGATCGCAACGGCGGCCAGCGCCGGACGGGAAAGCGGCAGGGCGATGGTCCAGAATATCTTGAACCGGCCGAGACCATCGACCCGCGCGGCCTCCTCCAGCTCCACGGGTAAGGAGATGAAGAACTGGCGCATGATGAAGGTGGCGAAGACCGCCGGCGCGCCGAAGATCGGCACCAGGATCAGCGGCCAGTGCGTGTTGATCATGCCCCATTTGAGAAACATCCGGAACAGCGGAACCAGTGTCACTTCGGACGGGATCAGCAATCCCACCAGCACCACCATGAAGATGGCGTTGGCGAAGGGGAACCTGATGCGCGCAAAGGCATATCCGGCCATCGAAGCCACGGCCATGGTGCCGATGGTGACGATTGCGGCGATATAGGCGGAGTTCCAGTATTGCAGCGCGAAGGGCTGTATTCTGAAAACGTCGGAATAGGATGAAAAATCAAAGGCGCGTGGCCAGATGTCGGGTGGAAAGGCAAATATCTGGCTGACGGGTTTTACCGATGACGTCACCATCCACCAGGTCGGAAAGACGAAGGGGACAAGCAGCACGCAGAGTATGAAATAGATCAGCGCCTGCGCGCGTGGGCTGAGTTCAGTTTTCATAGAATACGAACTTTCTGCGCAGGTGCCATTGGATGAAGGTGAGAGCGCCGACAATGACCAGCAGGATGATGGAGAGTGTCGAGCCATAACCGAAGAGGTAGAACTGGAAGGCCTGCTGATAGAGGTAATAAACGAGAACCGTCGTGGAAAAGCCCGGCCCGCCCTGCGTGAGGATCATGATCTGCGCAAAGACCTGCAACGCGCCGACGATGGTGACGATGGAGGCGAGCAGGATCGTCGGGCTGATCATCGGCAGGGTGATGCGATAGAACTGCTTGAAGCGCGGCACGCCGTCGACGCGCGCGGCTTCGAACAGTTCACGCGGCACGCCCTGCAGCGCGGCTAGAAACAGGATCATGTTGAGGCCGAGATTTTTGAGCGCCTGCACGACGATGACCGAGATCATCGCCGTCGTGGGGTGGCGCAGCCAGTTGGGCCCCTCGACGCCGATCATTTGCAGGAGGCCGTTGATGCCGCCATTGTTCTGCAGCAAGAAACTCCAGACGATTGTCCATGCGACCAGCGACACCACCACAGGCGAAAAGAACAGTGTGCGAAACACGGTCATGAAGGCCAGCTTCTGATTCAGGAGCAACGCAAGCCCCAGCGCCAGGCTCATATTGAGCAGGGCAAGCCCGGCGGAGAATACGGCGGTCACGGCCAGCACTTCGCCTATGGCCGGGTCGCTGAGCAGCTTCTGGTAGTTGGCGACGCCGGTGAACCGGAACGAGCCTGCCAGCACGTTCCACTCATGCAGTGAATACCAGAAGACCAGCACCAGCGGCACGAGCACGAAGACAACGATACCGATGAGTTGCGGCGCTATGAACAGATAACCGGTGGCGGCGTCACGGCGCGCCATGGTCCAGAAACCGCGCCGGGCCTGTGTCTGCGCTGTCTGGAGGGCAAGCGTCATGGCTTTTCTTCCTTCTGCCTTTCGCATCCGCGGAAATCGAATGACTACCAAGCGTCAATTGGCCGCCAGCAACGGATCGAGACGGCCGCAGAGCGCTTGCAGGACAGCCGCGACATCGGCATCGGGACGCCAGAGACCGTCAAGGCCAGCGCGAACGGTCTGTTGCAGCCGGGCAAAATTGCGGACCTGCTGCGTTGATTGACCGGTGGCGACGCCGCGAATGACCACGGCCTCTATCTGTTTACGCGACAGCAATGGGTTGGCGGCCGCGAGGACATCGGCGGTGAGCAAGCTCTGCCGTGCCGGCGGGAAAAACCGCGCGAGCTTGGCCACATTAGGCTTGGAGGAGAAAAACGCCAGGAATTCCGCCGCGAGCTTTGGGTTTTTGCCGCTGGCCATGACGCCAATGCCTGCCCGACCTGTTACGGCATAGTCACCTGCAGGTCCTGTAGGCAACGGCACGAGATCCCAATCGAAGGCCTTGTCGCCTTTCGGCAGTAGCGCTGCGCGGCTGATCTGGGTGGTCGTCATCGCCGCATCCCCGGCAAAAAAGTCGGCAGAAACACCGGGGCCTGGCATGGCTTTTTTCACGAAGATCGCATCGTGAATGAAGCGCATCGCATCAACCATCTCCTGGCTGGCAAAAGCGCAGGACTTGGTATCCTTCGACCAGGGATAGGCATTCCACCCGGTATAGACTTCGGCAAGGTTTTCCCAGGCCTTGTATTCGAAATCACGAATGATCAATCCCTGTTTGCCGGTGGCCGCAACTTTCGCGGCTGTCGCAATGGCACTGTCCCAGTTCCATTCGCCGGCAGCGATCATCTCGGCGGGTGTCTTTGCGCCTGCCGCCCGGATCATGTCGTTGTTGACGAAAACGCCGAAGGGCGATGTCGAGAAGGGATAGAGATATTGTACCCCTTCATACGACCAGGCGGTGAGTGTTGCGGGGGGGAAGTCGTCCATGTCGTAACCTTTGGTATTGGCAAAGGTTTCGGTAAGGGGATAAAGCGCCCCGGCCGCCATGAAGTCAGGGGCGGTCGTGTCGAACAGCCAGGCCAGGTCGGGGGGATTGCCGCCGGCGATCTGGGTGGTCAAGGTGGTGGCATAACCTTCGTAGGCAAGCGAATCGTAGGTGATCTTGACGCCGGGATGGCTGGCTTCGAACTCATCGGCGATCTCGTTGAAGAGGGCGAGATGGGCTTCGTTGGCGCTCCAGATGGCCATCCGCAATTCCTGCGACAAAGCTGGCGAAACCAGCCCGGATGTGACCAGAAAACCGGTCAATGCAATTTTGACTATACTCCTGCGCATGAATAATCCTCCCAGATTATACGTTTTGGCTAGTAGCCGCGAATATCGGGCCAATGGCGCTCCACCCCTTGGCGTTCGATGTGGGTGTGAAACTCCGCCAACCGCTTTTCATCGGCATGCACGCCATGCGGGGTCTCGCCCCTGTCAAGGCAATAGGCGGCCAGCATGCCGGCCACTTCGCCGATGTTCCATTCGACCGGATGCAGCCTGTAGCAACCATTGGTGATATGCGTGGTGCCGATATTCTTGGATGCCGCCAGCAGGTTCGTTTTGTGGCGGGGAATAAGGGCACCCAGTGGAATTTCGAAAGGGCAGGCGCCGACATCGATGTAATTATCGCCGCCCGTCGAGGGGTGCAGGTCGATGCGGTACATGCCGACACCGATACTATCAGGGTAATGCACCGCGCCGCGATCGCCGCGCACGGCAAGCGACAGATCCTGTTCCACCACCGTGGTCAGGGCACGAATGCGACGGCTTTCACGAATATAGGGCGCCATGGCCAGGCCATGTTCCGTGCCGGTAACGTCGCCGCGCAGGCGAAGGCCCGGAAAGCCCTGGCCACCATCCGGGCGAGGCGCCTCGGTCTGCATCCAGTAGAACATGGAATAGGACAGGCTTGCCGCGTCGGCCAGCCGCTCGGCATAGTGTTCGGGGGTAACGTCGATGATCGGTGCTTCGAAATAATCGATCATCGGCCAGTTCACGAGGCAGATATCGCTGGCATAGGCGCCGGGCCGAAATGTATGCCGGGCGGCAATGCGGCGGAATATCCACAGGCTCATATCGCCGGCGCTGTGGCGCTGGTCGGCAACGTCGCGTGTTGCGTTATCGACCGGGTTGGGATCGAAGAACCGGCGGTTGCGCTCCAGCGTCCGCGGATTGGGCGAGTCCCAGCTCAACAGCGGGCCGCCCCAGAATTCGGGGGCAACCTGACGCCAGTGGTCGTACCGGGCGGGTTTGTCGATGACATGATTGCCGTCAACCTGATCGACGGCGAAACAGATCGAGACGGCCTGCTGATTGTGCGGTTGCGCTTCGGCCGGCGCGCTCGGCTCGCCGGTTTCGGATTGCGCTTCGAAACCGGTGACATAGTCGGTTGCGGTCAGCGGCAGCAGATCGCCCAGTTCGGTGGCGTCGATGATGTAGCGGGCCGAACAGGAAACGAGATCGCCCGTATTGCAATGGCGCAGCGTCACGGCCCGCACGGTGTCGCCGTCGACCTCTGCGGCGATCGGCTCATACGGCTTGAGAATGGTCAGCTTGCCGCCGGCCGCGTAAGGGGCAAGCATCGCCTCCATCACCGCCAGCGAAACGCGCGGTTCATGGCACAGGCGAGATACGTTGCCGTCACCGGGGTTGAGCGTCAGATCCGCCCGGGCGGCGTCCGTCAGCGGATAGTGGTCGCGGTAATATTGCCGCACGCCCGTGCGCAGCGCGCGATAGCTGGCGGTGATTCCGAACTGTTCGACCCAGCTGTGCTCGTCGGGTGGCACGGCCTGGCTGGTCAGCTGGCCGCCAATCCACTCGAATGCTTCCGTCAGGATAACGCTGCGGCCGTTGCGCAGGGCCCCAAGCGCCGCGGCCACGCCGCCAAGCCCGCCGCCAACCACAAGAATATCTGCATTGTACTCTCTCACGTCAGGTTCTCTTTCCTTGAGTTGGGCCTTGAGTTGGGGAAGCAAGCGTTTCGCCCGCCACGATGTCGCAGCCCAGCAGTATCTGCCTTACGGGGCCGGGGGGACTGGTGAGTGTTTCGACCAGCATGGAGGTCGCCTGCCGGCCCATCTCTTCGCGGGGGATGGCATAGGAGGTGAAGACACGTTGCAACCGGAGCGTATGCGTGCGCGTGCCGCTGCCGAGCACGACGATGGAAAGATCGCCGGGGACGCTCACCCCCTGCGCACGGGCGTGATTGTCGAAGACCACCGCTTCGGCCACTTCGGCAAAAAAAACGACGCTTGCTCCGCTGGCGCGAACGGCGGCCAGTTGCTCGGCCGGATCGCCATTTTCACTTTCATGGGAATAAACCAGCTCCGCCGCGCCCTCGATTGCGGCGAGAAAACCACGCCAGCGGTCGCTGATGGATTCCGCCGGACCCGTCGCGCCGATGAAGGCGAAACGGCGATGGCCGGCGGCAAGTGCCTCTCGTACAAGAGCATGCGTGGCGGTGACGTAATCCGCGCCAACATAACGCACAGGCCCACCGGCATCGTCACGGCGACCGACTGCGACGTAAGGGTAGTCACCGGCAACCAGTTGGGCCAGCTCATCGCGATCGAACTGGCTGCCCAGAATCAGGCACCCGTCAGCAAGTCGAAGCCGACCTGTTTCCCCGAAGATGCGCTTGCGGCCGTTATCGTCGCGCGCGGCGGCCGTCATCAGCAGAAGGTCGTAGCCCAGCCTCTCCGCCTCCTCCTCTATTCCCATCAGAAAAGGCGTGTAGAAATCCGCCTGCGCAATCGGGAAAGCCGGCTGGTAGGTGAATACACCCAGAATCCGGTTGGCGCCCTTGACCATGCTGCGCGCAATGGGATCCGCCACATAACCCGTGTCGCGAATGGCCTTCAGCACGCGCTCCCGCGTTTCAGGCGGGATACGGCCTTCAGCGGATTTCGCCTCGTTGAGCACGAGCGAAACCGTTGCCTGGCTGACCCCCGCGAAGATCGCAATGTCACGTTGCGTCAAGCGCCTAACCATCGAAACCCCGTTTCCTGCTGCTCTGCTAATTCGTATTAGCTGCTTATGCGTATAAACAAGGTTTGCGAAAGGATGTCAAGAGTGAGAAACATCACGATAATGCGTCAGAGCAAACCGTTCCATTTATGGGACCTATCGGACATTTCCCAGCCATAGACCCGATGCCGCCAGCAGCACCGTGTTGTTTTGGCAGCGATTTTTATCTGATGGGTTCGAGTGGCCCCGCTGCAATGTCTACACGTCGTTTCTACCTGGATATCAAAGCAGCTCGACGACGGCTTTGGGCTGATGGCCGACATGGGTGGGCGGCGTCTTTGCGCCATTAGCGGTCGCCGCGGTGCTCGCTGTCCTGATGTGAGGTATTGCACCGGCGCCTTACGTAACTTATGTTGTTACGATAGGCGCAAAAAGGAGTTGTCGCTGTGGGTACATTTGATGGAAGGCAGGCTGATTATATCGAAGGAGCTAGACGCAACGTTCCGGGGCTCGATGGACTTCATCGCATGGCGGGACTGCTTTTGGCCGAACGGGTGCCCCAAGACGGGCGAGTGCTCGTGGTCGGTGCGGGTGGTGGCCTTGAGCTAAAAGCACTGTCTGAACAGCAGCCAGGTTGGAAATTTGATGGTGTCGATCCGTCATCGGACATGCTTGCATTGGCACAAAAAACGATTGGAAACCTTATTGAGCGCATAGCTCTTCACAATGGCAGCATCTCTGTTGCACCCGCTGGGCCTTTCGATGGTGCAGTATGTCTGCTCGTATTCCACCATATCTCGCCCGAGGATAGGAAGGTCACGCTTGATGGCATTCGCCAGCGTCTACGACCGGGCTCGCCGTTCGTTCTAGCTCACGTCAGTTTCCCATTGAGCGAACCAGCTTACTCAACCTGGATCGAACGGCATGTCAAATTTGGCGCTTCTTCACAGATGGACGCCGATAGACTTAACGCAGCTAAGATAGGGATGAGAAAAGCCTTCATAAGGTCACCGGAAGAAGAGCGAGAATATCTGCAGGAAGCAGGTTTCACGAGCATCACGCAATTTTATCAAGCAATCAGTTTCCGCGGCTGGGTAGCCTACGCATGAGCGAACATAATTTCTTGTAAATGATATCCGTTCAGGGCCAGAAGTGGACATAATCATGCTAGCTTGTCGATGAAGCCAAAGCGAAAAGTTGTTTTGACTGGCAGCCGTGGTTGCCGCCTGCATATTTCGACTTGAAAGGATGTATGTTTTCAACGAATTGACGCTGTTCCCCTAGATTCTTTAGCTTCGGGGAAGGCTTTTTGTTTCCCCGTTCATGCCCGCCCTGTTTGCCTGATTTATATTGCT
>NZ_SUPW01000008.1 GCF_013337285.1 Agrobacterium tumefaciens | reverse complement strand
CGTGAGGAACAACATCGCCTTCCCGCTGAAGATGGCCAAGCTCGACAAGGCGATCATCGATAAAAAGGTCGAAGATGCCGCCCGGGTGCTGAACCTCACCGATTATCTCGAACGCCGGCCCTCGCAACTGTCCGGCGGCCAGCGCCAGCGCGTCGCCATCGGCCGCGCCATCGTGCGCGAACCGAAAGCATTTCTGTTCGACGAGCCGCTTTCCAACCTCGATGCGGCCTTGCGCGGCACCATGCGGCTGGAAATCTCCGAGCTGCACAACACGCTGAAGACGACGATGATCTATGTCACCCACGATCAGGTGGAAGCCATGACCATGGCCGACAAGATCGTCGTCTTGAACCGCGGCAATATCGAGCAGGTCGGCTCGCCGATGGAGCTTTACAAAACACCGCGCAACCTCTTCGTCGCCGGCTTCATCGGCTCGCCGCGCATGAACCTGATCACCGGCGACTTCGCCCGCAGCAAGGGTGCCACCACCGCCGGTGTGCGGCCGGAACATCTACTGCTGTCGAAGGAAAGCGGGCTGTGGCAGGGCAAGGTCACCGTCGCCGAACATCTCGGTTCCGATACCTTCCTGCATCTCGACGTCGCCGGCATCGGCCCGATCACTGCCAGAACTGACGGTGAGTTCGAATGCAGGCATGGCGATACCGTGTTCATCACGCCAGACGATGCCAAAATCCACAGGTTCGATGACAAGGGGTTGGCGATATGACCTTGCGCGTCAGTCCTCGCCGACCCTGACGCCATTACGGTCAAAGACATGCAGCCGTTCCCGAGGGAAACCGACCCGCAGGGATTTGCCCGGCTGCAACAGCGCCCGGTCCGACGAAAACAGCTTGAAGGGCAATCCGTGCACGGTCAGATGCAGGATGATGCCGAGGCCGGTCGGCTCGACCAGATCGACCGCCGCTTCGACTCCGCCTTCAGCCGGCGCAACGGTGACATGTTCCGGGCGGATGCCGAGTGTGACCTGCTCGCCATCGGCAAGCTTCACATCGCGGCCGAGTGCCAGACGCGTGCCATCGCCGAGCACGACGAAACTGCCACCATTCTCGTGGTGAAGCCGCCCTTCGAGAAAATTCATGCCCGGCGAACCGATGAAACCGGCCACAAACAGATTGGCGGGGCGGTCGTAAAGATCGAGCGGCGCGCCGATCTGCTGCACATGGCCGGCATTCATCGCGACGATGCGTGAGGCAAGCGTCATCGCCTCGATCTGGTCATGGGTGACATAAACCGAGGTGGCCCCGAGATCGGCATGCATACGCTTGATTTCGGCTCGCATCTGCTCGCGCAACCGGGCATCGAGGTTGGAGAGCGGCTCGTCAAACAGGAACGCCTTTGGCTGGCGCACGATGGCGCGACCCATGGCGACACGCTGGCGCTGGCCACCGGACAGCGCCTTCGGGCGGCGGGCGAGATAGGGGTCGAGGCCGAGCTTGGCGGAAGCACCGGCCACTGCCGCCGCGATGGTTTCTTTCGGACTGCGGCGCAGGCGCAGGCTATAGCTCATATTGTCGGCAACGCTCATATGCGGATAGAGCGCATAGGACTGGAAGACCATGGCGATATCGCGATCCTTCGGCCGGCGATCATTGACGCGTTCACCGTCAATGGACAGGTCGCCGGATGTTATCTCTTCAAGCCCGGCGATCATGCGCAGCAGCGTCGATTTTCCGCAGCCGGAGGGGCCGACGAGGACGATGAACTCGCCATCCCTGATATCAAGATCGACGCCATGCAGCACGGCGAGGTCGCCATAGGTCTTGCCGACATTCTTCAGCTCGATGGAAGCCATGGGATTATCCTTTCACCGCGCCGGCCGTCAGGCCCTGCACGAGATAACGTTGAATGAGCAGGAAGAAGAGGCAGGCCGGAATGAGCGCCAGAACGCCCGCCGCCATCATCTGCCCGAAATCGACGGAAAATTTCGAAACGAAGGTCAGAAGGCCAACCGGGAAGGTGGCGCTCTGGTTGCCGGAAATCAGCATCAGTGCAAACAGAAGCTCGCTCCACGCGGCGGTGAAGACGAAACCAAGCGTGGCGGCAATGCCCGGCAAAGTCAGCGGCAGGATGATCTGGCGAAACGCCGTAAACCGGCTTGCCCCGTCGATCATCGCCGCCTCCTCCAGATCCTTCGGAATGCCGTCGAAGAAGGACTGCATGAGGAAGGTGGCAAAGGGAACGTTGAAGGCGGTGTAGACGATGACGAGACCGGTGAGGCTGTTGGTGAGGCCGAGCGGCGACAGCATCTTGAAGATCGGCGCGACCAGCATGACCAGCGGAAACATCTGGGTGATCAGCATTAACGCCACGATCCAGTATTTGCCCTTGAAGCGGAACCGCGACAGGGCGTAACCGGAAAGCGAGGAGAGTACCGTAACGGCAAGGGCCGTGGAGCCGGCAACGATGACGCTGTTCTTAAAAAACGTCGGGAAGGCACTGTTTTCTATGACATAACGATAATGATCGAGCGTCGCATGCGACGGCCACATCCGCACACCTTCGCTATAGAGCAGGTCGTTCGGCGTGACGGAAACCTTGAGCAGCCAGAACAGCGGGAAGAGCGCAAAGACGATATAGGCAAGGATCGCCAGACGATGGGCAAGGGTGAGAAATATCCTTGATGTCATCGGTCAGTCCTTCTCGATCAGGCGCTGGCGCAGCAGCACGATCAGCATGGAATAGGCAAGAAGCAGGACCAGCAGCACCAGCGCGATGGCCGAGGCATAACCGAAATCGAGACGCCGGAAGGCCTGCGTGAAGATATAGCTGGCGACAATCTGGGTGCGGTCCGCCGGTCCGCCATTGGTCATGACGATGATGAGATCGGCGAAGTTGGCGATCCAGACGGTGCGCAGCAGGATGGTGATGGCGATGGTGGGCGCCAGAAACGGCAGCGTGATCGAGGTGAAACGCTGCAACGGGTTGGCCCCGTCGATCTCCGCCGCCTCGTAAAGATCGCGCGGAATGGCCTGCAATGCCGCAAGCAGGGTGATGGCGAAGAAGGGAATGCCCCACCAGACATTGGCGATGATCGGCCCCCACATGGCAAGCTGCGGATCGGCGAGAATATTGTTGGGTGCGGATAACAGCCCGAGCGAGACCATCCAGTGCGGCAGCGGTCCGATGACCGGATTGAACAGCCAGGCCCAGTTGAGGCCGGCAAGGAATGTCGGCACCGCCCATGGCAGAAATACCAGCGCCTGCGCCAACCCCCTGCCCGCAAAGGGTTTATCGAGCAGCAGCGCCAGAATGAGGCCGAAGAAGAATTGCAGGAAAACCGAGGCTCCGGTCCACCACAGCGTATTTTTCAACGCCCGGTAAAAGGCCGCATCCTGCGACAGCGCCTCCAGATGTTTCAGGCCGACGAAACCACCGGAAAACGGATTGAGCAGCTGCACGTCGCGAAACGCATAGGAGAGGCCAAGCACCAGCGGCACCAGCATGACAGCGACGATGAGCACCAGCACGGGCGCGCTGTAGAGCCAGGGTTCGGCCCAGTCGGCAAACCTTCGCATCGCCGGTTTGCCAGCCGGTTTGCGCGCGGCCACCGGCCCGGCGCCATGGGCATAGGACATTGTATCGCTCCCTGATCGGACGACGGAACGGACGGGTTCTCCAGCCTCTCGGCCCACCGATCCGAAAATTTCAAGAAAAGGCCTGTAGCAGCAAAGGCCGGCAAGACCCGCCGCACGGGCATTTGCGCCCGCACGGCTGGCGCGTGTCGTTACTTCGCGGCGAGGAACTTCTGCTGCGCCTTGGTCATGTAATCAGCCCATTGCTTGGCGAGGTCTTCCGGCGTGATATCGCCGAGCAGCGCTTCCTGCGATGTCTTGATCACAAGCGAATCCTTGAAGAAGGCGAATTCCTCAAGATAAGTCGGCATTTTCGTCGGCACGGCGTTCTTGTCGGCAAGCTCGTCGAACCAGCCCTTGAACTGCTCGCTGGCATAGAAGGGGTCTTTTTCCGCCGACTTGTGCACCGGCAGCGCGCCCGTCTTCTTGTTCCACTCGATATTGCCTTCCGGCCCTTCAAGCGTCTCCACCAATTTCCAGGAGAGATCCTTGTTGGCGGATGCGGACATGATCGACCAGCCTGCAAAGCCGATCGTCGGGAAGGTCTTGCCGTCAGGTCCCTTCGGCATGGTCATGACGCCGAAATCTTCCGGCTTCATGCGCTGGGCAATGGCGATCAGCGCATCCGGGTCCTGATCGAGGAAGGCGCAGGTGCCGGAATAAAAGCCGGCGACGATCTCGTTGAAGCCCCAGTTGACGCTGTCCTTCGGCGCGTAACCGTTCTTGTAGAGATCGATCACATAGGTCAGGCCCTTCACCCAGCCGGGGCTGTCGAAGGTGGAGGTGCCGTCCTTGGTGAAGAACTCGTTCGAACCGGCCATGGATGCGCCGAACATGACCCAGCCGTTAAGCCCACCCGGGCCGCCGCGCAGGCAGTAGCCAGATTTGCCGGGAAGGGCTGCGACCTTCTTGGACGCATCGGCGAATTCCTCGAGCGTCTTCGGCGGTTCCTTCACGCCGGCCTGTTCCAGCAGTTTCTTGTTGTAGAACATGGCGCGCAGGTAGAAGCCGTAGGGCAGCATATAGGCGGTGTTCTTCACATCGCGGCCAAGTTCCAGCGTGCGCTCGCTCAGGCCCTTGGTGTATTCCCACTTGGCAAGATAGGGCTCGAGGCTCTCCAGCATGCCGTTATTGGCATAAAGCGACAGCCAGGTGTCGGGCATTTCCATCACATCAGGCACATCGCCGGCCGAGACCATGGTGGCAAATTTCTGGAAGGCCTCGCTCCACGGCAGGGAGATGATTTCCACCTTGGTGCCGGGATTGGCGGCCTCGAATTTCGAGACGATGCCTTTCAGCGTTTCCGTCCGCTCCGGGCTGGTGATGACCTCGACCAGTTTCAAGGTCGTGTCCGCCAGCGCCGTTCCGGTCATCAGGGCGGTGAAGATTGCTGCTGTTACCAGTTTTTTCATGTCGTTCTCCCCTTTTTTGTCGTCAGTTTAAAAACACGTCAGGCGGCGGAGGCCGCCTTGATCGCGGGTTCGAGATCGTTCCAGAGCGCTTCCGTGCCCTCCAGCCCGACATGCAGGCGCACCGAACGCGCGCTGATGCCGAACGTGTGGGCGGAGTTTGGCTGCGCCTTCTGTTCGAGCACCACTTCTCCGGGAACGATCAGGCTTTCATGCCCGCCCCAGGAAACACCCAGTTTGAAAAGCTTGAGGCGGTCGGCAAAAGCGCGCACATCCACCCCTTCCTTAAAGATGAAGGAAAACAGGCCCGACGTGCCGTTGAGACCCGGCGGCAGGCGGTTCGCCAACCCCGGATGGCAGACCTTCTCCACCACATCCAGCGCCTGCAGGCGGGTTGCGATATCAAGCGCCGAGGCCTGATGCGCCTTCATGCGCAGCGGCAGGGTGCGAAGCCCGCGGATGAGCAGCCAGGCATCAAAAGGCGACATCTTGCCGCCGAGATAGGGATAGGTTTCCGCCCGGATGCGGTCGATCATCGCCTTGGAACCGGCCACCACGCCGGAGACCACGTCGCTGTGGCCGCCGAGATATTTCGATGCCGAATGCACGACGAGATCGACGCCGAGCGAGATCGGCTGCTGGAAGACCGGGCTTGCCCAGGAATTGTCGATGACGGTAACCGCGCCATGACGCTTGCCGATGGCGGCGAGCGCACCGACATCGTGAGCTTCCATCACCCAGCTCGTCGGGCTTTCCATATAAAACAGCTTTGCGCCCGGCATCGCCTTTTCAACCGCCGCCTCGTCGCGGCCATCGACATACACGACCTCGATATTCATGCGCTGCATGAAGGTGCCGAACAGGCGAAACGCATCGGGATAGACATGGCGCACCGCGACGATGCGGTCACCCGGCGAAACGAACGAGAGCACGGTGGAGGAAATGGCCGACATGCCGCTCGCAAAACCCAGCGCATCTTCAGCACCTTCCAGCTTCGCCAGCATTTCCTCGAACAACCGCACGGTGGGGTTCAGCCCGCGGGTATAGACCGGCCGCACCTTTTCGCCGCGATAGGTGGAGACCATTTCATCGTAGCTGGAAAAGGTGAAAAGCGAGGTCTGCACGAGAGGCGGCACCACGGCTTCGAAAGCGTGGGTCTCGTCATGGGCGACGATCAGGGAGGCGGGATCGAAGAGATCGTTGCCATGGTTCATTTCGACATGTCCTTGATATCCTCCTCGACGACGGCGAGGATTTTCAGTGTTTCTTCACGGGCGGTCTCGGCGTCGCCGGCGGCGATGGCGTTGAACAGCGTGCGGTGAAAGGGAAAGGAGCGACCGGCGAAATCCGGGCGGTCGAACGGCTTCGACCAGAAACGTTCGAAACCTTCGCGCATCTGCTCCAGAAGCTGTTTGAACAGCGTATTATGGGTGGCGTCGTAGATCGACAGATGGAAGGCAAGGTCAGCCTTGCCGGAGGTGCCTTCGGCCAGATGCACCCGCTCCATCTCGTCGAGCCGTGCTTCCATCGTGGCGATATCGTCCGCCGTGCGCCGACGCGCAGCCGCCATGGAGGCCTCCACCTCGATGCCGCGCCGCACTTCCAGCGTCATCAACAGCGCATCGCGCAGGCTTTCGGCATCGATGGAAATCGGCATATGCACGGTGGCGGCGGAAATCGGCTTCAAGAGGTAATTGCCGCTGCCCTTGCGGCTGTCGATGACGCCGAGCGCCTGAAATTTACGGATGACTTCGCGGATGGTGGACCGGCCGACACCCAGCGCCGCCATCAACTCGCGCTCGGCCGGCAGCCGCTCCCCGGCCTTCAGCCCCGCCCGCTCGACATAGTCGGAAAGCGCCGCCTCGACCTGGCGCACACGGTCGCTCGGCGGAATCGGCTGCATGAGTTCCCGGCTGGACCTGTCCAAGACGCACCCTCTAAATTGGTCTGACATCTTACCATTTCAAAGAGGCGATTGATTGTCAACGGGCAACGCGAGACGTGCACCGGGAAGATCGCTGCCCATGCTCGTTCGTATTGGAAGTACCGGGGGAAATTTCAGCGGATCGAAAAAAGGCGAAGGTAGTCACCACGCAAAGGCCGAAAGCCTCTCTTTCGTCATGCTCGGGCCTGTCCCGAGGATCCAATCACGTCGCGTGCAGGGAAAGGTTCAGCAAAATGGCAGAGGGTGGCCTTGAGCCACCCTCCTTTGATTCACACTGAACTCACGAAACTTACTGCGTCAGAACCGCCGCCTTGATGGTCTGGATATTGTGGTTGACCATGTCGATATAGGTGGCAGCCGGACCATCGGCGGTGGAAAGCGCGTCGGAATAGAGCGTGCCGCCAACCTTCAGGCCGGTTTCGCTGGCGATCTGGTCGATCAGCCGCTTGTCGGTGATGTTTTCGACGAAGATCGCCGAGGCCTTGTCGTGTTTGACCTGATCCACGAGCTTGGCGACATCGGCGGCAGAGGCTTCTGATTCCGTCGAGATGCCCTCGGGCGCCAGGAAGTCCAGGCCATAAGCGTGCTCGAAATAACCGAAGGCATCATGCGAGGTGATGATGACGCGCTTTTCCGGCGGGATGGCGGCGATCTCGGTCTTCACCTTCTCGTTCAGAGCGGCAAGCTTGGCGATATAGGCATCCGAATTGGCCGTGTATGTGGCGCAACCAGCCTTGTCGACCTCGCAAAATGCGCCGGCAATGTTCCTCACATAGATTTCCGCGTTCTTGATCGACTGCCAGGCATGCGGGTCGAATTCGCCGTGATGGTGGTGACCTTCATGGTCGTGGTCGTGGCCGGCTTCTTCCGCCTTGTGGTCGTGGCCTTCCTCTTCTTCCGCTTCCGGATGGGCATGGCCGGCCGGTTCTTCGGAAAGTTTCAGCGGCTCGACGCCCTTGGTCAGTTCCACGACCGGGGCCTTGGTGCCGCTGGTGTCGATCAGCCGCTTCAGGAAGCCTTCGAATTCCAGGCCATTGACCAGCACCACATTCGCCTTGCTGACGGCAACCGCATCGGCCGGACGCGGTTCATAGACATGCGCGTCGCCATCCGGACCGACGAGCGTGGTAATCTCGACGCGGTCGCCGCCGACATTTTTGGCGAAATCGGCGATGATCGAGAAACTGGCCACGACCTTGAGTTCGGCAGCCGAAGCCTGCGCCATCAGGACCGGGGAAAGGGTAAGAAGGCTTGCGCAGGTGGCAAGACGGAAGGTTCTGAACATGAAGGTTCTCCTTTTTTCGAACGCTGTTTTCAGGCCGTTCTGTGGCGGCCGGAACCGAGAAGATCGCCGAGCAAGCCGCGCGTGCCGACGAGAATGGAGAGCGCGTAGATGACGCCCGCCGAAAGGATGATCGCCGGGCCTGAGGGCAGCGACGCGTGATAGGACAGGATGAGGCCGGCAAAGCAGGACACCATGCCGATGCCGATAGAGATGAAGCACATGGGCGCCACGCGGTTGGACCAGAACCGGCTGGCGGCGGCGGGCAACATCATCAGGCCGACCGAAAGCAGCGTTCCGAGCGCCTGAAAGCCACCAACCAGATTGAGCACGACGATGGCGAGGAAGAGAAAATGCACCGGGCTGCCCCAGTTGCTGACCGAGCGCAGGAACAGGGGATCGAGGCATTCCGCCAGAAGCGCCCGCCAGAAAGTGATCATCACCACCAGCGTCACGATGCAGATGCCGCTGATGAGGCCGAGCGCCTCGTTGTTCAGCGCTAGCACGGTGCCAAACAGCACATGCATGAGATCGACGCTGGAGCCACGCCACGAGACGAGCAGCACGCCGAGCGCCAGTGAAATCAGATAAAGGGCGGCAAGCGAGGCGTCTTCCTTCTGGACGGTGAAACGCGATACCGCGCCCGCACCCAGCGCCACCACTAGGCCGACCACCAGCCCGCCGATCGTCATCGGCAGGATTTCCAGCCCGTAAAACAGAAAGCCGACCGCCGCTCCCGGCAGGATGGCGTGCGACATGGCATCGCCTGTGAGACTCATGCGCCGCAGCATCAGGAACACCCCGACCGGCCCGCAGCTGATGGCAAGGATCAAGGCGCCGGCAAGCGCCCGCTGCATGAAGACATATTGGACGAAGGGTTCGATGAAGAAATCAGCCATGGGCATTCGAATTCGCGTGGGAGTTGGCTTGGGGATGAGTGTGAGAATGTGACGACGTCGCCCGTGGGCCTGCATCGAGCGCATTGGTCACCGGCGCATCGCCCGGCGCACACCACGGTGCATTCTCCTCCCATGCCTCGTGGAAATGCCGCGCCTGCCGCATGTTTTCCGGCTTCAGGACATCGGCTGTCGGGCCGAGACCGACGAGACGCCGCGCGAGGAATATCGTCTGCGGAAAATGCTGTCGCACCAGTTGATGGTCATGCAGGACGGCCAGCACAGTGCGCCCTTCCGCAACCCATGCCTTGATCAGCACCAGAAGATCGGTGACGGTGCGCTCATCAACGGCATTGAAGGGTTCATCCAGCAGGATCAACTGCGCGTCCTGCAACATGGCGCGGGCAAACAGGGCACGCTGCATCTGGCCACCGGAGAGCGAATCTATATTGCGCTTTTCAAAGCCGGAAAGCCCGACCGCTTCCATCACCCGGCCCATCGCCGCTTTGTCCTCAGAACGGTGGCGGCCAAGCAGGCCGCGTCTGGGCCAGAGACCCAGCGCAACGAGATCGCGCACCTGAGCCGGGAACGACCGGTCGAGTTCCGACTGCTGCGGCAGATAGGCGACGGAAATGCCAGAGCTGATCAGGCACTCACCGCCAAGTGGTTTCAAGATGCCGGCGATACCCTTCATCAGCGTCGATTTGCCCGAGCCATTGGCGCCGACAACCGCGGTGAGCGATCCCTTGGTGATATCGCCATCCAGATGATGCACGGCCGCACGGCCGGCATATCCAAGCGTCAGATTTGTAAAGGTGAGGCACGGATCGCTCATCGATCCCTCCTGGGCGGGGTTTCATTCGAGGACCCTTGATATGTAATGTTATTACATTCGTCAAACGAATATGTAATGAAATAACATTAACTATTGGAAAGTCAGAGCGGCACGCTGTTGGGCAGAGACCCCTGCTTCTCCGCGGATGCTTTTTTTCCAAAGCCCGTTGACATGCCACACATATGTAATGTTATTACGTTACATAACTGGAACCGGCACTTCAAAAATCCTCCGTTTCCAGATCGCCTGCCGTGGTCGTCATGACGCCCACGCGACTGTTGCCACAGAACGAGGTCCCCATGAAAAAACTCCCCGTCACCGTCCTCTCCGGCTTTTTAGGCGCTGGCAAAACCACCCTTCTCAACCACATCCTCGCCAATCGTGATGGCCTGCGGGTGGCGTTGATCGTCAACGATATGAGCGAAATCAATATCGATGCGGCGCTGGTGCGGGATGGCGGCGCCAATCTCTCGCGCACCGAGGAACAGCTGGTGGAAATGACCAATGGCTGCATCTGTTGCACGCTGCGCGACGACCTCTTGACCGAGGTCCGCGCGCTCGCCGAGCAGGGTCGCTTCGATTATCTGCTGATTGAATCCACCGGCATCGCCGAGCCGCTTCCCGTGGCCGCCACGTTCGATTTCCGTGACGAGAACGGCCGCAGCCTGTCTGATGTCGCGCAGCTGGATACGATGGTGACGGTGGTGGATGCCGCCAATCTTCTCAATGATTACGGTTCATCCGATTTTCTGGCCGACCGGGGCGAAACGGCGGGTGATGGCGACAACCGCACCATCGTCGACCTTCTGGTCGAGCAGATCGAATTTGCCGATGTGGTCGTCCTCAACAAGATCGGCACTGCGACGCCACAGGAGCGGGATGCGGCCCGCAAGATCATCGTCGGGCTGAACCCGGATGCGAAACTCATCGAGGTGGATTTCGGCAGGGTGGAACTGAAAGAAGTGCTCGGCACCGGTCGCTTCGATTTCGCCAGGGCCGAAGAACATCCCCTGTGGTTCAAGGAACTGCACGGCTTTAAGGACCACATTCCCGAAACCGAGGAATATGGCATTCGTTCTTTCGTTTACCGCGCCAAAAAACCCTTCGACCCCGTGCTGTTCCAGCGCTTTATCGATCGTGCCTGGCCGGGGGTGGTGCGCGCCAAGGGCTTCTTCTGGCTGGCGACACGGCCGCGTTATGTCGGCGAGATCAGCCAGGCGGGCGCATTGGTGCGCACCGGCAAGATGGGTCTCTGGTGGTCCGCCGTACCGAAAGAGCAATGGCCGCGTGAAAAGCAGTTTCTCGACATGATGAAGCCCTATCTCGATCCGGTCTTCGGCGACAGGCGGCAGGAAATCGTCTTCATCGGTTCCGATCCGATGAGTGAGGCCCGCATCCGCGCCCAGCTCGACGCCTGCCTGATCGACACCGAAGCCTTCACGCCCGACGCATGGCGGCACCTGCCGGACCCCTTCGTCAATTGGGACAGACAGGCCGCCTGACCGGGACTGGACGGCACAACAGGCAAACTCAAATTAAAAAAGACCCGCACAAATGCAGGCCTTTTTTTGTTTTAGCGGGGTTCTTATCCCTGCGATGCCTCAACCTGTGGCACCACACCGCGGCGCGACGCCATGAGCGAGGCGCCGAGAAGCGCTGCAATCGCCACGAAGACGAAGACCATCGTTGCCCCCTGCAGATCGATCAGCAGGCCGCCCAGAACCGCGCCGCTGGAAATGGCGATCTGGAAGGTGGTGAGCAGCAGCGCACCGGCGCTTTCCGCCTCATCCGAAGCCACGCGGGTGATGAAGCTCTGCACGCTGACCGGAAGCGCGCCGAAGGCAAAACCCCAGGAAGCGATGGCCACGCCCGCAACGACGGGAGATGCGCCGGCAATCACCAGAATGGAGGCCGAAGCGGCAATCAGCGTGGCGGCGAAGGTCACCGCCCATGCGGTATTCTTCTCGGCAAGGAAACCGCCGAAGAGATTACCAAAGAAGCCACCGATGCCATAAACCAGAAGAACGAGGGAAATCGCTTCAACGCCGAGCTGCGGCACGTCTTCCAGAAACGGGCGAACATAGGTGAAGCCGGCGAAGTGACCCGCAACGATAAACAGCGTCGTCAGAAGGCCGATCCGGACCTGCGGCCGCTGCAACAGCCGGAACATGGTGGAAAGACCGGGTGCGCCGGCAGGCGGCAGAGACGGGATGGTCAGCAGCTGCACGACAAGTGCGATGACACCGAGCACACCTGCAACCACGAAGGCCGCGCGCCAGCCGAGCGTCGCGCCGATCCATGCGCCCACCGGTGCGGCACAGACGGTGGCGACCGAAACCCCTGTCAGGATGATGGCCATGGCACGCGGCATCTTGTCGAGCGGCACGAGCCGGAGCGCCAGCGCCGCCGACATGGCCCAGAAACCGCCAAGGCCGATGCCGAGCAGAACGCGCGATGCAAACAGCATGAAAAGCCCATTGGCAAAGGCGGCAAGCGTGCTGGAAATGATCAGCAGCAGGGTCAGCCCCAGAAGCGTCCAGCGGCGGTCGATGCTGCGTGTGCCGATGACGACGCCGGGGCCGGCAACCGCCGCAACCAGCGCGGTGACGGTGATGGATTGCCCGGCAATGCCGGAGCTGATGGCAAGATCTTCCGAGAGCGGCGTCAGAAGGCTGACCGGCAGAAATTCCGCCGTCACCAGCCCGAAGACGCCGAGCGAAAGCGAAACCACGGCGGCCCACTTTGCATCCGGCTCTTTTCGGCGCGGCACATATTCGAGTTCGTTTATGGTCCGGTTATTCATGAAAATCTCCTGATGCGCATTGCCAGAATACGCCCTGAAATGGAACGGCGACGGCGACGAAACCGCTGGGAGGCCGGTTCAGCACCCGCAAATCAATCATCGTAACCTATGCGTGACAGCCCGGCGTTTCCATGCTAGAAAATCCGTATTCCTTAACCAATCGTCCGAATTTGCGAGATGTCATGAATGATGCCCTGACGGAAATGCTGCGAGGTCTGAGGCTTGACGGCGTGGAATATGGCCGCTGCCGCATGGCAACACCCTGGGCGACCGCCTTTCCCGAACAGGAAGCGGCGCGGTTTCATTTCATCGGCGTCGGCCAGGCGAAACTGCGCAAGCCTTCCGGCGAATGGCTGATGCTTAAATGCGGCGATGCCGTGCTTCTGCCGCGCGGGCACGCCCATGTGCTTGCCAGCGGCGAGAATGTGACGCCCTCACCCTTTGACCGTTTCGGCAAAAAGGAAGTCTGTCAGGGTATTTTCGACATACAATGCGCCAGCGCCGGCGGCGATACCGTGGCCTTTACCGCCTCCATGCGTTTCAACATGGATAATCTGCACCCGCTGTTGCAGCTGATGCCGGATGTGATGCTGACCAGCGATCTGGCCAAAAGCGATCCCGCCATTCCGCACCTGCTGGAAGCCATGGCGCGCGAAGTGGAGCTGAACCGCGTCGGCGCGGGCGGCATTCTGGCAAGGCTTGCCGACGTGCTGACCGCGACCCTGATCCGCACCTGGGTGGAATATGGCTGCGGCGATTCCAGCGGCTGGCTGGCCGCCGTGCGCAATCCCGAACTCGGGCGGGTGCTGGCCGCCATCCACCTCAGCCCCGAAAAAGACTGGAGCGTGGAAGAGCTTGCCTCCTTGATGGGCGCATCCCGCTCCAGTTTCGCGGAACGTTTCACCCGCGTGGTGGGTGAAAGCCCGGCACGTTATGTGGTGCGCGTGCGCATGCATCAGGCACGTCTGTGGCTGCGCGAAGGCATGCGCGTGACGCTGGCGGCGGAAAAGCTCGGTTACGATTCCGAAGCCTCCTTCAGCCGCGCCTTCAAACGGGTGCTCGGCGCGCCACCCAGCCAGTTCCGCCGGAAGGACACGGCCGGGCTGGAGGATGCGGCTTAAAAGCTTCAAACAAAACGGGTAAAGATACTGTGTGAGAACATATCCGCCTGAAGCGGAAGGGCATCGTCCGGGGAGCATCCACCATGAGCATGGCCGACGACGCCCGTTTCTGGAACCGGGCAGCACGGAAATATGCGAAAGGCAGGATTTCAGACGAGGCTGGATATGAGCGCACGCTGGAGCGGACCCGCGCCCTGCTGAAACCCGACGACAACATACTGGAACTGGGCTGCGGCACCGGAACGACGGCGATCCGGCTGGCGGGTAGTGTCAAAGACTATCTTGCGACGGATATTTCCGCCGACATGATCGCAATCGCCGAGGAGAGAAAACAAGCCGCCGGCTCTCTCCACAACCTCATCTTCAGCGCAACGACTGCGGAAGCGCTTGTGCCCGGCGACATGCAGTTCAACGCGGTACTGGGTTTCAACTATCTTCATCTGGTCCGCGACCTGCCCGGCACCCTGCGGCACATTCATGCCCTGCTTGCCCCGCACGGCCTGTTCATTACCAAGACCCCCTGTGTCGGCGATATGAACCCGCTTATCCGCCTTGTCCTGCCGGCGATGCGGGCAATCGGCAAGGCGCCCTATGCCGGCGTGTTTAACGCGGCCGCGCTTGGCCGGCATATGAATGCTGGTGGTTTCGACATTCTGGCCACGGAAATCCACGCAACAAAGGGCAATGATAACCGCCCTTACATCGTGGCGCGCAAGAGGTGAGCTGAGCCGCCTTCTCAGTGAAAATTGCGGGAAATGACCTTTATCCGCTCGACCGCATCGTCATCATGGTCGGCGGGTGGCGGGCGTTTCCTGATGACGCGATGATCATCCGGCGGCATGCCGTGATGAAATTCGTCACCACGCCCATGCGGCAGAGGAAAGGCGTGGTTGCGCTCGCCCACGCTTGCCAGGGCCTGCGACAGATCGGTCAGCCGGTGGGCGACAAGATGCACCACCTCACCTTCCCGCTGGATCTTGCCGTAAATGCCGACCATGCCGGCGGATAACACCACACGGCGGTATTTTTCGAAGGTTTTGACCCACAGCACCGCATTGACGATGCCCGTCTCGTCCTCCAGCGTCATGAAGATCACGCCCTTTGCCGAACCGGGGCGCTGGCGCACCAGCACCAGACCGGCCGTTTCCAGCCATGTGCCATCCCGAACGCGCACCGCCTCCGCACAGGTGACGATGCGGCGGCGGGAAAGATCATGGCGCAGGAAGGTCATGGGATGTTCGCGCAGCGTCAGCCCAACATGGCCGTAATCCTGCACCACCTCACCACCATCAGTCATGGGCCTGAGCTCAACGGAGGGTTCCTGAAGCTCTTCGATAACGGCATTTTCCCTGATGGCAGCGGCGGCGAAAAGCGGCAGCGGCTCATCCCGCAGGGCCTTGATGGCCCAGAGCGCCTCGCGCCTGGCAAGCGAAAGCGACGGCAGAAAGGCATCGGCCTCCGCCAGACAGACAAGGGCGGCGGCCGGAACACCCGCCCTTCGCCACAGATCGTCAACGGAGGCAAAAGGCCGATCCTGCCGCCCGGCGACGATTTTTGCAGCATGGTCATTGGAAAGCCCCTTCACCATGCGCAGGCCAAGCCGCACGGCATAGCGCTCCTCACCCTTGCCATTCTTCTTGCCCGTAGGCTCCAGCGTGCAATCGAAACGGCTGTTATTAACGCAGACCGGACGCACCTCGACACCATGATCACGCGCATCGCGCACGATCTGCGCCGGGGCGTAAAAACCCATGGGTTGCGAGTTGAGAATGGCCGTACAGAAAATATCGGGATGATGGCATTTGAGCCATGAGGAGGCGTAAGCAATCAGCGCGAAGGAGGCGGCATGGCTTTCGGGAAAACCATAACTGCCAAACCCTTCCAGCTGCTTGAAGATGCGTTCGGCGAATTCCTGCTCATAACCGCGCACGACCATGCCATCGATCAGATCCTGCCTGAATTTGGAGATGGTGCCGACATTCTTGAAGGTGGCCATGGCGCGGCGCAGCTGATCCGCCTTACCGGGTGAAAACCCGGCGCATTCGATGGCGACGCGCATGGCTTGCTCCTGAAACAATGGCACACCGAGTGTTTTGCCCAGTACATTTCTAAGTTCCGGCTTCGGATAATCCTCTTTTTCCTTTCCATCGCGGCGGCGCAGATAGGGGTGCACCATATCGCCCTGAATGGGACCGGGGCGAACAATGGCGACCTGAATGACGAGGTCATAGAACTTTGCCGGTTTCAGGCGTGGCAGCATCGACATCTGCGCCCGGCTTTCGATCTGGAAGGTGCCAAGCGTATCGGCCTTCTGGATCATTTTGAAGGTTGCGGGATCATCATCCGGCATGGAAGTGAGATCGTATTTCTCCCCATACCGCTCCTCCAGCATGTTGAAGCCGCGCTTCATGCAGGAGAGCATGCCAAGCGCCAGGCAATCCATTTTCATGAACTTCACGACATCGATATCGTCCTTGTCCCATTCGATGATCTGGCGATCATCCATGGCGGCGGGTTCGATTGGCACCAGCTCATCCAGCCGGTCATGGGTCAGAACAAAGCCGCCCGGATGCTGGCTGTGATGGCGCGGTGTGCCGACAAGCTGGTTGGCCAGTTCGAAGGCAAGCTTCAGACGGCGATCCTCCATATTGAGGTTCAGTTCCTTCACCTGCTTTTCACCCACTCCCTCGCTCCAGCGCCAGACCTGCGACGAAAGGAGTTTCGTCAAATCTTCCGGCAGACCCAGAACCTTGCCGACATCGCGCAACGCCCCACGCCCGCGATAACGGGTGACGACCGAACACAGTGCGGCCTTGTCGCGACCATAGGTATCATAAACCCACTGAATGACTTCCTCTCGCCGCTGGTGCTCAAAATCTACGTCGATATCAGGCGGTTCGCGCCGTTCTTCCGAAACGAAACGTTCGAACAGGAGGTCAACCTTGAGGGGATCAATGGCGGTGATGCCAAGCACGTAGCAGACCACCGAATTGGCCGCCGAGCCGCGCCCCTGGCAGAGAATATCCAATGAGCGCGCATGGCGAACAATGGCATTCACCGTCAGGAAATAGGGTGCATATTCCAGCCTTCCGATCAGGCCAAGTTCGTGGTGCAGCGCCTTTTCCACCTTTTCCGGCGCGCCATGCGGATAACGATCCGACACAGCATCCCAGACCAGCTTTTCAAGCGCCTGCTGCGCCGTCAGCCCCGGCAGGGTGCGCTCCTCTGGATATTGATAGACCAGTTCCTTCAGCGAAAATTTACAGCGTTTCGCAATTTCAAGGCTGCGGGAAAGCGCTTCGGGATAACGGGCAAATAGCCGATGCATCTCTTCTGGCGGCTTCATATAGCGGTCGGCATGGCGCTCGCGGCGAAAACCCGCCTCGTCGATGGTGCAATTGTGCCGGATACAGGTGACGACATCCTGCAGCATGCGCCGCTCCGGCACATGAAACAGCACGTCATTGGTCACCACGGTCGGCACACCAGCCGCTTCGGCCATAGCTGACAGTTCGAAAAGCCGCATCTGGTCGTTGGGACGTCTTCGGAGGCTCAGCGCCATATAGGCCCTGTCGGCAAAAGCAGCTTTGAGACGTCGCAGCCGCAGTGCGCAAAGATCATCGGCGAGGTCAGTGAGCAACACGACGATCAGGCCTTCGCCATAGGCAACGAGATCATCCCAAGCCAGCCGGCATTTGCCCTTGCCGCCCCTTTTCTTGCCGACGGAAAGCAGCCGGCAAAGCCGCCCGTAAGCCGGGCGATCCATGGGATAGGCGAGCACGGAAAGATCATCGTCCAGATCCAGCCGGCAACCGATGATGAGACGGATGCCATGATTATTGGCGGCTTCGTAAGCCCGGGGAATGCCCGCAAGACTGTTGCGGTCCACGATACCAAGCGCCTCGATGCCGAGGCTTTTGGCCTGTTCGAAAAGCTCTTCGCAGGAGCTTGCCCCGCGCAGGAAGGAAAAATGCGTCGTCACCTGCAGCTCGGCATAACGGGGCGTATTCATGCGAAGACCCCGTGAATGAACCAGCCCTGCGAGCCCGTTTCGGCATGTTCGCCATCACCGGAGCGGAAAATCCAGAAGCGCTCGCCGCCTTCGTTTTCCACCATGAAATAATCACGCACGGCGGCCTTTTCCCGGTCGCGTTTCCACCATTCGCCAAACACCCGTTCCGGCCCGTCGGCGCGCCGCACATTGTGGCGCACGCCTTTCCAGAGGAAATAACGCGGCGGATGGTCGGGCAGCAGCGCCAAAGTCTCGATGGGTTCCGGCCTTGCAAAAAGCCTGACCGGACGCGGCCAGTGGCCGGGCCAGCCGAGCGTATCATCAGGCGCCAGCGCCGCAACTGAAGTAAGGGAGCGTTCCGGCACGTCACTTGCCACCGCCACATAACGATAGACCCGGTGGCCGCGATTGAGGATGACATCGACCGTATCGGCGATGTCCGCACGGCCTTCCTCCAGAAGCGAGGAACGGGCCTGCGCGGCGACAAGCGGCTCGGCATGGGTGGCGGTCAGCACCATCATCTCGATGCCGAAGCCGGGATCGATGGTGTCGATACGGTCGGTCAAAAGCCGGACAAGCTGTTTGACATCGCGTACCGGTCTGGACGTACCCGCCCGTATGGCCTGCAGGCCGCTATCCACCCGGTGCAGCACCAGATCGACCCGGCGCGCGCCGAGGCCGCGCTTTTCCAGCGCGACGCAAAGTTCGGCAACCAGCTTTTGGCTATAACGGGCAATCGTTTCCGCCGCTGCGATGGGTTCGGGAAAGGCGCGCCGCACCTCCACCAGTTCAGCCACGCGCACCGGTTCGATGGGTTCGCCGATCTCGCCGAAAGCCTGGGAAAGACGGCGGACGAGTTCGGGGCCGAAACGCAGGGTCAGCGGCGCGCGCGGGGCTTCGGCAAGCTCACCAATGCTGCGGAAGCCGAGCACCTTCAGCCCGGAAACGATACGCTCCTCCAGCCTGAGCGCAGCAAGCGGCAAAGCGCTGATCGCCGCCCGCTGCCCGCCCGGCGGCACGATGTTGATCTCCTCACGGCCAAAACGCGCCAGCGCATGGGCCGCACCCCAGCTACCGGCAATGGCGGCGCGGGCAGAGAAACCGGCGGCATGCAGGCGGTTGACCATGCCGCTCAACATCAGCGTCTCATTGCCATGCAGATGGTCCGCGCCTGATGTGTCCAGCACCAGCCCGTCCGGCGGGTCGGCAGCGACGATCGGGGCATAGATGCGCAGGAAATGAAAGGCCAGCTGTTGCAGGGCGCGGGCATCATCAGCCGCATCCAGATCTTCAACGAGAAGACCCGGCACCAGCGCCTGCGCCTTGCTGACCGGCGTGCCGGGGCGGATGCCCGCCGCCTTTGCCGCCTTGTCGAGCGCCAGTACCAGCCGGCGGCTGCCCTGGCGGCCGATCATGACCAGCGGCTTTTCAACCGGCGGCGCGTTCTTGCCCGAAAGACGCCGGAAACGATCCGTCGACCATGTCGGCAGGTAGAGCGAGACGACCCTTTGCATCACAGGCTTCCACTTCAAATTCGGCACTTTCGCCGCCGCGACATCGCAAAAGTTCGAGAAACCAGCGCGGCCTGCCCACTCCCGGCACCGGCAGGGGTGATGAAGGCCGCACGGAGATGCGCCAGCGGGTCACCGCCGCCGTCGGCTCGCCGAACAGCGCCGCATCGGCTTGACGCCGGAAGCGGCGGATGGCGATGCCGGTAACGCCTGAGGTTTCCGCCGCCAGCTGCAGCCGCCGCGAGGCGGTCATCGGCAGTTTCGCCAATTCACCCATCACCGCGCCGAAGCCGTTGCAGCGCAAGCCCTCCTCAAAACAGTCGAGCACGCCTTTCTCATCGCGGCATTCAACGATGATAAGCCGGTTCTGCGACAGGCCGGCCTGTGTCAGACCCGGCATGAACAGATCCCGTCGGGTGACACACCATAAAACCTTGCCGGAAAGCCGTGCCGCCACACCGGCAGCAAACAGCGCTGCCGCCGCACCATCGGCAGCGCCATTGCCGCCGCCGCTCAGCTCATGCAGGCAACCGAGCTTCAGCCCGCCTCCCGGCAGGTGATGGTCGATGGCATCCACGCCGAAAGGCAAGGTCTCGTGCAGCCGTTCAGGGCCGTTACCGATCCTTTCCAGCCTTTCACGCAGCTCTTCGACAACGAGCAACTGGTCCGCGCGCTTTTGCATGGCATGACGGTTTTCAATTCCGGATTTTCAATCTTACTGTTCTTGTTTTGTTCCTATTTCAGCAAAGAGTCAAGCAACAGGCTGTCGCTCATCAACAGTTTGCACGGGAAGAGAGGATTAAGCCCTTGCAGCGCTTCGTCCCGCCGTTAAAACGGAATTGTCCGCTCGCTGCCGTTCTTCTCACGAGAACCGATGAGCCACGGACATCAGGGTTTTGGAGGAGACCGCCGATGATCGCCAGCATTCTGATTGCCGTGGTTGCGGCCATCCATATCTACATCGTCATTCTGGAAATGCTGCTGTGGGAAAAGCCGGCCGGCCGCAAGGCCTTTGGTCTCTCGGCGGATTTCGCCCGGCAGACGAAAGTGCTGGCCGCCAATCAGGGGCTTTATAACGGGTTTCTGGCGGCCGGGCTGATCTATGGGCTCATGCAGGGCGATACCGGGCTGAGCTTCAAGGTGTTTTTCCTTATCTGCGTTCTGGTGGCCGGCATTTTCGGCGCCGTTACCGCCAATACCATGAAGATCCTGTTCATTCAGGCGCTGCCCGCCATTTTGGCGCTTGGCGCGCTCTGGATTGGAGTATGAACCGATGACCGCATGGAATGACAGCCGCGCCAAAGACGCCCTCAACCGGATTTTCATGGCGGCAGTCGCAAGCGCCGACCCCGCAAAAGTACTGCAACACCACCTTCCCTCCCCGCCCAAAGGCCGCTGCGTGGTGGTGGGGGCGGGCAAAGCCTCGGCCGCCATGGCCGCAGCGCTCGACAAGGCCTGGGCGGATGTCGATCTCTCCGGTGTGGTGGTGACCCGTTATGGCCATGCCGTTCCGGCCGGTCGCATCGAGATCATCGAGGCCTCGCATCCAGTGCCTGATGACAAAAGTGCTGAGGCGGCCAAACGTATTCTCGCTGCCGTTGAGGGCCTGACCGCCGAGGACATGGTGATCGCGCTGATTTCCGGCGGCGGTTCGGCGCTGATGGTCGCCCCCGCCGAAGGCATGACGCTTGCCGACAAGATGGCCGTCAACCGTGCCCTTTTGGCCAGCGGTGCGACGATTTCGGAAATGAACGCCGTGCGCAAGCACCTCTCCCGCATCAAGGGCGGGCGGCTGGCGCTGGCCGCCAAACCGGCCAAGGTTGTTTCGCTGCTGATTTCCGATGTACCGGGCGACGACCCCTCCGAGATCGCCTCCGGCCCGACGGTTGCCGATCCAAGCGACATTGAAACCGTGCGGGAAATCGTCTCGCGTTATGAGCTCGATCTTCCCGAAACCGTGCGCAGGGTATTGGAAAAGGGCGAGGAAACACCGAAGGCCGGCGATATCGACGAGGATGTCAGGATGATCGCGGCCCCCTCGCTTGCCCTGCAGGCGGCGGCGGAAGAGGCGGTGAAGCTCGGCCTTACGCCGCTCATCCTCGGCGATTCCCTTGAAGGCGAATCCAGGGATGTCGGCGCGGTCATGGCCGGTATCGCCCTTTCCGCCAGCCGCAAGGGTCTGCCGGTCAAAGGCCCGGCCGTTTTGCTTTCCGGCGGTGAAACCACGGTCACGATCGGCAAAGGCCCGGCCGGCAAGGGCGGCCGCAACACGGAGTTCCTGCTGAGCCTTGCGCTGACGCTGAAGGGCGCAGACGGCATCTGGGCCATTGCCGGCGACAGCGACGGCATAGACGGCGTGGAGGATGCGGCGGGTGCCGTGGTGACACCGGATACGCTTGCCCGCATGCGCGCTGCCGGTGTCGATCCGCGCCAGTCGCTCGTGGGCCATGACAGCTATACCGCTTTCAAAGGGGTGGGTGATCTCGTGGTGACGGGGCCGACGCTGACCAATGTCAATGATATCAGGGCGATTTTGATCGGCTGAAAACGGCTGCGTTCCGTCTGGCCATTGCCGCCCGGTGTGCACATCCTCAGGCAAGGCCATTTTGACTATAGTATCGGACAGGTATAATCTGGAGGTGTATCCTTTGGAGCTTCAGCCATGCGTTCTGGAGTGCTCGTGCTTGGCCTGATCATGGCCCTCATACCCACCTTGGCGGATGCTCACAATTGCAAATGCCGAAATCGCGGCACCATGTTCGAACTCGGCCAGACATCCTGTCTGAAGGTCGATGGCGGCTCCTATCTCGCGCGTTGCGAGATGAAGCTCAACGTCTCGTCATGGACCAAGGTTCAGGACGGTTGCCCCATAACACAACGGCTGCCGCAACAGTCGATACGCATCAATTGATGTCGTTTACGCCCCTGCCCGAAGTGCAAAGAGCGGCGCGTTCTGCGCTTCCACCATAATGGTGATGTCTTCGGCGGCCACCGGTTTCGAAAACAGGTAACCCTGCAACTCATCGCAGCCGCACAGATGCAGGATGGCGGCCTGTTCCTCGGTCTCGATGCCTTCCGCCGTCACCGGAATATCGAGCGATTTCGCCAGCGCCACGGTGGCCTGCAGCATTTCCAGAGAGCGCCCGCCATGTTCCAGCGCCACGACCAGTGACCGGTCGATCTTCATGCGGTCGAAGCCGAAGCGGCGCAGATATCCGACGCTTGCAAATCCGGCGCCGAAATCATCAAGCGCAATATGCAGGCCAAGCTGTTTCAGCTTGTCGATCGCAGCACCTGCCCGCTCGGGATGCTGGATGAAATAGCCTTCCGTCATTTCCAGCCGCAACCGCTCGGATGGCGTCTGTGTGGCCGCGAGAATATCCGCCACATAACCGGAAAAGGCGGGATTGCGGAATTGCACGGGCGAGATATTGACGGACAACTTGATGGAGGGCCATTGCCGCGCCGTCTCGCAAGCCTTGCGCAGAACCATAAGGCCAAGCCGGTCGATGAGACCGCTGGTTTCGGCAGCCGCGATGAATATATCCGGCGGCACGAAGCCATGTCCCGGCCTTTGCCAGCGCGCCAGCGCTTCCACCCCGGTAATGCAGCGCGTTGCGGCGCTGACGACCGGCTGATAGACCACCGTAATCTCGTCGTTGAGGATGGCGCAGCGAAGATCGGCCTCGAGCTGCAGCTTTTCCTCGCGCAGCGCATCCATCTTCAACTCATAGGAAACGTAACGCCCGCGCCCGTTCTCCTTGGCCTGATACATGGCCATGTCGGCGCGGCGCAGCAGTTCCTCGCCATTGATATCGCCGGCACGGGAAACCGAAGTACCGATGCTGCAGCCGATGCTCGCCACCCTTTCACCGATGCTGAACGGTTCGGTGAAAAGTTCGAGCAGCGCCAGACACAGCTTGCGGCCTTCCGCCCAGACATCATTGCCCTGAATGGCGATGGCGAATTCATCGCCGCCGAGCCGCGCCAGCACCGCGCCTTCCGGCACCAGCACCCGAAGTGCTGCCGCCACACCCTTGATCAGCCGGTCACCGGCGGCATGGCCGTAAGAATCGTTGATTTCCTTGAAACCGTCGAGATCGAGGTAGAGCAGCTTGATATCGGTTCTGTCGTGACGGGCCTTGCCCACCATGCGGTTCAGCCTGGCAAACAGACCGGCGCGGTTGCTGAGCCCGCTCAGACGATCGCGCAGCGCCTCCTCCCTTGCCGCCGCCTCATCCGCCTTCAGCCGGTCAAGCGTGGCCGAGCCGATGATGAGAAGCACCAGAAAGAACGTGCCGGCAATGCCGAGCGCGGTGAAGACGACCGGCCGCGCCTCGTGGAAGCTGACATCTCCCGGCAAATGCGAGCGCCAGACGAGCCGCGCCAGCACGTCTCCGAGCGGATTGACGATATCCACATGGTTGACTGAAGGCGCGTCGCCATATTGCAGCTCCAGACCGTCGATGACGTAGTTGCGGGCAAGCTTGTCCACCGTCGCCTGTTTGAGATGGCGGGCGAAAATCAGATAACGCCGCTCCGCGCCGACGGACGGCAGAGCGCCGGACTTCAGCCGCACCAGCGCGACGCCTGCGGCAGCAACGCCATCATCGGTTTTGACAAAACCGGTGACCTGCGAGGTGATGTCCGGACGCATGGCCTGCACACGTTCGATCATCTCCTCCAGACCTGCGGCAAAATAGGCGTCAGGCGCCCATGTGACGGGCTTGCCGTTCTGGTAGGCCATGCGAACTCTGCCATCTTCATCGAGAACGACAGCGGTATCGAAGAGATCGTTGTTGACCGTCATGTCGCCGTAATTGCTGGCTATCCAGTCGAACCTGTCAGGCGCATAGACATATTCGGCGGCATCGTCCCAGGCGGCGTAGTCATTCAGCGTAGCGCCAAGCTGCTCGCGGAAGGTGACCAGAGCGCCCGCCGTGGTCTCGCGTGAGCGGGCATTGTCAAGCAGGTTCGCCTTTTCCCGGACCTGGCTGAGGGCGGACAGGACCAGCGCGGTGACGATGAGAAGCACCAGCGCAAAGGTGGACAATACGATGCCGACGGCGGTTCTGCGCCCGACCGGCAAATATTCCCCAATGTTTCGCGGCGCAATCCGCATAAATTCCCCTTCGAAAGCATCATCTTGCGAAGGAAACATTCAAAAGCCGTTAAACGGCATTGTGACGCCGCCCCAAAAAGATACGGGTATAAAACGACAGTCTGGCCGTGAACCTGAAAAATCCTTCCATAAAATACCGGGGGTTTTTCATAAAAGACGGATTTAAACCCACGCCGCAAAGAAAAAACCTCCCCCGCGAACGGGAGAGGCCAAAACTTTCGCCAGGGCGAACAGGGTTACCAGGACGGGATGACCGTGCCGTTATACTTTTCCAGAATGAAGGCCTTCACTTCCGGGCTGTGGTAGGATTCCACCAGCGTCTTCACCCAGGGCTTGTCCTTGTCCTGCGTGCGAACGGCGATGATGTTCGCATAAGGAGACTTTTCGCTTTCGACAGCAATGGCGTCCTTCTTCGGGTTCAGGCCTGCTGCCGTCGCATAGTTGGTGTTGATGACCGAAGCGTCGGTGTCGTCAAGCGAACGCGGCAGCTGGGCGGCGTCAAGTTCGACGATCTGGATGTTCTTCGGGTTTTCGGTGATGTCGGCCGGCGTTACCTTCAGGCCGGCTTCTTCCTTCACCTTCAGAACACCCTTGGAGGCGAGAACCAGAAGCGCGCGGCCGCCATTGGTCGGATCGTTCGGAATGCCGATGGTCGCGCCGTCCTTCAGCTCGTCAAGGTTCTTCACCTTCTTCGAATAAACGCCCATCGGGGTGGTGATGGTGGTGCCGACGCTGACGAGATCGAACTTGCGGTCAGCGATCTGGTTGTCAAGGTAAGGCTGGTGCTGGAAGGAATTGGCCTGCAACTCGCCATCATTCAGCGCCTGGTTCGGCACGACATAGTCGGAGAATTCGATGATATCGATATCCAGCCCCTTGGCGGCCGCGATCTTCTTCACCTGTTCCATGATCTGCGCGTGCTCGGCGGGGGTGACGCCGATCTTGATGGTCTCGGCCAGCGCCTGACCGGCGGTGAAGAGGGCGACGAGCGAAGCCGCGAGGATGAGTTTCTTCATGGGTGTCTCCTTGGGTTGTTATTATAAACGCAGTTAATTCTTGCGGGTCCGCTTGTCGAAGCTGCGCGCCAGCCGGTCGCCGGCGCTCTGCACCAGCTGCACCAGCACGATGAGCACCAGAACCACCACCAGCATCACGTCAGGCATGAAGCGCTGGTAACCATAACGAATGCCGAGATCGCCCAGCCCGCCGCCGCCGACCGCGCCGACCATGGCCGAATAACCGATGAGGCTGACCAGCGTGAGCGTGAGCGCCAGCGTGATGCCGGGCTTGGCTTCGGCGAGCAGAACCTTGGTGACGATCTGCAGCGGGGTGGCGCCCATGGCGCGGGCAGCCTCGATGAGACCCTTGTCCACCTCGCGGATTGCCGCTTCCACCAGCCTTGCAATGAAGGGCACGGTCGCGACCGTCAGCGGCACGATGGCTGCACTGGTGCCAATCGACGTGCCGGCCACCAGCCGGGTGAACGGAATGATCGCCACGACAAGAATGATGAAGGGTGTGGAGCGCGCCGCATTGACGATGAGGCCGAGGATGCGGTTGGTCATAGGTGCTGGAAACAGTTCACCCTTGCCGCTGGTAGCGAGGAAAACGCCCATCGGCACGCCGATGATGGAGCCGACGATGCCGGCGACCGCGACCATATGCAGTGTCTGCAACAGGCCCTTCAATAGAAGGTTGAACAGCATATCAGGCGACATAACCGAGCACCTCCGTGTGAAGACCGGTTTCCGCATAAAAGCGACCGGCGCGGGCGGTGATTTCCGCCGTGGCCGGATAGGAGACCACCAGCGAGCCGAAAGGCTCACCGGAAATTTCCTCGATGGTGCCGGCGAGAATGTTCACGTCAGGGCCGATTTCAGCGACCAGACGGGCGGTCAGCGGCTGAAACGCCGTCTCGCCGAAGAAGACCAGACGCACCAGAACGCGGTCGCCGTCCGTCGCCTGCGGCTTGAGACCCGAAGTGACCCAGTGCGGCAGCTTCACGCCGACCGAGGACGACAGCAGGCTGCGGGTCGTCTCGTGTTTCGGCGCAGTGAAGATATCGAAGGTCGTGCCTTCTTCAACGATCAGGCCCCTGTCAATGACAGCTACCTGTGAGGCGATGGTCTTCACCACTTCCATTTCGTGGGTGATGAGCAGCACGGTGAGGCCCAGTTCGGCATTGATGCGCTTGAGGAGTTCGAGAATGGACTGGGTCGTCTCGGGATCGAGCGCCGAGGTCGCCTCGTCAGACAAAAGCAGCTTCGGCTGGGTGGCAAGCGCGCGGGCAATGCCGACACGCTGCTTCTGGCCGCCGGAAAGTTCGGCCGGATAACGCCTCGCCTTGTCCGAAAGGCCGACGAGATCGAGCAGCGGTGCAACGCGGGTCTCGATCTCCTTCTTGCCCAGACCGGCAATTTCGAGCGGCAGCGCCACATTGTCGAAAGCAGTGCGCGACGACAGGAGATTGAAGTGCTGGAAGATCATGCCGACGGAACGGCGCAGCGTGCGCAGGTTCTTCTCATCGAGTGCCGCGACATCGACGCCATCGACGACCACACGGCCGGACGAGGGTTTTTCAAGACCGTTGGCCAGACGGATGAGCGTCGACTTGCCGGCACCGGAGCGGCCGATGATGCCGGTGATCGAGCCTTTCGGCACGACGTAATCGACACCGGCAAGGGCTGCAAAGCCGGGCTTGCCATCGGCGCCGCCGAATGTCTTGGTCACGCCTTCAAACGTGACCATCGGGTCGTTGACCGCCCGCTCCAGGGCCGCCTGTGGCCGGGTCGCGGGCGGTGCCGCGGATGATGGAAAATTCATTGTAAACTCTGGGAAAACGCGTGACGGATCGGGTCTCAAAAAATCCTGCTGCGGTACGAGACCGCTCTCTTCATGCAGCCTAGGGGCACATTCGATGACAGCTGATTTTCCGGGTCATTTCGTCAGGCTTTCACTCAGAAATGCCGGGGATCGGCAATTCGATGGCGCATACTTGCCCGCAGGCGCCATCTTTTAACAGGGATGTTTTTTCAATTATCTGAAAAGAGAGAAAAAATCTACCGCAAAGCCACCTCGGCGGCCCTGCGGCAGTCAAGATTTCGTAACGATATGAAAATCACACGCGGCTGGTGAATTCCTCGAGCGGGCGGCGCACCTTTTTCAGGTTCACCAGCCAGTCGCCATCGGGCTGGCGGTAGCCGAGCGGCAGCATGGTGACGGAGCGCAGGCCCTTTTCACGAAGGCCGAGAATCTCGTCCAGCTTGGCCGGGTCGAAACCTTCCATCGGGGTGGAATCAACGCCCTCGAAAGCGGCCTGCGCCACCGCCATGCCGAAACCGATATAGGCCTGACGGGCGGCATGTTCGAAATTCACCTGCTCGTCGCGCTGCGGATAGGTGGTAAGCAGCATCTGGCGATAGGCTTCCCAGCCTTCATTCTTGATGCCGCGTTCTTCATTGACCAGATCGAACATATGGTTGATCCGCTCTTGCGTGTAGTTGTCCCACGCCGCAAACACCAGCAGATGCGAGCCATCGGTGACCTGCGCCTGGTTCCAGGCGATCTCACGGATTTTCGCACGGACTTCAGGATCGGTAACGACGATCACCTCGAAAGGCTGCAGGCCGCTGGAGGTTGGCGCCAGCCGCGCCGCCTCGAGGATGCGCTCGACCTTGTCTTCGGACACCGTCCTGGAAGGGTCCATTTTCTTGGTGGCATAACGCCAGTTGAGTTTTTCGATAAGCATGTTCGTTTTCCCTTGGGAGGACCAGCCCGCCCTGCCCCTTGGGCGACAGAACGGGCGCTACGCTTCGTAGCTTGCCTGACATAAGGGACGGGATGGCGGGCACAAGCAGGCACCGCCAGGTAACCGATAAGAAAGTTTGGAAAACTGATAATAAGGAGACAGACTTTATTGCGGATAGGCTTCGTGCCCTCGCCCGTCAGGAGCCGAGGGTGAATTCACGCATCAGCCGGTCTCCCACCCTCATTCCTGTGCTTGTCACAGGAATCCAGCCGACACGCGTCCGCGTGGCGGAAAGACTCCTTTCAGCCCAAGGACTTGGGCTGGCTGGATCCCTGTGACAAGCACAGGGATGAGGAGCGCGCATTGTTCGAAGGCTGACGATGGCGAGAGGCCAGTGTCCTGAGGCGTAGCCTCACCCCTTCACCACACCATGGTTGCCCTTCGGAAACCCCGACGCCAGCGCGCTGTACCACTTCCCACTGTTCTTCAATGTCCGCACCTGTGTGTCGTAATCCACATGCACGAGACCGAAGCGCATACGATAACCCTCGGCCCATTCGAAATTGTCCATCAGGCTCCAGGCGAAATAACCGCGCATCGGGTAGCCGTCCTTGATGAGATCGGCGACGATGCCGAGGTGTTCGGCGTAATAATCGAGACGCGGCTGGTCGTTCACCTCACCATTTTCGATGCCCGTATTATAGCAGGCGCCGTTTTCGGTGATGTAGCAATCCGGCAAGTCGTAACGCTTGTAGAGCGCCTCCACCAGCGATTTGAGCGCCGGCGCATAAACCTCCCAGCCGATATCGGTCTTCACAGCGCTGACCGCCGGGGCCGGTGTGGTGGCCGGGAATTCCGCGCCCGGCGTCGCATCGTCGGCGACACGCATCGGCGTGTAATAATTCAGGCCCCACCAGTCGAGCTTCTGGCTGATGATGGCGAGGTCTTCCGCCTCCACGGCAGGCATGCGATCGCCCAGCGCTTCCATCATTTCAGCGGGGTATTCACCCTTGAAGACCGGATCGAAAAACGCGCCATTGTGGAACTGGAATGCCCGCTCGGCGGCTTTCAGATCGGCCTCGCTGTCGGATGCCGGGATGACGGAATGGGCGTTCAGCACCAGCCCTACCGGCACCTTCGGCGCGACATGGCGGGATGCCTCGACGCCGAAACCATGGGCGAGATTGATGTGGTGCATGGCGGCAAGGGCTGCCTCCATGTTGCGCTCGCCCGGCGCATGGATGCCGTAAAGATGGCTGAGCCAGACCGCGCACCAGGGCTCGTTGAAGGTCGCCACCGCATCCAGCCGGTCGCCGAGGCGGGCCATGACGGTCTTGGCGTAACGCTGGAAGGCATGGGCGGTGGAGCGCGATGCCCAGCCGCCGTCGCCCATCAGTGTCAGCGGCAGATCCCAATGGTAAAGCGTCGCATAGGTCTTGATGCCGCGCGCCTTGCAGCCATCGATGAGGCGATCGTAAAAATCCAGCCCCTTTTCGTTGATCGGCCCGAAACCATCAGGGATGATGCGCGGCCAGGCGATGGAGAAACGATAGGCCTCGACACCCATTTCCTTGATGAGATCGAGATCGTCTTCCCAGCGATTATAATGGTCACAGGCAATATCGCCATTGTGACGCCCAAAGACATGACCCGGCATGTTGCAGAAGGCATCCCAGATGGAGGGCTTGCGGCCATCCACCTTGGTGGAGCCTTCGATCTGGAAGGAGGCGGTTGCGACGCCGAACAGGAAATCACCGGGAAAACGGGCTGCAAGCGCTTTGGGATCGATCATCGGAGAGGCCTTCTCATATCCATCGAGCGTGAAAAGATGACAGCGGTTTAGACCATGTCGGCGAAGAGGTACAGCCGGGCCAGAGGAATCTACAACGTTTCAGGCTGCGCAGTTAACAAGTCCAAAGCGCTTTGCCCACAGGAATTCGCCGCAGCGGCAAGGCAGCGGGGCGAAGCGTCGGTCCGGCAAATGCGGATGGGATGGGAGTGTGGGGAAGTCTTGCATTTGCCGGACCGCGTCTTGCCGACCGTAATGCCGGCCCGTGTCGCTGAAGGCATTTTCACGGCACCTATCGGATCGGCCCCTCCCCGCTTCTGGCATTGCGGGGCGCCCTTTCCGAAACATGGTCTGCCAGAACCATGCTTGTTGATGCCGGCCACCGGTTCGCGAAGGACGCCGCGCGTATCATCCTTCCGTTCCGGTTGCAGGCACCATGATGCGGCCGAAAGCGACGGCGGGGAAAAGCGGGGAGCAATTTTGCCGCAAGTGATTGGGCGAAAAGAGGTGGCGGCGGAAAATCATCCGCCGCCCGTTCAATGTGAACTTTGTTGATGGGTATCGATTATGCGGCCTGCAGCGCAAGGTTGGCAGCGCCCGGCTTTCTGAGCAACAGCACCGAGACAGCTGCAATCATGCACATCAGCCCGGCGATCTGCAGCGCCGGCATATAGGTGTCGAAGTCGCTCTTGAGGAACCCGGCACCGAAGGCGGCAGTGGCGGCCCCCAGCTGATGGCCGGCAAACACCCAGCCGAACACCAGCCCGGCCTTTTCGCGGCCGAAATTCTCGGCGGCCAGTTTCACCGTCGGCGGCACGGTCGCCACCCAGTCCAGCCCGTAGAATACGGCGAAGACCGAAAGCTCCACGACACTGAACCCGGAAAACGAGAGATAAAGCAGGGACAGGCCGCGCAGACCGTAAAACCAGAACAGCAGGAAACGATTGTCGAAACGGTCGGAAAGCCAGCCGGCAAAGATCGTGCCGAAGAAATCGAAAATGCCGATCACCGCCAGCGTGCCTGCGGCGGTGACCGCCGCCATGCCGAAATCGCCGCAGATGGAAATCCAGTGGGTCTGGATCAGGCCGTTGGTGGACAGCCCGCAGACGAAGAAGGTGCCAAACAACACCCAGAAGACCGGGTTGCCGGAGACACTTTTCAGGGTCAAAATCGGCGAGACCAGCGTTGCAAGGAACTTGTGGTCCTGTTTCGGCGGGTGCGCCACCACGGTCTCGCCATAGGCCGGCAGGCCGACATCGGCGGGATGGTCACGCATCAGCAAAAGCACGAGGACCATGGCCGCCGCAATCACCGCAACGGTCAGCGTCAGGGCGGTTCGCCAGCCATAGGCCTCCGTCAGGGCCGCCAAAAGCGGCAGAAAAACCAGCTGACCGGTGGCGTTGCTTGCCGTCATCAGGCCGATCACCAGTCCGCGACGTTTGGAAAACCAGCGCGACGCCACCGTCGCACCCAGCACCAGCGCCGTCATGCCGGTGCCGACGCCGATCACCACGCCCCACAGCAGCAGCAATTGCCAGACCTCGGTCATTAAGAACGAGGCAACGATGCCACCCATGATCAGCGCGAGCGCCGTTGAAACCACCTGCCGGATGCCGAAATGGTTCATGAAGGCGGCGGCGAAAGGTCCGAGCAGGCCAAAAAGCACCAGCCGCACGGCCATGGCGGTGGAAATATCGGCGATATCCCAGCCGAACTCCTGATGCAGCGGCTGGATCATCACCCCCGCAGACCCCATGGCGCCGGCGGTGGCCAGCATGGTCAGAAAGGTGGTGGCGGCGACAACCCAACCATAATGCAGGTTTCTGCCGGCCATCCATCCGGCAAGGCGTGTGGAGAGCATGTTCAAAATCCCTTTCCAGCGGCCAGCGGCCGGATATTCCGGGTATATGCCCGATTTTGTGGGTAGATACCCGCTTCATGATCAAAAAATTACAGGGCTGCGAGCAGTTCCTGCAATTGCGCGGTCTTTTCCGGCCCCAGCCGAGCCTCGATCTCATCCTGCACCCCGTCCCAGAGCGGCGCGCCCGTCTTCAGGATTGCCTGCCCCTCCGCCGTCACGGTCAGCATCGCCTCGCGCTGGTCTTCGCCGTGACCGATCGCCACAAGGCCCATGCGCGCCAGCACCTTGGTATTGCGGCCGACGGTAGAGCGATCCAGCTCCACCCGCGCGGCGAGATCCGTCAGCGACACCGGCGCAGTACGGTTGATATTCCGCAACAGGCTGAACTGGCCAATATTGACGCCAAGCGGCGCCAGCGCCTCGTCATAATAGGACGAGACCTTGCGGGATGCTTTGCGCAACAGAATGCAATGGCAGCGATCATTTGGCATTTGTCTCGGGTATATACCCGCAAATCGTCACAGGCAAGAGATGTTCGGAAAAATGTCGGCGGGGGAAAGGTCGTCTGCACAGATCATATGGTAGAAAGAATAAACCCCGACGTTGAGCCGGGGTTTGATATTAGCAGCGGGGCTCGCCTCAGGCCGAGAGCCTGCGGCCGTTTGCGACCAAGAGACCGGCAGCGCCTTCCAGCCAGCCGGCTTTCAGCTCCAGCGCCAGGAAACGGCTGCGCTCGAACGGGCCGGGCATGATCAGGTGCTGCGCCTTGTTGGCGAAGAAACCGAAGCGCTCGTAATAGGGCGCGTCACCGACCAGAAGGATGGCGCCGTGGCCGCGTCTGGTGGCTTCGGCGATTGCCGCACGCATCAGCGCCGAACCGATGCCCTTGCCCTCATGGGCGGCATCGACGGCCAGCGGGCCGAGCAGCAGCGCTTCGACGGCGCGGCCTTCGCGCGAAATGCCGGCTTCGACATTCCACAGGCGCACCGTGGCGATGACATGGCCGTCCTCATCACGGGCAACCAGCGCCAGGCCTTCGGCCGGAACGCGGCCGGCGCGCAGCTTTTCGGAAGATTTGCGGCGGCGGCCAGCGCCCATGGCGCGGTCCAGCAGGTTCTCACGGGCGACGACATCGCCCGGATTTTCCTGATCGACATGAAATGTCTGCGGCGTGAAAAATGCCCGTACCGAATTCAAAAGAGCGGCCATCCTTGGCCTCCCGTCACACAACCGCCCACACGCGGCCCTTGATGAAAAATGGTGAAACCGTTCCGGCCCGCCGACACGCTTTCCTCGGCTGGAAGAGGAGCAGCAAGCAGGGATTTGCGCAACAGCACAATCGGCAGGGCCGGAACGGAAGCTTGGTCGAGACGCCGCCCTGTTCAGCGGGCGGCGTTCGGATCAGATGACGTAGGACTTCAGCGGCTCGAAGCCGTTAAAGGCGACCGCCGAATAGGTGGTCGTGTAAGCGCCTGTGCCTTCGATCAGAACTTCGTCGCCGATGGTCAGCGAGACCGGCAGCGGGTACATGTTCTTTTCATACAGCACGTCGGCGCTGTCGCAGGTCGGGCCGGCCAGAACGCAGGGCAACATCTCGTCCTGATCGCGTGTCGTGCGGATCGGGTAACGGATAGCCTCGTCCATCGTCTCGGCGAGACCGCCGAACTTGCCGATGTCGAGGAACACCCAGCGGTGGTTGTCGTTGTCGGACTTCTTCGAGACAAGAACGACTTCCGCCTTGATGACGCCCGCATTGCCCACCATGCCGCGGCCCGGCTCGATGATCGTCTTCGGGATCTGGTTGCCGAAGTGCTTGCGCAGCGCCGAGTCGATCGCCTGGCCGTATTCTTCGGCAGCAGGAACGTCGCGCAGGTACTTGGTCGGGAAACCACCGCCCATATTGACCATCTGCAGGTGGATGCCCTGCTTGGCAAGCGACGCAAAGACGCGCTTGGCATCGGCAAGTGCTGCATCCCATGCGTCGAGATTCATCATCTGCGAACCGACATGGAAGGAAACGCCGTAGGATTCCAGACCCAGCTGATGGGCATAGACCAGAACGTCGACAGCCATCTGCGGCACGCAGCCGAACTTGCGCGACAGCGGCCATTCGGCGCCTTCGCCATCCGTCAGCACGCGGCAGAACACGCGCGCGCCAGGAGCGGCACGGGCAACCTTCTCGACTTCCTCATGGCTGTCCACGGCGAAGAGATCAATGCCGAGCGCGTAAGCGCGGGCGACATCGCGTTCCTTCTTGATGGTATTGCCGTAGGAGATGCGGTCGGAAGTCGCACCGGCATCGAGCGCCATCTGGATTTCAGCCACGGAGGCGCAATCGAAGTTGGAGCCGAGGCCAGCAAGCAGCTTCAGGATTTCCGGAGCCGGGTTTGCCTTGACGGCATAATAGATCGCGCTGTTCGGCAGGGAATGCCGGAACGCGTTGAAATTGTCGCGCACGACGTCGAGATCAACCACAAGGCAAGGGCCTTCGGGACGTCGGGTTTTGATGAAGTCGAGAATGCGTGCAGTCGTCATCGATATATTCCCTATAAAACCGACTCCGGAAAAATCCGGAGGACAAAGGACGCTCGAGATATGCATTCGAATCAGCCGGTGGAGGCGCAGAATCGATAGCATACGCTCAAGGCGTGAATATGAACGATGCCCTGCCAGAGCATCATTCGGCTTTGTCTGCCATCGATTGGAGGGATTGACCCGACCGCACTTCAGGCAATGATGGTGTGCCTCTTCAGTACCCCGGCTGATGGAAAGCCGGCAGAGAACCAGAAAGGCCCGCACCGTCGTTGCTTCATATGTCCTCGCATTTCCCGGTTGGCCGGAATAGCGACTGGAGGGGTTAGTTCCAGGTACCTTACCTAAATCCTCACCACATCGAGGACTCGGCGGACACACATGGGCACGTGCGACTTTGGGCAGCACGGGAGATAAGAATATTCGCAGTCATAATCAAGAGGTTTTTTTCACCATTTAGCGGATTTTTTCAGCAGTCATTTTACGGGTTGAACAGTCACCCTCCAGCGTTCAATTATATGGAACGAACCGGAGGATTTTCATGGACACCCTGACCCGCATCCGCGCCTTTATCGATGTTGTCGAGGCGGAGGGTTTTTCCGCCGCCGCGCGCAAGACCGGGCGTTCCAAGGCGCTTCTGTCCAAATATGTCCGGGAACTGGAGGATGATCTCGGCGCGCTGCTCCTCAACCGCACCACCCGGCAATTCTCGATGACCGAGGCGGGACACACCTATTATCGCACCGCTTCCGACATTTTGAAGGAGATCGACAACCTTGCCGATCTGGTGCGCGAGAAAAATGCCGATCTGAAGGGCAAGCTCAGGATTTCGGTTCCGCGTACCTTCATCGACGCCGATGTCGGCCAAAGCCTGATCGATTTCGCCAAGGAAAATCCTGAACTGTCGCTGGAAATCGTTGCGGAGGACCGATTCGTTGATCTGATCGAGGAAGGCTTCGACCTTGCGGTCCGGATCACCCGGCTGGAAGATTCGGGCCTCATCGCCCGCAAGCTTTCCGATTTCCGGGTCTATGCGGTGGCGACGGCGGATTTCGTGGCCCAGCACGGGCCGCTCGACGGGCCGCAGGATTTCTCCCGTGTTCCCTTCATCATCGACACCAATACCCGCTTTCACAATACGGTGCGATATCTGGAGCCGGATGGCGGCTCTAATTCGGTCACCATCAGCGGGCCGATCGAGGTCAACAGCCCGCAGGCGACACTGCGCGCCGCCCGCGCCGGGCTTGGCATCGCCATGGTCCCTGACTTCATCGCCCGGCCCTATATCCAGTCCGGCGAACTGGTAACGCTCTTTGACGATTATATTTCCAAGGACAGGGGCATCTACGCGGTCTATCCGCATCGCCGTTACCTGCCGGCCAAGGTGCGCAGCTTCGTGGATTATCTTTCGGCGTGGTTCAAGAAGAACGGGTGAGCCGCCAAATGAAACGCCCGCCTTGCGGCGGGCGTCGGTTTTAGCTGAAGATCAGATCAGAACGGCGAATCCGGGAAGTAGAACTGCTCGGCATTGTCCTTGGTGATCAGGGTCGCGTCGAGAATATAATTGCCGGCAACCGGCACCTGATCGTAGAAATGCCCGGCCGTCAGTTGCATGGCGGTCGCCACCATCGCCGGCGGGTAAAGCACGTCAACCGGCACCAGCTTGTCGCCGTCCATGACCTTCTTGATCATGTCCTTGGAACCGGCGCCCGCAACGATATACTGGATATCGGTACGTTTCGCCTGCTGGATCGCCTCCAGCACGCCGATCGCCATGTCGTCATCCTGGCACCAGACCACGTCGATCTTCTTGTATTTGGTCAGATAGTCCTGCATCACGCGGAAGGCGTCGTCGCGGTTCCAGTTGCCGTATTGACGGTCGAGAACCTTGACGTTGGAGCCGGCGATGCCCTTGTCGAAGCCATCCTGGCGCTGCTGATCGATGGGGATCGGCAGGCCGCGAATGACCACCACTTCCGCGTCAGGCGTGGTCTTCTTGATATATTCGCCCGCCACCTGGCCAAGCGCCGGGTTGTTGCCGGCAACATAGAGATCGCGGATCGAATTGTCGTTGACGCTCGGCGCACGGTCCACCAGCGCGACGAAGGTGCCCTTATCCTTGATCTCCTTGATGGCGTTGACCAGCGGATCGGGATCCGACGGCAGCACCACCAATGCGTCCAGCCCCTGCACGGCAAGGTCCTGAAGCGCGTTGGCCTGATTGGCAGCATCTGGCGAGGTCTTGACGATTACGTTCAGGCCCGGATGCTCCTTCATCAAGAGCTTGGCCACGCGTTCGGCGTGATAAACGACGCCCGCCGTCCAGCCATGGTCGGCTGCCGGAATGGATACGCCGATGGTGACCTTCTTGTCCTGCGCATTCGCAGAACCGGCAATCACCGCAGCCAGCGCGACCAATGCCACGCCGATGAATTTTCTACGCATAGTCTCTTTCCTCCCAAGACCGGGGCGTTCCTCCTTCAACCGCACCTGCCCCACTGGCGCGGCGTGATACGTCACCTGCGGCTGAGCGAGCGCTGCACCAGCATGGCGATGATGATGATGGCCCCCTGAATGGCGCCGATCAGATATTCGCTGACGAAGTTCGACAGGATCATGATGTTGCCGACGATCTCCAGAATGAAGGCGCCGCAGATCGTGCCCCAGATGCGCCCTACCCCACCGCGCAGCGCCGTGCCGCCGACAACGACGGCGGTGATGGCCTGCAGCTCCCACAACATGCCTGTGGTAGCCGAGGTGGAGGCGAGACGCGGTACATAAAGCAGCACCGCCACCGCAACGCAGAGCCCCTGCACGACATAGGCGATGGTACGGACCCGGGCGACCGAAATACCGGAATAACGCGCCACATCCTCGCTGGACCCCACCGCTGTCAGATGCCGGCCATATCGGGTGCGATAAAGTACGAAGGCGGCGATGGCAGCGGTGACGAAGATGACGACGATCGGCACCGGCACGCCCAAGACATTGCCGAAATAGACCGGGCGATAGAGCGTCTGGATTTCCGGGTTGCGCAGCGTGATCGCGCCGCCCTGCGACAGCCAGGTGGTCAGCCCGCGATAGATGCCCATGGTGCCGAGCGTGGCGATGAAGGGCTCGATGCGGCCGATGGTGGTGATAAGGCCGTTGGCCAGCCCGCAGGCCGCACCGATGGCGAGCGCCAGCGCCATGGCGGCAAGCAGCATCAGAAGCGGGCTGGCGATGACGCCGCTGTTCATGAACAGGATCATCAGGCTGGCGACGAATGCCACCATGGCCCCGACCGAAAGATCGAGCCCGCCTGACGTGATGACATAGGTTGCGCCAAGCGCGATGATGGCGATGAAGGCGCTGCGGGTGACGACATTCAGCAGATTGTCGATGCCGATGAAATTGGGATTGGCGATGGTGCCGAGAACCAGCAGCAGGGCCAGCGCCACGAACGGCGCCACGGCGCGCAGGTCCCAGTCCTTCGAGGTCTTCGGCGTCTTGCCGGTGTCAGTTGCGGCCTCGGTCATATTTCCCCTCAATTGTCTTTTCTTCAGGCCAACTCTTTCGGAACGTGCAGCCTCAGGCGAGTTCCTGCGTGTGAACGCCGGTCGCCAGCGCCACGATATCGTTTTCAGTCATACGCTCACCCGTCACCTCACCGACGATCCGGCCGGAACGCATCACCAGAATGCGGTCGCAAATGCCAATCAGCTCGGGCATTTCCGAGGAAACGACGATGATCGAGCGTCCCTCCTCCGCAAGCCCGGCGATGAAGCGGTAAATCTGCTGCTTGGTGCCGATATCGATGCCACGCGTCGGCTCATCGATGATGACGATGGAAGGATCGAGCAGCATCATCTTGGCGAGCAACAGTTTCTGCTGGTTGCCGCCGGAAAGCTGGCCCGCCAGCAGATCCTTGCGGCCAGTGCGGATATCGAAATCGCGCACTGCATCGTCCAGCGCCGAGGTCTCCCGACGGGTGTCGATCTGGAACAGCCGGCTGAATTTCTTCAGCGAAGCAAGCGTCAGATTGACCCGCAAATCCTTGGTGAGCAGCAGTCCCTTGCCCTTGCGATCTTCGCTTAAATAAACGATGCCCGCCTTCAGGCTGTCTTCGGCCTTGGCAAAATGCACCGCACGCCCGAGATGGCGCACCGTTCCCCGCCCGGCCCGCAGGCCCAGAACGCCCTCCATCAGTTCCGTCCGGCCCGCCCCGACCAGACCGGCGAAACCGAGGATTTCGCCCTTGCGCAGGCGGAAACCGGCATCCTGCGCATAACCGGGAACGTTAAAGTGCTCCACCTCAAGAACCGGCTCGCGCTCACCGCCGGCATTGCGGTCGGGATAGAGCTTCGCCACATCGCGCCCCACCATCAGCCGCGCCATATCAGCCGGCTCCAGCTCTGAGGCCGGATGCGAGGCGACCAGCCTGCCGTCGCGCAGCACTGTCACACGGTCGGCGATCTCCTTCACTTCAGGCAGGCGGTGCGAAATATAGAGCACAGCCACACCCTTCGCCCTGATGTCGCGGATGACGTTCAGCAGCGCATCGGTCTCGATGGGTGTGAGGCTCGCGGTCGGCTCGTCGAAAATCACCACACGATGCGGCACCAGCAGAACGCGGGCGATCTGCACCAGCTGCCGCTGGGCAATCGACAGGCTGCCGACGATGGCGTCGGGATCGATCGTGCCGCCGAGATCGCCGACGGCCCTGCGCGCACCATCGCGCATTGCGCGGTCGTCCATAACAGGACCTTTATGCAATTCGCGGCCGAGATAGATGTTCTGCGCCACCGTCAGATCAGGCGCCAGCAATATTTCCTGATGCACGAGAACGATGCCGCGATGTTCGGCATCCACCGGTCCGCCAAGCGTAACCGCCGCACCATCGATCAGAATTTCACCACCCGTCGGCTTCTCATTGCCGGCCAGCAGCTTCATCAGCGTCGATTTGCCGGCGCCGTTTTCGCCGATGATGGCGTGCACCTCGCCGGCGCGCACCGCTATCTCGATATCCTTCAGAACCTGAACCGGCCCGAAGGATTTGGACAGCCTAACCGTCCGGATAAGAACGGGGTCTGAAGTTTCGTCAGCAGAAGCCATGCGCCGTCACCGACAGCCGGTGAGAACGAACGGTTTTTGCCCCTCGATTTTTCCTGATTTGACCATAAGCGAACTCCTCCCAAAGCTCTGAGAAGAAGCTAACGTCCGTTTTGAGGTACGTAAAGCAAATTTCGCTCGTCTTTTAGAATACACTGAAATTTGAAGGGGGCTTCCTGGCCTGATGGCGGATCGGATCAGGGATTTGCGGCGCGCCTGAAACCTTTCATCAGGCTATGCACGGCCTCGCCGCCCTCTTTTGCAAGATCGAAGCGCTTGCCGAACAGCAGCCAGTCGGAACAGATGCCTTTCAGCAGCCAATAGAGCGCCCCGAGCGCCGATTCCGCTGTCCAGTTGTCGTTGAACGCACCTTCCGCCTGCGCCCGCTCGAAAGCCGCTTCCAGCCGATCCTTGTGGTAGCGGTCCAGTTCCTCCTGCGCATGCAGGACAGGCGCGAATTCGTCTGAATAGCTTGTACGCAGGCTGATGGTCATGATGCGCTGGCGTTGTTCGTCCTGCGCCAGAAGCGCCAGCCACTTGCAGGCCGCCTCCTCGATCTTGGCCAGCAAGGTCAACCCCTTCAGATCAGGATCACCGAAATCGAGCAGATCCGATTCGGGCAACGCCACCGATTTGTAAAGGCCGATAAAAAGGTCGGTCTTGCTGGAAAAATGCCAGTATATTGCCCCGCGCGTGACGCCGGCCGCAACCGCTACCTCGTCCAGCGAGGCATTGGCCACACCCTTTTTGAAGAACACACGCTCGGCAGCGGCAAGGATCGCCTGACGCGTCTCTTCTGCCTCGGCCTTGGTACGGCGCATGCTGATGTCTCCTTCCAATCGTGGCACGGCGCTTTCGCACCGTGCCTTTCTGCATTGCCGGACTGTCAGTCACATGAACATGATCCGGCTTTCACATCCGTTTTATTCCGCCGGCGACACGGCGTCAGCAGCAATCTTGTCGTCCTTCTTCCGATCCCCGAAAAACTTCATGACAAAGACGAAGAAGACGGGAACGAAGAAGATCGCAAGGATCGTCGCCGAGATCATGCCGCCGAGAACGCCGGTGCCGATGGCGTTCTGGCTGGCCGCACTCGCACCCGAGGCAATCGCCATCGGCAGCACGCCGAGCGAGAAGGCGAGCGAGGTCATCAGGATCGGCCGGAAGCGCAGGTGGGCCGCCTCCACCGTCGCATCATAGGTGGATTTGCCCTCCGCCCGCAGATCCTTGGCGAATTCGATGATCAGGATCGCGTTTTTCGCCGAAAGCCCGATGATGGCGACGAGGCCGACGAGGAAGTAGACGTCGTTCGGCATGCCGCGCATCATCACCGCCGCCACCGAGCCGATGACGCCGAGCGGCACCACCAGCATGACGGAGAGCGGAATGGACCAGCTTTCGTAAAGCGCCGCCAGAAGCAGGAAGACGAACAGGATGCTGAGGCCGATGAGGGCCGGCGCCTGCGAGCCGGACTGGATTTCCTGCAACGACTGACCGGTCCATTCGAAACCGAAACCATTCGGCAACTCACTGGCCAGACGCTCCATTTCGGCAATCGCGTCACCGGAGGAATAGCCGGGTGCCGACTGGCCGCCGATACGGATCGCCGGATAGCCGTTGTAACCTACCACCTGTGAGGGACCGCGCACCCATTCCACCGTGGCGAAGGAGCTGACCGGCACCATGCCGCCATTGGCGTTGCGGACGTTGAGGTGCAGCAGGTCCTCCGTCTTCATGCGCTGGCCCTGCTCCGCCTGCACCGTCACGCGCTGCATGCGGCCGGCATTGGGGAAGTCGTTGACGTAGGACGAGCCCATATTGGCCGAGATGGTGGCGTTGATGTCACTGAAGGTCACACCGAAGGTATTGGCCTTTTCACGGTCGATGATGAGATTGACCTGCGGTGAATCCGGCATGCCTTCAACGCGCAGTCCGGCCAGAACTGGGCTTTTCTGCGCCGCCGCCATCAACTGTGCTCCGGCGGCGCTCAGCGCCGTCTGTCCAGCACCCGCGCGGTCCTGCAGGCGGAAGGTGAAGCCGCTGGAGTTGCCAAGACCCTGAATGGGCGGCGGCGACAGTGTGAAGGACATGGAGCCCGGCAGGCCCCACAGCTGGCCGTTGATGCGTTGGGCAATGGCGGATGCGGAATCTTCCGGCCCGCGCTCGCTCCAGTCCTTCAGCGTTGCGAAGGCGAGACCGGCATTCTGGCCGGAACCGGAGAAGGAGAAGCCCGAAATTGCGATGACGCGATCGACCGCCGGTTCCGCCAGAAAGATTTTTTCGATCTGCTGGATGGACTGAAGCGTGCGTTCGCTGCTGGCTTCCGCCGGCGCCTGAATATCGACGATCAGATAACCCTGATCCTCATTGGGCAGGAAGGAGCTTGGCAATTGCATATAGGCCCAGCCGAGACCGGCAAGCAGCGCCGCATAGATGACCATGAAACGGCCGGAGCGCTTGATGATGCTGCCGACCGACGAGGAATATTTATGCGAGGCTTTGTCGAAGCCACGGTTGAACCAGCCGAAGAAACCTTTCTTCTCGTGATGTCCGGCCTTGATCGGCTTCAGGAACGTCGCGCAGAGCGCTGGCGTCAGCGACAGCGCGAGGAAACCCGAAAACAGGATGGACACCACCATGGTCAGGCTGAACTGCTGGTAGATGATACCGACCGCGCCGGGGAAGAAAGCCATGGGCACGAACACCGCCGTCAGCACCAGCGTGATGCCGATGATGGCGCCGGAAATCTGGCCCATCGCCTTGCGGGTCGCTTCCTTGGGCGACAGATGCTCTTCCGCCATGATGCGCTCGACATTCTCGACGACGACGATCGCGTCATCGACCAGAATGCCGATGGCGAGAACCATGGCGAACATGGTGAGAACATTGATCGAGAAACCCGAGACATACATAATGGCGCAGGTGCCGAGCAGCGCCACCGGCACCACCAGTGTCGGGATGATCGTGTAGCGGATGTTCTGAAGGAAGACGAACATCACCACGAAGACGAGGATGATCGCCTCGACCAGCGTATTGATCACCTTCTGGATGGAGATTTTCACGAAGGGGCTGGTGTCGTAGGGAATTTCATATTCCAGACCCGGCGGGAAATACCGCGACAGCTCCTCCATCGTGGCGCGCACGCCGTCCGAGGTCTGCAACGCATTGCCGGTGGGCGACAGCTGCACGCCGATGGCCGCCGTCGGCTTGCCGTTCAGACGGCTGGAAAACGCGTAGCTTTCGCCGCCCACTTCCACCCGCGCCACATCGCGCAACCGCACGGACGAGCCGTCCGGATTGGCGCGCAGCACGATGGAGCCGAACTCTTCCGGCGAAGTCAGCTGGCCCTGCACGTTGACGGTGGCCGAAATCTGCTGACCGATGGGGTTCGGCGACGCGCCGATGCGGCCCGCTGCAACCTGCGAGTTCTGCGCCTGAATGGCCGAGATGACGTCGGACGAGGTGAGGCTCAACCCGAGCATCTTGTCCGGGTCCATCCAGATGCGCATGGAGCGCTGGGTGGCGAATAATTGCGCGCTGCCGACGCCCGGCACGCGGCGCAATTCGCCGAGCACGTTGCGGCTGAGATAATCACCGAGGCCGATGGCGTCGGTATTGCCGTCGACGGAGGTGAGCGCGACCATCATCAGGAACGAGGTGCCCGCCTGTTCGACGCGCAGCCCCTGCTGCGTCACCGCCTGCGGCAGACGCGGCTGAACGCGGGCGATGCGGTTCTGCACCTCGACCTGCGCTTCACCGATATTGGTGCCCGGCGCGAAGGTGACGTTGATGGAGATGCTGCCTGACGATTCGGAAGTCGATTCGAAATAGAGAAGACCCGGAACCCCGTTCAGCTCCTCCTCGATGGGCCGCGTGACGCTCTGATAGATGTCTTCGGGCGCAGCACCGGGATAGGTGGTCGCAATCGAAATCTGCGGCGGGGCCACATTCGGATATTGCGCAATCGGCAACATGGGAAGGGCAAGCAGGCCCGCCAGCATGATGAAGATGGCGACGACCCAGGCGAAAATGGGCCGATCGATGAAAAAACGTGCCATGAAATCGGTCCTTATTGCTTCGCGGCCGGGGTCTCGGTAGCGGCAGCGCCGTCACTGCCGGCGGCGGCAGCGACATCCGGCTCGTCAGACCACGGCTCGGGCTTCACCTTGGCGCCGGGCGCGGTTTTCTGAAAACCTTCGGCAACGACGCGGTCGCCATCGTCAAGCCCTTCCGAAATCACCCAGCGATCGCCGATGGAGCGACCGACGCTGACGCGCCGCTGCTCGACGGTGTCTTCAGCGTTCACCACAAGCACGCTCGCCTGCCCGCCCGCATCGCGCTGCACCGCCTGCTGCGGCACGGCAAAGGCCGCCTTCTGGATGCCCTGCTGGATCTGGACACGGACATACATGCCCGGCAGCAGATCGCCGTTCGGGTTGGGGAATTCGCCGCGCAGCGTCACCTGGCCGGTGGTTTCGTCAACCGCCGCCTCTGAGAACAGCAGGCGGCCCGAAAGCGGATAACGGCTGCCGTCATCGAACAGCAGGTTGACTTCGGCCTCGTTCGGGCCAGTCATCAGTTGGCCTTCCTGCAGGGCCTTGCGCAGCCGGATGAGATCGGCGGCCGGCTGGGTGAAGTCGGCATAAATCGGATCGAGCTGCTGGATTGTCGCGAGATTTTCCGAGCCGGTGGCGCTGACGAGCGCGCCTTCGGTGATGCGCGCACGGCCGATCATGCCGCTGATGGGTGCGGTCACATTGGCATATTGCAGATTGAGCCTGGCTTCCGCGACGCCAGCTTCGGCAACGGCCACCTCGGCGTCAGCCTGCGCCAGCAGGGCGATGGCATTGTCGAATTCCTGCTGCGAGCCGACATTGGAGCGACGCAGCTGCTGCTGCCTGTCGGCCGTCTGCCGCGCCTGTAGCTGTGCAGCCTGCGCCCGACGCAATGTTCCCTCGGCGCTGTCGACGCGCACCTGGAACGGCGCAGGATCGATCCGGTAGAGAACGTCGCCCGCCTTCACCAGCGAGCCCTGTTCAAACACCCGCTCGACGATGATGCCGGAAACGCGCGGGCGCACTTCGGCAAGCCGTGTCGGCGCGATGCGTCCCGGCAATTCGTTGGTGATGGGCAGCTCTTCCTGTTTCACGGTCACGACTTTCACCGCGCCGGGCGGCGGCGCAGCGGGCGCAGAGGCCTGCTCGTCGCTACATCCGACCAGAACGATGCCCGTCAACAACACCGCCACGATCTGCCCCAATTTCTTCGCCATACTGCGCTCCGAATCCACAAAAAAGGTCATATTTACATACATACTAAGACGTATGTAAAATTCGGGCAATGGAAATGTTGCAGCGCAACAGCTGTCTCACGCGCTTGTGAAGATGCGTACGGCCCCGACAGAACACCAAGGAGGAATGGAATCGTGAAACGGGAGGGAGCGTCGGGCCAATCGCACCAACGTCCTCCCCGGGCTTGTCCCACTCCTGTCCCGTTTAAATTTCTGGACAAGGCACAAGACTCTCAAGAGCGGCGGCGTCCGACGGGAAGGAAAGTCATGCCAATTGCGCCGACGTCATCCTCGGGCCTGTCCTGATGATCTGCCAACGTATTGATTTTATTCGACGTGGTCAGATCCTCGGCACAAGGCCGAGGATGACGTTGAGGGAATGTTCACCCTTCATCACCGACTTCAAAGAGACTGCGACCTGCCCGGAAATTTAAACCGGACAGGAGTGGGACAAGCCCAGGGATGACGTCGAGATGATGTAAATCGTCGCAGAAGGCTAGAACGCCCCCCGCACCTTGAAGCGCCCGCGCCTTTCCTCAGAACAGACGCTTAAGCGGGGCGGCCTCGGACGGGTTGTTCTTCGTCGTCTCGCCATTATCGGCAGGTCTGTTGCGCAGGGCCGCATAGTAGGCGTTCTTATGTTCGTACATATTCATATCGGCCCGGCGCACCAGCGATTCCATCGTCTCGCCGGCTTCGCTGGTCGCCACTCCCAGCGACAGGCTGAGCGGCGCGCTTGAATAAAACTGGTTGTTGATCTTCAGCAGCTCATAGACGGTTTCGACCATGGCAGCGGCAATCTGTTTGTCGGCGCCGGGGAGAAGGATGGCGAATTCGTCACCGCCGATGCGCGCCGCATGGTTCGGCGCAGTGACCACGCCATTCAGCACCTCTCCCACCCGCCGCAGCAGGGCGTCGCCGGCATCATGGCCGAGCTTGTCATTGGCCTCCTTCAGGCCGTTGAGATCGATGACGATGGCGGAAACGGGCCTGAGCGCGTTGCGCTCCAGCCGGTTCAACTCGTCCGAATAAAAGGCGCGGTTGTGCAGCTTGGTCAGCACATCGTGCTTGCCGAGATATTCGAGATAGGCTTCAGCCTTCTTGCGGGCGGTGATGTCCGTCAGCGCCACCTGCACCAGCGACCAGTCCTGCTCATGGCCGGGGAAGACGGAAAAATGCAGGAGAACATGCCGCTCCGAGCCATCAAGCGCATAGTTCACCACCTCGCGATGGTGGTTGAGATTGCCGTTCCAAAGCTCCATCAGCTGTTCACGGAACGGCTTTTCCATCTCGCCGCGGAAAATATCGCCGAGCCGCTGCAGCAGAACCTGCCGGTCCGGCGCGCAGAACAGGTCGAGCGTGGCTCGATTGACGTCGATGACACGGATTTCGCTCATGCATTGCCGCACGAATTCCGGATGCACATCCGTGAACACCCGGAAATCGACAATGCCGCGATCCCTGACCTCCTCGATCAATCGACGGACGCGGCTGAAATCTTCCACCCAGAGCGAAACCGGTGAATGTTTGAACATACCCTCGGCATAACGGCGATTGAAAAGCTCCTTGCGGCGAGCCTCCTCCCGTTCCGTCACATCCTCGGTGGTCAAAAGCAGCCGCCCGAGCGTCGCTTCGTGGCCGGGAATGACCGCGCCGCGCAGCTGGATATCCAGCCGTTTGCCGCCGATCGAATAGTTGACGGCATTGCTGGTGAATTCCGTCTTGCCGGCCCAGAGTTCGGAAAGCTCATTCACATGGCTTTCCAGCATGTCGTCGCGAAAAATCCGGTGCAGATTGTCGACGAGATGCGCCTGATCGCGCGCCTCGAACAGTTCCAGCGTCCTGGCGTTGACCTTGATAACGCGAATTTTCTGCGAACAGGCCGCCACCCGCGATAAATCTTCGAGAAGAAACGCCCTGAAATCCTCGACACCCTCAGCCCGCCAGATATCGAACTGGTTCTTAACTGCGCTGAAATCCTCGATCCACATCGCCACGGGCGCGAGATTGAAGATATTGGTATCGATCGTCTCACTCATACGGGCAGTCTTCTCAAGGGTAGATGCAGGCGGATGCCAAACGGTGCGGCACGGCGACGACCGTCCGCATATCGGGATTTATTAGGGATATTCGATTTAACGCAAGCATTTATCGCGCAAGCCGCCGGATTGCGCGATAATTCACGGATTTCGCCGCCGGAATGCCCTTTACCAGAGCTTCACGTGACGGTTCACATCCTTGTAGAGCAGGTAACGGAACCGGCCGGGGCCGCCCGCATAACAGGCCTGCGGGCAATAGGCGCGCAGCCACATGAAGTCACCGGCCTCAACTTCCACCCAGTCCTCGTTCAGCCGGTAGACCGCCTTGCCCTCCAGCACGTAAAGACCATGTTCCATCACATGCGTTTCCATGAAGGGAATGGTCGCACCCGGCTGGAAGGTGACGATGTTGAGGTGCATGTCGTAACGCACGTCTTCGGGATCGATGAAGCGGGTCGTCGCCCATTTGCCTTCGGTATCGGGCATGGCCGACATGGCGATCTCGTCTTCATGCGAAAAGATCGCCGGCGGGATTTCCAGCCCGTCAACCGCCTGAAACACCTTGCGAACCCAATGGAACTTGACGGGCGCCTTGCCGGAGTTCTGGACCTGCCAGCGCGCACCGGCCGGCAGGTAGGCAAACGAGCCCTCCCGCAGCGCATGCTGCGCGCCCTCGAACGTCACGACCATTTCGCCTTCGACAACGAAGATGGCCGCCTGCGCCCGCTCGTCCGGCTCCGGCCGCTCACTGCCGCCACCCGGCTGCACTTCGACGATATATTGCGCGAAAGTCTCGGAAAAACCCGTCATCGGCCGGGCGATGATCCAGGCCCGCGTGCCGGTCCAGTGCGGCAGCACGCTTGTCACGATATCGGACATCACGGTCTTGGGGATGACCGCATAGGCGGTCTTGAAAACAGCCTTGCTCGACAGCAGTTCCGTCTGCCCCGGCAGACCGCCCATATCCGAATAATATCTCTTCATTTCAGCCATTCCATTCTGCAATCCATTCGGCGCGGATTCTTAGGCCTGCGATATGGTTTAATCAAATGGTTATTGGCGAGGGACGGGTGACGAAATGGGGACGACGTCGCCGCGCATTTCTTCTCCCCGCCGGGGAGAAGGTGGCCCGAAGGGTCGGATGTGGGGGCAACGCCAGCGATTGACAGCACCCTTGCCCCCTCATCCCGCTGCCGCGGACTTCTCCCCGGCGGGGAGAAGAGACAAGTGGCATCCGCTCGCTTCCCACGAAGGAATAACGAGCGCGGCTTTCTATCTCAGCCCTTCTTACGCATCGTCGCATAGACGATATTGTGGTTCTCGCCGAAGAACACCTCCGCCTCGATACTTGCAGGATCGGCGCTGGCATTGACGATCCGCCACATATCCGCCTTCGAGCGCAGCAGCAGCGCCCAGTTCATGAAGGTCTCCATATAGCCGTCGACGACGATATCTTCGGAGAAGTTGGCGAAGAGGAACATGCCGCCGGGCTTCAGCATCTCCATGCAGCGCCGTGTCAGCTTGATCGCCACGCGGTCGTTCAGATAATCATAAAGGCCGGCCGCATAGATGAGATCGAAGCTGCCGAGTTCCTGCGTGCGCAGCACGATGTCGCGCACCGAACCGTCAATTGCCTCCACGCCGCGGCCGCCGAAATCACGGGCGACCGCGCCGACGCTCAAGGGATCCTGATCGAGCGCCACCCAGCGCTTGATCATGCCCTCCTTCAGCGCCACCGAAGCATCGGCCTCACGCAGGTGGCCGGAGGCAATGGTGAGGATTTCCGTCTCCTCGCCGTGCCGGGCGGCGGCCTCGTCAACGAACCGCGTCAGCAGGTCCCGCCGCTCGCGCACGGCAACCGAAGAACTGGCATCCTTTGTGTAATCGTAAAGGGCAGCACCCAGCGGTGAGGCGTTTTTCACCAGCCCGGCAACGCTGTCGTGACCGTAGATGAAATCGAGCAACTGGGCGTCGCCGGAATAGCCCCTCGGCTTTTCGAACGACCACCGGGTGAAGGGATCTTCGAGAAAATGCTCCGATACCGAGTGATTCTGTACCAGCGGGATCAGTTCTGCCCACACGCTGGAGTGGAGTTTATCTCGCAATCCATGCAGCGCACCCGCCGTCCGATGTATTATCTCATGCGCTAAAACACCATTGTCGAATTGCTGCTGTGCCAATTCGAGAATGATGGCGATCTCTGCTTTCGCAACTGCGAACTGCTCATCGAATGTTTCGGTTCTGCGTGCAAAAATCTCTTTTGCGACAGTATCAGGGGTGATCAGACTTGCCCCGTCCAGATTTTTCTTCTTTACCCGCACCACTTCAGCCTCCAGTATTAACACATTGTTAACTATACGTTTCTGGAAGACGGAACGCCACTCGCTTTCAATTTTTGAGCGGTGTAGGGATAGATTTCTACATTAGCGTATTTTTTTGGTCACACTCGTGGGCGGAGGAGAAAGCGGATACGCGATTTAGTGAAACTTAATGTTGCGAACGTATGATGCGTTCTTCCTTTCCCGGTTCTGCACACATATCGGCAGAGATCGGCAGGAACCCGCACCGGGTGCGTGAGCACACGGAAAAGTGGAATAAGCAGTTACTTAAAAAAGTATACGCAACACTATGGGAAAGTGCATGAGGCACACGTTGGGAGAGGTGAATGGACAGCAAGACTATCGGCGGCCGGACTCCCGGTTTTCTGATGAACTTCTTGCCCTTTACCAGCAGGAAGGTGAGCGCAGCCGCCGTGGCTCGATCAGACAGGGCCTGTGGACGGCCGTTTTTATCTATCTGCTATTTGCCGTCACCGACATTATTCTAATCCCCGACGTCGCGTTTTACGCCATCATCGCCCGCCTGCTCGTGGTCGTCTCATCGCTGCTGACGCTGGAGATCCAGCTGCGCAGGGGCGCCAGCACCGCAGCGCTCGACCTCACCTGCGCCACTGCGCTTGTCATGGGCTATATTGGCTGGCTGCTGCCTTCGCTTTTGACCGACAACCTCGAAAACATGTCCTATTACATGGTTTTCGGGGCGATCTTCATGATGGGCGCCAACCTGTTCTTCACCTTCCGCTTCCATCTGTCGCTCGTGTCATCAGGTATCATTCTCGTCACCTATTTTCTGGCGTTGACGCAGTTTCCCGAAGATGTGTTCTACAAGGTGGCTTTCGGCACCTTCTACATTTCCTGCTTCGTCTTCACCTCCTATGTGAACTGGAACCTGAACCGGGAACGTTATCACGTCTTTCTCAACGCGCTGGAGGCCAAGGCCCAGCAGAAGGCGGCGGATGAGCGCGGCCAGGCGCTGCTGCGGCTTTCGAATACGGATTCGCTCACGGGCCTGCAGAACCGCCGCGCCATCGACCATCAGCTGCGTCTGCTGTGGGACAATTGGAGCAAGAAGGAGGAGGGTTTTGCCGTTCTCCTCATCGATGTCGACTTCTTCAAGAAATACAATGACCGCTATGGCCACCAGGAAGGCGACAAGTGCCTGGTGACGGTGGGCAATGCGCTGCAGGATGCAATCGCCGGGCATGGCGCTTCCATCGGTCGTTATGGCGGTGAGGAATTCATCGTCCTCGTGCCGTTCAAATCCAGGCAGCAGGTAGGCGAGCTGGCGGAGACGATCCGCCACACCGTCGAAGACCTGTCGCTGGCCCACGACCAGCGCCGCGACGGTACCTTCGTCGTCACCGTCAGCATCGGCGCGTCCTTCACCCGCGCCAATCCGGACGGCAAGCTGGAGAAAATCATCAACGAGGCCGACCGGGCGCTCTATATCGCCAAGGCCAACGGCCGCAATTGCATGAAACTGTTCGACCCGGACGATCCGCAGACCAGCGACGAGACGGAAAATATCGCAGCACTTTTGAAAATCGCCGTGGCGGAAAACCTCGTTTCACTTGTCTATCAGCCGATCCTGAACGTCTCGACCAATGAAACACCGGGAGCGGAAGCCCTGATGCGGCTTCGCCTGCTCGATGGCAGCGCCGTTTCGCCCGGCATCTTCATTCCGATCGCCGAACGCACCGGCACGATCATGGAACTTGGCCTGTGGACTATCAAGACCGTCTGCAAGCAGATTCTTGCCGATGACCGGGTGGGCGTTGTCAGTGTTAACGTATCCCCCATGCAGCTGAAAAATCCCGGCTTTGCCACTTCGGTTGCAGCGATCCTCGTCGAGGCCGGCATCGCCGGCAACAGGCTCGCCTTCGAGATCACCGAAGGTCTGGATATGGAAATACATTCGGATTTGCTGCGCTGCCTGAACGACCTGAAAACGCTCGGCATCAACATCTGGCTCGATGATTTCGGAACCGGATTTGCCGGCCTTTCCTGGCTGCGCATGACCGATTTCGACACCGTCAAGATCGACCGCTCCTTCCTGCATGACAGCAACACGCCGCGCGGCCGGGCGATGCTGCAGGACATGATCCGCCTCATCCGCAACCGCGGCCACAAGATTCTGATCGAAGGCGTGGAGACGGAAGAACAACTGCGGCTGGTGCGCCAGCTGGAGATCGATTATGCGCAGGGCTATTATCTCGGACGCCCGGTGGTTGCTGAAAGACTTGGTGCGGCGAAAGCCCCCTATCCGCGTCCCAACATGCTGCTGCGCCCCGCCTGACGGAGCGCAGACCCGCCTTAATGATAAGCGGGCGGGGTGATCGAGAATTTCGACGCCAGTTCTGCAAAGGCCGTGCGGGTAACGGGATCGACGGGTGCACCTTCCCTTTCGCGTCTTGCCGCCACCGCCCATTCCCGATCACCCGGCGCCATGACCTTGCAATCTTCGCGTACGGGCGAGCCGCGCAGCACTTCAAGATAACGTTTCATGCCCTCGTCGAACACTTCCCGTTCAAGGAAGGCTTCCGGCTTCAGCGCCAGAACGAAGGCTCCAAGGCCACGCGGTGTGGAAAAATCCGGCCCGCCCATCGGATCTATATCGAAACTGAGCTTCATGCCGCTGAGAACGGCACTGAAAATCTCGACCATGCCAGCCAGCGCCGCGCCCTTGAAGCCGAATGCGCCGCCGAGTGGTGCCAGCATTTCAACGGCATGGGGATTTTGCGTGTCGACGCCGTCACCGTCAGACGCCACACCATCAGGCAATTGCTGTTCAAGGCTGCCATAAAGCAGAACGCGATTATAGGGCACAGCACTGGTGGCCATATCCAGAAGCCACGGCATGTCATCAGCCGCCGGCACACCGACGGCGATGGGATTGGTGCCGTGGAACCGCATCGCGCCATCATGCAGGCGCACGAAACTGTCGGAATTGCAGAAGGCAAGGCCGATATAACCCTGCCGCGCCGCTTCCAGCGCATAGGCGCCGGCCGGACCGAAATGCGAGGAATTGCGGATCGCCACCGCGCCGATACCGAATTTTTCGGCCAGCGCCATGGCATTGTCCATGGCCGCATAGGTGGCGCGCGCGCCATGGGCATGGTCGGCATCGACGGTTTCCACCGCGCCGAAACCGGAGACGCGGCGGATCTGCGGCCGCCGATTGAGACGTCCGCCTTCAAGGGCAGTGATATAGTGGGCAAGCAGGCGCACGCCGTGGCTGTCAACGCCGAGCCTTGTGCCATGCATCATGGCGCGAGTTGCGGCATCGGCCGTCTCTTCATCCGTGCCGGCGGCGAGGAAAACACTGCGGCAGAACCGCTCGAGCTCATCCAGCCTTGCGAGAACGGTGACGTTTTCATTGCTGTGCGACATGCGGGGAACCCTCCCGGTACCAGAATCCATGCCGCACAGGCTATTCACGGGGCGCGTTTTTGCAACCGAATATCGCGCCCCGAATGATCAATCAGTCGTCCGCACCCATGGCGTCGTAAGGATCGCGCTCGCCGGCGATAATCGCGCGTTTGCCGACATGGTTGGCAGGTCCGACAATGCCTTCCTGCTCCATGCGCTCGACCAGCGAAGCGGCGCGGTTATAACCAACTGACAGACGGCGCTGGATATAGGAGGTCGAGCACTTCTTGTCGCGCATCACCACCTTGACGGCCTTCTCATAGAGATCGTCGCTATCGTCATCGCCCATCGAGGTCTTGTCGAAAACGGCCGTATCCTCTTCCACCTCGTCATCGGCCTCTTCGGCGTCTTCCGTGACGGTACCCAGATATTCCGGACGCCCCTGCGTCTTTAGATGCGCAACGACCTTTTCCACTTCCTCATCCGACACAAACGGGCCGTGGACACGGGCGATGCGGCCGCCGCCCATCATGTGCAGCATGTCACCCTGACCGAGCAGATGCTCCGCGCCCTGTTCGCCAAGGATGGTGCGGCTGTCGATCTTCGAGGTCACCTGGAAGGAGATGCGGGTCGGGAAATTGGCCTTGATGGTGCCGGTAATGACATCGACAGACGGACGCTGCGTGGCCATGATGAGGTGGATACCGGCGGCACGGGCCATCTGCGCCAGACGCTGCACGGCGCCTTCAATCTCCTTGCCGGCGACCATCATCAGATCGGCCATCTCGTCGATGATGACGACGATATAGGGCATGGCCGTGAGGTCCATTTCCTCCTGCTCGTAGACAGCCTCGCCCGTGGCGCGGTCGAACCCGGTCTGCACGTTGCAGAGCACCGTCTCACCCTTGGTGCGGGCGGCAGCGGCCCTTGCATTATAACCGTCAATATTGCGCACGCCGAGACGCGACATCTTGCGATAGCGGTCTTCCATTTCGCGCACGGCCCATTTCAGCGCCATGACCGCTTTTTTTGGATCGGTGACCACAGGCGTCAGGAGATGCGGAATGCCGTCATAGACCGAAAGTTCAAGCATCTTCGGATCGACCATGATCAGGCGGCATTCTTCCGGCTTCATACGGTAGAGCAGCGACAGGATCATGGTGTTGATGGCGACCGACTTGCCAGAGCCGGTGGTGCCGGCGACCAGCAGGTGCGGCATCTTCGCCAGTTCGGCGATGACGGGTTCGCCGCCGATGGTCTTGCCGAGGCAAAGCGCTAGCTTCTGGCGGGTCTCAGCGTAGTCAGTCGCTTCGATCAGTTCACGCAGATAGACAGTTTCGCGCACCGGGTTCGGCAGTTCAATGCCGATGACATTGCGGCCGGGCACCACGGCGACACGGGCGGACAGCGCCGACATGGAGCGGGCAATATCGTCCGACAGACCGATGACGCGCGAAGACTTCACGCCGGGGGCGGGTTCGAACTCGTAAAGCGTCACAACCGGGCCGGGGCGGACATCGATGATCTCACCCTTGATGCCGAAATCCTCAAGCACGCTTTCGAGAAGCCCGGCGCTTTGTTCCAGCGCTTCGGGCGTCATGGTCGTGGTCTGCTGGACGCGTGCCTGCTGCAAAAGGTCGATGGAGGGATATTGATATTCTCCCTCGGCAAAAACCGGCGCTTCGCGGAACATCGGCTGCGAAGCCTGAATAGGTGCGCGCGGTGTGAAACGCGGCTCCGCCGCCACTCGTGCTGCCGGCTGGCTTTCAATCGGATGGGCCTGCTCGACCGGCCGCTGCGGCTCGACGAAGACGGGTGCCTCCGCCACCGGCTGCGGCGCGATTTCCTGTTCTGCCGCCGGCGTGGCGACCGGAACGACAGCCTGACGCACGCCGATTTCCCGGTAAAGCCGGATCGCGGAGCCGCCCGGCACGGTGACGACCGGAGGCTCGGCTGAAAGCACGACGGCAGCGACCGTCGACGCGGAAACGACGGGCATGGACTCCGTCAAAGCCGGGTTTGCCAGAGTGGAATTTGCAAGGGCCGGATCGGCAAAATTGGCGCGCAGATAGGCGGGAACGGCCTCGACCGCTGCCCCCGGCAGATCAAGCGTCATGACTTCCCAGAACAGCTCATCCGGCAGGTGGGCGGCAAAGGCGGGAACGGACGCAGCCGGTATGGCGGCCTGCGCCACAGCGACTGGCTGGACAGCAGGCTGCGGCTGAACGGAGGCAAATACCCGCTGTACCGGCACTTCCGCAATAGGCGTGGCCGTTACAGCCTGGGGCGGCGCCAGTGCGGCGGCAGCGGCTTCTTCCGCCTGCTTGCGGGCAAGCTCGAGACGCAATTTATAGGTCAGCGCCCTGGCACCGCGCGCATCGGGCGGCTGCGGCAGGAACGGCATGCGCTGTGGCGGCACGCGCTGCTCCGCCGGTTTTACGATCGGCTGAGATATGACAGCAGCGTCCTCATGTGCGACAGCCTGCTGCGCCGCCGGCTCCGGCTCCACCGGTTCCGGCGGAGCGACTGCCACGACTTCCTCTTCGGGAATATGGATTTCTTCCGGAATATTCGGCGTCTCTACCGGCATGCGCCGGCTAAAGGCGCTTTCCGGCGTGCGGGTAAAGCGCACATTCGGGCCAAGCACAAAAGCATTCTGCCAGCCGGGCATTTCGGCACGGCCTTCAATGGCGTCTGCTGCGCTGACATCGGCATTGGGCCGGGGCGCGGCACTTGCCTTCATCGCCGTCTGCTGCCCGGCAACCGCCTTGCCGCCGGCATGACGGGCGTTTTCGCTCCCCTCCCCGGCGTTATTGGACGAATTCTGGAATCTGGATCGGGAGAAGCTCATGGCAGCGTGCACACTCATCATAAACGTACATATTTCGGTCTCCCTGAAATAGAAAATAAAGGTTAATTACCCCTTTCCAAACGGGGCCTCGGCGACAGATTTCACGTCACCCACAGTCACGTTTCAGTATGCGCCCGCAGCAAAATTGAAGATCAACATTTTGTTTTTGTTTTATTAAATCGTTTTTCGATGGACTGGACACCTTCTGCGGCAACCGGAGAAAACGAGATTGGCGTGGGTGAGGCATATTGTTTCTTCAAACTCGTCCGCAACGTAAAATCATTGCTGTAAAGGGCGCGAATTAACGTGGACACTGCCGAGGTTGCAGTCTTAAGATCGGCGTGCCGCGGGCCAAGCGGAAAGGCCCGTCTCGCCCTCATTTCCGGAGTGAAATTCATGTCGCCTGTCCAGCTTTCCCGCCGCTCGCTTCTCAAGACCTCGCTTGCTCTTGCCGCAACCACGGGACTGGCGGGAATTGCCGCAGCGCAGGAAAAATCCGGCGGGCGGCTGATCGTCGCGGCCGATTCGGAGCCGAAAAACCTCAATCCGGCCATCGTCGCCTCCAATGGCGTGTTTTATATCGCCAGCAAGATCGTCGAGCCGCTGGCGGAAGCCTCTTTTGATGGCAAGGACGGGCTGGAGCCGCGGCTTGCAACCGAATGGCAGGGATCGGATGATGGCTTGAGCGCCACCTTCAAGCTGCGCGAAGGCGTGACCTGGCATGACGGCAAACCCTTCACCTCGGCGGACGTGGCCTTTTCAGCGCTTTCCGTCTGGAAACCGTTGCAGAACCTCGGCCGGCTGGTCTTTGCCAATCTCGAAAAGGTGGAAACGCCTGACGACCACACGGCCGTCTTCCGTTTCTCAAAGCCCACGCCGTTCCAGCTCATCCGCAATGCACTGCCTGTCGTCACCAGCGTCGTGCCGAAACATCTCTATGAAGGCACCGATATCGCCACCAATCCGGCCAATACCAAACCGGTTGGTACCGGGCCATTCGTTTTTGCCGAATACAAACCCGGCGAATATTACCGCCTGACCCGCAACCCTAATTACTGGGGCAAAGACCAGCCGCAGCTCGAAGAAATCATCTATCGCGTCTTGCCCGATCGTGCGGGAGCAGCCTCGGCGCTGGAAGCGGAAGAAATCCAGCTGGCCGCCTTCTCCGCCGTGCCGCTCGCCGATCTTGCCCGCATCGCCAAGGTGCCGGGCATCAAGGTGATTGCCGATGGTTACGAGGCACTGACCTATCAGCTCGTGGTGGAAATCAACCACCGCCGCAAGGAACTGGCCGACCTGAAGGTCAGAAAGGCAATCGCCCACGCCATCGACAAAAAATTCGTCATCGACAAGGTGTTCCTCGGTTATGCCACCGCATCCACCGGTCCCGTGCCGAAGAATGCGCCGCAGTTTTACACCGACGACGTCGAGACCTATGATTTCGACGTGGCCAAGGCCAATGCCCTGCTGGATGAAGCCGGTTATGCCCGCGGACCCGACGGAAAGCGTTTTGCGCTAAAACTTCTGCCTGCGCCCTATTTCAACGAAACCAAACAATTCGGTTCCTATCTTCGTCAGGCGCTTCAGGAAATCGGCATCGATGCCGAGCTGGTAAATAATGATGCCGCCGCACACCAGAAGGCCGTCTATACCGACCACGCCTTCGATCTGGCCGTTGCTCCCCCGGTGTTCCGTGGCGATCCCGCAATCTCCACCACCATTCTCGTGCGATCCGGCATTCCCGCTGGCGTCGGCTTCTCCAATCAGGGCGGGTATGAGAACAAGGCGCTCGATACGCTGATCGACAAGGCGGCGGAAACCGTGGATACGACTGCACGGACAGCACTCTACAAGGATTTCCAGAAACAGGTTACAGCCGATCTGCCGCTCATCAACGTCGCCGAATGGGGTTTCATCACGGTGGCGCGCGATACGGTCAAACATGTCGCCAGCAATCCGCGCTGGGCAGTTTCCAACTGGGCGGATACCGCGGTCGATAGCTGAGGCCGCGCCGTGAAACGTGCGACGTCTTTGCTGCGGCGAAGGGCGATCAGCGCCATTCCGGTGCTGCTGATCGTTCTCATCTTCACCTTCGTCCTGCTTGAAAATGCCTCCGGTGATGCGGTGGATGCCTATCTCGTTTCCATCGGCGGAGGCGATGCCGGGCTGCGGGATGCGCTGCGCGAGCAATATGGTCTCAACGGCTCGATGCTCGCTCGTTTCTGGCTCTATGCAAGCTCGGTGCTGCGGCTCGATCTCGGCTGGTCGCTTGCCTTTGACCGGCCGGTGCTGGGGTTGATCCTCGAGCGGCTGCCGAACACGCTTTTGTTGATGGGCAGCGCCACCGCACTCGCCTTCATCACCGGCACCGCGCTCGGCATCATCGCCGGCGCACGTCCCGGCGGACTGACCGACCGGGTGCTTTCAACGCTGTCGCTCACGCTTTACGCCACGCCCGGTTTCTGGCTCGGCCTCGTTCTCGCCATCGTCTTTGCCGTGCAGCTGCGATGGCTGCCGACGTCGGGCATCGAAACCATCGCCTCGGGCAAACAGGGATTTGCACGGGCGCTGGATATTGCCCGCCATCTCGTGCTGCCCGTCGCCAGCCTCGGCCTCATCTATCTGGCGCTGTTCCTGCGCGTCATGCGCACCGCCATGGCGGCGGTCTGGCCGCTGGATTTCGTGCTTTTTGCGCAATCCAAGGGGCTTTCCAGACGACGCATCGTGCTGCGCCATGTTGCCCGCAACGCGGCGCTGCCGCTCATCACCGTACTTGGCCTGCAGGCCGCAACCATGCTTGGCGGCAGCGTGGTGATTGAAAGCGTCTTTGCCATTCCGGGTTTCGGGCGGCTGGCGCAGGAGGCCGTCAGCGGTCGCGATACGCCGCTTCTGATGGGCATTATCCTCACCAGCGCCGTCTTCGTCATCCTCGTCAATCTCGTGGTCGATATTCTCTATTCCATTCTCGATCCGCGCATTGGCAGCGGGGAGAGTGCGGCATGAGCTTCGTTCTCCGGCTCCTGCGCAATTTCGAAGGTGTGACGGGCACCGTCATCCTCACATTGCTGGCGATGACGGCGTTCTCCGCACCCCTCCTGTTCCCCGGCGATCCGCTGGCGATCGTCGGCGAGCCGCTGATAGCGCCCTTTACGGATGCCGCCCTGCCGCTCGGCACCGACCGGCTGGGCCGCAATGTGCTGGCCGAACTTGCCCATGGCGCGCAGGCCTCCCTGCTCGTCGGCATGGGTGCTGCCGCAGCAGCACTTGTTGTCGGCACCGTCATCGGCACGATTGCCGGTTTTGCCGGCGGCCTCGTGGATGAGGCGCTGATGCGCGTCACCGATGCCTTTCAGATCGTGCCGAATTTCCTGCTGGCGCTTGCCTTCGTCAGCACCATCGGCCCCTCGATGCCGACAGTCATTCTGGCCATTGCACTCGGCGCTTGGGCGGATCCGGCGCGGTTGATGCGGGCGCAGGTGTTGAGCATCCGCGAGCGTGACTATGTGCAATCTGCCCGCGCCATCGGCATGCATCCGCTGGAAATCGCCTTCCGGCAAATATTGCCCAATGCCCTGCCGCCGGTTCTGGCGCTGGCCGCCATCATCGTTGCCGCGGCCATCCTCACCGAGGCAGCGCTCTCCTTCCTCGGGCTTGGCGATCCCAATATCGTCACCTGGGGCTCGATGATCGCGGAAGGACGCAACGTGCTCCGCTCGGCCGCGTTCCTGTCCGTCATCCCCGGCATCGGTCTGCTGGTGACCGTGCTCGGTGTCTATCTTTTCGGAGAAGGCATCAAACGGGCAATGGCGACGAGGAGGCAGGAGCCATGAGCGGCAACGCCCTTTGCCGGATCGACGATCTCAGCGTCCGTTATGCCGCGGCCGATGCGCCGGCGCTGCGCAAGGTTTCCCTGACGATAAGGCAGGGGCAGCGGCTGGCGATCATCGGCGAAAGCGGCTCGGGCAAATCGACGCTCGGCAAGGCGATCGCCGGGCTTCTGCCGCAGACCGCGTGGGTCGCGGGCGATATATCCTGGAGCCGTGACAGCGGCCTGTTCAGCGGCAAGCCGATGCCGGGGCGCGATATCGGCACGATTTTTCAGGATACCGGCGCAACGCTGAACCCGGTTCTGACCATCGGCGAACAGGTAGCGGAAGGCGCTGTGCGGCATCTCGGCCTCTCATGGAAGGCGGCGCGCGAACTTGCCCGCGATCTTCTGGAAAAAGTGCGGCTGCCGCATCCCTCCCATCTGCTCACCGCCTATCCGCACCAGCTTTCCGGCGGGCAACGACAACGTGTGGCGATTGCCGCCGCCATTGCAGCGCGCCCTTCGATCCTGATTGCCGACGAGGCGACGAGCGCGCTCGACACGGTGACCCAGGCGGCCATCGCCACCCTTCTGGATGATCTCGTGCGCGAGGAAGAAAGAACGCTGGTATTCATCACCCATGATATCGGTCTTGCCTCCAGCCTTGCCGACGACATCGCGGTTTTAAGCGCCGGTGAACTGGTGGAACACGGCCCGGCCCGGCGGGTGCTTTCCGCGCCCGCGCATGCCTACACCCGGGCGCTGCTTGCCGATTACCTCGATCTGTCGACCCCGCCGCTCGTCAGCGAGGCCGTGCCATGAATGAAACCCTTCTGAGCGTGGATGGCCTTTCCAAGACCTACCGCACCGGCGCAAGAACGGTGACGGCACTCTCCGATATCTCGTTTTCGCTCAAGCGCGGCGAGACGCTGGGGCTTGCCGGCCCTTCCGGCTGCGGGAAATCGACGCTGGCGCGCATCCTCATGCGGCTGATCCCCGCCGACGAAGGCACTGTTCGTTTCGAAAACCGCAACTGGCTTGCACTTGGCGGCAGCACGTTGCGCGCCGCCCGGCAACAGATGCAGATGGTGTTTCAGGATACGCATGGCGCCTTCAACCCACGCGCCACCGTCGAAGATGCCATAGGCGAGCCGTTGCGCATTCACCGCGTCGTTCAAAGACGCGACCGCCCGGCGGAAATCCGCCGCCTTCTCGACCGTGTCGGCCTACCCGCCGCCTATGCCGGCCGCTCGGTCTTCGAGCTTTCGGGCGGGCAAAGGCAGCGTGTGGCGATTGCCAGAGCCATCGCGCTCAAACCGTCGCTTCTCATTCTGGACGAAGCGGTCTCGGCGCTTGACGTTTCGGTTCGCCGGCAGATTCTCGAACTTTTGGTGGAAATACAGCGGGAAACGGCGATTTCCTGTATTTTCGTGTCCCACGATCTCGCCGTCATCCGCGCCGTCTGCCACCGTGTCGCGATCATGGAGGCGGGTCGGATCGTTGAAATCGGCGGAACCGGAGCGATCATTTCCGCGCCGCAATCCTCGACCGCCAGAGGCCTGATCGCCGCTGCCCCGCGGCTCATCACCACCGTGCAAGGATAAGACATGCCCGCCCCGGATTATGCATTGCTTCTCGACCCGCCCGCTTTCCCCGCCGAGCGCTACGCCATGCTGGCCGACCGGCTGGCGGCCCTGATGGGCACGAAAAACGACGTGCTGCTGATACAGGCGGAAGCCGTGCTGGCGCTGGAGGCGGCGGCGACAAGCCTTGCGCGGCCGGGGCTGAAGGCGCTCAACATCGTCACCAGCCCCTATGGTGCATGGTTCGGCGGCTGGCTGGAACGCGGCGGGGCGACGGTGCGCAATCTGACAGCCAGCCCGGCAAAGCCGGTGACGCTCACCGAGGTTGAACGGGCGCTCGATGACGGGCCGGGTTTCGATCTTCTCGCCATCGTGCATGCGGAATCGGCAAGCGGTATTCTCAACCCCCTGCCCGCCATTGCCGCGCTGGCGAAAACCAAAGGCGTCGTTACGCTGGTTGATGCCGTCGCTTCGATTGGCGGCCATGCCTTCGAGGTTGACAGACTGGGCATCGATATTGCCGTCATCGGGCCGCAGAAGGCGCTGGCCGGCCCGGCCGGCATATCGGCCATTTCAGTCAGCCCAGAAGCATGGCAGCTGCTTTCGCACGACAGGGCGCCCACCAACTCCATGCTCTCGCTTCTCGACCAGAAGATGCTCTGGCTGGATGCCGGCAGAGGGGCGCTGCCCGGAACGCCGGCGCCGCTGGAATTTTATGCGCTGGAGGCCGCGCTCGACAGGATCGAGGCGGAGGGTCTACCAGCCGCCACTGCGCGCCACGAGCGGGCAGCGGCGGCCACCCGTCATGGCATCAGGGCGCTCGGCATCGCCAACTGGGTGGAGGAAGCGCATGCCTCAGCTCTCGTTTCCACGGCAATCCTGCCGGATACCGTCGAAGCCGGAGCGTTTCTCGCCGCTGTATCCAGAGAGCATGGCGCGGATATTTCCGCCGGCGTCGGCCCCGGCGCGGAACGGCTGATAAGGCTCAACCACACCGGCCGGCGCGCGCATCCGCAGGCGGTGAAAGCCAATATCGCAGCCGTCTCAAGCGCCCTGAAAAACTTCGGCCATGCCGTCGATACCGATTCCGCGCTGGAAGCGGCCGCAAAGAGCTATTCGGAGGCCGCTTCGAAAGAGGTTTGACGGGGCCGACAAACATTCATTGCGTGAAATCCGGCACCGGTGAAACGCCAATCACGACATTGTTGTTAAAAATAGTAGACAAATTCCGCGGCCAATCTTGACGAAATCATGGCAACGCGCGAAACTTAACACACCGTTAACTCGCGTGAAGAAGGGAACTGGCCATGGTAGCAGGGTTCAATATGCTCTCCTTTGACCTCTTTGGCATCGGCCGAAGAATGCCCGTCGTCAATGAGCGGGTCGAGCTCGAATTTCAGGACAAGACGCCGCGCAGACCGGATGACGAACCGCATGATGACGACCGCGATCAGGAATATGAACTGTTCTTCTGGTCGCTTTATCCGGTGATCTAAATCACCCGCAGTGGCTAGCCGGGCATGAACCTTGCCAAGGACGGCAGGTTCATTCAATGATTGCCGCATGCGGTCTGGAAATGAAAAGAACTCTGCAAACAGAGACTTGAAGCTGTTACGCCGCCTGCTGCGCGCCAGGGATCATATGGATGCCGCGCCGCATGAGGCATGGCCCGTTTCACGCCTTGCAAAAGTCAGCGGCGCCTCGCAGGCGCACTTCGCGAGATCGTTTCGCGATGCCTTCGGCATACCCCCTCACCGCTATCTGCTGACCCGCCGGGTGGAGCGCGCCGTGGCGCTTTTGCGTGACACCAGCCTTCCCATCATCGACATCGCCTTGCAAACCGGCTGGAACAGCATCGGCACATTTGGCCGCGTTTTCCGCGATGTAACCGGGGAGAGCCCAAGCGAAGTGCGGCGACAAATGCGGCTTTCCCCTGCCGATCTCGAGCAGGTTCCCCATTGCTTCGTCAGCGCCGCACACCGCCCCAATCTCACAATCGCAGTTTCGGAGAAGCGCCGACAGGCGAAAGGCGGTAGGCACAGTGAGTGAAAGGGAGATAGCTCATGAAAAATGGTGTTCAAGTTGTCGGGCTTTACGTTCATGACCAGGACGAGGCGCTGCAATTTTATGTCGAAAAACTCGGATTTCGTGTCCATACGGACGCACGCAACGGCGATTATCGCTGGTTGACGGTGCAGCATCCGGACCAGCCGGATTTCCAGCTCGGCCTGTTTCGGCCGCAGGCCCCGACCGTTGACGAGGCGACGGCGCAGGATTTGAACGTAGCCGTGGCCAAGGGCGCCATGCCGCCTTTGGTTCTGGTGGTCGAGGATTGCCAGAAGGCCTTTGACGCCATGCACAAACGCGGCGTCGAATTCACCCAGGAACCGATCACGCGTTACGGCTCGGTGGATGCGAGTTTCCGCGATCCTTCCGGCAATGGCTGGAAGCTCGTTCAGGCCCGTTGAGGCAACCGTGTGTCACATTCCATCATGGATGCTTTTTCTTGGGGGCGACTTTGATCTTGCAAAAATGGATAAGGCAGAGCCATCGGTGGCTGGGCATTCTGCTGACCGTCACTATTCTGGCGAACTTCGCTTCGATGGCTTTCGGCCCGACACCACCGGTGATCGTTTATGCCCCGCTTCTTCCGCTGACTTTGCTTATCGGGAGCGGGCTCTACATGTTCTTCCTGCCTTATCTGGAAAGCCGCTCTCCCCATCGAAGGAGTAAGCAGGAGGGCGACGAGGCGCTCGGATGTCCGAAAATATTTCAGCCCCGGGGCGGCACACCCCGGGGCTGATTTTTAGCTGATTTTTAAAAGCGGCCAGCCGGAACGGTCCCGCCTTTAGTGGTTGTCGCGCGGCAGGCCCTTGGTCTGGGCGATGCGCTGGTACTTGACCGCCGGTTCCAGAACCGCGCCGGTTTCCATCTGGCTGACGATGCCGCGCTGGATTTCCTGCCATGGAGTCTGGTGATCGGGGAATTTGAAGCCACCCTCGGCAGAAAGCGCCTCGTAACGCTTGGCCAGCTCCTCGCCGGAAATCAGGATATCGGCCGTGCCACGGCCCACATCGATGCGAACGCGGTCACCTGTCTGCAGGATGGCGAGACCGCCACCGGCCGCTGCTTCCGGGGAAGCGTTGAGGATGGACGGGCTGCCCGACGTGCCGGACTGACGGCCATCACCGATGCAGGGAAGCGAATTGACGCCTTCCTTCAAAAGATAATCCGGCGCACGCATGTTCACCACTTCTGCCGCACCCGGATAACCGATCGGGCCGGCGCCGCGCATGAACAGGATGGTGTTGGCGTCGATCTTCAGCGACGGATCGTCGATGCGGTGGTGGTAATCTTCCGGACCGTCAAACACCACGGCGCGGCCTTCGAAGGCTTCCGGGTCATTTGGGTTGGAGAGGTAGCGGCCACGGAATTCTTCCGAGATCACGCTTGTCTTCATGATGGCCGAGGAGAACAGGTTGCCGCGCAGAACGCGGAAGCCGGCGCGCTCCTTGAGCGGCTGCTCATAGGGGCGGATGACCTTCTCGTCCTCGATGATCGCACCACGGCAATTGTCGCCGATGGTCTTGCCGTTGACGGTCATGGCGTCTTCCATGATCAGTCCCTGGGTCATCAGCTGGTTGACGACAGCGGGAACACCGCCGGCATGGTAATAATCTTCGCCGAGATATTCGCCGGCCGGCTGCAGGTTGACGAGCAGCGGCACGTCTTCACCATAGGTCTGCCAGTCATCCACGGTCAGCTCCACGCCGACATGGCGAGCAAGGCCGTTGAGGTGGATCGGCGCATTGGTGGAGCCGCCGATAGCCGAGTTGACGCGGATGGCGTTGATGAAGGCGTCCTTGGTCATGATATCGGAAGGCTTGAGGTCTTCCTTGACCATTTCGACGATCCGCAGGCCGGTGAGGTAGGAAACTTCCTGACGGTCGCGGTAAGGCGCCGGAATGGCGGCGGAGCCGGGAAGCTGCATGCCGAGCGCTTCGGCAAGCGAATTCATGGTTGTTGCCGTGCCCATGGTGTTGCAATAGCCGGTGGAGGGCGCCGACGAGGCGACGAGCTTGACGAAGCCCTGATAGTCGATCTCGCCCTTGGCCAGCAGTTCGCGCGCCTTCCAGACGATGGTGCCGGAGCCGGTGCGCTCACCACGGAACCAGCCGTTCAGCATGGGGCCGACGGACAGGGCGATGGCCGGAATGTTGACGGTGGCCGCCGCCATAAGACAGGCAGGCGTGGTCTTGTCACAGCCGATGGTCAGCACGACGCCATCGAGCGGATAGCCATAAAGCACTTCCACGAGGCCGAGGTAAGCCAGGTTGCGGTCAAGGCCCGCCGTCGGGCGCTTGCCGGTTTCCTGGATCGGATGGACCGGGAATTCGATGGCGATGCCACCGGCTTCACGGATGCCTTCACGCAGGCGGTTGGCCAGTTCCAGATGGTGACGGTTGCAGGGTGAAAGATCCGAGCCGGTCTGCGCAATGCCGATGATCGGGCGGTCGGACTGAAGCTCGGCCTGGCTGAGACCGAAGTTCATGTAACGCTCGAGATAAAGCGCCGTCATATCCGCGTTGGCGGGGTTGTCGAACCACGCGCGCGAACGAAACTTGCCTTTTGTGGCGGGCAGATTGTCGGATTTGGTCATGATGCAGGTCTCCAGCCGGAAGTGGCCAACGGTAAAATATTACGAAATGCGACAAGCTTATGTTGTGCGCAAGGAAAATGGAATCAGCTTTTCGGGATCACGCATAACCGACAGAGCAGGCCCAGACGAGTGATTTGGGGCTGTTCTTCGGCTTTAACCGAATATTTTTCGGTGCTTACGACGATGGCGGCATAGCGCAACGGTCTCTCCCTCCCTGTCATTCCGGAAAACAACGGCCTCATGGCCTCATGCTCCGTCACGACCTGATGTCTTTATTTGTATTACTATTAGATGCGGACATCGCCTGTCAAGCTGGATCAAACCCCATTTCCGGTATGCTTTCAACAACAGAAAAATCGATTTATGTGCATATAACCTATTGATTCATTGCATTTTATGGCAAAATTCAAGTCAAACCGACATCTGGCAAATTGCGGAAACGCCAAAAAACCACTTTCCAAGAGTATTACTATATGCTCATAGTGTTGCCGTCACGCTGACATCATCTCTGGGAGGAATAAGATGAGAAAAGCTCTCGCGACAGTTACTGTCGCCGTTTCGCTGTGCCTTGCATCCGGTGTTTCCGCACAATCGCTTACCGTCGGCTTCTCGCAGATCGGTTCGGAATCCGGCTGGCGCGCGGCTGAAACCACCGTTACCAAACAGCAGGCCGAAAAACGCGGCGTCACGCTCAAATTCGCCGACGCGCAGCAGAAGCAGGAAAACCAGATCAAGGCCGTTCGCGGCTTCATCGCGCAGGGCGTCGATGCGATCTTGATCGCCCCTGTGGTCGCCACCGGCTGGGACGCCGTTTTGAAGGAAGCCAAGGAAGAGAAAATCCCTGTCATCCTGCTCGACCGCCAGATCGAGGCGCCGGATGATCTTTACCTGACCGCCGTTACGTCGGATCAGGTGCACGAAGGCAAGGTGGCCGGCGACTGGCTGGTCAAGGATGTCGGCTCCAAGGACTGCAAGGTCGTGGAATTGCAGGGCACAACCGGCTCCTCGCCCGCCATCAACCGCAAGAAGGGTTTCGAGCAGGCCATCGAATCCCACAAGAACATCAAGATCGTGCGCTCGCAGACGGGTGACTTCACCCGCACCAAGGGCAAGGAAGTGATGGAAAGCTTCATCAAGGCCGAAGGCGGCGGCAAGGATATCTGTGCCGTCTACGCCCATAATGACGACATGGCCGTCGGCGCGATCCAGGCGATCAAGGAAGCGGGCCTGAAGCCCGGTACCGACGTCAAGGTTGTCTCCATCGATGCCGTACCTGATATCTTCAAGGCCATGGCCGCCGGTGAAGCCAACGCCACCGTAGAACTGACGCCTGACATGGCCGGCCCGGCCTTCGATGCGCTTGAAGCCTATCTGAAGGACAAGAAGGCGCCTGCGAAGTGGATCCAGACGGAATCCAAGCTTTATACGGCATCCGATGATCCGATGAAGGTTTACGAGGCGAAGAAGGGCCTGGGTTACTAAGGCCTGTCTTTTGAGGAACGGCGCGAAAAGTTGCGCCGTTTCTTTCGGTTAAACGAGGGGCGCAAGCCCGACACCGAATGATCGCATATGGGGCGAGCGTGTGCCGCCTGCTTCTTCTCCCCGAGGGGGAGAAGGTCGCGGCAGCGGGATGAGGGGGCGAGGGTGTGGTCAATCGCTGGCGTTGCCCCCTCATCCGACCCTTCGGGCCACCTTCTCCCCGGCGGGGAGAAGAAACCCGCCGCTCCCGACGCGATCACTTCACCGATACCCATTTCGATACGGAACCTGCTTAATGTCCGAAACGGCACCACTTCTGGAAGCACGCGCCATCGGTAAATCCTTTCTCGGGATCACGGCGCTGGACAGCGTCGATTTTTCGCTCGGGCGCGGTGAAATCCATGCGCTGCTCGGTGAAAACGGCGCGGGCAAATCGACGTTGATCAAAATCCTGACCGGAGTTTACCACCGCGACAGCGGCTCGATCTTTCTGGAAGGTAGCGAGATTTCACCCGCCAATGTCGGCGAAGCGCAGGCGCTGGGCATCGGCACGGTCTATCAGGAGGTGAACCTTCTCGAAAACCTGACGGTTGCCGAAAACCTGTTTCTCGGACGCCAGCCGCGCCGCTTCGGACTGATCGACCGCAGCACGATGCAGAAGCAATCGCAGGCGCTGCTTGCCCAATACGGGCTGTCCATTGACGTCAACGCGCTTCTCTCCAGCTATTCCGTCGCCATCCGCCAGATCATCGCCATTGCCCGCGCCGTCGATCTTTCCGGCAAGGTGCTGGTGCTGGACGAGCCGACCGCCAGCCTCGACGCCCATGAGGTCGAGATGCTGTTCGGGGTCTTGAGAAACCTGCGGGCGCGCGGCATCGGCATCGTCATCATCACCCACTTCCTCAATCAGGTCTATGATATCGCCGACCGGGTGACGGTGCTGCGCAATGGCCGCCTCGTCGGCACCCGCGATATCGGCAGCCTGCCGCGATCCGAACTGATCTCGATGATGCTCGGCCGTGAGCTTCAGCACATCACCCACGAACATCAGGCGACCGAAGATACCGTTGTCGAGGGCGAACCGCCGATCCGTTTCGAAGGTTACGGCAAACGCGGCAGCATCGCCCCCTTCGATCTCGGCATCCGCCCCGGTGAGATCGTCGGCGTCGCCGGGCTGCTCGGTTCGGGCCGCACGGAAACCGCCTTCCTGCTGTTCGGCATCGACAGGCCGGATACCGGAAAAGCTGTCATCGATGGCCAGACGGTGGCGATTTCTTCGCCGGAAGCCGCCATTACCGCCGGTTTCGGCTTCTGTCCGGAGGAGCGCAAGACGGATGGCATCATCGGCGATTTTTCCGTCACCGATAATATCGCGCTCGCCCTTCAGGCCCGGCAGGGCTGGGCGCGGCCCATTTCCCGAAGGCAGAAGGTGGAGCTTGCCGAAAGCTTCATCAAGTCGCTCGACATTCGCCCGGCCGATCCCGACCGGCCGATCAAATTCCTGTCCGGCGGCAACCAGCAGAAGGCCATTCTGGCCCGCTGGCTCGCCACGCATCCCCGGTTGCTGATCCTCGACGAGCCGACACGCGGCATCGATATCGGCGCGCATGCGGAAATTCTGAAAATGATCGAAAAACTCTGTACCGAAGGCATGTCGCTCGTCGTCATTTCCTCGGAACTGGAAGAACTGACCGCCGTGGCGCATCGCGTCGTCGTGCTTTCGGATCGTCGCCATGTCAGCGAGTTGAAGGGCGGCGACGTGACCGCCGACAACATCATGCGGGCAATTGCCGATGCGGCAGCCAAAACGGAGGCGGCATGATGGTGGCTGTGACCCGACGCCTGAAAAGGCTTGCTCCCCAGCTTGCCGCGCTTTTCGTCATTCTGGCCGCGATTACAATCGTTTCGCCGGGCTTTCTCAATGTTTCGTTCCAGAACGGTCGGCTCTACGGCAGCCTGGTGGATATTCTGGTGCGCGCCGCGCCCGTGGCGCTCCTGACCATCGGCATGACGCTGGTCATCGCCACCAAGGGCATCGATCTTTCGATCGGCGCGGTCATCGCCATCTGCGGGGCGGTGGCCGCCACACTCATCAGCAACGGCCACTCCATCCCCTCCGTCATCGCCATCTCGCTTGCGGTCGGCATTGCCTGCGGCCTGTGGAATGGCGTGCTGGTCGCCCTTCTCGACATACAGCCGATCATCGCCACCCTCATCCTGATGGTGGCGGGGCGCGGCATCGCCCAGCTCATCACTGAAGGTGTCATTCTCACCTTCAACGATGACACATTCTCCGCCATCGGTTCCGGCTCCTTCGCCGGCATTCCCCTGCCCGTCATCATCTGGCTGGCGGCCGCACTTCTGATCGGTCTTCTGGTGCGCAAGAGCGCGCTGGGATTTCTGATCGAGGCAACCGGCATCAACCGCCGCGCGGCAGCGCTGGCCGGTGTGCGGGCGCGCTTCCTGCTGTTTTTCGTCTATGCCGTTTCCGGCCTCTGCGCCGCCATCGCCGGCATGATCGTGACCGCCGATATTCGCGGCGCGGATGCCAACAATGCCGGGCTGTGGCTGGAGCTGGACGCCATATTGGCTGTCGTGATCGGCGGCACCTCCCTGAATGGCGGGCGCTTCTCCATCACCGCCTCGCTGATCGGCGCGCTCATCATCCAGACCATCAATACCGGCATTCTGGTCTCGGGCTTTCCGCCGGAATTCAACCTCATCATCAAGGCCGGCATCATCATGGTGGTGCTGACGCTGCAATCGCCGGCGATCATGGCGGTGCTGGGCTTCGTCAGACCACCCAAACCACACGCCAAACCGGCAGCCACCAACGGCATGACCAAGGAAGGAACCGCGCGATGATCCATAGCCGCAATCTTCCCTTCCTCACCACATTGACGATCTTCGTGGTCGCCTATCTTCTCTGCGTGCTGCAATATCCGGCGATCCTGTCGACGCGGGTAATCGGCAATCTTCTGACCGACAACGCCTTTCTCGGCATCGCTGCCGTCGGCATGACCTTCGTGATCCTTTCGGGCGGCATCGATCTCTCCATCGGTTCGGTCATCGCCTTTACCAGCGTCTTCGTGGCGGTGATGGTGGGCACCTATAATATCCATCCGCTGCTGGCCTTCGCCATCGTGCTTGTGGTCTCGACGCTGTTCGGCTGCCTGATGGGGGCGATGATCCGTTTCCTGTCGATCCCGCCTTTCGTGGTGACACTGGCGGGCATGTTTCTGGCGCGTGGTGCTGCCTATCTTATCTCGACGCAGTCGGTGCCGATATCGCACCCGTTCATCGATGCTATACAGGGCTTTTATTTCCGCTTTCCCGGAGGTGGCAGGCTGACGGCGCTCGCCATACTGATGCTCATCGTCTTTGCCGCCGGCATGCTGCTCGCCAGCCGCACCCGCTTTGGCGCCAATGTTTATGCGCTGGGCGGCAACCCGCAATCGGCCGAGCTGATGGGCGTGCCGATCGGCGCGACGACCATCGGCATCTATGCGCTGTCCGGTTTCCTGTCAGGCCTCGCCGGCATCGTCTATACACTCTACACCTCGTCAGGTTATTCGCTGGCGACGGTGGGCGTGGAGCTGGACGCCATTGCCGCCGTCGTCATCGGCGGCACGCTGCTGACGGGCGGCACGGGGCTGGTGGCGGGCACCTTCATCGGCATCCTGATCCAGGGACTGATCCAGACCTATATCGTTTTTGACGGAACGCTGTCGTCCTGGTGGACGAAAATCGTCATTGGCGTGCTGCTTTTCGTCTTCATCGTGTTGCAGCGCGCAATCATCTGGTATTCAAACAGGAGACTGGCCGGGCCACACCCGGCATAACCGCACACGGAGGCTTGCTTGGGGCTGCTCGAAACGACGATAAGCGGGCGAAAACGCCGGAACAGCCACGCCCACGTGGTCTCCGAACTCGGCAGCGCCATCGTCTCGGGCAGAATAGCGGAAGGCTCGCTGCTGCCCAATGACGCCGAACTGTCCATGCGGTTCGGGGTTTCGCGCACCGTGCTGCGTGAAACCATGAAGACGCTGGCGGCCAAACGGCTGGTGGAACCGAAAGCCAAGGTCGGCACCCGCGTTCTTGACCGCTCAAGCTGGAATTTCTTCGATCCTGACGTGTTGGGCTGGCGCTGCGAGGCCGGCATAGACGAGGAATTCGTCACGCATCTGGCGCAAATCCGTCTGGCGCTGGAGCCGGCGGCGGCAGCTGCGGCGGCCCTGCAGGCCTCCAATGATGATATCGTTTCCCTTTACGTCATCGCCGCCAAATTCGACAATCCGAAGCATACGCCGGAAAGCATCGCCAAGGTCGATCTCGAATTCCACCTTGCCGTGGCGCACATGTCCGGCAATCCCTTCATGCGGTCGGCAAGCGGGCTGATCGAAGCAGCCCTCGCCATTTCCTTCCAGCTTTCGTCACCGGCCGCCTCGCCCGGCACCATCGCCGAGATTGCGTCCAACCACCTGCGCATCGTTCACGCCATCGCCGCGCGTGATACCGATGCCGCCGTGAAAGCCATGCGCCACGTGATCGAGGTGGGCAAGGACCGGACGCAGAAGGCGATCAAGACGCCCTGAAGAGGGCTTGCGCCTTCCCTGTCTTCTGAAGCGACGAACGGGCCTTAACGCCCTGAAAAGAATCAGAGAAAATTCAGCGTCACCAGCGCCAGCACAAGGTAACGAGCCACCTTGGCTACCGTGACCAGCAGCAGGAAGATCGGCAGCGGCTCTTTCATGATGCCGGCCGCAACCGTCAGCGGATCGCCGATCAATGGCGCCCAGCTTAAAAGCAGCGACCAGCGGCCATAACGCCGATACCAGTTCTGGGAACGTTGCAGCGCCGCCTCGCCAACGGGAAACCAGCGCCTGTGCCGGAACCGTTCGATGCCGCGGCCAAGCAGCCAGTTGACGAAGGAACCGGCCACATTACCGACACTGGCAACGGCCACCAGCAACCAGACCGGTTGCGATTTCAAGAGGATGAGACCGGCCAGCGCCGCCTCCGACTGCATGGGCAGAATAGTCGCCGCCACAAAGGCCGTCAGAAACAAACCCGTATAAACCGCCAGATCGGCCATTGCCCGCCCTTCATCACCAGCGAATCCCGCCGCGGCCCCTGAAGTGCCGGATGATGGCGCGCACCGTCAAGCACCCCCCTGACATCACTGAGGGGATATCAGGCCGAATTCGCCGCAATGGCGCGTACAATGTCGTCATGATCCACCTCCAGCAGCGCCTTGTGAATGGACAATTGCCTGATATCACCGGACGCAAGCAGGATGACGATCACCGTTTCGCGTGGAGGGCAATCCGGCAGGGCACAGGACAGCTCGCTGACGGTGACAATGTCATCGGCATGCAGATTTAGCAGGTTGCGCGCCCATTGTTTCAGAAGCCGGGCCTGCGAGACGATCGCCGAGCCGCTGCGCGCAAGGGGGTTGGTCATGAAGCACCCTTTCGCCTCGCCTGCGAGGCCAATGTATCGAAAAGATCGCGGATCGGCTGTTGCGGCATATCCATGCCGATCAGCACGAGACGGGTTGCACGGTTGCCATCCGGCCAGCTTTCCAGCCTTGCCAGCGGATAAAGCCGGTGCTGCACGGCGTGGGCAACCACCGGCCGATCCGGATCGTCCGTCGCCTGGAAAATACCTTTCAGCCGCAACAGGCCGGAATGCACGTTGCTGGTGACGAGCTCGAGAAAGGTAACGATCATCTGCGGATCAAGAGCGCCGTCGAAAGTGAGATCAAAAGCCTCGACGCCGACACCATGACGGTTGATATCATGGACATGGCCGGCATGCAGGCTCAGCCTGTCGGCCGCCAGCCATCCCGGCACATCCTCCGGCTTGCCGCGTAGCGAGTAGTTCTTCGTTGCAAAAAGCGACATGAGATCAAAGCCGGCCGCATTGCGGTCATGCAACAGGGCGGCGGGGTTGAGGTCTGTAAGGCCTTCACGGTCCATCGCGGTCGCATCGGCAAGGTCGGTTTTCGTCAGGACAATATGGTCGGCAAAGGCAAGTTGTTTCCAGCCTTCGATGAAACTGTCGAGCATCGCCCGGCCGGAAGTGACGTCGAAAACAGTGACCACACCCGAAAGATGAAAGTGCCGGGCGACGATGTGGTCGCGCAGGCCGAGCGCCGGTGTGCCGCCGGCAATCAGGCTGTTGATGATCGGCGCGGGATCGGCAAGTCCCGTCGTTTCGATAACGACACGCGATATTTCCGGCATCACCCCCTCCAGAAAGGTCTGATGCAATTCGTAAAGCGAGGTACGGATATCGCTGGTCGCGTTGCAGCAGATGCAACCGGTCGTGGTTCTGAAATACCGTTCCGAGCCGGTGCGCACCAGATCGTGATCGATGGGCACAGATCCGAATTCATTGACGATGACGGCGGCGTCAAGCATGGCCGGTTCGTTCAGAAGCTCGTTCAGCAACGTGGTCTTTCCCGCCCCCAGAAAGCCGGTCAGCAGGGTCACCGGCACTGTCCTGACAGATGGCGAGACAGCCGAATCGTCTCCTCGCGCCACCGCCTGCTTCCGCTTCATTCCGAACACATCCGCACCTTCGAACTCATAAAATCAGCGGTAACTTATTATGTTATGTAATAACATATCAATAGCGTTTCGCGAGTTTTCGGTTCGACGCAATTGTCGTTACCCGGCTGCGAAAATCATCTAGCCCGGAGCACCTGCTTTCGGACGCATGAAAAAACCATAAGAGAGAGGAAATGGAATAATAAAATCGTTTCTTTCACTTTCGTTTTATTCGTTCCACGCGCTCTTGCATTTTCGTTAAAGTTCGTTTTTAATTCCAACTGCTAATACAGAAAAGATGGCCCGCAGCTTGATCGAGGAGGATAGGCTGCAATAAGGGGCTGTATCTTTTACTGTTTTTAAAATGGGAGGAATCACCTTGAAAAAACTCAGCTACCGCCTCGCTGCGGCATCCGCGCTTTCGTTTTTTGTCACATCGAATGCTTTCGCTGCGACGGAAATCCAGTGGTGGCACGCCATGACCGGCGCCAATAACGAGGTCGTGGACGCGCTTGCGAAAGAGTTCAACGACAGCCAGAAAGACTACAAGATCACGCCCGTGTTCAAGGGCACTTATCCGGAAACGCTGAATGCCGGCATCGCCGCCTTCCGCGCCAAGCAGCCGCCGGCCATTATTCAGGTCTTCGACGCCGGTTCCGGCGTGATGATGGGCGCCGCCGGCGCCATCAAGCCGGTAGCGGATGTGCTGAAGGAAGGTGGCTACACCTTCAACAAGGATGAATATCTGGCTGGCATCGTCGCCTATTATTCCAAGCCCGACGGCACCATGCTGTCCTTCCCCTACAATTCGTCCTCACCGATCCTTTATTACAACAAGGACACGTTCCAGAAGGCAGGCCTTGACCCGGCCAACCCGCCGAAGACCTGGCCCGAAGTTTTCGAAGCCGCCAGGAAGATCAAGTCCAGCGGTGCATCGCAATGCGGTTTCACCTCCACATGGCTCACCTGGATCCAGACCGAAAACTTCGCCGCCTGGAACAACGTGTCCTATGGCAGCAATGAAAACGGGCTTGGTGGCACCGATGTGAAGCTTGCGGTGAATGCGCCGCTCTTCGTCGAGCATTTCCAGGCGATTGCCGATCTCGCCAAGGACGGCACCTTCCGTTATGGCGGCCGCACCTCGGAAGCCAAGCAGCTGTTCATGTCCGGCGAATGCGGTATCCTGACCGAATCTTCCGGTGGTCTCGGCGATATCGTCAAGACCGGCATGAATTACGGCATTGGCCAACTGCCCTATTACGAGGGTCACGGCCCGCAGAACACCATTCCCGGCGGCGCCAGCCTCTGGGTGTTCGGCGGCAAGAGCGACGCCGAATATAAGGGCGTTGCCGAATTTTTCCATTTCCTCTCTCAGACCAAGATCCAGTCTCGTCTGCATCAGGTCTCCGGCTATATGCCAGTGACGATCGCGGCCTATGAGGAAACCAAGAAATCCGGCTTCTACGACAAGAACCCTGCCCGCGAAACGCCGCTACTGCAGATGATGGGCAAGCCGCCGACGGAAAACTCCAAGGGCGTTCGCCTCGTGAACCTGCCGCAGGTCCGCGACATCATGAACGAAGAGTTCGAGGCGATGCTGGCCGGCAAGCAGGACGCGAAGGCCGCACTCGACAAGATCGTGACGCGCGGTGATGCGGCCATCAAGCAGGCCACCGGCAACTAATACGATCCCTGCCACCGCCCGCATCCCAACAAGGTGCGGGCGGCGTTTCCATTTCATCAGGAGATCGCCGTGCAAAGCGTCGTATTCCCCAACAAGATCCTGCCCTATCTGCTGGTCGCACCGCAGATCATCCTCACGGTGGTCTTCTTTTTCTGGCCGGCAAGTCAGGCACTCTACCAGTCGACCATGCGCGAGGACGCCTTCGGGCTGAGCAGCAATTTCGTCGGTCTGGCCAATTTCTCTGCGGTACTTTCGGATGAAAGCTACCTCAATTCGCTGCACGTCACGGTGATTTTCAGCGTGCTGACCGCGCTTGTCTCCATGGGGCTGGCGCTGCTTCTGGCGACCGCCGCCGACCGGGTGGTGCGCGGCAAGGGGTTTTATCGCACGATGATGATTATGCCCTATGCCGTGGCGCCTGCCGTGGCAGGTATGCTTTGGCTGTTCATGTTCAACCCGGCCATGGGAACTTTCTCTTATATCCTGCGCCGCAACGGCATCATGTGGGACCCGCTGCTCGACGGCAATCAGGCCATGCTGCTGGTGGTCGCAGCCGCTGCGTGGAAACAGATCAGCTATAATTTTCTGTTCTTTGTCGCAGGCTTGCAGGCAATTCCGAAATCATTGCTGGAAGCGGCCTCCATTGATGGCGCGCGCGGTTCGCGGCGCTTCTGGACCATCGTTTTCCCGCTGCTGGCGCCGACCACCTTCTTCCTTCTGGTCGTCAATACGGTTTACGCCTTCTTCGACACCTTCGGCATCATCCATGCCGTCACCGGCGGCGGCCCCGCCAAGGCGACGGAAACGCTGGTCTACAAGGTCTATAATGATGGCTTCGTGAACCTGAACCTCGGCTCTTCCGCCGCGCAATCGGTCATCCTGATGGTGATCGTCATTGCGCTCACCGCCTTCCAGTTCCGCTTCGTCGAGAAGCGCGTGCACTACGGCTGAGGATTTCACAATGATTGAAAATCGCCCGGTCGCCCGCATGGTCGCCCATCTGATGCTCATTCTCGGCATCATCGTTGTGGCCTTCCCGATCTACTACACCTTCGTCGCCTCTTCCATGACGTCGAACGACATTATCCGCCCGCCGATGTCGCTGCTGCCCGGCGACCATCTGACCGAGAACTACACCGAGGCCATGGTCGGCGGTGTCGAGAGAGTGGTCGGCGTCAGCCTCGAACGGCTGCTGTTCAACAGCTTCGTCGTGGCACTCGCCATCGCCATCGGCAAGATCGTCATTTCGTTCCTGTCTGCCTTCGCCATCGTCTTCTTCCGCTTTCCATTCCGCATGGGCTTTTTCTGGATGATCTTCATCACACTCATGCTGCCGGTGGAGGTGCGTATCCTGCCCACCTACAAGGTCATCGTCGATCTTGGGCTGATTGACACCTATGCGGGACTGACGCTGCCGCTGATGGCGTCTGCGACGGCGACGTTCCTGTTCCGGCAGTTCTTTCTGACTATTCCCGGTGAACTGGTCGAGGCGGCGCGTATCGACAATGCCGGTCCGTTCCGCTTCATGCGCGATATTCTGCTGCCGCTGTCGAGAACCAATATCGCCGCGCTTTTCGTGATCCTGTTCATCTATGGCTGGACCCAGTATCTCTGGCCGCTGCTCGTCACCAACGACGCCAAGATGAACACGATCATCATCGGCCTCAAGCGCATGGTGGATTTCACCGATGCTTCGACGCCCTGGAATTATGTGATGGTGACGGCGATCCTCGCCATCATCCCCCCTGTTATGGTTGTGGTGCTGATGCAGCGCTGGTTCGTCAAAGGTTTGGTGGAGACCGAAAAATAATGGCAAAAATTGCGCTGAAAGACGTCCGCAAGGTTTATGGCGGCAATGTCGATGCGATCAAAGGCGTATCGATGGACATCGCCGATGGTGAAATGATCGTGCTGGTCGGCCCCTCCGGCTGCGGCAAATCCACGCTGCTGCGCATGATCGCCGGGCTGGAAAGCATATCGGGCGGTGAAATCTCCATCGGCGACCGCGTCGTCAACGATCTCGAACCTTCCGACCGCGACATCGCCATGGTGTTCCAGAATTATGCGCTTTATCCGCATATGACGGTGCGCCAGAACCTTGCCTATGGCCTGAAGAACCGCAACACGCCGAAGGAAGAGATCGAACGGCGCATCACCGAGGCGGCCAAGGCGCTGGAGATCGAACAGTTCCTGGAGCGCAAACCGCGCCAGCTTTCCGGCGGCCAGCGCCAGCGCGTGGCCATGGGCCGCGCCATCGTGCGTAAGCCGGCCGCCTTCCTGTTCGATGAGCCGCTTTCCAACCTCGATGCCAAGCTGCGTGTGCAGATGCGCGTCGAAATCCGCCGCCTGCAACGCTCGCTCGCCACGACAAGTGTTTATGTCACCCATGACCAGATGGAAGCCATGACGCTCGCCGACCGTCTGGTGGTGCTGAATGCCGGCCGCATCGAGCAAATGGGCACGCCGATCGAGCTTTACGAAAAGCCGGCCACCACCTTCGTCGCTACCTTCATCGGCTCACCCTCCATGAACCTTCTGGCCCATGCCGCGGCCTCCTCCAATGGCTTGACCGGCTGGTCGGTGAATGGCGCCGCAGCACTACCGCAAAACGCCGCCACGCTTGGCATCCGCCCGGAAGACATCACGCTGGCGGAAGCAGAACCCGCCGATGCCGCCTTCACCGCCAACGTGCAGGTGGACGCCGTGGAACTGGTGGGGGCGGAAAGCTATGTGCACGGCTCCTTCGCCGATGCCACCACCATCGTCTTCCGCGTTCCCGGCCGTTCGCAGCTGCGCATCGGCGAAACGCTGAAGATCGCCGCGCAGGCCAAGGATTTCCATCTGTTCGATGCGACGGGCAAGCGGATTTAAACTTATCGATGAAAATCGAACACCCGCCATTCGGCGGGTGTTCTGGTATCGCTAAAACCTCCGGCAGTTCCCTACCACACCAGCTCCACCTGCGGCCGGCCGTTGGAGGTTTTCTCCACCGTGCGGCCGGAGGCATCGATATTGCAGTGGACGCGTTGCCGGAAGGCGGAGAAGCTTTCGAAGGTCACGACGTCGACGGGGTCGTCCAGATGCAGAGTGAGCCGATAGCGTTCCGGGTCACCGCCAAGCGCCTGGACGCCGAGCACGGAGGCGACGAAAGGCTGGCCGAGATAAAGGCCTTCCACCCTGGAACCCAGAAGATAGGGATTGAAGGCGGGGCGGTTGCCGGCTGCTGCGTGCAGGGTGTTCCAGTCGCGGAAGCCATATTGCGCGGCGATGAGTTCCAGCGCCTTTGAGTGGGTGATTGCCTGCCCCTGTTCTTCAAGGGCGGCGCGCAGGCGTTTTGCCTGTTCTTTCAGCCCCTCAAGGGCGGGAAGCGGTTTGGACACGTTCATAACGGTTCTCCAACATTGACATGCCGAATTTTCCGAAGGGGGTCCGCGTTGCCATCGACGACATGCAAAACATGGGGATGACCGTTATCAGGGATAAGAGCTTCACCAGGGGCATAAATGCCTGCGGACGGCCGGGGCTCTCTGCCCGTGGCGTCCGTATAACTCAGAACGCGCCGCCCGTCAAAGGCGGCGCTGAAATCCGTACCGGGATCAGAAGCGATAGGTGATACCGGCGCCGATCAGCCAGGGATCGAGCTTCGCCTTGCCGCTGATCGGCGTGCCGCCCAGTTCGGCGGTCCAGTCGGTCTTCAGGAAGATCTTCTTCACATCGAAGTTCACGCCCCAATGCTCGTCGAGCATATAGTCGAAACCGACCTGCACGGCAGCACCTAGCTTGTTCTTGACATCGAGATTGCTGAAACCGGGCTGTTCGGACTGGTTGTAGAACAGCGAATAGTTCACGCCGGCACCGATATAGGGCTTGAAGGCGCCGAAATCGGTGAAGTGATATTGCAGCGTCAGCGTTGGCGGCAGCAGCCATGTCTTGCCGACCGGCGTGCCGGCCAGCACACCCTCGCCATTGATCTTGGCATAGGTGGTGCCGAGAATGAGTTCAGCGGCAAAATTCGGCGTGAAGAAATAGGTGATGTCGAGTTCCGGGATCACCGTATCGGAATAGGAGAGGCCGGCACCCGGCACACCGTCGACGCTGCCGCTGTCATTGGTGATGACGCCGAGACCGCGCACGCGCAGCATCCACGGGCTTGCCGCCGCAATCGCCTCTTCGGCGGTGGGCGCCGGTGCTGCCGGGGCCAGATCGGCGGCCATGGCATTGGCCGACACCAGCATTGCCGCAACACTAACCGCGACGCTGGCAAGCAAGGCGGTTCTTTTGTTCCTGTTCGTCATTCCATCTCTCCTTTAGCGCAGCCTGTATCCGTTCGGACATTCCCCAGGGCGCGTCTCACCTTCTCGAACCGGCGCATCGGTGCTTGCCGATGCCACAGCCGTCACCGGGAACCCCGAAAACGGCTGGTGAGGGTGGGCTGCGAATCTGGCGCTGCCACGACCGTCACGGCCACTATGGCGAAGGGCAGGAGACACCGATTGAGATGGATCAAACCGTTGCAGCATTGAGGCGTGCAGACGGCTGACGGGCGAGGATTGTGACAATTACGCAACAGCAGGAGGCGGGAGACCGGCGCAAAATCGCCATGGGACAGCGCACAAAAAAGGCGGGAGATGATCCCCCGCCCCGCTTTTTCAGCAACGGACTTGCGCGTCAGACGTAACGATTGACGACGTTTTCCAGATATTCCTGACGACCGGATTTCGGCTCGGGATTGATATCCTCCCGCTCCACCAGCGCGGTAATCTCGTCGAGCTTCAACTCGCCGCGCAGCATCTTCTGGGCCTCGGGGGAATCCCACTTGGCGTAGCGCTCGTTCAGCGGCTTCGACAGCGCGCCGTCCTCGACCATCTTCGCCGCCGCCTTCAGGCCGCGGGCGCAGCAATCCATACCACCGATATGACCGATCAGCAGGTCCTGCGGATCGAGAGACTGACGACGCAGCTTGGAATCGAAATTGGTGCCGCCATTCTTGAAGCCGCCACCGGCAAGAACGTGGTAATAGGCGAGCGCCATTTCCGGCACGTTGTTGGGGAACTGGTCGGTATCCCAGCCGGACTGGTAATCGTTGCGGTTCATGTCGATGGAACCGAAAATGCCGAAGGCATTGGCCATGGCCAGCTCATGCTCGAAGGAATGGCCGGCAAGGATGGCATGGCCCTGCTCGATATTGACCTTCACTTCCTTTTCCAGCCCGTTTTTCTGCAGGAAGGCATAAACGGTGGCGACGTCATAGTCGTATTGGTGCTTGGTCGGCTCCTGCGGTTTCGGCTCGATCAGGATCGTGCCCTCAAAGCCGATCTTGTATTTATATTCCACTACCAGATTGAGGAATCGGCCCAGCTGGTCGAGTTCACGCGACAGATCGGTGTTGAGCAGGGTCTCGTAACCTTCGCGGCCGCCCCACAGAACGTAGTTCGCGCCGCCGAGCTTCTTGGTGGCATCCATGCAGGTCTTCACCGTGGCGGCGGAGAAAGCGAAGACATCCGGGTCCGGATTGGTTGCCGCACCGGACATGAAACGCCGGTTGGAGAACAGGTTCGCCGTGCCCCACAGGAGCTTCACGCCAGTCTGGGCCTGCTTTTCGGCAAAATAATCAACGATTTCGTTGAGGTTCTTCGTGTTCTCAGCAAAGTTTTTGCCTTCCGGGCGCACATCGGCGTCATGGAAGCAATAAAATGGCGAACCGAGCAGCGAGAAGAATTCGAAAGCCACATCGGCCTTCAGCTTCGCAGCCTGCATGGTGTCTTCGAACCACGGACGCTCAAACGTCTGGCCGCCGAAGGGGTCGCCGCCCGGCCAGGTGAAGGTGTGCCAGTAGGCCACCGCGAAACGCAGGTGGTCTTCCATGCGCTTGCCGGCGACGATTTCATCGGGGTTATAATGGCGGAAGGCCAGTGGGTTGGTGCTGTCGGGGCCTTCATATTTGATTTTGGCGATATCGCCGAAAAAACCTGTGCTCATGGTGGGTCCTCCTGTGGTGGGTTTAGATGGTGTTCTGAAATTTCAGGGTTGGCGTGCGCCGCTCACCCCCCTCTGTCCTGCCGGACATCTCCCCCTCAAGGGGGGAGATCGACTCGTGGTTACGTCTTGTCCTCACGCGAGGTTGAAGATGGAGCGAGAGATCGCGTCCTGCTGATCTCCCCCCTTGAGGGGGAGATGTCCGGCAGGACAGAGGGGGGTGAGCGGCGAACTCGAAGCCTCAATGCGAAAGCGCCCGAATAGCCGGATAAAGCGCGTGATACCGCCGATAAGCCTCCTCATAGGCCCCAGCCAGATCAGCCACCGGCTCAATCGTCCGCGCCGTCTCCGGCTGTGAGCAAACGGCAACCGGGTCGGCCCCGGTCGCAGCAATGAGACCAAGACGGGCAGCACCGAAGGCCGCACCGAAATCACCTTCCGCCGGAATATCCACCGGCACACCGAGCGAGGTAGCGATCGACGCCAGCCAATAGGCCGAACGCGAACCGCCGCCGATGGCGGTAACCCGCGAAATCGAGGTGCCGGCAGATTTCAGCGCTTCGAGGTTGTCGCGGATGGCAAAGGTCACGCCTTCCAGCACACCTTGAGTCAGCGCCTTACGGTCGCTTTCATGCGAAAGACCTATGAAGGAGCCGCGAATGGCCGCGTCATTATGCGGCGTGCGCTCGCCGGAGAGATAAGGCGCGAAGGTAACGCCGGTCGGCGCAAGCAGCGCCTCTCCCAGTTCGCTGGTCAGATCGGCGGCGGATTGCCCGGTGAGGCGCGAATACCAGTTCAGCGCATCGGTGGCGGAGAGGATGACGCCCATCTGGTGCCAGGTGTTGGGCAGCGCATGGCAGAAGGCATGCACGGCGCTTTCCGGCTTCGGCAGATAGGAGGCGTTGGCGGCGAAGAGCACGCCTGATGTGCCGAGCGAGACGAAAGCATGGCCTTCCTTCACCGTGCCCATGCCGCAGGCGGAAGCGGCATTGTCACCCGCGCCACCGGCTACCACGGTGCGGCCGGAAATGCCCCATTCAGCAGCAAGTTCAGAGCGAAGCACGCCCGCCTCATCCGTACCTTCCACCAGCGACGGCATGTGTTTTTCATCAAGGCCGGTGGCGGCGAGAAGTTCGGAAGACCATTTACGTGCACCGGTATCCAGCCACGAGGTGCCGGCGGAGTCGGACATTTCCGAGATATATTCGCCCGTCAGCCACAGACGGAGATAATCCTTCGGCAGCAGCACCTTCGCCACTTTCGCGAAGATTTCAGGCTCGTTCTTCGCCACCCACGCAAGCTTTGGCGCGGTGAAGCCAGGGAAGACGATATTGCCTGTTATCTTGCGGAAACGTGGATCGGCGTCCAGTGCGGCAGCCTCGGCATGGGAACGCGTGTCGTTCCACAGAATGCAGGGGCGCAGCACCTTGCCGGCCGCATCCACAAGCGTCGCGCCGTGCATCTGGCCGGAAAGGCCGATGCCCTTCACCGCGGCAAGCTCCTTCGGGAATTTCTGCTTCAGGCCGGCGACGGCGGTTTTCGCGGCGGCGATCCAGTCGGCCGGATCCTGTTCCGACCAGCCATGATGCGGACGCGAAACCTCCAGCGAACCATTGGCCGAACCGACAATCTTCTGATCGCCATCCATCAGCAGGGCTTTGATGCCTGAAGTGCCAAGATCGAGACCGAGATACATGTATTTCTCCATTCCGGCGCTCCATGCGCCACTTTCAGCGTTTTTTAAAAGTTACCGCATTTCCGGACGGAAAACCGGCGGCCACTTTTCCTGGAAATGCTCTCGTCAGGGCAGATTGTCCCTGAGGAATATGTCGATACGGATACGTTCCTGCGCGGCGATGACCGGCTGGCCATCGGCGCGGGCCTTCAATACGCGCATCGCGCTGCGCACCTCATGACCGGCATCCTGGTTGAGCACGGCGTCGAGCACGCCTTCCCGCAGCGCATTGGCGGTGTTTTCCGTCAGTTCGTGGGCGATGACAGACAGCGGCCTTTCGCCATCCAAAGCTCTGAGCGCCCGGATGAGGCCGCGATTGCCGGCGCCGAGACTGTAGATGCCTGACAGCGCAGCATTGCCGAGCGCTCCGGCGACCAGCGCCTCGACGGTTGCCGGATCATCCTTGCCCTCCAGCACCGGCAGAAGCCGCAATTGCGGAAATTCGGCTTCGATGACGGCGCGAAAACCTTCCAGACGTTCGCGATGGTCGCGCACCAGCATGGAACCGGCGACAACAGCGATATCGCCGCCACGGCTGGAGAGGAAACGTCCCATCAGGCTCGCCGCCGTGCGTCCCGCCGCGGCATTGTCGACACCGGCATAGTGGTCGCGGCGCGAGCCGGAAAGATCGGAAACCAGCGTCACCGTGGCGATGCCGTCTTCCGCCAGCCGGTCGGCGGCTTCCGCCACATCTTGCGAATCGGTGGCGACGAAAGCCACACCCGACGGCTTTTCCCGTCGCGCCACTTCCAGGGCCTCGGTCAGTGCTGCGGCATTAAAGGGCGGCACCTCTATGATGCGGATCGCCGTGCGCTCCAGATGGGAGCGGGAGGCGGCAGCCCGCACCTCGGCCCTCAGCGTCGCCATGAAGGAATTGTCATTGCCCGGCAGGATGAAGACCAGCGAATAATTACGGCCCTTGGCCAGATTGGCGGCGGCGATATCGCGCACATAACCAAGCTCGGCAATCGCCGCCTCCACGCGGGCGCGGGTGGCGGCATGAACGCCCGGACGCATGTTCAGCACCCGGTCGATGGTGGCGAGACTGACGCCCGCGCGCTCGGCAATATCATGAACTGTCGGCTTCATGGCTCCTCCCCTCGCCTTTGAATATCCAGCTTTGGGGTCGAGGTAAACCGAAAAATGATGTACGTACCTCATATTTCGTCGAAAGGCGGTATCGGGTTGAGTGGCTCTTCGCAAAACGGTGCCGCGCATTTCTTCTCCCCGAGGGGGAGAAGGTGGCCCGAAGGGTCGGATGAGGGGGCAACGTTCGCGATTGACAGTACCCTTGCCCCCTCATCCCGCTGCTGCGGACTTCTCCCCCTCGGGGAGAAGAAACAAGCGGCGACCGCTCGCCCCACTGAGCCAGCAGGCAAAAAAAGGGGCCGTCATTTTCGACGGCCCCAGCTCTGCGGTGGATGGGAGGGGATTTTTTTAGTGCGCCGCGTCTGGCGGCGGCGCTGCCTTGGGTTTCTGGATCAGGATCGTCATGAAGATCAGGCTGCCGAACAAAAGCGTCAGCGCGAAAAACACATCCGCGAAGGCCAGGATCCATGCCTGCTGCGAGACCATGCCGACCAGTTTCTTGATCGCGACGGATGCGCCGTCCAGCCCGTAGGAATCATAGTTTGCACCGACATTGTTCAGCCACTCCAGCGCCTGCGGATTGGAGTAGCTGATATGTTCCGCCAGCCGCACATAATGATCGTCGGTGCGCTGCGACAGCATGGTGTTGATGACGGCAAGGCCAACCGCACCGCCAAGGTTACGGGTGAGGTTGAACAGGCCCGACGCATTGCGGATGCGGGCAGGCGGCAGCGTGCCGAGCGCGATGTTGTTGATCGGCACCATGCACATCATCAGCCCGAAACCGCGCAGGATCTGCGGGATCAGCAATTCATAGAAGTCCCAGTCGGTCGTCACATAGGTCATGATCCACGTACCGCAGCCGAAGCTGATGAAGCCGATGGCCATCATTGCCCGCGGGTCGAGCTTGGTGGAGACCTTGCCGGCGATCGGCGCGGTGAAGAACATGGCAAGGCCGGAGACGAACATGGTCTCGCCGATCATCAGCGCATCATATCCCCTCACCCGACCGAGATAGAGCGGGTAGAGATAGGTCAGCCCGTAAAGCCCGATGCCCATGACGAAGGAAAACAGCGAGCCGATGGAGAAGTTTCGGTCGGCGAAGGCGCGGATATCGACGACCGGGAATTCCACCTTGAAGGCGCGCCAGAAGAACACCACCGCACCGATGACCATGGCGACGGATCCAATGACGATACGTTCATCGTTGAACCAGTCCTTGTTGTTGCCCTCTTCCAGCACATATTCCAGCGAGCCGAGGAAGACCCCCATGGAGATCAGCCCCCACCAGTCGAACTTCTTCCAGAGCGAGTGTTCCGGCTTGTCGAAATCGATCAGGCTCCAGGTCAGGATGGTGACGATGATGCCGGGAATGATGTTGACGAGGAACAGCCAGTGCCAGGAAAAGGCATTGGAGAGATAACCGCCGACCGTCGGGCCGATGGTCGGCGCAAGCGTGGCGACCAGACCGATGATCGGCGAGACGACGGAGCGCTTCGACGGCGGGAAGATCGTGAAGGCGGCCGCGAAGACGGAGGGGATCATGCCGCCGCCGATAAAGCCCTGTATCGCCCGATAGACGATCATCTGGTCGATATTGGTGGCGGTGGCGCAGAGCGCGCTCGAAATCGTAAAGCCCGCCGCACAGGTGGCGAAGAGCACGCGCGTGGACAGGATGCGCGCCAGCGTGCCCGACAGCGGAATCATGATGACTTCGGCGATCAGATAGGAGGTCTGCACCCAGGCGATCTCATCTGAGCCCGCACCGAGGCCGGCCTGAATTTCCGCCAGCGAGGCGGAAACGATCTGAATATCGAGAATGGACATGAACATGCCGAAGACCATCGCGAAAAACGCGATGAGCCTGCGCCTGTCCATCGGAGGATCGACGGGGACAGATGCCCCGCCCGTACCGACAACCGTAGCCGCCATGATCTTGCCCTCGACGACGCTTTACTTGGCTTGCGCCGTTTTCGTATTTTCAGGCGCCGTGCGCGTGTCGACATCAACGACGACGCTCAGGCCCGCACGCAGATTGTGCCTGGCAAGATCGTCCTTCGAGAAGACGATCCGCACCGGCACGCGCTGGATGACCTTGGTGAAGTTGCCCGTGGCATTTTCCGGCGGCAGCATCGAGAAGACCGAGCCAGAACCGGGCGAGATCGACTGCACCGTGCCTTCAATGGTCGCATCGTCAAAGGCATCGACATGGACGCGCACCTTCGAGCCGGGCACCACGCTGGCCAGCTGCGTTTCCTTGAAATTGGCATCGATATAAAGCTCGTTCATCGGCACCAGCGACGCCAGACGCTTGCCCACCGAGACGAGGTCGCCGGTCTGCACCGCCAGATTGCCGATGACGCCGTCATAAGGCGCCTTCAGCACGGTGAAGGACAGGTCGCGAGCGGCCTTGTCACGGGAAAGTTCAAGCGAGCGGATGGTGCTTTCGGCCTCCTCGCGCTGGGCGCGCAGAAGTTCGACATTGGCTTTTGCCGACGAAATCGCCGCGTCGCCGGCCACGACATTCGCTCGTGCCTGATCAAGTGCGACCTGCGCATTGTCGGAAGCGGCAACGGTGCCGACGTCCTTCGCCTGCAATTCGCTGGCGCGCTTCTGGGTGATTTCGGCACCGCGAAGGGCGGCATCCAGCGCACCCTTCTGGGCAACGGCCTGTTCCTGCGAGGCTTCGCCGCCGATGATCTGCGCATCGATACGCTTCAGCGACAGTTCCTCGGTGCGGATCTGCGCCTCGGCCTGATCGAGCGCGATGCGGTAGTCGCCATCGTCGAGTGTCACAAGCGGATCGCCCGCCTTGACTTCCTGGTTTTCGACCACATTGACCTTGGCAACGTAACCCGACACCTTGGGCGCGATGACGGCGATGTCACCTTCTATATAGGCATCATCAGTCGAGACCATGAAACGGCCATCGATCCACCAGTTGTAACCGTACCAGCCGGCACCGGCGAGAGCAGCGATGGCGATGACAGGAAGAAGCTTCGAACGCTTCTTCTGCTTCGGTGCGGCGGTTACCTGGGGCGGCTGTTGCGGTGGGGCGTCTGCCGGCTTTGCCGGAGAGGTCTCGGCCTTGGCGGAGATGTCCGCCTCTTCCGCATCGTTGACGGCGCGAACCGCGCTATTCTTCTGGGCCGACATGAGAGTATACCGTGATAATTGAAGAAAAATTTTCGAACTGAACCGTTCGGTTCGATTGACATAATCTCTTTCCTGACACATATCAAGTGCTATCGAACCGATTGGTTCGACGTCTGGTTAATTTTTTTTACGCCATTGTGGTACTAGGAGGCGGGAGCGATGGCAGGGGAAGACATGGATACGGAGCTGGAGTTGGAAACGTGCTGCGCGGGGAATGCGGCGGGTCGGTTTGCGGCAGGGGAAGACCCGGCCAAACGCGAACAAATTCTCGCGGGGGCCTGGCGCGTGTTCAAACGCAAGGGTTTCGACGCCGCCAGCATGAACGACATCACCCGGGAAGCGGGTGTCTCCAAGGGAACCATATACGTCTATTTTTCCAACAAGGAAGATTTGTTCGTTGCGCTTGTCGACCATCACCGCAACGAATTTGCCATCTCCATGCGCCATATTCTTGAGGGCACCGAAGAGGTGCGCGAGGGGCTGGAACAATTCGGCAAGGCCTTTGCCAACAAGATGATCTGTTCCGACATGATCCCCGCCATGCGTTCGGTGATCGGCGTTCTCGACCGCATGCCGAAGCTGGCGCAGCGCTTTTTCCTCTCCGCGCCCAACAATGTGCGCACGGTGCTTCTGGATTTCATCGAACATCAGGTCGAAATCGGCCATCTGAAGGTGGATGACCCCGAACTGGCTGCCCGGCAATATATCGAACTCGCCACCGGCACCTTCTTCAAACTGCGCCTGTTTGGGGAACTGGACGGCCCGGTGCCGGAAGAAGAACTGAACCGGGTGATCGCCAGCGCCATCAACGTATTCATGGCGGCTTACGGAACCGACAAGGCCTGAGTTCATTCAGCAACGAGGTGAGCGGACCGGCAACGGCACGGCGCCAATGCGCCTTTTGCGTGAAATTTCGGTGAAATCCGGCTCATCACAGCCATTAGCCGCTTGTTTCTCGCGTCATGCGCTATAAATCTCATCCACCGAATGTTCGGGTGGCCTTGTTGCTGAAAGGAAAATTTGCCTGATGGAGTCCGTTCTCCCGCTTCTGTCCGATCCCGCCGCCTGGGTGGCGCTCGTTACGCTGATCGTCATGGAGGTCGTGCTCGGTATCGACAACCTGATCTTCATCTCGATCCTGACCAACAAGCTTCCCCCCGAACAGCGCGAAAAAGCCCGCAAGATCGGCATCGGCCTTGCGCTCGTCATGCGCCTCGGCCTGCTTGGCACCGTCGCCTGGATCGTGCAGCTCACCACGCCGGTGTTTGAAGTCTTTGGCCATCCCTTCTCGTGGAAGGACATGATCCTGATCGCCGGTGGTCTCTTCCTGATGTGGAAGGCCACCAAGGAAATTCACCACAGCGTCGACCCCGAAGATCACAAGGAAGACATGGTTGGCGGCCCTGTGGCGATGAATTTCGGCGCGGCCATCGGCCAGATCCTGCTGCTCGACCTCGTCTTCTCGGTGGACAGCATCATCACCGCCGTCGGCATGACGCCGCATCTGCCGATCATGATCGTCGCTGTCATCTTCGCCGTCGCCGTGATGCTTCTGGCCGCGACCCCGCTTGCCAACTTCATCGAGCGCAACCCCACCGTCGTCATGCTGGCGCTCGCCTTCCTGATGATGATCGGCACGACGCTGATTGCCGAAGGCATGGGCTTCCATGTTCCCAAGGGCTACGTCTATGCCGCCATGGCGTTTTCAGCGCTGGTGGAAGTGCTCAACATGTTTGCGCGCAACGCCAGGCAGCGCAAGAAGGCAGCTTCCGCTGCAGCGGGCACCAGACATTGATGTTGCCGTAACTGTCACACCGTTGATCGAGGCCCGCCGCAAGGCGGGCCTTTTTCATGGACTGGCTCTTCCCCGGAACCGTATGACCCGGGCTTGCGTTTCAACGCATCCCCGCCGATTGAGGCGGAGACAGCGCATTTCTCTCCTTCGAAAGCATGAGCAAGCATGACGACCGACCAGATCCTCGCCTTCACCGTGATCGCCGGCATGATGGTCGCGTTCATCTGGGACAGGTTCCGTTACGACGTCATCGCCTGCAGCGCTTTGCTGGCGGCGGTGGCGGTTGGCGTCGTGCCGTTCAACAAGGCTTTCTCCGGTTTTTCCGACGATATCGTCATCATTGTCGCAAGTGCGCTGATCGTCAGTTCGGCCGTGGCCCGTTCGGGCGTCGTCGATATGACGATCAAGAAATATTTCCCGGAAATGCATTCCAAGAGCCTGCAACTGGCCTTTCTGATGGTCGTCGTCGCCATCATGTCGGCCTTCATCAAGAATATCGGCGCGCTCGCCATCATGATGCCGGTCGCTTTCCAGTTCGCCCGCAAATCCGGCAGCCCGGTCTCCTATTACCTGATGCCGATGGCCTTTGCCGCGCTTCTGGGCGGGCTGATGACGCAGATCGGTACCTCGCCTAACATCGTCGTTTCGAGGCTGCGCGAGGAAATGACCGGGCAGAGTTTTTCGATGTTCGATTTCACCCCCGTTGGCGCCGGGCTGACGGTGATCGGCATCATCTTCCTGACCTTTGGTTACCGGCTGCTGCCAGTGCGCAACCGTCAGCAGGCATCGGTGGAAGATGCTCTCGACCAGGCGGCCTATACGGCGGAGGCAACGCTGCCGGCCGACAGCACCTTTGCCGACAGGCCGCTGCGCGAACTTTTGAAACAGGCCGATGGCGATGTGATCGCCAGCACAATCCTGCGCGGACCGAGGCGCATCGCCCCCTTCCCCGACGTCAAGCTGAAGGCCGGCGACACCGTTCTGCTCGAAGGCAGCCCGGAGGGGCTGGACCGTATCGTCTCGCAGGCGAAGTTGCTGCTATCAGGCAAACCGCTGATGGAAAACGGCCAGAAATCTGCCGATCTCATCTCCATGGAAGCGGTGATCAGCAATGAATCGGTGCTAACAGGCATTTCCGCGCGCGAGCTTTCGCTGTCCTATACGCGCGGCGTCAATCTGATAGCGGTCAGCCGCCGTGGCCAGCGGGTCAGCCAGCGGCTCTCCGACCTGACCTTGCAGGCGGGTGACGTCATTCTGTTGCAGGGAAGCCGCAAGAACCTGCCGCAGGTGTTGCAGGAATTCTCCCTGCTGCCCCTGGCGCAGCGGGAAATTCTGCTTGGTGTACAGCGCCGCGCGCTTTTGCCGGTCATCGTGCTTGCTGGCGCCATGCTTGCCGCCGGCAGCGGGCTGGTGCCGGTCTCCGTCGCCTTTTTCGCCGCCGCCTTCCTGATGATCGTCGTCGGCGCGATCCCGCTTGCCGAAGTCTATAAATCGATCGACGGGCCAATCCTCGTCATGCTCGCCGCCCTCATTCCCGTCAGCGATAGCCTTCGCACCAGCGGCGCCAGCGAATTGATCGCCGCCTGGCTCGGCCATGCGGCGCAGGGCTTGCCGCCGTTTGCCGCACTCGGCATGATCCTCTTGACCGCCATGGCGGTGACGCCCTTCCTCAATAATGCCGCCACCGTGCTGGTCATGGCCCCCATCGCCGCCGGTTTCGCCACCACGCTCGGCTTCCGGCCGGAGGCTTTTCTGATGGCGGTGGCGATCGGCGCCGGCTGCGATTTCCTCACCCCCATCGGCCACCAATGCAATACGCTGGTCATGGGTCCGGGCGGTTACCGTTTCAGCGATTATCCGCGACTTGGCCTGCCGCTGTCGATCATGATCGTCATTGCCAGCATTCCGATGCTGCTTTACGTCTGGCCAGTCAACTAGGCGCGGCTCGCCTCGGGGAAGATGGCACAAGCTCCTTATTTCCTTGACGCCTGCGGCATAATATGGCCTAAGCCGATGCCGAACGGGAATGTGCAAAAGGCGCTTTATTTGTGCCTTTCGACATGATTTCCTGCCGCATCCAAACGAAAACTTCGTGATATACGGGTGAAGCCACCCATGTCACTGACCCGTCACGACGAGTGAATTTCATGACCACTTCCGGCGTTCGCGTCCGCATCGCACCTTCCCCCACCGGCGAGCCGCATGTTGGCACCGCCTATATCGCCCTGTTCAACTATCTCTTCGCCCAGAAACATGGCGGCGAGTTCATCCTGCGTATCGAGGATACCGACGCTACCCGCTCGACCCTCGAATATGAGCAGAAGGTTCTGGAAGCACTCCGCTGGACCGGCCTCACCTGGTCGGAAGGCCCCGATGTCGGCGGCCCTTACGGTCCCTACCGCCAGTCCGAGCGCAAGCCGATGTACTGGCCTTATGCCGAAGAGCTGCTGGAGAAGGGCCACGCCTTCCGCTGTTTCTGCACGCCGCAGCGGCTGGAAGAAATGCGCGAGGCGCAGCGCGCTAGCGGCAAGCCGCCGAAATATGACGGCCATTGCCTTACCCTCAAGGCCGAAGAAGTCACCGCCCGCGTCGCCGCCGGCGAGGCCAATGTCGTGCGCATGAAAATCCCGACCGAAGGGTCGTGCGATTTCCATGACGGCGTTTACGGCGATGTGTCGATCCCGTGGGACTCGGTCGACATGCAGGTGCTGGTCAAGGCAGACGGCATGCCGACCTATCATATGGCCAACGTCATCGACGACCATCTGATGAAGATCACCCATGTGGCGCGCGGCGAGGAATGGCTGGCATCTGTGCCGAAGCACATTCTGCTTTACCGTTATTTCGGCTGGGACCAGCCGACGTTCATGCATCTCTCCTTGATGCGCAACGCCGACAAGTCGAAGCTTTCCAAGCGCAAGAACCCGACGTCGATTTCCTATTATTCCGCGCTCGGCTATCTGCCGGAAGCGCTGATGAACTTCCTTGGCCTGTTCTTCATCCAGATCGGCGATGGCGAAGAACTGCTGACCATGGAAGAGCTGGCGGCGAAGTTCGACCCGGAAGCGCTGTCCAAGGCCGGCGCCATCTTCGATATCCAGAAGCTGGACTGGCTGAACGGCCGCTGGCTGCGCGAGAAGCTGTCACCGGAAGAATTCATCGCCCGCACGCTGGACTGGGCGATGGAAAATTCGCGCCTGACCGAAGGCCTGAAGCTTTCCCAGAGCCGCATTTCCAAGCTCGGCGAATTACCGAACCTTGCCGGCTTCCTGGTTTCGAGCGATGTCGGCCTGACGCCTGCCTCATTTGCGGGCCTGAAAAGCAAACCGGAGGAAATCCACGAGATCCTCACCACGGTTGCCGCCGACCTTGAAAAAATGCCTGACTGGACCGTGGAAGCCATCGAGGCCGAGTTGCGCGATGTTGCCGAACGCACGGGCAAGAAGCTGCGCGTGGTGACACCGCCGCTCTTCGTCGCCGTCTCCGGCTCCTCGCGCTCGCTGCCGCTGTTTGACAGTATGGCGCTGCTTGGTCGCTCCGTGGTGCGCCAGCGCCTGAAGGTGGCGATTGCCGTTGTGGCGACGCTGGTTGGCAGTGGAAGCTGATAATTTGATGCTGGCGGCAACGGCAGCATTCTAGAATACGCCCTCTGCCTGGGGTTACCCCCCTCTGCCCTGCCGGGCATCTCCCCCTCAAGGGGGGAGATCGACAAGCGGCTGACACCTTGCCCATGAAACGGGTGGGCGCGGCATCTGATCTCCCCCCTTGAGGGGGAGATGTCCGGCAGGACAGAGGGGGGTAAGCCCAGCGCACAAAGGCCACACGCAACGAACAAGCCCGCTTAAGGCAAAAAACAATGACCGACACCAAGACCGAAACCACCGCCCTCTCCTCCGACGCGACAGAAGTGCGCCGCCAGAAACTCGCGCTGCTGCGCGAACAGATCGGCGACGTCTATCCGGCGCATTTCCACCGCACGCTGACCAATGCGGAACTTTCGGAAAAATACGCCGATATCGAAGCCGACATCGAAACCGGCGATACGGTGACGGTGGCGGGCCGCGTTTATTCTTCGCGCAATTCCGGCATGTTCATGGACATCCATGACGCATTGGGCAAGGTGCAGATCTTCTCCCACAAGGACACAACGCCGGAAGCAGCCCGCAACCTGCTGCCGATGATCGATATCGGCGATATCATCGGCGTGACCGGCAAGGTGCGCCGCACCAAGCGCGGCGAGCTGACGATCAACGCCGAAGAGATCACCATGCTCACCAAGTCGCTGCTGCCGATGCCGGAAAAGTGGCACGGCGTCTCCGACATCGAGCTGCGTTACCGCAAGCGCCACCTCGACATCCTCGCGAATGAGGATTCCAAGCTGCGTTTCCTGCAACGCTCGAAGATTCTCTCCGGCATCCGCCGCTTCATGGAGGCCGAAGGCTTCCTCGAAGTGGAAACGCCGATGCTGCAGACCATCTATGGCGGTGCGACGGCTGATCCGTTCAAGACCTTCCACAACACGCTGAAGATGGACATGTATCTGCGCATCGCGCCGGAACTGTTCCTGAAGCGCACGCTGGTTTCCGGCCTTTCCGACAAGGTCTTCGAAATCAACCGCAACTTCCGTAACGAAGGCGTTTCCACAAGGCACAATCCTGAATTCACCATGATGGAGTGCTATTGGGCCTATGCCGACTACGAAGACATCATGGGTCTCGTGGAGCGGCTGTTCGAGACGCTGGCAATTGCCCTGCACGGCACCACCGAGGTTGAGTTCCAGGGCCAGACGATCTCCTTCAAGGGTCCGTTCAAGCGCGTGCCGATGCCTGACGCGGTGAAGGAAGCAACCGGTATAGATTTCCTCGCCATCAAGACCGACGAAGAAGCCCGCGCCGCTGCCAAGGCTGCCGGCTTTGCCGTCGAGAAGGACTGGACCTGGGGCGAATGCCTTGCCTTCATCTTTGAAGAAAAGGTGGAAAGCACGCTGATCCAGCCGAGCCACGTCACGCATTTCCCCAAGGACATCTCGCCCTTTGCCAAGGAAGTGCCGGGTGAGCCGCGCCTCGTCGAGCGTTTCGAAAGCTATTGCAACGCCTGGGAAGTGGGCAACGCCTTTTCCGAACTCAACGATCCGGAAGAGCAGCGCCGCCGCATGGTGGAGCAGCTGGAACAAGCCCATGCCCGCGGCGAAAAGGACAAGCAGCTGGACGAGGAATTCCTCGACGCCATCGACCAGGGCATGCCGCCCGCCGGTGGCCTTGGCATCGGCGTCGATCGCCTGATCATGCTGCTCACCAACGCCCCGTCGATCCGCGACGTTATCCTCTTCCCAGCCCGCCGCAACAAGGCGGATTGAACTGGTAAAACCGCAGGCGGCTTCGCGGCCGCCTGCAGCATCCCGATTTTCCGGTCATGCCCGGGCTTGCCCCAGGCATGCAGTCACATCCAGCAAAATCAATCCGTAACAGACCCTCGGGACAAGCCCGAAGATGACGCCGGAGTGCGTCGCGAGATTTCGCCCCGTCTGTCTGTCGGTTTTCCGCTCACCATAAAGACACGTGCAAGTAATTACCCGGGTTCCGGTGAACAGATCGATTAAATTCATATAACTTTTAGTAGAATATACTGGCGATATCGCCTCAACTTATGATACTCATTTTCCATCATTCGCATTGTGTTTGACGGCTTTCGATTAGGCCGTTGGGGGAGATACGCATGCCCGAGAATGAGCTTCCCAAATACCAGTCCGATATGTTTGCAACGCCGGACAAGGAATGCGATGTCGTCATGAAGGGCGGCATCACCTCCGGCGTCGTTTATCCCTATGCGGTTCTGGAACTGGCCCGCCGATATCGTTTCCGTTCGATAGGCGGCACATCGGCGGGGGCAATTGCCGCGGCTTTTGCCGCTGCGGCGGAGTATTCCCGCACCGTCCGGGGCGATCCGGATGGGTTCATTCGCCTGCAGGCCCATTGCGATAAGATACCTGATATTCTTGGCACGCTTTTCCAGCCGGAACGCCGTTTTCGTCCGCTGATGCGTTACCTGTTATGGGCGCAGGCCGGCGGCTGGCCGGGCAGGATTCTGGGAGTGCCCATGGCTTTTCCGCTGGCCTCAATAGCCGGCATCGCCATCGGCGCCGGCGCGTTATGGGCTCTGAGTGGAGGTATTTTCGGGTCAATTCTTGGCGGGCTGGTGGGGCTGCTCGTCGGTATCCTCAGTCAAATCCTGTGGCTGGTCTTCCATCGGTTGCCGCAGGAAGGGTTCGGTTTTTGCTCGGGATTGACGGTTCCCGGCGCCAATGCTCCCGGCCTGACGGAATGGCTACATGCATCGATCCAGGATATCGCTTTTGGTAGCGACGCCGCGACAGCACCGCCGCTGACCTTTGGCGATCTGCTCGGCGACGATCCGGAAAAATCCATAAACCTGAAGATGGTGACGACAAATCTGTCAATGCGGCGGCCGCATACGCTGCCAAGCCTCAATCTCATGGCGGCCTATGACCCGAAAGAATGGAGCCGTCTCTTTCCCGCCCCCGTCATGGCCTGGCTGAAACAGATCGCCACGCCGGGCGGCCCCTTTCCCGAACTCAAGGCTTTTCCGGAACCCGCCAGGTTGCCGATCATCATCGCAACACGCATGAGCCTGAGTTTTCCGGTTCTGTTCAAGGCCATTCCGGCTTTTACCAATGATCACGGCACGCTCGATATTCTGCGACGGACGGGCAATAAAGCGCCGCCAGTCATGAAGGCGAAAATCTGGTTCTCGGATGGCGGGATCAGCAGCAATTTTCCGATCCACCTCTTTGATGCCCTGCTTCCCTCCCGTCCCACCTTCGCGCTCAGCCTTGACGAGCTGCCTAAATCCGTCGCCAGCAGCAGCAAGCGCGTGACTATCCCGCAAGGGGCAGGCGAAGGGATTGGCGTGCCCGTTCACAAGTTGGAAAAGATGGGCGGCTTTGTAAGCAGCATCCTCAGTTCAGCGAAGGACTGGCAGGATCAATCCCTCGCTACCATGCCGGGCCAAAGAGAGCGCATCGCCCGCGTCTTCCTCAGCCAAGAGGAAGGCGGGCTTAATCTCACCATGCCGCCGGAACGCTCTGCGAAACTGATGAGCTACGGCCTCGAAGTCGGGTCACTCTTCGCCAATGGCGCACTGAATTTCGGCGAACATCGCTGGCGACGCACGCTCGTTGCCTATGATCGGTTGGAAGACACGGTATTTGCGACCGAACACCTCTGGAATGAGGGCAAATATGAAGACTGGCTGATAAGTTACATCGACAGGATCGAAAGCTACAAAGACGTGACAAAGGGTGAGCGCGAAAAACTGATCGCCCGAATTGCCGCCTTTGCCGCCCTTTCACAGAGTTTCTCTCCAGCGATCGCCAACAAGCGCAAGAAATTTCCAAATCCGGCTGGCCGCTTGCGTATCGGGCCAGACACCTGACCGGTTAAGCGAATAAGCGTCGAGAAGGTCTCAAGGGAGAGCAACTTGTTCTCTCTTAGTGGCCTGTGACCTTTTTCTCCCCAACCGGCTCTTCAGCCGGTGCGATCTCAGCGGCTGATTTTTCCTCCGCCGCCTGGGCGGTCGTTGAGCCCTTTCCGAAGATCAGCGATTTCAGATAGGCCAGGCTGAAGATGCTGTCGCCATCGGCTTCCGGTGTCGAAGTCAGCAGTTCATCGGCACCGGGTTCGCCCTGCGCTTCGGGAGACGCGGTTCCGCCTTGCGCTTCCGCACCGGCCCCGCCTTCATCCGTTTCCGCCGGCGCTGCGCCATGTCCGCCGGTGCCCTCGTCCTTGGTTTCGCCGTGTCCAGCCGCGCCTTTTGCAGCCTTGCCACCGTGGCCTTCAGCACCGGCATCCGAAGCCGGCGTGACGCAATCGGCGGTATCGCTGAGGCTCGCCGCCATGGTTTCGGCGTCCTCCAGCGGCAGATCGATGCGCAGCCCATAAAACTGGCCGCTGCCATTGGCGGCGCCATCGTAATAAAAGGCCGAATAACGCTGGGCATCGGCGCCCTGCGGAATCTTGTCCGGATCAGCGATGAAGACTACCTGGGCGGCGATGGCGCGGCCGCGCATTTCCGAGCGCAGTTGGGGACCGTTTTTGTCGAGTACGGAGACCTGCACCAGATCGGGCTTTTGTTTGTCGTAAACTGCCTTGGCAACACGCAGCGCGGTTTTCAGCCGCTCCGTGCCGTCGCCACCCTCCGTGCGAATAAATTTGCGCACCCATAAGGAGCCGTTCTTGCGGATGTTGACTGTCTGGACCGCGTCGCAGGATAGCCCGTTGGCGGAGGCATAGGATGGGCCAAGCAGCCGATCGCTGCCGATGAACACGGCAGCAGAACCGGTCGCACCCGCCAAAAGCAGGATCCCGCCTACGATCACAACGAGTTTGCGCGAAAACCGCATTCGTCCGAATACAGCCTTCACCCGCAACATCCTGACATCAACTACCCCGCCTTATCGCCCTCACCCCGAAACGTGGCTCTGATGATGAGGAACACACGCGGGATAAAGCTCGCAACCTCGCTGTCCGAGCCTTGCGATACTGCCGCTTTCTCATTGAAAAAAGTTTAACCAGCCCGGCGCAACGCGGGCAAAAACGCACCATTTTCAGACATTTTTAAATGCCGCTAAATTGCGAATGATTTGCAATAGCGTTGACAAGTGTGATTTTATAACAGATGGTATTGCGAATTAATCGCAACAAACATTCGGTGACAGACGTGAACTTCCAGAAAATCCGGCATGCTGTTTTTGCTTTCTCGCTTTTTCTTCCCGCAGCCGCCGTCGCGCAGGAAAAACCAAAGGTGGTGACGACCTTCACTATCATCGCCGATATGGCCCGCAACGTGGCGGGCGATGCGGCCGAAGTGGAAAGCATTACCAAGCCGGGCGCTGAAATTCACAACTACCAACCGACCCCGCGCGACATCCTTAAAGCCCGCAAGGCCGATCTGGTGCTGCGCAACGGCCTCAATCTGGAATTGTGGTTCGAAAAATTCCTGGCCAACCTCTCCAGCGTGCCGAACGTCACGGTGAGCGACGGCGTGACGCCGATGGCGATCAACGGCGGCGCCTATGAAGGCAAGCCCAATCCGCACGCCTGGATGTCACCCGATAACGCCTTGATCTATGTGGAGAATATTCGCAAGGGCCTGGCCGAAATCGACCCTGCCCATGCCGATGTTTATGCCGCCAATGCCAAGGCCTATTCGGACAAGATCAGAGCCACCGTGCAACCGATCCGCGATGAGCTTTCCAGCCTTCCCGAAGACAAGCGCTGGTTGGTAACGAGCGAAGGCGCGTTTTCTTATCTCGCCCGCGATTTCGGGCTGAAGGAACTGTTTCTGTGGCCCGTCAATGCCGACAGCCAGGGAACGCCGCAGCAGGTGCGCGGCGTGATCGACGCGATGCGCGAACACAATATCCAGGTCATCTTCAGCGAAAGCACAGTGTCCGCCGATCCCGCCGAACAGGTGGCCAAGGAAACCGGCGCCGCCTATGGCGGCATACTCTATGTGGATTCGCTGAGCGAGGCAGACGGCCCGGTTCCGACCTACCTCGATCTGCTGCGCGTCACCAGCGAGACCATTGCCAAGGGTCTGTCCTCATGAGAATGGGCGGTAAAAAAATTGCAGGTGGCCTGACGGTTCAAAATGCGACAGTGACCTATCGTAACGGCCACACAGCATTAAGAAATGCCAGCTTTTCCATCCCCCGCGGAACGATCACTGCACTTGTCGGCGTCAATGGCGCCGGCAAGTCGACGATTTTCAAGGCGATCATGGGTTTCGTGCCGCTGGCCGCCGGTTCCGTCTCGATCTTCGACCTGCCGGTGAAGGAGGCGCTGAAGAAAAACCTCGTTGCTTACGTGCCGCAGGCCGAAGAGGTGGACTGGAGTTTTCCGGTGCTGGTGGAGGACGTGGTGATGATGGGCCGGTATGGCCACATGAATTTCCTGCGCATCCCGTCGAAACGCGATCACCAGATGGTCGAGGAGGCACTGAAACGCGTCAACATGCTCGATTATCGCAAGCGCCAGATCGGCGAGCTTTCCGGCGGGCAGAAGAAGCGGGTGTTTCTGGCCCGCGCGCTGGCGCAGGAAGGTCAGGTGATCCTGCTCGACGAACCCTTTACCGGTGTCGATGTGACGACGGAAGAGCAGATTGTCGCGCTTTTGAAGGCGTTGCGTGACGAGGGCCGTGTCATGCTGGTTTCCACCCACAATCTCGGCAGCGTGCCGGAATTCTGTGATCGCGCGGTCTTCGTCAAGGGCACGGTGCTGGCGTCAGGCAAGACAGAGGACACCTTTAACGAAGAAAACCTGCAGAAGGCCTTCGGCGGCAGCCTGCGCCACTTCGTTCTGGGCGGGGCCGAACTGCACAACGATGCCGATCCGCGGCGGGTGAAGGTGATCACCGATGACGAGCGGCCCTTCGTGATCTACGGAAAGAACGGGCAGGATCCCAGCGCTCCGAAGGAAAAAGCCGATGATAAACAGCCTTCTTGAGCCCTTCACCTATGGCTACATGCTGAACGCCATCTGGGTCAGCGCGCTGGTCGGCGGCGTCTGCGGTTTTCTGTCGGCCTATCTGATGCTGAAGGGCTGGTCGCTGATCGGCGATGCGCTGTCCCATGCCATCGTTCCGGGTGTCGCCGGTGCCTATATGCTCGGCCTGCCGTTTTCGCTTGGGGCTTTTCTTTCCGGCGGGTTGGCGGCCGGTTCCATGCTCTTCCTCAACCAGAAGACACGGCTGAAGGAAGACGCGATCATTGGTTTGATCTTCACCTCATTTTTCGGGCTGGGGCTGTTCATGGTCTCGCTATCGCCCACCTCGATCAATATCCAGACCATCGTGCTCGGCAATATTCTGGCAATCACCACCGAAGACACCATCCAGCTGGCGCTGATCGGCGGCATCAGCCTGCTGGTGCTGGCCGTGAAATGGCGCGACTTCATGGTCGTCTTCTTCGATGAGAACCACGCCCGCACCGTGGGGCTGAAACCGGAACTGTTGAAAGTGGTCTTCTTCACCCTGCTCGCCGCCTCCACGGTTGCGGCTTTGCAGACGGTCGGCGCTTTCCTTGTCGTTGCCATGGTGGTGACGCCGGGTGCCACCGCCTATCTCCTGACCGACCGTTTCGAGCGGCTGATCCTGATGAGCCTCATCATCGGTGCGGCCACCAGCTTCTTCGGCGCTTATCTCAGCTATTTCCTCGATGGCGCGACCGGCGGTGTCATCGTTGTGCTACAGACGGCAATCTTCCTGACAGCCTTTGTATTTGCGCCCAAACACGGCCTGCTCGCCTCCAGAGCCAAGGCCCGCAAGGCATTGGGGGAAACACCATGAGCGATTATCTCGAACTCGCCATCCTGCCGTTTCAGCTGCCCTTCATGCAATATGCCTTCGTGATCACCCTGATGATCGCGGTGCCCATGGCGATGCTGTCCTGTTTTCTGGTGCTGAAGGGCTGGTCGCTGATGGGGGATGCGGTGTCTCATGCCGTGTTGCCCGGCGTGGTGGTTGCCTATATCGTCGGAATTCCGCTGTCCATTGGCGCTTTCATCGCCGGCATGATCTGCGCACTCGGCACCGGTTTCATCAAGGAAAACAGCCGCATAAAGGAAGACACGGTGCTCGGCATCGTCTTTTCCGGCATGTTCGGGCTGGGGCTGGTGCTTTACGTGAAGGTGCAGAGCGACATGCACCTGGACCACATCCTCTTCGGCGACATGCTGGGCATTGCGCCCTCGGACATGCTGGAGACCGGCCTGATCGCGCTTTTCGCCACGCTGTTTCTTGGTCTGCTGCGCAAGGATCTGCTGGTCAATGCTTTCGATCCGCAACATGCCAAGGCGATCGGCCTGCCGGTGCGCATTCTCCACTATGGTCTGCTGATGGTTCTGTCGCTCACCGTGGTCGGCGCTCTGAAGGCGGTGGGCATCATCCTCTCGGTCGCCATGCTGGTTACCCCCGGCGCCATCGCCTTCCTGCTGACACGGCGCTTTTCCGCCATGCTTGTCGTGGCCATCATGGTGGCGGTCGTCTCATCACTGTCAGGCATATGGCTGAGCTTCCTGATCGACAGTGCGCCGGCCCCCACCATCGTGCTGTTCATGAGCCTTGCTTTCGTCGCCACCTTCATCCGCACCACCTGGAAAGCCCGCCGGATCGACGCGGCGGCTGAAAAAGGGATTTAAAACAACGATTTTTGCGGGCGCATGGAACATTTTCGCCTTTTGCGCGTCATTTTCGAGAGTCAGCTGCTAGGTGGCAGACTCTTGAAAATTAAGCAGAAGGGGAAGCTCCATGCTGAAATGGGCTCTTATTTTCTTTGTTATTTCTTTGATCGCGGGCGTATTCGGCTTTACCGGCATTTCGGCAGCGGCGGCGGGCGTGGCCCGAATCCTGTTCTTCATCGCCGTGGTGATCTTCCTGGTCTTCCTCGTGCTTGCACTGATGGCCGGAAGCGCCGTCGTCTGAATGAAAAAAGGCGACCGGCTTTTACGCCGGTCGCCTCTCTTCTTTCCCTTGAAAAAGCTCAGCCCGTCCAGCCGCCATCGATCACATGGATCTGGCCGGTGGTGAACCCTGCTTCATCTGAAGCAAGATAAGTGACGAGCGCGGCAATTTCTTCCGGTGTCGCGATGCGGCCCATCGGCTGGCGGGCAATGAAATCCGCGAGCGCCTGCTCGTAATTGCCGGTGGCGCGCAGGCGGTCATGCAAGGACGGGCTATCGACCGTGCCGGGGCAGATGGCGTTGCAGCGAATACCCTTGGTAACGAAATCGGCGGCGATGGCCTTCGTCAAACCCACGACGGCCGCTTTGGAGGCGGTATAAGCGAAACGGTTCGGCACGCCCTTCACGCTTGATGCGACAGACGACATGTTGACGATTGCGCCCTTGCCCTTTTCCAGCATGCCGGGCAGGAAGGCGCGGCAGGTGCGGTACATGGCCTTGGCGTTGAGATCGAAGGAGAAATCCCAGTCCTTTTCCTCGCAGTCGAGAATGGTGCCGGAATGAACGAAACCGGCGCAATTGAACAGTACATCCGCATGGCCGATATCGGCGGCGAAATCCTTCACGCCATTGCCATCAAGCACGTTCAGCACGCGGGTTTCCGCACCCTTCAGGGTGGAAAGGGCCTGTTCATTGATATCGGTGGCAATGACGCGCGCGCCGAGCGATATGAACCGCTCGGCGGTCGCCCGACCGATACCCTGACCGGCGGCGGTGATCACCACTGTCCGGCCGTTAAAATCCTGCACCATGAATAGCCTCCCGCTATAGCGCGCCCGTCCTTCGTGGTTCAGGCCGCCGAATTTCGATGATCTCAAATATGGATCGACAATTCATATGTAAACGCGGTATTCATATAACGTCAAGCAAACTTGCGCCGTAACCGCGCAAAACGCATCGAGGCTCCATGACCGACGACGACAGCGAACGATATCGCGCTCCCGCCCTCGACAAGGGGCTGGACATTCTCGAGCTTCTCGCCCGCACCGATGGCGGGCTGACGCAGATCGAGATCGCCAAGGCCGTCGGCAAGAGCCCCAACGAGCTTTACCGCATGCTGGATCGGCTGGTGCGCCGCGGTTATGTGCAGCGGCTTGAGGGTGACCGGTTTTCGCTGACGCTGAAAATGTTCGGCCTGGCGCATTTCCATGCGCCGATCCGCCGCCTCGTCTCCTTTGCTGCACCCGTGATGCGCGATTTTTCAGCCAGCGCCCAGCAGGCCTGCCATCTGGCCGTTTACGATCGAGGTAGCGTCGTCGTCATCGCCCAGCAGGAATCCTCCACCTATTGGGCCATGTCCCTGCGCGTGGGCGCGCAGATGAGCCTGTTCCACACCGGTTCCGGCCATGTGCTGCTGGCCTTCCAGACAGAAGCGCAACGCCAGATCATGATCACCGAGCAGGTGCGCGGCAGCGGCGAAACCGTGCCTCAAGACCTTGACGAACGGCTGCGGCAAGTGCGCAGCAACGGTTTCGAATCCATGGACAGTCTTCAGACCGCCGGCGTGCGCAATATTTCCGCCCCGGTGCTGACGCTGGACGGCACCGCCCTTGCCGTCATTACCTGCCCCTATATCACACCGCTCGGCGGCAAGGCCCCGACCCGCGAGGCCTGCGAGGCGCTGATCCGCGATGCGGCAAAGCGCATCTCCGAAGTGGCGACAGGAAACGGACACGACTGAAACGCACAAAAAAACGCGACCGGCAGGGGCCCGATCGCGTTTTGAGTGACTGGAGATTTATGCTGTGTAAACGCAAGGGGAACGTGGATTGTTCCCCTTTTTTTTATCAGGCGGCAGCCAGCGTCAGTTCCTTGCGAACCATGTCGCGCAGCGACACCAGATCCTTGGCGAACAGACGGATGCCTTCCGACAGCTTCTCGGTGGCCATCGCATCCTCGTTCATCGCCCAGCGGAACGCCTTTTCGTCGAGCGATTCCAGCGGCGCCGGCTTGGCATTATCAGGCGAAAGCTGGCGCACCAGCGTGCCGGTGTCCTTGTCCAGCTCTTCCAGCAGCGCCGGGCTGATCGTCAACCGGTCACAACCGGCCAGCGCTTCGATTTCGCCGACGTTGCGGAAGGACGCGCCCATCACGACGGTATTGATGCCGTTGGCCTTGTAATAATTATAGATGCTGCGCACGGACACGACGCCCGGATCGGTTTCGGCAGTGTAGGTCTCGCCGGTCGACTTCTTGTACCAGTCGAGGATACGGCCAACGAAGGGCGAGATGAGGAAGGCCTTGGCCTCCGCGCAGGCAATTGCCTGAGCCTGCGAGAACAGCAGCGTCAGGTTGCAGTCGATGCCTTCGGACTGCAGAACCTCAGCCGCCTTGATGCCTTCCCAGGTGGAGGCGAGTTTGATGAGGATGCGTTCACGCTCGATGCCGCGCTCCTTATAGGACGCGATGATCTGATGCGCCTTGGCGATGGAGGCCTGCGTATCGAAAGAGAGGTCGGCATCCACTTCGGTGGAGACGCGGCCGGGAACGAGACCAGCGAGAGCCGCACCCACGGAAATGGCGAGACGGTCAGCAACGGCTGCGACAACGGCGTCGGACTGGCCGCCCTGCTTCTTGCCCCATGCGACGGCTTCTTTCACCGCATCCGCAAAGGCCGGTGTGCCGAGTGCTTTGAGAACGATGGTGGGGTTGGTGGTGCAATCCACCGGCTTCAGGCGCGCAACCGCCTCGATATCGCCGGTATCGGCAACAACTGTTGTGATGGCGCGAAGTTGTTCGAGTTTAGACGTCATACCGAATGATCCTTCATGATCTCTTCAAAACTTGCCAAGCCGTCTTTTCGTTCCCGCACCATGGGTGCGCCCAAGGCCGAAATCGCGGTTCTGTCCGGCTCCGACTATCGCAAGCGACAGGGCCAAAAGTCAAGACATTTGCGCATCGCAATTGACATAAGTTTCACGCCTGCGATACTCGGCCGCACATAAGGAATGGCGGAAACCGTGGCGAAACTGAGAAGAGAAACCCATACGGCCTATTCGGAAGCGGCGTCTCTGCGGCTGCGCGCCGCATGGCTCTATTATAACCAGGGCATGACCCAGAAAGATGTTGCCGAGAAACTCGGCATCAGCCGCTCCACCGTCATCCGGCTTCTGGACGAAGCGATGAAGCGCTCGGAAGTGCAGATCTGGATCAACGAGGGGATCGAGGATTTCGTTGCACTGGCCGGCCAGCTGGAGGCGGCTTACGGGCTGGATGAGGCGGTGATCATTCCCTCCCCCGGCCAATCTTCTGGCAAGACCAGCGCCGAAGGCACGGCCAAGGCCGTGGGTCTGGCGCTTGGGCAGTTTCTCTCCGAAGCGGTGCCGAACGGCGCCACCATCGGTGTCGGCTGGGGCCGCACCATGACCGCCTCGCTTTCCAGCTTTCGCCCGCCGCGCCGGGAAAACTGTAAGGTCGTCTCGCTGCTCGGCGGTATCGTCGCCGTGCACCAGACCAACCCGCTCGATTACACCTGGCGGCTGGCAAGCGCGCTCGGCGCAGAATGTTACATGTTTCTCGCCCCGCTGCTGGTGGATTCCGTCGAGACCAAACGGGCGCTGATCGAAAAATGCGGGCTTGCCACGCTCTACGATCTGGCCGAGACACTGGATATCGCCATCGTCTCCTGTGGCGATATCGGCCCGCACTCCACCTCGCTGTCGGAAGGCTTCATTTCGAAGGAGACGTTGCGGGAACTCATCGATGCCGGCTGCGTCTGCGATACGATGTTCAACTTCATCGATGCGGAAGGCCGCTCGGTCGATCACCCCATCAACCAGCGTGCCATGGCGATCGATCTCGATACGCTGCGCAAGGCCAAACACATCGTTCTCGCCTCCGGCGGCGCCCATCGCGCCATCGCCATTCGCGCCACCATCAAACGCACCGGCTGCAACACGCTGATCACGGATGAGGCGGCGGCGCGGGCGTTGATGGAACTGGTTTAGGCTGCATCAGGCCATTTACGGGCGGCAGGCCATTCGCAGGACACCGCTCGCCACCCCCAACGCCAGCCTTGTCCCTCCACCGTCATCCTCGCCCTTGAGGCGAGGATCCACAAGCGGTGGGACATGGGTCCTCGGGTCAAGCCCGAGGATGACGTCGCGTATGAAGAAGCCTGTCAATACAAACCGGGGTCAAAGAGGCCAAGCCAGACACAATAAAGACAATCCAACCCGCTCAAACCTTACCCGTCTCCCAACCAAGCATCGCCCGCTTGCGGGTCAACCCCCAGTGATAACCCGTCAGCGCCCCGCTTTTGCCAACGGCGCGGTGGCAGGGGACGACGAAGGAGACCGGGTTGGCGCCGACTGCTGCACCCACGGCGCGGGATGCGGTGGGCTGGCCGATATCGCAGGCAATATGCGAATAAGTGACGGCGCGGCCCATCGGGATTTTCAGCAGGCTTTCCCACACCCGCACCTGAAAATCCGTGCCGAGCAACACGACACGCAGCGGCCTGTCCGCCGCCCACAAAGACGGCTCGAAAATGCGGGCGGCGTAAGGCGCGGTCGTCTCGCGATCTTCGACATAATCGGCATTCGGCCAGCGGCCGGCCATATCCTCGAAACAGGCTCTTTCTTCGCCCGGATCGGCAAAAGCGCAGCCGGCAAGGCCGCGATCCGTCACCATGACCAATGCAAGGCCGAAGGGCGAGGCGTGGAAACCATAACGGATCGTCAGCCCGCCGCCTTTGGCCTTCCATTCGCCGGGTGACATGGCCTCATGGGTGACGAACAGATCGTGCAGGCGGCCCGGCCCCGACATGCCGACCTCGATCGAGGTTTCGAGCAGCGGCAGATCTTCCTCGCGCAGCAACCTCTTGGCATGATCGAGCGTCACTGCCTGCAGGAAAGCCTTGGGCGAAAGTCCCGCCCAACGGGTGAAGGTTTTCTGCAATTGCGTCGGCGACTGGCCGAGCCTTGCGGCAATGGCTTCGAGGGAGGGTTGCTCGCGATAATCCAGCGTCAAAAGCTCGATAACCCCGCGCACCGTCTCGTAATCGGTTCCAATGGGGGTGATGTCTTCATTCAGCATGATGTTGGCGTTCATTGCATTTCTCCTAACGCCTCACAGAAAACCACTAAAGCGCGTTCGTCTCCACCCGTTTCTTGCTTCTTACATCCTTCGATCTGGAGCAACGCAATTTTCCACTCACGGTCCGATTGACAGCACCGCATAAATGTTCCCTAATGAAATTGGTAAGACAATCTTACCGCTTGCGCGATGGGGGGAGACCTTCGCGCTGGGAGGGTATCATGTTTGTGGCTCTGGAGCCGCGCCGCCTTTACCGGCTGGTCGCGGAACAAATTCGCTTGCTCATCGAGAGCGGGGAACTGACGGATGGTCAGCGCCTCCCGGCGGAACGCGACCTTGCAGAACGCTTCGGCGTATCCCGCCCGACAGTGCGGGAAGCGTTGATCGTGCTGGAAGTGGAAGGCCATATCCACATCCGCATGGGTTCGGGCGTCTATGTAAACGCATCGCGCAAACCGGACACGCAAAAGCCGCCTCTGCCGGATGCGCATGGTCCGTTCGAAATCCTGCAGGCGCGCTGCATCATCGAAAGCGCTATTGCGGAAGAGGCCGCAAGGCTCGCCACACCGGAATTCATCGTCAAGCTCGACGACATCATCGAACGCATGGCCGGCGCGCTCGATAATTCGCCGCAGGCCCTCAATCTCGACCGCGCCTTTCACACCGCTATCGCCGATATCATCGGCAATTCGACGCTCAATCGCTTTACCGGCCTGATCTATGACGAGCGCAGCCTTTCACCCTATTTCGAAAAGCTCGCCAGCTATTTCGAGGGACCGCATACCTGGATCCTCGCCGTGCAGGAACATCGGGTGATCCGCGACGCGATCGCGGCAAATGACCCGGAAGGCGCGCGCGAGGCGATGCGACAGCATCTGACGCTGTCGCAAAAGAGATTTTCCGAGAGTTTCGGGGAGGAAACGATCGGAGAAGAGTGACCGTTGCCGCAACCGGTGACGGACAAACAGAAATCTGGCTTTAATTCGGGAGGAGTTAAGAATGAAAATCAGATTGTCGACTTTAATGGGTGCAACCGCTGCCATCCTGCTTTCGGCCATGGCGGCGCAGGCGCAAACCGCGCTCAAATGGGCGCATGTCTATGAGACCTCGGAGCCGTTCCACACGGATTCGGTGTGGGCCGCCGAAGAGATCGCCAAGCGGACAGACGGCCGCTACAAGATCGACGTTTTCCCGGCGTCTCAGCTGGGCAAGGAGGCCGATATCAACCAGGGCCTGAAGCTCGGCACGGTTGACATCATCATTTCGGGTTCAAGCTTCGCCGCACGCGATCACAAGCCCATCGGCGTCACCTATTTTCCCTATATCTTCCGCGATCCCGGTCATCTGATCTCCTATACCAAAAGCGATGTCTTCAAGAAGCTCGCCAAGGGCTACGAGGACAAGACCGGCAACCACATCGTCGCCGTCAGCTATTATGGGACGCGCCACACCACATCCAACCGGCCGATTGAAAAATGCGGTGACATGGCCGGCCTGAAAATGCGCGTTCCCGACGTTCCGGCTTATCTGGCCATGCCGCGCGCCTGCGGCGCCAACACGACGCCGATCGCCTTTGCTGAAGTCTATCTGGCTCTTCAGAACGGCACCGTCGAGGCGCAGGAAAACCCGTTGACGACGATCGAGGCGAAGAAATTCTACGAAGTCCAGAAGAACATCGTTCTGACGGGCCACATCGTCGATCACCTCAACACCCTCGTCTCGAAAACCCGCTGGGCGAGCCTTTCGGATGAAGACAAGAAAATCTTCACCGAGGTGATGCAGGAAGCGGCGGCCCGCACGACGAAGACGATCGAAGCCCGTGAAAAGGCGCTGGTCGACGAGTTCAAATCCAAGGGCATCACTGTCGCCGAGGTGGACAAGGCCGACTTCGAGAAAAACGTCATCGAAAAGGTGAAGCTTGAAGACTTCGGCTACGAAAAGGCCGACTGGGACGCCATCCGCGCCATCAAATAATGCGTGAGCCTGTCCCGGCGTCGTCAGGCGCCGGGATATCCTCAACCGAGACATTCGGACTGGAGTTCCCGCCAATGACCGACCATCAAAACACACCCATCAGTGTGGAAGAAATGGCGCATGCCTTCGAAGAAGGTACCGGCCCCGTCGATCTTTCGCCCTATGCCGTGGAAGACTGGATAACCCTTGCCGTTTTCTGGGGCATGGGCCTTTCCGTCTTCCTGCAATTCTTCACCCGTTACGTGTTGAACGACAGCTTCGCATGGACGGAAGAAATTGCCGCCAATTGCCTCGTCGTCGTCGTTTTTCTGGGTTCGGTCATGTGCGTGCGTATGTTTCGGCACATTCACGTCGACCTGATCTACCGCTTCGTGCCGAAGCCCGTCGGGCGTTTTCTGGAGTTGATCGTCGATCTCATCACCATCGGTTTCTTCGCCTACATCACCTGGCTGATGTGGCGTTATCTCGAAATCGTGGGTGATGAGCGAATGGTCACCGTCGACCTGCCGCGCGGCATTGTCTTCTACACCGTTTTCGCCGCTTTCGCGCTGATGTTCCTGCGTGCCCTGCACAATTTCATCAAGGACATCACCGGCAAGCAAACCGTGCGTGAAAAGGCTCAGGAAGCCGTAAGCACACAGGGAATCTAGACCATGCTTTTGCTCATCGGTTCATTTCTTCTGCTTCTCATCATCGGCACGCCGGTGGCCGTTTCCATGGCCGTCAGCTCGCTTCTTTATCTCATCCTCTACGACGTGGCGCCCGATATCATCGCGGCCCAGCGCATGATCGCCGGCGTCGAAAGCTTCCCGCTCATCGCCGTGCCGTTCTTCATCCTCGCCGGCAATCTGATGAACATCGCAGGGGTCACAAGCCGCATCTACCGCTTCGCACTGGCGCTCGTCGGCTGGATGAAGGGTGGACTGGCGCAGGTCAACATCATCGGTTCGGTGGTTTTTTCCGGCATGTCGGGCACAGCGCTTGCGGATGCCGCAGGCATCGGCACCATCGAGATCAAGGCCATGAAGGATCACGGCTATCCGGTCGAAGCGGCCGTCGGCGTCACCGCCGCCTCGGCGACGCTCGGGCCGATTTTTCCGCCATCCTTGCCCTTCGTGATCTACGGCATGATGGCCAACGCCTCTATCGGCGCGCTGTTCATGGCAGGCATCATTCCCGGCGTCGTCATGACCGTGCTGATGATGTTGACGGTCTATATTTTCGCAAAACGCAAGGGCTGGGGTTCCGACACGCCCTTCGAACTGAAAAAACTTCTTTCTGCGTCGCTGGAAATCGTGATCGTTCTGAGCTTTCCGGTTGCTGTCTATCTGATGATCCTTGCCGGTCTGTCGCTCAATGTCGCGGTCCTTATCGGCCTCGCCCTGCTTGTCGCGCTGGACTGGTACTACGACTTCTCAGCCGTGATGGCGCTGATGACGCCGGTGCTTTTGATCGGCGGCATGACGATGGGCTGGTTCACCCCGACCGAAGCGGCGGTCGCTGCGGTCCTCTGGTCGCTCTTCCTCGGGCTGGTGCGTTACCGTACCATGACATTCAAGACATTGGCCAAGGCCAGTTTCGATACGATCGAGACGACCGCCTCGGTTCTTTTCATCGTCACGGCCGCATCGATCTTCGCATGGCTGCTGACGGTGAGCCAGGCGGCCCAGCTGTTCTCCGACTTCATGTTCGCGATGACGGACAACTGGTGGACCTTCCTCATCATCGTCAACATCCTGCTTCTCGTGGTCGGCGCGTTTCTCGACACCATCGCCGCCATCAGCATTCTGGTGCCGATCCTGATGCCGGTCGCCGCGCGCTACGGTATCGATCCGGTGCATCTCGGCCTGATCGTCACGCTGAACCTGATGATCGGTCTTTTGACCCCGCCTGTCGGCATGGTGCTCTTCGTCCTGTCTCGTATTTCGAAAATGTCGGTGGAGCGGACCACGCTCGCCATCCTGCCCTGGATGATCCCGCTTTTTGTGGCACTGGCGCTGATCACCTTCATACCATCGGTAACGCTGTGGCTACCGACCCAGCTCGGCCTCATCCGCTGATCGAACCAGACCTGCGCGGCCCGGCGTCGCGCAGCTTTTCCGATATGAATGCATTCGAAAGGACCCCGTCATGCAGACACGCGTGGCACGTCTACACGGCGCGAAGGACATCCGCGTCGAAACACAGGATACCGATGGCCCCGGCCCCGGTGAAGTGCTGCTGACCATGGCGGCCGGCGGCATCTGCGGCTCCGATCTTCATTATTATCAGGATGGCGGTTTCGGCCCGGTCAGGGTGCGCGAGCCGATCATCTGCGGCCACGAGGCATCCGGCCATGTGGCGGCTTTGGGGGCGGGCGTCAGCGGGCTTGCCATCGGCCAGCTCGTCGCCGTCAACCCTTCGCAGCCCTGCGGTCATTGCCACTTCTGCCTGAAGGGCCAGCCGATCCATTGCCTCGAGATGCGCTTCATGGGCAGCGCCATGCGCCTGCCGCATGAGCAGGGCATGTTCCGCGACCGGCTGGTGGTTCCCGCCAAACAATGCGCGGCATTTTCAGACGCCACCTCGCCCGCCGAGGCCGCCTGCACCGAACCGCTCGCCGTCTGCCTGCATGCCGTCGCCCAGGCAGGCGATCTGACCGGGGCCAAGGTTTTGGTAACCGGCGCTGGCCCCATCGGCCTTCTTACCATCGCCGCCGCCCGCCATGCCGGCGCGAGCGTCATCGTCGCCACCGACTTGAGCGATGCGGCGCTGGAACGCGCACCCGCCATGGGCGCAGACCGCACCATCAATGTCGCGAAGGACGCAGAAGCGCTTTTGCCCTATCAGGAAAACAAGGGTTATTTCGACGTCATTTTCGATTGCTCCGCTGCCGGCCCCGCGCTTCGCACGGCCTTTGCCTGCGTGCGCCCCCGCGGCGCCATCGTGCAGGTGGGCGTCACCGGCGATATCACCATTCCGCTCAATGCGCTGGTGGGCAAGGAAATCCTCTGGCGCGGCTCACAGCGTTTCCACGAGGAGTTCGCCATCGCCGCCGGCCTGATCTCCTCGCGAGGGATCGATGTGCGGCCGATCATTTCCCACAGCTTCCCGCTGGAAGACGCGAAAGCCGCATTCGAACAGGCCGGAGACCGCTCCGCCGCCTGCAAGGTGCAACTGACATTTTCCGCAGAATGATATTTGAGGATTAAACATGAGACATACATGGCGCTGGTTCGGCCCGGTCGACAAGGTCACGGTTCAGGATGCGGCTCAGGCAGGCGCGGAAGGCATCGTCAGCGCGCTGCATCATATCACCACCGGCGATGTCTGGCCGGTGGACGAGATCGCCAAGCGGCATGAGGCGATCAAGACCGGCGGGCTTTATTGGGACGTGGTCGAAAGCGTGCCGGTTTCCGAAGAGATCAAGACGCAGACCGGCGACTGGAAAAACCATATCGCCAACTGGCAGGAGACGCTGCGCCGCCTCTCCGCCTCCGGCATCCGCACCGTCTGCTACAACTTCATGCCCGTGCTGGACTGGACCCGCACCGACCTGCGCTGGGAAACCAGACACGGCGCAAAGGCGATGCGTTTCGATCTTCCCGATTTCGCAGCCTTCGACATTCATATTCTGAAGCGCCCCGCCGCGAAGGCCGATTATCCGGAGTGGCTGGTAGAGGAAGCGGCAAAACGCTTCGCCGACATGCCCGACACGAAAATCGCAGCTCTCGGTCGCAATATCGGCGCGGGCCTGCCCGGCTCGGCGGATGGTTATACGCTCGCCCAGCTTCTCGAAAAACTGCGCTCCTATCACGGTATCAACCGTGAAAGGCTGCAACAGAACCTGATCGACTTTCTGTCGGAGGTGACGCCGGTTGCCGAAGAGGTCGGCATCAATATCTGCGCTCACGGCGATGATCCGCCATGGCCCCTGCTCGGCCTGCCGCGCATTCTCTCAACGGAAGCCGATTACGCCCATATGCTCTCAAAGGTCGATAGCCGCGCCAATGGCGTTACGCTCTGCACCGGTTCGCTCGGGGCGCGGGCGGATAACGACCTGCCCTTCATCGCCAGCCGTTTTGCCGATCGCATCCATTTCGTGCATCTGCGCAATGTGACGCGTGACACCGATACCGTGCCCTGCTCCTTCTTTGAGGATGAACATCTGGAGGGCGGCACCGACATGGTCGCCGTCATCGCCGCACTTCTGTCGGAAGAATCCCGTCGTCGCGCCGAAGGCCGTGAAGATCACACCATCCCGATGCGGCCCGATCACGGGCAGGAAATCCTCGACGACCTGACGCGCGGGGCGCAGCCCGGTTATCCCGCCATCGGCCGGCTGAAAGGGCTGGCGGAGCTGCGCGGTATCGAGCGCACCCTGTCGCATGGCCGTTTCGGGCTGGCGAGCGGGCAAGGCTGAGCAAGATAATTGACCGCAGGCTTCCCAGTCAGCCGGCGGTCAGTCGTCCCCTGAACAGCAGACAGGTAATGGTGAAAAGCCCGCCGGCTATGGCGCCGGCGGCTTTCACGGCAGCATCCATCAGATGCGGATGACGTGTGGGCGACAGAAACTGCAGCGCTTCGATACCAAAAGCTGCAGTGACACCCGCAACGATGACGGCGAGCCAGTGGCGCGGATAGGCAAACACGAAAGCCGCCGAGCAGAAAGCGAAGGCGGCGGCACGGTCTATCCCCACCGTCGTCAGCGTGTGAGGCCGAAAGCCGATCGGGCAGATTGTAACGATCACGATCAGCAGAAGAACCGACCAGGCGATGTATTTCGGAAGTCTATTTGTCATCATGACGTCATATAAAACGCCGTGCGCGTAAACGGAAGCGGGTCTTTTTCACGTCTCGCCCAATTAATCACACTTTTTGATCAAATAGTTGCGAAACCGCCTTTCGTTGCGGCCCCACACGGGCTAATGCAGAAGGCGACCGGGCGAGGATCGCGGCTGATGGCGTTGACGCTATCGCCTTTCGGTCCCATGTCACGGTATCGGGTGGATTTTCCACACAGGATCAGATTTTCAGGGATGAGCACAATGAGTTTCAAGCCGCACGGCAAACATCTGGTTGCAGGAGAATGGGTCGCAACGGATGCAAAATTCCGCAGCGAGCCTGCACATGGCGAGGCTTTCGATTTTTCGGTCGGCACGGTCGATCTGGTGAACAAGGCTGCGGAAGCCGCTGAAGAAGCCTTCTGGAGCTATGGCTACACCACCCGCGAAGAGCGCGCCGCATTCCTCGACACCATCGCCGATGAGATTGAAGCACGCGCCGACGCCATCACCGAAATCGGCTCGTCCGAGACCGGCCTGCCCGCAGGACGCCTGCAGGGCGAACGTGGCCGCACCGTTGGCCAGCTCCGCCTGTTCGCCTCGCATATCCGCAAGGGTGATTATCTCGACCGCCGCCACGACGAAGCGCTGCCGGATCGCCAGCCGCTGCCGCGCCCGGATATCCGCCTGATGCAGCGCCCGATTGGCCCTGTCGCCGTCTTTGGCGCGTCGAACTTCCCGCTCGCCTTCTCCACGGCCGGCGGTGACACCGCCGCCGCTCTGGCTGCCGGCTGCCCGGTTGTCGTCAAGGGCCATTCCGCCCATCCCGGCACCGGTGAAATCGTTGCCGAAGCCGTTTTGGCCGCCGTCAAGAAGCACAATCTGCATCCCGGCGTCTTCTCGCTGATCCAGGGCGGCCGCCGCGATGTCGGTTCCGCGCTCGTGCAGCATCCGCGCATCAAGGCGGTCGGCTTTACCGGCTCGCTCGCCGGCGGCCGCGCGTTGTTCGATCTCTGCGCCCAGCGCCCCGAGCCGATCCCCTTCTTCGGCGAACTCGGTTCCGTGAACCCGATGTTCCTGCTGCCGGAAGCTGTTTCCGCTCGCGGTGAAGCCATCGCCAAGGGCTGGGCCGGTTCGCTGACCATGGGTGCCGGCCAGTTCTGCACCAATCCCGGCATCGCCGTCGTTCTCGCCTCGCAGGCGGATGCGGTTGCCGAAACCGCACGTGCAGCTCTTTCCGAAGTCGGCCCGCAGGTCATGCTGACCGACGGCATTGCCGCTGCCTATCGTGACGGCCGCGATCGTATCGCCGCCGGCAACGGCGTGCGTGACGTGCTGACCACCACCTGCGATCTGCGCAATGCAACGCCCTACCTGTTCCGCGTTTCGGGCAAGGACTGGGTTGCCAACCACGCGCTTGCCGAAGAGGTTTTCGGACCGCTCGGCCTGATCGTCACGGTCGATAGCCCGGAAGAAATGCTGGAAGTCGCAAAGAGCTTCGAAGGCCAGCTGACCGCAACCCTGCATCTTGACGGTGGCGACGCCGAACTCGGCCGCAAGCTGCTGCCGATCCTGGAGCGCAAGGCAGGCCGCGTTCTCGCCAACGGTTTCCCGACCGGCGTGGAAGTGTCCGAAGCCATGGTTCACGGCGGCCCTTACCCGGCTTCGACGAACTTCGGCGCAACCTCGGTTGGCACCATGTCGATCCGCCGCTTCACGCGTCCGGTTTCCTACCAGAACATCCCTTCGGACGTTCTGCCTGCGGATATCCGCTAAAACTGATGGAGGCAGGCGCAGCGATGCGCCTGCTTTTTTTCCGGCTTTACAGCCCTTCGGGAAATACGGCCTGACGCTGAAGCGTCACTTGCCTCCTCCCGCCTCCCTTTTTCTCGCCTCACTGTCTCCATCCAGATTTTTCCGCACCAAGACGTCCGCATCGGTTGACATCGACCCCGCACGTAATGCTAATACGCAATCTCGTAACGTAATAACATTACAATCATCCTTCAGAGCCGACACCGGTTCGTATCCGCACAGGGATGATAACGTCTGGAAGGAACACCATGAGATTTTCCCTTCAACAGCACCTTGGCATGAGCGCGCTTGCCACGTGCCTTGCCCTCACCCTGCCGCTGGCCTCTGGCGTGGCGCAGGCGGAAGAAAGCGGCGACAGCGTCAAGGAATGGCGTCTCTTCATCGCCGATCACACCCAGCCGGTGGTGCGCGCCATCAATTTCGAAACCGGCAAGGAACTCGGACACTACGACCTCAAGGGCTATGCGGCACTGACCGCCAGCGCCTCCGGCAAGACTGTTTTCGCCACACAGTCAGATTCGGATATCGTGCATGTGATCAAGACCGGCATCGTCTTTTCCGACCACGGCGAGCATCGCGATCTGGATGTGGAAGATACGGCGCTGCTGCCCGTTACCTTCGAAGGCAAACGGCCGTTCCACGTCGTGCCCCACGATGACCATGCGATCCTCTTCTACGACCGTGGCGGCAAGGCTGAGATCATCGATGAGGCCACCCTGCTGGACGGCAAGGCAAAGGTCCGCACCGTCGATACGACCGCCCCACATCATGGCGTGGCGGTGACCATGGGCCGTTACGTTCTGGTGTCCGTACCCAACACGCAGATCGAAACCAAACCCGACACGCTGCCGCCCCGCATCGGGCTGCGCGTTCTTGACAGGGAAGGCAAGCAGGTTGGTGAACAGGCGACATGCACCGATCTGCACGGTGAGGCGACATCCGCACGGCTTGCGGCCTTTGGCTGCAAGGAAGGCATTCTCGTTGCCCGGCCGGGCGGCACGGATGGTCCGAAGCTCGAAATGCTGGCCTATCCGGAAGATTTCCCGAAAGCCTATACCGGCACGCTGCTCGGCGGCAAATCCATGCAGTTTTTCCTTGGAAACTACGGTGAGGACAAGGTCGTCCTGATCGATCCTGACAGCAAGGACGCCTTCCGTCTGGTGGAGTTGCCGACCCGGCGCGTCGATTTCATCCTCGACCCCGCCAATCCGCGCAATGCCTATATCCTGACGGAAGATGGCGACCTGCATGTGCTTGACGTGCTGGAAGGCGCCATCACCCGCAAGGCGAAGGTCACCGAACCCTACAGCAAGGATGGCCATTGGCGCGATCCGCGTCCGCGTCTCGCCGTTGCCGACGGTCAGATCGCAATTTCCGATCCGCGCCATTCGCTGGTGCGCGTGGTGGATGCGGAAAGCCTGAAGGAAACCCGCACGCTTGCGGTGGAAGGCCAGCCCTACTCCATCGTTGCCGTTGGCGGCTCCGGCGCTTCGCACTGATACCGAACAAAAGAAACCCCGTGCGCCCGAAGAGCACACGGGGTTTCCTGATTTTGAAGGCCCGTATTATCAGGCCGACTGCACAGCCTGTATCTTCTCGATGCCGCCGACAATGCCGGCGAAATCCTGCCAGACGCCCTGCGCGCCCTTGCGCCATTCGTCCAGCGCTTCCGGCTGCAGCACCTTACCGCCCTTGGAAAGCGCAAGCTCGACGGACTTCACTTCGTCCTCGACGATCAGCTGGTTGAAATATTGCGCGCCTTCGCTCGATGCTTCCAGGAGAACCTTCTTCTCTTCGTCATCCAGCTGGTTCCAGAAGGTCGCACCGTAATAGACCACGCCTGAAGCCCAGATGTGGCCGGTTTCCGTCAGATACGGCACGACCTCGTAAAGCTTGAAGCCGGCATAGGCGGACTTGGTGAGATCCATGGCATCAGCCACGCCGGTTGCCAGCGCATTATAGGTCTCGGTGATCGGGATGCCGACCGGCGTGGTGCCGAAGGCGCTCCACAGTTTGGTGTGCAGCGGGCTCTGGATGACGCGGATTTTCTTGCCTTCCAGCTGCTCCGGCCGGGTTACCGGTTCCTTGGTCAGAAGATGGCGCGCGCCGTAGTTGATGAAATCGGCGGCGATGAATTGCTGGGCGGCGAGCTTGGTCTTCAGATCAGTGCCAGTCTCGCCCGTCACCACCTTGCGCACATGGTCGGCATCGCGGAACAGGAAAGGCAGATCGAGGATTTGCAGTTCCGGCACCCAGCCCGAAAGCGAGGAGACTGTCGAAAGGCTCGCCTGCACCGAGCCCAGCCGGATATTTTCCGCCACTTCCTTTTCACCGCCCAGCGCACCGCTCTTGACGATGTTGAAACGGAAACGGCCGGGCAGCTTCGCCTCCACCAGTTCGCTGATCTTCACCCAGATTTTCGTCTCGGGCTTGTCATCGGCAAACAGCGAGGCAACGGTGAGGCTGCGGGTTCTGGCATTTGCCGTGCGCACAAAGGCGGGGGCGGCGAGCGTTGCGGCGCCGATGGCGGAGAGTTTGAGGAGATTGCGGCGATCGATAATAATCATGATTGAAACCCCAAATTTAGAAGAAAATGGCCCAGGCGCACAAAATGGCGAGGGAAACGAGAAGCGAGACGAGATAGGGAACGACGGCCCGGAAAAGTGCTGTCGCCGGAATGCGGGTGACGCCGCTGACCACGAAGATCAGCATGCCGAGCGGCGGTGTCAGGCCATGGATCATCAGGTTGACCACAAGAATGACGCCGAAATGGATGGGATCGATGCCGGCCGCCACGGCAGCGGGCAACAGGATCGGCCCGAACAGCAGGATGGCAGCACCAATATCCAGCACCAGCCCGACCGCGAGCAGGATGAGATTGGAGAGCAGAAGCACCGCGATCTTGCTGCCGCCCAGAAGCGTGACAAAGTCGGTGACGAGGCCGGAGACATTGTCCACCGCCAGCAGGAAGGCGAAAGGCCCCGCCGTGCCGATCAAAAGACCGATGGCCGCCGCCTCACCCGCCGACTGGCGGAAGGTCGCGAAAATGCGGCCCGCGCCCAGCCGGTAACCGAAGCCGAGAAACAGCGTGTATAGCGCCGCAAGGGCCGCAGCCTCCGTGGTGGTGACGACGCCGATGCGGATGCCGACTACTACGATGACGCCAAGCCCGAAGGCGGGTATGGCGGCCACGGCCGAGCGCCAGCGTTCGCTGCCTGTCGCGCGCGGCAAGGTATCGACACTGCGCACGCTGAGATGGATCGCCACCGCAAGGCAGATTGCCATCAGCCCGCCGGCGAAGAAGCCGCCGACCAGCAACGAGCCCACCGACAGATTGGTGGCCGTTGCGAGGATGAGAAAGGCGATGGAAGGCGGGATGACATTGTCCAGCACCGAGGTGGCGGCAATGATCGCGCCCGCCTGCGCTGGCGGATAGCCGTGCTTCACCAGTTCCGGCTGGAAAGTGGAAGCGCCGAAGGCGGCGTTGGCAACAGAAGAGCCGGATGCGCCGGAAAACAGCACGCTGGTCAAAAGCGTCGTCTGCGCCAGCCCCGCCCGCCGGTGGCCGACCATGGAGGCGGCAAAACGAACCAGCTGGTTGGCGACGCCCGATTCCGTCAGCAGGCTTCCGGCCAGCAGGAAGAAGGGAATGGCAAGCAGCAGGAATTTCGACATGCCCGTCACCGTCGAAGACACGATGGCCGGCTCCGGCAAGGTGCTGCCGAAGGCGATCGCCACATAGGCGGCGGCGAGAAAAGCATGGGCAAGCGGTGCGGCCAGAACCAGCCCCACGGCCGCCGTGAGTGCCAGAAACAGGCTTGGCGGCAGGGTCGTATCGATAAATAGTTCCGGCAGGCCGACATAAGAAACGACCGCGATGGCGACGGAGAGCAAAACGGCAAGCGCCTTGCCTTCACCGACCCGTTGAAGCGCCAGATAGACAAAGATCAGCGCACCGCCTGCACCGAGAAAACCGAAGCGCACCCATTCCGGCAGACCGAGCGTTGGCGACGTGCCGCCCAGCATGGCCGCAATCTCCACCCCGCCGAAAGCGAGGATGAGGGCTGCGACGAAGGAGAAGGCATCGGCCAGAACTTCGGTTGCGGCATGAAAGCGTTCCGGCAGGAAACGCACGAATACATCCAGCCGCATGGCCAGAGCGCTCTTGAGGCTGAGCGGCGCGCCGACCGCGATCATCGCCACATTGAGCCAGATGCCCAGATCTTCCGCGCCGATGAAACCGGTATGGAACAGGTATCGCAGGGTGACATTGACCAGCACCACCACAAGAAGCGTCGCAAGGATGGCGGCGGCAATCGCGCCGAGCGCCTTGTCCAGAACGGCAAGCGCCCGCTCGGCCACGCGTTGTGGACCGAAGCGCCGTTGCGCGATTGTTGTTGCCGGACTTGCCGTCATGTTGTTCTTCTCCACTCCCGCACCATGCTCAGGAGGCCTTGGCCGAGAGGTCGCGGTCGAACAGGGTCGACCAGGTAAATTGTTTTGCCGCTGACACTTCCCGCGATACATCGAGACGTGGCAGAACCTTTTCGCCGAAGCGGAAGGCTTCCTCCAGCAATGGCATGCCCGAGAGGATAAAGGTGTTCACGCCCGCCTTCTTATAGGCTTCCAGCGTGCGGATGACAGTATCCGGCGAACCGACAATCGCGGTTCCCGGGCCCGGACGGACAAGCCCGATGCCGGCCCAGAGGTTGGGGGCTATTTCCAGATCGCGCAGGTTTTCCGGTTTCTGCCCGCCATGCATCGCCGTCATGCGCTGCTGGCCGACGGAATCGGTCTTGCCGACAAAACGCTGGTTGGCGGCAATCGCGCGCTCATCCATGCGCCCGTAAAGGTCGGCGGCGGCGGCCCAGGCCTCTTCATCGGTATCACGCACGATGACATAGAGCCGAATGCCATATTCCAGTTCGCGGCCAAGCTGTTCCGCCCGCGCCTTCACGAGATCGACCTTCGCGCCGATCTGATCGGGCGTTTCACCCCAGGATAGGTAGGTCTCGACATGTTTGGCCGCAACGTCGATGGCCTTCTCCGACGAACCGCCGAACCACAAGGGCGGTGGTTCTATGCCCTGCCCCACCGGCAGTGCGAGCTTTGCGCCCTCGGTCTGGAAATGCCGCCCCTTGAAATCCACCGTCTCGCCAGCGAAAAGCCGGTGCCAGATTTGCAGATATTCATCCGCCATATCGTAACGCTCGTCATGTGGCATGGTCATGCCGTAAGCGCCGAGCATTTTCGCATCGCCAGAGACGACATTGATCAGCAGGCGGCCACGCGAAAATTCCTGAAGCGTCGCCGCCATCTTGGCAAGCAGCGTCGGCGCAATCAGGCCCGGATGGATCGCGACCAGCAGTTTAAGCCGCTCGGTATAGGAGAGCAGTGCGCCCGCCAGAACCCAGACATCATGCGCGCCAGTGGCAAACAGCGCGCCGGTGTAACCCAGCTGGTCGTAAGCCAGCGCCAGCTGCTTGTAATAACCGAGATCGACCCTGCGGGAGCCTTCCGGCTGCCAGGGATAGGCGCCGTCGGGCGCGCACATGTACCAGAAAACATTCATCTGTCGCCTCCGACGCTGGCTGATTGCGGGGCCGGGCTTTGCCCGGTCTGAACCGGTAAAGAGAAATGGCCGTGCCTGTAAAGCGTATCGGCCTCCTCCTGCTGTTCGGCAAGGATATTTTCAGCGGCGGGCACCACGGAAAGATCGCGTGAGCGCAGCACCTTCCCCCAGGATGCCGCATCACCCTCGCTGCCCGGTTCGGCGGCGAGAAGGGCTGCGGCCCTGTCGATATCCGCCATGACGGCGCGGCCGACGCGGTCCAGTTCGGCCGCAATCACCTGTCGTGTCTCCTGCGCTATATTGTGACGCGCCAGCGTCCAGAACAGCGAGCGGTTGGGAATGGTTGAACCGCAGCGGACCAGAAGGCTGATCTCCTCATGGGTCAGAGCCTTTTCCAGCCGTGGCGACATCGTCACCCAGGCATCGACACGGCCTTCCACGAGGTCAAGCAGGCTGTCACTATCACCGCTTTCAATCCGCGTCACGTCCGCAAGGCCAAGTCCCGCCCCTTCCAGACTGCGCGCCAGAAGATAGGTATGAAACGATCCGTCGATCAACGATATGCGCTTTCCCTGGAGATCAGCGGCTGAACGGATCGGACTGTCGCGCCGCACGAGGATCGCGCCATTTGCCGGCCTCGGGGCCGAGGCCGCGATATAGGCTGCAGAAAGACCGCGCGCATCCGCCTCGATGGGCGGCGTCGAGCCGGTGCCACCAAAATGGATGTCGCCCTTTTCGAGGAGAGCCGCCGTATCGCGCCCTTCGCGATAGGTCACGAATTCCGGCTCGAACGCCACGAAAGCGCCGGGCCAGAGCCGGGCGAGCCGTAAATGCAGATTGTTGGGATGGACCCCGATTTTCATGTCGACACCTCATTTCGCAATCAATCTACTTTTTTATAGAGTGTTTTCGAGGAACGTTTTGGCGATCCTCAGCCGGAAAGCGAAAGAGAAATCTACTAATCCTGTAGATTTTAAAAATTCTGCAGCCGACTAAAAACGACCAGCATCAAGCCATTGAAATTTATCGCTATACAATTTACTTTTTTATAGTCTGAAACAGGGACCAGTAGTTGTGACGAAACCGGTTTCCAATCTCATCTGCCGCAGCGTGGTGGAAGCGAGCGAGCTTTTGAAGCTTGTCGCCAACGCCAACCGTCTGGCCATCGTCTGTTATCTCATGGAAACGGAGGCCTCCGTTTCCGCACTGGAATATGAACTTGGTATCCAGCAGCCAACGCTTTCGCAGCAGCTAGCCGAATTGCGCGATGCCGGTATCATCGAAGGCACACGGGAAGGCAAGGCGGTGATCTATCGTGTCACCGACCCGCGCATTATCCAGCTGGTTCTGACCCTGCGTGGTCTTTACAAGGACCTTTCCGATGTGACGGGCAAGAAAGGTAGGCGCGCCTTGCCGCTGGATGAGGCGATGTTCGACTGACATGATCGACCTTTACACCTGGATCACGCCGAACGGCCTCAAAATCTCGGTTGCGCTGGAAGAACTCGGCCTGTCGTATCGCAGCCACGCCATCGACATCGAAAAGGGCGAGCAATTCGCAGCCGATTATATCCGTATCAATCCCGGCTCGAAAATTCCGGCAATCATCGATACCGATAACAGCACCGTCCTGACGGAATCGAATGCGATCCTCATCTATCTCGCCGAAAAAGCCGGCCGACTTTTGCCCGCATCCGCCACCGAGCGACTGATCGTCATGGAATGGCTGATGTGGCAGGCCGCCAATTTCGGTCCGACACTCGGTTATGCCCATTATTTCCTGACTTACCATGCCGGAGAGGCCCCCTTTGCCGAAACGCGTTTTGCCGCGGATGTGGAGCGCCTCTATCGGACATTGAACGACCGTTTAACGGGGCGGGAATATGTGGCCAGCGATTTTTCCATCGCCGATATCGCCATCTGGCCATGGGTCTCGCGTTTCGCGCGCCACAAAATCAATCTCGATGATTTTCCGGCGGTGCAGCGGTGGTATCGCCAGCTTGGACAGCGGGAAAGTTTTAAGCGCGGTTATCGCGTCCCCTTTGCAACCTCGGACGTACCGGGCCTTTAACAGGCGACGAGATGGCCGGGCGAGACTTCGCGATATTCACGCGGCTTCACGACATAATCGACCGCGCGGATCGGGCTTTTCAGCTCATCATTTGCCGCACCGCGCCGCGTGGTCCGGCGGTCCGGGTCCGGCACCGGCACGGCGGCCATCAGCTTGCGGGTATAGTCGTGCTGCGGATTGTCGAAGACAGCAGCGCGCGGGCCGATTTCGACGATCTCGCCCAGATACATCACCGCCACCCGGTGGCTGACGCGCTCCACCACCGCCATGTCATGGCTGATGAACAGGAAGGCGAGATCGAGGCTTTGCTGCAGATCCAGCATCAGGTTGATGACCTGCGCCTTGATCGATACATCAAGCGCCGAGACGCTTTCATCGGCGACAATCACTTTCGGCTGCAGCGCCAGCGCGCGGGCAATGCAGATGCGCTGGCGCTGGCCGCCGGAAAACTCGTGCGGGTAACGCGCCGCCATATCCGGCGAGAGGCCGACCTTTTCCAGCATGTCGGCCACCACATCCTTCGCTTCGCGGGCGCTGCCCATGCGATGCTCCAGAAAAGGTTCGGCAATCGCCGCACCCACCGTCATGCGCGGGTTGAGCGAGGCGAAGGGGTCCTGAAAGATCATCTGCACCGTCTTGCGCATTTCCCGCATGCCTGATTTGTCGAGGGCAAGAATATTCTCGCCGTTTACCACCACCGAACCGGCATCCGGCTCGATCAGCCGCATGATGGCACGACCGGTGGTCGACTTGCCGCAGCCGCTTTCGCCCACCAGCGACAATGTTTCACCGGCCCTCAGATCGAAAGACACATTCTCCACCGCATGAACGCGGCCGCTGAGCCGCCCCAACAGGCCGGAGTGGATGTCGAAGCGCTTGGTCAGCCCCTCCACCTTCAGCACCGGTTGCGCGGCGGGATCGACGGTATCGGCCGGACGCGCCGGTTCCTGCGTTTCTCCTGTCGTGGTGTTGACGATGGGAAACCGGAGCGGTCTTTCCTCACCAGTCATGGAGCCGAGAACGGGGACGGCGGATAAAAGCGCGCGGGTATAGGGATGTTTGCCGCGATGAAAGATATCAGCCGTCGCGCCGACTTCCACCTGCTCGCCGCGATACATGACGACTGTACGGTCAGCAATTTCCGCCACCACGCCCATGTCATGGGTGATGAACAGGACGGAGGTGCCCTCCTCTTCCTGAAGCGTCTTGATGAGATCGAGGATCTGGCCCTGAATGGTCACATCAAGCGCCGTCGTCGGCTCGTCGGCGATCAGGAGCTTTGGTCGCGAGGCAAGCGCCATGGCGATCATCACGCGCTGGCGCATACCACCGGAAAAGCGGTGCGGATATTCATCGAAACGTGAGGCGGCCGAGGGGATACGGACCTTTTCCAGCAGGCGGATCGTCTCGGCTCGCGCATCGGCTTTTGACATCGGCTGGTGGCACAGCAGAGCCTCGGAAATCTGGTCACCGATGGTGAATAGCGGGTTGAGGCTGGTCATCGGCTCCTGAAAGATCATCGCGACCTCGTTGCCGCGCACTCGCCGCATGGAGTCCTCAGACAGGGACAGCAGATTGCGACCGCCGAGCAGGATTTCACCCTGCACCCTGCTGCTTTCGCGGTCCAGCAGCCGCATGATGGAAAGCGATGTGACGCTTTTGCCCGAACCGCTTTCGCCGACGATCGCGACCGTCTCGCCCGGCCCGACATCAAAGGAAATATCACGCACCACCGGTTTCCAGCCGCCATCCACGTGAAAGGACGTGGTAAGATTGCGGACGGAAAGCACGGCATCTTCGGCACCGAGCGGTGCTGCCTGCGGCATGGTCATGATCGTTCCCTTTTCTTTATTCTGGTTGCAATGCTTGGGCGGGCAGTTGCCGCGAGTTTCTTCTCCCCGAGGGGGAGAAGGTGGCCCGAAGGGTCGGATGAGGGGGCAACGTTAACGATTGACCGCACCCTCGCCCCCTCATCCCGCTGCCGCGGACTTCTCCCCCTCGGGGAGAAGAAAACTGCCGCACCCGCTCGTTCCACTTAGTCCGGCCAGCGCAGCATGCCGTCGAAACGGTGGCGGCTGCGGTCTTCGAATGGCGTGGCGATCACCTCGTTGGAAGCGCGCGCCTTGTCCAGCTCTTCCGCCAGACGGGAAGCCACGATGGTTTCCTGACCGGGATGCAGGTTGCAGGGGTCGAGATAGAAATAACGGTGTTCCACCTCATGATCGCGGGCAATGATCGGCGGATTGCCTCTGGCCAGCGCCGTCGTCAGGTCCCATGCCGTGATATGGGCTTCTTCGGCGTCGATGATGACACGCAGCCGGTCGAGCGGGTTGTTGGTCGGGTCGGGCTCGATCAGCGCCGTCACGCCGGGGCGTCCGTCCAGCGTCTTTTTCCAGAGGTTGAGATAGCCGGTTTCGCGCTCGCGAATGCCGTCATGGTCACGCTTTTCCCAGGCTTCCAGCGCCGCCATGACGCCGTAGATGCTTTCCTTGCCGACCTTCATGCCGCGGCCAATGCCCATATTTTGCAGGAAGGCATGACGCACCAGTTCCTTACTTCCGGCGACGATGCCTGATGTGGGGCCGCCCAAGAACTTGTGACCGGAATAGATCACCACATCCGCACCCGTGGCCAGAAACAGCTCCAGATCATATTCGGAAGCCGCATCGACGATGACTGGCACGCCCCTGGCATGGGCAATCTCGACAAATTCGGAAAGGTGCAGCAAGCCGTAATTCACGACATGGTGCGAGACGACATAAACCGCCGCCGCCGTCTTTTCGGTGATGGCGTTTTCCATGTGGAAGCGGTGGGTCGATGTCGCCTGCCCCACCAGCACCACCTTGCCGCCGGCAAGCCGGATTGCCTGATCCACCGGCGCGCCGTAGCTCACCACATGCCCCATCTGCACCAGCACTTCGTTCTTCTCAGGCGCGACATCCGGCAGCTTTTCGATGGCCAGCAGATTATTGCCAGTAATCGCACCCGCCACAGCAAGGCTGATGCCGGAGGAGCAGGACGCCGTGACGAAACCGGCCTCACCGCCCGTCAGCCTTGCAATGATCGCGCTCGCCTTGCGTTGCAGATCATTGATCTCGACGAATTGCGGCAGGATGTCCGCCATGGCCTGAACGGCCTCGGGAACGACAATCGACGCGCCGAGCGAGGTCATGGTGCCCGAGACGTTGATGACCGGGCGAAGGCCGATCCTGCTTCTGATATCCGCGGTCATATCTTTCTCCTATCTTTGCGATGCGATGGGCATCGACATATATGCCATAATAATGTAATAGCTTCTCGAAATTCATGAGGAGCCAAAATTGGACGCCCATAGACTGGACGAAATGCCTTCAGCCACCGTGTCTCCCACGGAGGAAAATCCGGACTCGAAGACGGCCAAGCGCTCGCGCGTCAGCGGCATCGACCGTGCGCTTCAGGTTATTGATTACCTTTACGAAACCGGATCGCCGGCCGGCGCTTACGCGATTGCCAAGGCGATCAAGGCGCCGCTTTCCACCGTCTATGTGATCGTTGACGATCTCGTCGAAAAGAACATGCTGGCACGCAATGCCGATGGCAATATCTGGCTCGGTGCGCGGCTTTATCACTATGGCCTCGCCTATGCCCGCTCGCTGGATTTCATGGGCGTCGCCACCCACGAAATGCATGATCTGTGCCGCCATGCGGGCGAAACCGTGCAGCTTTGCGGCCGCGATGGCGACCATATGCTTGTTCTGGCCATGGCCGATGGTCCAAGCCATTTTCAGGTCGCGTCGCGCGTCGGCACCCGTGTTCCCCTGAACTGGACGGCCTCCGGCCGCCTGCTCGTCGGCCATCTGCCGGAGGCGGAGCGTGTCGAACTGTTCAAGCGCTGCGCCCGCACCTCGCCCACCGGCCGCGCGGAAATCAACCCGGAGACCCTGTCGCAATCGGCAGGCGCCGCCTTCCATGACCGGCTGTCGATACAGGTCGCCGAATCCGATTACGCCGTCGCCTGCATCGCCTCGCCGATCTGCGACAACAGGGGCGAATGCGTTGCGACGATTTCCATCGTGCTGCCGGAACAGAAGGTGCTGGCGGACGAAAACCATTACACCGAACAGGTCAGGGTCTCGGCAGAACGGATCGAAAAGCTGATGGGCTGGCGCAACCATTAAACGGCCTCACCCCTTGAGCGCGACGATGGCTTCGATCTCAACGGTGATGTTGCCCGGCAATGAGCCGAAACCGACGGCGGAGCGAGCATGTTGTCCCGCATCGCCGAACACATCGATGAAGAGATCGGAGCAGCCATTGATAACGCTCGGGTGATCGCGGAAATCGCTGACGGCATTGACCATGCCGAGCAGCTTGACCACTTTTTTCACCCGCGACAGATCACCCAGCGCCTCATGCATGACGGCAAGCAGATTGATGCCGGTGAGGCGCGCATGATTATAAGCCTCTTCCAGCCCGATTTCCGCGCCGACCTTGCCGGCATAAAGATGGCCGTTTTCCTCCCGCGGCCCCTGGCCCGAGAGATAAAGCATGTTGCCTTCCACCACGTGGGTGACGAAATTGGCGATTGGCGGCGGCGGCGGCGGCAGGGAGATGCCGAGCGCGGCGAGCCGGTCATAGGGCGAAAGGTGCCCTTCTGCATCAAGCGAAGACTGTTTCACGCGAATTCCTCATAATGCCGGGATGGGTATCCCGTCGTGTCTGCGGAAGGCGGAGGGTATGCCCCGCCGTTCCATTCGGGTTCAGCGCCAGGAATAACCATGGCTGTGGCGCACCAGCTTGCGCGCCCTTGGAATATATCGGCTGGCGGCAATCGCTTCCGCGCCGATGACCGCGTAACGCGGCTCGAACAGACGCGTCAGACGCGCCACATCGCCATTGGAATCGGTCGCTTCCAGATCGGAATCCACCAGATCGAAAATGGTGAAGTCGGCGCGCTGGCCGATATCGAGACGGTTTTCCATATCGAGGCGAATGACGGAGGCGGGATTGCGGGTGACGGCCTCGACCACATTTTCGAAAGGCATATCAACCGACAGCAGCTTCGACATGGTCGTCGCCAGATCCCAGACCGGGAAATTCATCGAGTGGCCGTGCAAATCCGTCGAAATCGAGAAGGGCAACAGGCCACGCGCAATCGCCGCCTCCGCCACCTTGAAGGAGAAGGAGGCGCCGCCATGGCCGATATCCAGCCGGATGCCTTCACCGGCGCAGCGCTCGGCAAGGTTGAACAGGTCCTCGTCTTCCATGATGCTGGAGCCCGACTTGCCGTTGAAGCAATGGGTCACGACATCACCGGGGCCGAGGATTTCCAGCACCTCGTCATAGAGTGCAGGCGGTTCGCCCACATGCACCATCATCGGCACTTTCAGGATCTTGGCGATCTTCTTGCCGAGCTTGACCGGCGTCACACCCCAGGAGCCGGTGATGACATGGCTCGCCCGCACCTTCAGGCCGACAATATGCTCGCTGTTTTCGGCGTAACATTCGAGGATACGATCTAGGTCGATATCCTTGATGTCGCGCAGTTCCGGCACCCGGTTGCAGGCGACAAGGCCGATGGAACCAAGATTGAGGAAGGCCTTGATGCGCTCTCTCGAAGGTTCGATGATATATTCGCGGAAACCGTGGAAATTCGCCTCACCCGCCGAGCCGGCATCCACCAGTGTCGTGACGCCGCGTTCGGCCCCGCATTCGGAGGGGCGAATGGAGATATCGGTGCCGCCATGCCAGATATGCACATGCAAATCCACCCAGCCGGGCGAGATGAAAGCTCCCTTGGCATCGATACGCTGCGCATCCGCAGGCGCCTGCAGGGCAGAGCCTACCGCAGCGATCTTGCCGTCGCCGCCGATCAGAATATCAGTCGAGGCCTGTGGCGCACCTTTGCCGAAACCGACGGGTTTGACATTGGTGAGAAGAATGGGAGCTTGAAGAGGCGTTTTTGCCTGTTCGCCGGACGTCATATTACAAATCCCTTCGCAGTCTTGGGTCGAGCATGTCCCGCAGCCCATCGCCGACCATTTGCAGCGACAGCACGGAAAGAATGATGGCAAAGCCGGGGAAATAGGTCATCCAGTCGGCCTGGCCGATATATTGGCGGCCGGCGGAGATCATGGTTCCCCAGGTGGGAATTTCGGGGCTGACACCGAGCCCCAGAAACGAAAGCCCGGCCTCGGCCAGCATGGCGCTGGCAAAAAGGAAGGTGCATTGCACGAGGATCGGCGAGACCAGATTGCGCAGCACATGCCGCGTCATGATGTGGAAGGTGGAGATGCCAAGCGCTTTGGCCGCCTCCACATAGGGCAACTCACGGATTACCAGCGTCGAGGCACGCACGATGCGGGCAAGGCGCGGCGAATAAACCACGGCAAGCGCGATGATGACCGTCGTCAGCGACGGACCGAGTGCGGCGACCAGCGCAATCGCCAGAAGAATATCCGGAAACGCCATCATCGCGTCGATCAACCGTGCAATCGGCGTATCCAGTTTCTGGAAGAAACCGGCAAGCAGCCCAAGCGTGATGCCGATGACCGACGAGAGGAAAACAACGGCCGCGCCAACCAGAAGCGACAGTCTTCCGGCATAGATGGTGCGGGAAAAGACATCGCGGCCAAATTCATCGGTGCCGAACCAGTAGAGTTCGCTCGGCGGTTTCAGGCGGTTGACGATCGACAGCTTCGACGGCGAATAGGGCGCGATCATCGGCGCGAAAACCGCAAGCAGCACGAAGATGAGAAGCACGATGAGACCGGCGGCGACCGTCTTGCGCTTCAGCAAACGCCGAATAAACAGGATGGTCGGGTTGCGCGCCGGCGGGGTGGTGGAAACGATATCGGCCATCAGTAACGAACCCTCGGATCGACTAGCAGGTAAAGCATGTCGATTGCAAAATTGATGAGCACGTAAAGCCCGGCGATGATGAGAAGCGCGCCCTGAATGACCGGATAATCACGCCGGAGCACGGCCGACACGACGAGATTGCCGACGCCCGGCAGGCCGAAGACGGTTTCCGTGACGACCGCGCCGGAAATCAGCACGGCGGCGGTGAGGCCCAGCACTGTGAGAATGGGGATGAGCGCATTCTTCAGCGCATGTTTCATCACCACCCGGCGCTCCTTGACGCCCTTGGCTCTGGCGGTGCGGACATAATCGTCGCCGAGAACATCGAGCATCGAGGCGCGGGTGAAACGTAGGATAAGGGCTGAGGAGACAAGCCCGAGCGCAATCGCCGGCAAGGTCAGGTGATACATACGCTCAAGAAAGCTCGCGCCCGGCCCGCCATATCCCGACACCGGAAACATATCCAGCCGCACCGCAAAAACCTGCATGAGGATGAGGCCGAGCCAGAAGCTCGGAATGCTCGCCGCCAGCATCGCAATGGTGGTCGCGGCCTGATCCACGAAGGAACCACGCCGGTAAGCGGCGTAGATGCCGATGGGCAGCGCGATGACGCTGGCAATCAGCAGCGAAAAGATCGTCAGGAAGAAAGTCGGCTCCGCCCGGTCCAGCAGGGCTGATCCAACAGGCATGTTGAGAAAGATCGACTGGCCGAGATCGCCCTTCAGCAATTGGCCGATATAATAGACATATTGCACGCCAAGCGACTGATCGAGACCGAGCCGTGTGCGCAGCTCCGCAATATCCTGCGCCGTGGCATCCGGCCCGAGCATCACGGCGGCCGGATCACCGGGGGTGACGCGCAGGATGACGAAAACGATGGTGACGACGAGGAACATCACCACGATCATTCCTGCAAGTCTTTGGAAAATATACCGTATCACGAATAGAGGCTCCCGGTGACAGACGTGGCGGACCACGCCTGCGCGACAGTTGAAGCGAAACTGCGATGGGTGCCGGCAATACCGGCACCCGGCAACCAAGCGGTCTTACTTCGTGACCGAGGCATTCCAGAAATAGGGCCACGGAGCCGGATCGACACCTTCCAGCTTGTTGGACTTGGCTGCTGCTGCGTTGAAGTCGCCGATCTTGATGAGCGGCAGCTCGGCATAGATCGTCTTTTGCACATTGGCCCAAAGCGCGAGGCGCTTTTCCGGATCGGCTTCCGAGGTGAAGGCGTCAACTGCCGCCTTGCGTGCCGGCGTATCCCACCAGCCCGGCGAGCTGGTGGACAGCGCTCCCATCAGCGCCGGTTCCGGCAGGAAGGGGCTGTGGCTGATGTAGATGTCCCAGAGCTTCGGATCGGCGCGGCGCTGCGTCAGCGTCGCCCAATCCACCACCTGCATATCCACCTTGAAGCCGGCAAGCTTCAGATATTCCGCCGCCACCTGCGCCATCTTGTAATGGAATTCATATTGGCGGCTGGTGAGGATGCGCAGCGGCTCGCCATTATAACCGGCTGCCTTCAGCTTTTCGGCAGCGGCTTCCGGGTTGCCGACATTATAATTGCCCTCGACACCCTCTTCCGTGTGCCAGGAGAAATTGTCCGGGTAATAGGCGCCGTCAAGCGCATAGAAATCCGTGCTGCCAAACGCGGCCGCCAGCATGTCTTCCATGTTCAGAGCTTCGGTCACGGCCTTGCGAACCTCGAGCTTGGAAGCAAGCCCCTCCTTGGTATTGAACACGAAGACCGGGAAGCCGAAAGGCTTCAGCATCATCGGCTGAGAGGCTGACGAAGACTTCACCTTGTCGAAGGACTCCACCGGAATGGAATCGACATAGTCATATTGCCCGGAAACAGCAGCTTCGACGCGGGTATTCGGATCGGGCACAGGCACGAAGCGGATTTCGTCGAGATATTGATGGCGTGCACCGCCGTAACCGTCGCTCTCGCCATCACGCGATTTGTAACCATCAAAACGCACGAGCTGGATATATTGGTCCGCCTTGCGTTCCTTCAGCATATAAGGACCGGTGCCGACAAATTCAGCCATCGGCTCCGCCTGCTTTTCAGCCGGCAGGATGATCGCGGCGGAATTGTTGAAAGCCAGCAGCGAGGTCAGCGGCGCATAGGGCTGCTTGAGAGTGATCGTCACCGTTCCGGCATCAGGCGCGGAGATATTGCCGATGAAACCGGCGGCCTGCTTGCCACGCGAGGCGATTTTCATCCAGCGGCCGAGCGAGGCGACGACATCTTCCGAGGTCATGTCGCTGCCGTCATGGAACTTGATGTCCTTGCGCAGCTTGATCGTGTAGGTTTTGCCATCCGCGCTGATCTCGGGCAGGCTTTCAGCCAGAAGCGGCGTCACCTTCCAACCCTTGTCGAAGGTGTAGAGCGTTTCAAAAATATGCTGCGTGACGATGCCGACCAGATCGGCGGTCGAGGCCATGGGGTCGAGTGTCGGCGGCTCGCCGATCGTCGCGACATTGATGACGCCACCCTTCTCCGCGGCCATCATCACACCCGGCGCCAGCAACAGCGCGGCGGTGGCAAGAAATGCAATTTTACGTCTCATGGTCAAGCTCCCAGCTCTTTGTTCCAACTCGATGTTCCATTATTATGTTATATGCATCTTTATAACAGAATATCTCGATAAGACGCCTTGTCAATGACCTCCGGGCGAGATCTCGGGATTCATGGATCGATGAACCGGCAGGAAATCTCTGTCGGGCGTTAAAACTGAGCTTTCGGGAATGGCGGCCACGCCTTCCGGGAGACGGAGGAGGAGAATTAAGAGGCCGGGATATTTCGCATCTGCGAACAAACTGCTATTAGAGATCGTAACAAGACCAGATTTCGACCTGAATCGCTTAGCATCCCTATTATTTTTATATCATTCCGTCTCCGGTAGCCGCTTTTTTAGGACTGGAGACACGCCGGACATTCTACACCGCCGAGTTTTTCCAGGGCGGATTATAAATTTTTATTACGTTGAAATTATTGAGGAAATTATGAAGACGGCAATCGTCCATGACTGGCTCACCGACAGAGGTGGGGCTGAAAAGGTGCTTCACAACCTTCTCGAAATCTATCCTCACGCGGATCTTTATTGCCTGGTCGATTTCATGAGCGAGCGCGACCGGGGTTTTCTCGGCGGGCGTCCGGTCAACACCTCTTTCATCCAGAAACTGCCCTTCGCCCGAAAGAAATACCGTTCCTATCTGCCGCTGATGCCGCTCGCCATCGAACAATTCGATCTCAGCGGTTACGATCTGGTGATTTCCTCAAGCTACGCCGTCGCCAAGGGCGTCATCACCGGTCCCAACCAGTTCCATGTCTCCTACATCCACAGCCCCATCCGCTATGCCTGGGATCTCCAGCACCAGTATCTCAAGGAAACCAAGCTCAATCGCGGCTTCACCTCCTGGATCGCGCGCGCTATTCTCCACTATATCCGCATGTGGGACATCCGCACCGCCAATGGCGTCGACCTGATGACAGTCAACTCCAAATTCATCCGCAGCCGTGTGCGCAAGTGTTACGGACGCGATTCCACCGTGATCTATCCGCCGGTCGATACCACACACCTCTCCCCCTCCGACCGGAAAGGCGACTATTTCGTCACCGCGTCGCGGCTGGTGCCCTACAAAAAGGTGCACCTGATCGTCGAAGCCTTTGCGAAGATGCCCGAGAAACGCCTCGTCGTCATCGGCGACGGACCCGATATGAAACGTATTCGCGACATCGCCACGCCCAACGTTGAAATCCTCGGCTTCGTCGGCAATGAGGAGCTTCACAAATACATGGCGGAAGCCAGGGCCTTCGTTTTTGCGGCAGAAGATGATTTCGGCATTGTGCCGGTCGAATCGCAGGCGCTCGGGACGCCGGTCATAGCCTATGGCAAAGGCGGAGTGCTTGAGACCGTCATTCCGCTCGGCGCTTCAAACCAGCCGACGGGCCTCTATTTCGGCGAGCAGACCCCGGAAGCAATCTGTGCGGCCGTGCAGGAATTCGTCGATAATTCCGAGCGCTTCGACAAGAATGCCTGCATCAACAATGCCGCCCGCTTCTCACGCGAACGTTTCCTGCGGGAATTTGCCGATACCGTGAACTTTGCTCTGGCGGAACGAGCCTGAGCGTCAACGACCCGTTGCGCGGCTGAAAACCTGTCCGTAAACCCTGCGGATCGACAATGCGAAGTATTCGGCCGGCGGCACGCATTAACGACTACGCCGAGGCAGATCCGCATTAGTGATCTCGCCTGCATTAAAATATTGAGGATGAATACACAAAGGCCAACCTGAATTATTAGCCGGCTTTATTACTAGAGATTGCCGCCAATGGCACTATCCATAAGACGTGTTAATCAATTCCTACAGTTCATTCTCAAATAGCATTGCCTAATCTTATTTATTGTGCGATTTTCGTGCAGTTTTAGGTGTTGATATGTTTATATTTAATTCTTTTTTAACAAAAAATAAGCGTGCTTTTTTCGCTGTCGGTCTCGCCAGTGCGCTGATGAACATCCTTAATCTTTCCGGCTCGCTCTTCATGCTGGAGGTCTACGATCGCATTTTGCCCAGCAAGAGCATCCCTTCGCTTGTGGCACTGGTCGTTCTCCTCATCATCCTTTACGCCTTTCTGATGGGCTTTGATGTTTTGCGCAGCCGGATATTGGCCCGTATCGCCGACAATATCGACGACGCGCTCAATCAGAAGCTTTTCAGGGCATCGATCGGTGCTCCTCTCCTTGCCTCTGCAAAGATCGACGGATTGCAGATCGTCGGCGATCTCGACCAGATACGTCAGTTTCTGTCCGGTCCGGGGCCGGGCGCATTTTTCGACATTCCCTGGCTCCCCATCTATCTGCTGATCTGTTTTGCCCTGCATCCGTGGATCGGCTTTGCCGTGCTTGGCGGCGCCGTCATTCTTGTCGTTTTGACGCTTTTGACCAATTGGCTCACCGAAAAAGCGACCAAACAGGCTTATGCCGCACGTGGACAGAGAAACACGCTCGTGGGCAACAGTCAGCGTAATATTGAATCCATTAGAACCATGGGGATGATGGGCGCGGTGACCTCGATGTGGAGCGATCTGCATTCCCAATATCGTGCCGTCACCCTCTCGACCTCCGATACGGCGGGCATGCTTGGCGCGATATCGCGCACATTCCGCCTGCTGCTGCAATCCGGCGTCATGGCAATCGGCGCCGTGCTGGTCATCGAGGGCAATGCCTCCGCGGGCAGCATCATCGCAGGTTCAATTCTCTCCGCAAAGGCGCTCGGCCCAGTCGAACATGCAATAGCCAACTGGCGCAGTTTCATGACGGCGCGACAGGGCTGGAAACGCATCAACGAATTTCTTGAACTGGTGCCGGAGCCACAGCCACCGCTTTCTCTGCCGCGGCCGCAATATACCGTTGCCGTCGACCGCGTGACGGGTGGGCCGCTGAGTGCCGCGCGCGACACGGTTGCAGATATTTCCTTTACGCTGAATGCTGGCGATGGGCTTGGCATCATTGGCCCAAGCGCCTCTGGAAAATCAACGCTGGCGCGCCTGATGACGGGGATCTGGCCCTATGACCGCGGTTCCGTGCGCTTCGATGGCGCAGCGTTGAACCAATGGGATTTTGAGGTTCTCGGCAAATCCATCGGTTACATGCCCCAGCAGGTGGAGTTGATGGCGGGAACCGTGGCGCAGAATATCGCGCGATTTGACCGTGATGCGACAGCGGAAGCAATCGTTGCCGCGGCCAAGGCCGCTCAGGTTCATGACCTGATCCTGAGCCTGCCCAGCGGTTACGACACCTATATCGGCGATCGCGGCGAGGCCTTGTCGGGCGGGCAGAAGCAGCGCATCGGCCTTGCACGCGCGCTTTTCGGCGAGCCGTTTTTTGTGCTTCTCGATGAGCCTAACTCCAATCTGGACAGCGAAGGCGAGATGGCGCTGCGCAATGCAATCGGCGACATCAGGGCGCGGGGTGGCATCGCTGTCGTCATCGCCCATCGTCCCAGCGCCATCGAAAGCGTCAATCTCGTGATGGTCATGAGCGGCGGCCGGATGCTGCGCTTCGGCACCAAGGAAGAGGTGCTGGCGCAAATCCTGCGGCAAAACCTGCATCAGGTGCCGGCCGCAGAGGAAGAAACGCGCAGGATCGAAAACCGGGTGGGCGAAAATGGTTGAGCAGGAAAAAGCCGGTGTCACCAATGCGTCTCTCGTCAAGCATTCCGCGGCGGTGATGGTTCTCGCCATCGGCCTGCTCGTCGGATTGGGTGGCTGGGCGGCCATGGCAAAGCTTGCCGGCGCAGTCGTCGCCACGGGACGGGTCGTCGTCGAAGGCAACTCCAAGAAAATCCAGCACCTTTCCGGCGGCATCGTCAGTGAGATCAAGGTCGCCGAAGGCGACAGGGTCGATGCAGGGCAGACTTTGCTGCGGCTGAGCGACACGATCGTTCAGGCCAATTTATCCATCGTTGAGAACACGCTGGCGCAACTTTATTCACGCCGTGCCCGCCTGCGCGCCGAAATTACCGAGGCCGCGTCTTTCACCGTGCCGGAAGATCTGGTGGAATTGACCAATCCGAAGGCCGCCAGGACATTCATCGACAGCGAACAGGGGCTTTTCAAAAGCCGCCTCAGTGCGCTGACCGGCATGAAAAAACAGCTGGCAACGCGCAAGGATCAACTTCTTGATGAGGCGCGAGGCATGGGCGTTCAGGTTGCGGCAACCGAAAACGAGCTTACCATCGTCAAGGAAGATGTTTCCAAGACGCAGGAGCTTTACAGCAAGGGACTAGTCACGCTTCAGCGGCTCAATCTTTTGAAGCGGCAGCTTTCCAACCTCGAAGGTCAGCAGGGCCAATATATGGCGGCCCGCGCCCAGACGGTGGGCAAGATGAGTGAAATGGACCTGCAGCTGCTTCAGCTAGATGAAGACCGCAAGTCCGAAGTGACCAAAGACCTGACATCGGTCGAGGCAACGGTCGCCGAATACGAAGAACGGCTTGCCGCAACCCGCGATCAGCTGGATCGCCTTGATATTCGTTCACCGATTGCCGGGCGCGTCTATCAGCTTTCAGTGCACAATATAAACGGCGTCATTCAGCCGGGTGAAGTGCTGATGCTGGTGGTGCCGGAGAAGGACGATCTTGCAATCGAAGCCGACATACTTCCGCGAGACATTGACCAGATTTACGTCGGCCAGCCGGTCACCATCCGGTTCACTGCTTTCAATCAAAGCACGACGCCCGATGTCGTTGCCGAAGTCGCCGTCGTCGCTCCTGATCTGCAGATGGATTCCCGCACCGGAGCATCCTTTTATACTCTGCGAATCAAACCGGATAAAATCGGTATGCAGCATCTTCCGGGCGGAAAACTATACCCTGGAATGCCGGCGGAAGTTTTCATACAGACGAGCGAGAGAAGCGTTCTATCCTATTTCGTAAAACCGTTTCAGGACAGGATTAATAAAACCTTCATACAGGAATGAGCGTCTTTAGCCCGCAAATTATCTAAATGAAAACATTCATAAAATATGCGGATCGACACTCAATATACTTAAAAATAAGCGTAAATTAGTCTCTTGTTTTATTATTTTTTATGGATTAAATATTGCACGCATTGCTAAGTCTAGATTAAATTTCAATTCATTTCAGTCTCAAAAATTTATGGGAGAGTAACATGGCATTAACTGTCACTTTCGGTAATGGCGGCGCTTCGACGGTTTCGTCGCTCACCAATCTCGTTGATCAGGAAGCTTACAAGCTCCTCACGGAATCGACGACGCAGACCAAGAACGGCTCCTCGCTCAATTCCGGCATCGTTGATGTCGGCGCTGTTTCGGTTCCCGGCAGCGGTGCGGGCGGCAAGGTCGATGTCGGATACGACGCCAGCACCAACAGCTTCAATTTCGACGTGACGTCGGCATGGAACTCGGTGAAAAACGTTCTCGCCAAGTCCGACTCCGCAGAAAACCTTTCGTTCAAGGATTTCGTGCAGGTTGACGTTCATCTTGGCGGCACCACCGCTTCCACCGTTGAAGTTCTCAACGCCAAACGTGGTAATATCTCCACCGGCTCGGGTAACGACACGGTGACTGTCTCTCTTCTTTCGAACGACAAATCCTGGGTAAACGCCTTCAACATCGATACCGGTGCCGGCAACGACACCATCATCGTCAAGGCGGGCTCTGCACTTAATGATCTGTCTGCGGCGGGAGCAGGCGGCGTTGCTGCCGGTACCAATGTCGTAAACGGCGGCAAGGGCATCACCGACGGTAGCGCAACCACAGTCACTATCAACGCTGGCGACGGCAACGACTCTATCGACCTGAGCGGCGTCAAGCTTGCTTCGTCGCTGGTAACCGGCGGCAAGGGTATCGATCACATCGTCGCCAGCGGCGGCGCCGATACTTTCGTGTTCAATCTCGGCGACATGGCCAAGAGCCTTGCCACCGACTCCATCACTGGTTTCAACGCCAGCATGGACAAGCTCAAGCTGGTTGGCACGACGATCTCGAACTGGACGTTGTCGAACTTTGATGACGACACCATCCTCAGCTACAATGTGGACGGCGCACACAAGGGTGAGAAGATCATCGTTTCGGGTGTTCACCTTACCGGCAGCGACTGGTTCACCGCATAATTCTCTCAAAGAGAATTTGCATTAGCAGCGCCATTGCCTAAAATGATCGTGGTCCGGACCGCATATCCGGACCACGATTTTTTCGTCCTGAATTTTTCATTCTCTTTTGAACTTTTAAATTTTATCAAAAACTTTTTAGAGCACCGGCATGGAACAGAAAAAGTCACGCGACAATAGTTATGATGTCGCCAAAGGCCTGTGCATGATCCTCGTGGTCTTCGGTCACGCGGAAAGGGGATTAAGCGCTTCCGGCACACCACCGCAATTCAGCCTTCTGGGATTTGTCGATTACACGATCTATACTTTTCACATGCCGTTTTTTTTCTTCGTTTCGGGGCTTTTTTTCTCATCCGGCAAAACAACAGACCCCAGGGATTTCCTCGGCAAGCTGGGAAAAAATATCGCTTATCCCTATCTGTTCTGGTCACTCGTGCACGGCGGCCTCATGGTCGCCATGGGTCGTCTCGGCCTCACGAATACGGTCATTGATTTTACCAGAATTCTCGAAATCCTGTGGAATCCGATCAGTCCCTTCTGGTTTCTCTATGCGCTGTTTTTCTGCCAGCTCGCATCCTTTGTGTTAAGACAGGTATCCGCGCTTATCCGCCTGGCGTTCGCACTCGTTGTTTTCACGCTGCTTTATTCACTCGGCCATTCCGTCCTGTGGGATATCGCCTACGGCTTTGTGTATTTCACACTCGGCATCGTCGCAAAACAATATGGTTTTCAGCAGAGACAATACGATGCGCGCTCATTTCTCGCACTTCTCGTCGCCTTTGCCATTTCAGCCTATTTGTCATGGCAAGCCGAGATTCCCGAGAGGCTCCCTTTTATCTCCGCCGTTCTCGGCATCTTTCTGGTGATCGCACTGTCGCAAATTCTCGCGAGGACCGAAAACGCGATATCGTCCTTATTTGAAACGCTTGGAAGACTGTCCGTCGGCATTTATGTCATGCACATCATCGCCATCGGCTTTGGCCGGGCTGTCGCAGTCAAACTGTTTCAGGTGACAGATATGGCAAGCCTTCTGGCAATCACAACAATCATCGGTGTTGCGCTGCCGGCCATCGTTCAAATGGCCGCCATCCGCCTTGGCATCCATGAGTGGCTGGCATTGCCCGCCTCGGCCCATAGAAGATCAAACGACATCACACCGTCTTTCGGACGCATCCATAAAAAGCTGAAAAAACATTCGTAAAACAAATAATTACCAATTCGTGACATCAAGACATAAAGAAACTTCGCAAGCGTGACAAAACTGCACTAGCGCAATGCAGCAATCGAAGAGATTATGGCTCTGACTGAATATTAAAAGCAAAGACATCAACGCTCCTCTGAACCACGAATGTGCGCGATTGCAGCTTTCTGGCACAGATGATCGGTGAATAAACTTGAAGCATCGCTTGGAATTGGGCATATGCCTGATGCGGGCAGAAGCAGTTTCTAAATACGATTCTGCTTAAGGAATGTAATACCGGTTGAGGTTTCTTTACCGGCTCTGTTTACGACGTGTCTATTTTTTAAAAATTATACGATGTCCGGACTGTTTTACTTTTCGGACGAAATTCATTTTGAGGACCAAATGCGTTTATTGATTGTTTCGATTCTGCTTGCCTCCGCAGCACTCGCGGGCTGTACGGTCACAGCGGCATCCGGGCCTGATGCGGCGTCAATCGAATCCAACGCTTCGGTCAAATTCGGTTCCAGGGACAAACAAAAAACCGCGGGCGTTGACTACGCGCTGATCGATATAAACAGTTCCGTTCTGAATTATGTCGGCGACACCACGACGACCACCCTGCTCGGCAGCTTCGGCGGTGGCAAGGGCGGTGTGCCTGCGCTGCCGATGGGTGTCGGCGACGTGGTGCAGGTGGCGATCTTCGAAAGCCAGGCGGGTGGTCTGTTTATTCCGAGCGATGCGGGCAGCCGCCCAGGTAACTTTATCAGCCTGCCAAACCAGACGGTGGATCGGGAAGGCAATATCAGCGTGCCCTATGCCGGCAAGATCCGCGCGACCGGCCGCAATGTCGAGGATGTGCAGAGCGAAATCGAGGAGCGGCTTGCCAACCGCGCTATCGAACCGCAGGTTCTCATCACCAAGATTTCCAGCCGTTCGGCGCAGGCCTCCGTGCTTGGCGACGTCAAGGAGCCGACGAAGGTCCAGTTGTCGGAAGCTGGCGATCGCGTTCTTGACGTGATCTCCTATGCCAAGGGCCTCAGCGCCCCGAATATCGAATCCTATGTGACGCTGATCCGCCGCGGCAAGACTGCGCGCGTCAATTATAATCACCTCGTCAGCACGCCGACCGAGAACATCTATGTGGTTCCGGGCGACACGATCATGGTGGAGCGGGAGCGCCGTACCTATCTGGCCTTCGGCGCTTCCGGCCTCAACGGTCGTTTCGAGTTCGAGGACGCCGATCTCAAGCTTTCGGATGCGCTTGGCAAGGCGGGCGGATTGCTCGATTCGCGTGCCGACCCGGCCCAGGTCTATGTCTATCGTACCGTCAAGCGCGAGCTTCTGGTCAAACTCGGCATCAATACGTCCAAATTCCCAGGGCAGGACGTTCCGGTCATCTTCCGCGCCAATCTGCGCGATCCGTCCACCTTCTTCGCCAGCACGAAGTTCCCGATGCAGGATCGCGACATCATCTACGTCACGAATTCGCAGGCAACCGAACTTTACAAGTTCCTCGATCTCGTCGGCTCCGTTCCCGCGACGACGGGCAATGTGGCCGAGGATGTACTTGCGACGCGCAACGCCATCCGGGCCTTCTGACCCATGGCATCGCCGCGCTAACGCCAAAGCCGCCCCGGAAACGAGGCGGCTTTTTCTTTGGCTGAAACCAACAGGGGGCATGGCCTGCCGGTCAAGATGACTATCGGCGACAGCCCGCTTTTCCATCAACTCGTAGCGCCCGGCGGAAACAGAAGCCGATCTTTGCGGCGCAGCCCGAAGCGCGGCCGGCGGCTGTCGTGCGGTAAGCTCAGTGATCGGCATAGGCCGAAAGCCGCTGCATCCCCTGATCCGCAAGGCAACACTGCCGCAGACATTGTCGCCGCCATTACAAAAGTTTAAGGTGATTTCGCAGCGCAATGGGTATCTTCTGGGGGCAAGCTGCTCCCAAGGCTTGCCGCACATGTTCGGGAAACATGTATTCGCTCTCATTATGCGGAACCGTCAGATGAAACGTTTCTGGACCGCTCTCAGCGTTCTTGCCATCGCAGCCATCGGCGCGTGGTATTTTAGGGATCGCCTGCCGCTCGATCAAATTCCCTATCTCAAGCAATTCGCCAGCGTCTCGCAACAGGCGGAACCTGCCACGACTGACACCAGGGCACAGCACGCACAAAACGGCCAGCCCGCCCCACAACAGGGCCAAAGACAGGGCGGCGGGCGGCGCAATGGCGGACCGCCCACCGTCAGCACCATCGCCGTCGACAAGGCGACGCTGCCAATGGATGCCATGGCGACAGGTTGGGCGGTTGCGGCCGATATTACCAATATCGCCCCGCTTCAGGCCGGTCTCGTCACCGAAATCGCGGCAAAGGACGGCCAGCATATCAAGGCCGGCGATCTGATCCTGAAAATGGATGACCGCATTGCCCGCGCCGCCGTCGACAAGGACAAGGCCAATATTGCCGCCGATCAGGCGACGCTGGATCAGGCCGAGGCCGCTTTCCAGCGCGCCGCCAATCTGGTCAAGCAGAATGCCGAAGCCCAGCAGGTGCTGGATCTGGCCAAGGCGGCGCGGGATTCGGCCAGCGCCAAGATCGGCGCTGACCGCGCTGCACTGGCCGCCGACCAGGTGGCGCTCGAGAATATGGAGATCCGTGCGCCCTTTGACGGTCGGCTGGGCGATATCAGCGTCAGCCCCGGCGCTTATCTCAGCGCCGGCGTCAATATCGTGACGATCACGAAATATGATCCTATCGACGTCAGTTTCCGCCTGTCCCAACGTTACCTGCCGCAATTGCGCGAAGGCCTCGAGAAGGGCGCAACTGTGGATGTGGACCCGGCGGCAACCGGCGGCGAAGCCATGCAGGGCGTGCTGCGCTTTTACGACAATACGGTGGACCAGACCTCCGGTACCGTGCTGGTGAAAGCGGAATTCAAGAACGACCGCGGCCTTTTATGGCCCGGCCAGTCCGTCAACGTCACAGCCCACTTCGTCTCGGATGAGGAGATGATCGTCGTGCCGACGGTCGCGGTTCGACCGGGACCGAAGGGAAGTTTCGTCTATACCGTCGATGAGAACCACCGTGTTCATATGACGACGGTCGAAGTCGCCCGTTCGAACGGCGATCTCACCGCCATCGCCAGCGGCCTGTCCGGTGGAGAACATGTGATCATCGAAGGCCAGTCGGAACTCGCCGATGGCCAGCAGGTTGTCGAGCAGTTTTCCGACAAGGGTGGCGCAGACGGCAATCTTGCCGCCAATGTTCCGCAGGAAAAGGCTGGCACCCCATGATCTCGAATTTCTGCATCAACCGGCCCGTCGCAACCACTCTTCTCGCCATAGGCCTCGTGCTGGCCGGGCTTGCCGGTTTCCGCCTGCTGCCCGTCGCCGCCCTGCCCAAGGTCGATTTTCCGACGATCAGCGTCTCGTCGTCGCTATCAGGCGCTTCGCCGCAGACCATGGCTACATCGGTCACCACCCCGCTGGTCAAACAGTTCGAGACCATTCCGGGCGTCAGCGAGATCAGCGCCACCAATACGTTGGGCAACAGCTCGATCGTGCTACAATTCGACCTCAACCGCGATATCGATGCGGCGGCTGCCGATGTTCAGGCCGCGATTTCGCGCGCGCAGCGGCAATTGCCAAGCAACATGACGACGACGCCGAGCTACCGCAAGACCAACCCGGCCGATGCACCGGTGCTGTTGCTGGCCATCAACAGCAAGGAACTGCCGACCAGCAAGGTGGATGAGATCGCGGAAGATATCATCTCGCCGCTGCTTTCCACCATTTCCGGCGTCGCCCAGGTCAGTGTCTATGGGGCGCAGACCTATGCCGTGCGCATCGGCCTCGATCCGGCGCAGCTTCAGGCGCGCGGGCTCGGCGTCGATACCGTTACCAATGCGATAGCGCAGGCGAATAATCAGGTGCCCGTTGGCGCATTGCAGAACGACAACCAGCGCCTGACGATCGAGGCCGATACCCAGCGCACGGATGCGGCGGCCTTCCGTACTCTGGTCGTGGCGACGAATAACGGCGCAGCCATTCATCTCGGCGATATCGCCAACGTCACCGACAGCATCGACAACACCAATGCCGGCAGTTGGTTTGACGGCGAACAGGCGATCATCCTTGCCGTACAGCGACAGCCGGACGCCAATACCGTCGATGTGGTCGATGCCATCAAGGCCAAGCTGCCGGCACTTCGCCAGCAATTGCCGCCCTCGGTGAATATCAACGTCATGAATGATGCCTCGACGGCCATCACGGACGCGATCTCCGATGTGCAGTTCACGCTTTTCCTCACCATCGGTCTGGTGGTCGCGGTCATCTATCTTTTCACCGGCCACCTGACGGCGACCATCATTCCAGGCCTTGCCGTACCTCTGTCGCTGATCACAGCCTTCGGCGCCATGTATGTGCTGGGTTACAGCATCGACAATATCTCACTGCTGGGGCTGACATTGTCCGTGGGGCTGGTGGTGGACGATGCCATCGTCATGCTGGAAAACATATTACGCCTGCATGAAAAAGGCCTGACCATGCGGGAAGCTGCCCTTCAGGGGGCGGCGGAAGTCAGCAATACCATCCTGTCCATGTCCATCTCGCTGGTTGCCGTGTTTATTCCCATCCTGTTGATGGGTGGGGTGATCGGCAGGCTCTTCAACGAATTCGGCATGGTCGTCACGCTCGCGATCATGGCCTCGGCGCTGGTGTCGCTGACGGTGACGCCGATGCTCGCCTCGCGTCTTTCCGGCAATTCGTCCAGACCGCCAGCCATCGTCCGGTGGTTCGATGCCGGCTTCGAGCGCACGTTGCGTGGTTATGGCCGTGCCGTCGGCTGGTGCCTTTCCCACCGCCGTGTGGTTCTGGCTTCGTTTCTGGCCTCGATTGCCGCCTCGCTCTATCTGTTCGAGACCCTGCCATCCAGCTTCTTCCCGCAGGAGGATATTGGCCGTCTTTCAGTATCGACACAGGCGCGCGAGGATATTTCCTATACTGCGATGCGCGACCTTCAGGCCCAGGTTGCCGACCAGATCCGCAAGAACCCGGCCGTTGTGCATGTCACCTCCATTGTCGGCGGCAATTCCCGCAATCCGCTGAACAACGGCTCGATGTTCGTTGAACTGAAGTCCAAGGAAGAACGCGCGCCGCTCAGCCAGGTACTGGCGGAACTGGGGCAGGCCACATCAAAAGTGGCCGGCATCCGCACCTATATCAATCCGCAGCAGAGCCTGCGTTTTGGCGGACGCAGCTCCGCCAGCCAGTACCAGCTCGTCGTTCAGGGCCTGAATGCCGACACCACGAATGAATGGTCGAACAAGCTGATGGAGGCGATGCGCCGCGACCATACATTCACCGCCGTCACCTCCGATGCCCAGAACGGCGCCATCGCCGCAACGATCTCCGTCGATCCGGAAAAGGCGGCCGCCTTCGGCATCACCAATGACCAATTGCGCAAGACGCTGGAAATGTCCTTCGGCGGTTATACGGCCGCGCAAATCCAGTCCACCGGCGACAGCTATGACGTGATCGTGGAATTCGACAGCTCCAAACAGTGGAATGATGATTTTCTGAGCGATATCAACATTCTCTCGGCCAAGTCTGGCGTTCTGGTTCCGCTGTCCAATTTCGCCAGCCTCACCCGGACCCAGGCGCCGGTCACCATCAACCAGACGGGCCAGCTCGTCTCCACGACGATTTCCTTCAACCTGCCGGATGGGGTGGCGCTTTCCGATGCCACCAGCCAGATCGATCAGCTCAAGAGCACAATCGGCCTGCCGCAGGACGTTTTCACCAGCTATGGCGGCACGGCGGCAATCTTCCAACAGAGTCAGGGCAATACCGGCATCCTCATTCTGGCGGCGGTGCTGACCATCTATGTGGTTCTCGGCGTTCTCTATGAAAGCTTCATCCACCCGCTGACCATTCTTTCCGGCCTGCCAGCGGCCGCCTTCGGCGCGCTGGTGGCGTTGAAGGTGATGGGCATGGATTTTTCGCTCATCGCGCTTATCGGCCTGTTGATGCTGATCGGCATCGTCAAGAAAAACGCGATCATGATGATCGACGTGGCGGTGGAGTTGATGCGCGAAAAGGCCGAACCGGCCGTCACCGCCATCCACGAAGCCTGCGTTCGCCGGTTCCGGCCGATCATGATGACGACCTTCTGCGCGCTCTTGGGCGCGCTGCCCATTGCGCTTGGCTCAGGCGCGAGTTCGGAACTGCGCCAGCCGCTCGGCGTCGCGGTGGTCGGCGGTCTTATCGTCTCGCAATTGCTGACACTGTTCATCACCCCTGTTATCTTCGTGGAGATGGACCGGTTCGGCAATTTCCTCACCGGTCTGTTTTCCCGCAAGAAATCAGCCGGGAAGCACACCGAGCCGCAAAAGCCGGAGGGCGAAGATCAGCCCGATTCCGTCGCTGCCTAGATCGTTTTGATTTTACGCGTTGTCCGGACGTAAAAGGGTTTCCGTTTTTACTGGAAACGCTCTAACGCAGGTTTCCGAGGCGCTTCAGCGCCTCAGAAAAACCCGCCGCCTGCAACTGGAACGACACCGTGCGGCCCTGCAGATCGGGGGCTTCGATCGCCAACGTCTTTCCCGCCTCAAGCGCAGAGACAAGCTCGACAAAGGGTGTGAAGGACACGATGCAGCCGACGGGCAGGCAAGTGCTGACCTGCACTTCCTGCAGCCGCACATTTCCGGATTTCACTGAAAATAGCTTTGTGACAGCAAGGCCGAAAGGCATGACGAAGGTGCCGGAGAGCCTGTCCGGCATTTTGGGATCATCAATCCGGAATTCGACCGAGACGACAAGCTTGCGGGTTTTCTCCTCAAGCTGCACCTGTGCTATGGCGCAGACCGGCTTTTCCGCCACTACTGAGGCGTTCGGATCGGCCTCGTCCTTTTTCGCAGGCAACGCGCAGGCGAGCTGCCAGCTTCCATAAACCTCATGCAAGGGCGCAGCAATCTTGGCTGCCTCCTGCGCAAGCGCGTTTGTCGCCAACCCGACGAAGAGAGAAACAGCAAGGGTCGCGTTCCACAGCATGTTTTGACCACGCCTCATCAGAAACGGACTCCCAGTTCGGCAGATGCGGATTGATCCAAGACGCCCGCCCCGAAAACCGCGCCATAACGGAATGTCAAAGTGGCGGAAGGGTTGATATCGTAGCTCAGTCCCAGATTGAGCAGCGCCACATCCTGCGCCATCGCCGCACTTGCGACGGAAAAACCACTGCCGCCCGTGTAGAACAAGGTGCTCCCCACTACCGGATCGCCGTAGGCATGACGCCAGCCGATATCGAACATCGCCTGCCCAGCCATGCCATCAAATGCGATATCACGGCTGAAACGCGCACCAAGCGTTGAATAGAGCTGGTCATGGCTGGCAGAGCCGGAAGAAACGGCGGCGATACCGCCCTTCTCGCCGAAAGCATCCGTCTTCGTATTCACATAGCTGATATTGGCATAGGGTTCGAACTGTGTCAGATCAAAATCGAAACGCCAGGCGGCCTCGGCAAAGACTTGCGTGGTGGAGGCGTCATAGCCGGCGGTCAGATTTTCATGCAATGTCGAAAAAGATACCGTCCGGCGGGTTACGACATCCTGAAAAGCATGGACTGCTCCAAAACGCAGCGAGGCCGGGCCGATTGTGCCTCCGCCATAGGCGGCCAGATAATAACTGTCCACATCCGCTGCCGACAGGGACTTCTGGCTGATGACATCACGACCATAGCCGGCAGCAACACCGGCGCGCCAGCCGTCACCCCAATCACCATCGAGACCAAAAAAGACGCCGCCGCCTTTCATATTGACCGACGAGCCGCTGCCATCGCCATCGATGTGTCCGCGCGACCCGAAACCATTGGACCATAAAGTGAGGGAGCCTTCATCGATATTCATCGGGTCCGGTGCGCCCATCCTGCCGACGGCAGGCAGGATCGAGCGCGCATCGATACCCTTGAAGGCGCTGCGCAGCCGGCTGAGAATAACATCACGGGTCAGTTGACTGCGGTTTATCAACGCCATGGCAAGCGAGGGATGCAGTTCGCCGGCAAGCTGTGAAAACGCTGTCTGGGTCTCTGCCTGCTGAAGATAATAAGCCGCATCGTAAAGTGCCGATCCTTCCCCCAACGCCTCGACCGCGTTGGCAGCGGAACGCGCATTGCCCGTCGAGGTCGAGGCGGCAAAAGATCCCGGCCCGAAAGATTCGCGTTTCAGCAGAAGGTAGACCGTATTGTTGTCGCCACTCTTCGTGACAGCGGTCTTCAGATAATCAAGATTTCCAACCACATCGGCAAATGCCCCGCTCACCCCCCCCGTTGCCGTCAGAAGCACGTATTTCGCACCGAAAGCAAAGGTCAGACTGTCCGTCACGGGTGTGACGATGAGATTGACATTATTGGCTATGGTGACAGTGCCGGTGACAGCAAGCCTGTCGGAATTGCCGTAGCTGTCGATTTCGACCGCATAGGCGGAGCCGCTGGCAAATGTCGCGTTGCCGGTGGACGTCAATGTGCCAATGGAATTGCCGGGCGCAAGTGTGCCGCCGGACTGAACCGTTACGCCGCCTATGGTGCCGGAGCCGCCAAGCGCCGCGCCGTTGGCGACTGAAATCACGCTTGCAAGCGAGCCATTGACGCTGAGCTTGCCGGAGGAAACTTCGGTGGTTCCGCTATGGGTGCTGTTTCCGGTCAGGATCAGATTACCGCTACCAGTCTTTTCAAACGAACCGGAACCGCTGATGACATTGGAAAGCCTGCCGGCCCCATCCACCACCAGCGCCGCATTATTGGCGATCTCGCCCGAACCAAAACTGGTGGCGGTTCCCTTCAGCGTACCGGCCGAAATTGTCGTCCCGCCGGAATAGCTGTTGTTGCCGCCAAGCGTCGTCACACCGTTTTCGGCATCGATCCGGCCAGCACCGGAAATATCCGCGGAAAGCTCGTAATCGTTTTCCGAGTGGTTCAGGACGATGCTGCCATTGCCGGCACCGAAAGCAATCGCCTCCGCCTCCACCTCGCCTGCCGAATGCGCCGTCTGCCCGGCAGCGGCGCCAATGTTCAAGACACCGGTGGAACCCGCAGCCGATGCGATCACGACGGTCGTTGCGGCAACAGAACCACCACCCGTCACCTCCACCGTGCCGCCGCCGCTTCTCCCGATAACTAGGGTGTTGCCGATCTCCGCGTGCGACCCCACCCCGACGATCCGCAATGCACCGTCCGAACCGGCCTCCGTACCGAGAGAAAGCTGATTGGCATTTAGGGAAGCGCCATTGAGTACCGTCACCTGGCCGGTGCCGGAGCGGCCGATATTCATGGAGCCGGAATCAGCAAGATTATTGTCGACCTCAGCCGTGACATTCGAACCCGTGCCTTCGATCATCAATATCCCGGAGGAGCCGGCAAGCTCGCCCAGCGTTACCTGCCCCGCCTGAATGCCGGCGCCGGTGTCGACCGAGACCTCTCCAACGGCGTCATTCTGATATCCGACGACAAGGGCCCTGGCCACCGTCCAGCTTGACCCACCACCGGCAATGGTCACGGAAGATCGCGAACCGCCGAGTGTTGCGACATATCCGGCACCGCTGGTGACTGCACCGCCTGCATCGATCTGCAGCGAGCCCTTGCCGGCATTACCGACATAGAGGTTTGCGGAATTGCGCAGGGCACTTCCGGAACCGGAGACCCGGAGAGAGCCGACGCCATCGGCATTTACGCCGAGAACCGTGTCCGCCGTTTCAACCACGCCGCTGCCGGTCACCACCAATGAGCCAGCACCATCCACGCCCACGCCGAGACTACCGCTACCGACCGTCCATACGGAGCCGCTGCCATCCACGATCGCGCTGCCCGTCGCACCCGCGACGTTGCCGAGACGTGCAGACACGCTTTCAACCCTGCCGCCCGTATAGACATTCAGCATGCCGTAACCGGGTGTTCCAACCGCCGCCAGCGCATCGCCGCCGATCTGCAGGTCGCCTGTGGTCCATTTCGTGCCGCCACCGGTCACATTGACCACACCAGCCGAATTGCGGCCAATCGTGACGGCACCGCTGGTTACCATCGCGGCTGTACCAACAGACATGGTGACCGCACCGTCATTGCCGACAATCAGCGTGCCCTGAGTTTCCAACATGGAGCCAGCGCCATCAATTTTGAGCGCACTTCCACCCGATGACGCCAAGTCGCCGATGACCATGTTGCCCTGGCTGATCACCACGCCGCCGCCAGCGATGACGAAAGAGCCTGAACCATCGCCGCCGATGACCATATCGCCGGAACTTGTCAGTGTGCTGCCGGCACCCTCGACGGTCACGGTCCCCATAGAACCAACCCCGCCGGCGACAACCAATCGACCGGTTTTAAGCTCACTTGCGCCCAGCACCTCCAGCGAACCGAAACCGCCATAGCCCACGAAAACCGTATCGGAATTTTCAAGGCTGGATGAATTGTCCAGTTTAACCGTACCGTACCCGAGCCCATCCTCGCCTATATAGATATGGCCAAGAGAAGTGATCGAACTCCCACTGACATCAAGGTCTCCAACGCCGTTTCTGGCCACGAATATATTGCCGTCATTCGACCAGTTTCCTCCGAAAAAAATCAATTTTCCGGCAATACCAGCGTTGGCACCAATTTCGCTGTAAGTTGTCGACAGACCGCCATTGACCGAAAGCGAGGCATCAGTGTCTAGCCCGATAGCCAGGCCAGAGACGTTGGCATGTGTTCCGGCTGCAATCGTCGGTCCCTCGGAATTGAAGCTGGCGGTGTCGTTTGCGCCGGGAACACGCGTATAGCCATACCAACTGGAGGCTAAAAACCAGTCATCCGTGGATGATCCAACCCAGACGATCGTGTCTGCCAGAGCGGATGGCGAGAGTGCGGCGGAAAACATCACGGCGAAAAGGCCCGTTGAGCCGCGCAGAAAATGCCGGGATAGGGACGCCACCCTTATGCGGGTTTTCTGCGGATCTTTCCCTTCAGAAACACCACAGAACCAACCGGACATCCAAGCTCCCTTACCGGCGCATTGCGCCGCTCTGCCCTGATCCGGCGAATCACTCTTCCAGACAAATCAATTAGCTCACTCCGAAGGATAATTGGTAGTATAAAGAGCATAAAAAAATGCTCTGGACGCCTGCCCAAATATAAAAACGGAGCGCGACGGGCGCGCTCCGCGAAACAAATGAAAAGATTGTTTGAATAATAGGATTTTTGCAGGGGGCCGAAGGGGAACCCGGGCAGCTTCTACTACTGCCGGGAGAACCGGCCAAAGGCTCCGCCTGAAAAGCACAGGGGGTCACCATCACGATGGGCGGCGCGCAAAACCTCGCCGACGATGATGGTGTGGTCGCCCGCATCGTGCGCCGCGGCCTGCCGGCATTCAAACCGGGCGAGCGTTCCGGGAATGACCGGCACGCCCTCATCGTTCATTTCCCAGTCCAGATCATCGAAGGCGCGACCGTTGCGGGTAAAACGGGCGCTCAGCACATCCTGATCGGCACTCAGCACATGAATGGCAAAATGGGTGGCGCCACTGAAGGCCGGATAGCGTGACGAGTTCTTGGCCGGCGACCACAGCACCAGCGGCGGATCGAGCGATACCGATGCGAAGCTGTTGACCGTCATGCCGATAGGTCCGTCCGGCGTCGTTGCCGTCACCACCGTAACCCCTGTCGTGAAAGCGCCAAGCGCGTTGCGAAAGCTGCGGCTGTTTTCGCCGCCGGGAACAAATACATGCTCATTGGGCATTTTGATCGCCTCTGCCATTGCCACTGTCATCACGGCACCTCGTTTCCGATTGCGAGTGTATAAAGCTCAAACCATGTCTGGCGGTCGATCGTGACGCTCAACGCGTCAGCCGCCGTTTTGATGCGCTCGATATTGTTGGTGCCGAGCACCGGCACGATCTTTGCCGGGTGGCGCAAAAGCCAGGCAATGGCAACGGCGGTGGCATCGACGCCCTGCTCCTTGCCGATGCGCTGTAGCGCCGCCATCGTTCCACCATGCGCACCCGAAAACAGCGAGCCACCACCGAGCGGCGACCAGGCCATCGGCGAAACCCGCTTTTCCTGCAGGAAAGCGAGATCACCATTGGTGAAGCTATCCGTGGCAAGCAGGCTCATTTCGATCTGGTTCGTGACCAGCCGGTTTTTCATGGCCGATTGCAGCAGCGAGAAATCCCATGGCCGAAAGTTGGAGACACCAACGGCCTTCACCTTGCCCGACGCCACCAGTGCGTCGAGCGCCTTGCCGGTTTCCTCCGCATCAACAAGCGGATCAGGGCGATGAATGAGCAGGAGATCGACATAATCGGTTCCCATGTCGCGCAGCGATGCCTCGACCGAGGCATTGATATGGCCAGCCGTCGTATCGTAATGCTTGACGCGGGCGGCGGAGTGACGTCCGGCCGGTGCGACGATGCCGCATTTGGTAACGATCTCTATTTTGTCGCGCAGTCCCGGAGCAGCCTTGAGGCCGTTACCCAGAATGGCTTCCGCCGTGTATCCGCCGTAAATATCGGCCTGATCCATGGTGGTGATGCCCTGCGCCAGGCAGGCTTCGATCTTGGCCTGCACATGGGCGGGCGAGGTGTCAGTATCGTCACCGATGCGCCACATGCCGTAAACGATGCGGCTGAGTTGCAATGTTTCAGAAAGAGCGATGCGTTCCATCAGTGGCGTTCCCCGTTGCCGAGCGGCGTGGCAGGCGTTTCAGAAGGCACCCGGCCGTAGGCATGCGGCAGGGAGCAGGTTTTCATCTGCGGCAGAACCTTGGTGCCGAAGTGTTCCGCCTCATCAATATGCGGATAACCGGAAAGGATGAAGGCGCGAATGCCCATCTTCTGGTATTCTTCCAGCGTCGACAGAACCTGATCCGTCGAACCGACAAGTGCCGCACCACAACCGGAGCGCGCCCGGCCGATGCCTGTCCACAGATTGGGTTCGACATAACCGAATTTGTCGGCCAGTTCGCGGGCGCGCGCCTGATGCGACACGCCGAGCGAGCCGCTGTCATGGGCGCGGTTGCGGATCAGCTGGCCATATTCGTCATCGAGCTTCGAGACAAGATGCTCGGCATATTCGCGGGCTTCCTGTTCGGTATCGCGCACCACCATATGGACACGCAGGCCGTAATCCAGCGTGCGGCCATGGGCGGCAGCGCGTTCATTGGCGGCGCGCATGCGGTCCGCCAGCTGGTCCTTCGTTTCCGGCCACATCAGATAGACGTCACACTGCGCGCCACAGAGTTCGAGCGCATCCGGCGAATAACCGCCGAAATAAAGCAGTGGCCCACCATTCTGCTGGTAGGGACGTGCCGGTTCGGTCGAGACGCCCTTGAACTGGTAGATTTCACCATCGTGATCGATAGTGTCGCGCGTCCAGGCCTGCCGCAGGATTTCTACGACCTCATGGCTGCGCTTGTAGCGGAAGGCGCTGTCGGCCACTTCACCCGGAAAATCGGAACTGATGACGTTGAGCGTCAGGCGGCCTTTCAGCATGTGGTCGAGCGTCGCCACCGTGCGCGCCAGCATGATCGGCTGCATCTCGCCGCAGCGAATGGCGGCAAGGAAATTGATGCGGTCGCTGATCGGCGCGCAGCCGGCGACAAAGCTCAGCGTATCCTGCCCGACCTGATAGGACGAAGGGCAGAGGATGTTGCGAAAACCCAGTTCTTCGGCCTTTTTGACGATATCCGAGCAATGTTCAAAGCTGGAACGCAGGCTACCGTCAGGCACGCCCAGATAGGCGTAATCATCGGAGCACAAAGCGGAAAACCAGGAGACCTCGGCAGCATCGAGATCAGCGGATGTAACGGGTACGACGGTCATGCAATTCCTCCTCAGGGCCGCTCTTGTTTTTCTTGCATAACATCAAGAAATATGTAAATCAATGATGTATCAATTTTTGTTTCGGGGAGGAAACGGCATCATGAAACACACTGGCGGCAGCCTGCCCATGTATCTGCAGATCGCCGAAATGCTGGTGCGCGAGGTGGCGGCGGGCCGGTTGATCGACGGCGAAAAGCTGGCGCCGGAGCGCGACATGGCGGCCGATCTCGGCATTGCCGTCGGCACGCTTCGCAAGTCACTCGCCGAATTGCAGGAGCGTGGCCTGCTGGAGCGCGTGCAGGGATCGGGCAATTACATTCGCGCCGTCAGCGATCCGCAAAGCGTTTACGCCTTTTTCCGCCTTGAGATGATCGAGGGTGGCGGCCTGCCGACGGCGGAGGTTCTGGATGTGGCGCGGCTTGCCAAACCCGCCGCCCTGCCCGCTTTCGGCACTTCCGCCGAAGGGCATCGCATCCGCCGCCTCCGGCGCATTGCCGGCAAACCGGCTGCCATCGAGGAGATCTGGCTGGATGGATCTTATGTCGACACGATCTCCATCGAGAACATGTCGGAATCCCTCTATCTTTATTACCGTACTCGCCTCAATCTCTGGATATCGAAGGCGGAAGACCGCATCGATCTGGGCGATGTACCCGAATGGGCACCCGAGGCCTTCGGTCAGAAGCCGGGCGCGCCGGTGCCGCGCGTGCTGCGTCTCAGCCAGGCGCAGGATGGCGCAGTGGCCGAAGTCTCATGGACATGGTTCGACCATACGGTCGCCCGCTACGTTTCTCGCATACGTTGAGATCACCGCATATTCGCGTGATCCACATGAGGATAAGAATTTGACGGGAGGCAAGGAAGCGGCGACCTGCCTTGCGGCGAGTTTCGCCACTATACTTCTTTAAATCAACGACTTAATAGTTTTTGATTTCTGTCAGAAATAAAATTGATACACTATTGATTTCCTTTTTGTGAAAGGTAATATCACGGAATTAGGGAGACAGGCGTTTCGCCATCCCACGTTATCGCCGGATAATCGGGACAGATTTTCGACAGAGCGATACGTGGAACTTGAAGGTTGATACCGGCTTTTGCGTCCATCGGGATTTTGGACGCGTCGGTTGTGAGGAGGAAAATATGGCTTCAGTCAGCCTGCGCAAGCTGGACAAGAGTTACGGTGCCCTGCGCATCGTCAAGGGCATCGACCTTGAAATCAACGATGGCGAATTCGTGGTTTTCGTCGGCCCTTCCGGCTGCGGCAAATCCACGACGCTGCGCATGGTCGCGGGTCTGGAAAGCATTACCGGCGGTGAGGTCATGATCGGCGACCGCGTCGTCAACCGGCTGCCGCCGCGCGAACGCGACATCGCCATGGTGTTTCAGGACTATGCGCTTTATCCGCACAAGACCGTGCGTGAGAACATGGGTTTCAGCCTCAAAGTACGCGGCGTGAGCGCGTCGCAGGCCAATGCCAGCATCGATGAGGCGGCAAAGATGCTCGGCATCGAGCATCTGCTCGACCGCCGGCCCGGCCAGCTTTCCGGCGGCCAGCGCCAGCGTGTGGCCATGGGCCGCGCCATCGTGCGCCGTCCACAGGTGTTTCTGTTCGACGAGCCGCTGTCCAACCTCGACGCTAAACTCCGCGGACAGGTGCGCACGGAAATCAAGCGCCTGCACCAGCAGCTCGGCACGACAATCATCTACGTCACTCATGATCAGGTGGAGGCCATGACGCTGGCCGACCGCATCGTCATTCTGCGTGGCGGCGATATCGAGCAGGTCGGCACGCCGGACGAGGTCTATAACCGTCCGGAAAGCGTCTTTGTCGGCGGTTTTGTCGGTGCTCCCGCCATGAATTTCGCCCGCGCCAGGGTAAACGGCGACCGGCTGACATTTTCCGACGGCAATTCCCTGCCGATGGCGACCATCCGGCCAGCCCGTGAAACGGGCCTCGAAGGGCGCGAAGTCATTGTCGGCATTCGCCCGGAACATTTCGGCCCGGCCGAGGGCTTCGACAGCCAGCTTGCGGTCAAGGTGCAGGTGGTGGAACCGCTGGGTTCCGATACGCTGGTGCATTTCAGCCTCGGCGATGCGGCGCTGACCGCCAGAATGCCGCCGCAGCTTCGCCCGGCGCCGAACGAGGAGCTGAGAATCGGTCTCGATCCGTCCAAGGTCCATCTTTTCGACGCCGCGACGGAGCGCTCTATCCACTGATTGCCGGGCGTGGAAACGCTGCGGCCAACGGATTTAATAACGGGAGGAACACATGAAATTCAAAGCCATAACCGGGGCAGCGCTCTGCGCAACCATGCTCACCTTTTCGGGACAGGCCTTTGCCGATGCCGAACTGAAAATCTTCGTTTCCAGCCAGCATCAGCCAGATGTCTGGCGCAAGGCGCTCGATCAATATGAGGCGAAGACGCCGGGCGTGAAAGTCGTCATCGAGACCGGCGGCAACACCTCGGAAATGCAGGCGCAATATCTCAACACCGTGATGTCGGCCAAGGATTCGAGCCTCGACGTGCTGATGCTCGACGTCATCCGCCCGGCGCAATTCGCCACCGCCGGCTGGACCAGCGATTTCTCCGGCAAGGATTTGTCGGGCTATCTGCCCACCTATGCCGAAGCGAACACCGTCAATGGCAAGGTCGTGGCGCTGCCCGCCTTCGCCGATTCCATGTTCCTTTATTACCGCAAGGATCTGCTGGATAAATACGGCATCAAGCCGCCGACCACCTGGGACGAACTGAAGGAAGCGTCCAGGAAGGTGATGGAGGGCGAAAAGAACCCTGATCTTCAGGGCCTGTCCTTCCAGGGCAAGGCGATCGAAGGCGCGGTCTGCACCTTCCTCTTGCCCTATTGGAGCGAAGGCAAGTCGCTGGTCGAAAACGGCAAGCTGAACTTCGACAATCAGGCGGCCGTGGATTCGCTGAAGCTCTGGAAAAGCTTTGTCGATGAAGGCATTTCCAAGAAGAACATTTCCGAAGTCGCGACCGACGACACCCGCAAGGAATTCCAGGCCGGCAAGGTTCTCTTCGCCGTCAACTGGTCCTACGCCTGGACCCATTTTCAGGGCAAGGAATCGCAGGTGAACGACAAGGTCGGCGTCGCCCGCCTGCCGGCCGTCAAGGGCGGTGAGCAGACGACCTGCCTCGGTGGCTGGGAATTCGGCGTTTCCGCCTATTCCAAGCAGCAGGATGAAGCCAAGAAGCTGGTGGAGTATCTCTCCGGTCAGGATGTATCGAAGTTCATGGCCATCAACGCCACGCTGCTGCCGACCTATGCCGCGCTTTACAAGGATGCCGACGTGACCAAGGCAATCCCGTGGTTCGCCGACGCCCTGCCCGTGGTTGAAACCGCCAAGGCCCGTCCCGTGACGCCGCGTTACAACGAGGTCAGCGAGACGATCCGCACCACCGTCAACGGCGTGCTTGCCGGCGTCATGACGCCGGAGGACGGCGCAAAGCAGATGGAAAGCCGTCTGCGGCGCGTTCTGCGCTAAGCTTCAAGGCCGGAAAGCGGCGTGGTTTCATGCCCTTTCCGGTTGCTTCGAGTGAATAAGAATAAACGCGCCCGGGCGGCGCGATAAACGGGCCGGATATGAACCGGTCCGATCGGGAGACGATGACGTGAATCCAGTTGCGGGAGTGGCAGGTGTGACAATGCCGGAAAGAACCATGGTCCGGGTGGACGAACAGAAGCTGCCGCGCTGGACGCGGTGGCTCGATCTCGGCGACCGTTCGCTTGCCGTGCTTCTGCTGGCGCCTGCCGCCATTCTTCTGTCGCTCATCATCGTCTATCCGGTGGCGCGGCTCGTCTATACCAGTTTCTTCAGCCTGTCGCTGACATCGGGCCTGCCGGCGGAATTCATCGGCTTTGAAAACTATACGGCGATGTTCGACGATCCGATCTTCTGGGAAACGACCTGGAACACGGTTCTGATAACGCTGATTACCGTGCCCGGCGCCCTGTTTATGGGCCTCGGCCTCGCGCTCCTCGCCAACCTGCCCTTTTCCATGCAATGGCCGATGCGCCTGTCGCTGCTCATTCCATGGGCGCTGCCGCTGTCCTTTGCCGGCCTGATCTTTGCGTGGTTCTTCCATTATGAATATGGCGTGGTCAATGATGTGCTCAACCGTCTGGGTTTCGAAGGCATCATCTGGTTCAATTCTCCCAACTGGGCCTTTGCGGCCATCTGCCTCACCATCATCTGGAAGACATCCTCCTTCATGGCGCTGATGATCCTTGCCGGCCTGCAGACCATTCCGCGCTCGCTTTATGAGGCGGCGGATGTGGATGGCGCCGGCAAAATCCGGCAGTTCTTTGAGATCACCCTGCCGCTTCTCAAGCCGTCAATCGTCGTCGCCCTCATCTTCCGCACAATCACGGCGCTGCAGACCTTTGATATTCCTTACATGATGACCGGCGGCGGCCCCGGCACATCCACCACGACGCTTGCCATGTACATTCACCAGAATACCGTTTCCTTCCTCGATCTCGGTTACGGTTCGGCCTTAGCGGTCATGATGTTTGCGCTCTCCATGTGCGTCACCGCCGTTTATCTCCGCATCATCAGGACGAAGGACTGATCCCATGAGCATCGTTGCAAATTCCGGTCTGTCCTCGTTCTTTTCCGGCAAGCCGCTGCGCTTCATCGCGGCCTCCATCCTTCTGGTCAACGGTCTGTTTCCGGCGATCTGGATTTTGTTCACCTCGCTGAAGACCGAAGCGGAACTGACGGTCAAGCCGATCACCTGGTTTCCGCATACGCCGACGCTTGCAAACTACATGCAGGCCTTTTCCGACCAGCCGCTGCACCTGTTCCTGTTCAACAGCTTCATGGTGGCGCTGCTTTCGACCGCGCTCACCATTCTGATTTCGGTGCTGGCGGCTTATGCGCTGGCGCGGCTCAACCTCAAATACCGGGCGCTGATCCTCTCGCTCATCATCGCCGTTTCCACCTTTCCGCTGGTGACGCTGCTGGTGCCGCTGTTCGAGATCATGCGGGCGCTCAACCTGCTCAACAGCTGGACGGCGCTGATCCTGCCCTACACCGTGCTGTCGCTGCCGGTCTGCACCCTGATGCTGGTATCCTTCTTCGAAAGCATTCCGCGCGATCTCGAAAATGCCGCCATGATCGATGGCTGCACCCGCATCGGGGCGCTGTTCAAGGTGGTGGTGCCGCTCTGCGCACCGGGCGTTTTTACCGCCGGCATTCTCGCCTTCGTTAATGCCTGGGATGAGTTCCTGCTGGCGCTTTCCTTCAATTCCAATCCGGCCCTTCGCACCCTGCCCGTCGGCATCCAGCTTTATCAGGGTGAATTCGCTTTCCCCTGGCCAGTCATTTCGGCGGCGCTGGTGGTTGGCATCGTGCCGGTCGCGATCCTGATCGTCATCTTTCAGGAACGGGTTGTCTCCGGCCTCACCGCCGGCGGTCTCAAGGGCTAAACAGGTACAGTCATGCATTTCGAAAAGACCAAAGACGGCTTCACGCTCGCAATCGACGGCCGCACCATCCTGTCCCATTCGCCAGAAAACCCGGCCTTCTTCGCCGGTTGTGGCCGCGAGCGGATGGACATGTATCGCGGCAATTTCGACATCGAGGACTATGTCATCGAGCGAACTGCCCTGCGCCATGCCGAGATCGACGGTGGCAGCGTTACGCTTTCCTCCGCACCCGGACAGGCGCCGCGCCTTCGCCTGACGCTGGACGGCAACGCTATCAGGCTGGCGGCGCTGGATGAAACCATCAACCGCCTGTGGCTGCGCGTCGTCGCGGAAACGGACGAGCACGTCTGGGGCGGCGGCGAGCAGATGTCCTATTTCGACATGCGCGGACGGCGTTTCCCGCTCTGGACTTCTGAACCCGGCGTCGGCCGCGACAAGACCTCGGAGCTTACCTTCAAGGCCGATGTGAGCGGCAAAGCGGGTGGCGATTATTACAACACCAACTACCCGCAGCCGACCTACCTCTCGTCGCGCAAATACGCGCTGCATGTGGAAACCAGCGCCTATTCGGTGTTCGATTTCCGCAATAGCGATTTCCACGAAATCGAGATATGGGCGATCCCGGAAAAGATCGAGTTCTTCGCGGGCGATGCCTTCACCGATATCGTCTCCGCCCTGTCGCTGCGGTTCGGACGTCAGCCGGAACTGCCGGAATGGGTCTATAATGGCGCGATCATCGGGTTAAAGGACGGCGTCAACTCCTTTTCCCGGCTGGAGAAAATTCGTGCCGCCGGAACGAAGGTTTCCGGCCTCTGGTGCGAGGACTGGGTCGGACTTCGCCAGACCTCCTTTGGTGCGCGGCTGTTCTGGGACTGGCAGGCCAATGACACGCGCTATCCGCATCTGCGCCAGAAAATTGCCGAGCTTGCCGATCAGGACATCCGCTTTCTTGGTTACGTGAACCCCTATCTCTGCGTTGACGGCCCGCTTTTCCCCGTGGCCGAAGACGCCGGTTATTTCGCCACCGGCGCAGATGGCAAGACGGCGCTGGTGGATTTCGGCGAATTCGACTGCGGCGTCGTCGATTTCACCAATCCGGCCGCCGCCGACTGGTTTGCCGAAGAGATCATCGGCAAAAACATGCTTGATTTCGGCCTTTCCGGCTGGATGGCCGATTTTGGCGAATATCTGCCGATCGATATCAACCTTTCCAACGGCGTCGATGCCAAGCTGATGCACAATGCCTGGCCCACCCTCTGGGCCGAGGTTAACGCGAAAGCCGTCGAAAGCCGGGGCAAGACCGGCGAGGCGCTGTTCTTCATGCGCGCAGGCTTCACCGGCGTGCAGGCCCATTGCCCGCTGATCTGGGGCGGCGACCAGTCGGTGGATTTCTCCCGCCATGACGGCCTCGTCACCGTCATCTGCGGCGCGCTGTCCTCCGGCCTCATGGGTAACGCCTACCACCATTCCGATATCGGCGGTTACACCAGCCTGTTCGGCAATGTCAGGACGGCGGAACTCATCATGCGCTGGACGGAAATGGCCGCCTTCACGCCTGTGATGCGCACCCATGAGGGCAATCGCCCGCGCGACAATCTCCAGATCGATCAGGACGACACGGTTCTTGCCCATTTCGCCCGCATGACGGCGATCTATGTCGCGCTCGCCCCCTATCTGAAATCGCTTTCCGCAGAGGCGGCTGAGACTGGCCTGCCGGTGCAACGTCCGCTCTTCCTGCATTATGAGGACGACCGGCAGACCTACGCCATTCAGGACAGCTATCTCTATGGAGCCGACATGCTGGTTGCGCCGGTCTGGAAAGCGGGCGAAACGCAGCGCACGCTCTATCTTCCGGGCAATGGCGAATGGGTGCACCTGTGGAGCGGCGCGCGCCATCCCGGCGGACGCGAAGTCACCATCGAAGCGCCGCTCGGCCAGCCCGCGGTTTTCTATCGTGCCGATAGCAGCCATATCGCCCTGTTTGAACAGCTTCGCAGCATCTGAGCCGTTGACAGCCAGCTAAAAAAGCGACAGTTTCCGACGCATTCCGAGGGGAGCACCGCACGGTGCTGAGATGGCGATGAGCCGGACCCTTGAACCTGATCCGGGTCATGCCGGCGTAGGAACGGAAACTGTCGCACCCTTCAGGCGCTGCCCTTTCTCTTCTCCGCTTGGCCATGATCTCCGTGATTGTCACATCTGGAGACTGAATGATGATGCTGAAACCTTCTGTCCTTCGCACATGGTGCGTTTGCGCCTGAGGTCCGGCTCATGCGTGCCACCCATGCATTGAACGGTATCGGTCTCCTGCTGCTTCTGTGGCAGGCAGGCACGTGGCTGTTTGCGCCGCCGCGCTATATCCTGCCGTCGCCAGCCGATGTCGCCGCCGCCTTCTGGCGTCAGCCCGGCTTCCTGTTCGGCCAAGCCATGGTGACATCCGGCGAAATGGCGCTCGGGCTTGCGGCAGGCATCGCCGCCGGCATCCTCGTCGCCTTCACGATCGCCGCCATCCCGCGTCTTGGCCGCCTCGTCTGGCCCATGGTTCTCGTATTGCAGGCCTTCCCGGTCTTCGTGCTCGCCCCCATTCTCGTGCTCTGGTTCGGTTTCGGCATGGCCTCGAAAGTGGTGATGACCGCGATCATCATCTTCTTCCCCGTCGCCTCCTCCTTCACCGATGGCCTTAACCGCACGGATCGCGCCATTCTCGACGCCGCCTCGCTGACGGAGGCGAGCCACTGGCAGACCCTCACCCGGCTGCGCGTGCCGCTGGCGTTGCCATCGCTCATTTCCGGGCTGAGGGTGGCCGCGCCGCTCGCCCCGCTCGGCGCTGTCATCGGCGAATGGGTGGGTGCTTCAGCCGGGTTGGGTTTCGTCATGATCCAGTCCAATGCCCGCATGCAGACCGACACGATGTTTGCCGCCATGGCCATTCTCGCCGTTATGGCGGTGTTGCTGCGGCTCATCGTCGACCGGGCGACCGCCAATCTGGCCCCCTGGGCCAAGGAAACAGAACACGCCATTCCTTTCAGATATTTACGGAGACTTTCGGCACCATGAAACGAACGCTTCTTTCCCTCGTCGTCGCGGCAGCAAGCGCGCTTGCCCCCATGCAATCACAGGCAGCCGACAAGCTTAACGTGTTGCTCGAATGGTTCGTGAACCCCGATCACGCGCCGATGGTGATCGCGAAAGAACGCGGCCTGTTTGCCGATGCCGGACTGGACGTGGAACTGGTTCCGCCGGCCGACCCTTCCGCCGTGCCGCGCCTCGTCTCGGCAAAACAGGCCGATATCGGCGTGCATTACCAGCCGAACCTCTATCTCGATCACGATGCTGGTCTGCCAATCGTGCGTTTCGGCACGCTGGTCGAAACCCCGCTCAACACCGTCACGGTTCTCGCGGATGGGCCGATCAAGAGCCTGAAAGACCTGAAGGGCAAGAAGGTCGGTTTTTCCGTTTCCGGTTTTGAAGATGCGATGCTGAAGCGCATGCTGGAAAAGGACGGGCTGACGAAGGATGATGTCGAACTCATCAACGTCAACTTCTCGCTCTCGCCATCGCTGATTGCCGGCAAGGTGGATGCAACGCTCGGCGGTTTTCGCAATTTCGAACTGACGCAGATGAAGCTCGAAGGCCATGAAAGCCGCTCGTTCTTCCCGGAGGAGCATGGTGTGCCGGCCTATGACGAGCTGATCTTCGTCACCCATCGCGATCTCGTAAAAGACAGCCGCCTGCCGCGTTTCCTCTCCGCCGTCGAGCAGGCCGCGATCTTCATCACCAACCACCCGCAGGAATCCTGGCAGCTTTTCATCAAGGCCTATCCGAACCTTGACGACGCGCTGAACAAACAGGCCTTCTTCGACACGCTGCCACGCTTCGCCAAGCGCCCCGCCGCGCTTGATCGCACCCGCTATGATCGTTTCGGTGCGTTCATGCAGGAGATGCAGCTGATCAAGCAGGCACCGAAGGCGGACGATATCGCCGTGGAGCTGCAGCAGCCATGACCGGCACTTTTCCGACAGCGGCGAAAGCCGCCGACATTCTGGAGCGGGTGCGCAAGACCCGCCCGCGCGTGCATTGCCTGATGAACACCGTGGTACAGAAATTTACCGCCGACGGCATCACCGTCATCGGTGGCATTCCCTCAATGACCACTTCTCTGGAAGAAATCGAGAGCTTTGTCACCAAGGCGGACGCATTGACCGTCAATCTTGGCACGCTGGATGCCGAGCGGCGCAAGGTCATCCGGCTGGCAATCAAGATTGCCAATGCATCCGGCAAGCCGTGGATCGTCGACCCCGTACATTGCGACTATTCGCCCTCCCGTCTGGAATTTGCCCGCGAACTCATCGCCCTTTCCCCGACCATCGTGCGCGGTAACCGCGCCGAAATGAGCCTGATCGGCGATGTGCCGGATGCGGTGCGGATCGAAACCGGACCGGTCGATCATCTCCGCGACACGACCCGTGGCGTCAGGATCGTCAACGGTCATCCATGGATGGCGAAGGTCACCGGCACCGGTTGTCTCTCGGGTGGCATCATCGCCGCTTTCATGGCCGTGGAGAAAGATGCCCTGACGGCGGCAGCCGCAGCCCTCGCCGTCACAGGCGTTTCCGCCGAATTGGCTGCGAAACAGGCCAAAGGCCCCGGCACCTTCGAACCGGTGTTTCTGGATGCGCTTTCCGAAATCTCGGCCGAAGACATCATCAATCACGCGAGGATAGAGCATGAACAAGGTTGATTACCGCCTCAACGCATTGGTCGATGCCAGTCTTGCCGATGTCGCACCCTTACCCGAGCTTGCTTTGGCGGCCGCACTCAACGGTGCGACCATTCTGCAATATCGCGACAAGCACGGCTCGACGCGCGAAATGATCGACAACGCCCGCGCCATTCACGAGGCCATCGCCGGCACCGGCGTGCCGCTTGTTATCAACGACCGTGTGGATGTGGCGCTCGCCTCCGGCGCTGATGGCGTGCATCTCGGTGCCGATGATATGGATGCGAAGACCGCAAGGCGCATTCTCGGCGAAAAAGCGATCATCGGTCTCACCGTCAAGAACCACGCCGATGCCGAAAGGGCGGCCTCCATGCCTGCCGATTACGCCTGCATTGGCGGCGTGTTCGAAACGGTTTCCAAGGTGAACCCAGACAAACCCGTCGGTATCGATGGTTTTGCGACGCTTCGCGCCCTGCTGCGCGAATGGCGGCCGGATATGCCTGTTGGCGCCATCGCCGGTATCGACCTTGCCCGCGCGCCTTCTGTCATCGAGGCCGGTGCGGATGGTGTCGCAGTCATTTCCGCCATCTTCCGGGCAGGCGATATTGCCAGCGCAACCAGGGACTTCCGCTCTGCAATTGACGCGGCGCTGAAAGCGAGACAACCATGACATCAATTGCATTGACCATTGCCGGCTCCGACAGCGGCGGCGGTGCCGGCATTCAGGCCGATATCAAGACCTTTTCCGCACTCGGCGCCTATGCCGCCAGCGTCATCACCGCCATCACCGCCCAGAACACCAGAGGTGTCACCGCGGTTGAGGATATTTCCGTGGCCACCATCGTCGCACAGATGGATGCGGTTTTTTCCGATCTTGCCGTCAATGCGGTGAAGATCGGCATGGTCTCGCGCATCGAAACCATCGCCGCCATCGCGGAACGGCTTCGGCAGCAGCCGCAACCGGTGGTACTCGACCCGGTCATGGTGGCGACATCAGGCGACCGGCTGCTGCATGAGGACGCCATCGAGACCTTGCGGCGGGAGCTTTTGCCACTCGCCGCCATCGTCACGCCGAACCTGCCCGAGGCGGCGCTGCTGACCGGCACGCCGATCGCCACCAACGACAAGGAAATCACCCGTCAGGCCCAGGCGATCCTCAAGGCCGGCGCGAAAGCCGTGCTCATCAAGGGTGGGCATGGCGATGGGCCTGAGAGCACGGATTATCTGTTTGCTGATGGCACCATGTTGGCGCTTGCCGCACCGCGGGTGGACACTAAGAACGACCACGGCACCGGCTGTACATTGGCGGCGGCGATTACGGCTCATCTTGCCAAGGGGTGTGAGCTGCGGGAGGCGGTTGGGCTTTCGAAGGAGTATCTGAACGGGGCGCTTGAGGCTGGGCGCGGGCTTGCCGTTGGGAATGGGCGGGGGCCGGTGCATCATTTTTATCGGTGGTGGGGGTGACGTAGAGGGGCGGAGCGTGGGGTTACCCCCCCTCTGTCCTGCCGGACATCTCCCCCACAAGGAGGGAGATTGGATGGGGCGGCCGCTCGGCCTCTTACGACCGTCTCACTGCTGATACCATTGCTTACTCAATGTGGCGAGCAAGCCACTTGTCGATCTCCCCCCTTGTGGGGGAGATGTCCGGCAGGACAGAGGGGGGTAAGCCCCAACCTCGACGCTACTTCGCCTTCGGCGTCGCCAACACATTCCTGATCGCAAAACTCGAATGAATCCGCGAAACCCCCGGCAGTTTCGAAAGTATCTCCTTATGAATCCGCTCGAAATCCCCCGCACTTTCCGCCTCACAGCGCAGGAAATAATCCGATCCGCCCGTCATCAGGTAACATTCACGGATTTCCGGATAACGCCGCACCGCATTCTCGAACCGGTTGAGAAAATCCTCCGTCTGGCGATCCAGCGTAATCTGCACGATGACCGAGATCACTTCCCCGCCCGCAAGGCCGCTGGTCAGCGCCGTATATCCGCGGATAATGCCTTCCCGTTCGAGAATATCGACCCGGCGCAGGCAGGCCGAAGCCGAAAGCCCGACTTCCGCTGCCAGTTTTGCATTGCTGATGCGGGCGTTGAGCCGAAGCAGGCGGATGATGTGGCGGTCGGTCGCATCAAGTGACGACATAGAAAATTCCAATCAGACAAAGAAAATTGCGTCATTTTCAATTCTATTGCATTTTCTTCGAACAATCGCCAAGAAATTCGATAATCGTTGCAATACTCTCATGGGATAAAAATGAGGGTGAACGACCATGGACATGCAGATCAGCCGCCAGCAGGCAGCCGGTGGTGCAAGCGGCCATCTGAGCATCGATCTCGGCGCATTACGCGACAATTACCTGACGCTTGCGGCCATGGCCCCGGCTTCGCAGACGGCAGCGGTCGTCAAGGCAGACGCTTATGGCCTCGGCGCGGATATCGTCTCGCAAACCCTGTTCGACGCAGGCTGTCGCAACTTCTTCGTCGCCCATATCGATGAGGCGCTGGCGCTTCGGCTTCGTCTGTCGGCGCAAGCGCGGATTTTCGTGCTGAACGGCCTTCAGCCCGGCAACGAGACCTCCTGCGCCGCCATGGCCATCACCCCGGTCCTGAACTCGCTGGAGCAGATCGCGCAGTGGTCGGCCCATGCGCGCCATCTAGGCAAGACGCTACCGGCGGCGGTGCAGATCGATAGCGGCATGTGCCGCCTTGGCCTTTCCCCGGCAGAGCTTGAAATCATCGCCTCTCGGCCGCAATTGCTCGAAGGTCTCGACATCGCCTTCGTGATGAGCCACCTCGCCTGCGCCGACGAGCCGGAACACCTCTCCAATGCCGCCCAGCTTGCGGTGATGCGAAAGGCCGCCAACGCTTTCCCCGATGCGCCCGTCTGCTTTTCCAATTCCGGCGGCATCTTTCTCGGCAATGACTACCATAACCACCTGCTGCGCCCCGGCATCGCGCTTTATGGCGGCGCGCCGTCCGTTGCCCGGCCCAACCCGATGAAACCGGTCGTGCGTCTCGATCTCGCCGTCATCCAGACCCGCACCGTGCCAACAGGCTCGCTGGTCGGTTATGGCGGCTCTTTCGAAGCCGCAGGCCCCACACGTCTTGCGACAATCGCCGCCGGTTATGCCGATGGCCTGCCACGCTCGCTCAGCAATCGCGGGGCGGCGTGGTACAATGGAATTCGTCTGCCAATTGCCGGGCGTGTTTCGATGGACAGCATCATTCTAGACATATCGGCCCTGCCCGAGGGAACATTAACCCAGGGTAGCCTCGTTCAGATGATCGGGCCTGACCAGACTTTGGAAGACATCGCCGAGGATGCGGGCACGATCGCCTATGAAATCCTGACCGGCCTCGGACGCCGTTACCGCCGCAGCTATATTCAGCCGGGAGAAACCCCGGCAACCGCCTCAACATCAGTCAATCACAAGTGAGACGATCATGAACGTCACTATCCTCGGAGCCGGCGTTGTCGGCGTGACCTCCGCCTGGTATCTGGCCAAAGCCGGACACAAGGTGACGGTGATCGACCGCCAGCCGGCCGCAGCGCTCGAAACCAGCTTTGCCAATGCGGGTGAGGTTTCGCCCGGTTATTCCTCGCCATGGGCTGCCCCCGGCATTCCAGTGAAGGCGATGAAATGGCTGTTCATGAAACATGCGCCGCTGATCATCCGCCCGACCGCCGATCCGGCGGCCTGGCGCTGGATGAGCCAGATGCTGCGCAACTGCACCTCGGCGCGTTATGCCATCAACAAAAGCCGCATGGTTCGCATCGCCGAATATAGCCGCGATTGCCTGATGGCGCTGCGCGACGAAACCGGCATTCAATATGACCAGCGCATGCAGGGCACACTGGAGGTTTTCCGCACCCAGAAGCAGTTCGATGGCATCGGCAAGGATGTCGACGTGCTGACGGCCGGCGGTGTGCCCTTCGAAATTCTCGACCGCGACGGCTGCGCTGCCATCGAACCCGGTCTCGCACCGGCCAAAGAAAAAATCGTCGGCGGCCTGCGTCTGCCCGGCGACGAGACCGGCGACTGCTTCATGTTCACCACCGAGCTTGCCCGCATGGCGGAAGAAGCCGGTGTTACCTTCATCTACGATACCGGCATCATGCGTCCCATCGTCGAGGCCGGTCGCATCAAGGCCGTGGAAACCACCAAAGGGCTGGTGGAGGCCGATATTTTCGTGGCTGCACTTGGCAGCTACTCTCCGCAATTCGTGCGCCAGCTCGGACTTAATCTGCCGGTTTACCCGGTCAAGGGTTATTCCATCACCGTTCCGGTGGTGAATGAGGAGCGCGCGCCCGTCTCCACCGTGATGGACGAGGCCTACAAGGTGGCGATCACCCGGCTGGGCTCGCGTATCCGCGTCGGCGGTATGGCGGAGATCGCCGGTTTCAGCAAGGATTTGCCGGCCGCACGGCAGGGGACGTTGACCCATTCGGTGGAAGACCTGTTTGGTGGCGCGGGGGACCAGAGCCAGGCGAAATTCTGGTGCGGCCTGCGCCCGATGACGCCTGACGGCACGCCGGTCATCGGCGCTACCCGCTACAGCAATCTTTACCTCAACACCGGCCACGGCACGCTCGGCTGGACCATGTCCTGCGGTTCCGCCCGCGTGCTTGCCGATCTCATCAGCGGGACCAAGCCGCAGATCGACACGCACGATCTGGCGATCAGCCGTTACGCCGCATGATCAACGCAAGCCGCGCCGCCACCCGGCGGCGCGGCTTGCGAAAACGCGCTGGCCCCGCTCGAATTTCGGCCGTCAACACGCCACAATTCATTCAGCGCCCGTTCAGCAGCAGCGCTATATTTCTTTAACCATCGAATTTGCAACTGGCAGCGCCCCTGCCGTTCTGGATGGAAAAAGACCATGTCGTCCTTTGCAGCTAAAACCGTTCTGACCGTCGCCGTTGCCGCCGCGACCATCGTTCCTTTCAACACGGCGTCTGCCGACGACTGGGGCCGTCGCGACCGTCGCGATGCCGCCATTCTGGGTGGCGTACTCGGCCTTGCCGCCGGTGTCGCCGTCGGCTCTGCCCTTTCCCGCCCGGCACCGGTGGATGATGAGCGCGTCTATATCGACCCGCCGCGCCGTTATGAGCCGAGCTATGTCTATGACGAGCCGGATTACCAGGAATACCGCCCGGCTCCCGTCTACCGTCCCGCTCCCGTCTATCGTCCGGCACCGGTCTATCGCCCGCAGCCGGTTTATGACAGCCGCCCGGTCTATGGTCAGCGCGCTACCTATCGCACCATCGAGCCGTGGACCAACGCCTGGTACGACTATTGCTCGCAGCGTTACCGCAGCTTCAACACCCGCACCGGCACCTACACGGATTATGACGGCCAGCGTCATTTCTGCGTTGCGGGCTAATCGCGGCAGCGGCTTCCAGCAGGAGCGATAGCAGAGTAGCTGAGCGTCATACTGGCGATGCGCGCCAATGCCTCCTCCGTCATCCTCGCCCTTGAGGCGAGGATCCACACTTTCGAACGCCGATGGATCCTCGCCTCAAGGGCGAGGATGACACCGAGTGTGGGAAAGCCGTCAAAAGCGTTGCGGCTCTTTCACGCCCCCTCAGTTCTTCACATAATCCGCCCGGTTGATACCGTGGCGTTGCAGCTTGTCATAAAACGTCTTGCGGGCAATGCCGAGCGTGGCGATTGTCTCCGCCACATCACCATTCGACTGCTCCAGCGTTTCGCGAATGATCCGCGCCTCGATCGCATCCATGCGTTCGGGCAAGGTGCCGGATGCGGGAATGGCAGCCTGTGCAACAGGTGCGGCCGCCGCTTCCGTTTCCAGCCCCAAAACCACTCTTTCGGCGAAATGCCCAAGTTCACGCACATTGCCCGGCCAGTCATGCTCCTGAAGGCGGCGGGAAATGCCGGCGCTGATCTGCGGCACGGCCATATTGAAGCGGTTGGCGGCCTTGGTGACAAAGTGGGAAAATAGCAGCGGAATATCCGCCTTGCGTTCCCGTAGCGGCGGTATCGACAGTGTCACCACGTTCAGCCGGTAATAGAGGTCTTCACGAAACGTGCCACGTTCGGCCGGATCGCCGAGATCCACCTTGGCCGCCGCCACCACGCGGATATCGACCGGCCGCTCGTCGTTTGAACCCAGCGGCGAGACCTCACGCATTTCCAGCACGCGCAGCATCTTCACCTGCACGGCAAGCGGCATGCTTTCGATCTCGTCCAGAAACAGCGTGCCGCCGCTCGAATGTTCGATGCGGCCGACACGTTTCTTCTGCGCGCCGGTAAAAGCGCCCGGCTCATGGCCGAAAAGCTCGCTTTCGATCACCGTTTCCGGCAGCGCACCGCAATTCAGCGCCACGAAATTGCCCCGCGAGCGCTTCTTGCTCCAGCGATGCAGTGCCGTCGCCACCACTTCCTTGCCGCTGCCCGTCTCGCCCGCCACCAGCACATCCACATCCGTATCGGCAATGTGCCTGAGCGTAGTGCGCAGCCGCTCCATGGCCGGCGTCTGTCCGATCAGCGGCAGATCGTCTTCCGCCTGCCCGGCAGCGCGGCGAAGTGCACGGTTTTCCAGTACGAGACGGCGCTTTTCCAGCGCACGGCGGGCACTTTCCACCATGCGCTCGGCCGGAAAGGGCTTGGCGATGAAATCATAGGCTCCGTTATGAAGCGCATCGACCGCCATCGGCACATCGCCATGGCCGGTGATGAGGATGACAGGCAGATCGGCATCGATCTTACGGACATGGTCGAAGAATTCCAGCCCCGTCATGCCCGGCATGCGCACATCCGTGATGATGATGCCGTCAAAATCCTCGTTCAGCGCCGCAAGCGCCTGCTCGGCGCGGGAAAAGGAGATGACCGACAATCCGTCGAGTTCCAGCGTCTGCACCATCGCCTTGCGCAGCTGTGAATCATCGTCCACCAGGAATATGGTTCCATCCACCGTCATGTCATGCTCGCTTCAGATATACGGAAAAAGCCGTGCCCGCCCCGCTGCTCGTTACCTCGATACGCCCGCCATAATCGGAAGCAATATCGTTGGAGATGACGAGGCCGAGACCGAGGCCGCTTTCCTTTGAGGTGTTGAAGGGCGAAAACAGCTGGGCGCGGATGGCCTCGGGAATACCCCCGCCATTGTCGCTGACCGAAAGCACGACCATGTCGCCCTCATCGCGCACGCGCACCTCGACGCGGGCAGCGCCAATCTCTTCAGTGGCTTCTAGCGCGTTTTGCAGAAGGTTGATAAGGATTTGCTCCAGCCGGATGCGGCTGCCCAGCACCTTCAAATCCTGATCCGGTAATGCGATATCCAGCGCGTCCATCTGCCCGGAAAAGCGGCTGCGCAACAGCATGACCGCGCCTTCGATGACCAGTTTGAGGCTGACCGGCTCGGCGGCGGTGCGGCCCTTGCGAGCCAAAATCTTCAGGTCGCCGGTAATCGTGCCGATGCGTTCGGTCAGCGCGGCGATGTTTTCGAGATTTTCGTTTGCCTCGGACATGCGGTCACGTTTCAGCAGGGTGCGGGCATTGTCGGCAAAGGCGCGGATTGTCGCCACCGGCTGGTTGATCTCGTGCGCCACACCCGCCGCCACCTGGCCGAGAATAGAGAGACGGTTGGCCTGAACCAGTTCATGCTGCACATTGCGCAACTCGCCTGTTGTCTTTTCATGCAGGGCGATTTCAGCCTGCAGATGGTCACGGGTCTTCGTCAAGTCGCGGGTCCGCTCCTGCACCTTTGTTTCCAGCTCAGCGCGGGCGCGCTGTTCCTCTTCCTTTTCCTTGAGCGTCTTGTGCCGACGCCACAGCCACAGGGCCGAAAGACCCATCAGCGGCATCAGCGTCGCCAGCGCCACCACCCTGCCCTCGCGGATCGCGGCGTTCAGCGCAGGTGCTACGGGTTGCAGGTAATGCAGGGTCCATGTGGTCGTCGGCACCGGCGTTTCCAGCCGCAGATAATCGCCGCGCTCCCGTCCCGGCTCATCGACATGGATCAGCGGAACATCATCGCCTGATGAGCGGGCCGGCCGGAACGGCAGGGTCGCCAGCGTCTCATTGCCGAATTGCAGGCTTTCGGAAATGACCTTTCGCCGCGCCTCGTCAATCGGTGCAACGGTCTTGAAGCGCCATTCCGGCACGCTCGTCATCAACACGACGCCGTTTCTGTCGACCACATAAACCGGCTTGCCGCCAATGTTCCAGTCCGATTCCAGACGATTGAATTCCACCTTGGCGATGACAACGCCGAGCGGTCTTCCGTCCGCGGCATCGATACGGCGGGAAATATAAAGACCCGGCCGGCGGCTGACATTGCCGAGGGCATAATGTTCGGACATGCCGGTCTTCATCGCCGCCTGAAAATATTCGCGGAACGCATAGTTGGAGCCGACGAAGCTGTCGTCCTGTCGCCAGTTGCTGGAGGCGATGGTCAGACCGGTCGGCCCGGTCACATAGATGACCGACGACTGCGTGCCTTCGATCAGCCCCTCCAGCTTGCGGTTCAGCCGGTCGACGGCAACGGCGTCCCCGCCATCCAGCGCGGTGGCAAGATCGGGATCACCTGACAGAACCAGCGGGATGGCGCGCGGCCGCTCCAGCGCGACATTCAGCAACGCAATCTTCAGTTCGGCATCGGTGGAAGCCTCGAAACCCGCCGTTCGCATTGCCTGATGACGGGCGAATTCATCGGCCACCAGCAGGGCGCCAAGACTGACGAGCAGCCACAGGCCGGCCAGCGCCAGCCATTGTGCGCGACGTTTCGCCTGAGAATGAGGTGCCTGATCCTGATAGGTCATGCGTTAATTGTGCGGATTTCCGCACAAACCGCAAGAGAATTTGTCCGGAATTCCGCACAAATGCGCGCGAGCCGGCAAAGCGTCAATAAAAACTACTTTTTAAATCAGTCAGTTACGACAAATAAACAAGTCTGGCATGCGTATTGCACATGACTCCGCAATCGGCGCGAAGCCGTCAACGTCACGGCGATCCCGGGAGGCCAATAAAGGCAGGGTGAGGCCGAGGAGGAAAAAACATGATCGATAGCACAGCCGTGGCCGCAGGCCACGCCAAGCAGCCATTTTACAAACACCTGTATTTCCAGGTTCTGGTCGCCATCATCGCCGGTATCGCGCTTGGCCATTTTTACCCGACCTTCGGTGAGCAGCTGAAGCCGCTCGGCGATGGCTTCATCCGCCTCGTCAAGATGATCATCGCTCCCGTCATCTTCCTCACCGTCGCAACCGGCATCGCCGGCATGAACGACATGAAGAAGGTTGGACGCGTGGCCGGCAAGGCCATGATCTACTTCCTGGTGTTCTCCACCCTCGCGCTCGTTGTCGGCCTCATCGTCGCCAATACCATACAGCCGGGCGCGGGCATGAACATCGATCCTTCCACGCTGGATGCCAAGGCTGTCGCGACCTACGCCGACAAGGCCCATGAGCAGACCATCACCGGCTTCCTGATGAACATCATCCCGACCACCATCGTCGGCGCATTTGCCAGCGGTGATATTCTGCAGGTGCTGTTCTTCTCCGTGCTATTCGGCATCGCGCTCGGCATCGTCGGCGAAAAGGGCAAGCCCGTCACCGATTTCATGCATGCCATGATGTATCCGATCTTCAAGCTGGTCGCGATCCTGATGAAGGCCGCACCCATCGGCGCTTTCGGCGCCATGGCGTTCACCATCGGCAAATACGGCATTTCGTCCGTCACCAACCTCGCCATGCTGATCGGCACTTTCTATATCACGTCAGCCCTGTTCGTGTTCGTGGTTCTGGGCGCCGTCTGCCGCTATAACGGCTTCTCCATCGTCGCGCTCATCCGCTATATCAAGGAAGAACTGCTGCTCGTTCTCGGCACCTCGTCTTCGGAAGCCGCGCTGCCGGGCCTGATGAGCAAGATGGAAAAGGCAGGCTGCAAGCGCTCCGTCGTCGGCCTCGTCATTCCCACCGGTTACTCCTTCAACCTTGACGGCACCAACATCTACATGACGCTGGCGGCTCTCTTCATCGCGCAGGCGACGGGCATCCACCTCTCCTTCGGTGAACAGATCCTGCTGCTGCTGGTGGCGATGCTGTCGTCCAAGGGTGCGGCCGGCATCACCGGCGCAGGCTTCATCACGCTCGCAGCCACGCTCTCGGTCGTGCCTTCGGTTCCTGTTGCCGGCATGGCGCTGATCCTCGGCATCGACCGCTTCATGTCGGAATGCCGCGCGCTCACCAACTTCGTCGGCAACGCGGTCGCCACCATCGTCGTCGCCCGCTGGGAAGGCGAACTGGATGAGGAACAGCTTGCCCGCGTGCTGAGTGGCCAGGAAGAAATCTCCGGCATCGCCGATGTGGATTCGCTGCCGGCTTCGGTTCAGCCCGCCGAATAATACGACCTCCCAAGGTCCGGCCTGTCCCGGCTCCGTCCGGACAGGCTCTCACATGAAAGCCGGCGCATTCGCTCGATGTGCCGGCTTTCTTCGTTCAAGCACATCTGCGAAAACGGTTCTTATCGCAAAGCCGATGCTGTAAAGCCAGACAGAGCGAATGCGAAGAACGGAGTAGGCCCCACATGAAGAACCTGTTTCTGGCCTGGCAATTCTGGGCGCTGTTATCGGCGGCTTTCGCGGCATTGACCGCGATTTTTGCGAAAGTCGGCATCGAAAACGTCAATTCCGATTTTGCCACCTTCATCCGCACCATCGTCATTCTCGCCGCCGCGGGCCTGATGGTTTATGTCACCGGCAACTGGCAGCAGCCCTCCACCGTCTCGGGGCGCACCTGGCTGTTCCTCGTGCTTTCGGGTCTGGCGACCGGCGCATCGTGGATATGTTATTTCCGGGCGCTGAAAATCGGCGATGCCGCCCGCGTCGCGCCCATCGACAAACTCAGCGTCGTCTTCGTCGCCGTCTTTGCGGTGCTGTTTCTGGGGGAAAGGCTGTCGTTGCCCAATTGGCTCGGCGTGGTGCTGATCGCCTGCGGCGCCGTACTTGTGGCCTACAGGGGATAAGATGAGGCCGGCCGGATAAACCGGCCGACGCTAACTATAAAACCTTCAACCGCGTGTAGCCGCGACCTTGTCGAGACCGCGTTTCACGCCGGCAAACAGCTCATCCAGCTGCTCGGCGGTGATGATCAGCGGCGGGCAGAAGCATATGGATTCGCCGATCGGCCGGGTGATGACACCCTCTTCCTCGATGGCGGCGGCAATGGCGAGCGTCGTATCGCCGGGCTTGAGGCCTTCCCATGGCCTCACTTCCAGCGCACCGAGAAGACCGACGCCGCGTGAGGAATGAATGAGCGGATGCTCGGCAAGCGCCTTCAGATGATCGAGGAACCTGCCTTCCAGCCGGGCGACATTGCCGACCAGATCACGCTCCTGGATGATCTTCAGGTTTTCCAGCCCCACCGCCGTCGCGACCGGATGACCGGAAGCGGTGTAACCATGGCCGAAGGAGCCGATACGATCGGACTCATCGGCAATCGGCTGGTAGAAACTATCATTCATGATGATCGCTGAAAGCGGCATGTAGGACGACGAAATCTGCTTGGAAACGACCAGCACATCCGGCTTGATGCCATAGGTCTCGCAGGCAAACATCTTGCCGGTGCGGCCAAAACCGCAGATCACCTCGTCCACGACAAGCAGAATGTCGTATTTCTTCAGGATCGCCTGCACGCCCTCCCAATAGCCTTCCGGCGGCAGCAGAACACCGCCGGCGCCCATCACCGGTTCGCCCCAGAAGGCGGCAATGGTCTCGGGGCCTTCGCTGAGGATGAGGTCTTCCAGTTCTTTCAGGATACGCGCGGTGAAATCCGCCTCGCTTTCTCCATCCTTTCCGAAATGCACATAGGAGGGGCAGGCCGTGTGCAGCATGCGGTCCAGCGGCAGATCGAAGCTTTCATGGTTGCGCGGCAGGCCGGTGATCGAGGCGGATGCGATCGTGACGCCGTGATATCCCTTGATGCGACCGATGATCTTTTTCTTGTTCTTGTTGCCCAGCGCGTTCGAGCGATACCAAACCATCTTCGCAGCAAGATCATTCGCCTCGGAGCCGGAAGAGGTGAAATGCACCTTCGACATCGGCACCGGTGAAAGCTCGATCAGCAGCTCGGCAAGATCGACGGACGGGCCATGCGTCTTGTAGGAAAAAGTGTGGTAATAGGGCAGCTTCTGCATCTGCTTCGTCGCCGCGTCCACCAGCCGCTGCTCACCGAAGCCAAGCGCCACGGACCACAGCCCCGCCATCGCCTCGATGTAACGCTTGCCGCTGCTGTCGGTGACATAGATGCCATCACCGCTTTCGATCACCAGACCGCCGGTCTTTTCGAATTTGCGCAGGTTGACGTTCGGGTGCATCTGATAGGCGATATCGCGTGCCTCGACGGAATTCGGCAGGATGGTCATCGGTAAAGGCTCCGTTGGTTGGATGGGCTGAGGCGTCAGACGTGCTGGCCGCCATTGATGTGAATTTCCGCGCCGTTGATGTAGCTCGACTGCTCCGAGCAGAGGAAATAGATGGTCTGCGCCACCTCCGCCGTGGTGCCCAGCCGGCCGAGCGGCACTTGGGCTTCAACCAGTTCTGCGGTTCCGGGGGAGAGGATGGCGGTGTTGATCTCACCCGGCGCTATGGCGTTGGCGCGCACGCCGCGCGGGCCGAATTCATGCGCCAGTTCCCGCGTCAGCGCCGCCAGTGCTGCCTTCGATGTGGCATAGGCCACGCCGGCAAAAGGATGCACCCGCGAGCCGACAATGGAGGTGACGTTGACGATGCAGCCTTTCGCCTCCTCCAGTTCCGGCAACAGTGCGCGGGCGAGCAGCGCCGTGGAGACGAGGTTGACGTTGAGCACCCGGGTCCAGATGTCAGCCGTGGTGTCGGCGACACCGAGACGGCTGCCGCCTTCGCCCTTTGGCGAGATACCGGCATTGTTGACAAGGGCGGCAAGCTTTCCTTCCGGCAGGCGCGAACGCACCTCAGCCGCCAGATCTTCGATGCTGGACAAATCCTCAATATCCGCCTGGATATGGCTCTCCCGCGCCGAGGGCCAGCGGCATTCCTCTGAGAAAGGTTGCCGCGATACGGTGAGAATCCTCCAGCCCTTCTCCTGAAACAGCTTGACGGTGGCATGTCCTATTCCACGGCTTGCGCCGGTCAGAAGCATAAAAGGAACTGCCATATAAGAACTCCCGTGCCATGCGGACCGTTGAGCCGATCGAACATTCAGCCCGCATGTTAGAGAGTTACAACAGGTGGACAAGGGCTTTTTTGTCGCGGCGTACCGGCGGGAAACGCGCCACGGGCTAATCCCATTTGATGGGCGCCTTTCACCCGAAGGGAATATTTGAAGCCGGCCATTTGCCCATAAAATGAAACCTCCCGAATGTGTGATCTGTATTGGGAGGGGGCAAGAATGCGTATCGACATCATCGACACCGAGGCCGGCTTCGAGGCGATCCGGCAAAACTGGGAAGCTGTGTACATCGCTGATCCCCATGCCCGGCATTTCCTCTCCTGGGGCTGGCTCAGGGATTATATGCCGCACCGCCAGCGCTGGTTCATTCTGGCTCTGCGTGAACGCCCGGAAGGCTCACCCTATGTGGCGTTTTTCCCGCTGCGCCTCGTCACCGAGCCGGACAAGAAAACCGGCCGCTTCCACGACAGCATCGTCATGGCCGGCAATGCGGCCGCCGATTACACCGGCTTCATCACCCTGCCGGACTATGAAAATCACGCCGTCGCCGGTTTCTGCTCCTTCATTCGCCAGCAGAACTGGACCGAACTCAAGCTCGACTACCTCTCCGGCCCGCCGGAACGGCACAGTGCGATGGTCCGCGCACTTCAGGGACCGCTCGTCATGTTCCGCGACAACATGCCGACCAACCCCTATAACATCAACAATTGCATCTGCCCGGTTGTCACCCTGCCCGACACTTTCGATGGCTATCTCGACAGCCATATGAGCAGCCAGACCCGCCAGAAGCTCAGGCGCTTCCTGCGGAAAGTGGAGGGCGGCGATGAATATCGCATCACCTTTGCAACGCGGGAAACGATCAAGCGGGACATGGATATCCTGTTCGATTTCTGGCGTATTCGCTGGGCGCCCCACAAAGGCAAGGAGCGCACGGAACTTTTGATCGGCGCGACGCGGCAGATGCTGATGGATGTCTATATCCGAGGCGATCTGGAAGTGCCTGTCCTGTGGTTTGGCGACCAGCCGCTGGGGGCGCTGGCCAACATCATCGACCGGCAAAAAAAGTCGGTGCTTTTCTACATCACCGGCCGCGATGAAAACTGGAAGACCCCCTCGCCCGGCCTCGTGCTGCACGGGCACTGCATCCGCCGGGCCATCGACCAGGGTTTAAAAACCTATGACTTCCTGCGCGGCAACGAGCCGTATAAGTATTTCTTCGGACCGGAGGAGCAGAAACTCAGCTGCACACTGTTCCGCACCCGCTCGGGCGAAAATCTCGGCGGCACGCTCAACCCGCGCAGCGTCCGCTTCGTCTATGAGCAGGGTCTCAAATTTTACAAGACCGGCAAGAAACCGGCCGCCAACATCGCCTTTGCCCAGGTGCTGGCGGCAGCACCCGACCATTCCGGCGCGCAATTTGGTCTCGCCAACCTGTCTTTCGACCGGGGTGAGTTTCGGGAGGCGGAAATCGCCTTTCTGGCGCTTCTTGCCAGCGGTCAGGACCCGGTGCTGCTCTGGATGCGCATCGGTGAGGCGCGGCTGGCGCAACAACATTATCACGAGGCGTCAGAGGCTTTCCGGCAGGTGACCAATCGCGCGCCCTTCCACCGCGAGGCGCTTTATAAATGCGCCGTCGCCCTCATCGCCGCCGAAAGGGCGGTGGAAGGGGCAGAAATCCTCGACAGGCTGCAGCACTATCATTCGGACGACGCCGCGCATCTGGAATATGCCGAGAAAGCGCGCGCGGCCCTTGCACGGCTGGAACTGGCCAAACCAAAGGTCGCTTTGCCTGCCGATGTCATCACGCTTGCCGCCAAAACCAAGACAACGGGCAAACGCTGGCACCCGCCAAAGGTTTTGCATTGAAGGCAATGATCTGTAAGTTGCGGCAGGAAAAACCGGCCGCAACCTGCAGGGATTTTTATGTTTCTGACCAATAAGGACATGCTAGACCTCGTCGAGCTTCGCCATGATCTGCACCGGCATCCGGAAATCTCCGGCGAAGAAAAGGAAACAGCCCGACGCATCCGCGTTTTCCTCGAACAGGCAAAACCTGACAAGCTTCTTGCCGATCTGGGTGGCCATGGCGTCGCAGCGGTCTATGACAGCGGCAAAAGCGGCCCGGCGATCCTGATCCGGTCCGAACTCGATGCGCTGCCCATTCACGAAAAAAGCGAGGCCGAATACCGCTCCGGCACCGACGGCAAGGGCCATCTTTGCGGCCATGACGGCCACTCGACCATTCTGACGGCGCTGGCGCTTGGCCTTTCCCGCAACCGACCGCAAACCGGCAGCGTCATCCTCCTTTATCAGCCGGCGGAAGAAACCGGCTCGGGTGCCGCCGCCGTCATCGCCGATCCGCGCTTTGAGGAGATAGCGCCGGATTACGCCTTCTCGCTGCATAATCTTCCCGGTCTGCCATTCGGCCATGTCAGCGTGGTGGAAGGCCCGGTCAATTGCGCCTCCCGCGGCATCAAGATTCGCCTTTCCGGCAAGACGGCGCATGCTTCTTCGCCGGAACACGGCGTTTCGCCGATGCGGGCGATATCGCAGTTGATGCCGGCCTTGACCGATCTTGGCTCCGGCTTTCCGCCAGAACCCGATTTTTCGATGGTGACGATCACCCATGCGGTGATGGGCGAAGCGGCCTTCGGCATTTCCCCGGCCGACGCGGAAGTCTGGGCGACGCTCCGCACGCTCACCGACGACCGGATGGAAAAGCTCTGCACGGCTGCGGAAGCGCTCGCGAAAAAGCTGGCGGACGAACAGAAACTGGCGCTCGATATCACTTACGACGATATCTTCCTGCATTGCGAAAATGCGCCTGACGCAGTCGATCACATCCTGAGGGCGCTGGATGAGGAGAAAATTTCCCACAATTCGGAAGGGCTGCCCATGCGCGCTTCCGAAGATTTCGGCCGCTTCCGTGCCGTCTCGTCATCGGCCATGTTCTTTTTGGGCGCGGGCAAGGACTACCCCAACCTGCACAATCCCGACTATGATTTTCCGGACGCGTTGATCGGCATCGGCGCTGGCATCTTCATGCGCATCATCCGCAACCTGACGGATGCGGGATAGAAGCGGCCATTCTCTGGCCGCCGTAACTTAGCCCCCTTGCGGACCGTTGCTCGGCCGGGCGGCGCGCACCGCGGCCAGTCCGCGGATGCCGTCCTTATTGCCGATCGACGTCAGGCTTTCGAAAATCTGCGCGGCGTCACCGTAACGGCGCATGGCAAGATAGGAATAACCGCGCAGCACCATCAGATCGGCGCGCTCATCAGCAAGCCGTGAACGCTGATCGAGCAGCAGCAGCGTTTCCGCATAGCGTTTCGACTGGAAGGCGGAAACCGCCCTGTCCGCTAGGATCGAGACCTGCAACTCGGTCGCGCGCGGGCGATCCATGCCCGATTTCGTCGCCGAAACGGCCGCATGGTCCGTCAGCCCCATGCGCAGATAGGCAAGGCTCTGGCCATAGGCCGCATCGCTTTTTACCGTCGACTGGCCGCCTTCAATGGCGGATTCGAAGGCTTTCAGGGCCTCCGCCGGCCGGTTGGTCTCCATCAGGCACCAGCCAAGATCGAGCGCCTGCTGCGGCGGCAGTCGCTGCGGATCGGGATAGGCTGCGCAGGAACGGGGGCGCGATGCGGCGCTGGCTTCCCGTTGCGCTTGCGTCGGGCGGCGTGCCTGCTTGCGCGAAGGCTCCGGAGCCGATTGCTGAACGGTTGGTTGACTGTACACCACCGCTGTCTCCGCCTGCGGCGCATAGGGTGCCGGTGCTGTCGTCGGAGAGACTGCGGCAACAGGCGGTGCGGTTACCGGCGTCAGCGGTTGCCCGGACTGATCCACCATGCGTGCGGTTCCCACATCGGCAATGCGCTGCGAGCGGCTTGCCCATTGCTGCTGGATGCCGCGCAGACCGGCCAGATTGCGCAGGTCATGATAGCTGAGCGCCACGCCATAGGCCGAAGGCTCGTCATCCGGTTTCCAGCCAAGCGCGGTACTGAACCATTGCAAGGCAAGCGGCGTCTGCCGGAAGGCGAGCGAATACCAGCCGAATTGCTGCGCCGTCGCCGCATCCTTGCGCGCCACCGTTTCGGCAGCGATGCGTTGCAGCACATCCGGCGGCAGCACGACAGGCGGTTCAAGCGCCAGAAGATTGGCCGTTGCGGCAAGATAGGTGGCGAGCGCGTCATCGGAGGAGGTGCGCCATTTATGCATGACGTCTTCGGCCTCACGCGGCTCGTTGCGGTCGATCAAGGCCAGCGCCAAGCCTTGCGAAGCAGAAGCGCTGTCTTCTTCTTCCCGCGCCTTGCGGAACCATTTTTCCGCCTCCGCCATGTTCTTCTGGCGAATATTGTACCAGCCGAGCAGCAGGGCGTCGCTGGCCAGCTTGTCAGTTTCGGCAAGTCTTTCAAGCCGCATCAGGTAAGCGGAAGGGACGGAAATGCCCTCCTTCTCCCCCGCCTTCGCCACGAACTGGCGGGCGAGATCGTTCTTGACCGGTTCGAATTCCAGTTGGCCATCGGCGCCGGGTTTTTCCTTGGTCAGCAGCTCGCTCATCATCTCCGCCGGCAAAAGCGCCGACGCCTTCTGCACCGTCGCAAGCCTGTCGCTTGGCATCGTGCAATTGTTGAGAATATAGAGATAGGCGTCCCGCGCCCGCCCCATGCGGTCGGTATTGGCGAAGGCATCCGCCACCCGCCACAAAACATCGACTTCGCTGCAGGTCAGCAGACCGGGGTTGTTGGCGGCCGCATCAACCACCGTCGCATATTGCTTGAGATCAGACGCATTGACGAGCCGCTGGCGGGCCTCGGCAAGCGAAAGCATGCCGGTCAGATTGTCTGGCGGCTGCCAGCCGGGTTCCGCCTGCTGGCGGTCGGCAATCGCCTTTCGCACTTCGGCGTAGCGGCCATCGGTATAAAGCTGCCACATGGCATCGAGTTTGGGATCGCCATTTTCTGGAATGGCGAGCGGATCGGCCGGTGGCGTCCAGTTCGGATAAAGCGTGCGTAGCCGGGCAATCTCGGCCTGAAGGCGCTGGGTATCGCCCCTCGCAGCGAAATAACGCAGCGCGCTGAGATCGACCTCGGGCATATTGGCCGCAGCCGGCTCAGCCGCGCGGGGAGTGGGAGCCTGCGCCATTTGCGGCTGTGGTGATTGCCAGCCGGCCTGCGGCGGGCGGTCCATCGCCGGCACCGTTACCGGCGGCGTTGCGGCCGGCACCGTGACAGGCGGCGTCACCTGCGCCATCTCGCGATTTTTGACGAAGGCGTTGATCTGCGCCGGATTGGCCGCTGTCGGAGACATACGTGGCACCGCGCGGTTGTCGCCCACCGCCGAGGTGTGCACATCAGACACTCGTCCAAGAATGCTGTCGCGCCAGTGGAAGGCGGCAAGCGCAATCAGAAGCAGGATGAGAGCCGAAGTCGACAGTGGCTTGTTCATCGGCATTCCCCGTTATTCCTCGCCAGAAACGACAATGCCAGAAGATGCAATGTGGAAGGATAATAAAGTGTTGGCTGGAAGCTTTTAAGTTCGGCGGGAATGGCCGGACCGCCGGCAACGCAGGCCGCCAGTGCCGGAATGATGCGGTAGCCGGGGTCCGACAGCACGTCCTTGACCGCTCCGCTCTTCAGATCGAAGGTTCCGGCCGCACCGCTTTCCAGCGCCATGCCGTCTTTCAGCCGCGCCAGCAGTTCCGGTACTCCCATTTTCGCCCTTGAGAGGTAAAGCGGTATGCGCACCGCATTATAACCGAATTCCGCAGGAAAACCCGCCGCCGGCTGCGGCTTCGTTTTCACCGATACCCAGTCGGCCGGCAATTTTCTGTCGCCGAAGGCGAATGCGCCGACCTGCGCCACGCCATCATCGGCAAGCGCCTTCCAGAGCGGTGATGGCGCAACCAGGTCGAGCACCGGAAAGGCTTCGAAAATCAGATAGGATGGATTGACCACCGGGCCATCGGCCCTGTCATTTTCACCAAACCCGCTGCCAGCCGGCAAAAGCAGCGTTCTACCACCACGCTGCACCACTGTTTTTTTGAGGATGGCGTTTGCGATGGCTGCGGACGCTTCGGCATAATCCTGCCGGTTCCACTGGCCGGCGGCGAGCGCCAGCGCATAGGCGATCAGGATATCGCCATCGGTCGCGTTATTGATGTCAGTGACGTGCGGCCGGGTGCGCGGATCCCATTTCCAGGCGGAAAGCCCGTCGTCACGCACCAGCAGCTCCGTGCGGGTGAAGCTCCAGATCAGTTCGAAATCGGCAAGGTTGTCGGAGAGCACGGCAAGCCACATGCCGTAACCCTGCCCTTCGCTGTGGCTGATATTGCCGTTGCCGGTATCGATGATGCGCCCGCCGGGATCGAGAAAGGCGTTTTTATACGCAGACCACGCTTCCGGTGACACCGATGCGGCGTGGCCGATGGAGATGCTGGCGACCAATGCCATCACGGACAGGCAGATAATGCGGGCAAGTTTCGAAATCCCGCCCGTCATCGATGTCGTCCCATCAGCCGCAGCATCACGAAGGTGGCGAAACCCAGAAGCGACACGAAACCGATGAATGCCAGCGAATAGGAAAGCACATTGGAGGACAGCCAGTTGGCAGCGATCAGTCTCCAGTTGGAGAGCGAAAACGCTCCGGTGATATAAAAATACGGCCGCTCCACCTCGACTGTTTCGACCTTTTCCGCAGTCGCATCGTAAGCGGCAACCCGTCCGGTGACGTCGCCCCAGCGGTTCTCGCGCGTTATCGCCGACATGCCGTCGAGAAGTTCGGCCGACGTCGGCGCGGTGGCAAGCGTCCAGACGCCTTCGCCGGAAGGGCTAAGCCCCTGCGCCAGCATGAAGGAGACATTGGCGGGCGGGGCATACGGTTGCTCGGCCGCCGGCAGGAAGCGTAGCGTCTCCGAACTCAGGTCGAAATTCCGCTTCATCCAATCCTCGAAGGACGAGACCTGCCCCTCCCAGACGCCGCCATCGACCCTCTCCCGCCAGTCGTTGAACAAGGTTTCGCTGCTCTGCGCGGGCGGCTGAACACCGGTTCCGACTTTCCAGGATATCTGGCTGGAGGGAACGAGATTGAACTGGCTGATCAGCGCCTGCGGAAATTGCGAAATCGTTCCGACAAACAGCGCATCCCGATCACCGATCACCAGCGGCGAGGCGACGGTCTCAACATTGATCGGATGTCCGGCAACACTCGCAAGCCGGCTGACGAGGGTTGCCGCCGCCGACATGGTGTCGGTATCAAACCGGTCCAGCGAGAGCGCAACCGGGCTTCCGGCAGCCCTGTAGGGCTGGCCAGCCCCGGCCATCGCCGCGAGATCCGGCTTGCGACCGATCCGGGCATAATCCGGAATATGGATTTCGGTGGTGTCGAACAGGGCAAAACGCGGGGTCGTGCTGGCCGGCGCACCCGGCGCGCAGGCTTGATCCTGCGCCGTCATCAACACCGCCTCGATTGTTATCTTGTTCGGTCCCGGCTTCAGGTGGCGCATCGTGACGTTGATGGGTAGATGCCGGAAAATACCGCCGCCATTGTTGGAGATCGGCACCGTCGAAGCGATCTCGTCATTGACGTAGATGTCGATATGGCTGCCAGGCAAGACCTGCGAGGAATAGGCCGCGTCGAGCAGCAGCGATGCCTCGCCATAGGCCGAGGCATAAAAATCGGCGGGCATGCCGATATAAAACTCGTTGCGGAAACGGCGTCCGCTAAATTCGCTGCTTTCGAGACCGAGTTCGGACAGCGCGATACGGCGGTCCGAGGTGATGAGCGGAACATCCGGCGCATGCCAGCTGCGGGTCGAAAAAGCCGTTCGCTGGGCGCCGGGCGCACGCGATATTGACGAAAACAGCGTCTCTATGGCCGCCTGCACCGCCTGCGGAGTGGGGCCGCTGACGAAAAGCGGCGAGAAGCCGCCTGGCGCGACGCTGCCAAAACCGGCAAAGGCGCCCGCCGATGCTTCCGGCGGCAACGCCCCGGCTATACCCGCAATCTCACGGGCGGTGCCTGCCAGAACCGTCAGTGTTCCGGGCTTGCGCTCGGAGGAAGGGGCCGTCACGAAGCGGATGGTCTGGTTGGGCATCTGGGTTCTGAGCGCCAGCGCCTGCGAAAGGCGCAGGAGTGAATCCGCAAATGCCGGATTACCGAGCGACGGCGCAACGATCTCGATCGAAGTCGCCGCCTTGCCGTCCGGTCCAGTCGCCTGAATGTCGTCTATATTGGCGAAAGCGCCGGCAACATCGGCGTTGAAGCCGATGTAGGTATTCGCCGGGTTGATGTCAGTCCACAGATCGTAGGTGGACTGGATCGTGCAATCCGTCCTGTGCCGCTGCTGCACGCCGAGCGTCACGACGTTTGAGCCGACCTGCAACACGCCGGGAGGTATTTTCAGGGAGACATTGCCCTCACCGTCAGGCGCTTCAATGCGCGCCACATCCAGTGGAACATTGTTCAGGCTGACCTGAAAATTCGAGCTTTCAGGCGCGACCACAATGGCGTTCTGATAACCGATATTAAGCGAAACGGCGGCATTGGCCTGTTCGGGCGTCAGATAGATACCCCATTGCCGCCGGGCCATCTCGCCGGAAAGGCTGAGCTTCTCATAGGGCAATATATAACGTCGGCGGCTATCAGCAGCTGATAAGGGGGCCTGCGCCGTGGCTGGTCTTGCTCCCTCCTGACGCGGAGGAACGGGAACGGGCGGAACCGATGCAGGCGGAACGGCGGTCCGCTGCGGCGGTTGCGGCATTGGCGCCGGCTGAACCACAAAGGGCGGCTGCGCCGGTGGTATCGCCGGAGGCTGGACCGGCGACGGCTGGCTGGGCGCAGCGGGAGGAACGACAACGGGCGGCGGCACCGGCGCAGGCGCAGTCTGCGCGGGCCTTTCCGGCGACATATCAAAGGGTGAGGACTGCGCCATCGCACCGGTTGCGGCGGCGCTCCACATCAATGCTATAAGCGAACCCCTGATCTTTCTGCCGCCGGTCATTTTACAGCTCCGGCAGGTTTGACGCTTTTGGCGGCAGGTCGCAGCGCCTTGGCCAGATAAAAGAGCCCGCGCTGCGTCTGAAACAGCGATATCGCCAGAAAGATCGCCGTGCCGCGGATGAGTCCGGGGTTCTTGCGGCGCACGCGCTGGAACTCGCTCCATTGTTCGGAATTGGCGAAGATCAGGTCGGCAATCAGGCGGTGATCAATGGCGCGCTGCGGCGAGAAGGTGCAGCCGATGGAAACCAACCCTTCGCCACGAACCGTCCGGACCACGTTGACGGGCATGGTGTCCGGCACGCCTTCGCTATGCGGCTTGACCCGGACGATCGCCGTCGTGTCCTTGGCAACAGCGGTTGCGCCATCGAACAGATTGATCAGCAGGCCATGCACCGAGACGTTATCGATGGAGGCCGGCAGCCATGCATCGCTGCCTTCGAGCTTCACCTCGCAGCGCCGCTTGACGGTGATGCGCCGCGATGCCGACTTGTCGCCGCGCTCGGAGACGACACCGAGTGCGCAGCCTGCGAAGATGAGGTTGAGCAGGTTCCAGCCGCCGACGACGAGCGTCACATCGGCCTTGTACGGCTCGCTATAGATGCGCCAGATCGCAAAAGCCATCGCCACTACCAGAAGCGCGAAGATGACGAAGAACGGGCGGCTGATCTCGGAAAGCCGCGCCTCGGCAATGGATTCGTCTTTCGCCGTCACCTTGAAGGTCGGTTTGCCGGGATTGAAGATCACCGAAACGACGGCGGGCAGCAAGTGAACCGTCTGCACATATTCGTAAAGTTCGGAAATCCACGGCCAGCGGAAGCTGCCATAGAGATAGTTCTGCATCATCAGGTTCACGAGCATATAAGCGGCCGTATAGGCGAGGAACTCCCCGCCCGAGGCCACGAAAATCTGAAGATCGAAGAACAGGTAGAACAACGGCGCGAACAGGAAGATCGTGCGCGGGAACGGGAAAAGCCAGAACAGCGTCGAAGACATGTAACAAAGGCGCTGCGTGAAGGAGAGGCCGCGCTTGAACAAGGGCTGGCGAAAGATCAGGATCTGCATCATGCCCTGCGCCCAGCGGCTGCGCTGGCCGATGAAGCTCGCGAATGTGGCCGGTTGCAGACCGGCGATCAGCGGCTTGTCGACATAAATGCTGTTCCAGCCGCGCGAATGCAGCGCCAGCGCCGTTTCGCAATCCTCGGTGATGCTGACGCCGCTGAAGCCATCGGAATCCTGCAGCGCCTCGCGCCGCAGCACGGCGGCGGAACCGCAGAAAAATGCCCCGTTCCACTTGTCGAGACCGCGCTGGATGATGCCGTAAAACATCTCGTTTTCGCTCGGCATCGTCTCGAAGGTGCGCAGGTTGCGCTCGATGGGATCGGGATTGACGAAGAAATGCGGCGTCTGCACCAGAAAGAGCCGGGGGTCTTCCTCGAAATAACCAACCGTCTCCAGAAGGAAATCGCGGGCAGGCGCATGGTCGGCGTCAAACACCGTGACGAGTTCGCCGGTCGAATGGGCAAGACCGTTATTGAGATTGCCGGCCTTGGCGTGGACGTTGCGCTCGCGCGTCAGGTAACGCACGTCGAGATCCTCGCAAAGCTTCTTCAGCTCATCGTGGCGGCGCTGCGCCGCCTGCGCCTCAACGATGTTACTGGCATTGCGCTTCTGCACCGAGCCGCCATCATCCAGCAGCCAGACGGTGAACCGGTCGGCCGGATAATCCATGTTCTTGGCTGCCGCCAGCGTGTTGGCCAGAAGCTCCGCATCTTCATTATAACTCGGCACGAAGACGTCGACAGTCGGCCGATAGTCCGGCGAGCCGGGCCGCGTCTTGCGCGACGGCAGCGGCATGGAGACGATGACGAGGCTGAGGCCCAGCATGACGACGCTGTACATTTCCGCGAGATAAAGCAGAAAGCCGGGAATGAAGTTTTCGAGCTGGTTGATGGGCGGCAGCGTGCTGGTGGTCCGCCAGTAGACGTAACGCAGAACGATGGCCGTGCCGAAACCCAGGGCCACCAGACGCCAGGCCCCCTGCCCGTTAAATCCTTTGATGGTCGCCAGAAGAACGAGCGAGATCGCGGTGGCGACCAGATGCGTCTGCAGGCTGACGGGCATCGTGACGATGGCCAGAACGCAAAGCGACACAAGCAACCAGACAATGACTGTGATGGCCTTGTTCATCCGACAACTTTCCGTTCTCTTCCCCACCCGGCATTAACGCCCGGAATGTGGGCGACCTGCGCCTCGACATCTTCTTTCGCTGCGGCTCCACAGATCATCAGCATCCCTGAACCCCTCCCGAACCGGACAGGCATGCGGGCGACGGAATGGCGACCTGCGGAACCTGCGATGGCGGCTGACCGCCCTCCACCGGTGTGTTACCGGCCCGCCTGCCTGCCATCGTCGGCCTTGCGGACTGGACGGGTGATCCGACTGACGAGGGCGACGGAATGCTGACCGCCGCGACCGGAGGCAGCGGCTGCGGTTCCGGCTGAGCCGGTGCGACGGCGACAGCGCGACGGACCGGCGGCGTTGTCGGCACGCTCCCGGTCACTTCGCCGCCGGGCCGCATCGGCACCTCGTTTGTCTTCAGGGGATAGACCGGATTACCCGGGCGGCCGAGATTTGCGTTCACCCCCTGCGGCGTGCCGTAAGGGTTCCAGCTTTCCGAGGCATAGGTGCCGGTGATCGTGTAATTATACATGACCGCCAGAAGCCGCTCGACACTCGCGCCGGATTGGCAAAGGCGCAGCCGCACCTTGATGCGGCCGAGATTGCGGAAATCCTGCCGCATGCTTTCCGGTGAGCGTATATCCTGCCAGCCATAAAGGCAGGTATCGTCGCCCCGGCCGCTGCCGGCGGCATAAGAAAACGCGCCATAGCCGTTCTGCAGGTAATTTGCCGACATGGCGATGTTTTGACCCGGAAACTCCGTGCGGATTTCCCGCGCGACGGAGGCTGCCCTAAAACCGCTGAAACCAAGAGCATCGCGATCGGTATCGCCGGCCTGCTGCGGGCCGAAAAACTCTGCCTTGATATAATTCTGTCCGGGTGTCGCGGCCTCGGAGCGCAATATGATCTGCTGCGCCACCGCATTGGAATAGGTGTGATTGACCACGGTGACGACTTCCGGACCACCGGGTGGCGGGAAAACCAGCGCCTGCGACGGAGACAACATCTGCGCGCCCCCGAACGAACGAACGCCCGCGGGAGTATTGCAGCCCGAAAGAACCGCAATCGAGAACAGCAATGAAGTATAGGCAGAAAATTTCACTGCCTTGTGCCCCTCTATTGCCCCAACGCCGCCCAGATTAAAAAGAGGCCGAATCACTAGTGACGAGACCATTGCTACGAAATACGTGAGGACTACGAATAAGCAATCTCAAATTTTCGTTGTAATTTCTGACACTTTATGGATTCCGAATCACCTTGGACGCGTTATTTGCCATACAAGACGGTGGAACCAATCGCATTGGCACGGGTTGGCTCAGCGTGAGGTCGATGATTTTACGGTTGCAGCGCAATATGTCCCATGGTCTACTTGCTTCTATAATCACGTATTTTATTGATCTATCTTTTATTAACCTGTAAAAACAGAGAGTTGACGTATGACAGTGCAATTTCCGAGTGCCGCTCAGGCGCTTGCCGAAGAGGTCGGAACATTACGGAAATGGCTGGATGAAGATGCCCTGCCCTTGTGGTGGGAGGCGGGTTCCGCCCGTCCGGATGGCGGCTTTTACGAGCGCCTTGGCCAGGATGCCAAACCGGTTTTTTCCGATGACCGCCGCGCCCGCGTTCAGCCACGCCAGGCCTATTGTTTCGCCGCTGCCGGCCAGCATGGCTGGCAGGGGCCATGGAAAGACGCGCTCCTGCATGGCTTGAGCTGGTTCGAAAAGGTCTATCGCCTCGATAACGGCCTTTACGGAAACCTCGCCGACCAGACCGGAAAACTCATCGATCCGTCT
>NZ_SUPW01000007.1 GCF_013337285.1 Agrobacterium tumefaciens | reverse complement strand
TAGCTCGTCAGGCTCATAACCTGAAGGCCGCAGGTTCAAATCCTGCCCCCGCAACCAACGACATTTGCAAATTCTCCCACTCGGGGTATTTGCGACGAAGCTCCTCCTCATATGAGTCGAGGAGCTTTTTTTGTTTCTGCTGCGTGTCGATTTCCCCGGCCTCCAGCTTCTCGATGAAATCCGCATGCACTTCGGCAACGAAACGGCGTTCCATCAAGTCGAGAACGTCCATCTGCGCGAGGATGGAAGCGATCAGGCCGTGGACTTCGAGGGTTGCCGGCTGGTGGCCTGGGGCCATCGCTTCTGAAATTGTTCCGACGAAGCCCATGCTGTTGACGCTCAGGATCTACTCGGCAGCTCGCAATGGACCGAGCGTGACATCCGTTGTGTAGTTCTCGCGCATGAAGTTGATGAAATTGTCCTGGAACTGCCGCGTGTGAGCGTGGGCCAGCTCGTCAGCCAGATCGATATTCCGATCGCGGACGGCCTCGAACATCTTGGTATGCTCGTCAGTCAGGAGATAGCCTTCGTGGGTTCTCTCAAGATACTCGAAATGCAGATGAAGCATGCGCTGTCCCTGCGAGAGAAGCTTCTCATAGAAGGACGCGAGATATTGGTTCTTGCCGGCGTAGGCGATCGCCATATGGAATTCTTTGTTGGCCTCCGACATGGCGAGGTGATTTCCGGTCTTGACCGCGGCGGCGAACGCCTTGTCGCGCTTGGCGATAACCTTGAGGTCGGCGTCCGTTCGTAGCGCCGCCGCCAGCCGCGTGTTCATCCGCTGGGCGATATCGAGCGCCTCCACGTACTTTGGAAACGTCGCGACTTCGATCGGGGCGACGATCGTGCTGCGGTTCGAAAGTGTTACGACCAGCTCGTCCGAGCCGAGACGGATGAGAGCTTCGCGCACCGGAGCGCGGGACATGTTGAAGCGCTCTGCGAGCGTCGTCTCGTCTAGGAGCTGGCCCGGAGAAAGTGCGAGCGAGAGAATCTCATTTCTAAGGCTCTCATATACGCTTCGCGAGCCGGTTCCGCGCGCCCGCTTCGTTTCAGTCTCGTCAGACACTTTGGTCCCTTTCTTTCGCAAATGTAGCATTGGGCCAGAAAACCCCGCTGCTCGCAATGTAATTTTTTCGCTTGACTTTGTCGACACGCTGTTGACATTTTATAGTCAGTCGACACAAAGACGACAGATAAGAGCAAAAGAACGGCTCAAGCCGACGAGTGGAACAACGCGCTTCGCGCACAGCAAAGAGGAATGCCGATGCTTTCGAAGATGATAACGTCCGCCTTGCGGGCGATGCCCGCGCTCGCCCTGGTGGCAGGTATGTCCGCCACCTCTGCCCACGCCCAGACCGCCGAAGGGTACTGGCAGGGCGTCCAGAAGGCCGGCGTTCTGAAATGCGGTGCGGCCGTCGCCCCGCCTTACATCATGCGTGATCCCGCGACTGGCGAATACTCGGGCTTTTACGCCGATCTTTGCCGTGAATTCGCCGACGCCCTCAAGGTCAAGCCTGAGTTCGTCGATACGACCTGGGACAACATAGTAGCGGGCCTGCAGGCGAGTAAGTGGGACGTCTCCCTGGCGCTCAACCGCACTCCGGCGCGCGCCATGGCCGTCCAGTTCTCGATCCCGGCGATGGAGTACCAGATCTCTCTCGTCTACAACAAGAACAACCCGAAGATCCCGCAGGGCGCAACGTCGGTCGCTGACGTTGACAAGGCTGGCGTCACGATCGCCGTCATGTCGGGTACCGCGCAGGACAAGGCCATTTCGGCCGCGGTCAAGACCGCCACGATCATGCGCCTGCCGGGCAACGACGAGACGCGCCTGGCGCTGACGTCCAAGCGCGCAGACATCCTGGTTGATGCCTCCGACACCAATTTGCTTCTGACGCAGGCGAATCCAGACTGGGCGGTCGCACTCAGCCCGACGCCGGCGCTCGCCAGGCAGGGCGTTTCGTTCGGCCTGCCGCACAACATGTCTACGGCCGATGTCGAAGTGGTCAACATCTTCCTTGAAGAGAAGGTCGCAACGGGTCACGTCGACGATCTGATCAAGAAGGCGGTCGATCAGGTCCTCAAGGGCTCGAACTAACATCGCCAACAGCGCTGACGCCTATTGGTCGGCGCTGTCCCGCACTCGATGTAAACCGAGATCGGCCATGACCATGTCTTTCAATTTACCTCTCGTTAAAATGCAGGCCTTGCACAAGAGCTACGGCGACGGTGCGATTCAGGTGCTCAGGGGCATCGACATCGAAATGAAGCCCGGCGACCGCGTCGTCGTCATAGGCCCGAGCGGCGGCGGCAAGAGCACGCTTCTCCGCGTCATGATGGGCCTCGAACAGATTGACAGCGGTTCGATCAGTTTCGACGGCAAGCCTTACATCTCTTCGGAAGGGCCAGCCAAGAAGACCCTCATCGATACCAACGTTCGTCGTTCGATCGGCATGGTGTTTCAGCACTATACGCTGTTCCCACATCTCAGTGTCATCCAGAACTTGATGCTCGCACCATGCAAGGTCCGGGGCGAACCGAAAGCGTCGGCGCAGGCCCGTGCGCAGGCTCTCCTTGCGCGGTTCGGCCTAGGCGCGAAAGCCAAGGCCTACCCGGCCCAGCTATCGGGCGGCCAGAAGCAGCGGGTCGCCATCGCGCGCGCCCTGATGCTCGATCCCAAGCTGATGCTGTTCGACGAGGTGACTTCCGCGCTCGACCCGGAACTTGTCAGCGAAGTCGAGCAGGTGATCGTGCAGCTCGCCTCGCAGAACATGCCGATGATGATCGTCACGCATGACATGTGGTTCGCAAAGAACATCGCGTCCCGCGTCATCTTCTGTGCCGGCGGCGTCGTGGTCGAAGACGGTCCGCCCGAACAGGTGCTCGGTTCTCCGAAGGAGGAGCGCACCAAGGAATTCATCGACCGCGTTTTCCACATCAAGCAATAGGAGGTGGCGATGAACTACACGTTCGACTTTAACTCCATTTCCTTTGCGCCGCTTTTGCGGGGGCTGGTGGTATCGCTCGAGCTGACGGTCGCTGCGAACATCATAGGCGTTATCGCCGGCTTCGGCCTCGCCCTGCTGCTGATGAGCCCGTACCGGCTCCTTCGCATGCCGTTCATGCTCTTCATCGAGTTCTTCCGGTGTACGCCTGCCATCGTCCAGATCGTGTGGCTCTTTTACTGCGTGCCAATGCTGTTCGACGTCTTCCTCGATCCAATCACGATGGGGGTGTTGGCGCTCGGCCTTAACCTCACAGCCTTCAACGCCGAGGCTTACCGCGCGTCGATTCAGGCGGTTCCCAGGGAGCAGCTCGACGCCGGGATCGCGCTGGGGCTCAATCCTTGGCAACGCGTTCTCTACATCGTGTTTCCGACCGCGTTCCGCGCCTCGGTTCCGGTGCTTTTAACAAACGGCATCGTCATCTTCCAGCAGAGCGCGCTCGTCGCCATCGTTGCAATCGCCGACCTTATGTATGAGGCGAAATCGCTTGCCACCGAAACATATCGTCCGATCGAAACATTCACCGTCGTGGCCCTCATCTATTTCGCCGTGTCGTTCCCCGTCACCCAGATCGTCGGGTTTCTGGAACGCCGCCGTCAAATGCTCGCAAGCTAGGAGGTTCATATGTCGCTTGATTTCTCCGTCCTCGCAAGGTTCGACCATGCGCTCCTTCTCGGGCTCATGACGACGTTGGAGCTCACGGCGGTCTGTATTTTGTTGGGATGCATGCTTGGCTTCCTTGTCGGCCTGGCGCGAACATCGCGCAGCACCTTTCTTCGCCTGATTTCCGGAACCTACGTCGAGTTCTTCCGCGGCACGCCCGTGCTCATCCAGCTTTTCTGGATCTTCTTCTGCCTTCCTCTGATCCTGGGCGTCGAACTCTCCAATTTCGCCTCCGGCGTCATCGCCCTGACGCTCTACATGGGAGCGATCACCAGCGAGACGTTTCGCGCCAGCCTCAAATCGATCGGGCCTGAGCAGAGGGATGCATGCGTCGCCCTCGGCCTGCCGTCGTGGGTGCAGGTGACCAGCGTCATTCTTCCCCAAGCCGTCCTGCGCGCGATCCCGACGCTTCTGTCGAACTGCGTCAGCCTCTTCAAGGAGAGCGCACTGGTCTCGGCGGTCGGCATGGCAGACCTGATGTTCGTCAGTCAGAACATTTCCAACAACACGGCCAGGCCTGTCGAAGTGCTCACCGTGGTCGCTCTCATCTACTTCGTCATCGCTTTCCCGGTCACACGAGCAGTCACGCTCGTCGAGGGACGTATCCTCAAGAAACTCGCAATCTAGCGGCCCGTTACAGGAGAACAATTCCATGAAACTTTCCGGCGTCATGCCCGCGCTCATCACCCCGTTCGACGCAAACGGCAAGGTCGATTTTAAGGCCTACGAAAAGCACCTGACTGCGCTGCGTGCCGCTGGTGTCACGGGCTGGGTTCCGATGGGCTCGACTGGCGAGTATTCCGCCCTTTCCAACGACGAGCGCCTTGAAGTGCTCAAGTTCGTGAAGGACTTTGCGAATGACGGCGAGATCCTCATCGCGGGCACTAACGCGCCAGCCACCCGAGAGGTCATCGAGAACACGTTGACGGCCAAGGAAATCGGTTACGACACGGTGCTGCTCGCAACGCCGTTCTACACCCGTCCGACGCAGGACGAGCTCCTCTCACACTTCAAGACGGTGCTGAAGGAAACCGACGTCAATCTCGTTCTCTACAGCTACCCCTACAAGGACGGCGTTGAGATTGGCTTCGACATCCTGGACGCGCTCGCCGACGATCGGCGCGTGCTGGGGATCAAGGAAAGCTCGGGATCCCTCCAGCGCGCCATCGACATCCATTCGCGCTACAGTGGCCGCATCGACCTCGTATCCGGTTCGGATGACATCGCTCTCGACTTCATGTTCTGGGGTGCTGACTCCTGGATCTGCGGACCCGCCAACTGCATGGCGAAGGCCTGCGTTGACCTCGACCGGACCTTCCGCTCGGGCGACCTGAAGGCTGCGCGGGAGAAGATGATCGTCCTCTATCGCGCGATGAACATCCTCGAAAGCGGGAAGTTCGTGCAGAAGGTGAAGTACGGCTGCGAGCTGCAGGGGCTTCCGGTAGGTATCACCCGCGCTCCGCTCGGAGAGCTGACCGCCGAAGAGAAGGCCGAATTCAAGGCTGCGATGCAGCCGATCCTGAATTGGTAAAAGATGCGGCCGGCCGGGACAGACCTCCGGCCGTCTTCCCAAGACCGAGGAGCTGAAGTGTCTCAAACCATCGTCGTCGGCGCCGGGATCATCGGCACAGCAATCGCATACCAATTACAGCGTCGTGGCGAGACCGTGGTGCTCCTTGATCGCAACGAGCCGGGGACGGGCGCGTCCTATGGCAACATGGCGAGCATTGCCGTGACTGAATTCATGCCTGCGTCCCGTCCGGGAATCTGGGTGCAGATGCCGGGATGGATACTCGATCCCGAAGGCCCGGTTCGTATTCGACCCTCCTACATGCCAAAGCTTATCCCCTGGTTCCTGCGCTTTCTATCAGCCAGCCGACCTTCAAAGCTTCGCGAGCTGGAGTCGGCGGGCGCTGTCCTGTGCCGTCGCGTCTACGAAGACCTGGATGCGCTACTCGACGAGACCGGCCTCCGGCACATGATTTCCGCCGAGGGTTGCCTCAGCGTCTACACCGACGAGGCCGAGTTCAGAGCCGACCACGAACATATCGAAATTCTCGACCGGTTTGGCTTTCGATATGAAGTCCTTGGCAGCAACGCCATTCGCGACCTCGAACCTGCGATCACCACGAAGATTGGCAAGGCGGTGCTCTTCCCGGAAAACCGGTCCATAACCAATCCCTATGAGCTCGTCGTAGCGCTTGCGGACCAGTTCAAGACGCTGGGCGGTTCCGTTCAGACCGGCGAGGTCGTGGGTTTTGAACATGAAGGCGGTGGCGTCAGCGCCGTGGGCTTGAAAGACGGACGAAGGATTGAAGCGGGTAGGGTGGTTCTCGCCGCAGGGGCATTCACTGGGCGACTGTCGGCCATGCTCGGCGAGCCGATCCCCCTCGAGACCGAGCGCGGCTACCATACGCAAATCCAGGCGCCCGGCGTCTCCATGCGTCACTCTCTCATCTGGCCGGCTCGTGCCTTCATGGTCACGCCGACCGCAGGAGGCATCCGTGTTGGCGGCACGGTCGAGATGGCGGGGCTGGACGCCGCCCCTGACTACCGTCGGGCTAAGGTGCTGGTGAAGCGGGCAAGGGAAGCGCTTCCGGAGCTGCAGGTGGAGGGCGCCACGGAATGGATGGGCCATCGGCCGGCTATGCCCGACACGGTGCCGGTGATGGGCCGGTCCGCAAAGAGAACGAATGTCTGGTACGCAACGGGTCACGGACATCTTGGCCTGACTTACGGGGCCACCACAGCCCGTCTGATGACGGATCTCATTACGGGCGCTGCGCCGCCCGTTGACATGAAACCCTATCGCGTCGACCGGTTCTAAACCGGCTGCGACCAACGAAGGCAAGGGAACTGACAATGCGAACCGAACTCTATATCGATGGTAAGTGGGCGAAGCCGGTCAAGGGTGGCTCTTCCACCGTGACGAACCCGGCGACCGAGGAAGTCATTCAAACGATTGCTTCCGCCACGGCCGAAGACGTCGACATCGCGGTGAAAGCTGCTCGCCGGGCGTTCGACAAGGACGGTTGGCCTAAGCTCACGGGAGCGCAGCGCGCCAAGTATCTGCGCGCGATCGCGGACGGTATCCGCGCCCGGCAGTCGGAGATCGCCAAGCTTGAAGTCCTCGACAATGGAAAGCCGTTTCCCGAAGCGGACTGGGATATTGCGGACGCGGCCGGTTGCTTCGACTTCTACGCGGACCTCGCCGAGCAGCTCGACAACAATCCGGAAGAAATCATCGCGTTGCCGGACGATCGCTTTACATCCAAGGCGGTCAAGGAGCCGGTCGGCGTGGCCGGCGCGATCATCCCCTGGAACTTCCCACTTCTGATGGCCGCCTGGAAGGTGGCTCCGGCCCTAGCGGCAGGATGCACGATCGTCCTGAAGCCTGCAGAACTCACCTCGCTTACGGCGCTTGAGCTTGCGGCGGTCGCAGATGAGGCGGGGCTTCCTCCGGGCGTCCTGAACGTCTTGACCGGCACCGGCTCGGTCGCCGGGCAGGCCATCATTGATCACAAGGGCGTCGACAAGCTGGCCTTTACGGGCTCTGGCCCGGTGGGCTCGAAGATCATGGCCGCCGCTGCGCGCGACATCAAGCGCATCAGCCTCGAACTCGGTGGCAAGTCGCCATTCGTGGTGTTCGAGGACGCGGATATCGACGACGCGGTCGAGTGGGTCATGTTCGGCATCTTCTGGAACCAAGGACAAGTCTGCTCCGGCACGTCGCGCGTTCTGGTCCAGGATACCATCTACGATCGTTTCATGGCCCGATTGGTCGAGGAGACGAAGAAGATCAAGATCGGTAACGGCCTCGACGAGGGCGTGCTCCTTGGACCGCTCGTATCAAAGAAGCAATATGAGAACGTCGTCGCCGCGATCGAGGGCGCGCGAAAGGCGGGAGCTACCGTCGCCAGCGGCGGCGAACGTCCGGAAGGCTTTGACAAGGGCTACTACCTGCAGCCAACGATCCTCACCGACGTGCCGCTGGATAGCGACGCCTGGATCGAGGAGATTTTCGGACCGGTCGTCTGCGTCAAGCCGTTCAAGACCGAGGACGAGGCGATCGAGCTTTCGAATGATTCCCGTTTCGGTCTCGGAGCGGCCGTGATGTCGAAGGACGACGCTCGCGCCGAGCGCGTCGCAGCCGCCTTCCGCGCCGGCATTGTCTGGATCAACTGCTCGCAGCCGACATTCACGGAAGCGCCATGGGGCGGCTACAAGGAATCGGGTATCGGCCGAGAACTCGGACACTGGGGTCTCGAAAACTACCTCGAGACCAAGCAGATCACCAAGTACGTGACCAACAAACCCTGGGGCTGGTACATCAAGTGAGGCCAGTGAGCATGGAATTCGGAAAGCACTTCGACCTTATTCTGGTTCATTGCCAGGGAGAACTTGGCCACGTCCTCGTCGGCGGCGCTCCGGAAATCCCCGGAGCGACCATGCTGGACAAGATGAACCATATCAATAACGTGGACGATAGTCTTCGCAGGTTCGTTACGTTCGAACCGCGTGCCAACGTCGCCATGTCGGTGAACCTGCTGGTCGCCCCGACACGGCCGGACGCCGACGCCGGCTTCATCGTGCTTCAGGCTGATCGCGCTCATCCCATGTCTGGCAGCAATTGCATCTGCGTCGTAACTGCCCTTCTCGAGAGCGGCCGCATTCCTATGGTCGAACCTGAGACGACCGTCAGGCTGGACACACCCGCGGGCTTGATCGTGGCCCTGGCCCGCTGTGAGAACGGTCGTTGCGTCGGTGTCAGCCTCAACAACGTGCCGAGCTTTGCAGAGCTGCTGGACCATGAGATCGACACCCCAGCGTGGGGACGCATTAAGGTCGATATTGCGTTCGGCGGCGTCTACTACGCCTTGGTGGACGTTGGGCAAGTCGACCTCACGATCGCGCCCGACAACGCCCGAAAGCTCGCGGAGGCAGGGATCGAACTCAAGTGGCTTCTTGCTGAGCAGGTAAGCGTGTCGCATCCGACGCTCCCTGGCGTCGACGAGATCGCCTACGTCATGTTCCGTGACAACGAACCGGACGGTGCCGTACGCACTTGCACCACACTCCAGCCGGGACGCGTCGACCGCTCTCCGTGTGGCACTGGAAGCTCGGCGAATCTCGCAACGCTTCACGCGCGGGGTCTCGTCACCGTAGGCGATGCGCGGACGTCCAGATCGATTATCGGCGGTGAGTTCATTGCCGAGGCGATCGGAGAGACCGAGATTGGCGGTCGCAAGGCCGTGCTTCCAAGTATCACAGGGCGTGGCTATGTGTACGGTCGAACCGAATTGCGAGTGGAAAGTGATGACCCGTTCATGACGGGTTTTGCATTGTCGGACACTTGGGGATCGCAGGTCGGCCTCCTGAAATGAGGTGAGAGATGACTAAGGCACTCGAAGGGCAGAACGTACTCGTGACCGGCGCCTCGGGCGGCATCGGCATGGCTGTCGTCAAGCAACTAGCTGCTGAAGGCGCTCGGCCGATCATCCACTACGGGCGAGACATCACGAGTGCCGAGCGATTGCTTTCCGACATCGGCGAAGTTGGCTGGATCGTGCAGGGTGACCTTTCATCTGACGAAGGCCCCTTCGAACTGTGGGAGAGATCCCTGGCGGTGGCGGGAAGGATCCATGCGCTCGTGAATAATGCAGGGGTCCGTACCGAAATCTCCATTGAGGCTTCCGCTTCGGACTGGAAGGCCGCCTGGCAACACGAGTTCCAGATCAACTTTTTCGCCGCCGCGGATCTCTCCAAGGAAGCTATCCGGCACTTCAAGGCGAACGGCGGTGGGCGCATCGTCAACATGGCGAGCCGGGCAGGCCAGCGCGGCTATGCGGCAGACGCGATGCCGTATGGATCGACGAAAGCTGCCCTCGTCAATCTGACAAAGTCGATCGCCCGCAGCTTCGGCCCCGATGGTGTGACTGCGATCGCGATCGCGCCTGGATGGGTACGCACCGACATGGCGGAAGAGTTTATCGCGGCGCATGGAAAAGCGGCGGCGGTATCGGACATTCCAATCGGCGAGATGGCCGAACCGGGCGAAGTCGCCGAACTCGTTGCATTCATTCTACGGCCGGGACAGGCGTCGCTTAACGGCGCGACACTCGACGTCAACGGCGGAAGCTATATCAGATAACTTGGAGAGATTCCATGAAACGGTTTGAGAACAAGGTTGCGATCGTGACGGGTGCGGGCGGCGGCATCGGCTCTGCGATCGCGCGTCGCCTGGCGTTGGAAGGTTCGTTGGTCGTGGTCACCGACGTAAACGAAGAGGCGGCTCGGGAAGTTGTGAAGGGCATCGAGGCGGAAGGCGGCGCGGCACTCGTGATCGCTGCCGACATCTCGAAGAAGGATCCGTGCTTCGATCTAGTCCAGAAGGCATTCGCTCTCAAAGAACGGATTGACATCCTTGTCAACAATGCAGGCATCAATCGGCGCGGAAACTTGCTGTCACTGTCCGACGAGGACTGGGACATCAGCTTTACTGTAAACCTCGACTCGATGTTCCATCTCTGCCGGGCTGCGCTACCGCATATGATCGCCGGGGGTGGCGGGGCGATCATCAACACCGCTTCGCAGTGGGGACTCTATCCGGCCCCGAACCACATCGCCTACAACACGACCAAAGCCGCCGTCGCCGCGTTCACGCAGAACCTTGCGCGCGACTACGCACCGGACAAAATCCGCGTAAACGCCGTCTGCCCGGGTGAAATCCATACGCCGATGCTCGAAGCCGGCGTCAAACGCTCGGGGCGGACGATGGCCGACCTCGACAAGATGGTTCCGTTCGGCCGGATCGGCAAGCCTGAAGAGGTTGCTGCGCTTGTCGCCTTCCTTGCCTCCGATGAGGCGGCGTTCATGTGCGGTTCGCTTGTCGAAATCACCGGCGCACAGGCCGTGGCCTGAACTGCCTCGGTGGCGACAAGGTGGCTTACGGCGGCCACGACTGCTACGATCAAGCCGCTAGAAATGGCTGGGCGGGAGCTGTTGTTGGTTTCGGGACTGAAATCCGACAGCAGCCGTCTAAGGTTCCATAGTAGTGGTTATGGCGCAGCCGATAAACTCGCAACGAATTCGGCTGTTTCCAGTGGCTTAGTACGCGATGGGCAAGGGTCGGAGGTTCAGATCCCTTCAATAGCCATTGTGTGTAACCTCCTGAAAGCTCGTGCTGAAGCCTTCGGCCTTCATCTCTATCCAGAATCTCGAAAAGATAGAGAAACCCATGTATGGCGGGTCGCTTCATACACGCTCTGAGTTGGTTCCATAGCATCTGGGTCGTCAAAACAGCCCAAGGCGATGGCGACGAGGTTAGGCCGAAATTCCGGTATCCAGTAGACGGTTGATCCGCAAATGGGGCAAAAACGGAACTCTAGGCGCTTTCCGCTATCTCCAGGTCGTATATAGGTTTGGTGTTTCCCCGACGCCCTGATTTGATCGGCAGCATAAAACACTGCGACACCGAACGCTGAACCGGTACGATGCTGGCATGCACGACAGTGACAAACGGATATCTTATGGGGTTCGCCGTTTGTCACCACTGTTAGCTGATGACATGAACAATGGGCTAGGCGCACAATGTTGCTCCCAATTCCAAATTTTTTTGATCCTGAATATGCGCGATGACGACGATATCGGAGCGGTCAGCTTCGAGCAAATTGACATTCGCAAGGTCGTACCGATCATGATCATCCTTGCGGTATCCTACACTATTCCGTTGCCGGTGTAGTCGCCGGCTTTATTGCCGGATCGAGCCGTCCACCGCAGGCGCGGTCCTGCGATATCACATAAGCGACCAGATAGGGCGCATAGCACGGACGAGGGTGGGAACCTTTCGGTCACCCCGGCGAGGGAGAATTGTTCTATCTCAGCGGTTGAGTGACACTATTCGGAGAGCGTCATACTGTTCCTCGCGGCACAGATTTCCCGAACCTCTTTCTATCTCGCCTTAGGATCATGTTCTGACACGCTCGACTTGCCGTATGAAGTATTGTTAGCTGAGGGTAAGTGAGAGCGAATGTGTCGGAGGGGCCGCATGAGACTCAGGAACCAGATTCTCGCATTGGCCATCGGGCCTCTCGTTCTTGCGATTATCGTTATCACAGCGCTGATTACGTGGCAGTCTATGACGCTGGCGCGCACGAGCATCGATGCGTTCGAACGAAACATGCTCGCTGCAAAGGAGACTGAACTCCTTAACCTCACCAATTTGGCCCTTTCGGCGATCCGTTCGGTCTATGACAGGGCGGGAACTGATGACGAGGCTGCGAAGGAGGAGGTCAAGCGAATTCTGACTGACCTCGATTATGGTACGGACGGCTATTTCTTTGTCTATGATTATGACGGCGTGAACGTCGTTCATCCGCGACAAAGCTTTCGTCCAGGGAGTAATTGGCTGGATCTTTACGATCCCGACGGCAACCGCGTCATCTATGACCTGATAGTCAAGGCGAAAGGAGGAGGAGGTCTCGTCCAGTATAAGTGGGAGAAGCCCTCGACCGGGAAGATGGCTGATAAGCTTTCTTTCGCAGCCGGCCTCAACAAATGGCGCTGGATGATCGGTACAGGGGTTTATCTGGATGATGTTTTTGCCGCGACAGCGGCAGCGAAGGAGGAAATGCGCCGTTCCATTACATGGAATTTCCTGATTGTTGCACTGTTTGCGGTCCCTGCCGTGTTGCTGGTGTTCGCCACCTGCATGCTGCTCAATCTGCGTCAGCAGAGGCTGGCAGACGGACGGCTCAAGGAACTGATGCAGAGGGTTATCGATACCCAGGAAGAGGAGCGCCTGCGCATTGCTAGAGAATTGCATGACGGCATTTCTCAAAATCTCGTCGGAGTGCGCTTTGCGATTGATCTCGCGCGGCGCAAGGTGGCGCCTGACAATGTCGGAGCCGCCGAGGCGATCGGCAAGGGCGCCGTCGCATTAAATGAGGCGATCAAGGAGGTACGTCGTATTTCCCACGATCTTCGACCGCGTGTCCTCGACGATCTGGGGCTGACGGCAGCTCTGGAATCCCTCATCTCGAGTTTTTCCGAACGTACGGGAATAGCGGCGATGCTTGAATCCGTAGCCTTCAAGCATATGCTTGTCCCGGAGGCACGGGTTGCGCTTTACCGTGTCGCACAGGAGGCGCTGACCAACATCGAGCGCCATGCCGGCGCGACACAGGTCGCCATCCGGTTTTCCAGTCGCGATGAACGGGTACAGATGGATGTCAGCGACAATGGCCGCGGCTTTCCGACCGTTCGGACAGAGAACGGGATGCCGGCAAGCAAGGGGCTCGGTTTGAGAAACATGCAGGAACGCATGACGCATTTCGGGGGCAGGCTGGATGTCGAAAGCTCCGCAAGGGGAACCGTTCTGCGGGCGGTGCTGCCCATCACCGCTATGAAGGATCGCAATAGCGGCTTACAGGAGGCCGCCGAGTGACCGTTCATCCGATCCGTGTGCTGCTGATCGACAACCATCCTCTGGTTCTGGATGGGTTGAGGGCCGTCCTCGAGACTTACGAGCATCTCGCAGTCGTTGGAACCGCATTGTCCGCCATGGCCGGTATCGACGCAGCTGTCGCCACGCGGCCCGATGTGGTGCTGATGGATATCAACATGCCGCAGATCAATGGCATCGATGCCCTGGAACTGTTCAAGGAAAAGCAGCTTTCCGCCCGGGTGCTGATGCTGTCGATGCATGACAGCCGGGAATATATATCGACATCGGTCATGTATGGTGCGGCCGGCTACATTCTGAAGGACGTGGCGACCGAAGAAATAGTTGCCGCAATCGAAACCGTGGCTGCCGGCGGCACCTATTTTTCCTCTGGCGTTCGCGATGTGCTGATGGAGGGGTCTTCCGGCAGGCTGAAGGCGCTGACGACACGCGAGCAGGAGGTTCTGCTGCTGATCGCGCGCGGAAAGAGTAATCGCGACGCTGCCCTGGCGCTCGACATCGCCGAGCGCACGATGGAAACCCATCGCAAGAATATCAAGAGGAAACTGGATATAGCGACGACTGCCGGTCTCATTCGCTATGCGATAGATAACGGGCTTATCAAAGAATAGCCGCCAGAGGCTCGAGGCCCCGGAACGTCGCCATCCAGGGGCCTCGGTAAAGTCTATGTCGGCTTATTTGCCGGCCGTCTGCATGGCATAGCCGTAGCTGTCATAGGTATATTCGGCAACGCGGAACCATTCGAAGCTCTCGTCGCGGAATTTCTTCCAGCCCGGATAGATTTTGGCCCATGCGGGATGCTTCTGTGTGTACTCGTCATAAAGCTCGAAGGTCGCCTTGTAGGCGGCGTCGAGCACATCGCGGGGCAGCGGGCGAAGCTGCGTGCCCTTGGAAACCAGCGAGCGGATCGCATCCTTGTTCTTGACGTCGTAAAGCGCCTGCATGTTGATGTTGGCGGCCTTGCAGGCGGCGTCGAGTGCTGCCTTGTATTCATCAGGCAGGGCTGCATATTGGTCCTTGTTGACGAAGAAGTGGATCGTCAGTCCGCCCTCCCAGAACGCGGGGTAATAGTAGTATGGCGCGATCTGGTAGAAGCCGAGCTTTTCGTCGTCGTAGGGACCGACCCACTCTGCGGCATCGATGGTGCCCCGTTCCAGCGCCGGATAGATGTCGCCGCCCGGGAGCTGCTGTGGCACGGCACCAAGCTTGGCAAGCACCTGCCCTGCGACGCCGGCAATCCGCATCTTGAGGCCCTTGATATCCTCGACGCTCTTGATTTCCTTGCGATACCAGCCGCCCATCTGGGCGCCCGTCGCTCCACCGGGAATGCCGATGACGCCGTAGTCGGAAAGGAATTCGTTGTAAGCCTCGTTGCCGCCGCCATGGTAGAGCCATGCGTTCTGCTGGCGGGCGTTCAGGCCGAAGGGGATGGTCGAGCCGATGGCGAATGTCGGATCTTTCCCCGTGAAATAGTAGCCGCAGGTATGGGAAATCTCGACGGTATTGGCTTTTACGGCGTCGATGGCCTGGGCGCCGGGAACGATTTCACCGGCCTGGAAGACCTGGATTTCAAACTTACCACCGGTGATTGCCTTCAGCGCATTCGCCATGACCACGGCGCCGCCGTAGATGGTGTCCAGATTGTTCGGAAAGCCTGACGTCAGGCGCCAGCGAACGTTCGGCAAAGATTGCGCTATGGCTGGCGTGGCGAGCGTCGAAGCGGCCGCAGCCGCCCCGGCAAGCACGCCGCCGGACAAGAAGTGTCTGCGGTCCAGATTGTTCCTCATAAGATTACCTCCTCTTATTGAAGTGACCGACGCTTGGTGCGTCGATGGGGTGTGGCGGGCGCTTGTATGCCCGTCCGAATGTCAGGGGTTGCTTGGCTTGCCGAAGCTTGGTGCGTTGCCGCCAGGGGCGAAAGGATTAGCGAACGGATCGGCGTCGCCACCTGCGCCGGGCATCGGTACATTGATATGGACGGCCGAGGGATCGGCGACCTTGGCACCCGACTTGTAGTGCATCACTATTCCGGGGAAGGCGATGATGATGATGACCATGGCGAGCTGGATGAAAAGATAGGGAATGGCGCCGAGATAAATCTGGGTCGAGGTGACCGGCTGGATTGTCTGTCCCGTGATCCGATCCTTATAGGCACGCGTCGGTGCGACCGACCGCAGGAAGAACAGCGAAAAACCGAAGGGCGGGTGCATGAACGACGTCTGCATGTTGACCGCCAGCATCACGCCAAACCATATCAGATCGATGCCAAGCGCATCGGCGACCGGCGCCAGCAGCGGGATGATGATGAAGGCCAGCTCGAAATAGTCGAGGAAGAAGGCCAGGAAAAACACCAGCAGGTTGGCGACGATCAGGAAGCCGATCTCGCCACCGGGGATCGATGTCATCAGATGCTCGACCCAGACGTGACCGTTCACGCCATAAAAGGTCAGGGAAAAGACGCGCGCGCCGAGCAGGATGAGCAGAACGAAGGACGACAGCTTTGCCGTGGCGTAAAGCGACTGCTGGATCAGGCCGAAATTGAGCTTACGGTTGGCAAGCGCAAGGGCGAGCGCGCCGACAGCACCCATGGCGCCACCTTCCGTGGGGGTGGCGATCCCGAGAAAGATCGTGCCGAGCACGAGGAATATCAGGACGAGCGGAGGCACCAGCGAGGTGATGACCTTGAGCAGCAGCTTGGTGCCGCGCAGGGTCCGCGCCTCCAGCGGCAGGGCCGGGACCTTTGTAGGGCTGATGATTGAGGTCACGATGATATAGAGCGTATAGGCCGCCACGAGCATGAGACCCGGAACGAGCGCGCCCTTGTACATGTCGCCCACCGAACGGCCGAGCTGGTCAGCCAGCACGATAAGGACGAGGCTGGGCGGGATGATCTGCGCCAGCGTGCCGGAAGCCGCGATCGTGCCGGCGGCGACCTTGCGGTCATAACCATAGCGCAACATGATGGGAAGCGAGATGAGGCCCATCGAGATGACCGAGGCGGCGACGACGCCGGTGGTGGCGGCCAGAATTGCCCCGACGAAGATCACGGCAAACGCAATGCCGCCGCGGACCGGTCCAAACAGCTGGCCAATCGTGTCCAGCAAATCCTCCGCCATGCCGCTCTTTTCAAGAATGAGCCCCATGAAAGTGAAGAACGGTATCGCCAGCAGCGTTTCGTTCGACATCTGGCCGAATATGCGATCGGGAATGGCCTGGAACAGCGTGGCTGGCAGCAGGCCGAGTTCTATCCCGATGAAGCCGAAGACAAAGCCGACAAAAGCCAGCGCGAAGGCTACCGGATAGCCGAACAGCAGCACGATGATGAGCGCGGCGAACATGATCGGCGCGAGATTTTCCGCAAGGAATGCCATTATTGTTTCTTCCTTCGATCAGAGCATTGCTGCCGCGGCATCAGCCGCTGCAACCGGATCGGGGATATCGCCGCGCAGGATTGCGACGCGTTTAATGAGTTCCGAGACGCCCTGAAGGGCGAGTAAGCTGAAGCCGATTGGTATCAGCGCCCAGACCGGCCATTGAATGAGCCCGCCCGTGTTGTTGGAAACTTCACCGGAGGCAAATTTCTGCAGGAACACCGGCCAGGAGAGATAAACCGTGATGAGGCAGAAGGGCATAAGAAAAAAAATGGTCCCGAGGATATCGACCCACAATTGCCCCTTGCGCGGCAGGCTTCCGTAAATCAGATCGACCTTCACATGCTCGTTGTTGAGGAGCGTGTAGGCGGCGGCGATCAGAAACACAGCGGAGAACAAATACCACTGGGATTCAAGCCAGGCGTTGGAACTCATCGAGAACGCCTTGCGCATGGCGGCATTGATGGCGCTGACGAGAATGGCGGCGAGCAGCAGCCACGAAATACCTTTTCCAATAGCAGAATTGGCGGTATCAATGGCGCGCGAAAGCGCCAGAAAAAACTTCATGAAATCCTCCCCGGAAGCGGCCGCGTACTCCTCGATACGCGTGCTGCCGCTATAGTTCGGGCACGATATCAATGGCGTCTTCACGCTCAAGGGCTGCTGCCGGCGAATTTCTTCAGGCGTACCGAGAACTGGGTATGCGAGGGGCAACTTCAGTAGGACGGTAAGGGATAATGAAATGAAAGAGCGTGCTTGGGCACCCAATACTTTGTCGTGCTCGACATCAACCCAGAGGGCAAGCGAAATACTCTTGGCCAACTGGTCCAGTTTGAAGGATTAAGATCGAATCTCGGAGTTGGAGCGAGCTTCCTTTTGATTCCCGCATGGTCATGGAAAGAGGTTTGACAGTTCGTCCCGCCGTCAGTTCATCTTCACGCCCCGTTGCTCCAGCTTATCGAGAATCTCACTCGTCGCGTGGTTCGCTTTAAAGTGGCCGCTTTCTTAAATGATAGCATATCCAGCAATGCACAGAGGTTTTCCGACGGAATGTTGATCTCCGTAGGCTTCGTCACGGTTGGTCTCGCCACCAGTATACCCGTGCTTGTTATTGCTGTTGTGTGTGTCAGCGTTGGTGATGCCCTTGCAAAGCCGACTTACCTTGCGGCGCTGACGCCGACGTTTGCTTCAGGCGCGCTTGGAGCCTGGCCAGGCGCTCCTCAAGGTTGTCGAGCTCGGCGGCACGGTCGCTGATCTGCTGGATGATCTGGCGCTGCTCCTGTTCGACAGCCTTCGACTCCCCGGAAATGCGCTGGCGCTCGTCGGGTTCATTCTTGACGGTCGCTGCGAGGTTGCGGCGCGCCTGTCCGGCGACATCGTCGAACACATGCCGAAGAATGCGGCGGGCAGATAAGACAGCACCCGATCCTCTAGGTTCTTGCGCAGGATGGTCTGGGAGGAGCCGTAGCGTTCCTTGGCATATCGTTGATGAGACGGGTGCAAGGGTCGGACGAGTCGAGTTCCGCCGTCTTGTCGGCGCGTTGGTAGGCAGCATGCCTCTGGAGGAGGCGGGTTTCCTGGAAAAAAGCCGGGGTTTTGGTGATCGCTGAAGCTCGTGAACAGGAGTTCCGTCGCCATATCCATGTCGGCGGAATTGATACCTATGGTTTCCGGTTTGTCGCGATAGCATCCACGGATTCCTTCGCTGGCGAACGCTCCATCCCCACCGGGTATAGTCATCGATTGCGCCGCTCCTCCAAATTCCTTTAGCGTCCGTCGAGGTGAGAAGACTGACGGAGCAAGGCGTGCGGTTCACGAATGCACAAATCATCGAGATTTGAAGGGGCAGGAGAGCGGGCAGCGACGTTTGCCGCCAGCAAGGGATGTTCGAAGTTAAACTTGGAGCGAAGAACGCGGAGGATTTTATTGCGTTTAAAGCCATCTATTCCCGCCGTCTCCGGATACCTCACATGGTCCCGCAGCGCCTGGCCAGTGATACGATGTACGAGGAACTCAACCGGCGCGGCTTCTTCGTCGTGCGAATTGTGCTGTCAGGCTTGCGCGCCGGTTGGCAACAGAAGCTATTTTCTTTCCAGAGCCGCGGCGATCTCGCGCCGCATTGCTTCAAGGCTTGGGGCGCCGGAAATTTTCTTACCGTTGATGAAGAATGTCGGCGTGCCCTCCACCTTGAAGTCGTTCTGCGCCTGATCGGTAAGCGTCTTGAGGTTGTTTAATACAGATTGGTCCGCCACTGCCGCATTAAAAGCGTCGCGATCGATTCCCACAGAGGCTGCGATTTCGCGTAACGTCTGTTCCAGATTACTGGAGTTCGCGATCTCGTCCTGACGGGCGTAGTACCTGTCCAGAACGAGCATCGGTTGCGGCTGCGCCTCCGCTAGCATGAAAATGACAAGGTCCACGTTATTGCGAACCAAAGGCCGGAACAGAATTCTAATCTGCCCGCTTTCAACAAATTCCCCCTCGATCTTCGGCGCTGTCTCGTTTCGGTATGTCGCACAGTGAGAACAGGTGGGAGATGAGTATTCGATCACCGTGACCGGAGCGGTCGCGGAGCCCACCGGGAGGTCCGCGCGGCCGAGCGGTTGCAGAAGATCGGTCGCGCCTGCGGCAAACGGTAGAAAGAGCACGATACCGAGCAGTACCGCGGCGTGGCGGATCGGTTTGAATAGCAGTGTAATCATTTTTAGTCCGTCAAAAACTCAATGTCCCAATATCTGACCGAGGAATGCCCGCGAGCGTTCCGATTGCGGGGCGCTGAAGAAGGCCTTGGGTTCGTTTTGCTCGACGATCTGACCCTGGTCCATGAAGATCACCCGGTCGGCCACAGCCTGCGCGAATCCCATCTCGTGGGTCACGCAAAGCATGGTCATACCGTCTTCGGCAAGCGCGATCATTGTATCGAGTACCTCCTTTATCATCTCCGGATCAAGTGCGGAGGTGGGCTCATCGAAGAGCATGATTTTCGGCTTCATGCACAATGATCGCGCGATCGCCACGCGCTGCTGCTGGCCGCCTGATAATTGGCCCGGATATTTATGCGCCTGATCCGGTATCCTGACCTTCTCCAGAAAGTGCATGGCAAGCTCCCGGGCTTCTTTTTCCGGCAACTTGCGGACCCAGATAGGGGCAAGAATGCAGTTTTGAAGGATGGTCAGGTGCGGAAAGAGATTGAAGTGCTGGAATACCATGCCGACTTCACGACGGACTTCTTCGATTTTCTTCAGGTCGCTGGAGAGTTCGATGCCATCAACGGCGATTTTGCCGGATTGGTGCTCCTCGAGCCTGTTGATGCAGCGGATCATGGTCGATTTTCCAGAGCCGGACGGTCCGCAGATGACGATCCGTTCTCCCCGCCGCACCGTCAGATCGATATCGCGCAAGACATGGAAATCGCCATACCACTTGTTCATGGACGTGATTTCGACAGCGATACCTGCAAATCCGATCCGGTCGTCCTGCAAAAGCGTGCGTTGCGTGTTTGTATTGGTCATCCATATTCTCCTAACGATGATCCGTTTTCAGCCGGCGCTCGAGATACATCGAGTAGCGCGACATGCCGAAACAGAAGACAAAGAACACGGCACCGATGAAGATGTAGAGTTCCCAATATATGCCTTGCCAATTGGTGTTGGCGCGAATGGCGGCGGCGAGAGCGATTGGGTCGAGAAGGCCGATGAACATGACGAGCGTCGTGTCCTTGAAGAGCCCGATGAACGAGTTGACGATGCCGGGTATCGAGATTTTCAGCGCTTGCGGGAGAATGACCAGGCGTTGTGCTTTCCAATAATTCAACCCCAGCGCCTCGGCAGCCTCGTATTGACCGCGCGGCAGTGCCGCCAGTCCGCCGCGAACGACCTCGGCCATATAGGCGCTGGCAAAGAGGGTCACCATGATCACGACACGCAGGATGAGGTCGAAATTCGTACCCGGCGGCAGGAAATAATTGAGAAGGAGCGAGGCCGTGAACAGCAGCGTGATCAGCGGAACGCCGCGGATGAATTCGATGAAAACAACGCTCAAAGTCCGAATGAGGGGCATGCCGGAACGCCTGCCGAGTGCGAGCAGGATGCCGAGCGGCAGCGACATTGCGATACCGGTGACCCCGATGATCATCGACAGCAGAAACCCGCCGATTTGCCTCGATGCCACGCTTTCAAGCGAGACCGGGGCCGCTTTTTCGAGGAATGTCGCGAGTGGACCGGCGAGATAGACCCACCAGAGGACGGTCGTGAAGATTGCCATTGCGGTTGCCGCCGCCGCGTTTTTCCGCGTCAGCAGGGCGAAGGCGACCGCGCCAGCGGCGAAGGCAAGATAAAGCGTGACGGGAAACCAGAACGAGCCACCCCAGATCAGCCAGCAGACCAATCCCGGATAAACGGCGCTGAACCAGAGCATCTTTCGGGGCAGGGCTGCAAAAAGGGCCGGCGCCAATGCAGGCAGGAGGAGCACGAAGGCCGCGACCGGCCGCCAATAGGATTGCGGCGGATAAAAACCGAAAAGAAGCTGCGTCCATCGATCCCGAATGACGCCCCAGCAGGCGCCGGACGCTCCATCGAGAATCTGCCGACACTCGGCAAGGGAATTGGCTTTCCAGATGGAATTGCCAAGCCATGGGGCGATAGCCGATACGAGCCATAGGACCGCGGCCACCGAAGCGATGCTCAGAAGTGTGCTCGTCCAGCTGTTAAACAGGTTCTTCTTCATCCATTGGAAGATACCGGTTTGGCCTGCCGGTCGCTCATAGGGGGGCAACATGTTTTCTCGGACCCAGGAGACACTATGGACGTTCATCTCAGCGCTCCTTCAGCATGATACGATTATTGTAGACATTCATGACGCTGGAAATGGTTAGGCTGATCGAGACGTAGATCAGCATCATCATCAGCATTCCCTCGAGTTCACGGCCCGTCTGGTTGATGGTGATGCCGCCAAGCGTTGAGCGCAGATCCATATAACCCACGGCAAGGCCAAGCGATGTGTTCTTGGTGATATTCAGATATTGTGAGATGAGCGGCGGAACGATGATGCGCAGGGCCTGCGGAAGGATCACCAGACGCATCGTTTGTCCCGGCCGCAGGCCGAGCGCATGGGCCGCTTCCGTTTGTCCCCGCGAAACTGCAAGAATACCCGAGCGGACGATCTCGGCGATAAACGCCCCGGTATAGATGCTGAGCCCGATCCAAAGCGCGATCAGGGAATTTCGAAGCTGCAAGCCACCGGTGAAATTTAGTCCCTTCAACTCAGGACATTGCAGGTGGAAGCCGAGCGCGTACAGCAATGCCAGAACAGGTATTGCGAAAACGGCGATGCTTTTCCACCAGATATGGGGACGCTTGCCGGTGCGGCTTTGCCGCCGCCGTGCATTGTCTAGGAGGAGGCGGTGCATGGCGAACGAGCCGGCAAGCACGGCAATCATTGCCGGCAGATCGAGACTGATGGACCCAAAGGGGAGGTCGAGTTCTCCGAGACTGCTCGAAAAGCTGGGCGAAGGGACGTAGATTCCCCGGTTTGTTACCGCGACGCTGTTCCATAAAAGCATAGAGGCGCGAGCGTTCTCGCCGCGGAAATCGGTGGGTGCAGGCATTGCCTCGGACATGACGGCGGCGATGACGATAATCCACAGAAGTGCCGGCACATTGCGGAAGCTCTCCACGTAGAGCGTCATCACGCGCCCAACGATCCAGTTGTTGGAAAGCCGCAGGACGCCTGCGAATATGCCCAGAACAGTTGCGGTGATGCATGCCATAACGGCAACGATCAAGGTATTGAGTAGTCCGACCAATGCGGCGCGGGCATGACTACTCGCGCTCGAGTAGTCGATCGGCCGTTGTGATATGTCATAGCCGGCGGTGCGCCACAGGAATTCAAAGGAGAAATCCTTACCCAGCGCGGCGAGGTTCCGCACCGTGTTGTCGACAAGCCAGAAAAGACCGATTGCCAGAAGGGCGAAGGTTATGACCTGGATCGTTCCATTGCGATAACGGGTGTCGCGAAGGAGCATGCCCAGGCGAAACGGCCCGTTCCGAGCGGCGTTTCTCGTAGTCATGAGTTCTCACCATGTAGCGTGAAGGTTATCGTGGCTCGCGCCGGCTGCGCGAGGTTCTGTTCGTAAAATGCGATGCGGCGCGGTGAACCCGCGCCGCGAAGACATCAACGAAACGGCAGCGCGTACATCAGGCCGCCCTGTTCCCACAATGCGTTTTGCCCACGGGACAATTTGATCGGTGTGTGCTCACCGAGGTTTTTGGCGAAGAGTTCACCGTAGTTTCCGCCCGCCGCGATCGCGCGTTCGGCCCAGACCGCGTCGAGGCCAAGCTGCCGGCCGAGATCGCCATCCTTGCCCAGAAGACGTTTGATTTCCGGATTGTCGGAGCTTGCGGCGAGTTGTGTCACATTCTCGGCGGTGATGCCGAGTTCCTCGGCGGAGACCAGAGCGTTCAGCGTCCAGCGCGCAATGTCGGCCCATTGGTCATCGCCCTGGCGGACCAGTGGTCCGAGCGGTTCCTTTGACATGATATCGGCGAGGATGACGTGATCATCAGGGCTCGCGAAACTGGAGCGGATCGAGGCCAGATCGGAACCGTCACTCGTCATGACGTCACATGCACCGGCCAGATATTTCTGCTGGTTTTCAGCGCCGTTTTCGACGGGGACCGGCTCATAGGTGAGGTTGTTCTTTTTAAAGTATTCGGCGAGATTGAGTTCTGTCGTCGTTCCGCTGGTGATGCAGACGGTTGCGCCGTTGAGATCCTTTGCGGAGCTTATCCCCAGAGACCGGGGAACCATGAATGTCTGTCCGTCATAAAACGATACGCCCGCAAATGTGAATTTCAGATCGACATCGCGTGAAAAGGTCCAGGTCGTCGTGCGGGACAGAATGTCGATTTCACCCGAAGCGAGAGCCGAAAAACGGGTCTGCGCCGTCGTGGGAACGAAATTTACCGCCTTGGGGTCTTTGAGGACGGCCGCCGCAACGGCGCGACAATAGGAGATGTCCAGGCCCTGCCAGGTGCCGGAGGCATCTGGCGCGGAGAAACCGGGCTGGCCGGTGGTCACGCCGCAATTCAGTTTGCCGCGCGCCTGAACATCGGCCATGGTGCCGGCTGAAACGATACCGGCCGTCAGCGTCGCCGCCGCAAGCGTGGCAAGAGCAGTCGTCATTTTCATTGCTATTCTCCCAGTTGCGATCCGGCGGCGGGTGGCTTTTACCGATTTCTCCGCGGTCCGGTTCGGTTGCGTTTCCCTATTTCATTCGGTCCTGTTTGATCCCGCGTTCGGCGAGACGATGTTCGATAGGCTATGATATTGGCTCCGCCCTCACAGTCCGGCGACGGCGGCGGTTATGCGCTCGATCGCTTCATCGACCGTGGAGCGTGGGCAGCCGAGATTGACGCGCATGAAGCCATGGCCTTCAATTCCGAATTTCTGGCCCTTATCGAGCCAGACCCGCGCCTTGGTCAGCATGAATTTATTGAGCGCTTCGGCATCCAGCCCAAGACCGCGGCAATCCATCCACGCCAGATAGAGAGAGTCGGTCGGAAGGACTTTAAGGCGCGGGTCCGCTGCGTTGATCGATTTGGCGAAATGTGCGTGATTTGCGCGCAGATAAACCAGCATCTCCTCAAGCCACGGTTCGCCATGGGCGTAAGCCGCTTCTGCGGCGACCATTCCCATGACGTTCACCAGCTCGAAGACGTTGCGCTCATACTGACGGCGCAATTCTTCCCGCAGCCTTCTGTTCGGGACAAAGACATTGGCGCTTTGCAGGCCGGGCAGATTGAACGTCTTGCTTGGGGCGGTGCAGGTGATGCTATTCTGCGCGAATTTTTCGCCGAGCGAGGCGAAAGGAATGTGTTTCCTGTCCGGATTGAGGATGAGGTCCTCATGGATTTCGTCGGAAATGACCAGCACGCCATGGCGGGCGCAGATTTCGCCCATTGCGCGCAATTCGTCTTCCGACCAGACATTTCCGGTGGGATTATGGGGGTGACTCAGGATGAAAATTTTCGTGTTGCCGCGTATGGCCGCCTCGAAGCTCTTTTCATTGAACCGGTAGCCGTCGCTGGTGAATTCGAGCGGCGCAAAGGCTAGATGACGGCCGTTCAGCAGAACGTCGTTATGGAAATGCGCGTAGACTGGCGGTTGGATCAGAACGGTGTCGCCCGGGGCCGAGAAAGCCTGCACGGCCGTCTTCAGCGTCGTGATGATGCCGGAGGTCTGGAGAACCCATTCCTTCGGCACATCCCAGCCGAAACGCCGCTGCTGCCACCTGACCACGGCGTCCACATAGGATGACGTAGCGCCGCCTGGATAACCGAACACCCCGTGTTCGACAGCTTCATGAAGTGCGTCAATGACTGCTTGAGGTGCTTTGAAATCGGTATCGGCGACCCACATTGGCAGGGGATCGGCCGCAGCTTCGTCCGGCGTCAACAGCTTGCCCGCATAGGCCCATTTCATCGAGTTGCTGTTCTGGCGATCAATGACCTCGTCGAAGATCGACGGAGAAAATCCATTGTTTGTCGCATGCTGGGCTGCAGTCGCCGGTTTTGTCACTGCTATGTCCTTTCGTCCATCCAGGCTGGCATCGATCCACCTGTTGACGAAAAGGTTAGCTGCAACTCATTATGAGTGGAAATGGTATGATTTCATTATTCAATGAGGTTTTTTCATAATGCTCGATAGACACCATCTAGCGATCCTGCGGGAAGTCAGCCGCCGCGGTAGCGTCACCGCCGCCGCCGAGAAGCTGAATGCCACGCAGTCGGCGCTCAGCCATATGATCGCCAAGTTAGAGGAGCGCCACGGCATCAAAGTGTGGACGAAAACCGGTCGCGGACTGCGATTGACTCAAACGGGCGAATATCTGCTAAGCGTCGCAGAGCGAATTTTGCCGCAGATGGAGCATGCGGAACGGGTTCTGACCGACTTCGCGTTGGGACGAAGGGGCGCGTTGCGCGTCGGCATGGAATGCCATCCCTGCCAGCGATGGTTGTCGCGTATTGCCACTCCCTATCTCACTCACTGGCCTGACGTCGATTTCGACGTTCGGACCGCCTTTCGCTTTGATGGCATTGAAGCACTTCTGGGCTTCGAAGTCGATCTACTCATCACCCCGGATCCGGTCGATGCGCCGGACCTGCTCTTCACGCCCGTTTTCGATTATGAATTGGTACTGATGGTACACGAGACACATCCGCTTGCAGCGCGGCGTTTTGTGTTACCTCAGGATCTGATCGATCAGGAGCTGATCACTGTGCCGGTAACCCTGGAACGACTGGATATTTATACCCAGTTTCTGGTTCCTGCCCATTGCCGGCCCCGCCGGCACCGTACCGCCGAGACCATCGATCTCATGCTGCAACTCGTTTGCGCGGGCAGGGGAGTCACTGTCCTGCCGGATTGGCTTTTGCAGGAAGATGCTGCGGGATTGCCAATCAGGGCGCTCAGCCTTGGCGAAGCGGGAATTCGCAAGAGCATTCATCTCGGTGTACGCCGTGGCGAGGAGACGACGCCTTATATCGAAGGCTTCCTCGAACTCGCACGGGAGATGGGACGCTCACCTTTGCCGTGATGCTGTATGTCAATCATAACGTGCGGCCGGGTTGGCAGACGCCCCTTTTCCCCTGCACGCTAAGCCTGAACTTGGAGTTCCGTCATCATGCCGGTTTCCAGGTGTCCCATGTGGTGGCAATGGAGCATCCACGGTGCGGCTTCGCCGGCATCGAATGCGATGGTTACCCTGTTCATCGGCGGAACTTGGACAGTATCGCGCAACGCGCCTGCGATCCGCCGCATGCCGACACCGACCACCTGAAAGACATGGCCGTGCAGGTGCATGGGATGGGCCATCATCGACATGTTGTGGAACGTTATTTCCACCCGCTCGCCGGTTCGGGCCGGGATGGGGGTGCGATCGCCCCAGCCCCGGCCATTGATTGTCCACCGATAGGGCATCATCGAGCCATCCAGCACGACATCGTGGCGTCGAACGATCTCGCTCTGCATCAACGGCGTCATGGCGCGCAATACCGTCTCCTGGTCGAGATTGCGGGAAAAGGCGGGATGTTGCGTGTCCGCCATGTCGGCCATCCGGGCAATGGATGCGCGTGCGGGCGCAAGGATGATACCCGTCCGCTGCCGCGCGCCTTCGCGAAGGCAAAGCACGGGCAGCGCCGATCCGTCCGCCGGCATGTCGATCTCGATGTCGAGCCGCTGGGCGGAGGCGAAGCCGAAACGGGTTGCCTCGTGCGGCACGCAGGTTTCGCCGTCGGTGGCCACGAGCCGTCCGCGCACGGTTCCGAGGTCGATCCAGAATGCGGTCATGGCCGAAGCGTTTACCGCCCGCAGGAGAACCCGTCCACCGCGTTCGACGCGCACCACCTCCGGGTCGCCGAGCGTGCGATCATTCGCCAGATAGGCGTCAAATTCGAAATCGTTCAGATCCGTCTTCATGGACGTCATGTCCATCATACCCGGCATTTCCGGCATCGCTTTCGCTTCCGGTGCGCCGCCATGGCCCATCGCGGCGTGATCCATGCCCGTTCCGCCTGCCACTTCGCTGAGCACGGCCTCAGGCGTCTTGAAGGAGAAGTCGTGCAGAAACAGCACAACCTCCTGCCGGTCAGCGGCAAGATCGGCTTCAGAACGCACGATCAACGGCGCAGCCAGAAGGCCGACCTCCTGTGCCGGAATGTGGCTGTGCATCCAGAAGGTGCCTGCTCTCGCGGCATAATCGTAAGAACGCGTTTCGCCCGGGCGCAGCATCGGGCTGGTATTGGGCACGCCGTCCTGGGCGTTGGGTGGAATCTGGCCGTGCCAATGGATGATCGTCTCTTTGTCGAGCCCGTTGGTCAGATCCACGCGGAAGCGTTGCCCGGGGTCAAGGGTAAGTCCGAGTTGGCCCTGCGCATTGACGAGTCCCATGACGGTGGCGGCGCGTCCGGCGACCTCGATGGTGCGCGTCGTGGCGGTGAGCGTGGTCGCGCCGGGAGCCGCCCTGACGCGGGCAGGCAGGAGAAGCGCGGCAGATGCGGTAGCGGAAGCCGCAAGAAAGCTGCGGCGTGAGATGGGATGTGTCATTGTTCGATCTCGCGATTTTACCCTGAAACTACCGTTATGAATTCAGGTACGGAAGCGAAGGGATGATTCAGGCGATGAAGAGATGGGGAGCGAAGGTCAGTCGGGCCTAGCCAGAGATTGGGTAAGCGCGGTGATCAGCAACACGGTCAGGGAAACGAAGCCGCCGAAGATCAGAAGCATGGCGAAGGGTCCGAACAGCATCGTCCAGCCCATTTCATTCCACATGGTTGCCATGGGCGATATTGCATTAAAGCCCGCCTGAGCCGGGAAAGGAGGAATGGGGCTGAAACTATGGTACAGTAACATCGTTACAATGCCGGTGAGCAGTGTGAGGGTGGAAATCGCGGTGAGTTTCGTTCTGCGGGTCATGGTTTTCTCCAGATGGCTTAAGCTGTTCGATGACCATCATTTGACGCGGCAAACGTCACCCAAGTTTTTCAAGGCACGGCTCTTTTGTGACAAAGTGTTACAGGGAACGGTTCGGACAATACTTGTTTCATCTTTTCCCGGCAGCCTCATCCCGATTGGGATAAGTGGAAAGTTATGCAAAGCAGTCCTCATATACTCATCGTCGACGATCACCGCGAAATCCGCGAACTGGTCTCGCGCGCGCTCGTCAAGGAAGGGTTTCGCATCAGTGTCGCCGCCGACGGGCGGGAGATGCGAAAGGTGATGGCGGATGCTCACATCGACCTCATCATCCTTGATTTGATGCTGCCGGGGGAGGACGGCCTCTCCCTCTGTCGCGGGTTGCGCGCGCAATCGGCCATCCCGATTATCATGCTGACGGCCAAGGGAGACGAGATCGACCGTGTCGTCGGCCTTGAGCTCGGTGCCGACGATTATGTCTCGAAGCCTTTCGGCAGCCGTGAATTGATCGCCCGGATAAGGGCCGTGCTGCGCCGTAGCGAGAATGATGCGGCGTCAGAGCAGACCCGGCGCGCCAGGCAATATTGTTTCGACCGTTGGCGTCTCGACACCGGCACAAGGGAACTCCAGCGGGAAGACGGGATCGCGGTGCCGCTCAGCACCGGCGAGTTCGATCTTCTCCTCGCCTTGATCGAAAGGCCCGGGCGGGTGCTGAGCCGCGATCAGCTGCTGGACCTCGCCCGGGGAAGGACGGCCGGTTCGTTTGATCGCAGCATCGACACCCAGGTGAGCCGGCTGCGTAAAAAACTTGAGGTCGATCCCGCCGAACCGAAAATCATCAAGACCGTCTGGGGCGGTGGCTATATGTTTGTGCCAAAGGTAACATCCGAATGAAGCGCTTGCTTCCACAGAGCCTGTTCGGCCAGACTTTGCTCATTCTTCTGGCTGGTCTGTTGGCGTCCCATCTCATCGGCACATGGATATACAGCGCCGATCGGGGACAGATTGTGCGTGCGGTCGGCGGTTTCGCGATAGCGCAACGGATCACGAACCTGACACGGCTCGTGCGCGATGCACCTGCGGAGTGGCGGGATCGTATCACGCAGGATTCCAGCGACGAGACGTTTAACGTCGCGCTTTCGCCAGAGCCGCCCCCGGCGATATTGACCGATAGCGACACATCTGCTGCGGAGGCACTGAAACAGCTCCTTATCGAACGCCTTTCGCTGGATGGTTCTTCCGACCCGCGGGTCTCGGCCTCCCGGCCGCGAGGCATGATGGCGGGTATGGCAGAACGAATGATGGCGCAGCATAGCATGGGAGAGACCCCGATGATGTCCGGGTTTGGCAGTCTGGGTCAGTTCGCGGGGTTTCGTGAGTTGCAGGTCGCCATTCCGGTTGAGCAAGGACAGTGGCTGACCTTTAAAACGGTTCTGCCGGAAAGCGGCGCGGCCTTTTCCCTGCGCTTCCTTGTGTCGATGAGTATCATGGCGGCGATCACGGTGCTGGTGTCGATCTGGGTCGTCCGCCGGGTATCGGCGCCGCTGACGGCGCTTTCAAAGGCGGCCCTGAGGTTGGGTGAAGACCTGAACGCGCCGCCGATGCCGGAGGTCGGAACGGTCGAGACCCGGCAGGCAGCACGCGCCTTCAACGCCATGCAGGCGCGCTTGCGCGGCATGATCGACGATCGCACGAAAATGCTGGCCGCCATCTCTCACGATTTCCGCACGCCGCTGACGCTGTTGCGGTTAAGGGTGGAGAATGTCGAAGATGCGGCCGAGCGGGAGAAAATGCTCTCGACCATAGCCGACCTCAATAAAATGGTCGCAACGACACTGGAATTCGCAAGCGGCGCGACGCAACAGCCTGTCCGCCGTCCGACGGACCTCGCGGCCCTGATCGAGAGCATGGCGGACGATCTTGCCGATGCCGGTCTGCCGGTCAGTATGGATGCCGCTCAGCCGATCATCTACGCCTGCGACCCGGCAACGCTGAAACGCGCATTGACCAATCTGATCGACAATGCCGTGAAATATGGCGGCCGCGCCGAGCTTGCAATCCATGAGACGCCGCAGACGATTGAAATCATGATCGATGACGCAGGCCCCGGTATTCCCGAAGAGGAACTCACGCATGTTTTCGAGCCGCTTTACAGGCTGGAAAGTTCACGCAGCCGGGAAACAGGCGGGATGGGGTTGGGGCTCGCGATCGCCCTGTCCATCATTCGCGCCCATGGAGGGCAGCTCACGCTGTCAAACCGGGCTGAAGGCGGGCTCCGTGCACTGATATATTTTCCGAGAGCCGAAGCAAGTTAGCCAGTTGAACCCGAACGCTCGTTTTCGCAACGCGAAAGTCAGTTGCCGAGTGTCGCCTGGAGTCCCCACATGAAACCCGGCCTTACGGCGCTGATATGGTCCGTGCCCTCTATGACCTTCGAGGACATATTCAATCCCTCGTAGCCGCGTGAGCGAAGACGGGACTGGAACTTCTGCATGCCGGCGACCATGTCGTTCGTCTTTCCCTTCCGCGCAGGATCGTGGCGAGACGTCTCAAGACCCCCGACATAGAAGAGTACATGCGCGTTAAGTTGGTGGCGCCTTTTGGCGTAGTCGTCTTCGAGCCTGTAGATTGCTTCGTCGGCGAACCAAAAGGATGGGCTGCCGAGGATGTAGGTCTGGAAAAGCGAAGGTTCGGTCAGGAGGATATGGGCACCCAGCAACCCTCCATAGGAATGCCCCCAGAAAATGCGGCGGCCGGATGCGATCCGGTAGCGACCCTCGACATAACGCAGGACGACTTCGCGCAGGTAGTTTTGATAGGCGGCGGCACCGCCATAGATCCTGCCGCTTCCCGGAAGTTTTACCGGCGTGTAATCGCGACGGCGACTGTCCTCAAGCGCCTCGCCGAGCGCGTAGGAAAGGCCGACGACAACGGCCTCCTCGACTTGACTGTTTTCTGCAAGCAGGCGGGCGTCGCAGCTCAACTTTGGAAAGGCGCGGCCGCCATCGGCGATGACTAAGAGGGGATAGCTTCTTTCTCGACGCTCCAAATAATCTGCGGGCAGACTGATATAGATCTCGTAGCGGCGGCTCGACGCGGGATCCGGTAGTTGCACGGTCAGGGTTTCACTTTTCGAACAAAGCGATTTCGCTTCGGATGGCGAGGAGAATGCGGGCGCTGCTGTCGTGACGAATGTCGCCATGAAAACCAACGCCAATCTCCAGATCGATATGGATGTCATCTTTTGTCGCTCTGTTTATCGGCTCTTCTTCAGTCGGGCGGCCTGCCAGACCAAAGGTACAAGAATGATCGCAACGGCGGGCAGGACGAGCCTGTTGATGCTGCCCCATCCCGAATTATAGAGAAGCGAGCCAGCGAAGAACGAAGCGCAGGCGACCGTTCCGAAAACCAGAAAATCGTTTGCGCCCTGTGCCTTACCGCGCTCCGCCGGCGTATGGCAATCCGCGACCATGGCCGTTGCGCCGATGAAGCCGAAATTCCAGCCGATACCCAGCAGGATCAGCGAACCCCAGAAATGCGCGATGTCAAGACCGCCGAGCGCGATCAGGGCCGATATGCCGATCAATAGAAGGCCGACGGCTGCAACCCGCTCCTTGCCGAAACGGGCCATCAGACGACCGGTGAAGAAACTGGGCCCGAACATTGCCAGGACATGCCATTGGATGCCGAGAGCAGCGGAATCGACGGAATGACCATGGCCCACCATCGCCATCGGGGCGGCGGTCATGACAAAGGTCATGAGCCCGTAAGACACGATACCTGTGGCCACGGCCAGCATATAGCGCGGCGAAAGCAGGATACCGGAGAGCGGACGGACGCCTGTCGTATCGGCCCTTGTCAGTCCCGAAAGGGGCGGGCGGCGGAGGTATAGCAGGACCGGTATGGCAAGGCCGGCTAGCACCGCCTGACTGAGAAAACTGCCCGCGAAAGAATGACCCGGAAAAGCTTCGCGCGTCCAGATCACCAGTTGCGGTCCGATTACGGCCGCGATCAGGCCACCGATCATCACACGGGAGATTGCCCTGTCGCGATCGGCGCCTGTGAGACCGTCCGTAGCCGCGAAGCGGTAGCTCTGCACGTAGGAGCTATAAAAGCCGGCAAGGAAGGTGCCGATGCAAAAGAGCGCAAAGCTGGACTGGACGATGCCGGCCGTCGCCACCAGACCGGCTGCGATGCCAAGGATTGCTCCAAGGAGATAACCCGCCCTGCGGCCGAACCGGAGCATCATGGCAGCCGCCGGAAGCGTTCCGACAGCAAGCCCGAGATTGAGGAGACTGACCGGCAGGGTAGCGGCAGCCGGGTGCGACGCCAGTTGCTGACCGACCAGCCCTCCCAGCGAAATGACGATGGGAGAGTTGGCCCCGCCAAGGGATTGCGCCGCCGTCAATATCCAGACGTTTCTTGAGGCAATGGTTTTGTATTCCGATGAACCTGCGTCCTCGCAGGGTGTCGGTTTGACGATGTTCATTCGTCATATTCCTTCAGATCGAGCTATTCATATGTGGCGGCAGTCGATGCGCCTACTCCGGCATGCGCAACACGTCAGGATGCAGGAGAGGGCCTTGCTTCAGCCATATCCGCACGCCATCGGTACCGGTGGTGACGTCCATATCCGCTCCGGCCGGCAATCGCCCCCAGCATTCGGAGGACAGTATTTCTCCGTCCCGGATCATGCTCCCTGAAATGACGAGAAATTCCAGCCCGGAAGGGTTTTCGACGCGGACCCGTGTGTTCCGGCGCCATTGTTCGATGCAGACGCGCTCGTGACCGTCATCGAACAGTATCCGAGAGGATATGCTTTCGCTGCGCGCGGTGCCTTGAACACCATCTCCCGCTTGTTGGACGATCTGCACGTCATCGCCTTCACGAAATTGCCAGAGGCGAACGAAAATCGTGCAGCCGTTGATGGATGCCGGCACATGGGACGTGCCCGGCGGGTTGCGGAAATAGGTGCCGGCCGGGTAGTCGCCGTGCTCATCCTGAAATGCGCCTTCGAGAACCAATATTTCCTCGCCGCCGGCGTGGACATGGCGCGGAAATGCGCTGCCTGGTGCATAACGTACAATCGACGTTGCTCGCGCCACCTCCGCTCCGACGCGATATAGCATCCGTCGATCAACGCCGGCTGCCGGGCTCGGAATCCAGTCCAGCCTGGATGCATGGACGATGACGGGGACGGTCAGGTCTTCATTGATCAGCATCGGCCCGATCTCCCATGGTCAGCACCATCCGGAACTGGACATCGCCGGATCTCATGCGTTCCACCGCCTCGGGAGCGCGCTCCAGCGGCATGGTTTCGATCATCGGCCGAATTCCCGTCAGGACGCTGAAATCCAGCGTCTTTTCGTTTTCGAAGGGAGAGCCCGTGATCGAGCCGATCACTCCACGCTCGCCGCCGACGAGGAAGCCGGTGGAAACGGGAAGCGGGTCCTTGCCGATACCGAGCACGACAAGACGCCCGCCGGGAGCCACCGAGGACATGAGATCGGCGACCGCTGTAACATTGCCAATCGTTGTCAGGATCGCCTTTGCACCGCCCATCCCGCGGAGGATGTCGACCGCGCTTTCTGCATTTGTATCGATGTATCGGTGGGCGCCAAGGCTGAGCGCGACCTCGGCTATATCCGCACCGCGGCCAATGGCGACGACACGAAAACCCATCTTCCGGGCATATTGCAACGCCATATGACCGAGGCCGCCAATGCCGAGGACGACCACCGTATCGCCTGCTTCCGCGCCGCTTTTCTTGAGCGCATTGAAGGTGGCGATGCCGGCGCAAAGGATGGGGGCCGCTTCCTCCGACGAAAGATCGTCGGGGATCGATACAAGCCCGGTTGCCCTGGCCGTCATCATCTCCGCATAGCCGCCATCCCTTGACGATCCCAATACGGGCTGGTTGCGGCAGAGATTGAAGCGCCCGCGCCGGCATTGGTCGCATTCGTTGCAATGGCCGCCGAGACGGCCGACACCCACGCGCTGGCCGATTTTCCAGATCGCCGGCGTATCGGCGCCGAGAGCGACGATCCGTCCGACGACTTCATGACCCGGCACCCGGAGCGGCTGAAGCGCCGGGTCGGCGCGATCGATGTCGCCGGCATCGGCACCGCAGATGCCGCAGGCTTCCACGGCGATCAACACTTCGCCAGCCGGCGGTGAGGGCGTCGGCCGCTCGACAATTTCCAACTTTCCGGGGCTGGAGATCTGCACGGCCTTATAGGTGGATTTCATGAGCTATCGCCCTTTCGGTGAGGCAGGTTCAATGACATCTGAATTGCAGCGAATAAGGTTCGCCGCGGCCCTCTCGCCTGCTTCAATGGCTCCCGCCAGATAGCCGGGCGAATTGGCTGAGGTTTCACTGCCGGAGAGGGTAATCCACTCACTCCAGTCAGCATCGACCCAGTCGCGCTGGCCGCCGGCGGGATGTCCTGCCGCCGTCAGGTCAAGCTCCGTCGCGGTCAGGGTGTCGATGGCCCAGTCCTTGTAAAGCGTGGCAATTGGATGGAGGGCTTCCGCACCGAATATCTGGCCGAGTTGGGCGATGGAGGCGGAAAGCAGGGCCTTTTCATTGAGTTGCATCCGGCTCCGGGCGGGAATGCCGACAAATCCGAAAAGCGCAGCCTTGCCGGACGCCGTCGTCGCATCGTGGATTTCAACCAACGGTCCGGCCATGCTTTGCGCAGCACCTGACAAGCCGGCTTCGCGCCAGAACGGCCGCTCGTAAACGGCGAAAAACTTCGCATGCGGGGCCATCCAGGTCGGTGTGGCTCGCCACAGGGCGCGTGTCGCGTTCCGGGGCGGTGGCGAGAATTCCACCGTGGCTTCAAGGAGACGCGGCGGTAATGCGAAGACGACATGTGTGGCTTCGATTGTTTCAACACCTGATACCTTCGAAACTGTCACGGTAAGGCCGGTCTGCGCGCGGGCGATATTGGTAACCCTGGATTCGAGGTGCAGACAATCCTGCGGGAGGCGAGCGGCCAGCGCCGAGACCATTGCGCCGGTGCCGCCCGCCAGCCGCATTGATGATGGTTCTTGACGGAACGCGGGATAGCGCTCCGGCATCCCGCCATGCGAGCGCTGGAAAAGCATCAAGCCGTCGGTGTATTGCGGAACGAATGTCAGCCCGAGTTCATCGACAAGAGGCAAAATCTCCGGCGTCATGTCCGGCCAGAACCAGGACGGTCCGAGGTCGAGGCCGTCATCCGACGGGCGGTTGTCCTCGCCCGCCGACAGGATACGCCCGCCGAGACGGCTGCGGGCCTCGATCAGGCAGATAGGCAGGCCCGCCCGATGCAGCCTGTAGGCCGTCACCAGGCCGGAAAGTCCGCCGCCGACAATGAGTACGTGTTTGGTGCCGATAGGGATCATCTGATTGCTGGAACCTGAAGTCAGCACTAGGCCAGCCCTCAGACAACCTCGTAGATGCGGATTTCAGGTGCGGCCACAAGCAAGGGCTTCAATCCTGTCACGACATCGTGGTTGAACATTGCGCTCTCGAGATAGGCTTTCGCGTGGTCGCTCGTGTTGAAGCCGTGCAGGACCTGGACGTCATCCGGGCGGATCAACAACTCCTTGGATGTGGCTCCGGCGATCTCAGACAGGAATGATTGCTTGTATTTCTGATAGATGCCCGCGGCAGCGGCGCGGTCGCTTTCCTTGATTTGAAGCGTAATTTCGAGGTAGGCCATGATTTCCCTTTCGGTTCGCGCACGGCCGGCGGCCGTCAGCAGTTTGCATGCGCAAACTTCAACGGAAGTCGCCCCTTGGACAAATGAGACTTTCTTCGTTGCGGGAAAGAAAAACTATCTCACGATATGAAACGTGCCTGCGCTTCATCGAATAGCCAATCGCGGAACGCCTTCAGTTTAGGCAGCGCGGCATATTCTGTTCGGTAGACAACATAATAGGCCAGTTTCGAGGCCACCTGGATATTGGGAAAAAGCTTCCGTAGCCGGCCGGCGGCGAGATCGTCATGGGCGAGAATGCTTCTCGCCAGGGCAATACCTCGTCCCTCTATCGCGGCCTGCAGCACAGCGGCCGAGTTGTTGATCCTCATGCCCCGTTGTGGCGGCGGCCCGGCGACGCCCGCAGCCTCTAGCCAAGCCGGCCAGCCAATGAAACCCACCGAAGGGTCAACGGACAGATCATGAATGAGAGGCGCGTTTTGAAGGTCCTGTGGTGACGCCAGATCATGTGCGGCGTGAAAATCGGGCGAGCAAACGGGAAAAACATCCTCGTCCATCAGTTTCTCGGCGATAAGCTCCAGCCATGTACCGTCGCCGTAGCGCACGCCGATATCGAGGCTCTGCGCCTTGAAATCGGCAAGTTTCAGGCTCGTCTCGATCCGGATATCCGTGTCCGGGCATCTAGCCTGAAAACGGTCGATCCGAGGCATCAGCCATTTGGCTGCAAAAGCGGGACTAACGGTGACGTTGAGGATACCGCTTGTCGTCGATTCGTGCAGGCGCTGCAGCCCGATGCCGAGCCGGTCGAGACCGGCGCGAATGTCCGGAAGCGCATTTTCCGCCGGCTCCGTCAGCTTCAGCCGGGTTTTGCCCGAGGTGCTGCGATGGAACAGCGGCATGCCGAGCCACTCTTCAAGTCCGCGTACAAGTTGGCCTACCGCTGCCGCGGTAACGTTGAGTTCCTCTGCCGCTCCGGAAAAACTGCCGTGCCGGGCGCTAGCCTCGAAGGCGCGTAGCGCATTGAGATAGACCGGCGCTTTCTTCTGCATAGCGGACTTTCCTCCCTGGCCGGCGCATGCTCTCATACGAGGGCAGCGCTGCCATTCTCGAATATTGACGGGTTCTCCAGGACGTTTGCGATCAGCATCGTGCCTTCCAGCGTCGCCAGCGCATGAAACGCCTTATCTCTGTCTAGGCCGGCAGCCTCCAGTTTTTCGATGCCCAGCAGGAAGAAACGTTTCACTTCCATTCGCACATCTTCCGGCAGGTCGTGTGAGGTCGCCGCCAGCGTGCCGCACAGACACATGCGCCCGTCACGCCGCAAAGCGATGAAAAAGGTTCGTTTCCAGGCTTCTATGGCACCCGTTCCCCGGTCGATCTCGGCGTCCACGGCAGCCATGAAACGGTCCGTGTAACGTTTGGCCACAGCCGCGGCGAGCTTCTCCTTCGCCGGAAAATGGTAGTGGACGGAAGACGCTTTCACGCCGACATCTGCGGCCACGTCCCTGAAGCTGAAACCGCTGTAGCCGCCGCTTCGAATTCGTCTTTCCGCGGCATCCAGAATAGCGCCTGTCGTATCGGTCATTCTCAAAATCCTCTCTATCTAATGTTAGATAGGGCTTGCATCCGCGAAGTGCAATCCATAAGTAGGTTGTCTATCTAACGTTAGATAGGCAACAAGGAGACAGAGAATGCGTTTTGAAAACAAGGTTATTGCGATCACCGGTGGTGGCTCTGGCATTGGCAAGGAAGCTGCGGCCCGATTCCTGGCGGAGGGCGCAAAGGTCGCCATCAATGGCCGCGATCTGGCAAAACTGGAGGCTGCCGCGAAGGAGATCGATCCGAGCGGCAAGAACGTCATCGTGTCTGCAGGCGACATCGCAAAGCCGGAGACCGGCGCCGCGCTCATCAATGCTGCGGTTTCGGGGTTCGGTAAGCTCGACGTTCTGGTGAATAATGCGGGCGTCTTCAATCCGAAACCATTTCTCGAACTGACCGAGACGGATTACGACTGGTATCTGGACACGATCCTGAAGGGCAAGTTTTTCACGGCACAGGCTGCCGCGAAGGCGATGCAGGAAAAGGGCGGCGCGATCGTCCAGACCGGTTCCCTATGGGCGATCCAGGCTATCGGTGCGACGCCATCCGCAGCCTATTCCGCAGCCAATGCCGGCGTCCACGCCATGGTTCGCAACCTCGCCATAGAGCTTGCGCCCTATAATATCCGCATCAATGCCGTCGCTCCGGCCGTTGTCGAAACGCCGGTCTACAACACCTTCCTGTCGGACGATCAGGTCAAACAGGTTCTACCGACCTTTAATGCCTTCCATCCGCTCGGTCGCAATGGCCAGCCGCGCGATGTCGCCGAAGCGATCCTTTTCCTGGCGTCCGAACAGGCATCATGGATCACCGGCACGATTCTTCCCGTAGACGGCGGCGTCACCGCCGGCCGCCAGTAGGAGGCTTTCATGAGCAACATGCAGGACTGGAATTCATACCGCGACGCCCTGATCGGTCGCGTCGGCGATTTCGCAAAGCTGAGCCCCGATGTTCTTCGCGGGTTGAACATCATGGAAGCCAGCGGCAACAAGACCGGCAAGATTGAGCCGAAGATGCACGAGATCATTGCTCTGGCGGTTGCGGTCACGACGCGATGTGACGGATGCATCGCCGTTCATGCCAAGAAGGCCATCGAACTGGGTGCCAGCGAAGAAGAAATCGCCGAGGCCCTCGGCGTGGCTATCTCGCTTAATGCCGGCGCTGCGCTGACCTATACGGCTCGCGTGTTTGATGCGATCAAAAGCCTGCCGGGTAAATGATGTAAGTTCGATCAGCGCGGGATTACCCTCGCGCTGATCGCGCATCTAGCTGGATTGTTTCTCGAATTCTCTATTTTTCGACATCCGACGAGGCCGTATTCATGTGTGGTTCGCTGGAGCCAACGCTTGGAATCAGAACTTTCCGACAGCCAGACCCATTGGAGTTTATCTGTCGGCAACTTTAACGAGTTCCATTTATGATTGATTTCGTGACGATCTACCCTTGACGTATTCTTTTTTTTGCCGAAATTTCTCAAGGACAGGGGGACGTCTTGGCAGAAAGCGGTTCTACATCTTCCGTTGAAAAATCTACCACACGGCTGTTTGGGCAGCTCGAGCCGGAGATATTTACACTCTTCGCGGGTGCCAATCGTGTGCTTTATGAACGGGTAGTACTCTCGGTCTATAGGAACCTTTACCGATCGGATTTACTTTTTCCCAGTCAAGCCGAGGTCGTGAATGTCATCTACGATTGCCTCGGTCGAGAGCCCGGCCTGTGGGCGGAGGAAGAAGTTGCTGTTGATCTCGATCGTCTCGTCGTGCGAACGGGTCGGCGAGTGCGACGACGTCGCGTCGAAGGTGTGAACGACGAAGCAACAGGAATTGCCATCAGTCGCAGTCGTCATATTTATAATCGAATGCTCCAGACCGGTTGGCTGGATGAGGCCAGTTACGGACTAAAAACGACCGTGGAAATGCCGTCGGGTGCAATGCGCCTGGCAGAGTTCCTATGCTCGCTTAAGGAAGGTGTTGTGGAGCAACTCGGCGGTCTCGTAATCGAGGTCCGCAACGCCATACGCGCGGTTGAGGAGAAGCCCGCGGAAAATGCACTGGGCTTGAACAAGGCGGCGCGTGATGCGGCGGCTTTCGGACGATATCTTCGCAGCGTGCTTTCGGCACTTAGGGATATCGACCGCCAGGTTCTTTCCTCTGATACGCTCGCCGATCGTCTGCGATATTATTTCGAGGAATTTGTCGAGCAGGTGCTTCTGCGGGACTATACCGCAATTACGACCAATGCTCATCCTTATCGCCATCGCCGTGCGATCTTAACCGCCTTGGAAAGGCTTGAAGATTCCAGCATCGATACGGATGCCATCGCTGATGCCTATCTTGAAGCAAGGTTGGCGCCGAACGCTGCGGCAGCGCGCGATCTGGTCTATGAAGACATATCAAGTATTCGTCACGTGTTTGAACGAATTGAGGAAGCTTTCGAGGCCATTCAGCAGCACCGCACGCGGCTTGAGACGAGGCTGCGCAACGTGGTTCGATATGCTGGCAGGCGCACCAGTTTTCTTCAGCGTAGCGAGCGGCTTATCCAGAAGCTGGATGAGGTGATGTCGTATCCCGGCAGTGAAGTGGAAGTTCGAGGGTCGCTTGAGCAACGGACACCTGTTGTTGCACCAGATCTGCTGGCGAAGCCGCGCGGCGCACGCCCCACCCTGTCGGAGGGCGATATTTCAATAGCTCCGCCCGATCCAATCGCGGAATACCGCCGGCTGTTGGACAAGGAATATCTTGAGCGTCTGATCATCTCACCGGTAAAGGTTAGCCGGTTTCTGGAGCGACAGGTGCCGCCGTATGGAGAGGTGCATGGTGCATCCCTGATCATCGAGACTGCGGACGATTTTCTTGTGTTCGAAGCTTTGCGGCTGCTTGTAGCCAGCGGCCTCGGCACGGATGACAGCTCTGCACTATCGATCGCGATGCGGAACCGCTTCGAGTTCATTCATGACAACACGCGGGACATCTCCAATGATTGGCTGGACTCCCCCGGATTTATCGTCAAACGCCTCGACGGCGGCATTGCATTGGAGATGGGCCATGCTTCATGAGTTCGCCTTGCTGGAAGAGACCAATGCACGGGACTCCCAAAGGGTTACGCAACTGATAGCGCATCTGATGCGCGATCAGTTCGTGCACGTAGAGGATCGCGGCTCTGCCACGCTTCTGGAGACGTTATTTCGTCCGAAATTGAAGGCGTTGATAGAGGCTTACTTCGACGTCGCCGGATATCGTCTGGTGCATCGCGAAACCGAAGGATGGGCGGGAATATTGCCGGATCCGGAGCGGATATCTTTGCCGCGAATGCGTACCGATGAAACCGTAGTGCTGCTGATATTGCGCCGTCTCTGGGAGGAAGCACTGCAGCTCGGGGAGATCGAAGATAAAGGCACAGCACGGACGAGCTTGAACGAAGCTTATGCGGCCTATCAGGAAATTGTCGCTGGTGCACGTCGGGCGAGTTTGTCTCCAAACGCTTTCCGTGAGGTGCTCGAAATGCTGGAGAAGCGCGCGCTGGTCCGATTGGGCGCACTCGACACGGAAATGCAGGACATGGATCTCGATATCCGTGCACTTGTCGCCACAGTGGCTGGAGACGATTTCGTGGCGTCGCTGGAAGCACTTCTGTCCGGCGTTGTCGCTACTCCTTCTGAGGCGAAAGAGCAGATAACCGCGGAGGTCGTATCGTGATAGAACTCAGGCGGATTGTCCTGATCAATTGGCATCTTATGGCGTGCGCCGATCTTGATCTGGCTGGCGATGCCGCGATTCTTGGAAGGAACGCGGCGGGCAAATCGACGATCATCGATCTGATCCAGGCGGTTATGGCCGGTGGTTCGTCACGGTTCTACAAGTTCAATCGATCCGCCGGCGAGGGCGGCCAACGGTCGGAACGTACCCTGACCGGATATTGCCTCGCGCAACTCAACGACGATACGTTTCTTCGACAAGATGCGCGGAGCTATATTGCGCTGGTTTTTGAGGACACGGCCGGGCAACGGCGACCGGTCACGCTTGGATTGGCGATTGAAGCGATGCGTGGGCAGACGGCGGATATCGTAGGCCGTTTCGTTGCGGACGGCGTTCGTCTGGATTCCGGAATGTTGATCGATGAGAACGACGGAGTGCGGCGACCGACGGAATGGCGCGCGATGAAGCGGCGACTGGAACAGACGTGCAATGCGGCTGATGGCCAGCTTCATACACACGATGACGCAAGGACATTTATTCGCGAATATATGCGTGTGCTCTTTACGAACAAGCTGCGCGGTGATCCGGAGCGGTTTATCCGCACGTTCATTGCGGCACTTTCTTTTACGGACATGCCGTCAGTCGAACAGTTCGTCAAAAAACATCTTCTCGAACCAAACCCAATCAAGATAGGGGAGCTGAGGGATTCTATTAAGCGTTATCAGGAAATCAAAAAGACTATCGGTAATCTTGAGGAGCGTCTGGAGGCTCTGCAGGCAATCAGTCTTCAGATCGAGGAATTCATAAAGCTTGTGAACGAAGAAGCGGCCTGCCGCGCCGTCGAGAAGACCGCCTTGCTCCGGGAAGCAATCAGCGCTCTTTTCGGCAACCTTGCGGATAAAAGGCTGAAGCAGGATAAATTGCGTGAGGCGGAGGCCGAACTTAGCCGTGTCGACGAGGAGATTGAGCGGGAAGAGCAGACGCAGAAGGCAATACAGGATCAACTGGCAGCGAGCAGCGCGCAAGCCCAGAGAAACGAGGTCGAGAGATATATCAAAGAGCTTGACCGAGAGAGCGCAACCGTTGTGGATAGGCTTAATCGAAGGCATCTCTTTGCTGCGAGAGCCGTACAACTGCTTACGCTGCGTGACCGGCTGGCAATCATCAATCCCGGCGAGTTGATCAGTGCGTTGGATCAGGTTGCGGAGGCCAGTCGGGGCGTGACGCCACCCGAGTGGCCCCGTGACCCTGCTGGCATGGAAACGATGCTTGAGGCTGTAGCAAAAGCAGCCCGCTCGCGCATGGACAAAGTCACACAGCAGCGCGACGAAGCGATCTATCAGAAACGTATAGTCGAAGGCGACATAAAACGGGACAGCGAACAACTCGACGCCGCGCTGGGGGGGCAGGTGCTCCTTGATTCAGCAACAATAAGATTCATGGATGTCCTCCGCCGTGAAGGGATGCGGCCTCGAACGCTCTGTGAGGTCGCGGAGGTTCTCGATGAAAACTGGCGTAGTGCTGCCGAAGCATTGCTCGGCCGCGACCGGGAAACGGTGATCGTCGATCCTGACCATGCTTATCGAGCAACCGAAATTCTCAGGCGCGGAAGAGGTGACTATCCGGGTTGCCGGGTCGCGAATACTCGCAAACTCCAGTCGCGTTCAAACGCGCCCGAGCGCGGAACACTGGCTTCGATCATCCATAGTGACGATTCTTTGGTGATGGCATTCTTGGTTTTCAGGGTTGGAAACGTTCGCCTTGCCTCGAACCAGGACGAACTTCTTTCTGGAGGTCGGGCGGTCATGGCCGATGGGGCATACTATGATGGCCTCGTCACGGAGGTGCGGCGTGCCCAGGGCGTGAAGATCGGGCGCGCTGCCGCGCCACTCATGATCGAAACGCTGCAACAGCGGATTCGTGAATACACCAGCCTGCGGCAAGTCCATTATGACAGAGAGCGCTTTTTTGACGATGTTCTGCGTCGACTCGAACAATGCGCCGAGCCGGTTGATGAAAAGGACAGGCTGGAGGCCATCACATCCACCTATAGTGACCTTGCCGAAAGGCGCGCCGAGGCCCGCCAGCGTCTTGGAAGGATCAGCGCGCAGGTCGATCCGCAGCTTATTGAGGCCGAACAGCGTGTATTGCGCACGATCAAGAGCCTGAAGGACGATCGTGACGGACTCATCACCACACGTGCGTCTGTGACATCAGAACTTCAGCAGATCGCGCAAAAGTTGAAAGGTTCCGATGAGCACCCCGGTTCATGGCTTTGTCTGTCTCACCGCCGTCGCCAATTCAAAAACGAAATTCGTTCGGTATTGCACTTTCAGGCTGTGCGGAAGCGTTATGGTGAGCACGCTTTACGTTCGCCCCGTAAAATTGCAGAAGATATGGCGAACCGCGCCAGTCAGGCAAAGGATGAATATCAGGAACTGCGGGGGAGTATCAGAAACGCATTGGGACGTTATGCCATGGCGTTTCCAGACCCGTTGGAGGGCTACGCTCAGGCCTTGATTGTCGAAACGGTCAAACCCTGGGTTCTGGAAGGCATTGCAACGCTTCAAGGCAACGAGCTTATCCGCTACCGGGAGCAAGCGGATGAAGCGGCAAGCCGCGTCACCCTGCTATTCAAGACCACGTTCATTCATGAGCTGAACAGCCGGTTCGGGCAAATGGAGGTCGAGATGGAGAGGCTTGCGAAAGCGCTCCGGTCGCGTCCATTCAATAACGAAGCCTACAGCCTCAAGGCTTCGATCAAGCAGGAATTTGAGGATATTTATCGTCTCGTGCGTGATAGCGAAACCGACGACAGCGTGCTCGATGCATTGTTTGGGCAGGTGCCGCCTCGAGATGAACGACATGGCAGGGCCATAAGGCAGGTTGAGCAATTGCTGGCGGACGACACCTTCGATTTTACGGTGTTTGAGGAGTATCAGAACTATTTCACCTACGATCTGAAAATATATGATTCTGCAGCCGATCGCACAACGAGTTTCGACCGGCGACGCGGGGTCGCAAGCGGGGCCGAACGACAGGTGCCGTTCTATGTGGTGATTGGCGCAGCACTTTCTGTCACCTATCACGGCGCGCGGCAGTCAGAGGATAATACCGGGATCGGCATGGGGCTTGCCGTGTTTGACGAGGCGTTCAGCAAGATGGACGGGCCGAACCAGCGAACGCTACTGAATTTCTATCGCGATATCGGACTTCAGGTCGTCATCGCCGCGCCGACCGAGAAGCGTGCCGTTGTCTATGAGAATCTGAATTACATCATCGATATATTTCGTAGCGGTGATGTCTCGATGGCGGAATCCATCAAGATAAAAGATCGGGTTCGTCAGGAGATGCGCGCGGCTAATCCGCAATATATAACAAAGGAAGAGCTGGCTATGCGCCTGAATGCGGAGGCCCAGGCTGCAGAATGAGCCGCCGCCGTTTTTCCAATTTGGCATCCTTGATCGACTACCTGCTCGACGGATACGAGAAGAACCCGGATGCGAGCCGTTGGATAGCCGCGATTGATCAGGATAGCTTGACCGTTAATGCGAGTGATGCGTTCGAAGAAGCTCTCGCCCTCCTGGAGAAGGAAGGTGGACTGGAGATTGTTTGGACCGGCCAGAAATGGGAGCGCTCGATAAAGAGTGTGAAACTTCGAAATCCCGAAGTGCTTTATCGACAGACTGAGCGGCGGCCAGCCCAGGAATTTGCGATGGCATCTTTAGCGACACTTCGCGCTCGGCAAGACCTTCCAGGTAAGACTGCATTGCTGATCGATGAAGCCGCCCTCGCTTGGGGCCGCAAATGTTCGTATATGAATATTGCACCGGGGGAGAGTAGAACACTCGATCAAGTCCTGCGTCTTGCCGACGCAATATCTGCACGGCTTACTGAACCCTCCGCAGGTGACGTCGATTTTCGCAGTTTTTCCAGACTTATATCGGGCGATAGTAAAGCGCTCGAAAGCAATCTCACCTCGGTTGCGTCCGCAATCTCGCGGCTTTCTTCATTAAACGAAGTGCAAGCCGCGCTGGATGCGGAGGAGCTTCTCGCCAGCGTCGGGATAAAACGACTTCCCCAACCTGTTCTTATTGGTGGCGCGGTCTCGCTAGATGAGCAGCCGTTTCCGAAAATGCCTTTTGTTGGCGTGCCTGCCGAATGCGCGGGGCGCGTAAACCTTTATAAGAGGCCGGAATATCTGCTTACCATCGAGAATTTTGCCTCCTTTGTTCGGTATGTCCGTGAGATCGGGCAAAGCGAAAATGGACTGGTGATTTATTCAGGCGGGTTCCCGTCGCGGCCCGTGTTGGAGACGATAGTGAGGCTAACGGGGCAGGCTTGCGCACCGGCCTACCATTGGGGAGACATGGATGGGGGCGGTGTGCGCATCTTCCGTTATATCGAGCAACATCTTGCATCGATCGGAGTAAGCTTGCAGCCACACATGATGAATACAGACCTTCTTTGGCAAGTCGGTTCGAAAGCGCAGCGTGCAAATCGCGTTGGTGGCGATATGACGGAGAGCGCAATCGCAGAGCTCGCTTCGCTAATTGAGCAGGCAGGACTCGTGCACGAACAGGAGGAGTTTGATCCACAAAGTCCGCTTGCAGCTTTACGGCGCGCCGAGATGTAATCAATCGCTGCCTTCTCCGTCTTGAGGAATTGTTGTCGGTGACGGGGCTGAAGATTTGAAGGCAGCCTATATCTCTGAATTAACAAGTCTCGGCGTACTCAGGCCCCCGCAACCAATTACTACGATACAATATTCGGCGAGAGCCCAAAGCTGCTGACCTTACCCCGTTGAAATAATCCGTTTTGAAGTAAGCTCTGGCCCATTGAGAGGACCAGAGGATGAAGCGCAACCGTTTCACGGACGAACAGATCATCGGCATTCTAAAGGAGCATGAGGTAGGCACTTTTGTCTCGGAGCTTTGCCGCAAGCACGGCGTCAGCGATGCCATCATGAGATGAGCGAACGGCGGGCGTGTAAAGCCATTGGTTCTTGCCGAATGACGATCCGTTACGATACCGGGCGCGAAGATGATCATGAGCTTCGCGAGCGAATGAAGGCGTTGGCGCATGAACGTCGCCGCTTCGGATATCGACGCATTCATGTTCTGCTCCGGCGGGAGGGTCACCTCGTGAACCACAAGAGGCTCTTCCGGCTCTATCGGGAGGAGAAACTGACGGTGCGCAAGCGTTGCGGTCGCAAACGAGCAATAGGCACGCGAGCGCCGATGCTGGTGCCGACGGCGGCCAATGATCGTTGGTCGCTGGACTTCGTGTCGGATCAGTTCACCGATGGGCGCAGGTTGCGAATTCTGACCGTCGTCGATGATTGCACCAGAGAGTGCCTGGCACTCGTCGCCGATACATCGCTTTCCGGTCTTCGCGTCGCACGAAAGCTTGACCGGATTATACAGGAGCGCGGCAAGCCGAGGATGATCGTTAGTGACAATGGTAGCGAGTTCACCAGCAGCGCGATCCTGCAATGGGCGGACCAAACCAAGGTTGACTGGCATTACATTGCGCCGGGCAAGCCTATCCAGAACGCTTTTATCGAAAGCTTCAACGGGCGGCTGCGAGAAGAGTTCCTGAATGAAACTCTGTTCTCGTCGCTTGCTCACACCCGGTCTGCGCTTTCGAACTGGCGTAGCGATTACAACGATCTACGCCCGCATTCAGGCATTGGCTGGCTGACACCGGCCAAATTCGCTCAGACACTCAAACCGCGACGTGATGCCGTGCTGCGCAACCGAAACGGCTCCGCACCGCAACCCGCCCGCTACCGACCCAAATACAGCAACCAAAAACCGCCGGAGCGAACTCAAAGCTGGATAAAACTTGGGGGTAAGGTCACCTGATATCGATGTGTCTGGGAGTGCCGCCAACCATTCGCGCGTGACATCATCTACCACATTGAGGATGTGGAAGCGTCTGCCGCAGGCGAATTGATAGTGGACGAAATCCAGCGACCAGCGTACATTAAGCCTTTGCTTCGACGAGGATCGGAGCACGCATGCAAACAGCACGCCGCTTGGCTTTCCGCTTGCGTACGCGATGACCTTCTTCGAGATCGACACTGGACGATCCCCATCTCGCCAAAGCAAGATGAATAATCGACGATAGCCAAACCGGCGGCGCTCATTGGCCAGATCGCGCAGCTTCGCTCGCAACTCGACCTCTGGCGATCGAGAGGATCGATAGCGGATCGTTTTTCGGTCTGCGGATATGATCTGGCAGGCCGCCGTTCCGAAAGGCCTATGATGGCCTTCAGGTGCTCGACAGCGTCACGCTGGGCGGCAGGCCCGACCATTTTTTTGAAAGAAGCTCGCGGAATGCGGCGGTATCCAGCATCTGCTCGGCGAGCAGTTTCTTCAGCCTGATGTTTTCGTCCTCAAACGCCTTCAGGCGCTTGGCCTTAGACACCTCCATGCCGCCAGATTTCGCCTTTTGGTTGCAAAATGTCACCTCGGAAATCCCGTGTTTACGGCAAAGATCAGCCGCTTTCGCTCTGGCCTCCTACTCTTTCAACACCGCAATGATTTGCTCTTCCGTAAATTACTGCTTCTTCACAAGTGGTCCGCAATGGACCGGATCCTAATCCATTTTGGAAAAAAAATCGCAGTGGCAGGTCACTAAGTACAAATAAAATTTCCTTACGAAAGATATATCCACGCCTTGATGTCATCTTTCCCGCAACGCCTCTGAAGCGATCTGCACTACCGGTGACCAGAAATAATCGATAATCCGCCGGCTTCCGGTTTTGATTTCGACGGAAACGGCCATGCCGGGAACAAGCTGGCGGCTTACGCCACCCACCTCTATCCCGGCGGTGTCGGGCACGATCGTCGCCGGATAAACGAGATTTTGAAGCCTCTGGACATTTCCAAAGGGAACGACGCTTCTGAATTGCGGAGCGGCCTGTTCTTCCATGGCCTGCGCATCGGGGTTTGGTATCGCGTCCTGCGCGACCGATTTCACCCGCCCTGTGAGCACTCCATAACGGGTGAAAGGAAATGTCTCCACTTTGATGACAGTGGATTGGTCGGGTTGCACGAAGCCCACATCCTGGTTTGCGAGAAACACCTCGATCTCAAGCGGTAAATTCCCAGGGACGATGCGCATGATTTCCGTTTCGGCGGAAATCACCTGACCGGTGGTCGTGATTGCAGAGGCTTGTATTATACCATCTAAAGGGGCGTGAATGGCGGTAGCGCTTTGCCGCTTTTGCGCCTTCACCAATTCCTGTCGCGTTTCGTCCGCCTGCCGGGCGAGATCGCCAATCTTCTGAACATTCTCGGCGATGAATGTTGAAAGCGTTTTTTTCTTCTCAGTTTCCGCAACGACAAGGCTTGCCTGTGCTTCCAGCAATTGTCCATTGTGAGCGGATAAAGTCGCTTCTTCTTCTCGTAAAGCCTGTGTTGCATCCAGCACGTCGGATTTTCGTCCCGCCGATCGTTCTACCAGACCGGATCGCATCGCCACCCGCTCGTTCAACGTTGCAATCAAATTTTCCTGGGTTCGCACCATGGCTTGCAGGCGCTCTATCGTCGCCGACTGCAATCGCATCTGCGCGACGAGATTGCGCAACGTTTCTTTCAATTGCTGCAGGTTCGCCGTCAAAATCGCCCCCTCACGATGGCGAACCTCCAATGGTGTATCCTCGGCGAATTGCAATGCCATATCGGTGACAATCTCGGGCGTGCCATTCGCGGTATACGTCTTCAGGGCGGTTAGTTCCGATGTGCGGCGCACCTGTTCGGCCATCAGTGCCTGAAGCGTGGTGACCAAACGGGTTTCCTCCGCTTTTACCTCCACATCGTCGAGTTTGACCAGCAAGTCACCTGCCATGACTTCCGCGCCATTTGCGAATGGCGCGGAAATGACACGCCCCGCCAGTGTCGACTGTACAATCTTTACCCTGCCGGATGGCTGCACTTTTCCTTGCGCGGTTGCGACGATGTCGATCCTGCCGAAATAGCTCCAGACGAACGCCGCAACAAAGAGGATGCAGATGAACCAGATGAGAACATACCGAAGGGGCGAGGCGGGTTTCTCGACGATTTCGAGGGCGGCGGGGAGAAAGTCGCTATAATCAGCGCTGACTTTTGTGTTTAACGCCTTTTGAGGGCGTAGCCTGCGACTCCTCATCGGCCTGATCCAGTCTGCAGTTCCCAAAGGTGCCTGTACAGTCCGCCATCCCGGGCAAGCAAATCATCGTGGCTGCCTTCTTCGACAATCCGTCCATCGGCCATGCCAATGATGCGGTTACACGTGCGGATGGTCGCAAGCCGATGGGCGATGATCAACACCGTTCGGCCCTGAACAATATGACGCATATTGGCGAGGACCAGCCGCTCGCTTTCATAGTCGAGAGCGCTGGTCGCCTCGTCCAGGATTAGGATCGGCGGATTGCTGGACAGCGCCCGGGCGATCGCCAGCCTTTGCCGCTGGCCGCCGGAGAGGTTCGCGCCGCGTTCCTCGATGACTGTGTCATAACCCTTCGGGAGCTTGGCGACAAACTCATCGGCACCCGACAGGCGGGCGAGATTGATGACGGCCGCACGCGACATAGCGGGATTGGTAAGGCTGATATTTTCGTGGATCGTGCGATTGAAAAGCATATTTTCCTGCAGCACGACACCGATATTCGAACGCAGCCATGCGGGGTTGACGTGGGCGATGTCCTGTCCATCGACCATGATCTGGCCGCTTGAAGGCAGGTAAAAACGCTGCAAAAGTTTTGTCAGGGTCGACTTTCCAGACCCGGACGGACCGACAATGCCAATAACATCGCCCGGGCGGACAGAAAGGGAAATATTCTTAAGGATATCGGGACCATCGCTCGCATATCGGAAGTTCACGGTCTTGAATGTGATGGAGCCCTTGGGTGCAGGAAGGCTGACAGGAACCGCCGGTTTCGGTTCCTCCGGCGCATTCAGAATATCCGACAGGCGTTCGACGGAAACCTGCACCTGCTGAAAATCCTGCCAAAGCTGCGATAGGCGCAAAACGGGCTGGAACACCTGACCGGCGATCATGTTGAACGCCACCAGCCCGCCCACCGTCAGCTCATTGTCAATGACGGCCTGCGCGCCAAACAGAAGCAGGGCGGCGGAGGTGATCTTGTTGACATATTGGATGGTCGTCTGGCCCTTTGCGGCCAGCATGGTGGCCGCGAAAGATGATTGCACATAGGCCGCCAGACGCTCTTCCAACTGCGCCGCGACCACCGGCTCGACCGCGGCGGCTTTCAGAGTCTGCATGCCAATAACGGATTCGACGAGCAATTGCTGGCTGAGCGCGCCGCGATCGAATTTTTCATCGATGCGATGTTTCAGGGAAGGCCGGATGACAAATCCGATAAAGACGAAAAACGGGATGGAGGCGACCACGATCCAGGCCAGCACGCTGGAATAGGCAAATAGCACCGCGATGAACACCACCGTAAAAATAAGGTCCAGAACCGAAAAAAGTGCTTGTCCGGTCAAAAAGTCACGGATCGTTTCAAGCTCGCGAACACGCGCGATGGTCTGGCCGGCGGCCCTCGTTTCAAAATAGTTCAGCGGCAAATTCAGGAGATGCCGGACCAGCCGGCGCCCTAACTCGACATCGATCCGGTTGGTCGTGTGGGTCAGCGCGTAGGTTCGCAAATATTGAAGAATGACCTCAAAGAGGCCGATTGCGGCAAGTCCGACGACCAATACCGTCAACGTCGAATAGCTTCGGTGGGCCAGTACCTTGTCGACCACAACCTGAAAAAACAAAGGGGTGATGAGCGCGAAGAACTGCAGGAAAAGCGACGCGATAAAGACGTGGACCAGCGCGCTGCGGTAACGCCACAGGGACGGAAGGAACCAGACGAACCCGAAACGCCGCTGGAATGCTGACGCATCCGAGAAGCCCCTTTGCAGCAGAATGAAGTCTCCTGAGGTGAGAGACAGCAATTCATCGACGCCTATGGACCGGCTCGTAAAGCTCAGCGGATCGACCAGCCGATAGCTATTCTCATCCGTCTTTCCTGCAAAGACCGCAAAGCTGCCGTCAGAGAGGACGGCGATACAGGGCGTCGGAAGAACCCTGCCGGCGGAAAAGCGCTTCTCATTGACAGGCTTCGCCTTGAGGCCGACACGCTTTGCCGCCCTTAAAATATCGTCGCGCGCGGCCGGCGCCGTCAGAGCCAGTTCCCGCGCCAAATCCGCAGGATTACAGGAGACTCTAAAAAACGCCGCGACCGCCGCAAGCGACGCTAGTCCCGCATCGGTGTCCATTGCCGAAGAAGATGAATTCGGTATGCCTGTGTCCATTTGTCAATTCAAATATGGATAAATTTTCTCGGTCGCGCAGAGGCGTGCCTGGAGCAATTCCAGAAAACTATGTCGCGTTAAACGCGGTGAAACAAAGAGGTGCGGCATTCCCGGAACAAACTACCGGCCGGAAATGCCGCTATGAAAATCAACAAGCAAATGATCAGGCAAAGGCCGGGGAAGGCCGATAGGCCAACCTGACGTCTCCTACGAGCTGCGTTTTACCATCAAGTTTTTCGAGCAAGCTCGTCCCGGTTATGGCCGAACCATCGGCAAAATTCCTGGCGCCCTCGGGCGTCGGTATCAGGTTGATATATTTGATACCAAGCTGATCGAGCGCCGAAAGCTCCCCAGCCTCGCTGACCCCGTTCTGGTTAATATCCTGCCAGATCCGGAATTCACTCCAGCGGGCATCCTCGACACTCAGCAAACCGTCGCTATCGGTATCGAAGACAAGTCGAAGTGCCTGCAGGTCAGAGTGGGTCGCGCCTTGCTCTTCTGTCGGCCATAGGGTGAATGCGAGTTCTTTTGCTTGGTTGATTTGACCGTCGGGACCGGAGGAGCCGTCTACCGCCAAGTCAATCGCAAGGAAGCCATCTTGAGGACCAGCCCAGGCAGTAGCGTCGCTTAGACCGTCTCCGTCCCAGTCAAAATGGGTCGGACCAGTCGCAGGGCCGTCGCTACTCAGACTAATCGGCCTCAAATCGATATGGCTGTCATTGTTTAGATCAATAACGACCGGGCTCATGTCTTGGTCACTTTCGTGAAAACCTTGGTAGGGTTCGGGCTGATTATATTGGTCATATTCCCAAGTAATACTTCCCTCTCTGTCAAATATCAGTACTTTTTTTTCTTCCCACCGACCCCACATATCGCCAAATAAAGTGACCTTTCTTGTGCCGTCATCGTATACAACATCAATATAGTTAATCCGTCCAGAGCTATCTTGATCTCTCTCGTATCGTCGAAAATAATTTTTGGTATCGTAGACATCTATCTCTATGAATATAACCGTTCCATCATCGTATTGTCTTTGAGTATAGTAGTTGTTTCCTGATCCATCATACATATTAAAGAATAGGTTCCAAGCTTGGCTGTTAGCAGAATCATATACGTATTCAACTCGATGTCCGTTATCCAAATATTCGATATTAATGGTCATTCGCCCGGCCGCATCGAATAGTTGATCCGCTTTTGACCAAGGTTGCACATTCGTCACATCCAGATGAAGTACGTTTGCGGTGCCATCATCATTCAGTTGATGGGAATAAAAATGTCGCCCATTGCTGTCGAATTGACTAGTGTAACGTTGCCAAGGCTGACTGTCGGCAGGATCATATGTATAGTCGGTTCGATATCCGTTATCCATATATTCGACATTAACGGTCATTCGTCCGACGGAATCAAACAGCTGCTCAACTTTCGACCACGGTTGCACGTTGGTCGCATCCAGTGTCATTGCATTCGCAGTACCGTCATCGTTGAGTTGATAGAAAGACGAATGACGACCGGAACTATCAAATTGGTTACTGCGCCTCGACCAACTTTGAGTGCTTGCTGCATCGTAGGTGTATTCGATCCTGACCCCATCGTCCTTAAATTCAGTTTGGGTCAATACATTGCCGCTCGCATTGTAGGAAAGTTGCATTTCGCGCCAAGGCTGAGTGTTGAGGACGTCGTATTCGATCGACCCTGTTTTCACACCAGCCGCATCGAAATGCTCGGACTTCATCTGCGCGCTGGTTTCAGGGACAAAGGAAATCGTGATCGAAGTCCCATTATCGAGGAATTGCTTCTCGATGGTTTTTCGCCCGGCACCGTCAAATTCAGAGACAAAGGAGATCGTAACCGAAGTCCCATTATCGAGAAACTGCTTTTCTTTAGTCTTGCGGCCCTCGACATCAAATGTCTGCTCGATCCGGATCCATTCCTTGTTGTTCGCGTAATCGTACAAGGTCGCGGATATTAAAACATTCGCCGAGGACACCTTGCTGACGCTCGTTACGCCGCCCGTGGCAGCATCGAAGGCCGTTATTCGAGAACTGCCATCAAATTCTGTCGTCACTTGGTGAGCTTTGCGCCCGAGATCGTCGAAAGTTGTGCGCGAGGTCAGCGTTCCAACTAAGTCCACTTGGTCTAGAACCGAAGCGGACACGGTTCCATCCTGTCGCAACGTCTCTTTTCTGAGAAGAATCGAGTCATCTTCTCTGGTGATGGAGGTCTGCCGCTCGTCGATATCGCCATCACTATCCATATCCTTGGTAAGAATGGTCGTCCGACCGTCCGCCGCAGTGAATATCGATCCCTTCGCCACAACGGAACCGCTGGCGGTTGTTTCCACAGCGTCGGCGCTAACGGAGCCATCAATATTGGAGCGGGAGATCACCTCAGTCTCGAACTTGCCGTCCCCATCATAGTCATAACGTGAGGTCCGCACATCACCATCGAGAGAGTTTTCGCTTTCCACGAAATGCGCAATCGCATTTTTCCAGATTACTCCACCGGGCGTCAGGTATTTGATGTCGCGGGCTGTGACATTGTTAGCGATTTTTGATTTTGTCTGGCCCGTTATTGTCGTCTCTATGGTCTCGATCTGGTCAAAAACACCGTCGCCGTTGAGATCCTTGGAGATCGTACGAAGTCTTCCATCTGCTCTCATAGCGTCGGTGGAAACGGATTTGGTTTTCTTCTTGATGAGATCGGTGTCGGTCTGAGTGATGAAACGGCTGCCGTCGGCGTTCAGCCTGATTGTTTCGACTCTTTTCTGATCGAGGATCCCGTCACCATTCAAGTCCCATGTCATGAACGAGGAAAGACCGTCCGCCGCCGTCACCGAAACGATACGCTGAAGAACGGCGCCCTTCGCTCCAAAATTCGTCGTGTCCGATATTTTTTCTCCCCACCATTCCAGTGTTTCTCCTCGCTTCTGGTCGATGATGCCGTCGCCATCGGCGTCGATAGACGTTACTTTTCTTCGTTTATCGGGGCGTGTTATAATTGAGGTTTTACTAAGCAGTTGGTTATCGATACTAAATTGCGCAATTTCATCGGTAGTGGAGCCGTCAGCCAGGAGAGTGGTAGATGAGCGGGTCTTGCGCGGGGCCAGGCCGGCCCGTCGTTCAATTGTTTCTGTTGTTTGACCGTCCGCCGTCGTGGTCGTCGTTAAGTGCGACAATTCGGTTCCGTCAGGTCTGACGTTGAGAACCGTTCGTTGTAGCATTCCGTCAGGAGTATGGACGGTAACATCGGTGGATGTCCGCACAAACTTTCCGGCTCCAGTCATGTCCTTCAGTGTGATGGTCGTCAACTCGTTCGCGCTGGTTGCGATAACGCGCCTGCTCTCCAATACATCATTGCGGCGAGCATCCAGAGTTCGGAACCTTTCGCCGTTTTCTTCGAACCGTGTCCAGTCGACCGTATAGTAGTCCTTGGAAAGATCCCCGCCGATATCGAAGTCTTTCAGAGTGTGGAGACCGTCCGCGTTTTCATTGGAAAACCACCTATTGGTGAGTTTCCAGCCACTTTTAGTCATGACCCAGTCAAACGACCATACGCCTTTTTCACCCTCGTTTCCGATGATGGTTTCGGATTGGATTTTTTTGTCCAGAACACCATCGCCGTTGAAATCGTATTCAACGATCTCACGCGCAACGCCATCCAGGCGGCTGTTTACCGTCTTTGTGGCAGCTATCCTGCCGTCTACGGCAAAGTCTTTGTATTTTTGCTCTATGCTGCCATCGATTTGCACCGATTTTGTAATTTCTTGATCGATTTTGCCGTCACCATCGGTGTCGCGCGAAAGCGTCGAAACAAGACCATGTTTCGATTCCTTCCGGACCTCACGGCTCGCAAGGGTACCGTCGGATTTTGTTATCGTGGTCGTTTGCGTCGTGTCGCCGTCGCCTTCCAGCACTTTCACGTCCAGCTGGGTCTTTTTGACGGAAGAGCCCTCAGACCACGAGACACGCTTTGTCAAACCGTCCGCACTTGTGAAAGTCGTTTCTTTAAGGGACTGACCATCGTAGCTACGCGTCCGGGAAACTGTTCTTGTTCGGCCACCATCTACTGAAATCGCACTGATATCAGTGCCGGTCACCTCGAAGGTCCCATCACCGTCAAGATCGGTGCGCCAGGATGCGGAAAAGCCGTTGGCCGACACCTCCGTTACATGGCGGCTGGAAACTGTTCCGGGACGAAACAGCGTTTCGGTCGTCTGGCTTTCGACGCCATCCGCACGGATGGACGTTGTCATGCGACGATCGACGATGCCGTCACCATTCGTGTCAGAGTCCGTTTGTTTGCTTTTCTGATCCGTGCTGACAGTCGTCATCGTTTTTGACAGCAGTTTTCCATTGCCTGATTTGACAAGTTCCTGATCCGAGGTTGAGCCATCCGCATTGATGACCCGGAGCGTGGTAAGAACCCGATCCAGATCACCGTCGCCGTCGACATCGCGCGAAACCACGGTGCCCAGGCCGTTACCGCTTGTCACGGTCTCCTGCCTGCTGATCAGAGTTTTGCCGCTATAGCTGGACTCAGATTTCGTTATCGACCCATTTGCATTGTAAGTGGTGGATTGTACGACGCGACCATCTCCCGCCTTGCCACTCCCGTTCAGGTCCTGTTCGACGGTGGTGGCAAGCCCGTTGCCGCTCGCTATCTTCGTGGAGCTGGAGAAGGTTCTCTGATTGGCGTTGACATTTTTGGTTGTCTCGGTTCGGCTTCCGTCGTCATTCATGACGGTCCCGGTAACGGTTGTAAACTCAATCACGCCGTTGCCATTGGTGTCAGTGCCGACGGTGGTTTTTAAACCGTTGCCACTCACAGTTTTCGTGGAAGATTTATAGGCTTGACCACTTCGCGTGAAGAGTTTTTCCTCAATCACGGTTTGGCCGTCGGCAAGCGTGCTTTCTTTTGTGGTTTGATCGACAATCCCATCGCCATTGGAATCGACTGTGACGACAGTTGTTCGACGGTCGGCGGAAATATCGGTCGTCGTGCGCTCGAGAAGCGTCGAATCGCGGCTTTTGATCGTGACCGTTCTCTGACGACTGCCGTCGCTATTGAGCACGACGCTATCGACTGTCTGGCGATCGGCAACTCCATCGCCATCGAGATCTTCGGAAAAGTTCCGGCTCGTCGCATCCGGGCTTGTCTTCGATATCGTTTGCGAGACAAGCTTGCCATTCCCCGTCAGGGTCTGTGTCGTCACGGTGGAACTCTTGTCAGGTGCCGTGATTTTCGTGGTGACAATCTTACTATCAATGACGCCATCGCCATTGGCGTCATTCGTGACTGTTGTAGAATTACCATTCGATGACGTAACAATCGACGAACGGGAAACGACCGAGCGGTCGGTATTGAAGCGTGTTTCCGTCGTGGTGGTGGCCCCGTCGGATCCGGTCGTCATAACCAGACTTTTATCGAACAAATCGTCGCCATTTATATCGAATGTTTCTATGTAGCTTTTGCGATCAGGCTGCATTTTGAAAGTCCACTGGGAAAGAAGCGGTCCGGCGGCGCTTCTCGCTCTCTTGGTCCGCACCCAGGCGCCTGCAGCATCCAAAGCGATGATATCAGAGGTATAGGTATCGACTTTGCCGTCGCCGTCGATATCTGTAGAACTGAAGTTTGAACGCCCGTCAGCCGTTACTCGGAAAACTTCCTCTTTCAGAACGGCGTTGTTACTGCTGTAGCTCGTGCGTTTCGTGATGACGTCGCCGACGTTATCAGTGGATGTCCGTTCCTGAACATAGCGATCGCGCTTGCCGTCGCCATTGAAATCGTTGTCGGTCAGAGTTGTTACAGCGGCTGCGATAGTCGTGGTCGTGGTGGTTTCTTTGGAGAGGAGGGCGCCGTTGCCCGCGAGCTCGGTAACCACCCGTTCCTGCGCCGTTTTTCCTGACGTCTTGATGTCCGAAACATAACGGTCCGCAACGCCGTCGCCCGTCAGATCGGTGGACGTTGTTTTGCTCAAACCATCGGCGGAGACATTTATGATAACGGTTTTCGATGCCGCGCCGTCCAGATGCAGTTGCTGAGTGATTGTCCGGGAAGAACCATCTGCAAAACTTTCCAGCAGCTGCCGTTCGTCCGCCGCGCCGTCTCCATTCTTGTCGAGTGTTGTCGTGATTTTTCGCCCATTAGGGCTTCTGTCGGTTTTATCGCTATTGGTCAAAGAGCCGTCGGGGTTGAAATTCTTGACGGTCTCGATACGATTTCCGGATATTTCGATCGAAACAAACTTGCTCTGGCTGCGCTCAAAAATACCGTCACCATCATCATCGAATTTCGTCGTGACGGTCGAACCGTTTGCGCTTTTGCCAACCAGATTGCGGAACGCGACATTGCCGTCTTTGGCGTAACCGACGATCAGTTCGCTGGATGTGCCATCGGCATTCTTCGTGGTTGAGCGAGAAATTTTGTAGTCGTTTTGATCGTTTGCAAGGATTGCGTCACCCACCATACCCGTGCTGCCATCAGACCGCGTGAAAGTGGTCGTACCAACAATCGCCGAGCCGTCGGAAAAACTCTGCCCGCTACCTTTGGGCGTCAGATCGATGGACGCGATGCCCAGTTCCTTCAATGATTTGAGCTGACCATTGATCGACACCTTGAACGCATTCCAACGCGTATCCCCAGCATCGAGCTTGCCATTCCGGTTCGTATCGAAAACATTCTTGACGGCTTCCAGATCGCCGGAAGCTGACGGGTCCCAATCCGTAAATACAAATTCGCTGGACCTTGTGATCACGCCATCGCCGTTTGCATCCAGAATGAGTACGCCGTCACCATTTTGTGCCCAAGCCGTGCGTCGCAGATAACCGTCGCCGTCAAAATCGATGAATTGTGAGGATTCACGCAGCCTGTCAATGGAAAGACCGTCGCCGTTTAGATCGAGAAGAATTGGCTTGCCGGAACTGCCGGAGGACGATTCCGATCTACTTGAGGATCTGGAATTTTCCGACTGGCCGTCACCGCCGCCGCCCTTGCCGGAGGAACCGGACGGTTGCGCGCCGGTTTTCGTCCCTCGAGAAGCAGCTTGTTGTCTCATCGCACGGTCTATTACTTGGTCAAAGCCTTCGTATGTATCGAGACCCCACCTTTGCGCCTCGCCATAGGCCGCCGCTCGAGCATCAGATCTGCTAGCGCCTCTTTCTATTGCTCCGCGCGCTGCGATTTCAGCTCGGTCTATGGTAGAAGCGGTCTCGCCGCCACGCTCGGCAAGCAAAGTAGTATAAACCGTACGATCTAATGGAATGGCGCGACCGGCCGTTGTAAAGCCAACAAGCTGCCCCGTCCGTCGATCTTCATCAACACCCCTGACGCCTTGCCCGAGGCTAACCGCATATTCGATAGGTACCTTACTGACAACGAGAGCCTGTAGGGTTTTTGCAAGAGCTCGATCCTCATCGTGCGCCCAATCGGCGGAAATGTTGTGAACTCGCACACCACCAGCAACGTAGGTGTGAAGGTCCTCAACTTCGAAATTATAAGTCTGCCAGCCCTCTACAACAACGGGCTGAAAGGCGGTGGCGCCCGCCACCGCGCCCTGGACTTTGGCCTTCTCGAACAGATCAGCCGTCTCGACCGAATAAACAATGCGCTCGGCGGAAACCTCGACAAGCTCGCCCGATGCTAGAACGAGGGTCGCCCGGCCTGCCGCTATCAATTCTTCGATTGGTGGGAAATTGCCAAATTGATCGAGAAAATGGTGGCCGGGGGTGCAGATGAGTTCATGCGGTTCGCCGGCTTCCTGCCACGTCAGTTTCAGCCAAGACGTCGTCACATTGCGGAACAGATGCGTAACCCGACGCGGCACGAAGGCGCCGCGCCCAAGGGCAGTTGATGGATCGAAAGCTAAAACGACGTCGCCGATACGAAGGTCGGATATGAATACAGATTTGCCGGAGCCGGATGTGATGAGAACATCAGCAGGGAAGCACTGAGCTGACATTTTCAACTCATTGAGGATGTCTGGTTTCATTTTGTCTAAGGCAGCATACACATTGCGATGGGCGGCATAATTCAATGGAACGCCAAGGTAGACGACCGCCTTCAACGCGTTTCCCCAACTACCTTCTGACTTGGTAGCAGATCGCTCGATTTCGCCGGCTCTGGCTAGTCGACTTACTACAACATCAATGTCTGCGTTGGTGGCCGGTCGATTTAGACTGCCTTTCAGCCACGAAGCCGCGGCCATCCCCACCTCATTATTATACATATCTTTGATGTGTTCATTCCACCCGTCTCTCCCTTTCGCTCCGGCAACAATCTCATTGCCATATCCTCTAAGACTTGTAGTAAATCTACCTTCAGCGTTGGCCCCATAAGCTGCGGCGATAGTGTGCTTCAATGAGTCCATATTCTCCGTGGTAAATCCTAAATTGTTTTTAGAATTCAAACTTACCGCTGCGTCTTGATAGTGAGCGTTTTGAGACTTGGCCCAATCTTCCCAACCTGCAGGGGTAAAGTTGCTATAAGACCATTCTTTAACGTCACTCCACCAATCCATCACTTATCCCCAAATGGTTATCACTTATGTACGCCGCCACAATTCCGTCCTTAATTGTAAAAGAAACACGAGCAACCAAATCAAACCTGCAACCAAATTTGTCGTGATTCCGTGGTTCCGGTCCAAACGAGATAGCAAATCGACGCTCATCAAAGTTCCACACGATTGCTTCACCAGATTTATTGACCCAGTAAACACGAAAAAGATAACCAAGCGGGAAAACATCAACATCCTCACCGCCAACTATTTTTTTTATTGAGATTCCTTCGAAAGCTGCACTTTGCTTTGGATCGCTTTCATCATTCGGAAATACACATACAGTTTTAAACCCATTATTATAATAATCTTGGATTATCATATCCGGTGTAGCTGTCCTTACATGGCGATTGGCCCAAAGATGGTACTCAGCAGGGTTTCCCTCGAAATATGTTTGAGATCCCCTTAAGTCTGTGAACCCGTACCACAACAATCCCGCAACAATGAGTACAAAAAAGGAAATAAATAATATATATATAGTGTATCCGAATAATATGGCTATCCTTTTCATGCGGATTCCGTGTTTTTTGATAATAATGATATTTATTAAAATAAACTCGAAATTTTATGTAACATATGCCCCACCCACTAACATAGCCCCCGCAGCTTTCATCAACCGATCTGTTGCCTCAATACGCGAGCCGGTTGTCACGTGAATGAATGAGTGGCTTGCATGGAGAGACGCGGCCCATTTTTTGATGGCCGCCACCAGTGCCAGAAACACTTTCGCACGACGGATTGCAGGCAACGTCAAATCCACAGCAATGACCTGTACGGTTACAAACAAAGGCCCATCGCTCAGCATATAGGAATCGGCAATTGCCCATGCCACGCCAACCGGCCGGCCATTCCAAAGCGCCACAGGGCAAACCATGCGCGGAGGGCGTGACAGGATCAGATTGAAATGCTCGTTGAGCTTCCAGTCCGAAAATGCCTGATCGCGAAAAACTGTCGAAGCGTGATGCTGCTTCATGATTTCGCGCACCTGGGTCGTATCGCGCTCTTCAAGCAGCCGAACGCGCAAACCAGTTGCGACATTTTCGCTTTCGGAACGTTGCGAACCAGTATCGTGGGCCAATGTCGTCACACAAATTTCCTTCCGGGTCTTTTGTAGTATCTTCCGCGGAGGCCTAATTCCGGCTCTTCCTTGTTTGGACGTGCCTCCACACGACAATGCCGCGTAATTCTCGAATTTCATCACGGCTAAGTATTTTTTCAATTTTTCAAATAATATTCTAAATAAACAATATACCTCTAATTATTACTACAAATAATCTGAGAAATACGCAATGGCGATAGTTTAATATTTTAATTTTTCGACGCGCTCACTGGGTCGAGCCCCATCTGGGATGGGGCAACAAGGCTCTGCAGAATGTTCGGCTCAAGTACGCTTGCCGCCATTGCGACCGCACGGGGGATCAACACGCCTGTCGTGATCGCTCCGATGCCGACACGACCCCTGCCTGGCAGCATTGCTACGGCTTCAACGCTGGCCTTCACGCTTGTTCACAAATACGTCGATGGCGCACCGCTCTACCGCGTTGCCCAGACCTTCGAGCGGGCCGGCGTACCGCCGGAACAGGCACTCCGGTTCTTCGAGCAACTCTACCGGATCGAAAAGCAGGCAGGAGACAACATCCCATATGCCGGGGAGACGAAGGTCGACTGTATACGCCGTTTCCGCCGACAGCACAGCTTGCCCCTCCTGAACGCCCTAAAGGTGTGGCTCGACAACATTGCGCCAAAGGTCTTCCCGGACACCAAGCTGGATGACGCCGTGTCCCACGCTCTAAACCAGTGGGCGTCTCTGACGCGCTATACCAGTGACGGCAGAATGCCGATCGACAACGACATTCTTGAACGCGATATCAGAGTTTTTGCGACCGGAATAAAATCGTGGCTGTTCAGCGACAGCGTCGAGGGCGCCAAGGCCAGCGCGGTGATCTGCAGCCTGATGCTTACTCGTCGCGCCTGTGGCGTCGACCCACTCACCTGTCTGAAGGCCCTAACACGGTTGCCTCAACGCGCTCCCGACACCGGAATTGACGACCCCCTGCCGTTCAACTTCGTGGTAGTTCGAGGTGTCGAACCTCAGGACTTTGCAAGCCCGTCAATCGAAATCCCCCAATCAACCTGCATCCCGCCGATCAGCTTACGCTTGCGTGCAGACCTCAGAGCTTTGCGCGGATAACGTCTTGCAACATTTCCCGGTCCAGCGTCAGGTCGGCGGCAATCCGCTTCAGGCGGCTGTTCTCCTCTTCCAAAGCCTTCAGGCGACGCATATCGTCAGGCAGAAGGCCTGCATATTTCTTACGCCAATTGAAATAGGTCGCCTCGCTGATCCGCGCCGGGATTCTGGCGCGAAAAACTCCAATCAAAAACGGTCCAGTTTTTGGCGATCAGGGCACCCTTTGATGACACCCGAATGCCTTCCGGCACCCACTACAACGTTGTCCTGCCGTTCAAATCGCGAAGGACAATGACGATCGACCGCGCGGCGTCCTGGCTTACCGCGGCGTTGCATGGGTAATCGGCGCGGTACATCACTCAGTAACTCACCGTCACAACGACGGTATCGCTGTAAACTCCCGGCGCCGGTGTATTCTGCGCCGGGACGCGACCATAGACGGGCAGTGTCTGCAGGCTGCCGGTTCCGGTGCCGGTGGTGATTTGGCCAGCCGTACTTCCCCAGACATTCGTGCGGTTGACGTCGCGATAGAGCCCGTAGGTTATCGATCCGCCGGCCAGCACCATCTGGCGCGAAGCCGGTGGGCTGTTGCTCAGGCCGCCGTTGAGGGCGACGCTGTAATTCAGGTTGCTGGTGCAGGTAAGAGCGATGGCCCCCGTTGCGTCGACTGCGGTGTTGAGAACGCCATGACTGCCGAAATTGATGTTTTGCGCCGAGACAATGCAGGTCGGTGATACCGCAGCCGTAACGTTGAATGGCACCTGTGTCGGGTTTTGGGTTATGTCGGAGCAGTTCGGTGCCAATAAAAGAAATGACGTATAGGTAAAATTGGTCTCGGCGCCGGCAAAGCTGGAGAGGTAGGGGCCACGGGCTGCGGCGGCCTGACCGGCGGTAATCCTGCCGTAAACGGTACGGCTCGTGCTGTTGAGGAGGAGAGGCAGCGCCATATCGATAGGCGGAGGTGATCCGAGCGCGGGCTGGGTGACCGATCCCCAGGGCGTTGTGCGTCCGGAATTCTGGTACAGCTGATAATTGAGGATGTTACTGCCTTGCAGCATCCGTCGGATACCGCCCGATTGCCCGCCGCTGCCGGCGTTGATGTTGGGGCAGATGCGGATGGAAAGCGCCAGCGACAAAGGGTTGGAGCAAGTCACCGACAATGTTGCGGTGGTATCCACGGCGCTGCCGCTTGTAAGGTTGACGAAGCCGAAACTCATGTCCGACATGCTGAAGCTGCAGCTTTGCGCCAGAACCGGTGTTCCGAATAGGAAAGCGGCGATGGCAAGGGCAGCGCGGGTCAGAACCTTCATTGAACGCTCCTGCATATGGCTTCAAGGGTGGCGCGTGTCTTGGCGGCAGGGGAAACGGTAATCTGCGCTTCGCACTCTCCCTTCGTGGGTTGCGTGATGGAAAGCCGATGTGTTTCGCCGATATTATCGAGATAGGCCTGCCCGTCATAACCGACGATGAAGTCACGCTCACCGTCGATCTTGCCGGTCGATCCGGTTTCGATAAACTGGCCGCTTTCGTCCTTCAGCGTCACCAGCGCCACCTGCCCCCCGGTTTCCACCTCGAAGTTGACGACTGCTCCCGCGCGCTCTGTCGGTGTGACCGTTTGTTTTGTCGTGTCGATGCGGGCATCCACGGGAAGATTGCTCGGGTCCAGCGTGATGTTGTTGACGTCATAGGACCGCAGGTTCGGAAGCAGTATTTTTCCGCGTCGGTTCGTCTGGCCGATGGGGCGGTTTTCCAGCAGAATATCGACGCCGGGCGCGCCGGCATCCACGACGGCGAAGGCGTCATCGATCCGGTTTCCAATAAAGACATCGCCGCCGGCCAGCGCTATCGATCCGTCGATCTGGGCATAGGCCTGTGTCGTGCGGTTGAATTGATCGACACCGGCAGACACACGTGCGACGCTGCCGCGATAACTGCCGGAGGCGGAGGCGATATCGTTGCCGCCCATCGAACCGCGCAGACGCCAGCCATAACTTCCCTCCGCCTGTTCCTCGGATTTTCCGACTTCGGCCGTTAGGGAATATCCGTCCGCATCGGACGACATGCCGGCCGAACCGGAGACGCCGCCGCCGAACGACCAGGAGAGACCGGCATAGATGCCGTAGGAATGGCTGTCCTCGAGGTCCTTATAAGCGGTGATGAAGATATTGCCGTTTTCGCCGAAGGGTCGCGTGGCGGAAAGGCCAAGCAGCCGGGATTTTCTCTCATCGAAAGTTTCCAGCTGTGTGTAGGAGAAATTGAGGCTCGTCTCATCGAAACCGAGTTGCGTGGAAACGGAAATCTGGTCGAGCGCACGCGGCGGCCGCGCACTGAGCAGGCCGGCTATCGTGCGGACTTTCGATGTATCGGCGGAAACGGATGCCATATCGTTATAGTCGCCGAATGTCCGTTGCGAGCGCGCGTTTAACCGTACTCCAAGCAATTCGGCTTCGACATTCGCGGAAAGCTGATAACCGCTTTCCGCGCCGAAACGGCTCGATGCGCCCGAAACCGCCGCCAGCCCATGGGCTCCAAGCGTGAAGACGCCGCCGAAGCCGATATTGTAGAAATCCTCACCGCCTTCGGCGTGACCCTCCAGCGTCAACCCGTCCGATAATCCATAACGCACCGTCGCAGAACCGAGTGGTCTGTCATCATAGTCGAAAGACGAAGTGCCGTAATTGCGCCGGGCAAAGCCAAGCTCGGCGGAAAAATCGATGAGACCCTGCGCGAGCAGATCCGGCGAGGTATAAAAAGGCGTTTCGGACACGGTTTCGCGCCCCAGCGCATCCCGCACCACCAGTCTTGCATTGCCCGCACCGCTGATGACCGGAAGATTGGTGATGGAGAATGGCCCCTCGGGAACATCCTGCGACAGGCGGCGGATATTGTTGACATAGACATCGACGGTGGAAGGTACCGCTGCGGAGCCTGCAAATTCAGGCATCGGCATGGTGACGATATCCGGTCGCAGATCGAAGTTTCGGCGGATCTGCAAACCGCCCAACCGCGTCGGACGTGTCCAGCTCAGCCCGCCGGTGATCAGGTCTCCGGCCCGGTATGTCGTCAGGCTGTCCTCATCGGAGTAGCTCCAGGTGGTGTCGAGGCGCTGGGTGTCAAATTGCGACAGGCGGGATGTGCTCAAGACCTGAGACGAAGACAGCACGCCCAGCGGGCCAAACACCCGGCTTTCCAAAAGGGCGGAGACACCGTTGAAGTCGGTCAGGTCCGACCACTTGTTGCCGCCGGACGAGCCGTAGATCGTGTAATTCACCAGACCTCCAAAATCGCTTGTGGCCTTGTCCTGCACATCCTCGTCTTCCTCCTCAGCGCTCCTGCCGGATGCGTCGATGACTTTGTTCGCCCGTGCCGCCGTGGGCAGGGTGAAATGGACCGACTGCGTGCTTTCATCATAATGCGTCACCACATCCGGCAGCCTGGAGACATCGATCCAGCCATCATCGCCTGCAGCGCTTTCAATCGGAGAAATCCCGATGTTCTTCAGCTGCTCCGGTTCGATAAGAAGCGACCCGGCGTCGTTTTGACGAAATGTGGCGATCAGTTCCGTTGAAACATCATTGATGTAGACTTCGAGCTGCAATTGCCCCGCTTCTTTTGCGGCAAAAGAAGCGGGCGGCGTCGCAGGGGGCAAATCCTGCGCCACGGATAAACTGCTCGATGAAAAGATCGTCAAACCTGCAATCGTCAAAACGGCAAGGTCAGCCGCCGTTGACGCGCGCCGTCGCATTGACGGGGCCGCCTTCGCTCTCAGCCGAAATCTTCAGTGCGCCACCAGCTTTTTTGCCGCCGGTTGCCGGAACAAGAAAGCTTGCACCGGATTTGCCGAGCACGTAGCCCACCAGGCCCTGCTGCTGGGCAACCGCTTGCCCGTTGCTGCCCAGAACTTTCAGGTTGGCGATCCGTATCCGTTTCTGACCATTATTGGCAACGGACACCCTGTAACCTTTGCCCTGTGGCGTTATCGACCAGACCGGCTCGGCATCGCCTGTGGAAGCGGGCGAAAAGAAAACCGGTATGGAGTGGCGAACGACCAGATTGACGGTGCCGGACTGGGGTCTCCCCGCAGCGGGCAATTCGTCCACGATGACGCGATAGCTCTCTTCCGCCCTGATGGGGGTTTTGGAAAGCCGGACGATGCGGATAAGGTTCTCGGCGCCCGGTTTCAGCTGCGTCATTGGCGGGCTGGCGACGACGTCCCCTGCCGCGGTGTAGACGTCTGAGCCGTTTTGCTGGGTCCAGCGGAATATCCTGACCTGAACGTTGATGGGCGTTTTCGCATCATTCCATATGCGCAGGCTGGACGCCGCCGCGGGCGCTCTTAAATCCAGAATGACTGGTGAAACCCGCAAAGATGCGGCGTGTGAAGGTGAGACATTCAAACCGGCAATAAACGCAGCCGCTAAGGTAAAAAGACGCATGCGCGATCCTCCCTATGGCGATCAGTAATTGAGCGTGGCCGTCACCGTATCGGTATAGACGCCGACCGCAGGTGTCGTCTGGGCAGGTACGCGCCCATAGACCGTGAATGTTTGCGGCGCTCCGGTTCCCGTTCCTGTCTGGCGATCCGTCCCCACGGTATTGCCCCACACCGTGGTATGTGCCGCAGTCGTATAGAGCGAGTATGCAATGGTGGCACCCGCCGGGGAGGTCATCAGACGGCTGGCGACAGTGGCGCCCGAACCGGCGCCGGCGCTCAGGCCAAGACTGAAGGGTGTGCTGGAGGTGCATTGAACGACGACCTGACTGGTCGCGTCAATATTGCTGCTGATGACACCATTGGTGCCGAAATCCAGATTGCCGGCCGAGTTTATCTGGCATGCTGCCTGAATGGTGATCTGTACCGTGAAGTTTGAGGTGGCGACCTGCGCCATGCCTGATGACGGCGCAAGGGCGCACGCCGCAAGTGATAATAGGTAGCCTGATGTTGCGAACTTCATGCTCTCTCCCCAAGCGGCTGCGCTGCTGATTTCCTCGGTCATAACGCAGGATCACCCCAATAGCGGGTAATTAGAATAATCTAATACTCGTCTCGATTTGGTTAACAAATCCTTAACGACGGAACCTAGAAAACTACAGGATGAAATACAGCATAAAGTACAACCGCAAATTCTGTGGTATTCGCGGATGAGAAAATAGATAAGTTCTCGAAAAAACTTAGCTAATCAGTAGCTTGCCCATTTCCTCGCAGCGAGGTTCGATGTGATGGTGCACACTTGGATGAAGACGCCAGATTGTGACCCTTTGGCCAATGGCCACATTGACAGCCCTTATTCCTGACTTTCGAGTCGATAGCGGCTTCCGGGATATAATAACCGTACCGATGTTACCGCGCGGCTGGAAGACCAGGTCCGCCGCCGAACCTGCAGGCAGGGCTCGTGCCGGCCGATCGCCAGCAATTTGCATTCCCATGGCTGGGGCGCTGCGGCTTCGATGAACTGTTCGGTTCGGGAAATTGGCGCCAATGCCGTCAGATAGGCATTCGGGGTCATGGAGCTGAAATCCTGCTGTAAATAGTCCGGGGCAACCGCTGCATTCACGAAACGGTCTTCCAGCTGGATCGGCACGTCGTCTTCGTGATGAACGATGATCGAATGGAAAATCTTGGCACCAACGTCGATCTCCAGCGCCGAGGCAAGATCGGGACCGCATACCTCGGTCTGCGCCAGGATCAGGCTCGCCTGGTGGGAAGAGCCTCGTTCCTTGATCTCGTCGGCGATGTTTCGCACACCCATCATGGCGGCGCTTCTTTTTTTCGATGCGACAAATGAACCGCGTCCCTGAACACGTACGATGACACCTTCGGTCGCAAGTTCCCGCAGCGCGCGGTTTGCCGTCATCCGGCTGACGCCCAGCATCTCCACCATCTCGTTTTCGGAAGGGACCCGGTGGTGGAGGGGCCATTCGCCGCTCGCGATCTTCGCCTTGATTTGCGTTTTCACACGCTCATAGAGCGGCAGGGAAGGATACTCGCTGGATGTAGCAAGGTCGCTTTCGATCACGAACGGCATTTAAACTCCCTAAAAATCGGCAGATTGCCTAAAATATAACCAGCATTACGGACGCATGCAAAATATCATCTTTGCACTTGCTTGTCTCCTAAAACCATGCAAAGTTACATATACAACTTGTGAAGCATCGATGGGAGTTGAAAAATCGATCTTTTGCAGGCGCATTTTTCTCGTGAGTGGTTGAGGTGAGGATGTCCGCGTGCCGACCGGCTCCGAAAGGAGAATGCAGGCTGGCTCGCCGATATTGGGAGAAAGAGCTGTGAATGCGTGGTTATGAACCGTTTATGGTTCCGGTGGTTTGCAGACGACCGCATAGGTTTCGGCGCGAGACGGCTGGATTGGCCGCGTTCAGGGTTCGGACGATGCCGGCTCTCCAGTCGTTCTTCCATTGCCGTTCCGGCTTGCTGCCATTCTCTATCACCGAAGCTGTTTCATCAAAGTTGTATAGTGAACTTAAGGAAAGTTACTTTCGTTGCCGGCAGGGAATAGGTGTCTTGTTCGGGCCTGCTGCGAACGGTCCTGCTGACCCGACGAAAGGTCGATATTCGTTCATCATACTTTCAGGGAGATCCTGCGCCGGCACCGCATGAATTTGTGCCGACAACATGCCAACCATCAATCAAAAAGGGGAATAAGATGTTGAATGCAAAATTTAAATTCGCGCTTGCCGCCACTGCCCTGTTTGCGGCGCTGCCCTTGGGGTCGGCCCATGCAGCCAGCTATTGCGGCGAGGGGAAGACCGTTACTTTCGCCGGCATCGACTGGGAAAGCGGCGCCTTCGTCACCGAAGTCATGAAGGCCATTCTGTCGAAGGGATATGATTGCAAGGTTGATTCCATTCCCGGCAATTCGGTGACCCTGGAACAGGCCACGGCCAATAACGACGTTCAGATTTTCGCTGAGGAATGGATCGGCCGGTCCGACGTCTGGAACAAGGCCGCTGCCGCAGGACAGGTTACCTCGGTCGGCAAGACCTTCGTGGGCGCCTCCGAAGGCTGGTTCGTTCCTGAATATCTGATCAAGGGCGACGCCACAAAGGGCATAGAGGCAAAGGCCCCCGACCTGAAAAGTGTCGAGCAGCTTTCCGATCCGAAGATCGCCGCCCTCTTTCAGGATCCCGAAGAGCCGTCCAAGGGGCGTTTTCTCAATTGCCCATCGGGTTGGACCTGTGAGGGTGTCAATACCGCCAAGCTTCAGGCCTACAAGCTCGACACGACCTACGTGAACTTCCGCCCCGGCACGGGCACGGCGCTGGATGCGGGGATCAGCGCCGCCTATCTTCAGGGCGAACCGCTGCTCTTCTATTACTGGAGCCCGACCGCAATCATGGGCAAATACAAGCTCGTGCAGCTTTCCGAGCCGGCCTACACCGAAGCCTGCTGGAAGGACCTGACAAGCGCCGATGGCAAGCGGGAGGCGGGATGCGCTTTCCCTGCGGTTGAGGTTGCTTATGGCGTCAACAGCGACTTCGCCAAGGCTGCGCCGGATATCATCGAAATCCTCGGCAAGGCGACCTTCCCGCTCGAGGAGGTCAATTCCAGCCTCGCTTACATGGTTGACGAAAAGGCCGATGCGGTAGCCGCAGCGACGCGCTTCCTGAAGACCAAGGGCGATATCTGGGGCGCATGGGTGTCGCCGGAGGCCAAAACCCGCATCGAAGCCGCGATCAAGTAGCAATCACGGGGCCGCATACCGGATTGGCATGCGGCTTTTTCTTTTCCCGTCAGAGCCGTGACCGTCGGGGACGGAAGACGGCAAAGTGCGAGGACGCCACCCGATGTTTCCTGAGACTTTTCATATTTCCATTCGTGGCCCGATCAATGAGTTCGTCCAGTCGCTGGTCGTCAATTATGGCTTCGTGTTCAAGGCGATTTCGCAGACCATTCTGCAGGTTATCCTGTTCATGGAATGGATATTGCGCGGCCTGCCATGGTGGCTGGTCCTGCTTGCCTTTCTGGTGCTGGCATGGTTTGCGGCGCGCAAGATTTCGCTTGTCCTCATGGTCGGGGTCATGCTGCTGGTCGTCGGCGCCCTCGGCCTTTGGGACCTGACGATGCAGACGCTGGCGCTGATGCTCATCGCCAGCCTGATTTCTATTATCATCGGTGTCCCGGTCGGCATCTGGCTCGCAAAGAGCCAGATCATGCGGCGTATCACGCTGCCTGTCCTTGACGTCATGCAGACGATGCCGAGTTTCGTTTATCTGATCCCGGCAATCATGCTTTTCGGTCTTGGCAAGGTCCCGGCAGTGCTCGCGACCATCATCTATGCCGTACCACCGCTGATCCGCCTGACCGATCTCGGCATCCGCCAGGTGGATCGCGAAGTGGTGGAGGCGGCAACCGCTTTCGGCAGCAGCCCGTCGCAGATCCTGTTCGGGGTGGAGCTGCCGCTGGCCACACCCACGATCATGGCCGGTCTGAACCAGACGATCATGATGGCTCTTTCCATGGTGGTCGTAGCCTCGATGATCGGCGCGCGTGGTCTGGGCGAACAGGTCCTGAACGGGATTCAGACACTGGATGTCGGAAAGGGCCTCGAGGCGGGTCTCGGCATCGTCATTCTTGCCATCGTCCTCGACCGTATTACGCAGGGCTTCGGCCAATCCAGCCGGAAGGAGCGCGGCGATGACTGATATCGCAATCCGTAACGTTTCCAAGATTTTCGGCGGTAACTGGAAAGCCGCGCTCGCCATGACGAAGGACGGTGCCGACAAGGCTGAAATATTGGCCAAGACCGGTTGCAGCGTCGGTCTCGACGATGTCAGCCTCGATATCGCCGGCAGCCGCATCTTCGTCATCATGGGACTGTCGGGTTCCGGAAAATCGACGCTTGTGCGCCATATCAACCGTCTGATCGAACCGACGAGCGGTGAAATCCTGGTTGGCGGCAGCAATGTGCTTGATCTGAACGCCAAGGACCTGCGCGACTTCCGCAATCGCCGTGTCAGCATGGTGTTCCAGAATTTCGGCCTCATGCCACACCGCACAGTTATGCAGAATGTCGTTTATGGCCAGCGTGTACGCGGCCTCTCAAAGGCGGAAGCAAACCCGATCGGCATGCAATGGATCGAGACCGTCGGGCTTGCCGGCTATGAAAACAAGATGCCCCATCAACTGTCCGGCGGCATGAAGCAGCGTGTCGGCCTTGCGCGGGCTCTCGCTGCCGATACCGACGTTATTCTGATGGATGAGGCATTTTCCGCTCTCGATCCGCTGATCCGCGCCGATATGCAGGATCAGCTTCTGCAGCTGGAGAAGAATCTCTCGAAAACCATCGTCTTCATCACGCATGATCTTGATGAGGCGCTGCGGATCGGTGCGCAGATCGCGATTCTGAAGGACGGGAAACTGGTGCAGGTCGGAACGCCGGACGATATTCTCAATCGCCCCGCTAATGATTACGTCGCCCGCTTCGTGCAGCGCCGCATGGGCGCGGCGGTCGCCCACCATGATTGAGAGCGTTATCATCGATCAGGGCATCTCGTGGCGGGATGTCGCCATGGTGGCAAAAGGTGCACGACTGCAGCTTGCCGATGCCGCGTGGAAGCGTATCGCTGCGGCGCGTGACATTGTCGAGGCGCTGGTGTCGAAAGGCGTGCGCGGCTACGGCATCAATACCGGTGTCGGTGCCCTGTGCGATGTGATCGTGGACAGGGATCGGCAACAGGCCCTGTCGCGAAACATCCTGCTCAGCCATTCCTGCGGGGTCGGAGAGCCGCTGGGGCGGGAGCAGACACGTGCCATCATGGCCGCGCAGATCGTCAATTTCGCCCATGGTTTTTCCGGCATCCGCGTGGAAACCGTCGAGGCGCTGCTGGCCCTTTTGAATGCGGATGTTTTGCCCGTCATTCCCTCGCGCGGTTCGGTCGGGTATCTCACCCATGCCGCGGCGATCGGGTTGGTATTGATCGGCGAAGGCGAGGCGGTGCGTGATGGTGAAAAGCTTTCCGGCGGGCAGGCGCTGGCAGCGGTCGGTCTCTCTCCGCTTGTGCCTCTGGCCAAGGAGGGGCTGAGCCTCGTCAACGGAACGCCATGCGCCACCGGCCTTGCCTGTCTGGCGCTATCGAAAATGGAAAATCTGCTGGATTGGGCGGATGCGGCCGCAGCAATGAGTTATGAAAATCTGGGCGCGCAGCCCGATCCTTTCTCGGCGGTGCCGCTTGCTCTGCGCACATCCCCGGGGCTTCAGACCGTTGGAAACAATCTCCGCCATCTGCTGGCGGATAGTCCCCTCTTGGCTCGCTCGGCTGGGTCGCGCACGCAGGATCCGCTCAGTCTTCGTGCCGTGCCGCAAATCCACGGCGCCATTCGCGACAGCGTCGCTCAGATCGGCGAAGTGGTGAATCGCGAACTGGCAAGTGTTACGGACAATCCGGTGGTTACCGGTTCGCCTGATATGCCGCAGGTGCATTCGCAGGCCCATGCGGTTGGCGCGGCATTGGGGCTTGCCATGGATAGTCTGGCCGTAGCAGCTGCAGAACTGGCAAGCATTGCGGAGCGCCGGATCGACCGTCTCGTCAATCCGCTGGTCAGCGGCCTGCCGGCTTTTCTGGCGGAAGGCAGCGGTGTCTGTTCCGGTTTCATGATCATTCAGTATACGGCGGCGGCGCTGGTGGCGGAAAACCGGCGGCTGGCTGCGCCCGCCAGTCTGGATGGCGGCATTACCTCCGCCTTGCAGGAGGATATTCTCACCCACGCCACGCCGGCGGCCGACAAGGCGCTTTCCATCATCGCCAATCTGGAAACCATTCTTTCGATTGAGATCATATGTGCGACGCAGGCCTATGACATGCAGCCGGGAGAAGCCGTTATGGCGCCCGGCACCCACGCCCTCTACCGGCGTGTTCGCGCAGACGTTCCCTTTTACCGTGACGACCGGCCACTCAATTCCCTGCTTGCGATGGTGGAGAAGTTGCTGCGTAAGACGAGCGTCGGGATCGGGCATCTGCCGTAAGTATCGGCACTAATCCAGCATCGCCATCTGGGCGGGCAGTTGGTCTGTTTATCGCGGGCCTTGTCATGCACCGCCGCGGGCTATTTTATGATCCGCTCAAAGACACGGCTCAACGCTCCCTTCAGCGCGCTGGAGCCGCCATTACGGTCAAAATCCTGCAAAACCTGCTCGTTTAAGCCGCCTTTGGTGGCAAATTCACCGCTGAGATCAAGGAAGCTGGTGTCCTTGTCGGCAAGCTGTGCCACTTCGGAAAGACCGGCGAAGAGCGGGGCGAGATAGGCGCGGCCCTTTTCGTTCGGCAGGCCGTTTTCGGCCAGCCATTCGGTCGTATGCTGCATGATGCCGAAATAGGTGGCCATCAGGGCACTAGCGGCGGCGAGAAGATCGTATTCCGCCTTTGTCTCGCATTCGACCGCATTGCCAAGACTGTTAAAAATTTCCGACGTATTGGCATCCGGTGGATAGATGGCCGTGACGCCCCTGCGCCGTGCGACGAAAGGCAGGGGAATCGCCTGCGTTAGGCTGACATCCGCGCCGATCCAGTCGAAAAGCACTTCGCGGCTGGTTGCGGCAACGACGCTGATGACCTTCTGCCCATTCCGGAATCGCAGCGGGCGGATGACGTCTTCGGCGATCTGCGGCCGAATTGCCAGCACGACGGTATTGCAACCGTCGACGATAGCCTGATTATCGTCAGAAACAATCACCTGCCGAAAATCGGCAGCGAGCCCGGTCGAGATGTCCGCGTTGCGCGCTGACACCATGACATGCGGCACGGCCGCAGGCTTCAGGAGCAAGCCCCGCACCATCGCGTCGGTGATCGCTCCGGTTCCGATAAAACCAATTTTCTGTGAAAGGGACATGATGACTCCGCGGCTGCAGACGGACCGAAGGATATGTCGGTCGTGTAGTTTTCACGCAGGAAGGCGATGAAATTGTCCTGAAACTGCCGGGTGCGGGCATGGACCAGTTCATCGGCCAGCTCGACATTCTTCGCCCGGATTGCTTTCAGCATCGGTTCATGCTCGTCCGTCAAAAGATTGCCGTCGCCGGTTCGTTCCAGATATTCGAACTGGAGACGTAGCATATGCTGGCCCTGATTGAGAAGCCGCTCGTAGGAGGCGCGATGGGCATTCTTGGGGGCATAGGCGACAGCCATATGAAATTGGGCCGCCGCATGTTGGGGTGACGAGGCTTGCTCGGCCGGCACGGTGTTTGCTCCGTCCGGATCAGCCGCCGTACTGAGTATCGGTGCGACATTCCTGCCGTCGAGGCGCTCCTGGATCGGTGAGGTAAATGGCATCAGCTACGGCATCATCGATCTTCCGGCAGAAGTGGGGAAATCGCCATTTTGCGTGCCGGCGGGCTTCTGCGTTTGATCCTTGAACGCAGACACCGGCCTTCCGGGGAACGTCAGCGCGCCTGACGTCCCTTTTGCGGGCCTTGCGGACAAGAACGCTCGGCACGCGGTTGATGCTTTAGTGTCCCGGATGCAGTGCGTCGTTAAGATACATGCAGGTGAGCATGGTGAATACATAGGCCTGAATGCCGGCCATCAGGAATTCGAGAGCCGTGATCGCGACCGTCATGAAGAGCGGCGCGATGGCGCCGATTACCCCCAGCGCATTGACGCTGGCGAGGGAGACGACAAACCCTGCAAAGACCTTCAGGGTGATATGGCCCGCAAGCATGACCGCAAACAGGCGGACGGAATGGCTGACCGGGCGCGAAATATAGGAGATGATTTCAATCGGCACGATGATGGGAGCCAGGATTGCCGGGATTCCTGCGGGTTTGAAAAGCCCGAAAAAACCAATGCCGTGTTTGAACAGGCCATAGAGCGTGACGGTGCCGAACACCATCATGGCGAGGCCGAAGGTGACGATGATCTGGCTCGTTACTGTAAAGGCATAAGGAAACATGCCGATCATGTTCGCGAACAGGATGAACATGAAAAGCGAGAACACGAAGGGGAAGAACCGCATGCCTTGCTCTCCGGCATTGTCACGCAGGGTCTTGGCAACGAACTGGTAAAGCATCTCCGCGCTCGATTGCCAGCGGCCGGGCACGAGACGGGCTTTGCCGGTTGCCAGAAGCAGGAATGAACTCGCCAGTGTGACGGTGAGAAACATGTATGCCGAAGCATTGGTGAAGCTGAGGTCGATATCCCCGACTGTAATTTCAACGAGAGGTTTGACTTCGAATTGATCGATGGGGCCGGCCATGACAGGTCCTTCAGTAAATTGCGACAATGACGGGGATGCGCCGGTGTTCGAAGTCACGGCTGTGCCGGACGCAGGAAGACCGTGCGTGTGATGGAAAGTCAGAAATAGGGAGGGTGTTCGGTATATCGGCCATTCTGATCCCAAGATTGAGAGTCAGGGCCGTCCCCGGAACGTTTCGAGGCACGGGTCGTCCCGTGCGAGGGCTTTCTAGCCAAATCGGTGGCAGGTGGCAATCGTTTTCGGGTAAACGCATCGGCGCGGGAAAACCGGACCAGATGGTTGGCGACGAGAACGAAGATCAAGGCCGCTGAAATCCGCGTCACCCAGCTTGGCGAGCGTTGATTTGCACTTTGTGCGACCGTTTCAGAAATGTCCCGATAGAGCATCCGCGGCGCGTTCCACATCATGAATCTCGCGATCATGGGGCCGTCCCCGTTTGGTTTGAAGCGCGCGGGCCGTCCCGCGATGCCGTGGTCTCAGGCCGTAAACAACAGGAGACCAAAGATGACGAACAGCATCAGATGCAACAATCCTTGCGCCGCGGAGGTTCGCCTCCCCAGATAGGTCAGGGTTGTCAGTGCAACCGTCAGGGCAAACAGGATGGTTTCGGTGGGCGAAATTCCGAAGATCACCGTTTTGCCGGTGACGAGGCCGACCGTCAGGACCGCCGGGACCGTGAGCCCGACAGTTGAAACAAATGCGCCGAGGCACAGATTGATTGCCCGTTGTGTCTCGTTGTGCAACGCGGCCTTTACGGCCGTGATCGATTCGGGCGTAAAGACGATGATCGCAATAAGAACGCCGCCAACGGCCACCGGAGCGCCAGCCTGCGCAACGCCGTAATCAATGACGATAGCGAGGTCGTGTGCGAGCAGCACGATCGGCAGCAGCAATCCGATCAGAAACATCGAATGAACGATGTTCTTTTTGCTGGCATGACCGTCCGTCGGATGATCTGGAGCCTGACGCGTGAGGGGTTCTGTCAGCCTGATCGACATCCGGCCCGGTGCGGGCTGCATGAAGTGGCTGCGGTAACGCCCCATCTGGAGGGCGAGGAAACTGCCGTAGACAATCACGGTCACGAGGGAGATGACGATGGCCTGGAGAGCGGTAAACGTGCCATTGCCTGCGGGGAGCGTGTTCGGCACCAGAAGCGCGACGCCGGCCAGAACGACCGTCATCGCAATGAAAGAAACGGCGCCGGGCGCATTATATTCCTGCTCGCCATAACGCATTGCGCCTGCCAGAAGGCAGATACCTGTCACGAGGTTGAGGATGATCATCATCACCGCGAATATGGAATCTCTTCCGATCGTCGGGGCCTCATTCGGCCCCAGCATCACCGCCGCAATCAGTATCACTTCGATTGCAACGATCGACAGCGTGAGAATGAGTGTTCCGTAGGGTTCACCCAGTTGATGGGCCAGTTCATCGGCCTCTTTCACGACCCCGAAAGCCGCCATCAGGATTGTGGCGAAGAGCACGAGAAAGCACGAGATGGCAATGGCTGGCGTCATATCAGGCGAAAGCCATGACTGGCCGGACAGCTGGAAAACGGCGACGACCAGCCAGGCCACGACGAGTTTCGGCCAGGGAGTGCGGAGAAAGGATGGAGATTTGTCAGACATTGCAGGCGACCTCTATCTGGGGTCGTCCCCGGCAATCTGTCGCATTCGGGTCGTCCCGAACGAAGCTCTGTCAAGCTGTTGATGTCAGCGATAGCATGGCAGGGCTCCTGAAAGCAATGGCGCAGTCGGGCCGCCGCCTTGATGATAAGCGCCATTGGTGATAGCACGCAGTCGTGCAGGACGACCTGCGCCATCTGGATCAAATGGGGACGGCCCCGTGTCTAAAGAACACGTGGAGCAAGGCCATGATCTCTCATAATTGCCCTGAACAGACCGGTATTTTTTCTTCGGCGCGACCCTGTTGAACGGTGCCGTTGATGTTGATCGCAGATATTATTTACTGGTCCACCACCCTTGCCCAGGGGATGCTTCTGCTTGCCATGGCATTCGCCGCATATCGCCTGATCAAGGGGCCGAGGGCACAGGATCGTGTCATGGCGATCGATACGATCTACAATATTGGAATATTGCAGGCGCTGGTGCTGGCGATCAAAACCGGAAACGCCCTTTATCTTCCTTTCATTCTGATACTCGCAATTCTCGGCTTCGTTTCGACCGTCGCGCTTGCGAAGTTTCTGATGCGAGGTGAGGTGATTGAGTGATGTGGCAGGTGACTGCGCCGCTGGTGGGATTGAGTACTGCACTCATCGTCGGACTGCAGGCACGGAAAACTGCTCGGGGTGAATTGAATGCCGGCTAATTAATAGCGAACACCGGAAGATTAATGCGCATCCCTTTCGATGCGCATGGCAGGCTCGCGGAGAGTGTCTCTAGAACAGAAAAAGCGCGGCCATCGTCAGATTGACCGCGCTTGATGTCGTTGCCGGGAGTGCCGGCCGGAAGGAGTGCCGGGGCCTCCTTACGTCTCCTTACGTGGCTGTTTTTCCGACGTTGGCCGGCCCGTGCCATTCGTGATCGAAGCTGCGAGAAGGGCCTGTGTCGGGTCCGCCCCCTTGAAGCCTGCCTGTGCAAGGATTTCGTCTAGAACCGGCTTCTGCGCAGTAAAGCTCAGCAGCTGGCTTGAAAGATCGCCCAGGCCATTGCCGCTTTGGCCGTCGCTGCCGCCGCCGAGCGCACCGGCCAGATTGCCGGCGCTGAAGATGCGGATGTCGGAAATCTTCTCGATGGGTTTCATCGCCTCGGCCAGCGCCTCGGGGATGATGGCGATCCTTGCGCGGGCAAGTTCGAATTCGATGATGTCGCCGGAAAGTGCGTTGCGTGCATCGTTCTTCGCCCGCTCCGCCTGCGCTTCCGCATCGCCAAGCGCGATGATGCCTTCGGCGCGGATTTTTGCGGCCTGTGCCTCGGCGTCGGCACCGATCTTTGCGGCGGCGGCGAGGTTCTCCGCAGCTTCGCGCTCGGCTTCCGCCTTCACGGTGATCGCCGTCGCTTCCTGTTCGGCAGCCTTGCGGGCGTCGATCACGGCGATGCGTTTGGCGCGTTCGGCGATTTCCACTTCGCGGGCGGTTGCCACCTGCTCTTCGGCGGTAATGGCCGCTGCCTTGGCTTCATCCGCCTTGGCACGTGCAGCCTGTTCCTGCTCCACCTTCTGGGCAACGGCGATTGCCGCTTCGATCCGGGCGGTTTCGGTGATCTTGCGGGCTTCAGCTTCGCGCTCGGCAATGCCGCGCTCGGCCTCGATGCGGGCGGTCTCGCGCGCTTGACGGGCTTCCGCATCCCGCTCGGCAATGCCGCGTTCGGTATCGAGCTTGGCGGTTTCCTCGTTCAGGCGTGCCGCCTGTTCGGCGCGTGCTGCCTCTGCCCGGGTTTCCGCAGTTTTGTTGGCGATATCGCGTTCCTGCGTCAGTTCCGCATCGCGCTGTTCGCGCTCGATGGTCAGGCGACGCAGAACGGCTTCGCGGTCCTTGGTGGCGATCTCGACTTCGTTGTCGCGGACGATCTGGTTGCGTTCGCGTTTGCGCTCCTCGGTGATCCGCGTCAGTGCCGTCAGGCCTTCGGCATCGAAGGTGTTGTTGGGGTTGAAATGCTTGATGTCGGTCTGGTCGAGCCGCGTCAGCGACACCGATTCCAGTTCCAGACCGTTGGATTGCAGGTCATGCGCGACGGCCGCCTGCACGGATTTGACGAATTCGGCGCGCTGTTCCTGCAGGTCGCGCAGCGACATGGTTGCGGCAACCGAGCGCAAACCGTCGACAAATTTCGCTTCGACTAGGGATTTCAGCGCATCGGCATCATTTGTCCGGTCGCCGAGTGTCTGGGCAGCGAGTGCGATATTTTCGGCGTCCGGCTTCACGCGCACGTAAAATTCGGCGGTGATATCGGCGCGCATGCGATCCTTGGTGATCAACGATTCAAATTCGGACCTCTTCACCTCCAGCCGCAATGTGCTGAGCGAGACCCAGGAATAGGAATGGAAGATCGGCAGAATGATCGCGCCGCCGTCGAGAACGACTTTTTTGCCGCCAAGGCCGGTTCTGACATAGGCTTTATCGCGCGTCGAACGCGTATAAAGCGATGCCATGATGATGCCGATGACGACGATTGCTGTGACGATGACCCCGGCAATCAGGCTCAAAGAAAAGAAGTCCATGGTGAGTTAACCCCTGTTGTGCCCGCTATTATTAATTTCCAGATCCGGCGGTGCGGGGATGGCCTGGAAAAGGCCATCCGCCCCATCGACGATCAGTACCTGCGCACCCGTATCGATCGTGTGACCGGATGCGGCCTGTGCGCGCAGGAAGTGAATATTGTCATGCCGGTCCTTGACCCGCACGGTGCCGGGCTTGCCCTGATCGAGAGGCCCGATGGTGACCGTGCCGACAAGCCCCAGAAAGTCGGCCTGCTCGAGCGCGTTGGTTTCATCGCGCGGAATGATCTTCGCAACCGCACGGCTAAGCGACCGCGTGGCCGGAATGGCGGCGGCAATGGCGCCGGTCACGGCCACGGAAAGCGGCAATGGCCCGAGAAGTGTTGCGGAAGCCAGCCCCTGAATGAAGAAACCGGTGACGGAAAAGGCCGAAAGCAGAATGACCGCGAGAACCAGAAGCGGCACGCCGCCGGCATTGAGCCAGGACATCCAGCTGCCAAGTAATCCAGCTTCGGTATCGCCCGGCGCATGGTGGCTGAAACTGTCGTCCAGCAGTCCCGAGGCCGACACGCCGAGCAGGACCGAGACGAGTTCAACGATGCCAAGGCCGGCGACCGTCAAGAGGGCGATCCAGAAGGGCGCTGTGCCTGGCTGGACAATGCCCTCCATCAGCGTTGTCCCTCACGGAAAGCCTTGAGCCGTGCTTCGATGGCGCTCTGGCGCTGCATGCGACCAAGTTCTTCCACCTCCGCTGCTCCGGTATTTGGCTTGGCGGGGGTGCCGGTCACCCTTTCGATGGCTTCGAGCGCTTCGGCCAGGCGCCGATCATTGCGCTGCGACGGGGTTGCATCGACCGCCGCCGGTGTGGCGCGTTCGGCGCGCTTGGCGTCTTCGAGCCGCTTTTGCGCATCCGCTTTTGCGGAAGCGATGCTGCGCAAGGTTGTTTCCGCTTCGGCAATTTCGGCGGCATTCTCAAGGATCGCCTTGTTCAGCGCTTCACGCTGCGCTTCCAGATCGATCTGCAACCCGGTTGCGGCTCGGGCCAGATCCTCGCGACCGTTCTCCAGCCCGATCCTGATCTTGTCGTCGAGGTCCTGAATTTCCTCATCGAGATCGGCGGCTTTGGCCTTCAGACGATGGCCTGCGGCAACCGCCACGCCGAGGGCGGAGCGGGCTTCCTCGGCGATCTTTGCAATTTCCCGCACCGCCTGCTGCGCGACGGCAACCGGATTGGATGCCTCCGCCGCATCGACGGCGTTGTTCATGACACCGGCGATGACACGCCCGAGCCGCCCGAGAATACCTTCATTGTTCATCGAAGCCTCCCTGTTCGGTTGGAAGCCGGTTTTTATGCCGGCATGGATGCTGATGGTTTCGCCTTCAAAAACGAGACGCGCTTCTGAAAAGTCATTCCAGCCGTCGTGATAGCCACGAACGGTATAGGGCACGACGATGCGGCCCGAGAGGGTGGCGATGCTGAGGCTGTCCGGCCCCTTCACCGAAAACAGCTTGCTGTCGAGCGGGATGTCGCGCACCGGTTCCTGCGGATCACGCTGGCTGTGGTCGCGTAAAGCCAGCGTCACCATGCGGGAGGGAAGACCTGTCTTGACCCTGATTTCCTCGTAGGCGGCCGCATGCAGCGCTACGAGGTTGGCGCCTTCGGTCTGATCGAGGATCGCCATCGCACGCCGATAGGCAAGCAGCGTTTCTTCGAGGGAAGACCGGTCTTCCTTCGAAAGATTGAGTGCCAGAACGACGTTGGACAAAAGTTTCGTGCTCATGCGAAATAGATAAAGCACTTCATTGGTGCTTTCAAGGAGGTAGTGCGAATTTTTCAACCTGACATAAGCTGATTTCCCGCTTCAGCTGTACTTTAAGCCGCGCCGAACCATCTGTCAGCGGCTTCTATAAGTTTCTCCCTGTCAGGAAGGGACTCCGTGGCCCAGGCGACGATGCCATCGGGACGTATCAGCAAGGCGCTCAATCCGAGCTCATCCATGGCGTTGCCTGCGACATAGGAAACCCGCCCGTTCCAGCGGCCAGTCAACGCTTCGAGCGATGCATTCGCGCCAAAGTCCAACAGCAGAGCTTTTCCCTCTCTCAGAAGTTCGCCGGTCTTCCTTCCATCGGTCAGTACGAAATCCGGAACGCTGCGGCCGAAAAGTGGGTGTTGGTCGCCAAGCTCATAACGAAGGGAAACACCCCATACGCGCTCGGCGAAATATGTCGCACCATCGCGGGTCTCGATGAGGTCGCGGATGATGGCCTCCAGCGCCCTCGTGCTCCGGCTTGGGCGCATGAGAGCGACCTGGGCGCGCGACCAGTCGAGGACCTGTGCACCCACCGGGTGCCGCTCGCTGGTATAGGTGTCCAGCAATCCGTCCGGCGCATCGCCACGGATCGTCGCTGCAAGTTTCCAGCCAAGATTGATCGCATCGCCAAGCCCGAGATTAAGTCCCTGTCCGCCAAGCGGGGAGTGGATATGCGCGGCATCGCCTGCCAGCAATATCCGGCCGTTGCGATAGGTCGTGGCCTGATAGGCGCGATCCGTCCATGTCGTTGCAAGTCTGAGGCCAGTAACCGTGACGTCGGTACCGGAGACATGCCGCAGGACAGTCTGCACATGCTCCGTTGTCATCGGCTGGGTTCGGTGAAACCGGCCGCCGTCGAAATCGACCATCGCGATCGTTCCGGGCTTTTGATAGGTATACATGCCGGTCGACGTGTAGTGGCGGCCCGGAGCGAGTTTTTCAGGGTCCGCCATTTCGATCTCAACGGAATAGCCGGTAAATTCGGGATCGGTGCCGACGAAATCGAAACCGGCCGCCTTGCGCACCGTGCTGCGGCCGCCATCGCAGCCAACGAGCCACCGTGCGTGAAATATCTGGCCACCGGCGCGAATGGTCACGGCCTCATCCGACTGTTCGAAACCATCAACGCCGGCGCCCCGCCTGATTTCGGCCCCCATGGCGGTTGCGCGTTTCTCCAGAACGGCTTCGATCTCTTCCATGCTGGAGGCCAAGGTAACCGGCGTCGAATCCGGCAGGCGATAGGTCCACTTCGACGCATCGATATTGTCGTGGAAGAACTGGATACCGGCGAAATGGCCGCCTGGCCGGCGCTGCTGGTGCATCCAGTGCGCGGTCAGTCCATGGCTGCCGTCTGGCTGTTCTTTCTTCGGCTGATTTTCGGCTATGTCCTCCAGCAGGCCCCGGCGATGGAAACTTTCGACGGTGGGTGCGGAAAGACCGCGCATGCCGAAGGGAAGTTTTTTGAGCGGCGAGGAAGGGTCGCTGGCCTGCTCAAGGACCAGCACCGAGAGCTTTGCCAGCCGCAACTCACAGGCCAGAAACAGCCCAACGGGACCGGCGCCGGCAATCACGACATCGTAAATATGAGGGGTATTTGACATGATATGCTCCTTGGTCGTTCGACCGGAGCGGCTCGTCGTTTTGACAACCACACGGACGAACAATTGGACGCCTTGAAAGCGTCGTTGTTCGTCGTGGGACTCATGCGCGGGGCATGGACAGAGCTTTCGTTTCCGAAAGGACTTGGGCTAGACCACACCAAGTCGTGCCTTTTTCGACATTTCTTCTATAACGCCGGAACGGTGGGTCGGCAAGGCAAATCCAGCGTCCCGTCTGTCCGGCAATTCTCATTCCTTACGACCCCGGCCGATGCTCCCGGAATGCGGCGGCAAGCGTGCGCAGCGCCTCGCGGGATCTGCTGTCGGTGAGGGTGGAGAACATCACGACCTCGGTGGAGGGCAGAGACGGCAGGCCGAAGCGCTGGCTGACCTCGATCGTGCCGGGCGGTGCAAGACGGCAGGAAAAGGCGGAAATGGCAAGACCGGCCGAGACCGCGGCCGTAACCATCGACGAGGTGCCGCCAAGAAACACCTCCGTCCAGGCGATGGCGGCCGAATCCAGCGCGCGGGCGGCGATGTCGCGCACGCCGCAGGCGGGTGAAAGTGCTGCCAGTCGCAGGGGTTCACCCTGACGGTGTTCGAATTGCGGAGCGGCGTACCAGCCGAAATGCTCCGGTCCCAGTACCTCGCCGTCGCGCCGGTCGTCTTCACGCCGGATGATCGCGGCGTCGATTTCGCCACGGTCGAAGGCGTCCAGCAGCACACGGGAATTGTCCATGCGCACTTCAATCGTCAGTCCGGGATCATGGGCATTGAGCCGCGCCAGAAGGGTCGGCACCTCTGGCCCGGCAACATGGGCGGCAATGCCAAGGCCGAAGCGGCGACGCGGAGATGAAAGGCCGGCGAGGGCACGATCATGCGCGGCGAGGAATTCGCGGGCGGGGGCGAGAAATACCGCACCTTGCGCCGACAGCCGCACCGAACGAGGCGTGCGTTCGAGCAGCCGTTGGCCGAGCCGGTCTTCCAGCCGTTTGAGCTTGACGCTGATGGCGCCTTGTGTGGTTCCCAGCGCTTCGGCAGCGTGGGTAAAGCTCTGCATATCGGCGATGGTGACAAAAGCCTCGACGGCATCCACATCCAGCGTGCGCATATCGGTAATTCCAATTTGTTGTCTCTGAAATAGCCAATCATCCAATTCAGTTATGGTCAAGCTTTGGCTAGGTTGCGCCTAATCTCGCAGACCGGATTTCGCTTTGGCGATCCGACCCTTGAAAGGCTGAAGAATGACCCTTGCCGTTATCGAACAAGCAGGCAGCAGAAGCGCCATGGCGCTGGCTGCCGTCTGTCTTTCCGCCCTGATGTTCGGACTGGAGATCTCCAGCGTTCCGGCAATCCTGCCGACACTCGAACAGGTGCTGCATGCGGATTTCCGGCAGCTTCAGTGGATCATGAATGCCTATACGATCGGCGTGACGGTGGTGTTGATGGCGACAGGTGCGCTGGCCGACCGCTTCGGCCGCAAGCGTGTCTTCATTGCCAGCATTGCCGCTTTTGCGCTTTCATCTCTCGCCTGTGGAATGACGGAAAATGTGGTGGTGCTGATCGCGGCACGTTTCCTTCAGGGACTGAGCGGCGGTGCGATGCTGGTGTGCCAGATCGCCATCCTGTCGCACCAGTTCCGAACGGCCGGCGAGCGCGGCATGGCATTCGGCTGGTGGGGCATCGTCTCCGGCGTAGGGCTGGGCTTTGGCCCGATCATCGGCGGGGCCATCGTCGCGCTGTGGAGCTGGGAATGGGTGTTCCTCGTTCATGTGGCGCTCAGCGTGGGCACCTTGCTGCTCGCGGTGGGCGGCGTGCGGGAATCGCTTGATCCGGAAGCGACCCGTCTTGATCTTGCCGGTATCGCCACGCTGTCGCTGGCCGTGTTCCTCCTTGCCTTTTTTATCACCCAAGGCCCTGAACTCGGCTTTGCCAGTCAGGCGGCGCTATTGATCCTTTCTGGGTCCGTCGCGAGCTTCATCGCGTTTCTCATCGTGGAAAAGCTCACGCCAAGGCCGATGTTCGATTTTTCCGTGTTCCGCATCCGGCCGTTTTCCGGGGCCATCATCGGCTCGGCGGCAATGAATATCAGCTTCTGGCCCTTCATGATCTATCTGCCGATCTGGTTTCAGGCGGGTCTCGGTTATGACAGCGTCACCGCCGGTCTTGGCCTGCTTGCCTACACGCTGCCGGCGCTGGTGATGCCGCCGCTGGCAGAGCGTCTGTCCCTGCGTTATCAGCCACGCCTTGTCATACCGGCCGGGCTTTTCACCATCGGTCTCGGTTTCATGCTGATGAAATTGGGCAGCGGCATCGAAAATGCGAACTGGCTTACCATGCTGCCCGGCTGCATTCTTTCCGGCATCGGGCTCGGCTTGACCAATACGCCGGTTACCAACACGACCACGGGTGCGGTGCCGCCGGCGCGTTCCGGCATGGCATCGGGCATAGACATGAGTGCGCGCATGATCTCGCTCGCCATCAACATTCCGATCATGGGCTTCATTCTGGTTGAGGGCGTCCGCTCTTCGCTTCAGGCGAACCTGCCGTCCGGCACGAATATGAACACGTTGCAGTTGCTCGCTGAAAAGGTTGCTGCGGGAACTGCCGGATCGTCGGCGCAGGGCGTATCGGAGGTGCTCGTCCATCAGGCGCTGGCGGATGGCTTCGGTCTGGTCATGCTGTATGCTGGCATCAGCGTCTGGCTGCTTGCCGCCATCAGCTTCGTGGTCTTCGGCCCGGTGCGAAAACCCGCCTGCGACTAGCGCGTCGCAGGCGAATGAGGCGCACCCCCACCGGTTTTGCCGATAGGGGTGCGCGCTGGTCCTTGCAGGTTCCGCTGCTGTTATTTCAGCTGCGTCACGGTCAGCTTGCCGTTCACCCGTTCGGCGACGAATTGCACCTTGGCGCCTTCCTGCAATTTCGCCAGCATGGCTTCGTCCTTGACCTCGAAGACCATGGTCATTGCCGGCATCTCCAGGTTTTTCAGCTCCTCATGGATAAGCGTGACCTTTTTGGCCTTGGTATCGAGTTTCTTCACCGTGCCGGAGGTGAATTCCTGCGCGAAGGCGCCGGCGGCAGAGGCGAGAAAGAGGGCTGTGGCGAGGGTGGTGTTGATGATTGTTTTCATGGGTCGGTTTCCTTGTTTGCTTACTTTTTGGCAACGGTGACATCGCCGTGCATGCCGGCGTCGTAATGTCCGGGCACAAGGCAGGCGACCTTGAAGACGCCGTCATTGGTGAACCTCCAGACGATTTCCCCCGTCTTGCCAGGCGCCAGGCGGATGGCGTTCGGATCGGCATGTTCCATCTCGGGGAATTTTTCCATCAGCCCCTTGTGTTCCATGACCTTTGCTTCTTCATCGAGAACGAATTCATGATCGAGCTCGCCTTCGTTCTTGACGGTGAAGCGGATGGTCTGGTCCTTGCGGACCTTGAAGTTGTTGGGCGTGAAGATCATCTTGCCATCCGGCGTTTCTTTCATGCTGACGCGGATGGTCTGGGTGACTTTCGTGGCGTCGCCGGGCTCACCGACGGCCATGGTTTCACTGTGTCCGCCGGCGTGGCTGCCGGCCGCCAGAGCGGGGGTCGCAAGTGCTGCCAGCACAAGGCCAAGAATTGCAGTGTTCATGATGCTTTCCTTTTTTGTTTGGGAATGTTGATGATCAGCCATGGTTCGAATGGGCCGATGGGGGCTGCGTGCTTGCATCTTTGGCTTTGGGTGCGTCGGGGAGATTGCCCGTCCACTCAAAGGCCTGTGTGCCGGGCGGGTTTTCATACCAGCCCGGATCGGCGTAATCGCCCGCGGAGATACCTTCGCGGACTTTCACCACCGAGAACATGCCACCCATTTCGATGGGGCCGTGGGGACCCCAGCCGGTCATCATGGGCACGGTGTTTTCGGGTATCTCCATCGACATTTCCGCCATGTCAGCCATGCCGGCGGTGCCCATCGGCATGTATTCGGGGCGGATCTGCCGGATTTTCTTGGCGACTTCCTTTTTATCGACACCGATGAATGTCGGGATTTCGTGACCCATGGCGTTCATGGTGTGGTGCGACTTGTGGCAATGGATCGCCCAGTCGCCCTCATATTTGGCGTCGAACTCGTAAGCGCGCATTGCACCGACGGGAATGTCGATGCTGACTTCCGGCCACCGCGCTTCCGGCCGAACCCAGCCACCGTCAGTGCAGGTAACCTCGAAGTCGTAACCATGCATGTGGATCGGGTGGTTGGTCATGGTGAGGTTCCCGACACGCACCCGCACCCTGTCATTTTTCGACACGACCAGCGGATCGATGCCGGGAAAGATCCGGCTGTTCCAGGTCCAGAGATTGAAATCGGTCATCTCCATGACACGGGGCACGTAAGTTCCCGGGTCGATGTCGAAGGCGCTGAGCAGGAACACGAAGTCCCGGTCCACCGGCATGAACGCCGGGTCCTTGGGATGTACGACGAAAAAGCCCATCATTCCCATGGCCATCTGCACCATCTCGTCGGAATGCGGGTGGTACATGAAGGTGCCGGATTTCACGAGATCGAACTCGTAAACGAAGGTTTTGCCGACAGGGATATGCGGCTGCGACAGGCCGCCGACACCGTCCATGCCCGAAGGCAGGATCATGCCGTGCCAGTGAACCGTCGTATGTTCGGGCAATTTGTTGGTGACGAAGATACGCACCCGGTCACCTTCCACGGCCTCGATGGTTGGGCCGGGAGACTGGCCGTTGTAACCCCACAGATAGGCGGTCATGCCTTCGGCCATCTCGCGTTCCACCGGTTCGGCGACGAGATGGAATTCCTTGACGCCGTTATTCATCCGGAAGGGCAGGGTCCATCCGTTGAGGGTGACGACCGGGTTGTAGTCCGGGCCTGTTGAGGGGCGGGTGGGTGTCTGGGTCGCAGCACCTTCCACGCTGGCCGCCTCCGGCAGGCCCATATTGGACGTCTGCGCCCAGGTTTTGGAGGATACGAGCGCGGCACCGGCCGCACCTGCTCCAAGCAATTGTCTTCTGCTGAACATTCCCGTTTCCTTTCTCAATGACCGCCGCCTGCCGGCGCTTCAGCCGACGCGACTTCAGTTTCGGCCGCAGCACTGCCCGTGCTTCCGCCATAGATGACGGGGGCAAGGTTGGCTTCGGCCAACCAGAAGTCGCGCTTGGCGTTGACTGCGAGGATGGTGGATTCGATTTTTTCGCGGGTATCGGCGATCAGCTCGAAGGTGCTGGTAATCATGCCGTTATAGGACAGCAGCGATTGCTCCTCGATCGCGCTGCGCAGGGGCAGGACATTGTTGCGGTAGTGGCGCGCAATGTCGTAATTCGACCTGTAGGCCAGATGGGCGGAACGGGCCTGCGAACGGATGTCGACGGCCAGCCCGGCCAGCTGGTTGGCCGCGCGCATATAGGCGAGTTCGCCTTTGCGCAGACGCGCCTGCCCGGAATCGAAAATCGGGATCGTGAAGGACAGCGAACCGGTTCTTGCAATGTCCGAACGGGTGGCACCGTCCTCGCGTTCGCGTTCCTTCTCCCAGTTTCCGGCCAACTCGATATCGGTGACGATGCGGGTGGCGTCTTCCAGGCGATAGGATTGCGCGGTTGCCTGCAATTCGAGGCGGGCGACCTGCAAATCCATGCGTTTGTGAATTGCTTCCGCCTCGATATCGTTGCGCGCTATCAGGGTTTTGGGCAGGGAAGGAAGCCGGTTCGGGATCTGGAACTCGGCGTCCATGCCGGAAAGTCCCATCAACCGGATCAGCTCTTCCTTGGCGAGTTTTGCTGCCAGTCGCGCCTTTGCCGTTTCTCCCGTCAGCTCGGCATAGAAAACATGCTCACGGGCCTGATTGGCCTTGGGCATCGATCCCGCTTCACCGATCTTTTTCGCAAGTTCCGAAGAGGCGTCGGCCGCGACCTTTGCCTGATTGAGATAGGCGACGTTTTCCCAGGCGGCCACGGCGTTGATCCATGCCCGACGGGTTTCCGCGGCAAGCGATACGGTGGCGATGGCCGCATTGACCTGAGCCTGGTGGAAGCGCGTATCCGCCAGTCTGATATTCTTGTCATAGGTCGCCAAAGCGAGAATATTGGCGGTGACGGCCCCTTCGAGGACGCGATACATGGCGAGCCCGGGCGTTCCGATGCCGTTCAGGCTGACGGAAAAGGTGGGAAAGACGGAAAGTTGCGTCTGCCAGGCGTCGGCAGCGCTGTCTCCAAGATCCGCATAGGATGCCTGCAGCCCCTTATTGTTCAGCAATGCGACCTGAACGGCGGTTTCGACATCGATGGTCTTTTTGGCCATCAGCATTTTGACACGGTCGCGCACCACCTGCGCCTGCTGCTGGTTCTGCACCCAGATAGTCTGTTTGCCGGTTGCTTCGGCGGTTTTCAGCGTTGCATCGGCAAATCCCGCATCCTTGGCGGCATAATCAGTCGTAACGCAGCCTGCCGCGATGAGCGGAAACAGGAGGGAGGATATCAGTCTGACAGGACGTGGGATCATCACGCGCCTCCCTTCGCTGGCGCCTGTGCATCGTTCAGGCCACGCCAGGGTTTCGGATCGACGGGAACGCGGTGCGTGTAAGCTCCGATCGGATTTTGATACGGAATGGGCCTGACGCTGGAGAGAGTGTCGGGGCTGTCGGTCGATATGACGACTTCAGGTAAGGTGGCTGCGCATCCGCCCGCAAAAAGCGGCAGGGCAACCACCAGGAACAAACGTTTCATGGTGAAAATCCGGGAATAAGATCATGATTGCTCCAGCACGCTCACGCGTGCAGGCGCAGGAAAGCCCGCAAAGCGGTTCCGGATATTCAGATATTAGGGGGGCGTTGAAGCTTCGGTGCCAGACCGGCAGCGTTCGTATCGTCGATGAACGCGCGAAGGGAAATGACGGTCGGATGGCTCAGGGATGAGGAGGGACACGGAATGGCCGCAACACCACAATAATCCTGGCAGCAGGAATTCTTCGATTTTTCCTTGCTGGCGTGGTCGTGTTGATCGGCGTGGTCGCCGTGATCCTGAACGGCGGCGTCGTGGTGACCCCGGCCTGACGAATGGTCGTTCTCGATCTGAGAGATCGGAACGTCATTTTCGGCATGCATTGCGGCATTGACGGTGGAAACGCTGTAACCCGCCAGTGACAGTACCATCACCAGCCTGAACAACAGGGCCATCAATTTCGATGCTCGCAACATCCCATTCATGCGCCGTAGAAGAGCCGTAGTCCTGAGGTTTGTCAATGGGTATCGCCCATAACCATCAACAAATGCATTGGGCTCTACTGACCCAGCACATTTGAGATTGTCGACCGCATTGCCGCTCGGGTTGGAATATCCTGATCGCCTTTGCCGGGTTCGCCTTCCAGAAAGCGCCTGCCGATTTCAAAGAAAGACAGCTTCATCCGGCTGCGTTTGTCCGCACCCTCAAGACTGGAGACCGGTACTTTGAAACCGAATGTTTCGTCCGGCTCCGCAGAGCGTTCGCGCCAGAACGCGTCGACATCCGCAATCATCATTTTTTGCCGCCGGGCGCGGCGATAGTGGATCGGGTGTCTGGCGCGGGCGACGGCGAAATAGGCACTTGCGCTTCGGGGCATCAGTCCCTGCAGAACCATTAGGACCGCCTCCTTGGGGCGAAGTCCGCAAAGATCGCGCGTGACTGACACCATTTCATCTTTTGCGGCGCGCGGCCCCTGCATACCGCCCACGACAATCGTATGGTGGTCGCGCTCGTATCGCCCCAGAAAAATGAACTTTGCGGTCCACAGAACGGCCTCGTCGCGGTTACGCATCAACCGGACAGCAAAAGCCCCCTCGTGGCGGCCCCCGCAACAATCCGCGAGAGCAAGGGTGCACCGGTACTCATCCTTTCGGCCATGAACGATGCCCATCTCCAGTGTCTTTCCTGCCCAGAGCCCGCTCATGACGGTCTTCGTGAAATGACGGTCCGCAACTATGAAATTCTCCACGAGAAAAAGCAGTCGCCTCTGCTGAGAAATTTCGCCGACAAGAAACTTCGACAGCGGTTTCTGCAGCAGTTCATCATGGGGCGGCGGCAATTTCCGCTTTGCCGAAAAAGCGGCCAGAAACTGCCACCACCGAAAGGTAACGACGGGATTGGCGGCAAAGCGCATCCAGAAAAGGACTGCCCGCTTCCAGTGCGCGCGCCGGACGAAGGTCACGATTGTCCAAAACAAGGTGAATTCGGCTGCGTCCGATGCCTTCTGCGCCAGATCATCCTTTGCCGGAAATTTTTCTGTCTGAATGGCGGCATCGTTGGTGTGCGGCATAGGTTTGGCTTCCGGCGAGCATGGGTGTTGCAGCCGTGCATGCGCCGGATTTGTGAAGATTGTGTCGAGAAATGGTGGAGCCTGCGCTGAGCCCGGATCGCCCCCTGTGCAGGGAAAAAAGACGATAAGTGTCAGTTTTTCAGGCGGTTGCCTTGAAGAGGACTGTCACGATCGTTCCGCCATCCTGTCCGGCCGCGATCTGCATGTCGCTATTGTGTGCCTGTGCAATGGCTCGGGCGATCGATAAGCCGAGCCCCGTACCCCCGGTGGTGCGGGCACGTGACGGTTCCGTGCGCCAGAAGAGTTCGATGCCGTGCGCCTCGACGCCGGGTGGAAAGCCCGGCCCCCTGTCTTCGATGGCGACAAAGGGACGCCCCTCCCGAATGCCGGTTGAACAGCGCAGGCTTTTCCCGCTTGCCGCATAACGGCGTACATTGTCGATCAGGATAAGGAGCAGCTGCCGAAGACGTTGACGATCGCCATGAGCGGGAGCCGGGTCCAGCGACAGGTCGAGACAGATACCGGCCTCGTCGAGAAGAGGCCTTGCCGCTTCCACCACCGCCGCGCATTCGGTTGCGAGATCAAGCGGCTCAATGTCTTTCACGAGGCTGTTGGTTTCCGCCAGAGAAAGTGTCCGCAGATCATCCACCAGCCGTGCCAGCCCTTCCACCTGGACAATGAGATGGCGAATGGCCTGCTTGTCGAGGGGAAAGATATCATCCGCAATGCCATGCAAACGGCCTTGCAGGATGGTCAGTGGGGTGCGCAGCTCATGGGCAACTGCCATCGTATTAAATTTCAGGCGGCGCTCCATCATCTGAAGCTCCTGTTTCAGGCTGTCGAAACTGTCGACCAGAAAGACGATTTCGACGATACGGTTTGCCTTGACCTTTTCGCCGCTGCTGAAGTCGCCGGCGGCCATGCGCTGGGCGGCCATGGTCAGCTCCCGCAAGGGGGCGGCAATGCGCCGGGAGATGATATAGCCGAGCAGACTGCACAGCAGCACACCGGCCAGTCCGAAGACGAACACCGATGCGACGAGCTCGTCATCGCCCGCACTCTGCACAACGGGCAAAACGTCGAGGAGCGCCTGGAGCTGCTGCTGGTCCGGCATCACGCCGCGATCTATGTCCGAGAAGGCTTTGGCGGCGTCCGGCGACAGCCCGGCAATCGCGCGTTCCTGAATGTTGTCCGCATACCAGGACACGCCGTAATAGACCATTGCAACGGCAAAGATGAGCATCGTGGTGATCGTGATCGCCGTCATCGTGCTGAGGCTCAGGCGCCGGAACCTCATGGTTTCTGCTCTCCGGCAAGCCGATAGCCAATGCTGCGCACCGAGACCAGATAGCCGCAAGCGCCATGATCCGTCAGCTTCTTGCGCAGATTGGCAATGTGCGTGTCGATCGTGCGCGCCAGCGCGTCGCTCTCCGGCAAACAGGCGTCGAGAATATCTGCGCGCTGAAACGCATGGGTGGGGCGGCGCGCCATATGGGCAAGTATCCGGAATTCGCTGAGCGTCAGGGGGAGAATGGTTCTGCCCGCCTCACCGTAAACCGCCGCTATATAGGATTCCGTATCGATTTCGATGGCGCCGAAACGCAGGATACCAGCACCGGCCGGCTGTCGCGTGCGCTTCAGGACGGCATTCACCCGCGCGATTATTTCCTGCGGATTGAAAGGCTTGATGATGTAGTCGTCGGCGCCGAGGCGCAGGCCGGTCAGCTTGTCGATATCTTCCGCAAGTGCTGTCACCATGATGACCGGCGTATCCCGCTCACGCCGGATGCGCGTCAATACGTCGATGCCGTCGAGCTTTGGCAAGCCAATGTCGAGAAGAATGAGATCCGGTCTCAGCATGGAGAAATGCGTGATCGCCGTTTCTCCATCACCCGCCCTGACGGTTCTGTATCCATCGCGAATGAGATAGGCGTCCAGAATCTGCATGATATCGGGGTCGTCTTCGACGATGAGAATGAGCCCTCTGTCCATGCTGTACCTGCAATTTTACGTATATAAGCCGCGTTAATACTGCGACGCTAAGCCGGTGCGAAGCATCGGGCAAGAGTTCGCGTGTGAGATATCGGCCGTGATAGCTGTTTTCCTCACGCTCTTGGGTATTTCTCCGCAAAGGCTTGACATTTCTGCGGAAAAGAACCGGCCATGCGCCAGTATCTCCTCAGTAAAACCGAATGCGAAAAGCTGAAACGACCCGCAAGGCCAAAATTTCGCGCCAGCGCCGGTCGCACCGTAAGTCGGGCTTTCCGCGACCCCTCCCTGCTCGCTCTGTCGGTCGCATTCGCGATGATGCTGTTCTTCTCCAAGTGGCCGAATATCGATCTCGATGTCAGCCTCGCATTCTGGAGCGACGGCTTTCGCCTCGGGGAGGACAGGTTTTTAGTTTCCGTCCGCGATCTGAACCGTGTTCTGCCGTCTGTTCTGTTGCCTGGACTTGTATGCGTGCTTTTTGCCGTGCCCTTTTCTGCCGGCTTCAGGCGGGTTTTTCGCCCTCACAAATTGCTGTTGATCCTTACTTTTTACGCCTTGGGGCCGGGGGCGACTGTCCACCTCCTGAAGAGCCTGTTTGCCCGCGCAAGGCCGCAGGAACTCGGCGACTTTGGAGGAAACCTGTTTTTCACGCCGGTTCTTTCGTTTGATGGAGCCTGCGCGCGCAGTTGTTCTTTCCCGTCTGGTGAAAGCTCCACCGCAATCGCTTTGCTGGCCTTCACCATTCTCCTGCCCAAAAAACTCCAGCTTATCAGCGCAGCGACATTGATGCCGTTTATCGTGATTTTCTCGCTGAACAGGGTTGCGATGGGAGCACATTTTCTGTCCGATGTCCTGATCGCATGGCCATTGATGCTTGCGGTGTTTCTTTCACTGCACCGGCTGTTTTCAAAACATCGGCATGCGATTGATGCCGTTTTTTTACGCAGGGTCAGCGGGACGCGGCAGGCTGCAGGATAATGACCATGCCCGGATCCACGATCTTCGCGATCACGGCAGCGATCTTATCCATTCCTAGAAAATCTCCATGAAGGCATCATCGAGAATGAGCAGCTTGCGCGCCTGTGTGCGGGCATATTCCTCGTAAAAACCCTGTGAGATCCAGAGGGCGGAACGGCCCCGCCGCCCGCTCCAGCCGATGCCGCCGATCATTTCGGCCGCTGCAAGTTTACGGCTGACGTGGGTTCGCGACAGTGAAAGCGATTGCGCCAGTTGTGAGGCGGTCTTCACATCCGTCAGGTGCCTGCCATGTTCAAGAGGGCCTTCCCAGTCGATACCGGCAATCAGCCGGTCCATCAGCAAGCCGCCAGCATCGAACCAGTTGAAGATGATGGAAAGCGGGCCGGGGCAGCGCACTTCCGGATTGGACAGCAGCGCCTGTGCCACGCGAGGATGGATGTGTGCGAGCATGGTTTCGGACCGCTCGATGAAGCGTGAGGCCCTTAATCCTTCGTCGATAAGGTCCAACGCCTGAAAATGGACGTCATACCAATGGGCGAGCATCGCCAGCGTCAATGGTGAAGGCGCCACGCCATCGACCCTGTCGCTGTCGGATTGGGGCACCGGTCTCGTCAGCCCGCGTTTCAGCGCCTGCTTGAAGAAAATATAGGCGACATCGTGGCTGGCGAGGCCGTTCTTCAGCGCCAGTTGAGCGAAATCCTCGCGGGTCAGGAAAGGTTGGCCCCTTTCAGTCTCGCAGATGCTGCGCTTCTTAAAATAAAGCGCCACCAGCGCGTGGCACAGAAGCCGGCTCTGGCGTGTCGCGAAAAGCGCGATCATCTCGGGTGAACCTTCATAAAGGGTTATGAAGCTCCCGGCCAACAGGCGCAGTGCGGCCGTAAAAGAAGCGGTTTGAACCATCGCGTCGATTTCGCTCAGTGGTGGCCTGCCGGCCCTCGTGGCGGTATCCGGCAGCCCGGAAATCGCAAAATCGAAAAAATTGGTCATGGCGCGCGCTCCTCGAATTGCCGGCATCACCTCTCTTTGGAGGTGATTGGATTGGACGATCCATGGCCTTACAGGGGCGGTGATGAGGCGTCTTCTCATTGCGCGCAGAGGCAAAATTTAAACCGCGGGCAGGCCCGTGAGGCGGGCATCGCCCGGCGCCATGCCATAGGCGGCTGCAAACACCCGGTAGAAGGTGGCGAGGCTGTCGAAACCGCAGCCATATGCGATCTGCGTGATCGGCAAAACGGGAACCTCCAGCAGCAGCCGTTTTGCCTCCTCGACCCGCATGGAGGACAGGGTGCGGGAAAATGACAGTTCAGCACCCTCGAACACGACGTGCAATTGCCGCAGCGAAATTCCCAGTTCTTTTGCCACTGCGGCGGGCGTCAGGTTTTGCCGGGATTTTTTCCGCATCATGATGTCCTGGGCTGCGTAACAAAGACCGGTGCGAAGGGCGGCGCGCACCTCCGGCATGGCGGGAGAAAGCCGCCCGCGCGCCGTCATCGCAAGCCGGGTCATGTGGGTCACATCGCGGGCGGGATCGATGAGCCGGCCATGATCGGCATTCAGTGCGTTGAAGAGCGCCCGGAACGGCGCGGAGAAGGCGGCATTGTCCGCATAACGGGCCGCAAACAGGTCATAGGCCGTCTGGCCAAGCATAGCCTCGTAGTCGACGGGGATTTTGAGCATCCTGAAATGAAAATGGTCTTCGTCGCCCGGTATTCCGGCATAGGGCAAATCCGAATGGTTGATGGTGATATCGCCGCCGCCAACGGCATGAACCCGGTCCCTGCCCGTATAGAGCAACCCGGAACCTCTGATCTGCAGGCCGATGCAGAGGCTGTCACCGGCAATGCGGGCAATGTCGGCTTCCGTGCGATCGACCCGGTAGGAGGAGGCGCGCATCTCGCTCACGACGGCGTTGGCGATGGCTCGTGCCTGAAATGACCCCTGAAAGCTGTGGCGGCGATCCCGCGCAAGCTCGATCGTTACGCCAAACAGGCTTTTGCCGCGCACCTCTCGCCATTGGTCGAAGCGGTGCTCGGGCAGGAAATCGTCGGTTGCGAAACGGATGTTGGTATTCGTGGCCTGGCCCTCCCCGACGATCCCGGCGGCCTATTTTTCTGTTGCGCGAAATCGAAGATGAACGAGCGGGTAGGGCCGCCCCTGTCCGTCAAGATCGGAGCGGCCTGTCGGTTCGAACCCCAGCTTGCGGTAAAAGCCCATGGCCTCGATGTTCTGTTCGTTGACATCCGTGGTCAGCTCCGGATGCGCGGCGATGGCCGCCTGCACCAGCGCCTTGCCGATGCCTTTGCCGTGATGATCCGGATCGATGAAAAGCGCCTCCATGTGCCCTTCATGCAGAAACATGAAGCCGAGCGGGTCATCCGAAGCATCCACCGCAAGTGTCAGGGGCACTTGCGGGAGAAAGGCTTTGACTTCCTCTCCGATCGCGGCGCGATCCGCCGGAAGAAGGAAGCCGTGGGTGGCGTCGACGGCCCGGCCCCATATGTCGAGGATGCGGGGTGCGTCGCGGGTGGTGGAGGGGCGAAGTGTGATCATGTCCCACCCTTAGCAATTGCGATCTTTTCACGCCATGGGGCCGCCTTCATCTTTTTCGCGAGTACCTTTGGGGTCGATGAATTTCCGGGGCGGAAGCCGTCGATTTTAGCTCCGCTGTCCAGCCGGATTCACGGCGCAGAGAATTTTCGCGAAAAAAGCGCTTGCAAAAACAGAGATAAAAAAAATAGATAAAAAGGAGTTCTATCTATTTATTTTGAAGGAGAGGCTGTCAAATGGATCAGATGATTGCGCAAATGGCCCAAAATCAGGTTGCGGTTCCAGCAATTGAGGCAAGCTCGGCACTAGAAGAAGCAAAAATTATCTATAATTTACCGTTTAACGACCTGCTTTTCCAAGCCCAACAGGTGCATCGCCGTCATTTCGATGCCAATGCCATCCAGATGAGCAGGCTTTTGTCCATTAAAACGGGTGGATGCCCTGAAGATTGCAGTTACTGCAGCCAATCCGCCCGCAACCCGACGGGTCTGAAGGCCTCCAAGCTCATGGAAGTGGAGCGGGTGCTGGCGGAGGCGCGCAAGGCGAAGGAAGGTGGGGCGACGCGTTATTGCATGGGTGCGGCCTGGCGCAACCCCAAGGAACGCGACATGGAGGCCGTGGTGGCGATGGTCGAGGGCGTCAAGGCTCTCGGTATGGAGACCTGCATGACACTCGGCATGCTGACGCCGGAGCAATCCGAACGGCTTGCCGATGCCGGGCTCGACTATTACAATCATAATGTCGATACATCCGAGCGCTTTTATTCGCAGATCATCACCACCCGCACTTTTGAAGATCGGCTGGAAACGCTCGCCAATGTCCGCGATGCGGGTATCAAGGTCTGTGCCGGCGGCATTCTCGGCATGGGGGAAGCGGTCGAGGATCGCATTTCGATGCTGGTGACACTCGCCAATCTGCCGGTTCCGCCGGAGAGCGTGCCGATCAACATGCTGATCCCGATCCCCGGTTCGAAGCTTGCCGACGCGGATCCTGTCGACCCGATCGATTTCGTCCGCACCATCGCACTGGCACGAATCCTGATGCCGCGTTCGCATGTGCGGCTTTCCGCCGGACGCACCGAGATGAGCGACGAGACGCAGGCGCTCTGTTTTCTGGCCGGGGCCAATTCCATTTTCGTCGGTGAAACGCTGCTGACAGCGGATAATCCAGGTGAGGATCACGATACGGCACTGTTTCGGCGTCTGGGTCTTAAGCCAATGGAGTTGCAGCCTGCACCATCAGGAGAGGGCCGGTGAACGCATCGGCGCTCTCCGCTTACGAGGTGAAACTTGCCGGCCTGCACCGCAAATCGCGGCTACGGGCGCTCGTTCCCCAGCAGGGGATCGATTTCACCTCCAACGACTATATCGGGCTCGCCGATGCGCCCCGGCTGAAGGCGGCGATTACCGAAGCAATCGAAAGGGGCGTGCCGGTCGGCGCGGGCGGCTCACGGTTGCTTCGCGGCAACCACCCGGAACATGAGGCGCTGGAAGTGGAGGCGGCGGCGTTTTTCGGGGCGGAAAAAACGATCTATTTTGGCAGCGGTTTCGCCGCCAATGTCGCGCTTTTTTCGACGTTGCCGCTGCGCGATGATCTCGTCCTTTACGATGCGTTGATCCATGCGAGCGTGCATGATGGTATCGCGGCCGGCAAGGCGCAGGCGCTCGCCGTGCCACATAACGAGGTCGAAGCGTTCGAACGGGAAATAAACCGCTGGCGACAGGCTGGCGGTCGTGGACGGCCGTGGATTGCGGTTGAGAGCCTTTATTCCATGGATGGCGACCGGGCGCCGCTTGCGGCGCTTGCCGATCTTGCCGAACGGCATGGCGGTTTTCTTGTGGTCGATGAAGCGCATGCCACCGGCGTTTTCGGACCGGGCGGTCGTGGTCTTGCGGCAGAGCTGGAAGGGCGGGGCAATGTGGTGGCATTGCACACCTGCGGCAAGGCGCTTGGGCTTTCCGGCGCACTTCTGAGCTTGCCTGCGGTTCTCGCCGACTACCTCATCAACCGCGCCCGGGGTTTCATCTATTCCACCGCGCCTTCGCCGCTGATGGCGGCCGCGATGCGGGAAGCCTTGCGGATCGTCGCTGACGAAAGTTGGCGGCGGTCGCGGCTGGCGGTGCTGATAAATTTTGCCGGTGAAGAACTACGCTCCCGGCTCGGGGTGACGTCAAGCGGTTCGCAGATCATGCCGGTGATGATCGGCGACAATGCCCGTTCGCTCGGCATAGCCGCGCGCCTGCGCGAAGGCGGTTTTGACGTGCGGGCGATCCGCCCGCCGACGGTGCCGGAAGGAACGGCGCGCCTGCGTCTTTCCATCACGCTGAATGTGGATGAGAGCCAGATTGCCGATATGGTTGGGCGGCTGGCCCTGACGCTGAAGGAGGAGCGGGCATGAGCCTTCGTTTCGTCATTTCCGGAACCGATACGGGCATCGGCAAGACGGTTTTTGCCGCAGCGCTCACCCACGCCCTGCAGGCCTCCTACTGGAAGCCGGTCCAATCCGGGCTGGAAGAAGAGACCGACAGCGAGACGGTGGAGCGGCTGGGTGGTGCGCCGCGCACCCGGATCCTGCCGGAAGCATATCGCCTGAAAATGCCGGCCTCGCCGCATCTTTCAGCCCGTCTCGACAGTGTGACGATCGATCCCACTCTCCTGCAGCCGCCGGAAACGAAGGGGCCGCTGGTAATTGAAGGGGCGGGCGGGCTTCTGGTGCCGCTGACCGACAGATTGCTGTTCGCAGATATCTTCGCCCGCTGGCAAATTCCGCTGATCCTGTGCGCCAGAACTGCGCTCGGCACCATCAACCACACGCTGCTGTCGCTTGAGGCGCTGCGGTTGCGGGCCATTCCGGTGCATGGTCTGGTTTTCATCGGCGACGAGCACGCGGAAAATGAGCGCATCATCACCGATATCGGCGGGGTTCGTGCACTCGGCCGTCTGCCGCGTCTGTCCCAGATGACCGCCGGGGCGCTGCATCAGGCTTTCGCCCAACAATTTAATCTTGTCGATTTTCTGGAGGTTACGGCATGAGCCGTTCGCCCATCTGGCATCCCTTTACCCAGCACGCGCTGGAGCCGCCGATGAAACGTATCGTGTCCACGCAAGGTGCCTATCTCGTTGATGAGGATGGCACTCGGCTATTCGATGCGATTTCATCTTGGTGGGTCATTACCCACGGTCATCGGCACCCCGCGATCATGGCCGCCATCCGTGCCGCGACGGAGGCCCTCGATCAGGTCATTTTTGCGGAATTTTCCCACGAGCCTGCCGAAGAGCTGGCAAGAGGGCTGATCGACATTGCCCCCGCCGGGCTGGAACACGTGTTTTATTCCGATAGCGGCTCGACCGCGGTGGAAGTGGCGCTGAAAATGGCACTCGGCTATTTCCATAACCGCGGAGAAAGACGTGATCGCATCGTGGTGATGGAGCATGGCTATCATGGCGATACGATCGGCACCATGTCCACCGGCGAACGCGGTGTGTTCAACGCCGCTTACGAGCCGCTGCTCTTCGGTGTCGACCGTCTGGCTTTTCCGGAACAGGGCAGCGCGCAAGCCACCCTCGACATGTTTGAACATTTCTGCCGTTCAGGCCGTGTCGCCGCTCTGTTGATCGAGCCGTTGGTGCTCGGCGCCGGCGGCATGAAGATGTATGGCGCAGATGTTCTGGCCGGGCTGAGACAGATTGCCGAACGCCATGGCTGCCTGTTCATTGCCGATGAGGTAATGACCGGCTGGGGCCGGACGGGACGCCTTTTCGCATGCGAGCAAGCCGGAATTTCTCCGGATATCCTGTGCACTTCCAAGGGCCTGACCGGCGGTTCCCTGCCGCTGGCGGTCACGCTGTGCAGCGGCGATATCTTCGATGCGCATTTTTCGACTGACCGCCGCAAGACCTTTTTCCATTCGAGTTCCTACACCGCCAATCCGATTGCCTGCGCCGCCGCCGTCGCCAATCTTCAAGTCTGGCGGGATGAGCCGGTGGCGCAGCGTATCGGGCAACTGGAACACGTGCTGGGGGACCATCTGCGGCGCTTTGCGGATGATGGACGTTTTGCCAATATCCGGCAGGCGGGCACCATAGCAGCACTCGATCTCGTGGTGCCTTCCGGCGGTTATCTGGCCGAAGTCGGGCCACGCATGCGGCTTCTGTTCCGCGAGCGCGGGTTTGTCATCCGGCCCCTCGGCAACGTGCTTTATCTGCTGCCCCCCTATTGTTCGACATCAGACGATCTGAGCCGTGCCTTCGATGCCATCGATGAAGTGGCGTCGATCGTGACCGAAGCGTGAGACCGGATATCCGCACCCTCAAAGATACTTTCGAAAGACCAGACAATGCAGATACTTTCTTCGCGCATGGCCGGCTTTGGACATGCCGTTCCGGGGCGATGCGTCGGCAATGACGAGATAGAGGTGCGCCTTGGGCTGGAGACCGGCTGGATCGAGCGGCGAACCGGCATTCTCAAGCGCTATTGGGCGCAAGAGGGTGACACGCTGAGCGGTCTTGCCGCCGAAGCTGGCCGCATGGCGCTGGAAGACGCGGAAATCGCCCCTGACGACATCGCGCTGACGTTGCTGGCGACCTCCACGCCGGATCACCTTCTGCCGCCTTCGGCACCGTTGCTGGCCCATCGGCTGGGCCTGACGCAATCGGGCGGTATCGATCTCGCCGGCGCCTGTTCCGGCTTTCTTTACGCGCTCACCCTTGCCGATGGTTTTGTCCGCACCAATGGTCGCGCCGTGCTAATCGTTGCGGCCAATATTCTGAGCCGCCGCATCAATCTTCAGGAAAGGGCAAGCGCTGTCCTTTTTGCCGACGCTGCCGGGGCGGTTATACTCAAGCCGTGTCGGGAGGCGCAGCGTGGTCTGCTGTCGGCCGACCTGCGTTCTGATGGCAGCGGTTACGATCTGATCCGTATAGCCGCAGGCGGCAGCAGCCAGCCGTTTGCCGCTGATACGCCCACCGAGGATACGCTGATGACGATGCGCGACGGCCGCGAGGTCTTCTCCCGCGCCGTGGCGCTGATGACCCGGACCTCACAGCGGGTGATGCAACAGGCGAAGCTGTCGGCCACCAATATCGACCGTTTCGTGCCCCATCAGGCCAATGCCCGCATGTTCGATGCAGTCTGCGGCAATCTCGGCATCGACCGGCAAAAAACCGTCCGCACGGTGGAGAGCTTCGGCAATTCCTCCGCAGCGACCATTCCGCTGTCGCTCTCCGTTGCCAACGCTGAAAGGCGCATCGCAAAGGGCGAGACGTTATTGCTCACCGCCGCAGGAGCCGGTTTGACCGGGGGGGCAATTGTCTATCGGGACTAGCCCGGTGACAGTGCGCAGAACGAAAAGCCAAACACGACGAATGATAGATGTTTGATTTTATTTGAAGAAATTGGCTGGGGAACCTGGACTCGAACCAAGATTAACGGAGTCAGAGTCCGTCGTTCTACCATTGAACTATTCCCCAAAAGCCTGAAGCGCGTTGCCGCGTTCGCTTCGGTGGGTCGTCATATAGATGATTTATGCTGGGGCGCAAGTCGAAAAAATCGAAAAATGCGTTTTCATGGCTCTTTTGCGTTTTGTCTCTTGGCTAGAGCCGTGCGCGTGTGGAGCGCGGGGTGGAGAGCAGCAGGCTGGTTTCGCTGCCGGTGATGCCGGGCACCAGGCGGATGCGGCGCAGCACGGCGTCGAAATCGCTGAGCGTGGCGGCGTTGAGTTCCACGATCAGGTCCCAGCGGCCGTTGGTGGTGTGGATTTCGGATATTTCCGGGAAGCCGCCGAGGGTGCGGATGACGCGGTCCGTCACATGACCTTCAATCTCGATCATCATGATACCGCGGATTGCCGCCTCCACAGCATCGGCGCGCAGGATGACGGTGTAACCGATGATGGTGCCGTCGTTTTCCATTCTTTCGATGCGTGAGCGAACCGTCGCGCGCGAGGTTTCCGTCTCCACTGCCAGATCGGAAATGCTGCGTCTGCCATTATGCCGCAAAAGGGTCACGAGCCGTTCGTCGAGATTATCCATGATTACCAGTTTGATAAAGTGATTTTGTCAGATTGATAATTCATTTCGATAATCTTGCCAATATTTGATGTTCAATCCGCCATGTCTCTATGGTTTAGTGATGTTGTTGGTCGGGAAAGCGAGGACGGGAATGGATATCAGGCTTGTTGGTGCACCTCTGCAGATCGGAGCGGGGCAATTGGGATGCGAAATGGGGCCGAGCGCCTATCGCATCGCCGGTCTCGTGCGGGCGCTGGAGGATCTGGGGCACCGGGTGGTCGATACCGGCAATGTGACGCCGGCGCCGCTCAGGGAATTTCGCCACCCCAATCCGGCCGTGCATCATCTGGAGGAAACCGTGGCCTGGACCGAGGCGTTGACGGAGGCGGCCTATCGCGAAAGTGCGGATGCCGTGCCGATCTTTCTTGGCGGCGACCATGCGATTTCGGCAGGAACCGTGGCCGGCATGGCGCGCAGGGTTGCCGAGACGGGTCGGCCGTTTTTCGTACTCTGGCTCGATGCCCATACCGATTATCACACGCTGGAGACGACACGCAGCGGCAATCTGCATGGCACGCCCGTCGCCTATTTCAGCGGTCGTGACGGGTTTGCCGGTTATTTCCCGCCGCTCTCCCACGCCGTGCCGGAAGAAAATATCGGCATGATCGGTATCCGCAGTGTCGACCCCGCCGAAAGGGCGGCGCTGGAAGAGAGCGGCATCACCGTTCACGACATGCGCTCGATAGACGAGCACGGCGTTGCGGTTCTGCTGCGCGAATTTCTGGCGCGAGTTCAGGCGGCGAACGGCCTGCTGCATGTCAGTCTCGATGTCGATTTTCTCGAGCCGTCGATTGCGCCTGCGGTTGGCACCACCGTTCCGGGCGGCGCAACGTTCCGGGAAGCGCATCTGGTGATGGAAATGTTGCATGATAGCGGGCTGGTCTGCAGTCTCGATCTCGTGGAACTCAACCCGTTTCTCGACGAGCGCGGCAGGACGGCGACGCTGATGGTGGATCTCGCCGCAAGCCTGATGGGCAAGCGGGTCATGGATCGCCCGACGCGGGCTGGCTGAAAGGGATGATGCGATGACCGTGATACCGAACCTCAATATCGTTCCCTTCGTCAGCGTCGACCATATGATGAAGCTCGTGCTGCGGGTGGGAATCGACACCTTCCTGCGTGAGCTTGCCGATGTGGTGGAGGAGGATTTCCGTCGCTGGGAGAGCTTCGACAAGACGCCGCGAATCGCCTCACATTCGAAGGAAGGCGTCATCGAGCTGATGCCGACCAGCGATGGCACGCTGTATGGCTTCAAATATGTCAACGGTCATCCAAAGAACATGAAGGAAGGCCGCCAGACGGTGACGGCCTTCGGCGTGCTTTCTGATGTGGGCAATGGTTATCCGCTGCTTCTCACCGAAATGACGATCCTGACGGCGCTGCGCACTGCCGCTACATCGGCCGTTGCCGCCAAGCACCTTGCCCGCCCGAATTCGCGCTCCATGGCGATCATCGGTAATGGTGCTCAGAGCGAATTTCAGGCGCGGGCTTTCAAGGCCATTCTCGGCATTGATACGCTGCGGCTTTTTGATATCGACCGGTCGGCGAGCGAAAAATGCGCCCGCAATCTGGCCGGACAGGGCCTTGCGATCAAGATCTGCGGCAGCGCAGAGGAGGCGGTCGAAGGGGCGGATATCATCACCACCGTCACCGCTGACAAGCAATATGCGACGATCCTGACCGACAACATGGTCGGCCCCGGCATTCATATCAATGCTGTGGGTGGTGATTGTCCCGGCAAGACGGAATTGCACCGGGATATTCTGCTTCGCTCCGATATTTTTGTCGAATATCCGCCGCAGACGCGCATCGAAGGTGAAATTCAGCAATTGCCGGCGGATTATGCGGTGACCGAGTTATGGCAGGTCATTGCCGGCGAAAAACAGGGCCGGACGGATGAGAGGCAGATCACCCTGTTCGACAGCGTCGGCTTTGCGACGGAAGATTTCTCTGCGCTGCGTTACGTGCGCTCGAAATTGCCGGGCACCGGTCTTTATGCGGAGCTGGATCTTCTGGCCGATCCGGATGAGCCACGCGACCTCTTCGGCATGTTGCTGCGTTGTGAGGCGGCTCTCGCCTGAGACGACGGATTTATGGTGGGAGGGCTCTCAGCCGGATCCCCCGCTTTTCTTCCGGCCGACCACATGTTCCCGCCAGACGGTGAAAAGACCGGCGGCAATGACGATGGCGGCACCCATGACCATATTGGATGTGACGACCTCGCCATAGACGGTGACGCCGATGATGGAGACGAGCACGAGTTGGTAATAGGAGAAAGGCTGCACGGAAGCCGCGTCGGTCAATTCAAATGCCTTTATCAGGCAATAATGGCCGGTAATCCCCGTAATGCAGAGCGCCAGCATCCATCCCCAGTCATAGGGTGCAAGGCTGACCCAATAAAACGGCCCGACCAGCGTTAACGCCGCTGCACCGGCCACGCCGGTATAAAAAAAGCTCGTCATCGCCGTATCGCTTCGGCTGCCGAGGCGGGTGAGCACGCCGTAGAGCGCCAGCATGAAGGCGGCGATAAAGGTGATGATCAGGCTATTGTCGAAACCCTCGCCATCGGGCTTCAGGATGACGAGAACACCGATGAAACCGACAAAGATGGCGCACCAGCGCCGCCAGCCGACCTTTTCCCCAAGCAAGGGTACGGAAAGTGCCGCAACGATGAGCGGCGCGGAAGCGATGATGGAGTGGCTGTGCGCCAGCCCGACAACGGCGAAGGAGAAGATCGAAAACACGATCTGTACCGCCAGCAGAACACCGCGGCCGATCTGCAGCCAGGGGCGGTTGGCCATGACGGCGCCCCGGATGCCGCCCGCCGACCTTGCGGCCATCAACAGAACGAACACGGCGAAGGCCCAATATCGCAGCATGGCGATGAAGACGGGCGGATAGGCGCTGCCCAGATGTTTCGAGATGCCATCCTGCGCCGCAAAGATCGTGAAGGCGACAAGCGCATAAAGAAAACCGGTCTTGGGTGATGGCATGAAAAAACCGCTGTCGGCTGCGTGCCGGCAAAAGAGGATTCGGCGTGAAAGAGGTGGGTAACAGCCATATGTTACGGCCGCACCTTGTCAGACAACCTTATTTTCCGAATAGCAGCTATGCAAGTCCGAAGCTGCCTTTCTGGTAGGCAACCTGTTTCCGGAAGCGCGGGGAATAATCGGCTTTTCTCAAAAAAACCGGAAAATTCACCCCCGGGCCGAACCCGAGGGTGACGGTGAGACCGGCTTCAGCCGATGGTAACGGCCGTCTTCGATGTTGCGGATTTCAGCGCGGCGTCGGCCAGCTTCAGCGCAATCAGCCCGTCCTTGATGGAGGGCGACGGTGCGACGTTGTTTTCGATGCTGTCGATGAAGGTGGCAATTTCTGCCGCATAGGCCGCCGTATAACGCGTCATGAAGAAATCATGCAGCGGCGGACGAGTGTAACCTTCCGCATTGGCGATTTCGATGGAGACCGGGCGCTGGTTTTCGGCCGCTGCCGAACCCAGCGAACCATGCACTTCGATACGCTGGTCGTAACCATAGGTCGCGCGGCGCGAATTTGAAATCACCGCCTGCCTGCCGCTTTTCGTCGTCAGAATGATGCTGGCGCTGTCGAAATCACCAAGCGCGCCGATCTCCGGATTGACGAGAACCGAACCGGTGGCGAACACGCTGTCCACTTCTTCGCCGAGCAGGAAGCGGGCCATGTCGAAATCATGAATGGTCATGTCGCGGAAGATGCCACCGGACACCTTGATATATTCGGCCGGCGGCGGGCCGGGGTCGCGGCTGGTGATGGTGACCATTTCCACCTTGCCGATGCGGCCATCTTCGATTGCCTTATGCACGGCCTGAAAATGCGGGTCGAAACGGCGGTTGAAACCGAGCATCACCTTCGCGCCGGTTTCTTCAACCACCCTGGCGCAGGCTTCCGCGCGGGCGACATCGAGATCAACGGGCTTTTCGCAGAAGATGGCCTTGCCGGCACGAGCGAAACGCTCGATCAGGTCGGCATGGGTGTTGGTTGGCGTGCAGATGATGACGGCGTCGATTGTCTTGTCGGCCAGAACCTCGTCGATCGTGCTGACCTTGCATTGCGCCTCGCGGGCAATTGCTTCGGCAGCGCCGGCCATGGCGTCGACAACGGCCACCAGCTTCGCACGGCTGTCGGTGGTGATCGCCTTGGCGTGGACCTTGCCGATCCGTCCAGCGCCGAGCAGTGCCAATTTCGTAACCATCTTTCCTCCGGTTCCTCACACCCGCCCTCACTCCCGGAGAGACAGAATATGAATGCAAACAATGTTTCGATATGGAATATATGTTCCATTTTGCTAGATCGACATCGGAGGCGTGTCAAGCGTTTTGACAGCGGGAGGGAGGCCGAAATCACTCGCTCTTAGAGGTCAAGCGATGTGGTTGCTGATCATGCTGAAAGGCAGGTTGAGCCGAAGCCCAAACGCTGCCGGGGGTCAGTTGGTGGAAGGTATCTGCACGGCATTTTGGGGAAGCGCGTAGACCTCGACTGGCGTTTCAAGGCCGCGCAGCAGCCATGGACCCAGATTTTCCAGCCTGTCCCCATTCCCCGCCATACGGACGAATTCCTCGGAAAACAGCACGTTGCGGCCGGTTTCCTTGGTCAGCGTTTCAAGTCGCGAGGCGATGTTGACGGCGGGGCCGATGACGGTGAAATCGAGCCGGGTTTTTGAGCCAATATTGCCATACATGACATCACCGACATGCACGCCGATACCGTAACCCAAGGGGTCGTGGCCCTTTTCGCAATTGATGTCGTTGAGGGCGACGAGACCCTTTTGCGCGCTGGCGATGGCTTTCAGCAGGTTTTCGCAGGCCTGCGGATCGCTCAGCGGAAAAATCGCCAGCAGCCCGTCCCCCATGAATTTCAGAATTTCACCGCCGAACTCCTCAATGGGATCGCACATGGCGTCGAAATAGCCGTTCAGAAGCTCGATCACGTCATCGCGCGGCCAAAGGTCGGAAATATGGGTGAAATTGCGCAGGTCGCAGATCAGGATTGCCGCGCCCACCGTTATGCCGCTACCGCGTGTTGTGGCGCCGTTGAGAATTTTCTCGCCCGCATGCGGACCCACATAGGTTTCCAAAAGGGTGCGCGTCATGCGGTTTTTGAGGCGTATTTCACTGACCAGCGCCAAAGCCGGCAGCAGGTTTTTCAGGGCGGCGATGTCGCTGTCGGAAAAACCGCCCGGCTGGTCACTGGAGAAAGTCGCGACATGGCGCTTGCCGAAAGTGTGTTCGATCGGCCAGGCGCAATAATCCGTCAGCCCTTCGGCCCGCAGCTCGTCATAGATCGTATAACCGGGTTCATCGATGTCATCGCCGTTCAGCCGGTGGCGGACTTCCGTCGCACCCTGATGGATGTCGTTGATGGGGCTGTTGAGATATTCGGGCGTACTTTCCGAGCCGTAACCATAGGTGACGATTTCGGCAGTGGGCAGGCCGGCTTTCCACAATATCCGCGCGCCAAGCCATTGCGGGTGGCGGATGCGGAAAGCGAGCACGCCCCTGGCGATGGAGATTCCGCTTGCCCGCAGCCTGTCGCAAAGCTCCACGAATATCTCGTCGATAAACCGCTCGTCCTTGGTGCCGGTGACGAGCCAGTCGAGAGTTTCGGTCTTCTCCGCCGGCCACAATTCATCCAATGCTGAAGAAACCCGTTCTTCGGTGTTAAGGCTGAGTGTCATGGCAGGATTCCGGAGGTTGTTGCTGCTCTCGCACGGGCAAAGCACATGTCGAACATGGTCGCTCGTGGACCCCATGTGGTGCCGGATAACGAAAATGTTAAGAGAGGGCTTCGGAAAATCTTGCGGAAGAGATTGGCGGCCTCAGGCCACGCGCGCCGCCCGGATGTTCTTTTGAACATCGTCCCCGGCGGCGCTGAGATTTTTCGTGATCGCTGGAGGCGATCAGATAACTGTTTCGACAGGAATATGCAGGGCGGCGGCAACGCGTCTGATACGCGATGGATCGCTGTCGGTGCCGTCTTCCAGTGCGTGGATTTCGGTGGTGGTGAGGCCGCAGGTGACGGCAAGCTGTTCGACGGTATAGCCGGCGAGCGTGCGCGCCGTCAGGACCTTTTTGGCGAAAGGAGCATCTGTTTCTTGATCGGAACTAAGTTCTGAGACTGAAATTGTCATTATGCATCTCCCTGATGATGGACACTTAAATGCGGGCGGCAGAAAAAAGTTGCCGGGGGCCGAATGCGACCGCGTTGCCGGAGAAGAAATCGTGCTGCAACGCAGCGAGGAACATAGACGCTTCGCCCACCTACGCAATAGTTAAATTTTGTTAAGATTCGTGATCGCCGCATTCCTGCGGCATTTTCAGTGGTGAAAACGGCTGGACGACATGGACTTTTCCTGTCTCGTGCAGGCCGTATTTCAGAATGCCACGCTTAAAGCATGCCCCAGGCACGGAAACGGCCACGACCCGTAACCTCCCGCAATTCCAGCTGATTGGCGAGCCCGATTGCACCCTGCGGGGTGGTGCCGAGTTCCTTGACAATCATTGCCGCCGAAACCACCGGCCGGGAAACCACCAGTTCAACCAGTTCCGGCAAACGTGAGGATGAGCGCCGGCCGGTGAGCTTGCGCATCATGCGATCCCGCGCGTGGGTCAGCCGGTCGTGTTCTTTCAAACTGGCCTGCGCCGCTTCGTAAAAACTGTCCAGAAGCGCCTGAAGCCGCTGTGTCTGGCTTCTGGCGTGTCGGCGCTCGCGCGGAACGGCGCGAAGACCGGCGCTGAGCGCCGGCAGGTGATCAGGCGTCACGGCCCCCTCACGCAGAAAGGCGGCGGCCAGAAGCCGACCGAGCCAGGGGCTGCGCTGCAGCACCTCGATCATGTTCCACGCGTCGAGCAGAATGGCGGTGCGAAGGATGGCCGGCAGTTCTGCCGTCCGTGCATGCAGTTCCAGCCATTCTTTCAGCCGTTCCTCTTCGTCCCAGTCAGGCTCGTTGATGACCGGGTGGCCTTCCTGCCGCTGGTTCATGGGCGCGGGCATGTTGCCGGCGGTAATCGCCTCAAGTGCCGCGGAGCTTCGCGCCAGAAGCGCATCCAGTTCGGAAAAAGCCCCATCCAGCAGCGCGTCCCCATCCGTCTCGTTCTCGTCGCTGCGGGCGTGATCCCCGGTTTCACGGGGACGTGCTGCCTCGTCGGCTGCAAGTGTGGCTCTGCCCCGCAGTCTGGAAAGGCCGGGCGCGGTGAAGGCCCAGCCGGCGGCATTGGAAAAGATCAGCCGCCGCGACCGCAAAATCCGGTGCGCGGCCGTCATCTCGTGGGTCGGCGCACGCACATCCATATGGGCGTCATGCAGGACCAGATCTTCCATATGGACGAGTTCGCCATCGACCCACATGGAGGAAATCGCGTCGGTGAAATCCTGCCTTTCGATGAAGCCGTGTTTCATCGGCGAGCGGCTGATCCGTTCGTCCAGCCGCGCCAGCGCTTCGCCTGCCCGTGCGGCGGCGATGAGAAGCTTTTCGATCTGGATGTCCGATATATCATAAATCATTGATATTTTTTAGTTTGAGCGCAGGCGGGTAGCAAGACGGATTACAATGGTCTGGTGTTGCAAGCCCTCGGTCTCATCACCAAAACCAGCGAGACCGCAATCGTCATGCTGCAATGCGATATAAAATAATGCGCCGCAGCATGGCGGCCGCACTTTTTGTGTCAGCGCCCTCAGGCGATTTCTACGGGAAGAACCACGCGAGCTTCGAAGCCATCTTGCCGGCCGGGTGCCGGTGAAGAAAGCAGCAATTCGCCGCCGGTCTGCTCCACCAGGCTTTTGACGATTGCAAGGCCAAGGCCGGTGCCATCCGCCTTGGTCGGGCCTCGGGCAAAACGGGTCGTCAGTTTGGGCAATAGCGCCCTGTCGATTGCCGGTCCGGAATTGATGATGCGGATCGTGCCATCCTGTTCGGCCAAAATCTGTACCGGGCTTCCCGCCGGGCTGTGGATCAGGGCGTTTTCGAGAAGATTGCGAACGATGATGCCGAAGGCGTCCGCGCCTATCCTGCAGGGCAGGCCGTCCTCGCAGTGATTGGTGAAACGGATACGGGATTTGCCAATCGCCGTTCTCACCATGTCATCGATGACGAGTTCGAGAACGGGGATGACATCATTCGCCGTATCGGTCACGCCGATCCTTGCTTCGGCCCGTGACATCTGCAGCAGCTTTTCGGCGAGATGGCCAAGATGTTGCAGGGATTTCTCGATATTCTCGACGCGCGGCGCAAGTTCCGGCGGAATGTCGGCGTGCAGCCGCTGCGCCTGCGCCAGCGCGCCGGCAATTGGTGTGCGCAATTCGTGGGCGCTGTTGGCAGTGAATTCCCGCTCCGCCTCGATCGCAGATCGCAGCCGTCCAAGCAGCAGATTGACCGAGCGGGCGATAGGATGCAGTTCGCCGGGAAAGGGCTGCGTTTCGAGCGGCGCAAGATTGCCGCCATCCTTTTTGCCGATCTCGTCGCGCAGGGTCTGTATCGGTTGCAGGGTTCTGCGCACCACCACGATGACGGCAAAGATGCTGGCGGGAATGAGGATGAGCACGGGCAAGAGCAGTGCGCTGCCCGCTTCCTCGATCGCCTCGCGCCGGTTGGCGAAGGCATCGGCGACCTGCAGGAAATAATTGCCGTCCGGCGTTGCAACCGTGTAGATGCGCTGTGTCGCGGTTTCGGAAAAACCGGGATCGAGTGAGACTTCGAAAGGCTCCGTCGAGCTGTCATGCGAATGCAGCACGACCTGTCCTTCCCGGTCGCGCACCTGATAGGTCAGATATTCCGCGCCTTCCGCCGAAGGGTTGAGCTTGCGCGAGGCGGGGGCGGTGTTGTTTTCCCTGAGGTCGTCGGCCAGAAGCGGCAGCAGCCTTTCGGCCGTCTCCTGCACGCCGGCATCGAAAATCTCGGCAAATTCGTCCTGCATCACCATGACGCCCAGCCCGCAGGCGAGGAGCCAGGATATGGCAACGACGCTGGTCAGCGCCGTCACGAGCTTGCGGGTCATGCTGGTCGGTCTGGCCATTTCTGCCTACTTGTTATTTGCTTGCTTGCCGTCTGGCCTATCTGCCGTCTGACTTACTTGATTGTGTAGCCGACGCCGCGCACGGTCTCGACGCGGTCATGGCCGATTTTCTTGCGCAGCCGGCTGATATAGACCTCGACCGTGTTGCTTTCTATTTCCGCGCCGAATTCATAAAGTGTGTCGTGCAGCTGGGCTTTCGAGACGACCGCGCCGGGATGTTCGACTAGTTTTTCCAACACGGCCCATTCGCGGGCGCTGAGTGTCTGCGCCGTTCCATCGACCGTGATATTGCGCGCCACCTGGTTGATCTCGATGCCGGGCAGGCGGATGACGGGTGCCGAGCGGCCCTCGTAACGGCGCGAGACCGCCAGCATGCGCGCCGAAAGCTCATCAAGGTCGAAAGGCTTGACCAGATAGTCGTCTGCGCCGGCATTCAGCCCGGCAATCCGGTCGGAAACCTGATCATGTGCCGTCAGGATGATCACCGGCGTCGCGTCGTCGCGCTTGCGCAGGGTTTGCAGAAGGGTGATGCCTTCGCCATCCGGCAGGCGCATGTCCAGCAGGATCAGGCCATAGGCCATGGTCAGCGTTGCCACTGTGGCGTCGCCCAGCGTCTTGAACCAGTCAACAGCATGGCCGGCCGCTGCGACATGGTCTCGCAACGCCTCTCCAAGGACATGATCGTCTTCAACAAGCAGAACCCGCAAGACAGCTCCCTTTATCGCGTCGTCCTGCGTATCGCTTTCACGGGATAAGCGTCAAGCACTGTCTGTTCAGCTGTTCTGGCGCTGGGTGCAGCCGCCGAACACGTCCAGCGAAGGATCGTAGACGGAAGTGGAGACGTTCATCATGCCAAGGATGCTGTGGAAATAATTGTCGTGGGAGCGTCCACCCTCTGCGGCACTTTTCGCAAGGCAGGCCCGGTTGAGCCCCATGGATTTGGCGAAATCATCGTCGAACCAGACGAGAAACGGCACATGGGTCTGCTGGTCAGGGGCAAGCAGATAGGGTGCGCCATGCAGGTAGACACCGTTCTCGCCAAGCGATTCGCCGTGGTCGGACGCATAGATCATGCCGGTTGCCAGCTTGTCGGAGCGTGCCTTCAGCTTGTCGATCACGGTCGAGAGGAAGTGGTCGGTGTAGAGAAGCGTGTTGTCATAGGAATTGACGATCTCGGCATCGCTGCAATTGCCAAGCTCGGCAGTGCGGCAATCCGGGGTGAATTTGCGGAATTCGTCGGTATAGCGCAGATAATAGGTCGGCCCGTGGCTGCCCATCTGGTGCAGGACGATGACGCTATCCTTCGTGACGTTGTTGAGCCAGGCGTCGAGCTTGTCGAAGAAGATGTCGTCGCGGCATTCTCCGCCGGCGCAGAAGCGGCTGTCATTGGTGGAGGGCAGGTCGAAATAGGGGATACGGTCGGCGACGTTCTTGCTGCCGGTATTGTTGTCCAGCCATGTCGCACTGACACCGGCGTGGACGAGGACGTCCATGACGTTTTCATTCGCGAGTGCCTTGCTATGGCTATATTGCGAACGCGGGAATTTCGAGAACATGCAGGGAATGGACATGGCCGTCGCGGTGCCGCAGCTGGTCGTGTTGGGGAAATAGATCACGTCGCGCTTGGCCAGTTCCGGATTGGTGTCGCGCCCATAGCCGTTCAGGGAAAAATTCGCGGCGCGAGCGGTTTCGCCCGCAACGATGACGGTAATGCGCGGCTTATGGACACCTCCAGCTGCGGGGAGAACCTTCGCATCCTTGCCGATTGGGCTGACCTGAATTTCGGCTTCCTGGCCGGCTTGCGTGAAATAATGGACGGCGGACATCATCGGCGACAACGGGTTGGCGCTTTTGACGATATCCTTGTGCTGGCGGATGGCAGTCGTGAATGTCTTTGAATTCGCAAAGCTGATGATGCCGACGACGCCAAGGCACACCAGGATGCTGACGGTGTTCCACAGAAGCTTGTCGAGGATTGGCCGATGCCGGATGCGGATGGCGGCGATGACGATGGAGGGCACCAGTCCGTAAATCGCCATATGCCAGATAAAACCGGGGGTAATCAGATTGCCCGCCTCTGCCTGCGTGGTTTCCATGGCGTTGCGGATCATGTCGCTGTCGATGACGACGCCGTAACGGTCCATGAACCAGGAGGCGGCGGCCGCCGCGAATATGACGAAGACCAGAAACGGCTTGATGAGATATTTGGCGGAAAAAATGGTGAGGAGGGCGCCGAAAAGCGCCGCCATGGCGACATAGAGCGCGACGATGGCAACCGGATAAGCGGAAAGATAGGTGTGGACCTTTGACCAGAATGTCTGATTCATGAAAAACAGCAGATAAGCCGCCGTCAGCAGGCTGAGCGGCACGCTGCCGATTTCCGGACGATACGATTCAATTCCTGTCGCTTTCGCGGTAAAAAGAGCCAATGTCAGGTCCCACCAGATTTCAAATGTGCCGGCGGCAGCGAAAAACGAGCAAAACGCCCTGTTCACGCTGCCGCATCGGCCTATTGATGGCGGATGCGTTATTTAGCTGACATCAACCTGAAAGCTTTGTCATGAAATTGTCATATGAAGGCGGTGGTGCTTTCAGATCGATGGCTGAGCGGCGGCAATATATCACCTAGCTCAATCCGATTATACCCGTCACGGTGGTGCGGGTTGCAAATACACGTGTTGCTCTGACCGGTAACAGGCTGCTGCGGAAAGGTTCTGGAAAGTGACCGTCGTTCCGGAAAGCAGGGTGAGGCAAAGCTGGCCGCCATTGCCGACATAAATGGCACGCGTGGGCGAAGGAAGCGGGACCGTATCGTCAGGAACGATGTCGAAACCGTGGGATGCCGGCGATTCCAGGCCGGCGGCGTAGTGTTCGTAAGTCTCAGCCATTGCTGTCTCCCGTAAATCGAAATCTGCCGTGAGTATGCGACGAATCTGGGCAGCGGGGACAAGCGGGGACGATATATTTGTGGCGGGCATTTCTTCCCGCAACCGGCTTCTCCGAAAGACCGGTATTTTTCTGTAGCCTCATGTGGTTGGCGTTACCGTGCGTATTGCTATTCGGCGCTGGAGGGCTTCGGTATCGGCGGCGGTCTCCGTTATGTCGGAAAGCGTTACCACGATGCCGCCCACGCCGCGGAGATGAAGGGCCTCTCCCTCCTCGATCTCGGTATGCACTACGAGAAGAGCGACTACCGCGCTTCGCTCTTCGCGTAAAACTTGACTGATAAAGAATATATTTCTAGTTGCTCCACTTTCGGATGCTATTACGGTGACGGAAGAACGGTTGTGGGCAAGCTGACCTATCGTTGGTGATGTCATATCAAGTGAAGCAGCAGGGGCATGACGCGCAAGGATCGATGGGTGCCTCCCTTTTGGGGGCGGCGGGAATTTCTCGGGTTACTTGCCGCTTCGGCTCTTGCAGGCAAGGCGCGGGCGGCGGTGACACCACGCATCGCCGCTATCGACTGGGCCATGCTCGAAACCTCCGTGGCGCTCGGCGTCATGCCGGTGGCGGCAACCGAGCTCATCCAGTTCAGGGTCGGTGCGGTCGAGCCGGAAATCCCTGAAAGCGTTGCTGATCTCGGTCTGCGCGGCGCGCCGAATTTCGAGCTGCTGCAATTGACCCGGCCGGATCTCATTCTGATTTCGCCTTTCTACACACGTTATACCGGCAGGCTGGAAGCGATTGCGCCGGTCTTCTCGCTGCCCTTTTACGTGCAGGGCGAGCCACCTTTCGAAAAGGCGCTCGCAGCGGTCTCGGCTCTTGGCGAGAAGCTCGTCCGGGTCGATGAGGCGCGCAGGGTTCTGAGCGAGACGGACGCCGCGCTGCACGCCATGCGGATCCGCCTTGCCGGTTTTTCCGCGCGGCCGACCTATGTGATCAACATCGGTGACGCCCGGCATTTTCGCGCTTTTGGTGCGGACAGCATGTTCGGGGATGTCCTTGGCCGGCTGGGGCTGGCCAATGCCTGGGTGGACCGGTCGCAATTCACCTTCGCGGCGCCGGTGCCGCTTGAAAATCTTGCCACTTCGCCGGAGGCGCGTATCGTCATTGTCTCCGATATTCCGGTGGAGGCTCGTCAGAGCCTGCGCAACAGCGCCATCTGGCAGGCCCTTCCGGCCGTGCGGGAAAACCGGGTGGTCACGCTCGGCAATGTCAGCCCCTATGGCGGCATCACCGCCGGCATGCGTTTTGCGCGGCTTCTGACCGAGGCTTTGACGGCGCAGGGAGAAGTTCTGTGACGACGCGGCCTCTCCAGCTTTTCTTCGGGCTTTTATTTGTTGTGGCCTGCGGGCTTTCCCTGCATGCCGGCTTGCAGCGGCTACCTTTCAGCGCATGGCCCGGCCTGCCGTTCGATGCTGCCAAGCTGTCGATGGATCAGGTGATTTTCGCCTTCAGCCTGATGCCGCGGGCAGCTGTCGCCATTCTCGCGGGCGCGATGCTCGGCCTGTCGGGTGCGCTTTTCCAGCAATTGCTGCGCAATCCGATTGCCGATCCGTCCACCCTCGGCATTTCCGCCGGCGCGCAGCTGGCCATCGTCATCGCAACCCTGTTCTTTCCCTCGGTACTGGATGGCAACCGCGCATTGGTGGCGCTCACTGGCGCTGCCGTTGCCGCCGGCATTGTCTTCCTTCTCGGCTGGCGGCGGTCCTTCGAGCCGGTGACCATGGTGGTATCAGGGCTTCTGGTCGGCATCACGGCTGCTTCCGTCTCCGCCGCACTGACGTTGGCGCAGGGCGAATATCTGATGTCACTTGTCGTCTGGAACGGCGGCTCGCTCAGCCAGCAGGACTGGTCGAATGCCTTTTCTCTCGCCTTCCAGCTCCTCGCCGGCCTTGTGCTGACCGGTTTGCTGATAAGGCCATTGACGGTTCTCGGTCTTGGCGATGCCGGCGCTCGATCGCTCGGCGTATCGCTGTTTTCGATCAGGCTGGCGGTCGCGGCCGTTGCGGTCGCGCTGGCCGCCTTCGTTGCCGCCGCGGTCGGCCTCGTCAGTTTCATCGGCCTTGCCGCACCGGCGCTCACCCGGGCACTCGGCGTGCGGCGGTCATCCGCCGTGCTCATGGTTTCACCACTGCTGGGCGGGCTGCTGCTCTGGTTCTGTGATGGTCTCGTTCAGCTTCTGGCAAGCACGACGGCCGAAGTTTTCCCCACGGGTGCGGTAACGGCGCTGATCGGCGGACCGCTGCTTCTGTGGCTGTTGCCGAAAATCCGACCGACCGATGTCCACCGCAGCGAAGGCGGCGATGTTGCGGCAAGACGCCGGCTTGCCGCACTGCTGCCGGTGCTCGTCATCATGGCTGTGCTGATCTTTGCAGCGCTGGCCATTGGCAAAGGCCCGGATGGCTGGACGGTGCTGGGTGCCGGTGACCTGCAAAGCCTTCTGCCTTTCCGCTGGCCGCGGCTGGTGGCGGCCAGCGCTGCCGGCGGTCTGCTGGCCATGGCCGGCGCACTTCTTCAACGGCTTACCGGCAATCCCATGGCAAGCCCGGAGGTAATCGGCGTCAGCGGCGGCGCCGGCCTCGGTTTTGCCGCCGCCATCACGATTTTTCCGGCCGCAGGCCTCTTTGAATTGTTCGCGGGTGCCGGCATCGGCTCGGCGGCGGTCATGACCCTCGTGCTGTTCTTTGCGGTGCGCCGATATCTGGCGCCGGAAAAAATACTGCTTGCCGGTATTGCCGTCAGTTCGCTTTGCTCGGCGGTGCTTTCGGCCCTGCTTGCCATTGGTGACCAGCGTGCATGGCAGATTCTCGCCTGGCTCAGCGGTTCGGGTTCGACGGCGACGCCCGCTTCGGCGATTTTTCTTGCCGTGCTTTCCGTCGTTCTGCTTTCAGGTGCGCTGTCGGTGACACGCTGGCTGACAATCCTGCCGCTCGGCCGGGATGTGCCGCTTTCCCTCGGGCTGCCGCTCAGTCTCGCACGCATTGCCGTTATCGCGGTGGCCGGCATCGCCACCGGGGCAGCCTCGTTGCTTGTCGGTCCCTTGAGTTTCGTCGGGCTGATGGCGCCGCATATCGCGCTTCGCGCCGGCTTCACCACGCCGCGCGATCATCTGTTCGCTTCTTTCCTTTTCGGAGCGGTGCTGATGGCGCTTTCCGATCTCGGGGCGCGAACGGTCACCTTTCCCTATGAGTTGCCGCTCGGGCTTTTTGCGGCTCTGGCCGGCGCGCCTTACCTGATCTGGCTTTCAGGCAGGCGCCAATGATGTGTCTGGGCATTTACGGAGATAAAAACCATGGGTGAGGCAGCATTTGCCGCCGACTACGACGATACCCCGCTTTTTTCACTGGATGGGGTGACGATGGAGGTGCCCGGCCGAACATTGCTGCAGCCGCTGACGGCAAGTTTTGCGACCGGCAAGACCATCGGCCTGATCGGTCATAATGGTTCGGGAAAATCGACGCTGCTCAAGATTCTGGCGCGGATTCAGGAGCCGACGGCGGGTAGTGTGTCGTTTGAAGGAAAGGCGCTGGGCGCCTGGGGCAACCGGGAATTTGCGCGAAAACTCGCCTATCTGCCGCAATATACGCCGGCCGCCTCCGGCATGCTGGCCAAGGAACTGGTGGCGCTCGGCCGTTATCCCTGGCATGGCGCGCTAGGCCAGTTCACCAAGGCGGATCAGGAGAAGGTGGACGAGGCTATCGAGCTGACCGACACCGTGGCCTTCCGCGACCGGCTGGTGGACACGCTTTCCGGTGGCGAGCGCCAGCGCGTATGGCTTGCCATGCTGGTGGCCCAGAATGCCGAAAGCCTGCTGCTGGACGAACCGATATCGGCGCTCGATCTGGCACATCAGATCGAAGTGTTGTCGCTGGTGCAGAGACTGTCGCGCGAGAAGGGTCTCGGCGTCATCGTTGTGCTGCACGATGTCAACATGGCGGCCCGCTTCTGCGACGAGATCGTCGCCCTGCATTCCGGCAATCTGATTGCCAGGGGAACCCCACAGGAGATCATGACGCCGGAGACGCTGGAGCGCATCTATGGGGTGCGCATGGATGTCATGACGCATGCCGCCACCGGCTTTCCCGTCGCCCTGCCGCTTTGAGTTTGTTGCAGCAAAACAACGCCCGGAAGCGCTTGTTGTTGACAGTAATTTTCAACGCATTTTCCGCCCTAACAATGTCTTAATGGCACCCTACCGCGATTAGACATTGTTAACTGTTTTGCTTTCCTTGCATCCAATTAAGTTGTTTTGGATCGATTTCAGGGAACAAACGTTAACAGTGCGGAATTCAATATCCGGAGAGGGCAAGAAGGGCTGCTGCGGGTAGGACTAAAACAGGAGAAAATAAGATGAAAAAGGCTGTTGCCGTAACTTTTGCCGCAATGACGATGGGCCTCGGTGGGGCTGCATCCGCACTGGCTGCCGACCTTGCGAGATATGAACCCGCTCCGCAGGAGCAGGACGAGCGCAACGGCGTCAAGATCGGTTATCTGAGCTGCGATATCGGCGGTGGCGTCGGTTACGTGATCGGCTCCGCCAAGGAACTGGATTGCACCTTCCAGTCCACCATGGGCGCACGCCGCACCGACCATTACACCGGCGCGATCCGCAAGATGGGCGTTGATCTTGGTTTCACCACGCAGGGCCGTCTCGTCTGGGCCGTGTTTGCCCCGACAGCTGGTTACCACCGCGGTTCGCTCGGCGGCCTTTATCAGGGCGCCACGGCTGAAGTGACCGTCGGTCTCGGTGTCGGTACCAACATCCTGGTCGGTGGCACCTCCGGCTCCATCCAGCTGCAGACGGTCAGCGTGACGGGCCAGGTCGGCCTCAACCTTGCTGCCACCGGCACCTCGGTTACGCTGACGGCCATGAACTGACTGGCAAAGCGCCCGGTGCTTTGACCGGGCATTCTGTCGCATGTCAAAACACGCCCTCTTCGTTGTCAGACGGGGAGGGCGTTGTATTATCCGGGCCATGATTTCCGTATCCAGATATATTGCGGCAGCGACCGTGTTTTCCCTTCTTGCGGCGAGCGCCTTTGCCGAAGGCGATGCGGCGCATGGGGAAAAGGTTTTCAGCCGCTGTTCCACCTGCCACAGTGCCGATACGCCGCGCACCCGCATGGGTCCGCATCTGATGGGTGTGGTCGGCAGGCCGATGGCTTCGGTGGCCGATTACGGCCATTATTCGCAGGCGTTGAAGGATGCCGGCGCGGCTGGCCGGGTCTGGACGGAAGACGAACTGCAGAAATTCATCGCCAGCCCGAAGAAGGCGATCCCGGGAAATGCGATGCGCTTTTTCGGGCTGTGGAGCGAAACCGATATAACGGACCTGATCGCCTATCTGAAAACGCATCCCCTGCCGCAGTAATCGTCAGAGCGGTGCTTCCGCGATTATCTCTTCCGCCTCTTCGAAGGTCATCGCCATAACCTTCGCGCCGATCTCGAAGCCGAAGCCATTGCGGGCGAAGGCGGAAAACTCCTTACCCTTTCGTTTCTCGTCGAGTTCGACACGGCGAAACGGCCCGAAGGCGCGCTTGCGCGCAAAGATGACGGCGGCGACCAGATCGTTGGTCTCCTGCAACGCGGCCGTCGCCGTTTCCCGGGTGATGCCCTTGATCTGCAGTTTCTGCGCCAGCCCGCGTTTCGATTTGCCGCTGCGCTGGCCGCTCCGCACGGCAATTTCCGCATAGGCGGTATCATCAAGCGCCTTGATGCCATAGGCGAAGGTCACGGCGAATTCGCCGAGTGCCTTTGCCTGTGCGGTGTTGATATCAACGAATTTTTCCCGCGCCTTGCGCGTGATCGCGTCGCGCAGCTGCTGTTCCGTCATCATGCGCTGCCCCAGCCGATAGAGAGCGGAATTGCGCGCCCATGACAGCATCCGGCTGCTGGGTTCGATGGCCGGGGTTTCGCCATCCAGTGCCATATCGTCGGTGAAAAAGGGACCGGAATCGTCGTTCATACCGCTTTTATAGCGCGGTGAAGCCGTCTTGCCAGTTCCTTCCACCCCACGTCTTACGGTTTTTAGCGCCTCACGGTATCTGCGCACCGGTTGCGGCCACATACACCGAATAGAGCGATTTCGTCGCGGTGATGAACAGGCGGTTCTTTTTGGGACCGCCGAAGGTAAGGTTCGCCACCGTCTGCGGCACCTTGATCTTGCCGATGAGCGTGCCATCGGGCGCAAAGCAGTGAACGCCATCACCGGCGCTGGTCCAGAGATTGCCGGCCGTATCCAGACGGAAACCATCCGGCAAGCCGTTGTCGAGATTACAGAATTCCCGGCCGTTGGCGAGCTTCACGCCGTCCACCACGTCGAAGACGCGGATATGGCGCGGACGGGAGACATCGTGGCTGTAGGAACTGTCGGCGATATAGAGCTTTGTTTCATCAGGCGAAAAGGCAAGGCCGTTCGGCTGTACGAAGTCGTCAATGGCGACGTCGATCTTTCCGGTTGCGGGATCGAGCCGGTAGACATTGCGCGTCTTCTGCTCCGGCTCGGCCTTGTAGCCCTCATAGTCGGAGAGGATGCCGTAGGTGGGGTCGGTGAACCAGATGCTGCCATCGGACTTCACCACCACATCGTTGGGCGAATTGAGCCGCTTGCCGCCATAGCCGTCGGCGAGAACCGTGATCGAACCATCGACCTCGGTACGGGTAACGCGGCGGCCGCCATGTTCGCAGGAAACCAGCCGTCCCTGCCGGTCGCGCGTGTTGCCATTGGTGAAGTTGGAGGGGTGGCGGAACACGGAGACGCCGCCATCCGGCACCCAGCGCAACATGCGTTCATTGGGAATATCGCTGAACAGCAGGCAGTTCAAATCGGCAAACCACACCGGCCCTTCGGCCCAGCGGCAGCCGGAATAAAGCTCTTCCAGCTCGGCATTTCCGACGATCAGATGGCGGAAGCGGTCATCGTGGATTTCGTAAGGGGAGGTCTTGTCTGTGGTCATGAGCGTGGTCCGCTTGTGGGCTTGTTGTTTGGGGTCAGCGCGTGGCCTTGGGGCCGCTTGCCAGAAGAATGACGGAGATGATGATAAGGCCGGTGAGGATGAGGCGGATGCCGGCGCCGAAACCATAGGTATTCAGCATCGAGACCACCAGGAACATGAAAAGCGAAGCGCCCCAGATGCCGGGAACGTTGGAATCCCCACCCGCCACCGCCGTGCCGCCGATGACGACGACGGCGATGGACATCAGGAGATATTCCGAGCCCATGTTGAGGGCTGCGCCGCCGGAGAAGCTGGCGAGCAGATAACCGGCAATCGCCGCCAGCACCGCGCAGAGCACATAGGTGACGAAACGGGCGCCATCCACGGGAATGCCGGTCATGCGGGCGGCAAAGGTGCTCTGGCCGATGGCGGAAATCCAGCGGCCGTAAAATGTGCGGTCGAGCAGCAGCCAGGCGACGACCGAGAGGAGAAGCGCCACGAGTGCGACGTTCGGAATGCCGAAAGAGCTGGAGATGGCGAAAGTGGCCAATGTTTCCGGCGGCTTGATGCGCAGGCCGCGGTTCGACCAGATGGCGATGGATTGCACGATGAAGCTCATGGACAGCGTCGCGATGATCGGCGGGATGCGTAAGAGCTTGATCAGCGCATAATTGCCGATGCCGATGGCGATGCCGATCAGGATGGCGATCAGCAGTCCGGGCAGAATGAGACCATCGGACACATCCATGAATTTCAACGCCAGCGTGCCAGATAGTGTCATCGTTGCGGGAACGCAGAGGTCGATATTGCCCGGCCCGAGCGTGATGACGAACATCTGGCCGATGCCGACAATCACGGAAAAGGCTGCGAAGGTCAGTGCCGCATGCGACAGGCCGAAGGAGCTTGCGCCGCCGGTGAAGAGCACGGTGACGGTCCACACCGCAGCCGTTGCGGCAAACGACCAGATCCACGGTTTTTTCGTGAGGGATGACAGCCCGTTCATTGGTTTTTCTCCCGCTTTTCGAGACGGTTGAGCAGGATGCGCAAGGCAAGCACAATGATGAGGATCGCGCCCTGCGCGCCGATCTGCCAGTCCGGCGAAATGCGCATGAAGGACAGGAAAGAGCCGGCAAGCGTCAGCGTCAGCGCGCCGATGACAGCGCCGATGGGCGAAACCCTTCCACCGACGAATTCACCGCCGCCCAGGATGACACCCGCAATCGACAGCAGCGTGTAGCGCAGCGCAATATTGGCGTCGGCCGCGGTCGTCAGCCCGACAAGGGCGATGCCGGACAGCACCGCGAAGAAACCGGCAAGCGCAAAGGTGGCGGCGCGAATGCCGATGACCGACCAACCGGAGCGCTCGACGGAGCGGAAGTTGCCGCCGACACCGCGCATCAAAACGCCGAAGGAGGAGCGCATGACGATGTAATGGGCAACGACCGCGATCAGGATGCTGGCGACGATGGCGATCGGCACCAGCGGCGGTTTCGCCGTCATCAGCGCCCGGATGAAGGCGGGAGCCTGACCACCCGGCGAGGGCAGGATGAGGACGGCAAGGCCACCCCAGACGAAGCTCATGCCAAGCGTGACCACGATGGAGGGCAGGGCGCGGATATGAATGATTGCTCCCATTGCGGCATACACCGCAATTGCACCGGCGAAAATCGCAATGCCGAGAAGCGGCGTCGTCTGCAGGAAGGTGGCGGTGACACAGGCGCAGAAACTGACGAAAGTGCCCATCGACAGGTCGAGATCGTTGACGGACATGATCAGCATCTGCGCAATGGTGGCAAGTGCGATCGGCACCGCCAGATTGAACAGCAGGTTCATGCCGTTATAGCTCATGGCGCGCGGCTGCATGTAAAACACGGCGGCAAGGAGAAAGGCGAGCGAGGCGGCGGGAATGATGAGGCGAAGGGCGTTTGCCGAGAGTTTCATGCGTGCTCCTCTCCCGAAAAGGAGGCGGCAAGCACATTCTGCTCAGTGATTTCCTCACCCACCAATTCCGCCTGAATGGTGCCGTCACGGAACACATAGACCCGGTCGCACAGGCGGATTTCATCCATCTCGGTCGAATACCAGATGAAGGTGCGACCGTGGGAAGCTTCGGTTCTCAAGATATCGTAGACCTCCTGTTTGGTGCCGATATCGACGCCGCGCATGGGGTCATCCATCAAAACGGTGCTGGCGGTGGTGGCAAGCGCGCGGGCGAAAAGCACCTTCTGCTGGTTGCCGCCGGACAGAGAGAGGATCTTGTTGCCCATATCAGGTGTGCGGATTTCGATGCGCTGTTTCCATTTCGCGCCAAGCTCGGTTTCCTTACCCCTGTCCACCATGCCTGCCGAAGAAATATCCCGCAGCGAGGCGATGGAAAGGTTCTTCAGGATGCTCCAGAGCGGGAAAGTGCCATTCAGGCTGCGATCGCCCGCCACGAAGGCAATATCGGTCTTTCGCGGCGGCAGCCAGCTGCTGTTCTGCGCGAGATAAAGATCGAGCAATGCTTCGGTCTGGCCGTGGCCGCCGAGGCCGGCAAGGCCGATGATCTCGCCGCGAAAGGCCTCAAAGGCGAGGCCTTCACCGCGCCGCGCCGGCATGGAGAGCACCTTATCGCCTGCCTTGCGGCTTTCGCCCCGCCGCCTGTCCTGCTCCTTGACGACGCTGCCCATGGCTTCGACGAGCGAGCGGGTGGTGAATTCCGCAGCCTTCCGGTCGGCCACCACCCGGCCATCCTTCATGACGACGATGCGGGTGGCGGTCGAAAGAATCTCTCCGAGAATATGTGAGATCAGCAGGACGGAGCCACCCTCGCGCACGAACCGGCGGACATAATCCATCAACTGCTCGGCAAGGCCGGCATCAAGCGAAGAGGTCGGCTCGTCGAGGATCACCAGTCTGGGAGCTTCCGGGGTGCGGCAGAAATTGATGGCGATTTCCACCATCTGCCGTTCGGCGATGGACAGTTCGGCAATCGTCAGCTCGCAATCGATGCCGTGGCCGGGGAAAATCTCGTCCAATGTCTGCCGGATCGTCGTCAGCGCCCGGCCGCGCCAGTTCCGGCCGCCGATTGCGGCATGCATGATACGGACGTTTTCGCTGATCGTGAGGTTCGGGCAGAGAGATAGCTCCTGGAACACGCAACGCACGCCGCTGGCGCGTGCCGCGGCGATGCCATGCCGGCTCTCATCGCCGCGATAGGAAATGGAACCCTCATGCGGCGTCAGCCCGCCATTGATGACGTTGACGATGGTGGATTTTCCAGCGCCATTGTGGCCGACAAGCCCAAGGCATTCCCCGGCACGGATGATGAGGTCAGCGCCGTCCAGCGCCTTGACCGCGCCGAACACGACCTTCACGCCGCGCGCGGCGACGACTTCTTCCGCCTGAATGGTGTCATTCATGAACAATTACGCCAGTGATCTGAAATGGAATATCGTGATGGTTGCGGCGCCTCTCGCAAGGCGCCGCAATTTTTCATGTCTTAAAATCGTCCGGCCTATTTGGCAGCGATGGCCTTCTGTGCGTCCGCCTGCGAATATTCCACATTCGCCACGCCGCCCTTCTGGGTGGTCTTGAGGTTTTCCTCAAGATTGGCCTGATCGATGCGCAGGAATGGAACGGTCAGATCCTTCTTCACATCCTTGCCGTCGAGGATTTGCTGCGCCACCCAGAAAGCCAGCGTCGAAACGCCGGGGGCGATAGAGACCGACATGGTCTCGTAACCGCCCGCATCCTTCTGCTGTTTCCACCATTGCAGCTCGTCTTCGCGGTTGCCCATCACGATGGTCGGCGTCGGGCGCTTGGCGGCGGCAAATGCCTGTGCCGCGCCGTAACCGTCACCACCCTGCGTTACCACGGCGGCGACTTCGGGAAGGCTTGGCAGGATACCGGCAACGGCGCGCTGCGCGACATCCTGCGCCCAGTCGCCATTGACCGAACCGACGATCTTGAACTGCAGGTTCTTTGCTACACCGGCGGCGATGCCGGCGTGGATTTCGTCATCCACCGAAACGCCGGCGAGACCACGGATTTCGAGCAGGTTGCCGCCCTTCGGCATAGCCTTGGCGAGATAGTCGATCTGGCTTTCGCCCATCGCCTTGAAATCGACGGCGATGCGCCATGCGCAGGGCTCGGTGACGACGCCGTCAAACGAGACCACGATAATGCCGGCATCACAGGCCTCCTTCACTGCGCCGTTGAGGGCAGTCGGTGAAGCGGCGTTGATGACGATGGCGTCATAACCCTGCAAAATGAGGTTCTGGATTTGCGCCGCCTGTTCGGTCGCTTGGTTTTCGGCGGTCGTGAAGGCGTCAGCGGCCGCGACCTGCTTGTCGGCGACGGCCTGTTTGGTGATCTTGTCCCAGCTCGTCAGCATCGCCTGACGCCAGGAATTGCCGGCGTAATTGTTCGAGAGCGCGATTTTTTTCGCCGACGTATCGGCATGAGCGGTGATCGGCAAGGCTGCGCACGCGACAGCAGCCGACGCCAGAAGCATCTTCCTGAAAGCCATTGATTTTCCTCCCTGGTGGCTTGCCCTTTCGGGGCCGGAACCCTCATCCGCCGCAAATCTCCTCGGCGACAGACGAAATCCCGTTGCACTGGAGCTCCGTTCCCCAGTACAAGCGAGAATGACCAAGAAGATTTGGCTTGTATAGGCGGATCACGGCAATCTTGCTGCGGGTTTCCGCAGAAAGCATGCGGGAACCCGCAGGACGAAACGGCATTGCCGGGCGCAGAATAGATGATGCGGCGTTCTGAAAAGCCATCTTCGTCGCAACAGGTCGAAGGCAGACGCTTGGGAGGGTGTCCGCACATGCTGGATACACCGAAAAGCGCTCTCTTTCATCACTATATGGGCATTTCGCGGCTGCTCGCCGGGCAGCTGGAATTCAACGCCATCATTCAGGCGGTCGCCACCGAGATCACCCACATCATTCCGCACGTCCATCTCGATGTCTGCATCAAGCAGCTGGATGACAAGTACCATATTGCCTATGAGAGCGGTCTCGTCAGCGCCTGGAGCCGGCAGCCGCCCGCCCTGCTGACCGGCAGCCCGATCCGGTCCCTTCTCTCCGGTGCGGTCGAATATCTGTTGAGCGGCGATGCCTGCGCCGATCCGCGCTTTCATTTCGAAGGGTCGTTTTCGAGCCCGATCATCGAACTCGGCCTGCATAGCCGCCTGCATGTGCCGATGAAGGTGCATGGCGATATCATCGGCGCCCTCAGCTGCTCGTCGCACCAGTCGGACGCCTATACCATGGAGGATGTCGCCAACGCCCGCGCGGTTGCGGATTTGCTGGCGCCCTATTTTTATGCCATCCGCGCTGCCGAGCAGGCCAAGCGTTCCGCCATCGAGGAGGCGCGCGCCAATGCCCGCGAGGAAGGCCTGCGGCTGGGCGCCCTGCAATTGACCGAGGCGCTGGAGGCGGAGCGGCAACGCATCGGCATGGATCTGCACGACCAGACGCTGGCGGATCTGACACGGCTGGCGCGTCGTATCGAACGCATGAGCCATGCCCCCGACGTTTCGGGCGAGATGCTGGAGCCGGTGGTGCGCAGCCTGCAGCATTGCATGCAGGATTTGCGCGAGATTATCGAGGAGGCGAAACCCTCCATCCTGCAACTGTTCGGCGTGGTGCAGGCGATCGAGACCTATGTGGACCGTTCCGTGCGCGACAGCGGATATGCGATCGAATGGTCGGTGATGGACGAGACCGACGGGCTGGTGGAAGCACTCGACAAGACGGTAGCCATCTCACTGTTCCGCATCGTGCAGGAAGCGGTCAACAATGCCATTCGCCATGCCCAGCCGGAAACCATTGCCGTGACGCTTTCGTCCGTCGATGGCGGTTTGCGGGTGACTGTCAGTGATGACGGCAGCGGCGGCGGTGGAGGCGCGGCCTCCGGCGGTCTCGGCATCGGCAACATGAAGACGCGGGCGCGGCTGATTTCGGCGCGGTTCGATATTGGCGGCAACGGCGCGGGAGCCGGAACCCGCATGACCGTAACGCTGCCGGAAAACGCTTTCGACCGGCGGGAGGAGTTGTGACATGGACGTGCTGATCGTTGAAGACGATGCGCTGCACCGCGCCTATCTGAATGAAGCCGTGCGTGCCGCCCTGCCGGAATGCGACAATGTGCTGGAGGCGGCAAACGGCAGAACCGGCGAAAAGCTGGCGCGGGAAAACCGGGCCGCCCATATCGTCATGGATTTGCAGATGAATGAGCGCAACGGCATCGAGGCGGCGCGTACCATCTGGAAGGAGAGGCCGGATACCCGCATCCTGTTCTGGTCCAACTATTCCGATGAGGCCTATGTGCGCGGTGTTTCCCGTATCGTGCCCGAAGGGGCTGCCTATGGCTACGTGCTGAAATCCGCCTCTGATGATCGTCTGCGGCTGGCGCTGCGCAGCATCTTCATCGAGGCGCAATGTGTGATCGACCGGGAAGTGCGCGGCCTGCAGGAAAAGAGCCTCGGCAAGGCGCATGGTTTTACCGATTCCGAATATGAAATCCTTGTCGACGTCGCACTCGGCCTCACCGACAAGGCGATTGCCCGCCGCCGCAACCTGTCGCTGCGCAGCGTTCAGAACCGGCTGCAAAGCCTCTATGAAAAGCTGAACGTGCATCAGGCGCCGGGGGATGATGATGCGGAAGGCCGGTATAATCTTCGAACCCGCGCCGTCACGGTGGCCTTCCTGCGCAAGCTTTTGAATTACAGCGCGCTGGAAAGGGCCGAGCGGGAACTGGCGGAATGGGCGGGGAGCCGCTGAGCCTTACGGCAGGAAGGCAAGCAGCCGTCTTTCATCCGCCCTGAGGCCGGAGACGGGTTTTGCCCCAACCTTCAAAATGCGGCTGAGTTTCTTCTGAGCCTTCTCATCTGTCGCTATCTCGAGAACGGCAGGGTGCACATAACTCTTGCGGCAGATGGCGGGGGTATTGGAAAGCTCGGTCGCTGCCGCCTGACACATGCCCTTTATGCTTGGTTTTTCGCCTGCCGCCACATGCTCCATCGCATTGCAGAAGGCTGCCAGCGTGCCGCCCCAGGTGCGGAACGTCTTGGCGGAAATACCGGCTCCGCCGGTGCGGGAGAGGTATGCGTTGAGATCGCTGGAATCGACCGAATGCACCCGGTTTTCGCTATCCTGCCAGACGAAAAGTTCCTTGCCGGGCAGATCGGCGATTTCCTCGAGGATTTTCTGAAGGCGGGGGTGGCGCAGCTGGCGCTTCACCTTCTGCCCACCCTTTGCTGCAAAGCGCAGTTCGATAGTCTCCCCGAAGGAGACGTGGCGTTTGAGCAAGGTCGTCGCGCCATAGGTGCCGTTAGTTTCGAGATAGGAACGGTTGCCGACGCGCAGATAGGCGGCGTCAAGCAGCAGCGTGAGTGCGGCCAGCGTCATTTCCGGCCCGTGATCCTGTTTCTCGATATCGGCAATGGCCCGGCGACGAATGGCGGGCAAGGCCTTGCCGAAGCTTTTGAGCTGGAAGAATTTCGTCTCACCCCTGAGCGCGTGCCAGTCGGGATGATACCGATATTGTTTTCGCCCACGCGCATCGAAGCCGGTTGCCTGTAAATGCCCTGATGGATCGATGCATATCCATACGTCCCTGTAGGCGGGCGGCACGCCGAGCGATTTGATGCGTTTCAGTTCGATACTATCGGACAGGAGTTCGCCGCCCGGCATTCGGTAGCAGAAACCCCGCCCGCGTCTTTCGCGGGCTATCCCCGGTTCCTGATCGTTGACATAGGCAAGTCCGATTTTGGCAAGAAGGCGGGTGGGCGGTTGTGGCATGGTTTTTTCCGGCAGGTTTCACGCTGCAGCAAACGAAAACAGGCCGCCTTCGTTCCGGCGGCCTGTTGTTTCGATGATCCGTTTTTTATCAGCCGGCTTTGGCGATCCGGAGAATCTGCGATTCGCCGCCGCGCTGTTCCGTCACGGCATAGACCGCGCCATCCGGCCCGATCTTGACGTCGCGGATGCGCGCTTCGAGCGGTAGCCGGCTTTCGGTCGCGACCTTGTCGCTATCGATATGCAGGATGACCAGACCCTGGCTCACCAGACCGCCGACAATGAAGGCACCCTTCCATTCGGGAATCTGGTCGCCGCCATAATAGGCCATGCCGGAAGGACCGATGACCGGGTCCCAATAATAGACCGGCTGCTCCATGCCTTCTTTGGCGGTGGCGCCTTCACCAACCGACCGGCCGCTATATTCGACGCCGTAGGTGATGACCGGCCAGCCGTAATTGAGGCCCGCTTTCGGCAGGTTCAGTTCATCGCCGCCCTTCGGGCCATGTTCCACGGTCCAGAGCCTGCCCTCTCCATCCAATGCCGCGGCCTGCAGGTTGCGGTGGCCATAGCTCCAGATTTCCGGCAGCGCATTCTGCTGGCCGGCGAAGGGGTTGCCCTCGAAAGCCTTGCCTTCCGCGTCAATGCGGAAGACCTTGCCAAGACCACTCGACAGATCCTGGGCCTGCACGCGCGGTGTGGCATCCGAACGTTCACCAACGGTGACGTAAAGCTCGTTATTGGGTCCGAATACGAGGCGGGAGCCAAAATGCTTGTCGCCGTCATAGGTCGGCATCTGGCGGAAAATCACCGAGACATCTTCCAGTTTCGCCGCATCGCCCTCTTCGGTCAGCTTGGCCGAGGCCACGGAGGTGCCGTTGCCGCCATCACGTGGTTCGGAGAAGGAAAAGAAGATTTTACGCGATGTCTCGAAATCGGGAGCAAGCGCTATGTCGAGAAGACCACCCTGTCCGGCGGATGCGACCTTGGGCACACCCTCTATTGCGGGGCCTGCCTTGCCGTCAGCGACGAGATGCATGGCGCCTTCCTTGGCGGCGACGATCATGCGGCCATCGGGAAGGAATTCCATCGACCAGAGATGCGGCAGACCCTCGGCGACGACGGTTTTTTCAATGTTCGGCTGGGCCGCGGCCTGCGGCGCGCGCGTCTGGCCCTCAAAAGCCGGTTTCTGATCCGGCGCATTTGGCCGTTTCGTTTCGGCAGCCGGGGCGGTCTGGGCGTGGGCAGTGCCGGCAAGCGGCACGGCAAGCAGCGCGCATAAGATCGTCGAACTCAGAAATCGGTTGTTGTGGAACATGGGTCTCCCTTCCTTCGTTTACGTCATGCAGAGAACCATTTGGGGAGGATTTCGTTTCCTGCGATAGTTTCAAGAAAACTTGATGAGGCCGTGTGCTGCCGCAAGACCTTTTCTCATCCATGCGAATTCATAAGGAACCGCAAGCGCGCCGTCACGTTTTCCCTCTGGTTGAAGGAGGATGCCATGCAGATCATCGATAACAGGAGCGTAGACGGGAACCGGCCGAAGCCGATCCTGAACGTTGCGGAATTCTGCCGTCGTTACCGGCTGGACAAGACCGAAGAGACGCGGCTCAGAAAACTGTTCGGCGAATTCGCCTCGCGGCACGAGCTTCTGATGAATGCACAGCGCAAGCCCAGCTTCCGCTGATCATTCCTCCGGCTCGGTTGATTTCCCGAAAATCATGAAGACATCATAACGGGTATTCTTGCCGATTATCTGATGCGAGGGCTTGCGAATGCCCGGCATCGGCTCGGCGCGCAGCGGCCATTTCAGAACCACCCGCTTCGTTGCATGTTCAAGCGCCGCCTCCATCAGTTCTACCTGATCGGGATCGGAACCCACCAGTTCTCTCAGCACCCGCATTTCCTTTTTCACCAGCGCCGTGTTGTGGCGCGGCGGATGCATGGGGTCGACGATCACCACCTCGGGTGAAAGTTCTTGCAACAGCTGGCGTGAATCGCCCTGCAGCAGCCTCATGCGCGCTGCCGCCTCGGCATAGGCGCCGCCTGCTTCCAATGCGCGGCGAATACCGTCCGCGAGATAGGCGTGCATGCCCGGTGAGCGTTCAATGAGCGTAACCTCCGCTCCGAGCGACGCAAGCAGGAACGCATCCCGCCCCAGCCCCGCCGTGGCATCGACGATTTTTGGCGTGCGGCCCTTCGTAAAACCGGCGGCTTTGGGCAGGGCCTGTCCACGCCCTTCCCCGGAGCGGAAACGGTGCCCGACCGCACCGCCGACAAAATCCACCACGAAGCTTTCGTCTTGTTCTTTCATCACAGGCCTCAGAACGGGCAGGGCACGGTATAAGTGACGTCACGGCCATCGGGATGGCGAAAGCCGACTTCCTGCGCATGCAGCATCAGGCGCGGGGCGGCGGCGAGCGCCTCGCCCTCGGCATAAAATTCATCGCCGAGGATCGGATGGCCGAGCGCCTTCATATGCACCCGCAATTGGTGCGTGCGGCCGGTGAGGGGCGTGAGTACCAGCCGCGTTGCCGGAAGCGGCAATCGTTCCAGCACCCGCCAAAGGCTTTGCGCCGGCTTGCCGTTTTCATGGTCCACGCGATGGCGGGGCTTGTTGTCAGGGTCGATCGCCAGCGGCAGGTCCACCTCGCCCGCTTCGCCCGCGATTTCTCCCCAGACGACGGCCACATAGGATTTGCGTGTCTCACGGTTTTCGAACTGGGCGGCGACTGCCGCGTGTGCCCGCCGGTTCAACGACATCAGCACGATGCCTGATGTGTCCTTGTCCAGCCGGTTGATCATCAGCGCTTTCGGAAACTGTTTCTGCACCCGCGTCATCAGGCTATCGAAGAGCGCCGGATCGCGCCCCGGCACGGACAGAAGCCCGCTCGGCTTGTCCAACACCAGCAGATCATCATCCCGGTGGACAATGGTGAGCCAGGGTTCGAGCGGCGGATTGTAGATGGGGTTGGAAAGCTCAGATGACATGGCGCTTCTTTAGCACGAATCTCGCATTCGGACAGGCGTGCTAGTCGGGAATATGGAGATTGACGCGTCCGCTGGTCAGGTCGCTTAAAAGCCGGGTGAGCCGTTCGGCTTCCTCGGCCGGAACCGAGAGCTGCATATCCGCACCGGTGCCGGTGAAATCCTCCCTCTCCAGCCGCAGGTTCTGCGTGGCGGAAAGGCGCGATTTTACCAGCGCCAGATCGGAGAAGGGGCAACTCAGCGTGGCGCTGACATAGGCGATGACGGGCGAGGTTTCACCGAGGCGAAGGCAGGCCGCCGCCGTGCCGCCATAGGCGCGCATCAGCCCGCCGCTGCCGAGCAGGATGCCGCCGAACCAGCGGATGACGAGAACGGCGACATTATCCAGCGTCTGACCGTCAATGGCCTGAAGAATCGGTTTACCTGCCGTGCCCGAGGGTTCGCCGTCATCGCTGAAACGATAGGTCTGGCCGCAGCGCCACGCCCAGCAATTGTGGTTGGCATCGAGGTCCGAATGCGCCACGAGGAAGCTTTTTGCGTCCTCTTCGCCGGTTATCGGCGCGGCAAAGGCGATGAAGCGGCTTTTCTTGATATCCTGTGAAAAGGTAACGGGGCGGTCGAGCGTGAACATGGCCGTTCAATATCGCATATATTCGCATCCGGAAATCGGTATAAGGCTCTCAATGGCGAAGATGGTGATGGAGAGGGTTTTGGCGAAGGCGAGGCAGGTCGCGATTATCGGCGGTGGGCCGGCTGGGTTGATGGCAGCCGAAATGCTCTCGGCTGCAGGCCATATTGTAACCGTGTTCGAGGCGATGCCAACCGTGGCGCGCAAATTGCTGATGGCTGGCAAATCCGGTCTCAACATCACCCATGCCGAAGACTACGACAGTTTCCGCCGTCGTTTTGGCGATGCCGAACCGAGGCTGCGCGCCGCTCTCGACGATTTTACGCCTGACATGCTGCGCGACTGGGTGCATGGGCTGGGGCAGGAGACTTTTGTCGGCACATCGGGCCGGGTATTTCCCAAGGCCATGAAAGCCTCGCCGCTGCTGCGCGCCTGGCTCGCCCGGCTGGAAGTGCAAGGCGTTACCATCAGGACACGGCATCGCTGGACAGGTTTTTCCGGCGATCGACTGGTTTTTGAGACGCCGGCAGGCGCGGTTGAAGTCGAGGCCGATGCCGTGCTTCTGGCGCTCGGCGGTGCAAGCTGGCCGCGTCTGGGGTCCGATGCCGCGTGGGTTCCGATGCTGGCGGCTCAAGGCGTGGAGTTTTCTCCGTTCCGTCCCGCCAATTGTGGTTTCGATGTCGAATGGAGCGATGTCTTCCGAGAGCGGTTTGCGGGTGAGGCGGTGAAATCCACCATCACCATTTCGCCGGCCGGAGCCTTTCAGGGCGAGTTCGTGATCACGAAACACGGCATCGAGGGCAGCGTGGTTTATGCCCATTCAGCTGCGTTGCGCGACCGGCTGGAACAGGCGGCCAAGGTCTCGCTCGCCGTCGATCTGGCACCGGGACGCACGGTGGAACGGCTCAGCAGGGACCTGGCGAAGCTCGGGCGGAAGGAGAGTTTCGCAAACCGCATGCGCAAGGCCGCCGGTCTCTCCGCCGTCAAGGTCGGACTGCTGCGGGAAATCTTTCCCGATATAGCGGCTATACCGGATGATTTCGTTGCCGCGAGAATGAAACATGCGGAAATACCGCTCTCGCGGCCAAGACCGATTGACGAGGCGATTTCATCGGCAGGCGGTATTGTCTGGAGCGGTCTCGATGAAAACTACATGCTGCAAAAGCTCCCCGGCATATTCGCTGCCGGGGAAATGCTGGACTGGGAAGCGCCGACCGGCGGATATTTGCTAACGGCCTGTTTCGCCACCGGCAAGGCGGCGGCGAAGGGCATGGCCAGATGGCTTGAAGGTTCAGCCTGAAAGTCGTTCCGCCATCCCCGCTTCCTCGCCGGAGGCAGTTCTGACGAGGCAGCGCATGATGGCATCCGTGGTAACGGAGCCAAGCACCTTGCCGTTTTCCCCGACGATCACAGCGCTGCTGACATTTTCCCGCACGAGCGCGCGCAGGCCCTCTTCAACCGTCATATCCGCATCGAGCTGAAGCCGCGACTGGCCGGAAAACTCCGGCTGGAGGATGGCGCCGAGACGGATGACTTTGCCGCGATTGACCTCCTCGACGAAGGCCTCGATATAGCTGTCGGCCGGCGACATGACGATTTCGGCCGCCGTGCCCTGCTGGATGATTTCGCCGTCACGCAGAATGGCGATCTTGTCCCCCAGCCGCAGCGCCTCATCGAGATCGTGGGTGATGAAGACGACGGTCTTCTTCAACTCCTTCTGCAATTCCAGGAGCACCGTCTGCATGTCGACACGGATCAGCGGATCGAGCGCCGAATAGGCTTCGTCCATCAGAAGGATTTCGGCATTGTTGGTCAGCGCCCGGGCAAGGCCAACGCGCTGCTGCATGCCGCCGGAAAGCTGGTTCGGATAATGGCTGGAAAACCCTTCCAGCCCCACTCGCCTGATCCAGACTTCGGCCCGTTCTTCCCGCTCGCGCTTGTCGATGCCCTGCACCTCCAGGCCATAGACGACATTCTGCAGCACGTTGCGATGCGGCAGGAGGCCGAATTTCTGGAACACCATCGCCGTCTTGTGGCGGCGAAATTCCAGAAGCTCTGCTTCATTCAGGCGGCAGACATCAGTTCCGCCGTAGAGGATTTCGCCGGCCGTCGGGTCGATCAGCCGGTTGACGTGGCGGATCAGCGTCGATTTGCCGGAGCCGGAAAGGCCCATGATGACGGTGATCTGTCCGCCCGGCATGGTGATGTTGATATCACGCAGGCCGAGCACATGGCCATGTTTGGCGTTGAGTTCCGTCTTGGACATGCCGGCTTTGACGGGTTCGACAAAATCTGCCGCCTTGGAGCCGAAAATCTTGTAGAGGCTGCGAATTTCGATCGATTGACTAGCCATGCGCCGCTTCCCGGTGTTTTTGCAGGCGAAGGCCATAGGCCTGGCTGATGCGGTCGAAGATGATGGCGATGCCGACAATGGCAAGCCCGTTGAACACGCCGAGCGTAAAATACTGGTTGGCGATGGCCTTCAGCACCGGTTGACCAAGGCCCTGCACGCCGATCATGGAGGCGATGACGACCATGGCAAGCGCCATCATGATGGTCTGGTTGATGCCGGCCATGATGGTGGGGAGCGCCAGCGGCAGCTGCACCTTGAAGAGCTTCTGGCGCTTCGATGAACCGAAGGCATCTGCCGCCTCCAGCACATCGTGGTCGACCATGCGGATGCCGAGATTGGTGAGCCGGATCATCGGCGGAATGGCGTAGATCACGACGGCGATGACGCCGGGAACGCGACCGATGCCGAGCAGCATGACGACGGGAATGAGATAGACGAAACTCGGCATCGTCTGCATCACGTCGAGAACGGGATTGACCACGTTCTGCAGCCGGTTGGAGCGCGCCATGGCGATGCCGATCGGCAGGCCGACGAGGATGGACAGCACGGCGCAGACGAAGATCATCGAAATCGTCTTCATCGTGTCTTCCCACATGCCGAACCAGCCGATGGCGAAGAGGATGCCGCAACAGAGGGCAACAATGGTGGCGCTGCGGCTGGCGAACCAGGCGAGCACGCCGACAATAAGAATAACGACCGGCCAGGGCGCGCCGATCAAAAGCCTTTCCGCCCAGATGAGGAAGCTCTGGAGGGGGGTGAAAAGCCCCTCGATTGCGCCACCATAGGTTCGGGTAAATGCCCGGAACCCCTCGTCGATCACTTTTTTCAGCGCGCGCAGAGCATCGTCATTCATGGCCGGAAATTTGAAAAGCCAATCCATATCCTGTTCTCCATGACGAACCGGAGGCGGGGATCCAAATCCTCCGCACTCCGGGAGTAAAATCGCCAGAGCGCCGCAAGTCTGTGCTTATGCCAGACGGGACGCTCCATCTTGTTAAGCGCATCGTGCCCTTACGAAAACCGGATGGAATTTCGGCAGTGATGCGACTTGGCGCCGCCATTGGCGGACGCCTTCTGTCGGAAAGATATGTCGCCGTCTTTAAAGAGCGGCCTTGACCTTCTGCGCGACGTCAGGAGACACCCAGCCCGTCCAGAGGGCTTCGTTTTCCTTCAGGAACTGTTTGGCGCCGTCTTCGCCGGTCGCCTGGTTGTCCGTCATCCACGCAATCAGCTTGTTGACGGTGGCATTGGTCCATGCGCGCTTGTTCAGATAGTCCATGGCCGGACCGGCACGATCGGCAAAGGTCTTGCTCACCAGCGTCTGCACGTCGTCGATCGGCCACGCGTTCGGCTTCGGATCGGCGCAATCGGCAACCGATGTACAGCGCTTCCATTCAGCCGCATCATATTCGGTGCCGAAGCCGAGCTTCACCATCTCATATTTGCCGAGCAGCGAGGTGGGCGCCCAGTAATAACCGACCCACGGCTGCTTTGCCTCGTAAGCCTTGGCGACGGAGCCGTCGAGACCCGCTGCAGAACCGGTATCGACCAGGGTGAAGCCGGCTTTTTCACCACCGAACGCCTTGAACAATTGGGCGGTGACGACGGTGCCACCCCAGCCCTGCGGGCCATTATAGACCGCGCCCTTCGCCTTGTCCTCGGGCGCGGGGAAAAGTTCGGGATGTTTGAAAAGGTCCGGAATGGTCTTGAGGTCGGGATTGGCGTCGGCCAGATATTTCGGAATCCACCAGCCCTGAACGGCGCCATCCGACAGGATCTTGGCGGCCGCGACAACCTTGCCGCCTTCCAGCCCCTGTTTGACGATTTCCGGCTGCAGACTGACCCAGGCTTCAGGGGCGATATCCGGCTGACCCTTTTCGGCCATGGAGGTCAATGTCGGCACGGTGTCGCCGGTGACGATTTCGGCGGAACATCCATAGCCATTTTCAAGAATGAATTTGTCGAGATTGGCGGCGACTTCGGCGGATTGCCAGTTCATGCTGGCGATGGTCACGTTTCCACAGTCGGCGGCAAAGGCTACGCCGCCTGAAAAGGCGAAGCCGGCGGAAAGTATTGTGGCACCCAAAAGTATTTTCATTGTTGTTCCCTCTGGTCGCGGTGTGGCGAAGACCCGCGTGCGAACGGCACCGCGACCGTCAGCGCCTGTATTGAGCGTTAATAATTGCTTTGTTGCCATTCCGTTTGCGGCAATTTCTGGCGTATTGAGGATGGCAATTGTCAATCAATTGCCCGGCAATTGCCCGCTGCGGCGGGTGCAGGTGCAAAATTTGCGACATTGGGCGGCGATGTTCCGCAGCCTTGCCGGATGCCCTGCTGACGCCCTGAAAGAAAATGGAACTTTTCCGAAGTTGCGAAAAGCCGGGAATAATAAACGGAAGTTTTTGTTTTCTTGGACTTTTATCCGGTTCTGTATTACGGGAGATTTTCTCTCGGTTTTTGTGGTGATGTTGAATGACCAATCTTCGTGCTGCCCCGGTATGGCCGATCGGTGGCGGTGAAACGGGCGAGCTTGTGCGCCGCTTTGACTGGTCGAAGACATCACTCGGTCATATTTGCGAATGGCCACAAAATCTGAGGCAAAAAGCCAATTCCGTCGTCAATTCCCCCATTCCGCAGGTGCTGATGTGGGGCACGGATCACGTGATGATCTATAATGACGGTTATGCGGAGATCGCCGGCAATTATCACCCTCGGGCGCTGGGTGAGACCGTGCCCGGCATCTGGCCGGAAATCTGGGACTGGAACAGCCGCATTCTGGAAGCCGGTTTTCGCGGCGAGGTCATGGCCTATCGTGACCAGCCGATGACGCTGATGCGCAATGGCCTGCCGGAAGAGGTCATCTTCGATCTGTTCTATACGCCGATCTATAATGAAGGCGGCACGGTGGATGGCGTTTTGTGCACCGTCCTTGAAAACACCGAAAAGGTGAAGGCCGTGGAGGCGCTGGAGCAGAGCCGTAAGGAACTGAGCCGGCTTACCAACGCCCTGCCGATCCTGGTGGGATATGTTGATCGCGACTATGTCTATAAATTCGCCAATGACGGGTATCTGGAATGGTTCGGCCGCAGCGCTGAAGAGGTAATCGGCCGCAGCGTTCCCGAAATCGTCGGTGAGGCGTTTTTCGAGGCGCGACGGGCCTATCTTGACCGGGCGCTTGCCGGTGAAAAGATCGTTTCCGATACCATGATCCGCAGGCCGGACGGCACCACCCGCGCTGCCGAAATCCGTTATGTTCCACGCTATATCGCCGATGGTTCCATCGACGGCATCTATGTGCTGATCATCGATATCGAGGACCGCAAGCGGTCCGAGCAGGAAATCGTGCTCAGTAACAATCGTTTCCGTGCTGCGGTGGATGCCGTGCACGGGGTGCTGTGGACCAACAGCGCCGATGGAAGGATGCTGGGGGAGCAGCCCGCCTGGGGCGCGCTGACCGGGCAGAGTTTCGATGAATATCAGGGTGCCGGCTGGGTTGAAGCGGTGCATCCCGACGACCGCGAACATTCGCTCGAAAGCTGGAAAAAGGCGGTTTCCGCCAAGGCGACCTATGTGTGGGAACATCGCGTGCGCCGCCATGACGGGCTCTACCGCACCTTTGCGATCCGCGGCGTGCCGATTTTCGATAAGGCCGGCGCCATTGCCGAATGGGTTGGTGTCCACACGGATATTACCGAACAGCGACGGGCGGAAAACACTCTCAAGGAGCATGCCAGCAATCTCGAGCGCGAGATTCGTCACCGCATCCGGGCGGAAGAGCAGCTTCGGCAGCTGAACGAGGGTCTTGAAGCCCGCGTCGAGACGGAAATGGCCGAGCGCCGCCAGACTGAAAGAGCCTTGCAGCAGGCGCAGAAAATGGAATCCATCGGCCAGCTGACTGGCGGCGTGGCGCATGATTTCAACAATCTGCTTCAGGTGATTGCGGGCAATCTGCAATTGCTGTCGAAGGATGTGATCGGCAATGAGCGGGCCGAGCGGCGGCTGGACAATGCGCTTGCCGGCGTCCATCGTGGCGCAAAGCTCGCCAGCCAGCTTCTGGCCTTCGGGAGGCGTCAGGCGCTGGAACCGCGCGTCATCAACATCGCCCGTTTTGTCACCGGCATGGATGATCTGCTGCGCCGTTCTCTCGGTGAAGCGATCGAGGTGGAGGTCATCACCTCCGGCGGCTTGTGGAACACTTATGCCGACCCCAACCAGGTGGAAAATGCCCTGCTCAATCTGGCGATCAATGCGCGCGATGCCATGGAAGGGCACGGCAAGCTGACGATCGAGGTCGGCAATGCGGTTCTCGACCGTGATTATGCCCGCAAACATTCCGAGGTTTCGGCGGGGCAATATGTCATGCTGGCCGTGACGGATACGGGTTCTGGCATGTCGGCTGAGATTCTGGAAAAGGTCTTCGAGCCGTTCTTTTCAACCAAGCCGGAGGGCAAGGGCACCGGCCTTGGCCTTTCGATGGTCTATGGTTTTGCAAAACAGTCCAGCGGCCACGTCAACATCTATAGCGAGGTGGGGCAGGGCACGACGGTGAAGATGTATCTGCCGCGCTCGGCCGCCGACGAGGATCGGGAGGTCATCGTCCATACCGGTCCCGTCGAGGGCGGAACGGAAACCATTCTGGTGGTGGAGGACGACGAGGAGGTGCGCGGCACGGTTGTCGAGACGCTGAGCGATCTTGGTTACCGCGTGCTCACCGCCCGTGATGCGCAGGCCGGTTTGACGGTGGTGGAAAGCGGCATCCCGATCGATGTCATCTTCACCGATGTGGTGATGCCGGGTCCCCTGAAAAGCCGGGAAATGGCGCGCCGCGCGCAGGAACGGCTGCCCAATCTCGCCGTCCTCTTCACCTCGGGTTATACCGAAAATTCCATCGTGCATGGCGGCAAGCTGGATGCCGGGGTGGAACTTCTTTCCAAGCCTTACACGCGGGAAGCGCTGGCGCGGCGCATCCGCCATGTCATCGCCAATCGCAAGCAGGTTTCATCGTCGAAGGCACGGCCTGCATCTGCATTGGGTCATTCAAACCCAGCGGAAGCAGTGCGGTCCTCTGAAAACGAAAACAGCATGATACGCGTCCTTCTCGTCGAGGACGACGAGCTGATCCGGATGAATTCGATGGAGATGCTGTCCGAATTCGGCTTCATCGTCATCGAGGCCGGAAATGCGGCACAGGCGCTAAAAGCGGTAGAGGCGCAACATATCGACGTTCTCGTCACCGATATCGGCCTGCCCGACATGAAGGGCGACGAACTGGCGGTGGAGGCCTTGCGCCGCAAGCCGGGCCTGGCCGTCGTTTTTGCGACGGGTGATAGCCAAATGCCTGAAGGTGCGCCGGAAAATGCGGTGCTGCTGACCAAGCCCTATGACGAGCAGCAGATCATCTCGGCTGTCGAATTGGCCCATGCGGGCGGAGCGGTGGCGGCCGAATAGGGCGGCCGCCATTTTGCCGCGCGGTCAGTAACCACGCGCCATATCGACCGTTTCCGGCAGCGCACCTGTTTTGCGCCATGTGTCGACATTGCCGGCGACGATCCGGGCCGAACTTTCCCGGCTTGTCGGTGCGGAAATATGCGGCAGGACGGTGACCTTCGGATGCCGCCAGAATGGGGACGTCGCAGCCAACGGCTCCTGCTCGAAGACATCGAGAACGGCATGCGAAAGCTGGCCAGAATCGAGTGCCGCGACCAGGTCGTCGGCAATGATGACCGCGCCGCGGGCGAAATTGATGATTGCTGCGCTGTTTTTCATGGAGGCGAGACGGCGGGCATCGAGAAGGCCGCGTGTCGCATCGGTGAGCGGCACGAGACAGACGAGGATGTCACTTTTTTCCAGCAGTGCCTGCAGCCCGTCATCGCCGGTCAGCGTTTCCACGCCCTCTATCGCCTTCGCCGAGCGGCTCCAGCCGGCAACGTTGAAGCCCGCGTGCAGCAGGCGTTCCGCTGCGGCTGTCCCGAGTGCGCCAAGGCCAAGGAGGCCGATGGTCATCTCGCGCGGATGGCGGTAGTCGAATTCCTGCCAGAGCGCCTTTTGCTGGTTGTCGCGATAGGCCGGCATGTCGCGTTGCAGATAATAGGTCCATGCCAACACGGCTTCGGCCATGACGCGCGAAAGCTCCGGATCCTTCAACCGAACGATGGGCGGCGCCTTGTCGCCCAGTTCCAGCACCAGCCGTTCGACGCCGGCCCAAAGACTGTGAATCCATGTGAGACCCGGCAGTGCTGCAATGTCGGCCGGATCGGGATTGGCGACGATTGCGAAATCCACGGCCCGTTTTTGCTCATTGTTCAATTCGGAAAATGAGAGGATTTCCTCTCCCGGCATGGCGGCGCGAAGCGCGTGCTTCCAGACGTCTTCCGCTTCCGCATTCATCCGCGACACAAAGGCGATGGGTGATGGCATGAAACTGATCCTGCTTGACTATGACGTTGTCGCCATCAATGCGCAGTTTTGCGGGGTAATGCCATAGGCAGTCGTTCTAAACTTCCATCGAACAAAAACGACCCGGTTTCCCGGGCCGTTTTTGTCAGGCATTTTCCTTCACAGGCGGCTTGGCGTCGCCGTAATAGGCCGAGAAGCTTTCGTGATAATGCTCCGAACCGCCGGGGCCGGCATAACGCTGCAATTCCGTCATGTCGGTCTTGTTGAGCACGATGCCCAGCGTCTTGTTGGCGATCTGCGGTTCGTTTGCCATCAGGTTCTGCACCATCTGGATCGGCGTCTTGCCCCATTCGGTGACGAAAACGAAACCATCCACCTGCGGCGCAAACGCCTTCGCGTCGATGACGGGAACGACGGGTGCAAGGTCAACGATGATATAGTCGCAGGCCTCACGGGCCTGATCGATGAATTTGCGCATGCCGGAGGAGGCGAGAAGCTCGCTCGAATGCGCGAACTGGTTGCTGGTGGAAACCGGCAGGATGCCCATCTTCGTGCGGGTATCGACCTTCACCGCCTGCGTCCACGGAACTTCGTCAAGGACGACCTCCACCAGACCGGCGGATTGCCGTGTCGTCAACATGCGGCTGAGGCCGGGGTTGCGAATATCGGCATCCACCACCAGCGTGCGCTTGCCGGTGGAGGCGATGAGCCCGGCCAGATTGAGCGCGACGACCGACTTGCCCTCGTTGGGCAGGCAGGAGATGACGCCGATGACCCGGCACTGGCGTTCCTGAATGACGACATCCGCCGTCAGCTTCACGTTGCGAAGCGTCTCCGCAAAGCTGGAGCGCGGGCTGTCGACCGCAAGGCGCAGCATTTTCTGGAACGAGACCTGACCGCTTTCATCCAGCGTGGCATTCTCGCCGCCGGGAGTAGCGGCACTGCTGCCCGGTTTGGCCGTTTCCACGCCCCTTTCGCCGATGAAGGGAAGATAGCCCAGAAAACGCATGCGTAGATTGTCGCGCACATCGTTGCCGGTATGGAAAAACCGGTCGCGGAATTCCAGAAGCGCTGCGATGCCGCCACCCAGCATCAGACCGAGAATGACCGAAAGCGCCATGGTCATGGTCTTTTTCGGGCTGGAAGGTGCGGTCGGCAAACCCGCTTCGGAGATGATGCGGGCCTTGGCGATCGGCAGCGACTGCTTCTGCGAAGCCTCCTCGAAACGGCCGAGATAGGACTGGTAGAGGGTGCGCAGCGCGGTTGCCCGCTGCTCAAGTTCGCGCAATTGCACCATGGTGATATTAGCCTGCGAATTGCGGCCTGCAACGCCTTCAATATTGTCGCGCAGCGACTGCACGCGGGAATTGGCGACTTCGTATTCGTTCTTCAGGCTGCCGGTCAGCTGTTGTAGTTCCTGGTAAATCTGCCGCGCAACCTCTTTCTTTTCGCCATCCAGCGCGACCGCCTGCGGATGGTCTGCGCCGAATTGCTGCACGACGCCCTGCTGCCGGTCGGAAATGGTGATATAGCGTTTGCGAAGATCCTGAATGACTGAATTGTCGGTGTCGCGGGCCGAAACGACGGCATTGTCGACCGCCGCATCCGGCCCCCGGTCGATGATCGACTTATACTGACCATAACGGGCCGAGGCTGTGGCGGCATCCGCCTGCGCGGCGATAAGCTGGCCGTTGAGATCGGCAAGCTGGCTTTCCGACATCAACTCGCCGCGCGAAGACACGATATTATTGTCCGACCTGAATTTCTGCACCGCCAGTTCGGCCGCCTGGGCACGCTGATTGAGGTCGGTCATGCGTTCCTGCAACCACACGGAAGCACGCTCGCTCGCATCGAAATTGGCGTTCAGCTGTTCGGTGAGGTAAGCCTGCGCATAGGTCTTGGCAATTTGTGCGGCCAGCTGACGGTCGGTTGAGCGGGTGGAGATGGCGATGACCGAACTGCGGCCGACACGTTCCACCGTCAGCGATTGCTGCAGCACGGCGGCGGCCTTTTCGCGGCGTCCGGCACGCAGGGCTGCTTCGGAGACCGGCGGATCGCCCGGCAGGACGAGATCGACGATGCCGCGCACGGAGGATTTGACGAGTGCGACCGGCGACATCGGCGGATTGACGATGATGTCGTTCTCATCGAGCTTGGCCTTGTCAACCACGGTCAACGCCATTTCCTTGGATTTCAGGATTTCCACGGCGCTGGCAATACGGTTGTCTACGATCTGGGCGGCAGGCACCGGCGATTCCTCTTCCGCATAACGCGAAAGGCTTTCATCCAGCAGCACCTGCGTCATCGCGGTGTAAACGGGGGTCGCAAGCACCAGATAAAGGCCGGCCAGAACCACGGCGGCGATGACCGAGGCAGCAATGACATTGGCGCGGCGAACCACGGCCGCCCACAGGCGGTCGAGGTCGATGAACGTGTCGGCATCCTTGCCGGGATCCGGAAAACCGATGCTGGATTTAAAGGTCTTGTGGTGCATGGACCTACCTTGTGAATTAAAAATGGTACGCGGGAAGCCGAGCCAAACTCGCCTTCCCGCCCCCCGTTATTGGTGCGCCATCCGCCTCCCCGGCGGCGCGATTAAAGTCAGGCCGCCCGAACGCGGCTTTCGTGGTTCGCGACCAGTTCCTTCACGGAAGCGAGAACCTGTGCTTCCATGTCGGCGCGCATCAGCGAGAAAGCGACATTGGCGGCGATGAAGCCCTGCTTGCTGCCGCAGTCGAAGGTGCGACCGCTATATTTCTGCGCATGGAAGGCCTGCTTTTCGGCAAGCCGCTTCATGCCGTCGGTCAGCTGGATTTCATTGCCCGCGCCGCGCTCCTGCCTGGCGAGGATATCGAAGATTTCCGGCTGCAGAATGTAACGGCCGTTCAGGTAATAATTCGAAGGCGCCTTGGATGGTTCCGGCTTCTCCACCATTTCGGTGACCGCAAAACCGTGACTGACCTTCTGGCCGACGCCGACGACGCCATAAGACGAGACTTCTTCCGGCAGGCATTCCTCGACACCGAGAATATTGCCGCCGACCTCGTCGTAAAGCTCCATCAGCCCGGCAATGCAGCCGCGTGCGCCATAGGAAACCATGTCTGGCAAAAGCAGCGCGAAAGGCTCCTTGCCCACCAGTTCACGGGCGCACCAGACGGCATGGCCAAGACCGAGCGGCACCTGCTGGCGGGTGTAGCTGACGGTGCCGGCGACGGGCAGCATCTTTTCCAGCTGCAATACCTGCACGGTCTTGCCCGAGCGGGTGAGCGTGTTGATGAGTTCAGGTGCGCTGTCGAAATAGTCTTCGATGGCGGTCTTGTTGCGGCTCGTCACGAAAATAATATGCTCGATGCCGGCCTGCATGGCCTCATCGACGGCATATTGCACGACCGGCCGGTCGACGATCGTCAGCATTTCCTTCGGCATCGCCTTGGTGGCGGGCAAAAACCGCGTGCCGTTGCCGGCTACCGGAATGACGGCTTTTCTGACAGTTTTGTTCAGGTCCATCGCGTTCTCCTTCATCAAGGTTTGATCTGTCCCCAGTCCCCGCGCAGATTTCGTCCACGCACAAATTTCACGAAATCTGTCTTTTCACCCCTGTATTCGCCGCGGGTGCAAACATCGCGTCCCGCAACCTCCTCAGCCGTATGGCGATTGGCATTCTTAAATGCCCCAGCACGGCAGGATCTCTGATCGTGGTCTTCAGCGCGCCGATAATCGAGCGACGCTTGATGTCTTCCACCAATGTCAAAAAATTATGCGCCAGCCGCAGGCTGCGGCTTCTGGCCTGCTGCGCGTCCATGGCGGCGGGCAGCAGCGCGTAGTGGCTCAGAAACTCCTGATCCGCCCGCATCATGGCTTCGACGTGATGAATTTCGAGCACGCGCGAAATCGAGCCTTCGCGAATATTGTAGACATATCCCGGCTTCGGCTCGATGACGCAGAGGCCGCCGGCGGCGAGGGCTGAGGCGAGCAGGATATAATCCTCGCCGATGCGGATATCCTCGCGAAAACGCAGTCCCTCCATATTCAGGAAATCGCGCCGGAACATCGGCTTCATGTAGCCGAAATTGAAGGTGGAGCGGAAAAGGATGTTGGAGGAGATGAAGTCCTCAAGGGTGAGGACCGGGCGCTCTTCCAGGAACTCTTCCGAAAACATCGTCTCCATCGGCCTGCCGTCGGTGTAGACGACATCGAGATTGTCGACCGCGATCGCTGCATTGGCGGCATCCGCCCGGCACATCATGCAGGCGGCGCGTTCGGGACGGATGACATCGTCGGAATCGAGCACGGCGATCCAGCGTCCGGTCGCGGCCTCGATGCCGGCATTGCGTGCGCCGCCCGGACCGAGGTTCTGTTCGAGCGCAAGCAGCCGGACACGCGGATCGGTGGCGGCAATGGTTTCGACGAGCGAAATGGTGTCATCGGTGGAGCGGTCGTCCACGACAATCACCTCCAGCGTCACGCCCTGCTGGCCGAGCGCGCTTTGAATGGCGGCTTCAATCGTCTCGGCGGCATTATAGGCGGCGATGACGAAGCTGATATCGGGCTGAGATGCGAGGTTTTCCATCAGGTCGCCTCCACCGCGCCATATTGGCGGATTTCGCGCACGCCGAAGGCGCCGCTCATCGACCCCATATGCAGCGCGCCCCGCAGCGCACAGCGGTTGCGGCGCACGGCATTGAAACCGTTGAGCGCGGCAAAGACTGCGCAATAGAGCACTTTCGAGCCAGCCTTCAGCACCTGCATGACGCGACGTGCGCCGGGTTTCTTTTCAGCCAGCACACGGCCATGGGTCTGGCCGGAACGGAAGCGGCGTTTGGCAAGCCATATGAAGCTTGCGCGATTTTCCGGCACCGGTTCGGACAGCACGGCGTCTTCCGCAAAGACGATGCGGCCACCGGCAGCATGGAGATGCGAGAAGAAATGCGTGTCCTCACCGCCGCTCTGGCCGAGCGCCAGCGCGAAGCGACGACCCTTTACCGATGGCGCATCCATCTTGAGAAGCGTGTTGCAGGTGTAACCGGTGATGATCTCGCCATTGACCCAGACCGGGACTGTCGAGTGGAAATCACCGCGTTTCATCCAGGCTGGCGCATTTTCACGGTAAACCGCCGTAACCGGACCGAGAACGGTTTCCGCGCCGGTCTCGTCGGCCTTTTCCAGAAGGGCCGCCAGCCAGTGCGGCGGGGCGGTCTCGTCATCATCGATGAAGGCCAGATAATCCGCCTTGCATTCCGACAGGCAGGCATTGCGGGCAATCGAAATATTCGACTTCGGGCAATGGACATAGGTGATTTCGAAGGGCGCGGTTTCACGCAGGCGATCCACACTGGCCTTGGCGCTCGGCTCCTCGTCATTGTCGGCGACGATCAGGCGAACCGTGACGCCTTCTGGGACCTCCAGCTCGAAGAGTGACAGAAGTGTGGCGACGAGCGCCGGTCGTCTGTAGGTGCAGATGCCGATATCGACGGTTTTCGAATCATGTGAGCCGGTGACGGTGTTGTCGATCATGAGACAGCCTTTCTTCCCCGGAATTTCAGGAGTTCCAGCCAGAAGCCGGTGGACCAGGCCAAGTGCATCACCATCGCCGAAACGGCGGCGAGCGGGCCGTATGGATTTTTTTGACCTATTGCCATCCACAAGCCATAACCCAGACATGCGGCGATCCAGAGGCCGAGCGGAATAAGTGCCGCCCAATGCACGAGCGACAGCAATGCGAAGATGAAGACCGGCAGGACGGCGAGCGGAATCATCTGGCGGATTTTCGGGATCGAGCGATGTTTCAAGAGGTTCTTCGCCCGGCCGCGGCCATAGGCGAGGTATTGCCTGAAGAGGGGCATGACGCTGGCGCGCGGATAATAGGTCATGCGGGTCTTGTCGGTCATCCAGATGCGGAAACCGGATTTTCGCAGCCGGAAATCCAGTTCGGCATCCTCATTATGGCTGAAGCTCTCATCATAACCGCCGACCGCATCGAAAGCGGCAATCCGCATCAATGCGTGGTGGCCGTGGTCGATCCAGTGGCCTTTGGCGCCTTCGCGATGCTTGGAGCCGCCATTGCCGAGCTTGGAATTCTGGGCGATCGCCGTCGCCTTCTGGAACAGGCCGTGGCCGACCGTATCCATGGCGACCACGACCGAATCCGCGCCGGTGCGTTCGGCATCGTCGATCAGCCTCTGGCAATAATCGTCCGGATAATCGCCATGGGCGTCGATGCGGATCATATAGTCGAATTCGTCGCCGAAGGTGGCAACGGCAAGGTTGATACCTGCGCTCTGGATGCGCTTGGGATTGGCGAGAAGCGTGACGCGGTCATCCGTCGCCGCAAAGGCGGAAACGATATCGCGGGTTCCATCCGTGCTGCCGCCATCGGCAACGACGATGCGGAAACGACGCCCCTGCATCGCGACGGTGAATTTGTTGAGCAGCCCCTCAATCGTCTTCGCCTCGTTGAGGCACGGAATGACGATCAGAGTTCTGATGCCGGAATGACCAAGACCTTCCATGATTTGCCCCCTACGCACTACACGGGTGAAAACTGCGCTTGCCGGGCATGGCCGGAAGCGGATGTGGTAAGCGAGGACAAGTGCTGGACCAGTTGACGGCAATCATCGCGGTCGGTCAGCCATTGTTTTTGATCCAGTACCGAAAGGACGCTGAAGGCGTTCCCATAGGTTTGCGGGTTCATTCGGTCGAACAGGGCGGCCAGATCGTCCGGCCGCGCGTTTTGCAGGACAAAGCCGATATTGCGCTTTTCGATGAAACGGGCGGTTTCCGTGCCGGCAAGCGCGATCGGCAGGATGCCATAAAGGCAGCCTTCATAGAGCCGGTTTGGCAGCAGCCAGCTTGAATTCTGACCTTCCTCGAAAAAGTCGATCGCCCAGGTGAATTGCACCTCGTTATAGATTTCGGCCAGATCCTCTGGGTTTTTATAAGGCCCATGGAAGTGCACATACGGCGCGGCGGCCACAAAACCATCGAAATCCGCAAATTCCGAATGGGCCGGCCGGCCGCGCAGGATGATTTCTACCTTGCCATCCATGCGCCTTGCGAAGTCGGCAAGGATTTCAAGCGACTTGCGGCAGCGAAGCGCACCGAACCAGCCTATTTTCCACGGTTCGCCGGAGGCAGGCGCACGCGGTTGCGGCGTAGCTGCGATGGAGGTATCGAGCGCCAAGACCTTGTTTTCCTGTAGCAGCACGGGAAGGTTAAGGCCGGAGACCGGCTTGAAATAATGCTCCACGAAAGCCGGAGAACTCGTCACCAGCAGCTTGGCGTCGCGGGCGAAATAACGCTGCGCGGCATTCAGCAATTGCCCCGGCTTGCCCTTGTTGAGAAGCAGGCGGTGAATGTCGAGACATTCGTAAACCAGCGCCGGCTGCCGGGCATAGATCGACATGGCGCGCTTTGCCAGCGCCAGCATTTCCAGGTTTCTGGCTAGAATGACGTCGGGGGTGAGGATGCCGCTCAATGTCTTGCCGAGCGAGAGGCTGGCTTTCACCACCGCCACCATACGCTGCAGAAACTGACCGTCGGCGGTTTCCCCAAGCACGACGGGTACGACGCCTTCAATCTCCGCAAGCTGGTTCTGTCCGCGCTGGAAGCCAGCCAGCGTGACCTGCGCCCCACCTGCAAGCAAGGTCAGCACCCGCCGCCGAATGGCGGGGTCCGACAGATCATGCGCGAGATAAAGAACATGGGTCATGCGGGGTTCCGGTGCAAAAGACGGATCAGTTGAGGGCACAGGCGATGGATTCCGAGAACTGGCATTTGTCGCCGAGCGCCGTGAAGGCGAAACGGTCGACGGTCATCTGGGTCGCGCCCGCATAAGAAAACCTGCCCATCCAGTCCTTCAGCGTGTCGGTTCCCCACAGGCTGAAGAAAATCTTCTGGGCGTTCTGCGGGATTTTCGTCTCGTCCGTCACTTCGTGGACGAGCTTGCCATTGACGTAGTAACGCAGGCGCTGCGGTTCCCACACGAAGGCGTAGTCGTTGAAGCCGGCATCGGCGCCGCCTTCTACCGGCACCAGTTTTTCATTGCCGCCCTTGGCGGAAATATACTGGTTCAACTGGACCTGACCCGTGTTCCGGCCCAGAACCTCGAAGTCGATCTCATCATGCGGCTTTTTGTCGGTCGGGCCGATATAGGTGAAGAAGGCGGAGTTTAGCCCAGAGCCGGTGGCGGCTTTCATCCGTGCTTCATAGGTGCCGTAGCGATAACGCCCCTTGGTCTGGATTTCACCGCAGGCGAAATTGCGCTCGCCGGCCTTGGCTTCTTCGAAACCAAGCGTCAGCTGGCCATTTTCCACCGTCGCCAGCTTCTTCGACCAGGTGCAGTTCTGATGCGCCCCGTTGTTCCAGCCGTCGGAGACATACCAGAAGGATCTGTCCATCTGGTCGAAGTTCTCGATGAAGGATGCGCCGTTGCCTTCCTGCGCGTGAAGCGGTGCCGCAAAAGCTGTGGCGGAGAGGGCGGCGGCAAGAAGAATGCGTGTCTGAACGCGGGTGACAAATGTTGTCATTGGTTCACCTCTGTCGTTGCGAATAAAGCGTTTCGGATGTGGGCGGGCCGATCATGGCGCTGCGTTTGGCCGCGAAATCGGCATTCGTCCTGCGTTTGCCGTTTCGGCTTCCGGTGAGCACGCCATAAAGGGACGGCAGATATTTGCGGGTCTGGGCGTTGCTGATTATTAGAATGACGAAGGCGGATAGCGTCGCGCTGATGTAGAAGGCAGGGTAGAAGTCCGGCCCGCCCTTGTTCCACACCATCCACATGATGACGAGCAACGGGTAATGGGCGCAGAATATCCAGAAGCTCAGGCTTCCGGTTTCGGCAAGGCGCTGGCCAAGCCGGCTGCGGATCAAAAGCGAGGAAGATACCCAGAAACCGAGCGCTCCGAAGACAGCGAGCAGATTGCGCGACATGTTCAGCCAGAAGGTGAATTCCGGGCCGGTGAAATAGAGGCCCGTCGCCAGCGTCACTGTCGCTGCAAAGGTCAGCGCCATGATCGGCAAGGCGTAAGGATCGAGCGCCTTGACATCGACGCGGTGCAGGGCAAGCGCGATGCCGAGCGAAAAGCTGAAAAGGATGGATTTTTTCTGGACGATGAAGATCGTCAGATCCGGCATGGCGGTGATGAAGAGCAGGATGGCGAGCGTCGGCAGCGCGAAGCGGCGCATCAGAAAGGCGAGCACCGGCGACAGGAGGATGCAGACGAACAGGTCGCGCAGGAAATAAAGCGGCACATTGACCGGCAATTCCTCAAGCGCGGTGCCATGGCTGATGATTTCACGCGGGCTGGCGTTCCACAGGTCGGGGAAATAACCCACACCGACGTCGAACAGCTGGAACAGCAACACGGCGGCAAACAGCGCACCGTTCCACAGAAGGAAGGGCAGCAGCACGGTTTTGGACTTGGAGCGTATTGTAGCCGGGTAATCGAAGCCGCTCATGCCGCGACGAAACAGCAGGTAACCGGATATCGCGCTGAGACAGGGCACGCCGATGCGGAACAGGGCATCGCCCAAAAAAACGCGCAGCCAGTCGAAGAAGCCGTAAAGGCCAAGAAACGGGCTGGTCTCGGCATCGTGCGGCACATGGACGAACACGATTCCGGAGATCAGCAATATGCGCATCAAATTGATACGGGAGGATAGGTTCTGATCGACAGTCACATCAGTCACCCCTATTTGGCAGCGTCCACCCACGCCGCGTTACAACCAGAGCGAACGTAAGTCCGCTTTGGAAAGTCTGGTTTCGACATTGGGATAAAATGTGGCGACGCGGGAAAAACACAAGCTTAGATTTTGCGGGTGATTGTCTGGCGTTTCGGTCATTCTTTCTGTCATAAAAATTTAAGTAGCTGAAACTAATTGAATTTATTAGATTTCAAACGCCGTTAAAAATCGCTGAAGCGTGTGAATTTGTCATTTGTCGTGATGTTGCAGCGCAAAATAATGGTTTTCCTCTCCCGTTGCGACAGGCGAATCCGCTGCGGGAAGGCGTGGTTCACGGCGGAAATGAGGCGCATTTTCGGGTGAGTTGACTAACTTTGGGTTGCAGCCTCCCGCGTCCGCCGCGATTTTACCATTCCAAGGATTTTTCCGAGCAGTGCGCGTTCGGTCAGCAGGATCAGCACTGCATAGATGACGCCGCCGACGGCGGCACCCACAAGAACCTGAAGGGTGGCGCTGGGGATACGGTCTGCAAGGATATGAAGCAGATAACGCACAGAAACCGCCATGATCAACGCCGCGATCATCGGCCGGCTGCTGACATAGAGACCGCGAAAAAACGGTGTATCGCTCGCCTTGAATACGGCCCAGGAATAGGCGACCAGCGTCACTGCATTGACGATGCAGAGCCATACCATGGCATCGACCAGCGTGCCGTAAAGTGCTGCGAGCCAGACCGCAAGTGTGGTGACGATGGCGCGGATCGTCGCTGACCAGAACAGCACGCGGCCATAACCCGCACCCTTCAAATAGGGGATAAAGGTGCTGCATGGCGTCAGAATGGCCTTCGATAGAGCCAGAAGACCGAGAACAGGCCAGGCATAAGCCCAGTTTTGCCCGAAGATGACCAGCATGGCCGGTTGGGCGACGGCCCAGAGGCCGAACATCATCGGCGCAAGCAGCACGGTCAACACCTGCGTGCTGAACATCAGGGCATCGCGGCGGCGCTGCGGATCGTCCATCATGCGGCTGAAGGCAGGAAACAGAACACCCATGACGGCGGACAGAACCACTTGGTTGGGAATGCTGGCAAAGCGGTTGGAGGCGGAATAAGCGCCGGCATCAGCAAGGCCGAGATGCCGGGCAATCACCACCATCGGCGACTGGAAAGTGACGAAATTGGCGATTTCCGACCCCATGAGCCCGGAGCTGAAGCCGAGAAGCGGCACCAGACGGCGCGGTTTCATGACGAAACGCGGGCAATAACGGGAAACGGCGTAGAGCCCGACAAGCCGGATGAGGGCAGCCGCAAAAAGCTGGATGATGAGCGCCCAGACGCCGAAGCCGAGAAGCGCCATCGCCACAGCGACCACCGCCGCGATGCTTTCCGACGCCATGCTCCACAGTGCGTCCTTGCTGAAATTCATGCGCCGGGCAAGCAGCGAATAGGCGACATCGCCGGCGAGCTGCAACGGAATGAGGAAGGCCATGATGCGCAGCAGATAGGCGCTTTCCACAGCCCCCAGAAGCCCGCCGAAAAATTCCGCGAAGATGTAAAGGACAGCGGCCATGGTGCAGGAAATCGCCAGATTGGCCCAGAAGACGGTATGGATCGTATCCATATCCTCTTCCTTTTCGACGATCAGCGCCGAGGTCAGCCCGGCGCCGGCGATCATGGTCAGAAACTGTACAACCGTAAGTCCTACCGCCACCACGCCGAATTCTTCCGGCGAAAGCAGTCTTGCGAGAATGGGGACCGTGACAAACTTAAGCCCGAATGTCCCTGTTTTTGACAGAACGCTCCACCCCACATTGGTGGTGATGGTCTTTACATTTGGAGCTGGGGGCATACAAGCATCCTGTTTCTGGAGGCCGGCGGGGAGGATCGCCGGTTGGGAGTTGCCGATACCATCGGGCCGTTTTCAGGATCGGCCCGACACTTCTTGATCAACGCAAGGGGCGAAACAATGGCAAGATTTACTGTCGTCATTCCCTACTACCAAAAGCAGCACGGTATCTTGGGACGTGCACTCGCATCGGTTTTTGCGCAGACTTACCAGGATTTCGATCTTGTCATCGTCGATGACGAATCGCCATATCCGATCGAAAACGAACTTGCGGAACTTTCGCAGGGTGAGAAAGACCGGATTCTTGTCATTAAGCAGGCCAATGGCGGGCCGGGCGGTGCGCGCAATACCGGTCTCGACAACGTGCCTGACGGCACCGATTACGTCGCCTTTCTCGATTCTGATGATATCTGGACGCCTGATCATCTGCAAAACGCGGCCTCTTCGCTCAAGGCGTTCGGCGGTGAATGCTACTGGGCATCTATGCAGGCAAGTGACGAATTTTATTACCATTTCGCCATTTCCGAACTGGAAAAAAATGAGGGTGCCGCAAGGCTTTCCGAGCGGCCGCTGGTGATCGAACTGCCGGATCTGGCAAGCGTCATGCTGCGCAACTGGAGCTTCCTGCATCTCTCCTGCATGGTCATCGGCCGTCCGCTGTTTGAAAAGATCCGCTTCGATCCGGCGCTCCGGTTAGCTGCGGAAGACGTGCTGTTTTTCTGCGATTGCATCCTTGCATCGAAACGGACGCTGCTGTGTGACGATGCCGGCGCAATGCGCGGCATGGGCGTCAATATCTTCCACAGCATCGACAATTCCTCGCCGGAATTCCTGCGCCAGCAGTTCAATACATGGGTGGCGCTTGACACTCTGGAGGAACGTTTTGCGCGCCGGCCGGCCGATGTGGCGTCGATTGCTTCCTATAAAAACACGGCTCGCAAACAGGCGCTGTGGAGCCAGGCGGGTAATCTGAAACGCCGCAGGGTGCCCGAATTCGGGCTGCTCTTGAAGTGGGCAATGCGTGATCCCGCACTTCTTCGCGCCGCTTTTGAGCTCGGCGCGGGCAAAATCGTCCGGACAAGATGAGCGAATTCTCGCCTGCAAGAATTTATATGTTTTTCACCCAGGAGTGACCTCATGAAACCTTACCACTGGGAATCGCATCACGGCAATTTCGGCGATGATCTCAATCTATGGCTGTGGGACTTTCTGCTCCCCGGCCTGCGCGACGTGCATGACGATGTGATGCTTGTCGGCGTCGGCACCGTTCTCAACGACACCCTGCTGCCGGCGAAACAGCGCAAGCTGGTCATCGGCAGCGGTTATGGTTATGGCGCGGTGCCGGATACCAGCACCGGGTTCTGGGATATTCGCTGCGTGCGCGGCGAAAAAACCGCCGCCAAGCTCGGGCTGGCACCGGAAATGGGCATCGTTGATCCCGCCGTCATGGTCACCGAGATGCCGGACTTCAAAGGCCTGCCGAAACTCCACAAGAAGACCTTCGTTCCCCATTGGGAATCGGCGGAGTTTGGCATGTGGGAAACGGTGTGTGAACCGGCCGGGCTGACCTATCTCGACCCGCGCGGCGAGGCAAAAGCGGTCATCCGCGCCATCGCCCAGTCGGAATTCATCGTTGCCGAATCCATGCATGGCGCCATCCTTGCCGATGCGTTCCGCGTGCCATGGGTTGCTGTCAGCACATCGCCGTCGATCAACAGCTTCAAATGGAGCGATTGGGCAGGCACGGTCGGCGTGGAATATCAGCCGCGTTACGTGCCTGTTTCCACCCGTGCCGAGGCGGCAAAAAAGGGCTCGCGCTTCTGGGGCATGAATTTCCCGCCGCCACCAGCCCCCGCCATTGCCGAGACCGGCTCAGTCCCGGCGCATGAAGGCCCGGCGCATGAGGGGGATGTGCTGGTGCGGCCGCAGGAAACGCAATCGCGGTCACTACGCAAACTGGCGAAGCAGGTGCTGGCAGCCCCTTCCACGTTGGCGCTCTGGCAGGCAAGCCGGGCGGAACCGCGTCTCAGCCCGGAGGGCAGGCTGGAGGAGCGCAAGGAGCGTTTTTCCGCCGTGCTGGAAACGATCAAGCGGGATTATCTCTAAAGGCGGATTGCCTGGTCACGCCGCATTAGATCCGGGGTCCAGCGCGATCAAGTCCTTGATCGCAAAAGGCTCTTTCCACGGCGTGGACGCGCCGTGGCTGATGTCGGTATCCGGGTCCGGCATCACGGATGAGAGGATATCTTGCCATCATTCTCGCGGCAGGACGTTTTCCCTCACGAGACCGGCGTGCCATCCAGAAGATACCGGACATCCCGTATCGGCTGCGACGGTTTGCGGAAACGGGCGGTCTTGTCGGTCAAGATACCGCGCGTTATGGCGGGCAGGGCCGGCAGACGCGCAAGAGCGTGGGTCAGCGCGCCGCCCATGCCTTTCTGCTTTTTCGCATCGAGAAAATGGCGAAGTTCGAATTTGGCGCGGATATGTTTTTCATGTTCTCGAAGGATCGCCGCCTCGTCGGCGGACAGCCTGCAGCCGGCGAGGATGGCCCTGTCCGCTTCGTATAAGCGGCGAAGGTCGTCGGTACTGTGGCGACCGCTCAGCGAATTGCCGCGCACGATCGCGCCGTAACCGCAGTGGCGGATGACCTTGTAACGCGCACCGGCGGCAAGAGCGCGGGTGTACAGTTCATAATCTTCGCCAAGCCGCAGGGCCTCGTCATAACGCAACGCATGTTTGTCCAGAAAATCGCGGCGTATCACCGGTTTAAGGAAACCGGTTTCCCCACGCTCCACGCCGGGCCGGGAAATATTGCCTTCCACGAATTCTGTAAGTGACAGAAACCGGGCCTCAGGTTCGAAGCGGGCCGGTTGCATGGACGATGCGCCCGGAACCGATTGCTGGATGAAGGCAATATTGTCGGCGACAAGGTCCCAGTCGTCATCGGCGAGCATGGCGGTGAAGCGGCCGCTGAAAAAGAAGTCGTCCGCATCGAGAATGCTGATAAGCGGCGCAGATGAAATCGAGATAGCATGGTTGCGGGCAGCGGAAGGTCCGCGATTGACCTCGAATCGCACCACCCGCAAGCGACCTGTACCGTCATCCGCCGCATACGCCACATCGCTCGTCGTGTCGGTGGAACCATCGTCGATTACGACGACTTCACCGACCTCCGGTTCCACAAGGGCGGAACGGATGGCGATATCGATCGTTTCGGAGGCATTTTTTGCAGCGATGATAACGCAAATGGGCTGTGAACCACTCACCATGGGATGTCCTTCTGCTTTGACGACCGTCAGGATTTGGCCAGCAGAAAGTGTCAGGGGTGTGGATGCAAGCGATTTTTTTGCGACGCAATAAAAGCCGATGCTTGAAAGCTCACATATCGGTCAGTTTCGCGCCATGCGGCGGGGCGCTTTTTGCCGTCTCCGGCGTCATGGTTTCAGCGCTGCGCTCATGCGCGAATGTCTCGCGCAACCGGCGTTTTTCGCGGGCGACCAGAACCAATATCGCAATAAAATAACCGACTTGCAGAAGGACGGCGCAGATGAGGGTCTGGATGAACGCCGTATAGAACGACCCGTGAATGAAATATGTAGCAACCGCAAAGGTAAGCAATGCACCGATCATGCTGAAAAAAACACGAGGTGCATACATGGTGCTCTCCTCCCGAGAACGATTTCTCCGTTTTTGGCTGCGCTGCGGCATTTTTTTTCTTTGCAAGAAATATACGATGAGACCGGTGTTGTTTCAACACACATATACTTCTTCTATCTGGCGCAGCATGAAATTTCGGTAATCTTGATTGGTAAATTCCTTGGTAATCGATGATTTCCCTCCGTCGGGTCTGTTTTGAAACCCGGTTTCCGGCTTCGGGCAGGCATAGAATCGCTCTTTGATCGGCTATTGTGGGCTGTCTCCGCCACCCTGCAGACTTCGTTAACCATCTCGCCTTTAAAAAGTCGGTATTGATTCCTCGAAGAGCAGGGTGCCCGCGTGACGACGAGTTCAGAAGTAATCGCCTTTCCGGCAAAGAACCGCATTGCCGACGTAAAACGGTGTGCAACCATGCTTGACCGTCTGCATGGTGTGGAGGCGAATGATTTCTGGCGCAGGGAGTGCCGTGAACTGGCCGCCTATCTGACAGGATTAGGCTATGAGGACGCCGCCATGCGGCGCGAGGTCATGGAATTTCAAAACGCGGTACAGGCGGAATTGTGGGCGGGCGATGCTGCCCCTGAGGCACGTCGCGACAGCCATTAAGGCCTTAGCGTTTTTCATAAAAAAGCCGGCAGGTGTCGCACCGCCGGCTTTTTTGTTAGTGCCTGTCGCGATCAGGAGGCGCTGGCGCCGCGTGTGCGGGCAACGCCATCGAGCGCCGGCTTGTATTTCGGATCGAGCCGCGCCGCATGGGAATAGGACTTGGCGGCCTTGGCCATCTCACCGCGCCGCTCATAGACCAGCGCCTGGTTGGCCCAGGATTCTGCGATATTGCCATCAAGCGAAATAGCGTGATTGAAATCCGCGAAGGCGTTTTCGTCGTCATTCAGCGCGACATAGGAAAGGCCACGGCCGTTATAGGGTTCCGGCGAGGTGGAGGACAGGGAAATCGCCTTGGAGAAGTCCTCGATGGCCTGGGCGTGCTGGTTACGCAGCTGGTAGATCAGGCCACGATTGTGCCATGCGCGTCCATCGGTGGTTTCAAGCTGGATGGCGCGGGAGAAATCGTCGAAGGCTTCGTTGACCCGTCCCGACTGCCGGTAAAGATTGCCACGGCCGATCAACGCCACATCGTAGCTCGCATTGATCTGCAGGGCGGCGTTATAATCCTGCAGGGCCTGCTGCTGCTGACCGGAGTTGCGATAGACGAGCGCGCGGTTGGCATAGGCCTGATAGAAGCGCGGGTTCAGCTGCAATGCCTTGTTGAAGTCTTCGATGGCGCGGCGGGAATCGCCGGCGCGGCCGTAAGCCGAGCCACGGACATTGTAGCCTTCCGGATCCTGCGGATTGGCGTTGATGACCGAGGTGAGCGAGGCGATGTTTTCCTGCGAGCCCTGGGCGCGGTCGATCCTGAAGACATCTTCCGTCTGGTTGGATGTCGCGCAACCGGAAAGACCGGCCAGCACGGTGCAGACGACCAGAGAAGCACGAAACCCTCTGTTGTTTTTCAATGGCACCCGGCGCGTGGAGGCATCGGAGTTTTTCACAACACAGGCATCGACAGCGATCATTCGGTGTGGGTTCCCTCGCAGGCCGGTCTCATAATCGTTGTCCCACGATTTGTCTCCGACCACAAACACAAAGAGCGGCGGCGAATTGATCGCCCCCGCCCAACAAGCATTCAAAAACGTCCAAAAGACGGCCTATTAACGGCTCGCGCGCGGGGCCGCGATCAGACCTTCGCGCTGTGCGCGCTTGCGTGCCAGCTTGCGAACGCGGCGAACGGCTTCAGCCTTTTCGCGGGCGCGCTTCTGAGAGGGTTTTTCGTAATAATCGCGCATTTTCATTTCACGGAAAATGCCTTCGCGCTGCATCTTTTTCTTGAGGGCGCGAAGCGCCTGATCAACGTTATTGTCGCGGACTAGTACCTGCACGTTAAACCCGTTCCTTTAGCTTGGTTATCTTGCTGTGCGAATAAAGGCATTCGCAGGCAAACAAAAAATCGTTCGCTTGGCTTTTTAGCCGTGCGATTGGTGTCGTGCATTATCAGATCATTTACGCCAAGTCCAGCCGATAACCCGCAAACAACAGCTAAAATGCGACCCCTCCGCCAATCCCGCGGTCATGTCGAAACAAAACCATTGCGGCGTCGCAAAATGGATATTGCCTCCCATCTCGATTTGCCATGTGTATGATACGGGCCGGAACTATGCTTCCGGTTTCTGGCCGGTTCTTGAGGAGCAGATTGCGAATGCGCAAATATTCCGTTTTTGCCGTGGCGCGCGAGGCGCTCAGGGGTCATAAAGGGTGGGATGCGCAATGGGCATCACCCGAGCCGCGCAAGGATTATGATGTCATCATCATCGGCGGCGGCGGTCACGGTCTTGGTGCGGCCTATTATCTTGCCAAGGAACACGGCATCACCAATATCGCGGTGCTGGAAAAGGGCTGGCTTGGCGGCGGCAATACCGGGCGCAACACCACCATCATCCGCTCCAACTATCTCTATGAAGAGAGCATGGATATTTACGAGCATTCCCTGAAACTGTGGGAAGGCCTGAGCCAGGATCTCAATTACAACGTGATGTATTCGGCGCGCGGCGTGATGATGCTGTCGCACAATATTCACGACCGGCAGTCTTTCAGCCGGCACATCAATGCCAACCGTCTCTATGGCATCGACAATGAATGGCTGACGCCCGAACAGGCCAAAGCCTATTGTCCGCCGCTCGATATTTCCGGCAATGCGCGTTATCCGATCAACGGCGCAGCACTCCAGCGCCGTGGCGGCACGGCGCGTCATGATGCGGTGGCCTGGGGTTATGCCCGCGCCGCCTCTGATCGCGGTGTGCACATCATCCAGAATTGCGAGGTCACGGCCATCAGGCGCGGACCGGACGGGGCAGTGACGGGCGTCGAAACCAATCGCGGTTTCATTGGCGCCAAGAAGATCGGCGTTTCCGCCGCCGGCCACTCCTCGGTTCTCATGAAGATGGCGGATGTGCGGGTGCCCCTGCATTCCAACCCGCTGCAGGCGCTGGTGTCGGAACCGCTAAAGCCGATCTTCCCTTGCGTCGTGATGTCCAACACGGTGCATGCCTATATTTCGCAGTCCGACAAGGGGGAACTGGTTATCGGTGCGGGCACCGACCAGTATAATTCCTATTCCCAGACCGGCGGCCTGCAGATCATCACCCATACGCTTGATGCCATCTGCGAGCTGTTCCCGATCTTCCGTCGCGTCAAGATGATGCGCCAATGGGGCGGCATTACCGACAACACACCGGACCGTTCCGCCATCCAGAGCGTGACGCCGGTACCGAACCTCTTCGTCAATTGCGGCTGGGGCACGGGTGGTTTCAAGGCGACACCGGGTTCCGCCAATCTTTTTGCCCATCTCATCGCCCGCGGCGAACCGCATCGCCTTGCCGCCGGGCTGACACTCGACCGGTTCCGCACCGGCCGGCTCATCGATGAGGCCGCCGCGGCCGCGGTGGCGCATTGATGCTGGCGGCGGCTGTGCTCGCGATCAATATATCCGGCGCGGCCGCGGTCGTGCCCGTCGGCAGCATCATTCCCGAGGCCGAAGATTTTCGCAGTCAGAAAATTGCGAAGATGCAGGGTGAGAAAGACTGGCCTTTCGTGGCGGAAAAAGGCCTGCTGCTGTGTGCTCCAAGTCTCGCGGACAAGATGGTCTATTTCGTCGGCGAGAAGGAGGATGGCGGGCAGGACTATCCCTTCGCGATCGACACCGACATGATGGCGGTAGCCATCGTCAATATGGGCCGGGCCTCGGCGCTACGCCCCTTCGACAATTTCGCGCAGCTTCTGACGCGGCTTTCCCCCTTCGTGGCGATGGGAAAGCGGCTATGTGACCAACCAGCCGGAAGCGTCCTTCCGGAAAATTCTCTGTAGGTGGAACGACGATGCTTCTGATCCATTGCCCCTATTGCGGGGAAGACCGTTCCGAACTGGAATTCCGCTGGGCAGGTGAAGCCCATATCGCCCGGCCGGAAAATATCGCCGATATTTCCGACGAGGCTTTCGCCGAATATTTCTTCATCCGCGACAATGACAAGGGCCTTGTTTTCGAGCGCTGGCGCCATATTCACGGTTGCGGCCGGTTCTTCAACGCCGCACGCCACTCCGTCACCGACAAATTTCTGATGACCTACAAGGCTGGTGAGCCGAAACCGGATGCCGAGACGGTTCTTTCCGCAGAAAAGGGAGCGGCGCGATGAGCGGCGATTATCGTATCAAGGGTGCAGGTCGCCTAACCCCCGCCAGAACCGCGCGCTTCACCTTTGATGGCAAGATTTATTCCGCGCTGGAGGGCGACACGGTTGCCTCCGCGCTTCTGGCAAACGGCGTGCATCTGATCGGCCGTTCGTTCAAATATCACCGGCCGCGCGGTTTTCTGTCTGCCGGACCGGAAGAGCCGAATGCGCTGATCGACGTCTCGCGCGACAGCATGCGCAAACAGCCGAATGTGCGCGCAACGGTGCAGGATGTGTTCGACGGCGCGATCATCGCCTCGCAGAACCGCTTTCCGTCGCTGTCCTTCGATATCAGCGCGATCAACGACTTTCTTTCGCCGATGTTTGCGGCTGGCTTCTACTACAAGACTTTCATGTGGCCGAAGGCTGCGTGGCACAGGATTTATGAACCGATCATCCGCCGTGCTGCCGGTCTTGGCAAAGCGCCGGGCGAACCGGATGCGGATCATTATTCCGGCCGTTATGCCCATTGCGACCTGCTGGTGGCTGGTGGTGGCGTTGCCGGTCTGACGGCTGCGCTGGCTGCGGCGAAAACCGGCGTCAGTGTCATTCTGGTGGATGAGAACGCCGAAATCGGCGGCGCGCTGCGCTTCGACACGGGTGCGGTTATTGATGGTCTGCCCGGCTATGAGTGGGCGCAGAAGGTTCTCGCTGAACTGAAATCCCTGCCTAACGTCCGTGTTCTGACCCGCACGACAGCTTTCGGTTATTACAACCACAATTTTGTGGCGCTGGCCGAACGCGTGACCGATCATCTCGCCACGCCCGCCAGACAGCAGCCGCGCGAGCGGCTGTGGCAGGTGCGTGCCAAAAAGGTCGTTCTGGCGGCGGGTGCGATCGAGCGCCACATGGTCTTCGCCAATAACGACCGTCCCGGCATCATGCTGGCGTCGGCCGCGCGCGCATATCTCAATCACTACGGGGTGGCTGTCGGCCACAATGTCGGTGTCTACACCGCCCATGATTCGGCTTATGAAACGGCCTTCGACCTGAAGAAGGCCGGCGTGAAGATCGCCGCCATCGTCGACTGCCGCGAAAACCCGGATCGGCTGCTGCTGGACGAGGCACGGGCACTCGGCATCGAAGTGCTGGCGGGCCACAGCGTTTATAATACGGCCGGCCGTCTGCGTGTGTCGTCCATGACCGTTGGCCGCAATGGCGGCTCCAACAAACGCAAGATCGCCATTGATGCGCTCGTCGTTTCCGCCGGCTGGACCCCGTCTGTGCATCTCTTCTCGCAATCGCGCGGCAAGCTGAAGTTTGACGCGGCTAACCAGCGCTTCCTGCCTGATATCCATGTGCAGGACTGTGTTTCCGTCGGCGCCTGCAACGGCACGGACGATCTCTCCGCACTGATTGCCGAGGCGGCCGCTGCCAGCGGTTCCGCTGTGGAGTTTTCCGGCGAAAATGCCCGTGGTTGGACCGGCGGCATGATCGGCGCTGCCGAGGGCGCGGGTGAAGGAACCGGGGTCAAGGCCTTCATCGATTTCCAGCATGATGTCTGCGCCAAGGATATCCGCCTTGCAGTGCGCGAGGGCATGCATTCCGTCGAGCACATCAAACGCTTCACCACCAATGGCATGGCGTCGGATCAGGGCAAGATGTCCAATATGCACGGGCTCGCCATCGCATCCGAAGCGCTGGGTCGGGATTTGCCCAAGGTCGGTCTCACCACCTTCCGCCAGCCCTATACACCGGTCACCTTCGGCACGCTCATCAACCATTCGCGCGGCGCGCTGTTTGATCCCACCCGCAAGACGCCAATGCACGAGGAAGAGGCGGCGGCCGGTGCGGTGTTCGAAGATGTCGGCAACTGGAAACGCGCCTGGTTCTTCCCGCGTGCGGGTGAGGACATGCATGAAGCAATCAACCGCGAGTGCAAGACGGTGCGGGAAAGCGTCGGCGTCTTCGATGCTTCCACCCTCGGCAAGATCGAGGTTGTCGGCCCGGATGCGGCGAAGTTCCTCAACCTCATCTACACCAATGCCTGGGATACGCTGAAACCCGGCCGCTGCCGCTACGGCATCATGACCCGCGAAGACGGCTTCGTTTACGACGACGGCGTCGTCGGGCGTCTTGCCGAGGACCGTTTCCATGTGACGACGACGACCGGCGGCGCGCCGCGTGTTCTCCAGCACATGGAGGATTATCTCCAGACCGAGTTCCCCGATCTCAACGTCTGGCTGACATCGGCCACCGAACAATGGGCTGTCATTGCCGTGCAGGGGCCGAAGGCGCGGGAAGTAATCGCTCCCTTTGTCGAGGGTATCAACCTTTCCCCGGAAGCCTTCCCGCATATGGCGGTGGCCGAGGGCAAGTTCGGCGGCGTGCCGACGCGGCTTTTCCGGGTTTCCTTCACCGGCGAGCTTGGTTTCGAAATCAACGTTCCGGCCGATTACGGCGCAGCCGTCTGGTCTGCCATCCGGGAAAGGGCCGAAGCCGTTGGCGGTTGCCTTTATGGCACCGAGACCATGCATATCCTGCGTGCGGAGAAGGGCTATATCATCGTCGGGCAGGATACCGATGGCACGGTGACGCCTGATGATGCCGGGCTAAGCTGGGCGGTTTCGAAAAAGAAGACGGATTTTGTCGGCATTCGCGGTCTTAAACGCTCTGATCTCACGCGCTCCGGCCGCAAACAGCTGGTGGGTCTGAAGACGAAGGACAGGCTGATCGTTCCGGACGAGGGTGGCCAGATCGTTGTTGATCCGAACCAGCCGAAGCCCATGACCATGCTCGGCCATGTTACATCTGCCTATTGGTCAGAAAACCTCGGCCACTCCATCGCTTTTGCGCTGGTAGCGGATGGCAGGGCGCGCATGGGCGAAACGCTCTATATCCCGCTCGCCGATAAAACCATTGCCGTCGAGGTGACCGACATGGTCTTCCTCGACAAGGAAGGAGCCCGTCTCAATGGCTGATATGCTTCACGCAAAACGCAAATCCGTGCTTGAGGATTTCCATGGCGGCTCGCCCTTCGTCTCGCTTAAACCTGCCGCTTCCGCGTCGCGGCTGTCGCTGCGCGCACGGGAAAGCGCCGTGCCGGCCCTTTCGGAAGCGCTTGGTCTTGCCTTGCCCACCAGCCCCAAAAGCGCCGTTACGTCAGGTCTGCGCTCTGCTCTCTGGCTCGGCCCGGATGAATGGCTGGTGATCGATCAGGGTGAGAGCGACCTGATGGCAGTACTGGCCTCCGTCCCCGGCCTGTTTTCGGCAACCGATGTTTCCCACCGCAACACGGCTGTCATCGTCTCCGGCCCCGGCGCGGAAGCGGCGCTGAATGCCGGCTGCCCGCAAGATCTTTCGCCCGCAAAATTCCCGGTCGGGGCCTGCTCACGTACCGTTTTCGGCAAGGCGGAAGTGGTGCTGTTACGCGTCGCGGACGACACGTTCCGGGTGGAATGCTGGCGCTCCTTCGCCGAGTATGTCGGCGGGCTGCTGCAGGAGGCGGCTGAGGACGTGGCGGTTTAAATTCGCTGGTTTTTCCAGCCGCGCCATTCCACCCAACGCCCATGAAAATCGGCGCGGCCGATTTCCTGCTTATCGCCGGTCGGCCAGATTTGCAGGGTAATTGCGGCGCTGCCGGACGTCTGGTCCGCTTCCATCTGCAGGCGGGCAAGCGGAGCCTCCGGTGTAGCGCGGGCGCCTGCCTCGGCAATCAAGGCTTCTCCGGTCTGCTTCAAGGCGTCCGGCAAATATTGCCAGGCGACGGAATGATAGATGACATGGGTGACGCCCGAATGTTGCGTGGCGAGGCGACGTTTCAGCCAGTCGATCGCATCGGCCTTTTCGACGTGCAAGCCGTTCTCCACCGCAATCTGTAGAGCCGCTGCCGTTCGCTCCAGCCTGTCGGTCTGATCGGCCCAGACATAGGACATCAACCGCAGACGATCTTCGGCGGATGACGGATCGAGCGGGTTGAGATCGCAGCCGGCGCGCTCGATGACCTCAATTCGACGATCGGGCGGCGGAGCGTTTCCGCGCCATTCCGGCGAAAGAAAGACATTCGACTTCTCACCCCATGCAAGGTCGCCCAGTCGATACTGGTAACGGTCAAATTGCAGGTTCAGCCCGGCGCTGGCGCCAACTTCCGAAAGCGCCAGCGGCTTGCCGGCGAGCGCCGAAATCGTCAGAAACCCCGGCAACAACGCTGCCGAACGGCGCACTTCATTGGTCTGCGGTGGTGATTTCAACCTCTCGAGGATAAAGGCCGCGTGAAAGCGCATCGCATCCTCGCAGGCTCGCCACAGCGTATTCTCGTTTTCGGGTGCGATATCGACAAGCGGCGCGATCTTGTCCTCAATGGCAAGCGCATGCAGGGCGCCCGCCAGCCGCAGGGGCACGGAATCGCCGGAGGGGCCAACATCACCCGGCCAGGAGAGGATTTTCTGACCCACTTCCGTCTGGCGGTCCAGCCGCGCCGAGACCGCGCGGCAGAGCCGTGCAGTAAAGGGCGAGCCGAGGCTGTCGCAAGCCCTTGCCTGAACGAGAAAAGCATTTCTTACGGCTTCATCATGCATGCGGTCTCTCCCTGGGTCCGTCGGTCAGATATCTTCCGGCCTGTCCTCCGGATTGAACTGGGTGATCGTCGTCCAGCGGGCGGTGAGCGCCGGCTTTCTTTCGTTTTCGATCTCCACCGTCACATCATAGGTCGTCATCAGCATGGCGGCGCCGCGAAAGCGGGCTTCCGCCAGGATGAACCGGCCGCGCACCCGCGCACCAGATTTAACCGGCGCGACGAAACGGACGGCGTCGAAGCCGTAATTGAGGCCCATGATCTGTTCGCGAATAGGGGGCACGGCGTCGTAATAGAGCGCCGAAAGCAGAGATAGCGTCAGGAACCCATGCGCGATGGTGCCACCAAAAGGGCTTTCCGCTTTGGCGCGCTCCGGGTCCGTGTGGATGAACTGCTCGTCCAAAGTTGCCTTTGCAAAAGCGTCGATCATCGTCTGATCGACGACGATCCACTCGGAAACGCCCATTTCCGTGCCGACGAGACTTTTGATCTCTGCCAGCCCTATGTCCTTTGCCATCTTGTCTCTTTCCGGTTGCGTCGCACGCCATATAAGGGTGCGAGGGCCAGGCGATCAACCGCGCAGATAAAACACCACCGAACGGGCAGGCAGGAAAGCGGGATTGCCGAAATCCGTGCCGATAGCTTTCCAGCCATTGCCGGGCAAGGTAAAGGGCACAATCTCCCGGCTGCGGTTGATGAGCACGGCGAGTTCGACCTCGTTTTCACTCTCACGATCGGAGGTGGAAAGCACCATGGCGAAGGCTGTCCCGTCCGGCCTTTCCCAGTCTGAAACCGTCATGGGTTCGCCGCCGGGAGCAAGCCACGCCACATCGTCCTTGCCAGAGAAAAATGCGGTTTGCGAAAAGACGCCGAAGCGTTTGCGCAGTGCGGAAAGAAACGCGGTGTGGTCGATCAGTTCCGGGGAAAGCGATGACCAGTCGACCCAGTTGATCTCATTGTCCTGACAATAGGCATTGTTGTTGCCCTGCTGGCTGCGGCCGCCCTCATCGCCGGCAGTCAGCATCAATGCGCCGCGGCTGACGAAAAGCGTGGAAAGTAGTGCTTTCACATCCGCAAGGCGCGCGGCGACAATGGCGGGATCATCGCTTCGGCCTTCGACGCCGTTGTTCCAGGAATGATTGTCGTTATGGCCGTCGCGATTGTTCTCGCCGTTTTTTTCATTGTGCTTGTGGTTGTGGCTGACGAGATCGAACAGCGTGAAACCATCATGGGCGGCAAGGAAATTGACGCTGCGGCTGTTCGAGCGACCATGGCGGGAAAAGATCGGAGACGACCCCGACAGCGCATTGGCGAGCGCCCCGGTGGTTCCCGCATCCCCGCGCCAGAACCGGCGCATGTCGTCACGGGCGCGGTCGTTCCATTCCAGAAAGCTTTCGGGGAAATTGCCGAGCTGGTAACCGCCGGGGCCGATATCCCAGGGTTCAGCGATCAGCACACGGTCGTGAAGCACTGCGTCCGAATGCATGGCCGCAAGCGTTTCGCTGGCCATATCGAAGCCATTGGCCGTTCGGCCGAGCACGGGTGCGAGATCGAAACGGAAGCCGTCAATACCGGCATTCAGGACGAAATGCCTGAGCGCATCGATGATGAGCTGGCGCACATAGGGGTGGTCGCAGGCGACCGTATTGCCGGTTCCGGTATCATTGACCAGCACACCGGGTTCTCCCGGCGGGTGACGGAAGGCGGTAAGATTGTCGAGACCACGCAACGACAAAATCGACCCTTCAATGTCGCTTTCACCCGTATGGTTGAAAACCAGATCGAGAATGACACCAATGCCTTCCGCGTGCAGCGCGGCCACCGTGTCGCGTAATTCCCGCACACCGCCGGGGCAAAGGCGCGGATCGAGCGCCATGAAGCCGACCGGGTTGTAGCCCCATGCATTGGAAAGGCCAAGCGGCGGCAGGTGGCGCTCGTCGATCCAGGCAGTGATCGGCATCAGCTCCACGGCATCCACGCCGATTTTTTTCAGATGCGCGATGATGGCGGGATGAGCCAGCGCCGCGACGGTGCCCCTGATGTTTTCCGGTACCTCGGGATGCAATTTGCTGAAGGATTTGACCGCGAGTTCGTAAATCAGTCCGCCTTCGGCAAAAAGCGGCGGTTGGCGTTTGAGCGGTTCGTATTGCGAAAGGATCGCCTTGGGCATGATACCGCCCGTTTCTTCGCCAAAAGCGTACAGGGCCGGATCATGCCGGAAGGGGCGGTCGATCTCGGTGGCATAGGGGTCAAGCAGCAGTTTTGATGGGTCGAACCACAGGCCATGTTCCGGGGCGTAAATTCCGTGGGCGCGGTAGCCATATTGCGTGCCGGGACCGGCATCTGCCACCGTCAAACGGTGAATATCATCTTCTCCGCGTTTCATTGGCAGACGGGCAGTCTCTTTTTCACCGGCTGCATCAAAAAGGCAAAGATCAATCTGGGAAGCGTGCCGGGAATAAACAGCGAATTCCGCTCCGTTTTCCGTCTGGGTTGCGCCTTTGGGGAAAACGAGTGGGTTCTGCATGGTCTGTCTCTCCGGAGGGGATGGTGTTTCTCCTCCGGAACGGAGAAGGTAGAGGCAAGGCCGAATGAGGGGCGATTGCAGCGTCCCTCATTCCAGTCGCGTCTCGTGCCCGAGGTGGCGAGCGGGCGGCAAGTCCTCAGGTAATGACGCTCGGTTCGTTGCGGCCGGTATGGGCCTTGATACCGGCGATCGTATCGGCAACGGAAATCAGGTCGGCGAGCGCCTCCTGTGTTTCGATGCCGTGACGGGCCGTATCCGCCTCGTAGCGCTCCACGTAAAGCCTGAGCGTCGCGCCTGCCGTGCCGGTGCCGGAAAGGCGTAGCACGATGCGCGAACCGCCTTCGAACAGGATGCGGATGCCCTGATTTTTGCTGACGGATTGATCGACCGGGTCGAGATAGGCGAAATCATCCGCAGCCGCGACTTTCAGATTGCCGTAGCTGGTGCCGGGAAGTGTGGCGAGTTTTTCGCGCAGGATGGCGACCAGCGTGTTGGCGGCGTCCGAATCCACTTCTTCGTAGTCGTGGCGGGAATAATAGTTGCGGCCATATTCGGCCCAGTGCCTGGTGACGATGTCTTTTACGCTTTCCTTGCGGGCAGCGACGATGTTCAGCCAGAAAAGCACGGCCCAGAGGCCATCCTTTTCACGCACATGGTTGGAGCCGGTGCCAAAACTTTCTTCGCCACAGATCGTGACTTTGCCGGCGTCCATGAGGTTGCCGAAGAATTTCCAGCCGGTCGGCGTCTCATACATGCCAAGCCCGAGCTTTTCGGCGACACGGTCGGCTGCGGCACTTGTCGGCATGGAGCGGGCAATGCCGGAAATGCCGGCGGCATAACCGGGCGCCAGTCTGGCATTGGCGGCGATGATCGCCAGACTGTCGGACGGGGTGACGAACATGCCTTTGCCGACGACCATATTGCGGTCGCCGTCGCCATCGGAGGCCGCGCCGAAATCTGGGCCTTCCGGGCTCATGACATCGTCATAAAGCTCCTTGGCGTGCACGAGGTTGGGGTCGGGATGGTGGCCGCCGAAATCCGGCAGCGGCGTGGCGTTCCTGACCGAGCCTTTCGGTGCGCCCAAGCGCTTTTCGATTATTTCCACGGCATAGGGGCCGGTGACGGCGCTCATGGAATCGACGACGACCTTGAAGCCGCTGGCGATGAGAGTGCGAATGGCCGCGAAATCGAACAGTTCTTCCATCAGTGTGGCGTAGTCAGCAACCGGGTCGATCACATCGACCGTCAGCTCATCCACCTTGAAGCTTCCCACCTTGTCGAGATCGATATCGGCGGCATCGGAAATCTTGTAGCTGTCGATGACCTTGGAGCGGGCATAGATCGCGTCGGTGATCTTTTCAGGGGCGGGACCGCCATTACCGATATTGTATTTGATGCCGAAATCTTCGTTCGGGCCGCCCGGATTGTGGCTGGCGGAGAGCACGATGCCGCCGAAAGCCTTGTATTTGCGGATGATGTTGGAGGCGGCGGGCGTGGAAAGAATGCCGCCCTGACCGACCAGAACCTTGCCGAAACCGGCGGCGGCGGCCATCTTGATAGCTTTCTGGATAACTTCGCGGTTGTAATAACGGCCATCGCCGCCGATCACCAGCGTCTGGCCCTGAAAACCTTCAAGCGCGTCGAAGATCGACTGGATGAAGTTCTCGGCGTAATTTTCCTGGGCGAAGACTGGCACCTTCTTGCGCAGGCCTGAAGTGCCCGGCTTCTGGTCCTGATAGGGCGTCGTCTTGATGGTCTTGATCATTGTTTCAATGGCCTCTCGAAATAAGCTGGCTATAAAGCGCGGCGTAAAGACCGGCGCTTTTTTCCCAGGAAACATCGGATTTCATGCCGAGTTTCTGCATTTGTGTCCACAGTTTGGGGTCGTGGTAATAACGGACGGTCCGGCGGATCGCCTGTTTCAGACCATCAAGTGTGACGGGTGAAAATTGCACGCCGGTCGCCGCCTTGCTGGCAAGCGCGGCGTGATTGGCGTCGATTACGGTGTCGGCAAGGCCGCCGGTGCGGGCGACAACCGGAATGCAGCCATAACGCAGCGCGTAAAGCTGTGTCAGCCCGCAGGGCTCGAAGCGTGAGGGAATGATGATTGCATCGCAGCCCGCCTGCATGAGATGCGATAGCGGCTCGTTGTAACCGATGGCAACACCGACGCGGCCATGGTGACGGGATGCCGCCGCAAGAAGCGCGCCTTCCAGTGCCACTTCGCCCGCCCCCAGCACCACAAGCCTGCCGCCGAGGGAAACGATTTCGTCCACGGCTTCCGCCATGAGATCGATGCCCTTCTGCCAGGTGAGGCGGGAGATGATGCAGAAAAGCGGGCTGTCATCTTCATCGATACGGAAATGTTCGGCGACCGTCTTCTTGTTCAGGGCGCGGTTCTTCAGATTGGCGGCGGAATAATTGTCGTGGATCAAATGGTCGGTGGCCGGGTTCCAGACATCGGCGTCGATGCCATTGACGATGCCGTGCAGCACATGGGCGCGGCTGCCGATCACCCCTTCCAGTCCCATACCGAATTGCGGGGTGAGGATTTCTTCCGCATAGGAGGGGCTGACGGTGCTGAGTGCCGTCGCCGTCTGCAAACCGCCCTTGAGGAAGCTCACATCGTTATAATATTCGATGCCTTCCATGCCGAAAGCATGCGCGGGCAATTCAAGTTTGCTGAAGATATTGGCGCCGAACTGACCCTGGAAGGCAATGTTATGGACGGTGAGGAGACTCGGAATTTCCGGCGTTTCGGCATAACGCATATAGACCGGGGTCATGGCGGCCTGCCAGTCATGGGCATGCACCATATCCGGCCGCCAGCCGGGAAGTGCGCCGGCGGCAATCCGGGCGGCCGCCAGCGACAATGCCGCAAAACGTTTCCAATTATCAGGATAATCCTTGCCGGTCTGGTTCAGATAAGGTCCGCCGGACCGCTCGTAATAAGCGGGTGCATCGAGAATGAGGAGATCCAACCCCTCATGCCGCACCTCGAGCACGTCGGCTTTTTCACCGAGCAAATCGGAAAATTCGAAACATTTGACAGGGTCCGTCACGGCGGCTTTCACCGCCGGATATCCGGGTATCAATGTGCGCGTTCTGACGCCATGGGCTTCGAGCGCGATGGGGAGCGCGCCGGCAACGTCGGCGAGCCCTCCGGTCTTGATCAGGGGATAGATTTCGGATGAAACCGAAAGGACATTCATGGGCTCTACAGGTCCAGCTTGTCGATCATCGATTGGGTGATAAGGCAGATGCCGCTTTCCGTGCGGCGGAAACGTTTGGCATCCAGTTCTGGGTCTTCTCCTACAATCAGCCCTTCGGGAATGACCACGCCGTGGTCGATGACGACGTTGCTGAGCTGGGCATGACGCCCGATCTTCACACTCGGCAGTACTACGGCATTCTCAAGGCGGGAGTATGAATTGGCCCGCACGCCGGTGAACAGCAGGCTGCGGTTGAGGGCGGCGCCGGAAATGATGCAGTCACCGGAAACTACCGACGACACGGCCGAACCACGGCGATCCTCATCGTCATGCACGAATTTCGCCGGCGGGGTGATTTCGGCATAGGTCCAGATCGGCCAGGATTTGTCGTAGATGTCGAGGTCAGGCACCACATCCGTGAGGTCGATATTGGCCTGCCAGTAGGCATCGATCGTGCCGACATCGCGCCAGTAGGGCTCGTGCTCGAAATCGGAGCGAACGCAGGAATCGGCAAAGCGGTGAGCGACGGCTTTGCCGTGTTCGACGATATAGGGAATGATGTCCTTGCCGAAGTCGCGGCTAGAGGTCGGGTCGGCGGCGTCGCGACGCAGCGCTTCCATCAGGAATTTCGTGTGGAAGACGTAGATGCCCATCGAAGCGAGCGCGAAACCCTCATTTCCGGGAATACCGGGCGGATCGGCCGGCTTTTCGATGAAGTCGATGATCTCGTCTTTTTCGTTCACATGCATCACGCCGAAACCGGTTGCTTCCATGCGCGGCACTTCCAGGCATCCGATCGTTACGTCGGCACCGGAATCCACATGCTGTTGCAGCATGTATTCGTAATCCATCTTGTAGATGTGATCGCCGGCCAGAATGACCATATATTCCGGGGCATAGGGTTCGATGATGTCGATGTTCTGGTAAACGGCGTCGGCGGTGCCTTCATACCACTGCGTTTCGGAGACGCGCTGCGAGGCCGGCAGAATGTCGAAGCTCTCGTTACGTTCGGGGCGGAAGAAGTCCCAGCCGCGCTGCAGGTGGCGGATAAGCGAGTGCGCCTTGTATTGCGTGGCGACGCCGATGCGGCGAATGCCGGAATTGAGCGCGTTGGAGAGCGCAAAATCGATGATGCGCGCCTTGCCGCCGAAATAAACGGCGGGTTTTGCGCGGCGGTCCGTCAGTTCCTTCAGGCGACTTCCTCTTCCGCCTGCGAGGACATAGGCCATTGCATCACGCGCCAGTGGCTGAACTCTTTTTTCCGACATGGTGTCCTCCCTCTCTGTCTGTCAGTTTTCCGGCTCGAGCATGATCGTCGCCAAAGGCGGCAGGACGAGCATCGCCCCGATTTCTCCACCGGCATCGACCGCCTGAACACGTCCGCCATTTCCCTTGCCGCTGCCGCCGTAGATTTCGGCATCGGTGTTGAGAATCTCCCGCCATCGCCCTGCCAGAGGCAGCGGCACATAATAGTTTTCCCGATAGACCGGGGTGAGATTACAGATAACCGCCACCGGTTTTTCGCCCGGTGCCGACCGCAGCCATGCGAAGACGGAATTTTCGTGATCGTCGACCACCAGCCAGCGGAAACCTTCCGGCTCGCAGTCGCGGGCGTGCAGCGCGGCTTTCGAACGATAGGTGAGGTTGAGATCGCGCACGAGGCGGCGCATGCCCTCATGCATCGGATATTGGCGAAGGTTCCAGTCGAGCGCGCCCTTCTCGCTCCATTCGCTCCATTGGGCGAATTCCTGGCCCATGAACAGCAGCTTCTTGCCTGGATAACCCCACATGAAACCGTAATAGGACCGCAGGTTGGCGAATTTCTGCCAGTCGTCGCCGGACATTTTGGCGATCAGCGATCCCTTGCCGTGCACCACCTCGTCATGGGAAAGCGGCAACACGAAATTCTCGGTGAAGGCGTAAAGCAGACCGAAGGTCAGTTCCTGATGGTGGAACTTGCGATGCACCGGCTCCCGCGAGAAATAACTCAGCGTGTCGTGCATGAAGCCCATGTTCCATTTGAAGCCGAAACCGAGACCACCTTCGTGGACGGGCTGGGACACCTTCGGCCATGAGGTTGATTCTTCCGCGATCGTCATGACGCCCGGATGGGTGCCGTAGACGAGCGAATTCATCTTTTGCAGGAAGCGCACGGTTTCCAGATTTTCGCGCCCGCCATATTCGTTGGGGATCCACTCGCCTTCCTTGCGGGAATAATCGAGGTAGAGCATCGAGGCGACCGCATCGACACGCAGGCCGTCGAGATGGAATTTCTCGGCCCAATAAAGCGCGTTGTTGATGAGGTAGGACATCACCTCGACGCGACCGAAATTATAGATGGCCGTGTTCCAGTCGGGATGGAAACCCTGACGCGGATCGGCATGTTCGTAAAGCGCCGTACCGTCAAACCAGCGCAGGCCGTGCTCGTCAGTCGGGAAATGGGCCGGGACCCAGTCGAGGAGCACGCCGATACCGACCTTGTGCGCGCCGTTGACGAAACGCGCAAAGCCTTCCGGATCGCCGAAACGGGCAGTCGGGGCGTAAAGGCCGGTCGTCTGGTAACCCCAGGAGGGATCGTAAGGATGTTCGGTGATCGGCAGGAACTCGATATGGGTGAAGCCCATATCCGTGCAATAGGGAATGAGCTGCGCGGCCATTTCGTCCCAGCTGAGGAAAGTGCCGTCCTCGCGACGCTGCCAGGAACCGGCGTGAACCTCGTAAATGCTGATCGGCTGGCGGCGCTGGTCCACCTGCGCCCAATGTTCGCGGTGAGCCTGATCTTCCCATTTTTGCGTCAGTTCCGGCGCAGTGACGGAAGCGTTTTTCGGCCGCAACTCGCCGCGCCGCGCATAGGGGTCGGCCTTTAGCGGCAGAAGCTCGCCATTGGCGCCGAGGATTTCGAATTTATAGGCGCAACCGACATAGACGTCAGGTGCGAAGATTTCCCAGATGCCGGTATCCTTGCGGAAGCGCATCACATGCCGGCGACCATCCCAATTGTTGAAATCACCGACGACGGAAACGCGCCTGGCATTGGGAGCCCAGACGGCAAAATGAAAACCTTCGACGCCTTCGAGCTTTAGAGGATGTGCGCCCATCTTGTCGAAGAGCCGCAGATGCGATCCTTCGCGGACGAAATAATCGTCCATCGGCCCGAGAACCGGGCCGAAGCTGTAGGGGTCCGTCACCGCCCACTCGGCATCATCGCGGCCAGCCCGATAACGCACCGGCTGGCGCGATGTTAGCTCAACCGGACCTTCGAAAAAACCTTCCGGATCGAGCTGCTTTAGCTCGCCGACGAAATTCCCGTCCAATGTCAGGACGGAAACTTCCTCGGCGCCCGGAATGAAACAGCGGGCGGAAAACCCTTCCGGCGTTTCATGGACGCCGAGAAGGGCGAAGGGATTGGAATGCAAACCGCTCTTTATCGCCTCGATTTCAGCCTTCGTGATGTCGCCAGTCTTTTTCTCTTCGGCCGAATTGAGCGGTTTTTTCATCAGGCTCTCCAGATCTCGGCGGCATATTGCCGGATCGTCCTGTCGGACGAGAACCAGCCCATACGCGCCGTGTTGTGAACTGTTTTGGTGTTCCAGCTATCCTGATCGCTCCAGATCGCATCCACCTTGCGCTGCGCGTCGGCATAGGCGTCGAAATCGGCGGCGACCATGAACCAGTCGCTATTGTATATACCGTCGATGAGGGCGGAAAAACGCGAACGGTCATCGGGTGAGAACACGCCGGACGCAATGGACGACAGCGCCTGAGACAATTCCGTGGACTGTTCGATGATCGCGCGGGGATTGTGACCTTCAGCACGGGCCTTTGCGACTTCTTCCGCCGTCATGCCGAAGATGACGATGTTGTCAGCGCCGACATGTTCGAGCATTTCGACATTTGCGCCATCGAGCGTGCCAATGGTGAGCGCGCCGTTGAGAGCAAACTTCATGTTGCCGGTGCCGGAGGCCTCCATACCGGCGGTCGAAATCTGTTCCGAGAGATCGGCGGCGGGAACCATGATTTCCGCAAGCGAGACATTATAGTTCGGAATAAACACCACTTTCAGAAGCCCACGCACGGCCGGATCGTTGTTGATGACCCGGGCAATATCATTGGCAAGCTTTATGATCAGCTTCGCGTTGTGATAACTCGGCGCTGCCTTGCCTGCGAAGAACTTAACGCGCGGTACCCATTCCAGTTCCGGGTGGGAACGGATCTGGTCGTAAAGCGCTACCGTCTCGATAAGGTTCAGAAGCTGGCGCTTATATTCGTGGATACGCTTGATCTGAATGTCGAACATGGCCGAGGGATCGACGCGGATGCCCATGCGCTGCGCCACCGTGTTGGCAAGGCGCACCTTGTTCAGACGCTTCACTTCGGCGAATTTCTCGCGGAAACCGGCATCGTCGGCGAAGCGGTCAAGCGCCGTGAGCTTTTCCGCATCGTCGAGGAAGTCGTCGCCGATCGCCTCGCGCACCAGCCCCGTCAGGCCGGGGTTGCACTGCATCAGCCAGCGGCGGGGCGTGATGCCGTTGGTCTTGTTGTTGATGCGATCGGGATAAAGGTAATGCAGGTCGGCGAAGACCGTTTCCTTCATAAGCTCGGTATGAAGTGCTGAGACGCCGTTGATAGAATGCGAGCCGATGAAGGCGAGGTTGCCCATGCGTACACGGCGCTCGCCGCCTTCATCGATCAGCGAGATGGAGCGGATCTGCTGATCCGCCATCTTCTTTTCCTTGCGGGCATAGACCAGCGTATTGGCATTGATCGCGTAGACGATCTGCATGTGCCTCGGCAGCAACCGCTCGAGCAGTGGCACCGGCCAGCTTTCCAGCGCTTCCGGCAGAAGCGTGTGGTTGGTGTAGGAGAAAGTTCCCCGGGTAATGGTCCACGCTTCGTCGAACTCAAGTCCATGCACATCGCATAGCAGGCGCATCATTTCGCAGATGGAAATGGCCGGATGGGTGTCGTTGAGCTGGATCGAAACCTTGTCCGGCAGCGAGGTGAAATCAGGATATTGCTGAAGGTGGCGGCGTAGAATGTCCTGCAGCGAGGCGGAGGAGAAGAAGAACTCCTGCCGCAGACGCAGTTCCTGGCCGGCCGGCGTTGCGTCCGCAGGGTAGAGAACGCGCGTCAGGCTTTCTGCCTTGTTGCTTTCCCGCAGGGCGCCGATGTGATCGCCGGCATTGAAGGCGGCGAGAAGAATGGGGTCGATCGGCTGTGCCGACCACAGGCGCAGCGTGTTGACGCGGGTGCCGCGCCAGCCGACGACCGGCGTGTCATAGGCCATGGCAATCACACGCTCGGCCGGTTTCCAGACGAAACGCTGCGGCTCTTCATAGCCGCCGATGGTTTCCACCGATCCGCCGAAGCCAATTTCATAGGAGCTTTCACGACGTTCGAATTCCCACGGATTACCGTGGGCCAGCCATGTTTCCGGCAGTTCCACCTGCCAGCCATCCGCCATCTGCTGACGGAAAAGGCCGTGCACGTAACGAATGCCATAGCCATAGGCGGGAATATCGACGGTGGCCATGGATTCCATGAAGCAGGCGGCGAGACGGCCGAGACCACCATTGCCGAGTGCGGCATCCGGCTCCAGCCCGGCGATGACGTCGAGATCGACGCCGAGCGAAGACAGCGCATCGCGGATTTCGTGCATCAGGCCGATATTGGAGATGGCGTCGCGCATCAGGCGACCGATCAGGAATTCCAGCGACAGATAATAAACGCGCTTGGAATTATCGGCATAGGCCTTGCGGGTGGATGCCATCCATTTGTCGATGATGCGGTCACGGACAACAAGAATGGTTGCGGTCAGCCAGTCATGCGGCTTGGCTACCTTGACGTCCTTGCCGATACGGTAAGTCAGTCGCTCGATGATTTCCGCCGCCATGATTTCCGGGTTGGAACTGCGCGGGGCGGGGCGGGGAAGATCGGCGGCGTTGAGATTATTGATCATTGGTCGGTCAGCACCTTGGTGGGAGGAGAGGGTCTGAGAGGTCGATCCGGCTTGCCTTTGCTGACGCCAGTTTATGCATCGATATGGAGGCGTGGCAACAGCAATTTTTGCGGAAAGTTGGAGGGCTTAATATAATGAAAAATAAGACTTTTCCTTCAGCGTCCCCAGGATCGCCAAAGGCATTGCGCGCTCTCTGTGCGCCGTTCTTGAACGGGTTTGCGTGGTCGTTGCGATGCCGGGCATCGTTCAAAAAAGGGAGAGAGGCTGCAATACTTTCTGAAGTGGTTCACCGGTCCTGAAATCTGTTTCGGTCTATCGGATTACACACTAGCCTTCGCGGCCTGGGAAATTCAATGAAAATAAATGAGACGGCGCCGCCGCCAGCCGCCTCATGGTGGCGCCGGGCAGAAAAATCGGTTTCGGCTTGTCAACAAGGAAGATGTTTACGACAGAAAAAAAGGTTCTGTCGTCATCTCGCCGGCGCGGATCGTCACTCGCGTATTCGGCGGAACGGCACACCAGGGGGTGCAATCGAAGGAAAAAGGTTCCGAACTCAATGCAATTCCCTCATCGAGCCCGCGCCAGTAAAGCGTTGGCGGCTTGTCGTCGCTGGACCAGCGGAAAGCATGCAGACAATCGCCATCCATCAACACGGCGCTGAATCTAAGTGCGGAGGAAACGCCCGCAGCGGTCATCTTTTCCTGACAGAGGCGCAGGGCGGTTGAAATGGCGCGGATGGGGTCGGTGTCAAGGCCATGGCCGGCGGCGATCAGGAAGATCGCTTCGCTGTCGCCGGTGCCGCGCCGGGATGCATAGATATCGTCGGGAATGAGGGAGTCGATGTCGCGCCTTATCTGCTCGTAACCGCCGATCTGGCCGTTATGCATGAACAGATATTGTCCATGCGCGAAAGGGTGGCAATTGGCGCGGGATACTTCGCCTGACGTCGCGGAGCGGACATGGGCCATGAACATGCCCGAGCGAAGCTGATGGCAAAGGGCGGCCAGATTGGCGTCGGACCAGGCGGGTCTGGTGTCGCGAAAGACGCCGGGCGTGCCGCGGTCACCATACCATCCAAGCCCGCAACCATCGCCATTAACGACGGTTTTGGCTTCCCTTGCGGCCATGGACTGGCTGACCAGCGATGCTTCCGGCTCGATCAGCAGACTGTCGAGCCAGACCGGTTTACCGGAATAGGCAAAGAGGCGACACATTCATGCGGCTCTATTGAAGGCCTTGTTTCCGAGCGCGAAGCCGACGGCGGCTTTCGCGTGAATGGCGGTCGAATCATAACCCGGCAGCGGCAGCGCGTCGGGATCGATCAGCAGCGAAATTTCAGTGCAGCCGAGAATGACGGAATCGACACCGAGCGCACGGGCCTTCTCGATAACCGCGAGATAGCGCTCGCGCGAGCAGGACTTGATCTCGCCCTGGCACAGTTCGCCAAAGATGATGTCGTGGATCGCGGCCCGGTCTTCCGCATCGGGCACGACCACATCGACACCGTGGCGGCGCATACGGTCGGTGTAGAAACCATGTTCCATCGTGTAGCGGGTGGCGAGCAGCAGCGGCTTGCGGCGTCCATCCGCCTTCAAGGCTGCAGCGGTTTCATCGATGATGTCGATGAGTGCGACGCCCGACATTTTCTCGACCGTTTCTGCAACCAGATGCATGGTGTTGGTGCAGATCAGCACGCAATCGGCACCGGCATTGGCAAGGCGTGCCCCGGCGGCACCCAAAAGCGCACCGGCTTCATCCCAACGATCGGCCTTCTGCAGGGCGACGACTTCGGAAAAATCAAGCGAATGCATGACGATATCGGCCGAGACCAGCCCGCCGCGGCTATCGCGCACGGCCTCATTGATCATGCGGTAATAGGTTGCGGTAGATTCCCAGCTCATGCCGCCGATCAGGCCGATGCGTTTCATAAGAGTTGCCTTATTAAGTTTGATTGAAGGCAAGAATGCCATCGCAGGGACGAAAACGGCATGCGTTTTTTCGAGGGTTTAGATGTTCTTATGCAAATATCAGGCGTTCAAGAGGCTTGTCTTGCAATTTTATTGCGCCTTTGCGTTAACCAGTGCATTCTTTACCGATGATTGATGATCGCGACCGCCGAATCCTTGCGATTCTCCAGGAAAATGCCGAGACGCCGCTCGCCGATATAGCGGAGGAGGTTTCCCTGTCGCTATCCGCCTGCTCGCGGCGCATCACGCGGCTGCGTGCGGAAGGTTATGTGACGGGTACGATGGCGCTGCTCGACCGGCGGAAAATCAACCTGCCGACCACGGTTTTCCTGCTGGTGAGAACCGGCCTGCATGCAGAAGACTGGCTGGACCAGTTCCATGCCGCCGTCAGCTCCATACCCGAAATCGTCGAGGTTCATCGGCTTACCGGCAATTTCGATTATATTCTGAAGCTGGTGCTGCCGAATGTCGAATATTACGACACGGTCTACAAACAGATCCTGCGCCGCGTTCAGCTTTACGACATGTCCGCCTATATCTCCATGGAGACGGTGAAGCTGTCGTCTTCCCTGCCGACAACGCATATTTGAGGGATCATCCGTTTGTTCTCAGCCTGCGGTTTCGAAACGGAAGCCGAAGCGAAAACTGCGGGTCTCGCCCGGCTGCAGGGTGATCGCGGCTTCAAGGTCCGGCTGGTTGAAGGCATTGGTGGGCGTTTCCACCGGTTCGAGCGCAATGGATTTTCGCCTGCCGCGGGCCAGCGTGTCGCCGGTGAAGACATGCATGTGGCCACGCTCCTGCCATACCGTCAGGTTCGAACCGTCCTGCCGGTTTTCGATCCGGGTCTCGTAAAGTCCGTTTTCGGATGGGATGAGGTCGGTAAAGCAGACATCCAGTACCTGGCCGGCGAACGGCGCAAAAAGAAAGCGGGTGTCGTCCCGTCTGACTATTCCCCCCTGTGAGGACCGTAGCGGAATCAAATCCCTGTCTGTTTCAATCGCCGTTCGAGAGGGTAGCGTGAGAAGGAGATCGTCGATGGACGCGATGCCGGGAAGACGGAAATAGGGATGCCAGCCTGCGGCGAAGGGCAGCGGCTGATCATCGCCATTGATGCCGCGTATGATGATGGTGACCTCATGGCCGGAGAATCGGTATTCGACCTCGATGGCGAGATGATAGGGGTAACCCCTGAAATCAGAGGGCGATATCTCCGCGCGGAAAACCAAAACATGCACGCCGCTTTCCTCGAAAGACTGGTTGAGGACAAAGGGCAGGGCTCTCGCAAATCCGTGGAAGACGAGGGTTTCGTGCGTTAGCACCGGCTCTATTCGATGCATTTCCCCGCCGAAACGGAACTGGCCATCCGGGATGCGATTGGTGAAGGGGGCGAGAATGCCGTTTCTCACGCCGTTTTGTGATTGCAATTCCGCGGGCGTCGCATAGCCATCGACAAGATTTTCGCCTGCGCTGCCATCGGCAAGTTGCGGCCGCCAGCTGAGAAGCGTGGCGCCCTCATAAGCGATCTCGGCGGTGAAACCGTCGCCGGAAACGGTAATGCCGGCAATCCCCGTGCCTGTGGCGGAAGTGGTCATCGGGAAATTGTCCTTTATATGCATATGTCTGCAATCATCGGGTCGTTTGACCCGCTGATTCGACCGATCATCTTCGCTGTGGGATAATTTCGCAATGGTCATGACGGGCCGCAGCAAGCGCGGCCTCCGCCATTTTGATGTCAAGGTGCCTGTCTATGACAGAACTCAGTCTGGGAAGGTTCGTTTCGCGCCGCTGAAAAATTCCATCAGGGCGGCCTGATCCTCACCACCCAGTCCCGCTGCCGTCAGCATGCGGTGCACCTCGGCGCAGACCGCCGTCAGGGGCATGGCCGTGTTGGTGCGCCTGGCCAGATCCTGCGCGCCGTTCAGGTCCTTCACCATATTGTCTATACGACCGGTGCGGCGGTAGTCCCTGGTCACATAACGCGGCATATATTCCTGCAGGATGGCACTGTCCGCCCGTCCGCCCTTCAGCGCCTGCGGTATCTTGGCGGCATCGACGCCCGCATCCAGCGCAAGCTGTGTTGCTTCCGCCACGGCCAGAAAGTTCAGGCCGCAAAGAACTTGATTGATGAGCTTGGTCGTCTGCCCGGCACCGCAGGGTCCCATATGGGTATAGTTACTGGCGATGTGCCGCAGCACGCGATGCGCGTCGGCCACATCAGTTTCGCTGCCGCCGGCCATTAGCGTCAATTGCCCAATGAGCGCTTTCGGCGCACCGCCGGAAAGCGGGCTGTCCACCCAGCGCAGACCCTTTTCGGCCGCATCGGCCGCCAGTTCTTTCGTCGCTTCCGGGTCGATGGAGGACATGTCGATGATCAGCGTGCCGGGCTTTGCGCCCGCCGCCACGCCATCCTTGCCGAAGACGGCGATGCGGACGATCTTCGGTGAGTTGAGGCTGAGGATCACGACATCGGAGACGGACGCTGCTTTCGCCGCGGTGTCGGCGCTTTGCGCGCCGAGGCTGGTCAGCGCCGCCACCTTCTCCGCATCCAGATCGAAAACCGTCAGCTGGTTACCGGTCTCGATCAGCCGCGCGCCGATCGCGCCACCCATGGCGCCCGCGCCGATGAGGGCGACTTTGTTCTGCTCGGTCATGGTATTCACGGCCTCCTCCCAAAGTGTCGTGGTGTCGTCAGTTCCATTCCGGATGGCGGCCGCAGCCGGGCATCCGGAACGGAGGATTTTAAAGCGAGGCGGTGATGCCGCCGTCGACGTAGAGAATATGGCCGTTCACGAAGGACGAGGCGTCGGATGACAGGAAAATGCAGGCGCCGACAAGCTCTTCGACCTTGCCCCAGCGACCGGCGGGCGTGCGCTTTTCAAGCCATGCGGAAAAGGTTTCGTCTGCGACCAGCGCCGCATTGAGCGGTGTGTCGAAATAGCCCGGCGCAATGGCGTTGCACTGCAGGCCATATTTGGCCCAGTCCGTCGCCATGCCTTTCGTCAGATTGCCGACGGCGCCCTTGGTCGCGGTGTAGGGCGCGATGCCGGGGCGGGCAAGGGCGGTCTGAACGCTGGCGATATTGATGATCTTGCCGCGTCCACGGGAAATCATGTGGCGTGCTGCCGCCTGTCCGGCGTGAAACACCGAGGCAATGTTGGTCTGCAGCAGGCGCTCGAAGGCATCGGCCGGAAAATCCTCAAGCGGCGTGCGGTGCTGCATGCCGGCATTGTTAACGAGAATGTCGATGGGGCCGACTTCGGCTTCGAAGCGATCGATGGCCTCGCGCACTGCGCCGTGGTCGGTGGCGTCGAAGGCAAGCGTTTTCGCACCCTTGATGCCGGCTGCGGCCGCTTTCAGCTTGGCTTCGTCGCGCCCGTTCAGCACCACTTCCGCGCCGGCCTCCGTCAGGCCTTGTGCCAGCGCGAAGCCGATGCCCTGGGATGAACCCGTGATCAGGGCGCGGCGGCCGGAAAGATCGAACAAATTAAGGCCCACTGTTTCCTCCAGTCTCTCGACATTGCTTTTGTACAGGTTTATGTTATCGATAACATTCATCCCTTTCAGGCGCGGATGTCAAGGCTTAAACGCCCGGTTTCGGTACGGATCCGGTGCGGGAGGAGGCCACAGGGTGGCTAAATGTGCTCTTGTGGCAGCGATCTGGATGCGGAAATTTTTACGCGCCGCAGTGGCGCGCGTTTGAACGGGAGTTGTTGATGAGAGCGATTGTCGCCCACGGGGCAAAGGATGTGCGCATTGAGGAGCGGCCGGAGGAAGCGCCGGGGCCGGGAGAAGTGCGGCTTCGTCTGGCCCGGGGCGGTATTTGCGGTAGCGACCTGCACTACTACAATCACGGTGGTTTTGGAGCAATACGACTTCGCGAACCCATGGTGCTCGGCCATGAAGTCTCCGCTGTTATCGAGGAACTGGGTGAAGGCGTTGAAGGCCTGAAGATCGGCGGTCTGGTGGCGGTTTCGCCGTCCCGCCCGTGCCGCACCTGCCGTTTTTGCCAGGAAGGCCTGCACAACCAGTGCCTCAATATGCGCTTTTATGGCAGCGCCATGCCTTTCCCGCATATTCAGGGTGCTTTCCGCGAGGTTCTGGTGGCGGATGCCCTGCAATGCGTGCCGGCCGACGGCCTGAGCGCCGACGAGGCGGCCATGGCGGAACCGCTGGCGGTGACGCTGCATGCCACTCGCCGCGCTGGCGATTTGCTGGGAAAACGCGTGCTGGTGACGGGTTGCGGCCCCATCGGCATTCTGTCCATCCTCGCTGCGCGCCGGGCGGGTGCTGCCGAAATCGTCGCGACCGACCTTTCGGATTTCACGCTCGCCAAGGCGCGCGAAGCGGGTGCGGATCGTGTCATCAACAGCAAGGATGAGCCCGACGCGCTTGCCGCTTATGGTGCGAGCAAGGGCACTTTCGACGTTCTCTATGAATGCTCTGGCGCGGCCGTAGCGCTTGCCGGCGGCATCGCCGCGCTCCGGCCGCGCGGCATCATCGTCCAGCTCGGGCTGGGTGGCGATATGAGCCTGCCGATGATGGCGATTACCGCCAAGGAACTCGATCTGCGCGGCTCCTTCCGCTTCCATGAGGAATTCGCCACCGGCGTTGAGCTGATGCGCAAGGGCCTGATCGACGTCAAGCCATTCATCACCCAGACCGTCGATCTCGACGACGCCATCTCGGCCTTCGAATTCGCCTCCGACCGCAGTCGGGCGATGAAAGTCCAGATCGCTTTTTCGTAAGCGATTCCGTGTATTTTTGTACGGCCCTAACCGGCGGTGGCTAGTTCCACCGCCGGTTTTTTATCGGGAGATTTCAGCCTCAGCAGACTATCATTGATGTTATCGGTATCATAAATTATCTGCGAAAGGTTTCCTGGTCCTCCCCGGCTAGCCGGCCGTGCATGTGCTGACGTATCCCAGTCGAGCTGCACATTTTGACGCAGGTCAAAAAGGTGATTTGCCGCCCGTCCTTTTTTGCGTTATCGAAATTTCAGAAATTACTGAAAATTCAGGAAACAAAGAAATGCCGACCAGCCTGTCACCGCTCGTTCAGTCCTTTGTGCTGCATTTTGGCGAGATGGGCAGCCGCTGGGGCATTAACCGCACGGTCGGCCAAGTCTATGCTTTGCTTTACATATCGCCGCAGCCGCTCTGCGCGGACGACATTGTTGAGGCGCTTGGCATTTCCCGTTCCAACGTCTCGATGAGCCTGAAGGAGCTTCAGGCGTGGAACCTTGCAATTCTCAAGCATTTTCCCGGCGACAGGCGCGATTTTTTCACGACGCCGGAGGATGTCTGGCAAATTCTCCGCACCCTTGCCGAAGAGCGCAAGAAGCGCGAAATTGATCCCACCCTGAGCGTATTACGCGAAATTTTGATGGAGACGCCGGAGAACGAAGATGAGCGGCATGCGCAAAAGCGCATTGACGAGATGAAGACGCTGATCGAGCAGCTCACCGGCTGGTATGACGATGTGAAGCGGCTGGAAACGGAGAGGTTGGCCTCCCTTCTGGCGCTCGGCTCAAAGGTCACGAAGCTGCTGGAGGCGAAGGACAAGATCGTCTCTCTCGCGAGACCCCGCGGCGCGAAAAAGTACAGGTGAGGAGATCGGTCGTGAACATGTCCGCACAAATTCGCCAGTCGGCCGATAGCAATGGCGCAGACTGTCCTGTGCCGGTTTCGGTCTCACCTGAAACGCCGAGGCGGCGCTTCTTCAGCACCGCCAGCCGGAAGACCTCCCGCGACAAGAGTGCCGTGAAAACGACACGCGCACCGGCGGTCGGTAGATCCGTTGCCCTGTTGCATGTTCTGGCGGCCCTGCTCTGGTTGCCGCAGGCGGGCCTGCTTGCCTTTTCAGTCGGAAAAATCGCTGACGGCGAACCGATGATGGTAATCGTGCCGGCGGCTGTTGCGGTTCTCATTCTGGGTCTCCTGAAGGCGTGGCTGGAGAAAATCGCCGCGAGACTATCGTTTCGTGCTGCGCGTGCGGCATTGTCACAGCGCCGGCTGGAAGCGCTTCAGGCGGTGGCGACGGTTTCGCCGCTCGATCTGTCGCGCACGGCTTCCGGCGAGGCGGCAAGTGTCGTGGCCGAGGCAGCGGAAGCGCTGGTGCCCTATCTTTCCCGTTTCCAGCCGGCGCGGATGAAGGCCACCATCATTCCCCTGGTTTTTGTGCTGGTAATCCTGCCCTTTACCTGGATCGCGGCGCTGGTGCTTCTCATCTCCATGCCGACCATCCCGCTTTTCATGGCGTTGATCGGCTGGCAGGCCAAGGCGGCGAGTGAAAAGCAGCTGGCCGAAACCGGCAATATGAATGCTTTCCTGCTGGATCGCCTGCGCGGGCTGGAAACGATCCGCGCGTTGGAAGCTGTCGATCTGACTGCCGGGCGCCTCAGCGCCGATGCGCATAACCTCAAGACGCGGACGATGGCGGTTCTGAGGATCGCTTTCCTGTCTTCGGCGGTACTGGAGCTTTTCGCCGCCCTCGGCGTTGCCATGTCCGCCGTTTACATCGGTTTCCATCTGCTCGGATTTCTTGATTTCGGCGCGTGGGGACAGAAGCTGACGCTTGCCGAGGGTCTGTTCATCCTGCTTCTGGCCCCGGCCTTTTTCGAGCCGCTGCGGGAGTTATCCGCGGTCTGGCACGACCGGGCGGCGGGGGAAGCCGCGCTTGGTACGCTCGACAAGTTGACGCAGGGCGGTGCGGCCATTGCGGGTGAGGGCAGGGATGTGGCGTTGGCAACATTGCCCACCCCCGGTACGGTGGAGATGGACGATCTGTCCTTTGCCTATCCAGCCTCGCCGCCTGTGCTCCGCAATTTCAATCTCAGCATTCAGGCGGGCGAAACGGTAGCGCTTCTGGGGCCATCGGGTTGCGGCAAATCCACGGTCCTTTCGCTGATCGCCGGGCTGGCTTCGGCCGCAAGCGGGACGATAAAAATCGGCGGCGTCGCCCTTGATGACGAGACGGCCGACACCCTGCGAACATCCATCGGCTGGATCGGCCAGAAGCCGTTCTTTTTTACCGGTTCGCTTGCGGCGAATATCCGTTTCGGCCGCCCCGGCATCACGCGGGATATGGTCGAGACAGCGCTTGAGCAGACAGGGCTGGAAAGACTGTCGTCCGCCCGGCAACATCTGCTTGTCGGCGATGGTGGCCACGGCATTTCCGGTGGCGAAGCCGTGCGGCTGGCCATTGCCCGCGCCTTTGCCGATCCCGCAACGCGGCTCATTCTGGCCGACGAGCCAACGGCGCATCTTGATCGGGAAACCGCTGCTCTCATTACGGAAAACCTGCTGCAGCTGGCAAAAGGCAGGACGTTGATCGTCGCAACCCATGATCCGGTGCTGGCCGCGCGCATGGACAGGGTCGTGGATATGGCGGCGATCCATTCGGGGGATCGGTCATGATTGCGCGTTTTGCCATATTGAAACCTGTCATTGCCCTATTTTGGACGGCGCGTCGCGGCATGCTGCTTGCGGGTGCGGTTCTGGCCGCAACTACGGTGCTGGCGGGTATCGGCCTTCTCGGTGTTTCCGGCTGGTTCATCACCGCCACCGCCATTGCCGGTCTGCTTCCGGCAACGGCCTATGCGTTTGATGTTTTTGCGCCCTCTGCGGCCATTCGTCTTCTGGCGCTGTCGCGCACCGCCGCCCGGTATGGCGAGCGCATGACCACCCATGAAGCGACGCTTTCCGTGCTTGCGGCGCTGCGCGAAAAGCTGTTTCGCGGGTTTGCCGCGCCGCAGGCGGCGCAAAATCTGGAAGCGAGGCCCGCCCGCCTGCTGAACCGGTTGACCGCGGATATCGATGCGCTGGATTCGCTTTATCTGCGCGTGCTGGTGCCTGCCGCCGTCGCGGTCCTTGCGGCTGTTGCAACCGGCATCGGGCTTGCTTTCCTCAATCCGCTTGCGGGCATTCTGGCGGCGCTCTTTCTCATAGCGGCAGGGCTCGGCATTTCGGTGCGCTCCGCCTTGCGGGCAGAGAAATTCTCCCGCCGGCGGGCAATCGGGCTTGAAGCGTTGCGTGCCCGCACGGCAGACCTCGTCAACGGTCAGACGGAATTGCTCACGGCAGGTCGGCTTTCCGCGCAGGTCGCGGCAGTGAAGCGGGCCGATGACTACCTGCTTTCCTGTGACGAGGCCTTGAACCGCATCGAAACGAATGCCGGTTTTTCCTTCGGGCTTGCAACGGCGGCCCTTCTGAGCACGGCTCTGCTCGGCATGGCCTGGCTGGCGGAGCAGGGAACGGTAAGCGCGCCGGCCGCAGCACTCGGGCTGCTCGTCTGTTTCGCCGCGCTGGAGCCTTTCACCGCGCTGCGCCGTGGTGCGATGGAACTCGGCCGCACATTGTTTTCCGCAAGGCGCATCGCGCCGCGCCTTTCGGCGCGGGCTGAGGCCAGCTGTCCGGCTTTGCCCACCAGCGGCGTGGCGGCGGCGCTTGAAGGCGTGCGTCTGGAGCGGCACGGTAACGACAAGCCGGTCCTGACGACTATCAATCTTGCCATTGCCGCTGGAGAAAGGGTCGCGATCATCGGCCCGAGCGGTGCGGGCAAGACCAGCCTCATCCAGCTTGTGGCGGGTGAATTGCAGCCATCGGCAGGTACTGTCCGCGCCGTGCCCTCTTCGCTCATGACACAGCGGAGCCAGCTTTTCCGCGATAGCATTGCCGATAATCTGAGGCTGGCAAAACCCGCTGCGACCGAGCGTGAATTGTGGGACGCCCTTGACGCCGCAGGCCTTGCCGAACACGTCAAAACCCTGCCCGCCGGGATGGAGACGAGGCTTGGCGAGGCGGGGCAGGGTCTCTCCGGCGGCCAGTCACGCCGGCTGGCGCTCGCCCGTTTCCTGCTCATCGACAAACCGCTCTGGCTTCTCGACGAGGTGACGGAGGGGTTGGACGGCGAGACGGCCCGCGACGTGCTCAGCCGGCTGTTTGCGAGGGCCGAAGGCAAGACTGTCGTGATGATCACCCATAATCGCCGCGAGGCAGAATTTGCCGATCGCATCATCGTGCTGAAAGACGGGCGTCAATTTGACGAATGTCAAAGCGGGACGGCGGAATACGACGTAGTGCTGCAAACATTACGTCGGGACTGAGTATTTTTTGAGAGCCGGGCTTGCCTTAAAAAACGGGCGGCTGGCCTTCTGGAAAAGGTGGGTAAGACTATGGAACTCGACATAGTGGCGCTGTCGCGCCTGCAATTTGCAGTGACGGCTTTATATCACTTTCTGTTCGTTCCCTTGACGATCGGGCTGTCGGTGGTGATAGCCATCATGGAAACGGTCTATGTCATGACCGGCCGGGTGATCTGGCGGCAGATGACGAAATTCTGGGGCACGCTGTTCGGCATCAACTTCGTGCTGGGGGTTTCGACAGGCATTGTCATGGAATTCCAGTTCGGCATGAACTGGAGTTATTACAGCCACTATGTCGGCGATATTTTCGGCGCGCCGCTGGCGATCGAAGGCATGATGGCCTTCTTTCTGGAAGCCACCTTCGTCGGCCTGTTCTTTTTCGGCTGGGACAAGCTGTCGAAACTCGGTCATCTCGTCGCGACATGGTGCGTGGCAATCGGCTCGAACTTCTCGGCGCTGTGGATTCTGATCGCCAATGGCTGGATGCAGAATCCGACAGGGTCTGCCTTTAATCCCCAGACCATGCGCATGGAAGTGACGGATTTCGCCGCGGTCCTGTTCAACCCGGTCGCGCAGGCGAAATTCGTTCACACGGTTTCCGCAGGTTATGTCACGGCCTCCATCTTCGTGCTCGGCGTTTCCGCCTGGTATGTGCTGAAGGGTCGCCATGTCGATCTCGCCAAGCGATCGATGACAGTCGCCGCCTCCTTTGGTCTGGCGTCCGCCCTGTCGGTCGTCGTGCTGGGGGACGAAAGCGGTTACCTCTCCACCGAACACCAGAAGATGAAGCTCGCCTCCATCGAGGCCATGTGGGAAACGGAGCCGGCGCCGGCACCTTTCACCATGATCGGTTTTCCCAATCAGGAAGCGCGCGAGACACATTTCGCGGTCAAGATTCCGTGGGTAATGGGACTTATCGGCACGCGCTCGCTCGATACGGAAATCCCCGGCATCAACGATCTGGTGGAACAGGCAAAGACCCGTATCCGCGACGGCATCAAGGCCTATGATGCGCTGATGCAGATACGCGCCAGCGGCAAGGGCGCGCAGCTGCCCGAAGAGGTGAACGGCACCTTTGCCGAACTCGGCCACGAGCTTGGTTACGCCCTGCTGCTGAAACGTTATGTCGACGATCCGCGTCAGGCGACAGAAGAGCAGATCGCCAAGGCGGCGGCCGATACGATCCCCCATGTGCCGACCCTGTTCTGGGCCTTCCGTATCATGGTCGGTCTCGGCATGTTCTTCATCGTTCTGACGGCGACCTTCTTTTATCTTTCGGCCCGCCGGCGGCTGGACCGTTATCCGCTGTTGCTGAAGGTGGCCGTTTTCGCCATTCCGCTGCCGTGGATTGCCGCCGAAATGGGCTGGGTGGTGGCGGAGTTCGGGCGTCAGCCGTGGATCATCGAAGGTGTGCTGCCAACGGCAGCGGCTGTTTCGAGCCTCAGCGCCTCGACGGTTCTGATTACGCTTCTGTGTTTCATCGCCATCTACACGGTGCTGTTCATCGTTGAGATGGGGCTGATGCTGAAGGCGATCCGCAAGGGGCCGGATCCGGACCATGAGCCGGAAGCGCCGCTCGTTCCTGAAAAACTTGTCGCTGCGGAGTAAATTATCATGATCCTGCACCAACTCATCGACTATGAAATTCTTCGTATCATCTGGTGGCTGCTGCTTGGCGTATTGCTTATCGGCTTCGCCGTAACCGGCGGTTTTGATCTCGGCACCGGCGCGCTGTTGCCCTTCGTCGCGAAGACGGATATTGAGCGGCGTGTCGTTATCAACTCTATCGGCCCGGTATGGGAAGGCAATCAGGTCTGGCTCATTCTCGGAGCAGGTGCGATCTTCGCCGCCTGGCCGCCACTCTATGCGGTGTCGTTTTCAGGGTTTTACCTGGCAATGGCGGCCATCATGTTCGCGTTGATCCTGCGGCCGGTCGGTTTCAAATATCGCTCCAAGCGCGAGAGCACGGCATGGCGCAGCGGCTGGGACTGGGCCTTGTTCGTCGGCGGCTTCGTGCCGACGCTGATCTTCGGCGTGGCCATCGGCAATGTGCTGCAGGGCGTCCCGTTCTACTTCAATGATGACTTGAGGATTTTCTACGACGGCACGACGCTGTTCGAGCTTCTGAACCCCTACGCTATTCTCTGCGGCCTCGTTTCCGTCGCCATGCTGGTAATGCATGGGGCGGCCTGGCTGGTGCTGAAAACCGAAGGTCCGGTTGCCACCCGCGCCCGCAGTTTTGGCAGCATCGCGGCACTTGCCACCACCGTTCTTTTCGCGCTTGGCGGCATTCTGCTGTGGTTCGGTGTCGATGGTTATCGTTTCACCTCGGAAGTCGTGACCGACGGGCCGTCCAATCCTTTGGCAAAGACGGTTGAGGTCGCAACCGGCGTCTGGTTCTCCAATTATGCGGCGCATCCGTGGATGATGCTGGCACCGGCACTCGGTCTGGCCTTCCCGCTGGTCGCCTTCATATTGCTGAGGCTCCGCAGGGAAGTGATGGCGCTGCTTGCCAGCTCGCTTGCCATTTTCGGCATCATCGCCACCGTCGGGCTTTCGATGTTCCCCTTCATCCTGCCGTCTTCGGTCGATCCGAAGTCGAGCCTGACGGTGTGGGATGCTTCGTCCAGCCATATGACGCTGTTCAACATGCTGGTCGTCACCCTCATCTTCGTTCCGATCATCGTCGCCTACACCTCTTGGGTCTATCGCGTGTTGTGGGGCAAGGTGGATGAAAAGGCGATCCGCGACGACAGCGGCCACGCATATTGATATCGACAGAAGGAGATCGAACATGTGGTATTTCGCCTGGCTGCTCGGCCTGCCTCTCGCCGCCATCTTCGCCGTCATGAACGCCATGTGGTACGAACTGATGGAAGAAAACGCCAAAAAGGCTGAGGCAAATCTGGAAAAATAACACTTCGGCATGAGGCATAAAAGGGCGGCATCCGGTCCGGATGCCGCCCTCTCGTAAAACAGCCGTGCCTGTCGCGCGGCCTTAGTGGATGGCGATGCCGCGCTTGTCCGCTTCTTCCTTGATGATGTCTTCGACGATTGCTCTCTTGAGGTTTGGATTTCCCAGGAGATAGTCGTCGGCGATCTCGAAAATCGACTTCGGGTTGTCGGTCCCGTGCAGGGTGTCGAGGTCCTGGCCGATCTGCTCGCGCAGGCTGGAATAGTCGTCCATTGCGGCTCTCCCGTTTACCGGTTCAATCCAAAAGGTCGGCCGGAACCTTGCCGCCGTTTTCGGAGAGTTTCTTGATGACGGCCTTGTGCAGCCAGATATTCATCGTCGCCGAATCCGAGGTGTCACCGGTATAGCCGAGTTCCCCGGCCAGTTCCTTCCGGGCGCTGAGGCTGCTGTCCAGATCGAGCGCTTTCAGAAGGTCGACGATCGAGTGTTTCCAGTCGAGTTTCTGTCCGTTCTTTTTGACTGCGGCATCCAGAATGGAAGCGACATCGACGCTGCCGGCGGATGCCGGAGCGCTGGTTGTCGGTGCCGGTGAGGCAGGCTGCGCCGGTGCAGCCGGGCTTGCGGCGGTTGTCGGTGTGCCGGCCGGGGCCGAAGTCTGCGGGGCGGCTTCGGCCTTGCCGAAAACCGCGTTTTTGATCTTGTCGAAAAAGCTCATTTTTATGCTCCCTTATCGGCGAAATGCACGCCCGATGGCGATGAGGATGCAGGCGCCGATGAAACCGGCGATGAGATAGCCAATCCAGCCTCCCAGCGAGACGCCGATGAGCCCCAGAAGGAAATTCGCGACGATGGCGCCGACGATGCCGAGAATAATGTTCATGAAAACACCCATATTGCTTTTCATGAACTGTTCGGCGAGCCACCCGGCTACGCCGCCGATAATGATTGCTGCAATCCAGCCAACTTGTGCGTCTTCCATAACAGGCCTTTCCTTTGTGAGAGAGGTCCCCAGGCATATGGACAGGCTTTTGCGCGCACTGATCCCCCCGCCTTAAATAGACCCCCGGCGGGGTAACAACGAAGATGGGGACATTTGGTTCCGTGTGGTCCGCCCTTACTGCCTTATTTTTTTTTCTGGCTTTGAAAGTCCAGCCCGATATCCAGAACCGGTGCGCTGTGGGTCAGCCAGCCGATGGAGATGAGATCGATGCCGCTTGCAGCGATGGCTGCGGCCGTCTGCGGATTGATACGGCCGGAGGCTTCGGTGATGGCGCGCCCGGCGACGATCGCCACGGCCTCGCGCAACTGTTCCGGCGTCATGTTGTCGAGAAGAACCGCGTCGACACCTTCGTCCATCACCTCGCGCAATTGCGTGAGCGTATCAACCTCCACCTCGATTTTGACGAGATGGCCCACACCCTGTTTGGCGCTGTGGATGGCGGCACGCACGCCGCCCGCCACGGCAATGTGGTTGTCCTTGATGAGGACGGCATCATAAAGCGCAAAACGGTGGTTCATGCCGCCGCCGGCGCGCACGGCGTATTTTTCCAGCGCCCTGAGGCCGGGCGTCGTTTTGCGGGTACAGGCGATTGAGGCCTTTGTGCCGGAGATGGCGGCCGCGATTTTTGCGGTAACGGAGGCGATGCCCGAGAGATGGCCGAGAAAATTCAGCGCCGTGCGCTCCGCCGTCAGCAGCCCGCGTGAGGGACCTTCGATTGTCGCGATGATATCGCCGGGCACCACGGACGCTCCATCCTCAACGTGCCGCGTCATCATGATCGCCGGGTCCACCAGCTGGAAGGCAAGCTCCGCCGCATCGAGACCGGCGATGACGCCCGGTTCGCGCGCCGCCATGACGACGACCGAGCGATGATCGGCGGGAATGACGGCGGCGGAGGTTATGTCGCCCGCAAGCCCCAGATCTTCCAGAAGGGCGTTGCGCACGAGCGGCTCGATGATGAGGCGTGGCAGGGGGGCAATGGTCATGTCAGGCGCTCCGCGCAATGCTGGAAGAAGAAAAGCTGGATGAGGAAAGGTCATGGCCGATGGCGATCACTTCGGTCAGGCTCAGCCTGCGTCTTGTGGCGACCGCGTCCTTTCCGGGAAAATCGTCGCGGAAATGCGCGCCGCGCGATTCCGTGCGCAGGGCCGCGAAAACGGCGATGGTGAGGCCTACCAGGGCGGGATCGGATGCCGGGCCTTCCTGTTCGGCAAGCGGCAGCAAGTCCCGGATCGCTTCGCGCAAGCCTTCTGCATGTCTCACAATGCCGAGATGGCGGGAAACGATGGGTCGGACGGCAGCGGGATTGGCGGCTCCACAGTTGGGGGCTGTGCGTGGCGCAACAGCTGCCGGCCCTGCCGTGCGTGCCTGTCGACCGGCGAGATCCTGCGCTGCGCGCATGCCCATGGCGGCGGCTTCCAGCAGGGAATTGCTGGCGAGCCGGTTGGCGCCGTGCAGGCCCGTGCAGGCGGTTTCACCGGCAACCCACAGACCCGGCACCGAGCTTTGGCCTCTGCCATCCGTGGCGACGCCGCCCATATGGTAATGCACGGCGGGACGCACGGGCACAAGTTCGCGGGCGGGGTCTATGCCGGCCTCGCGGCAGAGCAGGTCGATGGAAGGGAAGCGGGCGGAAAAGCCGGAACCCAGCGCCTTGCGGGCATCGAGAAAGACCGCGCCGCCGCGCAGGATTTCCCGGTCGATGGCGCGGGCGACAATATCGCGTGACGCAAGCTCGGCGCCCGGCACTGTCGCCATGAAACGTTCGCCGTTTTCATTGAGCAGAAGTGCGCCTTCGCCCCGCACCGCTTCGCTGACCAGTGCCAGCGGCCGTCTGGGCGAGGAAAGCGCCGTCGGGTGGAACTGGACGAATTCCATATCGGCAAGGATGGCGCCGGCGCGCGCGGCGAGCATGATGCCTTGCCCGAAATTGCCGGAAGGATTGGTCGTCGCTTCGTAAAGCCCGCCAAGGCCGCCGGTTGCAAGAATGACCCGTGTGGCCGGCAGAATGAAACTGCCCTTCGGGCCGGCGCAGGCGAGACCGGTGATCGCGCCCTCTCCCGTCAATAGGCGGCGGACTTCCGTGCCTTCGAGAACCGTGATGGATGGTGTGCGAAGGACTGCGGCTGCGAGCGCCCTGACAATGGCCGCGCCCGAACCGTCGCCTTCCGCATGCAGGATGCGCCGTCGGCCATGGGCAGCCTCCAGCCCGAAGACGAGTTTCCCCTCAGCATCGCGATCGAAGCGCACGCCGGCCCGCTCCAGCGCCTCGATGACGGCGAGGGCGGCGAAAACGATCTCCTCGGCCATATCGGCGTCGCAGAGGCCGTCGCCTGCGGCGAGCGTGTCGGCAAGATGCAGTGCTGCATTATCGTCCGGGCCGAGACTTGCGGCAATGCCACCCTGCGCCCAGGCGCTTGAGGTTTCGCCGCCGAGCGCGCCGCGTGTCAGAAGCAGCACGGGCTGCGGCGCAAGCGTCAGCGCCGCCATCAGGCCCGCAATGCCGCTGCCGACAATGACTGTCCAATCCTGCTGCGGCGGAAGGCGTTCGCTCATACCTCCAGCATCCTCTCCACGGCGCGGCGGGCAGCGACCGCGATTGCCGGGTCGACCGTCACCTCATGGCGGTTTTCCTCCAGCGCCGTGCGGATATTGCCAAGCGTGATGCGCTTCATATGGGGGCAAAGATTGCAGGGGCGGATGAATTCGACATCAGGGTGATGCACGGCGACATTGTCGCTCATCGAGCACTCCGTCAGAAGCACCACGCGGGCGGGCTGCTCCCGGCCGACATAATCCGACATAACGGCGGTGGAGCCGGAAAAATCGGCGGCTTCCACAACATCCGGCGGACATTCCGGATGTGCCAGAACGATGACGCCGGGATGGCTTTCGCGCAATTCCTTGATGTCATCGGCAGTGAAAAGCTCGTGCACCTCGCAATGGCCGCGCCAGGCAATCAGCTCGACATTGGTTTCCCGCGCGACATTCTTCGCCAGATATTCATCCGGCAACATCAGCACACGTGGCACACCGAGCGATTCCACCACCTGGCGGGCATTGCCCGAGGTGCAGCAGATGTCGGAAGCCGCTTTTACCGCTGCCGAGGTGTTCACATAGGTGACGACCGGAACGCCGGGATAGGCCTTGCGAAGAAGGGCGATGTCTTCGGGCGTGATGGAATCGGCCAGCGAACAGCCAGCGGCCATATCCGGAATGAGAACGGTTTTTCCCGGATTGAGCAGCTTTGCCGTCTCGGCCATGAAATGTACGCCGGCAAGAACGATAACATCCGCCTCCACTTCCATCGCCTTGCGCGCAAGGGCGAGGCTGTCGCCGACGATATCGGCGACGCCGTGGAAGATTTCCGGCGTCTGGTAATTGTGGGCGAGAATGACGGCGTTGCGTTTGCGCTTCAACTCAAGGATCGCATCCACATCGTCCTGAAAGCCCATCCATTCCGCCTTGGGAATGACGCGGCTGACCCGATCATAAAGGCTTGCGGCAGATATCTGTTCGTTCACGACGCTCTCCCATTTATACTCTTTCTGAGCATATCTAGGTCAAAGAGATATTCTCATTGTGAGTATATGTCAATTGCGGGAGAGCGGCAGTTTCGTTCCGGAGAGGGCGCGTTCGTCGAGAACGGTCTGGCGGAAGCGGAAAAGCTTTGCCGGGCGTCCGCCGGTTTCGGTCGCCATGTCGCCGGTCTCTTCCACCAGTTGCTGCTGTTCGATCAGCCGGCGGAAATTCTGCTTGTGCAAGGTCAGTCCGGCGAGCGCTTCTATTGCGCGCTGCAATTGCAGCAGGGTGAAAGCATCGGCCATCAATTCGAAAACCACGGGCCGGTATTTGATCTTGGCCCGGAGACGAGCGATGCCGGTGGCGAGAATGCGACGATGGTCGGCGAACATCGGCCTGCCGAAATTGATCGGGTGTTCGCTCTGGGCTTCCTCGACAAGGCCCGCCTCGTACAGCAATTCGTAGCGCTGCAGCGTCAGTTCTTCGTTCCAGCCGCCGCCATCGAGGCCGAAGGTGAAATCGGCCCGCAGGTGACGCTGGCTCTTGCAGGCGGGATCGGAATCCGCCCAGGCCCGCAACCTGTCGATGATGGTATCCAGAACCGCCGGGCGGCCCTGCCGATGATCCTCCCAGGGTAGGTATTCATACCAGCCGTGCCAGAGCGCGTGCCCGTTGCCCGACGATTCATGCTCGCGAACCAGCCCCAGATAACCGATGGAGATGGTTCTTCCACCCGGAATATCGTTGTTACGGTCGCGATCCGCGAAGGTGTAAAGCTGTTCGAGATAACCGACCGGATGATGGGTCTGCTCGTGGATCCACTCTCGCAGCCCGCTTTGCAGCGTTCTGTGCCCGAATTCGAATGGGCCTGAGGGAAGTGCCGCGCCCGCCCGGACGGTCATCACCCGCGGTTCGTCTCGCGTAATGGCGGTGACGACGGCAATGAGTTCGGCATGGGCAAGCCCGATGGTCACGGCGACTCCTGTCTTGGGTTGCGATATCAACCTTCTTTGGCACAGGAAGGCTGCTTCGCCAACAAGGGGCGGGTGGCAAAGTGCTTTCTATATCCGCATGAAGTCTAAAGTAGAATATCATCAAATAAAAGGATAAATTCTTGTGATTAGTCATGCATTTTTTGTTATGTTATAAAAAAGTTATAAGCATTCATGTAGTGTAGAAAGCCGATGTTAGAAGATATATCTCTGGAAGAGACGCTGATTGGTTATTATACGTGGAGCATCGGTCAGAATCTGGTTTATCTGGATGCTGTGGCTTCGCGTCTGCGCGATTTCTCCTTTGAAGAGGCTTCTCGCGGCATTCCGGTGGAGAAGTTCATCGCGCAGGTCGAGGTTGGTTCACAAGCCCGGGTGGCGCGAGCGGTCCATAATTCGCTGATAAGCGGTGAGTTTTACGATCAGGAGAGCCGGATTGATCTCAAGGCTGGTGGGTTTCGTTGGCTCAGGACGACTGGCAGGGTGATTCACGACTGCGACGGCATTCCGATCATGGCAATGGGGACAATTCGCGACGTTACCGCTCGCAAGGTCCTGTTGATGTAATGCTGCGTCTCTTCTACTCTGGAGCGGGATAGGTTCATATTTTATCGCTTTTGATGTTTCGGTGATATGGCTCGGCAGATCGCAATTTTGCTGTTTCAGATCGTGTTGGTGATAGGGCTCGGCATTGCCGGCATGCGCATCGCTTCGTTCCTCAATGGCGAAGATGGCTATGAGACTGCCGGTCTTGCGGCGAACACGGAGATGCTGTGGACGACCTCCCCGGTGAAGGTCGATACCCGTCACCAGAATTATGAACGCATCTCGACCCCGCCCGACCCCTATCCGCTAAAAATACATGCGGACCAGCGCCTGCGCGTGGTCGCCAGCAATCGCTTCACATTCAAGGGCCAGGAATTCCGCCTTGCCGGCGTCGAAGACATCGACCGCAACCGCGTCTGCGCTGCCGCTGATGGCCGCCGCTATGCCTGCGGCCTGAACGCCTTCAAGGCGCTGGAGAACCGGCTGCGCGGCAAATATCTCGAATGCCGGGTGGTGGAAGAGGGTGGGGCTATCCTGATCGTTGAATGCAGGATCAAAGGGCAGGACGTGCGAACGCTATTGCGGGAGACGATCTTGCCGGTAGCCGGCCGATAAGGCGTCCGGGAATGTCCGTCAACGGGTGATTTATCGTGTCTGGGAAGATTTGGTGGAGCTAAGCGGGGGACAACCCTCGAAGAAAAGTCCCAAAAATATATCAGAAAGTTATTGATTTTCAGTGGCTTCCGGGACTAACCTTGGGTACTAATTTGGGACTTAGGGGCTTTCTTTGGCTGCATCATCGGCTTCGGATCGAAAATATCTTGAGTGGCACGGCTCGCAGTGGCGGGTGGTGGTGAATGTTCCGCGTAAACTCCAGAGCAAGCTGGGAACCAAGCTCAAGAGGCCGCTGGCGACGGACAGCCTCAAGGAAGCCAACGTTCTCAAATGGGATGTCATTGCCGAGTTCAAGGCGCTTATTGAACAAGCCTACAATCCCGCCCTCTCCAAAGACAGTGCACTCAATATGGTCCGCGAAAAGGCAATGCGTGAGGCCGTACTGTTTGCACAGCAGCGGGGTGCCGCAGTGAACCCTGAAGAGCACCTCCTAGTGAATGATATGGTGTCCGTGAGAATGGACGAAATCCTGGGGCGTCAGGTTGGTGAGGATGAGGAAGGGGAGGCGGTCTTTGAGCCGCAGCGTGAGGCAATCGCCATAGAATTTGCGGCGTTGGCAAGCGGGCAGAAGACTCCTATTGACCTCCACCACAAGAAGTACATGGCGATGTCCGGTGTGAAGGCTCGCACGATGGCGGACGATACGCGGGCGCTAGGCCTGCTGCTTGGATGGTGCAAAAAGAAGGGTATCCCTGCTTACCTCCAAGCCATAACCAAGCGGGAGGCCGTCCGGTTCTGCGATGACCTGCCGCAGCTCGGTGGGAAGCTCTCTCCGGTTACGTTGAATAAATACATTAGCCGTTTGTCTGTTTATTGGTCTTGGCTCGAAAACCGCCATGAGGTTGAGCACAATGTCTGGCAGGGCAGGCGATTGAAGGAGCCCCAGCAGACTACTGACCAGAGAGAACGCCCCTTTACCGATGCAGAGATGTTGCGGCTACTGGCCGGTGATGCGACACCTGAGATGCATGACCTTATGAGCATTGCTGCGCTCACCGGGGCGCGGCTAGATGTGATCGTTTGCCTTAAGGTGAAGGACTGCGAAAACAATACGTTTGTTTTCAAGCCCCAGAAGAAGGAGCCGGGCCCGCGCCTCTGCCCAACCCACCCGGCGCTCTACGATATCATCGAGCGGCGAACCGATGGCCGAGAGGGTGACGATGACCTTTTCCCTGAGTGGCCGGGTGTGCAAAAGGCAGGCTCATTGCGTGAGCGGTCATTCAAGACCTCCAATCATTTCACGAACTACCGCCGTAGTGTTGGCGTGGATGACACCCGCGAAGGCAAGCGACGGGGGTTGGTAAACTTCCACTCGTTCCGGCGCTGGTTCATCACTAAAGCAGAGCAGGCAGGTCAGCCCGAAAGCGTAATTGCCGTAGTGGTGGGCCACAAGAGGCCGGGCATGACATTCGGGGTCTACTCCGCAGGGCCGCTGCTGGAGCAGGCGCGTGCATGTGTGGAGGCAGTCAAGCTTCCCGAGGAGAAGAAAGAAGGGGAAAAGGCAGATGCAGCCGAATAGCTTTTTCATGAATTGGTTGTTCGGTCCCCTGCTAATCTTGGGCATTATCCTCTGGGAGCAGCATGAGGCCAACTGGCAGCGGGCGCTTGAGAATGCGCTGAGCAATTGCCTTGTGTACGATTCGAACTACTACTGCGCCAGCCGGATGCCGCAGCAATGAGTGTGCGCATTTTTGGGATTGAGACCACCCGCCATTATCAGCATCAACACCCAACAAGTCTTGAGGATGCAAGGCGGCAACTCGTTGAGCTGGAGGCGGTCCAGCAGGAAACTTGGACGGCGCTTGATAATGAGCCCCTGCCGGGAACCATCAAGGGCTTCTTAAATCGAAAGTACCCCAAGATATACGCCAGCGCTGGCCTCAGGCAGCTCATTGCCGGAACATGCGAGGCCCGTACCCTTATAGCTCGTAGGCGCGTGGCTGTCCTTGAAGCAGGTCTACCGCTGCGGCAAGATGATTGGGTGCGGTTGGTGGCAGATGTCATCCCCGGAAAACACGGGGTCATGCTGACGGCCACCTTTCGGGATGAATTGCAACGGCAGCGGCAGCGGAAAGTAGACGGTGAGGAGTGCTTAGTGCCTTATGCCGGGGAGCTCAGCCGCGCTGCGATGTCACACGTGCTGGTTCTTCGGCAGTGGAAGGCGAGGAAGGCCGCAGAGGGAACCCCCTTTGTTCAGCCAAAACTGGGAAGGGAAGTCTGGATAGATTCTGATGATCCAAAGCCACCTCCGCCTCCGCCACCTCCGCCAACCCCGGAGGAAATCAGGTTGCAGGAGTTGGAGGATGACTATGCTGCCTTTCTAGAACGTGAGCGTGCGATACGTCAGCTTGGCGAGCCCCGCCCGCCATGGCTGGAGGGCATACGGGAACTACTTGAGCAGTGTGATGAGACGAGGCTCCTAGCTGAAGGTGTCCGTAAGAGGCTGAGGGCGGATGGTGATCTATCTGAGCTTGTTCCCTACAATTTTTATTGGTCATTCACCGGGCCAACTTTCTTTCCGGTTTCGTTTGCGGTCACCTTCAACGGGTCTGACGACCTCGGCATGAGGATGGATTTATGGCACGAGGCACTACCCGTTCGCGCCCGTGTGGCACCGGAAAAAGCGCTGGTAGAGTGGAGAGCTTTAAGGGTTGCAAGAGGTGAAATCGCTCCGCCCGGCCCAACCGTAGAGGAAGACTTGGCGGCTTTGGACTTAGACAACGTGACACCCAGAATGGCAGCAGATATTCTTTACAAGCTACAGGAGCGTGCCCGTAAGGAGGTAGCGAGAAAGGCAAAGCTTCCCCGAGAAAAACCGAGTGCCGTCTAGCCCCTACACCATACCCTTAGGCATAACCCAACGCAAAGCCGCTTGGTCTTCCGTGGTGATGTAGAGCCGCCTCAGCTCTGGCAGCAGCGTGTTAAGCTCTCCTCCTGTCCAGACCATATGGAACGCCGATGCCAGGAGCCCGGCCTGACCCTCCATTATGTCACTCAGCTCAATAACAGCAAAGGCCGCAAGGTCCCCCAATGCGTCAACCGCAGCGGCCTCCCATTCGTCTACCGGCAGGCTCCCAGACATCCTTATGCGATAGGCACCCAGCAAGCCGGGCCGCAAGGTATGCAACTCTACGGAAACATGCTGGAGACCGATAGGCATACGGAGGAGCCAGCCCGCAGGCAGGCCCTTACGTGCAGCAATCGGGCTCAGGGTGAAGAGCGTTTCGGCGGTCTTGAAGCTGGACGTGATGGTTCGAGGCATATTGGTCAGCCCTCCAGCGTCGGCATGGGCAAGACCCCCGTGCAGCTGTGGACACCTAGGAGATCGTCTGCGGGGTAGAACAGTGTGCGGGGCGGATTGAGCATCCTCACCGTGACCACAGGCCGCACGTTACCCCGCATGGCTGGGCATCCTGCCTCCCAATACGCCTTGGATGGGCCGGAGACGAGCTGCTTGAATAGCATCGGGTTTTCGCCGGGAGGAGTGGCCTCAAGCTTCCTGAAGAGGAGAACCGGTTGGCCAGGCTTCAAGGGTGCCGACTTGGAGAAGACGAGCTTCTGGCCATGTTCATAGAGTGGAAACATGCAATCGCCGTCACAGACCATCGCGTATTGCTCTGGGAATGCATGAGGGGGCATAAGGGCGTGCGTAAGGGTTCCGCCAGAAGGGCGGCGAACGTTCATATTCATGTTGGGCTTCCCGACCGATTAACTGTGATTTAAGACCAACAATCTAATGTAGCGGTTCGGCCATTCGGTCAAGCACGAATTGGTATTTAATCACAAATTAGTTGGCCTGAGGACAGAATGCTACTCACAGGAAATCAGTTGAAAGCCGCTAGAGCCCTAGCTGGAATGGACCAACCTACTCTTGCAGCGCGGGCTGGCATTTCGAAAAACACGATAGTTTCCCTTGAGAAGCGCGGGGCGGATGTTCTCACCGGCAGGCTAGATACCGTGCGTGCCTTGCAGGTTGCGCTAGAGGAAGCGGGCATTGAGCTCCTCAGTGAGGGTGGCCGCATTGGCGTTCGCCTTAAGGTCTGAGCATAGACCCACCAGATATCCCTATGGTAGCCTCAATGGGTAAGGCATGAGGGTATCCCTACGCCCTGCTCTTTCTCATTGTTAATCCCCTTCATCGGGGTGTAACTGCATGCCCTACCACTATGCCTATCTCCTGGCTGGGCATGCTGATCTTATCGGTGATGGGTGGCGTATGGCCTGCTGTGTGCCTTGCTATGTGGGGGCATGAAGTAGGCGTATTGGACAACAGACCATAGGGTTGGCATAAAGGGAGGGCATAAAGCTGGGCTTTAAGTTACCGGCTTCAAGCTCACCAATGATGAGGAAAGAAAACCTTAAGCAAAAACCCTAGAGGGAGAGCAGAGAGGCATAGTGTGCTAGTTAAGCCAGATTGGTCTCTCAATCGGCTTTTCGGTCACCGGAATGGCCTGCCCAAGTCGTTCCCGTGTGACGGCCTCCATGACGGCCACAGCCAGAGGCTTGAAGGATTTCCCGCAAAGCAAACCATCATGGCAAGGCAGCGCGGCACAGCCCTCAGCACGCAACCTGCCCAAGACCTCCAGCATCATCTCGCTTTCAGTGTAAGACGTTTGCGCCCAGACATCTGGTGTCTCGAAAAGATGGGCGATGGGGGCATGGTAAGCCTTCGCCTCTTGGAGAAACCGCTTACCGTTCCATCCATCCGGCAGGCTGCTGGCCGTTCCTCTCGGCAGCTTGAAGGGTGGCAGGGTTTTGCCGGGTGCGGAGGCTCGGCGTGAAAGAAGGGCACTCACGATGGTCTTCACAGTGTCCCGGCAGTGGGCCAGTCCTGGCAGGCCATATGGGTCTCCTGAAGGAAATGAAGCCCCTGCAATGCCGTAAGCAATGTGGATGAAACAGGCGGACCAATCCAAGTCACAGAGCTCCTCGCCTCCGATGGTGAGCCTATGCCGCTCTCCGCGCTTCAGACCCAAATGGAAACCCCTGTAGAGCCTGCCATGCTTTGTCCATAGTGCTGAATTTTCAGCAGTAAGGCCGTGGAGAAAGATTCGGACCATATGAAATGGCTCAACGGGTTGGCCATCTAGCCGAACATCTGCCTTAGAGAGGTATGTGTTAAGCTCCTCCATCTGTGCCCGCTTCCGGCGTGACATGGCGGTATCGGCGTATTCCACCAGCTCGGATGCATCACCGCGATTTGCCCTCTGCCTAAGCAGGATGGTCTCCCCTTGCCCGGCACTGGTGACCTCTGCCAACGTTATGCCGTGGGCCTGAAGCCTTGCCGTGAAGCCAGCAGAGAGTGAAACCTCAGTGCGTGTCCGCTTGGTCTGGCCCCACGTCACCGAGACCACATCAAGAAACTCCAGTGCCAAGAGAGCATTCTGCAATAGAAGCGGAGAGAAGGCAGCGCGGTTATACCTGTCGCCCTTCCCTCTATGGATCGATAGCAGCAGACCTTCATACCGAAGCGGGCTCAATGCCAGCACCGTGAGGTTGGCCAAGAGGCTGAACACGGCAAGCCGCCGCCTTTCGGTGGCATCCTTGCGCAGGCTCCTGCCGGGCGTAACGTTGGGCGCGGGGATAGATGCAAAGACCTCTTCGGCCAACGCCCAGAGCGGGCCACCAGCCACAACAGAAAGCCACGGCTGATAGTGGAAATGGCGGGCATCATCGCCGCCCTCTACGCACTCCTCAGGGCCGAACACGGCGAGAGTATCACCGTGCTCAGCTTCATCATACACGCTTACTGGTACTTGGCCCTCAGTTGCTTCTGCGCTCTGCTCCACCGTCGCTTACCTTCATTCCGTGTTAGCTCAAGGGTGGCTACCTCTTGTACGCTCTCTGCCGGTCTGCACCGCACTGTGAGCCTGAGGTCTTCCGCGTCGGCCAGCACTCGGGCTATCCATGCGGCGTTGCTCCAAAGCTGCCCATTCTTCTGCTTGAAGCCGGTAGCAAGAAGCTCTTCCGCCGTGTGCGTGTATGCCCTGAAGATGCCATCGCCTTTGCTGGTGATGATGGTAAGGGTGCGGGGTGCCCCTATCTCATCTACAAGACGAGCGCTGCCGGGCCGCTCTTCAGTGAGCCATGTGTCAATGCCATTCATGACCACCGGGCTAATCCTTGGCAGCGCCTCCAAGAGGGCGGCATGGTGCCCCACATCGGTGCTGCCGCTGTGGAGGGTGGCCTCCTCATCCACGTTGGTGAGGATCGTAGTGCCCTCGCTGTCCGTGAGCCTGAAGGTGGAGGCAAAGACGCCGAACATGGAGTTATTGCCGTTCGCCGTTACGTAAATCTTCATGTCCCGCAGGACGCCCGGCTTGGTGTCCGTGGCGTCCTGTGCGGCTTGCTGTGTCGTCATGTTGATTGTTCCTAAGTGTGTTAGTCGCCCGCGCCGAACGCCTCAAGGACAGCCTGAAGGCCACCCTTCTGTTCTTCGGTCGGTTCGGCTTTGAGGTGGGCGAAATGGTCTTTGACTTTGCGCTGGGCCTTAGACAGACCCTCACGGACATTTGCATCCCGCCGTATGCGGTTGGCCGCTGCCCTGCGGTATTTGCTCACCTGTTTGGCGAGCATTGCAGCACGGGTATAAGGTGTCTCCATGCTGCCATCTGGGGCACGCTGGTAAGCCGGAGAAGAGATGATCTTTGCAATGACATCCCGCAGCGGCTTGGCATTCGGGCCGGGCTTGCCGGAGAGCTCCTGTAGTTTGATGTAGGCGTTCTCTCCAGTGGTGAGGGTAATGTCCCGCAGGTCTACCTCACTGCCCTTGAAGCCCATGGTGTAGCTCGGTGGCCCCATAACGCTGGACCCCTCAAGCCCGAGCCTTACGGTCTCGATATCAACAAGGGTGCCATTGTCGTCAGACCATAGGCCCTGTCGATTGAGGATAGGCTGACCCAGCCAGTTGAACTTTGGGGGTAGCGTTTCGCTCATTCCGGGGACCACTTGCAGCATCTTGTCAGTAACCGTGCGGGCATCCCTCAGGTAGCTGTCCTGGCTGAGCTGGCGTGTCGCCGCACTGAAGGGTACCATGCTCTGAGCCACCCCACCAACAAACACCTTGCCTTGCCTTTCAGGGTCGCTGAGGGCCTCCAACGCTTGGTTGAGGCTGAGTAGATAGGACCGTGAGGTAAACTGCTTGGCCAGCCCTATTGCCAGTCCCGTCAGTGCCGTCTGGATATTGTCTTCAAGCTCCTCATCACCCGAATGCTGGGCCACATGCAGGGCGTCCTGAATATCCGCAATGATACCGAACGGCAGGGCTATGGGGTCATAGCGATTGAATGGGGTGTAGGTTTTGGTCCCATCCTCATTCTCGGTGACGATGCTATAGGGTTGCCATCCTGTGGCGAGAAGCTGCTGCTTGAGGCGGGGGTTGGAAGGACCACCACCTGTTATCATTCCACTCACGGCCAGCCCTGCTGCCGCACCCATGAAGAGCGTGCCCATCGCCATCTGGCCTACAGCCTGCGCCTTGGCCTCATGCCCCATCGCACCGGAGAACATCTGACGGTACTCCTGCTGAAGCATGTTCAAGCCGGGGGTCATCTTCCATGCATACCGGATTACGTTGGTGGGTGTCTTCACGAATGGCAGCACCAGCCGTGTAAACTGGGAGCTCTCATTGCTGACAAATCCCTGTACGGCCTTGCCCAATGTCCCCGGTAGTAGCTCCTGCTGGAAGGTGGCGATGTTGGCCTCACGCAGAGCTTCGGCATCAAGACCACGGCCCTCAGCATCAAAGGCAGCATCAAGCCGTTTCTCAACGTGGCGCTTGATGTATTCCTTGTATGCCTTGCCCGATAAGCCTTGCTCTACGGCTTGCTCTACGCCCTCCATGTGTGCCCGTGCGGCCACCTTGCTACGGTAGACCGTCTGTTTCACGAGCTCATCCACCGTGCCGAGTACCCTAGGGCCAGCACCTGCTGCGCTCAGCGGTATGGAGATGGCGTTATAGAAGATGTTGCCGAAGCTATCGAAGGGCCGGAAGTACCTCTTGCCCAATGCCTGAGTGCCGGGCACCCGCCACGCCGTGGAGACATCCCCACGTAACTCTGCGCTGCTGTGAGGTGTAAGCAGGCCATCGTTGCGGGTGAATGCCTTAACCGCTTGGCTGAAGCCATCCGTAAAGCTGGATGTCATGTAGGTGTACTGCCTGAGGTTCTCCTTGAGCAGCATGCGGCTTGCTTGGTTTCCAGCTACTGCGCCGGGGATTGACCCAATGATACGTTCCATGGGCCTTGCGGCAACCATGTAACCGTTGCTGAGGACGTTGATGAGCTGGGTCTTGGGGCCACTTACGAGGGAGGAGATACGCATGTAATTCACCGTATCCATAAGCTTGCGGTAAAGGCCGGGGTCAGCCAGCCGTTTGAGCTGGGCAGGGCTACCGCCGCTTTCTGCCAACAGGTCATAGAACCGTTCCTTGGAGAGACCTTCAAACAAACTGGGGTCAAACGGCTTGCCCCGGTTAGCCCGAACGGTACGCCCGCCTTGCGCCCTGATATCGTCGGTGATCTTCAGGAAATCTGTGGCCAATTGGAAGCGCCGGGCAATCTCGGCCTCCATCTCAGCCAAGCTGCCAAACTCGGAGAAGTCACCTATGCGCCGCCTGAGAGCCAGTAGCGAGGCGTCAGTGAATGCCTTTGCGCTGAGGGAGCCAGCCACCTGCATTTTCGCCGTGAGTGTCCGTGCGGCTTCACCTGCACTTTGTAGCAAGCCGTAGAGCTGGGCTGGGTCTTCTCCCGCCAACTCGGCAAAGCCTTCTACCTGCTTCTGCAATTCGCGGTCTGTGAGCCGTACCTTGAAGCCATCCGCCTCAAGCTTCTCGGCCTTGTGAGCAACAGCCAGCTCCATGTACTGCTGCACATCCGTGTCCGTGCGGAACCGGGACCACAGAGCCCCCATGTCACGGAACTGCTTGCCGGATGCTAATGCCTTTCCCGTGTCGCCATAGGTGCGGACAGCATCCCAATCCTTCTCAGCATTCTCAAGGTGCACATCCACATCATCCAACAGGCCGGGCCGGGCAACATCCTGAAAGCCGGGCCGTGCGGGGTTGCCCACCATATCCTCTGCTGTGAACGCAATGGGCGGCTTGACGGCTTGCGGCTCCAAGCTCGGCTCTGCGGTTACTGCCACCTGCTGGGCTTCAGGCTGGCCCTCAGGAGCCTTGACGGGAACAGACCCACCATTCACCTCATCGGCTGCTGTTGCCACAGGCTGAGTCTCTGTGGCCGATTGTGCCAGGATGGGCTCTATGTCGGCAGTAGGCTGGGCAGGCAGCTCTACCTCATCCACCTCTACGCCAGCCTCAGGCTCGGCGGCACGCTTCCTCTCAAAGTCCGTGATGGTCCTTGATGCCCCCGCCGTGTCACCGGCCTTAAGCTTCTTCCATACGGTTCCACCCAGTTTGAGGGAGCCGATGATAGCCGCATCCAGCCCGATGCTTTCCATGGCGCTTTTCACACGGCCCCATGCGGCGCTGTCGTTAGGGTCGGCTGCAAGCCATGCCGTGACGGGGTTGGCTAGAGGGGTGTCCTGAAGCAGGTTGCTGAGGCGGGCTTCATGCGGATCGAATGCGATAGCCCCAGCGAGTGCCGCCTTGCCAGACTCAAGGGCAACAGCGCCACCCTTTACGCCTTCCACTGCGGTCTTGCCTGCGGTAAGCGCCTCGCCAATTTTGGGGATGGCCTGCGCCACCTTGCCGAGCTTCCCGATGCCAATCATGGCTACGGCGAATTGGCCGATGCCTGAGGAGAGACCATTGATAATTGGCGCTTCCTCTTTCAGCTGGTCATTCTGGAGCTCTATGCCACGGCGTACAGAGGATTGCTCTTCGGGTGGCGTATCGCCAAACAGAAAGTCTTTTGTCTCAAAGACTGCCCGCATGCCACCCGATGTGAAGGCATCAACAACATCCGGGGGCGATATGGCATCACTGATTGCGCCTAGCACACCAGAGGAGCGGGCCTGCTGGATTTGCTCGGGGGTGAGGGTTGGCGCTTCCTGTGCGCCGGGCTGGGTGGGTCCGCCTTCCGGCTGCTCAACGAGAGACCCCAGCAGCTCCGCTGTAGCTTGAGGGTCAAACTCAAGGCCCTGCTCCCGTGTCTGGGCAGGTTGCTGGGCATTGGGCACGGCTGGTTGTTCCTGCTCTCCGCTGGGGAATAGCCGGTTAAATTCTTCTTCGGTCAAATGGGGTGTCCTTAGATGGAGGTGCTTTCCTCAGCTATGGCTCTAAGCCACGCTGGTGCCCGCCGCAGATTGCGAGCGCTCTTGTCATGCATGAAGTACGGCAGGCCGTTGCTGCCCCTCTGCCGCTTGAGGTCAACATGCAGCATATCCGGGGAGCCGGTATATGTGATGAAGCGGGTGACGCCCTGAGCCATGAGGGCCCGCACCAAGTCAGCCCGCTGGCTATCGCTCATGCCTGCCATGCTGATATCCGCCGCGTTGCCACGTGTGTGTTCCCCGCCGCCATTACGCTTGCGGCGCTCAACCGGATGGTTTCCACTACGGTAGCCTGAGCTGATAGTGAGGTCCCTGCCAAGCTGCTGCGATGCTGCCGTGAGGGTGGTGCGCAGTGTGGGGCTTATGGTCTCCTGCCCTTTATGGACAAAGTTGAGGTTACCACCAGTGCCCAGCGGAAAGGTGGGCTCAGGGCGAACCAAGCGGGCCAGACCATGTGCTGCCGGGTTGGAGCTATAGGTGGCTGGCTGAGCGGCAAAGCCCAATGCCCGGTAGACCGCAGAGCGGGGCACGCGGCTACGGTTGAGATTGTCCCCATGGTAGAAGCTACGGCCCGTGGTCGGGTCTGGTAGGCTGGCAAATTCCTGGCTGAGGGCAAGCGCAAAGGTTCCCTTGGAGATACGGCCAGCACGGAAGGCTTGAAGGCCACGCCGGTTGAGCAGCATGCGGCCCATCTTGTCCTGAAGCTCAGGGGTGAATGGCTCCGAACCGGACAGACCCATCTCTGCTTTCAGGCCCCTCAGCGTCTTGTACAGGAAGCCGTACTTGCCCACTGCCGTGCTGGGAATGCCCCGTCGCCTTGCTTCCTGCTGGTGCCCAATGATGGCGTCAAGGGTGAGCTGGCTGAGGTCCCGTGTGTTGCCGGGGTTGCCGTAGACGGCGTTGTAGTTGCCGTCGCTCTCCCCCTTTCCGATGAGGTCTAGGAGCAGCAGCGTCTGGTCATCCTCCCCCATGCCCGTCTGCCGTGCTTGGGAGAAAGCTTGGTCGATATACGCCGATGCCTGCTCTTGGGTGATGCCCTGCGCTGCCCTGTCGCCTCCTCCAAGGTCTTCCTCATCGGGGCTGAAGGATATGGGCTTGGGGGCTGTGGGGCTGGCCTGTGGCGCGGCTTTGGGCTGCAATACACGAGAGCGGATATACTCATCATAGCCCATGCCCTTTTGTTTGGCCTGCTCCTCAAGCTTTTTGCGCTGCTCTGGGGTAATGCTTTGGGCCTTCTCCCATGCCTGCACCTCCGGGTCACCTCCTTGCTGCTCGCCGTCAGAGCTCGCAGCGTCCCGTGATGTGAAGGCGTTCTCAAACGGTAGTGATGGGTCTCGGTTGTACTTAGGGTCCTCTCCCTCAACGCGTTCAAACCTGTCGGTGATCTGTTTACCGAACTTGGTTGCCTGCTCATCAATTTCATATTGGGTGGCATTGGGGTTGCTGATAATCCAGCGGGTCAACAGTTGGCGGAAATCAGATTGAGCCTCAAAGCCTTCATCGGAGATGCCCAGAAGCGGGTTCATTTCCAACATGGTATCGGCCATTGTTCTCTGCCGGATGGCATCAAGGATTTGCTTGGAGACCTGCCCACCCATCGCCTTGCTGATGCGGTCTTCGCCATCCTCAAAGCTCTGTACAAAGGTGCTTGCTGCCCGCATGTCTTCCGCCGTGCCGAACACGCCGTTAGCCAGTGCCTCGCGCAGTGCCCTTTTGGGTGGCATACGGCCTGAGACCACATCATCGTAAAAGCGGGCTACATCCTTGGGGTTGCTGACACCCTTGGTTAGGTCCTCACGCCACTGCCGCGCCTTTACGCGTATCGTGGGGTCCCCATTCTTCTCGGCTTGCTTCAGGAGTTCCTCACTGAGTGGGGCATCCGGGGTGTCAATGATGCTGTTGATGATGCCGGTCTGTGCTGCATCCTTGAGGCGTTCCTGCTCAGCCTTCTGCTTGGTGGAGAGCGCACTGGCCTGCTGTCGGGCTTCGGTCTCAAGGCTGTTGATGGTGGCGTTCTTGACCTCCAGACCATGAGGTGTCTGGCCATATGTGTAGCTCTGCCCCGGCACCTTCTGGTTAAACCAGTCAAGAAGTTTAATATCTTGGGTCTCCAATATCTTGGCAGACATAGTATCTATGAAGGTGTCCACCGCTTTGCCTGAGGGGTCGCCCTTGGCCAGGCTGTCGGCAACCACCTTGTTGACCCTGTTGAAGATGGCGGGATAGTCAGCCCCCTTCTCCTGCACTAGGCCATCCTCAAGCCCTTCCTGCACGGTCCCCGAGATGACGGCACCATTGCTTGTGAGGCTACCCCGCACGGTATGGTCATGCCGATACTGGGTGTGTAGCGTAGTGGCGTTGGCTTGGAGGGCTTCCACAGCGGGCAAGATACCAGCCAACACGTCAGGGTCCTCTGTGCCAACGCTATCTTTTACGAACGTCTGGAAGAACACGTTGAAGGCTTCAGGGTCCTCACTGTTCTTCCCCTCCCAGCCGTCCCAAGCGTCTTGCCATTTGGTGCGGAGGTTCTGGCCTGCTGCTGCGCCTTGGGCCTGCTTGAAGCCTTTGACGTAGAAGGGCGAATAGTGCGCCGGGATGGTTCCCTCTGTGATGGCCTGTGCAAGCTCTCCGGCATGGTCGGTGTAGAATGCAGCCTTGCCTTTGAGCTCCTGCTCCTCCTCGGCCTTCTTGTCGCGTGTCTCAACGAGGGTCTGTAAGCCCTTATTGGCTGTGCCGAGTGCCTCACTGAGCTGCCGTAGAGGTGACTGAGCGGGACGCACGTAGGTATCCACTGTGGTGGCTACAGGCCGGAGCTGGGCGTTGAGGGGTATCTGCTGGACTGGTGCCCTAGCCATGGCAGGTGGGGCCCTTGTGGGAATAGCGGGTGGGGTGGGGCATTAGGGGTGCTCCTTGATGGTGGATGGAATTGATGGAGAGATAGCGAAAAGACATTGACCAGCTACGCACTGACCGATGTTACGTCACGCAAGCGTGCTAGTTAGCTTCAAAGCTGAGCAGCGAAATGGAGGCTTCTTGTGCGTTACTAAGGGAATTCTTTTTCGCTCGTCTGGTCGTCACTAAGGGAATTCTTTTCGGGGCCTTTTGTCGTCACTACGCGATTGCTTCTTGGTCATCACGGAGGGATTGCTCCTTCTCGATAATACGCGAATAGCAAAACGCCCGGCTTGAGGGCCGAGCGCTGAGCTTCAAAAACGAAAGGCTTCTATCCGGTACTAAGGGAATGCCTTTAGGTGAGAAAGACTCTGGAGAATTGAGCAGCAACGCCTTAATATCTTAGGTTGATGACGAATCACGTCACTTGCGCTGGGGTAGTAGTAATGACTAAAGATGACCTATTAAATTTGCTTCAAAGTAACGGAATGCAGATCAAAACTGCTGAGCGGATGAGGAATGACAAGGGCTGGGATATTCGCTGTACAGGGGGAGAGATTGTTGCGCTTTATGATTCGGAGAAGGTGGTAGTACAGGGGCAGAATCAGGCAGCTGTCCGAGCCCTTCTCGGTCAGGAAGCACCCGTGCTGGCTCAGTCCAACGCCACCCCAACGCCGTCTACTTCAAATCTGCCGCCACGGGACGTTTTCGTAGTATATGGGCACGACAGCGGCGCTCGCACAGAGTTGGAGGCAATGCTCCGCAGGTGGGGACTTAACCCGCTGATACTGGATCAACTCACATCCGGTGGGCAGACAATTATCGAAAAACTCGAAAGTGCAGCAGGTAAGGCAAGCTTCGCTGTTGTGTTGGCGACACCAGATGACGAAGGGCACCGCGCGGGGCACGTCGAGGAAAAAGCCCATAGAGCTCGTCAGAACGTTGTCCTTGAGCTGGGCATGATGCTGACAAAGCTGGGACGCGATAGGGTCGCTGTGCTGATGAAGCAGCAAGAGAATATGGAGAGGCCCAGCGACATCCAAGGCCTCATTTACATACCATTCAAAGACAGCGTGGCAGAAGCCGCACTGCCGCTTGCAAAAGAAATCGACGCTAAAGGCATCGCCATCGACCTGAAGCGTGTCTAGCGAAGGCCTGCCCAGCGCCGCCTCCAGCATCAAGCACATCCCCTTTGTCCGATGCTGGAGGCCAAGGCACCTTCTAGCTCGCTCCTAGAAAGCTCACCCAGTGTGGAGAATGATAGCCAATGGACATCGCGAAGCAGCGGCTTGAGGGCATGCAAGATGGCTTAGATGCCTTTGAGAGCGCAACCTCTAGCGCTGTTGCCATCTCAAGCAAAAATATCGGCGTCGTTCATACAGGGCGGCAAAACCGTGCTCTTCTGGTCTTCGCAAAGCTCATCGCACACAACATGAGCCTTAATAGCCTAGTCGGGACAGGGATTTCCGCTCCACCGGGTGCCAGCCTAATGGACCACTTTTCGGCAGCTGCACTAGGCCGGGCGTCAATAGATGCCGCTTTGATGGTAATGTATCTCACTCATCCACCGCTATCTGTGGCTGAATGGAACCTGAGGCGGCACGTCCTCTACCTGCATGACGCTACCAACAGGAAGAGATTTCTTGACGCTCTCGTAAAGGCGGAGGGCGACATCGTCAGCGGCCATATGGACGGCTATCGGGAAGCAAAAATGGAACTGCAAGCTAAGATCAGAGGCTTCGGGGCTGCACTTGGCCTGCCTGAAGATACCATTGTGAATCTCTCCAGCGGAAGCGCCGTATTCGTCGCGGGGGTTAGAGGCGCTGTCGATGAGGCGGGGTGGAACAAGAAAGCCTATGAAGCGCATCAATCGTATTTTTCCGCGTTCGTTCACTCTCATCCCGTGAGCTTCATGCGAGCGGTTGACCACGAAATTTCATTTAGCGAGCCGTCCGAATACCAGAAATATCTATGCAACTACGTGCTGGAGACCGTTGCGGTCTACACTGAAATGGCCAATGAGCGAATGGAGGAGACCTGCATGACTTTCGAATCTGACCCCTTGGGCCACATAGAGTAAGAGCACACTAAACCGCTTCCCTTAATATCCTGAAGACACTCGCCCGGCTCACCCCGAGCTGCTCCACAATCTGGGGCACCGTCTTCCCTTCACCCCTGAGCCGTAGCACCTCCTCAGCCTTACGCTTGGCCGTAGGAGCCCGGCCCTTGTATTTACCCTCTGCTTTCGCCTTGGCGATGCCCTCACGCTGACGCTCCAGCATCAACTCCCGCTCAAACTCAGCGATAGACCCCAAGAGGTTTAGCATAAGCTTTCCCGTTGGCGTGGAGGTGTCTAGGTTCATGTTGAGGATACGAAGCTCCACGCCCTTCTCCCTGAGGTTGCCCATAATGGCCACGAGGTCAGCCACCGAGCGGGCGAGGCGGTCTAGCTTGGTGACCACCAAAACGTCACCCTCGCGCACAAACTCCATGGCCCTTTCTAGCTCTGGCCTCTTGCTGTCCGTGGCGGCAGAGAGCTCCTCGCGGAATACCTTGCTGCATCCGGCTGCTTGGAGGTCTCTGAGCTGGGCTTCAAGCCCGGCCTTCTGGTCTGTGGTGGATGTGCGGGCGTAGCCTATGAGCACTTGAGCGGACATGTCGGGTCTCCATAGAGTATCATTGAGATCAAAGATAAAGTGATACCAATGGTCTCAAATGTCAATAAAGGTCCGTGTGAGACGATTTAGGCCGCTGACTGCGCAGTATCACAAGGGCAAGCCCTGTTAGACACGCCCTCACTCTACATGCCCCAGCGGGGTTTTATTTTTTGGCGAATTTTAAACCATTTCTACTTCAAGTTTATATCTCGACGTGTATCACACGGGAAGTGACTACAGGTGGGGTATTGAGGGGCAGAAATGGCAAGGGAAATTCCGATTACATTGAAGCTTGTTTATCGTGGAGGAGACGCAGATGAGGGGCGGCTCGATTTGTACGATGGCGCAGATTCCCTTTTCGGCTTTGCCAAAGCGCTACAGATCGCAACCCATGCGTTTGTGAAGGAAAATATAACGAAAACGGCACCATCAATGAAGGGCGCTAAAATCTTCATGAACCCGCCGAAAACGGGGTCGTTTGTTGAAGTTTTGCAGGTCATTATCACTGATCCTAGTTTCATGGCTGGTGTGGGCACCGGGGTGGTCACGAACGCCTTCTATGATTTCCTTAAAATAGCTCTAGGCCGCGCTGCCGGGCTCTTGTTTGAACCTGAAACTCCAGCAATCAAACAACGCCTAGAGAAGGACGAGCCATTTTTTGATGAGCTAGCAGACCTCTTAGAAGGGCCGCTGCGTGAGGCTCACCGGACGATTGAGGAAAGCGGAGGCACCGTTTCGTTAGAACGCCCGCGCTCCGGTCTATTGACGTTCGATGTTGACACTTTGGACTGGGTGAAAACCCGCGAGGAAGACGAGGCCTCGGCATATCGTCTTGGCACTGTGACTAGATTCAACATTCTTTCGCATAATGGTCGCATCTTCGATAAAACTGAAGACAGGACTATTCCGTTTAAGGCCGGAGAAACACTTAATCAGCCTTCAATCTTGCTGTTGAGTAAATCGCTTGACGAGGCAAACAATAGATTGCCTGGGCTATTAGAATTCCAAGTGACGCCCGTACGCTCGGCTAGAGGAGTAATTAAGCGTTTCATTCTTTCATCTTGCCGAAAGCCGGGGTCACTTGGGCCAGCCCACTCCTTGTAGGCCCTGACGTTTAGAAAATGAGCGGGCGACGTGAGGAGTAAGGCAATCAGCTTTGCGGAGGACGCCAAGGCTTTTGCAAAATGCGAGGCAGAAGACTTTATCGGTGAGCTGAAGTAGCAAGAGGTGCCCGATGGACTTCCTATCAATCATCTTGGCAGTGCTGGGCATCCAGAGGGAGCGGGCCAGCAAAGCTAGTGACCGAAAGATTGAAGCCTATCGCCTTGTCTCTGAGGTAGCCGTAGAGGCCGCTCAGGCTGGCAACATGGTGGCAATGGCCATGCCCGGCATTATGCACCGGCTTCAAGCCCTCTACCCGGATCAACCCGAGCTGCACGCCAGCTGCTCCAATACGCTGACCACGATGCTGGAGCAATCTAGGCAACTCTACCATATGGCTGAGAACTACAAGCCAACCATAGAGAACGGCAGCAACTGGGCAGACTGGGAGCCTGTGTTGAGGAAGCTGCATGAGTGGAGGTCTACGGCATCCATGTTGCGTCCGCATACGGAGGCGATCATCAAGCGGTATGAGGACCTACTGACAGCAGCCGAGCAAACCTATGTGTCTCCACCAGTGCAGCCCACGTTGCCGAAACGGGACAGGGGGTGGGATGCTCCGCCGCTTTGAGGGACCCCCCTAGGGCCACCGGGGGGAAACGCTCGCCGCCGCTGTCACGTATTACCGCTCACATGTCTGACCCCATTTGTAACCCGAGGCATAGCAAGCGCGGCACAGTATCTGAGGTGCCTTATCTTCGGACGCAAAGGTTTGGCGCTGGCCGGAAGTAAGCTGTGGACAATGCCGTTCTCCGAGAGATGTCGGAGTATTAGGCGACGTTAAAATAATCCATGTTTCGTCTCAGTGAATCAACGGCCATCGGCCCAGAGAAAATTAACCCCTGTTCTATCTGTAATTTGCCAAACGACGATTTCACGGTCGTCTGCAAGACCAGAGTTCAACTCAGAGAAGTTCTTCCATGTTACCTGAACGAGTTTATACACCGCAGTCTGGAGATAAGCTATATCATTACTGCTCGGCGCAGACTCTTCAAGCCATTCTAGAGTCGAAGTCTGTAAGGCTGAGTGATGCCAACATGATGAATGACTATCATGAAACTAAATATGGGTATGGGGTATTTGAAGAAGCCGCTACCGAAATTCTCAACGACGCTGAACTGAGAGAGAAATTTCCCAGCCTTAACATAGACTTCTTTGATGAGGTTGATAAGGTTATTAGCCCAATGCAGTTGCGCTTGCATCCTGTCATCGCGTGCTTCTCAAAGAGGGCTGACCTTCTGAGCCAATGGGTTCGTTATGGGGATAATGGCAGAGGTTTTTGTGTCGGATTTTCGGCAGAGAAGCTAGTAGATATGCCCGTTACAGTCTTGGAGGTGGAGTATGGCCGCCTCAAGCAACTATCGGAGATGAAGATCGCTCTGATTTCTCTCTTTATCCGAAATGGCGTGATGGAAAAAAACTATGGGTCAGATTTCAGGCAGGAATGTGCCGTGCTCGCAGCGTTCCTCTACGCATTCAAAGCGTCGGGGTTTCAAGAAGAACAGGAAGTTAGATTAATCCATCTGTTAGATGTCGTCACGGATGGTGGCATGCCCAGGTTAAAAGACGCGGGCGGCGAGGTCAAAGGAAAGAAGGTAAAAGGGCAGATGGTTAAATACCGTGTGTCGGAGGGCGCTTTTGTTGCATATATTGACCTGCCTTTTCATCGGCCGCATTCAGCAACTGCCATAGAAGAAATTTGGTTTGGTCCTAAGAATGGTAATGGGCCGGGAAACGTGATCTATCTCGCGGGAAACCACGGCTACAAGGGATACTCTCTCATGGAGTCTAAGGTGACATACAGATGAGCTAGAATACGCCATCCAAAGGGCAGTACCTGATGGGGTTGCCTGAGGTTATTTGATTTCGGTTTGGATGTCTTCGTAGAGGAGCCCCGGAAAAAGCTCGTGTCCGGTAAGCTCACTAAATAAGAGGCCCCGTCCCCGTCCCCGTCCCCGTGCCCTTCCGCCGCGTGTCTGTTTCCCGCTCTTCGTAGACTTCCTGCCAGATGCGATATGTGGCGGCTACCATGGTTTCAAGTTGATCTAACGAGAAAAGCTCTATGCCCTCGTCACGATAAAAGCGGACGGACCTCTCATCGTCGTCTCCGTCTTGGAATCTGATAATGCCCAGCTGGATGTCTGCGAAGTCGGCGTCAGCAGCGCGGATACGCTCGTGCATCATCGAGAACACAAACTTGCGGCCAAGCTCCGTCAGCCCCTTACTTCTACGTGGATCGATGAAGATTGCGTGAGGTTTTTCATCAACGGCGAGTACCATGGGAAGCCAGAAGCTCACCTTTTTGCCAACGCCAATGTGCATCGGGAAAAAGTCGTGTCTCCTTGCGATGGCCCCGGCATTGGAAGCAAACTCATAAAGAGCTTTCGCTACCTGAAGATTGTTTCGCTGCTCATCGCCAAGGCGCGACGCTCGGATGACCTGTGCCTGAATCTGTTTCCATGGAGTCGCAGGAGATGCGCCAAACATTCCAGACTGCACGTTGAAGATATCAGGGTAGCATGTGGTTACAGGCTTGTAGGAAAACGGCGAGAACCCACCTTTCATTTGCATTAACTGCGACCGCTTCATGTCATCGGGAAGCGGCGCTATCCGAGCCAAATCGGTGTCATGCAAAAGGGGTGTCGTCACTCGGTTCTCCAGATGCGGGCCTGAGTCCAACCGATACCTTGTGGTGCCGGAATCGCTCTAAGATCACAGTATCGGAGATTCTAAGGCCGAATGCAACTTCTGTTCGCGCTTTGTCCACCACGTACGACCAAGGCGAGTCCTTTGCGTGGGACAGATCAACCAACCGCCCCGGCGACATCTTGCCGTACGAGTTGATCACCTGCGACATCAGGGAGATCAATCTTGGGTCAGATGGTTTCTCAATATTGCGGGGTGCTCCCGTCAATGGGTCCTGTCCTTCGGCCCTAAACGTGATGGCCTCGGAGCCAGCCCTCTTGAAAGCCTTATATGCTGAAGGATGAACAGGGCCGTATTGCCACGCTTCGAAGTAGCCGGAGACTAGAGGCTCCTTAGTTTGAACAAGGTGGATACCGTGTGCAAAGTAGAGCAGCTTTTGAAGGGCGAGATTAGTTATCTTCACGCTGAGCCTGTCGGCCTCGTCCAGCATCAAGTTTGCAACTGCTCTAGGATCGTATCCCGCGCTCATGGCATTCCGCTCGAATCTCCGTCATCAAGTGCGTGCTGGTTACCGGAACGATTCTCGCCCATCAAGGAGCAAAAAGATACAGTGAAGGGCAACAAAATTGGGTACGCAGTTTGGGTACTAATCTGGGACGCACCTAAAGTGCTCGCGGCCTTACGCCTTTGAAACCCTTGACAATTCTGCGCCATAAAGGTGATTGGTGGAGCTAAGCGGGATCGAACCGCTGACCTCTTGCATGCCATGCAAGCGCTCTCCCAGCTGAGCTATAGCCCCATAAGGGTTCCGGCATTTCGTCCGGTTCCGGGAACCGAAGCGGCTGTTGTTCCGTTCGGTGGCGGCTTACTACTTCGGCTAATCGAAGAGTGCAAGCACAAAAGACAGCCCGGCTTCATTTTTTTGTCGCCGGGCTGGTTTATCCAATAAGATCAAGCTTCTTCGTCGTCGCCCGTTACGCCGATGATGCCGGACATGTCGTCATCGTCGTCGTCTTCGTCGGCTTCGAGGAAGGTGTCGTCTTCGTCGCCGATTTCCACGTCGTCTTCGTCATCACCCATATCGGGGATTTCGTCGCCGCTGTTGTCGCCATCGGCATCTTCCAGCGATACGAGTTCGACTTCCGTGTTCTCGGCGTCGACTTCCGCCACTTCCTCTTCTTCAGCCTGCTCGAGCTTTGCCTGAGCCGTGCTTTCCTCGAAGAAGGAGAGCGGCCAGGACTTGCCGGTATAGGGAGAAACGACCGGGTTGCGGTTCAGGTCGTAGAACTTCTTGCCGGTATCGGGGTCTGTGCGCTTGGTACCAAGGTCCGCTTTTGCCACTGTCTAAGCCTCAAATTGTCGAATGAGTTTCGGTGTGTACGCCGTAAAACCGGCATAGACGGTAAAATTTCTAGCCGGTCCCCTTAATCGTTGCGGTCTTTCGTGTCAAAGACAAACTTCGGATCTTGACCCTTACAACGCACCTTATATGCCGGGCTGCTGATAAAGATTGGAAGACCCCGCACACTATATATTATACAAATGACGCACACACAGGCAGAAAGCTTCATGACATTCACGATCGCCATAGACGGGCCTGCTGCGGCGGGCAAAGGAACTTTGTCGCGCAGGATTGCGGAAATCTATGGTTTCCATCATCTCGATACCGGCTTGACTTACAGGGCCACCGCCAAGGCCCTTCTTGATGCGGGCCTGCCGCTCGATGACGAGGTGGTGGCTGAAAAAGTGGCGCTCGAACTTGACCTTGCCGGCCTCGACCGTTCGGTCCTTTCCCGGCACGATATCGGCGAGGCCGCTTCGAAGATTGCAGTCATGACGCCGGTGAGGCGCGCGCTTGTCAAGGCGCAGCAGCGTTTTGCGGCAAGGGAGCCGGGCACGGTTCTGGATGGTCGCGATATCGGAACGGTGGTGTGTCCGGATGCGCCGGTAAAGCTTTACGTCACCGCGTCGCCGGACGTGCGGGCAAGACGGCGTTATGACGAGATTGTCGCCAATGGCGGCGGTGTCGATTACGACGCCATTTTCGCAGAAGTGAGAAAACGCGACGAGCGCGACATGGGCCGCGCCGACAGCCCGTTGAAACCGGCTGAAGACGCGCACTTGCTAGATACGTCGGAAATGAGTATAGAGGCGGCGTTTCAGGCCGCGCGGACGATCATCGACGCCGCCCTGAAGAAATAGGTTTTTCGCGGAACCGGTTCATTTCGGCCCGCGTTTAGTCAGGAATTGCCCGAAGACATGTCCTTGCGCCGGAAAGCCTTTTAAAAAGGCGGGCATGGGTTCGGGTATCAACAACGCTAGCCCACCGGCGCTCTTGTATTCGCCCTCGCGCGGATGCAACCAGGAGATTTCATGTCAGTATCTACACCCACGCGCGAAGATTTCGCAGCGCTTCTCGAAGAATCCTTTGCCTCGAACGATCTTGCCGAAGGCTATGTTGCCAAGGGTATCGTGACGGCAATCGAGAAGGACGTTGCCATCGTCGACGTCGGCCTCAAGGTTGAAGGCCGCGTCCCGTTGAAGGAATTCGGCGCGAAGTCCAAGGACGGCACGCTGAAGGTCGGCGACGAAGTCGAAGTTTACGTCGAGCGCATCGAAAACGCTCTCGGCGAAGCCGTTCTGTCGCGCGAGAAGGCTCGCCGCGAAGAAAGCTGGGTCAAGCTCGAAGCCAAGTTCGAAGCCGGCGAGCGCGTCGAAGGCGTTATCTTCAACCAGGTCAAGGGTGGTTTCACCGTCGATCTGGATGGCGCCGTCGCCTTCCTTCCGCGTTCGCAGGTCGACATCCGTCCGATCCGCGACGTTACCCCGCTGATGCACAACCCGCAGCCCTTCGAAATCCTCAAGATGGACAAGCGTCGCGGCAACATCGTTGTTTCGCGTCGTACGGTTCTCGAAGAGTCGCGCGCCGAGCAGCGTTCTGAAATCGTTCAGAACCTCGAAGAAGGCCAGGTTGTTGACGGCGTCGTCAAGAACATCACCGATTACGGTGCGTTCGTTGACCTCGGCGGCATCGACGGCCTGCTGCACGTTACCGACATGGCATGGCGCCGCGTCAACCATCCTTCGGAAATCCTCAACATTGGCCAGCAGGTCAAGGTTCAGATCATCCGCATCAACCAGGAAACCCACCGCATCTCGCTCGGCATGAAGCAGCTCGAGTCCGATCCGTGGGATGGCATCTCCGCCAAGTACCCGGTTGGCAAGAAGATCTCTGGTACGGTCACGAACATCACCGACTACGGTGCATTCGTCGAATTGGAGCCGGGCATCGAAGGCCTGATCCACATTTCCGAAATGTCCTGGACCAAGAAGAACGTCCATCCCGGCAAGATCCTGTCCACAAGCCAGGAAGTCGACGTTGTCGTTCTCGAAGTCGATCCGTCCAAGCGCCGTATCTCGCTCGGCCTCAAGCAGACGCTGGAAAACCCGTGGCAGGCATTTGCCTACAGCCATCCGGCCGGCACTGAAGTCGAAGGCGAAGTCAAGAACAAGACTGAATTCGGTCTGTTCATCGGCCTCGAAGGCGATGTTGACGGCATGGTTCACCTGTCGGATCTCGACTGGAACCGTCCGGGCGAACAGGTCATCGAAGAGTTCAACAAGGGTGACGTGGTCAAGGCCGTCGTTCTCGATGTTGACGTCGAGAAGGAACGCATCTCGCTCGGCATCAAGCAGCTCGGCAAGGATGCTGTCGGCGAAGCCGCATCGTCCGGCGACCTGCGCAAGAACGCAGTCGTTTCGTGCGAAGTCATCGCCGTCAACGACGGTGGCGTGGAAGTGAAGCTCGTCAACCACGAAGACCTCACCTCCTTCATCCGCCGCAACGACCTCGCACGCGATCGCGACGATCAGCGTCCGGAGCGTTTCGCAGTTGGTCAGGTTTTCGACGCCCGCGTCGTCAACTTCTCCAAGAAGGATCGCAAGGTCATGCTTTCGATCAAGGCGCTGGAAATCGCTGAAGAGAAGGAAGCAGTTGCACAGTTCGGTTCGTCCGACTCGGGCGCTTCGCTCGGCGACATCCTCGGCGCGGCTCTGAAGAACCGCGGCGAATAATCGCTCTGATCTTTTGAAATGAAGAACCCGCCGGAATTTTCCGGCGGGTTTTTTATTGGCGCAGTTTTCGCGTCATCGGAGACGGGTCGGTCACTTGAAATTCAGAGCACGCCGCTCATTCTGAGGTAATAATTTTCCGCACTGTCGTCGTAAGCCGCTTCCGGTGGGCTCTCCTGTTCGCCGGTCTCGTCATTGGCGGCCACCCGCTCTTCCACCTCGTCCGCCTCGTCCGGGCTTCCGGCGCTTTCGCCCTCCGCCTCGCCTTCCGCTTCATCCTCCGAAAACGGGCCGCCACCACGCGGTGGTGTTTCCGATTCATAGTCCTCTTCCGCCGGCGGATAGGTGACCAGCGGCAGCGGCGTGCCGTCTTTTGCGAGAGCGGCGGCGATCAGCGATTGTGAGGCCGATTGTTCGAGCATCGCCATCCTCATTTCCGGATCGAGTGCTGCGCGGGGGAGGGGCTGAGCTTCCAGACGATTGGTAACAGTCTCCGTTTCCTCACTGGACGGGCGAAGCGGCGTCGGCATTGCGGTTTTTTCGGAGAGTTGCTCGTCCGGCTGCTGTGGCGCGACACCCGGCAGTGGAGCGGATGGCTGCGCGGCGGTCGCGGCTTTGGCGGGAAGTTTCCCGGCAATGGCGGCAAGCAGCAGGTTTTCCATATCCTTGACGCTGGCTGTGGGCTGGCTGGATGGCGCTGTCGAGCCTGTGCGGGCTTCCCTCTGTTCCGCTTTGATCATCTCCCGCTGCGGGAAGGCAGGGCGCGTTTCGCTGTTTTCAGCCCTTGGCGGATGTGTCGGTCGGGGCTCCGCCTGTCCTTCTTTTGCCGTGTTGCCCGTATGCGGCAGAGGCGGACGTGCCGCGCTTTCGGTTTTTCCGTCCGATTTTGCAGCGTCGGGCGCAGAAACGCGCGTTTCGGTTGGTGGGGTGGGAAGATTAGGCCGTAGATCCGACGGCATCGCCTGCGTCATCACCATAGCTTTTATCGCTGCGCCACCCAGGGCAAGGGGGCCGATGAACAGCGGTGAGAGCCGACCGGTCGTGGCGGCATTTGCCAGCTGTGCTGCCGGGGTCGCGTTCTGGCGGCCTTCTGTGCCCTGACTTTGAGTGTTTTGCTGTCTTGGTGGTGCTGCTGGCGATGCTGGCGATGCCGGTGCTGGGCTGGAAGGATTATTCTGCTGATAGGAAGAAACCACCGCTTTCGCCGCCAGATCCATTCCCTTGTAGCGGGAAAGCTCGATCAGCAGGGCGAGGCGGGCCGCCTCCGGGCCGGTGGGCTGTTTCAGAATTTCGGCCAGCATCGAAAGGCTCAAGCCCTGCAAGGCCTTGCTGATCTGCTGTTCCAGTGCCAGGCGCTGTGCGGGGGGCATGGCGCGCAGCGCATCCGTCAGGCGCACCACATAAGTCTCGATGGCTTCACCGTCGCGCCGTGGCAGGTTCATCAATTTACCGAGCGTTTCCGCCAGCACGGCGGTGCTGCGGGAAAGCTGAAATTCACTGGTCAGCGAGGCGACCGCTGCTTTTGCAAAAATACTGCTGCCATTGTCGGGAGCAGGACTGGTCACCTGCGGCATTGCGACGTCTTTCGGCTGCCCGCGCGTCGTCGGTGGAACTGTCGCTCCATAGGCGGCATCGGCTGCCGAAATTTTCGGTACAGGCGGTAACATGGGTGCGCTCCGTTCCTATCGATTACCGCCCTGGCTGCGAAAGGGCCAATCCCTGGCTCTCTTGATCCGCATCTGACCCGTCTGCTGAAAGATTTGCCGCGTCGGTGATGTACAGGTGTCATCTCGCCCGCTCATGCGGGAGCGCCCGTATATGCCGCTGGCGCGAATGCCAGCTCTCTTCGGCACACACAGAATCATCTAGTTGAAGCTTGCCGCGCAGATATTAATATTTGGCTAACCATAAATTATGCCGGACGGCACCGCTCAGGGCGAAACGCCGATGAACATGCGGTAAAGTCCGTTATCGTCGGAGTTGACCGAAGAAATGTGGTCGGGTTCGCTGAGGGGCACTTCCATGGCCTCCGGTGGCATGGCATCGAGCCAGCTCGCCTTGGGAAAACTTCTCTCCGGCCGAATTTCCACGGGATCGATGGCTTCATCGTCTTCGCCGGGCGTGAGGAAGGTTGTGTTATCTGGGGCGAGCGGCGGGGCGGCCATCGAGAGCAGCGCCTGCGCTGCATTCGGTTCGGCATCGAGACCGGCGCTGCCGGATAGGCCGGAAATATCTGACATGTCTGAACTCACATCATGTTTCGCTCAAATACGGTCGGAAGCGGCAATCATGCCGCCTTTTTCTTCAGCAGTTCATAAAGGCCATTATCGTCGATCGAAATCGGCAAAATGGCGCTGCGGGCGTCATCGACAACCGCCATCGCATCCAGCAATGCTTCCGCATCGGCCGGTGTGGTGGTCGCGTCTGTTTTGGCCTTGTCCGCCTCGGCAGGCACGTTGTCGTTTTCAGTCGGGGCAGCTTCTTCGTCCGGCGCGGCGGCAAGCACTGAAATCAGGGCGATTTCCGATGAAATATCGACCGGACCTTGCCCCTCCGTGCCATCGGTTTTTTCACCGGCTGAAGCGTCGATGTGTTCCTTTACGACGTCCTGAAGTTCCTGCACATCTTCGAGTTTGCCCTGCGCATCACGGGTCTGGATATCCTGTTCCCGCTCGGCCTTCACTTCGGCATCATTGACTTCGCCGATGCGATCTTCGCCGCGCTCGGCCTGCAATTCTTCCTTGGTTTTCGGATCGGCGACATCTTCCAGACGCTGGATGACCTTCAGGGTCTCGCGTGTCATGAAGCGGGTGCCCTGTGCCTGCTCGTTCAGGGCATCCTTGACGGCGCGCGCCGCGTCGCCGAAGGGGTTGGCGATGGCGGCGATCATCTGCTGCGCTGAAACGCCGAGTTCCTTCAGGCCGGTGGATTCCTCCAGATCATTGACACTTTTTGGCAAGGTCGCACGCACCGCCATGATGGCGTCCGACATCTGCACGCCGAAATCGTCTTCCTTGCCCGTCAGGCCGGCGCTCTCTGCAATGCGGGCGGCAAGGGCGGCCATGGGGTCGGTCTTGGCGGTGACGCCATTGTTCAGGATGTCTACGACCTGCGCTTCCGAAACGCCGAAGGATTTCAGGGAAATTGTCGTGGCTTTTCCCTGCGCGTCGGCCTTTTCGAAGCTGCCTGTCAAGGTCAGCGCGTCCTGAAGCCTTCGCGCAAACGAGAAGCTCGATTCATCGTTTTCCTGGGTGACGCCAAGGGCGGAGGAGAAGCGGGAGACGAGCGAGGCAAAGGCATCGGCGTCCGGTTTCATGATGCCGAACAGATAGGCGCTTATCTTTTCATTGGCGACACGCTGGCTTTGGTCCGGCTGCGGCTGGGTCTTGACCGCCTCATCCTTTTTGGTGCCGTTCGCCTTTTCCTGCTCTTCGCGCTGGCGTTCCTCGATGGTCTCGACCATCGACCGCATGAGGTCGCTGACGGCTATGCTGGCTGTCTGCTGCAGCGGAGTAATCATCTGAAAAATCCCGGCCACCCAAAGTTGCGGCCGAGAATAGGCAATTCTGGTAAATCAGAGCTTAAACCAAGCGTAAAAAACGCTCAGCTATGGGCGAAAATATCCGTTTCTTCCCAGCCGAGAAGGTCTAGCTTGGCGCGGGTCGGCAGAAACGCGAAACAGGCGTCGGCATGATCAAGGCGGCCATCGCGCACAAGGCGGTGGGTCAGCTTGTCGCGCAGCGCATGCAGGTGGAGCACATCGGAAGCGGCATATTCGAGCTGCGCGGGCGATAGCGTCTCTGCGGCCCAGTCGGACGATTGCTGCGCCTTGGAAATATCGACTTCCAGCATTTCCTTCAGATTGTCCTTCAGGCCGTGTCGGTCTGTATAGGTGCGGGTGAGGCGCGAGGCGATCTTGGTGCAGAAAACCGGCGTGGTTGTCACGCCAAAGGTGTGGAACAGAACGGCGATATCGAAACGCCCATAGTGAAAAATCTTCTGGTGGGCGGGATCTTCGAGCATGCGCACGAGGTTGGGGGCCTGTTTCTGTCCGGCGGCGATGCGGATGACATCCGCGGTGCCGTCGCCCGGCGAAAGCTGGACGACGCAAAGACGGTCGCGGCGCGGCACCAGCCCGAGTGTTTCCGTATCGATTGCGATGGCCCCGGTATAACGCGCGGTATCTTCGGCGGAAATATCGCCTTCGTGATAGCGAATGGTTGCGGCCATGTCTTGCTCCAGAAATTGCAGTCGGTTGCTCCGGCTATAACGGAAAGAATGGCCTGATGATACCGTTTTATGGGCCGGTTCGGCGCGGCTTCGCGCTTGCCTTTGCGAAAGTCTCCGGGTTAGGTTCGGGAAATCCTTTTCTTACAAAACGCATGAATTCCCGATGACAAAGAAAATCTATCTCGCCGGACCGGAAGTCTTCCTCCCGAACGCGCGTGAAATGCTCGATCTCAAGGCCTCACTTGCGCGGGATGCGGGTTTTACGCCGCTTTCACCGGGTGATCTGCAGATTCCGCCGGCCGATACCCGGATCGGCCATGGCTGCAACATCAATGCCGTCGACGAGCGGATGATGCTGGAAGCGGATGCGGTGATCGCCAATCTCACACCGTTTCGCGGTGTCGCCGCCGATACGGGAACAAGCTTTGAGCTGGGTTTCATGTGCGCGCTGGGCAAGCCGGTTTTCGCCTATACCAATGTTGCTGCCAATCATTTCACCCGCATCAAGGCGCATTATGGCGGCGTTGCCACCATCGATGAAACGGGCCGTTATCGCGGGCCGGACGGGCTGTCGATCGAGAATTTCGACATGGTCGACAATCTCATGCTGCATGGTGGAATCCTGCGGCGTGGCGGCGTCATCATTGTCGGCAATGCGCCTGAAGAGGCGCTCTATACCGACCTCGACGCCTATAAACGCTGCCTTGCGGCGGCGGCGGAGAAATTACTGGGACAGACTGACCCTGACAGAGCGAAATTAGCGGAGACATCATCATGAGCGGTACCATTCTCATCACCGGCGCTACATCCGGCTTCGGCCAGGCCACGGCACGGCGTTTCATTGGGGAAGGCTGGAAGGTCATCGGCACCGGCCGGCGGGCGGAAAGGCTGGAGGCGCTGGCGGCCGAACTCGGTTCAGCCTTTCATGGCGTCGCCTTCGATATTACCGATGAGGATGCGACGGCAAAGGCGCTGGCCGCTTTGCCGGAGAGTTTCCGGGACATCGATATTCTCGTCAACAATGCCGGCCTCGCGCTTGGCACTGCGCCCGCGCCGCAGGTACCGCTGAAAGACTGGCAGACCATGGTGAATACCAATATCACCGGCCTGTTGAACGTCACTTACCTTCTCTTGCCGACGCTGATCGAGCGTAAGGGCATCGTCGTCAACCTCTCTTCGGTCGCTGCGCACTGGCCCTATGCCGGCGGTAATGTCTATGCCGGAACGAAAGCTTTCCTGCGGCAATTCTCACTCGGCCTTCGCTCGGACCTGCATGGCAAGGGCGTGCGGGTGACCTCCATCGAACCCGGCATGTGCGAGACCGAATTCACGCTGGTTCGCACCGGCGGCAACCAGGGTGCTTCGGACAATCTCTATAAGGGCGTCAATCCGATCACGGCCGACGATATCGCCAATACGATCTATTGGGTCGCCTCGCAGCCGAAACACATCAACATCAACAGCCTCGAACTCATGCCGGTCAACCAGTCCTTTGCCGGTTTTCAGGTCCATCGCGAAAGTTGATTTCAGCGGCTTCCAGGGAGTGCTGAAAAACCGGGCAGGTATTTTTGAGCTATGCAAAAATGCAATGCTGCATTGCGAGACTTGCTCTGTTAAAAATCGCAAATGTCGCTATATTCAAATCATCGAAGCGGCGCACTCCTCCTCCCAGTGCCGCTCGATGTGGATCGGTGGCACTCCTCCTCCCAGTCGCCGATCAAGTTTGAAGCCTGCCGCACCTCCTCCCGCGGCAGGCTTTTTCCTTTTTAGAGCTATTTTCCCGGAGCAATCTCTCGCTGAGTTCCACCTGATGCCCTAGCTGCTGGCGGCTTACCTGCGTTTCCCCCTTGGATTTCCGGGGGATTTTAGATTTCTGCGTCAAGGCGATGAGTGCGGGAATCGGGCGCGTGTCGATCACGATTTCGTTATGTCTAGATGAATATGCACAGTTTTGTGGCGGGGCGTGGTGCTGGCCCATTGCTTAGCCCCCGGCCTGTGGTTATTCATGGGCAAAAGAACGCTTGGGAGGTGGCCGACACGCTTGTGTCTGTGCGCCCGAAAGCGGCGGGGAGAGAATGGCAGACTTTCAAGAGGCGCTGAAGCGGTTTCAGCCGATCGCGGTTTCATCGATCGCTGAAGACGAGCTCAGGTTGCGGCTACGCGGCCTTCAAGCGCGGATGATCCAGGACAATGTCAAGGCGGTCTGGCTCGATGCATCATCGTCGCTGACCTATTATACCGGCCTGTCGCTTGGCCTTTCCGAGCGAATTCATGGCGCTTTGGTGCCGGCCGAGGGGGCACCGGTCTATATCAGCCCGACATTCGAAGAGCCGAAACTCCAGACCCTAATCCGTATTCCGGGGACGGTTGCCGTCTGGGAAGAGGATGAAAATCCCTTCGATCTGATGGCAGGACGCGTTGCGGCGCTTTCCTGTCCCGGCCATCTTGTCGCCATCGATCCCGCTACCCCGTTTGTTTTCGCATCCGCCCTGATGCAGCGTCTGGAAGGACGGATCATTTCCGCCCAGCCGATGATCGTTGCCCAGCGACAGGTCAAGTCTGCGGCTGAAATTGCCCTTATCCAGACGGCGATGGACGCAAGTTACGGTGTGCAGAAGGCCGTATTCGAAGGGCTTCGTCCCGGCATTTCCACCACCGAAGTGGCTGATTTCGTTAACGCCGCGCATGTCGCCCTTGGCATGAAACCGCTTTTCGTGGCGGTTCAGTTCGGCGAGGCGACGGCCTATCCGCATGGCGTTCCCTATGCGCAGACGCTGAACGAAGGCGATATGGTGCTGGTTGATCTCGGCGCCATTCTTCATGGTTATCGGTCCGACATCACCCGCACCTATGTCTTCGGCAAGCCGACAGATAGGCAGCGTTTCCTCTGGAACGCTGAACGCGATGCGCAGGCTGCGGCTTTCGCCGCGGCCCACGTCGGTGCCGCGTGTTCGGATGTCGACAAGGCCGCGCGCGACAGCCTGAAGGCGGCCGGTTTCGGCCCTGGTTATCAGCTTCCCGGCCTGCCGCACCGCACCGGCCACGGCCTTGGGCTGGATATTCACGAAGAACCCTATATCGTTGCAGGAAATGCGACGGCGCTTGAACCGGGCATGTGCTTTTCCATCGAGCCGATGCTGTGTGTTTATGGGGAATGCGGCGTCCGTCTTGAGGACATTGTTTATATGACGGAGGCGGGACCGCGCTGGTTCTGCCCGCCGGAAAAGAACCTCGATCGGCTGTTTCAGCCGGTCGCCGGGTAATTGGTCGGGAGGCAAAGACCGAACGGCTGCACGGGTTCCCGTGTCGCTGCTGACCAGAAGAGGTAGGCCCCCAAACGGGGCCGCAGGAACTCAGAAAAAGAGGGAAAGGACCACCAGATGAAAACGCTGACCCGCAGTTTGCTTATCGCCTCTGCGATTGCGATGACTTCCGCCGTGCCTGCCATGGCGAAGACCTTCGTTTATTGCTCCGAGGCATCGCCGGAAGGCTTTGATCCGTCGCCTTACACCGCTGGCGGCACCTTCGATGCCTCCGCGCATCCGGTCTACAACCGTCTGGCCGAGTTCAAGAAGGGCACGACCGAAGTTGAGCCGGGCCTTGCGGAAAAATGGGATGTTTCGAGCGATGGCCTCGAATACACGTTCCACCTGCGCAAGGGCGTGAAGTGGCACTCCAATGAGAAGTTCACGCCGAGCCGCGATTTCAACGCCGATGACGTGATCTTCAGCTACAACCGCCAGGGTGACGCGAAGAACCCGTGGAACCAGTATATCGCAGGCATCACCTACGAATATTACAATTCCATGGAAATGCCGTCGCTGATCAAGGAAATCGTCAAGGTCGACGATTACACCGTCAAGTTCGTGCTGACGCGCCCGGAAGCGCCATTCCTCGCCAACATCGCCATGCCTTTCGCTTCGATCGTGTCGAAGGAATATGCCGATACGCTTGATAAGGCCGGCACCAAGGAAGACTTCAACAACCTGCCGATCGGCACCGGTCCGTTCAAGTTCGTCGCCTATCAGAAGGACGCGGTCATCCGCTACCAGAAGAATGCCGACTACTGGGGTGACGCGCCGAAGATCGACGACCTGATCTTCGCGATCACGCCTGATGCCGCCGTGCGTCTGCAGAAGCTGAAGGCCGGCGAATGCCACCTGATGCCTTACCCGGCTCCGGCCGATCTCGAAACCATCCGCGCTGACAAGAACCTCAAGCTCGATGAGCAGCCGGGTCTGAACGTCGCTTACTTCGCTTACAACACCACCGTTGCGCCTTTCGACAAGCCGGAAGTCCGCAAGGCGCTGAACATGGCGATGAACAAGCAGGCGATCATCGACGCCGTGTTCCAGGGCGCCGGCCAGGTTGCCAAGAACCCGATCCCGCCGACAATGTGGTCCTACAACGACAGCATCAAGGACGATCCGTACGATCCGGAAGCCGCCAAGAAGGCTCTCGAAGCCGCTGGCGTCAAGGATCTGACGATGAAGATCTGGGCGATGCCGGTGCAGCGTCCCTATATGCCGAACGCGCGCCGCACGGCCGAGCTGATCCAGTCGGATTTTGCGAAGGTTGGCGTCAAGGCCGAGATCGTCTCCTTTGAATGGGGTGAATATCTCAAGAAGTCGACCGAAGTGAACCGCGACGGTTCTGTCATCCTCGGCTGGACCGGCGATAACGGTGACCCTGATAACTTCATGGGCGTTCTGCTCTCCTGCGCCGCGACCGGCGAAGGCGGTGCAAACCGTGCTCAGTGGTGCAACAAGGAGTTCTCCGAGCTGCTTTCCAAGGCAAAGCAGACCACTGACGTTGCCGAGCGCACCAAGCTTTATGAGCAGGCGCAGGTAATCTTCAAGGAACAGGCTCCGTGGGCGACGCTTGCGCACTCCACACAGTTCGTTCCGATGTCCGCCAAGGTTTCCGGCTTCACCATGAGCCCGCTTGGCGATTTCACCTTCGAATCCGTCGATATCGCTGAATAATCCCAAACAACAGGACGCGCGGAAGAACCCTGTTCTTCCGCGCGTCTTTTCAGGAAAAAACCATGATCCGGTTCATTTTCGGCAAACTTCTCTATCTCGTTCCGACCTTCCTCGGGATCACCATGGTCGCCTTCGCCTTCGTGCGTGTTCTGCCGGGCGACCCTGTACTGTTGATGGCGGGTGAGCGCGGCATTTCGCCTGAAAGGCATGCGCAGCTTGCCGAACAGCTCGGCTTTGCCCAGCCCATCTGGCAGCAATATCTGCATTTTCTCGGACGGCTGCTTCAGGGCGATCTCGGCAATTCGCTGGTCACCAAGAAGCCTGTCTTGACCGAGTTCCTGTCGCTCTTCCCCGCGACGGTCGAGCTTGGCCTCGTTGCCATTATCATCGCAACGCTCATCGGCGTGCCGGTCGGCGTCATCGCCGCCATTCGCCGTGGCTCGTGGTTCGACCAGATTTCAATGACGACCGCGCTGATCGGCTTCTCCATGCCGATCTTCTGGTGGGGTCTGCTGCTGATCATCATGTTCTCCGGCATCCTGCAATGGACGCCTGTGTCGGGCCGCATCTCGCTGATGTATTTCTTCCCCTCCGTCACCGGTTTCATGCTGATCGACAGCCTGATTTCGGGGCAAAAGGGCGCTTTCGCCTCGGCCCTGTCGCATCTCATCCTGCCCTCGGTGGTGCTTGCCACTATTCCGCTGGCGGTGATTGCGCGACAGACACGCTCGGCCATGCTGGAAGTTCTGGGTGAGGATTATGTCCGCACCGCCCGTGCAAAAGGCATGTCGGCCTCCCGCGTCGTCGGCGTTCATGCGCTGCGCAATGCCATGATCCCGGTCATCACCACCATCGGCCTGCAGATTGGCGTGCTGATGGCGGGTGCCATCCTGACCGAAACCATCTTTTCCTGGCCGGGCATCGGCAAGTGGATGATCGATTCCATCTCGCGCCGCGACTATCCGGTCGTGCAGAGCGGCCTGCTGCTGATTGCGGGCCTGGTGATGGTCGTCAACCTGCTTGTCGATCTGACCTATGGCCTCATCAATCCGAGGATCCGTCACAAATGAGCGATGTGACCACCACCCCCGGCGTCCGCCTTTCGGACGCCGCCATCCGCCGCCGGATGATCGCCGATTTCTGGTTCTACTTCCGCCAGAACCGTGGCGCCGTCATCGGCCTTGCCGTCTTCCTTCTTCTGGTGCTGGTAGCGGTTTTCGCAGCCGTGATTGCGCCGCATGATCCGACGCAGCAATATCGTGATGCGCTGCTCGTCCCGCCGGTCTGGCAGGATGGCGGCCGTGCGGCATTCCTGCTCGGCACCGATGCGGTCGGCCGTGACATGCTGTCCCGGCTGATCTACGGCGCGCAATATTCGCTGTTCATCGGCGTCGTCGTCGTTTCCATCGCCCTTGTCGGCGGCATCGTCATCGGTCTTGTCGCCGGCTTCTTCGGCGGCTGGGTGGATAGCGTCATCATGCGCGTGATGGACGTTATCCTTGCGTTTCCTTCGCTGTTGCTGGCGCTGGTGCTGGTCGCCATTCTCGGGCCGGGCCTTACCAACGCCATGATCGCCATCGCCATCGTCTATCAGCCGCATTTCGCGCGTCTGACGCGCGCGGCTGTCATGAGTGAATTGCGCCGCGAATATGTCACGGCCGCCCGCGTGGCGGGTGCTGGCAATTTCCGGCTGATGTTCAAGACCATTCTGCCGAATTGCCTTGCACCGCTGATCGTGCAGGCGACGCTGTCCTTCTCGTCCGCAGTTCTCGATGCGGCGGCCCTCGGCTTCCTCGGCATGGGCGCCCAGCCGCCCGCCTCCGAATGGGGCACGATGCTGGCCGAAGCGCGTGAATTCATTCTGCGCGCCTGGTGGGTTGTCACCCTTCCCGGTCTGACGATCCTCATTTCGGTACTCGCCATCAATCTGATGGGTGACGGTCTGCGCGATGCGCTCGATCCCAAACTGAAGCGGAGCTGAGCGATGAGCCTGCTGAAAATCAAGAACCTCACCGTCAAATTCGCCACCGCCACCGGCGCTTTTACCGCTGTCGATGGTATCGACGTCTCCGTCGACAAGCATGAAGTATTGGCCATTGTCGGCGAATCCGGGTCCGGCAAGTCGGTATCGATGCTCGCCGTCATGGGGCTTCTGCCCGATACGGCAACGATTACCGCCGATGAGATGACCTTCGATGGCAAGAATCTGCTGGCGCTGACGCCGCAGGAGCGCCGCAGGGTGATCGGCCGCGAGATCACCATGATCTTCCAGGAGCCGGTCGCCTCGCTCAACCCGTCCTTTACGGTCGGGTTCCAGATCGAGGAAGTGCTGCGCCTCAATCTCGGCATGGGCCGCTCCGCCGCCCGCGCCCGGGCACTGGAACTGTTCCGCGCGGTCGGCATTCCCGAGCCGGAAACCAAGCTTAACGCCTATCCGCACCAGATGTCCGGCGGCCAGTGCCAGCGCGTGATGATTGCCATCGCGATCGCCTCCAAGCCGCGCCTGCTGATTGCTGACGAGCCGACCACCGCGCTCGACGTTACGATCCAGAAGCAGATCCTTGATCTCTTGATGAACCTGCAGGCGGAATACGGCATGGCGCTCATCCTCATCACCCATGATATGGGCGTGGTGGCGGAAACTGCGGACCGCGTCGTGGTGCAATATAAGGGTCGCAAGATGGAGGAGGCGGATGTCTTAAGCCTCTTCGAGGCCCCAAAGCATCCCTATACCAAGGCATTGCTTGCGGCTCTGCCCGAAAATGCTACCGGCGACCGCCTGCCCACGGTTTCCGATTTCTTCGGCAAGGAGGGCGTTCAATGAGCATTGTTGTCGAAGGCAAGGGCATTACCCGCGATTATCATGTTCCGGGCGGCCTGTTCGGTGGTGCCAAGACGGTTCAGGCGCTGAAAGGCATCGATTTTGCCGTCGAGCGTGGCAAGACGCTCGCCATCGTCGGCGAATCCGGTTCGGGCAAGTCGACACTTGCCCGCATCATTGCGCTGATCGATCCCGCATCCGGCGGCGAGTTGAAGATCGATGGCCAGCCGGTCGATATCGCCAGGCGTCGTCCGGACACGCAGATGCGTTCCAAGGTGCAGATGGTGTTCCAGAACCCCTATGGCAGCCTCAATCCGCGCCAGAAGGTGGGTGACGTGCTGATGGAACCGCTTATCATCAACACGAAAATTCCGGCTTCCGAGCGTCGCGAGCGGGCGGAAGCCATGCTGGTGAAGGTCGGCCTCGGTCCTGAACATTTCAACCGCTATCCGCACATGTTCTCCGGCGGCCAGCGCCAGCGCATCGCCATTGCGCGCGCGCTGATGCTCAATCCGGCGCTGCTGGTGCTGGACGAGCCGGTTTCCGCGCTCGATCTTTCGGTGCAGGCGCAGGTCTTGAACCTGCTCCGGGATTTGCAGGAGGAATTCGAGCTGACCTACGTCTTCGTCAGCCACGATCTTTCCGTGGTTCGTTATATCGCCGACGACGTGATGGTCATCTCCAAGGGCGTGGCGGTGGAGCAAGGCACGCGCGAGGAACTCTTCGCCGATCCGAAGCACCCCTATACGCGCCAGCTCTTCGCCGCGACACCGATCACGGATGTCGATGCCATCCGCGCCCGCGTGGAACGCCGCAAGGCTGCACGGCAGGCCGCAACGGCCTGAGCGTAGAAACATCAAGTTAGAAAACAGGCCGGTTTTCCGGCCTGTTTGTGTTTCAGGACTTTAAAAACATGCCGATGGCGGCGAGTGCACCTTGTTCGCGGATGTCGCGATAGGCGGCTTTCAGGGTGGGCACGAAGTTTTCGTTGCCCGGCAGGTCGTCGCCGAATGTGCGCCTGAAGGTGAGAAAGCGGTCAACGACAGCATCCGGCGCCATTGCCAGCTGGTCCGGCGCATCCCACTCCTTGAAAGCGGGGTCGAGGATGGTGATCGGCTGATCCTTTTCATCCTTGTCTGCACAGGATCTGATCCACAAAGCGACGGCAAAAATAACGGCGCGACAGGCGGCCTTTTCTTCCAGCAATTCGCGTAACGGGCCAAGAATGCGCAGCGGCACTTTCTGTGAGGCATCGGAGGCGATCTGCATCGTCTTGTGCTGCAGGGAGGGGTTGGCGAAACGCTCTCTGAGGCCGGCTGCGAATTCCGCGCCGTCGACGGCAGGGTCCAACGTCCGGCCGACTTCGCGCCAATAAGCGTCGATGAAATCGCGCACGGTTTTTTCGCCCCATGCATCGGCAACCGTTTTAAGGCCGGTGATCTGGCCTATGGCGGCGATGGCGCTGTGGGAACCGTTCAGCATTCTGAGCTTCATATGTTCGTAAGGCTCGACATCGCTGACGAACTCCACGCCCGATCTTTCGAGCGCCGGCCTTCCATGCGGAAAATTGTCCTCGATGACGAAGCGGAAATAGGGCTCCGCCACCACCGGCCAGGCGTCACGCACCCCAAGTGCTGTCGATATCGTATCCCGGTCCGCGTCGGTGGTGGCGGGAACGATGCGGTCTACCATCGAGCAGGGGCAGGCAATATTGGCTTCGATGAAGGATGCCAGTCCCGCGTCGGCGAGTTCCGCAAATTCCAGCAGCAGCTTTTGCAACACATGCCCGTTGGCGGGTAGGTTATCGCAGGAAAGCAGCGTTAGCGGCAGCGAGCCTTCTTTGCGTCTGCGTCGTGTAGCGGCGAGAATAAACCCGAAGATGGAGCGTGGCCGGTTCGGGTTTTCAAGGTCGTGGAGAATATCGGGATGGTCACGCAGCAGGCTGCGGGAAGCGAGATTGGTGAGATAACCCTTCTCCGTCACGGTCAGAGTGACGATGGGCACGCGCGGATCGGATAGCCGCTCCACCAGCCTCTCGGGATCTTCCGGCGCAACAATGGTTTCCATGATGGAGCCGATGATGCGCAGGTGCTCGCTCTGGCCGTCGCGTAAGCAGAATGTGTAGAGATTGTCCTGCGGTTCGATGGCGTCGCGTGTGTCCGGGCTGCGCAGCGATGCGGCGACGATACCCCATTGTGTCTCACCACGATTGAGGCAGTCATCAATGAAAACCGCCTGGTGCGCCCGGTGAAACGCACCCACTCCAAGATGCACGATGCCGGGTGTGACCGTCTGGCGATCATAGGCGGGTGTTGCCACGGATTGCGGCAGGCAGGGAAGGGTGGCAGCGGAAAGCCTATCCGTCATCAATGCGAAATCCTCATGCGGAGCAAGATGGTAATGGCGGCATCCGGGTATTCGCGCATCATGTCAGTTCCTCCATTTGTCCCTGAATAGGTCGTATTTTGAATGGATCAGGCCCGAGCCTCTTTGAGCAGCCGGACCTGGCGCAGCGTATTCTGGCGGCTGCGCTCGAGATGCCGCCACAGGGCATCGACGATCTGGGCCTTGCTGCCGGCGGCGATGGCGTCGGCGATATTCTGGTGCTCTTCCACCGAACGGGCGTAATCCCCGAGGATCGAGACGAAAACCGTGTGGGTCTGGTCGAGAATGCGCTCATGCGAGCCGGAGATGACGGGAATGCGGGCGGCTGAAACGAGGGTGGTATGAAAGCTGCGGTCGTAAAAAAGCGCCTTCGACAATTCATCAAGCGTCGGGCCTTTGGCGAATTCACGATGTTTGGCAAGGCTTTCCAGCAGCTGCGCATGCAGCGTCCCGTCCAGTTGCCCGGCACCGAAAGCCACTTCGACGGCGCCTTTTTCAAGCAGCATTCTGGCGGCGTAGAGCTCTTCCACATCTTCCACGGTGAAATCGCGCACCACCATGCCGCGCCTTGAAGAGTTGACCACCAGCCCGTCGGCCTCGAGTTTCACGCAGGCTTCTTTGACCGGCGTGGGGCTGATGCCGAGATCGGCGGCAAGCTCGTTGGGCAGCAGGCGTTCGCCGCCGCGCAATTTGCCACTGACGATGCGCGCGCGCAGTTCCCGGTGCGCCTGTTCGGCGAGCGTGACTTTGACGAGTGTGTTCATGGCCGCATCATTGCCCAGCTTTGAGGGACAGGCAACAATCAAATATTAAAAATAAAAAATTTTTTATTTTACAAAATCCGTTTTTCCGTTAGCTCTATCTGCCATCGGAAGCTGGCTGCCGGAGGAGGGTGGTTCGGCAATCCCCTGACGGTTCAATTCCCGCAGCCACTAGCTGCGGGACAATGACGTGACTTCACCAGCCAATCGGTGAAGCGTCGCTCAGAAAAGGGACTTCCGCCTTTCCTCCCCAGAAGCGTTCAAGCATCGAGGAATGACCGATCATGAAAATTACCGCTGTCGAACCTTTCATCCTGCATCTGCCGCTGACATCGGAGTCGATTTCCGATTCCACCCACAGCATCACCCATTGGGGAGTCGTCGGCGCAAAAATCACGACGAGTGACGGCATTGAGGGTTATGGTTTCACCGGCACCCACGCGCATCTGCCGTCCGACAGGCTGATTACGTCCTGCATCAGCGATTGTTATGCTCCTCTGTTGCTGGGTGAGGATGCGTCGGAACATTCGAGACTCTGGACGAAACTTGCCCGTTACCCCTCGCTGCAATGGGTCGGACGGGCGGGCATCACCCATCTGGCGCTTGCCGCCATCGACGTGGCGCTGTGGGATATCAAGGCGAAAAAGGCGGGCGTGCCGCTCTGGCAATATCTCGGCGGTGCGCGCACGGCAGGCGTGGAAGCCTACAACACCGATATTGGCTGGCTTTCCTTTACGCTGGAGAACCTGCTGGCCGGCAGTGCAAAGGCCGTGGAAGAGGATGGGTTCACCCGCCTGAAGCTCAAGGTCGGTCATGATGATCCGAATATCGACATTGCGCGGCTCGCCGCTGTCCGGAAACGTGTCGGCTCCTCCATCCGCATCGCCATTGACGGCAATGGCAAGTGGGATCTGCCGACATGCCAGCGTTTTTGCGCGTCGGCCAGAGATCTGGATATCTACTGGTTCGAGGAACCGCTGTGGTATGACGACGTCACCAGCCACGCCCGGCTGGCGCGCAGCACATCCATTCCGATCGCGCTCGGCGAGCAGCTTTATACGGTGGATGCGTTCCGCTCATTCATCGATGCCGGCGCAGTCACCTATGTCCAGCCGGATGTGACCCGGCTTGGCGGCATCACCGAATATATTCAGGTGGCTGATCTCGCACTCGCCCATCGCCTGCCGGTGGTGCCGCATGCCGGGGAAATGAGCCAGGTGCATGTGCATCTGAGCTACTGGCACCCGGCTTCGACCATTCTCGAATATATTCCGTGGATCAAGGATCATTTCGAAGAACCGATCCAGGTGCGGGATGGCGTTTATAAACGTCCGGAGCACCCCGGTGCCAGCACGACGCCGCTGGCTGAAAGCTTCGCCCGTTATGGCAAAGCGGTAAAATGAATAAAGGCGGCGCATGGGAATGCGCCGCCTTGCTCATTTTCAGGAACAGCCGTTAGCGCCAGCCAAGAGCCGGGGCTACATGCTTCAGGATCGTCTCGATCACATGGGCGTTGTAGTCGACGCCCAGCTGGTTCGGCACGGTCAGGAGCAGCGTGTCGGCCTCGGCGATGGCTTCATCGGCTTTCAGCTGTTCGATCAGCGCTTCAGGCTCGGCGGCATAGCTGCGCCCGAAGATCGCACGCGTCTTGTCGTCGATATAACCGATCTTGTCGTCGCCTTCATTGCCGTAACCGAAGTAGGCCCGGTCACGGTCGCTGACGAGGGCGAAGATGCTGCGGCTGACCGAAACACGGGGCTCACGGGCATGTCCGGCTTCCTTCCAGGCTTCCCGGAAGGTGCGGATCTGCTGCGCCTGCTGGACGTGGAAAGGTTCGCCCGTTTCATCCGTCTTCAGGGTGGAGCTTTGCAAGTTCATGCCAAGCTTGGCCGCCCAAACCGCCGTCGCGTTGGAACTCGAACCCCACCAGATGCGCTCGCGCAGCCCTTCGGAATGCGGCTCCAGCCGCAGAAGGCCGGGCGGGTTCGGGAACATCGGTCTCGGGTTCGGTTGGGCAAAACCTTCGCCCTTGAGAAGTTCAAGGAAGACCTCGGTATGTTGCCGCGCCATATCTTCTTCAGTTTCGCCCTCGGCGGGGCGGAAGCCGAAATAACGCCAGCCGTCGATCACCTGTTCCGGTGAGCCACGGCTGATGCCGAGTTGCAGGCGTCCGCCGGCGATGAGGTCGGCCGAACCGGCGTCTTCCGTCATGTAGAACGGGTTTTCATAACGCATGTCGATAACGCCGGTGCCGATTTCTATATTTTTCGTTCTGGCGCCGACGGCGGCCAGAAGCGGAAAAGGCGAGGCAAGCTGGCGGGCGAAATGGTGGACGCGAAAATAGGCGCCGTCGGCGCCCAGTTCTTCTGCTGCGACGGCAAGGTCTATCGATTGCAGCAGCGTGTCTGCGCCCGAGCGGGTCTGCGACTGGGGTGAGGGTGTCCAGTGGCCGAAGGATAAAAATCCGATCTTTTTCATGATGACCTTTCAGATTTCGGAGGATGCCGGCTTTCACAAACCGGCTTCGTTGTTGTCAGTCATATAAGCAACCGCGCACATCCTCCAATCCGCCATCCGTAAACACGGTGTCGCCGAAATGTGAACGATGGCCGTTTCAGGCAATCGTCCTGCGGTTGAGGATGAAGAGATTTTCATGCGCGCGCGCAGTCGTCAGAATGAAATCCATCAGCGAGCGCACGCGCGGCACGTTGGCAAGGTCCTGATGGCTGGTCAGCCAATAGCCTCGCCGCAATTCCACTTCATCGGCAAGAACCATCTGCAAGTCCGGAAAACGGGCGGCGATGAAGTTCGGTAATATACACAGGCCACGGCCGCTTAGCGTGGCGGTTAGCTGGGCGAAAATGCTCGATGACTGAAAGTTGGGGCGCAGGCCGGGCATCACGTCGCGCATATAATCGAGACCCGGCGAAAAAATCAGGTCCTGCACGTAACCGATGAAAAAATGGTCGGGCAAATCCTCACGCCGCGTGATTTTCGGATGGCCGGCGAGATAGGAACGCGAGGCATAGATATGCAGCGTGTAATCGATGATCTGTTCGTTGATGTAAGGACCGGCTTTCGGCGGATCGAGCGTGACGGCCACATCCGCTTCCTTTCTGGAAAGCGCCATGATCTGTTGGATCGTCACCATCTCCACCATGATGTGGGGATGGGTGGCGGCGAAATCTTTCAGCCTCTCCACGAAGAAAAAATTGGAAAAACCTTCAGGGGCGCTTAAGCGCACCACGCCGCGCAGCAGGCTGCCGCTTTCGGAAATATCCGATTGCAGTCTTTCCGCTTCCGCTTCTATACGCTCGACCGTATCGACCAGCCGCCGCCCCACCGTCGTCAGTTCGTAACCACGCGGGTTTCGCTCGAAGAGCTTGGTTTTTAGGGAGAATTCCAGCCGGTCGATGTGGCGGGAGACGGTCGCGTGGCTGGTGCGCAGGCTGCGGGCAGCCGACGAGAGTTGTCCGGTGCGGGCCACGGCCAGAAAATATTGCAGATCGTCCCAGGTAAAAGGCGTGGCCATTTTCGTCTCCCATCACGAGTTCTGTTCAAAAATGAACAGTCCCTGTTCGCAATTTGATGATGCCCGGCTCTTGTGTCAACGGACGAATTCGAGAAGTCTAGGCTCAGGATGCGCCGCTTTGAGGAGGGCGGCGTGACCATTCGAGTGCAACGCCGGAGAAGTGCGCCGCACTGCTTCGTTCACCGTTGCACAGAACCATCTGAGGCTCGCAATCATCTCTGGGAGGAGAAGTCATGCGCAAGAGTATCGTTTTATCCACGGCCATGGCACTGGCCGCTGGCACCGCCGCCTATGCTGCCGATGTTTCCGACGGCAAGGTCAAGATCGGCATCCTGAACGACCAGTCGGGTGTCTATGCCAACTTTGGCGGCAAATACTCTTACGAGGCCGCGAAGATGGCGGTTGAGGATTTCGGCGGCAAGGTGCTGGGTGCGCCGGTCGAGGTGGTGACCGCCGACCATCAGAACAAGGCGGATGTCGCCTCCAACATCGCAAGACAATGGTACGACACCGAACAGGTCGATTCGATCATGGAATTGACCTCGTCGTCAGTGGGCCTGGCCGTACAGGCGCTCTCCAAGGACAAAAAGAAGATCACCGTCAACACGGGTGCGGCAACGACCGAGCTGACGGGCAAACAGTGCAGCCCCTATGGTTTCCATTGGGCCTATGACACCTATTCGCTGGCGGTCGGCACCGGCGGCGCACTGGTGAAACAGGGCGGCGACAGCTGGTTCTTCCTGACTGCCGACTATGCTTTCGGTTACTCGCTGGAAGAAAACACCGCCAATTTCGTTAAAGCCAATGGCGGTAAGGTGCTGGGTTCGGTGCGGCATCCGCTGGCGACAACGGATTATTCCTCCTTCCTGCTGCAGGCGCAGTCTTCGGGCGCGAAGGTCATCGGTCTTGCCAATGCCGGCCTCGACACCTCCAACGCCATCAAGCAGGCGGCTGAATTCGGCATCGTTGCCGGCGGCCAGCGGCTTGCCGCCCTTCTCTTCACACTTGCCGAAGTGCACGGGCTTGGTCTCGAAGCGGCTCAAGGGTTGACGCTGACGGAAGGTTTTTATTGGGACCGTGATGATGAATCGCGCAAATTCGGCGAGCGGTTCAAGGAACGCACCGGCGCCATGCCGAACATGGTGCATGCCGGCACCTATTCCGCCGTGCTGCATTATCTGAAGGCCATCGAAAAGGCCGGCACTGACGATGCCGATGCCGTCGCCAAGGCCATGAAGGAAATGCCCGTCAACGACGTGTTCTCCAAGGACGGTCACGTGGCCGCCAATGGCCGTATGATCCACGACATGTATCTCATGGAAGTGAAGAAGCCGGATGAGAGCAAGCAGCCGTGGGATTATTACAAGGTGCTCGCCACCATCCCCGGCAAGGAAGCCTTCATGGACCCCGCAAAAAGCGGTTGCCCGCTGGTAACGCAATAAAAGACTGACGCAATAAAGGGGAAAGTTTCATGACGATCGCTCCCGCCCTTGCCGGGCAGGCGGAACCTCGCGTCGTGCTGTCGGCGCGCGGTCTCTCCAAGACCTTCGGCGCATTCGCGGCCGTGAAGAATGTCGATCTCGATGTTCACCATGCCCGCGTGCATGCACTGATCGGTCCGAACGGCGCCGGCAAAACCACGGTCTTCAACCTGTTGACCAAGTTTCTCCAGCCGACAGGCGGGGCGATCACCTTCATGGGAACGGACATAACAAAGACGCCGCCGGACAAGGTGGCGCGGCTCGGCCTCGTCAGGTCTTTCCAGATATCGGCGGTGTTTCCGCATCTGACGGTTCTGGAAAATGTACGGGTGGCATTGCAAAGGCCGAATGGCCTTGCAACGCAATTCTGGCTGCCGCTGTCCTCGCTCGACAGGCTGAATGCCCGTGCCGAGGAGCTGATCGCAACGGTTGGCCTGACAAGGGAAAAACATGCGCTTGCGGCCGATCTTTCCTATGGCCGCAAGCGGGTTCTCGAAATCGCCACCACGCTGGCGCTCGATCCCAAGGTTCTGCTGCTGGACGAGCCGATGGCCGGCATGGGTGGTGAAGATGTCTCTCATGTCGCCGAACTCATCCGCGAGGTGGCAAAGACGCGCGCGGTGCTGATGGTCGAACATAATCTGAAAGTCGTGGCGGATATCTGCCACCACGTCACGGTTCTGCAGCGCGGTGAAATTCTGGCGGAGGGCGATTATGCCGCCGTTTCCGCTGATCCGCGTGTGCGAACGGCCTATATGGGCACGGAGGAGGCTTGATATGGCGGCAATGCTCGAAGTCTCCAACCTGAAATCCTGGTATGGCGAAAGCCAGGCCCTGCACGGCGTCGATCTGACCGTCGGCGAGGGTGAAACCATCACCATTCTCGGCCGTAACGGTGTAGGTAAAACCACGACGCTGCGCACCATCATGGGCATCATCCGCAACCGCAAGGGCGTCATCACGCTTGGCGGCAAGGACATGATGCCGGTGCCGCTGCATCGCACGGCGAAATATGGCATCGGGTTCGTACCGGAAGAGCGCGGTATCTTCGCAACGCTGAGTGTCGAGGAAAATCTGAAGCTGCCGCCCGTCGTTGCACCCGGCGGCATGACGCTCGATGAAATATACGAACTGTTTCCAAACCTTTACGAACGCCGCACCAGCCCCGGCACCAAGCTTTCCGGTGGCGAGCAGCAGATGCTGGCCATGGCGCGCATCCTGCGCACCGGAGTGAAGGTGCTGCTGCTTGACGAACCGACCGAGGGACTTGCTCCTGTTATCGTGCAGCGCATCGGCGAAGTGCTGCAAAAGCTGAAGAGCCGCGGCATGACCGTTGTTCTGGTCGAGCAGAATTTCCGTTTTGCCAGCCGCATTGCCGACCGTTTCTACCTGATGGATCATGGCCAGATGGTCAGCAGTTTTCCGGTGGGTGAGCTTTCCGCCCGCATGGGCGAACTCAATAAAGTGCTGGGGGTTTAACGATGACGATGATCTTCGGCATTCCGGTTCAGGCCCTGCTCGGGCAATTGCTGATCGGCCTCATCAACGGCTCGTTTTATGCCCTGCTGTCTTTGGGCCTTGCCGTCATTTTCGGCCTGCTGCGCGTCATCAATTTCGCCCATGGGGCGCAATATATGCTCGGCGCTTTCGTCGCTTTTCTAGGCCTGCAATATTTCGGCATCAATTTCTGGGTGGCGCTGGTGGTGACGCCACTGGTCGTTGCGCTTTTCGGCGCGATCGTTGAGCGTCTCATGCTGTCGCGGCTATATGATCTCGATCCACTTTACGGGCTGCTCTTCACTTTCGGTTTGGCGCTGGTGGTGGAAGGCACGTTCCGCTGGCTCTACGGTGCGGCGGGCCAGCCCTATTCGGTGCCGCGTGAGCTTGCCGGTGGCACCAATCTCGGCTTCATGTTCCTGCCGAATTACCGCGCCTTCGTCGTCGTCATCTCAATGGTCGCCTGCCTTGCCACCTGGGCGCTGATCGAAAAAACGAGGCTTGGCTCCTATCTGCGAGCCGCGACGGAAAACCCGACGCTGGTGCAGGCCTTCGGCATCAACGTGCCGGTGCTCTTGACGCTGACTTACGCGCTGGGGGCGGGCCTTGCAGGCTTCACCGGCGTGCTGGCGGCGCCCATCTATCAGGTCTCGCCGCTGATGGGCACCAACCTCATCATCGTCGTCTTCGCCGTGGTCGTCGTCGGTGGCATGGGGTCGATCATGGGGGCCATTGTCACCGGTTACATGCTCGGCATCGCCGAAGGACTGACCAAGGTGTTTTACCCGGAGGCCTCCAACATCGTCATTTTCGTCATCATGGCCTTTGTGCTGCTCATCCGCCCCGCCGGACTTTTCGGAAAGGACGCCTGATATGTCCAAAGCCACCCATAACCCCACTGCCGGTGCGATGCCGCAGGCCGAAGTTTCGACGACTGCGGGAACCATCAAGACCGTGCTCATTCTGGCGGGGCTTGCCCTGCTCATCGCCGCGCCGATGTTTGTCTATCCGATCTTTCTGATGAAGCTCCTGTGCTTTGCGCTGTTTGCCTGCGCCTTCAATCTGCTCATCGGTTACACGGGACTGTTGTCCTTCGGCCATGCGGCGTTTTTCGGCGGTGCGGCCTATTTCACCGCCTATTCGGTGAAGGAATGGGGCGTGACACCGGAAATCGGCCTTGTCATCGGCATGGCCGGCGCTGCCCTTCTCGGCCTCGTCATCGGCTTTTTCGCCATCCGCCGCCAGGGCATCTATTTCGCCATGATCACGCTGGCGCTATCGCAGATGTTTTATTTCTTCTGTCTTCAGGCTCCGTTTACCCATGGTGAGGACGGCTTGCAGGGCGTGCCGCGCGGCCATCTCTTCGGCCTTCTTGATCTCAACGCGCCGCTCAACATCTATTACACGGTGCTGGCCGCCTTTGTGCTGGCGCTTCTGGTCATCTGGCGTTTCGTCAATTCGCCCTTCGGCATGATCCTGAAATCCATCCGCGAAAACGAGCAGCGCGCCATTTCGCTTGGCTACAGCGTGCAGCGTTACAAGCTCGGCGCCTTCGTCATGTCGGCGGCGCTTGCCGGGCTTGCGGGCGGTCTGAAAGCGCTGGTCTTCCAGTTCGCGACGCTGACCGACGTCACCTGGCAAATGTCCGGCGAAGTGATCCTGATGACGTTGCTCGGTGGCATCGGCACCATGATCGGCCCGATTTTTGGCGCGGGCCTCGTGGTCACCTTGCAGAACTATCTCGCGACATCGGATTTCCCGGTCACCATCATCACCGGCCTTGTGTTCATGGCTTGCGTTCTGGTGTTCCGGCGCGGTTTGATCGGCGAGTTTTATGCGTCGCGTCTGGGGAGAAAACTCGGCTTCCAGCACCGCGGTTAGACATTTTTGAAAACACTGGAAAAGGCCTCCCCCGCGTCCGGGACGACACGGCAAGGGCGGCGCATGGAGAAGAGCATGGGCGAATATGACTATATTGTCATCGGAGCGGGGAGTGCCGGATGCGTTCTCGCCAACCGCCTTTCGAAAGATCCGAACAACCGCGTGCTGCTCTTGGAAGCGGGCGGCAACGACAATTACCACTGGATCCATATTCCGGTCGGTTATCTCTATTGCATCAACAACCCGCGCACCGACTGGTGTTTCAAGACGGCGGAAGAGCCGGGCCTTAACGGTCGCGCGCTGATCTATCCGCGTGGCAAGGTTCTGGGCGGCTGCTCCTCCATCAACGGCATGATCTATATGCGCGGTCAGGCGCGGGACTATGACGTCTGGCGTCAGCTCGGCTGCGAGGGCTGGGGCTGGAACGACATCCTGCCCTATTTCTTGAAGTCGGAGGATTTTTATCGCGGCAAGAGCGACCTGCATTCCGCCGGTGGCGAGTGGCGCGTGGAAAAAGCCCGTGTGCGCTGGGATGTGCTTGATGCCTTCCAGAAGGCGGCGGGTGAAGCGGGTATTCCCGCGACCGAGGATTTCAACCGCGGCGACAATGAGGGTGCCGGTTATTTCGATGTGAACCAGCGCTCTGGCTGGCGCTGGAACACGGCCAAGGCATTTCTGAAGCCGGCGCTTGGTCGCAAGAACCTCACGGTCCTCACCAAGGCGCATGTCAAGCGGCTGATCATCGAAGAAGGCCGGGTCACGGGCGTGGAGTTTCACCATGACGGTGTCTTGAAAAAGATGCGGGCGCGGCGCGAGACGGTGCTTTCCGCGGGGGCAATCGGCTCGCCGCATATTCTGGAGCTTTCCGGTGTCGGCCGGGGTGATGTGCTTCAGGCCGCCGGCATCGATACCGTAGCGGAGGTTCAGGGCGTGGGCGAAAACCTGCAGGATCACCTGCAATTGCGCATGGTCTATAAGGTTTCCGGTGTTCTGACGCTGAATGAGAGGGCCTCCACCCTGTTCGGCAAGGCGCGGATCGGTCTTGAATATGCGCTGACCCGCTCCGGGCCGATGTCGATGGCGCCCAGCCAGCTCGGCGTCTTCACCCGTTCTTCGCCGGAAAAGGAAACCGCCGATCTGGAATATCATGTTCAGCCGGTTTCACTCGACAAGTTTGGTGATCCGGTTCACACTTTTCCGGCCATTACCGCAAGTGTCTGCAATCTGCGGCCGGAAAGCCGCGGCTCAGTGCATGTGAAAGGACCGGATTTCGCCATGCAGCCGGAAATCCGCCCGAACTATCTTTCCACGGAAGGCGACCGCCAGGTGGCCATCGATTCCATGCGACTGACGCGCCGCATCGTCGCCCAGCCAGCCTTTGCCCGGTTCAAGCCACAGGAATACCGACCCGGCCCCTCCTTCGAAAACGACAATGATCTCGCCAGGGCGGCGGGCGATATCGGCACAACCATTTTTCATCCCGTCGGCACGTTGCGCATGGGATCGGATACGGAAAGTGTTGTCGATAACAGGCTGAAGTTCCGCAGGCTTGCGGGGCTGCGTGTCGCGGATGCATCCATCATGCCGCGGATCACATCCGGAAATACCAATTCGCCGACGATCATGATTGCCGAAAAGGCTGCCGACATGATCCTTGCGGATAATCGCTGAAAGGAACGCTCCCATGAAGACCGTCGCTTTTATCGGACTTGGACATATGGGCCTGCCGATGGCCGCCAATCTCGTCAGGGCGGGTTATACCGTGAGGGGTTTTGACCTTTCTGAAACCTGCCGCGCGGCGGCGAGGGAAGCCGGCATTCCCGTTGCTGCGGATTCCGCCGAGGCGACGGCAGCGGCTGATGTGATCATCACCATGCTGCCCAAGGGCGAACATGTGGTTTCGGTCTATGGCGATCTGGTTCGAAAGGTATCTGCGGGCACGCTGCTCATCGATTGTTCGACGGTGGATATGGAAAGCGCCCTGAAGGCGCATGAGCTGGCCGCTTCCGCCGGTTGCCCCTCGGTCGATGCGCCTGTCTCCGGCGGCACGGGTGGGGCGGCAGCAGGCACCTTGACCTTCATGTGCGGCGGCGAGGCCGACGCCTTTTCGGCGGCAAGGCCGGTGCTGGAGGCGATGGGCAAGAAGATCGTCCATTGCGGCAAGGGCGGCAACGGCCAGGCGGCGAAGATCTGCAACAACATGATCCTCGGCATTTCCATGATTGCGGTCTCTGAAGCCTTCGTGCTCGGCGAAAAACTCGGTCTTTCGCATCAGGCGCTGTTCGATGTCGCGTCCACCTCCTCGGGGCAATGCTGGTCGCTCACCACCTATTGCCCGGTGCCGGGGCCGGTGCCGACATCGCCCGCCAACAAGGAGTACCAGCCCGGATTTGCGGCGGCCCTGATGCTCAAGGATCTGAAGCTTTCGCAGGAGGCCGCCAATGGAGCCGGGGCCTCCACCCCGCTTGGTGCAGCGGCATCGGCGCTTTACGAGAACTTCGTCGGCGAGGGCGGCGGCGGGCGTGATTTTTCCGCCATCGTCGAGATGCTGCGCGGGAGCGAAGCATGACGGACGCCGCGCCTTCCGATATTTTGTGGGTGCCGGCGAGGGAAAGGCTGGCGCGCTCGGCACTTTTTTCCTTCGCAGAGAAAACGGCAAAACTGCACGGGGTGGCCGCCGATGATTATGCCGGCCTGCTGCGCTGGTCCATCGATGCACCGGATGACTTTTACGATGCGCTGTGGGATGAACTCGGCATTATCGGCACACGCGGAGAAACGGCGTTCAAAGCCGGTGCTACGATCCGGGATGTTGAGTTCTATCCGGGTGCTAGGCTCAACTATGCCGAAAACCTGCTGCGCGATGCCGACGAGCGGCTGGCCATCATCGCCCATCGCGACGATGGCACCCGGCGCGAGATAAGCCGGAGGGAACTTTACGACGAGGTCTCCCGCATGGTGCAGGCGCTCACCCATGCGGGCGTGAAGGAAGGCGACCGAGTTGGGGCCATCGTCACTCATGATATCGAGGCGATCGTCAGCTATCTGGCCGTCAGCGCCATCGGCGCCATCTGGTCGTCCTGCTCGCCGGATTTCGGCCCGGCCGGCGCTTCCGATCGTCTGTCGCAGATCGACCCAAAAATCCTCATCGCCGTGCCGGAATATGGTTATGCCGGCAAGCGCATCGATGTCGGCCCCACCATCCGTGCCGTGGCGGAAAGTGCGAGACCCGAAAAGATCGTGCTGATCGGTGATGTGGTTCCTTCCGGCCTTGCCGATCTCGGCTGTGTGACGCTCACGGATTTCGTCTCGCCACATAAGGTGGGGGAGATTACCTTCAACCGGCTGCCTATCAAGGCGCCGTTGGCGATCCTTTATTCCTCCGGCACAACCGGCAAACCGAAATGCATCACCCATTCCGGCGGCGGGCTGCTGCTTCAGCACATGAAGGAGCAGAAGCTGCAATGCGATATCAGGCAGGGCGAGCGCTTCTTCTACTTCACCACCTGCGGCTGGATGATGTGGAACTGGCAGGTCTCCGGTCTGGCGCTTGGCGCAACGCTCGTCACCTATGATGGCAACCCCGGTTATCCCAACCCTGCGCGGCTGATCGATCTCATCGATGCCGAACGGATCGCTACCTTCGGCACCTCGGCCAAGTTCATCGATGCCTGCCTGAAGGCCGGGCTGAAACCGCGTGAAAGCCATGACCTGTCCTCTCTGAGAACAATTCTTTCCACCGGCTCGCCGCTCATTCCGCAATCCTTCGATTATATCTATCGCGACTGGAAGGCCGACGTGCATCTCGCCTCCATTTCCGGTGGCACGGATATCTGCGCCTGTTTCCTTGGCGGCAATCCGTTGCAGCCGGTTCATCGCGGTGAATTGCAGGGCGCGATGCTGGGCATGGATATCGATACGCTGGATGATGACGGCCGTTCCGTTCGCGGCGTTGCCGGTGAGCTTGTCTGCCGCAATGCGCATCTGTCCATGCCGGTCAAATTCTGGGGCGATGAGGATGGTTCGCGCTATCAGGCCGCCTATTTCGACCGTTTTCCGGGCATCTGGGCGCATGGCGATTTTGCCGAAATGCGCCCATCCGGCGGTTATGTCATCCATGGCCGTTCGGACACGACGCTCAATCCCGGCGGGGTCCGCATCGGCACGGCTGAGATCTATCGGCAGGTGGAAACGGTACCTGATGTGGAAGAGGCCATTGCCGTGGGGCAGGACTTCGATGGAGACCAGCGGGTCATCCTTTTCCTGCGCATGAAAGGTGGCGCGGCCCTGACGGAAGAGCTGGAAAAGACCATCCGCACCCGCATCCGTTCAGGTGCCACGCCGCGGCATGTGCCGGCAAGGATCATCGCCGTCAGTGCCATTCCCCGCACCCGTTCGGGCAAGATTTCCGAAATCGCGGTGCGCGATACCATTCATGGCCGGCCGGTGAAGAATGCCGATGCGCTCGCTAATCCCGAGGCACTCGATCTTTTCCGCAACCTGCCGCAACTGAAGGACTAGGCCGATGGAGGACCAACCGAAAACCGTGCTCGTCACGGGTTCCACCAGCGGCATCGGGCTCGCCATCGCCAAACGTTTTGCCGAGGCGGGGTATCTGGTCGCGGTGCATGGCATAGAGACGACGGAAGAGGCGACGCAGGCCCTGGAGATGGTTGCGCAGGTGGCGCGGCACAGGCCGGTCTATTTTTCGGCTAATCTCGCCCACTATGACGAGAGCGCGCATCTGCCGGAAACGGTCATTGCCGAGTTCGGCCACATCGACGTGCTGGTCAACAATGCCGGCATCCAGAAGGTCGCGCCGATCGACGAGTTCGATTTCGCCGATTTTTCCCGCATCGTCGCCATCTCGCTCGACAGCGCTTTTCACACCATCCACGCGGCCCTGCCGGGCATGAAGGAAAGGGGCTGGGGCCGCATCGTCAACATCGCCTCCGCCCACGGCCTGCGTGCCTCGCCCTTCAAGGGGCCTTATGTGGCGACTAAACATGCGGTGGTGGGGCTGACGAAAAGCGTGGCGCTGGAGGTGGCCGAACTCGGCATCACCTGCAATGCGATCTGCCCTGGTTATGTCTGGACCCCGCTCGTTGCCGCACAGGTCGCGGATCAGGCGCGGGTGCATGGCATGAGCGAGGAGGATGTGGTGAAGAAGGTGATGCTTGCGCCGCAGCCGACCAGACAATTTGTGCAACCGGAAGAAGTGGCGGAGATGGCGCTTTATCTCGCGGGTGACATGGCGCGATCCATCACAGGAACGACTATCTCCATCGACGGTGGCTGGACCGCAAAGTAATTTCTGCCGGCGTGCCTTGCGAAGCCGTCGCTTGCTTCCGGCATTATTCTGCGATTTTCCATTGTGTAGCTTTGTCGGGGCGCTGAAACGCGAAGATGTAGGCTGCTGATCTGACGCTTTATGACGTATTATTAGCACAATCTGACTATTCGCTGTGGTTGTGTCGCAATAGGGGGTGCACATTGCCGGCGAACATGCCACAGTGGGACATTGTTTTTAATTGATCTATTTTTCTGATAATCATGATGTTGAAAATTTTTACTTTTCTGGAGATTCTGCCGGTATGGCGCAGCCGTCGCCTTGAGGCAAAAAAATATCGGGCTGCCGGCGGTCATTCCGAATTTGGTGGCATGCGAGCGCCTGTGCGGTTGAACCAAACCCCTGCTCCCGCCGCGAGCACTGGAACCTTCCCGGATAAGCCGTGCGAAACGGCGGATGCCGATGCCCGGCGAACAACATCTTGGCTGGGGCTCAGGCAAAGCTTCAGCGCGCTGGAGACGCCTGCTGATCCTTATCTGGATATGCCCCGTGCGGCCGAGTGTGCCTGAAGGCTCTCTCTTCTATCTGGAACAAAACCCTGACCCTGCGGATTAAATTGGCAGGTTACAGGGAGTAAAAGATATGGCCAGAGAAAATGCCAGCTATCTCCACGGTCGGGACGCTCCGAAAACGGAGACGGCAACCCGGGCGCGGCAGGGATCCAGAGGACGGCCGGTTCTTGTCATTCTGATTGTCAGCTTTTTTCTTGCGCTGGTCGTCTGGGCGGTCGTTGAATATTCGGTTTTTGAGCCGGATGAAAATCGTCCGCAAAGCACGCAGACCGAGACGGCACCTGTGCCGCAGCAACCTTCCGGCTCCGGAAGCTTCGACAACAACCCTGCAAATGGCCGTGTAGCGCCGCCAGCTTCCACCGATACAAATCCCTCACGACAGGATTCGACGGGGGCGCCGCAAAACCCTTAACGACCATGACGTGAAATTTTTCATGACAAATGAATAGTTTGTGTGGAACCAGATTGGCCCCGATTTCATTTCACCCAAAGTGACAGGAATCGGGGGTTTCATTCATGGCAGTCACCGTCACTGCGGTTGTTCTCACGCTGATCGGCCTTGCGCTGTTTGGTTTCGGCTCCCAGCTCGTAATGCTGGGCGGCAGTTTTTATTATGTCCTTTCTGGTTTGGCCTTCCTGTTGACGGCCACTCTGCTCTTCAAGCGCAATCGCGCCGCACTCCATGTTTATGCTGTTTTCATTGTCGCAACGCTCGCCTGGGCAATCTGGGAAGTGGGTTTCGACTGGTGGCAGCTTGGTCCGCGTGGCGGCATCGTCATTCTCATCGGTCTGTGGCTGCTTGTGCCCTGGGTCAGAAAGCCGCTCGGGTTTTCCAGCCCAACGGGGCTTAACTACGGCCCGAACGCTTGGCCGCTCGCCTTGTCCGTTCTCGCTTCGATCGTGGTCGCCGGATATTCCATGACGCAGGATCCGCACGGCAAGTCCGGTTCATTGTCGCAGGAGACAGTGTCTGCGACGCCCGCCTATGGCGGGAACGTGCCGGATAGCGAATGGCACCAATATGGCCGCACGCCTTATGGCCAGCGTTATTCGCCACTCACGCAGGTCAATGTCGACAATGTCTCGCAGCTGAAGGAAGCCTGGCGTTACCAGACGGGCGACGTGAAACTGCCTGACGACGTGGGTGAAACCACCTATCAGGTGACGCCGCTCAAGGTTGGCAATTCACTTTACATCTGCACGCCGCATAATTGGGCGATCGCCATCGATGCGGCAACCGGCAAGGAAAAGTGGAAATACGACCCGAATGTCGGTCTCAATCCGGACCGCCAGCACCAGACGTGCCGTGGCGTTTCCTATTATGCCGAGCCGAATGCCGCTCAAGGCACGGCATGCGCCGAGCGCGTCTACCTGCCGACTTCGGATGCGCGGCTGATCGCGCTTGATGCTGCGACCGGTCAGGTCTGCACCTCCTTTGCCGATCAGGGTGTCCTGCATCTCGAGCAGGGCATGAAATACAATCCTGCCGGTTATTATTATTCGACCTCGCCGCCCGTCATCGCGGCGGGCAAGATCATCATCGGCGGTGCGGTGAATGACAATTATTCCACGCAGGAACAGTCCGGCGTCATCCGTGCTTTCGATGTGAACAGCGGTGCCCTGATCTGGAACTGGGATTCCGGCAATCCGGAAAAGACCGAGCCGATTGCGGCGGGCGAGACCTATACGACCAACTCGCCGAACAGCTGGTCGGTACTGAGCTATGACGAGGGCCTCGGCCTGGTTTATGTCCCGCTCGGCAATCAGGTGCCGGACCAGCTTGGCATGGGCCGCAGCGAGAATGTGGAGAAATATTCCTCCTCCATTGTTGCGCTCGATATCAATACCGGCAAGGACCGCTGGGTGCGCCAGACGGTCCATCACGATCTCTGGGACATGGACGTTCCCGCACAGCCTGTGCTGCTCGACATTACGAAGGACGGCCAGAGCGTGCCTGCCCTTGTCGGTCCGACCAAACAGGGCGATATCTATGTTCTCGACCGGCGCACCGGCGAGCCGCTTCTGCCGATTACGGAAGAACCGGCACCGGGCGGAGCGATCCCTGAAGACTTCACCTCGCCGACGCAGCCGACGACGGCCCTGTCTTTCAAGCCGGAGCCGCTGAAGGAAAAGGACATGTGGGGCGTCTCCATGTTCGATCAGCTCGCCTGCCGCATCCGCTTCCATCAGCTGGACTACAAGGGCCGTTATACGCCGCCCTCGCTTAATGGCTCGATCATCTATCCGGGCAATTTCGGCACCTTCAACTGGGGCAGCGTAGCGGTAGATCCCGAGCGGCAGGTCATGTTCGGCATGCCGACATATCTTGCCTTTACCTCCAAGCTCGTTCCGCGCGCCGACATCCCCCCGAAGGGACAGGATGAGAAGGGTAGCGAGCAAGGTCTGAACCGCAATGACGGCGCGCCTTATGGCGTGTTCATGGGACCGTTCCTCGGTCCGTTGAAAATCCCCTGCCAGGCGCCGCCATGGGGTTATGTCGCGGGTGCTGATCTGCGCACCGGCGATATCGCCTACAAGCACAAGAACGGCACGGTCTATGACATGACGCCGCTGCCGTTGCCCTTCAAGGTGGGCGTGCCGGGCATTGGCGGGCCGATGATCACCAAGGGCGGCGTGGCCTTCCTCGGTGCTGCTGTGGATAATTTTCTGCGCGCTTACGACCTCACAACCGGCAAACAGCTCTGGGAAGCGCGCCTGCCGGCCGGTGGTCAGGCAACGCCCATGACCTATGCGCTGGAAGGCGGCAAGCAATATGTGGTGATGGTTGCGGGTGGTCATGGTTCCGTCGGCACCAAACCGGGCGACTATGTGATCGCTTATACGCTGCCGTAAAACGCGGCAGCTTCAGATAAATAAAAAACCGGAATGGGAGACCATTCCGGTTTTTGCTTGTGCGGTTGAAGAGGTGATCATGCCGCCTTTTTCTGAGCCGCAGCATTGATCGAGGTCTTGGCGAGCGAGGTCAGCGCATCGTCGGTCTTGGTTTCTTCCTTGAGCGTGGCGTCCAGCAGCGAAACCGCCTTTGTGTGCCCAAGCTTTTCCGCCCAGGCTTTCAGCGTGCCGTAACGGGCGATTTCATAATGCTCGACGGCCTGGGCCGACGAAATGAGACCGGCATCGAGCGCCGCAGTGCCCTTGAACTCATCAATGATCTCTTCGCCCTCGGCGATGATGCCCTGGATCGCTTCACAGGTCTTGCCCTGCGCCCGCTTGCCGATGACTTCGAATACTTCCTGCAGGCGCTCCACGTGACCCTGCGTCTCTTCCTTGTGTTTTTCAAACGCCTGTTTCAGCTTCGGGTCGGTCGCTGCCCGGGCCATTTTCGGCAGGGCTTTCAGAATCTGCCTTTCGGCGTAATAGATATCCTTCAGCGTATCATAAAACAGGTCGTCGAGTTTCTTCTCGGCCATTGTTCCTTCTCCCATGGTGTGAAAATTCACGATGTGCGCTTATGCGCACGGGAGACAAACCCTTCGCAGTCCCTATGGTTCCGGCTCCGTTGCGCGCAACGTTTATATTGCCGCGCGGAACCAACCGGCCTTCCCGAACTTACTGGTGATGAAATTTCGGGAGGAGACGCGATAGTGCCCCAGAGCCTTGCAGAAGAATTTTCCATGAATGTTTCCATGCCTTTCGAGGTGCTGCTGGTGCGCGTGTTCGGCGCGGTCATCCTGTGCGGCCTGATCGGGCTGGAGCGGGAGTTTCACAAGAACACCGCCGGTCTGCGCACCAACATGCTGATCGGCCTTGCCGCCGTCACCTTCTGTGTCATCACCATCCACATGATGGAGACGATGGCGGAAGGCCATGAGGCGGCGCGGCTCGATCCCATCCGGCTGGTGGAGGCCGTGACGGCCGGCATCGCCTTTCTAGCCGCGGGCGTGGTCGTTTATACCAAAGGTGACGTCAAAGGCCTGACGACGGGGGCCAGCATGTGGCTTTCGGCCGCGATCGGCCTCTCTGCCGGGCTCGGCATGTGGCCGCTCGCGCTGTTAGCCTCCGGCGTCGGGATTATCGTTCTCTGGACGCTTCGCCGCATGCAGGTGGCCGCCGGCATCAAGGAAGACTGATCGGGCATCAACCGAAGCGGAAAAGATCGGCGTCTGGGTCCTTGCCGCCATTAACGGCGGCGGCGACGATTTCGGCGGCGATCTGGCTGAAGGTGATGCCGTTGCCGCCGAAACCCATGACGGCATAGACATTCTTCATGCCGGGAACCGTGCCGATCAGCGGCAGGCCGGTGGTGGTGGTGCCAAACGCCGCTGCCCAGCGATATTCCGGTTCGCCGATATCGACGCCGAGCAGTTTTTCGATCTTGCTGCGGATAATTTTCGTTTTAGTGGCCAGCTTGCGCTCCGACTGGAAGGCGGTGGGATTTTCCTCATCTTCGCCGCCGGCAATCATGCGTCCGTTTCGATCGGTGCGCAGATAAAGATAGGGGTCGGAAGCCTCCCAGACGATGTGGTTCTCCAGCCAGTCCGGCAGTTCAAGTCCTTTCCTGCTCGCCATTGCCCAGGTGGAAATGATCTGGTGTTTCGGACTTTCGAGCATCTTCAGAAATTGATATCCGGTGCAGAAGACGACATTGCGGGCGGAGAGGATTTTGCCCTCAGCGGTCGCAAGGACCACCTCGTCACCGAGATTTCTAAGATCGGTGATTTCAAGCTGTGAGACAATTTCAGCGCCTGCACCCGCCGTGTGGCGCAACAGGCCCGCTGTCAGCTGCGCGGGATTGGCGGAGGCCGAGATGTCGCTGAGAATGGCGGCGGTCCGCTCTAGGCCATATTGTTCTTGTAGTTCCGCAGCAGTGAGGAACGTGGCCTCGATGCCAGCCTCCTCGCGCGCAGCTGCTTCCGTCTTCAACGCGCGAGACCCCATTTCGTCTCCGGCAAGGTAAAGCGCCTGCTTGCGCGCCATGCTGCAGGAGATGCCGAGCGAAGTGACGATTTCTTCGAGACGCAAGACGGCGCGGGCCGAGCGCTGCCATGCCCTGTCGGCGGCATCCTTGCCGATCATCTTTCTGAGTTCCGTCAGCGGTGTGTCGATCTCGTGCTGGATCATCGCGGTGCTGGCCACGCTGCTGCCCATCACCGGTTCGCCTTTATCGATAATCAGCATGGATTGCCCCGGGCGATGCAGCGCGTGCGACACCAGCGCGCCGCTGATGCCGGCGCCGACGACGATCGTGTCGTAACGGTCGGCTTTTGGCGTCTTTCCGCTGCGGATGCCGATGCGCGGGCTATCGGCCCAGAGCGGCTTTGAATCCCTGAGATCGCGTTCTTTCGTCAGTTTGGATGTTGGCATGAAATAGTCCTGAAAGGTCTCACGGCTCGGTATAGCCGGAGACGTTGAGATTGAGTGTGCCGCGGCGGGGGTCGTTGCGGAAGAAAAGCGTGCCGGCATCCTTTGATTCCGAGGCGACATAATCGAATGTCACATCAGCGCTTTCCTGCATCGCGCCGTCTTGCTCCAGGTCGCCGCGCACCTGCACCTGCGCCGCCGTCGTCATCGAGAGATTGCGGATATCGAACTTCACGCGGTACGAACCGGATTGCCCCTCCACGCTGGTGACGGCTATTTCGAAACGGGCATCCTCCGGCTGGTAACGATAGATGTCGTAGGCTATCCAGCCGAGCATGGCCGTAACGAGAAGCGTGCAGATCGCGCCTGTCACCCATTCTATCCAGTGGGGATCGGAACTTTCGGTGTGTTTGTTACCCTTCGATGTCGTCATCTTGTCCTCACAGGATCAATCGGGCAGAGGCCGCGCCGATCGAAGCCGGAACGCCGAGAATGACGGCGGCGCTCATGATCTGCGACAGCGACGTATGGTCGAGACGCTCGAAGGTCCAGAGCGTGTAGATGCTGATGGCGATGGCGATGACATAGCCCGGCAGGGTAAAACGGATGAAGGACTGCCACCATTGCTGCCCCTCATGCAGCTGGTGAGAGCCCTTGAAATGAAGCGCGTAAACGAAGCCATGCATGATGGCGATCGACAGCAGGCAGAGCGCCAGAATGTGATAGGGCGTCACCTTATAGGCGATCAGGATCATCTCTTCCGTCGGCGCGACATTGAGGCTCAGAAACAGCGCGCCGACCATCATCATGAACAGCTCGTGCAGATAACCGGTCTCGCCGGAATATTCGCCTTCTTCTTCGTCCTGCGCATCCGAATGCTGGCCGAGCTGACTGCGGCCGAGCAGCGCGCCGATGCTCGCCGGCACGGATTGCAGCGCAATCTTGGTGATGATGGTGGAGACGGTCATCTGGTCGTTCAGGATACCGAACAGCAGCAGCACAGCGGCGCTGACGGCTATGCCGAGCCCATAAGCCGTGATCGCGTCGCGCAGCGCCGGGCCCCAGGAATGAATATTCTCAAAGCCGATGCGGCGGGCGAGAAGCAGCAGCAGCGGCAGGTTGAGGATGCAGAGGAGCAGCAGCCGCCACGGATTGATGTAAAGACCGAGAAACCACATTTCCATGGTCATCAGCATCGGCAGTGCAAACAGCAGAGCACCCGCCGTGCCGCGTGCCAGACCGGTCAGAAACTGTCTGACCTCATCGTCACCGGTGTCTTGTCGATTGATTGCTGCCGCCATGCCGCCCCTCACATGGGGGAATAACGCAATGGTGTTTTTCCGGTTCCGCCGTTTATTTCGCGGGATCGATAAGGGCGATGCCGAATTCCGGGCGATAGCTGCGCCGCAATTCCGCGGGTGTTTCGCGGATGACCACTTCCAGGGTCGGTCGTACCACTCCCTTCAGAAAATGGCCGCCCCTGGTGGACCCATCCGCAAAGCCCAGCACCACATGCAGATGCGGATTGGGGTCATCGTTTTCATCTAGGGTAATATCGCCGAGCAGGCTCAGAACCTCGCTCTGCTCGGCAACCGGTATTTCCTTGTACTCCCGCGTCGAAAGATCGAAAAAGGCGAGGGTTGCCGTTGCAAAGGCACCGATGGCCGTCACTGATGCAGCGTTGATGTTTTCCGTGCCCGCAAAACGCCGGATGGCCTCGAAGGCTTCTTCCTCCGGCTCGATGATGAGAATGAAAGTGCGCTCAGCACCACCTGAAAGCAATCTGCTTTTCATGGATGTCTCCCATTAAGAGTGCCGCCGGAGAAACCGGCGGCACAGGTTTGTATGGTCCTCAGGCGGCGCGGCGCTCGTGGCGGCCTTCCTCGATCTCTTCGACGATCTTGGCGACGAAGGCGTCCAGGTCCTCGGGACTGCGAGAGGTGATGATGCCCTTGTCCGTCACCACCTTTTCGTCCTTCCAGTTGGCGCCGGCGTTTTTCAGGTCTGTCTTGATCGACCAATAAGAGGTGGCGTCACGACCGCGCAGGGCATCCGCTTCCACCAGCAGCCATGGCGCATGGCAGATGGCGGCCACCACCTTGCCGGATTTGACGAAATCGCGCACCACGCGCATCGCATCCTCATCATGGCGCAGAATATCCGGGTTGATCTGGCCACCCGGAAGAACCAGCGCGTCAAAATCATCCGATTTGACGTTCTTGGCGGAAAGATCGACGGCGATGCTGTCGCCCCAGTTCTTTTCATCCCAGCTCTTGATTTCGCCTGTTTTGATCGAGGCGATCTTTACATCGGCACCTTTGGCCTTCAGCTGATCGTAGGGCACCCTGAGTTCCGAGCGTTCATAGCCGTCGGTTGCGAGAATGACGATTTTTGCAGCGTTGATTGAAGTCATGTCTGTCTCCTTCTGTGTTCAGTCGTCCTTGTCCGAATTCACGGAGGGCAGGAAAAATTCCACGTCCTTGCGGCGTTCGGCCTCGAGATTTTCGATGTGCGTTTGCCAGAATGTCTCGGCCTCTGCCGGTTCGTTTTCCCATTGGCGCACGAAGGTCTTGTTGTCGTCGATCATCACCTGACGTGTGCCGCCGAGCCGCAGGTATTCTTCCGCAAGTTTGCGCGTTTCGGTCTTTTCCATGTCGCAGCTCCTTGTGCGCGGAAAGTGGGGACGGAGGGACGCCGGATGGGTAAGAAGCTCGACTGCCGCTTCGTTGGCCACCGGGAGAAAACGGAAAAATCCCGATGTTCTTCGGCACCATCACGTCCGTTTGACACGGCGGCCCTCCTGTCAGAACAACGTGAGCTTTCCGGTATGGTTCCGCAGTTTTTCGGGCGGTGTCTGTACAGGGGGCAAATGTATCGTGCGCAATTTTTCCCGGAACAAACGGGCAAGTCGCGTTGTTTTACACCCGATGCAGGGGAGGCAGCATGGCAGCCAGACATAGCGACGGCGAACATTACGGTCACAACAAAAACAGCGGTTTCTGGTCGATCGACTTCGGCAATTCCCCTGTTGTCGGCACGGCCATTCATGACGGCCATTTCATTCGCCCGGAGGTGGCGGAGTTCATGGCCCTTTCAGCCGAACAGAGGCTGCGCGAGGAAGATCCCTTCACCGGCGAGATGATTTCGGGGCTGACTAATCGTCTCGTCGTTCATCATTCTCGCTTCGAAATCGATCTCAACCGCGCTGCCGATCAGGCGATCTACCTGAAGCCCGAGCAATCCTGGGGGCTTGAGGTCTGGAACGAGGAGCCGACAGAGGAAGCGCTTCGGCAATCGCTCCACTTCCACGCCGATTATTATGCGATGCTGGAGACGGTTCTGTCCGCGGTGGAACGGCGGTACGGAGCTTTCGTGGTGCTGGATACGCACAGCTACAATCATCGCCGGCAGGGCGCTGCCGCGCCTGCGACGGCGCAGGTGGAAGCGCCCGATATCAATATCGGTACATTTTCCATGGATCGCAGCCGCTGGAGCGATGTGGTCAGCGCCGTCGGTCATCATTTCGCGTCAGCGACCATTGGTGGTCGACGCCTTGATGTGCGAGAGAATGTGGCGTTTCAGGGCAAAGGGGAGCAGACCCGCTTCATCCACGAAAGATTTGCCGAAAACGGCTGCGCGATTGCAATCGAGTTCAAGAAATTCTTCATGGATGAATGGACGGGAAAGCCGGACACACGGGTGATCTCGGATATCCGTGATACGATCGCCGCCCTTCAGCCGGTTCTTGAGAAATGCCTGGGGTCGCGGCGATGAGTGTTTCCTCCGCCCGCAGCGAGCCTTCCCCCATCGCCGATCTGGTGGATGATGTCGTCTCCTGCCTGGAGGCCGGCAAGGCTATCCGCCGGGATGTCGGAAAAAACGGCAGGCTGCACATCGACCGGCCGCTGCCGTTCCTCTGCCTGCATCTGACGGGCGGCACGAAAGACCTCGCTGCGCGGGATATCGCCGCCGCCCACGCATCCTATCTCATAGCGTCGAACATTCAGGAGGCTGCGCCGCTGATCGAGGCTGTTGGCATGGCCATGCGGCAGCGCTTCGGCGCTTTCTTGGTAATCGATATAGGCGAGCTGGAACACGATATTCTGCTGGCCGACGATTCCCCCTTCCTGCCGCATTATGAGGTTTCCGTTTCAGCGACCTCCGAACCGGAAACGCAGAAAGCCCGCCGGGTCTTCATCAAGGCGGTCTGTGATGCCGAAGTGCGGTTTCGCACGCCGCGCATCACCCGGCCGGAGCTGGATGCCGATCCGATCCTCAGGTTTCAGAATGCCGGTCTGGATTTTCCCTGCATCAGTGTGCGCTTCGCGCCGATCTATCGACAGCCGGAATCCGGCGCCGATTATCCCGGCCTGCGTGAGACGATGATCGCCGATCTTTTCGATGCTGGTCTGCAAGCCTTCTCGTCATTTGCTTCCGGCATGGATGCGCTGAAAGTCACCAGCCACCGGGCGCTTGGCCGTAAGGCCTTTGTCGATGCCGTCCGGCGCGCCGATCGCTCAGTGGATGAGATCGTTTCATCCTTCGATTTTCTTCTGTCCGTTACACCGATCAATGCCCGCCGGGCGTTTGAGGAGTTTCGCGATGGCAGCTTTCAATTTGCGCCACGCCTGCTTTATCGGCCGCTCGGCGTTGATGTCGAGGAGCAGAAACGCAGGCTCTATTCCGTCGTCTTCGATCATCTGGAAGACCCGGTGCTCTATCATCTCTACCGGGAGAAACAGCAGGAGATCGATCTGCAGCTAACGATGCTTGCGAACCTGCATCACCGAACCTTCACCGATTTTTCGCGCGCCCTCTATGGCGCAGTCGAACCCGCCCTTCTCACGCTGGCGCTTCGTGTGCTTGAGGACTGCCCACGCGCCCAGGAAAGCGGCGAAATCGCCATGGTCGATTGTTACGCGGTCGCCAGGAAATCGCGCGAGATGGTCGAGACCTATCTGGCGGAAGAACCGGAATTCAAGGCCCGCGTTGAAATCCGCGACGACCTGCCGCCCGGCCTGATGGTGACGGGCGAGAAGCTTTTGATTTCCCGCCACACCGTCATGGAACAGCGCCGCGTCGAGGCACTGCTGTCGCATGAGATCGGCGTGCATCTTCTCACCTATTTCAACGGCTCGTCTCAGGGCCTGCGGCTCTTCCGCACCGGCCTTTCCGGTTATGAGGGCGTGCAGGAGGGGCTGGCGGTGCTGGCGGAACATCTGGCCGGTGGCATGACGCGCGAGCGCCTGCGGCTGATTGCCGGGCGCGTCGTCGGCTGCGCCACCATGCTTGATGGCGCGACTTTCGTTGAGACCTTCCGCATCATGACCCGCGATCACGGTTTCGACGAGGCCGGCGCTTTCAACATGGTGCTGCGCATCTATCGCGGCGGCGGCCTATCGAAGGATGCGATTTATCTGCGTGGGCTGGCCGAGGTGCTGGAGCATTTGCGCAGGGGCGGGGCGCTCGATCCATTCTGGATGGGCAAGATCGCTGCCGCCCATTTCCCTGTCATGCAGGAGCTTGCCCTGCGCGGTCTCTTGCGACCGCCGGGTGTCAGGCCCGCTTTCTTACTGCCCGCTAAGGCCAATGAGCGGCTCGAAAAAATACGGGCGGGATTATCCATTGCCGAACTGGCGACATTATAGGAGGGGCTTCATGCGTATTGCATTTTTCGTCAATTCCATCGAGACCGAGGGACCAAATTACGCTACCGGCCTGCTGGCCAGGGCGGCGCTCAATCGCGGCCATGAGGTGGTTTATCTCACACCCGGCGACTTCACCTTGCGGTCGGATGACAGCCTGACCATCCATGCCACCGTACTGCCGAAGGCGAAAATCAAGAAGGGCGAGACATTCCACACCACGCTTCAGGATAAGGCGCTGGAGCGGCGGACCATGGATATCGAGGAAATCGACGCGCTGATGCTGCGCAACGACCCGTCGCTCGACCAGACGACACGGCCATGGGCCGTGCATGCCGGCATTCTGTTCGGGCGGCTTGCCGAACAGCGCGGCGTTGTGGTGCTGAACGATCCGGAAGGTCTGGCGCTGGCGCAGAACAAGCTCTATTTCCAGAGCTTTCCCGAAATCGTCCGGCCGACCACGATCATTTCGCGTAATGTCGAGGAAATCCGGGCCTTTGCCGATGCCCATCCCAAGGGCGTCATCGTCAAGCCGCTGCAGGGCTCCGGCGGCAAGAATGTCTTCAAGATCGGCTCCAGCAAGGAAGCCAACCTCAACCAGATTTTCGAGGCGGTCAGCCTTGAGGGTTATCTGATCGCGCAGGCCTATCTGCCGGCCGCCAAGGACGGCGATATTCGCTTCTTCATGATGAATGGCCGGCCGCTGATGCGGGACGGCCAATATGCAGCGCTTCGTCGCGTGCCGGCCAAAGGCGATCTTCGCTCCAACATCCACGCCAAAGGCACGGCGGAAGCGGTGAAGGTGACGGACGACATCGTGGCGCTGGCTGAAATGATGCGGCCGAAGCTGGTGGAGGACGGCATGTTCCTCGTGGGGCTTGATATTGTTGGCGACAAGATACTGGAGGTGAACGTGTTTTCGCCCGGTGGGTTATCGAATATCCTCGAACTCACCAATGTTGATTTCAGCGATACGATCATCGAAGCAGTGGAAACCAAAGTCTCCATGCAGGCCGCATCGGGTGGCGCGCTCTCCAACCGGTTGCTCGCAACGCTCTGAACTACTCCCGCAGTTCGGATGATTGCATTTGCCCATACCAGGCGACGAGGGCCTTGATGCCCTCCTCGACCGGGGTTTGTGGCACATAACCGGTCAATGCCCTCAGAAGATCGGGTGAGGCAAAGGTGCGCGGAACGTCGCCCTGCTGCATCGGCAGCATGTTGCGGATTGCCGGCTTGCCGACTGCCTTTTCGATCGTTTCGACGAATTGCATCAGCTCCACCGGCTGGCCGCCGCCAATATTGACGACGCGGAAGGGCGCGTGGTGCGAGAGTGTGTCGGTGACACCTTCCTGCGTAACCCGGTTTTCTTCCGACGGGATGATCTGGCTCAACCGGACGATGCCTTCGACCAGATCGTCGATATAGGTGAAGTCGCGGCTCATATTGCCTTGGCCGTAAATATCGATCGGCCGGCCGTTGGAGACGGCATCGACGAATTTGATCGGCGCCATGTCCGGCCGGCCCCATGGCCCGTAGACCGTAAAGAAGCGGAATGCTGTGGTGGGTAATTTGTGCAGATGTGCATAGCTATGCGCCATCAGCTCCATCGATTTTTTGGTGGCGGCATAAAGCGTCATCGGCTCGTCGGCCTTGTCGCTCTCCGCAAAGGGGATTTTTTCGTTGGCGCCGTAGATGGAGGAGGTCGATGCCAGCATCAGGTGCTTGACGTCAAGGCTTCTCGCGAGCTCCAGCATGTTGAACGAGCCGATGAGATTGGAATCGATATAGGCGCGCGGATTTTCAAGGCTGTAACGAACACCGGCCTGGGCGGCGAGATGGATGATGATTTCCGGTTCTGCGGCCTCCGCCGCCCGCTTCAGCGCATCGGTATCTTCCAGCATGCCGATTTCGGCCCGGAAGCCGTTGGAGCGGGAAAGGATGGCGTGGCGCTTTTCTTTCAGGCTGACATCATAATATTTCGTCATGCCGTCGAAGCCGGTCACGAAGTGGCCGGCATCCAGCAGCCGCTTTGCGACGTAAAAGCCGATGAAGCCAGCCGTGCCGGTAACCAGATAACGCATGATGACTATATCCCGAATCTGTTGGTGCGTTTGCGGTTAAACCGAAGCGCGAAAATTGTTTCAGTGAAATTCCAGACGACAGATCGCTAAAGTTCTTTGCCGGAGCCACCCTCATGCGGGCGGCCGACGGCAGCATAGATGAAGCCATGCGCGGCGACTTCATCCGTGCGGTAAATATTGCGCAGGTCCACCAGAACAGGGTTTTTCATGATCGCCTTCAGGCGCGGCAGATCAAGCGCGCGGAACTGATTCCATTCCGTCACGATCACCACCGCATCGGCATCTTCCGCCGCCTCGTAGGGACCTGTTGCGTATTCGATATCCTCCATCAGATGGCGGGCATTCGCCATGCCTTCGGGGTCGTAGCCCACAACCCGTGCACCGCCATCCTGCAGGGTCTGGATGATGGCGATTGCCGGGCTGTCGCGCATGTCGTCGGTATTCGGCTTGAAGGTAAGGCCAAGCACGGCGATCTTCTTGCCGCGCACGTCGCCGCCCATGGCGTTGATGACCTTGCGGCCCATGGCGCGCTTGCGATTGTCGTTGATGGCGATGGTGGTTTCGATCAGCCGCACCGGCGCATCATAATCCTGCGCGGTCTTGGCGAGCGCCAGCGTATCCTTTGGGAAACAGGAGCCGCCATATCCCGGGCCGGCATGCAGAAACTTCGAGCCGATGCGGCCATCGAGACCGATGCCGCGCGACACGTCCTGCACATTGGCGCCGACCTTTTCGCAGAGGTCGGCCATTTCGTTGATGAAGGTGATCTTCATCGCCAGAAAAGCGTTGGCGGCATATTTGATCAGTTCCGAGGCGCGCCGCGTGGTGAAGAGCAGCGGCGACTGGTTGAGGTAGAGCGGACGGTAAACCTCCGTCATGACAGGGCGGGCGCGCTCGTCCGAAAGGCCAACGACGATACGGTCCGGCCGCTTGAAATCCTCGATGGCTGCACCTTCGCGCAGGAATTCCGGGTTGGACACCACGGCGAAATCGGCGGAAGGGTTTTCCTCGCGAATGATACGCTCCACCTCATCGCCGGTGCCGACGGGAACGGTGGATTTGGTGACGATGACGGTGAAACCATCCAGCGCATGGGCGATCTCTTTTGCTGCCGCATAGACATAACCGAGATCGGCATGGCCATCGCCGCGTCGCGAGGGCGTGCCGACCGCGATGAAGACGACCTCGGCATTGGCGACGGCAGCGGTTAGATCGGTGGTGAAACTCAACCGGCCCGCCCTGGCGTTGTTGGCGACGATCGTCTCCAGACCCGGTTCGAAGATCGGAATTTGGCCTTTTTTCAGGGCCTCGATCTTCTCCGGCATCTTGTCGACGCAGACCACATCGTGACCGAAATCTGCAAAACACGCGCCGGACACGAGGCCGACATAACCTGAACCGATCATCACAATCCGCATTCTTTTTCCTTTCGGTTAGCGAGGCCATGTTAACGCGGTAATACCAGCCGGGGAAATCGGCGGGCGAAAATCACAAGATAATATTTAGCCGCCTTCATGCCCGTCGCCAAGCGCTACGATCAACACCGGCTAACCTCTTTCCATGACGGTGATGTGATGGCGGCGGCGGGACAAATTTGCCGCACCTTGCAGCCATTTGCACTGGCCGGGTCCAATTGGGCAATTTTGCTTCTTTTGCGGCTTGCACTCATAGGTAGCCGGGTCTAGCCATAGGGTGAGGATCAAATCTGCCAGACTGTCTGTCCCTTTAAGGGGCGTCCGGGTCGCGTTCCACGCGGCCGGGGGATGCTTTGCATTGCGGTCGGTGTTCGGGGAAGTGACATGCAAAAGGGTTTTCTGCTCGGTCTGTTCGCTTATGCGACCTTTTCCATGGGCGATGCCACCATCAAGTCGCTTGGATCGCAGATCAGCGTTTTCGAAATCGGCTTCTTCAGCATCCTCTTCTCCGGCATCTTCATCTTTTTCAGCAAGCCGCGTGAGGAAAGGTGGCGCGAATTCTGGCGCATGAGCCGGCCCTTCGCGGTGCATGGGCGCGCGATTTCCGGTCTCTTCGCCGGCATTTTCGGCATCTATGCCTTCACCACCATTCCGCTGGCGGAAGCCTATGCGCTGATCTTTCTGTCGCCGCTTTTCGTCACCGTCCTTTCCGCCGTGGTGCTGAAGGAGAATATCGGCCCGTGGCGCTGGGCAGCGGTTCTGGCCGGCATCGTCGGCGTCATTCTCGTTGTGCGGCCGGGCTTCAAGTCGCTGGAACTCGGGCATTTTGCCGCCATCGGCGTGGCGTTCCTGGCGGCAATGACCATCGTGCTGCTGCGCTCGCTGGCGGGAAAGGAAAAGCGCACCTCGATCATGGGTGTGCTGCTGATTTACGGCCTGACTTTTAATGGCATCGCCTCGATTCCCGATTTCGTCATGCCCAACCTGCACCAGCTTCTGGCCTTCGCCTTCATCGGCCTTTGCACTGCAACGGGACAGATCACCCTTCTGGTTGCGACCCGCATTGCGCCCGCAAGCCAGATCGCGCCTTCGCATTATTCGCAAATCCTCTGGGCGGTGGCGATCGGCATGACCTTCTTTCACGAGTACCCTGACGCCGTTGCGGTGCTGGGTCTCGCCGTCATCGCTGGATCGGGACTACTTACGATGATCCGTGAAAAGGTAAGGCTCGGCACCGTGCGCTGGAACCCGTTTTTCCGCAATCGCCTTTGAGGTTTGGTCGCCGGTGAAAATCAGACCGGCTTGCCTACCTGATCGAGAAGCCAGGCCTGAAAGGCACGGGCAAGCGCATTGTCCTGCCGCCCTTCCGGCAGGGCGACGTAATAGCTCTTGTCGGTCTGCAAGGGGATGTCGAAGACGATTTCGAGGCGGCCGGAGGCTAGTTCCGCCTCGATGAGATATTTCGGCAGAAGGGCAAAACCGATGCCGCTTGCGGCGGCTTCGATGATCATCGAGAACTGGTCGAAACGGCTGCCATGATAGGCATTTTCCGCCGTCACCCCGTTCATCTCCAGCCATTCCGTCCATAGTTTGGGCCGCGTCGTCACATGCAGCAATGGGTGTTCGGCCAAATCCTGCGCCCGGTTCACGTTGGCGCGGCTGAGCAGGGCGGGGCTCGCGACCGGCACGATCACCTCATTGCATAAAAACGTGCAGGTTCCATGCGCCCAGACCGGCTGGCCATAGTGAATGGCGAGATCAAACCCTTCCTCGTCGAAATCGAAGGGATGCGAGCGCGAGCCGATCGTGATCGCCATATCCGGATTGGCATCGATGAAGCGGGAGAGGCGGGGCATCAGCCAGCGGGAGCCAAAGGTTGGTAACGTTGCGACGGAAAGCGATGCGTGCGATGTTCCGGCCGAGACCGCACGCACCATCAACTGCTCGGATTGCTGCAACAGGCGCCGTACATCGGGCAGGAATTTGCGGCCCGCCTCCGAAAGCACGACACGCCTGCGGATGCGCTCGAAAAGCTGCATTCCCGTCTGCGCTTCCAGTTCGCCGATCTGCCGGCTCACCGCGCTCTGCGTGAGGTTGAGTTCTTCCGCCGCACGGGTAAAATTGCCATGCCGTGCCGCGCATTCAAACGCCTGCAGGGTGACGATATCGGGGACCAGTCGTCTGCGTGGATCCATTCCGTTCTCGCATCAACTTACCCGCTTTCCTCATTGGAAAAGGGTTGTTATGCCCATATATGATTACGGGAAAGAATGGAATGGTGTTTTGCCGGCTTGGCGGCGCCGTTGACAAATTCGGGGAAAGAAGAGCGACGGGAGTTGAAAGCGCCGTATCAAAAACGGCCTTTCCTCCCCTTTCAGCCAAAAAGGATAATTGGACATGGATGCGACCACGAAGCTTGACGTGAAACAGGAAGCAGCCGCCTTGCTCGACAGGATGGGTGTTGCCCGCGATCTTTATACCGGCGGCACCATGGCGTCCTTCAGCCCGGTGACGGGTGAGCAGGTCGCGAACCTGAAGACCGTTTCGGTCGAGGGCGTGGCAGCCGTGGTCGATAAGGCCGATGCCGCCTTCAAGCAGTGGCGCAATGTGCCGGCGCCGCGCCGTGGCGAGCTGATCCGGTTGCTTGGCGAAGAGCTGCGCGCCTTCAAGACCGATCTCGGCCGTCTCGTGTCATTGGAAGCGGGCAAGATCCCGTCCGAAGGTCTCGGCGAAGTGCAGGAAATGATCGATATCTGCGATTTCGCCGTCGGTCTTTCCCGCCAGCTTTATGGCCTCACCATCGCCACCGAACGTCCCGGCCACCGCATGATGGAGACCTGGCATCCGCTCGGTGTCGTCGGCGTCATCTCGGCCTTCAATTTCCCCGTCGCCGTCTGGTCGTGGAATGCAGCACTCGCCATCGTTTGCGGCAATTCGGTGGTCTGGAAGCCATCGGAAAAGACGCCGCTGACGGCGCTGGCCGTTCAGGGCATCTTCGAACGGGCCGCTGCCCGCTTCGGCGATGCGCCGGACGGTCTTTCGCAGCTTCTGATCGGTGATCGCGCCGTGGGTGAAGCATTGGTGGATAATCCCAAGGTGCCGCTGGTCTCTGCCACCGGCTCCACCCGCATGGGCCGTGATGTCGGCCCGCGTCTGGCAAAGCGCTTTGCCCGCGCCATTCTGGAACTCGGCGGCAACAATGCCGGCATCGTGTGCCCGTCCGCCGATCTCGACATGGCGCTCCGCGCCATTGCCTTTGGCGCCATGGGCACGGCCGGCCAGCGCTGCACCACGCTTCGCCGTCTCTTCGTGCATGACAGCGTTTACGATCAGCTCGTGCCGCGCCTGAAAAAGGCTTATGCCTCCGTCTCTGTCGGCAATCCGCTGGAAACTTCGGCACTCGTCGGCCCGCTGGTCGACAAGGCGGCGTTTGACGGCATGCAGAAGGCGCTTGAGGCGGCGAAAGCCCATGACGGCGTGGTGAATGGCGGCGGACGTGTGGATACGGGTGCGGCGGATGCTTATTATGTGAAGCCCGCGCTTGTCGAAATGCCTCAACAGGTTGGCCCGGTGCTGGAAGAGACCTTCGCGCCGATCCTCTATGTCATGAAATACAGCGATCTCGATCAGGCGATCGACGCGCATAACGCCGTCGCCGCCGGTCTTTCATCGTCGATCTTCACCCGCGATATTCAGGAATCGGAACGTTTCCTGTCGTCGGAAGGCTCGGATTGCGGCATCGCCAACGTCAATATCGGCACATCGGGTGCGGAAATCGGTGGCGCTTTCGGTGGTGAAAAGGAAACCGGCGGCGGCCGTGAATCTGGTTCGGATGCGTGGAAAGCCTATATGCGCCGCGCCACCAACACGGTCAATTATTCGAAGTCGCTGCCGCTGGCGCAGGGCGTGTCCTTCGACATCGAATGACATCTGCGACCTGTCGCTCGTATGGAGCGATGATGATCTGTGGTATTGCTTTTATCGGCGCGGATTTTTCCGCGCCGATTTTGTTTTGGGCAATGGTGCCGCTCAGCCGATACTCATCAGGCTTGCATTGCCGCCGGCCGCGGTCGTGTTGACGCTGACGGAGACTTCTTCGACCAGCCAGTCGAGATTATAGGGCTGGCTTTCACCGGAAAGCGCTTCCGTGGTCGCGGCCTGCACGAGAACCAGCGGGCCGGGCAGGGTGGCGATTTTTTTGTTGGTCGTCACGATGCGCTCCGCGTCACCCTCGACCAAGGCACCCGCAAAGGGACCGGATTTTGCCCAGTCATCCGCCCAGACGATGCGCGAGGTGACGGTTGCCGGCAGTCCATAGATCGATTTTTCGAGACCAGAGGCATTGTCGATGACGGCCGTGTTTCCGGTGGCGAGCGCTGCCGCAAGCTGGCGGTAAAGCCCCTGTTCGGTTGCCGGGACCAGCAGGATCCTGCCGCGCGGATGCAGCGCATACACGTTTCGTTCGCCGACGGGGCCTGCCAGCTCGGTTTCGAAGCCGAGACCGGAAAGTGCTGCCGCCTGCCGTGCGGCTTCAGCCGCAACGGTTTCGCCGTTTTCATCCAGCCAGCGGGCAAGATCGATGGCGGCCTGATCCTGCTGGCTTGCGACCCGGTCAATCTTCGGCGCAGCCTGCGTCATGCGGCCGAGATAGAGCGGGCCGCCGGCCTTGGGGCCGGTGCCGGAAAGACCGCGTCCGCCAAAGGGCTGCACGCCGACAACCGCGCCGATGATGTTGCGGTTCACATAAAGATTGCCGGCCGCGACGCGCGACAGCACATGCTGGATCGTGTCATCGAGGCGCGTATGCAGGCCGAAGGTCAGGCCGTAACCGGTGGCGTTGATCTCATCGATCAGCCGGTCGAGATTGTCGCGCTTGAAGCGGATGACATGCAGCACCGGGCCAAAAACCTCCCGCTTCAGATCGGCAAGCGATTTCATCTCGATGATGGTCGGCGGCACGAAAGTGCCCTTGCCGGTTTCACCCGCAAGCGTGATCTGTTCGATGCGGTGGCCGAGCGCGCGCATGTCGTCAACATGCTTTTCAATAATGCCCTTGGCCTCAGCGGTGATGACGGGGCCGACATCGACGGAAAGCCGGTCGGTGCGGCCGATCCGCAATTCATGCAGCGCGCCTTTGAGCATGGTGAGCGTGCGGTCCGCCACATCTTCCTGCAGGCAGAGAATGCGCAGCGCCGAGCAGCGCTGGCCGGCGCTGTCGAAGGCCGATGCGATGACATCGGCGACCACCTGTTCGGCGAGCGCCGAGGAATCGACAATCATGGCGTTCTGGCCGCCGGTTTCGGCAATCAGCGGAACCGGCTGGCCGTTAGTCAGAACCCGGCCGGCAAGCTGGCCCTGAATGAGCCGCGCCACTTCTGTCGAACCGGTGAACATCACCCCCGCCGTCAGCGGTGAGCCGACAAGTGCCGCGCCCGTCTTGCCGTCGCCCGGCATAAGCTGCACGGCGTCCTGCGGAACGCCGGCTTCATGCAGCAGGCGAACGCCCTGGGCGGCGATCAAAGGCGTTTCTTCGGCGGGTTTCGCCAGAACCGGATTGCCGGCAACCAGTGCAGCCGCCACCTGACCGATGAAGATGGCGAGCGGGAAGTTCCACGGGCTGATGCAGACGACGGGGCCAAGCGGTGTCTCGCCGGCCTTGAAATTCTTGCGGGCTTCCGCCGCGTAATAACGCAGGAAGTCGATCGCCTCGCGCACTTCGGCAATGGCGTTGGGCATGGATTTTCCCGCCTCGCGCATGATGAGGCCGAGCAACTTGGGCATCTCGGCCTGCATTGCGTCGGCGGCGCGCTCCAGGCAGGCGGCGCGCTCTTCAACAGGGGTGGAGGGCCAGGTGGAGGCTGCCGCCCGCTGCATCGCCGCTTCGGCATCGGCTTCGGTCGGTTCGGTCACATGGCCGACAACATCCGTGTGGTCGCCGGGGTTGAGCACCGGCCGTGTCTGGCCGCTCACCTGCGGTGCTGCGGCTTTCCACTCGGTTGCCGCAGCTGCCTTCAAGGTGCTGTCGAGTGCGGAGAGCGTTGTTTCACTGGAAAGATCGAGGCCGGCGGAATTTTTGCGTTCCGGGCCGAAGAGACCTGCGGGCGCGGCGATACGGTCGTGCCGTGCGCCGGGAACGGCATAAGCCTTGACCACTGTGACCGGGTCGTCCAGCAGGGAATCGACCGGAACGGCGGGATCGGCGATGCGGTTGACGAAAGAGGAGTTCGCGCCGTTTTCGAGAAGACGGCGAACCAGATAGGCAAGCAGCGTCTCATGCGTGCCGACCGGGGCATAGAAGCGGCAGGGGCGGTCGAGCTTCTTCTTGCCGACGACCTCGCTGTAAAGCGGTTCGCCCATGCCATGCAGGCACTGGAATTCATAATCGCCAAGTTTGAATTCGGGGCCAGCCAGATGATAGATCGTCGCCATGGACTGCGCATTGTGGGTCGCAAACTGCGGGAAGATCACGTCGCGCGCGTCGAGCAGCTTGCGGGCGCAGGCAATGTAAGAGACATCGGTGTGCACCTTGCGGGTGAAGACCGGGAAGTCCTCCAGCCCGTCCACCTGCGCGCGTTTGATCTCCGCATCCCAATAGGCGCCCTTGACGAGGCGCACCATGATGCGGCGGCCGGAACGGCGGGCGAGATCGATGATATAATCCAGCACGAAGGGGCAGCGGCGGCCATAGGCCTGCACCACGAAGCCGAGGCCGTTCCAGCCGGCAAGGTCCTTGTCGAGCGCCAGTTCTTCGAGAAGGTCAAGCGAAAGTTCCAGCCGGTCTGCTTCCTCGGCGTCGATATTGAGGCCGATGTCGTATTTCTTGCTGAGCAGCATCAGCGATTTGACGCGCGGCAGAAGCTCGGCCATCACCCGCTCGGCCTGCGCGCGGGCGTAACGCGGATGCAGCGCCGAAAGCTTGATGGAGATGCCCGGACCACCATAGATGCCGCGGCCGGCAGAGGCCTTGCCGATGGCGTGGATGGCGTTTTCGTAATCCTTGTAATAACGCTCGGCATCCCTGGCGGTGGTCGCGGCTTCGCCCAGCATGTCGTAGGAATACTGGAAGCCCTTTTCCTCCAGCGGCCTGGAGCGCTTGATGGCTTCGCCGATCGTTTCGCCGGTCACGAATTGTTCGCCCATCATGCGCATCGCCATGTCGACGCCGCGGCGGATGACGGGTTCGCCGGCGCGCGAAATCAGCTTGGTCAGCGCTGCCGAAAGGCCGCTGTCATTGACCGTCGAGGTCAGCTTGCCGGTGATGACGAGACCCCAGGTGGCGGCGTTGACGAAGAGCGAGCGCCCGCCGCCAATATGGGACTTCCAGTCCCCACGCGCGATCTTGTCGCGGATCAGCGCGTCGCGGGTGGCGGTGTCGGGAATGCGCAGCAGTGCCTCGGCAAGGCACATCAGCGCCACGCCCTCATGGCTGGAGAGCGAATATTCCTGCACCAGCCCTTCAACGCCGGTCCCCTTGGTCTTGGCGCGCAGCGCTTCGATCAGCTTGCCGGCGGTGGTGCGGATGGCTTTCGTCTGTTCCGGCGTCACCGTTGCCGCCTCGATCAATGGGGCCAGGCATTCTTCCTCGGGGCGGCGATAGGCGGCGGTGATCGCCTTGCGCAGCGGGCTTTGCTCACGCACCGGCGGCGCAAAATTCTGGAAAATACCGTTCACTGCTACACCGGCGTTGCTTGCACCATCGGCCATTCTGAAAATCCTGAAAAAGCTGTTGAAGAAAGGCCGTCGGCGGCAGCGTGTCCTCCGCCCGCCGCTTTTCATCCTGCTGCTGACAATACCATCGCTGGAGAAATTGCTATGGCCCTATTTTTGGAATAAAACAGGCCATATGAACTTTTATTTTCTTCAAATGGCGTGAAATAACATGGCAAATAGCCACAAAACAGACGATCTGGACCACTTCGATCTCAAGATCCTGGAAGCCTTGAGCGAGGACGGCCGCATGTCGGTGCTGCAACTGTCGAAAAGGGTCGGTCTTTCCAAGACGCCATGCCAGACGCGGCTGAAGCGGCTGGTGGATGAGGGGTATATTCTTGGCTTCCGGGCCGTGCTCAATCCACATAAACTCGGCGTCGATCACATCGCCTTTGCCGAAGTCAAACTTTCCGATACGCGGGAAAAGGCATTGGAGGAATTCAACACGGCGGTTCGCAAGATCAAGGAAGTCGAGGAATGCCACATGATCGCCGGCGCCTTCGATTATCTCCTGAAAGTGCGCACCAGCGACATCCGCAAATATCGACGGGTGCTGGGTGAGAAAATCTCGAGCCTGCCATCGGTCGCCAATACCTCGACCTTCGTGGTCATGCAGTCGGTCAAGGAAACCGGCATTTAGGGCATTCCAGGAAAAAACGGCCTCGTCGTCCGTCCGGAATGCACGTTACCGGCAGACATGAAAAACGGGCAGGCGCAGGCCTGCCCGTTCGTTGCCGTCAAAATTCAGGTCTTTCAGCGCGCCGTGGCGGCGGCTGTGACAGCGCTCATCTGCGCGTCCGGACCGAATTCGTTTTCGTTTTCGATACCCAGCAGCTCCTGAAGGCGCAATCTTGCGCGGCTAACACGGCTCTTGATCGTGCCGACCGGGCAGCCGCAAATCTCGGCGGCTTCCTCATAGGCAAAGCCTGACGCGCCGATCAGCAGGATGGCTTCACGCTGGTCATCCGGCAGTTTCTCCAGTGCTGCACGGAAATCCTGAAGGTCTACCGAACCATGCTGTTCGGGCGGCACTGAAAGGCGCGAGGTATAGACACCGTCCGTATCCTGCACTTCGCGGCCGGATTTGCGTATCTGGCTATAGAACTCGTTGCGCAGGATCGTCACCAGCCATGCGCGCATGTTGGTGCCCGGCTGGAAACTCTCCTGTTTCGCCCAGGCCTTCATGATCGTGTCCTGCACGAGGTCGTCAGCACGATCCCTCGAGCGGATGAGCGAAATTGCGAAGGCGCGCAGGTTCGGCAGCGCCGCCAGCATTTCCCGCTTGAAATTATATTCTGTCTGCTCCGGCTCTTTCGCCATCATTCCTCCGAAGCCTTTGTTTTGGCTTTGCTTTCGGCTTCATCGAGTTTTTCGAGAAGATCGAGGAATTTGTCAGGGATGCCTTCATCCTGAACGGCATCGTAAAGCTCCCTAAGCTTGCGGGAAATCACCGCCCGCCCGGAATGTGGAACCTGGGGGGCGGCCGAATTGTCCGGCGAATCTTGGTCCGATTGAAACATGCTCATAACGTCCGGTATTCCTTTTGTGTCGTGGCAAATAATGCGCGGTGAAAAAAATAGTTCCGGCAGTCGGGAACTTTTTTTGCGATACGCACGTTGCTATCTTGGGTTTGCGTTGCAGACCGCATGAAAGGGGAGAATTCCATGTCAGTTTCTACACGCATCGCACCGCACCTGCCATATCTGCGCAGGTTCGCGCGTGCCGTTTGCGGCTCACAATCCACGGGCGATGCCTATGTTGCGGCAACACTCGAAGCTCTGATCGCCGATATCAGCATCTTCCCGCAGACAAGCAGCGATCGCGTTTCGCTTTATCAATTGTTCGTATCGATCTTTAGTTCCGTCACGATCAATATTAAGGCCGATGAAAACCTTTCGGGATGGGAAAAGCGCGCTTCTGCGAACCTCTCCGCCGTCCCGCCGCTTGCACGTCAGGCTTTCCTGTTGACGACGGTCGAAGAGTTCTCGCCTTCGGAAGCCGCAGAGGTTCTGAAAGTGTCGGAAGACCAGGTCGGCAGGCTGATCGATGAGGCGGCTTCCGAAATCGCCCGGCAGGTCGCAACCGATATCATGATCATCGAGGACGAACCTCTGATCGCCATGGATATCGAACAGATGGTCACCGATCTCGGTCACCGCGTCACGGGTATCGCCCGCACGCATACCGAGGCGCTTGACCTTTTCCATCGCACGCAGCCGAAAATGATCCTTGCCGATATTCAGCTTGCCGACGGCAGTTCCGGTCTCGATGCGATGAAGGACATCCTGCAGATGACCACCCTCCCGGTGATCTTCATCACGGCTTTCCCCGAGCGTCTTTTGACGGGCGAGCGGCCTGAGCCGACGTTCCTTGTGACGAAACCTTTCAACCCGGACATGGTGAAAGCGCTTATCAGCCAGGCCCTGTTTTTCAACGAAAGCTCTCGCGTCGCGGCGTGAAATTTGCCGAAATCGCAGACGGGCCGGGAACCAGTGTGGTGCCCGGGCGTTGGCGGTTACAGTCGTGGCGTTGACCCGCGGCTTTCTGCAAGGAGACGAATTTGCATCGGCTGGCATGGCATAACGCGGAGAGGGACGAGAGTGAGCTTCATGATTCGCTCGTTCTCGCCTTGCTCGATTCGGGTGAGACAGTCATGCTGCAGGACTGGAAGCGCGATTACATATTCGTGGCTAATCTGCCGGATGTCTGGAAATTGCCGGCCGATTCCCATCCAACCGATGAAAATCTGTTCGGCAATGATCTCTCGGTGCGGCTCGAGAACCTCAAAAAGGACATGAACACGGCTGGTAGCCGGGGCATGCTGGAAGTCAGTGCGGGCAAGGACCGCGTTTTCCAGTTTCAGGTCCATTCCACCGTCAACCAGGCCAAACAGATGGTGATGAAAACCACCATTCGGGAGGTAACGGCGGAACGGCGGCGCGAGCAGCTTCTGCGCTCGCTGCTGCGAGAAGTTAGCCATCGCTCCAAAAACCTGCTGGCGATCATCCAGAGCCTTGCGGGCCAGACAGCCCGTTTCAGCCTCACCAAAGATGACTTTCTGCGCAAGTTCCGTGGGCGGCTGCACGCGCTTGCCCAGAGCCAGGATCTCATCACGGATTCGGACTGGCGGGGCGCGCGCATATTCGAGCTTCTCCGCCAGCAATTCGATCTCTATGTGCCGGAATATCCGAACCTCATCCACATGGAAGGGGAAAACCTGCTGCTTAATCCGAATGGTGCGCTTTATATCGGGCTGGCCTTCCATGAGCTGGTCGTCAACACGGTGAGCCACAGCGGCAATCTTGCCTATCACCCGCCTATATCCCTGCAATGTCGCCAGGACGGTGATTTTTATATCGTCGAATGGAACGAGCCGATGATGCCGTCGAAGGAGCCTGCAGAGGCAAGGCGCGGCAGTTTTGGCAGCGTCGTGCTGGAAAAGGTGGTTCCTTCCGCTCTTGGAGGAAGTGCCGAATACCAGCTGACGCCGGAGCGCATCGTTTACCGGTTGAAATTCCCTTCAGGCGATAGCACGGATTCCTGAGAAAGTTGTCGGACCTCAGGTCAGGCCGAAAGCCTGTTTCAATCTGCGAAGGCGCAATAAAAAAGCACGGCCCATAGGAGAGCCGTGCTATTTTTATGACGGGTTTTCAGGGGCGAAACCCGTTTATAGTCAGCCAAGCTTCAGGCGGGGACGGGGGAATTGCTTGGCCTGCAGTAATAATGCATGCAACCGCATTCGGTTCCCGGAAAATGCATTTTTTTAGCAATGGGCAGATTTTCTGCCATTCTCACCGCCGTTGCGCTTCAGTGCGCCGGGTCCGGTCGCTTCGGCGTAAAATAGCGGATAGGCGCTTCCAGAGACCATTCGAAGCCGGTTTCGCGGTATTCCGTCGTCACATGTCCGCCGAATGCGCCTTCCGCATGTCTTTTGATGACCGTGGTGCCGAAACCTTTGCGGCTCGGCTCTCTAGCCGGTGGTCCGCCCGTCTCGGTCCAGAGAAGATGGAGCATCTGCCGACCGTCTTTTTCGAGCGGCTTCCAACTCACGGTGATTTTCCCGAGCGGCGCCGAAAGCGCGCCATATTTAATGGAATTGGTGGTCAGCTCGTGCACCACAAGCCCGAAATTCTGCGCCGCTTCCGGAGAAAGCATGAAATCGTCTCCCGCCAGCACGACACGTTCCGAAACGGTGCCGAAAACTTCGAGGTGGGTCTCGATCAGCTTGTGGATCGGCAACCCCTGCCACTGAACCTCCGCCAGTGCCCGGATCGACATGCCGAGACCGCGCAGGCGATGGTCGACTTCTTTCTGGAATTCCGGGATGCTTTTATTTTCCCGCCCCAATTGCCGTATCATCGCCTGAACCAGCGTCAGAATATTCTTGGAGCGGTGAACCAGTTCATGCAGCAGCAATTGCAGCCGCTCTTCCGACTGGCTTCTGTCAAAGGAAGCGTTGGAGAGCGCGATGGCGACCTGATTGGCTTCCTTTATCTTGGTATCGACAGGCGCAACGATCTCGCCTTCGCCGATGCGCTCCGCCATATGGGTCAGATCGCGAATGGAGCTGCGCAATTGCCGGCCGACCAGATAGGCGCCGCCGATGGCGATCAGTACCAGCACGAGGCTGCCGATCATCATCTGTCGCCATGTGTCGATCAGTGCTGCCTGGCTTGCGGCAAGCGGTCCCCACATCACGGTTTTCCACTGCCAGCCCGGCAATTGCGCATAGGCATAGAGATTGCCCTTGCCGTCGAAGAAATTGCCACTGAAGGCCTGCATTTCCGACAATATTTCGGGGGTGACAAAGGGTTTTCCGACTGCCGCCTCATCCTGCGCGCTGGAAACGACAACCCGGTTGGTGCCGTCGATGATGGCGACCGCCCAGTTGCGCGGCAGGTTTTCCGTGGGAATAAGCCGGCTCAGATCGCTGGCATTCTGCGTCAGGATCAGGGCATCTCCGGCCAGGCTCAGTTCCGGGTCGAGCGGCATGGTGACGTTGAACACCCACTCATTGCTGGTGGAGCCGAAAAACAGATCAGAGACGGTGATACGGCGGGATTCTATCGCCTTCGCCAGATTGGCCTCCGCCGGCACCTTGCCGAGAGGCTGGCCATAGGGCACCCGGGTGTTGAGACGCTGCTGGCCATCCTTGGCGGCGAGCAGGGCGTAGAGGCCCTCCCTTTTCAGGCTTTCGGCGACGCGTCCCTGAAAAGCTGCAAGATTGCCACTCTCAAGCTCGGGAAACTGCGACAGCAGATTGAGCGAGGTGGCGATTTCCTGCAGGCGACGGTCGATGTTGCGGCTGACGACCCGGACATCCTCGATGGTCTCCCTTTGCAGGTCGTCGCGTTTTTCGGCTTCGAGGCGCAGCATCAGATAGCCGACAAAAAGGATCAGCGGCAGGGTGATGACGGTTGCCATCACCACCAGATAAGTGCCGATGGAGGCGGTCGGAAAGAAATTCGCGCTGCGCCGCCGTAAAGCCGAGATCATGTCTTTCAGTCTGTTGCCGGGTTGAGGCATATAAAAAACTCCGGCAGTTATGGCATTGTTACGGCAAGGATAATACCGCGCTGTCCCCCGTTAGCAATGCCTGATTTTTACCTTCGGTTGTCGCGACATGCGGCAAATGAACCGGTTTGACCGAAAAAATCGGAACTATTTCAACGACCAGCCCGTTTGCAAGACGAACCGGCCAGCGAGCGGAAGCGAAATTCATTCCCGCTCGGCCAGTTGAGAACGATGAAAGGAAGGTACGAAATGGCACAGAAACTTACGATACTCGTCACCGCAGCCCTGATGGGCACGACGGCTTTCGCGCCGCTTGCCATCGCTCAGGGCACCACCCAGCCTGCTCCGGCAAATCCGGGTGCGCAGACAGAGCCGGCAACGCCGCCTGCCACTCCGATGACGCCTGCGGCTCCTGCTGCTAATGACAGCGCGGCCACAACGACGGGTGGCGCTTACATCACCGAGCAGGGTGAAACGCAGATCAGCGCCAATGACTATATTGGTAAGTCGGTCTACACCGCAGCCGATGAAAGCATCGGTAACGTCACCAACCTCATCATGGAAGAAGATGGCGGTCTGGTCGCAGCCGTGATCGGCGTTGGCGGTTTCCTCGGCATCGGCGCCAAGGATGTAGCCGTGCCCATGGACAAGGTGACGATGACGCGCAATGCGCAGGATGGCACCATCCGCCTGACGACGACCGAAACGGCGGAAACCCTAAAGAGTGCACCTGAGTTCAAGACGCTGGAACAGAAGACCAGCGAGAAGAACGCGGCAACCCCGGCGGCACCTGACAGCACGACCACATCCGCCACCAAGCCTTAATTCCATACCTGGGAGGCAGGAGCGGGAGTTGGCTTCAGCCGTCCCGCGAGAGACACCGGCCAGTGGCCGGTGTCTTTTTTGTTTTGGCCCACGGGCCGCTTAATCGCCGGCGTTGCGGGATGAATGCCATGCCCAGGCGGATTTGATGATATCCGACAGGGAATAACGCGGTTCCCAGCCCAGAACCTCTTTAGCCTTGTCGTTATTGGCCACGAGTGTGGTGGAGTCGCCGTCGCGCCGGCCGGTATATTCGACCGGGAAGGGGCGGCCCGACACCTCGGAAATTGCCGCCAGCAGTTCCTTTACCGTGGTGCCGGTGCCGGTGCCGAGGTTGAGTTCGACGGTTTCGCCGCCGGCCAGCAGATAATCCACCGCCCGCACATGTGCGTCAGCGAGATCGAGGATGTGAATGTAATCGCGCACGCAGGTGCCGTCCCGGGTGTCGTAATCCGTGCCGAACACCTTGAAGCCCTGACGTCGTCCGAGTGCGGCCTCGATGGCGAGCGGGATGGCGTGGGTTTCCGGCTTGTGCCACTCGCCGATACGGCCCTCGAAATCCGCGCCCGCGGCATTGAAGTAGCGCAGCATGACCGAGCGCAGGCCCTTATAGGTGCTGTAATCCTTCAGCGCCTGCTCCACCACCCATTTGGTGCGGCCATAGGGGTTGATCGGCGCCTGCCGGTGCGTCTCGTCGATCGGCACCTGCTCCGGCAATCCGTAAGTGGCGCAGGTGGAGGAAAAGACGAAGGCGGTGACGCCGGCATCAATCGCGGCGGACAGAAGGTTGAGCGAGCCGATGACGTTATTATCGTAAAAGGCGACGGGCTGCTTCACCGATTCGCCGACTTCGATCAGCGCCGCAAAATGCAGAACGGCTTCCGGCTGGTGTTTGGCGAAGACTTCGTCCAGCCGCGCCCGGTCGCGAATATCACCCTGTTCGAAGGGCCCCCAGCGGACGAATTCCTCATGTCCATTGGACAGATTGTCGAAAACAACCGGTTCATATCCTCGCTCAGAGAGGAGAAGGCAGGTGTGCGAACCGATATAACCGGCACCGCCAACGACAAGGACTTTCTTCTTCATCAAACGCCTTTCAATAAATACGGACGCGCCGAGACTGTATGTCACTTTGTTCAAATAAGGGCGGCGTGGCGCGGGACGCCATTTGCCAGTCTATCCATTGCGCGTAACATAAAAAAAACTGCGCATCCATCATCTGGATGCACAGCTTTTATGAGGGTCTGCGGAAGTGCATAAAACACGCCCGAAGGCGTGTTTATTTCTTTTTCCTCGTATTGGCCCTTGTCGCCAAGAAACCGGCGGCCATGGCAACAGCGAGCGTCGCATAGGGCCGCGCCTGGATCGCCAGCGTCAACAGTGACTGCAAGGCGAGGGGGGCTGCCGTCAGCGGAGCAGCCGTCAAAGGTGCTACCGGCCGTGCGGCATAGGCTCTGGGCCTTTTTACGATTGCCAGCGCTACCAGCATGATGACGCCGAGCAGAAACGCGGTGCCCGCGACGACGAGCGCGGCGGGACCCGCGCCGACATGCCGGGCAAGATAGATCGACCCTGCAACCACGGCGGCGACGAAGGCAATCAGGAAAAAGACACCGGTCAGCACCCACAGGATTATGGTGGCACGCAGACGCCGCGTCACCACGCGTCCTTCGCGCTGGGTGTCTCCCAGATAGACCAGCAATGCCTCAAGCATGATGCGGCCTTATCGACGTGTGAGGAGAGCGAGCACGAAGCCGACGCCAACGGCGATGCCGAGGGACTGGAGCGGGTTTCTCTGGACCTGATCGGTCAGATTATCGTTCAGCGACGAAATTTCGCTACGCACACTGTCGGCCATTTCGCCAGAGGCGGTGAGCGCGTCATCAGCCACGCGGGCGGCCTGCGCCTTCAGCTCATGCGAGGCACCGACGCCGAGCGCTTTCACACTCTTGGCAAGATTTGCCAGATCTTCGCGAAGCTGGGCGAGCTGCGCTGCCACGTCGGCGGCATCACCGTTTTCGAGGGATTGCTGGATCTTGTCATTAACGCTGCTACGCACGCTTGCCATAGGTGGAGTCCTTCCTGAACATCGTTGACGGGATGGCGGCATGTTTACCGACTGCTGCCACGCACGAACCTTCATTTCGGCGGAAGAAACACCCGCCTGTCCGCCATTCAAACGCGCCGGTGCGGCCTTGGTTCCGTAACGTGACGTGTTTCTTTCAGCACTTTCCGGGCCGGGGGCGATTTTCCGGGAATTAAGTGCCGGACATTTGTTTTCCTGTCACAAGCATCATATAAGGCCCATCATCGAGACGTACCTTGACTTCAATCAATATGTGAAACGCCATGCTTCAGACGCCTTATTACCTCATCGACAAGACAAAACTTCTCCAAAACATGGAGAAGATTGCTTATGTGCGGGAAAAATCCGGGGCCAAGGCGCTTCTGGCGCTGAAATGCTTCGCCACATGGTCGGTGTTCGATTTCATGTCGCAATATATGGACGGCACCACCTCGTCCTCGCTTTATGAGGTGCGCCTTGGCCGCGAAAAATTCGGTGGCGAAACCCACGCCTATTCCGTTGCCTATGCCGACTACGAAATCGACGAGGTGATATCAAACGCCGACAAGATCATCTTCAATTCGATCGGTCAGCTGGAGCGTTTCGCCGACAAGGCCGCCGGCATCACGCGTGGCCTGCGTCTCAATCCGCAGGTCAGCTCCTCCAGTTTCGATCTTGCCGATCCCGCGCGTCCTTTCAGCCGTCTTGGTGAATGGGACGTCGCCAAGGTCGACAAGGTCATGGACCGCATTTCCGGTTTCATGATCCACAACAATTGCGAAAACGGCGATTTCGAACTCTTCGATCGTATGTTGGCGCAGATCGAGGAGAAGTTCGGATCGCTGCTGTCACGTGCCGAATGGGTCAGCCTCGGCGGCGGCATTCATTTCACCGGCGACAATTACCCGCTTGATCAGTTCTGCGACCGCCTGCGGGCGTTCTCGGAAAAATATGGCGTGCAGGTCTATCTGGAACCCGGCGAAGCTTCGATTACCAAAAGCACCACACTTGAGGTGACGGTTCTCGACACGCTGTTCAATGGCAAGAATCTCGCCATCGTCGACAGCTCCATCGAAGCCCACATGCTCGATCTGCTGATCTATCGCGAAACCGCGAAGGTTTCGCCGAACGAGGGCGAACATCCCTATATGGTCTGCGGCAAGTCCTGCCTGGCCGGTGATATTTTCGGCGATTTCCGCTTTGACAAGGAGCTGAGGGTCGGTGACCGCATCTCCTTCCAGGACGCGGCCGGTTACACCATGGTCAAGAAGAACTGGTTCAACGGCGTGAAGATGCCGGCGATCGCCATCAAGGAACTGGACGGCACCGTGCGCGCCGTTCGTGAATTCGACTTTGCCGATTTCGAGCAAAGCCTGTCTTAAAACCCTGTTTCAACATCAAACGAAGCTTATCCCTGCGGGGAAAAGGAGGCATCACCTGAAATGAAGAAGAACGTTCTGATCATCGGCGCCGGTGGCGTAGCACAGGTCGTGGCGCATAAATGCGCCCAGAACAGCGATGTATTGGGAGACATTCATATTGCGTCACGGACTTTGGAAAAGTGCCGCAAGATTGTCGAGTCCGTACGCGAAAAGAACAGCCTCAAGACAGATGTGAAACTTGAGGCCCATGCGCTTGACGCTATGGATATCGAGGCGACGAAAGCCTTGATTAAACAGACCGGCGTGGAAATCGTCATCAATGTCGGTTCGTCTTTCGTTAATATGTCCGTTCTTCGTGCCTGCATGGACGCAGGTGTTGCCTATATGGACACGGCGATCCATGAGGATCCGACCAAGATTTGCGAGGCGCCGCCGTGGTATGGAAACTACGAGTGGAAGCGCGCCGCTGAGTGCAAGGAAAAGGGCGTCACCGCCATTCTCGGCGTCGGTTTCGACCCCGGCGTGGTCAATGCCTATGCCCGCCTTGCCAAGGATGAATATTTCGACAAGGTCACCTCGGTCGATATCGTCGACATCAATGCCGGCAGCCATGGCCGCTGGTTCTCGACCAATTTCGATCCGGAAATCAACTTCCGCGAATTCACCGGCGTTGTCTATTCCTGGCAGAAGGGTGAGTGGCAGACGAACCAGATGTTCGAAGTCGGCCAGGAATTCGATCTGCCTGTCGTCGGCAAGCAGAAGGCCTACATGACCGGCCATGACGAAGTGCATTCGCTTTCCAAAAATATGGACGGTGCCGATGTGCGCTTCTGGATGGGCTTCGGCGATCACTATATCAACGTCTTCACCGTGCTGAAGAACCTCGGTCTCCTGTCCGAAAAGCCGGTCAAGACGGCAGAAGGTCTGGAAGTCGTGCCGCTCAAGCTGGTCAAGGCCGTCCTGCCCGATCCGTCCTCGCTGGCGCCTGACTATGTCGGCAAGACCTGCATTGGCGATATCGTCAAGGGCATCAAGGATGGCAAGGAACGCGAAGTCTTCATCTACAACGTGGCCGACCACAAGGAAGCTTACGAAGAAGTTGGCTCGCAGGGCATTTCCTACACCGCCGGCGTTCCCCCGGTCGCCGCTGCCATGCTCATCGCCACCGGCGAATGGGATGTGAAGCAGATGGCCAATGTGGAAGAACTGCCGCCGAAGCCGTTCCTGAACATCCTGAACAAGATTGGTCTGCCGAACCGCATCAAGGATGAAAACGGCGATCGCGCGCTTGAGTTCTGAGTGACGGCGTTCTGTAGACAAAAGAAAAGCCCCGCAGACGCGGGGCTTTTTTGTGGTGCATTGTCTCTGACCGGACGTAATCCTCGGCCTTGAACCGAGGATTACCAATAAAGTAGGCTTAGCCCTTCGTCGGCTTCGGCCCACGCTTTTCGAACGGCTTGTCCTTCTTGCCTTCGTATTTAGGCTTGTCGCCGAATGCCTTTTTCTTCTTCCAGGGCTTGTCATCACCCTTGCGGTCGTCGCGCGGCGCGCTCGCATTGTCGGATTTCGTGAATTTGCGCTGCGCTGTGGCGGGCCTTGTGTCTTCACGGGCGTTGCCGGTCATTTCCGGCTTGCCTTCCATCTGCTTCAGGCGAATGCCCTTTTCGAGCATCATGTCCTTGCCGATGGCGGAGGTGAAACGGTCGACGGCGTCGGCCGCCAGTTCCACGAAGGTTTCCGTCTGCTGCATGCGGATCGCGCCGATATCCTGGCGGGTGATCTTGCCGAAACGGCACAGCATCGGGATAAGCCAGCGCGGCTCGGCGCTCTGCTTGCGGCCGACGGACAGCGAGAACCACGCGCTGTCGGAGAAGTCGGACCGTTCGCGGCGCGGCGCGTTGTTTTCGACCGTTTCGAAACTGTCGCGGCGCGGCTTGCGGGTGTTGTCGAGCGCGACTTCGAAGATGTCTTCGGGGGCCGAGCGTCCCGCATGATAAAGGCGCACGAAGGCGGCGGCGACTTTTTCCGCGCCATGCTGTTCGAGCAGCTGGTTGACGAAATCGCGTTCGTCCTCAGCCACCGCTTCGCTGAGTGTCGGATCGGCCAGAAGCCTTGCGCCGTCGCGCTCGACGATCTCTTCGACGGAGGGCGGACGAACCCATGCCGGGCTGACCTTGGCGCCTTCGAGAAGGCGTTCGGCCTTGCGGCGCTGGCTTACCGGCACAATGATGGCGCTGACGCCCTTCTGACCGGCGCGGCCGGTGCGGCCCGAACGGTGCAGAAGCGTTTCCGAATTGGTCGGCAGGTCGGCATGGATGACGAGTTCCAGACCCGGCAGGTCGATGCCGCGGGCGGCAACGTCGGTCGCCACGCAAACGCGGGCGCGGCCGTCACGCATGGCCTGCAGGGCGTGGGTGCGCTCGTTCTGTGTCAGTTCGCCGGAGAGAGCCACGACGGAGAAGCCGCGATTGTTCAGGCGGGCCGTCAGGTGGTTGACGGCGGCGCGGGTGGAGCAGAACACGATGGCGTTGCGGGCTTCGTAAAAGCGCAGCGCGTTGATGATGGCGTTCTCACGATCGGAAGGCGACACCAGCAGGGCGCGATATTCAATATCCACATGCTGCTTCTGCTCGGAAGCGGTGGCGATGCGCACGGCGTTCTTCTGGTAGCTTTCGGCAAGCTTGGCGATGCTGCGCGGAACGGTGGCCGAGAACATCAGCGTGCGGCGATCGGCGGGCGATTCTTCCAGAATGAATTCCAGATCTTCACGGAAACCGAGATCGAGCATCTCGTCGGCTTCGTCCAGCACCACGGCGCGCAGCGAGGACAGATCGAGCGCGTTGCGCTTGATATGATCGCAGAGACGGCCAGGTGTGCCGACAACGATATGAGCGCCGCGTTCCAGCGCCCGGCGCTCGCTGCGGATATCCATGCCGCCGACGCAGGATGCAATCGAGACGCCGGTGAATTCATAAAGCCATTCCAGCTCGCGCTTGACCTGCATGGCCAGTTCGCGGGTTGGCGCAATGGCAAGCGCCAGGGGTGCGGAGGCCTGACCGAAACGATTTGTGTCACGCAGCAGCGTGGTTGCAAGCGCAATGCCGAAGGCAACCGTCTTGCCGGAGCCGGTCTGCGCGGAAACCAGCGCATCCTTGTCGGCGAGTTCAGGCGAAAGCATCGCCTCCTGTACGGGGGTCAAGTCTTTGTAACCGCGTTTTTCCAACGCCTGCGCGATCGCCGGGGCGATACCCTGGGTGTCTGTCATCTACCGTCTTTCGGATATGAAGCTGCCCGCATCCGCCCGAAACCAATAGGTTCTAAAGTCTCCGGGGCAGCCGATACTGGCCATTTCGGCCATCTGGCCGGTTGCATTGCCCGCGCTCATACTGCGAATAGGCCCGTTTGTACAGTGCACTGCGGTACGCTCTTTTACGGGTACTTTCTCCCGCCTTCTGTTCCAGCCCGTCACCGTCCGTCGCGAAGGTCGGCCAAAAGGCGTACCGCATGGTTCATAAACGGCATTGCGTGCCCCCCGCCTTTTCGCTAAGAGACCCGCAACTTGAGGCTCTTTGTCAGGAAGGGCCGACTGGGTTTGTTCTTGTCCACACCGGGTGAAAACCGGCTGGCGGAAAAAAGGGATGTACTGGTCAAGGCTATGGCTCGCATTGTCATGAAATTCGGCGGCACGTCCGTCGCGAACCTCGAACGCATTCACAATGTCGCACGGCATGTGAAACGCGAAGTGGATGCCGGCCATGAAGTGGCCGTGGTCGTTTCCGCCATGTCCGGCAAAACCAACGAATTGGTGGACTGGGTGCAGAATGCTGCGAAGGTGGCCGGCACCAACGCCGCCTCCTTCTATGATGCGCGCGAATATGATGCGGTCGTCGCATCCGGCGAGCAGGTGACGTCAGGTCTGCTGGCGATTACGCTGCAGTCCATGGGCATCAACGCGCGCTCATGGCAGGGCTGGCAGATCCCTATCCGCACCGATAATGCGCATGGCGCCGCCCGCATCCTCGAGATTGACGGTTCGGATATCGTTCACCGCATGGGCGAAGGTCAGGTTGCCGTCGTTGCCGGTTTCCAGGGCATCGGTCCGGATAACCGCATCGCGACGCTCGGTCGCGGCGGATCGGACACGTCGGCTGTGGCTATTGCTGCGGCCGTGAAGGCGGATCGTTGCGATATCTATACCGATGTCGATGGCGTCTACACCACCGATCCCCGCATCGAGCCCAAGGCTCGCCGCATGAAGAAGATCGCCTTCGAGGAAATGCTTGAAATGGCGTCTCTCGGCGCGAAGGTTCTGCAGGTTCGCTCCGTCGAGCTTGCCATGGTACACAAGGTGCGCACCTTCGTTCGCTCCAGTTTCGAGGATCCCGATGCGCCGGGCATGGGCGACCTCATCAACCCGCCCGGTACTTTGATTTGTGACGAGGATGAAATCGTGGAACAGGAAGTCGTAACCGGCATCGCCTATGCCAAGGATGAAGCACAGATTTCGCTGCGCCGCGTGGCCGACCGTCCGGGCGTTTCCGCCGCGATCTTCGGTCCGCTCGCAGAAGCGCATATCAATGTTGACATGATCGTGCAGAACATCTCCGAAGATGGCTCGCGCACCGACATGACTTTCACCGTTCCTTCGGGTGACGTTGCCAAGGCTCTCAAGGTTCTCGACGAGAACAAGGCCCAGATCGGCTTCGACGTTGCCCAGAACGAGACGGGTCTCGCCAAGGTTTCGGTCATCGGTATCGGCATGCGCAGCCACGCCGGCGTTGCCGCGAGCGCCTTCAAGGCGCTTGCCGAGAAGAACATCAACATCAAGGCCATCACCACGTCAGAGATCAAGATTTCGATCCTGATCGATGGCGCCTACGCCGAACTTGCCGTTCGCACTTTGCATTCCGCCTACGGTCTCGATAAGGCTTGAACCCGAGACATCGGTTCCCGATGCTCCGATTCTTCGGGGTTGCGTTCTTCCGATGTGGCGTTTCTTGAAAGCGTGTCCCTTGCGGGACGCGCTTCTCGCGCTATAAATTTTTTAAATGACGTTTTGATTCTCGAATATTATGACATTCGGATCGGAAGCGTCGGGGAGCAAACGCGATGAGAGACCTTTCTGCAGGTCCGCGCGTCCTGCTCAAGCGGCTGCGCGAAATGATGGCGGAGCACCTTGAGCCGCAGGACCGCCTGGACCAGATCGTCCGTCAGATAGCCAGCAACATGGTGGCAGAGGTTTGCTCGGTCTACGTGCTGCGTTCCGACAGCGTGCTGGAACTTTATGCCACCGAAGGTCTTAACAAGGATGCCGTGCATCTTGCCCAGTTGAAAATGGGGCAGGGTCTTGTCGGCACCATCGCCGCTTCCGCTCAGCCGCTCAATCTTTCCGATGCACAGGCGCATCCTGCTTTCCGCTATCTTCCTGAAACCGGTGAGGAAATTTATCATTCCTTCCTCGGCGTGCCGATTTTGCGTTCCGGTCGCACTCTTGGCGTTCTTGTGGTTCAGAACAAGGTCAGCCGAACATACCGGGAGGATGAAGTTGAAGCGCTTGAGACAACCGCGATGCTTATCGCTGAAATAGTGGCGAGCGGCGAGTTGAAAAAGATCACCCGCCCCGGCGTGGAGCTGGACCTGACGCGTGCCGTCTCCATCGATGGCGACGGTTACGGTGAAGGCATCGGTCTTGGCCACGTCGTGCTGCACGATCCCCGCATTGTCGTCACCAATCTCTTGAACGAGGACGCGGATACGGAAATCCTGCGTCTTGCCGACGCCATCGGTTCGCTGCGCCTGTCGATCGATGACATGTTGCAGCGCCGCGACGTGCCGACTGAAGGTGAGCACCGCGAGGTTCTGGAAACCTATCGCATGTTCGCCCACGATCAGGGGTGGGTGCGGCGCATGGAAGAGGCGATCCGCAACGGCCTGACGGCCGAAGCGGCGGTCGAGAAGGTGCAGAGCGACACCAAGGCGCGCATGATGCGCCTGACCGATCCTTATCTGCGCGAGCGCATGCATGATTTCGACGATCTCGCCAACCGGCTGCTGCGCCAGCTGATCGGTTTCGGCGGTCGCAGCCCGGAGCTGGATTTTCCGCTGGACGCCATCGTTCTGGCACGCGCCATGGGTGCTGCCGAATTACTGGATTACCCGCGTGAGAAACTGCGCGGTCTGGTGCTCGAAGACGGGGCGGTGACGAGTCACGTCGTCATCGTGGCGCGCGCCATGGGTATTCCGATCATCGGCCAGGCGGCCGGTATCGTCGCGCTGGCGGAAAATAACGATCCGATCATCATCGATGGTGATGACGGCCAGGTGCATCTGCGGCCGATGTCGGATTTGCAGCGCGCCTATGAGGAAAAAGTTCGCCTGCGTGCCAAGCGGCAGGAGCAGTTCCGCGCGCTGCGCAATGTCGAGCCGATTACCAAGGATGGCCAGAAGGTCAACCTCAAGATGAATGCGGGCCTCTTGGTCGATCTGCCGCAGCTCGAGGAATCCGGTGCCGATGGCATCGGCCTGTTCCGCACCGAGCTGCAATTCATGATCGCGTCCAACATGCCGAAGGGCGAGGAGCAGGAGGCTTTCTACCGCTCGGTTCTGCGGCAGGCCAAGGGCAAGAGCGTCACCTTCCGCACGCTCGATATCGGCGGCGACAAGGTCGTCTCCTATATGCGGGGCCAGGAAGAGGAAAACCCGGCGCTGGGCTGGCGGGCGATCCGCCTGTCGCTCGACCGGCCGGGCCTGATGCGCACACAGATGCGCGCGCTGCTGCGCGCCGCGTCCGGAGCGGAACTGCGCATGATGTTGCCGATGGTGACCGAGGTATCCGAAATCCGGGCCGCACGCGATCTTCTGCAGAAGGAAGTGCAGCATCTTTCGAAATTCAGCCATGCGCTGCCGAAAAAGCTGCAATTCGGCGCGATGCTGGAAGTGCCGTCCTTGATGTGGCAGCTCGACGAGCTGATGCAGGAGGTGGATTTCGTTTCCGTGGGGTCAAACGACCTGTTCCAGTTTTCCATGGCGGTCGATCGTGGCAATGCCCGGGTTTCGGATCGTTTCGACAATCTCGGCAAGCCGTTCCTGCGCATTCTGCGTGATATTGTTCGCGCCGGCGAAAAGCACCACACATCGGTCACGCTATGCGGTGAGATGGCGGGCAAGCCGCTGACTGCCATGGCGCTGATCGGTCTCGGTTTCCGGTCGATCTCCATGTCGCCGACGGCAATCGGTCCGGTCAAGGCCATGCTGCTCGGGCTGGACGCCGCGCGCCTTGCCGACGAGCTGAATGCTGCGCTTGACGATCATAATTCGCTGGAAAGCGGGCGCGAGGTGTTGTTACGCTTTGCTGCAGCGCATTCCATTCCCATTTAAAAGACTTATTTCATTATCGGAGTGACTGGTGGCGAAGCTTCCCGTCGAAAAAATGCGCGAACTGGAAAGGCGTTTCGGAGAGATCGAAGCGCGGATGTCGGCTGGCCCGGCGGCGGATGTCTATGTGAAGCTGGCTTCGGAATATTCTGAGCTTCAGCCGGTCGTGAACAAAATTCGCGACTACGAAAAGGCGATTGCCGAGGCTGCCGATCTCGAGGCGCTGCTCGCCGACAGGACGACCGACAGGGACATGCGCGATCTGGCGGAAATGGAACTGCCTGACGTCGAGGCCCGCATCGGTGAGCTTGAGAAGGATATGCAGGTCCTGCTGCTTCCCAAGGATGCGGCGGATGAAAAAAGCGCGATCCTTGAAATCCGTGCCGGTACCGGCGGCTCCGAGGCGGCGCTGTTTGCCGGAGATCTGTTCCGTATGTATGAGCGCTTCGCGTCGACCAAGGGCTGGAAAGTCGAGGTGCTTTCCGCCAGCGAAGGTGAAGCGGGCGGTTACAAGGAAATTATCGCCACGATTACCGGGCGAGGGGTCTTCTCCAAGCTGAAATTCGAATCCGGCGTACATCGCGTTCAGCGGGTGCCGGAAACGGAAGCAAGCGGCCGTATCCATACCTCCGCCGCCACCGTTGCGGTGCTACCGGAAGCGGAGGACATCGACGTCGAAATCCGCCCGGAGGATATACGCATCGATACGATGCGTGCCTCGGGTGCGGGTGGCCAGCACGTCAACACCACGGACTCCGCCGTTCGCATCACCCATCTTCCCACGGGCCTGATCGTCACGAGTTCGGAGAAATCCCAGCACCAGAACCGCGCCAAGGCGATGCAGGTTCTGCGCTCACGCCTTTACGACATCGAGCGCCAGAAGGTGGATAGCGAGCGTTCGGCTGACCGCAAGAGCCAGGTTGGTTCGGGTGACCGGTCCGAGCGCATCCGCACCTATAATTTTCCGCAGGGGCGCGTCACCGATCATCGCATCAACCTTACCCTCTACAAGCTTGACCGGATGATCGAAGGTGAAATCGATGAGCTTGTGGATGCGTTGATCGCCGATTATCAGGCCGGCCAGCTGGCATTGCTTGGCGAACAGCAGCTTTGAGCGGCGCTGAGGGAACCGTTTCGGTAGAACTTGCCGCCGCCCGCAAACGGCTGCAGGCGGCCGGTGTTGCCGATCCGCTTCTCGATGCGCGCCTGTTGATCGCAGAGGTTATCGCCTTTTCACTGACCGATTTCGTGATGAAGCCTGACAGGCCCATTACGCAGGAAGAGCAGGCCCGCATCGCCGTCATGATCGAAAGGCGGGCGGGGGGAGAGCCGGTCCATCGCATCCTCGGTCACCGGGAGTTTCATGGCCTCGATCTTCTGTTGTCGAAGGAGACGCTCGAACCCCGCCCGGATACGGAGGTTCTCGTCGACACGCTTTTGCCGGCGTTAAAAGAGGCGGTTTCCCAAAAGGGTAGCGCCCGCATTCTGGATTTAGGCACGGGCACGGGTGCGATCTGTCTGGCGCTTTTGAAGGAATGCCCGGAGGTGACGGGTGTCGGCAGTGATATTTCCGCTGATGCGCTGGAGACAGCTGCCAGAAACGCGTCCCGAAACGGGCTCGAAGCGCGTTTCGAGATCAGGCATAGCGACTGGTTTGAGAAAATCTCCGGCCGCTTTGACATAATTGTGTCGAATCCGCCTTATATAAGAAGCGATATCGTTACAACGCTCGACCGAGAGGTTCGTCATCACGATCCGATGGCGGCGCTGGACGGAGGTCAGGACGGCCTTGCACCGTACCGCCTTATTGCTGCCGACGCAGGCCGATTTCTTGTGGAAAACGGGATCGTTGGTGTAGAGATCGGTTTCGATCAAAGGCTTGATGTTTCCGACATATTTGCTTCCAACGGTTTCTCTCTTGTAGACGCCGTGAAGGATTATGGCGGCAACGACAGAGTTTTGATCTTCCGGAGATAGTTCTTCGCGATATGGCGGCGGATTTTTTGCAAGGATATTTTGCACAGCAAAAGAAAAGGCTTGGATTTCCGCGGGAAGCGGGATAGTTTGCGGCCACATGCAGGGTGGCTGAGGACGAACGCAGATTCGTCAGGGTATGGGTCAGTCCCGAAGCGGGTTCTTTTGAGAGCCCTGAAAGGCTGGGCGTTTCCGGCATGTGAATCAGTAAACTTTGTTCGCAGGCGGCTCGGTGCAGCATTTGCGCGACCGGTCGTCACACGCGAGGTTTTGTCCGGGGTTATCTTCGGCGGGACGCGTGACGGAACAATTTCAGGAAAAATTTCCAGCGGTTTTCCGTCCGGAATTGCATGAAAATAACCAGATTGTCAGCAAAACAGAATTCAGGTGAGCAATTGATGAGGCCAGGACAGCAAAACAAGCGCGGCCGGGGGCGTGGAAGCAACAATAATAACAACAATAACAATGGTGGCGGTAACAACAACTTTAACCGCAAGGGCGGTAACCCGCTCACCAGGACTTATGACAGTTCCGGCCCCGATGTTAAGATTCGCGGTACAGCCCAGCATATAGCGGAAAAATACGCTGCCCTTGCCCGGGACGCGCAGAGTTCCGGTGACCGTGTGATCGCGGAAAACTATCTGCAGCACGCGGAGCATTACAACCGCATCATTGCCACGGCTCAGGCCCAGATGCAGGAACGGTTCCAGCGCGACGATCGCGGTGAATACAATGCCGCCGACGCGGATGCCGACGATATGGATGGAAACGATGGCGACGACGGCTTCGTTGCACCGCAGCAGCATTCCGAACAGGTAGAGCGCGTCCAGCAGCCGGAGCGCCAGGAGCGCCCTGAACGGAGCGAGCCACGCCAGGAACGTCGCGAACGTCCGGACCGCCGTGAGCGGCAGGAACGTCAGCCGCGCCAGCCGCAGGTCTCGTCCGAACAGCAGCCGCCGGTTTACGACGCCAGCCAGGCGCCGCAGCCCGTCATCGAAGGTACGCCCATGGAAGTGGCCGTCGAGGAAGAGCAGCAGCAGTCGGAAGCGCCCGCGACCGAACGTGCGCCAAAGCCCCGTCGTGCCACGACCCCGCGCCCGCGTCGCCCGCGCCGTGCCGCAGCGGCGGAAGGTGCCGAAGGTGAAGAAGCGCCAGCCGGCGAAGACGCAACACCGGCCCCCCTTGAAAACGCTGCTGAATAAGCAGGGATTTCAAACAGACCGCGCCAAACACGCGGCCGAACACGCGATTGAAAAACTCCGGCTTGCCGGAGTTTTTTGTTTTTGGCGTTCATATGGGGAGGAACCCGTCGGCGAAGAGGGCGGATGCGTGACACGAAGCTGATGTCTGTCAAAACAGGCGAAAATTTCCCGAACGGCGGTTTTACGCCCCTTTAAACCGATGAAAATGCCTCCCATATTCGTGCAGGAAGGACGGAAGCCGCATTCGCCGGCAACCGACCTTCGAGAGGCGGCGATCGTGAAATCCTTTAAACACGGCTGTCGTAGCGGGGCTTGCCTTTTGAGGGAGCCTCAACCCTAACACCCGGAGCCGTGCCGAAAGCGGGCGGGCCGGTCAATGGAGGTTCGACTATGAATATTGAAAAATACTCCGAACGTGTTCGCGGTTTTCTGCAATCGGCGCAGACCTTTGCGCTTGCGGAAAATCACCAGCAGTTTTCTGCCGAACATGTTCTCAAGGTTTTGCTCGATGACGAGCAGGGCATGGCAGCATCGCTGATTGAGCGTGCCGGTGGCAACGCGAAAGAAGCGCGTCTTGCCAATGACGCGGCACTGGCGAAATTGCCCAAGGTTTCCGGCGGCAATGGTGGTCTTTCGCTGACCGCTCCGCTCGCCAAGGTTTTCTCGACTGCTGAAGATCTCGCAAAAAAGGCGGGCGACAGCTTCGTGACTGTCGAGCGCCTTTTGCAGGCTCTGGCGATTGAAAGCTCTGCTTCCACTTCGGCTTCGCTGAAGAAGGCGGGCGTGACGGCGCAGGGCCTCAATCAGGTCATCAATGAAATCCGCAAGGGCCGTACGGCCGATAGCTCCAATGCCGAACAGGGTTTTGACGCGCTGAAGAAATTCGCGCGCGATCTGACGGAAGAGGCCCGCGAGGGCAGGCTCGACCCTGTCATCGGTCGTGACGACGAAATCCGCCGTACCATTCAGGTGCTGTCACGCCGCACCAAGAACAACCCGGTGCTAATCGGCGAACCCGGCGTCGGTAAAACGGCGATTGCCGAAGGGCTTGCGCTGCGCATCGTCAATGGCGATGTGCCGGAAAGCCTCAAGGACAAGAAGCTGATGGCGCTCGATATGGGCGCGCTGATTGCCGGTGCAAAATATCGCGGTGAATTCGAAGAACGTCTGAAGGCCGTACTCAATGAGGTGCAGGCCGAAAATGGCGGCATCATCCTGTTCATCGATGAGATGCACACGCTGGTCGGTGCCGGCAAGGCCGATGGGGCGATGGACGCCTCCAATCTGCTGAAGCCAGCACTTGCCCGCGGCGAACTTCATTGCGTTGGCGCCACCACGCTCGATGAATATCGCAAACACGTGGAAAAGGATCCGGCCCTTGCCCGCCGTTTCCAGCCCGTGCTGGTGGATGAACCGACCGTTGAAGACACGATCTCGATCCTGCGCGGTCTGAAGGAAAAATACGAACAGCACCACAAGGTCCGCATCTCGGATTCGGCGCTGGTTGCGGCTGCGACGCTTTCCAACCGTTACATTACCGACCGGTTCCTGCCCGACAAGGCAATCGACCTGATGGACGAGGCCGCTTCGCGTCTTCGCATGCAGGTGGATTCCAAGCCGGAAGAACTGGACGAACTGGACCGCCGCATCATTCAGCTCAAGATCGAGCGCGAGGCCCTCAAGCAGGAGACTGACCAGTCTTCCGCCGACCGGCTGAAAAAGCTCGAAGATGAGCTGGCCGATACGGAAGAAAAAGCAGATGCGCTGACGGCCCGCTGGCAATCAGAAAAGCAGAAGCTTGGCCATGCCGCAGACCTCAAGAAGCAGCTGGACGACGCCCGCAACGAACTGGCGATTGCCCAGCGCAACGGCCAGTTCCAGCGCGCCGGCGAATTGACCTATGGCATCATTCCGGGCCTTGAAAAGGAACTGGCTGCGGCGGAAGCGCGCGACAGCAGCGGCGGCGGCTCGATGGTTCAGGAAGTGGTGACGCCTGATAATATCGCCCATATCGTTTCTCGCTGGACCGGCATTCCCGTCGACAAGATGCTGGAAGGTCAGCGCGAAAAGCTGCTGCGCATGGAAGACGAGCTTGCCAAGTCCGTTGTCGGACAGGGTGAGGCCGTACAGGCTGTGTCCAAGGCGGTTCGCCGCTCGCGTGCCGGTCTCCAGGATCCCAACCGGCCGATCGGCTCGTTCATCTTCCTCGGCCCGACCGGTGTGGGCAAAACCGAGCTGACGAAGTCGCTCGCCCGCTTCCTGTTCGACGACGAAACTGCGATGGTTCGCCTCGATATGTCGGAATATATGGAGAAACACTCCGTTGCCCGGCTCATCGGTGCACCTCCGGGTTATGTCGGTTACGAAGAGGGTGGTGCCCTGACCGAAGCCGTTCGCCGCCGGCCCTATCAGGTGGTGCTGTTTGACGAGATCGAGAAAGCGCATCCGGACGTCTTCAACGTCCTGTTGCAGGTGCTGGATGATGGCCGCCTGACGGATGGCCAGGGCCGCACCGTCGATTTCAAGAACACCATCATCATCATGACCTCGAACCTCGGTTCGGAATTCATGACGCAGATGGGCGACAATGACGATGTGGATTCGGTTCGCGAGTTGGTGATGGAGCGGGTCCGGTCGCACTTCCGGCCGGAATTCCTCAACCGTATCGACGATATCATCCTCTTCCACCGCCTGCGGCGCGACGAGATGGGTGCGATCGTGGAAATCCAGCTCAAGCGGCTTGTCTCGCTTCTCGGCGATCGCAAGATCTCGCTCGAACTGGATGAGGATGCCCGCAGCTGGCTCGCCAACAAGGGCTATGATCCCGCTTACGGCGCACGTCCGCTGAAGCGGGTGATCCAGAAGTCGGTTGAGGACAGGCTTGCCGAAATGATCCTCGGCGGCGAAATCCCCGATGGTTCGCGGGTCAAAGTGACGTCTGGCACCGATCGGCTGCTGTTCAAGGTCAAGCCTCCGAAGAGCGAGGCCGAAACGGAAACGGCAGATGCGGCATAAAGCAAAAGGGCTCCGGAAACGGAGCCCTTTTTATTTGACCGATTTTTCAGGCTACGACGTCAGGTGAGTTACCGGCTCGCCACCTGATTTGGCTTGTCTTCGATGTTGAGAAGATTGTCGATGCGCTTTCTCTCGTCCGAGAACCGTGCGAGCGCATCGCCGGAAAGCGACTTGCCGCCCGGCAGGCGCACTTTCATCGCGTCCACTTTCGTGCCGTTGACGATCAGTTCGTAATGCAGGTGGGCGCCGGTCGAAAGGCCGGTAGATCCGACATAACCGATGACCTGGCCCTGCCGGACCTTGGAGCCCTCGGTGACGCCCTTGGCGATGGCACTCTGGTGATTATAGGAGGAAACATAGCCATTGGCGTGGCGAAGCAGGGTCTGGTTGCCGTAACCGGAGGCCCAGCCTGCTTTCTCGACAGTGCCGTTGCCGGTCGCGATGATCGGCGTGCCGCGGGCGGCGGCCCAGTCGGTGCCGGTGTGCATGCGGCTGAATTTTAGAACCGGGTGACGGCGCATGCCGAAACCGGATGTCATGCGGCCGTTCGGAACAGGGTTGCGCAACAGGAATTGCCGGATGCTTTTACCGTTTTCGTCGAAATAATCGATGCTGTTGTCATCAGGGTTCTGGAACCGGTAAAAACGCGTCTCGTTGTCGCCGAACTTGGCATTGACGTAGAGCAGTTCCGACTTGTCGGTCGCCTTGCCGTCGGCATCTTCCACGGAGAAGAAGGCTTCCAGCGTATCCGCCGGTTTGAGCTGCGCCTGAAAATCGACGCTGCTGGCCAGAAGCTTGATAAGTTGCGAAACCATGCTCTGGTTCATGCCATAAGCGAGAGCGGCGCGGTAGACACCGTCATAGACGCTCGGCAGGTCGCGACCGGCCGCTGGTGCAGGCGTGCTGTCAAAGGCAGTCGCGACCGCGTCGAGTTTCGGCGGTTCGCTGGCCTTGATGAAGTTTTTCCGGTCATCGACGGCCATGGTGACCATATGGCGGCCCTTGCGATAAAGGCTGACGCGCACGATATCGCTTTTTTCGTCTTCCTGAATAATGCCGACACGCAGCACGTCGCCGCTTTCAACATTGTTCGACTGGAGTTGCGGTGACAGCAGCCCGGCGATCTCCGATGATTGTGCCTTGGAGTAACCCGCACCGAACAAAGCGGCCTCGATTGTCTCGGTCTGGCGGGCAGGGATCACGTCGTCGGCATATTCCTTGACCGGCACTGAGGCGGATTGCGGGGTTGAAACCGACATATTCTGCTCGACGACACGGGCCGCGAGGCCGGCCGTGATATCCACATCGCCTTCATCATTATCGAAGCGGCGCGGGTCGATGTAATAAAGCGCAGCAAGCTGCTCGTTGCCATCCGTCAGGATCGAGCCGTTCGAGCGTACCGCTTCCTCGACCTCGTCGAAACTCAAGGAGCCGGCAAAGGCGTATTTGGAGTGCTGGACGGGAAAGGCCACGGTCTTCAGGCTGACTTCGGATTCAACCTCGGAGCCGTAGATCGTTCCCGTACGGCTCGGCGCCGGCGCCGCGGCGTCCTTGTCGTCGTTGCTCGCGAAAATGTTCAGGGGATCGAAGGCGGGATAGTCATCCTGCTTGGCGTAATTCGCCGCCAGGGGAATTTTGACGTGAGAGAAGGGAACCTTGCGGACCACTTCCTTGTCGCCTTCATTGATGACGGTCGAGACTTCCATGATCGACCGGTCGGATGGCCGGGCCGCGATATTCGGGGCGATAAGGCGCGTGCCGCGCCGCGCCGCTTCCGTCGCATTGTTACCCATGTCCGCCTTGGCGAAGGCCTCGGCGGGAATGGCGAGCTGCTGGCGACCGTCCAGGGCTGCAAAAAGAGCCACACCCATCAATATGGAAGAAGTGATGCCGGTCAGGAATGTACCGGAGAGCCATCGCAGCGAAATTTCGCGACGATCGGGTGCACGGCGCCCTTCCGCCAGAATTGGCGGTTCCGTGCCTAGCGACCGGATCACATTACGATCCGCAGTCATACCAGCTGTGCCCCGTCGGTCATGCGCTCTCCAGAAACTTCAGGCGAAGGTGTGCAACTTTCAAAGCCATGAGTCAAATTGATCGACGCATCGAAAGATATGTCGCAACGGCCTACATAAGGACACGCGCACGCATGCCCGCATTAACGCTTCGTTGGCAAAGCAATTAGCGAGGAACCGGGCCAAAAGAAGGCGCGGGGCTCGCCTTGATGTCGCGGGCTCTGTTCTCCTGTGCAAAACCGGCAGCGCGGCGGCGCCTTTTGCATCGGGTAGTGACTGAAAATGAAAATTATATTTTAAATTCAATAGTTTGCCTGATTTTCTTATTTTTTGTGATTTGGGCTGTTGACTTGTTTGCGGGTGATCTCTTATAAGTCCGCTCACTGAACGAGGGCGGCG
>NZ_SUPW01000006.1 GCF_013337285.1 Agrobacterium tumefaciens | reverse complement strand
CGTCCAGAAGGATTCGTTCCAGGCGAGGATGACGTTGAGCAGCAGCGTCGAGGCGATGCCCGGCACCGCCATCGGCGTCAACACATGGACGATCTCGTTCCACAACGATGCGCCATCCATGCGCGACGCTTCGAGGATCTCGCCGGGGATTTCCCGGAAGTAGGTGTAAAGCATCCACACCACGATCGGCAGGTTGATGAAGGTGAGCATGATGGTGAGGCCGATGCGGCTATCGAGCAGGCCGGCATTGCGGAAGATCAGGTAGATCGGCACCAGCACGGCGACCGCCGGCATCATCTTGGTGGACAGCATCCACATCAAAATGTCCTTGGTGCGCTTGGTCGGCGAGAACGCCATGGCCCAGGCGGCGGGAATGGCGATGATCAGCGCGATGATGGTTGAGCCGAGCGACAGCACCACCGAGTTCATGAACGGCTTGAAGTAATCGCGCTGGGTCTGCACGGTGATGTAGTTTTCCAGCGTGCCCGAGGGAATGAGGCTGAAGCCGGCTATCGCCTCTGGCTCGGTCTTGAGCGAGGTGAGGAAGGCATAAAGGATCGGGAAGAACAGCAAAAGCGCCACCGCCCATGCCGCGATGGAAAAGCCGATCTTCGCACGTGTGGTTGTCTTGCGGGCCATGATCGGTTCTCCTTAACGGTCCAAATTCTTGCCGACGGCGCGCATCAGGAAGATGGCGACGATATTGGCGAGCACGACGGCGATGATACCGCCGGCCGATGCGCCGCCGACGTCGTAACCCAGAAGTGCGGTGCGATAGATGAGGAAGGCGAGGTTGGTCGAGGCATAACCCGGTCCGCCATTGGTGGTGACGAGGATTTCCGCGTAGACGCCGAGCAGGAAGATCGTCTGGATCAGAATGACGACGGTGATGGCGCGCGACAGATGCGGCAGGGTCAGATAGATGAAGCGGTTGACGAAGTTGGCGCCATCCATCTCGGCGGCTTCCCTCTGCTCGCCATCGAGCGACTGCAGCGCCGTCAAAAGGATCAGTGTGGCAAACGGCAGCCATTGCCAGGCGACGATGATGATGATCGACAGCAGCGGAAACTGCGCAAACCAGTCGACCGGCTGGAAACCGAAGAAGCGCGAGAGATCGGCAAGCACGCCGTAACCCGGATGCATGATCATGTTCTTCCACACCAAAGCTGCGACAGGCGGCATGACGAAGAACGGCGAGATGATCATGATGCGCACGATGCCCTGGCCGAAAATGTCATTGTCGAGCAAGAGCGCAATGGCGATGCCGCCGATGACGGTGATCAGCAGCACGCCGCCGACGATCAAAAGCGTGTTCCAGATCGACTGGAAGAAGGCCGGGTCGGTGTAGAAATACTGGTAATTGAACAGGCCGGCAAAGCTGACATTGGCCGGGTTGAGGAGATTGTAGTTCTGGAACGAGAACCACAGGGTCATCGCCAGGGGCACGATCATCCACACCAGCAATAACAGCACCGATGGCGCAAGCATCACCCGCGCAAGGCCGCTCGTGTTTCGTGTTGCCATTACACTAACCTCCCCTTGGGCTCAGGCGGCACCACATGCGCCCGGCATATCCGGAAGAACCGGCTCATTCTTGTTTTGATTTGAAAAGGTATTGAAACCGCACAGCGGGTTCCAGCCCGGAGGTACGCTGCCCGGCATTGACGCCGGACAGCGATCTTCGGGAGGATTACTTGATGTAACCGGCGCGGGTCATTTCACGCGTCGCCGTCGACTGGGCGCTGGCAAGCGCATCATCGACGCTGGACTGGCCGGCAACGACCGCCGAGAACAGCTGACCGACCGTGGTGCCGAGCGCCTGGAATTCAGGGATCGCCACGAACTGACCACCGGTGTAAGGCACGGGCTTTACAGTCGGCTTGGTGATGTCGGCAGCATCCATGGCGGCAAGCGTCGGCTTGGCGAAGGCGGCGGCCTTTTCATAATCGGCGTTCTTGTAAAGCGAGGTGCGGGTGCCCGGAGGCACGTTTGCCCAGCCTTCCTTGGAAGCGACGAGCGTGGTGTAGTCCTTGCTGGTTGCCCAGGAGATGAACTTTTCGGCGGCTTCCGCCTTCTGCGAGCTCTTCGGGATCGCAAGGTTCCACGACCACAACCAGTTGCCGTGGTTCTTCAGTTCGCCATGCGTCGGGAAGAGCGCATAGCCAACCTTGTCGGCAACAGTGGAATCCTTCGGGTTGGACACGAAGGAGGCAGCCACAGTGGCGTCGATCCACATGCCGCATTTGCCCTGCTGGAACAGCGTCAGGTTTTCGTTGAAGCCGTTGGAGGACGCACCGGACGGGCCGGCATCCTTCATCAGATCGACGTAAAACTGCAGCGCGCTTTTCCATTCCGGCTGATCGAACTGCGGTTTCCAGTTTTCATCGAACCAGCGGCCACCGAAGGAGTTGGTGAGCGCGCTGATGAACGCCATGTTCTCGCCCCAGCCGGCCTTGCCGCGCAGGCACATGCCGTTGATATCCGTCTTGCGATCGGTAATCTTGCGGGCCGCGTCACCGATAAATTCCCAGGTCGGGTTGTCGGGCATCTTCAGGCCGGCTTTTTCAAACAGGTCCTTGCGATACATGATCATGGCGGATTCGCCGTAGAAGGGCGCCGCGTAAAGCTTGCCCTCAGCGGAAAGACCGCCACGGATTGCCGGCAGGATGTCATCCACATCGTATTTGTCGCCGAGCTTTTCGAGCGGCAGCAGCCAGCCCTGTTTGGCCCAGATCGGCACTTCATAGTTACCGATGGTCATGATGTCGTATTGGCCGCCATTGGTGGCGATATCGGTCGTCACGCGCTCGCGCAGGACGTTTTCTTCAAGCGTGACCCATTCGACCTTGATGTCCGGGTTCTTTGCCGTGAAGTCGGAGGTCAGCCCCTGCATGCGGATCATGTCGCCATTGTTGACGGTGGCGATGGTCAGCGTTTCGGCGGAAGCAAGGGTCGAAAAGGCGAGTGCCGAGCATGCGCTCAGCAAAATGGTCTTCAGTGTCATATCTTCCTCCCAGAAGAAAAATGATGAGCATTCGCTTTGCTCTGGGGCATTTACTCACCCAGAGAGGAAAAAAGTCAAGCGACATCCTGTGCTGCGACGCACATGGAAAAATCAACCAACTGATTTTATTGAATTAATTTTTGCTCAGTGATTGAGCAAATATTCGCTTGTCACTTCGTCGGTAATGAGGCCGTTCAGCAGACCGCCCCTCAGCGCCGCCAGAATCGAGGCATTCTTGCGCGCACCCTGGGCCATGCCGATGACGGTGCAGGTCTCGCGTGACGGAATGGGAACGGAGGCGACGCGCTCATTGACGGAATGCTCGAGAATGCGGCCGTTGGCATCATACATCCAGCCACAAATCTCGCCCACCGCACCGCTGGCCATCAGGGCCTTCATTTCATCGACGCCGAGGAAACCATCAACGCAGAGCGGCGCGTTTTCACCGAGTTCGCCGACGCCGACGAAGGTGACGTTGGCGGCAGCACCGAGCGCCAGCGTGGAACGCACCATGGACTGGTCATGCAGCAATTCCCGTTCCTCCGCCGAGGAGCACAGGACCGGCAACGGCATGGGAAAATGCCGCGCCTTGATGGCGTCTGCCATGCTGAAGATGACGTTGTAATAGGCAGCCGATCCATCCGGCCCGATATTGCCGGTCAGCGACACGATGCGGTGCTGCGGGCATTCCATCGGCGGCAGCTGATCCACAGCGGCCTTGAGTGTGCGGCCAGTGCCAATGGCAAGCACAATGGGATCGGCATTTTTCAGCCAGCGCTCGATCTCCGCCGCGCCGGCCTCGGCAATGCCAACGGTCGAGGAAACGCCGGCCGGATCGCTCGGCACCACCTCGATATATCTAAGGTCGAATTTCTCTTTCAGCCGTTCGGCTTTTTCAAGACAGGCTGCGATGGGGTGATCGAGCCGGACCTTGATCAGCCGCTCGGCGACGGCGAGCGACACCAGCCGCTGCGCCGATTGCCGGGAGATGCCCATAGCGGCGGCAATTTCATCCTGCGTGCGGCCGGCGACATAATAAAGCCAGCCGGCGCGGGCCGCATCGTCCAGCCGTCCATGTGCGTCGTTTCGTCTGGCCATGCCGCCGCCCTCTCAGAATTATGCTTGAGCATTTGCTGGCATTTTTTTGCGGCGGCTGTCAAACGGCGGGATGCGGAAGGGAGCGTCTGGTGGATTAAGATTACCTAGCTCGGCAGGGCGGCATATTTCTTCTCCCCGCCGGGGAGAAGGTGGCCCGAAGGGTCGGATGAGGGGGCACCGTTGCCGAATATCTCTACCCTTGCCCCCTCATCCCGCTGCCGCGACCTTCTCCCCCTCGGGGAGAAGAAATGCGCGGCACCCGCTCGTTCCATTCTCTATCGCGCAGTTCGGCGCGCGCCCTCGATCAAGCCGCTTCCTGCACCAGATGCCCCGCCGAAACCTCGCGATAATGCCGTTGCGGCGGCACGTAATCCACTGGGCGGATCGGGCTTCTTATCTCGTCCGTCGCCATATTGCGGCGAATCTGACGCCGCGCCGGGTCCGGCACCGGAACGGCGGACATCAGCTTCTTCGTATAGGGGTGCTGCGGATTGTCAAAGACGGCGGCGCGGGGGCCGATTTCGACGATTTCACCGAGATACATCACCGCAACACGATGGCTGACGCGTTCCACCACCGCCATGTCGTGAGAGATGAACAGGAAGGCCAAATTGAGGTTCTGTTGCAGGTCGAGCAACAGGTTGCAGACCTGCGCCTTGATCGAGACATCGAGTGCCGAAACCGCCTCGTCGGCAACGATGACCTTGGGGTCGAGCATCAGCGAACGGGCAATGGCGATGCGCTGGCGCTGGCCGCCGGAAAATTCATGCGGGAAACGCCGCATCATATCCGGGCTGAGGCCGACCTTTTCCATCAGGTCCGCCGCCTTTTCGCGCGCCTGCGCCTTCGGCCCAAGCCGGTGCTCGATGAAGGGCTCCATGATCGCCGTGCCTATGCTCATGCGTGGATCCAGCGAGGCGAAGGGGTCCTGAAAGATCATCTGCACGCTGCGGCGCATGGTGCGCAGCGTCGTCTTGTCGAGTTTCAGCACCTCGTAACCATCGAGCATGACATTGCCCGAGGTCGGCTCGATCAGCCGGGTGATCGAGCGGCCCGTAGTGGACTTGCCGCAACCGGATTCGCCGACCAGCGACAGGGTTTCACCTTCGGCGAGATCGAAGGAAACCTTTTCCACCGCATGCACGGCACCGGATTTGCGACCGAAAAGGCCCGACCGGATATCGAAACGCGTGGTCAGATCCTTGACCGAGAGAATGGGCGTGCGCGAACCGGAGACCGTGTCCTTCACCTCCATCACGGGCAGGCTTTCGCCGGTCTTGATATCGATGATCGGGAAACGGGCGGGCAGCACACGTTCCCTCATCGAACCGAGCTTCGGCACCGCCGAAAGCAAAGCGCGCGTATAGGGGTGATGTCCGCGATGGAAAATGTCGTCGGTGGCGCCGGTTTCCACCACATCGCCACGGAACATGACGATGGTGCGGTCGGACACTTCCGCCACCACACCCATATCATGGGTGATGAAAAGCACCGACATGCCCTCCTCTTCCTGCAATTGCTTGATGAGATCGAGAATCTGGCCCTGGATGGTCACATCGAGCGCCGTTGTCGGCTCGTCGGCGATCAGCAGCTTCGGTTTGGAGGCGAGCGCCATGGCGATCATCACACGCTGGCGCATGCCGCCGGAAAACTGGTGCGGATAATCCTCAAAACGGTTCTTGGCATTGGGAATGCGGACCTTTTCCAGCAGACGGATGACCTCGGCCTTCGCGGCCGACGAAGAAATATCCTGATGCACTGTGAGCGCCTCAGCGATCTGCTTGCCGATCGGGAAGATAGGGTTGAGGCTGGTCATCGGCTCCTGGAAGATCATCGAAATGTCTTTGCCGCGAACCTTGCGCATCTCCTCGTCCGGCAGCGCCAGCAAATCGCGCCCGCCGAGCATGACCTTGCCTTCGATGCGGCTGGTTTTTTTATCGAGAAGCCGCATGATCGACAGCGACGTCACGCTTTTGCCCGAGCCGCTCTCGCCGACGATCGCCACCGTTTCGCGCGGAGCGATGTCGAAGCTCATATTGCGGACCACGGATTTCCAGTCGCCATCGACACGGAAGGAGGTGGTGAGATTCTGAACCGAAAGAACCGGGCTGACCGAGCCTCCGGTCTGTTCCATGGATGTTGCCGCCAAAAGCATGCCGATCTCCTGAAAAGCGAAAGGCGGCCATCAAGGCCGCCGGATGTCTTACGCAGCAAGTGCTTTTTCGGCCATCGAGACCCAGTAGCTGATACCGTAGGGCAGCGCATCATCGTTGAAATCATAGGCAGCGTTGTGCAGCCCGGCGGTATCGCCATTGCCGATGAAGATGAACGCGCCGGGGCGCGCTTCCAGCATGTAGGAGAAATCCTCCGCCCCCATATGCGGGTTGGGATTGGTGTTGACGGCGTTCGCACCGGCCACGCCCATCGCCACGCCGGTCGCAAATTCGGTCTCATCATTGTGGTTGAAGGTGACGGGATAACCGCGATGATATTTCACCTCCACGGTGGCGCCATGCGCCATGGCCGTGGCAGTCGCCACTTCCTTCAGGCGTTTTTCGGCGAAATCGCGGGTTTCCGGCAAGAGCGTACGCACCGTGCCGGTCAGCGTCACTGAGCCGGGAATGACATTGACGGCGGTGCCGCCATGGGTGGTAGCGACGGTGACGACGAGCGATTTCAGCGGGTCCGTCTCCCGCGAGACGATGGATTGTAAAGCGATGATGATATGCGCCGAGGTCAGCACCGGATCGATGGAAAGATGCGGTGCGGCCGCATGGCTGCCCTTGCCGGTGATGACGATCTCGAAACTATCCGCCGCCGCCATGGTCGAGCCCTTGCGGATGGCGAATTGGCCGACGGGAATGCCCGGCTCGTTATGCATGCCATAGACCTGCGAAATGCCGAATTTTTCCATCATGCCGTCATTTAGCATGGCAAGAGCGCCTGCCCCACCCTCTTCCGCCGGCTGGAAGATGACCGCGACGGAACCCTTGAAATTACGGGTCTCCGCCAGATATTGCGCGGCACCCAGAAGCATGGCGGTGTGCCCGTCATGGCCGCAGGAATGGGCCTTGCCGGGAACCTTGGAAGCCCATGGCTTGCCGCTGGTCTCGAGGATCGGCAGCGCGTCCATGTCGGAACGGAAACCGATGGTCGGGCCGTCGCCGTGTCGGCCCTTGATGATGCCGACCACGCCGGTCCTGCCGATGCCGGTCTCGACGATGTCGCAGCCGAAGGACGTCAGTTTCTCAGCCACGAATTTCGAGGTTTCGAAGACGTCATAAAGCAGCTCCGGCGTCTCGTGCAGGTGCCGCCTCCAACCGGCAACGTCTTCCTGCATCTCGGCCACACGGTTCAATATCGGCATTCCCATTTTTCCTTTTTTTGTTCCCCGCCGGGTTGTCGGGAACCATATTGCGTTAGGAATTTCTGCTTTTGCAAGTCTGAATTTTGCTGCGTGAGCGAAAAATAGGCCAAAAGTTGAATGGCTCAAATTTTGTTCATCAATAGAAGTTTGGGGCTTGCATTTCAAAAAAACTGACAATAGCATCAGCGAGAGTGAAGGAGTATTCCTTAGCAAAGTCAAATACTTATAAAAATAGACCTTGCATTTGACGATGGGAAAAGCGTCAAACATTCAAATAGATAAAATCTCAAAAGGGGAAAAACACGATGAAGAAGCGCAGCGTTCTCTTTGCCAGCACGGTGGCGGCCTTGGCCATGGCAGGCTCTGCCGCCCATGCCGAGCGCGGCAGTGATGGCGAACTGAAAATCCTGTTCTGGCAGGCGGTATCGACACTTAATCCTTATCTTTCCGGTGGCACGAAAGAGATATACAGCTCGTCCATGGTGATAGAGCCGCTGGCCCGCTACGACGAAAAGGGCGAATTGGTGCCGATGCTGGTGAGCGAGATCCCGACAGTCGATAATGGCGGCGTCGCGAAGGATCTGCTCAGCATGACCTGGAAGCTGAAAAGCGATGTCAAATGGTCTGATGGCACGCCGCTTACCGCTGACGACGTGATCTTCACGTGGAAATATTGCACCGCACCGGATGGCGGCTGCGCGCAGGCCGCACAATATGAAGGCGTGAAAAACGTTGAGGCGGTCGACGCCCATACCGTCAAGGTCAGCTTCACCGAACCGAAACCCTACCCCTACTCGGCTTTCGTCGGCGCGCAATCGCCGGTCATCCAGAAGAAGCAGTTCGAAAATTGCCTCGGCGCGGCCGCTCCCGGCTGCACCTCGGCCAATTTTGGCCCCATCGGCACCGGCCCCTTCGTGGTCAAGGATTTCAAGCCGAACGACGTTATCAGCTACGTCGCCAATCCCAATTATCGTGATCCGGCCAAGCCTGCCTTTGCGACCGCCACGCTGAAGGGCGGCGGTGACGCGGCTTCCGCTGCGCGCGCCGTTCTTGAAACCGGCGAATTCGATTATGCATGGAACATGCAGGTGGAGCCGGAAATTCTGGCCACCATGGTGGCCGCCGGCAAGGGCAAGCTGGAAACCGCCTTCGGCACCCAGGTCGAGCGTATCAATCTCAACTGGTACAATGCCGATCCTGCCCTGGGCGACAAACGCTCCACAAAGGAGGGCGGCCCGCACCCGGCCTTGTCCGACCCCGCCGTGCGCCGGGCGCTATCGCTCGCCATCGACCGCGACATCATCGATGAAACGGGATATGGCGAGGCAGGCAAGCCGACCTGCAACATCGTGCCGGCGCCTGAGGCCGTCGCTTCGACGAAAAACGACAGCTGGTGCCTGAAGCAGGATGTGGAAGGTGCAAACAAGCTGCTGGATGATGCAGGCTGGGTGAAGGGATCAGACGGGATCCGCGCCAAGAACGGTGTGAAGCTGTCCTTCCTCTACCAGACCTCCACCAACTCCGTTCGCCAGGCGGCGCAGGAACTGGTGAAGGACATGTGGTCGCAGATCGGCGTTGCATCCGAACTGCGCAATGTCAGCGCCTCGGTGTTCTTCGGAGGCGATCCGGCAAGCCCGGATACCTTCCAGAAATTTTATGCCGACGTTGAAATGTACACCAACAATTTCGACGGCACCGACCCGGAAAAATATCTGGCGGAATGGCTGTGCGACAAAATTCCCGCCCCCGCAAACGGCTGGCAGGGACAGAATGTTCCGCGTTATTGCAACCCGGAATTCGACAAGCTGGTGGGTGTCCTTTCCAAGACCACGGATTTCGCCAAGCGCGGAGAAATCGCCAAGCAGCTGAATGACATGCTGACGGAAGAAGGGGCGCATATTCCGCTCATCCACCGCGGCAACGTTTCCTCGCATTCGCTGACGCTGGAAGGCGTTCGCATGAATGCCTGGGATTCGGAACTCTGGAACGTCGCGGACTGGTCCCGCAAGAAGTAACACGCAGATGCGCCGGCTCCCCGACAAGGGGGCCGGCCTTTTGCATGCCCCTGGACCATGTTCTGAAGACACATTTGCAGCGTCACGGCGAAGATGCTCCCAATTTTCGTCCCGCCGCGCTCTGGGTCTGGAGAGTTTCAGATGTTTGCCTTTACGCTCCGGCGGCTTGCCTTTGCCGTACCGACGTTGCTCGTCATCAGCTTCGTCATCTTCGCGCTGCTCGATCTCGCGCCCAACGACCCGACCGGCGACCTGCCGCTGACCATTCCGCCTGAGGTGCGCGAACAGATTCGCGCCTCACTTGGCCTCGACCAGCCCTTTTTCATCCGTTACCTGATGTGGCTGCAGCAGTTCTTCATCAACGAACCTTTGAACCTCTTCGAAAAGCTGACCGGCTGGCAGATCGGCGATGGCAGCCGTATGCGGGTGCTGTCCTGGGCGACACGCAGCCCGGTGGTCGATCTCGTCATCCAGCGCATGCCGCAGACGCTTTGGGTGGTCGGTCTCGCCTATCTTTTCGGCGCGCTGCTGGCGATCCCGATCGGCGTCATCTCCGCCCATAAGCAATATTCGATCTTCGACCAGATCGGCACCTTCGTCTCGATGGTCGGTTATTCGGTTCCGACCTTCTTCACCGGCGTGCTGCTGGTCGTCATCTTCAGCTCCTACCTGCAATGGTTCCCCTCGGTCTATGACACCAATTTGCAGGTGCGGGACTGGGCAAGTTTCGTGGCGCAGGTGAAGCAGATGTTCCTGCCGGTGCTGGTGCTGACGCTTTACAACGTCTCGCAGATCAGCCGCTTCGTGCGCGCCTCCATGCTCGACAATCTGCATCAGGATTATGTGCGCACCGCGCGTGCAAAGGGCGTGAAAGAAAAATCCGTGCTGCTGGTGCATGTGCTGCGCAACAGCCTGATCCCGGTCGTCACCGTCATTGCACTCGGCGTGCCGACGATCTTTTCCGGCGCCATCATCACCGAGCAGATATTCCGTGTGAACGGGCTTGGCCAATTGCTGATAACGGCCGTTCAGGGTGCAGATATACCGCTGGTGCAGACATTGACCTTCATTTTTGCGGTGCTTATCGTGCTCTTCAACCTGATTGCCGACGTGCTTTACGGCATTCTCGACCCGAGGATTCGCTATGACTGACGCCACCATCGCAGCGCCGACAGTTGCCGCCTCGCCCACGAAATCAGCACTTGCCGATATCTGGAAACAGTTCCGCGCTCACAAGGGCGGCGTGGCGGGCCTGATTGTTTTCGTCTTCATCCTGCTTGCCGTTTATGTCGGCCCCTATATCCACACCGTCGCGCCCAATGTCATCAACGTCAGGGAACGCAACCAGTGGCCGTCGCTGGCCCATCCCTTCGGCACCGATAATCTGGGCAAGGACATGCTGGCGCAGGTTCTGGCCGGCGGGCGCATCTCGCTTGCCGTCGGCATCACCGCCATGCTGCTGGCGCTGTTTCTCGGCACGCTGGTGGGAGTGCTATCAGGCTATTTCCGCAGGCTCGACGGACCGCTGATGCGGCTGACGGACCTGTTCCTGGCCCTGCCGCTTCTGCCGCTGCTGCTCGTCATCCTGATGCTGTTTCGCGATACGCTGCGCGCAGCCTTCGGGCCGGAAACCGGCATCTTCATCCTGATCGTCTTCGTGATCGGGATAACCAGCTGGATGCATACGGCCCGTATCGTGCGCGGCGACGTGCTGACGATCAAAAGCCAGGAATTCATCATGGCGGCGAAATCGAGTGGCATGCGCGAATATCGCATCATCATCAGGCACATCCTGCCGAATGTGCTGAGCTCGATCATGGTCTCGGCCACGCTCGGCATCGCTGCCGCCATTATCACGGAATCGGCCCTGTCCTTCCTCGGCCTCGGTTTCCCGTCCGACTTCCCGACCTGGGGACGGCTGTTGTTCGATGGCGCCAACTTCCTGCAATTGACGCCGTCGCGCGTGTTGTGGCCGGGGCTGGCGATTTCGCTGACGGTTCTGAGCGTCAATTACATCGGTGACGCCGTGCGCGATGCGCTCGATCCAAGGGCGCTGAAAAGTTGAGCGCTCCCCTTCCCTCATCCCTGTGCTTGTCACAGGGATCCAGCCAGTCCAAGTCCTTGGGCTGAAAGGAGTCTCTCTGCCGCGCAGACGCGCGTCGGCTGGATTCCTGTGACAAGCACAGGAATGAGGTTGAGGGGATGCCCAGGCAGATAAAAAACGAACGTGCCCTAGTGATAGTTCAACTTTTCCGCATCAAGAATGCTGTCCGCATCCAGCGCCGCAATCGGAATATCGCTGCGCGCCGGAATATCGCCGGAAAGCTGAAGCGCAAGATAACGCCCGCAGCAAACCCGCAGGAACGAGGTGAAATTGCCGAGATCGTGGCCGGCATCGATCGATTCATTATAAAGCTTGGCGATGAGCTGCACGCTGTTCATGCCATCGCGACGGGCGATCTCGTCCAGCGTCGTCCAGAAGAAGTTTTCGAGCCGCACACTGGTGACCATGCCATCGATCCTGAGCGACCTTGTGTGGCTTTCCCACAGCGCCGGGTCAGCCTTGATGAAAAGCTTACACATGGTTTTCCTCCCTCACCACGCTTCAAAAATAGACGGGAAACGGGGCCGGAAAAAGCCCCGTTTCACCACAGCTTATTTGCCGAGAACCGCCATGAACTGCGAAAGCCAGGCCGGATGGGCGGGCCATGCGGGAGCCGTTACCAGCTTGCCGTCGGTCACGGCGGCATCGATGGCGATATCGGCATAGGTGCCGCCTGCCAGTTCCACCTCGGGGCGGCAGGCCGGATAGGAAGAGCAGGTGCGGCCCTTCAGGACACCGGCGGCCGCCAGCAATTGCGCGCCGTGGCAGACCGCCGCCACCGGCTTGTCGGCTTCAAAGAAATGTTTCACCGCCGCCAGCACATCGGCATTGAGCCGCAGATATTCCGGCGCACGCCCACCCGGAATGACCAGCGCATCGTAATCCGCCACCTTGATATCGGCGAAGGTGGCGTTGAGCGCGAAATTATGGCCACGTTTTTCCGAATAGGTCTGGTCGCCCTCGAAATCATGGATGGCCGTGGCAATGGTCTGGCCCGCTTTCTTGCCGGGGCAAACGGCATGGACCGTGTGGCCGACCGCAAGCAGGGTCTGGAACGGCACCATGGTCTCATAGTCCTCGGCGAAATCGCCGGTGATCATCAAAATCTTCTTCGGCATGTTTGCTCCTCCCGTTTTCGAATGCCTTCGGGCAACCTAACAGGCGGGGCGCAGGTGTGGTATTACGGCAATACTACATGGGCGACAAAGGCGGGATCAGCGGGCCTGCGGCGGCTCCGGCCAGCGCCGCACACCACCGCCCCAATCCTCGAAAGCCCTGGAGAGTTTGAGCACGAACATATCCTCGTAACGGGGGCCGACAATCTGCAGGCCGATCGGCATGCCGGATGCCGAGAAACCGCAATTGATCGAGGAAGCCGGCTGTTCCGACATGTTCCACGGCACGGTGAAGGCAATATGTTCGAATGGCCTTGCGGGATCATTGGTGGGCGAGGCCCAGTCGGCCGGATAGGAGACGATGGGATTGGTGGGCGAGATCACCGCATCCACTTTCTGCATCAGCCGCCCGCAGGTCTTGCGCATTTCCATGGTCTGGTTGAAACCGAAGACCGCACGGGAGCCGGTAACCTCCGCCCCCTTCTCCGCCCATTCAAGAATATAGGGAAGGATCGCCGCGCGACGCTCCTCACTCAGCGCCACCATGTCGCCCCAGAATTTTGCCCGCCAGAAATCATCCAGCCCGTCCAGCATCTCGCGCGTCAGCACCGGCTCGACCGGGATGACGATGGCGCCGGCCGCCTCGAACAGTTTCGCGGCGGAAAGCACGGCGCCGCGCACTTCCTCGTCCAGCGGCAGGCCGCAGCCGGCATCCAGCATCAGGCCGATCTTCAGGCCCTTCACGTCGATATCGAGATCCATCCAGTCGATGCTGTTTGGCGGCAGTGATGTGCCGTCGCGCCAGTCGGGCCGCGAAAGCGTCGCCATCGCATAGGCAGCATCGACAACGGTGCGGGTCATCGGCCCGGCGCAGCGGCCGGTATAATAGGGATCGACCGGGATGCGGCCCTGGCTCGGCTTGAAGCCGAACAGTCCCGTCCAACCGGCCGGGAGCCGCACCGAGCCGCCAATATCCGTGCCGATATGCAGCGTGCCGTAACCCGCGGCCCCGGCCGAGGCTGCACCGGCACTGGAGCCGCCGGGGTTCTGCGTCGGGTCCCACGGGTTGCGGCTGAGCTTGTGGAAGCTGGAAAGGCCTGATGATAACATGCCGTAGTCTGGGCAGGTCGTCTTGGCGTAAAGGATCGCGCCATCCTCGCGGCAGCGGGCAGCGACGGGCGCATCTTCAACCGCAGGCACCAGTTCGACCGCCCTAGTGCCTAGCGGCACAGGATGGCCCTTGGTGGCGATCAGTTCCTTCAGCGAAACGGGAAGCCCATCTAGCGGGCCGAGCGTTTCGCCTTTTTGCCAGCGCTGCGTCGAGGCCAGCGCCTGCCTGCGGGCGTCTTCAGGATCATAGGCATAGAGCGCGTTCACCGTCGGCTCGAACGCCTCGATCCGCGCCTCCACCGCCTGCCAGTATTCCGATGGCGACAGCTTTTTTTGCCCGTAAAGCGTCAGGATTTCGAGCGTGTTGAGGTCTATGAGATCGGTCATGGCATCGTCTCGTCAGAAAAACAGGAAATAGGGGCGATATCGACTTGAAGTGGTCAGCTGGTATCGCGCGGGTCGAGCAGGTCACGCAGGCCGTCGCCAAGAAGATTGAGACCGAAGACGGCGAGCGCAATTGCAAGGCCTGGCATGATGGCAAGCCAGGGTGCCGCGCCGAGATAGGTCTGTGCATCGGCCAGCATCCGCCCCCAGGTGGCGGCCGGCGGCGGCATGCCGAGACCGAGGAAGGAAAGGCCTGCCTCCGTCAATATCGCAAGACCGAGCTGGATCGTCACCTGCACGATGATCTGGTTGGAAATATTCGGTATGATATGAAAGAGCGTGATCTTGGCGCGGTTCTGGCCGATGCTGGTGGCGGCGGTGATGTATTCCCGCGCCCAGATTTGCAGGGCAGCCCCCAGCGTCAGCCGGGCAAACACCGGCACCATGAAGGTGGCGATGGCGATGATGGCGGTAAAACGTCCCGTGCCAATGAAGGCGCCGAGCATCATGGCCGAGAGGATGGGCGGCACGGCGAAGATGATGTCGCAGATGCGCATGACCACGGTTTCGGTGACACCGCGCAGAGCCGCGACCGTCACGCCGATGGCCGTGCCGAGAGAGGCGCCGATGGCGACGGCGGCGGTGGCCGTGGAGAGCGAGTTCCACGCACCGGTCATCAACATCGACAGCACATCACGGCCGAAATGATCCGTGCCGAGGCCGCCATAAACGAATGGCGATTTCAGTTTCTGGACAATCTGCATCTTGGTCGGCGAGACTGGCGTCCAGACCAGCGACAGCAGGGCGACGGCAACCAGAAAGGCAGTGACAGCAATACCGAGTACAAAGGCGGGGCGGCGGCGGATCAGTCGCATCATCGCGCACCTGCCCGCAGTCTCGGATCGATGAAGAGATAGGCGATATCGACCACGAAATTCATGGTGATGACCAGCGCCGAGAAAAACAGCACCACCGATTGCATGACGACGATATCGCGCTGGGTCAGCGCCTGATAGGCGAGCCGCCCCAGCCCCGGCAGGTTGAAGACATTTTCCACCAGCACCGCGCCGGCGATAAGAAAGGTGAATTGCAGGCCGATCATGGTGACGACAGGGATCATCGCATTCGGAACCGCATGCCGCCACAACGCCACCCGCTCGCTCAGGCCCTTGGCCCGGGCGGTGCGCACGAAATCCTCATTCATCACCTCCAGCACGGCGGAGCGGCAGACGCGGGTAAGAACACCGGCCTGCGACAGCGCCAGCGCGACCGCGGGAAGTACCAAGGCGATGAGACCCGCCGAAAAACTCGGTGTCCAGCCGGGAAAACCGCCAGCCGGCATCCAGCCAAGCGTTGTGGAAAAGACGATGATAAGCAGCAGCCCGGCCCAGAAACCCGGCACGGCAATGCCGATATGGGAAAACAGCCCGGCCGCGAAATCCACCAGCCCGTTGCGGCTCCTCGCCGCCGCCACGCCGAGCGGAATGGCGATGGCGACCGAAAGGCAGACCGCGAGCAGCGCCAGCGGCAGGGTGACGGCAAGCCGCTCGACGATCAGCCCTGCCACCGGCACGCCATAGGTATAGGATTGCCCGAGATCACCCCGGAAGACGCCACCGAGCCAGTGGAGGTACCGCAGCGGCAGCGGCTGATCGAGACCCATCTGCTTTTGCAGCGCCGCCAGCGTATCCGGACTGGCGGAAGTGCCGAGCATGATGGCCGCCGGGTCGCCCGGCAAAAGCCCCATGACGACATAGATGATGAGGGAAACGGCAAACAGTGTGATGACGAGGCTTACGAGACGCCGGATAAGGAGGGTTAACATCTGGCATCTTCTCCTTGCTTGGCTTCGTTTGCGGGCGAGCGTCCGGCCGCCTCTCTCCCGTCATTCCGGCCCAGAGCCGGAATCCAGCCGACGCGCGTCTGCGCGACGGGGAGAGCCCTTTCAGCCCAAGGACTTGGGCTGGCTGGATGCCGGATCAAGTCCAGCATGACGGCGATGGAGGATATCGGCAAACCCTACTCTTCCCAATGCACATCCGTCAGCACATTGGAGGGAATAGGCTCGTTTTCCCACAGCCCCTTCACCTTCCTGTCCCAGACACCAAGCTTCGGCATGACGAACAGAAAGAGAGCCGGCACATCTTCGGCAAGGATTTTCTGGGCATCGCCATAAAGCTTTTCCTGCTCGCCGGCATCCGCCGTCTTTTCGACGCTGGCAATAACCTCGTTGAAGGCCGGGTTCTTGTAGTTGAAATAATAGGGATCGCGGGAATAGATATCGATATCCATCGGCTCGGCATGAGCGACGATGGTCATGTCATAATCCGCGCCTTTTAGAACGTCGGCCACCCATTTTGCCGGAAATTCGGTGGTCTCGATGGTCATCGTCACACCGATTTCGGCCAGCATCGCCTGCAGGATTTGCGAGGTGCGCTGGGCATAGGCCATCTGCGGCGCCTTGATGGTGAAGCTGAAGCCATCCGCATAACCCGCTTCGGCAAGCAACGCCCTGGCCTTGTCGACATCGTAAGGGTGCACCCCTGTCGTATCGGTGTATCCGCGGTCATTCGGGGTGTAGTGGCTGCCAATGGCCGTGCCGTAACCGGACCAGGCGCCTTCAATGACAGTGCCACGATCCACCGCCATCATCAGCGCCTGGCGTACGCGCTTGTCGTCAAAAGGCTTGCGGGCATTGTTCATGCCGGCCACGACCTTCAGCTCGGTATTGCCTACGAAGTTGCCGAGGCGTTTATCGCCGTCAAAGGAGGCCATCAGTTCCGGCGCACCGAATTCCGGGAAGGCATCGATATCGCCAGACTTCAGTGCCGCAGCCTGCGCCTGCGGGTCGGACACGAAGCGGAAAGTCGCCTTGTTGAGCTTCACCGCCACGGCCTTGTCCCAATAGGCGGCGTTCTTCTCCAGTTCCACCTTGTCGCCCTTGGCCCAGTTCACGAATTTGAACGGGCCGGTGCCGACGGGCGTGGTGCGGTTATTGTCGGCGCTTTTCGGCGCAACAATCACGGAGGCAGGCCAGCCGAGCCAGTAAAGAAGGCTGCCGGCCGGCTGCTTCAGCTTCAGCACCAGCGTTGTGGCATCCGGTGTCTCGATACTGTCGATAGCGGCAAAGAAGCGTTTCTGCGGATTGACGGAGCTATCACCGCGCGCCCGATCCAGCGAAAATTTGGCGACGGAGGAATTGAAAGCCTCACCATCGTGGAAGCTGACGCCCTTGCGCAGCTTGAATGTATAGGTCTTGCCGTCAGGAGAAATCTCCCAGCTTTCGGCAAGCTGCGGCTTCACCTTGCCGTCGCGATTGATCTTCACCAGTCCTTCAAAGACATTCTGCCAGGTGACCTGGCCGATGGCGACGGGGGCGGCGATGGTTGGATCGAGACCGGTTGGCTCGACTGCCATGCCCAGTGTCAGCGCGGTTTTCGGTGCAGCCTCAGCCCCCGCAAACGAAAGCGGCAGCCAGAGCGCCGTGCCCAGGGCGAGGGTCAACGCGGTGCGGCGCGAAAGCGTTGCCGCCTGCGAAAGGTAAGTGCGTGGCATCATTGTCCCCTATCTTGCGGCCGGGGGCATTTTTGCCCTCTCATCGACCGCCCGTTGCAAAAAGAGTGTCATGTTGCAGGCGCACACACAATCTCGATTTTTGTGTGCTCCGTGTAGCTGAAATGGCTACACGGAAATGCGACCGGAAATCAACCTCTCGGACAGAGACATGGGAGTGCCCCGTTTACCCCGCCGTTGCCTCGCGCATGAAGCGCTCGATGAAATCGGCAAGCTTGGAGGCGGCGAAGGACAATTGCCTGTCGGGAGCAACGCAGAGATCAATCTGGGTATGAATGCCCTTCTTGCCGGCAAGGGGAACGGCGACCATCTGGCCGCTGCGGATTTCGCGCGCTACCGACAAAGCGGGCAGCAGCGTGGCCGCCGCGTGCCCCAATACCAGTTCCTTCAGCATCTCCAGCGAGCTGGTGATAAAGACGGGATCAAGCTCGACATCCGCATCGGCAAACAGCGTATCGAATGCCTGTCGTGCGGCGAAACTCTTGTCCGGCAGGGCAAGCGGCAGGCCGGCCAGTTCCTTCAGCGAAACCTCCGGCTGGGCCGCGAGCGCATGACCGGCCGGGAAGATGACATCGTAACTGATGCGGGTGCGCGAGCGCACTTTCACACCGGAAACCTTTGGGGCAAAAAGGCTGACGACCAGATCGGCCTCCGCCGCACCCAGCGCCTCCATCGCCTGCCGAGCGCTGGTAATATGCACCTCGAAACGCAATTTTGGATATTTCAGGCTGAACTGTGCCAGCACCGGCGCCAGAAGGCTCGCCACCGTCGCGCCATTGGCATAGACCGTGACCCGGCCGCGCTGCAGCCCCTTCAGGTCATCGATCAGCTGGTGCACATGATCGAGTTCCCGTAGCGTCTTGCCGGCGCGGGCGGCGAGCAACTCCCCCGCCGCCGTCAACTTCACGCCGCGGCTGGAGCGCTCCACCAGCGGCGAGCCGAAATAATATTCCAGATTTTCGATCTGCCGGCTCACCGCCGTTGGCGCAACATTGAGGTTTTCCGCCGCGGCGCGCATGGAATTTGTACGGACGAGTTCGTCGAAATACATCAATGCGCGCAGTTGCATGGTGTGGGTACCTTGTTCGGATATGCCGGTGTGGCGGGGCAGCATATCACCGCCGCTCGATGAGAGAATACGTCACCGGAGAAGATCGCGTGGGGAACGAAGCTTGCCACTTGTTTCTTCTCCCCGGCCGGGGAGAAGGTGGCGCGCAGCGCCGGATGAGGGGGCAACGTTGCCGGATTTCGGAGAGCTTGCCCCCTCATCTGCCCCGTTCGGGCCATCTTCTCCCCGGTGGGGAGAAGAAAGGGAGGCACCTTCCCGCCAATCAACCGCGTTTAAAACCCTCACTCGCCACCAGCAGCTGCCTTGTATAATCCGCGCTGAACTCGCGGCTTTCCAGCGCCTCAGCCTCCAGCATTTCCACAACCTTGCCGCTCTTCATCACCGCCAGACGGTCGCACATGTGGCTGATGACGCCGAGATCGTGGCTGACCATGACGAAGGTGAGGTTACGATCCTTGCGCGCCTGTTCCAGCAGGTTGAGGATTTCCGCCTGGATGGAGGCATCGAGCGCCGAAGTCGGCTCGTCCAGCAGCAGGATTTTCGGCTCGACGATCAGCGCACGGGCAATGGCGATGCGCTGGCGCTGGCCGCCGGAAAGCTGGTGCGAATACCGAAACCGGAAACCGGAGCCGAGACCCACCTCGTCGAGCGCGCGGGCAATGCGTTGCTCACGATTGTCGAGACCGTGGATGACCAGCGGCTCCAGCAGCAGCGCATCCACAGTCTGGCGCGGGTGAAGGGAACCGTAAGGGTCCTGAAACACCATTTGCACATCACTGTAGAAGCTCTTGTCGCGATGCTTGCTCGAATAGGAGCGACCAGCCACCATCAATGAGCCTTCGTCGAAATGGTTGAGGCCGGCAATCGCCCGCAGCAACGTCGACTTGCCGGAACCGGACTCGCCGACGATGCCGAAGGATTCGCCCTCTGCCACGTCGATGCTGACGCTGTCGAGCGCGATGTAACCGTCGAAGTCGACCACCATGTCGCGGATAGAAAGAACTGTGCTCATGCGCGCCACTCCGGCTTGCGTTCCAGAACCGGCAACGGATGCCGGTGGCCGCCAATCTCCGGCAGGCAGTTGAGCAGACCCTGCGTATAGGGGTGCTTCGCTTCCTTCAGATTGGCCGATGACAGTTCCTCCACCACCTTGCCCGCATACATGACGAGAACCCGGTCGCAGAAAGACGAGACCAACCGCAGATCGTGGCTGACGAAAATCAGCCCCATGCCGCGGTCGCGCACCAGCCTGTCGAGAATGTCGAGCACTTCCAGCTGAACCGTCACGTCAAGCGCCGAAGTCGGCTCATCGGCGATCAGCAGTTCCGGGCCGCAGACCAGCATCATGGCAATCATGACACGCTGGCCCATGCCGCCGGAAACCTCATGCGGGTATAGATCAAACACCCGCTCGGGATCACGAATCTGCACCGCCTCCAACATGGCGAGCGTGCGCTGGCGCGCCTCGCCTGAGCTGACGTTCTCATGGGTCCGCAAGGTTTCCATGATCTGGCGGCCGATGGTCATGACCGGATTCAGCGAATATTTCGGATCCTGCAGGATCATGGCCATGCGCTTGCCGCGCATGAGCCGCCTTTCTTTCGCCGAAGCGCTGAGAAGATCGATATCGCCGAAGCGCAGCGTATCGGCCTCGATGAGCGCCCCCTTCGGGGTCAGCCCCATGATGGCGCGGCCGGTCTGCGATTTGCCGGAGCCGGATTCGCCAACGATGCCAAGCCGTTCGCGGCCCAGCGTAAAGGATACACCGCGCACCGCCTCCACCAGCCCGGTGCGGGTGGGGAAGGAGACGCGCAGATTGTCGACGGTCAGAAGCGGCGCGCTCATTGGCCCGCCTCCTTGGGGTCCAGCGCATCGCGCAGGCCGTCGCCCAGAAGGTTGAAACCGAGGCTGACGATCAGGATCGCGATACCCGGCATGGCGGCAACCCACCATTGATCGAGAATGAAACGGCGGCCTGAAGCGATCATCGCCCCCCATTCCGGCAGCGGCGGCTGCGCGCCGAGGCCAAGGAAACCGAGACCGGCGGCGGTGAGGATAATGCCCGCCATATCGAGTGTGACGCGCACGATAAGCGACGACATGCACAGCGGCATGACGTGTTTCAGCACGATGCGGAAGGGCGAAGCGCCCATGAGCTTCACCGCCGCGATGAAATCGGAATTGCGGAAGGTCATGGTTTCAGCGCGCGCGATACGCGCATAGGGCGGCCATGAGGTGACGGCGATAGCCAGCACCGCATTTTCGATGCCTGGCCCCAGAGCCGCCACCAGCGCCAGCGCCAGGACGAGCTTCGGGAAGGCAAGGAAGATATCGGTGATGCGCATCAGGATGGCATCGACCCAGCCGCCGGCATAACCCGAGACGGTGCCGACGATCAGCCCGATGGGCGCGGCGATAATCGCCACCAGCAGCACCACGAACAGCGTCAGCCGTGACCCGTGGATGAGGCGCGAGAGAATATCCCGCCCCTGATCATCGGTGCCGAGAAGATAACCCGCAGTGCCGGGCGGCAAAAGCCGGGCATTGCGCAGATCGCCCTGCACGGGGTTGTGCGGCGCCAGCACATTGGCAAACAGCGCCACGAATAGCAGAGCCGCAATGATACCGAGGCCGAGCAGCGCCAGCCGGTTTTCCGAAAACCGCCGCCAGATGACGTAGGCGCGGCCAAGCCGGGCCTGTTTGCGCGAGGCCGGTCGGTCGGAGAGCAGCCATTCGCGGCTGTAAGGTTTCAATGTATCGGTCGAAATCGTCATCGGCTGCGCGTCCTTGGATCGAGCGTCCGGTAAAGCAGATCGGAAAAGATATTAATGCCGACGAAGATGGCGCCGATCACGATCGTGCCACCGAGAACGGCGTTCATATCCGCATTCTGCAGGGAATTGGTGATGTAGAGGCCGAGCCCCGGCCAGGCGAAGATGGTTTCGGTCAGCACCGAACCTTCCAATAGACCTGCATAGGACAGCGCAATCACGGTCACCAGCGGCACGGCGGCATTGCGCAGCGCGTGGAACCAGATGATGCGGGTTTCCGACAACCCCTTGGCGCGCGCAGCAACGATATATTCCTGGCTAAGCTCGTTCAGCATGAATGAACGCGTCATGCGGCTGATATAGGCCAGCGAAAAATATCCGAGCAGGCAGGCAGGCAGGATGATGTGGCGGAACAGGTCCCACAACACGTCCCATTGCCGTTGCCAGATCGCGTCGATCAAAAAGAAACCGGTGATCGGCGTGAAGGTGAATTCGTAGACGATGTCCATGCGGCCAGGATACGCCACCCATTGCAGGCGGGCGTAGAAAAACAGCAGCGCCAGAAGGCCGAGCCAGAAAATAGGCACGGAATAACCGATGAGGCCGATGACGCGCACGATCTGGTCGGCAAAGCTGCCGCGCTTGACGGCGGCAAGGACGCCGAGCGGAATGCCGAACACCGCACCGATGATGGTGCCGAGCGTGGCAAGCTCGATCGTGGCGGGGAAAACCCGCTTGATATCCTCCATCACCGGATTGGTGGTGAGCACGGAAATGCCGAAATCACCCGAAAGCGCCTGCTTCAGGTAAAGGAAAAACTGTTGCCAGAGCGGCAGGTTGAGGCCGAGCTCTTCCCGTACGCGCTCCACCACATGGGCGGGCGCACGGTCACCGACGATCGCCAGAGCGGGATCGATCGGAATGACGCGGCCAATGAAAAACGTCACCGCCATCAGCCCCAGAAAGGTGGTGATGACGGTGATGGCGAAGCCGAGAATGGCTTTGGTGCGGGCGTTGGCACGGCGTTTGCCGTGCCTTGCCCTGCTGTTTGCTTCAACGATGCTCAAGAGACCGATCCTTCCGGATCATTCCTTGGAGATGGGCGAAACGAAGTTGGTGTCGAAGCTCGGTCCAAGCTTCAGGCCCTTGAGCTTGTTCGAATAACCGGCCACTTCCGTCTGCTGGAAGATGATGACGAAAGGACCCTTCGCCAGAACTTCCTTCTGCAGGTTTTCATAAATGGCGGCACGCTTGGCGGTGTCTTTTTCCAGAAGCGCCGACTGCGTTTCCTTGGTCAGGTCAGGAACGTCCCAGGCATTGCGCCATGCGAGCGTCTTGTTCTTGCCTTCATCGGAATTGTCGTAGTTGATGGTGAAGGTTTCGGCATTCGAATTCGGATCGAAATAGTCCGAACCCCACTGGCCGATATAGATGTCATGCGTGCGGGCGCGGTATTTGGTCAGCGTCTGCTTGCCGTCACCCGGAATGATTTCGAGCTTGATGCCGGCCTGCGCCAGCGTCTGCTGCACGCTTTCGGCAATGCCAGTCACCGGCTGCGTGTTGCGCACATCCATGGTTACGGTGAAGCCGTCCTTCAGGCCGGCCTTGGCGAGAAGTTCCTTGGCCTTGGCGACGTCGAGCTTGTAGGGGTTCTCGTCAAGCGCGCCGAGCTGGCCCTTCGGCAGGAAGGTCTGGTGGACTTCGCCGATGCCCTTGATCAGGGTCGCGCCGATCGCGTCATAATCGACGAGATATTTGAAGGCCTCGATGACCTCAGGCTTCTTCAGGTTCTCGTTCTTCTGGTTGAGGCTGAAATAATAGACGGTGCCCTTGGGCGCGGAAGTGACGGCGAGGCCGTCCTTCTTGGAAACGGCATCCATATCGCCTGGCTCAAGATTGCGGGCGATATCGATATCGCCGTTTTCAAGCGCCAGACGCTGGCCGGAGCTTTCCTTCATGTGGCGATAGACAACGCGCTTCAGCTTCGGCTTTTCGCCGTAATAATTCGGGTTTACTTCCAGAGCGACCGACTCATTGGCCTTCCAGCCAAGGATCTTGTAGGGGCCGGAACCGGCATAACCGGTCTTCAGGAAGGCATTGCCAAAATCGGTGTCGTATTTGTATTCGGCGGTCGGGGTTACCGATTTCGCCTTTTCAGTCACCAGCTTCTTGTCCACCACGGCAGCAACGGTGGCCGTGAGCACGTTAAGCACGAAGCTTGGCGCATAGGGCTTGTCGACCGTCAGCACGAAGGTGTTTGCGTCCGCAGCCTTGGCCTTTTCATTGACGTTGTCGCCCTTGAGGCCGAACTGCGTCAACAGGAATGCCGGCGACTTGTCGAGCTTGACGGCGCGTTCGAACGAGAACGCCACATCGTCAGCGGTGATCGGGTTGCCGGAGGCGAATTTCAGGCCGGATTTCAGCTTGAAGGTGTAGGTGAGGCCATCCTCGGAGGTCGTCCAGCTCTCGGCCAGATCGCCAATGACCTTGGAGGTGTCGTTGAGATCGATGGAAACCAGCTTGCTATAGGTGTTGCCGGTGACTTCCGCTGCGGAAAGCTCGAAAGCCTCACCCGGATCAAGCGAGATGATGTCGTCGATGGCGAAACCTTCGACCAGCGTATCGGCCGGAGTGGCCGCAAAAGCTTGCGGCGCAGACAGCATCATCAGCGACAGAGCGGCGCTGGTGCTGAGGATACGCATGGATTTGTTGAGCGATTTGATCATAGGATCTCCCCTTTTGTTATAAGATTGATTTCATTCGCTTTTAGTGGTGCCCTCAGGCCGGCTCGTGCCAGGCCTCAGACAAAACACGCAGCCAGTTTTCCTGGCATATTTTAGCAAGTTCTCCATCACCGTAGCCCGCCGATTTCAGCGCCGCAACCAGATTGTGGTTGCCGCTCGCATCGGCTATTCCGACAGGTACGGTTGCGCCGTCGAAATCCGATCCGAGCGCCACGCAGTCGATGCCCATGCGCTCCACCATGTAGTCGATATGGCGCACCATGTCGGAAAGCGGCGTGTCGGCAATGTCACGCGCATCGGCCCGCAGCATCGTCACGGCATAGTTGAGACCAACCAGACCGTGGCTATCCTTGATGGCGTCCATCTGGCGGTCGGTGAGATTGCGAGCAACGGGGGTGAGCGCATGCGCGTTGGAATGGCTGGCGATCAGCGGCTGGTTGGTGGTCCTGGCCACATCCCAGAAGCCTTTTTCGGTGATATGCGCGAGATCGATCAGAATACCGAGCCGGTTGCATTCCTTCACCAGCGCGAAACCGGCATCGGTGAGGCCGGGCGCAGTATCGGGCGACATGGGGTAGGAAAAGGGAACGCCGTGGCCGAAAACATTATGCCGGCTCCAGACCGGACCCAACGAACGCAGGCCGACGGCGTAAAATACCTCGAGCGCATCGAGATCGGCACCGATCGCCTCGCAGCCTTCTATGTGCAGCACGGCGGCGAAAACATCCTCGGCAAAGGCCTTGCGGATATCGGCCGTGGAACGGCAAAGCCGCCAGGCGCCAGCGCGATCGAGCCTCAGCGCAATTGCCGCCTTCTCCATGGCGATATCGAGCGAAGGCAAGCGTTCCAGCGGCGCGGCGAGCGGCGTGTCGTAGTGGCCGCTTTCGTCCGGCTCCTGCAAAATGAGGTCACCGGAGGGGATGTAGATGGCGCAGATTCCGCCGCCAAGACCGCCGGCCCTGGCGCGAGGACCATCGATATGCCCTTCACGCGTACCGTTTTTGAATTCCGCAACCGGATCGGCCCCGGCCTTGCTGTTGCGCCACAACCGAAGCAGCACATCATTATGACCGTCGAACACTGCATGCATGTTAAGAAATTCCAGTAAGCGGCAAAACCAAAGGGGGCGGGCAGACGCCGGAATGACACCGAACGAAAGCAAACCGGCGCGTTTTTCGCCGAGCGCTATAATCTGTCGGAGGTGATCTTAGGACGATCTCTCGCGGCTTCGCAAGACGCAAATTAGGCAATGATGAAATTATCACCACTTGCGTTTTTCAGGAATTTGCGCAACGTCAAGCCCGCCAGCCACCTTCGGCTTTTTTCAGCAACGGCGTGGTGAAAACACCCCTCACCCGCTCCGGCCATTCCGGCCCGAAAGCGGCAATTTTTTCCCGCCACCGGTCCGATTGCAGCATGGCCGCGCCGATCGCCACCGGCCGGATGCCCGACGAGGCGAGAAGCGACAGACCCGCAATGATGGAACTGCCGCTGGAGATGACATCATCCACCAGCGCCACCCGCCTGCCTTCGATCAGCGGCAACATACGCGGATCGATGTAAAGCCGCTTTTCCTGTTTGGTCGTGATGGAGGACATGGGCACCGACAGTTCCTCCAGATACCAGAATTTGCGCGAGGTGCCGAGCGGTACGTAACGGGAATGGCCAAGATGGCGGGCAACGGCGGCGGCAAGTGTCAGACCGAGCGTCGGCAGGCCGATGACGACATCGGGCTCGAAGGGAGCAAGCTTTTGGGCAAGGTCAGCCGCCAGCGCCTCCAGCACCTCGAAAGAAGCCTGATTGACGATGAGCGAGGCGAGCGCATGCTCGCCGTCCGCCAGCGGCCTTATCGGCAGGCAGATCTGCCTGTCGTCATCCAGTTCCGCCGGAAAGAATGCCGAATGCGGGCCGGCCGTTTCGAAGGCACGAGGCGGATGAATATCCTGCCAGAATTCGTGTGGCGCTGCGGGCGATGATGTGGATGGCGGCATCTTTCATCTTCTTTCAGGAACAGGGCGGCGACACGCGACAGCGGTTTTCAGCCCGTTCGGCATATTCAGAATTCAACAACCGCAGACATGCGGCGGGTTCATTTCATTGGCTTTTTCAGCTAGAAGGGAACAAAGCAACAGGCATTCGGACAAACCCACCTATGACGCGGGTTTTTCCCATATTCAAGGACAAGCTGCCCATGAGACTGCTGGACCGGATCGGTGAGGACCTGCCATTCCTGACGGAGCTTCGCCACGATCTGCACGCGCATCCGGAACTGGGCTTCGAAGAGGAGAGAACCAGCGCCATCGTCGCCGATCTTCTGGAACGGGCCGGGCTGAAGGTGCATCGCGGTCTTGGCGGCACCGGCGTCGTCGGCACCCTGCAGGTGGGCAACGGCACCCGCAGCATCGGCCTGCGTGCCGATATGGATGCGCTTGCCATGCCGGAAGTACCCGACAGGCCCTATAAATCGAAATTTCCCGGCAAAATGCATGCGTGCGGCCATGATGGCCACACCGCCATGCTGCTGGGTGCTGCGCGCAATCTTGCAAAGACCCGCGATTTTTCCGGCACCGTGCATTTCATCTTCCAGCCGGCCGAAGAAGGCCGTGGTGGTGCGAAGAAAATGGTGGAGGACGGGCTTTTCTCGCTGTTCCCCTGCGATGCCGTTTATGGCCTGCACAATATGCCGGGCTTAGCCATCGACGAAATGGCGGTGGTGGAAGGCCCGCAGCTTGCCTCTTCCGACAGCTGGCGCGTGACCTTCAAGGGTATAGGCACCCATGGCGCCAAACCACATCTCGGCCGTGACCCGATAACGGCGGCAGGCACCTTCCTCGCCTCGCTGCAAACGATCGTCGGCCGTGTGATCGATCCGCTGCAGCCCGCCGTGGTCAGCGCCTGTTCGGTGCAGGCGGGTGACCCCAAGGCACTCAACGTCATTCCCGATCTCGTCGAAATCGGCGGCACGGCGCGCGCCTATGCACCTGAGGTGCGCGACCAGCTGGAAGCGGAAATCGGCAGGCTCGCCAAAGGCACGGCAGCGATGTTCGGCATCGAGGCACATTATGAATTCATCCGCCGCATCCCCCCCGTCATCAACGAGACGGAAGCGACGAAGCGGGCGTTGAGGGCCGCAAAAACAGTGTTCGGCACCAAAGCCCGCACCGCCTTCCCACCCTCGACCGCCGGCGACGACTTCGCCTTCTTCGCGGGTGAAGCCCCCGGTTGCTACGTCTGGCTCGGCAACGGTCCTGCGGTGGATGGCGCGCTGCACCACAATACCTCGTATGACTTCAACGACATGGCCATCGTGCCGGGTGTGGCCTTTTGGGCGACACTGGTCGAGCAGGAACTGGCAGTGGAATGAATAAGACCGTTCCGGTCCAAGCCCGGAACGGCTTTCAGATGTGAGATTTTCACACGACAGCCCTTGCCTCACGCTGCGGCGCAAATGAATACACTGTCATCGCCTATATTCAACAAAATATACACCCATACGCAATAGACTCTTCGCTTCCTATAGTATACATTCAAAAAATATTCACATTTATTACTTTGTTTTGGTTCAACAATTTTAAGCAGGCAAGCGTCATGGTGAGACTTGTTGTGCCACAAAGTGCGATCATCGGACGTCTGGCCGGCGCCAAATCGTTGAAAAACCTGCCGCCTGACGATTATCGCGATCGCCTTATCAAATATATTCCGGCGGAATCGGTCGCCCTTTACGTCGCGGTCGATAAAATGGTCAATTCCCACTATGGACTGAGCTTGCTGACGGCGGATAGTGTCGTTCCCATGCAGGCAGTGATCGTCAGCTGGATCATTCTGGGCCTCGGCATCGTCGGCACACCGATCTATCTTCACCGTCGCAAACTGCCGGGCCAACCGTGGCTTTTGAACGCCAGCATTTCCACCATCGCCTTCGTGCTCTGGGCCTATACGCTGAGCGGCTCGGTGTTTCTCGTGCACGGCTGGTACAGCGTTTTCGCGGCCGGCCTGCTCGCGCCGATCTTCACCTTCGTCGCGGGGTTTTTCGAACCCAAACCGGAGTAAGCGCCGATGCCGACCTATGAGGAACTGCGCGGCTATTTCGACGCTTCCGAAGCCATGACGCAACTCGCGCGCCAGGCCTCGGAAATCCCCATCGTCCACGGCTTCACACTCGATGTGGATCCGGTGTGGATGCTGCTTTACGATCTGGAAGATGGTGTGGTGCCGGACAACGAACGCTACTTCTATGACTATCTGCTCGACCAAAGCCCCTTGCACGACCGGTGGGGTGCGCCCTTCTCTCTTCCCTATTGGCCGCTTCAGCTTCCCTATCAGGGATACAGACGCCGCGACCTCACGCGCAAGGTTTCCCTGTGGAACGCAATTCCACACCCCGAGAAAAGCGGCCCGGTCATGATGACAATCGTCTACGGACCATTGAAGACGCCGGTAAAAAACCCCACCACAGCGGAAGAAGACGATAACCTGGCGGCCTTGCGCAACTTGACCACCCTTATCAACCAAAGCCCTGCCTACGCGCGTATCCAAGAGCGCCCGAGGGCAAGGCTTGCCTTTGCGGCGGGCGATGAGATCACCACCAATGCGGGCGCATCCGGCACCTATGGCGGAACGCTGACGGACAGTCTCAGCAACAAAAAATATGGTATGACCTGCGCTCATGTCGCCCAAAGCGGCGACGATATTTTCGATGCGTCGGGAAGCCGGATCGGCACTGCCAAATACCACACGAAGCTCCACCCTCTGCCGGCAAGGACGGTCTGCGATCCGGTGGCGCTACCGATGCCCACCCCCTACCCTGGCAACGATCCGCCTGTGAACATGTTCGATTTTTCGCTGATCGAGCTGAGCGCCGCACCGGCATCGTCATCATTGGGCGGGGTGGCCGCCAGCCTGACGCCGGGGCAGAATGTGACACTGAGAGGTAAAAGCGGCGTCTATAAATGCAAGCTCGGCTCGCTGGCGATTAGCTACGCTTTCACCGACGGCACGTCGACCTATTGTTTTCGCGACCAGATCGAACTTCGGCCACAGCCGAGCCTGCCGATCGGCGGCGCCCTGGGGCATCTCGTCACCCCCGTGCCGACACAGGGCGATTCCGGCGGCTGGGTTCTGACGGACGATGCGATACCGCTCTGGGCCGGCGTGTTTTTCGGCGAGGATGGCAGTCGGGGTTATTGCTCACGCGCCAGCTGGGCGCATGACTGGGCCGAAAATGAGGTGGGCAATACGCTTTCGGTATAGCCCACTCCATTTACTGGAATGAGAAAAAAGCACACCGGGAATACCCGGCGTTCACTCCACCACCGCAATCACCGGGCTCTCCATCACCCTTCCCGTCAAAACATCGGCAATGCCCATATCCGTCTGGTGCGGGCCGATATTGCAGGCGAGCGTGGCGCCGAAACAGGCCTTGAAGACCAGATAGGGCGGTTGCCATTCCACCACCTTGCCGACGGCAGCGCGCAATTCTTCGAAAGCCTTTGCCACGTCTTCAAGCGGGGCATCGGAAACGAGGCCGGAAAGCGGCAGCGGGAGCAGTGCGGTAACCTTGCCCCCTGAGGCGACGGCCATGCCGCCGCCCGTGGCAATCACCGCGTTGGCGGCCAGCGCCATGTCTTCCGCATTGCCACCGTAGACGGTGAGGTTGTGGCTGTCATGCGAGACCGTGGTCGCGAAGGCACCGTTCCATGTTCCCCAGCCGGTGAGAAAGCCGGTTCTGGTGACGGGCTCGGCCTTGCCGTGGCGATGGGTGACGGAAATCATCGTCACACCCTGGGGCGGAATGACGAAACCGTCTTTTACCGCAGCCTCCGTTTCTGCCCATTGGGTAAAGCGCGGGCGGTCGATGGTGGCGAGGCGTATCTTCGTGCCTTCGGATGTGACCCGGAAATCATCGGGCTCGCGAAGCGGCAGCTTCATCGAGCCTTCGAGCGCGGTGGCGTCGCAGGCGGGAACATCCTCAAGCATGCGGCCGCCTTCAGCGACAGCCCTGCCATTCGAGATCACCTGGCGGGCCGCAAAGTCGCTCAAATCCTCGAAAACGACGAGATCGGCGCGGCGGCCGGCGGCGATGAGGCCGAGATCGGCACGGCCGAGCCTTTGCGCGGCATTCAGCGTGGCGGCGCGCAGCGCCCATTCAGGCTTGAGACCGTAACGCACAAGCCGGCGCACCACATCATCCAGCCCGCCGCCTCGCAACAGATCATCCGGGAAAACATCGTCGGTACAGAGCGTTACCGTCTGCGGCAGATGGCCAAGCGCATTCAGCGCTTCCACGAATTCCGGCAGCAGATGATCATGCGAACCGCGCAGCTCGATCGTCAGCCCCGCCCGCAGCTTTTCCATCAGATCTTGCCCCGACACCAGTTCGTGGTCAGAGGAGACGCCCGCCGCCATGAAGGCGTTGAGATCGGCACCTTTCAGACCACGGGCATGGCCGCAGACCAGTTTGTCCGAGACAAGCCCGGCCTGCACGATACCGCTCATGCGCGGATCGCGCTCGACGACGCCGCGCATGTTCATGATTTCCGCAACGCCACCAACCTGCGGCCATGACAGGATATCGGCGAGAATGGTAGCGTCGAAGTCCGCACCACCGCGTTCCAGTCCCGGTGCAGAAGGAACGCAGGAAGGCGCCAGCAGAATAGCGCGCAGGGGCAAATTTTCGATTGCCTTCACCGCCCAGCGGACACCATCGACGCCATGGACATTGCCGAATTCATGCGGGTCCCAGACGATGGTGGTGACACCGCGGGCGACCACCGCCGCCGCATAGGCGGCCGGCGTGACCATCGAGCTTTCGATATGCATGTGTGTGTCGATCAAGCCCGGCGCGACATAGGCTCCGGCCGCATCGATGATGCTTGCAGCGTCGCTGCGACTAGCGGGTTCATGGACGCTGCCGATCAGCGAGCCAACGATGCCGATATCGGCGGCGCGCAGCTCGCCGGTCACCACATCCACCAACGTTCCGCCGGTGATGAGAATATCGAAGGGCTGGTCTCCCCGCGCTGCAGCAACGGCGCGGGCGCGCAGGGTGTCGTCGGTGAGATCATCAGCTTCGCGTATCGGGGATTTGGCGCTCATCGGGCAGCCTCCCGGCGCAGCGCCTCGAGAACGGCAGCCTTTGCACCTTCAGCATCAACGGTTTCGGCGAAGTGCGCATTGAAGGTTTCCACCTTGTCGGCACGCGTCTCAACCACCGTTCTGCCTCGGGTCAAGGCGGAATGAAGCTCGACATCGATCCGCGCCTGCCGCCAGCCAATGAGACCGGGCGTAAAGGCAACGGCAGCGACGGGATCATAAAGCGCCATGGCCGCCCTGCCGCGGCTGGTGGCAATGCCGATGAAGCCCTCCAGAAGATCGGCAATCAGCCTGGCATTCTTGCCGCCGGCATCGCGGATCGGCAGCACATCGGCCGGAGAGGCTGTAACCTTGCGGCAGGCGTCGAGATCGACCATGCGCAGCGGCAGGCCGTGGGACAGCACGATGGCCAGCGCCTCCGGATCGGCAAAGGCGTTGAATTCGGCCGATGCGGTGTGGTTGCCGCTGGTCAGGCCGCCGCCCATCCAGGTGAGGTCGGAAATCCGGGCGGCAAGATCAGGTCGGGCAAGGCAAAGCGCGGCAATATTGGTGAGTGGTCCGAGCGCGAGGATGCGTTTTTCGCCTTCGCCCCCTAGCCAGTTGCACAGGGCGGCAAAGGCATCGCTTCTCGGCAAGGCCGGCGCATCCGGCAGGCTTTGGCCGACGGTCGGGATGCCACTGTCGCCGAGAATCGACTGGGCGGTTTCGAGCGCACCGAGCACGGGCTTGGCGCGGCCCTGATGGATCGGCATGGACCAGCCGAAAGCAGCAACGGCGCCTGCGGCATTGCCGCAGACCGCTTCCAGCGTCGCATTGCCGAAGACCAGCGAAATGCCGTCTATGGCAAGGCCGGACGATTGCACCACCATGATGGCGGCAATGTCGTCGAAGCCCATATCGGTATCGATCCATACACCCATGATCAGTTGAACACCTTGAGGCTCGCCGCCTTTTCGACCGGCAGGTCGAAGGCAAGCGTATCGCCGATGACATGCGCGGCAAGCGCCGCATCGGTTTCCGCCTTGATGAGCCCGAGCGGCGTATCGAGCAGATATTCGCGGCTGTTGCCGGCAAAGGATGTACCGCGCACGGTTCCCTGGAACGGACCTGAACCGAGGGTAACCATGCGCGGCCGCCAGGCCAGTCCAGATGCTGAACGGACTGGTCCGGGAAGCGGTGTTGTGCCGTTGGCGGTTTTCAGCGCGCCGCCTTCCAGCGCGAAGATGTTTTCGAAACCGACGAAATCCGCCACGAAAGACGAAACCGGGGCGTTATAGATCTCTTCCGGCGTGCCGATCTGCTCTATCTTGCCGCCCTTCATGACGACAATGCGGTCGGCCAGCGCCAAAGCCTCGATCTGGTCATGGGTGACGAAGATCATCGTCACGCCGGTTTCCTTCTGCACACGCTGCAATTCGGTACGCATTTCCAGCCGCAGACGCGCATCGAGGTTGGACAGGGGCTCGTCAAGCAGCAGTACCTTCGGTTCCATGACCATGGAGCGCGCCAGCGCCACGCGCTGCTGCTGGCCGCCGGAAAGCTCCGCCGGCTTGCGCGAAGCGAAGTTCGGAAGCCCGACCGACTTCAGACCCGAGGCGACCTTGTCCTCCAGCGCCTTGCCGCTCATGCCTTTGAGCTTCAGGCCGAAGGCGACGTTTTCGTATACCGTCAGATGCGGAAACAGCGCGTAGGACTGGAACACCAGCCCGACGGCGCGCTTGTTGGCCGCGACCCGGGTAATATCGACGCCATCGAGATCGATGCGCCCGCCCGCCACCGGCATCAACCCGGCAATGGCGCGCATCGTCGTGGTCTTGCCACAGCCGGAAGGCCCCAGCAAGGCCAGAAGCTCGCCCTTGCGGATATCAAGATCGAGATCCTTGACGGCGATGCTGTTGCCATAAGCGAGCGAGACTTTGTTGAGCGAAAGATAATTTGCGTCAGACATAACGGGAGAACCCCAGAAAACGTTCGGCCATGAAGACGATGCCGATGGAAAGGAAGGCGAGCAGCGAAGAAAGTGCTGCAACGGACGGATCGAAGACGATTTCCATGTAACCCAGCATGTCGATCGGCAGCGTGCGCACGCCGGGGCCGGACAGGAACAGTGACACCGGCACCTGATTGAAACTCGTCACGAAACCGAGAATGAAGGCCGACAGGATACCGCCGCGAATATTCGGCAGCACCACCCGGAAAAATGCGCCAACCCGCGACGAGCCGAGCAGCACCGCAGCCTCCTCGATATCCGAGCGCAGATTGTTGAGGCTGGCCGAAACCACCCGCACCGCATAGGGCAGGATGAGCGCTGTGTGGGCGAGAAACAGGGCAAGCGTGATGCCGATGCCGAAAGGCACGACGAAATATCGCAGCAGCGCCAGACCGACGATGATACCAGGCACGATAATCGGCGCGGAAACGATGGTGCGCACCGTCTCGGCAAAAGGCAGCTTGTAGCGCGACATGGCATAAGAGGCCGGAATGCCGAGGATGAGCGCCGTGAACGTGCCGCCGATGGCGAGGAACATCGACATCGCAAAGCTTTCCCGGAAGCTTTCGACCGTGAAGACCTTGGCGATCCACTTCAGCGAAAAGCCCTGCGGCGGAAAGGCGAGCGTATCGCCGGCCGAAAACGAGGCGGCGACGATGATGAGGAACGGCCCGATGAGGAAACCGACAACGAGAAGAAGCGTGAGCGGAATGAAGAGCTGCCTTGTCATTTCTTGTTCCTTGCGGTGGCGATGCGCTTCAGCAGGATATTGGCGGCAAAGCTCATGACGATCAGGATGAAGGCGATGACGCTGGCGGCAACGAAGTTGTTGGAGACTGTGACCTGCTGATAAAGCAGTGTTTCCAGCATCAGCACCTTCGAGCCGCCGAGAATGGCGGGCGTAATATAGGCCGTCAGCGAACCGGTGAAGACCAGCGTGCCGCCGACGACCAGCCCTTCCTTGGTGAGCGGCAGGATGACCTTCCAGAACACCTGAAACCAGTTGGCGCCGAGCACGCGGGCGGCGGCGATTGTGTCCTTCGGCATGTTTTCCAGCGCACTGATGAGCGAGATGATCATCAACGGCAGGAACAGTTGCAGAAGGCCGATAAAAACAGCCGTTTCGGAAAACAGGATGCGGATCGGCGCATCGCTGAGGCCCACCGCCTGCAGCGCCTGGTTAACGATGCCGGTTCTGCCGAGAATGACGATCCAGGCATAGGTGCGGGCAACCGGCGAAATCATCAGCGGCAGTACGACGAGATTGACCACATGGCCCTTCGTCCCCTGCGACAGGTTGATGATGGCGAAGGCGGCCGCATACCCCACCACCGCCGAAACGACGGTGACGAGCGCGCCGAGCTTCAGGGTGCGCAGGAAGACCGTCCGGTTCAGCGGATCGAAAAAGAAATCGGCGTAAGCTGACACTGTCCAGCCGTCAGTGGTGCGGAAACCTTCCGACAGAAGCATGAAGACCGGCACAAGAAAAACCGCCGCCGCGAAAATCGCGGCGGGCAAGGCAAGCGCCAGCGCTTCGGCCCGGTTCTGAAACATTGGTTTATTCCCTGAACGGCCCGTGGCCGGTTACGCTTGAAGCCGGAATACCAGCTTGCGGCTTTAAAAGGTTGGAAAAGCGGTCAGGGGACGACCAAACCGCTTTTCCCGAAACGGAGCGAGCCCTTGCGGACGCTGAAAATCACCCCGTTTCTGACTGAATTCGACTATTTTAGCTTATTGCCCGACCTTGGAGTTCCACTCCGACAACCACTTGTCGCGGTTATCAAGCGTCACGTCGGACGGAATGAGCTGCAGGCTGCGTGCGGTTTCATCGCCATAGGTGATATTGTTCGCCACCTCGTCGGAAACCTTGACCTCTTTATTGGTCGGGCTGTCGACCAGCTTTTCGGCCAGCGCCTTCTGGACGTCGGTCGAAAGCCAGAAATCCATGAATTGCAGGGCAAGGTCCTCGTTCTTCGTGCCCTTCGGCACCACGAGCACGTTCATGCCGCCGGTCTGTCCTTCCTTGGGCGTGGCCCAGGCAAGCGGCAGATCGAGCTTGGTGAAGGGCGCCCAGGAGAAACGGCCAATCGGCGCTGCCCAGATTTCTTCCTGCTGCATCAGCTGCACCAGCTGCGAAGACTTGACGTAGAAAGTGACGATCTCGTCCTTCTTTTCGCCCACGGCCTCGATGGCGCCGGCAAGATCCGGCGTGTCCTTGCCGATGGCCTTGCCCAGCATGTAAAGCGCCGGCGGGCCCTGGTTGGTGGTGACGTTCGGGAAGGCGACGTGATCGACGATGCCGTCCTTCAGGAGATCGGCCCAGCTATCGATCTTCATCTTGTCGGTGCGGTAAACGATTGATGTGGCGTAGAAATTGACGCCGACGCTCATGCCGTCGCCATTCGGGTCCTTGGCGATGTCATAGAGGTTTTCGATATTCGGCACCTTGGCGGCGTCGATCTTCTGGATCAGGTCCTTGCGGGTGGCGGAAAGCGCATCCGCCATGGAGACGATGGCGAGATCGACCACCGGATTGGCCTTGTTGGCCTCCATCTTGGCCAGACGCTCGACGCTGTTGCCGGTCTCGACCACCAGCTTGCAGCCGCATTTCTGCTCAAACGGCGTATAGACCAGTTCCTTGAATTCGTCCTGCGCGAAGGCGTAGACCGAGATCGTCAGCGTCTTGTCCTGCGCCTCAGCGGCTCCCATCGTCAGCATCAGGGCAGCGCCCGATGCAAGAATGATCTTTTTCATGGTGTGAGTTCTCCTGCTGTGATTTTTTTGGCTTCAATCGCATCATGCTTTGCTTTGCCGGTGGAGCCGCGCATGATCAGCGCCATCGGTACTTTCGAGATTTCTGCCGTGACATCGATGGCGACGCCGTTTTCACCCGCGCCGTCGATGGCGCGCAGCAGCGCCTCGACGGCCAGATCGGCAATGCGCCCCATATTCATGCGCATCGTCGTCAGTGGCGGGGTGACCACGGCTGAAAAGATGAGATCATCGAAGCCGGTGACACTGGCCTCTTCCGGCACGTCGATGCCCTCGCGCTGCAATTCGGTGAGTGCGCGCAATGCGTGGAGATCGGAAACGGCGGCAAAAGCGGTGAACCCCGCAGCGACCCTGTCGGCAAGCCCAAGTCGGCAGCCCTCGCCGCCGGCCTTTTCGATGGCGTCTATCCACAGCGTCTGTGTGTCGCAGGCCTTACCGAGACCGTCGCGAATGCCGCCAAGGCGGTCATTCTGCACGTTGGAATCGCGGCTCCTGCCCACCAGCACCACCTTGCGATGGCCAAGCCCCGCCAGATATTCGCCCACCTGCCGACCGCCATCCCAGTGGTCAGCGGCCACAGTGTTTCCGGGGGTCGAGGGGCTGTCGATCACCGCGACGGGACAATCGACATCGGTAATGCGCGTGCCGCGGCGGGGAACGATAACCATTCCATCCACGCCGCGCTCGATCAGCCGGTTGATGGCATCCGTCTGCATGGCGATCTCACCGCGGGAGTCGGCGATCAGCACGCCGTAACCGGCAGTCACCGCCGCCTTTTCGATGGCCTGCGCGATCTGCGGAAAGAGAGGATTGGCAATATCGGGCAGAACCAGCCCCAGAACACCTGATCTGCCGGTGCGCAGCGCCCTGCCCGCCGAACTCGGCACATAACCAAGTTCGCTTGCCGTCTTGCGGATACGCTCCGCCAGATCAGGCGAGACGCGGCCCTTGCCCGACAGCGCATTGGACACGGTTGCCACCGACACGCCGAGTGCCGCTGCTATCGCGCTCAGATTGGTGGCAGGCCGTGAAGATGCCATGATGGACCGAAAGGGCTGATTAAACGTTTAATCAAGATAGTCGAGCGAAACCGCCCTGTCGAGTCCAGCCGGCGGCAAAATGGGCGAAAAGCTGGGCATAAGACATAAATGCCCGAAAAAAGTGCGGTTATTTTTGCAGCGACGAGCCATTCGCCGCACGATAGGCCTCCACCTGCCGCACCAGCCAGTCGCGAAACAGCACGACTGGAACGTGATTGGCGCGCGAAAGCGGCGCCACCGCGTAATAAGAGCTTGGACTTTTAGCCTGATGATCGAAGGCTTTGACCAGTTGCCGCGATTTCAGTTCGTTGTCGATCAGGAAAAGCGGCATCAGCGCCACGCCCAGCCCGGCGATGCAGGCCTGCGCCACGCTGGAAAACTGCTCGAATCGCATGCCCTGCGGCAGAGCGAGCGACAGGCCGAGGCTTTCGAACCAGTGGCCCCATGCGCCCGGACGGGAGGCCATGTGCAACAGCGGCAGGGCGGCAATATCTTCTGCTTTCAACACCGGATTGGCGCGGAGAAATTCAGGACTGCAAACCGGGGCGACCATCTCATTCATGAGAAAAGTGCATTCCGCTCCCGGCCAGTCCGCCTGACCGATATGGATCGCCATATCCAGCTGCTCGCGCTCGAAGTCGAATTGCCCGATGCGGGTGGCGAAATTGATGGTGATTTCCGGGTGGCTGGACACGAAATCCGGGATACGCGGCAGCAGCCAGCGGGTGCCAAAAGTGGGCAGCATGGCAAGGTTCAGCGTATTGCCATGCGTTTTGGTCATGATCTGCAGCGACGCGGAGCGTATTTCGCCCAGCGCCGCGGCAATCGATTTCGCATAAGATTGCCCCTCCGCCGTCAACGCCACGCCGCGCGCGCCACGCTCGAACAGCCGCACGCCAAGCTGTTCTTCCAGTGACATAACCTGCCGGCTGATCGCCCCTTGCGTCAGGGCCAACTCATCGGCAGCGGCGGAAAAGCTGCCGAGCCGGGCAACGGAATCGAAAGCGGCAAGCGCGCTGGTGGAGGGCAGGAGTTTGCGGCTGAGAGATGTCATGAGATATGACTATAGGTAATGCAAAAATGAGTAAACATGGCTTGTGCCGTCAGGATCGATTACCAATAATCCGGCCAGCAAATCCGGAGGCATAAAGTGAGCGAACGCGCAGCATTCAATTGGCAGGACCCTTTCCTGCTCGAAGACCAACTGACCGACGACGAGCGGATGATCCGCGACGCCGCCGCCGCCTTCGGCAAATCCGAACTCATGCCGCGCGTGTCCGAGGCCTATCTTTCCGAAACCACCGAGCCAGAACTGTTCCGTCTGATGGGCCGCACCGGCCTGCTCGGCGTCACCCTGCCGGAAGAATATGGCGCGGCCAATGCGAGCTACGTCGCCTACGGTCTCGTCGCCCGCGAGGTGGAGCGCATCGATAGCGGTTATCGCTCGATGATGAGCGTGCAGTCCTCGCTCGTCATCCACCCGATCTTCGCCTATGGCTCTGACGAACAGAAGAAGAAATACCTGCCCGGCCTCGTCTCGGGTGAGCTTATTGGCTGTTTCGGGCTGACCGAGCCGGATGCCGGTTCCGATCCCGGCGGCATGAAGACCCGCGCCGAAAAGATCGCCGGCGGCTATCGCCTGCGCGGTTCGAAGATGTGGATTTCCAATGCGCCGATCGCCGATGTCTTCGTCGTCTGGGCCAAATCGGAAGCCCATGACAACCAGATCAGGGGTTTCGTGCTGGAAAAGGGCATGAAGGGCCTTTCCGCCCCCAAGATCGGCGGCAAACTCTCGCTGCGCGCCTCGATTACCGGCGAAATCGTCATGGATGGCGTCGAAGTCGGGGAAGACGCGCTTCTTCCCAATGTTTCCGGCCTGAAAGGCCCGTTCGGTTGCCTCAACCGCGCCCGCTATGGCATTTCCTGGGGTGTGATGGGCGCGGCCGAAGATTGCTGGTTCCGCGCCCTGCAATATGGTCTCGACCGCAAGCAGTTCGGCAAGCCGCTGGCCGGCATGCAGCTTTACCAGAAGAAGCTCGCCGACATGCAGACTGAAATCGCGCTCGGCCTTCAGGCATCGCTGCGCATCGGCCGCCTGATGGATGAGCACAGGATGGCGCCGGAAATGATCTCCATCATCAAGCGCAACAATTGCGGCAAGGCGCTGGATATCGCCCGCCAGGCCCGCGACATGCACGGCGGCAACGGCATCCAGATCGAATATCACGTCATGCGCCACGCCCAGAACCTTGAAACGGTCAACACCTATGAGGGCACGCATGACGTTCACGCGTTGATCCTCGGCCGGGCGCAGACGGGCATTCAGGCGTTTTTCTGAGGCGTTGCCCCATCATTCCCAGTAAGAAAAAGGCCTTCGAAGACAGCTTCGAAGGCCTTTTTGTCTTTCTGGTTCGCCCGGTGGCTCAGAAGGTGCCGCGAACACCGATGCCGAACATGCGCGGTTCGGTCATGCTGGCCTCGATGCCGCCAATACCGCGATTTTCCTTCATCAGTGTCGGCGCACGTTCGTCGAAGACGTTCTTGACGTAAGCGTAGAACTCAAGCTCCTCCTGGAACTTGTAGCTCGCCCGCACATCCGCGATCGTATAGGGCTCGATCGCATAGACGGCCTTGTTATCCGTGTCGGAATAATAACCGTCGAGATGGCGCACCTGCCCCGAAACGGTGAACTTGTCCGTCACGTCCCAACTCGCGCCGATGGTGAAGCTGTAACCGGGAGACTTGGCGAATTCCTTGCCGAGATAGGCGGAATTGCTGGAAATCTCGTCGATTTTCGTCTTCAGCAAACCGGCGCTGGCTTTGAGCGTCAGATTGTCGAGAACCTGATAATCCGCGCCGATTTCCAGGCCGTAGGCATGGGCCTCTTCAGCATTGACGGTGTAGGATTCGCTGATGCCGGTGGACACAACGATCGGCACGTTGAACTGCGCATCCTTCATGTCCATGTAGAACAGGTTGCCGTTGATCGTCAGCGTATCATCCAGCAGACTGGCGCGGGTGAAGAGTTCATAGTTCCAGATGGTTTCCTTGTCGAAGGTCCGCCATTTGCTGGTCGTCAGGTCAAATGCAACACCGCCGGGATTGTAACCGCGGCTGATCAAGCCACCCACCGTCCAGTCATCATTCACGGCATAAGCGAGCGAGGCCTTCGGCAGAATTTCAGAGAAAGTCTCGTCATAATTGACCGAACTTCTGCTTGTGGCGCTCAGCGTTCTGTAACCGCTGCGCTGAATCTGGTCCTGCTGGTAGCGCAGACCACCCGTCAGGGTCCATTGATCGGTCAGGCGATAGCTCAGTTCGCTGAAAAGACCGAGATTGTCCTTGGTGTCGTTGAAGCGCGATGTTCCGCGCAGATAAAGCACTTCGTCGGCTTTCGTATGCGCGTAGAAGATACCCGCTACGCCGCTCAACACATCCTCCTGATCACCAAAGGTCACACGGGTTTCGTGGGAGGTGTTCTTCAGGTCGATATCGGCATCGCCGGTATTGGCAATGCCGACCCTGCGCTTGGCGATGGACGAGGAAAACTGCGTCTGGTTGAACAGTTTCACACCATTCTCGAAATCGTAGTTGATGTCGAGAATGCCGGTATTGGTATACTGGCTGAAGCTCGGCATCGTGTTGGTGATGTGATTGAGATCCTCGAAAGGACGCGACGCCGCTTCCTGGCTAGGCCGGTTGGAGGCGTTATAGGAATAGGTGAGCTTGGTCGAAAGACCGGGGATTTCCGAAGGTTCCCACAGAAGCTTGAAACGACCGTTGAACTCCTTGAAGTTCTGATCCGTGCCGTCATGGGCAAAAGCGGAATTGATATAATCGATGAAGGTGTCACGACCTGAATAGTCGATCGCCATGCGCGCCGCCAGTTCGTCTTCGATCAGCGGACCGGAAAAGGCGAAGGAACCGCGCTTCTGGTGATAATTGCCGATCTCGGCCTGATAGCTCGCTTCCGGCGTAAACGTCGGGTCTTTGGTATTGACGAGGATGGCGCCGGCAATAGCGTTCGCGCCCTGTGAGGTGGTCTGCGGACCGCGGAAGACCTCGATGCTGTCGACATCCCAGATGGAGGTCGCGCCATAGATGAACTCGTTATAACCGAGATAATGACCGTCGACATTGATCGTGGCGCGCGGCACCGTGCCGGTGAAGAAGGCGATTGAACCCGTATTCGGTCCCTGCGTGTCCTGTCCGCGAATGATCGGAGCGCTGACATTGTCGGTGTAAACGACGTTCGGAATATCCTTGATCGCATCCGAAACGGTCGGGTCGCCGGTCTTTTCCTTTTTGATTTTCTCACTGGATATGACCGAAACGGACGACGCCGTATTCCTCATATCGCGCGCCACTTTTTCACCGGTCACGACGATCGGTTTGAGAACGGTCGTCCCCGCTGTCTCAGCCAGCTGATCCTGACCCAGGACCGGCGTTACAAACAGCGTCGCCAGTGTCAGAACGCTGACTCCGTTCATCAAACGACCGTTAGAGCGAAACCCCATAACACACCCCTAAATAAACATGAGTATTAAAGTCATATTCAAGTAATGGAAGCGTTATCTGTTTCGCAATAGAGAATACGTTCTGCATTGCGGACAATTGGGGTTCCGTAACGGGATGTGCCATATTTACAACAAAATTTATCGCCCACCCGTCTGCACCACGATTGGCAAAGCGTCGCAACGGCCTGTTTTCCTCCCAGAAATCAATTCCGGTTTTCGAGCCGATGCGTTAGGCATGTTCAGTCCAAAAATGAGGGAATCTGTTTGAACGCCATGAATGACGATGCCGATGATCTGCCTGAGAACGAGGGCGAGAAGCGTTCGGCGCTCATTCAATCCGTGTCGATCGCGGCGCGTTTTCTCGATCTTCTTGCAAAATCGGAGACGGCAGTCGCGCTTGGCGAATTGGCCAAACGCGCCGGCACCGGTCGTTCAACCGCACACCGTTATATGCAGAGCCTGGTGCGGGAAGGACTGGTGACCCAGGATCCCGCAAGCGGCTGCTACGATCTCGGGCCGGCGGCACTGGGGATAGGCATCAGCGCGCTGAGACGAATCAATCCGGTCGAGACTGCCGGTCGACAGATGAAAAATCTGGCCTCGCAGATCGGCGCCAGCTGTGGCGTGGCGATCTGGACCGATCGCGGCCCGACCGTGGTTCAATGGCACAGGAGCGCCAGCTTCTCCATCAGTACCGTGGCGCTCGGTGATGTTCTGCCGCTGGACAACAGCGCCTGCGGGCTGGTTTTTCAGGCTTACCTGCCGCCGGATAGAATTGCAGCCGTTCGCAAATTGCAGCCCGCCGCCTTTCGCGGCGCACGCCCCGAGGCGAAGGTTCTCAACACCATCCGCGAAACAGGCGGGGCGGAACTCAACGAACACCTGTTTTCCGCCCTGACGGGCAAGGCGGCCCCGGTTTTCGACGCCCAGCGCGAAATCTGTTGTGTCGTCACCACCGTATCCTTCCTGGCGACCGCCGAGGCCGAAGGACATTTTTCGCGACTGCTCCAAGCGGCCACAAAGGCGACGGGCGAATCCGGCGGATCGTAATTCTATTCGGCCAGATGCTCCGCAAAGGTGTGGCCGGAATAGCCGGTGCGAAAAAGCCCGGCATCGGCAAGCCTGGGAAGCAACCGCTCCAATACCAGCCGCATCGAAGCGACAGACCCGCCGGGCACCGCGACAAAACCGTCTATCGCACCCGCCTGCGCCCATTCCCGAATGCTTTCAAAAGCATCCTCGACGGTGCCGATGATCTGCCAGTGGCCTGACCCCATCACTTCCGGTCGTTGCAGCAGGTCCCCGACGCTTAACGTTTCCCGCTCGATCAACCGGCGGAGCAGATTGGCATGGGTGCGGCTTCTGGGTGTTTCAGGCGGCGATGGCAAATCCGAGGCGGTGACGATCCGCGTGAGCGGCCAGTCAGAGAGATCTAGGCCCGTCATGTCACGGATGGAGGCAAAGGCACGGGCGCGGTTGGCGCGGGTATGGGTCTCCGCGAAGAGGTCCTGCGCCTCCTTGCCGGTCTCCGCCAGATAGAGGCTGAGGCCCGGCATCAGCTTCACCCCATCCGGCTTTCGGCCATGCCCCTCGGCCCTGCGGCGCAGATCCGCCCTGAGTTCGATGGCGGCCTGCATATCCGGCGTCGAGGCAAAAACCGCATCCGCCACCGACGAAGCGAAATCGCGGCCCTCGGGAGAAGCACCGGCCTGCACAAGCGGAATGCGGCTGGCATGGGCCGGCAGGTTGAGCGGGCCTTTGACGCTGAAGTGCGGCCCTTCATGAGCAACCGGCCGCACCAGCGAGGAATCGGCAAAACGCCCGCTTTCCCTGTCGAGCTTCAACGCCTCGTTCGGAAAACTTGCCCAGAGTTGCCGCACCACTTGTGTGAATTCCGCGGCGCGTTCATAGCGCTCCTGCGGCGACGGCATCTCTCTCAGACCGAAATTTTCGTGGCCCTCCAGCGCCGTAACGATGTTCCACCCCGCCCGACCGTTGCTCAGCCAGTTCAGCGACTGAATCTGGCGGGCAACCACATAGGGCGGCAGGAAGGTCGTCGAAACGGTGGATAACAGGCCGACGCGACTGGTCTCCCGGGCGATTGCGGCCAGAAGCATTGTCGGGTCCATGCTGGCAAATCCGCCGCCGGTTTCCAGCCCCTCGGTGCGCAGAAAAAGCGTATCGGGCCGGAAGACGAAATCCACATGCGCCGCCTCGGCGCGCTGCGCCAGATCGACGAAATAATCGCTGGAAAACACCCCATCTATATCGCTGTCCGCGCGCCGCCACGCCTCGCCGCTGAGCCAGGTTGGGGCCAGCGACATACCGACATGGAGCTTGGCTGCGACTGACATGATGCACCTCGACTGAAATAACCGGGAAGAAATCTGCGGGTTGAATCGGCAAATTTCGATTTGTGGAGAGTTTTACTATAGTTTAGTGTCGCTTCAAGATCAGAGCGTCGCGCTTGCCGGAACGAGACCCGTTTTTCGCAGGATCGATATTTAAATTCAAATGCTTATAACGGCTGTGCGGCGTCTCGACGCATGGCCGCATGAATAACAGGAGTTGTATCCGGTGCTTGATGCGACGGACCTTCACGCCAGCTACGGACACGTCCCCGTCTTGAGAGGATTGTCCGCCCGCTTCCAAACCGGCCGGGTGACGGCGCTGGTCGGCCCCAATGGCTGCGGCAAGTCGACGCTGTTAAAAACCATCATGGGTTTCCTTCCCTTGTCATCAGGCAAAATAAGGCTTGGCGAGCGTTTGATCGGCGAAATCGGACGCCGGGAACTCGCCCGCCGCATCGCCTATCTGCCGCAGGAATGCCATTGCCCTGACTATATGACGCTTGGCGAGTTGGTCGAACTCGCGGGTTATGCGCGTTACGGGCTCGGCGGCGGTCCATCTGAGCGCGACCGAGCGCTTTTTGCCGAGGCGCTGAAGACCGTCGGGCTGGAAGACAAGGCGAAGGCGCAGGTCAACACGCTGTCCGGCGGCCAGCGCCAGCGCGCCTTCATTGCCATGGTGCTGGCGCAGGATACCGACGTGATCCTGATGGACGAGCCGGTCAACCATCTAGACATGAAATATCAATATGCCGTTCTCGGCCTCGTGCGCGAGTTGACCGACAGGCACGGCAAAACCGTGATCGTCGTGCTGCATGACCTCAACCTCGCCTCCACTTTCGCCGATGATGTCATCATGCTGAAAGCCGGACAGGTTCTCGCCTCAGGGCCGGTTGAAAAAACGGTCACCCCTGAAAATGTCGCCGAGGTCTTCGATCTCGAAGCCGATATCTTCTCCCGTCAGGGGCGGCTCATCTGCGTGCCCCGGCTGGACCGGCAGGAACAGGCCATTTCAGCATGACCTCGAAAGTAACGCTGATTTTTGCCGCCGCGCTGCTGCTGGCCGCCATTCTCACTATTAATCTGCTCGTCATGACCGGCGATATGCCGCTTGCCGAAATCGCGGCAACGCTCTGGCGTGGTGAGGCCGACACCTATGAACAGTCGGTGCTTCTCTATCAGCAAATCCCGCGCTTACTGATTGCGATTTATGTGGGCGCCACCACCGCCGTCAGCGGCTGCGTGCTGCAGGGGCTTGTCCGCAATCCCCTCGCCTCGCCCTCTACTCTGGGCTTGAATGCTGGCGCGACGCTTTTTGTGGTTGCCGGCGCGCTGGTGTTCGATTTTTCTCCTGACGTGCAGGGATTAGCGGCACTCGTCGGCGCCGGTCTCGGCTTTGGCGCCTGCTTCCTCGTCGCCCGTCTTGCCGGACGGTCGAACGATCCGCGCGGCCTGTCGCTCATCCTTTCCGGCGCGCTGGTTTCGATGCTGCTGATCGGCGTGACCAATGCCCTGCTGTTATCAAATCCGACACGGCGCAGCGAATTTCTGAGCTGGGTGGGCGGCAATATCAACCACGTCTATGCCGCGCGGCTCACCGATTTCTGGTGGATCGGAGCCATTGCGCTGGCAATATTGTTGTCGGTCGCCCGGCCGCTGACGCTCGTTCTGCTGGGCGCGGAAAAAGCCGCCTCCGCCGGTGTGAACGTGACGCGTATTTCCCGGCTCGCGCTCTTCGCCACCATGCTGGCGTCGGGCTCAGCGGTGGCGATCTGCGGCCCGATCGGTTTCGTCGGCCTTATCGTGCCGCATATGATCCGGCCGCTGGTGGGGGTGAACTTCACGCTCGCTCTGCCAGCCTCCGCCCTTGTCGGCGCGGGTCTCTGCGTGCTGGCCGATCTTGGTGCGCAGACCCTGTTTGCGCCTTATGTGGTCAATACCGGGCTGTTCATGGATCTGCTCGGCGGCCTCGTCTTCATTGTCATCGTCAAGCGCTTCTATCTTTCGCCTTCGCAAAGGGGGCTGTCATGAAACGCCATTTCGCCACCGACGGCAAAGCGGTGCTCAGGCTGCCCAGCGGCCTGCAAATCGGCATCGGCAATCTAAAAGCCGGCATCGCGCTGATGGGGCTGGCGCTTGTGCTCATCGCCATATCCGTTAGCCTCGGCAATACCGAAACAGGTCTATTCGATCTTTTGCGCGGCCTTGCCGGCGGGCATGTGGGCGACGATCAGGCCTATGCACTATGGACGGTGCGGCTGCCGCGCATTCTGCTCGGTTTCATGGCCGGCTGGAGTGTGGCGTTAGCAGGCGCCATGCTGCAATCCGTCGCCCGCAATCCGCTCGCCGATCCCGGCCTGTTTGGTCTGAGCCAGGGGTCGATGACCACCATCATGCTGCTTCTGGTGCTGGTGCCGGCCGCGCCGAAAACAATGGTAGCGCTGGCGGCCGTCGGCGGCGGTCTGGCTGTAGCCTTCCTCCTGATCACGCTCGTCGGGCGCGAACGATCGAGCGGTCTGGCCATCCTGCTGATGGGCATCGCAATCGAATCCGCCCTCTCGTCCGTTTCCTCGGTGCTTCTGCTTTACACGCCAGCGGAAACTTCGCTTTCACTGGCCGACTGGATGGCGGGTTCGCTGTTTCAGGCAAGCTGGTCCACCAATCTCGTTTTTGCTCCCCTCTTTGCCGCAAGTCTCGCCGGCATCTTTTTGCTCGGTCGGGCACTTGCGGTCTTCGATCTCGGCAACGAGATGGCCATGGCGCTCGGCGAAACCGTCAGGCATTCACGCCCGCTCGTCATCGTTTTCGCGGTCATCCTCAGTGCCTCAGCCGTCACCGCGGTCGGCCCGCTCACATTCCTCGGCGTCATAGCCCCACATCTCGCCACTTTCGTTTCGCCCGCCGTCGGCCGCGCCAGGCTTTTCCTGTCGGGGCTCACCGGCGGCATCTTGGTGGTAACCGCCGATACGCTGTCGCGCGGGCTGGTGGCTGATACGCCGATGCCGATCGGCCTTGCGCTGACGCTGATCGGCGTGCCGCTTTTCATCCTTACGCTGCGCCTGCAGGCGCTACGCAGAACCAACAGCCATTGAATGAACTGAATAAAGGGAATGCCATGCGAATTGCCATCCTACTCGCCGCCTTTTTGGCCGCTGGAACAAGCCTTGCCGCCGAGCGCAGCGTGACCGATGCTGCCGGCCGCACCGTCTCCGTTCCGGAGAAACCGCAACGCATCGTCGTCATGCATGAACCGCTCCTGGGTGTGCCGCTGATGGATCTCGGCGCCAATGTGGTCGGCGCCTATGGTCGCAATAGCGACGGCAAATTCGCCACCGCCGTCGATTTTATCGATACCGTTCTTGGCGAAGGCCGTACGAAACCCAAAGGTTTTGGCGCAGTCGGCCAGATTGATCTCGAAAAGCTGCGGGCGCTGCAACCGGACCTGATCGTGGCAACGGAAATGGATGGCGGCAAGGCCGAGCAGCTTTCCACCATAGCCCCCGTCTATCTGCAAAAGGTCAGCACTGGCCATGCCTATGGTTTCAACGTGGAAGAAAATCTTGCCGGTCTCGTGGGTCGGAGCGACGCTTTCGCCGAACGCCGGAAGGCCTATGACACCAAACTTGCCGCCGTCAAAAAGACGCTGGGCGAAGATGTCAAAGGCAAGACCTATCTGGCGATCCTGCTGACCGACCAGATCAATGCTGTCGGCGACATGTCCGGCGCAGTGCAGGCACTGGAGGATCTGGGTTATGCCCGATTGAAAATCGACAACGCCGCCTCTTCCGGCGGGCTTGGCTCCACCCTTACCATGCCGCTGAGCGCCGAGGCTTTCGGCAAGCTCAATCCTGATCTGCTGGTGGTGATGAACAGCTATAACAGCCCTGCCCGCGGCGAGGATGGAACGCGCGCGGCACTGGAAAAGATCATTCCCGGCTGGGAACGTTTCGTGAAACCGGCCCGCGAAGGCAGGATCGTGTTCCTCGATTCCACCAGGGTCACGACGCCTTCCATTCCCAGCGCCCTGCACACGCTGGACGCGGTGGAAGGCTGGGCGGGCCGTCCCTGATTTTCTCGAAAACGGCGCGTACCGGCGCGTATTTCATGCGTCGGTCATAAACTTGAGTTTTTGTGTAAAGTTATATTGCGACGGTCGGAAGCGCCTGTTATGGTTTGCACATCTTGACGCAACGATGCCGGATTATCGCACCGGATGACACTTCCGACTAGCGATCATCCCGCACGCCGATCCGGGACAGCGAGACTGCCGAACCCGTCGGCAACATCCCACGAAAGACAACAGCATGAGCATAACCGACAGCATTGAAACCGCCGTTCCGGACCGTACTCCGAAACGTCATCGCCACGCCGTCAAGCTGCGCTGCCTTGATGTTGCGCGGGTGGAACAGCTCAGCCGGTCCATGGTGCGCATCGTCCTCACCGGAGCGGAACTGGAGGGCTTTGCGAGCCTCGGTTTTGACGACCACGTCAAGATGTTCTTCCCGCTTCCCGGCGAAACCGAGCCGAACCTGCCGGTGATCGGCCCGAACGGCCTTGAATTCCCGGAAGGCGCGCCGCGCCCGCTGGCGCGCGATTATACGCCGCGCAGCTTCGATGCAGAGAAAGGCGAACTCGCCATCGATTTCGCCACCCATCATGACGGCCCCGCCAGCAACTGGGCGAAAGCCGCCAAAGTGGGCGACCGGGCGTGGATCGCCGGTCCACGCGGCTCTTTCACCGTTCCCTTCACCTATGACTGGCATTTGCTGATCGCCGACGATACCGGCCTTCCGGCGCTGGCGCGGCGGCTCGAAGAAATGCCGGAAGGCACACGGGCCGTGGCGCTGATAGAGGTCGAGACGGATGCGGATCGTCTGGACATCGCCACAAAGGCTGATGCTTCGATCGTCTGGGTGACGCAAAACACCGCAAGCGGAACCGATCACGACGCATTGACGGGCGCGCTGCGCAAGCTTGAGCTGCCGAAAGGCGATTTCTCCAGCTGGGTCGCCTGCGAATCGAAGACCGCAAAGGAGGTACGCACCCTCCTGATCGAAGAATTCGGCGCAAACCCCAAATGGACGCGCGCCTCCGGTTACTGGCGGCGGGGCGCCAGCGGCGTTCACGATCATTTCGATGAATGAACCGGCGGTCGCGGCGGATGCCATGCTGGAGGCGGGAACGATGCTGACGGACCTCAAGGCCCTTCTTGCCGGGGTTCTGGAGGATGAGGTGCGCGAGATCGAACCGGGGGACAACCTGTTCGGCCACGGGCTTCATTCGCTTGCCCTCATGCGCCTCATCCCGCCGCTTTCGCGGCTTGCCGGAACGCGTCTCGACTATGACGATCTGGCCCGCCAGCCCACGCTTGCCGCCTGGCAGGCGCTGATCGAACGGGCGCGCGTGGGAGACTGATCCCCGCCAACAGGATTTTTCGCGCCTGGCGCGATGTCCCTGAACATTTCCCGGAATATGAAGGAGAGGACCATGGCAGCAGACAATACGCGTATGCTCGCACGTCGCATCGAACAAAGCTTCGACAGAGGCGATGCAGCACCGCCGAGCCAATATGAAGAGCGGATCTGGTTCAAGCAGTTTCAGGAGCCCGATCAGGTCTTCCGGCATCTTCTCGCCTACCGCATCGGTGAAGAATGCGACCTGTTGCGCCTGACCGCAGCGCTGAAGACGATTGGCGAAGCCTGGCCTGAGCTTCGCGCACGCTTTACCTTCGGAGAGGATGGCGCCCTTTCAAAAAGCATCGAAGCGCTGTCCGCATCCGATGTGCAATTGCTGCAGGTGCGATCGTCAGCGGAAGCCCTCGCCCTTCTGCACGACCTTCAGGCAAGGCCCTTCGACGCCGAAACCGACCCATCCTTCCAGGCGGTGGTGCTGTTGAATGAAGGGGAAATCCTGCTGGCCTTTCTGGTCCATGGTCTGCTCGGCGAAGTCCTTTCACCAAAGATATTGCTGGATGGCATTTCCGCCGCCTATGCCGGTGAGACACCGAAACCGCTTTCCGCTCGCAAGGTCGAAGATGGCGGTATCAACCCGCTTCCACTCGGCTGGCTGCAGCGCCCGGCCTCCGGCTCAGCCGTCGTGGCGTTGCGGCAAAACAGGCTGGAGAGGCCGGCAAGCCACAGCCACGGCGTCGATCTTCCCACCACCCTGCTCGGCCTCAACAGTTCTACCGCGACGAATGCGCTTCTGGCGCGTGCCGGTGCGCGTTTCGCCCTGTTCCTCGCAGCAGGCGACGGTCCCGAAACCGTGACGCTCCGCCTGCAATCTGATGCCGCTACGCCACCTTCAGCGGAGGCTGCATCACGGATATCGATCTCGCGTCACCAATCGCCCGAACAGGCTGAAAAAGCCGTACTGGCGGGACTGGAACAGCGAAACGGCAATGATGACGAGGCCACCACCTTCACGCTGCATGCGCTGGCGGCACCTGTTCAGCCCGTATCGGAGCATGGCCTCCAGTTCGAACCCCTGCTCCTGCCCTCCCTGCAATCCGGTCTTGGCCTCACCCTTGCCGCCGGCCCGACAGCCGCTGGCGACATCCGTCTCGAACTGACGGGCGGCAAGGAAATGTCGCTGCATGCGACGGCCTTCCTGCTGGAGCGTTTCGTCAGCCATCTCGAAGGCGGCGCGGATTTTTCCGGCATCGCACCTCAAAATGCCTCCGCAGCACAGGAGCAGCCGGCTCTCCTATCCGCCCGCTTTGGCGATGACGCCACCGCCGCGATCATCCTTGCCGAATTCCGCGAGGCGCTTGCCTCACCCGATATGGGACCGGACGATGATTTCTTCGATTTCGGCGGTCATTCGTTGATTGCCACCCGCATCATCGGACGTCTGCTCAGCAATCACGGCATCGAGTCGCGTTTCAACGACCTGTTCAGCTATCCAACCGCCGCCGCGCTCGCCACCCAGGCGACCCGCCTCGAAACTGCAGCGCCCGCACATGCGGAAGCGACGGAAACCGGCTCACTGATCGCGCCGCTTTCGCTGGCGCAGATGTCGCTCTGGAAGGCCTATGCCGCCTTTGGTTTCGGCGACATATTCAACATCCCCTTCGCGCTCGATTTTCTCGATCCCGTCGATGAAAACGCTTTCGAATGCGCCTTCCTCGACATCATCGAGCGCCATCCCGGCCTGCGGACCCATTTTTACGTAGAGAACGACACGGTGCTGCAGAAGATCCTGCCGATGCATGATCTGCCCGGCTACAAATGGTTCTGGACCAGCGAAGAAAGTGAAGGCGTGGACCGGCATGCGGAAGCCGGCTGGCGCTTCGATCTTGCGCGTGAGTTACCAATACGACTGCGTTTCCTGCGGGATGCGCAGACCGGCAGGCAGGTGCTGTCCTTCCTCTTCCACCACATCGTCCTGGACGAATGGTCGGTGAACCTGATGATGGACGAACTGAGCGAGGCCTATAGGGCAAGGGCGGCGGGCAAGGCCCCGGTCTTTGCAACCAACCCTGCCCCCTTCCATGAATTTGCCAGAAAACAGGTCGCCTCAGGCGTCAATACCGGCCACCTTGCCTATTGGACCGATATGTTGCGGGATGCGCCGAAGGGCCTTGCCCTCAACGGACAGGATAGCGCGCCGCACGAGGCATCGCAGGACGAAGCACCGGCGGGCGGCTGGGTCGAATTCAAGCTTGAGAAGCACGTCAGCGATGGGCTTTACGCCATTGCCAAACAGAACAGCGCCTCGCTGTTCAACGTGGTTTATGCGGCAATCGCCGCATCGCTGCGTCACCTGGGTGGCTTGACCGATCTCGTGGTCGGCACCTCGGCTTCGGGCCGTACGGATAGCGGATATTTCGACACCATCGGCTATTTCACCACGGTCGTCGCCCATCGCGTGCGCTTCGGCGAGAACATGACTATTGGCGAGCTGATTTCCTCGGTGAAGAACACCATCAACGGCTCACTGGAACACAGCGAAATCCCGATCGATCTCGTTGAGGAAGCGCTGGGCATGACACCGGGCCGCGACCATCTCTTCGAGGTCTTCATCCAGATTCACGCCAGGAACAAGCTGAATGGCACGCTTGCCGGACCAGATGGCAAACCGGTAGAGTTTCGCCAGGTCGATCCCGACAAACACGAATCCATGCTGGGGCTGCAATTCGAGGTGATGGAAGAAATGATCGGCGGTGAACGCTCTATCCGCGTGCTGATGAGCTACCGCTCCGACCGTTACGGACCCAACGACGTCGAGCGGCTGCGCAACACCACCAGCGGCGTCTTCAGCCGCTTTGCCGAAGCCGGCGCTTCGAGCAAGGTGCTAACAACGCTCGCCTGAAACGCACAAAGGCAAATGGAAAACCCGGCTTCGCGTTGCGAGGCCGGGTTATTTTTTTGCTTATGACTGCTGATGCGAAAGTATCGTCACAGCCTCGGCATCCACGCGTCGACACACCGGATCAAATCCGGCAGGGCGGAGATCAGTCGCTTAAACCGCCAGACGGACGCTCGAAGACGCCTCTTCCGCCGCGAGCGTCAACACCTCCCCTTGCAACATGGCATCGAGGAACAATGGCAGTTCCTCGCGATAACGGGCGAAATCCTCCGCTTGCGTCAGTGCGGAATCCGCATCGATATGCAGGTTCAGGTCGCTGCCGTCATCTTCGCCACGGAAGGTGAGGTTGAAGCCGTCGCCGGGACCATTGGCAAGAATGTGCCGGGAAACAGCAAGACCGGCAAAGACCGGCGCGCTGAAGGGCAGGACATTGATGAGCGGCGAGAAGAAAAAGCGCCGGCCCTTCGAGATTTCCCGGTCGGCGGCAATCTGCTCGATGCGGTAGCGGCCATGCAGACGCTGGCGGCGCAGATTAGCGGCATTGCGCGCCAGAAATGCGCCGACGCTTTCCTGCGGCTCGATCGTGAGGTGGAAGGGCAGGATATTGACGAGCATCGCCGGCATATGCGCACCGACGCTGCCCCAGCGGCTCATGAAAGGCAGCCACAGGGTGAGCACATCACGGTCCGGACGCGGCAGGACCCGGTGCAGATAAAGACCGGACAGCAGTACCAGAAGATCAGGCCATCCGATTTCCAGACGGCCGGCTATCTGCTGTAACCGCATGCTGAAACCCGGCGGCAAGGCCGCATCGGCGTGCAGGCCGCCGCCGCCGTAATCCTCGCAATCCTTGTCCAGCACGGGCAGATCGGCGGATGCGACGAGATAGTCCGTCCAGAAATCGCGGTCCTTTTCGAAACGCCGGCTCTGCCTGTAGGCATCCTCTTCGGCGAGGAAACTGGCGAAGGGATGGAAATCCGGTCCCGCTTCGCCCTTGCCGCAATAATGCCCGTAAAGCTGGCCGCAACGCTGCTCCACCAGCGTCAGCCCATAGCCATCAACGACAATGTGATGGGCGCGGATGTACCAGAGATAACGATCATCGGCGATACGGTAGAGCAGCTGCGCGGAAAGCCTGTCGGTTCTGAGATCCAGCCTCGCCTCCACATCGGCGTTCATGCGCCGCAGCGCCTCTTCAAAGGGCGCCGGGTCCGTGCGGAGATCGACAAGCGCCACCACCGGGGCATGGCCGGCATCGCAGCATTGCTGCGGCGTCTCGCCATCCTCACCGATACGAAAACGGATCGACAGAACCTCGGACTCGCGCACCGTGCGGGTGATCGCCTGAAGCAGCGCGCTTTCGTTCACCGCACCGGAAAGATCGATGTAGTGGGCGACGGTGGAAACCGGCTCTTCGGGATGGAAGGAAAACTCCTCCCAGAAATCGAGTTGCGGCTGGGTCAGTGGAAGCCAGCCGCCGGCAGGATCGATATGCGCCATCTGTTTTTCCTTGAACTATTCCTGTTGTGGGACACCGCCCGAAATGGTTGGGATCACGCCGCCTTCGCAGCCAGAAGCGAAGTCACCTGCCTGGCGTTGCGGCACCGCAGAAGCTGCTGCGGCGTCAGTTCAACGCCGAAGGCGGTGCGGATTTCTGCCGAAACGGCCTTCAGATGCGATGGCAGGAGGCCAAGCGCGAGCAGGTCGCTGCCTGCATCCACCATCGCCGATTTTTTGCCCAGCACACCGAGATAGATATCCAGCACCCGGCGGTCGCCCTGATCAACGGCGGTAACCGCAGGTACGGAGATTTTTACCGGTTCCACACCGCCTGCCGCCGCCATCAGCAACTCCCGCGCCCGGCGGCGATCCGGCTTGCCATTGGCCGAAAGCGGCAGATCATCAACCTTGAGGAACCGGCCAGGCACATGCGATTCCGGCAGATGGCTGCGGGCGAAATTGCGCAGATCAGCGCTGGAGAGTTCAAGGCCGGGCGCGGTGACATAAAGCACGCCAATGGCGGCCTCGCCCTTTTGCTCGACGCCATAATCCACCACCAGCACCCGCTGGATGGCGGGATGGCGGATGAGTTCGTTTTCCACATCCGGCAGCGAGACGCGCACACCGCGCACCTTGACGTAGCCATTGACCCGGCTTGCAAACATGATCTTGCCATCCGGCCGGTAGCGCCCCCGGTCGCCGGTACGGAAGGTGCGCACCGGCTTGCCTTCGGGATCAGTCACCGTGACGAAATCCGTCTGGGTGATGGCGCCGTCCTCCAGATAACCGATCGCCACATTCACGCCGACCGTATGGATGCGGCCGACGACACCGGCCGGGCAATGCTGGCCCTGATCGTTGAGGATGAAATAACGATTGGCTGGCAGGGGATGGCCATAGGGGATGGCCGCGACATCCTCCGCAACGATCTCGTGCCAGATACTCCAGATCGTCGTTTCAGTCGGGCCGCCGAGCGATATCAGCCGCAGATCGGGCTTCAGCCGGCGCAACTCTTCGATGATGACAGGCTTGATGTAATCGCCGCCCTGCGCCACGAGCCGGAGTGAAGCAAGCTGGTCGCCACGGCGGCAGGACAGCAGCATTTCAAGGATGGCCGGCACCGAGCACCAGAGCGTCACGCCATATTCGGCCACCAATTCGTTCCAGCGCACCGCATCCTTTTCTTCGCCGGGTTCCGGCAGCACCAGAGTCGCGCCTGCGACCAGCGCGCCGAAAACATCGAAGACCGACATATCGTGGTGCAGCGGCGTGACCGAAATGAACACGTCTTTTTCCGTCACCGCCCATTCAGCAAGCGTGCTGCCGATGACATTGGCGGTGGCGCGGTTGGAAAGCACGACGCATTTCGGCTTGCCGGTGGTGCCTGACGTGTAGAGATAATAAGCTGGCGCTTCGCTGCGGGACAGCGCCGCCAGTTCCGCCAGGGCAACAGGCGTTCCCGCCGGTGCGGGCGTGGCGAGAAGCACCGCCGGATCGACGGCCTCGAAGCCCTGCGGAACGCTGCGGGCAACGATGATGGCCGGGCGGCAATTGGTCAGCAGATAGCGCAGCCGGTCTTCCGGCGAGCCGGCATCGACCGGTACCCAGATAGCCCCCATAAGTGCTGCGGCGAGTGTGATAGCCGTATGCTCAGGACTGCGCGGCAGGCACACCGCCACGACATCTCCCCGACCGATACCACGGGCTTTGAAGCCCGCTATCGCCCCGGCCATTATCTCACCGAGTTCGCCGTAGGAGATGCGCCTTTTGCCGCTGACGAGCGCGGTGCGCGACGGGTCACCCTCGAAAAGATGCGCGGCGATCCGTTCCAGAAATGGCGGGCAGACGAAACTCCGCTCGTCGCTATTCAGCCGATAATGGGACAGGTCGACAATATCGCATGCATTGAAAGCGTAAGCGCCGTTATCCGTGATCGCGGCAATCGTGCGCTCGATGGCAGCGAGAATATTCCCGACCATCGCGGCATCGATCGCCTCTTCCGCATAGTCGATATCGAGGACGAGATCACCCTGCGGATTTTGCGAAAAGCGGAAATCCAGCGCCACCTGCGGCGTCTGCGTGAGACCGTCCGTCCAGCGCATGGCCGATTCGGGCGACAGCGTCGGCCAAGTTAGGCCATTGGTGATGACAACAGGCAAAGCGAGCCCGCCCGCATTGGCGTTGAGAAGCACGCGATTAAGATCGATACCGGAAAAAGCGAGGTGGTTCAGCCCTTCCAGTACATCCGTCTGCAGCCCCGCGGCCCGCTCGGCAAACTCGCCCTTGGCTCCATCCCATTTGACCGCGATGAAGCTTGAGCGATTGGCAAAAGCCCCTTCCACCTGCGGCGCAACGGGAATGCCGACAACAAGCGCCCCCTCGTTAAGCCACAGCGACAGCACATCGAGGATTACCGCCGTCAGCGCCGAATTCTTGAACAGCCGCTCTTTTGCGCCGATGCGTGAAAAGGCGGCGAAGCGCTGCTTTTCCACCGTCAGGCTTTGGCGGCTGTAGCGGGAAACGGAAATGGTTTCGAGCGCGGCCTTCCACGGCAGTTGCAAGGGTACCTCGGCATCCTTCAGCTTGTCAGCCCAATAGGCGGCGTCCTCGGCACGAGCCGCCGCGATATCCGCCTGCGGCGTGGCTGCCACCGTGGCGGTCTCCAAAGGCAGAACGCCGTCGAAAAGTTCCGCCGCCAGGCTGGCGATGGCCCGACCGTCGAGGATAAGCGCATCAAAACGCAGGAAGGCCACGACACGGTCAGCCGTTGCCTCACGTGCCGGCAGGCGGAAGACCGTCACCTGCCAGGGAGAGGCGGCAAGATCAAAATGGGCATGAGAAAAATCACGGCGCACGGCGTCCATCCGCGCTTCCGCTTCGGTGGGAGACAGGGCGGAAAGATCAACAATATCAAGGTTGATCTTCAGCTCGTCGCTGACGACCTGCAACAGACGCCGCTCGTCGATGCGGGTGCGCAGGCTCTCATGTCGCTTCACCATTGTGGCGAGACGCGATTGAAGCAGCGCCGGATCGATGCTGCCGCGATATTCGCGAAACTCCTGCATCGCCACGCCACTGAGCGGCAGATGGGTGCCACGACCAAGAAGATAGGCCTGTTGCAGGGGCGAGAGCGGGCGTTCCATCAGTTTTCCTTTTGTTTCGGCTGTGGCTTTCGACACCTGTGCACCGAATCGCTCCGCATTCGCGGAGATGAGATCGGGGCTGGCAGCCAGTTGGCGAAGAAGGGCAGTGTAGGTGTCGAACAGGACGCGGAGCCAGCGTTCCGGCAAGGCGTCGAGCCGCACATCCCAGTTGATCAGCAATCCGCCATCCACCGCCGCGACCTGCGCATCCAGCGCGACCCCCGGCCCCTGCGAGACGGTGTGGACCATCTGACCGAACACCCGCCCAACCTTTTCAGAAAACAGCTCTCCTCCCGCCAGATCGACACCGGCGGTAAAGACGATTGGCGAGGTCTGCAAACCGCCGCGCAGACGGGAGAGGTCACGCATGACGCTGACGCCCGGATAGGCTTGATGGGCAAGAAGGTCGTTCATCTCGTTAAACAGCCGCCGGAGCAGCGCTTCGAGGCTTTCATTCGGCCTGATATCGACGCCAAGCACCAGCACATTGGAAAATTCGCCGACAATGCCATCGACCCCTTCCACCAGCGGCGCGCGCCAGAAAGCCGGCACGGAAAGCCTGAACTTTTGCGCCTGTGTCGCCTGCGACAATGCCACGGCGAAAACACCGAGCAGCAGGGCCGATGTCGTCACCGAGCAACGCCGCGCCGCCTGTTCCAGACTGCCTCGTTCGGCCGCTGAAAGCGTGGTGGCAAAGCGATCCGTGTGAACAGCGCGGGTGGCGTTTTCCGGCAAGAACGGCAGCGGCGGCGCATCGGGAATATCCGCAATATGCTGTCGCCACCACGATCGGTCCCTATCACGCAGGGTCCTCTGGTCCCGATCGGATGCGAGACGCTCCGCCCAGTCGAAAAAGGATGGTGCCGCCTCTCCAGAAAGCGAGGTTTCGTCTTTGCCTTCGCCCTCTTCGTAAAGCCGGGCGAGCTCCTCCATCACGATCCGCACACTGGCCGGATCAACCGCCAGCATGTCGGTATCCACATGCAACCGGCTGCGTCCCTGCGGCAACAGGCTGAGCGAGATCGCCGCCGGTGATGCGATGCGCAGATCCGTTTGCCGATGGCTCCAGTCCCGCCGCTTTGCCTCGAGCCGGTGCGCCAGCGCCTCCGAATCGAGGGCGGTCAGGTTCTCCACATCAAGGCGCAGCGGCCGGCCCAGAGGGTCGACGGATTGACGCCCTTCAGCATCGATCCTGAGGCTCAGCATGGGGTGACGCCGGCAAAGCTTTTCGACCGCAACAACCAGTTTTTCCACGTCAAACGCCCGCCCCTCGAACTCGAGATAGAGATGGGGCGTAACTTTTCCGAGTATCCCATCCGCCTCTCGGCCGACCCAATAGGCTACCTGCATCGGGGTTAAATTTAGCATGTGAGTTTGCACCGATTGACAAAACATGATTATCATAATCAAGTATAAGCCATCGTCAACCACTCGAACAGGAGGCATCCCATGAAAACGGGAGCACTCAGGACGAATGACGTCGAATCCGACGAAATTACTGATTTTAATAGAGAATTTTTGTTCACCTCCGGCACGGGACAATTGCGGGCCGAAGGTATTCGCGAAAGGATAACCCTTCCCGCCCGCGGTGGCGAAGACATGGCAAGCCCTTTGCAGCAGGCGATTAAGGGCGCTTTCGAACGGGCGCATCGGGCTGGACAGGACAATCCGATCGCTATCGGCGCAATCCCCTTCGATGTCAGCGAACCATCATGCCTTTACATCCCCAACAACTATGAGTGGAGTCCGCGCGAAGCGGTTCCGATTGCCACTGATTCGGCCATGCCGGCGCTTGTCGGCCAGAACAGCCTGCCGGACGAGGCCGGTTTCAAACATGCCGTCGAGCATGCCATCATCAATTTCCGCCATTCCGAAGTGCGCAAGGCGGTGCTTTCCGTCATGCGTGAACTGACCTTCGCCTCCGAGGTCAATGTGGAAAGATTGCTGGCCAGCCTCGCCAAGCAGAATCGCGAGGGTTACCAGTTCCGTATTCCGCTTCCGGATGGCGGCGACCTGATCGGCGTCAGCCCGGAACTGCTCATCCGCAAGCAGGGTGAGAAGATCATCTCGAACCCCTTGGCCGGATCGGCAAAACGCATGACCGACCCGGTGGCGGACAAGGCCAATGCGGACCGGCTTTCGGCGTCGGAAAAAGACCATTACGAGCATAGTCTGGTGATCGAGGATATCCGCTCGCTGCTTTCGCCATGCTGCGCGGAACTCGACGTTCCGGAAAAACCATCCCTCATCAATACGGCCGCGCTCTGGCATCTTTCCACGCGCATAGAAGGCCGTCTTGCCGATCCCGAAACCAACGCGCTGCAACTGGCGTGCCTGCTGCACCCGACACCGGCCGTTTGCGGTTTCCCGACCGAGCGCGCCCATCGTCTCATCCGTTTCGTTGAACCCTTCGAGCGTGGCCTGTTCACCGGCATGGTCGGCTGGACGGATGCGCAGGGTAACGGCGAATGGGTAGTGACGATCCGCTGCGGCACCGTGCAGCGCCAGACCGTGCGGCTTTTCGCCGGTGCCGGCATCGTGGAGGCCTCGGAACCCGAATCCGAATGGGCAGAAGTGCAGACCAAGCTCAAAACCATGCTGAACGCCTGCGGTCTTTCCGCCTGAGCGCGACCGAATTTTTCCAGGGACAAACCATGACAATCGAATTTGAACGCTGGCCCGACGATCTGGCGCGCCGATACCGCGAGCGCGGCTATTGGATCGACAGGCCATTGAGCCGCATCCTCACCGAACAGGTGCAGCGCCAGCCGGATGCGACGGCGCTGATCTGCGGTGAGCGCCGCTTCACCTATGCCGAACTCGACCGGCAATCCTCCAATCTCGCCGGCCATCTTGCGGCGGCAGGCATCGGCAAGGGCGATACTGCGCTTGTGCAATTGCCCAACATCGCCGAGTTTTATCTCGTCTTTTTTGCACTGATCAAAATCGGCGCGGCACCCGTCAACGCACTCTTCAGCCATCGCCGGCTGGAAATGACCTCCTATGCGGAACAGATCGCGCCCAAACTGATGATTGCCTCGCGCAGCCATGAGCTTTTCGCCAATGACGCGTTTCTGGACGGGCTTAAGGCTACCTCTCCGCAGCTCTCCCTGACCCTGTTGCTGGGCGCGACGGAGCCGCAGCGCAGCCTTGAACCGATGCTTGCCGCGCCTGCGGATAATCCGCCGGCCTACGCCCCTTCGGCGGCAGACGAGGTGGCGCTGTTCCAGCTCTCCGGCGGCAGCACCGGAACGCCGAAACTGATCCCCCGGACGCATAACGACTATGATTACAGCGCCCGGGCCAGCGCGGAGATTTGCGAACTTTCGCCGCAGACCCGTTTTCTTTGCGCCATTCCGGTGGCTCATAATTACCCGATGAGTTCACCCGGCGCGCTCGGCGTCTTTCACGCCGGCGGCACGGTGGTCATGGCGGCCAATCCGGAACCGCTTGCCTGCTTCGATCTCATCGAAAAACACGGCATCGACATGGTGCCGCTGGTACCGCCGGCCGTGGCGTTGTGGTTGCAGGCAGCACCCGCACATCGCCAAAGGCTGAAATCTCTCAGGCTGTTGCAGGTTGGCGGCGCAAGCTTCGCCGAAGCGCTGGCCCGCCAGGTGCCGGAAGTGCTGGGGTGCGCGCTGCAGCAGGTCTTCGGCATGGCGGAAGGTCTGGTGAACTACACCCGCGCCGGTGATCCCGACCATCTCGTCTTCACCACTCAAGGGCGGCCGATCAGCCCGGATGACGAAATCCGCATTGTCGACGAGGATGGCAACGATGTGCCCGAAGGCGAAGCCGGCATGCTGGCAACCCGCGGCCCCTATACGTTCCAGGGTTATTACCGCGCCGCCGAGCACAGTGCCCGGGTCTTCGACAAACAGGGCTTCTATTACTCCGGCGATGTCGTGCAGCGCACGCCCGAAGGTTATCTGCGGGTCGTCGGCCGGGTGAAGGACCAGATCAACCGCGGCGGCGAAAAAGTTGCCTCGGAAGAGGTGGAAAACCTGATCCTGCGGCACCCTGATGTGACGCATGCCGCGCTGGTGGCGATGCAGGACGAACTTCTCGGTGAGAAAAGCTGCGTCTTCGTCGTCTCGCGCAATCCCACGCTGAAAGCGCCGGCCATCCGCCAGCATCTCGCCGCTCTCGGCGTCGCGGATTACAAGCTGCCGGACCGGGTGCGTTTCATCGACGCAATGCCGCTCACCGCCGTCGGCAAGATCGACAAGAAACACCTGCGCGACCTGCTTGCGGCACCCGTCGCCGTCAGTGCCTGACACGCGCTCATATCGAAAGGGACGCTCAACAGGGCGTCCCCAAACCACAAGATTACGCGCCGCCCGGCGCGCCAAACCACCGAGGTCTTCATGACGATCCCTACTATTTCCGATTATCCGATGCCGGTTGCCACGAGCTTTCCGGCCAACAAGACAAAATGGCAGCCCGATGCCAAGCGCGCCGTGCTGCTCATTCACGACATGCAGCGTTATTTCCTGCGGTTTTACGAGGCCGACGGCAAGCTGATGACGACCCTCATAGACAATCTCGCGAAGGTGAAGGCCTGGGCGGTTCAGAACGGCGTACCGGTCATCTACACGGCTCAACCGCATGACCAGCCGCCGGGCGACCGGGCGCTCCTGAACGACATGTGGGGACCGGGCCTCACCGTCGTCGACCCGGAACTGCAGAAGGTGGTGGATAAGCTCGCCCCGACACCTGATGACGTGGTGCTGACCAAGTGGCGCTACAGCGCCTTCCAGCGTTCCGATCTTACTGAACGCATGAAAGGCTGGGGCCGCGACCAGATCATCGTCGGCGGCGTTTACGCCCATATCGGCTGCATGATGACGGCGGTGGAAGCTTTCATGAAGGATATCCAGCCCTTCATGATCGGCGACGGGGTTGCCGATTTTTCGGAAGCCGAACATCGCATGGCGCTGCAATATGTAGCGACACGTTGCGGCGTGGTGATCGACACCGCACGCCTCACCGGCACCGGGCAGGCCACAGACACCCGCGATTGGCTGAAAGCCCGCGTTCTGCAAATGGTGGAGGACGAAAGTGAGATCGACCCGGATGAGAACCTGATCTTCTACGGGCTGGACTCGCTGCAGGTCATGAAGCTTGCCGGCGAGTTGAAGGAACGCGGCGTCACCGTCGGCTTTGATGAGCTTGCGCGTGTGCCCACACTTTCCGCCTGGTGGGCGCTGATCGAAGAAAAGCGGCTTGCAGCCTGAGCGGACGGAAAAAATGACGCAACAGAGATTTACCGGGCGGCGTGTGCTGGTGACAGGCACGGCCCAAGGCATCGGCCGCCGCATCGCCGAACGTTTCATCGAGGAAGGGGCCGAGGTTATCGGCCTCGATCTTCTGGCCGACACAACGGAAGCCTCCTTCCGCCAGATTACCCTCGATATCACCGACGCTGCGGCGGTGGAGAGAGTATGCAAGGCAATCGAAAGCGAATGGGGCGGTCTTGATATTCTCGTCAATGCCGCAGGCATTTTGCGGCTCGGCGACAGCGAAAGCCTGACGCCGGAAGACTGGAAAGCCTGCATGGATGTCAATGCCGCAGGCCCGTTCTATCTGCTGCGGCAATGGAGCGGCATCTTCAAGCGGCAGCGGCGTGGCGCGATCGTCAATGTCGGCTCCAATGCCGCCGTGGTACCGCGCATCGGCATGCTGACCTATTGCGCTTCCAAAGCGGCGCTGGTCAGCCTCAGCCATTGCGCCGCCCTTGAGCTTGCACCCTATGGCGTGCGCTGCAACGTGGTCTCACCCGGCTCCACCGATACGCCGATGCTGGCCGGTATGCTGAACAATCCCGACGGCAAGGAGCGGCTGGTTGCCGGCTTGCCGGAGCAGTTCAAGCTTGGCATTCCACTCGGCAAGATCGCAAGGCCGGACGATATTGCCGATGCGGTGCTGTTTCTCGCCTCCGATCAGGCTGGCCACGTGACGATGCAGCAGATCGTGGTCGACGGCGGCGCAACGCTCGCCGCCTGACCTCGGCCGCTGGATGAGGGTGACGGACATGGCCATCGCAACAGCGTTTCATCGCAAAGCCGCCTCCGGCGATCCACCCGAGGCCATCTGGCCTTGGCCGGGCGACAGATGCGATTGCCATTGCCTCACCCTTCGTTACAGCGACGACGAAGGTTGCTGCGGCGAGGTCCCTCCCTTGCCGCCGCAGCTTTTGCACGCTGCGGCCCGACGCAGGGCGGAATTCATCGCCGGGCGTAGATGCGCGGCGGAAGCCATACGCCATCTCACCGGCCGGCCCATTTTTCCAGGCATGGGAGAGGACCGCGCGCCGATTTGGCCCGAAGGCGTGGTCGGCGCGATTTCCCACAGCCGCGACCGGGCGATTGCCCTTGCTGGCTCCAACAGCCGCTTCTGTGGCATCGGCATCGATATCGAAAAGCTTTTGACCGAAGAGGAAGCCCGCGATATCGCCCCACAGGCTTTGACGGCGAATGAGCGTCACAAGCTAGGAAAAGGCATTGATCCCTTCATGACCGGGCTGATTTTTTCAGCCAAGGAAAGCCTGTTCAAGGCGCTTTATCCAACTGTGAAGCGGCTTTTCTTTTTTGAGGCGGCCGAATTATCCGCTTACGATGCCGATGGCTCGGGCTCACTTCGACTGACCGCCGACCTCACCGGCAATTGGCGTGAGGGAACTGAGATTTCCTTCCGCTTTGGCCATTTCGACGGCCTCCTGCTTACGCGCGTCCTTCTCCCGCAATGAGGGAAAAATGGCAAATTCTGTTCTCATAATCTCATATTTAAAGCCACTCCTCCCGTCATCCGTGTGAAATACTCAAGCGGTACGCAGCTTGTTGGAATGATTCCAAACATGCAAACGGTGGAGATACGACATGACCGACATCGATACGAGCAAGCTGTCCTGGGACGAATGGGATGAACTGCAAAACCCGCCGCCGGCCGAAACCGATTTCGACCGCGTGGTCGAGACCGCAATTTCCCGCCGCGGTTTCCTCGGTGGCGTGCTGGCCTTCGGCTCGGCCGCAGCTGCCATGGGCACGCTCGGCAACCTGATGACCAGCACTTCGGCCGAAGCGCAGGAAGCCGCCGCCGGCCGCTTCCCCTTCAAGCCGGTAGCCGCCGCCACCGACCACACCATTCACGTGCCGGAAGGCTATAGCTGGAAGCCGGCTGCCAAGTGGGGCCAGCCGCTGTTCTCCAACGTTCCCGATCTCGACCCGGCCAAGGCTGTCAGCGTTGAAAACTCCGACAAGGTCTTCGGTGAAAACACCGACGGCATGGAACTCTTCATGGTCGGCGCCCATCAGCTGATCGCCGTCAACCATGAATACGTAAACCCGGAAATCAACCTCCCGCACACGGACAAGGGCAACCCGAAGACGGCCGACGACGTGAAGATACTGCAGAACCTGCAGGGCGTTACCGTCATGGAAGTCGCGGAAGGCAACGAGGGCTGGGAAATCGTTCTCGACAGCCCGTTCAACCGCCGTATCCACCACAACACGCCGATGAAGCTTTCAGGCCCGGCCGCGGGCTCCGATCTCGTCAAGACCGCAGCCGATCCTGATGGTGTCGACTGTCTCGGGACCTTCAACAATTGCGGCGCCGGCCGCACTCCCTGGGGCACTTATCTCACCTGCGAGGAGAACTTCAACGGCTATTTCGGCACTGCCGATACCGCCTTCAAGTTGCCCGATGACTACAAGCGTTACGGCATCGTCGCCGAGACGCGCTACGCCTATGAGAAATTCGACGCACGTTTCGACGTTGCCAAGAACCCGAACGAACCACGCCGCGCCGGTTACGTGGTCGAGATCGATCCTTCGGACGCCTCCTCCACCCCGATCAAGCGCACCGCGCTCGGCCGCATCAAGCACGAAAACGCCGCCGTGGTGATTGCCCGTGACGGCCGCGTCGTCGTTTACATGGGTGACGACGAGCGTGGCGAATTCCTCTACAAATTCGTCTCCAACGGCATCTATGTTCCGGGCGGCGATACCTCCAAACTGCTCGACGAAGGCACGCTCTACGTCGCCAAGTTCTCCGACGACGGCGCTGGCGAGTGGATGGCTCTCACGCCTGAAACCACCGGCATGAAGATCGACGAAATCTGCGTCTTCACCCGTCAGGCCGCCTCCAAGGTGGGTGCGACCACCATGGACCGCCCGGAATGGGTCGCCATCAACCCGGTCGCCATCGAAGCCTATTGCGCGCTGACCAACAACAGCCGTCGCGGCGAAATGAAGGACGGCAAGCTGCGTGCGAATGCCGGCGGCGACGCCATGGCAATCAATGCCGCCAACCCGCGCGAGAAGAACGAATATGGCCAGATCGTGCGCTGGTATCCGGAAAATGACGACCACGCGGATGCAAAGTTCAAGTGGGACCTGTTCTGCATGGCCGGCAACCCTTCCGTTCACAAGGACGCCTTTGCCGGCTCCTCGAACATCAACGAAGGCAACATGTTCAACTCGCCCGACGGCATGATGTTCGACAGTACCGGCCTGCTCTGGATCCAGACAGACGGTGAAGACAGCAACGAAGGCAACTTCGCCGGCCAGGGCAACAACCAGATGCTGGCGGGCGACCCGGCCACCGGCCGCATCGAGCGCTTCCTGACCGCGCCAAAGGGTTCCGAAGTCACCGGCCAGACATGGTCCGGCGACAAGCGCACCCACTTCGTCGGCATCCAGCACCCCGACGCCCCCTTCCCGGACGGCGAAGGCAAGCTGCCGCGCTCTGCCGTCATCGCCATCAAGCGTGACGACAACGCGCAGATCGGCTGACGCATAAGCACAAAAGAACCGGCTGCCCGTACAATGGAAAGCCGGTTCTATGATAAAAAACGCCGTGCGCCTGAAGGATGCACGGCGTTTTTCTTGAGGGTAATATCGACGCTTCGTTTTTTCGGAATCCTGTGTGGCCGGCTTTTCGTCACAAGCCGCATCGTTTTCAGAAAGAAATGCCGGTTAGGTCGGCACTGAGCTTCTGCTCACCCTCATCCCAACCGTTTACGGGAAGGATGGGCAAGACCTCTGCTGGCCGCCTGTCCTTCCCGTCACGGCGCTTCTGCCGGCCGATAACCCGACGCACAAACCGTCAGACCTCGCGGAACGTCCGGTTAGCCTGATCGAGCAGAGGCTTGAGAAAATACGACAAAACGCTTCTCTCACCGGTAGTGATAAAGGCTTCCACCGGCATGCCGGGCATCAGGCTGAATTCCCCAAGCCGCTTTATCTGCTCCGGAGAGGTTGCGACACGCACCACGTAGTGGCTGGCACCTGTTCTCTGGTCCACCGTCACATCCGCGGAAATGCGCTCCACCGTTCCGGTGATTTCCGGCGTGGTCTTCTGGTTGAAGGCGGAGAAACGCAGGTTCGTCAGCTGACCATAATAGATCTGGTCGATATCCTGCGGCGCAACCTTGGCCTCAACCACCAGCTTGTCGACCTCCGGTACGATCATCATGATCGGCTCACCGGGCGCCACAACACCGCCGACGGTGTGCACCGAAAGCTGATGCACGACGCCATCCTGCGGCGCGATGATATCGACACGTTTCAACTGGTCTTCAGCCGCCACGCGCCGCTCGACATATTCGCCGATGCGGGCTTCCATTTCACGCAGGTCCGAGCCGACCTCTTCCGACCATTGCTCATCAACCTGAAGGATTTGCAGTGCCGTTTCACTGATCTTCGCCTCGACGCCGGCAATGCCCGCCATCAGCCGGCCGATATCGCCTTCGATATCCGTTGCCTGACGCTCCAGCGTGCTGAGCCGGCTTCTTTCCATCAGGCCCCTTTCGTGCAGGGAGCGAAAGCGGTTCAATTCCTCATCGACCATCCCTTGCTCGCGGAAATTTGCTGCCCGCTCAGCCTCCATGCCGGTTATCTCATCACGAAGCTGCCGCACACGCTGTTCGAGCTGGCTTTTTTTGCTTTCACGGACGGCCTTGCGGGTTTCATAAAGACGCTGCTCCGCGTTCATCGCCGCGGCAATCTCGGCATCATCGGCCCGGACAAGCAAAGCCTGCGGAAACACCACGCTACCGGCTCGGTCGCGCTCAGTTTCAAGCCGCGCCTTGCGAGCGGTAAATTGATCGAGGCTTTTGACGACGATGGCCAGATTGGCCTTCGTCATTGTCGCATCAATGCGCATCACCACATCGCCAGCCTTTACCCGGTCACCGTCGCGCACCATCAGTTCGCTGACGACGCCGCCCGCCGGATGCTGGACTTTCTTGAGGCTGGTTTCAACCACCAGCGATCCCTGCGCAATTACCGCGCCGACAATCTCCGTGCCAACCGCCCAACCGCCGAACAGGCCCGTCAGGGTCAGAAATCCAAGGCCTCCGACAACAAGGTGATTGTGGATCGAGCGCCTGAGTGTCTGCCATTCATCCATTTTCAAGCCTTTCCTGTTTCCGCCGCCTGCACGACCTTGAGCGCGCCTGCCGTGCCGCCAAGCGGGCGCAGCACCTTGGCAAGCACTTCCTCCTTCGGACCGAAAGCCTGCTGGCGGCCGTCGGCAAGCATCAACACCTTGTCCACGGCAAAAAGCGCGCTTGGACGATGGGCAATGATGACGGCCACGCCGCCACGTTCGCGAACCCCGAGAATGGCCGCGGTCAGCGCATCCTCACCCTCTGAATCGAGATTGGAATTCGGCTCGTCGAGCACGACCAGAAACGGTTCACCATAAAGCGCTCGCGCAAGGGCGATCCGTTGTTTCTGCCCCGCCGACAATTGCCGTCCGGTTTCTCCGACCTCGGTGGAGTAACCGTCCGGCAGGCTGACAACGAGATCGTGAATTCGCGCCGCACGCGCCGCCGTGATGATCTTTTCCGAACTCGCTTCCGGATCGAAGGAGGCGATATTTTCGGCGATTGTGCCGTCCAGCAGTTCGACAGATTGCGGCATGTAGCCGATATGGCGGGCCAACGCCTCGGCCGGCCACTGGTCCAGCGTCGCACCATCCAGCCGAATGGCGCCTTTGAACGGCCGCCAGAGGCCGACGAGAAGCCGCGCCAGCGAACTCTTGCCGGAGCCGCTCGCACCGATCACACCGAGGCCGCTTCCGGCGGCGAGCGTAAAGACAATGTCCTGCAATACCGGCTCGGCCGCTTCCGGCGGAACTGCACCGACCCGCTCGACCGACAGAAGGGCGTGCGGCGCGGGCAGATCCATGCGCGCGTTCCCTTCCGGCAGCAGCGCCAACGTTTTTTCGAGACGTCGGCGGCTTTGCCGAGCGGCAATGAAACCTTTCCAGTTGGCGATGGCGAGATCGACCGGCGCCAGCGCCCTTGCCGACAGGATGGAACCGGCAATGATGATGCCCGGCGTCGCTTGCTCATTAATGACGAGCCAGGCGCCGACCGCCAGGATGCCGGATTGCAGCAGCATACGCAGCACCTTGCTCGCCACGCCGAAACCGGATGCAACGTCGCTTGCCGATCTCTGCTCGCGGACATAGGCGCGGTTATCCGCCTGCCAGCGTTCGCGTAGTGGCGAAGCCATTCCCATGACGGAAATAATATCAGCATTGCGGCGGCTGGTTTCGGCCAGTCGGTTACGTTTGGCGGAGTGGCGCGCCGCCTCCTCCACCGGACGTCGTGACACCAGCTCCGTCATCAGCGTGAAAATCGTCAGGATGGCGGCGCCGGCAAGCGCGGTAACACCGAGCCAGAAATGGAAGGCGAAACAGATGGCAATGTAAAATGGCAACCAGGGCAGGTCGAACAACGCAAGCGGCCCGCTGCCAGACAGGAACGAGCGGATCGTATCAAGATCGCGAAGCGGCTGCGCCTGACGGCCGCTGACGGGCAAGCGCAGCTGAAGGCCGAGAACCGCATCGTAGATCTTCGATGACAGCGCCTGATCGAGGCGATCGGAAAGCCGCACCAGCAAACGGCCACGCAGGGCATCGAACAAGCCTTGAAACGCGTAAAGAACCACGACGATGCCGAACAGGGCGACCAGCGTCGGCAGGCTGCGGCTTGGCAGGACGCGGTCATAGACCTCCATCATGAACAGCGAGCCGGTGAGATAAAGAATATTGACCAGACCGCTCATCAGCCCAATGCCGATGAAAGCGCCGGCACAGCCGGCGAACACACCCTTGATCTGGCGAACATTATTATTGGCAGAGTGAAAACGCATTTTTACTATCCGTTGAGATCGCGATGGCGATATCAGCCGGCGATAACGTACCGGTGACAGATGCCTGCGAGCGAAAAAAGGCGCATCCGATCGGATGCGCCTTTCATGGTTCAGGCGAAGCGGAAGTCGTCGATGGCGAATTGTTCTGTCTTCACATTGGCGAAGGTGATGGAAGAGCCATCGTTGAAGGCAATCTCAGCGCCGTTTTCCCCATTGGTGAAGGAACCGGACGCGATGAGCGTCTGGTAGTCCGCGAAGACATCCTTCGAGAGCTGAACGACATCCTTGCCCTCGGCACCGGCCTCGAAGTCGGTGACGACATCGCGACCATTACCGGCGGCGAAAATAAAGGTGTCGGCACCGCTGCCACCCGTCAGGGTATCATTGCCGGTGCCACCGCTCAGCGTATCATCACCTGCGCCGCCATTCAGCGTGTCGTTTCCAGCTCCACCGCTTATGACGTCGTTACCGGATCCGCCCATCAGCACGTCATTGTCCGCGCCGCCGTCGATCACATCATTGCCCTCGCCGGCGAGAACACGGTCGTTACCGGCTCCGGCATCCACCATGTCGTTGCCTTCACCGGCAACCATCGTGTCGTCACCATCGCCGCCTTCGAGCATGTCCTTGCGGCTGGTCCCGATCAGCATGTCGTCGCCATTACCGCCTTCAACGATGTTGTATTCGGTATAGCCGTCCACGGTGACCGTCGTGGTGCCCTTGGCTTCGCCGCCATTTGCATCACGAACCGTGTAGCTGAGCGTCACGGTCGCCAGCTGCCCATCCTCCAGCGCCGCAAAGGCGGAGGAAGGATCGACAACCAGCTTGCCGTCCACCACCGAGAAGGCGGCAGCCGCCTGCTGATTGGTTATGGCGAGGCCCGCAACCGCCGTCACGGCGATGCTGACGAGTGCAAGACGGTCGCCTTCGACGTCGGTGTCGTTGGCGACGAGATCGAAAGCGGCCTTGTCCTTTTCCGCCAGCGCAATCCTGTCCGCAACAGCAACAGGCACATCGTTGACCGGAGCGACCGTCACGGTCACCACGCTCTCGACGCTACCTCCCTTGCCATCCGAAACGACAACCGTGAAACTGTCGGTTCCGTTGACATTTGTGTTCGGCGTATAGGCCCATTCACCGGTTGCGGCATCCATCGCGACAGTGCCCTTCGAGGCACTTGCGCCCGTCTTGATGGCATAGGAAAGTGTGTCGCCATCGACGTCGGAGGCGACGATATTGCCTTTAAGGGCGATATCCTCGTTGGTAGTCACGGCGATCGAGGCGGCGACAGGCGCGTCATTGACCGGCGTGATGGTGAAGGCCGCAGTCGCTTCGCTGGAACCGTCGCGACCGTCAGCGATCTTGTAGCTGAAAGATGCCTTGCCGTTGAAATTGGCGGCTGCCGAAAAGCGGATGCCGGTTTCTTCCAGAACCGCAGTTCCGCCAACGACACTGAAAACGCTAGCCACTGTCAATACGTCCAGATCGGCGTCCTTGTCATTCGCGAGCAGGGCGCTGAACGGAATGAGGAAGGACACGGCATCCTCATCAATCGCGGCAAGTGTGTCGGACACGGCGACCGGACCACGGTTCACGAGGCCCTTGGCGATGGCCTCGCGGCTGAGGTTTGTACCATCAGCGAAACGCAGCATTTCTATACCGCCATCCGCCAGCTGGTTGTGCAGCGACAGTTTTTCGCCGCCCGCCAGTTCGATTTCGACGGACTGGCCATATTTGCGCAGAACGGCTTCATTTCTGGCAATATCGTGCAGGTAAAGAATGTCGGTCGCCCGAGATGCCGGCGCAGCCTCGAAGATGGTGTCGGAACCATCGCCGCGCCCGTAACGATAGAGGTCCGATCCATCGCCACCGATCAGCAGGTCATTGCCACGGCCACCCTCGATGAAATCGTCGCCAAGACCACCCGAAATCATGTCGTCGCCGGCATCGCCCCAGAGCTTGTCATTGCCGGCACCGCCGGAAAGCGCATCGCGGCCCGCGCCGCCAATCAGCGCATCGTCACCATTGCCACCGTCCAGACGATCATCGCCTGTTGAGCCGAGGAGCGTATCATTGCCGTCACGGCCGAGGATCGTCGTGTCGGCAGTTTTGGCTTCAAGTAAGTCGTGCCCATCGGTACCGTTGACGATATTGCCTGCATCAAGCCCGAATTTCAGGTCGACGACAGTCAGATTGTCGAAGGTCAGGCCGGCATTGCCCCAGGAATAAAGGCCGAAGGTACCAGCATCGAGTTCGCGGTCGCCGATCGGATAGGCGAACAGGGCCTCGTCATTGAGGAAGGCGGTGATCTTGTCGGCGACGACCTCGACGCGCAGTTTCATCGCTTGGCCGGGTTCGTATTTACCCGGAACCTGGGCCAGAATTTCCTCGATGCCGTTCTTCATGCGCACGAGGTTGAAGATGCTGCCGGCGCCGTTTCTTGGACTGCGGTCGAGAATGCCGTCAGCATCCAGTTCCAGCTTGTAGTAATTCTTGCTGTCCTTGTAGCGGAACAGGAAGCCGAGACCGTCCTTGTCTGGCGTCTGGATTGTCGCCTCAATGGCGTAATCGGTCCAGGCAAGCGCCGCCGGGTCATTGAACAGGGCGTAGGTGCCGAGACGAAGGACGTTAACGCCATCGCCAAGCGGGCTCCAGCCGCGCTGCCAGTAGTCTGTCGCCGTTGCTCCAGTCCACGTCAGTTCGCGGCTGGCAAGTCCGGTCGTCTGAAGCAGTTTGCCATCGGAGACCAGCCATTCGGACGCTTTGCCGTCCGGTCCGATACCGCCGAGTTCGCCCTCGTCGAAAACCTTGAAACGCGCCATTGCCTCGGCCGAGGAGAAATCCTCGGCGACCAGGATTTTCGTCCGGTCGACGATCGTGACATCGATGCGATCCGTCGAAACGGAACCATTGGCGGAGGTCACTTTCAGAAGCAGCTTGTTGACGCCGGCATCGAGGGCGACATCGGCCTTCTTGCCGGTTGCGACGACATTGCCCTTGAGGTCCGTCCAGACGAATCCGGTGAGTTGCTCAGGTCCAAAGGAACCCGACGCATCGAGCGTGACGGAAGCCTTGCCGTCGCCATCGATGTCATAGGCTCTTTGGTCGATACCCGCTTTTGCGGTCGTAACGGCCCTGGTGACAACGATATCGTCAAAGACCGAAGCGCGCTGGCCACTGGAATAGACGCCGATAGTGCCGCCGGAAAGCGGTGCGGTCGCGTCCATGAGGGGGCCGCCGAACACGTTCTTGTCACCGAGGAAAATGTTGATGGCACCGCCAACTACGGCAACCGTCAGCGGGATTTCCGTGTTATAAGGCGTGCCTTCTTTGACCTCGGCGAGCAGAACCGCCTTGCCATCGGCGACCTTTACCAGCTGGCGACGGTTTGTTTCACCGTCCATGGCGAAGCGATAATAATTATTCGCATCCTTGTAGAAGAAATAGACGCCCATCGCATCGTTATCGAGCTGAGTGAGCGTCGCCTCCAGCACGTAGTCGCTCCAGCCAGCCGACTGAGCGGCGGTATAAACGAGCTTGTTGCCCACCGCATCGCTCTGGTCGAAAAGCGCGGCCTCCGGCGCGGCGAGATTGGCGCTGCCGGTCGGCCGGGAAAATACCGTTCCTTTTAGCAGGAAAGCTCCGGTATTGCCGTCGGCGCCGCCGAAATCGGTGGCCCAGCCGTCGGCCTTGCCGTCGTTGAAGTTTTCAACAAGCAGAGTGCGGTCGCCGCGCACCAGAACATCGACCGTGTCTCTGGTCTTGACGCCGTTCACATCCGTTGCCGTCAGGGTCAGCTTGTGCTTGCCGAGAGCGAGATCGGCCACCGCTTCCTTGCCTTCGGCGACGATATCGCCATTTTTGTCGGTCCAGACGAAGCTCTGAACCTCACCCGCGAGCAGCGACTTTGCACCGGATAACGCGACGCTTGCGGAAGACGCGCCAGCAGTGGCGTTGGCGACGATGTCGTCCCCGGCCTCGGCCATGGCGCGCGCCGTGCCCTTGCCGACATAGACATTCTCAAACACTTCCTGATGGCCGCGATAATAACCGGTCAGGCCGTCGCGATCGAGTTCCGGCTTGGTGCGATAACCGTCGAGATAATCGTCGAAGGCGGTGAAATAGGTTTCGGTGGTGACGCGGTTATTGTCGGGATCGATTGTGATCAGGCGCATCGCGCCGTTACCGCCATTGTCACCCTTGTCCTGATCGCCATTGCCGGTAATTTCGCGCGACACGCCGTTCTGGTAGTTGACGAGGAACTGGAAGACCGGTTCGCCATACTGGTTGTAGGTGATGTCCGTTTCCGCGCCGTCGCCGAAAATATGGCCGGAGAAGGTCATGACGATGTTGGGATAACGCGACAGCAATATGCGGGCGACATATTCGCCGTCGTTTGCGCCGCGCTGGTCGGTGCGCATGCCATAGTCGTAACCGGCGCCTTCGTCATAAAGCGGCAGGGCCAGATTGTCCTGGCGCGTCGCATAGCTCGTCAGCGAATGCGTCGCCAGCATGACGCGATGGTCGGGATATTTCTCGATCACGTCGCCCGCCCAGCGGATCACGTCGTCGCGCGGGCCGAATTCGAGCGAGATCGACAGCCACTTGGTGCCGTCAGGAGCGGTGAAGGTGCTATAGGTATTGCGCCCGGCAGCCTGCTCCTGATCGTAAGCACCACCGAAGACGCCGGGATTGGTGGCGGCCTGCTTTTCCGCCGAGAAACGGCGATCCAGTTCGTTGGAAGAATGGTCGGCGGCACTTCCGCCATTCGCCTGATCGTGGTTTCCGGGCAGGATCGCGTAAGGAAGCTTGCCGTCGAGCTTGCGCAGCGCCGCCTCGGCGATGTCCCATTCGCCGCTCTGATTGTTCTGGGTGACGTCACCCACATGGCTCATGAAGACGATCTTGTGGTTCTGGCGGTTGTCGATCAGCCACTGCGTCATTTCGCCGAATACATGCTTGATGCCGTCATTGGACGTATAGTCCTGCGTATCGGGAAAAACGGCGATGGTGTAGGCATTGGGGCCTGCCACACGCACGCGGAAGTCGTCCGTAACGCTTGTGCCGGCGGCGTCGGTGGCCGTCACGCGGATGTCGGAGTGGCCGAGAGCCGAAAAGTCGAGCACCAGCTTGTTTCCGTCCGTCACCGCCGCGGTGAGGATCTCGTTCTTGCTGTTCTGCACGGTAAAGGTGAGGTTTTCGCCGGAGAAATGCTTGGAAAGGTCAAGCGTGACATTCTGCGCATCGGGCGTCACCATCATGTCCTTGATGGCGGCGGTCTTGGCGGCGGCGGCCGGATCGACCGGCGCAGGCAGTTCGCCGACAGCCGGAATTCCAGCGTCCTTTGCCGTCGTGGTCGAAAGCTCTACATTCTTGCCACCGATGGCGCCCTCGCCAATGGCCGGTGCGGTAGAACCCTCTGTAAACCGGAATTCAAGCGGGGCGGAGGCGAGAACCGCCTCTCTCATCGTATCCGGCAGAATACCGCCCGCCTTGACGCCGCCAAGGACCGCCATCTCGTCCTGCGTCAGCGCGCCTTTCAAGAAGAGAAGATTGCTGAGGTAACCGGCAGAGGTCTGCCCGTTATCATCGGAGAAGATCAGGAAGCCCTTGGCGAGGTCGATTGCGAAACGTCCCGCGCCGGAGGCGGCAATCTTCTGTTCCGAGATGAAATCGCCGTTAATGTATTTCTTCATCGATACGCCGCCGCTGGCGTCTTTTTCGATCGTCAGACCGATACGGTTCCAGGCGTCCAGCCTGGCCGTGCCGCGGAAATCGCCGCTTGTGCCGAGGCCGTAGCGTTCCATGCCGACGGTCTTGCCGAAAATATCGTTGTCGCTGGCATTGGTGGGATCTGTCTGCAGAAAGGGTATCCACTTGGCGCCGTTCGCCGCAAAACCGCCTGTCGGGAAGTAGGCGTCGTAAACGAGGCTGTAGGAGGTCGCGAGGCCAATGCCGTTCGGCGAAATGAGAATGCCCTGCTCGCGCGACAGGCGAGGAATGGCCAGCAGCCAATCAGAAGAGGATTCGATGGGATTGGCGATCGAGTTTTGAGGTGTCGTCATCTCATTGACCTTTTTGCGTGAAACGGGTTGGCCCTTTGGCCATGCCGGCACGATTAAGGACAGCGACTAACGCGCCGATGACGAATTCCTAACAAATCGTAAACGCGCCATAGCGATTTCCCATGCCCGCCATCGGTTTCGCAGTGAGGTTAATAAAGTCATCCCGCAGGCGTCATGGAGTTGTCAGCGTTTTCACCGATAATTACTCCGCATCGACGCCAGTCGTGTCGACCGGCGGCAGAACAGGACCCCATGTCGACCACGCAGCTGAAGGCCTTTCATATCGTCGCGCAATCGGGTGGTTTTTCCCAGGCTGCACGGGACATGGCGATAAGCCAGTCCACCCTTTCGGCCCATGTGCGGGAACTGGAGGCGATCAGCGGCGTGAACCTTCTGGAAAGAAAACCGCGGGGGGTAAGCCTTAGCCCGCAGGGCGAACGCCTGTTCGAAATCACCGCGCGCCTGTTCCAGGCGGAAAATGAGGCGAAAGCCCTCCTTCGCGGTGGGGAAAGTGCCGCGGGCGGGCACTTACGCGTGGCAGCCGATGGCCCAATTCTGCCGCTTCCCATTCTTTCGCGGCTGAAGGCCGAGCGGCCGCAGCTGACCTTTTCCCTTTCGGTCGACAATTCGGCACGGGTGGTGGAGCAGATCATCGATTACCGGGCCGATGTCGCCATCACCGCCCGAGCGCCCGACGATCCGCGCCTTTACGGCGTCAAGTTTCTCAGCATGCGGCTTGGTCTATGCGTCCCCGTCTCGCATCCGCTGGCGGCGCGGCAGAACGTTCTTATGGCCGAACTGGAAGGCCTGTCCTTCGTCATGCGAGAGCGCGGATCGCGCACGCGTGAAATCTTCGAAAAAAACCTTGCCGATCACGGCATCACCATCCAGCCGGTGATCGAAATCTCCTCCAGAGAAGGCGTGCGGGAAGCGATTGCCAACGGGGTGGGATGCGGCGTGGTCGCCGATCTGGAATTCGGCCACGATGCGCGGCTTTCCTTCGTTCCTCTGGGCGATGCCCGCGAACTGATCGACGAATACGCCGTCTGCCTTGCCGAAAGACGGCATCTGCCGCTATTGCGCCGGTTCATCGAGGAAGCCGGACGGGCCTGACCCCGGCTTCCCATGCCCGCACCTGATGCTCAGAAAACGTTCCGGTGCACATCGCTCATGGCGCGGCGCAGATCATCGACCGCAGACGCCGTCTGTCCCGGTTCATCGTTGAGCGCCGGCGGCATTTTCCAGCCGGGATCGATGCCTTCCATATTCGGCAATTCATGGGCGATGCCCTTGTGGCAATCGATGCAGGTGGCCTTGCCCGTCAGCAGATATTTAGAATGGATGTCTGCGGCACGCTGCGTCTGTTTGGTAAAGTCCATGGCGGCGGAGGAGTGGCAGTTGCGGCATTCAAGGCTGTCATTTGCTTTCAGGCGCGACCACTCATGCTGTGCAAGCTCCAGGCGATGGTCGAGAAACTTCTTGCGCGTATCGATGGTGCCGAAAATCTTGCCCCAGACCTCCTTGGAAGCCTGCATCTTGCGGGCAATCTTGTCGGTCCATTCATGCGGCACATGACAATCCGGGCAGGAGGCGCGCACGCCGGAACGGTTGGAGAAATGCACCGTCCGGGTCAGCTCCTCATAAACATTTGCTCTCATCTCATGACAGGAAATGCAGAAGGCTTCCTTGTTGGTCATTTCGAGCGCCGTGTTGAAGGCGCCCCAGAACATGACGCCGCCGACGAAACCGCCGAGCGTGAGGAAGGCGAGGCTGAGCGTGGCGGCCGGCGTCGTCAGGACCGCCCATAGCCAGGCGAGGAGCTTTTTCACTCGGGCGATCATCATTCGCTACCCGCCGGTTTGACGCCCATCGTGCTCATGTCCTCAAACGTGTTGGGCACGAGCGGCCGGGTATCAGCCTGCGGCACATGACAGGCGGTGCAGAAATAACGCCGTGGCGAAACATCCGCCAGCATCTGGCCTTCCCGCGTCATGTAATGGGTGACGCTGATCATCGGTGCGCCGGAATCCTGCGTAAATTCGCGCTTGTGACAGGACAGACAGCGATTGGCATTGACCGACAGCTGATAGCCGTCGATTGAATGCGGGATGACCGGCGGCTGTTCGGGATAGGCGCGCATGCGCCTGATATCGTCAATCACCCATTTCGGCAGGGGTTTGGCGGGCTCGGTCTTCATGGCGTCGCCACGCGGACCGGACAATTCCGGCACCATCTGCGCAACGGCCCCCGTCGCCAGGGCCACGACCAAAAGCGTGGCGGCGATCCATCCGTGCTTCCCGATCATGCGACTGGCTCTATCTTGACTGCGCATTTCTTGTAATCCGTCTGCTTGGAGATGGGATCGGTTGCGTCGAGCGTCACCTTGTTGATCAACTGGCTGGCATCAAACCAGGGAACGAAGATGACGCCGGGCGGCATGCGGTTGCGGCCGCGCGTTTCCACGCGGGAGCGAATTTCGCCACGGCGCGAAACGATGCGGATTTCAGCGCCCTGATTGAGCCCACGCTTGCGCGCATCATCGGCATTCATGAAACAACGCGCGCCGGGAAAGGCCTTGTAGAGCTCCGGCACGCGCATGGTCATGGAGCCGGAATGCCAATGCTCCAGCACGCGGCCCGTCACCAGCCAGGTATCGAATTCCTCATCGGGGGATTCGGCCGGCGGCTCGTAAGGCACCGCGATGATGACCGCCTTGCCGTCCTTGTTGCCGTAGAATTTCACGCCCTCACCCGGCTTGACGTAGGGGTCGTAACCCTCGCGGTAACGCCACAGTGTTTCCTTGCCGTCCACCACCGGCCAACGCATGCCGCGCACTTCGTGATAAGCATCGTAAGGCGCCAGATCGTGGCCGTGACCACGCCCGAAGGCGGCATATTCCTCAAACAGACCCTTTTGCAGGTAGAAGCCAAAATCCGTGGATTCCTGGTTCTTATAATCCGCATTGATTTCGCTCAGCGGGAATTTGCCGACATCGCTGTCCTTGTAGAGAACCTCAAACAGCGTCTTGCCGCGATAAGCGGGATTGGCGTCCAGCAGTTCCGCCGGCCAGACCTCATCCGTGGTGAAGCGTTTGGAAAACTCCACCAGCTGCCAGAGATCAGAGCGCGCCTCGCCTGTCACCTCCACCAGCTGGTGCCAGACATGGGTGCGCCGCTCCGCATTGCCGTAGGCTCCTTCCTTCTCCACCCACATGGCGGCGGGCAGGATAAGGTCGGCGCTCATGGCGGTGATGGTCGGATAGGCATCCGAGACCACGATGAAGTTTTCGGGATTGCGATAACCCAGATAGGTCTCGTTCTTGGTGTTGGGACCGGCCTGAACGTTGTTGTTGACCTGCACCCAGTAGAAATTCAGCTTGCCGTCATGCAGCATGCGATCCTGCTGCACGGCGTGGTAACCCGGCTTTTCCGGGATGATGCCGTGCGGGATGCGCCAGATTTCCTCGGCATGTTTGCGATGTTCCGGGTTGGTCACCGTCATGTCCGCCGGCAGGCGGTGGGCGAAGGTTCCCACCTCGCGCGCCGTGCCGCAGGCAGACGGCTGGCCAGTGAGTGAGAACGGGCTGTTGCCCGGCTCGGAGATTTTGCCCGTCAGAAGATGGATGTTATAGACCATCTGGTTGGCCCAGACGCCGCGGACATGCTGGTTGAAACCCATGGTCCAGAGCGACATGACCTTGCGTTTCGGGTCGGCGTAAAGTTCGGCCAGTTCCTCCAGAAACCCGGCTTCCACTCCGGTCATGGCCGCGGCCTTTTCCAGCGTATAGTCCGACACGAAGTCCTTGAAGGTCTCGAAATCGATCGCTTCCGTCTTCGTCGGATCAGCGGAATTGGCGGCATTCACCTCCACCGGATTGTCGGGACGCAGGCCATAACCGATATCGGTGACTCCGCGCACGAATCTCGTGTGGTTCTTCACGAAGTCTTCGTTGACGCGGCCGGTCTTGATGATGTGGTTGGCGATGTAATTGAGGATGACGAGGTCCGTACCCGGTTTGAAGATGATCGGAACATCGGCCAAGTCCATGCTGCGATGAGTGAAGGTCGAAAGCACCGCCACCTTCACATGGTTGAAGCCCAGACGCCGGTCGGCGATGCGGGTCCACAGAATGGGATGCATCTCCGCCATGTTCGAACCCCAGAGCACGAAGGCGTCGGCATGTTCAAAGTCATCATAACAGCCCATCGGCTCGTCCATGCCGAAGGTGCGCATGAAGGCATAGGCCGCAGAGGCCATGCAGTGGCGGGCATTGGGATCAAGATTGTTAGAGCGGAAACCGGCCCGCATCAGCTTGGTCGCGGCATAGCCTTCGAAGATCGTCCACTGGCCCGAGCCGAACATGCCGACGGCGGTCGGCCCCTTCTCCTTCAACACCCGCTTGCACTGCTGCGCCATCACGTCAAAGGCCTCGTCCCAGCTCACCGGCTCGAACTCGCCATCCTTGGCGTAGACGCCGTTTCTCTTGCGCAAAAGCGGGGTCTGCAGCCGGTCCTTGCCGTACATGATCTTGGACAGGAAATAGCCCTTGATGCAGTTGAGGCCGCGATTGACCTCCGCCTGCATGTCGCCATGGGTGGCGACAACCTTGCCTTCCTTGACACCCACCATGACGCCGCAGCCCGTGCCACAGAAGCGACAGGGCGCCTTCGACCATTTGATCTGCAATGCGGACACACCACCCGGCACCGGCTGGGCGGCAGCCGGCAGTGCAATGCCCGCCGTTGCCGCCGCAATGCCGGCGGCATGGGCCTTCAATAGATCACGCCGCGTCAGTTCGCTGCTCATCGCCGCCTGTCTCCTCTGTGTCGACGTGTTCGAAAACCATGTTGGCGGCAATCACACCGTCGAGTGTCGAAATATAAGTGAGCGTATCGCCCAGCATGCCGGTGCTCGTGCCGTCTATGACGATGACAATCTTGCCGTTGCCCTCGGCATGAACCTCGACATTGTCGAGGGTTAATAGCGTTGCGAACACGGCGTCCCGCATCTGCGGCATCACCGCCACGACAGCACTTGAAACATGATACCGGCCTCTATTTTCAGGCATATTGCATCTCCGTGGCTGTTTCCTTGATCTTGATCACACCCGTCGGGCAGACGGACACACAAGCCCCGCAGCCGGTGCAGGCATCCTCGATAAGCTCGGGCACGAAGGGGCCGCCACGGCGGGGACGAAACCGAATGGCTTCGGTCGGACAGGCATCGCGACAGGCCTGGCAATCGACATTGCCGAAGGCGAGACACCCATCGCCAATCGCCATGACATGATCGAAGCGCTGCGCCGCAGGGGCGGCAAAAACCGGCTCGGGACAGGCCTCCGCGCATTTGCCGCAAAAGGTGCACTCCCCGGCTGAGAAATCGACCAAGGGCAAGCCACCCGACATGGTGATGATGCCGGTGGGACAGACTTCCGCGCATTTTGCGCAACCGCTGCAGGCGGCGAGGTCGCTCAACGCGACCCCGGGGGGACAGATACGTGTTTCCCGTTTTTGTCCGCCGCGCAGAAAGTCACGCCGGGTGAGAGAGACTTGCATCGTCATTCGCCCTCAATGGCCGGGTGGTCCCGGCGGCCCGTAAATGATCTGGAACATCCAGACGATAAAACCATAGGCTCCGACAAATCCGACCGCCAGCACAGGCCAGATCCCAAAAGCCAGAACGGCGAAGGTAATAAGCTCCCTCGTCCGGCTCGGCTTTCCATCTGCGTGCAGAGGCGCGACTATTTTGGGCATATTCGCGTTTCCCTGTTCGGTTCGAGTTATCATCGGCCAAAAGGCAGAAATATTCAACCACTTGATTTTATTGATTATTTATTAGAAATAACATTCATCAATAGGGCCGGCCTAAGTCACTGATTTCATATTGCGCTTTTGCCAAAAAAATAATCAGGCGACACGAAGGCGGAAGGTGAGAGGAACACGTTGCACCTCAGCCACAGGCTCCCCCTGCATCAACACCGGGCGCACGCATGAAGGGCAGGAAGCCCTGAAGCCAGACGCCGAAACTTGCCGCCCACAGGATAGCACTGAGGCCGTGATGATAGGGTGACACGAACGCTGCGAAATCGAATTCCGGCAGGATGCGGATCAGCCCGGCCGCCACCATCAGGGCGGCGGCCATATGCGCCTGCCACGGCAGATATGTCAGGTTGCGTCCGGTATGCCGCAGCCCGGCAATGATGAACACCGCCATGATGGCGCAGCCAAGTGCGCCCACCGACAACAGGTGCAGGCCAGCGGCGGGCGTGACGGAAAAACCGAGCCGCCCCGCCCCGAGCGCCAGAAAACCCGCACCTGCAAAGGCATTGCCGAGACCGAGCAGCAGCACCTCGGTCTTGAAAGCGGCCCGCCCGATGAACCATTCCGCCAGCCGGTCAAAAAATGCCGCACCGGCCGCAAGCGCCAGCCAGGCGCAAACATCGCTTTCCGGAAAGAAGAGTTTTGCCACCATGTATAACGTCACCATGGCGCCCGCCATGTGCTGGCGGCCGGGATGTGGCCGGTAAGGTGTGGTCTCGCCGCTCGGATCGAGCGCCAGATTGATGACGACCACATTGATGCGGGCGGCCGAGAGCGAAAACAGCACGGTGAAGATGCACAGCGCCGCCTCCAGAAAGCGGGCTGCAAGTTCCAGATCACCGATCCACCAGGCGTAGCGCACGCCCGTCTCCATTGCCGCAAACAAAATGAGCCAGACGAGGAACGCCAGATGTCTCGTCGTTCGCCGCACCAGCATCGCCTTGCCGATAAGCACGGAGAGCGCGAGCAGAAACGCCAGATCAAAAAAGCCCGCCAGCAGGCTCCACGCATCGGCCCCGACGAAGCCGATCAGGCGACCCGGCAGCCAGAGGCCGGCGAGACAAAGCAGCGTGCGGCCCGCTGCCGCTTTCGTATCGGTCCATTCAGGCACTGCCGAACCGAGAAAACCGGCGAGCGCCATGCCATAGGTGCCGAAAATCATTTCATGGGCATGCCATTGCGATGGGGGAACGACATTGGCGAAAGGCAGGGCATAGCCGCCGATGACGATCCACAAAAACGGCCAGACCGCGCCATGCAGGGCGGCCAGAGGGAAAAACAGCCGCAGGGCTTCCGAAAGGATCGGTGGCTGTCTCATCGCATCCGCTCCTTTGCCGAAAACAATTCGGCGAAAGCCGGGCTCTCGGACAGGAATTCCACTTCGTCGAACACCGCGCGCGCCATGCGCCGCCCCGGCGAACCGGCCGGAGTATGTGCGGCAACAACGCGGCCATCGACACCCGAGAGCACGATCAGCCTGTCGGCCACCAGCAGCGCTTCATGAAGATCGTGAGTGACGAGCAGCGTGGAGAAACCACGCCTGCGAGCGGCATCCACCAGAAGTTCCTGCAAATGCCGGCGCAGGCCGACATCAACGGCACTGAAGGGTTCGTCCAGAAACAGCATGTCCGGCTCCACCGCGAGCGCCCGCGCCACCCCGGCACGCTGGCGCATGCCGCCGGAAAGCTCGACCGGATATTTGTGAAAATCCGTCTCCTCCAGACCAACTTCCAGGGCAAACTGCCCGGCGGTCTCCCGCCGTTGCCGTTTCGGCATACCCGCCGCAGCGAGACCATAGGCGATATTGTCGATCAACGTCATCCATGGCAGCAACCGCGGCTCCTGAAACACAAGACCCTGCCGGTGGTAATTGCGCCGCACACGGCCGCGAACGGGATCGATGATGCCGGCCGCGATCTGCAAAATCGTTGTCTTGCCGCTGCCGGAGGGACCAAGCAGGGCGACTGTTTCACCGGGCGCTATACGGAGATCGAAATTCTCGAACAGGCTGCGGCCGAGAAAGGCGTGGCCGACATGCTCGAAACTCAAGACGGAATGGTCGCTCATCGTTTGACACCCCATGGCAATCCGGCGGCACGCCAGCGTTCCAGCGCTTCGCGCAGCAGATGCAGCAGGCCGTAATCGGTGATGAGCGCCAGCGCGACGGTGATGGTGAGCCAGGCGCTGACCTGCGCGATATCGAACAGCGCCCGTGCTGTTGCCAGTTCACCGCCGATGCCGCCGGAATTCGACAGAAGCTCGGCCATGACGGTCACTTTCCAGGCGCTTCCGGCCGTGGTCGTCCATGCCGGGAAGAGATAGGAAAGCACATGCGGCATGGTGACGGTGCGCAGCCGGTAAAACCACGGAGCGCCAAACGCCTGCGCCATCACCTCCAGCTGACGGTCCCGCTTGGCCACCCCTTCCAGCGCCCCTGCGAAGGAAACGGGGGCCGAGGCGATGACAACGGTCATGACGGCCGTGCCACCCGACGAACCGAACCAGATGAGCGCCAGCACAATCCAGCCGATGGGCGGCACGCCGAGCAGGACGGTGACAACAGGCTTCATCAGCCGCATGGCAGCAAATGAGTAGCCCGCCGCCACACCCGCCACCGTGCCGATGCCGGCAGCGATGGCAAAACCGGTCAATGCCCTGATGGCGCTCTGCGACAGGATGGCGAAGAAATCCGGCCGCGCCGCCAGAAGCCCGATTGCCGCGAAAGTCTCACCCGGCGAGGGCAGGATGAAGGAGCCGTAAATCTCATGCCCCGCCTGCCAGGCGGCGAGAAAACAGAAAATGCCGGAAAGCCCGGCCCAGCCCGCCCAGAGATAGCGGCCGGTCCAGCCAAGACTTTCAAGAATGCGGTTCATGCCTGCTACACCAGATAAAAGCCGTCATCCGGCCGCCGCCCCCCGATGATTGCCGGGTCGGCCTTGGCGAGCTCGTCGTAAAATGCCTCGAGATCGGCGCGCGCAGCGCTCGCCTTCAGCGCCGACAAATGGCTTGTCGGGAAGGAAGCGGCGATGATTTCCGGTGGGAAACCTAGGGCATCGGCCGCGCCGGCGGCCGCCGTTTGCGGGTCAGCGGCGGCACTGGCAAGTGCCGTTTCCATGCCCGCCTGCAAAGCCTCTATACCCGCCTTGCCGAGCTTTTGCTGAACCTGCGACGTCAGGGCGAGACCCGCCTGCGGGATTTCCGGCTTGCCCGCCACCCTTGCCCATTCTTGCTGGATATCGATGGTGCGGTGAACGGTCATGAAAAACGACTTTGCCTTGATCAACACAGCGGTCGCAGCCGGTTCACTGAGCAGGGCCGCGTCCACCCGGCCCGTCAGCAGCAATTGCACGGCTTCCGGTGGCGAAGCCGCATATTCCAGCGTGATATCGCCGGGCTTCAAGCCGTTCTCGGCAACAAGGCGGCGCAGCACGAAATCGGGCATATCGTTCTTGAAAGGCAAAGCCAGCGTCTTGCCGGAAAGGCTTTCCAGCGAGGTCAGCGTCTCGTCCTTCGACACGACGTAAAGCAGACCGGTGGTCAGCACGTTTAGAAGCCCCAGGCCAAGGCCGCGATTATGGAGATTGGCGGCCCCATAACTCGGCATCACTACCGCCCCCATGGAGCCGGAGGCGACAGCGGCGCGCATTTCATCCGGCGTTTTCCAGGCCTTGAAGACGGCCCCAGGTGCGACATCCTTCAGGAACCCGCCTTTTACGGCATGGGCCAGCACGGCTGAGGGCGCGGCAGGAGGGCCATAGAAGGTGAGTGGCGTTTCCGCCTTCAGAAGATGCGGCGCGGCAAGTGTCGCCACCGTCAATCCCGAAAAGGCCGAAAGCGCCTGACGACGGGTGAGATGAGCCATGGTCCTGATCCTTGTTCGCGCCGAACGCGCCGTGATGCGTGTGACGCCCACTCGGGTCGATCTTCGGCCACAGGCGCGTCACCCATCTGGAAGTGACATTTTGCAAGCGGTCGCTCTTTGCGCAGGATCAAACAGCGCCGGAAAGCAGGCCTATTCGCCTGTCCTGAGAGACAGGGCGTCGCGCAGAATTCGCGATCCTTCCTGAGCGGCGGCGGCGATGTCGAGAAACATCAGGCTCGCCGTTTCGAGGACGCCTTCATCGACCGTATCGTCCTCGGCAAAATCCGCCAGCATCTCAGTCAGAAGCCCGATCTTGCGCCGCTCCTCGCGGGCGGCGGCCAGAAGCTTGACGATATTGCGCTGGCGCTCAAAATCCTCAAGTTCGCGCAGGGCCTCATGCACCTTGTCGCGGCAACCGCAATCGAGTGCGCTCTGCAAAACGACATTGCGCACCAGATGGATCGCCGCCGCAATATCCGCCCCGCCCGGTGCTACGGCCGCTTGCTGGTTTTGTCCGCTCATCATCATAGGTTCGCTCCATGCGCCGTGTTGCGGGCACGGGCGATCCAGGCCGCCCCTTCCTGCCCGTGGTGAAAACCATTGGAAAAAGGCACGTCGGGATAGGCTTTTCGCAGAAGGTGGAGACCGTTTTCCACATCCACCCTGCCGGCGAGAACATCGTCGTGGATCTGCGCCACGGCCACCATGTCGCAATCCTGCGGCGACAGCCGGAAGCGGGCGATCCCGGTGGCCGCCAAATCCTGCAACTCTCCAAGCAGCGACTGGCAGGTGTGCGACACCGTCTGCACGCCGTTCAGCGCCAGAAACGACTGCCGGTCGAGGGTGCGGACAGGTAGTCCGTCCGGATCGTCACCGCAGACGAACTGGCAATTATCCTTGATATTGCCCTTGGCGCGGGCATGGGCGCAGCGCGCCGAAATGGCGAGCGGCAGGCGGCCGAAAGCAAAAATCTCGAATTCAACATCCGGTGTCTCCGCCACGATACGCTCCACCGAGTTTACCGGCAGCTCCGGCGGCAGGCAGATGGCGGTCACCCCACGCGAGGCGAGCAGCCGCGCGGTGGCGGCATTGTAGACATTCACCATTGGCCCGACGACATGCGGCGTGCCGTGCAACAGGCCGAGCGCCGAAAGGTCGTTTACCTCGACGGGATAGGGACTGTCGGCGATCAAGCCTCGCAGCTGGCGGCTTTCCCGCTCCAGAGTCACCAGTGAAAGCGTCGAGAGGATCACCTGTTTTCCGGCACTCTCCAGCCGCTCGATCACCTCGGCCAGATGCGCCTCGGTGAAATGAAACCGTTTGGAACAGACGGTTTCGCCGAGATAGACATGGCTGACAGGAGCCTCATCGGCGATGCGGAAATAGAAATCGCGCCATTTCTCGCCCTGCCAGAGATAAAGGACCGGGCCGAGCGCCAATGTGGCCTTTGCGGTTTTTGCCATCGCCATCACCTCCAGCGTTTCTCGTAAGCACCGACAGTTGTGCGCTGGCCTTCGCTTAAGAGCCGCAAGCGTGAGAGCAGCCGTCCCCGCTCTTCGGCGCTGGCGGCCAGCGCGCGATGCAGGGTGGACACCACCTCCGCCACATAGGCCTTGCCGCGCTGGCGGCCCTCGATCTTCAGCGCGCTCACACCCGCGTCGCGCAAGGCATCGATCTGGTCCATCACGTCAAGCGATACCGGGTCCTCGAAGGCATAGGACTTGTCGTCGGCAATCTCGAAACGCCCCTTGCACAGCGTTGGGTAACCCGCCGCCTCTCCGGCCGGAAAGCGGTTGATGGTGTAATCGCCGAGTTCCGATACCAGCTCCTGCCCATCCTGCCGGTAACGCACATGGCTTGCCGGCGAGCAGACGCCGTTCATGTTGGGTGATTTGCCTGTGGCATAGGAGGACAGCGAACACCGTCCCTCCGCCATGACGCAGAGGCCGCCAAACACGAAGATTTCGATCTCGCAGCGGATTTGCCGCGCCAGCCGGGCGATGTCGGCAATCGTCAGCGTGCGCGGCAGCACCACGCGTTTTGCGCCGAAGGCATCGACGAGAAAATTCACCGCATCGGCATTGGAGGCAGAAGCCTGCACGGAGACGTGTATGCGCTGTTGCGGATGGTGTTCCGCCACATGCGCCATCAGGCCGAAATCGGCAAGGATCAACGCATCCGCTCCCGCCTTCACGGCATCGGCCGCGCCGCGATACCAGATATCCTCATTGCCAGCACGCATGAAGGTGTTGAGCGCCACGAAGGTCTGCACGCCGCGTTTCTTCGCGTAAGCGATGGCTTGGGCAAGCTCTTCGCGGGAGAAATTGAGGCCGGGGAAATTGCGAGCATTGGTCTCATCGCGAAACCCGCAATAGACCGCGTCTGCGCCGGCATCCACGGCCTCGCGGAACGCGGCGGGCGTTCCCGCCGGACAGATCAGTTCCATGCCTCACCTCCCCGCGTTTCGGATAGAACATGGCCACGCAAGCGGTTCGCGAGGCCCGTTACCACCGGCGCAAAGGGTCCGGCAAATGAACCGAGATCACGCGGCAGGTCGATGCCGCTGTCATCGAGCGCATTGCGCAGCGCCAGCGTCGCCTCCATGTCGCCGGTCACACTCAGATCACGCGAGAAAAACAGCGCATCGGCATCCTGCCGCCCCTCCATCAGCGCAAGCAGCATGAAAAGTGGCCCCTCGACCGCCGCATCCGCCTTCGGCAGGCGGCCCTTGCGGCTGACGGTGATGGCGGGACGCGCCGGTTCCACCATGAAGGCGAAGGGCAGATCGACGGGAAGAAAGGTAAAACGCTTGTTGCAATGTTCTCCCAGCCGACCGAACAGATCGGGATGTCGTTTCATGATCTGCGCCAGCATCGCCGCCGTCGCTCGCTGCACCACGGCAAGGGGCAGAAAATTCATGGGGCGGGCGATGGCGGCGGGAAACGGTCTCATAGATGGTCCTGTCAGGTCAGTTGCGGGCAGGAACCTAACCGCAGCGCGCCAGCACCGGTTTGAGCGAACGCAAAGACAGGGAGATTTTCGGGTGCAGTTTCACAAAAGCCGCTATAAATCACTCACTTGCGAAGCGAAGGAGGCCGCCCATGTCCGATATAAGGATCAAACGGATTTACGATGCCGCCAGCGATGATGACGGCGCACGCATTCTGGTGGACCGGCTGTGGCCGCGCGGCATGCGCAAGGAAACCGCACAGCTTTCGCTGTGGATGAAGGAAATCGCGCCCAGCAACGAATTGCGCAAGAATTTCTCGCATATGCCGTCGCGTTTTGCGGAATTCACCCGGCACTATCATGAGGAGTTGGACGCCAATCCCGATGCCGTGGGGCGCATGAAGGAGCTGATGGCGAAGGGCCGCGTCACGCTGCTTTATGCCGCCCATGATACCGAACACAACCACGCCCTCGTTCTCGCCGACTATCTTCGTTCGCACTGAAGCCGCATTTGCGGCAGCGCAAGGACATGTCGCATCGCCGCCGGCAAACAGGCGGCATGAGAGACGAACCGACAGATAAAAAGACAGAAGCGAAACCTGCCCGCGCCGCCGATCTGCGCGGTTTCGTCCGGTTGCTGGAAGAACGCGGGCAGCTGCGGCGAATCCGCCAGCCGGTTTCGCTGGTGCACGAAATCACCGAAATCCACCGCCGTGTGCTCGCCGATGGTGGGCCGGCCCTGCTTTTCGAGCAACCCGTTGACCATGAGGGCAAGGTGCGGGACATGCCGCTGCTTGCCAATCTCTTCGGCACGCGGCAGCGCATCGAATGGGGGCTCGGGCTTGAGACCGGCGGGCTGCCGGCGCTTGGGAAAATGCTCGCCGAATTGCGCGAGCCACAACCGCCGAAATCCATGGCCGAGGTATGGGGTAAACTGCCTTTGCTGAAGGCCGCACTGTCCATGCGGCCAAGCAACGTCTCGCGCGCGCCGGTGCAGGAAAAGATACTGACGGGTGATGTGGTCGATCTTGCCCGCCTGCCGGTGCAATGGTGTTGGCCGGGCGAGCCGGCCCCGCTCATCACATGGCCGCTGGTCATCACCCGTTCGCCCGATGATCCCGACGATATCAATGTCGGCATCTATCGCATGCAGGTGCTGGGGCCGGACAGGGTGATCATGCGCTGGCTGGCGCATCGCGGCGGCGCGCATCACCACCGGCTGTGGCAGGCGCGCGGGCTGGATATGCCCGTAACCGTCGCCATCGGCACTGATCCCGCCACCATTCTGTCCGCCGTCATGCCGCTTCCCGAACATATCAGCGAGCTTGGTTTTTCTGGCCTGCTGCGCGGCTCGAAAAGTCGCATCGCGAAAGCTTTGACGGTGCCGATGCCGGTACCAGCCAACGCTGAGATTGTGCTGGAAGGTACTGTTTCGGCCACGGAAACGGCAATGGAAGGCCCCTATGGCGACCACACCGGCTATTATAATTCCGTCGAGCCTTTCCCGGTCATGACGCTGTCGGCGATCACCATGCGCCGCGATCCGATCTATCTTTCCACCTATACCGGCCGGCCGCCGGATGAACCCTCGGTTCTAGGGGAAGCCATGCTCGAGATTTTCCTGCCGCTCGTCAAAAGACAGTTTGCGGAAATCGTCGATCTGTGGATGCCACCCGAGGCCTGTTCCTATCGCGTCATGGTCGCCTCTATCGACAAACGTTATCCGGGGCAGGCAAAACGGGTGATGATGGGCCTGTGGTCGATGTTGCCGCAGTTCAGCTATGTGAAGCTCATCATTCTGGTCGATCCAGACATTGATGTGCGCAGCTGGGCGGATGTCATCTGGGCGCTCTCCACCCGTTTCGACGCCTCGCGCGATACGACGATCATCGACGATACGCCGATCGATTATCTCGACTTCGCCTCGCCGAAAGCCGGCCTCGGCGGCAAGATGGGGCTGGACGCCACCCGCAAGCTTTCGCCGGAGACGGAGCGCGAATGGGGCCGCGTGCTGTCCATGACGCCTGACGTGATCGCGAAAGTCGATCTGATGTGGCGTGATCTCGGCCTTGGAGAACGGCCATGACCCCGTGCCGCGTCGTGGTCGGCGTCACCGGCGCTTCGGGTGCCGCCATTGCGCTGCGCATCATCGAGCGTCTCGCCGACATGAAAAACGTCGAAATCCATCTGGTCCTGTCGCAATCCGCCAAGCGTACGGTGTTGCATGAGGAAGGTGCTGAAGCCATGGGGCGGATGTTCTCGCTCGCCAGCGTCAATCATGCCGTCGATGATATCGGCGCGGCGATTGCCAGCGGTTCTTTCCCGACCACTGGCATGATCGTTGCGCCCTGCTCGATGCGGACGCTCGCGGCCATCGCAACCGGGCTTTCGGACAATCTTCTCACCCGCGCCGCCGATGTGCATTTGAAGGAACGCCGGAAGCTGGTGCTGATGACCCGCGAAACGCCGCTGCATCTCATCCATCTGCGCAATATGTGCGCGGTGACGGAAGCAGGCGCCGTCGTGATGCCGCCGGTACCGGCCTTTTACAATAGGCCGCAAAGCGTCAACGATATTGTCGATCAGCTCGCCGCCCGCGCCATTGATCAGCTTGGCATCGCTTCCGCACCGCAGGCGGCGATATGGCAGCCGCATGTGGTGAAGGCACCCTAAGCGATCAGAGATAGGCCATCGGGTCCGCGCCGAAGAGCGCGGCATGGCCACCTGCCAACAGCCACCAGACCGTCAATCCCGTCAGCGCCGCGGCTAACAGCATCGGCCCATCCACGGCGATGCGGGTTTTACCGGTGAGAATCGCCGCGAAGGGAACCGTGGAGCTTTCGCCGGCCGTAGCGCTCCATGCACCGCCCAGTCTTTTGCGGGCGCGTTTTTCGGTCATCGCCATTCCGCCAAGCGAAAACAGCGCAAAGCCGCCGAAGAGGATAACGGAGCGCAGATCGCCATTCGGCACGACATGCCCCAGAGACCAAAACAGAAAACCGACAAGCACAGGGTGCCGCGTGATGTGCACGATTGCCCCCGGCTTCTCTCCCTGTCGCACGGAAATGGAGAGCGGATTGACACTGAGAAGACCGGCCAGCACGAAAAACAGCCCAATCGGCGCTGCCAGAAAGGTGACATGCGCCTGCCAGGGCGCGACATCCCAGAGCGGAACGTATTCGACTGAGAGCGCGGCATAAAACACCCAGCCCAGCGCCAGAAGCGAGACAACGGAATAGAGACCGAAATAGGTGGGCCTGCCGATGGCCGCAATCAGCCGGCCGCGCACGGCAGGCACGGCGGGAATGGAATGCAGCGCCACGAAAAGCGAAAGAGCGGCGACAAGTTCAAGCATCCGACTGCCTTCTCACTGGTTCAGGAACAGCACCGAAGCAATGGCCACGGAGGCAAGCACGGCGGAAACCGCGCCCATGCGCTGCAACACTCCCATACGGTACAACAGCACCGCAAAGCCAATGATAATAGGGGTTGCGACAATCAGCCCGACCTGTGCGTCGTTCATGGGATGCTCCAATTTCCAGAGTTGCGCTTTGTCATGACAATAGGGCTTTGCGCGCTCCCTTCTTTGATCGACCGCAAAGAAGCGGGGTTTGAGGACGCCTATGCGTGGCTTGCTGTTTTACAATTACGGACGAGGCCATGGCGATCAATACGGAAGAGGAAAGCGGAAATCTGCTCCTGTGGATTCTGGTATGGAGCGAACTTGCAGCCTTCGGCGCGCTGACCGGGGCGTTCATCATCGCCTTCGCGCTCAACCCTGATGCGTTCGCCGCCGCTCGCCAGCATCTTCAGCCGCAGCTTGCCGGCCTCAACACTCTGATTTTGCTGGCGAGCGGCTGGCAGGCGGCCGTTGCGGCCAGCCGTCACACCGCGCTGCCGGGCAAAAGGCGGGCGCTTGTCCTTGCTGGCCTGCTGGGTTTCGCTTTCGTCGGTGTGAAACTCCATGAATATTCCACCGAAATCGCCTTCGCGTCCGATCCCGCCTATGGCGCGTTCTTCGAGCTCTATTTCCTGCTCACCGGCTTCCACCTGCTGCATGTCATCTTCGTGGCGATCCTGCTGTTCATCGTCGCCTGCTGGCCCAAAAACGAGAATATCACGCTGGTGACGACGCTATGGCATGTCATCGATCTGGTCTGGATCGTCATCTTTCCCGTCGTCTATCTGGTTTGATAATCATGATCCACCGCACCTCCCGCCAGCTTGCAAGAAGTTTTGCAGTGCTCGCCATTCTCGTTCTCGCCGGCACGGCCGTCGTCACATCCTGGAAGGCGGCGCTTCTGCCGCCGGTCGCCGCCGCCTGCCTGATGCTGCTTTTCGCGCTTATGAAATCCAGACGCGTCATCGACGATTTTCTGGGCTTTCGCGAAGAGCGAGGCCTGCTGCGCACAGCACTTCTGGTATGGCCCGCAATCTTCGCCGCCGCAGCCTTTTTGCGGGCGTTCCTGCAGGGCATTTTGTCGCTCTGAAAAGGCGGACCACACCACCTCTCCACTTGTTTGCCAAATGGCAAAGAACGCCGGCCGCCAGCGGCTAGAAAGGCTTCAGACCCCACCGCATTCCGCCAGCCTGCTGGCAAATCCCGGCAAGAGGGTTCGATCAAGCCAGTCCGCATAAGCGGTCTTCCGGATGGAAAGGACCATTGGCATGGCAGAACGCCTGACCAAAACAGGAGCACGAAACGTCTTTTACGGCGGCTCCATCTTCTTCTTCGCCATATTCGTCGGGCTGACCGCCCATAGCCACTATTACATGCGCACCACCTCGACGGATGAAAGCACGCTGACGGAAAGCGTCGCGCGCGGCAAACACGTGTGGGAGAAAAATTCCTGCATCAACTGTCACACGCTGCTCGGCGAAGGCGCCTATTTCGCACCCGAACTCGGCAATGTCTGGAAGCGCTATGGCGGCGTGGAAGACAAGGAGACGGCGCGCGATTCCATCAAGGGCTGGATGGCCGCACAGCCGACCGGCATCGAGGGCAGACGCCAGATGCCGCAGTTCAATCTCACCGAACAGGAGCTCGATGATCTCGTCGACTTCCTCGAATGGACGAGCCGGATCAAGACGCAGAACTGGCCGCCGAACGAGGCGGGTTGAGGTTGACGGCAAGGAGATGACGAGATGAAATACCAGACACAAAAAGTCGCCATGCTGTATTTTTACGGCGCAATCGGGCTGTTCGTGGCGCAGATCCTGTTCGGCGTCGTCGCCGCCACGATCTACGTGCTGCCCAACACGCTTTCCGAGCTTCTGCCCTTCAACATCGTGCGCATGATCCACACCAATGCCCTCGTGGTATGGCTACTGATGGGCTTCATGGGCTCGACCTTCTATCTTCTGCCGGAAGAAACGGAAACGGAGCTTTACAGCCCCAAGCTCGCCATCGCGCAGTTCTGGATCTTCCTGGTGGCCGCCGCGGTTGCCGTGGTTGGTTATATGTTCCGCATCCATGAGGGCCGCGAATTCCTCGAACAGCCGTTCTTCATCAAGGTCGGCATCGTTCTCGTGGTGCTGATGTTCCTGTTCAACATCACCATGACGGCGCTGAAGGGCCGCAAGACGACGGTCATCAACATCCTGCTCTTCGGCCTCTGGGGTCTGGCGATCTTCTTCCTCTTCGCCTTCTACAACCCCATCAACCTCGCACTCGACAAGATGTACTGGTGGTACGTCATCCATCTGTGGGTGGAAGGCGTGTGGGAACTGATCATGGCCTCGATCCTCGCCTTCCTGATGATCAAGCTCAACGGCATCGACCGCGAAGTGGTGGAAAAATGGCTCTATGTCATCGTCGGTCTTGCGCTTTTCTCGGGCATTCTCGGCACCGGCCACCATTATTACTGGATAGGCGCGCCGGGTTACTGGCAGTGGATCGGCTCGCTGTTCTCGACGCTGGAAGTGGCCCCCTTCTTCACCATGGTCATCTTCACCTTCGTCATGACCTGGAAGGCTGGCCGCAAGCATGAGAACCGTGCAGCGCTGCTGTGGTCGATCGGCTGCTCGGTCATGGCCTTCTTCGGCGCCGGCGTCTGGGGCTTCCTGCACACGCTGTCGTCGGTGAATTACTACACCCACGGCACGCAGCTCACCGCCGCCCACGGGCACCTCGCCTTCTTCGGCGCCTATGTGATGCTGAACCTTGCGATGATGGCCTATGCCATACCCGAAATGAAGAAGCGTGCGCCCTACAATCAGTGGCTTTCGATGACGAGCTTCTGGGTCATGTGCACGGCCATGTCGGTCATGACCTTCGCGCTGACATTCGCCGGCGTGGTGCAGATCCAGCTTCAGCGGGTCATGGGTGAAAGCTTCATGGATGTGCAGGACCAGCTGGCGATCTTCTACTGGATCCGTCTCGGTTCTGGTCTCGCGGTTCTCATTTCGGCGGTCATGTTCATCTGGGCAATCCTGGTACCGGGCAAGCAGAAACAGGGCGACGTTGCCCGCCTCGTGCAGCCCGCCGAATGAGAAACGGACCGGCTCTCCTTTTCCCCCGGAGAGCCGGTTCCTTACCACCAACCATGGAGATGACCATGAATACGATTTTCCGCCCCGCGCCGCAGCCTTTGCCGGACGCACCTTTTTACACACCGCTCGGCAATGAATGCACGCTGTTCGAAAGCGCCTGGGTGCGGCAATTGCCGCTGCTGCTGAAAGGCCCGACAGGCTGCGGCAAGACCCGTTTCGTCAGCCATATGGCAGCGAAACTCGGCCTGCCGCTTTCCACCGTTTCGTGCCACGACGATCTTGCTGCCGCTGATCTGACCGGCCGTTACCTGCTGAAAGGCGGTGAAACCGTGTGGATGGACGGCCCGCTAACACGGTCCGTGCGCCAGGGCGGCATATGTTACCTCGACGAAATCGTTGAGGCGCGAAAGGATGTGGCTGTCGTATTGCATCCCCTCACCGATGATCGCCGCATCCTGCCGCTGGAGCGCACCGGCGAAGTGCTGGAAGCACCCTCGGGCTTCATGCTCGTCGTTTCCTATAATCCCGGATACCAGAACCTTTTAAAGAGCCTGAAGCCCAGCACCCGCCAGCGTTTCGTCGCCATTGAATTCGATTTTCTGCCCAAGGAGCAAGAAATCGCCGTCGTTTCGCACGAAAGCGGGCTGGATGCGCGCGATGTCGAGCCGCTCGTCGATCTTGCCCACCGGCTGCGCGGCCTGAAGGGCCACGATCTGGAAGAAGGCGTCTCCACCCGCCTGCTCGTTTATTGCGCCAGCCTCATCGATACCGGCCTTCCCGCCCGTCAGGCCGTGCGTGCGACCATGATCGAACCGCTGACCGACGAGCCTGATGTGAAGGCCGCGCTGCATGAAGTCGCGGATGCGATCATCCGATAGGCGCTTTGATATCCACGCCGGATTGCGCGGCCCCGCGCGTTCCGGTCAGATGCCATGAGGATAAACCATGCTGGACTTTCTGGAACTGGAAGAAACCGTCGGCCGCGCCTGGCACAGGCTGATCGGCGAAACCGGCACATGGCTGCGCTTCCCGGATCACGCCGTGAAGCTGGAGGATATGCAGGCCGTGCTGGCCATCTGTTTCCGCGGTTTTGGTGGTGAATATGCGGTGCAGATCGCGCCGGCCCGCGCCCGTACCTCCACGCATCGGCTAAGGCTTCGTCAGCGCATGGGCCTTGGGGAAGAAAAGCTGGCCCAGCCGGGCCGCGATCACGCCACGCTGATGTTGCCGCCCGTACTCGATCTGTTTCCCGACCGCCGCCTCAACCGCGATCTTTATCTCTGGCTCGCTGCTGCCATGGCGCTGATGCCGCTTGAACCAGTCATGGCCGCCGACCCGTTGGGCAACGATCTTGCCCGGCTCGACCGCGCCACAGAGCTGGCAAAAGCCGTCACCCATGCCTTCCCCGGCATGAAGACCCGTTATCGCCGGCTTTGCGCCGCGATGCTCGCGGTGCGCCAGAAGCGGCCGTTGCCCCAGACGGAGCAGCAGGTGGAGCAACGGGTGCTTTCCATGCTGGCCGATGCAGCAGGGATCGAGGGCCATACGCCGCCCGCCGGCTTCCCGGAAAAGGCCCCGCCGCGTTATCTACCGATGCTGCCGGTGCCGCTGTGGCCGGATACGCTGCTGCGAGAAACCTCCGAGGCCCGGCAAGGCGAGGACCAGCCGGCCTCCAATGCAGCGCCGCAGAGTGCGGAAGCAGCTCGCCATATCGCCGTGCGCGAAAAGGCCGAGAATCGCAAGACCGAACGCAGCCCCTTCATCCTCAACCGTTTCGAAAAAATCCTCGCCATGGCCGAGATGGTCAATGTCGACCGGCCGGGTGACGACAGCGACGATGCCGATGGCAGTGCGGCGGATGAGCTTGACGATATGACGCTGGGTGAAAGAAAGGGAAGACCTTCCGCCCGCTTCCGTTTCGACCTCGACCTGCCGCCCGAAGCGCTGAACCATACGCCGCTGACGGCGGAACTGACCTATCCAGAGTGGGATTATCGCAGCGGCGCCTATCTCGCCGACCATTGCCGGGTCATTGCCGGACCGGCGAAGGACGCCGAGACGGCACCGGAACCCGACGCGGACACGAAAAGCCTCATCCGCCGCGTCAGGCGGCAGTTCGAGGTGCTGAGGCCACGCCACGAAATGCTGCGCGCCCAGCTTGACGGCAACGATCTCGATCTTGACGCCGTGGTTCGCGCCAGAAGCGATATCGCCGCCGGAGGACAGGGCAGCGACCGCATTCATATGGCAAGCCGCCCACAGGCGCATGATCTTGCCGTAACCATTCTTGTCGACGTGTCGCTATCGACCGATGCCTGGTTCGACAATCACCGGGTGCTCGATGTGGAGAAGGAAGCCCTGCTGGTGCTTGCCCACGGGCTTTCCGCCTGCGGCGACAGTCACTCGATCCTGACCTTCACCTCCCGCCGCCGTTCGTGGGTGCGGGTGGAAACGGTGAAGGATTTCGATGAGCCGATGGGCCACACTATCGAGCGTCGCATTGCGGCGCTAAAGCCCGGTTTCTACACCCGCATCGGCCCCGCCATCCGTCATGCCAGCGCCAAGCTGCGTGAAAGACCGGAACGCCGCAAGCTGCTTCTGCTGCTGACGGATGGCAAGCCGAACGATGTCGACCATTATGAGGGCCGCTTCGCCATTGAGGACAGCCGCCGCGCGGTTTCCGAGGCGCGACGCTCGGGCGTCAGCGTTTTCGGCGTGACTGTCGATAGCAAGGCGCAATCCTATATTCCGGCCATGTTTGGCCAGAACGGCTATGCCATCGTCAACAGAATAGCGAAGCTGCCATCGGCGCTGCCGGCGATCTATCGCAACCTCGCCGGCTAAGACCTTGAGCGATTCCGCTTTTCTTTGAAACGCAAAACCGTTCTAACTCTTTGTTTTTACGCATTGTCCGGACGCAAAACCGCTCCGCACTTTTGCTGGAAATGCTCCAATCTGACGAATCTCAGGTTTATTTGCGCGGCAACAATGTCGCCAGACGGCACGGCGGATAGGTTTTTCCAGTCCGCCGGCCGGCCGCACCGCCGGACATCATTCCATCCGCGGCCATGGAGCCAGCCTATGTCCGAAGCCCAGACCGCAACCAATATAGATGTGCGCATCATTCCGCCTCGTGAACGCCATCCGCGCATTTTCGGCGCGCTTGGTGCATTGACCGAAGGTCAATCGCTGCAGATCACCAGCGATCACGATCCCCGTCCGCTGCTCTACCAGCTGGCCACCAATTTCCCCGGCCAGTTCGGCTGGGAATATCTCGAACAGGGTCCGGAAGTCTGGCGTCTCGATATCGGCCGGCTGGAAGAACAGGCCGAAGGTTCCGAGGACGATATGTCCGGCTGCGAATGCTGCTGCGGATCCGAACATTGACCCCTGCCCCGGCGATGTGGTGAAAAGACCTCTGGCGGACGGCCCTTGCCGCCGCCAGCCGACAGATGAGGTGAAGCAATGACGGAAATGATCAGGGAACTCGATGTCCGGCCGCTTTTGCGGAGCGGCGGCGAGCCCTTTCCGGCCATCATGGAAGCCGTGGCCGGGCTTGCTCCCGGTGAGGCGCTGCGCTTATACGCCACCTTCCGGCCCGTTCCGCTGTTCAAGGTAATGGCCGAGCGCGGTTTCGACCATCAGGTGAGGGAAATCGGCGGCGGTGACTGGGAAGTGCTGTTTACGCCGCAATCCACTGAGACCGAACAGATTTCCGTTTCGCCGGCGCTTGCCGGCAATGCCGAGGAGCCGCAGATATGGCCCGACCCGGTCATCTATCTCGATCTGAGCGATGAGACGGTTGAGGGTCAGGCGAGCCGCACGCTTGCGGCGCTTGGCCGTCTTCCGCCGGGTGCCGTGATCTTCGTGTTGATGCCGCAGGAGCCGACCTTTCTTTATCCGGAACTTCTGGCCCGGGGCCATCAATGGGCCGGCAATTTCGACGAGGCGCGCACGGCGTTTCGCATCTTTATCCGTGCCGGTGTTGGCGCGCATTAGGCCGGATATCAAGTCCGTCGAAAACGAAACGCCCTGGAAATTGCTTCCGGGGCGTTTCGTTTTGGCGGTGTCGCGATAAAGCCTTCTATGCTTTCAGCGGTTTGCGTTCCCGCATCAGGATTGGCCCATATTCGATGCAGAAGAGACCGAAGCCCACGATCCAGAGAAGCGCGGAGCAGGCGTAAAGATGCATCATCGCACCGGGGAAGAACTCGGCTGCCGGTCTCAGCAGCGCGCAGGCGATCAGCGCCACATAAGCGGCGATGGTGACCCTGCTGGCCGCAAGCTTGCGCCCGGTATGACCAAGGCTTGCTCTCGTCATCACCGCAAGCATCATGCAGCCGATGACGCCGACGGTGAAGATATGCAGGACGGAGCGTGTGTCCATGACGTCACGAGCCGCCAGCGCTATGGTGATGAAACCGACGGGAATGAAGGCATAGGCCACATGCAGCACCACCAGCACCTGCTCGGGCCATGTCGTCCAGCCGCGCCAGCGGATCAGACGCACGGCATGCATGAATGACGCCAGAAGTGCCGTGGGTACGGCGACCATGCTCTCGGGTTCCATCGTCCAGACGGCCAGTGCTGCAATGCCGATCAGAATGGCGGCGGTATCGAAACCGTTATAGGGAACGGGGAAATCCGTGCGACCGAAACGGTTCAGCCAGTTGCGGGTAAAACTCGGCACGATACGGCCGCCGACGATGATGACGAGCACGGTATAGGCCGAGACCGCCAGGCGGGTCGCGATCAGGCTATGATCGCCCCCAATCGCCGCAACGTGGAATACGATATTGGCGACGGAAAGCGCCAGTAGCCCGCCCAGCACCTTCAGGTCCTTCCATTTGCGCCCGGCAATAACCTCGCGTGCGCAGATCGCCAGAAGCGCCGGCAGGAAAAGCCCATCGACCGCCGCCGCAACGACCACGCCCACCGTATCCGGCACAAGCAGGAAAAGCCGGCCGGCGCACCAGAGCGCAAACAGCCACACCAAAGGTTTGCCCGATACCGGCAGCCGCCCCGTCCAGTTCGGCACAGCCGTCAGGAGAAAACCGGCCAGCACCGCCGAGGCGAAACCGAACAGCATTTCATGAGCGTGCCAGTTCGGTGCACCATAATCCCCGCCAAGGTCGACGAAGCCGGAAAGGGCTGCGATCCACAACACCATCGCCACGATCGCCCAGATGGCTCCGCCGAGGAAAAACGGCCGGAAGCCGTAAGAAAAGATAACCGGGCCGGTGCGCGCCAGCCCTCTTGGAATGCCGCCCTTGGGCCGGGGCCGCCCTTGGGTGAGAACGGTTTCGCTGCCACTCATTATAATGCTCCTTGCTTGGTCTTGACATATGTCTAGACCCAAGCCCGTCCAGCCTCTTTGCGAACAGGCAAAGAGGAGGAGCAATGCTTCCGCACCGTTCCTCAATCGACTGCCAAAATGTCGCAGGTCGCCGCCAGGGTAGTTTGTTCCATCTCAAATTGTATTTCTGCATCTCCGCTACAAATGTTGTGACAGAGCGAAAGATGCTCTGCCCTAAGAGGGACAGGAGAAATATGATGACGGACGGGTTCCACATCACACGGCGTAATATTCTCGCAGGCGCAGCATTTGCAGGGGCTGTAGCGCCCATGATCATGCCTTCGGCAGCAAGCGCGGCAGAGGAAAAGAAGGCCGCGGCCAAGCCATTGACGAGCGCGGAGATTGCAGCGCTACCTCGCGTAAAGGTTGACCTCGTCAAACCGCCCTTCGTACACGCCCATACGCAAAAAGCCGAAGGCGGACCGAAGATCGTCGAGTTCACGCTGACGATCAAAGAGCAGAAGATGGTCCTCGACGACAAGGGCACCGAAGTTCACGCCATGACGTTCAACGGTTCGGTTCCCGGCCCCTTGATGGTGGTGCATCAGGACGACTATGTCGAACTGACCCTCATCAACCCCGATACCAACGAGCTGCAGCACAATATCGATTTCCATTCGGCCACCGGGGCGCTCGGCGGCGGCGGGCTGACCATCGTCAACCCCGGTGAAAAAGCGATCCTGCGCTTCAAGGCGACCAAGGCCGGCGTCTTCGTCTATCACTGCGCACCTCCCGGCATGGTGCCGTGGCACGTCACCTCGGGCATGAACGGCGCGATCATGGTGCTGCCGCGTGAGGGCCTGACCGACGGCCACGGCAAGGAGCTTGTTTATGACAAGGTCTATTATATCGGCGAGCAGGACTTCTACATCCCGCGTGACGAGAACGGCAATTTCAAGAAATATGAAAGCGCCGGCGACGCCATGGCAGATACGCTGGAGGTGATGCGCACGCTGACGCCAACCCACATCGTCTTTAACGGCGCAGTCGGCGCCCTGACCGGGGAACACGCCCTTCAGGCCGCAGTCGGTGAAAAGGTGCTGATCGTCCATTCGCAGGCCAACCGTGATACCCGCCCGCATCTTATCGGCGGCCATGGCGATTATGTCTGGGCCACCGGCAAATTCCGCAACCCGCCTGATCTCGACCAGGAAACCTGGTTCATTCCCGGCGGCACGGCGGGTGCGGCCTTCTACACCTTCGAGCAGCCCGGCATCTATGCCTATGTCAACCACAACCTCATCGAGGCCTTCGAACTGGGCGCGGCCGGCCATTTCAAGGTAACGGGTGAGTGGAACAACAGCCTGATGCAGGCGGTGCTCGCCCCGTCGAGCATCTGACACGACCAGAGGCGCGCCGCCAGTATGAGGTGCGGCGCGCTTCCCCTCCGGCTTTATCCGGCCTGAACGCAGGCCCGAACTTTAGCGTTCCCGCAACGCAGGCAGGTTCCCATGGGCATTCCCGGCAACAGCCTTTTCCCAAATACAGTCTCGCTTCTTTTGCCGCTCTCGCTTGCCACGCTGCTGGCGGCGGCCATCGGCTTCCAGTCAGGGATCATCCGCAGCGGCACCGATCCACGCGCAGTCATGACCGCGCCTCAGGTCGTCACCGTTCCGCCGGGCAGTTTCAGATACCGGGCGGAGGGCGAATATTTTCGCAATGGTTACGCCGTCGATGGCCCGATGGTCGAGGTGGCGATGCGGCAAAATTTGACGATCATGAAATATCAGGTATCGAGCGCGGATTATGCGCGCTGCGTGGCGGAAGGCGGCTGCCAGCAGCCGGAACCCGGCTTTGCCGCTCCGGTCGGCGGCGAGATACCGGCAACCGGCATCAGCCAGGATGATGCCCGCGCCTATGCCGCATGGCTGAGCGAGCGGACAGGCGCTGTCTGGCGCCTGCCGAGCGACGCTGAACTGGCTTTTGCCGCCGGATCGCTTTTTCCGGATGAGACGCTTGGTGTGGCTGCCAACAGTGAAAACCCGGCTTTGCGCTGGCTGGCCGATTACGAGCGGCAGACCAGCCGCAAGGCCTCGGGCAATCCCGTTCCGCAATCCTATGGCAGCTTCGGCGAAAACGAATATGGCCTTGCCGATTTCGGCGGCAATGTCTGGGAATGGACATCCAGCTGCAGCCACCGTGTGACGCTCGGCAAGGATGGTGAGGCGATCGATAGCGTCGCCTCCTGCGGTATCCCGGTCGCTTCGGGAAAACACCGGGCGGCGATGAGCGCCTTCGTCAAAAACCCGAAAAGCGGCGGCTGCGCCGTCGGCGTACCGCCTGATAATCTCGGTTTCCGGCTGGTAAAGGACACACGGTGGTATGCGCCGCTTCTCGAAAAGCTTCGTGCCACCACCCTGCTTTCTTGACATTCATCAATTAAAACAAGCGCTTGATTCATATCATTTGATCTTCTGCCGCCGGTGATAGTGCTGTATGCTGACAATACAGAAAAGGCCGATCTCCGATTGCCAATGCAATCATCCTGAGGATCGTCCAATCACCGGAGAGGGTGCAAGTGAAGATTGACCGAAGCGTCATCCGGTCGCTGGCCTTGTTTGCCAAGATGGCCGACGATGAGCTGGACGGACTGCTGACCCACGCCACATCCCGGCTGGTGCCGCCGGGCGAAGCCATTTTCGAGCAGGGGCAATCGGCAACACATTTCTTCCTGCTCATCCACGGCCGCCTGAAGGTGACGCAGGTGACGCATGACGGTCAGCAGATCATCGTGCGTATGGTGCATCCCGGTGATCTCTTCGGTTTCGCGCGAGCACTGCAACGGTCCGATTATCCCGGCACAGCCACGACAGCTGCCGAAAGCGTCATCCTGTCGTGGCAGACGGACCTCTGGCCGCAATTCGTCGAGCAGAACCCGCATCTCGCCGTCTCCGCCATGCAGACCATCGGTCAGCGTCTTGAAGAAGCCCATACGCGCATCCGCGAAATGTCGACACAGGAAGTGGAGCGCCGGGTGGCCCATGCCGTGCTGCGTCTTTCGCAGCAGGCGGGACGCAAGGAGGAGGACGGCATCCGTATCGATTTCCCGATCTCGCGTCAGGACATCGCCGAGATGACCGGCACGACCCTGCACACGGTCTCGCGCATCCTTTCCAGCTGGGAGTCCAAGGGACTGGTGCAGGGAGGGCGGCAGAAGCTGCTGGTGTGCAATCTGCCGGGCCTTGCCCAGCTGGCAGAGGGCGAAACAAGCCAAGTATAATTGGGCGTATCCCCGGTCTCGTCGCGTCCCACCTTTTCGTTGTCACTCGGCCGGTTTCGAAGCCGCGCTTTCGATATAGGCGATGAGGTTGTCCAGATCTTCCGGCTTGCTGATGCCGGCCAGCGCCATCTTGTTTCCAGGTATTTTCTTTTTCGGCGCGCTCAGGAAATCCCGCAATTCCTCCGGCGTCCAGACGAGACCGTCCTCGCCCGCTTTTTTCATCGCACTCGAATAATTATAGTCAGATACGCCACCGGCAGCGCGGCCAATGATGCCGTTAAGCTGTGGGCCAACCCGGTTTTTGGCGCCCTCGCCGATGGCGTGGCAGGCGGAACAGCGCTTGAACACCGCCTCCCCCTTGGCGACATCGCCTTCCGAAAGAGCGGGAATGGCGCTTGCAGTCAGCATTGCCGCCGCGATGATTGTTGTATTGCGCATCGTGTCATCCTTGTCTTGCCGCATAAATACGGCCCGCCCGCAAAAGCGGACGGGCCGGAGGTTGCTCTGTTCAGGTCGTGCCCCACGCGGGCGTGCCCTTGTTATAGGGAACGCGGTCTTCGAAACCGCCGGGAATTTCGTCATAAACGAGAACTTCCGTCGCGCCGATCTTCGAGGTGAAGAAACCGAGCAGCGTCAATTGCTTGACGAGTGTGAAGGCGTGCGGAGCGGTCGGCGTCTGTTCCGCCTTGGCCTGTTTGTCCAGCGCCGCAAGCAGCGTCTGCCGCTGCTGATCCGTCAACTCCAGAAATGCCTTTTTGTGCTCGGCCTGACTGCGCTTCTCGATTTCGGGGATTGCCGAGAGGAAGAGTGTCCGCTGCTCCTCGGTATAACAATCGGCCGCGTAAACCGCCATGAATGCGCCGACAGCGGCATCCTTTGCACCCGGCGTGGACGTGCGGGGAATAATGGTCTCCGCAACCTCATCCAGAAACCGGATATCCTCCGGGCTGAACACATGGCCGCCGGCGGGCTTGGCGGCGTTTTCCGCAGCCGTGAGGATATCCGCGCCGATCAGCGGAAGGCCGGTGGCAATGGCTATCAGTTTCAGCAGTTCGCGTCTGTTCATCACAGGTTCCCCTTCTTGCGTTCAGAAACGGCAAAATCGGCGGCACGCGCCGTCAACGCCATATAGGTGAGCGACGGGTTGACGCAGGACGCCGAGGTCATGCAGGCGCCATCGGTCACGAAGACGTTGGGTGCATCCCAGACCTGGTTATTGCCGTTGAGGACGGAGGTTTTCGGGTCGCGTCCCATGCGGGCCGTTCCCATTTCATGAATGCCCATGCCCGGCGCGTAGGTGCCCCGCGAGGGCTTGACGTTCTTGATGCCGACCGCCTCGAACATCTCGACGGCGTCATTGACCATGTCTTCGCGCATATCGAGTTCGTTCTGCTTCATCTCGACATTCATCGACAGGACGGGAAGGCCCCATTTGTCCTTCTTGTCCTGATCCAGCTTCACGCGGTTCTCATGATACGGCAGCATTTCGCCGAAGGCGGTCATGCCGATGGTCCAGCCGCCCGGCTCGGTCAGCGCCTCCTTGTAGTCGGCACCGATATTGAGTTCGGCGATTTCCCGCTCCCAGCGCGACCGGCTGGCGGATCCCTGATAACCGAACCCGCGCAGATATTTGCGCTTGTCGTCGCCGGTGTTGCGGAAGCGGGGAATATAGAAGCCCGCCGGGCGGCGACCCTTGAAATAGAAATCATCGAAACCCTCAACCTGGCCGGTGGCCCCCATGCGGAAATGGTGGTCCATCACGTTATGGCCGAGTTCGCCGGAGCTGCTTCCAAGCCCGCCCTCCCAGACGTCGGTGGCGGAATTCATCAATACCCATGTCGAGTTCAGCGTCGAGGCGTTAAGGAAGATGATGTCGGCGGTATATTCATAGGTCAGGTTCGTCTCGGCATCGATGATCTCGACGCCACGCGCCTTCTTCTTGTCCTTGTCGTAGAGGATTTCCTTGACGATGGAGAAAGGTCGCAAAGTGAGATTGCCGGTAGCGACCGCCGCAGGCAGGGTCGATGCCTGCGTGCTGAAATAACCGCCGAAGGGACAGCCCAGCCGACACTTGTTGCGGAACTGACAGCGCGTGCGCTCCTGATCCGGAAGTTCCTGGGTGATGTTGGCGCAACGCGAATTAATGAGGTGGCGCGTGCCTTTGAAAGCTTTCTTCAGCCGGCTGGCAACATCCTGCTCGACGAAATTGAGCGGAATGGGCGGCAAAAATTCACCATCGGGAAGAATATCCAGCCCTTCCCGGCTGCCGGAAATGCCGGCAAAACGCTCGACATAATCATACCACGGAGAGACGTCCTCATAGCGGATGGGCCAGTCGACGGCGATGCCATCTTTCGCATTGGCTTCGAAATCGGTCTGCGACCAGCGATAAGTCTGGCGTCCCCAGAGCAGCGAACGGCCACCGACGTGATAACCGCGGAACCAGTCGAAGCGTTTTTCTTCGACATAGGGCGTTTCCTGCTCATCGGCCCACATGCCGAGCGTGGCTTCTTCCAGCAGATAATCGCGGCTGAGAACGGGGTATTTCGCCTTCATCTCCTGCGTGGCGCGGTTGCGATGGGGATAATCCCAGGCTTCCTTGTCCGCATTCTGATAGTCGGTGATGTGCTCGATGTTCCGGCCGCGTTCCAGCAGCAGGACCTTCAGGCCCTTTTCCGTGAGTTCCTTTGCGGCCCAGCCTCCACTGATACCTGAGCCGACAACAATCGCATCATAATGATTGTTCGCCATGATAACTCCTCCGATGTGTACTTTGGAAAAAACGACGAGACGAAACGCTTCCCGTCGCGACGCGGCGGAAACTGGATATGCGTCTGTCGAACCTCATGCGCCCCGGCGAAACCGGCCGCCGGGGAGCGGTTCTGGTTTTACTGGCAGTGTTTACTGAAGGGTCGGCAGGCGTTCGTTAAGGAACGCATTGCCCTTGGTCACGACAGCTTCGGCATCGAGCGGAAGGTCGTGTTCAAGGATGAACCACTTGACGCCGGCCTGCTTGGCCGCCGGCAGAATTGCCTTCCAGTCTAGAACGCCGGTGCCCAGCGTGGCAAAGCCGCGCTCATTTTCCGCCGTGCCCGCAGGCGCATTGTCCTTGGCATGGATGGCAAATACCCGGCCCTTCAACGTGCCGAGGAACTGCGCCGGATCATTGCCGCTGCGCGCCACCCAGGCGACGTCGAGTTCGCTCTGCAGCTTCGGGCCAGCGGCATTGAGCAGCAACTCAAGCGCTGTCTTGCCGTCGAACTTGACCATTTCAAAGTCGTGGTTGTGGTAAGCCATGGAGAGGCCTGCCGCAGACAGCTTGTCGGCATATCCACCAAGCTCCTTGCCGAAGGCGGTCCAGCCAGCGGCGTCCTTCGGGCGATCTTCGGGTTTCAGGAAAGGCACGGTCACGACCGGATTGCCGACGGCCTTCTGCTCGGTGATGACCTCATCGAGGTTGCCGCGCAGTTTGTCGATCGGTACATGCGAGGAAATGACCTTGATCTTGTGCTTTTCCAGAAGCGCGTTCAGCTCGCTGGCGCTGACCTTCTGCATGTCCACCGTTTCCACGGCGGAAACGCCGGCGCGGTTGAGGATTGCAAGCTGCTCCTCAAGTGTTCCCGCATTGCGCAATGTGTACATCTGCGCGGCGATCGGCAGTGTCTTGCTGTCTTCAGCAAAAACCGGGTTTGCGATACCGGCCGCCAATGCGACGACGACTGCCATGCTTGCGAATTTTGACTTGAACGTTTTCAAACGCGTAACTCCCTTTCCGTTTGATCAATGTGACGACACGTGTGCCCACGCGTTTCCCGGCCTTCTGACCGGGTCATGCCGGGCACCGCCTCCTGTGCCCTGCGTCGTCCGTTCTCGGTATGCGATGATCTAGATGTCTATCCCTACCCAGGACGAGGTCCGGCTGGACCGAACGGCCGCATCGATGAATGCGAGACCCGCAAGGCCGTCCTCTATGCCGGGATAAATCACATCCCCGGCGGCTGTCTTTCCCTCCCTTTTTGCGATGATTGCGTCTGCGGCTTCGCGGTAAATCGTCGCAAAACCTTCGAGATATCCCTCCGGGTGCCCGGATGGCACGCGGCTGACACGGCTGGCGGCAGCACCTGCCCCCGCACCGTTACGGGTGATAAGCCGTTTCGGCTCTCCATAAGGCGTAAACCACAGCTCGTCTGGTATCCGGTGGTGCCACTCAAGTCCGCCCCTGTCGCCATAGACCCTGAGCGACAGCGCATTTTCATTGCCGACAGCGATCTGGCTCGCCCACAGCATTCCCTTCGCACCGCTTTCGTAACGCAGCAGAATATTGGCGCTGTCATCCAGCTGCCGGCCCGGCACGAACGAGGTCAGATCGGCATAAAGGCTCGTCGGGATTTCACCCGTCACGAAGGCGGCGGCGTTGAAGGCATGGGTGCCGATATCGCCGATTGCCCCGCCCGCGCCGGAGCGGCTGGGGTCGGTGCGCCATTCCGCACCCTTTGCGCCGGTCTTTTCCACCGCTTCGGTCAGCCAGTCCTGCGCATATTCCGCCTGGACATGGCGCAGCTTGCCGATGGCGTCATTCGCAACCATCTCGCGCATCTGCCGCAACATGGCGTAGCCGGTGTAATTATGCGTGAGGATGAACAGCCGGTCGGATGCGCCGACGATCTTGGCAAGCGCCCTCGCCTCGTCCATCGTCGCGGTGACGGGCTTGTCGCAGATGACGTGGATGCCAGCTTCGAGAAACGCCTTGGCCGGGGCGAAATGCAGATGGTTCGGCGTAACGATGGCGACTGCCTCAATGCCGTCTTCACGTCCGGCTTCGGCCGCCGCCATGTCCTCAAACGATGCATAAGAGCGCTCCGGCCCAATGCCAAGCAGGGTCGCAGAAGCGCTAGCGCGGGCCGCATCAGAGGAAAGCGCGCCGGCCACCAGTTCATAACGGTCGTCCAGCCTTGCGGCGATGCGATGCACAGCGCCGATAAAAGCGCCCTGACCACCACCCACCATACCGAGACGGATACGGCGGCTGTCGAATTTTTTTGTGCCGGAAGACATGGCTATCCCTTTCAAAGTCCAAGAAGGCGACGGTTGGCGGCATCATCGACGCCGCTCTTGGCGAAATCGTCGAAAGCCCGCTCAGTCACGCGGATGATGTGGTTTTCAATAAAGCCCGCACCTTCACGCGCCCCATCTTCCGGGTGTTTCAGCGCGCATTCCCATTCCAGCACCGCCCAGCCGTCGAAGTCATATTGGGTGAGTTTGGAGAACACCGCACCGAAATCGACATGCCCGTCGCCGAGCGAACGGAAACGCCCCGGCCGGTCGACCCAGCTCTGATAGCCGCCATAAACGCCGGAACGGCCGGTCGGATTGAACTCCGCATCCTTGACGTGAAAGGCGCGGATACGCTCGTGGTAGATATCGATGAACTCAAGATAATCCATCGCCTGAAGCACGAAATGCGAGGGATCATAGAGAATGTTGGCGCGCGGATGATTGCCGGTGGCCTCGAGAAACCGCTCGAAGGTGACGCCGTCATGCAGGTCCTCACCCGGATGCAGCTCGTAGCAGAGATCGACACCATTCTCCTCGAAAGCATCGAGAATCGGTGTCCAGCGCTTGCCCAATTCCGCAAAGGCCATTTCGACAAGACCAGCCGGACGCTGCGGCCACGGATAAACGAAGGGCCAGGCAAGCGCGCCAGAGAAAGTTGCGTGGCTTTTGAGGCCAAGATGCTGCGAGGCTTTCGCCGCACACTTCAGCTGGTTGACCGCCCATTCCTGCCGCGCCTGCGGTTTGCCGCGCAACTCGGCCGGTGCAAAACCATCGAACATTTCATCATAGGTGGGATGAACAGCAACAAGCTGGCCCTGAATATGGGTGGAAAGCTCGGTGATCTCGACGCCTGTCTCGGCCAGACGACCCTTGATATCATCGCAGTAGGTCTTGGAGGAGGCAGCTTTTTCGAGATCGAAGAGTTTTGGATCGGTCGGCAGCTGGATGCCCTTGTAACCGAGCGAAGCCGCCCATTGGCCGAGATTGTCGAGCGTGTCGAAGGGGGCTTCGTCCCCGACAAATTGCGCGAGGAAAATCGCGGGGCCTTTGATCGTCTTCATGTCCTTACACTCCTTGCATTCACAATTTCGGCGTAGCCGCTACCGATGCGGCGGGCGGCGGCAGGGCGCGACCGAGCCGCGCACCACCAATTCCGTATCCAGCACGATGGTTTCAGCCGTGCGCTTGCCGTTCAGCCGGTCAACCATCAGCGCCATGGCCCTGCGGCCCATTTCCTGCCGGGGCTGGCGTACCGTTGTCAGTGGCGGCTCAAAGGCGTTGGCAAAGATGATATCGTCGAAGCCAATGACCGAGACATCGGTCGGAACCGAAACGCCACGCGCCCGCAACTCACTGATCGCGCCAATCGCCATCTGGTCGCTCGATGCGAAGATCGCAGTAAAGGCAATGCCGTTTTCGAGAAGGCCGGTTATCGCCTGACGACCGGCTTCGATACTGTAATCGCCCGTCACCACCAGCTTGTCGGAGTAGCCAATACCGGCTTCAACCAGCGCATCCCGATAGCCTTCGAAACGCTCATTCGCCAGACTCTCCGGGAACGGACCGGCAAGATGCACGATCTCCCTGTGCCCCGCCTCGATCAGATGCCGCACGGCGTTTCTGGAAGCGGCGCGGTTATCCACCTTGACCGTGGGCAGCGCGATGCCGGGCACGGTTTCCGACGCGATGACGATCGGCGGCAGCGTGTCGGCCTGATCGAGAAACTCTGAAGGAAACTGACCGGTCATCAGGATCAGGCCATCGGCATGTTTCTGGCGCACCATATCGATATGGGTCGCCACGCGGTTCTCGTCATTGCGGGCGTCGCCCATCAGCACCTTGAAACCCGCTTCGCCGGCGGCCTCCTCCACACCCTTGTAGATTTCGAGATAAAACGGGTTGCCGATATCGCGAACGAGAAGGATGACGGTGTTGTTGGATTGACGCCTGAAGCTCGCGGCCTGGGCGTTGGGAACAAAATTCGCCAGCCGGACGGCGTCGAAAACCTTTTTCCGAGTTTCCGGGCGAACCTTGTCGGGTTGTTGCAGCGCCCTTGAAACGGTCGCGATGGAAACACCCGCGAGAGCTGCAACTTCCCTGATATTCGAACCTTGGTCTTTGCTCATCTGTCACACACGCAACTGCTTTTGGCGGCCATAAAGCAGCATCAGCGCTAGCAACGTGACACCGAATATGATCTGCCGTGCCCATACATCGAGGTTGAGCGTTATCAGTACGCTTTGCAGAATGGTGAGCGCAACCGCCCCGGCCATGGTTCCGACATATCCGCCCGCACCGCCGGCAAGCGAAGTGCCGCCGATGACGACCGCGATGATCGACGGAAGGACATATTGGTCGCCGACAGAAATGAAGGAGGTGCCGGTATAACCGATCACGCAAACCCCGGTCAGCCCGGCGAACAGGCCGGAGAGACCATAGAGCAGCGTGCGGATCAGGGAAACGGGCAATCCGGTTAGCGTCGCCGCCCGCTCGTTCGAGCCGATGGCGTAAACCGCGAAACCGAAGGCCGTGCGGCGCAGCACGAACAGCATGATCGCGGCAATGCCAAGCCAGACGAACAGCACGCCGGGAATACCGAAGATGAGCGGACGGTTGATGAAGCCCGCCAGAAGGGGGGCTGCCGCACCTGACGGAACGCCCTGCGAATAAACAACCAGCCCGCCCTGTATCACTGCCGTCATGCCGAGTGTCATGACCAGCGGCGGAATGCGCACGAAGGTAATGCCGAGGCCGTTGATGAGGCCGATGAGGAAGGGAACGCCGCCCGCGACGAGAATGGCGAGCGGGATGCCCGCATTCTGGCCGTTCATCATATTGCCTGCAAGGACCGCGCCGAGCGAGATCATCGCGCCGACGGAAAGATCAATGCCTTCGCGTCCGCCGAGGATCACGAGGTTCTGTCCCGCCGCGACGATGCCGAGAATGGCGGCGATCGTCAGCAGCCGCACGATCTGCGACCCCTGCGCAAAGCCGGGCGACAGCAATTCGCCGACCAGCAGCAGGAAGACCGACGCGCCAATCGCAATGGTCAGGGGATCGGTGATGATGGATTTGATTTGCAAGCCGGGATTGGTCATATCAACGCCTCGTCACCAGAACACCGCCGGCCAGCGCCGTCAGCACGATCAAACCCTGCACCAGTGTCTGGTACTCGAAGGGTAGCCCCGCAAAGAAAATCACATTACCGATCATGCCGAGCACCAGTGCTCCCGCAATTGACCCTGTCGAGCTGCCGAAGCCACCGGAAAGCGCGGTGCCACCCAAAACTACGGCCGAAATGGAGGACAACGCCAAGCTCGCACCGAGCAATGGATCGCCCGAGGCCGTCTCGCCCGTCAGGCACAGCGCCGCCAGCGCCGAAAACAGTCCAGAGATCATGTATGCGCCGATGCGGATGCCCGAAAGGCGCAGGCCCGTCTGGAAGGCGCCGGTACGATTGCCGCCAACCGCCAACAAATGGGCGTGAAACGGAATGCGCGACAGGATCAGCGTGAAGGCGATGCCGGCCAGCAGCACCCACAACACGAAGGGCAGGCCGATGAAGCTGCCGGAATAGGTCTGCCAATAGGCTTCCGGCACCGGAAGGCCAGCCTGCGGCAGGACCCAGATCGCCAGTCCGGCGAAGATGATGCCCGTCGCGAAGGTGGTGACGATCGGCTGGAAGCGTAAGCCCGATATGAACAGGCCATTCACCAGACCGCAAAGCAGCCCGACCGCAGCCCCTGCCGCCATGCCGGCGAAGACGGCACCCGTCGTGCCGCCAAGCGCCGCGATGACGCTGACGGTGACGACATTGGCAAGCGCCACGATGCTGCCGACCGACAGATCGATATCTCCCGCTAGAATGACATAGGTCTGGCCGATGGCGACGAGGATCAGGGGCAGAAACGTCGTCAGGTTCGACTGCAGCACGGAAGGCTGCACGAAGGACGGCTGCAGAAACGTGTTCACAGCAATGAGAACCGTGAGAACGAAGAGGGTTATGATCCAGGGTTGCTTGCGCAGAAAACCGGAGGAACTCATGCGGCGTCTCCGTAGGCGGCGCGGGTCATGTTGACGGATGTCATGTCGGCTCCGGTCAGTTCGGCGGAAATTTGTCCGCCGTTGAACACAAGAATGCGGTCGGCATATTCGAGGAGCTCCGCATCTTCCGACGAATAGAGAAGAATGGTCGCGCCGGCATCGGCCTGCTGTCGCATCAGCGCAAACAGGTCGGCCTTTGCGCCAAGATCGATGCCCTTGGTCGGGTCATCGAGCAAAAGCAGTTTCGGCGATGTGGCAAGCCAGCGGGAGATGAAGATCTTCTGCTGGTTGCCGCCCGAAAGCGTGCCGATGGCCATATCCATGCCGGCAAATTTTGTCTTCATATCATCCGCGACCTTTTGCATACGCGGTTTCAGCGCCGCTGGCCGGATCAGCCGCATCTTTTCGCGCACCATCAGCGCCGCCACGAGATTTTCGAAGATCGACCTTCCCTGAAGGGAGGCGTCGCGCCCACGATCACCCGAGACATAGGCAAAACCGTTGTGAACCGCCTGCGAAGGCTTGCCGATGGTGATTACACGGCCCTCGAACCGGACTTGGCCGGCGGCAAAGGGGCTGGCGCCGAAAAGGCCCTTCAGCAAGGCCGACTGCCCCTGTCCCTGCAGGCCGGCGAGACCGATAATTTCACCCGGATAGGCTTCCAGACTGACGCCGCGAATGCCCTCGCCCGCAACATCCGTCACCTTCAGGCTGGGCGCTGCAGCAGCGCGTCCCTGCTGGCGGGCGGGTGCGGCGCGGACATCACCGACCATATCGTGCACGACGGCTTCGCGAGTGGTGGCTGCCGTATCGAGTTCAGAAATCGTCGCGCCGTTGCGCATCACGGTGATGCGATCGCAGACGGCGAAAACTTCGTCGAGACGGTGGGAAATCATGATGGTGGAGATACCGTCCGCCTTCTTGGCCCTCAATATCTCGAAAAAGCGCTGCGACTGGCGGCCATCAAGCGCCGCTGTCGCCTCGTCCATGATCATCAGGCTGGCATTCTGTGCAAAAACCTTGAGGATTTCGACAAGCTGGCGCTGATCCGGCGGCAGATTGCCGACGATGGCATCCGGCTCCAGCCCTTTGCCTGCAACCCCGTCAAACAGCGCGATCAGCCTGGCCGCTTCGGCTTTCAGTGCCTTGCCGTCGACGAAAACGCCGCGCTTCGGTTCACGCCCGAGAAAGATATTGTCGGCGACGGAAAGCTGCGGAATGAGGCTCAGCTCCTGATAAAACAAGGCGATACCGGCATTTTCGGCGTCACGCGGGCTTTTGAAGCGCACTTCCGCGCCGTTGAAGCTGATCGTGCCGCTGGTTGGCGAGACCGCGCCCGCAACGATCTTGCAGAGCGTGCTCTTGCCGCAACCATTGGCGCCCAGCAGCGCGTGAATTTCGCCGCGACCAACCGTCAGCCTGCCGTCAGAAAGCGCGCGCACGGCCCCAAAATTCTTCGTTATGCCGGCCGCTTCCAAAGCGTTCGCCATCGCATGTCCCCGAATTGTAACTGTCATTGTTCTTGTCATGGGCGGACACGGAAAAGAACACATGGTCCCGCACCTGAAGTCCGCACTCGAATTGGAAGATTCGGGCTGGCAATTGCCGCCAGCCCGAAGCCGTTCTTACTTGAAGAACTCGCCAGCCTGCTCTGGCGTTACGGTTGCCGTGACGGACCAGTAGCCAGGCTTGCCATCGGCGGCCTTGATATTGTCGGCAAGGTTGTCGTTGCTAACGAAGGGGATCGGAATATAGATGGCGTTACCATAGGTGCCACCAAAAATACCGTCCTTGAATTCCTTGCCCTGCAGCTTCAGCACAGCAACGTTGAGCGCGCTTGCCATGACGCCGGGAGGATTGACCGACGCGCCGGAATTGAACTTTTCCTTCTCCCAGCGGGTCATGAAGTCCTTGCGGATTTCACCGGTGGCCGCAATGTCCTTGGTCTTGCCGGCAGCTTCGATTGCGCGCCATGCGCCATCGGCCATGCCGTCCTGCACCCACACGCCGCTGATATCGGGGTAGGTGGCGAGCAGGTTCTGCATGGCCTGCTGGCCCTGCGCCTGATCCCAGCTGGCATTTGCTTCGTTCAGCACCTTGATGTCAGGGTATTTCTTGAACACTTCGCGATAACCGGCGACGCGGGCTTCGTTGGCGGGGTTGCCGGCGATGCCGTTGATGGCGACGACGCTTCCCTTGCCCTTCAGCGCATCCGCAAGCCATTGCGCGGACTGCGCCGCCCATGCCTTCTGGTCGATGCCGACATAGAGCGCGTCCTTCGAGGACACTTCGGCGTCGGTTGCGATGACGAGAATGTTGCGCGCCTTGGCCTGCGCGAAGATCGGATCGAAAGCCGTCGGGCTGCCGGGATTGATGAGGATCGCATCAACGCCCTGGTTCATGAAATTGCGGATATGACCGATCTGCCCCTGCACATCGACATTACCGCTCTGAACGACAACCTCGACCTTGACGCCCTTTTCGCCCCACGCCTTTGCGGCAGCCTGGGCTTCCTCGATCATCTGCGTGCGCCATTCGCTGCCGACGAACGAGTTGGAAAGACCGATCTTGAAGCTCTGTTCCTGGGCGTACGCCGACGTGCCGGCCGCCAGCACCAAAGCGGCGGCAGCCATCAAATGTCTAAACATGAAATTTGCTCCTCCAAGCACGGTTTTTACTAATGAAACCGTTTACATGAGCAAATGTAACCGTTTTCATAATTGAGTCAATCCCGAGTGCGATTTTTCTCGCAGCGTCTGGAAGGAAGGCAAAATCAATGCTGACAGTGTCGCAAAATACGCGCAAAAGAGTGCGACAACCCATCAAAATGATCGAAGCCGGCGGCTTCAAAAAATGTCTGCAGCCTCTCCGCTCGATTGAACGCCCCTGTGGACAACAGGGGAATTCCCGCCTCAAATCACCACACGATTCCAATCAGGAGAATGACCATGGAAATATTGCGTGCAGGAACCCGGGCATCCGCCAAGGGACCCGAGGACTGGTTCACCGGCACGGTCCGCATTGATCCGCTGTTCAATCCCTTCGATGCAGAGCGGGTTCAGGGTGCACAGGTCACCTTTGAGCCCGGCGCCCGCACAGCCTGGCACACCCATCCACTCGGCCAGACACTGATCGTCGTCTCCGGCTTTGGCCGCGTACAGCGCGAGGGTGGCCCGGTGGAAGAAATCCGCCCCGGCGATATCGTCTGGTTCGCACCCGACGAAAGGCACTGGCACGGCGCTGCTCCCAATGTTGCCATGACCCACATTGCACTTCAGGAAGTCAAGGACGGCAAGGTGGTGGACTGGATGGAGAAGGTGACGGACGACCAATATGGCGGCTGACACCGCCGTCCCGGGGGGGACAGTTGCCCACCTGAAACGGGTACGCCCGCATCATCCGCCGAACGATACGCGGTGATGGCCAAACCCGGAAAGACCGAAATATTTCAGGCGTGCAATTTAAACTTTGACTTGTATCCGCAATGGGTGAAACCTTCATTTCATTACGGATACAGGGTGGAGAATCGTGATCATACCGGGTGAAAGTTTTATCGCCTCCATCGGCGTCGAAACGGTTGCAACCCCATGTCCGTGACATTCGACCGGCGTGATGTGATTGCTGGATTGTCGATCGCCGGCCTGATGCTGCCGGAAGCGATCGCCTATTCTGGAATTGCCGGTGTTCCGGCCCAGCACGCCATTCTCGCAGCCATTATGGGCTGCATCGTTTATGCCATTTTCGGCCAGAGCCGGTTTGCGGTCGTTTCGCCCACATCTTCCTCCGCCGCAATATTGGCGGCAATGCTCGCCACGCTTTCCGTCACACCGGCGCAGAAGATGCTGCTTGTCGCTATTTCGGTCGCATTGGTGGGCATCCTGTTTCTTGTAGCAGCGGCCACGCGGCTCGGCGCGCTGTCGAGTGTGATTTCGCGCCCGGTGCTGCGCGGTTTCGCTTTCGGCCTCGCCATTCTGATCACGATCAAGCAATTGCCGAGCCTCTTTGGAATCACGGAGCAAACGGGCGAACCGCTGGCGATCCTGTTGCAGATACTCTCCCATCCGCGAGACTGGAGCTTCGAAAGCATCGTCGTCGGCCTCACGGCGCTTGCCGTACTGCTCCTCCTGCGTAAACGCCCGATCCTTCCCGGCAGCCTTGTGGTGATCGTGGCAGGCATTGCCGTCTCGATGCTGCTTGATCTGCAAAGCCGCGGCGTTGCCATTGTCGGCACCATCGATCTTGCCGGAATATGGGCTGGCCCGCTTTCAGTGTCGCTCGATGACGTCGCGCATGTCGCCCGCTTTGCGCCGCCGCTGGTCCTCATTCTCTTTGCGGAATCCTGGGGTACGATCCGCAGCTTTTCGCTGCGCCATGGCGAGAACGTCGATTCCAATCGCGAATTGCGGGCCTTCGGGCTTGCCAATATCGCCAGCGCCGCCGTGCAGGGCATGCCGGTCGGCGCCGGTTTTTCCGCCGGTGCGGCAAGCGAAGCGGTCGGGCCGCAGAGCCGGCTCGCCTCGGCCATCGCCGCAATCGGCCTTGCGATTTTCAGCCTGCTCGCTTCCGGCTGGTTTGCCTTCATCCCCCTGGCCGTGCTCGCCGCCATCATCGCAGTCGCCCTGCTGCACGCGCTTGATCCGACGCCGATCATCCGTTTGTGGCGACTTGGCAACGATGCCTATCTGGCGCTTGCAGCCGCCGCCGGCGTGCTGGCATTCGGCGTTCTGAACGGCATGCTCGTTGCCGTCGCGCTGTCCTTCGCCGTTTTCGTCCGTCGGCTTTCGCTGCCGCATGTGATGCATCTCGGAAGGCTAGGCGACAGCCACGATTTCGTCGACATGGAACGCCATCCGGATGCGAAGGACATAGCGGGCATGATTATCCTGCGCCCGGCGCAGCCGCTGTTTTTCGGCAATGCCGAACCGATCCTTGCCGCCGTCACCAAACGCCTCGCCGCAAGGCCGGAACTGCATGTCGCGATCATCAGTCTTGAGGAAAGCTTCGAACTGGATTCCACCGCGCTCGATGCGCTGCTGGAATTCGATGCAGCGATGCAGCGCGGCGGCACTGCGATCTATTATGCCCGCGTGCACGACCATGTACGGGATCTGCTGCTCGCCGGCGGCGGGAGCGATCTGGTGGCGCGCAGCAGTTTCAGCGTCGATGATGCCGTAACGACGGCCATGGGCCGGGAGAACAGCCATGCCACAACCTCTTGAACCGCACCTCAGCCCGGTTGAAATCACCGCGCTCAGACCGACACAAATGACGGTCGGCCTTCGCGAGGTGGAAAACAAGCGCAAACAATGGGCCGCGATACGCGAGGAAAAAGGGCCGGACTTTCTCGGCCATCACATGGTGCCTGTCGTCATTGGCTATAAACAGCGCCTCTATCTGGTCGACCATCATCACCTTGCTCTGGCGTTACACTACGAGGGCGTGAAACATGTGCTGACCAGCATCGTTGCCGATCTTTCTCATCTGGGCAGGCAGGAATTCTGGTCGGTGATGGATCATCGCAACCTGGTTTATCCTTTCGATGCCGAAGGTGCGCGCCGCCCTGTCGACGAGTTGCCGAAGCGGATCATTGACCTTCAAGACGATCCGTTCCGCTCGCTGGCCGGCGCAGTTCGCGATGCGGGCGGTTTCGCCAAGATCGAAGCGCCCTTTACCGAATTTCTCTGGGCGGATTTTCTCCGCCGCCGGGTGAGCAGCAAAGACCTGCGGCATTCTTTCGATAAGACCATGGCAGGAGCAGTGGAACTGGCGCGCTCACACGATGCACGACATCTTCCCGGCTGGTGCGGGAGAGCCGAATGACAACCCTTCCCTCTCTTTTCAGATGGATTGCAGCGACCGTCATCGCACTTTTCGTGCTGGGAACAACCGGCCTTTCCGCGCAGGAGCCGCCGCCGGTAAAAGCGCCTTTCCCCACACAGACGACGGAGCAGAAGGTCGACCAGTTGCTGCAACTGCTCGGGCAGGACGACGTTCGTGCCCTGCTCGCACAGAAACTCGCGACAACTGGCGCGGAGCCGCCGCCGCAAACGGCGTCACCAAGTCAGTTGAGCGATCTCGACCAATGGGCAAGCAAGCGCCGGGAGCATTTTGCCCGCATCGTGGGTGACCTGCCCGTCATGTTCTCGCAAATCGCTTCCGCGTGGGAAAGGCTTGGCGATGCGATCCGTGCCTACGGTCCCTTCATTTTCTTGCTGCATGTGCTGGTACTGTTCGGCGCAGGCCTTGCAGGCGGTATTGTCACGAACCGCATCATCGTCATGCACGCATCCCGCAAAAACAGCGGGGAAATCGGCAAATATGCCTCGGCTGTCATGTCGCGAAGCCTCCTGCCGCTCTTCGGTTACGGCCTTGTCGCGACCGCCATGTTTCTAACCATCCAGTGGCCACGTCTGTTAAGCGCCGTTCTGCTGCCCTGGCTCGTGATGAGCATTCTCCTGCCGATGCTTTTTGCAGTTTCCGGCCTGTTGCGGCAGGTCGTCGGTCGCGAAACCAGCACCCGGCGCGATTTCTGGATCGTCCGCTGGACGTGGCTTGCAGCGCTAGCCGGGCTTTTCTGGGCCGTGCTCAGGACGCTCGAAAATCTCGATCTCCCGCGCGATACGCTCGGGCTTCTATCCACCGGTATGATCGGCATCCTGTTTCTGCTCGCCGGCCTCTGGATCTGGCGCAGACCCGGCGGCGATCCGGGGTCTGAGCGGACGCGCGCAATCGATGTGGCGCTGATCTTTGGCCTTGTCATCCTATTCGGGCTGCGACTCGCCGGTGCAGGCGTCCTGTTCTGGATCGGGCTTTATGCGCTGGTCCTGCCCGGCTTCGCCTCGACGCTCGGCATTGCGACGAGAAAACTGGCAATCGATATTGGCGGCTACGGCGAGAGCGATCTCCGCCCGGTTCTGGCCGAGCGCGGCGTGCGGCTCGCCATCGTCGGAACCGCCATAGTGTGGCTGATCTTTCTCGTGCGCGCCCATCCGGATTCTCTGCCAGACGGCGCATTGCTCACGTCGATCGTCGTCGGCCTCCTGCACGGGGCACTCATCCTGCTGCTTGCCGATCTCATATGGATCGCCATCAAATCGATGATCGCCCGGCGGCTGGAGCTGAGCGCTCCCGTTGGTGACCCCGTGAGCGGCCACTCCGGCGGCCAGCCACAGGATGATCGGCTTTTGACCATCCTGCCGATCCTGCGCAACATGCTCGGCATCATCATCGCCGCCGTCGCCGTCATGACGGCGCTTTCGGAACTCGGTGTCAATATCGGGCCGCTGCTGGCGAGCGCCGGCATTTTCGGCATCGCCATCGGTTTCGGCTCGCAGACGCTGGTCAAGGACATCATCAGCGGCGTGTTTTACATGATCGACGACGCTTTCCGTGTCGGCGAATATATTCAGAGCGGCTCCTACCGCGGCACGGTGGAATCCTTCAGCATCCGCTCGGTCAAGCTGCGCCACCATCGCGGCCCGATCTTCACCGTGCCGTTCGGGTCGCTCGGCGCAGTCGAAAACATGAGCCGTGACTGGTCGATCGACAAGTTTATGGTCACTGTCGCCTTCGATACGGATATCGCCAAGGTCAAGGCCATCACCAAGGAGATCGGCAAGGCCCTGCAAGAAGATCCGGAATTTGGGCCGTTCCTCATCGAGACCGTCAAGCTGAAAGGCGTCGAGCACTTCGGCGAATATGGGATGACGCTCGGCTTTGGCATGATGCTGCGCGCTGGCGGACAATCCTCAGTGGTGCGACGCAAGGCCTATTCGATGTTGAAGGATGCCTTTGCTGAAAACGACATTCAGTTCGCCAGCATGACAGGCGCCTATCCCGCTGCGCGGTCCGCGAAGCGCCCGGAGGAGCAGCAGGGCGGCGAAATGGAGCCGCCGCCCGAAGAGTAAAGCGCCCGCTCCCGCGTTCCGGTGCACTTATCCCATGCGTTCGGACACATATTCCCCCGGCGAAGCGGGAAACACCACGGTTCGGTTGCCGTTCAGGAAGACCCGGTGATGAATATGGGCGTGGATGGCGCGGGCCAGTACCTGGCTTTCCACGTCGCGGCCAAGCGAGACGTAGTCCATGCCGCTTTGGGCATGGGTCACGCGGATCGTATCCTGCTCGATGATCGGCCCCTCATCGAGATCGGCGGTGACATAATGGGCAGTCGCGCCGATCAGCCGCACACCGCGTTCATAAGCCTGCTTGTAGGGGTTGGCGCCCTTGAACGACGGCAGGAAGGAATGATGGATGTTGATGATGCGGCCCGACATTTCCTGGCAAAGCCGGTCCGACAGAACCTGCATGTAGCGCGCCAGAACCACGAGTTCCGCCCCCGCATCATGCACGACCTGCAAGATTTCCGCCTCGGCTTCCGGCTTCGTCTGCGGCGTGACGCGGATATGGTGGAAAGGAATATCCTCGTTCACCACCTGCTTCTGGTAATCGAGATGATTGGAGACTACCGCAACGATCTTCACCGGCAGGGCACCGATCCGGGAGCGATACAGCAGATCGTTGAGGCAATGGCCAAAGCGTGACACCATGATCACCACCTTGGTTTTGCGAGAGAGATCATGGAAATCGTAATCCATGTCGAAATCGGCAGCGACAGGAGCGAAGCCGTCAAAGAGAGCGTCACGCCCCAGCCCCTGCTCCGAAACGAAGCTCAGCCGCATGAAAAAACGGCCGGTCTCCTGATCGGTGAATTGCGAACTGTCATTGATGTTGCAACCGGATCGCGCGAGATATCCGGAGACGGCGGCAACGATGCCGCTGCGTGCCGGGCACGAGACTTTCATGACATAGGTGGTCAAAATCCTGCTCCCCTTGATGGATCAGCACTCGGACAGTTTTGAAACCGTGGCGAGTTCAGGCAATTTCGGCGGCAAGTTCCCTGCAACCGGTTTCAAGCAAATGGCCAAGATGCGGTACGAAACTGTTCCAGACATCCATGCGGAAACGGTCTTCCCCATCGCGCCACAGCACCACGGTCACGCCGTCGAAGATCGTGCGGCGCGCTTCGCCCACCGGAACGGTGTCGATATCGCGGGCGCAGCCTAGTGTCAGCAGTTCGGCGGCTTGGCACCCCTCGATCAGAAGCGTGACTTCTCGCCCACAAATATCCACGAGGCTGTGCGGGTGGCTGGCGTAAACGCTGGCGCAAGCCGCCTTCAGCCCGTCGAGTTCTCCTTCGGGAGCAAGGATCGTCCATTCGTCGGGACCGAGGCGCACGGCCTGCTTTTCGCCGGCTGCGGCGCGGGTGCCTATGCGGTCAGGCAAGGTCAGACCAATCGCTGCACTGAGCAGCGTCAGATCGCCGCGCGCCCGCAGCGACAGCCGCCCCTGCGTTGGCAGTATGCTGACCCGGGCCGCTTTGCTTTCGGCCAGCGTGCCGGAAATGGGGGAGGAAACGCGCATGTTCATTGTCATCTCCGGGTCAGATTTTCAGGCGGGTGTTTTCGGGATCGACAAACACCATCCCGGTGATTTTTGCGGCAATCGTGCGGTCCAGCATCGGAATGTAGACGGTCTCGCCCATCCGCTCGTGGCCGCCCTCGACCAGAGCCAGCGCAATCGGCCGGCCGGCCGCATCCGAATGGTAGGATGAGGTGACATGCCCCACCATCTTCATCGGGATTGGCTGTTTCGGATCGAAGACGATCTGCGCGCCCTCTTCCAGCTTCGACCGGTCTTCGGTCAAGAGGCCGACGAGGTGACGTCGATCCTTGGCGACAAGATCGGGGCGGGCAAGGCCGCGCTTGCCGACGAAATCCGGCTTCGCCTTGCCCACGGCCCAGCCCATCGCGGCGTCATAGGGCGTCACCGTGCCGTCGGTATCCTGACCGATGATGATGTAACCCTTTTCGGCGCGCAGCACATGCATGGTTTCGGTGCCATAAGCGGTGATGCCGTATTGCTGGCCGGCTTCCCACAATGTTTCCCAAAGCTTGCGGCCGAGAGGGGCCGGCACGTTGACCTCGAAGCCGATCTCGCCGGTGAAGGACACCCGGAACAGCCGCGCCGGTATTCCCGCCACGGTGCATTCCGCGCAAGACATATGCGGGAAAGCCTCTTCCGTCAGTTCGACGCCTTCAACGAGCGGAGCCAGCAGCTTTGCCGCATTCGGGCCGTTCAGCGCGATGGTAGACCATTGTTCGGTGGTCGACGTCAGCCAGACGTTGAGATCGGGCCATTCGGTCTGGAGGTAATCCTCCATCATGTTCAGCACCCGTGCCGCGCCGCCTGTCGTGGTGGTGACGTGGAAGCGGTCCTCGCTCATGCGGCCGATGACGCCGTCGTCGCGGATAAAGCCGTCATCGCCGAGCAGCAGGCCGTAGCGGCAGCGGCCGGGGGCGAGCTTCGACCACGGATTGGTGTACATGCGGTTCATGAACTCGACCGCATCCGGCCCGACAACCTCGATCTTGCCGAGCGTCGAGGCGTCGAAAATGCCGAGGCTTTGCCGCACCGCCCGGCATTCACGGCCGACCGCTGCATCCATGTCTTCGCCGGCTTTCGGGAAATACCAAGCGCGACGCCATTGGCCGACCGGCTCGTAGACAGCGCCGTGCTCTTGCGCCCAGCCGTCGATCTGCGTCTTGCGCGTCACCTCGAAATGCGCGCCGCGATGATAGCCCGCGAAGGCCCCGAAGGTCGTCGGCGTATAGGGCGGGCGGAAGGTGGTCAGCCCCACCTGCGGCTGGCGTTTTCCCAGCGCTTCCGCTGCAATATTCAAACCGTTGATGTTGGACATCTTGCCCTGATCGGTGGCCATGCCGTTGGTGGTGTAGCGCTTGACGTGCTCGATGGAGCGCATGCCCTCGCGTACGGCCAGCCGCAGATCCTTGGCGGTCACGTCGTTCTGGTAATCGACGAAAGCCTTGGCCTTGCCGGCATCGCGGTCGCTCGGCAGTTCGGTGTGCGAAACGCCGCTGCCGGTGCGGTCATGCTCCACCACATAATCGCTGGCCTCGCCCGTCTTGCCGAGCGCTGCGGCGATCTTGCGGCCCTGCTCCGCGCCATCTTTCAGCGCGGCCTCGATGCCCCAAAGTCCGCGTCCGGCACCGGCAATCGCGCAATCCTCGTTGGTCATGGCCGGCAGGAAGGTGGTCAGCCCGTCATCCCAGGCAAGCTTGCCCTGGGTGTGGGAAAACAGGTGCAGCGACGGCGTCCAGCCGCCAGACATCAGCACCGCGTCGCAGGCGATTTCCTGTCCCGCGCCGACGGTGGTGCCATTCACCGGGTTGACGCGGACCGACTTGACGCGCAGCCGGCCGGAGGTCGCCGTCACCGTGTGCGACAACCGCACGGCAATGCCGAGCGCGCGGGCTTCGTTGACCAGTTCCTCGCGCACCGTGGCGCGGGTATCGATGATGGCCTGAACGCGGGCACCCGCAGCTTGAAGATCAAAGGCCGCATACCAGGCGCTGTCATGGCTCGTCACCACCACAGGGCTGTTGCCGACCTTGACGCCGTAACGGTTGAGATAGGTCTGGGCGGAACCCGCCAGCATCACGCCCGGACGGTCGTTGCCGTTGAAGACCAGCGGCTTTTCCAACGCGCCCTGGGCCAGCACCACGTGGCGCGCCCGGACACGCCACAGACGTTCGCGCGGCATGTCCTTCGGCAGGGCTTCGAGGTGGTCGGTCAGCTTTTCGCAGAGGCCGATCATGTTCTGGTGGTAATAGGCAATCGCCGTCGTGCGGGTCATGATCCTGACACCGCGCGCCTTCAGCGCCTCAAGCTCGTCCGCCAGCCAGTTCCATACTGGCCGGCCGCCGATCTTCGCCTGCGGTTCGGACAGAAGCGTGCCACCGGCCTCGGCATTTTCATCGACCAGCACGACCTTCAGGCCATCCACCGCCGCCGCCCGCGCGGCGCCAAGACCCGCAGGGCCAGCGCCGACGATCAGCACGTCGCAATGCAGGTTGCGTGAGGCATAGGTATCGGGGTCTTCTTCCGTCGGGGATACGCCAAGACCGGCCGCCGCGCGGATGAAAGGCTCATAAACCTTGTTCCAGAAGCTCTTCGGCCACATGAAGGTCTTGTAATAGAAGCCGGCCGAAAACAGCATATAGGCGATGTCGTTGACCGCGCCGATATCGAATTTCAGGCTCGGATATTTGTTCTGCGAATTGGTTTGCAGCCCGTTCCAGATTTCCTGCACCGTGGCGCGGGTATTCGGCTCGAAGCGGCCGGTGCCGCGACGGGTGCCGATCAGCGCATTCGGCTCCTCGGAACCCGCCGCAACAGGGCCGCGCGGGCGGTGGTATTTGAACGAGCGGCCCATGAGATGTACGCCGTTGGCCAAAAGTGCCGAGGCGACTGTGTCCCCCTTGACGCCGCGATAGGTCTTGCCATCGAAAGTGAAGCTGACCGACCGGCTGGCATCCACCCGGCCACGGCCGGAAACGCGATAGGAATTCATTTCGACACCTCGGAAGAGACTGGTGCATCCGTCAGGGAAGCAAGATGAGGACGCGGTTCGCCGGCGGCGTAGGTCGTGAGGAACCGGTCGCTCACCGTGTCGCGCACGGCGTTGAAGAACCGGCCGCAGCCATGCAGGTGCCGCCAGCGTTCGAAATGCGGGCCTTTGACGTTTTCACGGATGAACAGGAATTCCTCCCATTGCTCATCCGTCTGCGACGAGGGATTGGCGGCGCGGACAACATGGGCCTGTCCGGCATAGGTGAATTCGGCCTCGGGCAGCGTTTCATTGCAATAGGGGCAGCGGATCAAAAGCATCGTTGTATCCTCAGTGCGCCACGGCGGCGGCAGCGGCCTCGTCGATCAGGCGGCCGGAGCGGAAACGTTCCAGCGTGAACGGCGCGTTGATCGGGTGCGGTTCGTTTTTGGCGATGGTCCAGGCGAAGGTGTGGGCCGCCCCCGGAGTGGCCTTGAAACCGCCCGTTCCCCAACCGCAATTGACATAAAGCCCGTCAACCGGCGTCTTGCCGAGAATGGCCGAGCGATCGGGCGTGACATCAACGATGCCGCCCCATTTGCGCAGCATCCGCATGCGGTTGAAAATCGGGAAAATCTCGACGATCGCCGCAATCGTATGCTCGATCAGCGGCAGGCCGCCGCGCTGCGAATAGGAGGTGTATTGGTCCGTACCCGAACCGATCACCAGCTCGCCCTTGTCCGACTGGCTGATATAGGCATGGACCGCGTTCGACATGACGACGCAGGGGAAGATCGGCTTGATCGGCTCGGACACCAGCGCCTGCAACGGATAGCTTTCGAGCGGCAGGCGAACGCCTGCGGTATCCATGACAACGGATGTATGACCGGCGGCCGAAACCGCGACCTTTTTCGCCTTGATGAAACCCCTCGCCGTCTCGACACCGGCAACCGAGCCATCGGGATTGCGGCGAATGGCGGTGACCGGGCAGTTCTGGATGATATCGACGCCGCGGGCCGCAGCGCCGCGGGCATAACCCCAGGCGACGGCATCATGGCGCGCCGTGCCGGCTCGTTCCTGCAGCGCACCGCCCATGACCGGATAACGCGAATTGGGGGAAATGCTGAGCGGTGGACAATACTCCTTGCACTCCTCAGTCGTGAGCCAGCGATTGTCGACGCCGTTCAGACGGTTGGAATGGATATGGCGCTTGAAGCTCTGCACGTCGTGGACGTTATGGGCGAGCATCAGCACGCCGCGCCTTGAATACATGACGTTGTAGTTCAGTTCCTGGCTGAGGTTCTCCCACAGGTCGACGGAATGGTCGTAGAGACGGGCGCTTTCATCATAAAGGTAGTTGGAGCGGATGATCGTGGTGTTGCGGCCGGTATTGCCGCCGCCGAGCCAACCCTTGTCGATGACAGCGACATTGGTGATGCCGTGCTGGCTGGCAAGATAATAGGCAGCACCCAGACCGTGCCCGCCGGCCCCGACGATGACCACGTCATATTCGGCCTTCGGCTGGCTGTCGGGCCATTGCTCGTCCCAGTTCTTATGGCCGGTCACGGCGTTCTTCAAAAGATTGAAAGCATTAAAACGCGTCATGAGCGGACCCAATGGTTGGAAAATCTCGTGTCGCAAAAGCTATGAGCATTTGCCGCGCCCCGGCTGGACAATCACGTCTCTTTGCGTGAATATTTGCGCCATGACCTCTCATCGCGCCAAAAAACGCCTCAGCGTCGCCTTCCTGCTTGCCGACCGGTTCACGCTGTCAGCCTTTGCGAATTTCGTCGACGTGTTGCGCCTTGCCGCCGATGAGGCCGATCGCTCAAGGCCAATTCTCTGCGAATGGTCGGTGCTGTCTGCGAGCCTTGCCAACGTGCAATCGAGTTGCGGCGTGAAGGTGCAGCCCGACACGCGGCTGATCGACGCCGCCCAATACGACTATATCGTCGTTGTCGGCGGATTGATCAGCGATCACAGCGCGCTGCCGCAGGAAGCGCTGCGGTTCCTGAAAGACCGCGCAGCGGCAAGCGTTCCGATCGTGGGGCTGTGCACCGGTGTTTTCATCCTGCATGAGGCGGGTCTGCTCGATGGTTATCGCTGCTGCGTCAGCTGGTTCCACCATCAGGATTTTCTCGACCGTTTCGACACGGTGCAGATGGTCTCCGACCAGATCTTCGTCATCGACCGCGACCGGCTGACCTGTTCGGGCGGCCATGGTGCCGCACATCTGGCGGCCTTCCTCGTGGAGCGCCATGTTGGCCACTCCGCCGCCATAAAGAGCCTCAACATCATGATGATCGACAGCGCGCTGAGCGGTGAAAAACCGCAACCAGGCCAGCAGAGCGCGCGCAGGGCCACCGACCCACTGGTCAAAAAGGCGATCCTGCGCATGCAGCAGAATATTGAAGTGCCGCGAACCGTGCTGGAACTTGCCCGCGACCTTGGCCTCGGTCGCCGCAGCCTCGAACGGCGTTTTCTTGGTGACCTGAAGGCGACGCCATCAAAGGTCTATCTAGAACTGCGGCTGGACCGCGCCTTGTCCCTGCTTCGCAAAACGGGAGACACGATCACCCAGATCGCGCTTGCCACCGGGTTTTGCGATGCCCCACATCTTTCGCGCACCTTGCGGGCCGAGCGCGGTTTCAGCCCCAGTGAATATCGCAAGACTCAGGTCGGCCACATAGCGACAGATGAGGAATTCGCCGTCGGCGTGCTCCTGCCGCAATCCTGAAAATCGGCCAAATCCTCATGCCGAAAGCTGCTCCGGCTGGCCGGTTTCGACCCGCACCGATATGGCGTCATGGCGCCAATATTCGAGATCACAATCGATGATGCGGCCATGCTGGTCCTGATTGACACGCGTGATTTTCAGACCGTAAGCCCCCTCGCTGCAACAGAGATGATGAGCCGGATATCCCCGCAACGCGACCGGATTGATTTCGAAATAGGCCGGACCATAGGTGATGGCATAACTGTCCTGATAGATCGTCGTGAGTGACCGGGTGAGGTCGTGCTGCACGATATCGGGGAAAATCTCCATCGAAAGATAATGCTCGACGAAAAGCACCAGCCGGCCGTCGATGCTGCGCTTTCTGCGGATGCGCCAGAACGGCGTTCCCGGCGCACAGCGCATGAGGGGCGCAAGCTCCTCGGGCAGCGCTGCGGCCTCCGCCTCCACCAGAAGGGTTCCGGCGGAGCGCCCCTGTTCGGCGGCCATGCGATGGAAGTGGGAGCGGTGCAGCGGGCTGTAGATCAGGCGCGGTCCGGAAACGAACCAGCCGCGCCGGCTTTCGCGAAAGATCAGCCCGTCAATCTCAAGATGGAAAAGCGCCTCGCGCAGGGTGATGCGCGTGGTGGTGTATCTTTCGATCAATTGTCTCTCGGAGAGAAGCCGGCCATCCTTCACCACCTCGCCTGCAGCAATGGCCTCACGCAATTGCTGCTCCAGCCCGCCGCGCCGGCCGGCGTCGATATCCCGGTCACTCATCGTCTTTTTGCCCAACATCGTCGCCCTTCGTTGCGCAGCCGAAAAAATAATGGGCGCATTTGTGTCCGCGCCGAAAACGTCATTGGCCTGTCATAGCGAACCGATAATGAGCATGCAACTGGTCTAGACCAAGGAGCAAGCGCCGTGAAAAATTCCATCCTCTCCCTTTCCCTTCTCACCGTTTTTTCCCTTCCCCTCACCGCCCAGGCGCAGGACGTTCCTGCCCTTGAAGCGGCCGCCCGCAAAGAAGGCGCCATCTACAGCGTCGGCATGCCGGACGGCTGGGCGAACTGGAAGGACACCTGGAACCAGCTGACCGAAAAATACGGCCTGAAACATGCCGATACGGACATGAGCAGCGGCGAGGAAATCGCCAAATTCGCCAATGAAGGCGCCAATGCGACGGCTGACATCGGCGATGTCGGTCTCGAATTCGGCCCGATTGCTGTCGCCCGCGGCGTCACCCAGCCCTACAAGACCACGACCTGGGACCAGGTTCCCGATTGGGCCAAGGACAAGGACGGCCATTGGGTCATCGGTTACACCGGCACCATCGCCTTCCTGATCTCCGCCGATGTCAAGAACCCGCCCGCTTCCTGGGCCGATCTGCTGAAGGGCGACTACAAGGTCTCGCTCGGCAATGTCGGCTCCGGTGCGCAGGACAATGCCGCCGTACTGGCCGCCGCCATCGCCATGGGCGGCGGTGAGGAAAACCTCCAGCCGGGCGTCGACCTCTTCGCCAAGCTGGCGGAAAAAGGCCGTCTGCTGGCCAATGGCGCAAACCCCGCCACGATGGAAAAGGGCGAAATCCAGGTCGCGCCGATGTGGGACTTCAATGCCCTCAACTACCGCGATGTGGTTGGCCGCGAGAAGTTCAAGGTCGTCATTCCTTCCGACGGTTCGGTGACCAGCGGTTACGCCACCATCATCAACAAATTCGCCAAGCAGCCCAACGCCGCCAAGCTGGCGCGCGAATATATCCTCAGCGATGCCGGCCAGATCAACCTGGCCAATGGTTACGCCCGTCCGATCCGTGTCGACCGCATCACCCTGCCGGCCGAGGCGAAGGAACGCCTGCTGCCTTCGGAACAATATGCCAAGGCACGTCCGATCAATGCCGCCGTCTGGACCCAGGCCGCCGGCAAGCTGGTCAATCTGTGGCGCGCCAGCGTCGCCCCGAAGATGTAATCGGGCAACCGGCCAAAAAACCGAACGACTGTTCCGCGGGCACCAAGCCCGCGGAACATGCTAAAAAGTGCTCGGTGCAAACCGAACCACAACCAGACGAGACAAAATCGATGCACAAGACGATCTTCATCCTGCTGGATGGCCTTAGATATGCGACGGCAAGGGATTGCCTCGGATATATGGAAGGGCTGGTAACGGCCGGAAAGGCCGGCATCCACACCGTGCGCAGCGAATTACCGTCGATTTCGCGGCCGCTTTACGAAACGCTGATGACCGGGCTGCCGCCGGTGGTTCATGGCGTCACCAGCAATGGCGTTGTTCGCCGCTCCCGTTTTCCCAATGTCTTCTCGCTGGCAACTGCTGCCGGCCGCACCACCGCTGCCTCCGCCTATCACTGGTATTTCGAACTTTACAATCAGGCGCCCTTCTCCCCGGAATTCCGCCATATCGAAAATTTCAACGGCGGCATCCATCACGGCTCGTTTTATTGGGCCGATCATTATCCGGATGACCATGTCTTTGCCGATGCGGATGTTCTGCTGCGCCGCCACAGCCCGGATTTCCTGCTGATCCACCCGATGAATATCGACAATGAAGGCCACAGGCACGGCGGCAGCTCGCGGGAATATCGCAATGCCGCCCGCAACGCCGGCGATCTCCTGGCGCGTTATCTGCCGGCTTGGGCGGCAGCGGGTTGCAGCATCATCGTCACCAGCGATCACGGCATGAGCGATGACGGCAATCACGGCGGGCCGCATGAGACCGAGGCGCTGGTGCCGTTTTATACCTTCGGCGAGGCCTTTACGCCGGCTGCTGATGCGAAGCTTGCGCAGACGGATATTGCCGGACTGCTCTGCACGCTTCTCGCCATTCCCGATCATGGCCTGCCCGTACCGCAAGGGCTGTTGTCCGCATGAGCGTGCAGAACCGCAAAATGCGGCTGCTGGCGGCGCCATTTCTGGGCGTGATCGCCATTCTCGTCATCTGGCCGCTGGTGAGCGTCGTCAAAGACAGTTTTTTTGCCGGCGGTGCGCTGTCGCTTGCCAATTACCGCACCATTCTCACCGATGCCTTTTACCTCCAGTCCTTTGCAACAACGACGATCATTTCGCTCATCAGCACGGGGACAGGTCTCCTGTTCGGCTTTCTGGTGGCAGTGGCGCTGCGGGCAAGATCGGGCGGTGCCCGCCGCACCGTCATGGCCTTCGCCAATATCGGCGCAAACTTCTCCGGTGTGCCGCTGGCCATGGCGCTCATCTTCCTCTTCGGGCTGAACGGCATGTTCACGCTTTTGCTGAAGGAACTGGGGTTGATAGACGATTTCAACGTCTATTCTTTTACCGGGCTCATCATCGCCTATTGTTATTTTCAGGTGGCGCTGGCCACACTACTGATCACGCCGGCGCTCGCCGCCGTTGGGCAGGATATCGAAGAGGCGGCAGCGCTGATCGGCGTCGGCAAGCTGCGGTTCTGGCTCAGGGTCGGCCTTCCCACCGTCGCGCGGCAACTGGTGGCGATCGCCATTCTGCTCTTCGCCAATGCCATGGGCACTTTCGCGACGACATTCGCTCTGACCGGCACAAGCATCAATGTCGTCACCATCCGCATCAGCGAACTGGTATCGGGTGATATTTTCTCCGATCCCAATCTCGCCAATGCCATCGCCATATGCCTTCTGGTCGTGCTTCTCGTGCCCATCACCGCAAGCCAGATATTGGCGGGAGAAAAGCGCCGATGACGCAGCATGGCTTCAAAGGCACAAGCCTGTTTCTATGGCTGATGGCGCTCGTCATGATATCGCCGCTACTGGCAACGATGTTGAATGCGGTGGCGACCGACTGGTCCGGAACCCTGCTGCCAGCCGGGCTGACCGCGGATAATTTCGTCACCATCCTATCGGACCCGCGTTTCCATGCGGCCCTGCTGCGTTCCACGCTGGTTGCCGCAGCCGCCCTGACGATCGCGACGATCATCATCGTCCCGGCCGTCGTTTCCGCCCATATCTACTGGCCTTCACTTGACCGCTGGTTCGCACGGCTCGTGATCTTGCCCTATGCCGCACCCGGCATCATTCTGGTGGTTGGTTATCTCAGGATATTTTCCGCCCCGCCGCTGCAGATCGGCGGCTCACCGCTGGTACTGGTGTTGACCTATGTGCCGCTCTGCTTTTCGATGTTCTACATCGCCGTGAAGAATGGCCTGCGCAACCTCGATATCAACGAGCTTCTGGATGCCGGCCGGCTGATCGGCGCCAGCGATCTTGCCATTCTGCGGCGCGTCGTCCTGCCCAGCATCCTGCCATCCGTTGCGGTTGCCATCGTGCTGAATTTCGCGACGCTGTTCAGCGAATTCGTCTACGCCAAGATGCTGGTCGGCGGCAATTTCGAAACGCTGCAAATGTACATGTTCGCCCAGCGCAGCCTCAGCGGCCGCATCACCAGCGTCATCGTCATTCTCTATTTCCTGCTCATCCTTGCCTTTACCCTGATCGCCTTTCGGATGGTCCGGGAAACGGAGCGTGCATCATGACCCATCTCGCGATCCATAATATCAGCGCCATATACGGCAACGCCACCGTTCTCGACACCATAGAGCTTGGCATCGACAGGGGTGAGATGCATGTGCTGCTGGGGCCGTCCGGCTGCGGCAAGACGACATTGCTGCGCTCCATCGCCGGCCTCGTTTCGCCCTCGTCCGGATCTATCACGCTGGACGGCCGGCGCATCGACACCCTGCCGCCAAAGGATCGCGGCATCGGCATGGTGTTCCAGCATTATGCGCTTTTTCCCAATATGACGGTGCGGCAGAACCTCGCCTTCGGTCTGGAGCAGCGCCGGCTGGCAAAAAAGATCATCGACGACAAGGTCTCCGCCGCGCTCGAAACCGTCTCCCTCAGCGACCGCGCCGACCGGCGGCCGCATCAACTCTCCGGCGGCCAGAAACAGCGCGTGGCGCTTGCCCGCGCGCTTGTGCTCGAACCCAAGCTGCTTTTGCTGGACGAACCACTTTCCGCACTCGATGCCCAGATCCGCAAGCGTCTGCGCGATGAGTTGAAACGCATCCAGCGCGAAAGCGGCCTTACCAGCATCCTCGTCACCCATGATCAGGACGAGGCCCTGTCGCTGGGTGACCGCATATCGGTGATGAATGCCGGCCGCATCGCCCAGACAGCGTCACCGCAGGAGCTTTATTACCGGCCGGCCGACCTGTTCGTCGCCGGTTTCATCGGTGACGCCAACATCATCACCGCCGAAGACATGTCGCGCATCACCGGCAACCGCTTCGAGCGGACCTGCATCATCCCGCCACACGCCTTCACGATCGGCAACGCGCCGGACGGAACTGGCGTGGCCTTTACTGCCGAGGTGAAAGACATCAGCATCGTCGGCCCCACCGTCCGTTACCAGCTGGATGCGGCCGGCGTGGCGCTCAAGGTCGAACATGCAAGCGCCCAGGACGCGCTTTACCCGCCGCCCGGCCAGCACGTCACCCTCACCGTCGCCGAACGTCAGCTGCATTACATCTGACCAAAGCGGCATTGCATGGCGGCGCCCCCGCCGCCATGCATCAATCTTGAGACGAGGTCAGTTGCCACTTTCCAGGGTGGCAAACCTCTCGAGGAGAGGACGCGGATGCGGGCAGTGGAGAGACCTAGAGAAGCTGCCGCCGTAACAGAGCTTCCAGCCAGTCCGCAAAGACCTGCAATCGCCGCGACAGATGCCGGCGATGCGGATAAAGCAGCGTCATCGGCATCGGTTCAGCCCGATGGGCAGGCATGATCTCGACCAGTTCACCGCTCTCGAGGTGCGGCCTGACATCATAAGCAGGTATCTGGATCAAGCCGAGACCGGCCAGACAGCAGGCGATGTAGGCCTCGGCATTGTTGACGGTGACGCGGCCGCGCATGGAAACCGAATGCAGCGCCTCGCCTTCGAGCCACTCCCAGTTTTCCACACGCCCGCTGGAGGGCGACGCGTAGTTGACGGCCCAGTGGCGGGAAAGATCATGGGGAAGCTGCGGCGTGCCGTGACGCTTCAGATAGACGGGGCTTGCGACATTGATCAGCGGCAGCTTGCCGATCGGCCTTGCGATGAGGCCGGAATCGCTGAGCGCACCGACGCGCAGCACGCAATCGATATTGTCCTCCACCAGATCGACGGCCCGGTCCGTCACGCCGAGACTGATGTCGATCTGCGGGTAAAGGTCGAGAAATTCCGGCAAGGCGGGTGCGATGACCAACCGACCGATCCGGCCCGGCACATCGATCCGCAGCCGCCCCGAGGGTTGCGCCGCGCTTTGCCGGAACAGGTTTTCCGCATCTTCGACATCGGCGATCAGCCGCTGGCACCGCTCGTAAAAAGCCGACCCATCCTCGGTTGGAGAGACCTTGCGCGTGGTGCGGTTGAGCAGGCGTGCACCAACGCGCGCCTCCAGCTCCTGCACCGCCGCCGAAACCGAGGAGCGCGGAATGCCGAGCGTATCGGCGGCCCGCGTGAAACTCGCGCAGTCTACGACACGCGCAAAGATACGGAACAGGTCGACGCGATCCAATGGACATCCTTCACTGTGCGGATTTTCTGACAAGTCATGTCAGAATGACAGTCTTTATTGCGCAATTCTAGACGATATCTTTACGGCATGAAAGCGCAGCAAGCATGGCTGCGCACCGGCAGGAGGCCAACCCCATGACCGACCATTCCATCAAAGGTAAAACAGTCATCATCGCCGGCGGCGCGAAAAACCTCGGCGGGCTGATCGCACGCGATTTCGCCAGCCAGGGCGCAGGCGCAATCGCCATCCACTATAACAGCCCCGCCACAAAGGCCGATGCCGACGCAACCGTGGCGGCCATGAAGGCAGCCGGCGCGCAGGCCGTTGCCCTCCAGGCCGATCTCACCACGGCAGGTGCGGTCGAAAAATTGTTTGCCGATGCCGTCGCCGCCATCGGCCGGCCGGATATCGCCATCAACACGGTCGGTAAGGTCCTGAAGAAACCGATCCTCGAAACATCGGAAGCCGAATATGACGAGATGACCGCCGTCAACGCCAAGTCGGCCTTCTTTTTCCTCCAGCAGGCTGGCCGCCACGTCAATGACAATGGCAAGATCTGCACCCTCGTTACCTCCCTGCTGGGGGCTTTCACGCCATTTTACGCCAGCTATGCCGGCACAAAGGCGCCAGTGGAACACTTCACCCGTGCCGCCGCCAAGGAATTCGGCGAACGTGGCGTCTCGGTGACGGCGATCGGTCCCGGACCGATGGACACACCGTTTTTCTACGGTCAGGAGAAGCCGGATGCACAGGCCTATCACAAGAGCGCCGCGGCACTCTCCGGCTTCTCGAAGACCGGCCTTACCGATATCGAGGACATCGTTCCCTATATCCGCTTTCTCGTTACCGACGGTTGGTGGATGACGGGGCAGACCATTCTGGTCAATGGCGGTTACACCACCAAATAATCTCGATCGATCTTCTTCGATACTGTGGTGGCGAAACGCGCAGGCGTTTTCGCCACCTTTCTTTTGGCGAGTATGACCAATCTCGACAGCTGCGAGACGATAAAAAAGACGCCTGTCATATAGCCTGCATGAATATACCGATATAAAACTCCCCCATCCTGTTGACGGAGCCATTTGGGGGTAGCGGATGAATTCAGGGCGTCGCGGTGTTCTCGCATTTTTGGGCGGTCTCGTTCTGGGGGCGCCATCCCTCGGCAAAGCAGCAAGCAAATCATCGGCCTTTGCCGAATCCCGGTCCGAATACAAACCCCGGCATGTTCTGTGTTTCCTCGGAGCGGAAAACGGTCTGGCGGCACTCCAGCAGAACGCCCGCACCGCAATCGGCACATTTGCCGCTGATTTCAGTCTCGATGAGGAATATTCGCAGGATGAAGCGGACGAGCGGATGGAGCGATCCTTCAATGTCTGCTGGGACCGTGTAGACCCGGACACCTATCAGGAGGCTGACGAAGAGGCTGTCGCTGGACATGGCTCGGTTCTTTATGTGCTCGGCCCGTCGATGGACGCGAAAAACGCGGTCATGACATCCGCCACGGCCTTGCAGTTCGTGCAACATATGCTTGACCACGGCGCCATCGCCGTCAAAGGCGAAAGCGCGGGCGTCGCGCATGGAGCGCGGCGCTGGAAAGAGCTTTTCGAACAGTCGCGCAGCGACGCCGCGTCAGGTGATTTGCTGGCGCTCGCCAGAACCTGCCGTCTCGCTTTCGCACGCCGACCGATCGGCGACGATGCCAACGGCATGGCAAGCGTCGGATTTCATCTGGTCGGGCTGCCTGATATTGAAGTGAGCTTTATCCGGAAAGACGAAAACCTGCCGTCAACCAATCCGGAGCAATTAAAGATCGCCGCGCTGATGGACGATATCGCCGATCAGATGGCGCGCGATGGTGTGGAAACGACCGTAACGGCTCATCATGCCGCCCTGTCCAATGACAGGCGGTATGAGGACGATAGTTACAAATTTAATCCGTTCGGCGTCGTGAGCATTCAAGACTACAAACTCTGACATAGAGGCGAGCCGCCGCTCCTGATGCTCTGGAGCTGGCGCCTAAGGTGCAAGGTCACTCTCTCCCGCCACAAGCAGCATCGGCCAGATGCAATGGCGGGCCTGATCGGGATAGAAGGGCGCAAAGGCCGGCATGGTCGATAAAAGCGTCTGGGCGACCGTTACGCCAAGCTCATGCAGGGACATGCGAAAACTGGTCAGGCGCGGTTCCAGAAACTGGCCGCGTGGACCATCACGAAAGCCGATGACGGCCAGATCACGCCCCGGTTTGAGGCCGACTTCGGCAAGCCGCCGGTAAAGACCGACCGCCATCAACTCATAGATCAGCACGATGGCCGTCGGTCGTGGGCGCATCTGAAGCCACTCGCTGGCGGCGTGATATCCACCCTGCTCGCTCGATTTTGTGCGGATAACCAGAGACGGATCGTATGTTATGCCGTTTTCCTCGAGGGCGCGTTTATAGGCCTCCAGAAAGACATAACCGAGGTTGATGTCGTTATCGGCTGCCGCCACCGCAATGGTGCGATGACCTGCCGCCACCAGCCGGTTGACGGCGCTTTTCGCCACGCCTTCGAAATCGAGATCGATCCAGGCATGGTCCGTGCTGGACGAGGTGCGGCCCAGAGCGACGAAGGGCAGACGCGTCTGTTTCAGGAAATCAACACGCTTGTCGATCCGACGGGTCGAGGAAATGATCATCGCGTCAACCATGCGGCGCGCCACCATGCGCTTCAGATATTCGTCAGGATCTTCCTCCCCCGGACAGGGCAGGACGATGAGATCGAGATTATGGCCGGAAAACACGCTTTGCAGGCCATCCGTAACGCCCATGAAGAAGTTGTCTGAATTTTCCACTGTCTGCGCGTCACTGCCGGTCATCAGGCCGATGACATTAGTGGTCCCTTGCCGCAGGCTGCGGCCCGATTGATTGGCGACATAACCAAGCTTTTCCGCCGCTTCCAGAACGCGGCGGCGCGTTTCCTCGTTCACATCGGGCTTACCGTTCAGGGCACGGGAAACGGTGCCTATCGATATCTCCAGATAATCGGCAAGCTGACGGATTCCTTTCATGCACTCCCCTCCCAAACCGGACGCGCCATCGGCACGCCCCTTAACGGTCTTGACATATCTAACATCATCGTCATAGTCTCGTAAACGTTTACGACGCTCTGCGCAAAGAGGAGTTTGCGAAAGAGTCCGGGGAGATGAGATGACATTCAACGCCGTTTTATGCGGGTGCGGAGCCATGGCCAAGGGCTGGCTGCGCGCCATTCAATCCACGCCGGAAATCGCCGGCGCGATCAGGATCGCCGGACTGGTTGATCTGAACGAGAGCACAGCCCGCGCGCTGGCAGAAGAATTCGGGCTGGCGGACGCGGTCATCGGCACCGATCTCCGTGCGGTGCTCGCGCAAACAAAAGCAGACATTCTATTTGACGTCGTCATCCCGCAGGCGCGCTTTGCGGTGGTCGCGGCAGGCCTTGAGGCCGGGTGCCATGTGCTCAGCGAAAAGCCGCTTGCGGCATCGATGGAAGAGGCTGCCACCCTTGTGGAATTGGCCAAAAAAGCGGGTAAAGTCCACGCGGTGGTGCAAAATCGGCGGTTCGTGGCTGGTATCCGGCGGCTACGACGCGCCGTGGAAGACGGCATCATTGGCGATTTGACGGCCATCCATTGTGATTTTTTCCTTGGCCCTCATTTCGGTGGCTTCCGTGAGGAGATGAAGAACGTCCTGCTTCTCGACATGGCGATCCATACCTTTGATGCCGCCCGTTTTGTCGCCAATGAGAAGCCCCTCGCCGTCTTTTGCGTGGAAAAGAACCCGGCCGGTTCCTGGTATGCCCACGGGGCAAGCGCCAATGCCATTTTCGAATTCTCCAACGATGTGGTCTTCACCTATCGAGGCTCCTGGTGCGCCGAGGGTGAAAGAACCAGCTGGGAAGCCCGTTGGCGGCTGATCGGCTCGAAGGGAATGATTCTCTGGGATGGAGAAGACGGTTTTTCGGCTTCCGTAGCGGGTGATGAACAGGGTCTGTTGCGAGGATCTGCGACCGTAAACGTTTCCGATGCCATTTCTGAACAAGATACACGCGGCCACGCCAGCGTCATTCTCTCGTTCCTCGAATCCATCCGCACCGGCCGGATGCCGGAGACAGCCTCTTTCGACAACATCAACAGCCTTGCCATGGTGATCGGCGCGATCGAAAGCGCCCGCCTCGGCCAGCGTGTTTCCATTGCAGCATAAGGACTGAAAGACGTGAGCAATCCGGCAAAATCCATCCGCATCGGCACCATGGTCAGCGCCAGCAAAGGACAGGCGGCTGAGCGCATCGGCCAGATAGCCGATCTTGGCTTTGAAAGCTTTGAGCCGTTCTTCTGGCAGACGACCAACGGTCAGGACCTTGCCGAACTCGGCAAGCGCTGCCGTGACGCCATCGGCGAGCGCGACATCACCATCAGCACGCTCGGCATGTTCGGCAATCCGCTGGAAGAAACCGAGATCGACCTTGAGACATTGCAGGGCTGGAAAGACTGCATCGACAACGCCCATCATTTCGGCGCCACCTGCGTTGCCGGTTTCACCGGCCGGCTGCGTGGCAAGCCCCTACCTGAAAGCCTGCCAAGATATAAGGAAATCTGGAGCGAGCTTGCAAAACGCGCCGCCGACAAGGGCGTGAAGATCGCCTTTGAAAACTGCGCCATGGACGGCAACTGGCAGACCGGCGACTGGAACATCGCCCATAACCCTGATGCCTGGGAACTGATCTTCAACGAAACCCCGGATGACAATATCGGCATCGAATGGGAACCCTGCCACCAGATGGTCTATCTCATCGATCCGCTGCCGCAGATCCGCAAATGGGCGGACAAGATTTTCCACGTGCACGGCAAGGACGCGACCATCCGCTGGGACGTCATTCGCGAGCACGGCATTTTCGGCAAGGAGAAGTTCGTCTTCATGCGCACGCCGGGCTTTGGCGACAGCAACTGGACGGATATCATTTCCGAGCTGCGCCTTGCCGGCTGGTCTGGCTCGATCGACATCGAAGGCTGGCATGACCCCGTCTATCGCGATGCGCTGGAAATGACGGGCCAGGTGCACGGCCTGAACTATCTGAAACATTGCCGCGGCGGCGATTTTGTCGTCGACCCGACATAACGGAAACCTTTGGGGAGAAGATTTCCGAAAACTGCAGCGACGATAACCAAAAGGAGGAGATTATGGGTATCGCGAAATGCATGATGGCCAGCGCGTTTGTGCTGGCGGGCGTATCCGCCGGCGCAATTGCCGCCCACGCGGAGGACGTGACGTTGACCTTGTGGTCGCTGGATCGTGATATCCAGCCGGCGCCGAACCTCATAAACGAGTTCAACAAGCTCAATAATGGCATCAAGATCGAATATCGGCAATTGCAGTTCGACGATGTGGTGAGCGAAGCGATGCGCGCCTATTCGACCGGCAATGCCCCCGATATCATCGCCATCGACAACCCCAACCACGCCATGTTCGCCGCCCGCGGCGCCTTTCTTGACGTGACGGACATGATCGCCAAGTCGGATGTCATCAAGACCGAAAACTATTTTCCCGGGCCGCTGAAATCGGTGATGTGGGACGGCAAATATTTCGGCGTGCCGAAGGCGACGAATACGATTGCGCTTTATTACAACAAGGACCTGTTCAAGGGCGCAGGGCTCGATGCGGCAAAACCGCCGCAGACCTGGGACGAGCTGGTGGAAGCGGCCCGCAAGCTGACCAACCCTTCAAAGAACGTCTATGGCATCAGCTTCAGCGCCAAGGCGAATGAGGAAGGCACCTTCCAGTTCCTGCCCTGGGCGCAGATGGCGGGCGCGACCTACAAGAACATCAATACCGAGGGTGCCGTGAAGGCGCTCGATACCTGGAAACTGATGCTGGATGAAAAGCTCGCATCACCGGATACGCTGACGCGCAGCCAGTGGGATTCCACCGCCACCTTCAACGCCGGCAATGCCGCCATGGTCATTTCCGGCCCGTGGGAAATCGACCGCATGCTGAAGGACGCCAAGTTCGACTGGGGTGTTGCCTTGCTGCCGGTGCCTACACCCGACGCCCCCCGGTCTTCGGCCATGGGCGACTATAACTGGGCGATCTTCTCCAAGACCAAACATCCCGAAGAAGCCTTCAAGGCCATCGAATTCTTCGCATCGCAGGACAAGGACATGTTCAAGAATTTCGGCCAATTGCCGGCGCGCTCGGATGTTCCCGTACCGCCAACCGGCAATGCGTTGAAGGATGAGGCGCTGAAGACCTTTGTCGAGCAGCTGAAATATGCGCAGCCGCGCGGCCCCTCACCCGAATGGCCGAAGATTTCCAAGGCCATTCAGGACGCTATCCAGGGCGCCCTGTCGGGACAGATGACGCCAAAAGCCGCGCTCGATCAGGCCGCTGAAAAGATAAAGCTGGTCGAAGGCTGATTGAATGGACGGGCGAGCGGAATATCCGACGCCCATCCGCAGGGTTCCTCCCGGTGGGGTCGCCTGTCGCAAAATGCGGCGGCGGCCCCAAGCGGAGCTTGCGAGGATGTTTCATGAAAAAACTGTTTTCCAGCGTCAGTGACGGTCGCGGTTTCGACATTGTCCTTGTCGCCCTGCCTTTAAGTTTCCTGTTCGTCATGGCGGGTCTGCCGCTGCTCTACAACATTGTCATGAGCTTTCAGGAAGTTGACATGTTCAGCCTGGGCACCTTCGTGCGCCCATTCGTTGGCTTCAAGAATTACGTCGATCTGTTCCGGCAGCCGGAGACCCTGCCGATCCTGATGAACACCGTCACTTTCGTGGTCGCCTCGATTGCCGGACAATTCGCCATCGGCTTTGGGCTGGCGCTGTTCTTCTGGGTGAATTTTCCCGGCGCCACCTGGCTGCGCGGCCTGTTCCTCGTGTCCTGGGTCATGCCCGGCCTCGTCGTCGGCGCCATCTGGAACTGGATCCTGTCCGGCGACTTCGGCGTGCTGAATTTCTTCCTGCGGGAGAGCGGTCTGATTTCAGGCAATATCTTCTGGCGTTCGGATGCGAATTTTTCGCTCTGGGCCGTCGTCATCGCCAATATCTGGCTCGGCACCTCCTTCAACATGATCCTGCTTTCCGTCGGCCTCGCCTCAATCCCCGGCGATCTTTACGAAGCGGCGGAGCTTGATGGCGCCAATGCCTGGCAGCGCTTCTACACCATCACCCTGCCGATGATGCGCTCCACCATCGGCGCGATCGTCTCGCTCGGGCTGATCTTCACCCTGCAACAATTCGATCTTTTCGCCGCCATTACCGATGGCGGGCCGAACAACAGTTCCAACGTGGCGCAATATTGGGCCTGGGACCTGTCGTTCCGACAATATGATTTCGGCAAGGGCGCGACGATCTCCGTCATCATGATCGTTTTCGTCATGCTGGCTTCCATCGTTTATGTGCGTTCCACACGACATGAGGTGCGCGGATGAGCACCACCAACCGCAACCGTCTGATGCTGGCAATCGCCATCGTGCTCGCCATCATCTATCTCTTCCCGCTTTACTGGATGTATCTGACCTCGCTTAAAAGCGGCTCGGAGATGTTCGCCAATCCACCCGGTTTCTGGCCTACAGACCCGCAATGGCAGACCTATTCCTATGTCTGGCAAAGCCGCAACATGGGCCGATATCTCTGGAATTCGGTGCTGATCGCCTCCGGCGCCGTGCTGTTGATCACCATTCTCGGTGTCGGTTGCGCCTATGTGCTGGCCCGCTATCGCAATGTCTGGGTGGATATCGGTCTGTTCCTCATCCTCATGCTCCAGGTTCTGCCAGCATCGCTGATGATCACACCGATCTTCGTCGGCTTCTCGCAATTCGGGCTTCTGGATTATCCGCGCCTGTCGGTCATCCTCGCCATTGCGGCGAAAAGCATGCCCTTCTTCGTCGTCCTGGTGCGCGCCACCTTCATGGCCGTGCCGCAGGAGCTGGAAGAGGCGGCGCTGGTGGACGGCAATTCCCGCGTCGGCGCATTTTTCAACATCGTGCTGCCGCTTGCCAGAAACGGCATTCTCGTCAGCGCCATCCTCATCTTCATGCAGGCCTTCGGCGAATTCGTCTATTCGAAATCGATGATACAGGCGGCCGAATTGCAGCCCGCCAGCGTCGGCCTCAATTCCTTCATGGGCCCCAATACCAGCGAATGGAACAACATCATGGCCTATGCGACCATGTATGTGACGCCCATTCTCGCCCTCTTCATTCTCTTGCAGCGCCGCATCGTATCCGGCCTGACCTCAGGAGCACTCAAATGACCCTTCAGATAGAACTTTCCGGCGTCAACAAATATTACGGCGCCTTCCATGCCCTGAAAAACATCGACCTTTCCATCAAGAAAGGCACCTTTGTCGCACTTGTCGGCCCCTCTGGCTGCGGCAAATCCACCCTTTTGCGTTCACTCGCCGGGCTGGAAACCATATCGGCCGGCGACATGCGCATTGCCGGCTCGCTCATGAACGGCGTGCCGCCGCGCAAGCGCGATGTGGCCATGGTGTTCCAGTCCTATGCGCTCTACCCGCATATGACGGTGGAGGAAAACCTCACCTATTCACTGCGCATGCGCGGCGTCGCCAAGGCCGAGGCGCGCAAGGCGGCGGAAGAGGTTGCCGCGACGACCGGACTTTCCAAGCTGATGAAGCGTTATCCGCGTGAACTTTCCGGCGGCCAGCGCCAGCGCGTGGCCATGAGCCGGGCGATCATCCGCAATCCGCAGGCCTTCCTGTTCGATGAGCCGCTTTCCAATCTCGATGCGGCGCTGCGCGTCCATATGCGCAAGGAAATCCGCGCGCTGCACGACCGCCTGCACGCAACCTCTGTCTATGTCACCCATGACCAGATCGAAGCGATGACCATGGCCGACCATGTCGTCGTCATGCGCGATGGCATCATCGAGCAGCAGGGCACGCCGCTGGAACTATACGATCGCCCCGTCAACCGCTTCGTGGCCGGCTTCATCGGCTCGCCCGCCATGAATTTCATACCGGCCACCGTCAGCCAGGACGGCGCTTCACTTCTGCTGCAGTTCGGCGAAGGTGAGCCGCAGCAGCCGATCAGCAATCCAGCCGCCCTGCCGCCGGGCAAACATGTGATCGTCGGCATCAGGCCGGAACATATAAGGCCCACAACTGCAAATGGAGCGGCATTGACACTGCCTGTTTCCGCCGTGGAAACCACCGGCTCAGCCACGTTCCTCACAACAGGAACATCCACAGAACTGGTCATCGCGATGCAGGGACGCAGCGAAGTCAAGGCCGGCGAGGTCATAGGCCTCGATATCAACCCGTCCGATATGCACCTCTTCGATGAAGAAACGGGTATCGGTCTCGGAACTGGGGCATTGAAGGTGTGAAACCGCTTCAGCGGTTCCTGAACAGATCGATGATGTTGCGGCGGGTGGTGGTCGCGGGTATCGCGGTGCCACGGTCGACCTCCCGCGCAGCGATGGCCGGCGAACCCGAGCCATCAATATCCACCCAGCGACCGGCATTTTCGGTGGATTGACGCTTGAGATAGCTATAGTGCGTTTCGTCCCAGCGAAGGATTGTCGGCTTCATATTATCGAGGATGAAATCACCGCGATCCGTCCTCACCGTGAGCACGGCATGGCCATCCCCCCGCTCGTCGCGGACGACGGTGATCAGCAGGTTGGAGGCCGGCAGACCGATATTCATCAGCCGCTTGCGCTTTTCCAGCACGAGGTCGTCGCAATCGCCAGCGCCCTTATAGGGATATTCCCAATAGTCCTCGTAACCCCATACTTCCATATCGGAACGCTGGTCGATTTCGACATTGACCGCGCTGTTGACCGAAACCATGGTTTTCCAGTTGTCGGGCGTGAGATGAAGCGGTGGCATGGCCTTCACGGGCTGGCACTCGGCCGAATGCCGCTGGCAGAATTCGTAATGCCCCACCGGCTGCGAGGTGATTGCGCCCGTCACCATCGAAGGCGAAGCCTCTGCCGGTGAAAGCAGACCGGCAACGGTCAGAACAAAACATGCCTGCAGCAATTTGTTGAAATAGGTCATGTCCATCTCCTGAGGACATGACCTATCGCTGCCGGTTTGAGTTCAAATGAAACAAACCGCTCGACTTTTAACGATCCCGAAAATTGGCGCACCTGTTACCGCCGGATTGTGCGACCCCTTTCACAATCGCCAACAACGGGAATGTGAGCGGCGGCAAACTTGCCATGCGTGGATGGCCTGCCTAAGAAAGGCCCACAACCACGATGAATCCCCGTTACAGAGACTGTTGCATGAGCCTGTTTGCGAAGATCACCCGCACAGCCACCCTCATCATGACGCTGGCCTGCCTTCCTTCTTACGCCGTCGCGCAGCAGATGACCGTCGTTCCTCCCGGAAATCGCTCCGCCGAGCAGCCGGAAATACCACGCGCCTCGGCGATCCGGACCAAGGCTTTCTACACGACCTACGAGGAAAAGTTCGGCAAGACGATCGATCTTCTAAACAGTGAACCCGCCCTTCTCAGCAAGATCAAGAGGGCCGCCGCGGCCTATGGCATCGATCCGATCCACATTGTCGGCGCCATCGTCGGAGAACATACCTTCAACGTCTCGGCCGTGGATCGCCTGCAGACCTATTACGTCAAGGCCATTTCCTACGCCGAACTCGATATCAAGTTCAGCTATAATGGCGTTTCCCTGAAGACCTTCCTCCAAAGGCCTGAATTTCAGTCATGCGAGCCGCTTGCCACCACCTCCGAACAATGGAGCTGCCGCGACACCGTGTGGGACGAGGACTTCCGCGGCAAGGTCGTGGATGGTGCGAGCTATGAGGCCATCTCGTTCCAGCGTGCCTTCTTCCAGCCCTTTTATGCCGGTCAGACCTTCGGACTTGGCCAGATCAGCCCGCTGACGGCGCTGCAGGTCACCGATCTCGTGAACAGGACGAGCGGCCTGCCGAAACTCTCGGCGGACAGGCCGAAGGAAATCTACCGCGACGTCATGGATCCCGACCGCAGCATCATCTACATCGCCGCCATCCTCAGGGATTCCATCGACGCCTACCGGGAAAAGGGCTTCGACATCTCAGGCAATCCCGGCATTACCTCCACACTCTACAATGTCGGCCAGCCAAGGCGTCGCGCCGAACGCCTGCGGGCAGCCGTGGATGCGGGCGCAAAAAACCGCCTGCCGGTCGAAAACTACTATGGATGGCTGATCAACGACCGCTTGGACACCCTGAAAAGCATTCTTGACGGCAAGGCCATCGACCAGCGGACGACTTCGGACATAGGCGAAAAAACGCGATAACGCTTTTTTGTTTTCGAATAGTAGTCAATCGCCTAGATTGTACAGGATCGGATGTTCTCGGGTAAAAACCCATAGGTATACACGCAAAGATTGCCAAACCGTACCTTCACAATGTAACCTTAAGCAAAAAGCGCTTTTCCATCCGCCGGAAATCTGCTAATTCGGCTGGCACAAGAATTCACGGATAGCGGGATAAATTCGCCCTATGCCTGACGAAGGCGACAGTACCGACAGTAGTCGACACCGAACGAGGCTGGCTCGCGTGAAGCGCAGCCAGCCTCGGATTTTCTTGTTTTCATCAACGCGACAGCTTTCAGCCTCGGATGTTCAGTCCGGGGCTTTGCGTGTTCGCATCCATTCCCATAAAGGCTCCTGAACATGGAATTCCTAGCAGATCCGAACATCTGGATCGGCCTCGTCACCCTTATCGTTCTCGAAGTCGTTCTCGGCATCGACAATCTCGTTTTCATCGCGATCCTTGCCGACAAGCTACCACCACACCAACGCCACAAGGCTCGGGTCATCGGCCTGTCGCTGGCGCTGATCATGCGCGTCCTGCTGCTGTTTTCGATCTCATGGATCGTCACGCTGACGCGGCCGCTGTTTACAATCGCGGATTTCTCCTTCTCCGGACGCGATATCATCCTCATCATCGGCGGTGCGTTTCTGCTCGCCAAGGGAACCATGGAACTGCATGAGCGGCTGGAGGGTGACCACAAGCCGAAGCAGGGCAAGGTGGTCCATGCGGTCTTCTGGCAGGTGATCGTGCAGATCGTCGTGCTCGATGCCGTGTTCTCGCTCGACAGCGTCATCACCGCCGTCGGCATGGTCAACAATCTCTGGGTAATGATCACCGCCGTCTGCGTGGCCATGGCCGTGATGATGGCGGCCTCCAGGCCGCTGATGACATTCGTGTCGAAACACCCGACCGTCGTCATTCTCTGCCTTGGCTTCCTATTGATGATCGGCTTCAGCCTCATCGTCGAAGGTTTCGGTTTCCATCTTCCGAAGGGTTATCTCTATGCGGCCATCGGCTTTTCCGTGCTCATTGAGGCGGCAAACCAGCTTGGCAGGCGCAACCGCGAAAGGCGCATCACCGCCGGTGATATGCGTGAGCGTACCTCCAACGCCATTCTGCGGCTTCTCGGCGGCCGGGTCGGTGAACAGCCGCTTGGCGAGACGGCCGATCTTATCGCCGAACAGGCAACCCTCAGCGACCTGTTCAAATCCGAAGAAAAGGACATGATCCGCGGCGTGCTGACACTTGCCGAACGCCCCGTCGTCTCGATCATGACGCCACGCACCGAGATCGACTGGCTGGATATCGACGCCGACCCGGAGACGCTGCGCCACCGTCTGCTCGAACTCGACCATTCCCGGTTGATGCTCGCGCAGGGCAAGCTGGACTCCTTCCTCGGCGTCGCAGCCACAAAGGACCTGCTGCGTGATCTTCTGCGTGATGGAAGCCTGAACCTCGAAAGCTCGCTGCGGCAGCCGCTCGTCGTGCATGAGAGCGCCACGGCCCTGCAGGTCATGGAACAGCTGCGCAAATCCCCGCTGCAGATGGCCGTCATCATCGACGAATACGGCACGCTGCAGGGGATCGCCACGCCAACGGATATTCTCGAGGCGATCGCCGGCGAATTCCCTGACGAAGGCGAAGAATTGCTGATTTCGGAAAAAGCGGAAGACGGCTCCTGGCTTATCGACGGCGCCGTCGATGTCAGAAGGGCGTCTTATCTTCTCGACATCGATCTGGTGGATGAAGCCGATCGTTATTCCACCGTCGCGGGCTACATTCTGTGGCGTCTAAATCGCCTTCCCGAGGTGGGTGAGCGTGTTTCCGGCGAAGGTTTTGCGTTCGAAATCGTTTCCTGCTCGGACAGGAACATCGAGAAGGTCCGGGCGTGGAACTATGCGGTGACCGAAGCTTAAACAAGAACGGCCGAGAGGATGCCATCTAACAACCTCCCGGCATATAAATGGCGACGTCCTTTTGTGCCGAGGACGTCGCCATTACCGCACGAAAACAAATGACACCGGGGTAATCTCTCCTCAATGCGCGGCGTCGATCATCGCGATCCAGCCGGCGGCCCGGCGGGCGGCGTCCGCAAGCACGGGTTTCGGCGCTTTGAACCATTCGTTTTCCGGCAGTTCGCGCTTCACGCGAACGAAGTCGATGGCATCATCCAACGTCGGGAATTCCACCGGCAGCGTCAGGTGCAGAAAGAGCGCAACGACGGCGACGGAACGCGAACGCCCTCCCCGGCAATTGATGAGTACGCTGCCGCGCTCCCGCCGGGGATAGGAAGGCTTGTCGGGCAATACCTGTTCCAGCGCCGCCCGCAGAATATAATGGGCCGCCACCATCTGGGTATCGGGATTTCCGGCACCATCGATCAGGCCGATCTTGTAATAGCGGATTTCGCCCGGCCCATAGATGCTGCCTTCATGATCGGAAACGACCTGTGGCTGTTCCACGAAGTTGAAGTCCAGATTGACGGCGCAATTGACGACAGTGGTGATACCGTTCTGACGCAGAAGGTTGAGGTCGCTGGCACCCTCCTTACCCGAGATGAACAGATCGACGCCATAAAGTGGGTGCTGCTCATAGATGCGGCTGAGCTTCGGCAATTCGCCGCTTTCCTGCTCGTGGGATAGGACCTGTTCCGGTTGTGGCATGTCATGTCTCCATCGGCGCCAACGTGGACACCGTCATATTTTTATCTGTTCAGGCTTTCGCAGCCGTCTGGCTTTGTCCTATAGCTGCGATACGGCTTTCGGATATGGACCGCGCCACCCGCTCTAATGTCGGGTAATTCGCCCCCTCACCCGTGGCGATATAACCAGGGCAGAGGAAATCGGCAGAACCTTCCGCCACCTTTCCAAGGGTCAGCGGCTCATAGGTTCCGCCGGCATTTTTGAGAATGAGGATGGCTGCGGCCACATCCCAGGCATTAACACCGAAACCGGCGGCCGCATCCGTCCAGCCCGCCGCAACATGGGCGATGCTGAGCGCGGCGCTGCCAGGCCGGCGCAATGTCGAGAAGGTCTCGACAAGAGCGCCGAAATTGGCGAGCGCCGCTTCCCGCCCATCCAGCCGGAAATCACGCGAGACGGGATAACCGGTGATCAAGGTCGCCCGGGTCTCGTCTGCAACACTGCGGGAGCGCAGCTTGTCTCCGTCCAGATAGGAAGCTTCAAGATTGGCGGAAAACATCTGGTCCGCCACGGGATCATAGACCACGCCGGCAACCGCCTCGCCGTCGATGACAGCTGCAATCGATACGCACCAGAAGGCAAGGCCACGGGCGAAATTTGCCGTACCGTCGATCGGATCGACATACCATTGCACCTCGCCGCTGCCGATCTGGCCGCCTTCTTCGCCCATGATCGCGGAATTGGGTTCGCTTGCGAGAATGACGGCACGAATGGCAGCTTCAGCCCGCTTGTCATGAATGGTGACGATGTCGTGGAGATCGACTTTATAGTCCACCGCCATTTCAGAGCGGAATGCCGAAAGCAGCGGATCACGCACGGCCCGCGCCGCCGTCTCGGCGATTTTCATCAGCCGCACCGAGCGGGAAAACGCCTCCTCATTTGCAAGGTTCCGTTCGGTCGAAGGTGAGGTCTGCATCGGCATATCCAGTCTGTTCGTTCGCAAAGAAGGAGGCGACGCGGCAGGAGCCGCGCCAGTCGGGATTATTTCCGGTAGTTGACGCGCCAGACGTCCTGCCATTCCTCGCGGCGGTCGAAATCATCGAGGCCGGTGGCGGAATCGTATCCCATCAGTCTGTCGGCAACCTTCATCAGCCCCGAGGGCTCGTCAGCCGGCATTTTGATGTCGATGTTGGTCGGTAGCTTGCCGTCCTTCATCTGCGGCGCGATGCCCTCTTCCGTCAGGATGTAATGAACAAAGAGCTTCGCCATGTTCGGGCTCTTGGTCTTGGACGCGATCAGCCCGAGCTTGATGTAGGTCCAGCCGACCCATGGATCGAGGCCCGTGCAGAGGCCGAGCTTGTAACCCTTGTCGGCATTGTCGCGGAACTTGGCGGAACTTAGCAGGCCGAAAAATGGCTGTTTCTGGCCGGGGGCACCGACAGCTTCCGCCACCGGGTCGTCACCTTCGGTGGCAAGCGGGCCGTTTGCAGCCATTGCCTTGATCCATGCGGCAGACGCGCCTTTTTCCTCTATCTCTTTGCCGAAATGGGCCTTGTAGGCCGCCGCCACCTTTTCGTTGCCGTGCGCTTCAAGCTGGTTGAACCAATCCGTATAGGTGCTCTTGCTCAAGGGATCGACCATGGCGACCTTGCCTTTCCATTTCGGCTCGGTCAGTTCCCAGATGTTGCCCACCGGGCATTTGTCATGGGCTTCGGTGTTGTAAGCCCAGACATTGGCATTGGTGGAAATTGCCAGCGGGTCCTGAAACTGCGCCGGGATTTTAGACGCCATGTCGCCCGGCAGGTAATTCTCGACGAAACCCGCCGGCAGAAGCTGCGCGAGCGCCGATGGCGCGTCGGTGATCAGCACCACGTCGCCCTGCACATTGCCGGACTGGCTTTCACGGATGATCATCTCCAGCTGGCTGTTGGCCGAGACCTTCACCCCTGTCGCCTTCAGCCCATATTTGGCGCTGAACTTATCGGCCATTTCGACGATCTTGCCGGTGCTGTCATAGATATTGATCGGTTTTTCCTGCTTCGCCGCTGCCAGGATCGTATCCAGATCGAAGGCTTCTTCGGCCGCAGCAACCATGGCAGACAATCCGATCATTGCCGCAGCAATGGCTGACGCCGTTGTCAAATTTGTTCTTTTCATCGTCTCCCCTCCCAAGGAAAAGTAAGGCAGGCTCGCGCCCGCCTTGCCGTTATTTTTTGTAGTTCACACGCCAGAAATCCTGCCAGCCTTCGCGCTTGTCGAGGTCATCGGCAGCCGTTGTCGCATCGAAAGCCATCAGCTCGTCGAGGTGAGCTGCCACCTTCGAAGGCTCATCCGCAGGCAAGGCGATTTTCGTATTGCCGGAGATTTTGCCGTCGGCGGTCTGTGGCGCGATGCCCTCTTCCGTCATCAGGTAGTGCAGGAAGAGCTTTGCCGCATTCGGACTTTTCGTCTGCCCGGCAATCAGGCCGAAGCCGGGATAAAGGAAGCCGGAAAAGGGTTTGACGCCGGTGCAAAGCCCGAGCTTCAGCCCCTTGGTCTCATTGTCACGGTATTTGGCCACAGAGGTGATGACGAAAAACGGATCGGCCTGCCCCGGCGCACCGGCCGCATCCGCAACCGTGCTTGAATCAGAAAGCAGGGGCGCGTTTTCGGCAAAGGCCTTTACCCAGGCTGCCGTCGCGCTTTTTTCGCCCGTTTCAAGCTTCTTGCCGTAGAGATCTTCGTAGGCCTTGGCGACATCCGCATCGTGATGGGTTTCGATCTGGTTGAACCAGTCGGCGTAAAGCGGCTTGTCGAAGAGATCGAGCATGGCCAGCTTGCCCTTCCACCGCGGCTCCGTCAGCTGCCAGATATTGGTGACCGGGCATGTGTCGTATTTCTCGGTATTATAGGTAAACACATGCGGATCGGAGACGATCACGAGCGGATCGCGCAGCTTTTGCGGAATATCGCCTTCCATATCCGGCGGTGACCAGCTGGTGGCGATGCCTTCCGGCAAAAGCTCCCCCATGGCGGAGGCGACATCGGTTGCAACGCTGACATCGCCGACGACGTTGCCGGCCCGATGCTCGCGGATCATCAGCTCGACCTGCGTTGCCTCGTTCACCTTCTTGCCGCTGGCCTGCACGCCGTATTTGGCTGTGAAGGCCTGCGCGGTGTCGACGATCTTGCCGGTCACCGCGTAAACGGTGATAGGCTTTTCCTTCTTTGCGGCGTCGATCAGCGCATCGAGATTAAAGGCGTCCTGCGCATGTGCGGCGGTGCCAAGCGCCAGCGAGAAGATCAGGGAGAGTGCGGAGGCCATTCGGCCCCCGCGCTGCCCACCATATCGGTTGTGGTTCATTGTCGTCACTGCGTCGGTCCCCCCGTTATTTTTTGTAGTTCACGCGCCAGAAGTCCTGCCACGTTTCGCGCGCATCCCAGTCGTCAAGGCTGGTGGCCATGCTGTAAGGCAGAATGTGGTCGAGAACCGCGCCGATACCCGAAGGCTCGTCGGCGGGCAGGCTCACCTCCTTGTTGGTCGACATCTTGCCGTCGATCGCCTGCGGCGCGATGCCTTCAGCGGTCATGATGTAGTGAATGAAGAGCTTCGCTGCGTTCGGGCTGTCCGTACCCTTGGTGATCAGGCCGACGCCCGGATAAAGCCAGCCGGCCCAAGGCTTCAGCTCCTTGCAAAGACCAAGCTTCATGCCCTTGTCGGCATTGTCGCGGAACTTCGCCGAGCTGATGAGGCCCATGAACGCATCCTTCTGGCCGGGCGTACCAACGGCTTCGGCGGCCGCCGCATCGGCATCGGTCAGAAGCGGAGCGTTGGCGGCAAGCGCCTTCACCCAGGCGGCGGTCGCTGTCGTCTCTGCTGTTTCGAGGTCTTTGCCGTAGAGCGCCTTATAGGCCGCCTTTACCTCGCCATCGCCATGTTTGGCCATCTGATTGAACCAATCGACATAGGAGGCTTTGCCGAGCGGATCCTGCATCGCCACCTTGCCCTTCCACTTCGGGTCGGTCAGTTCCCAGATGTTGGAAACGGGGCATTTTTCGAAAAGCTCGCTATTATAGGCCCAGACATTGGCGCTGGTGACGACGGTGAGCGGGTCCTGATATTCCGGCGGAATATTGCCGGCCAGATCCGGCGGCAACCAGCTTTCGACAAAACCCATCGGAATAAGCTGCGCCATCGCTGCCGGCGCATCGCTGATGATCGAAACGTCGCCCTGGATATTGTTGGCGCGCGCCTCGCGGATGATCATTTCCAGCTGGGCTGTGGCCTTGACCTTCGCGCCCTCGGCGCCCACGCCATATTTCGCCGCGAAGTTCTTCGCCATTTCGACGATCTTGCCGGTGCTGTCATAGACGGTGATCGGCTTTTCCTTTTTGGCCGCCTCGATCAGGGCATTGAGGTCGAAAGGCTCTTCCGCCTTCGCCGCGCCGCCAAACGTCGCAGCGATAGCCGTTGCGCATAACAGCCGGCTCAAACCCGTCATTGTCCGCTTCATACTGCTTCTCCTTCAGCCGTCTTTGCCGGCGTTTTCAGTTGTAGGTGCTGTTGCGTAGAACGGCGTCCGCCTCGGTGACCCGCTGCCCCCTTGCGTCAAAAGCATGCAGGGCCTCCGGCGACACGTGGAAAAACACGCGGTCGCCGCTGTCGATACGCGGCAGGGAATGGGTGGTGAGAAACAGCGTGTGGTTTTCGCTTCTCAGCTCAAGAATCCAGCTGCCGCCGGTCGGCAGCACGCCCGTCACCGTCATTTCACCGGAGAAACTGCCCTGCGGCACATCTTCCGGCTTCATCACGTAACCCATCGCCTCCGGCCGCATGCCGACCGACGCGATGCCGCGCAGTTGCGGATAACGCGCTGCAAAATAGGCTTCGCCCTTATCGGCAACATCGGAGACGCCGGGCTGGCCAAAGGTCAGGATATTGATCGGCGGGCTGCCGACAAATTCGGCGACGAAGCGGTTGGCCGGACGATCATAGATATCGTTCGGCGTGCCCATCTGCTGCAACGTGCCCTCGTTCATGACGGCGATAGTGGTGGCAAGCGTCATGGCTTCCCACTGGTCGTGCGTCACGAAGACGATGGTGGTCTTGAATTCCTTGTGCAGCCGCTTCAGCTCGGCGCGCATTTCCAGCCGCAGCCGGGCATCCAGATTGGACAGCGGCTCATCCAGAAGCAGAACGCCGGGATTGACGGCCAGCATGCGGGCCAGCGCCACACGCTGTTGCTGCCCACCGGAAAGCTGCGACGGATACCGGTCGCGATATTTGGCAATATCGAGCGCCTGCATGACGCGTTCCACACGGGCTTCACGCTCGGCCTTCGGCAGCTTGCGCAAGCGCAGGCCGAAATCTGTATTACGCTCGATGGTCAGATGCGGCCAGAGCGCGTAGCTCTGGAAGACGAGGCCCATTTCACGCTTTTCCGGCGGCACGAAGATGCCGTCATTGACAGAGTCTATCACCCGGTCGCCGACACGGATTTCTCCGCCGGAGAGGTTTTCGAGGCCGGCGATCATCCGCAGCGTCGTGGTTTTGCCGCAGCCGGAAGGGCCGAGCAGGCACATGAATTCGCCGTCGCGGATTTCGAGATCGAGATCGGAAACCGCATTTGCGGAATTCACACCGTAGTTTTTCTGCGCACCGCGCAAGTTGATGGTAGGCATCAGCTTCCAAGTCCTTCTGCAAGATTTGTGCGGGTCAGTTTCTGGGCCAACAGCGTGCCGAAATAGGCGATGCCGGCGATGATCAGCACCACGGCGTTTGCGGCCTGCGTGTAATGGTAATCGACCAGCCGAAGCGAGTAGGTGGTCAGCACGTCCGTGCTCGGCACGGCGAGGATGACGAAAAGGCTCAAGCCCTTGATGCCCGAGATGAAGGGCAGGAGAACCCCCGTCACCAGCGATCCCTTCTGGATCGGGATGACGATGGAGATCATGCGGCGGAACCAGCCGGCCCCGGCGATCTGCGCCGCCTCTTCCGGGTCCTTTCCAAGCTGCGTCATGGCCGAAATGCCGGCGCGTGAGGCATAGGGCATCTGGTCGGCAATCAGTGCGAGGATAAGGATCGTCACCGTGCCATAGAGCGCCGGCATCGGCCCGCGCGGAACGGCAAACAGCGACAGATAGGCGGCGGCAAAGGCGATGCCCGGCACGAGATAAGGCAGGAACGTTACCTGTCGCAGATAGACCGACAGCGCGCGCACCGGCGTGCGGATGACGACATAGCCGACCAAGAGACCGAGAACGCCTGATGTCAGCGAGGCAAGGCCAACGATCATCATCGTGTTTTTGGCGGCCGCCCAGAGATCGGGACTCAAGAGAACACCGGTCTGCAAGGCCACCGTGTTGAGGTTGGTGCCGATCCAGTAATCGAGTGTGAAGTTATCGAGCGAGAATCTGGCCGGCATCTTCATGACGGTCGAGAGCGCCAGGGTCAGAAGCGGCAGGCCGACGCTGAGTATAAAGACGGCAGCGGCAAAGCCGGTTGCCGGAAGCCGCATCTTGCCGAGACGGCTTAGACGGTTCATCGAACCCTTCGACCCGATCGTCACGAAACGGCGGGCTTCGCGAACGAGGCGGGCGTCAATCATCAGCGTGACGATGCCGATGAGCATGATCGCAGCCGCAACGACACCGGCAACGCCGGTCTGGCGCGAGGCGATGCTGCGGAACAGCGAAGTCGACAGGACTTCGAATTTCACGGGAAGCCCCAGAACATAAGGCACACCGAACTCGCCAAGGCACTTCGCAAAGATCAGCACCATGGAAGACAGCAGCGCCGGGCGCATCAGCGGCATGATGATCTGCAAGGCCACCTGATAACGGTGTGCGCCGAGAATGCGGGCGGAATCCTCAAGCTGCGAGTCGAAGCGGCGAAGCGCCGAGCCGAACAGCAGGATGACGAAAGGCGTGTAATGCAGCGCAAGGATGATGGTGATCGGGAAGCGCCCATAGGCCACCCAGTCCGGCGGTGTCAGGCCTATTGCCTCGAACCAGCCGGGCTGGCCGCCAACGGTGCGGTTTTTGAACAGGGTCGTCCATGCCAGCGCGAAGGTCCAGGCCGGCAGCATATAAGGCACGATCAGCGCGGTGGCGAACCAACGACGGCCGAACATATCCGTGCGGCTGATAAGCCAGGCAAGCACGGTGCCGATGACCAGCGAAAGCGCAATCGCCCCGAAAGCTACCGTCAGGGTGTTGAAGAGCGGTCGCCAGAAAAGGTCTGTCGCGACAGGCGAGAAAAACGCTCTGTCGAGATAATAAAGCGTGAGGTCGCCAACATCTTTGCCAAGACGCCGTTCGTGGCCGAATTGCACGCGCACCGCATCGAAAACGATCGAAATGATCGGAATGACGATCAGATAGGTGAAAAGCAGGGCCGTCAGAACGCCGATCAGCGTCGTCGGCTCCCGGAGCGCGACCTTGAGGCGATATCGCCAGGCCTGCCATGCCGAAGGCGCGGTCGCCGGGGGACGCCCCAATGCCTCCGCCTTCGTTGATTCGCTTAAAAGAGCCATTATCTCTCCCCGTATGGCCACACCACTGCCCTGACACGCCGGCAAAAAACTGCCTTCGCACAGCCTGCAAAACAGGCGGCGCGTGCGTGACCTTCAGCAATGCATCAATGCTTCAGAAGCGGGTGCCCAAAACCCGCCAACAACGATGATCCCAGCTCCTCCCGAAAACATCGTCGGCAAAGCGAATATGGAATAAAAATTCCATATATCACTCGACCTTGGAATGCATGATCCGTCTTTAAAGGCGGTTTGTCAACGAAAAAATGCACACGTGATCACTAAGTTATTTATTTGTTTTAAAACGTCTTTTTGTCACAAAACTGTAATTTTTTTAGCATGATGAACGGAGGAATGTTTTTCCCGGCGGGACAGCAATGGAACGAATGGGACGTTTTCCAGGAGTGTACGTCATCTCCCTGCCCTCGCGCAGCGGCGGGCAGCTGAAAAATTTCGATTGGAATAGCCGACGCCACATCGCCTGTGGTATCAGGCATAGGATTTCGCAACCGGGGGAATTGAATGGCGAGAGGGTTCGTGACAGCCGAAGAGGTGGCGAAAAAGGCCGGGGTTTCGCGCTCCGCCGTCTCGCGCACCTTCACCCCCGGCGGCAGCGTTTCGAAGGTGGTACGGCGTAAGGTGCTGAAAGCCGCGCAGGAACTTGGCTACCGCGTCAACCGTCTGGCGCAAGGCCTCAACAATGACCGCTCCAACCTCATCGGGGTCGTCGGCGCCAATCTCAGCTCTCCCTTCATTTCAAAGCAGCTCGACCTGCTCAGCATCGGCCTTCTGCGTCGCGGTCTGCAATGTCTGCTGCTGAATGCGGCCGATGCGCGCAAGGATATCGCGCCGCTGATCGAGCTTCTTTTCGAGTTCCGCGCCCAGGCGATCGTCGTTCTCTCCGGCGAACCGCCGGCCTCGATCGTCGATGAATGCATCGCCAATGGCGTGCGCCTCATCCTCATCAATCAGCGTCTCGACCGCACCGATACGAATATGGTGCTGAGCGACGATTCCCACGGTGCCGACCTTGCCGCCATGCGGCTTGTGGCGGCGAAATGCCGGAAGGTCGCGGTCATTTCCAGCGGCAGCCAGACCCCGGCACAATTGCGCCGCGCCGGCGCCTTCACCCAGCGCATGACCATCGAAGGCATCGAGGTCGTTCCCTGGTCCGGCGGACCGACAAGTTATGACAGCGGTTATCAGGCCGGTTGCGAATTGCTGGCCGACAAGGCGATCGATGGCGCTTTCTGTGTAACCGACCTGCTGGCGCTCGGTTTCATGGACGCTGCGCGGCTGGAAATGGGCCGCCGGGTGCCGGAAGATCTCTCGATCGTCGGTTTCGACGATATTCCACAGGCTGGCTGGAAAAGCTATCAACTGACCACCGTTGCCCAATCCTTCGACGCGCTGACCGAAAAAGTCCTGACCGCTCTCGACAGCGACCTGCCGGAAACCCGGCTTCAGGTCGTGCCCGTTTCCATGGTCGAGCGCATCACCGCGCGCTAACCCACCTGCTTGATGCGGCTTTCAATCAGGAGGCCGCTTTCATCGAGGATCGGATGAGCGACGGCGGCGATATGGGCGTTGATGCGTTTGAGGTCGCGCAGCATGTCCAGATGCACGGAACTGGTCTGGATGCTGTCGGCGCGGCCATCACGCAGGCGCTGCAAATGGCGCTCCGAAGACTGCTTTTCGAGACGCCGCACATCTTCCTTCACTTCCACCAGCCGGCGGGCAAGATCAGCATTGCGGGTCGCGAAAACCGATTGGGCCATGCGGATATTGTCGAGTGTGACGGCGAAAAGACGCTCCAGCTCACTCTTGCCGTCAGCGGAAAACTGCAGGCCAAGATCGATCTTCTTGGCGATTTCCGGACGGATACCCTTCTCGATAATATCGCCGATATGTTCGAGATTGATGGCATATTCGACGATATCCATCGCGCGGCGCTGGTCTTTCCGGCAAAGCCCATCCTGTCCGACCTTCGAGACATAGACCTTGATGTCATGCTGTATGCGGTCGACCCGGCCTTCCAGCCTGCTGATGTCGTTGAGTTTCGCGACGTCGCTATCGCGCATCGCCTCGCTTGCCTGCCGCAGCATGCGCTCGATCAGGTCGCCGACCAGCAGCACCTCGCGGCTTGCACCGGCAAGTGCTGCAACCGGCTGATCGAGATCGTGACTGTCGAGATAGCTGCGGCTGCTTTCGCTTCCCTCTTTTTCCGGCAGCATTGCCTTCGTTACCCGCAAAAGCAGCGGCGAGAGCGGCCACGCGATGGCGGCAACAGCCAGATTGAAGAAAAGATGCGCATCAACCGCGAGATTGGCGTGCGAAAAGGGCGACATATCCAGAAGCACCGCGCCATATCCGGCAAGAGGCAGGGCCAGAAGACAGCCGATGGCCCTGACGATGAGGTTGCCGACAGTCACCCGGCGCGCCGCAATCGGCGCTTTCAGCGTTGCCAGCACCGGTGGCACCGCACCGCCGAGATTGGCGCCGAGCACCAGCACGATGACGAGGCTCGTTTCGATGCCGCCGCTTGCCGCGAGCGACAGGATGAGAACGACAATCGCAAGGCTGGAAGATGCCAGCACCGCCAGGACGGCGGAGAAAATCAGCGCCACCGGCCAGGCATCGCCAAGCAATGAAATGAAGAGGCCAAGCGCCGGTGATTGTCTGATAGGATCGGTCGCGGCGGAAAGAAGATGCAGGGAAAGCAGCATCAGGCCGACACCGGCAAGGGCCGCACCCGCTCCCTGCCGCTGCGCCGATTTTCCCCGTAGCAGGATGACGCCCGCGAGGATGAGCATTGGCGACAGCCAGCCAAGCCCGAGCGCGACAATCCACGCAGTCATCGCGGTGCCAACATTGGCTCCCAGCAGCACGATCTGCGCCATGGCCGGCGCGATAAGGTCTTTTTCAACGAAAGAAGCGACCATCAGCGCGGTCGCAGTCGAACTCTGCAAGGCGATCGTCGCCACGAGACCGGCAACGAAGGAGCGAAAACCGCCCCGCGTGCCGGCGGCAAGACCGGTGCGAAGCCTGGCGCCAAACGCGCGCGACATGCCGTCCTTGATCTGCGCAAGGCCGAAAAGTAGCAGCGCCACCGCGCCGAACAGATTGATGCTGACAACGACCGATTCCATCGGATCACCTCGCCTGTCGTCCCCGCCGCCGGTCTGCACTCGGGGCTGCGATGCAGCAGCCCGTTGCAAAACCTTCAGATCAAACCGCTACGCGCTCATATTGTGGAGCGAACTGAAGCGTGAGATCACGCGAACTGCCTTCAGCACGCTCCAGAAACAGGCCAAGCGCACCGAAGAAGATTTCGATAAAGCTTTGAACGGAACCGTCGTGGCGATCCGCCTCGCGGCCGAAGCGTTCTGCAAGCACCCGATAGAGGGAAAGCCGCTCCGGCTGGATATGCGGCAGGGCAAGACCCGCGCCCTGACGCAGGCAATACCAATCGGCAATCAGCTCGAACATCGGTAATTCAGAAGCCAGCACGAGGCCGTCCGATGTGGATGCGCCCTTTTTTCCAATCAGGCCAATGACATCCTGCACGGTTTTATCCGCAATGGCCGCCACAACCTCGGCCGGCCATTCCTTGATGAAATAACGGTGCCTGATCAGCGCCCGTTTGTGACCAAGCAGAAACTCGCCATAGTTGCCCGCCGCAAACGCCCGGTCCTCGTCCTCGCCAGCCAGCACCGTTTCCTGCGCATAGCCTCGGCAAATAAGGCTGTTGATCGGCAGAGCGTCCATCTCCACCGTCTCCACAGTGATTTCCTGCCGCGACGGGTGGACAACCTTGAAGGCAGGCGGAAAGGCCACCAGCGACGGCACGGCGATATTGGTGAGCGAACTCTCCCCTTCCCCGCGCCTTGTCACACCTTCCACATGCAGGTGCCCGCTGAAATGGATGGCAAGCCCGGCGTGACGCAGCGCATCCTCCACCGCTTTGCGCGGCGTGCGGCGCACGACATTGGTTTCGCCGAACAGCGCGCCCTCGGCACCGCTTGCGCCATCAAAAGGATCGAGCGCCGGATAGTGGGAAAAGCCAAGCAACGTTTTGCCCAGCGCCTCTGCCCTATGACGCACATCGGCAATCCAGTCGATGATGAAGGGTTTGCAGCGCAAAAGCGCGTTCCAGCCGCCGGAGGTGCTGTCGGTGAAGGCCGCCTCTTCGCCTGTCTTGAAAGTACCATCGAGCGGTTCGAAAATATTGGCGTCAATCATCAGTAGCCAGAGACCCGGCTCCGGCTCGACGAGATAGGAGGCATCCATCAGCTGGTAGACATTGTGTCCATCGGGCGAGCGCACCTCGTACAGGCGGTCTTCCGCCAAGTCGGAGAGACCGAACGGCGTTTCCCAATGAATATAGTCCGGCTGGCGGAAATATCCGAAGGCCGCCATGGGGCCGAGGCCCACTGGATAGCCCTCGCAATACATCCGGTCGCTGATAACAACCCGCTCCCCGGCCCGCCGTGCATCGCTCGAAACGGAAAGGCATCGGCCATTTTCCGTCAGGAATTCCTTGGTATGGTGCCGGCCGCTTGGCCCGAAAATATCGTGGTTTCCGGGCAATGCATAAAAAGCGGTGCCGTGGGCATCACGATGACGCTCGAGAATGCCCTTCAGCGTTTCGGTGGTCGCCCGCTGGCCGTCATCGGTATAATCGCCAAGCAGCACCACATGGCGAATGCCGCGTTGCCTCACCTCTTCGAGTGCGGCATGCAGCGCATCGGCGCTCTCGTTGAAAACCCGGGTGGATTCGCGTGTATCCGACCAGCTGCGCATGGTGATGCGCTCACCATCGATCTCGATGCCCGGAAATCCGAAATCAGCGGCCGTGTCATGAAAATGCGCGTCGGCAATGACGGCGACGGAAGGAAGCGCACGTGTCAGCATGATTGAGCGGTCTTTCTGCCTTCAACCATGTCGATCCAGCCGGAAGCACGGCGGGCGGCGGCATAAAGCATGGGTTTCGGCGTCTCGAACCATTCATCGGGCCGCAATTCCCGCCTGGTGCGGATCACGGAAACCGCGTCGTCAAGTGTGGGGTAAAGATGCGGCTGCTGCTTGTGGAGGAAAAGCGCTACCAGCGAGACGGAGCGGCTGCGGCCGCTGCGGCAGTTGACCAGCACATTGCCACCATCGGGGAAAGGATAGGTTTCGCGTTTTGGCATTGTCTGCCGAAGCGCGCCGTCGAGAATGTAATAGGCTCCCAGCATCATCGTGTCGGGACTGCCTTCGCCATCGATCAGGCCAAGCTTGTAATAACGGATATCGCCATAGCCCACGGCGCGCTTATCACCCTCTTCCGCCACCGCCTGTACGAGATTGATGTCGAGATTGACGGCGCAATTGACGACGGTGGTGATGCCGTGCCGGCGCAGGAGCCCGAGATCACTCGCACCGTCGCTGCCGCCGATATAAAGCGCAGCATTGTGCGGGCCGAGCCCTTCCGAAATCAGGCTGATCGCAGGCCGGGCATAAACGGGTCCATCCATGTCATTCCTCCACATGCACGAAGCAGCCCTTCATCACGGGCTGAGCTTCGTCTAAAATCAGGCCGATGCGGCCCGCTGCCCACCGGACGGCTGCCGCTCGGCCAAAGGTATGTTCGATGCCTCACTGACACCTTTGGCAACACCGCCGGCTGCCGCCAGCACCGGCCCGCCATCTTCAAGACTACCGATTTCCAGGAAAGGGCAGACATCCCCGCCAGCTTCGCTGACGAGTAGCAGCCCCGCAAGACAATCCCATGAATTCATATGCAATTCGAGATAGGCATCGGAGCGGCCATCAGCCACATAGGCAAGCGCCATGGCCCCTGAGCCGGCGCGGCGGACATTGGTGCCCATATCGAGCAGGTTCTTGACGACGTCGAGATAGACGTCATTCGCCACGCGGGTCGACCAGCCCATTTCAATCGACGCCGCATCGAAACGCTCCGTCTCCGACACCCGGAGCGGCAAGCCGTTGCGCGTCGCCCCCTCCCCGCGACGGGCGAAATAAAGCTCGTCAAGGGCGGGATTATAGATCGCGCCAAGCTCTGTTCGCCCGTTTTCGACATAAGCGATGGAGATGCAGAAATGTGGAATGCCGCGGGCGAAATTCGCAGTGCCGTCGATGGGGTCCACGACCCAGACGCGCTCGCCAATCTCCCCGCCGCCTTCTTCTCCGAAAAAACTGTCATCGGGAAAACAAGCCGCGATGGCCCCGCGAATATGCGCTTCGGAGGCAGCATCCGTGACGGTCAGAAAGTCCTGTGGCCCCTTCATCGAGAAGCTGCGTGTCGCTTCGCCCTGAAAACCTTTCAGCACCAGTTCCCCGGCGGAAAGAATAACGCTGCGGCAGAGTTCGGCGCGAGCCGTCAATGTATCCGGATAAGGCATCGAGTCCATGCGCAACAACCATTTCCTCTAGAGTGAACGCGTGTTCATATTGCACACGTGTTCAGTGTTTTCAAGCACGATTTTTGGAGGAATTGATTGTGGCGGATCGGACACGGCCAATCCCGCCCGTGCAGGACGGCCATCGCAATTGTTGGCGCTGAATTAAACGCTTGTTTTGGATCACTCAAGACGTAGCAGCGCACTTTGATCAATGCAAATGATGTGTTGCGACAGACAATTGTACACATCTCGAGGTTGATATGGTTCTCCATCGATTAACCCTGTGTATTTTCAATGATGTAACTGTATTTATGTTATGAACGCCGTTCTCTACTTGATGAGCGGCCAATGAAAATACTAACTGCCAAACAAAAATTTCAAAATTTCATGTCTGTTCGATCTGATAATCCGGACTTGCTGAAAGCACAGTATCGCGCCTTCACACGGCAGATGCCGATGATGTATTTCATACTGCTTTCAAGTACATGGGCGCTTGCCATTACGCACATGCAACTGGCGCCGTTTTGGCTCACCATTGGAGTTCCCACTCTTTTCACCCTTGGCTGCACCCTCAGGGTCGCATTCTGGTGGAAGACGCGCGGCATCGATCCGAAGCCGAAAATGGCCCATGCCGCACTCCAGCGCACAAACCGCCTGGCGGTCGGCATCGCCATGGCATTCACGCTCTGGTCTTTTTTGCTGGTGCCTTACGGTGACGCTTATATGCAGTCTCACGTTGCCTTCTACATGGCAATCACCGTGATTTCCTGCATCTTCTGTCTGATGTATGTGCGCTCTGCCGCCTTCATTGTCACCCTCATCGTCAACGGCGCATTCATCGTCTTCTTTCTGGCATCACGGCAACCGACATTCATCGCCATCGCCATCAATGTTCTGCTGGTCTGCGCCGGCATGATGTCCATCCTGTTGACCAACTACCGCAATTTCGAGCGTATGGTCGTCTCGCAGCAGCGTACGGAAGCGCTGAGCAACGAGAACCTGCTGCTCGCCAATATGGACAGCCTGACCGAGCTGCCCAATCGCCGCGCTTTTTTTTCCCATCTGGAAGTCGAGCTGGAAAAGGCCAGCGCCGCAGGAACACGGCTGGCGTTAGGCGTCATCGATCTCGACGGCTTCAAGCCGGTCAACGACCTCTATGGACACTCCGTGGGCGACAGACTGCTGGTCAATGTCAGCAAACGCCTTACCGCCAGTCTGAAAGCCAGCAAGGCGTTCCGGCTGGGCGGCGACGAATTTGCCATCGTTGCTCCGATCATACCTGATGATGCGCAGCTCGTTGCCAATGCCAACGCAATTTCAGAGCAGTTGAGAGCGCCCTACCATATGCCGGAGGGAACGGTGCATGTTTCCGCCTCGATGGGGATAGCCGTCTTTCCAAATCTCGCCTCCACGCTGGAACAGCTTTTCGACAGGGCGGACTATGCCCTTTATCATGCCAAGAAGACCCGGCGCGGCGATGCCGTCCTGTTCGACGCGGAACACGAAAAGCAGATTAATATCGAAGCCCGCATCGAACATCTGCTCAAGCAGCGCGATATGGAAAACGAGCTTTCAGTCGTGTTCCAGCCAATCGTGGATATACGCGATGGAGAAACCGACGGTTTTGAGGCGCTGGCGCGCTGGCATAGCCCGATCCTCGGGCATGTGCCACCCGCCCAATTCTTCTCCATCGCCGAGCGGGCCGGAATCGTCAGTTCACTGACGCGGCCGCTTCTCAGGATGGCCCTGGCTTCCGCCTCGAAGTGGGAGCCTTCTCTCAGGCTGTCCTTCAACCTCTCGGCCCATGATCTCAATTCCTGCGAAGGCGTGCTATCCCTGATCGGCATCATCGAAAACAGCGGCTTCGACGCACGCCGTCTTGACCTTGAAATTACCGAGACGGCCTTTGCGCATGATTTCGAACAGGTCAGACAGTCAGTCGAACTGTTGCGGCGTCTCGGCTGCGGGATTTCGCTGGATGATTTTGGCACGGGTTATTCCAGCCTGACGCGGCTGCATGCCCTGCCTCTTACCAAAATCAAGATCGACCGCAGTTTCGTGACCGACCTGCACGAAAAGCCGGCGAGCTACAAGATCGTGAAATCCCTTCTCACCCTCAGCCGGGATATGGGACTGGAATGTGTGGTGGAAGGGGTCGAAACATCAGGAGAGCTTGCAGCCCTTGAAGGCCTCGGTGCGACTCTGGTGCAGGGCTATGTTTATGCGCCGCCGCTGCGAGAAGAGGATGTCGATGAATTTCTTTCTGGACGCCGCGCAGCGACCCGCAACAATGCAGGAAAGTCACGACCTGCCACCGCAAGTTGACCGGACGGGGTAGAGGCAAATAGCCGTCCTTTTTCGGTCGACCGGGGGAGGAGGACCAAGCGCCTCCCACAGAAGGGCTGCCTGTTCCTCCAGTTCTTCTGACGGGCATCCGCCCGGGACCCAACAATGCACCGATGAGAAATAACCCGTCTCCACCAGCCGCAAAATTGGATGGAACAGTTTTGCGATGCGGGAGTTTGTTTTCTGCAAACCAAGACAGGAGGAAGAACAATGGATCACACCAATCACGTACGTCTGGTTGAAACGGAACTCACGCCTTCGGTGCTCGAAGGAGCGACCGTTTATGGTGCGGATGACCATAAGGTCGGCAAGGTTGACCACGTGCACGGCGTTGGAGCCGGCAGCACAGCGATCATCGATGTCGGTGGTTTTCTCGGCATCGGCGCAAAGCCTGTCGCCGTGCCGCTCAGCGATCTCGATTTCATGCGGGATGAGGACGGCGATGTCCACGCGGTTACTTCATGGACGAAGGACCAGTTGAAGGACATGCCCGAGCATCGTCATTAATCTAGATGCGCCCGGCGGTTTGCCGGGCGTTCTCTTAACCTTCGGGCGCGCTTGCGCATCCGCTCATTATTCTCCGAGCCTGTTTGCCAAACGTCAAACGGCGAGGAAACCGCCATCCACAGGCAACACGGCCCCGGAAATCATCTTGCTGTCATCAGAGAGCAGCAGCGAGATGCTCTGCGCCACCTCTTCGGCTTCGGCAAAACGGTTAAGCGGATGGCGAACCATCATCGGCTGGCTCTTCACGGGATCGTTCCAGGCTTCCGCCGCCAGTTCGGTGAGCGTGATCGTCGGGGCAACGGCGTTAACGCGGATACCGTGCGCGCCAAGCTCCTTGGCGAGAACACGGGTTGCGCCTTCAAGCCCGGCCTTCGACGCCGCATAGCAAAGATGATCCTGAAAACCGCGATGGCCGGCGATGGACGTGATGTTGACGATGGCGCCACCGCCACCCTGCGCGACACGAGCGCGGGCAAATTCCTGGCAGGTGACGAGAGCGGCGCGCAGGTTGATGCCCAGCACGGCCTCATAGCCGGCATCGCTCATGTCTAGCACGCTTTCCAGCACGTTGATGCCGGCGCTGTTGATCAGGAAATCGCACGGACCAGCTTCGGCCATGGCAGCACGGGTGGCAGCGACGTCGGCAAGATCGACACGGATCGAACGGCCGCCAATTTCGCTTTTCAGGCTATCGAGATCGGACTGCGTGCGGCTGATCGCCACCACTTCCGCACCGCGTGCGGCCATCAGCTGCGCACAGGCGCGGCCGATGCCTTTGCCTGCGCCGGTGATGATGACGGACTTTCCGGAAAACTGCATGGAACCCTCGTTATTTTGCGGCCAATAGGGCCAGATGATCTAAGCTTTTGACGCGCTTCAGGAATGGCTGGCTGAGCGAATGGCGCGCGCCGCATTCTGGAGCGCCAGAAACGCGTCGTAACGCCACTGATGAACCTTTTGAAAAGCAGGATCTGGCGAAGCACAGCTGGCGATCCGCGACATGGCGGGCATTGCCGCCATAAGATCCGGATAGGTTTCCGCAGCAACGGCACCCAGCATGGCCGACCCCAGAAGCACCGGCTCTTCGCATTCGGTCAGTTCGACAGGCAGCCCCGTCGCGTCCGCCAGCAATTGCCGGGCAAGCGGATGAGCGCCTGCCCCGCCGCTGACGCTGATGGTTTCCACCGGCGCGCCGTTGCGGGCCTGCGTTTCGATGATCTGGCGAAGCCCGTAACCGAGGCCGAGAAGCCCCGCGACGTACAGCGCGACGAGGGAATCCACACCGGTCTCCATGCCATAACCGGCAATGACTGCGCGGGCATGCGGATCGGCAAAGGGAGCGCGGTTACCCAGAAACTCCGGCACCACATGAAAATCTTCGGCAATCTCAGCTGCGGCGGAAGCGGATGCGGCAAGGCTGAGAGCGCGGTCGGCAAGCCATACCGGCAAGGCTTTGCCTTCCTTGTCCGCAAGCGCCTTCGCCTCGGCAAAGGCCGGGTGCAATTGCACCAGATAATCGATGGCCGCACCGGCGGCAGACTGGCCGCCTTCGTTGAGCCATGCGCCGGGAACCATGGCGGAATAATAGGGACCCCAGACACCCGGCACGAAGGCGGGTTCGGCAGTAGTGGTCATGGTGCAGGAGGACGTGCCAAAGACATAACCAAGGCATCGCGATGCATCACCGCCGGCAGCCACCGTGCCGACGCCACCGGCATGGGCATCGATCAGGCCTGCGGCAACGGCGGTGCCTGCAACCAGCCCCATGGCCTTTGCCGCATCTTCGGTCAGGCCCGCGCCCAACGCTGTACCGGGATGGACGACGCTTTCACCGATGCGGCGGAAGCCCTGCTCGGCTAGATCGCCAAGCCCGATGTGGTTGAAATACTCCGCATCCCAGCGGTTTTCATGAGCCAGATAGGTCCATTTGCAGGTGACCGTGCAGGCGGAACGATCAAGCGCGCCGGAAGCCTTCCATGTCAGAAAATCCGTCAGGTCGAAGAAATGCTCGGCGCGCGCATAGATATCCGGCCTGTTTTCGCTGAGCCACAGCAGCTTGGGCGTCTGCATTTCCGGGGAAATGCGGCCGCCAACATATTTCAGGACGGCATGTTCGCCGGCGTTGATGCGCTCCGCCTGTTCGACGGCGCGGTGGTCCATCCAGACAATGATATCACGTTCAGGATGATCGGCAGCGCCGACTGGCAGGGTCTCATCATCAGGCCCGCGAACAACGAGCGAGCAGGTGGCATCAAAACCGATGCCGGCGACCTCGGCCGGATCGATACCGGCGCGCGAAACGCTTTCGCGAACGCTATCACAAACCGCCTGCCACACCTCACCGCTCGACTGTTCGGCAATGCCGCCATCCTCGCGATGCATGCCGATCGGGCGTTTGGCGGTAGCGAGAAGCTTGCCTGCGACATCGAAGACACCGGCCCGCGCCGAGCCTGTCCCGACATCGACGCCAACAAGGTAGGAAGCCATTTGCGATACTCCTCGGAGCGGATCATCCGGTGCTTGAACGATATGGAGCGGCTGGACCGGTTCCGATTTCCCCAGCCGCCCCAGACATTTTTAAACGCGGTCGAAGTTGGTCGGGAGAACCAGCATGTCGCGGATGGTGACGGTGCGCTTGCGCGTCAGCATGTAGATAACCGCATCGGCCACTTCGCTCGCGTCGATAAGGCTACCCGATTCCTTGGCTTTGCGGAGGTTTTCCTCCGGCCAGTCCGCCAGCAGTGCGGAGACGACCGGACCAGGAGAGACCTGCGCAACGCGCACGCCGTGCGGGATCATCTGGCGGCGCATGCCCTGAACGAAGCTGGTGATCGCCCATTTCGAGCCCGAATAGACCGGCTCCCAATAGGTCGGGAAATGGCCGGCGATCGAGCAGGTGACGATGATATCACCCGTCTTGCGCGCCGACATATGCGGCACGACGGCCTGAACATTCTTCATGACCGCGTTGACGTTGAGGTTCAGCATCTTGTCGATGGCTTCAGGCGTCGTTTCGGTCAGCTCACCGCCGATATAGGTGCCGGCATTGCAATAGAGAATGTCGATATGATCGACCTTCTCCAGGATTTCGGGAACCATGGCGTTGCAGCTGTCGGCATCCAAGAGGTTGGTAACCTGCGGAATGGCGCGCTCGCCGAGCTTGGCGGCCAGATCTTTCAAGGCTTTCTCGTTCCAGTCGACCATGACCACGGTTGCGCCCTGTTCCAGCAGCGCTTCTGTGGTTGCAAGCCCGATGCCGGATGCGGCACCGGTGATGACTGCGATCTTGCCTTGCAGCGATTCAGACATTTAATTCTCCTGCGTTTATGAAGATGTTTTCGGGCCGGCTCAGCGCCATTCGCGTCCGATATAGATGGCCAGCAGGATGATGCCGCCCTTGATGACATCCTGCAGATAGGGGTTGATGCCCATGAGGTTGAGGCCGTTATTGAGGATGCCCAGCAGCACCGCACCGATGAGCGTACCGAGAATAAGCCCCCTGCCCCCGGCAATCGCCGTGCCGCCGAGAACGACAGCCGCGATGGCATCAAGCTCAAAACCGACACCGGCGTTGGGCTGACCGCTCATCAGGCGGCCGGTGAGGATAAGCGCGGCAAAAGCTGCCGTGACACCTGAAATGCCATAGACGGCAAGTTTGACGCGCCGGGTCTTCACGCCCGAAAGACGGGCCGCCAACTCGTTGCCACCAAGCGCATAGACGTGGCGGCCGAAGGCGGTGCGCTGCAACAGCACCCAGGCCACGGCATAAATCACCACCATGATGATGACAGGCACCGGAACGATGCCGATGCGGCCCACGCCGAACCAGGAAATCCAGCTCGGAATGCCGCTGACCGGATAACCGCCGGAATAGATCAGACCAAGGCCACGCGCCATGCCCATGGTGGCGAGCGTGACGATGATGGCGGGCATCCTACCCCAGGCGACAAGCGCCCCGTTGAAGATACCGATGCCCAGACCGATAAAGAGGCCAGCCGGCAGGGCAACCGCGGGCGACAGGCCGGTATTCACCATCAGGCCGGCCGACAATGTGCCGACAAGCGCCATGACCGCACCGACCGACAGATCGATGCCGCCGGTGAGGATGACGAAGGTCATGCCGACAGCGAGAATGCCGACGACGGAGACCTGCCGCAGCACGTTCATGATGTTGTTGACGCTGAAGAAATTGTCGCTCGCAAGCCCCATCAGGATGGAGACGACAATCAGGCCCGCCAGAGGCAGGGCGAGCGGCGAACGCAGCATGGAGCTGAGACTGAAACCGCCCGTTTTCGCGGCAACGCCGGTGTTTGCATCAAGCGACATGTTCAACTCTCCCGGTGGTGGCGTTTGTCATTATTGTTTCTGAATTGATGTCGTCGCCTTCGACCGTGGCGACGATGCCGCCGGAACGGAAGACGCAGACCCTGTCGGACATGCCGATCACTTCCGGCAGCTCCGAGGAGATCATGATGATCGAATAGCCCTTGGCCGCGAATTCGCGCATCAGCGAGTAGATTTCCGCCTTCGCGCCGACATCGATGCCACGTGTCGGCTCGTCGAAGATCAGCACGCGCATGTCATGGTTCAGCCAGCGGGCGATAACGATCTTCTGCTGATTGCCGCCCGATAGCGTGCCGACGCGGGCGTAAGGCCCCTGCGCCTTGACCTGCACCTGCGCCATGGCCTTTGTCGTGTACTCCAGTTCCTTTTTGAGATCGAGGAACCAGTGGGCCTTGCGGTATTTGCGATAATTGTTGAGCGAAATATTCTGCAGGATGGAGAAACTGGTGATCAGCCCCTCCTCCTTGCGGCTTTCCGGAAGCAAGCCGATGCCGCGCATCAGCGCTTCATCAGGCCCGGAAAAACGCGTGTCCACGCCATCGACCTTGATCTTTCGGCGCGAGGCGGAATGCGCGCCCAGCATGGCGAGAACCGTTTCCGTGCGGCCCGAGCCGACAAGCCCGGCAAAGCCGAGTATTTCACCTTTCCGCAGCGCAAAGCGCGAGACGGGGCCGCCCTTTTTCAATTGCAGCTCTTCCACTTCGATCACCTTTGCGGCGGAAGGATCGAGCTGCGGCTTTGGCGGGAAGCTGGATTCGATGCGCCTGCCGACCATCATCTCCACCAGACGGTCATTGTCGACCTCCGAAGTCAGGCAGGAACCGATCAGTTCACCATCACGCAGAACAGTGATGCGGTCGCAGATCTCGAATATTTCCTCAAGATGATGCGAAATGAAGATGATCGCCACGCCCTGACGCCGCAACTCCCGCATGACCTTGAACAGGTGTTCGGTCTCGGACGGGGTGAGCGTTGCGGTCGGCTCGTCGAGCACGAGAATGCGGGCATCCAGCGACAATGCCTTGGCGATTTCGACAAATTGCTGCTGCGCGACGGACAGGCGATGCACCGGCACGTCGAGCGGAACATCTACGGCCAGACGGCTCATGATCTCAGCCGCGCGCTTGCGCATGGCGCCCTTGTTCAAAAGGCGCAGCGGCCCGCGAATTTCGCGGGCAAGAAACATGTTTTCAACGGCATTGAGATAGGGGATCAGGCTGAACTCCTGAAACACGATGCCGACGCCAGCGGCAATCGCCTCGTCATAATTGGCGAAGCGGCGATCCTTGCCGTCAATGCGGATCGTTCCTTCCGAGGGCTGCAAAATGCCGCACAGGATCTTCATCAAAGTCGACTTGCCAGCACCGTTTTCGCCCAGAAGCGCATGCACCTCGCCGGCGCGCGCTTGCAGGTCGACGCCGCGCAGGACTTCGATCTTGCCAAAGCTTTTTCTTATTCCATTCAGTTCCAGCATTTCACCCTCCTCAATGGTCGGGATTTAACCCCGCCCCCATACTAGATGGGGACGGGGCCTGGGAGGAGTTCTTACCAGCTGAACTCGCCGGCGTTTTTGCTGTCGACGACCATGACGTCGATCGGGACTTCCTTCGGCACGACGCGAGCGCCCCACTTCTGGGCAAGCGCCATGGCAAGGCCGACACGCACCTGGTCACGCGGGAACTGCGCGGTGGTTTCGATGAAAGGGCCACCGTCGGCAATCGCCTTCACAGCTTCCGGAGCACCGTCGACCGAGGTCAGCTTGATGTCCTTGCCGGAACCCTGAATAGCAGCGAGTGCACCCATCGCACCGCCGTCATTCACCGAGAAGATACCGGCGAGGTTCGGACGCGACTGGATCATGTTTTCAACGACGCCGAGAGCGACCGAGCGGTCCTGACGGCCGTTCTGCGTATCGACCAGTTTGATGTCGGCGAATTCGGCGAGAGCCGCCTTGCAACCTTCAACGCGCTGCAGGATCGGCACGACCGGGATACCGTCGAGGATCGCGACTTCACCCTTGCCGCCGAGCGCGTCACCGAGATGCTTGCACGACTTGTAGCCCGCGTCACGGTTCTTCGAGCCGACGAAGGTGTCGACCGGGCCGTTTGCGTTGGCGTCGACAGCAACGACAATCACGCCGGCAGCCTTGGCAGCATGCACGGCGGCTTCGATACCGGCGCTGTCCGTCGGGTTCAGGAGCAGAATGTCGATCTTCTGCTGAAGCATATCTTCAACGTCAGAAATCTGCTTTGCCACATCGTGGCCGGCATCGGTCACGACGACGTCAGCGCCGATGCTTGCTGCGGCTTCCTTCAGCGCTTCCTGCATCGACACGAAATAGGGGTTGTTAAGCTCCTGGAAGGTCATGCCGATCTTCAGCTTTTCCTGCGCCAGCGCCGGAGCGGCCATCATTGCAATTGCGGCTGTCGCCATCAGAAGCCTGGATTTCATTTTCATCTTACTATTCCTCCCGTTTGGAAAGTTGGGGCAACAAGTGCCCGTTTCCGGACAGCCCTCTGCCCGAATTGGTAAAAATCGGCGATGTGTCGCTGGTTTAATCCGCCATGACCGCTGCCTTCTGGGCTGCAAATATGGTTCGGAACCTCGACGGCGACATTCCCTTCAATTTCAGGAAATGCCGGTTGAAATTCGAAAGGTTGGAAAAGCCCACATCGTAGCAGACCTCCGCCACCTTCACATCCTGATCGGCCAGCAGCATCTGGCAGGCGAGATCGATGCGTAACTGATTGCGATACCGCACCAGCGTCGTGCCGGTATGGCGCTTGAAGGCACGGGAAAAGGCACTCGGGCTCTGGCCCACCATGTCGGCCAGATCGATTTCCTCGACCTGTTCAGTCAGATGCTGGCGCAGATGCGACAGAGCGCGGTTGATGCCGCTATCGCCGATGCCGGTCAGATCAAGCTCGTAGCTCAGGCTCGCCAGCACTTCTGAAGACGGCGCGTTGACCAGCAGATCAAGAATTTCCCAGAAAAGCGCCAGACGTGTCAGCCCCTGCGCTTCGATCAGCCGAAGCACCAGCGGGCGAACCCGGTCGCTCGTCTCGTCATCGAACAGAATGCCGCGGCGGCTGCGATCCAGCAGCGCACGCACCACATCCATCTCGGACATGGAGGTGCAGGCGTCTTCGATAAAGCTCTCCGGAAACTGGATCACGAGAGAGCGTGTCGGCACGATTTCGTCCGGCTCGATCTCGCTGATCCAGTTCTGGGGGAGATTGGGACCGGTCATGATGAGCTGACCGGGGCTGAAGCGACCGACGAAATCACCGATATAGAACGTGCCAGAGGTGGCGACGACCAGGTGGATTTCATATTCGGGATGGTAATGCCAGCGCACGGTGCGGAAAGGATAGCCATGCCGCCAGGCAGCGAAAGATTCGCCCTTGCGGATGTGTACCAGTTCCAGATCGGGCTGCATCAATATTCCTCCCATCAGTCACGTCCGCCGCATTTGCGGAGCAAGGCCATTCCTCTTATGGCTCGTCCCAGGCGTTAACGGGGAGCATATGGCCTGCCGCGCATTTACTTCCACATCATACCGGGGAAATTACCGATACTTTTTTGACTCTTTTTTGTCGGAAATTGAATAGTTGTGTGCAGACGCTGACAATTAAGCTGGCAGTTGCGCTGATTTTTTCGCGCAATTTTGCGTGATACGCCGATATAATATGCATGACGGGGAGAGATTTGATGAATTTTTGGAGCGCGTACGACCGATCACCGGCAGTTCGCGCTTATACTTTTCCGTAAGGCATCTGCCGCTCAGTCATCAGCGGGCAATTGGCCTGATCGGTTTATTGCGGCATCAGAATTTGCAGCTTCACATCCGTATCCCGTGCTTCCACCGCACGATCAAAACCGGCGATGCTGTCTTCGAAGGGAATGGTTGCGGAAATCAGCGGCTTCAGATCGACCTTGCCGGATGCAATGAGGGCAACTGCCCGGTCATAAACATTGGCGTAACGGAAAACCGTCTCCACCCGAAGCTCCTTGGCCTGCAGGCCAACAATATCGACCGGCACCGGATCGACCGGCATGCCGACAAGCACGATCGCACCGCCGGGCCGCGCCAGTTTCGCCATGCCGAGCACGGCGGGTGCAGCGCCCGAGCATTCAAAGACGATGTCGCAGCCCCAGCCATCCGTCGCGGCGGCCACGGCTTCGGCAAGATTACGCTCGCGGATGTTGACGGTCTCGATACCGTCATAAGCAGCGATGATATCAAGCTTCGGCTGGGCGAGATCGGCAACGATGACCTTGGCGCAACCGCCGGCAAGTGCTGCCAGGGCCACCATCATGCCGATCGGGCCGGCACCGGTGACGACGGCGACATCGCCCGGCTGGATGCGCGCTCTTAGCGCCGCCTGCATGCCGATGGCGAAGGGTTCAACCATGGCTCCTTCGGCAAAGGACACATTGTCCGGCAACTTGTAGGTGAAAGCGGCGGGGTGGATGACCTCAGGTGTCAGGCACCCATGGATCGGCGGTGTCGCCCAGAAGCGGACGGCGGGATCGACGTTATAGATGCCGAGCTTGGATGCGCGCGACGTCGGGTCGGGAATGCCCGGCTCCATGCAGACACGGTCACCGGCCTTCAGATGCGTCACCTCGGCACCGGTTTCGATGACCGTTCCCGACGCCTCATGGCCGAGCACCATGGGAGCATTGACGATGAAATGGCCGATCTTGCCGTGAGTATAATAATGGACATCCGAGCCGCAGATACCGACCGTATGGGTGCGGATGCGCACATCCTTCGGTCCGAGTTCACCCGAAATGTCAAAATCCCTGAGCGAGAGCTTGCCTTTTTCTTCCAGCACCAGTGCCTTCATCTCATCCTCCGTGGTTTGCGATACGCCTGGCAGCGAGTTCAATCAGCGTGATGGCGTGCAACTTCGGCAAAAGTAAACAGAAATCCGCCGGATCGTCCGGTTTTTCTTCACGACGGAAAAACTGTATCGAGGCGCCCGCGATTTCTCATCACCGGCCGGGCGTCATGGCTTTTCCAGAGAGGAAAACAGGACGTGATTCGTCTGCCCATGCCGGGGAGTTGCCTTCCCTGCAAGGCCTGACGAACCGCCCCTCCCTAGAGTTTCTCACCCGGCAATTGGCTCGCCTGTTTCACCCACTCAGCAAACTGCGCCTCATCGAAAACGCCCTCGTGAATATCGAGGTAACGAACCTTCGGCTGCTTCGACGTGCCGGTCGGCAGCGGCTGAAGGGATGCCCCGTTGAAGAAGCTGACTTTGATATATCTGGCGAAACAGTGAAGGCCGAGGAACCAGACGCCATCCTCCATGCCGTAGAGGGGCGAGTTCCACTTCACGGCCTTGCGCACGCCTGGCACCAGGTTTTCAATCAGCGCGTCGATCCGCGCTCCAACCGGGCTTTTCCAGCCCGGCATGGCGGCAATATAGGCCTGCACCGGTGCATCGCCATACCCCTTGGCAATCTGTGGATTGCCGCCTGAAAGAAGCTTCGGCGCGTCAAAGGACGGCTTGGCCTCCGCGATCTTGGCAGCTTTTTCCGGTTTCTTTTCAGCCATCGCGCCCCCCCCAATATTACGCAGTTTCCTGACGATTTCGCAGGTGTCGGGGAGAGCCTGCCACAAAAAACGACCACAGTAAAAAAACTATATTTTATATGCGTTCTTCGCTGCCCGGGCCGGTGGGCATGTGCAAAGCCGGATTACACGCCGATACAACCCGATCTACCGGAATGGCGATCAAAACAAGGGGACACGACCGTGCCAATCATCCGGGCTGGCACGCGTCAATAGACCCCAAAACGTAGCCCTATGATACACCTATGGGTGTTCTCAGGCGCGGAGCGCGGCTGCGGGAGACTGGCGATAGGCAAGCAGCGCGGGTATGGCCGCCAGAACGGCGGCAAAGCCCAGCAGGAAAAGCGCAAGACGCAAATCTTCGCGGGTGAAGCCGACCGGCAGGATCACACCACTTTTCGCGGTAAACAGCTGCGCGCCGATATGAGCAGCGCCTAATCCGAGCAGAAAACCGATACTGACACCAAGCGCCACCAGAAAGAAAAGCTCCAGCCAGACGATGGCGAATACCGAGCCGCGGGGCGCGCCGAATGCCCGCAATGCGCCGATCTGCCTGCGCCGTTGCCCGACATGGATCACCGTTACCAGCATCAATGCTGCCGCCACCAATCCCTGCGAGCCGGCCGCGACCGCACCCAGAACCATCTTGGCATCACCAAGCGTGGCATAAAGACCGGTCAGCACCTCGCCCGGAAAAACGCCAAGCGTATTGCCGCTGCGATATTCCTGTCTTAGCCGATAGGCATCGGCAATCGTCTTCGGTTTGACGAGAATGGCCGGCAGGCCGGGCATGTTCTCACCAAAGGTCTCTACAATCGGCGCGTCGGGATCGATGCTGCCATGATGATCGGACTCGGCATGCCCCGAAGAGGCGTCCGGCGTAAGAGCAGCTTTGGGCTCCCGCGGCATGCCGATCTGAATAACGGCATCGGCGTGGCCGTCCTCACCTCCGACATGCGTGTCGCCATCCTCATGATGTGCCCCCTCTTCATGGCTGTGCTCCTGATGCCCGTCATCATGCGCAACCGCGTGACCTTCCCCATGGTCCTCCCTCTGGCCCTCGTTGTGATTATGGCCATGTTCCTGGCCAAGACCATGAACGTGCCATACGGCCTGAATCGGCACGAGAATGGCACGATCCCAGGGTGTGCCGGTCGGCCGCAGCTTGCCGACGGCCTTGTAGGCGATCTCTGTATGGGTGCGGCCACCGGTTTCGGCGGAACCATGCATCGGCTTGATCTCTGCCCCGACGGACAGGTTGACGGCAGCACCAAGAAGGGCTTCGCCTTCCAGCGCAAACATCCTGCCCTCGGCAAAACCGGGTGTCGTATTACTGACGAGGCTCGTCGTCGTACCGACAATGGGATAGCCGGCGAAAGAATCTCCAAAACCGACGGGGGCAGCCCAGGCAACGCGCGGATCGGCGGCAAGTCTGGTGAGGACGGCACCATCCACGAGCGGCAATGGCGCCGCCTGCAGGAAGATGGATGAGAGGATCAACTGTGTTTCGCTGCCGGCAGCACCGACAACGAGGTCGAATTTATCGGCGGCGCGGGCGCTGCCGAGACGCAAAGACCTTTCCTGCAAGGTGACGGCCACGCCGAGCGCGGTGGCCAGCGCCACCAGCAGAACCACGACGGCCCCGCCCAGCCACAGGCGACGCAGGTCGGCCAGGATGAAGCCGATCATGCTGCGATCTCCTTCGCGTCAGTATCGGCAACAACACGGCCGCCACTGAGGGTCAGACGCCGGTCAAGGCGACCGATCAGATGCAGATCGTGGCTGGCGACAATCAGCGTGCTGCCGGTGCTGGCGGCAACGGCAAGCAGCAGGTCGCCGACAGCCTCGCCGCTTTCGAGATCGAGGCTGGCGGTCGGTTCGTCGGCAATGATGACGCCGGGGCTGCGCAGCAGCGCCCGGGCGATGGCAACACGCTGCATTTCACCCCGCGACATGGTCTCGACATGCTGCCCGGGGCGCTTGAGGCCGACGGTCGCAAACAGGGATTCCGCACGCTTTATAAGCTCTGCATTTGCCACACGCGACAGGCGGGCGGGCAACAGGATGTTATCCAGCGCAGACAGGCCGGGAAAAAGATGAAATTCCTGCATGACGAGGCCGATATTGGCAGCCCGCCAATGATCGCGACGGCCCTCTGACAGCTCCGCGATGTTCTCGCCCCCCCAAACAACGCGGCCGGTCTTAACACGCTCAAGGCCGGCGATGATGTTGATGAGGGTGCTCTTGCCCGAGCCGGAACCACCCGTCAGCGCCACGTGGCTTCCGGCAGTGATTTCCAGATGGTCGATAACGAGAACCGGGGCAACCAGTCCGGGAAAGGACACGGCAAGATTTTCTATCTTCAGAGGCAGCATGTCTCAAACCGTCGCGTATTCTGCCTGGCGAATGCGCAGCAGGCTGACGAAGCCGGTATCCGGATCGGTCCACGAACCCGTTTCCAGTGTGCCGCGCACTTCGATCGTCTGGCTGGGCTGGGTGAAAGTCTGCTTTTCGCCGAGATAGACGACGACAATATTGTCCGGCCAATCTGAATCCGTGGAGCAAAAAGGGCAGATCGACATGGGTATTTCGGTGAGCACGAAAAAATGCGCCTCGGCCTTCAGCGGCGGCGCCATGAAGCCGCGCATGGCGACCTCCTTGCCGTTCAGTTGCTTGACCTTTTCGGAAAATTCCAGCCCGAGAACGCTGACCTTGCCATAGAGCTCATCGAAGGTGATGTCGCTTTTCGCCTGCGCACACGTGCCGGCGGCCAGCAGCGGCAGCCCAGCAATGAGACCAAGGGTCTGGCGGCGATTGAACCGCGCCGGATCTGGCTTGCTCATGACCATTTTCCTTCCTGAAAGGTCTTTCATCGTCAGCCGTCTTGGCCGGCAATGCAGGACCGTCAATGACGGCAAGGGCACGCCATGGTGGCACGCCCTTGCCCCGTTCAGATATTAGTTGGTCTGCTTGGCGCCGAGAGCGAAAGCTTCGGCGAGACCCTTGTAGACATCGCTCTGTTCCATGTAACCGCGGAAGCCTTCGGCACCGGGTCCTTCGGCCTGCAGCACGACGTCATCAACCGCGTGTACGCCGCTGTCGGAGCTCTTCGGAATGATGCCGGTGACCAGCACGGCACCGGGAACATCCTTGTACTGCTCGTTGGCGATGTATTCCTTCTTTTCGTTCTGGATAGCCGGCGCAAACGGGCCATCGAGCTTCGGACGGAAGGTTTCGTAATGATCCGGACCGTTATTGGCGTTCAGGAACAGACGACGCGAAACATCGACCTTATCCGGATAGCCGTCGCCGTCCTTGTCTTCGTAGTTCGGGAAACCGGCTTCGGCATAGGTGCCGACCTTTTCACGCATGTCCGTACCGGGCTTGTCGTCATCGACAGTACCGATGATGGAAACGCCGTGGGTATGGTCGCCGGTGACGATGATCAGCGTATCGGAGTTCTTCGCCGCAAATTCGCGGGCGACGCCGATAGCCTTGTCGAATTCGATCGTATCGACGACAGCGCGATCCCAGTCGAGCGGATGAGACATCTTGTCGACGTTCGCCGCTTCGACCATCAGGAAGAAGCCTTCCGGGTTCTTCGACAGGCTGTCGAGCGCAACCTTGGTCATTTCAACCAGACCCGGTTGGTCCGGGAACTTGCCCGTGGTGCCCTTTTTCAGGAACTCGCGGTCAAGCGTGGTATCCATGTTGCCGGTGTGGAACAGGCCGAGGATCTTGCCGGTATTGGTGCCGGCAGCCGTTGCGAGTTCAGCCTTGCTGGTCGCCAGCGTGTAACCGGCTTCCTTGAACAGGGCGATATAGTCCTTGTCGTCCTTGCGCTTGGAGCCGGCGGTCGCCTGCGGCAGGAAATAAGCGGAACCGCCGCCGAGAAGCACATCCGGCTTCACGTCGAACAGCATGCCGTTGATGTCGGCCTTGTCGCCACGCTTGCGGGTATGGGCAACAACGGCAGCCGGTGTCGCATCCTGAACTTCGGCGGTGGAGATGATGCCGATCGACTTCTTGGTCTGGCGGCGCAGGGCTTCAGCCAGCGTTTCGACCTTCGGATCGTCGAGCGAGGCCGGAGTGCGGTCGGCATAAACGCCGATGGCGTTCACGGCGGTCTTGTGGCCGGTCATGTAGGCCGACATGGTGTTGGCGCTGTCGGTGGCGACAGCGTCGGTGGCGGAGGTGCCGATGAAGGCAACCGGCGGCACGTCATCCATGTTGAGACGGCCATTGGCCTTACCCTCGGTCATGCCCTTGGACATGATACGGGCGGCGGTGCGATGTGCGACCGACAGACCGTCGGCGATCAGGAAGATCACATTCTTGGCCTTCGCCTGGGCAGGCGTGCCATAAACCGTCCAGGTCACGTTCTTGGTTTCGGAACCGGCCGAAACTTCAACCTTGTAGTCACCGGCATTGGCGAGCGTGATGCCGCGCAGGATGACGGCTGAACCAAGAACCTTGTCCTTGTTCTTCTCTTCGGCAACGAACTCGACGTCCTTGCCGAGAACAGCCTTGTAATCCTGGCCGTTGACGGTGATCTTGACGTCTTCCGGCTTTACGACGGCGTCGAATTCCGCTTTGAAATCAAACGGCGAACCGGTCAGGATCGTAGCACGATCAAGCGGATAGACCTCGGCAGCCTGAGCGGCGCCGGCAAGAAAGGTCGTAGCGACCAAAGCAGCAACAATTTTGCGCATATTCCCCTCACGAGACATGTGAAAACCACAGCCTCTCCTAGACCCGCCATATGACAGTTGGATGACTTGTTGATTGCCGTGTCGTGAAAGCTTGCGCCGACGGGGAAGCTGTGAGGTGGGCGCTCAAGACGCCGCCCTCCCTTCAGTCCAGAGGTGCACGCCTGAACGGACGCGCATCAGCCTTTGTGAATGCGCAATCCCTCAAGCAACGTGCGGAAGCTCTCAACCGCCCGTTTGGAAGTCGTCTCAGGATCGTCGGAATTGGCGATCCACTGGGCGGCGCTGCTGCTTGCCGCGTTGATGAAACGGGCACACGCCTCCGGGTCAATATCGGTGATCGTCCCTTCCTGCTTCAGCACATCAAGGCTTCGCGCAACGGCGGAGATACAGCCATTGGCATTTGGCCAGCGGGAGGGATCACCGAGCACGGCCGGTCCATCGCGAAACATGATCCGCTGTATTTCCGGCTCAAGAGCCATGCGGACATAACCGACATTCTCATCGATGAAACCGTCCCACCGGGTCGCGGCTTTCGACGAAATCTCGCAGAGCCTTTTCGTCATCTCCGCGTCGATCTCAGCGACAACCGCCAGCAGCAAGCCCTTTTTATCACCGAAATGGTGATAGAGCGCGCCACGGGTCAGCCCCGCCTCGGCGGTGAAGTCGTCCATCGACGCTTCAGCATAACCGATGCTGCCAAATGCCTTGCGACCGGCGGACAGCAGCTTTGCCCGTGTCTCGGCAATCATTTCACTGCGGGGTTTGCGCATTTTTTCTCCGTAGTCCACATACATCACGTATATTAGTTGACATACGCGACGTATGCAATTATTTCATTCACATACGCCACGTATGTGTGTGGTGGATACTCCCTAAAGAAGGTGCATCCCGATGTCTAATCCATACAGAGAAATTTTTAAGGCTCCGGGCGCGAAGGGCTTTTCCGCCGCGGGCTTCTTCGCCCGCCTGCCAATTGCGATGGCGCCGATCGGTATCGTCGCGATGCTTTCGCAGACCCATGGGGAATATTGGCTTGCCGGCGCCGTCTCGGCAACCTTTGCACTCACCAATGCCGCAGCCGCACCACAGATCTCCCGCATGGTGGACCGCAAAGGCCAGAGCAAGGTGCTCATCCCGGCCACCATCATATCTGTCATCGCCTTTGTGGTTTTGATCCTCGCCACGAACCAGAAGTGGCCGGTCTGGACCCTGTTTCTTTCAGCTTTCCTTGCCGCCGCCATGCCCAGCATCCCCGCCATGATGCGTGCCCGCTGGACGGAAATCTTCCGCGACCGGCCAGAACTGAACACGGCTTTTGCCTTTGAATCCGCCGCGGATGAGCTGGTTTATATTTCCGGCGCGTCGCTTTCCGTCGGGCTTGCGGTCTCGCTTTTTCCGGAAGCGGGCATGATGATCAGCACGGCCTCACTGGCGCTCGGCACCTTTGCCTTCCTGCTGCAGCGGTCGACGGAACCCAAGGTGCGCCCGGTTGAAGGCGACAAACGGCAGCAATCAGCTATACGGCTGCGGCCGGTCCAGATCATTACACTTGCTCTGATCTTCGTCGGCTCGACCTTCGCCACGGCCGAGGTGAGCGCTGTGGCCATCACCAAGCAACTCGGCCAGCCGGAGGCCGCCAGCCTCGTCATCGGTGTGTATGCCATCGGCTCCTTCGTAGTCGGCCTGCTGCTTGGCGCGATCAACCCGAAAATGCCGTTACATCGCCAGTTGCTGATCGCAGTCAGTGTCCTTGCGCTTACCGCCCTGCCGCTTCTCTTTGCCACCTCCACCGTTGCCCTGCTCGCCTTTGCGGTTTTCCTCAGCGGTGTTGCAATCTCACCCATCTTCATCACCGCCTTCGGCCTGATCGAGCGCCGCGTACCGGAATCGATGCTGACGGAAGGTGTGACCTGGGTGATGACCGGCATCGGTATCGGCATGGCGCTCGGCGCCTTCATCGCCGGCTGGGTAATCGACAATTTCGGCCCCACCAACGGCTTCTGGATGTCCGTTGTTGCCAGCCTTTCGACAGTCGCCATCATTGGCCTCGGTCAGCGCAGCCTTTCCGGAGAGCAGAGATTTTCTGATCCGGCATGTGCGGCACAGCCCGCCGAATAATAACGGCGGCAAAATAGCTGGCATTATCATGCCCACAAGGCGCTTTTAGCCGCCGCTGAAACTCCCTTCAAAATCAAAACCCTTGCACCGGAGCGATCAAAGGATCGCTCCGGTTTTTTCGGTGTGGCGCTTCCCAACCGATCATTCACGCTTGACTCTCAAAAACACAATAGATATGTCACTACATAATCTGATATCTCAGTTTGGTAATTGATATGTCTAACGCTCTTGAATTTCCATCGCTGCCATTATCCGAACTCGTCACCCCGCGAGACTTGCCGGCTGATGGAAACATGACAAACCGGATCCATGCCCTGCTTCGCAAACTGATTGTCGAAGTGAAGCTGCTTCCCGGGCGTGCACTGTCGGAAAAGGAAATCGCAGCGCTCCTGCATGTCAGCAAGACGCCCGTGCGCGAGGCGATCATTCGCCTTTCCGAAGAAGGTTTCGTGACTGTCGTGCCGCAGGGCGGCACCTATATTTCGCCCATCGACGTGCAGCGTTACATGGAAGCCTGCTTCATCCGGTTCAAGCTGGAAGAGGGCGCTGTCATCGAGGCAACCAAGCGGCACTCGCTGGAAGACATAGCCCGTCTGAAAACCTGCATTTCCCAGCAGCGCACCGCTGCCGAGGACGAGGAATTCACGGATTTCTTCCTGCTGGATGAGGAATTTCACCGCACCATCTTCGCGGCAGCCCGCCTTCCCGGCGCCTGGAGCGTCGTCAATCAGGCGAAGGGCGAAATGGACCGGATGCGCCATCTGAAGCGTGTTTTTGCGGTTCGTCGCACTGAAAAGGTGATCGAGGAGCACGAAGCGATCGTCAGCGCCATCGAGTCAGGCGATATCGAGGCCGCACGCGAAGCCGTCCAGCGCCATCTCGGCTCACTCGAAACCAAGATCGCAGAACTCTCCAAGAACCCGAAGATCTGGACGTTCATCGAACAGGTCAACACGCGCGTCACGAGGAAGCGCGCCTCACGGGGGTCGAAGACGCCTGACTGAACATTCAAGGCTTTTGAGGAGGGGCCTTTCATGTCCGCAGTTCAAATCAACGACGTCGTCAAGCGCTATGGCGCCCTCGAAGTCGTCCACGGTATCAATCTTTCCATACAGCCGCAGGAATTCGTTGTCCTCGTTGGGCCTTCGGGATGCGGAAAATCCACCACGCTGCGCATGCTCGCCGGACTGGAGGACATCTCGGACGGCACCGTTTCGATGGACGGCCGGGTGGTCAACAAGGTCGCCCCGAAAGACCGCGATGTCGCCATGGTATTTCAGAACTATGCGCTCTACCCCCATCTGAGCGTGGCCGAGAACATCGCCTTCGGCCTGCGCGTCAGGGGTGAGAAGCGGGCCGTCATCGACAAGGCCGTTGCAGAAGCCGCACAGATATTGGGACTTACCGAATATCTGGCCCGCAAGCCGGCCGATCTTTCCGGCGGCCAGCGTCAGCGCGTCGCCATGGGTCGCGCCATCGTGCGCCAGCCGAAAATCTTCCTGTTCGACGAACCCCTCTCCAATCTCGATGCCAAGCTGCGCACCCATATGCGCGCCGAGATCAAGCTGCTGCACAAGCGGATGCAGGCCACCAGCATCTATGTCACCCACGACCAGGTGGAGGCGATGACGCTTGCCGACCGCATCGTCATCATGAATGGCGGCCATATCGAACAGGTCGGCTCGCCGATGGAAGTTTTCCTCGAACCGGCAAACACATTTGTCGCAAGCTTCATAGGCTCGCCGCCGATGAACCTTCTGGACGGGACGATCGAAAGCCATGACGGCCGCGTCACCGTTGTCCTGAGCGGCGGCTCCGGGCAGCGCTTCAACATTCCCGATGCCTTCGCGAAGAACGCAAAGCAAGGACAGGCGGTCAAGCTCGGCCTGCGACCGGAAATCATGTCGGTGGAGGCTGAAGAGGGTCGTGAAACATTGAATTGCAGCATCGATCTCGTAGAGCCTTTGGGCGCTGAAGCGCTGCTGCATGGGAAGGCCGATGGCCAGCCATTTATCGCCAAAGCCGAAACGCTTTATGGCGACCATGCCCTCAACGGCGTCAACCGGCTTTCCATCGATACCGCACGCGTCCACGTCTTTGATGCGGCGACGGGAAGGTCGCTCAAAAACCGGGGTGGAGCGCGGCCATGAATCAGGATTTCCAAGGGCGCCTTCACGACCTTCAGGAAGACATGCGCCGCGACTGGCAGCTCTACCTCCTGCTCGCGCCGATGCTCATCTGGTTTGCAGTTTTTCTCTACAAACCCATGTATGGGTTGGTCATCGCATTTCAGGATTTCTCGATCTTTCGCGGTATCGAAAAGAGCCCCTGGGTCGGATTTGCGAATTTCGTGGAGCTTTTCCAGAATGACATGTTCATTCGTTCCTTCTGGAACACCATCACCATCAGCGGCCTTGGCCTGATCTTCGCCTTTCCGGTGCCGATCATTCTGGCCCTGATGTTCAACGAAATTCAAAGCGGCATTGCCCGCAGCTGGGCGCAGACGGTCGTTTACCTGCCGCATTTCATTTCGGTGGTGATCGTCGCCGGCATCGTCATCAATTTCCTCTCGCCATCGATCGGCATCGTCAATCTTATGCTGAAAGGCCTTGGGTTTGAGCCGATCTACTTCCTGACCCAGCCGGAGTGGTTCCGTCCCATCTACATCGGCTCGTCAGTCTGGAAAGAGGCAGGCTTCGAATCCATCGTTTACCTCGCCGCCATCGCCGGCGTGAGCCCGACGCTTTACGAATCCGCCCGGGTGGACGGCGCGTCGCGCTGGCAGATGATGTGGCGCATCACCCTGCCCTGCATCCTGCCGACAATCGTGATCATGCTGATCATCCGCATCGGCAATCTGGTCGAAGTCGGGTTCGAATATATCATCCTGCTTTACCGCCCATCCACCTATGAGACGGCGGACGTCGTTTCTACTTTCATCTACCGCACCGGCCTGCAGGGCACCCAATATGATCTGGCGACGGCCGCCGGCCTCTTCAACGCGGTCATCGCCTTCGTCCTCGTCTATTCGGCAAATCGCATCAGCCGAAAAGTCTCTTCGACATCGCTGTGGTGAGGAGCTGAAACATGGCAAACTTCAATCTCTATTCCCGCGGCGACAAGATTTTCGGCTGGGCAAACGCCATTCTTCTCGGCCTGTTCGTCCTGTCGACGCTCTATCCCTTCATCTACGTGCTCTCGGTCTCGCTCTCTTCGGGCGCTGCCGTCACGGCCGGCCGCGTCACGCTCTGGCCCGTCGATGTCACGCTTGCCGCCTATGACCGGGTGTTGTCCGACCGGATGTTCTGGGTCGCCTATGGCAACACCTTCATCTACACCTTCGGCGGCACGCTCATGAGCCTGCTGATCATGATCCCCGGAGCCTATGCGCTTTCGCGCAAACGCCTGCGTGGCCGCACCTTCTTCAACATCGCTATCGCGTTTACGCTCTGGTTCAACGCCGGCATGATCCCCTTCTTCCTGAACATGCGCGATCTCGGGCTTCTCGACAGCCGCTTCGGCATCATCCTCGGGTTTGCCGCCAATGCCTTCAACGTCATTCTGCTGCGCAATTTTTTCGAAGCCGTGCCGAAATCCTTCGAAGAGGCCGCCAAGATGGATGGCGCCAGCGAATTGCAGCTGCTGTGGAAGGTATTCATTCCACTGTCGAAACCCGCAATTGTCACCGTCGCGCTGTTCTGCATCGTGTCGCGCTGGAACGGTTATTTCTGGGCCATGGTGCTGCTGCGCGGCGAGGAAAAAATCCCGCTTCAGGTCTATCTTAAGCGCGTCATCGTCGACCTCAACTCGAATGACGAATTCGCCTCTAGCCTGCTCACCGCTCACTATTCGTTCGAGACGGTGACATCAGCGATCATGATCGCATCGATCATTCCAGTCCTTATTATCTACCCCTACGCGCAGAAGTATTTCACCAAAGGAATTCTGCTGGGTGGGGTCAAAGAGTAGCAGCACAAGGGAGGAGAACCTGTGAGAGCACTACGAAAAGGCGCGCCCCTACTGGCGTTGATGACAGCCGCAACCCTGTCCTTGCCGGCATTGGCACAGGATACGGGCAAGATCACCGAAGACCCGCTAGAACTGACGATCCATTTCCACTTCCGCGACAAATACGTCTATTCGGAAAAGTGGCCGGTGGAACAGAAGGCCGCGGAAATCACCAATATTCACGTCCGGAACGTGGCGTCGCTGGCGACTACGAGCAGCCGCGATGCATTCAATCTTCTGATCGCTTCGGGCAACCTTCCCGATATCGTCGGCGGCGACGCCACCGGCGGTTTGAAGGAGGACTTCATCCGTTACGGGCTGGAGGGCGCGTTCATTCCGCTCGATGAGCTGATCGAGGAAAACGCCCCCAACCTCAAGGCGTTCTTCGACAGCCACAAGGAAATCCGCAACGCCATCTCCGGACCGGACGGCAAGCTTTATTTCATTCCCTATGTGCCGGATGGCAAGTTCTCGCGCGGCTGGTTCATCCGCCAGGACTGGCTCGACAAGCTTGGCCTGAAGCAGCCGGAAACACCGGAAGAGGTCTACGAAGTTTTGAAAGCCTTCCGCGACAAGGACCCGAACGGCAACGGCCTCAAGGATGAGGTGCCTTATTTTGCCCGTGAGGAAATCGATGCCGTCCGCCTCATCAATCTGTGGGACGCACGCGTTTCGGGATCGGAGCGATATGGCGACTTTGCCGTTTATGACGGAAAGCTGCGTCACCCCTGGGTGGAAGAAAACTACAAGACCGGCATTTCCAATGTCGCCAAGTGGTACAAGGAAGGGCTGATCGACAAGGAAATATTCACCCGCGGCGCCCGCTCGCGCGAATATCTCTTGGGCAACAATCTCGGCGGCATGACACATGACTGGTTCGCCAGCACCTCGACTTACAATGACGCCCTGTCACCGAAGATCGAAGGCTTTGCACTGAAGCCCATGCTGCCGCCCAAGACGGTTTCAGGTCAGCGTTTCGAAGATTCCCGCCGCCTGCGTGTCCAGCCCGTCGGCTGGGCCATTTCGGCGACCAACGAACACCCCGTCGAAACCATCAAATATTTCGACTTCTGGTTCTCGCAACAGGGCCGCATCCTGTCGAATTTCGGCGTCGAAGGCCTCACTTACGAAATGGTCGACGGCAAGCCGCAGTTCAAGAAGGAAATCCTCGACAACAAGGATCCCGTCAATGCCCAGCTATGGGCAGTCGGTGCGGCGATCCCGCGCGGATACTGGATGGATTACGAATATGAGCGCCAGTGGACGAACAAGATCGCGCTTGAAGGCATTGACATGTACGAGAAGTGCAACTGCCTCAAGGACGAGTTCATGGGCGTTTCCCTGAACGCCGAGGAAAAGGCGACCTTCGACCGCTACTGGCCGAGCATCCTCACCTACATGACCGAAATGCAGCAGACCTGGATTCTCGGCGCGCAGGACGTCGATACCGGGTGGGACGCCTACAAAAAGCGCCTCACCGCCCTTGGTTACGACGAGGTCATCAAGATGATGCAATCGGCCTATGACCGCCAGTACAAGGCGGCGCAATAAACCCTCCGAGCATGATGGCGGCTTTATCGCCGCCATCCTTTCCCATCTGTTTTCATAGGAGTTAGAGCGCAATGCGTCCCTCTGCCCCGGCCATCTCCAGACAGACACTTCTCGATGAACCCCGTCCGGGCTCATTGACCATTGGCTACGAGCCGAGCGAAGAAGCACAGCCGACGGAGAACCCTCCGCGATTTTCATGGCTACCCGATATCGACGACGGCGCGCGTTACGTGCTGCGCATTTCGACCGATCCCGGCTTTGCGGACAAAAAAACGCTCGTCTTCGAAGATCTCGCCTGGAATTTCTTCACACCGGATGAAGCGCTGCCGGAGGGCCACTATCACTGGTGTTATGCGCTTTGGGATCAGAAATCCGCAACGGCGCATTCCAACTGGAGCATCGTGCGCAGTTTCGAGATCGGTGCCGCACTGCCGGAAACGCCGCTGCCCGGCAGGTCTGCCCGCCACGCCGCCGCGCAAACCAGCCACCCCCGGCTGTGGCTTAACTCCGAGCAATTGAGCGCCTTCGCCGACGCCGTTGCCAAGGACCCCAACCATTGCGGCTGGACCGAATTTTACGAAAAATCGGTTGAACCATGGCTGCAGCGGCCGATCATGCCGGAACCGCAGCCCTATCCCAACAACATGCGTGTCGCCACGCTCTGGCGGCAGATGTACATCGATTGCCAGGAAGTGATCTATGCGATCCGGCACCTGGCCATCGCCGGCCGCGTGCTCGGGCGCGACGATCTGCTTGATGCATCCCGTAAATGGCTGCTGGCCGTCGCCGCCTGGGACCCGAAAGGTGCGACCTCCCGCGCCTATAATGACGAGGCGGGGTTCCGTGTCGTCGTCGCCCTCGCCTGGGGTTATGACTGGCTGTACGACCATCTGAGCGAAGACGAACGCAAGTCCGTGCGGTCCGTTCTTCTTGAACGGACGCGGGAAGTTGCCGATCATGTCATCGCACACGCCCGCATTCACGTCTTTCCCTATGACAGCCATGCGGTGCGCTCGCTCTCGGCTGTGCTGACACCAGCCTGCATCGCGCTTCAGGGCGAAAGCGATGAGGCCGGAGAATGGCTCGACTATACCGTCGAATTCCTCGCCACGCTCTATTCGCCATGGGCCGGAACCGACGGCGGCTGGGCGGAAGGTCCGCATTACTGGATGACAGGCATGGCCTATCTCATCGAGGCCGCCAATCTGATCCGCTCCTATATCGGTTACGACCTTTATCAGCGGCCGTTTTTCCAGAATACCGGCCGCTTCCCGCTTTACACCAAGGCGCCCGGCACCCGTCGCGCCAACTTCGGCGACGACTCCACGCTCGGCGATTTTCCCGGCCTGAAACTCGGCTACAATGTCCGGCAATTCGCCGGCGTCACCGGCAACGGTCACTACCAGTGGTATTTCGATCAAATCAAGGCCGATGCGACGGGCACGGAAATGGCCTTTTACAATTACGGCTGGTGGGACCTGAACTTCGACGATCTCGTCTATCGCCACGATTACCGGCAGGTGGAAGCCGTGTCGCCCGCCGACTTGCCGGCACTCGCCGTTTTCGATGATATCGGTTGGGCCACTATCCAGAAACATATGGAAGACCCGGATAAGCATCTGCAATTCGTCTTCAAATCCAGCCCTTACGGTTCGCTCAGCCACAGTCACGGCGACCAGAATGCCTTTGTGCTTTATGCCCATGGTGAGGATCTGGTGATCCAGTCCGGCTATTACGTGGCGTTCAATTCGCAGATGCATCTGAACTGGCGGCGTCAGACACGGTCGAAAAATGCCGTGTTGATCGGCGGCAAGGGACAATATGCGGAAAAGGACAAGGCACTAGCGCGCCGCGCCGCCGGCCGCATCGTCTCGGTGGAGGAAAAGCCCGGCCATGTTCGTATCGTCGGCGATGCGACGGCCGCTTATCAGGTTGCAAACCCGCTGGTTCAAAAGGCTCTGCGCGAAACCCACTTCGTCAATGACAGCTATTTCGTGATTGTCGACGAGGTGGAATGTTCCGAACCCCAGGAACTGCAATGGCTTTGCCATACGCTCGCAGCCCCGCAGACCGGCAGGTCGAGCTTCCGCTACAATGGCCAGAAAGCCGGCTTCTACGGGCAGTTCGTCTATTCTTCGGCCGGCACGCCGCAAATCAGCGCCGTGGAAGGTTTTCCCGATATAGACCCGAAGGAATTCGAAGGGCTCGATATTCACCACCATGTCTGCGCCACGGTTCCGGCCGCCACCCGGCATCGCCTTGTCACCCTTCTCGTCCCTTACAGCCTGAAAGAGCCGAAGCGTATCTTCAGCTTCATCGACGATCAGGGTTTTTCCACCGACATCTACTTCAGCGATGTCGATGACGAGCGTTTCAAGCTCTCACTTCCCAAGCAGTTCTAACCATACGAGGTTTTCCAATGCAGCGTTTTACCAACAAGACCGTTGTTGTCGCCGGCGCCGGCCGGGATATCGGCCGGGCATGTGCCATCCGTTTTGCGCAGGAAGGCGCCAATGTCGTTCTTACCTATAATGGTGCTGCCGATGGTGCGGCTACAGCCGTTACCGAAATCGAAAAGCTTGGCCGCTCGGCTCTGGCCATCAAGGCGGATCTCACCAATGCAAGCGACGTTGAGGCAGCCATATCCGCAGCTGCGGACAAATTCGGCGAGATCCATGGCCTCGTCCATGTTGCCGGCGGCCTGATCGCCCGCAAGACAATTGCAGAGATGGATGAAGCCTTCTGGCATCAGGTCCTCGACGTCAATCTGACATCGCTGTTCCTGACCACCAAGGCCGCATTGCCCAAAATGGCAAAGGGCGGGGCGATCGTCACCTTCTCGTCGCAGGCCGGCCGTGATGGCGGCGGCCCGGGCGCTCTTGCCTATGCGACCTCCAAGGGTGCCGTGATGACGTTCACCCGCGGGCTTGCCAAGGAAGTCGGCCCCGATATCCGTGTTAACGCCGTTTGCCCCGGCATGATCTCGACCACCTTCCACGACACCTTCACCAAACCGGAGGTGCGCGAACGGGTTGCCGGCGCGACGTCGCTCAAGCGCGAAGGGTCGAGCGAAGACGTCGCCGGTCTGGTGGCCTTCCTCGCGTCCGACGATGCCGCCTATGTCACCGGCGCCTGCTACGACATTAATGGCGGCGTCCTGTTTTCCTGATATCCCGGTAAAAACCATGTCCGTATCGTTATCAAGGGCGAGCCGGATTGCCATTCTCGGCACCTCGCTCGTCCAGCAGAACCATATTGGCGACGCCAGCTCGCTTGCCACATCGGCACGCGGCTGGATGAGCTGGGCCGAGGTGCTGTCGCATGGCAGGCTTTGTTGCCCGGTTCACCACGATCCATCCGTGCCGCCCGGCTGGGAGCCGAGTAATAGGCCCGGTGTCAGCCGGTTCTTTTCCGGTCTCAATTTCGGGGTTTCCGGCCAGAAGGCAGTCGAGATCGAACGGCGGCTGCCGCGACTGCTGCAATCGGATTTCGATCTCGTCATTGTCGATGCCGGTACCAATGACATGATGGTGGAAACGCGCCAGACGATTGCCGACACGCGGGCAAGGATCGCCTCAGTCCTGCTCGCCGCCGGCAAGACCGTGATCTTGCTTCCCATTCTGGCGCGAAGCGTCGGGAAATGGCCCGCGGGCGGTACGGAGCGGGCAAAGGCGCACTGGATCAACCGGCGAAGCATCGAATTTGCGGCAAACAACGCCAATTGCCATGTCTTCGACTGGAACGCCGCGTGGGTCGATCCTGACAGCGAATTCGGCGAGCCATATCCCGGCTATTCCGATGACGGAACTCATTTTTCCATACCCGGCGCCTTTGCCGTCGGGCAATTGCTGGCGGATTATCTCGAAACGATTGTGCCCCGCGCGACTGCCCGGCTGCTGTCAAAGGATGACCGCTTCGATCCGGTAAACAATCCCGCCGGCAATCTCGCATCGGATCTTTCGGCCCGGACCGTCACCGAAACGGGTGAGCAGAACCATCGTCTTGGCGGGCAGCTTGTCCACCCCGGCACCGGCGTGTGGGTGGAAGCGATCTGCGACGTGGAGGTGCCGGCCCATGATGGCGTTCTGGGCATATCGCTGCGACTGAAAGATGTCGCAGACGAAGGACAGTCAGTAACAGCGCTCGCACCGTTCCGTGCCAATGACGGCAGGCTCTTTTCCTTTCCTTCCGCACAGTGGCAAGGCGCGTTAAGGACCCCTCCCCTGAAACTGCGGCCGGGCAAAACACGGCCTGAGCTTTTTCTCGATGTGATCCTGCAGCCCGGTTCGCAACCGATCGAGATCGATGTTTCCAAGATCGACATCCGCCCCATTTCAAACCCGGTGCGCGCATGAAACATTCTCAGACCAAACCACGCCTGCTGATCGCCATGCGCAGCGAGCTTCCCGAAGGTTTCTTCGGTTCGCGCGAATGGGCGCGGCTGAATGCCATAACGGATATCATTCCGGGTTTTCCGCATATGGATTTCGACACGGCTAAAGGTGCCGAAGCTCTCGCCGAAGCGGATATTATGCTTGCCGCCTGGGGTACGCCGTCCCTCACACGCGAACGCCTTTCGCGCGCGCCACGGCTGAAAATGCTGGCCTATGCGGCATCATCAGTGCGGATGGTCGCACCCGCAGAATTCTGGGAGACGTCCGATATTCTCGTCACGACAGCCGCATCCGCCATGGCCGTGCCGGTTGCCGAATTCACCTATGCGGCGATCATCATGTGCGGCAAGGATGTCTTTCGACTGCGGGATGAACACAGGGTAGAGCGCGGCACCGGCGTTTTTGGCAGCAGGCGTGGCAAAAGCCTGGCTCATCTCGGTAACCATGCCCGCAAGGTCGGCATTGTCGGTGCCTCACGCATCGGACGGCTGGTGATGGAGATGCTGGCGCGCGGCACATTCGAGATTGCCGTTTACGATCCCTTCTTATCTGTGGAAGAAGCAGCCTCCTTCGGCGCGAGGAAAACGGAGTTGGACGAGCTTCTCGCATGGTCCGATGTGGTCTCGCTGCACGCGCCGATCCTTCCGGAAACGCACCATATGATCGGCGCCCGGGAACTGGCGCTGATGGCCGACCATGCCATCTTCATCAACACCGCGCGGGGTTGGCTCGTCGATCACGAGGCATTGCTGGCCGAGGCGCTTTCCGGGCGGCTGCGTATCCTGATCGACACGCCCGAACCCGAACCCCTGCCAACGGACAGCCCGTTTTATGACCTGCCCAATGTCGTGCTCACCCCTCATATTGCCGGGGCGTTGGGCAACGAATTACGCGCACTTTCCGATCTGGCCATTACCGAGATTGAACGCTTCGTCGCAGGGCTTGCGCCCCTTCACCCGGTCCACAAGCAGGATATGGAGCGTATGGCATGAGCGGTTCCAACTATTGCTTTTCGACCCTCGGCTGCTCCGAACTTAGCCTGCATCAGACCGCCGATCTGGCAGAGCGCCATGGTATAACAAGCGTGGAATTGCGCGCACTATCGGGCACCATAGATCTGATCGCCGCGCTCGTTGCCGAGTTCGGCACCCCTGCCCGATTTGCCGCCTTCCTGTCCGAACGCAACCTCAGAATTGCCGCTCTCAACACATCCATGCGGCTGTTCGGCAGCAGCAGTCTCTCCGAGCTCGACCCCTTCATTGACTGGGCGGAAGCTGCCAACATCTCCTATCTGCGGATATTCGACGGTGGCAAAAAAATTGGGGCGGAGGAGCTGGATCGCGCAGCGGCGCTGCTGGACGAGTGGCAAGGTCTGCGGCAATCACGCGGGCTGAATGTCGAGCTGATGATCGAAACCCACGATGCGCTGGCCGATTTCGATCAGCTGCTCGCGTTTCTGGAATACGTGCCGACGGCCCGGATATTGTGGGATACCCATCATACATGGGCCAGGGGCACCGATCTCAAAACCCTTTGGCACCATATCGCGAAAAACGCCGTCCACCTGCACGTCAAGGACAGCACGGCGGACAGAGACGGAAAACGGCGCTACGTCTTGCCCGGCCAGGGCGACTTTCCCATCGCGGAACTGCTTTCGTTGCTCAAGCCGGACGAACGGAAAATACCCCTCAGCCTCGAATGGGAACGCCACTGGCACCCCCAACTGCCACCATTGGAAGACGCGCTGAAGGCTGCGCGCCACTGGTGGCGACAAGGAGTTTCTTGACATGCGTATAGCCGAAATCCACCTCACTCCGGTCGCCATTCGCGACCGGCCATTGCTGAACTGCAAAGGCGTCCACCAGCCCCATGCGCTGCGCACCATCATCGAAGTCATATGCGACGACGGCACGATCGGGCTTGGGGAAAGTTACGGCAGCATCAAGGCGCTGGATGGGTTGCGCCGCGCCGCGCCAGCCCTCATCGGCTTGGACCCGTTTCATCTTCACGAACTGAAATCGCGTGTCATCGCAGCCTTGCCGGGCGGTGGCGGCATCAATGCCAAATCGGCTGTCGCCGATCACAAGCTGACGGATGTGGTTGCCTCGGCCTTCGAAGTCCCCTGCCTCGACATTCAGGGCAAGCTGCTCGGGCGGCCGGTTTCAGACCTGCTCGGCGGCGCGGTTCGCACAAGCGTACCTTTCAGCGCCTATCTCTTTTTCAAATTTGCAGGCCATATCGGCGAAGCGGCGGATGAATGGGGGGAGGTTCTGACCCCTGACCAGATGGTCGGCGAAGCCCACAGGATGGTCGACACTTACGGTTTTCAATCGTTGAAACTGAAGGGCGGCGTGCTGCATCCCGATCTCGAGATCGAGACAATGCTGAAGCTGCGGCAAGCTTTTCCCCATCATCCCCTGAGGATCGATCCCAATGGCGGCTGGACGGTGGAAACGGCCATCTACATTGCCCGCAAGCTTGAAAATATTCTGGAATATCTTGAGGACCCGGTCATTGGCATGGACCAGATGGCGCAGGTGGCGGCCGCAACCTCAATCCCGCTCGCCACCAACATGATCGTTCTGGAATTCGACCAGATCGCCACCGCCTTCCGTAAAAATGCGGTGCAGATCGTGCTGTCCGATCACCATTATTGGGGCGGATTGCGCGCTTCGACCCATCTTGCAAAGACCTGCGAGACACTGGGACTAGGTGTTTCCATGCATTCCAATTCCCACCTCGGCATCACCCTTGCGGCGATGGTGCATGTGGCCGCCGCAACGCCGAACCTTAGTTTCGATTGTGACACACATTACCCATGGACAGGCGTCGATGTGATCGAGGGCACCCCTTTCACATTCCGAAACGGTCGTCTGGATGTGCCGACAGCGCCCGGACTTGGCGTCAGTCTTAATCGGCAGAAGCTCGCCGAACTTGCGGCTCTTTATGAGCAGACCGCGATGAAGGAGCGTGACGACACAGCCTACATGAAGCTCTTCGACCCCGCCTATGAAAGGCGTGTGCCGCGTTGGTAATCTTGCATGGCCAGAACTCGACTGGGCGATTTCTTCGCGCTTCCGGCCAACCGCACGCCAGATCAGGATGATCGAAATGCCCCGGTGATGCGTCGAAGCACGGCGTTCGCACTGTCGCCGGTAACCGTCGAAATCATCACGACATCCAGTTTCGGAAGCTCCGGCACCGCGCGGGCCTTGACCTGCCGCACACCGGCGGGGGCGGCACTTTGTGCCAGAAGTGCTACGCCAATCCCGGCTTCGGCCGCGGCTCCGACCGCCGTGGCACCGGTGCCGACAAACACTTCGCGCCATTGGATATCCGCCGCCTCCAGCGCCCGAAGGGCCATGGCGCGCAAATTGCAGGGTTCGGGTTGAAGTACCAGCGGCAGCGGGGCGTTTGAAGGCAGATCGAAATCCGCGCTGCAATACCAGCCAAAGCTCTCCTGAAACAGAGGCTCGCCATCCCGGCGGATATCGTCGTGTCGCAGCACGACGATCGCGTCGAGTTCTCCGGCATCATAGAGGTCAAGCAGGGTTCGTGTGCCGGCCGTACGAAGATGAAGCGTCACGCTCGTCTCGCGCTCGCTGACCACCCGAAGTATCCGAGGCAGGTCGGCCCCGATCAGATGATGGGTGACGCCGATCGCCAGACGCGTTGGCTCTTGTCCAAAGACATCAAGCGCACGACGACCGGCAGCGACATAGGCGCGTGCCGGCTTCAGAAAGCGTTCGCCTGCAGCCGTCAACCGCACCCGGCGTGGCGTCCGCTCGACGAGGCGATGCCCCAGCAAGTCTTCGAGCCGGCGCAAGCGCAGGGATATGGCCGCCTGCGTCGTATTCATAACGCCTGCGACCCGCGTGAACGACTGCAATTCGGCAACAAGAAGAAAAGCCTCGACGGCTTCAGGATCCAATGAACGCATGCTTGCATAACAAACTGTTATCGCTGAAACTTGCAAGCTCCTAATTCTGTCGGCTGAACAGAAAGGTTACTGCACGAAAACCCTGATAGGAGCCTTTCGTGTCGTCACAGATTTCTTTGTCCTCGCCCCCACCCGCGTCCGAGACCGATCCCCGCATCTGGGCAGTCCTTGCCGTGGCGGTCGGAACGCAAACCGCAGGCTCATTCGTATCGCAGGGTATTTACATTCTCGTGCCCTTCTGGCGGGAAGCATTCGGGGTCTCCCTTGCATCTGCATCGCTTGCCGTGACCGTCATGAACGGTGTCCAGATCGCGACAATGTTCATGCTCGGCCGCGCCATTGATATTCACGGTGAACGTCACATCGTCGGCATTGCCATGCTCGGCATGGCGATCGCCATGGCCTGTGCGGCGGCATTCGCAAACAGCCTGCCCGCGCTGCTTGTTTGCATCGCTTTTCTGGGCGGCACCTATGCGGCCGTTCAACCGGGCGGCACGCGGGCGATCATGCGCTGGTTCCCGCCTGCCAAACGCGGCATAGCCACAGGGTTCAGACAAGCCGCCGTTCCCTTCGGAACAATGATTGCAGCCGCTCTCCTGCCATTCATGGCGGTCCGTTACGGGTGGCATGCCGCGGCATGGCTTTGCGGCGGTATTTCCATCGCCGGCGCGGCGCTCTTCTGGGGGCTGTATCGTGAGGGAGGCGATTTGGCCGCCAAAACCGAGCGTCCACTGCCTTTGGCAAAACTCGTCCGCATCGTCGGACAGGATCGCAGCTTCTGGCCCGTATTGCGGCTCGGTATCGCCATGTCTGCATTTCAATTCACCCTGACCGCACACATCATCGGCTTCATGGCGGATGGATTGGGGCTAGGCCTCTTTGTCGCTTCTTCGATGTTTGCCGCCACACAGCTTGCTGGTATTCCCGGCCGTATTCTGCTGCCATGGCTCAGCGATCGTTTCCGGCCCGGTCTTCGCGGCCAATCCTTTGGCCTGGTATCCGTCATTGCCGCCGGCGCGGCCACAATCCTTGCGCTTCTTCCCATCGGCACTCCGCCGCCGGTGATCCTCCTGGTGCTCGTCATATTGGGTATATTCGGGATCGGCTGGTTTCCGCTTTACCTTCTGCAGATCGCCGAGAGCGCACCGAAAGGTTCGATCGCATCGACAATCGCCTTCGCGTCCACGATCTGTTTGGGTGTGATGGCAATTGGTCCCTATCTCTTCGGGCTGATGGTTGATGGTTTTGGCTATGGGGCGGCATGGGCGGTACTCATCTTGCCGGTGGTTGTGACGGCCCTGCCCCTGGCAATCTCGCTGCGCCCCTCGATAGCCCAAACCGGCTCGTCGTGAAGAGACTGAATAAAGACGCCGATCAAAACCTCTCTGAGACGCCGCAACAGGTGGAAGAGGCTTGCCGCGGCGATGGAAATCTACGCAGCCCGCATCAAACAAGCCACAGATCTAGATGTCGGTTCTGCACTGGGCGTTGGCGCATCGCGTGGGCTGGGAGCGGTTGTGCGGCAAGCTTCACCCCCGCTACGGCATTGTCATATGGGTCAAAACGAAAACCAAGTATCCGGGAACGTACAGCATATCATTGCTTTTGGTCTCCATCGCGAATGGCGGGTTGAGATGGCGTCCGGCACAGGGTATCAGATGCCCAGCCCCAAAGCGGGCCTTCCGCAAGCAACAAGGCGTATCCTGACATGATCCCGGACTTCCTCGTCACCCATTCCGGTGGCTTCCATGCTGACGAACTTCTGTCCAGCGTCGTGTTGACCCGGCTTTTCCCGCAGGCCCGCCTCGTTCGCAGCAGGGCAGCCGAATGGATCACACCCGGCGCGGACCGCATCATCTACGACGTCGGTGGTGCTTATGACCCAGCGGGCAGGATCTTCGACCACCACCAGCGCGGCGCACCGTTGCGGGATGACGGTCAGCCCTATAGTTCATTCGGCCTGATCTGGAAGCACTTCGGCCGGGACTATCTTGCCGCCTCTGGCGTTCCACAAGAACATGTCGAAACCGTCCATGCATCGTTCGATACCAACTTTGTGCTGCCGGTCGACCTGGTCGACAATGGCGCGCTCAGCCCGTCCATCGCTGGGCCACTTGCCGGGCTAACGCTGCCTGTTTTGCTGGAAACCCTGAAGCCCGTTTTTGACGAGACAGATCCCGACGCGGACAATCGCAGTTTCCATGCAGCGCTGGCCATTGCCCGCAGCTTCATCGAGGCGAGAATAGCCAACAGCGCTGCAAAATTGCGGGCTGAGGCGCTTGTGAAACAGGCTATCGTGGATGCCGGTGAAGGGCATATTCTGGAACTACCGGTGGGAATGCCGTTTCGGTCCGCCATCGTGAAGTCGGGTGCCGACCATCTGCTTTTTGTCGTTCATCCCCGCAACAACGACTGGTGCCTGACCGGTATCCGCCGCGCGGATGAGGGTTTCGATCTGCGGGCAGATTTGCCGGCGGCCTGGGCCGGCCTGACAGACAAAAATCTCGAAGCGGTTTGTGGCGTCGAAGGCGCGAGCTTCTGCCACAACGGCCGGTTTGTCGCGGCGGCCAAAACCCGCGATGCCGCACTAGCCATGGCGGAGTTGGCGGTGAAAGAAGCACTCTCCCTCGGCAATGAAGCGACAGCGACAAAGCTGTGACATTAATAGGATGAGCATCGTCATGTTCTGATGGTTTGGGAAAAGGCTCCTCGGATATCGACAAGTGGGAACTTTGGTGCTCCAAGCAAAGGTGATACCTGACGCATCTCGGCCAATAAACGACAGGCAAACTCTAAGGATCGCCTATGCTTGCTTTCACACACCTTCGTCACGGCGCGGCCGTAATGTGCGCCGCCTTCGCTGTGCTTCAAGTCGGGAGCGCTGCGGCGGCGGAAGCGGATCCCACATTTTATGACGCGGCGTTGTGCAATCCTCCTTACTCGATGACATCCGCGACCGAGATTTACGATGCAGCGGAAAAGCTTGCAAAACCCGATACATCGTCACTGGGCGCCGCAATCTACACGCTTCCGTTTCAGATCGGCCGCGATGGATTTGAAAGTGAGGAAGTGTTCTTCGCCAATGGCGCAGTCGGTGTTTTGATCAAGGGCCAGCGCGCCGACGATCTGGCGGCGAAATATAATCTGAAGCCAGAAACCTCCGACCTGATGGGCACATCCAGCAAAGGCTACGCCCGGGAACTTTCGCAGGACCTGCAGCCCCCGGAAGGTCTGGCTGGCCCGGGGAAAGTTTCCATTGTGGCCCGGGAAGGTGACGCTCTAGGCGGTAAGACCCTGTTGGCTTGCGAATTCGCAGCGGACTGAATAACGCTTCCGTGGAAGGACCGCCACACAAGACTTTTGCGACCAGTTGCCTAGTTTGGCTTCAAGGCTTGGAGCCACGCAGCGGGTTGTCCGATACATTCACCGTTAGCCGGCAACTTTTCGGAGCGATTTTTCGATCTCTCCTCCGCAATAAGCCTCACCATAGTTTTCAAAACTCCGGCGGTTCAAGAGCGCCAGCGGAGCCGTATTCCCCACCCGCTTGGAAAGCCCCCAGATGACTGGCGAGGTGTCTTCGATGATGCCTTTAATGACCGGAAAGCGTTCAGCCACCGTCGTCCAAAGGAGGGCGGTGACTATATCTGCGACGCCGGGTTTTTCCGATCCGAGCATAAATCCGGAATCAGCAGTCAGGCCGTTTCTTGCTCCGGTATCCTCGAAAATACGGATCCACTTCTTCAAACGAGGGCCGAACTCCGCCCATTTTTCTGGCGTCCACATCTCGCGCCCCCCACTGAGCGTCAGCTCATCAAGGACGTCGTTGGCGTCGTTTACGACTTTGGCACTAAGCGCGCGGCCCTCGGCAGCGGCCGGCAAAATATTCAGCCGCTCACCCAGATAGAGGGCGATTGCCGGCATCTGAGAGATTGCGAAATGTCGCTCGCGATCAATCAAAACCGGCGGCCCCATGAAAGCTATCGGCTGTCCCCCCACCTCACGATGCATCATATCGTCTATCGCATCGACACCATGTTCATCCCAGGAGCATCCGCCATGGGCCAGAATTCCCCTGATGAACTGACCTCTAAACGGAACTGGCCAGTAATAAAGGTCGAAGTCGCTCATGTCGTCCTCCTATATGTTACGTAAACCACTAACGGGGCTGGCGATTGCCAGTTCCCCCCCGCATTGCGCTGAAAGCAAACACGGGAATTCGACGGCCTGCTGCAAGCAGCTGGTCGTTCAAATTTTGACGCATTACGGGTGATGACGACCGGGCGCGCTTGGGCTCAAGCTGTAAGCACCGCAGCACTTTCGGTTCATTGCATTTGCTACTTGCTCCACAGATGTCAGCCACGGCTTCAATCCGTTGGGTCGAAGATCAGGCGTATTAGAGTTCCGTCAGTCGCCGCGGCACTAATTGCTTTTGCAATCAACCGGAGCGGTCCGCGCGCGACGAGTGTCTCTGGCAAAGGTTTTTTTCCATGGCCCGGATCGATAAAGGCTGAACACTCATCATCCAAATTCAACATTGCCATGAACGATGTTGCAACGACGTGTTGGCCGCAAGCGGCGCATCGCAGAATATACGAACCGAAATGGATGACAGGTTCAGTCTCGTCCAATCCGCACGAGGTGCAGGCCAGCATCGTGTTCATGCTAAATATATCCCGAGTACAGCTGCCGATGCCCCTATGACGCAGCGGTCAAAATGATCGCGATACCGATCAGCATCGGTCCCATCCACTTGAAATGACGAACCACCGGTAACTGCTGCCTGGGGTTTTTCGATAGGGGCAAATAACCAAAACCCACTGCGGTCATCCACAGACCGGCGCAGAACATGATGAATTCGTCGATATAAGCTGCAATCATGACTGCTCCCAGCTACGAGTGGAGGTGAGACAATGTCCATCATCAGCCTCCAATGCTCAAATTAAAATCCCACCAGCGCGCAGGGTGAGGGTAACGCGCAGACGGCACGTGTTTGTTGCAGGTGACCCGCCACCACCAGCTAATTGTTCCCGATTGCTTCAAGCCAGATGCTGACGGCGACCGCGCCCGCGTCGGGGTGCCCGACAGCCCGTTCGCCGAGATAGCTCGCGCGCCCGAGGCGCGGCTTCATGGAAGTCGTCGCTTCCGCACCCGCAACGCCCGCCGCCACTGCGGACCACCAGGCCTCTTCGGTCGGAGCACCCGCTGCAAGTTTGTCCCGAAACGTTTCTGCCGCCGGATGAAGCGCATCTATCATCGTGCGGTCCCCTGGCTTCGCACCGCCAAGTTCCGAGATCGCGATAACCGCCGCTACAAATGCTTCCGCCATCTGCTGAGACGTCGGGCTTTCAATCCCGGCAAGATGGCGCGAGGCGCGCATCAGCGCCGTAGCGTAAAAGGGTCCGGAACTTCCGCCAATCGCCTTGCGCATCGCGTTTGCCATCGCCATCAGCCCATCGGAGACGTCTCCGAATTTTTCCTTTGGCAGTGCAAGTATCGCCTCGGCACCACGAACCATGCTTGCGCCAAGGTCACCGTCACCCGCAACACTGTCCAGCTGCGTTAATTTGGGCTCTGCTGCAATCAAGGCTTTGGCAATTCGATCTGCGGTGGAGCGCAGTCGATCGCCGGCTGCGGTCATCCTGTTTCCGACAGGCAGGCTCTTCTCGGCACTTGCCGAGGGCAGTATCCGCTCGCGGCTCACCACACCGCCGCGTGGCCATGCGCTGGCATCGGTTGGCGCATCGATGAGGCTGAGCGCTGCCTCGTCGACATGCATGAGCGACAACGAAAAACCCGGCATGTCCAGAGCGGAAAGAAAGGTGCCGGCCCACGCCCGGTCAACCACGACGCCCTTTTCTTCCAGTTGCGTGACCGCAGATCGCGCCACGATCGCGAGTTCCATTGGCGGCGTCGATCCCAGCCCGTTGACCAGCAACGCAACCCGGTCCCCGCTCTTTAGCCTGCTGTCGGCTTCGATCGTTTCGAGGACCAGTTTCACAAGCTCGTCCGCCGATGCAATAGGCATCCGCCGGACGCCCTGCTCGCCATGAATGCCGAGCCCGACTTCGATTTCAGCTTCGCCAAGCACAAAGCCCGGCCTGCCCACGGCGGGCAGAGTGCAGGAACCCAGCGATACCCCCATGGAGGATATTCTTTCGGCAGCGTCGCGTGCAATCCGGGCCACCTCTTGCAGCGAAAGTCCCCGCTCCGCGGCCGCACCGGCGAGCTTGTGAACAAACACCGTGCCCGCAATACCGCGGCGACGGTCAGCGGGAACCGTGTCCTTTAACGCGACATCATCGGCAACGACCACAATCTCGACCGGAATTCCTTCAGCCCTTGCCAATTCGGCCGCCAGTCCGAAATTCAGCCGGTCACCCGTGTAGTTCTTGACAATGACCAGAGCGCCAGCGGGTCCAGCCCCAGCCCTGATACCGGCAAGAACCGCATCGGTGCTTGGCGATGTGAAGACGTCGCCTGCCACGGCAACTGTCAGCATGCCCTCGCCGACATAACCTGCATGAGCCGGCTCATGTCCACTGCCCCCGCCCGACAGAACCGCCACCTTGCGCTTTTCCGTTTCCGGAAGGCCAGAGCGGATAACCACGTTCTCGTCTGCAAGCAGGACTGTCGCAGGGCTGAGCGTCACCACACCTTCGAGCATGTCCCGCACAACGGTGGATGGGTCGTTGATGAGCTTCTTCATGCCGTATTCCTCTTTTCAGGTCGCCGTTTGCTGGTGGAGGACGAGCCGTGCCCCCTGCTGGCCCTGAACAAGCACGATCTCCCGGCCGATTTCAAGCTCGGGCGTTCGTCACTTGCGAACCGCTGCCCAATAAAATGTTGCGAGAAAATACCCTGCATAAATGGGCTGCTGGTTTGCAAACCAATCAGCGCATCATGCGCAAAGTTTGAGTTGACCGTTTTAAGTGGTGAGGTGACACTTGCAGCAATGGACAGGGAGGAAGATGATGGACGACGCACAGCAATGGCGCCAAATGGCAAGTGCGCCGAAAAACGGCAACCGGATCCTCGTAACCATACGCTCGTCAGAACAGGGACCAGCCCAGGTAGATCTTGCGTATTGGGCGAAGAGCGACCGGTTCGGTGCAGAAGGCTGGCGCGCTTCAGACTCGTTACCAGGCCGGATTATCGAATACGCTGAGCCGGAATTGAAGTGTTGGATGCCCGTCCCCTCGGCCAATGCCGATGGTCTCGCAATGCCATCCCCCTGGAAAGGTGAGGACGATCGCGAACTCGATGGATCGGGAATATAACGGAGCGTACCGCCATATTTCGATCGTCGCACGCAGGCTCGATGGCAGCCATCTCCAATATCGCGGCGAGCGGGACAAAGGGATAGCGCGTTGACGAGTTAGGACGTGAACCACTCGGCCGCCGAGAGTATGCACCTTCAATATGGAACAACCTGGTGCGGCATAGACCCAAAAACAAAGTATTTTATACGGAGTAGCTGGGTCCAGCGGGGGGTGCCTCGACATAAGTAAAACTTGTGGTTTCCTCATCAACTCACAATTTATTGTGGTTGCACTCCGGAGCAATTTGGCCTTGTTTGTGGACTCAAAATATTCACGGGGAAAGAAACAATGTCGATAAAAACAACAACACGCGCCACTCTGCTGGTAGGATCGCTTCTGTTTGGTGCCAGTTCCGCGTTTGCAGAAACAGTTCTGCATCGTGGCAATGCCGGCGAACCACAGACGCTCGATCAGGCCCAGACTTCCATCAACATCGAAGCCTTTATCCTGAAAGACCTTTATGAAGGTCTCACCATTTACGATGCCGCCGGCAAGATCGTCCCCGGCACGGCCGAAAGCTGGACGCTGTCTGAGGATGGCACTGTCTACACGTTCAAACTGCGTGCGGATGCGAAGTGGTCGGATGGCACCCCGGTAACGGCCGGAGATTTTGTTTTCTCCTACCAGCGTGTCGAAGACCCAAAGACCGCCGCAAAATACGCAAATATTCTCTATCCGATCAAGAACGCCGAAAAGATCAACAAGGGCGAGGTTCCGGTTGACCAACTCGGCGTCAAGGCGGTGGATGACAAAACCCTTGAGATCACACTCGAGCGCCCGACACCTTTCTTCCTTGAACTCCTTTCTCACCAGGCGGCTCTGCCGATCTCAAAGGCAAGCTACGAAAAGAATGGCACCGACTTCGTAAAGCCCGGCGTCATGGTCTCGAATGGAGCCTACAAGCTCGAAGCGCATGTTCCCAATGACAGTTTGACCGTCGTCAAGAACACCAGTTTCTGGGATGCGTCCAACACCAAGATCGACAAGGTCATCTTCTACCCAATCGATGATCAGGCCGCATCCGTTCGTCGTTTCGAAGCAAAGGAAATGGACCTCGCCTACAACTTTTCCGCAGACCAGATCGACCGTCTGCGCAAGGCCTACGGCGAACAGGTTCACGTTTCGCCGACGCTTGCCACCTATTACTACACCTTCGACACCCGCGAAGCGCCTTATAACGATGTCCGTGTCCGCCAGGCGCTCTCCATGGCAGTGGACCGTGATTTCCTCGCCAAGGAAATCTATAGCGGTTCTCAGATTCCGGCCTACTCCATGGTTCCTCCGGGCATGGATTCCTACAAAGAGCCGGCAAAGGCAGATTTTGCCACGCTGTCGCAGCTTGATCGTGAAGACGAAGCCCTCAAGCTCATGAAGGAGGCTGGTTACGGTGAAGGCGGCAAGCCGCTTTCCATCGAAATCCGTTACAACACCAACCCGAACCATGAACGTGTCGCGACGGCTATCGCTGATATGTGGAAGAACACCTTCGGCGCGAAGGTGTCGCTGGTGAACCTCGACGTCGCCTCGCACTATGGCTACCTTCAGGAAGGCGGCAAATTCAACGTGGCGCGTGCCGGTTGGGTTGCTGACTATGCCGACGCCGAAAACTTCCTGGCGCTTTCGGTATCTTCCAACAAGACCTTCAACTATTCCAAGTTCAACAACGCCGAATATGACGCGCTGATGCAGAAATCCTACGACGAGAAGGATCCCGCAGCTCGCTCCAAGCTGCTGCATGAGGCAGAAACCATCCTCATGAAGGAACAGCCGGTTGTTCCGCTTTTGACGCAGGCCGATCTTTGGCTGGTTTCCAACCGCGTCAAGGGTTGGGTCGACAATGCTGCTAACGCACACCTCAGCCGCTTCCTGAGCGTTTCCGAATAAGCAGCGTCGGCACGGTGGCTCACCCCACCGTGCCATGCCGGAGCCTGAAAAACCATGATCTCGTTTATCCTGCGCCGTTTGGCGAGTGCGGTGCCGACTTTGTTTATCGTCGTCACGATTTCGTTTTTCCTGATGCGTTTCGCACCGGGTGGTCCGTTCAATCTTGAACGTCCCCTGCCGCCGCAGACGATGGAAAACCTGATGAGAACCTATCATCTGGATGAGCCGTTATGGCGCCAGTATCTCATCTACCTCGGCAATGCCGTCACCGGCGATTTCGGGCCGAGCTACGTCTACAAGGACAATACCGTCGCGCAGTTGATCGGCAAGGGTCTGCCTTATTCGCTGGAACTCGGCAGCTATGCTCTTTTGCTGGCGTTGGTGGGCGGCGTTCTTGCCGGCACCCTGGCCGCGCTCAGGCAGAATAGTGCCTTTGATTTTTCGATCATGTCCATTTCAACGGTCGGCGTTACCGTGCCGAACTTCGTTGTCGCCCCTGTTCTCACGCTCGTCTTTGCCGTTTTGCTCGGGCTTCTGCCCGCCGGCAGCTGGGGAGACGGATCACTGCGATATCTCATCCTTCCGATGATCGCGCTCGCTTTACCGCAGCTTGCGGTTATCGCGCGTCTGACACGCGGTGCAATGATCGAGGCTTTGCGGATGGACCATATCCGCACCGCCAAGGCTTACGGTCTTCCGGCGCGCAACGTGGTGGTGTTCCACGCCATGCGCGCAGCGATGCTTCCGGTCGTTTCCTATCTGGCTCCCTGCGCCGCAGCGCTGTTGACGGGTTCGGCTGTCATCGAGACGATCTTCACTATTCCGGGTGTTGGCCGCTACTTCGTTCTTGGCGCGATCAACCGTGACTATACCTTGGTGATGGGAACCGTCGTTCTCGTCGCCATTTTTGTCATCCTGTTCAATCTCGTGGTCGATATTCTCTACGGCCTGCTTGATCCGAGGGTCAGACATGACTGATATTTCCCGGAACATTGCCGATAAACCACCGGTGAAAAGCCGAAGCCTGTTCCAGCTGGCAGCCCTGCGTTTCAGACGAAACAAGGCCGCCATGGCGGGGTCCGTCATGCTGCTGCTGATCACGCTTTTCTCGTTCATTGGTCCGCATTTCCTGACACACACCTATGATCAGGTGTTTTCGTCCTATGTCTCCGTCCCGCCAAGCCTCGAGCCACGACCGGACGTAAACAACCTTCAGGGCGTCATGGAAGGTGTGGCAGGCCGCGCGCGCGTCGAACTGAAAGAATTTGCCGTCGAAGGGCAAAACTTCACCGCAACGGTTACCTCCAGCAGCCAGATCGACCCACGCACGACACGCTATTTCGACCGCGCCAACGAATTCGAAAACACGAAGGTCGTTGCAACGGAAGACGATGGTCGAACGCTGAAGCTGGAAGGCGACGTCAACCGCGAATACTTCTTCTTCGGCACCGATTCCAACGGTCGCGACATGCTGGCGCGCGTGATGCTGGGTGGGCAAATCTCGATCGCCGTCGGCGTTCTGGCCAGCCTCGTTTCGCTCGGGATCGGCGTTTTTTACGGCGCAACTGCGGGGTATATCGGCGGGCGCGTCGACAATGTGATGATGCGTTTCGTCGAAATCCTCTATTCGCTGCCCTTCGTCTTTCTGGTGGTCGTTCTGGTGGTCTTCTTCGGCCGCAGCTTCATCCTGATTTTCCTGGTCATCGGTGCAGTCGAATGGCTGGATATGGCGCGTATCGTCCGTGGCCAGACGCTTGCGTTGAAACGGCGGGAATTTGTGAGTGCCGCACAGGCTTTGGGTTTGAGCGACTGGCAGATCATCCGCCGTCACATCATTCCCAATACGATCGGGCCTGTCGTCGTGTTCGTCACGGTTGTCGTGCCCAAGGTCATTCTTCTGGAAAGCTTCCTCTCCTTCCTCGGCCTTGGCGTGCAGGCGCCGCTGACGAGCTGGGGGGCGCTGATTTCCGAAGGTGCCAACAATATCCAGTCGGCCCCGTGGCTGCTGATATTTCCGGCGATCTTCTTCGTGCTGACCCTGTTTTCGCTCAATTTTGTGGGTGACGGGTTGCGTGATGCACTCGATCCCAAGGATCGTTGACATGAATACGACATCTGAAACCATCCTCACCGTCCGTGACCTCAAGGTTGAATTCACAACGCCCGATGGCACGGTGAATGCCGTCAAGGGCATCGAGCTCGATGTCAAACAGGGTGAAACGCTTGCCGTCGTCGGAGAATCCGGTTCCGGCAAAAGCCAGACCATGATGGGCATCATGGGACTGCTTGCATCCAACGGCATTGTCGAGGGTTCGGCAAAATATCGTGGACGCGAGTTGATCGGCCTGCCGGTCAGCGAGCTCAACAATATTCGGGGTGCGAAAATCACCATGATTTTCCAGGAGCCGATGACCTCGCTCGATCCTCTCTACAGGATCGGCGCGCAAATCGCCGAGCCGATCATTCACCACAGGGGCGGTAGCAAAAAGGAGGCCCGCGCACGCGTTCTCGAGCTCCTGAAGCTTGTGGGAATTCCCGATCCGGAGCGGCGTATAGACAGTTACCCGCATGAGCTTTCCGGTGGTCAACGCCAACGCGCCATGATTGCCATGGCTCTCGCAAACGAGCCGGACATTTTGATTGCGGATGAACCAACCACTGCGCTTGACGTGACGATCCAGGCACAGATCCTCGACCTTCTGAAATCATTGCAAAAACGCTTCGGCATGGCCGTCGTCCTCATCACGCATGATCTCGGTGTTGTCCGCCATTTCGCCGACCGCGTCGCGGTTATGCGCCGCGGGGAAATCGTCGAGGCCGGCACGACGGAAGATATCTTCGATCGCCCGCAGGCTGACTACACCCGGATGCTTCTCGATGCAGAACCCAGCGGGCACAAGTTGCCAGTCGGTAAAGAGGCGCCTGTCGTTCTCTCCGGGAGTAACGTGACGGTCGATTATAAAATTGCGGGTGGCTTCCTGTCGAAATGGAGCAAGTTTCGGGCTGTCGATGACGTTAATCTCAGCCTTCGCCAGGGACAAACCATCGGCATCGTCGGCGAGTCCGGATCTGGTAAGTCCACCCTCGGTCGCGCGCTTCTGGGGCTTACCCATTCCAAGGGCCGCATTTTCTTCGGCGAGACGGAAATCAGTGGCCTTGACCGAAAGGCCATGCGGCCATTGCGGCAGCATTTGCAGCTTGTATTCCAGGATCCCTATGGTTCGCTTTCGCCAAGACAGACGGTCGGAGAGATCATCACTGAAGGTCTGTTCGTGCATGAGCAACAACTGAGCCGCGCGGAGCGGGACAAGCGTGCAATAGAAGCACTGAAAGAAGTCGGTCTGGATCCAGCCACCCGCAACCGCTACCCGCACGAGTTTTCAGGCGGGCAACGTCAGCGCATCGCAATTGCCCGTGCGATCATCCTCAAGCCCGATGTCGTCATTCTCGATGAACCGACATCTGCGCTGGACCGGTCCGTTCAGGGACAGGTTATCGATCTGCTGCGTGATCTGCAGAAGACGCATGGCCTTTCCTACATCTTCATCAGCCACGACCTTTCTGTCATCAAGGCCATTTCGGACTACGTCATCGTCATGAGAAACGGGAAGATTGTGGAGGAGGGAGAAACAGACGCGATATTCAACAGGCCGACGGCTGAATATACCGAAACACTCATCAAATCAGCGTTTTCGGCGGAAGCAGCACCATAGATTATCGGCCAGCTGAGCAACAGCCTGTATACTTTACCCCGATAAAGCATGCCCTTGGAAGAGTACTGCGAGGCCGAACGGCATGTTGCCTCGCAGTCCCAATCGAGCTTGACCCGATTTATGAAGACCTCACTTTTCCAAAACCGAAAGTCTTCCGCAGGCTTCCATCGACAGCCTTTGCAGGCATGAACCTGCGCAACCGACTGAGAAGGGTTGCCTGGCCGCCAACCGGCTGGCGCATTTTGTATGGCCCCTCAATGGCAGCCAGTATCTTTGCCGCAACCAATGTCGGCGCGGGAGCCGATTTGATTTGTACCTGTACTGTCTGGATGGTCGCTTCGGCCTGCTGGGCATAGACACCCAGCGGCGCTTCCGTGTGTGCAGCATTCACATCGAGGTTCGTATTGGTGAACGTCGGCTCCATGAGGATGACACGAACGTTAAAATCTCGGATCTCGTGATCGAGAGATTCGGACATACCCTCGAGAGCGTGTTTGCTGCTCGCATAAATGCCCATGAATGGCGCCGGCAGAAAGCCCAGAACAGAGCTCATATTAATGATAAGTCCGCTGCGTGCTGCCCGCATTGAAGGCAGGGCGCCCCGGATCATGCGAAGTGGACCGAGGACGTTCACATCGAAAACCCGTCCTGCTTCAGCAGGCGTGGTATTTTCGACAGGCCCGACCAGCGAGACGCCCGCATTGTTGATGAGGACGTCAATCCTGCCCGCCTCGGACAATACCCAGTCGATAAAACTTGAAACCGATGCGTCGTCGGTCACATCTACCGCCTCGAATTTTACGCCGGGGATAGATTTAGCGCGGTTGGGGTCACGCGCACCGCCGAATACGCGGTAGCCTTTCTGCGCCAGAAGACGAGCGGTGGCTTCGCCTATGCCTGACGACGCCCCTGTTATCACGATCACTTTCTGTTCGGCCACCGTGGCCTCCTTCATTTTCTGGTTGTTTTGGTAAGGACTGCTGGCGTGTCCGGGCAGACCGAGGCGGCTGCACCGGGCACGATAGATGCGAGTTGAAATTCATCAGGTTTGAAGATGCCGGGTGAGATCACTCTGCCGCCATCGCGAGCACCGGATTGGGAACGTGTTCTTCCGATTGGAGCTGTTTCTCACCCTTGGGCGGCTTGATGCGGAACCATGCCGCGTAAAGTGCTGGAAGAAACAGCAGGATCATTACGGTACCGACAGCCGTTCCGCCGATCAGCGTATAGGCCATCGATCCCCAGAAGACCGAATGCGTCAGCGGGATGAAGGCGAGGACGGCTGCGAGTGCTGTCAGGATAACGGGTCGCGTTCTCTGCACGGTCGCTTCGATGACGGCATGGTAGTCATCCAGACCAGCGGCCTGATTTTCCTTGATCTGCTCGGTCAGGATCAGCGTATTACGCATGAGGATACCGGCCAGACCAATCAAGCCCAGGATGGCGTTGAAGCCGAAGGGCTGGTTGAAAATCAGCAACATCGGCACCACGCCGGCAAGGCCGAGCGGTCCCGTCAGCATCACCATCGTCATCGTCGACAGGCTGCGGACCTGAAGGATGATGACGATGAGCATGGCGGCGACCATGGCCGGGAAAATCTTCACCAGCGCCCCATTCGCCTTGAGGGACTCCTCGATATTGCCGCCCATTTCGATGCGGTAGCCGACGGGAAGCGAGGCGATCAATGGCTGAAGGGCCTTGAAGACCTGCTGCGACACTTCCGGCGGCTGGGTTGCCTCGTTTATATCGGAGCGGATGGTGATGACCGGCGTGCGGTCACGGCGTTTCATGATCGGCTCCTCGAAACGGATTTCGGAATGACCGATCTGGTCGAGCGGAACCGGGCGACCGTTTCTGCTCATCAGCGAGAAATCCGAAAGCTTTGAAGGATCGAGTCGGTTTTCGCCGGCGCTGCGCGCCACCACGGGAACGTTGCGGATATTTTCGCGAACCTGCGTGATCGGCACGCCACTCAGCAGCAACTGCATCTGCTGCGCAGCCTCGGCGGGAGAGAGGCCGATAAGGTTGAGCCGATCCTGATCCGGGATGAACCGCAGCACAGGCGTGCGGTTGCCCCAGTCGCGGTTGGGCTGGCGAACGTCGGGTACGGTCTTCATGATGGCGAGCGCTTGGTCGGAGATCTTGTACAATTCGTCCGGATCAGGCCCCATGATGCGGAACTCCACGGGAAATGGCGTATAGGGACCGAAGACGAGCTGTGTGACACGCACATTGGCTTCCGGAGCAAGTCCGCTCGACACCGCTTCGCGAAGACGATGTTTCAGTGCCTCACGCGTATGGGCGTCGGATGTCAGCACGACGATCTTGGCGAAAGCCGGATCCGGCAATTCGGGCGCCATGGCGAAGAAGAAGCGCGGCGCGCCCTGGCCGACATAGCTTGTAGCGATCTTCGTTTCGGGTTGTTCTTTCAGCCAGCCTTCGAGCTTCTCGACGGTTGCCGTCGTCGTTTCGATGCTGGTGCCCTCGGGCATGCGCACTTCCACCAACACTTCGGGACGGTCCGACGTCGGGAAGAACTGCTGCTTGACGGACCCCATGCCGACGACGGAGGCGGCCATGATGACGCCCACTAGACCGCAGGTCAGGAACTTGTGGCGTACGGCAAATTCTATGAGGCTGCGAAGCCGCCGGTAATTCAGGGTGTTGTAGATGGCGTGGTGACCGCCTTCCACCGGTTTGATTTCAGGCAGCATCTTGACGCCGAGATAGGGCGTGAAGATCACCGCAACGAACCAGGAGACGATCAAAGCGAAGCCGACGATCCAGAAGATGTTGCCGGCATATTCACCGGCGGCGGATTTGGCAAACCCCACCGGCATCAACCCGATGATGGTCACAAGCGTGCCGGAAAGCATCGGCGCGGCCGTGTGGCTCCAAGCATAGGCGGCCGCCTTGATGCGGTCCATGCCTTCTTCCATCTTCACCACCATCACCTCGATGGCGATGATGGCGTCGTCCACGAGCAGCCCGAGCGCCAGAATGAGCGCGCCGAGTGTGATGCGGTCGAAGAACCGCCCGGTTTCCAGCATGATCAGGAAGACGACGCCGAGCGTCAACGGAACCGCAAGTGCGACGACAATGCCGACGCGCCAGCCAAGGCTGACGAGGCTGACGAAAAGGACGACGCCGAGCGCCATGGCGAATTTCAGCATGAATTCGCCGACGGCTTCCTGAATGTTGACTGCCTGATCGCTGACTTTGGCAAGTGTCATGCCGAGCGGCAGAGTTTGCGCAATCGTCGAAGACCGGTCTTCCAGCGCCTTGCCGAGTTCCAACCCGTTCCAGCCCTGCTGCATGACAACGCCAAGCATGATGGCGGGTTCGCCCTCGTGGCGGATGAGATAGGTGGCGGGGTCCTGATATCCACGCCGCACTTCGGCGAAATCCGACAGCTTCAGGACACGTCCGCCCGCGACGATGGGTGTTTCAGCAATCGACTCGACGCTGTCATAGGCGCCATCGAACCGGATGAAGACCTGCGGACCCTGCGTATCGATCGAGCCCGCCGGGGTGACGGTATTACGCCGTTGCAGGGCGGAAGCGATGTCCTGCGCCGAGATGCCCAGGGTGGCCAGCTTGGAATAGGAGAATTCCACGAAAATCTGTTCCGGCTGCTCGCCGAGAATGTTGATCTTTTTCACGCCCGGAACGTGAAGCATGTCCTGACGGATCGTCTCGGCCTGCCGCACGAGATCGCGCATCGCCATGCCCTTGGCTTTCAGGGCATAAAGCGCGAAGCTGACATCGGAATATTCATCGTTGACGAAGGGGCCGACGACACCGGGAGGCAGATTGCGGGCTTCATCGCCAAGTTTCTTGCGCGCCTGATAAAATTCGCCTTCGACGGCGGACGCCGGCGTATCGTCTCTGAGCGTAACGGTCAGGAAAGCGTAGCCCGGCCGGGTGGTCGTCTCCACGCGGTCGTACCAGGTCAGTTCCTGAAGGCGTTTTTCGAGCGGTTCGGCGACCAGATCCTGCATTTCGCGCGCAGTCGCCCCCGGCCAAACCGAGGTAACCGTAAGTGTCTTGATGGTGAAGGACGGGTCTTCGGCTCGTCCCAGTTTGACGAAGGCGTAAGCGCCGGCGGCAGCCAGCAGGACGATGAAGAACAGGGTGACGGACCGCTCGCGAACGGCAAGCGCGGAAAGATTGAAGCTCATCAGTTTGCCGCCTCTGCTTTTTCAACGCCGGTGCGCACGCTTGCGCCATCCTGAAGCAGATGCGCGCCAAGGGCGACGACAGCCTCCCCGGCCCGAAGGCTCGAAACGATTGCCTTTTCCTCGCCGATCCGTTCGACCTTCACTTCGCGAAAACGAACGCTTGAGGATTGTTCATCGACGACCCACACGCCCGTGCGCGTGCCGTCATCCAGAAGCGCACCGATGGGAACTTCGGCGTGCGCCAGCGCGTCCTTATTTTCCACGTTTATCGTAACCGTTGCCCCAAGCGGCGCGGATGCCGCCGCCCCCTGCAATACCCAGCGCGTTTCATAGGTTCTGGTTTGAGGGTCGGCAGCATCGGATATCTGGCGGAGCACCGCTTTCTCCTGCCCACCGCGGCCATAGACAGCGGCCTGCGCAATGGCACCAATTTCGGGCCTGAGATTTTCCGGCAACCAGACGAGTGCTTCGCGCGGCCCTGCTTTCGCAAGCCTTATGACCGGCTGGCCTGCCGAGACCACCTGTCCGGGTTCGCCGAGTGTTTCGACGATCGTACCATCTCCGCCCGCCACGAGCAGAGCATAGGTCGCCTCGTTTTCGGCCACGGCTGCGTCAGCCTTCGCTGCAGCAAGTTGCGCCGTGGCGGTATCCAGAGTGGCTTTCGCCCTTTCATACTGCTGGGTGGACGAAGCCTGAGATTTGACAAGAACAGCAAAGCGCTTCTCGTCGGCCTGAGCCTGTACGAACGTTGCCTGCGCGGCCGCAACCGCATTGCGTTTGGCGGTCAGAGCAAGCCGAAGATCGGTCTCGTCGATCCGCATCAATGGCTGTCCCGCTTTCACCTCTTCACCAAGTTCGGCGAACCGCTCGACGATCTTGCCCGGAACCCGAAAACCCAGATCGCTCTGCACCCGGGCTGCAACAGCTCCGGTAAAGCTGCGGTTTATCGTGTTCGGGGTCGTGGCCTTGGCCACACTGACGAGTGGAGCAAGACTGCGTGGATCTGCAGCCGCCGCCTGCCTTTCCGTCGGCACCATCAGGAAAATCACCGTGACGACACCGAGGATGGCAGCCACTGCCACGGTTGAGAGGAGAATTTTTCGTTTCATGGGACTGGCCTTTTTCACAGTGGTGCCATAATTCTTAGATTGCTATCAAACTCTAAAACATATATAGATGTCAAATGAAATCTAATTGGAGGTCCACATGAGAGTGAGCCGCGCACAGGCCGAGGAAAATCGGGACAGGGTGATCACCGTCGCAAGCCGACTGTTTCGGGAACACGGGTTCGACGGAATCGGACTGAAGGATTTGATGAAAGGCGCCGGCCTTACCCAAGGAGGCTTCTACAAACAGTTCACATCGAAGGACGATCTTGCCGCACTCGCATCCAGACGCGCTCTGGAAAGCGCCACAAGACGATGGTCCGCCGCGGCCGCAGACACCTCAGATCCGCTCGAAGCTGTTATGGCGTTCTATCTTTCCAGAGATCACAGGGGAGAAAAGGCGGAAGGTTGCCCGCTCGTCGCGCTGGGCGCGGATGCGGCCCGACAGAGTGTGGAAATTCGGCGTCCGTTCGAGGATGGCATTCGCGCTCACTTCGAGGTGCTGGATGAGCTCATGGGAGACGCTGATAATTCTGGCCCCAGCGAAAAGGCCATGGCGATACTGTCCATGATGGTGGGTGCCGTCACGCTCTCCCGCATCATCGAGGACGAAAGCCTGTCGCAACGCGTCCTGGACGCAGCCGCTGGCGAAGCCAGACGTATTGCCCGCAGTGACTGAGGGCATTTCAGGCTCCGCATGAACCGCATGTTTTTGAGACTGGTGCTGAGCTTCATTCAGGTCGGCGGCCGAAGGCATGCCTATTTTTAAATTTCAAAGACAGGTGGAAAGCAGATGCGTCGTATAGTTGTCACAGGTATGGGAGCTGTCAGCCCCCTTGGAGCAAACGTCGATATTTCCTGGTCGCGCCTCGTTGCGGGCCAAAGCGGCATTCGCCGGCTGGGTGACGATGTGGTTGGGGATATTCCTTCGAAAGTGGGCGGTGTTATCCCCTCTATCAGTGAAGACCCGGAAGGCGGCTTCGATCCGGACAAGATCATTGCGCCAAAGGATCAACGCAAGGTCGATCGCTTCATCATCCTGGCGCTCGCAGCGGCAGAAGAAGCGTTGGCGCAGGCCAATTGGAAGCCGGCCTCGAATGAAGACAGGCTGCGAACCGCGACAATCATCGCATCCGGCATCGGCGGCTTCCCCGCAATCACGGAGGCGGTGCGGACCGTCGATCAACGTGGTGTACGTCGCCTCTCTCCGTTCACCATTCCGTCGTTTCTCGTCAATCTCGCAGCCGGCCAGGTCTCGATCCGGCATGGCTTCAAAGGTCCACTTGGAGCGCCTGTGACGGCATGTGCCGCTGGCGTTCAGGCGATTGGCGATGCCGCAAGGCTGATCAGATCCAATGAAGCCGACATCGCGATTTGCGGTGGGACGGAGGCTTGCATGAACATCGTCAGCCTCGGCGGTTTCGCCGCAGCAAGATCGCTGTCGACCGGCTTCAACGACACGCCCGGCAAGGCATCGCGCCCCTTCGATTTGTCGCGTGACGGCTTCGTCATGGGCGAAGGAGCCGGCCTACTCGTCATAGAGGCCCTGAGCCACGCCCTTGCCCGCGGGGCAACCCCGATTGCAGAACTCGTCGGTTACGGAACGACCGCCGACGCCCATCACATCACCTCCGGTCCCGAAGACGGAAGCGGGGCGCGCAGAGCCATGGAAATCGCCATCGCGCAGGCCGGCATTGCCCCATATGAAATTGGCCATCTAAATGCTCATGCAACATCGACACCAGTGGGAGACCTGGGAGAGATCAGAGCCATAAAAAGTCTATTCGGCCAGAAAAAATCTATTGCTGTCAGTGGCACCAAGTCAGCGACAGGACATCTGCTTGGCGCGGCCGGAGGACTTGAAGCCATCTTCACGATCATGGCGCTTAAAAACCAGATCGCACCTCCGACACTGAACCTGAACACGCCAGATCCCGAAGCGAGCGGCATCGATCTCGTCGCAAACGAAGCACGATCCCTGGACGCAAACTATGCGATATCCAATGGCTTCGGTTTTGGCGGCGTCAATGCAAGCGCGCTTTTTCGCCGCTGGCCAAAGGGAAACAACAGCCCGACATCGCCCTTGAGCTAACGCTCATCGTCACATCCGTAGCACCACCACGCTGCTCAAGCAATCGCGACACCCAAGAACCTCCTGAAAACTGGAGGGAAGATGAGGCTCAGGTCACACTAGCTGTGTGCCAGGACATTTTGAACGCAAAAAGGGCTCCGAGTTTTCTCGAAGACCTTTGATAAGTCTCATAAATTCTGGTTGCGGGACCTGAACGCACGGAGGCTTGTAAATTCGCCGCTCTTGATGGAAACCGAACCGGCGTTCCTTGATACAGCTAAGCTAACCCGTTGGATTGATAAGACTGAAGCGTTCGGACACTTGAACGGCTGCAGCATAGGCACCTCAAGGCTGCCAAATCGCCGCTTCGGGTCTCCTGCCGTCTTCCGCTTCGCGCCAACAACGGACATTCGCGTCAGACGATGCACTGTCCGATTTAGGGCGATTCCTGTCGCAAGATTCGTCACTCTTGTCCAAGACACAAAGCTGCCAAGCTAGGCCGGGAAGCCTTCACGCCATCTCAACGTCAGAGGATTCCATTCCTTGCGCGATCAGCGGCGCAGGAGACTTCGACTGAAGGTGGGAAGCGTTAAGTCGCCGAGCCACAATATCATGGTTGAGCCATAGGACGGGACCGGAGGGTTCGGAAGATTCGCCGAAAATCAGCTGCCCGGTCGCCTTCACAACGAGGCCGCTGAGGAGGTCGCTGATCATCAACTTTCTATCGCGATGCATCTGGGTGATCTCATTGGACGTGCCGATGGTCAAATCGGCCTGTGCCTGGCTGTTTGCCATGGGCCAGGCCGAAAAATCATAGAATGGACGCATGACCTCGCTGGCCTGCATGGCGGCGATCTTGCCGAAGACGTCTTCCATAGTTAAGCCATCGACCAGCAACTGCTCGCAGGCCTGCCACTGTTCGTCTGCCCATTGGCCACCGTTTTCTTTCTTCAACGCAAGCAGCAGCGGTATCAGGGGCAACTCGATACCCGTGAACACATCGGAAGAATTGGTCCGGATTTCGGGACAATTATAGACAGTTGCCTTGATCCCTGCCGCCCAGGCTTCCTCTGCAATGCCTTCGAGCCGCATCTTTGCATAACCCTGCGTGTAGTTGGTGTAGGTCTGCCAACGATAGCTTCCGTCAATGAGGACGGCTGATCCGTGGTAACCATAGGCTGTATATCGCACCTGTCCGCCCGAAGCCTCCACGCGCCCGCGGATCGCCGCGCTGAAATCAATGAGATGGCGAAATGTGTTTGCGGAGACATCGTCAAAATTCTGCAGGATGAGTTTTCCCAGGTCACTGTCGAGCAAGGTCTGCGACGACATGTGGCGGGTTCCTGTACCCTTGTAGATTCGATTGGCGACGACAAGGAATACCTTCGCCTTCGGGATGCCCCCGGCCATTGTGTGGGCGAAGAAAACATTGCGGCCAGCGGCGATCATGCCGTCGAGAACGGCCATGACCTTTGAAAGCGACTCCGTAAAACGCGCAGTGGCAATATCGCGGCATTGCTCGACATAGTCCCAGTCGAGCTTGTCGTGTTCCCAGCTCTCAAGCGTCATCTTTGCCAGAAGATCGGTGGGCGTTGGGCCGCCTTCGGGCGCATCCAGATCAAAACCCGCCATAAGAGGGATGTTGATGATCCTGCCGCCCAGTTGGGCCTCCGCCGAAGACAGTTCCTCGGCGTCGAGCGGCCGCAGCCCGTTGTTCTCGTCGCGTCGCCCGACCGTGATCCCGACAATCTCCATTCCAGCCCGTCTGGCTTCATCGAGCAAGCCGGTGGCGTATCCGCGGCCGAACAGTTCGCCGAAGAGTACGAAAACATCGCCTTTACGGAAAACCGTGTTTTCGGAAAGATGATTCAGTGCAACCGGATTTTCCATGCTGTCAGCTCTTTGATTCGTGTGTCGTCGAGCAATGGCTCATACGAACTTCACAAACACATGACCGTATAGGCACGGAATGGAAACTCATTTTCGGTGACCGTTCATTTCAAAACGTGAAGTGGGTCTCTGTTGGCCCTGGAATAAAGGGAAATGCCGAGGCTGTTGGAGGCTCAATGTTGGGCATTCTATCATTGTCGAAGTCATCTATTCGGCCATCTTCCAGACATGACCGCGCGAAGCCGCCCGTCAGCTTTGGAGCCAGGTGGGTGCCTGCTAAATAATTAGACTAAAAACAGCTAGCAGCGATGCGTCAGATGGATTTGTCGAATAAGTCTGCCTCACTTTGGGTAGTGAACGTGAAAGTGACCCGTTCACTGTCATCTTCCTGGCGGATGCCAATTGCAGTCACAATCAACCGAGCGATCTCATCCTTGGCTTCACTTCCCGACCGAGACGAATTCACCGCTTTCTCGATGGCCGGTGCGAATACTTCGCTGATTACACCGAGGCGCATATTGTATTTCATGATGATATCCCGGTCTTCGATGATCGCTGCCTGTTCAGCTTCCGGGATTCCGGCATTGTCCATTGCAGTTATAGTGGCATTGGTCGCTAGCTTGATCGGACCCTCCTCAAGCCACCGGTCAACCATCTGATGGAACTGGCGCATACGCACAGCGGGGATTATTTTCTCTACAGTGATCGACATCTGTGTTCCTTTGTCAGCTTCTATGCATACCGATACGCGCTCCCTAGATAAGGGCTTCGTAGGTGAGCCAAGAACTTGGCTGGCCTGAAATGACCAATTTTGGGGTCGGAATTGGACTGCCCGATTTTGGCGACCAAGGATGAAATAGCTGCTATGGAGCGCGGCGGGTCACCATGGCAGCTTCTGACCCCAAAGCGGTCCTATCCAAGCGTTGCTAACCTGGACCGACATCTGACCTTCTCAGCCAATTCCGGGGATTTGGATTTACAACTCCCCCTGGTCGTAAGCGCGCCGGCGCGCCTTGATGGCGTTCAGATTGTCGTGGACCCAGAAGTTAAATCCCTCAAGGGCGCGCAAAGCTCCGTGGCCGATCTCTGTTAGCTCGTACTCAACACGTGGCGGCACTTCAGGGAAATAATGGCGTACAACGAATCCGTCACGCTCGAGATTGCGCAGGGTGAGCGTCAGCATGCGCTGGGTGATTTCGCCGACCTCTTTTCTCAAGGCTGAAAAGCGGAGCCGATGATCCGCAGCGAGCGAAAGACGCCAAAGAACCGGCACTGTCCATTTGTCACTCAGCAGGCCGCAGACCCCGTTTGACGGTATGGGTCTGAAGTGTCTGTCGTTTTCTGATCCGCGCGATGTGCCGGCATCGATCTGTTCATCCAAGGGTATCATCCTTGTGCCTGATGCTAAAGAATGTGCCGTCTTCCGGCAAAACTACATTCGTATATATAGACGGTCCTTGTTTAACGCGAGGGTTTCAAGTGACCAATAGCAAGCACCCCATTCTGGTTTTCGGCGCTACCGGAAGGCAGGGAGAATCTGTCGCCAAAGCCTTGTTGAAGGCGGGATGGCCTGTTCGCGCACTCGTTCAGGATTCCACCAAAGCTGCATCTCTGCAATTGCGGAATGCAGGCATCGAGCTTGTGCAGGGTTCATTTAAAGAGACCGATGTCATCCGCACCGCGATGAAAGGCGCTTACGGTGTCTTTAGCGTACTGCCGGCCAACCTGGCTGCCGAAGACGAAGTCCGTCATGGTATATCGATTGCGGATATCGCTGCCGAAACCGGCATCAACCATTTTGTTTATTCGTCGGGCGCCAGCGTGGGGAACGAACTGACAGGCGTTCCGCGTTTCGACGCCAAGCCTCGTATCGAAGCCCATATTCGACAGCTCGACATGACTACGACCATCATCCGGCCGATGATTTTCATGGAAATGCTGGTGCGACCCGGTTTCGGTCTGGATGAGGGCCGGTTGATATCCCTGATCCGGCCGGACCATTCCATTCAGCTCACAGCCGTGGAAGACATCGGCAGGTTTGTTGCTGCCGTGTTTGCCGACAAGCCCCGCTTTAGCGGCATAACGCTTAAGGTCGCGAGCGACCGCCTGACCGGGCGTGAACTTGAGGTCGCCTTCAGCGAAGCAGCCGGCCGGCAGGTAACCTATGAACGGTTTCCGGACGATGTTCTGGCTGCAAACGCTGATCTCGCGCATATGGCGGAGAGCCTGATAGACGGGCCGCTCGCCGAGCAGGTCGATCTGAAACTCATGCGCGAAATCAACCCCGACCTGTTGACTTTCGCGTCCTGGCTTGCTGGCAACGGGCGCAGGTCGCTAGATGCAGCCTTGTCGGCATCAGTGTCATGACACTACGCGAGACTCAATAATAACAACCGGGACGTAACGGGGACAGGATTGTCAGGCAGCTTTCGACCATTGCCGCCGTCACCTCCTCGTAGCGGCATGCCGCGCAGTCCACCCTTTGCGATCAAGTTATACTCCCTGTCCAAGTTGGACACGGATATCGTTGCTCGCAACCGAGCAGACGTTTGCGGGTCATCAGTCACGTGCCAAGGCTTCGATCGGGTCCAGCTTTGCCGCATTGCGGGCGGGAAGGAAGCCGAAGACTATTCCGATCAGGGTCGAGCAGGTGAAGGCCACCATGATGGAGCCCGAAGAGAAGATCATTTTGAAATCAGGGCTCAGCAAATTGAAAAGAGCGCTGATCCCGAGGGCGAGCATCACTCCCATGAAGCCGCCGACAAGGCAGACCATGATGGCCTCGATCAGGAACTGGGAGAGGATGTCGCTGCGGCGAGCGCCAACAGCCACACGAACCCCGATCTCCTTGGTGCGTTCAGTCACGGACACCAGCATGATATTCATCACACCGATGCCGCCGACAATCAGCGAGATCACGGCGACTGACGAAATAAGCAACGTCAGGGTTTGCGTGGTGGTCTCGATAGTCTCGCGAATGGTCGCCGAGTTGGTGAGGAAGAAGTCTTTCGCGCCATGCCGACGCTCGATAAGGCGCGAAACCGCGGCCTCGACATTGCCCGGATCAACATCGTCGCTGATACGGACCGTTATGCCGTCGACGTTCGGACGACCCAGCATGCGGCCCATGACGGTTGTGAAAGGCGCATAAACGGTCAACGTATCAACCGCCGGGCCGAAGGAGTTTTCCCGTTTCGTCACGCCCACAACCCTCGCCGGCATTGTGCCCAGAAGGATGACCTGCCCCACCGGGTTAACCCGGTCTGGAAACAGGTCTCGCGCGGCATTTGCATCGATCACCACATTCTGGCTGTAGGCGATAACGTCCTGGGCGTCGAACAGTTGTCCATGCGCCAGCTCAAGGCCCCGTACACGAAAGAAGTCCGCGCCAACTCCGGTGACTGACGCATTGACGGCCACGGCGGCGCGCTTGACAGTTACGCTCGTCGTGACGGTTGGTGTCACGCTGTCGACATAGGGCTGGTTCACCAGCGCTTCTGCATCGGCGGGAACCAGCGTCCGTATCTTGCCCGCTTCCAGATCGCCGAAGCCTTTCCCGGCCCGCACCTCGATCGTGTTGGTGCCAAGCGAACTGATACTGCTCAGGATTTGTTGCTGCGAACCGGCTCCCAGTGCCGAGATAGCCGCCACTGAGGCGATACCGATGATGATACCGAGCATGGTCAGAAGCGAGCGCATCTTGTGCGCCCATATCGCCGCGCCCGCCATACGAAAGGCCTCAGTCATCCGGTCAATTGCGCCACGCCAGCCAGCGCCCGGCGCGTGCTCGCGGATGGGACGGGCCGTCGCGGCGGATTTGGATATATTGCGCTCGTCGGAAATGATAACGCCGTCGCTGATCTCGACAACCCGATCCGCGTGTTCGGCGATCTTCTTGTCGTGAGTGACGAGGATGATGGTGTGCCCTTCGGCATGAAGCTCGCGCAGGATCTTCATGACTTCGGCGCCACTGTGCGTATCCAGCGCTCCGGTCGGTTCGTCGGCCAGAATTATCTCGCCGCCATTCATCAGGGCGCGGGCGATCGACACCCGCTGCTGCTGGCCGCCCGAAAGCTTGCCCGGGATATTGCCCGTCCGCTCGGCCAGGCCCAGTCGGGTCAACAAGGAGATCGCTCGCTTGTGCCGGTCGGATCGGCTGCGTCCGGCATAGATGGCTGGCACCTCGACGTTGCTGGCCGCGCTGAGATCGCCAAGCAGATGATAGCGCTGGAAGATGAAACCAAACCGCTCACGGCGTAGCGCCGCCAGTTCGTCCACGGACATCTTCGACGTCTCGCGCCCTTCGATCCAGTAGCTGCCGGCCGTCGGACGATCGAGGCAGCCAAGGATATTCATCAGCGTCGACTTGCCGGAGCCCGAGGCGCCGATGATGGCCATCATCTCGCCGGCCTCTATGTCGATGTCGACGTCTTTCAACACCCGCACCATCTCGTCGCCTGCGGGAAAAGCGCGGGATACCCCACGTACGCGGATCAGCGGTTCCGTCATAGCGCGCCCTATCGCTTCGCCGCGGCCAGTTGAGCCTGGCCATCCGTGCGTTCGTCCGTGGATGCTCCCAGGACAATGGTCTCGCCTGCCTGAAGACCGCTAAGGATCTGGATGTCCGCGCCGTTATCGATGCCGACCTGGACCTGCCGGATCTGGACCTCGCCCATCGCGCCCAGTGTGCGCACACGCGCCGTATCGCCGGCCCGGGGCGCCCCTTCCACTGCGCTGAGCGGGACAAGCACGGCGCCGCTGACGCGGCTCAGAACGATGGACACCTGCGCCGTCATGGAGGGCCGCAGGACCCCGTCCGCATTCGCCACGTCGATCAGCCCGGTGTAATAGACAGCGCCGTTGGTAGAGCCAATCCGGCTCGCGGCGGCGTTGCTCTCGTTGGCGATGGAGGCCGGGGCCGGTTCCACCTGTCGCAACTCCCCATCGAAACGACGCTTCGGATCGCCAAGAATGCTGAACCAGACCGGAAGGCCCCGCCGCACACGCACGACGTCAGCCTCGGAGATATCCGCGCGCACCGTCATTGTGTCCAATCGCGCGATCATGACGATGGTCGGCGCGGTCTGCAGGGCATTCACGGTTTGACCCTCGTCAGTGACGATCGCGACCACTGTTCCGGCGATTGGAGCAGTGATCCGCGTATAGTCCAGTTCTATACCCGCAGACTCCAGCGCGACCTGCGCTTGGGCGACCTGAGCGTCCAGCGATTGAACCTCAGCCCGCGCGGTGTCTCGCATCGCAACCGCGGCGTCATACTGGGCGCGCGGCGTGGAACCACCTGCCAGCAGGTCACGCTCGCGCTCGAAATCCTTCTCGGCTTTCACCAGACCGGCGCTACGCGCGGCGTGAACGGCGCGGATGTTGGCCAAAGCGGCCTCACGGTCCCGCAAGGTGTTGCGCCGGGTCTGGGAATCGATCTCGGCCACCAATTGGCCAGCCTCGACGATGTCACCGATCTTGACAGCCAGATGCTCAACGCGACCCGAGGCCTGGGCGCCGACACGCACCAGCTCGAGCGGCTCGAGAACCCCGGTCGCCAGCACCACCTCTTCAATGTCACCAGTTCGCGCCTGCGCGGTCACCAGTTCAAGCTTCGCCGGCGGACGCAGAAACAGGAGCCAGACGCCCAGCAGACCGACAAGGGTTGCCGCCGCCAGGATGAAACGCTTGCGGGTAATGTGTCGTGTCATTTAGTCGTGGTCCATGCTATTGAAATTTGCGGGCTTTCTCTGTCACGAGAGTTACCCGAAAATTACGGGGAGCGGTCGTCGCGCCTGATCCGTTTGGCACGCGCTGTAAAATCAACCGATCGGCAAAGAGTGTTTGCAATGTGGATGGTGTGCCAGAGATTGCCCGCCAGACATCAAGCGATCGCGGCCGTGCTCAGCCAATATCGGCGGATGAAGATGCCTTTACCTGTTGGCGCAGGCGACGGCCCCTACCGCTGCTGGAAAACGCGCTTCTCGCGCCAGCGCACGGCGAATGTGCTGCCCTTGCCTGGAGCGGACGAAAGCTCAACGTAGCCGCCGTGACGGGTAACGATCTCGTTGACCATGCTGAGCCCCAGGCCCGCACCTGAGCCGTGAGGGCTGACCCGGTAGAACGGTTCAAATATGCGCGATTGCTTATCGCCGGCAATTCCGCAGCCCTGATCGGCGACAGTCACGCTGCCGTCAGCCTCAATACTGACAGATATCTGTCCTCGTCCGCCTCCGTACTGAACTGCATTACGAACCAGATTGACGAATGCACGCTCCAGAGCTTCGGCATCCCCGGGAACGAACAGGTTTTCCGCATCGCTATCGAACGAAATCTCGTAGCCTTCGGCGATCGCCAGGGGAGCAAGGTCGGCGACCACCTTCGACACGACGCTGTTGAGATCGACAGGTGCATTCTGCTGGGGCTTCTGCCGGTACTTTTCGGTGTCGAGAAGCTGGTTCGCGATCGCTGTAAGTCGCTTGATGGCCGTCTGCAGGTGTGTCTTGTCCGCACCTGGTGAAAGCGTATCTATCCTCACCTGCAGGACAGCGATCGGCGTTCGAAGTTCATGGGCCGCGTTGACGAAGAAGCGCTCCGTCGCCTCGAAGCCACTATCGAGACGACGCAGCGCCCTGTTGATGTCGCGCACCAGGCGAAGCACCTCATTGGGCAGGCCGCGCTCTTCCACCAGGGCGCCACGTGTGTCGAGATCGATCCTGTCAAGACGCGTGGTCAGATCGCTGAAGGATCGCAAAGCCAGGCGTGTGACAAACGGGACGCCAATGAGGGACATGGCGACGAGGATCAGCGCCGGCACGCCGATGGCAAGGTTCCCCAACAGCACGGTCACACCATATTGGGACATCGAAACACCGCCAGCAAAAATCGTTGCCTCACCGGCCTCTGTGTCGAAACGCTCCATGCGGGCGACACTCAACGGATCATTCAGATCACCATGGAGCTCGACACTCCTGAACGCCCGCAGGAATGGCATGTTGTCGGCAATTTTCCCGGGAGGCGCGCCGTGTGCAAGGACAATATCTTTTCCAAGGTCTGCCACGAACCACAGGTCAGGCGCTTCCTCCATAATCTCTTTAAGCTCGGCCGTCGGAACCAGATGGGGTCGGCCATTCGGCTCGAGACGAACCGAGTCTGCGATTTCCTGAGACAGCCAGATGGACGTGATCGCCACATCGGGCTTGAGGCCAGAAAGGAGATAGAAAACCAGGCTGAGCGAGGCGATGACCGCGCAGAGCTGCAGGACAATAAAACCAAAAGTGAAGCGCCAGCGAAGGGATGTGCTGGTCATCCTATTTCTGCTCATGAAGGTAGTAGCCTATGCCACGAATGTTTTTGATAACAATGTCGGCCTCCGCTTCGCCAAGCTTTCGGCGCAGGCGAGACATATTGGATTCCAGTGAGTTCGACTGGATCTCATCGTCAAAGGAATAGACCTGACCCTCAAGTGACGAGCGCAACACGGTACGCCCACGGTTTCTCAGAAGAGTTTCGATGATGAGCAGTTCCCTGCGGGTAAGCGCAAGCCGGACGCCGTTGACATGCACATCGCATGAAACACGATCATAGGTGACGTTTCCTGCCGACAGGACGAATGGGCCGTTTGTCGGCACCCGCCTCAGCACAGCGCTCATTCTGGCAATCAGCTCGGGAATTTCGAACGGCTTCGGCAAATAGTCATCGGCGCCGTCATTGAGGCCGGAAATTCGCTCGTCGGTCGACCTCAGAGCGGAGATGATGATCGATCGCGTATTTGAACCCGCGCGGCGCAAATCGGCGAGAAAGGTACTGCCATCGCCATCCGGCAGTTGCCGGTCGATAAGGACAATATCGTAATCCGCCATGGCGATTGCTTCCCGCGCCGTTGCCAGATCTCCAACAGCGTCAAGCACGATGCCATGCTGCGAGAGGGCCGTCCTCAAGGCATCCGTCATTTCCGGATCATCTTCGATAAGCAGAAGTTTCATAGTGGCCTGATCGTGCAATTCCCGGACAGCTGTCTCAGGAATTCTAACAGCAAATTATATGTGTGGTTCAGATAAACTCGACTGTCATGACCGACTGGCCGCCAAGTTGATCGGCGGTCCAGATGTTCGGCAACGGGGAACCGAAATCTGCCCGGTATCCATTTGGCCTTTAGCCCCCGTCGCCCAAGGCCAGTTTTTTATCGGCAGCGACCGTAGTTATCCCGATATCTGCAATCGTAGCTGCGCCGGTCCCGATGTTCCCAGCGATCGCGGCGGTTCCTGTCGTTTCGTTCACTAATGTTCCCAATGACAGCCCCTCCTGCGCCACCCGCGGCGGCTCCCACTGCAGCACCTTCCCACGTGCCGCTTGCCAGCCCGCCGATGATCGCGCCACTGGCCGCACCAATGCCGGCACCCTTTTCCGTCTGGCTGCACGCCGTCAGCGTCAAACAAACGAATACGCCTGAAATGATCTTTTTCATGTCTGTCCTTTCGATCCATCGCCGCTACGATCGCCCGTCGACCGTTGAGACGCACCAAGGCGGAGACGTATGGCCAGCGAAAATTACGTGGAAGTTACGCAGAACCGTCGGTATCGACACCGGTCGAAAGTGCAAATTCGTGTAGGATGCGCGGCTTCGCAGATTTACTCTGCCTTGAGCTAGCACCGAACGACACTCGTCGCTTAGCCGTCTCCTCTCGCACGGGCATATGCGGCGGCATCGACAAGCTGCGCGTTATATAATTCGGCATTGGCACTTTCTGCATCTCGGAAGATTGCCGCTTACCAGCGACCATATTCGCTTATCCATCGGGCAAGCGGCGGCGTCAGCGCCTCCGACCGCCCCCCGGCTTTGCACCTGTCGCTTTTTAAATTTTTGTTTTTTGCCGAGGATTTAGCACCGATGATCGTAGCGTTTTAGCGTACTGGATCGTAGTTTGGGCTATTGGGGGATATTATGGAGTAGGAATTGGTTGCGGGGGCCTGCTTTCATCTTTACTTGCGATCATCGAAACCGCGCCATTCTTTGCTAAAATCGCTCACGAACGGCGGTAAAAGCGGCCTATTTCGTACAGTTGCGTAGTAGCGTCGACGCCGAGCCTGAGCGAACGGCCGCATTCTCACGGTTAACTGCCAAACGACAGGTGGCATGGCATCTGGATACTAACTGGTACCTGGTGTGCCGGAGGCGGCATGTAGGCCACTTCCAGCGCTCCATACTGCAAGCCGACCATTGTCACTCAAGGAATAGACGACCCACAGACCTCAACGCATAATGATCTCGCCGGAGAACTGGAAGCCTGCGGCATGGATCACATGTACCGGAAGTTCCAGTCCGGCCTCACGCGCCTTCACGCGCAGGCGCCGTAAAACCGCATCGAGGCTCCTGGTCTCCGGGGTCATTTCCCCGTAGCCCATGGCGCGCACAAGCTCTGCGCGAGATACGATACGACCGCCCTCTTCAGCCAGTCTTGAAACCAGCTTCGCCTCCCGCCCGGATAGCCTGATCGCTATCCCTTGCGGGGACACGAGGCGCCGGGCTGCGCTATCAAAACGCCAGCCTGTGGCCGGCTCAACCGGTGGCTTCGAGGTTTCGCCTGTCTGCACGATGCGATCTGCGAGATTTTTGATGGCCAGGACGAGTTCATCACCATCAACGGGCTTGGTCAGGTATAAATTCGCGCCTTCGGCATAGCCCCGGAGCTTGTCATCCCTCAATGTCCTGGCCGTGAGGATGATAATGCCCAGATTTGTGTTTTCCGTTATATAGCGTGCGATCTCGAAGCCGCTTACATCCGGAAGATTGAGGTCGAGGATGGCAATATCGAAGTTTTCGGTGGCAAATGCCCGATCAAACTCCGCACCATTCGCAACTGCCGTCACCGCGAGCGCGTTGAGACGAAGAAAATCTGTCAGCCCTTGCCGCAAGTCGAAATCATCTTCAACAAGGATTACGCGAATAGGTTGATTTCCGCCCGATTGTCTTGGATAAGGGCGTGGCGTTGGTTCTCTGATCATCGGCCTTACGTCTGGATGCCATGCAATGCAGCCCTGAAGCAAACTGCATGACTATCTTACCCGTTCCTCCTCCCGGTCGCAAACACATGAAAATCACGGGCAGGATTCTGCAAACGGAAAATCCGGGCCATGAGCACTATGTCCCGGTGACTAATCGTCCGCTCCGCAGGTTCACCCCGGAACCGGCAGGGCGATCGTTGCCTCGGTTCCACCCCCGGCCCTGCCTGCGAGCACGAAGCGCCCTCCGTGCGCATCCGTAGCCCGCTTGACCAGAGACAATCCCATACCGGTCCCCTCGATATGCGCCGAATTGGCTCCGCGAACGGAGTTCCTGACGAGATCTTCGGGTTGCTGTCCTGCGATCCCGATGCCTTTGTCACGGATCCGCAGGTGCACCTCATCCCCCTCGCAAAATACGTCCAGCCAAACCATTGATGATCCTGCGGGGGCAGAAAACTTGAAGGCATTTTCGAGAAGATTGATGACTGCTAGCCTGAGCATTTCGCGATCAGCACGAATTCGCGCACGTTCAGCCTCGCTCGTCACCGTAACGTTGATAGTGGCACCGTGGAAAAGATCATGTGCACCCGGAATGATGATACCGATCAGATCGGCAACGCTAGTTTCTGAAAATGCTGGTTGATAGGCTGGTCCCTGAAGCTTGCTGCGTGTCAGGTTGACTTCAAGCACCTCGACCAGACGTGAAATGCCGACACGCGCCCGATCCAGTCTGGCGCGATTGGCGTCATCGTTCTTCGGAAGCGTGAGCCTCACGCTTTCAAGGTTCGTGCGGATGACGCCAAGAGGGGTCCTATACTGGTGCGAAATAACTTCCATGAACCGGACCTGCTGCTCCTGTGCCTTTAACTCGGCATGCAATGCGTGTTCCGCAACGCCTTTCGCTTCCTCAAGTTCGCGCGTCCGTTTCAGCACCAGATCATTGGCATGCTGCTCGGCGGCATTTGCCGCAAGAACTGCACGGCGATCGGCTTCCCTTGCCGCCGCCTCGGCATTACGAAGCCGCACGGCAAGCGAACCTGTCAGCAGGGTAAAATGGATGATGCTCGTTGCCGCATAGGAACCGGCGACCCATACCGGCAAGGGGAGAACGCCGTAGCGCTGGCCATTGGTTGCCATCAACCCGGCCCACAGCAGGCCGAATGCCGCAAGGTTGAGGCCATGTTGAGCATCGCGGGAGCGGATAAAATCCAGAAATGCAACGATCATGGCCATTGTGGTAAGTATAAGAATGACGGGCCCGGCCACCAGCACGAAATAGCGGTTCACCCCATACAGCACACAGAATATGCCCACCACGCCAACCAGTGCGGCAAACCGGAAATAGAGATCGATAAGCGGATAGCGGGGGCGCAGATCAAGAATTGCGGCAATCGAGAGAGCACCGGCGATCAGGCCAAACCACGATGAGGTGCTGGTGAGATAGTCATTGCCGAGTCCGCCTTCATTGAAGAACAGCAGCCTGGCCAGGCCGAGGCTTCCAAAATATGTCGAGCTGACAGCCAGAATATCCATGGCGAGAATGATGTAAAATCTTTTTCGATCAAAATAAAAGAAGAAGAACTGGATGACGAGCAATATGCCCATGCCCCCGAACCACATGCCACGAACGATATTCTGGATGATCGACCCATATTCGTAATGAGCGGGAGACAGTATTTCCGCTGAAACGTTGAGACTTGCGTCATGATTCCGGGCGCGCAGATATATGATCGTCGTCTGGCCCGGCTGCAACTCAAGGGGAAGTATGTTCGCCGATGTGTTTACATTGGCGCGTGAGCGCGGCGAATGATCACCCATCTCGTAGACATCAAAATCCGCAGCACTCATTCCGGCTTTTTGCACGCCAACATATGCCTCCAGCTCATCCGTAAAATTCGGCGTGAGCGACAGGAGGAGATTCTGCGGATGTTCCGCCTGCGGCGACAAGGCCAGCGCAAATCTCATCCAGGCGGAGGTCCGGACGAAACCGAGATTGATATCATGCCCGGCAATCGGCGCGAATAACGAGTGCTGCGCGAGCAGATCATCCAGTGTCGCCTCTGCATTCTCGACAAGTGCGACATCGATAAAGCCATCAAGAGACAGGGAGCCGGAAAATACACCCGGCACTTCCCGAATGCGAATTTCCGAAGCGCCGTCGCCAGCGTTTGTGGCTGTGGCACCAAGGAACAACGCGATCAGCATGGCCAGAAAAAGCTTCAATATCGACATATGCCACACCCGGAAGGTCAATGGCCAGAATGGCCGCAACAGTCTGAACGAGCCGGTTCTTGTCCCCCGTCGCGCGCACACCACCCGTTCCCACTGGCTCCCGAAGGTAATGTTGTCAAGCATGAAGCCTGATTCCCGATAGCAGGAACCGGCGACCCGTCGAACCGGTCTTACGACCTGTCGATATTTAGGGCGATTGTGGCCACGCAGACACGCTTTCCGTTCCAAACCGTTTCAAACCGTTCCAATTGCGTTCTGTCCGGGCAGGGCGAAGCAAACTAAACATGTTCATTGCTGCAAAAGGCATACCTTCGGAAACGCATGCACGACGGAAAACTTTGAAATGATTGGTGTCAAGGCCACGGGATTTCTTGCAAGAAAACTAGTGCTCAGGAAATTTTTGCAAGCGTCACTAATCCGGAGGATCCTTCTTTCAACCTTAACGATGACGGGCCTTGCAGTAGCGGCATCTCCCGCTCTGGCGTTGTCGAACGCCTGCACGACCCTGAATAGCAATAGTGGCACCACATCCTATTCGGCAACATTCAATGCGGCGGATTTTGTGACCGGGGAAACGGTTACGGTGTCATTTACCGATAATGGCGGCGACCCAAAAACCGTCCCCGAGATCAACTCCGCCCAGATCAGGCTGAATAACCAGAATAGCAGCACCGTATTTTATCGGTATTCGAGCTATACAGGTTCTGCTGGACCCCATTTTGGCAGCCACAACTCCCTGAGCACCAACGGGCTATCGATCCAGATCAATTCCAGAACATTCCTGAGCGGGGTTACGATTGTTTGCTCGGCCCCTATCTCGGCCCCGAATGTTACCTCGATTTCGCCTGCATCCGGCACAACAGCGGGCGGAACGGCTGTTACCATTACGGGCACCAATCTGACCGGGGCCACTGCGGTCAGCATCGGTGGTGTAGCCGCAACCGGCGTTACGGTCGTGTCGGCAAGCTCGATTACCGCGACAACGCCCGCTCATGCGGCAGGTGCCGGGAATGTGGTGGTGACCACGCCTGACGGAACAGGCACACTCACCAACAGTTACACTTTTGTGGCACCGGCACCGCCGGTCGCCAATGCTGTTTCCGAGACTGTTGCTGCCAATTCGACCGGCAATGCCATTGCGCTGAACATTACAGGTGGTGTGGCAACTTCGGTTGCAATAGGCACCCAGGCAGCAAACGGTACAGCGAACGCTTCCGGCACGTCGATCACCTATACACCGACAGCAGGCTTTTTCGGCCCCGACAGCTTCACCTATACCGCGAGTAATGCCGATGGCACCTCGGCGGCGGCAACGGTCAACATCACCGTCCGCCCGCCCGTGCCGGTCCTCAGCGGTATCTCGCCCGCATCCGGCACAATCGCCGGCGGGACGGCAGTTACCATTACCGGCACCAACCTGACTGGAGCAACCGGAGTGAGCATCGGTGGCGTTCCAGCAACCGGTTTCACCATCAATGGTGCGACATCGATCAGCGCGACAACGCCAGCAAACAGGGCAGGTGCTGTGGATATCGTGGTTACCGCTCCGGGTGGCTCGGGCACATTGGCCAATGGCTTCACTTATCAGCCCGAAACATTCGTCATCTTACCGGCAAGCGGAAGATTGCCTGACGGAACGACTGCCAATGACTACCGTCAGACACTTTCTCTGAGGGGAGGCACCGCACCATTCACCTTCAGCGCCTCCGGATCCTTGCCGTCAGGTCTGGGCGTCGATCCTGCAACGGGCGAAATTTCCGGAAGGCCGACAGTCGCCGGAAGCTACAGCTTCACCATCACGGTAATCGATGCAAACAATGTTACAGGTTCTGCGAGCTACGCCGTCAGTATCGTCTCTCCTGTAACCACACTTGTGTTTACGCCAGGTGGCGGAGCCCTTGCGGACGCCATGGTCGGCGAGGAATATAGCCAGACTACCACAGCCACCGGTGGCACCGGTTCACTGGTCTACAGTCTCGCCTCCGGAACTCTGCCCAGGGGAATAGTGCTCAATATCTCCACCGGCGAACTGACCGGGCCCACCGCCGCCGATGCTGAAGAGAAGGATTATGCCTTCAGCATTCAGGCGCGTGACGGCAATGGCTCCACAGGAACAGCAAGCTATTCGCTGGCCGTCCGGCCCCGAACCGTCACTGTCACTGACAAGGTGGTCAATATCGATACCGGCTCCTCGCCTGTCGATGTTTATCTGAACCGCGGCGCGACAGGCGGCCCATTCGTGCAGGCCGAAACGACCTTCGTGGAGCCGTCAAATGCGGGAACTGCAACGATTATCCAGGGCCAGCTGGCCCAGAGCGGACCGGTTAACACGCCTGTTGGCTGGTATCTTCAATTCACGCCGAACCCGGCCTATTCGGGTCAAGCTCGTGTCGGTTTCAGGCTTACCAGCGCACTGGGTATCTCCAATACCGGCACAGTGGTCTATAATATCGCCTATGACGCCGGGCAGGTGGAATCGGATATCGACCAGCTCGTCCATAGCTTCATCCGCACCCGCCAGAGCATGATCGCTTCCACGATACATGTTCCCGGACTTCTCGAACGCCGGCAGATGAGCGAGGCAACCGGGCCAGTTACTGCCCGCGTGACGCCATCGCAAAACGGCATGACCTTAGACTTCTCCACCAGTCTCGCCCGGATTCAATCGGCAAGGGACAAGGCCGACGGCCAGGCTGGCGGCTATAGCTCACCATTCAATATATGGATCGATGGCGCCTTTCTGGCTCACACCGATACTTCGGACAACGGCGGCAAGTGGGGCAGCTTCGGCATGCTCAATGCCGGCGCGGACTACCTTCTGACAGAGAAGATCTTGTTCGGGCTGTCTTTCCACTATGATTACATGACCGACCCGACAGACGAGGACGCAGAATTGAGCGGCAACGGCTGGCTCGCTGGCCCCTATGCCTCTTTCGAAATCGGCAAGGGCGTGTTCTGGAATGCCAGCCTGCGCTATGGCGGATCTGTTAACGACATCGATACGCAAATCTGGGACGGCGAGTTCAGAACCAGCCGCTGGATGGCCGATACCGCAATCGAAGGCCAGTGGGATATCGGTAGTGATACAATGCTGAAGCCGAAGTTCAGGGCAGTCTATTTCTCGGAAAAAGTCGAGGATTACACCGTCGGCAACGGCACTGGCGACACTGTTATCATCAATGGCTTTAACGAGGAGCAGTTTCGCGTCAGTCTCGGTGCCGAGATCACGCGCTCCTTCACTCTCGATAACGGCTCGATGCTCAGGCCGAATATCGGTGTGACGGGAGGCTTATCCGGCCTCGATGGTTCCGGGGCCTTCGGCGCCCTCAAGGCGGGGCTGGCACTTCAGACGCCGGACCTGTGGATGGTTGATGCCAGTTTGCTGTTCAACTTCGAAGGGGATGGCGACAGGTCAATCGGCGGACGGATCGGATTGAACGGACAGTTTTAACAGCCGTACGTACGCCACCTGCACGGGACCGTGCAGGTGGCAGCATATTTCAGCTTTAACATTTCAGGAATCAGTGATGCCAGGTCCACAGCCCGCCGAACCGGATGAAGACGAGATCGAGCAGAAATACGAGGCGCTGAACCAGCGGACCCGTATCCACTGTCTGCAAGAGGCGGAACTGGAAGTCACAGAGGCTGAAAGACAGCTGAAGGTCCGGGCGGCACAAGTGCAGAAAGAAGCGGCAGACGACCGTGCCGCGATCCTCTCCGCCGTGCGGACCTCGACACCCGACATCACGAGCAAGCTCGTGGAAAAAATGGACGAGATGTCCATTGCAAATCATGAGTTTACGGCGCGCGATAAAACCACGCTGATGAATCTGGCCAATCTCCAGATCAACGACAGTCAGGACTTTTTCGATCTGACGCCGGCTCAAAGGGAAGACCTGCTGGATCGCGTCGGATTCTATCGCGGTGTGGCAATCGATCAGCGTGCTTCGAACCAGGTTCAGGTCGGTTTCAGGGATGTGCTGAGGCGACCCGGAGCAGAAGCGCTCTCTGCGCAGCCCGCGAATATCGTCGTCGCCAAGCCATTGTATCGAAAGCCGGCATTTGCAGGATATTTCGAGAATTATTTCGCTTTTTCGGAAGAGGTGCATCAGAACCAGAAGAATGGCGTCACTAACCTGAAGTTCTCGCTGGCGGTGAGTGCCGGTGTGGCTGTACGGGGCGGCCTGGGCGTTGCAGTCTCTTCCTCACGGCAAAGCCAGGAGGGGGCTGGCGGCCTGCAGAAGCAGGTTTTCATAACCTCGAACTTCTTTTTGCCCCGGATCGAATTGTCATTCGATGATCGAAAGCCCTGTGCCAGCCAGGAATTCATCGATGCGTGCCGCGAAGTGATGGACGATTACCAGACCATCGAAGGCCGGTTTTCAGCACTCCGGAAAGTGCTCGACGCTTTCGGCCACTTCGCCCCGACAATGATCCTTGTTGGCGGTCGCCTTTTCGCCACCGAAACCAGAACATACGAAGGTGCGCAGACGACGAGCGACGTTACAAAACGTTTCGCAGCCTCTGTAAAAGCAAACCTGAAAACGGTCTCCGCCAATGTCGAGGCATCTGTCGAGGGCGAAGATTCCTCGCAGGATCAGGCGAGTGAAAACTCACGGAAAGAAAACCAGTCGGCCACATTTCACGCTATGGGCGGAGAAGGCGGTCTTGTCCAGGATGCCGGCGGCTGGATCCGTTCATTATCTGATTACCGCCGCTGGAGCGTTGTGCAGCGTGAGGATCTCGTACCGAGCATCAATCTTCTTCCTACCGACCTGAGAGATGCGTGCTGGTCTATCCTCGGCGAATTCGCTGCAAGGAGTACCAAACGTGATCTGCTATACAGGGAGAACGCAGCATTTATTTTCTACGGGGAATATGGGGATCGTCTGGGCAATCTGGCCGCTGAAACATGGTTCCTTGCCGAGAATGCCGCGCACCTTTGCGGACTGACTATCAGCCAAGTACCGCCGACTGACGGAGGCAGCATTGGCCTGGTGGAAATCATCCCGTCGGATACGCAAGCCTGGAGAATGAGTCCCGAGGGACATCTCATCGCGTTTGTTACTCGCCCGGCCGGCCTCAAGGGTCGTGGAGCGACAGCCGAGTTTGCTATCAGTATAGGAGAGGCTGAAGCAGGCTCGAAACAGGCGGAACTTCCGGTCCTGTTGAAGCAGGTGGGCATGGCCGAGCATCAGCAATGGGCATATTCCGGTGCGGGAACCTTTACCAGCACCACCATGAAAGGGAATTATGTACTCGCCGTCAACCAGGCAAAAAGGCTGGTTGCGCGGCCGCAAGCAAAAAGCGCCAACGCAACGGAGATCTGGAACCTCACCGAGATCACACCTTCGCTCGACCTGAAGACATTTGCGCAACTGCCTTCGACAAAGCCCGATGGACTGTTCAAGCTGGGCTCCCGCGACAACAAGATGGTGTTGTCTGTTCAGGATGCAGAATGCGTCAGCAAAATAGCACCTGATATCGGTTCCCGCGTGGTCATGCTGCCTGATCTTGGCGGTGCGCACCAGGTATGGACCATGGGCGGCGATGGCGTGATCACCAGCCGTATCAAGGCAGTTGATGGCGATGTGGAGAGCGAGCTTCTGCTGACCGCCGATAGCAACGGGCAATTATGCGCAAGGACTAGGGCCGCGAGCGAACGCCAGCGGTGGGCCTTGACGAGTGAAGGTTATCTGAAGCCCATCACCGAAACCTCGAAGGTTGCAACATCCGGCACGGCGAACAATATGCACGGACAGTCTTATCCGGTCAGCCTCGAGGAACAGGCCGACACCGACCGTCAGAGATGGTCTGCGGTTATGACTGCCGATGCAGGCAGATCATTCACGCAGGACTTTCCCCGGGACACGAGCGTTTTTCCATACTCCATCTATTCCTTTTGCAGCCTTCCCATCCCGGTCAGGGGCAAGGTCAGGGGCCTGAGATTCAAGGCATATAACCGTGGCCGGACCCGAGATGGCTGGGGTTTGAAATGCGAACTCTATGTCCAGAGAACCGGTTCATCCACATGCCAATGGGTATATGAGGAGCGGGAGCCGGATGAGGCCGATCCAGAGCAGTCTGCCTATATCTGGAGCGACAAGGCACAAGGTAAATGCTTTATCCAGAACAGCCTGCTCTATCTGCCGTCCCATCCCATAAGCGAAATGCGTTTTGCCTTCGTCCCGGGAACCACGATACTAAGCCCGATGTACAGATATGACGGCCATGCCGAATGGATCGCCCCGATGAGTTCGCGCTCCGACACTCTGCGGGATGCAGACCAACTCGTCGTTGCGCAGAAGGGCGTCATCGCGGATGCGGCAAAAGATGTTATCGGCATAGGTTTCTATCGCGAGGAAAAAGTCAATTTCCTCGCACCCCGGATTCTTCTTGCAGACCGGATCCCGTCCGATCGCTGATGCGTGAGAAGGAGCATTGCGCACTATGTAACCCGGGCATGTGTCCGGGTTCGGGCGCCTGATACATGAAACTTGTTATAAATCTTTTCCAGCAGGTTGGTTGTCGCCAATGAATATTTCAGTCTTCACCTGGAATTTACAGAACTTTTCAGAAAGCAAGGCCCGTGAACTCTCCCGCGATGTGGCTGATCATATTGTGGCGGTCCTTGAGGATGGCGATAATAAGGACCGCAAATTTTTAGGGACCTTGCTGGAAATCAATGCTCCGCCAAGGACAAGGGCCCGTGGACTGAATTCGATAGACGTTATCGTGGACTTGATAAAACAGGCTTTCGATCCACACAGGGCGAAATATTCGCCCACCGTGGTTGCCTTTGATTGTGGCGGCCTTGCCTACACCCGTGAGTGGATAATTATAATTTACCAGGGCATCGAAGTTCTCGATGTCAAAAAGCTCGGCTTTCCGGCAAATCTGCGCCCCTATATCGATAAAGCCAATCAGGAGGCTATACAGGCAGCCCATGATGCACGGAAATTGCTGAGAAAGGCATATATCACGAACCCATACGCGACAGCGGTTCCAGTCATCGAGCAAACGTCGCTGAACAAGAAACGGTCGGCATCTGCTGTCGAGGGATCAGACGACATTGACAGCGATGAAGACGGAGGCATTATCGGGAAGAAAAAACTCCACTCGGATACCAACCCCGTCTACTCCGTTAAGGGGCAGGACTATCATTTGAGGCTGGATTCCGTCAAACGATGGGGTGCCAAGGTCGCCAATCAGGAAACAGGTTGGTATCGGGATGGTTGCGTCATCACCGCAGCAGTGAAAATGCCCCGCAGTTACGCCAACATCACGATTACGTCCGCGCACTTGCCCGGGCCGAATTTCACAAGCATGGACAAGAATATCGTTCCCGTATTTGTCGACACAAGTGTCATTCACGGAGCGGACATTATGATCGGGGACCTGAACCACTGGGGTTCGATAAAACGTCGCTTTTACAAAGATCTGAGCGCCGGACTTGAAAAGGGCACAACTCTTCTGCAGACATTGCCCACGGCATTGTCGAATTTCAAGGCCGACCGCGCGATCCTTCGTAAGGGCGGGAGATGGAAGGATGCTGTTACAAGAGTTGACGCGGCAGACCCCTTGTTAAACAAAAGCTTCGAACGCATTTCTGATCATGCAATGCTCACGGTTGTCCTTGAGCGCTGACATACTTGTCTCCTGTCTCCGATCCGGTCGCGGCCAGGGTTTCAAAAGCACTACCCCGTTCTCCCGTCAGTTAGAAGCCAATGTTTCGCGAGGCGATGAAGGTTCGACGTCTGCAGCAAGGCTCATCTCACGATTTCGTTCGCCAACCGGTCAATGCAACGAGGTCGGCCAGTCGCTCCTTATAGGAAACAGACCTCTGATGATCACCTAGTCTAACCCGGAGAGCTACCTCGTCGCCTGCCGTTCAACCCAAAATCGAGCGTGTTTATAGTTGCGTACTTCAATTGAAGCCGCGACCTCGAACAATATGCGCTCTCCACGGCGACAAAAAATGTACGCAGCGGGTCTATTCTGGTTCTTCTAAGTGCCCTGCCTTCTCTTGCCGCAGATGACGTCGATGAACTGACCCGCAAGGTCTCCAACCCCGTCTCTTTATGTTAAGCGTCCTCGTCCATTCGGATTTCGATATCGGTCGCTGGGCATGACTAGGAGCTACGCACAGCTACCTCATTTCAGCTGATGCGTCCGCGCGGAAAGTTTGTTTCCGTCGGGGTCGCGAAGATATGCGACGAACGCGCCGTTCGGTCGTTCCGTAGGCGGGCTCTCGATTGACGTGCCGCCGTGTGCGACACCAGCGGCATGCCATGCCACGACATGGTCGGGGGTCGTCGCCGCAATACCGATCGTTCCGCCGTTGGCAGCGGTCGCCGGCTTCCCGTCGATCGGTTTCGTTATCATCAGCCGCCCTCCTTCATGTGCGTAGAGCAGTCGGCCTCGCGCATCCATCTCGCCGGGCTTGCCCCCTAGGGCAACAAAGGTGGCGTCGTAGAAATTTCTAGACCGCTCCAGGTCGTTACTGCCGATCATGATGTGGGTGAACATGCCTTATCTCCTCTCAGGTGATAACTGAATTTCATGATGCTACCGGTCAAAGTTACCTAAATATCTGGCTGGCGATGTGCCAAGCGCTTTCTTGAACATGGTGATAAACGCAGACACGGATTCATATCCAAGGTCGCCCGAAACCTGCTGAACTGTCGACCCGGCCGCAAGGCTGCGGATTGCGACGATCAATTGCAGTTGCTGTCGCCAACGACCGAATGTGAGGCCGGTCTGGTGCTGGACGAGACGTGCGAGCGAATTCTCACTCATCCCCACCCGCCTTGCCCATAGCGCCATCGTACTGCGATCGGCGGGATAGTCGGCCAGCTCCGATGCAATCCGCACAAGCCGGGGCTCATCTGTAAGCGGGAGATGAAGATGCTCTATCGGCATCCGCGGCAACGCCGACAGAAGCAGTGTTGCCATGAGTTCTGAATCTGCGGTCACTGCTGCGGGCTGATTAGCCATCTCAATGATAAGTTCCCGGATGAGCGGGGATAGAGACAGTGTGCAGCACCGGTCTGGCAGATCGGCGGCGCCCGGCTCGATGAACAGAAAAAACAAACGGGCGTTGGCGGTTGCCACGTTGCTATGCGGCATGCCGCCGGGAACCCAGACGCCGCAATGGGGCGGCACCATCCACATCCCGCTTGGAACGCGACATGTCACGCCGCCCCGTGAGGCCATGACAAGCTGCCCTTTTTGGTGGCGGTGTTCAGGTGCCTCCCGTTCGTTCTGGGATACGTCGATCCTCACAGCGTGCACTCGCGCCGCGGACTTTTCTAGGTCGTGGTCGCCCAAGGCTGCAGAAAGGGATAGGGGCGGATGGTGGAATTTAGTCATCATTTGAGAGGATATCTAAATTCATCAACAGGCTTTGTCGATAGAGTCATCCCAGATAATTCGGAGAATGACGATGTCAGTGCAACATCATGAGCCTGGATACTGGTCTGATATCTTTCAGACAGAAATTCGATTGCCTCAGACGTGCTATTCCAAGCATTGCATCATGCTTCCAGACAGCGTGGGGCGCGGGGCCAGTCGCATAGCTATCGCGCGAATGGCCGTGAAAACCTTCCTTGAGAGAGTTGGCGTTTGGTTTGCCCGCCGGTCACGGACATCGTCGGTCGTTTCACGCGCTGATCTGTCGGATGCTTATATGCATGCATGTTTAGCGACACCGTTTTTTTGCTACGTCTCGCCTGAACTCTATGGACTGACCACCTCCAGGGGTGACAGAGGCGCGACGCAGGTCGACGCTCACCCGGTGGATGACTTATGAGCGCTCGAACCTTTGTCACCCCCGGGAACGTGATCTTTTCATTGAAGACGTTCCTTGCGGCAATGCTTGCTTATTACATCGCAATCAGGTTCGATCTGCCGCGACCGTTTTGGGCGGTTTCAACCGTCTACATCGTTGCTCATCCCCTTTCGGGCGCTATCTCATCAAAATCGTTCTATCGACTGCTGGGAACGCTGATCGGGGGCGGCGCGACCATCATTATGGTCCCAAATCTCGTGAACTCACCCGCACTGCTTTCCGCAGCGATTATCTTGTGGGTGTCGGGATGCACGTTCATCAGCCTTCTTGACCGCACACCCCGCAGCTATGTTTCCCTGCTGGCCGGATACACCGTGCTTCTCGCAGGATTGCCACTTGTCACGGCGCCGGCAAGCACGTTTGACACTGTCGTTGCGCGGGTCGAGGAGATCGGACTTGCGATCCTGTGTGCCTCGATCGTCAGCCACGTTGTTTTTCCAGTCCATGTCGGCACAGCACTGCTCGGGCGGATCGATGCTTGGATGGCAAGGGCGCAGGCGCTCCTTGCGGCAACTGCAACCGCCAGGGCGGATCAAGCCCGAAACAGAGCGGAACGATACGCCTTGGCGGCAGAAGCGGCGGACCTGCGGTCGTTCACGGTCCACCTTCGATATGACGGATCGAGATATCGATCTGCCGTTTCGCTTCTGAGGTCACTGCAGCACCGCATGGTCGCCATTCTTCCGTTGTTGAGCGAACTCGAGGATCAGCGAAGGGCATTCTCCAGACTCGGCACTCCGGGCACGGAGCAGGCCATGTCGATGATTGCGGCGATCGGATCGACATCGTTAAGCTCCCCGGAACTCTTCGGGATCAAAACCAATGCGCCAGCCTCTTTCGAAGCGCCTCGATCATGGGAAGTGCTTCTTCTTGCTAATGTTTCGCGGAACTTGCGGGATATTGCTCAAGTTTCTCGTGAGTATCAGTCGCTTCGAGACGCTTTGAAGGAAGAGAATGCAGCGAGGGCAGTTGGTCGCTTCGCGTCTCGGGAAAACATCCCATCCCAGCACGCTGACATCGCCATGGCGTTGCTTTCGGCACTGGCGGTTGCGATCTGCCTCACAACATCAATCACCTTCTGGATCGCCAGCGCGTGGACCGACGGCATGACATTTGCCCAGATTTCAGGCGTACTTTGCTGCCTTCTGGCGACGATGGACGATCCGGTGCCAGCCATGCGCAAATTCGTGTACGTCACCATCGGGTCGGTCATCGCGGCGTCCGTCTATGCCTTCGCGATCCTTCCGCTGATCGATGGTTTTGTGCCGCTTGTCGCTGCACTAGGCCTCTTCCTGATACCTGCAGGGATTTGCCTTGCCGTGCCTTCGCTTGCGATCGTCGGCATGGGCCTTTGTATAAACTTTCCACTTCTTCTTACTCTTCAGGCACACCAGAGCAGCGACTTCATGACGTTTGTAAACTCGGGTACCGCGACTGTTCTTGGGATGGTCTGGGCGATCGTGGTGTGCGGCATCTTCCGATCTGTGAGGGCCGAGACGAATGCCAGGAGGCTTTTCTCAGTGACACAGACGCATATCGCCGGGATCGCGGGGGGCCAGCATGCCGACGCGCATGTCACGCGCCATCACGTCATCGACGTGGCAGGCATGTTTGCAGTCAGGGCAGCGAAACTACCTGCCACCTCCGACACATCCGATACCGACCTGATGAGGGACCTGCGCGCGGGGCTCCACATGACGGCAATGCAGGTGCGCTCGAACGAAGCCTCGATACCTGTTTGTGTCCAGGCCGAAGTCATCTTCTCGGCGTTGGAGCTCTTGTATCGGATGACGCCCGCCAAGCGTGGCGAGGCCATGGAGCGTGCACTTGGTATGCTGGACGCCTTTATTCTTTCAACCGCGGACCTCTGCGTAACGGACGCCGACACGGAACTCATAGTGCACGCGGCCGCTCTTCGTCTGTGCCTTGCACCGGAGAAGAATCCTCCGGTTTCGACAACGTCTCCATCGAATAGGAATGCCAAGTGACCGGACAATTCGACCTCTATGGTGTCTTCCTGCCTTGGTTCTCCGCACTCGCGGTGTGTGCATACGGCCTGCTCCGGGTGCTCATGCCGGTGTTCGGCAGACTGAGGCTTTATTCAGCGGTGTGGCATCGCTCACTGTTCAACCTCGCACTTTATATCACTCTCCTTGGCGTGCTTTCCGCTGTTCTCAACTGGTTGCAGACATGACAAATTTTACCATCACCTTTGGCAGAGCCCTATTGACCTTATCCATGACATGTTGCGCAGCGGTTCTAAGCTGGCACCTGTGGTCTTTCTACATGGAAGCGCCGTGGACACGGGACGCTCACATCCGGGCAGATATCGTTCGTCTGGCACCAGATGTGTCGGGACCCGTCACAGAGGTTTTGGTATCCGACAACGCGCAAGTCGAGAAAGGGATGCCCCTGTTTCGGATCGAAGCAAACCGTTTCGAACTCTCTCTGCGCCAGGCAGAGGCCCAAGTGCAGAGCAGTAAGGCCGCAGCGAATCTGGCGAAAATCGAATTCGAACGATATCAACTGCTCGCCTCCAAAGAAGCCGCCAGCCTCAAGGAGCGGCAGCACGCAGAAAGCCTGCGGTACCAGGCAGACGCCACTTACCAATCGGCACTCGTCGCCCTTGATCTCGCGAAGCTGAACCTTGACCGAACAACCGTAAGAGCGCCAGTCTCGGGCAAAATCACGAACTTCCCTTTACGTCGAGGCAACTATGTCTCCGCCGGAAATGCGGTCGGGGTGCTAATAGAAAGTGACGCCATCTACGTTGCGGGGTACTTTGAAGAAACAAAACTCCCGCGGATCCATGTCGGAGATAGCGCGAAGATCGAGATAATGGGAGAACGGCAGCCGATTATCGGCCATGTCGCAGGTGTTGCCGCCGGGATTGAGGATCGCGAGCGAAGCGATTCTGCAGGCTCGCTGGCTAGCGTTGCTCCGACATTTTCATGGGTCCGCCTGGCCCAGAGGATTCCGGTGCGAATTGAGATCGACGACGTTCCGAAGTCGGTCAGCCTGATTGCGGGGAGGACCGCAACAGTCTCTGTTGAGCCGAGGAGCGACTGAGGCGTAAAGCCATCCTGTGCGCCGGAATACGTAGATCGAGGTGCACGCGCGTCCCAACGTTTTCGTGACCCCAATCTGCAAGGGTAGACTTGAGGGTCCCTCGGCGATGAGCCCTGCATTTTGTCTGGTTTAAGTCATTCCGAAAGCATGGTGCCTAGGACCACGTTAGCCCGTAAAGCGGGCCACTCCAACCCATTCGCGTTGAACGGGATACGAACCTGCGGCCTGGTTAAACACTGGTCTTCCCTGCCTTAAATTTAACAAATGGTCAAAGGCTTGTTTTCGCCCCAAAACCTGCGCCATGATCGCGTTCTCCTCGCGGCATATGCGAGAAGAACGGTGCAGATCGGAACTTATCCCGCGCGCATCTGAAAAATCATTCGGCCTTGCCCGCAAGCGCGTTTTTTTCCGCTTCGGCGGAAAGCGGTTCACCGGCGTCGATCGAGGCCAGATAGGCATCGATCGTTTCCTGGGAAGATGCCGGCACATACCCCTCCGCACGTGGCGACGACAGAGCAAGACGCGTGACCCAGTTTCCATCCGAGCGACAGGCAACGGTTGCCGTCGCGTCGTTCTGTCGTTTCACCTCGTATTCCCGGCAGAGTTCACCCTGGCCATCGATAAAACTCGAAACGATATGCAGCGCCTCGGATTTGCCAAGCGCGACATCGCTGCCGGAGGGTTGCCGGTCGAGGGCGGCGGAAAGGGCGCTTTCGAGGGCGGCACCCGGTTCGACACTTCCACGCCCTGCCATATAACCGCCGACACCAGTGATGACGGCAAGAATGGAGGCTGCGATCGGCATCATCCACGGCTGCCCGCTGCGGGCTGCCGTCCGCTTTCCGGGTGGTTGGAAAGCAAGGACATTGTTTTCGGCCGCACTCGCAGCCTTGGTTTCAGCGGCTTCGGCCATACGCCGCACGTTTGCGGCAAGCGCTTCAGGCACCGGCTCATCGATCAGCGGTTTCATGGCAGATCCAACCGCCATTCGTGTGTCGAGAAAGACGGCCAGACGTTCGGCCAGGGCATCGTCGGTCTCAAGCGCCGCTTCCAGACGCCGGCCGGTCGCGGCGTCAAGTTCGCCATCGGCGAACGCCATCAGTGTCTCGTCGTCAAAATGTTCCATGGTCATGCAACGCCGCCTTTCGTATCGGACGAACGTTTCTCCCCGAAACTTATTCCCGTCAGTTCAGCCAGATTTTTACGCGCCCGCGCCAGACGGCTCATAACCGTGCCGATGGGGATGGAGAGCACATCGGCCGCGTCGCGATAGCTCAGTTCTTCCACGCAGACCAGAACCAGCACTTCGCGCTGTTCTTCCGGCAATTTCTGCATGGCGGTCGCCACTTCCATCAGTTCCATGCGGGCATGGGTTGCGGTCTCTCCAGAAGGAACCGACACGTCATAAGCTTTCTCGATCTCCTCCTGCTGGCCTGCAGTGCGGGCGCGGCGGAGATGATCGATCCAGAGATTGCGCAGGATGCGGAACATCCAGGCATCGAAGCGGGTGTCGGGCGCAAAACTTTCGGCCGCAACGATTGCCCTCTCGCAAGCAGCCTGCACGAGATCATCGGCCAATTCACGTGAATGGCAGAGCGAGATCGCAAACCGACGCAGGTTGGGCAGAAACTCAACCAACCGCTGCGGCACTGTGGGCGTGTCATTCGTCATGTATGTTGTTTGGCACGATACGGAATATTTTGTCGAGACAAACGTTTATCCAAGATAGCGTTCCCGTATATGTTAGGAATGCTTCGGCTGTTTTCCACCGGAGGTAGCGCCTTGTCGATGACTTCACCGATCCGCTTCAGGTTTTTTATCGCGATTCTCATCGCTGGCGGCGGCGTGACTGCGCCGCCAGTGCTTCAGTCCGTTGGTATCGCACCCGGAATCACCGCGGCGTTTGCTGATGATGACGACGGAGGCGATGACGATGGAGACGATGGTGGCAGCGGCAGCCACGGTGGCTCTTCCAATGGCGGAAACGGCTACGATGCTCGGCGGCCACGAGGTGATTTGCGTTCGCTGTTCGGCTGGCCATTCAAACGGGCGGAACGCCGCGCACCCCCAACACGCACCGTCTCCGTTCCCAATCGTGCCCCAAATGAAATCGTAGCGTTGGGACTCCAAGAGGCCACGATCGCAAACCTGATGCAGGACGGGTTCGTAGTCGACGAACGGACGCCTATCGCGCTTACCGGCAGCGAAATGGTCAAGCTGACGATACCGCGCGGCATGACGCTTGAGGCGGCCCGGCAGGCAGTCGGCACCGCGGCACCTGCCGCTTCTGTGGATTTCAATCATTTTTATCAGCCCGAGCAGAAGGAAACGCCACCCTGCCCCGGCGGCAACTGCAAGCTGGCAAGGCATATCGTCGACTGGCCACAGCATGCCGGGTATGGACGGGCCACAAGCTGCGCCACGCCCCTGCCGATCGGCCTGATCGACACTGCCATCAACGCCGATCATGCCTCGCTTGCCGATGCGGCGATCGAAGTGCTGCGATTGGGAGACGGCGCGGAGCCGACATCTGCAGCGCAGCACGGCACTGCCGTTGCCGCCCTTCTGGTCGGGTCTGCCAGCAGCCGCGCTCCGGGTCTGCTGCCCGGCGGCAAACTGGTCGCGATTGATGCCTTTCAGCGTTATCGCAAGGCCGCCGATATCGCAGACATTTATGATCTCATCCGGGCTCTCGATATGCTCGCCGTCCGAAACATCCGGATCGTGAACTTGAGCCTGAGCGGGCCGCCGAACAGGCTGTTCGAACAGGCTGTGCGTGCCACAATATCGAAGGGCACAATCCTGATCGCGGCCGCCGGCAACGACGGCCCGAACGCCAAGCCGGTCTATCCCGCAGCTTATGCGGATGTAATCGCCGTAACGGCCGTGGACAGAAATATGAAGCCTTACCGCCGTGCGATTCGTGGCGAGCATATTGACATTGCTGCCCCAGGCGTCGGTGTATGGACAGCCGCTTCCGTTTCCGGTGGAAGGCAAAAGAGCGGCACTTCGTTTGCAGCACCCTTCGTCGCCGCCGCCGCCGCGCTGCTACTCGGCGCCGCCCCCGAAATGAGACCGGATGAGGTTGCGGATGCCCTCACGCGTTCGGCAAACGACATGGGAGAGCCGGGCAAGGACGCGATTTTCGGCTGGGGCCTTCTGAACGCAAAGGTTCTGTGCCAGAGTTGATGTCGCTAGTGCTGTGCCTGAAAACAAAATGCCCGGCGCATGGCCGGGCACGAAATGTCTGTTTTCGATGACGGAATATCAATCATCATCGTCGTCGTCATCATCGTCATAGTCACGGGAACCGCCACGAAATCTCGGCCATCCGTCATCCCCGCCACGATACCGACGGTCATAACGGCGATCGTCGTCATCATCATCGCCCACCAGGATAACCTGCGAGGATGCGACTGTGTGCGGGTGCACCTGCGGCATGGCTTGGGCCTGATGTACTGACGCCGCCAGTGTGACGGTGGCAAGCAGGGCCATCGCGCTCGTGGCAAGAACTTGGCTCATGACTGTTCTCCTTCCATGTTTCATGTCGATACCAGTCGATGAACGCCGTTGAAGCCGGTTTATTCCGAGCGCCATACATTTTTTTCGGCATCTCTTCTTTTCTCGAAAAAGCATCACGGCCGGGAATATCAGCCGTCATCAAACGTTCACAACCAGACACAGGGAGATCCAAGGCCGACTGACCGCCTCCCCACGATCTGAAACAGCCTTCTGATGACGGCGTAATCCAAAGGAGGCCAAGTGGTGGCGCACCTCATGTCCTTGCCCATGGCAAATCCGCAGAAAGACCAAACGGCGACTGTGGTATCCGAACCTGTTGTATCTTTGAAACATCTCAAGCAGGTGGTCGCAGCACTGCTCATCGGTTTTGCAGCCGTGCTGATCTTTCTGGCAATCGATGGCCTGACTATGTCGATGCGGGCAACGCTCTTCATCTTCTTCTCGGCGATCACCGCATGGACCATCCTTGAGTTGCCGGAGACTCCGGTCGCGCTGGCAGGTGCTGTCGCATTGGCTGTCGTCGGCGCCATACCGGAGGATCAGGTTTATCGCTCGCTGGGCAATGACATCATCTGGCTGCTTCTGTCGGCCTTCGTGATTGCCGGCGTGTTGCGGCATGTGGGCCTGATCGAGCAGGTGATGGATCGCCTGATGCCCAGGATGCGCAGTATCCGCTCGATGTTCTGGATGCTGACGCTTCTTACCTTCGCAACCGCTTTTATCATTCCCTCGACATCTGCCCGCGCCGCAATCCTGATGCCGGTCTATCTTGGCTTGTCATCCGCAATTGGCAATGCGCGGATTTCCCGTGCACTCGGCCTGCTTTTTCCCACCGTCATCCTGCTCTCGGCCGGTGCGTCACTGATCGGTGCCGGCGCACATCTCGTTGCTGCCGGTTTCCTGTCTCGCCTCACCGGCAGCCAACCGGATTTCATCGGCTGGCTGGTTCTGGCCGGCCCATTTTCACTGGCTACCTGCCTGATTGCCTGCATCATCCTTCTGCACGTGTTCCTGACGAGGGAGGAACGCGAAATGGCACCAGGTGGAAACGTCTCACCAAAACGCCCCACATCGCTTTCGCGCGAACAGATCGCCGTCGCCGCAGTGGTCTGCGCCACCGTGTTGATGTTTTCCACCCAATCCCTTCACGGCATCGGCATGGCGCTGGTCGGCGTGGTGGCAGCGCTTGTGTTGTGCATGCCCAATGTCTCCGGCATGACGCTGAAAGCCGCCCTGAAAACCGTCGAATGGAACCTGCTGCTGTTCATGGCAGGAACATTGGTCATCGGTGAAGCATTAATCGAAACGGGCACGGCCCAGATGCTGGCCGATCGGCTGGTGAGCCTCTTTCGCCAAAGCATGATCACCGCACCGATCGCAATCATCTCGTTTGCCGTCATCATCGCCACTTTTTCCCATCTGGTGATCACATCGCGCACGGCGCGGGCCACGGTGCTCATCCCCGCCTTTGCGCTGCCGCTCTCGGCCCTCGGCGTCGATCCCTCAATTCTTGTGATGGTCGTCACACTGGCCAGCGGCTTTTGCCAGATGACCATGGTATCGGCGAAACCGGTCGTGCTGTTCGGTGGCTTGGAGCCCCCGGCCTTTACACAGGCCGATCTGCGCAAGCTCGGTTACATCCTTGTCCCGCCTTTCATGTTTCTCCTTATTCTGGTGGCAACCGTATTGTGGCCGATACAGGAATTCGCCACAGAACAATAAGCAAAAACAACAATCTAAAAGCCTCAAGAGCCCGGCTATGGGCTCTTTTTTATTTAGCCGAATAAATTTCTTGGTGGCTGGAATAAGCACTCGGCCATCACGTTTTCCTCATGTCACAAACATGTCATGAAAGGATAATTCCCATGCCCTTCCGCGTCGTTGTCGCCCCTTCCGGTTTCAAGGAGAGCCTCTCTGCCGAACAGGCCGCTGACTGCATCGAAAAAGGCGTTCTGCGCGCATCTCCAGGCTCGGTCGTCACCAAGGTGCCGATGGCTGACGGCGGCGAAGGATTCACCCGGGCGCTGGTCGGCGCCACCCATGGCACGATCCATCCTGTCACCGTCACCGGACCGGTCGGAGAGCCGGTGCAGGCCTTTGTCGGTTTCCTTGGTGGTGGCGCCGAGCCAACAGCAGTGATCGAGATGGCTGCTGCTGCAGGCCTCAGCCTCGTCCCACGCGATCGTCGCAATCCTTGCCTGACCACAAGTTATGGTGTCGGCGAGCTTGTGCGCGCAGCGCTCGACCTGGGCGCCAAGCGGATTTTGCTCGGTTGCGGCGATAGCGGCATCAACGATGGCGGTGCCGGCATGGCACAGGCGCTCGGCATCCGCCTGCTGGATGTCAACGGCAACGAACTGGATCGTGGCGGTGCAGCTTTGACGCAGTTGAACCGTATAGGCATCAGCCCCCGCGACCCACGCCTCGCACATGTGCGCATTGATGCCGCCGTCAACTGGCACAACCAGCTTCTTGGCGAGCGTGGTGTCGCCCGCGTCTTTGGGCCACAGAAGGGTGCGACGCCGGAACAGGTGGAAGATCTTGCTGCGGCGATGGAAATCTACGCAGCCCGCATCAAAGACGTCACCGGTCTTGATGTCGGCTCAGCGCCGGGCGCTGGCGCATCGGGCGGACTGGGAGCAGCCGTTCTCGGTCTGCTTTGCGGCAGACTTCATCCCCGCTATGAGATTGTCATGCAATATCTGGAAATCGACGATTACATTCGTGATGCCGATCTGGTCATCACCGCGGAAGGAAGCCTCGATGGTCAGACGCCCTTTGGCAAGGTTCCTGCGGAGGTCGCGCGGCGCGCCAAGGAGGTCGGTGTTCCGGTGGTGGCGCTTGCAGGTACGATCGGCAAGGGCGTGAGGCTCAATCTGGATTGCGGTATCGATGCTTTCGCGTCGATCCTGACACGGCCATGCTCATTGGAAGACGCCATCTCGTCTGCTCCGAAGCTTCTTGCTCGTTCCGCGGAAGACGCGGTTCGGATGATCATGATCGGCACGACCTTGCGGCTACCATTGGCCAAAGTGGGATAAGGTTTTGCGGACTCGCTCACTTATTATTAGCTGAAGTGAACGCCACCAGATCCGAAGCTAACCAAGAACTTGGCTTCACTGTACGACTGATTTGGAGCCGGAACCGGAATGATCTCTTCTAATATCCAAACTGAGATAGCGGGCCATTTCCGGTTTTATCTGGCTGAAGATGGTGAATACTGTCCCACCTTCGTGCTGAAGGCACCCGCCGATCGGGATGAAGAACTTCGTCTCGCCATGCGCCAATACCTCGGCGTCGCGTGAGCGATCATTCTCTTAAATTTTTCTCCAGACCGGAGTCCCAAGTCCAAACAGTCAATCGTCTAGATCACGAGTGAATGTGTAGCCATTCCTCGTGGTGAACTTGCGGCGCCTTGAACGCCGCACGATTGGGGGTTTCTATGACTAAGACTAAATCCGTCTCGCGCGGGGCTGGGGCGAGCCTCAAGGCGGTGTTTCTGGCGGGAACAGCACTCGTGATGCTGAGCCCCATGCTGCCGGCAATGGTGCAAGAAGCTGCAGCACAGGCGTCCGAGCGAGCGATCGCGGTGCGGCCCGGTCCGTTGACGCCGGCGCTGAACAACCTCGCCGCCCAGACCGGCCTGCAAATCCTGTTCGATGCATCGGTCGCCGAGGGGAAGACGACCCGTGGTGTGAACGGCACGCTGACGCCGGAACAGGCGTTGAGGACAGTGCTCGCCGGAACAGGCGTGGATGCCCGCTTTGCAGGAAGCAACCAGGTGACGCTTCAGACCGGTGCGGCCACTTCCGGCGCGACAGCTGACGGCACCACGCAGCTTGAGGCAATAACGATTTACGGCGCCCGCAATGCGTCGACGTTGGGTGCCACGACCACCAGCGTTGCCATCGTCAATGCGGAAACCCTTGTCGAAAGCCAGATTCGCACGACGCAGGACACCTATCGTCGCATGGCAAACGTACTGGACAGCGCCACGGTCAACGCCGGGTTCGTCATCCGTGGCATGAGTTCTGAAGGTCTCGTCCCGTCCGGCGGGCCGGCCGGCTCAGTCTATGTCGACGGTATCGTTCAGACGCGTTACAATGCCCGTTTCGGGGCACGTAACCTCTGGGACGTCGAGCAGGTTGAGGTCTATCGCGGCCCGCAATCGACGCTTTCAGGCCGTGCGGCCATGACCGGCGCCATCTATATCAAGTCGAAAGATCCGACCTTCGACAGGCAGGTCGAACTTTCCGGCACCGTTGGCAGCGACGACCTCGCGGGCACGGCCTTCATGGTGAATACGCCCGTCGTCGAGGACCAGATAGCGCTGCGCATCTCGGGCGCTTTCGAGCGTTCGCACGCCCAACCCAATTACTCAAATTTCAGTATTTTTGACAATTTCGATGACCTTACGACCGACATCAGTGGTGTTGTTCGCGCCAAGGTGCTGATTACGCCCTCGGAAATGCCGGACACCCGCGCACTGCTCACTTACTCCTACTCGAAGGACCGGCCCAACGACGCGCTTGTTGGCCTCGATACAGGCCGCGGCGACTTCAACGATTCCCCGGTTACCTATACGGAATATCGCTGGACGGAAGCGCACAATGTCGGCCTCGAGGTTACGCATGATTTCTCGAATACGCTGCGCTTCACCTCGCAGACCGGCTATCAATATGGCATCAACAACCGGCGCTCCATCGACTACGGCACGCCAGGAACCATCTATGGAAGCACTGGCGAAGATGACAACTCCATCTTCACGCAGGAGTTCCGCCTCAACTACGAAGGCGATCGCTGGAAATGGGTTGCCGGCGTGTACGGCAGCCACGAGGTCTGGGATGGCGCGACAGACTTCATCGTAGACTATCCCGGCTTCGGGCCGGTGCAACTCAGCGACACGCAGAATCGCAGAACATCGAACTTCGCCGTCTTTGGTGAAGCTACCTATGAATTTGCACCCACGTGGTTCGCAACCGTTGGCGGCCGTCTCGATTATCTGAAAGACAGGGACTACCAGCGAAACTACTTTGGCCTGATCGATCCGTCTGCCGTCCTGACGGGTACCCCGTCATCCCTGAACGAATTGAATTTCGTGCCGAAGGTGGGCATTTCCAAGGAGCTCAGTGATACCCAGACGGTCGCCTTGACTTATACGCAGGGATTCCGCTCGGGCGGTTCCTATATCGACCGGCTGGATCCGACCAATTTCAAGGTCGCCACATACGATCCGGAGTTTTCCCAGAACGTCGAATTATCTTACAAGGGTATGCATCTCGACGACCGGCTGACACTCAATGCGAACCTGTTTTATACGAAATACGACGACCAGCAGATAGAAATCCGCCCGAACCCCGCTATCCCCGGCTATCGCATCACCTCGAATGCTGCAACGTCGAGAGCCTGGGGATTCGAAATCGAGCCGACCTACGAGGTTACGGATCAATTCACGGCCTTCACCTCGATCGGTTATCTCAATACGAAGTTCCTGGAATTCAACCATGCTTCCATCGGCGACCAGTCAGGAAAGGCTTTTCCTGAAGCCCCGGAATTAAGCTGGGCTTTCGGCGGACGTTATGAGTTCGATAACGGTGTCTTCGTTGGCACCGATGCCAAGTACACGACAAGCTACAATTCGCGCTTCGGCACGAAGGGCATGTACGATATCGACCCGCGCTTCATCGTGAATGCGCAGACGGGCTTCAAGAAGGACAATTGGGAAGTGACCGCCTTCGTGGAAAACCTCACGGACGAGAAATATTTCACGATCGTGGATCGCGACGCGGCAAAGCCCTTTGGCCAGCAGGGCAAGGGTCGCTCCTACGGCCTGAACGTCCGCGTGAAGTTCTGACGAACCCGGCTGTGGGGCGTCTTGCCGCACAGCCTTTTCCACCTTGCAGGATTTCCGCCCTTCCTCGAAAGGCAGGAATCCTGCAATTCTTTGTTTTTACGCATTTTCCGGACGTAGAACCGCTACGCACCTCTTCCTGGAAATGCTCTAACGACGAAATGATACCTGCCTTGCGCTTCTGTCTCGCTCTTCTCGCCTTTCTCCTTCCCGCCTCGTTTTCGCAGGCTGCCTGCGAGGGAAAGGCCATAACCGAGGGTGTCTACAATCCACCCTTCTGTATTCCGGCGGACGTAAAACGAATCGTGACGTTGGATCCGCTCATCACCCTTGGACTGCTGATCGAACTTAAGGCGCCCGTCGTTGCGACGCCCTATATGGCGATCACCGAGGATGAGGTTCTCGACGCGGTGAAGGCCCAGAAGATGGTCGACCTCGGCAATCCCAGGGAACCGAGCCTCGAGCGCGTGGCGGCGCTGAAGCCGGATCTTATCATCGGATCGGCAGAGGTTCACTCGGCGATTTACAAGCAGGCTGCACAGATCGCGCCAACCGTCCTCTTCAAGCATATGGACTGGAAGGCATATCTTCAGCGCCTTTCCGAAGTGACCGGCAAGGAAGGCGTGGCAAACGACGCACTCAAGGCTTACGACAGCCGCGTCGCCGGGATCCGCGCGCGGATGAAGGACCAGAACCTGACGGTCTCGACCGTCCGTTTCGCGCCAGACCGTTTCGTTGTCTTTGTGGATGGGCCTAACGCCTATGCCCCCTTTGCCGTGCTGCGCGAGGCAGGTGTGAAGCGCGCCACTTACGAGACTGTCACCGATGGAACGATCGTCAAACGGCCAGATTGGGAGGAACTCGCCAATCTCGATGGTAACGTGCTGCTCTACGTTTCTGCCAGCGGTTTCGAAAGCGGCCCGGACGATGCGCTCGAAAAGCAGGTGACCGAGAACCCTCTCTGGCAATTGCTGCCAGCCGTGCAGGCCGGACGCGCCCATCGGGTCGATCGCGGTCCCTGGCAGAGTTTCCACGGTATCGGTTCGGCAAATCGCATTCTCGACGATGTCGAGCGATATGTACTGGCTGGTCAATGATCGACCGAAAGGCCGCTCGGCCCGTCACTGCCTGTAGCGTGCGGTCGCTTGCACTCGCAGTGCTCCTCTGTCTGCTCATTCTTGCCGCCATGAACGCCGTTGCACTCGGTACATCTGCCATGTCGTTTTCCACCATAACGGCCGCTATTTTCCAGTTCGATGGCTCGCGCGACCATCTTCTCGTCACGACCATTCGCCTGCCCCGTGTCATTGCCGCACTGCTGTCCGGCAGTGCACTCGCTGTTTCCGGCGCCATCATGCAGGCGGTCACCAACAACCCGCTCGCCTCTCCCGGCCTGCTCGGCATCAACGCCGGCGCATCATTTGCCGTCGTTTTGGTGATGACACTCTTTGGCACGGGAATCGGCGACATCTATGTCTGGTTTGCCTTCATCGGCGCCGGTATCGCCGCCATCGTCGTCTATGCACTCGGTTCAATTGGCGCTGTCGGACACTCCCCGCTCGGGCTCGTGCTGGCGGGCGCCATCGTCGCAACCTTCCTGACCTCGCTGACCACCGCGATCCTGATCTTCGACCAGAGCACGCTCGATGCAGTTCGCCTGTGGACCGCAGGTTCGGTGACGGGGAGAACCATGGCGCAGGCGAAAACCGTTGCGCCCTATATCCTCACCGGCCTCCTCGCCGCTCTCTTTCTTGGCCGGCATCTCACGACGCTCAGCCTCGGCGCAGATGCCTCGCGTGCACTCGGACAGAACCCGGTCATTTGGCGCGGTGCATCTGTCCTCGTCGTCATCCTGCTTGCGGGCGGTGCCGTGGCACTTGCCGGACCGATTGGTTTCGTCGGCCTCGTCGTTCCGCATATGGTGCGCATGATTGCCGGTGTTGACTATCGCTGGGTTATCCCTTTTTCGGCGCTCGCTGGCGCGCTGCTGGTTGTCGTCTCCGATACGGTCGGGCGACTTGTCTTTGGAAGTCAAAGTTTCCCCGTCGGCGTGACGATCGCGCTCATCGGCGCGCCGTTCTTCCTGTATCTCGCCCGAACGCGCCTTAGAGGTTCGGCATGATCCGGCTTCTCACCATCCTTACCCTCCTGCTCGCCATCCTCGTCGCAGCAAGCCTCGCTTTTGGCGATATTCCTCTGACCTGGCAGGAACTCTACAATGTCATCGTCGGGATGGGGGAGCCTGCTCCACAGAGCACGATGATCGTCTTCGATTTGCGTTTGCCGCGAGCGCTTCTCGCCCTTCTCGTCGGCGTGGCGCTTGCGACCGCAGGCACGATCACGCTTGCGATCATGCGCAATCCATTGGCCGAGCCCGGTGTTCTCGGAATCAACAGTGGCGCTGCGGCGGCGGCCATGGCCGTCATCGTTCTGATGCAGAACCCGTCGATCGCGCTTTTGCAGGCAGCCAGCTTCCTGGGCGCCGCCATCATGGCGCTGGCGATCTATGCCCTTTCCTGGCGCGGCGGCACGTCCTCGCTCCGCATCATCCTCATCGGCATCGGCCTCTCCTCCCTCGCAACGGCTGGAACGACCTTTCTCTCCGCATTCGGCGACATTGGCGATGTACAGCGCGCCATGATCTGGCTTGCGGGCAGCGTTTACGACGCGAATATGGGCAAGGTCCAACTTCTCGCCCTATCACTCATTGTTCCGGTAGTGTTTGCCTTTCTCGCCGCGCGCGAACTCGATCTGATCCGCTTCGGCGATCATTCGGCCAAGAGCCTCGGTCAGCCAGTCGATCGCGTCCGTGGCCTGATGATCGTGCTCGTCACGGTGCTTTCGGGCGCTGCCGTAGCGGCCTCCGGCCTCATCGGCTTCGTCGGTCTCGTCGCGCCGCACATAGCCCGGCGGCTCACCGGGGCATCGCATGCCCGGATGCTGCCTGTCGCCGCACTTGTCGGCGCCTGCCTCGTCGTCGCTGCCGATCTCATCGGTCGCATCCTCCTGCCGCCGGTGCAGCTTCCGGCCGGCATTGTCACCAGCCTCATTGGTGCACCTTTCTTTGCCTATCTTCTCTGGGGACGCCGCCATGGCCAAGGATAAGCAACTCCCTGCCAAGATTGCCGGCAAGGGCATCGACATCGCCTACGGCCAGCGCCGCATCGTCGAGCGGCTCGACCTCGCTATCCCGGAACGGCGCTTCACGGCGCTGATCGGGCCGAACGGCAGCGGCAAATCCACGCTTCTGCGCAGTTTCGCGGGGCTTATGAAGCCTTCCGGCGGCAGCGTTCTTCTCGATGGGCAGGACTTGAACGACCTCTCGACCGGTGAGGTCGCTCGCAAGGTGGGCGTTCTGCTCCAGGGGCCTGTCGCACCGGAAGGGCTTACGGTCAGCGATCTCGTGCGGCAGGGACGGTATCCACATCGCTCGCTTTTCAGCCGCTGGTCGGCGCAGGATCAGGAAGCATGCGATGAGGCACTCATGCTGACTGGCACAGCGGATCTTTCCGACCGTGCGCTGGACAGCCTTTCCGGTGGTCAGCGCCAGCGCGCGTGGATCGCAATGACGCTGGCGCAGCAAAGCGAAGCGATCCTGCTTGACGAACCCACGACATATCTCGATCTCGAACATCAGATCGAGCTGATGAACCTCATTACGGCGCTGGTCGCCAAGCACGGAAAGACGGTTGTCGCAGTTCTCCATGACATCAACCAGGCGGCCCGCTACGCCCAGCATATCGTTATACTCCACGACGGCAGGGTCACGGCGGCAGGAACGCCCGATGCGGTCATCTCATCGGAGACGATCTTGGATGTCTTCAAGGTGAAGACAGTCGTGATCCGCGATCCCGTTGCGGGAACGCCGCTCTGCATTGCGCTGTGAGCACCACAGCCGTTACCGAAATATCACACCGCCGCCTGTTTTGAACATTCAGCCTGTCTAATGCGCAACCCCGAGCCAAAACGTGGGAGATGGAATCGAGCAACGAAATCAGGCATAAAGATGAGTTTTTAACTCTTGATTTATCCAGAGGCCGCCCGTGGGTTTTGAATGTTTCTAACCTATTGCACTTGCATGGGTTTTATAGATTAGCTAGCCATCGGTCTTCGAGATTCAGCAGTAGTTATGCTGAACTGGCTGTTGGTCGGGAACTGTTTGCCAATGTCGAGCTCTTCGCCCTCACCCCTTGTCTGGGACAGTGTTGACAGCAACGATTTGCTGAACCGGGCTATGGAAGCTTACTATGCCGACATTACGAACGCTGTTCGCAGACGCGGCCATCCATCATCCACTGCCCGGGATGTGGTGCACGATCTCTATGTGAAACTTGCCGCCAAGCCAGACCTGCTGCAACAAACACGCTCGATCAAATCCTTTCTTTGCCGGGCAGCTATCAATCTCGGCATTGACCGCCAGCGTCGCGAGACGAAAGAAGCTCGACTTTTCTCCGGCTCGGAGCGTGAAGCCCTTTCGGTCGCGAGCAGCGGGCCTGCGCCTGATCAGTCGCTGGAAATCGAGGCGCGGCTTGCCGCGCTCCGCGAGGCAATCGCCGAACTGCCGGAACGGCGACGCCTCGTTTTCATCCTGCACCGGCTCCATCATCTGACACCCGACCAGATCTCCGTCAGGCTCAACATTTCCAAAAACATGGTGGACCGACATTTGCGCCGGGCCTTCGCCCACTGCCTTGATCGTCTTCTCCAGTAAAACAAGAGATTCTCGCGTTCCGTGCGGAAAACCACTACGGATTATTGCCTGAATTGATCTAAGAGATCCCCCAATGGCGGCGTCGAACGTCTAGAGGTCAAGGTTTAAAGCTGGAGATGCCTATGCCGGCCAAAGGAGCGACGAAAGTTCAAAAAAAACGCAACCGTGAAGCGGCCGACTGGATCCTGCGCAATAGCGATGCCAACCAGTCGCCAACCGACAAGGCGCGCTTCAAGGACTGGCTTGATCGCGACCCGGAAAATTGTCGGACTTACAGTGCCGCTGAACGCCTGATGGGTGATGCCCGCCGGGCAATACAGTCGGATTCTGCGCTCGCCAACATCAAGGTGAAGCCGCGCAGTGCGGGAAAACCGGTCATCGCAGCGCTCTTGGCCATAGGCCTCGCGACGGGCGGCTTTTTCGCGTTCGATGGACCGATGCGCCTGGAAGCGGACATTATTGCCGGCACAGACGAGATGCCTGTCATCACGCTCGAAGACGGGTCTGAGGTTCAGCTTAATGCCTCCTCAACGATCGCGTTGGATTATACCAGAACCCGCCGTACCGTCCGCCTTCTTCAAGGCCAGGCCTTTTTTCGGGTCGCCCATGCTGTCGAAAGACCCTTTACAGTTGTTGCGGGGATGGCGACGGTTACTGCGCTCGGGACCGCTTTCGATGTCCGCTACGGCAACAACGACACCGAGGTGACCGTCACGGAAAATGCGGTCCAGATCGAAATCGACGGAGATGACGCCGTCCGCGTCGGCCAGGGCGAGCAAGCGACTTTCGACCACGCGAAAAAGAAGATGGCCATTTTACCGGTGGACAGCCTTGCTGCACTCGCCTGGAGGCGCGGCCAGATAGTGCTCGACAATGCTCCACTTTCCTACATCGTGGAGGAGATGAACCGGCACTTCTACGGTCGAATCGTCGTTGCCGACTCGGCTTTGGCTAATCGCCGCGTCAGCGGCACAATGAAGATTGCGGATACCAATGATGCGCTCGCTTTCGTAACGGAGGCTCTTCACGTGAAATCGACGCGCCTAGGCCCTCTCATCGTTATTAGACAATAAAAACACCAGTCTCGCCGTACTGACATTCGATATTCGGATCGATCTGGCTCGGTGCTGCAGCCGCCCTATGGTCAGAAAGCCGCCCGGCTCGATCAATCTAACCTTGATCCCGAAAGCCGCCACTTCCTGATCAAGGCAATCTGTAAAACCTTTCAGAGCCCATTTTGAGGCATGATATGCTCTGAGATAACGACGCGCCGTCATCATACGGCATTGGCTCAAAGCTTACGTGTGCCAAGCCACTTCACCTTTTCCGGATCGCGATGGTCGAAGAAGCTGCTGGCCTTCTGGTCAAGCGGGGAGATGGCTGCGACTTCGTTCTGGTCGAGTTCGAAATCGAAGACCTGGAAGTTCTCAGCCATGCGCTCCTTGCGCACCGACTTCGGGATCGCGACGATCTCGCGCTGGATCAGCCAGCGGAGGACAACCTGTGCGGTGCTCTTGCCATACTTCTGGCCGATCGACTGCAACAGTTCGTTCGTGAACAGCCCGTTCTTTCCTTCCGCAAAAGGTCCCCAGGCTTCCGGTTGAACCTTGTATTCCCGGAGGACTGCTTGAGCGTCGTCCTGTTGGTGGAATGGGTGGATTTCGATCTGATTGACCGCGGGCACGATTTCGTTGTGAAGCGCAAAGTCCACCAGTCGGTCGGGATAGAAGTTGCTGACGCCGATGGCGCGAATGCGACCGGCCCTGTGCAGCTCCTCCATCGCACGCCACGCGCCATAGACATCGCCATAGGGCTGATGAATGAGCCAGAGGTCGAGATAGTCGAGCTGGAGCTTGTTCAGTGAGCGTTCGAAGGCGGCCTTGGCACCTTCATAGGACGCATCTTCGATCCACAGCTTGGTCGTGACAAACAGCTCGCTTCGATCGATGCCGTGACTGCGGATCGCGTTGCCCACCGCCTCTTCATTGCCATATGACGTCGCGGTGTCGAGGAGACGGTAGCCGACATCGACCGCGTCACGCACGCTGCGTTCGCACTCTGCTGGATCGGGCACCTGAAAGACACCAAAGCCGAGGATTGGCATCTCGACGCCGTTATTCAAGGTCACTGTGGGTATTGAGCTGGTCATGTTGATTTCCTTCGATAGTTACGGGAGCACAAAGCCCAAAAATGTCGTTACTTGCCCACTCGGGCTTGAAGATGCGCGGGATACCGGTCGCCGACAATCTCGATTTTCGCGAGTGCGTCCGAGATGGCTGCGACGTCCTTGACCGACAGCTCCACAGTCGACGCACCGAGATTTTCCTCAAGGCGATGGAGCTTCGTCGTGCCGGGGATAGGCACGATCCAAGGCTTCTGAGCGAGCAACCACGCGAGCGCGATCTGCGCAGGGGTTACGCCTTTGCTCTCCGCGATATGGGTGAGTGCGGAGACGAGCGCCTTGTTGGCTTTCAGGTTTTCCGCTTGGAAACGCGGAACGACGCTGCGGAAGTCCCCCGGTCCGAACGTCGCCGTCTCGTCGATCTTACCTGTCAGAAAACCTTTGCCCAACGGGCTGAACGGAACGAAGCCGATCCCCAGTTCCTCGAGAGTTGGAATGATTTCCTTTTCAGGTTCGCGCCAGAACAACGAGTATTCGCTCTGGAGCGCTGTGACGGGCTGGACTTCGTGGGCCTTGCGGATCGTCTGCGCTCCCGCTTCGGAGAGACCAAAGTGTTTAACCTTGCCCTCCGCAATCAGGTTCTTGACCGTCCCAGCGACGTCTTCGATTGGAACGTTCGGATCAACGCGATGCTGGTAGAGCAGATCGATCACATCCGTGCGCAGTCGCTTCAAAGATGCGTCGACCGATTGGCGGATGTAGTCCGGACGGCTGTTCAAGTGCTGACCGCCGTCCGGGCTTGGAAGCTCGAAACCAAACTTGGTGGCGATGACGACGCCGTTGCGGATCGGCTGAAGCGCTTCGCCGACCACGTCCTCATTGGTGAAAGGTCCGTAGACCTGTGCTGTGTCGAAGAAGGTGACACCGCGATCGTGGGCCGCGCGAATAAGTGTGACAGCATCCTTGGTTGCGGTTGCAGCACCATATCCGTGGCTCAGGCCCATGCAGCCGAGGCCGAGAGCAGAGACTTTTAGATTGCCGATTTTACGTGTTTGCATGTCTGTCTTCCTTGATTACCCCGCGCTTTCCACAAGCGCGGCCTCTTCCTGGTTTTCTTTTGTCCGCCAGGCGGCGGGGAACGATGGTCACAGCGGCGATTGTGAGGGCAAGCACAAGCATGGCTGTTCCTGCGTCGAACGCATGCGAGACCCGGAATGCCGTAAGGTCGGCTCCTGCCAGGCCCGCCGATCCAAGGGCGGCGACTGCGATCAGAATGCCGAGGCCAACCGAGCTCCCCATCTGATGGGCCACGTTGACCGCACCTGATGCAGCGCCTGCGTCTTCCTTGGAAATCCGCGCGACGCCCGACGACGTAAGGGGGCTCAGGGTCAGTCCCTGGCTGATCCCGATCAACACCATGGGTAACGCCACCGCGGTCCAATAGTTCGAGCCGATGCCTGCGCGACTCAACCAGCCCATCGCGATTACACCAATGGCCATGCCTGCGATGAGAACGGCGTTGCGCCCGAAACGAGCGATAAGTCTTGGGACAAGTATCGCGAAGGGAACATGCAGCATGGTCGCGGGGACGAAGGCGAGGCCTGTGACGGCCGGGCGGAAGCCCGCGACGTCCTGAAGAAAGAGCGTGGTGAAGAAGAAGAAGCCGACCATGGCACCAAGATAGAGAACCCTCGCGGCGTAAGCTCCGGATCGCTCTATGTCCGAGAACAGTCGAAGGGGAAGAATCGGCTGTGCCGCGCGACGCTCGATCTGGATGAAGGCTGCGAGCAGGCAAACGGAGGACGCCAAGGTGGCGAGCGTCATTCCGTCCCATCCCGATTGCGCCGAGCGGATGAAGCCGTACACCAGCGCTCCCATGCCCAAGGTGGAGGTGATCGCGCCTGGAATATCTAGCGCACCCGGTTGCTTGGAGGCCTCTGGAACGTAGACCCGAGCGGCGAGGATCATCGCGATGCCGATCGGCAGATTGATGAAGAAGCCGACACGCCACGACAGCCAATCCGCCAGAAGACCGCCGACAATCAGTCCGACGGTCGCGGATACTCCCGCGGCAGCGCTGTAGAGCGACACCGCCCGGACACGCTCGTCGCCCTCGTCGAAGTTTGTCTGGATAAGAGCAAGTGTTGATGGAGCCAGGATTGCGGACCCCAACCCCTGAATGGCGCGCCAGGACAGCATCCACGTCGACGAGTGCGAGGCACCGATCGCCATCGAGGCGATCGTAAAGATCGCCATTCCCATAATGAACATCCGTTGTCGGCCGAGGATGTCGCCGGCGCGGGCTCCCAGAAGGAGGAACCCGCCGAATGTCAGCGTGTAGGCACTCTGTACCCACGCCAGGCCAGCGTCGGTGAAGCGCAGTTCCTGATGTATCTTGGGCAGCCCGGTCAAGATGACGGAGATGTCGAGCACGATCATCACGTAGCTGATCAGGATGATCGCCAGAATGGCGGATTTGTTCGGCAATGGTCTCGTTGGATTGCTGCTCGACATCATGTCTTCCATTTTCTGGTCGGCCACGTCGTCCTCCACGACCAGGCGTCTGTTTTGATGAATGCAAGATATGCCTTGCCGACCATTTAGATTAGAGGCACTAATCGGGATGTAGCTATAAGGATGTCTAATGAATGCCGCAGGAGAACTTCAACGATCTGGTCGCCTTCGTCATGGTGGCGCGCGAGGAGAGCTTTACAAAGGCCGCCGTCAAACTGGGCGTCTCGCAATCGGCGCTCAGCCAGACCGTTCGCGGACTTGAAGAGAGGCTGGGGCTTCGTCTGCTGACCAGAACGACGCGCCGCGTATCTCCGACGGTGGCTGGCGAGCGGCTTCTTCAGATCGCCGCTCCGAGATTCGAGGAGATACAGGCGGAACTCGCGGCGCTCACCGAGATGCGGGATAAGCCGGCGGGGACCATAAGGATCACTGCAGGCGAACATGCCGCGATCTCGGTCCTCGCTCCGGCGCTCGACAAGTTCTTACCCGACAATCCCGATGTGAAGGTCGAGATCACCGTCGATTACGGGCTCACCGACATCGTAGCGGAGCGCTACGACGCCGGGGTGCGGCTGGGCGAGCAGGTCGCCAAGGACATGATCGCGGTGAAGATCGGTCCTGACATGTCCATGGCTGTCGTCGGTGCCCCGTCGTATTTCCGCCAGAACCCGTGGCCGGAAACGCCTCAGGACCTGACGGGGCACAACTGCATCCAGATCAGAATGCCGACCCACGGGAATATCCTTGCCTGGGAATTCGAGAAGGAAGGCCACGAGCTGAAGGTGAAGGTGGAGGGGCAACTGGTCTTCAACAACATCGCAATGCGGCTCGACGCCGTCAAACGGGGGCTCGGACTTGCCTATATGCCGGAAGACCAGGTGGCGCAGCAGATAGCGAGCGGCGAATTGGTGCGCGTGTTGGAAGACTGGTGTGCTCCATTTCCAGGATATCACCTCTACTACCCTAACCGCAGGCATACATCTCCGGCGTTCGCGCTGATGATCAACGCACTGCGCTACCGCCAGTAACGAATTAATCAACCGTTTGTGATTGATAAGTCAGGCTAATGGCCTCAATCAGAAATAGCTATCTAATCATCTGGGTGATGCTCAAGTAGCGTTCCTCCAACTTAATGTTGTGAGATCGCTATGCCCCAGACATTCGCCAAGACCCTCTCTGTCCTACTGTTCTCGAGCGCGCTGCTGACATCCGGTGTCACCAGCGCTCAGTCTCCGGAAAAGCCTCAGCCCCTCGTCATTCAGGATCAGGGCAGCTTTGCCGTTGGCGGTACCGTCTCGAAGACGGCAGGAACGTACAACAACAATGCTCCAACACCAGAAGGCCAGTCGCTTCACGGCGATCATGCCTACGTCTTCTATCAGGTGCCGCAGAACCCCAAGCCATTGCCGATTATCATGCTGCATGGAGCGTTCCAGTCCGCCCGTAGCTGGGAGACCACCCCCGACGGTCGCGAGGGCTTCCAGAACATCTTCCTTCGTAAAGGGTTCTCCACCTATCTTGTCGATCAGCCGCGCCGTGGCCGCGCGGGCAATAGCACCGTGGCTGCTACGATTGAACCGACACCCTACGATCAGCTTTTCTTCGACCAGTTCCGTCTTGGAAAATGGCCTGACTATTTCCAGAATGTTCAGTTCGACCGCAGTCCGGCAGCACTCGACCAATTCTTCCGCTCCGTAACCCCGAACACCGGTCCATACGACGTCAAGGTGATCTCAGACGCGATGTCGGCCCTGTTCCAGAAGACAGGACCCGGCATTCTGTTTACCCACTCACAGGCGGGAGGCCCAGGCTGGATGACAGCGATCAAGAGCTCGAACGTCAAGGGCATCGTCGCACTTGAACCTGGCAGTGGCTTCATCTTCCCGCAGGGCGAGGTGCCCGCCGACATGCCAAGCGCCGCTGGCACGCTGAAGGGCGAGGCAGTTCCGCTCGCCGACTTCGAGAAGCTGACCAAGCTGCCCATCATCATCTATTACGGCGACAACTTCCCGGTCGAGCCGACAAGTGAGAGAGGTCAGGATAACTGGCGCGTTCGTCTCGCTATGGCCAAGCTGTGGGTCGAGACCGTGAACAAGCACGGTGGTGATGCGACCCTTGTCCATCTGCCGGAAATCGGCATCAAGGGCGGCACACACTTCCTGATGTCGGACCTGAACAACGTCGAGATCGCCGACCAGATATCCAAATTCCTCACCGACAAGAAGCTCGATTGAACCATCGGCGCTAGCCCTGAAAAAGGAGCCAGACGATGACTGACGAAATCATCAATAAGAGAAGACGCGAGTTCCTCGGAGCCTCCGCGCTCATCGTTACCGGTGCAATCCTGGGAGTGCCAACAATGCCGACCAATGCCATGGCTCTTGACTACAAGCAGAACCCGTTCACTCTCGTCTATGACGGTGCGATTACCCGAAACGAGCCCGGCAAGGTCAACATCCATCCAGTCAAGTACAAGCTGAACGGCCTCGACATCGTCGCCAACGTCTACACACCGCCCGATTACGATCCTGCGCAAAAGTACCCCACGATCGTTCTTGCCCACCCGAACGGCGGTGTGAAGGAACAGACCACGGGTCTTTACGCGCAGCGGCTTGCGGAGCGCGGGTTCATCACCATCACGGCCGACGCCGCGTATCAGGGCGGAAGCGGCGGCACGCCGCGCAGCACCGACAAGCCCCAGCACCGCATCGAAGACATCCATGGAATGGCTGACTTCATCAGCACCTTCCCCGGTGTCGATACGACGCGTCTTGGCCTGTTTGGCATCTGTGGCGGCGGTGGGTATTCCCTGGCCGCAGCCAAGACCGACAAGCGTTTCAAGGCGGTGGCGACGCTCAGCATGTTCAATTCAGGCCGGGTCCGTCGCAACGGATTCCAGGATAGTCAGATGGACACGATCCAGAGTCGCCTTCAGCAGGCCTCAGCGGCCCGAGCTCAGGAAGCGGCTGGCGGCGAAATCCTCTATTCCGGCGACGCCGATATGACCGACGCCCAGATCGCCGCATTGCCGTTCGATCTCTATCGGCAGGGATACGAATACTATTGGCGCACCAACGCCCACCCCGGTTCGACCTTCAGATACACGACCAGCAGCCTGATGGACCTGATGCGCTGGGACGCGGTCGACGAGATCGCGCTCATCGACGTACCCCTTCTGATGATTGCCGGCAGTGCCGCCGACACGCTGTACATGACGGAGGAAGCGTTCCCGAAGGCCACCGGCATAGCGGACAAGGAGCTCTTCAAGATCGAGGGCGCCAAGCACATCGAGACCTACTGGGTACCCGAATACGTCGAGGCCGCTCTGTCCAGGCTAAAGCCTTTCTTCGATCGCCACCTCGCTTCGACGTGATGACGGGACCCACGGGCACCTCATTCACCCCCTTACGAATAAACCCCATAGTCTCAGGACGAAAGGACTTGGACGTGAAGAAACTAATCACAGGAATTCTTGCCGCAGCAATCGTCTGCGGAACGGGAGTGGAGGCCAGTATGGCACAGCAACCAGCATCTAATCTTGATTCCGCACGGTCGCGCACCCAGCAATTGATGGGAGACATCGCTCCGAAGCTGGCGGAACTGACGGATGATGTCCTTTACGCCGACGTCTGGGAGCGGCCGCAGCTCTCCCAGCGCGACCGAAGCCTCGTGACGGTCACTGCCTTGATTGCCCTCAACCGTCCAGACCAGCTTCGCTCGCATCTCGTTCGCGCCAAGGCGAACGGTCTGACGGAGGAGCAGCTCGTCGAAACAATCACCCACATGGCGTTCTATTCCGGTTGGCCGAGCGCGGTTTCGGCCGTGGCGATCGCGAAGGAAGTATTTGCCGAGTAGCACGGACAGCCTGACTAAAACTCCTCGATCACAGGTGACCGATGAACATGAAAACCGTAATGACCGTTGCTCTCTCCCTTGGAGCGTCCGCCGCGTTTGCACAACCTGACAAGCCCGTATCGATCACCAGGGCAGGAACGCATCCCTCGACGGTTGGCCCGTCGAGCAACTTCACCGGGGCCGTTCGCGTCGATTCCCGTTTTTCGGCAACTGCACCGGCGACCGTCGGCGGCGGGACGGTAACCTTCGAACCCGGCGCACGGACCGCGTGGCACACCCATCCGCTGGGTCAAACGCTGATCATCACGGCTGGCGTCGGCCTCGTCCAGCACTGGCAGGGCGAAATCCAGGAACTCCGGCCGGGCGACATCGCCTGGATACCGCCAGGCGTGAAGCACTGGCACGGAGCGACCGAGACGACCGGCATGTCCCACATCGCCATTTCCGAAACGCTGGATGGCAAGTCGGTCGATTGGATGGAGCACGTCTCCGATGAGCAATACACGCGGTGACGTCGGATCACGCGCACATTACGAGGTGCCCATGCGAAGTTTGATTGGTGGTGTAGGCGGGGCGGTTCTCTCCGGGCTGGCTGTCATCCTGGTGGGGATGCAGGTGCAGGCCGAGCCGACACGCGCAACGATGCCCGACATCGACAAACTCATCCACTACACGACAGTGACGCGCGGCGAAGTTACCGAGCACATCATGACGACACGCGAGGCGATCGAAGCCGTGAAGCGCGGCGAGCCGATCCCCAACGGCACCCACGTGGCCCTCGTCGACTACCGTGACGGAAAGGTGTTCCGGACCTTCATCATGGAAAAGGGCGAGAACTGGGGTCAGGACTATCCGGAGAACCGACGGACCGCCGATTGGCAATTCCAGTGGTTCAAGCCGGATGGTACCATCAACGAGGCCGAGAACACGGCGCGCTGTCAGAGCTGTCACATGTCCCGCGCGGACCGGGACTTCCTCTACACGTTCAACGAGATGCGGCGGTTCGAATTCAAATGACTGTGTTTCGCGCTCGTCTCGTGCTGGATTTCCTGGCCATCGCGCTGATCATCGCCTGCCTTGCATATTGGTGGCTGGACAACCTGTCTCACGAACTGTTCGGCACGGCTCTCTTCACGCTGGTCATCGTGCACAACGTCTTCAATAGGCTGTGGTACCCGAGGGTCAGGAACGGTAGGCGCGACGCCGTTCGGATATTCAACATCGTCACGATCGTCTGTCTGGCAGTAGCTATGCTTATTATGCTGGGCACCAGTCTGCTCATCTCGCGCGACCTCTTCTGGTTTACGTCGATCGACGGCGGGTTCACAGTTCGCGAGCTTCACATGTTCGCCGGTTACTGGACCCTGCTGATCGTCGCCGTCCATTTGGGAACACGCTGGACCGTCGTGATGAACACCGTCCGATCGACGCTGGGTCTGACATCGACGAACGCCGTTCGCACCCTGGTTCTACGGATCATCGCCTTCGCCATTGCGGTTTGGGGAGTGAAAAGCTCTTTCGACATGACGTTCGGTTCGAAGCTCATGCTCAGCTATTCGCTGGACATGTGGGACTTCAACGAGAGCAGTCTGGGATTCTTTCTTAACTACCTGGCAATCGTCGGCCTCTATGCCGTCGTGACCCACTATGTCCTCGCGTTCATCAAAACGAGCGCCTCCAAAAGACTTGCAGCCTGATAGGAGCAAGCCGCGTTCGCTTCTCGATCTCTTGCTGAGCGGCACGCACCGCGGGCGGCTGCTCGGCCTGATGACGGAGCAGGAAGCACATGCGCGGGTGCCCGAGACCGTCGAGCAGGCCGTTGCCATCGTCTCTTGCGAGACGCAACCCTTTTGCCGAACGACAATCGAGGCTTGCCAGCATCCAACAACCCGTTCTTCCGATCATCGCCTATCATTGCGGTGCCGGAAACAAACGGGAGAACAGGAATGAAGCTCTATTACGCGCCGGGAGTCTGCTCAATGGCTGCCCATATCGTCGCCGCCGAGGCCGAAATTCCACTGACTTTGACGAGGGTGGACATTCGCAGCGAGCCGCACCGGATTGAGGACGGTCGTATTCTGAATCAAGTTAACGCGAAGGGCGTGGTGCCGATATTGGAGCTCGATGATGGCCGCGTGCTGACGGAAGGCGTCGCCATCCTGCATTTCCTTGCCGATCTGAAGCCGGAGGCGATGCTGAAGCCCGCACCTGACAGTTTCGAGCACTATCGCCTGCATGAATGGATGACCTTCGTCAGCTCCGAGTTGCACAAGACCTTCAGCCCGTGGCTGTTCCACCCGGAATATGGCGCGCAGGCCGCCGAGGTCGCAAGGGAGAGGCTGCGCGGGCGTTTCGACTTTCTGGACAAACATTTCGCCTCCGAAAGTTATCTTGTCGGAGGCCGGTTCAGCATCGCCGACGCCTATTGCTTCACTATCATGAACTGGTCGAGCGGACGCGAGCTCGATCTTGCCCCATGGGTCAACCTTTCTCATTACCTGTCGACGATCGCCCAAAGGCCGGCGGTACGCAGGACGATGGCCACCGAGGGCCTGCGCAACTAGCGCCAGCGGCTGAGCGACGGGACCTCTCAGCCCGCGGACCGAGCTGCATCATGCCTTTCTTCGTCCGGACTCGGGGCCCCGCCGCGCTTTCCCTCCAGCAGCGCGCGGCGCGCGAGAAGGCCACCGCCGACGTGATCGAAGAAAGCGCGAACGCGTGCCGTGTTGCGCAGATCCTTATGCGTGATCAGCCAGAGTTCGCGGGTGAGTTCGGGCAGTGGTTCCTGAACACGTTCGATATCGGGTTCGGGATCGCCAAGATAGCAGGGAAGCAACGCCAGCCCCAAGCCCGCCTTCACCGCCATCAGCTGGTTGACGAGGCTGCTCGAACGATAGGCAAAGGCGCGTGGAGAGATGTTTTCGGTCAGCCACATCGATGCCGCAGCAACGGCGGCGCTGTCCCACCCGACAACGACGTGGCTGGAGAGCGAGGCAATATCCGCAGGACGCCCTCGCTCGGCAAGGTAAGTGCTGCTACCGTAAAAGGTCCAGGGTGTCGATGCGATCTTGCGGCCGAACAGTTCGCCTTCATGCGGGCGCGTCGCCCGAATGGCGACGTCGGCCTCCCGACGCAACAGATCGAGCTGCCTGTTGTCGACCAGCAATTCCAGTTCAATACCATCATGCTCGCGACGAAAATCGGCGAGTACCTCGTTGAGGATACGATAGGCGAGCGTCTCCGACGAAGTAATCTTGAGTTTGCCCAGAAGCCTGTTGTCCTGGCCGGCGATGGATCGATCGAGCGTCATGATTTCTGCTTCAAGCCGCTCGGCGGCCATGATCATCTGGACGCCGGCGTCAGTGGGGACATAGCGGTTCATCGTCCGGTCGAAGAGCTTGACGCCCCTTCTTTTCTCGAGGGCGTTCAGCCAGCGGAAGATGGTCGAATGGTCGTGGCCAAGATCCCTGGCGGCGCCCACCAGCGATCCGGCACGCCCGATCGCCAGCACAATTCTGAACTCGTTCCAGTCCTTCACGTCTTTCCACCTCGCAAATATGCACAGCCTTCCGGATTGAGGAATTGCAAAACGGAAAGGCGGATTTCGCATGACAGGCCGATGACCTGCCTTCGGACAGTAACGCCATCGACCGGACGCGTCCTCTTGCAAAAATGCAAATCCGCCTTTCCGAAAGGAAAGCGCGCCGCTGCTCCGCAATTGCCCGATGGCAACGCCCGCTTGCCAAACCACAACGAGCTTTGCGGGCCGAGCATTCCTATCATCCCTGCCACTGCCGGGGTGCAAGCGCCGCCGGCCGAAACGGCAAAAAACAAGACGATGAAGGAATACGGCGGGCATGGCTTGGATATTGCTGGTCATATCGGGGTTTCTCGATGTCGGCTGGGCCATCAGCGTAAAGATGGCCGCAGGCTACAGCCGTCCGGGCTGGTCCGTCCTTTCCCTGGCTCTGCTCGCCGCCTTCATTTTCTGTCTCGGCAAAGCCCTGCAGACCCTGCCGCTCGGGACAGCATACGCCGTCTGGACCGGCATCGGCGCTATCGGATCTATCGTTGTCGGCATCGTGGTCTTCCGTGAGCCGGCAACGGCGGTCCGTCTTTTCTGGCTCGCCCTCACCCTCGGCGGGATCGTCGGCCTCAAGCTTTCAAGCAGTTGAGCCCCGTGCCGTCGTTTATGTTATTTAAAAAGGAATGAAGATGCCCAAGCTTAATGCCGACCCGAACTTCGTCTTTTCCAGGCAGGAAGAGTTGAAGGCCTTCAGAGACATGCTGCTCATCCGCCGCTTCGAGGAGCGATGCGGCCAGATGTATGGCGAAGGCCTGATTGCCGGCTTCTGCCACCTCTATATCGGCCAGGAGGCCGTGGTCGTCGGAATGCAGATGACGATAGGCGAAGGCGATCAGGTAATCACCGCCTATCGCGACCACGGCCACGCGCTGATGTCGGGCATGGATCCCAAGGTGGTGCTGGCGGAACTGACCGGCCGCATGGCGGGCGCCTCTAAGGGCAAGGGCGGCTCGATGCACATCTTCGATCCCAAGAGGGGTTTTTACGGCGGGCACGGCATCGTGGGCGCGCAAGCCTCGATCGGCACAGGGCTGGCATTCGCCAACAAGTATCGCGGCAATGATCGCGTCTGCCTGACCTATTTCGGCGACGGAGCCTCCAATCAGGGGCAGGTCTACGAAAGCTTCAACATAGCGAAGGTCTGGGGCTTGCCGGTGGTCTACATCATCGAAAACAATCATTACGGCATGGGCACCAGCGTCGAGCGCGCCTCGGCCAATCTCAACCTGTCGCACCGCGGCCTCTCCTTCAACATTCCCGGCGAGCAGGTGGACGCCATGGACGTGCGCGCAGTCCGCGCGGCGGGAGCGAAGGCGGTCGAACATGCGCGGGCAGGCAACGGGCCGATCATCCTGGAAATGCTGACCTATCGCTATCGCGGGCATTCGATGTCCGACCCGGCGAAGTACCGATCCCGCGAAGAGGTCGAAAAGGTCAAGAACGACAACGACCCGATCAACCGCTCGCGCACCCGCATTCTAGAGGAGGGGCATGCGACCGAAAGCGACATCAGGCTGATCGAAAAGGAAATCAAGGACATCGTCGCCGAAGCGGTCGATTTCGCCAAGACCAGCCCGATGCCGGATCCGCTGGAGCTCTATAGCGACGTCTATTCGTGACTTCGGGCAGCGCGGCCACCAATCGGCATGAGAAGGGTAAAGCCATGACGTACCAGGACAGAAGCTTGACCGTGCGGAATGTGACATGACGCTCAATCAACGGCTTTTGGCGAGCGCCAGACAATTCCGCGAGCGGCCCGCAATAACGGCGGCCGGCGTTCGGGCCTCCTACGAGGAGTTGTTTTCCGCCGCCGTTGGTGTTTGCAGGCGTCTGGATGCGGAGGGCGTCAAACCCTGTCAGCTCATCGCGGTCTACGGGGAGCGATCCTTCGCGACCTACGCCTCGATTCTCGGAATCCTGCTGGCCGGCTGCGGTTATGTTCCCCTCAATGTCGCCTTCCCGGCGGCCCGAAACAGCCAGATTCTGTCATCCTCGGCAGCAGCGGCGCTTCTCGTTGACCGCAATGTCGCGGACGAGGCGATCCGCCAGATCGGCCCCGCCACGGCCGCCCTGCCCGTCCTGGACATTGATCCCCTGCCGCAACCAAATACAGGCGGATACGCATTCGATACCTTCGTTTCGCGCCGCGCCCTGACAACCGAAGCCATTGCCTATCTTCTCTTCACCTCGGGAACCACAGGCGTTCCAAAAGGCGTACCGATCAGCGCCGGCAATCTGACATCCTATATCGACGCGGTTCACCGGCTGATTCCGATCGATTGCAGCGATCGCGTCCTGCAGGCGGCCGACCTGACATTCGATCTCTCGGTGCACGACATGATGCTGTGCTGGCTGCATGGCGCCGAGCTCATCGTCGCCCCTCAGAACGGGGCAATCCTCGCGCCACGGCTGATCAGAACCCATGAAATAACTGCTTGCCTGATCGTCCCCTCCGCGGCGGCGAAGGCGATCGAACTCGGTCTCGTTTCGCCGCATTCGATGCCATCGCTGAAATATAGTCTTTTCGCCGGCGAAGCATTGCCGGTGTCCCTCAGCAGCAAGTGGCACGCGGCAGCGCCCGGCACAGCGCTCTACAATATGTATGGCCCGACCGAAGGCACCATCCACACCTCCCATTACCGCGTTGATCCGCAGAACTTCTATCAGGGATCGGTAACGCCCATCGGTTACCCGCTCGGCGTCCAACGGATGTCAATTAGAGATGCGGATGGTATGGAGGTGTTCGCTGGCGACACCGGCGAAATATGGCTTTCAGGCCCCCAGATGACGGAGGGGTATTGGAACGCCCCCGCGCTAACCGCAGAGAAATTCCCGTTTCGGGATGGCCAGCGTTGGTATCGAACCGGCGATCTGGGACGATGGGACCCTCAACATGGCATCATTTTCGCCGGCCGCGTTGATCGCCAGGTGAAGATACTCGGTTATCGCATCGAGCTGCAGGATGTCGAAGCCGCGTTGGCGAAGGCTGCCGGGGCGGAGCAGGTCGCAGTGATTGTCCGGCCGAAACAGGAGGGTGGTTCAGACGCGATCATCGTCGGATTTATCGCTGGCCGCCAAGGGTCCTCCGATGAGATCAAAGTCGCGCTCCGGGGCGTGCTGCCATATTACATGCTGCCGTGCGAAATCCATTTCATTGCCGATCTGCCCATCAACGCGAATGGCAAGATCGACTATCGCGGGTTGGAAAAGCTACATGGCAGCCTTCGTGTGGCGGCGGTCCGTTGAGCATCCGCAGACCCATCCCGGCGGCTTTGGCTGTGGTGACCCGGGAGCGATCGGTTCTGCTGGTCCGCCGCGCCAACCCGCCCGACGCCGGCCTGTGGGGGTATCCCGGCGGGAAAATAGGGTCCGCGGAGCTGCTCGCGGCAGCGGCCGTGCGATACCGACCGCCCAGGTGAAGCCACGCTCACGTAGCCCCTTTCGGCACACATCACGACATTGCACTGCCGCGAAGTGTTGATCTGCCAGCCTCATGCGCCTTCGTCCCCTCATGAGAGCTGTCCTGATAAAAACCCAGATGCGCCAGGCCGTTTTTCACTTCCGGCGCATTCATGAACAGATCCCAGATGAGACCGGTGCGATGGTTTTCCATCATTGCGACCACCGGGCCCTGATTGATTGCAAGATGCGTTCGGGAGACCCAGCCCGTTGAAGGCTGAAAGGCATCCATCAGGCCGAAGCGGCCGATGAGCGCGCCGTCACGCCATTGCAGGAAGCGTAGCGCCGCCTGTTGTGACCGCAGCGGCATAAAAGGCATGCTGGAGAGGGCTGCCGTCGTCGCGATAATACCGTGATCGTTGGTCGGAGAGTTGACGACGTAACCCTTTGGCCCATCACAGGCGGACAGTCCCCATCCGTCTTCGATTGCGTAGCGCGTTCGGCAGTAGCGGTAATTGATCTGGCAATGCGCGTGAACCTGCTCCAGATAATCACGGCAGTAAGCATCGCCCAAGCCTTGCGGGTTGAGTGTACAAAAAGAGTAATGCGACAGAAAGAGCGGCCCTCCATATGGCTCGCCGAGCGGCAGCCGCACAGCGAGATACTTCGATTCATTCCGGATTGCGCCACGGCGCGCCCACCCGGAATGATAACACTCCGGGCTTATCGGATGCGCAACCGAACCTGCCGCCAGCACATAGCAGACCAAAGCCTCGTTCCAGCCCACAATCGGCAGATTTTTCGCCCAGGCATACCGAGGGCTCCAGAGCCAGAAAAGCGGCCCTGTTTCTCCCCTGGTAAACCAGTTCCATTCGACAGCCTCGACTATTTCAGTGATAGACCGGCGCAAACCAATCTCTTCGGATGTCTCTCCGCTGAAGAACTCCCGCACGCAGATAAGCGCCTGAACAAGAAGCGCGGTTTCGACAAGATCACCGCCGTCATCGTATTTCGCAAAGGGTATTGTTTTTCCGCTCGATGTATTGACGAAGTGAGGAAAGGCGCCGTGAAAACGCTTCACTCCAGCCAGCGATTCCAGCATATGGCACACGCGCGCAATGGCGTCCCGGTTGCTTATCCACGTACGATGAACGCCAACGATGAGCGAGAGGAAACCAAACCCGACACCCGAGATTGAGGTGATCTCATGGATCGGCGAACCGTCGGATCGCATCCGATCCCTGGGCAGCCCGCTCTCAGGATGGCTTCCGGACCAGAAATAGTCAAAGGTGGCGCGGTGCAGGCTATCAAGTTGACCGGGTAATTCGTCTGTCACTTCCAACCTCAAAAGATCCACGGCAGTTGGGAGCAGACCCGTGCCAAGCCTTATCCGACTCGGTTACTATTTCCAAATGCGCAGGAATTCTTCGCCGGGAACGGAGGCCCACATTCGAAAACAGGCTCCGCGACGCCGATGTGGATTTAACATGTCTTTCTACCAAAGCTGAGACCTTGAGAACGACCAATCTTGCTTCACTAGGGTTTTGCGATACCGTCATGAACAGAGGTTTCGCAACGGAGGGAAGATGGGATGTGCAATCACTGCGTGATAGAAGACGTGAAGAAGAACATGCTGTCGCGTCGTATGCTGTTTAAAGGGGCGGCCTTTGCGGGTGTGGCGATGACCGCGGGAAATCTGGCGACACCGGTCCTTGCTCAGGCGGCTCACAAAGTCGTCGATCTCACTCATGTGTACGATTCAACCTTTCCAACATTTGATGGCAAGCCCGGAATAGAATTCGAATGGGCAGCAGATATCGCCAAGGACGGATACCAACTCCATAAATTGACGGTTTTCGAGCACACTGGAACCCATATTGACGCGCCTTTCCACTTCAGCGCCGATGGCGCCAGCGTTGATCAGTTGGAACCCCAAAAACTGGTCGCGCCGCTGGTCATCATCGACATCACCGATCGCGCCAAGGAGGATGCCAATTCGACGATTGAGGCGGCGGATATAGAACGCTGGATCAGCGCAAATGGCGAGATTCCCGCAGGTGCCGTCGTGGCTTTGCGTTCTGGCTGGGCAACAAAGGTTAAAAGCCCCTCCTTCCGTAATGACGACGCTGGAAAATTCGCCTTTCCCGGCTTCGGCAAGTCGGCGACCGATTTACTGCTCGAGCGCGACACCGTTGCAATTGGCGTCGACACGCTCTCACTGGATCCGGGCAACTCTGCCGATTTCGCTGTGCATAATTCGTGGCTTCCAGCCGGCCGCTACGGTATCGAAGGTCTGAACAACCTTGAGGCGTTGCCGATCAAGGGAGCGACAATCGTCGTTGGCGCGCCAACCCACCGAGGCGGGACAGGCGGACCGGCTCGTATTCTCGCGCTTGTTTAATCGTAACTGGTCTCCTGGCGATGAACGACGACTTCCGGAAATAACGCCGCAGAAGCAGGTGCTTGCTTTTGCGGTGGGCTGCCAGTGAACTGCTCGCCAGCCATGATACTTTCCAGAACGCTTTTGAACCGTGTTTTACGACCGCCCTCGCATGCTGTCTGCACAGAACGCCGTGGCAATGATTAGTGTAAGCCCTCCGGAAAATCCGTCGCGTGAAAAACTTGCCGATACCTGGCTGAACTACAGATCAAGAGGAATGTGCCTGGCGCCACTGCGTCAGCCGCGGGCTCTCTTTACGCCGCCCATACCGGTTCATCGATTCACTGAAAATCCGACAAGCGCTCAAAGCCGCGATTATGGATGACGATGTGCGATCTCTTCCGGATTGCGGGACGGCTGACCAGTTTATCAGCGGCAAGGACGCTCTTTCGGCTGCCGACTACACGCGGGTTGCGACAGCCGCTATGTTGGATATACATCCCGGAAACAGAGGCTGACCGGTGGAGCTGTTCAAGCGCACGACAAGAGAGGATATGATCATGGCTACGAAACCCCGACGACCGTCCAATCCAAAAGACGCGGCCGAGGCGCTGTTCAAACCGGCAAAGAAGGTCGTGGCGCCGGTCGTTGAACGGCCTGCAATCCCCAACACCAGGGAGCTTGTGTCATTGAAGATCGACAGCGATGTCCTCGCGTATTTTCAGGCGGACGGACCCGGCTGGCAAGAGCGCATCAACGATACCTTGCGAGCCGCAATGAATGCGTCCAATTAACATGCTCTCGATGAAAATCGAACCTTCGGCCTTACCGGTTGCGAGCTGGTCGTGAACGAAATCCATCGCCCAGACATCATTCGGGCCGACAGCCGTTTGCCGATCTTCCCGAAGCTTTGCCTTCACCCGCCGCTTGGGTGTCTTGTTGCGCAACTGCAGACCCAAGTCTCTGTAAATGCGGTAGGTTCGCTTGATGTTGGTGCCCCATCCGCAAAATAGAACCCGGTCGTCAGCCCAAACAACCATTGGATGGCATTGCCCGGCGGCAAACCGATTTCGTCCAGTTTCTCGAGGTCACCGCGCTCTTCGAGGGTCGCCGTTGTGGCGATGAATCCGTTTATATCCAAGACGCCATCCTAGCGCTCGCCGCCATCAAACCGGCGTGTCCACCATTCTGTGTACTCCATCTCATCGACATCGTGGGGAGCCCGTAGATAAGGATAGTCCCAGTTCTCGTAGCGCAGGGGTTTGAGGAAATCATTGACCGCACGATATGCCAAGGGCACCCGCCCCTTGTTCAAGTCGCCCAGTACAGGCCGTTCACCCGCCTGGAAAACGACGCCACCCTCATAGGGATGGAGGACGATCTCTTCTCCGAGCACCTCTCTCGCCTTCGCAAGACCACCGACGCGCTCAAGCAGCTCATCATTGACGGCTGTCAGCCAGTTCACGTCACGGATCACATCGGTGCGCTGTGAAATGATTAATCCAAAACGGATGCCATCTTCATAGAGGAGGCCGGGAAATCTGCGGAACAGTGGATAGGCCCGTTCGGTTGCACCTGTCGCATAGGAATAGAAAAAAAGCGACATCCCCGACACGGCGTAAAAAACCTGAAGGTCACGGCAGGCGTCAACGAAGAAACGCACGACACCTAGTGGATCTAGCGATAGTTGCGACAACCTCGTCTGGTACATCAGGTGCCCAGAGCCGCCACGATACCCAATGCCGGGAAGAAGCGCTGTCAAATAGTCGTGTACCGGATCGGTCGACCGCAGAGCTTTGGCAGGCATATGTCTGATATAAAAGCCTGCTGTCTCCTTCTCATCAGCGTAATTGCTCTGTGCTAGATGCCGCTCGATGTCATCTCTCGAAGACACACGGCGCGAACGCTCACCAACCGTCAGCAGATTGGTGTTTCCTTTCGTAAAATCGTAGTAGCGCAACGCCAGATCAAGCGCCGCTCGGCGTGTCCGCAGTGTTTCACCATCCGCAAAATAGAACCCCGCCGTCAGCCCGAACAACCATTGGATGGCATTGCCCGGCGGCAAACCGATTTCGTCCAGTTTCTCGAGGTCACCGCGCTCTTCGAGGGTCGCCGTTGTGGCGATGAATCCGTTTATATCCAAGACGCCATCCTAGCGCTCGCCGCCATCAAACCGGCGTGTCCACCATTCTGTGTACTCCATCTCATCGACATCGTGGGGAGCCCGTAGATAGGGATAGTCCCAGTTCTCGTAGCGCAGGGGCTTGAGGAAATCGTTGACCGCACGATATGCCAAGGGCACCCGCCCCTTGTTCAAGTCGCCCAGTACAGGCCGTTCACCCGCCTGGAAAACGACGCCACCCTCATAGGGATGGAGGACGATCTCTTCTCCGAGCACCTCTCTCGCCTTCGCAAGACCACCGACGCGCTCAAGCAGCTCATCATTGACGGCTGTCAGCCAGTTCACGTCACGGATCACATCGGTGCGCTGTGAAATGATTAATCCAAAACGGATGCCATCTTCATAGAGGAGGCCGGGAAATCTGCGGAACAGTGGATAGGCCCGTTCGGTTGCACCTGTCGCATAGGAATAGAAAAAAAGCGACATCCCCGACACGGCGTAAAAAACCTGAAGGTCACGGCAGGCGTCAACGAAGAAACGCACGACACCTAGTGGATCTAGCGATAGTTGCGACAACCTCGTCTGGTACATCAGGTGCCCAGAGCCGCCACGATACCCAATGCCGGGAAGAAGCGCTGTCAAATAGTCGTGTACCGGATCGGTCGACCGCAGAGCTTTGGCAGGCATATGTCTGATATAAAAGCCTGCTGTCTCCTTCTCATCAGCGTAATTGCTCTGTGCTAGATGCCGCTCGATGTCATCTCTCGAAGACACACGGCGCGAACGCTCACCAACCGTCAGCAGATTGGTGTTTCCTTTCGTAAAATCGTAGTAGCGCAACGCCAGATCAAGCGCCGCTCGGCGTGTCCGCAGTGTTTCACCATCCGCAAAATAGAACCCCGCCGTCAGCCCGAACAACCATTGGATGGCATTGCCCGGCGGCAAACCGATTTCGTCCAGTTTCTCGAGGTCACCGCGCTCTTCGAGGGTCGCCGTTGTGGCGATGAATCCGTTTATATCCAAGACGCCATCCTAGCGCTCGCCGCCATCAAACCGGCGTGTCCACCATTCTGTGTACTCCATCTCATCGACATCGTGGGGAGCCCGTAGATAGGGATAGTCCCAGTTCTCGTAGCGCAGGGGCTTGAGGAAATCGTTGACCGCACGATATGCCAAGGGCACCCGCCCCTTGTTCAAGTCGCCCAGTACAGGCCGTTCACCCGCCTGGAAAACGACGCCACCCTCATAGGGATGGAGGACGATCTCTTCTCCGAGCACCTCTCTCGCCTTCTCAAGACCACCGACGCGCTCAAGCAGTTCATCATTGACGGCTGTCAGCCAGTTCACGTCACGGATCACATCGGTGCGGCGCAATATTTCCAGGGTGAAATTACTGCCATCTTCGTAAAGGAGGCCCGGAAACCGACGGAACAGAGGATATGCTTTTTCAGTCGCACCCGCCGCATAGGAATAGAAAAAAAGCGACATTCCCGAAACGGCATAAAAAACCCGGAGATCACGGCAGGCGTCAACGAAGAGGCGAACCACGCCAGTTGGGTCGCGTGATAATTCCGATAACCGCGTCTGATGCATCAAGCGCCCATTGCCGCCGCGATAGCCGGCGCTCGGGAGAAGGACAGTAAAATAGTCGTGAACCGGATCGGTCGAACGCAGCGCCTGTTTTGGCATATGCCTGATATAGAAGCTCGCGGTCTCCCCCTCGTCAAAATACTCGTCTTTTGACAGATTTTGCGCAACGTCTTCCCGTGACGAGATGCGACGTACACGCTCGTTAAAGGACAACAAATTTGTGTTGCCCTCCGCTAGGTCGTAGTAACTTAGCGCCAGATCGGCCATTGCTTGGCGTGTACGCCGTGTTTCACCACCCGCAAAATAGAACCCCGATGTCAGCCCGAACAACCATTGGATGGCATTGCCGGGCGGCAGGCCGATTTCATCCAGTTTTTCGAGCTCACCGCGCTCTTCGAGGGTCGCCGTTTTGGCGATGAATCCGTTTATATCCAAGACGCCATCCTAGCGCTCTACACCATCAAACCGGCGCGTCCACCATTCGGTGTACTCCATCTTATCGACATCATGTGGCGCTCTAAGATAGGCGCGCTCCCAGTTCTCATAACGCAGGGGCTTGAGGAAATCGTTGACCGCACGATATGCCAAGGGCACCCGCCCCTTGTTCAAGTCGCCAAGCACAGGCCGTTCACCCGCCTGGAAAACGACGCCACCCTCATAGGGGTGGAGGACGACCTCGTCTCCCAGCACTTCTCTCGCCTTGTCAAGACCACCGGCGCGCGCGAGCAGCTCATCGTTGACGGCTGTCAGCCAGTTCACGTCGCGGATAGTGTCCGTCCTGTCTCGTATGGCCAATCCGAAACGTGCCCCATCCTCGTAAAGCAGCCCGGGAAACCTGCGAAACAGAGGATAGGCTTTTGCCGTTGCGCCCGACGCATAGGAATAGAAAAAGAGCGACAAACCCGAGACCGCGTAGAAAACCCGCAGATCGCGGCAGGCGTCAACAAAAAAACGGATCACGCTATCCGGATCGCGCGACAGCGCCGATAGCCTCGTCTGGCACATGAGGTGTCCATTGCCACCACGATAACCGGCGCCGGGAAGAAGGGTGGTGAAGTAGTCGTGAACCGGATCGGTCGAACGCAACGCCTGTTTTGGCATATGCCTTATGTAAAAACCCGCCGTCTCCTTCTCGTCGTAATATTCACCTTGCGACAGGTATTCTTCGATCTGTTTTCCCGCCGAAAGACGGCGTGTCCGCTCATTAAACGACAATAAATTGGTGTTTCCCTCCACGAGATCGTAATAACGCACTGCCAAACCGAGCATGGCTTGGCGTGTTTGGCGCGTTTCTCCGTCGGCAAAATAGAACCCTGATGTCAGCCCAAACAGCCATTGGATGGCATTGCCGGGCGGCAAACCGATTTCATCCAGTTTTTCAAGTTCACCGCGCTCTTCGAGGATCGCCATCGTGGTGATGAGTTCGTTTAAATTCATGATATATCCTACTTTATCGGTATCGGGCGACCGGGGAACCGACGACCGGGTAAGGGCAGCCAGATCGGATTCTCAAGACCTTTCCGAAGTTCGCGCCACAGCCTCTCAGCTTCCCATTGCCGCTCCTGTTCGCGCTGCCTTACAGCTTCCTCACAATTGTCGCACTCGTCCAGCACGACAAACTCACTGTATTCAGCGCCGTGCCGGTCAGCGATATCTTCATATGCTCTGGCCTTCGCCGCATCGTTTGGAAACTTGTCCCCCGGAAACTTCATATCATACATGTGGGTCATCTGGCCGTTCTCGACTTTCACCACATCCAGCCAGCGGGAGCCACGCACGTTGAACCATCGCGTGCCGCCCCAGGGCGCCCGACGGGGAACCTTCGGAATGTCGTGTTCCTCTCCCTGCAGAATGATATTGCCGGGCGGTTTATCCGGGAATGTATTGTTCGGATTGTTCGGGTCCCAGAATCCAAGCTCGGAAACATAGCCGTAGTTCGTGCGCGGATCTCCCACGGGCATGCTGCTGCCAAGAACAGTGTTTGGATATTGCGCCTGGATCGTTGCGTCGACACAGCGCTGATAGCGCCCGGGGCTCGACTCGTCGTCGCGCGGCAAAACCTGATCGATCCATTCAAGACCCTCGGTGACGCTGTTTCTCGGACGATGCAGCGCATAACAGCGGCAGCCCACTTCACACAGGTAACGCTCAGGATCACCTTCGGGCAGATCGGTTTTGTAACCTCCGACCGATACGGTGTTGCCCTTGTTGAGGAGCATCTTGTCGGTAAGGCGCGTCACTGCGCGGCCTTGCATGAAGACGTTGGGGGACCAGGAAAGGAAGGTGGCCTGATGCAGATGCGTGCCGGATTTGATCCCGCCGGACGAACCGGGTTCATCGCCGATCGATTTGGCGAACCGGGAGCCGCGCACGCCATTCATCGCCCCGCCATGCGAGAACACCGTGGTCGTCCCGTCGGCAAGATCGCGGGCAAATGCGGTATTCGTGTATGGCACGGGCACAGGCTTGGGCGGGGTCAGGCAAACATCCGGCAAGGTCGAGCGGACGTAGCCACTGGAGTTTTTGTGGCAGAGCGTAATCCCGTTGATGCGAATTGTTTCCTTCATGCGTCTACCCTACCGGTTTTCATGTCGCGCTGGACGCTCTCCACAATTGTTGCCGCTCTCAGCCCGTCGCGGGAACTGGCCGACAGAAGACTGTAGCGAAACTCTTCGCCGTCCGGTTCGGCATTTTCCCTGCGCGATCCCGGCGCCGGCGCAAGTGCAAGAGCGGCCATCACAAGCCCGCTTGCCGCCCCGAGGTCACCGAGCTGAAGCGCCGGGATTTCCGCCCTGTCGGCCAGCTCGGCCATTTCCGCGGCATTGGTTGTGATCGCATAGCCAAATTCCTCAGCGCGTACGCGATCGCCATTGAGATCGACAATAAAGCGATCAGGAGAAAAGCCTCCTTCGAGGAGCATCCCATAACAGCTCGCAAGGGCGCGACCCATCAATCCGCGCTCGGGATCAATCGGGCTTTCAGGCTCTTCCATGGTAGAAAGGCGCGCAATTCGACCGAGCCGCACATCATTTTCCGGCCCAAGTGCCAACACGGCCGCAGCTTCGCCGGGAACCATGCCGTAGGGGTTGTCTCGTGTCAGCAGTTCACCGTGATAGGCCAGACTGTCGAGCATGTCTGAGTGGATATAACTGTCAACGACGGCAACGAGAACAATTCTCCCCGTTCTCCTCACGATTTCCGGACAATCCCTGCCAACAAGCTGCAGGCTTTCAGCCTGTCCGCCGAAGGAAACGGAGAGGCTCGTCACCTGCGGCAGAGGGGCCTGGTGGAGCCTGGCATTAAAGTCCTCGGCGACAGGTCCGCCTTCCATCCAATAGGGCAGCAGCAGAAGCATCGCATAGTCGGCGCTTTCCTGTCCGCGCTTCGTCAGCTGCGCAACGCAATCGGCAAGCGCGCAGGCAAGTAATTTTCGCAGCCGCTCGACATAGTCCCGCTCTTCCGTCAACGGAAAGACCGCCGCAAGGGTTGGTGGTCGCCCGTCCGCCATCACCAGGCTGCGGTCCTTCTCGGTGAATCTTTCGCCGCTCGAATAGGCGGCAATTGCCGTTTCAAAGTCTTTGCCCGCCGGACACGTCAGGCCGGCCGCCAGGATTGAAACCGCCGCTCTCATGCGACAACTCCGGCCATCTGCCTTAGTCGGAGAAAAGAGACCTCGACATCCTGGTCGCGCCCGCCACATGGCACATGGGCATTCCATACCAGATCCACGAGACGCTCATCGCCAGTGATCTCCACCTGAACGAGCCTGAACCTGTGCGTCAGCGTCTTTCCGGCAATACGCGTATCAGCTTCGAGGATACATTGCGGCAGGCGAAATGCATAACCGCCTTCCGGATGAAGCCCTTCCAGTCGTACCGGCTCACCGCCGCGCAACTCGCCGGAATAGATTTGATCGATCGGCGCGGTCTGGTGGAAATTTTCGGAGAAATCCGAGGGCAAAAGCGGCGACCTGTTTTTAATCCAAGCGTCATCATAGGTGCCAGCGTGGATACGCCGTGCTGCCCAGGCAGGCTGAATCGCGCCAAACCCGACTGGCTGCGAAAGCGGCCGACCTGGTTCGAAGACATCCGCAGGGGCTGCAATCTGGGGCATATCTAGTTCCGCGCCCTCCGGCGCGCGATCGAAATGACCCGACCAGCCCAAGCCGATCGGATTGGCGTCGCACTCGGCGCCCTCATCGTCGGCAAAGGGATCCTTCCCGCCCAATGACCGCGTCCATGACAGTTCGGTGCGAGCGACGCGATCCTTCTCGGCAATCTCCCAGCCACGCCTTTTTTTGACCATGCACCCTCTGCCCGTAACGACGGCCTGCTTGGTCAATGTACCGACACCAACGGTGACGTCGATACGGTCCACTGGCTGCTCGTCAGGCGCAACAGCTGAGCCATGAACGAGAATATCGGCAGCGGGCCTGAAAGGGGCGAAATCGGCATCTGCAACAAGCTCGCGTGCCTCTGCATCACGGTAGACGGGAGAGAGCCGGATGGGCTGCGGCTCAAGCAGGTCGGTCATGCCGTCCGGACGCGCGCGAAATCGTCCGCGCACCGCGACACACCAATATTCCTTTCCATCGCGGTCGCGAATGAAATAGCCGTCCGCGGAGAAAGGCGTGTTGTTGCTGACTGCCCACATGCCGGTCAGTTCAGGTCAATATAGGCGGCGTCCAGCGCGATGTTCTGGCGAGCCGTCTGGATAATTTTCTTGCCTTCCACCCTGACGACCCCATCAGAGCCCAACGTGATACGAGCCTCGCCGTTGCGGATCGTCATCGTCCCGGAACCGTCGAACTCGATCATCGCCGCAAGCTTCAGCAGCTTACCCCAGGCGTCCTCCGATAACGGGAGCATTTGTCCCAAGAGCACCTTGCGATCAGGGATTTGGTTCATATCGTGCGAACTCCTCTCAAAAATGATCCAGGTGGAAGGCCGTTCAAAAAATGTCCGGCTGTTCTGTTAAAACCTCAGCGGCTCATTTCAGTTGGTCCACCAAACCGTCGCCGATGACACGAGTGACGAAGTCCGTATGGATCATCGTTGCAACATCCGTCGGCGCAGCAGGGAACGCCGTCACCGAAGCAACCGCAGCAACAATGCCCTTCTTGACGTTCAATACGGTCTTGGCGCGTATCTTCTGGCCGCTGCCTTGCAGGGTGACGATATCGATGAAGCCTCGATCAACGTCACCGACTTTCTCATCCGGAACGAAAGTCACGTCCTGATCCAACTTATAGCCCACATCCGGCATCAAGTTCTGCAGCTCGATTTCCACCACTTTCGCGGCGAGCTGTCGCAGTTGTTCGTCAGTAGGCGATAGGTCCGACTTAGGTGTTGGGAAGATAAACAGCGATACGGCAGCGTTTCCGTCAGGATCATTGGAATTTGTGAACATCGCCCCGGTATAGGACGGATTGGGATCGCTGTTCTGCGTCAGTTTCTTCCATCCGTCCGGCAGGCGTGCGGAATAAACGGTACCACCGCTGGATGGCAGCTCCTGCGAGTGCATCGAGCCATCAATGCTGTCAGTCAATTCGTTATCAAGCTTCAGAGCGCCGAAAAATTGTGCGATCTGGGGTTCGACGCGGGCAGCCTCCTCTTGCGCGTAGCCAGCGCGCACGATGAGCAGAGACTTGTCATCGCGCCGGACCGCAACCCTCTCACGGCGGTTGAATCCATTATCCGGCCCGAGGGCAAACACATCGCCAGCGTCGCGACCATATTCCTTCATCGCAGAGACCGAAGGCGCCCATTCTTTTGCAAAGAGCCGGGCGTAATCAACCCCACGCGCAACCTTTTCCGGTTTGATCTCCGCGGTGATTATCTGGATTTCAAAATGATCGCGATTGGCGGGATCATAGCCAATCGACTGCAGGGTGACGTTGTCGAAGGTTTCATACTTATCCCATTCGGACAGTGCCCGCTGCTCCTTGAACCACATAAAGCTATCGATCTTCACTGAGTGAAAGTTAAGATCCCTGGCTTCCTGAAATGTATATGGCTCCGACGCCTTCGCTGTGCTGTCGAGGGTCAAACGGCTTGTATAATCTTCGGCCATAACATCCAATCCAATTGCGGTCGTCATTAAAACCATCGCCGAAAAAGACAGTCGGCGCAGCACCAAAAATAGAGGCTTCAACGTTCGGTTCTCCGTATCATTTTCCCTGCCATCCCTTGATGAGGTCTGCGGCCTTATCAAGACCCGTCAGTCCGCCCGATACTTTCGCACCGCCGCCCAGGCCGAATCCAAGTTTTGCGCCAACTTCGGCGCGCGCCTTGCCATTTTTCACACCTGCTTCCGCAGATGCCTCAGCCTGAGCCCCAACAGCTCCCTGCAGCTCACCGCCAAGACACACGCCAATATCCCATTTATCTTCGATGAGTTGGTTGTGCTCTTCAAACAGCCAGTTCCACGCTTTGATGACAGGATTGCCAACACGGCTTGGCGTCAGGCAGAGTTCTCCGTTGACTGAGCCCTCAATGACATTCGCCTTGGCGGCAAGTTTCAGTGTCCCCGTTACCTCTTCCGGGTTACCGACAAAAGCAACCTCACCCTCCACCTCTCCTTTCAGCACCGCGCCTTTCGCGGCTCCGGAGATGACCTGGTCCTTGAGAACTTCAACCTTGCCCTGAGCAGCGGCGGCACTGGCTTTTGCGCTCAATTTGGCGTCAATTCCGCCTTTGGTGATAGAGAACCCGGCCTTACCATCACCTTCTCGTGCCCCGAGCTTGTATTCTCCCGAAGCCCAATCCTTTGCCGGATCGCCAAAGCTGTCTCCAGCCACCTTCTTATCGTGTTTCCACCAGGTATATTCGGCAACCTGGAAATTGCGTTCCTTCCATTTACCCCGCCAGTCGGTGTCATGGGCGGTCTTTCCATCCGGATTGCGGCGTGTGTAGCCCGAAGCAAGATACTCCCTGACGCCGCGTTGATATTTCTTGCCGATGCCGGCGTCCTTATAGTCCTGGCTTAGTTCACCAAACTTCCAAGCGCTGGCGCTTTCCTTGTTCTCGTTTTCACGCTCGTTCTGAGGAAGGAGTTTGTTTGCGCTGGACGACCGCCCGAAAAGCACGGTCTCGTCGACAGCGGGTATGTATTCGCATAATCCGCCGTTGGAATTGAACGACGGCTGGGGAGCATCCGCGCGAAATGGCGGCGTGATCCCCGGAGACACCGGAAAAAACGGATGACGCTTGAATGTCGACAGGTCGGTTTTCAACATGTCCAGGACATTGTCGTCGTCATATGCGGAAAAAGGCACCCCCAGCATACGAGACGGTGGCAATCCTGATGGTTTCTCAGCCATGGCCTACACTCAGTTCTGCGTAATCTGGTCGGCTTGGAAATGAATATGCTTGCCTTGAATCACGATATGCCCCTCGCGCGACATCGTCAGCATCGAATTCTCTCCTACTTTGATCGTCAATTGTTCGCCCACCCGGATGTTCATGATACGCCCGATATCCGTGTCAGAGCGCCCCCGAACGATGACACTGTGAGCTTTGCCGACCGTTGTTTGATAGGTGTGCCCAACAACGGTTGATTTGGCCCCGCCGACAACCTCCGAGGAACCAATACCGACGACCTGCGAGTGATTTTTCTCGACGAAAAGCTGGAAATTCCCTTTTGCGAAATTGAAAGGGTCCGGAATTTTGAGTTTACCCAATGCCGCGCCAACCTTGTCGAAAACAAGCTTCGTCTTGTCCCTCAAAAGGTTTGACAAGGCATTCTCGCCTACCGCAATCGACATATTGCCCGCGATAACCTCATCATGATCGCCACCAACTTCCGTCGATTTATCGTTGGCCACGAGTTCCGATTTGTCGTGCCCCACGCGCTTGGAATAGTCATTTAGAATTTCAAAGTTTGTATCCTTTTGAGCGTGCAGAAATACCTCTTCCTGTTCTGCTTCATCCTCAAACCGCAGTTCATTAAATCCAGCCCCCTTGTGTGTATTGGTCCTGAAAGTGCTCCGCGTCTTATTTGCCGGTAACTCATAGGGCACCGTCTGGCGTGCATTCGGCACCACACCGGTCACCAGCGGACGGTCGGGATCGCCGTCCACGAAGGCAACCATCACCTCCATGCCGATGCGGGGAATGATCTGGCCGCCCCAGGTGGAGCCCGCCCAGTTCTGCGCCACCCGCACCCAGCACGTATCGGTTCCATCCTTCTTCGCCTTGCGGTCCCAGGGAAACCACAGCTTGATACGGCCATATTGGTCGGGATGGATTTCCTCGCCTTCCGGACCGGCGACGATCGCCACCTGCGTGCCTTCGATGCGCGGGCGTTTTGTTGACCGATGCGGTGTCAGCGGCACGCGGGCGGGGATCGCCTCGAAACTGTTGCGATATTCCGGCTCGTTGCCGTTTGTTTCATAGGAAAGGTCCACGATGTTGTGGCTCGCACGGATGATGACATGCTCTTCATACGCATGTTCGGGGTGGGCGACCTCGTATGGGGTAAAGCGGCGGCCCGCCTCCAGAGTGCGCGAGGTGGACGCGCCGAACACACGGTCATGATCAGCCTCGATCGACTGGGTGCGCAGTTTCTGCGCCCGCTCCGCCTCTTCCACCGTGCTGATCCGGGCCGGATATTCATAAAGCTCGCGCTTGGTCGCATCCGGCATCTGCACCAGCGATGGCGTCATCGTACCAGGCACCATGCCCGGCGTCTCGAAGTTCCAGTCGGCACCGGCCCGCTGACCCGAAACGTAGGAAAAGCGGCGCGCCCAGTCATTGATGTGGTTGCGATCCGAAGACCCCTGCGCCAGACGTACCGTACCCTCGCCCTGCGCCGAAGCAGACGGGGCAAGCCAGCCGCTGGCGCTGTCGGCCACATGCAGCTTGTGGGAACCATCCTCATGGGCAAACCAGTAGAACAGCCCGTCCTCTTCGAAACGACGGGCGAGATAATCCAGGTCGGTCTCGTTGAATTGCACGCTGTAGTGCTGTGCCGGCGGCGGCGAGATGATGCCTGATGTATCGGGAGCGGGAATGCCGTGTTCGGAAAACAGCGTCTCGACGATCTCGATCGCGGTCTTGTCCATCCAGATGCGGCAATCGGAACGGCGTGACAGAAGCCACATTTGCGGCCGGATGGTCAGCGCATAGGAGCGCAGCCCGCGGGTGATCGGCGGTCCCTCATGTAGTTCGGTCACCAAGCCGTTGAAGGGGCGGCGGGTACCGCCGCCGTCTTCACCATCTCCCTGGCTTACCTCCACCGAGACATCAACCAGCCGTCCGATCAGTTCTTCGGGCTTGACCGCGTCTTTCTTTGCCCGCACCGTCAGGCGGATATCGAAGAGTTGCGACACGCCCTCATCGACCGACAGACGCTCCGGCAGCAACTGATCCTCGCCGAGCGGAGACTTGACCTTGAGAACGCGGCTGGCCTGAACGAAATCAGCAGATGAAGGTTGATCGGTCATGAGATACTCCTGAATCAGGATACGCGACCGGCCTGCAGGGGCCAGAACCAGATCGTTTCCGAATTATAGTAGCAAGCCGATGCGCATTGCGCGGCCTCCGCACCACCTCGCACGAGGTCGATATGACCGCCGCCGCTGTAGCCCGGAATGTTGTTGAATGCGACGACGCCGTTGCGTGCACCGATACCGGTTCGCGCCGTTGCCGGCGTAAAGGGCTCATGCTCGCCGAGATAGCCGGTCCTTCTCAGCAAAGCGGCAAGGCGGCGCATGTTGACCTCGATGCCTTTTCCGGCATAGGCGCCCTTCTGGATGCGGTGCGAGGCGGGTACAATATTGATGCCCGATTTCACGAATGCGATGCTGACACGGATCGCGCAGGTATTATGATAGTTCGGATTGCCGATATAATCTTCCCAGCCGATTTCGGTGAACAGATCACGCTGGCTGATATAGTTGGAATGCGAGGGTTCGCTGCTCGGATAATTGGCATAAAGAGTGTCAAAGTTAACGCGCATGGCTTATCCCACTAGTTACTTTTCGGCTCACAGGGAAAGGAGGACACAAGCGCCTCCCGCACGAGAATGGCTGCCTGTTCATCCAGTTTTTCCGCAGGGAGATCGCCGAGATAGGTGTAGATCCGGTCGGTGAGTTCATGAGGCGCCACGGTGCCTGCACCACACCAGTCCGATCCGCCCGTAAGGTCGGCCACACCGGCGATATAGGCGCTGGATTTGGCGACGGAAACCAGCCGCCGCATTTCCGGATCAGACACTTCCGGAGCGAGCTTGCCCTCGATTGCCTGCTTGAGTTCGGCACCGGAGAATATCCATGTCCGTTCCGCCGCCCCGGCCGGTGAGGAACCGGAAAGAGCCAGAACAAACGACATGGGAACAAGAAACGCATATTGGGAGCGCATGAAAAACCCGCTTCGTCCAACGTGGATGAGAAACATCACGACGTGAACTGCAAAACTGCAATGAAAATGGTCCGGTGCCGGCCGATACCGGCACCGGGTCGCGTGGCTATCAAGCGGCCTTGGTCGTCGCCAGATCGTAGGAAGCGATCATCGGAGACTGCGGCGAGTTGTTGTCGTCGAACGGCGTGTACTTCACTTCCATCTTGGTGAAGTTGAGCTTGATGGTCTCAACCGGACGGTCGCCGCTGGAATCCACCGAGTAGCTGGCGATAAGCGTATTCGTCAGCAGGTACTCGATATAGGTATTGCCGGGGTTGCCGGTGGTTACCATGTGGACTGTCGCCAGCTTGCCGGTACGGCCGGCGCAGGCTTCCTGGAAAAGCTTGGTGGAAGAAGAATCGCTAACCTTGGTCAGAATGACTTCCGAAATCGTCGGTTCTGATGCTTCGCGGTTTGCAGCAGAACCAGCAGAAGTGTTCATGTTGCGGGCGACGTTCCAGTGAATGGCTTCGATGTCCATCCACTTGCGGTGCTCTTCGTGCGTAGCGTCGCCCTGGATACCGTCAATCTGCAGATAAATTGGCATGCTGTAAGCTCCTGTAGCTGAAATGACCTCTTGCTTCGAGGCCGAGTTGCCCTTCGTCTAATGCCGCATGCGTCGGGTAGTCCCTTCCGACGCGGCAACTTCATCCATCCCAACCCCTTCGGTCGCGACGAATTCATTCTTTTCCCCAGCCGCTTCGGCACGAATGCCGAACCGATTTTCTTCAAAATCGACAACGACCTTTCCGACCCGCTCTCCCGCAACGACTTTCGCGAGGAAAAAGCTGGAGAGAGGCGGCAGGAGATCCTTGCCGATCATGATTTCGATGGCGCGCGCACCGATGTCGCTTGCGCCGGCGCGCGTCACCAATGCGTCGCGCGCTCCGTCTGACAAGGTCAGGTCAGCGCCATAGGTCGCCAGCACCCGTTCCCTGATCTTGTCAATCTGCATAGCCACGATCCTCGCCAGCTGTTCTGCCCCGAGAGGCATGAAGGGCAAGATGATCGTGCGCCCGAGGAAGGCGGGCTTGAACTGTTTCGTCAGCTCCGGCATCAGCAGCGCTTCCAGCGCCTCGCCTTCCGGCATCGTATCGGGATCGGCGGAAAGTGCCGAAAGCAGGTCCGAGCCGGTATTGGCCGTCATGAAGATCGTGGTGTTCTTGAAATCGACGTCGCGACCTTCGCCATCGCGAAGCACACCCTTGTCGAATACCTGGTAGAAAATATCCTGTACGCCGGGATGCGCCTTGTCGATTTCATCGAGCAGCAGAACCCCGAACGGCCTGCGGCGCACCGCTTCGGTCAGCACGCCGCCCTCACCGAAACCGACATAGCCGGGCGGCGAGCCAAGAAGCAGCGAAACCTTGTGCTCCTCCTTGAACTCCGACATGTTGATCGTCGTCAGGTGGCTGTTGCCGCCGTAGAGCAGGTCCGCCAGCGATAGCGCCGTCTCGGTCTTGCCCGTTCCGGACATGCCGACAAGGAAAAACACGGCCGGCGGACGGCGCGGATCGGACAATCCGGCGCGGGCGGTGCGCATGGCGTCGGCAATCCGGCCGATTGCGGCATCCTGCCCGACGACCCGCTGCCGCATGCGATCATCCAGCGTGCGTGCGCTTTCGATCTGGTCCGCAAGCAGTTTGCCAAGCGGAATCCCGGTCCACCGAGAAACGACGGAGGCGATAGCGTCGCGGTCCACCACCGTCGGCACAAGTCTCTCGACATTTGCCGGCTGAACCTCACCGACGGGCCGCAGGCGCGATATGTTCGACGCGCCGGTCTCATCCGCCTGCTCTTCGCTGAGCGCGGCAAGTTCGGCCATTTCCGCATCGTAACGGCCACGCAGATCAACGATGCCGGTCTCGAGCCTTTCAAGCTCGTCGCGTATCGACTGAATGCGGCCTTGCATGTCTTCATCCTGCGGTTCACGCAGAAGCCAGTTCAACTCGTCGGACAGAAGGCGTCGTTCGCTTTCCATGGCGCGCAGCCGCTCCGGCGGGGTCTGCCGCGCCAGCGAAACGGCAGCGGCAGCCGTGTCGAGAAGGCTTACCGCCTTGTCCGGCAATTGCCTTGCCGGCATGTAACGCGCGGATAATTGCACCGCCGCGACGATCGCCTCGTCACGAACGGTGACGTTGTGATGGCTGACGAAAGTATCCGCCACACCCCGCAGCATCCGTATTGCGGTCGCCTCGTCTGGCTCGCGCACGTGCACGGGCTGGAAACGACGCGTCAGCGCCGCGTCCTTCTCGAAATATTTCTTGTATTCGCTCCAGGTCGTGGCCGCGACGGTCCGCACCTCGCCTCTTGCGAGGGCGGGCTTGAGGATATTGGCCGCATCGCCCTGGCCCGCCGTGCCGCCCGCACCGACAAGACCATGCGCCTCATCGATGAACAGGATGACCGGTTCGGCCGAGCGTTTTACCGCATCGATCACGCCGTGAAGACGCCGCTCAAACTCGCCCTTAACGCCGGCGCCGGCCTGAAGCAGCGAAATATCGAGGTTCAGCAGGCGCACATTGCGCAGTTTTTCCGGAACACTTCCCGACACGATCTCAAGCGCCAGCGCTTCCGCAACCGCGGTTTTGCCGACACCAGCCTCACCCACGAGAATGGGGTTGTTCTGTCTGCGGCGCGTCAGAATATCAACGAGCTGGCGCAGCTCGTCATCGCGGCCGATCACCGGATCGACCTTGCCGTTCCGGGCATCGGCGGTCATGTCCTGGGTATAAAGGCGCAGAAAGTCGTTCTGGCCGGCGGCCGGTCCCGAACTGGCGGGCGCGGCGGAAAAATCCCCGCCCTTTTTGTCGTCAACCACACTGCGAAGGCGTTCGAGCGCTGCCCGATCCATCGCCTTCAGGGACGGGAATGCCGAACGGACGAAGGAGCGAAGTGAGGTTTCCTCATCCATCGCCAGCAGCAGGTCGCAAAGCGTCACCCGGTCACGTCCGGCCTCCAGCGAAGCCAGAACCCAGGCCTCCCGGCCCGCCGTCAGGATGTTCTGGGAAAGCGACAACGCCTCCCCATCGCCGATAATCGCCTCTTCGAGGCTGCGGCCGATTTCAGCCTGCAATACCGGAAGTGGAATTTTTAATTCCTCGAATGTTTCCGCATAGATACCGGCATCTACAACCGCCAGCAGCCAATGCGGGATATCCACATACCTGTGCCCCATACGCACCGCAATGGAAGCCGCAGCTTCAAGGGTGACGCGCAGGTCAGGCTCAAGCGCTTCAACGAGGCGATTGATATCGATATGCGACATGCAATGAGCCTCCTGCCCCGGTCCATTCCACAACGTGACGTGGAATAACTATGATGATGAAACCCGGTTGTCCACCCCGAAGTTTATTTTTTGTCAGGTGAGATTAAGCAATAGACGCCACAATTTAGACACATTTAGAATAAGTCTGTCTGAGGAATAGCCTTACGTAAGGGAAGTAACTACAAAAAATCCATTACTATTTTCTGGGGATAGACTGCTCTTGAACGCACCGCAAGTTAAAAGAGATGTAGAATTGTTTGGAGATTGCGGAGAAAATATCCGCATCGATTCAAGAACGCGTGAAATATACTACAGAATTAAGGATGAAAGAAACCACGCACGCACAGAAGAGCGTGCCGCTTCCCCTCAAGATAACTTGAAGATCTCCAGTAGCTGGGACAGTGTCAGCAATCTGGGATTGCAGATTATATATTCCGAAAGCAAGGATATAGAAATATTGGCATGGCTTGCCGAAGCAAGCCTGCGGCTGCGCGGCTTTCATGGACTGCGCGAAATCTATGACCTCTGCCGCGATCTTTTTTGCAACCACTGGGACTCATTGCGGTCGATCAGCGACGATAATGATGAAGAAAAATTTGCACCTTTTGCGGGATTGAACGGCATTGGCAGCGAAGGGACACTTGTTCAACCGCTCCGGCTAGCGCCCCTGATCCCGGGAGGCAAATTCGCGGAACACAGTCTCTGGGATTTCCAGCTGGCGCAGCGGCCGAACGAGAGCAAACGCCGCGAGGAACTGTATCGCGCCGCCTCCGAAGCCGGCGTTGCCGCCATGTCTTCCCATCTGGCGGAAGTGACGGCCTGTCTCGCCGCATTTGACGCCATCACCGCTGTTCTTTCCGAGCGCTGCGGCCAGGCCGCGCCGCCGAGTTCCAACATACGAAATACGCTCATCGAGGCCGCCGCCGCCATTCGCACGCTTGGCGGGCGGGATCAGGAACCGGCGCCCGTCGCGCAGGCGACAGCCGCGGTTCCGGGCGCGGACGACGATGGGCAACCGGCGGCAAGAGCGTCCTCGGCCTCCCCGGAAGGCATATCATCGCGGGATGAGGCGTTTGAAACTCTTCTCTCGGTTGCGCGTTACTTTCGCCGTACCGAGCCGCATTCACCGATTTCCCTGTCCATCGAAACGCTGGTTCGCAGGGGACGCATGGATTTCTCGGAGCTGTTGGCCGAGCTTTTGCCGGAAACGCAGGCCCGCAACGCAGTTCTGACGGCCGCCGGCATCAAACCCGGCGGAGAAAACAACGGGAAATAACGGGACGAGACGCCGTCCCGAAACAGTCATCTATGCCAACGGGGCATCAAGGAGGTTGAAATGGCAAGTGTACATGAAAAGCTGGAGCGGGTTCGCAAGCCCCGGGTCCACATCAAATACGAGGTCGAGACCGAAGGTGCGATGGTGGTCAAGGAACTGCCCTTCGTTGTCGGCGTGCTCGGTGATTTCTCCGGCAACCCGACCCAGCCGCTCAAGCCGTTCGGCGAACGCAAATTCGTTCAGATCGACCGCGACAATTTCGACGAGGTGATGCGCCGCATGACGCCAGGCCTCAACATCGCCGTTCCCAATACGCTGCAGAAAGACGGGACGGATATGCAGGTCAACCTGAAATTCGAGAGCATGGACGACTTCGAACCCGGCGCCGTCGTGCAGCAGGTACCGGCCCTGAAGGCGCTTCTGGATGCTCGCAACGAGTTGCGCGACCTGCTTTCCAAGGCCGACCGTTCGGAGGATCTGGAGCGGATGCTCGAGGATATTCTCCAGAACAAGACTGATCTCGCAACGCTGGTTTCCGAACTGAAGGAAAAAAACGGCGCGAGCGAATAATCGCCTGTGCGGAGGAAAACCTCCCCGAACGGCCCCATGGCGGGGCTTCAACTGTTCAAGCGGCAATTTCAAAGCCGCATGTGGAAGGACTGGAACATGAGCGCTGAAAGCCTGCTAAAAAACGAGGCACAGGCAACAACCGCCGAAGAGAACGGATTGCTGTCCAAGGTGGTTGCCGCAACCCGCCAGACCGAACCGGACCGCGCGCAAAATCTGCTGCGCACGCTGACCGACCAGGCCCTGAAAGGAACGGTCAAATACGACCGCAACCTCACCGTCACCCTCAACCACGCCATTGCCGAACTGGACCGGACGATTTCCGAGCAGCTCGCCGCCATCATGCAGGCGCCGGAATTCGCCAAGCTGGAAGGCACGTGGCGGGGGCTCAACTACCTCGTCAAGAATTCCGAGACGAGCGTTAATCTCAAGATCCGCGTCATGAATGCCGGCAAGCGGGAACTGGCGCGGGATCTGGAAAAAGCCGTGGAATTCGACCAGTCCCGCCTCTTCAAGGCGATTTACGAAGACGAATTCGGCACTCCCGGCGGCGAACCGCTCGGGGCCATCGTCGGCGATTACGAATTCGACAATTCCTTCGATGACGTGCAGTTGCTTCAGGGCGTATCGTCGATCGCGGCAGCGGCCTTCGCACCGTTCATCTCCGCGGCGAGCCCGCACATGTTCGGCTTTGAGGATTATCGTGATCTTGCCCGGCCGCGCGACCTGGAGAAAATCTTCGATACGGTGGAATATGCCAAGTGGCGCAGCTTCCGCGAAAGCGACGACTCCCGTTTCGTCACGCTCGCCCTGCCGCGTGTTCTGGCGCGCATGCCCTATGGCCCGAAAACCAATCCCATCGACGACTTCGCCTATGATGAGACAAAAGGCGCCGCCAATGGCGACCTGCAGCATGATGAATATTGCTGGATGAACGCCGCCTATGTCATGGGCACGAAGCTGACCGAGGCTTTTGCAAAAAGCGGCTGGTGCACGGCAATCCGCGGTGCGGAAAACGGCGGCCGGGTGGAAAATCTGCCCATGCACGTCTTCTCCAGCGACGATGGCGATCTTGATCTGAAATGCCCGACCGAAGTGGGCATTACCGACCGTCGCGACGCCGAACTCGGCAAGCTCGGTTTCCTACCGCTCTGCCACTACAAGAACACGGATTATGCCGTATTCTTCGGTGCCCAGACCGCGCACAAGCCGAAGCTTTACGACAAGCCGGAAGCGACGGCCAACGCCGCCGTTTCGGCCCGCCTGCCCTATATCATGGCCACATCGCGCTTTGCGCATTATCTCAAAGTGATGGGCCGCGACAAGATCGGCTCCTTCATGGAGGCGTCCGATTGCGAGGTCTGGCTCAATCGCTGGATCGCCAACTACGTCAACGCCAATGACGAGGCCGGTGAGGAAAGCCGGGCGAAATATCCGCTGCGCGACGCCAAGGTAACGGTGCAGGAAGTGCCGGGCAAACCCGGCGCGTACAACGCCGTCGCATGGATGCGACCCTGGTTGCAGATGGAAGAACTGACGACCTCGCTACGCATGGTCGCTCGTATTCCGTCCAAGAACTGAACCCGGACGGGGGTGGTTCGCCACCCCGCCACCCGTTCTTCACCCGGAGCCCATCCATGGCGCATCAGTCCTTTCCGGACGCCCGCATTTTTGCCGACCAGCTCATCGCCCTCATCGATGAGGCGCTGACCGGCCAGGTGAACGCCATTCTCCATCATCCTGATTTTCAGGCGATGGAAGCAAGATGGCGCGGGCTTGCCATGGTCGTGCGCGAAGCGGGCCGCAGCACCGACGTCAAGGTGAAACTGCTGAACGCCAGCTGGCGCGACCTTTCCCGAAACACGGAACGCGCCACCGATTTCGACCAGAGCCATCTTTTCGAAGTCGTCTATAATCGCGAATTCGGCATGCCGGGCGGCGAACCGGTCGGTCTGCTGATCGGCGACTATGCATTTTCCCCTGATGACGTGCAGGGTGCAGATTCCATCACGACGCTGTCGCAGATCGGCATGGTGGCGGCAGCGGCCTTCTGCCCCTTCATAGCGGCTGCGGCACCCTCCGCAGTGGGGCTGCAGGATTTTTCCGAACTCAGCCGGGTTCACGACTTCTCCTCCCTGAAACAGGATAAATCGCGGTTGCGGTGGAATGCGCTTCGCGCGCGCGACGATTCCCGCTTCCTGGGCCTCGTTGCGCCGCGTGTCCTGCTGCGCTCCCCCTACAGACCCTACGCCCGCGGGCGGGATGACGGATTTCCCTTCCGTGAGCATGTGGCGGAAAGCGGTGAAACCCTGCTTTGGGGCAACGCCGCCTTCGCCTTCGCCACGGTGGTCGTGCGAAACTTCGTCGATTCCGGCTGGTTCTCGGATCTGCGCGGCGTCACGCAGGATGCGGTTGACGGTGGTATGCTCTCCTCCCGACAACTGCCTCCGCTCGATCTGGGCATCGAAAGCAACGGTCTCTCCGCACAGCCCCCCGTCGAAGTGCAGCTGACGACGGGGCAGGAACAGCAGTTTTCGGATCTCGGGATCGTGCCCGTCTCCACCACCTATCTTTCCGGCATGGCGATCTTCAACGCCAACCAGTCGCTCCATGCACCCGGCCATTATTCCAGCGAGGCCGCGCGGCAGAACGCCCGTCTGGCCGCCATGCTGCAATATGTCCTCTGCGCGTCGCGGTTCTCCCACTACCTCAAGGTCATCATGCGCGACGACATCGGCCAGTTGAGCGATGCCTCCACAATCGAGCGCAAGCTGGAAGGGTGGCTTTCCTCCTACACCCTCGGCAACGACGATGCCGAGGCCGCCCTGCGCGCCCGTTATCCGCTGCGCTCCGCCGGGATCAAAGTCTTCGAGGTTCCCGGCAAGCCCGGAACATTCTCCTGCACCGTGCGTCTTCAGCCGCACTTCCAACTGGACGACGTCTCCACGAGCTTCCATCTCATTGCCGAAGCCATGATGCCGCCTGCCGCCACATCAAGGCCTTCGGCCGAGCCGCAAAGGATATCCGCATGACGCTGCGCGACGACATTTCCCGCCTTCTCGACGATAACAGGCTGCAGGAAGCGATCGGCCTTGCGCGCGAGCACGTGAAGACCAAGCCCACCGACAAGGACGGCCGTCATTTCTACATCGACCTGCTTGTCCTTGCCGGCGAATACGAGAAAGCCGATGCCCAGTGCAATCTCGCCGCGACATTTTCGCCGCAGGACAGTGTCGGCTTTTCCCTTTTTCGCCACCAGCTGCGCGCCATGGCGGCGCGAAACGCCTGGTTCGAAACCGGTGCGGTGCCAGATTTTCCCGGCGGCCCGTCAGAACTCGATCAACTGGCGATCAAGGCGAACCTCGCCGCACGCAGCGGCGATGGTGAAGGCGCCAGAAGCGCCTTGACTGAACTGGATGAAAAACGCGGCGAAGTACCGATCGGCCACGATGGCAAGCGCGCCGCCGATATCCGCGACCTGGACGACCGGATTCCGCATGCGATGGAGGTGCTGACCAATGGCGGCCGTTATCTGTGGATCGATTACGATCGCATCGAGAGCCTCAGGATCGACCCCATGAGTCGCCCACGCGACCTTGCTTTCCGCGATGCTGAACTGACGCTGCGCGATGGCGCGGTCGCATCCGTACTGCTCCCGGCGATCTATCACGGCGCGCAGGACGATGTCAGCCTCCTCCTCGGCCGGGAAACACGGTGGAGCGAGGAAAGCCAGCCTCTGGCGACCGGGCAAGGCCAACGCTGCCTTCTGATTGGCGACGACGTGGTCCCGTTCCATGAAATCGGCACCCTTTCCGCCATATCCGACGATGAAAGGCGGGCGGCGCGTGGTTGATCCGCTGGAGCAATATCGCACACGGCAGAGAACGCTGTCCCGCTCCATTCTGGACCGGCTGCTGGATGACGCGCCGGATGCGGAAACGGATGCGCTCGTCAGCCTCAAGGATCAGGCGCGTGAAATGCGCGAGGTGATCCGCCGCGATCTCGAGGCATTGCTCAACACACGCCGCAATCCCGCCGGCCCACCGGCGGCGCTGAAAGAGCTTTCCGACGCGCTGGTCAGCTATGGCGTCGATGGCATTCTTTCCGCCAATCTGGTGACGGATGCCTCCAAGGCCCGGCTTGCGCGTAGTATCGAACGGCGGATTTCCCTGTTCGAAACACGCCTTGCGGACGTGCATGTCACGATCCTGAAGAACCGCACGGATGGCGACCGGGCGCTGCGCATGCGCATTCAGGCGACCTTCCATCTTCAGGAAGGCATGCCGCCGATCAGCTTTGAATCCCGGATCGATCCGTCCACGCAACGGTTTCTGGTGGAGGCGACGAATGGCTGACGGCTTTCTCGAAAAATACAATGACGAACTTTTCGCGCTGCGAAAACGGGCGTCGCGTTTCGCGGCAGCGTTCCCGAAAATCGCCGGCAGGCTGCGCATGACGGGCGATGTCGCCGACGATCCGCATGTCGAACGGCTGATCCAGAGTTTCGCCTACTCCGCCGCCCGCGTTCGCCAGAAACTGGATGACGAGTTCCCTGAACTGTCGGACAGCCTGCTGGAAACGCTCTACCCCCACTATCTTGCCCCGATCCCATCGATGAGCGTCGTGCAGTTTGCCCAGAGCCCGGCGCTGGCAACCGTGCAGACCCTGCCGCGTCACAGCGAAATCCTCGCCGAACCGGTGGGGGGCGAGAGCTGCCGTTTCCGCACGACGCAGGAGGTGGAGATCGTTCCGCTGCAGATTTCCGCAGCGACCCTGGCCGGCCAGCCGATCGACGCGCCATTTTCGCCGTCCTTCGCCGGCGCGGCCAGCTGCCTGCGGCTTTCCCTGCGCAGCACCGCGCCGCGCGGCAGCACATTCCCCGAAATGGGCGTGACGAAACTCCAGCTATTCCTGTCCGCCGCGTGGCAGCAGGCAACTGCGCTTTACGAGCTTTTGACCAATCACTGCGTGGGGATGGCGCTTGCGCGTCACTCGGAAGACAAGGAGGCTGTCTTCCTGCCCGCCAGCAATCTCAGGCCTTCCGGCTACACACGCGATCAGGCCATGCTGCCCTATCCCGCCAATAGTTTCGACGGATACCGGCTGCTCACCGAGTTCTTCGCCTTGCCGCAGAAGTTTCTCTTTCTCGATATTGACGGGCTGCACAGATGGAGCGGCGGCGATTGCGAACTCTACATCTATCTGGATGCGGCGGACACGCGGCTGGAGCGGATGGTCTCCGTCAAGGATTTCGTGCTCAACGCCTCCCCGGTCATCAACCTGTTCAAGCAGAGTTGCGAGCCGCTCAGCCTTGACGGAACGCGCACGGAATATCGCCTTCTGCCGGATGCGAGGCGGCAGCGGACACGGGAGATTTACGCCGTCGAAAATGTCCAGCTGACCAGCCGCTCCGGTCAGACCGAAAAGACCTCCCCCTTTTTCGGACGCACCCAGCGTAACAACGGCTCGAATGTGTTCTGGCAGATTCAGCGCCGTTTCGATGACGATGGCTCTTCCGATACCGACATCGCCTTCGTGGATCAAAAACGCGGACCTCTGGGACCGCTCGATATGGTAGCAAGCATCGATACGCTGTGTCTCAACCGTGAGCTGCCGAGCCAGCTTCCCTTCGGCGGCGGCCACCCGTTCCTGCAGCTTTCGGCGGGCAATGAGGCGGTGGGCTCGGTTCAGGCGCTGATGCCGCCAACCGCCGCCATACGCGTGAACGAACGCTCGGCGCGGGAATGGCGGCTCATCTCGCATCTGCTGCTCAATCACCTTTCCCTCGCCGACAATGGCGGAGCGCCGCTGAAGGATATTCTGTCGCTCTATTCCTTCAGGGACAGTCCGGAAACCCGGCAACTGGTTGAATCGATCAGCAATGTCGAGGCGCAGAATTCCCATGCCCGGATCGGCTCGGTGATGGTGCCGGGAACGGACATAGCCGTGGAGTTCGACCCGGCGCTGATCGCGCGCCCCGTCGCCTTCGTTTTCGCCAATGTCCTCAACCATTTCTTCGGCCTCTACACCTCGATCAACAGTTTCACGCGGCTGACGGCGACAATGCGCGGCCATTCCAAACCCGTCGCCCGATGGCCAGCCCGCGCGGCTGACCGGCCGCTGCTCTAGGAGACCGGGATGGGATTGCAAACGCCGGACATGAAAGATCAACAGGCCGCGCTTCTCGGCACCGATCCCGGTCGCTTCGAACCGGCCACCGCTTTTCGCGTTGCCCAGCACGTGTCGGATGACGGGCTGACGATTGCGGCGCATGGCGGCGTGCAGCCCACGGCGCTGGCGGTCAGCGGCTTCGGCCGCAAACACGGTGCTGCCGAACTGAAATCCGCATTCGCGCCGATTGTCGGGCCGCTCGGGTCGCTGCCGCCAGCTTACGGCGAATTGCTGCAGCGGGAAGAGCGCAACCGCTCCGGCGCGCTGACGAGCTTCTTCAACCTGTTTGCCGCAAGGTTCAGCGAGCTTTTTGTATCGGCGACGGAAAAATATCGCCTCGCAAGGGCATTGCGCTGGTCAGACCAGCACAAGAGCAACGGTTTCCGCAAGACCTTGCTGGCCCTCATCGGGTTCCGCACCGCCGGCCTGACGCGGAAGGCCGGCGTGAGCGAAGATGCGCTTCTGCGTTTCAGCGGGTTTCTGGCCAGCCGCAATCGCAATGTCTCTGCCCTGACCTCCGTGCTTTGCGAATTCACCGGGCTTCCCGTCGCCATTGAACAGTTCCGCAGGCGATGGGTACCCCTGCCGCTTCACGAGCAGAGCCAGCTCGGGCAGGCATCCGGGCTTCGGCTGGGGCAGAACACGACGGCGGGAAGCGCCGTAGAGGATATGAGCGGCGGTTTCCGGGTCGTCATCGGTCCGGTTGCCTATGCGGATTATCTGGCGCTGACGCCCGGATCGAAACGGCTGGCAGAGATATTTTCGCTGACGCGGCTGTTTGTCGGAAGCGCGCTCGATTTCGATGTGCAGGTGATCCTGAAAAAGGAAGACATTCCCTTCTGCCGGCTGGGCCAGCTCGATGCTCCCGCCCGTCTTGGCTGGAACAGCTGGGCCCGCGTGGCGTCCGCACAAAAAGACAGCACCGACGCCATAGTGACCGAGCGGGAAGGCTCGGCGATTTCCGCGTGAGGCATGGATATGAAGCTGGCGCTCAAGGACACAAAAAACAACCGGTCCGCAAGATCCACCCCGTGGAGTTTCGAGCGGGGCCGCCGCGTGATTGGCCGGTCACAGGATTGCGACTGGCAGATCGACGATAATCAGAGGCGCGTTTCCAAGCTGCACTGCACCCTCAGCCGCGACGGTGAAGGCTTCACCATTCTTGACCAGAGCGCAAACGGCACGCTGGTTGACGGCCGCCTGCTGCTGGAAGGTGAAAGCGCGCGCCTCAGGGACGGTTCGCAGATCAATATCGGCGGGGAGATTTTTCAGGTCACCATCAGCGGCGATGCCGAGCTGGATTTCAGCGATCCGGACGCATCGTTGCGCATGAGTGACGAGCCCCTGACCATTTCGGCGATCCTTGCGGATATCGCGCCCAACGGCCGCTCGGCGGGCGGTGTGCTGGGCAACACCATATCCCTCGACGACTGGCCCGAAACCCACCGCGACAGCTCCGGCCGGAAAGCCAGATTCATCTCGCGAAATGTCGAGATCGGCTGGAACGCTCCCCCCTCGGCGGGCGGACTGGACTCTGTTCTCCCGGAAGACTGGGACGACGAGCCGGTTGCAAGCAGCGAGCACGAGCACACCGATGCACTGAACACGCCTGTCATGATCGCACGTCCGGCGGTGATGCCGCAGGCAGAGGATTTCGACAGCGTTTTCCCGGATGGAAGCGGAGCCCCGGACACGCGGGAGACATCGCCTGCGGGCGTCTCCACGGCGCAGGCGGAGATCGCCGGCCTTCTGGCCGTATTGGAAAGGGAAAGCACCGATTGTCTCGCCATTCTCGGCATCGAAGGCGATCAGGTTTCCGCAGGGCCGCACGCATCATTGAGCGAGCGTATGGAAAAGCTCGTTCATCAGCAGCGCCGTCTGGCCGCGTCTCTCGAAACGCTCATCCACACCTGCACGCAAAAACTCGAGCCCAGGCTTCTGGAGGCCTCGGTCGATGCGGGCAACGACATTCGCTCGAAAATCGGGCGCAAGGACTGGCAGGCGCTGATCACCAAGACTGATTACTGGTCCGCCTACAAAAAACAATTCGAAGAAAACGGTCGTCAATTGCCGGTCAGGCAGTTTCTGCAACGGGCGGCGCGCGCAAACACCGCGCCGGAGCATGACGTGATTGCGACCGATGCCAAGGGGGTAAACAACAACGATGAGACATGAAAACCGTGTTGCCTGGAGCGAGGGCATGTTTCTGCGCGTTCAACATTTCCAGCAATCCGACCGCTGGACCGAACGCCTGGTGCGCAATACCACGCGCAACCTTTCCCCCTACCCCTGGGGGATTGCCGAGATCGGTCTGGATCGCAGCGCGCTCTCCATCGGGCAATTCGCCCTTTCGAACCTGCGCGGCGTCCTGCCTGACGGTACACCCTTCGAAGCGCCTGAAGATTCCGATCTGCCGCCGCCGCTCGATCTTGATGACAGCGTCAAGAACGCCGTCATCTACCTGGCCCTGCCCGCCCGGCAGCCCGGCAAGGCGGACATGTCCGCAACAGGCCGGAACGACACGAACAACGTGCGCTTCACCGCCTCCACCTATGAAGTCACGGATACCAACATCGAAACGGACTTCGTGGCGCCGATCGATGTTGGCCGTTTGAGCTTGAAATTCCTCAAGACCGGCGACGATCTCTCCGGTTACGATCTCATCGGTCTCGCACGGGTGATCGAGGTCCGGTCCGACCGGGCGGTCATTCTCGATCCGGATTTCATTCCACCCAGCCTCACTTGCGCGGCCGCTCCACGTCTCAACGAATTGATGACCGAGCTTCTTGGGATCGTGCGCCATCGCGCCCAGGCAATCGCGGAGCGCATCGGCGACCCGACGATCAGGGGAACCGCGGAAGTCGGCGATTATTTCCTGCTGCAGATTCTCAACCGGGCCGATCCGCTGCTGGCGCATCGCGGCGCCAACGCCACGCGTTTTCATCCCATCCGCTTTTACGAAGACTGCATCCAGCTTGCCGGCGAGCTTGCCACTTTCACGACGGACAAAAAACGCGCGACGGATTTTCCGCCCTATCGGCATGACGATCTGAAAGCCACCTTCGGCGCGGTTTTCGACGATCTGCGCACCTCGCTTTCAGCGGTTCTGGAGCAGGCGGCGGTGGCCATCGAACTGGTGGAGCGCCGTCACGGCGTCCGCGTCGGCACCATTCACGATCGCACCCTGCTGCGCGATGCCGGTTTCGTGCTCGCCGTGCGCGCGGATATGGCCGCCGAAGACATTCGCCGCAGGCTGCCCGCACAGATCAAGGTCGGGCCGGTCGAGCGGATTTCGGAACTGGTCAACGTGGCGCTGCCGGGCATTCCCGTGCGCTCCTTGCCCGTTCTGCCGCGGCAGCTGCCCTATCGATCCGGCACCATCTATTTCGAAATCGACACGACATCACCGCTTTGGAAACAGCTCGAGACCTCCGGCGCCATCGCCCTGCATCTGGCGGGCGAATTTCCCGGACTTGAGATGGAAATGTGGGCGTTACGCGAATGAGCAATGAAAAGCCTTCCTCCTGGCAGGATTTACCCACGGTGGTCGAAATCACCGAGGAGAGCCGCCGCCGCAACCAGAACGCCCGCAACATGGCGACGATCCTCGAAGACATCATCGAGACCGACGAGCCGGCTGGGCGGGCCAGGGGCAGCGCGGCCGCCATGCCGGTTGACGAACTGCTTTCCGGTTTCCGCTTCGGTGGCGACGATGTGCCGACGCTTGTGCAATCCGCAGCCCCCCTTCTCAATCTCGCGCATCTGTTGCGCTTCAGCGATGCCGAACCGGACCCGGATCATCTTCGCCGCGCCTGCCTTGAAGCGATCACCCGCTACGAGCGCGATCTCGCTTCCGCCCGCATCAGCGCCGAACGTGCACGGGCGGCGCATTATGTCGTCTGCGCGACGGTGGATGATGTCGTTCTCAGCAAGCCCTGGGGCGTGCGCGCAGGCTGGGCGCGCTCCGGTCTGGTGTCCACCTTCCACAACGATGTCACCGGCGGCGACCGGGTTTTCGACATTCTCGACCATTTTCACCAGTCGCCCGGCGCCAACAAGGATCTGCTGCTGCTGATCTATCTGTGCCTGTCGCTGGCTTTCGAAGGACGCACCCGCGTTTCTCCGAAAGGCGCATTGGAGCTTTCGCGTATCCGCGACAGTCTCTACAAGACGCTGATCGGCCAATACGGCGCCTTCGAACGGGAGCTTTCACCACACTGGAAAGGTGTCGAGGCCCGGCATACGCCGTTGCGGACGATGGCCGCACTCTGGACGTTGCTGTCGCTGATGGCGCTTGCCTTCGCGCTTGGCTATCTTTTCTTTACGCTGTCGCTCAACAACGCATCCGATGTCACTTTCGAAAGGCTGGCGCATCTGCCGCCGACGGAAACGCCGAGCGTGCTGATCGCGAACCCCCCGCCGCCACCGGTGAAAACCGAAGTCCCGAAGGTTGTCGAACCACCGAAAATCGTGGAGCCAAGGCAACCCTCGCGGCTTGAAAAGCTGATGGCCTTCCTTCAGCCGGAAGTCGAGAAGAAGCTGGTCACGCTGGCGGATGTGAACGGGCGGCTACGCGTACGCATCAACAATTCCGGCCTTTTCGCCACCGGCAGCGCCGAGGTCAGCCCGCAATTCCGCGATCTGATCCAGCGTATCGGCGGCGCGCTCGCCGCTGAAAAATTCCGCGCCGTCGTCATTGGCTATACCGACAATGTGCCGATCAAAACCGTGGAATTTCCTTCCAACTGGCATCTTTCCGAAGCGCGGGCGAAAGCAGTCGGAGCCATTCTCTCGCAATTTGCCGGCCCTGAAGCAATCCTGACCGAAGGGCGCGCCGACAGCGATCCCATTGCCGACAACAAGACGCAGGAAGGCCGCGAGACGAACCGCAGAACCGAGATCATGGTCCTGACCAACCCCGATGAAAAATTGAGCGACGCCGGCATTCTCTCGCCGACCATTGAGAACAGTTCGGGACAGCAACCGGGAGAGGCCAGCCCATGAATCCGCTGAGTTATTTTTATACGATCCGTTCCTATGTCGAAAGCTATGCCGCCCTTGTGGGACGTCGCTTCCTGTCGCTGTTATGGGTGATCGCGCTTTGCGTCGTCATCTGGTTCTACGGCTATCTGGTCGCACTGGGCGATTTCAAGCCGCTGGGAACGACGCAATCGCGGCTTATCGCCATCGGCATCATTCTGGCGATCTGGCTTGTTTATATCGTCGTCACGATTTATCGCGGCCGCAAGCAGGACAAGGAACTCGTCGACAGCATCGAGCGGGAGGCTCTCGCCAACCGTCAGGCCGAAATAGGTGAAATCCAGACGCGTCTGAAGGAAGCGCTGGCGCTGTTGCGGCGGGTCACGAAAAAACGGTTCGGTTATATATACGACCTGCCGTGGTACGTGATCTTCGGTGCACCGGGCTCCGGCAAGACCACGGCGCTGACCAATTCCGGCCTGCAATTTCCGCTTGGCGATGCGCTTGGCGAAAATGCGGTGAAAGGCATCGGCGGCACGCGCAACTGCAACTGGTGGTTCGCCGACGAGGCGATATTGATCGATACCGCCGGCCGCTATACCATCCAGGATGATCTCGACGGCTCCTCGAAAGCGGGCTGGGAGGGTTTCCTTGGCCTTCTGAGACGATATCGCCGTTCGCAACCGATCAACGGCGCGCTGGTGACCTTGTCCATCCCCGATCTCCTGACCCGCGATCCCGAGGAACAGCGGCAGGAACTGCGCTCCATCCGTCAGCGGCTTTCGGAACTGGATGAATATCTGCACGCGCGCGTGCCGGTCTATATCGTGTTGACAAAGGCCGACCTGCTGCACGGTTTCGTGGAATTCTTCGACAGCTTCAACAAGACCGATCGCCAGCAGGTGTGGGGCACGACCTTCAAGCTGGATGAGAGCTATGCCGCCAAGGACCTGCCGCAACGGCTGACGGAGGAATTCGAACTGCTGCAACAGCGGGTCGACGCGATGTTGATCGAGCGCCTGCAGCAGGAACAGAATGCGGAGATACGCGGTCGCATCTTCCGTTTTCCGGCAGAACTCGCACGGCTGAAAGACCGGTTGCATGAGGCCTTGAGCGAGCTTTGCGCAAGCTCGCCTCTCATCGAAGCGCCGCTTTTGCGCGGCGTCTATCTCGCTTCGGGAACCCAGCCGGAAACGGATAGGCCCGTCAGTGCGCCGAAGGCCCGCCGAAGCTACTTCCTGTCGCGGCTCTTCCAGGATGTCATCTTCCCCGAGGCCGCGCTGGTGACACGCGACAAACGCCTTTCAGGGCGGCAACTGCTTGTCCGGCGCATTGCCTATGCGGCCTGCACCGTGGCGGTCGCCGTCGTCTTCACCGGCTGGATATTCACCTATTTCGCCAATACGCAGGCGCTGGCGGAGGCCGATCGCAAACTCGGCGCTTATGAACAGCTCGTTCAGGGCATTCCCGTGCGTGATGTCTCGGACGCCGACTTCCTGCGCATCCTTCCGGCACTCGACAATCTGCGCGGCGTCAATTCCGGCTTTGTCCGGGAAAGAGTGTGGAATGTCAGCTTCGGTCTCGATCAGGAAGACAAGATTGCCGGGCGGCAGCGCGATGCCTATCAGCGTGCGCTCAATGCCCTTCTCCTGCCGCGCATGATCGTGCAGCTGCAAAAACAGCTCAAAGACGAAAAGGATGTCACCCGCACGTTCAATTCGCTGAAGCTCTATGGAATGCTCGGCGGAATGGGTGCACTGGACCGGGACTTCCTGACCACGCAGACGCATCAGATGTTTGCATCGCTTTATCCCGGTGACGGCAGGGCGGCGGCCAGAGAAGCTCTCGACCAGCACGCAAGGGCGCTGGCGGACGGCGTTCTCGCCCCGATCGAACTTGACGCGCGGCTTATCGCCACCGCACGCGACACGATCCGCGATCAGGCGATCGGCACGCGCGCCTATGATATTCTCGCCGGCCTTCCGCAGGCGCAGGAATTGATGGAATGGACACCGGCGACGGCCTTCGGCCCGCTCGGAGAACGCGCCTTCGAACGCCGCAGCAAAGCGCCGATGGCGGATGGCATCGAAGGCCTTTTCACCGCGCAAGGGTATCGCAGCGTCGTCATTCCGCAGGTCGCCAACGCGGCGCGTATCGCGCTTTCGGAAGGGTGGGTGCGCGGTTCCGACGATCCGATCCGCGGCGCAACGGTCGAACAGGTGGCGCAGGCCGCGCTGCAAATCTATTTCGACCGGTTCGAGAAAAAATGGACCGACACCCTCACCGATCTCAGGGTCAAACCGTCCCAAACGCTGGGCGACGCGGTGGAAACAACCCGAACGCTTGCCAATGAGCGAAACATTCTGGCGGAGGCTGCGAAATCGATCGCGGATGCGACCGATCTTCGCCCCGATGTCGGGGCCAACCCTGCGACCCTCGCTTCCGCCGCCGAAGGCGACACGACCGCAGCCGTCCTTGCTGCCACCGTCAATACCGCAGACCCCTATGCGAGATTGCGGGATATGCTGGCAGCCAAAAGCGGCGCACCCCCGGCAGGCGGAGAAACCAGTGCGGGCAAGGGCGCGGCCTCTCCATCAGAGCAGCTGCTTGCGAATTTCAAGATGCTGAACGAGCAGCTCGCCCGCTCGGCAACCACCTCCGACGAGGTCGCCAGGGTGTTCGATGTCGACAGTCAGCTGACCAAGGCCAATCAGGATCTGTTGCAGCAGGCCCGCGATTTGCCGGCACCGCTTGATGTGTGGGGGGCGGGCGTGGCCGCGGATGTCGGCTCGCTTGCGGTGAAATCCGCCCGCGGCCGCATCGCCGAACTCTGGGCGGCCGATTCAGCGTCCCTGTGCTCTTCGATCGTGACCGGCCGTTATCCGTTCGACAGGTCGTCTTCCCGCGATGTCGCGATCGCGGATTTCACACGCCTGTTCGGCCCGACCGGGGTTTTCCAGACCTTCTTCAAGCAGCGCATGGAGCCTTTCGTCGACAAGACGACGACCCCCTGGAGCTGGAAAGGCACCTTTGGCGCCGCCGGCATTCCCAGCAGCGCCATCGCCCAGTTCGAAAATGCCGACAGGATTTCTCGCGCCTTTTTTCCGAATGGCAGCGAGACGCCGGCGGTCGCGATCAATGTCAAACCCGTTTCGCTCTCCAATGCCTCAACTGCTGTGATGCTGGAGATCGAGGGGGAACGGGTCGTCTATTATCACGGGCCGATACAGGCGAAATCGATCACCTGGCCATCCCGGGAGAACACGGCCCGCCTGTCCCGCATCGCTTTCCAGCCGGGCGGCTGGCAGCAGGCGAAAACCGAAAACGGCGACTGGTCGCCATTCCGCCTGTTCGACGGTGCGAATATCGAAAGCCAGTCCGGTGATCTTTTGCGGGTACGGTTTGAGAATGGCGGCCAGAGGGCCGAATTCGATATTCAGTTCGGGTCGGTTCTCAATCCATTCAGGCTGGAGGCGATGTCCAGCTTCACCTGCCCTCAGCAATTTTGACGGCAGGCGAGATATGGATTTGCAACGGAGGGGATTCATGATTGTAGCGATAACGGCAAACTCAGCGGTCATTTCCGTCTGATGGCCAATCAAGCATCGAGACCCGCGGAAACCGCTGCGGAAAGCGATCGCATCGGTTTTTTCGGCAAGGTTCCCAGCCATGGCGATTTCATCTCCGACGGTCTTGAACGGGAATTGATCGGCACCTTTGACGACTGGATGCGGTCCGGCCTGCATGCCTGCGCTGAAATGTTCTCCGGCCGCTGGCCAACAATATTCTCGTCATCGCCGCCCATACGCTTCATCATCGAGAGGGGCATATGGGGAAACTGCGCCTATGCGGGTGTCCTGGTACCCAGTACGGACCGGGTGGGGCGCAAATATCCCCTCGCCATCATCGCCCAGCTCAACGGCTTCAGACGACATCCAAGAACGCTTTATCTGGACGATACCTGGTTCATGGCTGCCGAAGCGCTGGCCGAGACATCCATGGCGGGTGATTTCGATATGTCCCGCTTCAACGCCGCGGTCAAGAAACTCCGCTTGCCAAAACCACGGGAAGAAGACGACGCCCCGGAGACGATGCGCGGCCGCGCGCCGACGAGCCTCTGGTGGCATATCGAACCTCTCAGCCGACGCGCGCGCGGTTTGAAATTCGACGGCAAGCCGCAGGCGGCCGATTTCGTGCGCCTGTTCAGCGAGATAGGAGCAAAGGGCGAGGAAGACGGGGTGAGCGCCACGCGCGCACAGGCGCCGTCGCGCGATGGCGCGTCCCCCCAAAAGCCTGCGGTAACGCGGCCTGCACCATCAGCCGAACACCCGTCATCGGTCACCTACAGCTATGCAACCCATCCCGGAACACGGTTTTCCCTCAATGCGGATTCGCTGTTCGTTTCACGAAACCCCGACCTCTTCGCCATAGCCGACGGACAGGGCGATACCCATGGCGCGGTGGAGGCCGCACGTCTGGCCACCAGCATTCTGGCGGAGATACAGGCGGCCCCAAACCCGGAGATGATGACACAGCAGATCAGGGGAAAGCTCGGCACCGTCAACAGCCTTCTCCTCTCGCGGCAGATTGCAGGGGCCGACGGCAGGCCCATGGCCAGCCTCGTCATCGCCCACATCATCGGCGACGGGCTGAGCATCGTGTGGTCCGGTGACGCGCGCGCCTACCTCCTGAAAAACGGGACAATGCATCAACTTTCCCGCGATCACGTCATCGTCGGCATGAAAAAACAGCTGTCCCAATGTGTCGGGCTTTCCCAGCAGTTCCGGCCGGATATCGTCCATGAGGACTGGAGCCCGCGCGACAGGCTGCTTCTGTGCAGTTACCCGCTGGTACAAATCCTGAAAGAGCGCACGATCGCCGAAATCGTCAGCGACACTCCGGTCAAGGACTGCGCCAACGCCCTCATTCAAGAGGCGCTCATCGAAGACGCGCGCGAGAATATCAGCGCCATCGTGATTGGAAACGGGCGTGAAGAAGGGTGAACGGGAAGGCCGAAATCCGGTCCATCCGCAGGTGGGCGAGCGATTTTCGCACCTGTGGCAAAGCATTCGCCATGACGGCACGCGCGAGAGACCCGATGACGAACAGAGAGACCTGATCGATCAGCTCAGAAATGCACTGGATCGGAAAGTCTCGCAGTTTTCCGCAGCAAAACCCGACTGGATCGCCGACAGCTTCGCCGTCGAGCGGATTGCCTATGAGAGTGACACCACGCTGCTGCTGCAATTGCGCCACCGCGATCTCGGCTCCCTCCATGCCCTGAAAACCGTGCCGCCGGCATTGCGAGACGACGCGGCGCTGCTGCAAAGACTGCGGGACGAGGCCGGGATCGGATGGGCCCTGCGCCACCCGTGTCTGGTGGAAACTTCCGTGCTGCTGCGACTGCCGGACGGGCGCCCCGGCCTTCTGCAACCCTGGTTCCCGCACTCACTGGCGTCGCGGGCATCCGCCGTGCCGGTCACCGGGCAGAATGCAGTGGTGATCCTTCGTCGCACGCTGGAGGGGCTGAACGCCATGCATGCGCAAGGATACGTTCATTGCGATGTGACGTCTGCCAATATTCTTATGCGGGGTGATGATTTCGAAACCGGCAGGCTCGGTGATTTCGGCATTGCGCTGGAGATTGGCCGACGGCATGGGGAACGGGGCATGGCATTCGCCGGCTCCACGGGGTTTGCAGCACCGGAGCAGATGCGGGGTGCTGCCGCAAATCCCAATCAGGATATATTTTCGGTCGGGCGGCTTGCCTCACGCCTCATGGCGACAACGGGAGCGCAGACGACGGAAAGGCTGGCGCATTTCGCCGATGCCTGTTGCCATGACGATCCCGCCTTGCGTCCGCAATCGGCAATGGATGCGCTACAGCTCTTGTAGCGCCGCTTGTCAGTTGCCGCTGCCGGGCAGCGGCGCGGCCGCCGTCGACGCGCTCTTCTGGAACACGGTCAAGAGCTTTGCCGAATCCACCAGCGGGGCGTTGCTGGCATAAAGCACATCACCCTTCTGCATCTGGAACAGTTGCATGAGCGCAATGCTCGACGCATCGCGCATATTGACGTGGTAGATCACCGGCCGCATCGTCGTGGCGGTCGCGACCGGGCCTTTTGCACCCGACGCGGATGTGGACGGAACCTGAATGATCTCGTTGCGGAAGACGTAGACATTGCGCGCATCGGCGCGGTCATCCAGCAGCCCGCCGGCACGACCGACAGCCTGCGCCAAGGTCAGCTTTCCAGCTTCGAACTGGAATTCACCGGCGCTCTTGAAAGCGCCGAGCGCCGTGTAACTTGCGGCATCGCCATCGATCATGATCTGATCATCCGGCGAAAGACGGATATTCTGGCGGTCTTCCCGCATGACGCGATCAAGCGATGCGCTGGCCCTCTGCGAACCACGAACCACGGTCACCGTTGCCGCGCCCGGAGCGACAGTCGGGCCGCCGGCCTGATTGAGCGCATCGAGCACGCGCTCCTGACGGGCGGTGAGCGTGATCTTTCCGGGGCTCTTCACCGCACCGCTGAGCATCACGGCGCTCGTCGGCTTATCGACGACGGTGACGACAGCCTGCGGGTTCACGGCCGAACCCTTGAGTCCTGCGACGACCTGAGACTGCAGCCCCTCGGGCGTGGAATCCACCACCCTCTGTTTGCCGACAAAAGGAATATTGACCGATCCACTCTGGTCCACCGTAAAGCGGCCAAGGTTGAGGGTCTTGCTCTGCGTTGGCGAGAAAAGCCCGTCCTCACCCGTATCCAGCACGGTGATGTCGACCACATCCCCGCGTCGCAATCTCTGGGCATTATAGCCGGTGTTGCGAAGCGCGGTGAGCCCCGGGCCGGAAGCGCCTTGCAGGCTGGTCGCGGATACGGTCGCCGCCGGCGCATTCGCCAGTTCGATGACGGGTATTTTTTCGTTGGTTCGAGGGAAAGTCGCCGACCGGATATTGCCCGCGGTCGGCCCGTCAGATGGTTTTGCACATGCGCTCAGCAGAGCCACCAGCAGAACCGCCCCCAACTTCTTCATACCTCATCCCCTCGATGATTCAACTTAACGCAGAGATAGCATCAAGCTGCGTCATCGCAACAACTTTGGCGGTTGTAAATCTGTGAAAACTTACCCTCCAATCCACGGTGTGACCATTCGGCAACCTTTCCGTAATCTAGCCAGCGGCGGCTCAAGTCGCGAGGAGACGGATTGATCGCCACCCTCTGGAATTGATTCTTTTGGGTAAAGACCGACAAAACAGCAATGATAGCGAATACGAAGCCAGCGCCCTCGGTCCAACGCTGAACGTTCGTTCAACGGCTCTGCTGCAAATATTGCAGCAAGAACTGATTGCCGGGGGCCTGTTTTTCCAGCCCTTTTTTCGAAACCGCCATCCCCCTCACCCAACGTTACTGACGTAGGTTTGCATTTAATCGTGAGATTCCGCCCCAACACTTTCAACAAGTTAGCCCGGCACTAATTCGTTGATGAAATCTGCGGTGCTTCAGGATGGATGCTCAGTTCCCAGACGAGATTGACGAAACTCTTTGGGACGAGGCGTGTCGACGCGCCGAGGCAATCCGAGAGTTTCTGAAGCGCCGGTCTGGCGATGTAACTTCCGGGGATATCGGAGCCAGAATTCGACGCCGACGCAGCGTTCGCGTGAAGACGAACTTATACGCCCTGCCCTCTTGGCAGGTGTGGCCATTGTTCAGCATGCCGGGTCTGCCAAACGACACCAGTCCTTGTCGTCGAACGAGAGGAAGAACCTCGCCAGCAGCCTGACAATAGTCCTCTCCGCTTTAAGATCCACGCTGGTCACTGGTGTCTCCTCGTATCGGCTCTGATGATCAGGACGGAAGTCTGGTTGCCACGATATTGGCGTCAAGAGCTTCATAGCCATTGAGATCAATAAGATCGTAGAGCTCGGCCCTTGTCTGCATGGAGTCAAGGATGTCGCTGGTCGTCCCTGTCCGGCTGATCTCTCCATATAGTGCCTGCTGCGCCTTGTTCGCTACGCGCAAGGACGACACTGGCCAAATAACCATCTTGTATCCAAGCGCTTCCAGTCTGTCCGCGGTCATCAGCGGCGAGCGGCCGAATTCCGTCATATTAGCGAGCAGCGGCACGTCTCCCATCGCCGATACGAATTCCGAAAACATCGCCTCGGTCTTCAACGCTTCCGGAAATATGGCGTCGGCACCAGCCCGGACATACAGCCTCGCCCGGTCGATAGCCTTGTCGATCCCTTCGTCGGCGGCGGCATCCGTGCGGGCGACGATCAGCAGCGAGCGCCGAGCCTTGGCGGCGGCCGCGACCTTGGCCGCCATATCCTGCGGTGTTGCCAGCTTCTTGTCGTTGAGATGCCCGCACTTCTTCGGGAGGATCTGGTCCTCGATCTGGATGGCCGCGGCACCAGCCTCCTCAAGACGACGAACGGTGTTCATGACGTTGAGCGCTTCGCCGAAGCCCGTGTCTCCATCCACAAGCAGTGGAAGCCCAGATGCCCGAACGATCTGCCGTGTAAAGAACAGCACATCGTCCAAGGTCAGTATCCCAAGATCAGGCATGCCCATGGATGCGCTAACCGCCGCGCCGGACAGATAAAGCGCCTGGAAACCGCTAGCCTTTGCCTGCAGCGCAGCCAGTCCGTTATGGGCACCAGGCATCCGGACGATTTCGGTGCCGTCAAGCATCCGGCGCAGCCGAAGACCTGACGGCACGTCCTCATCGTGTGAAGGAACAAGATACGACATGCGATAACCCCTCTCTCAGTCCGTCTCGACGATCGTCTTGTGGCGCCAGCTTCTGAATTTCGGCATCAGCAGGGGGACCAGCAGAACGCCTGCAGCCATGATCCAGAGCGTGATGGAAATCGGGCTCGACCAGAGGATGGAAACATCGCCAGCCGACAGGGACAGTGCTCTGCGAAGGCTTTGCTCGAGGATCTTGCCCAGTACCAGCCCCAGGATCAGGGGGGCCATCGGCACGCCGACGCGGCGAAGGAAATAGGCTCCGACCCCGAGCGCGACCATCAGGACGAGGTCGAATGTCGTCGATTTCCCCGAATAGACGCCGATCGCACTGACCACGACGATGAAGGGGACAAGGACCCACGCCGGAACCGACAGCATCTTCGCGAACAGGCCGACGAGCGGAATGTTTATCGCAAGCAGTATGATGTTGCCGATGAACAGCGAGGCGATGAGACCCCATACGACGTCGGGCTGCGACCGGAAAAGGGCGGGCCCGGGCGTGAGATTGTAGAGGGTGAGGACACCGAGCATGATCGCCGTGGTCCCCGAGCTCGGGATGCCCAATGTCAGCATCGGAATGAAGTTGCTGTTCGAAGCGCTGTTGTTGGCGGCCTCGACGGACGCAAGGCCACGGATGTCACCGTCACCGAAACGGCTGCCTTCCGGGTCGCTCTTTTCGACGACGCGCTTCTCGGTTGTATAGGCAAGAGCGGAGGCGACAGTGCCGCCTGCCCCCGGAAGGATGCCGACGAAGAAGCCGATCAGCGACCCGCGCAGCGTCGCCATGTTGGTGAAGCGCATTTCAGCACGGTTGAAGAGACTGCGGCCGAGTTGCTCGATGCGGATCGACGCGCCTCCGTGCATCGTGTCCAGCATGATCAGCAGTTCGCTGATGGCGAAGAGGCCGATGACGACGGTCGCAAACTGAACGCCGTCTGCAAGGTTCGGCGAGCCGAACGTGTATCTGTAAACGCCGGAATTTGCATCGATGCCGATCGTCGAGATGGCGAGCCCGAGCATGATCGCCAGCAGCGCCTTCACGGGCTGGTCAGTAAGCAGGCCCGTCAGGCAGGAAAAGGCGAAGATCATCAACGCGACATATTCCACCGGTCCGAAGGCGAGCGCCCAACGCGCAAGCACGGGCGCGGCAAGCACGATACCGAATGTCGCGATCGCCGAGCCGACGAAGGAAGTCCAGGCCGACAGGGAGAGCGCAATTCCCGCCTTTCCCTGCCGCGCCAGCGGATAGCCTTCGAGCGCCGTCATGACGGCCGAAGCTTCACCGGGGACGTTGAGCAGGATGGCGCTGATGCGGCCGCCGTATTCGGAGCCGATATAGATGGCGGCCATGAGGATGAGAGAACCTTCAGGCGGCAGTCCAAGCGCGAAGACGACCGGGACAAGCATGGCGACGGCGTTAATCGGACCCAGTCCCGGGAGGACGCCGACCATTGTGCCGACAATGGCCCCCAGGGTTGCGAGAAGAAGATTGGTGGGAGCCAGGGCAACCCCAAAGCCATGGGCAAGATAGCCGAGTGTGTCCATCAGATAATTCCTCCAAGCGGGCCGCCCGGTAAAACGACCTCGAGAACGTGGTCGAATAGAAGATAGGAAGCAAGGCCAAGAACCACTCCCGTCACAGCCCCCTGCCACCACTTGGCTCCGAAGATCATGGCAATCGGAACCATGAAGATCGCTGTCGAGATCACGAAGCCGAGGGGCTGGAATAGAACCGCATAAGCCAGCAGCGACGCGGAAAGCGCAGCAATCACCATGCCGGCCCCGGCCTTGTGAGCCTGATCCGGCTCTCCGGGCTTCAGCAGCAACATGATGCCGCAGATGGCGATCACTGCCGCTGCCAGAAGCGGGAAGGTCCGGGGACCGACAGGTTCATATGCGAACGGTGCCTGAAGCCCATAGCCGAAGGCGAGCATCGATGCTGCGACCGCGAGTGCGGCCGCTCCCAGGAGACGGTCGGTATTCATGATAAGTGCCCCTTACTTGGTGGCGAGACCGAATTCGGTCGCAAGCGTCTTGTATGCAGCGACCTGCTTCTCGACGAAGGCTGTCGTCTCTTCACCTGTCATCGGCAAGGGAAGGAGGTTACGCTTCTGAAGAGCGGCCTCGTAGCCAGGCGCCTTCATGGTCGCGGCGAACGCATCGGACCACCACTTATAATCCGCGTCGCTGACATCCGGACCGACATAGAAGCCACGCACGATCGGCCATTTGATGTCGAATCCCTGTTCGGCGGCGGTCGGCACTTCGGCGAGCTTGCCCGGCAGTCTTTTCTCGGAGAAGATCGCCAGAAGCTTGAGCGGCGCGCCGCCATCGATGGCCGCCTGGCTGTCCCCGACGTCGTTCATGCAGACATTGACATGGCCACCCTGAAGGGCCGTGGCGCAGTCACCGCCGCCCTCGAATGCCACGAACCGCATCGTCTTGTAGTCGATGCCGGCCGCACGTGCCGTCATGGCCGCCTTCATCCAGTCCTGGCTGCCGATCGTGCCGCCAGCACCGATGATGACGGATGAAGGATCCTTCTTGATCGCTTCCATCAGTTCTGTAAGCGACTTGTATTCGCTGTTATCCTGCACCACGACCGCGCCATAATCCGTGCCGACGCTGGCAACCCAGCGCACGTCCTTCTCGGTATAAGCGCCAAACTTGCCCTGTGCGAGGTTAAGGAGCGATCCGGCGGAAAAAGCGACGATCGTTCCGGGCTCTGCACGACGCTGGCCTACGATCGAGTTATAGGCGACCGCTCCGATGCCGCCCGGCATGTAGGACACGCGCATCGGCGACTTCACGGCACCGGATTCCCGCAACGCCGCCTGGGCAAGCTTGCAGGTGATGTCAAACCCGCCGCCGGGCTGAGCCGGAGCAACACATTCGGGGCTTTTCGGTTCGGCAAGCGATGTGGAAGGCGTGGCCGAAAACGCAGCCGACGCGAGCGTGGCCGCGAAGGCGGCGCGGGAAATAGAAGTCATTGTTTTCTCCTCCATATGACGTGTGCAGACCTCCAATCTGCAACGCTGCTATAACTGACCCAAGCTTTCAACTGGCTTTCATCAAGTTGCCGGAAGCACAATCCGTATGATAAGCCCCGATCTATCCTGGCGATTTTCCGCCGTCATAGTACCTCCGCTCGCCCGAGCTACGGTCAGTGCGATCGCCAGTCCCAGTCCGCTGCCGCTCGATTTGCGATTTCCACTCCGAAACCTTGTGCCCGCGAATGCGAGTTCCTCCGCACTCATTCCGGCCCCCTCGTCAATCACCTCGAGGGTGCAGCTTTCGCGCTGCTTTTGCACCGTGACAGTGATCAGCGTGCCTTCCGGTGCATAGGTAATCGCATTATCGATTATATTCATGCAGGCCTCTTGCAGAAGCCCCTCATTCGCCCTGACTTTGACCGGCACCTCCGAAGCTTCAAGGACACAGTTCATCCGTCTTGCACGGATCCGGGGCCACAGCATCCGTATCGTGTCGGCAGCAATCTCCGTGACGTCGAGCTGCGCTTGGGGATAAATATCCGTTCCTTGCGATGTTCGCGCCTTGGCGAGAGATAGAAGCTGGTTGGTGGTTCTGATGGAGCGATCGAGAACGTCTCGTGATGCGCGAAGTGTCTGATGGACGTCCTTGAAATCCGTTTGATGCAGAGCGTAGTCGATTTGAGTTCTGAGGATCGCCATGGGCGTCCTGAGCTGATGCGACGCGTCGTCGAGAAACCGGCGTTGCTGCTCGGCTTCATCGACCGTCCGCTGTATCAACCGGTTCATCGCCTGCACCAGCGGCCTTACTTCCAAGGGCAGTGACGCGGCCTCGACCGGTTTGAGATCGTCCGGATCCCTGGCATCGATCATTTCACGCAGTCTGTTTAGGGGCTTCACCGCCAGATAGACACCGATACTGAGGAGCGCGGCGAGCACGAGAACAACAAGAAGATCGCGCAGCACCGCCCGCAATATCAATTCGTTCTGGAAGGAGGTCCTTGAGACCTTCGTTTCCGCCACCTGGATCGTCACCTGCGTGCCGTCGGGTTTCGAAGGATCAAGCGGCCGTGTCAGCGTCCCGATCCGAACCTCCTTTCCGAAATAAGAGGCATCCTCGAAGCTGAGCTCGCCACTCGTCAGGCTTTGCGCCTTTGGCAGCAGGACGTCCCCTATCTGCACGAAGCCATCGCTTGTCGAGATGTTGAAGTAGACAGCACCCTGAGCCGTCAGCTGGAAGAATTCGAAGAGGTTGTAGGGAAGCTCTACGCCCACGCCTCCGCTCTCCGTGGAAATATTGCCGTCGATGGCTCGGACTGCTCCCGCCAGCGAACGGTCGTAAGCGCTGTCAGCCATCTCTGCGATCGTGGTCGCACTGAACCAGAGCGTGGACGCCATCGCAGTGATGATTGCCGGCACGATCCAGAAACCGAGCGAAATAGCCAGACGATGACCGGGCCTTTCACTAGGCGATTGCCCACTCATGCCCCGGCGTCCTCCAAAACATAGCCGATGCCTCTCAGGGTCTTGATCTGTGCCGAGCCGGGAAGCTTCTTGCGAAGTCGATGGGCAATGACTTCTATGGCCTCCAGCTGTATTTCGGCATCGTAGGAGAACATGCGGTCGAGGATTTTCTGCTTCGACATCGGCTCGCCGGCGTGTTGGATCAGGATCCGAAGCATCGAATGTTCTCTGGGCGTCAATTCCAGGGCGGAGCCTGCGAGCGTGAACCTCTGCTCGGATGAAGAAAAGTACAGGTCTCCGCAGGTGAACATTCCCGCGTGACGACCATGGGCGCGGCGCACTAACGCAACAAGGCGCGCTTCCAGTTCCTCGATCGCGAAGGGCTTGGCCAGAAAGTCGTCGGCACCCTGGTGCAGACTGTCGATCCGCTCGGTCAAGGTGTCGCGTGCGGTCAGGATGAGAGCCGGTGTATTGTCCTGCCTTGCCCGCATCGCAGCCAGAACCGATCGGCCGTCCATCAACGGCAGGCCAAGATCGAGGATGAGGATGTCGAATTCCTCGTTGCGCAACCGGGCGTCGGCGGCGCGACCGTCTTCCGCCCATTCGATGATGAACTCGTAGCGCTGGTTCATCGCCTTGATGAGCCACTGGGCCAGCTCGACATCATCTTCCACGAGAAGGATTTTCACTTGAGCCTCAAAGTGACGTTTCGATGCCTCACTTGAAGCAGCGGTTTTGTATAGGGTCAAGTCAAACGCTATTCCGCGACTAACCTTAGCAGTTTATCACCTCGACTGTGGGAGGTAGATCTTCCACCACAAGGTTCACGGCCAACCTGTCGAATATTGGGATGGCGAAGAAAACGGCACATTTGATCTCTGACACTGCGTCAATAATCGAAGGCCCTTGCGAGGAAGTGCCTGCGTGACCATCCAGAGAAATGCTCGGGTACGCCGACGCCAGATCTACGGTTAGAAATGTATTTTACGCGGAGAACGGAAAAGGGAATTGGAAGAGATCATAGCTGATCAGACCCACGTCTGAACTCGATATAGATACCAATCATTTGTTGCAGCGCAGCATCCACGATCACTTATGTTTTCCGTGGCGATTGCCAATATGCTCATTGAGCTTGCTATAACGCAGCGGTTTCGCCAAAACGGCGCCATGATTTCAATTACCGATCTTTCCACCCGCATTGCCGGACGCCTTCTCCTTGATAAAGCCAATGTGACGCTACCAAGCGGCACCAAGGCCGGCCTGGTTGGCCGAAATGGTGCTGGCAAATCCACCCTGTTCAAGGTCATCACCGGCGATCACGGTCCCGAAACCGGTTCCATATCGATCCCTCGAAATGCGAGGATCGGACAGGTGGCGCAGGAGGCTCCCGGCACCGAAGATAGTCTCATCGAGATCGTCATGGCAGCCGACAAGGAACGCGCCGCGCTGATGCTGGAATCGGAGACCGCGACCGACCCTGAACGCATCGCCGACATCCAGATGCGGCTCGTCGATATCGACGCGCATTCGGCGGAAGCGCGCGCTTCAAGCATTCTGGCCGGACTCGGCTTCGATCAGGAAGCCCAGCTTCGTCCGGCTTCGTCCTTCTCAGGCGGCTGGCGCATGCGCGTGGCACTGGCATCGGTGCTGTTTGCCGAACCTGACCTGCTGCTGCTCGACGAGCCGACCAACTATCTCGATCTGGAAGGCACCCTCTGGCTTGAGGATTACATCCGCCGTTATCCCTATACGGTGATCATCATCAGCCATGACCGCGACCTGTTGAACAACGCCGTCAATGCCATCGTGCATCTCGATCAGAAGAAACTGACCTTCTATCGCGGCGGTTACGACCAGTTCGAGCGCCAGAAGGCCGAAAACGACGAATTGCAGACTAAGGCCAAAGTCAAGAACGATGCCGCGCGCAAGCACCTGCAGAGCTTCATCGACCGCTTCAAGGCCAAGGCATCCAAGGCCAAACAGGCACAATCGCGCGTCAAGGCGCTGGAGCGCATGGGAACGGTGTCTTCGGTCATCGAAGATCACGTTCAGCCGATCACGTTTCCGACCCCGGAAAAGCAGCCTGCCTCCCCCATCGTCGCCATCAATGGCGGTTCTGTCGGGTACGAACCCGGCAGTCCCATCCTCAAGGGCATCGATTTGCGCATCGACAATGATGACCGCATCGCGCTGCTGGGCTCGAATGGCAACGGCAAATCGACGTTCGCCAAGTTCATCTCCGGCCGTCTTTCGCCAGAAACGGGTGATCTGCGCACGGCCCCGTCCCTGAAGGTCGGCTTTTTTGCCCAGCACCAGCTGGATGATCTGGTGCCTGAGGAATCCGCCGTCGAGCATGTGCGCAAACTGATGCCACAGGCACCGGAAGCCAAGGTGCGCGCCCGCGTGGCACAGATGGGCCTTGCCACAGAGAAGATGGCAACTGCTGCCAAGGATCTGTCGGGTGGAGAAAAGGCTCGCCTGCTGATGGGTCTGGCGGCATTCCATGCACCGAACCTGCTGATCCTCGACGAACCGACCAACCACCTCGACATCGACAGCCGCCGCGCGCTGATCGAAGCTCTGAACGATTATGATGGTGCGGTGATCCTGATTTCGCATGATCGCCATCTGATTGAAGCGACCGTCGACCGCCTGTGGCTCGTCAACAACGGCACCGTCACCACCTTTGAAGGTGATATGGACGAGTACCGGGATATCGTCGTGTCTTCCGGGAAAAAGAAGAAGAAGAAAAAAAACTGACGTCATAATCGCTTCTGTTTCTGAAGCGCATCGGTGCGGGCATCTACAGCAGCCTGCACTGTTGCGGCGACCACGCAGACCAGTATTGATTCACTCAGGAATTTCACCGGTCGTATTTTGCGCCGCAACCTGATAGATGGACGGTTCAATAGGTAACATTGTCCGGTATCATTTCGAGACCAGAAATGCTGGACCGACGGAAGGACTTCCGATGGGCTGGAAAACGCCGAAATTCGAGTACGTCAATGGCTACAAAATCGTCGAAACCGATGGCCCGGTCTTCAAGGTGTTCGATGGCGATCGTCAATCGGGCGACGATTTTCCCTATTCCGGCGAGGCCGCTGCGCACGCCAAGTCCTTGCCGAAACGCGATCCTCATCAGTAGGCGAGACGACAGTCGATGACGATCCCGATGACCTCGGCGCTGGAAGAACTCGGTTGGTCCGCCTTTTTTGCGGATCAGGTGAAAGACAGCGAAGCCGGCCTCTTGCCCAGACGGATAGCATCGGTCCACCGCTCGCGCATAGAGGCGATCGATATCGCAGGACCCGTTGCACTGGAGCTGCCGGGCAATAGTAATACAGCCGACTTCGCAGTCGGGGACTGGGTCCTTGCCGATCCGCTGACCGGTATGTTCGTCACCCGTCTCGATCGGAAAAGCCTGTTCAAGCGAAGGCCTGAAGGCGGACATGGCCAGCAACTGGTTGTCGCCAATATCGACACCCTGCTGATCGTCACCTCGTGCAATGCAGATTTCGATCCCGCCCGGCTTGAACGTTATCTGATCATGGCGAACCAGGCCGGAAGCGACGCAATCATCGTGCTGACCAAGGCCGATACTGCGGAAGACGTCGGCCAGTTTCAGTCACTGGCCGAGGCACTGCAACGCGACCTGCCAGTCATAGCGCTGAATGGACGCTCAGCCGATGCCATCGCCTTGTTGAGGCCCTGGCTGGGCATTGGCCAGACCGTTGCGCTGGTGGGGTCCTCCGGGGTTGGAAAATCAACGCTTGTAAATACCCTGGCGGGATCTGATGCGAAGCAGAAAACCGGCACCATCCGTGAATACGACGCGCAGGGCCGGCACACCACAACGGCGCGATCCCTGCATGCTGTTCCAGGCGGCGGCTGGGTCATCGATACGCCGGGGATCAGGACGCTCTATGTCAGCGATATTACCGACGGAATAGATACGCTGTTTGCCGAAATCACCGATCTGGCGCCGTTGTGCCGGTTTCGCGATTGCACCCATGCACATGAACCAGGATGCGCCATCCGAGGCGCTATCGCCAGCGGCGAGCTTAGTGCCGATCGCCTTGAACGTTGGCGAGGTTTGCACGCTGAAAATAGCAACCGGACGCCAGTCGTGAGCGGACCGCGCGGCAACAAGGTCATCAAGAAGAAGAAATATTAGCCGCTTCGACCATCGGCATGCGATCCGTTCAGGGGGCAACTAGTCTTGCAGCCCTGAACCCTTCGTCTTGAAGGGATATGAACCAACGACCCTGTTCAAGCTCGCACTCGATACCCGGCCACCAAGATCGAGCCAACTATCGATCTGGCATCGGTCCGCGTTCCAAGAACGTCGACAATGCGATGTAACTGCGTACAGAGCGCACGCCGTCGAGGCTCTGGACTTCCATCAGGAAATTTTCCAAGGACTCGGTGTCGGCTGCCCGCACCTTCACGAGAACGCAGCCGTCACCCGCCACCGTGTGGACTTCCTCGACCTCTGGTCTTTCGGTGAACGCGAGAAGCGCACGAGTGGCGCTATAGCTGCTGGTGTCGATGACCAGAAATGTCAGAAGTGAGCGGCCGAGCTTGCATCCGTCGAGTTTCGCGACGGTGCCTCTGATCACGCCGTCCCGCTTCAGCCGCTTCACGCGATCATGCACCGCAGGCGCTGACAGGTTCACGATCGTGCTGAGTTCAGCGTAGCTTCGAGAAGCGTCCTCTGCGAGCGCGCCTAATATCTTTCGGTCGAAAGTGTCCAGCTCTACGGGCCGATGCTTCGTTTGCCGAATAACATCTGTTTCTTTTGCAGTCGAAGCCATTTTGGCTTTACTCCCGAATTTCATATCCGATATCGGCATTATCGCCGAACTGTATTCGGCAAACAATATCGCATCTGGAGTATTTTATGCCTCTCGCTCTTTTCGCGCTGGCCATTGGCGCATTCGGTATAGGTTTAACCGAGTTTGTCGTTGCCGGCATCCTCCCTCAGATAGCTCGCGACTTTAGCTTAGACATCCCGACCGCCGGCCTGATGGCGACGACCTACGCTCTCGGTGTTTTTGTTGGTGCACCAATCCTGACCGTTGCGGGTTCACGGGTCCCGCGCAAAACGATGCTGATCGGACTGGCAGTGCTGTTCACGTTGGGAAACCTGCTGACGGCCCTCGCTCCAAATTTAACAATTGCTCTGGTTGGTCGCGTACTGACGGCCCTTAACCACGGCACGTTTTTCGGTCTCGGTTCGATCATCGCTGCGTCGCTGGTGACCAAGGACCGACAGGCGAGCGCAATTGCCGTCATGTTCTCCGGGCTGACTTTAGCGAACCTTTTCGGTGTTCCGCTGGGCACCTGGCTTGCGCAGGTTTATGATTGGCGTCTGGTGTTCTGGTTGGTCGCTGGTATTGGCGTGGTGACCATCGTCAGCATCGCGATGTTGGTTCCCCGGATAGAAGCGGGCAAGCCGATCGCACTGAAGACGGAACTGCGCGCGTTTGTGGACCCGCAGGTATTGCTCGCGATGGGCATTACAATCTTCGGACCCGCCGCGTTCTTCACTTCCATCACCTATATCGCTCCGATGATGGTCTCCGAAGCCGGATTTTCCGACACGGGTATCGCGTGGCTGATGGTCCTGTTCGGCCTCGGTCTGGCCGTTGGCAATTGGATTGGGGGCCGGTTTGCGGACCGCTCTTTGTTTGGCACATTGTTCGTGACGCTCGCCGCCCAAGCAGCGGTGCTCCTGGTGTTTTGGATCGGCGTCGGCAGCCCTGTCGTTGCCTCGGCAGCCGTGTTCCTTATGGCCGCCTTCGGCTTTGCTACCGTCTCTCCGATCCAGAAACTGGTGATGGACCGCGCAGATTATGCCGGCGCGCCCACCATGGCTGCGTCCGTCAACATAGGTATGTTCAATCTTGGTAACGCAATTGGCGCCTGGGCGGGCGGGGCGACGATTGCAGCAGGGTTCGGCCTCGCATCACCAAACTGGGCAGGCGCGATCCTCTCGCTGATGGCCCTTGCCTTGGCATTGGTGGCGTGGGCATCGTCGAGGAAACAGCTTTCGAAAGCACATGCCAAGTGATTTTGTCGGTTAGATAAAGACCGTTGCGGGTAACATAAGGGGCGCCACATCAGGTGAGCCCCTTGTACCTTGCAAGCCGTGGTTTTCTCCTTCACGTTCAAGCTCTTGAGCGGATACGAACCAACGTCCCTGCGGTTAGCAATTGTAGAGAAATAATTATTCTACGGTTTATCAGTGAAGCGAACGAGACGGCGTTAGGCTTGGACATCGCCAGATGGTGTGAAAAGGCGCACCTTGTTTCGTCACGGCGTGCAACTACTGGATTTCAGAGATTGACGGTGACCCGCAGGATGCAGGTGGGCGCGAGTGCCTTGCGAGGCGTTGTCACGTTGTTTCGCCCATGCCAGGAGGAGTATCCGCGCATAGATCAGGCAAGTGCGCCGGTCACAGCTTTCCGCTGCGCCATGGCGCGGATACGGTGAATGTGGTGGCCAGAGCTGAGCGCTTCTGGCGTGGTGCGACGAAGAGATTTCGAACGACCGAAAAGATCGAGACGAAGCGTTGCAAACTGCCGACCGATCGAAATCCCTGCATCATCCGTTCTCGCTTTCGCAGTGGCACGTGAGAAATCTCCGCTCGATTGTTCAAGCCCTTGTGCGATCGATGTTCGACACTGGGTATGACATTCCGTTTTGCGGCGCGGTAGGAGCGCAATTTATCGGTGATGATGCGCTTCGGCGTTAGGCCTTGCTTCTTCAGCAGCCTGAGCAGCAGTCGCTTGGCAGCCTTGGTATCGCGACACGCCTCTTTCTGCGCAACTGTTTTGCGTAGGCCGGACCGAATTTTCGACCCCATCGGCGGATCGTTTCATAAGAAACGACGATGCCGCGCTCCAGCAGAATTTCCTCGACAAGCCGCAGGCTCAAAGGGAACCGGAAATACAGCCACACAGCACGGGCAATGATCTGTGGTGGAAAGCGGTGGTTCTTATAGCTGATTGTCGGCGCGCTCATCCTGAGCAAGCCAACAGAAACACAACTATCTGATTTCACTCAATCATTTTCGAGTAGATTCTGAGTTTCGTACCGACCGAACAGTCGCGAACGTCTTTCGAGCAACGGGTAATCGCAAGTGGGGTGTCGTGTCGGCATCACCGCCGGTTCGGGCAGATTCCGGCTCTGCCTCGTCTTCGGCAAGGCTGGCGTTCGCCTGCAGATGCAGGCCCATTACCGCCACGAGGAGAAAAAACCAGACGGAGCCCGAACTGAGCAAGAATAGCGTTTCCAGAAAGCCGTAGAGCAGCACATAAAGCCAGATACCGACGTAAAGGCGGGTCAGCGGACTTTTGCGCGTCGCCTCGTTCATTTTGCCGAGATAGTGAAGCGGTAGCAGATAAATCCACATCATCACCAGCACCAGACCGGGGATGCCACCCGCAAGCAGCAGATCGAAATATCCACTGTGGGCCGCTGGCGCGGTCGTTGCCCAACTGTTGCTATCCATGCTCGACATCAGGGCGTCGCTGCGCCAAAAGGCCTGATAGCCATATCCGAGGATCGGACTTTTGCGGATGTAATCGATGGCGACGACCCAGATATCGGTTCTGCCAGTAAAACTGGCATCGACACCCATCCTAGTCAGCATCTGCGAAAACACCGGGTCGACCGTGGTGCCGACGGTCACGACGGTGAAGACCAACAGAAGCAGGGCCAAGACCACATAACGCCACTGGGGCCAGTGCACGATGAACCAGCCCGCCGCGACGACGATCGGCATCAGGCCGAGCACCGTCTTGCCGCCTGACTTGATCAGGAAGAACAGCGATAATAGCAGCACCAGTAGGCCGCCGATGAAGGACCAGCGCCTGCAGAGATAAATCGCCACGATGATCAGCACCGCCATGACCGAGGCAGCCTCGTTCTTGTGCTGGAAGACTCCGCGCCAGTTACCCGCCAGAAGCGGCTCCAGCGCGTCGCTTGCCTGATGGATAGATCGTGACGGCAGGGCGATGACGCCGAAATAACACAGGAAAAGGATAATCATCGCGCAGCTGGCAAGCAGCGTGGTGAAATGCCGTTCCGTGCGCGGCAATTGCAAAAAGCAACCGGCAAGCACGCAGATGATGGCGCACATGACAAGCCGACGCAGCGAAAACATCGGCGCCTCCCCCACGACAGAGGTGAGGGCGTACCAGCCGAAAATCGTCGCCATCAGCAGACGCGGCGTGAAGACGATGGAGAAAGACCGTTCCTTCACCATGAACACCATGAAACTGAAAAGCAGGATGATCGCGGTGAGCTGGTTCAACAGGTTGGACCCCTCCGCCATGGCAGAGCCCTGATAGGTCGACGAGAGTGAAATATAGGGTGAGAAACCGACCGTAAAATAAAGGAACGTCACATAAAACAGTGTATTCCGCCAATTTCCACGCGTCTGTTCTTCGTGCGCTGCATCCATAAGGGGATCTTCTCTGCCATTTTTCCCATGTGTGCCCGATGCTTCATTCCGGTAACACCAATATCCCGAGAAAACCCTATTTTTTAGTTATTCCGAATGCACGGATGAATAGCAAATCCGTCATGAAGAAAAGAGGCCTAAGCGGAAAAACAGACGCCTTCTGCAATCAAACGGTGCGCAGATTCTGGCTCGGGTTAGTTTCTTTCATCATCGCGATAAAGATGTGCCTTTTCGACGAATCCCCAACTCCGCACTTGACGAGAAGATGCCAGTTCAGGCTTATTGGAATTCAACTACAAGATGTCTTTGTTGGGGGTGCCGTGAGAGGTTCTATACTGACTTGGCTACTTGCCATGATTTTGTATGCTGCGGGCTCTCCAGCTCACGCTGTAAGTGTAGATTGCGGGGAGAACCAGTCATTTTCGGCCGGGCTCGGAGGCTGGGGACCATGGTGGAGCGGGTCGACCCCCGTCGTGGATACGTCCGTCGGCCACACGGATTCACAATCCTTGCGCTTACAGGGCGGTCCTGGCACGGCAAGCAGATACATATTGCCCACCGAATGCCCGCTCGGCATCGCTTATGTGAATTATTGGGTGCGCACCCAAACGGGTAGCGCTCGTATTTACACAAAGCTCGTTGATCAGATGACCGACGCCGTCCTGTACGATTCGGTCAACGCCGGACCGACCGTTGTGGGGACGACTTGGACCAGGATTTCGATTCCCGTCATGATCACCAATGAGACGCTCATTGGCATTACCGCCGAGCCGGTTTCGCCGGCAACCAACACAACAGTTTATATTGATGATGTCGTCGTTGCGAACGATGCCTGCGCAAACCAGTCTTTCACGCAAGACACGGGCGGGTTTGTGGTTTGGTGGAGCGGCAATGCGGTGGCCATAACCTCCCCTGGACGAACAGATGACTGGTCGCTCAAACTGAGCGGTTCTCCATATGGCACCGCCAAGCGAGATATAAGCCCCGGCGAATGCCCTCAGCCATTAACCCGAGTTGCTTATTATGTCCGAGCGGAGACGGGAAGCGCTCTTGTTCACACAAAACTCGTCGATCAGGTAACTGACGAAACACTATGGGATACCAACACCGGCCCGATTGCCGTTTCTTCAACGGCCTGGACGCGCGTCGTTATTGACGTTCCGATGCCGAATACAACATTGATCGGTATCACAGCCGAAAGACAGGATGGCGGTGCGGTCTCGGTGCTGGTGGACGATGTCATGCTGAATCCAGGCATCGCCGCCTCCCTCCCAACTCAGCCAGACAATGTACCCGTTCCCGTTCGCGATGGTTGGGCTCTGACTTTTTCGGATGAATTCTCGAATGGTACACTTGATCCCGCAAAGTGGGTGGCAATCACCACGGGCCCAACATACGGGTCTAGCACGGAGGGTTTTGGCGAGACCTGGGGAACGGAGTGCTATGATGCTTCGCAAGTAGCGATCAAAAACGGATCGCTACAGTTGACCGCAAAGCAGCAGTCCGTGAGCTGCCTGGGGATCACCAAATCGTGGCTCAGCGGGCTTGTCATCTCGAAAGACCGGTTTTCGCAGGCTTTTGGCCGTCTGGAGGCACGGATCAGAATGCCAGTCGCAAGGGGGGCCTGGCCAGCGTTCTGGATGATGCCGCAGTTGCAAAAGAACTGGGGAACTTGCGGCATGTACTGGCCCTGCGGCGGCGAAATCGACATTCTTGAATATGTAGGGCAACTCAACTCGACGACCAATGCCACTGAAGACAAAACAGTGCACAGTACTTTGCACTGGGGTACATCGACTGGTGGACATACACAGGACTCCGGTTCGGCAAACGTTATCCCCAGCGTCGACCGTTGGACGGTATACGCCGCCGAATGGGATACGACAGGAATCTCGTTCTTCATCGATGACAACTTTGTCAAGAAGACCACATTTCCCCTTCCCAACAGCTCAGGACTTTACGCCCGAGCAGAACCATTCGATGTTCCGTTCTACTTCATCCTGAACCAGTCAGTGGGAGGCGTTTGGCCAGGGACGCCAGACCCGGCAGATTATCCCAACACTGTCAAAATCGACTACGTTGCGGCATATAAACGTTTGTAACCAGGGCATTTACTCAATTACACATGAGATGGCTGCTTCTGGTAAGAATAATTCTGGTCATCTGGCTCTTCAGATTTTAGGTATTTTTTGAACGTATCCCTCATCAATTCTTGCAAGCATCGAAATCAGGAGAGTTCTGCGACTTTTTCGAGTTGGTGCGAATCGCTGCCTCTGTCTGCATTTGAGGCGAAGGACGTGAACGGTTGAGTACTTCAGGAGCGGTAATGCAAAAGGTTTATTCCATCCAGTTTCTGAGGGCGCTCGCGGCGTTTTCGGTCCTGCTGTTTCATATAGTCGGTGACCCATTTACGATTGGGGCGGCAGGTGTGGATGTCTTTTTTGTCATCTCCGGCCTCATCATGGGTTCTTTCGCAACGGCGGGGGGACCGGGGGCGTTTTTATATCACAGGCTGGTCCGTATTGTGCCCTTATACTGGGCCGTGACCTTGGTGATGTGCGCCGGTGCGATGGCGGGCGTTTTTTCTACCTTTACCTTTACCCTCGAGCATTTATGGAAATCGCTGCTTTTTATTCCCTATACAGGCGATAACGGCGAGGTAGCTCCCCTTTTGGTCGTGGGCTGGACCCTTAATATGGAAATGTTCTTCTATATTGTCTTCGCGCTTGGACTTGCCGTGCGCGCACCGCTGGCTGTAACGGTCGGCATCCTGTCCGTCATGGCCTTGGCGGGACAGGTTTTACCCTCACAATCCCCCTTCATACAAACCTGGACCTCGCCGCTCTTGCTGGAGTTCCTCGGCGGGCTTCTGCTGTCGCGCTTTATGTTCCAGGGCAGACAAGCGGGTATCGCCGCGCTTGTCATATCACTGACGGGTTTTGTTGCCGCGGCTATGATAAGCGAGCAATCTGGAATGCTGCGCCTGATGACGTGGGGCGTACCTGCCTTTTTCCTTGTGGCCGGATGCGTGTGGCTCGAAAATGCCGGACTATGGCCGCGACGTCTGCTGAAACCAATCGAGATTATCGGGGACTCGTCCTACGCCCTCTATCTTCTGCATGGCCTGGTGATCTCAATCATTCATAAGATATTGGCGCCCGGTATTCTCGCTGGAGCGGTTATCATCATCGTTGCACTGGCCGTGTCGGTCTTGGCGCATTTCCTGTTCGAGAAACCGCTTATCAAGCTTTTCAGACGCAAGTATGGCGGCGGGCCGCGCCGGCAAGACCATGCCGTACCGGTGCGCTGACGTGAAGATTGGCCACAGGAAAAACATGCAGGCCGAAGCTTTTCCTCCTGCTCGGCTTCAAGGACTGGATGTTTGCATACAATCCATCACCGATGCAGTCGAACGCATGGCTCTTGCGCCGGCGATTGCGACCGCAACCGTTTCTTTATAATGTCAAGGCCAATGAATTTCATGCGTCATCGTCACTCTCCTGGTTGGTGGCACGGACGCTTCTATTCCACCCACCGCTCGCATAGTTGGGAGGGAAGGAGATCATCGGGTCCAGTACCGCTCACGCTGCCATTTTTTAGCGCGATGGACACCAGTAAAATCTGAGAGGGAGGCACTATTGTGGCGAGTTTGTCATCAGAACGGAAGATGATCAAGATCTTGGCTTCCTCCTGTTTGGAAAGCAACAAGGCGAATAGGCACCTACAGGGCCAAATGAATGCGTCTTCAGCGGTTCCTCATATAAACATTGCTCTTGAACGAACCCCGCGGGCGTTTTGTGACGGAGCATAAAGGACAGGAGTGGGATCGCAGCCGTGAACTACACGGACACCGAAATCACTGTGCTGATTGATCTCGATATGGGCTGGACATTTGAACTGCGCAGCAACGAGGATAGGTAGCCTGCGATCTCAGGCAGGAAATTGCTCGGCCGCGATATCGTCTTCACACAGCAACGCAATGAACGCTTCTCTCAGATTCCGGTAACGATGAAGCAAATCGGCATTTTCACCTTTTAATCGCCGCAGGAGGGCCAACTCTCTGTCGTTGGCGTCGTTCGACATTGCCCGAAGTCGAAGATCGGTTTCGATCTCTCGAACTGCCATTTCGCAGGCCGCGATCTCCCTGAGCAGCCGCTCCCAGTGTTTCTCCAACACAAAGCTCACATCGTTGGTCCGCCAATCGCCCCTGTTTACCAACGGTTAACATAACTGAAGCGGACTTGGTGTGGCGGTTCCCAATATGGTTAACGCTGCAGAGTGGGATGTGTACCAACGACACCCAAAATCAATACGCCAATTAGCATTTCAGAAGGGAAATTGCGGAGCGCCGAC
>NZ_SUPW01000005.1 GCF_013337285.1 Agrobacterium tumefaciens | reverse complement strand
TGAAAGTTTCCGAAGAATAGAGACAGGGAGCCGTAAAGGGCTGAATCTTCGGGCGTTTTCACCACGCACGCGAAGTCTCCTTTGCACGCATCATTGCCAATAGCTCGCAAGCAGCAGCGATATTGCCGGAGGAGCATCTGCGAACCCCTCACCAGCCGCTGTCAAACCGCCTGATCGTGCTTTAGAACGGTAGAGAGACGCTCATATACCACCCCAATGCCGCAGGCCTCTTTGCATGACCAGAACAGCAGCTCCTATAAAGACCTATTTGCCCGAACTTCCCGTTAGCGCTGTTCTGGGCGATATTGCCGATGCGCTGGCCGGCGCGAAACGTGCGGTTCTTTCGGCTCCTCCCGGCGCGGGCAAAACGACACTGGTCCCGCTTCACCTCTTGCAGCAGGAATGGCGCGGCAACGGCAAGATCATTCTTCTTGAACCACGCCGGCTTGCCGCTCGGGCCGCGGCCGGGCGCATGGCTGATCTGGCGCACGAGAGTGTGGGCGAAACCGTCGGCTATCGCATGCGGCTCGACAACCGCATTTCCTCCAGAACCCGGATAGAAGTGGTGACCGAGGGGGTATTCGCCCGGATGGTGCTTGATGATCCGGAGCTTACCGGCGTTTCGACAGTTATTTTCGACGAGTTTCATGAACGCTCACTCGACGGCGATTTCGGACTGGCGCTGGCGCTCGACGTGCAGGCTGGATTGCGAGACGATCTTCGCATCCTCGTTATGTCCGCCACTCTTGATGTGGAACGCATCAGCGCGCTAATGGGCGATGCGCCGGTTGTTCAGAGCCTCGGCCGGACATTTCCAATCGATGTTCGCTACGAGGATCGCTGGCAGGGCGCGCCGGTTGAAGAGAAAGTCGCCAAGGCGATTATCGAAGCCCATGCGGCGGAAACAGGTTCCATCCTTGCGTTCCTGCCAGGGCAGGCGGAAATCACCCGCACGGCCGCACGGTTGGAGGGACGCTTTTCCGATGATACGGACATCATCCCGCTTTACGGTAACCTGTCGCAAAAGGAGCAGGATGCAGCGATCAAGCCGGCGGCGGCCGGGCGACGCAAGATCGTGCTTGCCACCTCCATCGCGGAAACCTCGATCACCATCGACGGTGTGCGCGTGGTGATTGACAGCGGGTTGCAGCGACTACCGGTGTTCGAACCGGCAACGGGAATAACGAGGCTGGAGACCGTGCGGGTGTCGCGGGCGTCCGCGGATCAGCGGGCGGGCCGCGCGGGACGAACGGAACCCGGCGTTGCGATCCGTCTGTGGCATTCGGGACAGACGGCGGCGCTAAATGCCTTTACGCCACCGCAAATTCTGGCGAGTGATCTTTCCGGCCTTGCGCTGGATCTCGCTCATTGGGGTGTTCACGATCCTTCCATGCTCGCCTTTCTGGACACACCGCCTGAAGCAGCGCTTAAGGAATCGGTGGCGCTTCTCAAAAATCTCGGCGCTCTCGATGAAAGCGGCGCGCTCACGCCACGTGGCCGCCTGATGCGCGGCCTTTCACTGCCACCGCGGCTGGCGGCGATGGTGATTGCAGCGGCAAGTGAGGGTGCAGGGAAAAAGGCGGCGATGCTCGCCGTCATGTTGACGGAACAGGGGCTGGGCGGAAACGACATCGATCTCGATGAACGACTACGGCGCTTTGTTTCCGAGAAAGGCGAGAGAGCGCAAGCGGCGCGCAAGCTGGCGTCGAGACTGTTCGATGCGGTTGGCGATACAAAAACGACAGCCGAATTACCGAGTGAGGCCGGCCCCTTGCTGCTGCACGCCTATCCGGACAGGATCGCGCTTCAGCGCGGCGCGCGCGGCCGTTATGTGATGGCGAATGGGCGGGGTGCTGAACTTGCAGAAACTGAGCGACTGGCGGCGAGCAGAATGCTTGTCGTGGCCGATATTACCGGACGGGCAGCGCAGCCGCGCATCCTTGCAGCGGCAAGCATCAACAGGGCCGATATAGAAGAGCGGATGCCGCACGTTATCGTTCAGCAGGACCAGTTGCTCTTTGACAAGGCAAGCGGCCAGGCGCGCGCGCGCCGGGTCACGCGGCTGGGCGCCATCATTCTTGACGAAACGCCCCTGCCCCGCCCGGAAGGCGAGCAGGCGGCACAGGCGCTTGCGAATGGCATTCGGGAATTCGGCATCGCCATCCTGCCCTTCTCGAAAGAAACTTTGCAGCTGCGCGACAGGATCGGTTTTCTGAACGCCAGCATCGGTGAGCCCTGGCCGGATGTCAGCGATGCAGCATTGCTATCGCGACTTGATGATTGGTTCGTCCCTTTCCAGCACGGCGCGCGTAGCTTGCAGGATATCCGGCCGGGTAGCCTTTCTGAGGGGATTATATCTCTGGTGCCGCATGAAGTGGCGCGTGACCTCGGGAGACTAGCGCCGACGCATTTCGAGGCACCGACGGGCCAGCGGCACGCCATCCGCTACGATGCCAGCGAACCGACCCTTTCCATTCGTGTGCAGGAACTTTTCGGACTAAAGGCCCATCCCGCCATCGCGCAGGGGCGCTTGCCGCTGCTGCTGGAATTGACCTCGCCGGCGCACAGGCCGATACAGACGACACGCGATCTTCCCGGTTTCTGGGCTGGATCCTGGAAGGATGTGCGGGCGGATATGCGCGGGCGTTATCCGCGCCATCCATGGCCGGAGGACCCGGCAGCGGCTCTGCCGACCAGCCGTGCGAAACCGCGCGGAACGTGACGACGATGAATAGGGTAAAGGAGACGAAGGTGGCTGGCCATCCTATCGAAACCACAAGGCTTGGCCGTGCAAGCCGCAGGATAAGACTGCAGACCATTGTCTGGCTGCGATGGCTCGCCGTTGCGGGACAGACGGCGACGATCCTTTTCGTTGCTTTCGGGCTTAACTTCCCCTTGCCGCTTCTGGCCTGCGGCCTTTTGATTGCGGCGCTGGCGCTTGCCAATCTGTTTCTCACCGCCCGCTTTCCCTCCACTTATCGTCTGGAACCGTGGGAAGCGACATTGCTGCTGGCCTTCGACCTGCTGCAGTTGACGGCGCTGATCTATATCACCGGCGGCCTTTCCAATCCTTTCGCGCCGCTGATCTGCGTGCAGGTCATTATCGCGTTTGCCTCGCAGCCGCTGCGGCATTCGCTCATTCTTCTCAGCTTTGCCGTCATCTGCTCGACTGCGATCGCCTTTTCGCCGTTTCCGGTTCCGTGGTATCCCGGCGAGGTTTTACCGATCCAGCTTCTGCTGCATGTCGGTACCTGGGTCGCGATCATCGCCACCACATCCTTTGCGGCCTTTTATGCCTATCGCGTTTCGCATGAGGCCAATCAGCTGGCCGACGCGCTGGCTGCAACCGAACTGGTGCTGGAGCGGGAAAAACACCTCTCGCAGCTGGATGGGCTTGCGGCCGCCGCAGCGCATGAACTCGGCACGCCGCTTGCAACCATCAGTGTTGTCGCCAAGGAGATGGAGCGCGAACTCGGAAATGATGAAAAATACGGCGAAGACATAGCGCTGCTGCGCAGCCAGAGTGAAAGGTGCCGCGATATTCTGCGCCGCCTCACATCGCTTTCAGCCGACAATGAGGAACATATGCGTCGCCTGCCGCTCTCTTCGCTGATCGAGGAGGTGATGGCGCCGCATCGGGAATTCGGCATTCGCCTCGAACTCGTGGAAAAGAGCAACCGGGCCGATGAACCGGTCGGCATTCGCAATGCCGGTATCATCTATGGGCTGGGCAACCTCATCGAAAACGGCGTGGATTATGCGCGGGAGAAGGTGACGGTGACGGTGGAGCATGACTCGCAGAACGTCGCAGTCCTCATCGAGGATGATGGGCCGGGTTATGCCCATGACGTGCTTGCCCGCATTGGCGAGCCCTATGTGACCGAACGTCACAACGACACGCGGGCGGGTGGGCTGGGGCTTGGCCTTTTCATCGCCAAGACGCTGCTGGAGCGATCCGGCGCCAGCGTCATCTTCGAAAATCGGGGGTCAAGCAAAACCGGCGCGCGGGTCACAATCATCTGGCCTCGGGCGCTTATGGACGATAAAAGAAGTCATTGACTTTACCATCCACGTTGAAGCGGCGATAAGAACAAGAAAACAAAGCCGACGAAGTTGCCGGAAGGCCGGAAACATGAAGACAGAACACCAGACCCCACCCACCAACGCACCGACGGATGACATTGATCCGATCGGCCCCGACAAATCTCTGCTGATCGTCGATGATGACGGCCCGTTTCTGCGCCGGCTGGCCCGGGCGATGGAAACACGTGGCTTTACCGTCGATACCGCCGAGACGGTGAGCGAAGGTATTACGCGCTCCAGGGCCGCGCCGCCCAAATATGCTGTGGTCGATTTGAGGCTTGCCGATGGCAACGGGCTGGAGGTGATCGAAGCCATCCGGCAGTACCGGGACGACACGCAGATCGTCGTTCTGACCGGTTATGGCAACATCGCAACCGCCGTTACCGCCGTGAAGCTTGGGGCGCTGGATTATCTGGCCAAACCTGCCGATGCAGACGATGTCTTTAATGCTCTGACCCAGCGCAAGGGTGAAAAGACCGAGGTTCCGGAAAATCCCATGTCTGCCGACCGGGTGCGGTGGGAGCATATTCAGCGCGTTTATGAAATGTGCGAACGCAATGTTTCAGAGACCGCCCGCCGTCTCAACATGCACCGGCGCACCTTGCAGCGCATTCTGGCAAAGCGCGCACCAAAGTAACGGCGTCACTCTCCGAAGCTGCGCCCGGTCGTCCACTCCGCCAGCATCAACCGGGTTGCAGCGGTTCTCGAGAAATCCAGCATCACAGATTTGCGGGTCGCCGGCGGCAATTTATGCTCCGGCGCATCGCGCAGCATATGGGCGCCATATCCGTCCGACAGGATCAATCCGCATTCTTCCGGGAAAATATCGGTCGGGACTTCCGGATGGGTTGCGAAAAACAGCCGGTCGCAATGCAGGCGGTATTCCGGCCATTTGCGATCGACGCGGAAATCCTCGATCGAGGATTTGATTTCGATGATCCAGATTTCACCCTTAACCGACAGGCTGATGAGATCTGCCCTTCGCCCGCTCGCAAGCGGCAGTTCCGGCAGTACCGAATGACGCATCTCGTGCAGAAGCACCTGAACGCCGCGACGCACCAGCATCGCCTTGTCCGACTGGCGGCCATCTATTAACGGATTATTGTTGGTAACGGAAAGAATAGTCATGGATAAAGGCTGCTGAAGCGTTTGGCCTATTGTTGCAAAAAGGCAATCAACCGGCAATTTTAAATGCACAACCGACTTGTGAGTGCACAACGGCTTGCCAAGAGCGGTTTAATGGAAAATAACCGATTTATCCAATTAAGCCTACTCCTTCGCACAATTTGGCGAATTTTCCGCGAGAACGATATGCGCATCCGCACCCCATTGGCCGTACTCGGTCTGACGGCAGCACTGGCTCTGGCCGGCTGCGCCGAAACCACCTCCCCATCTTCCGGTAAAATAGCGGCATCGGTGCCGGTTGCCGACCCCGTTCCGGCAAAAGTCGAAACCGTCCAGATCTTCAATGACGTCTATGGTCCGGTGACCGACGCAGGATATGCGCTGCCGGCTATTCCGATCAATCGCGTGAACGAGAAGTTCCGTCGCCAGATCGTCGAGTTCCAGACAAACGAGCGTCCGGGCACGATCATCGTCAATACGCGCGAGCGTTACCTTTATTATATCATGTCCGGCAACCGCGCGGTTCGTTACGGCATCGGCGTTGGCAAGGCGGGTTTCGCCTGGGCCGGTGAAGCCTATGTTGCCTGGAAGCAGGAATGGCCGATGTGGCATCCGCCGAAGGAAATGGCGGACCGCAAGCCGGAAGTTGCCAAGTATGTTGAGGCCGGCATGGGTCCGGGCCTTTCCAACCCGCTCGGCGCGCGCGCCATGTATCTCTTCAACGAAAAGGGACAGGATACGCTGTTCCGTATCCATGGTTCGCCCGAATGGGCTTCGATCGGCACCGCTGCCTCTTCCGGCTGCATCCGCATGATCAACCAGGATGTCATGGATCTTTACAGCCGCGTCCGTCCGGGCCGCAGCTCCAAGGTCGTCGTGATCCAGTAAGATAAGATAGAAGACAAAGAAAAAGCCGCCGGGGAATTCCCGGCGGCTTTTTTATTTGTCTAAACGTCTAGGCGCAGCTTCAGGCTGACTACTTCGCCTTCAGTTCCAGACGGCGGCGGTGCAGAACCGGTTCGGTATAGCCGTTCGGCTGTTCACGGCCCTTCAGCACCAGCTCAACGGCGGCCTGAAACGCGATCGACCCTTCAAAGTCGGAGGCCATCGGCAGATAGGCCGCATCGCCGGCATTCTGCCCGTCGACCACGGCAGCCATGCGCTTCATGGTCTCAACGATCTGACCTTCTGTCACCACGCCATGGCGCAGCCAGTTCGCCAGGTGTTGTGCGGAAATACGCAGCGTCGCGCGATCTTCCATCAGTCCGACATTGTTGATGTCAGGCACCTTGGAGCAACCGACACCCTGATCGACCCAGCGCACGACATATCCCAGAATGCCTTGCGCATTATTGTCGAGTTCGCGCTGGATTTCCTCCGGCGTCCAATTGGGACGCGGCGCGACCGGCACCGACAGAATATCGGAAAGCTTCGCGCGGCCTCGGCTTTTCAAGCCTTCCTGAACGGCCGCTACATCGACCTTGTGATAATGCGTAGCATGCAGCGTCGCCGCCGTCGGCGACGGCACCCAGGCGGTGTTGGCGCCGGCCTTCGGATGCGCAATCTTCTGCTCCAGCATCGCCGCCATCAGGTCCGGCATGGCCCACATGCCCTTGCCGATCTGCGCGTGGCCGGAAAGGCCGCACTCCAGTCCGATATCGACGTTCCAGTTCTCGTAAGCGGTAATCCAGGCGGCCTGCTTCATATCGCCCTTGCGGATCATCGGGCCTGCTTCCATCGAGGTATGGATTTCGTCGCCCGTGCGGTCGAGGAAGCCAGTGTTGATGAAGACAACGCGATCCTTCGCAGCACGGATGCTCTCCTTGAGGTTGACCGTGGTGCGACGCTCCTCATCCATGATGCCCATTTTCATGGTATTCGGCGCCATACCAATGAGGTTTTCGACGCGAGAGAATATCTCGTTGGCGAAAGCGACCTCTTCCGGCCCGTGCATCTTCGGCTTGACGACATACATGGAGCCGGCGCGGGAATTCAGCCGCCGCCCGGACGGGCCAACGTCGTAAAGCGCGATCAGTGCGGTGACGACGGCATCCATGATGCCTTCGGGAACCTCGCGGCCATCTCTGTCGAGGATTGCCGGATTGGTCATGAGATGGCCGACATTGCGCACCAGCATCAGCGAGCGCCCCGGCAAAGTGAGCGCCGAACCATTGGGTGCGGTATAATAACGATCCGGATTGAGGCGGCGAATGAAGGTCGTGCCACCCTTGGCAACCTCCTCCGTCAGATCGCCGCGCATCAGGCCAAGCCAGTTGCCGTAAACCAGAACCTTGTCTTCGGCATCGACGGCAGCGACCGAATCCTCGCAATCCATGATGGTCGTCAGCGCGGATTCGAGAATGACATCGGAGATGCCCGCCTTGTCGCCCTTGCCGATTTCCGTCGCTGGATCGATGACGATCTCGGTGTGCAAACCGTTCCTGCCAAGCAGGATCGTTGCCGGTTTCTCCGCCTCACCGGTAAAGCCCTTGAATTGTGCGGCGTCCTTCAGCCCCGTTGTGGCGTCGCCGATTGCAAGCTGCAACAGGCCGTCAACGATCTTGAAACCTGACACATCCGACCAGCTTGCCGTTTCGAGCGGCGCCGATTCATCAAGGAAGTTGCGCGCCCAGTTGATGACCTTTTCGCCGCGCTTCGGATTGTAACCCTTGCCCTTTTCCGCACCATCGGCATCGGAGATGGCATCGGTGCCGTAAAGCGCGTCGTAAAGCGAACCCCAGCGGGCATTGGCGGCATTCAGCGCATAACGCGCATTCATGACGGGAACAACGAGCTGCGGGCCGGCGATGGCGGCAATTTCCGGATCAACATTGCCGGTTTCCACTTTAAAGCCGGGACCTTCCGGCAGCAGGTAACCGATCTCCTTCAGAAAGCCCTCATAGGCCGCAAAATCAACCGGAGCGCCGTTCTGCCGGTACCAGCCATCCAGTTTTTCCTGCAATGTGTCGCGCTTTGCCAGCAGTTCACGGTTCTTCGGAGAAAGCTCGTGGACGATGGCCGAGAAGCCTTCGAAGAAAACCTCACTGTCCAGACCCGTGCCCGGCAGCACCTCATCCGTCAAAAAAGCATAAAGCTTGTTATCGATGGAAAGACCGAATTTATTCGTGCGGCTCACATGCGCCTCCTCTATTCTAGACGTCCAGATTGGACGTTGAAGAGGGCGCTCGTCAATTGCGGCAGGCAGCCAAATATTATTTCCATTTTGGAAACAATGAAGCCGATAGTCGTCTTTTTCTACAAAAGCGCCTGCAAGTCCTTGATGCGGTCATTCACCAGCCAACCGTAATAGTTTTCTTCCGGCAAAAGGGGCTGTTCCCCACCTGCGGCGCGCTGGCGGTTTTTCTGGGCGAGAGCGGCCGCCCGCTGCTGCGAGCCGCCGACATTATAAAGCGTGGAGGTCACGCCTGGATTTTTCGAAATATCCATGTCGGCAATCGATCTGTAGTCATCGATCGATTTGCGAATGGAGGCGGCCATGAAGGCCAGCGAGCGGTCCGGGTCCATGATGGCCGTATAGACGGCGGTAGCGTCGTTCTCATCCAGCTTATCGTAGCCGGAGGTTTTCGAAACCATGTCGGACAACATCAGCGCCGTCAGCGGGTTGATCTGGCCGAGGCCGAAGGTCTGCCCGGCGTAGAAGGGCTGGAAAAACACGGCACTGAAACGGTTGTTCGGATAGGCGACGCCATCCACGGTCTTGCCGCGGAAGCTGTCGTCCCAGACATCTTCCCGACAGTTCCAAAGACCGTAGGAATCCTTTTTCGACTGACATTTGGTAAATTGCGAACGCGTCAGAAATTGCGCGATGGTTTCATCCTTATAGCCGAAACGGAAGCTGCTGCCGGCATAGGAGGCGGCTTTAACATAGTAGGATTGCAGTCGATCATAGGCATCGACATTATAAGTATGCTCGCCGACGATCGCACCAACCATATGGATCGGGTCGATACCGTAGCGCCCGGCCGTCGATTTGATCTTGGCAATCAGCGCCTTGTCGGAGGACAAGAGGTCGATCACCTTCTGGTACTTGCGTTCGAAAGAGCTGTTGGACGCCTTGGTTCTGCGGGTGGAAGCGCCGGGAACACCGGGCTGTTCGGCATTGCGATTGTCCGGTGGAACGACCGTTGCGGCCTCGGCATAAGAAGACGAGACGACGGTGAACGCCAGAGCAGCGGCAAATGCCAGAAGAGTTTTGCGCACGAGCAAATGCCTTTTCTCAAGTCTGCGGCTTCCCGGCGAAATAGACGAGGGAAAACCGGACCATTCCACGAAAGCGGTTCCAACCGGAATGCAGCCCTTCCCATAAACAAAATGCGGGCTGAATGCGAGATGAGGCAGATAAAATAAAAAAGTGCGGCAAATATGGCCGCACTCTTCTTTCGTTTGTCCCTGAAGTCTTCAGAGAATATAGCGTGACAGATCCGTATCGGCGGCAAGATCGCCGACATGTTTTTTGACGTATTCCTGATCGATCTTGACGGCAGAGCCGCCGCGATCCGGCGCGTTATAGGAAATCTCGTCCAGAACCCGCTCCATCACCGTCTGCAGACGGCGCGCACCGATATTCTCAACCGACGAGTTGAGATGAACGGCCACATCGGCCAGAGCGTCAATCGCATCATCAGTGAAGTCGAGATCGAGTTCTTCCGTCGCCATCAGCGCCTTGTACTGGCGGATGAGGCTTGCTTCCGTTTCGGTCAGGATACGGCGGAAATCCTCTTTGGTCAGCGGCTTCAGCTCGACGCGGATCGGCAGGCGACCCTGAAGCTCCGGCAGAAGATCGGACGGCTTTGCCACATGGAACGCGCCTGACGCGATAAACAGGACGTGGTCGGTTTTCACCGGACCGTATTTCGTCGAAACCGTCGTGCCTTCGACAAGCGGAAGCAGGTCGCGCTGCACGCCTTCACGCGAAACGCCGGCGCCCATGCCGCCATCACGCGCGGCGATCTTGTCGATCTCGTCGAGGAAGACGATGCCGTCATTTTCCACCGACTTCACCGCTTCGCGCTGAATCATTTCGTTGTCGAGCAGCTTGTCGGATTCATCGCGGACGAGATCGGCATAAGATTTCGATACCGTGGTGCGCACCTTCTTCGTGCGTCCCCCCATGGCCTTGCCGAACATTTCCGACAGGTTGAGGACGCCGATATTGGCGCCCGGCATGCCGGGAATTTCGAAACCGGGCATGCCCGAGCCGCTATCCGCCACTTCGATATCGATTTCTTTGTCATCCAGTTCGCCGTCGCGTAGCTTCTTGCGGAAGCTTTCGCGGGTGCCGGGCGACGCCGTCGTGCCGACCAGCGCATCTAGCACCCGTTCTTCGGCGCTGGCATGGGCCTTGGCCTGCACCTCGGCACGTTTCTTTTCACGCACGAGCCCGATGCCGATTTCCACGAGATCGCGGATGATCTGCTCGACATCGCGGCCGACATAACCGACTTCGGTAAACTTGGTCGCCTCGACCTTGATGAAGGGGGCGCCGGCCAACTTTGCCAGACGACGGGAAATCTCCGTCTTGCCGACACCGGTCGGCCCGATCATCAGAATGTTTTTGGGCATGACTTCGTCGCGCAGGCTCTCATCGAGCTGCTGGCGACGCCAGCGGTTGCGCAGTGCAATCGCGACCGCACGTTTCGCATCATGCTGGCCGATGATGTGGCGGTCTAATTCCGAGACAATTTCCCGGGGAGAAAAAGTGGTCATTCTATCCTCTCGGCTTTCCTGTTCCGGCCGGCCATTCCGGCCCGGCCCACAGGACCCTTGGGTGAGAAATGGGGGTGAAAAATTCGCTTATTCGGCGTCGAGCGTTTCGACGACGAGATTATGGTTGGTATAAACGCAGATATCGGCGGCGATATCGAGCGACTGGCGCGCCACCTCTTCGGCCGACTTGTCCGTGTCCATCATGGCGCGAGCGGCCGCAAAGGCATAATTGCCGCCGGAACCGATGGCGATCGCGCCATGTTCTGGCTCCAGCACATCGCCATTGCCGGTGATGGCAAGCGTGGTGGATTTATCGGCCACCAGCATCATGGCTTCGAGATTGCGCAGATATTTGTCGGTGCGCCAGTCCTTCGCAAGCTCCACAGCGGCGCGCATGAGCTGGCCGGGATATTGCTCGAGTTTCTTTTCGAGACGGTCGAGCAGCGTGAAGGCATCTGCGGTCGCGCCGGCAAAACCGGCAATCACTTCACCCTTGCCGATGCGGCGAACCTTGCGGGCATTGCCCTTCATGACGGTCTGGCCAAGGCTTACCTGACCATCGCCAGCCATGACGACCTTGCCGCCTTTTCTGACTGTAATAATCGTTGTCATCAAACACCTGTCTACCCTGTCGGGCCTGGGGTTAACGGGCCGGTATGCGGCCCTTGTCGAGTTCTATGTAAGTTTGCTTTTCACGATTGCAATCATCCCCGCCGTGCACCGTTTTGCGCAAGCCAGCCAAGACGATGGAACAACTGGATATTTGTGTCCCGTGCTGATAAGGAACGGCAACATTTTCACGGAGCGGCCAAAATGGCAGAACGTAAAGGCGAGATTATCCGCACCACCAACGAAACTTCGGTTTCGGTGCGTGTGGATATCGACGGCACCGGCAAGTCGACAATTTCCACCGGCGTGGGATTTTTCGACCATATGCTGGACCAGCTGAGCCGCCATTCGCTGATCGACATGGACATCGAGGTCAAGGGCGACCTGCATATCGATGACCATCACACCGTGGAAGATACCGGCATCGCCATCGGCCAGGCCATTGCCAAGGCGCTGGGTGACCGTCGCGGCATTACCCGTTACGCCTCGCTTGATCTTGCCATGGATGAGACGATGACCAAGGCCGCCGTCGATATTTCCGGCCGCCCCTTCCTTGTGTGGAACGTCAATTTTTCCGCGCCGAAGATCGGCACTTTCGACACGGAGCTGGTGCGCGAGTTCTTTCAGGCGCTGGCCCAGAATGCCGGTATTACGCTGCATATCCTGAACCATTACGGCGCCAACAACCATCATATCGCCGAAACATGCTTCAAGGCCGTTGCCCGCGTTCTTCGCACGGCAACCGAGATCGACCCCCGGCAGGCAGGCCGCGTTCCCTCGACCAAGGGTATGCTGGCCTGACGCCAAAGCTGTCAGGAAGCCCATGACAAGCTATCTCGTTCTGGAAGCCCCCAACGGGCCGGACAGGGATCACAAGACGACCCGCTTTATTGCAGACCGTTTCGTCTGGCTGGCTCTGATTGCGCCGTGGTTGTGGCTCGCGATCAACCGCGCGTGGCTGGCGGCGGTGGTCGTTTTTATCGCCCTCGTTCTGGCCGGTCAGGCATCAATGTTACCCGGATTCGAACCGGTCGGCATTCTGTGCGGCTTTGCCATTTCCCTCATCACCGCACTGGAAGGACGCGATTTTCTCGTCCGGCACTTGATCCGAAAAGGCTGGAAGATGGCATCGATCATCTCCGCCCCTGATCTTTCGAGCGCGGAAGACATATATTTCTCGAAACTCTCAGAAAACAGCGAAACGACAGAACAGCTTTCGCAGCCGGTCTGGACCCCTTCGCCGCAAAGGAGCGGTGACAAAAACTTCATCAACGATCCCGCCGGATCGTTTCTTTTCGACTTGAATGGAAGGCGCTGACATGCGCGTCGCGATCATCGACTACGGTTCGGGCAATTTGCGTTCGGCCACCAAAGCTTTTGAGCGTGCCGCCCGCGAGGCCGGCATCGACGCAACCATCGATCTGACCGACAGGCCGGATCACGTCGCTACAGCGGACCGCATAGTCCTGCCGGGTGTCGGCGCCTATGCGGATTGCCGCGCCGGTCTTGATGCCGTTCCCGGCATGCATGAGGCGCTTGTCGAAGCCGTCGAGAAGAAAGCCCATCCCTTCCTCGGTATCTGCGTCGGCATGCAACTGATGTCCTCGCGGGGGCTGGAAAAGACTGTCAGCTCGGGCCTTGGCTGGATCGAGGGTGACGTCGTGGAAATGACGCCGTCCGATCCCAGCCTCAAAATTCCGCAGATCGGCTGGAACACGCTGGAAATCCGCCACCCTCACCCCCTGTTTGACGGCATCAAGACCGGCGCAGACGGCTTGCACGCCTATTTCGTGCATTCCTATCATCTGGCGGCCAGGCATTCGACGGATGTTATCGCCACCACCAATTATGGTGGTGCGATGACGGCTTTCGTTGGCCGCGACAATATGGCGGGCGCGCAGTTCCACCCGGAAAAAAGCCAGACGCTCGGCCTTGCCCTGATTTCCAATTTCCTGCGCTGGAAGCCCTGACATGATTCTTTTTCCCGCAATCGATCTCAAAGACGGTGAGTGCGTTCGCCTGAAACTCGGCGATATGGACCAGGCCACCGTTTACAACACCGACCCCGGCGCGCAGGCGAAAGCCTTTGAGGATCAGGGTTTCGAGTGGCTGCATGTCGTTGATCTCAACGGTGCCTTCGCCGGCGAGACCGTCAATGGCGAGGCGGTCGACGCCATTTTGAAAGCCACGACAAACCCGGTTCAGCTCGGTGGCGGTATCCGTACCCTTGACCACATTGAGGCGTGGCTGAGCCGTGGGCTTGCCCGCGTCATTCTCGGCACCGTGGCGGTGCGCGATCCGGTTCTGGTTGTTGAAGCCTGCAAGCGTTTCCCCGGCCAGGTCGCCGTCGGCATCGATGCCAAGGGCGGCAAGGTTGCCGTTGAAGGCTGGGCCGAAGCCTCCGAACTCGGCGTCATCGAACTGGCCAAACGTTTCGAAGGTGCCGGCGTCGCCGCGATTATCTACACTGATATCGATCGCGACGGCATTCTCGCCGGCATCAACTGGGCTTCGACGCTGGAACTGGCCGACGCCGTCTCCATACCGGTCATCGCCTCCGGCGGCCTTGCCTCCATCGATGACATCAAGCGCATGTTGCAGCCGGATGCTGCAAAGCTCGAGGGCGCGATTTCTGGTCGCGCGCTTTATGATGGGCGTATCGACCCCGCCGAGGCGCTTGCCCTCATCAAGGCCACGAAGGAGGTACGCGCATGACCCTCAAAGCCCGTATTATTCCCTGCCTCGATGTGAAAGACGGCCGCGTCGTCAAGGGCGTGAACTTTGTCGACCTGATCGACGCGGGTGATCCGGTTGAAGCGGCGAAAGCCTATGATGCGGCGGGAGCCGACGAACTCTGCTTTCTCGACATCACCGCCTCCTCGGATAACCGCGACACGATCTTCGATGTCGTCTCGCGCACCGCAGATCATTGTTTCATGCCGGTAACGGTTGGCGGTGGGGTTCGCAGCGTCGCTGATATTCGCAAGCTGCTTCTGTGCGGCGCCGACAAGGTCTCGATCAATTCCGCAGCCGTCAAGGATCCGGATTTCGTGGCGCAGGCGGCCGATAAGTTTGGCAACCAGTGCATCGTCGTTTCCATCGACGCCAAGCGGGTTTCCAAGGACGGGGAAGCCGAGCGTTGGGAAATCTTCACCCACGGCGGACGCCAGCCAACCGGGATTGACGCCGTGGAGTTCGCCATCAAGATGGTGGAGCGTGGGGCAGGTGAATTGCTTGTTACCTCGATGGATCGCGACGGCACCAAGAGCGGCTATGATATCGGCCTGACGCGCAGCATTGCCGATCAGGTTCGTGTACCCGTCATCGCTTCTGGCGGCGTAGGCACATTGGATGATCTGGTGGCAGGTGTGCGGGACGGTCATGCGACCGCCGTGCTTGCCGCTTCCATCTTCCACTTCGGCACCTATTCGATCGGGCAAGCCAAAAGCTATATGGCCGAGCATGGCATCGCCATGCGCCTCGACTGATTGCAGGAACATCTCATGAGCGCATTTTCCCTTTCCGATCTGGAACGTATCGTCGCGACCCGCGCCGCCGCATCTCCTGAAGAATCCTGGACTGCCAAACTGGTTGCGGCGGGCCAGGAGCGTGCGGCGAAAAAACTCGGCGAAGAAGCGGTGGAAGCCGTCATCGCCGCCATCGCGAAAGACCGCGACGGGCTGAAAAATGAAGCCGCCGATCTGCTCTATCATCTGCTGGTCGTGCTGAAGATTGCCGACATACCCCTGGACGACGTTTTTACCGAGTTGCAGCGCCGGACCGGACAAACCGGCCTTGCGGAAAAGGCTGCGAGGCCGACATCATGAATGTCACGGCAGGCAGCGGGGAGAGAGGCATGCCAGGCACACTCGATCATTTTCGGCCGGATGAATATTCGCCCTATCATTTCTACAGTTCGGAAGAATGGGCGAAATTTCGCGCCGATACACCGCTGACGCTTTCCGCCGACGAGGTCAAACGACTGCGCTCGCTGGACGACCCGATCGATCTCGACGAGGTGCGGCGCATCTATCTATCGCTGTCTCGCCTGCTGTCTTCGCATGTGGAGGCATCGCAGCTGCTGTTCGAGCAGCGCAACCGCTTCCTCAATATGGGGGATGTGAACAAGACGCCTTTCGTCATCGGCATCGCCGGTTCGGTGGCGGTTGGAAAATCAACGACGGCGCGTATCCTGAAAGAGCTTCTGGCGCGCTGGCCTTCCAGCCCAAAGGTCGATCTCATCACCACTGACGGATTTCTCTATCCGAACGAGGTGCTGCGGCGTGAAAACCTGATGGAGCGCAAGGGCTTTCCGGAAAGCTACGATATCGGTGCACTCTTACGTTTCCTGTCGGCCATCAAGGCGGGCCAGCCGAACGTGAAGGCGCCACGTTATTCGCACCTGACCTATGACGTGTTGCCGAACGAATTCACTGTCATCGATCAGCCGGATATCCTGATTTTCGAAGGCATCAACGTGCTGCAGTCGCGTGACCTGCCGGCGGGCGGGAGGATCGTGCCGATCGTTTCCGACTTCTTCGATTTTTCGATCTATATCGATGCCGACGAGGATTTCATTCACAACTGGTATGTGAACCGGTTCATGAATTTGCGTCAAACAGCGTTCCGCGACCCGAATTCATTCTTCAATCGCTATGCGTCGATCAGCGAAGAAGCGGCGCTCAGCATTGCCGAGGGCCTCTGGCAGAACATCAACCTGAAAAACCTGCGCCAGAACATCGTTCCGACGCGCCCGCGTGCGGACCTTATTCTGCGAAAGGGAAAGAACCACCTGATCGATACGGTGGCGCTTCGCAAATTATAAAAAGATGCCGCGCAAGGCGGCACCTCCATCGCAAGCGATTAAACCTGTCAGGACGCAAGCTCAGGAATACGCAGAACCTGGCCGGGATAGATTTTATCGGGATGGGTCAGCATCGGCTTGTTGGCTTCGAAGATGATGTTGTTCTTCGCGCCATTCGCCTTGCCATATTGCGCTTCGGCGATCTTCCAGAGATTGTCGCCCTTCTTGACGGTGTAGAAGACGGGTTCTTTCGCCGGCGCTTCGGCCACCTTCAACTCGCCGGCCTCGACCTTGGAAATGCCGAGCGTATTTCCGACCGCGATGACCGCCTTTTCGAAAACCGACTGATCGGCCACGTTGCCCTTCAGAACGACCTTGTCGTCCACCACCTCGACCTGAACCTTGTCCGTGCCGAGATCGTGGGAAGCGAGTTCTTTTTTGACCGCTTCGACATCCGGGGCATCATCGCCGCCGATACCGAGCTTCTTTCCCGCTTCCTTGATGAAACTGAACAGACCCATAGCACCCTCCTTGGTTGTAAGGAGGCATACCAGACGATATTTGAAGCTCTATGACAAGGGCGAAAGATTTCGCACCAGATTGCCGCCTAATCCCCCGAGGGCTTACCGCGCATTTTCTTCACGTCCGAGCGACCGGACTTCGCCTTGAGGCGGCGTTCGACTGAACCCTTGGTCGGTTTGGTGGTTTTGCGGACCGGTGGCGGCGGGGCGGCGGCTTCGAGGATCAGCTCCTTCAGCCGCTCGCGCGCATCCTCTCGATTGCGCTCCTGGCTGCGAAACCGGCTCGCTTCGATCATCAGTACGCCGTCTTTCGAAACACGCCTGCCGCCAAGGCGGATAGCATTGGTTTTCACCCGATCCGTCAGAGATGGGGAATTGGCAATATCGAAAAACAGCTGAACCGCCGTCGAGACCTTATTGACGTTCTGGCCGCCCGGCCCGCCGGCCAGCACGAATTGCTCCGTCAGCTCCCAGCCGGCGATAGTGATACGGTTGCTGATGTAAAGCGGGTCGCTGGCCATGATCTTTCTCCGCGCCGGTGATGCCACAGATCGACCGGAATGAAAACAGCGGAGAAAACGAAAGAACCCGGCGTGAAGCCGGGTTCCCTCCTCCTCACGAATGAGGCTTTATTCATTCAGCCGCGAGCAAAAGGCCCGGTGCGGCATCGCGAACCTTGCTGTCGACATGATCTTCGAACTTGGTGAAGTTCGTGACGAACATGGAGACCAGCTTCGTCGCCTGCGCATCGTAAGCTGCGCCATCGGCCCAGGTTGAACGCGGATCGAGAATTGCACCGTCAACGCCATCAAGCGACAGCGGCACCGCGAAACCGAAATTCGCGTCGGTGCGGAATTGTGCATCCTTCAGCTCGCCGGTGAGCGCAGCCGTCAGAAGCGCGCGCGTCGCCTTGATGGGCATACGTTTGCCGATGCCGTAAGCACCGCCGGTCCAGCCGGTGTTGACCAGCCAGCAGTCCACGCCGTGCTTGCCGATCAGCTCACGCAGCAGGTTGCCATATTCCGCCGGGTGGCGCGGCATGAAGGGCGCGCCGAAGCAGGTGGAGAAGGTCGCTTCCGGTTCCGTCACGCCTTTTTCCGTGCCAGCGACCTTTGCCGTGTAACCGGACAGGAAGTGGTACATGGCCTGCTCCGGCGTCAGCCGGGCAATCGGCGGCAGTACACCGAAGGCATCCGCCGTCAGCATGATGATCGTCTTCGGATGGCCGGCAATGCCGGTTTCCGATGCATTCGGAATGAAGTGCAGCGGATAGGCGCTGCGGGTGTTTTCCGTCAGCGAAGTGTCGTTGAAGTCCGGAACGCGGTTTTCGTCCAGCACGACGTTTTCGAGGACCGTGCCGAAGCGACGGGTCGCGGCGTAGATTTCCGGCTCGGCTTCGGCCGAAAGCTTAATCGCCTTGGCATAGCAGCCGCCTTCAAAATTAAAGATGCCGTGTTCGCCCCAGCCATGTTCGTCATCACCGATCAGCGTACGCGAAGGATCGGCCGAAAGCGTGGTCTTGCCGGTGCCGGAGAGACCGAAGAACACGGCCGAATCACCCTCAGGACCAACATTGGCCGAGCAATGCATCGGCATGACGCCCTTGGCCGGCAGAAGGTAGTTCAGCACAGTGAAGACCGACTTCTTGTTTTCACCGGCATAGGAGGTGCCGCCGATCAGGACGAGACCATTGGTGAGATCGCAGGCGATGACGGTTTCTGTACGAACGCCGTGACGCGCCGGATCGGCCTTGAAGCTCGGCAGATTGATGATGGTCAGCTTCTGCTTGAAGCCCGCCAGTTTCTCCCGCTTCGGACGGATCAGTAGATTGCGGATGAACAGTGAATGCCAGGCAAGCTCGGTGACGACGCGTGTCGGCAGCGCATTTTCTTCGTCGGCACCGCCGATCAAGTCCTGCACGTAAAGCGTCTTGCCGGCGGCATGGGCCAGCATGTCCTGGCGCAGCAGTTCGAAGTTTTCCGGCGACAGCGGCTTGTTGTTGTCCCACCAGATGGTGTTCTCGGTGGAAGCATCGCGCACAACGAATTTGTCCTTCGGCGAACGGCCCGTGTGCTGACCGGTGACGGCGCGCAACGCGCCATCGATGGTCAGTTCGGCCTCGCCGTTGCGGATCGCCTCTTCGTATAATTCGCTCTCGTTGAGGTTATAAAAGACGCGGGACGCCTCGCCCAGTCCGAGTTCCGCAACTCCATTGGCAGGATTATGAACCCCAAGCTCGTTCATGACGCGTTCCTTGTTAATGACGATAAGGCTGTTGAAATTTTCACGGAAAATACGTGGCAGCTTTTGGAAACGCAAGAGCCGAACCTTAAAAAACTTAGTGATTTCAATATATTAATCGATTTAAAAGATTTTATTTCTTTTTAAATCGGTTTAAGGCGCATTTAAATTCGGTCGCCGCATTTTCGCTGAAATCCCCTTGTCCGGCCCCGCATGAAGCCGTCGAGTTTTCCTTTGCCACAATTTGTTCCACCTTTATACTCAAGAGAGTGGCTCACGGCGCGCAACCTTGGCTGGGTGGATGTCGGGAGTTACAAGAAAATGTCGATGGAGACCAACTACATGCAGACGATCGCGCTTGTCGACGATGACCGGAATATTCTGACTTCGGTATCGATCGCGCTCGAAGCCGAAGGCTACCGGGTCGAAACGTATACGGACGGCGCTTCCGCGCTTGACGGGTTGATCGCCCGTCCGCCGCAGCTCGCCATTTTCGACATCAAGATGCCGCGCATGGACGGCATGGAGCTGTTGCGGCGTCTTCGCCAGAAATCGGATATTCCCGTTATCTTCCTGACCTCCAAGGATGAAGAGATCGACGAATTGTTCGGCCTCAAAATGGGCGCCGACGACTTCATTACAAAACCCTTCTCGCAGCGCCTTCTCGTGGAACGCGTCAAGGCCATCCTGCGCCGCGCCAGCAGCCGCGACGCTGCCCCCGCTGCTGGCGGCACGCTGAAGCCGACTGCGGACCAGCAGGCCCGCACGCTGGAACGCGGGCAGCTGGCCATGGATCAGGAACGCCACACCTGCACCTGGAAGGGTGAGCCGGTGACGCTCACCGTCACCGAATTCCTCATCCTGCATTCGCTGGCGCAGCGGCCGGGCGTGGTGAAAAGCCGCGACGCGCTGATGGATGCCGCCTATGACGAGCAGGTCTATGTGGACGACCGCACCATCGACAGCCACATCAAGCGCCTTCGCAAGAAGTTCAAACTGGTCGATGGCGACTTCGATATGATTGAAACGCTTTATGGCGTAGGATATCGCTTCCGCGAAGCGGCCTGAATCGGCACGCAAATCGGAAGAAACCACCCGAAGAGTGGTGGCGAGGACTTAAATACGTGCTGAAGAAAACGCCGGAAACCGTCTCGGATAGTGACGATGCCGAAGAACGCGGCAGCGAACGCCGCCATCGTATCCATCCGCTGACGATCGTCCGGCGCATTTTCGGCAATGCAGTGTTTTCCAGCCTCACGCGCCGCATTCTTTTCTTCAATGTCGCGGCCACGGTCGTTCTGGTCGGCGGTATTCTCTATCTCAACCAGTTCCGTGAGGGACTGATCGATGCGCGCGTCGAAAGCCTTCTGACACAGGGCGAGATCATCGCCGGCGCGATTTCGGCTTCCGCTTCGGTCGATACCAATTCGATCACCATCAACCCGGAAAAGCTTCTCGAATTGCAGGCGGGACAGAGCATCACCCCCGCCCCCAATGATGAGGACCTGAGTTTCCCGATCAATCCGGAACGGGTGGCTCCGGTGCTGCGGCGGCTGATTTCGCCCACACGCACCCGCGCGCGGCTGTTTGATGCCGACGCCAACCTGCTGCTCGATTCGCGCCATCTTTATTCGCGCGGCCAGGTCCTGCGCTTCGATCTGCCGCCGGTGACGCCGGAAACCCAGACCTGGGGTGAATGGTTCACCAGCATGTTCAACCGCATGCTGCAACCAAGCAGCCTGCCGCAATACAAAGAAGCACCCGGCGGCGACGGCTCGATCTATCCGGAAGTGATGAATGCCCTGACCGGCGTGCGCGGCGCCGTCGTGCGCGTCACCGAAAAGGGCGAACTCATCGTTTCGGTCGCCGTGCCGGTGCAACGCTTCCGGGCCGTACTCGGTGTTCTGCTGCTCTCTACGCAGGCGGGCGATATCGACAAGATCGTGCATGCGGAGCGCCTTGCCATCATGCGGGTGTTCGGCATCGCCACGCTGGTCAATATCGTGCTGTCGCTGCTGTTGTCTTCCACCATTGCCACGCCGCTGCGGCGGCTTTCGGCCGCCGCGATCCGCGTGCGCCGCGGGGCACGAACCCGCGAGGAGATACCGGATTTTTCAGCACGTCAGGATGAAATCGGCAATCTCTCGATTGCCCTGCGTGAAATGACGACGGCGCTTTACGACCGTATCGATGCGATCGAAAGCTTCGCCGCCGACGTCAGTCATGAACTCAAGAACCCGCTGACTTCGCTGCGCAGCGCCGTGGAAACCCTGCCGCGCGCGAAAACTGAAGAGTCGAAGCAGCGGCTGACCGAGATCATCTTCCACGATGTGCGCCGCCTGGACCGTCTGATCAGCGACATTTCGGATGCGTCGCGGCTCGACGCCGAACTGGCGCGCGCCGATGCCGAGCCGCTCGACCTTGATGTGCTGATGAAGGGGCTGGTGGACATATCCCGCCAGATCAGCACCAAGAAGAAAAGCGTGGCAATCGACTATGTGGCCGACCGCAAGGCCGGAAGCAAAACCTCTTTCGTGGTGAATGGCCACGACCTTCGCCTCAGCCAGATCGTCACCAATCTGATCGAGAACGCCCGTTCTTTCGTGTCAGAGGATAACGGTCGCATCACCGTACGCCTTTCCCGCCACAAGGATCGCTGCCTCGTGCAGGTGGAAGACAACGGGCCTGGCATTCAGGCCGAAGATATCGACCGGATTTTCGAGCGGTTCTATACCGACCGGCCGGCAAGCGAAGGTTTCGGCCAGAACTCGGGTCTCGGCCTTTCCATCAGCCGCCAGATCGCCGAAGCCCATGGCGGCAGCCTCAGGGCAGAAAATGTCGTCGACAAATATGGCGTGATTTCCGGCGCGCGCTTCACCCTGTCGCTGCCGGCGGCGGAAGCCCATGAACGCTGAACGCTTCAACCTGCACGCCACCGCCATTGTCGTTCAAAATACGGGCATTCTTTTCACAGGGCCGTCCGGCAGCGGTAAAAGCGAGCTTGCCTTCAGCTTTCTGACCGAGGCTGAACGCTGCGGATTGCCGGCGGCGCTGATCGCGGACGATCAGATTTTCGTGTATCGCGACGGCGAAAACATCATCGCCGAGCGGCCGGCGGCGATCGCCGGATTGCTGGAATTGCGCGGTAGCGGCATTATCTCCATCAACAGCATCGCAAGCGCCACACTACATTTTGCGGTGACGACAGTTCTTTCACCGGAAAATCCGAGACTTCCCGAAGATGACGAAGCGTTTCTGCCGCCCTGCGGAGGACATCTTCCGCTTCTGCGCATTCCGCTTGCAAGTCTTACCCCTTACGGAAAATTTGCTGCACTTGCTCAAAATCTTTTTAAAACGAATGTGAAGTGACGATGATTCGGGCGATTTTAGGCTTGCGATTCGCATTTTCCTCATCAAGATGAAATCCCACCGATGGACAGGATTGCCGCGTTGCGATAGTCGGCAATGAGAGTGCGTGTGCAAGGGAGCATTTCATGATCGGACTAGTGCTTGTCACCCATGGCAAGCTGGCTGAGGAATTTCGCCATGCGTTGGAGCATGTCGTTGGTCCCCAGAAATTGATCGAGACGGTTTGTATCGGTCCCGAAGACGACATGGATCAGCGCCGGCAAGATATCATCGACGCCGTTGCGCGCGCCAATGATGGCAATGGTGTCATCATCCTGACGGACATGTTCGGCGGCACACCGTCCAATCTTGCAATCTCCGTCATGAATAACGGCAATGTCGAAGTCATCGCCGGGGTCAATCTTCCCATGCTGATCAAGCTTGCCGGCGTTCGCAGCGAAGACAACATGGACAAAGCCCTGCAGGATGCATCCGATGCCGGCCGCAAATATATCAACGTCGCCAGCCGCGTTTTAAGCGGCAAGTGAGAAATCAGCCCATGTCGCCTCTCTCCCGGGAATTGCCGATCATCAACAAGCGCGGTCTCCACGCTCGGGCATCTGCGAAATTCGTGCAGATGGTCGAGGGGTTCGACGCGACGATCACGGTTTCCAAGGACGGCATGACCGTCGGCGGCACCTCCATCATGGGGCTGATGATGCTGGCGGCCAGCCCCGGCTGCAGCGTTTATGTCGAAGCAAGCGGCAACCAGGCCGTGGAGGCGCTGGCCGCACTGGAAGCTCTGGTGGCCGACCGCTTCGGCGAAGAAGCCTGAGCCGGCGACATATAAAGACATAAAGACCTCTTTATATCATCATTGCCAGATCGTTTGTGGCCTGCTAAACCGCTGCTACGTTTAAAAGCCGGGCCAACAGGCGCGGCATTTCTGATCTGGAGAACTTCATGAGCCTTGAGAAGGACTACATCGTCGCCGACATCAACCTTGCCGCATTCGGCCGCAAGGAGCTGGACATCGCCGAAACCGAAATGCCCGGCCTGATGTCCTGCCGCAAGGAGTTTGGCGAAAGCAAGCCGCTCAAGGGCGCACGTATCACCGGCTCCCTTCACATGACGATCCAGACCGGCGTTCTCATCGAAACGCTGAAGGAACTCGGCGCGGACGTTCGCTGGGCCTCCTGCAACATCTTCTCGACGCAGGATCATGCGGCAGCGGCCATTGCGGCAGCCGGCATTCCGGTCTTCGCCGTCAAGGGCGAAACACTGACGGAATATTGGGAATATACCGACAAGATTTTCCAGTGGACCGATGGCGGCCTCTCGAACATGATCCTCGACGATGGCGGCGATGCCACCATGTACATCCTGCTTGGCGCGCGCGCCGAAGCCGGTGAGGACGTTTTGTCCAACCCCGGCTCTGAAGAAGAAGAAATTCTTTTCGCGCAGATCAACAAGCGTCTGAAGGCTTCTCCCGGCTGGTTCACCAAGCAGCGCGACGCGCTTAAGGGTGTCACGGAAGAAACCACCACCGGCGTTCACCGTCTTTACGATCTCAGCAAGAAGGGCCTGCTGCCCTTCCCGGCGATCAACGTCAATGACAGCGTGACCAAGTCGAAGTTCGACAACAAATACGGCTGCAAGGAATCGCTGGTGGACGGCATTCGCCGCGCAACCGACGTGATGATGGCCGGCAAGGTCGCCGTCGTCTGCGGTTACGGCGACGTTGGCAAGGGCTCTGCCGCCTCGCTGCAGGGCGCCGGCGCCCGTGTGAAGGTTACCGAAATCGACCCGATCTGCGCGCTGCAGGCCGCCATGGACGGTTTTGAAGTCGTTCGTCTGGAAGATGTCATCTCTTCCGCCGACATCTTCATCACCACCACCGGCAATAAGGACGTGATCCGCATCGAGCATATGCGCGAGATGAAGGACATGGCCATCGTTGGCAATATCGGCCATTTCGACAATGAAATTCAGGTCGCCTCGCTGCGTAACCTGAAGTGGACGAACATCAAGCCGCAGGTCGACATGATCGAGTTCCCGAAGGGCAACCGCATCATCCTTCTGTCCGAAGGCCGCCTGCTGAACCTCGGCAATGCCACCGGCCACCCGTCCTTCGTCATGTCTGCGTCCTTCACCAATCAGGTGCTGGGCCAGATCGAGCTCTTCACCAAGCAGGGCGAATACAAGAACGAAGTTTACGTGCTGCCGAAGCACCTCGACGAGAAGGTTGCGCGCCTTCATCTCGAGAAGCTCGGTGTTCGGCTAACAGAACTTTCCGACATGCAGTCGGATTATATCGGCATCTCCAAGCAGGGTCCGTTCAAGCCTGAACACTACAGATATTAATATCATAGTTAATATCCACTGAAATTACACAATATCTAGATGCCGCGCGCTTGACAAAGCGTGCGGCATCTTTTTTGCGCACTCCCTTTCCGCAGATTTATGAAGGCGGTATTGTCGTCAGACTTGATTCGGACACGCCAAAGGGCGGCGGGGACGAAATGGGATGTCTTGTCGAAGATGCGGCACATAGGACGGAGACAGACCGGGGATGACGGTTCACAATTCGGATCTGCGCGAGCAGACAGTTCAACGCGTTGAAAACACGCAAGCTGGCGTGGCATTGAGCGCGCAGGTTCTGGCGCATTGCCGGCTGGCGATCAGCGCGGTCCGGACAGGTTTTTCGCGACTTCCCGTGCTGATGTCGGGGACGATCCTTGCCGGCTCGGCAAGTGTTGCGCTGGCGCAGGACGGCCTTGTGGCAAAAACTGGTGCGCGGCTGTTCTCCTCCGGTGAAACAATCACCTATTCGCTCTTTGTCGGCATGCTTTCGGCAACGCTGTTTTCCGTCGTGTGGCTGGTGCGCCAGCGGGGCAACATCGAATCTGAAAGCAGCGAATTCCGCAAGGCGCTTGCCGAAACCCACCACAAGATCGCCAAATATGAGGCGCTGATTTCCGACAAGGGCCGACGCATCGTTATCTGGGACGGCGCCGACAAGCGGCCCGAATTTCTGGGACAATTGCCCGTGGAGACCGGTGCGCCGCAGGCGGATCATGATTTTCTGGCCTTCGGGCGCTGGCTGAAACCGTCCTCTGCGAGCCAGCTTGAAAAATCCCTCGAAAAACTTCGCAGCAACGCGCAGAGTTTCGATCTGACCATCGAGACGCAGCGCGGAGAAGTCATTGAAGTTCAAGGCCGGGTTTCCGGTGGCAACGCATTTGCGCGTTTCGTCGCGCTTAATAATCTGCGTGCCGAACTTGCTGAATTGCAGGTGGAGCGGGAGCGTCTGATCGCCTCGGTCTCAACGTTTCAGGACCTTCTGGATTCCATCGAGCAGCCGGTCTGGCGCCGCAATGGCGAAGGTGAGCTGACCTGGGTCAACCATGCCTATGCGCAGGCCGTGGATGCCCGCGATGCCGAACAGGCCGTTCATGAAAAACGCGAGCTGCTGAACACCGTTACCCGGCAGAAGATACGCGCGGCCGCGACGCCGGAATCACCCTATCATGACCGCATTTCGACTGTGGTTTCCGGCAACCGCACCTTCTTCGACGTCGTGGATATCAAGACAGCGGCTGGTTCGGCCGGCATGGCCATCGATGCCACCGAGACGGAAACCATCAGCGAGGAACTCAAGCGGGTTCTCAAGAGTCATGCCGAAACGCTGGATCATCTGGCGACGCCCGTCGCCATTTTCGACGGTCGGCAGCGGCTGCAATTCTACAATCAGGCTTTTGCGACCCTTTGGGGTTTCGATCTGGTTTTCCTCGAATCCGGTCCGGATAATTCCGAGCTTCTCGACAGACTGCGCACCGCCGGCAAATTGCCCGAGCAGCTGAACTGGAAGAACTGGAAGGAAACGGCGCTCGCCGTTTACCGTTCGCTCGATACCAAGACCGATCTCTGGCACCTGCCGAATGGACAGACGCTGCGGGTAATCGCGACGGCCCATCCGCAGGGTGGCGCGACCTGGGTTTTTGAAAACCTGACCGAACAGGTCGACCTGCAGATGCGCTACAACACGCTGGTGAAGGTACAGGGCGAAACCATCGACCATCTGGCCGAAGGTGTCGCCGTGTTCGGTGCGGATGGCCGCATTCGCCTGTCCAACCCGGCATTCCGGGCGCTCTGGGGTGTAACCTCCGAGCAGGCGGAAACAGGCACCCACATCCGTGCCATCGAAACCGCCTGCACACAATCCTATGACAGGCCAGATGGCTGGCGCGCCTTCAGCCAGTTCATTACCAGCTTCGATGATGAGCGCCCGTCCAAACAGGGCACGCTCGAACTGCTCTCCGGTCTCGTACTCGATTTCGCCATCATTCCGCTGCCGGATGCGCAGACCATGCTGACCTTCGTCAACATGACCGACAGCGTGCGGGCGGAACGGGCGCTCAAGGAAAAGAACGACGCACTTCTGAAGGCCGACGAGCTGAAGAACGATTTCGTGCAGCATGTTTCCTACGAATTGCGCTCGCCGCTGACGAATATTATCGGCTTCACCGATCTCCTGAAGACGCCCGGCATTGGACAATTGACGGACCGGCAGGCGGAATATCTCGACCATATTTCCACCTCGTCCTCAGTACTTTTGACCATCGTCAACGATATTCTCGATCTTGCGACCGTCGATGCCGGCATCATGCAGCTGAATTATTCGGACAATGATCTGAACGAATTGCTCGAAGACGTCTCGATGCAGATCGCCGACCGGCTGCAGGAGAGCGGCATTTCGCTTGAAATCGTCGCGCCGGCCCATCTCGGTAGCCTGGTGGCAGATCACCAGCGCCTGAAGCAGATCCTCATCAAGCTCCTGACCAATGCGATCAATTTCGCGCCTGAAGGCTCCGCCGTTGAACTGTCGTGCCAGCGTAGTGAAGGCGATTTCCTGTTCTCGGTGGCGGATAAAGGGCCTGGCATTCCCGAAGATATGCTGAAAACCGTCTTCGACCGCTTCGAGACGCGCGGCAATGGCGGGCGGCAAACCGGCGCGGGGCTTGGCCTTTCCATCGTCGAAAGCTTTGTCAGCCTCCATCACGGCACGGTCAGCATCGACAGCCGGCCCGGCAACGGCACCGTCGTCACCTGCCGCATTCCTTCCGGCGCGCGCCCGCATTCCATCGCCGCAGAATGAGCGAAGACGCCTTGCCGATCACTATTTCCCTTGAGGGAGAAAAAGATACCATCAGGCTCGGTGAAGACCTCGCGCTGGCATTGAAACCCGGCGATTGTCTGGCGCTTATCGGCGATCTCGGCGCCGGCAAATCGACACTCGCCCGCGCCTTCATCCGGGCGATGGCGGATGAACCCGATCTCGAGGTTCCAAGCCCCACCTTCACGATCATCCAGACCTATGCCGCCCGCATTCCCGTCGCCCATCTCGATCTTTACCGTCTTTCAGACGTTTCCGAACTGGACGAGCTCGGCATTGACGAGATGCTGGAGGACGGCATCTGCCTGATCGAGTGGCCGGACATCGCCGCCGAGATTCTGCCACCGGACCAGACCGTCACGCTCCGGCTGACGCATTCCGGTGAGGGGCGGCTGGCCTCCATCGAGGCTCCGGCACCACTGAAAACGCGGCTTGAGCGTGTTTTCGCCATTCGCGAATTCCTCACAAAAAATGGCAGGGGCGATGCGACCCGCCGTTTTCTGAGCGGTGACGCTTCCACACGCGCTTACGAGACCGTTTCCACGACTGGTCCGGACCTTATCCTGATGGACTGGCGACGCCCCTTGAGAGGCGCGATCATTGCCGATGGCAAAACCTATGCGGAAATAGCCCATCTGGCCCAGGATGCGCGCTCGTTCGTGGCGATCGGCGAGTATCTGCGAAACAGCGGCTTTTGCGCGCCGGAGCTTCTGGCAGCGGATATCGATCAGGGTATTCTCCTGCTGGAGGATTTGGGGCGCGACGGGGTGCTTGCGCCGGACGGAACGCCGATAGAAGAACGTTATCTGCAGAGCGTCGCCTGCCTCGCAGCCCTTCATCGGACCCCCCGACCCGACCTGCTGCCGGTGATTGACGGCGGCACCTATGAGGTTCCCCCCTTCGACCGGAAGGCGATGAAGATCGAAGTCTCGCTGCTGGCGGATTGGTATCTTCCCCACAAACGCGGTAAGCCGCTCACCGATAGCGAGAAGAGCGACTATGACGCCCTGTGGGATAGTCTGATCGACTCGCTCGCTGATTGTGAAACAGGGCTCCTGCTGCGCGATTTCCACTCGCCCAACCTTCTCTGGCAGGCGCAGAATAGCGGCATCTGGCAGGTCGGTCTGATCGATTTTCAGGACGCGATGATCGGCCCGACCGCTTATGACCTCGCCTCCATCGTGCAGGATGCCCGGGTTACCATTGAGCCCGAACTGCAGGCGCGTCTGTTTTCGCACTATCTTGAGTGCAGAAGAGTAAAGTCTTCTTTCGATGAGACCGCTTTCCTCAAGGCTTTCGCCATCATGTCGGCGCAGCGCAATTGCAAGCTTGCCGGTATCTGGGTGAGACTGTTGGAACGGGATAAAAAACCCGGTTATATGAAACATATGCCGAGGACGTTCCGCTATCTTGCCGCAGCGCTTTCGCATCCGGAACTTGCGCCTCTTCGAGACTGGTGTGTCCGTATGGGCATGGAATTCAACGACTGAAAGACGGTTGCCGACGATGACGATCAAAAACGCGATGGTGCTGGCCGCCGGGCTTGGCACGCGGATGCGCCCGATCACCGATACGATCCCGAAGCCGCTCGTCAAGATCGCCGGTAAGCCGATGATCGACTATGCGCTCGATGCCCTTATCGAGGCCGGAGCGGAGAAGATCGTCGTCAACGTGCATCACCATGCCGACCAGATGTTCGCCCATCTCGAAAGCCGCACCGACGCGGAAATCCTGATTTCCGATGAGCGGTCGCAGCTGATGAATTCCGGTGGCGGGCTTGCCAAGGGCCTGAAACTGCTGGAACCCGGCCCGGTCTTTGTCATGAATGCCGATCTTTTCTGGATAGGCGAGCAGTTGAATGCGGTCAGCAATCTGCGCAAGCTTGCGTATTTCTTCGATTCTACGCGCATGGACATGGCGCTGCTTTGCGTCTACATGGATCGCACCACCGGCCATAACGGCAAGAGGGATTTCAACCTCTCCGATGAGGGGAAACTGGTGCGGTATCGCGACGGCGACCCGAACCCGGTGGTTTATGCCGGCGCCATCGCCATGGATTCAAGCCTGCTGAACGATGCGCCGGCCGATGCCTTCAACCTCAATATCTATTTCGACCGCGCCATTAAAAATGACCGGCTTTTCGGGCTTTCGCTTGACGGCCACTGGATCACCGTCGGCACGCCCGATGCCATAGACGACGCCGAAAACATCATCCGGCAATTCAGGGAAAAACGCTCTGCATGACCACGTCCCGCCACGAAAAGCGCGTCCTGACGATCGCTGCGGGAACACCGTTCCTCAAAACGCTCGCTGAAACGCTGTGTGACGGGACACTGACAGCCGGCTATAGATATGACGCTGCGGATCCGCTTTCGCTCGCCAAGGTGACGATCTATGTACCGACGCGACGCTCCGCCCGTGTGCTGCGCTCGGAATTCGTCGATCTTCTGGGCGGGCGGTCCGCCATTCTGCCGCTGATCCGGCCGCTCGGCGAAACGGATGACGATAGCGGCTTCTTCGATATCGAAAATCCAGAAATTATGGATCTGGCGCCGCCGATTTCCGGCACCGGCCGGCTGATCGAACTGGCGCGTCTTATTCTGGCCTGGCGCAACAGCCTGCCAGACGCCATCCGGGCGATCCATTTGGACTCACCGCTCGTCGCGCCCGCCAGCCCCGCCGACGCCATATGGCTGGCGCGTGCGCTTGGCGAGGTGATCGATGCGATGGATACGGAAGAAAAGGACTGGGAAGCGCTTCAGCATCTCGACACCGGCGAACATGCGCAATGGTGGCAGCTGACGGCGGATTTCCTGAAGATCGCCAGCGTCTTCTGGCCCGCGCGCCTTGCCGAACTCAACCGCTCTTCGGCCGGCCGGCATCGAAACGGCATCTTACGGGCCGAGGCAAACCGACTTGCCAATTTGCCGGATACGGGACCGATCATCGTGGCCGGGTCTACCGGCTCCATTCCGGCCGCAGCCGACCTCATCGCCGCCGTTGCCGCCTTGCCGCAGGGCGTCGTTGTGCTTCCGGGGCTTGATGTTGCCATGCCGGAAGAGCAATGGGAGGCAATTGCCGAAGACCCAACCGACCCTTCGAGCCGCACCCATTCGCAATACGGGCTTTACATGCTGCTGCAAAAGCTTGGCATGCTGCGGGACGATGTGGTTCAGATTGGCGTCATCGATGGCGATCTCGAAAAGCGCGCGGCCGTTTTTTCGGCAGCACTCGCACCGGCCAAATCCACCAGCGACTGGAACCGCTGGCGCGAGGACAGGCATCCCGGATTTTTCGACGATGCTTTTGCGGCAGCAACCCTGATAGAAGCCGCCAACGAGCGCGAAGAAGCGACCGCCATCGCGGTGGCGCTCAGACTGGCGCTTGAAGCGCCGGGCGATGGACGTCCTTCGCAAGCAGCGCTGATCACCCCCGATCGCGGTCTGGCGCGACGCGTTGCAACGGAACTGCAACGCTTTGGCATCGAAGCCGACGATTCGGCCGGCACGCCACTGTCCGCCACGCCGCAGGCGGGGCTGACACAATTGGCACTGGAAGCAATTTTGAGACCCGGAGACCCGGTGCCGATCATTTCGCTTCTGAAACATCCGCTCGCCCGTTTTGGGCTATCTCTGGAAGCTTTTGCGAGAGCATCAAAGGCACTGGAGCTGATCGCGCTGCGCGGCGGCCGGGTCGAAACCGAAATCGGCAATCTGGAAGCGGTTCTGGATGCGCAGCTGGTGGCACAGCGCGATGACCGGCATCCACCCGCATGGCGGCTGGCGCTGCAGGAGGGAAGCGTCGAAGCCGCGCGCGATTTGGCCCGCCGCATCGCCGTTTCGACAGAGCCGCTCAGCAGCGCATTTGTGCGCCGCGACCGGTCGGGCCGATCTTTCACCGATAAATTGCCGCTTTCCGACTGGGCTAAACGCACCGGCCGGGTAATCGAAGCGGTCTGTGCGGATGAAAACAACGATCTGGCCGCCTTGTGGTCCGGTGAAGCGGGCGACAAGCTTTCCGAGCTGTTTGGTGAACTGATGGAAAGTGGCGAAATCCTCGACGCAGACGGACCGCAATGGGCCGATATTTTCGCAGCGCTGGTGGCCGGCGAATCGATCAAACCACGCTCCATGCGCCATCCGCGCATTTTTATCTTCGGTGCCCTCGAGGCGCGGTTGCAAAGTGTCGACACCGTCGTCATCGGCGGCCTGAATGAAGGACTTTGGCCCGGTCAAACCGCAAACAATCCCTTCCTGTCCCGCAGCATGAAGACCGCGATCGGGCTGGAGCCGCCGGAACGGCGCATCGGCCAGCTTGCGCATGATTTCGAGATGGCGAACGGCACCCGGCACATTTTCTACACCCGAGCGCTCCGGCAAGGCTCCACGCCCGCCGTCGCCTCGCGCTGGCTGCAACGCCTTCTGGCGCTGGGCGGCGAGGATTTTGCCGGAAAGCTGAAGAACCGCGGCGAGACCTATCGTCATTGGGCCGGCCTGATGGATGAAAGCATCGAGCAGGAGCCAGCAAAACGCCCTGCCCCGAAGCCGCCTGCCGATCTGCAACCGAAGAGCTATTCTTTCAGCGAAGTAGGACGGCTGCGCCGCGATCCCTATTCGATCTATGCGCGGCGTATTCTGAAGCTGGACCCACTCGATCCGTTCAACCGTGACCCGAATGCGGCCGATCGCGGCACGCTCTACCACGCTATCATCGAGCGTTATTCGCGCGAGGGGCACATTCCCGGCACGCCGGCCTCGCTCGACGCCATGCAGCGCATTCTGGATGAAAGTTTCGACGCGGAAGACCTTCCCTCCCATGTCGATGTCATCTGGCGTCCGCGTTTCGAGGCCGTGGCACGCGCCTTCATCGACTGGGAGAAAGAACGTCATCCATCCATCCGCCAAAGCTTCTTCGAAGCGCGCGCCGGACAGGAAATCGCCGAGGCGGGAATAAGGTTGACGGGCATTGCCGACCGCATCGACATCAAGACCGGCGGCCAGGCGGATATTATCGATTACAAGACCGGACTTGCGCCTTCGGTCAATCAGGCCCGCGCGCTGCTCGACCCGCAGCTTGCCTTGGAAGCAGCGGCGCTGATGCGCGGCGCGTTCCGGGAGACGGGTGCGCAAACACCTGACAAGCTCATCTATGTGCGTTTGCGGCCGGGTGATCGTTTTTTTGCCGATCAGGTGAATAACGAGCACTCCACCCGGAGCAGCAAAAAAGCGCCTAAATCGGCCATCGAACTGGCGACGGAATCGATCGACCAGCTAGCCAAATTCGTGCGTTCGTTGCGGGACGGTGAAAACGGTTTCGCCTCGCGGCTGGTGCCAGAGGAGCAACAATCCTATGGCGGGGAATATGACCATCTCGCCCGCGTTTCGGAATGGTCAACGGCAGAACCGGGAGACGGCGATGACGATTGATGCCATCGATCACGGCCCGGCCGCTGACACCCCTCAAAGCTGGATCGACTGGACGAGCGCCCGGCAGCGGCTTGCCTCTGACCCCGCAAGTTCCGCCTGGGTTTCGGCCAATGCTGGTTCCGGCAAGACGCATGTGTTGACCCAGCGCGTTATCCGCCTGCTTCTGGCCGGCTGCCGTCCTTCGGCGATCTTATGCCTTACCTATACCAAGGCGGCCGCGTCTGAAATGTCGAGCCGTGTCTTCGACCGGCTGGCGGAGTGGGCAACTTTGCCGGATACCGATCTTGGGGATCGTATCACGGCCATCGAAGGCAAAACACCGGATCGTCTCAAGCTTGCAGAAGCGCGACGACTGTTCGCCAAGGCGCTGGAAACGCCGGGCGGGCTGAAAATCCAGACGATCCACGCTTTCTGCGAGGCATTGCTGCATCAGTTTCCGCTGGAAGCCAATGTCGCCGGTCACTTTTCCGTTCTCGATGATCGTGCAGCAACTACCCTCTTGGCCGAAGCGCGCCGGTCGCTTTTGACAGCTGTTTCAACGGAAGGCGACACGGCACTGGCACAGGCGCTTGCCTATGTGCTTGATCTTGCCGACGAGAGCGGGTTGGAGTCTCTTCTCTCAGCCATCATCACCAATCGCAGCGCCCTTCGCGCCTTTCTGCTGGAGGCAAAACAATCCGGCGGCATCGATGCCCGTTTGCGACAGGCGATGCAGATCGCCGATGGGGAAACCGAGGAAACGGTCGCAGCAGCCTTCTGGCCCCTGCCCGGCCTTTCCGGGCTGGCGCTCGACACCTATCTGACGCTTGCCGATGAGGTGGGCGGATCGCGCGTCATCGACGTCGCTTATGCCCTGCGGGAAGCCAAGCGGCAGTCGGATCCCGTGCGGCGGATGGAATTCATCGAAGCTGCGCTATTAACGGCCAAGGGCGAGAAGAAATCGGATGCCTATGTCATCAACAAGGGCATGCAGAAATCCGCCCCCGATCTTGTCGATGCGCTGACGCTGGCGCGCGATCATGTCGTTGCCTGCCGCAACCGTTACCGTCTGGTGCGGATGCTTGGCGCGACGAAATGCGCGCTTGTTCTGGCCGAAAGGCTGATCGGCGATTTCGAGGATCTGAAAAAGCAGCGAAGCCAGCTCGATTTCGAAGATCTGATCGAACGCGCCGCCAACCTCCTCAACCGCGATACGGCTGGTGCCTGGGTGCACTACAAGCTTGATCAGGGCATAGACCATATTCTCGTCGACGAGGCGCAGGATACCAGCCCGGTACAATGGTCGATCATCCAGTCGCTGGCGGCGGATTTCTTCACCGGCGAGAGTGCACGCATGGGCCGGCGCACGCTATTTGCCGTGGGTGATGAAAAACAGTCGATCTATTCGTTTCAGGGCGCGCGACCGGAACGGTTTTCACAGGAGCGCGACGAAACCAAGAGGCGCGTCGATCAGGTGGAGCAGGCGTTTCACCGTATCCGCCTGCCGCTCTCCTTCCGTTCGACGGAAGATGTGCTGGCCGCTGTCGATCAAGTGTTCTCGGACCCGAAAAACGCCAGTGGCCTCAGCGCCGATAACGAGCCTGTCGAACATCGCTCCAACCGCGCCGGGCATCCCGGCACCGTGGAAGTGTGGGACATGGTGGCGCCGGAAACCGCCGATGACGAAGAGGACTGGACCGCGCCTTTCGACGCCTTGAGGGAAAGCGCACCTGCCACCATCGTCGCCCGCCGGATCGCCGCGCGTATCGCCGACATGATCGGAAGCGAAACTATTATCGAAAAAGGCGTGGAACGCGCCGTCGAAGCGGGCGACATTCTGGTGCTGGTCAGAAAACGCCACGCCTTCGTTAATGCGCTGACTCGGGAGCTGAAACGACGCAAGAACATTCCCGTTGCCGGTGCGGACCGACTTCGCCTGACCGACCACATTGCCGTGCAGGATCTTCTGGCACTCGGCCGATTCGTTGTCTTGCCGGAGGACGATCTTTCACTGGCGGCGCTGCTGAAGAGCCCACTCTTCAACCTGACGGAAGATGACGTGTTCAACGTCGCGGCAACGCGATCGGAAACGGAGAGTGTCTGGCTGCGGCTGCACGTGCTTTCGCAGGAAGAAAACAGCCACTTCGTACCGGTTGTCAGCAAGCTGGAAAACTTCATCGCGCTTTCAAAAACGGCAACGGTGCATGACTTCTTCGCGGCTGTTCTGACCTTGCATGATGGGCGCAAAAAATTCCTCGGGCGACTTGGCAACGAGGCCAGCGACGTTCTCGACGAATTCCTGTCCTTTGCTCTCGACCATGAAAGAACCGGCCTGCCCGGCCTGCAGGCCTTTCTCTCCGTTCTGGAGACCGATTCGCCGGAAGTGAAGCGCGAGCAGGACAAGGATCGCGGCGAAGTGCGGATCATGACCGTGCATGCCTCCAAGGGCCTTGAAGCGCCGGTCGTTTTTGTCGTTGATGGCGGTTCGAAAGCCTTCAACCACAGCCATGTGCCGAAACTGCGCTTCGTCGAGGCGGATGGGGACGCCGTCCCTGTCTGGCTGCCCGGCAGCGGCTTTTCCAATCATCTCATTCGTTCGGATGAAGAACGCCTGAAGATAGCCGCGGAAGACGAATATCGCCGGCTGCTTTATGTGGCCATGACCCGCGCAGCCGATCATCTGGTCGTCTGCGGTTATCGCGGCCAGAAAGAAAACCCCGAATGCTGGCATGCGATCGTCAAGGCGGCGCTTGCAGATAGTCAGGATCACTGCCAGCCACAGCAGTTCGTGGCCGACGGCGAGGAATGGCAGGGGCTTGTCTGGCGCAAGTCCAAGGCTCGCCCGACATCTGCCCCGCAAAGGTTGCCAGAACCGCAGAGGCAGGAAGAATACGCTCTTCCGGCGGGACTTCTCACCCCCTTGCCGGCCCTGCCCTCCCTGCCGAGGCCGCTCAGCCCTTCGGGCGCGGGCACGATCATCGATGATGGGGCGGACGATCTTGCCGTGCGTTCACCACTGTTCGGTGAAAAGGCCGATGTCTCCTCTCTGGCGCTGCAACGGGGCCGGCTGGTGCATCGCATGCTGCAGGCCCTGCCGGATTTCGCCGAGATTGAACGGGAAGACGCAGCCCACCGTTATGCGGAACGCGCGGCCCGTTTCTGGCCGGCTGCCGAGCGGAAACATCTGATACAGGCGGTTTTGCGGGTCATCTCCGAACCGGCAGTACAATCGGCTTTTTCAGACAATAGCCGTGCTGAAGTATCCATCATGGGCACGATGGCGATCGGCCGGCAGCAATATGCCGTTTCCGGCCGTATCGACCGGCTGGCGGTGGATAGTGATCGCGTCATTCTGGTGGATTACAAGACCAACCGCGTTCCACCGCGCGACGTGCGCGAGATACCCTTTTCTCACACAGCACAGCTTGCCATCTATCGTGAAATTCTCGCACCGCTTTATCCTGGCAAAGAATTTGTCTGCGCGCTGATCTATACGGAAAATGCTAGCTTTATCCGCGTTGACGACGATGCCATGATGCAGGCTCTTGTCGCAATAAAGACAAAGTGAGATACCGGGCATTGAAATTTCGATGCGCCCGTATCACATCGATAAAGAAAAAGTTTAGCTGAAAGGAGAGCCAGATATGGCTACCGTAAAAGTCGACGCCGCCAACTTCCAGTCCGAAGTCCTCGAATCCTCCGAACCCGTTGTGGTGGATTTCTGGGCCGAATGGTGCGGCCCGTGCAAGATGATCGCGCCGAGCCTGGAAGAAATTTCGTCCGAGCTTGCAGGCAAGGTCAAGGTCGCAAAGCTCAATATCGACGAAAATCCGGAGTTGGCCGCTCAGTTCGGCGTGCGCTCGATCCCAACCCTTGCTATTTTCAAGGGCGGCGAAGTGGCTGACATCAAGGTTGGCGCTGCACCCAAGACAGCGCTTTCCGCCTGGATTTCCGGCGCCGCATAAGCAGTTTTTCAGGGAATGAAAAAAGCCCGGCATCACTGCAGGGCTTTTTTATTGGGGAACCGTACCGTTCAAAGAAAGAGCGTTGCCGGCAAGATAAAGCGATCCGCCGATAAGAATGCGCGGCGGCGGCCCTTCCGGATCGAAACGGCGGGAAAGCTCATCCAGCGCCTCGGTGAGAGACGAGGTCGGTGCCGCAACCAGCCCGGCATCGAAGGCCGCATGGGCGAGCACGACGGGATCAATCGCCGCATCAGTGCCGCCGATCGGCACGGTGAAGACATATTCGGCAATATCGGCGAAAGCCTTGAAATAGCCTACCGGGTCCTTGGTATTGATCATGCCGGCGATAATGAACAGCGGCCGGGGCGTCTTTTCCTCAAACCCTGCCATGGCCTCGGCAATGACTTCGCCAGCGCCGGGGTTATGACCGCCATCGATCCAGATTTCCGCATCCTTCGGGGCCATTTCGGCAATCCTGCCGGTCTGGATACGCTGCAGACGGCCGGGCCATTCCACTGACGTCATGGCCTTTTCGATCATCCGCTCCGTCACTTCGAAACCCGCAGCCTTGACGGCGCGGATGGCGGCGGCGGCATTGGCAAGCTGGTGGCGGCCTGGAAGCCGCGGCAGCGGTGCATCGGTCAAGCCGAACTCATCCTGATAGACCATGCGGCCAAATTCTTCATGGGCGGAAAAATCCTGCCCGTAGACCGACACGGGGCAACCGAGCCGCTCAGCCGTCGCAACAAGCGTTTCCAGCGCCGCATCATATTCCTGATGGCCGATGACGACGGGAGAACCCGACTTCATGATGCCGGCCTTTTCGGCGGCGATCAGCTCCACGCGGTCGCCGAGATAGGCCTGGTGGTCCAGCGAGATCGGCATGATGACAGACACGGCAGGATTATTGATTACATTGGTCGCATCGAAGCGGCCGCCCAGACCAACCTCGACGACGGCGGCATCGGCGGGCTGTTCCGCAAAGAGCACGAACATTGCGGCGGTCAGAATTTCGAATACCGTTATCATCTGCCCGCCATTGGCAGCTTCAATACGGCGCAGCGCATCCGCAAAGACCTCGTCCTCGACATAACGGCCCTTATCGCCGGCAACGCCGATGCGATACCGTTCATGCCAGTTGACGAGATGCGGAGAGGTATGAACGTGGACGGAAAGACCTGCGGCCTCCAGTAGAGCACGACAAAAGGCCGTGACCGAACCTTTGCCGTTGGTGCCTGCCACATGAATAACGGGCGGCATCCTATTCTGGGGATTGCCGAGTTTTTCGAGAAGACGGGAAATTCTGTCGAGTGAAAGATCGAACCCCTTGGGGTGGAGCTGCATCAGCTCTTCAATGATCTTCTCTGCCTCACTGATCGCGGGCTTCGTCATGTCTTCTGTTCGCCTTTCAGGCGTTGTCTTGGCCATTTGTCCGCCGCACCCAAAATGATGAATCATGCAACGTATAACGTCACCCCGAAGGCGTTTTCCCGCCTCCGGGCGACATATTTTTCAATCAGGCCGAAGCGGCGAGCGGAATGACTGCGTTTGCTTCCGCCGGAGCCTTCGTCATGATCTTGAGAAGGCTTGCCAGCGTATCGGGGATTTCGCGGCGGTCGATGACCATGTCCACCATGCCGTGCTCGAACAGATATTCCGATGTCTGGAAGCCTTCCGGCAGTTTTTCGCGGATAGTCTGTTCGATCACGCGTTTGCCGGCGAAGCAGATTTCCGCACCCGGCTCGGCAATATGAACATCACCCAGCATGGCGTAAGAGGCCGTGACGCCGCCGGTCGTCGGGTTCGTCAGAACCACGATATAGGGCATGCCCGCCTCTTTCAGCATGTTCACCGCAACCGTGGTGCGCGGCAACTGCATCAGCGAGAGAATACCTTCCTGCATGCGGGCACCGCCAGACGCCGGGAACATCACGAGCGGGCAACGCTCGGATATGGCGCGCTCGAAGGCCTTGACGATGGCTTCGCCGGCGGCAATGCCGAGAGAGCCGCCCATGAACTGGAATTCATGCACGACGGCAACGATCTTCAGGCCTTTCAGGAGACCGACGCCGGCAAGGATGGTGTCTTCCTGCTCGGTCTTCGTGCGGCTGTCACGCAGGCGATCGGTGTATTTCTTGGAATCGCGGAACTTCAATGGGTCCTGCGCCACCTTCGGCTGAGCCAAGGCCTCATAGACGCCGCCATCAAAGAGGTCGGTAAGCCGAGCTTTCGCCGGCATCTTCATGTGATAACCCGAGGCCGGGATAACCCACTTGTTATCCTCGAGATCCTTATGGAAGACCATCTCACCCGTTTCCGGGCACTTGATCCACAGGTTCTCCGGAACCTCCGGACGGCGGCCAAGCATGGAATTGATCCGGGGCCGAACGTAATTGGTGATCCAGTTCAATCAACTACTCCTTGACTGAGCCGCGCGTTATTCCGCAGCGGCAAGGCGCGACGCACGCACGCCTGTTGAAAGTCCCTTTACCAGCGTCGTGACCGACGGCACGGTATCGGCGGTCGCCTGTCCGTCCTTGGTCAGGCTGCCGGCGATCTGGTTGACTATGGCCGAACCGACCACCACACCATCCGCCACGGCACCGATCGCTTTCGCATGATCGGCCGTCTTGACACCAAAACCGACACAGACCGGCAGTTCCGTATGCGCCTTGATACGACTGACCGCGCCCGAGATCAACGATGGATCAGGAAGTGCGGAACCGGTAATACCGTTCATCGAGACATAATAGACGAAACCGGAGGTATTTTTAAGAACCGCAGGCAGACGCTTGCCATCCGTCGTCGGGGTGGCGAGACGGATGAAATTCACACCCCGCTCAAGAGCCGGAACGCAAAGCTCGTCATCCATCTCCGGCGGCAGATCGACGACGATCAGGCCGTCGACGCCAGCTTCCAGCGCATCTTCCAGAAACCTGTCGACGCCGTAAATATAGATCGGATTGTAATATCCCATCATCACGATCGGGGTCGCATCGTCTTGCCTGCGGAATTCACGGGCGAGATCGAGCGTGGTTTTCAGTGTCTGGCCGCCTTTCAGCGCGCGCTGTCCGGCCAGCTGGATAGCCGGGCCATCGGCCATCGGATCGGAAAACGGCATGCCGAGTTCGATAATATCGGCGCCCGCTTCCGGCAGCGCCTTCATGATGCCGAGCGAGGTTTCGAAATCCGGGTCACCGCCCATGAAATAGGTGATCAGGGCCGGGCGATTTTCAGCGCGCAGATCGGCGAAGCGCTTGTCCATACGTGCAGTCATGGTCTTATACATCCATTCCAAGGAACTTGCTGACGGTGTGGACATCCTTGTCGCCGCGACCAGAGAGGTTCATCAGGATGATCTCATCCTTGCCCATCTTCGGCGCACGCTTGATGACTTCGGCCAGTGCGTGGCTCGGCTCCAGCGCCGGAATGATGCCCTCGAGACGGGTCAGCATCTGGAAAGCGTCCAGCGCCTCATGGTCCATGATCGGCACATATTCGACGCGGCCGATATCGTTCAACCAGGAATGTTCAGGCCCGATACCGGGATAATCGAGACCGGCGGAAATGGAGTGGCCTTCCTTGATCTGGCCGTCCTCATCCTGCAGCAGATAGGTGCGGTTGCCGTGCAGAACACCCGGCGAGCCGGCGGTGATCGAAGCGCAATGCTCATCGCCCGAAAGGCCCTTGCCGCCTGCCTCGACGCCGACGATGCGAACGCTCTTGTCGTCGAGGAAAGGATGGAAGATGCCGATGGCGTTCGAGCCGCCGCCGACAGCTGCGATAACCATATCGGGAAGACGGCCTTCCGCCTCCTGCATCTGCGCCTTGGCTTCCTCGCCAATGACGGCCTGGAAATCGCGAACCATTTCCGGATAGGGGTGCGGGCCTGCCGCGGTGCCAATCAGATAATAGGTATCATCGACATTGGTGACCCAGTCACGCAGGGCCTCGTTCATCGCGTCCTTCAAGGTGCCGTGACCGGCCGTCACCGGCTTCACTTCAGCGCCCAGAAGCTTCATGCGGAAAACATTCGGGGCCTGACGGGCCACATCCGTCGCACCCATGTAAACGACACAAGGCAGGCCGAAGCGTGCGGCAACGGTGGCCGAGGCAACCCCGTGCTGGCCGGCACCGGTTTCGGCGATGATGCGGGTCTTGCCCATGCGCTTGGCAAGCAGAATCTGGCCGAGGCAATTGTTGATCTTGTGCGAACCGGTATGGTTCAGCTCTTCGCGCTTGAAATAGATCTTCGCGCCGCCCAGTTCCGCCGTCAGACGCTCCGCGAAATAAAGCGGGCTCGGACGGCCGGTATAGTGCGCGCCGAGATATTTCAGTTGCGCCTGAAATTCTGGATCGGTCTTGGCCTTGTCCCATTCCGCCTGCAAATCCAGAATGAGCGGCATCAGCGTTTCGGCAACGAAGCGGCCTCCGTAAATGCCGAAACGGCCGTCCTCATCGGGACCAGCGCGGAAAGAATTGGGTGTTGGCGCGTCGTTCACTTCAAGCTCCCTTTGGGCCTTTCGACCAATCATTCACCACATCGAAAAATGCGTCGATCATGGCCAGATCCTTGACGCCCGGCGCGCTTTCGACACCGGACGACAAATCTATGCCGTTTGCCCTGGTTTCCGCCAGAGCCTCGGCGACGTTGTCCTTATTCAGCCCTCCGGAAAGCATGTAATCAATACTTCCGTCAAGAGAGCGCAGGATAGTCCAGTCGAAGGAAACGCCGTTACCGCCGGGCAGATCGGAACCGGCGGGCGCCTTGGCATCCAGCAGGAAACGGTCGGCTATGCCAATATAGGGATCGATTTTGGCAAGATCAGCGGCATCGCGAATGGAAAGAGCCTTCATCACCGGCAGACCATACAGCGCCTTGATGTTCAACAACCGTTCCGGGCTTTCACTGCCGTGCAGTTGCAGGATATCCGGTTTTACGAGATCGACGATTTCATCGAGATAATCATTGTCAGCATTGACGGTGACGGCAACGACCTTGGCAGCCCCGTACGCGGCCTCCGCCAGCCTGCCGGCGATATCCGGCTCGATGTTGCGCGGGCTTTTTTCAAAGAAGATAAAACCGACATGGGACGCACCGCGCCTGACAGCGCGTTCCAGCGTCTCCGGTGTCTTCAATCCGCAAATCTTGATATCCGGTTTCATACCCGCGACCTGACATGAAATGCGATGAGAGTCGAGCCAAATCGCATTCGTCTATGGAATGTTTCACGTGAATCCAGATGGCGATCAATGCCTCCGGTTTCAATCGAAATCGATGGCGTGGAGTTTAGATCCATGGCGTTTCAGCCAGCCCTTGGCTTCTTCCGTGTGCGGGCAGAGCTTTTCACACAGAGCCCAGAATTTCGGGCCATGGTTCATTTCCCTGAGATGCGCGACCTCGTGGGCGGCTAGATAATCGATGACCTTTTCCGGGGCCATGACGATGCGCCAGGAGAAACTCAGATTTCCATCGTGAGAACAGGAACCCCAACGGCTGCGGGTGTCCTTCATGCTGATGGATCGCACCGGCCGGCCGGCAGCGGTTGCGTGAACCGCAACCAGTCTCTCCAGATCGGCCTTGGCTTCTTTCTTTAGAAAAGTCGCCACCCGTCTGCGCAGATTTTCGGGTGCGCCGCTGACTCTCAAAACGGCAGCCCCATTGGCATCTTTGGAAATATGGGTCAGGCCGCGCAAGCTGCCGGTGTGGTCTATGCGGTGGGATATGCCGCGAATATCGATGCTCGAACCACCGCGCAAGCCCTCATCGGGGCTGACATTCAAAAGCTTATTTTCAAGCCAACCCTGATGCCTCTCGAGAAAATCATCAACCTGGCCGTGGTGAAGTCCCATCGGGATCGTCAGCTTCAGTGCCCGGCCACCGGGTTCAATACGCAGGGTAATGCGGGTGGCGCGCGGGTTTTCCCTTACCGTGATCGGCACCTGTCTGCCCGCCACGGCGACAGTGCGCTGGCTGGGTGCGGCCTTTTTGGCCGCCGGCGATTTCACGGATTTTCCGAAGAGCGAAAACATGTGCTGTTCATAGCCGATTCGCCAGCGGTTTGGCCATGCAAATGCGCAGCACCGTCTGCTGTCTCACCCTATGCGGTCTGGTGTTTGCGGATGAAATCCAGCATGCGCGGCACGATTTCCTTTCGGAACCGCGAACCGTTGAAGACACCATAATGGCCGACATCGGGTTGCATATAATGCGCGCGTTTTTCATCGGGGATGTTGCGGCAGAGATCATGGGCGGCCTTTGTCTGACCGACGCCGGAAATATCGTCATTCTCACCTTCCACAGTGAACAATGCGACATTGCGAATAGCGGCGGGATCGACCGCCCTACCCCTATGCACCATTGTTCCCTTCGGAAGCGCATGTTCGATGAAGACGGTTTCCACCGTCTGCAGATAGAACTCCGCCGTCAAATCCATGACGGCCAGGTATTCATCGTAAAATTCCCGATGTTTCTCGGCGGAATCGCCGTCATTCTTGACGAGGTTGAGGTAAAAATCCTTATGCGCCGTCATGTGCTTGTCGAGGTTCATGGACATGAAACCGGACAGTTGCAGGAAGCCGGGATAGACATTCCTGCCGAAAGCAGGCTGTGGCCACGGCACCTGCATGACGACATTGTCGCGGAACCATTCGATGGGCTTGGCCTTGGCAAGATCATTGACGGCGGTGGGATTGATGCGCGTATCGATCGGCCCGCCCATCAGCGTCATGGATGACGGCGCAAAACGATCTCCATCCGCTTCCATCAGCGAAACGGCGGCCAGAACCGGCACGGACGGCTGACACACAGCGACTACATGCGCGCCCGGGCCAATCTGCCGCAACATCTCAATGACATAGCTGATGTAATCGTCGAGATCGAAAGTCCCCCCACTCACCGGCACTGTGCGGGCATCGGTCCAATCGGTGATGTAGATATCCGCTGAAGGCAACAGGGCCTCTACCGTTCCACGCAGCAGGGTGGCGTAGTGACCGGACATCGGCGCCACCAGCAGCACCTTGGGATCGGACTGGCGGGCCGCATCGAGTTCTCTTCTGAAATGAACGAGATTGCAGAACGGACGCGACCAGACGATCTCTTCGGTAACAGTGACGGTCTGACCGTCAACAGTCGTGTTGCCAAGACCGAATTCCGGTTTGACATATCGGCGGGTCAGGCGCTCGAACACCTCAAAACCGGCATCGAGGCTACGGCCAAAGGCAGTGCTGGAAAGCGGATTGAGTGGATTGTTGCAGGCTTGGCGCATCATATCGGCACCGGCGCGCAGCGGCATCATGGCCGCATGGTTCATTTCATAAAGATGGTAGAACACTGATGACGCCTCCCTGCGGATCAAGCTCTTTTTTTGGAGCATAGCAGCTTTTCGCAAGTGCACAAAATCGAAGACGCCGGCAGTTTCCCACCGGCGCCTCAATTTCAGTTGAATGCCTGCCGATGATCAGATGTCGGCGACGAAAGTCTGCTTCTGGGTGCCGAGGGCTTCAATGCCGAGCTCCACGACATCACCAGCCTTCAGATAACGCGGCGGCTTCTGACCCATACCGACTCCCGGAGGTGTGCCCGTAGAAATGACGTCGCCGGGATGCAGAGACATGAACTGGCTGAGATAGGAAACCACATGGGCGACGCCGTAAACCATGGTATTGCTGGAGCCGTCCTGCATGGTCTGGCCGTTCACCTTCAGCCACATGCCGAGGTTCTGCGGATTCGCGACTTCGTCCTTGGTCACCAGCCATGGGCCGATCGGTCCAAAGGTGTCGCAGGACTTGCCCTTGGTCCATTGTCCGGCACGCTCCGTCTGGAAGGCGCGTTCGGAAACGTCGTGGGAAACGCAATAACCGGCGACATAGTCAAGGGCATCCGCTTCGGAGACATATTTGGCGGTCTTGCCGATGACGACGCCAAGCTCGACTTCCCAGTCGGTCTTTTCAGAGCCGCGCGGAATGGTGACGTCATCGTTCGGACCGACGATGGCCGAGGTCGCCTTCATGAAAATGACAGGCTCCGGCGGTACGGTCGCACCTGTTTCGGCAGCATGGTCGGAGAAATTGAGGCCGATGCAGATGAATTTTCCGGTTCCCGCAACGCAGGCGCCGATACGCTCTTCGTTCAGAACGGGCAAGGTGGCGAGGTCGATCGCGGCAATCTTCTTGAGGCCTTCGGGAGAGATGGCGTCGCCGCCAATGTCTTTCACGTGGGCGGACAGATCGCGGACTTTTCCTTCCGCGTCGAGAATGGCAGGCTTTTCCTGGCCGGGCTGGCCAACGCGCATCAATTTCATGGAACTCTCTCCCGGTTGTCAGACAAGATGATGCATATATGAACGATGCATTCATCCTTGTCACCCCTTGACTGCTCCCACTTTCGAAAAATACCTTTTCCTTCCCGGCAACCAAAAGGACATGGCCCGTGACGAACAGCAATTCCCGGCAATCCGAATATCCCGTCGATCCCCTCTTCCTCGATCGCTGGTCTCCGCGCGCCTTCGATGGCAGCGCCATATCACAGGAACATCTGCTGACCATTCTGGATGCGGCCCACTGGGCGCCCTCGGCATCCAACCTGCAGCCATGGCGATTTGTCTATGCCCATAAGGACAGTGAAGACTGGCCGCTCTTCGTGGAGCTCCTCATGGAAGGAAACCAGCGCTGGGCAAAAAATGCCTCGGTGCTGCTGTTCGTCGTTTCCCGGAGCTACAACGTCTCCCGCGAAGGCGAGAAAAAACCGTCCGCAACCCATTCCTTCGATGCCGGTGCTGCATGGTTTTCACTCGCCATGCAGGCGCATCTGCTTGGTTATCATGCACACGGCATGGGCGGCATCCTGAAGGACAGGATCGTTGAGGCGCTGGATATTCCTGAAGGATACAAGGTGGAAGCCGGGATCGCCATCGGTACGCTGACTGACAGCTCCGTCCTCCCGGACGATCTGGCGGAAAGGGAAGTGCCGAGCAAGCGCATCCCCCTATCGGAGGTAGCTTTCGAAGGGCGGTTCACCGGCAAGATCGATTGATAGCAGGCAATTCAGAAACAAAAGGCCCGGCGATTATCGATCGCCGGGCCTTTTGTTAAAGTTTCGTTTCACGTGAATCGTCACGCGAGACGCTCCACAGGATTAGATGTCGAGATTGGCAACGTTCAGAGCGTTTTCCTGAATGAAGTCGCGGCGCGGCTCCACTTCGTCACCCATCAAGCGAGAAAACAGGCCGTCGGCATCGGTTGCATCGTTGACCCTGACCTGCAGCAGCGAGCGGACATTGGCGTCGAGCGTCGTTTCCCACAGCTGTTCGGCATTCATTTCACCGAGACCCTTATAACGCTGCATCGAAAGGCCCTTGCGGCCGGCGGCGAAAATAGCATCCAGAAGCGCGCGGGGGCCGGCCAGTTCCATGCTGCCGTCCTTACGTTGCAGAACCGGCGGCGTCACGTAGACGTCGCGCATGCGCACGGCAAGCTGATCGATATGACGGGCATCGGCCGAACCGAGCAGGCCCATATCCAGCGTCGAGACTTCCTTGACGCCACGCACCATACGCTCGAAGCGCAAACCGCCATCTTCCAGCACGGCGCCGGACCAACCACGTTCGGTTTCTTCAGCGATCATGTCGAGGCGGCGGGCCACCTCGGTCACGGTTTCTTCTGCGCGGGCGGCATTGGCCGAAAGCTCCGGGTTCAACGCGCCGGCAATGGCGGCCTGCTCCACGACCGAGCGGTTGTAGCGAGAATGCAGGCCATCGATCAGCATGCGCAAGCGCAGCGCATCCAGAATGGCTTCGCGAAGATCGGCGCCGACCCGGACTTCTCCGGAACCCAGCGTCAGTGACGCTTCCTCGAGGCCCATGGAGATGAGGTATTCTTCCAGCGCCTTCTCATCCTTGAGGTACTGCACGGATTTACCGCGCGTCACCTTATAAAGCGGCGGCTGGGCGATATAGAGATGGCCACGCTCGATCAATTCCGGCATCTGACGGAAGAAGAAGGTCAACAGCAGGGTACGGATATGGGCGCCGTCGACGTCAGCATCCGTCATGATGATGATCTTGTGGTAACGCAGCTTGTCGGCGTTGAACTCGTCCTTGCCGATCGAGGTACCGAGCGCGGTAATCAGCGTACCGATTTCCTGGCTGGACAACATCTTGTCGAAACGGGCGCGCTCGACGTTCAGGATCTTGCCACGCAACGGCAGGATGGCCTGCGTTTCACGCGAGCGGCCCTGCTTGGCGGAACCGCCGGCGGAGTCGCCCTCGACGAGAAAGAGTTCGGATTTCGCCGGATCGCGCTCGGAGCAGTCGGCCAGCTTTCCGGGCAAAGAAGCAATATCGAGCGCACCCTTACGACGCGTCAGTTCGCGCGCCTTGCGGGCGGCTTCGCGGGCGACTGCCGCTTCCACCACCTTGCCGACGAGGATTTTCGCTTCCGAAGGGTGCTCCTCCAGCCAGGTGGACAGGGCTTCGTTGACGAGGCTTTCCACGACCGGGCGCACTTCGGACGAAACGAGCTTGTCCTTCGTCTGCGAAGAGAACTTGGGGTCGGGAACCTTGACCGAGAGAATGGCCGTCAAGCCTTCGCGGCAGTCCTCGCCCTGCAAGCTAACCTTTTCCCTTTTCATAATGCCTGACGTATCGGCATAGGAGGTGACCTGACGGGTGAGTGCTGCACGGAAACCAGCCATATGGGTGCCGCCATCGCGCTGGGGAATGTTGTTGGTGAAGCAGAGCACATTCTCGTGGTAGCTGTCATTCCACCACAGCGCGACTTCGACGGTGATACCATCCTTCTCGCTGTGAATGGTGATGGGTTTGTCCACCAGCGGCTTCTTGGCGCGGTCCAGATAACGGACGAAGGCCTCAAGCCCGCCGTCATACAGCAATTCCTGCTGCTTGACATCCGAGTGGCGTTTGTCGGTGAGCAGGATGCGAACGCCGGAGTTCAAGAACGCAAGTTCGCGCAGACGGTGTTCCAGCGTACCGTAATCATACTCCGTCATGGTGAAGGTTTCAGGGCTTGCAAGGAAGGTGACTTCCGTGCCGGAGCGGCCTTCATATTCGCCAATCACCGAGAGCGGTGCATCGGCGACACCATGGGTGAAGCCGATTTCGTGCAGCTTGCCGTTACGGCGGATTCTGAGCTTCAGCCAGACGGAAAGCGCGTTGACCACCGAGACGCCCACGCCATGCAGACCGCCGGACACCTTGTAGGAATTCTGGTCGAATTTTCCGCCCGCATGCAGCTGGGTCATGATGACTTCGGCAGCGGAAACACCTTCGGAAGAGTGAATGGCGGTCGGAATGCCGCGGCCGTTATCCGTCACCGTCACCGATCCATCGGCGTTCAGCGTCACCGTCACCAGATCGGCATGTCCGGCAAGCGCCTCGTCGATGGCGTTGTCAACCACTTCATAGACCATGTGGTGCAGGCCGGAACCGTCATCGGTATCGCCGATATACATGCCGGGCCGCTTGCGCACGGCATCAAGACCCTTGAGGACCTTGATCGAATCGGCTCCGTATTCAGTGTCCACGCCGACTTCGCTTGACGATGTTTCGGTCATAAGTACTCTTTCCAAAGTTTCCTGGCCAGGTTTTCCAGTGAGAAGGCCTGAAGCCAGCGAATCACTCAAATCCGACATACGACTATAGAAATTCTACACCCAATCCCAAAGGCCGCATGCTTCAGGATGCTGCATAAAGCAGGGGATAGAGGGGGTTTCAATCGCAAGAACGGCTTTTTTGCAGCACCGCTGACAGTTCCTCTATCATACTCGGCGACAGCTTGCGAATATCACGTGCCAGCCGGTTGGCGAAAGCCGTATATTCCGGTGGCAGGCCCACCGTATCGATCACCACTTTAGGGTCGGATGAACCGGCGAGAAAGAACAATTCCTCAGCTTCATCCCAGATGATATTGAAATATCCGGCAATGCGCTGGAGTCGATCAAAACTCGGCTTGCCGCGTTTGCCGTGCTCAAGCGCCGAGAGATAGGCTGGCGACACGCCTATTGCCTCCGCCATCTGCTTCTGCGTCACGCCCTTGCGTTCGCGGAGTTGCCGCACGGCCTGCGCAAACGGTGTCATGATTTTTCACCCCGCCGGCGCGCCAGCCGCACATAAAGTGCGCCGTCGCCGCCATGATTGGCGGATGCGTCCTCGTAGGACGAAATCAGGTGGCGATATTCCGGTTTGGAAAACCACATGGGCACCGCTCTTTTCAGCGCGCCGTCGCTGCCGATCGAGCGCCCCTTGCCGGTGATGACGAGCACGTGCCTGAGACCCCGTTCATGCGCACGCAACAGAAAATCGAGCAACACCGCATGGGCTTCGCTCTGAAACATGCCATGCAGATCGATCCGGCCCTCCAGCGGCAATCGGCCACGGGTCAGCTTGCGTTTGACGGGCTTTTCCATCGGCTGATGAATTTTCGGCTTCTTGTCCGACGTTGCCGGTGGCACATCGACCGGCTCGGCAAGCATGCGCGGAAAAAGGCTGTTGCCGGGTTGCGGGATAACGGGCTCCAACGGGGCCTCTTCCATGTCATCGAAAGCCAGCAAATCTTCCAGCCTGCCGGAGATAGGCCGCGCGGTTCTTGCGACCTTGCCCCACAGAATGCGTTCTTCCTTGCCGAGCTTGCGACTGCCTTTCATCGCCGATACCTTTCCGCAGCAATGTGCGGCAACAGTATATAAAAATCGGCGTCATTGCGCACCGTACCGGCAAGCTCTCCCGCTTCGAAACCGGAGCCGGTGAAAATATCGCCGCGCGCCGGGCCGACGATGGCCGAGCCGGTATCGAGCGCCAGCATCAACCGGGCAAAGGGTTTTCCGTCATCCAGATGCGTCAGGGACGGCGCATGGATGAAAAAGGGGAAACCGAAGGTGTGAATAAGCCTGTCCACGGCGAGCGAACGCCCGGAAACCAGCGGCACCTTGGCGGCCGCAATCGGTCCCATATCCAGATCGGCGACATCCGCCTCGCGGAAAAAAATGAAGGAGCGGTTGTGCCACAGCACCTCATCCACCTCATCCGGGTGGTCAGCAAGCCACTTGCGGATCGTCTGCATCGAAACCGTCTTCGGATCCAGCACACCGCGATCCAGAAGCAGCCGGCCTATCGGTGAAAACGGATGCCCGGCCTTGGCCGCATAGGTCATGCGTTTTACTGTGCCATCCGGAAATACCAGACGGGCCGCACCCTGTACGTGGACGAAAAACAGGTCGACCTTCGATTTCGCCCAGGCGATCTCAAGACCCCTGCCCTCGAGATATCCCTCATCGATCGCCCGGCGATCGGGAAAATAGGAAATACCGCGCTCGTCCGCTTTTCCGAAAGCGTAGGACGGATCGAAACTGGCGGGACGATTGTCGTCGCCGATGTCCACCAGCTCCGGCGGCCGGCGGTAGATCGGATAACACCAGACATCATCACGAACGGATGACACTTCCAGTTCCGGTTCATAGAAGGCGGTTACAAAACCACTTTTTCCTCCAGGCGGAGAAATTTTAAAGGGTACACAATTCGTCTCGAAGAAGCGGCGGGCCTGTTCCGGACCGGCCCCATCCTCATCATCGACCGTTTCCAAAAGAGAAACCAGCTCAGCCGCGGTCAGCCCCAGCGCACCGCTCCTGTAAGGCTTTGCATTCCGGAGATGCGACAGAACCGTCCGCATCGCCGGAAAAAGCTTGCCCGGATCGTCTTCCCGCCAACCGGGCAGGTCTTGGAAAGCAACTTGCTCAATCGAAAAGGGCGCGGTCATTGCTCGGATTCGGTGGCGATCAGCTTCCAGTTCGGATCGCGCGAGCGCATGTCACGCGAGAAGGTCCAGATATCGTCCACTTCCGCAACCGTATCCGGGTCGCCATCCACCAGCTTGCCGTCCTTGTCATAGGTTGCCGAAATCAGCTGGCTGACGATCCTCAATGTGATCTGCACCTCGGAATCGCGAATGCCTGCCTGGGTGATATCGGCCTTCTCGATACCCACGAAAGTGGATTTCACGACTTCGCCGCGACTTTCGCGTTCGGAGATCGCCGCCTCGAAGCCTTCAAACACCTCTTTCGACAAGAGATTCTTGAGGGTATTGCGGTCGCCATCGGCAAAACCCATGACGATCATTTCATAGGCCATGCGAGCACCGTTCAGAAATTCCTTCGGCCGGAACGTCGGATCCTTGGTCATCACCTCGCGCAGGGACGCATTCAGGGAAGAATCCACAGGCGCCAGAGCATCCGCCTCGGCAAAGGGATTTTCATCCTCGGTCTCACCACGTTTCGGCAGAGTCACGACCTTGTTATCGTCCGTGACAGGGCCTTTCGCGACATCGCGCGGGCTATAGGGATCAAATGGCGGTTTCTCATTGCCCGTCCGGCGACCGAGAACACTGCGCAACTGAAGGAATATCAGCACCGCCGCAACGAGAAAAAACAATGTGATAAAGTCGCTAAAGCCCATCTTTTACCAAAACCGCCATTTAAATTCGAAAACCACACCATCATATAGTCTGCATCTTATCATCATTCAAATGTGCAGATTCAATCATCGGTGTTCCGGGGGTGCCCCAAGAACCAGCAATCTGCCAGAGATGCACACGCAAGGCTAGAAGATGCGTTTTTCCTTTCTCCCCATTGTCATCCTGATGATGCCCATTCTCGAAATTGCCGGCTTCATCATCGTCGGCAAAGCGATCGGCCTCTGGCTGACCCTGGCGCTCGTTCTCTTCACGTCGTTTCTCGGATTACTCATCCTGCGTCTCGGCGGTATCGGCATGGTGAGAAATCTTCAGGATGCGGGACGCACCGGCGCCCAGCCGGCAGACGAGCTGGTCAATGGCGCCATGCGGGTCGTTGCCGGGATCCTGCTTATCATCCCCGGTTTCATCACTGACATCCTCGGCCTTCTGCTTCTGTCGACAACGGTGCGACGCTTTTTCTGGAAGGCTTTCGGACCGCGTGTCGTCGTGGCGGGTTCGTTCCGCCAATCTGGCCGGCAATCTGGCCATCAGACCGGTCCCCAACAGGGAGACTATTCCGAGTTCCGCAATGGTCCGGGACGTGCGGGCAATTCGAAGGTGGTCGATCTGGACGAGGAGGAGTTTCACCGCGAAGAGGAGAGGGGCTCCCCATGGTCGCGCAAGCCGGATGATCGCGATCTGCCCAAACCCTGACCGACCCTCAAAACCGATATAGAGGCCCAATCACGAAGGGTTGTAAGGCCCCGGTCGAAATGATAGACCGCCATCCACGAATTCACGCCGCGAGGAAACGTAATGACCGCTGAAAATGGTGCACAGGGCGCAGTTAGTCCTTCCCTCAACATTCTTACCCAGTACATCAAAGACCTTTCCTTTGAAAATCCGGGCGCACCTCGTTCGCTTCAGGCTCGTGACAATGCGCCGGCGATCAACATCAATGTCAATGTCAACGCAAACCCGATCTCCGGTTCGGATTTCGATGTTGTTCTGGCGCTGAACGCGGAAGCCAAGGATGGCGACAAAGTGCTGTTCGCGGCCGAACTGGTTTATGGCGGCGTGTTCCGCATTGCCGGTTTCCCGCAGGAACATATGCTGCCGGTGCTGTTCATCGAGTGCCCGCGCCTGCTGTTCCCCTTCGCCCGCCAGATCATCGCGGACGTTACCCGCAACGGCGGATTCCCGCCGCTGATGATTGACCCGATCGATTTCGCGCAGATGTTTTCGCAGCGCGTTGCCGAAGAGCAGGCCAGAGCCAAGGTTCAGGCCGTACCGAACTGAAGCACTTCAGAATTTCTGACAAAACAAAACCCGGGTTCTTCGCCCGGGTTTTTCTTTGCCTTCATTTTTCTTTTCCGGCATTTGATGTTTTCAGGTCTGAGCGAACCTTAATTTTGGTAACGGTTCCAGATCGCCTTGTCACCCATGCCAAGAACGAGCTTGCCATGAGCCGCAACCGTCTCCGTGTCCAGCCTTGACGCCAATGCCCTCGGCCTTTGAAGCGGCTCAAGCGACACATCATCCTCGATGATGACCGCTTCCTGCCTGGCGGCGGAACCGAAACCGAGCGCCGTCTGACGCCCGCCAATCATCTCGATATAGACTTCGGCAAGCAATTCGGAGTCGAGAAGCGCGCCGTGCTTGGTGCGGTGGGAATTGTCGATGCCATAACGCCGGCAAAGCGCATCAAGGGAATTGGGTCCCATCGGGTTCTTGCGACGGGCAAGCGAAAGCGTGTCCGTCACCAGATCGGCTGCCACAGGCTCAATGCCGAGACGGGCAAATTCGGCATTGATGAAACCCATATCGAATGTCGCATTATGCGCCACCCAACGGGCACCCTCGAAAAAATCACGAATCTGATCGACGACCTCGCCGAATTTCGGCTTGTCTTTCAGAAAGTCGTCGGTAATCCCGTGAACCGCAAGCGCGTCCGGGTGAACCTTGCGGTCTTCCGGGCTGATATAGAGATGCAGCGTGCGACCGGTCGGAAAATGGTTGATCAGCTCAATGCCGCCGATTTCGATCACACGATCCAGTTTCGATTCGAGGCCCGTGGTTTCCGTATCGAAAATGATCTCACGCATTATTCTCTCCGTCGCCCGTCTCGGCCAATCGCTGCAATATTTCTCTTACCTGATCCCGTGCCGCTTCGACACCGTTTCCGCTATCGATGACGAAATCGGCGCGCTGACGTTTTTCGGCGTCGGGCATTTGCCGGACCAAGATCATTTCAAATTTCTCTTGCGTCATGCCGGGCCGTGACAAAACCCGCTGCCGCTGTATGTCCGGCGCGGAACTCACCACCACTATTTTATCGACACGCTTCTCCGCCCCGGTTTCAAACAGCAGGGGAATATCGAGAAGGGCGAATTGCCGCGCCTCTTTGCTCGCCTCCACCAGAAAGGCTTCCTGCCTTTGTCGAACCAGCGGATGGACAATGGCTTCCAGTCTGCTGAAATTAGCCGGATTCTCTCGCAGGACTTCGGCAAGCCTCTGCCGATCCACCGCGCCGGAAATGGTGGTGCCCGGAAACGCAGCTTCGATCAGCGGAACGGCTTCTCCACGATAAAGCGCATGCACGACCTCGTCCGAATCGAGAACAGGAACACCTTCTTCGGCAAACAGCTTCGCCGTCGTCGTTTTCCCCATTCCAATAGAGCCGGTAAGACCGATGACGATCATCAATGTTTCTCCATGTCCGCGATGATCAGGGAGCGGAGAGTTTCGTCAACCTCTGGCATTTCGCCGAACCATCGATGGAAACCGGGTTTTGCCTGATGAAGCAACATACCGAGCCCATCCACCGTTGCCATGCCCTGCTCTTGCGCCATCTTCAGGATCGGCGTTTTTAACGGCACATAGACGATATCAGTCACAACGGCGTTGGCGGCAAGCGGCGAAAAATCGAGTTCAGGTGCTTCGGTGCCGTCCATGCCGAGCGATGTGGTGTTCACAAAAAGCCCGGCATCCTGCAGGACCTCATGAAGTGCCGCCTGGGGATGGGAAAAAACCCGAGGACCAAAACGGTCGGCCAGTTCCCGGGCACGTTCGACCGTACGGTTCAGAACGTGGATTTCGGCAATACCTCGATCGCGCAGGGACTGGATGACCGCCCGACTTGCACCACCAGCGCCGAAAACGACCGCCCGGTCAGTCTTGTCCCAGCCGGGATGGCGCTCATCGAGATTGGAGACGAAACCATAACCATCCGTATTGGTGGCATGGAGCCTACCCTCTTCCACCCATATGGTGTTGGCGGCGCCTAGTTCTTCCGCCAGAGCATCGGGGCTGTCGGCTAAACTATAGGCCGCTTCCTTATGGGGAATGGTGACGTTGCCGCCAACCGCCGTATCCGGTTTGGCTTCCTTAAGAGCCGCGATGAAATTCGGGAAATCTTCCGGGGACACTTCTACAGCCTTATAGGAGCCGGCAATGTCGAATTTCTTCAACCAGTAGGAATGGATAATGGGCGAGCGTGAATGCTTGATCGGGTAACCGGCGACAAAGGCATTTATGGTTAATGTTTCACGTGAATCAGCCATCGATGACATCCATGTCGCGCAGTTTTGATAAAAGTGGCAGGAGCGGCAGGCCGAGAATCGTGAAATAATCCCCCTCGATCGAGGTAAATAGCTGGATTCCCTCCCCTTCGAGCTGATAAGCGCCGACGCTCGTCAGGGCTCTGTCACCCACCCGCTGCAAATGACGGGAGACGAATTCGGCGCTCAAAATCCGCACGGCAAGTTCCGCACTGGAAACCGTCTGCCATAGCACCTCACCGCCTTGGGTGAGAACAGCCGCACTGTTCAGGCGATGAACCTTGCCGGACAATGACAGTAGATGCGCTTCAGCCTCGGCCATCGTCTTTGGCTTGTGATAAACCCGAGTGTCGAGCGCCATGGTCTGGTCGCATCCAAGAACCAGCGCCGCCGGGTGCAGCTTGCTGACTGCAAGGGCCTTCGCCTTTGCCAGTTCCAGCGCCACTTCTTCCGGGCTCGCACCGTCTCGTTCCAGTTGCTCATCGAGCGCGCGCTCATCAATATCTGCTGGTATTGCCGAAAATGTCAGCCCCGCATTGCGCATCAGCATCTGGCGGGATGCACTGGACGAGGCGAGGATCAACTCTTGTTTCATCGACTGTCTGCTCCGAATGATGAGATTCGGATTATCGTGTCCTCGGACGAAGGGCAAGGATGGCAGCAGCCGTTTCCTCAATGGAGCGGCGTGTGACGTCGATCAGCGGCCAGTTGTTGCGGGCGCAGAGCGCGCGGGCATATTTCAGCTCTTCCATGATGGTGGCGCGATCCGTGTAACGGCCGCTGTCAAATCCGCCCGTCACACCCAGTTCCCGGTTTTCGCGCACCTGCGATATTCGGTCGGATGTTGCGACAAGACCGACGATCAGCGGACGGGTGGCAGCATAGAGGCTATCGGGCAGAGGCACATTGGGAACGACCGGGATGTTCGCAGTCTTTATTCCCCGGTTGGCGAGATAGATGCTGGTTGGGGTTTTTGACGTGCGGCTGATGCCGATGATGACAATATCGGCCTCGTCATAGGTCTCCGGCATTTGCCCGTCATCATGGTCCATGGCAAAATTGAGCGCTTCGATCCGCGCGAAATAATCGGCATTCAATACATGCTGCGCGCCCACTCGCCGTCTCGACGGCGCTCCAAGATAGGTCTGAAAGATGCCGATGATCGGTTCAAGGACGTTAACGCAGGGTACTCCGATCGCATGGCAGCGCAGATCCAGGAACTCGGCCAGTTGCTGGTCGACGATGGTATAAAGAACAATGCCCGGTTCCTTGTCGATAAGATCCACGACCTGGCCGAGCTGTTTCTGGTTCCTGATCATCGGATAAACATGTTCCACCGGCATCGAGGCATGGAACTGGGCCGAGACCGCGCGACCCGCCGACATCAGAGTCTCTCCCGTTGAGTCCGAAATCAGGTGCAGATGGAAGAAGCTTTTTTTGTTCTCCACGCTGTTTTTCTCCCGCTGTTGATAAACCGGGACAAACTTCAAAATTGTCCTGAGGGCCGAGCCGCGACATGAATAAGGTGGTGTTTTTCCACAATCCGCAAGTGGCTGCAATCATCCCCGGCGCGCCTGTGAATTATTGGAAGAACGTCAAATTGTTCAAAATTGTCCCCAAATTATCCACAGATTGAGCGTTCTAGTGGTACAATCTAAATTATTGAAATTATTTGAAAAATTTTCTTTTTCCAATTTACCTTGCGACACTCTGCCGGACAGTATTCACAGATGCTCAATGAACCTTGCGGCTGCGGCATTTCGACTGGAATGATTTTAATCCTTGCTACCCACAGACTCTAAGAAATAGAAAATCTTTTAAATCTCTTTGATTTTATTTTTTAGAAGTTGGGTGCCATGAACGAGCGTAAGGTAATGACGGTGTTGAACGGGCAGACGGTCACGCCGCCACCCATATGGCTGATGCGCCAGGCGGGACGCTATCTTCCGGAGTACAGGGAAACTCGGAAGAGTGCCGGAAGTTTCCTTGATCTCTGTTATAATCCCGAGTTGGCGGCAGAGGTTACCCTTCAGCCCATTCGCCGGTTCGGGCTGGATGCCGCCATTCTCTTTTCCGACATTCTGGTCATACCCGACGCGCTTCATCGCAACGTGTCCTTCAGCGAAGGCAAAGGTCCGGCCATGGACCCGATTGACGTAAGCGGCATCGAGAAGCTGAATGCGACGAATGTGATGACGCATCTTGCGCCTGTTTTCGAAACCGTTTCCCGTCTGCGCAAGACGTTGCCGAATGAAACGACGCTTCTGGGCTTTTGCGGCGCCCCCTGGACGGTTGCGACCTATATGATTGCTGGCCACGGAACGCCGGATCAGGCGCCGGCGCGGCTGTTTGGTTATCAGGAACCGGCCGCCATGGAAAAGCTGCTGGCCTTTCTCGCCGATATTTCCGCCGACTATCTGGTGGCGCAGATCGATGCCGGCGCTGATGCGGTGCAGATTTTCGATTCCTGGGCCGGTGTGCTCGGTGAAAAGGAATTCGAGGAATATGCGGTAAAACCGGTTGCCCGCATTATCGCATCGGTGCGCGCTCGTCGCCCCTCAGCAAAGATCATCGCTTTCGCCAAGGGTGCCGGTTATCTTCTCAAGGATTATCGCCGTAAAACGGGTGCAGACGCCATCGGGCTCGACTGGTCGGTGCCGTTGACCTTCGCCCGGGATTTGCAGAAGGAAGGCCCTGTGCAGGGCAATCTCGACCCGATGCTGATGGTGGCGGGCGGCAGGGCTTTGCAGGATGGTATCGATGCGGTGCTGCAGGCGCTTGGACAGGGTCCGCTGATCTTCAATCTCGGCCATGGCATTACCCCTCAGGCCGATCCGGAAAACGTTACCAGACTGGTGCAGCGGGTGCGTGCTGGCGGAGCCGGGGTATGAGCGAGGAGAAACAGACCTCTGCCCGTTCTGGAAACAGGGCAGCCTTGCGGGCCGGTATCGCACTCGGTGTCTTTGCGGTTTTCGTTGCCCTGTTGTTTTACGCCGACCCGGCCGATCTCTATCTCTGGATCAAGGCGCTGCATATCATCGCGGTGATCTCATGGATGGCGGCGATTTTTTATCTGCCGCGTCTCTTCATCTATCATACCGATGCGCCTGCCGGTTCGCAGCAATCCGAAACCTTCAAGGTGATGGAGCAGCGATTGATCAAGGTGATCATGAACCCGGCAATGATGATAAGCTGGATATTGGGGCTTTATCTGGCATGGTCGGTTTACGGTTTTTCCGGTGGCTGGCTGCATGCGAAGATCGCGCTGGTCGTGCTTCTAACAGCCACCCATGTTTATTTCACCCGCAGCGCCAAGCGTTTCGCCAGGGATGAAAATACCAGGCCTGCCCGTCACTGGCGGTTGATGAACGAGGTTCCAACGGTTCTGATGATCCTCATTGTCATACTTGTGGTTGTGAAACCCTTTGGTTAAGGGGCTTTGACGATAAATTTCGCGGAATTCGTGCTTTCCTCTTGCAGCGGCCGTATTCAGTCGCTATTTTCAGGCCACTCATCTTCGTGGCATGTGAATTATTCAGTCATCTGCGGCATTTCCCACAGCATCTGATTCGCGAACACGCCCTCCCCCGACATTACATTATTAGACGGTCTTCCCTTCATGGCTGAAATGAAGCTTCAGGAACTTAAGAGCAAATCGCCTACCGACTTGCTGACTTTTGCCGAATCCCTGGAAGTTGAAAATGCGAGCACCATGCGCAAGCAGGAGCTTATGTTCGCAATCCTCAAGGTTCTCGCGAGCCAGGATATCGAAATTCTCGGCGAAGGCGTCGTGGAAGTCCTTCAGGACGGTTTCGGTTTTCTGCGGTCTGCAAACGCAAACTATCTGCCGGGTCCGGACGATATTTATATTTCGCCCTCGCAGATCCGCCGCTTCTCGTTAAAGACAGGCGATACCGTCGAAGGCCCGATCCGTGGTCCCAAGGAAGGCGAACGTTATTTCGCGCTTCTGAAGGTCAACACGATCAACTTCGACGACCCAGAAAAAATCCGTCACAAGGTTCACTTCGACAATCTGACGCCGCTTTATCCGAACGAGCGGTTCAAGATGGAGCTGGAAATTCCGACGTCGAAGGATTTGTCGTCGCGGGTGATTGATCTTGTCGCACCGCTCGGCAAGGGCCAGCGTGGATTGATCGTTGCGCCGCCGCGCACCGGTAAAACGGTTCTGCTGCAGAATATTGCCCATTCTATCACGGCGAACCATCCGGAATGTTATCTGATCGTTCTTCTGATTGACGAACGGCCGGAAGAAGTCACCGACATGCAGCGTTCGGTCAAGGGTGAGGTTGTTTCCTCCACCTTCGACGAACCGGCTGTTCGCCACGTCCAGGTCGCCGAAATCGTCATCGAAAAGGCGAAGCGCCTTGTCGAACACGGTCGTGACGTCGTCATCCTGCTGGATTCCATCACCCGCCTCGGCCGCGCCTACAACACAGTCGTTCCCTCTTCCGGTAAGGTTCTGACCGGTGGTGTGGACGCCAACGCGCTGCAGCGGCCGAAACGTTTCTTCGGTGCCGCACGTAACATCGAAGAGGGTGGCTCGCTGACGATCATCGCGACGGCGTTGATCGATACGGGCAGCCGTATGGACGAAGTGATCTTCGAAGAATTCAAGGGTACGGGCAATTCGGAAATCGTGCTCGACCGCAAGGTCGCCGACAAGCGCATATTCCCGTCGCTCGACATTCTGAAGTCCGGCACGCGCAAGGAAGACCTGCTGGTGCCGCGTCAGGATCTGCAGAAGATCTTCGTACTTCGTCGAATTCTGGCCCCGATGGGAACGATGGATGCCATCGAATTCCTGATCGACAAGCTGAAGCAGACCAAGTCCAATTCGGACTTCTTCGAATCCATGAATACCTGATCCGGACCTTAGCCGGATTCATCTGAAAACCTTGAAGCCGCGTCCGTTTATTCGGATGCGGCTTGACTGTTTTAAACCGAGGTGAGTGATGCCTGCTTCCGCCGATACGATCTATGCGCTTTCAAGCGGTGCCTTGCCGGCAGGTGTCGCCGTGATCAGGATCAGTGGACCAAAGGCTTTTATGGCGCTAACGACGCTGACAGGTCAGGAACCCCCTCCACCAAGACGGGCTTTGCTGCGTTCGATTCGGAATCGAAACAATGAGATTATCGATCAAGCGCTGATCCTCGGTTTTCCGACGCCAAATTCGTTTACGGGTGAGAACTGTGTCGAGATACACAGTCATGGCAGCCGGGCAGTTCTAGCCTCGATTTTCGCCGAGCTGGAAAATCTGGAGGGGTTTCGCCCTGCCGATGCTGGTGAATTTTCCCGTCGTGCTTTTGAAAATGGCAAGATGGACCTTCTCGAAGTTGAGGGGCTGGCCGACCTGCTGCAGGCGGAAACGGAAATGCAGCGCCGCCTGGCGGTCGAACAGAGCACAGGTAAGCTGTCCGTACTCTATGATGGCTGGGCAGCGAGATTAACGCGGGCGCGCGCATTGATCGAGGCGGAGCTGGACTTCGCCGATGAAGAAGACGTACCGGATTCGGTTGCAACACAGGTCTGGGAGGCAATGTCGCAGTTGCGGCAGGAGATCTCTGATCATCTTCGCCACGGCGACGGTGAAGTCATCCGTGATGGGTTTAAGGTCGCTCTGGTTGGCGAGCCTAACGCCGGCAAATCCACTCTTCTTAATGCTCTGAGTGGCCGGGATGTTGCGATCGTCACCAATATAGCTGGCACGACGCGGGACGTTCTGAGCGTTGATATAAATCTGGATGGCTATCTTGTTCGGATATTCGATACAGCAGGCATTCGGGATACTAAGGATGTCGTCGAACAAGAGGGTGTTCGACGGGCCAAGTTGACAGCCGAAAATGCCGATCTCATTCTGTTGCTGCAGGATAATGATTCGTTTCCGAAACAATCCCCGATTTCGTTCACTAACACACGGCATCTCCATCTACGTACGAAGTCAGCTCTTTCGTCAGATTCTCCCGAGGCCCTATTTGATCTCTCCATCTCTGCTAAGGAGGGACACGGCCTGGACGAATTGCGATCGGTGATCATTCAGGAGATCAATAAGCGGGTTGGAGCCGGCCAGACGTTGGTTCCCGCCCGTGCCCGTCACAAAAAACGGCTTGAAGAGACGCTGAACTATGTTAGTGATGCGCTGGAATCCGAAGCCATGGACCTCGCGATTAGGTCAGAATATTTACGGCTCGCGGCGACATCGCTTGGACGCATTACCGGTCGCGTCGATGTGGAAGATTTGCTCGGCGTAATCTTCTCGGAATTCTGCATAGGAAAATGATTCACGTGAAACATTGGCTACTGCGGTGGCTATGTGGGTGATTTAGGATAAGGCGTAGTGATATGCACCAGTCATTTGATGTCATTATTATCGGAGGCGGGCACGCCGGCAGCGAAGCCGCCGCTGCCGCCGCGCGACATGGTGCAAAAACCGCCCTCATCACTCATAAGCGCGAAACGATCGGGGTGATGTCTTGTAACCCCGCAATCGGCGGACTTGGCAAAGGGCATCTGGTTCGTGAGATTGATGCGCTTGACGGGTTGATGGGCAGGGTCGCTGATGCTGCCGGTATTCAGTTTCGTATGCTCAATCGCAAAAAGGGTCCCGCCGTTCGCGGACCTCGGACGCAGGCGGACAGGCGGCTTTATCGCGAGGCGATGCAGCGCGAAATCGACGCGATTGAAAATCTGACGATTATTGAGGGTGACGCCTTTGATATCGAAATGGTTGGTGATCGGGTTGCAGCTGTCATTATGGCGAATGGTAGCCGGATTCTGTGTGGGGCCGTTGTTCTGACAAGCGGGACTTTCTTGCGGGGCCTTATTCATATCGGTTCCGAAAAGATTCCCGCCGGCCGTGTCGGCGAAAAGCCGTCATTGGGTCTTTCCGAGACACTTTCTCGTCTTGGCCTGGTTATGGGGCGGTTGAAAACGGGCACGCCTGCGCGGCTCGACGGTCGTACCATTGACTGGGGTGCCGTAGATCGGCAGGGAGCGGATGAGGAACCGGTACCCTTCTCCTTTATGACAGATCACATTCTCAACCCGCAGATCGAATGCGGCGTAACCCGCACGACGCCGGCCGGGCATAAGATTATCCAGGACAATATTCATCTTTCGGCGATGTATTCCGGTCAAATTGAAGGTGTTGGCCCACGCTATTGTCCGTCGATCGAGGATAAGATCACCCGTTTTGGGGAGCGGGACGGCCACCAGATATTTCTGGAACCAGAAGGTCTCGACGACCACACCATCTATCCGAATGGTATCTCGACCTCCCTTCCCGCCTTAGTGCAGGAGCAATTTATCCGTACCATACCTGGGCTCGAACAGGTCACTATTCTTCAACCCGGTTATGCCATCGAATATGATTATGTCGATCCACGAGAGCTCAAGCCTTCGCTGGAATGTCGTAAAATTCCAGGCCTGTTCCTGGCCGGACAAATCAATGGCACTACGGGTTATGAAGAAGCGGGTGCGCAGGGTCTCGTCGCAGGATTGAACGCTTCTCTATACGCGAGCAATACCGATCCGCTCTATTTCAGCCGAACGGAATCCTATATCGGCGTCATGATCGATGATCTGACATCTAAGGGCGTAAGCGAACCCTATCGCATGTTTACGTCGCGGGCCGAATATCGGCTTTCCCTACGGGTGGATAATGCCGATTTGCGGCTTACGCCAATTGGCCAAAGGACTGGCATTATCGGGTCTGAGCGTGAAAAGCGCTTTGAAGCATTTATTGCTGACCTGGAATCGGCTCGTGAACTGATGAGGGCAATTTCCATCAGCCCCTCGCAGGCGGCGAAGCAGGGATTAAAACTCAATCAGGATGGGCAGCGCCGTTCCGTTTATGAACTACTCGCCTATCCCGATATAACACTGGATGTTTTGACGCCACATTGGCCCGAACTGGAATCGCTTCGGGGCAAGGTTGCAGAAGTTCTGGAAATCGAAGCGAGCTATGCGGTTTATATGCAGCGGCAGAGCGCGGACATTGTTGATATCAAGCGCGATGAAGATAGAAAGATTCCGGATGATTTCGATTTCCAAAGTCTCTCAGGCCTTTCCAATGAACTGAAACAAAAGTTGGAAAAGGCCCGTCCCGAGAACATTGCGCAGGCTGCGCGTGTTGACGGTATGACACCGGCTGCGATATCGCTGCTGCTTGCGCTTCTGCGGAAAAATTCTGCGGGGCAAGGCGAAAAATTGCGCATGCACCAATAGCGAGTCGGATTATGAAGATAAACGGCCAGAGTGTTTCACGTGAAACACATGAGAGGCTCGAGCACTTTGTCGAGCTTTTTAAGAAGTGGAATAGAACCACAAATCTGGTCGCGCCCTCCACTCTCACGGAGCTTTGGAGTAGGCATGTGGCCGACAGCGCCCAGATATTCCAGATGTCTCCCACTCCACAGAAATGGGTCGATTTAGGCAGCGGCGGCGGCTTCCCCGGCGTTATTACAGCTATTTTTCTGGCCGAACTCGGTGACGGTTGGGTTGATCTGGTTGAAAGCAACAATAAAAAAGCCGCGTTTTTGCGGATTGCGTTGAAGGAAACCGGAGCAAGAGGCGCAGTTCATCCGGTGAGGATCGAAAGAGCGCCTGAAATCATAAACACTTGCGATGCGGTTTCTGCGCGGGCGCTTGCCGAGCTTGATCTGCTGTTCGATTATATACATCCCTGGGCGCAGAATAATCCAAATCTCAAGGCCTATTTTAATAAAGGCCGGGATTATGATTTCGAAGTGCAGAAAGCGCATGGTCGCTGGCAGTTTGATCTGATAAAACATCAGAGTGCCATTGAGGCAGATTCTGTTGTTCTTGAAATCAGCAACCTCGCTTTGAGGCGCTGACAAGCTGGCCAGGTGCGGTATGACTGAAAAAAACCGGATTATCGCAGTTGCAAACCAGAAGGGCGGCGTTGGAAAAACAACGACTGCCATTAATCTCGCAACGGCACTGGCGGCTATTGGTGAGCGCGTATTGATCATTGATCTGGATCCGCAGGGCAATGCCAGCACAGGACTTGGGATTGACCGCAAGGAGCGCAAGCTTTCCTCCTACGATCTTCTGGTGGGCGATCATACCATCGGTGAAGTTGCTGTTCCGACGGCAGTTCCAAATCTTGACATCGTGCCGTCGACCATGGATTTGCTCGGTTTCGAGATGCAGGTTGCCAATGTTTCCAACCGGGTGTTTCTGTTGCGCGCGGCCATGGAAACGCAAGAGGCAAGAGATTATTCCTATATTCTCGTCGATTGCCCACCCTCGTTCAATCTTCTGACCATGAATGCCATGACGGCCGCCCACTCCGTGCTGGTGCCACTGCAGTGCGAGTTCTTCGCTCTTGAAGGTCTTAGTCAGTTGCTGGATACCGTCAGTCAAATCCGCAGTTCGGTTAATCCGCAGCTTGATATCCAGGGTATCGTTCTGACGATGTTCGACGCGCGGAACAATCTCGCACAGCAGGTTGTCACTGACGTGCGTACCCATTTGGGAGAAAAGGTTTACCACACGCTCATTCCGCGTAATGTTCGTGTCTCCGAAGCACCGTCTTATGGTAAACCGGCAATTCTTTATGATCTGAAATGTGCTGGCAGCCAGGCCTATCTGCAGCTGGCGTCGGAAGTGATTCAGAGAGAGCGGCTGCGCAAAGCCGCCTGACGTCTGCCGGAATGTATGGAGTAATATCTTATGAGTGATGATCTTTCCAAGCGTCGACTCGGGCGTGGTCTTGCGGCATTGATCGGCGAAATGGATCAGCCGATGCCAGTGGGCGAGCCGCAGCGCGCCGTCAATGCCGACCGCACCATTCCGATTGAATTCATCGCTCGCAGTCAAAGAAACCCAAGACGCCATTTCGATGAGAACGAGCTGCAGGATCTGGCCGCATCCATTCGCCAGCATGGAATTGTTCAGCCTGTGGTCGTGCGGACGGTTGGTGTCAACCGTTACGAGATTATCGCCGGTGAAAGACGCTGGCGCGCGGCGCAGCTGGCTGGCTTTACCGATGTGCCTGTTATCGTCCGCGATGTGGATGACCGCACTGCACTTGAGCTGGCCATCGTCGAAAACGTGCAGCGTTCAGACCTGAACCCGCTTGAAGAGGCGATGGGCTATGAACAGCTGATCGCCGAGCACGGCTATACCCAGAATGATCTCGGTGAGATTATTGGCAAGAGCCGCAGCCATGTTGCAAACAGCCTCCGGCTTTTAAAGCTTCCCGATCCGGTGCGTGATATGCTAGCGGATGGCTCGCTCTCCGCAGGTCATGCGCGGGCGCTTGTTTCCACATCCGATCCGGCAAATCTGGCGCGGACGATCGTTTCCAAGGGATTGTCGGTGCGTGACGCCGAGCGTCTGGCGCAAAACGATATTAAATCACAGGGTGACGTTGCGGAGAAGCGACCAGCGGCTGAGAAGGATTCTGATACTGTCGCGTTGGAACGCAGCCTGTCTGATGCTCTGGGGCTGGATGTAAAGATCAACCACAAGGGCGGTTCGGGGCAAATCCGCATCGGATACCGCACACTCGAACAGCTGGAAGCGGTCTGCCGACTTCTGGAACAGAAATAGTCAAGTGTTTGTTTTTGTTTATAAATACCCGCTTTCGGCGGGTATTTTCATTTTGGGACGGTTCAAAAGTCGATAGCCCGGCCCTTTATTTCATAATCACCGAAACGAACAGGTTCGGCACCACCGCGGCCGCCCGTTTCCGGCGGCAATTGAAGGTCCGCCTGTTGCCTGCGTCGCTCTTCGGCCTCTTTCAAGGCACGTTCCGCTGCCGGCGATAGCCGCCTCGGCGTTTCCGCGCCGTTGTCATTATCCGCATCTTGCATCAGAAATCCTCCCTATAACGGGATATTGAAATATGTTTGGCGTTTACCAGATTATATAATCGAGCGGGGTTTATAAACCCTGCAATAGTCCTGATGAGCGACAAGGAGAATATAACGGATGAACATGATGCGCACGGCAATGCTTCTGGCCTTCATGACGGCATTGTTCATGGGTGTCGGTTTTCTGATCGGCGGCAAGGGCGGCATGATGATTGCCCTTCTCATTGCCGCGGGTATGAACCTCTTCTCCTATTGGAATTCGGATAAAATGGTCCTCTCCGCCTATCGCGCGCGGGAGATCGATCAGGCGAATGCGCCCGAATTTTTCCACATGATCCGCGATCTTTCGCACAATGCCGGCCTGCCGATGCCGAAGGTCTATATTTACGACAGCCCGCAGCCTAACGCTTTTGCGACGGGAAGAAACCCTGAGAACGCCGCCGTGGCGGCCTCTACTGGCTTACTGGAGCGTCTTACCCCGGAAGAGGTGGCCGGCGTCATGGCGCATGAGCTGGCGCATGTGCAAAACCGCGATACATTGACCATGACGATCACCGCCACGATCGCGGGTGCTATTTCCATGCTTGGTAATTTCGCCTTCTTCTTCGGCGGGAACCGGGAGAACAATAATAATCCGCTCGGTTTTATCGGCGTGCTGGTTGCGATGATCGTTGCTCCGCTTGCCGCGATGCTGGTGCAGATGGCGATCAGCCGAACGCGGGAATATTCTGCAGACCGGCGCGGCGCGGAAATCTGCGGCAATCCGCTGTGGCTTGCCTCGGCGTTGCAGAAAATCTCCGGCATGGCGCAGCAGATTCACAATGACGATGCCGAGCGAAACCCGGCAACGGCGCATATGTTCATCATCAATCCCCTCTCCGGCGAACGTATGGACAATCTCTTTTCCACACATCCGAATACGGAAAACCGCGTAGCAGCGCTGCATGCAATGGCGCAGGAGTTTTCCCCGCGAGCATCGACGCCGCCGCCATCGGGTGATAGACCTCTGCGCAAATCAGGCTCCGTTCCCAATACGGGACGAAGCAACGAAAACGAGCGCAAGGGACCGTGGTCTTGACATCCGATATTCAGAATAAGCCGGCACGGTCTAAAAAAACGAGGTCCGCACAAGGCGGGGGCCGTGAAGACGGCCCTTCTTCTTTCGAGGATAAGCCCGGTCTTGCCACGCGCATCGCCGCGACCCGTATTCTCGCTGCCGTTCTGGAAAAGAAGACTTCGCTTGATGGCATGCTGGATAGTGAAAACGGCAATCCTGTCTATCGGGCGCTTTCCATTGCGGACCGGGCGCTGGTGAGAGCCATCGTCAATAGTGCGCTTCGCCACCTTCCCCGCATTGAAGCGGCATTGTCGATGCTGCTTGACGGGCCGTTGCCGCAGGGTGCGCGATCTCTGCACCATGTGCTTGTCGTCGGCGCGGCGCAAATGCTTTATCTCGATGTTCCCGATCATTCCGCCGTCGATCTGGCTGTTGAACAGGCACATCGTGACCCACGTAACAAGCGTTTCGTGAAACTGGTCAATGCCGTTCTCAGACGACTTGGCCGGGAGAAAGCAGAAATCGAACAGGCTATCGCTGCTGTGCCGGTGTTGCCGGACTGGTTCTATGCCCGTCTCGTGTCGGCTTACGGTGATGAAGTTGCAAAGCGGATTTCCGAAGCGCAGCTGACACCGGCCTCCATCGATCTCACAGTCAAGGCCGATCCGGCCCTGTGGGCGGAGAAGCTGGGCGGTACGGTTTTGCCGAATGGCAGCGTGCGTCTTGGAGACTTCGAAGGTCAGATACCTTCGCTTGAAGGCTTTACCGAGGGCGCCTGGTGGGTGCAGGATCTTGCCGCCAGCATGCCGGTGCGGCTGCTGGGAGACATCTCCGGCAAACGTGTCGCCGATCTCTGCGCGGCCCCGGGGGGAAAGACGGCGCAGCTTGCACTGGCGGGTGCAAAAGTGACGGCGCTGGACCAGTCCGGCAATCGTCTGCGGCGTCTCAGGGAAAATCTCGACCGGCTTGGCCTCCATGCCGAAACGGTGGAGGTGAACATGTTGAAGTACCAGCCGGAGCAGCTCTTTGACGCTGTTCTCCTGGATGCGCCCTGTTCGTCAACCGGTACGCTGCGCAAACATCCCGATGTTTGCTGGACCAAGGATGAAACGGACATTGCCAAACTTGCGGCTCTTCAGGGCCAGATGTTGCGGCATGCGCTGACATTGGTGGGTTCTGGCGGTGTGGTGGTGTTCTCCAACTGCTCGCTTGATCCTTCGGAAGGCGAAGAGATGATTGCGCAGGTTCTGGCGGAAAATCCAGGTGTGGAGCGTATTGCCGTTCGCAAGGAAGATTGGCCGGGAATGGAAGCGGCAGTCAGTCCCGAGGGTGATCTGCGCACGACGCCGGATATGTTCGGCGGTGTCGATGGGTTTTTTAGCAGTGTCTTGCGTAAGAAGTAGAAAAAAGCGAAGCTTTCGCGAATCATTGATATTTATCGATAATGTTCCGGTCATCACGGTTCACTGATAAAAACAAAACATGTGAAGCGGGAAACACAGCTTGTCAGGGTCCTTTGCAGGCAGCATGAATGCGGCCGGTCTTCTTTCACGGATGGCGTATCGTCATCTGTGTGTCGGCCTTACACCTTTGCGCCTGCATGTCTCGCGGTTTGCCAATCGTGTTCCCGATGGTCTGGTAGCGGCGCCTACGGATCTGAGGGCAATCGATCCCTATTTTGCCGAGGAATTGCTGCGTGGGCGCATCGCGCTTGCCGGTCGTGTCGTGGAAACCGGCGGCCTGTCGCCTTTTCAGGTGGATTATCCCTCGCTGGTTTTTGAGGAGCGGCTGCACGCCTTCGGCTGGTTGCGGCATATCCGTTCCGACAGGTCGAGCGAAGCCTGCAAGCGGGCGCGTCGCATTGTTGCCGAATGGATTGCCCTGAACGGCAGACGCGTTACCGGGATAGGCTGGTCTCCGGAGATCGCGGCGCAGCGGCTGATTGCCTGGCTGTCCCATTCCCCCGTCGTTTTATTCGAGGCCGATGCTGGTTTTTATCGCCGGTTCCTCAAAAGCCTCGCCTTTCATGTGCGTTATCTCGACAGGATCGTTAAACACGCACCTGATGGCGAGACGCGGCTGCGAATCAGGATCGCGCTTGCCATGGCCTCCATCGCCATGCCGACACGCCTTTCGCGTATCACTCGGCATGGAATGAAGCTGGCTCAGGAAATGGAACGCCAGATTCTGCCCGATGGCGGGCATGTGTCCCGCAACCCGCGGGTCATGCTTGATCTGCTGCTCGATCTTCTGCCGCTTCGGCAAAGTTATATCAATCTTGGCCACGATCTGCCCTCCGGGCTCGTGCCGGCGATAGATCGGATGTTTCCGGCAATCCGCTTTTTCAGGCATCAGGGTGGCGACCTCGCACTGTTCAACGGCGCGACGGCGACGCTTGCCAACGAGCTTGTCTCCGTGCTGCGTTATGATGAAACCGCTGGTCGGCCTTCGAAAATGCTGCCGGATGTGAATTACCATCGGCTTGCGACAGATGAGACCGTCATCATTGTGGATACGGGGTATCCCGGTTCGGCGGAGCTTTCGCGTAGTGCCCATTCGGGTTGCCTGTCCTTTGAGATGTCCTGCGGCAAGAACCGGTTCATCATCAATTCTGGCTTTCCGAAAAATGCAGCACCGGAATATCAGCGGGCCAGCCGGTCAACGGCCGCCCATTCCACCGTCACGCTTGCCGATACCTCCTCGTGCAGATTGTCTCGCTCCAGGCTGCTTGGCCCGATCATGATCTCCGGCGTCAGCCAGGTGGATAGTGAGCGTGGAACGGACGGAAATGGCAGCGATGTTCTCTGGGCATCACATGATGGATATTTGCAGAACTTCGGCTGCTATCACGAGCGAGAAATCGAACTGAATGCGGCCGGCACGAAGATAAAAGGGCGTGACTTGTTGCGAGCTGACGAGAATGTGGCGAAGACGCCATTGCAATCGATCTCGGCGGTTTCACGCTTCCACATCCATCCCCATATTCAGCTGCATCGGCGGGATGAGGAATCGGTTTATCTGGAAGCGACGGATGGGACCACCTGGCTGTTTTCAGCGCCGGGGCTGGAGGTTTTCGTGACCGAAGATGTGTTCATGGCCGATGCCTCCGGCATGCGGCCTTCGCAACAAATCGAGTTGCCTTTCAATCTCGCCAATACGCGGGAAATCCGCTGGATCATCGAACGCAAGGCCTGAGCCGCATCTCGCCCCGCAATCCGGGTGATTTCGGGCGAAAACTGCCCATAGTTTTCACCCTCCGTCATCCGTGCTGTTTATTAATCCGGTAAGCTGTGTTAACGCGGCGGCAATTGCTGGATCAATTCCATTTCAGCCTGTCCTCCCCGTTAAACGGAGTATGCCCGATGGCCGTCGTGTCCAAAAAAATTCCCGCCCCCGATAAAGTCAAAATCCGCACGGCGCTTCTTTCCGTGTCCGACAAGACTGACATCATCGAGCTGGCGACGGTCCTCTCCAAGCTTGGTGTCCGGCTGCTTTCGACCGGTGGAACGGCGAAGGCCATTGCCGATGCGGGGTTGCCGGTGACGGATGTTTCCGACGTGACCAATTTTCCCGAGATCATGGACGGTCGGGTCAAGACCCTGCATCCGAATGTGCATGGTGGGCTTCTGGCGATCCGGGATGATGCAGACCATGTAGAGGCGATGAAGGCACATGGCATTGAGGCGATCGATCTCTCGGTGATCAATCTTTATCCCTTTGAGGAAGTTCGCGCCAAGGGCGGCGATTATCCGACGACGGTCGAAAACATCGATATTGGCGGGCCGGCGATGATCCGCGCTTCCGCCAAGAACCATGCTTATGTCACCGTCGTTACCGATCCCTCCGACTATCCCGCGCTGGTCGAAGCCCTGCAGGCGGATGACGGGCAGACTTCCTATGCGCTGCGCCAGCGCTTTGCCGCCAAGGCCTATGCCCGCACGGCCGCCTATGACGCCGTGATTTCCAACTGGTTCGCTGAAGCGCTTTCGATAGAGACGCCGGATTACCGGGCCATCGGCGGTAGACTGAAGGAAAAGATGCGTTATGGCGAGAACCCGCATCAGAGCGCCGGTTTTTACCTGACCGGCGAAAAGCGTCCCGGCGTCGCAACCGCAACGTTGCTTCAGGGCAAGCAGCTTTCCTACAATAATATCAATGATACGGATGCGGCTTACGAGCTGGTGGCGGAATTCCTGCCGGAAAATGCACCAGCAGTCGCCATTATCAAGCATGCCAACCCCTGTGGCGTTGCGACCGGCCCGACACTTGCCGAAGCTTACCGGCGGGCGTTGGCCTGCGATTCCGTTTCGGCTTTTGGCGGCGTCATTGCCTTGAACCAAACGCTTGATGCGGAGACGGCGGAAGAGATCGTCAAGCTCTTCACCGAAGTCATCATTGCGCCTGACGTCACCGAAGAAGCCAAGTCCATCATTGCCCGGAAGCCGAACCTGCGCCTGCTGACCGCTGGCGGTCTACCGGACCCGCGCGCAGCCGGCATTACCGCGAAGACTGTTTCCGGCGGTCTGCTGGTGCAGAGCCGTGACAATGGCATGGTTGAGGATCTGGACCTCAAGGTTGTCACCAAGCGTGCGCCGACGGCGCAGGAGCTTGAGGACATGAAGTTCGCCTTCAAGATCGCCAAGCATGTGAAATCAAATGCCGTGATCTATGCCAAGGATGGACAGACGGCTGGTATCGGTGCCGGCCAGATGAGCCGGGTGGATTCCGCCCGCATCGCCGCCCAGAAGGCGGAAGATGCGGCCGAGGCCCTCGGCCTTGCCGAACCGCTGACGCGCGGCTCTGCCGTTGCTTCGGAAGCCTTCTACCCCTTCGCCGATGGTTTGCTTGCTGCGATTGCTGCGGGCGCTACCGCTGTCATCCAGCCGGGCGGCTCCATGCGTGATCAGGAAGTGATCGACGCTGCAAACGAGCATAATGTGACGATGGTGTTCACGGGCATGCGTCACTTCCGCCATTAAGGCGCGGACCTATGGTCAGGAATAGTTAAGGCCCGGAAAAGCGATTTCCGGGCCTTTTGTTTCACGTGGGACAATTTTGACCTTTGTTCAGGTCACCGCCCCGACCTGCCACGGCACGAATTCGTTGTCGCCGTAGTCGTAAATTTCGCTCACCGTCTTGTCGCCGGAAGCCACGGCCAGAATATGTTCGAAAATTCGTTTGCCGGATTCTTCGATAGTTTCTGTACCGGTAACAATCTCACCGCAGTTGATATCCATGTCTTCCTTCATGTGTTCATACATTTCGGAATTGGTGGCGATCTTGATGCAGGGTGACGGCTTGAAACCGGACACCGAGCCGCGGCCGGTGGTGAAACAGATGACGTTGCAGCCGCCGGCGACCTGGCCAGTAACGGCAACGGGATCGTAGCCGGGTGTATCCATGAAAACGAAACCTTGCTCGGTGACGGTCTCGGCGAATTCGTAAACGGCCTTCAACGGCATGGAACCGCCCTTGGCGACTGCACCCAGCGATTTCTCCAGAATGGTGGTCAGCCCACCGAGCTTGTTGCCATGGGAGGGGTTGTTGTTGAGTTCATCGCCATTGCGCGCGGTATAATCCCGCCACCAGTCGATGCGCTGCAACAGCTTTTCGGCGACCGCCGGGGTGACGGCGCGCTTTGTCAGCAGGTGCTCCGCGCCGTAAATCTCCGGTGTTTCGGAAAGAACCGTCGTGCCGCCATTGCGGACGATGAGGTCGGATGCATAACCCAAGGCCGGGTTCGCGGAGATGCCGGAGTAGCCATCCGAACCGCCGCATTCCAGCGCCACCTTCAGCTTCGAAAGCGGTTGTTCGGTACGGCGGGCGGCATTGACCATCGGCAGCATGGCCTTGATCTCGGTAATCGCCGCATCGATTGTCTTGCGCGTGCCGCCGTGCTGCTGGATCGTCATGGTGCGCAGCCGCTCGCCCTCTTCCATCTTGTAATGTTCGAGGATAGGGGCGATCTGGTTGGTTTCGCAGCCGAGGCCGATCAGCAGAATACCGCCGAAATTGGGATGGCGAGCATAACCCTGGATGGTGCGGATCAGAAGGCGATAGCCTTCCGATTTGGTATTCAGCGCGCAGCCCCCGCCGTGCGTCAGCGCTACGACGCCATCGACATTGTCGAAACCGTCAAGTCCACCCTGCTTGTTGAAGTAGTCGGCGATATAACGCGACACCGTGGCGGAACAGTTCACCGATGCGATGACGCCGATATAGTTGCGTGTGCCCACGCCGCCGAGCCCGCGATCATAACCCATGAAGGTGCGGCGCTCGGTTTCCGGCACCATGCCCTTTTCTTCGATATCGACGCTGAACTGATGTGTATGCTCGGAGGGCACCATTGCGAGATTGTGCAGATGCACGTGTCGGCCCGGTTCGATATCCTGAGTGGCGATACCGATCACCTGGCCGTATTTCAGTACCTCGTCTCCGGATTTGATGTATTTCAGGGCCACTTTGTGCCCGCGCCCGATCAACTCACGAGCCGTCAGATCGCCCCTCCCCGTCGCACCACCGGCCGGAATTGACCGGCGCGCCACCGCAACATTGTCGTTGGCGTTCAGCAAAATGGTTGCCTCGGAATTCTCACTCACGGGTTTTCCTCCTCCCGGTATATTGCCTGCTATGTTTTTAACTCAGCTTTCGACCCAGCGCCGCTTGGAGCCTTCCAGATGGATATGAATGGCCGCCTGCGCCAATAGCGGATCCTTGAGTTCGAGAGCTGCCAGAATGGCTTCGTGCTCCTGAAGCGCATGGGTCCAGGTATCCCGATCCTCGAATTTGACCCGCAACTGGGCTGAAATGGGGCTGTGTCGTTCGTCGAAAAGATTTGCCACCAGCCGTGTGAGGACGCTGTTGCCGGATTGTTCGGCAATGGTGACGTGAAACAGCCGATCCTGATCCAGCGGTTTGCGTCCGGCCTCGATTTCCTTCTGCATGGTATTCAGGATCTGGCGAAGGCTTGAGATCGTTTCATCTGTCATGCGGCTTGCCGCCAGCACGATGGTTGCGCCTTCCAGGGCGGCGCGCGCCTGCATCAGTTCAGAGGGGCTGTCGCCCAGCGATTTGGTGTGATGGGTAGTCTGGAGAGCCTCTGTCGATACATAGACACCGGAACCCATACGAATTTCGACAGTGTTGTCGATTTCAAGCGCAATCAGCGCCTCTCGCAACGAGGGTCTCGATACACCGAGCTTCTGCGCCAGCTCCCGTTCGGCCGGAAGCCGTGTTCCGGGCAGAAATTCACCGAGATCAATGAGTTCACGTATCTGGTCCGCTATCTGCTGATAGAGCCGGCGTGGTTCCGCTATTTTGGCCTGACCATTCATGTGTTTTTCGATAAGCCCTGTCTGCAATCTCTATTTGGCCTTACCGTAACGCCAAGCGTATCAATACGCAAGAAATTACTTAAATATAAGAATTTACAGAATTATATCTGTTTTCTATAGGTAGGCATTCCGTTCCTTTCAAAACCGTATTTCAAATTTTGGCCTAATTGGCTTGACCATTCAAAAAAACCGGCCTAACCATTTGGCCTGTTGAAGGCACCCCGGTGGAGCGGGGAACACGGGTGGGAGGTTTCCAGATGCCGCAGGGCGCATCGACAATTCGGGGCGATTTTTCGCCTGAGGAGACGGGCGCGGAGCGTTCGGCCCTCCTGCGTCTTGAAAACATCAGCAAGGAATTTCCGGGCGTCAAGGCGCTGTCGAATGTGCATTTCGATCTGCGCAGCGGCGAAGTGCACGCTGTCTGCGGCGAGAATGGCGCTGGAAAATCGACACTGATGAAAATCATCAGCGGCGTTTACCAGCCGAGCGACGGCACGATCCTGCACAAGGGCGTGAAGGTGCAATATGCATCGCCGCTGGAGTCCGAAGCTGCAGGCATCGCTATTATCCATCAGGAACTCAACCTCGTTCCTCATCTCTCCGTTGCCGAAAACATCTATCTTGCCCGCGAGCCGCGCCGTGGCTTTCTCGTCGACCGCAAAAAGCTGTGCCTCGATGCCAAACGCTGTCTCGATCGGCTGGGAGTCGATATCGACCCCGATCAGATTGTGCGTGGCCTCTCCGTCGCCCAATGTCAGATGGTGGAGATCGCCAAGGCGCTCTCTCTTGACGCTGAAGTGCTCATCATGGACGAGCCAACCTCCTCGCTGACCGAGCAGGAAACGCGGCTGCTGTTTAAGGTCATTCGCGATCTCAAGGCATCCGGTGTCGGCATTGTCTATATTTCTCATCGTCTTGATGAAATGGCCGAGATCGTCGATCGCGTGACGGTTCTGCGCGACGGGCGTTATATTTCTACCGACGATTTCGCTTCGATCACCGTTGACGATATCGTCACGCGCATGGTCGGGCGCTCACTGGAAGACAAGTTCCCGGAGCGCACATCGAATCCCTCCGAAGATATCATCTTCTCTGCCGAGGGATTGACGCGCGCGGGCGTGTTTCAGAATGTCTCCTTCTCACTGCGGCGCGGCGAAATTCTCGGTTTTGCCGGGCTGATGGGGGCTGGGCGCACCGAGGTGGCGCGTGCGATCTTCGGAGCCGATGCCCTCGATAGTGGAAAAATCGTTTTTGAGAGCCGCGAGCTTTCCATTCGCTCACCGCAGGACGCCATCAGGGAAGGCATTGCCTATCTGTCGGAAGATAGAAAGAGCGATGGTCTGGCCATCAAGATGTCCGTTGCTGCAAACACAACTCTTGCCAATATCGGCGAGGTTTCCAACCGTTTCGGACTGATCGATTTCAAGAAGCACGACGATGTCGCCAGACGTTACGTCGACCTTCTGAATATTCGCACGCCTTCCATCCAGCAGACGGTGCGGCTGCTCTCTGGTGGTAATCAGCAGAAAATCATCATCGGCAAATGGCTGTTCCGGCAGTCGCGTGTGCTCTTCTTCGATGAGCCGACGCGCGGCATCGATGTCGGCGCGAAATTCGCGATCTACAAGATCATGGACGAACTGGCTGCGAAGGGCATCGGCGTTGTTCTCATCAGTTCAGAGCTGCCGGAAATTCTCGGGCTGACGGATCGCATCGCCGTTTTCCACCAGGGCCGGATCACGGGCGTGCTTGAGACCGCCAAGACCAATCAGGAAGAAATCATGCGGTATGCGTCCGGTTACGGCCGGGCCGCGCAGTGAGGAACGACATGGCCAATATTGCAGAACCAAAGAAGAGCTTCGCTTTCAGCGACCGCCAAAAGGACATCATCCAGAAATTTGCGGCGCTTGGCAGCCTCGTTGCGCTTGTAGCGGTCTTCTCCGCAACCAGCAGCGCTTTCTTCACCGTTAATAATGGCATGACGATCGCATTGCAGGTCACGTCCATCGCGCTGCTGGGTATCGGCGCAACCTGCGTCATCATCACCGGCGGTATCGATCTTTCCGTTGGCTCAGTGCTTGCGCTCGCCGGCGTCGTTGCAGCCCTTGCGGTGAAAGAACTTGGCATGCCGGTGCCGATCGGCATGTTTCTCGGCATTCTGACGGGGTCGCTTTGCGGCTTCATCAACGGCCTGCTTGTCACACGCTTTAAGCTGCCGCCCTTTATCGCCACACTTGGCATGATGCTGATCGCCCGCGGCGTGGCCCTGCAGATCACCGGTGCGCGTGCTGTTTCTGGCCTCGGCGAATCCTTCGGCGAACTCGGCAATGGCGCTCTCTTCCGCATCGTCAATATCGGTGACGACGGCTTCCCGAACGTGGTGTTTCCGGGCATCCCCTACCCTGTCATCCTGATGGTGGTGATTGCGCTTGCGGTTTCCTTCATGCTCAACCGCTCGATCCTCGGCCGTCATATCTATGCCGTCGGTTCCAATGCGGATGCGGCGCGCCTGTCTGGCGTGAACGTCGCCCGCGTTACCAATTTCACCTACATTCTGTCCGGCACGCTCGCTGGACTGACGGGCTGCGTGCTGATGTCGCGCCTCGTCACCGCCCAGCCGAATGAAGGCGTGATGTATGAGCTGGATGCGATTGCCAGTGCCGTCATTGGCGGCACATCGCTGATCGGGGGCGTTGGTACCATTTCCGGCACAGCCATCGGCGCCTTCGTCATCGGTATCCTGCGCAACGGTCTCAATATGAACGGCGTCTCCGCCTTCACGCAACAGATCATCATCGGCCTCGTCATTCTGGTCACCGTCTGGATCGACCAGTTGCGCAACCGCCGCTGATCAAGGGCCTGCGGACCCTTTCCGCAAAAAAGATCGGCAAGGGGAGGCCCGGTATGCCGACATCACGGAGGAAGAAATGAACAAACTTGCGACCGCCCTTCTGACATCCGCAATCGCGCTGTGGAGCGTTTCCACCGTGCAGGCCGGCGAAATCGCCGTCATTGTCAAGACCGTCAACTCCACTTTCTGGCAGAACGTCCAGAAGGGCGCCGATGCGGCGATGAAGAACTCTTCCGGCAACACCATGACTTTCCAGGGTCCGGCTGCCGAATCCGCGATCGCCGACCAGGTCAACATGGTTGAAAACGCCATCAACCGTAAGGTCGCAGGCATTGTTCTTGCCCCTTCCGATCCGGATGCACTGGTTCCGGCCGTCAAGAAGGCCTGGGAAGCCCGTATTCCCGTGGTTCTGATCGACTCGCAGCTGGCCAGCGGCTCGGAGCAATATTACCAGTCGTTCCTCGCGACCGATAACAAGAAAGCCGGCGAACTGGCAGCGCAGGCGCTGATCGACAAGGTGGGCAAGGAAGGCAAGATTGCCGTCATGTCATACGTCGCCGGCGCCGGTTCGGAAATTGGCCGCGTTGGCGGTTTCACCGATTACATCCAGATGAATTCCAACCTTAAGATTGTCGGTCCTTTCTATTCGCAGTCGCAGATGGCGACCGCGCTGAACCAGACCACCGACGTTCTGGCCGCGAATTCCGATCTGAAGGGCATCTTCGGCGCCAATGAGCCGACGGCAATCGGCGTTGGCCGTGCGCTCGCCCAGACCGGTAAGGCCGGCAAGGTCATCGGCATCGGCTTCGACGGCAATCAGGACCTTCAGGGCTTCGTCAAGGACGGCACGCTGGCCGGCATCGTCGTTCAGGGTTCCTACCAGATGGGTGAAAAGGGTGTGGAAACCATCACCAAGCTCATCAACAAGGAAAAGGTTGAGAAGTTCGTCGACACTGGCGTCGTTGTCGTCACTAAGGACAACGTTGAAAAGCCGGAAGCCAAGAACGTTCTGTACTAATGCATGACGGCGCGCCGCTTTACGGCGGCGCGCCTTTTCAAAGAAAAACCCGGAAAGTCCCTGCGATGAAAGTCTCCGATACACGCAAATTGCCGCGCCGCGCCGTTGACGTCACGGTCATGGGCCTCGGCTGCGCCCAGATGGGCAATCTCTACCGCGTTACGCCCTATGAAGAGTCCAAAGGTGCGTTCGATACGGCATGGGAAAGCGGCATGCGTTATTTCGATACCGCGCCCTTTTACGGTTACACGCGATCGGAGCGTCGTCTCGGCACCATGGTAACGGAGCATGAGCGGAGCGATTATACACTCAGCACCAAGGTCGGTCGTGTGATGGTTCCGGATGAAACCGTCGGCCCGGAAGAGGACGCCTATATCGCGCCGTTGCCGTTCCGCCCGACTTATGATTATTCCTATGACGGTATCCTGCGTTCCTTCGAGGCTAGCCAGCAGCGGCTGGGTGTTCTGAAGCCGGATATTCTTTATGTGCATGATATCGGCTCCTTCACCCATGGCGAAAAGCACCAGCATTACTGGGAGCAGCTGACCACTGGCGGCGGCTTCCGGGCGCTTGGCAAACTGCGTGAAGAAGGGTCGACCGGAGCTGTTGGCCTTGGCGTCAACGAATGGCAGATCGTTAGCGACGCGATGGATGTCTTCGATATCGACGTCGCCATGCTTGCCGGTCGTTATACGCTCCTGGAACAGCAGAGCCTTGCCTTCATGAACCGCTGTGCTGAAAGCGGCGTGGGCATCGTCGTCGCCGGTGCGTTCAATTCGGGCATTCTGGCCGGCAACCGCAAGTTCAACTACGCCGATGCGCCTGCCGATATCCTCACGCGCGTCGATGCGCTGCAGGGCGTTTGCGAGGAGCTGAGCGTGTCGTTGCAGGCGGCCGCGCTGCAATTTCCGCTCGCCCATCCGGCTTCGGTCACGGTCGTGTCAGGCGCGCGCAATGCGCAGCAGCTTGCCTCCAATATCGAATGGTTCGAACAGCCTATCCCGGATGAATTCTGGTCTGAGTTGCACAGGCGCGGCCTGATTGCCGAAGGTTCGCCCGTACCCGGCGGAAAGGCCTGAGGCCATGATCATCGACGCCCACCAGCATTTCTGGTTGATGAAGGACCGCGCCGGGCAATGGCCGCCGCCGTCGCTCGCCGCCATCTACCGGGATTTTCTTCCGGCCGATCTGTCGCCGTTATTGGCCGAAGCCGGTGTCTCCGGCACGGTGCTGGTGCAGACGATGGAGACTGCGGTCGATACGGATTTCATGCTGGAGCTGGCGGAAAAGACCGACTTCATCAAGGGCGTGGTCGGCTGGGTGGACATGAAGTCTCCCGATGCGGTGACGGAAATTGCCCGCCGGGCAAAACATCCGGCCTTCAAGGGAGTGCGCCCCATGCTGCAGGGCATGGAAGATATTGCCTGGATCGACGATCAGGCGCTGGATGCCGCCGTGGAAGCGTTGGTGAAACACGGGCTGGTCTTTGATGCGCTGGTGTTGCCGCCCAATCTGCCGCATCTCCTTTCCTTTGCCCGCCGTTATCCGCAATTGCCTGTTGTCATCGATCATGGTGCGAAGCCATTGATCGCTACCGGTCATTATAGCGGCTGGCGGAGCGACATGGCGGCTCTGGCTGCTCTTCCCAACGTCCATTGCAAGCTCTCCGGCCTGCTGACGGAGCGTGGCGATCAGCGGCCGGAAGCGGTTCGGCCCTATGCCGAAACCATTCTGGAAATCTTCGGTGCCGACCGCGCGATCTTCGGCAGCGACTGGCCGGTGTTGCGACTGGCGGGAGATTATCAGGGCTGGCTGGATTTCTGCCGCGACATCGTGCCGGCAGAGGACCATGCGGCAGTTTTTGGCGGCAACGCCATCCGTTTTTATTCCCTTTCTGACAGGTGATGCATGCTGGCGATTTTCTGTGACACTCCCGGTCAACTCACCGCCAAGGACCTGCCGAAGCCTCTTCGTGGCGAAGGTGAAGTGCTGGTGCGCATCCGGCGCATCGGTGTCTGCGGTACGGATTTACACATCTTCACAGGCAACCAGCCCTATCTTTCCTACCCACGCATCATGGGCCACGAGCTTTCCGGGACAGTGGAAGAGGCACCGGAAGGCAGCGATCTTACGGCAGGCGACGTCGTCACCGTCATCCCTTATATTTCCTGCGGTGAGTGCAGCGCCTGCCTGAAAGGCAAGAGCAATTGCTGCCGCAATATCGGCGTTCTCGGCGTTCATCGCGACGGCGGCATGGTCGAATATCTGAGCGTGCCGCAGCAATTCGTGCTGAAGGCGGAGGGGCTGAGCCTCGATCAGGCAGCCATGACTGAATTTCTGGCCATTGGCGCCCATGCGGTCCGCCGTGGAGCGGTCGAGAAAGGACAGAAGGTCCTGATCGTCGGCGCCGGCCCGATCGGCATGGCGGTTGCGGTTTTTGCGGCTCTCGATGGTGGCGAGGTGACCATGATCGACGGGCGCACCGACCGGCTGGATTTCTGCAAGCAGCACCTCGGTGTTGCCCACACGGTAACGCTTGGTGAAGGCGACAAAGACCGCCTTTACGATATTACCGGCGGTGATTTCTTCGATGCGGTTTTTGATGCGACGGGCAATCCGAAGGCCATGGAGCGCGGGTTTTCCTTCGTCGGGCATGGCGGCTCCTATGTGCTGGTATCCATCGTCGCCAGCGATATCAGCTTCAACGATCCGGAGTTTCACAAGCGCGAGACGACGCTGCTCGGCAGCCGCAACGCCACGCCTGAGGATTTCGAACGCGTTTTGCAGGCGCTGCGGGAAGGCAAGGTACCTGAAGCGCTGATCACCCACCGTATGACGCTTGCCGATGTGCCTTCCAAATTCGCCGGTCTGACCGATCCGAAAGCCGGAGTGATCAAAGGCATGGTGGAGGTCGCATGACAGCTGACACGCCCATTCTGCAATTTGGCACCAGCCGCTTTCTTCTGGCGCATGCGGATTTGTTCGTTTCGCAGGCGCTGGATAAAGGCGAGGCTCTTGGACATATCGCTATTGTCCAGACGACCGGCAATGCGGAAAGCCTGAAGCGTGTTGCGGCACTGAACAGCGGAGCGCCCTACCCTGTGCGCATTCGCGGTATCAGCGATGGGCAGGAAGTGGAAGAGGAAATTCCGGGTAAGGCTGTCGCACGCGCGCTGACGGCCGCGACCGACTGGGCCGAAGTGCGGCGTCTTGCCTGCGTGGCCGAGGTTATCCTGTCCAATACGGGCGATCGCGGTTATGAGCTGGATTCCGCTGACGGTCCTGGCCTTGCGGCCGATTTCACGGTGGTGCCGAAAAGCTTTCCGGCGAAGCTCTGCACGTTGCTGCTGGAGCGTTTTCAGAGCAATCCGGAAGCGCCTTTGTCGATCTTCCCCTGCGAGCTTGTGCCGCGCAATGGCGAAAGGCTGCAGCAAGTCATTCGCCAGCTTGCAGACGAGTGGCGGCTGCCGGCGGGGTTTGCCTTTTATCTCAACGAGAAATGCCGTTTCGCCAATAGTCTGGTCGATCGCATCGTCTCCGAGCCGATCGATCCAGTTGGTGCGGTGGCGGAGCCCTATGCGCTCTGGGCGATCGAGAGGCAGGAAGGGCTCGTTTTGCCATGCGCTCACCCTGCGATCGTGCTGACGGATGATCTCGACCACTACGAAAAACTGAAGCTCTTTCTGCTCAATCTCGGCCATTCCTATCTGGCCGAGCGCTGGATGCAGGATGCCCGGGCCAAGGACGAGACGGTGCGGCAGGCAATGGCCGACGACGCTCTCGTTACGGATCTGGAAACGCTGTGGCGGGACGAGGTTCTGCCGGTCTTTGCTGCCGAAGGCATGGGAGATGAGGCTGCGGTCTATATCGGTGTGTTGCGCGAACGTTTGCGCAATCCTTTTCTCGCGCATCGGCTGGCCGATATCGCCGGTAACCACGATGAAAAGAAGCGTCGTCGATTCATCCCGATCATCGCTGCTGCAGAACGGCTGGGGTTGAACCTGCCGCAACACGGGCTGCGCGCGGCGCTTGCCACCATCAAGCAATAACGGAGTTTTTCATGCAGCGTATGGGCATGGTCATAGGCGTCAAACCGGACATGATCGTGGAGTATAAAAGGCTGCACGCTGCCGTCTGGCCGGAAGTTCTGGCGCTCATCAGCGACAGCAACATCCGTAACTATACGATCTTCCTGCGTGAACCGGAAAATCTGCTGTTCGGTTATTGGGAATATCACGGCACGGATTTCAGCGCTGACATGGCGAAGATAGCCGCAAGCCCCAAGAACCAGGAATGGTGGTCTTTCACCATTCCCTGCCAGCAACCGCTCGAAAGCCGCAAGCAAGACGAGTGGTGGGCGATGATGGAAGAAACCTTCCACCACGATTGAACGATTTCCTTTGACACTGACCGCGAGTAACCGGCCATGACCAAAATTACAGATCTGCGTGTTTTCGACCTGCGTTTCCCGACCTCCCAGAGCCTCGACGGTTCGGATGCGATGAACCCCGACCCGGATTATTCGGCGGCTTATGTCATTCTCGACACCGACGAGCCGGGCCTGAAGGGCCATGGCCTGACCTTCACCATCGGCCGTGGCAATGACATTTGCTGCATGGCGATCGAAGCGATGCGGCATCTGGTGGTCGGCACCGATCTTGCCATGGTTACCGAGAACCCCGGCAAATATTGGCGGCATCTGACGAGCGACAGCCAGCTGCGCTGGATCGGCCCGGACAAGGGTGCGATGCATCTCGCCACCGGTGCCGTCGTCAATGCGGTCTGGGATCTGCTTGCGAAGAAGGCGGGCAAGCCGGTGTGGCAGCTTGTTGCCGATATGAGCGCGGAAGAAATCGCCGATATCGTCGATTACCGTTATCTGACCGATGTGCTGACCCGCGACGATGCGCTTGCGATCCTCAAAAAGGCCGAAAGCGGCAAGAAGGAACGTATCGAAACGCTGAAGAACGAGGGTTATGCCTGCTACACGACGTCGGCCGGATGGCTCGGTTATGACGACGCCAAGCTGCGTCGTCTTTGCCAGGAAGCCATCGATGCCGGTTTCAACCATGTGAAGATGAAGGTCGGTCGCGATCTGGAGGATGACATCCGCCGTCTCACCATCGCCCGCGAGGTGATTGGCCCCGACCGTTATCTGATGATCGATGCCAATCAGGTGTGGGAAGTGGATCAGGCAATCGAGTGGGTGAACAAGCTCGCCTTTTCCAAGCCCTTCTTCATCGAAGAGCCGACCAGCCCGGACGATATCGCCGGCCATCGCAAGATTCGCGCAGCCATTGGTTCCGTGAAGGTAGCAACTGGTGAAATGTGCCAGAACCGCATCATGTTCAAGCAGTTCATCGCCGAAGGCGCCATCGATGTGGTGCAGATCGACAGCTGCCGTATGGGTGGGCTGAATGAAGTGCTGGCTGTGCTGCTGATTGCCGCCAAATACAATCTACCGGTCTGGCCGCATGCCGGTGGCGTCGGCCTTTGCGAATATGTGCAGCACCTGTCGATGATCGACTACCTGGTGGTATCGGGCACCAAGGAAGGTCGCGTCATCGAATATGTGGATCACTTGCACGAGCACTTCATCGAGCCTTGCGATATCCGCAACGCCGCTTACATGCCGCCGAAACTGCCGGGCTTCTCCATCGAAATGAAGCCGGATTCGATTGAGACCTACACCTTCGAGGGATGATAGAAAGAGAGCAGCGCTTCATCGAGGCGCTGCCAGTCCGCTTCGCTGCCGGGAAGGCCGAAACGCATGTCGTTCGGCCTTTCATCGAAAATGCGGACCAGAATGCCGCGCCGACCGAGATGGCCGAACAGCGCTGTGGCACGCTTGTCCCGAACGAGCGTGAAGAGGGACGTGCCGCCGGCGATTTCCAGCCTCGCTTCCTTCAGCAGGTCATTCATGCGCCGGGCTTCTTTAGCGAGCTGGAGGCGCATGGATGATTGCCATTCCTCGTCTGCCAAAGCTTCGGTCGCAATATGCAGTGCCGGGCCGGAAACTGCCCACGGGCCTAAGTTTGCTTCCAGTGCGGCAGCAATATCGGGACGCGCAATCGCGAAACCGAGCCGCACGCCAGCCATGCCATAAAATTTGCCGAAGGATCGCAGCACAATCAGCGCCTCGTGATCCGCAGCATTTGCGAGGCTTTCCGCCCCTCCTGCGTCGACAAAGGCTTCATCCACGACGAGCATGCCGCCTTTACGACGCATCGAATCGGCGAGAGACAGCAAAGCCTCTCGATCCGTGATGCGGCCATCGGGATTGTTGGGATTGACCACCACCACATAGTCGTGAGCTGACAGGTCGCCAAGATTTTCAACTTCGGTCACGGTTAGTCCGGCCATGCGCGCGGTGCGGGCATGTTCGGCATAGGCGGGCGAAAGCACGGCCCCGCTTTTTGCCCCACGGGAAAGCGCGACTTGAGCGAGTAACGGCATCAACATCTGGGTGCCGGGAGACAGCGTGACATGCGAGGCAGAAGGCGCGCCAAAATGGGCTGCTGCCAGCTGCTTCAAATCTTCGGCGGCATCCGGTTCCGGCAGGCGGGCGAATGCGCTGGCGGGAACCGGCGAATGCGGATAGGAGTGCGGATTGATCCCGGTCGAAAGGTCGATCCACGGTTCAGGCGCGTCAGGAAACATCAGGCGCGCCTTGCCGAGATTGCCGCCGTGACGGATCGCTCCTTGAGCCTTTTCTGGTACTGTCTCGCCCATGTTCTTTGCTCTCGCTTTCCTGTCGCTCGTGATCGAACGCCTGACCGGCTATCCGGACTGGCTGTTCAATCGCATCGGCCACCCCGTCACCTGGATCGGTTCGCTTATCGCGCTGCTGGACAAAAAATGGAACCGGGAGAGCGCGTCATTTTCGCAGCGTAAGGCGGCGGGCGTGGCGGCTCTGGTGGTTTTTGCCGGTCTCACCGTCATTCTTGCATGGTTTGCGCAATCGATTCTGCTTCTCCTGCCCTTTGGCCTGTTGGCTGTGGCGATCCTCGGTGCTTCGCTTCCGGCGCAGAAAAGTCTGGAACAGCATGTGGAAGCTGTTGCCACCGCTCTGGAGCGCGAGGGGGTGGAAGGTGGCCGCAAGGCTGTATCGATGATCGTTGGTCGTGATCCGCAAAAGCTGGATGAGGCGGCGATCTGCCGGGCGGCGATTGAAAGTCTGGCCGAGAATTTTTCTGACGGTATCGTTGCCCCTGCCCTTTGGCTCGGCCTGTTGGGCCTGCCGGGCGGCGCGGCCTATAAGGCGATAAATACGGCCGACAGCATGATCGGCCATCGTTCGCCACGCCATGGAGCCTTTGGTTGGGCCTCGGCCCGGCTGGACGATCTGGTCAATCTGCCGGCGTCGAGGTTGAGCGGCGTTCTTTTCGTAGTGGCAGCTTTTTTTGTGAAGGGCGCGTCGCCCAAGGGCGCCATCGCTGCGATCCGTCGTGATGCGCACCACCATCGTTCCCCCAATGCCGGCTGGCCGGAGGCGGCGCTGGCTGGTGCTCTTGGCTTTGCACTTGCCGGCCCCCGCTCCTATGGCGGGCAGATGATTGATGCGGGTTTCATGGGTGAAGGCGGAAGAGCGACGCTGGTTGCCGGCGATATTCGCACCGCGCTGCGGCTGGCGCGGATCGCAGATGTCTTGCTGATCGGCCTGTTTGGGCTGCTGGCGATCCTTATCGCGCTATAGACAGCAGCCGGTCGAGATCGAGGTGCTGTTCCATATGTGTCGCCAGACGGTCAAGAACGGCGTCCACTTGCGCATCGTAATTCAGATGGGTGCCCTCACCGCCAAGCCGCTCCAGCCATGCGCTGCGCTGGCCGTTATCCGCAAAAAGCCCGTGAATATAGGTGCCGAAGATGCGGCCGTCGGGCGAGATGGCGCCATCGGCATGTCCGTCGATCATCGAGAACGGCTGGTTATCCGCAGCACCCTTGGTTTCGCCGACATGCATTTCATAGCCGGATAAATCAATTCCGTCGAAACTCCTGCCCTGCACGGAAACCAGCCGTTTGTCGCCGGTCAAAACCGTATCGACATCCAGCAAGCCAAGCCCGTCAATCGTCGCCAGCGGCCCTTCTATGCCGTCAGGATCAGCGACGGTTTTCCCCAGCATCTGGTATCCGCCGCATAGGCCAAGAACATAGCCACCACGCCGGGCATGGGCCTTGATATCGATATCGAGACCCGCATTTTTCAACACGGCCAAATCGGCGATGGTGGATTTCGAGCCGCAAAGCAGCACCAGCCGGCAATCGGCAGGAATGGTTTCGCCCGGCCGCACGCGGATCAGTTCCACATCCGGTTCCATGTCCAGCGGATCGAGATCGTCGAAATTGGAAATATGTGGCAGGATTGGCACCGCGATGCGGATCTTTGCGCCCGGTTTCTGCTGGGCAGGGCCGGAAAGACCGAGAGCATCTTCCGCCGGCAGTTTCGCGGCATCGGAAAAATGCGGCAGAAGCCCAATGGAGGCCCAATCGGTCTTTTCCGCAATCATCCGCATGCCATCTGAAAACAGCGCCGGATCGCCGCGAAAGCGGTTGACGATGAAACCTTCGATCATTGCCGCATCGCCCGGCTCAAGCACTGCCTTGGTGCCGACGAGGCTGGCGATGACGCCGCCCCGATCGATATCGCCGATCAGGATTACGGGCACATTTGCCGCACGGGCAAAACCCATATTGGCGATGTCATTGGCGCGAAGGTTGATTTCAGACGCGCTGCCCGCTCCTTCCACGAGCACAAGATCGGCCCGTAGTTTCAGGTGCTCAAAGCTTTCCAGCACAAGCGGCATCAGCCCGGCCTTCATGTGCTGATAATCGGCCGCTCTGGCATTACCGACGATCTTGCCCTGCACCACCACCTGTGCGCCGGTCTCGCTCTGTGGTTTCAGGAGTACCGGGTTCATGTGAACGGAGAGCGGCACACCCGCCGCCCGCGCCTGCAGCGCCTGGGCGCGGCCGATCTCGCCGCCATCGGCGGTGACCGCCGCATTATTCGACATGTTCTGCGGTTTGAACGGCATGACGGACAGGCCGCGCTTGACGAAAGCACGGGCAAGGCCGGCCACCATCAGCGATTTGCCGACGTCCGAGCCGGTTCCCTGAAACATCAGCACCCGCGCAGTCATGTCAGAATTCTATCCCGGCCTGCGCCTTCACGCCCGCCTTGAAGTGGTGTTTCACCAGCGTCATTTCCGTCACCATGTCGGCGGCGTCGATCAGCGGTTGTTTGGCGTTGCGGCCGGTGACGATAACGTGCAGATCAGGCCTGCGACTGGACAGCGTTTCAACGACCTCTTCCAGCGGCAGATAGTCGTAACGCAGCGCGATGTTCAGTTCATCGAGGATCAGGAGGCCGATCGTTTCATCGGCCATCAGGACCTTGGCTTCTTCCCAGGCCTTTGTGGCTGCGGCAACATCGCGTTTCAGATCCTGTGTGTCCCACGTGAAACCCTCGCCCATGGTGCGCCAGACAATCTTGTCACCGAAAAGCGTCAGAGCCTGTTGTTCGCCCGTTGACCATACGCCCTTGATGAACTGCACCACGCCGACTCGCCGCCCGGTGCCGAGCATGCGCAAAGCAAGGCCGAAGGCCGCCGTGGACTTGCCTTTGCCGGGGCCGGTATTGATCATCAGCAGACCTTTTTCGATGGTCTTTGCCGCAACTTCGGCATCCTGAGCCGTCTTGCGGTTGACCATTTTCTGCCGGTGGCGTTCGGCTTCGTTGTCGCTGATGTCGCGCGTCATCACGTTTTCCTTCTCATCCTGCTGTGCGGGGCCATGCCCCCGCCATTCGGAGCGGCGACTATACCCAATTTGCCGCACCCGGCAATGTGTGAGGGACAGGCCGCGGCATTGACCCTCACCCCCGTTCAGCCTAATGGTAGCGGACTGACGGTCTTTTCCCGGCAACGGGAAAAGCTAAGAGGGAACACGGTTCCACCCGGACAATGGGTCATTCCGTGGCTGCCCCCGCAACTGTAAGCGGTAAGCCCGCACCGTAAAGCCACTGGGCCTTCAATATGGGTTCGGGAAGGCGGTGCCCGGGTGTTTTGAAGCCGCAAGCCAGGAGACCTGCCGTTTCAGAAAAAACGTCTGCCGGGCGGGGTGCTCCGGTCAGTCGGTCAGATCGAACATTGGGGTTGCGCATCTGCGCATGCCGTTTTCGATATCCGCACCCCGACGATTTTTTTGAAGGCGCGGGAAGCGAAACGGTTTGGATATTTCAGCGACATTTTCATGTGCAGGCGGAAACACGCAGGCTGACACGGCGTCCGGTGTGGTCGTCTTCGTTTGCCGAAGCTGTCGCGATGAAGCCGATCCCAATGCTGAACCGCGCGCCGGTTCGCGCCTCGCCGATGCCGTCACCGCAAAGGCGGAAGAATCTGGCGTCGTCGTTCGTTCCGTCAATTGCCTTGCCAATTGCAAGCGCGGCCTCAGTGCCGTGCTGCGTGGCGGCGACGGCTGGTCCTATGTGTTTGGCGGGCTGACGCCCAATGACGCGGAAGACCTGCTTGCAGGCGCGCATATGCTGGCCGCCTCCGCAGATGGCCTGATGCCCTGGCGTGGCCGGCCCGACACATTAAAGCGCGGCATGGTGGCGCGCATTCCCCCATTCGATTTTACCGAGGAGAGATCATGAGCACCCTTCTGGACCGCGTTCCCTGCACCATCGTCACCGGCTTTCTGGGGGCCGGAAAAACCACGCTGCTGCGCGGTCTTCTGGAAAAGCTGGATGGCAAGCGGCTCGCCATCATCGTCAATGAATTCGGCGATATCGGCATCGATGGCGAAATTCTGAAAGGCTGCGGCATTGAAAGCTGCCCGGAAGAAAACATCGTCGAACTGGCCAATGGCTGCATCTGCTGCACGGTGGCGGATGATTTCCAGCCCGCCATCGAGCAGATTTTGAGCCGCCAGCCGAAGGTGGAGCATATCCTCATCGAAACGTCCGGCCTCGCCCTGCCGAAGCCGCTGGTGCAGGCCTTCCAATGGCCGGCGATCAAGAGCCGCGTGACGGTGGATGCCGTGGTGGCCGTAGTGGATGGTGCCGCCCTTGCCGAGGGACAGGTTGCCCACGACATGGAAGCACTCGCCGCCCAGCGGGCGAATGACGAGGCGCTTGATCACGATGACCCGGTTGAAGAGGTTTTCGAGGATCAGATCGCCTGCGCCGACCTTATCGTGATGACCAAGGCTGATCTTCTCGATAGCGCTGGTCTCGACAAGGCAAAGGCCCACATTCTTGAGCACCTGCCAAAGGCCGCGAAGATCGTCGTGGCATCCAATGGCGCAATCGATCCTGCGGTGCTGATCGGTCTCGGTCTTGCAGTGGAAGAGGACATCGAAAACCGCCGTACCCACCATGATGGTGAACTGGATCATGAACACGACGATTTCGACAGCTTCGTCATCGATCTGCCTGCCGTGAGCGATCCGGAAGCGCTGGCGATCCGCATTGCAGAGACGGCGGCTGCGGAAAATGTTTTGCGCATAAAGGGCTTCATTGAGGTTTCCGCCAAGCCGATGCGCCTGCAGGTGCAGGCCGTGGGCAGCCGGGTCAACCACTATTACGATCGCCCATGGGCGGCGGGTGAGGAGCGCCGCAGCCGGCTCGTTATCATCGGTGAAAAGGGCATCAACCGCGAAAAGATAGAACAGATGCTGGCCGCCTGACCGGCCACGGACTTTTACTGGAAATGCCTTAGATGCATATTCTCGCCACCACATCCTCGTCTCTGGACGACCTGATCGAGCCGGTTGATCTCAACCAGCCCCGTTCAGATGTGGTGATGTTGTCTTTTTCGGCAAGCGACATCGCCGGGCTTGAGCAGGCCTGGCGACAGGCGGGGGACTCTGCGCCGTCCCTGTCCGTCGCCAACCTGTCCGAGCTTCGGCATCCGATGTCGGTTGATCTGTGGACCGAAAAGACGGCGGAACATGCCCGCGTTATTCTTATCCGGATTCTGGGCGGCGCGGAGCGCTGGCGTTACGGCGTCGACCAGCTTGCGATTTTGGCACGCAGGCACGGCATCAAGCTTCTGCTTTTGCCGGGAGAATGCAGCGAAAGGGACGAAAAGCTCGAAGCGGCTTCGACCGTGGATCGGCAGATGTTGGCCTCCGTCCTTTCCTTTTTCCGTAAAGGCGGAGGGGAAAATATGGGCCGCCTTGCAGCTGGTCTGGCGGTTCTGGCAAAGGATGGCATCTGGCCGGATATCGAGGCCGAACCATTGCCGAAGGCCGGATTCTACCGGCCGGGGCAGGGCGTCGTCGGCCAGGCAGAAGCGCGCGCGGCTTTTTCAGCCGATGCAGCCATCCTTCCCATTCTCTTTTACCGCTCCATGCTGCTTGCGGAGGATGCGGTGCCCGTGGATGCGCTTTTCCACGCGCTCTGCGAGCGCGGTTTTGCGCCCTTGCCGATTTTCGTCAGCGGCCTGAAGGATGGGGAGGCGATCCGTTTTCTCGAAACCGTGCTGCCCGATCTTCAGCCTGTCGCCATCATCGCCGCCACGGCTTTTGCCAGCCAGACGGATGAAGTCGGGAAAACACTGTTCGACCGCCTTGGCGTGCCGGTGTTTCAGGTGGTCATGGCAACGACCCGGCGGGATGGCTGGGTGGAAAATGCCCGCGGCCTCAACCCGTCCGATCTTGCCATGCATGTGGTTCTGCCGGAACTGGATGGCCGGATTCTCGCCGGTGCGATTTCGTTCAAACAGGCGCGGGCGGATGGTGGTGTCAGCCTCCTAAATGTGCCGGAGGCGGATCGCGTCGAGCAGGTGGCGAACCGCATCGCGGCCTTTCTGCGATTGAAACAGGCATCGAAACAGGATCGCCGTATCGTTATTCTGATGCCCGATTATCCCGGTGCCGCGCCGGGGCGCATGGGTTATGCCGTTGGTCTGGATGTGCCGCAAAGCGTGCTTGAAATGTTGCGCGATCTTGCCGATGCGGGATATGCGGTGTCGAATATTCCTGAAACCGCTCGGGCTTTACTGGATTGTGTCGAGCATCAGGAAGCGGCGATTGATCTTTCCGCCTATCTAGATTTTCTTGAGGTTTTGCCGGAAACGGCGGCCGTATCCGTGAATGCCACGTGGGGAACTGCGGAAAGTGACGATGCGCTTGCCGATGGCGCATTCCGCTTTCGCGTCGCCCGTTTTGGCAATGTGTTCGTGGCGCTCGCACCGGACCGGGGGCGAAACGAGGATAAGCGGGTGGATTACCACGACCCTGCCCTGCCGCCGCGTCACGCACTTGTTGCTTTCGGTGCGTGGATGCAACGGGTCGCGGCGGCACATGCCATCGTCCATGTCGGTGCTCACGGCACGCTCGAGTGGCTGCCGGGCAAGACGGTCGCGCTTTCGCGCAATTGTTTTCCGGAAATCGTCACCGGCCCACTGCCGGTGGTCTATCCTTTCATCGTTTCCAATCCCGGCGAGGCGGCGGTGGCCAAACGGCGGATTGCTGCCGTGACTATCGGCCATATTCCGCCGGTGCTGGTCAATGCCGGGCTTTCACAGGGCCAATCGGCGTTGGAACAGCTGGTCGATGAATATGCGCAGGCGGATGGGCTGGATCGCCGCCGCCGTGACCGGCTGGCGAAACGGATCGTTGAAAAGGCGCTGGAAACCGGGCTTGCGGCGGAGGCGGGCGTGGGCGCGAAGGATGACGCCGACGCGGCCCTGTCGCGTATCGACGCCTTTCTCTGCGACCTGAAAGATTTCGCCATCAAGGATGGCCAGCATGTCTTCGGCCGCTACGCGGAAGGGGAAATCGATCCGCTGAGACTTGAAAGCGCCAGGGCGGAAAAAGCGGCGCTACTCGCCGCGCTTGATGGACGACATGTGGTTGCCGGCCCTTCCGGGGCACCCGCTCGCGGACGGCTCGACGTGCTGCCCACCGGCCGTAATCTTTATGCAGCCGACCCGCGCACCATGCCGACGCCGACGGCTTTCGAGCTAGGCCGCATGGCGGGGGAAGAAGTGCTTCGGCACCACCTGCAAAGTCATGGCGACTGGCCGAAACATCTGGTTTTCGATCTCTGGGGAAGTGCGAGCCTGCGCAATGGCGGTGAGGATGTGGCGCAGGCGCTGCATCTGATGGGGGCGAGACCGATCCATGACCTGACCACTGGCCGCGTCACCGGCATCGAAGTTATGCCACCGGCGAGCCTTGGGCGGCCGCGGGTTGATGTCACCTTTCGCATTTCCGGCCTGTTCCGCGACATGTTTCCGGCGCTGATTGCGCTGCTTGATGCCGCCGCCAAGGCCGTGGCGCGGCGGGATGAGGCGCCGGGAGACAATCCGCTGGCGGAAGAGGCGGCAGCGCTCGGGCATATTCCGGCGCGTATCTTCGGTTCCGCGCCCGGAACCTATGGCGCGGGTATCGAAGAAAAACTCGCCAGCGGAAAATGGGAGGAACGCGAGGAGTTGGGACAGGCCTATCTTGATGCTGCAAGCCATGCTTTCGGCGGTGCCGATGGGCTGGAGATGTTCGAGAATGCCGGTTTTGTGGAACTTGTGCGCCGGGCCGATCTTCTGGTTCATACTGGCGACGATCCCGGCCGCGATCTTCTTGACGGTTCTTCCGATGTCGCCTTCATCGGCGGCTTCTCCTCGGCGAAGGCAGCATTGGGTGGTGTAGCCGATATCGTGGCGCTGGATACGACCGACCCGGCACGTCCGCGTGCAAGGTCGATGGCGCAGGCGCTGACGCGGGTGGTGCGGGCACGCGCCGTCAACCCGCGCTTCATTGCCGGCCAGATGCGGCATGGCCCACGCGGAGCGGCGGAATTTGCCGAGACTGTGGACCGGCTGGTCGGTTTTGCCGAAACCACTCATGTTGTTTCCTCTTCGCTGATCGAGGCGCTTTATGATGCCTATTTCGGCAACGAGGCGGTGCGCGATTTCATCCTGCGGGAAAATCCGAAGGCAGGACAGGTGATGGCTGAGCGCTTCCTGTCCGCCCGCCGTCGCGGCCTGTGGCACAGCCGGAGAAATGCGGTGGATGCGGAGCTGGAAATGCTGATCCTGCCCCGCACAGAAAGGGTTGGCGCATGATGGCTGCTGCTGCCGATACCGTTCAGCCATTCGGTCGCCGCGGTCTTTGCCCGGCGCTCTCAGCACCCATGCGGACCGGCGACGGTTTTCTGTCCCGAGTAGCTTTCGAGGCGGATATCTCGCCCCGTGCGATGGTGGCACTTTGCGACCTTGCCGAGCGGCACGGCAATGGCCTGCTCGACATCACCGCACGCGGCAGCCTCCAGTTCCGCGGCCTGACGCCGGAAAGCGCATGCGCCTTGGAAAAGGATGTTCTGGCACTTGGTCTGCCGCTGCGCGAAGGGCTGGCAGTCGAGACTTCGCCTCTTGCCGGCCGGGATGACACGGAAATCGCCGACGGGCGTTTTCTCGCCGAACAGATAAGGAAAGAGGCCGACCGGCTCGCTCTTCATGAAAAGCTCGCCGCCAAGATTTCTGTCGTCATTGATGGTGGCGGATATCTCTCCATGGGGGAATTGCTGGCAGATATTCGCCTCAAAGCGATCCGGCTGGACAGCCAGACTTTCTGGCAACTGCTTGTCGGCGGGCCGGAAAGCAAAGCACTGAACGCGGGGTTGGTCGAAACGGCTGCGGCGGCGGATGTGGTCCTTTCGCTTCTCCTTTATCTCGCCGGCAAGGGGCCATTTGCACGTGGCCGCGATCTGGACCGATCGGCCATCCAAGCGGTTTGTGGTGACCGGCTGCTGGATCGGCTGCTAAAGAGCGAGGCCGTTCGGGCACCTTCTTCGCCGCTTGGATTGATGGCAGCGGGCACGGGCCTTTTTGCTGCCGGAACCGCGCCTGCCTTCGGGCAGGTTCGAGGCTCGGATTTATCGCATCTCTGCCATGAGGCCGATATGCTCGGCATCTGGGCTTTGCGGCCGTCACCAAACCATAGCATGCTATTTTTCGGATCGAAATCCGCTTGCGATGCATTGCTTGAGGCTGCGGGGGCATGTGGTTTCGTTACCGAAGCCGGTGATGCGCGCTCTTCCATCGCTGTCTGTCCCGGCGCGCCGGGCTGTGCATCGGCTTTTCTTCCAACGCATGAACTGGCCGCTTTTGCTTCCCGGGAATGCGCCTCATTGCTCGACGGTTCTTTCACGCTGCATATTTCCGGCTGTGGCAAAGGCTGCGCGCACCCTGCCCCGTCGCTTCTGGCCTTTTGCGGCACGGCCGATGGGCTGGCCTTTTCCGTTTCCGGCCGCGCCGGCGACCCACCCGACGGGATTTTACCTTTCGCACAGCAGAGGACGGCGCTTTCGCGGCTTGCCCGTCTCTACGAAAAAGAACATAAGCCCGGGGAAAACGGCGCCACCCTGCTTGCCCGTCTTGGCAGGCAAGCGATTGGTGCGGCGCTTCGACAGGATGACCGATGACCGACTATGACTATATTCGCGACGGCAACGCGATCTATGAGCGCTCCTTCGCCATTATCCGTGAAGAAGCGGATTTATCCGGCTTTACCGAAGAGCAGGCGGATATCGCCATTCGCATGATCCATGCCTGCGGGCAGGTGGAGGCGGCCAGCCATTTCCGTTTCTCGCCCGATTTCGTTGCCGCGGCGCGGGGTGCGTTGCTGGCCGGAAAGCCCATCCTCTGTGATGCGCAAATGGTTGCCCATGGCGTAACCCACGCCCGGCTTCCGAATGACAATGCCGTCATCTGCACATTGCGTGATCCACGCACACCAGAGCTTGCGAAAAAGATCGGCAATACGCGTTCGGCCGCCGCACTCGATCTCTGGGCGGAAAAACTGGACGGCGCTCTTGTTGCCATCGGCAATGCGCCGACGGCGCTGTTCTATCTTCTCGAGATGCTGGAAAAGGGTGCGCCGCGTCCCGCCGCCATCATCGGCATGCCCGTCGGCTTCGTCGGCGCGGCGGAATCGAAGGATGCGCTGGAGGCAAGCGCGCTCGGCATTCCCTATGCCATCGTCAAGGGACGTATGGGCGGTTCGGCCATGACGGCCGCTGCCATCAATGCGGTTGCGAGGGCAGGCCTGTGAGTGCGGCTCTTTTTGAACAAGCCAAGGGTAAACTGGTTGGTGTCGGCACCGGCCCGGGCGATCCCGAGCTTCTGACACTGAAAGCGGTGCGCGCCATCGAAAATGCCGATGTGCTTGCTTTTTTCTGCAAGAAGGGCGGTAGCGGTAATGGTCGCGGCATCGTCGAAGCCTTCATCCGCCCCGGTACGCTGGAAATGCCGCTGGTCTATCCGGTGACCGTCGAAAGCGACAAGAACGGCGAGGATTATCGCGGCGCGATTGCCGCATTCTTCGACCAGTCGGCGAGGGACATTGCCGCCCATCTTGAGGCCGGGCGCAATGTGGCCGTGCTTTCGGAAGGCGATCCGCTGTTTTACGGCTCCTATATGCACCTTCATCTGCGGCTGTCTCCGTCCTACGATGCAGAGGTGGTTGCGGGTATCACGGCCATGTCCGGCTGCTGGTCCATGGCCGGGCTGCCGTTGGTACAGGGTGACGATATATTGAGCGTGCTCCCCGGAACGCTTGCGGAAGATATTCTCGCGGAACGACTTTCCGGTACCGATGGAGCCGTGATCATGAAGGTCGGGCGCAACCTGCCGAAAATCCGCCGGGCGCTGGAAAAGGCCGGTAAGCTCAGCGAGGCGCTCTATGTGGAGCGCGGCACCATGGCAAACAGCCATGCGGTGCCGCTTATCGAGCGTGACGCATCGCCGGCACCCTATTTTTCGCTGGTTCTGGTGCCCGGCTGGAAAACCAGACCGTCTGCAGGTGAAAAGCCATGACCGGCAGGCTCGTCGTCGTCGGCCTCGGCCCCGGCAGTATGGCGCAGGTAACGCCGGAAGCGCTGGCTGCCGTCGAGGCTTCGGAAGATTTCTTCGGTTATATTCCTTATCTCGACCGCCTGTCGCTTGGTCCCCACCAACGCCGCCACGCCTCCGACAATCGTGAGGAAATTTCCCGCGCCGAACAGGCGCTGCGGCTTGCAGCCGAAGGTGGCAAGGTCTGCGTGGTTTCCGGCGGCGATCCCGGCGTTTTCGCCATGGCGGCGGCCATCTGCGAGGCGATTGAAAATGGCCCGTCCGAATGGCGTGGCATCGATTTTTCCGTCGTACCGGGTGTGACCGCCATGCTGGCGGTTGCCGCAAAGGCTGGCGCGCCGCTAGGCCATGATTTCTGCGCCATTTCGCTGTCTGATAATCTCAAGCCCTGGGGCATCATCGAAAAGCGGCTGATCGCGGCGGCGGAAGCCGGCTTCGTGATGGCTTTTTATAACCCCGTCAGCAAGGCGCGGCCGCACCAGCTCGGCACCGCTTTTGATCTTTTGCGCGCGCATCTGCCCGGCTCGGTGCCGGTGATCTTCGGTCGCGCCGCGGGCCGTGCGGATGAGTGCATTCGGGTCGTGCCACTCTCGGAAGCATTGAGCGACATGGCTGACATGGCCACCTGCATCATCGTCGGTTCGGTGGAAACCCGTCTGATCGAGCGTTCCGGCAAGGAACCGATCGCTTATTCGCCGCGGTTTTCGAAAAGGGAGAGCTGATGGCGGATGGCGGTGAGCGCAGACGCTATGTCCGGCACCGTCGTGCCCTTCAGGGGCGCGTCGCCGAGAGATCGCGGCCGCTCGATCATGATGACCGGCAGGCCAAGCCGTCTCGCCGCTTCGATTTTGCCGTAACTGGCGCTGCCGCCGGAATTTTTCGAAACCACAGTCTCGATGCGGTTTTCCTCCAGCATGCGGATTTCGTCGTCCAGCGCAAAGGGGCCGCGTGCGGTGATGTAGCGCGCATGCGGTACGTTCAGTGGCGGCTCCACGGGGTCGACGCTGCGGATGAGATAGCTGTGCCGGGGGGCGGCTTCGAAGGGAAGAAGCTCCTGGCGGCCGAGAGCCAGAAATACACGCCTGCTTTCATCTCCAAGCGCGGCAACAGCCTGTTCGGCAGTGTCGGCGCTCTGCCATCGGTCACCTGGCTGTCGCTGCCAGGCGGGACGCGAAAGCGCCACAAGTGGAACGTCGGCCAGTCTTGCCGCTTCAACCGCGTTGGCGGAAATTTTTGCCGCATACGGATGGGTGGCATCGACCAGAATATCGAAACCCTCGGTGCGAATGAAATCCGCCAGCCCTGCTGCGCCGCCAAACCCGCCACTGCGCATCGGTACCGGCTGTTCGACCGGCGAGAGCGTGCGGCCCGCCATGGACAGCAGAATTCGGTAGCCGGAGTCTTCTGCCAGCCTGCCGGCCAGAATGCGGGCATCCGCCGTGCCGCCAAGGATGAGTATGGAGCCTGTCATGACGTCTGAATATTCCGGAACGGGTAAGGCTTCTACTGAAAAGAGTGCTTCCACCGAAAAGAAAGAAAAGCCATGGCTCTCGATCGTCGGTATCGGCGAAGACGGGCTTGAGGGGCTGGGCCGCAACGCGGTTGCGGCAATAGAGGTGGCCGAGGTGGTTTTCGGCGGCAAACGTCATCTGGAACTGGCGGAAGCAGCCATTCAGGGGGAGGCACGCCCGTGGCCAGTGCCCTTTGATGTGGGCATGAGCGATGTTCTGGCGTTGCGCGGCAGGCGGGTTTGTGTGCTGGCCTCCGGCGATCCGTTTTTCTACGGCGTCGGTGTTACGCTTCTGCGGCGGATCCCCTCCGGGGAGACTGTCTGCTATCCCTCGCCTTCCGCCTTTTCTCTGGCCGCGGCACGCCTTGGCTGGGCGTTGCAATCGGCCGAATGCGTTTCGCTGCATGGGCGCTCCATCGATCTTTTGCGGCCGTATCTGCATCCCGGCGCGCGGATCATTGCGCTGACCTCGGATGAGCGTGACCCGGCTTTGATTGCGGGGTTGCTGTCTGAGTCCGGTTTTGGTCGGTCGGAATTCATCCTGCTTGAAGCGTTGGGGGGAGCGCGTGAAAGGCGGCGGCAAGCCAGGGCGGCTGATTTTGCCTTTGAAGATATTGACCCGCTGAATGTGGTGGCGATTGATGTCGTGGCGGATGAGGATGCGCGTGTCCTGCCGTTTACGCAGGGGCTCGATGACAGTCTGTTCGAACATGACGGGCAGATAACCAAACGGGAAATCCGGGCTGTGACGCTCTCCTCACTGGCGCCTCGACGGGGCGAGTTGCTGTGGGACATAGGAGCAGGCTCCGGCTCGATCGGTATCGAATGGATGCTGTCGCATCCCTCGCTGCGCGCCATTGCCATAGAGCAGCATCCGGAAAGGGCGGAGCGGATCACCCGCAATGCCGATGCTTTTGGCGTTCCGGGGCTGGAGGTCATGATCGGTGTGGCCCCGGCAGCTTTTGAAGGCTTGCCCACGCCGGATGCTATTTTCATTGGCGGTGGCGGCAGTGAAGCAGGTGTGCTCGAGGCTGCCATGGAGGTTTTGAAACCCGGCGGGCGGCTGGTCGCCAATGCGGTGACGCTGGAAATGGAAGCGGTTTTGCTGGCCGCCTGTGCGCAGCTTGGCGGTTCGATGATCCGGCTGGAGGTTTCTCGCGTAGCGGCTGTCGGCTCCATGTCAGGCTGGCGGCCGGCCATGCCGGTGACGCAATGGAGCTGGGTCAAGCCATGGTGACCGTGGCCGGTATAGGCTGCCGTAAAGGTGCTGCTTCGGATGCGATCATCACGGCCATACGCACCGCCGAGCTGACCCTTGGCATGACGGTTGACTCTCTGGCGACTGCGTCGCTCAAGGCCGGGGAAGCTGGCCTCGCGGAAGCGGCAAAAGCCCTGTCGCTGTCGCTTGAAATCGTAACGCAGAAGCGGCTCGAGGCAGTTGCCGCTGAGACGATGACATTTTCACAGGCCAGCCTTGATCATGCCGGAACGCCAAGCGTCAGTGAAGCTTCGGCGCTTGCGGCGGCGGGAGAAAATGCACGGTTGGTTTCGCCACGCCTCGTCGTCGGTGATGTAACTGTGGCTATCGCAACGACGGGCAACGTGCCACGTGGTAACGACTGCGCCATTGAATACGGAGAAGAAGAATGACGGTTCATTTCATCGGCGCCGGTCCGGGTGCCGCAGATCTCATTACGGTGCGCGGGCGCGATCTCATCGCTGCCTGCCCTGTGTGTCTTTATGCCGGTTCGCTGGTTCCGAAGGCGCTGATCGATTATTGCCCGCCGGGGGCGCGCATCATCGATACGGCGGCGCTCTCGCTTGACGAGATCGAGGCGGAATTCGCGGCGGCGGCAAAGGCAGGCAAGGATGTCGCGCGGCTGCACTCCGGCGATCTTTCCGTCTGGAGCGCCATGGGCGAACAGATCCGCCGACTGGAGCGGCTGGGTCTGGATTATACCGTCACGCCTGGTGTGCCCTCCTTCGCCGCGGCTGCCGCCACCTTGCAGCGGGAGCTGACGGTGCCGGAAGTGGCGCAGAGCCTTGTGCTGACCCGCATTTCCGGTCGTGCATCGAAGATGCCTGACGGTGAGACGCTGAAGGCTTTCGGTGCGACTGGCACGACACTCGCCATCCACCTCGCCATCCATGCCATCGGCAAGGTGGTGGAGGAGCTGACGCCGCTTTATGGGTCCGATTGCCCCGTTGCCATCGTGGTGCGCGCCTCCTGGCCGGATGAGCGGGTCATTCGCGGCACACTGTTCGATGTTGAGGGCAAGCTTGCGGCCGAGCCGGTGGAGCGCACGGCGCTGATCTTTGTCGGTCGCGGGCTTGCCTCCACGGATTTTCGCGAGAGCGCGCTTTATAGTACCGACTATGTACGCCGGTTCCGTTCTCCGAAAGAAGATGCGGCGGGTTGATGCGACGGCGTGGAGGCGGTGCGCCCCTTGAGCGCGCCCTGACGATCGAAAACCACAATATCGAGCGCGATGGCCGGCGTGTTCAGCGCCGCCGCAGCGGTTACCCAGGCTTTTTCCGCAACGATTGCCCCGAGGTCTATCCCCGCGTCTTCGGCCAGCTGAAAGGCGTGCGCGACCATGTTGGCCTGACGGATGGCAATGGCGAGATCATCATCGCCTCCCGCCTCCGTGGCCAAAGCCGCCAATGCTTCAAGATCGGCAAGGCCCTTTTTGGAATGCACGTCGAGCATGCCCTGGGCGAGCTTGGTCATTTTGGCGACACCGCCGGCGATCGTCACCCGCTCGACCGGGTGGCTGCGCAGATATTTCAGCATGCCGCCGATGAAATCGCCCATGTCGATCAGGGCAGTTTCCGGCAGGTCATACAGCGCCTGCCCGGCCTTTTCGGAGGTGTTTCCGGTTGCGCCGAGCACGTGTGTGCAGCCGGTTGCCCGCGCCACATCGATGCCGCGCCAGATGGAGTGAATCCAGGCCGAGCAGGAAAAGGGAATGACGACACCTGTAGTGCCGAGAATGGAAATGCCGCCGAGAATGCCGAGCCTGCCATTCAGGGTTTTTTCGGCCAGTTTCTCGCCGTCTCGAACCGAGATTTCCACTTCGAAATCGGCATTCGCTCCCGCCACTTCGCGAATGGCGGTCTCGATCATCTTGCGCGGCACGGGGTTGATGGCGGGTTCTCCCGGCGGCAGTGGCAGGCCCGGCCGGGTAACGGTGCCGACGCCCTTGCCGGCCTTGAAAGTGATGCCGCTTCCTGGCTCACCCCGTCTGACCGTGCTTTCGATCAGCGCGCCATGGGTGACGTCAGGATCGTCGCCGGCATCCTTGACGACGCCGGCGCGGGCGAAGTTTTCACCTTTTTCTTCCGTTGCAAGGGAAAATGCCGGCCTCGCACCGCTTGGAAGTTCGACCTCGACGGGGTAAGGAAATTCGCCGGTCAGAAGGGCGGCACAGGCCGCCTTCGTGGCGGCTGCCGCGCAGGTGCCCGTGGTCCAGCCGCGGCGAAGGGTCTTTCCATCCGTTTCCATATCAATTCCTATAGCCGGGACGGCTTTTTCCGTCATCGTTAAAAAGCAGCCAAGAGAATGTCGATACCGCAGATTTTGAACAGCATTGCCGCAAAAGGCCCGGTCTTTGAGGCCGGTCACGTCTGGCTCGCGGGCGCAGGGCCGGGCGATGTACGTTATCTGACGCTGGAAGTGGTGCTGGCGCTTTCTCAGGCCGATATTATCGTGCGCGATGCACTGGTAAGCGATGACGTTGTGTCTCTTGGCCCACAGGCCGAAATCGTCTTTGCCGGGAAGCGGGGCGGCAAGCCCTCGACGACGCAGGACGATATTACCGCCTCCCTGATCGATTTTGCACGGCAGGGTAAGAAGGTGCTGCGGCTGAAAGGTGGCGATCCCTTCATTTTCGGGCGCGGTGGCGAAGAGGCGGAGGCGCTTGTCGGAGCCGGCATTCCCTTCCGGATCCTGCCGGGCATGACCTCTTCGCTCGCCGCGCTTGCTTCGGCTCGCATTCCCGCCACCATGCGCGGCATCAGCCGCGCTGTGACGCTTGCCACCGGCCATGCGGCGGGCACCGAAGAGGATCTCGACTGGCTGGCGCTGGCGAAAACACAGGAACCCATTGTCGTCTATATGGGGTTAAAGAATATTGGCGCGATTGCAGCACTTCTGGTGCAGGGCGGACGTTCGGGCACGACGCCGGTTGCGGTCATCATGTCGGCGACGACGGAGCAAGAGCGCATTTTCATTGGTACGCTGGAAAGCATAGCTGACGATGCAAAGCGGGAAAATTTTGAAGCACCGGCGTTGATCGTCATCGGGGAGATCGTTTCGATGCGAAGCCGTCTCGGTGGGGTCGGTTCATGACGGTTCGGGCGATCATCATCGGTGCGCCGCGTTCGGGGTCGGGCAAGACCAGCGTGACCATCGGCCTGCTCAGGGCCTTTGCCCGGCGTGGCATCAAGGTGCGGGGGATCAAGACCGGGCCGGATTATATCGATCCCGGTTTCCACGCCTTCGCCACCGGCACGCCCGGTCTCAATCTGGATAGCTGGGCCATGCAGCCGGATTTGCTGCGGCATCTGTTTTCACAGCAAACCGAGGATGCGGAACTCGTTCTGATCGAAAGCGCCATGGGTCTGTTCGACGGCATTCCGGTGGCGGAAAACCGCACCGGTTCGGCGGCGGATCTGGCGCGGCTGTTCGGCATTCCCGTGCTGCTGGTGCTGGATGTGTCGGGCCAGTCGCAGACGGCGGCCGCTATCGCCCATGGTTTTGCTCATTACGATCCTGATGTCACCATGGCGGCAGTGGTGCTGAACCGAGCTGGTAGCGAAAGGCACCGGACCCTGTGCACGGAAGCCATCGAAAAAATCGGCCTTCCCGTTGCGGGCTGTGTCCTGCGCGATCCGTCGCTCATCTTGCCGGAGCGGCATCTGGGGCTGGTTCAGGCCAGCGAACATCCGGAAATCGATGCCCATATAGAACGGCTGGCGGATGCAATGGAAAAATCCATAGATCTCGACGCCTTGCTTTCACTCGCCGCGCCGGTGAATGTGCCTTCGGGTTCGGTGTCGGCGGCGATTGCACCACCCGGCCAGCGTATCGCGCTGGCTGAGGATGCGGCTTTCACCTTCCTTTATCCGCATCTCAGGAAACATTGGCATGCGGCCGGGGCCGAAATCGTGCCATTTTCGCCGCTGGCTGATCAGGCGCCTGACGAGAGCTGTGATATTTGCTGGTTGCCGGGCGGGTATCCCGAGCTTTTTGCCGGAAAACTCGCCGATGCGGGTGATTTCAAGGCCGGTCTTACCCGTTTTGCCGCGACGAAGCCGGTGCATGGTGAGTGTGGCGGTTACATGGTGCTCGGCGAGACGCTTGAAGATGCTGATGGGGCAACCCACGCCATGACCGGGCTTCTATCGCATGCCACCAGTTTTGCAACGCGTAAGATGAACCTCGGTTACCGGCAGGCAACGATCGCGGCAAGTGGTCCGCTCGGCTCGGCGGGCGATGTTCTGCGCGGCCATGAGTTTCATTATGCACGGGTCACCGATCCCGGCCGTGATGAGCCTTTTGCCCAGATCGCCGACGGGCAGGGCCGTCCGCTCGGGCCATCGGGTGGGAGAAGGGGTTTCGTCTCTGGCACCTTCTTCCATGCCATCGCGAGAGGCGGTTGACCGGGGTTTTCGTCGTGGTGCGGCAAAGTGGAGCAAGCTGCGAAAGTTTGTAGGCTCTGGCCATGGGAAAGTGCTATAGATCGCGTCAGGGAACACGGAAAAGCGGAAATAGCTCCTGCGATCCATGTTCCGTGAAGTGTGGTCGGCTTGAAAGCTGTTTCATATTTTCCGGCCCGAGCCTGCTATCGCGCATTTTTGTCCCGAGCGTGCCTACCGATGATAAAGCCCCGAATTTTTCTCTCTGCCGCTCTTGCTGCATCCATTCTGCTGGCTCCCTTCGGTGGGGGAATCAACGGCATGTCCGCCCATGGCGGCGAAGACTATGCGACGCTGGAAAAGCTGGGCGCAGCGCTATTCGATGATCCCAATCTTTCGATGAACCGCACCATGGCCTGTTCCACCTGCCATATGCAGGCTTCAGGTTTTTCCGATGCACGCGAGAGCGAGAAGGTTGGGCGGGATGTGTCGCTGGGTGATGACGGCATTTCGCTCGGTGACCGCAATGCGCCGACGGCAGCCTATGCCCGGTTCACGCCGCCTTTCGGCAAAAATGCGGCGCGTGAGTATGTCGGCGGGCAGTTCTGGGATGGCCGGGCCTCGCTGCTGGAAGATCAGGCGGGCGGCCCGCCGCTCAATCCGCTTGAAATGGGCATGCCGGACAAAGCCTCTGTCGTAAAACGGCTCAGGGAAAACCCGGATTATGTCGCAGCCTTCGGCACACAGTTCGGCAATGATGTCTTCCAGAGCGATGAGACCGCCTATGCCGCGATGACCAAGGCGCTGGCGAGCTTCGAGCGCTCGGATGAATTCTCAACCTTCGATTCCAAGTACGACCGCTTTCTGCGGGGCAAGGAAAAGCTGACCGATCAGGAGGAGCTGGGCCGAGTTCTCATCTCCTCGACGCAATTCACCAATTGCAATACCTGCCATGAAATCCGTGGTGCCAAGGGTCTGGAAGACGGCCTCTTCACCAACCACAAATATTTCAATATCGGTGTTCCCGCTAATATGGCGGTCAGGGCCGTAAATGGTTCGAGGCCGGATGCGGTCGATCTGGGTTTGGCGCAAAATCCTGAAGTGGCCGGTGATCCGGCTCAGCGTGGAAAATTCAAGGTGCCGACGTTGCGCAACGTCGCGGTTACCGGTCCTTATATGCACAATGGCGTGTTTCGGGATTTACGCACGGTGGTGCTGTTTTACGTGAAATATAAGAGCAAGAAGCCCAGCCGTCAGATCAACCCGGAAACTGGCAAGACATGGGATGTGCCGGAGGTGCCTGAGAATATCGCCATGACGGAACTGACATCTGCGCCGGCGCTGGATGACAAGCGGGTGGATGCCATCGTCGCATTTCTGAAGACGCTGACCGATAGGCGCTACGAGCATCTTCTCCCGAAGGAAGAAGGGCAGACGGCGGTGCCGCCTGCCCAGCCGGTTTCGGTGAGCGTTACGCCGAAAGCGCCTTGAATTCAGCGAGAACCGCGTCACCCATTTCAGAGGTGCTGACCTGGCGGCTACCATCGGCCATGATGTCGGCGGTGCGGATGCCCTTGTCCAGCACGTTGGCGATTGCCGTTTCGAGCTTCGTCGCCTCATCCACCATGTTGAACGAATAGCGCAGGCACATGGCGAAGGAGGCGATCATGGCGATGGGGTTGGCGATGCCCTTGCCGGCGATATCAGGGGCCGAGCCGTGAACCGGCTCATACATGGCCTTGCGCTTGCCGGTCTTGGCGTCCGGTGCGCCAAGCGAGGCCGAAGGCAGCATGCCGAGCGAGCCGGTGAGCATCGCAGCAACGTCGGAGAGCATGTCGCCAAAGAGGTTGTCGGTCACGATCACGTCGAACTGCTTGGGTTTGCGCACCAGCTGCATGCCGCCGGCGTCCGCCAGCATGTGTTCCAGCTGAACGTCCCTGTATTTGGCGGCGTGGGTTTCGGTGACGACCTGGTTCCACAAAACGCCTGATTTCATGACGTTGCGCTTTTCCATCGAGCAGACGCGGTTGTCGCGGGTGCGGGCCAGTTCGAAAGCGACGCCGGCGATGCGTTCGATCTCGAAAGTGTCATAAATCTGCGTGTCGATGCCGCGCTTCTGGCCGTTGCCGAGATCGATGATCTGCTTCGGTTCGCCGAAATAGACGCCGCCGGTCAGTTCGCGAACGATGAGGATATCGAGGCCTTCAACCAGCTCCGGCTTCAGCGAGGAAGCGGCGGCGAGCGCGGGGTAGCAGATGGCGGGGCGTAGGTTCGCGAAGAGTTCGAGGTCCTTGCGCAGGCGTAAGAGGCCGGCTTCCGGGCGATGTTCGTAGGGAACGCCATCCCACTTCGGGCCGCCGACGGCGCCGAACAGGATCGCATCCGCGGCAAGCGCCTTTTCCATATCCGCGTCGGAAATCGCTACGCCATGGGCGTCGTAAGCCGAACCGCCGACAAGGCCTTCCGAAACGGTGAAGCCGGCATTTTGCGCGCTGTTCATATAATCGATCAGCTTGCGGACCTCAGTCATGGCTTCAGGGCCGATACCGTCACCGGGCAGCAGGAAAAGCGAACGGACTGTCATGAGAACCCTCCTTGGGCGGCGCGCCGGAAAACATCATGAAGGGTTTTCGATTGCGGCGAGCGCGGCGTCAAACTCGTTTCCGTCCCAGTCAGGTCGTATCGCCAGCTGGACAGGATCGAGGGCTTCTTATCTCCGCCTCAAGGGCTTTTCAAGCAAAGCAAAAGCCGATCCGGTACGGTTTTGTACGGGATCGGCTTTTTTGAAGGGCGGAAATGTGGTCAGGCCCAGGGGCGAACCGAGGCGTTTGCCTTCTCGAACGTGTCGATGGCGCCGGCATGCTCCATGGTTAGGCCAATGTCGTCGAGGCCGTTCAGCATGCAATGGCGTTTGAATTCATCGATCTCGAAGGTGATCGTGCCGCCATCGGGGCCGCTGATTTCCTGGCGTTCCAGATCGATGGACAGAACGGCATTCGATCCGCGCGAGGCGTCATCAAGCAGCTTTTCGAGGTTCTCGGGGCTGACGACAACAGGCAGGATGCCGTTCTTGAAACAGTTATTGTAGAAAATGTCGGCGAAGCTGGTGGAGATCACGCAGCGGATGCCGAAATCGAGAAGCGCCCATGGCGCGTGTTCGCGCGAGGAGCCGCAGCCGAAATTGTCGCCGGCGACCAGAATCTGGGCGTTCTGGTAAGCGGGCTTGTTCAGCACAAAATCGGGGTTGGGCGAGCCGTCCTCAAGATAACGCGACTCGGCGAAAAGGCCCTTGCCAAGGCCCGTGCGCTTGATGGTTTTCAGATAGTCTTTCGGAATGATCATATCGGTGTCGATATTGACCACCGGCATGGGCGCTGCAACGCCCGTCAGCTTGGTGAATTTTTCCATCTGTCGCTTCCCGTGTTTCCCTTGAACAAATCCGGCGCGGGCAGAGCCTGCCGGATGTTCTTTCTCGGGAAATACTGCAAAACTTAGCGCTTTAGAAGCGCAAACCCGCGTTCTTCGGTACGCTGCGTGTGTCGCAATGGCATTTTGACCGGATTAAACGACCTCAGAGATCGATAATCGTGCCTTTGCCATCGTTCCAGACGCGCATGTCGCGCTGGTTGCGGGGCTTGACCGGAATGGGAGCCGGTTTCAGGCGCGCGGAAAGCATACGGGCAGCACTGAGAACGGCGAGCACGCCGATAAAAGCGACTGTGAGCGACGCCGTGAAAAGAGCGGCCATCGCCAGAATTGCGATGCCGGATGCGGCGATGAAAAATGAACGGATGCCTTGCATGATTCAACCTTTCTTTCCAGACGAATGTGGGCCTTCTTCTTCCGGCTTGCAAGAGGATTCAGTGGATTGTCAGCTTGCAGATGTCACAAAAGCTTGACACAAGTGCGGCATGGTCAATTTTTCCGAAAATATTCTTGTGAGACCGCGCCGTTCGCTGCTGTCGGTTCCGGCCATCAATGTCAGGGCGCTTGAAAAAATCCGCGATCTCGATTGCGACGGCGTGATCCTTGATCTTGAGGATTCAGTCGCGCCCGACATGAAGGGCAAGGCGCGGGAAAATCTCGAAAAACTGTTTTTAGAGGCACCCTTTGCCGGGCGCGAGGTGATTATCCGCATCAACCCGTTCTCCACTGCGGACGGGAAGGCAGATTTGCAGCTCGTGCTGTCCTGCCGGACGGATGCGGTTCTCCTGCCGAAGGTGGAGCAGCCCGCCGATATCAATGACGTGGCCGACCTTCTGGCGGAGGCGGACGCGCCGCAGGCCATGAAAATCTGGGCCATGATCGAAACGCCGCTAGGTGTCCTTAACGCTGCATCGATTGCCGATGCCGCCCACACGCCGGATGCCCGGCTTGCCGCTTTTGTCATCGGCCTCAACGATTTGCGTAAGGAAACGCGTGTTCCGGCCTTGCCCGGTCGCGCCTATCTTGTCCCATGGATGATGCAGGTGGTGCTCGCCGCCCGGGCCTATGGCCTCGATGTCATCGACAGCGTCTCCAATGATTTTCGCGATATCGCGGCTTTTCAAGTCGAATGCGAACAGGGTCGCGCCATGGGCTTCGATGGCAAGATGCTGATCCATCCGGCCCAGATCGAGCCGGCCAATTGCCGTTTCGGCCCGGATGAGGCGGCAGTTGTGGAAGCGCGCGAGATTATTGCCGCTTTTGCAAAGCCGGAATCTGTGGAATTGAACGTCATCAACATGAACGGGCGGATGATCGAGCGGCTGCATGTGGTTGAAGCCGAAAGGCTGGTCGCCATGGCCGATATCATCGCCCAAAGAAAGGCAGAAAAGACGTGAAAGTTTATCGTTTCATAACCGGCCCCGATGACGCGAAATTCTGTCACCGGGTCACTGACGCGCTGAACAAGGGATGGGAACTTGCCGGCTCACCGAGCTATGCCTTCAACGCGGCAAGCGGTGTCATGCATTGCGGTCAGGCCGTGACCAAGGTGGTCGAAGGCAAGGAATATCACCCGGATATGAAGCTCGGCGAGCAATAAGACGCAGCGCCGGCGGGGCTATCGCTCCGCCGCGGCCTCATCAGCGCTTTCTTCGATCCGCTCCATGTCGTCGTCCGAGAGGCCGAAATGGTGGCCTATCTCATGGATGAGGACATGGGTGATGATGTCGCCAAGCGTTTCCTCGTTCTCGGCCCAATAATCGAGAATGGGGCGGCGATAAAGCGTGATGCGGTTTACCATCTCGCCGGTTTCCATGGTGAAACGCTCGGAGATGCCGCGCCCCTCGAACAATCCGAGAAGATCGAACGGGGTTTCGAGCGCCATGTCCTCGAATACTTCGTCGGTCGGAAAATCCGCGATCTCGATGATGAGATCCTTCGTTAAGGCGCGGAATTCTTCTGGCAGGTGGCCATATGCCTCGATCGCAAGCGACTCGAAGGCGGAAATTGTCGGCGCATGGCGGTCCCGCCAATCGTCGGTCTGGTCTATGCGGGCCATTTCTGCTCCTTGTTGGTAGGCCCATATAAACACTTGCTGCGCAAATTTCGAGACCTGACTGCTGCACCCGCCAAAAAAGCATGAAATTCTTGGCGTTACAGTTACTTTTCAAGCCGTCGTCATCTTGACATAAACTGGCGTCTCGCGTAATCGGCACCCAAATTGATGGCGTAGTCCGCCTTCGATTTATTCCGCCCCTCAAAGGCGGCTTCACCGGCAGACATTCAAAGGGACATTCTGTCCCGACGGGTTTCTACCAAATTCCGACTGATAAAAAGACGGCGAGCTTGCTTTGGCGGGCAGAGCCGGAACGAACATGAAAGGATAAAAAATGTTCGCAGTCATCAAGACCGGCGGTAAGCAGTACCGCGTAGCGGCCGACTCCGTGCTGACCATCGAAAAGCTGGAAGCAGAAGCAGGCGCAACTGTAGAATTCACCGAAGTTCTCGTGATCGGCGAAGGTGCCGACGCCGCGTTCGGTGCTCCCTTCGTTAAGGGCGCTATCGTCAAGGCTGAAGTTGTCGAGCACAATCGCGGCAAGAAGGTCATCGCCTTCAAGAAGCGTCGTCGCCAGAACTCCAAGCGTTCGCGCGGCCATCGTCAGCATCACACTGTCGTCCGCATCACGGACATCGTTGCTGCCTGATCGGCGCGACACGGGAAACAAGGTTTAAAGGAGAACTCCAATGGCACACAAAAAAGCTGGCGGTTCCTCGCGTAACGGTCGCGATTCCGAATCCAAGCGCCTTGGCGTGAAGAAGTTCGGCGGCGAAGCCGTCATTCCAGGCAATATTATTCTGCGTCAGCGCGGCACGCAGTGGCATCCGGGCGCCAATGTCGGCATCGGCAAGGACCACACGATTTTTGCGCTGACCGCAGGTAACGTGAACTTCCGCGCGAAGGCCAATGGCCGCGTGTTCGTATCCGTGGCTCCGAAAGCGGAAGCCGCAGAATAAGCCGGTAAGCGTCATATGCAGCCGGTGTCCCATCGACCCGGCTGAGACGTATCAGGTTCAGTCAAGAAAACAGGGGAGATGGGGCACCACCCAACTCCCCTTTTTCTTTTACCTCATGGAGGGACTGAACCATGCAAGCTGAATTGTTAAGGGTCGACCAATCACGGTCACCCGAAGAGCGGCCGAGGCCCGATCGGTCGAGGAGCGATTGCCCCGTTTTACTGTCGCAGAGGCTGGTTTTACGCACGCCTCACGAAGAAGACATCGACGCCCTTGCCCATCTTGCCAACAATGCCAATATCGCGACCATGGTGTCGCGTATGCCGCACCCTTACACGGCCAAAGACGCCGCGGATTTTGTGCGACGCTCCAAAGCTGGCGAGATTGGCAAGTGCGTCTATGCAATTACCCGCATGGACAATGGCGAGTTCCTGGGCTGCTGCGCGCTTGAACCGCAGGAAGACGAAAAGACGCTGGAGATCGGTTACTGGCTAGGGGAACCCTACTGGAACCGGGGCTATATGACGGAAGCTGCGCATGCGCTGATCGACATGGCCTTCCGCACGCGCGAAATCGACCATATCGATGCCCGCTGCCGGGTTACCAACATCCCGTCGCGGCGCGTCATCCAGAAGTGCGGCTTCCAGTTTCAGGGTTCCGGCATGATCGGCTCGCTGGCGCTGGGCGGCATGGTGCCGGTCGAATGGTACAGGCTGGATCGCAAGACCTGGGTTTCGCTGAAGAGCTGGGGGGACATGGGATGAGCACGCTCGACCTTACCCGCCGCCGGACTGGCGCGACGGCCGCGCCGCCCGGCCCCTGCCCGACCATCGAGACCTCACGTCTGGTGCTGCGTCCGCAGCGGCTTTCCGATGCCGGCAGCATTGCGGAATCGCTTGGCGATTTTGCCGTGACCAGGATGCTGGCCCGTGTTCCTGCGCCCTATCACAGGCAGGACGCGCTGGAATGGCTGGTGTTGCGCACATCAGGCACCCTGCCCGATTGGGATTTCGCCATCACCAGTGGTGACGATACGCTCATCGGCGTCGTCTCCGTCGAATTGCGGCACGGCGAGTGGCATCTCGGCTACTGGCTGAACCGCTTTTACTGGGGCAAGGGTTACATGACCGAGGCGGTGGCCGCCGTGGTCGAACGGTTTTTCCGCCGCATGCCCGGAGTGGTTGTTCATTCCGGCGTGTTTGCGGATAATCCCGCTTCGCTGCGTGTGCAGGAGAAACTCGGCTTCCGGGTGACCGGCTGCCACCAGATCTACGCCACGGCGCGCGCCGCCATGGTGGCGCATATCGATACGGTGATCACGGCAGAAGATTTCATTCCGCCGCGCCGCTGACAATCAATACAAGGCCGGTTTCATCGTAAACCGGCCTTGTCCCGCTTTGGTGCTTGCTTCACGATAGTCTTTGACGTTGTGGGAAAGCGCTTGTATTCGAAACGACAGAACTTTTTACCGCAATGCGTAACGCGATATCGCAAGGCACTTTGGCCGGCATCGCTTCAGGTTGCGCCACAAGCTGACAGAACGGCAATCCGATGAAATTTCTCGATGAAGCAAAAATCTATATCAAGTCCGGTGACGGCGGCGCGGGCGCCGTGTCCTTCAGGCGTGAAAAATTCATCGAATTCGGCGGACCTGACGGTGGCGATGGCGGCCGCGGCGGCGATGTCTGGGTGGAGGTCGTCAACGGCCTTAACACCCTGATCGACTTTCGTTTCCAGCAGCATTTCAAGGCCTCGATAGGGCAGCACGGCATGGGCAAGACCCGCACCGGTGCCAAGGGTTCCGATGTGGTGCTGAAAGTGCCTGTCGGTACCCAGATTTTCGAGGAAGACAATGAAACGCTGATCATGGACCTGACCAAGGAAGGTCAGCGCTTTCGTCTTGCCGCCGGCGGCAATGGCGGTTTCGGCAATGCCTATTTCAAGTCGTCCACCAATCAGGCGCCAACCCATGCCAATCCGGGCCTTGCCGGTGAAGAAAAGACCCTCTGGTTGCGGCTGAAGCTGATTGCGGATGCCGGTCTTGTCGGTCTGCCGAATGCGGGTAAATCCACGTTCCTCGCGACGGTCACCCGTGCGCGGCCGAAGATCGCCAACTATCCCTTCACCACCCTGCATCCGAACCTCGGCGTCGCCACCATCGATGACCGAGAATACGTGCTGGCCGACATTCCCGGCCTGATCGAAGGTGCGCATGAGGGCGTCGGCATCGGCGACCGGTTCCTCGGCCATGTGGAGCGCACCCGTGTGTTGCTGCATCTCGTCTCCGCACAGGAAGAAAAGGTCGGTAAGGCCTATAAGACGGTCAAGGCCGAACTTGACGCCTATGGCGGCGGGTTGACCGAGAAGCCGGAAATCGTAGCGCTGTCGCAGATCGACGTGCTCGATGAAAAAGAGTTGAAGAAAAAGGCCAAGGAACTGGAAAAGGCCTGTGGCCGTCCGCCGCTGCTGTTATCCGCTGCCGCTCATATTGGCATGACGGAAGCCCTGCGTGCGCTTCGCGACATCATCGTTTCGGCAAGCAATGGCGGCGAAACCGCCCTTCCCGACCGGTCGATGTTGCATGAGGATAGCGAGGCCGAGGAAGAGGACGACCGCCTATGAGCCTGACGCGCAAGCCGCTGGCAAGCCACCACCGGGTCGTCATCAAGATCGGGTCGGCGCTGCTGGTGGATCGGAAAACCGGTCTGAAGAAAGACTGGCTGGATGCCATCTGTGAGGATATCGCTGCGCTTAAGAAAAACGGCGCGGATGTCCAGGTCGTGTCTTCGGGCGCTATCGCGCTTGGCCGCACCGTGCTTGGCCTGCCCTCCGGTGCGTTGAAGCTGGAAGAGAGCCAGGCGGCTGCGGCTGTCGGCCAGATTGCTCTGGCACGGGCATGGTCTGAAAGCCTGTCGCGGCATGAGATCGTCGCCGGCCAGATTCTGCTGACGCTCTCCGATACCGAAGAGCGCCGCCGTTATCTCAATGCGCGCGCCACCATCAACCAGTTGCTGAAGATCGGCGCCATTCCGATCATCAATGAAAATGATACCGTGGCGACCACCGAAATCCGTTATGGCGACAATGACCGTCTGGCTGCACGCGTGGCGACCATGACGGGTGCGGATCTACTGGTGCTGCTGTCGGACATTGACGGGCTTTATACCGCTCCGCCGCATCTCGATCCGGATGCGAAATTTCTCGAGACGATTACCCACATCACCCCCGATATCGAAGCCATGGCAGGCGGTGCGGCTTCCGAGCTTTCGCGCGGCGGCATGCGAACCAAGATCGATGCGGGCAAGATCGCGACGGCTGCCGGCTGCGGCATGATCATCGCCTCCGGCAAGACGCTCAATCCGCTGAAGGCGATCGAAAACGGCGCTCGTTCCTCATGGTTTGCGCCATCGGGCACGCCGGTGACGGCGCGCAAGACCTGGATTGCCGGGCAATTGCAGCCGGCCGGCGAAATCCATGTGGATGCGGGTGCGGAAAAAGCTCTTTATGCCGGAAAAAGCCTGCTTCCCGCCGGCGTAAAGGTGGTGAAGGGCAATTTTGGGCGCGGCGATGCAATCGCCATTATCGGTGTCGAAGGGCGGGAGGTCGCGCGCGGTCTTGCGGGCTACGATGCGGAAGAGGCGCGTCTCATTATCGGCCACAAGTCCAATGAGATCGAGGCTATCCTCGGTTATGTCGGCCGTGCGGCGATGATCCATCGTGACGATCTCGTCATGACCGGCGCTGCCGTCAAAGTGAAACATGCAAAAAAGGATGAGGTCCATGCCTGAACAGGCCGTGAAGCAGAGCCATGATATTGACGCGCTGATGATGACCATCGGCGCTCAGGCAAAAGCTGCTTCGCGACCGTTGTCCATTGCAGGGACGGACCAGAAGAACCGCGCGCTTCTTGCCATGGCCTCCGCTATCGAGGCATCGAGGGATGTGATCCTTGCCGCCAATAAGAAAGATCTGGCGGCGGCGGATACTGCCGGGCTTGCAGCGTCTTTCGTCGACAGGCTCACACTCAACGAGGCGCGGATTGCCGGCATTGCCGAAGGCATCCGCTCGGTTGCGGCGCTGGCCGATCCGGTTGGCGAAGTTATCGCCGCCTGGGATCGTCCGAATGGGCTGAAGATCGAGCGCGTGCGCACGCCGCTCGGCGTGATCGGTGTTATCTACGAAAGCCGCCCGAATGTGACGGCGGATGCCGGCGCGCTCTGCTTGAAGGCGGGTAATGCCGTTATCCTGCGCGGCGGTTCGGATTCACAACATTCATCGCGCGCTATCCATGCCTGCCTCGTGGAAGGTTTGAAGATTGCCGGTCTGCCCGAACATGCCGTCCAGCTGGTGCCGGTGACGGACCGCGCCGCCGTCGGCGCGCTTTTGGGTGGATTGAACGGCACTGTCGATGTGATTGTACCGCGCGGCGGCAAAAGCCTGGTTGCCCGGGTGCAATCGGAAGCGCGCGTGCCGGTCTTTGCGCATCTGGAAGGCATCTGCCATATATATGTCGATGCCTCGGCCGATCTCGATATGGCAAAGCGTATCGTCGTCAATGCCAAGATGCGCCGCACCGGCATTTGTGGCGCGGCCGAAACCCTGTTGGTCGATGCCGCTGCTATTTCCACGCATCTCGCGCCGCTCGTCAATGACTTGATCGCAGCCGGTTGCGAGGTGCGCGGTTCGCAGGCGGTTTGTAATATGGTTGAGGGCCTGAAGGCCGCGACGGAAGAGGACTGGCGCACCGAATATCTCGATGCGATCATTTCGGTTGCCGTGGTGGACGGTATTTCAGGTGCGATCGATCATATCGGCACCTATTCCTCCAACCATACCGAGGCGGTGATCGCCGAAGACCCTCAAGTGGTCGAGCGTTTCTTCAACGAACTCGATTCGGCCATTCTGCTGCATAATGCCTCGACGCAATTTGCCGATGGCGGTGAATTCGGCATGGGTGCGGAAATCGGCATCGCCACCGGCAAGATGCATGCGCGCGGCCCGGTTGGCGTCGAGCAGCTCACTTCGTTCAAATACCGTGTGCATGGCACCGGCCAGACACGGACCTGATCTTGCCGATTGAGAAGCGCCTTGACCGACGTTATCTCACCATGCCGCATGCGGAGCGCGGCATGGTCGTCGGCCTGTTCGGCGGCTCTTTCAATCCGCCGCATGCCGGCCATGCGCTGGTGGCCGAGATCGCGCTGCGCCGCTTGGGTCTCGACCAGCTCTGGTGGATGGTCACGCCCGGCAATCCGCTGAAAAGCCGCTCAGAACTGGCATCTCTGGAGGACCGCATCGCTGCCTGCGAAAAGCTTGTCAGCGATCCGCGCATTAAGGTAACGGCCTTCGAAAAATCACTGGGCATCAGCTATACGGCCAATACGCTTGCCAAGGTGAAGGCGAAAAATCCGCATGTTCGCTTCATCTGGATCATGGGGGCCGACAATCTGAAAAGCTTCCACCGCTGGCAGAAATGGCGAGAGATTGCCGAGACCTTTCCGATTGCGGTGATCGACCGGCCGGGTTCCACCCTGTCCTATCTTTCTTCCACCATGGCGCAGGCTTTCAGCCAGGCGCGGATAGACGAGGACGATGCGGGGGTTTTATGGAAAAAACGGGCTCCCGCCTGGGTCTTCATCCACGGTCCGCGTTCGACGCTCAGCTCCACGGCACTGCGCAATAATCACAAATGATGTATGCGGCGGTCGTTGAAGGGTCCATATCTTGAAAAGTTAATGCTTTGATGCCACCTTTATAAAGCGACGCAGAGAATCGCGTCGCCCAGTATCTGTTTTGTCATTCTTGGAAAGGGAAAACCTCTGACAACAGTACACAGCAAGGGAAAAGCATTTGTTGCTATCCCGAAGGGCCAGGACAGTGGCGACGATGCCGCCGATCATTCCCTCGAAACCGTCCTCGCGAGCCTCGAGGACTCCAAGGCTGAAGATATCGTATCTCTCAACATTGCCGGAAAATCGGCGCTTGCGGACTATATGGTTGTAGTCTCCGGGCGATCGAACAGGCATGTCTCGGCGATCTGCGAGCATCTTCTCAAGGATATGAAGGATGAGGGGTTCGGCAACGCCCGCGTCGAAGGTCTGGAGACCGGCGACTGGGTGCTGATCGATGCCGGCGATGTCATCGTTCATGTGTTCCGTCCGGAAATCCGCGCCTTCTACAACATTGAAAAAATGTGGGCGACGCCGGATATGCCGGAAGAAACGCTGCATTGATGCGGTGAGCCTTTGATCGAGTGCATCGTGTTTGCCGAAGGTCATATCTGACTTCGGTACGATGTCTCTGGCCGGAAATCGAACCGGCCGCATAGGAATCCGCAAGCTATGCTGTTAAGAGCGTGACCCTGTTTGTCACGACAGTCACAGGTTTGCGATGCGGATTTCGATTTTTGCGGTGGGACGGCTTAAATCCGGCCCTGAAAAGGATCTTGCGACCCGTTATATCGAGCGTCTTGCCAAGACCGGCCCGGCAATCGGGCTGGAGTTTTCGCGGGTGATCGAGGTTGCTGAAAGTCGGGCGTCGAATGCGGAGACACGCAAGCGCGAAGAAGCGGCGATGCTGGAAAAGCATCTGGCCGACGGTGCGGTGCTGGTGCTTCTCGACGAGCGCGGCAAGGCGCTGGACAGTCCGGCTTTCGCCACGTTTTTTGGCGACCTGCGCGACAGCGGCAAGCGCGACCTCATCATTGCCATTGGCGGGGCTGACGGTCTCGATCCCGCTCTTTACGACAGGGCGGCGGCCGTTCTCAATCTTGGCAAGCTTACATGGCCGCATCAGATCGTTCGCATCCTGATCGCCGAACAGCTTTACCGCGCCGTCACCATTCTTTCCGGTCACCCGTATCATCGGGTTTGAGCGGGTTTTTGGTGTAAAAATCGTCTCAATTTCAACATGAAGCTCCGCGACACGAAAAGGCGCAGACGCCTTTGCCGTTGTCCTCTTTCAGGCCTCTTGGAAGATCGCAGCAAAATCCCTAATATCAGTGCTTCTGCTTCGGCATCAAAGAAAGTTCAAATGGACAAGAGGTCTCAACGAAAACAGCGCGCTGCCCTTGCGGGTGCGGTTATTGCTGCTTTCGTCATTGGGGCCGGTCCAGGCTATTCGCGAGACGATGCGGGCGCGGCTCCGGCCGAGAACGGCGATTCATCGCCGGACGAACTGCAGACACTGGAAAACCGTCGTGACCAGAACCGCCAGGATCTGGAGGAATTGGTCGACAGTATCGGCCTTTCGGAGGACAAGACCCGCAATCTTGAGGAAAGCATTGCTTCCCTCAATCAGGACAGCGCCCGTATCCGGGAAGAGCTGATCGCATCTGCTGCCCGGCGCAAGGCATTGGAAACCAAGATCAGCGACGGTGAGGATCGCCTCGCCAAACTTTCCGTTCGAGAGGACGGCGTCAAAGCGTCGTTACGTGAAAGGCGCGGGGTGCTGGCGGAGGTTCTGGCCGCATTGCAGCGCATGGGTAGAAACCCGCCACCTGCCCTTCTCGTTTCGCCGGAGGATGCACTTGCCTCCGTGCGCAGCGCCATTCTTCTTGGTGCCGTCGTTCCGGGTATTCGCGGTGAAACCGACAAGCTGGTTTCCGCTCTCAAAGAATTGACTGATCTGAGGCAGGCAATCGCTCGCGAAAAGGACGATCTTACGGGTATGATGACGGCAAGTCTGGAAGAGGAAAAACGCCTCGACCTGCTGCTTGCCGAAAATGACCGTAGAAATACACAGACTGCGGCTGAGCTGGAGGCGGAACGCAAGCGATCCGAGGAGCTTGCGGGCAAGGCAACCAGTCTTGAAGGTCTGGTCAGCTCGCTCGAAGGCGAGATCACCTCAGTGCGGGAAGCAATGGAAAGGGCGCGGGCGGAAGAGCAGCGCGTGGCCCGTCTTTCGGAAGCAGAACGTGAAAAGGAGCGTGCCGCAGCGGCGGCTGGAATGCCCGATAAAAACCGCATTGCGCCCGCATATCCCTTCGCGAGTTTGAAGGGTAAGCTGGAGGTTCCGGTTGCGGGCGAGGTGCTTCGGCGCTTTGGCGATGCTGACGGTACTGGCCACTTTTCCAAGGGAATTGTCGTCGCGAGCGGACCGGAAGCCATCGTGACGGCGCCTGCAGACGGCTTTGTGGTGTTTGCCGGAGATTTTCGCAGTTACGGCCGGATGATCATCCTCAATACGGGTGATGGATATCACGTGGTGATGACGGGCATGGACAATGTGAGGACACGGCAGGGAATGTTTGTGTTCTCCGGAGAGCCTATCGCCTCCATGGGTGCAAAAAGAGTAGCGAGTGCAGCAGCATTGGCGCTGGAAACCGACCGGCCAACGCTCTACATTGAGTTCAGGAAAGATGGTGTGCCGGTTGATTCCCAACCTTGGTGGACCGCAAAAAATACCGGAAGGGCGCACAATGATTCGTAAGGTTTCGCTTCTCCTTATCGGTGGGCTTATGGGCGCCACGGCGATGAGCGTGATTTATTCGGCGAGCATGCCGGCACAGGCGGCCGGGCCTTCGACCTATAAGGAGTTGTCGATATTCGGCGACGTGTTCGAGCGCGTGCGCGCGCAATATGTGACGCCGCCGGATGACGAAAAGCTGGTGGAAAATGCCATTAACGGCATGCTCAGCTCGCTCGATCCGCATTCCAGCTTCATGAATGCCAAGGATGCCACCGACATGCGCACCCAGACCAAGGGTGAGTTCGGCGGTCTCGGCATCGAAGTGACCATGGAAAACGAACTGGTCAAGGTCATCTCGCCGATGGATGATACGCCGGCTTCCCGCGCGGGTATTCTTGCTGGCGACTTCATTTCGGAAATTGACGGTACACCGGTTCGCGGCCTCAAGCTGGAGCAGGCTGTCGAAAAGATGCGCGGTGCGGTCAAGACGCCTATCAAGCTGACGGTTATTCGTCAGGGTGCCGACAAGCCGCTCGACATCACCGTTGTGCGTGATGTCATTGCCGTTCGCGCGGTCAAGTCCCGCGTCGAGGGCGACAATGTCGGTTATCTGCGCGTCATCTCCTTTACCGAGAAGACCTATGACGATCTCGAAAAGGCGATCAAGAAGATCAAGGCGGACGTACCGGCAGACAAGCTGAAGGGTTACGTTCTCGATCTGCGCCTCAACCCCGGCGGTCTGCTCGATCAGGCGATCAATGTCTCAGATGCCTTCCTTGAGCGCGGCGAAGTCGTTTCGACCCGCGGCCGCAATCCGGATGAGACCCGCCGCTTCAACGCGACGGCGGGAGATCTGACCGACGGCAAACCGGTGATCGTGCTCGTCAATGGCGGTTCGGCCTCGGCCTCGGAAATCGTTGCAGGTGCGCTGCAGGATCTGCGTCGTGCCACCGTTGTCGGCACGCGTTCCTTTGGCAAGGGTTCCGTCCAGACGATCATTCCGCTCGGCGAGGCCGGTGCGTTGCGTCTGACCACGGCGCTTTATTACACGCCGTCGGGCAAATCGATCCAGGGCACGGGCATCGCGCCTGACATCAAGGTGGAACAGCCGTTGCCGCCGGAATTGCAGGGTAAGGTGACCACCGAAGGCGAATCCGGTCTTTCTGGCCACATCAAGGGCCAGAGCGAAACCGACGAAGGTTCGGGTTCCTCCGCCTATGTTCCGCCGGAAGCCAAGGACGATATCCAGCTCAACTATGCGCTGGATCTGCTGCGCGGCAGCAAGACCGATCCGTCTTTCCCGCCGAACCCGGACAAGGCTGTGGTCAACAAGCAGTAAGATAGATGCGCCGGCCAGCCGGCGCATTTTTTCGATTGCTTAAAGCGGGTCGCGATTTCCAGATTCGCTGCTTTTGCTTTAAGTCCCTGTTTTTTTGCATGTCGTTATCGCAAACCGCCGCATAGTTTTGCGTGACATGCTTTGACCGTTTGGACGGACCGTTCATTGCCTTCGGACCTGCGAAAACCGCTTCTGGGTCGTCAGAAAAAAAGCGTCGGCATCAACCGGCGCTTTTCCGTCATTATGGTTTTGTCCGTGCTTGCGGTTTTCTCAATCGGCGGGCTCTCCGTCTATACGGCGCTTTCGCCAGGCAACCTGCAGAAGACGGCGTTGGGACCAGATGTTCAGCTGCAGCGGCCCCAAAGCACGCCTGAAACGGCGGCTGTCGATGGGGTAGGTTCTGCTGGGACGGCCGGCCTGAAACCGGAAAGCGGCCGCTCCGGCGCCAATATCAACCGGGAAACCATGCCGGACGGCAATGTCGTATCGGTCTATTCTCCGAGGCCCCGCGATGCCAACGGGCCGGTGCTGATGAGTGGCCAGACCTATGGTCAGGACCCGCGCATGGCCACTCGTCCCAATGAGGAGTTGCTGGAAGAGTCCGCTTTCGGAAGACTGCCGGTCGTTGGCGCCGATGGCCTGCGGCCGATGGAGCAATATGCACGGCCCTGGTCGGGCGCCCGTGGCACTCGGGTGGCGATCGTCGTCGGCGGCCTCGGCCTCAGCCAGACGGGTTCGCAAAAAGCGATCCGGGATCTGCCGCCGGAGGTGACGCTTGGTTTTGCCGCAAGCGGCAATAGCCTGCAGCGCTGGATGCAGGAAGGGCGTCGCCAGGGCCATGAAATCCTTCTGCAGATACCGCTGGAGCCTTTCGGTTATCCCGGTACCAATCCCGGACCGGACACGCTGCTGGCCGGCGATCCTGCAAAGGTCAACATCGACCGGCTGCATCGCTCCATGGCGAAAATCACCAATTATACCGGCATCATGAACTATCTTGGCGGGCGTTTCCTCGCCGAACAGGCGGCGCTGGAGCCGGTGATGCGGGATATCGGCAAGCGCGGGTTGCTGTTTCTGGATGATGCTTCATCGGCACAGTCGTTGAGCGGCGGAATTGCCAAGGCGATCTCCGCGCCGCAGGGTTTTGCCGATGTTCTGCTCGATGGTGAAGTGACTGAAAGCGCCATCCTGCGCAAGCTGGATGAGCTGGAGCGAATTGCACGCCGCAACGGTCAGGCGATTGGTGTGGCTTCGGCTTTCGACGAAAGCATCGCCGCGATTTCCAAATGGTCGCGGGAAGCCGGTGGGCGCGGTATCGAGATCGTTGGCGTTTCTGCGCTTGTTTCGCAGCAGGCTGGGCAGTAAACCTTCTGCACGGCTATTTCATGCGCCTTTGCGGCGCTCAGCAATGCAGGTTCCCCATGACAATCAAAGCAGAAGATTTGCCTTATCGCCCCTGTGCGGGAATAATGGTTCTCAACGCCGAAGGCCTTGTCTGGGCTGGCCGGCGCATCAGCGAAGGTAATTCCGAATATGACGGCTCACCGCAATTGTGGCAGATGCCGCAGGGCGGTATCGATGATGGCGAGCGGCCTTTGACGGCCGCCATTCGTGAGCTTTACGAAGAAACCGGAATGAAGACGGTGACTTTGCTTGCGGAAGCGAGTGACTGGATCAACTACGATCTGCCGCCCGAACTGATCGGCATCGGTCTAAGGGGCAAATATCGCGGGCAGGCGCAGCGCTGGTTCGCTTTCCGCTTCGAAGGCGATGAAAGTGAAATCCAGATCGACCCGCCACCGACGGGCCACACGGCTGAATTTGATGCCTGGGGCTGGAAGCCGATGGAAAGCCTTCCGGATTTGATCGTGCCATTCAAGCGCGCGGTCTACGAGCAGGTGGTCGCAGAGTTCCGGTACCTCTCCGGCAAGTAAATAAAAAGGCGGCCATGGGCCGCCTTTTCTTTATCCAATGTCGAAAGCTTATTCCGCTTCGTTGGCGGAATCGGCGTTGAGCTGACCATATTTTTCCACGCCGATCTTGCCGAGCAGATCGAGCTGAGTTTCGAGGAAGTCGATATGGCCTTCTTCGTCGATCAGCAGGGCTTCAAACAGCTTCATGGAGACGTAGTCTCCGGCCTCGGAACAGATGTCACGCGACTTCTTGTAGGAGGTCCGCGCGTCGTATTCGCCCGCGAGATCAGCTTCCAGCACTTCCTTGACGTTCTGGCCGATGCGCAGCGGAGCCAGCGTCTGAAGGTTGGGATGACCTTCGAGGAAGATGATACGATCAATGATCTTGTCGGCGTGCTGCATCTCTTCGATGGATTCAGCGCGCTCCTTCTTTGCGAGCTTTGTGTAGCCCCAGTCGTTCAGCAGCCGGTAATGAAGCCAATATTGGTTCACCGCACCGAGTTCGAGAAAAAGGGCCTCGTTAAGCCGCTCGATGACTTTTTTGTCGCCTTTCAATGTCCGCTCTCCTGTTCTCTTCATGGAATCGCTTCAAGCGGGACATAAAATCAAAAACATCGGCCTCAGTCGAGTGGCGACGGGCGTGATATTCTTCGGTGGTTTTGATGATCAGGTCGACAACGGTCGGAAAACAGCCGCAACAGCGACCACGTTTTTCCATGGCGTGATACACTTTCGCAGGAACGATCAACTGCCAACAGTCCTCGTCGAGGAGTTCGTTGATGACGTCCCGGATATCGTGATCGGTGATGTAATTGCAGCTGCAAACCAGCATGATGGACTGCCTGTATGACGCAACACGTTGTTTTCGTTCTTAAACCAAAACAAGACACCAAATGTCAAGAAAAACCTCTTTTTGTATCAGCGCAGAATTTCTAGACTCATTCTAAACTATACAAAAACTATCGTATTTTCATTGGTTTAGCGCTTCGATCTTTCCAGTGCCTCGTGCTCAAGTTTTTGTGTGCGGCAAATTCGCCGGAGCAATTATCACAAAAAGTTTACTGATTTAGCTGCCACCGAAGTGACGGGTAACCGATCTCAGGCGAAATATTGCCCGCCATTGGCCGTCATGGTGGAGCCGGTGATGAAACCGGCGTCGTCGGAAACGAGAAACAGGACACAACGGGCGATTTCTTCCGGTTCGCCCAGCCGCCCGACCGGAATTTGCGGGACGATCCGTTCGGCAAGCACTTTTTCCGGTATCGCTCTCACCATCTCCGTGCCGATATAACCGGGGCAGATGGCGTTGACGGTGATGTTGCGGCTGGCGCCTTCCTGGGCGAGCGCCTTGGTGAAGCCGATATCGCCTGCCTTCGAGGCGGAATAGTTGGCCTGCCCCGCCTGCCCCTTCTGGCCATTGATCGAGGAAATATTGACGATGCGGCCGAAACCGCGCTCGCGCATGCCCGGCCAGACGGGGTGCGTCATGTTGAAGACGCCGGTGAGGTTGGTGTCGATCACCTCGCGCCATTGCTGCGGCGACATCTTGTGAAACATCGCATCACGGGTGATGCCGGCATTGTTGACGAGAACCTCGACGGGACCGAAGGCCTCTTCCACCTTTGCAATGCCGTCGACGCAGGCGTCGTAGTCGCGAACGTCCCACTGAAAAGCAGGGATGCCGGTTTCTTTCTGAAAGGCTTCAGCCCTGTCGGTCGTGAAAGCGTAGTTGACGGCCACCCGGTAGCCGGCCGCCTGCAAGGCGCGGGCAATTGCGGCGCCTATGCCGCTCGTCCCGCCGGAAATCAACGCAACCCGGCTCATATCGGCCTCCATGTCCTGAACTGCTTTTGCCGTGCTCAACGGCCACAGAAATACGGCCAATGGGAGGCTGCTTCTACCCTATTGTTCGCCGAACAGGAATTGATTTTTGGAAAGCCACGCAGCCGTTTCAGAGCGCCTCAATGCACATGGCGACGCCCATGCCTCCGCCGATGCATAGTGTTGCTAGGCCCTTGGACACGTTGCGGCGTCGCATCTCGAAAATCAGCGTATTCAGGACGCGTGCGCCGGAAGCGCCGATCGGGTGGCCGATGGCGATTGCACCACCGTTGACGTTGACGATATCAGGATCAAGGCCCAGTTCGCGCACGACCGCACAGGATTGGGCGGCAAAGGCTTCATTGGCCTCGACAAGACCAATATCGTTGATCGACCAGCCGGCCTTGGCCAGCGCCTTGCGGGAGGCGGGGATGGGGCCGGTTCCCATGATCTGCGGATCGACGCCCGCCGTCGCCCAGGAGGCGATGCGCGCCAGCGGTTTGATGCCGCGCCTTGCCGCTTCCTGTTCCGACATCAAAAGTGTGGCGGCTGCGCCATCATTCAGGCCGGAGGCATTGCCTGCTGTCACCGTGCCTTCCTTGTCGAAAGCGGGGCGAAGCTTTGCCATGGTTTCCAGCGAAGCGCCGGCGCGGATATGTTCGTCTGCATCAATGACGATATCGGCCTTGCGGCCTTTGACCGTGAAGGCGACGATTTCATCGGCGAAACGGCCGGCATTCTGTGCCGCTTCGGCCTTGTTTTGCGATGCGACAGCAAATTGATCCTGTTCATCGCGGGAAAGCTGCCATTGGCGGGCGATGTTTTCGGCGGTGATACCCATGTGATAGCCATAGAATGCGTCGGTCAGGCCGTCCTTCAGCATGGTGTCGATCATCTTGAAATCACCCATTTTCACGCCGCCGCGCAAATGTGCGCAATGGGGCGCCATGGACATGGATTCCTGACCGCCGGCGATGATAATGGCCGCATCGCCGGTAACGATCTGCTGCATGCCGAGGGCGACGGCGCGCAGGCCGGAGCCGCAGAGCTGGTTGAGGCCGAAGGCGGTCGCCTCCTGCGGAATGCCGGCTTTCATAGCCGCCTGCCGGGCCGGATTCTGCCCTTCGCCAGCCGTCAGCACCTGACCAAGAATGACTTCATCGACTTCGTTTGCCGCAACACCCGCGCGTTCCAGCACGGCATTGATGACGGTTGCCCCCAGCTCGTGGGCGGGTGTGTTGGCGAAGTGGCCATTGAAGGAACCGACAGCGGTGCGCGCGGCGCTGGCAATCACGATTGAAGGCAGGGTCATCTCTATTCTCCTCACATGCGGGCGGAGACTGGCAAAGCTTTCAATACAAGTCAAATGCCGAAGGTTGCTTTAAAAGATATTGCTAAATCACCCGGGAATCTTGCGGAAAATTGCTGCGCAAAAAACAAACTGTTGCGATGCACAAAACATTTGTCAGAGGGCTCGTTTTGCGCATACACTTTGCGCCGGGAAGAGCACTAAGACCAAAAAAAAGAAAATACCATCATCGCGAGGAGGCGGGCATGGCGAAACACGACGGCGAAACAATCATTAAAAAATACGCCAACCGGCGGCTCTATAATACCGGCACCAGCACCTATGTGACGCTCGATGATCTGGCGCAGATGGTCAAGCGCGGCGAGGACTTCAAGGTTCAGGATGCCAAGTCGTCCGAAGACATCACCCATGCGGTTCTGACGCAGATCATCGTCGAACAGGAAGCCAAAACCGGCAATACGTTACTGCCGACGGCGTTTCTGCGGCAATTGATCTCCTACTACGGTGATCAGATGCAGATGGTCGTGCCGACATTTCTCGAACATTCGATGAAGACATTCTCGGATCAGCAGAGCCAGATGCAGGAGCATATGGCTAAGGCGTTCGGCGACGGTTCGCTTGCCCGGAATTTTCAGGCGCCGCTGCAGATGATGGAAGAACAGATCCGCCGCAATACGGAACTGTTCCGGCAGGCGATGCAGGGTTTCACGCCTTTCGCAATGCCGCAGGCACCGAAGGAGACCCGCAAGCCGAACGCGTCCGAAATCGATGAGCTGAAGGCACAGCTGCGCGCATTGCAGCAAAAACTGGATCAGCTCTGATCTGTCTTGTGCGGGCCGATGTCGGGTTTGATCAACCGCATCGGCTGCTGCTTCGAACTTTCAGCCTGCCGTTCTTTCCGGCACGCGCAGCAACAGTAGAAATCCAGCCCCCAGAAATACGATGAGCGTGGCCATGCCGATATGGGCGGAGCCGCTTATATAGGTTGCTATGGAAAACGACAGCGTCGCCATGAAACTCGTGGCACGCCCGGAAAGCGCGTAAATGCCGAAATAACGGCCCGCTTCTGCCACGGTGATATTGCGCGCGAGATAAGAGCGGGACGAGGCTTGGACGGGGCCGAAGGCGAGGCCGATCAGGACGCCATACAGCAGATAGGCCTTTTCCGCGCCTGTCGCGAAGATGCCGCCATTGTCCGCCGTCGATAATTGTATCCAGCCAAACAGGGTCGAGCCCTTTTCCGTGGAGACGATGCCGAGCGTGGCGAGCAGCAGCAGCACCAAACTGATGAGGATGGTGATGCGCGATCCGAGTTTCTGATCGAGCCGCCCGGCGGCAAAGCAGCCTGCGATGGCGACGACGTTGAGGAGAATGCCGAAGAGGCCGATTTCCATCGTCGCCCAACCGAACATGCCAGCGGCGAACGCTCCGCCCAGAATGAGCACGCCGTTCACGCCATCCTGATAGAGCATGCGCGCGATCAGAAACCGCAACAGCGTCGGGCGGTAACGCAGTTCGCGGAGTGTCATCTTGAGTTCTGAAAGGCCCGAGCGGATCGCCGCTGCAAAGGGCAGGCCCTTTTCGGCGTCCGGGGTTAACAGAAACATCGGCAGAATGAAGATGAGATACCAGAGCGCAGCGAGCGGACCGGTTATTCTGGCGTCCTCGCCGGTTGCCGGGTCGAGACCGAAAAGTGGTTTGATGCCGGCGATGGTCAGCCCGGTCTGCGGGTTGGCGGCCAGAAGCGTCACCACCGCAATCAGCACCACCATGCCGCCCAGATAACCGAGCCCCCAAGCGAGATTGGAAATGCGCCCGACATTTTGCGGGTTGGTCAGTCGCGGCATCATGGAGTCGTTGAAGACGATAGAAAATTCTGCCGCGATGGAGGCGAGGATCATGCAGATGATCGGCAGGATAAGCGGTGAGCCTGGCGCTGCAAACCAGAGGAAAAAGAGGCTGACGATCTTGATGACGGCAAAAAAGGCGATCCACGGTTTGCGTGCGCCGGACTGATCGGCGATGGAGCCGAGGATGGGGGAGAAGAGGGCGATGATGATCGAGGAGACCGTCGCCATATTGCTCCATGTCGCCTGTGCTGAAATCGGATCATCGGTGAGACGGGCGACGAAATAAGGCCCGAAAACGAACGTGGTGACGACCGTGAAAAACGGCTGCGCCGCCCAGTCGAACATGACCCAGCCCCAGATGCCGCGTTTGGCAACCACTGTTTCCGCGTTTGGGGAGGGGACAGTCATTCATCGTCCTATCGGATAATCGGGGAGAATAGAGTGCGGGATGCCGGTCATCCGCTTCGTTTTTTGCCATCCGGGTCGGTAACCCGGATGGCGTTTTTAAGACTGCCGATCAGCGCGCCTGAACGATATCGGAAAGCAGCCCCGCCGCCACCGTCAGGCGAGCGAGGTTGGTATCGCCACTTTCGCTGAGTGCACCCAGCTCGGAAACGATGCGGTTCACCCGCACGCGGTCGGCGGCATACCAGGCCTGAACCGGATCTTTCTCCTTTGCATATTCCGTCAGCGCAGAGATGACGATCCGGCGTCGGGAGGAGGAGATCTGGTCCTGGCTGCGCAGAAGAGCTAGGCTCTCGTAATGATCGGCCGGTGCGATGCGCTGACTGGCGTCCAGCAGGCGTGCCACACGGAAGGTCGAGGAAACGGTGGCATAGCTTTCGGCGGCGCGGGCAAGCGTCGTGCCCGCACTTTCGGCGATACGCATGATCTCTGGCACATAGACCAGCAGGGAAAGCGTATCCAGCTCTTCCAGAAGGGTGGAAGGAACGCCGTCGATTTCCGTGACGCCAAGCTCGCGGCGATATTTTGCCGCTGCAGGCGACAGCGTCTTGATGGCGGTTTTCAGGCGCTCGATCTCGGTCGCCATGTCGCCTGTTGCAGCGCCTGCGCTTCGGGTCTGCAGGTAAAGCCTGCTTGCATCGGAGAAGATGCGGGCAATGGTGGCATAAAGCCCGTTCTGGACTTGTCCCCCGATCTTGCCATCAAGCGCGTCGACCTCACTCCACAGACGTTTGAGGCCGAAACCATCCTCGACGATGACGGCCGCCTTGACGACGTCAGCTGCCAGAAGACCGCTTGCATCGCCAAGTTTCTGCACGAAGCCCGGACCACCGCGGTTGACCACGGCGTTGGCGAGCGCGGTTGCAACGATTTCACGGTGCAGGCGATGCGCCTTGATATCGTCCGCATAGTTCTTCTGCATCTTGGCCGGGAAATAGTCGACGAGCAGATGCTGGAGATAAGGCTCATCCGGCAGCGGGCTTGCCACCAGTGCGTCGAACAGCGTCAGCTTGGCATAAGACAGAAGCACACCGATTTCCGGTCGGGTCAGCGGCTTGCCAGAGGCATATCTTTCGCTGAACTCGGCATTATCAGGCAGGGTTTCGACCTTGCGGTTCAGCTGACCGGTTGCCTCCAGCGCGCCCATCAGGCGGCCAAGTTCTTCGCGGTTTGCGAGCCCCAGCCGTTCCGTCAGCGAGATCGCCAGCGATTGCAGGTAGTTGTTGCGCAGCACCAGCTGCGCCACTTCCGGCGTCATGGAGGCAAGAAGCTGATTGCGCTTCGGCATCGTCAAGCGACCGGTATTGACGGCGGAGGCGAGGGCGATCTTGATGTTGACCTCGACGTCGGAGGAATTCACCCCGGCCGAGTTGTCGATGGCATCGGAGTTGCAACGTCCGCCCGAAAGCGCATAGGCAATGCGGCCCTTCTGGGTGATGCCCAGATTGGCACCTTCACCGATGACCTTGGCGCGCAGTTCGGTGGCGTTGACGCGGATGGGGTCGTTTGCCCTGTCACCCACCTCGGCATTGGTTTCCACCGCCGCCTTGATATAGGTGCCGATGCCGCCAAACCAGAGGAGATCGGTCGGCGCCTTCAGAATGGCGGTCATGATCTCGAAGGGCGTGGCGACGGACTTGTCGAGACCGATGGCGGCCACGGCTTCCGGCGTCAGTGTTACCGATTTTTCGGAACGCGAGATGATCATCGCGCCGCCGGAGAGGGTCGAGCGGTCATAATCCTGCCAGCTGGAGCGCGGCAGTTCGAAAAGCCGTTTGCGCTCAGTGAAGGACTTGTCGGTATCGGGATCCGGATCGATGAAGATATCGCGGTGATCGAAGGCGGCGATCAGCCTGATCTTTTCCGACAGCAGCATGCCGTTGCCGAAAACGTCGCCGGACATGTCGCCCACGCCGGCCACGGTGAAGGGTGTGGTCTGGATGTCGGTGTCCATTTCACGGAAATGGCGCTTTACCGTCTCCCAGGCGCCACGTGCGGTGATGCCCATCTTCTTGTGGTCATAACCGGCCGAACCACCCGATGCGAAGGCATCGTCCAGCCAGAAGCCGGCGTCGCGGGCAAGGCCGTTCGCCGTGTCGGAGAACGTCGCTGTCCCCTTGTCGGCGGCAACGACGAAATAGGGGTCGTCACCATCGAGCCGCAGCGTATCGGCAGGCGGTATGATGGCGTCATCGACGATATTGTCGGTGATCGAGAGCAGGGTGCGGATATAGGTCTTGTAGGCCTCGCGTCCGGCATTAAAGACCTCATCGCGGGAGCCGCCGGCGGGAAGGTTCTTCGGGAAGAAACCGCCCTTTGCGCCAACGGGCACGATCACCGCGTTCTTGACCTGCTGCGCCTTGACGAGGCCGAGCACTTCGGTGCGGTAATCCTGGCCACGATCCGACCAGCGCAGACCGCCGCGTGCGACCTTGCCGAAGCGCAGATGCACGCCTTCGACCTCGGTTCCGTAGACGAAGATTTCGCGGAAGGGACGCGGATCAGGCAGGCCGTCCAGATGTTTCGGATCGAACTTGAACGCCAGGAGGTCTCTTGGCGTACCGTCGCCATTTTTCTGGAAGTAGTTGGTGCGCAGCGTCGCGTCGATGGCGTTGACGTAACGCCTCAGCGTGCGGTCTTCATCGAGATTGGGAACGCCGCTCAATGCCGCTTCGATCGCCTTGTGTATTTCGGCAAGTTTCTTCAGCCGCTTCTTTTCGTCGATAGACGGGTCGAAGCCAGCCTTGAACAGCGCGAAAATATTACGGGAAATGGCCGGATATTTGAAGAGCGTTTCGGAAATATGCTCCTGCGAATAAACAATGCCGGTCTGACGAAGGTAGCGTGCATAGGCGCGCAAAACAGAGACTTCGCGCACGGACAGGCCGCAGGCGAGGATCAGCCGATTGAAGTTGTCATTATCAACCTTGGCCGAAAAGGCGGCAAGGAAGGCTTCCTCGAGTTTCGGTCCGTAATGCGGCAGGTCGAGTGTCGTGCCCGCCGCGACGGATAGCTCCATGTCGTGCAGCACGATGTCGCGCTTACCGTCATCTGAAACGACACCGATATCGAAGGTACGTTCGCTGATGACGTTGAAGCCGAGATTTTCGAGCAGCGGCACACGGCGCGAAAGCGGCAGATGGCCGTCGCGGTGGAAAATCTTCAGCGACAGCGTGTCGGCCGACTGCCCTTCCTGCTGGTAGAATTCAATGCGGACCGGCTCACCATTGGCGGCAGCCAGAATGTCCGGCATGTCGCCGATCGCCTCTTCAGGCGCGAAGGCTTCCTGATAGGCCTGATCGACCTCCAGCACCGGCGCACCCGGTTCGGACAGGGTGACGAGGTGGTCTATCCAGCGTGCCGCAATATCGCTGACGGCGTCTTCCAGCCTGTCCTGCGCGATGCGCGGTGTCTTGCCTTCCGTGCGGCCGACGATGAAGTGGACGCGGGCGACTGCACCTTCGGGGAAGGCGGGGTAATAGGCGGAAATATGCCCGTCATAGACCCTGCTCAGATAATCGCCGATCTTCTCGCGCACATAGGAATTATACTCTTCGCGCGGCACGAAGATGATGGCCGAGACGAAGCGGTCGAAACGGTCGATACGGGCAAGCACGCGCACGCGTGGCCGGTCGCTCAGTTCCATGATCTGCTCGATGAAGCGGATCAGAAGGTCCGTCTCGATCTGGAAGAGGTCGTCACGTGGATAGGCTTCCAGCGTGTTTTGCAGGATGCGGCCGGAGTGACTGTTCGGATCGAAGCCGAAGTGCCGCTCGACATCCGCGACCTTGGCGCGCAGCAACGGGATCTGCTTAACAGAACGCGTATAGGCGGTGGCGGTGAAAAGGCCGACGATGCGCAATTCGCCGATGACGTTGCCGTCCTCATCAAAGCGCTTGATGCCGATATAATCCATATAGGCGCGGCGATGCACGATGGATTTCACATTGGCCTTGGTGACGATGAGGAAATCCGGGCCATCCAGGAAGGCGAGAATTTCAGGCGTCGTCGTTACGGCGTTCTTGCCGAGGCGCAGCACGCGCACATCCGGATCGCTCAGGCTGCCGAGGCCGACGCCGTCACCGCGTTCGATCCTGGCGTTCTTCCCCTTGCCGGAATAGGTGTAATCCCGCATGCCGAGGAAGGTGAAATTGTCATTGCGAAGCCAGTTGAGGAATTCGACCGCTTCGGTACGCTCGGTCTTGCGCCGCGAGGAGCCGCGCTTCGATAATTCGTCCAGCGCCTCGTCAAGCTTCGCCAGCATGGGCCGCCAGTCACGATAGGCGGATTGCACCTGTGTGAGGACAAAGCGCAGCCGTTCTTCCAGCGCTGCGGCGGCCTGCTGTGTCAGCGGCGCGATATGCAGCTGGATGAGGCTGATATTCTCGGCGGGATCATCCTCGGGTTCCGCAAGGCGGTAGCCAGCCTGCGCGTCGTCATCATGCACGAGGATGGGGTGGACTGCCAGATAAAGGCCGCGATAGCTGCTGGTGACCTCACCCATGACCGAATCATAAAGGAAAGGCATGTTGCGGCCGATAATGGTCAGGACGGTTACCGGAATATCGCGCGGTGAAACGCCTTCCACCTGGGTGATGCTGATGTGGGGCGTCTCTCTGGTCCAGTGCGAAAGCGCCTGGAAACTGTGAGCCGCGCTGGCCGCCAGCATCTCGGCGGAATAATATTCTATATCGTCGGCACTTGCCCTTCCATAAAGAATACCTGGATCAAGAAATTGGACATTTTCGGCAATTGCCTGCTGGCGCGCTTTTTCGATCTGTTTTTCGCGTTTTGGATTATTTCTGTAGCCCATTTGACGTGGATTCCTCCAAAAATCACACTTTAATGTAAAAAAGCACCGTCAATTTACGGATTTTGCCTTTTCAGTCGAATCGGATATTGGCGTGGAATTACGAAGAGTTTAAGAGGCTTTCGTATTTCTTTGGTTGGTAAGTGAAATTTTTTTGCTTCTTTTGCCATGAGGGTCTGTCGCGAAGCATTTGACAGTATTTTAGCGACTAATTTTTAGGCGGTTATTGAGCCGCCATGTGATGTTGCGGCCACGGTCGAAGCAAATTATTGATTTGCGCCTATTTTTGTGGTACACCAACGACACTGATCCACAGCGTGGCATTTGTGTGCCCAAAAACACCACGAAAGCAACACCTCTTTTGCACGCGGTTTCCGTGACATATCGAGCGTTTACGTTATCGAACCCCGCAATGCGGGAAGGTGTTTTTTTGCGTACACGGCTGGACCAGTGCGGAGTCACTTGACGGTTCCCCCGTCTCATCAGGGCCTGACCGACCCAACCCCGGCATTGCCGGGTATGTAACAGGGAGTTTTTAGAACGAATGACGACCCAGCAGAAGAAATCTCCAGCACATCACGGTTTCAAGACCGGTGAAGCGATTGTGTATCCCGCTCATGGTGTCGGTACCATTTCTGCAATCGAGGAACAAGAAGTCGCCGGCATGAAGCTTGAGCTTTTTGTCATCGATTTCGAAAAAGACAAGATGCGTCTTAAGGTTCCCGTCGCTAAAGCCGTGAGCATCGGCATGCGCAAGCTTTCCGAAGGCGATTTTGTCGAGCGGGCGCTGAAAGTGGTGCAGGGCAAGGCACGTGTGAAGCGTACCATGTGGTCGCGCCGCGCCCAGGAATATGATGCGAAAATCAATTCCGGCGATCTTATCGCGATCGCGGAAGTGGTGCGCGATCTTTACCGTGCCGAAAATCAGCCGGAGCAGTCCTATTCCGAGCGTCAGCTTTATGAAGCTGCTCTCGATCGCATGGCGCGCGAAATTGCCGCCGTCAACAAGATGTCCGAAACCGAGGCTGTTCGCCTGGTGGAAGTCAACCTTGCCAAAGGCCCCAAGCGTGGCAAGGCTGTTGAAGAGGACGATTCTCAGGACGAAGCCGCTTAATAACCGGCCTCTTCCTTCTAAAAAAACCCGCCACGAATGGCGGGTTTTTTGTTGCCCGATTGCACGATGCGCTTCAAAGAATGCGGATTCTCGTGCCTTTGCGCATGTGGGGCAGAATACGCCGCATGTCTTTAGGGTGGAGGGCGACGCAGCCAGCGGTCGGCTCATATCCCGGACGGATCAAATGCATGAAGATCGCCGAGCCCCGGTTGCGGCTTCTTGAGGTGATGTTCCAGTCAAGCACCAGGCAGACGTCGTAGAGACCGTCCTTGCGCATCATTTCTTCATGGCTTGGCGCAAAGGGCGTTTTGACCAGCCTGTTGTAATTGGCGCTACGGGGTTCGTCACACCATAGCATGGATCTGCGCGTCCGCTGCATCGGCAATGTTGTGGTGATGCCGGTATTGCGGTCGCCGCGATAAAATCCATACAGCAGGCGGGTGCGGGAAATGGGTGATTTGCCGTCTCCCTCGCGTTTCATCGCGGTGCGGCCATTGCGCCCGATCGCGGCGGGAAAGGTGAGGTGCCCGAGCTGGACGATGGCACGGCTGGTTTTTGAGGGAGCCGGCCGAACCACGAGCGTTGATGCGCGTTTACGTTGTCTTGGCGAGGGTTTGCTCATGTTTTTCACGAGATTTTGCTTTGCAGGTTATTTAACGTGAAGTCATAGCACTTCGTTATATCATGGCAATGGGTTGACCTTTTACCGGCAAACCGCTGAATTGGCTGATAATTAGAGCGCCGTGCGTCACTATCGATGCACAGCGAGCGCTCTAACTCTTTTAAACTACGCCTCGTGCCTTCCTAAAATCGAGCCCGATTTTTTGAACCGAGGCGCTAAAGTAAGAAAGGCTGAGAATCCGAATGACGGCTCGCACAATCCTTCTGGTGGACGATGACGACGATCTTCGGGAGACGCTGACCGAGCAATTGTCTCCCTATGAGGAATTCTCGCTGCTGAGCGGTGCAAATGCCGCGCAGGCGATGCAGACCGCCAAGACCGCCCAGGTTGACCTCCTCATCATGGATGTAGGCCTTCCGGACATGGACGGCCGCGAGGCCGTGAAGCTGTTGCGCAAGGGCGGCTTCAAAGCGCCGATCATCATGCTGACCGGCCATGACACCGATTCCGACACGATCCTCGGGCTTGAAGCGGGTGCCAATGATTATGTGACGAAGCCGTTCCGCTTCGCCGTGCTTCTGGCGCGCATCCGGGCGCAGCTTCGCCAATATGAACAGAGTGAAGATGCGGTTTTCACCGTTGGTCCCTATCAGTTCAAGCCTAGCCAGAAGCTGCTGACGACCGAAGACGGCAAGAAAATCCGGTTGACGGAAAAGGAGGCGGCGATCATCCGTTATCTCTACCGCGCTGGCAGCGCCGTCGTTACCCGCGACGTCCTGCTGGAAGAGGTCTGGGGTTACAATTCCGGTGTGACGACGCACACGCTCGAAACGCATGTGTATCGTCTGCGTCAGAAAATCGAGCGGGATCCTTCCAATGCCGAAATTCTGGTCACCGAGAATGGCGGCTACAAGATCGTTCCCTGAACAGGGACCTGATGGCTTAGAGCCTGCCGGGCGCATCTGAAAAAACCGCGCGGCGCTCTAACGTCTTGTATTTTGAAGGCTGATATTGGAAAACCGCTATAGTGATGCAGGCGGTTTTCCGGAGTAACGAACGACATGGCCTTGACGGACGATATCATGCTGCTGGGGCAAGTGCCGTTGTTCGCTGGCTTCAGCGACGACCAGTTGCGGCTCATCGCCTTCGGTGCGGAGCGCCGCCGCGTATCGGCGGGCCAGACATTGTTCCGGGAGCATTCGCCGGCGGAATGCGCCTTTGCGGTGACATCGGGCCATTTCGAGCTTTTTACGGCGGGGCGAGACGGCAAACCCGAACTGCAGGCGACACCGGGCAAGGGAGCGCTGCTTTCGGAGCTTGCCCTTTTCACCCTCTGCGAACGGAAATTCACTGCCGTTGCGGCGGAGGATTCCGAAGTCATACGGATAACGCGCATCCTCTTTCACCGGCTGGTGGAGGAGTTTCCGGAGGTCGCCGATATCGTGTCGGCGCGCATCCGTGACAATATCGCCGCGCTCGCGGCGGGTGCGGCCCGTTTACAGAACCGCTTCGTCTGAGATCGTCCGGAAAATGCCGGTTCAGAACCGGAAATGGGCTGTAACCGGAACGTGGTCCGATGGTCGGTTCCAGCCGCGCGCCTCCTGCAATATGTCGATTTTTTCGAGCGAGGCGCCGAGATCCTGCGACGACCAGATATGGTCGAGACGGCGGCCACGATTGGCCGCTTCCCAATCCTTGGCGCGGTAGCTCCACCACGTATAGATCTTTTCCGTCTCCGGCACGTTCAGGCGCATCAGATCAAGCCAGTTGCCCTGCTTCATGATATCAAGCATGCCGTCGGTTTCGACAGGCGTGTGGCTGACGATCTTTAGAAGTTGTTTGTGTGACCAGACGTCATTTTCAAACGGCGCGATGTTGAGATCGCCGACGAGGATGGAGGAAGTGCCGGGCACACCATCGGCGCGCAGCGCCTTCATTTCCTCGATGAAATCGAGCTTGTGGCCGAATTTCGGATTGATCGACCGATCCGGCTCGTCGCCACCGGCCGGAACGTAGAAATTATGCAGCCGCACGCGGCGCGACCCGACCTGAAAAATCGCCGAGATGTGACGCGCATCGCCGATACCGCAATAGTCCTGCCGGTGGTCTTCGGTCAGCGGGATTTTCGAAGCGATCGCCACACCGTGATAGCCCTTCTGGCCGTGGATGATGACGTGCTCGTAACCCAGTGCCTTCAGCGGCTTCATCGGAAACTCGCCATTCGGGCATTTCGTTTCCTGCAGGCAGAGAATGTCGGGTTTGTAACGCACCAGAAACTGCTCAACGATCGGCATTCTCAGCCTGACAGAGTTGATGTTCCAGGTGGTTATCGAAAACGACATGCATGTGCTCCGCGTTTGCTGCCCCGAACCCCGTTGTTTCGAGACATGTTTCCGGGGCGCAGGCTTATAACATCGTGATGAAAACGGGAATGTATTTTAGCGGCAAAATGAAAAAGGCGACCGCGAGGCCGCCTTCGAACCGTTTTTCCAAAATAGACGGTGCTCAGCCGCGCTTGCGCACTTCCTCATAGTTGATGTTGAAGACGCGCTCATCGAGGTTCACGCCCGTCTGGACGTTGAAGATCATGACGGTGGTGTCCTTGTTCTGGGCGTCGGTCGTTGTCCATTGCCTCAGATCGAAGGTTTTCGGGTCGAACATCAGGGTGATGGTCGAATCGCCGAAGATGCTCTTGTCACCCAAAACGATGGTGGTCAGGTCTGACTCTTCCTTCACGTTCCGGACCTTCTGGTTGCCGAGATCGATCTTGTCGGACAGAAGCAGGCTGAGAGGGGTCTTGGACAGCGGATAGAGATCCCAGGTCTTCAGCTTCATGTTGCCGATAACCACATTCTTGCCATCGGCAATGACCCGCATGGGTGAGGGGTCTTCATAATTGAAGCGAAGCTTGCCCGGCCGTTCGATGTAGAATTTACCGCCGGTCTGTTCGCCGCGCGGGCCAAACTGCACAAATTCGCCCATCATCGTTTTGACCGACGAGAAATGATTGGCAATTTTCTGTGCGGTTGCGCCATTGCCGGCTGCCTGGGCAAAGGCGTCAAGCGGCGACAGGCCCGCCATGACCGCAGCCATGGAAAATGCCGTCAGCACGCCACGCCGCGTCATCCCTTTTTCAGGTGCGCTTGCGGTGGCCGTTTCGCCGGTAGTGAGGTCGTTCATTCTGTTCTCCTTCATCGCAGCGATTGTCCGCATAAAAGGCGGCGGCTTCATGACGTTGGACGCGTGTAATAACGCTTCTCAGCCCCGCTTGGTTGCCCGACGCGTCGGGCCTTTGCTTTGTGCATGTCGTTACCCCGAAACCGCTAAGCACTTTCGGGCGACATGTCATTACCGCTCGATGATGTCTGCTTCCGTTGGTACGAGGATTTCGCGTTTTCCAGCATGGTTGGCGGGGCCGATAATGCCCTCCTGCTCCATGCGCTCGATCAGCGAAGCGGCGCGGTTATAACCGATGCCAAGACGGCGCTGCACATAGGAGGTAGAGGCTTTTCCGTCCCTCAGCACGACGGCCACGGCCTGATCATAGGGGTCTTCGGAATCGGAGAAGTTTCCAGCGCCAGCAGGGCCGCCGCCATTGCCTTCCTCGTCGTCTTCCTCGGTGATCGCCTCAAGATATTCCGGCGAGCCTTGTGTCTTCAGATAGGCGACGATTTCCTCCACCTCGTTGTCGGAGACGAAGGGGCCGTGTACGCGCTGGATGCGTCCGCCGCCCGCCATATAGAGCATGTCGCCCATGCCGAGCAGCTGTTCGGCGCCCTGCTCTCCAAGAATGGTGCGGCTGTCGATCTTCGACGTCACCTGGAAGGAGATGCGGGTCGGGAAGTTCGCCTTGATCGTGCCGGTGATGACATCGACGGACGGACGCTGGGTGGCCATGATGACGTGGATGCCGGCGGCACGCGCCATCTGCGCCAGACGCTGCACCGCGCCTTCGATGTCCTTGCCGGCGACCATCATCAGGTCAGCCATTTCGTCGATGATGACGACGATATAGGGCAGGGGCTTCAGATCGAACTCTTCCGTCTCGTACATCGCCTCGCCGGTCTGGCGGTCGAAGCCGGTCTGCACGGTGCGGGTGAGGATTTCGCCCTTGTCGAGCGCCTGCTGCACGCGGCTGTTGAAGCCGTCGATATTGCGCACGCCGATCTTCGACATCTTCTTGTAGCGTTCTTCCATCTCGCGCACCGTCCATTTCAGGGCCACGACGGCCTTTTTCGGATCGGTGACAACGGGGGAAAGCAAATGCGGAATGCCGTCATAGATCGACAGTTCGAGCATTTTCGGGTCGATCATGATCAGGCGGCACTGTTCCGGCGACAGGCGGTAAAGCAGTGACAGGATCATGGTGTTGATGGCGACGGACTTGCCTGAACCGGTGGTGCCGGCGACCAGCAGATGCGGCATCTTGGCGAGATCGGCGATGACGGGCTCGCCGCCGATCGTCTTGCCGAGCGCCATGGCGAGCTTGGCCTTGCTGTTTTCGAAATCGCGGCTGCCGACCAACTCACGCAGAAACACCGTTTCGCGCGTCTGGTTGGGAAGCTCGATGCCGATGGCGTTGCGGCCTGGAACAACGGCGACACGCGCGGCAATCGCGCTCATGGAGCGGGCGATGTCATCGGCAAGACCGATGACGCGCGAGGATTTGATGCCCGGTGCGGGTTCCAGTTCATAGAGCGTGACGACCGGACCGGGGCGGACATGAATGATCTCGCCCTTGACGCCGAAATCTTCGAGAACGCCTTCCAGAAGGCGGGCATTCTGCTCCAGCACTTCCGCGCTGAGCGTATTATCGCGCACGACATTCTTGGGTTCGGCCAGAAGATGGACGGTTGGCAGCTGGAAACCGTCGGCGGCGATAAAGGAGGCCTGCGCCTCCCTTGCCACGCGTTCGCTGGGTTTGGGGCGTGCGGAGGCGGCGGCTATTCTGGGCTGCCCGCGTCCCGGCGCCTGTCTGGGAGTGAATTTCTGATCGGCTTCGTCGGCATTGTCGTCGTCCGAGAGGATGCCGCTCGGCAGACGGCGTCCGTCCGCATCGAAAGACGGCTCGTCATCCATGTCGCCGTCATGATCGAGAGCGATGGAAGGAGGCGACATCTGCCGACGCGATGCGGCGCGTTCCTCGAAAGATGGTTCGGCGCGCTGGTCGAGGCGGTTGATTGCGGTCTTCAGGCGGGAGGGTTCGTTCAGGGTGCCGAATTCATATTCGTTGAAATCGTAGGGGTGTTCGAATTCATCGTGCAGGGACTTCGACTTCAGGCCGAACAGGCGGCGCAAGCGCGCCTGGGTGGTATACCAGTAATGTGTGAGCGCGCCGAAGGCGAGAATGTTGGCGAAGAAGCCCTCACCGTCGTCTTCGTCATCCTCTTCGACCTCACGCGCGGCGCGAGCCTTGTTCGCAACCGGCGCCGGTTCTTCCCGCTCGAGTTCATCGTCCGAGCCGCCGACAACGCCTGCGGCAAACAGCATCAGCCAGGCGGCGGGTGCTGCAAATATGGCACCCAGCACGGTGGCAACGGTGCCGGTCGGGTAAGCGCCAATGAAAAGGGCGGGAAAGCGGAGAATCATGTCACCGATGACACCGCCGATGCCGTTCGGCAGCGGCCAGGTGACGGGGGCGGGAAAACAGCCGAGCGAGGCGGCGCAGACGATGGTACCTGCGACCCAGGCGACGAGGCGGACGGGTATCCGGCTGAATTTGCGGCCGGCGATCAGGGTGATTGCCCAGGCGATGACCGGGAGAAGGGAAATGATTGCGGAAAGCCCGAGGAACTGCATGACGATATCGGCGAAGATGGCGCCGCTGTAACCCAAGAGATTGGTGGGCTGGTTCCCCGTGGCATAGGACAGGCTTGGATCCGCCACATTCCATGTGGCGAGAGCGGCAATGCCCAGCGCGATCGTCGCGAGCAGAGCGAAACCGGCCAGAGCCATGATCTGACGCACGAAAAACGCCGTCAGCACGAAGCGCGTGTGACGACCATCGAATGTCGGAGAATGCATTCTGCCCATGTCCCTGAACCCGTCATTTTTGTGGTTTCGGCAAGATCCGGCCGTTGACCTGATCCCGGATTGACAGGGAAAACTAACCGCTTGCTGGTTAATGTCGTGTTAACCATGCAGTTTTTTGCTGTTTTCAGCAGATTTGCGGCAAAGAAAAAGGCCCGTCGAAACGGGCCTTTCTTTTGGGAAAGGGGATGGAGAACCCCTTGTCCCTAGATTACGAGTGGTAAGCGGCTTCGCCGTGGGTTGCGAGGTCGAGACCTTCACGTTCCGCTTCCACCGGAACCCGCAGACCGACGATCACGTCAACGATCTTGTAGAGGATCACCGAGACGACCGCACACCAGACGATGGTGATGGCGACGGCGACGAACTGCGTCCAGAGCTGCGAGGTAATCGAGAAATCAGCCTTGCCGGTGCCGCCGAGCAGCGGCGACGTGAAGATGCCGGTGCCGAGAGCGCCGATGATGCCACCGATACCGTGAACGCCGAAGACGTCGGCCGTGTCGTCATAACCGAACTTGTTCTTCACCACGGAGACGAAGAAGTAGCAGATCGGCGAGACGATGAGGCCGAGAACGATCGCACCCATCGGGCCAACGGAGCCGGCGGCAGGCGTGACGGCAACGAGGCCGGCAATCATGCCCGAGGCAGCGCCCAGCATGGAGGCCTTGCCGCGGGTGAAGCTTTCAACCAGCGACCAGGAAACGATGGCGGCGGCCGTTGCGAGGAAGGTGTTCATGGTTGCAAGAACCGCACCACCGGATGCTTCGAGGTTTGAGCCGGCGTTGAAGCCGAACCAGCCGAACCACAGCATGGCTGCGCCAACCAGCGTCAGCGTCATGGAGTGGGGTGCCATCATGTCCTTGCCGAAGCCGGTACGCTTCCCGACCATGATCGCGCCGATCAGGCCTGCCACACCGGCATTGATGTGAACGACCGTACCGCCGGCGAAGTCGAGAGCGCCCATGCCGAAGATCAGGCCGTTCGCATCCCAGACCATGTGTGCAATCGGGAAGTAGACGAAAGTGGCCCACAGGATGGTGAAGAGGATGACGGCAGAGAACTTCACGCGTTCGGCGAAAGCACCGACGATCAGGGCCGGCGTGATGGCCGCAAAGGTCATCTGGAAGGCGATGAAGGTGTATTCGTAGATCACCACGCCTTCGGAGAAGGTTGCCGACGTGCTGTCAAGCGAAACGCCCGACAGGAACAGCTTGCCGAAGCCGCCGAAATAGGGACCGGTGCCGCCGCCGAAGGCGAAGGAGTATCCGTAGATCACCCAGACGAGCATCATGACCGCGCCGACGACCGTGCACTGCATGAGAACGGAGAGCATGTTCTTGGTGCGGACGAGGCCGCCGTAAAACAGCGCCAGACCGGGAATGATCATGAACAGCACGAGGATTGTCGCGACATACATGAAAGCGGTGTCGGCTTTATCCGGAACGGGCGCTGCTGCTGCCACTGCCGGCGCGGCATCCTGGGCAAAGGCGATGGCCGGGGCCATCAGGGCTGCCGCACCGGCGCCCAGCTTGCCGAGTGTTGAAAACTTGTTGAATTGCATAGCGAGAAAACTCCCCTGTCAGCCGTGCTTCAAAGCGCTTCTGTGTTGGTTTCGCCGGTACGAATGCGCACGGCCTGTTCGATAGAGTAGACAAAGATCTTGCCGTCACCGATCTGCCCGGTCTTTGCCGCGGATGCGATCGCCTCGACAGCCTTGTCGACAACGTCGGATGCGACCGCGATCTCGATCTTCAGCTTGGGAAGGAAGCTCACCGCATATTCCGTGCCGCGATAAATTTCGGTATGCCCCTTCTGGCGTCCGTAACCCTTCACTTCGGTCACGGTCAGGCCCTGGATGCCGACGCCGGTGAGCGCTTCGCGCACCTCATCCAGCTTGAACGGCTTGATAATGGCCATCACAATTTTCATCTGGTTTCCCATCCTTTGTTTGTCCTCGGCACGGAGCCGACTCTCCTTGCCGCTGGCAGATCAGTAACAGCGACTGCGGACATACATTCAAAGGGCGTGCCAGTTTTGGATGGCGTGTCTAACTTATTGAAATATAAAATTTATATGACGGACGTCTGAAAAACGGGCAGGAAGTCGCGTAATTTTCGTCTATTAAATGTGCGGTTTTTGAAAAAAGCGCATTATTTAATCAATTGCCCTTTTGCGGATCAGACCTTCCTGCGCCACGGAGGCGACCAGTTCACCCTGTCTGGTGAAAATATTGCCACGGGTCAGGCCGCGGGCGCCTGAGGCGCTTGGGCTGTCCTGCGTGTAGAGCAGCCAGTCGTCCAGTCGGCAGGGGCGGTGGAACCACATGGCATGATCGAGGCTTGCCACCTGAATGGAAGGATCGAAAATCGTCGTGCCGTGGGCATAGAGCGAGGTGTCGAGCAGGGTCATATCGGAGAGATAGGCGAGAATGGCCGATTGCAGGCGCGGGTTATCAGGCACATCGCCAACGGCGCGCACCCAGATGTCCTGCTGCGGTTCCAGCTTTTCCTTCGAGATATAATGGGTCAGTGAAACCGGACGTATCTCGATCGGTCGCTTGTTGCTCCAGTAGTTCCGGATCGAAGCCGGCGCCTTGGCCAGAAAGGCTGCCTGCATCTGTTCTTCACTCATCAGTTTTTCGGGCGGCGTCACATCAGGCATTTTTATCTGATGATTAAAACCGTCCTCGAAGATCTGAAACGACGCCGACATGGAGAAAATCGCCTTGCCATGCTGGATGGCGACCACGCGGCGGGTACAGAAGCTCGCGCCGTCGCGAATGCGCTCCACCTGGTAGACGATAGGCACCAGCGGATCGCCGGGGCGCATGAAATAGGAATGCAGCGAATGCACTTGGCGGTTATCATCCACCGTTCTTTGCGCCGCAATCAGGGCCTGCGCGATGACCTGGCCGCCGAAAACCCGCTGCCAGCCGATTTGCGGGCTTTCGCCCCGGAACAGGTTCTCTTCCAGCTTCTCGAGGTCGAGTGTGGCGATGAGGTTGGCCATCGGGTCGGACGTTTGCGAGGGATGCGACATTTTTTCGACCTGCTCCGGCTGTAGGAAGATGTCATATGGTCTATAGTGCGCCGATGATGGGTGCACAAGATTTGAGGAGAAGCGCGATGCTGGACGTGGTGGTGGCAGGCGGCGGATATGTCGGCCTTTCGGTTGCTGTCGCAATCAAGCAGGCGGCCCCACACCTCAATGTGCAGGTGGTCGAGGCTGTTCCGGAGGATGTCTGGAAGAAGGATGTCCGCGCCTCCGCGATTATCGCGGCGGCCACACGCATGCTCGATGTTTTCGGCATATGGAACGAGATCGAACCTGAGGCCCAGCCGATCAACAGGATGATCGTCACCGATTCGAAGACCGCCGATCCTGTTCGTCCGGTGTTTCTGACCTTCGATGGAGCAGTGGAAGAGGGTAGGCCGTTTGCCCATATGGTTCCGAACGTCGCGATGGTCGGGGCGCTCAGGGGGCTTTGCGAGCGTCTTGGCATCGAAATTCGCCACGGCCTCAGTGTTTCCGGCTTTACCGCAGGTGCGCAATCGACGGCGATCAGCCTTTCCGACGGCTCATCGCTAGACGCGCGATTGTTGATTGCCTGCGACGGGGTTCGCTCAGCGCTGAGAGATATGGCCGGTATCAAGACTGTGCAATGGGACTATGATCAGGCCGGTATTGTCACTACCGTCGAACATGAGCGGTCGCATGAGGGCTGCGCGGAGGAACATTTCCTGCCGTCCGGTCCCTTCGCCATCCTGCCGCTGAAGGGAAATCGTTCCTCGCTCGTCTGGACAGAACGCAAGGCGGATGCCGACAGGCTGGTGGCCGCCGATGATCTGGTGTTCGAGGAGGAGCTGGAGCGCCGGTTTGGCCACAAGCTCGGCCATGTCCGTCCCGTCGGTCCCCGCCGCGCCTTTCCGCTTGGCCTGACACTGGCACGCTCCTTCGTTGCGCCGCGTGTGGCACTTGCCGGCGATGCTGCGCACGGAATTCATCCGATCTCCGGCCAGGGCCTCAACCTCGGCTTCAAGGACGTTGCGGCGCTGGCCGAAACCGTGGTCGAGGCCGACCGGCTTGGCCTCGATATCGGCTCTCTCAATGTTCTCGAGCGTTACCAGTCCTGGCGGCGTTTCGACACCTTGCGGATGGGCGTGACGACGGATGTGCTGAACCGGCTTTTCTCCAATGATGTCGGTCCCATCCGCATCATGCGCGATTTCGGTCTGGGTGTGGTCGATCGTTTGCCGGGTCTGAAATCCTATTTCATCGGCCAGGCCGCCGGTACGACGGATGCGAATGCGCCACGCCTGCTCACTGGCGAGGCGCTCTGATCCGGCCTTTTCCGCGTGTTCCGGACCGGCTTTCCTATGATTGTCGCTTGACAGCCGATTCCGGTATTTTCTGCCGGAAGGCTTCGCCATAAAGCTGAATCCGGCCAAGGACTTATCCGGATTCATAATCTGGTATGAGCTGTGTCTTCGCCAACCAGATGTTGCGGAGAACAAAAGCTGAATCCCGCTGAGTCAGCGATTCGTATTCGATTCGTTCGCAAACTGTTCCAAACCTCAATCGACTCTGTTTTTTGCCGGATTCTTTTTGTTCCTTTAACTGGCTGAATCTGAATGGAAAATTACGTGAAGAGAGCGCCACGCGCCACTTTGCGGGCAGGGCCTATTGCCTTTGCCGACGGGCATTGCCATGTGTGGTGCGTGCGGCCCGCCTTAGCGACGGCGGGCGGCGCGGCCAAGCAGATGAAGTCGATTCGCGGATAGTACGTTGAATTTTCGCCCCATGATCCTGAGCGGCCGCGGTGTCACGGCCGTTCTCGGCCCCACCAATACCGGCAAGACCCATTACGCGATCGAGCGGATGGTTGCCCATGGCAGCGGTGTCATCGGCCTGCCGCTGCGTCTTCTGGCGCGGGAGGTTTATACTCGTCTCGTGGAAAAGGTGGGGGCGCCGAATGTGGCGCTGATCACCGGCGAAGAAAAAATATCTCCGCCCAAAGCCAAATATTCCGTCTGCACGGTGGAAGCCATGCCGCGCGAGACGACGGCCGCTTTCGTCGCGATCGACGAGGTGCAGTTGGCCGGCGATCTGGAGCGCGGCCATATCTTCACCGACCGCGTGCTGCATTTACGCGGGCGGGAGGAAACGCTGCTTCTGGGTGCCGGCACGATGCGCCCGATCCTGCAAAAGCTGTTGCCGGGCATTACGGTGGTGGAGCGGCCGCGCCTGTCGCAGCTTTTTTATGCGGGCCAGAAGAAAATCACCCGCCTGCCGCAACGCACGGCGATCGTCGCGTTTTCGGCAGAAGAGGTCTATGCCATCGCGGAACTCGTTCGCCGCCAGCGCGGTGGCGCGGCCGTGGTGATGGGCGCGCTCTCGCCGCGCACGCGCAATGCCCAGGTTGGGCTCTACCAGTCTGGCGATGTCGAATATCTCGTGGCGACGGACGCTATCGGCATGGGCCTCAACCTCGATGTCGATCATGTCGCGTTTGCGCAGGACCGCAAGTTCGACGGTTACCAGTTCCGCAATCTCAATCCAGGTGAGATCGGCCAGATCGCCGGCCGCGCCGGCCGCCATCTTCGCGATGGCACCTTTGGGGTAACCGGCCGTGTCGATCCGTTCGATGATGAGTTGGTGGAACGCATCGAAACCCATCAGTTCGATGCGGTGAAGGTGCTGCAGTGGCGGACGAAAAATTTCGATTTTTCCTCCATTGCCAATCTGCGTCTCAGTCTGGATGCCGCGCCTGCGATCCAGGGTCTTTCCCGCGCCTTGCCGGCAATCGACCAGCAGGCGCTCGAATATTTGTCACGTTATCCTGAGATCAACGACGTGACGACGACCGATGCGCGGGTGGAAAAACTCTGGGAGGCTTGTGCACTTCCGGACTATCGCCGCATCGCACCCGCCCAGCATGCGGATCTGATCTCGACGCTCTATTTCGATCTGGTAAAACGTGGCACGGTGAACGAAGATTTCTTAAGCGAACAGGTGCGCCGCGCCGATCGTACCGATGGAGAAATCGATACCTTGTCTGCAAGGATTGCGCAGATCAGAACATGGACTTATGTATCGAACCGCCCAGGATGGCTTGCCGATCCGACACACTGGCAAGAAAAGACGCGGGAAATCGAAGATCGATTGTCCGATGCTCTACATGAAAGGTTGACGAAACGCTTTGTTGATCGCAGGACATCTGTGCTCATGAGGCGCCTGAGAGAGAATGCGATGCTTGAAGCTGAAATCAGTGTAAATGGTGATGTCTTCGTAGAAGGACATCACGTCGGCCAATTGGCCGGGTTCCGGTTCACGCCGGTGCCGGGAATGGAAGGGCCGGATCAGAAGGCCGTTCAAGGTGCGGCCCAGAAGGCGCTCGCTCTCGAATACGAGGCGCGCGCAGCGCGTCTGCATGCCAGTGGAAACGGCGATCTCGCTTTGAGCTCCGATGGTTTGGTTCGCTGGTTGGGCGAACCGGTGGCCCGCCTTTCGGCAGGTGATAACATTATGAAGCCGCGGGTGATCCTCGTCGCCGACGAGCAGTTGAGCGGCAATGCCCGTGATCATGCGCTGGCGCGTGTCGAACGTTTCGTCAATCACCAGATTGCGACCGTGCTGAAGCCGCTGGACGATATTTCGCGTGCCGAAGACCTTCAGGGTCTGGCGAAGGGGCTGGCGTTCCAGCTGGTGGAAAATCTTGGCGTTCTGTTCCGCCGCGACGTCACCGAAGATGTGAAGTCGCTGGATCAGGATGCGCGTGCCTCCATGCGCCGTTACGGTGTGCGTTTCGGCGCCTATCATGTTTTCCTGCCTGCGCTTCTCAAGCCCGCTCCGGCGGAGCTTGTCACGCTGCTCTGGGCGCTGAAGAATGACGGCCTCGGCAAGCCGGGTTATGGCGATCTCATTCCGGTTCTGGCCGCCGGCCGTACCTCGGTGGTGACGGACCCCGCATTCGAGCGGATGTTCTACAAGCTTGCCGGTTTCCGCTTCCTCGGAAAGCGCGCCGTGCGTATCGACATTCTCGAGCGCCTGGCCGATCTCATCCGTCCGCTGTTGCAGTGGAAGCCCGGCCAGCAGCCGCGTCCGGAAGGTGCCTATGACGGCCGCCGTTTCACGACGACGACTGCGATGCTTTCCATTCTCGGCGCGACGCTCGACGATATGGAAGAGATTCTCAAGGGTCTTGGTTACCGCGCCGATCAGGTGACAGCGGAGGAGGCGCAGGTCTTCCTCGCCAGCCAGACCGGTGCTGCCGCTCCGGCCGCCGCTGAGACGGTGGCGGAAGAGGAAAGCGCCGAGACCGAGCAGGATGAGCCGGCCGCCGAAGAGCAGGCGTCAGAGACGGCGGCTGTCGCGGAGAGCGAAGCTGTTGATGAGACGTCGGTTGTGGAAGCCGTCAGCGAAACCGCTGCGGAGACGCCTGTCGCGGAAGCCGTTGCCGAAGAGGCTGGTGCAAGCGAGGCCGTGTCCGCAGAAAGCACGGAGGCTGCAGAGCCGAAGCCTGTTCTTTTGTGGCGTCCGGGTGGCCGCAACGAAAATCAGCGCAGCGAAAACCGTCGTCCCGGCAATCGCGGTCAAAACCGTGAACAGGCTCCCCGTGAGCAGGGCGAACGTCGCGGCGAAGGCCGTCGTGACAACCGTGACGGCGCAAATCGCGAAGCTGCCAATCGTGGTGGCGAGGGCGAGCGCAAGCGTGATGGCGGACGTCCTGACCGTGGCAATCGCAACGATCGTCAAGACCGTGGTGAGCGCAAGGACAGGCCGGACCGTAATGACCGTGGCGGAAAGCCGCAGGGTCAGCAGCGTTTCGAAGCCAAGCCGCCACGCAAGGAGAAGCCGATCGATCCGGATTCGCCTTTCGCAAAGCTCGCTGCTCTCAAGGAGCAGTTGAAGAAATAAGCCCATGGGGAGCAACGAACAGCCACTGGAGAGCACGCGTCAGCGTCTGGACAAGTGGCTGTTCTTTGCCCGCATGGCCAAATCCCGCTCGCTTGCTCAAAGCTATATTCAGTCGGGCAAGGTCAAGGTCAACGGTGTCACTATCCGCCAGCCCAGCCATCTGGTGAAGGCCGCTGACCGGCTAGATATCGGTTTCGAGCGGATGGACAAGGTGCTTGTCATCAAATCCGGAGGGGAGCGACGCGGACCCTACGAGGAAGCCAGACTTCTCTACGACGATCTGACGCCGCCACGGGAGCCTTCCGACAGGTTGAGCCCGCTGGAGCAGGCGATGCGCGAGCCGGGCAGCGGCCGTCCGACAAAAAAAGAGCGTCGGGCGCTCGACAGGTTTTTGTCGGATAGTGACGGAAGCAAAGATTAGAATAAACCTCCAGGTCGGCCCCGTTTTCAGAATTGTTTATCCTTGCTATCTGAAGTCAAAGGCATTACCTCCTTTGCGAAATTGCCCTGTCTGAATTCCGGGCGTCGGCTTGTGTTCCGAAGCTCAAAGACCCGGTCTGCATATTCTGGAGTTCATCATGACATATGTCGTGACCGACAACTGCATTCGCTGCAAATATACCGATTGCGTTGAAGTCTGCCCCGTTGACTGCTTCTACGAGGGTGAAAATTTTCTCGCGATCAACCCCGACGAATGTATCGATTGCGGTGTGTGCGAACCGGAATGTCCCGCCGAGGCGATCAAGCCCGATACGGAGCCGGGTCTCGACAAGTGGCTGAAGCTCAATACGGAATATGCGGCGATCTGGCCGAATATCACCATCAAGCGTGATCCCATGCCCGAGGCCAAGGAAATGGATGGCGTTGAGGGCAAGCTGGAGCTTTATTTTTCCGCCGAGCCCGGTCAGGGCGACTGATTTTTCGACGATGCGCGTCTTTTGCGCCGTCATTTTTAAAGCCCTCGCAGCACAGGCGCGAGGGCTTTTTGCTGAATTTCAGCAGGTCATCCGCCGCGGCCGGATTGCAGGGTGGTCGATAGCAACGTCAAAAGAGCCACGCTGTCTTCCAGGCTTTGCCGCTGGCGACTTTGCAATATGGCTGCTTGCAGGCGGTTCATCTCGCGGGCGATCGCAGCCGGCTGCCACGTCCGCAGCGCCCTTTCGATGATCGGCTTTCGGCGAAAATGGATATGGCGTCCGAGTGTCTGCATGACCTGACCGGCCTGCTGCTTTTTCTCGTCCATCTCGGCGCGCATCTGGTCGAGCAGCTGGAATTGCTTGAGGCATCCCTGAAGCACGAGGAAGATCGGCGTCTTCGACGAGACGATCTTCTGGGTGGCGTGGAAAAAGGCGTTTCTGTCGCCTTTCAGGATGGCGTCAACGGCATCGTCAGCGGAAACCGTACTGGCATCGCCGATGATGGCCAGCACGTCTTCTTCTTCAATCACTTCCGCGCCACGGCAATAAAGTGCCAGCTTGCGGATTTCGTTGCGCGATGCGATGCGATCGCCACCCAGGGATTCGATCAGCCTTTGTCGTGCGGCGGGCGCGATGCGCAGATTGTCGTTGGAAAGCTCCTGATCGATCAATGCGTTCAAAGATCGCGCATCGTCCGCATAACAGGGGATCGCGGCGATGGAGCGCGCGGGTTCCGCGATCTTGCGCAGCCCCGTGCCCTTCTTGATGTCGCCAGCCTCTATAATCAGGAAGCTCGCCTCTGGCGGTGTCTCGGCCAGAATCTGGAGCGCGTCCACCAGTGCCTTTTCCGCCGCCGCACTTTTGATCCAGACGAGTTTTTCGCCGCCGAAAAGGCCGATGGCGTTCACCTCGTCGAGAAGGCGACCGGGATCGCCCTGCAGATCGGATGCGGTCAGCTTCAAAGATGCGAAAGCGTCATCCGGGTCGATGCCAGTCTTTTTGGCGATGAGGGTTGCCCGTTCCGACACAAGGCCGCGGTCCGGACCATAGAGCACGAAAACGCGAAAGCGCTCCGCCGGATTTTCGGCGAAGCGCTCAAATTCATGCGATTTTATCTCCGCCACGGCCTTGGCTCTCAGCGGCCGAGGGTGGCGGCGATATCAGTGCGGATGATTTCAGCCAGTTCCCGGGCCGCACGGTTTTCGGCGTCGCGGGTTGCCCTGATCTTGGCGAATTCCTGCTGCGGCAGGTCCACCTGCGCCGTCACGCTGCGGCGTGCGGAGCGCAGGATCTGGCCGTCGGAAATACGCGTCAGGACATATTGACCGCTCATCACCACGCGGCCGGGATAAGGGCCGTCATAGTTGTTGTTGGTGCGGGTCGTCAGGTCGTAATTCTCGACTTCCGTGGAGGTGGCGCTCGAGCTTACGGAAATCTTGACATTATACTGGGCCGTGGCCGGTTCACCCGCGCCGCCAGCCATCAGGAAGATCAGCTGGTTGCGGACTTCCTGCCCAACCCTGCCACCGACTTCGGAGACGCTGACAGCCGCCAGCCTCTCCTTGGTTCCGGAAGCCTCGCCATAAAGCGGGCGCACCTGGCAGCCCGCCAGAAGACCGGCCATCATCACGACGGAAATTGCTGCCGCGACGCGGCTCCATCTCGAAAAAACGTCAGACAACAATGTTCACAATCCTCTGCGGAACCACGATGACTTTCTTGGGCTCGCCACCGGCAAGAATAGATTTGACGGCATCCAGAGCAAGGGCAGCCGCACGGACCGCATCTTGATCCGCATCGCGCGCGATTGTCAATTCGCCGCGCTTCTTGCCGTTGACCTGCACGGGCATGACCACGTCGTTTTCCTCAACCAGCGAGGCGACGAAGACCGGCCACGGTGTCTGTGCAACGAGACCCTCATTACCCAGCGCCGACCAGCATTCTTCCGCCAGATGCGGCGTCATGGGGGCGATGATGCGGATGAGGATTTCGACGGCATCGCGAGCAGCTGCCCTGACGTCGTCAGACTTTCCGCCTGCTGCGACGTCCGCAAGTGGCCCGGCGAGCGCGTTGACCAGCTCATAGATGCGGGCGATCGCCTTGTTGAAGGCGAGCTTGTCCAGATCGTCCTGAACGGCCTTCAGCGTCTTGTGTGCCGCCTTGGAGGCTACCAGCCCTTCGCCCTCGGCCGCCGGCTTCGGCTTGACGCTCTTCAGCTCACTCGCGACTTCGCCGACAATGCGCCAGACGCGCTGGACGAAGCGGTTTGAGCCCTCCACACCCGCTTCGGACCAGATGACGTCACGATCAGGGGGCGAATCAGACAGAACGAAGAAACGTGCGGTATCGGCCCCATAGGATGCGATGATATCGTCAGGGTCGACCACGTTCTTCTTCGACTTCGACATCTTCTCGATGGAGCCGATCTTCACTTCTGCGCCGGAAGACAACAGGAATGCCCGGCGTGCGCCGTCGGTCTCTTCGATGCGCAGGTCGGCGGGGGCTATCCATTCGCGGCTCATGCCTTCGCCGTGGCTATAGGTCTCGTGAACCACCATACCCTGCGTGAACAGGCCCTTGAAGGGCTCCTTGACGCCGACATGGCCGGTTTCGCGCATGGCGCGGGTGAAGAAACGCGAATAGAGCAGATGCAGGATCGCGTGCTCGATGCCGCCGATATATTGATCGACCGGCAGCCAGTGATTGGCGACCTTGGGGTCGGTCGGCTGGTCTTCCCACGGTGCTGTAAAGCGGGTGTAATACCAGCTGGAATCGACGAAGGTGTCCATCGTGTCGGTTTCGCGCCGCGCGTCATGGCCGCATTGCGGGCAGGAAACGTGCCGCCATGTGGGGTGGCGATCCAGCGGGTTGCCGGGCACGTCGAAAGTCACGTCGTCGGGCAGCTTGACCGGCAGGTCCTTTTTCGAAACCGGCACCACGCCGCAGACTTCGCAGTGAATGACCGGGATAGGGCAACCCCAGTAACGCTGGCGGGAAATGCCCCAGTCGCGCAGGCGGAAATTGACCTTGCGCTCGGCCTGGGGTGCATTCCCCAGAGTCTCAGCGGACAGCTTCTGCACGACGGCTTCGAAGGCGTCAGCCGTCTTCATGCCGTTCAGGAAGCCAGAATTGATCATCACGCCATCATCGGTGAAGGCGGTGTCCTCAACGGTGAAGCTTGCGGCGTCGGGACCTTCGGGTGCGACGACGGCCACGACCGGAAGGCCGTATTTACGGGCGAAATCCAGATCGCGCTGGTCACCCGAAGGGCAGCCGAAGATTGCGCCGGTGCCGTAATCCATCAATACGAAGTTTGCGACATAGACGGGCAGTTCCCAGCTGGGGTCCAGCGGGTGCACGACCTTGACGCCGGTATCGATGCCCTTCTTTTCGGCGGTTTCCAGCGCTGCCAAAGAGGTGCCATGGCGGCGGCATTCGTCGCAGAACTCGGCAATATCAGAATTGTTCGCCGACAGTTCCCTTGCCAGCGGATGGTCAGCGGCGATCGCCAGGAAGGAGGCGCCGAACAGGGTGTCGGGGCGCGTTGTATAGACGGTGATATCGGAAAAACCTTGCGGCGCCGTGTCAGCGACGGTCTGCCAGCGCAGCGACAGGCCTTCGGAACGGCCGATCCAGTTCTTCTGCATCAGGCGCACTTTTTCCGGCCATTGATCCAGTTCGTCCAACTCGTCCAGTAGGTCCTGGCTGAAATCGGTGATGCGGAAGAACCATTGCGTCAGTTCACGCTGTTCGACCAGCGCGCCGGAGCGCCAGCCGCGACCGTCGATCACCTGCTCATTGGCCAGAACCGTGTGGTCGACCGGATCCCAGTTGACCTTGGACTGCTTGCGGTAGACCAGACCCTTTTCCATGAAATCGATAAACAGCGCCTGCTGGCGATGGTAATATTCCACATCGCAGGTGGCGAATTCGCGGGTCCAGTCCAAGGACAGGCCCATGGATTTCAGCTGGCCGCGCATGGTGGCGATGTTCTGGTAAGTCCAGTCCTTGGGGTGAACCTTGTTCTGCATTGCCGCGTTTTCGGCAGGCATGCCGAAGGCGTCCCAGCCCATCGGGTGCAGAACGTTGAAGCCGCGCGCGCGCTTGTAACGCGCAACGACGTCGCCCATGGCGTAGTTGCGGACATGGCCCATGTGGATGCGTCCCGATGGATACGGAAACATCTCCAGAACGTAATATTTCTCGCGCGGGTCGCTGTTGTCGGTGACGAAGACGTTGTCTTCGTTCCATTTCTGCTGCCAGCGCGGCTCGGCGTCGCGAGGATTGTAACGTTCGATGGCCATTGTGTAGAATTCCGGGTATCGAGGGGAAAAATTTGCGCTGACCTTCACCATGAAACGACCGGGGCGTCAAGTTTGGCGGGGCGTTCGGGCGTTCAATCTTGGCCAGCGTGCTTCAAATGGTGCTAAACCCGCTTGGCATCAAGGCAATCGGCGTCTAGTTAGCGGTTCGAACGGTTTAAAAAAGGTCTTGTGATGGAAATCGAAGCACGTCTTGAGGATGTCAGGCAGCGCATTGCGGATGTTGCGGAAAAATCCGGCCGCAAGGCAACGGATGTTGCGCTCGTCGCGGTCTCGAAGACATTCGACGCGGAGGCGATCCAGCCCGTCATCGATGCCGGGCAGCGCGTGTTTGGTGAAAACCGTGTGCAGGAGGCGCAGGGCAAGTGGCCTGCCCTGAAAGAAAAGACACCCGCTATCGAACTGCGTCTGATCGGACCGCTGCAATCCAACAAGGCTGCGGATGCGGTGGCTTTGTTTGATGTCGTCGAGAGCGTGGACCGGGAAAAGATCGCCCGCGCGCTTTCCGAAGAATGCGCCAAACAGGGCCGCAGCCTGCGGTTTTATGTACAGGTCAACACCGGCCTTGAACCGCAGAAGGCCGGCATCGATCCGCGTGAAACGGTCGCTTTCGTAGCTTTTTGCCGGGACGACTTGAAACTGTCGGTCGAGGGGTTGATGTGCATTCCGCCGGCGGAGGAAAATCCGGGGCCGCATTTTGCGCTTCTGGCGAAGCTTGCCAGGCAATGTGGCCTTGAGAAGCTTTCCATGGGCATGTCCGGCGATTTCGAAACCGCCGTAGAGTTCGGTGCCACCAGCGTCCGGGTCGGCTCGGCGATCTTCGGCACCCGGTAAAATCCTTAAAACAAAAAACCCGGCACTGCGGCCGGGTTTCAAATGTCGGAAAGACTTCGATCAGTATTGATCGTCCTCGTCTTCGTCCTTCGGTGCAGACTTCAGCGAGGAAAGCTTCTTGAAGACGGCGTCGGCGTCGATCTGCTGTTCTTCCTCGCGCTGGAAATTGTAATCCAGACCTTCCGTCGCCGTTGCTGGCTGCAGCGTGTTGCCGAGTTCTTCGGCTGTTGGCAGCGGGCGGCCGCGCGATGCGCGTTCGACTTCAAGGTCAAGATCGATCTGGCTGCAGAGGCCGAGCGTTACCGGGTCCATCGGCGTCAGGTTGGCCGAATTCCAATGGGTGCGGTCGCGAATCTGTTCGATGGTGGATTTGGTGGTGCCGACGAGGCGCGAAATCTGCGCATCCTTCAGTTCCGGATGGTTGCGAACCAGCCAGAGAATGGCGTTCGGACGGTCCTGACGCTTGGACACCGGCGTATAACGCGGGCCGCGACGCTTTGATTCCGGCACGCGCACCTTCGGCTCGGAAAGCTTGAGCTTGTGGTTGGGGTTGCCTTCGGCACGGGCGATCTCGTCGCGGGAAAGCTGTCCGGTCGCGATCGGATCCAGACCCTTGATGCCCTGCGCGGCTTCACCATCGGCAATCGCCTTGACTTCAAGCGGATGCAGTTTGCAGAACGTGGCGATCTGATCGAACGACAGCGCGGTGTTGTCAACCAGCCATACAGCCGTAGCTTTTGGCATGAGCAATTGTTGAGCCATAGATACAGTCCTTCTGTCCGTCCGCGCCGGGGTCGCGGGCGTGGTATCAACCACTGATTTCCGGGATATTGGCGCTCTATAACCGGATTGCATCATAATTGCAATTCTTTGCAAAACAAATGCCTTTGTCTAATTGCCGTCAGTCATTGACCTGCTATGAATTCACCACATGCCCGAGGTGGGAGTCTCTGGGCGCGCGCTAAAACAAGACATACTTGGTTTCAGGAGGAGTTCATGTCTGCCAAAATCTACCCGGTGCTCAAATCGGCGAAAGCCCGCACGCTCATCGATAATGAGCGTTACCAGAAATGGTATCAGGAGAGCGTCGAGGATCCGGAAAAGTTCTGGGACAAGCACGGCCGGCGGATCGACTGGTTCAAGCCCTATACCAAGGTCAAGAACACTTCCTTTAAGGGAAGAGTGCCGATCAAGTGGTTCGAGGACGGCCTGACCAACGTCTCCTACAACTGTATCGACCGGCATCTGAAGACGCATGGCGAGCGCACGGCGATCATCTGGGAAGGCGACAATCCCTATATCGACAAGAAGATCACCTATAACCAGCTTTATGACTATGTCTGCCGTCTGGCGAATGTGCTGAAGAAGCACGGCGTCAAGAAGGGCGACCGCGTCACCATCTACATGCCGATGATACCAGAAGCGGCCTATGCCATGCTCGCCTGCGCGCGTATCGGTGCGGTGCATTCCGTCGTCTTTGGCGGCTTCTCGCCGGAAGCGCTGGCGGGCCGTATCGTCGATTGCGAATCGACCTTCGTCATCACCTGCGATGAAGGCGTGCGCGGCGGCAAGCCGATCCCGCTCAAGGAAAATACCGATAAGGCGATCGATATCGCCGCCAAGCAATATGTCATCGTCAACAAGGTTCTGGTCGTGCGCCGCACCGGCGGCAAGACCGGCTGGGCGCCCGGCCGCGATATCTGGTACCATCAGGAAATCGCCACGGTTAAACCGGATTGCCCGCCGGCGAAGATGCGGGCGGAAGATCCGCTGTTTATCCTCTACACATCAGGGTCCACCGGCAAGCCGAAGGGCGTTCTGCACACGACGGGTGGTTATCTCGTCTATACGTCGATGACGCATGAATATGTGTTCGACTACAAGGATGGCGAGGTCTTCTGGTGTACGGCCGATGTCGGCTGGGTCACAGGCCATTCCTACATCGTCTACGGGCCACTTGCGAATTGTGCGACGACGTTGATGTTCGAAGGCGTTCCCAACTTCCCGGATCAGGGTCGTTTCTGGGAAGTCATCGACAAGCACAAGGTCAATATCTTCTACACCGCGCCGACAGCGCTTCGATCGCTGATGGGGGCTGGCGACCAGTTCGTCACGCGTTCGTCGCGCTCCAGCATCCGGCTTCTGGGCACGGTTGGCGAGCCGATCAATCCGGAAGCATGGGAATGGTATTACCATGTGGTCGGCGAGGACAAGAGCCCCATTGTCGATACCTGGTGGCAGACGGAAACCGGTGGCATTCTGATATCGCCGTTGCCAGGCGCGACCGATCTGAAGCCGGGTTCGGCGACACGGCCATTCTTCGGCGTGCAGCCGCAGCTTGTCGATGCTGAAGGCAATGTGCTGGAAGGGCCGGCCGACGGCAATCTCTGCATCACCGACAGCTGGCCGGGCCAGTCGCGGTCGGTTTATGGCGATCACCAGCGCTTTGTCGATACGTATTTCTCGACCTATAAGGGCAAGTATTTCACCGGCGATGGCTGCCGGCGCGATGAGGACGGTTATTACTGGATCACCGGTCGTGTCGATGACGTGCTGAACGTCTCCGGCCATCGTCTCGGTACTGCCGAAGTGGAATCGGCGCTGGTATCGCATCATCTCGTTTCGGAAGCGGCCGTGGTCGGTTATCCGCACCCTATCAAGGGACAGGGCATTTATTGTTATGTCACGCTGATGGCGGGGCAGAATGGCGATTATGCGCTGCGCGAGGAGTTGGTGAAGCACGTCCGCAACGAGATCGGGCCGGTTGCGACGCCGGACAAGATCCAGTTCGCGCCGGGCCTGCCCAAGACGCGCTCCGGCAAGATCATGCGGCGTATCCTGCGCAAGATCGCCGAGGACGATTTTGGTGCGCTGGGGGATACGTCGACGCTTGCCGATCCGGCAGTGGTGGAAGACCTCATCGCCAACCGCCAGAACCGCACGGCGTCCTGATTTTCTGGAAAGGCTGCTTCGGCAGCCTTTTTCTTTCTGCAAACGAAAACACCCGGAAGCGAACTTCCGGGTGTTTTTTATTCAATACAGACAGGCTTACTGGCCGCGGATCTTCTTCAGGTCCGCCAGAACGGCGTCAACGACATCGGCGCCGATTTCAGCCTTGTGCTTTTCGTAAACGACCATCGACTTCTCGCGGATACGGGTCTGTTCTTCCGGAGACAGCGAGTTGACCTCGAGACCGGCAGCCTTGATCTTTTCCAGCGACTTCTGGTTCAGTTCGCGGATGACCTTGCGCTCTTCGTCGCGGCCGACGACTGCACATTCGCGCAGGGCCGTCTGTTCTTCAGCCGTATAGCTGTCGAAGATGGGCTTGGAGAAGAGGAAGAGGAACGGCGTGTAGGCGTGGTTTGTCTCGGTGATGTACTTCTGCACCTCGTAGAACTTGGAGGTGTCGATCGTCACATAGGGGTTTTCCTGTGCGTCGATCGCGTTGGTTTCAAGCGCCGAGAAGACTTCGCCGAAAGCCATCGGCGTCGCATTGGCGCCGAGGTTCTGGAAGGTGTCGAGGAAGATGTTGTTCTGCATTACGCGGACCTTGAGGCCCGAGAAATCTTCCCACTTGTTCACGGCGTGCTTGGAGTTCGACAGGTTGCGGAAACCGTTTTCCCAGTAGGCCAGGTTGACGAGGCCCTGTTCTTCCAGCTTCTTGTTCATCATGTCGCCGAAGGCGCCGTCCATGACGGCATCGGCTTCCTTGTCGTTGGCGAAAAGGAACGGCAGGTCGAAGACGCCGAGCGACGGGATGAGGCCGACGAGCGGCGACGACGACGTCACGACGGCTTCCTGAACGCCAGAGCGCAGGGCCTGTGTTGCCTGAAGGTCGCCGCCGAGAGCGCCGCCCCAGAATGCCGTCAGCTTCAGCTTGCCGCCCGACTTGTCGTCGAGGCAGGCCTGCATGGCCTTGATGCCGTTGCCAACCGGGTGGTCCTGGTTGATGCCGTTCGAGACGCGGATGTTGCGGCTGTTGAATTCAGCCATTGCCGGGGCTGCCGCGCCAACGGCGAAAGCGATGGCGGTGGTGGTCAGAAGAAGCTTTCTCATAATATCCTCCCTTGGATTGTGGTCGAGAAAAAGTATCGATTAGCGAAGGTACTGCAGAGGCACCAGGACGATGTCCGGGAAAATCACCAGCAGCGCCAGGACGATGGTTTCGGCAACGAGGAACGGCCAGACGCCGACCGTGACCTTGCCGAGCGGGATGCGCCCGACGCCGCTGACGACGTTCAGTACAACGCCAACCGGAGGGGTAATCAGGCCGATGGCGTTGTTGATGATGAAGAGTACACCGAAATAGATCGGATCGATGCCCGCCTGCTTGACGATAGGCATCAGAACGGGCGTCAGGATGAGGATGGTCGGCGTCAGGTCGAGCGCCGTGCCGACGATGAAAACCAGCACCATCATCGCGGCCATCAGCAGCATCGGGCGATCGATCAGCGGCTCGATATAGCCAGCCACTTCGTTCGGAATATTCGCAGCCGTGATGAGCCACGCGGAGACGAGTGCTGCGCAGACGAGGAACATGATGATCGAGGTGCTCTTGGCAGCACGCAGGAGGACATGAAACAGGTCCGCCGGCTTCAATTCGCGATAGATCACCATGCCGACAAAGAGCGCATAGGCGGCGGCAACGACGGCAGCTTCCGTCGGTGTCATGATGCCGGCCTTGATGCCGCCAAGAATGATGACAGGCATGCCGAGCGCCCAGCCGGCGCGAGCGGTCACGAGCAGACGTTCCTTGCCCGAGGTTTTGGGCAGGGGCTTTACGTTGTCCTTACGCACCACGATCAGCCAGGCGACGATGAGCGATGTGCCCATCAGAATACCCGGAACGATGCCGGCGAGGAAAAGCTGGGTGATCGAGACGTTGGCGGCGACGCCGAAGACAATGAAGGCCATGGACGGCGGAATGACCGGCGCGATGATACCGCCTGCGGCAATGAGGCCGCCGGAGCGCGGGATGTTGTAACCGGCCTTCGCCATCATCGGAATGAGGATCGCGGCAAGGGCTGCGGTATCGGCTGCGGCCGAACCGGAGATGCTGGCCATGATGATGGCTGCGACGATCGCCACGATGCCGAGGCCGCCACGGATATGGCCGACGAGTGCGATCGCGAAGTCGATGATGCGGCGGGAGAGACCACCGGAATTCATCAGTTCGCCAGCCAGGATGAAGAAGGGGATGGCGAGCAGCGTGAAGGTATCGGCGCCCGAGATCATGTTCTGGGCGATGATCGCGGTGTTGAACATGCCCATGTACCACATGAGCACGACGCCGCAGAACATCAGGGAGAAGGCGACGGGAACGCCGATCGCCATGGCCCCCAGCAGAGAGCCGACAAAAACGAAAAGTGTCATGGTATCAGCGCTCCGAAAGCTGTTCGATCGTCAGGTTCTCGCCCGCGAACTGGGCGATTTCGTCTTCTGTGACGCGACCCGTCAGATAACGGTACAGGCGCTCCAGCGCGATGATGAACATCAGGCCGCCGGTGAACATGCCGATGCCATATACCCAGATCATCGAAAGCTTGGTGACGGGGGCATGCATGCTGGCATTGATGGCGGACTGCTTCCAGGTTCCCCAGAAGAAGATGGCGGAACAGGCCAGGATGATGATGTTCGATACGATCATGCAAAAAACGCGGGCGCGGCGCGACAGGAACATCACGAGCGTTTCAATGCCCATGTGGCTGTTTTCGCGAAAGGTCAGCACGGCGCCGATGAAAGTCAGCCACACGAAGAAATAGCGCGACAGTTCTTCAGAGATGTTGATGCCGGAATTCATCGTGTAACGCATGACGACGTTGACGAAGACCATGATCGACATGCCGGCAAGCAGCAGGACGAGAATGATTTCGAGAATCCGGTAAAAGAGATTGATGGTCTTTTGCATTTTCCCCTCCCGAAGAAATATCTGAAGCATTTTCGGCTAAGGATCGCCGCGAATGCTCCACCTATGGGTTTTTCGCAAAAACTGCACGCACCTCTGCTGATCGCTCAGAGTAGCCCGCGTTTCGCCAGATTGCGCATCAGGGCCGCGGTGCCGAATGTCCATTCCGGGCACTCGTCGGTTGTCGCGACCCAATTGATCAACTTGCCGAGCTTGGGCGAGGAGATTTCGACACGGTCGCCCCTGGAGTGGGTGAAACCGAGACCCGGCCCATGACGATCCTTCACCGGCGCGAACATCGTGCCAAGGAAAAAGACGGCTCCGTCAGGATATTGATGATTGCGGTTCAGAAGCTGGGATGCAAGGTTTTCCGGCGTGCGGCTGATCGCCTCCATGGGGCTTACACCCGTCATGGTGAAACCGTCTTCGCCTTCGACCAGAAGCGAAATCTGCGACTTCTTCACGTCTTCGATAGTGAAGCGTCCGTCAAACAGGCGGATAAAGGGGCCGATCGCGCAGGATGCGTTGTTATCCTTCGCCTTGCTGAGCAGGAGGGCGGAGCGGCCTTCGAAATCGCGCAGGTTGACGTCGTTGCCGAGGGTTGCACCGACAATGCGGCCGTCGGAGGCAATGGCGAGCACCACTTCCGGCTCCGGGTTGTTCCATTGCGACTTCGGGTGAACGCCGATCAGCGCGCCGCAGCCAACCGAGGCCATGGCCTGCGCCTTGGAGAATATTTCCGCATCCGGACCGATGCCGACTTCCAGATATTGCGACCAGAGGCCCATTTCCTGGAGCAGCTTCTTCACTTCCGCTGCTTTTTCTGAACCGGCCTCAAGTCCTTTGAGGTTGTCGCCGAGAACCGGAGCCAGCCTTCCGCGAATTTCCTGCGCACGAAGAGGGTCGCCCTTGGCCTGCTCCTCGATCACCCGTTCAAGCATGCTGTCGGCGAAGGTAACGCCTGCGGCCTTGACGGCCTGAATATCGTTGGGAGCGAGGAGTTCGCCGGCCGAGCCGTCGAGAAAGGCGTCGAGCGTGCCGAGTGCGATGAATGTTCCGGTATCGGCAAGCCGCTCCACCAGATCCGTCTTTTCCAGAAGTTCGGACATGGTGGGCGAGATAGAGGTGAGGTCATAAAGCACGCCATCCTTGAGCAGGACGGGGCAGGGGCCGCCTTCGCTTTTCGACCAGACGCGGCCGACGAGCAAAGCGTTTTCATAATCCTCAGGCAGAATTGCAGTAGCGTCGATGGACCTTTTGCCGGTCATATATGTCCTCCCCTTTCAGCCTTCCGACAGGCCGCCTCCTGCGGTCTTATTGTCTGGATGTCTGACAACCTAATCTTATTCTTCTTAGTATGACTTTTGAAGCGAGTCTAGCGGTCTCACCGACAAAATTATCGTCTTTTATCGCTGGTTATCCGCAAAGCCCGGAAACCTGTCCTATAGCTTTACGGTTTACGCGTTTATTTTTCTTTTCAGAAGATATCCAGTTCGAGATTGACCCGGCTTGCGGCGCCGATCAGGTGCTTGCGCATGGCGTTCTTGGCGGCTGTTGCGTCGGCCTTCCCGACGGCCTCGTAGATTGCCACATGTTCGGCGATCGTCACCTCGAGAATGTCACCAAAAACCGCGCGGGAGAAAGCGATGTTGATGGCCGAGCTGATGCGTTCCGCGATGAAACCGAGGAACATCAGAAAATATTCGTTCTGGGTTGCCTCCGCCAGAATGCGGTGAAAGTCGAGATCGGCGGCAACACCTTCCGTCGACCAGTCGTCAGCGGTCTTCATCTTTTCCAGCGCCGCCGCCAGCCGCGCCAGTTGCTGCGGACTGCGGTGCAATGCGGCCAGCCCCGCCGCCTCGATTTCGAGGGGCATACGAAGCTGGAAAAGATCGCGAAAATTTTCAGGGTCGTTCAGACGGGAGCGCTCGATGCGGATGGACAGCCTCTGCCGGGGATCGGTGACGAATGCACCCACGCCCTGGCGGGTTTCGACGAAACCTTCATTGCGCAATTGCGCGATCGCTTCGCGAATGACCGAGCGGCTGACACCGAAGGTTTTTGCCAGAACATGTTCCGTCGGCAGCCTGTCGCCCGGCCCGAGTTTCGAATCATTGATCTCGCGTGCGATCTCCGCGGCGATCCGGCCGGGCAGATGGTCGTTGCGATGTATCTGATTGAACTCCAGCGTCATGATTGCTCCCGTTCCGCAGAAACGATTGGTTCATCTTACCCGCTGCAGGCGACTTCCTCCTTCACCGTCAGCGGGTTTTAAAGGGCGGCGTATTCAGCCGCCCCGTGCCGTTCCTCGATTAGCTATCCGGTTGCAGGCTTATCTGGCAACCGGGATTCATCCGCAAATCGGGGTCGAAGGCATTTTTCAAACCCGTGATCATCCGGCGCTGCACATCCGATAGCCGGCTTTCGAAATCGGAGCGTTTCAGGCGGCCGATGCCGTGTTCGGCGCTGATGCTGCCGACGTAACGGTCGAGGACCTCGTTAACGAGTGTCTTGGACTTGTAGATGAACGCCTCACGCTCCTGCGGTGTCGCACCGTTGGGCGGCAAGACGTTGAGATGGACGTTGCCGTCGCCGACATGGCCATAGGAAACGGCAAGGCATTCCGGCAGTTTTTCCGCAAGTTCCGCTTCGGCCTCGGCCACGAAAGCCGAGAGTTTCGAAAGCGGCACCGAAATGTCGGTACGCATATGGCTGCCGCGCAGCGCCTGACCCTCGTTCATGCCCTCACGGAAAAGCCACAGCGACTGCGCCTGCGCACGCGAGGAGGCAATGACGCCATCCAGCACCAGACCGTCTTCCATGACGCCCTCAAGGAAGCGGCCCATTAGATCGGCGGTATCCACCAGACCGGAGCCGGAAATTTCCATCAGCACATAGGCCGGATAATCGCCGGCGATCGGCATTTTGAGATCGGGTATGGCTTCGATCGCCAGCGTGAAGGCGACGGGCGGCATGAATTCGAAGGCGGACATCAGATCGCAACATTCGCGGCGGGCGCGGCGGTAAAGCTTGATGGCGTCGTCAAGCGAATTGAGGCCAAGCAGCGCGGTTTCGACATGTTCTGGATTGGGGTAAAGCTTGACGGCAACGGCGGTGATGATGCCGAGCGTTCCTTCTGCGCCGATGAAAAGCTGCTTCAGATCGATACCGCGATTGTCCTTGCGCAGGGTCGACAGGCCGTTCCAGATAGTGCCATCCGGCAGGACCACTTCTAGACCCAGCACCAGTTCGCGGGTCATACCGTAACGCAGAACATTGATGCCGCCGGCATTGGTGGAGACGTTGCCGCCGATGCGGCAGCTGCCCTGCGCGCCGAGCGACAGCGGGAAGAACATGCCCTTGTCCTGAACGGCATCCTTGAATTCCGAGAGAATGCAGCCGGCTTCAACGACAGCGGAAAAATCGTCGCTGTCTATGGTGCGGATGGCGTTCATACGCTCAAGGCTCAGCACGACCTGATGTTTGGGAGCATCGGGAATGCCGCCGAGCACCAGTCCGGTATTGCCGCCCTGGGGGATGATGGCGAGGCCGAGTTCGGCGCAGGCGCGCACCGTGTCGGACACTTCCTGCGTTGAGCGGGGGCGGATGACGGCCACGGCCGAACTGGTGACATCCCCGTGCCAGTCGCGGCAATAGCGCAGCATGTCTTCCTGCGATGTCAGCAGCAGAGCTTCGCCAAGCCTGTTCTTCAGCGAGAACCGCAATTCCTCGATATCGTGTTCACTCACGATCGTCATTCCACCCTCTCCGTCCAATCCGCCCTAAAATATGAAGGCAAGGGTTTGTGGCCTTGCTTTTGCCGGCGCCCCTGCTTTTGTTAGTTTGTGAAAAAATACTATTTTCAATCGGATCATATAAGGTTATCAGACAACCTTACAAGCTAATTTATCGGTCCATCGGCCGATGATGTTTTTTCGGTCTCGGGAGAATGACCGGGACACAGAGGAGGAAGACATGCATATCGCAATCATCGGCGCCGCAGGCATGGTTGGCCGCAAGCTGACGCAGCGTCTCGTGAAAGATGGATCGCTCGGTGGCAAGCCGATCGAGAAGTTCACGCTTATTGACGTGTTCCAGCCCGAGGCACCCGCCGGTTTTTCCGGTGCTGTCGATGCGCGCGCAGCTGATCTCTCCGCTCCGGGTGAAGCTGAAAAGCTGGTGGACGCCCGTCCGGATGCCATCTTCCATCTCGCCGCCATCGTGTCCGGCGAAGCTGAACTCGATTTTGACAAGGGCTACCGCATCAATCTCGACGGCACCCGTTATCTCTTCGACGCCATCCGCATTGCCAACGGCAAGGATGGTTACAAGCCGCGCGTGGTCTTCACCTCGTCGATCGCCGTGTTTGGCGCACCGCTTCCCTATCCGATCCCGGATGAATTCCACACCACGCCGCTGACAAGCTACGGCACACAGAAGGCGATTTGCGAGCTGCTGCTGTCCGATTACAGCCGCCGCGGTTTCTTCGACGGTATCGGCATTCGTCTCCCGACCATCTGCATTCGTCCCGGCAAGCCGAATGCCGCCGCCTCCGGCTTCTTCTCCAATATCCTGCGAGAGCCGCTGGTCGGCCAGGAAGCGGTTCTGCCGGTGCCGGAAAGCATTCGCCACTGGCATGCCTCGCCGCGTTCCGCCGTCGGTTTCCTCATCCATGGTGCGACGATTGACGTCGAAAAGGTCGGTCCGCGCCGCAACCTGTCGATGCCGGGTCTCAGCGCCACGGTTGGCGAACAGATCGAAGCGCTGCGCAAGGTCGCCGGTGAAAAGGCCGTCGCCCTCATTCGCCGCGAGCCGAACGAGATGATCATGCGCATGTGCGAAGGCTGGGCGCCCGGTTTCGAAGCCAAGCGCGCCCGCGAGCTGGGCTTCACGGCTGAAAGCTCCTTCGAAGAGATCATTCAGGTGCATATCGAAGACGAACTGGGAGGTTCACTGAAATGAGTGTCGGTGGGGAGGAGAAAAAGCGGTCGGTTGCCTTTATCGGCACGGGCCTGATGGGCGGGCCGATGGCCCGGCGTCTGCTAGGCGCGGGCTTTGCGGTTTCCGTTTGGAACCGTAGCGTGGATAAGGCTGAAGCTCTTGTTGCTGATGGCGCAGTTCTGGCGGCATCGTCGGCGGACGCCGCCAAAGGTGCCGATATCGTCATCACCATGCTGAGCGATGGCAAGGCCGTGGGCGAAGTGCTGTTCGAGGCGGGCGTGGCCGAAGCGCTTAAAAAAGGTGCTGTCGTGATCGACAGCAGCTCGATTGCGCCGCCGATTGCGCGCGACCACTCCTCCCGGCTTGAGGCGCTGGGCATTCATCACGTCGATGCGCCGGTTTCCGGCGGCGTTCCGGGTGCGACTGCCGGTACGCTCGCCATCATGGCCGGCGGTGACGAGGCTCTGATTGCGGATCTTGCCGATGTCTTTGCGCCGATGGGCCGGCTGACCTATGTCGGTCCCTCAGGCGCGGGCCAGCTCTGCAAACTTGCCAACCAGCAGATCGTCGCCATCACCATCGGCGCGGTTGCCGAGGCGATGATGCTTGTGGAAGCGGGCGGTGCATCCCGCGAAGGTTTCCGCAATGCCATACGCGGCGGTTTTGCCGAAAGCCGGATTCTGGAACTGCATGGCGAGCGCATGGTGAAGCGTAATTTCGTGCCGGGCGGCCCGTCGAAGTTCCAGCTCAAGGATCTGAACGGCGTGCTGGCGACGGCGCAGGATCTGTCGTTGACGCTGCCTTTGACTCAGCAGGTAACGCGCGAATTCGATGACTTCGTCGGCGACGGCGGCGCAGATATCGACCATAGCGGCATCCTGCTTTACCTCGAAAAACTCAACAATCGGGAACAGGGCTGAGGCGATCTGATGAGCGACGACAAGACACCCATGCGCCGCCTCCGGTCCCAGGACTGGTTCGACAATCCTGACCATCTCGACATGACAGCTCTCTATCTGGAGCGCTTCATGAATTACGGTGTGACGCCGGAAGAGCTGCGTTCCGGTAAACCTGTCATTGGTATCGCGCAGAGCGGCAGCGATCTCACGCCCTGCAACCGCGTCCATGTGGAACTGGTCAAGCGGGTGCGTGACGGTATCCGCGATGCGGGCGGTATTCCCATCGAGTTTCCGACCCATCCGATGTTCGAAAACTGCAAGCGCCCGACCGCGGCGCTTGACCGCAATCTTGCCTATCTCAGCCTCGTGGAAGTGCTTTACGGTTATCCGCTCGACGGTGTCGTTCTGACGACGGGCTGTGACAAGACCACGCCTTCGGCGCTGATGGCGGCAAGCACGGTCGATATTCCGGCTATTGTGCTTTCCGGGGGTCCGATGCTCGACGGTTATCATGACGGCGATCTGGTCGGTTCCGGCACGGTGATCTGGCGCATGCGCCGCAAATATGGTGCGGGCGAAATCACCCGCGAGGAATTCTTGCAGGCGGCGCTCGAATCTGCTCCTTCCGTCGGCCATTGCAATACCATGGGCACGGCGTCCACCATGAATGCCATGGCGGAAGCGCTCGGTATGTCGCTCACCGGCTGCGGCGCGATCCCGGCCGCTTATCGCGAGCGCGGCCAGATGGCCTATCGCACCGGCCGACGCGCCGTTGAACTGGTTGTCGAAAATATCAAGCCTTCCGACATCATGACGCGCGAGGCGTTTTTGAACGCGATCCGCGTCAATTCGGCAATCGGTGGCTCGACCAATGCTCAGCCGCATCTCGCGGCGATGGCGAAACATGCGGGCGTCGAGCTTTTCGAAGAGGATTGGCAGGTCCACGGTTACGATATTCCGCTGCTGGCCAATGTCCAGCCGGCCGGAAAATGGCTGGGTGAGAAATATCACCGCGCCGGCGGCACGCCGGCGATCATGTGGGAGCTTCTGCAGGCCGGCAAGCTCGATGGAAACTGTCCGACCGTGACCGGCAAGACCATGGCGGAAAATCTGGACGGGCGGGAATCGACCGATCGCGACGTGATCCTTCCCTACGACAAGCCGCTGAAGGAACGGGCCGGTTTCCTCGTGCTCAAGGGCAATCTGTTCGATTTCGCCATCATGAAGACGAGTGTGATCTCGGCGGAGTTCCGGCAGCGTTATCTGAGCGAGCCGGGCCGCGAAGGCATTTTCGAGGGCAAATGTGTGGTGTTCGATGGTTCGGAAGACTATCACGCCCGTATCAACGATCCATCGCTCGGTATTGACGAGCGCACCATCCTTGTCATTCGCGGGGCGGGGCCGCTCGGCTGGCCGGGTTCAGCTGAGGTCGTCAACATGCAGCCGCCGGATGCCTTGTTGAAAAAAGGCATCACCAGCCTGCCAACAATCGGCGATGGCCGGCAATCGGGAACGGCGGACAGCCCGTCAATCCTCAATGCCTCGCCGGAAAGTGCAGCCGGTGGCGGGCTGGCCTGGCTTCGCACCGGCGACGTGATCCGCATCGACTTTAATGAGGGTGCATGCAACGCGCTGGTGCCGGAGGCAGAACTTGAAGCGCGCAAGGCTGATGGCATCCCGGCGGTGCCGGCGGATGCGACGCCCTGGCAGCGCATCTACCGTCAATCGGTGACGCAGCTTTCGGACGGCGCGGTTCTGGATGGGGCTGCGGATTTCCGAAGGATTGCCGAGAAGATGCCCCGGCACAATCACTGATTGGGCAATGATCAGACATGATGAAAATCCCCGACTATGGCCGGGGATTTTTCTTTTCCGGACGGTTTCGCATTTGATTGCGACCTCCTAATGTACCTGCAAATCCGCATCACAGGAGCAGGGCATGACAGATATTTCCATGATCGAGGCGGCGCGTCAGCGCATCGGCAATCAGGCGGTGCGGACACCGCTGCTGTCATCACCGTTTCTGGATGAGATTGCCGGGCGAAAGCTCTTCGTAAAGGCCGAGTGCCTGCAAAGGACGGGTTCCTTCAAGTTTCGCGGCGGCTGGTCAGCCGTCTCCGGCCTGCCTGCCGAGGTGCGTTCTAAGGGCGTGCTGGCTTTTTCTTCCGGTAACCACGCGCAGGGTGTGGCGCTCGCCGCCCGCCTGCACGGCGTTCCCGCCGTCATCATCATGCCCTCCGACGCGCCGAAGATCAAAATCGACAATACCCGCGCCTATGGGGCGGAGGTAGTGCTATATGACCGGGCCAACGAGGATCGAGACGCCATTGGCGACCGGCTGTCGCGCGAACGTGGGCTGACGCTGATCAGGCCTTACGACGAACCTTTGGTCATTGCCGGGCAGGGCACGGTGGGACTGGAGATTGCTGAACAGGGCGCGGAGTTGGGGATCGGTGCGGCAGAGGTTCTGGTGCCCTGCGGCGGCGGTGGCCTCACATCCGGCATCTCGCTCGCGCTTGCCGCGAAAGCACCGAACTACAGGGTCAGGACTTCAGAACCGGAGCGGTTCGACGATGTGGCGCGCTCCCTTGCTGCGGGTAAGATAGAGCGTAACGCCGCGACCTCTGGTTCGATCTGCGACGCTATCGTTACTCCGCAACCCGGTAACATCACTTTCCCGATCATGGCCGGGCTTTGCGGAAAAGGCATTGCCGTGACTGATGAGGAAGCGCTGCGGGCTGCGGTCCTCGCCTTCAACCGGCTGAAGATCGTTGTTGAACCCGGCGGTGCGGTGGCTCTTGCCGCGGCACTTTTCCATAGTGGTGAACTGGAGAGTGAAATGGTGATTGCAGTTGCATCCGGCGGCAATGTCGATCCCGGGATCATGGCGGATGCGCTGTCGCGTTTTGGCTGAGGCGGCAGCCTGAAATTAATACCTGAGCCGTGCCGCAATGTCTGCGGCGATCGCCAGCGAGGCGGTCAGGCCGGGGCTTTCTATGCCAAAAAGATTGACGAGGCCGGCAAGTCCGTGGGTTTCCGGTCCGTCGATGCGGAAATCCATGGCAGGTTCGTCGGGTCCGGAAATCTTTGGCCGGATGCCAGAATAGGCGGGTACCAAGGCACCCTCTGGAAGGCCCGGCCAATAACGCCGTATCGCGTCGCCGAAACCCTCCATGCGGCGGGGATTGACGGCATAATCGATGGTTTCGACCCATTCCACGTCAGGGCCGAACCGGGCCTGACCGGCGAGATCGAGCGTGAGGTGCACGCCAAGGCCGTGGGTATGCGGTGCGGGATAGATGAGCCGTGAAAACGGCGACTTGCCTGCCAGCGAAAAATAGCTGCCCTTGGCAAAACGCGCCTGAGGGATCGCTTGTGCCGACAGTCCCTCGATCTTTTTTGCCACCATCGGCGCGATGAGGCCGGCGGAATTGATGAGCAGGCGGCATGTCAGGCTCATCGGCTCTTTGCCGCCGACATGAACCCGGAAACCCCCGCTGATTGCCTGCGCCCCTTCGAAAGGGGCGTTCAAGGCAAGAGCGGCGCCATGGTCTTCCGCCTCACCGAGCAACGCCAGCATATAACCATGGCTGTCGATGATGCCGGTCGAGGGCGAAAGCAGGGCCGCCCTGCAGGCGAGAGCGGGTTCAAGCGAAAGCGCCTGTCGTTCATCGATCAGCTCCAGGTCTTCACAGCCATTGGCCTCGCCCTTGTCCTTGAGCCCGGCCAGCAGGGCCGTTTCAGCTTCATCTGCCGCCGCGATGAGTTTGCCGCAGCGGCGGTGTGCAACACCGTGGCTTTGACAGAAGGCATAGAGCTTCTTTTTTCCCTCGACGCAGAGGCGGGCCTTGAGGCTTCCGGCCGGATAATAAAGCCCGGCGTGAATGACCTCGCTGTTGCGGGAAGAGGTCGCGGAGCCGAATTCCTTTTCGCTCTCGAGGACGATGACAGAGAGGCCGCGCATCGACAGTTCACGGGCCGCCGCCAGCCCGATTACTCCTGCCCCAATGATGATGGTGTCGATATCCATCATGTCTCCCTGTCCGCAGATAGTTCATTTGAACGAACGCCGCCGCGCTGCGCTAATATTCCGCGATGGGTAGATTGATGCTTGTCGGGAGGCAAGTGGCGACCCCTATTTTTCCCAATTGGCGCTTCTTATGGAATTTTATCTCTACTGGAACAGTAGGGGATGACGCTATTCTCTGGGTGAGATTAACCATTGCCCGTTTGACGGGCCAGACAGGGAAGGGAGCGCACGATGTCTTATTCCAAGGCAGGAAAAGTAAAAGACTTTGTCTCGCAGCCCCAGTCGCCGCGAAGCTGGAGAGATTCGGTTCATGCGGCTCTTGTCGGTGTCTGCGTGGCGTTTGTCGCCGCCGTCATATTCGGTCTCGTTCCCTGATCCTCCCGTCTTTTCCATCAGGGTGCTTGAGAACTAAAGGCCGGTCGCTCCTCCGACCGGCCTTTTTCACGTCCACTCACGCCTTCAGGTAGTCCTCGGCGAGATCCACCCAGAAAGCCGTTCCAATTGGCAGGATGTCGTCGTTGAAGTCGAATTTCGGATGGTGCAGCGGCGGGTCGTTGTCGGTGCGCGCCGTGCCGAGGAAGAAATAACAGCCGGGCCGTTTTTCCAGCATATAAGCGAAGTCTTCCGCGCCCATCGACGGGCGCTGCATCTCGACCACCTTTTCAGCACCGGCAAAGCGGCGGGCGAGATCGGCAACATAGTCCGTCTCCGCCTTGTGGTTGACCGTTGCGTTATAACCGCGCTCGTAATCGAGCGTCACACTCATGCCGTAGCTTGCGGCCTGGCCTTCGGCTATCGCCCGAATGCGCTTTTCCAGTTCGTCGCGCACGCCGGCATCAAAGGAGCGGATGGTGAGCAGCATCTCCGCCGTTTCGGGAATGACGTTGCTGGCAACACCGGCATGGAATGCGCCCACGGTGACGACGGCCGACAATTGCGGATGAATGTTGCGGGACACCACGGTCTGTAGCGCCATGATGATGCTTGCACCGGCAACGATGGGATCGGCGGCATCCTGTGGTTCGGCGCCGTGGCCGCCATAACCGTTGACGGTGATCCTGCACTCATCGACGGCGGCAAGGATCGGTCCGTCGCGCAGCACGAATTGCCCGAAGGGCACGCCGGGATCGTTATGCAGGGCAAAAACCGCATCGCATGGGAAGCGGTCAAACAGGCCGTCCTCGATCATGATGCGGGCGCCGCCAAAATTCTCTTCCGCCGGCTGGAAGATAAGATGCAGCGTTCCATCGAAATTCCGGCGTTCGGCAATGATCTTTGCCGCACCCAGGAGCATGGCGGTATGGCCGTCATGGCCGCAGGCATGCATCACACCCTGATTGGCGCTGGCATATTCCGCACCAGTTTCCTCATGGATCGGCAGGGCGTCGATATCGGCGCGAATGCCGAGCGTGCGCTCGCTGTCGCCATTACGCAGCGTTGCGACAATGCCGGTGCCGGCAAGCCCGCGCGTCACCTCATAGCCCATTTCCATCAGCTTTTCGGCAATGAAATCCGAGGTCCTGAATTCGGAAAGGCCGATTTCGGGATGGCGGTGCAGATGGTGGCGGATCGCCACCACATCCGGCATATGGTTGGCAAAGGAGGTGACGTTGGCGGTCTGTCTGGTCATTTTCGAAGTCCCGGTTTGCGCCGCTTTTTTCCGACGTATTTTAGCAAGGACTTAGCAGCATATGTCTCTGCGCGGAAGAGGCGTTCCGGCGCCTGAAATGCCCTGAAATTCAGCGCTTGCATCGTGCTGCGACAGGTGGCATGGAACTATTGACGTCCTGGGGCATTAGCTTCTTTCGGATGTGGCGCGGGCCTTCTCGGCTTTGTGTTGCCTTTCAGGTTGTCAACGGGGGACTATCGGGCGTTGCGCGAACAATTTTCGCCCTTGCGGAGTGTGCGAAATCCGATCGGAACGGCTTTGCCGGGCCGCGGGAGGAAATTTTCCTGTCGCCGGAAATCCCCTGTTCGCACCGATCTTCCGCCTTGCAAATTTTTCGGAAAGATTGTGCCGCCCGATGTCGCGCCCACGGATATCCGTCATCGGATAATCCGATCCGCCCGGTGCCCGGTCCGGTTCACCGAAGGTTCAGGATAAGTCATAAATATAGCGTGGCCCGATTTCGTGTGTGTTCCCGCCGCGGACGAAATGACGGTCAAGTCGAACAACTATCCCTTAAAGTTCAGAATACGAGCCCGATGTCATTTCATATCACCCCGACCGCCGCCGCCCGTGATTCCGAGACGAAGCAGATCGACCATAATGATTCGATCCGTGCGTCCTATATGACGATCGAGGAACTGCATGATGCCGGTGCCACGCTTTCCCGCGATGGCGCCGATAGTCTTCCCGGCTTCATGGAATTCGATTTCTTCGAGCGTCACCGTGAGAACGAGAAGGAAATCCTGCGGGTTTACCGCACGACGGCTGTCGATTCGGAAAATGGCGCGACCATCACGCCGGCGGCGGAATGGCTGCTCGACAATCACTACGTCATCGAAGAGGCGATCCAGGAAGTGCGGCGCGATTTTCCGCGCAAGTTCTATCGCCAGTTGCCGACGATGACGGTTGGCGGCGTGACCATTCCGCGGGTCATGGCGCTTGGCTGGCTTTATGTCGCCTATACCCACAGCACGGTTTCGCGCGAGAACATGACGGCGCTGGTGGATGGCTACCAGACGTCGAAGACGCTGCAGATCGGCGAATTGTGGGCGCTGCCCTCGATCATCCGCTTTGTCCTCATCGAAAATCTGCGCCGCATCTCCATTCGTGTGGAACGCTCGCGCCGCATGCGCCAGAAGGCGAATGAGGTGGTCGATGAGATCATCCGGCTGAACGATGCCGAAGCCTCGGCAGCACTTCTGAAGCAGGTCGATTCGCTGGTCGACGATCCGACTTTCGCGACGCAGTTCCTCTATCGCCTCCGTAACGGCTCACAGACATCGGGCTTTGCCGTCGCGTGGCTCGAAGAACGTCTGCATGCCGCCGGCACCGATGCCGAAAACGTCATGATGTCGGAACATAATCGTCTGGCGTCCGGCAATGTGACGATGGGCAACATCGTCAAGAGCCTGCGGGAAATCGACGATACCGAGTGGTCGGTGTGGTTTGAGGAAGTCAGCCATATCGACAAGGTTCTGCGCGAGGAAACCGATTACGAAGTTCTCGATTTCGGTTCGCGCAACACTTATCGCAACACGATCGAGCTTTTGGCCCGCCGCTCTCCCAAGACTGAAGTGGAGGTTGCGCGCGCCGCCGTCGAAATGGCACGGGCCGATATGCCTGCCGGTGCTGACGAAAACCATCGCGTCAATGTCGGCTCCGTGCTTGTCGGCCAGCGCCGCTTCGAGCTTGAAAAGGCACTGGGTTACCGGCCGCTGGTGTCGCAGCACATCGTCCGATCGATGCGCAAGTTCAACTGGCTGGCAATCGCCGCGCCGGTATTTCTGATCACTGCGCTTGCAATGCTGGCGGTTGGTTGGTTCCTCGCGGAAGCGGGCATGCCGTGGTATGTCGTCACTGCCTTCCTGCTGATGTTTGCACTTCCCGCCTCGGAAGGGGCGACAGGTCTCTTCAACACGCTCGTCACCTTCTTCGTAAAGCCGTTCCGGCTGGTTGGATACGAGTTCAAGAACGGCATCCCGCAGGATGCCCGCACGCTGGTTGCCGTGCCCTGCATGCTCACCAGTCGCGACAGCGTCGACGAGATGATGCGCAATATCGAGGTGCATTATCTCGCCAATCCGCATGGCGAGATTTATTTCTCGCTCGTCAGCGACTGGCGTGACGCGCAATACGAGCAGTCCGATGAGGACCTTGAGATTCTCGACTATGCCAAGCGCGAGCTTGCGGCGCTGAACGGCCGTTATGCCTTTGACGGCAAGACTCGCTTTTACCTGCTGCATCGTCGCCGTATCTACAATCCGGCCGAAGGCTGCTGGATGGGCTGGGAGCGCAAGCGCGGCAAGCTGCATGAACTGAACATGCTGCTGCGCGGCGACAAGGACACGACGTTCCTCGGCGGCGCCAATGTCGTGCCGGAGGATGTCAAATACGTCATGACGCTGGATGCCGATACGCGCCTGATGCGCGATGCGGTGACCAAGCTCGTCGGCAAGATGCATCACCCGATCAACCGTCCGGTGATCGATCCTGTTTCCGGCCGTGTTGTCGAAGGTTACGGGCTGCTGCAGCCGCGCGTAACGCCCTCGCTCACGACCGGCAAGGACGCTTCCGTCTTCCAGCGTGTCTTCTCGATCAACCGCGGTATCGATCCTTACGTCTTCACCGTTTCCGACGTTTATCAGGATCTGACCTCCGAAGGCACATTCACCGGCAAGGGCCTTTACGATGTGGATGCCTTCGAGGCGGCGCTGAAGGGCCGGATCGAAGAAAACTCCATCCTCAGCCACGATCTGCTCGAGGGCTCCTTCGCGCGTTGCGCGCTGGTGACCGATGTGGAACTGGTCGAGGACTTCCCGACCCGCTACGAGGTGGAAGTGTCGCGACAGCATCGCTGGGCGCGTGGCGACTGGCAGCTGCTTCCCTATATTCTCGACCGCGCGCGTGGCGTTACCGCCATTGGCCGCTGGAAGATGGTCGACAATCTGCGCCGTTCGCTGACGCCGATCGCCTGGTTCTTCGCCTCGATTCTCGGCTGGTATTTCATGGATCCGCTCGGCGCGTTGATCTGGCAGATCCTGCTGATCTTCTCGCTCTTCGTCGCGCCCACGCTTTCCCTGCTGTCCGGCCTCGTGCCGCGTTCGACCGACATCGTGCCACAGGCGCATTTCCACACTATCTGGTCGGAAATCCGCGCCACCAATGCGCAGGTTGCGCTGCGCATCGTCTTCATTGCCGATTCCGCCTGCATGATGACGGATGCGATCGTTCGTTCGCTCTACCGTCTGCTCGTCAGTCACAAGCTGATGCTGGAATGGCGCACCGCCGCCAGCATGCAATCGAGCGCGCAGGGTGGCATCAGCTATTATTTCCGCCAGATGTGGCACGCGCCCGTGGTGGCCATGCTCGGCCTGCTGTTTGCAGCGTTGCCCGGTGATAATGCCTTCCTGATCGGCATTCCCTTCACGCTGCTCTGGGTTCTGTCTCCTGCCGTCGCCTGGTATGTCAGCCAGTCTGCCGAAACAGAGGATCGCCTGTTCGTTTCGGAACATGTCTCCTTCGAGCTTCGCAAGATCGCGCGTCGCACATGGCGTTATTACGAGGCCTTCGTGACGCCGCAGGAAAACCACCTGCCGCCGGACAACTTCCAGGAGACGCCGGAGCCGATCGTCGCCTCGCGCACCTCGCCCACCAATATCGGCGTCTATCTGTTGTCCGTCATTTCGGCGCGCCAGTTCGGCTGGATCAGCTTTGCCGATACGCTGGAGCGGATCGAGAACACGATCCAGACCGTTGAAAAGATGGAAAAGCATCGCGGCCATCTCTACAACTGGTACCATACGGACACATTGCAGACGCTTGGACCCCGCTATGTTTCTGCGGTGGACAGCGGTAATCTCGCCGGTCACCTGATTGCGGTTTCGTCCGCCTGCCGCGACTGGGCGGAAGCGCCATCCGCCCATCTTCAGGGCAATCTGGATGGTATCGGCGATGTTGCCGGCATCCTGCGCGAAACGCTGAAGGCCCTGCCCGACAACCGCAAGAACCTGCGCCCGCTGCATCGCCGCCTCGAGGAGCGCATCATCGGCTTCTCGAACGCGCTTGCCTCCGTTAAGCGTGAGCATGAATTCGCCTCGATCCGCGTTATCAATCTGGCGGTGCTTGCGCGCGACATCCAGAAGCTCGCCACCAATGTTGACCACGAGGTGAAGTCCGCGCAGAGTGCGGAAGTGACCCGCTGGGCGCAATTACTCGTCGAATCCTGCGAGGCGCATATTTCCGACAGCGCCATCGATCTCACCAATATGGAGCCACTGCGCCAGCGTCTTGCCTCGCTGCGCGACCGCAGCCGCAACCTCGCCTTCTCGATGGATTTCACCTTCCTTTACCGCAAGGATCGCCGTCTTCTGTCGATCGGCTACCGTGTTGAAAGCAAGGAGCTGGACGAGGCCTGCTACGACCTTCTGGCCTCCGAATGCCGCCTGACCAGCCTGTTCGCCATCGCCAAGGGCGATTTGCCGACCGAGCATTGGTACCGCCTCGGCCGCCAGGTGGTGCCGATCGGCGCGCAGGGCGCGCTGGTGTCGTGGTCGGGTTCTATGTTCGAATATCTGATGCCGCCGCTCGTCATGCAGGAGCGTCAGGGTGGCATCCTCAACCAGACCAACAATCTGATCGTCAAGGAGCAGATGAACCACGGCCGCCGTCTCGGCACGCCATGGGGCATTTCCGAAGCGGCGTTCAACGCCCGCGATCACAACATGAACTACCAGTACACCAACTTCGGTGTGCCGACGCTGGGTCTCAAGCGTGGCCTTGGTCAGAATGCGGTGATCGCGCCTTATGCCTCGATCCTCGCCAGCCAATATGATCCTGACGGTGCGCTGGAGAACCTCGACAAGCTGCGCAAGCTTGGCGCGCTTGGCCAATATGGCTTCCACGATGCGGTGGACTTCACGCCGACGCGTGTGCCGGATGGCAAGGTCTGCGCGATTGTCTACAATTATTATGCCCACCACCATGGCATGTCGATTGCGGCTGTCGCCAACGTTGCCTTTGACGGCGTGTTGCGTGAACTGTTCCACTCCGATCCGGTAATCGAGGCCGCCGAGCTTCTGCTGCAGGAGAAGGCGCCGCGCGAAGTGCCTGTCATGAGCGCCAAATACGAGCCGGAAACTCCCGGCAAGGAACAGGCGGATCTCTTGCGTGCGGAAGTGCGCTCCATCGCCGACCCGGCCGTGCGCGACCGCGAAGTGGTGTTCCTTTCGAACGGCCACTATTCGACCATGCTCACTTCTACAGGTGCGGGTTATTCGAAGTGGAACGGGCAGGCGATTTCCCGCTGGAAGGCCGACCCCACCGAAGATCGCTGGGGCACTTTCATCTTCCTGCGCGACACCACCAATGGACAATGGTGGAGTGCCACGGCCGAGCCGCGCGTTGCCGAAGGTGAAAAGACCAAAACCATCTTCACCGACGACAAGGCCGAGTTCCACAAGACCATCGGCGATCTGCAGAGCGTGGTCGAATGCATCGTCGCCACCGAGCACGATGCCGAAGGGCGCCGTATTACCCTGCTGAATGTCGGTTCCGAGGATCGCTACATCGAAGTGACCTCCTATATGGAGCCGGTCATTGCTTCCGAGGATGACGACAACGCCCATCCGCTGTTCTCGCGCATGTTCGTGCAGACGGAAATCGGCCGGCGTGGCGATGTCATCCGCGCCTGGCGCAACCGTCGCAGCCCGAACGAGCCGGGAACCGTCATCGCGCATCTGGCCGCCGACAATGCCGGCCCGTCGCGTCCGACGGAATTCGAGACGGATCGCGCCAAGTTCATCGGTCGCGGCCGGTCACTGCGCGAAGCCGCAGCCTTTGATGCCGGTGCGACGCTTTCCAGCGCTGACGGCTTTACGCTCGATCCGATCCTGTCGCTGCGCCGCACCGTGCGCGTGCCGGCGGGCAAGAAGGTGAGTGTGATCTTCTGGACGATTGCCGCGCCGAGCCGCGAGGAAGTCGACAAGGCGATCGACCGTTACCGTCACCCCGACGCTTTCGCCCATGAACTCGTGCATGCCTGGACACGCACGCAGGTGCAGATGCGCCATGTCGGCGTCACCTCGCAGCAGGCGGCCGCCTTCCAGCATCTCGGCCGTTATCTGACCTATCCGGATATGCATCTGCGTGCGGATTCGGAAACGCTGAAAACGGGTCTCGCCTCGCAGCGCGCCCTTTGGCCGCTTGCTATTTCGGGTGATTTCCCGATCTTCAGCTTGCGCATCAACGACGATATGGACATGGATATCGCCCGTGAGGCGCTGAGCGCTCACGAATATCTGCGTTCACGCGGCGTGATCTTCGATCTCGTCATCGTCAACGAACGGGCCGCGTCCTATGCGCAGGACATGCAGCATGCGCTGGATCATATTTCCGAGGCGCAGCGCCGCATCAACCCTGCCGATGGCGGCCGACCCCATGTGTTCTCCGTGCGTCGGGATCTGACGGACGAAGAGACCTGGAGTGCGCTTCTGGCGGCTTCCCGCGTCGTCCTGCATGTGCGCAACGGCAAGATCGTCGACCAGATCAACCGTGCGGTATCGCTGTTTGCGGCCCATCGCGGTCCAGATGGCACGACCGATGCTGCGCAGGCACGTTTGCCTGTTCCGGCCTTCCCCATCGCGGAGCCGGTCGAGGATGCGGGCGATCTCGATTTCTGGAACGGTTTTGGCGGCTTCGCCAAGGGCGGACAGGAATATGTCGTGCGCCTCAATGGCGGGCAGTCCACGCCGCATCCGTGGATCAACGTCGTCTCGAACGAGAATTTCGGTTTCCATATTTCGGCCGAAGGCGCAGGTTTCAGCTGGAGCCGCAATTCGCGCGACTATCAGCTGACGCCATGGAGCAACGATCCCGTCATCAACCGACCGGGTGAGGCCTTCTATGTCGCCGACGTGGAAACAGGAAAGCTCTATACGCCCTGTGCCGCACTCTCGCGTGATCCCGAAGCTTTGTTTGAAACCCGCCATGGTCTTGGTTACTCCGTATTTACTGGCGTGGCGGATACGCTCGAAGTCGAGGTAACACAGACTGTGGACCGCGAAAAACCAGTCAAGTTCTCGCAGGTCATCGTTCGCAACAAGGGCTCGAAAAGCCGCCGCCTGAAGGTCTATGCCTATGTGGAATGGGTACTTGGCAATAACGGCCAGAAGTCCGCGCCGTTCATTCTGAGCAGGCACGATGCCGCCAGCAACGCGATTTTTGCGTCGAACCCTTACAGCATCGACTATAGCGCCCGCACGTCCTTCCTGACGCTTGACAGCGAGGCGAGCGGTTTCACCACCAGCCGCCGGGAATTCATCGGCCGCTTTGGTTCGGCACAGGCACCGCAGGGCATCGTATCCGGTGCCGCACTCAGCGGCAGCACCGAGGTGGATGGCGATCCCTGTGCTGCGCTGATGCAGGAAATCCACCTAAAGCCCGGCGAAGAAAGGCACATGACCTTCATTCTCGGTGATGCCGATAATGCGGAAGAAGCCGAAGCGCTGGTGAAAGATGCACGCCAGGCAGACTTCCAGTCGGTGCTGGACGAGAGCAAGGCATTCTGGACGGGCTTTACCGGCCAGCTGCAGGTTTCCACGCCGGATGCCGGCTTCAACCATATGGTCAATAACTGGCTGCCCTATCAGGCGCTTGCCTGCCGTATTCTGGCGCGCACGGCATTCTACCAGTCGAGCGGCGCTTTCGGCTTCCGCGACCAGCTTCAGGATACGCTGGCCTTCCTGCTCTATCAGCCGGATCTTGCCCGCAAGCAAATCCTGCGTGCGGCAGGCCGCCAGTTCCCGGAAGGCGACGTACAGCATTGGTGGTTGCCGCTAACGGGTGCCGGTGTCCGCACGACCATCTCGGACGATGTCGTCTGGCTCGCTTATGCGATCAACCAGTATGTCTCGGCCACGGGCGATGCCGCCATCCTCGATGAAAGCATCCCCTTCCTGAAGGGGCCGGCATTGATGCCCGGTCAGCATGACGCTTTCTTCCAGCCGGAGACAAGCGACAGGTCCGTCACGCTTTACGAACATGCGGCGCTTGCGCTTGATCTCGCCATTCATCGCACCGGTGAAAACGGTCTGCCGCTGATCCTCGGTGGTGACTGGAACGACGGCATGAACCGCGTCGGTGTTGGCGGCAAGGGCACCAGCGTCTGGCTCGGCTGGTTCCTGGCTGGCGCTTTGCGCGATTTCATTGAGATCGCCGAAAAGCGTGGTGATACCGACCGTGTTGGCAAGTGGGCGTCGCATCGTGAAAAGCTGCGTAATGTTCTCGAAACCGCTGGCTGGGACGGCAGCTATTATCGGCGCGGTTACTTCGATGACGGCACACCGCTCGGTTCCGCCGAAAGCGAGGAATGCCGGATCGATTCGCTCGGCCAGAGCTGGAGCGTTCTCTCCGGTGAGGGTGAAGAAGGTCGGTCGCGCCAGGCAATGGATGCCGTGATGGAGCATCTGGTCGATGAAAAGACCGGCATCATCCGGCTGTTCACGCCGCCCTTCTCGCGTGCGCCGCATGATCCGGGCTACATCAAGGGATATCCACCGGGTGTGCGCGAAAACGGCGGACAATATACCCATGCGGCGACCTGGGTGGTTCTCGCCCTTGCGAAACAGGGCCGCGCGCAAGAGGCATGGAACTGCTTCAAGCTGCTCAACCCGGTCAATCATGCACTCGATGCGGCTGCATCGGAAACCTATCGGGTCGAGCCCTATGTGGTGACCGCGGATGTTTACGGTGAGGGCGCCTATGCGGGCCGCGGCGGCTGGAGCTGGTACACGGGTTCGGCCGGCTGGCTCTACCGTGCCGCGATCGAGGGTATTCTCGGCATCACCCGCACCAACGGCAAGCTTCATATATCGCCGTCGCTGCCGGATGACTGGGATGGTTTCTCGATCAAGATCACGTTGGATGGCAAGGCAAGGAACATCGCCGTCAGCCGCAAGGCAGATACGGCGGAGGTTTCAGTGTCCGTTGACGGCAAGGATCTGGCGGCGGGCGATCGGGTGATACCGTTCGATTGAGGCACCCAGCTCTTTTTACTTAAGATCAGGCTCCCGCGGTGACGCGGGGGCCTGAATTTTTATGGGCTACCTTTGCATCCGATTCAGCGTGTTGGCGGTGTCATGGCCGTGAAGCTCTACTGCTCTCGAAGTTGCCGGCTGAAAGCCAGCGGCGCCGAGAGGTCTTCATCTAGGAAATCCTCGTTGGATCGGACGGATTTGTCGGCTCTGGTGACGTTAACTGCTTTCGGGCAGAAGCAGTGCTTGCTGGCATTTTATTTGCGAATGGCAGGAAAGCTGTCATGGATGGCCGGTTTCAGAATGTACCCGTTGTGATTTGAAGTGTTCTTCGCGCGTGTCGCGATAATTTCGTTAGGCCGAAAGGGAGGTTATTTTGCAGTTCAACGTCTCTTTCACAGAAACCGCGCTGCTGGCATTCTTCGTGGTCCTGTCCTTGTCATTGTCGTGTTGGCTGGCGCGATACCCCTCGAAAACGAGCGTCGGAGTGACGCTCGGCGTGCTTCTCGGTGTTTTCTTAATCAATGCCACGGCGGGCCTCGTTGCCTTTCTGGGAAATGCCCTCCCATTCGGACAGATAGATTTTTGGCTGGCAAGTTCTTTGGCTGACATTCTCCGATAGGCCACCTGTGGGTGAAGCAGGCAAAGAAAAAGGGCGGACAATATGTTGTCCGCCCTTTCCGCATTTCGTTCGCCAGAGCGTCAGGACGCTATGGCTTTTGGCCGGGGTTGGCCCTCATCTTCCGTCAGCAGGCCGCTGGTGCGCAGCAGCGAGGTGAAGCGTCCGCCGCGTTGGCTCAGCTCATCGAAAGTACCCTTTTCAATGACCCGACCCTGATCGAGAAACAGCACGAGATCGGCATCGCGAACCGTGGAAAGGCGGTGGGCGATGATGAAGGTCGTGCGGTTCTTTCGCAGCGCATCCACGGCGGCCTTCACGCGGGCTTCCGTTTCCACGTCCAGCGCGCTGGTCGCCTCGTCGAGAACCAGAATGGGGGCGTTCTTGAGGATGGCGCGGGCGATGGCGATGCGCTGGCGTTCGCCGCCGGACAGGCGGTTGCCGCGTTCGCCGACCTGCGTCAGGTAGCCGGTAATGCGGCTGTCGATGAAATCCGTCGCCGCCGCTGCCGCCGCTGCCTCCACCACTTCGGCATCGGTGGCTGATTCGCGGCCGAGGCGGATATTTTCGCGGATGGAACGGTTGAGCAGGCCGGCATCCTGAAACACGGTGGCGATGGAGTTGCGAAGCGAGTTCTTCGTCACCGTCGAAATATCGGTTCCATCGATCAGGATCTGGCCGGAATCCGGGTCATAGACGCGCTGCAACAGGTTGATGAGCGTGGTCTTGCCGGCGCCGGTTGGTCCGACGATGGCGATGGTCTCTCCGGCTTTGGCCGTAAACGAGACGTCGTGAACGCCCTGCTTGGTGTTGGCAAAACCGAAATTGATGTTGCGGAACTCCACGGTGCCGGAGACATTCGACAATTCGCGGGCGTCGCCCGGCTCTTCCCGTTCCTTGACGGAATCCTCCAGCACGAAGAAGTCTTCAAGCTTGGCACGGGCTTCGAAAATCTGGGTCACGAACTGGCGCATCTGGTCCAGCCTGCCGATCAGGAGATTGGCGAAACCGATGAAGGCGATGACGTCGCCGACGCGCAATTCGCCGTTTTTCACCAGCACGGTGCCGATGACGAGGATGATCATCATCGAAACGGTGGAGGCCGTGCGGTTCAGCGCGCTGGCGAAGGCCCACCAGTCGAGCACCGGGTATTGGGCGCTCAGCAGTTTTTCGGTGAAGGATTTCAGTGCCTTCGTTTCAGCTTCGATGCGGTTGTAGCTGTGCAGCACCGATACGTTGCTGATGGAATCGCTGACATGGGCAAAAACACTGTGATAGTGCTCCTCGACCGAAGCCTGCCCGTCCTTGGTGCGGCCCATCACCCACTTGCCGATGAACCAGTAAACGATACCGAGGCCGATCAGCACGAAGCTGAGACGCAGGTCCATGGCCATGGCCGTTGGGATGAGCAGCACCAGCGCCACGAAGGTGGCCAGATGGGTGCGCATGAATTCCAGCCAGAGGCCGAACAGCGTCTCGCTGGCGCGCAGCAGGGTGTGCAGGGCGTTGGACGTGCCGCGCAGATGGTGCCAGGACAGCGGCATCGAAATGATGCGGCCGAAGGCTTCCGTCAGCAATGTCGCGCGCCGGCCATGCGCCAGCCGGTCGGCCTCGCGGGCGACGGCGACGTAAGCGACGGTGTTGAAGACACCGAAGCCCGCCCACAGAATGAGGATCGGCGTGACATTGGTGCCGGAGGAAATAGCGTCGATGATCCGGCCGAACAGTACGGGTTCGGCAATGGTGATCGCTGCAAGAATGACGTTGGCGATGACGACTACAGTCACCCGCCATTTATGAACGGTCAGATAGCGCAGAGCGCGTGTGTAAACCTGAAACAAGGTCAAATTTTCAATCCAGTCCGAGCGTCTTTTTCGAGCGGTTAATTGTTCGGCCTCAACGCCATGCTACTTTAGCAAGGTTGCATGAGACGGCGAAATTTGTGTAATTATCGCTCTTTCTGTCTGAATGGCGGCTTAACAAATCGACCGCGCGTACGAACCGAAAAAAACCGAACCCGATGTTTCTGGGGACGCCGTCACAAGATTTCGCATCTTCGTTTCAGGGATTGCTAACGACGATATGTTCAATCTGAACCGACCGGCGCCCGAGTAACATGACGTCATCGCGGGACCATGTCCTTCGTGCCATTCCTTTCAAGTCAAGCTCCGGACCCTGTGTCTTTATGCACGATATTCTTCATTTTATCTCTGCGTGTTACCAGGCGGGAAACGCCGATCGCGTTCGCGCCGAATTTGCCACGCTCATTCGCGAATATGGTTTCGAATATTTCCTCATCAGCAGGCGGATGACCGGGGAGATCGCCTCCACCGGCCAGGTTCTCGCACAACATCTGCCTGACGGCTGGCTCGAGGTCTACAGGGCCAAGAAATACAATCTCGTCGACCCCGTCCGCAAGGTGATCGGCATGGTGCACAAACCGTTTCAGTGGAAAGAAGCGCTTGAGGGCCTGCCCCGCGCGATGCATCGAAAAAGGGCGAGTGTCTTTTTCAATGATGCCGGCCGATATGGTCTGCAGGGCGGTTATGCTTTTCCAGTGCATGGGCGAGCGGGATTTATCGGCGCGGTGTTCATTGGCGGCCAGGACCGACAATTGCCTTCCCTGCAGGTGGAGTTGCTGGATGCTGCAACGCGCGCGGTGTTCTGGCGCCTGCTTGATCTTTCAGGTCAGTCCCATGGTCTCAGTAATGCCCCGGAGGTTTCCGCTCTCGATTTGACGAGGCGTGAAATGGAAGTGCTGACGCTGATGGCGGATGGCATGACCTCGACTGAGATAGGACGCCAGCTATCCATCTCCAACCACACGGTCGATTGGTATATCAATGGGATCCAGCGCCGTTTCAGCGCCAAGAACCGGCAGCATACCGTAGCGCTTGCTTTCCGCCATGGCCTGCTGAGCTAACGTCGACAGGACGGTTCTCTCCCGAATTGCCCTTTCCAAGACCGGGTTTTGCTGCTTAATTCCGCAGTGCAGCAGAAATTTTGTTTTGGCGTGTGGGGAGACCGTCTTGAAAATATCGAAAATACTTGTTGCCAACCGATCCGAAATAGCGATCCGCGTTTTCCGGGCAGCCAACGAGCTTGGGATAAAAACCGTTGCGATTTGGGCGGAAGAGGACAAGCTGTCTTTGCACCGCTTCAAGGCCGACGAGTCCTATCAGGTTGGCAGGGGTCCGCATCTCGCCAAGGATATGGGGCCGATCGAGAGTTATCTTTCGATCGAGGAGGTCATCCGCGTGGCCAGGCTCTCTGGAGCGGATGCTATCCATCCCGGTTACGGCCTTCTGTCTGAAAGCCCGGAATTCGTGGAGGCCTGCAATGCGGCCGGCATCACCTTCATCGGACCGACGGCGGATACAATGCGCCAGCTCGGCAACAAGGTCGCCGCCCGCAATCTGGCGATTTCGGTTGATGTACCCGTTGTTCCTGCCACCGATCCGCTGCCGGACGATATCGCCGAAGTGGAGCGCATGGCCGAGGAAATCGGCTATCCGGTCATGCTCAAAGCCTCCTGGGGCGGCGGCGGTCGCGGCATGCGCGCCATTCGCAAAAAGGAAGACCTTGCCCGTGAAGTGACCGAAGCCAAGCGCGAGGCGAAGGCCGCTTTCGGCAAGGACGAGGTTTATCTCGAAAAGCTGCTTGAGCGCGCCCGCCACGTGGAAAGCCAGGTGCTGGGCGATACGCATGGCAATGTCGTGCATCTGTTCGAGCGCGATTGTTCGATCCAGCGTCGTAATCAAAAGGTCGTCGAGCGCGCACCGGCGCCATATTTGTCCGAAGCCCAGCGTCAGGAGCTGGCCGCCTATTCGCTGAAGATCGCCGCCGCGACCAATTATATCGGTGCCGGCACGGTCGAATATCTGATGGATGCCGATACCGGCAAATTCTACTTCATCGAGGTCAATCCGCGCATTCAGGTGGAACATACCGTCACCGAAGTCGTGACCGGTATCGATATCGTCAAGGCGCAGATCCATATTCTCGAAGGGGCCGCGATCGGTACGGCGGAATCTGGTGTTCCGCGCCAGGAGGATATCCGCCTCAACGGCCATGCGCTGCAGTGCCGCATCACCACGGAAGACCCGGAACACAACTTCATTCCGGACTATGGACGCATCACCGCCTACCGCTCCGCTTCGGGCTTCGGTATTCGTCTGGATGGCGGCACGTCCTATACGGGCGCTGTTATCACCCGCTATTACGATCCGCTGCTGGTAAAGGTCACCGCGTGGGCGCCGCAGCCGGATGAAGCGATCAGCCGCATGGACCGTGCGCTGCGCGAATTCCGTATCCGCGGCGTTGCGACCAACCTCACTTTCCTTGAAGCCATCATCGGTCACGACAGTTTCCGCAACAATACCTACACGACACGCTTCATCGATTCGACGCCGGAGTTGTTCGCGCAGGTCAAGCGTCAGGACCGCGCCACCAAGCTTTTGACCTATCTTGCCGACGTGACCGTCAATGGCCACCCGGAAACCAAGGGACGCGCCAGACCGTCCGAAAAGGCGGCAAAGCCCATCGTGCCTTACATCGATGCGCCGACGCCTGACGGTACCAAGCAGCTGCTGGACAAGCTCGGTCCGAAGGGCTTTGCGGACTGGATGCGCAACGAAAAGCGCGTGCTGGTCACCGATACGACCATGCGTGACGGACACCAGTCGCTTCTGGCCACCCGCGTTCGCACACATGATATCGCCCGCGTTGCCAGCGTTTACGGCAAGGCGCTGCCGCAGCTTCTGTCGCTGGAATGCTGGGGTGGTGCGACGTTTGACGTCTCCATGCGCTTCCTGACCGAAGACCCGTGGGAGCGTCTGGCGCTCATCCGCGAAGGCGCGCCGAACCTGCTGCTGCAGATGCTTCTGCGTGGCGCAAACGGCGTCGGGTACAAAAATTACCCTGATAATGTCGTCAAATATTTCGTCCGTCAGGCCGCAAAGGGTGGCGTCGATCTTTTCCGTGTCTTCGACTGCCTGAACTGGGTGGAGAATATGCGGGTCTCGATGGATGCGATTGCCGAGGAGAACAAGCTCTGCGAGGCGACCATCTGCTATACCGGCGATCTGCTGAATTCGGCGCGTCCGAAATACGATCTCAAATATTATACCAGCCTTGCCGCCGAGCTTGAAAAGGCAGGCGCGCATATCATCGCCGTCAAGGACATGGCGGGCCTGTTAAAGCCGGCTGCCGCCAAGGTTCTGTTCAAGGCGCTGCGCGAGGCGACCGGTCTGCCGATCCACTTCCACACCCATGATACATCAGGTATTTCCGCTGCGACCGTTCTTGCAGCTGTGGATGCCGGTGTCGACGCCGTCGATGCCGCAATGGATGCCTTTTCCGGCAATACGTCGCAGCCATGCCTCGGTTCGATTGTGGAGGCGCTGGCGGGGTCGGAGCGTGATACGGGTCTCGATACCGAATGGATCCGCCGCATTTCTTTCTATTGGGAGGCCGTGCGCAACCAGTATGCGGCTTTCGAGAGCGATCTGAAGGGGCCGGCCTCGGAAGTCTATTTACATGAGATGCCGGGCGGCCAGTTCACCAATCTCAAGGAACAGGCGCGTTCGCTCGGTCTCGAGAGTCGCTGGCACGAGGTGGCGCAGGCCTATGCCGACGCCAACCGGATGTTCGGCGATATCGTCAAGGTAACGCCGTCCTCGAAGGTCGTCGGTGACATGGCGCTGATGATGGTCAGCCAGGATTTGACGGTCGCCGATGTCGAAAACCCTGATCGTGAAGTGTCCTTCCCGGATTCGGTGGTTTCGATGCTGAAGGGCGATCTTGGACAATCGCCGGGCGGCTGGCCGGAAGTCCTGCAGAAAAAGGCGCTGAAGGGTGATGCGCCGTACACGGTTCGTCCGGGTTCGTTGCTGGCGGATGCTGACCTCGATGCGGAGCGCAATGTCATCGAAACCAAGCTGGAGCGCAAAGTCGACGACTTCGAGTTTGCCTCCTATCTGATGTATCCGAAGGTGTTCACTGACTTTGCGCTGACCGCCGAAACTTATGGTCCGGTTTCCGTGCTGCCCACCCATGCCTATTTCTACGGCATGGAGGATGGCGAGGAGCTGTTTGCCGATATCGAACGCGGCAAGACGCTTGTCATCGTCAATCAGGCCTCGTCCGGTACTGATGATAAGGGCATGGTGACGGTGTTCTTCGAGATCAACGGTCAGCCGCGCCGCATCAAGGTGCCGGATCGCACCCATGGTGCTTCCGGTTCCGCCGTGCGCCGCAAGGCGGAACTCGGCAACGCGACACATATCGGTGCGCCGATGCCTGGTGTCATCAGCCGCGTCTTCATCAATCAGGGTCAGGATGTGAAGGCTGGCGATGTTCTGCTGTCCATCGAGGCCATGAAGATGGAAACGGCACTTCACGCCGAACGCGACGGCAAGATCACTGAGGTTCTGGTGCGCCCCGGCGACCAGATCGACGCGAAGGATCTGTTGATCTCCTACGCTGAATAACGTCGCATTACATCGGTAATAAGATCATAGACGCCCGCCTTTCGGCGGGCGTTTTTTATTGCGCTGCTGCAAAAACTCGAATATGCATGTTCGTGCACGTTTATTCCTGTTTATGCATGAGTCTCGATGAGCGATCATTTTGTCAGTGAGCGGCAGGCGCTCATCCTAGCGCAGTTGCGGCAAAGCGGCCGCGTGCTTGCGCAGGATCTTGCCCAGAATTTTGGTGTTTCCGAAGACACGGTGCGCCGCGACCTGCGCGAGATGGCGGCGCGCGGGGAATGCCTGCGGGTTTATGGCGGAGCGCTGCTTTCTGATAGCACGACGGTCCCGCTGAAGACGCGGATTGCCGAAGATGCCGATCGCAAGGCCCTGCTGGCGCGTGCCGTCATCCCGCTTCTGGAGCCGGGTATGGTCGTCTTCATCGACGCCGGCTCCACTAACCTCGCTGTCGCAAGGGCCATTCCCGCCGGTCTCAAGTTGACGGTAGTGACCAATACACCCGCCATAGCCGCCGAACTGACGGGGCGGGCCGATATCGATCTGGTGCTGATCGGCGGCAAGGTCGATCCGGCTGTCGGCGCTGCAATCGACGCCATGGCGCTCAGGCAGCTTGAGTTGATGCGGCCCGATCTCTGTATTCTCGGCGTCTGCGGTGTCGCGGCCGACACCGGGCTGTCGGCAGATGTTTTCGAGGATGCGGTGTTCAAGCGGCTTGCCTGCAGCGCCAGCCAGCGGATCGTCGCCGCAATCACGACGGAAAAGCTCGGCCATAAGGCAGCTTTTCACGTGCATGATTTTTCCCCACCGCTTTGCCTCGTGCTGGAGCAGGATGCCGACCGCGCATTGGTCGAGGCACTGTCGGCAAAAGGCGTAGACGTTCATTGCGGCGACGAAGACGCCGTTCGATTTTCCCACGGTCAAGTCTGAAGGATATTACCGATGAATGGCCCCACGACATTTTCGCAGACGGCTGCGCGCTCGTCCTATCTGACGCGGCACAGGCTGGGCGTTTCCCTGCTGTTCCTGATGAATGGTTTCATGATGGGGTCCTGGGCGCCCAAGATTCCGGAATTTGCCGCGCGCCTGTCGCTCAGTGAAAGCGCGCTTGGCCTGATCATTCTGGTTTTCGGCATCGGCTCGCTGGTTTTCATGCCGATTGCCGGTTCGCAGATCGCCCGTTTCGGCTCGCGCACCGTCAGCCTGGTCACTGCAGCGATCTTCTTGCCGACACTGCTTTTCATCTCCTGGGCTGGCACGATCTGGGCGGGTGTGATTGCGGTCTTCCTGTTTGGCGGTCTCACGGGGGCGATGGATGTCGCCATGAACGCCAATGCCGTGGCGGTGGAGCGGGACATGCGCCGGGCGATCATGTCGTCCTGCCACGCCTTCTGGAGCCTTGGCGGTCTGATCGGGGCCGGTCTTGGTGGTTATCTCATCACGGCAATCGGTGTGCAGGGCCATGCCATTGCGTTGACGGTCATCGCGCTTGTTTTGCTGGTCATTGCCTGGCCGCGGGTTCTCGCGGATCGTCCGCATGCCGAGGCCGAGCGTCCGAGAGGCGGCTTACCGCTGACGCCGCTGCCGTGGATCATCGGCCTGATGGCGCTGTTTTCCATGGTGCCGGAGGGTGCGATCCTTGATTGGGGTGCGCTTTATCTGCGCAATGAACTGGGGGCTTCCGTTTCGCAGTCCGGTTTCGCTTTTGCGGCCTTCTCCCTGACCATGGCGGCCATGCGTTTTGCCGGTGATCTGGTGCGCGACCGGTTCGGCGCGGTCAACACCCTGCGGTTCTGCTCGGTCATGTCGATCATGGGCCTTCTGATTGCCGGCCTTGCGGGAAGCTCCACTTTCGTGATTATCGGCTTTGCCATTGCCGGCATCGGCATTTCCAACATGGTACCCATCGCCTTTTCGGCGGCGGGCAACATGCCGGGGCTGGCACCGGGAATCGGGCTCTCCGTCGTGACCACCATGGGTTATTCCGGTATTCTGGTGGCGCCGTCCGCCATCGGTTTCATTGCCGAACATACGGGTCTCGCCAGTGTCTTCCTTGCATTGCCGTTGCTGCATGTGGTGGTTTTGCTGCTTTCGCGGCTCGCCCGGCATGCGGATGGCGCGGGGAAGGAATAGGCGTCTCGAATTTTGCCATGATTGCGGTAAAGTAGAAGCTCTTATGCGTTGGGTGTTGACAAGCAGGCCCCCTTGTTTCACCTCAATTGCCAGACCTTGCCGCAAGCTCCAGAGACCGCCATGACGTCACATGCCGATTACGATCCAAAGCCCCGCCGCGCATCCGTCGCCGTCGACGTGGGCGGCGTCATTGTGGGAGGTGGCGCGCCCGTCGTCGTGCAGTCGATGACCAATACCGACACGGCTGACATCGACGCCACTGTGCAACAGGTGGCAGCGCTTTTTCAGGCCGGTTCGGAAATGGTCCGTATCACTGTCGACCGCGACGAGAGCGCTGCCGCCGTGCCAAAAATCCGCGAGCGGCTGCTGCGTCTTGGCATGGATGTGCCGCTGATCGGCGATTTCCATTATATCGGCCACAAGCTTCTGGCCGATCATCCGGCCTGTGCCGAGGCGCTGGCGAAATACCGCATCAATCCGGGCAATGTCGGTTTCAAGGACAAGAAGGACAAGCAGTTCGGCGAAATCGTCGAAATGGCTATTCGTTATGACAAGCCTGTGCGCATCGGCGTGAACTGGGGATCGCTCGATCAGGAATTGCTGACCACGCTGATGGACAGGAACAAGGAGCAGGGGTTCCCGCTTTCCGCCCGTCAGGTGACGCGTGAAGCCATCGTGCAGTCGGCGCTGATTTCCGCCGAGCTTGCCGAAGAGATCGGCCTGCCGCGCAACCGCATCATTCTTTCCGCCAAGGTCAGTCAGGTGCAGGACCTGATCGCGGTCTATTCGATGTTGTCGGAGCGGTCCAACCACGCCCTGCATCTTGGCCTGACGGAAGCCGGCATGGGTTCCAAGGGCATCGTCGCTTCCTCCGCCGCCATGGGTTACGTTCTGCAACATGGCATTGGTGATACGATCCGCGTCTCCCTGACGCCGGAGCCGAATGGCGACCGGACCCGCGAGGTGCAGGTGGCGCAGGAGTTGCTGCAGGTCATGGGTTTCCGCCAATTCATTCCGGTGGTTGCGGCATGTCCCGGCTGCGGGCGCACCACGTCCACCGTCTTTCAGGAACTGGCCCAGAACATCCAGAACGATATTCGCAAAAACATGCCGGTCTGGCGTGAAAAATATCCCGGCGTCGAGGCGTTGAACGTCGCCGTCATGGGCTGCATCGTCAATGGCCCGGGTGAAAGCAAACATGCCGATATCGGCATTTCCCTGCCCGGAACCGGCGAAAGCCCGGCAGCGCCGGTCTTCATCGATGGGGAAAAGGCGCTCACTTTGCGTGGTCCCAACATTGCCGGTGATTTCGAAGCGCTTGTGGCCGACTACATCGAAAAGCGTTTCGGCCAGAAAGATGCGGCTGAATAATGCGTAGCGTGAAAAACCCGACATTCCACTGTCATATCTCCTGAACCTCTCGGAGCATAAAAAAACATGATCAAAAAAATCGCGATCGTTGCCCTTTGCGGAACGTACCTTTCCGCCTGCACCACCACCGACCCGTATACGGGTGAGCAGAAGATGTCGAACACGGCAGGCGGTGCCGGCATCGGTGCTGTCGTTGGCGCGCTTGGCGGTCTGGCTGTCGGCGGTTCGCCGGTCGGTCGCCGCAATGCCGCGCTTATCGGTGCGGGCATCGGTGCGCTCGCCGGCGGCGCTATCGGCAATTACATGGATGGTCAGGAATCCGAGCTTCGCGCTCAGCTTCAGGGCACCGGCGTTTCGGTCTCCCGCCGCGGCGACAGCATCGTTCTCAATATGCCGTCGAACATCACTTTCGCCACGGATCAGGATCAGGTCATTCCGCCCTTCTATCAGACGCTCGATTCTGTCGGCATCGTGCTGAACAAGTTCAACCGCACGCTGATCGACATCAACGGTCACACCGATTCCACCGGTAGCCCCGGTTACAATCAGGGCCTTTCGGAACGTCGTGCGGCGTCGGTTGCCAATTATCTCGGCGCGCGCGGCGTTGATCAGCGCCGTATTTCGACGCTTGGCTTCGGTGCTTCACAGCCGATCGCATCGAATGCAACGCCTGACGGTCGCGCTCAGAACCGTCGCGTTGAAGTGCTGATTTCGCCTCTCAAGGGCTGATTGGGTATAGGGGGCTGAGCGGGGAAACCGGCTCAGCTTTTCCGTTCGGCAATAAACCTTGCGGCCGCGATGAGAATCGCGGCTTTTTCGCCATAGGGGGCCAGGAGGTCACTGGCTTCCGCCACCTGTTCCTTGAGCTTGGTGCGCGCCCAGTCTTCACCGCGCAAGGCGACCAAGGTTCCCTTGCCGCGTGCGGCATCCTTGCCGGTTGCCTTGCCCATGGTGGCGGCATCGGCGGTCAAATCCAAAAGATCATCGGCGAGCTGGAAGGCGAGGCCGATTTTTTCGCCGAAGAGGCGCAGCCTTTGCCGCTCGGAGACGTCGCTTCCGGAAATGATCGCGCCTGCCTCGCAGGCGAAACGCAGCAAAGCGCCGGTTTTCATAGCCTGCAATGTAACTATGCCGGCTTCATCCGGAGCGTTTTTTTCCGCAGCAAGATCAAATGCCTGTCCGCCGGCCATGCCGCCGATGCCGGCTGCGCGGGCAAGTGAAAGCACGAGCGCGGCCTTGCGCTCGGCCGCGAGCGGGTTTTCATCCGAGGCGATAATATCGAAGGCGAGCGTCAGCAGGCTGTCGCCGGCGAGAATGGCGGTCGCCTCATCGAATTTACGGTGTACCGTCGGCTGGCCACGGCGCAGATCGTCATCATCCATGGCCGGCAGATCGTCATGCACAAGCGAATAACAATGCAGGCATTCCAGTGCCGCGCCGACATAAAGGGCGGCTTCGGCATCTCCGCCCAGAAGGGCGGCGCTTTCGATGACGAGGAAGGGCCGCAGGCGTTTGCCGCCGTTCAGCACACCATGGCGCATGGCGTCGAGCAGGTTTTGCGGACGCGTGATCTCGTCTGCGCGCGCTTCACCGGAGAGCAGGCGGCCAAGCAAGGCTTCGGTTTTTGCCGCGTTTTCGCGCAGCCTCGTTTCGAAATTCGTCATCTGAGCGTCCATGCCGCGCTCTTTGACATGCCGCGCGGGGCCAGGCAACCTTTTCGTGATTCCCGGGTGTAACTGTTTGACCAGACTCGCCTTGAAGACGGCAATGGACTATGAAAGGCTTCGATTGGCGCGGGGCTGGGACGGATATTGAGCAGTACGCCTGAAAGCGACGCAGATTACGCCGTGCTGGCGGAAGACCGGAGCAGTCCGAAGGTGGATTTTCGCACGTTGGCAAAGCGCATTATCATGACCTTGCTGGCTTTGCTGATCCTGCCCTATCTGCTGATTCCCGTCTATGCGCTGCCGTTCATGCGGCCTGTTTCGACCTTGATGCTTGCCGATCTGGTGACCCTGCAGGGCTATGACCGGCGCTGGGTGCCGCTTGAGGATATTTCGCCGCGTCTTGTGCAATCAGTGATGATGTCTGAGGACGGGCAATTCTGTTTCCATGGCGGCGTGGACTGGAATCAGATGCAGTCCGTCGTCAGCAATGCGCTGGACGGGGCCTCCACCCGCGGTGCAAGCACCATTCCGATGCAGACAGCCAAGAACCTGTTTTTATGGAACGGCCGCTCGCTCCTGCGCAAGGGGCTGGAACTGCCGCTGGCAATCGCGGCCGATTTTGTCTGGTCCAAAAAGCGGATGATGGAGATTTATCTCAACGTTGCCGAATGGGGGCCGGGTATTTATGGCATCGAGGCTGCCGCGCAGCATCATTTCAAGGTGCCGGCGGCAAAGCTCAGTTCCCGTCAGGCGGCGCTGCTCGCCGTTTCCCTGCCCAATCCGATTGATCGGGTCGCCAGCAAACCGGGCCGCGGCCTGCAACGGCTGGCAGGCCTTATTGAGCGGCGTGCCCGTGGCTCGGGCGCTTATGTCGGCTGCGTGCTGGACTGATCCAGCCTGCCCACTCAGCCCTTCGTGAAAATATAGTCCGTTTCCTGACGCAGGGTTTCGCCCGGCCGCAGGATCGCGTGTGGAAAATCCGGGTGATTGACAGCATCGGGCCAAATCTGCGTTTCCAGGCAGAAACCGGCAAAGGGACCGTAGTGGCGGCCATCGAGGCCGGGAACCGGAACGTTCAGCTTGAAGGCCGAATAGAACTGCACACCGGGTTCGGTGGTGTGAACCTCAAGTGCGATATCGGAGGCGGGCGAATAGGCGCGGGCGACCTTGCGCTTGGCGCGGCGCTCGGGCGAGAGGCAGAAATTGTGATCGTAGAGGACCTGCTCGCCATCTTCCTTGCGCCGCATCGGTGTCGGCTGGCGCAGGTCGAAGACCGTGCCTTCAACGGAGCGGATTTCGCCGGTCGGTATCTGTTTGTCGTTGGTCGGCAGGTAGAAGTCAGCGGCGATGCTGATCTCATGCCCAAGTGCGGTATCCGCGCCATCGAGATTGAAATAGGAATGCTGGCAGAGATTGGCGATGGTCGGCTTGTCGGTCACGGTTTCATAGACCACCGAAAGCACGCCGCCGTCGAGGATGGTATAGGTGGCTGTGACCGTGCAGTTGCCGGGATAACCGGCGCGGCCGTCAGGATCGACGATTTCCAGCACGACGTGGCTTTCGCCGTGTTCCATCAACATCCAGTTGCGTTTGCCCATACCGTCGCTGCCGCCATGCAGGTGGCTGACGCCCTTTTCGTTCAGCTCAAGCTGGTATTCGTGGCCGTCGATGGAGAATTTACCGTCACCGATGCGGTTGGCATTGCGGCCGGGGGTGGCGCCGAAATAGGAGGAATATTTGTAGTCCTCGAATTTATCGAAGCCTAGAACGAGCGGCGGCTGGTGGCCCTCAAGGCGCAGATCCTGAATGACTGCGCCCCAGGTGATGACCTTGGCCGTCAACCCGCCCTTCGAGATGGTGACGCGTTCGACCTTTTCGCCGGTTGCCGTGAAACCGAAATTCTCCCGTGCCGCACCGTCGCTCATTGCATCATTCTCCCGATTGCCATGAATTGCCGGGCGGACGTTGCGTCATTTTCCGGCAATTCGCAATCCCGCAATTTACGCGGCTAGTTCGCCGATGGCTTGCGGATCATAAGGCGTCGTCTGGTATATCTCATTGATCCAGTTGCCGAAAAACAGATGGGCATGGCTGCGCCAGCGGTTGAGCGGGGCAAGTTCCGGGTCGTTGTGCGGAAAATAATCATGCGGCAGCTTGATGGGCACGCCGGCATTCGCATCGCGGAAATATTCATCTGAAAGCGAGGTCGAGTCATATTCGACATGGTTGAACATGTAGAGCCGGTTGCCGGCTTTCTCATGCACCAGACACACGCCCATTTCCTCTGACTCCATCAGGATTTCGAGTTGCGGATGTTTTTCGATGTCGGCACGACGCACTTCCGTCCAGCGCGAGACGGGCACCTGAAAATCATCCGAAAACCCGTTCAGATAGATCGATGAGGGGGAAAGATTGCGGTGGCGGTAGACGCCGAACGCCTTTTCCTTCAACTCGTATTTCGGCACGCCGTGGAAATGGTAGATGGCCGCCATCGCGCCCCAGCAGACATTCAGCGTCGAATGGACGTTGGTTTGCGTCCATTCGAAAATCTTCTGCATCTCTGCCCAGTAGGTCACATCTTCGTAGTCCAGCATTTCGATGGGCGCGCCGGTGATGATGAAACCGTCGAACTTGCGGTGGCGCACTTCTTCCCACGTCTCATAGAAGGACAGAAGATGTTCTTCCGGTGTGTTCTTGGCGCGATGGCCGCCGATGCGTATCAGCGAAAACTCCACCTGCAACGGCGAAGCGCCGACAAGGCGGGCCATCTGCACTTCCGTTTTGATCTTGTTCGGCATCAGGTTGAGAAGCCCGATCTGGAGCGGGCGGATATCCTGCCGGATAGCTGCCGTTTCAGTCATGACCCGCACGCCCTCATGAACGAGGGTCTCAAAGGCGGGAAGCGTATCGGGAATCTTGATCGGCATGTCGAACTCTCTTTTCGGATGACGTAAAGAACGTTGCGAAAACAAAAAAACCGGCAGCGAAATCGCGGCCGGTCCCAGGAAATTGCCCTTTTCCTCGACCCTTTAGCGACTTCTTTAAAGTGGCTGCAAGCCGGTCGGCAAATCACCACTAAGGCGTTTCATAATCCCGAAGCCGGCGAAAATCAATATAGGCTGATTTCATCGGGTTTCGGCTTTCCCTTTTTGGCCGAGGTGCGATAAGGCAGGGCATGGATAAAGAGCGCTTCACCATTCTGCTTGGCGGCGATGTCACGGTGACCGACCGCCTGAAGCTGGCGGTTGCGGATAGCCGCGTGATCGCGGCTGACGGCGGGATGCGCCATGCAGAACCGCTTGGCCTTACGCCGGAACTATGGGTGGGGGATTTCGATTCCGCCAGCAACGACCTGCTGGACGCCTGGCCCGATGTGGAGCGGCAGCCATACCCGGCCGCAAAGGCCGTGACCGATGGCGAGATTGCGGTCTCCGAGGCCTTAGCTCGCGGCGCCCGTTCGCTGCTGCTGGTTGGCGCACTTGGGGGAGAAAGAAGCGACCACGCGCTTCAGCACCTTCTGTACGCTGTGGCGCTCGCCGAACGGGGTATCGAGGTAACGCTGACGTCAGGTGAAGAGGAGGCCCGGCCGCTGCTTCCCGGTTCGCTGGATGTCGATCTGCCACCCGCTTCACTGTTTTCGGTGGCCGGTTTTACCGCCCTTGCGGGGCTTGATATCGGCAATGTGCGTTATCCGCTCGTGGATTTTGCGCTTGCTTTCGGTTCCTCCCGCACTATTTCCAATGTCGCAAATGGCGGCCCTGTGCATTTTTCGCTGAAAAGCGGCAAAGCCATCGTGCTCGCTCGCCCCTATGATCTGACCGGAGCCTGACACCTTGGCACCCCCTATTTTGAAACTCGACGACATCAAGCTGACGTTCGGCGTAACCCCGCTGCTCGACGGCGCCAATTTTCAGGTGGAGCCGGGCGACCGCATCTGCCTTGTCGGGCGCAACGGTTCGGGCAAGTCGACCCTGATGAAGATTGCTGCCGGTCTGGTCGAGGCGCAGTCGGGCGAGGTTTTCCGCCATCCCTCCGCCACCATCCGTTATCTGGAGCAGTCGCCTGATTTTGCCGGTTACGACACCGTGCAAGCTTATGCCGAAGCGGGGCTTGGTCCCGGCGATGATCCCTATCGCGTGACTTACCTGCTTGAGCATCTGGGGCTGACGGGGCAGGAAAATCCGGCAAGCCTTTCCGGCGGCGAAGCGCGGCGTGTGGCGCTTGCCCGCGTCATGGCGCCGGAACCCGATATTCTGATGCTGGACGAACCGACCAACCATCTGGACCTGCCGACCATCGAATGGCTTGAAAGCGAATTGCAGCAGACGCGCAGCGCGCTGGTGCTGATTTCGCACGACCGGCGTTTTCTCGAAAAAGTCTCGACTTCGACAGTGTGGCTCGATCGCGGCCAGTCCCGCCGCCTCAATCGCGGTTTTGCGCATTTCGAGGAATGGCGCGACAAGGTGCTGGAAGAGGAAGAACTGGAGCAGCACAAGCTCGGCAAGGCTATCGAGCGCGAAGAGCATTGGATGCGTTATGGCGTAACCGCGCGGCGAAAGCGCAATATGCGCCGCGTCGGCGAGCTTCAGGCCATGCGTGCGGATTATCGCGGCCACAAGGGGCCGCAGGGCTCGGTGCAGGCGACCGTCACCGAAGGGCGCGAGTCGGGCAAGCTGGTCATCGAGGCAGAGGCCATCACCAAGTCTTACGGCGAGCGGCTAATCATCGCGCCGTTTTCACTGCGGGTGCATCGCGGCGATTGCATTGGCCTTGTCGGCCCGAATGGCGCCGGCAAAACCACGCTTTTGAAGATGCTGACCGGCGAGCTTCAGCCCGATAGCGGCACGGTGAAGCTCGGCACCAATCTGGAGATCGCGACGCTTGACCAGAAGCGCGAGGATCTCAATCCAACCGAAACGCTTGCGCATTACCTGACCGATGGCCGGGGTGACAATCTGCTGGTCAATGGCGAAGTGAAGCATGTGACGGGCTACATGAAGGATTTCCTGTTCCAGCCGGAACAGGCCCGCACGCCGATCCGCAACCTTTCCGGCGGCGAGCGCGCCCGGCTTATACTGGCGCGCATTCTGGCGCGACCGACCAACCTTCTGATCCTCGACGAGCCGACCAACGATCTCGATATCGAAACGCTCGATCTGTTGCAGGAAATCGTTGCGGGTTTTTCCGGCACTGTCATCCTCGTCAGCCATGACCGCGATTTCCTCGACCGCACCGTCACCTCCACCATTGCGCCCGCCAATCCGGACCAGCCGGACGGGCGCTGGATCGAATATGCCGGGGGTTATTCGGATATGATGGCGCAGCGCAAGGGTGCTGCGGAGGAAAAACGCAAGGCTGAGAGGCAGGAAAAGGCGAAGGCCACACCTTCCACTTCCGCCGCGCAGGATACGTCAAAGGCCAAGGGCAAGCTCTCCTTCAAGCAGAAATTCGCGCTCGAAAATCTGCCGAAGGAGATGGAAAAGACGCAGGGCGAAATCGCAAAACGCGAGCAGCGTATGGCCGACCCTGACCTCTTCGCCAAGGACCCGGCCGTCTTCAACACGCTGGCGCAGGAAATGACCAAGCTGCGCGAAAAGCTCGAGACCATGGAAGAGGAATGGCTGGAGCTGGAGATGCTGCGCGAGGAAATGGAAGGCTGATTGCGACGGGGTTTCTTGAACGAGGCGTCATCCGCCTTTGACAGGACGGCAAAATTGCCGTTTCCTGTGCCGGTTCGGAGGAGTTCAAAAAATGCGCATGATCTTCGTCAACCTGCCCGTGAAGAATATCGAGACATCGAAAAGCTTCTTCACGGCGCTCGGTTTCAGCTTCAATCCGGAATATTCTGACGATCGCACGCTCTGCATGATCGTGGAGGAAAACATCTTCGTGATGCTGCTTCAGGAAGAGCGTTTTCGCGATTTCATCAATGGCGACATTGCCGATGCGAAGCAGAGTACGGAAGTGCTGACCTGTCTTTCGGCAGGAAGCCGCGAGGAAATCGACCGGATGATCGCAACCGCGCTCGCTTCCGGCGGCAGCAGCTGGAAACCCGTTCAGGATCACGGCTTCATGTATGCCGGCAGTTTTCAGGATCCGGACGGTCACGTCTGGGAACTGGTGCATATGACGGCGCAGGGTTGACCGTAGCCATCTTGCCAATCGCTGACGGCGAGACTACATCTTCATCATGATCTAACGGGGTGTCTTTTGTGCTTGCGCGCAAAAGGCTGAGAGGCTTGCCAACCCGAAGAACCTGATCCGGTTCATACCGGCGGAGGGATTAGACGGCTTCAAGGCAGGCGGCTATTTCCCTTTTTGTTTTGAGGAGATACCCGTGCGCCGTCGTCTTTTCCTGAATTCCATCGTTGCCGTTTCGCTGTTTCTGCCCGCTCTTGCCACCGCGCAGGATCGACAGGAACTCACCGTCTATACCTATGAAAGCTTCGTTTCCGAATGGGGTCCCGGTCCCAAAGTGAAAGAAGCCTTCGAGAAGGTTTGCAACTGCACGGTCAATTTCGTCGGTGTGGCGGATGGCGTGGCACTGCTCAACCGCCTGAAGCTGGAAGGTGCGGGGTCCAAGGCGGATGTGGTGCTCGGTCTCGATACCAACCTTGTCGCGGAAGCGAAGCAGACCGGCCTTTTCGATGTCAGTGGCATCGATGCATCGGCGGCCAAGGTGCCGGGTGGTTACAAGGATGATGTTTTCGTCCCTTACGACTACGGTCATTTCGCAGTCATCTATGACACGCAGACGATAAAAAATCCGCCGACGAGCCTGAAGGAACTGGTGGAAGGCGACCCTTCGCAGAAGATCGCCATTCAGGACCCGCGAACCTCCACGCCGGGCCTTGGTCTGCTGTTGTGGGTAAAATCCGTTTACGGCGACAAGGCCCCGGAGGCTTGGGCCAAGCTCCGGAAACGCATTCTCACCGTAACGCCGGGCTGGTCGGAATCCTATGGTCTCTTCACCAAGGGTGAGGTGCCGATGGTGCTTTCCTACACCACCTCGCCCGCTTATCACATGGTTGCGGAAAAGACGGATCGTTATCAGGCAGCCTCCTTCTCGGAGGGGCATTACATCCAGATCGAAGTGTCCGGCCTGCTTAAAAACGCGCCGCACAAGGAGTTGGCGAAGCAGTTTCTTGCTTTCACGCTCACATCAGGTTTTCAGGACGCCATTCCGGAAAACAACTGGATGATGCCGGTTGCGGCAACGTCCAAGCCGTTGCCCGAGGCGTTTTCCAAACTCGTCGTGCCTGCCAAGACCTTCCTGATGGACCCGGAAGAGGTGGCGAAGAACCGCAAGGCGTGGATCGACGAATGGCTTGCCGCCATGAGCATGAATTGAGGAAGAGGCACGCCTGCGCATGATGCTGCGTCGCGATTACCGACGGTCGATTATTTTCGGGACGGCGGCCTTTGCCGCCGTTTTCCTGTTCATGGCGCTCGGCGTTGCGGCTCTTTTGTCTTTCGATGCCGGTGCATCGGTTGCGGGCATCATGGATGCCTATACGCTGCGCATCCTGCGTTTCACGCTTTATCAGGCAACGCTTTCCACTCTTCTTTCTATTGTTCTTGGTATACCGGTAGCGCTGGCGCTTGCGCGGCGACGCGACTTTCCGGGGCGGATCTGGATCATCCGGCTGATGGCGGTGCCGATGGGGCTGCCGGTCATTGTCGGCGCATTCGGCATTATCGCCATCTGGGGCAGGCAGGGTGTTTTGAATACGGCTCTTGTTTTTGCCGGCGCGGAGCAACCCTTCAGCATTTACGGTCTTTCCGGGATTCTTATTGCCCATGTGTTCTTCAATCTGCCGCTTTGCGTGCGGTTGATGCTGGTCGGGCTGGAACGTATTCCGGGGGAATATTGGCGCATGGCGGCAAGCCTAGGCATGGGGCCGGTTTCGACTTTCCGCTTCATCGAATGGCCGGCGATTTCGCGGCTTGTTCCCGGTATTGCCGGACTTGTCTTCATGCTGTGCGCCACCAGCTTTACGCTGGTGCTGCTGCTTGGTGGCGGCCCAGCGGCCACGACACTGGAGGTGGCGATCTATCAGGCGCTGCGGTTCGATTTCGATCCGCAGCGGGCGATTGCGCTTTCGGTCCTGCAGATTGTTCTCACCGGAGTTTTGCTCGGATTCTTGGCCTTTCTGCTATCGCCGGACGGGGAAATCGCCTCGCTTGGGCGGCCCCTTCGTCGCTTCGATGGCAGAGGGGTTGGCGCACGCATTTGGGATGGGGCGGCAATCGTTCTTGCCGTTCTGCTGGTTGGCCTGCCGCTTGTGGCCATAGCCGTCTCAGGCTTGAGCGCCGATCTGCCGCGGCTTCTGTCAGCATCGATCTTTATGCGCGCGGCGGCGACCAGCCTTGCCATCGCCGCGCTCTCCGCAACTCTCGTCGTGCTCTGCTGTTTTGCGATCATCAGTGCCCGTCAGGCCGTTGGTTCACGGCGGCAGGCGATTCAGCCGTTGCGCTTTCTGTCCGCCACGCTCGGCGCGGGGTCTTCGCTTGTACTGCTGGTGCCGCCTGTTGTGCTCGGAAGCGGATGGTTTCTGTTGTTGCGGCCCTTCGGTGACGTCAGCTTTTATGCGCCCGTTCTCGTAGCGATCATCAATATGCTGATGGCGCTGCCGCTTGCCATGCGGGTATTGGAGCCGGCCTTTACCAGCCATTTTCTGCGAACCGGCCGGCTCTCCGCCAGTCTCGGGCTTCAGGGGTTGACGCGGCTACGATTTGCCGATCTGCCGGTTCTGTGGCGGCCTTTGGTTATGGCGTTTTCCTTCGCCATGGCGCTGTCGCTTGGTGATCTCGGGGCGGTTGCCCTGTTCGGGTCGGAAAATTTCATCACCTTGCCATGGCTGGTTTACAGCAATATGGGCAGTTACCGCACCAATGACGCCGCCGGATATGCGTTCATCCTCGGTGTCGTCTGCCTGCTGCTTGCTGCGGGCGGCGTTTCACGGCAATCAGCAAAGGCAAGCACATGACTGGCGATGATTTCGCAGTTCAGCTGGACAAGGTCAGGCTGCGGCTCGGAACGCAGGATTTCGATCTGGATTGCACCTTTCCGCAGGGCCAGGTGACCGCCGTGGTCGGCGCATCCGGTTCGGGCAAGTCGACGCTTCTCAATCTGGTCGCCGGTTTCGAGGTGCCGGATTCCGGCCGCGTGGTGATCGGCGGGCGGGACATGACGGCGCTCGATCCTTCCGAAAGACCGGTCTCATCGATCTTTCAGGACAATAATCTTTTCGCCCATCTCGATATTTTTACCAACGTCGCGCTCGGCGTCAGTCCGGGGCTGAAATTGCAAGCGGAAGACCGGCAAAACATCGAGATGGCGCTGGCGCGTGTTGGTCTTGCGGGTTTTGACAAGCGCCTGCCGGGCACGCTTTCCGGCGGCGAAAGACAAAGGGCGGCGCTGGCGCGTGCGCTGGTGAGGAAAAAAACGGTCATGCTATTGGATGAGCCCTTCGCCGCGCTCGATCCGGGACTGCGGTCGGGCATGACCTCCCTGCTTCTCGACTTGCATGCTGAAACAAAAAATACGGTGATTATTGTCTCGCACCATCCCGACGACATAAAAAAACTGGCGCAGCTTGTGGTTTTTCTTGATCGCGGCCGCGTTGTCTACACCGGCCCGACCACGGATTTCTTCGCCACACAAAATGTGAAGGCGGTGGACAGTTTCCTGAAGGGCTGATCGCCTTATTTTCGACGCGTGCCGCTGGCAATCGCTTTAGATGACTTCAATGGCGCTAATTTGCACTTGCCAGTTTCAAGTTGTTGCCCGAGAAAAGACGGGAATTATTGCGTTCTTCAGGAATATTCCGGACTTGATGGATCGTTTTTACCGTATCGGCATTCATGGCTCGTTGGGGCGAATCTGTTATTCTGGTCTGCAATTAACGGATGATCAGGAACGTTAGGGGCAGGCATAGAGAATGAGAAATAGCATGACTGCACAGTGGAGGCTCTTCTCCCGTTCAGGCCTTCGCCGTTCGGGCAGGATGGCTGCTGCCTGGTCCTTGCTGACGGCGTCCGCCGTGTTCCTGTCGTCGTGCCAATCCCTGTTCAGCCCGGCTTACCAGTCCACATTGCGCCCGTCAGACAATCCGCAGACCGTGGAAGAGGTGCAGAAGAACGATCCCCGTGCGCAGATGGGCGCGCGCGAACATCCGCGCATCGTGGCGAGTTATGGTGGCGAATATCGTGACGCCAAAACGGAGCGGCTTGTTGCCCGCATCGCCGGCGCGCTGACGGCCGTGTCGGAAAATCCACAGCAGTCCTATCGCATCACCATCTTGAACTCGCCTGCCATCAACGCCTTTGCGTTGCCGGGCGGGTATCTTTACGTGACGCGCGGGCTTCTGGCGCTCGCCAATGACGCCTCTGAAGTGGCTGCCGTGCTTTCGCATGAGATGGGCCATGTCACCGCCAATCACGGCATCGAGCGCCAGCGCCGCGAAGAGGCGGAGGTTATCGCCAGCCGTGTGGTCGCCGAGGTTCTATCGAGCGATCTGGCCGGCAAGCAGGCGCTGGCACGCGGCAAACTGCGGCTCGCCGCTTTCTCGCGCCAGCAGGAATTGCAAGCGGATGTCATCGGTGTGCGCATGTTGGGCGAGGCCGGTTACGACCCCTTCGCATCGCCGCGCTTTCTGGATTCCATGGCGGCCTATGCGCGGTTTTCCTCGGCCGACCCTGAAAACGACCAGAGCCTCGACTTCCTTTCCAGCCATCCCAACACGCCGCAGCGCATCGAGCTTGCGCGCCGGCACGCCCGCGCCTTCGGCCAGGATGGTCAGGTTGGAGATCGTGGCCGCGACTGGTTTCTGGATGGCATAGACGGCCTGCTTTACGGCGACAGCCCGCAGGAGGGGTATGTCCGGGGCCAGACGTTCCTGCATGGAACACTCGGTATCCGTTTCGACGTGCCGGAAGGTTTTGTCATCGACAACAAGGTGGAAGCCGTTCTGGCGACGGGACCAGGCGATGTGGCGATCCGTTTCGACGGTGTAGCCGATCCGAAACAGACCACCCTTGCGAACTACCTGACCAGCGGCTGGGTTGCCGGTCTGCTGCCGGAAACCGTCAAGGAAACGCAGATCAACGGTCTGGAGGCTGCCACAGCCCGGGCGACGGCCGACAAATGGGATTTCGACGTGACCGTCATTCGTGTCGGCCAGCAGATATTCCGGTTCCTGACGGCGGTGCCGAAGGGCAATGCCCAGCTTGATTCCATCGCAAACGTGCTGCGCACGAGCTTCCGCAAGATGACGCCGCCGGAGATCGCGGCACTGAAGCCTCTGCGGGTGCGGGTGGTGACGGTGAAGCCCGGCGAAACCGTGGCGACGATCGCTGCGCGAATGATGGGAACCGAGCGCAAGCTTGACATGTTCCGCATGATCAATGCGATGAGCGCCACCGCCACGCTTCAGCCAGGCCAGCGGGTGAAGATCATTTCGGAATGAGGTCTCACCTGGCCGTTACGTCACACAGGTAGGCGTGAACGAGTGAGATCATTTCCCGCCTGATCCTGGGTGACTGCAATTCCCCGCGCCGTGCGGCGTTGTGAATGATGCCGTCAATGGCGTCGGACACGATCAGAGCGGCAGTCCGGCTGTCCGCCGTTGAACCGGCTGGCATGTAGGCCGTTATCGCTGCCGAATAAAGACCGAGATATTCCTTTTCGAAAGCGCTGTTGGGATCGTTTGTTCCCGCGTGGCTCGGCGCGTCATCCAGCAGGACTTTATGAAGGCCGGGATGGAGGCTGTGGACAGCAATCATGCCGGCCACCAGATCTTCAACGAATTTGAGGAGCGGCTGTCGTTGCTGAGTGACGCTCTTCATGACTGCGAGGCAATCTTCAAGGTGGCGACGGCGCACCGCTTCGACAATCGAAATCTTGTCCGGGAAATATTGATACAGCGAGCCGATGCTGACACCTGCGGTTTCCGCCACCCTGTTGGTGGTGAAACCCGCCCAGCCATGATCGCTTAAAATGCGAGCCGCCGCGTGGACGACGGCATCAACGGTGGCTTTTGAACGCTCTTGGCGCGGCTCTTTACGCATCGCAGTCTTCCGTTTTGCAATGCGAGTAGACAAGGCATCCTCCATGACGAAAATATAAACATAGTGCTCACATTTTCAGGATGTAAAGGATATTGTCATGAGGGATCTGCTCAGGAGTTTGCTCGGCTATCACGCATGGGCGAACAGGGATTTGTTCGAGAAGCTGCAACAGCTCGACCCCGAGCAAAATATATCCGAACGGCACACGGCAATTCGGTTGATCAATCACTACCATGTCGTCGCGAGAATTTTTGCGGGCCACCTCACCGGAACGGCGCATGGCTTTGTCTCTGACAATACCGAGGCAACGCCGGAATTGAATGATCTTGCAAGGGATGTCGCAGCTCTGGACGGCTGGTATCTCGACTATATCGAGAAAACATCGCCTGCATCGCTTGGCGAATTTGTCGCCTTCACCTTCACCGATGGCGACAGAGGTTACATGTCCCGTGCCGAAATGATCTCACACATAGTCTTGCATGCCGGCATTCACCGAGGCGAGGTTGCGCGCATCCTGAGCCAGCTCTCCATTACGCCGCCGTGGGATACGTTTGCCGTGTTCGTGCACGGAACGCAGCCACAACGGCGTTTGCAGGGCACACAATAAAAAGCCACCCGCCCCGGTTTGGGGGGCGGATGGCTTGTCTGATGAGTGGCTTCAGGCTCTTATTGCCACTCGCGCACATCAACGAAATGACCGGCGATGGCCGCCGCCGCCGCCATGGCGGGGGAGACGAGGTGGGTGCGGCTCTTGTAACCCTGACGGCCCTCGAAATTGCGGTTCGAGGTGGAGGCACAGCGTTCGCCGGGCTTCAGGCGGTCGTCGTTCATGGCAAGGCACATGGAACAACCCGGTTCGCGCCATTCGAAACCGGCGTCGAGGAAAATCTTGTCCAGACCTTCCTGTTCCGCCTGTTCCTTGACCAGACCGGAGCCCGGCACGATCATGGCAGAGACGGTCGAAGCTACCTTGCGACCATCGACGATCTTTGCTGCTGCGCGCAAATCCTCGATGCGGCCATTGGTGCAGGAGCCGATGAAGACGCGGTCGATGGCGATATCGGTGATGCGGGTGCCGGGTTGCAGACCCATATATTCCAGTGCGCGCCACTTGGACGTGCGCTTGTTTTCTTCCTCGATATCGTCAGGATTGGGAACGATGCCTTCAACGGAGGTCACGTCCTCAGGTGATGAGCCCCAGGAGACGATGGGCGGTAGATTGGCTGCGTCCAGCACCACGACCTTGTCGTAATGGGCGCCTTCGTCGGATTTCAGCGTCTTCCAATAGGCGATTGCCTGTTCCAGCGTCTCGCCCTTGGGTGCACGCGGCTTGTCCTTGATGTAATCGAAGGTGGTCTCATCAGGTGCGACCAGACCGGCGCGGGCACCGCCTTCGATCGTCATGTTGCAAACCGTCATGCGGCCTTCCATGGAAAGCGACCGGATCGCCTCGCCGGCAAATTCGATAACGTGGCCGGTGCCGCCGGCCGTCCCGATCTCGCCGATGATGGCGAGGATGATATCCTTGGCGGTCACGCCCTCCGGAACCTTGCCGTCAACACGCACCAGCATGTTCTTGGCCTTTTTCTGGATCAGCGTCTGGGTGGCCAGAACATGCTCGACTTCCGACGTGCCGATGCCGTGGGCGAGCGCGCCGAAAGCGCCGTGGGTGGAGGTGTGGCTATCGCCGCAGACGATCGTCATGCCCGGCAGGGTGAAACCCTGTTCGGGGCCGACGATGTGGACGATGCCCTGGCGCTTGTCGCGCTCGGAATAATATTCAACGCCGAAATCACTGGCGTTTTGCGCCAGTGTTTCCACCTGAATACGGCTCTCCTCGTTCTTGATGCCTTCCAGCCGATCGGCGGTGGTGGGAACGTTATGGTCGACCACGGCGAGCGTGCGGGTGGGAGAATGGACCGGACGACCGGCGATGCGCAGCCCCTCGAAGGCCTGCGGGCTTGTCACCTCATGGACCAGGTGACGATCGATATAGAGAAGACAGGTTCCGTCCGGGTCACGATTGACGACGTGGTCGTCCCAGATTTTATCATACAAAGTGCGGGGTGCGCTCATGGCTCTATGCCTTGTCATGGAAAAGGGTAATCAGGGTTCAGTAAGGCGATGGACAGCAGGTGCTGTCAGGCGAGCCTAAGTCGGCTGGTGAGCGCCCCGGAAACGCGCGCAAAGAACCGTGCCGGCAGACGCTTGTGGTCCTGCAGCACATAAACATTCTGAGCGAGACATCCGAATTTAGATCCCATGGCAACTTTAATAGCAGATCGACGGTTTTACGGCAATATGAATGCGCGCTGCCGTTCAAAGGATCTGGCCAGCGTTATTCATATGCACTGCGTCAAGAGTAGATAGCCTGTCTTAAAGCATGTCCCACTGGCTATGGTGCGGTGCAACTTGCGTATTTTGCGCTGCACATATAGATGGGTCCCCTTATCATTTGCATTTCGACGAGCAATCGAAGGGAGGGAAAAGCATATGGTATCCGAAAAAGCCCTTATCTCGAAGATCACCTGGCGGCTGATGCCGTTTCTAGGCCTTCTTTATCTCATCGCCTATATCGACCGGCAGAATGTCAGCTATGCCAAGCTGCAGATGGTCGATGCGCTCAGCCTCAGCGAATATGCCTATGGTCTTGGTGCGTCGCTGTTTTTCATCGGTTATTTTCTCTTTGAGGTTCCGAGTAACCTGTTCCTCAACCGTTTCGGCGCCAGCAAATGGTTTGCCCGCATTCTGGTTTCCTGGGGTGCGGTCACCATTGCGCTTGCCTATACGCAGAACGCGACGATGTTCTACATCCTGCGCTTCCTGCTCGGGCTTTGCGAGGCTGGCTTCTTTCCCGGCGTGCTGTTTTTGATGACGCTGTGGTTCCCGCGTGATTATCGCGGCCGCATGATCGGCCTGTTCATGATTTTCAGCGCGCTTGCCAATGCCATCGGCGCGCCGCTTGGCGGCATGCTGCTCGATCTCGATGGTTTCCTCGGTTATGCCGGATGGGAATGGGTGTTCCTGGCGACGGGCGTTCCCGCGGTCATTGCCGGCGTCGTTACCTTCTTTTATCTGGATGATACGCCGGAAAAGGCGAAGTTTCTGACGCAGGACGAAAAGGACTGGCTGAAGAACCGGCTGGCTGAAGAAAACAAGGGCATGGAAGAACATGCGGAGGATGGCTTCAAGGCACTGATCAATCCCCGCGTGCTGTTCATGGCCCTTTGTTATGTCGGCTTTCCGCTGGCGGCCTATGGTCTCAGCTATTGGCTGCCGACGATCGTGAAGAGCTTCGGCGTTTCCAACACCGCCAACGGTTTCATCAACATCATCCCGTGGGTGATCGTGGCCGTCGCCCTGTTTGTCGTGCCTAATGCTGCCGACAAAGCGAAGAACAAGACGCCCTACATCGTCGGCCCTGCTTTCGTCGGCTCGTTTTGCCTGCTGATGTCGGCGCTGCTCAGCGATCCGGTGTTGCAGTTCAGCTTCCTCTGCATCGCCGCCGCAGGCATCTTTGCCGGCCAGCCGGTGTTCTGGAGCCTGCCAGGTCGCTTCCTCAAGGGTGCTGGTGCGGCTGCTGGCATTGCCGCCATCAACTCTGTCGGCAATCTGGGTGGTTTCGTGGCGCAGAATGTGGTGCCGTGGATCAAGGATCAGACCGGCAGCACGATTGCGCCGATGTTCTTCCTTGCCTTCTGCCTTGCGCTTGCTGGTGTGCTGGTCATTATCGCCGCGCGTAAAATGGGTGATCAGGCCAAGGCGGCCTGATTTCCTTTATCAATACGACAGCCGGTTCGGCCGGCTGTCGTCTTTTTCTTATCCGCGTTTTGAGCGCATCGCCTTTTCGATCCGCCGCAACATCAGCGACAGGCCGATGGTCAGGATCAGGTAGATGTAGGCGACGATCGAATAGGTCTCGAAAAACCGGAAAGAACCCGCCGCATAGACTTTTCCCATTTGAGTAATATCGGTGACGCCAAGCACCGAGACGAGCGAGCTGTCTTTTACCATCGAAACGAAATCGTTCGAAAGCGGCGGAAAGATCGTCCGGATCGCCTGTGGCAGGATAATCAGCCTGAAACGTCGGTAACGGCTAAAACCCAAGGCCTTCGCCGCCTCGATCTGCCCTTCCGGAACGGCCTGTATGCCGGCGCGAAAAATTTCCGCGATGAAGGCGGCATAACCGATCGTCAGCGCGATGATCGCCCGCCAGGTCAGAGACACGTCCCGCACCATCAACGGCTCCAGCCAGCCATGGGTGACGAGTGGCAAGGTCAGCCAATTGTAGAGTGCCACCAGCCCCGGCGTGCCAACGAAGGCGATGTAGAATAGCAGGACGATGATCGGGATGCCACGAACGACCTCGATGTAAAATCGTGCAACCTGTCGCAGCACGATATTGTCGGCCATGCCGACCAGCGCGAGAGCAAGGCCGAACAGTGCCGCCAGCGTGAAAGCGGCGAGAGTGACGGAGACCGTGATGCCGATACCCTTGGCGACGGTGCTGAAAACCTGAGCGTAAATGCCGTTGATGGCGATCACCACGGCAAGGGCTATGCCGATCAAAACGATCGCCACCAGCCACCAGGGAAAATCTTCGCTCTTGCCGTGTGGCGCAGTCCGTCGTGCGGGAGCGTCGTGGAGCATCATTCACCGAGCTTGTAGTCGAGGAACCATTTCTTATCGAGCGCGGCAAAGGTGCCGTCCGCCTTCAGGGCTGCAATAGCGGCGTTGACAGGGGCGACGAGATCGGAGCCCTTCTTGAAGATGAAGCCGAAATCGTCTCCTCCCAATGGCTCGCCAACCAGCTTCAGAGCGCCGTTGGAAGCATCGACATACCCCTTGCCGGCGACGCCGTCGGTGAGCACCAGATCGACATCGCCGGTCTTCAGAGCCTGAACGCTGGCGCCGAAGGTTTCCATCAGCCGCAGACGCGGGTTCTGTTCGTTACCATCGAGAACGTCATAAACGGCGGTATAGAAGGGCGTCGTGCCGGCCTGTGCGCCGACGAGACCTTTTTCGAAGGCGGCGAAACTCTTCGCATCGGTGAAGCGGGTCTCGTCGGCCCGCACGAGCATGAACATTTCCGAGCGCATATAGGGTGCTGAGAAATCCACCTTTTGCATGCGGTCTTCCTTGATGCTGATACCGGTCATGCCGGTGTCGTATTGCCCGGCGGAAACGGCCTGTATCATCGCATCCCAGGAGGTGTTCTGATATTCCAGCTTGAAATTCAGCCTTTTGGCGATTTCCTTCATCGCGTCATATTCCCAGCCGATGGCCTCGCCGGATTTCGGATCAACGAATTGCAGCGGGGGATAGGCGTTTTCCGTGACCACGACGACGGCGCGTCCCTTCAGATCCGGCAGATCGGCGGCGGCGGCGAGGGTGGGTATGATGGCAAGCGCGGCAAGGGCGGCAATAAATGGGCGTCTGGCGATCATGGGAGGCTCCGGCAACGATTTTTTTGAAAATGCACGCTTGCCGTAACGCGCGCAAGTCACGTCGACGCAACAAAAAAGGCGATCCGAAGACCGCCTTTCCCGTAAATCCATCTAAATGGAAATCTTATTCCGCTGCAGTTTCCGCAGCCTTTGCTGCTTCTTCCGCTGCCTTGGCTTCTGCGGCTTCGGCTGCTGCCTTGGCTTCCGCTGCCTCGGCGGCTGCCTTTTCGGCGGCGAGAGCCTGCGCTGCTGCTACCTTTTCGGCTTCCAGACGTGCCTTTTCTTCGGCTGCTGCCTGGCGCTCGGACTCGTTCAGCTTGCGGGCGCGCGTACCGGTGTTTTCAACGATACGGGCAGCCTTGCCGCGACGATCGCGCAGGTAGTAAAGCTTCGCACGGCGAACCTTACCGCGGCGAACGATTTCAACGCCTTCGACCAGCGGGGAGTAGATCGGGAATACGCGCTCGACGCCTTCACCGTAGGAGATCTTGCGAACGGTGAAGCTCTCGGAAAGGCCACCGCCGGAACGGGCAATGCAAACGCCTTCGTAAGCCTGAACACGGGTACGGGTACCTTCCGTCACGCGAACGTTGACGCGCAGGGTGTCGCCCGGAGAAAAGTCAGGCAGAGTGCGCTTTGCTTCGATCTTGGCAGCCTGTTCGGCTTCCAGCTGCTGAATGATATTGGTCATATTAACCTCTGATTTCTTCTGAAACAGCCAGAGCGCTCAACGTTCATCCTTCGGTCAAAGCCTTGGGATCATGCCTAGCGGCAGGAGCGGGTTCACCATTCTTTGCTTGCGGTTAAAGGGGGAAACCCCAATTCCAAGCGCGCACATATACTAGCAGGCGCCATTTGTCATCCCTTTCATGACAAAATTTTATCAATTCTGCGTCGCGTTGCAGCAGTTGCGAAGCGGCGTCTTGCCGGATATGGCATGAGAACCTTGGGAGGGGCCATGTCCATCTTTATCATTATTATGCTGTTTGCGACCGGTTTTCTGTCTGGCGTCGTCAATGCGATTGCCGGTGGCGGCACCTTCCTGACCTTCGGGGCGATGACGCTTGCCGGTCTGCCGCCCATCGTCGCCAATGCCACATCGGCTATCGTGCAGTTTCCGGGCTATATTACCTCCGTTATCGCCTATGGGCCGGAAATCCGGGCGCATTGGCGCGAGGCGATCCTGCTGTCAGCCGTGTCCGTCGTCGGCGGGCTGGCCGGGTCTCTACTGCTGCTGTCGCTCGACAACCCCTCTTTCCGCCAGCTGGTGCCATGGCTGCTGCTGGCCGCCACCGCCGTTTTCGCCGCCGGCCCGTGGCTGCGGCCCAAGACGAGTGCCGAACGTTCACCCGGCAATCTGCCGAGCCTCGTCTTTCAGGGGCTCGCCTCCATCTATGGCGGTTTTTTCGGAGCGGGCATGGGCATCATGATGCTGGCCATCCTCGGAATAACCTCGGGCGGCAGCTATCATCACCTGAACGCGCTGAAGAACCTGCTGTCGGTGGTGATCGCCGTCATAGCGATCACGATCTTCGTCAGCGGCGGGGTCGTGTCCTGGTGGGCTGCGCTCATCATGTTTCCGGCAGCCGCACTGGGCGGCTATGTCGGCGTTCACACCGCGAGGCGGGTGCCGCAATGGATCATCCGCTGGCTGGTGATTGCGGTCGGGCTGGTGTTGACAGCTTATTATTTCGTCTCGGCCTGAGCTTTTTTGAGAAGGTCGGGGCGTCTTTCGTGGGTCAACGCCAGCGCCTGTTCGCGCCGCCATTTTTCGATGGCGGCATGGTTGCCGGAGGTGAGAACGGCGGGAATTTCCCTGCCTTCCCAAACCTGCGGGCGGGTGTAATGTGGATGTTCCAGCAGTCCGCCTTCGAAGCTCTCATGCACGCCGGACAGATCGTTGCCCATGACACCAGGAAGTATGCGGACGATGGCGTCCAGAAGCGTCAACGCGGCCGGTTCGCCACCGGAGAGGATGTAATCGCCGATCGACACCTCCTCCAGCCGACGGGCCTCGATCACCCGCTGATCTACACCTTCGAAACGGCCGCAGATGATGATCGCGCCTTCACCCGCCGCCAGTTCGCGCACGCGGTTCTGCGATAGCGGTTTGCCGCGCGGACTCATCAGCAGGCGCGGCCGCGTATCGCCATCCGAAACATGGTCGATGGCTGCGGCCAGAATATCGGGTTTCAGCACCATGCCGGCGCCGCCGCCCGCGGGCGTGTCGTCGACGCTTCTGTGTCTGTCGGTGGCGAATTCGCGGATTTGTACGGCCTCGAGCGACCATTGCTCGCGCTCCAGCGCCTTGCCTGCCAGCGAATATCCCAAGTGCCCCGGAAACATTTCCGGGTAGAGCGTCAGAACGGTAGCCTTGAAAGTCATGGCTTTATTTCTTGCCGAAAGGCGGTACGCCGGTTTCGTCCTTGTCGTCGGGATTGTCGATCAGGCCGGCAGCCATCGGATCGATGAGAATACGCCCGGCCTCGAGATCGATCTCGAGCACGGCCGCCTCCGAAAACGGAATGAGGGCAGGGCGTCGGCCGGCGCCCTTCAACTCCAGCAGATCGCCCGCGCCGAAATCGTAAACGGCGCTGACCGCGCCATAACTTTTGCCTTCAGCATCGACGGCCTCCAGCCCTTCGAGATCGGCATAATAAAACTCATCGTCATCAAGCTCGTCATCCGGAAGATTGTCGCGTTCGATGAACAGTTCCAGCCCGTTCAGCGTTTCGGCCGCATTGCGGTCGTTGATGCCCCGGAAACGCACGACGACGACATTTTTGCCCTCGCGAACCTCCAGAATTTCAAAGACGCGGCCATCGGCTGTGACCAGATTGCCGTAATCGCCGAGCGCCATCGGGTCGTCCGTATAGGTGCTGACACGAACTTCGCCGCGCAGGCCCTGCGCGCCGCCGATTTTTGCCATGAGTATCGGGTTTTCCAGCTTTGCCATCGGGCCGTCCGTCTTCTGGTGTTGGTTGCGTCAGCTTTAAGGTTTGTTGACGCCAAAATAAACAAAAAACGGGTGGCATGGAAAACCACGCCACCCGTTCTTTAGAAAATCCAGCGCAGATTATTCTGCGGCAGTGGCTTCTGCTGCAGCAGCTGCTGCATCTTCAGCCTTCTGCTTCTTTTCAGCAACGCGCTCCAGGGCGCGCTTGCCCGGCTTTGCTTTTTCCGGGTTGTTGCGAGCTTCGCGCTCGGTGATGCCGGCTTCAGCGAGGAAGCGCAGAACGCGGTCGGTCGGCTGTGCGCCCTTGGCGATCCATTCCTTGATGAGGTCAGCCTTCAGCTCGATGCGCTGCGGGTTGTCCTTGGCGAGCATCGGGTTCCAGGAACCGACCTTTTCGAGGAAGCGGCCGTCGCGGGGCGAACGGGCGTCTGCAACGACGATCTGGTAATACGGGCGCTTCTTGGAACCACCGCGTGCGAGACGAATTTTAAGTGCCATGTGATATACTCCTTAGGATGGCTTGTCCGCCGGTCAGGCGGTCTTTTCGTTACCGCCATGTTCGGCGGCGATTGCTTCATGATGCCGGATGACTTCCCTGATGATGAAGTTCAAGAACTTCTCAGCGAAATCCGGGTCCAGATTGGCGTCCTTGGCCAGATGGCGAAGGCGTTCGATCTGGTATTCCTCGCGCGCCGGGTCTGCCGGCGGCAAATTATATTTTGCCTTCAGCACGCCCACCGCCTTGGTACAGCGGAAACGTTCGGCAAGAATGTGAACCAGTGCGGCGTCGATATTGTCGATCGACTGGCGATATTCGGAAAGCTGGGCTTTCACTTCTATGTTGTTCACTGGCGTCCCCTCACTTCTTCTTCGGGAAGCCGGGCAGGCCCGGCATACCGCCAAGACCCGGCAGCTTTGCGCCACCAAGACCAGGCAATCCACCCGGCATCCCACCAAGACCCGGCATTGCGCCCGGCTTGCCGAGACCGGCAGCTTCAGCCTGCTTCTGGAGCGCTTCGAGCTGCTTCGGATCGATGTTCGACAGATCAGGCATACCGCCGCCGAGGCCACCGAGACCCATCTTGCCGGCAAGGCCGCCCATCATCTGCTTCATGATGCCGCCTTTGCCCTTGCCGCCCATGGCTTTCATCATGTCAGCCATACCGCGGTGCATCTTCAGGAGCTTGTTGATTTCGGCAGCATCCGTGCCGGAACCGGCGGCGATGCGTTTCTTGCGGCTGTGTTTGAGAATATCGGGATTGGCGCGTTCCGCCCTGGTCATCGAAGAGATAATGGCGATCTGGCGGTCGAACATCTTGTCGTTCATACCGGCCGAAGCCATCTTGTCCTTCATGCCTGCCATGCCGGGCATCAGCCCCATAATGCCGCCCATGCCGCCCATCTTCTTCATCTGGCCAAGCTGGTCGGCCAGATCGTTGAGGTCGAACTTGCCCTTGGCCATCTTCTCGGCCATGGCACGGGCTTTTTCTGCATCGATGTTTTCAGCGGCCTTTTCGACCAGCGACACGATGTCGCCCATGCCGAGAATACGGTCGGCGATACGGCGCGGATGGAACTCGTCGAGTTCATTCATGCGCTCGCCGATACCGATCAGCTTGATCGGCTTGCCGGTAACGGCGCGCATGGAAAGGGCCGCACCGCCACGACCGTCACCATCCATACGGGTCAGCACGAGGCCGGTAATGCCGACGCGCTCATCGAAATTGCGCGCCAGATTGACGGCGTCCTGACCGGTCAGCGAATCCGCGACCAGCAGGATTTCGTGCGGGTTGGACTTCTTCTTGATGTCGGCCATTTCCAGCATCAAGGGTTCATCGATATGGGTGCGGCCGGCGGTGTCGAGGATCACGACGTCATGGCCGCCGAGCTTTGCGGCCTGCACGGCGCGCGCGGCGATATCTGTCGGCGACTGGCCGGCGATGACCGGCAGCGTGTCGACGCCGGTCTGGACGCCCAGCTGGCGAAGCTGTTCCTGTGCGGCCGGACGACGCGTGTCGAGAGATGCCATCAGCACCTTCTTCTTCTCGCGGTCGGTCAGGCGCTTGGCGATCTTGCCGGTCGTGGTTGTCTTGCCCGAACCCTGAAGGCCGACCATCATGATGACGACGGGGGCGGCCGCATGCAGGTCGATGGAGACGCCTTCGGTGCCGAGCATTTCGACAAGCTCGTCATGGACGATCTTGACGACCATCTGGCCGGGCTTGATGGATTTGAGAACGGCTGCACCAACAGCCTTTTCACGCACCCTGTCGGTGAAGGAGCGCACGACTTCTAGCGCCACGTCCGCTTCCAGAAGCGCACGGCGAACCTCGCGCAGGGCGGCGGCAACATCGGCTTCCGTCAGCGCGCCACGGCCGGTCAGTCCATTCAGAATGGAACCAAGGCGGTCCTGGAGGTTTTCAAACATCGTTTCTTCCTTCTTCGTTCCGGGGTTCCCGAAACGTCGGTGCTTTCGCTGGCAAAAACAAGACGCAAAGCCAAAAAGCACCCGAGGGCGCATCGCGCTGTCGGGTGTTGACCTCCGGGATCTCTTTATACCTATGCGGGTCCCGGTCGGCGGCTTGGAGTCGTGAAACTGCCAGCTGATTGGCGGGGATAAACAGGAAAGTGGCGGGAAAGTCAAGGCGGCGGCAGTTTTCAGCTGCGCGGCCATGCATTTCATCTTTGCGTGATCGGCTGCAAGCCGCGATTGGTGCGGCTTGAACGGCACCATTCCGCTCCCTATACCTTTAGCATGAACCGTCGAAACTTCTTTCGTTTTTCAACCCTTGGATTGCTCGCTGTCGCGGGCGGGGCGCTGTTTGCCCGCCGTTCGAACGCCAGCGCCTATTATAGCGGCCCGATCTCCGATCATTTCGACGGGGTGCGCTTCTTTAATCCCGGCGGCTCGCCGCCCGGCAATTTCATGGGCCTGTTGAAATGGCGTTTCAACGGCGAGCGCGCCACATGGCCGGAAAACTATCCGAGCCCTTTTCCTTTCGCAAAGCCGGAAATGCGGATTGGCGGCAAGGACATCCGGGTGACCTTTGTCGGCCACGCCTCGTTCCTCATCCAGACGGCAGGGATGAATATTCTTATCGATCCGGTCTGGTCGCAGCGCACCAGCCCGTTCAGCTTCGCCGGTCCAAAACGGGTCAATCCGCCCGGCATCCGTTTTGAGGATCTGCCTCCCATCGATCTGGTGCTGGTGACGCATAATCACTACGACCATCTGGACATGGAAACGCTGAAGCGGCTGCATGTGGCGCACAAGCCGCTTTTCATCACGCCGCTCGGCAATGACGCGATCATCCGCACCGGCGTGGAGGCAGCGCGCATCAAGGTGGGCGACTGGGGCGATGTGGTTGAGGTCGGTTCGTCGGTTAAAATTCATTTCGAACCCTGCCACCATTGGTCAGCCCGCGGGCTCAACGACCGCAGCATGGCATTGTGGGCCGCCTTCGTCATCGAGGGGCCGGGTGGGAAAATCTACCACATCGGCGATACCGGCTTTCACGAAGGCCTCAATTATCACGCTGCGCGCAAGAAACATGGCGAATTCCGACTCGCCAACCTGCCCTTCGGCGCTTACGAGCCGCGCTGGTTCATGAAAGGCCAGCACCAGAACCCGGCGGAAGCCGTTGAGGGCATGAAGCTTTGCGGTGCCGCGCATGTCTGCGGCCACCATTGGGGTACGGTGCAACTCACCGACGAGGCCGTCGATGCGCCACTTGCGGCGCTGAAAACGGCGCTTGTGGAGCAGGGTGTGGAGGAAAGCCGTTTCCGGCCCATGCGCCCTGGTGAGGTTTTCGACGTACCCTCCGCCTGAGCGCTGCCCGGTTTGCGCCGCAACAGTCTGGTAATTTGCCGGTCTTTCCGCCATATAGGGCGAAAGCGCGGGGTAAATCCCGTATGCAATCCGATTTCAGATAGTTTTCAGGTTCAAGGCGATGGCGGATACGGTTGAATTTGCGAAGATGAACGGGCTTGGCAACAAGATCCTCGTTGTCGACATGCGCGGCCGCAAGGATATGGTCACGCCTGCGGCGGCCATCGCCCTCAATGCCGATCCCGCGACCCAGTTCGACCAGATCATGGCCATCCACGATCCGCGTGTCAGTGGCACGGATGCCTTTATCGATATTCTCAATTGCGATGGCACGAAGGCGCAAGCCTGCGGCAATGGTACGCGCTGCGTGGTGCAGGCTCTGTCTTCCGAAACCGGCAAGACCAGCTTCACCTTCCAGACGGTGGCCGGCATTTTGAATGCCGTCGAGCATGAAGACGGCATGATATCAGTCGATATGGGCCTGCCGCGTTTCCGCTGGAGCGATATTCCGCTTTCGGAAGAATTCCACGATACCAGCCGTATCGAATTGCAGATCGGGCCTATCGATGCGCCAATCCTGCATTCGCCCGCCGTCATGTCGATGGGCAACCCGCATGCGATTTTCTGGGTGGACCGCGATCCGATGGATTTCGATCTTGAGCGGTTCGGGCCGCTGCTCGAAAACCATCCGATGTTTCCGGAAAAGGCCAATATCACGCTCGCACAGGTAATGTCCGACAGCGCGCTTCGCACCCGCACCTGGGAGCGTGGCGCCGGGCTGACGCTCGCCTGCGGTTCCGCAGCTTGCGCCGCCGCCGTTTCCGCCGCCCGCACTGGCCGCACGGGCAGAAAGGTCACCATTGATGTGGCTTCCAGCCCCATTCGGGTGCCGCTGACAATCGACTGGCGCGAGGACAACCACGTCATCATGACAGGCCCGGCCGAATGGGAATGGTCCGGCATCGTCGATCCCGTCACGGGTGTCTGGTCACGGGATGCGGCGGCCGAGCAGGGGGCCGTATGAGCGGCGTCGAGGTCATAACCTTCGGCTGTCGTCTCAACACCTATGAATCGGAAGTGATGCGGGCGGAGGCCGAAAAGGCCGGGCTGAACAATGCCGTACTGGTCAATACCTGCGCCGTGACGGGCGAGGCGGTGCGCCAGGCGCGTCAGGCCATCCGCCGCGCCAGGCGTGACAATCCGCATGCGCGCATCATAGTCACCGGTTGCGCTGCCCAGACGGAAAAACAGACCTTTGCCGAAATGCCCGAGGTGGATGCGGTGCTGGGCAATGAGGAAAAGCTGAAAAGCGCCTCCTACCGCGCGCTGCCGGATTTCGGCGTCTCGGCGGAAGAGAAGCTGCGCGTCAACGACATCATGAGCATCAAGGCGACCGCGCCGCAGATGGTCAAGCACATTGACGGGCATGTGCGCGCTTTCATTCAGGTACAGAACGGCTGCGATCATCGCTGCACCTTCTGCATCATTCCCTATGGGCGCGGCAATTCCCGCTCCGTGCCGATGGGTGCGGTGGTGGATCAGGCGCGCAGACTGACGGAGAGCGGTTATTGCGAGATCGTGCTGACCGGAGTGGATGCGACCAGCTATGGGGCTGATCTGCCGGGTGAACCTTCCCTCGGTTACCTCGCCAAGACTTTGCTGAAGCAGGTGCCGGACATTCTGCGCCTGCGGCTTTCCTCCATCGACAGTATCGAGGCCGACCATCATCTGATGGATCTGATTGGTGGTGAGCCGCGTTTCATGCCGCATCTGCACCTGTCCCTCCAGCATGGCGATGACATGATCCTGAAACGCATGAAACGCCGCCATTCACGGGCCGATGCCATTCGCTTCTGTCGTGACGTGCGGTCGCTGAGGCCCGACATCGCCTTCGGCGCGGATATGATTGCCGGTTTTCCGACCGAGACGGAAGAGATGTTCGAAAATGCCGCGACGCTTGCGGAAGAATGCGGCATTTCCAGCCTGCACGTGTTTCCCTACAGCCCGCGTGCCGGTACGCCGGCGGCCCGCATGCCGCAGCTGGACCGCGCGCTGGTGAAGGACCGGGCGGCGAGGCTTCGCGAACGCGGCGAAGCGCTTAAGGTGGTGCAGTTGCAGGATATGGTCGGTTCGGTGCAAACGATCCTGGTGGAAAACACCGGTTTTGCCCATACCGATAATTTCACGCTTGTGGCGGCGCCTGATCTTGCCCCGCGCACTCTTGCGCAGGTTGCGATTACCGGCCACAACGGCAAACATCTGAACATGCAGCTTCTGGCGGCGAACGCTGCCTGAGGCGGCTCAAGAGAAAAGACACGGGAACGACCATGGCCCTCGGCTTCATCAAAAAAGTCTTTTCGTTCGGCAAGGACAAAGCCGAAACGAATGAGCGGCCGCAAGAGGATGCTGTGTCTGAACACGGCAACGAAAATGCCTCTTTCGAAGCGGCGCTGAGCGAGGCCGAAGCGCATAACCCGGTAGATGAGGATCCCGTTTCCGAGCTGGAGATGGAGACGGCCGGCGGTCCCGCTCCGGACGAGACAGCGGATGCCACACCTTCTGAAGAAGAAGACGAAGAAGAAGCTCCGCTTCTGCCCGGTGCCGAGCTTTCCGGCGATATGGGGTTGGTGCCGTTGTCGCTGCTGCAGGCGGAAGCCGCTGCCGAAGAGCAGGCCGAACCTTCGCGGGAGGTTGTTGATGCCGTGCTCGACGCGGATGTGATGGATGCGCTGCTCGATGAGGCGGAGTCCGTAGATGCAGTCGACCTCCCTGTCGTGCCGCAAGCTTTGCCGAAGGGCTTTTCATCGGCAAGCGAGCGTGAAGAGCCTGTTGTCGCTGCGCCTGAGCCGAAGCTCAGCTGGTTTCAGCGCCTGCGGGCCGGGCTTGCGCGCACGTCGTCGCAGCTGACCACACAGATTTCGGCGCTGTTCACCAAGCGCAAGCTGGACGAGGACACGCTTGACGAGCTGGAAGACCTTCTCATCCAGTCGGATCTGGGCGTCGAGACCGCCATGCGTATCACCGGCGCTTTGTCTTCAGAGCGGTACGGCAAGGATGTGAGTGGTGAGGATGTGGCGCGCATTATGGCGGGCGAGATCACCAAGGTCCTGAAACCTGTTGCGAAGCCGCTGGAACTCGATCTTTCGCACAAGCCGCATGTCATTCTTGTCGTGGGTGTGAACGGTACCGGCAAGACGACGACCATCGGCAAGTTGGCTGCCAAGCTTTCCGGCTCAGGCCTCAAGGTGATGCTTGCGGCCGGTGATACTTTTCGCGCGGCGGCCATCGAGCAGCTGAAGATTTGGGCCGACCGCACCGGTTCGCAATTCATCGGCACCAAGCTCGGCGCGGACGCCTCGGGTCTCGCTTACGATGCCTATGAACAGGCGCGGGCGGAAAAAAGCGATGTGCTCATCATCGATACGGCCGGCCGTCTGCAGAACAAGACGGAACTGATGGCGGAACTGGAAAAGATCGTGCGGGTGCTCGGCAAGCTCGATCCGGATGCGCCGCACACCGTGCTGCAGACACTGGATGCAACGACCGGCCAGAACGCCCTGAACCAGGTGGAGATATTCCGCAACGTTGCGGGTGTTTCGGGCCTGATTATGACAAAATTGGATGGCACGGCGCGGGGCGGTATCCTCGTCGCCATCGCTGCCAAACACAAGCTGCCGGTCTATTTCATCGGCGTGGGTGAAGGTGTTGATGATCTGGAGCCCTTCGAGGCGGAAGATTTCGCCAAGGCCATTGCGGGAGTTTGAGTATGGATATTGAAAGCAATTCCAAGGAAAGCGAAAAAATGGTGGCGGAAATCAGCCCGCTGCTGAAATTTGTGCTCGAGCTTGGCCCGCTCATGGTGTTCTTTTTCGCCAATTCCCGCGGCGAATGGCTGGCCTCAACTTTTCCGGTGCTGACGGAGTTCGGCGGGCCGATCTTCATCGCCACCGGCCTGTTCATGATCGCGACCGCCGCCGCCCTGACCGTGTCGTGGATTTTGACGCGCAAACTTCCGATCATGCCGCTGATATCAGGCATCGTGGTTTTTGTGTTCGGCGCGCTGACGCTGTGGCTGCAGAACGATACATTCATCAAGATGAAGCCGACCATCGTCAACACGCTGTTCGGCGTCATCCTGCTGGGCGGCCTGTTCTTCGGCCAGTCTTTGCTGGGTTACGTGTTCAATTCCGCCTTCAAGCTGACGGATGAAGGCTGGCGTAAGCTGACGTTGCGCTGGGGTTTGTTTTTCCTGTTTCTCGCGGTGCTGAACGAGGTTGTCTGGCGTGGTTTCACGACGGATCAATGGGTGGCCTTCAAGGTGTGGGGCACCATGCCGATCACCATCATTTTCACCATGGCGCAAATGCCGCTTGTGATGCGCCATTCTGTAGAACCGCTTGGCAAGGACGAAAAATGACAGTTGCGGAGATGTCGGCTTCCCGTTCGCGTTCGCTCAAATGGTTCGGCTTGGCTGCCGGGCTGCTTCTCCTGCAGATCGTCATTCTCTACGCCATGGGCCGGGTTCCCATCTGCGAATGCGGTTATGTGAAGCTGTTCGAGCCGGGCGTGAACACGCCGGGCAATTCCCAGCATCTGGCTGATTGGTATACGCCGTCGCATATTATACACGGCTTTCTATTCTACTGGTTCGCTTGGCTGCTGTTCCGCAACAAACCTTTTTCCATGCGGCTTTCTTTCGCGGTTCTGATCGAGGCGGCGTGGGAACTTCTCGAAAACTCGCCCATCATTATCGATCGCTATCGCACGGCGACCATGGCGCTGGGTTACACCGGCGACAGCATCCTGAACTCGGCGATGGACACGGTTTTCATGGCGCTGGGTTTCCTTTTTGCCGCCCGCGTGCCGGTGTGGCTGACGGTACTAATCGCCATCTTCTTCGAAATCTTCACGGGCTGGCTGATCCGCGATAATCTGACGCTGAACGTGGTCATGCTGGTCTGGCCGCTCGATGCGATCAAGGAATGGCAGAACGCGCTCCCGCAAATGTGAACGAGCCGGCGGACGATATAAGCCAGTTTCTTAATGGCATTGCGGTAATGTTCGGTGCTTAAAGGCTTGTCTCTCGTTCCGGCAGAACACATTGCAAGATAATTTCGCCTATCTTCTCCCCTTCATCATGCTGACATTTGGCGTCGTGTTCCTGTTCCTGCAAAGGATAGGTCACGTTTCGGCGCGGTATTGGGGTATCGGCTATCTTGCGGCGGCTTTTGGTTTTGCCTCCCCTCTGGTGCTCGGTGGCCTGCCCTTCGAATTGCAGGCGATTGTCTCGAACCTGCTGTTCTTCTCCGCATTTTTTCTTTACGGCCATGCGCTGCTTACCCATTTCGGGCGGCCGCGCCATACGATGGCGCGCCTGTCGCTCGTGCTTGCCGCTGTTTTGCTGGTTTCATTTCACGTTTTCATCACGCCCGATCTGAAGCGCGAACTCGTCATCGGCGATCTTGTTTGCGCCCTGCTGCTCGCTTTTCCGGTCTGGCTTGTGCGAAAGCGGCCTGTCGCCCTTGCCGATCGGCTGATGGTGGCGATCGCTTCGCTTGTGGTGCTGGAAACGCTGGTGCGTATCGGCATGCTGCTGGTAATGACGCCGAACGGCTCGATGATCGAGCTCAGCGAATTTTTCGAGTCGGATTATGCCTTCTATATGCAGCTTGCCGCGAGCATATTCGGCTTCCTGCTGGCGCTTTCCGTGCTTGCAAGCCAGATTTCCGTAACCGTCGACCGGCACCTGCATGCCGCGGAACAGGATCCGTTGACGGATGTGCTGAACCGCCGCGGGTTCGACCGTCGCGTTCCCGATTTCCGCAACGACACGCCTGATGGTGCGGTCATTGCCTGCGATATAGACCATTTCAAGCGCATCAACGATGTTTACGGCCATGCGGCCGGAGATATCGTGCTTATCGGCCTTTCCGATCTCCTCAGGCGAAATTCGCCCGAAGACGCGCTGGTGGCGCGTTTCGGTGGTGAGGAATTCGTGGTCTTCCTGCCCGGCCACACGGCTGCTGCTGCCGGTCAGCTTGCCAATGGCATGCGTTCAAACCTCCTGTCGCTCGATTGGCGTAACCGGGGTGTGACCACCCAAATTACGGCAAGCTTTGGCGTTTCGGCTGTCGCGAGGGGAGACCATTCCATCCATGATGCCATCAAGCGGGCCGATGACAGCCTTTATGCTGCAAAGCGCGGCGGTCGCGATCAGGTCGTGCTGGAAGGTATACGTATGCCGGCCGAAGGCCCGTCGCTCCGGGTTATTTCGAAGAATTGAACCTTCCCGCCCGGGGGCTATTTTCCGGCTGCGGTCGTGATGGCCGGCAGCAGGTCGCGCTCGACGCTACGGGCATCGAAGGGGCCAACCTTTTTATAGAGGATCGTGCCGTCTGCGCCGACAAGGTAACTTTCGGGGATGCCGTAAACGCCCCAGTCGATCGCGGCTTTGCCGTTCGGATCGACGCCTATTGCGGCAAAGGGGTTGCCAAGTTCGCCAAGGAAGCGGAGTGCATTGTCCTGCTTATCCTTGTAATTAATGCCGACGACGGTGATGCGGCTGTCTTTCGCCAGTTCCTGCAATAGCGGATGCTCCTGCCGGCAGGGAATGCACCAGGAGGCAAAGACGTTGACCAGTGTCAGTTTGCCTTTGATGGCGGCATCGGTGAGCGCCGGCAGGTTCGAGCCTTCCAGCGGCGGCAGCGACAGGGAAGGCGCCTTGGTGCCGATGAGTGCGGAGGGAATGGCGCTGATATCCAGCCCGTTGACATCCTGATCATAGAGCATCTTGCCGGCGATGAAGGCAAAACCGCCGAAGAGCAGCAGTGGCAGCAGCGCCAGCCCGTAACGTGCGCGGCCGGTGGTTTTGGTTTTGGTGTCCTGATCCTGGCTGGCCTGCGTCATTGCGCGTCACCTGTAGAACCGGCTCTTGCCCTGCGGCGCACACCGGATGCCTCCAGCTGCTTCAGTTCCCGTTTGCGTGCCTGACCGTCCACAACGACCCAGGCGATGAGACAGAGAACGACAAGGCCGGTGGCCGCGTAAGACATGCCGATATAAAAGGCGTGCGTCATGCCTCAGCCCTCCCGGTTGGCCAAACGGGCGGCAAGCCGCCGCTGCGCGGCCACGCGCCGGCGCCAGATTTCGTTGCGCATGGCGGCGATGTGTAATGTGAAGAACAGCAGTGTGAAGCCGATCGCCATGGTCAGAAGCGGCCAGAGAAATTCCGCATCGATGGCGGAACCACCCATGCGGATGACGCTGGCCGGCTGGTGCAGCGTGTTCCACCATTCGACCGAAAATTTGATGATCGGAATATTCACGAAACCAACGAGGATCAGCACGGCGCTGACACGGGCGGCTCTGGAGGGGTCATCCATGGCGCGGTTGAGCGCGATAAGGCCGAGATACATCAGGAAAAGCACGAATACGGAAGTCAGTCGCGCATCCCACACCCACCAGGTTCCCCACATGGGTTTGCCCCAAAGCGAGCCGGTAATGAGGGCGATGAGCGTGAAGGCGGCACCGATGGGGGCGGCGGCCTTGTGGCTGACATCTGCGATTGGGTGACGCCAGACCAGCGTGCCGATCGCCGAGACCGCCATGACAGTATAGCACATCATTGAAAGCCAAGCGGAGGGCACATGCACATACATGATGCGCACAGTGTAACCCTGCTGGTAATCGCCTTCTGTCGTAAAAGTCAGATAGAGACCGGCGGCTAGCACCAGCGCCGTCAGGACAGCGAGCCAGGGCAGAATGCGTGCTGCCAGCGCCAGAAACCGCGTGGGATTGGCGAGATCACTGAATTTGGTGATGGTGAAGGTCTGCTCGTTCATGCCGCCTGTGTAACCCGAGAATGGCCGCCCCGCAATTGATCCCTGTCAACAGGGGATCGTCAATCGCGGCTTCATCAATCCATAACATTGCGCAGGGCCAAAGCGGCAAAGAAAGGGCCGGTCACAGCTGAAAATAACGTGATCGCGCAGAGAATGAGGAATGGCGGCATAAAGGGCGCTGGATCCTGCACCGCCGCATAAGAAGCGCTGACGCCGAAAATCAGCACCGGAATGGCGAGCGGTAGCACGAGGATGGAGACCAGAAGCCCGCCTCGCGGCAGGGCGACCGCGACTGCCGCTCCTACCGCGCCGATGAAGGTGATGGCCGGTGAGCCGACGAAAAGCGTGAGCATCACAGCGCCGATTGCCACCTCGTCCATATTCATGAACAGGCCGAGCAGGGGGGAGGCCAGCACCAGCGGCAGGCCGGTTCCCACCCAGTGCGCCAGGCATTTGACGAGCACCGTCAGCACCAGCGGGTTTTCCTGCATGAGAATGAGGTCCAGCGACCCGTCATCCCGCTCTGCCTGAAACAGCCGGTCGAGGCCGAGAAGGGCGGACAGAAGTGCGCCGATCCAGACGATGGCGGGGCCGATGCGGGCGAGTAGGTTGAGATCGGGGCCGACACCGAAGGGGATGACGGCAACGACCGTCATGAAGAAGAGTACGCCGATCAGGGCACCGCCGCCGGCGCGGATGGAGAGTTTGATGTCGCGGAGGAGGAGGGCGGTCATTGGAAAGGCCTCTGCGGGTGTGGTTTACCCCCCTCTGCCCTGCCGGGCATCTCCCCCTCAAGGGGGGAGATCGGCAGGATGCCCTTCCACCACTCCATTCTCGAGCGTTGAGATTGTCGAGGCCTAGCCGCGAGTCGATCTCCCCCCTTGAGGGGGAGATGCCCGGCAGGGCAGAGGGGGGTATTTCCCGCGCGCATACGCATCATGCCCAAGCCTCCACACCCGCAAAACCCGTCATCTGCAATTCCCGGGCATTCGCCAGCCCAAGCGGCTGATGAGTTGCTGCAATGACGATACCGCCCTTCGATAAATGGCCTTTGACAAGATCGGTAAACATGCCATCCGCAGCTTTATCAAGCGCTGCCGTCGGCTCATCGAGAATCCATACCGGCCGCCAGGCGATCAGAAGTTTCGCCATGGCAAAACGCCGTTGCTGGCCGGCGGAGAGATAACCGAAGGGCAGATGAGTAATGCCGGCGAGACCGACGATCTCAGCCGCCTCATCGATTGTGATGCCAGTACCACCGGAAAAATCACCGAGGAAATTTTTCCAGAAACTCAGATTTTCCGAAACGGTCAGTTCCATTTTCATCGCGTTGCGATGGCCGAGATAATGACAGGCTTCTGATGGGCGCATGTCCTTTTCTATCTCTTCGCCGGCTATCTTTATCCACCCCTGTTCGGGGCGTAGCAGGCCGGCCACGGTGCGCAGGAGAGTGGATTTTCCCGAGCCGTTTCGGCCGGTCAGCACCAGTGCCGCACCGTCGCTTAACTTGAAGGAAATATTCATGAATATGAAATCTTCGCCGCGTCGCACGCCAAGATTTTCCGCCGTCAAATCCATGCTGCGGTTCCGTTTCAGATTTCGTCGTCTCGATAAAAAAATCGATTAGCTTCGTTGAATGGTCTGGCACGTTTCTCCGAAATTATCTATATGAGTGTCAACCACGCCAGCGGCCGGCGTGAACATCATCTTGCGCCGGACCTGAATGTTACGAGGAGTAACTTTCACGTGCGGACAGCGGAAATGGTCGTACCCGCATCCTGATGTGCTTGCGAGCACAGGGGTCCGCACGCGCGTGTTGGCTAATCAGATTATGCGGGGTTTTAAACCGTGGCCAAATCTCTCGACAGTTTCCAATGTCGTTCCGTCCTTACCGTGGATGGTAAGGACTATGTTTATTTCAGCCTTCCCAAGGCTGAGGCAAACGGTCTCAAGGGCGTTTCCAAGCTGCCTTATTCCATGAAGGTTCTTCTGGAGAACCTGCTTCGTTTCGAGGACGGCCAGTCCGTCACAAAGGAGCACATTCTGGCCGTCGCCGAATGGCTTGATAATAAGGGCCTCACCGAAACGGAAATCGCCTATCGTCCAGCCCGCGTTCTCATGCAGGACTTTACAGGCGTTCCCGCCGTGGTCGATCTTGCCGCCATGCGTGACGCCATGGTGTCGCTCGGTGGCGATCCGGAAAAGATCAATCCGCTCGTTCCCGTCGATCTCGTTATCGACCACTCGGTCATCGTCGATGAATTCGGCACGCCGACCGCGTTTGCCCGCAACGTCGAGTTGGAATATGAGCGCAATGGCGAGCGTTACCGCTTCCTGAAGTGGGGCCAGCAGGCGTTCAAGAATTTCCGTGTGGTTCCGCCCGGCACCGGCATCTGTCACCAGGTCAACCTCGAATATCTCGGCCAGACCGTCTGGACCAAGGAAGAGGACGGCGAAACGATCGCTTACCCGGATACCTGCGTCGGCACCGATTCGCACACGACGATGATCAATGGTCTTGGCGTTCTCGGCTGGGGCGTGGGTGGTATCGAGGCTGAAGCGGCGATGCTCGGCCAGCCGGTTTCCATGCTTTTGCCTGAGGTCATCGGCTTCAAGCTGACCGGTAAGGTGAAGGAAGGCGTGACCGCGACCGACCTCGTTTTGACCGTCGTGCAGATGCTGCGCAAGAAGGGTGTCGTCTCCAAATTTGTCGAATTCTTCGGCCCGGGCCTTGATTCGATGACGCTTGCCGACCGCGCGACCATCGGCAATATGGGTCCGGAATATGGTGCGACCTGTGGTTTCTTCCCGGTTGACGGCGAGACCATCAATTACCTGACCATGTCCGGCCGCGCCAAGGACCGCATCGCGCTCGTTGAAGCCTATTCGAAGGCGCAGGACATGTGGCGCACCGGCGACGGTTCCGACCTCGTCTTCACCGACACGCTGGAACTCGACCTCGGCGACGTGGTGCCGTCCATGGCTGGTCCAAAGCGTCCGGAAGGCCGCCTGCCGCTCGAAACCATTGCGCCGAATTTCGCAACGGCTCTCGAAAACGACTACAAGAAGCCCGGCCAGCTCACCAACCGCTATGCGGTTGACGGCGAAGACTTCGATCTCGGCCACGGTGATGTGGCGATTGCGGCCATCACCTCCTGCACCAACACCTCCAACCCTTCGGTTCTCATCGCCGCCGGGCTTCTCGCCCGTAATGCGGTTGCCAGGGGGCTGAAGTCCCAGCCGTGGGTGAAAACCTCGCTGGCGCCGGGAAGCCAAGTGGTTGCCGAATATCTCGACAAGTCGGGCCTGCAGAAGGATCTGGACGCGATCGGCTTCAATCTCGTCGGCTTTGGTTGCACGACCTGCATCGGCAATTCCGGCCCGCTGCCGGCGCCGATCTCCAAGACGATCAACGACAAGGGTCTCATCACCGCCGGTGTTCTCTCGGGCAACCGTAACTTCGAAGGCCGTATTTCGCCAGACGTTCAGGCGAACTACCTCGCTTCACCGCCGCTCGTCGTGGCCTACGCCCTTGCCGGCACGGTCCAGAAAGACCTGACGAAGGAGCCGATCGGCGACGACCAGAACGGCAACCCGGTCTATCTCAAGGATATCTGGCCGACCTCTAAGGAAATCCAGGAATTCATCCTGAAATACGTCACCCGCGAACTCTACGAATCGAAATATGCCGATGTGTTCAAGGGCGATGAAAACTGGCAGGCCGTTCAGGTTCCGCCGGGCCAGACCTATGCCTGGGACGACAAGTCGACCTATGTGCAGAACCCGCCTTATTTCGTCGGCATGGGCAAGAAGGGCACTGGTCTCAAGAACATCAAGGGCGCGCGCGTCCTCGGCCTGTTCGGCGACAAGATCACCACCGACCATATTTCCCCGGCCGGTTCGATCAAGGCTGCCTCGCCAGCCGGCGCCTATCTGACGGAAAACGGCGTTGCTGTTATCGACTTCAACCAGTATGGCACGCGGCGCGGCAATCATGAGGTGATGATGCGTGGCACCTTCGCCAATATCCGCATTCGCAACCACATGCTCGGCCCGAACGGCAAGGAAGGGGGCTACACCATCCATTATCCGTCCAAGGAAGAGATGTCGATCTATGACGCCGCCATGAAATACAAGGCGGAGGGCGTTCCGCTCGTCATCTTCGCCGGTGTCGAATATGGCAACGGTTCTTCCCGCGACTGGGCGGCAAAGGGCACCAACCTGCTTGGCGTGAAGGCGGTCATCGCGCAGTCCTTCGAGCGTATCCACCGTTCGAACCTCGTCGGCATGGGCGTCGTGCCTTTCGTCTTCGAGGAGGGCACGACCTGGGCGAGCCTCGACCTCAAGGGTGACGAAGTCGTCGAGATCGACGGCCTCGAGGGCGACATCAAGCCACGCGAGAAGAAAGTCGCCAAGATAACTTACAGCGATGGTTCGGTGAAGGAAGTTCCGCTTCTTTGCCGCATCGATACGCTGGACGAAGTGATTTACATGAACAATGGCGGCATTCTGCAGACCGTTCTTCGTGATCTGGCTGGCTGATAAAGCTTAAACCAACAAAAGACGCCGGGAAAAATCCCGGCGTCTCTTTCGTTTCTTGATCTCTTTTTTTGTGATTGCCGCTCACCCCTTCGTGACTTTCTATTGAGGGGCATTAGACGTTATTTTCCGGTTTGCATCCCGGCAGGATTGATCGCATCAATTCGTCTGGATATCTTGCCGGACAAAGGTTTTTGTAATGCCACTGAAATTTCCCCTGTCGATATGTCTTCTCGGCACGTTCCTTGTCACCTCCGCGCAGGCGCAGGAGGCAGTGAAGGGCGTTGTCGAATTGTTCACATCGCAGGGATGCTCATCCTGCCCGCCGGCGGACGAAGCGCTGCGCAAGATGATCCAGAAGGGTGATGTCGTCGGTCTTTCCTACCACGTCGACTACTGGAATTATCTCGGCTGGACGGATTCGCTGGCGTCCAAGGAAAATACTGAACGGCAATATGGGTATATGCGGGCGCTCGGCCGTAATGGGGTCTATACGCCGCAGGCAATTCTGAACGGCCGTGACCACGTCAAGGGCGCGGATGTTCGCGGCATCTATGACAGGCTCGATGCTTTCAAGCGCGAAGGCCAGGGGCTGAGCGTGCCGGTCTCGTCAAAATTCGCCGGTGACGAGGTGGAGATCGATATTGGCGCCGGTAGTGGCAAGGCCGATGTGGTCGTTGCCTATTTCTCGCGCGAGCAGACGGTGGATGTACAGAAGGGCGAGAACCAGGGAAAAAAAATGTCCTACTGGCACAGCGTTTACGATGTGCAGACGGTCGGCATGTGGGATGGTTCGCCGATGACGGTGAAGCTTCCGGCAAGCGTCGTGGCAAAGGTGAAAAAGGGCGGCTGCGCCGTGCTGTTACAGACGGCCAATGCCAGCGGCGATCCGGCGGCAATCGTCGGCGCAAGTATCCTGCTTGGAAATGAACCCCCCTGATCGCCTGTCAGGCGACTGAAGATCCGGTCCGGGCATTGGGGGCTGGGGGTAAAGGGTCAATGCACCGGACCGGGTCATCTTGGTGCCTAGGCATCAATTGACAATAGGACTATTCCATCCAATTCGGGCCATGGTTTGACCGAAATACGGCAGGCTATGCCAAAATGGCTGCCTAAATGGTTACCATTTTTTACCCCTGCTTTTGTTGCGGGCAGCATCTTCGGGGTTGTTTGGCAGCATTTTTCAATGTCACTTTCTCCCGGTTTTATAGCCGTCTGAAAGCCATTCTGGCCCCTGCCGCGACTTCTGCGCCGGTGCGCAAGCGTCTCGCGAGGCTTGCAATTTTGTTTTCACAGGCTCACATTGATGGGAAGACTTGGGTGGAATCGGAGGTATTGGATGACCGATCAACCGGATGTGCAGCAGGTGCAGACCGCTTCACGCGATAATTCCACCGTTGTCGATCTCCGCGAATACAAAAAAGACAAAGACCCTTTGCCGGTCACCTTTCACCGGCGCGAGCTGGATGCGATCCTGCGCATCTATGGCCGCATGGTGGGAGAGGGAGAGTGGCGCGATTACGCCATTGACCACCTGAAGGAAAAGGCGGTGTTTTCCGTCTTCAAACGCTCAGGTGAAATGCCGCTTTACCGGATTGAAAAGAACCCCAGGCTGGCGGCGAAGCAGGGCGCTTATTGTGTGGTGAATTCGGATGGCCGCATTCTCAAGCGTGGGCACGAACTGCCGCAGGTTCTCAAGGTTTTCGATAAGGTTCTGAAGCTTATCGAGTGAGTTTCGGACGAACAGCTACCTGTTGTCACTCGATGCGGATAAGCGGGTCGACAGGCTGGCAGATTTCGAATCTTCATAAATAAAAAGGCGGCCGATGGGCCGCCTTTCATTTGTTTGCCGTTCGGGTTCTTACCCTTACTTGTCACGGTTACCCATGAACTGCAGGAGGAACATGAACAGGTTGATGAAGTCGAGATACAGCGTCAGCGCACCCATGATCGCCTTGCGGCCGGCCACGGCAACCTCGTCGCCATCGAAATACATTTCCTTGATCTTCTGCGTATCGTAGGCGGTGAGGCCCGCGAAGATCAGCACGCCGATTGCGGAGATCGCAAACTGCAGAGCGGAAGAAGCGAGGAAGATATTGACGATGGACGCGATGATGAGGCCGAACAGACCCATGATCAGGAACGAACCGAGACCGGAAAGGTTCTTCTTCGTCGTGTAACCGTAAAGCGAGAGCGCGCCGAACGAAGCAGCGGTCACGAAGAATGTCTGCACAACGCTCTGGCCGGTATAGACCAGGAAGATCGAGGACAGAGACACACCCATCAACGCCGCATAGACCCAGAAGGTCATCTGGGCGGCGGAAACGCTCATGTTCTGGATGCGGAAGCTAAGGAAGAACACCAGTCCCAGCGGTGCGAGCATGACAACCCAGCGCAGCGGCGACGCATAGAGCAACTGGGCGAAAGCCGGATTGGTCGTCGCGAGCGTATAGGTGGCGAACGCTGCAACGCCGGTGATGACCAGAGCCAGCGCCATCAGGTTGTAAACCTTCAGCATATAGGCGCGAAGACCTTCATCGATCATCGCACCAGTCTGTGCACGGGTCTGCGCCATGCGGTTCTGGTAGTTATTGAAGTCAGCCATTGTTTCCTCTTTTGAGCTCCGTAATTGCTACGGTGTCGGGATACCTCCCGGGCGCCGCTGCGGAGCTTCAGCAAGCCTGTCCAAGAATATGATGGCAGAACGTGTCTGATACAAGGCCTTTTGCAGTCGAAAAGACACCATATGCGCGAAAAGCGCTCACGTTTTGGCGATCATTACAAAGAATTAATCGCTAAAGTTAAGCGGGGCACAACCGATGATCATTCCCCTGCCTGCCTGAGAACCGGCGCCGCTTTCTGGCCGAGAATCCGCCAGGTGCCGATAAGGCCGATGCCGACCGTCATGACGAGGGCGACAACGAGGGTTCCGATCGCCACATCCGGCAGGAAACTGGAGGGCAGCTTCATGATGCGGGCGATCACGAACCATGCGGAGACGCCGCCGGCGAAAAGCGCGAAGACGGCGGTGGCGAGACCGAGCATCATGTATTCGTAGGAGAAAGCGCGGATGAGCAGATTTCGCGTGCCGCCGAGTGTTTTCAGGATCACCGCATCATGGGTGCGGGCCCGGTTTCCGGCGGCGAGAGCACCGGCGAGAACGAGCACGGATGCTATCAATGCAACGGCTGCGGCGGCGCGAATGGCGGTGGCGAGCTGGCCAACCAGTCGGTTGACGACATCGAGAGCGTCCTTCACGCGCACGCTGGTGATCGTCGGGTAGGTGTTGGTAACGGAGCGCAATATCCGGCCTTCGTCGCTTGCGGAAGCGGAAGGATCGGCAAGTGTCGCCAACCAGGCATGCGGTGCGCCGCGGAACGTGTTCGGCGAAAAGACCATGACGAAATTGATCGACAGGGATTCCCATTCGACATTGCGCATACTGGCGATCTTTGCCGTGATGCTGCGGCCAAGGACATTGACGGTCACTGTGTCGCCGATCTTGAGGCCGAGTTCCTGTGCCTCTTTTGCCGCGAAGGAGACCAGCGGTTCGCCGCTATAGTCCGGCCCCCACCACGCTCCTTCCGTCAGTTTCGTGTTTTCCGGCATGTTTTCGGAATAGGTGATGCCGCGGTCGCCACGTAGTAACCAGCGGCCGGATGGCGGCACCTCCATCTTCGTCACATCTTCGCCGTTGAGCGCCAGAATGCGGCCGCGCAACATTGGCACTTCGGTCAGCGTGCCTTGTGGTGCTTCCCGTTTCAGCAAATCACGGAAGCCCTGCACCTCGCTGCCCTGAATATCCACAAAGAAGAAATTCGGCGCGCGTTCCGGCAGGCTGTCGGTCAGCTCGCGGCGCAGATTGCCGTCGATCAGTGTCAGGGTCACGAGCAGGGTCAGGCCGAGGCCAAGTGAAAGGACGACCGAGGGCGTGAGCGCTCCAGGCCGGTGAATATTGCCGATCGCCAGCCGAAGGGCGGCGGAATGAACGCGCGGGCTGCGTTTGGCGATGGCCTTGACCCCGGAAGCCACCAGCCGCAGCACCACAAAGGCAAAAGCGATGGCGGCGAGGAAAACCGAGGCAATGAAACGGTCTTCCGCCGAGAAGATGGCAAGGGCGGCCAGCGCTGCCAGCAACAGGCCCGTTGCGGCCAGATAGGGCCAGGACGGCCAGCTGCCTTCCTCGAAACCCTGTTCGCGGAAAAGTGCCGTTGCCGGAACCTCACGTGCCTGACCGAGCGGCACGATGGCGAAAGCGAACGTCGTCAAGAGGCCGAACAAGGCGGCGAGGCCGAGCGCACCGGGATAGAAGGCAAGTTCTTCCGGCACGGGCAGCACACCTTCCAGAAACCGCATGGCAATCAGCGGTGCAATGGCGCCAACAACGAGGCCGATGACGATACCGACGGCGGCAATGAAGGCGATCTGGAAGAGATAGGTCATGGTGACCACGGAGGCCGGCGCGCCGAGGCATTTCAGCGAGGCGATCGTGGTGCGCTTGGAATCGAGAAAGGCGCGAACGGCGTTGGCGACGCCAACCCCGCCGACGATGAGGGCGGTAAGGCCCACCAATGTGAGGAATTGCGAGAAGCGGTTGACGTTTTCGGTGAGCGACGGTGCTGCCCGGTCACTGGTGCGGATGGACCAGCCGGCATCGGGAAGAGCCTTGTTGGCGGCATCGGTCATCGTTGCCCGCGCTGCGGGATCGTTCAGTTTGATCTTATAGGCGTGTTCAACGAGGCTGCCGGTCTGAACGAGGCCGGAGGCGAAGAGCGCGTCGCGGCTGACCATCAGCCTTGGGGCAAAACCGAAACCGTCGGATAGTGCATCCGGCTCATCGACGACGGTGCCGGTCAGTTTCAGCTTCACATTGCCGAGCAGTATTTCGTCGCCAACCTTGATGCCCAGCCGTTCCAGCAATAGCGGCGCAGCAATGGCGCCATAGCTGTCGCCGTTGCCGGCCAGAAGTTCACTCAGCGGCCGGTTGGGATCGGCCGCGAAGGTGCCATAAAGCGGATAGGCGCCGTCAATGGCTTTCACTTCCGTCAGGGTCTGTTCGGAGCCATCGGCAAGGCGGGCCATGGAGCGAAGCCCGGTGGAAACCGCGACGGCGCCGAGGCCATCGAGATAGCTACGCTCTGTTTCCGTCGCTTCCCTGTTGCGCAGTTCGAAACGCACGTCGCCGGCCAGAATCGACTGGCCTTCGGTGGCAATGGCGCTGGTGACTGCGCGCGACACGGAATTGACGGCGGCGATGGCCCCGGTTCCAAGCGCGATACAGGCGAGGAAAATGTAAAAGCCGCTCAACCCGCCGCGAATTTCGCGCCGTGCGAGTCTCATGGCATTTCTGATATTCGCGACAGATGGAAGAAGGGATCCGATCATGCCGATACCGCCCGCGCCATCTGGGGGCGGGCGCTGTCGCCCTCAATCTCGCCGGAGCGCACCTTGATCTGCCGCGAGCAGCGGGCGGCGAGCGACGGATCATGGGTAACGAGGACCATTGTCATGCCGCGTTCGGCCTGTTTGGCAAAAAGAAGATCGGCGATCTGCTTGCCGGTATCGGTATCGAGATTGCCCGTGGGTTCATCGGCGATCAGCACGGCGGGGGAGGGGGCAAGCGCGCGGGCGATGGCCACACGCTGTTGCTCGCCGCCGGAGAGCTGGCCGGGATAATGGCTGAGGCGTTCTCCAAGGCCAACGGCGACGAGTTCGCGCCTGGCGATCTCGAAGGGGGTGGGGGTATTGGCCAGTTCCAGCGGAACGGCGACGTTTTCGAGCGCCGTCATATTGGCGATGAGGTGGAAGGACTGGAAAACGATGCCGATATTCTTGCCGCGAAAATCCGCCAGCGCATCTTCACCAAGCTTGTGCAACTCCGTATCCGCGATGACGATCTCGCCGCTATCCAGCCTCTCGAGGCCGGCCAGCACCATCAGAAGGGTCGATTTCCCCGAGCCGGAAGGGCCGACGATGCCAACCGCCTCGCTTTCGTCGATGACAAGATCGATGTTCTTGAGAACGTGAACGGAGGCGGCGGCGTTGCCGAGCGTGAGGTCGGCTTTCTTCAGCTCTATGATGCTTTTCGTCACAATTCTCGTTCCTATATAGAAAGATGAAAACGGGCTGGCGGCGTCGATGCGGTCGGTATTTCAGGCAACGAGAACCAAGTTAGGAAAGCCGTGATGAGATTTAAAGCTGCCCTGTTTCACTTCATCGTCATTTTAGCCACCGTCTTTTTCGCTTCTGTGGCCACGGCTCAGGAGCGGACATTGCAACTGGTTGGCCTCGGCGACAGCCTCATGGCCGGGTATCAGCTGCCGCCCACCGACAGCTATACCGCACAGCTTGAAGCTGCATTAAAGGCTAAAGGCATCAATGTCGTCGTCACCAATGCCGGGGTGTCCGGCGATACCTCCTCCGGTGGTCTGTCGCGGGCCGAATGGTCTGTGCCTGATGGAACGGACGGGGTCATTCTGGAACTTGGCGCCAATGATGCACTGCGCGGTATTGCCCCGGAACAGACGGAAAAGAACCTCGATGCCATCATTTCCGGTTTTCAGAAGCGTAATATAGCCGTGCTGCTGGTCGGTATTATGGCGCCGCCGAACATGGGTGACGACTATGCCAGGCGCTTCAATCCGATCTTTCCAAAGCTTGCGGGAAAATACAACCTGCCGCTTTATCCCTTCTTTCTGGACGGTGTCGTGACAGATGACAAGCTGAAGCTGGAGGACAAGATGCACCCGAATACGCAGGGTGTGGCGATGATGGTGGAGAAATCTTTGCCGGCTGTTGAAAGCTTCATCAAGACAATCGGTGCGCAAAAAAAATAAGCACTTGCGCCCGTCTGCATTGCGTGATTCGCTATGCTTGTTCTGCCAAGAGATTCGGGGAGCTCGCCATGCCGAGACTGTTTACCGCCCTCGAAATTCCGCGCAATGCGGCTATGAGCCTCTCATTGTTGCGCGGTGGTCTGCCGGGAGCCCGGTGGATCGATGTGGAGAATTATCACATAACCCTGCGTTTTATCGGTGATATCGACGGGCGAACCGCCGATGAGGTTGTCGACAGGCTGGATCGGATCGAAAGACCGGAATTCCAGCTCAATCTCACCGGTATGGGTTCCTTCGGCTCCAAGAAACCGCACTCCATCTGGGCCGGGGTTTCTCCCTCACCGGAAATGCAGGCGCTGCAGGCGGAAGTCGAGAGAATTTGTCAAAGGATCGGTCTCCCGCCTGATCCGCGCAAATTCATGCCGCATGTGACGCTGGCGCGGTTGCGCTCATCCCGTCTGGACGATGTGGTGCACTATCTTTCCGGACGCGGCAATTTCCGCACGTCGCCCTTCACGGTGGGACGTTTCGTGCTGATGTCGTCGAAGGAATCGGTGGGCGGCGGCCCCTATGTCGTGGAAGAGGCGTTTCCGCTTCACGAAGCGCGGTCGAGCTCCAGCTTTTCGAGCAACGAGCTGCATCCCGCCAAAAGCATGTTGTAGACGGTCAGAAAGCCGTCTTCACCACCGAAATAGGGATCCGGGACGCTCTCGTGGCGTCCCGACGCGTAGTGTAGAAACAGGTGGATTTTGTGCCTGCGGTTTTCCGGCGCCTTTTGAAGCAGTTTCGCCAGATTGCTCGTATCCATGGCAAGGATGAGATCGAAGGTGTCGAAATCGGCATGACTGACCTGCCGCGCGCGCTGCCCTGAAATATCGATGCCATGCTTGCGGGCTACCGCGACTGATCGGCGATCCGGGGCGGTGCCCGTGTGCCAGCCGCCGGTGCCGGCGGAATCGACGGTGAGTTGGCGGGATACACCCTCTCTATTGGCGAGGTTTGTTAAAACGCCTTCGGCAAGCGGTGAGCGGCAGATATTACCCATGCAGACAAAAAGAACAGCTATATGTTTCATGGAATATGCGTCGATCCGGTCGTTGAGGCGTTAATGGGTATCAAGCGGAGGCAAGATTGATGAAATATCCCAGAGTTGAACCGGATGCTATCCGGCAGGCATTGTCGAAACTCGAAGGATGGGCTTTGCGTGAGGACGGAGCGGCGATCGTCAGGTCCTTCAAGTTTTCCAGTTTTGCGGAAGCCTTCGGTTTCATGGCTGAATCGGCTCTTGCGGCGGAAAGGCTCAATCATCACCCGGAATGGTCCAATGTCTATTCGCGCGTGAAAGTCTGCCTCACAACCCATGATTCACAGGGCATAACCGAGCGGGATTTTCTTCTGGCCGAAGCGATGCAGAAGGCAGCGGCGGGCCGGGGGAATTGAATGGCGGGCGTTAAGTCCCATATAATAGCCGTGACCGGAGGACCGTCGATCATGGATGATGTGAAAATCGGTGAAATTCTTCTGCCGGGTGAAACCGACAAGCAGCAGGAGCGCGAGACTGTGGTGCGGGCGAAATTCTGGCCCAAGCTGAAGCGCGTCATGACAAAGGTGCCCTTCGCGCGCGATGCGGCGGCTGCCTATTATTGCGCGATTGATCGCGACACGCCGTTGCGCGCCAAGGGCATTATTCTTGCTGCGCTCGCCTATTTCATCATGCCCATCGACGCCGTGCCGGACATGCTGGCGGTCGTCGGTTTTACCGATGATATCGCCGTCATCACCGCGGCACTCGCCATGATCCGCGCCCATATCAAGATGGAACATTACGATGCGGCGGATGCCATGCTGAAGAGACAGCAGGAAGCCGGGTAACGCCTCTGTGATGTGCCTTCCCGGCGCAGCCTGGCGGGCGACAAATTCTTGCCTGAATTTGTGTGTCATACACAAGAAGGAAGGTCGTTCCGCGCCCTTCCTTCAGGGTGCGGGGAGTCGCCAATCTGTAACACTGCAAGACGTTTTAGGCATTTTATGCGTGTTGTTGACGGTTTGGTAACCGCTTCCTGACCACAATGAGAAAAGACGATCCGCACCCGAATGTGGCCGCTCCATGAACATGGAGCCCGCCGCCGCCTCGGGCTAATGGAAGACAATAACCCGGCAGGAAATTTTATGTTTGTAAGAAGTGTAGCAACCGCAGTGGCCATTCTGCTGACCAGCGTCGGCGTAGCATCTGCACAGTCGCCCACGCGCATCCAGCAGTTCAATGCCTGGGGCGCCTATTCGTACAAATCGGGTAACAGCACCGTTTGCTATGTTCTTTCCATTCCGACATCGAAGGAACCGGCGAGCGTCGATCACGGTGATATTTTCTTCATCGTATCGCAGCGCCCTGGTCAGAACATTTCCTATGAGCCGCAGGCCATGGTGGGTTATCCGCTGAAGCAGGGTTCCAAGGTCAACGTCACGATCGACAACAAGAACTTCGTGATGTTCACCAAGGACAAGGCTGCCTGGGTTGAAAACGCTGCCGAAGAACCGGCCCTCGTCGCAGCGATGAAAAGCGGCAAGTCGATGACGGTGAAGGCGACGTCTGGTCGCGGAACCGGCACTTCCTATTCCTATTCACTCTCGGGTATTTCGGCTGCTCTCAAGCAGATCGAGAGTTGCAAGTAATTCTGACGCCTCGTCAGCTTTGTGATTGGCCGGTCATCGACCGGCCATTTGCGTTTTTGCCAGTTTGATGCTAAAGGCGCGGCAACATTGACAGGCGGATGCGCGAAAGGTGCTCCGCCTTTGATTTTCTCGACATGCAGACGATTTTCCGCCTATCCCACAGGCCGGTCGTGCGATGCATGGAATGATTGGATAGCGTGATGTCCGTAATGCAAGCCCCTGCCGGCCTGGCAGTCAAAGCCCCCTTGATCGCCAACAGCGATCTCATGTCCGGCAAGCCGTCGCTGATCGGCTTGACGCGTGAGGAAATGGGCGAGGCGCTGGCCGAGGTCGGCGTGCCGCAAAAGCAGGTGAAGATGCGTGTCAGCCAGTTGTGGAACTGGCTTTATGTGCGCGGGGTCTCGGATTTCGACAATATGACGAATGTCGCCAAGGAGCTTCGTGAGACGCTGAAGGCGGCCTTTACCATCGCTCGCCCGGAAATCGTCGAGGAGCAGATCTCCAATGACGGCACCCGCAAATGGTTGATGCGGTTTCCGCCGCGCGGCGCGGGACGTCCCGTCGAGATCGAAACGGTTTATATTCCGGAAGAAGGGCGCGGCACGCTGTGCATTTCAAGCCAGGTGGGCTGTTCGCTGACCTGTTCCTTCTGTCACACCGGCACGCAGCGTCTGGTGCGCAATCTGACAGCCGAGGAAATTCTCGCCCAGCTTCTGCTGGCTCGTGACCGGCTTGGCGATTTTCCGGATGGTTCGACGCCGGTCGGTGCTTATGTGCCGAGCGAAGGCCGCAAGGTGTCCAACATCGTGATGATGGGCATGGGCGAACCGCTCTATAATTTCGAGCATGTGAAGACTGCGCTTCTGATCGCGACCGATGGTGATGGCCTGTCGCTTTCCAAGCGCCGCGTGACGCTCTCCACCTCGGGCGTCGTGCCGGAAATCTTCCGCACGGGCGATGAGATCGGCGTGATGCTGGCGATTTCACTGCATGCGGTGCGTGATGATCTGCGCGACATGCTGGTGCCGATCAACAAGAAATATCCGCTGAAGGAGCTGATCGAGGCTTGCCGCAACTATCCGAGTGTTTCCAATGCCCGCCGCATCACCTTCGAATATGTGATGCTGAAGGATGTGAACGACAGCCTGGAAGACGCCAAGATGCTGGTGCAGCTGCTGAAGGGCGTTCCGGCCAAGATCAACCTCATTCCGTTCAATCCATGGCCGGGCACGAACTACCAGTGTTCCGAATGGGCGCAGATCGAGAAGTTCGCCGATTTCATCAATCAGGCGGGTTATGCCTCGCCGATCCGCACGCCGCGCGGCCGCGATATTCTCGCCGCCTGTGGTCAGTTGAAGTCGGAATCGGAACGCATGCGCAAGACCGAAAGACTGGCTTTCGAGGCGATGATGATCGCCAATCACGGCGCGGATGACTGAATAAGCCGCAATTGCGCCATAAAGCTGGTTTTGCGGCGGTTCTCCGATTGATTTCGCGCTGTCTTGTTCCTAAAAAGACGACAATAGGGAACCAACAGGAGGATATCCATGCGCGCATTCATTATGGCTCTCGCTGCCGCGAGCGCCCTCGTTCTGCCGGCCAAGGCTGAAAACGTCACCGTTGCCGTCACCGCCATCGTCGAACATCCGGCGCTTGACGCCGCCCGTGATGGCGTCAAGGCAGCGCTTGCCGAAGCCGGTTACAAGGAAGGCGAGAACCTCAAATTCCTTTACGAGTCCGCGCAGGGCAATCCTGGCACCGCAGCGCAGATTGCGCGCCAGTTCGTGGGTGACGCGCCGAACGTTATCGTGCCGATCTCCACGCCGTCGGCCCAGGCCGTCGTTGCGGCCACGCGCGATATTCCGGTCGTCTTCACGGCCGTGTCCGATCCGGTTGGCGCACAGCTCATCAAGAGCATGGAGAAGCCCGGCGGTAACGTGACCGGCCTTTCCGACATGCTGCCGGTTGGCGAACATCTGGCGCTCATCAAGGAAATCTCGCCGAATGCCAAGTCCATCGGCTTCATCTACAACTCGGCCGAAGCCAATTCCGCCTCGACCCTCGCCCTGCTGAAGGCCGAAGCCGACAAGGCCGGCCTGAAGATCGTCGAGTCCGTCGCCACAAAGTCCGCTGAAGTTCAGGGCGCGACGCGCGCTCTGGTCGGCAAGGCCGACGTGATCTACGTTCCGACCGACAACACCATCGTTTCCGCTTTCGAGGCGGCAGCCGGTGTTGCGAGCGAAGCCAAGATCCCGCTTTACGCCGCTGATACGGATTCCGTCGCGCGTGGTGCGGTTGCAGCCCTCGGTTTCAACTATTTCGACGTGGGCAAGCAGACCGGCGCCGTTGTTGTCCGCATCCTCAAGGGTGAAAAGCCCGGTGAAATTCCGGCAACCGTGGCTGTCGGCACCGATCTCGTGATCAACAAGAAGGTTGCCGAAAAAGTTGGCGTCACCTTCCCTGAAAGCGTGACGAAGCGCGCCACCAAGGTCATCGACTGAACCGAAACCTGACTGAATTGCGGGCGGCGGTATTTCGCCGCCCGTTTTACGTGGCACGAGACGGTGCCCGTATCCGCCTGATGGCGGCAATAACAAGGACATTACCGTGAGCCAAATCGCCTTCTGGGGTGCCGTGGAGCTGGGACTGGTCTTCGCTTTCGTGGCGATCGGCGTCTATCTCGCTTTCCGGGTGCTAGATTTTCCTGACCTGACCGTGGACGGTTCGTTTCCGCTCGGCGCTGCTGTTGCCGCCGTGCTGATCATCGCCGGTCTGAATGCCTGGGTCGCGACGGCGGTTGCGATGGTTGCCGGTGCCGCTGCGGGCATGGTCACCGCAACGCTCAACGTTCGTTTCAAAATCCTCAACCTGCTTGCTTCGATCCTGACGATGATCGCGCTGTTTTCCGTCAATCTGCGGGTGATGGGAAAGCCGAATGTGGCGCTGCTCAATCAGGATACGATGGTATCGCCGTTTTACGGCCTCGGCCTTTCCGAATATCTGGTGCGGCCGCTCTTCGTCGGCGCGCTGGTGCTGATCGCGGTCATTCTCGTCTGGCGTTTTCTTGAAAGCGATGCGGGCCTTGCCATGCGGGCGACGGGGGCCAATGCGCGAATGGCGCGGGCGCAGGGCGTGAAGACGGGTAACCAGATCTATCTCGGCATGGCGCTTTCGAATGCGCTGGTCGCCCTCGGCGGTGCGCTGTTTGCGCAGACCAATGGTTTTGCGGATGTGACAGCCGGTGTCGGCACCATCGTCGTTGGGCTTGCGGCCGTCATCATCGGCGAAACGCTGTTTGGTGCACGCGGCATTCTGATCGCACTCATCGGCTGTGTTTTCGGCTCCATTGCCTATCGTCTCGCCATCCAGCTTGCCTTGTCGAGTGATGTGCTGGGTCTCAAGGCATCCGACCTCAATTTCGTAACGGCGGTATTGGTGGCCATCGCATTGATCCTGCCCCGACTGCGCCGTGGGGGAGCAACATCGTGATTTCCCTTTCCGATATCCAGGTCGTCTTCGGGCGCGGTACGCCACTGCAAAAACAGGCGCTGGCCAAGATCGACCTCACCATCGAAGATGGTTCCTTCGTCACCGTCATCGGTTCCAATGGCGCCGGTAAATCCACGCTTCTCGGTGTATTGGCCGGCGACGTCCTGCCGACGGCGGGCAAAGTGGTGATCGGTGGTGCCGATGTTACCCGCAAACCGACGGCCAGCAGGGCCGGTCGGGTGGCACGCGTGTTTCAGGATCCACTGGCAGGCAGCTGCGGCGCGCTCACCATCGAAGAAAATCTGGCGCTGGCGGCGTCACGCGGCGAGCGTCGCGGTTTGTTGTCGGCACTTGGACGCGGCAGGCGGGATTTCTTTAGAGAACGTATCGCGTCGCTCAATCTCGGTCTCGAAAACCGACTGAAGGATCGCATGGACCTGTTGTCCGGCGGACAAAGACAGGCAGTGTCGCTTGTCATGGCGACGCTTTCCGGCTCGGATGTGCTGCTGCTTGACGAACATACGGCAGCACTCGATCCCGGCATGGCGGAATTCGTGATGGAATTGACCCGTAAGGTTGTGTCGGAGCGCAAGCTGACGACGTTGATGGTCACGCATTCCATGCGTCAGGCGCTGGATTATGGCACCCGCACCATCATGCTGCATGCCGGCGAAATCGTGCTCGACGTGTCCGGCGACAGCCGCAAGGATCTTGAAGTCGAAGATTTGATCGATATGTTCCGCAAGATACGCGGCCAGAAGCTGGATGACGACGAGCTTTTGATCGGCTAATCATTCCTAAATGCGCCTTCCGGCGCCTTTTTTATTTGCGGTCAGCGCGTTTGCGTGAAGAAAATCTTGACGGCGAAGAGTGAAAAGACGCCGGCGATCGTGTAATCCAGCCCGCGCAGAACCTTCCGGTTGCGTTGCAGCCACGCGGACAGGACATCGGCGGCGACAACGATGCCGATACCGATCGGCAATGCCACGATGATGGACCAGATGCCGAGGAAGATCAGCTTGCCGGTGACGTGTGGGTCGGAGGCGCTGACGAATTGCGGCAGGAAGGTCATGAAGAAAATAATGACCTTGGGGTTGAGCAGATTGACCCAGATGCCGTTCAGCAAGGCTGATCTGAGCGAGGATTGCTGCTTTTCTCCGTTGGTTTTCACCATCACGAAATCCGAGCCTTTACGGATCGCCTGAATGGCGAGCCAGACCAGATAGGCGGCCCCGCCGGTTTTCAGGATCATGAAGGCCGTGGGCGAGGCGACGATGAGGGCGGCGACGCCAAAGGCGACCAGCATCGTGTGCACGGTGATGCCGATATTGGTTCCGACCAGTGTCATGAAACCCGCCGCCCGGCCTTCGCGCAGCGAGCGGCTGATCCAGAGCGTCATGTCTGGCCCCGGCGTCACCGCCAGAAGCAGAATGGCGATGGTAAAGGCGACAAGTGTTGGCAGGCTTGGAACGAAATCCATCGCGGCACCCATGAAAGCGGCAAATGATGGCGTTGCTTAACGCGATTTCGCGCTTCTGCCAATGTTTTTGAGCCGCAACGCGCGATGCGACTATGGGGAGCCGCCACACCGTTCAAAGCGCGGCGGCTGACTATTCAGTTCTTGAGGAAGCTTGTGAAGGCTGCGGAATATTCCGTGTGCCAGCGCGAAAGTGGCGGGCGGTTCTGGACGATGTCCTGGGCCGCCCAGAGAATGCGTTTCTCGTCTGTCGGGCGGTCTACTTCGCCGTCCGGGCAGAGAATGTAGAAATCGCCCCGGCTGATACTCTCGATCATGAAATCGACGGTCTGCTCGCCGGTCCATGCGCCCTGTGGCTTTTCCGTCCTGCCATTGGCGGTCAGGCCGGTGAAGACGAAGCCGGGGATTAGCAGATGGGCGGAGGCCGCGCCGTTCGGAATATTGCGCAATTCGTGCTGAAGCGCTTCCGTGAAGGTTTTGACGCCTGATTTGGAGACATTGTAGGCCGGATCGCCGGGCGGCGTGGTGATGCCCTGTTTCGAGCCGGTATTGATGATGAGCGACGCCTCGCCATGGGCGACCATGCCCTGGCCGAAGACACGGCTGCCGTTCACCACGCCCATCAGATTGACGTTGATGACCTTTTCCCAATTGGCCTGCGGGCCGAATATGGCGCTTCCTGGCTGGATGCCGGCATTATTCATCAATACGTGAACCCTTCCGAAACGCTGGATGACGGCGCGCTCCAGCGCCTCCAGTTCATCGAGTTTCGATACGTCGGTCGGGATGGCGACGATCTGCGCTTCGCCGTCCTTGGCGACGTTCAAAATATCCGCATGCGCTGCGGCGAGCTTTTCCCCGTCGAGATCGACGAGCACGACACTCATGCCAAAACTCGCAAATTTGCGGGCGGCGGCAAGTCCGATACCGGATGCCGCACCTGTTATGACAGCGACATTATCTTCCTTGAATGCGGGGTGGATGTTCGTCATAGGTTTCTCCTTCGCGTCGTTTCTGCTGTTTCCAGCGGTTTGCAACGTTGCCTGAACCTGAGTGGCTTCATTCACGGTCTTCAAGTCGATCGCGCCGCTTCATGATAAAGCGCGAATTTTCTAAATGCATGTGACAATTGCTTCGTTCCCATCGGCAGCGGTCGGTCATCACCCGCCGTCATATGCGCCCATCAATTGTTTTGTCGCGTATCTTACGGAAAATCGCTTCACACATTTCGGGTTGCACTGTAAAAGTGCCGAAATCCCAAGGAAATGACGGTACGCGGATGCCGTCATCATGCAGATGGACATCACTATGGCTCTCCCGAAAGACGTTAAGAAAGTCGTTCTCGCCTATTCCGGCGGCCTCGACACCTCGATCATCCTGAAATGGCTCCAGACGGAACTGGGCGCTGAGGTCGTGACCTTCACCGCCGATCTTGGCCAGGGCGAAGAGCTTGAGCCGGCGCGCAAGAAGGCCGAGATGCTGGGCATCAAGGAAATCTTCGTCGAGGACGTCCGCGAAGAGTTCGTACGTGATTTCGTGTTCCCGATGTTCCGCGCCAACGCCGTTTATGAAGGCGTCTATCTGCTCGGCACCTCAATTGCCCGTCCGCTGATTTCCAAGCACCTGATCGAGATCGCCAAGAAGACCGGCGCCGACGCCATTGCGCATGGCGCCACCGGAAAGGGCAACGACCAGGTCCGTTTCGAGCTTTCGGCCTATGCGCTGAACCCCGACATCAAGATCATTGCGCCGTGGCGCGACTGGACGTTCAAGAGCCGTACCGATCTTCTGCAGTTCGCCGAACAGAACCAGATCCCGGTTGCCAAGGACAAGAAGGGCGAAGCGCCTTTCTCGGTTGATGCCAACCTGCTGCATTCCTCTTCCGAGGGCAAGGTTCTGGAAGATCCCGCCAAGGAAGCGCCGGAATATGTGCATATGCGCACCATTTCCCCGGAAGCTGCTCCCGACAAGGCAACCGTCATCAAGGTCGGTTTCCGCAAGGGCGATGCCTGCTCCATCAATGGCGTTGAAATGTCTCCAGCCACACTTCTGGCGACGCTCAACAATTACGGTCGTGAAAACGGCATCGGTCGTCTCGATCTGGTCGAGAACCGTTTCGTCGGCATGAAGTCGCGCGGTGTCTACGAGACGCCCGGCGGTACCATCCTGCTTGCCGCGCATCGTGCCATCGAATCCATCACGCTCGACCGGGGTGCAGCGCATCTCAAGGACGATCTGATGCCGCGTTACGCCGAGCTTATCTATTACGGTTTCTGGTTCTCGCCGGAGCGTGAAATGCTCCAGGCCCTGATCGACAAGAGCCAGGAACATGTAGAAGGCGAAGTGACGCTGAAGCTCTACAAGGGCAATGTCATGGTAACCGGCCGCGAGAGCGAAAAGTCGCTCTATTCCGACGCGCTGGTGACGTTCGAAGACGACCACGGCGCTTACGACCAGAAGGATGCTGCGGGCTTCATCAAGCTCAATGCGCTGCGTCTTCGCACGCTGGCCAAGCGTAATCTCAGCAAGTAATTCAGCTGAGATGAGAACAGGAACCCGCAGGCGGTGACGCCGGCGGGTTTTTTCATGACTGCCTTTTGGAGACGATGCGGAAGCCGATGTAGCTGGCGACTGCCGTGAATTCCATGACCGGGATGATAATGCCAAAACCGGTCAGCGGGGAACCGATGAGTGAGGCCGCAGTCCCACCCGCAAAGCCCGATCCCATCTGGATGAAGCCCATCATCGCCGATGCCGAACCGGCGATGTGCGGAAAGGGGGCAAGGGCCGCCGTCACCATCGAGGGTGTCAACAAAGCGATGCCGACCGTTGCGACCGCCACGGGTACCATGATGGAAAGGAAGGATGGCGGCACCAGCAATACTGACAGCATGATGAGAAGACCGCCGGTGCCCGAAAAACAGAGGCCGAGCATCACCGAACGCCGGTCACCCAACTTCGGTGCGATATAACGCAAGGCAATGGAGCCGAAGAAATAAGCGCCGGTCTGCATCAGCATTCCGACGCCGAAGGCGGTGGGGGTCATGCCGACTTCGTTAATAAGAATGAAGGTCAGCATGGTGGCCTGCGCATAAAGCGCGCCGATGGAGCCGCCGAGCACGAGTGCGGCGAATAGAAACCGTGGCTGGGTCAGCAACGTGCCATAGGCAGACAGGAGACGGCAGGGGCGGATCAGGTTTTTGTCCGGGACTGTCGTTTCGCGCAGAAAGACAACCACGGCGAAGATGGCCATGGCCCCGAGGCCGGCCATGAGGAAAAACACCGATTTCCAGCCGAAGGCTGCAAGGGATAGCCCGCCGATTGTCGGTCCCATGGCCGGTCCGACGGCCAGCATGATGCCGATGAGGTTCATGATGCTGGAGGCATCAGCGCCGGTGAACTGGTCGCGCACGACGGCGCGCGCCACCGTCATGCCAACGGAGGCGCCGATGCCCTGTACCAACCGGGCGAAGAGCAGGACTTCAATTGTCGGGGCAAAAACCGCAAGCAGTCCGCCGCCGAGAAAGATTGAAAGAAAGAACAGACTGGCCTTTCGCCGCCCGAAGGCGTCGGATGCCGGTCCGGCGAGCAGCTGGGTTATGGCGAAACCGGCAAAATAGAGCGACAGGCTGAGCTTGACGGCGGACTCGGTGGTGGCGAAAACCCGTGTCAGTTCCGGCATGGCCGGTGTATAGATTGCCATGGAAATGGGTGCCAGCGCCGTCAGCAGCGCACCGAGTATTGCCGTGCGCTTTCTGGACATGATTGTTTCTGACGACATTGCGATCAGCTGTTTTGGCCCGGCTGTTCCGGCTGCAGATTGTTGCGAAGCGTCTGCAGGAAGCTGCGGAACAGCGCGACCTCCTCCTCATTCATGCCCTGCGTGGCGTGGCTGACGAGCTGGTCGATTTCCAGTCGTACGGCTTCCAGCATGTCGGTGGAGGCCTTTGTCAGCACGATGCGTTTGGAGCGCCTGTCCTGCGGGTCCTGCTGGCGTTCGACGAGATTGAGGGACTGCAACTTGTCGAGATAGGCGCAGATCGTCATGGGCTCGATGCCGAGGCGGGCGGCGATCTCCGACTGTTTGCTGCCATCCACGACCGCAACCGTCAGCAATGCGCGTGCCTCACCGGGGGTCAGGCCCAACCCGGCCTCGGAAATGCGGCGCTCAAATGCACTGTTCAGCAGGCGTGCGCCGCTGTTCAGCAAAAATGCCAATGAATCTTTTTCGCGTTTCGTGCCCATGCTTCGCCTTTTGTAAGTCAGCCTTACTAAATTCCGGGCGATAAGCAATGGTACGCAAATCATATTGTCGAAAATCGAGTAAAGTATGTGTCAGTTCGGTTGCTTTATGTTCAGCAAGATAGTCGAAGATCGTTACGCCAAAGCAAAAAAAGACAGGACGTCCTGCATTTTTTGTGCCTCATCCGTCGTGCCGATGGAGCTGGCGATTTCGGCCCGGTCGGAAAAATACGACAGGAAGTCGAAATCCGTATCATCGGTCACGCCGGATATGTCGATTACCTCGCCATTGGCGTTCAGAGTTTGGGCCGGCAGTTCGGAGGAAAGCTCAAGCCAGGTATCGTGGCCGATTTTCCCCGCATCGTAATATTCCTGGGCGATTTCGCGCAACTCGCGCAGGCTGAGGCGGGTGAAATCGATGCGTTTCACCGTCTCCTCGAAGCCTGCACCTGCGTCGGATTTGGCCGCCTTGCCGAAATCGGTATTGCCCACGGATCTGGCGTTTCTGGAATTGTCCCTGAAAAGGAAATTATTAGAGGACCTTAAAGAATAAATCTCCATAATACATATCTCCATCATGGGATATTATTTCAACAAACCAGATCATGTCGCCGTGGCACCGGTCAATACTTTGCCGTGAAGACATCGGCGTATTCCACACCAAATTCCGGATATTGAATTGGCGGTGGGGGCGTGCCCATATGGCTTTAATCTAGAATTGTACAAGGAAGATGAAATGCCATCCAAGACCGCACTTTATCCTGCACTCGTTACCTGGAACGGTCACAACGGTCTGCCGAAATTCGATGCGGTCAAAGATGAGGATTTCGGCCCGGCCTTCGAAGCCGCCCTTCTGTCGCACGAGCAGGAAATCAATGCGATTGCCGGCAATGCGCAGGCGCCGAGCTTCGAAAACACCGTGACCGCGCTCGAAATGGCGGGCGACGAGCTTTCGCGCATTTCAGCCCTGTTCTGGAACAAGGCGGGGGCGCATACCAATAGCGCCATTCAGGCATTGGAGCGGGAAATCGCACCGAAAATGTCGCGGCACTATTCGAAGATCGGCATGAATGAGGCCCTGTTCAAGCGCATCGATACATTGTGGGAAAAGCACGAGTCGCTTGCGCTGACGGGCGAGGAGAAGCGCGTTCTCGAGCGCCACTGGAAGGGTTTTGTGCGCTCCGGCGCAAAGTTGCCGAAGGACCGGCAGGAGCGGCTGGCGGCGATCAACGAGGAGCTTGCCGGTCTCGGTGCGAGCTTCGGGCAGAATGTGCTTGCGGATGAAAAGAGCTGGAAGCTGCTGCTTTCCACGGAAGACGAACTTGCCGGCATTCCCGGTTTTCTGCGCGATGCGATGGCGGGTGCTGCCCGCGAACATGGCGAAGACGGGAAATTCGCGGTTACCCTCTCCCGTTCGATCATCGAGCCTTTTCTAACCTTTTCCGAACGCCGTGATTTGCGCGAACAGGCCTTCAAGGCCTGGGTGGCGCGGGGTGAAAACGGCGGCGAGACCGACAATCGCAAGATTGTCCACCGCACGCTCGAACTGCGCGAGGAAAAGGCAAAGCTTCTTGGTTACGCGAATTTCGCCGCCTATAAGCTCGACGATACGATGGCGAAAACGCCTGATGCCGTGAACGGCCTTCTGGGTCAGGTCTGGGAAAAGGCGGTGCTGCGCGCCGGTGAAGAAGAGGCCGAGCTTGCCGCCATCATTGCCGAGGAAGGCAGGAACCACGAGGTTTTGCCGTGGGACTGGCGTCATTATGCCGAAAAGCTGCGGACGCGGAAATTCAGCTTTTCCGAGACTGAGTTGAAGCCCTATCTGCAACTGGAAAAGATCATCGAGGCCTGCTTCGATGTGGCCAACCGGCTCTTTTCCATTCGCGTCACCGAAGTAAAAGGCATCGCAGCCTACCACCCGGATGTGCGGGTTTTTGAAATCCGCGACGAAAAAGGCGATTTGAGAGCCATGTTCCTGGGCGATTATTTCGCCCGTCCTTCCAAGCGTTCCGGTGCGTGGATGAGTTCGTTCCAGTCGCAGCACAAGCTGCCCTTGAAGGACGGCACCGTCGGTGAGATACCGATCATCTACAATGTCTGCAATTTCGCAAAACCGGCTGAGGGAAAACCGGCACTGCTGTCGCTGGATGATGCGCGCACGCTGTTTCATGAATTTGGTCATGCGCTGCATGGCATGTTGTCCGATGTCACTTACCCTTCTGTTTCCGGAACGGGTGTCTCGCGCGATTTCGTTGAGTTGCCGTCGCAGCTTTACGAACATTGGCTGACGGTGCCGGAAATCCTCGAAAAATACGCAGTTCATTATGAAACCGGCGCGCCAATGCCAAAGGCGTTGCTGGACAAGGTTCTGGCCGCGCAGACATTCAATGCCGGTTTCAGCACGGTGGAATTCACTTCTTCGGCCATCGTCGACATGGCGTTTCACACCCGCGACGATGTCGGTGATCCAATGGCTGTGCAGGGTGAGGTGCTTTCCGCGCTCAACATGCCGAAGTCCATCGTCATGCGGCATGCGACGCCGCATTTCCAGCATGTGTTCTCTGGCGACGGCTATTCCGCCGGCTATTATTCCTACATGTGGTCGGAAGTGCTGGATGCCGATGCGTTTTCCGCTTTCGAGGAAACCGGCAATGCCTTTGATGGTGAGATGGCGCGCCGGCTGAAGGACAATATCTATTCCGTCGGCGGTTCCGTGGATCCTGAAGAGGCTTATCTCGCCTTCCGTGGCAGGATGCCGAGCCCGGACGCCATGCTTTTGAAGCGCGGCCTTGTATAAGAGACTGTCATAATTCTCAGCTAGAACCTGAGCGCAGGGGGCTTATGACACAGGCCCCCCTTTCGCATTTGCAAAAAAAAGGTTATGAGCGCGCCAAACTAAATTGGCGTTTCTCATCATTGTAGCGCCCAACCTCAGAGATTTTGAACAATGGCACTTCGCAACATCGCGATCATCGCGCACGTTGACCATGGAAAAACGACGCTCGTGGACGAGCTTCTGAAGCAGTCCGGCTCGTTCCGCGACAACCAGCGCGTCGCCGAGCGTGTGATGGATAGCAACGACCTCGAAAAGGAACGTGGCATCACCATTCTCGCCAAGGCGACCTCGGTGGAGTGGAAGGGTGTTCGCATCAACATCGTCGACACCCCCGGCCACGCCGACTTCGGCGGTGAAGTCGAGCGTATCCTGTCGATGGTGGATGGCGCGATCGTTCTGGTCGATAGTTCCGAAGGCCCGATGCCGCAGACGAAGTTCGTGGTCTCCAAGGCGCTGAAGGTTGGTCTTCGCCCGATCGTCGCGATCAACAAGATCGACCGTCCGGATGGCCGTCATGAAGAAGTCATCAACGAAGTCTTCGACCTCTTTGCGAACCTCGACGCCACCGACGAGCAGCTTGATTTCCCGATCCTTTACGGTTCCGGTCGTGACGGCTGGATGAACGTCAACCCGGAAGGCCCGAAGGATCAGGGTCTTGCGCCGTTGCTTGATCTGGTTCTCGAACATGTTCCGGAGCCCAAGGTTGAAGAAGGTCCGTTCCGTCTGATCGGTACGATCCTCGAAGCCAACCCCTTCCTCGGCCGCATCATCACCGGCCGTATCGCTTCCGGTTCCATCAAGCCGAACCAGGCTGTGAAGGTTCTGGGTCAGGACGGCAAGCTGATCGAAACTGGCCGTATTTCCAAGATCCTCGCATTCCGTGGTATCGAGCGCACTGCAATCGAAGAAGCCCATGCGGGCGACATCGTTGCCATCGCCGGCCTTTCCAAGGGCACCGTCGCCGACACGTTCTGCGATCCGTCCGTGACCGAAGCGATGACCGCGCAGCCGATCGATCCGCCGACCGTTACCATGTCCTTCATCGTCAACGACAGCCCGCTTGCCGGCACCGAAGGCGACAAGGTGACGAGCCGCGTTATCCGCGACCGTCTGTTCAAGGAAGCCGAAGGCAACGTCGCTCTGAAGATCGAAGAAGCCGAAGGCAAGGATTCGTTCTTCGTTTCCGGCCGTGGCGAATTGCAGCTGGCGGTTCTGATTGAAACCATGCGCCGCGAAGGCTTCGAGCTTGCCGTGTCGCGTCCGCGCGTTGTGATGCACAAGGATGAGAACGGCACCCTGCTGGAGCCGATTGAAGAAGTCGTGATCGACGTTGACGAAGAGCATTCCGGCGTGGTCGTTCAGAAGATGTCCGAGCGCAAGGCTGAAATGGCCGAGCTTCGTCCTTCCGGCGGTAACCGCGTTCGTCTGAAGTTCTACGCACCGACCCGTGGTCTGATCGGTTACCAGTCCGAACTGCTCACCGACACGCGCGGTACGGCGATCATGAACCGTCTGTTCCATGACTATCAGCCCTTCAAGGGCCAGATTGCCGGTCGTATCAACGGCGTTCTGCTGTCGAATGGTTCGGGCGAAGCCGTCGCTTACGCCATGTTCAACCTGGAAGATCGCGGCCCGATGATCATCGAGCCGGGTGAAAAGGTTTATGCAGGCATGATCATCGGCATTCACACGCGTGATAACGATCTCGAAGTGAACGTGCTGAAGGGCAAGCAGCTGACCAACATCCGCGCCGCCGGTAAGGATGAAGCCGTGAAGCTGACACCGCCGATCCGCATGACGCTTGATCGTGCTCTTTCCTGGATCCAGGAAGATGAGCTGATGGAAGTGACGCCGAAGTCCATCCGCCTGCGCAAGATGTTCCTCGACGCCAATGACCGCAAGCGTTTCGAAAAGGCCAAGCTTGCTGTCTGATTGCGGTTTGTCGTGACGAATTTGAAAAAACCCGGCTTCGAGCCGGGTTTTTTTATGCATTCGTTTTTATGTGTGCATGAGTCGAAAGGTGCTTGTGTGAAAGGTTAAGGATGCGTTAATTTTTCCTGGTCGTCCACATGAATAGGCTGTGGGTAAGCTTGCCGGCGTTAACCTTTATGACTGGTAAGTTTCCGTGGCCGGGGCCAGAATCGCGTTATGAAAACGTTATCCATCGATGTTCGCCGTGCCGAGCCGCATGATGCGCGCGCCATATCCGAAGCGCACCGTCTGTCGTGGAACCAAGCCTATGCCGGGCTTATCCCGCACCGGCCGTTGACGCAGATGCTGGAGCGCCGTGGCGAAATCTGGTGGAAGAAGGCGACCCGTGGGTCTGCCACCATGCTGGTGGTGGAGGTGGCCGGTGTGGTTGCAGGATATGCGACGCTGGGCCTCAGTCGCGCACGCGGTTTGCCACATGACGGCGAGATCTACGAACTTTATCTGCGCCCGGAATATCAGGGCATCGGGCTCGGTTCGTTGCTGTTCACGGAAGCGCGCAGACTACTGACGTCACTTGGCTGCAACGGCATCGTTGTCTGGTGCCTTGAAGACAGCGATGTGGCCAATCGGTTTTTCCGCTCGCATGGCGGACGGGATATTGCCGAGGGCATGGAAGATTTTGGCGGCAAGTCACTGCGCAAGGTTGGTTTCGTCTGGAACTGATAAAAATTGCGGGTGGATTTTATGCCCGTTTGCGCCACGCATGCCCAATTGCGATACCCTCAAATCTTGCATTCTGCCTTATCCGCCCAAAGCCATGTTGCATTGCGGCGACTTTCCCAGTATCGAAAACCAAATCCAACCCGATGAATTGAGGGAAGCGAATGCGTATCGATGCAATTTCCATAGGCAAGAACCCGCCGGATGACGTGAATGTTATCGTTGAGGTGCCGGTCGGTGGCCACCCGATCAAGTACGAGATGGACAAGGACGCCGGTGCGCTGATCGTCGATCGCTTCCTCTACACGCCGATGACCTATCCGGGTAACTATGGCTTCGTGCCGCACACGCTGTCCGATGATGGCGACCCGATCGATGTTCTCATCTGCAACACCCGTCCGCTGGTTCCCGGCTGCGTAATCAATGTTCGCCCCATCGGCGTCATGATCATGGAAGATGACGGCGGCAAGGACGAGAAGATCCTCGCTGTGCCGGCTCCGAAGCTGACGCAACGTTACGACAAGGTTCACAACTACACCGACCTGCCGGAAATCACGCTGAAGCAGATCGAGCACTTCTTCGAGCACTACAAGGATCTGGAGCCCGGCAAGTGGGTGAAGATGGGCGGCTGGCAGGATGTCGACGTCGCCAAGAAGCTGATCGTCGAAGCCATCGAGCGCTACAAGGCGCAGGGCTGATAGGTCTAACCCGTAAGCTTATTAAAACGCTCTTCGAAATCCTCCGGGTCGGTGTCGATCCGGAGGATTTTTTTACGCGCTGTTTCGCCTGAAATGAAGGTGATGGAAGATTTGGGCAGCCTGAGTTTTTTCGCCAGCAAAACAATCAGGGCCTTGTTCGCCTTGCCGTCTTCCGGCACGGCGCTGACGCGGGCTTTCAGATAAGCGCGTCCGTCCGCATCCTGCTCCACGCCGTCAATCGCATCCCGCCCGCCGCTCGGCGTCAGGCGAACGGACAGGCGGACATGATCATTTTGTTTCTGCCAGAAGCCGCTCAAACGGTCATCGGATAAAGCGTGTTCCACATGAAGGAGCGGATGAAGAAGATGATCAGCAACAGGATGATCGGCGAAATGTCGATGCCGCCGAGATTGGGCAGAATGCGGCGGATGGGGCGCAGGGCCGGTTCCGTGACATTGACCAGGAAGCTGCCGATGGCATTCACGAACTGGTTGCGGGAATTGATGACGTTGAAGGCGTAAAGCCAGGAAAAAATGGCGCTGGCGATCAGCACCCACGTATAGAGGTTCAAAGCCAGATCGATGGTCTGAAACAGGGCAAGCATCAATATCTCCGTATCTTGGTTGCAAGACATTTAGACATTCGCTGGTGAACCGGCAAGTGTTGCGCCAATAGGGCTGGCGATTCTTGTGATATCGCTCTATTGCAAACGTCTCATATTCTCTCGAGAGCACCCAGCCGATGTCCCTGCCTTCTGCCGAAAACCGTTTCGGTGCATTCCGGCATAGTTCCTATCGTCGCTTCTTCAGCGCCCGGTTTTTTTCAGCCTTCGCCATTCAGATCGTCAGCGTCTCAGTCGGCTGGCAGATGTATGAGGTGACCGGAAACGCCTTTTATCTCGGTCTGATCGGGCTTTTTCAGTTTCTGCCATCGCTGCTTCTGATCCTCGTGACCGGAACGGTCGCCGATAGACACAATCGCCGGCGCATCATGGCCATTTGCCTGGTGATCGCGGCCGGCTGCGCCGCCGCCCTGCTTGGCTTGACGCTGACGCACAGCTTTTCTCCCTGGCCGGTCTTCGCCATTCTCGTGGTGTTTGGCATAGAGCGGGCATTCATGGGGCCGGCGGTTCAATCACTGGCGCCCAATCTTGTGCCTGTCGAGGATTTGCCGAACGCTATCGCGTGGAATTCTTCTTCCTGGCAAATGGCATCCATTCTCGGTCCGGTTGCCGGCGGTCTGCTTTATGGCCTCGGCGCTTCCGTCGCCTATATCGTGGCGTTCGTGCTCTTCATCGTGTCCGCAACGCTGGCGGTGACGATCCACAAGCCGGAACAGCGCGGCCCGGCGAAAGCCATCAGCCTCGAAACGATGCTGGCCGGGTTCAAATTCATCTCGCAGGAAAAAATTGTCCTTGGGGCCATTTCGCTCGACCTCTTCGCGGTCCTGCTGGGCGGCGCCGTCGCCCTGATGCCGATTTTCGCCAAGGAAGTTCTGACGCTCGGGCCATGGGGTCTCGGGCTTTTGCGCGCCGCCCCCGGCATCGGCGCAATAACCGTTGCAGTCATTCTGGCCTTCAGGCCCATTCGCCACCATGCCGGCCTGCTGATGTTTATCGGTGTCGGCCTCTTCGGCGTTTCCACTGTCGTGTTCGGCCTTTCCGAAACCGCGTGGGTGTCGATTGCCGCGCTGGTGGTCATGGGCGCATCGGACATGGTGTCGGTTTATGTGCGGGAAACCCTGATCGCGCTCTGGACGCCGGATGAAGTGCGCGGGCGTGTGAATGCGGTGAACATGGTGTTTGTGGGTGCTTCGAACGAGCTGGGCGAATTCCGCGCCGGCACCATGGCGCATGTCGTGGGAGCGGTGCCTGCCGTCGTCATCGGCGGAGCAGGCACGCTTGCTGTCGCGGTCATCTGGGCGCTCGGTTTTTCGAAGCTGCGCAAGATCGACAATCTCGACGCACCGCACTGATGGCGATGGGTTTCAGCGCTGCGCCTTGCCTTCAAAAACCAGATCGAGGAAATTGCTGAGCCACGAGCGGAGCGGCGTGTCGAACAACATGCGGCCCTCAAGGTGCTGGCTGCCGACCTGCGCATTCGGCATGCCGAAACGCTGTGCGCCGCGCACCACCCAGCTGTGCATCATGGCGCGGGTGAGTTCGGCGTGAAACTGTAGGCCCCAAGCATTTTTTCCATACCGATAAGCCTGATTGGGATAGGTTTCGCCCGATGCCAGAAGCTCGGCTCCGCGCGGCAGCTCAAACCCTTCCTTGTGGAAATGATAAACCATCTTCGGCCAATGCGGCATCAAAAGCCGTCCGTGTTCGGTAGCGTGAAGCGGATACCAGCCGATTTCCACCTTGCCTTCTCTATCGGCCTCAACCTTGCCGCCCAGATGTTTGGACAACATCTGCGCACCAAGACAGATGCCGAGAAACGGCTTGTTTTCCTTCAGCGGCACCTTCAGCCAGTCAATTTCGGCTTTGACATAGTCATGCGGATCGTTGGCGCTCATCGGGCCGCCGAAAATGATGGCGCCGGCATGTTTTTCCAGCGTTTGCGGCAGGTCGTCGCCAAGCGCAGGCCGCCTTATATCCAGCCGATAGCCTTTTTCCACCAGCATCTGGCCAACGCGACCGGGCGTGGAGCGTTCCTGATGCAGGACGACTAGCAGGGAAGGTTGTTTGCTCTGTTGCCTGGAGGGGTCAAACAGCATCGTCTTGGTTTTCGCTTTCTTCAGCCGGCCCGGACCGCGTGGCGGCCTGCTGACGTTGCAGAACCCTGTCGCGAACGGAAACGCCGAGCAGATCGGCGACTCGCCAGATCACATGGTCTTCCATTTCGCTTCGTTCGCCGTCAGCGTAAACAATATCCCATAATATTCCAATAAGCTCCACGCGCTGATCTTCATCGAGATGGCGGCGGATATCGGTGGTGAAGCGGTAATAATCGACGGCTTCCTTGCCGGCCTCCTGACCGGCGGCGAGAAGAGCATCGAGTTTACGGGCATCGAGATGGTAATAATCCTGCAGGATTCCACGCAGGCGGTCACGCTCGCTTTTCGAGACGGTGCCATCCGCTTCCATCACCTGAAAACAGAGGGCGGCGACTGTCACCCTCAAATCATCAGGGCTGAAATCATCCGCATGCGGACCGACGAGGTTTTGAATAAACGACTGAATCCGGTTGAGCATCGATATCCTGTTCGTCAGAAGAGTTTGAGCCGGGTCTTGGGTTCGGCTTCCGCGCCGGGTTTCTTGACGCCGGGGTCATCCGGCGCGCCGCCGAAGAAGGGCACGGCTTCCACCTTTTCATCTGCTGCTTTGGTCTCAACCGGCGCTTCGATTATGACGGGCTTTTTCTCCTTCGGAACCGATACGGTCGGCGTGACCTCGATCGGTGCGGCGGGAACGGGTTTCGGCTCGGCACGAGGCTCGGGAGCAGCTTCGACAACGATTGTTTTAGCAACCGGCTCCGTCCTTGCGGGCGCTGCGGCAATCGCATTTTCGATTGTCAGGTCTTCGACGGGGCCTTCGAGCTGGCCAAATGGTGCTTTCCATTCGAAGGCATCGAGACGGCCCGTCACTGGCGAGACCGGCAGCCATTTTTCCGAAACGACGCCATCCGCCACCCAGGCAGGGTCACGTGGTGCGCGCAGGGCCTGCGACATCCAGTAGCGCACCCGGCCCTGATCGCCGGTTTCGGCCTCTTCGATATCGGCCATCAGCAGGAAGATGCTTTCGCGGGGCTCGATGCGGGCTGCGGCTTCGGCCTTGGCCCGCGCCTTGGCAAATTCCTTGGCGTCAAGCGCTGCCTGCGCCACGGCAAACAGGGATTCGATATTGTTTGGCTTCAGGCTCTCAAGCCGCTCGGCCCGTTTCAGCCGGTCGATGGCGGTATCGCCGCTGCGGGCGCGGACATAAAGTTCGGCGATCTGCGGGTGCGGATCAGTTTTCCAGACCGGCTCCAGAACCGTGGCGGCCTTGCGCAGATTGTCTTCGCGCAGATAGGATTTTGCTGCGATCAGCGCTGCCGGAACGAGGCTCTTTGCGAGCTTGAGGGCGTGTTTGGCGTCCTCGCGGGCGCCTATCGGATCGCTTTCCAGCTTTTCGCCGGCTTTGGCGGTGAGAAGCACGGCTTTCAGTCGCTCCGCCTCGCCGCGTTCGATGACGCTGGCCGCCTTTTGCTGGTCGAGCAGGCGGATCGCGTCATCCCATTGTCCATTACGACAACGGTTTTCCAGCGTTGCCTGCGCGGCCCAGGGTAGGTAAGGGGCTTTTTCCGCTGCGTCCTCGGCATACTGCTGGGCTGCTTCATAAGCGCCCTGCCGGCGGGCCTCGATATAAAGACCGCGAAGGCCGAGTTCGCGGGTTTCGGGATCGCGGGCCATCGCCTCGAACTTGCGGCGCGCCTCGTCATATTTGCCTTCGATGAGATCGGCCTGAGCATCCAGCAGATGGATCAGCGGCTCCTGATCGGCGCTGAGCAGCCCTTGCGTGCGGGCCGTCATCTTGCGGGCGAGAATGGCGTTGCCGGCGCCGGCGGCGATGAGGCCGGTGGAGAGCGCCTGATAACCGCGGTCACGCTTGCGGGCGCGGAAATACCGCCGGGCGGCATTGGGCGAGGTCCACACGGCGTTGATGATCCACCAGACCAGCATGACCGCAGCAACCAGCGCCGCGATGATGGAGGCGGCGACCATCAAGCTCATTTCGTACAGCTGGCCCTGCCAGACGATGGAAAGCACACCCGGCCTGTCGGCCAGCCAGGAGAAACCAAAACCGAGCGCCAGAACGATGAGGGCGAAAGTCAAAATTCTGGTCATGCCCTTACCCCTGCCTGCCGGTGCTGGTGATGGCGCGGTTCAACGTGCCGCCCACCAGATTTTCGACCTCGATGCGCGCATCCAGAGATTTTTTATAATCGGCGGATGCCGTCCTGGCCGCCTCGGGAAGCCCGTTCCATTCCAGCGCGGCACCCTGCAGATCGCCATTGCGCAGCTTGTTTTCCATGCGCGCGATCATGGCTTCGGGTGTCTCACCCTCGATATTTCCGACCGGGCGGACCTTTACCAGCGAAAAGGCGCTTTCGGTCAGGCGTTGCACAATGCCCTGATTGGGATCGGGCTGATTGATGGCCGACAGCATCGCATTGGCGACATCAGGGAATTTCTGCATCAGCTCCGAACGCGACGGCACGCCGGTTGCGGCAAAGGATTGCAGTGATGCAATGGCCGGATCGTCAGGCGTGACCTTGGAGAGTGTGTCGAGTTCCGTCAGGAACGGCCCACCACGATCGATCGCGGCTTTCAGCGCGGCCGACGCGATGGCGCGGGCGACTTCGATATCGTCGCGCGGTTCGTTGATCTTGGTTTCAGCGTCAGCAAGGCGGCGTGTCAGTTCCGCCGTTGCCGAGGCCTGTGCGGATCGTTCCGACTGCAGGGCGCCTTCCAGTGCGGTGATTTTCTCCGCAAGCCCATCCACCTGCGGGGCCTCTCCCTTTGCACCTTCGAGGGCTGCGATGCGCTGCTCCAGTGCCGAGGTATCTGCTGCCGGGGCATTAGCGAGTTGCTGCCGCATGCCGGTGATATCGGTTTTCAGTGCAGCGATCTCATCGCTTCCGGCTCTTCCGGAATTGGAGGAGGGCAGGATACCGGCATATTGCATGCTGCCGGCGGCGGCGAGGGCGATAAGGCCGCCGACGATACCGGCTGCGATCAGGCCGGAGGTTGCCGCCTGCTTGCGCTCCGCCTGCTGTGGGGTGGACGGCTTGGCCGGTCCTGAAGACGAGGTTGTGGTCGAGGATTTGGCAGCAGAGGCATTGCTGGATGTGCTGGCGGAGGCTGTAGAGCCAAAGGCCGGTTTCGAAGCCGCAGCAGCAGTTGCGGCGGCGCTCGTCCCGGCAGTATCCGTCATCGGTTTTGCATCGACTTTGGGCGGAACAGGAGCCGGTGAGCCGGGCTCTTTCTGCTTGTCCCCCGGGCTTTCAGCCTTCGGCCCGGCGGCTGCGGCGTCCGCTTTGCCGACATTGGGTTCGGGCTCAATAGAGGTTTTCTTCGGTTGGTCCCAGACGGGGGCCGGATTGCCGGTTGCTGCTGCTGCTTCAGGCTTCGTTTCCGGGAGGCTGGGTTCTATCGTCGCAGCCGGCGTCTTGTCACCGGGCTCTTCGTCCGTCCTGGCAGCGTCCCCATCGGCGGAAATTGCTTTCACGTCTTTTGCGTCCAGGTCGATTGTGACCGGTTCGGCTTTGGACTTGGAGTGGCGTGGCGGCTTTCCCGATACCATGACAACCTCATTTTCTGCCTGCAGTAATCTAAACCTAGTCAGTGACGGCGGCAAAGGAAAGGGGCGAACGCCAATTAGGTTCCAGAGTCCTGGCGCAGAAGTTCGAACATCGCCGCCTCGCTCGGCTCTTCGGCTGCTATGGCCTTTAGGCGGAAAATTTCCGGAACCAGAGAAAGCACATTGCGGCTGATGCAGATGAATTGGACCGCTGCCAGCGCCGCCACATATTTTTCCGCCGACGCATGGCTAAAAAAGGCCCGTGCCGCTTCGGATGAATAGAGCAGGACTACATCGGCAGCGGTGTCGAGAAGGGCCGTTTCGAGCGTGTTTTCGGCGATGTCCGAGGGCAGCATCTCGTAACAGTCGACAGTTCTGAAGGGAATGCCCGCTGCGGCAAGGCCTTCCTCGAAGACGGAGCCACGTGGCCTGCCGGCGAGATAGAGCAGGGGTTGCCTTTCGGAAAGAAGAGCGCGGTGCTCCGTCACCAGCGCGGTCAGACCCAGGGCATCACCGGAGGCGGTGAATATCTGTTTGAAGCCAGTATTTTCCGCCGCTTGCGCCGTTGCTCCGCCGACGGCAAAAAGCGGTTTCGACAGATGCGGTGCCAGCTGCCACCTGAATGTATCCAGCGCCCGCACGGCTTCCGCGCTGGTTACCGCGATGGCAGCCAATGGGGTGAACAGCGCCGAGATGGCGCGTTCGCCGTGATGGGCAGGATGAAACAGCGGAAGAAGCACCGGCTCGTGGCCGAGCGCTTCAAGCTTTGCGGCCGTCCTTTCGCCCGAACGCTGCGGCCGGGTGACGACGATCCGCATCGGCTTAGCTCCAGCCTTCGAAGAAGGCGCTGCCCGCCTTTGCACGCACCTCTTCGCCGGCCTGTCGGCCGAGCTTTGCCGCATCCATCCGGTTGCCCGAGATTTCGATGCCGTGGCTCGTCTGGCCATCGGGGGTGAGGATCAGCCCGGAAAAATGCAGCTCCTCGCCGTCGCAGGTGGCATAGCCGGCAATCGGCGTGCGACAGGAGCCGTCAAGTGCGGCCAGAAAGGCGCGCTCACAGGTCACGGCGTCAAAAGTCGGCCTGTCATTTATGGGGGTAAGCAGCTCGTCCATGCGCGTATCGCCGATGCGGCTTTCCACACAGATCGCGCCTTGGGCCGGAGCAGGGGGAAATTCCTTTGGGTCGAGAATTTCCGTCGGGACATTCTCCTTGCCGAGCCGCTTCAGGCCGGCAAAGGCAAGAAGCGTGGCATCCGCCTGGCCTTCTTCGAGCTTGCGCAGGCGGGTATCGACCAGACCTCGGAAAACGATGACGCTCAGATCCGGCCGCAGGCGGCGGATCAGAGCCTGACGGCGCAGAGAGGCGGAGCCGACGACGGCACCCTGCGGCAGTTCCAGAAGCTTCGGCGCGGTGCGGCCGATGAAGGCGTCACGCATGTCTTCACGCGGCAGGAAGGCGGAGAGATGCAGGCCCTCGGGCAAAATAGTCGGCATGTCCTTGGAGGAATGCACGGCAATATCGAGTTCGCCGGACAGAAGCTGGTTTTCCAGCTCCTCCGTGAACAGGCCCTTGCCGCCGATCTCCGACAAGGCGCGGTCGGTTATCCGATCACCCTTGGTGGATAGCACGACGATTTCGAACATGTCTTCCGGCAGGCCATGCGCCGACATCAGCCGGTTGCGGGTCTCATAAGCCTGCGCAAGCGCCAGAGGGCTGCCGCGCGTGCCGATTCGGAAAGGTTTTGTTTGCATCCGCGTCTATCCATTGTTACCGGAGTTGTCTTAGACCAACTCAGCGCATGATCGCAATGAACGAACAGATTTGATGACCCCCTTTCTTCGTATCCTCGGCATAGAGACAAGCTGTGACGAAACCGCTGCATCCATTGTGGTTCGGCATGCGGACGGTCGTGGCGAGATCGTCTCCGACGTCGTTTTGTCGCAGCTTGAGGAACACAGCGCCTATGGCGGCGTAGTGCCGGAGATTGCCGCGCGCGCCCATGTCGAGGCGCTGGATACGCTGGTGGAAGAAGCGCTGGAGCAGGCGGGCGTCACCCTTGCCGATGTCGATGCCATTGCCGCCACATCCGGCCCCGGCCTCATCGGCGGCCTGCTGGTGGGGCTGATGACCGGCAAGGCGATTGCCATGGCTGCGGATAAGCCGCTCTACGCCATCAACCATCTGGAAGGTCATGCGCTGACGGCGCGGCTGACCGATGGTCTGTCTTTCCCCTATCTGATGCTGCTGGTCTCCGGCGGCCATACCCAGCTGGTGCTAGTGCGTGGCGTTGGCGATTATGAGCGCTGGGGCACCACCATCGATGACGCGCTTGGTGAAGCTTTCGACAAGACCGCGAAACTTTTAGGCCTCCCCTATCCCGGCGGGCCTGCCGTTGAAAAGGCGGCTGCGAAGGGTGACCCGGACCGTTTTCCGCTACCGCGCCCAATGGTTGGCGAGGTCAGGCTCGATTTTTCCTTCTCCGGCCTGAAGACAGCGGTGCGGCAGGCCGCAACTGCCATTGCGCCGCTGTCAGAGCAGGATATTGCCGATATCTGTGCCTCCTTCCAGAAGGCGGTGTCACGCACTCTGAAAGACCGCATTGGCCGTGGCCTTGCCCGCTTCAAGCAAGAATTTCCACATATTGATGGAGAACCGGCTCTTGTGGTGGCCGGCGGCGTCGCCGCCAATCAGGAAATCCGTCAGACCCTGCAGACACTTTGCGATACCAACGGCTTCCGCTTCGTCGCGCCACCGCATCGGCTTTGCACCGATAATGCTGCGATGATCGCCTGGGCAGGGCTGGAGCGCATGGCGGAAGGTAAGGAGCCCGATCCGCTGGAGATACCGCCGCGCTCGCGCTGGCCACTTGATGGCAATGCGGAGACGTTGATCGGTTTCGGTAAAAGGGGAGCCAAGGCCTGATGCAGCGGGAGAAAATCGTCGTTATCGGCGCTGGTGCCTTCGGAACCGCGCTTGCGGTCGTCATCGCGCTGGAAAACCGGCACGACGTCACTCTGCTTGGCCGTGATGCATCCCTGATGGCCGATCTCAGGAGCGACCGTGTGCATGAAGCGACCCTGCCGGGCGTTGAACTGCCGGATGCGCTTGAATTTTCGGTCGAGCCGGATGTGCTAGCCGGTGCTAGTATCGTGTTGTTCGCCATGCCCTCGCAGGTTCATGCGGATGCGGCCCGTCATTATGGTCCTTATCTGGCTAATGACTCTATTATCGTCACCTGCGCCAAGGGTATCGACCGCAACTCCGGTCGCCTGCTCACGGAGCTTCTGGAAGCGGAACTGCCGCATCATCCGATTGCGGTCCTTTCCGGTCCGGGATTTGCAGCGGATATTGCGCGCGGCCTGCCCACCGCCATGGCGATTGCGGCGGAAGACGCAGCGGTTGCCGAGCGGCTGGCGACCACGATTTCCGGCAGAACCTTCCGGCTTTATGCCTCCACCGACCGTATTGGCGTGCAGCTTGGCGGGGCGCTGAAGAATGTTCTCGCCATTGCCGCGGGCATCGTCGAAGGCGCGGGTCTTGGCGATTCCGCCCGGGCGGCGTTGATTTCGCGCGGCCTTGCCGAGATGTCGCGTCTCATCGTCGCCATGGGCGGTAAGGCCGATACGGTACGCGGTCTTTCCGGTCTTGGTGATCTGGTGCTGACCGCCACCAGCCACCAGTCGCGCAACCTGCGTTTCGGCATCGCGCTTGGCCGGGGTGGAGGCAAGGACATGTCCGGCGGGTTGGTGGAGGGTGCTTTTACGGCTGCCGTCGCGGCCCGGCTCGGAGAAAGTCATGCCGTCGACATGCCGGTTACCGAATCGGTGGCTGCCATCATCGACGGCAATCTGGATGTGGCAAGCGCCATGCAACAATTGATGACACGGCCAATCACCACCGAATGAGGGTGGGGCCTTTGAATAGTTTTTACGCATGTCCTGGTCCCGAAACCGCTGACACTTTTGGGAGACATGCTCTAGCGAGGAGACGAAAATGCTGTTTGCGTTTATCTGCAAGGACAAGCCCGGCCATCTGAACGTGCGCATGGAAACACGCCCGGCCCATCTGGAACATCTGAACAAGCTGAATGCCGAGGGCACGCTGAAGATCGCCGGCCCGTTTCTGGATGCCGAAGGCAAGCCGAATGGCAGCCTCGTTATTGTGGAAGCAGTTGATATCGATGCAGCCAAGGCGCTCGCCGATGCCGATCCCTATGCCAAGGCGGGGCTGTTCGAAAGCGTCGATGTGAAGCCCTATAACTGGGTCTTCAACAATCCGGGAGCTTGAGCGGGCATGGCGAATTACTGGCTGTACAAGTCCGAACCGTTCAAGTGGTCCTGGGAAATGCAGAAGGCCAAGGGCGAAGCGGGCGAAGAATGGACCGGCGTGCGCAATTATCAGGCGCGCAACAACATGCGCGCCATGAAAATCGGCGACAAGGGTTTCTTCTATCACTCGAATGAAGGGCTGGATGTCGTCGGCATCGTTGAAGTCTGCGCGCTGTCGCATCCGGACTCGACTGCCGAAGGCGATCTGAAGTGGGACTGCGTTGATATCCGCGCTGTCTGCGATATGCCGCAGCCGGTTTCGCTAAAGGATGTGAAAGCCAACCCCAAGCTGGAGAAGATGTCGCTCGTCACCTCCATGCGGCTTTCCGTGCAGCCGGTGACGGAAGAGGAATATTTGGAGGTCTGCCGCATGGGTAACCTCGCCAATCCGCCGAAATCACCGGACTGAGCCTTCGGTGAAGACCGATCCCGAACGCTTCATTCTCGACAATGCTGCCATCATGCATCCGCCGCATGTGCCGGAATTGCGCCTGCATCTCGCCACCGAAGCCCATGAGCTGTGGTTGAAGACGGAGGAGGAGCTGGAAGAGATCGGCCTGCCGCCGCCTTTTTGGGCCTTCGCCTGGGCGGGTGGGCAGGGGCTTGCCCGTTATGTGCTGGATCACCCTGCCAGCGTGTGCGGCAAGCGTGTGCTGGATTTCGCCAGCGGCTCCGGACTGGTCGCCATCGCCGCCGCAAAGTCGGGCGCGACCAGCGTTCTGGCTGCCGATATCGATCCGTGGACGGAGACGGCCATTCGGCTGAATGCGGCGCTTAATGGCGTGGCTGTCGATTTTACCGGGATCAACTTGGTGGGCAAGCCGGTTGAGGCGGATGTTCTGCTGGCGGGCGACGTGTTTTACGACCGCGCCTTTGCCGAACTTCTCGTTCCATGGTTTCTGGAACTGACTGAGAAGGGCGTGAGCGTCCTTGTGGGCGATCCGGGGCGTGCCTACCTGCCCAGACAGCGTCTTCGTGCCGAGGCGACCTATGAGGTGCCGGTGACACGGGCGCTGGAAGACAGCGAAGTGAAAAAGACTACCGTCTGGCGTTTCGTCTGATTAAGGCCGGATGATGCAGACGCCGTGCTCATAAGCACAGGCGTCGCCGGCGGTTTCGGCACGGACATTGATGATTTTAGCTTTCGGTGCAAGCCGGGCACCGATTGTTGCGTTTGCGCCGTTTCGCGCAAGCCGACCGCCTACCGCGAAATAATTGCCGTTGCCGCGAACGCGCAGCGCCGATATCGCGCCGACATAGGTGCCGCCGGAGAGGGTGGATGGCAGCCCATCGGTGGAGAAACTGACCTGTGATTGACGGTGCTGATAATGATGGCGGCCCTGAAAATCCTCTGCCATTACAGGAGGCATCACGGCGAAAACGACGCCCGTGACGACCATGGCGAAAGCGGCGATTCGACGCTGTAACATGAGCCTCATTCTCCGGATTTGTTTGGTTAATCAAAGGTAAATTACACGATTCCTGAATTACGTAAAGGTAAATATTTTGAGGGTGTAAATCTTGGAAACACTCGATTTTTTATTTTCAGGCAAAAAAATCTCAAAAAAATTCGTGAACCAATCGATTAAATTCGAATCGGTCATGAAATATGCTTGTCGTGACGCCCCCATGTGATTAAACGTCGCGGTTGGTGCAATGCACATTCTTTCGTCATGTGCAGTTGCTTGGGGGCGTCCTGTCTGATGGGCGCACGGGAAAACGCCGCGAGGTTCTGATGGCGAATTTGACAAATAACCGGCCTTTGTCGCCGCATCTTCAAATTTACAAGCCGATTCCGACGATGGTCGCGTCCATCGTGCACCGCATCACGGGTTCCGCCCTTTATTTCGGAACGCTGCTGGTCGCCTGGTGGCTTATCGCGCTTGCTTCCGGCCCGGCCTATTACGACTGGGTCAGCTGGGCGATGGGTACGATCATCGGCAAGATTATTCTGATCGGCTATACTTGGGCTCTCGTTCACCACATGCTCGGCGGCCTTCGCCATTTCATGTGGGATCTCGGGCACGGCTTTGAGAAGAACTTCAACACGAAACTCGCCAAGGCGACCTTTGTAGCGTCGATCTGTCTGACCGCGCTCATCTGGGTCATCGCCCTGATCGTGCGCTAAGGAGAAGCCTGTCATGGATATGCGTACACCTCTCGGAAAGGTTCGCGGCCTCGGCTCCGCCAAGGAAGGCACCGACCATTTCTGGCGTCAGCGCCTGACGGCGGTCGCCAACGTTCCCCTGCTGATCTTCTTTGTGGTCTTCCTCATCAAATATGCCGGCGCGCCCTATCCGGAAGTTGCAGCCGCGCTGTCCAACCCGCTCGTCGCGGTCATCATGGCTCTGGTGCTGGTTTCCGGCCTCGTCCACATGAAGCTCGGCATGCAGGTCATCATCGAAGACTACATTCACGCCGAGGTTTTGAAGCTCGTTCTTCTGATGCTCAACACGTTTTTCGCGATTCTGATTGGCGGTCTTTGCATCTTCGCCATTCTGAAAATCGCATTCGCAGGATAAGTCCGCCATGGCATCGATCAGTTCACCTTCCCAGAATGGCAAGGCCTACACCTATGTCGATCACTCCTATGATGTGATCGTGGTGGGCGCCGGCGGCGCGGGTCTTCGCGCCACGCTCGGCATGGCCGAACAGGGTTTCAAGACCGCCTGCATCACCAAGGTTTTCCCGACGCGCTCGCACACGGTGGCGGCGCAGGGCGGTATCGCCGCTTCGCTCACCAACATGACGCCTGACTGTTGGCAGTGGCACCTTTACGACACCGTAAAGGGTTCCGACTGGCTCGGCGACGTCGACGCGATGCAATATCTCGCCATGGAAGCGCCAAAGGCGGTCTATGAGCTGGAGCATTACGGCGTGCCGTTCTCGCGCAATGCCGAGGGCAAGATCTACCAGCGCCCGTTTGGCGGCCATATGCAGAATTACGGTGAAGGCCCGCCGGTGCAGCGCACCTGCGCCGCTGCCGACCGTACCGGCCACGCCATCCTGCACACGCTTTATGGCCAGTCGCTGCGCCACAACGCTGAATTCTTCATCGAATATTTCGCGCTCGACCTGATCATGGCACCGGATGGCCGTTGCACCGGCGTCGTGGCGTGGAACCTCGATGACGGTACGATCCATCGCTTCTCCGCCAAGATGGTGGTGCTGGCGACCGGCGGTTACGGCCGCGCCTATTTCTCCGCAACCTCGGCCCACACCTGCACCGGCGACGGCGGCGGCATGATTGCCCGAGCCGGCCTGCCGCTTCAGGACATGGAATTCGTACAGTTCCACCCGACCGGCATTTATGGCGCAGGCTGCCTGATTACCGAAGGCGCACGCGGCGAAGGCGGTTATCTCGTCAACTCCGAAGGCGAGCGCTTCATGGAGCGTTATGCGCCTTCGGCAAAAGATCTTGCCTCGCGTGACGTGGTGTCGCGCTGCATGACGATGGAAATCCGTGAAGGCCGCGGCGTCGGCAAGAACAAGGACCACATCTTCCTGCATCTCGATCACCTCGATCCGGCGATTCTGCATGAGCGTCTTCCGGGCATTTCCGAAAGCGCCAAGATTTTCGCCGGCGTCGACGTGACGCGCGAGCCGATCCCGGTCCTGCCGACGGTTCACTACAATATGGGCGGCATTCCGACCAATTATTGGGGTGAAGTGCTGAACGCCGATGCCGAAAACCCGGAACGCGTCGCGCCCGGCCTGATGGCCGTTGGCGAAGCCGGTTGCGCCTCGGTTCACGGTGCTAACCGTCTCGGCTCGAACTCGCTGATCGACCTCGTGGTCTTCGGTCGTGCTGCGGCCATCCGGGCCGCACAGGTCATCGATCGCGACTCGGCTGTTCCCGCTTTGGATATCGCGGCCTGCGACCGGATCATGGAGCGCTTCGACAGCCTGCGTTTTGCCAATGGCTCGACGCCGACGGCGGTGCTGCGCGACAAGATGCAGCGCGCCATGCAGGACGATGCGGCCGTGTTCCGCACGCAGGAATCGCTGGAAAGCGGTTGCCAGCGCCTGTCCGCCATCTGGAAGGAACTGCCTGATATCAAGGTCACCGACCGTTCGATGGTCTGGAACTCCGATCTGGTCGAAACGCTTGAGCTGCACAATCTGATGGCCAATGCGATTACCACGGTCTATGGCGCGGAAGCGCGCAAGGAAAGCCGTGGTTCGCACGCCCGCGAGGATTTCGTCGATGGCCCGTTCGCCGGTCGCGACGATGTGAACTGGCGCAAGCATACGCTTGCCTGGCTCAGCCCCGAAGGCGACGTCAAGCTCGACTACCGCCCGGTTCACACCGACCTGATTGCCGACGGCATCGATCCCAAAAAGATCGAGCCGAAGGCGCGCGTCTACTGATTTGAGGAACTGGACATGGTTGAACTCGCTCTCCCCAAGAATTCCCAGATCAGCGAAGGCAAGGTCTGGCCGAAGCCGGATAGTGCCAAGAATGTGCGCGAATACCGCATTTATCGCTGGAACCCGGATGACGGCCAGAACCCGCGCATCGATACCTATTATATCGATGTCGACGATTGCGGGCCGATGGTTCTCGATGCGCTTCTCTACATCAAGAACAACATCGACCCAACGCTGACGCTGCGCCGTTCCTGCCGTGAAGGCATCTGTGGCTCCTGCGCCATGAACATCGACGGCACCAATACGCTCGCCTGCACCAAAGGCATGGAAGAGATCAATGGCACGGTGAAGGTCTATCCGCTGCCGCACATGCCGGTCGTGAAGGATCTCGTTCCTGACCTGTCGAACTTCTACGCCCAGCACCGCTCCATCGAGCCATGGCTGAAGACGGTTTCGCCGGCGCCGGCCAAGGAATGGAAGCAGAGCCATGAAGACCGGCTGAAGCTGGATGGTCTTTATGAGTGCATTCTGTGCGCCTGCTGCTCCACCTCCTGTCCCAGCTACTGGTGGAATGGCGATCGTTACCTCGGTCCCGCTGTTCTGCTGCAGGCCTATCGCTGGCTGATCGACAGCCGCGATGAGGCGACGGGCGAGCGTCTCGACGATCTCGAAGATCCGTTCCGTCTTTATCGCTGCCACACCATCATGAACTGCGCGCAGGCCTGCCCGAAGGGGCTGAACCCGGCCAAGGCAATCGCGGAGATCAAGAAGATGATGGTGGAACGCCGCGTCTAAGGGCGATTCGCTGGTGACGGCAATTTATCCGGGCCGCGGTCTCCACCGCGGCTCTTTTTACAACCGGGTCTGGGAAATTTCGGTAAAAATTGACCGAAATGGTAATTATCCCGGCCATCGCTTGTGCAAGGTAAGGCTTTAGTAATAATTCAGCCTTCTTGTTCGATCATGGTCTTTCCGGAAGCGAGAGAATCGGGAGCTTGATATGCAGTTCAGATATGTGGTGACGGGCCTTGCGGTTGTGATGAGCCTTGCCGGTTGCCAACGTACCTCCTACGATTACAACAACAACGGCAGCAATAACCCCGGTTATACGCCGCCGTTGCAGGCACAGCCGGTCCCCTCCGTTCAGTCCGGTGCCCTGCCGCCACCCGGTGGCGCTTCGGGCAGCCAGTTCCCTTCGGCACCCGCATCCGCGGCGCCTGGCGGCGTGAATGTCGCTTCTGCAGCCCCGCCGGCGACGGCGCTCGACGTCACCAAGGAATCCATGGTCGGCAACTGGCGCATCTCCAATGGCGGCGCAAATTGCGACATGTTCCTGACGCTCACCAATCTCGGCAGCGGCTCGCGTGGCGGCACCCGTGGCTGCTCCGGCGAGCTGACGGCGATGGGTTCCTGGGAAGTGTCCGGCAAGATGGTTCTCTTTAAGAACCGTTCTGGTGACACGATCGGCCGCGTTTACAAGAGCGCCGATGCGCGCTTTGACGGCACGACCAATAGCGGCCAGCCGCTCAGCCTCAGCCGATGAGCATTTCCGGTGCATCCGGATTGCTTTCCTCGTTCTGAGCCATTCCATTCGTCGCGGGTGCTTTGCTGCGTCCGCGACAGGGGCGCTTTTTCATGAAGCCATTGCCTGATTACAATCATAGTGTCGTTGAACAGCTCAACGCATTGACGGCAGCTGGCACTTTGCAGGCCGATGCCGCTCAGCTTGGTGTGGCGACGCATCTCGATCGTATTCTCGCTGATCTGAAGGCGCGCAAGCCCGCCAGGAAAAAAAGCGCGCTCGGCTGGATGTTCGCGCGCAAGGCGGGACCAGCCACTTTCGTCAAGGGATTGTATGTCCATGGCAGCGTCGGCCGCGGCAAGACGATGCTGATGGATATGTTCTACGAGATGGCGCCCGTTTCTTCCAAACGGCGTTGCCATTTTCACGAATTCATGGCGGACGTGCATAATCGCGTGCATGCACATCGGCAGAAGCTGAAGAATGGTGAAACCAAACAGGCCGATCCCATACCGCCCGTCGCGGCCCAGCTTCTGGCGGAAGCCGAGCTGTTATGCTTCGATGAGTTTACCGTCACGGATATCGCCGATGCGATGATCCTAGCCCGGCTGTTCAGCGAGCTGTTTGCCAATGGCTGCACTTTGGTGACAACCTCCAACGTCGTGCCCGATAATCTCTATAAGGACGGCCTTAATCGCGGTCTGTTCCTGCCCTTCGTCGATTTGCTTAAAAAGTATGTGGATGTGGTGACGCTGGACAGCCCGACTGATTACCGGATGGAAAAGCTGGAAAGCCTGCCGGTCTATGTCACGCCGCTTGATGGTACGGCGGATCAGGCAATGGATATGGCTTGGCGGCACATGACTGCCGGTCATCTTGTTGCGCCGACGGAAATACCAATGAAGGGCCGCTCCATTCTGGTGCCGCGTGCCAGCGGTCGGGTCGCCCGTTTCTCGTTTTCCGACCTTTGCGAAAAGCCGCTCGGGGCTTCCGACTTCCTCGCCATCGCCAATCGGTTCGATACGGTCTTCATCGATCATATCCCGTTCCTCAACGCGGACAAGCGGAACGAGACCAAACGTTTCATCATCCTCATCGATGCGCTTTACGACCACAGCGTCAGGCTTTTCGCCTCCGCCGCGGCTATGCCGGAGGATTTGCTCGGCAAGCGCAAGGGCACCGAAGGTTTTGAGTTCGATCGCACGGCCTCGCGGCTGTTTGAGATGCGCAGCGCTGATTATCTCGTGCTTCACCATGAAAAGCGGCGGAAAGTTTGACACTTTCGTGACGCATTTTCTTACGTTTACGTAAGAAAATAATGATCTAAACGATTGAAAATATTCATCACAAAAGAATCTGTTGCCAATTTTGGCCAATGGGGCTAATCGAAGTGCGACAATTTGGCTGCCGGTTTGGCGCGGTGAAATTGAATTGAAGCTCAAGAGGAAGCATTCGATGGCTCGCAAAAAAATTGCACTTATTGGTTCTGGCATGATCGGCGGCACGCTGGCACACCTCGCCAGCCTGAAGGAACTGGGCGATATCGTCCTCTTCGACATCGCCGACGGCATTCCGCAGGGCAAGGGTCTGGATATTGCCCAGTCCGGCCCGGTTGAAGGTTTCAATGCGAAGCTTACCGGCGCTTCCGATTATGCCGCCATCGAAGGCGCAGACGTCTGCATCGTCACCGCTGGCGTTGCCCGCAAGCCCGGCATGAGCCGCGACGATCTTCTCGGCATCAACCTCAAGGTCATGGAACAGGTCGGCGCCGGCATCAAGAAATATGCCCCGAACGCTTTCGTCATCTGCATCACCAACCCGCTCGACGCCATGGTCTGGGCGCTGCAGAAGTTCTCCGGCCTGCCGAAGAACAAGGTCGTTGGCATGGCCGGCGTTCTCGACAGCGCGCGTTTCCGCCTGTTCCTAGCTGAAGAATTCAACGTTTCGGTTCAGGACGTCACGGCTTTCGTTCTTGGCGGCCACGGCGATACGATGGTGCCGCTCGCCCGTTACTCCACCGTTGGCGGCGTTCCGCTGACCGATCTCGTCAAGATGGGCTGGCTGACCGCCGAGCGCCTTGAGCAGATCATTCAGCGCACCCGCGACGGCGGTGCGGAAATCGTCGGCCTGCTGAAGACCGGCTCGGCCTATTATGCACCGGCTGCTTCGGCAATCGAAATGGCTGAATCCTACCTCAAGGACAAGAAGCGCGTTCTGCCAGCCGCTGCCCACCTCTCGGGCCAGTATGGCGTTGACGATATGTATGTCGGCGTGCCCACCATCATCGGTGCCGGCGGTATCGAGCGCATCATCGAGATCGAACTGAACAAGGAAGAAGAAGCAGCTTTCCAGAAGTCCGTCGGCGCTGTCGCTGGTCTTTGCGAAGCCTGCATCAACATCGCTCCGTCGCTGAAGTCATAACTTCAAGCGGCTCCAAACAGGGATTATTCCATGAATATTCACGAATATCAGGCCAAGGCTCTTCTGAAGGGCTACGGTGCGCCGGTTGCTGAAGGCGTTGCCATCCTCAAGGTCGAAGAAGCCGAAGCTGCTGCAAAGCAGCTTCCCGGCCCGCTCTACGTCGTCAAGAGCCAGATCCATGCTGGTGGCCGCGGCAAGGGCAAGTTTAGGGAACTCGGCCCCGACGCCAAGGGCGGCGTTCGTCTGGCGAAGTCGATCGAAGAAGTCGTTTCCCATTCGCGCGACATGCTCGGCAACACGCTGGTAACGGCCCAGACGGGCGATGCCGGCAAGCAGGTTAACCGCCTCTACATCGAAGATGGCGCTGACATTGCCCGCGAACTCTATTGCTCGCTGCTGGTTGATCGTTCGGTCGGCCAGGTTGCTTTCGTGGTCTCCACCGAAGGCGGCATGGATATCGAAGCTGTCGCCCACGACACGCCCGAAAAGATCCACACCATCGCCATCAACCCGGAAAAGGGTGTGAGCGATGCCGACATTGCTGCGATCTCCAAGGCTCTCGAGCTTGACGGTGCCGCTGCGGAAGACGCCAAGGCGCTGTTCCCGATCCTCTACAAGGCCTTCAACGAGAAGGACATGGCCCTCCTTGAGATCAACCCGCTGATCGTCATGGAAAATGGCCATCTGCGCGTTCTCGACGCCAAGATGTCCTTCGACGGCAATGCGCTGTTCCGCCATGACGACATCAAGGCGCTGCGCGACGAAACCGAAGAAGACGCCAAGGAAATCGAAGCTTCCAAGTGGGACCTCGCTTACGTGGCGCTCGACGGCAACATCGGCTGCATGGTCAATGGTGCTGGTCTTGCCATGGCGACGATGGACATCATCAAGCTGTACGGCAAAGAGCCGGCTAACTTCTGCGACGTCGGCGGTGGCGCCGGCAAGGAGAAGGTTGCGGCAGCTTTCAAGATCATCACGGCCGACCCGAAGGTCGAGGGTATCCTCGTCAACATCTTCGGCGGCATCATGAAGTGCGACGTCATCGCCGAAGGCGTGATTGCCGCGGTGAAGGAAGTCGGTCTGCAGGTTCCGCTCGTTGTTCGCCTCGAAGGCACCAACGTTGAACTTGGCAAGAAGCTTCTGAACGAATCGGGCCTTGCGATTACGGCTGCTGACGACCTGGACGACGCAGCCAAGAAGATCGTCGCGGCGATCAACGGCTAATTGAGGGACCGGAAATAATGTCTATTCTCGTTAATAAAGACACGAAGATCCTCGTTCAGGGTCTGACCGGCAAGACCGGCACCTTCCACACCGAACAGGCGCTTGCCTATTACGGTACGCAGATGGTCGGCGGTATTCACCCCAAGAAGGGTGGCGAAACCTGGACCGGTTCCAAGGGCGAAAGCCTGCCGATCTTCGCAACGGTTGCCGAAGCCAAGGAAAAGACCGGTGCAGACGCATCCGTGATCTACGTTCCGCCGGCAGGTGCCGCTGACGCCATCATCGAAGCCATCGAAGCGGAAATCCCGTTCATCACCTGCATCACCGAAGGTATTCCGGTGATGGACATGGTGCGCGTCAAGGCCCGCCTCGACCGTTCGAAGTCGCGCCTGCTCGGCCCGAACTGCCCCGGCATCATGACGCCGGAAGAATGCAAGATCGGCATCATGCCGGGCTCCATCTTCCGCAAGGGTTCGGTCGGTATCGTCTCGCGCTCCGGCACGCTGACCTATGAAGCCGTGTTCCAGACATCCAACGAAGGCCTCGGCCAGACGACGGCTGTCGGCATCGGCGGCGACCCGGTCAAGGGCACCGAGTTCATCGACATCCTGGAAATGTTCCTCGCTGACGACGCCACGCAGTCGATCATCATGATCGGCGAAATCGGCGGTTCAGCTGAAGAAGATGCGGCGCAGTTCCTGATCGACGAAGCCAAGAAGGGCCGCAAGAAGCCGATGGCTGGCTTCATCGCGGGCCGTACGGCTCCGAAGGGCCGCACCATGGGCCACGCCGGCGCTGTCGTTTCCGGCGGCAAGGGCGATGCAGAGTCCAAGATCGCTGCCATGGAAGCAGCCGGCATCAAGGTATCGCCTTCCCCGGCGCGCCTCGGCAAGACGCTGGTTGAAGTCCTCAAGGGCTGAGACCACATGAGACCGGTAACGGGCGGTGCGGCTTCAACGCTGCGCTGCCCGATGCCGCAAAGACGATAGACAGAACGGCATACCGCCCCGGCGGCAGACAGCAATAATCAAAGCGGCAGGCCGGTGAAACGGCCCTAACGGCATCGAGGAGGCGGACGGACAAGTCCGCAGGAACGAAAATGGCAAGGCAAGAAGCGAACGAGCAGTTTCAGATCACGTCGTTTCTGGACGGCGCGAATGCAGCCTATATCGAGCAGCTCTATGCCCGGTACGAAGAGGATCCCTCTTCCGTGTCGCCGGAGTGGCAGAGCTTCTTCAAGGCGTTGTCCGATAATCCGGAAGACGTGAAGAAGGCAGCCAAGGGCGCCTCCTGGAAGCGGGCCAACTGGCCGATCCCGGCGAATGGCGAACTGGTTTCCGCACTTGACGGCAACTGGGCCACGGTCGAGAAGGCCATCGAGAAAAAGGTTCAGGCGAAAGCCGATACGAAGAGCGCCGCTACCGGTAAGCCGGTCAGTGAAGCGGAAGTGCTGCAGGCGACCCGTGACAGCGTTCGCGCCATCATGATGATCCGCGCTTACCGTATGCGCGGCCACCTGCACGCAAAGCTCGATCCGCTCGGCATCGCCAGCGCCGTTGAAGATTACAATGAGCTCTCACCGAAGTCCTATGGCTTCGAAGACAGCGATTACGACCGCAAGATTTTCATCGATAACGTGCTCGGTCTCGAATATGCGACCGTGCGCGAAATGGTCGAAATTCTCGAGCGCACCTATTGCTCGACGCTCGGCGTCGAATTCATGCATATGTCCAACCCGGAGGAAAAGGGCTGGATTCAGGAGCGTATCGAAGGCCCGGACAAGGGTGTGGACTTCACGCCTGAGGGCAAGAAGGCCATTCTTTCCAAGCTGGTCGAAGCTGAAGGTTACGAGCAGTTCCTCGACGTGCGTTTCAAGGGTACCAAGCGTTTCGGCCTCGATGGCGGTGAATCGCTGATCCCGGCGCTGGAGCAGATCATCAAGCGCGGCGGCCAGGACGGTCTTCAGGAAGTCGTTCTCGGCATGGCCCACCGTGGTCGTCTGAACGTTCTGACCAACGTCATGGGCAAGCCGCACCGCGCTGTGTTCCATGAGTTCAAGGGCGGTTCGTTCAAGCCTGATGACGTCGAAGGTTCTGGTGACGTGAAGTACCATCTTGGTGCCTCCTCCGACCGCGAATTCGACGGCAACAAGGTTCACCTGTCGCTGACGGCCAACCCCTCGCACCTTGAAATCGTCAACCCTGTTGTCATGGGTAAGGCCCGTGCCAAGCAGGACCAGTTGGCCAAGCAGTGGGACGGTGACATCATTCCGCTGTCTGAACGCGCCAAGGTGCTGCCGCTGCTTCTGCATGGCGATGCTGCTTTTGCGGGTCAGGGCGTTGTTGCTGAAATTCTCGGCCTGTCCGGCCTGCGCGGTCACCGCGTTGCCGGCACGATGCATTTCATCATCAACAACCAGATCGGCTTCACCACCAATCCGGCCTTCTCGCGCTCGTCGCCCTATCCGTCTGATGTCGCCAAGATGATCGAAGCGCCGATCTTCCACGTCAATGGTGACGATCCGGAAGCGGTTGTCTATGCGGCGAAGGTTGCGACCGAATACCGCATGAAGTTCCACAAACCTGTCGTCATCGACATGTTCTGTTACCGCCGCTTCGGCCACAACGAAGGCGATGAGCCGGCGTTCACGCAGCCGAAGATGTACAAGGTCATCCGTGGCCACAAGACTGTTGCCCGCATCTATGCCGACCGCCTGATCGCGGAAGGTCTGATCACCGAAGGTGATTTCGAGAAGGTCAAGGCCGATTGGCGCGCCCATCTCGAGCAGGAATTCGAGGCAGGTCAGTCCTACAAGCCGAACAAGGCCGACTGGCTGGATGGTCAGTGGTCCGGCCTGCGCGCCGCCGACAATGCCGATGAGCAGCGTCGTGGCAAGACCGGCGTGCCGATGAAGCAGCTGAAGGAAATCGGCAAGAAACTGTCGACCATTCCGGAAGGCTTCACCGCGCATCGCACGATCCAGCGCTTCATGGAAAACCGCTCACAGATGATCGAGACGGGTGAGGGCATCGACTGGGCGATGGCGGAAGCGCTGGCTTTCGGTTCGCTTGTCGTCGATGGCCACAAGATCCGTCTTTCCGGTCAGGATTGCGAACGCGGCACCTTCTCGCAGCGCCACTCGGTTCTCTACGATCAGGAGACCGAAGAGCGTTACATTCCGCTCGCCAATCTCGCCCCGACGCAGGCCCGTTACGAAGTCATCAACTCGATGCTTTCGGAAGAAGCAGTTCTCGGCTTCGAATATGGCTACTCGCTGGCCCGCCCGAATGCGCTGACGCTCTGGGAAGCCCAGTTCGGCGACTTCGCCAACGGCGCACAGGTTGTGTTCGACCAGTTCATCTCGTCGGGTGAACGCAAGTGGCTGCGCATGTCCGGTCTCGTTTGCCTTCTGCCGCATGGTTATGAAGGTCAGGGTCCGGAACATTCCTCCGCCCGTTTGGAACGCTGGTTGCAGATGTGCGCCGAAGACAACATGCAGGTTGCCAACGTCACGACGCCGGCTAACTACTTCCACATCCTGCGCCGTCAGATGAGACGCGACTTCCGCAAGCCGCTGATCCTGATGACGCCGAAGTCCTTGCTGCGTCACAAGCGTGCCACCTCGTCGCTGGCGGAGCTGGCCGGCGAGTCCTCCTTCCACCGTCTCCTGTGGGACGATGCCGAAGTCATCAAGGACGGCCCGATCAAGCTACAGAAGGACGCGAAGATCCGTCGTGTGGTCATGTGTTCCGGCAAGGTTTATTACGACCTGCTGGAGGAGCGTGAAAAGCGCGGCATCGACGACATCTATCTGCTGCGCGTCGAACAGCTCTATCCGTTCCCGGCCAAGGCGCTCATCAACGAGCTTTCCCGTTTCCGCCACGCGGAGATGGTCTGGTGCCAGGAAGAGCCGAAGAACATGGGTTCGTGGTCGTTCATCGATCCTTACCTGGAATGGGTGCTGGCGCATATCGACGCCAAGTACCAGAAGGTCCGTTACACGGGCCGTCCGGCTGCCGCCTCTCCGGCGACCGGCCTGATGTCCAAGCATCTGGCGCAGCTTGCTGCGTTCCTGGAAGACGCGCTGGGAGAGTGAGAACTCTCCCGCATCGCCCCGTATAAAAGACACCCGAATAACGGAACTAGATCATGGCCACTGAAATCCGCGTACCTACCCTCGGCGAATCCGTCAGCGAAGCGACCGTCGGCACCTGGTTCAAGAAGGTCGGCGATACCGTCAAGGCCGACGAACCGCTCGTTGAACTGGAAACCGACAAGGTTACCGTCGAAGTCCCGGCGCCCGCCTCCGGCGTGCTGACCGAAATCGTTGCGCAGAATGGCGAAACCGTCGGTCTCGACGCGCTTCTCGGCCAGATCGCCGAAGGTGCCGCCGGCGCTGCAACCGCTGCACCGGCTGCGAAAGCTGCTGCAGCAGCCGCACCGGCAACAGTCGCAGCCGCTGCTCCTGCCGCCAGCGCCATGCCGCCGGCACCTGCCGCGGGCAAGCTGCTTGCTGAAAACAACCTGTCTGCCGACCAGGTGGATGGTTCCGGCAAGCGTGGCCAAGTTCTGAAGGGCGACGTTCTCGCCGCCGTTGCCAAGGGTGTTTCGGCACCTGCCGCCGCTCCGGCTCCGGTTGCTGCTCCCCGTCCGGTGTCTGCCGAGCAGGATCAGGTTCGCGAAGAGCGCGTGAAGATGACGCGTCTGCGTCAGACGATTGCCCGTCGCCTGAAGGATGCGCAGAATACCGCCGCCATGCTCACCACCTATAACGAGGTGGACATGAGCGCGGTTATGGACCTGCGTAACCGTTACAAGGACGTGTTCGAGAAGAAGCATGGCGTCAAGCTCGGCTTCATGGGCTTCTTCACCAAGGCCGTGACCCACGCGCTGAAGGAACTGCCGGCCGTTAACGCTGAAATCGACGGCACGGACATCATCTACAAGAACTATTGTCACGTCGGCATGGCTGTCGGCACCGACAAGGGTCTCGTCGTTCCCGTTATCCGCGATGCCGACCAGCTGTCCATCGCTGGCGTCGAAAAAGAACTCGGCCGCCTCGCCAAGGCTGCCCGTGACGGTTCGCTTGGCATGGCCGACATGCAGGGCGGCACCTTCACCATCACCAATGGTGGCGTTTACGGCTCGCTGATGTCTTCGCCGATCCTCAACGCACCGCAGTCGGGCATTCTCGGCATGCACAAGATCCAAGAGCGTCCGGTCGCCATCGGCGGTCAGGTCGTCATCCGTCCGATGATGTATCTGGCGCTCTCCTACGATCACCGCATCGTTGACGGCAAGGAAGCCGTGACCTTCCTCGTTCGCGTCAAGGAAAGCCTCGAAGATCCGGAACGTCTGGTTCTCGATCTTTAATCGGTCTTGCTTTTCCTTTCAGCGGGATTTCAACTGAGGTCCCGCTGAAATTGCATCAGGAGAGCGAAAGTGCAGCCGACATTTCTTGCCGCTTCACCCTTTTTACCGCTGATCGGTCTCAGCGTCCTGCTGCTTGTGGTGCATATCGTGCTGCAAGCCATGACGGCGACGCGGGAACTGGGGCTGGACTGGAATGCCGGCCCACGGGATGCGGAGAAGAAACCGGAAGGCAGGCTTGCCGGCCGTGCAGCGCGCGCGTCTGAAAATTTCCGGGAAACCTATCCCGCTTTCATAGCACTCGCCTTCGGCGTCATCATGGCCGGCGATCCGTCCGGACTGGCACTGACCGGCGCGTGGATATGGCTGATCTGCCGAGTGATTTACATACCGCTTTATCTGGCCGGCGTGCCTTATATCCGCTCATTGCTCTGGCTCGGCTCCCTGCTCGGCCTGCTGCTGATGCTTTTCGTGTTGATGTTCTAGAGGCTTGTTTCAGATGCATCAGTATTTAATCGAGCTTGCATCCCTGATGGCGATCTTCTTTTTCGCGATCGTCTCCCCCGGCGCCGATCTCGCGATGGTGATGCGCCAGGCCATGGTGCATGGGCGCAGGCAGGCCATCATCACCAGCTTCGGGGTGGGAACGTCGCTGATGTTCCACGTCACCTATACGATCCTCGGACTTGGTCTCATCATTTCCCAGTCGATCTATCTCTTCAACATCGTCAAGTGGCTGGGTGTCGCCTATCTGATCTATATCGGCATCAAGGCGCTGCGCGCTGGCAAGACGGAATTGCCGTCGGCTGAAGGCGAGGGTGGTGTTCAGGTCAAAAGCAGCCAGACGGCCCTGAAGGCCTTTACGCTCGGTTTCGCCGCCAATGCGCTCAATCCCAAGCCGGTGTTTTTCTTCCTGTCGATCTTTTCGACGGTGGTTCATGCCCATACGCCGGTCGCCATCAAATTCGGATATGGTCTCGTCATGGCGAGCTGTCTTATCCTGTGGTTCGTCGGCGTCAGCCTGTTCATGACGACGCCGCGCATGCGCGCTGCATTTCAGCGCGCCAGCCAATGGATCGACCGCACCAGCGGCGTGGTCTTCATTGCACTCGGTATAAAACTCGCAACGGAAAAAGCGGCCTGAGTTTCAGGTCAAACGCAAGCAGGGCAATGATCCGGTATCTTGCCCGACATCAATCAGGAAAACGAACATGGCATATGATGTAGTTGTAATCGGCACAGGCCCCGGCGGTTATGTTTGCGCGGTCAAGGCGGCACAGCTCGGCCTGAAGGTCGCTGTCATCGAAAAGCGCGCGACCTATGGCGGCACCTGCCTCAATGTCGGCTGCATCCCGTCAAAGGCGCTGCTGCACGCTTCCGAAACCTTCGCGCATGTTGCCCATGGCGTTGATACGCTGGGTATCGAAGTCGCTGCTCCGAAGCTTAACCTTGAAAAGATGATGGGTCACAAGGACGGCGTGGTGAAGGCCAATGTCGATGGCGTTGCCTTCCTGTTCAAGAAGAACAAGATTGATGCCTTCCAGGGTGCCGGCAAGGTGGTTTCCGCCGGCAAGGTTTCCGTCACCAACGACAAGGGTGAGACGCAGGAGATCGAGGCGAAGAACATCGTCATCGCCACCGGTTCCGATGTTGCCGGCATTCCGGGCGTTCAGGTCGATATCGATGAAAGCGTCATAGTCTCCTCCACCGGTGCGATCGCTCTTTCCAAGGTTCCGGAAAAGCTGATCGTTGTCGGCGGCGGCGTGATCGGCCTCGAGCTTGGTTCGGTCTGGTCGCGTCTTGGCGCGAAGGTTACCGTTGTCGAATATCTCGACAATATTCTCGGCGGCATGGACAGCGAAGTTTCCAAGCAGGCTCAGCGTCTGCTCGCCAAGCAGGGCCTCGATTTCAAGCTCGGCGCCAAGGTGACGGGTGTTGAAAAGACCGCCGCCGGCGCGAAGGTGGTGTTTGAGCCGGTGAAGGGCGGTGCTGCCGAGACGCTGGAAGCAAACGTTGTGCTGATCTCGACCGGCCGCAAGCCCTACACCGAAGGCCTCGGCCTTGCCGAAGCCGGTGTTGTGCTCGACAGCCGCGGCCGCGTCGAAATCGACGGCCATTACAAGACCAATGTCGAGGGCATCTATGCGATCGGCGACGTCGTGAAGGGTCCGATGCTGGCGCACAAGGCGGAAGACGAGGGCGTTGCGCTTGCGGAAATTCTCGCTGGCCAGCGCGGCCATGTGAACTATGATGTCATCCCGGCCGTGGTTTACACGCAGCCGGAAATCGCGTCCGTCGGCAAGACCGAGGAAGAACTGAAGGCCGCTGGCATCGCCTACAAGGTCGGTAAGTTCCCCTTCACCGCCAATGGCCGCGCTCGCGCCATGCAGGTGACGGATGGTTTCGTGAAGATCCTCGCCGACAAGGAAACCGACCGGGTTCTCGGCGGCCATATCGTCGGTTTCGGCGCTGGCGAAATGATCCACGAGATCACTGTGCTGATGGAATTTGGCGGTTCTTCGGAAGATCTCGGCCGCACCTGCCACGCGCACCCGACCATGTCGGAAGCCGTGAAGGAAGCAGCGCTCGCGACCTTCTTCAAGCCGATCCACATGTGATCGGCGTTTAAGCCCGTCGCTCGAAATATTAAATTTCAGTCATCTGTCGACCCCCGGCTTGCCATGCAGGCCGGGGTTTTTCATACTCGCGCCATAGCCGATCTAACCTTTTGATAAAAGGCAATAAAATGGCGTATTCCACTCAAGTTTCCTTCTCTGTCCCGCAGCGCGTCATTCATTGGATAATGGCGCTTTTGATCTTCTTCAACCTGCTGTTTCCCGACGCCATGGCGCATGCCTATCGGCTGATGCGGCGGGGCGAAACATTGACGCCGGAGCAGATTTCTTCGGCCAATATTCACGCCTATGTCGGTTTCTCCATCCTGTTGCTTGCAGTTCTGCGCCTCTGTCTGCGCTTCTTCCAGGGTTTGCCGCCGCATCCCGTCGAGGAGCCGCGACCGTTTCAAATCGCTGCCAAAGTCGCGCATTTTACCTTCTACGCGTTGTTCTTTATCCTGCCTTTATCCGGTATCGCCGCTTATTACTTCGGCGCTGAGGCGGCCGGGCAGTTACATTCCGGCCCCTTCAAGGCGCTGATGTGGGTGTTGATCGCCGGCCATGTCGTTGCCGTTCTGGTCCACCAGTTTTACTGGCGCACCGATATTCTGAAGCGCATGACGCACGGCTAGGGCATTTCCGGAGAAAGCCGCTTCGCAATTTTACCGGACATGCTCCAAGCGGCGGTTTGTCGCGTTTCTTCTCCGCCAGAAAAAGAAGATGGTCAGCCTTGCCGCATCGGGCGGCTGGGGTTCAGGGATGCGGGATAGCGAAGACATATTGCCGGGCGCTGACTGGTGGGATCGCTTTCAGGGAGAGATGGTGACGCCAGAATCGTCCTCGCTCAATGTGAGCAGGCTTCTTCTCGACCATCCCCCGGCGTGGATCAGCAGCCTGATGGCGCTTCGAAATCGTATTGTGTCGCTTTTCGGCCTCAGGACCGTTGAGCTGGCGGCGGGTGCTTCGGCGGGGGGATTTCCGGTACTGTCGTCTACAGCCGACCGAACCGTACTCGGTTTTGACGACAGCCATCTCGATTTCCGCATCGTCGTGGATCTGGAACAGGAAATGGACCGGCAGGTGGTAACCGTCACGACCATCGTCAGACGCAAGAACCTGTTCGGGTGGCTATATCTTTTTATGGTCGGGCCGTTCCATCGGCGCATCGTGCCGGCGACTATGCGGCCGTTCTGCGCCAATGTCCGGCCCGTTTAGGTCTCGGGGAAGAGGATCAGTCGACCCGTGTGAGCGTGAAGCCCTTTGCGCGCAGCAATTCGACCACGCCTTCCTCACCCGGCAGGTGCAATGCGCCGACGGCCATGAAGACATTGCCTTTGGCAAGCTCGGGGGTCGCCCGATCCGCCATGACGTGGTTGCGGTCGGTGATGATGCGTTGCTCGAAGGCGGCATAACCCTGATCGCCCTCTGCCGGTTTTTTGGTGTCGAGGCTTTTCAGCATGGGCATGGTCATGCCTATATCGCCCGCGACGTAAAGATCGGTCATGGTCGTCATGATATCGTCCATGCGATCACCGAGTTCCAGCGTTTCGATCAGCGCCTGTAGATGAAATTCCATCGGCAGCTCAGACATGGCCGTCAACTGCTCGACCATGGTTTCCAACCCGACGAGACGTTTTCCGTCCGCGACCGCATCTTCGGCCAGCTTCTTGTCGAGAAAAGACAGGCCGGTGGCCTTGCGGGCGAATTCACAGGCGGGAAGGGCGACGAAGCTAGACAGCATCCACGGCTTCATGCGCGAAACGGCGTTCAACGGAATGCCGCGTTCCTTGAGTCCCTTTTCCAGTCGCGCGACATTTTCCGGTGCCAGGATGTCGGTGATCGACTTGCCGTCCAGAAACATGGTGAGTTCCGGCTTGGCCAGCAGCGATGCGGCGATCTTCTTGTCATCGACGATTTCGTCCGATTCCACGATGACAGTTGCGGATTTTTCGAAGGCAGGTGCAGCGGCGGCAGGCATGCCGAGAACGCGCGGATCGGTGACATGCATGGTGCCGAGAAGAAAGGACGGGGCCGTTCCGGCCTTTTCGATACGCCAGAAATTACCCTTGCCGTTCGGGATCGCGGCGGCTTCCTGTTCGATCTTCGCAAAGCCCTGCGGATCGCTCTTGCGCATCTCCACAAGAATGTCGCTGCCCGTGCAGCTAATCTTCTGCTCGGCGGCCTGCGCCTCACCCAGCGATAGCAAGGTGGCGAGCACGATTGCGATGGCTGCGATATGCATTGCCGCCAGCAACCAGAGCAGGGCGTCACCGGTCTTGCCCATCAGGGTAGCGGTGAAATTTTGTGGTTTCATCAGGCTGTGCATGGGTCTCATCCGGTTCTCGTTCGCTTATAGAACGGCGGCTTGCACGTCTGGTTAATGACTATGGTTAAACAATTCCTGCTTTAGAGCTCGCCCGGTTCGACCGGAATTGTCGGACGTGTTCCATGTTTTGTTTTTACGCATTATCCTGATGTAAAACCGCTGCGCACTTTTACTGGAAATGCTTCATGCACGCGGGTGGGCGTTGTCGTAGATTTCCAACAATCTTGCGGTGTCGACGCCGGTATAGATCTGCGTGGTGGAAAGGCTGGCATGGCCGAGCAACTCCTGAATAGTCCGCAGATCGCCACCGCCGGCCAGAAGATGGGTTGCGAAGGAATGGCGCAACGCGTGCGGCGTGGCGTTTTCCGGCAGGCCGAACGCGCTGCGCAGCTTCTGCATTTCCCGCTGGATGATGGCAGGCTGGAGTTTCCCCCCGCGTGCGCCAAGGAACATCGGTTCATTCGCCGCCAGAGCATAGGGGCAAAGCTTCTTGTAGGCATCGACCGCTTCCGCCACCACTGCCAGCAGCGGCACGATACGCGTCTTGTTGCCCTTGCCGGTGATGCGCAGACTGCGGGCGCCGGGTGGGACATCGGCCGGCGTCAGACCGAGCGCTTCGGAAATACGAAGGCCGCAACCATAAAGCAGCGAAAGGACCGCTGCATTGCGGGCGGCGATCCATGGTTCCTCGTTCAACTGCGCCTCGGCCGTGGTGATCTTCAGCGCCTGACGGTCGGTCAGCGGCTTCGGCAGCGATTTCGGCTGTTTTGGCGCGCGCATGGCGGTGGCGCCGGCCGCATTGACGAGGCCTTTTTTTTGCAGGTGGTGAAGAAGGGAGCGCAGTCCCGCCAGATGCCGGCCAAGTGAACGCGCGCCAACACCTTCCTTGCGCCGGTTGGCCAGAAAGGCGCGAAGATCGACAGGGCGCAGATCGGCCATATCGGTCATGGCGGCGGGCTTGCCGATGTAACCGGTCAGGAACATCAAAAACTGGCGGGTATCGCGCTCGTAAGCTTCGATGGTATTGTCGGCAAGGCGGCGTTCGCCGGCGAGCGCGGTAAGCCAGGATTGACGTTCGTTCAACAGATCGGCTTCGGCAAAAGTCAGGATTTCGGTCACGCAGCGCTCCATTCCTGTTCCGCAGCCTATGCTCTCATGGTCAGTATTTGGTTAAGGCCTGTGTCTGCACTTTGCATCCGGCGTGGACTTTGCCGGGGTGAGCCATTACATCCGGGCGGTTTCCTTTTTCATTTCGCCGGGGCATGGTCGCGACATCATGGCAAAAGATTCGTCCGATCTGTTTGGGGCTCTGTTCGACCCACCGTCGCCCACGCGCACGGTGCCCGTTCTGGTGCCCATGCCGGCGCCCGGACCCTATAGTTATGCCGTGCCTGAAGATATGGTGGTGGAGACCGGTTCCGTGGTGCAGGTGCCGCTTGGTCCCCGGCAGGTCTTTGGCGTGGTGTGGGACGATGCCGGAGAGAAGAGCGTCGATCCGAAGAAGCTGCGGCCGATCACTAAAAGTTTCGAGTGCCCGCCGCTGAAGGCGGAAATGCGCCGGTTCGTGGATTGGGTCGCTGCCTATACGCTTTCTCCACCCGGTCTGGTGGCGCGGATGGCGCTTCGAGCGCCGGCCGCGTTCGATCCCGAGCCGATGATCGAGGGGCTTCGGCTAACGGAAGGCCGGCCGGAACGGCTCACTCCCGCCCGTGAGCGGGTGATGGAGCTGGCGGCAGAGGAGCATGGCTGGACGAAAAGCGGGCTTGCCCATGCTGCCGGTGTCTCGACCAGTGTCGTCGATGGCCTCGTCAAGCAGGGCGTGTTCGAGACGGTCTTTCTACCCGCCCCGCCTGTCGTGGCCGAGCCGGATCCTGATTATACCGAACCGCGACTGGAAGGCCCGCAGAGACAGGCGGCATCGGAAATTCTCGAGGATGTGCGCAAGGGCGGTTTTCACGTCTCGCTGATTGATGGCGTGACTGGCTCTGGCAAGACGGAGGTCTATTTCGAGGCGGTGGCCGAAACGCTACGGCAGGGCAAGCAGGTGCTCATTCTTCTTCCCGAAATCGCCCTGACGGCGGCGTTTCTGGAGCGGTTTCAGGATCGGTTTGGTGCAAAGCCAGCGGAATGGCATTCCGATGTGTCGCCACGAATGCGCGAAAAGGTCTGGCGACAGGCGGTGACAGGTGAGGTGAGGGTTGTTGCCGGCGCGCGCTCGGCGCTTTTTTTACCTTTCGACAATCTCGGTCTCATCATCGTTGATGAAGAGCACGATCCTGCCTACAAGCAGGAAGACCGTGTCTTCTATAATGCGCGCGATATGGCTGTCGTTAGAGCGAGGATCGCGGAGTTCCCGGTGGTGCTGGTGTCCGCCACGCCTTCGGTGGAAAGCCAGGTCAATGGCAGTTCGGGCCGTTACAACACCATCCATCTACATACACGTTTTGGCGATGCGGCGATGCCCGACCTGCATCTTGTCGATATGCGCCGCCATCCGCCGGAAAGGGGAGGGTTTCTTTCGCCGGTTCTGCTGCGCGGCATCGGCAAGACCATCGAGAAGGGCGAACAGTCGCTGTTGTTTCTCAATCGTCGCGGCTACGCGCCGCTGACGCTCTGCCGGGTCTGCGGCCACCGTTTCCAATGCCCGCAATGTTCCAGCTGGCTGGTGGAACACCGCTTTCGCAATCAATTGCAGTGCCACCAGTGCGGTCACAATGAGCCGACCCCGGATCATTGCCCGGAATGTGGAACCTTCGATCATCTGGTGGCCTGCGGGCCGGGAGTGGAGAGGATCGCCGAAGAGGTGGAGAAACATTTTCCCGAGGCCCGCACCATCGTGCTCTCCTCCGATCTCATGGGCGTCAAGCGCCTGCGTCTGGAGCTGGAGGCGATCGTCAAGGGTGAGGCGGATATCGTCATCGGCACGCAGCTCGTCGCCAAGGGGCACAATTTTCCCCTGATGACGCTTGTCGGCATCGTGGATGCTGATCTAGGACTTGCCAATGGCGATCCGCGCGCGGCGGAGCGAACGTTTCAGCTGCTCTCACAGGTGACGGGCCGCGCCGGGCGTACGGGGTTGAAAAGCCACGGCCTGCTGCAGACCTACCAGCCGCAGCATCCCGTGATGCAGGCGATCGTTTCGGGCGATGCGTCGGCCTTCTACGAAAGGGAGATCGTGGAGCGGGAAAAGGCCGTTCTGCCGCCCTTCGGACGCCTTGCCTCGATCATCGTCTCCGCCGATACGCGCGGCGAGGCGGAAACTCATGCGCGGGGCTTGAGAGCCGCTGCCCCGCAGGTTACGGGCATCATGCTGCTCGGCCCGGCGGAAGCGCCGCTGGCGCTGATCCGTGGTCGCCATCGTTTCCGTCTGCTGGTGCACGGGCGACGCAATTCCGACATGCAGTCTTTCCTCCGAACGCTTTTGGCCAACGGCCCGAAGGAGCGGGGCAGCGTACATGTGCAGCTTGATATCGATCCGCAAAGTTTCCTTTGAACTTTATCAATCAAGGCGTTTTCCCGCTGTCATGGCCGTGTCATAACGCAGCACACGAAAAGAATGATTTGGGGAACGAGATGGAGTTTTATTTTCCTGCCGAATTCGGTGAGCAGCTGGCCTTCGGTGCGGCGGCGGTGTCGGCCGTGATTGGCCTGTTTTTCATGTTCGCACCCGGCATGACGCTGCGCGCTTTCGGTCTTCAGCCGGCTGGCGAGCGCAGGGACGGCTATGCGCTTGTGCGTTCATCGCTTGCCGGCCTTTATCTCGGTCTCGGCGCCGCTGCGTTGCTTCTGGCGCAGCCCATGGTCTATCTCGCCTTTGGTGCGGCTTTTGGTCTGAGCGTGTTTGGCGGCATTCTCTCCATTCTCTCGGATGGAGGCGCAACCATGCGGAATTTCATACTCCTGGTTGTACACTTTCTGCTGTCCGCACTGTCGTTGAGCTACGTGTTCGGGTTGGTCTGAAGCGGGGTTTTGGGCTTTTGTGCCGCACCAAACCCGCATCCTGAGCGGAATCGGAAAATTTAAACGCATTCCCCCTTGCCCAAACGGCGCTTTCCGCTATTACGCGTGTTGCGAGTCCCGGCGTCCTATGCTAGACGGACCGCGAAATTGGGAAAAGACAGGGGGGAATTCCGGTCTTTTTCGGGGAAATTGAAACGATTTCAAGAATTTGATGCGGTGGATCTCCATTGCTGATGATCTTGGATGATTAGCAGGGAAAAAGTGCCCGTGGCAGACACCTCCCAGGGAACATCCGGTGTAGCGGAAAGGTATGCGTCGTCGCTTTTCGAGCTTGCTTTGGAAGCGGGTGCGGTTGAAGCGGTTGGAGCCGATCTGGACAAGTTCGGCGCACTTCTTGACGAAAGCGACGATTTGAAGCGTCTGGTTGCGAGCCCGGTGTTTTCCGCCGAGGATCAGTTCAAGGCAATCACCGCGATCTGCGAGAAGGCCGGAATTGCCGGTCTCGCTGTTAATTTCCTCAAGGTCGTTGCCAATAACCGCCGTCTCTTTGCCGTTCCCGGCATGATCCGAGCCTACCGCACCATTGCCGCTGCCCATCGCGGCGAAATCACCGCCGAGGTCACCTCGGCACATGCGCTCGACGAGGCGCAGGAAACTGAACTGAAAGCGGCGCTGAAGAGCGTTACCGGCAAGGATGTGACGATTTCCGTTACCGTCGATCCGTCGATCCTCGGCGGTCTGATCGTCAAGGTCGGTTCCCGCCAGATCGATACGTCTCTTCGCACCAAACTTTCCACCCTTAAGCTTGCACTGAAAGAGGTTGGCTGATGGATATCCGCGCCGCGGAAATTTCCGCAATTCTAAAAGATCAAATCAAAAATTTCGGCAACGAGGCGGAAGTCTCGGAAGTCGGTCAGGTGCTTTCCGTCGGTGACGGTATCGCCCGCGTTTATGGCCTCGACAATGTTCAGGCCGGCGAAATGGTCGAGTTCCCCGGCGGCATCCGCGGCATGGCGCTCAACCTTGAAGCCGACAATGTCGGTGTGGTTATCTTCGGTTCGGACCGTGACATCAAGGAAGGCGACACCGTCAAGCGGACTGGCGCTATCGTTGACGTTCCGGTCGGCCCGGAACTGCTCGGCCGCGTGGTTGACGCTCTCGGCAACCCGATCGACGGCAAAGGCCCGATCAATGCCGCCAAGCGTTCGCGCGTTGACGTCAAGGCTCCCGGCATCATTCCGCGCAAGTCGGTTCATGAGCCGATGTCGACCGGCCTCAAGGCCATCGACGCTCTCATCCCGGTTGGCCGTGGCCAGCGCGAGTTGGTCATCGGTGACCGCCAGACCGGCAAGACCGCGATCATTCTCGACGCGATCCTGAACCAGAAGGCCATTCACGACAATGGTCCTGACGGCGACAAGCTTTATTGCGTCTACGTTGCTATCGGCCAGAAGCGTTCGACTGTTGCCCAGTTCGTCAAGGTTCTGGAAGAGCGCGGCGCGCTGCAGTATTCGATCATCGTTGCTGCGACCGCCTCCGATCCGGCTCCGATGCAGTACCTGGCTCCGTTTGCCGGTTGCGCCATGGGCGAATACTTCCGTGACAACGGCAAGCACGCTCTCATCGGTTATGACGATCTTTCCAAGCAGGCCGTTGCCTACCGTCAGATGTCGCTTCTGCTGCGTCGTCCTCCGGGCCGCGAAGCTTATCCGGGCGACGTTTTCTACCTTCACTCCCGTCTTCTGGAGCGCGCCGCAAAGCTCTCCGACGAAATGGGCGCTGGCTCGCTGACGGCTCTGCCTGTCATCGAAACGCAGGGTAACGACGTTTCGGCCTTTATTCCGACCAACGTGATCTCGATCACCGACGGCCAGATCTTCCTTGAAACCGACCTGTTCTACCAGGGCATCCGTCCGGCCGTTAACGTCGGTCTGTCGGTTTCGCGCGTTGGCTCTGCCGCTCAGATCAAGGCGATGAAGCAGGTTGCCGGTTCGATCAAGGGCGAGCTTGCCCAGTATCGCGAAATGGCTGCCTTTGCCCAGTTCGGCTCGGACCTTGACGCTTCCACGCAGCGCCTGCTGAACCGCGGCGCACGCCTGACGGAGCTTCTGAAGCAGCCGCAGTTCTCTCCGCTCAAGACGGAAGAACAGGTTGCGGTGATCTTCGCCGGTGTCAACGGCTATCTCGACAAGGTTCCGGTCGCACAGGTCGGCAAGTTCGAGCAGGGTCTGCTTTCCTACTTCCGCTCGGAAGGCAAGGCGATCCTCGACACCATCCGCACGGAAAAGGCTATCAGCGACGATACCAAGAGCAAGCTCAAGGGCGCTCTCGATACCTTCGCCAAGTCTTTCTCTTAAATCAGGGCTCTTTTACTCGGACGGATAACGGATGCCTTCACTAAAGGATCTGAAAAACCGCATTGCCTCCGTGAAGGCGACGCAGAAGATTACCAAGGCGATGAAAATGGTCGCCGCGGCGAAGCTTCGGCGCGCCCAGGAAGCTGCGGAGGCCGCCCGGCCTTATTCTCAGCGCATGAGCGCCGTTCTCGCCAACATCGCCAAGGCGGTCGAGGCGGACGTTGCTCCGGCGCTGATGACCGGCACCGGCAAGGACGACGTGCATCTGCTCGTCGTCTGCACGGCTGAACGTGGTCTTTGCGGTGGTTTCAACTCGCAGATTTCCCGTTTTGCACGCGATCAGGCCCGCAAGCTGATTTCCGAAGGCAAGACGGTCAAGATCATCACGGTCGGCAAGAAGGGCTATGACAGCCTTCGCCGCGAATTTTCAGCCAATATCATCGAACGCATCGAATTGCGCGAAGTGAAAAAGGTTGCTTTCGAAAACGCCGACCAGATCGCCAAGAAGGTGATCTCGCTGTTCAATGCGGGTGAGTTCGATGTCTGCACGCTGATCTATTCGGAATTCAAGTCCGTCATCAGCCAGATCCCGACCGGCCTGCAGCTCATTCCGGCCGCAACCCCGGTTGTGGAAGAGGATGTGGCGACGCAGAGCGCCGTCTACGAATATGAGCCGGATGCGGCTTCTATTCTGGAAGACCTTATTCCGCGCAACATTTCCGTTCAGGTTTTCCGGGCTCTGCTTGAAAACGTTGCCGGTGAAATGGGCGCCAAGATGAGCGCGATGGATAATGCAACGCGCAATGCCGGTGAGATGATCAACAAGCTGACGCTTTCCTACAACCGTCAGCGTCAGGCTCAGATCACCAAGGAACTCATTGAAATCATTTCGGGCGCGGAAGCGCTCTGAGGTAAGGAAAGAGGGTAAGGATTATGGCTAAGGCAGCTACCCCCAAGAAAACCGCAGCGGTGACCGGCGCGGGCAAGGTTACCCAGGTTATCGGCGCTGTTGTCGACGTGGCGTTCGAAGGCGAACTGCCTTCGATCCTGAACGCGCTTGAAACCGAGAATAACGGCAACCGCCTTATTCTGGAAGTCGCGCAGCATCTCGGCGAAAACGTCGTCCGCACGATCGCAATGGACTCGACCGAAGGTCTGGTCCGCGGTCAGGCCGTTACCAACACCGGTGCACCGATCGAAGTTCCGGTTGGCCCGGAAACGCTTGGCCGCATCATGAACGTCATCGGCGAGCCGGTTGACGAAGCAGGCCCGATCGTTACCGCCAAGAAGCGCGCTATTCACCAGGATGCGCCATCTTACGTCGAGCAGTCGACGGAAGCACAGATTCTCGTCACTGGCATCAAGGTCGTCGATCTTCTGGCTCCTTACGCCAAGGGCGGCAAGATTGGCCTGTTCGGCGGCGCCGGCGTTGGCAAGACGGTTCTCATCATGGAACTGATCAACAACGTCGCCAAGGCGCATGGTGGCTACTCGGTATTTGCCGGTGTGGGTGAGCGTACCCGCGAAGGCAACGACCTTTATCACGAAATGATCGAGTCGAACGTCAACAAGCTTGGCGGCGGCGAAGGCTCCAAGGCCGCACTCGTTTACGGCCAGATGAACGAACCGCCGGGCGCCCGCGCCCGCGTTGCTCTTACCGGTCTGACGATCGCTGAGAACTTCCGTGACGAAGGCCAGGACGTTCTGTTCTTCGTGGACAACATCTTCCGCTTCACGCAGGCTGGTTCGGAAGTGTCGGCTCTGCTCGGCCGTATTCCTTCGGCCGTGGGCTATCAGCCGACGCTCGCAACTGACATGGGCCAGATGCAGGAACGCATCACCACCACGAACAAGGGTTCGATCACCTCTGTTCAGGCGATTTACGTTCCCGCCGACGACTTGACCGACCCGGCTCCGGCCACCTCGTTCGCGCACTTGGACGCAACGACGGTTCTGTCGCGTTCGATCGCTGAAAAGGGTATTTACCCGGCTGTTGATCCGCTCGACTCCACCTCGCGTATGCTCGACCCGATGATCGTCGGTGAAGAACATTACGAGGTTGCCCGTAAGGTTCAGTCGACGCTGCAGCGTTACAAGTCTCTTCAGGACATCATCGCCATCCTCGGCATGGACGAACTCTCGGAGGAAGACAAGCTGACGGTTACCCGCGCCCGCAAGATCGAGCGCTTCCTGTCGCAGCCGTTCTTCGTCGCCGAAGTCTTCACCGGTTCGCCGGGCAAGCTCGTTGCGCTCGAAGACACGATCAAGGGCTTCAAGGGCCTGGTCAACGGCGAATATGACAACCTGCCGGAAGCTGCTTTCTACATGGTCGGTTCGATGGAAGAAGCCATCGAAAAGGCAAAGAAGCTGGCTGGCGAAGCCGCCTGATGATGAATTGGCAGGCGCGTGGTTCACCCGCGCGCCTTGTCGACAATGACGGCAAAACCGCAATGGTGATGCCGGTGTTGTAACGAATAAGTCCGTGACGCCCGCGTAATTGAAAAGAAGTGAATAGCCATGGCTGACAGTTTCAAATTCGATCTCGTTTCCCCGGAACGTCTGCTCGTTTCCGAAACGGTTACGGAAGTCGTCATCCCGGCTACGCTGGGTGAGATGACGGTTCTGGCCAATCACGCGCCGACGATGACGACGATCAAGCCGGGTCTGGTGACGGTGAAGTTCGCCTCAGGTGAGACGCATAAATACGTCGTTTTCGGCGGTTTTGCCGACATTCTCCCGACCGGTTGCACGCTTTTGGCTGAATCTGCGGTTTCGGCCGATGATATGTCCCCCGACACGCTGCAGAAGCGCATCGATGCGGCCAAGTCCGAAATCGAAGAAGGCAATCATCACCACGAGCATCTGACCAAGCTTGAAAAGCACCTTTACGAACTGACGAACCTGCATGAGGTTCTCGTCGCTGCTTGAAAGCACCGGGCGGGTTCGAAAGAATGACTGCCCACAAAATATTACAAACAAACAAGCGGCCTCTTCGGTCGCTTTTTTGTTTTTCGGGTGCCTCTCAACTATCTGATGAGAAAGCCGTCTTTCTTTTTTTTAGGCACGTGTTTCGAGCCGCTTGAACCAATTCCGGGGCATTCCGGTAAGAGGGTTGCGGTTTTTACAGAACGCGCTTCAGGAAGTTGATTCCGGTTTTCAGAGCTTTAGGCTAGATTTGGTTTCGAAAAGGGATGCGGCCTCTTGATCGGGAGTGAGACGAGACAGGTGTCCGTTATAGAAGGAAGATCGCCGTGTCGGCAGAGGCAAGTTTCCGAAGGGTTGCAAGAACCGGTCTGCGAGAAGGGGTGGTAACGGAGGGCAGCCGTGCCGTGCCGGAGGAGGTGCCGGTCGCCTTTTCTTACGGTGGCAGCACCCATGCCGTGATGATGGCCAGCCCGGCTGATCTCATCGATTTCGCCGTTGGTTTCAGCCTGACAGAAGGCATCATATCGTCACGCGCCGAAATCCAGGCTGTTGAAGTGGTCGAGGCCGGGCAAGGTTTTGATGTTCAGGTGGATTTGCGGGATGCCAATGCCGATGCGTTGCGGGCAAGACGGCGACATATGGCGGGTCCGGTGGGCTGCGGCCTGTGCGGTATTGAATCCATAGAGCAGGCGGTTCGGCTCGTGCCGGATTTGAGCGGTGTGGAAATTTCCTTTGACGGTTATGACATTGTTGCTGCGATGAAAGCGCTGCATGACGCCCAAAGCCTTAACCGCGAGACGAGGGCCGTTCACGGCGCCGGCTTTTACAGTGCTGAAGGCGGTCTGCTGGTGGTGCGTGAGGACGTCGGCCGCCACAACGCGCTCGACAAGCTGGCAGGTGCGGTCATCAACGCAGGCATATCTTCCAGTGCTGGCATCGTAGCCGTCACTAGCCGCCTGTCGGTGGAGATGGTTCAGAAGACGGCGATCCTCGGCAGTGCCGTTCTGGCGGCCATTTCGGCACCGACCGCGCTCGCCATCGAAACGGCCGAGGAAGCGGGCATCACACTTGTTGCGCTGGTGCGGGGTGAAGACTTTGAAATCTTCACCCGCGCGGATCGCATTATTTTCTAGCTTTAGAGCATTTCCAATAAAAGTGCGCAGCGGTTTACGTCCGGAAAATGCGCAAAACAAAGGGTTAGATCGTTTTCGCGTTTCGGAGAAAAGCGGAAATGCTCTAAGGCCGTCGCCTTTTGGTGGCCATCCTGTTTCAGAGGGCTAAAACTCCGCCCATTCGGCTACGGCATTTCCCTGAGACCTCGTTGCGGTGGCATATCGAGGTTGTGGTGTCGGCAGTCTGGTGACCATCGCTGGCTTTTTGTCGGTTGGCCGGGCCGGTGATGCCGATGCCCCGTGCGATATTCTGAATTGCCGCAGCAATTCGTGCAGGGTTTCCGCTTCATTGGCGAGGCCATGGCTGGCGGCCGTGGTTTCCTCCACCATGGCGGCGTTTTTCTGGGTTGCCTGGTCCATGATGTTGACGGCCTGATTGATTTCCCTCAGGCCGTTCGCCTGTTCGCGCGACGCCTCAACGATGGCGGAGACGTTAGCATCGATTTCGCCCATCTGGGACTGGATATCCCGCAAGGCGCTACCGGTTCTGCCGACCAGATCAACACCATTGGCGACCTGTTCGCGTGAGGTATTGATAAGCGACTTGATTTCCTTGGCTGCGCGGGCGGATCGCTGCGCAAGTTCCCGCACTTCCTGCGCCACGACTGCGAAACCCTTGCCTGCTTCACCGGCGCGGGCGGCTTCGACGCCGGCATTCAGTGCGAGAAGATTGGTCTGGAAGGCAATGTCGTCGATGACGCCGATGATATTGGTGATTTCCCCGGACGAGCGCGAGATTGCGTCCATGGCGGAAATCGCCTGCTGAACGATCTCGCCGGAATGTTCGGCATGGTCTTTCGTCCGCAGCACCAGCTTGCCGGCATAGCCGGCGCGCTGGCTGGCATCGGTAACAGTGGTGGTGATTTCTTCCAATGCGGCTGCTGTCTCTTCCAGTGAGGCGGCCTGCTGCTCGGTGCGCTGTGAGAGCTGATCGGCAGCAATGCGGATCTCGCCCGAACCGGATGCGATGGTGGAGGCGTTGTGGGCGATGGTCTGCATGGTGGACTGAAGCTTGCCGACAACCTCGTTGAAGTCGTGGCGCAATTTTTCCATGCTGGGCACGAAGCTATTGTCGAGGCGCTGCACGAGGTCGCCATCGGCCAGCGCCTGCAGGCCATTGGCTAGAACGGTGATGGCGCTCATACGCGGTGTCACGTCGGTGGCAAATTTCACCACTTTCACCACCTTGCCGGTGTCATCCAGCACCGGATTATAGGCGGCCTGGATCCATATTTCCTTGCCGTTTTTGCCATAACGCACGAATTCATCCGAGATGAATTCTCCCGATGCCAGCCGTTGCCAGAAATTGCCATAGGCGGGCGACGCCGCATAGGCGGGGTCGCAGAACATCCGGTGGTGCCTGCCCTCAATTTCCTTGAGGTCGTAGTTCACCGTGGCGCAGAAATTTGGATTGGCGGTAATGATCGTGCCGTCGGGAAAAAATTCGATGGTGGCCTGCGAGCGGGAGAGTGCTTCCAGTTTGCCGGCGTCTTCCGCAGCCTTGATCTTCTTGGCGGTGATATCGGTGGCGATCTTGATCACCTTGTAGGGCTTGCCCGAACGAAAAACCGGGTTGTAGGAAGCCTCGATCCAGATGACCGCGCTGTCCTTGCGGATACGCCGATATTCCTTGGCCTGAAACTCGCCACGGGCGAGAGACTCCCAGAACTCCTGATAGGCACGCGATGCGGCGAAATCGCCGTCGCAGAAGATGCGATGGTGCTTGCCGGTGATTTCGGCGAGATCATAACCCAGCGCCGCGCAGAAATTGCCGTTTGCCGTGAGAATATTACCTTTGAGATCGAATTCTATGACTGCCTGCGATCTGGAGATCGCATCGAGCATGTTTCGGTTATCTGCGCTTTTCCCTAACCCCAGCATTGGACGTCCCCCGAATATCGGCCACAGCGCGGCCAACCGCATAAGAGGATGCGGTCCGCGCCGTATCATGTTGAACAACGAACAGGTTTGCCGCAGAAAGCGGCAATGCAGGCACTTGCGTCTTATCGGCCTAGGTCAGGTATCGGACCCGCGAGATGGCGTGTCGGTGCGGTACTGATTTTCAGCTTTTAATATTAGATATCTATAATATTAAAATGTTCTTATTTAAAAACACAGGAATAGAAAAAACAAAACCGCCGGGCGATGCTCCGGCGGTCTGGTCTGATTGTCGGTATTTGGAACGAAACAGGCTCGTCTCTTTTGCATGCGTCAGAATGCGGACCGGTAAGGAAAAGCAGGCCAATAGGCGGGCTTAAGCCGCGAGATCTTCCGCTTCGGTTCCCTTGAACATCTTGGCGAGGTTCAGGAAGCAGATCATGCCGTGTTCGTTGGCGATGATGCCTTCGGAATAGGACTTGTCAAAAGAGGCGGAGATTTCCGGAACCGGCTGTACCTGATTTGCCGGGATCGTCAGAATGTCGGACACGCGATCAACCAGCATGCCGATGACCATGTTGTGCACTTCGGCCACCACGATGGCGCTTCTCTCATTGGCGACGGTGCTCTTCATGCCGAGCTTGTGGGCCAGATCGATGATCGGAATGACCGAGCCACGCAGGTTCATGACGCCGATAACGTCTTTCGGCGCGTGGGGAATAGGCGTGGAAGGCGCCCAGCCGCGAATTTCGCGGATAGTCGTCGTCTTCACGCAGAATTCCTGATCGTGCAGGCGGAACGCGATGATTTCCAGCGTCTCACCGCCAAAATTGGTAGAGTTTATCATTGCCATCAGAATTCTTCCCAATGCTCGCTGTGGAGGCCGGCGCAAGTGCACCGACACTTGCATATGCGGATTTGGCGTTCTGCCTGGTGCCTGAACAGCCGGAAACAATATTTCCGTCTTCATTCAATGATTGTTATCATGAGATGGTTTCGCAAACCTAAATGCGCACGGCTCTGGAGCGTTTTCGCTTTTCTTTGAATGCGAAAACGCTCTCTCTTTGATTTACGCATTGTCCGAACGTAAAACCGCTACGCACTTTTACTGGAGTGCTTAGTATTCTTTCTCGTAAAATATACCGGCTGCACCTTCGCCATCGCCGCCCGCCTCACCGCGCAGTTTCACACCGCGCCCGACATCGAGGTTGATGATGGCTTTGGCACCGAATTCACCGCTCTGCTCCAATTCGAGATAGGTTCTCTCATTGAGATATTTGCCGGCGGAAACGCGGGCCTGGCCTTCTGAATCGGTCGAAATATCCAGATCATCGACGCCGAGATTGCTTCTGAGCTTGTCGAACAGCGAGGTTGAGCGACCGCCGGCCAGTTGTGCGGCGGCATCTGCCAGCCGGGCGATCTGCAGAGCGGAGAGTTTCGACATGGACTGGCCAAAGATCAGCTGCGCCATGACTTCATCCTGCGGCAGGGCGGGGGCCGAGGAGAAGGCGAATGTCGGGTCGTTGGCATTGCCGGAAACCGCAACCGTGACGGTGGTTGAACCGACCGTCGAATCCGCCTTCATATCGAGAACCGGGATAAGGCCGCCACCGAAGCTGATGTTGCCGGTGGTGAAATCAAGACGACGGGTGAGGATTTCCAGCCGGCCGCGACGCATTTCAAAACCGCCGGAAATGACGGGGACAGCCGCCGTGCCGCGGATCGTCAGATTGCCGATCAGTTCCGCATCGATGCCGCGTCCGCGCACGAAGATGCCGCTCGGTGCATTCACCTGCAGATCGAGATTGATGGTGGAAGAACTGCCGCTGCCGCCCTGATCGCCACCGAGCGCTTTCGCCTGCGCGCGCACCTTTGGCGGGGCGTTCTTGTGCTTGATGTCGATTTCCGTCAACGAGGCCGGGAGTTTTTCCGGAATGGTGATGGCGCTTCTGTCCAGCGTCAGGTTGCCGCCAAGCACGGGGGAATTCAGCAACGGGCCTTTCAGCGTCAATGTGCCGCTTACCACCGTCGTTACCAGTGTGCCGTCATTATAACCGGCACGATCGAGTGTGATCGATATATCGGCAGGGAAACCCGACCCGCCGGCTACGCCGACGCTGCCGGTTCCCGAGATCGTTCCGCCGCCCGCCAGCTTACCTGTCAGGCGGGAAATGATGGCGCGATCGCGATCGAAGGTGATGGTGGCTCCCAGTCCGTTGACGGTCAGGTTCCGGCGCACGTCGGTCAGGCGTGTGCCATCGGTGGTGATGCTGCCGGTAACAACAGGTGCTGTGGCGCTGCCAGAAATTTTCACGTCGATGGCGGCCGTGCCGTCCACATCGAGACCCTGCGCTGCGGTTTGCGCCGCAACCGCGGAGAAGGGCAACCTGCCGGTAAAGGCCATCGAAAGCGGGCGATTGCCGGCGATGCCGAGAGAACCGCCGCCCGAGAGCGCCATGCCGCCCTGACCGGTCACATTCGTATCGATCTGTAGCGTGCCGCCGGCGAAACGGCCGTTCGCCTTGATGCCAAGTGCTGCAAGCCCGGCGGCGCGGGTCTGCGAGACCTCGGCATTTGCCCAGTTGAGATTATAATCGACCGAGGGGTCGGATGCCGCGCCCTTGGCGCTGACGGTGCCGGATATGCTGCCTGCCGCATCCAGCCCGGCAGCGAAGGCATTTGCAAGACTGGCGGGAAGCGACCGGATATCGGCATTGATGTCGAGCGCCGATCCGGCGGTGCCGTTGACCTCAATGCGCCCGTCGCCGGTGATGATTGTCAGATCGGAGATGCGCGCTGTGCCATTCTGAATGGCAATGGTGCTTGGTTTTTCAAGCCGCACGGCAATGCCCTTGGGGGCGGCGGAAAAGGCGTCGAGCCTTACCGTCATCGGCGTTCCGCCGGTATCGGCGCTGCCCTTCACCACCAGCGGTGCATTGTCGTAACGGCCGTTGACGTCGAATTGCGTTGTCGTGCCGGAATGGCCGATGGTGGCGTTCAGGCCGGAAATCGAGGCGGCGCCGGCATTGACGCTGTCGGCACTGACCTTGCCGTTGATCGCGAGCGCCTGCAGGTCGTCGATGGAGATATCGGCGGCGAGTTTGGAGATTGTCGTCGTGCCCTGACGGATGCTGCCGCCATTGGCCTTTATCGTCGCGGCGATCCGGCCATTGGCGTTGCTCAGGGCGATATCGCCGGCAATATCGCCATCCGCCTGCTGCGCGGCAAGTGCGGCCAGCAGGGCAAGATCGGGGAAATTGAACGAAAGATTACCCGTGGGCAGGAATTGCTGCGAGAATTGCAGCTGCCCGTTCAGCAGGTTACGGCCCACGGCCACATGCAGTTCAGGTATCGCCGTACCGTTCTCCGTTTGCACCACATTGGCGTTGGCATCGATCTTCTGCCGGTCGAGGCTGCCGCTGGCGGTGAGCTTCGCCTGCGGTGCTGCGGGATCAGCCTTGCCTGTGGCATTGATTTTCAGTGCTTCGAGGGTTCGTCCGGCAAGGACAGCGCTTTCGGAACTCAGGGCGATGTTGAAATCAGGTGCAGACACTGCGCCGCGGGCATCGATTGCAAACTCTGCGACACCCTTTGCCTGCGGTGTCAGCTTTTCGAGAGCGGGAAATTTGCCGGTCAGGCTGGCGCTTAGCGCGTCGTTTTCGAGGCTGACATTGCCTGCCGCCTCTATCGTACCGGATTTGACGGTGAGGTTCTCAACGCTGGTGCGCCCGCCAATGGTGAGGTCGATATCGCCCTGCAGGGCGATTGTGGTGTCGAATTTTTCTGCGAGCGCCGGCGGCAGGGTGGCCGGCAGGGCGAAAAGCTGCACACTGGAGGTCAGGCGATTATTGGCGAGATCGAAACTGCCGTTCAGAGTTCCGCCGACACTGGCGCTTTCGAGCGTTGCACCGTCAAAGCCGATGGCGGAAGAGGTGAGGCTGAGTGGCGCCTTGATGGTGAGTGGCGCACGCACCAGCCGGTCGATATCAGGGCTGACGAAGGATGATTGCGTAACTGACAGGACGGTGGCGATGGTGCCGCTGCGGCTGGCGATGTTGAGGTCGGTGCTTTCGGCCGTCAGTTTGACATCGTCAAGCCGGCCCTGGGGCAGGGCAAGGCTGCGTAATGATGCCGTGGTCTTCAGGTGTGCGGCATCCGCGTTGCCTTTCAGGGAAAGGTCGAGGCCGTTGATGAGGGCCTGAACTTCGCCATTGCTGAGAGGCCAGCGGAAATCGACGGGACCGGCGGTACCGATGAGGTTGGCGGCAAGATCGTTTTGACCGTTCGGATCGATGGTGCCGGAAGCGGTCAGCAACAATGTGCCGGTCTCCAGCGTACTGCTGCCGATTTCGATGCGGCCCTGCGGTGAGAGCGTGGCGTTTGCATCGAGCTTCGTCTCACCGGCAAAAAGCTGGCGGAAGGCGGGGGGAAGGAGCAGATCCGGCTGGCCACCGCCCGCGATCTCGATACGGCGCGTGCCGTCATCGCCAAGAGTATGGCGGCCGCTAACATTGACGACGGGGTTACCGGCGACACCGCCGCGCAGCGTGCCGGTCCAGTTGGAAAGCGGTCCTTCGCCGTTCACGTCGATAGCGACGGCTGGCGTACCGGGCAGCGAAAGCAGCGTGGCGAGAAGCCCGCCTTCGGGCTCCTTCATCTCCGCTTTCAGCTTCAGGACATTCTCATTCGGCAGGAAGGCGATGTCGGCATTCACGGCAGCATTTACAGCATTGATCCGATGGGCCGATAGCGACAGCCTGATATCGTCCCGGGCAGCCTTGAGATTGCCTTCGGCCGTCAGCTCGAAAGGGCTGCCCAGAAGTGATTGGCCAAGGCTGATGTCGGGGAAGCTGAAACTATCGATGCCGACTTCAATCGGCAGCGACGAACTACCGGAGCTTTTGGTCGGCGTCTGTTCAGCGGCAAGCGGTTTACGCTCGACATCGATCGATCCGGCCGAGACCCGGTCGGCATGAAAGGTTCCGGCAAGCAGCGAGAGCGGTGACCAGTCGACGGCGATCTGGTTCACGCGGGCATAGGGTCCCTGCCGGTCTGAAAGGGTGACGTTGTCGAGCCGCAGTCGGCCGGTCAAAAGGCCGCTCGGGGGAGAAATCTCGATCGTCTGATCGGGCGTCGATACAAGTGCTGAAATCTGCTTCGCTGCAATTCTGGCGCCCATCGGTGTAAACCCGACAAACAGAACCGCAAGCAGCACCAGCACCACGCCGCACAAGGCAACGTAGCCCAGCCATTTCAGCAATCGAATCAACATTTTCATCAAAGGTAATCTACACTCTGCTTCAAGGGTGTTCGATGGTGGCGTTTAAAAAGACTGGCCGATGCCAGCATAAATGCCGAAACTGTTACCGCCATCATATTTATCAAGCGGCATGGCGACGTCGAGACGCAAAGGCCCGAAGGGCGTTGCGTAACGCAGGCCAATGCCGGCGCCCGCCCGGATATCGGAAAAATCTGGCGCCACATCTTCCGATACTACACCCGCATCGATGAAAGGCACGATGCCGATCGTATCGGTGACCTTGATGCGGGCCTCAACGGAGCCGACCACATAGGAGCGGCCACCGGTTGCGTCGCCCGCTGCATTATAGGGTGATATTTCCTGATAGCTGTAACCGCGCACCGATCCGCCGCCGCCGGCATAAAAGCGCCGTGTGGTGGGGATGTCCTGCAGGTTGCTGCCGCCGACGAGCACGCCGCCGGAAAGCTTTCCGGCCATGATCAGCCGGTCTTCCGCGCCAAGCCCCTTGTAACCGCTGATCGAGCCTTCGAACGACGAGAAGAACGTGCCGTTCAGCGCCTCATAGCTGGGCTTGGCGGCAATCGACGCACGAAAACCTTCGGTGGGGTTGAGTTTGTCGTCGCGCGTATCGCGAACAAATTCCAGCGGGATGGAGGTGGTCAGATATTCATTCTTGCCGAAGGCGTCTTCGGTATCGGCCCATTGCACCTCGAGACCGGCGGCGGCGGTGTCGGTGTCGTTGAGCTCGTAGGCAAAACCGGCTGTGCCCGTCACCGTCTTGGCGTCGTATGTGTCGGGGTGTTCGGTCTTGGCGATCAGGCTTGTCTTGAAGGTCGTACGCGGATTGAACATGCCGGGCTTGATGAAGGTGATGCCGGCCGAATAATCCATGCCTTCGACGCTTGATGCCTCGGCGATGCGCGAGACCGATCCTTCGATACGCAGCGACTCCGCCTGTCCGAACAGGTTTCTGTGGCCCCAATATCCCTGAAGGCCGATGCCTTCGGTGGTGGAATATTGCGCGCCGACGCCGAAATAGCGGTGCTTGCCTTCAGACACTTCGATGGTGAGCGGAATTGTGCCGTCGCGCGCCAGCGTGCCCGCTTCCTTGATCGTCAGGCTGGAGAAGACGCCTAGCTGGCGTAGCCGATCCGCAGCCTTGCGCAGCTTTTCCGGCGAATAGGGTTCGCCGCCATTGAGGCGCGAATAACGGCGGATGAAATCGCCATCGACGGTTTTTTCGCCGGTGACGGTGACCGTGCCCAGTGGGGCAACCGGCCCGCCTTCTGCAGCCATGGTAATGTCAACCGTGTTCGTCGCGTGGTTTGCCACCGCCTCGCGTTTCGTCAGCTTGGCAAGCGGACGGCCTTCGGCCTTCAGATCGTCGATAAGCTTGTTGCCGGCGCGGATGATTGCCAGAGATCCGGCCTCGCCGCCGGTGGTCAGGCCGTATTCTTCAAGGTTGCGGCCCGTCACATCGCCTTCGAGCCGGACGCTGCCCAGCGTGAATTTCGGACCTGGCGTCACCGTTATGACCACCGGTACGGGCGCGCTGTGATCAAAGACGGGATTGGGCGGCAGGGCATCCACATCCTTGCCGGCGAGGGTGACCTTGACGATGCCGCCGTAACGGGCGTTTTCGTAAAGCGCGGCGATCAGCCTGTCCCTGTCGTCTCTCGCCTTTATCAGGAGGCCGAGATCACCGGAGGCGGGCTTGTCCTTGTCTGCGAGAAGAAGCGAGCTGTTTTCCAGGCTGCCTTTCAGCGATTTATCTGCTTCACCTGCGTCAAGCGTGACGGCATATTTGACCGGATTGATGACTTCAACCTCCGGTTCTTCCGAACCCCAGAGGCGCACACCGAACAGTTTGAAGGCAAAGGCGTCACGGGTAAACGCCGGATACAGGGCGAACGTGAAAGCAACCGCAAGTGCGGTGCCAGCTTTCCGATACGCAATACCTGTCTTCGGGTTAGTTCGTGTTCTTCGCATAAGCTGCTTTATGGTTGAGCATTTATTTTGGCTCCAACCCGTTTCCTGTCCGTTAACATTGCAATTTAATCATAAATAAACGGCGTTGAGGACCCTTTGACTTGCGTTTTGCCCGCCTTAACGCAAAAAGCCCCGGGTGACCGGGGCTTCTGTGCAACGGTATTTCGCGGTGCGATTAACGGCAACGCGCCGTGTAACGCTGACCGTACTGGTCGCGATAATAGCAATAGCCCGGCTCGGAAGCATTGCCGATCAAGGCACCGCCTACACCGCCGATGGCCGCACCCACTGCTGCGCCACGAACATTGCCCGTGATAGCGCCGCCAAGGACCGCACCGGAAACGGCACCGATCGAAGCACCCTTTTCGGTCTGCGTGCAGCTTGCAAGCGACAGGCCGACCAGCGCAAATATGATTGCCTTTTTCATGAAACTCTCTCCAACGTTACAATGAGCTCTTCGGCTCGGTAGGCGTCCCATATTTATCTGCGGCGACTGCTACCTCCGACCGCCACAGATAACTAACAATTCGATGTCGTTTAGGGAAGCCTCCTGTTTCGGGGATTCCGCCGAGCGTAAATCGATTGCGTGCCAGACAACGGGGCTACGCGAAAAAGGTTCCAAAATTCGTGGTTTTTTGATGTGAATCAATTTTGTACTTTTCATCGGCGGCTATAAACGGTTTATTGGAATGGTTCAAAACAACGGCGAATTGACGCAGACGCGGTTAAAGTGGCCCGAAAGGGTTGACGGTCCCGGTAGCGGAGCGGAAAACGGTCTGGTCAATTCTGGAGCATGGCATGGACTTCGAGGCATTTTTCACGACGGAACTGCAAAGCCTGCATTCTGAGGGACGTTATCGCGTTTTTGCGGATATCGAACGCCAGCAGGGGAATTTTCCCCGCGCGACACGGTATAACGCCAATGGCGAGCGCAAGGACGTAACGGTCTGGTGCTCCAACGACTATCTCGGCATGGGCCAGAACCCGAAAGTCATCGAAGCCATGAAAGCGGCGATCGATCACTGTGGCGCGGGTGCGGGAGGCACCCGGAATATTTCTGGTACCAACCATTATCATGTCTTGCTCGAACAGGAACTTGCCGATCTGCACGGCAAGGAATCGGCGCTGATCTTCACCTCGGGTTATGTGTCCAACTGGGCAACACTCGGCACACTCGGCCAGAAGATTCCGGGCCTCATCATTTTCTCCGATGCGCTGAACCATGCTTCGATGATCGAGGGCATTCGTTATGGCCGTTGCGAGCGAGTGATCTGGAAGCACAACGATCTCGAAGATCTCGAGGCAAAGCTCAAGGCTGCCGATCCGAACGCGCCGAAGCTCATCGCCTTTGAATCCGTCTATTCGATGGATGGCGATATCGCGCCGATCAAGGAAATCTGCGATCTGGCCGATCGTTATGGCGCCATGACCTATCTCGACGAAGTTCACGCCGTTGGCATGTACGGTCCGCGCGGTGGCGGCATTGCCGAGCGCGAAGGCTTGATGGATCGCCTGACGATCATCGAGGGAACGCTTGGCAAGGCCTTCGGCGTCATGGGCGGTTATATTACCGGTTCGACGGCCGTCTGCGATTTCATCCGCTCTTTCGCCTCCGGCTTCATCTTCACCACGGCCCTGCCGCCGTCGCTTGCTGCCGGGGCCATTGCCTCGATCCAGCATCTGAAGGCCAGCCCCTTCGAGCGCGCCCGCCATCAGGACCGGGTGCGCAAGCTGCGCGGCCTTCTCGACGCGCGCGGCATTCCGCATATGGACAATCCAAGCCACATCGTGCCTGTCATGGTGGGCGATGCCGCCAAGTGCAAGTGGATTTCTGATATCCTGCTCGACAATCACGGCGTCTATGTGCAGCCGATCAATTACCCGACCGTGCCGCGCAAGACAGAGCGCCTGCGTATTACCCCGACACCGCTGCATACCGATGCCGATATTGAGCAGCTGGTCGGTGCGTTGCACCAGCTCTGGTCACATTGCGCGCTGGCGCGGGCGGTGGCGTGAGGCCCGACTGAGTTTAAGGGTAAGAAAAGCGAACGCGGAGAGGTGAGATGCAGACATCGATCCAGTATCCCGAACCGGAAGATTTCATAGCCGCGCTCGCAAAGCCGTTCGATAGCGAAGCCGTCACGAAGATCGTGGCACCTTTTGGTGTGAGTTGGTCGGATGCCATCAAACTCGACAGGGATCTGGCGATATTTGATCTCAGCGCGGTAACGTTCGGCGTGGACTTCCATTTCAAAGACCGGGCTCTCGTGAACGAAAGCGATGGCCATTCCGTTGGTGAGGGTCCGAACCTGCTGACGAGTTGCGCTTGCTGGGGTTATGAAAAAGGTGTCGAAACCTATGGGGGGTCTTTGTGGAAAGACCTTCGTTTCTCGGACACCAAGGTCGACGCAATTGCCAAACTGGGCGAGCCGGACCGGGTCGGACGATATGATATTCACCAGTGGATCTTGCCGGATTTCAAGCTGTCGATCCACTGGAACAGTCCAGACAAAATCCGCGTCGTCTCTTACTGGATGATATCGGAATAGGCGGCCGGCGCGCCGGCATATCAGGGTGATGCCAACCCTTGAGAACGTGTGTCTACGACGTGCCGGTTAAGCCGCTTTTCCGATGTCCGTGACTATTTCCATTGCATGATCCCGAGCTTCCCTGTCTGCCGCAAACACATCTTCAATCGTGGCGGCGGAGCGGCCGTCATGCATGCGGTTCATGACCGTTTCGACGATTTCAGCCATGTCGAGGAAGCCGATGCCGCCCGCAACGAAGGCGTGAAAGGCGGTTTCTTCGGCTGCATTCAGGACAGCACCCTGTAAACCGCCACGCTCCAGCGCCATACGGGCGAGCCGCAGCGCGGGGAAGCGGGCTTCATCCGGTGCCTCGAAATCGAGCCGCGCCAGTTTTGCGAAATCCAGCCGCGCAACGTTCAGATTGCCGCGCTGCGGATAGGTAAGGGCATAGGAGATGGCGGTGCGCATGTCGGGTGAACCGAGCTGGGCGATATAGGAACCGTCGCTGTAACCGACCATCGAATGTATGATCGATTGCGGATGGACGATCACCTCAACCTGATCGGGTCTGAGATCGAAGAGGTATTTCGCCTCGATCATTTCCAGCCCCTTGTTGAACATGGAGGCGCTGCCGATGGAGACCTTCAGCCCCATCGACCAGTTGGGATGGGCGCGGGCAATATCGGCCGTAACATTGGCCATCTCGTCGCGCGACCAGGTGCGGAATGGCCCGCCGGAGGCCGTCAGCACAATACGCTCCACGGCCTGTTTGTGATCCCCCGTCAGACACTGGAAGATCGCGCTATGTTCGCTATCGACCGGGATCAGCCTGCCGCCGCCCTGTTTGACCGTGCGCAGAAAAACATCGCCGGCTGAAACGAGGCATTCCTTGTTGGCAAGGGCGATATCGGCGCCGCGCCGGGCGGCTGTCAGCGTCGGGGCAAGGCCAGGCGTCCCGGCAATCGCCGCCATCACCCAGCCGGCATCCACCGACGCCGCTTCTTCAAGGCCGGATTTGCCAGCCGCGACTTTTACACCGGTGCCGGCAAGGGCGGATTTCAATTCTTCATATTTGTCATCTTCGGCCGTCACCACCATCTGTGCACTGAATTGACGCGCCTGCTCTGCCAGAAGCGCGATATTTCCCGCGCCGGTCAGCGCCATGATCTGGAATTGGTCGCGGCCGCCCAGTTGACGCACGACATCCAGCGTGTTGGTGCCGATCGAACCGGTCGAACCCAATATCGTCAGTTTGCGTGGCATTTCACTGGCATTCGTCATCTTCGGTCCGTCGGTATTGTGCGGTTCGCACCTTTTAGAGCATGTCATTCTTGCGAAACCGCTGCACGGTTTCGGTGACATGCATTAGCCTCTACTCGCGAAAATCAGCCATAACAAGGATAAAGCCCGGCTATTGTTTTTGCGGATGGCAAAGCCATATGCAAGAAAAACGATGAGAGGACTTAGATGCGACGTTTCCTGGTTTCCAGCGGATGGATTTTTGCGGCAAGCCTTGTGCTGGTGCTGGTCTTTATTCCTCTCGATCCACGTCTTTCCGAAAGCGCGCAGGCCCTGCCCGGAACGATCGTCTCCTTCAATCGCGCCATCACCGATTTTGGAACCTTCAGCTGGATGCTTTATTCCACGGGCGCCCTTGCCATTCTCGCCTATGTCGGCGCACGGGTCTTGCAGGCGCAGACCTATGCGGGGCGCTTGAGAACAGCATGGCGGCTTCTCGCCTATTTTTTCCTGACGATCGGAACGGCGAGCATTCTCGTCCATACGCTGAAATTCCTGATCGGGCGGGCGCGGCCGGAGCTTTTCCTGGAAATCGGCGCCTATAGCCTCACCCCATTTACCGGGGATAATCTCTATGAGAGCTTTCCTTCCGGCCATTCGACCGCTGCAGGAGCATTTTTCGGTGTTTTTGCCATGCTGATGCCGCGCTTCCGCTGGGCGTTTCTTTTGCTTGCCCTTGTCATCGGCGTTTCGCGTGTCATCGTTGGCGCGCATTATCCAAGCGACGTTGCCGCCGGGCTGCTGCTCGGTATGTGGACGGCCATGGCCTTCGCTTTTATCTTTGCCCGGTCCGAAATGCTGTTTCGGTTCGATGCCTATGGCTGGCCGCAGCCGAAAAATGCAAATCTTCCGGTAGCGGATCCACGATAGGGACGTTTACGGGGCGGAAACGGAGAGATGTGATGGAAGAAGCGAAAGTCGCGCCGGACAATGACGGCAGGGCCGTTCAGCACATCCGCACCTCCGTTGCCATTGCCGGCGGTGGGCCGGCGGGTGTGATGCTTGGCCTGCTGCTTGCGCGCAGCGGTATCGATGTGACGGTGGTCGAAAAACACGGAGATTTCCTGCGCGATTTTCGCGGCGATACCATCCACCCTTCCACGCTTGAACTGATGGAGCAGCTGGGTTTCATCGAGGAGTTTCTGAGCCTGCCGCATACCCGTGCGCCGCGGCTGAACGCGGTTATCGGCGATGAGCGCATCACGATTGCGGATTTTTCCCGGTTACCGGTCCGCTATCGCTTCATTGCCTTCATGCCGCAATGGGATTTTCTCAATTTCATCGTCGGCAAGGCCGGACAATATGAGAACTTCCGGCTGCTGATGAATGCGCCGGTCACCGGCCTGATCGAGCGTGATGGGCGCGTCGGCGGTCTCATCGTCAATACACCTGATGGTGTGATCGAGATCGCCGCTGATCTGGTGGTGGGTGCGGATGGCCGCAACTCCATCGTCCGCGAGGCGGCGGGGCTCGAAATCCAGCGGTTCGGTATTCCGACCGAGGTGCTGTGGATGCGCCTTTCGAAACAGCCGGGCGATTCGACCGAAACCATGGGTCATGTCGGCTCGCGACAGGGTTTCGTGATGATCAACCGGGGCGATTACTGGCAGTGCGGTTATGTGGTGCGCAAGGGGTTTTTCGCGGACATCAAGCTGCAGGGACTTGAGGCGTTCAGGGACAGGGTGGCGGAAATCTGCCCTTTCCCGCGCGAGAGGCTTGACGAGCTTACGAGCTGGGATGATGTGCATCTGCTGACTGTTCGCATCGACCGGTTGAAACGCTGGTGGAAACCCGGCCTGATCTGTATTGGGGACGCGGCCCATGCCATGTCGCCGGTTGGCGGTGTCGGCGTCAATCTGGCCGTTCAGGATGCCGTTGCTGCGGCCAATGTGCTCGTACCGGTGCTCTTGTCCGGTCGGGCCATTACCGATGACGATCTCGCCGCAATCGAAAAACGGCGGTCCTTCCCAACCAAGGCCACGCAATTTCTGCAACGGATGATGCGTATCGGTCGCAAGAAGGGGCAGGCGGAGAAGGCGGAAAAGCCGAAAGGTCCGCCGGCCTTCGTGCGGGCGATCATGCGATTTCCGCTTTTTGCCCATTTGACGGGCCGGCTGGTCGGGCTGGGCTTCCGCCGGGAAAAGATCGAGACATAAGACCGCTCAGGCAGGGAGGGCGATTTCCTTCTCATATTTCAGGCCGATAACGGCAGAGCCGATCAGCCCCGGCTCGATCCGGCAAATGGCAGGCACGACCAGCGGGCGGTTGAAACGCCGGAGAACGCGGCTTCTGACCGCTTCGTCCAGAGCGATGAGAAGTTCCCTTGAATTCGAAAGCCCGCCGCCGACAGGCACGATGGTCGCGCCGGTGACGTTGATGACCATCGCCAGCGGCGAGGCGAGAATATCGATGAGGACATCGATGGTTCTTGAAGCCTGCGCATCGCCCGCCTGCCAGGCGGAGATGATGTCCTCGCTGGTCATCTCCTGCCGGTGAAGATGCAGGTGCAACTTTTCCATGCCACGGGCGCTGCCGATGGCATCAACGCAACCGGTGAGGCCACAGCCGCACTCAAAACGCGGCAGCGCTACCGGCGGGTTGCCGGCCAGGGTTGCTGCCACCGGTCCATGGCCCCATTCGCCGGCGAAACCACCGTCGCTGTTGATGAGCCTGCCATCGATGACCAGTCCGCCGCCGACACCCGTTCCGAGGATGACGCCGAAGACGACACGATGGCCCTGTCCGGAGCCGATTTCCGATTCGGCGATCACGAAACAATCGGCATCGTTTGAAACGATGACGGGAAGGTTCAGAGCTTTTTCCAACTCGTCCTTCAACACCCGGCCATGGATACTCTGAATATTGGCAACGGTGGCCTTGCCGGTTTCGGGATCGATGACACCGGCAATCGACAGCGACACGCAGGCGGGTGTGCCGCCGCTATTGTCGATGACGGATTTGAGGCCGGCCGCGAAGTCCTCGAAACTGGTTTTCGGCGTCGGTATGCGCGGCACGGGGCGAATATCATCCGGGGCATAAGCAATCGCCCCCTTGATGGTCGTTCCGCCAATATCGAAACAAACGATCATTGTTCAGGCTCCGGAACGCGCGGCATCGTGGATTTTTTCTCCGTCGATCCATGTGGAATGCATTTGAAGGTCAGGTGTCAGCAAGACGAAATCCGCATCGGAACCGGGCTGGAGTTTTCCCTTGGCCGTCGCACCGATGGCTTCTGCCGGATAAGTGGAGGCCATTCTCAAGGCCTCCTCCAGCGGCGTGTCCATCTTCTCATGCATGAAACGGATGCAGGAGAGCATGTCGATATCCGCCCCCGCCAGCGTGCCATCGGCAAGTGTCAGGCGTCCGCCATTGCGATAGACGCGCCGGCCGTTCAGTTCGAAGCCGTCATCATCCGTGCCGATGGTGGACATAGCATCGGTGACGAGGAAGATGCGGCCGGGGCCGTTCTTGGCGCGCAGCGCAATGCCGATTGCCGTGGGATCGACATGGAAACCATCGGCGATCAGCCCGCAATCAAGTTTTCCGTTCGAGAGTGCGGCTCCAACCAGACCGGGTTCGCGGTGGCCGAGCGGGCTCATGGCGTTGAAGAGATGGGTCACCATGGAAGCGCCGGCATCAGCATAGGCCGTCGCCACGTCGAGGCCGCTGTCGGTGTGGCCAAGGCTGACGACGATGCCGGCCTTTCGGAGCGCTGTAACCTGCTCCTTAGTCACGTTTTCCGGGGCAATGGTCGTCAGCACGAAGGCAAGTTCCGCCTTGCAACGGGTCAGAACCTCGAGATCGGCTGCTTCCATCTTGCAGATCAGCGCCGGATCATGGGTGCCCTTGCGTGCGACGGAAAGATGTGGCCCCTCGAAATGCAGACCGAGGAAACCCGGCACATTGGCCGCAACGGCGGCGATGCCCGCCTGTGCTGCTTTGGAGGTCACATCCGGCCGGTCGGTGATGAGCGTGACCATCAGCGCCGTGGTGCCGAATTGGGCGTGTGCGGCGCAAATGCGGGCGATGCCGGCGACATCCGGCTGGTTGTTGAACATGACCCCGCCGCCGCCATTGACCTGAAGGTCTATGAAGCCCGGCACGATCAGCAACTCTTTCGCATCAATCACTTCGGCTTCGGCAGGTACGTTGTGTGAGATGGCGGTAACATGTCCATCGCTGGTCAGCAGCACCTTGCCATCGTGCCAGGCGGCGCCATCGAAAATACGGGCGCCGACAAATGCCTTTATGCCGCTCATTGGGTTTCCGTGACCTTCTTCAATGCCGCAGGTGCATCCGGGTTGAAGCCGCGCGCGCGCGACAATTGCTCGATGAAGCCGTAAAACGGCGCGATCAGCAACAGGGCATCGGTCAGTGGATGGTTTGTTTCCACGAAGGGCAGGGGTTTGGCCGGGCTGCCTTTTGCGGATGTGACGAAAACATTGGCGCCTTTATGGGCAAGATTTGCGGCGATATCCGTCACCGAGGTCTCGGCGCGGTCGCGCGCGGCAAAGGCGATGATGGGGAATTTCGGTGCGACCAGCGAGACCGGGCCATGCATGACTTCTGCCGAGGAGTAGGCTTCCGCATGCAGCTCGCAGGTTTCCTTGCATTTCAGCGCGGCTTCTGCGGCAATGGCAAGGGCGGGGCCACGGCCCAGCATATAAAGCGATTCCTCGCCCTTCACCGCTTCGGCGATCTGGCTCCAGTCGAGTGCAACGGCTCTTGCGAAATTCTGCGGCAGGGCGCTGACCGCCTTGGCGAGCAGGCTGTCTTCCGTCCACTCGGCAAGGATCGCGAGGCCAGCGACGATGGAATTGACGAAGGATTTGGTTGCGGCAACCGCTTTTTCCGGTCCCGCCTGGATATCGATGGCCTGATTGGCTGCATTGCCAAGCGGAGAAGGCAGCGTGTTGACGAGGGAGAAGGTGAGTGCGCCACCCTTGCGGGCACTTTCCGCCAGCGCAACGATATCAGGGCTTTTGCCCGATTGCGACACGGCGAAGGCCGCCGCCCGTTCCAGCCGTAGTTTCGTCTGGTAGATCGAGGCGAGCGAAGGCCCCAGCGACGCCACCGGCAGCCCGGTCTGCAATTCGATCGCATACTTCAGGAAATGCGCGGCGTGGTCGGAGGATCCGCGCGCAATGGTGACGATAACGGCTGGATCGCGGGCTTTCAGCTGGCCGCCGGCTTCCTGAAAATCATTTCTCGCATTGTCCAGCAGACGGGCGACGGCATCGGGAATCTCGTTGATTTCCTGGCGCATCAGGGTTGTCATCGTTTCATGTCCTTGATCGGTGTGTTTCACTCTGAGGTCATCGTCAGTTCGGCGACGAGGTCATAGGCGTCGCTGCGGTAAAGGGCGCGGGATATTTCCATGAGCCGCCCGCTTTCCAGATAGGCCATGCGCTGAACGGACAGCGCCGCCGACCCCGGCGGAACGCCGAGCAGCAGCGTTTCCTCATCCGTGAGATTACGGGCGGAAATGCGCTGAATGGCACGGACTGGACGAATGCCGTTTTTCTCAAGCTCCAGATAAAGCGAGTTCTCGACCATCTGCGGGTCGGGCAGAAGATCACCGGGCAGGCTCGTCACTTCAAGCGCAATCGGCTGGTCATTGGCAAGGCGTAAGCGGGTAAGCCGCGCCACCATGGCGGATTGGGAAAGGCCGAGCGCCATCATCTCGTCGCCGGTCGGATAGAACAAACCCCTGTCCAGCCAGCGCGTGCTTGCGGCCATGCCCCGGCGGCGCATGTCTTCCGTAAACGAGGTAAGCTTGGTCAGTGGCTGCTGCATGCGGGTGATGGGTTTGACGACGAAGGTGCCGGAACCGTGCCTGCGAACCAGAAGGCCGTCGCGCACCAGATCATCCACCGCCTTGCGCACCGTCACGCGGCTCACACAAGCGCTTTCGGCGATGTCGCGCTCGGGCGGCAGGGCGTCGCCATGCTTCAGGCGGCCGGCATTGATGGCGTCTTCAATCGTCTGACGCAGTTTCAGGTAGAGCGGGCCGCCGCCTCCCGATTGCAGGTCATCCAGATTAAGCACTGCCCCGTTCATCCATAACCTCTGTCACAACTAATCTGGCCAATTCTGGCTATACCATACGCGCCATAATCGGCAATACCAAAATAGAACCATTAGCGAATTTGTACGATTAATAGGGGTTTATTCGATGTTTTGCCAAATAATGAGGCCTTACGCCTGAAATTTGCTCATTAACCAAAAAAATTTTCCGGTTGTAGATATTGCTCTAGACGATTGGCATTTTTTTGGTATTGTTTTCGCAGCGGTGATCGGCGGCGCCCTGTTGCGCATCCGCATCGCTGGGAAAAATCGGTCTCCAGTCCTCGGTTGGGCGTGCGAAATCGAATTTAACTTGACCGTCGTGAAAATTAATTTCATCGTGGCAGGCAATTATCGCAGATAACTGAATGGCCAACGTAGAAATGGTCGATTCTGCGAAAATGAATTACGAATGAACAGGGAACAAAGTTCATGAAGGTGGGAATTATCGGACTCGGATTCCGTCTCGGTTATCTGGGCTACGTTTTTCATGAAATCGACAAGGATTTCGAGATCGTCGGTTATGTCGATCCCGCTCCGGCTGGTCTGCCGGGTCTGCAGGAAAAGGGCATTTCGGTCGGCAAGGCGTATGGCAGCCCCGAGGCGCTGATCGCCAACGAAAAATTCGATCTTCTGATGATCGGTTCGCCGAACCATATGCATCTTGAGCATATCCGTCTCGGGCTCGAGGCCGGTTGCACCATCTTCAGTGAAAAGCCGATCGTCGTCAGCATTGAGGAAAGCCTTGAGCTCGCCCGGCTGCTCAACAAGCACGGTCATGAGCGGCTGCTGGTGGGTCTTGTCCTGCGTTATTCGCCGCTCTACCGCGATCTGCGCGCCGCGCAGGCCGAAGGCAAGCTCGGCGATGTTGTTTCCATCGAGGCCTCGGAACATATTCCGCCCTATCATGGTGCGTTCTTCATGCGCGACTGGCGGCGTTATGAGCATTATTCCGGCTCCTTCATGCTGGAAAAATGCTGCCACGATCTCGATCTTTATAATGGCGTCGTCGGTGCGCGGCCGCGATACGTATCGAGTTTCGGCGGACGCAAGAGCTTCACAATTGCCAATGCTCCGCAAAATGACGGCATCAACGACATGGAAGTCTACCACCGCAAGCCGAGCGGCTGGATGGGTTCCGAAAAGGTCTTCGACAGCGACGGCGACATCATCGACTACCAGACGGCGATCGTTGAATATGAAAACGGCGCGTCGCTCGCCTTCCATACCAATCTCAACGTTCCCGACGATTTTCGCCGTTTCTGCGTGATCGGCGCCAAGGGCATGGCGGAGGGCGACTTCGTGCGCGGCTTCCTCAATGTGCATAATGCCCGGACCAACGAAAAGACCGTGGCAAAGACCTATTCGGCGGCAACCACGCTCTCCCAGCATTATGGCGCAGACGAGCAGATGGCAGCGGATGTAATCGCCCATATCGTCAAGGGTGAGCCCCTGCCGGTTTCCGCACTTGATGCGATCGAGGCCGGCATTCTGGCGCTTGCCATGGATGAAGCGCGTCACGGCCGCAAGGTGGTGGACCTCAAGCCGATCTGGGATGAATATGACCTGGCGCTCCATGGGCAGCCAAAATCGCCCGCCGTGAAATCGGCTTAAGGGGGCGCTGCGATGGATGCGAAACGCAGCGCGGTTATCTTCGCCTGGCTTCTTCTTCTGCCGGCGCTCCTATACATCACGGTTATCGTTGCTTATCCGCTCGTCGATACCTTCATCCTGTCGTTTACCGATGCGTCGCTCAGAAAAACGACGAACTGGATAGGCTTCATCAACTACGAGAAAATCTTCAACGCGACTTTTGCCGATGTCATCACGCGGACCTTTGTCTGGACGTTCTTTTCCGTCTCGATAAAGATGATCATCGGCACATTTGGTGCAGTGCTGCTGAATTCGGCCGTTCCCGGAAGGGCGCTGTTTCGCATCCTGACGATGCCGCCATGGATCGTGCCGATGGCTATCGGCATCTTCATGTGGGGCTGGATGTATAACGGTCAGTTCGGCATGATTTCCGGGGTGCTGCAGAACACCGGTCTGGTGAACGGCCCGGTCGCGTTCCTGGCCTATGGTAACACGGCCTTCTGGGCGACGATCATTACCGATGTGTGGATCGGCGTGCCGATGGTGACGCTGTATCTGCTGGCTGCAATCCAGGCCATCCCGCAGGACCTCTACGAGGCGGCCTGGACGGACGGCGCCAGCCGCGCCTATCGCTTCCGCCGCATCACGCTGCCGCTGATGCTGCCCGCCATGATCACCATGTCGATGATCTCGCTGATTTCGACCTTCAATTCCTTCGACATCATCTGGATTTTGACGCAGGGCGGCCCGACCGGCCAGACGACGACGATGATCATCGATACCTATAAAACGGCGATCGGTTCCTACAAATACGGTGAAGGTGCGGCCCGCGCCGTGCTGATCTGCATCTTCCTGTCGATCTTCACCTATTTCTACTTCCGCATCACCAGCCGTATCTCGCAGGAGGCCACCCGATGACCGACAAAAATGCGATGATCAACCGTTACAGGTGGTATGAAATCGTCGGGATCTATTGTGGCGTCGCGGTGTTTTTAACCTTCGTGCTGGCGCCCTTCGTGGAAGGCTTTCTGGTATCTCTGAAACCGCTCAGCCTCCTGTTTTCCTCGCCCTACAAGTTCTGGCCGCAAAACGGGTCCTTCGAGGCCTACCGAACCATGTGGGTCAGTGTTCCCGGCTTTGCTCGCTACGTCTTCAACTCCTTCTTCATCTCGACGATCTCGACGATCATCGTTTTGCTTTTGGTGGTGCCGGCCTCCTATGCTTTTGCCCGCTTCCAGTTTCGTGGGCGAGGACAGCTGTTGGGTGCGTTCCTCGCCATCAACATGTTTTCGGGCGCCGTTCTGTTGATCCCGCTCTACCGGCTGATGCGCAATATGGGCGTGTTGAACACCTATCTGGCGATGATCATTCCCGGTGCCGCGTTCCTGATCCCCACCGCCATCTGGCTGCTACGCACCTACATGCTGCGCATTCCGCGAGAGCTGGAAGAGGCGGCCTATGTGGACGGTGCGAGCTACTTTTACACCTTCCGCCGGGTGATCCTGCCGCTGGCGATGCCGGGCATCGCCGTCGTCTCCATCACCACCTTCATCGGCGCTTACGCCCAGCAGTTCATCTTCGCGCTCACTTTCAATTCCAAGACCGAATATATGCCGCTGCCCATCGGCCTGTTCGCCTATTTCGGTCGTCAGGAAGTCATCTGGAATGAGTTGATGGCGGCCAGCTTCGTCGGCATTGCGCCGGCCATGATCGTGATCTTCTTCATGCAACGATATCTCGTCAGCGGGCTTACCGCCGGCGCGGTGAAATAAACAACAACAGGAACGACCACCAAAACGGGAGACTAATTATGGCACTGAAACATTACGGATTGGCGCTTTGCGCATTCGCATTTGCCGGTTCCACTGCCCTTACGACGGTGACGGCACATGCCGCCGACAAGGAGATCAGCTGGATCTATTGCGGCGACAAGATGGACCCAATCCATGAAAAATACATCAAGGAATGGGAAGGCAAGAATGCCGGCTTCAAGGTTGTTCCTGAGGTCGTTGGCTGGGCGCAGTGCCAGGACAAGGCAACGACGCTCGCCGCCGCCGGCACGCCGGTCGCCATGGCCTATGTCGGTTCGCGCACGCTGAAGCAGTTCGCACAGAACGATCTCATCGTTCCGGTGCCGATGACGGAAGACGAAAAGAAGACCTATTACCCTAACATTGTCGACACAGTAACTTTCGAGGACACGCAGTGGGGTGTGCCGGTCGCTTTCTCGACCAAGGCGCTCTACTGGAACAAGGACCTGTTCAAGCAGGCGGGCCTCGACCCGGAAGTGCCGCCGAAGACCTGGGCCGAAGAAATCGCCTTCGCCAAGCAGATCAAGGAAAAGACCGGCATTGCCGGTTATGGCCTGCCCGCCAAGACCTTCGACAACACCATGCACCAGTTCATGCACTGGGTTTACACCAATAACGGCAAGGTTATCGATGGCGACAAGATCACCGTCGACAGCCCGCAGGTTCTCGCAGCGCTGAAGGCTTACAAGGACATCACGCCCTATTCCGTCGAAGGTCCGACCGCCTATGAGCAGAACGAAATCCGCGCCATCTTCCTCGATGGCAAGGTTGGTATGATTCAGGCCGGTTCGGGTGCTGCCACCCGCCTGCAGGAAACCAAGATCAACTGGGGCATCGCAACGCTGCCGCTCGGCCCTGAAGCCAAGGGTCCCGGCACGCTGCTCATCACCGACAGCCTGGCGATCTTCAAGGGAACCGGCGTGGAAGAAAAGGCGACCGAATTCGCCAAGTTCATCACCTCGCCCGGCCCGCAGGGCGAATATGAGCTGCAGGGCGGCGCTGGCCTCACTCCGCTGCGTCCGTCGCCGAAGGTTGATGAATTCATCGCCAAGGACCCCTTCTGGAAGCCGCTGATCGACGGTATCGCCTATGGTGGTCCCGAGCCGCTCTTCACCGACTACAAGGGCTTCCAGGATACGATGATCGAGATGGTGCAGTCTGTCGTTACCGGCAAGGCGACCCCGGAGGATGCCGCGAAGAAGGCTGCTGCCGCTCTCGAGCAGTATAAATAATCCACAATGCGACGGTTGCGGGCGCAGGTCGCCCGCAACCTCTTAAATTCGCCGCGAGAATGCCAGCCGCTGTGACGGAAGGGGCTTCTCGTGTTTTTCAACGGTTCCGGTAAAGCGCGGTCTTTCTCGCATTGCGGAACGTCTCTGAGCGCAGCCTGATGTCGGCTGGTGACGGGAGAGGCAAGTTTTGGGTCAGCTTTATCTCAACAACGTCCGCAAGAACTATGGACATTTCGAAGTCATCAAGGGCGTTCAGCTCGACATCAGGGATGGCGAGTTCGTCGTTTTTGTCGGCCCTTCGGGATGCGGCAAATCCACATTGCTGCGCATGATCGCCGGCCTTGAGGATATTACCGCCGGCGACGTCGTCATTAACGGCGTGAAGGTCAATGAATTACCGCCGGTCAAACGCGGCATCGCCATGGTCTTCCAGTCCTATGCGCTCTATCCGCATATGACGGTTTTCGAAAACATCGCTTTTCCGCTCCGCGTCGAAAAGATGGAAGAGGCCAAGATCAGGGAGAAGGTCGAGGGGGTTGCCAGGATCCTGCAACTCGACCAGCGCCTGCAGCAGCGTCCCGGCATGTTGTCCGGCGGCCAGCGCCAGCGTGTCGCAATCGGCCGCGCCATCGTTCGCGAACCGAAGATATTCCTGTTCGACGAGCCGCTTTCCAACCTCGATGCGGCGCTTCGCGCCGATATGCGCATCGAACTCACCAATCTTCATCGGACGTTGCAGGCGACGATGATCTATGTCACCCACGACCAGGTGGAAGCCATGACCATGGCCGACCGCATCGTGGTGCTGAATGCCGGTGAAATCGCCCAGGTCGGCGCGCCGCTAGAGCTTTACCACAAGCCGGCGAACCTGTTTGTGGCGGGCTTCATCGGCAATCCGAAAATGAATTTCCTGAAGGTCACCTGCAAATCCGTCAGCGCCGAGGGCGTGACTGTCGAATATGAGGGTCAGACGATCACCGTGCCGGTGGAGCCTCGCGCCGGCCTCGAAGGCAGGCAACTGACGCTTGGCATTCGCCCGGAACATACGGGTCTCGAAACGGCTGACCTCAACGTCAACTTCGCGCCCAGCGTCATCGAGCGGCTTGGCGTGAATACGATCGCTTATGGCATCGCCCCGACGGGTGAGAACTATTGCGCGCTGCTTTCCGGTTCTGCGCCTGTTGTCGTCGATGAACCCATCATCACCGGCATAAAGGTATCGGATTGCCACCTGTTTGATGAAAGTGGCATTGCGCTGGAACGGCGCGTCGACCTTTCAGTCCTCAAGCTTATCCAATAAGGGGCAGGAACCGGGCTATGAAATCTGTTTTCCCGCGCCCGGCTGTTTCTGATGCGATGCATTTCCGGCGGGTTTCCGTCGTCGCTGCCAGACGAAAAAATGACGCCGGGCTTTTGGCCCGGCGTTCGAAGCTTTCCTGCATGCCCGCTCGGTCACGGCATGGGATTGGGCATGTAACCGGTGAAACCGCTGATCTTCCAGCGTCCTTCATGCAGCCGGCAATAATAGAGCGTCTGCCATTTCATGACGTCGAAGCTGCCGTCGGCCTTGCGAAGCCCGCCGTTGAACTTCTTGCGAACCAGCGCGGTTTCGCCTTCCACCTCGATCTCTTCCAGCGTGGTTGTGGTGAAGATGGCGCCTCTCGGGTCTTCGGCAAATTGCTGGGTTTGAAAATCCTTGGCCTGTTTCAGCCACTCGTCGCGATAGGCGGCGAGCGACGGGAAGGACAGGCGCCAATTGTCCGGGTTAGCCTCACGATTGGCGTTGATGCCGAGAAAGCCGTCCTCGACGAAATCATCCGCGACCTGCGACCAGTCGGCGGCGAGGAACGCATCGATGTCCCGCGTCACCAGCATTTCCCAGATAAAATGGCGGGCGGTGTCTGTTTCAGCAAAGGGGTTTTTGAATGGATCGCGCATGGTTGTGGTCCGTTGTTGAAATTATTTTCAGGATTTGGAGATTTCTCTGGCGGAGATTGTTGGCATATGCTCATCTCGCAATCAACAAAGAAAATAATTTTCAAATCAGGGATGTGCGGCGTGTCGTCATCGGGACGAAAGATGGGCGATTCATGGGTATGTACGGTTGACGGGCGTCTTGGATTAGGATGCATCGGTAACGGGGCCAAGCCTTAAGTTTTGGCGGAACGGAGACCGGTGAACATGGATATTTTCGCAAGAATACAGGAAGACAGGGGGCAGTTCTCGCAATCGGAACGGCGGATCGCCGATATTCTGGTTTCGGACTTCGAATTCGCCGTCAATGCCTCGATCATCGAGCTTGCGGCCCGTGCCGAGGTTTCTCCGCCGACGGTGACGCGTTTCTGCCGTCGTGTGGGTTGTCTGAGCTTTTCGGATTTCAAGGTCAGTCTCGCCAAGACCGCTTATGTGGGCATTCGTTATCTCACCTCGGAACCATCAAGCACCGGCCCGTCGGATGTCGCGGAAGAGGTGCTTGCCAAGGCGCAGGAAGCGCTTTTCCTGCTGCACAAGACGCTCGACCCCGCCCTCGCCGAAAAAGCGGCGATCAAGATCGCCAATGGCGGCATGATCTATGCTTTTGGTGCCGGCGGCAATTCCTCGATGATCGCCTCGGAAATCCAGAATCGGCTGTTCCGCCTTGGCCTGCGTGTCTCCACCAGTGCCGATCACAGCATGCAACTGATGATGACGGCCGCCGCACGCAAGGAAGACGTGATCATCGGTTCGTCCTTTTCCGGTCGCAATATGGAACTGGTGAAGTGTTTCAGGCTGGCGCGGGACATGGGGGTGACCACTATCGCGCTGACCCAGAGTGACACGCCGCTTGCCGTGGCTGCGGATATCGTTGTGGCCGTCAACGTGCCCGAAGGAAACAACATCTTCCGTCCGACCTCATCGCGTTACGCCTATCTGGCGGCCGTCGATATTCTGGCGACACTTGCTGCTTATCACCATCGGCAAAGGTCGATGGTGACATTGCGTCACATCAAGCAACAGCTCGTGGAACATCGCGATTCGGATGACAGGCAATTGCTCGGTGACTGAGGGCGGCTGACGAAAAACATGGGCTGCATTGCCTGAAATCCCGCCCTTTGGCGGGTCGGAAAGCTTCAAGGGAGTGGTAGGAGATGAAGGACAGGAAAGACCAGCTCGCCGTCGTTACCGGCGCGGCAGGTGACATTGGTCGGGCGATTGCGGCGGCACTTTCTGAAAGCCATGCGAAGGTGGTGCTCGTCGATATCGATGCCGACGCCCTTTCCAAGGCGCTTTCCCTGCTTTCCGGTCCCGGCTTCGTTGCGAAGACCTGTGACGTCACCGATCCGCAGGACCTTGCGCGGCTGGCCGCCGAGGTTGCGGAACTGGGTGATGTCGCGACCCTCGTCAACAATGCGGGTGCTGCAAGGGCCGTGAGCCTGCATGACACGACCGCCGACATATGGCGCAAGGACAATGCCCTCAATCTGGAAGCGCCGTTTCTCTGCTTCAGGGCTTTCGAGGAAGCGCTGAAGCAGACACAGGGGTCGGTGGTCAACATAACCTCGGTCAACGGCATGGCGGTGTTCGGCCATCCGGCCTATAGCGCGGCCAAGGCCGGGCTGATCCATCTGACGAAGCTGATCGCCGTCGAATACGGCAAATTCGGCATTCGCGCTAACGCCGTGGCACCCGGAACCGTGCGCACCCAGGCATGGGAAGCACGGGCAGCCAGCAATCCGCAGGTCTTTGAGGAGGCGAAGCACTGGTATCCGCTGCAGCGGATCGTACGGCCCGAAGATGTGGCCAGCGCGGTTGCCTTTCTGGCCGGTCCACAGGCACAGGCCATCAGCGGCGTGTGCCTGCCGGTCGATTGCGGGCTTACGGCGGGGCAGGCGCCGCTGGCCCGGACTTTTTCGCAATCCGAACACTACTGATCGAAGCCCTTTCACGGGCTCAATACGCAATGAAGGGGAGCATCATGGCGCTCGCAAATTATCGTCTTGAAAATTCATGGCATCCGCTTGCAGAGTCCGCATCCGGCGGCTTTACGTTCACGCTGGTCAATCTTTCCCGCGAACCGCTGAAGGATTTTCGTATCGTCTACACCTCGCTGACGCGGACGGTGGACAAGCCGGTTTGCGGCAATGCCGTTTATCTGCGCCGCAATGCCAATTTCCATGAGTTTGCGCCGCCAGCCGGTTTCGTCCTCGAAGCGGGGAAATCCTGGCGCTTCACCGTCGATGGCCTCCTGAGGCCTGCGCGGCATCGCACCGACGGGGCGAAATCCGCCTATGTCAGCCTTGCCGATGGTACACATCGCGCCGTCGATGTCGGCGATCTGATGCTGGATGGGCGTCATAGCGAGCCAGCGCCGGTGCTGCTTCCGGAAGGCGAGCTCGACCTGCCTTTCGCCATTCAGCCATGGCCCGCTGAAATCAATGTCGAGCCGGGCGAGGGGTTTCCTGTCGCGCTTTTCCCGACGGAAGACGCAAGCACGGAAGAGGTTCTTGCGGTGGAAACCGTGCTTTCCCTGTTCCGCAGGCTTTTTGCCGTGGGGCACGTGCCTTTCAGCCTTGCGCCGGTTCATGAGGGAAAGCCGCTTCGTTTCAAGCAGCATAGCGGGCTTGAAGCAGAAGGTTATCGCATCACCTTTTCCGAAGATGCGGTGATTGTGGAATATTCGGCCGCTTCCGGTCTGCAATATGGCCTGACGGTTCTGGCGCAATTGCTGCATGGCGCACGCATCGATCCCAAATTCCGGTTCCCGGCGTCCGGCAGCATCAGTGATGCGCCGCGTTACAGCTGGCGCGGCTGCCATCTGGATGTCTCGCGGCAATTTTATCCGACCGGCGATGTCGTGCGGCTTATCGATATTCTCGCATGGCTGCGCATGAACCGGTTCCATTGGCACCTGACGGATGACGAGGCATGGCGTCTCGAAATCAAGGCCTATCCGCTGCTGACCACTGTCGGCGCAACACGTGGTCCGGATGCGCCGCTTCTGCCGCAGCTTGGCAATGGAGCACAGCCTGTTTCGGGCTATTACACGCAGGACGACGTGCGCAGGGTCGTTGCCCATGCGGCCGCGTTGAATGTCGAAATCGTGCCGGAGGTTGATATTCCCGGCCACAGCACGGCGGCTCTTGTCGCCTATCCGGAATTGACGGATGGGCAGGAAGCGCCCGACAGCTATCGCTCGGTGCAGGGATATCCGAACAATGCGCTCAACCCGGCCATCGAGCCGACCTATGACTTCCTCGGCAAGATATTCGACGAGATGGTGGAGCTGTTCCCGTCGCGGCTGATCCATATTGGCGGCGATGAGGTTGCGGATGGTTCATGGCTGGCCTCGCCGCTTGCCAAGGCATTGATGGAAAAGGAGGGGCTGGATGGCACCTTCGGCATTCAATCCTATTTCATGAAGCGCATTCAGGGGATGCTGCATGAGCGCGGCCGCCAGCTTGCCGGCTGGGACGAGGTTTCCCACGGCGGCGGTGTCGATCCGGCTGGAACATTGCTGATGGCATGGCAGAAGCCGGAAGTCGGTCTTGAGCTTGCACGTCAGGGCTACGATGTGGTGATGACGCCGGGTCAGGCCTATTATCTCGACATGGTGCAGGATGAAGCTTGGCAGGAGCCGGGTGCGAGCTGGGCCGGCACCGTTCCGCCTTCGCATACCTATGCCTATGAGGCAGTCGGTGAATTTCCGGAGGAATTGAAGGAGCGGATGAAAGGTGTTCAAGCCTGCATCTGGTCCGAACATTTCCTCAATCGCGCCTATTTCAACCATCTGGTTTTCCCGCGGTTGCCGGCTATCGCCGAGGCGGCATGGACGCCGAAAGCGCAGAAGGACTGGCTGCGGTTTTCTGCCATCGTTCCCTTGAGCCCGGTTTATTAAGGGGAGGGCGAGATGCGTATTGCCGTTGGTGGAATTCACACAGAATGCAGCACCTATTCGCCAGTGCTGATGGGTGAGCAGGATTTTCGCGTCTTTCGCGGCGCGGAATTGCTGGAGGCCGAGTATTTCAATTTCCTCGGTGAAGGCGGAGCGCAGATACTGCCGCTTCTGCATGCTCGTGCGGTGCCGGGTGGTCCCGTATCGCGCGGGGCCTATGAGGCGTTCAAAGCGGAATTCCTTGACCGCCTGAAGGCCTCGCTACCGCTGGACGGGCTTTATCTCGCCATGCATGGCGCGATGAATGTCGAAGGCATGGATGATGCGGAAGGTGACTGGATTTCCAGCGCCCGTGCCGTCGTTGGGCCGGATGTGATCATTTCCGCGAGCTACGACTTGCACGGCAACGTCAGCCAGACGATCATCGATCAGCTTGATATATTCGCCGGCTACCGAACTGCGCCGCATATCGACGTGCGCGAGACGATGGTGCGGGCTTGGACGATGCTGCTCAAAGCTCTGAAAACGGGTGAAAAGCCCGGTGTGGCTTGGGCGAAAATTCCCGTTCTCCTGCCCGGTGAAAAGACGTCCACCGAAGATGAGCCAGCCAAGAGCCTTTATGAGGTTCTGCCGGGCTATGACACCCGGCCCGGCATTTGGGATGCGAATTTTATGATCGGTTACGTCTGGGCCGATGAGTCACGGGCGACGGCCTGCGCGGTGGTGACGGGATCGGACAGAGAGGCGGCACAGGCGGTCGCAGCTGAAATCGCGCAATCTTACTGGGATGCCCGGCAGGATTTTCGTTTCGGTCCCGTGACCGAGCCGCTTGAGGCCATTCTGGATATTGCGGAAAAGACTGCTACCGGCCCGATCATTCTCGCTGACTCAGGCGATAATCCAACTGGTGGCGGGGTCGGCGATCGTGCTGATGTTCTGGCGGCACTGATTGCGCGTAACTGGCAGGGTGCTCTCTTAGGCGGCATAACCGACCGACCGGCGGTCGAAGCCTGCTTTGCGGCTGGCGAGGGGGCGGCTCTTTCCCTCAAGATTGGCGGCAGCCTCGATCCGCAAAGCCCGTCGGTCACTGTCGAAGCCAAGATCCTGAAATTGGACGGTTCCGGCGCTGCGGATCAGCGGCAGGCGGTGGTCGCCATCGGTGGTATCACCGTCATTCTGGCGGCCCGGCGCAGGCCCTATCACATGATTTCCGATTTCACCCGTCTCGGCTTTGATCCGAAGGCGGTGAAGTTGCTGGTCGTCAAGTCAGGTTATCTTTCGCCGGAGCTTGCGCCGATCGCCAATCCCAACCTGATGGCGCTGACGGAGGGAGTTATCAATCAGGATATCGAAAACCTTCCAAATCGTCGCCGGGATGGCGATTTTTACCCATGGAAGCCGCATTTCGACTATATGCCGAAACCCATTCTTTCGGCCCGCTGGCAATGACAGCGGTCCGGTAGCTTTTATCCAGCGATCCGGCGAGGCCGGATCATCTCAGGCGAATATCCATGCCGTCGGCTCTTTCCATCGTCATCAATAATCCGTCGATCCGCATCGGGGCGCTCGCCATCCTGTTTTTCGGATTTTCGAATGCGGCGACCGCACCTTATCAGGCGGTCATCGGCATTCGCGAAATCGGGCTCAGCAACACCGTTTATTCCCTGCTGATGCTTTTTGCTGCCATCATCAATGTCAGCGCCAGCGTGCTGATGGGGATTGTGGCTGACAGGCTGGGCGAATATCGCAAGCCCATGCTCTATATCGCGCTGTTCGGTGTCAGCGGCTATATGCTGGTTTATCTGGCGGGCAATGCGACGGCCTTTGTGAGCGCGAAGCTCATTCTCCTGCCGATTTTCGGGGCGATGAACTCGCTGATCTTCGCGCATGTGCGCGCCGATGCCCGCAATCTTTCGACGGGCGACATGATTGCCGTGAACTCGATCATGCGGGCGACAATCTCGCTGTCATGGGTGCTGGTGCCGGGTATCGTCGGCATTTTTCTCATCAGTTCCGGCAATATGCTGACGGCCTTCCTGTTTTCCGGCCTTTGCGCACTCGTCTGTTTTCTGCTCGTGGCCTTCTGCCTGCCTCGGGCCGCCACGCCGGCGGTGGTGAATACGGAAGCGCGTTTTGGTCTGCGTGCCTCGCTTGCGGAAATCGGATCACCGCGGGTATTGCTGCGGATCATCGCCATCGCGCTCATCTGCTCGATGCTGCATCTCAATGATTCCATACGTTCGCTCATCATAACGGGCCAGGCGAAGGGCACGGTGGCGGATATCGGCATCGTGGCGGGCATCGTTGCTGCGCTCGAAATTGTCTTCATTCTCTTGTGGGGCTGGATCGAGAAGAAGGTGCCGCAAACGCTGACCTTGGCGGCGGGAGCGGTGCTTTATGCGGTCTACCTCATTCTGCAGGGGCTTGCGACGGAACCCTGGCATATCTACGCGCAGACTTTCATCAGCGCGTTGGGGGCTGCTGCCATCATCAGCATCCCCATCACCTATCTGCAGGAGTTGATCGCGGACCGGCCGGGGCTTGGAAGCTCGCTGATCGCGGTCAATATCTTCCTCGGTGCCGGTCTGGGTGCACTGATTTTTGCCGTTGGGACAATGGTCTCCACCTATTCGGGCACCTCCATATTGGGGGCGATCGTGGGTCTTGGCGGCGTTTATATGCTCTACACGCTTGATGGGACGGGTCGCCGCAGGTAGAGCCTCGGACCGAAAAGTGTGAGCGGTTTTCGGATGCTCCGGTGCGTAAACAGGGCACGTTCAAATGAAAGAGGTTAGGATGATTCTCGAGATTTGCGTGGACGATGTGGCCGGTCTGGAAGCGGCGGTTCGGGGCGGGGCCGATCGGATCGAGTTATGCGCCGCGCTCTCCGGCGGCGGCGTAACGCCGTCTGCGGGCTTCATGCAACGGGCGGCGTCCTGTGGATTGCCCGTCAGCGTGATGATCAGGCCGCGCGCCGGTGATTTCGTGTTCACGCGCGACGAAGCAGATGTGATGAAACGCGATATCGATGCGGCACGTGCGGCAGGCCTTTCCGGCCTGGTGCTTGGCGCGTCGCTTGGCGATGGCTCGCTTGACATTGCCCTGCTTGAAGAATTGCGCCGTCATGCCGAGGGGCTGGATATGACGCTGCATCGGGCTTTCGATGTCGTTCCGGATATGGATGAAGCGCTGGAGGCGGCCATCGCTCTCGGTTTCCCGAGAATTCTGACTTCCGGCGGCGCCCGTTCGGCGCTTGAAGGGGTAGAGGCGCTGGCGCGTCTATCCGAGAGAGCAGCCGGTCGGATCGTCATCATGCCGGGTGCCGGCGTGCGTCCGCAGAGCGTGCAGGCATTGCTGGATCGCTTTCCGATTACGGAAATCCACGCCTCCTGTTCCGCCGTTCCCTTCTATGATCCGGAAAGCCGGGTGGCGAAGCTAGGTTTCACCGGCGATGGGCGCAAGGGTACAGATGAGGCGGCGGTTCGCGAATTAAAGGCGATGCTTACCGCTCATCATAAAGGCGGCGCAAAGCCCTAGCCGTACCGTCCGCGCCATCGAGATCGAGGCTGATCGTGTCTGGTGCCGGCAGGGCCAATGCCGCCGTGATGGCATCGGCCATGGATTGCGCGGAGATATCTTTCTCCTCCAGAACCTGCGCCAACCCCAACCGTGCCAATCGTTCGGCACGGGCGCTCTGTTCGGTTTCGCCACCGGCTGCAAAGGGGATGAGGAGCGAGCGGCATTTGGCCTGAAGAATATCGCAGACGGTGTTGTAACCGGCCTGTGAAACCGAAAGCCGCGCGCCGGCGAGCAGGCTTGCGAAATCCTTGCGGAAACGGAAGACAGAGACATTGTGCGGCGCCTCAGCCGAAATCGCGTCGAAATCCACCTGGCGCATGTTGGGGCCAGTGACGAGGCACCAGTTCCCGATCCCGTCCAGCAGCGGTGCGGCTTCAAGGGCGGCCCGGACAAGTGCTGCACCGACCGCGCCACCGCCGGCGGATACCACGATATCGAATTTCTCCGCCGGTTGCGGCGGTGGAAGCGGGGCAACAAGGCCGGTATAGACGATGCGCTGGCTGATCTCGCCGGCAAGGGGGAAGGTGTCTTCCAGCCGGGCGAAATTCGGGTCGCCATGCACCAGCACGGCATCGAAATGCTTTTTCACCAGCGACACGGTTTCTTCGTCCCGGCCCGGCTTGGTTTTTTCCTGTAGAATATCGCGCAGCGATGTCATGACCAGCGGGCGCGGTTCGCTGTCCTCGATCTCGTCAAGCAGCGACAGCAATTCGAACCGCACCTGCCTGCGGCCGAAGGGGAAAGCTTCGATGATGACGATATCGGGTTTTGCACCGTGATAGGCACCAATCAGCATATCGGTTCTGAGCTTTCTGAAGGCGTCGTCCACCGGCTTGCCGGAACTATCGACAAGACCGGAAAAGCTGCCGTCGCTGACCGCGATCGGTGGTAGCTCGACATGGCGGATTCCCTCACCCGGAAAGCCCGGGACCGGTGTGCCGCCTGTGACTAGAACGACATCGAAACCATCCGCCTGAAGCGCGTTGGCAATGCGGCTGGCGCGGGCGATATGGCCGATGCCCAGAAGGTGCTGGACATAAAAGAAAACGGAAGGGCGTCTTTCTGGATTGCTCATGGTGTCTTTTCCCACTCGGTCTCGAACAGGGCCTTCAACTCGGCAATACTGGTGCGATGGTCGAAGGCGGTTCGAACACGGTTTTCGGCGGCGTTACCCAGACGCTGGCGCAATTGCGGATCGGTGATCGCGCTGCGCAGGGCCTCTGCGAAGGCGGCCGGATTTTCGGGTTCCGTCAACAAGCCGTTTTCGCCAGAGACGAAAAACTCTGGAATGCCTGAGATATTGGTGGAAATACAGGTCAGCGCCTGGCTGGCGGCCTCGACCAGAACATTGGGAAGACCGTCACGGTCGCCATCGCTGGTGATGCGGCAGGCGAGTGCGAAGAGGTCCGCCTCGCGATAATTCTCCAGCACCTGCTTCTGGTCCATGGCACCGGTCCAGACGATCCTGTCGGCGATGCCAAGCTCGTCGGCGAGTTTCTTCAGTGCGGCCAGTTCGTCGCCGCCGCCAATATGGGTAAAGCGCCAATGGATATGCTGCGGAAGCGAGGCCAGCGCCCGCAACAGAATATCGATGCCCTTTTTTTTGACCGCCCGGCCGACGCTTAAAATCCGGACCGGATCATCGGCGACCGATCCATCTCTTGCCGGACGCGGCGCTTCGAAATGCGGGAAGCGGGTGAGATCTAGCCCATGATAGCTTAAGTGCACATTCTGCTTCGCTCCGGAAAGGTCGCGAAGGTGCTGAAAGCCGCCGGCCGTGCAGGTGACGGCCCAGCGGGCGCTTTGAAGCTTGCCGGATAGGTCGCGGTCGCTCGAAGTCCAGATGTCCTTGGCATGAGCGGAAATCGTCCACGGCGTTCCGGTGATGAGATGCGTATAGGCGGCGACCGAGGCGGGCGTGTGGATGAAGTGGACATGCAGCCACTCGGCATCCACAGGCCATTCATGGGCTAACACGGCGGCCTGACCGAAACGGCGGAAGCGGTTGCGGCTGAGATCATGTGGCAGATCATTGAAGAAACGGCGGAGCGCGCTGGTGAAGCCCGGCTTCTTGCGGCAGGCCCACAGCGCTTTCAGGACGCGCAGCGGCTCCTCATGCAGATATTCCGGCAGGTAGGTGACGGGTGCGCGGATTTCATCATGAACGGGGTGGCGCTTTTTGTCTGTCGGCCGGCGCATGGACATGAGTTCGAGTTTCAGCCCGGCCTTTTCAAGCCCCAGAAGTTCCTGGGCGATGAAAGTCTCGGACAGGCGCGGATAGCCCTTGAGGAGCACCACGATTTTTTTTGTATCGGTCACGTTGCGCGTGTCTCTTTTGAAGCGGTGGTTGTCGGGGAGCCGGTCACGCAGAGAGCGTGATCGGCGCCTTTTCGCCCTCGGGCGGCAGCCATTCGGCGATCCGTTTCGATATGTTTTCCAGACCGTCGAGCTTCAGCTCTCGCGAATTGACGGAGGGTGGCGCGCGGTTGGGCAGGGCTTTGAGAGCTTCCGCCATTTTTGCGGGATTTTCGGCATCTTCCGGCAAAAGCATGTCGAAAAGGCCAAGCTCCGAGGCGCGGCTGGCGCGGATCAGCTGCTCTTCCCGCGGCACGGTGCGCGGCACGACGAGGGCGGGCTTGTCGAAGGACAAGATTTCGCAGACGGTGTTATAGCCGCCCATCGACACGACGGCCTGGGCGCCGGCGACGAGATCTTCCATGCGGTTGTCGAATTCGATGATCTCGATATGGGGAATATCGGCAACGCTGCTCATGAAGCGCTGGCGCTGATCCGCCGGCATATAGGGGCCGAGTACCACCAGCGCCTTGTGGGTCAGTTCAGGATCATGGCGGTAAGCGTTGATGACATCGTCGATCAATTCGCTGCCATCGCCGCCGCCGCCGGTGGTGATGAGGAGATAGTCACCTTCCGGGCGGTGTGCCACGGTTTCGGCCTGCGTTTTGGACCTTTGCAGGAAGCCGACGAAATCCATCTTGTCACGAACGTTTTCGGGAACATCGAGCCCCGTCAGCGGGTCGTGGAAATCCGGCGGGCCATAGACCCAGACGTGGTCATAAAACTGGCCGATCTTGGTCATGACGTTGTTGCGCTTCCACTCCGCTTCGAGCAGTTGCGGCGCATCCATGACGTCACGCAGGCCGATAACGAGCTTGGTTCCCTGTCCCTTGAGGTAGGCGAGCGTTTCTTCCACTTCGCCGCGAAGGCCCATTGGCTCCTTGTCGACGATGAAGATATCGGGCTGGAAGCTTTCGGCGGTGTGATAAATGATGGAACGGCGCATCTTCAGCGTTTCCTGGAGATCGATATGCCTGTCCATCGAGGTGTATTCGCCGTTGCGCAGCTTGATGACGCTCGGGATCTTCACGAAATCGACGCGGGCGCGATAATCGAAGGCGCCGGCAATTGTCGCACCGGAAATGATGAGAACGTTGAGGCCGCGATAATCCTCCACCAGCGCATGGGCAATGGTGCGACACCGTCGCAGATGTCCGAGGCCGAAAGAATCATGGCTGTACATGAGGATACGCGCGTCGTTCAAACGGGAGGTCATGGGCCACACCTCTTTTTGCCTTTCACAAAAAAGGCGATGGCGGAAGAGCAGTTTATCAAAGGGTGTTCCATTTTATCTGAAGGGATCCGCAGCATCACGTAGTCCGTCGCCGAAGAAATTAAAGGCCAGAATGACGAGAACGACCGGGATCGTCGGTATGAGAAGCCATGGATATAGCGCAATGACGCTGACGCTGCGCGCCTCCGTGAGCAGAATTCCCCAACTTGTGATCGGTGGTCTGAGGCCGAGGCCGAGGAAGCTCAGCGCGGTTTCGCCGAGAATCATGCCCGGTATAGTCAACGTGGCCGAGGCGATGAGGTGCGACATGAAGCCGGGAATAAGGTGCCTGCCGATGATGCGCGGTGTGCCCGCGCCCATCAATTGTGCAGCCAAAACATAGTCTTCTTCGCGAAGCGCCAGCAATTTCGAACGCACGGCGCGCGCCAGTCCCGTCCAGTCCAGCATGCCGAGAATGATGGTAATGCCGAGATAGACGAGGATCGGGCTCCAGGTCACCGGCATGATCGCCGCAAGCGCCAGCCACAGCGGAATGCTTGGGATGGATTGCAGGACCTCGATGATGCGCTGGACGATGAGATCAAAGGTGCCGCCGCGATAACCAGCGAGACCGCCGATCACAATGCCGAGAACGAAGCTCATGGCGACGCCGAGAAGGCCGATAGTGAGCGAGATGCGCGCGCCATAGATGATGCGCGACAACACATCGCGTCCGAGACGATCGGTGCCGAGCAGGAACATTTCGCCGCCTTCGGCGGGGCATACAAAATGGGTCCTGCCCTCGAACATGCCCCAGAAACGGTAGGTATCGCCCTTGCAGAAGAAACGCAGCGGCTGAACATCCGTTGGCACGTCCCGATAGACACGCCTCAGATTGTCCATGTCGAGCGTCATTTCCCGGCCGTACACGAAGGGGCCGACAAATTTTCCGTTATCAAAGAGGTGAATGGCCTGCGGCGGGGCGTAGATATGCTCGATATTGCGGGTATGGAGGTTGTAAGGCGCGAGGAACTCGCTGATCAGGATCGAGAGATAAAGAACCACCAGAAAGGCACCGGACCAGACGGCGATCTTGTGCTGGCGAAACTGCCACCACATGAGCTTCAGCTGCGACGCCTTGCTGAAGGCTGCCATTCCGGATGTGTTCGGTTCGATCAAGGAGGGATCGAAGGGCGCGGTCGAGACGTAATGCGGCAGCGCTTCGCCTGAATTCGGGATGGATGAAGTCATTTGACGTTACCACCTCCAAAGCGGATTCTCGGGTCGAGTATGGCAAGGGCGATATCCGACACCAGAACGCCGATCACCGTCAGGAAAGCGAGGAACATCAGGAACGAACCGGCCAGATACATATCCTGGCTTTGCAGCGCGCGGATGAGCATAGGACCGGTGGTTTCGAGCGACAGGACGACGGCGGTGATTTCCGCGCCGGAAATGATGGCGGGCAGGATCGAGCCGATATCCGAGATGAAGAAATTCAGCGCCATGCGCAGCGGGTATTTGATCAGCACCTTAAAGGGGTGAAGCCCCTTGGCACGGGCAGTCACGACATATTGTTTCTGCAATTCGTCCAAAAGGTTGGCGCGCAGGCGGCGGATCATGCCCGCCGTGCCCGCCGTTCCGATGATGAGGACGGGGATCCAGATATGTTCGAGGATCGATTTGAACTTCGCCCAGCTCATCGCCTGGTTCAGATATTCGCGGTCCATCAGATGGCCGATGGAGATACCGAACCAGATATTGGCGAAATACATCAGGATGAGCGCCAGCATGAAGTTGGGAATGGCGATGCCGAGCAGGCCGAGGAAGGTCAGGCCATAGTCGCCCCAGCTATATTTATGTGTGGCGGAGTAGATGCCGATCGGAAAAGCGAGAATCCAGGTGACGATGATGGTGAGGAACGACACGAGAACCGTCAGCCACAGGCGGTCTCCCACCACATCGCTGACGGGCAGCTGATATTCGAAGGAATAACCGAAATCGCCGACCAGCATGCCGGTCGCCCAGCGGAAGTAGCGGATCGGCGCGGGCTGGTCGAAACCGTAGCGGACGCGCAGCTCCTCGATTTCGGCAAGGTTCGCCGTCTCGCCCATGGCGCGCAGTTCGGCGACATAGCTTTCGAAATAATCACCCGGTGGCAATTCGATAATGGTGAAGACCAGCATCGAGATCAGGATCAGCGTGGGGATCATGACGAGGATGCGCTTGATAATATATCGCAGCATATCAGGCGTCCCCGTCGTACCAGAAGGCATCCGGCAGGTAGACGCCGAGATAAGATGTGGGTTCATAACCGAAAAGTGCCTTTTCGGGCACGTTTCGCATGCGCTTGACATGAACGACAGGCTGAAGCGCGCCGTTGACGATGCCAATGGAAAACACCTGCTGTGTATAGATATCAAGCATTTCCAGCCAGATCGCCGTCCGCTCTTCCTCGGTGACGCTTTTGCGCCATTTTTTCAGGAGATCGAGCAGATGTGCGGCCTCCGGCAGATCAGGCTCCTTGCCCTCGCGGCCGCCGGAAAGATAATGGATGCCCCAGACGGGCCATTGCAGCTGGTCGTCACCGGTGGGCGCAAGGCCGGAAGGCAGCATATCCGAAGTGGGTACGCCATTGTCCATGCCCATCCATACCGACATCAGCACTTCGCCGCCCATCGCACGCTTGCGGAAGACATCGCGCTGGGTGGGGCGGACGGAAACCGCAATGCCGATGCGCCGCCAGTAATCGCTCACCAGTTCCATCACGTCGGTCTCAAGCGTGCTTTCGCCGGTTGTTTCGACGATGATATAGGCCGGACGGCCATCGGGCAGGAGCCTTATGCCGGCATCGTCGCGTTTATCGAGACCCACCTCGTCGAGCAGCCTGTTGGCCGCTGCGCGGTCGAAGGCGCTCCAGGCTTCCGCAAATTCCGGCCTGTAAAGTGGGCTTTCCGGCAAAACGGTGTCGGAGCTTTCCTTCGCCAGCCCGTAAAAGCAGACCATGTTGATTTCGTGCCGGTTGATCGCAAGGGACAGCGCGCGGCGCACCCGCACGTCCTGGAAATAACCCCGCCATGCCGGGTCGGCGCAATTGAGGTTCGGCAGAAGCGCAACCCGCGATCCTTGCGAGCGTTTGTAGAGGTTCACCTTCAGGGGGAAACGCTTTTCGGCATCCTTCAGGAAGGTGTAATCGGCGAAATCGAGGCCGAAATATTGCAGGTCGCTGTCGCCGGACGCCGTCTTGGCCGAGATGATGTCGGAGGAGGTGACGTTCAGCAGGAAGCGATCGAGATAAGGCAGCTGCAGGCCGTTTTCATCGACACGGTGATAATAGGGATTGCGCTCGAACACGAACTGTTCGGCCGGCGGCGAGGTCGTGTTGCGCCATGCATCCAGCGTCGGCAAAGCGGGGTTTTCCGGGCGCACCTGCCGCGACATCTTGATATGCAGCCCGCTCCAGTCATCCGCCTTGTTCTTCTTGATAAGCTTGGCGAGATTTTCCGCGGTCTGATATTTGATGTGGAACTGCTTCATATAGGCGGCAGGCAGGAACAGCCGCGCCGGGGAGGCCGCCGCGAGTTTCGCCAGAAAATCCGGGTTCGGACCTTCCCAGGTGTAGCGCACCGTCAGTTGGTCGATGACTTCGATCAGTGGCGGATTGTTGTTGACCAGAAGTTCGATCGGGGGACCGCCCTTGTGGATTTCCTTGTTAAGGGCGACATCCTCCCAGAAATAGCGGAAATCCTCGGAGGTCAAATCGCTGCCATCGGACCATTTGTGGCCCTCGCGCAGCTTGAAGGTGAAGATGCGTTCTTCCTGGACGTCGTAACTTTCCAGAATGTCCGGATGCAGCTCGAACTTTTCGTCATAACCGACGAGACGGGCATAGTTGCTGATAGGCATCAGGCGGATATCGCGCTGACCACCGATCAGCATGCGAACGGAGCCGCCATGTTTTCCCGGTTCGCGGCCGAGCGATTTCATATTGATGACGCGCGGATTTTTCGGCAGGCGTCCCGCCACGTCGGGCAACTCGCCCTTTTCCCGTTTTTCCTTGAAGTAGTCGGCGTCGGTATAGGCGGCGCGCGCATAGGCCGGCAGGAAGACGGAGGCCAGCAGGGCGAGAGTGGTGCGGCGCGTGATCAAGGGCGGAGCTCCCGGATGTCGACGTTGCCGTTTGCAAGAACGAAATGGCCGTCGCCCAGATCGGCGGAAATCATGTCGCCATCACCCTCATCACGGAACTGTTTGCCCCAGTCGAATTTGCCTGTCGCGCTGATCTTGCCAATGGTGCGGAAATCCAGCGGCCGGTCGAGGTCGGGAAAGGGCACAGCCGCCAGCAGCGATTTCGTGTAGGGATGCACGGGGGAGCGCATCATGATTTCCCGCGGTGCCAGCTCAACGATGCGGCCCTCACACATTACGGCCACGCGGTCAGCCATATAATCAACCACCGCCAGATTGTGCGAGATGAAGAGGTAGGTAAGCCCGAGGTCTTTCTGCAAATCCTTGAGCAGGTTGAGAATTTGCGCCTGAACCGAGACATCGAGCGCGGAAACGGGTTCGTCACAAATCAGCAGTTCGGGACCGAGCGCCAAGGCTCTGGCAATGCCGATACGCTGCCTTTGCCCGCCCGAGAAACTGTGCGGGTAGCGGTTCAGCGCGCTTTCTCCAAGGCCGATGGCCTTGACGAGATTGCGGACTTTCTCGGCGCGGTATTTCGCGTCGCCGCGTCCATGGATTTCCAGCGGCTCGCTCAGGATGTTGCCCACGGTCATGCGTGGCGACAGCGAGGAGATCGGGTCCTGAAAGACCATCTGTATTTTCGAGCGCAGTTCCTTGAGGTCGCCGTCTTTGGCGTTGAGCACATCGATGTTGCCCTGCGGACGGTGAAATGTGACGGAGCCTTCATCCGGACGAACGGCGCGCATGAGGATCTTGCTGACGGTGGTTTTGCCGCTGCCGCTTTCGCCCACCAGCCCGAGGCATTCGCCCCGGCGGATTTCAAAACTGACGCTGTTGACCGCCTTGGTGGCGTTGGCGTCGCCTTTGCTGAACCAGCTGGACTTGCGGGTGGTGAAGGTCTTGCTGATATTGTCTACGGTCAGAAGCGGGCCGGGGGTTTTATTCACGGCGGCGTTTTTCTTGCCGACGAGGCTTTCATGATCGACCTTGATTTCGCGCAGCGCCTTCAGCCTCTCACCGGGCTTCATGTCGAAATGCGGCACGGCGTTCATCAGGCCTTTGAGATAAGGGTGGCTTGGCGACTTGAAGATCTCGTCGACAGTTCCGGCCTCCATGATCTCGCCCTGATAGATCACAGCAACTTCGTCGGCGATGTTTGCGACGACGCCGAGATCGTGGGTGATGAGCAGCATGCTCATATTCAGCCGGCTCTGCAGATCGCGCAGTAGCTTAAGGATTTGTGCCTGGATGGTCACGTCCAGCGCCGTCGTCGGCTCGTCGGCGATCAGAAGAGCCGGGCGACAGATCAGCGCCATGGCGATCATGGCGCGCTGGCGCATACCGCCTGACAGCTCGAAGGGATACATGTTCACGACCTTTTTCGGGTCGGGGAACCCTACGAGGTCGAGCGTCTCATACATTTTTTCCGCGCGCTCAGCCGGCGACAGGATGCTGTGGATGCGCAGCGCCTCGTCTATCTGATTGCCGACAGTGTGTAGCGGCGAAAAGGAGGTCATGGGTTCCTGAAAAATAAGCCCGACGCGATTGCCGCGTATGGAGCGGATTTCCCGGCCGTCTTTCGGCAGTTGCAGCAGATCGACAGGACCGGCTGCGGCATTTTCAGGATCGGTGAAAAGCACGCGGCCGTTCACCCGCGCCGTCTTAGGATGGATGCCCATGATCGTCTGGCCGATGACGGATTTTCCGGAGCCGGATTCTCCCACAAGTGCAGTGACTTTTCCGGGAAGAATGCGAAGGCTGGTGCCCCTCACGGCTTCAATCGTGCCGCCCATAAGAGAAAACGAGACCCGCAGGTTTTCAATACGGAGCAAATCTGCGCCTGCGCTCATGCCAAAGGGTTCCTTGCCGTCTCTTTATCGTTGCCTTGTGACAATTTGCTCAGGAGGGCTTAAAGGTACGTTATCGCAGGGTTTGTTGTCTGTCTATGCTTCTGAAACATCGAATTGTTTAACGAATTCAAAGCCGGCTTCCTAAACGCTACGGCTTGCCTCATGGCTCGTGTTTAGCGATATGTTAACGAGCGTTTCTGGATGAGGATCCATGTCCGACAAGAAATATTATGACGCGCAGCTGGAGAAAGCCCGACAGTTGCAAAATGACGGCCAATATGCGGAAGCCCAGGCGCTTCTCCTATCTTTGGTTGCAGCAAAAGACGGTTACATGATGGGCGAGCAGACGGTGCTCGGTCTGCCGCGCCGGCTGCATGCAGCGCGGCTGCGTCTCGCCAAGGCCGAAGGCGATATGGTTGCCAAAATCGGTTACCAATATACGCTCGTGCCGCCGCCGCAGGTTCTGGCAAAATATGCACAGTTTTCGCCGGAAGAGCGCCACACGATCAATCTCAAAAGCAGGGAGGATGTGCCGAGGATCATTCACCAGATATGGATCGGCGAAAGAGCGCTGCCGGTATCGGTGAAAGCCTGGGCCGCCCATGCTGCAAGACATGGATACGACTATCGTCTCTGGCGGGAGGTTGATCTTGAGCGGGAAGGCGTGTTTGCAGACGCTGTCTTTAAAACCATGCTGGAGCAGGGTGATTATCCGGGCGCGGTGGATGTGGCCCGTTATATCGTGCTGGAGCGTTTTGGCGGCATCTATCTCGATTGTGACTGGTATCCGGCGCGGGACGATGTGAGTTTCGACGCTTTCCTGCCCTTGGCCGGATTGACGGCGTTCGATGAAAAGACGCCGCGTGATACGGGTCAGGGCAGCATGCTGCTTGCCAATTCCTTTATTGCCGCTCCGGCTGGACATCCGGTCTTTCGCAGGATGCTGGAGGTGTTTCCCGGTATTCTCGAAGAAATGCCGCGTGCACCCGCCTGGTGGTCCACCGGACCGCTGATCTTTACCGTCATCGCCCGGGCGGGAAGCATCAGCCTCGCGCCGGCGGCATTTGTTGCGGCGTCGCTTGCCGATCGCACGCCGTTTGCGGCGGTCGAAGCGCTCCGGCAGCAACTCGGCGACAAGGATGGTTTGCTGATCGCCTGGAAGTCATGGTGAGATTTCGTTGACGATATTCGCCGAGGAGCGCCAGCGGCCGGCAGGATGGTTCGAGGTCACCTCGAAAAGCCGCCGCAGAAACCGCCAGACATTCTCATCATGCACGAGATGATGGGTGAGGATGCCGGTCGTGCCGCCGTCTTCGGCGGTCTTCAGAATTCGTGTGGCGGTTTCGGCGAAAAGGATGTCGTCATCGCGGCCGCCCCGGCTGCCGTGCCAGTCGATTACGTCGACATGGGTATTCAGACGCGGCGGCAGGGTGTTTTTCTCCGGGCCGAAAACGGACAGGGCGCGATAGCCGATGCCTGCCAACTCTTTCACGATGCTGGCATCCACGCGGTTCCATGGCGGCACGAGCATCGGCACGAGACGGCTGCCATGCAGGTCATGGAGCTTATCCAGTCCGGATTGCAATTCGTCGAGAACGAGGGAAAGCTCCCGGTGAGCGCCGAGTTCCTGTTTCTTTTCGCTGTTTCCGGCATAATTCGTGTGTGACCAGCCATGCACGGCCACATGGGCAATATCTGACGCATCCAGATATTGCGCGAGCCTGTTCGTCGTCATCTCGGGAATGACCGCGAGGGTGATCGGAACGGCAAAGCTGCGGCAGAGATCAAGCAGCGTATCAAGCGCGGGTGTCGGCTCCACGGCGTCGTCGTCCCGGAGCCATAGATCGGCGGTCATGCCGCGCCGGCCGCATTCGTCCAGTGCTGCAACGAGTTTTTCCACACTCATGATCTTCGCGCCTTTGCTTGCAGCAGGATATTATTCAGCTCTGTTGCGGCGTTTTCCAGAGATCGTTGATTGACGACGAACTGGCGGGCCGCTTTTGCCAGTTTTTCGCGCTGCCTGTCATTGCCGAGCAGGCTTTTGATCGCGTCGGCATAGGCGGCTGTATCATTTTCCGGTGTCAGTAATCCGGTGGTGCCGGATTTTACCACTTCGGGAACACCGGCCACTTTTTCGGCCACCACGGGCAGGCCGGCGGCCTGTGCCTCCAGATAGGCAAGACCATAGGCTTCGCCATGGCCGGGCCAGACGTAGAGGGATGCTTTTGAAAGAAGTGCTGTGATCTCGGTTGCGGTTTTTTCGCCGTGCCAGACAAGACGGTTGTCGGGAAATGCGCTGAACATGGTCTGTACAGCCGAGCGTTCCGGCCCGTCACCAATGATATCCAGCGTCCAGTCGAGGTCCTGCGGCAACAAAGCGAGTGCTTCTGAAAGGGCGCGATAGCTGGTCAGCTTGTCGCCCGAGCGCATCATGGCGACGGTGATGAGCCTTGCCGGCGTTGGGTGTGGGGCAGTTTCAAGAAAAGTCCCGACATCGATAAAGGGCGGCAACATTTTCCAGTGCAGAGTGGGGGAAGCGCGCAAAAGCCCTTCGCGATCCCGCGCCGTGAAGCAGATATTCACGGCGGCTGCATTCAACGCGGCCAGTAATTCATCCTGTATCGCCTGCCAACCCATTCCATTGCGCTTTGGCGAATAGGAGGCTTCGGCGGTGACGTAGGGAATATCGAACCGTCTGGCGAGTTCCGGTCCGAGTAAATCCGGGGCTTTGTAATACGGATGATAACAAAACCAGAGGTCCGGGGGGCCTTCCCGTCGCCAGCGCTGAGCGATGGCTTCGATCTCGCGATCGGCCGCATCGACGAGCGAGGTTCGTGCCGGGTCATCCGCCTGTTTCAAAAAGCTGCGCAGTTCGGAAGCAACGAAGACCGCGTGGCCGCCCATCGTCATTGCCTGCATCAGCAGACGGGCCATCAACCGGTCTCCAGAGGGAACGGGATGGTTGGGTGATTTGAGCGGCGAATAAAAGGCGATCTTCATGCCGAAGGTTGTGCGTTGGCCGCCGCATCGGCGTCAACCGGAATTTGAAAGGGCCGAGCCTTGACAGCCCGGCCATTCTTGCCCAACTGAAAGGCATCTTTTGCACATGCGCGGAGCGTGACACGCTTTGACTTCTCCTGATGTCTCCCAGACCCTGCTTTCCAGCATCGAAAACAAAACCGCCAAGGCGGGTGTGATCGGCCTCGGCTATGTCGGCCTGCCACTGGCCATGACGGTGGCCAAGGCCGGGTTCAAGGTCGTCGGATTCGATATCGACCCCGGTAAAATTACCGCGATCGATGCGGGCCGCAGCTATATCGAGGCGGTGTCTGATGAGGTGCTGGCGAGTGTGCGGCAGAATGACGGCTTCGTCGCCACCGCCGATTTCGCCCGACTGGCCGAATGTGACGTGATCGCCATTTGTGTGCCGACGCCGCTGACGAAATATCGCGAGCCGGACTTATCCTATGTCGAAAAGACCTGTCGGGAGATCACCACTTATCTGCGCAAGGGGCAGCTTGTTGTGCTGGAATCGACCACCTATCCGGGCACGACTGACGGGGTGGTGAAGACCATTATGGAGAGCGGCGGGCTGGTCTCCGGTGTCGATTTCTTCATCGGCTTTTCGCCCGAGCGGGAAGATCCCGGCAATCGCGATTTCGAGACTTCGACCATTCCGAAGGTCGTTGCCGGGGATGGCGAAGCGGCCGGAAAACTGATGGCCGCATTTTATGGATCGGTGGTCAAAAAGATCGTGCCCGTTTCGACAAACGCCACGGCCGAGGCGGTGAAAATCACCGAAAACGTCTTCCGCGCCGTCAATATCGCGCTCGTCAACGAACTCAAGGTCGTTTACGAGGCGATGGGCATCGACATATGGGAAGTGATCGACGCGGCGAAAACCAAGCCTTTCGGTTTCATGCCGTTTTATCCCGGTCCGGGTCTCGGCGGCCACTGCATACCGATTGATCCATTCTACCTCACCTGGAAATCACGCGAATATGAATTGCCGACGCGGTTCATCGAACTTGCCGGGGAAATCAACACCGGCATGCCGCGCCACGTTGTCGGGCGGGTTGCGGAAGCGCTCGACATTCATTCCGGAAAGGCGCTCAGCCGTTCGAAGGTTCTTGTCGTCGGCCTCGCCTACAAGAAAAATGTGCCCGATATTCGCGAAAGCCCCTCGCTGAAACTCATCGAGCTTATTCAGGAGCGTGGTGGCGAAGCGGCCTATTATGATCCGCATGTGGCGGAAATTCCGAAAACCCGCGAATACAGCCACCTGATGGGTATGAAATCGGTGCCGTGGGACAGGCAGACGATCGGCGCTTTCGATGCCGTTCTCGTGGCGACCGACCATGACAATGTTGATTATACCGCGCTCAGTGAATGGGCGCCGCTGATCATCGATACGCGAAATGTCTTTGCGCGGCGAGATATTGCCGCAAAACACATCATCAAGGCCTGATACGGACGGACCATGAGCAGACTGGACAGTTTTATTCGCCGGTTGACCGCGCAGCGGGATATTCTCAACCACCTCGCGGCCGATCTCGATCTGCCGGAAGAGGGTGCGCTGATGGAAATCGGTCTCGGAAACGGACGCACTTTCAATCACCTGCGGGAACTGTTTCCCAACCGTCGTATCATCGCCTTCGACAGGGCCATGGGAGCTCATGCCTCCTCCGTTCCGGCGGCGGAGGATCTTGTTATTGGTGAAATCTCGGAGACCGCGCCCGCCTTCATCGGTGCAGATGCGGCGATGGTGCATGCCGATATCGGCACGGGCTATCCGGAAAAGGACGCGGTTACATTGACGTGGTTGCCGGATCTTGCCGCGGGCGTGCTGGCGAAAGGCGGCGTCGCCGTCAGCGGTCTGCCGCTGGATCATCCCCTGCTAAATCCGCTGCCGGTGCCGAAAAGCGTGCCGACGGACCGCTATTTTCTCTATCGCAAGATTTGAACCTGCGCAGGTAAACAGCAAGCGCCTCGGCCTTCTATAGATAACGTTCACTCTCTTCCTTCGAGAGGAGGAAAACTTTCATCTGCGAGTTCCGTCCGCGAATGGAGATCTGTTCGCTGCGAAGGTCGGCGATATCCTGCCCTGCCTGAATAAGAGCCGGTTCGGAAACAACGATGGCCGCGCCGACTTCCTTGGCCTTGGATTCGAGCCGGCTTGCCACATTGACGGTATCGCCGATAGCCGTCAGGGTTTTTGCGGCGCCATATCCCATGACACCGACGATGCTTGGGCCGGCGTGAATGCCGACCACGACTTCCAGACGGACGGCGAACTGTTTTTCCAGCCCCTCGTTTAAGATTGCGATATCACGCAATATGGTGGCCGCTGCCTTCATCGCGTTGCGGCAGGCATGTTCCTCATTTTCTCCGAGTCCGAACAGGGCCATGGCGCCATCGCCAATGAACTTGTCGAGATGGCCGCCTGCGTGCTCGACAGCCTGGCCGACGATGGTGAAATAACGGTTCAGGAGGAAGACGACATCATAGGGCAGCTTCGCCTCGGAAAGCGTGGTGAAGTTGCGCAGATCGCAAAAGAGGATGGCGATTTCCTCTTCCCGGCCGGGGCGGGCCAGCTGCGTATCGACCGGCAGATCGCTCTGCTGGGGCGGCGAAACGAGGAGCGCGATACCAAGATCGCTCGTGGGGCGTAGCTGACAGCCGAGCCGCACATCGGAATCGGCATGGATGCGCCGCAATGTGGTCTGCTCGATGTCTCCGGGCGGCGGAAGCGGACCTTTGCTGTCCAGAACCTTGACCCGACAGGTTGAGCAGCGCCCTTTGCCACCGCAGACGGAATAATGCGGTATGCCGGCAAGCCGGCTGGCCTCCAGAATGCTCAGCCCGGCAGGCACACGCGCCTGCGCGCCATGTTCGTAGCGGATTTCGATGGCCGTCAAGCGTTGCCGCCAGCTGCGCACGCCGCGCAGGACAAAAACCAGCATCACCGCGCCGATAAACGACGTTTCCACCGTTCCGGTGATGAACCTGATCTGCGTCTCCATTTCCCGTTGCAGCGGTAGCTCGTCTTTTTGAACGGTATTGTCGACGAGTCCCGGAGGAAGCGCATATTTTTCGTCGATCTCCGCCAGCCATCGGCCGGCATCGCTGAAGCCCAGCAGCGCAAGAAGCGGCAGCATCACCGCCACCGTCATGAATAGCCCGGCTATACGCGGATACCAGTCGCGGTAACGCAGCCAGAAATACAGGCCGATGCATCCATGCACCCAGATCACGATCAAGGCGAGGCTTTGCCACGCGCCCTGTATCGGGTTGTTGATCCACAGCCTGCGGATGACCGAGTAGTAGCCGACATCGATGCCATAAATCATATGCGACACGCGGATATTGACGGCGTGGCCGATGATCAGAAACGGGATCGACAGGCCGAAAATGAGCTGAAGCGCTTCGCGCAACGGCATGCGCAATGTTCTGCGCAGATAAAGCGAGCGCAGGACAAGACAGACATGCACCAGAACCGAACCATAAAAAAGCAGGCTGCTGACGGGATTGAGCCAGATCAGGCTGAACCATTTTCGCGCCCGTTCGGCGGTGTCGATCGAGATGAGTGCAAGGGAGTGATTGAAAAGATGGGAAAATACAAAAGCAAATATGATGAGACCGGATAAAATCCGGGCCTGTCTTAAGTTGGTTTCCGAAAAGAAACGGATCATGCAAATCCCATCGTGTGGTCGCTCAGCGCAGAATCATCACTAGTAAGCCGTGACGCTCTTAGTGCAGGGAATCTCGTGGCAATATCGTGGAGCAAAAGGCTGGCGACGGTCAATTGTGCGTGTTCGAATGTCGCTGACGCGCGTCCTGTTTAAAAGGAATCGTTCGGTGAGCTCTCGCCCTTTGTTCTTACGCATTTTCCGCAGGTAAAGCCGCTGCGCATTTTTGCTGGAAATTTTCTGGACGTACGATTGCAATCGCGACTTGGGGGCGTTGCCAAGCACCCCAAACCTTCGCCGTGACCAAGAGGTTGCGGTGACCGCGATCAGAGTTCGATGATCTGGCCGTCCATGGCCGCGAATGCGCCGTCGAACTGGGCTTTTGCCTGTTTCTCGATGCTGTCCAGTTCCTCGTCGCTGCGGCTTGGGGCATGGTGGATGAAACCGACATTTTTTGCGCCAGCCAGCTTGGCGAGGCGAATAGCCTGTTGCCAGGAGGAATGGCCATAACCGCGATAAAGGCCCATTTCCTCATCGGTGAACATGGCGTCGTAGAGGAAAAGATCCACATCCCTGATCAGATCGAGCACGGTTTCGTCGATGCTGCCCGGCTCATGCTCGGTATCGGTGATGATGGCGAGGGACTTTCCTTCCCAGTCCAGCCTGTACCCGATGGCATTACCGGGATGATTGAGCATTCCGGTTCTGATTGAAAGGTCGGTGCGCGGGTTGAGCGTGTCGCCGGGGATGAAGTCCCGCGTCACCATTTTTGCGCAGCAAACCTCCAGCGGCACGGGGAACCAGGGTGGGCTCATGAAATCCTTGAGCATTTCCCGCGTTGTCATGATGCCGGCGAGATGACCAGACCAAATAGCGACGTCGTTGCAACTGTTGTAAAACGGCTTGAAATAGGGGAAGCCGACAATGTGATCGTAATGACAGTGCGAGAAGAACAGATCGACGTCGGTAATGCCTTCCGCCCGCAATGCCAGACCGGCGGGATGAAGCCCCGACCCCGCATCGAACAAAAGAACGTGGTCTCCGCATCGTACCTCGATGCAGATGGTATTACCGCCATATTTTCGGAAGTTTTCACCTGAAACAGGAAGCGTTCCCCGCGCACCCCAGATCTTTACCCGAAAATTTCTATTACTTTCCCGACTTGCTGTGTCGGAATCGAACGCCATGACACACCCCAATAACAACGGAATCTTGCACGCTTTCCTCCCATGAAGCCCGTTGTCTCTATAGATTCTTATATCCGCCTTTTTTAGCGGATGCCCTTACCTCTTATTCAGTCAGCATTTCATTTATATTGCAATGGTGCGACATTTATTTTTCTAATATCGCCCGTCGGGGTAGCAAGGAATTGCCGCTCATGTTCTGGCGCTTGCGCGCGCCTTGCTGAGTTCCGTCGTCGTCTGGGTGAGGCGTTCGGCAAGAACGCGCATGACTTTTATGGTAATATCCGGGAAATCGGACATGAGCTTGAAGAATTGTTCCTTGCCGATCCGCAGGGCTTCCACATTGGTGGAGGCGCGCACGGTCGCGGTTCTGACGCTGTCACAGAGGATGGCGATTTCACCGACGATGGCATTGCCGGTCATTTCCGCCACCTTCAATGTGCCTGACGGGGAATCGACCAGAACATCCACTTTGCCGGTCAGAACCACATAGGCCGCATCGCCGACATCCCCCTGCCGAAACAGCACGTCACCTGTATGATAGGATACCCGATCCGACGCAAAAGCGAGTAGTTTGAGCTTCGACGGTTCCATTTCCGAAAAAAACGGGACGCGTTTCAGCATTTGAATTTCTTCTTTGAAGAGCATTGCCTTACCCTATTCTTGTTCCACCTCGGCCACGTTCTTGGATTTATGTTGCGACCATATCCTTGAATGTACCGTTTTCCTGCGCCAGAGTCTCGTAACTTCCGTCGGCGGTGACCAGTCCCTGATGGACGAATATGACCCGGCCGAACATGCGCGAAAGCGTTGCATTCGACAGAACCCATATGATTGACGGGTTATTGTTGTTCTGTTTCAGGAGTGTGATGACCCGTTCGACAATTTCCTCCTGCTGTCGCGGATCAAGGCCGGGAAGGGGGCGATTAAAGACGTAATAATCAGATTTACGGATCAGCGCGCGGGCAAGATTGAGCTTCTGGCGCTGGAGCGGGCCAAGCCGCTTGCCGCCGGCACCGAGGTTGAAATCCAGACCCACGGCCAGAACACGCTCGTAGACGCCCTGCTTGCGCATGACATCGGCGACGATGCGGGTGATGCGCCGGGAGGCATCGGTATAACGATGGCTGACCTTGCCGAAGAGAATATTATCCAGCAGGCTGGTGGCGCTCATATATTTCGTCGGATCGTAGATTTCGATGATGTTCTTCAGGCTGTCGGGCAGCTTTTCATGGAACATGTGCCGGACCTCGACGATCCGGTTCATGATTTCCGGCGACAACAGGCCGAAACGCTGGCGCGGCTCGACGTAGAAGAAGCTCAGCCGCAGCATTGCGCGTTTTTCGCTCTCATTGGCATCATCGAAACCGCGGCCCTGCAGGCGCTGCAGCATCTGCTGATAGACCGGAATGTCATCGGGCGTCATGAATGTCAGCTGCTGGAAGAAGGGGTGGTCTCCCGGCAGGTCGGCGAAGATTTCGACGATGTTTTCGGCAATCGTGTAACCCATTTCAAACAGGGTTTTGACAAGACCGGTCTCGCGCATCAGCGAGCGGAAATAATCGCTTTCGATGATGGTCCGGATCGTCTGGGAAGAGTCCCGCATGGTGCCGAACAGCAGGTTTTCGCCGACCGTCGCCTCGCTGTTGTAGCTCTCAAGCTCGAAGGGTGCGATGAGGCCGCTCAGGTTCTCTTTTTCCAGTTCTGCACGCAGGACATGCCGCAGTTCCACGATGCGGGCGGCAAGATGCAGGTCGGTCAGAGGGTCGATCGACGAGCGCAGCGCAAATTCCAGAATATCCTGCGACAGTTCCACGCTGTCGAGGACGGCCAGGATTGCCCGAATGAGATTTTCCGGCTTACCGTCCCCGGCCGGGCTGGAAGCGTAGTCGATCCATTCGCTGTTGATGTCGATCAACGGATTGCCCGCCATCTTGGCTTCGCGGATTTCCCACTTGCGGTGTTCCAGAGCCGCACCCTCGTAGTTTTTGTCTGCGAGCGGGGCGTGTTTCAGGCCGTAGAGCAGGTTGTCCATCAGGCTGGCGTGGAAAAAATAGCTGTCCGAAGAGACATAGGAGATACGACGTCCCGTCAGTGATTCTGGCAGTTCCAGTATGTCGACATCATTGATGCTGATCTTGCCGGAGGCCGGCCAGAGTGTACGACCGATCGCATCCGCAAGCGCTTCGCCTCCCGCGCCGCCGACGATGGCGATGACTTCACCCGGCTCGATTTTCAGCGACGCCTGCTCCAGAAGTCTGCTGCCGCTATCGTCTTCCAGCGTCAGATTGGTGATGACGATCGGTGCGGTGATGGCTGCGACGGCTCCCGGCGACAGTTTCTGTACGTTTTCTTCGATCATGTTCGGTGCATTGAACTGTTCGAAGACCTGCTCGTATTTCACCTGCACGTCCTGGCGGGCCTGATCCCAGTCGATCAGTTCCTTCAGCGGTCCGGGCAGTTCCTTATAGGCGTTGATGACGGCGACCAGCTGGCCGACATCGAGGCTGCCCTTGAGGGTGAGATATCCGCCGAGCGCATAAAAGAAGAACGGCGTGAGCTGTGCGAGGAAGTTATTGATGAATTTGACCAGAAACTTCCACTGGTAGAGATCGTAACGGATCTTGAAGATGTCGCCGAGCCGGTGCGAGGCGTCGGCGCGCTCGAAATTGGAGGTATCATAGGCGTGGATGGTCCCGATGCCATCGACCATTTCGCCGATGCGCCCGGCTAGCTGGCGGGCGCTCAACTGCCGCTGGCGACCGAGTTCAATGAGGCGGCGGCGCATCTTGGGGATGATGCCGACCTGAATGGCGGCCATGAAAGCAGCGATCAGACCCAGCCAGAAATTCTGCACGAGAATGAAGAAGAGCGCGGAGAGCGCCTGACCGCCGAGAAGCGCCGGCTGCACGAAGGCGTCGCCGGTAAAGCCACCCAGCGGCTCGACCTCGTCCTTCACCATACTGGAGATTTCAGCACCCTTGACCCGCTTGAAGTGGGTGGGCGGAAACCGCAGGATCCTGTCGATGAGCTCAAAGCGGATACGCCGGAGAAGCCGTTCGCCAAGGCGGCCCTTGAAGGTATTGATGTAATATTTGAAAAGCCCGTTGATGACGACAAGCGCAAGGAATGTGAGGCTGAGCGCCATCAACATCGACATGCGGTTGAGTTCGAGCCCGGGGAACAATGTCACGGTGCCCCAATAGGGAATATCGACCGTGAGATGCATGAAAAGCTGCGTCGCGTTCGCCCCTTCGAAGCCATCTCCCTGAATAGGCCCGTTGACGATCTGTTTGGGCAGATCGAAGGCGAGGAAGTAGGGGATCATGGACAGGGCCACAATCAGCAGAATGAAAAGCTGCTGCCGCCTCGTGTGCGACCAGATGTAACGCGTAAGGCTTTGTTCCATATAAAACTTCTATGACCTGTCGGGGTAAGCCCGGGGTGTTGGTTTGCGCGGTGTCTAAACGATCCGGTGGCCGGGTAGCGCAAGCTCCTCCTGCAAATAGGTACGTGACTCGCTATTTATCAGTATATTCAAGCGGTTTCGAGCAAAATAGCATTCGCACCGAGGCTTGCCCGCCACACTGAAAGATTGTTTTTGCAACCGCTTTGTCGCAATCGATGTAAATGCGACAGTATTTTTAGAATTCTCTAATGTTATTGTTTGTAGTGTAGGACAGGCGTTAAGACACTTGGGTATAGTGATCCCGTAGTGGTTGAGCCAGACGCTGGCGCAATAGTGGCAAGGTCGATGGCGATAGATATTTCAGAGCGTGCAGGCAGCGAACCTCTCCTTGATTCACGGCAGCTTTTCGACATTTCAGCGGATGGGATGATCGCGCATCCTGTTTCTTTTGAAGGGCTTGCCGGTATTTTTCATCCGGCGCGCAATGATGTGCAACGGGATCATGCGGTTCTTTTCGTCAGCCCGTGGGGCATGGAAGAGCTATGCAGCCGCAAGTTCCAGCGGGTTCTCGCCGAGCGGCTGGCCGCTTCCGGCGTTGCCAGCCTGCGGTTTGATTATCTTGGCGCAGGTGACGCGCTTGAACCGGAAGATGCGGGCCGGGCGGCCGACTGGCTTTCCGACACGCGCGCGGCGCTTGATTGTCTGAAGCGTCTTTCCGGCTGCTCCGGGGTTGTCGTTGTCGCTCAGGGTCTCGGTTGCCCGATCGCCGCTCAGGTGCTTGCCGGTGCTCTGGAGGTCGGTTCGATGGCTTTTCTGGCGCCGGTCGTCTCCGGCCGTGCCTATTTGCGCGAACTGGCAATGTGGTCGTCGATGATCGATGATGGTCTTGGTCTTCTTTCCGTGCAACGTCTGGCGCAGCCCGGGGCGATTGCCGGCATGGCCATGCCGGCAGGCGTTGCGGATACGATCAAAAAAATCAATCTTTCCAGTCTTGAAACTGTTCCAGCCCGCCATGTCCTTGTGCTGGCGAGAGCCGGCCGGGTGACGGACAGTGATTTCGCCAGACATCTTGCCACGATAGGCGGCGAGGTGAGGGAGGCGGCGTTTTCGGGTTATGACGATCTCGTTTCCAGCCCGACGCTTTCGAAAATATCCGGCGACGTCGTGAACCTGTTGGTGGATTGGGTCTTGTCACAGACCCATGCCGGGAACCCTGCGGCACTCCCGGAAGATTTCACCATCAACGCGCCACAGCGCGGCCAGGGTTTTTTCGAACAGCCGGTGCAATTTGGCGAGGGCGGACGGCTTTTCGGCATCTTTTGCGAGCCGGATCATCGGAAACCGGTTTCTTCGGTCCTTCTGCTTGGCGCGGCCTATGACCGGCATGCGGGCTGGGGCAGGCTTTCCGTGCAGACCGCCCGTGCCCTTGCGCGTGCCGGCGTCGCTTCGCTGCGCTTCGATGCGGCCAATATTGCCGACAGCCCGCCGGTCGAAAATGTGCCGGATCAGGTTCTTTATGATGCCTCGCAGAATAACGATGTCGCTGCCGCACTCGATTTTCTCGAGCGGCGCGGCAAAGGTCCCTTCATCGCGGCCGGCCGGTGCAGCGGCGCCTATCTCGCCTTCAACGGCGCGCTTGCGGATAGTCGGATCAGCGCAGTAGCGGCGGTCAACCCGGTCGTCTTCCACTGGCAGAAAGGCCGCTCGGTTGATGAAGCACTGCACAAACGGCCGCGTTCGTTTGGGGAGTATAGCCAGCGATTTCGCCAGGGGGCGACATTCAGGCGTCTCTTCAGCGGCGATGTCGATGTCGTCAGTGCCGGGCTGAACATCGTCAAGGCGACGATGAAGAAGCTTTCGACAAAAACGGCAAGGCTGTTCCGCCGGGGCAGTGAAGAAGGCCGCGCCGTTTACGGTGCATTCGATTCACTCAAGGCAAAGGGCACTGCCGTTAGCCTGCTCTACAGCGACAATGACGACGGGCTTGAGCATTTCCGCTATTATTTCGATGCCGATGGTCGTGGGCTTTCGGCCTATCAGAATGTGTCGCTGACAATTATTGCCGATGCCGATCACAATCTTTCGACTCCGGAAGCGAAAAAAATCTTTATCGATGCGGTGAAGCGGCTGGCTCTAAAAGGCGAAGCGCCGGCCGGACCCCAATGATACCACCTCGCCGGAAGGTGGCGTTTCGACCGTGCCGGTTTCCGGCACGAGATTGATTGTCTTGTTCTCGCCGGGGGCGAGGTGGAACCAGTTTTCCGAAGCGAGATAGCCTTCTGCCGACACATGGACGGATTGCGCCAGCCGGTCCGTACCGATTTCGAGCGACCAGTTGCCATTGGTTTCGCTGAGACCCGGAGCCAGACTGGCGGCATGCAGCGCCTTTTTCCGGCCGAGCGGGAAATGGAAGGCGTCGGCGATGACAAGCCCGGTTGCGAGATCACGAAGCCGGGCGACCGTGACATCATGGGATGGCGGGCCGAAACGATAGGCATAGGTCGTATCGAAAAAGGCGCCAAACAAATCGGTTGAGGCAATTATCTGGCTCTGCCGCGGTGAAAGCGTCAGCGGGCGTTTGGCGTGCACGACTGGCTGCATGCCGTCGCGCAGGCAGGTCAGTTCCAGCATGGCGTCTAAGCCGTTGCCGGTTTCGTTGATGAGATGGATGTCCAGCCCGTTGGTGCCTTCATCGGACAGGCTGAGCTGAATGGGGCGGAACGCCCGCTTTAATGCGTGCCAGACGGATTTGGGCCGGCCGGTGGCGTCGATGATACCCCAGCCGGCACCGGGAACGAGATCCTGCAAGGTCCAGACCAGCGCACCCCGGCAAGAGGAACCGCTGCGCCGCCATTCGGCAAAAGTCGCCTCCATGACCTCGGCTGTTGCTGCACGGGACATGTCGAGATAAAGCCCGCCATCCTCGCGTCGCAGAACGTCCGGCTCAACGTCGTAAAGCAGCTTCAGATAATGATCGCGAACATCTTCGAAATCCCAGGACGCGCCGCGATCGCGCGGCGTGCGTGCTTTCCAGCGTGGATCATGCACGGCCACGCCGGTAAGATATTTGTCCAGCGTTTCCTGTTCGGGAATATTGGAAAAGGCCAGGCACTCAGCAGCAAAGCGCACATCGGCGCGGCGGGCATCTTCCAGCGGACGGCAATAGGCGCCCACACCATAATAGTGACCGACCCCGGCATTGGGGAAAAATGGCAACGCGCCACCAGAAGGTGAATTGGCGACGTAGGCCGTATCCGGCCGTCTCTCAGCCATCACATCAGGAATAATCTCCTCGGTGAGCGTCACCTTCCATATCTGTTCCGGCAGGCCGAGCATGGCGCCCTGCTGGTATATTTCGCTGCCGCCGCAGAAAACGGTGAGCGACGGAGAAAGCGCTGTCGCCTCGAGGAATTGCGAGATTTCCGTAACGATATGCTGGCGCAGGCCATCATCTTTTGCCGGGTAATCGAAATTGGCGAGCATGGCGTCCTGCCAGACCATGATGCCGAGTTCATCGCAAAGCGCGAAGAATTCCGGTGTCTCATAAGCCATGGTGCCGCCGATGCGGATCATGTTCATGCCGGCTTCGGCTGCTTTTTTGAGCCATGGCTCGTAGTCCGGCCTCGTTCCCGGCAGGCGCACGATGTCGGCCGTCGTCCATACCGCCCCACGGCAGAAAACGGGTTGCCCGTTCACTTTGAGCCCGAAACCGTTGCCGTCCTCGCCGTGATCGATCTCAAGCTGGCGAAAGCCGGTGCGCCCGAGCCGGTGTTGCTTGCCGTCCAACTCAAGAACGACATCGTGCAGTGCGGGCCTGCCATGGGTGTGTGGCCACCAGATTTCGACGCCCGGTATGAGCAGTTCGCCTAGAAGTTTGCCGTCTTCGCCCTTTGAAAGATTGGTGCTGTAACCAGCGCAAATCACCCGTGCGGACTGGATGTCGCGGTTCGCTTCTAGAACGATGCTGACCTTTCCCGTGCCGGTATCGTCAAGTGAAGATCGCAGGCTGCAAAGCACGCTTTCCTGTTTGATGAGGCTGATGGGTCGCCATGGGCCGGCGGCATGGATTTCCGGGCACCAGCCGGGCATATAGCCGAGCGCCGTGGTGCGGATCAGCCGCAACCCCTGCGTATTCATCATCTGTGGGCGCCAGCGGGCGCGCGGGCCGGTTTTTTCGAGCCTCGGGCCGAGTGCCCGAAAGCAGATCGAAAGCTCGTCTGCGCCTGTCATTTGGACCGGTACTTCCAGCCTTTCAAACATGCTTTGGCTGGCGGCGATCAGTTCGCCGTTGAAGAAGATTTCGGCAATGGTGGAGAGGCCATCGAAGCGCAGGGTGGCCCGCTCCCGCGTATCGGAAATCATCGTCAGCCGATACCAGGCATCCTTGTCGTTCAGTGCGACAGGGGCAAACCGATCGAATTTTTCCGCCATTTCCAGTGCCTGCGCCACGGTGCCGGGAACGGAGACGTGCAGGCTTTCAAGCGCTGCCGGAATTTCAGAGGGCGTCTCGTAAGCATCGGCGGGCGTCAGTGTCAGCGTCCAGCCTTCACTCAGCAATTCTTCGCTTTCGCCCGGAAGATAGGTTCTCACGCGGCCTCGCTGGCATCAGACAATTTTGCCGCAAGGCTTTCCATCAAGCCATCCCATGCGTCTGCTGCCGGATCGAGCACGGAGGCCAGCGCGTCGAATTTACGGCGGGTGACGGCGCGGGCAAGCTGGAACTGCACGGTTTTGGCAACCTCGGAGATGCGCAGCGCGCGGTCTCTTGCTTCAGAAAAACCTTGCTTGTCCAGCCATTCGAGATGGCTTGCCGCCAGTTCAAAATTGGCGCCGAGCTGGCGCAGCGTGTTGAAGGCATATTTGTGGAAGAAGCCGAAAGGCCTGTCGGCAACCTTTTCCACCTGGGCCGGAAATACGGCTGAAAAAGCCCTGACCGGATTGGTGGATGGCCGTCTTGAAAAATGAAACTTCAGCAGCCGTTCGGCCGTCTTGCGAATATGCGCCGGCGAGGCATTGCTGTCTGCGAATTTCGCAAATTCGGTGTAGGGCAGGAAGGGTGGATCAGTTTCGGCCAGATGATGCTGGAACAAGCCGTCGAAATCTTCACCTGACAGATGGAAAAAGCCGGCATTGTGGAAATAGTCGAGTTCCCGGTTCGCCAGGTCCAGCCGGTTGATGGCGACTGTGGTTTTGCCGTGTTCCTTCTGATAGCTCACCCCATGGGTATCGGGCATATAGAAGCTGTCCATCTCGATCAGGCAGATGCGGCCGCGCTCCAGTTGCGCTTCGATGTGGTTTTCCACCCGGTCGAAGATCGCAAGCTCGGTGGCGCGAACGCCATAAAGCGCTTCGAGATCTTCCAGCGGCACCTTGAAGAAGGTGAACTGGTCGCCCTCGAAATCCTGTGTGAGGGTGAAACCGAACATGGCTTCCGGCGGCAGGCCCCTGGCCGCCAGCACCTCGATCCACAAATCAATGTAGCAATTGGTTTCCGGCCACATCCTCTCGGAAGAATGGAGCGGATGTTGCACATAGTTTTTGGGATCGAGACCGGGGAAAATCTGCCGCATGGATAATCAGCCCCAGAGGGTTTCCACGACCTTTGCAGGCCATTTCTTCACATCCAGACCATGATGGGCAAACAGCGCCAGCGCGATGCGCTCAAGGCCGAAACCGACGCAGGCGGTATGGGCGACATCGCCGTTGGCGAGGTTGAGGCCCCATTTCTGGCCGAAGGCATCCTGATGATAGTTGAAGCTCATGCAGGCTGTCGGGTTGGTCGTCGATGTGACCGGGATCAGCAGTTCGAATTTCAGGTTCTGATCACGCTGGTTGTTGGCGAGCATTTTGCCGGCACGGCCGAAGAAAGGATCGTTGGCGACATCGATGGTGACGTCGAGCCCGACCGCCTTCATCATCTCCACGCCGCGATCCATCCAGGTCTGGCGGAATTCGGTGACGTCGGACTCGGTGCCCATGCAAACATATTCACGCATGCGGAAAAGCTGCTGGCGCGCCGGATCCTTGGAGGGCTCATGGCGGAAACAATAGGACTGGATGTCATAGAGACCGCCGCCGGCAGGTAGCGCGCCGCGCTTGGCGATCGTCGGATAAAGCGGATAGCAGGCCGCCGGCGTCAGCACGATGTCGGTGGCTTTCTGGTCCTTGGTCCAGTCTTCGCCCTCATCCATGGATTTCAGAAGGCTGACATGGTCAAGCTCGCAGCCGCAGAACGAATGGACCGTGCCGGCGAGCTGCGGGAAGCTCTTCATGTAGCCGCTTTTTTCAAAATAGGCGCGGTTGATGCCGGGCGGAAAACGGATCGCTTCGGCGCCATCGGCGGCGCCCGTGCGGTCGATCAGCCGCTCGAATGCGGCAATCACGTCCTCGAACTGGCCACTGCGGCCATAAAGACCGTCCACACCGGTTTCAATCAGCAGACCTTCTTCGAACAGTCGATCGAGGAACGATGTTTGCATGTCCATGGTCTTATCCCAAGAGGCTGGTGTCCTGCCTGTGAACCAGCAGGAGGTTGGCGGAATTGCCGAGAATACGGTCGTTGGAAATCATCAAACGGGCGGAATGCGCGTCGCGCAGATGCCGGCCGAGGCTGTAGGGCGTGCCGTTCTTGTAACCCATGATGCCGCAGACCAGCATGGCGTGGTCGATGATTTCGAGAATGGTTTCCGAAGAGCAGATCTTCACATTGTTCATGGCGACAGCAAAAGCCATCGACATCAGCTTTTCGGCATCGCTCTTGGTGTCCTCGTAAGCCTTGATGCCGGCAATGATGTTGGATTTCACCACCTGCAGCTTGGTGGAAACCTCGGCAAGCCGGATCGCGCCGGGAGGAGCGGTGCCGGGCGACTTGCGTGCCGCGGCCCTGACAAAGGATTGCGCGCGCAGCACCGCATCCGACGCGATGCCGTACCAGACGGCGCTCCACAGAAGATGGGAGCTTGCGAGCATGGATTGCGCGGCGATTTCCGCAAAAGGTTTCGGGAAAATCTGCGCTGCGGGAGCTTCGCCACGAAACAGGAAACCGTCCGAACAGGTGCCGCGCATGCCGAGCGTATCCCAGATATGGGTCTTTTCGAGCGTATACTGGCTTTTCAGGAAAACGGTCATCACCTGATCGGCCGGCGCGGCATCCTTGTGGGCGCGCGAGGTGATGAGGATCGCATCGGCATTGCTGCCATAGGAAATGACGGTGGCGTCCTTTTCCAGCCGGCAAAATTCGCCCTCGACCTCGATCGCACAGATGGAATTGCGCAGATTGCCGCCAATGCCGCCCTCGGTGGTTGCGGAGCCGAGCAGAAGCTGTTCACCGGCGATGCGGCTCATGAAGCCCGCATGCCATGCGCTTGTCTCGCCATGTTCCACCAGGCTGGACAGCTTGATGTGGTGCATGGCGAAAATCATCGCCGTTGCCGAACAGGCCTGGCCAAGCCGGGCGCAGATATCGGCGATTTGCTGCAGGGATGCGCCTTCGCCGCCCAGCGAGGAGGGGACCTGGATGCCCAGCAGGCGTTCCTGCCGCAGTGCATCGACGGCTTCCTGCGGGAAGCTGCCGGTGACATCCACCTCGTCTGCATGTTTGGCGGCAATGGTCGCGACACGGCCCGCGCGCGCGGACAGCGTTTCATCCTGCGGCGCTACGGTCACGTTCATCAGGCAGCCTCTTTACCATCCAGAATGAGCTTAACGGTGTCTTCAATGGCCTTGATGCTGGCGAAGGACTTGCGGTTCAGCAGATTGTCGGGAAACTCGATATCGAATGCTTCTTCGATGCCCAGCATCAATTGCACCGATGCAAAGGAAGAGAGGCCTGCCGCATAAAGATCTGCTTCATCTGCAATCGTATCGACGGGGGTGGGAAGCTGGCCGAATTTTGCCAGTATTTCACGAATAGTCGCATTCATTCCGACGGATCTCCAATGAAATTAACATTAGGAAGGTTTGTGCTTATCGTTATGTCGCAAACGATAATATTCACCTAAACCGTTAGGTTAATTACAACTAACGGCAGCATGCGCCATTCCCGCACCTTTGCCAAGCGTTGATCGGCGGCCTTGACAAAAGGCGGCTGGTGTTTTTTGCTGTGAGCCATTCACCAGGGGTGTCCCGTCAAGGGGCTGAGATTCTGCTTTCATGCGCAGTGACCCGTTGAACCTGATCCAGTTCATACTGGCGTAGGGACGGTGCAAAGACCTGATGTCGGCTGGCGTGTGCATTGCGCTGTCGGCGCTGCGGTATTTTCCATCATTCCGGCTCGAACTGGGTCTCCACTGTCAAACTTTGGAGCCTCAAGATGAATATCGCTGCCAAGAATATCCCGCTGTCGGTTACCACCGGACCGCATGCCGCCTCCACGAAAATTCATAAACCGGGAATCCTGCATCCGCATATTCGCGTGCCGATGCGCGAGATCGCGGTGCACCCGACGGCGGGCGAACCGCCGGTAACGGTTTATGATTCCTCTGGTCCCTACACCGATCCCACACATCCCGTTCTGATTGAAAAGGGTCTGCCGCGACTGCGTCACGACTGGGTCGTGGCACGCGGTGATGTCGGGGCTTACGAGGGCCGGCACGTTAAACCGGAGGATAACGGCTTTGCCACCGGCGAGCGCCTGACCCCCGAATTTTCCGTGCGCCACCAGCCACTCAGGGCGACTGCCGGCAAAGCGGTGACACAGCTTGCCTATGCGCGGGCCGGCATCATCACACCGGAAATGGAATTCATCGCCATCCGCGAAAATCTCGGGCGCGAGGCGGCCAAGGAGAAGCTGGTGCGCGACGGCGAGAGTTTCGGCGCGCATATCCCTGACTACGTGACGGCCGAATTCGTTCGGCAGGAAGTGGCGTCGGGCCGGGCCATCATTCCCGCCAATATCAATCATTCGGAACTTGAGCCGATGATCATCGGCCGTAATTTTCTGGTGAAGATCAACGCCAATATAGGCAATTCCGCCGTTACGTCCTCCATGGCGGAAGAGGTGGAGAAGATGGTCTGGGCGATCCGCTGGGGTGCGGATACCGTCATGGACCTCTCGACCGGGCGCAACATTCACAATATCCGCGAATGGATCATCCGCAATTCACCGGTGCCGATCGGCACGGTGCCGCTTTATCAGGCGCTGGAGAAGGTCAATGGCATTGCCGAAGACCTCAACTGGGAGGTGTTTCGCGATACGCTGATCGAACAGGCGGAGCAGGGGGTGGATTATTTCACCATCCATGCCGGGGTGCGGTTGCATTACATTCCGCTCACCGTCAACCGCGTTACCGGCATCGTCTCGCGCGGCGGCTCGATCATGGCCAAGTGGTGTCTGCATCATCACAAGGAAAGTTTCCTCTATGAGCATTTCGATGAGATTTGCGATATCTGCCGGGCTTACGACGTCTCCTTCTCGCTCGGTGACGGGTTGCGTCCCGGCTCGATTGCCGATGCCAACGACGCGGCGCAGTTTGCGGAACTGGAAACGCTGGGCGAGCTGACGCAGATTGCCTGGGCCAAGGACTGCCAGGTGATGATCGAAGGCCCCGGCCATGTGCCGATGCACAAGATCAAGGAGAATATGGACAAGCAGCTGAAGACCTGCGGCGAGGCGCCTTTCTATACACTAGGACCGCTCACCACCGATATCGCGCCCGGTTACGACCACATCACGTCAGGCATCGGGGCGGCGATGATCGGCTGGTTCGGCACGGCGATGCTTTGCTACGTCACGCCGAAGGAACATCTCGGCCTTCCTGATCGTAACGACGTGAAGGTCGGCGTCATCACCTACAAGATTGCCGCCCATGCTGCCGATCTTGCCAAGGGCCATCCGGCGGCACAGGTGCGGGATGATGCGCTGTCGCGCGCAAGGTTCGAGTTCCGCTGGGAAGATCAGTTCAACCTATCGCTGGACCCGGATACGGCTCGGTCCTTCCATGATGAGACCCTGCCGAAGGAGGCGCACAAGGTTGCGCATTTCTGCTCCATGTGCGGACCGAAATTCTGCTCGATGCGGATTTCCCATGATATTCGCGCCGAGGCGCAAAAGGAGGGGCTGGAGGCGATGGCCGCCCGCTTCAAGGAGGGTGGCGAGCTTTATATGCCGCTTCCGACGCCTGCGAATGCCGAATAAAATGTGTGTCCTTGTCAAGGGAACGGGGGTCGCCGGATTGACGGCGGCCTTCGAACTGGCGCGGAGCGGCGTTGCTGTCGAGGTGTCGGAGCGCAATGCTCAGCCTTCTCGTGGGGCGTCGTTCTATGCAGGCGGTATGCTGGCGCCGTGGTGCGAGCGTGAAAGCGCGGAAGAGGCCGTTCTGACGCTCGGTAAGGCGGCGCTTGACTGGTGGGACGAAGCGACACCCGGTCTTGTGGTCCGCAACGGCACGCTGGTCGTGGCGCCTGCCCGCGACAAGGCGGAGCTATCGCGTTTCGCATCGCGGACCAGCGGCTATCACTTGGTGGATGAGGGTGAAATCGCCGCTCTGGAGCCTGATCTTGCCGGCCGGTTCCGGTCCGGACTCTACTTCCCGGGCGAGGGACATCTCGATCCGCGTTTTGCGCTGAAGTCACTCTATGAGCGGCTTTACGGTATGGGCGTGCGGTTTCATATGGGCGTTTCGGTGGATGAACAGCGGTTCGACCGGGTGGTGAATTGCATCGGGTCCGCGGCGGTGGGAGAAATTTCCAACCTTCGCGGCGTTCGGGGAGAGATGCTTTATCTCGCCACGTCGGAGATTTCCCTATCCCGTCCCGTCCGGCTGCTGCATCCGCGCATTCCGCTTTACATCGTGCCGCGCGAGCCTGGCCGGTTCATGGTGGGCGCGACGATGATCGAGACGGAGGATACCGGGGCAATTTCCGCCCGTTCGATGATGGAATTCCTCAATGCCGCCTATGCCTTGCATCCGGCCTTTGCGGAGGCGGAAATCATCGAGACCGGCACGGGCGTGCGCCCCGCCTATCCCGACAATCTGCCTGACGTCACCGAGGACGGGCGGACCATCTTCATCAACGGTGCGCACCGGCACGGCTTTCTGCTCTCGCCAGCGATGGCGCGGCAGGTGGCTGAGATCGTATGCCACACTCTCTCGAAAGGAACAGGATCATGAAACTTCTGGTGAATGGCGACGAACTTGATCTCGCCAGTGAAACGCTGGCCGGCTTGCTCGCCAGCCTCGATTATGAAGGCGAGTGGCTGGCGACGGCGGTCAATGGCGATCTGGTGCATTCGCAAGAACGTGCCGATTACCTGCTGAAGGCCTTCGACCGTGTCGAAATCCTCTCGCCGATGCAGGGAGGTTGAGGCCATGCTGACGCTTTGTGACCGTGAGGTCTCGTCCCGCCTTCTCCTCGGCACGGCGCGTTATCCTTCCCCCGCCGTGCTTGCCGATGCGGTGCGGGCCAGCAACACGGATATTCTGACGATTTCGCTGCGCCGGGAAACGGCGGGCGGCAAAAAGGGCGGGCAGTTTTTCGAGCTGATCCGCGAGCTGGATCGTCATATCCTGCCCAATACCGCCGGTTGCCACACCGTCAAGGAAGCGGTGCTGACGGCGAAGATGGCCCGCGAGGTGTTCCGCACCAACTGGATCAAGCTGGAGGTTATCGGCCATCACGATACCTTGCAGCCTGATGTTTTTGCACTGGTGGAGGCGGCGAAAATCCTTTGCGAAGACGGTTTCGAGGTCTTTCCCTATACGACCGACGATCTCGTCGTGGCTGAAAAACTGCTGGATGCCGGCTGCAGGGTGCTGATGCCTTGGTGCGCGCCGATTGGCAGCGCCATGGGACCGCTCAATCTGACGGCGCTGAAATCGATGCGGGCGCGGTTTCCCGATGTGCCGCTGATTGTCGATGCCGGTATCGGCCGACCGTCGCATGCGGTGACGGTGATGGAACTTGGCTATGATGCCGTTCTGCTTAATACGGCGGTTGCCGGGGCGGGTGATCCGGTCGGAATGGCGCAGGCTTTTGCTCGTGCAATCGAGGCTGGCCGTCAAGCCTTTCTGTCTGGGCCGCTGGAGCCGAGGGACATGGCCATTCCATCGACACCTGTTATCGGGACGGCGGTATTCTCCTGATCGCGGTTTTCCGCCAAGGTCGGGCACGTCACCTTTTGCGTTGACAGTGCCCTGCGGCGGCGGGATACCGGGAGGAAAGGGGAACGGCATGGCGGCACGCAACAATCTTCTCACGGATATCGACGGCGTTTCGGTCGGCAATGTCACCGATCTCTCCCTCGGCTCCGGCGTCACGGCGATTGTTTTCGAAAAGCCCGTCATCGCCTCCGGTTCGGTTCTCGGCGGTGCGCCGGGCGGGCGTGACACCGGCCTGCTCGACCCCGCGATGACGGTTGAAACGGTGGATGCCCTGGTTTTATCAGGCGGTTCAGCCTTCGGGCTGGATGCGGCGGGCGGCGTTCAGGCCGGATTGCGCGAAATTGGTCGTGGGTTGCAGGTTGGCTCCGCCCGCGTTCCCATCGTACCGCAGGCAATCCTCATGGATTTGCTGAATGGTGGTGACAAGGACTGGGGGCTGCATTCGCCCTATCGCGAGATGGGGTATGCGGCTTTCAAGGCGGCAGGCCGCGAGGCTTTCGAACTCGGAACGGTGGGCGCAGGAACGGGTGCGACGACCGCCACCTTCAAGGGTGGTCTGGGTTCAGCCAGTGCCATCAGTTCCGGCGGTTACAAAGTGGCTGCCATCGTTGCCGTCAATGCGCTCGGCTCGGCAACTGTCGGCACCAGCCGCCATTTCTGGTCCGCGCCTTTCGAAGTGCAGGGTGAATTCGGCGATTGTGGTTTTCCCGGACGCTTCACGGCGGATGATACCGCGCTTCGGCTGAAGGGCGTCAATCTTACCGCTACGACCATCGGCGCTGTCGTGACCGATGCCGTCCTAACAAAAGCGCAGGCGCATCGCCTTTCCATCATGGCGCATGATGGGCTGGCCCGCGCCGTACTGCCCGCTCATCTGCCGAGCGACGGCGACACCGTGTTCGCGGCCGCGATCGGGGAGAAGCCGCTGGAGGGCGGGGTTCATTTCGCCGAACTTTGTCATTTGGCCACCATCGTGATGGCGCGAGCTGTGGCGCGCGGCGTCTACGAGGCGACGGCCCTGCCGCAGCAGGGTGCGCAGAAAGCCTATTGCGATCTTCATGCCGGGGGTCTTTGAACGATGAGCGAGACACGTCCGCCGCTGAAACCTGTTCTCCGCATTGATTTTCCGCCGGGAGAACGTCTGGGCCATGGCAAGATCGAGTTGATGGAGCTGATTGTGGAGACCGGCTCGATCTCTGCCGCCGGCCGGGCAATGGACATGTCCTATCGCCGAGCATGGCTGCTGGTCGATGCGCTGAACCATATGTTCAGGCAGCCGGTGATCGAATCCCAGCGCGGCGGCAAGCAGGGCGGCGGGGCAGCGCTGACCGCCTTCGGTGCTGAATTGCTGGAACGTTATCGCGGCATGCAAAAGCAGATGAACGAAGTCTTGCGTCAGGATATCGACTGGCTAGAGGCCAATCGTAATCCGCAGGCCGCCGTCAATACGGATCGAGAGCCGCGGATTTTATGATCGCATGCACCGGTTTGCCGGGCGCCAGTTGCAGGCGTTCGCGCGAGAGGTCGGTGATGCGTGACTGGATGATGTCCCCACCGCAATCCACCTGAACCGTCACCATGCCGCCCTCGCTGACCGAGATATCTGCAATATGGCCTTCGAGAATGTTGAGTGCGCTAAGGCCTTCGGGTTTCACCAAAGCCAGCATGACATCGCGAGCCGGTATCAGCACCCGTGCAGGGCTGCCGGGTGTTCCTTTTTTTGCCGGAACCTGAAGCAGCGCTGTGTTGAGTCTGACGGCGGCAAGCCCGTGCCGTGCATCGAAGCTTTCGATGTGCCCTGACAGGATGCTGCCCGCTTCCCGCCGCTCCAGATGGCTGCTGAAATCGGGTCTCCCCAGAACTTCGGCCGCGGTTCCCTCGGCTTCCACCTTACCGTCTTTCATCACCACAATGCGGTCGGCAAGGCGGGCGACTTCCTGGATGGAATGGCTGACATAGACGATCGGAATTTTCGTCTCGTCGCGCAGCCGCTCGAGATAGGGAATGATCTCGGCTTTGCGCTGCTCGTCCAGCGAGGCGAGCGGTTCGTCCATCAGCAGCAGTCTGGGGCAAGAGAGCAAGGCGCGGCCGATGGCAACGCGCTGTTTTTCGCCGCCCGAGAGTTTGTTCGGACGGCGCTGCAAAAGATGGCCGATGCCCAGCATGTCGACGATATGGTCTTCTTGTACGACCTTCGTTTTGTCTGAGGTGAACCATCTGCCATAATTCAGGTTCTGCGCCACGCTGAGATGCGGGAAGAGCCGCGCCTCCTGAAAGACATAACCGAAACGTCGTTTATGCGCCGGCAGGAACAGCCGCTTTCCGCTATCGGCCAGTACTTCGCCATCGAGCGAGACCTTTCCTTCATCCGGCCGCAGCAGGCCGGCAATGATGCGGATCATCGAGGTCTTGCCGGAGCCGGAGCGCCCGAACAGTGCGGTCACGCCGCCTTCGGAGGTGAATGACGCGTCGAGTTCGAAGGAGCCGAGGCGATGGCGAGTGGAGACCGAGAGCGTCATTCCATGCTCACCCGTTTGCCGATGATGCGGGCCAGAAACTCCGAGACGAGCAAGGCGAGCATGGAAATCACGACGGAAACGATGGTCAGCCGCAATGCACCGGCATCGCCGCCGGGCACCTGTGTGAAGGTGTAGATGGCGGCAGACAGTGTCTGGGTCTCGCCGGGAATATTGGACACGAAGGTGATGGTCGCGCCGAATTCGCCCATCGCCTTGGCGAAAGCGAGAATCATGCCGGCGATGATGCCGGGCAGGATCAAAGGCAGAGTGACGGTGAGGAACACCCAGAGCGGGCTTGCCCCCAATGTTCCCGCTGCCTCTTCCAGCTTGCGGTCCACCGCTTCGATGGAGAGGCGGATGGAGCGCACCATCAGTGGGAAGGCCATGACGGCGCAGGCGAGTGCGGCGCCCGTCCAGCGGAAAGAAAAGACGATGCCGAACCAGCTATCGAGAAATTGCCCGATGGCGCCCCTGCGGCCGAAGAGAACGAGCAGCAGGAAGCCGGTGACGACGGGCGGCAGAATGAGCGGCAGATGGACAATGCCGTTGAGCAGCGATTTGCCCCAGAAGCGGCCGCGGGCAAGCGCCACGGCTACTGCAATGCCGAAGGGCAGGCTGGCGAACATGGCGATGGAGGACACCCACAGGCTGAGCCTGATCGCCGTCCATTCTTCAGGGCTGAGTGTCCACCAATGCAATGCCATATCCTGCAATCGTCAAGTTTCATGGCCCACCGGGAGGTGGGCCTGAGACAAGCTTATTTCAAAACGGTAAAGCCTTGCTTTTCGAAGAAGGGCGTTGCCTTGGCCGACTTCAGGAAGTCCAGATAGGCCTTTGCAGCCGGAGACTTTGCTTCCGAAAGAACGGCGACCGGGTAGATGATCGGCGGGTGGCTGTCTTCCGGGAAGGTGCCGACAATCTTTACGCCCGGATCGGCGGCTGCGTCGGTCTGATAAACGATGCCATAGGGTGCTTCGCCGCGTGAGACGAGCAGCAGAGCGGCACGCACGCTTTCCGCGCCGGCGACTTTCTTTTCAACCGAAGACCAGGCGCCGAGCTTTTCCAGCGCCGCCTTGCCGTATTTACCGGCGGGAACGGAATCGACCGCGCCCATGGCCAGACGGCCATCGCCCACGAGAGCAGCAAGATCGAAGCCCTGCTTGATATCGACGGGCTTTGCCTTGTCTGCGGGAGCGACGAGAACGATGCGATTGCCAAGAAGATTGGAGCGGCTGTCGGCGTTGATCAGCTTCTTTTCGGCGACATAATCCATCCATGCAAGGTCAGCGGAAATGAAGATATCCGCCGGCGCGCCCTGCTCGATCTGTTTGGCGAGCGCGGAGCTTGCGGCATAAGAAACGGTCGCTTCGTTGCCGCCTTCCTTTGCCCATTCGGCATTGATGGCGTCGAGCGCGTTTTTCATGCTCGCGGCAGCAAAGACCGTGACTTTTTCGGCGGCATGGGCCGGAACACCCACAAAGGAAGCTGCCACCCAGAAGGAGGTGGCGGCGGCAATGGTTTTGAAGAAGTTGCGACGCAAAAGTCTCATGGTCTGTTACCCCCGTTTCGAGATATTTTGATGAATATATCGATAGGCCTATAGGGCAATCATTATATTTTCAAGAATATATCGATGGGTCGGGGGAAAGGCCGCAGCTTTGGCTGGTGCGGTCGGTGAAAAAGTTCGAAAACCTTTCATTCGTCATGTTCGGCCTGTGCCAAACATTGCAGGCATAGCTGATCAGAAACGCTCGCCGGCGAAATGGGCGATCTGCGCGCCAGCTTCGTAGTATGCTTCCTTCACCGCACGGAAAGCCTGTGCCTTGGGTTCCGTGATCGGCAAGGGCAGGTTGCTTTCGGCTATGTCACCCAGAATATGCTGTGCAATTACCTTGCCGAAGGCGGTACCCGGGGCGATACCGCGGCCGTTATATCCTGAAAAGCCTACGACATTGTCCGCGAATTTATGAAAGCGCGGCACGGCATTGTCGGTCATGCCGATCTGGCCATACCATTCACATTCGAATTCCGTTTCACCCAACTGCGGAAAAAGCCGTTTCAGCGACCGTTTCGCCCAGGCCCGATGAATGGCGGCGCCTGTGCCCCGCAAGGCGCCGACGCTGCCGAAGACCAGCCGGCCGGCCTTGTCCATGCGGAACGACGAGAGGATTTCCTTCGTGTCCCAGCAGCCTTCGCGGTTCGGCAGGATGCTTTTTTGCAGGTTGTCGCTGAGCGGTCTGGTGGCGAAGTTGAAATAGGGCAGGTAGGTCTGCTCATCGCGGACGATCTGCCAAGGGCCGGTGCTATAGGCTTCGGTGGCCACGATGATCCAGTTGGCGGTTACCGATCCCTGCGGCGTCTTCACCACCCATTGTCCACCGCTGCGTTCGGTTGCCACCACGGGGCTTGCGGTGTGCAGCCGCGCACCTGCCTTTTGCGCGGCGGCCGCTAGACCACGAACATAGGCAAGCGGCTGAATCGTGCCGGCGCGGGTGTCCAGAAGAGAGCCGGAATAGCCAGTGCTGCCGGTGCGCCTTGCAGTTTCATCGGCATCGAGAACACGGACAGGCGCGCCTCTCGCCGCCCATTGTTCGCAGCGCTCGCGAATTTCCGCGAGGCCTTTCTCGCCAACGGCACAATGCAGGGTGCCGTTTTTTTCGATCTCGCAGGAAATCTCGTGTTTTTCCACCAGTGCGCGGACGAGCAATGGTGCATCGCCCAGAAGGCCGAGAAGGCGTTCGCCGTAAACCTCGCCCAATACACCCGGCAATTCCCTGGGCATGACCCACATGCCGCCATTGATGAGGCCGACATTACGGCCTGCGCCGCCAAAGCCGATTTCCTTAGCCTCGAGAAGGACGACGTCTACGCCTCTTTCAGCAAGATGCAGGGCGGCGGATTGCCCGGTGAAGCCGCCACCGATGATCACGACATCGGCAACCGCCGAGCCCTGCAAGGCGGGCGTTGCGGGCGGCTGCGGCGCGGTCTTTTCCCAGAGGCCGTGCGAGCGGGGGTCGTTATACATCGTTCCACCATATTCCGGGCCAGTTCATTTGTTTTTCGTATGAGTGACAAGCCCTTGTTTATGAGACTTTACAAGTGACCATACCTGTTGAATATCGACATATCGTCAAGAGTTCATTCCGTGAGGGAATATGGTTCTGCCGCCGCGCCGTTTTCTGCCGTCGCTTTCGCTGCTGGCGGCCTTCGAAGCCGCTTCGCGGACGGGCAGCGTCACCGCTGCGGCGAGGGAACTCGGCCTGACGCAGGGCGCCGTCAGCCGTCAGATTCTGGCGCTGGAAGAACAGCTTGGTGTGGCGCTGTTTCTCCGCGAGCGGCAGACGATCCGGCTGACAAGGGCGGGGGAGGGTTATGCGCGGGAAATTCGCGAAGCCCTGCGGCGCATATCGACCGCTTCGCTTAATCTACGCGCCAATCCGGATGGGGGCACGCTCAATCTCGGTGTCCTGCCCAGCTTCGGCACGCGCTGGCTCGTGCCGCGCCTTCCCGATTTCATCACCCGGCATCCGGGTGTTTCGGTCAATCTTTTAACGCGCTCGTCATTGTTCGATTTTCGGACCGATACCGTCGACGCGGCGATCCATTTCGGTCTGCCACACTGGCCGGGCACCGAGCTGGTTTTCCTGATGCATGAAAAGGTCATTCCGGTATGCAGCCCCGCCTTCAGTGAGCGCCATGGACTTTCAAGGCCGGACGATCTGTTACAGGTGCCGCTGCTGCATATGACGACCCGGCCGGATGCCTGGGAACAATGGTTTCGCAGCCATGATGTGCGTTTCGACAATGTGCATGGCATGCTTTTCGATCAGTTCACAACCATTGCTGAAGCCGCAGGTGCGGGGCTCGGCGTATCGCTCATTCCGTCCTTCATGATCGAGGAGGAGTTGCGAAGCGGGCGTCTGGTTGCGGCTGTCGCGGGGGAGGTGGAAAGCGAAGAGGCCTATTATCTTGCCTGTATGCCTGATCGCGCCGGTTATGCGCCGCTTGAGAGCTTCCGGCACTGGATCGTTGCTGAGGCGGCGCGTGGGGCAGGGGCGTTTTCGGCGTAAACCGGCGGGCGGTCTTGCAAGTCTGGTGCGGCTCAGCCAATAGTGCGCCATGACGTGTGGTGCCAGACGCCACACACCGAAAGTTCCAATACGGGAGATGTCCGTGAAGCCCATTTTTGTTCAGCTTCAGTGTGAGCCCGGCAAGACTTATGATGTCGCCGACGCCATCTATAAAACCGAACTGGTTTCCGAGCTTTATTCAACCAGCGGCGAATATGATCTGCTGCTGAAAATCTATCTTCCGCAGGAAGAGGATATCGGCAAGTTCATCAACCAGAACATCGTCAATATTCCGGGGATCGTCCGCTCGCTGACGACGCTGACTTTTACCGCGTTCTGACGCGGATAAGCCTTCATAGGCACATCGCTGTAAAGGTGATGGTGCTCCCTGGGCGGTACGCCGCTTCATTAGATCAAGATGTGTGTCTTTGGGGGGAGGGCCTTGTCGGGGCTTTTCAGATCAGCGGATCGGCGTGTTTTGATACACCCTGAATGGGCTGCGTCACGCCGGCAGACGAATTGTCATGCAAAATAAAAGCGCGCCATCGGCCCGCAATTTGGGGCCCGATATTTGGCGCGCTTTGGTTTTGACGGTTCTGTGAGCGGGCGATAGTTTTCCCGCATCAGGCCGCGGCCAGATTCCGGTTGCGCACGAGATCACGGATTGCGATCCGCACGTCATCGGCACTGTCGAACTTCTGTTCGTCCAGATCGTGAACGTGGAACTTTACCGCGATAAACTTCAACCGGTCATTGTCCGGTATGACGATGCCGACGGGTTCGCCAGCGAATTCAATAACTTGCTTTTGCATAGATATACTCCCGCTGTGGCTACTTCACAGCATGTTGTCGAACTGAATTTCAGGAAATTGAGACCGTTAAGTCACATTCGACAGCAGCGGGAACACGTGGATTTAAATCCAGCGTTCCAGGACACAAGACCAAGGATTGCGTTAATGTTGATATATTTTGACATGACACACTCCCTGTATTGGTGTTGGCCCGGAATCAGGAGACTCGTTCTCCAGTTACACACTGATATTCCAGACCTGCACTAAAATCAATGCTGATTGTTATAGGTAGAATATTTTTCTTTATGATGACAGGAGAGGGGCGGAATTGTGAAATTTTTGTTTTCGTTGGTGGCCGCCCACAAAAGCCCGGCACAGCGGGCTTTTTATTTTATTTTAATTGCTGCCGGGTGTCTGCGGCGGGTAAATATGATCGTTGCCGTTGAAATCGGCTACAGAATAACAGCCCTCACGGGTTTTTTCGGCCGCATTTCTGCCAATTGCCGCCTTGCCGTGGCCGCCGGGTATGTCGAGAACATAGGTCGGCTGGCAGAGACCGGAGAGATTCCCCCGCAAGGCGGAAACGATTCGCTGGCCCTCTTCGATCGTCAGCCGGAAATGGCTGGTGCCGGGGGCAAGATCGGGATGGTGCAGGTAATAGGGCTTGATGCGGGTCTCAACAAAGGCGCGCATAAGCTCGGCCAGAGTTGCCGGGTCGTCATTGACGCCCTTCAGAAGCACCGTCTGGCTGACCATGGCTATGCCGGCATCAATCAGCCGCGCGCAGGCGCTTCTGGCTTGATCGCCAAGTTCGCGTGCGTGATTGGCGTGCAGAGCCACATAGGTGGTCTTGCCGCTGGCCTTGAGGGCTTCGATAAGCGGCCCGTCGATGCGCTCAGGATCGACGACCGGCACGCGGGTATGGAACCGGACGATCTTCACATGCGGTATGTCTTTTAACCGCTTCATCAGGTCGGACAGGCGTCGCGCCGAGAGCACCAGCGGATCGCCACCGGTGAGGATGACTTCCCAGATGGCCGAGTTGGCATTTATGTAGTCGAATGCGGCGTCCAGCTCCTCCGGGCTCATCATACCGTTGCCCTGCGGGCCGACCATTTCGCGACGGAAGCAGAAACGGCAATAGACGGGGCAGACATGCACCGCTTTTAAAAGAACCCGGTCGGGATAACGATGAACGATACCATGCACAGGGCTATGGGCGTCGTCGCCGATCGGATCGTCGCGTTCTTCGGGAAGGTGGATAAGTTCGGCCGTATCAGGCACAAATTGCCGGGCAATGGGATCCTGCGGATCGCGGCTGTCGATGAGATCGGCAATCGGTGGTGTGATCGCCAGCGCGTAACGCTGCGTTACCGCGCGCAGGCCCTCCAGTGCGCTGGCCTCGACCAGCCCCGCTTCGACAAGTGCTTCGGGTGTCTTGATGGTTTCGAGCCTTGTCATCGTCCATATTCCGCAACGGGTGCCCACATGACGAGATTGATACGGGGAGCGCCGGTCGCCAGCATTACCAGCCGGTCAAAACCGAGCGCGATGCCGCTGGCCGGCGGCATGATGGCCAGTGCAGCGAGAAAATCCTCATCCAGCGGATAGGTCTCGCCATAGACCCGTCGCTTCTCGGCCATCTCCATTTCGAAGCGCCGTCTCTGTTCAGTGGCGTCGGTCAATTCACCGAAGGCATTGGCAAGTTCCACGCCGCAGGCATAAAGCTCGAAACGTTCTGCGACGCGCACATCCCTCGCAGACTTGCGGGCGAGGGCTGCTTCGCTCGTCGGATATTCATCGAGAATGGTGGCGCGGCCGAAGCCCAGTTCCGGCTCCACCCGCTCGACGATGACGCGGCTGAACATATCCGCCCAGGTATCGTCGTCGGCGACGCGGATGCCGGCATTGGTGAGGCTGGCGGCGAGGTGCCGCTCGTCTGTCTCACCGTTTCGGCTGATGGTGGCCAGAAGGTCTATCCCCGCATAACGCTCGAATGCCTCCGCGACGCTCAACCGTTCAGGTTCGAGAAAGGGATCGACGCTGCGGCCACGATAGGTGAAGTTTTTTGTGCCGGTGGTTTCAGCGGCCAGCGCCAGAAGATCGGCGCTGTCCTTCATCAGGCTCTCATAGGTTTCACCGACCCGATACCATTCCAGCATGGTGAATTCCGGATGGTGCAAGGGGCCTCTTTCCCGGTTCCTGTAAACATGGGCGAAACAGGAAATGCGTTTTTCACCGGCGGCAAGCAGCTTCTTGCAGGCAAATTCCGGCGAGGTGTGGAGATAGAGCGGTACGGCATCGCCGCCCGGCGTCAGGCCCTCCGTAGCAAAGGCGTGCAGATGGGCCTCGTTACCGGGGGAAATCTGCAGGGTGGCGGTATCGACCTCGAGAAAATCAGCGCGGGCAAAGTGGCTGCGAAATGCCGACTGGATCGCATTGCGGCCAATGAGAAAAGCGCGGCGGTCGGCATGGACGTCGGGCGTCCACCAGGGCGACATTGTCTCGTTGTTTGCGCGCATCTTCTCTTCTTTTCCGTCTTCTCTGCGGCGCCTGTTGCGGTTAAACGCCCCGCAAAACGCCTGATCGCGTCATTTAAAGCAATTCCGGGCGGAAAACCGCTAGGCACTCTTCCGCGAATTGCTGTAGAAGGCTGGCAATTCGTGCGGATTTAAGGTAGTTGCGCCCCAGAAAAAAGACAAAATGTCTGACGGGGCCGGTGCTGCCGCGCAGTCCTTTACGACGCATTTCATCGAGTTACAAGGAAGTCATATGGTCAAGGTTATCGCCTCATCCGTCCGCAAGGGCAATGTTCTCGACGTGGACGGCAAGCTTTACGTTGTTCTCACCGCGCAGAACTTTCATCCCGGCAAGGGCACGCCGGTCACGCAGGTGGACATGCGCCGCATCGTTGATGGTGTAAAGGTCTCCGAGCGCTGGCGCACCACCGAACAGGTCGAGCGGGCTTTCGTCGAAGACCTGAACTTCCAGTTCCTCTATGAAGACGGCGAAGGTTTCCACTTCATGAACCCGGCCAACTACGATCAGGTGGTTGTCGACGTTGACACCATGGGCGACCAGAAGGCCTATCTGCAGGAAGGCATGACCTGCGTTCTGTCCATCCACGAAGGCAATCCGCTGTCTGTTGAACTGCCGCGCCACGTGACGCTGGAAATCGTGGAAACGGAACCGGTCGTGAAGGGCCAGACGGCTTCTTCTTCCTACAAGCCGGCAATCCTCTCCAACGGCATCCGCACCATGGTTCCGCCGCATGTCGACGCCGGTATTCGCGTTGTCATCGCGACGGAAGACAATTCCTACGTCGAGCGTGCCAAGAGCTGAGCCTGATCGCGGGTTAAACAAAAAGCACCGGTTACCCGGTGCTTTTTTTGTGTCTGGAATAACAAAAAGCCCGCGTCGAAACGCGGGCTTTTTTGGTTTGCCGTGTCTTACATAGCCTTCGCCGCGGTCCGGGTGGGGCCGGGCACCTTCTTCGGGGCAGGCTGGCCAACGGCATAGCCGCCGCCGAGCGCCACGTTCAGTGACACATAGTCCTGTGCGGTCGTTTGGATCGCCGTGGCAAGGTTTGCCTGCGCATCCGAGACCGAGCGCTGAGCATCCAGAACGTCGAGCAGAGACGATGCACCATCACGGTAGCTGGCGGTGGAGAGCTGCAGCGCTTCCTGGTAGGAGGCGACGGTCTTTCTCAGCGCGTCTACGGTACGCTGGTCGCGATTGACGGCGGCCAGAGCGTTCTCGACTTCTTCCACTGCGTTAAGAACGGTCGATTTCCAGACGAGATATTGCTCGCGCGCCTGCGAGTTGGTCAGGTCGACATTGGCGCGGAGTTTGCCGCCATCAAGGATCGGCAGAACGAGGCTTGGGCCAAACGACCAGCTATTGGCCGTTCCCCTGCCACCGCCGCTCAGGAAATTGTAGCTCGGGGTGATCGCGCCACCGAGTTCGATGCTCGGATAAAGCTGAGCTTCAGCGACGCCGATCGAGGCGACCGCAGCGGCCAGATTGCGTTCAGCGACGCGAATGTCCGGACGGTTGCGGATCAGGTCGGCCGGAATACCGGTGCGGGGAACTGCACGCGCAACAGGCTGGCGAGCGCCCTTTTGCAGTTCAGCAATGAGCGACGAGGCCGGCATGCCGAGCAGGGTCGCGATGCGATGTGCGGCCTTGCGGAAGCTGGTTTCGAGGCCTGGTATCTGCGACAGCGTGGAATTGACCAGACCTTCGGACTGGACGACATCGAGGCGCGACGCTGCACCGGCTTCAAGCTGCAACTTGGTCAGGTCAAGCGTTTCGCGGCGGGAACCCAGGTTCTGGCGGGCAATCGCCAGACGCTCCTGATAATAACGCACGTCGATATAGGCTGCGGCGACGGATGAAATCAGCGTCAGGCGCTGAACGTCGACGGTAGAGTAAGCGGCATCAAGCGATGCATTGGCGCTTTCCGTTGCCCGGCGATAGCGACCGAAAAGGTCGAGGAACCAGGAAACGCTGAGGCTGCCCGAAGACACGTTGGTGACGGGAACGTCACGGTAGCTTCCCTTGGTCTCACTGGTCGTGTGGCTGCCGTTGGCCGTCAGGCCCGGCAGACCGTCAGCACCGGCCGCGATCACCTGGGCTTCCGCCTGATTGATGCGCTCTATCGCCTGCATCACGGTCAGGTTCTGCGCCAGGCCAGTTGAAACATAACCGTTCAGGCGGCTGTCGTTAAAGGCCGTCCACCATGCAACGGTGCTTATATCGCCATTACCGGTTTTCCCAGCTTCCGCGAACTTTCCCGGCAATTGGATTTCCGGGGTCTTGTGGTCGGGTCCGACGACGCAGCCTGAAAGCAGCAGCATTGTCAGGGGAAGAGTTGCGCGAATAGACAGCATATAATTTTCCCAATTCTATAGGTTGGCTTACCGAGCGCGGCTTGCTGACAAATGGGCTGCGCGGTCGATATGCCGTAGAAACGTGCATTAGCCAAATCGGCAACATTTCTAGCAGCGTATTAACGGTTGGCACAGCCCATTTTTGTTTTGTTAACGCCTTGAAAGGCGACGAATGATGACGAAAAAGGACGGAACGAAGAAAATTCCGAGCAGTGTTGCAGAAAGCATACCACCCAGCACCCCGATACCGATTGCATTTTGCGCGGCAGAACCCGCTCCAGTTGCAATCGCGAGAGGCACGACTCCGAGGATAAAGGCAAGCGACGTCATGATGATCGGACGCAGGCGCAGCTTCGCAGCTTCCAGCGCAGCTTCCACCAGACTTAATCCATGCTCCTGCCTCTCCTTGGCGAATTCGACGATCAGGATCGCGTTTTTCGCCGCAAGGCCGATGGTCGTCAGCAGGCCCACCTTGAAGTAGACGTCGTTTGTCTGACCGAAGAAGTGGGCCGCAGTCAAAGCGCCAAGGACACCCACCGGGACGGCCAGAATGACCGAGAAGGGGATCGACCAGCTTTCATAAAGCGCGGCGAGGCAAAGGAACACGATGAGCACCGACAGCGCATAAAGCATGGGCGCCTGTGAACCGGACAGACGTTCCTGGTAGGAAATGCCCTGCCACGCCACGGTGTAACCGCCCGGCAGGCTTGCCGTCAGGCGCTCCATCTCGTCCATGGCCTCACCGGAGGCGACGCCTGTCCCGGCTGTACCTTCAAGCGAGATTGCGCCTGTTCCGTTGTAACGGGCGAGAGACGGCGGGGCGTTGATCCACTTCACCTCGCTGAAGGAGGAGAAGGGCACCATTTCGCCGTTGGTGTTGCGGGCATACCAGAACTTGAGGTCGTCCGGCTGCATGCGGTAGGGCGCGTCGCTCTGGACATAGACGGGCTTGAGTTCGCCGTTAAGCGTGAAGTCATTGACATCCCTGCCGGCAAAGATCGTCGTCAGCATGAGATTCACGGAGGCAAGATCGACGCCCATGGCCCCCATCTTTTCCTGATCGAGAATGATCTTCATCTGCGTTTCATTGTCCTGGCTGTCGCTTCGAAGCGAGCTGATCTTCGGATTGCCCGTGGCAAGCGCGATCAGCTCCTTGGATGAGGCAGTCAATGCGTCGGTGCCGTTGCGGCCGCTATCCACCAGATACATCGAGAAACCGCTCGATGTACCCATGCCCTGAATTGCCGGCGGCAAAAGCGGGAAGACCTGCGCATCGCGGAAACCGAAGAAGGTGCCCATAGCGCGCTGCACGATGGCGGCGGCGTGCTGGTCGGGTGCCGTTCTTTCGGCAAAATCCTTGAGCTTGGTGAAGACGATGGCGTTGTTCTGGCCTGAACCGCTGAAGCTGAAGCCAAGCACACCGAAAACAGATTCGACATTGTTGGCTTCTTTTTCGCGGAAGTAGTTTTCAACCTGCTTCACAACCTCGTTGGTGCGTTCGATGTTCGAACCGGTCGGTGTCTGGATGATCGTCAGAAGCACGCCCTGGTCTTCCTGCGGCAGGAAGGAGCTTGGTAGCTTGCTGAAGAACCAGGCGCAGCCGCCTATGACGATCGCAAAGAGAATCATGACACGCAGGGGGCGTTTCAGCAGGTAGCCAATGGAAGAGACATAGCCGTCCGTCGTCTTGCCGAAGCCACGGTTGAACCACGCACCCGGTCCACGCTTCTTTTTATTGTGGTCGATGGGCTTCAGCATGGTTGCGCAAAGCGCCGGTGTCAGAACGATGGCGACCACAGCCGAAAGCAGCATGGCCGAAACGATGGTGATCGAGAACTGACGATAGATGATGCCCGTCGATCCGCCGAAGAAAGCCATCGGAATGAACACGGCGGTCAGGACGAGCGCAATGCCGATGATTGCACCGGTGATCTCACCCATCGATTTTTCGGTCGCCTCGACCGGCGACAGGCCTTCTTCCGACATGATGCGCTCGACGTTTTCGACAACGACGATGGCGTCATCGACGAGAAGTCCGATGGCGAGAACCATGGCGAACATGGTGAGGGTGTTGATGGAATATCCTGTCAGCGCAAGCACACCGAAGGTGCCGAGAAGCACGACGGGCACCGCGATCATGGGAATGAAGGTGGCTCTGAGGTTTTGCAAGAACACCAGAAGCACGACGAAAACGAGGATGATCGCCTCGATCAGCGTATGCACCACCTTCTCGATCGACAGCTTCACGAAGGGTGTCGTGTCGTAGGGATACTCGATCGAGACGCCCTCGGGCAGCGAACCCTCGACGGCGGAAAGCGCCGATTTTACGCGCGCCGCCGTGTCGAGCGCGTTCGCACCGGTGGCAAGGTTGACTGCGAAACCGGCAGAAGGCCGGCCGTTGGAGCGAGAATCTCCACCATAGGTTTCCTGGCCGATTTCGATGCGGGCCACGTCGCTGAGGCGGACGGTCGAGCCATCTTTTTCGACTTTCAGGATCACCGATTCGAAATCGGCGACCGTGGTCAGCTGGCTCTGCGCCGTCACTGTCACGTTGAGCTGCTGGCCTTTGACGGCAGGAACCGCACCGAGCGAACCGACCGAAACCTGGGTGTTCTGGCTTTGGATGGCGCCGGTGACGTCAGCGGTGGTCAGCTGATATTTGTTGAGCTTGAACGGATCCAGCCAGATGCGCATCGCATATTCGGAGCCGAAGACGTTGATGCTGCCCACACCTTCCAGACGCTTGATCTGGTCTTCGACGCGTGAGGAGAACACGTCGCCGAGATCGGCGGAATTGCGCTTGCCGTCGGTGGAGATCAGCGCCCCCACCATCAGAATGCTCGAGGTGGAGCGGCTGACCTGGATACCCTGCTGCTGCACGGTATCGGGCAATTGTGACTGGACGAGCTGCAGCTTGTTCTGCACCTGAACCTGCGCGATGTCAGGCATGATGCTGTTGCCGAAGGTCAGGGTCACTTCGGCGCTGCCGGTGGAGGAAGACGACGTCATATAGGTGAGGTCATCGAGGCCGGTCATGCCGTCCTCAATGATCGTCGTCACCGATTTTTCGACTGTTTCGGCGCTGGCGCCGTTATAGGTCGCGCTGACGCGCACCGTCGTCGGTGCAATATCGGGATATTGCGAGATGGAGAGCGTCGCGATTGCCAACGCGCCGCCCAGCATGATGACGATGGCGATAACCCATGCAAAAACGGGGCGCCGGATGAAGAAATGGGCCATGGCAGTCCTGCCTTACCTTTTACGAGCTTCGACCAAGGGTTTCGTGCTCATGCTTATTTCGAGGGGGCGGCGGCAGGCGGAGCTTGCTGCGGCAGAACAACGATACCGCGATCGTCGATGGTTACTTCCACCGGCGCCACTGTCGCGCCGTCGGCAATCCACTGGAAGCCGTCCACGATGAGCTTGTCGCCATCCTTGACGTTTTCCATCACCAGCCAGGCGTTGTTGGATTGCTGGCTGGACGGGAAGGTGCGGGTTTCCACCTTGTTTTCCGCCGAGACGAACTTTGCGGTCAGTTCGCCATTGGCGTTCCGGCTTGCCGCGCGCTGCGGAATGCGGAAGCCCTTCTCCTTGCCGATGGTCAGCGTGGCGCGAACATAGGTGCCGGGAAGCAGAAGATCGTCCGGATTTTCGAAGAGGGCGCGGATGGAGAACGTGCCGGTTGTTTCGCTCACCGCCATGTCCGACATGTCGATCTTGCCGTCATGCTTGTATTCGGTGCCGTCTTCCAGCGTCAGATGAATGCCGGTTTCCTTGGTGTCGCCGCCGAGCTGGCCCGACGAAATCGCATTTTTCAGACGCAGAAGATTGATGCTGGATTCCATCAGATCGATATAGATCGGATCGATGCGACGCAGCGTCGTCAAAGCCGTCGTCTGGTTTGCCGTCACCACGTTGCCGATGCTGAAAGCGGTGGCGCTGGTGATGCCGTCGAAAGGTGCGCGGACCTTGGTGAGGTCGAGATTGATTTCAGCCGTTTCCAGCGCCGCCTTGGTCTGGGCCACGTCGGCCTGTGCCTGCAGCAGCGTCACCTTGGCGTTTTCATATTCGATCTGGGTTGCGCCGCTGTTGACCAGCCGTTCGTAACGGGCAAGGTTCGCCTCGGCGCTTGGAACGCTGGCTTCGGCCTTCGCCACGCTTGCCTTGGCCTGCGCCACTTCCGCCAGATAGGTGTTGTCTTCGATCTGGTAGAGAACGTCGCCCTGCTTGACCTCGCTGCCTTCCTTGAAGGGAATTTCGCGGATGATGCCGGTAACGCGCGGACGGATCTCGGCGGTCTGGAATGCGCTGGCGCGACCGGGAAGCACTGTTGTCAGAGGATATTCGCTGCTCTTCATCAGGATGATGCTGACCGGAGACGGCGGACGCTCGGCACCCTGACCGGCGGTCTGGCTGCTCTCGCCGCCATCGCTGCATCCCGCCAGGAGCGCTGTTACACACAAAGAAGCAAATAGGGGTAAAATACGTCGGCTCATTGTTCTTCCCTGCGTATCAGTCGCATTCAACTACAAGCGCAATGTCGCTCGGCGGATGCGCGCCCGGAAAGAATAGGTATGACAGGGAAAGGCCTTATGGGGCCTTCGTCATTACATTCATTCCGGACCGCCACGCGCATAGAAGCGCAGGCTCAGGCGCTTCGCAAGCAATTGCGAGAAGGTGACGTAAATAGGGAATCGTCACTTAGCAAGTGGATTGCGCAATCCGGCATCGATTAAATCGACGAGTTGATCACAACGTGTTGCCAAATTGCCGATATCTTCCCGGGCAACGAGGACGGGATGGATAACGCTTGTCAGCGCGTGGAGCACGGTTTCCGCCAGAGGTGGAATGTCCGCCGGCGCATAGACCTTCGCGTTGATGCCGTCGCTGATAATGTCGGCTAACAGATTTGCGATGACGGATTTATAATAGTCGCCGCACTTCATGTCCTGCTTGGCCGTCATCAGGATCATTTCGAATATATAGGGATTGTCGTTGAGGTCCTGATGGTGCTGTTCCATCAGGGTACGGGCGAGGTGGCGCAGTCTGGCAAGTGGTGGGTGACCATCGTCGAGCGGGCGGATCTCTCTTTCGAAGATCCCGATCTGTTCGAAGGCTATGGCGTCGACGAGTGCGTTCTTCGAACTGAAATTCTTGAAGACATTGGCGGGTGACATGCTGAGTGCTGCGGCGATATCGGCTATCGCCACTGCATTGAAGCCACGCTCGCGAAAAAGCTCTTCGGCTTTGGCGAGAATGTCCCGCCGTGTTTCTTCGGCGGAACGGCGAGGCCGGCGTTTGACAGGACGGTCGTTCTTCCTGTCACCCTTTCGCGCCTGTTCGATCGTTTTGCTCAAGGTCAGACTCCGGGGAAAAACCGCTCCAGATTTCGGCGTATTCTTGCAAGCGGCGTCTCACCGCTATCGTCGGGAACGAAACTCTGTCCGGTGATGCGTTCATAAGCATCAATATAGACCTTCGAGGTCTGCAAGACGAGGTCCTGCGGGATCTCGGGCACCTCGTCCTTATAGGGATCGCAACGTTCGGCAACCCAGGCTCTGACGAAATCCTTGTCGAAGCTCGCCGGCCGTGTGCCATTGCGGAAGCTTTCCTCATAGCTGTCAGCCATCCAGTAGCGGCTGCTATCCGGCGTGTGGATTTCGTCGGCCAGAATGATCGTGCCGTTTTCATCGGTCCCGAATTCATATTTCGTGTCGACGAGGATGAGGCCCTGCTTTGCGGCAATCTCCTGCCCGCGCTTGAACAGCGCCAGCGCATAATGAGAGAGCGTGTCCCATTGCTCCTGTGTCAGAAGTTTCTTCTCGACGATCTCTGCGGGTGTCAGCGGCTCGTCATGGCCGCCATCGAAGGCCTTGCTTGTCGGCGTGATCACCGGCTCGGGTAAAATCTGATTGTCCTTCATCCCGTCCGGCAGGCTCATGCCGTACATCTGCCGCTCACCCTTCTTGTAAAGGGTCAGGATCGATGTGCCGGTGGTGCCGGCCAGATAACCGCGAACCACCACTTCTACCGGCAGTATGTCCAGCCTCTTGCCGATGACGACATTCGGATCGGGATAACTTACCACGTGGTTAGGACAAATATCCTTCGTCAGCTCGAACCAGTAGCGCGCCGTCTGGGTCAATACCTGCCCCTTATAAGGAATGCATGTAAGAATTCGGTCAAAGGCGCTCAGGCGATCGGTGGATATGATGATGCGGTTGCCATCAGGCAGATCGTAGTTCTCCCGCACCTTGCCACGGTAATAATTCGGCAGCTCGGGAATGACGGCTTCATCGAGAATGCGCACGGGCTCTCCAATTCTTGGGCTTATATGGGGCGTTGAACGCCCCGGTCTTTCTGAAACTCTTGCCCGTTCCTATTGCATGTTTCCCGGAACAGGGCCAGTCGCCACAGAAAGGAGGCTTTTTCAGGAGCCTCATGTGCATTTCTGTTAAAGTCCTC
>NZ_SUPW01000004.1 GCF_013337285.1 Agrobacterium tumefaciens | reverse complement strand
CATACGGACGGCACGTTCGCGGACTTCAGGTGAAAACTTGTTCGTTGTCTTGCTCATATCGGCTCCACTCTCTCAGAAGTTGGAGCCTCTGGCAAACCCGGTGCGGTTCAGGTTTTCGGACTTCTCGACGGCGAGGCCTCCGTATCCTACAATGGCTACGAAAAGTTTAGGGAATGTATCGATCCGTTTTTCGATGTGGAAAACCTCGAAGGAATTATGTTCCTAGCTGAGCACGAAGCCGAAAATATCCTGATTAACTACGCTGACATCGTGACGTATATCGAGAATGACGTGTCACTCCATGGTTTGGGCAAACGCTCGGCGTCGGACATCGACGACGGCATAGAAGAAATAGTGTACCCGCAATACTGGGCCGCTTTGTGCAAATACGTCAGCTATGAGAGGCACAAGGCGAAGCTAATGAGCGGCGCACTTGCCAACACGTTCTATGCAGATGCGTCCTCCTGGCGATCGATGAAGTCGATCAAGGATGCTGTAACTTCTAAGAACGGTGATTGGCGCGATTTCATGGTCCGGTTCAAAGAGATGCGCAATAGGACGGAAGGCTATCTGAACCAACTCGGCGATGAGGAGCGGAAGAAGGCTAGGCGACGTCTGGCAGACGGAAAAATCGCGCTGGCTAAGATTCAGAGCGTTTTTGGCCTTAAGGCGACATGGCAGGGCCATCTGGTTAAGGAGGTAGCTGCGAGTGCTTATTCAACCGACTTCCGCAAAAGCCTGTTCGACAAAACTGGAATAAAGACTTGAGGTGACAGCAAAGGCTGCCTGCCGCCTGTCAGAAGCCAATGATCGTTCGCTAGCACCGTGCCTCTTCTCCGCACTGACGTCGGTGCTGGTCGGACGTTTGCATCCTCCCAATCGAAACCAAAACCTTCGTTTCATAAACTGGACGTGCATGTCCGCAAGGTGCAACAGCGGGTCACATAAGGGTATACCTTCATGTGACGAGTCGGTAGTTACAGCCACCCATGTAACATCTGGGTTGACAGCGACTATTTGTGACAGGGTAGCGTCAAGCCTAAAGCTTGAGGTGACACATGGCTCGTATAGGGTACGCCCGCGTTAGTACGCTCGATCAGGATCTAGAAATTCAACAACAGCGGCTTATAGCCGAAGGCTGCCAAATCGTCCGGTGCGAAAAGGTTTCCGGTGAAAGCCGTCAAGGCCGAACCGAGTTGGCAACAATCATCGAGTTCTTGCGCGAAGATGACGAACTGATCGTCACACGCCTTGATCGCCTCGGCCGTGACACCCGTGACGTTTTGAATATCGTCCACGAATGCGAACAGCGCGGCGCATACGTCACTGTCCTCGAGCCACACGTCTCAACAAAAGGCGAAATGGGAAAGTTATTTTGACCGTGCTCGGCATGGTGGCTCAGATGGAGCGACGATTCATCAAAGAGCGACAGCGCGAGGGCATCGAACGCGCGAAGAATCTTGGTATATACAAAGGTGGCAAGACACGTATCGACAGCAACCTCGTTGTGCAACTTCATAAACTTGGCGCTGGGCCAACTGCAATAGCGCGGGAGGTAAAGTGCTCACGCATGCAGGTATACCGGATACTATCGTCTTTAGTGCACCTCTGAAGGTGGCAAATCCGTTCCGCAAAACTAGACGCATGCCGTTAAGCAACGAGAAAGTGTGCCTGTTATTTTTTTGTACTTTTCAAGGTTGTATTTGTTTGCTATGGCCGCAGAGAATACACCCTGAAGATGCTAGTTTACTAAAAAAACAGGTTCCGGATGAATTCTCAGTTGCCCGCCCTCTCTTTTCAGACAAGCTTTACCTGCGTCCATCATCACAAGGGTTTGACGACAGGACTCAGGGTTCCCTCCTTTTTCGCTCGAATCGCATTTACCTTGGTTATGGCGGGTACAATTTCATTCGCAACCGTTCCGAGCTGGGCGCAAGAACCAACGACTAAAGGGCAAACCGACATTCGTGCCCCTTCCGATGTTCGGGTCGAGCATTTCGACGACTGGACGTTGCGATGCGTTGCACCGCCTGCGACAAATGGAAAACCAGCAACGTCACCCGCCTGTGAAATCGCTCAGCCACTCATGGTCAGCCAGAATGGCAAGCCTCTTGAGGTCCTAAACCTTGCCGTTTCCCGCGCCAACGACAAAGCAGGAAAAGCGGATTGGGCGCTGGTGGTTTTAACGCCGCTCGATGTTCATCTCGCATCGGATTTTGGTTTCGCGGCCGGCACAGCGAAACCTTCCCTGTTGAAATACCGCAACTGCAATCATCTTGGTTGTTTCGTCATCGTTCCGCTGGACCGCGACCGCCTCGCCCAGATGAAAAAAGCAGCCGACGGAACCGCCTATTTTCGCTTGCTCAACAGCCAGACCGTGAAGGCGTCTTTCTCACTGAAGGGGTTCACCAAAGCATTCGATGCACTGGCGTCGGGAGCAATTCCTAGCACACAGGCGGTGAATGACGATAAGACTGCTCCTTCCAAGGCCGTGGATGGCGGCAATTGAAGGTCTTGCGTAGCTCCAGCCGTTTTTCCGGCCTTGCGTTATCCGCCGCGCTGCTTTCGCTCGCCGTGAAAACAGCGCCTGCCCATGCGCAAGGCGTTACAAACGACGCGGCACGTCAGGCGAACCAGATCGAAAGACAGCAGGCCGAACAGGATCGGCTTCGACAAGAAGAAATGTTGCGCAAGACCACGCGTGCGCCGCAGGGAAGGCCGACAACCGCTCCCGATACCGCCTCCTCCGCCCCCGGCGAAACTTGCCTGCCGGTCAGTCGTATTTCGGTAAGTGGAACAACGCTCGTCCCCGCCGCGACCGTTACGCACACTATACGCCGGTGGGAAGGACGATGCCTCGGGCTTGCCGAACTAAACAGCGTGCTGGAGGCACTGACCTACCTTTACGTCGAACGCGGCTATATCGCCTCGCGCGCCTATCTGCCGGAACAGGATTTGTCCGACGGTTCACTGGATATTTCCGTGATCGAAGGGAGCCTCGAAGATATCACCTTGAATGGCAAGGCACCCAGCGATAACCGCATCGCGACCGCATTTCCCGGCATACGTGGCGAGCCGGCCAATCTGCGCGATATTGAACAGGGCCTCGACCAGATCAATCGGCTACGCTCCAGCAAGGGCAAGATCGCGCTGCAATCCGGCAAGGGTCAGGGGGGCTCGGTTCTTGATGTGGCTGTAGAGCAGGCGCGTCCATGGCATGTAAGCCTGTCGGCGGACAATCTCGGCGGCAATGCGACCGGCATCTATCAGTCACGTGCGGATTTCGGGCTGGATAACATCTTCGGTGTCAACGACGAATGGCTCTTCGGCTACCAGCGCTCGATGGATCACCATCCGCTTTTTCTGTCGAGCGATCGTCCCAACAGCAACACGCTGACAGCAGCCGTTTCCGTACCTTACGGCTATTGGACTTTTGGGATCAATGGTTCCTGGAGCAACTACCACTCTACCCTTCAAGGGCCGCTATCCGCCATCGAGACATCCGGTGGTTCGCATTCGGTGGCTCCCTACGTCTCGCGCGTCCTTCACCGGGATCAGACATCGAAGACGTGGATGACCGGGCGTCTGACATGGAAGGAAACTGAAAACTTCCTGCTCGGTAGCCGCATCGACGTCTCAAGCCGTGTGCTTTCCGTCGCGACGGTGGAGCTTGGCCACTCCCGCCAGCTCCTCGGGGGACAGGCAAGCGTCAGCTTCGGCTATAATCGCGGTCTGGATATTTTAGGTGCATTCGACGATTCCACCGCACCTGCAGGTTCCCCGAAAGGCCAGTTCGAGACGCTTTCAGCTTCGCTCGGATATTTCCGGACGCAGGAGCTCGGGGCGGCGACGATGATCTTCAACACCAGCGTTACCGGCCAGTGGACCGACGACCTGCTGTTTGGCTCAGAGCAAATGTCGCTTGGCGGTTATTCAACAGTACGGGGTGCGCGCGAGGCAATTCTCTATTCCGGCAAGGCAATCCTGATGCGCAACGAACTTTCGGTTCTGTTACCGGAACTCAACGATGCCGAGGCCACCCGGATCATCGGACGATTGGAACCTTACGTCGCGCTGGATCTGGGACATAGTGCTGCCGACCCGTCCGGAACCGCACTCGGCGGAAATATCATCGGTGGTGCGATCGGTCTCCGAAATCGCGGCGGCCGCATCAATTTCGATGTGTCCTATGCCGACATTCTTTCCATGCCCGACCTGCCCAGTAGCCTTCGCCCGTCGTCAGGACTGGTACAGGCACGCCTGTCGGTTTCATTTTAGACTGCGAACTCTGCGCGTTCGTTCACTAGCCACCTTAGTATGGAGCAATGGCATGCCAAAATCGAAACTCGAAAAGCAGCGCAGAGTTGAACAACCGAACTCGCGTAGTTTGCGGTTTGGTATCATCGCCCGCAAATCCGTTGCGCTGACACTTAGCGCTATTCTTGCAACACAGCCGCTGATGTTGAAAGCGCAGGAAATCCGGGCTGATCAGGCAGCGGGCTTCGCAAACCAGCCCGGTATCGGCGCAACCGGCAATGGCGTTCCGCTGATCGATATCGTCACACCGAACGCTGCCGGCCTGTCTCACAATAAGTATGGCGACTTCAATGTCGGCCCGAATGGTGTCATCCTCAACAACTCCAATCAGGATTTGTTGCGCTCACAGCTTGGCGGCCTCGTCCAGGGCAATGCCAATCTGCGCAATTCCGGCCCGGCCAGTGTCATTCTAAACGAGGTAACCGGCTCCAACCGCTCGCTTCTGCAAGGAGCTGTGGAGGTCCACGGCGGCGGTGCCAATGTCGTGATCGCCAATCCGAATGGGCTCACCTGCAATGGCTGCGGCTTCATCAATACACCACGCGTGACCCTATCGACCGGCACGCCGGAACTGGGACCAGACGGATCTTTGTCCGGTCTACGCGTAAATGGCGGTGACGTCCGCATCGGCGCAAATGGTGCCGACCTCGGCTCGGTCAATATCTTCGATATCGTTTCGCGCAAGATCGCCGTCGATGGCCCGGTCAGGGCTGGCGGCGAACTCAATCTCGTTGCGGGCCGCAACAGCTACGCCTATCAATCCGGGCTGGTGACACCAATGGCATCCGATGATGACGAACCGGCAATCGCCATCGATTCCTCGCTGCTGGGCGGCATGTATGCCGGCAGCATCAAGATCATTTCCACCGACAAAGGTGCCGGCGTCAAAATGTCCGGCGATATGGCCGCCAATGCCGGGGCAATGACGCTCAGCGCCGACGGCAAGCTCACATTCGGAAAAGCGCAAGCCAAGCAGGCAATCACAGCCAGATCCGCCAAGCAGGCGGTTACGGTTGAAAGCACGCTGTTCTCAGACGAAGCCATCGTGCTCGAAGGGTTGAGCGGCGTAAAACTGGCCGATAACGCCCTTGTCATCAGCAAAGGCAACGTCTCACTCAAGGGGGAGACCGTGTCGCTCGGCACGGATGCACTCGCGGCATCGGGAACTGACAGCGCCGGGCAGCAAACAGCCACCGGCACCCTGAACGTCGTGGCTTCGACACTAGAGGCAGGGAAGGGTCAACTTGCTGCCGGGGGTCTGCTGACAATCAAGGCTGATAACATCAATCTGACGCGCACAACCGGTACCGGGCGCGACACGCTTCGGTCACTCTCTGACATCACGCTTGAGACAGATAACATTGTTGCAGTAAACGGGCGCATCACGGCTGGCGGCAATCTCACCGTTACATCAGTCGACCGTCTGACGATCAATAGCGGCCGTTACGTTTCGGGCGGCGCGCTTCTCGCAGAAGCTGCAAGCCTCACCTCCAGTGCCAGCCTCGCGGCGAAATCGTCGGCAACACTCAGAACTATAAGCGGCAATCTGGCAAATTCAGGCGAAATCGCCGGAAACGACGGTGCCATCCTCTCGTCAAAAGGGGACATCGAGAATTCGGGGCGCGTCGTTTCCACGGACAAGGTCACACTGACGGCGGATGGCGCGCTTCGAAACACGACGGCCGGACTTGTTGCCGCCAATGCAGGGGTGAAAGCGTCCGCCGGATCGATCATCAACGACGGTTCCATTGCCGCACAGGGAGGCACGCTCGACGTCGCCGCACAAACCGACATTACCAATGCCGGTACGCTGTTAAGCACCGCCTCCGCAACCGTCTCAGCCGGCGGGAATATCGGCAGTTCGGGTGAATTGCTGGTCGAGGATGCACTTTCATTGCAAGCCGCCAGTGGAACGATCACTAGCAACGGCACCATCAACGCCGGACGCGTGGATATGGAGGCGGCAGGGCTTGTTAATCAGGGTCTTTTGACCGCTCATGACCAGTCAATCGTCGCCGCTCTTTCCGGCAACTTCCAAAACTCCGGGAAAATCTCCGCGCGGAACGGGATCGGCCTTTCTATCGATGGCGATGCCACCATTTCCGGCAAGATAGAATCAAATGGCGCGCTGACACTAACGGGCCGAAACGATGGCCGGGCTGGAAACGTCAATGCTCAGGCAGGTGCGGTGCTTAACGGCAGCAGCGGGCTGGCGCTGCGGGCGGCATCCCTTGCCAATGCAGGTTCGGTCGGCTCAGCGAACGGGCCACTTCTCGCCGAGCTTGCGGGCAACCTTTCCAATACCGGACTGCTCTATTCCGGCACCTCCTCGACCTATTCTCTGGATGGCAGCTTCACCAACATCAATGCCGATGTGCTGTCAGAGACCGATCTTGTCATCAAAGGTCTGACCGGCCTGCGCGCTGGTGCTTTGGACAACCGTTCCGGCACAATCGAGGCGGTGTCCGGTAACATGGCCCTGAACGTCGCTTCGCTCACCAACCGGAGGGAGGGCCTGACCGCGACCATTGATGAGACATCGCAATCCTCGGCATCCGGATCAACCACGACGACCACCGTTACAAAACGGGAAAAAGCAACGGCGAACGGACCCGCCTCCCAGCTTCTGGCGGGAGGCAAGATCGAAATCGACACTGGAGCGCTGACCAACAGCTACAGCCAGATCGCTGCCAATGGTGATATCGCGATTACGGCTGCTTCGATCATGAACGAAGGTCGTGACCTGATCGAAACCATCGAAACGACGGCGGTGACAGAGCACTCTGAACGCTATTGCGCGCGAAGAATTCTCGGCGTCTGCGTCGACCGCAAGACGCGTTACTGGACGACCACAGAGTCAGGCACATCCTCACGCACCTACGATTCCGTGTTCGGGACCATCGAGGCCGGCGGCACTCTCAGCGCCAATGTCAGCGGGTATCTCAACAACAACGCCGTGCGCGGTCAGGCAAGCCAGATCGGGCTTTCATCCGGTGATCGGGCATTGTCGGTCGCCGACGTCGCTTTCGCCTCGCAGGCAAGCAATCTTGCAAACATCTCGGCGCTTGATGTCAGCGTCAATTCGTTGATCGGACGGCAGGCCACGTTCCAGACGATTGCGGCTCCCAACATGCCGTTCCTGATCGAAACCCGATCCGAGTTCATCGATGCTTCCAAGTTCCTTGGTTCCGATTACTTCCTCAGCCACATCGGCGGCTACAATCCTGACCTGCCACTGAAGCGACTGGGCGATGCTTACGTCGAATATCGCCTTATCCGCGACCAGATATTCAATCTGACCGGTAGCCGCTCCTTCGGTTCCAGCCTCGATCCCTATCAACTCATACAGGCGCTCTATAACAACGCCATCGATGCCCAAAAGGAATTGGGGCTTACCTTCGGCGTCGCGCTGACACCGTCACAGATTGGTGCGCTGACCAAGGACATCGTCTGGCTGGAAAAGCAGACGGTGAATGGGCACGAGGTCATGGTCCCCCGCGTCTATCTGTCCCATTCGACTGCGGCCAACACCAGTCTGGCCAGCGCGCAGATCAAGGCCGGTCAGGCGACAATCGAAACGGCGGCGCTGACAAACTCGGGAACGATCTCCACCGTCGGCAACCTCTCCATCGATACCTCGGCGGCCCTCTTCAACAATGGAGGAAGCCTGTTTGCGGGCGCTGATATCGTCATCGATGCCGGCAGCATCTTCTCTAACCGTTCCGGCACGGTTTCGGGCCGCAACGTCACCGTTGAGGCAGACGCCGTCGTCAACGACACGGCGAAGGTTCGTGATGTCTATGCCAACGGTTTTGCCGACCGTGCCCAGCAAACGGCTCGTATCGAGGCACGTGAGGACCTGCTTCTCAAGGCATCCGGGTCGATCGTTTCCGAAGGCGGACAGTTTGTTGCCGGCGATGACATGACGCTGGATGCGGGCAGCGCGATCGAGATATCGGCGCTCGAACTGGAACGGTCCCGCGACGACAAGATCAAGGGCGGGTATGACCGGGCCTATAGCCTGACCAACACGCTGGCGGAACTACAGGCGGGCGGCAATCTCCTTATCGATGCCGGTGACGATCTCGCCCTTCGAGGCGTGACGGTGACGGGTGGCGAAGACGTCACCGTTCAGGCTGATGGCGACGTGACCATCGCCTCCGTGCAGAATCGCGAAAGCCGCGACCTGAAGCTCGACATCAAGACGGGCGGCTTCCTCGGCACCGAAACCAATATTCGTCGCCAGTCCTCTTCCGTGGACACCGAAGCGACGACGATCACGGCAGGAGGTGACCTCTCCGTTATCTCGGAAACCGGCGATGTGACGTTGCAGGCACCGCAGATAAAAAGCGGCGGAGAAACCCGCCTCGAAGCGGAAGAAGGCAAGGTCGCCCTTCTCACAAACACCGACCAGAGCTTCAAGCAGGATTTTAAGCGTGAGGAAGATCTGTTCTGGTGGAACGAGCGTGATCAGGGCAAGGCCGAAGAAACGATCCGCCATGTCGAGATCGAGGCAGGTGGCGGCCTGAAGATCGATGCCGGCAACGGGATTGTCATCGAATACCACAAGACCGGCAATCTAGAAGCCTCGCTCGAGCAACTCTCGCAGTCCCCCGGCCTTTCCTGGGTCGGAGATATCCGCAACGACCCGGCTCTCGCCGGCAAGGTGGACTGGAAGGCCGTCGATGCTCAGTTCCAACAGTGGGACTACAAGTCTCAAGGACTGACTGAGGCCGGTGCGGCGCTGGTGACACTCATCACGGCCGCTCTCACAGGACCAATGACGGGCTTCACGTCAAGCCTTACCAGTTCCGTTGCCGGTTCACTTGGCTTGGCCGGCAATGCAGTTGCCGAAGCGGCTATTCAGGCGGGACTTCAAACGCTCATCAACAAGAGCGCAGTGGCACTGGTCAACAATCAGGGCGACATCGGTGCGGCCCTAAAGGAACTCGGTTCGTCTGCCAATATCCGCGCGTTGCTCACCTCCATGGTGGCTGCAGGACTGACGGTTCAGCTGGCCGACATGGCTGGTCTTGGGAATGAGCTCCCGGCAAACGCACCGTTGGCCGACCGGATCACCCAGGACATTCAGCAGGGCCTTATTCGCGCCACCGTCAAGGCGGGTGTTTCTACCGCCATCGAAGGCGGCAAGCTCGACCGAAACCTGCTTGATGCATTCAGGCTCGAAGCCGCAGCGGTTCTTAGCGAAAACATCGCGCAGGAAATCGGCAAGGCGTATCATACAGGAGAAATCGATAAGGTTTCCCAGATGATCGCACATGCGGCGCTTGGTTGTGCGGCTGGTGCAATTGCCGCTGGCGACTGCAAGTCTGGAGCGATCGGCGGCGTTGTCGGTGAAGTTACCGCAGAGCTGATTGAAAAGAGTATCCACAATGCGTTGACAGAACGCGATCTAACGCGTGACGAAGCGATAGTGCTCGTCAACAATTGGCGTGCAAGCGGCGTGGATGTCGCACGCGTCGCTGCTGGTCTTGCCGCCGCCCTTGCCGGAGGTAATGTTGATACCGGAGCCGACGCGGGCGGAAATGCCGCCGAAAACAACGCCTTCTGGATCCCTGTCATAATCGTAATTGGCGTTATATTAGAGGTGACCGACAAGGTTCTTGTGGCGTCGGATGCCGTTGATATCACCGTCGCAACGTACCAGTGCAACGCTGGCAGCCAGTCCGCATGCGATCAAGCCGTCTCCATGGCAAAACAGGCAGCGGTAGATGCAGGCATAGAGCTAACAATCGGTAGCGTCATTCCTGGGTCGAAGGCGGGTGCTGATCTACTGCGATGGGTTCGAAAAAATGCTGATGCCGATACGGTAAGAGCAATTGAAACTGCAACCGAAACAGCGTCAGCAAGTATCGGGGGTAAAACATGCGTTTACAGTTGCGTTGTAGATGGCGCGACAAGATATGTTGGCATCACAGATGATATCGCGCGCCGAGGCGCAGAGCATCTGCGCGAAAAGGGAATAAAGATCACGGAAATTCGCGGCTTGTCGAACCTTTCACGGGATGATGCCAGAGCAGTTGAGCAAACCCTCATTAATTATTACGGTTTAGGCAAAAATAATGGCGACCTGCTCAACAAAATAAACTCGATTTCGAAAACAAAAAATCCAACGGCCTACGAGCAAGCCCTAGTCCGTGGCAAAGAGCTTCTCGACAGAGTCGAATACCAATGGACGAAATAGATATGTTGCAACGTAAAACAGTGAAAATCGGCGATGTCTTCCAAATTCTGACTTCAGAAGGGATTTGTTATGGGCAGGTTACCCACACCCATCCGAAATGGAAATTTGTTGTCGCTGTCTTTAGACAGTTCTTTGCAAAAGAGCCGGAGGATTTTTCTTCTTTGGTCTGCCAAGATCCGCAATTTATCACAACATTTCTTATACAAGATGCAGTTCGACAAGGGCTATTTACGCTAGTCGCAAATGTTCCGGTTTCAGAAAAATTAGAGAATTTCCCGATTTTTCGTGGAACCAATAATCTCAAAGGGGACGATACTCTTTGGTTTTTCTGGGATGGAGAAAAAGAATGGCGGGTAAAACGCCCTCTCACGAACGAGGAAAAGAAATATCCAGAAGGACCTTCTCTTCCTAGCGCTCCACTACTCATCGAGATGATTGAGAAAAACTATCGAGTTGAAAAAGACTACATATAATTTACTTTTTCGACTGCCAGATGAAATTACAACTACGACCGGAGACATATCAATGTCGGTGTAGCTTTCACTTTCTCGCCTTGAACCCTCAGCAAGGCCTCTCAAACATTCAACGATGCAAACTTGCCAATTGGTCAGAGCTTTTAGTGTCCGCTCGCGCCTTATCGAGAACGTCGGCCCACCACTGCATCATCTTCACTCGCTCGTCCCAATATGTGGCCCGATTGTAGATACGTCTAACGGCCCGCGTATCGAGATGCGCAAGCTGAGCTTCGATAGCATCGATGCTGAACTCTCCAGACTCGTTCAATATGCTGCTGGCGGAAGAACGAAAGCCGTGCGCGGTATGCTGGGCCTCAGTCACCCCCATGCGCCGCAGAGCTGAATTCATGGAGTTCTCGGATAGAACCTTCTTGCCGGACATCATTGAAGGGAAGACATAGGGCTTATCGTCAAACAGCTCCTTCATCTCCGTGAGAACTTCCACTGCTTGTGTTGAAAGCGGCACATGATGCTCTCTGCGCATTTTGGTTTTCTGTGCGGGTATGGTCCAAACTAACTTATCAAAATCTAACTCCGTCCACTCCATCGAGCGCGTCTCACCGGGATGGGCAAAACACAAGGCTTGGATTTTCAATGCGGCAACCAAAGAAGGCCAGCCCTCGTAACCGTAAATCGCACGCATCAGGCCGCCCATCTCAGCCTTCGTCGTTAATGCGGCATGGTTGACCGGCACGTGGCGTTGGAGAGCCCCCCGTAGCGCCGACGTCGGGTCGTTCTCGGCCCTTGACGTTGCGATGGCATATCGGAACACACGACCAATGGCAGCGCGCGTTGCCAATGCACTTTCCACTCGCCCGCTCTTTTCGATGGTGGTCAACACCGCAAGAACATCACGCGCGGTAATCTGGGTGACCGGATAAGGTCCAAGCTTTGCTGCGAGATCCTTCAACATCCATTTATTCTTCGTGATGGTCGGCTCTGCACGCTTGTCGCGTTTCAGCTTCTCAATGAATTCATCCGCAATGACACCGGTCCAAACCTTCAGCCAGCTTCTTCTTGGCCTCGTCGCGCAATCGACGGGCATCCGCCAGCCCAACCGTTGGGTACGCCCCAATCGTAAGAGTTTTTCGCTTTCCGAAAAAATCGTAATCGAAGCGCCAAGACTTTCCCCCAGCAACCGAAATGTAGAGGTAAAGCCCCTTCTCATCAGACAGCTTGCACGGCTTGCTGTCGGCTTTGGCATTCTTAAACCTGAATGTCTGTCAGTGCCATTTTACGGTATCGGCTTCCCACCACGATGACGAATACCGTGATTTTTACCGACAAAATTGCTGGATGTCACTGCATACCGTTGCACGATCTTACGCGCACACGAGGCAAAAGCGCTGAAAAATCAGCGCTTGTTGGACGTCGTTGATCTTGTTGGAAAGGTCGCTGGAGCGGGTGAAGGGAATCGAACCCTCGTATTCAGCTTGGGAAGCTGCTGCTCTACCATTGAGCTACACCCGCACCGTGAAATAAGACATCGGACAGTTCGCATCGGGTGTCAAGCACCCGGCAGGCTCATTATTCCGCGCGGAAATGCTTGGAAAGTTTCAGGCCCTGCGCCTGATAGTTGGAGCCGAGGCCGCTGCCGTAGAGGCCCTCTGGTTTGTGCAGCATGTGCTCGTAAACCAGACGGCCGACGATCTGGCCGTGTTCGAGGATGAAGGGCACCTCGTGGCTGCGCACCTCCAGCACGGCGCGGCTGCCGGTGCCGCCGGCCTGCGCGTGGCCGAAGCCGGGATCGAAGAAGCCGGCGTAGTGCACGCGGAACTCGCCCACCAAGGGGTCGAAGGGGGTCATTTCAGCCGCGTAGAGCGGAGGAACGTGCACGGCTTCGCGCGAAACGAGAATGTAGAACTCATCCGGATCGAGGATCAGTTCGGCGCGGCCGCGCGCATAAAGCGGCTCCCAGAAATCGAGCACGTCGTGCTGGGCCTTTTTGTCGACATCCACCACCGCCGTGTGATGCTTGCCGCGATAGCCGATCAGCCCATTGTCGCCAAAACCCTTGAGATCGATGGAAAGGGCGATGCCGCCACCGGTGACGTTGGGCGTTTCGCTGGCAACCAGCGTTTCCGTCTCGTGCAGCTTCAGAAGCTCATTTTCGTTGAGCAGCGAATGGCCGATGCGGAAGCGGATCTGCGACAGGCGCGAGCCGCGGCGCACCACCACGGGGAAGGTGCGCGGGCTGATTTCCAGATAAAGCGGGCCGGCATATCCCGCCGGTATCTTGTCGAATTCCTGCGCGTTGTCGGTCATCACGCGGGTGAAAATATCGAGACGACCGGTCGAGCTTTTGGGATTGGCCGAAGCCGACATCTCCGCCGGCAGTTCCAGGCTTTCCATCAGCGGAACGATATAAACGCAACCGGTTTCCAGCACTGCGCCGTTGCTGAGGTCGATCTCGTGCAGGCTGAAGCGGTTGAGCTTGTCGATGACGCGGGTTCCAGGGCCGGGCATGAAGCTGGCGCGCACGCGATAGGCTTTTGAACCCAACCGCAGATCGAGGCTGGCGGGCTGCACCTGGTCAATATCGAGCTCGGCCTCGCTTTTCAGCTTGCCGCCCGCAAACAGCGCCCGGATAGCGCCATCCGCCAAAATGCCCGTGGTTCTCGTCATGGTCATCATTCCTTTTGACCGCGACAAAACCAAAAGGAAGGCATTGACGCAAGCGGGTAACGGCAGTATGGCAATCTTATCCCGTGGTGATTTGGCCGGTCGGCTTGCAGCCACGTTAAATAAGTGGCTAAAAAGACCGGGTGCTTGGAACCGGTCTGCTTTTGCGGCCGGTTTTTTTGTTTTGAAGGTGATCACATGAGCAATAAATGGCGCCCGGCAACCCAGCTCGTTCACGGCGGTACGCTACGCTCCCCCTATGGTGAAACGTCGGAAGCAATCTATCTGACCCAGGGTTTCGTCTACGAAAACTCCGAAGCCGCCGAAGCGCGCTTCAAGGGTGAAACGGACGGCTTCATCTACGCCCGTTATGCAAGCCCGACCAATGACATGTTCGAAAAGCGCATGTGCCTGCTGGAAGGTGCGGAAGATGCGCGCGCGCTTGCCTCCGGCATGGCCGCCGTCACCGCCGCCATCATGTGCCAGCTGCGCGCCGGCGACCATATCGTTGCCGCACGCGCCCTTTTCGGCTCCTGCCGCTGGGTGGTTGAGACGCTTGCTCCGAAATACGGCATCGAATGCACGCTGATCGACGGCCGCGATCTCGGCAATTGGGAAAAGGCGATCCAGCCGAACACCAAGTTGTTCTTCCTTGAAAGCCCGACCAATCCGACACTCGAAGTGGTGGATATTGCCGGCGTGGCAAAGCTTGCCAACCAGATTGGCGCCAAAGTCGTGGTCGATAATGTGTTTGCGACTCCGCTCTTCCAGAAGCCGCTCGAACTCGGCGCCCATATCGTGGTTTATTCGGCGACCAAACATATTGATGGTCAGGGCCGTTGCCTCGGCGGCGTGATCCTTTCCGACAAGAAGTGGATCGAGGAAGAGTTGCAGGACTATTTCCGCCACACCGGCCCGGCCATGTCGCCGTTCAACGCGTGGACGCTGCTGAAGGGCATCGAGACCCTGCCACTGCGCGTCAAACAGCAGACGGAAAATGCCGCAAAGATCGCCGATTTCCTCGCCGATAGCGGCAAGGTCGCCAAGGTCATCTATCCCGGCCGCGCCGATCACCCGCAGGCCGATATTATTGCGCGGCAGATGTCCGGCGGCTCGACACTGGTCGCTTTCGAACTGAAGGGTGGCAAGGATGCGGCTTTTGCGCTGCAGAACGCGCTGGAGATCGTCAAGATTTCCAACAATCTGGGCGATGCCAAGAGCCTGATCACCCACCCCGGCACCACGACGCACAAGAACCTTTCCGATGAGGCGCGCGCCGAACTGGGCATTTCCGGTGGAACCTTGCGTCTTTCCTGCGGTATCGAAGATACGAACGACCTGCTGGAAGATCTGGCGAAGGGGCTGGCAGCCGTTTCCGCCTGAAAATTCAATCCATAAGCGCCATGGCCCTACCCTGCGTCGGGCCATGGTGCAGCCGGCACCGCAAGGGGCAAAATCCTGTGGCGGGCAACCAATATTTACCTTTACCGTTATCCCTAACGGTGGAAAACGGCGCAACAACAGGTGGCGCCTGCCCGTCAAGCCATTCATTTTCTTGACGATCGCCAGAGCCTATAGTGTAGGATAATGGCAACAGGCATAATATCGAGGTGTGGCGCGTATGTATCGTGCTCTGACAAGGGATATCGAGGTAACGGTCGATCCGTATTATCTCGAAGAACAATCCGACCCGGATGACGATCGTTACGTCTGGGGCTATAAAGTCGTGATCTCGAACAACTCCGACATGACGGTGACACTCGTCAATCGCTATTGGCATATCACCGATCAAAACGGCCAGGTGGATGAAGTATACGGACCGGGCGTCGTCGGCGAGCAGCCGCACCTGAACCCCGGCGACAGCTATGAGTACTCCTCCGGCTGTCCGCTGGATACGCCTTCAGGCCTGATGTTCGGCCATTATGAAATGGAAACGGAAAAGGGCGAGGTGTTCAATGTCACCATACCCGCCTTTTCGCTGGATTCGCCCGGGCTTTTGCGGGTGTTGAACTGAGACTCCCGAGCAGTTGAGAAGCCGCACCTTTTAAAGGCGCGGCTTTTTAATTCAGACGTTTTCAAACTCGCTGACATCGTAGCGATAGGTGGTGGAGCAGAACTCGCAGGTCACCGCGATTGCGCCGTCTTCCTCACTCGCCTTGATCTCTTCAGCGGTGAAGCCGGACAGAACGCCCTTGATCTTGTCCCGCGAACAGCTGCAACGATCGAAAATGACCTGCGGATCATAGATGCGCACGCCACTCTCATGGAAAAGCCTGTAGAGCAGACGCTCCACCGGCACCTGCGGATCGGTCAACTCGTCGGTATCCACCGTGTTCAGCAGCGACACCGCCTCAGTCCAGGCATCGTCCTCCGCCACGTCGTAATTGCCCTCGTCGCCGTCGCCTCCGTGAAGGTCACGCATGCGCAGACGCTCCGGCGCCTGGGGCAGGAACTGGGCAATCACGCCGCCGGCACGCCAGCCATGGCGCGGCTTGCCTTCACCGTCACGGTCGAAGAACTCGGCAACGCCGAGGCGCACGCGGGTGGGAAGCTGTTCCGACTGGCGGAAATAAACCCCGGCGATTTCTTCCAGCGACGAGCCATCCAGCGGCACGATACCCTGATAGGGCTGCATACCCATACCCTGATCGATCGTGAATGCCAGAATGCCGGTGCCCAGCAATTGTTCGGGCGAGGTGGCGTCGGCAGCGATTGCCTCGGCCAGTCGCTCTTCGTCAAAACGGGCATAGGCGCGCATGCTCTCGGGCGCGGTAAAATCCGCCACCAGAAGATCAACCGGGCCGTCTCCCTTGGTCTGAACGGTCAGCTTGCCGGAAAACTTCAGGGATGTGCCGATCAGCGCCGTCAGAACCGTCGCTTCCGCCAGCAGGCGGGCGACCACCGTGGGATAGTCGTGCCGTTCGAGGATGGCGTTCAGCAGCGGCCCGACCTGCACGGCGCGGCCGCGCACATCAAGACCTTCGACCTGAAAGGGTACGACCTTGTCGTCGCCAGCAAGAACGAGATCGTCCAGTTCAACCGTTACATCTGCCATATCATAACTCCCTGGCGCAGCCGTTGCGCCGCTACCGTCCAAAAGTCCGGCTTTTTGAATGTGCTTTTTTCGCTTGTCGCACAGAGATCCGGGAAGCGAAACCGCCTCCGGGGGAAATCGTGCAAATCTTGATGATGGCCCGCCAGCAAAAAACCGACGAGCCTCTTCGAAGTCCCACAAATGGTAATGTATGCGGCCAAGTTCAAGCACCCGGCCAAGCGTCGGTCGAAACCGGCGCTGGTCGTCAGATGACGCCCATGCACCAGGCGATAACGGACTTCTGTGCATGGAGCCGGTTTTCCGCCTCATCGAAGACCACCGATTGCGGCCCGTCGATGACGCCATCCGTCACTTCCTCGCCACGATGCGCCGGCAGGCAGTGCATGAACAGCGCATCCTTATCAGCCTTGGCCATCAGCGCTTCATTCACCTGATACGGCTGGAAGATGTTGTGGCCGCGCGCCTTGTGTTCCTGATTCATGGACACCCAGGTGTCGGTGACGATACAATCAGCCCCGGCAACCGCCTTGTCGGCATCATGATAAAGCGCGATCTCGCCGCCATTGTTGCGCGCCCAGTTCAGGAACTTGTCGTGCGGCTCAGACCCCATGGGTACCGCCATATTCATGCGGTAACCGAAGCGGGCCGAGCCTTCAACGAAAGAATGCAGCACGTTATTGCCGTCACCGGTCCAGGCAATTGTCTTGCCTTTGACCGGGCCGCGATGTTCCTCGAACGTCAATATGTCCGCCATGATCTGGCAGGGATGGGTGTCATCCGTCAGGCCGTTGATAACAGGCACGGTCGCGTGTTCGGCAAGCTCAAGCAGGCGCGAATGATCCGTGGTGCGGATCATGATGGCGTCGACATAACGCGACAGTACCTTGGCCGTATCGCCGATCGTTTCGGCGCGGCCGAGCTGCATTTCCGTGCCCGACAGGAAGAGTGTTTCGCCGCCGAGCTGGCGCATGCCGACATCAAAGGAGACGCGGGTGCGGGTGGACGGCTTTTCAAAGATCATCGCCAGCATCTTGCCGGCAAGCGGCTTTTCAGCCGTGCCGGCCTTGGTGGCAATCTTGCGCGTGTGCGCATCATCAAGAATCGCCCGCAAATCCTCCGACCCGACGGCCGAAAGGTCTAGAAAATGTTTTGGTGAAGCCATTTCAAACAGTCCCATGCTCGCGAGCCTCCGGAAAGAGGCCCGCCCTTGATTGGTTTCAGGCGATTTTCGCCTGTTTCGCTGTCAGGGAGGCGGCAGCCGCTTCCACTCGCGCCAGCCCTTCGCGGGCCTCTTCCGCCGTGGTGACGAGCGGCGGCAGAAGACGGATGACATTGTCACCTGCCGGCACGCCGAGCAGGTGCTCCGCGCGCATGGCCTGCAGCAAATCGCCCGAAGGAACCTTCGCCTTGATGCCCATCAACAGGCCTTCGCCACGGATTTCCTCGATCACATCAGGATAACGATCCTTGAGCGACGCCAGCCCCTGACGGAAGACCAGCGCGACATCACGAACCTTTTCCAGAAAACCGTCGGCCAGAACGACATCCAGCACGGCATTGCCAACCGCCATAGCCAGCGGATTGCCGCCATAGGTGGTGCCGTGCACACCGGCCGTCATGCCAGAGGCGGCGTCCGCTGTCGCAAGGCAGGCCCCTAGCGGGAAACCGCCGCCGATACCCTTGGCAACCGCCATGATATCCGGCGCAACGCCGGTCTGCTCATAGGCAAACAGCTTACCTGTGCGGCCGACACCTGTCTGGACTTCATCAAAAATCAGGAGCAGGCCGTGCTCGTCGCACAATCCACGCAGGATTTGCAGGAATTCCTTGCTCGGCGCGCGAATACCGCCCTCGCCCTGAATAGGCTCGATCAAAAGCGCCGCCGTCTCAGTCGTGATGGCGGCCTTCAAGGCATCGATATCGGCGAAAGGAACCTGATCGAAACCTTCGACCTTGGGGCCAAAACCTTCGAGATATTTTTGCTGACCGCCGGCAGCGATCGTCGCCAGCGTGCGGCCATGGAAGGCGCCTTCGAAGGTGACGATGCGGAACTTTTCCGGATGACCCTTTGAATAATGATAACGGCGCGCCGTCTTGATGGCGCATTCCAGCGCTTCAGCACCGGAATTGGTGAAGAACACCTTGTCTGCGAAGGTTGCCTCCGTCAGCCGCTTGGCGAGCTTTTCCTGCCCCGGTACTTCATAAAGGTTCGAGACGTGCCAGACCTTCTCGGCCTGCGTCTTGATTGCTTCCACGAGGTGCGGATGGGCGTGGCCCAGCGAATTGACCGCAACACCGGCTGCAAAATCCAGATATCGTTCGCCACTCTCCGTGAACAGCCAGACGCCTTCACCGCGCTCAAAGCGCAGGGGGGCTCTTGAAAACGTATCAAACAATGGCGCGCCGGCTTCGGCCATGGCTGTATCACTCCTTGCGCGGATGCGCTGTCATAAGGTTGTCAATAGGCTCGCGGGGTTATCCCTCGCCTGAAAATCAAAAATGCCGCCTCGCGGCGGCAGGGGCACTATTGTCAGTTCGTTTGCCGATGTCAACAAAAGTCCGCGTTTCCCGGGCTTCTCAAGCACTAGTAGGCAGCCGCCAGAGAGCCCCAAGGTGTTGCCTTTCTGACTCAACACCCCAGCAAGTTGGGGAAAACCGGAAAATCGATTCCAGATGATTCCCGCGACTCTTGCCACGGAGTCGGGCTGGCACTAGGTTAATCGCTAATTACTAGACTGCATTGCGGCGGAACTAGTCACCTAAAATCCGGTAGGAACCACGCTTGCGGCACACCCGCGAGACGGAGATGGATTCTGCCGAAATATACGCGACAAGCGGAGAAGCGGCATGAACTGGACAGACGAGCGGGTCGAGAAACTCAAGAAATTGTGGGCCGAAGGACTTAGCGCCAGCCAGATAGCAGCACAGCTGGGCGGCGTCAGCCGTAATGCCGTGATTGGCAAGGTCCACCGTCTCAATCTGCCGGGACGCGTCAAGGCTGGCGGACCGGTCACTTCGGCACGCTCCGCGCCCAAGCGCACAGCAGCACCTGCCCCGCGCGCGACAAATTTCGCGGGCCGCGTCAACGCGGCGCCGGCCCGAATTCTCACCCGTTCGAACGCGGCAACAGCGCTGCACGAAGAAATCGGCATCGAGACCGCCGAAGTACTCGACTACGTTCCTTCTTCCAGAAATGTCGTTACGCCGATTTCCCGTCGCCTGACGCTGACGGAACTGACGGAGCGCACCTGCAAGTGGCCGGTCGGTGACCCGCTGAAGGATGACTTCCACTTCTGCGGTTGCGAAGCGCTGGAATCCTCGCCCTATTGCAAGTTCCATGCGAAGCTCGCTTATCAGCCGGTCAGTGAGCGCCGTAAGGCTTGAGTGTTGCGGCACGCATTCAGCACTCAAAAACTACGGGCCTTCTGGCCCGTTTTTTTTGACAAAATCAGGCCGGTTGGGAAATACGCCAGTGGCGCGCCTGACCGTTTCCTCCATCACCGCCGTGCCTTGCCACACAATCCGGATACCGGGCGGGCCGTCGATTGCCCGTTCAACGGATGGAGTTTCATTTTTAGGGAATGTTCAAAACCGAAAGGCCCGAAACCGGAATGGTGTCGGGCCTTTTGATTTTTGGTCGGATTTTGTGCTCACTGAAGCTGTAAACCCGGCTTCGCTCAAGCTTCCATCGAATACCCGGCACCGCGGACGGTGCGGATGACATCCTGCATGTGCGAAAAATTAAGCGCCTTGCGTAGGCGTCCAACGTGAACGTCAACGGTGCGCTCATCGACATAGATATCATGACCCCAGACGCCGTCCAGCAACTGCGAGCGGGAGAACACCCGACCCGGAGATGTCATCAGGAATTCCAGCAGGCGGAATTCCGTCGGCCCAAGACGGACTTCGCGGCTTTTGCGGTGAACGCGATGGGTTTCGCGATCCAGTTCGATATCGCCGCATTTCAGCACCGATGAAAGAACCTCGGGGCGGGCGCGACGCAGCATCGCTTTGACCCGGGCCATAAGTTCCGGTGTCGAAAACGGCTTGACGACATAATCGTCGGCGCCGGTGGCAAGACCGCGCACCCGCTCGCTTTCTTCGCCGCGCGCCGTTAGCATGATGATGGGCAGGCGTTCGGTTTCGGGCCGCATTCTCAGGCGCCGGCACAGCTCGATGCCGGAAACGCCGGGCAACATCCAGTCCAGGATGAGAAGATCCGGAATACGCTCCTGCAGCCTGATTTCCGCCTCGTCCCCACGGGGTATCGTGTCGACGTCATATCCCTCAGCCTCGAGATTGTAACGAAGGAGGACGCTCAACGCTTCCTCGTCTTCCACAACTGCAATCTTGGGCACCATATGCTGAACTCCGCAAGCTTCTGCTTGTCTGTTATTCGGTCACAGAACCGAGTGTGTTGGAACTATCGTCCTTCGGACGCTCGCCCTCCGGCTGGCTGCCGGTGGCCATGTAATAAATTGTCTCAGCGATATTCGTCGCATGATCGCCGATACGCTCAATGTTCTTGGCGCAGAACAAGAGGTGCGTGCAGGTGGTGATGTTGCGCGGATCTTCCATCATGTAAGTCAGAAGCTCACGGAAGAGCGACGTGTACATGGCGTCGATTTCCTCGTCACGCTCGCGGATGGCGTTGGCCTTCTCGGCGGAACGCGTGGAATAGACGTCAAGTACTTCCTTGAGCTGCACCAGCGCCAGTTCCGACAGATGTTCGAGACCGCGGGCAAGCTTGCGTGGCACGCCGGTGCCGGCAACCGCGATAACGCGCTTGGCAGTGTTCTTGCCAAGGTCGCCGACGCGCTCGAGATCGCCGGCAATACGCAGCGTGCCGATGATTTCGCGAAGATCGGCCGCGACAGGCTGCCGTCTGGCGATGGTGATGATGGCCTTGTCGCCGATCTCGCGCTCGGAATGATCGAGGATCGCGTCGTCGGAAATAACCTTCTGCGCCAGCGCAGCGTCGGAATTGACCAGTGCGCGCACGGCATCCGCGCACATCTGCTCGGCAAGACCGCCCATTTCGGCGATGCGGCGGGTCAGGAACTTCAATTCGTCGTCATAAGCGGACAGAATATGCGAATGGGTCGTTGTCTGTGTCATGGTCTAATCCTCCGGCTTGGCCTTCATGCACGTACACGCCAGCGGGGCACGGCAAAGGCACCAGTCTTGTTCGGTTTCGATAAAGCGCCGGCCGGAAATCAGCCGAAGCGGCCCATGATGTAGTCCTGCGTGCGCTGGTCGTCCGGATTGGTGAACATCTTGTCCGTTTCGTTTTCTTCGACAAGATGACCAAGGTGGAACATGGCGGTCCGCTGGGAAACACGTGCTGCCTGCTGCATGGAGTGCGTGACGATAACGATCGTATAGTTGGCGCGCAGTTCGTGGATCAGTTCCTCGACCTTGGCGGTTGCGATCGGATCGAGCGCCGAGCAGGGCTCATCCATCAGGATAACTTCCGGGCTGACGGCAACCGCGCGCGCAATACACAGACGCTGCTGCTGACCACCGGAAAGGCCGGTGCCGGATTCATGCAGTCGGTCCTTGACCTCATTCCACAAACCAGCCTTCTGCAGGCTCTGTTCGACGATCTGGTCCATATCCGCCTTGTTGCGGGCAAGACCGTGGATGCGCGGGCCGTAGGAGATGTTCTCGTAAATCGTCTTCGGGAACGGGTTCGGCTTCTGGAACACCATGCCGACGCGGGCACGCAATTCCACGACGTCGATCGCCTGGTCGTAGATATCGTCGGTGTCGAGGGTGATCTTGCCGGTGACCCGGCAGCCATCGATCGTGTCGTTCATGCGATTCAAGGTGCGCAGGAAGGTGGATTTACCGCAACCGGACGGACCGATGAGCGCAGTCACCGTGTTCTCGCGGACATTGAGGTTAACGTCGTAAAGCGCGCGCTTTTCGCCGTAAAAAACCGAAACGTCCTTGCCGATCATCTTGTATGTAACTTCATTCATTTTCTTGTCCAGCGCCTTTTCAACTGCTGCTTCCGACAACATGTTCATTGCTCAATCTCCCTCTACCAACGCCGTTCGAAGCGGCGACGCAACAGGATTGCGCCAACATTCATGACGATGAGGAACAAAAGCAGGATGATGATAGCGCCGGATGTTCTTTCGACAAAGGCACGTTCAGCTTCGTTCGCCCACATGTAAATCTGCACCGGCAGCGCCGTGGACGGGTCCATCGGCGTTGTCGGATAGTTCGCGACGAATGCCACCATGCCGATCAAGAGCAGCGGCGCCGTTTCGCCCAGCGCATGGGCGAGGCCGATGATGGTACCGGTCAGAATGCCCGGCATGGCAAGCGGCAGGACATGATGGAAGATCGTCTGCATCTTCGAGGCGCCAAGACCGAGTGCTGCAGCGCGGATCGACGGCGGCACGGCCTTCAAAGCGGCGCGGGTCGCGATGATGATCGTTGGCAACGTCATCAGCGTCAGGACGAGGCCGCCGACCAGAGAGGCCGAGCGCGGAAAGCCCATGAAGTTGATAAAGACGGAAAGGCCAAGCAGACCGTAGACGATCGAGGGAACAGCCGCCAGATTGTTGATGTTCACTTCGATAAGGTCAGTCAGGCGGTTCTTCGGGGCGAATTCCTCGAGATAGATCGAGGCTGCGACACCGATCGGCAGCGAAAGCACCAGCACGATCATCATCATGTAGAAGGAGCCGATGAGGGCAACGCCGACACCCGCCGCTTCCGGACGGCTCGAATTGCCGTTGACGAAGATGCCGGTATTGAAATGCTTGCCGAGCTGGCCGCTTTCAGCGAGCTGGTTCATCCAGCCGAGCTGCTGGTTCGAGATACGGCGGTTGGCTTCATCCACCGTCAGATCGACCTGGCCCTTGAAGGCGCTGTCGACATCGCCCGATGCCAGAAGCGTGACAGTGCGCGTGGTACCGATGACGGCAGGATCAGCAATGACGATGTCGCGCAGCTGGGTGCGGACGCTGTCGGAGATCATGACGTTAACGGCGCGAAGTCCGGCCCGGTCCGTTGGCGCGACGCCGAGAACCTTGGCGACCGCATCGCGGGCGAGGACGGGATAATTGGCCGTCATCAGCTTTGCGGGATTTGCGGCCCGTTCATTCTTCGGATCGATGATCTGTTCGGAAAATTCTACCGGAACGGTGATCATCGTCTGCTGGAAGGCGGTGTATCCTTTGGATACAACCGAAAAGAGCAGAAGAAACAGGAAGATAAGGCCGAACGAGATAGCTGCCATTCCATAAGCACGGAAACGGCGTTCGGCGGCGTAGCGGCGCTTGATGCCGATATCACGGCGCGTGGCCCGGTTCGCGGCGGCAGCGCCGGTTGTGGGAGAAACGATGTCGGTCATTCATATTGCTCCCGGTATTTGCGCACAATGTAAAGCGCGTAGATATTCAGGCAAAGCGTGATGGCGAAAAGCGTGATGCCCAGTGCGAAGGCGACCAGCGTCTGCGGCGAGGTGAATTCAAGGTCGCCGGTCAGCTGGCTGACGATCTTGACCGTCACGGTGGTCATGGGTTCGAAGGGGTTGATCTGCAGGCGGGCAGCAACGCCGGCGGCAAGAACCACGATCATGGTTTCGCCGATCGCACGCGACGCCGTCATCAGCACAGCACCGACGATGCCGGGAAGTGCCGCGGGAACAATGACCCTCTTGATGGTTTCAGAGCGCGTGGCACCGAGACCGAGAGAGCCGTCGCGCAGCGAGCGCGGTACGGCGGTGATGATATCGTCCGACAGCGAAGAGACATAGGGGATCAGCATGATGCCCATGACGAAGCCGGCGGTGATAACGCTCTGCGCCTGGATGAAGTTGGCGTAGTTACCGGTCGCGATGCCGCTGATCTGCGTGGAAATGTCTCGCAGGAAAGGACCGACCGTCGTCAACGCAAAGAAGCCATAGACGATCGTCGGAATACCGGCGAGCACCTCGAGCAGCGGCTTGACCACGGAGCGAACGCGCGGCGTCGCGTATTCCGACATGTAGATCGCCGCGAACAGTCCGACCGGCACGGCGACCACCATGGCGACGAGACCGATATAGAGCGTGCCGGCGAGCAGCGGGATCAGACCGAACTGGCCGGAGGAATCCGTTGAGCCAGCCGCCGCAAAACGCGGATCCCACACCGTTCCGAAGAAGAACTGGTGTGCCGGAACCATGTTGAAGAACTGGATGGCTTCCGTCAGCATCGACAGGACGATACCGATCGTCGTCAAAATCGCGATAGACGATGCGACGAGCAGAGAGGCAAGAATGACCCTTTCGACCTTGTTTCGCGCCCGGAAGCGCGGAGCGATCGAACGCAGCGCATAAGCGGCGCCACCGAACGCGGCCGCCAGCACGACGGCGATCATCGCAATGCGGCTGGTGGAGGTCATTGCATTCAGCGTGTGGGCGGCCTCGATCATGAAGCGTTCGGGATCGCCGGCAATCGCCACACCCTTCGATGCCAGAAGCGGCCTTACCGCAGCCGTATCCGCATCGACCTGCGCGGTTTCTTCCGTTGTCAGGCGCTGAAGACCACGGGCGATGGAGCTCACCATGCCGTAGGTCAGGCTCTGCTGCGCCTCGGACTGGGCACGCACGTCTTCAGGGAAATCGCCTCGTACCGCCGAAGTGACGACCAACGGGCTGATAACAAGCCAGATACAGAGAATGAACGCCGCGGGCAGCACCGCCCAGACGACAGCGTAAGAACCGTGATAACCGGCACGGGAATGCATGCTGGAGGGACGCCCGCCAGACAAAGCAATGGCGCGGCGGCTACCGAGCAGATAACTGCCGATGCCGATCAGCGCCAGTATCAGCAAAAGGATCGATGTGTTCATTAGAATTCCCTCGGCGTGCCTCAAGAGCACGGTGCGATATCGGGCAAATCAAAAAGTCATCAAAACGAGACCGCTGGACCATCCAGAGATGCCTGCCTTTTGACTGTATCAAAGTCTGGCAAGCGTCAAGGTTGATACATCCTATCCATCTGTAATCCATAAACAATTATGTGGATGGCGATGAATCGGAACTGTCAACCGGAGACAATCGCCGAAGCGGAGAGGCACCGGGCGGAACAAGGGGCGCGGCAAGCCGCGCCCCTCATTTTTATTACATGGAAGCGCCGGCCGTGAACTTGGCGCGGATTTCTTCGCGCTCCTTGTCCGGAGCGGCAACCAGGCCGTAGTTGGCGAGCGGGGACTCAGGGCCGATCATCGCGTCAGAAACGAAGAATTCGACATATTCCTTGAGGCCCGGGATAACGCCCAGGTGAGCCTTCTTCACGTAGAAGAACAGCGGGCGCGAAACCGGGTACTTGCCGCTGGCAACGGTTTCCGTGGACGGAACGACGCCCGAAACGGTTGCAACCTTCAGACGGTCAGCGTTGTTTTCATAGAAAGCAAGGCCGAAAACGCCGAGGCCGGTCTTGTTGGCGTCGATGCGGGCCAGCGTTTCGGTGTAGTCGCCGTCGATGTCGACTGCAGCGCCGTCCTTGCGGACTGCAACGCACTTTGCAGCAGCCTGCTTGGCATCGGTAACAATCTTCTTGATGGCGTCGGTGGCGCCGGCTTCCTTGCAGCCGTCAGCCATGATCTTCTCTTCGAAGACTTCGCGGGTGCCGTGCTTGGAACCCGGGATGTAAGCGGCGATCGCTACATCAGGCAGTTCCTTGTTGACTTCCGACCACTTCTTGTTGGGGTTGGCAACGAGCTTGCCGTCCTTGACGATTTCAGCGGCGAGCGCAAGGTACAGGTCCTTCGGCTCAAGCTTGATGTCCTTGTTGGAAGAGTCCATTGCGAAGACGATACCGTCGTAACCGATCTTCACTTCCTGAACGTCGGCAACGCCAGCAGCCTTACAGGCGGCCAGTTCGTCGCTCTTGATCGGGCGCGAAGCGTTGGCGATGTCGATGGTGCCTTCACCAACGCCGGAGCAGAACGCCTTCAGACCACCGCCCGTGCCGCCGGACTCAACAACCGGAGCCTTGAAGTTCGGGAAGGTTTCGGCAAAGGTTTCAGCAACGATCTTGGCATAGGGCAGAACCGTGGAAGAACCGGCAACCTGGATCTGGTCGCGAGCAGCGGCGGCGCCAGCGAAGGCGACAGAAGCCACCAGAGCTGCTGCGGAAAATTTAAGGATGTTCATTTGTCTCTCCCGTCGTGGGCTTGTTTGTGGACGCGGCCGATAGCGGCACTCGCTCAAAGCATGCGCTCGGCGATCTTTTCTTAACCACCGTAGCCACATCCTTTTATGTCACTTCCGTGAAAGATTTGTGACAGTCTAAATTATTGATTTAATTTATAGAATTTTACGACATTAAAAGCAGACAGATATTTTATGTCAGAATCTGACCGTGAAGTCCGTGCCGTTGCCCAATTCCGATTTAATGATGAGGCGAGCGCGGTGGCGGGTGAGGATGTGCTTGACGATGGCAAGCCCCAGACCCGTTCCCTTTTTGGAGCGGCTATCGGCGACACTGACGCGATAAAACCGCTCCGTCAGACGCGGCACATGTTCGGCGGGAATGCCTGGCCCCTTGTCGATGACGCTCACTTCCACCGGCTTGCCGGGTTCGGCGCGCAGCCAGACATCCACGACCTTGCCCTCCTGCCCATATTTACAGGCATTTTCAACGAGGTTCTGAAATACCTGCACCAGTTCGTCGCGGTCGCCCTGTACTTCCGCCGGCCGGTCGGGCAGATGCAGGGTGATCTCGACATCCAGTTCATTGGCGAGCGGCAACAGCGCGTCCCGTACATGACCGATCACCGAGACCAGATCGACCTTCTGGTCCGGCGCGATATTCGCTCGCAGCTCCAGCCGTGAAAGCGACATCAGATCATCCACCAGCCTGCTCATGCGGGTTGCCTGATCCAGCATGATGGCGAGGAAACGTTCCTGTGCTTTCGGGTCGTTGCGAGCCGGACCCTGCATGGTTTCGATGAATCCGCGCAGCGAGGCGAGCGGCGTGCGCAATTCATGGCTGGCATTGGCGACGAAGTCGCTGCGCATCCGGTCGATGCGGCGAAGCTCCGACACATCGCGGAACGACAATATGTAAAATGGCGGGCCGGCCACCTCCCCCGCATCCGCACGGGCAATGCGAACGATGAAGACCCGCTCGGATGGAAAACGCTCCGAATGCTCGACCTGATTGGGCTGGCCGGTGGTGATGGTTTCGCGGATGACATCCAGCAGGCCCGGAGATCGCAGGCGGGCGGAAATATGCGCGCCGGGCGGAAGCTGGCCGAAAGCCCGTTCCGCCGCACCGTTCTGAAACAGCACGCTGGCATTCTTGTCGAGAATGAAGACCGGCGTATCCAGCACCGCAAGGCCAGCCCTGACGCCGGAAATGACACTCTCCGCCGGCGCTTCCGGTTCATCCGTTTCCGCAACGGCAGTTTCATCCGTCTTCGGGCCCACCGGCCGCTCCCGAACGGCCAGAATGGCGATGATGGCGCAGAGCCAAAGGACGGCCGGCATATAGGGCGTATGCAGTTCCGAAACGGCCACGATGGCCAGCATGCTGACGACGAGAACGGGCAACCAGTTTCGGCCAAGCTTTCGTCCCAAAAGCTTTAATCCACGATCGCCTTCCATGACTGCCATTTCAGCCTGCTTTCCACTTTCACCTGACAGCGCATCGAATTCTCATAGGCCAGCTTCATGACAGAGATTCATCACCGCGCATTTTTCACAACGTATATGCGCAAAATCTGTGCCGCAATCGTCGCCGATGCCGCACCATGGCCAGCCCCTGCTCTTTCTCTTGAATTCTGCCGGTGGATATGAACTCATTGGCGGTGAGTTGCCTTTACACAACAATAGCCGGAGAACAAATATGGCCGAAGACACCAAGAAGCGATCGGTGGAGCTTACCATTGGCGGCAAACCGCGCAGCTTCGACATCGACGATCCGGTTCTTCCCGACTGGGTGGAGGACAAGAAGCTCTCCGCCGGCGACTTTCCCTACGACAAGAAGATGAAACGGGAGGATTACGATGCCGCGCTGGAGGCGCTGCAGGTGGAGCTGGTGAAGGTGCAGTTCTGGCTGCAGGCCACCGGCAAACGGGTGATGGCGGTTTTCGAAGGCCGCGATGCGGCGGGCAAGGGAGGCGCGATCTTCGCGGCCCGGGCCTATCTCAACCCGCGCTACGCCCGCGTCGTGGCGCTGACCAAACCGACGGAAACCGAACGCGGCCAATGGTATTTCCAGCGCTATATCTCACATTTTCCGACTGCCGGTGAATTCGTTCTCTTCGACCGTTCGTGGTATAACCGCGCTGGCGTCGAGCCGGTCATGGGCTTCTGCACCCCGGAAGAACACAAGCGCTTCCTCAAGGAAACACCGCGGCTGGAAAAGATGCTGGTGCATGAGGACATCCATCTTTTCAAATTCTGGCTCGACATCGGCCGCGAGACGCAGATCGAACGCTTCCATGATCGCCGCCACAGCCCGCTGAAATGCTGGAAGCTTTCGGATATGGATATAGCGGCGCTGACAAAATGGGACGACTACACGCAAAAGCGTGACGAGATGCTGGAAAAGACCCACACTGATGTCGCCCCCTGGACGGTGGTGCGCGCCAATGACAAGCGCCGCGCCCGGGTGAACCTCATCCGCCATATTCTCAACGCGCTCGATTATGACGGCAAGGACAAGAAGGTGATCGGCGAGATCGACGGCAAGATATTGGGGTCGGGTCCGGAGTTTCTTAAATAGAACAGGAACACGATGGCAAGCGCTCCTGACGGCGGCGCTTGCCATTCTTCCTATAAGTTATACATTGATCGGTGTTTTTATACATTGATCGGTGTTTTCGATGGAAAATATTATTTTATTGATACTTTATGTATGTGTGAACACGTACTTTTTTGTATCCATTACAATATCTGACATTCGAGATATTATGTTTTACAGGAAGCACAATTGGGACTTTAGTATTGATAGCCAGCCGAAATGGAAGTTGTACGAAGGGGAGTCAGATAAGCAGACTTCAAACAAATCAAGATTAATATTTTCGCTTCCAATTAATATTTTATGTTTAATTTTTAATTGTTTTGGAATTTATTTTCTAATAATAGAATAATTATAAATATAAATTATACACTCGATGACATCTAATAGTATTGGAAAGAATTTCAGTTGGAATCATAATAAAGACTATCCTATCCTAACTTACTGACCAGGCAGAATCCGCACGGAATAAAGATTGACCGGGCGGCTGTTGCCGTCGATGTCGCTGTTGATGAAGATTCTGCCGGGCGCATTGGGAGCGAGCGAGCGCTCGAATGTCGCGTTCAGCAGCATATCCGCCCGTTCAGCCGTGGCCGTAAAGCGGTGGCGTGAGCAATCTCCAAGCGTGGCGAAATCGCAGGCGACGGAAACCTGCGTCTGCCGGTCGCTGGATGATTGCAGCGTAATGGATATGGTCGAGGACTTGCCCGCCATGTCACGCATGACTTCCACCGGAACCTCGACGCTGACCGCACCATCCTGCGAAACACTTCTCGACGTTACTTTTATCGCCTTGCCGGCAGGTGTGGCGATGTTTTCGACCGTCGCACGCGGGCCTGCCGAAACTCCGGCACTGCCGCGCTCGGCATTAAAGAGTTCCACCCAGTCGTCGGAAAAACCACGGCCGGCGGAGAGGCTCGGTGCGGGCTCCGCGCCGTTGAAGTCCTCTGCCTGGACCTGGGCCGGCGGATTGGGCACGCTGGTATCGCGCTGCGCGGGCGACAACAGCAGGCCGGACGAATAGACCCACCAGGCGCCCAAACCGATAAAGGCGAGAAGCGTCAGATAAATGAAAAGCCTTGCAAAAAGCCCGCGACGCTTGCGGCGGCCGACAGCGCCTTCCGGGCGGAAAGCAAGCGAGGCATCGCCTGCGCTGGAGCCTCTCTTTGATGGCTTTGCATTGCGCCGACCGGCGCTTGGAGGCTCCCCGGCACCGGTGGCGCCCGGCTGCGCATCACGCGTTTCGCCACGCAGTTCCGGCTCGATGGCCATATCGCCGTGGTGCTGCGGCTGCAAAACGGGATCGACCGAGGGTTCATCATGGGCGACACTTTCCGGCAGTGGCGGCCGCAATTGCTGCTCCACCCTGTCCAGAAGCCGGTTGCGCTCTTCATTTTCAATCACATGAATGAGGCTTTCGAGCCGCTGGCGTTGCTGTGCGACGACCTGTGGTTCGTCTATGCCCTGCTTGCGCAGGCCCGCTTCCAGCGCCTGGCGGGATGATTGGTAAATCCGTGCACGAACTTCGGCGTTCGATCTGTCCGATTTTTCCAGAGCATTTCTGATTGCCGTTTCCAGTCCGCTCACGACCGATCCTTGTTCTATGCGCTTTGCAAAAATATGCGGCGCTGCGTCATTGGTTTACGATTCGGTAACGGCTATGCCGCGCCTCCGCAAGCATCGTTTGATATAAAGACCGGATTGCCTTGGGGAAAATCGATCCATTGTGGCGCTGCGACCGCAGGTTTGCGACGCTGGTACGACGCTGTTTTCGCTTTCAATCCTTTGCCGAACACGATATTAGCTTACGTGCGCGTAAACGTAATTCGTGGGAGGAAACATGCTGCCGTCCGTGCTGAAAGACAATCTGCGTCTTCCGGTCATAGCATCACCGCTATTCATTATTTCGCATCCGCAATTGACGCTGGCGCAATGCAAGGCGGGTGTCATCGGCGCTTTCCCGGCGCTGAACGCGCGGCCCGAAAGCCAGCTGGACGAATGGCTGGCGATGATGACCGAAGAGCTTGCCGCACACAACAGCGCCAACCCCGATCGTCCAGCGGCGCCCTTCGCAGTCAACCAGATCGTGCATATGTCCAACCGCCGGCTGGAGCATGATCTCGGCCTCTGCGTCAAATATAAGGTGCCGGTGGTGATCTCCTCGCTCGGCGCCGTGCCGGAAGTTAATGCGGCCGTACATTCCTATGGCGGTATCGTGCTGCACGACATCATCAATGATCGCCACGCCCGCTCCGCCATCCGCAAGGGTGCGGACGGGCTGATTGCGGTGGCGACCGGCGCTGGCGGACATGCCGGCACGCTTTCGCCCTTCGCCCTCGTGCAGGAAATCCGCGAATGGTTCGATGGCCCGCTGCTGCTGGCCGGCGCCATCGCCAATGGCGGCTCCATCCTTGCCGCACAGGCGATGGGCGCAGACATGGCCTATATCGGCTCGCCCTTCATCGCCACGCGGGAGGCACGCGCTTCCGACGGCTACAAGCAGGCGCTCGTGGATGCCCAAGCGAAGGACATCGTCTATTCGAATTATTTTACCGGCATACACGGCAACTACCTGAAAAGCTCCATCGTCGCCTCTGGCATGGATCCCGACAACCTGCCCGAAGCGGACCCTTCCAAGATGGATTTCGAAACGGCAACCGGCGGCGCAAAGGCCTGGAAGGACATCTGGGGCGCCGGCCAGGGCATTGGCGCGGTCAAGGCGGTGGAACCGGTGGCGGATCTCGTCGATCGACTGGCACGCGAATATGAGGCGGCCAGACACCGCATCTGCGCGAAAGCCTGAGGCATTCATAAACAACGGACAGGCAAAGCTTTTTCTCGGAATTTTCAAAACCAGCACATTCAAGGCTTGAAATCCGTCAGCATTGCCTGTATCAGCCCGCCATGAAGCTGATCCGTAACAAACGGGTCATAATCGGGCCGCTTTAGCTCAGTCGGTAGAGCACGTCATTCGTAATGACGGGGTCAGGTGTTCGAGTCACCTAAGCGGCACCATTTTCCGAATAAACAAGAAACCTTATCCCATCGATAGGCTCGACGGCCCCGATTTCGCACGGCTTCACGTGGCGATTGAGGCTGCTCAGAAGTTCGATGACCATTGAGGATTGTCGCCCGTCGGATTTTGTCACTCAGACCTCTTCAGCCAATTATTGACTGCCGGTCCGACGATGTGTATCAATACACATATGAAAAGTGGCGATATCATTTCGGCATTGGCGGCAGATGGCTGGTATGAGGTGAGCACCAAAGGTAGCCACGTCCAGTTCAAACACCCAACCAAACAAGGCCGCGTGACCGTTCCTCACCCGAAGAGGGATTTGCCGATCGGCACACTCAAAAGCATTGAAAAACAATCCGGGCTGAAACTGAGGTAGAACCATGAGTAATTATATCGGACTGATCCACAAGGACGGTGATAGCGATTACGGCGTTTCTTTCCCTGACTTTCCGGGCGTTGTGACCGCAGGCACCGATCTTGATGATGCGCGCCGTATGGCGGAAGAAGCTTTGGCGCTCCATGTTGAAGGTATGATCGACGACGGTGAAGCCATTCCCGAACCATCTTCTCTCGATACCGTCATGGCTAACGCGGAAAACAGTAATAGCGTCGCCATCCTGGTCGCTCTCAAGGCGGAGAGCAAGAAGTCTGTTCGTCTCAACATCACACTCCCGGAAGACGTTCTGAAAGAAATTGACGCGTTCGCGGAGGCCAAAGGGCTGACGCGGTCCGGCTTCCTGGCGCGGGCAGCTAAACATGAGATGTCGAACGCAAGCCGCGACGATCATCGGTAGGTCCGTTTGGCTGACGTGCGATCGTCACGGCAAAAGTGTTTGAAACCAAACAGCCCGCCACACGTTGATCGGCAAGTCACTCTCAACCAGAAAGCCAGATATCGTGGACGTCATTCGCATTCTTATCGCCATCCTTCTGCCGCCCGTCGGTGTGTTCCTTCAGGTCGGGCTTGGCCTGCAGTTCTGGCTCAATATTCTCCTGACGCTGTGCGGTTATGTCCCCGGCATCATTCACGCCATCTGGGTGATCCTGCGGAAGTGAAATTCCGGCCCGCGATGGGGCGTCCTCAACATTTTAGTACATGATTAAATTCTCATGATCTCCGGAACCTCGTCTTCTTCCTCACGTTAAGGTGATGACAAGCAGCCAAGGAGAAAATCATGAACCAGATCATCTACATCGTCGGCCTCGTCGTTATCGTCCTCGCGATCCTGTCGTTTTTCGGCTTTCGTTGATCCCCGTTGTCAATTCACTCGCTTGCGCATATTCTAAACAGCAGTGACACACGGCCGCGCTCATGGGTTGCTCCGCTGCCGGGTGTATTTCGGGATCGCGTTGCTCTGGGAGGTGCACGATGAAGAACGAGAGATGGACAGAACCGGTCGAGGTCAATCTTGAGGCGAACGGCAAGAGTGTCATCGCCGGCCCCTCTGAAGCACTGACGTTGTTGACGGAAGGCTGGCCGAAGATTGGTGGATTGAGCTTCGTGAGAGCCAGAAGCGCCTGCCGCGCCGCCCTTGACGGGCGCAAATCGCCGGAGGAAGCGCGCAAATGTTTCACAGATGCGGTTTCCGAGATGCAGAAAAACCCGCATTAAATTGAGATAAAACGAAAAACGGCTCCGTCATGGAGCCGTTTTTCCGTATGTCGCGCTTCCGGAAATTGTCCGGAAACGCTTTGTCTTGGGTGCGATCAAAAGCCGCTGCTTCTTACATCCAGTAAGGCGCGACGCCGTAATAGTCATGAACCTTGCGGTCCTTGGCGGTCAGCAGATCGTTATCATCGAGATTGGCGAAATGCGGCGCGTTTTCGATCTCTTCCTTGGTGAGATCGATGCGGTAGCCATCAAGCTCCTCGTCATAGTGCAATTTTTCCCAGGGGAGCGGATAATAATCGTCGCCAATGCCCAGGAAACCGCCGAAGCTCAAGACCGCATAGGCAACACGGCCGCCGCGCTTTTCCAGGAGGATGCGCTGGATCGAGCCGATATGTTTGCCGTCAGCACCATAAACGCGGGTGCCTTCAACCTTGTCGCTGGCGATCAGGCTCGGCGTATCCTTGACATAGGGGTCCTGTCCGGCGCGGGGTTCCTGATGCAATGTCATCTCTTCCTCCTTGATTTTCCTCGTTGGTGTCACGTCCTGTAAACCCTGCGACGGGGGAATCGTTCCGAGGCGTTTCAAGCGCTGCGGCAGGTATTTTTTTGAAGGAGGACGGAACAAAAAGGCCGCTATTGGCGGATTTTTTGCCAAACTGAGGGGGAAACCCCGACCATCTTGCGGAAGACGCGGGAGAAATGCGCCTGATCCGAAAACCCGCTGGCAATGGCGATGTCGGTCAGCGCCATGTCGGTTCGCATCATCAGTTCCTTGACGCGATCAATGCGCGCCTGCATCTGCCATTGATGCGGTGGCACGCCGGTAGACGCCTTGAAGGCGTGGCTGAAATGAGATTGCGACAGGTTGGTGAGTTCCGCCAGCTCCTCCAGCCGGATCGACCGCAGGCAATGTTCGCGGATGTAATCGGTCGCCGCCCTTAATTGCCAGGCGGCAAGCTTGCTGCGTTTCTTGACCGGCTCCCGCTTCACCTTAAGGAAATCCGTCAACAGCGCCAGCACAAGGCTTTCGCCGTAGAGGTCGTGCAGCGGATCGGGATTATCGCATTCGGCCGCGATCAACCGCGCCAGCGCCAGCAGGCGCTCATCCTCGAACATCAGATTCGGATCGAGCAGGCCGTGCGGGTCAAACCCCTGCACCAGCCGCGCACCCAGCAAACCCGCATCGAAATGCAGATCGAGATGGCGCACGAAGGATACATTGCTAAGTTCCGCATGCACATCCAGATCGGCGGGCACGAAGGAAATCCGGTTCGCCTTGGAGGAACCGTAGTTGTCGCGGCGGGAGCGGTTCATCATGAACCGGCCGTCATCGCTCCCGTCCATATCCAGCAGGAAAACAAACCGCGGGTCCTTGCCGACATAACGGCCGCCCGCTTTCGGGGCGCAGCGCACGTCCCAGAGATCGGCGACGATGCCGTTCCATACCCTCGAGCGCGGGCCGCCGATGACGGCAAAGCCCTCGATCTCATTTTCCATCCGCACGCGGAAAGCCATGGCCTCTTGATCCCGCAAGGCGCAAAGGCGCCTCTATAAACATGATAAATCTATTCATGTTTATAGAGGCAAACTATATTTCCCGCAACTCTCCGCCGTTGAAGAGGTAGCTTACCACTTCTTGGCAAGCTTGAAGGTGATGGTACGGCTGTCGCCCCAGCCGCAGACCGAGACACCGGCGCAGCTCTTGACATATTCCTTGTCGAAGACATTCGCGACGTTGACGGATGCCGTCCAGTCGTTCTTCTCGTAGCGGATTGCGGCATCGAAGACCGCCGCATCCGGAACGCGCAACGTGTTTGCCGCATCCGCCCAGGATTTACCCTGATAGCGCACACCGCCGCCGATGCTGAGGCCTTCAAACGTATCATCGGTGAAGGCGTAATCCACCCACAGGGACGCGGTGTTGGCCGGCACGATCCATGGGGATTTGCCGATCAGGTTGGGATTGGCATCACGGGTAATCTCAAGATCGGTGTAGGAATAGGAAGCAAGGGCCTTCCAGTTGTCGGAAAGATTGGCCTTGGCTTCCAGCTCGAAGCCGGTGGATTCCACCTGTCCGAACTGCCCGCTCGTGGTCACGCCGCCAGCCGTATAGGACACGATGGCATTGTCCTTGACCAGCTTGAAGACGGAGGCAGTGATGCTGCCATCAAAGAAAGTTGGCTCGTATTTGACACCTGCTTCGAACTGGTGCCCCTCCTCCGGTGCGGCCGGGGTGCCATCCGCAAGCGTATCGATCAGCGGATTGAAGAAGGTGGCCGCCGAGACATAGGGCGTCAGGCCATTGTCGAATTCATAAGCGAGGCCGGCCCGGCCGCTCAGCGCATCGTCATTGGAGCGGAAAGAAGCGCCTGCCGGCAGCCTGTTTTTAAGCTCCGTATCGACATAATCGTAACGACCGTTGAGCGTCACCAGCCAGCCATCACCGAAACGCAGCTGGTCCTGCGCGTAGATGCCGATCTGCTGCTGGGTCACGACATTGTCTGCATAAACGAAATTCGTTCCCTGCGTCGAGCCATAGACCGGCTTGAGCGCGCCGATCGCATTCGATCCGCAGCAGGCCTGCACCTGATCCAGCTTGTAATATTTATAGTCGAGACCAACGAGCAGCGAATGGCTGACCGCACCGGTTTCGAACTGGCCTTCAATGCGGTTGTCAACGCCGAAGCTGTCCGCCTTCGACAGGCCGTCATAACCAAAGCGGGTCAACATATAGTCGTTGGTGGTGGCATCGAGGATCGGCTGGCCGTTAGCGTCGGCATTGGCCCAACCGCCCGGATAAGGTCCGGTTTCGTGTTTGTAGAGGTGGCCGTAACGGGCGTTCTGGCTGATCTTCCAGCCATTATCGAATTCATGACTGACTTCGTAACCCACCATCGACTGGTAGACGCGGCCATTGTCGATATCAGGCTCGCCATAAAAGGCCTTGCGGTCGAGCTTGCCGAAGGGCGCATCGACGACGGTGCCGACATAGGGCAGGAAGCCATTGCCGACATGGACCTGATCAAGCGCCGAGAAATATCCGTAGAGTGTGGCGCTGGTCTGCGCATCCGGCTCGAAGGTGATCTGCGGCATGATGAAGCCGCGCAGATCCTCTGAGTAATCGGTGTAATTATCGCCGCCGGAAACCTTGCCGGTGACGCGGTATTTCCACACGCCCTCAGCATCTACCTTGTCGCCGAGATCGAAACCAAAGAAGGCATTGCCGAAATTGTTGATGCCGATTTCCGTTTCACGAACCGGCGTATCCTGAGTTTGCTTGCGGACCAGCTGCACGATACCGCCGGGATTGGCGCCGCCATAGAGCACCGAGGCAGGCCCTTTCAGCACCTCCACCCGTTCCAGACCATAGGCGTCCATCTGGAAACCGCCGAAACCATAGCTGAACAGGTTCAGCCCATCGAGGAAAACGCCGGTCTGGGTGGCCTGAAAACCGCGAATGTAAAACCAGTCGGTATCCGGATCGGTGCCGAAGGGCTCCGCCGTCACGCCGGGCGTATAGCGCAGCACCTCGTCGATTTTCGTCACGGCGCCGCGATCATCCATTTCCTTGCGGCCGACGACGGATACGGATTGCGGAATGTCTTTCGTTTCCGTGTCGGTTTTCGAACCGGTGGCGCTTTTCTTAGCGACGTAACCCCGGACCGGACCCGTGGCACTTTCCGCCCCCTGCCCTTCGACGGTGATTTCCCGCAGAACGGTCGTTTCCTGTGCGTGGCCCATCACCGGCGCCATCAAAACAACGGCAGCCGTTCCCAAAGCCAGACGGCCCAAAAACATCCCATGCAAATTTTTCAAGATATGCCCCGAAACAGATCGCGGACGACGGTCATAGCCGGCAGGCCGCAGCACTTCAATTAAGCTGAGTATTTACATCAGGATTAAGGCGGGATGCTTGTCGTTTTCCGGGAGTATTTGAAGCTTATTGGCCTCTCGCACTGTTTTGTGCCCGTCATTTTATGTGGCGAGACCCAGCCATCAACCTTTGCGTCGGCCGATCCTCGCAAGCAGCATGACGGGAAGGATGCCGATGACGACAATCGCCAGTGCGGCGATTGCCGCCTCCTCATAGGTGCCGCGCGCCGCTTCGCCGTAGAGATGGGTCGCGAAGGTCTCGAAATTGAGCGGCCGTAATAACAGCGTGGCGGGGAGTTCCTTGACGCAGTCCACGAAGATCAGCAACGCCGCTGCCGCAAGCGATGCCTTCGAGAGTGGTAGGTGGATCTGGCGGAATGTCTGGGTTGCGGATCGCCCGAGTGTTCGCGAAGCATGATCGAAGGATTGCGGGATACGGCTCAAGCCCGCATCGACGCCGCCGGCTGCAATGGTGAGGAAACGCGCCGAATAGGCATAGATCAGGGCTGCACCGCTGCCGATGAAAATAAGGCCGGTGGAGATGCCAAACCAGTCGCGCATGGTCTGGTCGACAAACCTGTCGAAACCACCGAGCGCAATCAATACGCCGATGGCAATGACCGTGCCGGGGGCTGCATATCCCACCGTGGAGAGGCGAAAGGACCAGAGCGAGAGACGCCCCGGAGCAAGGCGCATCGCGTAAGCAACAGCAAGGCCGAGAATGAGGGTGATTATCGTCGCCAACCCGGCAAAGACGATGGTGTTCAAAGCCTCCTCGGTAAAACGGGCCGACAGGCCGCTGAAGCGGAATCGTTTCCATGCTTCGATGACGAGATAGCTCGCCGGCGCCACAAAACCGATCAGGACCGGCAGGCTGCCGAGTGTAAAAGCGCCGCAGGCCTTGAGGCCAGTAAGGCGCACCGGCTCCAGCTCCCGGCTTTTCTGCGCGGAAACCGAATAACGCTGCTTGCGCCGCGCCCAGCGTTCAAACGCCACGAGGGCGACGACGATGAACAGCATGGAAAGTGCGATCTGCGCCGCACCCGGCAGATCGGATTTCGTGACCCAGGTGGTATAGACCGAAACGGTGAGGGTGCGGACGCCCAGAAATTCCGAAGCGCCGATATCGTTCAGCGCTTCCATAAGGGCAAGGCTGACGCCGACCGCGATTGCCGGGCGCGCCAACGGCACCGCGACCTTAAAAAAAGCCCTTTGTCTGGAAACGCCAAGCGTTCGGGCGGCCTCCAGCAGATTGCCAGCCTGTGTGAGGAACATGGCGCGGACGGGGATATAGACATAGGGAAACAGCACGAAGCCAAGCAGGATGATACAGCCCGTCATCGACCTTATATCGGGCAAGCGGAATTCACGCGGGCTGGAATAACCGAGCAGCCAACGGATCACCCCCTGCACCGGCCCGATGGGGTGCAGAATATCCAGATAGGCATAGGCGACAATATAGGTGGGCATGGCCAGCGGCAGCAGCAACGCCCATTCCAATATCCGGCGACCGGGAAAATCATAAGCGGTGACCAGCCAGGCCGAACAGGTTCCGATGATACCGGCCAGCAGGCCGACACCGGCCAGAAGGATGACCGTGTCCGGCAGGGCGGTCAAAAGAACGCTTGCGCCAAGATGCGCCCACAGGCCTGCCGAACCCTGCACAGCCTGGGAGACGAGCGCAACAACCGGCACCATGGCGCCGCAGACCGCCACCATGGACAGGAACAGCCACCAGAAGGCGGATGAAAACCTTGGTCTCGCGCGGGACGTCAATGGCTGGACGGCGTGTGGATTCATGAGCTTCTTGAAAATACAGGGAAAGGCGCCCGCGGGTGCGAACGCCTTCCAGCTTATTGTTGCCAATTGGCCTTTACTTGTCGAAGCCGACCTTGTCGACCAGTTCGCTCGCCTGCTTGCGGTGCGAGACGATTTCCGTCAGCGGCTTGTTGTCGATCTTCAGGGTGCCGAAGGAGGCGACGATCTCGTTGAGAGCCGCACCCTGCTTGACCGGATATTCGTAGTTGGCTTCGGCATAGATCTTTTGGGCTTCGTCAGAGACGAGATATTCCAGAAGCTTGACGGCTTCAGCCTTGTTCGGAGCGTTCTTGGCCACAGCCGCGCCCGAGATGTTGACCTGCGTGCCGCCATTCTTGAACGTCGGCAGAACCACCTTGATGGCGTCGCCCCACTTCACCTGCTCTTCGCCGCCCTTGCCCGAGCGCATCAGGCCGACGTAGTAGGAGTTGGCGATGCCGATATCGCAAATGCCGCCGAGGATGTCCTTGGCAACGTCACGGTCGCCGCCGCCTGCCTTGCGGGCCAGATTGTCCTTGACGCCGGCAAGCCACTTTTCAGTGTCGGCTGCGCCATAATGGGCGATGTAGTCGGCGAACAGTGCTGTGTTGTAAGGGTGCTGGCCGGCGCGAATGCAGACCTTGCCCTTCCACTTGGCGTCGGCGAGATCTTCATAGTTGAAGGATGCGAGATCGACATCCTTCGCCGCATAAAGAACGCGGGCGCGCATGGAAAGCGCGAACCAGTGACCCTTGGCGTCGCGAAGTTCAGCCGGGACAGCCTTGGTCAGGGTTTCGGATTCGACCGCCTGGGTAACGCCCTTTTCAGCGAGATCAACGAGATTGCCGGCATCAACCGTCATCAGGACGTCAGCAGGCGAGCTTGCGCCCTCGCTCAGAACGCGCTCAGCCAGACCGTCCTTCAGGAACACGGTGTTGACCTTGACGCCGCTCGACGCGGTGAAAGATTCCAGCAGGGGCTGGATCAGGCCCGGCTCTCTGGTGGTGTAGATGTTGAGTTCCGCAGCGCTGACCGAACCGGCTGCAAAAGCAGCGGTGCTGGCAAGCAAAGCAAGTTTGGCAAATTTCGTCATGGTCGTCTCCCTCTTCGATGGCAGGCAATATAGAGGGAGCAAACATCATACATGATGGATCAAATCAAGTTTTATTTAGCCGTTTTCAGGCGGGATTTGATCACCAAGAGTTGAAAATAGAGCGGAAATAAACATGCAAATCCGCTCATTCAACTTCAAGTAAATATCAGGACGCCCTTGGGATCGATGCCGAAACGCACGGCGCTCGTTTTGGCGGGCGTGCGCTGCATCGTCCTGACACGCAGGTCTCCCGGCAGGCCTGGCACGGCGATGCCGAGTTGCTCGATCTCGCCGAGAAAAACGCGGCTCGATATTTCACCCGCGATCCCCTCTTTCGCCGCGCTGTCCTCGATGATCGAAATTGCGTTGGGGCGTACATAGGCGACGGCGGCAAGACCTTCCGGCAGGTCGGAAGCGTCGCCCAAAGGCCCAAGCGGCGTTTCAACGCGCCCCTGCCTCACCCGGCCTTCGATCTTGTTGAAGGCGCAGAAAAAATCGGCGGCATAGCGGCTTTTGGGATGGTCGTGGATTTCGTAACCCGTGCCGCTCTGCACGATACGCCCGCGCTGCATCAGCACCACACGGTCGCCTGCGGACAGCGCCTCTTCCGGATCATGAGTGACCATGATCGCCGTCGTGCCCAGTTGCCGCAGAAGGCTCAGCGTCTCCTCACGGACATTGTCGCGCAATCCCCTGTCCAGATTGGAGAAAGGCTCATCCATCAGCAACAGGCCGGGCTGCGGGGCGAGCGCACGGGCAAGCGCCACACGCTGCTGTTCACCGCCCGAAAGCGTATGCGGATAGCGCTTGGCTAACTCCTGCAGATGCACGTGCTCGATCATCTCTGCCGCACGGCGACGGGCCTCCGTCTTGGGCAGGGTTCTGAGGCCGAACATCACATTCTGCTCGACGGTGAGATGCGGGAACAGCGCATAGTCCTGAAAGACAAAACCGATATTGCGTTTTTCCGGCTCAACGAAAGCAGTCGAACCGGCAACGACCGCACCATTCAAAGAAACGCTGCCATGGTCTGGCGTCTCCACACCCGCAACGATGCGCAGCAAGGTCGATTTTCCACAGCCCGACCGTCCAACCAGACAAATAATTTCGCCGCGTTCGACGGACAGGTCGATATCGGACAAGACCTCCGTATCACCGAATCTTTTCCCAATCGATTTCAGTTCAAGCGCTGCGCTGCCTGCCATTTCCAATCCTGCCCTGCTTTGCGAATTATGTTGATCGCTCAAATCAGGATTAAAGTCAAAAAATCGCAGATAACCCCTTTCCATTCACGAGGGCGCGAGATGTGCGGCAGCAATATTGACGTTTACGTTAGAGTTAAATAGGCTTTACCGATATGATGGACGTCAGGGGATTCCGCGTCTATCATTCGTCACCGGGGAGCGGGAGGAGCGGTCGATCCGGTGGCGCACATGTGGTTCCTTCTATCTCGCCGATATGCGGCTGGTTGCGGGAGCTTCATGATCATCACGAAGCCTAAAGCGCCCTTGATGCATTCCACCGAATGCACGGCGCGAAAAAGACTCTGGGAGGAGAAGCATGAGTGAATTGTCCCTGGGACAGCCGGAAAATGTCAGCGTAGAAAAGCGTTGGCTGTCGTCCTATCCGCCGGGCGTCCCTTCCGAGATCCCCGTATCGGCCAACGCCTCGCTTGTAGACCTTCTTGAAAAGAGCTGCGTAAAATTTGCCGACCGCAAAGCCTTTTCCAGCATGGGGAAATCGCTGACCTACCGGGAGCTGGACGCTCAAACCCGCGCCGTGGCCGCCTGGCTGCAATCCAGAGGGCTGGAAAAGGGCGATCGGGTTGCGGTGATGATGCCGAACATCCTGCAAAATCCCGTCGCGGTTTACGGAATCCTGCGGGCGGGCATGATCGTGGTCAACGTCAATCCGCTCTACACACCGCGTGAACTGGAACACCAGCTGAAGGACTCCGGCGCAAAGGCGCTGTTCGTGCTGGAAAACTTCGCCCATGTGGCGCAGCAGGCGGTGCCGAAAACCGCCGTGCGGCATGTCGTCGTCGCAGCCATGGGTGATCTTCTCGGCTTCAAGGGACATATCGTCAATCTTGTCGTTCGCAAGGTGAAGAAGCTCGTGCCCGCCTATGCGATCCCCGGCTCGATCAGCTTCAAGGCGGTGTTGAAGGAAGGCCAGGGATTTTCCCTGAAGTCCGTCGGCCTCACGGCTCAGGATATCGCCTTCCTGCAATATACCGGCGGTACGACGGGCGTCTCCAAAGGAGCGATCCTTACCCACGCCAATCTTCTGGCCAACAAGGCGCAGATCAGCCTGTGGCTGGACGCCGCCTTCAGCAGCCGCAACGATCGTCCCGAGGTTCTCAACTTCATCTGCGCGCTGCCGCTATGCCACATTTTCGCGCTGACGGTGAATTCGCTGATGGGCATTGCGCTGGGCGGCCACAATCTGCTGATCGCCAACCCGCGCGATATTCCCGGCTTCGTCAAAGAACTGTCGCATTATCAGCCGCATATTTTTCCGGGCATCAACACGCTTTTCAACGCGCTGATGAACAATGAGGATTTCCGCAAGCTCGACTTGTCGTCGCTCATTCTCGTTCTCGGTGGCGGCATGGCCGTGCAAAGACCGGTCGCGGAACGCTGGCTTTCGGTGGTGGGCTGCCCGATTGCGGAAGGCTACGGTCTCTCCGAAACATCGCCGGTGGCGACGGTCAATCGCCTCGATTCCCAGGAGTTTAGCGGCACAATCGGCCTGCCGCTTTCATCGACGGAGATCGACATTCGCGACGATGATGGCAACAGCCTGCCTATGGGTGAAGTTGGCGAGATTTGTATTCGCGGCCCGCAGGTCATGGCCGGTTATTGGCAAAGGCCGGATGAAACCGCAAAAGCCATGACCGCCGACGGCTTCTTCCGTTCCGGCGACATGGGGTTCATGGACGAGCGCGGTTACACCAAGATCGTCGACCGCAAGAAGGACATGATCCTCGTCTCCGGTTTCAACGTCTATCCAAACGAGGTGGAAGAAGTGGCCGCCAGCCATCCCGGCGTCCTGGAATGCGCCGCAATCGGTGTTCCGGACGAACATTCCGGCGAAACCGTCAAACTTTTCGTCGTCAAGAAGGATCAGTCGCTGACGGAAGCGGAACTCAAGGCCTTCTGCGCCAAGAACCTGACAAACTACAAACGGCCGAAGATCATCGAGTTCCGCACCGAGCTGCCGAAATCCAATGTCGGCAAGATTTTGCGGCGCGAATTGCGCAATCTGAACTGAGCGCTTGAAGCGAATGACGAGAGCCGGGCGACCGGCTCTTTTCTTTTATGCCCGCCCTTTTCTTTATCAAAGTCGCCTTGATTTGGCCGCCTGAAAAAGAATAGTTTCCTCATCCTTCCACGGAAGCCGAGGAGCACATGATGCAGGCCACCATCGAAAAACTCAAAGCAACGGCAAGCAGCACAGCCGCAACCGATCTTCGCGCCGCGTTTGCGGCCGACGACAAGAGATTCAGCCGTTTCAGCGCCAAATTCGATGACCTGCTGATGGATTATTCCAAATGCGCCGTCAACGAGGAGATTGTGACGCTTCTCGAACAGCTGGCCCGCGACGGCGGCGTCGAGGCCAAGCGCGAGGAGATGTTCTCCGGCAAGGAGATCAACTTCACCGAAGGCCGCGCGGTTCTCCACACCGCCCTGCGCAACCGCTCCAACACGCCCGTTCTCGTTGACGGCAAGGATGTGATGCCTGACGTGAACGGCGTTCTCGCCGCCATGGGCAAGTTTGCCGATGCAATCCGCTCCGGCTCCCTGAAAGGTGCTACCGGCAAGAAGATCACCGACATCGTCAATATCGGCATTGGCGGCTCCGATCTCGGCCCTGTCATGGTGACGCTGGCGCTTGCGCCTTTCCATGACGGTCCTCGGGCACATTTCGTTTCCAACATCGACGGCGCACATATTGCCGATACGCTGAAGCTGCTCGACCCGGAAACCTCGCTCTTCATCGTCGCATCGAAGACCTTCACCACCATCGAAACGATGACGAATGCCGCCACCGCGCGCCGCTTCATCGCCGAGAAGCTGGGTGAAGAGGCCGTAAAGCACCACTTCGCCGCTGTTTCCACCGCGCTGGACAAAGTCGCCGCCTTCGGTATCGAAAGCGACCGCATCTTCGGTTTCTGGGACTGGGTGGGTGGTCGTTATTCGATCTGGTCGGCCATCGGCCTGCCGCTGATGATCGCCATCGGGCCGGACAATTTCGGCAAGTTCCTGGATGGCGCGCATGCGATGGACAAGCATTTCCGCGAGGCGCCAATCCGCGAAAACCTGCCGATGCTGCTCGGTCTCATCGGGTTTTATCACCGCAACGTGCTGAATTATTCGACACGGGCGATCCTGCCCTATGACCAGCGGCTGTCGCGTTTCCCCGCCTATCTGCAGCAGCTCGACATGGAATCGAACGGCAAGGGTGTTACCATCGACGGCACGCCGGTCGAAGGCCAGTCCGGCCCGGTTGTCTGGGGCGAACCCGGCACCAACGGCCAGCACGCCTTCTACCAGCTGATCCATCAGGGCACGAGCGTCATTCCGGCGGAATTCATGATCGCCGCCAACGGTTTCGAGCCCGAGTTGCGCCACCAGCACCAGCTTCTCATCGCCAATTGCCTGGCGCAATCGGAAGCACTGATGAAGGGCCGCACGCTGGCCGAGGCCAAGGAGCAGCTCACCTCCAAGGGCATGGACGACAAAAAGGCCGATTTCATCGCGCCGCACCGCGTCTTCACGGGCAACCGCCCCTCCATCACCTTCGTCTACGACACACTGACGCCTTTCGCGCTTGGCCGCCTGATCGCGCTTTATGAGCACCGCGTCTTTGTGGAAGGCGTGCTGTTCCGCATCAACTCCTTCGACCAGTGGGGTGTGGAGCTTGGCAAGGAACTGGCGACCGGCCTACTTCCGGTCGTGGAAGGTAAGGAAAGCGCTGCCGGACATGACAGCTCGACACAGGGCCTGGTAAAGGCGTTGGCGGGTCTGGCCGGGTAAAATATCCGCACCTCGATCTAAGGAAAGCCGGGAGGACACTTCCGGCTTTTTTAATGCGGCGGCTTCAAATATAAAGCGCCGCCATCTTGCGCCACGCACCCGCCCGGTGGGCGCGCCCCTCCCAGACATGCATCTGATGGCCCACCTGCTTGTCGGATAGAACCCGACTCAGATGATGGTTGTTGTCGAGAAACGGGTCTGCATCGCCGATGGTGAAAACCATGTCGATGCGGCGCAGGTGTTCGAGCCGCCGCGGGCAGGCAAGTCCCGGCAGGAAATGGCTTGGCATGTGGAAATAGACGTCATCGTCGTAATAGCCGTCGAACAGGTCGCCGAAGGACTCCACCTTCATCGTCAGGTCGTAACGGCCGGAAAAGGCGACGAGTTTGCGAAACAGATGCGGGTGGCGAAAAACGAGACTGGCGGCCTGAAACGCGCCGAGGCTGCAGCCATGAACGATGGTATCGGTATGGGAATTTTTCTCGGCCATCAGTGGCAGCACTTCGCTGAGAATATAGTCTTCGAAGGCGGCATGGCGGCGGATGCGGTCGGCCGGGTGATGATGGGCCGCATAAAAGGTCTCTGTGGCCAGCCCCTCAATGCAATAAAGCTGGAGATGGCCTGCCTCCAGCTTGTCGGTCAAACTGCCGACAAGCCCCAGTTCTTCATATTCGAAGAAGCGCCCGTCCCGGGTGGGAAACATCAGCACCTTGGCGCCGGCATGACCGAATATCAGGAGCTCCATGTCGCGATGGAGCCTGTGACTAAACCAACGGAGATATTCGCGTTTCATGGCACCTTGAAAAACCGTCTGACCTTGTCCTTATGGACCGCATCTTGCGATGCGCTGTCAGGGTAATCGAAATGCCCGGCGTCGAGGATGAAGATTTCATTAAATTTTGAGTGCGGCAGCGCATTGGCCACTGCGAACTGGCAGGGAGGGGCCACCGATGGATCGAAAAGCGCCGGCGCAACCAGCATCGGCACTTTTATGCGGGCGGCGGCACAGGCGGCATCGAAGAAACGCAAGGTCTCGAGGACATTCGGATGGGCCTTCTGGTATGACTGAACCGAATTCGCACTGCCAACGGTGGGCAATGTCAGCCAGAACGGCCTATGCCCGAATGTCGGCACCACCAGATGGCCGCGGTCGATGCGCTCATCAAACGGTATCGCCAGCGCTCCGATGCCGCCGCCGAAACTGATGCCGCTATACCCCACCTGCCCTTCCAGCCAGGGGTAAAGGCTCACGAGCGTCGAAACGGCAACCCACAGATCATCGACACAGCCACCGATGATGTAATCGTCTTTCCTGTCGATATTGTAGAGAACATGGAGGGCCGATTCCGAAGAAATCGGCGGACAGGCGCTTAGCGAGAGACCGCGAAAACAGGGAAAAAGGACTGCCGTTTCTTCCACTGGCACTTCAAAATCAGGCTCGGAGCGCCCACCATAACCATGGCCGACGACGAGGCCGCGGCGCACCTGGCCTTCGCGCGGCAAAAGCATCCACCCGCCGATGCGGAAACCGCCGGTGGAGGTGTAGCTGACATCAAGGACATGCCAGCGCGGATGGCTGAGCCTGCTCTTGCGCAGCACCGGCCGCGGGTCCGTGGCGAGCGCGCGACGATAACGCTTCTGCCAGAAATCATCAAAACCCGGTGGCGCTTCGGGCGGGGTGATGGCCAGCAACTGTTCGCGCTGCATGCCGTAGCTGGGGTCGAAATCGAAAGGATGGATATTGGGAACACTCATGCGACGCATGTTTCGCGAAAAACCGGCGGACACAAGGTTTTTGATCTTCGAATACCGGTTTTTTAGGGTATTGACCGCGCGCGCAGCGGCTCTGCCGAAAATGCCCCGCCTCAAACAGCGACATCCTGACCTTCGGGCAAGGTCCAAAGCTGCGGGTCCGCATTGATTGCGGCTACAACCGCCAATGCTCTTTCGCGGCATCCGGGCGTTTCACCAAGGGCCATATGTTCGGCCTCGATTCCCACCAGATAATCGGCGACTTCAGCGGCAGCGATACCTCTGCGCAATTGGCCTGCGGCCGCAATCAGGTAGTTGTCGTATTCATCCGCAAAACACAGGTTGCCGGCGTCGTTCCAGTTTTCTCCCGCCGGCATAAGTCCAATTGGGTCCCACACGGACCAACCAATATCCCGCAACCGCGAAAGCCTGATCCTGGGTGGTGGGGTCAACGGAGCCATAGTCTCATCCGCGGCGATGCAATTGGGACGAGAATACGCCCCCGTCCTCAGAACCACAATATTCCGGACGCAGATCAAGCGTTAGACAGCCATGCTCAAAGCCCGATTTCATGCGCAAAAGGCGGATTTGCGCCAGCCCGCGAGACAGTGACCGCAGCGGCTTTTGCACCCAACGCCAAAGCCTTCCTGATCTGCTCTTCATTGAGCGCGGCAACCTGCGCCTTGGTCAGAAGGCCCTGCATTTTCAGCGAGGCGAGAATGCCGGCGTCGAAAGTATCACCGGCACCGACGGTATCAACGACTTCGACCCGTTCGGAGGCCACTTCCACCTTGAGATTGGCAGCATAACCCACAGCCCCCTTGGCACCCCGGGTGATGACGACCAGTTTCGCGCCATGATGCAGCCAGTGGCGGGCGAGCGTATCCTCATCGCCTTCCAGACCGAACCAGGCGAGGTCCTCATCCGAGAACTTCACAATATCCGACATGGCGGCCATACGGCGGATGCGGGCCATATGCGACTGCTTGTCCTTGATGAAACCGGGGCGGATATTCGGGTCGAGCGAGATGACGCGGCTTTCGCGCTCGCGCGTCATCAGCGCCTCGTAGGTGCTGCCGCAGGGTTCGGGAATGAGGCTGATCGCGCCGAAATGCAGCGCCTCGCAATCGGCACCCAATGCCGGAAGCTCCGCCTCGGTGATCATCCGGCCGGCGGTATTCTCGTCATAAAATGCGTAGGTGGCATGGCCATCGATCAACTTGACGAAAGCGATGGTGGTCGGCCGCGACAGCGTTGCGCAATAGCTGAAATCGACATGGCTTGCCCGCAGGGTTTCCCGCAGGATATCGCCCATCATGTCATCGGAAAGACCCGTAAAGAAAGCGGATGGGACGCCGAGACGCCCCAGCGCAATTGCCGTGTTGAAGACCGCTCCGCCTGCATAGGGTGCGAAACCCGCCTCACCCAGCGTCGTCTGCCGGGGCAGCATGTCAATCAGGGCTTCACCACAACACAGGATCATTACGGTCCTCCTCAAAACAGCAAATCAAATGAACTTAAATCGATTTAGACGAAGATCGATCGGAAGGCCAGCCACAAGCCGACTGGCCGCATCCGAAATTAAGATTGCGGCAATTCGCTGACGCCGCCGTGCTTGGCAGACCAGGGCAGCGGGTTATCGAGGAAGGCTTCAACCCCCGACAGCGTCTTTTCATCGAACAGTTTTTCAGCCCGTGCGACCGCCAGAACATCGCGCCAGGTGGTCAGATAGTGCAGCTTGACATTGCCATTGGCGAAGCGCGCTTCGGCCTCTTCGAAGATGCCGTAATAAAACAGTGCAATGCCGTGATCGACAATGCCACCCGCCGCGCGAATGGCGTCGATGAAGGTGAACATTGAGCCGCCGGCCGTCGTCAGATCCTCGATGACGAGAACGCGTGCGCCCTCTGGCATGTGGCCTTCGATCTGGGCGTTGCGGCCATGGCCTTTCGGCTTCTTGCGGCAATAGATCATCGGCAGGCCAAGGCGCTCAGCGAGGAAAGCGGCAAAGGGAATGCCCGCCGTTTCACCACCGGCGACACAGTCGAATTTCTCAAAACCGGCCTCGCGCATCACGGCTGCCGCCGCGAAATCCATGGCCGCCGAGCGGATACGCGGGAACGAGATGAGCTTGCGCATGTCGATATAGACAGGGCTCTTCATGCCCGAAGCGAAGGTGTAGGGGCTTTCGGAATTGAAGTGGACCGCCTTGATTTCCCACAACATCTTCGCAACCAGTTCCGCGACGACGGTGCGGTCGGTGAATGTGAAATGGTTCATGGGCGTTCTCCTTTTCGGCCTTGGTTTATCGCTCCGAAAACCGGGGCTGGTTTTCGGAAGCACAACATCTCGGTTCAGCATTGCAAGCATCCTCGGGCGGCACCGGAATTTATGGGCGGATGCCAGAGGACCATAACAAAACCGCCGGCAATGCCGGCGGTTTTCAATAAATCAACTTACGTCCCAATGGAGCGGGAACATCGGGTCGAATACGGTCACCGGCCCGGCGCCCGTCTCGATCTTTTCGGGGAAGGAAACCGCTTCCTCACGTTTCACCAGCGTGATCGTCTCCTCATTCGGCGCGAGCCCATACCAAGCGGGACCGTTGAGCGAGGCGAAGGCTTCCAGTTTGTCGAGGGCATTTTCGTCCTCGAAGACATGGGCAAGGCAGCTCATGGTGTTGATGGAGGTATAGATACCGGCGCAGCCGCAGGCGCATTCCTTCAGCGGATCGACATGCGGGGCGGAATCCGTGCCGAGAAAGAAGCGCGCATCACCCGAAGTCGCGGCTGCACGCAGCGCCAGCCGGTGCTCCTCGCGCTTGGCGACCGGCAGGCAATAATAATGCGGCTTGATACCACCGACCAGAATGGCGTTGCGGTTGATGATGAGATGGTGGGTGGTGATGGAACCGGCCAGATTGGCCTTGGACGACTTGATGTAGTCCACGCCGTCGCTGGTGGTGATGTGCTCCATCGTCACCTTCAGTTCCGGCAAGCGCTGGCGCAGGGGCTCCAGAACCGTATCGATGAAGGCCTTCTCGCGGTCGAAAATATCGACCTCCGGCGTCGTCACCTCGCCATGCACGCAGAGCGGCAGGCCGATCTTCGCCATGCGTTCCAGCACCGGCATCGCCCTGTTGAAATCGCGCACGCCGCCGTGAGAATTGGTGGTCGCGCCCGCAGGATAGAGTTTGACGGCAGTGATGAGGCCGCTTTTTTTGCCCTCTTCCACATCGTCGGCAACAGTATCCTCAGTGAGGTATAGGGTCATCAGCGGCTCGAAACGATCACCCGCCGGGATCGCCTTGACGATGCGTTCGCGATAGGCGCGGGCATCGGCGGTGGTGACGACCGGCGGCACCAGGTTCGGCATGATGATGGCGCGGGCGAAATGACGGCTCGTATCCCCGATCACCCCTTCCAGCATGGCGCCATCACGCAGATGCAGGTGCCAGTCATCAGGGCGGCGCAGGGTGAGCGACTTCATCGGGATACCTCGGAGCATGATGGAATTGCGCCCGCTTAGCATCTTTTGTCGCGGGAAAACAGCCGCCAGAGGTCATCGGGCGGCTGTAAATATCATTTTTTTGAAACGTGCCTCAGATGCCGCCCGCTTCAGGACCCCATACATCCGTCATCGCGAACCCGTCCGCAAAGGGGTCGAAGGGATCGAGACCGACCTGATGAAGGCCGAAGGTGAAACCGCGCCCGGCAATGGTGGGAATGACGGCTGGACGGCCCGCCACCTCGGTGACGGCGGAGAGGCCAACGTCGAATTCCGAACCGATAATCGAACGGGATTTATATTCGTCTCCCACCTTCACCTTGCCGCGCGCATAAAGCGTGGCGAGATTGGCGGAATTGCCGGTGCCACAGGGGGAGCGATCCGCCCTGCCCGGCCACATGGTGGTGCAGGTACGGATCGAACCATCGGCATCCACATCGCGGAACATCACATAGGCAACGCCTGATATGGCAGGGATTTCCGGATGAACGACCGTCATTTCACGGTTGACGAGGTCCTTTAGAGTCATGCCGGCGGCAACGAGTTTCGCAGCATTGGCCTTCTCGATGGTGAGACCGATCTGGCGAACATCGACCAGCGCGTAAAAAATACCGCCATAGGAAATATCCATCGTCACCTTGCCCCATTCGGGGGTGTCGATGCTGACATCCAGCTCATGCACGAAGGACGGCACCATGGTCAGCTTGACCTTTTCGCAGCGCCCGTCGCGGCAGGTGGCCGTGGCCTTCACCAGACCGGCCGCCGTTTCCAGAATGATGACGGTTTCCGGTTCCTTCATCTCCACCATGCCGCTTTCCAGCAGAGCTGTGGTGGCGCAGATGGAATTGGAGCCGGAGCTGGCATGCGCCTGATCCGGCTGGAGAATGACAAATGCGGCATGTGCATCCGGATGCTTCGGCGGCAGGAGAAGATTGACCGACCCCATTGGCGTGCCGCGCGGCTCCAGCGTCAGGAAGCGGCGGAGCGCCTCCCCCTGCGGGTCCGTATTCATCCAGTGAAGTTGCTCAGCGACGGTGTTGCCGGGAATTTTCGGTGCGCCACCAGTGACGACACGGCCGATTTCGCCTTCGCAATGGACATCGAGAAGCTGAAGGGTGCGTTTCCAACGCATGGGGTCTTACTCCGGAAGTTAAGCTGCTGACCTGATCATACAGATAAAAATACAAGCTGTATACAAATCTGCGGAGCGTAACGACAAAAAGCGCTTAGCGTTTTCGCGCCCTCGCACGCATCGTAGTTTAGCGGTTCCGGCACTCTGTCCGATTGCGATTGGCGGCGGCATCGCAATTCACTCTCGAACTCTGAACCGTCTGATCATGCACCACGGAGCCGGCGGTATCGCCCACCGATCCGACGGTATTTTCGACGGAGCGTCCAAGCCGTTCAACCTGCCTGCCGTAATTTTCCCGCGTGCGCGGATCGAAGACCGCAATCGGTGCGCTGACCACCACGCTGGCTGCCGTTCCGACGGTTTGCGCAGCACCGATGCTGACCGCGCCAAGCGCCTCACCCAGACCGACATCGGAATCCGTCACCGTCTGGCCGGCGATGAGGCGGTCGCCGATCAGGCGCACGACCTCGGGGCTTTCGGCGAATTTACCGTGGTTCAGGCGGTCGCCAGATTGCAGCTTGGTCAAATCGAGAACGGTGATGCCGGCCTTTTCCAGCTGGCTACGATAGGGCTCGACGGAGGGATCGATCTGGCCGAGACGATCGACATTGCCGGAAATGCGGCGCGACAGGCTAAGCGCGCGGTCATCCTGCGACACGAATAGGGTGAATTTCGGTGGCGTCTTGCCGAGACTTGTGAACTGCCGGCTGAACACGTCCACATCGAGATCCGGCGCGGCCAGAATGACATTGCTGATCTTCGGATCGACGCGGCCGTTGCGGATGGCCATCTGGCGCAGCGCTTCCACTGCAAGCCACGTACCCATGGAATGCGCCATGACCGTGACCTCGCCGATGGACTTGTCCTTGGCCAGACGCGTCAGCATCTCTTCCAGCGCATCGCGGGAGTAGTTGGTGCTTTCCTTGTCGTAATTATAATCGAAAATGCTGGCTCGCGACGGCCAGGTGAACACCACTGGCACGACATCCGTGCCGGAATCATGGACGATCTGGGCGAAACGGTAGACGGAATCCTCGTAACGATTATTGAAACCATGCACGAAGACCAGCACGCGGCGGTCCTTCTGGATATGTTTGTTGATCCAGCTTTTCGTCTCCGCTTCGGAACGAACGGGCTCCACCGCCACCGTGGTAAAGTCCTTCAGCGGGTTTGGCGGCAGCTTCTTCGGCCATTGCACCTGCCCGACCTTGCGGTTGGCGGCGGGCGGAATGGAAACCGTTACCGCATCGACCTTCAAACCGGTCCCACGCTCCCCGCCGAAAAGCACGGCGGCGTTTTCCGAAGGTGCGCGCGTGGTGGCGACCAGAAGGTTCACCGATGAAGTTCCCGCCACCGTCTGCCCGGTCGGCGTCATGACCCCGATGGGACGCCCGCCGCAACCGGCGAGCAGGGCGACAATCGCAATTACGGCCACGAAGCGAATGGGCATCACATCACTCTCCTACAACCCAGAGGCAGCCGGATAACAGCCAAGGGGAGAGAATTTTCTACCGGAGGCGGAACTGCCGCGCCAGCAACCAAAGCGGAGCAGCGGACACTTTCCGCCCCGGTGTGTCCAAACAGACCCAATTGCCGGCCGACAGGCCGGAAACTCGACGGCCGGCAAGAGCGCGGGACCTATTACTGCGGCAGCATCGTTCCTCTTTCCCGAAGCGCATTGTGCCAGGACAGCGCCTCCTCGATGAGATGCGGCGTGTGCCCGCCCCGTGCCGCCGCCCGCTGGTAATAATCCGTCAACGCATCGCGATAGCTGGGATGCACGCAATTTTCGATGACCACCGCCGCCCGCTCACGCGGAGCCAGCCCGCGTAGATCGGCCAGACCGATTTCGGTGACGAGAATATCCACATCGTGTTCGGTATGATCGACATGACTGACCATCGGCACAACGCTGGAAATCGCCCCGCCCTTGGCGATCGACTTGGTGACGAAGATCGACATATAGGCGTTGCGGGCGAAATCCCCCGAGCCGCCAATGCCGTTCATCATGTGCGTTCCGCCGACATGGGTGGAATTGACGTTGCCATAAATATCGAATTCCAGCGCCGTGTTGATGCCAATGATGCCGAGGCGGCGGATGACTTCCGGGTGGTTGCTGACCTCCTGCGGACGCAGGATCAGCCGGCTCTTGTAATCGGCGAGCCGCGGCATGACCCGTTCGTTCATGGCGGAGGAGAGTGTGATCGACGAACCGGAGGCGAAGGTGAGCTTGCCGGCATCGAAAAGCTCGAAGGTCGAATCCTGCAGGACTTCCGAATACATTTTGAGATCGTGAAACGGCGTATCGATGAAACCATGCATCACCGCATTGGCAATGGTGCCAATGCCGGCCTGGAGCGGCTGGAGTTCGTGGGTCATGCGGCCATGACGTACCTCGTTCAGCAGGAACTCGGTGAGATGGCCGGCAATCGCCTTGGTTTCGTCATCCGGCGGCAGCACCGTTGAAAAACTGTCGCTCTTGTCGCTCAGCACGATGGCAGCGATCTTTTCCGGCGGCACCGGAATGAATGGCAGGCCGACACGGCTATCCGTCGCCACGACGGGGATGGGCATGCGGGTCGGGCGTTTGGCGGGAATGAAGATGTCGTGCAATCCCTCCAGCACTTCGGGCTGCGACAGGTTGATCTCAACGATGACCTTATCGGCCAGAATGGCGAAGCTCGCGGAATTGCCGACCGAGGTGGTGGGGACGATGCCGCCTTCCGCCGTGATTGCCACGGCCTCGACAATGGCGACATCGACGCCATGGATCTGACCCCCACGCAGTTGCTCAACCGTTTCGGAAAGATGCTGATCGATGAACATCACCCTCCCGTCATTGATCGCCTTGCGCAAAGCCGGATCGGACTGGAACGGCATGCGGCGCGCCAGCATGCCGGCCTCGACCATGGTCTTATCGAGATCGTTGCCGAGGGAAGCGCCGGTCATCAGGGTGATCTTCATGGGATGCGACTTGGCGCGTTCGGCGAGCGCCAGCGGCACCGCCTTGGCTTCGCCGGCGCGCGTGAAGCCGCTCATGCCGACAGTCATGCCATCCTGAATGAGACTGGCGGCCTCTTCAGCGCTGACGATCCGGTTCAAGAGGGACGCGTTGCGGATACGCTTTTCAAGCATGCACTTCTCCATGATCTGCACTCACGATGGCACGTCATCAAGCTGGCCACCTCTTGGGCGACTATGGCGTGCAGTTTCATCGATGAAACTGACATAGATCAAGGGCGCGGCCGGGACTACGGCCTTAGTCCATCAATCTTGCGCAACAAACCGCAAGTGGTGCATCGGCGCTACAGGCTGCGGGGTCTTCGCGACATCGCAGCCTCGCCAATCGGCGAGCCTTCCGCAGCATCGTATCGGCGGCGAAACAGGATGAGGCGGGCGACCGCCCCGTCCTGTCGCCAAAAATCCCTCGCGATCAGGGGCCTTCGCAGATGGGTGCCTGACCAAGCACAACCTGCCCCACTTCGGCATTATAGGCGCGCAGGCCGAATGTACCCGTTGTGATGACCCGGTAACAGGGGTTGCCACCCGTCCACAGCGGATCGAGAACGTCGATATCGGTGATGAAACGGTGGGCGCAGGCCTGACCCGAGCTGTAGGCTATGCCGTCGGCTGTCGTGCCGGCCATAGGCACATGGATATGGCCAAAGATGATATGACGCACACCGGCCGGGTGAGCCGCGAGGCGGCGCATGATGGCGCCATCATCATGCATGCCGATATGTTCGAAATGGCGGATGCCGCAATCCATCGGTGGGTGGTGGATGAACACCGTGACCGGCAGTTCGCCCGCGCTTTCCAGCGCACTCTCCAACCATGCCAGACGATCCGCGCCATACCTGCCGCCGATGACATCGGCTTCGTGGCTGTCGAGAAACAGCAGGCGGCCGAATTCGGTATCGATGAATGACTGGATATAGCCATTATCGTCGCGCGGCTGTTCCGGGAAAGCTGCAACGAATTCCGGACGACGGTCGTGATTGCCGAGCATCAGCCGCACGGGGACGGAGACGGGTGCGAGGATGTCGCGCAGCAGCTCATAGGCTTCCGGCTCGCCGTAATTGCAAAGATCGCCCGTCATGACAAGAAGATCGGCGTCGGCGTGTTTTTCAACAATATCGGCCACTGCAGCGCGCAGCTGCTTTTCCGGATCGACGCCGTTTACAGCGATGCCGGGGGGTACGAGATGGGTGTCTGTGATCTGGATGATCTTCATTGTCAGTCTTTCTGCGCAAAATGGCTGCGGGAACGGATTTCCCCGCAGCCTCTTTCTGGGGGCTTATTTCAACAGGGCGTTTGTCTGTTCGACAACCTGCTTGAGACCGGCTTCCGGCGTCACCTCACCGCGCATGACGGTGCCGATGATGTCGCGCTGGGTGCGCCAGATACGGACGGAATCGCCACCCGGATAACCGGCCCAGGGGAGCGAACGGTCAGCCTGCAGCGAAGCGGTCTTCACATTCGGGTTCTCGACATAATAGGGAGCGAGGAAGTCCGGACCCGTTGCCAGCTTGTTGGTGGGCAGGTAACCGGTGATGCGAACGATGGTGTTCTGCGCTTCCGGACCGGTGATCCACTTCAGGTATTTCCAGGCAGCGTCCTGCTTGGCTTTTTCCTGCGTCAGGATAACGGCAGAGTTGCCGCCGGTCGGCACGCCGCCCTTTTCCTTGTTGTCGAGCGGGAAGGTCGCCGTCTTCAGCTTGAAGCGGTCGCCAACCAGACCCTGGATCGTCTGAACGTGGGCCGGGGTCGAGAAGATGAAGCCGGTGAGGCCTGCACCGAACTGCTGGCGGGACTGATCCCAGTCGAGCAGGTTCTGGCCACCTTCGGTGACGAACTGGCGGGCCATCTTCAGGGCATTGAGACCGATCTCATTGTCGAAGGCAACGGTCTTGGTCTTTTCGTCAACGAGCTTGCCGCCCTGTTCGAAGACCAGCGCCTGCCACAACCAGTCATCCGGCCAGCCGTTGATGTCGTAGCTCATGCCGGCAAACTTGGCATCGAGAGCCTTGATCTTCTTGGCGAGAGCGATGAGCTCCGGGAAGGTCGTCGGCATCTTGTCCGGGTCGCCGCCGGCCTTGGTGACGAGGTCGGCGTTGATGTAGATGATCGGCGAGGAAGCGTTGACTGGCAGGCCGTACTGTTTGCCGTCGATCTGGCCGAGAGCGGCCATCTTCGGGCTGTAGTTCTTGTCGAGGAAGGCCTGACCGCCTTCAGCCTGGATAAACGGGCCGAGATCGGTGATCTGGTTGCGCAGTGCGAGCGTGTGAACCAGTTCCGCCGTCAGGTTGTAACCCGAGAAATAAACATCCGGCAGATTGCCCGTGACGGCAGAGCGCAGAACCTGCTGCTGACCTTCGTTGTAACCGGCAGCCGGGGCAAGGAAGTTGATCTTCACGTCCGGGTTCTTCTTCATGAATTCATCGGCCAGCGGCTGATGGAACTTGGTGAAGCCCGGCAGGTTGTAGAGAACGTTCAGCGTGATTTCATTGGCCAGAGCCGGCTGTGCAAGGCCTGCAAAAGCCATGCCGAGGGCCAGACCGCTTACCACAGCGCGTCGGTTGAGTTTCATATCAGTCTCCAGAAAGGTTGGGAGGAGGAGTGTGAACGGCGTCACTTGACGCCGGTCATGGTAATACCGGCGATGAAGTGCCGCCGTGCGAGGAGGAAGCACAGCACCATCGGCGCGGTAATCAGTGTGGCGCCCGCCATCAGCGCGCCGTAGTTCGCGCCGGATTCAACATCGGCAAAGAACATCATGCCAAGCGGCGGCGGGGCGAGATTGGTGTCGGAGACCACGATCATCGGCCAATAAAGGTCGTTCCAGTGGGCAACGAGCGAGAAGACCGAAAAAGCGGCAAGCGAAGGCAGCGAGCCACGCAGGACGAGCCCCCAGCAAATTTCCATTTCCGAAAAACCATCCATGCGTGCCGCCTCGATGATTTCATCCGGGTAGCTGCGGAAGGACTGGTTGAACAGGAAGATGGCGAAGACCGAGAGGAAGAACGGCATCATCATCGCGAAATAGGTGTTGAGGAGCTGTGTCTTCGCCAGCCCGACGAAAAGCGGCAGCGCCAGTGCCTGAATGGGCACGCAGAGTGCGGCGATGACGAGGCCCAGGAGCAGCTTGCGGCCCGGAAACCTTAGCTTCGCCAGTGCATAGGCCGCCGGAACCGAGGTCAGCACCTGAATAATGAGGATGCCGACGCAAACGATGACGCCGTTCAGCATGAAGCGGGCCATCGGCACCTGTCCCGCCGCCCGGGCATAGTTTTCCACCGCGTCGAATTTTTCGGGGATCGGCCAGAGCGAGACGTTGAATATTTCCGCCGGTGAGCGGATCGATGTCAGCATCATCCAGTAGAACGGCAGGAGCATCACGAATGCGCCGAGCGCCAGCACCAGATGCGGGAAATATTTGCGGAGAGCGGCCATCAGTAATGCACCTTCCGGTCCATATGTAGCGTCTGGCCTATCGACAGGACCAGCACGATTGCGAGGAAGATAATGGTCAGCGCCGCCGCATAACCGGTGTTGGAATATTCAAAACCCTCAAGATAAAGATCGAACAGCAGGGTTTCCGAACCGAAACGGCCCTTGGTCAGCACAGCCACCGTCTCGAAGACCTTGAAGGCCGAGATGGATGTGGTGACCACCACGAACATGGTCGTCGGCCCAAGCATTGGCCATGTCACCGTCAGGAACCGGTCTATGGGGTTTTTCGCGCCGTCAAGCCGCGCCGCCTCGTGCAGATCCTTCGAAATGGCGGTGAGGCCGGCAAGGAACAGCACCATGTTGAAGCCCAGAACCTGCCAGATACCGATCAGCGCCATGGTGGGAATGAGGAGGACGGGATTGGAAAGAAAGGCGACGGGTTCGAAGCCCAGCCATTTGATCGCCGCATTCACCGGGCCAAGCGAAGGGTGCAGCAGGAATTGCCACACGGTCGCCATGGCGACGAGGGTTGCAGTAACGGGAAGGAAATAGGCGACTTCCCAGAAGGCACGGCTGCGCTTGCGATTATAGACGAGCAGGGCCACGCCAAGCGCCAGAAACACGCCGAAGGGGATGACGATGACCGCGTAGATGGCCGTGTTTGTCAGAGCGCGCAGGAAAACCGGATCCTGAAATGCTTTTACGAAGTTGTCGAGGCCGACGAAACGCGTGGAGAGCGCGCCGAGCTGGTAATCCGTGACGGAAAAACCGGCGAGAACCAGCATCGGAACAATATAGATGGTCAGAAGCAGCAGGCTTGCGGGGGCGGCAAACATCAGGCCACGCCAGATCATCCGCCGGTCCGCCTTCGACAGGCTCGGACGGGATTTGGCACGCACGGTCGTGGAAGCATCAACAACCGTCATGCCGGCACCCGTTCACGCACCGTCGTCTTGCGGCGCAGGCCATCGGCGGCGAAAAGATGAGCGCGTTCCGGCGCAAAACCGAGGTTCAGCACACCATGCGCATCGGCCTCCAGCGCCTCACCGGCACCCTGACGCAGGGTGATGGCGACCGTCTCGTCGCTGAGAAGACGGCAGCTGACGAAGCGGTCCGCCCCGTGGGTTTCGCTGCGGACCACGCGCACGGCAAAACCTTCGGCACCCGGACGCAGATCTTCGGCGCGCAGGCCGAGGGTGGCCGGGCCAGCGTCGCGACCTGCGGTGTCGATGCCCAGATCACGTCCGAAAGCGGTAATCTTGCCGAGCGTATCGATTTCGACCGGCAGCAGGTTGATCGACGGCGTACCGATGAAGCGAGCGACGGTCAGCGTTGCAGGCTTCCGGTAAAGCTCATCCGGCGTACCGAGCTGCTCAATCCGGCCTTCCGACATCAGCGCGATGCGGTCTGACATGGTCATGGCTTCGATCTGGTCATGGGTGACGTAGATAAAGGTCGCACCCAGCCTCCGATGCAGCCCGGCAAGTTCCTCACGCATATGGGCGCGAAGCTTGGCATCGAGGTTGGAAAGCGGCTCGTCCATCAGGAATGCGGCAGGCGAACGCACCAGCGCCCGGGCAAGCGCCACGCGTTGACGCTGACCACCGGAAAGCTGCGCCGGTCTGCGCTCCAGCAAATGCGCTATCTGCAGGGTCTCAGCCGCCTGTTCGACAGCGGTATCGATCTCGCGGAGCGTTTCAGCCGGTGCTACCAGCCGTCCGATCAGCGGCAGGCGAGCGGCGAAAGGCAGACGCCGCATGCGCAGCGGCGTCGCAATATTCTGGCGGACATTCATATGGGGGTAAAGCGCGTAGGACTGGAACACCATTGCCAGATTGCGGTCGCTCGGATCGATCTCCGTCACGTCCTGCCCGCCGATCGAGACCGAACCGCGATCCGGCGTTTCCAGCCCCGCGATGATGCGCAGCAGCGTGGACTTGCCGCAGCCAGACATGCCGACGAGGGACAAAAACTCTCCGGGACGGATGGAGAGATCGATCTCTTTCAGAACATCGTCAGCCCCGAAGCCTTTGCCGATTCCTGAAAGCTCAAGTGATTGTGGCGTCATTCTGCGCTCCTTTTCTGGAGCGCATATGCTTATATTGTATGACAATATGACGAAGGTTTACCGAAAGTTCGGTGACATTAAAAAGCCCGGCAAACTCGGGTCACCGCCAAGCCTTGCAGTATAGGCTTTCACTAAAACCACTAATATTTAGGGGTTTATTCCCAAATATCCGAATTCGTAGATTATCCCGCTGAAAACCAGCTTCGCCGCGCCCGTGTGCCCGGCGTTTAAACCGTGGCGAGAATCACATGTGCCTGAATTTTAGCGGCGACCTCGCCGCTGCCATGCCGTGCTTTGATTGCAGATGCGGCGCAGTCTGTCGCAGCGTCCAGTTGTCCCGGCGCTCTGGCTTCTATTTCAGTGCGAAGAACAGTTCCGTGACAATAGGCCATGGCCGGAATACGCGATGACGAGGCGCGGCTTTGCGCTGCTATCGTCTCGATCGCCACCCGAGAAAAACCGGCTTTTTCCAGCTCGCTACGTATCAAGGCCGTATCGTGATAACCATGGGGAGTGCGGACCATGAAACGCGGCGGATCGTCGGGAAACATCTCCGCAAGGGCGTTCGTCACGTCATTCGCCAGATGATTCTCCTCAATGCGGTCCCACACGTTGAATAAATAATGTCCGCCTGGCTTCAGCACTCTCATCGCTTCGCGGTAGGCGGACAGGCGGTCGGTGAAAAACATCGCGCCGAACTGGCAGAAGACGAGATCGAAAGCCGCGTTTTCAAATGGCAACGCCTGAGCATCGACCTGCCGCCAATGAATGCGGTTGTCGGCCGGCTGTCGCGCCGCGGCAAAATCAAGCATCGGCTGGTTAAGGTCTGTAACGACATAGTTTGCGGCGGGGGGCAATCTGGGCGCCAGTTCGCGGGTGACAACCCCGGTACCGGCAGCGACTTCCAAAATATCGATTGGCATCAATGCCGCCGCCCGCCGCGCCAGATCACGGGCGAATGGCTCGAAAATCAATGGCACCATATAGCGGTCGTAGTTTTCCGGGATAGAGCCGGTAAATACCTTGTCCGTTTCCAACATGGCTTTCACCTGAGGTCATCTAGCGACCTGCGACTTTAGCACATTTTCGGGAAATTCGGAATCTGCGAGCTTCTAAGACGGTGACGAAGATGCCGGTCCTGCGCCATGCGACAAAGTACCAGCGGGCACCGGGCGTATCATTATATTTTATGGGAAGAGAAATGGCGCACCCGAAGAGATTCGAACTCCTGACCCCCAGATTCGTAGTCTGGTGCTCTATCCAGCTGAGCTACGGGTGCGTGCCGTTCCGGTCGTTTCCGGTGGCGTGGCGATCCTCTAAAACGTCCTCATTCCGATTGCAAGCGATTTCGTTTCGAAATTGTCATTTTTCCGCAGCAATTCATTTATGTCATTGATTATAAATGAAATTCCATAGGGACCGTTTTTGAAGCGGCGCACACCGACCTTTTTCCAGCGAGCGCGCCGATGACTGAGACTCGTTGGCTCAGGGAGTTTTCAGGCGGTTCTGGCCGCCTGCACAGTGGCGGCGCGGTCAGTGATCTCAATGCGGAACTGCGTGCCTGGGCCGGGCTTCTCGACAAGCGCTATGGTGCCGCCATGGGCAAGCACCAGTTCGCGGGCGATGACGAGGCCGAGGCCGGTACCGCCGGAGCGGGCAGACCCGCGGAAAGCGGAAAACAGGTTCTCTTTTGCTTTACGCGGCATTCCCGGCCCGTTGTCGTCGATGACGATGCTGACGACACTGCCGGCCCTTTGAGCAGCAATGGACAGATGTCGTGGCGCGGCGTTTGTCGCATCCGATTGCAGGGCCTGAACGGCGTTGCGACAGAGATTGTGTATCACCCGGAACAGTTGCTCGCCATCCGCGTCGACGGTCAGATCGGTGGGCACGCTGTCGTGAAACTCGATGCCGCTTTCCGGCTCGAGCGCCAGAATATCGCGCACATCCCTGACCAGAAGGCTTAAATGAACCGTCTTGCGTTTCGGCGCACCCTCCGTTGCCTGCCCATAGGCCAGAACTTCACCCGTATAGGCCACGGCGCGGTCGATGGTGCGCAGCAGTTTCGGGGCAAAACTGCGGACCATCGGGTCCTTGGCATCCACCAGACGGTCCGACATGAGCTGCGCGGAAGAGAGGATATTGCGCATGTCGTGGTTGATTTTCGAAACGGCGAGGCCGAGATCGACGAGGTTCTTCTGTTGACGCAGGGTTTTCTGCAGTTCCGTCTGCATGTCGGCGAGGTGACGTCCCGCAACCGACAGTTCGTCGGTTCCTTCTTCCGGCACGAAGATGCGCTCCGGATTGCCCGGATCTTCCGAGAAATGCTGCATGCCAAGCGTCAGCCGGCGTATAGGCCGGATCATGATGCGGTTGATGGAGATAAAGATGAGGCCGGCGGTGACGAGCGACAGGACGATGGAGATCAGGAACACATTGCGGGCATAGGCGAGCATGGCCGCCCGCAGCTTGTTTTCACCGAGCACCAGTTCGATGATGGTGTCACTATCGCCGACGACGTCGAAAACGCGGATGACGCGGTTGCCGCCGAACAGCAATGTGGAAAACGCATCCCGCACCGCTGCCAGCTGCGAAACATCGGAAAGATCATATTGCTCGTCCACCCCGGGCGGCGTTTCCGCCACTGCCAGCAGGCGCGAGGTGCCGTCCTTGCGCAGCGCAATAAGCTTTGCCCCGGTTGCCATCAGCGTGTCGTTCTGCACGCTTCGTGGCAATTCGGCCTGCAAGCCGTCAATCACCGCGCCGGCGGCAGCCGCCGTGTTCAGGCGGTCGCGCAGCCATGAAAGGCGCATATTGGCGACGGAAGGCACAAAGATCAGCACTTCGGCGATCATCACGAAAATGACCGTGAGCAACAGCAGGCGCCCCGAAAGACCAGCGGTCAACCCCGGCATGCAGTGCACCGGATTTTCCTCCGTGCGGTCCAAGCTGTCTACGCCTTTAGATAACACCTGGCCCTGATCCTATGCGCGCCGCCGCTTCGGTTGAACGGCTGGGTTTATATGCACGCATGATAATAGGACCTAACTGACATTTTTCCAATGCACTGCAAAATAAACGTTTTCATCGTCGCAAAAAAACAAACGCCGCCCAAAGGCGGCGTTTTAAATATAGCGGGTCTAAGGAGAAGCCGCATATCGGCTTTCTCAGAATTCCTGCCAGTCGCCATGCGCCGGCGTGGCGGCCGGCTGGGCATTGAGGGCGCGGCTGACGCTGTTCATCAATTTGCGGGCCGGAGAGGCCACGGCCGCCGCTCTGCCGGATACCGCCACAGGTCGCATCGGCTGCTCGATCCGCGTGCGGAGCGGAGCATCCTCAGCGCCAACCTTGAAGCGCGACACCAACGTCACGAGATGCCCTGCTTCATTGCTCAGCTTGTGGGTTGCGGCCGACGTTTCTTCCACCATGGCGGCATTGCGCTGTGTCACCTGGTCCATCTGGTTGATCGCCGTATTGACCTCATGCAAGCCGGTGGACTGTTCCCGCGCCGCCGTGGCAATCGAATGGATGTGGTCATTAATGGCGAGGACACGGGTCTCGATCTCGCTCAAGGCGCTACCCGTTTTCTGCACCAGCGATACGCCGCGTCCCACTTCCTGGCCGGATTTGGTGATCAGCGCCTTAATATCCTTTGCGGCAGTTGCGGAACGCTGCGCCAGTTCGCGCACTTCCTGGGCGACAACGGCAAAGCCCTTGCCCGCCTCGCCAGCGCGGGCGGCTTCCACGCCCGCATTCAGTGCCAGAAGGTTGGTCTGGAAGGCGATCTCGTCAATAACGTTGATGATCTGGCTGATCTCACGGGAAGCATGCTCGATACGATCCATGGCGGAGACGGCATCGCGCACGACATTGGCGGATTCTTCCGTCTTCTGCTTGGTCTCGGCCACCATGGTGCTGGCTTCCTGCGCACGATCAGTGGAATTGCGAACAACGGCGGTAATCTCGTCCAGAGCGGCGGAAGTTTCCTCCAGCGCTGCAGCCTGCTGTTCCGTCCGCTTCGACAGGTCGTCGGCCGCAGAGCGCAACTCGTTTGCGTTACCGCTGATGCCTTCCGTGCTGCTACGCACCTCGCGCATCGTTTCACGCAGCTTGGATAGCGTCTGGTTGACGTTGGCCTGCAGTTCGGCAAACACGCCGCGGAACTCACCGTCCATCTTTTCCGTCAGGTCGCCGCGCGCCAGACCTTCGATGACACGGCTGGTCTCGGAGACGCCATTGTCTACGCCGGTGAGCAGCGCGTTGATCGTTGCAGCGAAACGGTTGAGATTTTCGTCGCCGTAATCCTTGTTGATGCGGCGGCTGAAATCGCCTCCCGCAGCCGCATCGACGACGATGGCCATGCCAGCCTGAAGATCGTCGCTCTTGGCGCGCATGGCGGTTTCCTGCGCGTTCATGCGGCGCATTTCGAGGCCATTCTTCTTGAAGACTTCAACGGCCGCCGCCATTTCGCCGATTTCATCGTTCCGGCCGAGATAGGGCACATCCGCATCCAGATTTCCGTCCGCCACGGCGTTCATCACTTCCGAAACACTGCGGATGGGCGCGCTCAGCTGCCGCGTACCGATATAAAGACCGAAGGCCGCGCCGGCCAATATGCCGCTGCCGGTGACGATGATGACCAGCCAGAATGTCGTCGTTACAAAACCATCGATGCCGGCCTCGACGGCCTCAAGTTCGGCAATGTCATTCTTTACGACTGCATCGATTTCCGCCTGATAGGCTTTGCGGTTGGCCCGGTTTGCGTCGTTGTTGCCCTGCAGGTTGGCCGCCTGTGGGCTGGCCTCACGGGCAAGCCGCGCGGTTTCCAGGCGAAACGTCTTGAATTCCTTGAAGCGACTGGAGAGGTTATCAAAGGTCGCCTTCTGTTCCGCCGGAACGAGAGGGGTCCATGTGCCGATCAGCTTTTCCATGGCGTCGAGGTTCTTGACGATGCCATCCGCGAAGGGCGCGGCCTTTGTTATATCGGGGGCGGCATATACGCCGCGCGCCTCCATCACGACCGCGGTGACCAGCCGGTTGAGGGCCTCGCCCTTATAGGCGCGCTCCGCCGCCTTTTCATATGCGACCGTACGCACCCGGAATTCGCTGACGGCATAGATGGACAGTCCACCGATGGTGCAGGCCACGAGGCTCATCAGCCCGACAAGAAGATTGATACGACCGCGAATTCTCAATTTCATTCCCCCAACACACGCCAGCCGCACGACGAAAAACAGGAAGCTGGCATAACTTTTCGCATCACAACATTTATCAATGCTGCGTTAAGAAAGAATTTCGGATTTTACCGATTGCGCGTTGGAATCAATCTCTATTGACAGTCGGCGAAGGAGATGCCGGTGTGTTTTCCGCAAAAGGTGAACTGCGAAAACCCCTTCGGCAATTGACTTTGCTCGGCCTATGCCCTTATAAGCCGCGCACGCTCGGCCATTGAAAGCTCGCCCAGGCGGGGTTAGCCGTGCAAAAAACGAAACGCTCTTGCAAATAATTGCAAATTCAAGAAGGGCCGCACACCGCGGTATTAAATAAATGTCGAAGCGTACTTACCAACCGTCCAAGCTTGTTCGCAAGCGCCGTCATGGTTTCCGTGCCCGCATGGCTACTGCCGGCGGCCGCAAGGTTCTCGCAGCTCGCCGCGCACGCGGCCGCGCAAGTCTGTCGGCTTAATTGCCGAGCCTGTGGCCCGATGAAAGTCGCGGGCACATGAGCGAGACTAAAAAACAGCCCGGCCGGCTTAAAAACCGGTCGGAGTTTCTTGCCGTTCAGGCGGGGGAAAAACGGCGGGGAGGCACCTTTCTTCTGGAAGTGCTTGACCGGAAAACCCCGGAAACCGAACCTCGGGTCGGTTTTACCGTAACAAAAAAACAAGGCAACGCGGTCGAGCGAAATCGCATGCGCCGCCGTCTCAAGGAAGCCGTCAGGCTTTCCGCCGGGGTCGCAATGAAGCCCGGTCATGACTATGTGATTGTCGCCCGCAGGGACGTGCTCAATACGGCCTTCCCGAAACTTCAGTCTCTCCTTACCGAGCGCATTGAAGGAACGGCGAAACCGAAACGGTCCCAGGAGACCCGCTCCAGGAAAGAATGATGGAAAAGAACCGCAATTACTTCATCGCGATAGCCCTTTCGGTTGTCATCGTCCTCGCCTGGCAATTTCTTTACATGAATCCGCGCATCGAGCAGCAGCGCCGCGCCGAAGAGGCCCGCCAGGCGCAGCAGCAGACGACGCAGCAACAGCCGGCACCCGGTGCCGCACCAGGCGCAACTGTAGAAGGCGCGCCGCCCGCATCCTCCACGCAGGCCGCCGCCACGGCGACCCGTGAGGAAGCGATCGCCAAGACCCAGCGCGTCGCCATCGACACCAACGCTATCGCCGGTTCGATCAACCTGACCGGCGCCCGCTTCGATGACATCCGGCTCAAGGGCTACCATGAGACCGTCGATGACTCGAGCCCGATCATCACGCTGTTTTCGCCCTCCGACACCAAGGACGGTTACTTCACCGAGCTTGGTTATGTCGGCGCTGCCGAAGTCGGTGGCGTTCCCGGCCCGACGACGGTCTGGACGCTTGCGAGCGGCGACAAGCTGACGGAAACCACACCCGTCACGCTCACCTATACCAACGAAAAGGGCGTCGTTTTCTCCCGTACCGTGTCGATCGACCCGCATTACATGATCTCGGTCGCCGACAAGGTCGAGAACCCCGGTCAGGCGGCTATTTCTTTCGCCACCTACGGCCGCGTGACGCGCAACAACAAGCCGGCGATCCCGCCCGTCTTCGTTATCCATGAAGGCTTTCTCGGTGTCTCGGGCAAAGATGGCAGCCTGACGGAAGAGAAATACAAGGACGTTGAAGAGGCGCCGGTAACGGTTGCCAAGGCGACCGGCGGCTGGCTCGGTATCACCGACAAGTACTGGGCCGCGGCCATCGTTCCGCCGCAGACGACGCCGTTTGAAACCCGCTATTCGCATATTACGGGCAATCAGCCGAGCTATCAGGCCGATTTCAAGAGCGACACGATGACGGTCGAACCCGGCCAGTCCATCGAGCTGAAGAGCCTTGTCTTCGCCGGCGCCAAGGAAGTGCCGCTGGTCGACCGTTATGAAACCGAATATTCCATTCCGAAGTTCGACCTTCTGATCGACTGGGGCTGGTTCTACTTCATCACCAAGCCGATGTTCAAAATGATGGATTTCTTCTTCCGTTATTTTGGCAATTTCGGCGTGGCGATCCTGCTCACCACCATCGTCGTCAAGGCGCTCTTCTTCCCGCTCGCCAGCAAGCAATATGCTTCCATGGCGAACATGAAGCGCGTGCAGCCGAAGATGGAAGAACTGAAGGCCAAGCATGGCGACGACCGCATGGCCATGCAGCAGGCGATGATGCAGCTCTACAAGGAAGAGAAGATCAATCCGGTGGCCGGCTGCTGGCCGATGCTGCTGCAGATCCCGGTGTTCTTTGCGCTCTACAAGGTCATCTACGTGACCATCGAAATGCGGCATGCGCCGTTCTTCGGCTGGATTCACGACCTTTCCGCGCCCGATCCGACCTCGCTGTTCAACCTGTTCGGCCTTCTGCCCTATGACGTGCCGCACTTCCTGATGATCGGCGTCTGGCCGTTGATCATGGGCATCACCATGTTCCTGCAGATGCGCATGAACCCGACACCGCCCGATCCGACACAGGCGATGATCTTCACCTGGATGCCGCTGATCTTCACCTTCATGCTGGCTTCGTTCCCGGCTGGTCTGGTTATCTACTGGGCATGGAACAACACCTTGTCCATCAGCCAGCAGGCCCTCATCATGAAGCGCCACGGCGCCAAGATCGAACTGTTCGATAATCTCAAAGGGCTGTTCAAGCGAAAGTCGGTGCAATCGAAATGAGTGACACCGGCCCGGCAACCGAAAAGCCCCTTTTCGGGCGACCCTGGATATTCATTCGCGGCGTTCCCGCGATGAAGTTCCTGCCGCCCGAAGGCCCGCCGGAGATTGCTTTTGCCGGACGTTCGAATGTCGGCAAGTCCTCGCTCATCAATGCATTGGTGGGCCACAAGGGGCTTGCCCGCACCTCGAATACACCCGGCCGCACGCAGGAACTGAACTATTTCGTTCCGGAAGGGTATTCCGGCGAGCCGGGCGACCTGCCGCCGATGGCGCTGGTTGACATGCCCGGTTACGGCTATGCGCAGGCACCCAAGGACCATGTCGATGCCTGGACGAAGCTCGTCTTCGATTATCTGCGCGGCCGTGCAACGCTGAAGCGCGTTTACGTGCTGATCGATTCCCGCCATGGCATAAAGAAGAACGACGAAGAGGTTCTGAGCCTGCTCGACAAGGCAGCCGTATCCTATCAGGTCGTGCTGACGAAGACCGACAAGATCAAGGATGTCGGCGTTCCCCGGCTGATCGGTGAGACACTGGAGAAAATCCGCAAGCGCCCCGCCGCCTATCCGGAGGTTCTCGCCACCTCGTCGGAAAAATCCTTCGGGCTGGACAGCCTGCGCGCCGAGATCGTCAGAACCGTCTCGCTTTAAGAGGCTCGGCCCTTATCTTCAGGCGATGGTGAAAAGCAGAACGGCGGTCCACAGCATCGCCGTCAACGCCAGAAGCCGCCAGAAGCGCACCGAATGCCAGACCTCCAGAAGCATGGCGGCGAACATGCTGCCATTGCGCAGCGGTTGGGCTCTGAAGGGCAGGCCTAACCGGGCCGGATCCCTTTCAAGCAATGCGGCGACGGTCGCCTTTTCCCGATACTCGGTTTCAGCCAGATTATCCCGCCAGCGCCTGACCATGGCGGCGAACTGGCGGTCGCGTTTGACGCGTTTGGCAAGCTCCGCCATGCTTTCCGGCGGCAGCGCGCCCAGCACATATTCGCCAGCGAGCACTTCGTCCCGCAAACCGCTTTGCTTGTCTCGATCCGGTGCCGTCATAGGTCTTCAAACTCCTCGGTCGTCCAGGCAGCATCGTTTCACGATGCGCGACACGTCCCTGTCGCCCTGCTGAATAACCCCTCCCCTGCCGCAAACAAGGCTGGTCCGATTGGTGCTTTATGTCAATCTTATTACGCGCTTTGAGCCGCCCAAAAACAGAATTTTACCAGGGGCCGACACAATGTGGCCCGGAGGTTATTTCATTCGTCAAAAGCAGACATCCGCCTGTCCTTGCAAACGCGCCGGCATGTCCGATCCATGCATCCTGCACTGCAAAAATCGATTCCGATTTCTGCACCGATGCTGTAGAGCGATGAAAGGCTCTTTTGGGCCGCAACCACAGACCGAGGTTTTTCCATGACTTCTTCCGAAAGCGAAACTCAGGCGCGGCTGCTTGCACAGGCTCTGCCCTTCATGCAGAAATATGAGAACAAGACCATCGTCGTAAAATATGGTGGTCACGCCATGGGGGATTCGACACTCGGCAAGGCTTTCGCGGAAGATATCGCCCTGTTGAAGCAGTCCGGCATCAACCCCATCGTCGTCCATGGCGGCGGCCCGCAGATCGGCGCGATGCTGACCAAGATGGGCATCGAATCGAAATTCGAAGGCGGCCTTCGTGTCACAGACGCCAAGACGGTCGAGATTGTCGAAATGGTTCTGGCCGGTTCGATCAACAAGGAAATCGTCGCGCTCATCAACCAGACGGGCGAATGGGCGATCGGCCTGTGCGGCAAGGACGGCAACATGGTCTTCGCCGAAAAGGCGAAAAAGACCGTCATCGATCCCGACAGCAATATCGAGCGTGTTCTCGATCTCGGTTTCGTCGGAGAAGTCGTGGAAGTTGACCGCACACTGCTCGACCTGCTCGCCAAGTCGGAAATGATCCCGGTCATCGCCCCCGTCGCTCCCGGCCGAGATGGCGCTACCTACAACATCAACGCGGATACCTTTGCCGGGGCCATTGCCGGCGCGCTCAATGCGACGCGACTGCTGTTCCTGACCGATGTGCCGGGCGTTCTTGATCGCAACAAGGAACTCATCAAGGAACTGACGGTTTCGCAGGCACGCGCGCTCATCAAGGACGGCACGATTTCCGGCGGCATGATCCCGAAGGTCGAGACATGCATCGAGGCCATCAAGGCCGGCGTGCAGGGCGTGGTAATCCTCAACGGCAAGACCCCGCATTCCGTGCTTCTGGAAATCTTCACGGAAGGCGCCGGCACGCTGATCGTGCCCTGATGCGATTTAATGTGGCGGACGGCCAGCCTGTCCGCCACAAACGAGGTTTCAGCCGAACACCAGAAGCGACAGCACACCGACGACAATCAGCAGGCAGCCGGAAAGTTCGAGCCTGTTGATCTTTTCCTTGAAGAACAGCACTGTCGAGGCGAAGGCGAAAAGCATTTCCACCTGCGCCAGCGCCTTGACCACGGCGGCCTGTTGCAAGGTCATCGCCGTGAACCAGCCGAAAGACGCCGTGGCACCCACGAAACCGACCGCAAGCGACGGTTTCCACGCCTTTGCAATGCGCCGCAATTCGTCCCTCTGCCGCCAGACGATCCACAAGAACATCGACACCGTCTGCATCACGATAACGATGACGAGGGTATAGCCCGCCTGCACCACCGCATCCGGCGTTGGCAGGCTGGGCGCGAGGGACAGCGATGCCGAACGATAGGCAACCGATGACAGGCCAAAAAATGCGCCCGAAGCGAGGCCTATACCAGCGGTGCGGCTGAAGATGGAGGTGAGAATGGAAGCAGGGGTCACTTCCGTGCGCGCAACCGAAATCAGCATGACGCCGGCGACCGAGACGGCGATAGCCACCAATGTCCCGCCATTGACACTTTCACCGATAAAAATAAGCGCAAACAGCGCTGCCTGCGCTGGCTCCGTGCGGGAATAAGCCGTCCCGACAGCAAAATTGCGGAAGGAAAACAGGTGGACCAGCAGGAAGGTGGCGGCGATCTGCGCCATGGCTCCGACCGTTGCCCATACAGTGAAAGACATGTTCGGCACCGGCAGCGGCCGGCCTAAACCGAGATGCAGAAAGGCGAGATAGGCGAGAGCAAAAGGCATCCCGAACAGGAAGCGCACGAAGGTTGCGCCCGTAGTGCCCATCATGCCCTTGAGGTGCTTTTGCAGGGTCGAGCGCAGGTTCTGCAAGAACGCGCTTGCGAAGGTTATGCCTATCCAGAGTTCCATGCCCTTGGCGGTATCATGCGCTGCAGGCCCCAGCCAAGTCCGATTTTCTCAGCAATCGTCGTCTTTTCGATTTTCTTCGGCATTCGAAACGGGCATAAAGCAGGCCATGGACACAAAGCCGAAAAACCTGCCCGATGCCGCCGATTTCGCCCATGTGAGCGAATGGGTCTTCGATCTCGACAACACGCTCTATCCGCATCACGTCAATCTGTTTTCCCAGATCGACCGCAACATGACGGCCTATGTGGCGGAGCTTTTAAAGCTCGATCCGGAAGAGGCTCGAGTGCTGCAGAAGCGTTATTACCATGATCATGGCACCACGCTTCAGGGGCTGATGATCAATTACGGCATTAGTCCGGACGAGTTTCTGGAACGCGCGCATGCCATCGATTATTCGGCGCTGCAACCGCATCCGGAACTTGGCGAGGCAATCAAGGCGCTGCCTGGCCGCAAGTTCATCCTGACCAATGGCAGCGTCAAGCATGCACAGGCGGCCGCCGGCGCACTCGGCATTCTCGACCAGTTCGAGGATATTTTCGATATCGTTGCTGCGGGTTATCTGCCGAAGCCGGCCAGCGCGACCTATGAGAAGTTCGCAGCACTTGCGAAACTCGACACGAAAAAAGCAGCCATGTTCGAAGACCTGCCGCGCAATCTTGCGGCTCCCAAGGCGCTCGGCATGAAGACCGTGCTGCTCGTTCCCTCCAATCTCGAGGGTGTCATCATGGAGCGCTGGGAAATTCCCGTCGAGACCGATGCGCATATCGACTACATCACCGACAATCTGACCGGCTTCCTGACGCGAACAATCGCCGGCTGACCGCGGTAGCGGAGTTACATCGCAACATTACCGAAGCTTCATCCACCTTACCGATGTTTAAGTGGTGAGGCTCGGTGGAGGTCACTATCTTTTCTTCAGGGACACCAAAGAAAGGTAATGACGATGATGACCACGCGAAAAATCGCCCTCTCTGCTCTTGGCGCAGCCCTTGTGCTCAGCACGGCCGCGACGGCCAGTTTTGCCGCACCCGGCAAAGGCCACAAGGATCGCATGCCGATCCGCCAGGAAGTTGCCTTCGTTCACCTCTTGAAGATTGCCGATACCAACAAGGACGGCAAGATTTCGAAGGAGGAATTCGCCACACGGCAGGATGCGCTTTTCACCGAGATCGACAAGGACAAGGACGGTTCGATCACGCCGAAGGAAATGCGTGAGTATCGCCAGGCGAAAATGGAAGCTTTCCGCGCCGCCAATCCGCGCCCCGAGCGTGAGAATGCCAAAGCCGACGAAGGCAAAGGCCCCGAAGGCAAGCGCGCCGAACGCGAACATGGCGGCCGTTCCGGTCATCAGGGCTGGGGCAAGCATGGCGGCAAGGGTGCAGGCCTGGGGATGCTTCGCTGGGCCGATACCGACGAGAACGGTCAGGTCAGCAAGGCCGAATTCACCGCAGCCGGCGAGAAAATGTTCGAACGGCTGGACAAGAACAAGGACGGCGTCATCTCCATTGATGACATGCCGGACCGCCCGTTCCTTTGATCCGATAATGATAAAGCCCGCTCAAAAGGCGGGCTTTTATCTTTGTTTTGTCGCATCTCCGGACGTAAAACCGCTATGCGCTTTTACTGGAAATGCTTCAACTGTTTGTTTTTACGCATTTCCGGACGGAAAACCGCTACGCACTTTTCCTGGAAATGCTCTAGTGCAGGCTGACGGTTTTGAGATCGTCTTCAGCCGCCTTGAAGAACGTGCTGGAACGGTTATCGGTCAGGAGGATCGGCGTGCCATCCGCGCCAAACAGCGCCCAGAGATCCAGCTGCGGATCGAGATCAGGCGCTTCCGGGAAACAGCGGCTGACGTCTTCCGCACGGATCTTGCGGATATATCCCACTTCTCCCTCGCCGATATGGGCGAGCTGGGACCGGGTGAGACGCGCATGCGCTTCTTTTAAAAGCATATTTCAGCCTCCTTCTTCACGCCGAGAGATTCATGTCCGATTCCGGCGTTCACGTTCTACTCTGAGACGGAAATATTAATTTTCTTTACCACGTTCGAAATTTCAGGCCGCACCAGATCGATGGAAAGGAGGCCGTTGCGCATGCGAGCTTCCCTGACCTGCATGCCATCGGCAAGCACGAAGACCCGCTGGAACTGGCGCGCCGCGATACCCCTATAGAGAAAATCGCGCTTTTCCTGCTCCTGCTGGCGACCGCGAATGACAAGCTGGTTGTCGGCCGTCGTCACATCCAGATCGTCCTGCGAGAACCCGGCAACCGCGATGGTGATACGCAGCCGCTCCGGCACGTCTTCGCCGCCGGGTAGTCGTTCGATATTATAGGGGGGGTAGCCGTCATTGGCCTTCGCCATACGCTCCAGCGTTTTTTCCATGGCATCAAAACCCAGCAGAAGCGGGTGGGTGAATGGCGTCATGCGGCTCATATCTTTTCTGTCCTTGCAACCAAGCGACGTTTCCCGGTCCCGCTTTCGGCAACCTTGCCGGTTAATCGCACCGGCTGAAACAATATGGGAAGCCAAGCCGCGATGCGCAAGACGGACAGCCGACGCAATGGCAGGTCCCGAGGAATGAGGCTTGACAAGTGAGTATCCGCCGCTCGAAAAAAGCACTCATCTCAACGGCGGGCAAGACATGGCAGAACGCAGAAAAATCATCATCGACACCGATCCGGGCCAGGACGACGCAGCGGCAATCATGCTCGCTTTCGCAAGCCCTGATGAAATCGACATTCTCGGATTGTGCGCCGTTGCCGGCAACGTCCCGCTGAAACTGACCAGCCGTAATATCCGCATCATCTGCGAATTATGCAACCGCACCGATATTCCCGTTTATGAGGGCGCGGAAAAGCCGCTGGTGCGAAAGCCCATCACCGCCGAGCATGTTCACGGCAGCACCGGTCTCGACGGCCCTGATCTCGATGAGCCGACAATGGAGGCGCAGAAGCAGCACGCGGTCGATTTCATCATCGAAACGCTGATGCGGGAACCCGCGGGCACGGTGACGCTCTGCACGCTCGGCGCGCTCACCAATGTGGCGCTGGCGCTGCTGAAAGCGCCTGAGATCGCCGACCGCATCAAGGAACTGGTGATGATGGGCGGCGGCTTCTTCGAGGGCGGCAACATCACGCCCGCGGCCGAATTCAACATCTATGTCGATCCGCAGGCAGCCGATATCGTCTTCCGTGCCGGTATTCCTGTTGTCATGATGCCGCTCGACGTTACCCATAAGCTCCTGACCACCAAGGCGCGGGTCAGCCGCATTCGTGACATCGGCACACGTCCGGCCATCGCCATGGCGGAAATGCTGGAATTCTTCGAACGTTTCGACATCGAGAAATACGGTTCGGACGGCGGCCCGCTGCACGATCCGTCCGTTATTGCCTATCTCATCAGACCCGAGCTGTTTCAGGGTCGCGAGTGCAACGTCGAAATCGAGGCCACTTCCGAACTGACCATGGGCATGACGGTGGTGGACTGGTGGCATGTGACCGAGCGTCCCGCCAATGCCCGTGTCATGCGCACTGTGGACGCGGACGGTTTCTTCGAATTGCTGACGGAACGTTTTGCCCGGCTCTGAACGGAACGCGGGCATGAAAAAAGGGCCGCTGGTATCGCCAGCGGCCCTTTTTATTTGAAGTGGGAAAACCCTTCAGAATTCCGTCCAGTCATCCTGCGCCAGTGCGTTTGCACCGCTGGTTCTTGGGCGGGGACGCGATGCCGTCGAGCGGGCCGGTGCTGCGGCCAGAGCCGAGGGGGCACGCATGGCAGCAGCCGCGGAGCGCAACTGCTGGCTGGGTTGACCACCGGACACGGCGAAACCGGCAACAAGCGATTTCAACGTTTCGGCCTCGCCATTCAGCGTCACGCTGGCCGCCGTGGTTTCTTCCACCATCGCCGCATTCTGCTGGGTGACCTGATCCATCTGGGTAACGGCAGAATTGATTTCCTTCAGACCTACCGCCTGTTCGCTGGCGGAAGCGGAAATCTGCCGTATCAGCTGGTTGATCTGCAAAACCTGATCGGCGATATTCTTCATCGTCTCACCGGCCTTGCCAACCAGCTGGACGCCCTCGCCCACCTGCCTTGCCGAGGTGTTGATCAGTCCCTTGATCTCCTTGGCGGCGGTTGCAGACCGTTGCGCCAGTTCGCGCACTTCCTGCGCGACTACCGCAAAGCCCTTACCGGCATCACCCGCACGGGCCGCTTCCACACCGGCATTCAACGCCAGAAGGTTGGTCTGGAAGGCGATCTCATCAATCACCCCGATGATGCGGGAAATTTCCGCCGAGGATTGCGCGATGCCCTGCATGGAGTTGACGGCCTGCTGTACCACTTCGCCCGACGTGCCGGCATCATCGCAGGCATGGCTGACGGCTCCGGCGGCCTGCGCGGCATTTTCCGCGCTGGAATTGACCTGCGCTGTCAGCTGGTTGAGGGCGGCTGCGGTTTCTTCCAGACTTGCGGCCTGCTGTTCCGTGCGGTGCGAAAGGTCACTGGCGGCGCGGGTGATCTCACCGGTGCCATTGCCGATGGTGACAACCGTCGCATTGACCGTGGAGACGGTTTCCTCGAGGCTTGCCAGCGCCGAGTTGAAATCGCTACGTAGTTTCGCATAGTCGCCGGGGAACTCGTCCTCAATCCGGTAGGTCAGGTTGCCCTGCGAAAGCGCGTTGAGACCGGAGCCAAGCACGCTGACGATATGCTGCTGCATGCGGCTGTTCTCCGTGCGCTCGGATTCCGATCGCTGACGCGCCGTTTCCGCATCACCACGCTGGACAGCGGCATCCGCTTCCATTTCACGAATGCCGGCGAGTTTTGCGCGGAAGCCTTCCAGCGCGGTGGCCACGGCCCCCGTTTCATCCCTGCGGTCCTGCCCGGATACCGGCGCATCGTAACGGCCTTCGCTCAGCGTCCGAACATCCTTGACCAGCGAGGCGAGCGGGTTGCCGACGAAGTGACGCACGGCGAAATAAAGCGCGGTGATGACGGCGGCGAGAATGACGAGCGCACCGATGATCATCATGTAGGTCTGCTCTTCCACCGGCGCGTTCAGTGCCTGATGCGGAATATCCACCAGCACGACCCAGGTGGCGTTGAGGCCGGGAACCGCGAAGGGATAGACGAGGCGGTTATAGGGCGCGTCGGTATCGAGGCCGAGATTTTCAATGAGACCCTGCTTGCCGGAAGCGAGCGCCGCCTGAACAGCGCTGACGCCGTCTCCGTCATAGGCCTTCATATTCTGCTCGGGCGTCGGCGGCACCAGCCACTGGCCGCCCTGCGACACGAGCGTCACGCGGCCGGTCTCGAAAGGACGCAGCGCCTGCAGCTTCTGCGACAGCGCGGCAAGAGAAATATCGACGCCGGCGACGCCGATCATCTTGCCGTCCGACATGACGGGATAGGCAAGCGAGGTCATGGTCGTGGGCACTTCCGTGCCCTGCGCGAGATAGGGCTGGGTGATGGCGCCCTTGCCCGTCTTGGCGGCAAGCGCCCACCATTCAGCGGCGTAGTCATTATCGAAAGTCGAGAACTGGATGTCACCCTTCTGGGTCTTCGACCAATAGGGGGCGAAGACGCCATTTTTATTGGTGCCGAGATCGAGCCTGTTGGCAATCTCGGTGCTCTGGCCGTCGAAAAGGCCGAGCTGCTCGCAGAACCAGCTTCCGAAAGCGAAAGTATTCTGTTCGACATTGGCCTTGAGGATGTTGACGATGCCGGGGCGATCCATCGATTTCGCCTGATGCGCGCGGCCGATGACACCGGCCATGGAGCGCGCGGCGCTGCCGAGTTCGCCCACATCGGCGGCGATGACGTTGGCGATGGCGCGCGCCTCGGTATTCGCCTGATCCATAGTCAGCGCATGCACACGGTCGCTGGTCTGGGAAATGAGGAAGGAATTCGATGCGACCAAGACCGTGGTGATGGCACAGCCGGTTACGAGAATAAGCTTGGTCGCAAGCGACTTCACTTTGAAATTGAACATTTTGGCCTCGATCAAATCGTCTGCCGGGAGGCTGACGTCAACGGATGATAAATCTCCGTCATGGAGGCCCGTCCACATGGACAGTGCGCTGCAGCGCGACGAGGCAAAATTAGAGTATCTTTGCTAATTAAGCCCTAAAATTACTTCGTCGCACCAAGCAGAAATCAGTGTTCGTAGTGGTCCGAGATGATTTTCCACGCGTCATCCGCCGTTTCAGCGAAATTCAGCAGCTTCATATCTTCCGGCGCGATGGTGCCGAAATCCGCCAGAAACTCGAAATTGATCACGGATCGCCAGAATTTCTCTCCAAACAGGATAAGCGGAATCGGCTCCATACGTTTGGTCTGAATGAGGGTCAGCGCTTCGAAAAGTTCATCCAGCGTGCCGAAACCGCCGGGGAAAATTACCACGGCCTTCGCCCGCATCAGAAAATGCATCTTGCGGATGGCGAAATAGTGGAAGTTGAAGCTCAGCTCCGGCGTAACATAGGGGTTGGGCGCCTGCTCGTGCGGCAGAACGATGTTAAGGCCGATCGACGGGCCGCCCACATCGGCAGCACCGCGATTGCCCGCTTCCATGACACCGGGACCGCCGCCGGTGACCACGACATATTCGAGATGATCGGATTTCGCGCCGTAGTCGGTGCAAATCCGGGCGAATTTGCGCGCCTCATCGTAATAGACCGATGATTGTTCGAGATTGTGCTTCTGCGTCTCGTTACGCGCCGCCCAGGCCTCGCCGCCGGGTTCGGGAATGCGGGCACCGCCAAACATGACGACGGTGGATTTGATCCCACGCTCGGTGAGCGCCATTTCCGTCTTCAGAAGTTCCAGCTGCAGTCGGACGGGGCGCAATTCCTCACGGCAGAGGAAATCCATGTCCACATAGGCAAGCCGGTAGGACGGAGAGTCCGACTGCGGCGTCTTTTGAACGACCTCGGCCTGCTGCTTGTCCGCAGAGCTGCGTTTCAGGGGATCCCACACCCCGTCCTTACGCCGCAATTTGCCATTTTTCAGTCGTGTCATTTCCATGCCTTTCGTCTGACGCGCCAAATCACCCAAATCACATTGACGCCTTTCCAACACTCCCTTAGATCAAATGGCCAAAGCCTTCCAGCGGCGCGGGACCTTCCGTGACCAAGACCACACGCGACTTTAAGGAATTTTCCATGAGCCTTACGGATCTCACCTCCCTCGAAACCATCATCGAAACCGCCTTCGACAACCGCGATGGTGTGAACGTATCGACGAAGGGCGAGGTTCGCGACGCGGTGAACACATCTCTTCAACTTCTCGACAGCGGCAAGGCGCGCGTCGCTGAAAAGCAGGCGGATGGCAACTGGAAGGTGAACCAGTGGCTGAAGAAGGCCGTGCTTCTTTCCTTCCGCCTCAACGACATGGAGATCGTGACCGGCGGACCGGGCGAATCCAGCTGGTGGGACAAGGTGCCGTCGAAGTTCGAAAACTGGGGTGAAAACCAGTTCCGTGCGGCCGGCTTCCGCGCCGTGCCGAATGCTGTCGTGCGCCGTTCTGCTTACGTGGCGAAGAACGTCGTGCTGATGCCGTCTTTCGTCAATCTCGGCGCCTATGTCGATGAAGGTACGATGGTCGACACCTGGGCAACCGTTGGTTCCTGCGCGCAGATCGGCAAGAACGTGCACCTCTCCGGCGGCGTCGGCATTGGCGGCGTTCTGGAACCGCTTCAGGCCGGCCCGACCATCATCGAGGATAATTGCTTCATCGGCGCCCGCTCGGAAGTCGTCGAAGGCTGCATCGTGCGCGAAGGCGCGGTTCTCGGCATGGGCGTGTTCATCGGCAAGTCTACCAAAATCGTCGACCGCGCCACCGGCGAGATCACCTATGGCGAAGTGCCGCCCTATTCCGTCGTCGTTGCCGGCACCATGCCGGGCAAGCCTTTCCCGAACGGCGAGCCGGGCCCGAGCCTTTATTGCGCCGTCATCGTCAAACGCGTCGATGAAAAGACCCGCTCCAAGACCGGCATCAACGAGCTTCTGCGCGACTGATAAAAGCTGATACCATGACCACGACCGATCCCGTTTCCAACCTCGCCGCCCTTATTCGCTGCCCTTCGGTGACGCCCGCCGAAGGCGGTGCGCTTTCGCTGCTCGATACGCTGCTTTCACCGCTTGGTTTTGCGGTAGAGCGCGTGATGGCAACGGAAGAGGGAACGCCTGACGTGGAGAACCTCTACGCCCGGCTCGGTAGCGAGGGTCCGCATCTGATGTTTGCGGGCCATACGGATGTCGTCCCCGTGGGCGACGAGGCCGCGTGGAGCCATCCGCCCTTTGCCGCCAACATTGCTGGCGGGGAAATGTACGGTCGCGGTGCGGTGGACATGAAGGGCGGTATCGCCTGTTTCGTCGCCGCCATTGCCCGCCATATCGAAAAACACGGCAAACCGCAGGGATCGGTTTCCTTCCTCATCACTGGCGATGAGGAAGGCCCGTCGATCAACGGCACCTCCAAGCTGCTGGAATGGGCCGCCGCCAAGGGTGAGACATGGGATGCCTGTGTGGTGGGCGAGCCAACCAATCCCGACCAGCTGGGCGACATGATCAAGATCGGCCGGCGGGGATCGCTTTCCGGTCGGATCACGGTCCACGGCGTGCAGGGGCATGCCGCCTATCCGCATCTCGCCGACAATCCCATTCGCGGACTGCTGCAACTGACCCATGCACTGATGCATCCGCCTTTCGATCACGGCACGGATAATTTCCAGCCATCCAATCTGGAAGTCACGACCGTCGATACAGGCAATGCTGCCACCAATGTCATTCCGGCACGGGCGACGGCGGCCTTCAACATCCGTTTCAACGATACCTGGACCGCGGAAAGCCTGCGGACAGAAATCATCCGCCGTCTAGATGCCGCCGCAGCCGAGGGCGAGCTTCGCCCTGATCGCAGCCCGGTCAAATATGAGATCGTCTGGGCCGACCGACCGGCTCACGTTTTCCTGACGCGCAACAACGCGCTCATCTCGTCGCTATCAGGCGCGGTTGAGGCCGTGACTGGCAAGGAACCGAAGCTTTCGACCACCGGCGGTACCTCGGATGCGCGCTTCATCAAGGATTATTGCCCGGTGGTGGAGTTCGGTCTCGTCGGACAGACCATGCATATGGTCGATGAACGTGTGGCGGTTGCCGATCTCGAGACGCTGACGCGTATTTACGCGACCTTTATCGAACGCTGGTTCGCCCATGCCGACGGCAAGTGAAATAAGGCTTTATCTGAAGGGCCTGTGGCTGCTGCTGCTCGGCGACCACACCGGTGCGCGCTATCTGGATCTTTCCGAGCGCGGCATGTGGCGCTCCTTCTATTCCGCCCTCTGGTGCCTGCCCGCCATGCTGGTGTCCTGGCTGTGGCTGCGTGCTGCGTTCCTGGCCAGCTATCCGCCCGGAACCGGAACAGGGTTCATCTTTTTCTTCCGCCTGGCGATGGTCGAGGCCATCTGCTGGATCGTGCCGCTGCTGTTGATCGGCATGCTGCTGTTCGCCTTCGGCGCACGGGAAAAATTCGCGCCATTGGTTACCACCATGAACTGGCTGTCGCTGCCATTTTCCTATGCCTATGCGGTTCTGATCCTGATCGCATTCTTCCTGCCGCCCTTGCAGGGGCTGATCGCCATTCTATGGCTGGCACTGCTCCTGTCGCTGGTCTTCGCTTTTTCACGGATCGTGCGGTTTTTCATCCGCGACCAGTCGCTGCTCGCCTCGGCCATCGTCATGACACTGCTCGTTCCCGCCATGCTTCTGTCGGAGGCGCTGCAGCGCTTTCTCGGCGTTTATCCGGCCTGAGCATTGAGATGGACTTCCAAGTCAGTCTGCGTCCTCGGCCGTTTCGACTTTTGAATAGACACGCGGCGGAATGACATCAGGATAATCGACCTGCATGAAATAAAGACCGTCCGGCGGGGCGACGGGGCCGCAGGCCTTACGATCCCGCGCCTCCAGTGCCGCACGCACGTCTTCCGGGGTCATGGCGCCTTCACCGGCCATTTTCAGCGTACCGGCGAAAGAGCGGATTTGGTTATGCAGGAAACTCTGCGCCGTCGCGTGGATTTCGATGAGGTCGCCGTTGCGCGTCACATCCAGCCGGTCGAGTGTCCGGATCGGGCTGTTCGCCTGGCAATGAACCGAGCGAAAGGTGGTGAAATCATGTCGGCCGACGAGCATCTGCGCAGCTGCATGCATGCGCTCATGGTCCATGTCTTTCGACACCCACCATGCGCGTTTGTGCTCCAGCGCCAGCCGCGATTTCCGACAAATGATGCGATAGAGATAATGGCGGCGGGTGGCGGAAAAACGGGCGTCGAAATCTTCCGTCACGGCAGCGACGTCGAGAACCGAAACGGCCTCTTTCGCCATGGCCAGATGAGCGTTGATAGCATTGCGAAGCTTATACGGCTCCCAATCGCGCGAAAGATCGGCATGGGCCACCTGCCCGACAGCGTGTACGCCGGAATCGGTGCGACCCGCGCCGCGAATGGAAACGGTCTCACCGGTCAGCGAGCGGATCGCTGCCTCTAGCGCGCCTTGAACAGAGGGGCCGTTCTCCTGTCTCTGCCAGCCGAAATAGGGTGAGCCGTCATATTCGACGGTCATGCGGAAACGTGGCATCAGCCAAGCCTCGTTGTGGGGGGAACCGGCGTGCCGCGAACGAAATCGGCAGCCGACAGCGGCTTGCCCCCCGCCTTCTGCAAGCGGGTGAGCCGCACCGCACCGCTGCCGCAGGCGATGGTGAGAGCGTCGTCGAGCACCGCGCCCGCTTCCCCCATGCCGCTCGCCAGTTCGGAGCCCAGAACCTTCACGCGCTCCGCCTTGCCGCCGATTTCCATCTCCAGCCACGCGCCCGGAAAAGGCGAAAGGCCACGAATATGATTATGCACATCCTGTGCCGGCCGGGAAAAATTAATCCGGGTCTCGCCCTTGTCAATCTTGGAAGCGTAAACAACGCCCTCTTCCGCCTGTGTGACGAGGGGCAGGTCGTCTGCTTCCAGTCTGTCCATCGCCTGCCGCATCAGCCGCGCGCCGGCGAGCATGAGACTGTCGTGCAATTCGCCGGCGGTCATGTTCTCGCCGATCGCAACCTTCGCCGTCAGTGCGATGGGGCCGGTATCCAGCCCCTTTTCCATTTTCATGACCATCATGCCGGTCTCGGCATCGCCGGCCATGATCGCCCGCTGGATCGGAGCCGCACCGCGCCAGCGCGGCAGCAACGAGGCGTGGCCATTGTAGCAGCCAAGGCGCGTGCCGGAGAGGATCGCTTCGGGCAGGAGCAGGCCGTAAGCCACGACAACCGCAACATCGGCGTTGAAGTCCCGGAACTGCTGGCGATCTTCTTCCGCCTTGAAATTCACCGGCGTCAGAACGGGAAGCCCCAACAATTCGGCAGCCTGATGCACCGGCGACTTTTGCAGGTCGAGGCCACGGCGACCACCGGGACGCGGCGGCTGCGTATAAACGGCAACGACCTCGTGACCCGCTTCCACCAATGCACGTAAGGTCGGAACGGAAAAATCCGGCGTACCCATGAAGATGATGCGAAGAGCCATCGTCGCCCCCTGCCCTTTCTGCCGTTCCGTCTCATGCTAAGGAGGACGAATCAGACCTTTGCGCGGGCCGCTTTGGTGAATTTCTTGATGACCATGTCGCGCTTCAACCGCGAAATATGGTCGATGAACAGAACACCGTTCAGGTGATCGATCTCGTGCTGCAAACAAGTCGCCAAAAGACCATCCGCCTGGACAGTCACCTGCTTGCCGTCACGACCGACATATCGCACCGTCAGCGCCGCAGGGCGCTCGACCTCGGCGTAATAATCGGGAATGGAAAGGCAACCCTCCTCATAGGTCGAGATATCATCCGACACCTTGAGGATTTCCGGATTGATGAAGACGACGGGGGTCTTTTCTTCACCTTCACGCGCAACGTCGATCACCAGCATCCGCCGCGCGACGCCGACCTGAATAGCGGCAAGACCAATGCCCGGCGCGTCATACATGGTTTCCAGCATGTCGTCGGCGAGACGCAGCACTTCGGCATCCACCTGTTCGATGGGCTTCGATTGCTGGCGCAGCACGGGATCGGGCAGAATGATAAGCGGTTTGATAGTCATGGCTTCCCATAACGTATCTCTTGCGCGGAGGAAATAAAAAACACGAGCGGTCAAACTGCGCCGGGCTTCCGCTCTCCCGGACTCATTTCCGCCGCAGGAATGTTCTTGTTTTGATCTTACGAATCACAAGAAATCTGCTAGATTTAATCATGAGCATAGATTTATCCGTTCTCCTCGATCCAGCATTGCGGGCCGGTTCCGTCGATATCAGCTTCGGCGCGCTGCTCGCGGCTCTGGTTTTCGGTCTGACGATCACATGGTTGATCACGTCAAACCGCGTGAAAAAGCCGGGAGCCGATGGTGAAATCTCCGATCTGCTGAAAACCCAGTCCGAACTGCACGGCCGTATCGCCGCCATGGCGGAGACGCTTGGCACACGCCAGACCGAGATGAGCCAGACGCTGAACCAGCGTCTCGACGGCATGTCGCAGCGGCTGGGCGAAACGTTGACGGAACAGACACGATCAACGCACGAAAATCTGAGCCGCCTGCAGGAACGCCTCGCGGTCATCGATGCCGCACAGGGCAATATTCAGGATCTGGCCAAGGATGTCGTCGGGCTGCAGGCGATCCTCTCCAACAAACAGACCCGCGGAGCTTTCGGACAGGCGCGCATGGAAGCACTGATCGCCGATGCCCTCCCCGCCGGCGCTTTCCAGCTTCAGCCGACGCTTTCGAACGGTTACCGGCCGGATTGCACGATCAAGATGCCGAATAATGCACCATCCCTCGTCATCGACGCCAAGTTTCCGCTGGAAGCGTGGAACGCACTGAAAGCAGATGAATCGCCAGACGCGAAGCGCGCCGCCACCCAGCAATTCCGCCGCGATATGGAGGTGCATATTCGCGACGTGGCGGAGAAATATCTCATTCGCGGCGAGACGCAGGATACGGCCTTCATCTTCGTACCCTCCGAATCTATCTTCGCCGATATTCACCAGCATTTCGAATATCTGGTGCAGCGCGCCCACCGTGCCCGCGTCGTCATCGTTTCGCCGTCGCTTCTGATGCTGTCGGTGCAGGTCATCCAGTCGGTACTGAAAGATCAGCGCATGCGGGAGCAGGCGCATCTCATTCAGGGCGAAGTGGCGCTGCTGATGGACGATGTGCGGCGGCTGGACGACCGCACACGCAAGCTGCAGGCCCATTTCGGGCTGGCGCAGAAGGACGTCGACATGATGCTGATTTCCTCCGACAAAGTGCTGGCGCGCGGCCAGAAGATTGAAGGCCTCGATTTTTCTCCGACGGAGAAAGAAGCTTCACATGGGGAAATCGAGCAGGCGCGTCGCTTTGCGGAGAACAGAGCCGGTGCTGCAAAGTTGCGGGTGGTTGACGACGAGTGATCGTCTCGGGCAAAGTCGCCGCCTTGCTTGAATTTCATACGGACACGCCACCCATGATTACTGTTTTTGGCTCCATCAACATGGACCTCATCGCCACCGCCAAGCGCCTTCCCAAGCCCGGTGAAACCGTGACGGGAGAGAGCTTCTCCACCGCGGCGGGCGGAAAGGGAGCCAATCAGGCGCTTGCCGCAAAGCGGGCAGGCGCCACGGTCAAAATGGCTGGCGCTGCGGGCGACGATACGTTTGCCGCACCGGCACTGACCTTGCTGCGTGATGCCGGGACCGACCTCTCGCTCGTCAAGGCCGCGCCCGGCCCGACTGGTACGGCGATGATCCTTATCGGTGAAGGCGGGGAAAACATGATCTCGGTCATTCCTGCCGCTAATGGCGAAGTTTCCGCATCCGACGCAGCAAAGGTCGTGGCGGAGATGTCGGCGGGCGATATTCTGATGCTGCAGTTCGAGATACCAGCGCCTGCCATCGAAGCCGCACTGGCGGCCGCAAAGGCGAAACGCATCACCACCGTCATCAATACCGCGCCGCTGACCGCGGACGGACCACGCCTCGCTGGCCTTGCAGATATCGTCATCGCCAATGAAACCGAGTTCGAGCTGCTGATCGGCAAGAAGGGGCTTTCCGATTCGGAGCGGCAAAACGAACTCAAGGCCCTGCATGAGAAGACCGGCCAGACATTGATCGTGACGCTTGGTGCGGACGGCGTCATCGCCATTCGCAATAGCAAGCTTTACCGGGCGGCCGGTTTGACAATCGTGCCAGTCGATACGGTTGGCGCGGGCGATACCTTCTGCGGTTATCTCGCCGCCAGCCTCGATCAGGACATGGATTTCGAAAAGGCGCTGAAGCGCGCCGCTGTCGCGGGTTCGCTCGCCTGCACCCGCGCCGGCGCCCAGCCTTCCATTCCGCTTGCGGCGGAAGTGGATGCGAATATCTAAGACTTCAGCCGCTCAGCGACGAATAAAAGTGAGATAGGCCGAACTGCGGCCTTCTCTTTTCGCCTTGTTCTCATAACGCGTCCCGGGCCAGTTGGCATAGGGCGTGCGCCAGTCGTCAGCGCTCGTCGCCGTCCATTCGAAACCGCCATGGCGAGCGCAATGCTGCAGCGTCCAGTTGACGTAGGTATCGATATCCGATGCGAAGCAGAACTTGCCGCCGGGTTTCAGCACCCGGTGGAAGCGGGCGAGATTGACGTCGGAGACGAAACGGCGTTTCCAGTGCTTCTTCTTCGGCCAGGGATCGGGATAGAGAAGATCGATGTGATCGATCGACCCTTCCGGCAGCCAGTCCAGCAGTTGCGTCGCGTCATCATCGTAAAGGCGGATATTCATCAATTCGCCTTCGCGCACGCTTGCCAAGAGCTTGGCCATGGAATTGACGAATGGTTCGACCCCGATGAAACCCGTCTCCGGGTTCTCAACCGCACGATGGGCAAGATGCTCACCGCCGCCGAAACCGATCTCAAGACGGACAGATTTCACATCCGCCGGAAAGAGAGCCACGAGATTCTGCGGTGGCGCGCTCTCCAGATCGATTTTCAGCAAAGGCAGCAGGTTTTCGATCGTGTCGATTTGCTGGTTGCGCAAAGGCTTGCCCTTGCGTCTGCCAAAAAACGCTTCCGTTGCGCGTGAGCGCCGCTCTTCCGTCATCTCATACTCTCAAGAACAAATAGACTTAACCCGCACAGAGCCACGTGAATGGCCGCTGTTCGGGTTACAAATGGTGCAAACGGTATCTCTCAATCGCCGTCGAATGACAAGGCTTGGAACAAGCCCCCGCATTTTCCGGACGTAAAACCGCGATGCACTTTTACTGGAAATGCGTCAAGCGCTCAAAGCTTCCTTGAGCGGCTTTACCAGATCGAGCTTCTCCCAAGAGAAGGAGCCGTCACGGCCGGCCTTGCGGCCGAAATGGCCGTAAGAGGACGTCTTGGCATAGATCGGCTTGTTGAGATCGAGATGACGGCGGATGCCCGACGGCGACAGGTCCATGACCTTGCGGATCGCGCCTTCGACCTGATCTTCGCTGACCTTGCCCGTGCCGTGCAGATCGACATAGATCGACAAAGGCTGGGCGATGCCGATCGCATAGGCGATCTGGATGGTGCAGCGCTCGGCCAAACCGGCAGCAACCACATTCTTGGCGAGGTAGCGGGCGGCATAGGCGGCAGAACGGTCGACCTTGGTCGTGTCCTTGCCGGAGAATGCACCGCCACCGTGCGGGGCAGCGCCACCATAGGTGTCGACGATGATCTTGCGGCCGGTCAAGCCGGCATCGCCATCGGGACCGCCAATGACGAACTTACCGGTCGGGTTGATATACCACTGGCAATCGTCGGCGATCTTTAGGTCGCCCAAGGCTTCGCGGATATAGGGCTCGACAACGGCGCGAACCTTCTTCGAATCCCAGCTTGCATCGAGATGTTGCGTTGAAAGAACGATGGACACGGCTTCCGAAGCCTTACCATCGACATAACGAACGGTCACCTGGCTCTTGGCATCCGGCCCGAGCTTTGCCGCTTCGCCTTCGCCGCTCTTGCGGGCGGTAGCGAGAAGCTGCAGGATACGGTGCGAATAATAGATCGGGGCCGGCATCAGGTCCGGCGTTTCCTTGCAGGCATAACCGAACATGATGCCCTGGTCGCCAGCACCCTCATCGCCCTGCTTGTCGGAAGCGCTGTCGACGCCCTGCGCGATATCCGCCGACTGCGGATGCAGGAGAACGTCGATCTTGGCCGTCTTCCAGTGAAAACCGTCTTGCTCGTAGCCGATATCGCGGATCGCCTTGCGGGCAGCGGACTTGAATTTGGAAGGATTGATGACTGGATGGCCGGCGGCGTCCTTGACGACCTTGCCGTCCTTGTCCTTCTTCAGCAGGGTATCGGGAACCCGAACCTCACCGGCGATAACGACGCGGTTGGTCGTCGCAAGCGTCTCGCATGCGATGCGCACGGTCCATGGGTCAACACCCGTCTTGGACGCTTCACGATAAATGAGATCTACGATTTCATCGGAAATACGGTCACAAACCTTGTCCGGATGACCTTCGGCCACGGACTCGCTGGTGAACAGGTAATTGGCACGCATGCGGGATTCCCCTCAAAGAACGGTCTTCGAGTTTGTTAGTCATTTCGGCCACGAAAGACAAGGACACAACCACATAAATATATCTTTATGTGAGAATTCCTTTCTAATCTGGCACAAAAAAACGGCCCTTGCGGACCGTTGAGTGTCCGGCGCCCTTGCCGGAAATTATGGGCATCGCTGTCGAGACTTACTCTGCGTCTCCTTCGGCGGCGAGCGCCTTGACGAGATCAACGAGACGGCGGCGAACCTTGGGATCGGCGATCTTCACAAAAGCGCGGTTCAACTGCAGACCTTCAGCCGAGGACAGGAAGTCAACCACGTAGTTGGAGCTGGAGGCTTCCGCCATGCCTGTAGCGCCGCCAACCTGATCGCCAGGAGCGTCTTCGAAAAAGAAGGACACCGGAACGTTGAGGATCGCGGAAATATTCTGAAGGCGGCTCGCACCGACGCGGTTCGTGCCCTTTTCATATTTCTGGATTTGCTGAAAGGTAATTCCAAGGCTTTCGCCCAGCTTTTCCTGGCTCATGCCGAGCATGGTTCTGCGGAGACGAATTCGGCTTCCGACATGAATGTCGATGGGGTTAGGCTTTTTCTTATTCTCGGTCATCATGCGGTCCTGACACTCGGAAAGGGTTGATATCTCGCTTCATTACTATTCGAAGAAATGAGCCGGCATTTCGACAGCGTCTAAACTTGTTTTACGACTGACGTATTCACTATGCAATTGCGGGAGTTCCCGGTCAATTCTGACGCCGGGCAAAACTCCAGGCAGGAAATACCGCAACGATTAGCATGATTGAAAAAATCAACCAGAAATACGTCCGATGTGTGTCGTAAGTAAATGCGTCGTTTGACCCACCACTCAAAGTGGCGTCAACAATTCCGACCCGACCGTAATCCAACCCGGCAATAATGCGCCCATAGGGGTCGATGACGGCGGAAATTCCGGTATTGGCGCCGCGAATCACCGGCACTCCCGTTTCCACAGCCCGGACTCTCGCCTGCAAAAAGTGCTGATAAGGACCAGGCGTGTTGCCGAACCAGCCGTCATTTGTCACGTTCAGGATTGCTGCCGAACCCGCCAGACCCGGCGTCATCTCACCGGGAAAAATGATCTCGTAACAGATCAGGGGATAGAAGGTCTTGCCGGAAGGCAGCGTCAGGGGCGTGCGCGACGAGGCGGCGGAGAAACCACCCGGCAGGCTGATGACATTGTCGATGCCGAATTCCCGCAAAATGCCTTCGAAGGGAACATATTCGCCAAAGGGTGTCAGGTGAACCTTGTCGCTTGCGGCGATGATTTCGCCCTGGCTGTCGATTGCATAGACTGAATTGTAATAACGCGGCGGTCGGCCAGCACCTTGATCTTCCATTCGGACAGCGCCAGTGAACAGGATTTGCCCGTCCTCCAGCGTCTTTGCGATTTCCGCCAGAGCGTCTGGGTTCTGCGTCAGGATGAAGGGCACGGAGGTTTCCGGCCAGACGACGATATCGGGGCGCTTTTTCCCTTCACCGGGCGGCAGCGCCGTCAGCCGCAGATGTTCGCCGAAAATCTCTGCCCTGTCGGCGTTCAGCATTTTACGGGACTGATCGATCGAGGGCTGTACGATCCTGACGGTCAGCGCATCCGCCGGTGTCTCCACCGGTGTCTGAAGGCGATAGAAGCCATAACCGAAATGGCCGGCCAGCAGCAGGCCCGCCAGAGCTAGGCCCGGCCACATGCCTTTTTTCGTGCCAATCAGGGCCGGCGCGGCGAAAATGAAGACAGCAAGCGTGGTGACGCTGAAAAGCCCGAGCGGATGGGCGGACTGCATCATGACGGGGATAGGCATGATGCCGTAACCGATGGCGTTCCAGGGAAATCCAGTCGCAAGAAAACTGCGCAGCCATTCAAACAAGCCGAATGCGGCGGCAAGGGCGGCAATACGGCCGAGACCATCCGACCAGACGATGTTGGCGGCTGCGACCGCAAAACCGTAAAACAGCGCAAGAAGAGCCGGAAGGCCGATGATGGCAAGCGGCAGCGCCCAGGCGAACTCGTCTGCCTCCAGCAAAAGGGCATTGCCCAACCACCAAAGACCCGCCACGAAATAGCCGAAGCCGAAACACCAGCCGATGCCAAAAGCGGGCAGGATGCGGCTGAAGATGCCGCCGCCCGGCTTACCGGTGCAGCCATCCACCAGCCAGACAAGCAGGGTGAAAGAGAAAAACAGCGCCGCGAAAAAACCGAATGGAGGCAATGCCAGCGCTCCGACCGCGCCTGCGGCAATTGCCATCACTGCGCGGCTTTTGCCACCCGCCAGCATTACCCTGCCTGCAAGACGCTCCATGCCATCTCCGTTTTATGCGCGCCCGGAAAAGCCCGCCCCGACAAGGCCGCGCCACGGAATTTTCCCTCAGACCCGGAGTAACGGAAAAAAGATTCGCAGTCCACAGGAGTGGAGAAAGCCCTGATGACCGGGTGTACTTTTCGTCGGCCAACAGAAGCATTCAAAGCCGCCGGACCGACATTCAAGCAGCGAACCGACGGGATTACCCCGCCGGTCCTCTTCAGTCGGCATTCTGCTGGTGCGTGATGAGACGAACATCCGGCGCGGGCAGCGCAATCACCTCATTGTCGCGGGCATCGCCCGGTGCGCGATCATCCTGCCCTTCCGAGCCGTGATCACGGACGATGCGAACACCCTTGATACGCCTTGTATCCGCATCGAGAATCTGGAACTCGAAACCGGGCACGGCCCTGACCACCTCGCCCTTGGCCGGTATGCGGCCGAGCGCGAAGAAGATGAGACCGCCGAGCGTATCGATTTCTTCCAGATGTTCGCGGACATCGAATTCCGGGCCGATCGCCTCGGCAAGCTCGGTGAGTTCGGCGCGGGCATCGGCCACAAGCACGTCGGGGGAAAGACGCGAAAACATCGTCTCGTCCTTGTCGTGCTCGTCATCGATATCGCCCACGACCATCTCAACGATGTCCTCATGGCTGACGAGGCCGTCCGTACCGCCATATTCATCGATCACGAGAGCGAGTTGTGTTCTCTGCGCCTGCATGGTCTTCAAGAGATTGGAGGCGAGCATGGAGGGCGGCGCGAACAGAATTTTACGCACCAGCCCGGCATCGGCAACCGTCTGTTCCAGATCGACCCGCGCCAGGTCGAAATTCGGGCGCGGCGAACGCGGCGCTTTCGCTTCGCCATAAGCCACGCTGCGCGAGCCGGCCCGCCGCTTGTTGCGCGCCTGCTTGGCGACATAGGCCAAGAGATCGCGAATGTGGATCATGCCCTTGGGGTCATCCAGCGTTTCATCATAGACCGGCATACGGGAGCGGCCGGTTTCCTCAAAGAGGATCAGCGCCTCGCCGATGGTCATGTTCTGGTCGAGACCGTCGATATCCACCCGCGGGATCATGATATCTTCGACCCGAACTTCCCGGAAACGCAGGATATTGTTCAGCATCGCCCGCTCTTCGGGCGAAAAGGCAGCACCGATTTCGGTGTCGGCCATCAGCGCGTCGGTCAAATCCTCGCGCAGGCGCTCGCCCTGTGACGGTTTCAGCAACCGTGATATGCGCGACCAGATCGTCGATCTCGGCTTTGCAGGAGAGTCTTGACGTAAGTGACTACTGCCTTCCTCCGAAGAGGACTGCTCGCCGTTTTCTCTGCCCTCATTGGCAGGTCGTGCAGAATGTTCGTTCATGGCTCCAGACAATATTCAAAGCGGTTCTTGACCCGCGTATGGATCAGATAGGCCAAGCACCGCCAAAATGCGAGTCTCAAGCGACTCCATTTCTTCCGCTTCTTCCTCGTCCATGTGGTCATAACCAAACAAATGCAGGAACCCGTGAACGAGCAGATGGGTCAGATGATCCTCGAAACTCTTGTCAAGTTCAAGGGCCTCGCGCTCAACCGTCTCGCGCGCGATGACGATATCGCCCAGCATCGGGCCGGGCATACCGCCCGGTTCCAGCGGAAAAGCGGGGAAAGACAAGACATTGGTCGCCTTGTCCTTGTCGCGCCATTCGGCATTGATTTCCCGAATATTTTCATCATCGGTAAAGACCAGCGACAGTTCCACCGGCATTTTCGGGAAGGGTTGCTCCTCTTCCCGCTTCAGATAATCGACCGCCGCATCCAGTACCTTGGTGGCGAAGGCAGCCAAGTCCTCTTCCGAGGACCAGCCTTCGGCCTCGACGCTGATTTGAATATCAAGAACTGTCATTGTCTTTACGTCAGTTGCCCTTCGGAAGGCTCTCATCCGGCACCGCGGTGTGGGACTCGTAGGCCCGGACGATGCGCGCCACCATAGGATGACGGACAACGTCGACGTCCTTGAAGCGCACGACGGACACACCTTCCACATCGGGGAGGATTTGCAGCGCCTCGACAAGGCCGGATTTCACACCACGCGGCAAGTCCACCTGGCTCGGATCCCCGGTCACGATCATGCGACCGTTTTCGCCGAGACGGGTCAGGAACATCTTCATCTGCATGGTCGTGGTGTTCTGGGCTTCGTCCAGAATGACGGCGGCGTTGGCAAGGGTCCGGCCACGCATGAAGGCGAGCGGTGCGATTTCGATGACGCCCGCCTGAATGGCGCGCTCCACCTTGTCACCCGGCATCATGTCATAAAGCGCGTCATAAAGCGGGCGGAGATAAGGATCGACCTTTTCCTTCATGTCACCCGGAAGGAAGCCGAGACGTTCACCCGCTTCGACGGCAGGACGCGACAGGATGATACGGTCAACCGCGCCGCGCTCCAGCAGTTGCGCCGCATGCGCAACGGCAAGATAGGTCTTGCCGGTGCCGGCTGGGCCAACGCCGAAAACCAACTCGGATTGTTCCAGCGCCCGCATATAGACATCCTGCGTCGGCGTGCGGGCAGCGATCGTCTTCTTGCGGGTGGAAATTTGCGCCATGGAAATCTTTGCCTTGCGCTCCATCGTCGGCAAGGTCAGCTGGTCGTCGGCGGCCATGGCCATACGGATCGCCCCTTCCACATCGGAAACTTCGGCGGTTCCGCCCTTGAGCAGGCGTTCGTAAAGGAAATCCAGCGCCCGGCGGGCCTGATTGGTGGCGACGACATCGCCGGTAATGGCAACGGAATTGCCGCGCGGGCGGGCATCGATGTTGAGGCGCTGCTCCAGCAGCTTCAGGTTCTGATCGAACTGACCGAATAGCTCTCCCGCTATCCTGTTATTCTCGAACGTGAGGACGAAGTGATTGGCGTCGGTCGCGGCTTGGCGTGGCTGGCGCGATGAAGGTGATACCAATTCATGTGCGTTCAAGCGGTCAGGCTCCTGTCCCAATCAGTGTCGGCTCCTCACTCTAACTCCCTGCCACCTCGGCAAACAAGCTGTTTGGACCCGTTGCGGTGATTCGTACATTAACAATGTCACCGATTTTCAAAGTCTTTGCATCAAGATTCACGGATTGCAGCCAGGGAGAACGACCTATCAACTGTTCAGGCATGCGGCCGGGCTTTTCCAGCAACACATCCATCGTCTTTCCGACTAGCGATTCCGCAAATTCCTTCTGCTGCCGCAGCAACAGAGCCTGTAATCTCTCCAGCCGCTCGGCCTTCACCTCTTCCCCAACCTGATCGTTAAGATCAGCACCCGGCGTGCCCGGACGGGTGGAATATTTGAACGAGAAGGCCTGCGCATATTTCACCGTCTCAACCAGCGCCATCGTGTCTTCGAAATCACGATCCGTTTCACCGGGGAAGCCGACAATGAAGTCCCCCGACATGGCGATATCAGGGCGGGCGGTGCGGATTTTTTCGATAAGCTGGATGTATTCCTCGCCCGTATGGCGACGGTTCATCGCTTTCAGAATGCTATCCGATCCTGACTGCACCGGTAGATGCAGATAGGGCATGAGAATACGCAGATCGCGATGGGCGCCAATCAGGCGATCGTCCATGTCGCGCGGGTGGCTGGTGGTATAGCGAAGCCTTGCAAGCCCCGGAATTTCCGCCAGCCGGTAGAGAAGTTCGGCGAGACCCCATTTTGCGCCGTTCGGGCCTTCGTTCTGCCAGGCATTGACGTTCTGGCCGAGCAGCGTGATCTCGCGCACGCCGGCATCAACCAGCTTCATCGCCTCATCGACGATCTGGCGCACCGGGCGAGAGACTTCGGAGCCGCGCGTGTAAGGCACGACACAGAAGGTACAGAACTTGTCGCAGCCTTCCTGCACCGTCAAAAACGCGGTAACGCCGCGTGTGCGCAGCGTCGCCTTTTCGGCAATCGGCAGATGCTCGAACTTGTCCTCGACCGCATATTCGGTCTCGATGACGCGTTCGCCGCCGCGTACCCGCTTCAGAGCCTCCGGTAGGCGGTGATAAGTCTGCGGGCCGATGACGACATCGACGGCGGGCGCGCGGCGAAGGATTTCCTCCCCTTCCGCCTGCGCCACACAGCCGGCAACGCCGATCATGAGTTCACGGCCCTGCTCTTGCCGCGACTTTTTCATGTCGCGCAGGCGGCCGAGCGCCGAATAGACTTTTTCAGCCGCCTTTTCGCGGATATGACAGGTGTTCAAGAGAACCAGATCCGCCTCGCCCATATCCTCCGTCTGAACGTAACCGTCCTTCGCCAGCGCATCGCTCATGCGGACGGAATCGTAGACGTTCATCTGACAGCCATAGGTCTTGATAAAGACCTTGCGGCTATTCGAGCCCTCGCGGGTGATCAATTCGGGGACGTCGAGGCTAATGGTTTCCTGGGTCATGGCGGCTATCTAGTGTCTTTCCGAGCCAGATTAAATAGAAAAATGCCAGAAAAGCTATGATGGCGCTATTTCCGCCAGCCGCCGCGCAGGCTGAACGCCAGCATGTTACGGATCGCAGCGGCGATATCGGTGGAAAGTCGTTTGCGGTTATCCGTGCTGTGGAATGGGACACTCTCGCCGAAGGTCACGTCCACATCAATGGCGCCGGCCTTGATGATGCCAAGCAGATGCGGCACCAGCGTTATGCTGCCCGGCCAGGCGGCAACAACCCGGTGGTAACGGCCCATGGCCATGCCATGCACCCGCGTATAGGCAATCGCAACCGGCTGCACGTAAACGAGCTTGCCCGGCACCTGTTCAGCGGCGGTGGAAGCGGCACCGAACAGCGATGATTTCACCGCCAGCATACGGTTGCCATCCGAAGTGGTTCCTTCGGGGAACAACACGACGATCTCGCCATCCGCCATGCGGGCGGCGATCTCGCTGACCTGCGCACCGGTGCTGCGCTTCTGCTCGCGTTGAACGAAGATGCTTTTCTGCAGACGGGCGAGCCAGCCGAAGACGGGCCAGTCCCGCACTTCCGTCTTGGCAATGAACACCACGTCGGCAATGCTGCCGAGAACGAGGATGTCCTTCCACGAGGCGTGGTTGACCGCCAGCATCAGCGGTTTTGCCCGCTCCACCTCTCCGTGGACATGCACACGAATGCCGAGAACATGACAGGCAATGCGATGCCAGATGCGCGGAATACGGCGACGCAGCCGCCAGTCGAAGGCAAGGCCCAGGAGTTGCACCGGCAGCAGGATGAGCGTGACGATCAGGAGAACGATCGCGATATAGGCTGTGCGCAGCCACATCATGAGTGAAACACCCGTTTTGTCACCGGCGTCTCAGCGTTCGTCGGGCTTCAACGGCACGCCGTAAAGTTCCAACCGATGATCCACCAGCTTGAAGCCGTGCTCGCGGGCGATCTTTTCCTGAAGCGCTTCGATTTCCGCCGAGTGAAACTCAATGACCACGCTGTTCTTCAGATCGATCAGATGATCGTGGTGCTCTTCGGGCACCGTCTCATAACGCGAGCGGCCATCGCGAAAATCGTGACGCTCGATGATGCCGGCGTCCTCGAACAGCTTCACCGTTCTGTAAACGGTGGAAATGGAGATACGCGGATCAACAGCGGAGGAGCGGTGGTAAAGCTCCTCGACATCGGGGTGGTCGGCTGACTCCTGCAGGACGCGGGCAATGACACGGCGCTGGTCCGTCATCCGCATGCCGCGTTCGGCACAAAGCTCCTCCAGCGTTTTCGAAAGGTCTATCACGTCTTCTGGCCTTTTGAGTATTCCGGTTGAATTTTGCGGCTTTCGCCGAAAAAATGCCTGTCGCAGGGAACTAGCGAAGATCGCGGCGCATGACAAGCGCCGTCGACTTGGTTCCATCCCTGGATGTGTAATAGGCCTTGCGCTCCGCAACCGTCTTGAAGCCGAGCTTTTTATAAAGCCCGAGAGCGGAGGCGTTGCCGTTGTCCACCTCGAGAAACATGGTTTCAGCGCCGCGCATCATCGCTTCACGTACCGCCGACTGCATCAGGCGCCAGCCGAGACCGGTGCGTCCGAACTTGTCAGCCACGGCGACGGTCAGGATTTCCGCCTCGCCCGCCACTTCCCGCGCCAGCACGAAACCGCCAAGTGGCTTGCTGAAGAACGCGTTGGTCTGGCGCGCTACCGCGCCGAAAACCGAGCCCTGCGTCAATAGCCCGGAAAATTCACCGTCATTCCAAGGGCGCGGAAAACGCAGCGCATGCAGTTCCGCCACCGCGGCGCAATCCTCATGCTGCATCGGCACGATCTCGAAATAGGGTTTCCAGCTCAGATATTCGTCAAACATAATAGGAATCTGGCATCACAAGAATCGGGCATTACAGGAATCAGTCACGGGCATGGGCAAATGCCCTATCAGGCAACGTCCTGACGTGCCAGCGCAAAACCGGTTTGCGGCCGGGCATCCGGACCGCGCAGATAAAGTGGTGCAGGTTTCGGCTGACCCGCGGGCTTGCGCGCCGCAGAGCGCGCAACAGACGCAATCGGGAAATGGTCCGGCCCGGAGCCGATTTCCTCTCCTGCAAACAGCGGTGCGGCCGAGCCAATCACGGCACCATCGAAACCGGAGAGAACACCCCTGGCGTCATCCAGAGACAAAAGCGTCGCCTCAGCCAGCGGCGATCCATCTGCCGCGAAAGTCTGGAGATAGGCTTCGCCACGTTTGGCATCCAGCCCGACGGCCACGGGCCGGCCGGGAGTTGTCAGCAGATGATGCAGGGCGAGCGTTTCAAGCGTGGTGACGCCGACTGCCTCGACGCCAAGCGACAGGGCAAAGCCACGCGCGGCGGCAACACCGACGCGGATGCCAGTGAAGGACCCCGGACCGATGGTCACGGCGATGCGCTCAACCTTCTGCAGCGGAAGTCGCGCCTGCTGCAGGGCGCGATCGATCACGGCCATCAACCTCTCGGCATGACCCTTGCCGATCATTTCGCACACCTCGCCGAGCACCCTGTCGGCGGCGCCGTCATAAACGCAGGCGGAACAATCCACACCTGACGTGTCGAGTGCGAGAACAATCATGTCGTGGCCTGGCTTACAATGTCATACCGCTTCGACTTCGCGCACTTCCGGCACGAAATGGCGAAGCAGGTTCTGAACGCCGTGCTTCAGCGTGGCGGTGGAGGACGGGCAACCCGAGCAGGCACCCTTCATGTTCAGAAACACGGTGCCATCGCGGAAACCGCGGAAAGTGATGTCGCCGCCATCCTGCGCCACCGCGGGGCGCACGCGGGTTTCCAGCAGTTCCTTGATCGTGGCGACGATCGTCTCGTCACCCTCTTCGAAAAACTCGTCCTCTTCGTCCGATACTTCGGCAGCGATTGCCGTGCCCATGATCGGGCGACCGGACATGAAATGTTCCATGATCGAGCCCAGAATGGCAGGCTTCAGGTGCTGCCATTCCGCATCGTCCTTGGTGACGGTTATGAAATCGAAGCCGAAATAAACGCCGGTGACGCCGGGAATCGTAAAGAGACGCTCCGCCAGCGGAGAAGCCTGCGCCTGCGAAGGATTGAGAAACTCAGCTGTCCCGCTTTCCAGCACCACCTTGCCGGGCAGAAACTTCAGCGTGGCGGGGTTGGGCGTGGCTTCCGTCTGAATGAACATCATCGTCTCCTTCGAGGTCGCGGTTCACGCCCCGTAATTTAGAATTCTTCCAAAATACGCCCGGCGAAGCTTCACTTCAAGCCCTGACATGATAATTACATTCAAGAAATCGTCAGCCCCTAAATCTTGCCCTAAACCCGGATCAGCAGAGCGCGTCGATTTCCTCATCCGTCAGCGTATCCGGCAGGACAGTGACGGGAATGGGGAAGGCTGCCCCTCGCCCGGCGATGGAAGAAACGAGCGGTCCCGGTCCTTCTTTCGTCGATCCCGCCGCCAAAATCAGAATGGCGATATCGCGGTCTTCCTCGATCAGCCCGTGGATCTGCTCGGTGGCGCTGCCTTCGCGGATCACCGCTTCAGGCTCGATGCCGATGGTCTCCCGCACCTTCTGGGCGATTTTCGCGAGCGTGGCTTCCGCCTCCTCGCGGGCTTCCGCCCGCATGATCTGTTCGACGCCCAGCCATTGCTGGAAATCACCTTCCGGGATCATGTAGAGCAGCACAAGCCCACCATTGGAGTTCTTGGCGCGACGACCGGCATAATGCACGGCCCTTTCGCATTCCGGTGTGTCATCGATAACAGCGAGAAATTTGCGACGATGCCCTTCCAGACGCGACAGCCGTTTTGAAACCATTCCGCACTCCCTTAGGTCCGCCGTGATCCGAGAAACCGCCCGACGGTTCGGGCGGAGATTATATCAAATCACGGTAGGCGCAAACCGCCCGCCGCATCATCGCGGCAGCGACTTCTCAGCGCAGGAAGCCGATGATGTCGCGCACCTCGTTCATCGTCTTTTCAGCAATAGTACGCGCCCGCTCACCGCCCTGTTTGAGGATGGCGTCGATATGGGTCGGGTCATCGAGAAGGCGGCGCATCTCGTTGTTGACCGGAGCGAGCACATTGACCGCAAGCTCCACGAGTGCCGGCTTGAAGGCCGAGAACTGCTGTCCGCCGAATTCGGCAAGAACATCCGCCTTCGTCTTGTCGGAGAGAGCGGCATAGATACCGACAAGGTTTTCCGCCTCGGGGCGGCCCTTCAGGCCTTCCACTTCGCTCGGAAGCGCGTCGGGATCGGTCTTCGCCTTCTTGATCTTCTTCGAAATCGCGTCGATGTCGTCCATCAGGTTGATGCGCGACAGATCGGACGGGTCGGACTTCGACATCTTCTTGGTGCCGTCCTTCAGAGACATGACACGCGGCGCGGGGCCACCGATCAGCGGCTCCACCATCGGGAAATAGGCATGTACCGGCTCGTCGCCCACCTTGATATCGAGGCCGAGACCGGCGTTGCGGATATGATCGCTGAAATCGATGTTGAATTTCTGGGCGATATCGCGGGCCAGTTCCAGATGCTGCTTCTGGTCGTCACCGACAGGAACGTGGGTGGCGCGATAGACGAGAATATCGGCGGCCATCAGGCTCGGATAGGCGAGCAGACCGAGCGAGACCTGTTCGGCATTCTTGCCGGACTTGTCCTTGAACTGCGTCATGCGCTCCATCCAGCCGATACGCGCCACGCAGTTGAACACCCATGCCAGTTCCGCATGCTGCGGCACGGCCGACTGGTTGAAGACGATATGCTTCACCGGGTCGATGCCCGCAGCGATAAAAGCGGCCGCAATCGAACGGGTCTGCGCCTTCAGGTCGGAATGAACGAGCTGGGCGGTGATGGCATGCATATCGACGACGCAATAGATGCAGTCGTTATCTTCCTGCAAAGCCACGAACTTGCGGATAGCGCCGAGATAATTGCCGAGATGCAGATTGCCGGTCGGCTGGACGCCCGAGAAAACCAGCGGCTTGAATTCGTTCATTGTCGTCCTCGAAAAGGCTTGTGGAGGGCCTCGCCCCGTGATTTGAATTGCACGCGCTTATGCACCCGCAGCCCCTCGCAATCAAGCAGTTTCAGGGCATGTCAGCCGCGCGGCTGAAGAAGGTCCCAGCGATTTCCGTAAGGGTCGGCAAAGACCGCGACGGAGCCGTAAACCTCATGGCGCGGTTCTTCGAGAAAGCGCACGCCGCGCGCCAGCATGGTCTCATAGTCGCTTTGGAAATTGTCAGTATTCAGGAAAAATCCGACACGTCCGCCGGTCTGGTTGCCGATGGCAAGACGCTGCGGCTCGCCATCCGCTTCGGCAAGCAGCAGGGCGCAGCCATCGGTGCCTTGAGGTTTCACCACCAGCCACCTTTTGCCATCGCCAAGCGGCTGATCGGAGACGCATTCGAACCCCAGAACCTCGCAATAAAACGCCTTTGCCCGATCGTAGTCATCGACCACGAGGGTGACGAGCGCGATGCGGCGGTTTTCAGCAAATGACATCAGCCTGCCTCCGTCTCGACGTTCTTTTTGCCGCGCTTGCGAATGGCGCGCTTGACCATGCCGATATCGGCACCGCCCGACACGAAGGCCAGCACAAAATAAACCAGCATGGCCGCGAAAACGAGGGCCATGATGGTGCCGGCCCGAACGAAAATCGACGAGGCCGAAGACAGCTCGAAACTCAGCCAGGTCAGCGCATAGTGGACGAAGCCGGCCATCAACGCCGCCGCCAGCAACAATCGCGGAATACGGGTAAGCAGCGGAATATCCACCTGCCAATGGCCGCGCCACAACAGCATGGCGAAGAGCAAGGCGGCATTGACCCAGCCGGCGGTGATTTCAGCAATGGCGATGCCCGGGCCGCCGAGACGCGGAAACAGCGTCAGCGCCAGGGTGACATTTACCACCACGGAAATTGCCGCGAAAATCATCGGTGTGCGGGTGTCTTCACGGGCGAAGAAGCCTGGAATGAAGGCCTTTATCAGCACGAAAGCCGGCAGGCCAAGCCCATATATGCCGAGGATTTGCGCAACCGTGATGGTGGCCGAAGGCGAGAAATTGCCGCGCTCGTAGAGGAAACGGACAATCGGTTCCGCCATTACCAAAAGGGCGGCTGCAGCAGGCAAGGTCAGGAACAAGACGAATTCGACCGAACGGTTCTGCAGGCTTCCGGCTTCCACCATATGGCCACCGCGCAAGGCGCGCGCCAGCTCCGGCAGAAGCACTGTGGCGACAGCGATGCCGACGACCCCGAGCGGCAGCTGGTAAATCCGGTCCGCATAGGCGAGCGAGGAGATCACCCCTTCGCCGGCGGAGGCGATATTGGTGTTGATCAGCAGGTTTATCTGGGTGATGCCGCCGGTTATTGCCGCCGGCAGTGCGAGGACCAGAAGCCGCTGCACATTCTTCGTCAGCCGCGGCCTGCGGAAGCCAATGCGCATGCCGGCATTGCGCACGGCGATCCAGACGATGGCAAGCTGCACCAGACCCGCCACCATCACCCCCCAGGAAAGGGCATAACCCACCTGAAGCGGATCGTAATTCTTCCACCATGCCCAGGCGAGCACACCGATGAGGATGATGTTGAGGAAAACAGGAGCGATTGCCGCTGCGAAATAACGGTGTAGCGAGTTCAACATGCCGCCCATCATCGCCGCCAGAGACATGCAGGCGAGGTAGGGGAACATGATGGTGGCAAGATGCACCGTGTTATCGAACTTCACCGGATCTTCGAGGAAGCCCGGCGCAATAATGGTGCGCACGATGAACGGCATCGACAATTCCATCAGAATTGTCAGGGCGAGAAGCACGGTGAACAGGACGCCGAAAACTTCCTCGGAAAAGCGCCTTGCGCCCTCCATGCCGTTCGCCTCGATTTCCTTGGCGAAGAGCGGCACGAAAGCCGAGTTGAACGCGCCTTCGGCAAAAAGTCGCCGGAAGGTGTTCGGAAAACGGAAAGCGGCGTTGAAGGCATCGGCCACCGGGCCGGTGCCGACGGCGGCCGCCATCAGGGTTTCTCGAAGAAAGCCGAAGATGCGGCTGCCGAGCGTGGCGGTGCCGACGGTGGCGAACTTGCCGATCAGACTCATGGGCGCTTCAAGCCTTTGCCGTGCGCGCGGCCGGCAGTGCGGCCACGTCGGGATGGGCGATGATGCCGTTCGGCATGCGGTCGCGCAATTCGTCTTCCTGCTCGCTCATCACCGCCTTCAGGCGGGTGGCGATGCTGGCCTGCCGATTATCGTTCGTCACTTTCTGCCCGAAGAGATCAGTCACGTAGAAGGTGTCGATGACCTTTTCGCCGAAGGTGGTGATACGGGCGGAGTGAATATCGAGCGACAGATCGGCGATGACAGCCGTCATATCCGCCAGCAGGCCCGGCCGGTCGAGGCACTCGACTTCGATAACGGTGAACTTGTTCGACAGCCCGTTGGAAATGATGACCGAGGGCGGAATGATGAAGGCGCTTTTCTTCTTGCGGCTCTTGGTGCGCGTCGCGATCATTTCCGGCAGGCGTTGGCGGCCCGACAGAACCTCTTCGATGAGCTTGCCGACATTGTTGCCGCGCCGTGTCTCATCCTCGTCGATCGGGAATTCGCGGTTGATGAGGATCGTATCCAGCGCCCGCCCATCGGATGTGGTGAATATCTGCGCATCCGCGATGTTGGCGCCGGCCGCCGCACAGGCGCCGGTGATGATCGACAGCAGGCGCGGATGGTCGGGCGCCAGCACGGTGATTTCCGTAATCGCGTGAAAGGAATGCGTGCGCACCATGGTCGACAGCGCCTTTTCCTGCTTGTCGGCCTCACGGATGAAGCGGGTGTGGCGCACTTGGTCTTCCAGCGCCACCGTCAGCAGATAAGGCTCGTAATGCAGCTTGGTATATTTGCGCCGCGCCTTCTGGCCCCAGTCATCGAGGGCGTCGTAAAGCGCCTGCCGGGCGATCTGCGCACGTTCCTTGCGGGAGACTTCCGAGAAGCCGCCGGAAAGCAGCAGTTCCGTCTCGTAATAAAGCGAGCGCAGCAACTGTCCCTTCCAGCCGTTCCACACACCCGGACCGACGGCTCGGATATCGCAAACCGTCAGGATGAGCAGCATCTTCAGCCGCTCCATGGACTGCACCTTGTCGGCGAAATCGGTGATGGTCTTGCGGTCATGCAGGTCGCGTGTCTGGGCGACCATGGACATCAAGAGATGCTGTTCGATGAGCCAGACGACGGTTTCGGTCTGCTTGCCCGTCAGGCGGAAACGCTGGCAGAGCTTGCGGGCCACCCGCGCGCCGGCAATCGAGTGATCCTCCTGCCGGCCCTTCGCCACGTCGTGCAGCAGCACGGCGACATACAGCGCCTCGCGCTCTTCAACGCCCGGCATCAGCTGGTTGGCCAGCGGATGGGCATCGACAGCCGTTCCCTTGTCCACCTCCGACAGCACACCCACGGAGCGGATCAGGTGCTCGTCCACGGTATAGTGATGATACATGTTGAACTGCATCATTGCGACGATCTTGCCGAATTCGGGAATGAATTTGCCGAGTACGCCTGCCTCGTTCATCCGCCTGAGTGTCAGCGCCGGATCGCGTCGCGAGGTGAGGATCGACAGAAACAGCCGGTTCGCCTCCTCGTTTTCGCGAAGCGCATCATTAATGAGCGACAGTGAGCGCGTGACGACGCGCAAAGCATCCGGATGCAGTTCGAGATTGTTGATATCGGCGATGTGGAAAAGCCGGATCATATTAACCGGGTCGTTCTTGAAGACGTCAGGCTTGGCTAGTGCGATACGCCCCCGGTCCTCGACGAATTCCACCGAACCGGGAATCTTGCGGACACGATGGGCGAATCGGCTGAGGACGCCGGAGAGGCCCGGCACGTCCTTCGCCTGCCGGTCTTCCAGCGCAGCGCAGACGATGCGCGTCAGGTCACCCACGTCCTTCGCCACGAGGAAATAATGCTTCATGAAGCGCTCGACGGCGGAAAGGCCGGGCCGCGGCTGATAGTTCAGCGCATCGGCGATCTCGCGCTGAATATCGAAGGAAAGGCGCTCTTCCGCCTTGTTGGTGATGAAATGCATCTGGCAACGGACGGCCCAGAGAAAATCATCGGCCTTTTCGAACAGCCTGAGTTCACGCCTCGACAGAACACCGAGCTTGACGAGATCGGCGGTATCGCGAACGTGGTAATAATATTTGGCGATCCAGAACAGCGTGTGCAGATCGCGCAGGCCGCCCTTGCCTTCCTTGACGTTCGGCTCCACCAGATAACGCGTATCGCCCGCCTTGCGATGGCGCTGGTCACGCTCGGCGAGCTTGGCGGCGATGAATTCCGGGCCGGTGCCGGTGACGACTTCCGCCTCGAAACGTTTTTCCAGATCGTCGGTCAGGGATTTTTTGCCGCAGATCGCCCGCACTTCCAGAATGGCGGTTCGGATGGTCATATCGGATTTGGAGAGGCGAATGCACTCATCCACTGTGCGGGTAGCATGGCCCACCTTGAAGCCGAGATCCCAGAGCAGATAAAGCACGAACTCCACGGCCTTGTGCATGTCAGGCGTATTCTTGGCCGGCAGCAGGAACAGAAGGTCGATATCCGATCCCGGCGCCAGCGTGCCGCGACCGTAACCGCCGACTGCCGCCACCGCGATCTGCGGGGCATCCTTCGGATAGGCATATTGGCAGGCAAGATCATAAAGCGTCTCGATCAGCCGATCCTGAAGCCAGGAAATGCGGCGGGCGCAATCAATGCCGCTGCCATCGGTCTTCAGCAGTTCGCGGACCTTTTCCCGGCCTTCCGTGCTGGCCTTGCGAAACAGTGGCAGCAGGTCGGACCTGATATCGGCGATGCGCTTGCCATCTTCCTTAAAGATGATGTCACAGTCGCGCTTCAGCGCCGAGACATCGAGAATTTCGGAAAAATCCAGGTCCTTGATGGCCATCTATGCCGGTATCCATGTCCTGTGGGAAATCCCACCGCTTGCGATGGGAGTGTCCTATAGCGAGTTTTAAAGGCGATGGACAGGCAGTCTCCGCATCGAACCGAAAAGTGTCAGCGGTTTTCGGAAAATTCGATGCGCAAAAAAGTTCAAGCCTTGCCAAGTTCTTTCTTTAGCGCATAGAGCGCGTCCAATGCCTCACGCGGTGTCATTTCGTCAGGGTTAATCCCCTTCAGAGCGTCCTCCACCTTCGATGGCCCGGTCTTGCGGGTCTCCTCGCGGCGCACGGCGATCTGGAACAGCGGCAGATCGTCGATCAGCTGGCTCGCCGGGTTTTTGCGGTCGGCATCTTCCAGTTTCGTCAGCACCTCGCGGGCGCGCTCCACAACCGATGCCGGAAGCCCGGCAAGCCGTGCGACCTGAATACCGTAGGAACGATCTGCGGCACCCGGCCCGACTTCGTGCAGGAAGATGACGTCGCCTTCCCACTCTTTCACCCGCATCGTGGCATTGGAGAGGCGGCCAAGTTTTTCCGACAAAACGGTCAACTCATGAAAATGGGTGGCGAAGAGGCCACGGCAACGATTAACCTCATGCAGATGTTCGACTGCCGCCCAGGCGATCGAAAGCCCGTCGAAGGTTGCCGTGCCACGGCCGATCTCGTCCAGAATGACCAACGAACGGTCCGTCGCCTGATTGAGGATGGCAGCGGTTTCCACCATCTCCACCATGAAGGTCGAGCGGCCGCGCGCCAGGTCGTCGGACGCGCCGACGCGGGAAAACAGCCGGTCGACGACGCCGATATGGGCTGCCTCCGCCGGGACGAAGGAGCCGATCTGCGCAAGGATGGCGATCAGCGCATTCTGGCGCAGGAAGGTCGATTTACCGCCCATGTTCGGGCCTGTCAGCAACCAGATTGCGCCGTTCTTGCCGCCGTTGACCGCCGACAGATCACAATTATTGGCGATGAAGGGTCCGGCCGATTGCCGCCGCAGCGCCTGTTCTACGACCGGATGACGCCCGCCTTTGATCGCGAAGGTCATGGAGGCATCGACAATCGGGCGGCAATAGGCCTGTTCGGTCGCCAGATAGGCAAGGCTTGAGGCGACGTCGATGACGGCGAGTGCTGAAGCACCGGCCTTGATTGCTTCCGCCTGCTGCACCACAGCCTCAACCATGCGGGCGAAGGCTTCCAGCTCCATTGTCAGAGCCTGCGCTGCAGCATTGGCGATGCGACTTTCCAGATCGGCAAGCTCGGTGGTGGTGAAGCGCATGGCGCCGGCCATCGTCTGGCGATGGATGAAGCGCGCCTTGGCCTCATCCGTCGCCATCATGACATCGGCATTGCCGGCCGTGACCTCGATGAAATAACCGAGAACGTTATTGTGCTTGATCTTCAGCGACTTGATGCAGGTCTCATCGGCATATTTCAGTTGCAGACCGGCGATCACCCGGCGGGACTGATCGCGTAGCGCCCGAACCTCGTCAAGTTCCGGATTGGCGCCGTCACGCAGGAAACCGCCGTCGCGTTTCAGAAGCGGTAGATCATCGGCCAGCATCGAGCCGAGCATTGCTTCCAGCCCGCCCGGCAAGGCTTTTAAATCCTTGAGAGCCGTCGCCAACTCATCTGGCAGCAACCCACCGTCGAGAATAGTCGCGATTTTTTCAGCGGAAACCAGTCCCTGCCTGATGGCGCCGAGATCACGCGGGCCACCGCGCTCCAGAGCCAGACGTGAAAGCGCACGCGGCATATCAGCAACATGTTTCAAGGCATCGCGCAGCCCGTCGGAGAGCGAGACATCGTCGATGAGATAGCCCACAGCATCGAGGCGGGCGTTTATCTTTTCCGGGTCGGTAAGCGGCGACATCAGGCGCTCGGCCAGCATCCTTGCGCCGCCACCCGTGACCGTGCGGTTCAGGGCATGCAGCAGCGAGCCATCCCTGTCGCCGGATAGCGTCTTCACCAGTTCCAGATTGGCGCGGGTGGCGGGATCGATGAAAAGGGTGGAGGCAGCACTTTCGCGCTCCGGCGCGCCGAGCGGCGGGCGCTCGGCAATCTGGGTCTTTTCGACATAAGCGACGGCAGCGGCAGCGGCAGCCATTTCAATGCGAGAAAAACTGCCGAAACCATCCAGCGTCGCGACATTGAAATAACGGGCGATACGCCCTTCCGCCGTGGCGCTGTCGAACAGGATGGCAGGTTGCGGCACCGCCACGCGACCCAAAACATCGAAAACCGGCCGCAATTCCTCATCATGGAACAGGCTGTCGGCAACGATCAGCTCGCGCGGGTCGATACGCCAGATATCGGCGAGAAGCCGCGTCAGCGTGGTTTCCGCCAAACGGAAGACGCCGGTGGAAATATCGATCCAGGCGAGCGCGAACTGCGCCTCGGCACTGCCGCGAATACGGGCCAGCGCCATCAGATAGTTGGACTCCGTCGGCGACAACAGTTTTTCTTCGGTCAGTGTGCCAGGCGTGACAAGCCGCACCACATCACGCTTGACCACGGATTTCGAGCCGCGCTTCTTCGCCTCGGCGGGATCTTCCACCTGTTCGCAGACGGCGACGCGATAACCGCGCAGGATGAGCTTCTGGAGATAATCGTCCGCCGCATGCACGGGAACGCCGCACATGGGAATATCGTGCCCCATATGCTGGCCACGTTTCGTCAGCGTGATGCCGAGCGACCGGGAGGCTTCGACCGCATCGTCAAAGAACAATTCGTAGAAATCGCCCATGCGGTAGAACAGCAGCGAACCGGGATTGTTCGCCTTGATCTCGATATATTGCTCCATCATCGGAGTGGCCGAAGCGCGGCTCTCCTCCGTTATCAGGGAAGCGGTTGTCAGAACGTCCGTCAATGGCCTGCCGATGTCATATCGTGTTGCGGAAAAGGAGCGCCGACACTAGCGGCAATGCCCGCCCCGACACAACACGCGCAGGGCCGCTGCCCACAGGAACATCCGGCAAGATCCAGTCAAAAGCTGATCAGCCGTTGATGCGCTCGGCCTCGCCGCCGTAATAGCTGATGTAGCGGCCGGCGATGGACGTGACCGGCAGAACGACCAGAACATCTGTCGTGTTGAAGGCATGGTCCACCACAGCACCAGAGCCGAACATGGCGCCTAGACGCATATAGCCCTTGATCAGCGGCGGCATGGCGTTCAGCGCCTTGCGGGTATTCAACGCCTCCGCCGGCATCAGGTCCATCTCGCGATAAAGCTCGGGAAGTGCGGAAGCCTCCCATTCGCCCTTTGCAACACAATTATGGTGCAGGAAGGACAGCGCCAGTGCATGGGTTTCCGGCTGCACGCCGGGGAAGGAGGCGCAGCCGATCATCGCGTCCATACGATGTTTCACCGCATAGGCCCAATTGCCCTGCCACAGAAGCTCAACGGTACGCTTGGTGCGATATTCCGGCAGCACGCAGGAACGGCCAAGCTCCATGAAGCGCTTGCCCGGATGGCGCGCAACCAGCCCTGCAATGTCGAATTCGCTGGCCGAATAAAACCCGTTGTTGGCGAGCGCCGTTTCCTGCCTCAACAGTCGGTAGGTGCCGACGATCTGGTCTTCACTATCGCCTTCGATGGCCTTGTCGAGCACGAGCAGATGGTCGCAGACACTGTCCCAGGCGTCGATATCGCGCTTGCGGCGCATCGCGTCAGCGGGAAGCCGCGCATTCATTTCCTCAACGAAAACCTTGTAACGCACGGATTGTGCAGCATCGATCTCGCGCTCATTTCTCGCAAGCCGGGTTTCCAATGTGCCGATACGACCGAAAAGACCCTCATTGCCCTGAGCGGACTCCGAACGAGGATGAATGACAACATTGTTTTCACAAATGTCGTGATTGAAGATTTCGGCCACCATGGGGAATCGCTCCGCCACCAAAGAATTTTCCTGTCATAAATCACTAATTGACGACAGAATAGTGACAAAATGACGCCAGCGCGAGTCTGTCAAGCTATTATGGGGAAAGGCGTTTCGCCTCCAGCATGCGACGGATTTCCTCGACCAGCTGTCTTGGGTCGGTGGGCTTGGTCAAAACCTTGGCTGCACCGGCTTTCAGCAGGATTTCGGCGGTGTCGGCACTGGCATCGCCACTGAGCACGATGAGGGGAATATTTCTCTCGCCCTCCAACGTGCCGAGAAGTTCCGGCAGCACCTCAAGCCCCTCACCACCCGGCATATTGAGGTCCGAGATGATGAGGTGCGGCAAACGGGCAGCACCCGGCGCCAACGACTGCCGCAGGGCCTGAAAGTCATCGACGGCACGAACGATGTAACCGCTTTTCTCCAGAACCGCCCGGATGATGCGCGCATTGACGGCATCATCCTCGGCCACGAGAATATCGACGCCACTTGCCACTTGCTTCAGCCGTGATGAAAAGCCCACATCGGGGTGGTTGTCGTTCAGCGCGTCGCGGCGCTCTATGCCGCGCAGGCGACCGCAGAGGACGTCGATCAGCGATTTTTCGCGCAGCGGCCGGATCAGCCAGGCGTCGAAGGAGACATGCATGGTCGAAGGCCGCTCCTCGGGGCTTACCAGCAGGGTGAGGCGAACATTCTGCTGCGGCCAGTCCTTTAGGGCGTCCCTGAACAGGAGTGAAACGCGCCGGTCGACGATGATATCGGTGAGATCGGCGCTGAGGTCAGCTGCCCCATCCCGCAGTCTTTGCAAATCTTCCGGCTGATGAATGAGAACACATTTGCCACCAAAGGCCTCTATCGCCTCCATCGTCACCGCCGCGGCCACACCCTTTGGCGCAATCAGCAGGACATTGGTGTGTTGCAGACAGCGGCGTCGGCCGGGATCCGGCATTGCGGCAGGCGCGCTGCCCGGGTGGAACGAAAGCGTGAAGGTGCTGCCGCTGCCCTTGCGGCTCGAAACCGTGAGGCTGCCGCCGAATTCCCGCACGATGCGGGCGGAGATCGCAAGCCCGAGGCCCGTACCGGCGCTTCGCTGTGACATCGGCCCTGCCTGCTCGAATTCACCGAAGATGCGGGCCTGCTCCGTCTGGCTCATGCCCGGACCGGTATCCTCGACGGCGATCTGCAATTCACCATCGGCCATACGCGCGCGGATGACGACTCCGCCCTCCTGCGTGAATTTGACGGCGTTACCAAGGAGATTAAACAGCACCTGACGCAGCCTTGCCGGATCGAAATCGAGATAATCGGGCACGTCAGGGCTGACGAAGGAGGTGATTTCAATCCCTTTTTCGTGGGCGCGATGCGCCAGCATCTCGACAATGCTCTCGATCAGCCGCCGCAGGTTTTCCGCGCGCGGATTGAGCCTGAAACGACCCGCCTCCATGGTCGAATAATCCAGCAGATCCTCGACCAGCTGCACCAGCGACTGGCCGGACTGCTTCATGCCGTCAAGATAATTGCGCTGCTCCTCGTTGATCTTCGTTTGCGACAGGAGATGGTTCATGCCGAGCATACCGGAAAGCGGCAGGCGGATTTCATGGCTTACGGTGGCAAGTAGCCTTGCCTTTTCGGCATCGGCCTTTTCGGCGCGCAAACGGGCGTCTTCCCTTTCGGCAAGCGCAAGCCGCTCTTCCGTCACGTCTCTGGCGATGCTGCTGATGAGAAGGCGGCTGCTGGCCAGATCGCGGGTGACCACATCGTGCCAGGAGAAGATGCGCTGTCCGAAAGGGGTGGCGATCTCGACATCATAGGCGTGAACCTTGTCGCCCGGACGGAAGGCAATGCCGATTTCCTCGCAACTCAACCCTTCGGGGGTTGCGCATCCCGTCATTTCGCGAAAGATCCTGTTCGCTTCGACGATACGCCGATCCAGATTACGGATGACGACGATATCACCCATGGATTCCTGCATCTCGGCAATCAGCGAGCGGTTCTGCGTCTGTCGCAGCCGAACATCCAAATCCTCGGCCAACGCGTCTTTAAGTGGGACAGTTTTGCCGAACAGCGCGTAGAGAAGGACACCGACGAGCACGGCGCCAAAGAAGGAGGCCAGGGCAACGGTGACCGCATAGGGCACCGCAAGCGCAATCAGCGCGGCGGAAAATGCACCGACCGACAACGAAATGGCAATGTACGAGGAAATCGGCCCTGAGCCGATCTCGTGCTCTGCGCCGGCATTATGCCTTGTCGCGTCGACACGATCCCCCGGCTGCGGCGCTACAGGCGCCAGCCCAAGGCCGTCTGAAACTTTTTCCCGAAGTTTTGCCAGTTCGCTCATATGCAACCGCTACCACGGCAGCGGTTTTGATATGTTTGGTGCAAACCCTAAAATTTTACTTTTTTGCCGCCCGGGCGTGCAGAAATTCGTCAAGAATGACGCAGGCCGCGCCGATGGTTATGAAACTGTCAGCCAGATTGAAGACCGCGAAAGACCATGTCTGCGTATGAAACAGGATGTAGTCGATGACGTGTCCATAAAGAAAACGGTCGAGAAGGTTGCCGGCAGCACCTGCGATGATGAAGGCAAAACCGAGATGGGCGAAGGTGCGGTCCGCCGCCGTCTTGCGCCACAGCCAGAGCACGAAGACGACAATAACGAGCCGCATGCTGACGATGAACCAGCCCTGCATGTCCGATAGCATCGAAAAGGCGACGCCGAGATTATAGGTGCGGTAAAGCGCCAGAAACGGAATGACGGGCACCATCTCCTGCAATGGCAGATAGGCTTCGACCAGTTGTTTGACGATCTGGTCCAGCACCAGCGCGGCGACGATCAACGCGAAAGCCGGGCCGAATTTCGAAAACAGTGCCGCTTTGGCCATTACTTCACCGGTGCCAGTTCGAGGAGATGTCGCCGTGCTTCGAAAAGCATCACGGCGGTTGCGATGGCGAGATTGAGGCTGTCGGCACGGCCCTGCTGGGGGATGCGCGCCAGCTGATCCGCCTTAGCGGCCAGTTCCGGCGGCAGGCCGGATTGCTCGTTACCCATCAAAAGCACGACCGGCTTGCCGGCATAATCGATCTTTCGATAGTCCACGGAACCGGCAAGATGGGTGGCGACGATGCTGACCTGCGCCGATTTCTTCCAGGACAGGAATTCGTCAACCGAGGCGCGGGCCACCGGCATGGCGAAGACCGAACCCATGGTGGCGCGAACGGTTTCCAGCGAGAAGGGGTCGGTGCAATCACCGACCAGAATAACGCCCGATGCGCCCGCCGCATCGGCGGTGCGGATGATCGTGCCGAGGTTACCTGGATCGCGGACACGGTCGAGCGCAATATAGGTCTCGCTCTTTTCCGGGCGAATATCTCTGAGCGACGCCCATTTCTGTTCGAAAATGCCGACGACCATTTGCGGATTGTCGCGGCGAGTGATCGAGGCGATGACTTTTTCGCTGACTTCAAGCACCAGACCGCCGGACGCGACGGTCTTTACCGCGGCCTGCTCCACCAGTGGCTTGCCTTTGGCGGCCTTGGCGTAAACCAGTGTCTTGATCGTCCAGCCCAGTTCGAGAGCATCGATGACCAACTTCAGGCCTTCCGCCATGAAGGTGCCGGTCTCTTCCCTGCCCTTTTTCTGGGTGAGTGCCTTGATATCCTTGATGATGGGATTGGCAAGGCTGGTCACTTCCTTCACCTGACCAACCCGGCGCGTCGTGTTTTCGCGCATATCTTTCATCATTTCGGCTCCCAACGGCTGAACAGCGATGTGGAAAGCACCCGGCCGGGTGTCTTGCCGTCAAGCCCTGCCTCGCGAATGACGAGTTCGCCTGACGCGACGACGCCACCGGCGCCGCGCATAATTTCGCGCATCAGCTCATGCATCGAATAAAAACTGGCCCTGATGGAATAGGCCGTCAGCACCAGGCCGAGCGCCTTGGGTGAGAGGATTTCCCGGCAGATATCCAGCATCAGCGGCAGATGGTCGAACAATTGCCAGATCTCACCATGGGTGCCGCGACCGAATTTCGGCGGATCGGTGAGGATGATGTCGTAAGTGCTGCCGCGACGCTCCTCACGCTGGATGAATTTCATCGCATCTTCGCAGATCCAGCGGATGGGCGCCTGTTCCAGCCCGGCAAGCTCCTGATTTTCCTTGGCCCAGCCAATCGCTTTCTTGGAAGCATCGACATGGGTGACTTCAGCACCCGCGGCGGCCGCAACCAGCGAGGCGACGCCGGTGTAACCGAAGAGGTTCAGCACTTTCAGAGGCCGGTCGGCCGTCTCGACGGCATGTTTCAGCCATTCCCAATGGACGATCTGTTCCGGGAAGACGCCGACGTGCCGGAAGGCCGTGAAGCGGCCAAGAAATTCAACGCCGAGCAGAGACAAGGGCCAGGTTTCGGCAAGCGCCGTCTTCGGAAAGCGCCAGCGGCCCATGCCGTCCTCATCCGTATCGCCGGTAAAAATGGCATCGGCATTTTGCCACACCCGGTCGGGGACCGACGGTTGCCACAGCGCCTGCGCCTCGGGACGGACGACGCGGTAGTCGCCATATTGTTCGAGCTTCAGGCCATTGCCGCTGTCGATCAAGTGAAAATCGCCCGCACCGCTCGATTCCAGAATGACCGGAACCTGTTCTGCGGGACGTTCACCGGTGCGTTGCTTGAGGGGCCGTGCAGGCGCCTGCTCAATCGCCGGTGCGGCAGCAACCTTCTCCTTCGGTGCAGGTTTCGGCACGCTGCGAACCGTATCGGGTTCGCGCTTTTTCGGCGCTACCTCCGCGCGTCGCGCCGGCTTTGCGGCATGAACCTGTTTTTTCTCGCTCCCGGCACGTGCGCGATTGCCCGGCCGGCTGTCTTTTTTCTTCAATGGAAATCTTCCCGCTTCTGCCCGCGTCTTATGGCGCAGCAAATAGCATTCCGCACGCCGCTCGACTAGAGCCGGAACGACTGTCGGCTATATCACTTTGCCGGGAGTTGGCCCGCATTCGGAAGCTGAGCGGCCCCAGTCGCCTTCTGGCGGTTCGCCTCATCGTGCCAGCGAACGGCTTCCCTGGCTTCGATACGGGCGCGTTTGCGATGTTTGCCCTGCGCGAACCACGTCGCCGACGATCCCAGCAGCACGCCGAAAATAACGGCCAGAAACAGGAACACAAAAAACGGCGCTGTAAAGGACAGAACGCCGTCATCGGGCCGGAAAGGATTGAGCGCAAGCGTTACGGCCTGGCGGTTGGCCACGCATAGAATGACGAGGATGATCGCCAGCGGAAGCAGGATGATGAGGTTGATGATTTTTTTTGACATCCGACATTACTCCATCGCTGCGGGGTTCCGCCGGCTCCGTTTCCGGCGTCGGGCGGAAGAGACGATCAATCGTCCTCGTCTTCGTCACCCATTCCGGGGTTCAGGCGCTCACGCAATTCCTTGCCCGTCTTGAAGAAAGGCACCCATTTTTCCTCAACGAAAACCGATTCGCCCGTGCGCGGGTTCCGCCCCGAACGCGAAGGTCGGTTTTTCACCGAAAATGCGCCGAAACCACGAAGCTCGACACGATTTCCACCCGCCAGGGCATCGGTGATTTCATCCAGCACCGCATTGACGATGTTTTCCACGTCACGGTGATAAAGGTGCGGGTTACGCGCAGCAACGATCTGCACCAGTTCAGACTTGATCACGGTTGCCCCCTGAAAGAATTGGATTTTTAACGTGGCCCAACCTGCCAAACGGAAACAAGACCGTCAAGAAACAACTTGTCCGCGCCGAGCTGGCCGGGTCCCGCAAAGGGAATTAAATCGTCATATCCCAGAAACTTCGCTATTTGCGCAACACTGAAAAGCGAAAACGGCGAGCGGGACGACGGCGCGCGCCATTCGACGATCGGCAAATCCTTGGCGACGCCGTGTGTTTCGAGATAGCCGCGGATTTCCTTTTCGCCGCCGAGCGTATCGACCAGCTTGTTGGCGAGCGCCTGCCTGCCTGTGAAAATCGAGCCATTCGCCAGTTTCAGCACATCTTCACGCGGCAGCTTGCGACGATCGGCCACAAGGTCGACGAACCAGCTATACGTGTCCATCACCATGGAGCGGATCATCGTCTTGGCCTCTTCGGGGGCCTCGTGGAACGGCGAAGGCTCCGCCTTCATGGGCGACGACTTTATTTCCTGTAGCGAGACGCCGAGCTTGTCCATCAGCTGGCCGACCTGGGGATACTGAAAGATCACACCGATAGAGCCGGTGATCGATGTCTCACCGGCGATGATGGTATCGCCTGCCGACGCGATCATATAGCCCGCGGAGGCCGCCAAAGTGCGGACGTCGGAAACGACCGGCTTCTTTTCCGCAACGCCGCGAATGGCCTTGAAGATGCGCTCACCGCCATAGGTGGTGCCGCCCGGCGAGGAGATCGACACGATCAGCCCTTTGACATTGTCGCTTTTGGCGATCTTGTCGAGCCGTTCCAGGAGTTCGGTATTGTCCTGGATCAGACCGGAAATCTCGACGCGGGCGATATGGGGCTTGGTGCTTTGCTGCGGTTCGGTCCAGAAAAACCGGTAAAGGCCGAAAATACCGACGACAAACAGCAAAACAGCGGCAACCCGCCAGAAAGTCAGCTTGCGGCGCAATCGCCTGCGATCCGCTATCGCCATATTATCCATCGAAAACCTCTGCCATCCGGCCTTTGACGCCACGTGTGCTTCACGGCCATATGGTTCTTCTAGCGCGAAGCCGCAAGGAAACAATAAGGAAACCAGAATTACGATAAAATTCGTATTTCCCTTGCACCTTTCCAGACAAAAACCATATTGGCAGGACAAAGCACTCGTGCCAAACACATCAAGATAAACATACAAGCTTCAATTGCGCGCCAAAATGGCGCCCAGGGAGCTTCCGGACCCACTCTTATGCTTGAACGACTCCGCGAACCCGCGCCAGCATTTCCGCTGCCGAATGACCAGAACGGCGCTTACGAGCGCGCTCTGCGGCATTCCGCGCGCGTCAAGCGGCTGAAAATCATCCTGCCGCTCAGTGCCGCAGTGATTTCGCTCGCCTTCATCGCCGTTTCGCTCATTCGAACCTGGGCGCCCGACGAGGTTTCACTGGAAAGCGCCAGGATCGAAGACGGCAAGATCGTGATGGAAAAACCTGCCGTTGCCGGCCGTAACGAAAAGGGGATCGACTATTCCATGAACGCCGAGCGTGCGTTGCAGGATATCGCCAATCCCAACCTGATGACGCTCGAGAAAGTTCTGGCCGCTGTGCCTGTTAATGACAGCATCGCGCAGGTAATTGCCAAGGAAGGCATTTTCGACCGCGCCACCAATACGCTGAAGATGACTGCACCTTTTGACATCAATCTCAGCAATGGCATACAAGCGAAGTTCCAGTCTGCGGATGTTGATCTGAAGGCCGGAAAAATGAGTAGCAAAGAGCCCGTTTCGATCAAAACAAACGACGGTGCCATTGTTGCGCAATCGATTGATATCGCCGATAATGGCAAGACGATTACATTTTCGGGGCAGGTACGGGCACGTATCGCTGCATCCAATATCAAAAATGAAGCCAAGTGAGAGCCCGGTCCAGATGATGCAAGTTTCCCGTCCCGTTTCCCTTGGCAGATCCGCAGGCGTTGCAGCCGCAGGTCTTGTTTTCTCCTGTCTCGCAACCGTGGCTTTCGCCCAGAGCACCACCAGCAATATGCAGGGTGTGAAGCTCTCCAGCGACCAGCCGATCGCGATTGAAAGCGACCAGCTCGAAATCCGGGATCAGGAGCGCAAGGCCTACTTCACCGGAAACGTGAAAGTTGTGCAGGGCACGACCACCCTTCAGGCCGGCAAGATGACGGTCAACTATAAGGGCGAGGGCTCCTCTCTCACCAGCGGTGACGCGAATATCGAAAAAATCTTCGTTGATAATAATGTCTATCTGACGTCCGAGACCCAGAAGGCCACGGCCGATCACGGCGAATTCGACATGGCGGCGCAGACATTTATCCTCACGGGCAAGCAGGTCGTTCTGTCCGAGGGCACGAATGTCTTCACCGGCTGCAAGCTCACTGTCCTGATGAACTCGGGACAGGCGAAGCTCGAAAGCTGCGGCGGCCCCGTTCGGATCATGCTCGATCCGAAATCGCAGAAAAAACAGTAGTCTCACCTCGTGAAGATACCTTCGATCTCAAAAATGTTTGGCGGTGGGCGCAACCCATCCGTGGAAGCGACATCACAGGCCGACAAGGCCCGTTATGAAGGCACGCTGATCGCGCATGGCCTGACGAAGACCTATGATACGCGCCGGGTCGTCAACGGCGTGTCGCTGGTCGTGCGCCGCGGTGAGGCCGTAGGGCTTCTGGGTCCGAACGGCGCCGGCAAGACAACCTGTTTTTACATGATCACGGGCCTCGTACCCGTCGACAGCGGCAAGATCGCCATCAATGGCAATGATGTGACCGGGATGCCGATGTACAGGCGTGCGCGCCTCGGCGTCGGTTATTTGCCGCAGGAAGCCTCGATCTTCCGCGGCCTGACGGTCGAGGAAAACATCCGCGCCGTGCTTGAAGTCCACGAACCGGACAGCGTCAAACGCAACCGCAAGCTCGATGAACTGCTGGAAGAGTTCCATATTGCCCAGCTGCGCAAGTCGCCTGCCGTTGCGCTGTCGGGCGGTGAACGTCGTCGTCTGGAAATCGCCCGCGCTCTGGCGACCGATCCGACTTTCATGCTGCTCGACGAACCTTTCGCCGGTGTCGATCCGATTTCGGTCAGCGACATCCAGAATCTCGTGAGGCACCTGACCGCACGCGGGATTGGCGTTCTCATCACTGACCACAATGTCCGTGAAACGCTCGGTCTCATCGACCGCGCCTATATCATCCATGCCGGTGAGGTTCTGACCCATGGCCGCGCGGACGATATCGTCAACAATCCGGATGTGCGCCGGCTCTATCTCGGCAATAATTTCAGCCTTTAAGCTTACGGGCACGAAAGATTCTTCATCGCGCCCCGCGCTGACGCTTGACCAAACAAGATAAAAAAGCAATTTTTGGGCCAAGTTTCTTTGCCTTCTCAAAATTTATGAAAACTGTGGCAATGGAGAAGCTGTAAGGGGAGTTTCGCGTCCGCCATGGCATTGTCTGCCAGCCTTTTGCTGCGTCAAAACCAGTCTCTCGTCATGACACCGCAACTGATGCAGTCCATCCAGCTGCTTCAGATGACGCATTTCGAGCTGACGCAGTTTATCGCGCAGGAGGTGGAGCGTAATCCTCTGCTCGAAATTGCAGCAAACGATGGCGATTTGGGCGGCGATATCCCTGATAGTGCGGATAGTTTCAGCGATGCTGACGGCGAAGCCTCGGATAAAAACACCCCGGTAACGGCCGATAGCGACGACTGGTACGGCGACCGCGCCGCAAATCTTGGCGAGCAACTGGATACCAGCTTCGAAAACGTCTTTCCTGATGATGCCGAGCCCAGAAAGGCCGATGCGCCCGAACTGGCAAGCCAATGGAAATCCATGCCCGGGCAGGAGTCCGGCGAAAGCTATGATCTCGACGACTTCGTCGCCGCGAAACAAAGCCTCGGCGACCATCTCAATCAGCAATTGCCGTTCGCCATCTCCTCTCCGGAGGACAGGATGATCGCTGACGCGTTGATCGGCCAGCTCGATGAGACCGGGTATATTGCAACGGACGCCGTCGATGATGTCGCCGAACGGCTGGGAGCGGCCCCGTCAGTGGTGGAGAGCGTTTTGAAGACGCTTCAGGGCTTCGATCCTCCGGGCGTGTTTTCCCGTTCCTTGAGCGAATGTCTGGCGATCCAGCTCGCCCAGAGGGATCGGCTCGACCCGGCAATGCGGGCCTTGATCGACAATCTGGAGCTTTTGGCCAAACGCGATTTCGCGACCTTGAAAAAACTCTGTGGGGTCGATGAAGAGGACCTTCTCGACATGCTGGCGGAAATCCGGACGCTCAATCCGCGTCCCGGCGCAGGTTATGATTCGACCGTTTCGGAGACGATCGTCCCTGATATCATCGTTCGGCCCTCCTCCTCCGGCGGCTGGCTGGTGGAGATCAATCCCGACACCCTGCCGCGGGTCCTCATCAACCAGAGCTACTTCGCCGAGGTCTCGAAACATAAGACGCGCGCAGGAGAGGACCAGGATTTCCTTTCCGAGTGCATGCAGACGGCCCACTGGCTGACTCGCAGCCTCGACCAGCGCGCCCGGACGATCATGAAGGTGGCGACGGAAATCGTGCGCCAGCAGGACGCCTTCCTCGTCAATGGCGTCGATCACCTGCGCCCGCTGAACCTCAAGACGGTGGCCGACGCCATCAAGATGCACGAATCCACCGTCAGCCGGGTGACCTCGAAGAAATACATGCTGACGCCGCGCGGGCTGTTCGAACTCAAATATTTCTTCAGCGTTTCGATCAGCGCCGTTGAGGGCGGCGACAGCCATTCGGCGGAAGCGGTGCGTCACCGCATCAAGGCCATGATCGCACAGGAGGCCGCCGAGGCGGTGCTTTCCGATGACGATATCGTCGACAATCTGAAGAAGAGCGGTGTTGATCTAGCCCGCCGCACTGTCGCCAAATATCGCGAGGCGATGAACATCCCCTCCTCCGTGCAGAGACGCCGGGAAAAGAAGGCGCTCGCCAGGTTGTCAGTCTTCTGAGCGGTGCATGTGATCACGTTTGGGGCGCTTTTTTGCCGCACCATTGACTCTTATCACGCCAGGGGCTAGAAGCCCGCCGCACACGTAAGCAAGGTCATTTGTAACGGAATAATCTCCACCGTCCATGGGCGTAAAATTCGAATGGAGGCTTTTTAAGGTCTTCGAAACGCTTGGATGCGCGCGCGGCTTGACGTAAGCTGGTACTCGCAAATCACTACAAAAAGGAAAATTTCCATGAGTGTGCGTGTATCTGGTAAACATATGGAGATCGGTGAATCTTTCCGTCAGCGGATTGAGGACAATATAGGTCTGGCAGTTACCAAATACTTCGATGGGGGGTATTCAGGCCAGGTAACCGTGGAGAAGTCCGGATCGCGTTTTGCCGCCGATTGCAAGCTGCATCTCGATACCGGCGTTGTATTGCATGCAGCGGGTCAGGCAAATGATCCGCAGGCAAGCTTCGATGCCGCCGCAGAGCGGATCGAGAAGCGCCTGCGTCGCTACAAGCGCAAGCTTAAGGACCATCACAGTGGTTCGAATGGCGTGTCGCAGGAAATCGCCTATACGGTGATGGATGCTGTTCCCGATGAGGACCATGAGGTTCCCGAGGATTACGCGCCCACCATCGTTGCGGAGAGTTCGAAACAGATAAAGACTATGTCCGTTGCCAGCGCCGTGATGGCGCTCGACATGACGGACGAACCGGTTCTGCTATTCCGCAGCCCGGGCAAGGAATATCTCAACATCGTCTACCGACGTCATGACGGCAATATTGGCTGGATCGACGCGGAAACGATCAAGAGCTGAACAGTCTGACAAGACGTGGGAGGCAGAGCGCGAAAGCGCATCTGCCTTCTGCATCGTCTCGATGGCATGAAGGAAAAAGAGAATGGCGTTGGCAGATTTGCTGCAACAAGATGCGATTATTCCCGCCCTCAAGGTGAATTCCAAAAAGCAATTGCTTCAGGAGCTGGCCGCAAAGGCAGCCAGAATTACCGGGATTTCGGAACGGGAAGTTTTCGACGTCATCCTCCAGCGTGAAAAGCTCGGCTCCACCGGCGTCGGCCACGGCATCGCCATTCCGCATGGCAAGCTCGCCAGCATTCATCAGATTACGGGCGTCTTCGCACGTCTTGAAACGCCGGTCGATTTCGAAGCGCTGGACGACCAGCCGGTCGACCTGGTTTTCCTTTTGCTTGCGCCTGAGGGCGCCGGCGCGGATCACCTGAAGGCGCTGTCTCGAATTGCGCGCGCCCTGCGCGACCCTGAACTGGTGGCCAAGCTGCGCGCCACCGATTCCGACACGGCAATCTACGCTTTCCTCAATCAGGAACAGGCGACGGCGGCCTGATCCGTCGCCGCTGATCTCAGGTTTTCATGACAATAAAAAACGCGCCTCAAGGGCGCGTTTTTTATTACACAGGCAGGAATGCCTCAGGCATCCTTCTCATTGACAGACGCCGTGCCGGGTTCGGCCGATGTGGCGGTTTCCACCTTCGGGCCACCCTTGGCAACGCCAACCATGGCGGGGCGCAGGACGCGGTCACCGATGGTGAAACCGGCCTGAATAACCTGAAGCACGGTGTTGTTCGGAACTGCCGGATTGGGGATTTCAAACATGGCCTGGTGGAAGTTCGGATCGAACTTCTGGCCCTCGGCGTCGATCTTCTTGACGCCATGGCGCTCGAGCGTTGACAACATCGAGCGTTCGGTCATCTCGACGCCTTCGATCAGGCCGTTGAGACCGGCTTCGCCATTGGTCTTGAGCTCATCCGGGATGGCCTCGAGCGCGCGGCGAAGATTGTCGGAAACGGCGAGCATGTCGCGTGCAAAACCGGCCAGCGAATAGGCCTTGGCGTCCTTGACGTCGCGCTCGGTACGGCGGCGAAGATTATCCATTTCGGCGGCGAGACGCAGGAACTTGTCGCGCAGATCGGCATTTTCAGCCTTCAGCAGCTCGACCGGATCGGGTTCGGCAGCATCAGTCGGCTCTTCCCCGGCAAGTGCTGGATCGAGAAACTCTTCGGCGATGTCCGCGTCAGGTCCGGGCTTTTTTGTATCGTCGGTCATGACGTTCTCCAGATTTGAATATTGTTGGTTGCGCCCGATATCGAGCTTTGGCGGGCAAAAATCAAGGCTTGCGGCGAAAAGCTTGCCGCATTCTCCAACCTTGCGGGCTTGTCCTATCTCTGTTTTCGGGAAAGGCGGGCCATGATCTGCGCGGTGTAGTCGACCATGGGGACAATACGGGCGTAATTCAGCCTTGTCGGCCCGATGACACCAACCGCACCCACGACCCGGTTGTCCTCATCGCGATAGGGCGCAACGATCAGCGATGAACCGGACAGCGAAAAGAGCTTGTTTTCCGAGCCGATAAAAATCCTGACCCCCGAACCGCTTTCCGCAAGGTTGAGGATTTCGATGAGATTTTCCTTGCGCTCCAGATCGTCGAACAGCAGACGCACACGGTCAATGTCTTCTTCGCCGGCCAGGCCTTCGAGCAGGTTGGAACGTCCGCGAACGATGAGGCGGCCGAGCTTGCCCTCCTCATTGTCACCCGCCCAGACGGCAAGACCGCGTTCGATGAGGTCTTGCGCCAGCGTGCCGAGTTCCGATTGCAATTGCGCTTGCTGCGTCTGGAACTGGCCGCGCAGTTCCTGCAGCGTCTGGCCGGAGAGGTGGGCGTTGATGAAGTTGGCCGCCTCGGTCAATTGCGATGAGGATATACCGGCCGGCAATTCGATGATGCGGTTTTCGACCTGATTATGATCGCCCACCAGAACGGCGAGCGCCTTGGTGGGCTCCAGCCGGATGAATTCGACATGTTTGAGGATGACATCGTTCTTGGCCGTCAGCACAAGGCCGGCGCCGCGCGACATGCCCGACAGCATGCGGCTTGCCTCGGTCAGCAGCCCTTCCAGCGATTGTTCGTGGCCGGCGACAGGACCGATCTGCCGATCGATATTTGCCCGCTCGTCGGCGGGCAGATCGCCCACCTGCATGAAGGCATCCACGAAGAAACGCAGCCCCGTCTGGGTGGGCAGGCGTCCGGCGCTGATATGCGGCGAATAGATGAGGCCCAACTCTTCGAGATCGCTCATGACATTGCGAACGGAGGCGGGTGAAAGCGACATCGGCAGCAGCCGCGACAGGCTGCGCGATCCCAGGGGTTCGCCAGTGTCGAGATAACCTTCAACGATGCGCCGGAAAATTTCCCGCGACCGTTCATCCAACAGCGATGCCTGATCTTTTGAAAGCGGTGCTGAAAAACCCATCACGTCCGTTCTTTGTCGTCCAAATCTACTCTGAGCCAATATAATGCGTTGCGCCGCTGCGGCAAAATGGAAATTGGCTTTGCAAAAGCCCGGAGCGCGCCTTAGAAGGCAGGAACCAACATGGAGAGTAGATCAAATGCGGCCTTCAGGCAGAAAAACCGATCAGATGCGCAAGGTTTCCTTTGAGCGCAATTTCTCGAAACATGCGGAAGGCTCCTGTCTGGTCAAATTCGGCGACACGCATGTGCTCGTCACCGCAAGCCTTGAAGAAAAGACGCCGCCATGGCTGCGCAACAGCGGCAAGGGCTGGGTGACCGCCGAATACGGCATGCTGCCGCGCTCCACCCATGAGCGCATGAAGCGCGAAGCCGCTTCCGGCAAGCAGGGCGGCCGCACGCAGGAAATCCAGCGCCTCATCGGCCGCTCGCTGCGCGCCGTCGTTGATCTGCAGGCACTCGGCGAACGCCAGATCAGCATCGACTGTGACGTCATCCAGGCCGATGGCGGCACACGCACGGCCTCCATCACCGGCGCATGGATCGCCCTGCATGATTGCCTGAAGTGGATGGAAACCCGCAACATGATCAAGGTCGAGAAGGTCCTGAAAGATCATATCGCCGCTATCTCCTGCGGCATCTTCGCGAAACAGCCGGTCATCGATCTCGACTATCTGGAAGACTCTTCCGCCGAGACCGATGCGAATTTCGTCATCACCGGCTCCGGCGGCATCGTCGAGGTTCAGGGGACGGCGGAAGGCGCACCATTCTCCGAGGAAGAATTCCTGACGCTGCTTGGCCTTGCCAAGGCCGGATGCAGTGAACTGGTCGCCCTTCAGAAACAGACGATCGCCTGAGCCGACAGGAAACCGTGATGCGCAAGCTCGATACCAGAACGATCGTCGTCGCCAGCCACAACAAGGGCAAGATCGCCGAAATCGCCGACCTCATCGGACCTTTCGGCTTTTCCGCCAAGTCGGCTGCCGAGCTGAACTTCCAAGAGCCGGACGAGACGGGTACCACCTTCGAGGAAAATGCCGCCATTAAGGCGCTTGCCTCCGCGAAGGCATCCGGCCTGCCGGCCCTGTCCGACGATTCCGGTCTGGTGATCGACGCGCTGGACGGCGCGCCGGGCGTCTATACCGCCAACTGGGCGGAGACGGCCGACGGCACGCGCGATTTTGCAATGGCTATGCAAAAGGTCGAGGATGCGCTTGCCGAGCGCGGTGCGTCGAAAGCCGAAGATCGCACGGCCCGTTTCGTCAGCGTACTCTGCCTTGCCTGGCCGGACGGTCATGTCGAATATTTCCGCGGCGAAGTGGAAGGCACGGTGGTGTGGCCGCCGCGCGGAACGAGCGGTTTCGGTTACGATCCGGTCTTCAAACCGGAAGGTTATGACACTACATTTGGCGAGATGACGGCCGATGCGAAACACGGCTGGAAACATGGTGACGCGTTTGCGCTGTCGCATCGCGCCCGCGCCTTTAAAAAATTCGTAGAAACCTGCCTGGAGGCATGAACCCTATGGTCGGGGAGCATCATTTTTCTGCCCCCGGCGCATCGCTTCTGCCGGATACGGGCGATCCCGGTTTCGGGATCTATCTGCATTGGCCCTTTTGTGCGGCCAAATGTCCCTATTGCGATTTCAACAGCCATGTCCGCCACCGGCCGGTGGATCAGGAGCGGTTTACCGCGGCCTTTCTGCGTGAAATGGAACATATGCGGGCGCTCAGCGGACCACGGGTCGTTACCAGCATTTTCATGGGCGGTGGCACGCCATCGCTGATGGACCCGCAGACGGTCGCCGCAATTCTTGATGGCGTCGCGCGTTTCTGGCACGTGCCTGATGGTATCGAGATTACCATGGAAGCCAATCCTTCCAGCGTCGAGGCGGAAAGGTTTCGCGGTTATCGCGCAGCGGGCGTCAACCGCGTCTCACTTGGCGTGCAGGCACTGAACGACCGTGACCTGAAGTTCCTCGGCCGCCTGCATGATGTTGCCGATGCCCTGAAGGCCATCCGGCTGGCGCGGGAGATTTTCCCGCGCATGTCCTTCGATCTGATTTACGCCCGCCCGAAACAGACGGTGGCCGAATGGGACGCCGAACTGAAGGAAGCGGTCTCATACGCCGTCGACCACCTGTCGCTCTATCAGCTGACCATTGAGGAGGGCACGCCCTTTTACGGCTTGCATAAGGCCGGCAAACTGATCGTGCCGGATGGTGAGCATTCGGCTGTGCTTTATGAAGCGACGCAGGAAATCACCGAGCGTTACGGCATGCCGGCCTATGAGGTTTCCAATCACGCCCGCCCCGGCGCAGAAAGCCGCCATAACCTCACCTATTGGCGTTATGGCGATTATGCCGGCATTGGCCCCGGTGCACATGGACGCCTGACGAGGGGCGCCGCCAAGCTCGCCACCGCCACCGAGCGTCATCCGGAAACCTGGCTCGAGACCGTCGAGCGGGAAGGGCATGGCATGGTCGATCAGGAAATGCTGGGCGTAGATGAACAGGCCGACGAATTGCTGTTGATGGGCCTTCGCCTGCGCGAAGGCATCGATCTGGCCCGCTGGAGCGATCTTTCCGGCCGCGATCTCGACCCGGAGAAGGAGGAATTCCTTCTGCAGCACGGTTTCGTGGAGAGGCTTGGCAATTCCCGCCTGCGCTGCACACCTTCGGGCATGCTTATTCTGGATGCCGTGGTCGCCGATCTCGCCTGCTGACCGGCAGCCTTGCCGACCCTGAGACAATCGACAGATGAGAAGCCAAAAAAAAGCGGCCCGGAGGCCGCTTTTTTCATGCGTTGTTTTCGTTGATCAGCCGCTTCAACAGCTCAACCTCGTGGCCGAGCTTGGTGTCGCCGGAAATCAGTTCCTCGATCTTGCGCACCGCGTGGAGAACCGTGGTGTGGTCGCGACCGCCGAAACGGCGACCGATCTCGGGGAAGGAGCGCGGCGTCAGCATCTTGGCCAGATACATGGCGATCTGGCGCGGCTTGACGATGACGCGGGTGCGGCGGTTGGAAACCAGCTCCTGTCGCGACACATTATAGTGTCTGGCGACGATGCGCTGAATATCCTCGATGCGCACGCGCTTGGCCTCACCGCTTCCGACGAGGTGCGACAGCAGCTCATCGACACGGTCAACCGAGAGGTTCGGCTCAAAAGAGCGGCGGAACATCAGCTGGTTGAAGGCGCCTTCAAGCTCGCGTCCGCTCGCCGTCACGCTTTTGGCCACATGGGTCAGGATTTCGTCCGAAATCTCGAAAGACGGATCGTCCTGACGTGCAGAACCCATACGACGGTTGAGCATTTCATAGCGCATGTCGTAATCGGGACCTTCGATCTCGATCGCCATGCCGCCCTGAAGACGGGAACGCACACGCGGATCGAGCGATTCCAGCTCCCACGGCGCACGGTCTGCCGCCACCACGACCTGCTTGGCGCTGTCGAGCAGCATGTTCAGCAGGTGGCAGAATTCGTGCTGGATCATCTTGCCCTGCAGGAACTGCATGTCGTCGATGACGAGCAGATCGATATTGCGCAGCGTGTCCTTCAGCGTCAGGGCATCATTGTCGCGGATCGCAGTTGCAAAACGCCACATAAAATATTCAGCCGTCAGATAGACCACGCGCGGATTGCGCGGGCTGTCGATGGCGGCATTGGCGATGGCCTGCAGAAGATGCGTCTTGCCAAGGCCGACACCCGCATGGATGAACAGCGGGTTGAAGCGCACGGCGCCGGCACCGGCTTCGGCGATCGTCTTTGCCGCCGCAAGTGCGACACGGTTGGACGAGCCTTCGACAAAGGTATCGAAGGTGAAACGTGTATCGAGCGGCGAACCAAACAGCGGCCCGGAGCCACCCTGACGCAGGGTCGCCTGCGCCGCCGCAGGCTGTGCGGAAGGCGCTGTCGCGGGCTGCGACGGAATGAAGGACTTGTTACGCGGAGCCGCCCCGACTTCAGGTGCGGGCTGCACCCGTTCGTCAGTCTGCGCCGGACGAACCGGACGGCTGGCCGAGCGGACAAGAATTTCCACCTTCAGCACATCCGGATCCTCGCTCTGGACGAGGCTGGTGATCAAATCCATGTAACGGTTGTTGATCCAGGACTTCAGAAAGGTCGTCGGAACGGTAAAGCGGACGACGCTTTTCGAAACGGTATGGAGTTTAAGCCGTGCAAACCAGCTTGCATAGACCTCGGGACCAACCTGTGCCTTGAGCCGCGCGCTAAAACGTTCAAACAGCGCATCGTGCTTCATTGCCGATTTGTCCCCTGCCGCTTCTGAGCAAGCTGCATCACGAGCCTTCGGTGCGCGGTCCCCATCGGCCACCGCACCCATCGCCAAATTCAATTGCATATTGCCGCCTTTCAAATTGCCAATCATAGCCTGACGATCAAAAATCGATCGCCAGAGATCCCCCTCGTATTATTCCCGCCTTCAGCGCTCCCCTCGAAAGAGCATCAAAGGCTACTACTTGTTTGCGAGCCGGTTATCCCATTTCCCTCCCCCTCATGGAGAGGCCTGCGACACGCTAAAGACGCTCCTTTCGCCACAACCCTAAGGCGTATTCTTGAGGACAAAAAACCCCTGCCCGTTCCGAGACCGAAACGGCGCAAAAAGCTCCATGACCTGAGAAAACGGGCCTCGAAAGACCCGCCAGCAAGAAGGTGAATATCGTCGATATTATCATCGAGATAATCTGTGGACTGAGATCCGCACCCCTTGTTGAAATGCATTTAGGCAGGATCGTGGGGAGAGATCAATGGCGTTTTTTCTGCAAAAACTCAGAACGGCCATTGACTCACAAAGGCCGTTTTGCATCACCGGCAAGGCCCGAAGCAGAATCGCTTATGAATCAATGAGATTCAATTTTGGCAATTTTAGAGAGCCTGTTTTGGTAAAAAAATAAAAATCTTCTTGACTCAAAACTGGTCACGACTTCCGTAGAGAAAGCTTCCCATTTTCCGAGAGACCTCCAGCAAGTCATTGTTTTTATTTAATATTTCCTGTCGTCCATCTGACACGCGTTTGTCACGTTACGGCAGGAATGATTAACAGGCGGTTAGAATCACAAAAAGCCCGGTCAAAAGACCAGGCTTTTTGAATAGTTATTTGTGATTAGCCGGATTAGGCGGAAAGAGCCTTAACGCGCTGTGCAAGACGCGATACCTTGCGGGATGCGGTGTTGCCGTGCAGGACGCCGCGGGTAGCTGCGCGCTGGATCTCAGGCTGAGCTGCCTTCAGAGCTTCGGTGGCGATTGCCAGATCGCCGGAAGCGATGGCTTCCTCGACCTTGCGAATGAAGCCGCGAACGCGCGAACGGCGAGCCTTGTTGACTGCGGTACGGCGAGCGATCTTGCGGGTCGCCTTTTTCGCCGAAGTTGTATTGGCCATGTATGCCTCTCTTCGAATTCAAACCAAATTCCGCAACCAGAGGATCGGGTCGTTCGACGACCTCACTTAACCCAAGAATGCGGGAGTAATTTCGGACAAGCCGGATGGCTTTCCTTAACCGTGGGCGGGCATATACCGCTAAAGCGCACGTCCGTCAACGCGCAAATGGCGGAAAACGCCGATATTCCGACTCCTTAGAGCGGCGGAGACAAAAACGGAATCCTTCCGCCGCTCTAATTTTTACTCAGGCATCGGTTGATCCGAAAACCGCGTTACACTTTTCGGTCCGATGCCCCTAGCGATTCCGGAAAACGGGTTTGCGCTTTTCGATGAAGGCCGCCATGCCCTCCTTCTGATCCGCCGTTGCAAAGAGCGACTGAAAGGATCGCCTTTCGTATCTCAAGCCTTCCGCCAGCGACACCTCGAAGGAGCGATTGACGCTTTCCTTGGCCATAAGAACCGAGGCACGTGACAGCGAAGCGATGCGGGTAGCAGCCTCCACCGCCTCCTCCATCAGATTTGCGGCCGGTACGATGCGCGAGACGAGACCGGCACGCTCGGCCTCCGCCGCATCCATCATGCGGCCGGTCAGAACCAAATCCATGGCCTTTGCCTTGCCCACCGCCCGTGTCAGCCGCTGTGAGCCACCCATGCCGGGAATGACGCCGAGGGTGATCTCCGGCTGGCCGAACTTCGCCGTTTCCGAAGCGATGATGAAATCGCACATCATTGCCAGCTCGCAGCCGCCACCGAGCGCAAAACCCGAAACGGCGGCGATAACCGGCTTCCTCGTCGAGGCTACCTCGTCCCAGCCGCCGAGAAAGTCGCCAACATAAGCGTCGACAAAATCCAGCCCCTGCATTTCCTTGATGTCGGCGCCTGCGGCAAATGCCTTTTCCGAGCCTGTGATGATGATCGCACCGATGGAATCATCGGCGGAGAAAGAAGAGAGAATGTGTCGCAGTTCTTTCAGAAGCACCGAGTTGAGGGCGTTGAGCGCCTTGGGGCGGTTGAGCGTGATGACGCCCACCTCATCACGCTTCTCGACCAGTATCGTTTCATAATCCACGGCAATCTCCCCTTCTCCGTTATTCCGGCCCATTACTCTTGGCTCAGTCACTTCTGGCAGGCGGCGCAATAGAAGGTCGAACGACCGGCCTGCACCACTCTTTCAACCGTACCCCCGCAGCCGGGTGTCCGGCAAGGCTGGCCTTCCTGATCGTAGACCGAAAAGGAATGCTGGAAATAACCGAGCGTTCCGTCCGTCTGTATATGGTCGCGCAAAGACGAGCCGCCGGCGGCGATGGCGTCCGCGATAACGTCGCGGATTTTTTCCGTGAGATCGGTGAGCTGTGCTTTGGGCTTGCCTGATGTCGTCACCAGCGTTCCCGCTGCCCGCAAAGGAGAAAGATGAGCGCGCCACAGCGCCTCGCAGACATAGATATTGCCGAGGCCGGCAATGACCTTCTGATCCAGCAGCGTGCCTTTCAAGGGCTGGCTCTTGCCCGCAAACCGGCCTGCCAGATAATCGGCGCTCAATGCATTGCCTGTTGGCTCCGGCCCAAGCTCCGCAAAAGCCGGATAGAGATCGAGCTTGTTGCGCTCCACCAGATGCATGAAGCCGAAACGGCGCGGGTCATTATAGATGACGCAGACGCGCTCCTCTCCCTTATCCAGATGAAAGACGACATGGTCGTGCTTGCCATCCTTTGAGCGGGCATAATGAAACGCGCCGGGCGTATTGCCGGCTTCATCCGCCTCCGCCTCGACCCGGAACGAGCCGGACATGCCGAGATGGGCAATGATCGTCAGCCCGTCCTCCAGTTCGATCAAAAGATATTTCGCCCGGCGCCCAAGCGATATGATCGTTTTGCCTTCGATCAGCGTCGCAAAATCCTCAGGGAATGGAAAACGCAGATCGGGGCGGCCAAGGTGGAGTTTGCGGACCCTTGCCCCTTCCATGGCGGGGGCGAGGCCGCGTCTGACAGTTTCGACTTCTGGCAATTCTGGCATCTGGCTTATCCGGCAGTTTATCGTTAGGACCATGTGGTCTATACAATGCACGCGAAATGTCGCGCCCAGGCGATGCGGCAACAGATAGCGTCGCCATGGCGTTTCCGCTATGGTCCGCCACGCAATAATATGGAGACAGACGATGACCGATGCCCGCACCACCGCCGAAGGCGGCATGGAAACGTCCTATGGCTTTCACAAGGTGAATGAAGGCCAGAAGCAGGGGATGGTCAACGAGGTCTTTCACAAGGTGGCCAAGCGCTACGACATCATGAACGACGTGATGTCGGCCGGCCTGCACCGGCTGTGGAAGGACGCCATGGTGTCTTCGCTTTCACCGCGCAAGGATGCTTCCTATAAGGTTCTTGATGTGGCAGGCGGCACCGGCGATATCGCGTTTCGCATCGTTGAAGCCTCCAATCGTCTGGCGCATGCCACCGTTCTCGATATCAACGGCTCGATGCTTGCCGTTGGCGAAGAGCGCGCAGCCAAAAGGAAGCTCTCCGATAATCTGACTTTTGTCGAGGCGAATGCCGAGGATCTGCCCTTCGAGGCGAATACATTCGATGCCTATACCGTCGCCTTCGGCATTCGCAACGTGCCACGCATTGATGTCGCGCTGAAGGAGGCCCATCGCGTGCTGAAACGCGGCGGACGGTTGCTGGTGCTGGAATTTTCCGAAGTCGAAATGCCGTTGCTCGACCGCGTCTATGATGCCTGGTCGTTCAACGCCATTCCGCAATTCGGCAAGATGATCACCGGCGACGCCGAGCCTTATCAATATCTGGTCGAGTCGATCCGCAAATTCCCCAATCAGGAGGATTTCGCGGCGATGATCCGTACCGCCGGTTTCTCCCGCGTCTCCTATACCAATTACACCGGCGGCATTGCCGCCCTGCATTCCGGCTGGAAGCTTTAAGAGCATGGCCAGCAGAAGCAGGAGACAGGCATAAGCATGAGCACTTTGGGCGCATATTTCCGCCTCGCAAGGGTTGGCTGGGTTCTCGTGCGCGAAGGCGTCGTGCTGGCCTTGCCGTCCGACGACCTTCCTGCTCCCGCGCAAGCGTTGAAAGCACTGCTTAAACCCTTCGCCCGCAGCAAGGCCAAACGGGCGCAGCGTAGCGATCGGCTGGCAACAGCCGTCGAGCGGCTTGGACCGTCTTATGTGAAGATGGGGCAGTTTCTGGCCACCCGCCCGGATGTGGTGGGTGCCGATTTCGCCGACGATCTCGCAAGCCTTCAGGACCGTATGGCATTTTTCCCGGCCGCCGCGGCGAAGGCCAATATCGAGGGCTCGCTCGGTCGTTCGGTTTCTGATCTCTACAGGGAATTCGGCGATCCGATCGCGGCGGCCTCCATCGCCCAAGTTCACCCGGCAATGGTGGATACTCCGAAGGGACCGCGAAAGATGGCCGTCAAGGTCATCCGCCCCGGCGTGCGCCAGCGTTTCCAGAACGATCTGGAGGCGATGTATCTGATTGCCGACCTGCAGCAGCGCTTTGTCCGTTCAGCCCGCCGTCTGCGGCCAGTGGAGGTGACACGCACGCTGGAGCAGACGACCAAGATCGAAATGGATCTGCGGCTCGAGGCCGCCGCCCTTTCCGAACTTGCCGAAAACACAAAGGATGATCCCGGTTTCCGCGTTCCGGAAGTCGACTGGGAGCGCACTGGCCGCGATGTCGTCACCATGGAGTGGATCGACGGCGTCAAGATGTCGGATATCGAAGGGCTGAAGGCCGCCGGTCACGACCTGAACCAGCTTGCCGACACGCTCATCCAGTCCTTCCTGCGGCACACGCTGCGCGACGGCTTTTTCCATGCCGACATGCATCCCGGCAATCTCTTCGTCGATGCGAATGGCATGATCGTCGCTGTCGATATGGGCATTGCCGGACGCCTCGGCAAAAAGGAACGCCGCTTCCTCGCCGAAATCCTCTACGGCTTTATCACGCGCGATTACATGCGGGTGGCGGAAGTCCATTTCGAGGCCGGTTATGTGCCGGGCCATCACGATAAAGCCAGCTTCGCACAGGCGATCCGCGCCATTGGCGAGCCGATCCACGGGCAGCCGGCCGAGACGATCTCCATGGGCAAGCTGTTGACCCTGCTGTTCGAAGTGACCGAGCTTTTCGACATGGAAACGCGGCCGGAACTGGTGATGCTGCAAAAGACCATGGTGGTGGTGGAAGGCGTGTCGCGCATGCTCAACCCGCGCTTCAACATGTGGAAAGCGGCCGATCCGGTCGTCGGCGGCTGGATCAGGGACAATCTCGGCCCGAAGCGCATCGTCACCGATCTGAAAGACGGCATGAAGGCCGCTCTAAAGCTTGCTGAAGCGGCACCCGAGATCGCCGCCAAGACGGAAAAGCTGCATTCCGAACTGATGTATATGAGCGAAAACGGCTTGCGTTTTGATGCCCAGACAGCCGAAGCCATCGGCAAGGCGGAAGCGCGCCATACCAAATGGGGGCGGATTGCGCTGTGGGTGATTGCGCTGACGCTTCTCTATATTGCCATCCGAATCAGCTAAGACATATCTGAACCTGGAGGTGCGCGATGTCAGGGTTGGGCACCTCAGTTACCAAAAAAGCCTGTCCAGCCGACGTGACGACCGCATGCCATGCTCATGCAATCTAATGAAGAATAGTGACCTGATCTTCTCAACGAAACAGGTGACCGATGCGATTGTTCACACTTCTGGTTGGCTCGCTATTCTTCAGTCTTCAACCGGTCGCAGTGCCGGAAGCAATGGCGCAACACAGGGTCTACGACCCCTGTACGGATGGTAGCTTAAACGATGGAATACCACGCAGTTGCGACGAGCTGAAACGGGAATTGCGACGCAGCGACAGGTATGATCGCAGGGAATGGGATTATTATCGGCCGATGCGGCCAATGCGCACCGATCCATGCAGGGACGGGCGCGTCAGCGACGGGCAACCGCGATCCTGCGGAGAGTTGCGTCGCTGGTTGAATGGTAAATGATTGCCGGACGGGAATTGAAATTCATGGCAAAAACTCACGCAGTGAAACAGGCCCTTGCCTATTGTTCGTGGCCGATGGTGTTCCTCTCCGGCCTTGCCGGCTCCTATTTCGCCTTCAACAGCAGCCATCCCATAGGCGCGTTTCTGAGCGTCTATGCGGGCGCGGTTTTGAGCCTGTTTCTCCTGGAACGCTATATCCCTTATGAGGTTCAGTGGCTTCAGGGCGATGGCGAAACCGCAACCAGCATCGGCCACACCCTGTTGACCAAGGGTCTTGTGCAGCTTGCCGCCGTTGCAGGCGCAATCTTTCCGATGTTGACCGCCAACGTGCTGCAACCGCTTGCGGCCATGCGGTTCAATCTTTGGCCCTCCGACCTGCCGATGATCATTCAGGTCGCACTTGCGGTCACTATCGCTGAATTCGGCCTTTACTGGGCGCATCGTATCGCACATGAAACCGTGTTCTTCTGGCGTTTCCATGCCCTGCATCACAGCGTTGTCCGGCTGTGGGTGGTCAATACCGGCCGCTTTCATGTGGCGGACTCGCTCTTCAAGATCGCGCTCAGTCAGCTTCCGCTCTATTTGATGGGCGCACCCTTGCAGGTTTTCTGGTGGCTTGGCGCCGTTACCGCCTTCATCGGCATTCTGACCCATTGCAATGTCGATATGAAAACCGGCCCGCTGGACTACGTGTTCAGCACGCCGAGGCTGCACCGCTGGCACCATTCCAAGGAGCTTCCCGAAGGAAACACCAATTACGGGGAGAATCTCGTCATATTCGACCAGCTGTTCGGCAGCTATTTTAACCCTAATCGCCCATCCTCGACCAATATCGGCATCAAGGGCCAAATTGCGAAGGGCTTTCTGCCCCAGCTTTTTCAGCCCTTCACCAGGAAAGGCGTTCACCAGATCATCGGGCGAAACACGAAAGACAATTCAGGCGAAACGCCCGGCATATGATGTCAACCGAGAACTATGCCCAGTTCAGCGCGCAGTTTCTTCGTCAGGCCGGCTGAAACAAGTTCATAGGAGCGGCGCACATAGTGCTCCAGTTCCTCCTGCTCGAGCGGTGAATGGTCACCGATCGATATCCATTTGCGTTTGGCGAAATAGGGCGCCTGACCGATGCCCTCAAGCGAGGTGAGGATTTCGAAACTCTCCTCAGAGCATTTCACCACCAGCCGCCAGTCGACCCGCTCGCCCAACACGGCAAAGACCTTGTCGCCGACCTTCGCGACATGGGAATCCCACTGATCGACGAAACGCACGCCCGGCCATTCGCCCAGCACTCTGTCGAATGTCTTGCGATCGAACAGGCTCATGCGAGTTTCTCCGCAATAAGGGCCGCCAGACGTTTGGCGACTTCGGTCTTGTCGAGATCCGGCCAAGCCTCTACGCCCTCCGCCGAAATGATCTTCACGCTGTTGCGGTCTCCGCCCATGATGCCGGTTTCAGCCGAGACATCATTGGCTACGATATAATCCGCGCCCTTACGCTCGAGCTTGGCCCTGCCGTTTTTCTCCACGTCCTGTGTTTCCGCAGCGAAGCCGACCACCAGTTTCGGGCGCTTTTCGTGGTGGCCCACGGTTTTCAGAATATCGGGGTTTTCCATCAGTTGCAGCGCTGGCGGTGCATCGCCCGGCTGCTTCTTGATCTTCTGCTCCGACGAGCCAACGACCCGCCAGTCTGCGACGGCCGCGACCATCACGGCGATATCCGCCGGAAGCCTTGAGATCACTTCATCGCGCATTTCTTCGGCACGCTCGACATGGACCGTTGCAACACCGGCAGGATCGGCGATGGTGACGGGACCGGACACCAGCGTGACCTCCGCCCCCAGTTCCGCGAGAGCAGCCGCGATGGCATGGCCCTGCTTGCCTGACGAGCGGTTGGCGATATAACGCACCGGATCAATCGGCTCATGCGTGGGGCCGGAAGTGACGATGGCCGTTTTGCCCTTGAGCGGCTTGGGGCCATCGTCCAAAAGCGTTTCCACGGCTTCGACGATCTGCAACGGCTCCGCCATGCGGCCAAGACCCGCTTCGCCCTTCTCCGCCATCTCGCCTGCCATGGGTCCGATAAAAACCACGCCGTCTTTTTTTAGCACGTCGACATTGCGTGCCGTCGGCTTCGCCGACCACATTTTAGGGTTCATGGCAGGCGCGACCAGCACCTTGCGGTCAGTCGCAAGAAGGATAGTGGAGGCGAGATCGTCGGCCAGACCATGCGCCATCTTTGCCATCAGATCGGCGGTGGCGGGCGCGACCAGCACCAGATCGCAGTCACGCGCCAGCCTGATATGACCGACATCCTGCTCGTCCTGTCTGGAAAAAAGCTCGGTGAAGACATGCGTTGCCGACAACACGCCGACGGCCAGCGGAGTGACGAATTCCTGAGCACCCTTCGTCATGACAGGCGTCACCTTCGCGCCGCGCTCTTTCAGGCGGCGGATAAGATCGAGGCTCTTATAGGCCGCGATGCCGCCGGAGATGATGAGGAGAATATGTTTGCCTGAAAGCGTCATGATGCCGGACCAGTTTCCCGTTTCAGGGGAAACTAAGCCCTTGGCATACAAAGTGCAATCCGGCTGATATCACGCAGCCTTGGCGACGTGATATTCCTTGATCGCGACCATCTTGATCGCCGGAAACCGCTCGGATTCGTAACGCAGCGAGAAGGCGTCCTGCGCCAGAAACACCGGATCGCCATCCAGATCGCGGGCGATATCGCCGCGCTTGACGTTGAGGAACTTGTCCATTTCCGCCGGCTGATCGGAGGAAATCCAGCGGCAGACGGAAAAGCGTGACATTTCGAAGGAGACCGGCAGGCCGTATTCGCCCATCAGCCGTTCTTTCAACACATCCAGCTGCAGCGCGCCGACGACACCGACGATGGCCGGCGAACCGTCTTCCGGCGAAAAGAGCTGCACAACACCCTCTTCCGCCATCTGCTGCAGGGCCTCTTTCAGCTTCTTCGCCTTCATCGCGTCTTCCAGACGCACGCGGCGCAGGATTTCCGGTGAAAAGTTCGGAACGCCCTGGAAGACGAGGTTTTCACCCTCGGTCAGCGTATCACCGATGCGCAGCGTGCCGTGGTTGGGAATGCCGACCACATCGCCCGCAAAGGCCGTATCGGCCAGCTGGCGCTGCGAGGCGAAGAAGAATTGCGGCGCGGTCAGCCCCATCAACTTGCCGGTGCGTGACAGGCGCGCCTTCATGCCGCGCTCCAGCTTGCCGGAGCAGATGCGGGCAAAGGCGATGCGGTCGCGGTGGTTCGGATCCATATTGGCCTGAATCTTGAAGACGAAGGCCGTCATCTTGTCTTCAGCCGCATGCACGGTGCGGGTATCCGCCACCTGATCGCGCGGTGGCGGCGCGAAATCGCCGAGCGCATTGATGAGGTCGCGTACGCCGAAATTGCGCAGCGCCGAACCGAAGAACACCGGTGTCATGTGGCCTTCGAGAAACGCCTGACGATCAAAGGGACGGCAGGCTTCCAGCGCCAGTTCCGTTTCTTCGACAAAGACCTTGCGTTCGTTTTCCGGCAGCCGATCGGCAACTGCCTGCGGACCGTTGACCGAAAGGCCGTCTACCTGCGTGTCGTTGCCGCGAAAGGTATTTTCGGCGAGATTATAAGCGCCGCAGAAGCTTTTTGCCCGGCCAACCGGCCAGGTAATCGGCGCGGTATCAAGCGCCAGCTTTTCTTCGACCTCATCCAGAATCTCGAAGGGGTCGCGGCTTTCGCGGTCCATTTTATTGATGAAGGTGATGATCGGAATATCGCGCATGCGGCAGACTTCGAAGAGCTTCAGCGTGCGCGGCTCGATCCCCTTGGCGGCATCGATGACCATGATCGCCGCATCCACCGCTGTCAGCGTGCGGTAGGTGTCGTCGGCAAAGTCTTCGTGGCCCGGCGTATCGAGAATGTTGAAGACCCGGTCGTTATATTCGAAGGTCATAACCGAGGTGACGACCGAGATACCGCGCTCACGCTCGATCTTCATCCAGTCCGAACGGGTCTGGATGCGATCCTTCTTCGCCTTCACTTCACCGGCAAGCTGGATTGCTCCGCCGAACAGCAGCAGTTTTTCGGTGAGTGTGGTCTTACCCGCGTCCGGGTGCGCGATAATAGCAAAGGTGCGGCGGCGGGAGACCGCCTCGGCAAGTGTTTCGGCCATCTGACAAATCCTGTGAATTGCGGGCTATCTAGCGTTTCAGGCCCGCATTTGCAATTGACCTTGCCGCGATCTGCGCAAACTAATGCCGCATGACCGTTCAAAATGACAATCGCCCCCCTCTTCGCCTCGTCCGCCTCGCCAATGGCGCAGACCTCGAATTGCCGTCCTATGAGACCGGCGGTGCTGCCGGCATGGACCTGCGCGCCGCAGTGCCTGCAGATCAACCGCTGACGTTGAAACCCGGCGAACGGGCGCTGGTGCCGACCGGCTTCATCTTCGAAGTTCCGCACGGTTACGAGGCGCAAATCCGCCCCCGCTCCGGTCTTGCCATCAAGAACGGCATCACCTGCCTCAACTCCCCCGGCACGGTGGACAGCGATTATCGCGGCGAGGTGAAGGTCATTCTGGCCAATCTGGGACAGGATAATTTCACCATCGAGCGCGGCATGCGGATTGCGCAGATGGTGATCGCACCGGTGACGCAGGTTACCGTGAGCGAAGTGGCGGAAACCTCTGAGACGGCGCGTGGCACCGGCGGTTTCGGTTCGACCGGGGTCTGACCAACAAGCCGCATGATCGATTGTTTTTACCCGGCAATTTCGCTATTGATCGAGCGGATTTTCCGGGAAACATGATCATGACACTGACGACCCTTCTGGCCTATGCCACAGCCCTCTTCATTGCCGCCGCCATTCCTGGCCCCGGCATGACGGCTATTGTGGCGCGGGCGCTGGGTTCGGGCTTTCGGGAAACCTTCTTCATGGGCCTCGGGCTGGTGCTGGGCGACATGATCTACCTGACCGGCGTAATACTGGGGTTGGCCTTCGTGGCGCAGACCTTTCAGGAAGCCTTCATGGTGCTGAAATTCGCGGGCGCGGCCTATCTCCTTTATATCGCCTGGAAGCTCTGGACCGCTGGCCTTTTGCCGCAGGACCTGAAGGCGAAAAAAAGCACCAGCATGCCGATGTCCTTCCTGTCCGGCCTGCTGATCACCCTCGGCAACCCGAAAACCATGCTGTTTTATGTGGCGCTGGTGCCGACACTGATCGATATCCGCATGATCGGTCCGTCAGAATATGCGACACTTCTCGCCCTCACCTTCGTCGTGCTGATGGCCGTTCTCCTGCCTTACATCCTGCTTGCCGCCAAGGCGCGCAACCTCTTGAAACGGCCGAGCGCGCTGACGATCCTCAACCGCACGGCGGCGGGCATTCTGGCCGGAACGGCGACCATGATCGCCATCCGCAGCACCTAAAATAATTTAGTGCATTTACCCCGCTTATCGTGAAATTTTTCCGGTAAACCGGCCATATAAGGATGAACGTTCGCTGGCTTGACAGGGCGATTGCTCCTATTCTGCCGCTCAAATCTTGCGGTCACTATTCTGTGGCCTTCATACAGGAGAGCATCATGCCCGAAGCCAGAAAGCCCGGACGCGGACGCGTCTATTCCTCCATCACCGAAACAATCGGCGATACGCCGATCGTGCGGCTGGACAAGCTGGCAAAAGAAAAGGGCGTGAAGGCCAACCTGCTCGCCAAGCTGGAGTTTTTTAACCCCATCGCCTCCGTGAAGGACCGCATCGGTGTTGCCATGATCGAAGCGCTGGAAGCGCAAGGCAAGATCACCCCCGGCAAGACAACGCTGGTGGAGCCGACTTCGGGCAATACGGGTATCGCGCTGGCTTTTGCCGCCGCCGCCAAGGGCTACAAGCTGATCCTGACCATGCCGGAAACCATGTCGGTCGAACGCCGGAAAATGCTGGCCCTGCTTGGCGCCGAACTGGTGCTGACCGAAGGCCCCAAGGGCATGAAGGGCGCAATCGCAAAGGCGCAGGAACTGGCCGAGACGCTGCCCGACGCCATCATACCGCAGCAATTCGAAAACCCCGCCAATCCGGATATTCACCGCAAGACAACGGCGGAAGAAATCTGGAACGACACAGAAGGCACGGTTGATATTCTCGTTTCCGGCATCGGCACGGGCGGCACGATCACCGGCACGGGTCAGGTTCTGAAATCCCGCAAGCCGGACGTGAAGGTCATTGCGGTGGAACCCGCCGACAGCCCGGTGCTCTCCGGTGGCAACCCCGGTCCGCACAAGATTCAGGGCATCGGCGCAGGTTTTGCACCGGCCATCCTCGACACTGGCATCTATGACGAGATCGTCACCGTCACCAATGACGAGGCTTTCGAAATCGCACGTCTTGCGGCGCGGCTCGAAGGCGTGCCGGTCGGCATCTCCTCGGGTGCAGCATTGGCGGCGGCAATCAAGGTCGGCGCGCGCGAGGAAAATGCCGGCAAGAACATCGTCGTCATCGTTCCTTCCTTTGCGGAACGTTACCTCTCGACGGCGCTTTTTGAAGGGCTTGGGCTCTAACTGCCCCATCCGGTACACGATCGCGGAGCAAAGAATTGAAGTTCACTATGCCGCCGGCACCGCTGGCGGCATATCAGTTTTCAGAACTACCTCGCATTCGACCGAATTCACGCGATGCGCTTCAGATCTTGCTATCGCATCTGCTTATAGCAAAAGGGCGGAGCATTCTGGAAGCATTCCTCCAAACTCTTCCAACAAGGCGCAAGTCCCACGGCTCAAGCCGCTGTCGGCAGCCTCTCACCCGCGATACGATAGGACACCGCTTCCGCCACATGGATGCGGCCGACCATCTGCTTTCCGTCCAGATCGGCCAATGTTCGCGCGACCTTCAGAATACGATGGTAACCACGTGCGGAAAACTTCAGCCGTTCGGCGGCATCGCGCAGCAATTGCAGCCCGGACGCATCCGGTTCGGCATATTTTTCGATCAGGGTCGTCGTGCAGCGGGCATTGGTGCGGATGGCAGGAAACCCCGCCGCCGCATAACGCTCCTGCTGGGCGAGGCGGGCATTGGCAACACGGGCGGCAACCACCGCACTCGGCTCGGACGCGACGGGGCGGATGAGATCAGTCGCAGAAACGGCGGGAACATCAATGCGGATATCGATGCGATCCATTAGCGGCCCGGAAATGCGGCCCTGATAGTCGGTTACGCAACGAGGACCTCTGGCGCAGGTGAAGCCCGGCTCTCCCGCCATGCCGCACCGGCAGGGGTTCATTGCCGCCACGAGCTGGATTTGCGCCGGATAGCTGACGCGGTGATTGGCCCGCGCAATGATACATTCGCCCATCTCCAGCGGCTGGCGCAAAGCATCCAGCACCTGCGGGGAAAACTCCGGGAATTCATCCAGAAAAAGAACGCCGTGATGGGCAAGTGAGGCTTCACCCGGTCTGGCGCGCAATCCTCCGCCAATCAAAGCCGCCATGGTGGCGGAATGATGCGGTGTGCGGAACGGCCTGCGGTCCGAAAGCTTGCCGCCCGACAATTGGCCGGCGATGGAATGGACCATGGATACTTCCAGCAGCTCCGCCGCCTCAAGCGGTGGCAGGATGGACGGCAGGCGCGCGGCAAGCATGGATTTTCCGGAGCCGGGGGGACCGACCATCAGCAGATTATGGCCGCCGGCCGCTGCCACCTCCAGCGCACGTCTGGCGCTTTCCTGCCCCTTGATATCGGCAAGATCAGGCAGATTGACCGGACTGGTCCGGATGGCGGGCACGGGGCGTGAAAGCAGCTGAGTGCCGCGAAAATGATTGGCAAGCGCTATGAGGCTGCGCGGTGCGAGAATATCGATGCCGGCTCCGGCCCAGGCCGCTTCCGGACCGCTTTCAGCCGGGCAGATCAGGCCCTTGCCGAGAGCGTTGGCGCCGATGGCCGCCGGCAGCGCGCCGGAGACCATGCCGATGGTGCCATCAAGATTGAGTTCGCCGAGAACCACATATTGGCCGAGCGCCTCTGCCGGTATGGCGCCCAAAGCGGCCATGAGCCCCAGAGCAATGGGAAGATCAAAATGCGATCCTTCCTTTGGCAGATCGGCGGGCGCGAGATTGACGGTCACCTTTTTCGCTGGAAGCGCCAGACCCGAAGCATGTAGCGCCGCCTGCACTCGCTCCCGGCTTTCAGCCACTGCCTTGTCCGGCAAGCCGACGATCTGGATGCCAACCTTTCCAGGTGCGACCATCACCTGCACCTCGACGGGCACACCCTCTATGCCCTGAAATGCAACCGTATTGACCTTTGCCACCATGGCCCGCCCCCGCAAACCGGCCGCGACATCAAAGCCTCATGCCCTGTGGCGGCCATCCGCAAGCAACGTGCCACAAGGCAAAGAATAAAACAAGAACATCCAGTGAACAATTTCACGCGGGCGATGTATTTTAGTTGTGTCTAGTTGTACCCACGGAACAAACGGGGTTCGGTCGGGAAATCGCCTCAGAAATCCTGAGCTTCGCGCTTTTTCTCGATGGCATCCCACAACAGGCTGGCCACGTCGGCACCGCCGAATTTCTGCACTTCACGAATGCCGGTCGGTGAGGTGACGTTGATTTCAGTGAGATAATCGCCGATCACATCGATACCCACAAAGAGGAAACCACGCTCGCGCAGGGCGGGACCGATGCGGCGGCAGATTTCCTTCTCGCGCGCCGTCAGTTCCGTCGGTTCTGGCCGGCCGCCGGCATGCATGTTGGAGCGGGCATCATTTTCCGCCGGCACGCGGTTGATCGCGCCCACCGGTTCGCCATCCACCAGCAGGATACGCTTGTCGCCCTTGCGGACGTCAGGCAGATATTCCTGGGCAATATAGGGCTCACGGAACATCTGGCCGAACATTTCCAGCAGCGAAGAGAAATTGCGGTCATCACGCGCCGAATGGAAGACACCCGCACCGCCATTGCCATAAAGCGGCTTGAGGATGATATCGCCCATTTCATTGCGGAACCGGGCGATCTCAGCCACATCCTTGGTGATCAGCGTCTTCGGCATCAGATCGGCGAATTCGGTGACGAAAATCTTTTCCGGCGAATTGCGCACCCAGGCGGGGTCATTGACAACAAGTGTTTTGGGATGAATGCGCTCCAGCAGATGGGTGGAGGTGATGTAGGCCATGTCGAATGGCGGATCCTGACGCAGATGGATGACATCCATGGTCGAAAGATCAACGCGCTCCGGCTCTGACAGCGAGAAATGGTCGCCCTTGATGTCACGCAGTTCCATCTGCTCGACGGTGGCGTAAATCTTGCCATCGCGCATGGAAAGGCGATCGGGGGTATAGTGGAACAGCCGGTATCCGCGCGCCTGCGCCTCGAGGCTCATGGCGAAGGTGGAGTCACCGGCGATGTTGATACCTGAGACATGATCCATCTGGATCGCGACGTTCTTGATCTTCGCCATGCGCATGTTCCTCTTGCAGCATACGGACGCCTTGCCGGCCCGCAATGCCCATTGTCCGTCGTTTCAGGCTTCCCGGGAGACCCGAAGAGACCCCGGAAATGCTTCCGAAAGCCCGAAAGATGTAGGGCAGCGACCATTCAAAGGCAACTGCTGCAAGCGGTGCTTCGTGTGAGTTTTATTGAACCTTCACAATTCCGCCGACGGAGCCGGAGAGGCTCCGTCGTTTGGACTGTTTTACTGGTTCAGGCCGCCAGCTTGTAGGAACTGCCGGAAAACAGCTTGTTCTTGACGCGATAGGCGAGCGCCAGCGCCCTTGGGAATGGACGACGCATGAAGGCGACCTTGCGGACATAGTCATCCACTCGCCATGTGGCCCATGTTCCAGCCCGGAAATAGGCGACGTCACCGACCCGCAGGATGCTGATCGAGCCGTCTTCCGCCGTCACATGCACCTCGCCCTCCAGAATATAGACGGTCTCGTCCCAGCCGAAGAACCAGCGGAATTCACCCGCCGTGCAATCCCACATGGCGGTGCTGGACGCGCGGTCGCCGCTTCGGGAATGATCGGCCGCACGCGCCTTCGGATCGCCGGAAATGATCCAGTCCGGATTGATGGGGGCCGGCTGAAGCCGCAGATCGGTGCAGGATGCGCTGACAACAGCCTCGTCTTTTGCTCCGCGCAGATAGGCCGGCAATATTGGCATCGTGCGAATCGCCATGGTTGCAGCCGCCGCGAACATCATTTTGAACGACATATGAGAAAACCCCCGTGAAATATTGGAGGTCTTCTATCATCGGGATCGTAACAAAGCGGTTTTGACAATCGGCGCAATTTTAGTCATCGCGCCGATTTCTTCCGACGTGATCAGGCCGTCGCCAGCTGAGCGGGCTGTACCTGGACCTGTTCCGCCTTGCCGGCGATGCGTTTACCGGTTTCGTTGGAGAAGAAGTGCAGTTTTTCCGGCGCTATCGTCACCGACAATGCGGCCGGAACCTCGACATCCGGCGGGAAAGCCACTGTCAGGTTCTGGTCGCCGATCATGCCATGCACGAGGCGCTGTGAACCCAGCTCCTCGATATAATCGACGCGCAGCGCAAGGCCCTGCTCGCCCGCCGCAGCAATGCGGAAATCCTCCGCCCGCATGCCCACCGTCACCGACCCCGAAGCGGGGGCAAAACCGTTGAGCGCAAACAGTGACGGACCGATGGCGAGGCTATCGCCATGCAACTCGGCATTCAGCAGGTTCATGGCGGGAGAGCCGATGAAGCTGGCGACAAAAGTGGAGGCGGGCGTGTGATAGACATCAAGCGGCGCACCGATCTGTTCGATGCGGCCGCCATTCAACACTACCAGACGATCAGCCAGCGTCATGGCCTCAAGCTGATCGTGGGTGACATAGATGGAGGTGGTGCCGAGGCGCTTTTGCAGACGCTTGATTTCACCGCGCATGGAAACGCGCAGCTTGGCATCAAGGTTGGACAGAGGCTCATCGAACAGGAAGGCCGCCGGTTTGCGCACGATGGCGCGGCCCATGGCGACGCGCTGACGCTGGCCGCCGGAAAGGGCGCGCGGCTTGCGCTCCAGATAGGGTTCGAGCTGCAACATACGGGCGGCTTCGGCCACACGCGCATCGATCTCCGCCTTCGGTGTCTTGCGGTTCTTAAGCCCATATTCCAGGTTCTGGCGCACCGACATATGCGGATAAAGCGCGTAATTCTGGAACACCATGGCAATATCGCGGTCGGCGGGATCGGCCTGGTTGACCACCCGGTCGCCGATCTTCACCGTGCCTTCGGAGATGTCCTCAAGCCCGGCAACCATGCGCAGGAGCGTGGACTTGCCGCAGCCGGAGGGGCCAACGAGAACGATGAACTCGCCGTCCCTGATGTCGATATCGACGTGATGCACGGCGCGCACGCCGCCATGATAATCCTTGCAGACCTGACTGATTTCTATAGCGGCCATTTCGGTCTCCTTATTTATCGCTCTCGGTGAGGCCCTTGATGAACCAGCGCTGGAATATGATGACGATCAGCACCGGCGGCAGCATGGCCAAAACGGCGAGCGCGAAAGCTTCGTTATAATCGGGGATTTGCGAACCGACCCAGACCTGCAGGATCGACTTGATGCCGCGCATCAGGGTGAAGAAACTCTCATCCGTCGTCATCAGCATCGGCCAGAGATACTGGTTCCAGCCATAAACGAACATGATGATGAAGATCGCCGCCATCATGGTGCGCGACAACGGGATGATGATGTCGATAAAGAACTTGACCGGACCGGCGCCGTCGATACGGGCAGCTTCCAGCAATTCCTCCGGAATGGATTTGAAGAATTGCCGGAAATAGAAGGTGCCTGTCGCAGACGCCAGAAGCGGTACGATCAATCCGGTATAGGAGTTCAACAGGCCAAGTTTGCTCATCACCTCGTAGGACGGCATGATGCGCACTTCGAGCGGCAAGAGCAGGGTCGTAAAAATGATCCAGAAGGCGAGTGTGGCAAAGCGGAAGCGGAAATAGACGATCGCATAGGCCGCCGTCATCGACAGGACGATCTTGCCAACGGCAAAACCCACACCGAGGATCAGCGAATTGATGATCATGTTGAGACCGGTAATCTGCCCGGTGAAGCCGCCCTTCTGGGTCAGGACCTTTTCGTAAGTTTCGACGAAATTGTCGCCCGGAACGATCGTCAGGCCGCTGCGATGGATTTCCGCCGCCGTATGGGTGGAGGTCATGAAGGCCACGACGACCGGCAATATCAGGAACAACGCGCCTGTTATCAGCACCAGATGATCGAGGGGTTTTGTCTTGTACATCGTCTTTTCCCTCAATTGTAATGGATGCGCTTCTCGATGAAGCGGAACTGGATGATGGTGAGGACGAAGACGACCAGCATCAGGATGACGGACTGGGCCGAAGAGCCGCCAATGTCATTGCCGCGGAAACCATCGAGAAACACCTTGTAGACCAGCGTAATCGGGTTGTTCGCCGCCTTGTCCTTCACCATCACGTCGATGACGCCGAACGTATCGAACAGGGAATAGGTGATGTTGATGATGAGCAGGAAGAAGGCGGTGGGCGCCAGAAGCGGCATGATGACCGTCCAGAACCGGCGAAAGCCCGAGCGGCAGTCGATAGCGGCGGCCTCACGCACGGCGACGGAAACGCCCTGCAAGCCGGACAGGAAGAAGATGAAATTGTAGGGTATCTGCTTCCAGACGGCGACGACGATCATGGCGAAGGCCGTGTCGAAATAATTGAGGCCGACCTTCATGTCCCAACCCAGCATCGCGGCCATCTTGACGAAGGGACCGATATGCTGGTCGAAAAACATCATGCCGATCAGGCCCGCGACCGGTGGCGCGATGGCATAAACGGAAATCAGCACCGTCTTGTAGGTCGAACTGCCGCGAATGACGGCATCGGCCTTGACGGCGAGCAGCAGACCGAGCGCCAGCGAGAAGAAGGTCACCAGCACAGTGAAAATGACCGTGAACTTGGCGATGCTGAGATATTCCGGATTGAATAGCGCGTCCGAATAATTGGCGAACCCCACGAACGAGGCTCCGAACCCGAAAGGATCTTCGATATAAAAGGACGAATGCACGGCCTGAACGGACGGCCAGTAGAAGAAGATGAAAATCACCGCGAGCTGCGGCGCCAGAAACAGATAGGGTACGAAGGACGAGGAGAACTGTACGCGCTTCATGCCGGCTTCAGCTGGCTTGGCGGGTTTTCCAGCCTTTGCGGACCAGCCGGATAAAAACCGGCGTGGTTGAGACGATGTATAGGCCACGCTTGCGCCTCCTTATCCAGAAGCGAGCCTCCCTTCCGTCGGAAAGGAGGCTCGACAACGATCATTGGTTTCGAAAAGATCGATCAGCCGGCCGTCTTGGCGAAACGGGCCAGAAGGTCGTTGCCTTCCTTCTCGATGATGTCGAAGGCGTCCTTCGGCGTGACTTCGCCGGAGAAGATGCGGTTGTATTCACGTTCCATCACGGCGCGGATCTGCGGGTAGAAGCCGAGGCGATAACCCTTGGACCATTCGCCGCCCGGCAGCGACAGCTGCTGGATGCCGACTTCGGCGACCGGCTTTTCCTTGTAGAAACCTTCAGCCTTGGCCTTTTCGTAAGCAGCCTTGGTGATGGCGACGTAACCGGTTGCCTTATGGTAGAAGACCTGGATTTCCGGCGAGGTCAGGAACTGGAAGAAGTCAGCCACGCACTTGTTTTCGGCTTCAGACTTGCCCGACATTGCAAAGAGAGCAGCGCCACCGATGAAGGAGTTGGTGCCAGCGCCCTTGATGGAGCCCCAATAGGGAAGGAAGGTTGCGGAGAACGGCATGGTCGCCGTCTTCTGCAAGCCGCCGAACGAACCCGAAGAACCGATCCAGAAAGCAACCTTGCCTTCTTCGAAGGGCTTCTGGTTGTCGTTCCAGCCAGCGCCGTAATAGGCGAACAGGCCCTTGTCTTTCCAGTCCTTCAGCTTGTCGAACATCATGACGAGGTTCGGGTCGGTAAGCTTGAGCTTGGTGTCGGTAACGCTGTCGTAACCGTTATTGTTGGTGGCGAACTGGATGTTATTGCGGGAGAAGAAGTTCTCCGTGAACTGCCAGGTCAGCTGCGACTGGACGAGCGGAATGTAACCGGCTTCCTTCAGCTTCGGCGCGACCTTTTCAAAATCTTCCCAGGTCTTCGGAGCCTCGACGCCGGCCTTCTTCAGGGCTTCGTCGTTGACGTACATGATCGGAGCGGAGGAGTTGAACGGCATGCCGACGAACTTGCCGTCAGCGGCAGCATAGAAATAACGCACGCCGTTGATGAAGGCTTCGCGATCGAACTTGTAGCCGGCCTTGTTGATGAGGTCTTCCGCAGGAATGACCGCGCCCTTGGCGTTGATGATGGTGGCGGCGCCGGCATCGAAAACCTGGAGAATGTTCGGCTGTTCGCCCGAACGGAAGGCGGCGATGCCGCTGGCCAGTGCTTCTTCGTAGGAGCCCTTGGAAACCGGCGTCAGAGCGCATTCCTTCTGGGCTTCGTTGAACTTCTGCGAAACTTCGTTGATGACTTCGCCGTTACGGCCGCCCATGCCGTGCCACCAGGTGATGTTGGTCGCAGCCATGGAAGACGTTGCCGAAATGCTGACCGCCACTGCGGCCATGGAAATCTTCTTCAACATTACTAAATCCTCTCCACCATTTATTGGGGTGAGGATGCGAATAGAGGGGTTCCATGACGCCTCTTTAACAGTTTCATGTCAGATTTGTTACGGTGCCCGCTAATAGACTCCGTTCTTTCAAAAATGGACGTCTCAGGCGTCCTTCCGCCTTATGGGCCGGGCCGGATTTCCCACCACCGTCGCCCCCGGCGGCACATCGCGCGTCACCACCGAGCCAGCACCGACAATCGCGCCATCACCAATGGTAACACCGGCCAGCAGGATCGCCCCGCCACCGATCCACACATCACGGCCGATTGTCACCGGCCTTGCGATTTCAATGCCTTGTGCGCGCGGAACCGGGTCGAGATGATGTTCCGCGCAATAGATCTGCACGGCGGGGCCGAGCATTGCGCCGTCGCCTATCACGACCTTCGCAGAATCGAGAATGACGCAGCCCGTATTGAGATAGACATTCTTGCCCAGGGTGATGTTGAAGCCGTAAGCGCAATGAAATGGCGCTTCGACAAATGTCCCTTCCGCCACGGAGGCGAAAAGCGTTCGCAGCAACGGTGCCATGGCCCCACGATCATCCGGCGGCAAGGTATTGTGCTGGTGAACGGCTCGGCGCGCCTGGCCGCGCAGCACATCCAGCCCGGCATCCATGCAGCTGTACCATTCGCCTGCGGCCATTTTTTCGCGCTCGGTGGACATTGCCTTCCCTCCCCTCAAAAAGCATCGATGAAGTGCTGCGGCAGGCGTCGCGGCAGAACGGCGACGATATCGAAGCGCAGCGAAAATCGCTCGGCATCCCTGCGGCGAGACAGCCAGAGATCGGCGGCGGCGCGGATGCGTTGCTGCGAATGAAGGCCGACCGCATCGACAGCCGCGACACCGGAAGAACGCGCCTTGACCTCGACAATAGCGACCACATCCCGCTTGCGGGCGATGAGATCGATTTCGCCAAGCCGGGTACGATACCGGATCGCGAGGATGCGATATCCCCTGAACAGCAGATAAAGCGCTGCCCAATATTCGGCGTTGTGGCCGCGCCGCTCGGCCTTGCGGCGAGTGTTCTTTCGCCCGTCAGCCGCCATCCCTGCCCTTCATATCCAGCAGCCGCTGGTAAAGCTCCTTGCGCGGCAAGCCGGTCAGTTTCGATGCCTCGCCCGCGGCTTTGGCGGCAGGCATGGTTGCGACCAGATCCTTCAGCAGCGTCTCGACATCCTCGATATCGGGAATTTCGTCATAGGAGGGCGGCTCTATCAGCAGCACAATCTCACCCTTCACCACCCGGTCCTCGTCGTAATATTCCGCAAGCTCGCCGAGTGTGCCGCGACGGAATTCCTCGAAAGTCTTGGTCAGTTCGCGGCAGACCACGGCGCGGCGGTCGCGGCCGAGCACTTCCGACGCCACCTTGACGGTGGTGCTGATGCGGCGTGGCGATTCAAAGAAGATCAAAGTGGCGGGAATTTTCGCAAGTTCGGCAAAGCGGTCGCGCTTGCCGCGATCCTTCACCGGCAAAAAGCCCGCAAACAGGAAGGCGTCGCTCGGCATGCCTGATCCAACAAGGGCGGCAAGCGGCGCCGATGCGCCCGGCACCGGCACGACGCGATGGCCGGCCTCAAGCGCCAGCTGACCAAGACGATAACCGGGATCGGAAACGAGCGGCGTTCCGGCATCCGATACCAGCGCCACGGATTTTCCGGCCTCCAGCGCGGCAATGAGCTTCGGCCCCGCTTCGTTCGCATTGTGCTCATGATAGGCGAACGGGCGGTTGCGTATGCCGTAACGCTCAAGCAGGATACGGGTGACGCGGGTATCCTCGCAGGCGAGGACATCGGCAGAGGCCAGCGTTTCCAGCGCCCGGATGGTGATATCGCCCAGATTGCCGATGGGGGTGGCCACGAGATAGAGCGCCGGCTCCAGCGGCCGTGCCGGAATGGTGGCCGTACCGATCCTGAATTCCTTTGTTGCCTGTCTGGTTTCGCTGTTCGATATTTCTTCCGTCACACGGCTTCCAATCATTCTGGCCGATCAATCCCGGCCGTTCACTCCGGTTTTGCCCCCTTTATGGGCAATAGAAAACCGCCGAACAAGGTCCATCGGCCGCCACATCCTGTGGATCATGCTGTATAGCAGCAAAATGAGCGGAAGCAGATGCACTCGGCTCTTGCATTTTCAGCAATAACTCTGCCATTTTGCCCGTCCACATTATCCGGCTTTTTGCCGGTCAAGACTCTTCTTGCCGATCCGGCGGTGGCCGGTTCGCAACGGTTGAAAGCGGTAGCGTCCATGCGTATTACTCTTGAGCGGTCGAACCTTCTTAAATCGCTGAACCACGTGCACCGGGTTGTTGAGCGTCGCAACACGATCCCGATCCTGTCCAACGTCCTCTTGCGCGCATCCGGCGCCAATCTGGACATGAAGGCGACCGATCTTGACCTCGAAATCACCGAAGCGACGCCAGCCATGGTGGAACAGGCGGGCGCCACCACCGTGCCGGCGCACCTGCTTTATGAAATCGTGCGCAAGCTGCCTGACGGTTCCGAGGTGCTTCTGGCGACCAACCCGGACGGCTCTTCAATGACGGTTGCCTCCGGCCGTTCGAAGTTCTCGCTGCAATGCCTGCCGGAAACCGACTTCCCGGATTTGACCGCCGGCACCTTCAGCCACACCTTCAAACTGAAGGCGACCGACCTGAAGATGCTGATCGACCGGACGCAATTTGCGATTTCGACCGAAGAGACGCGTTATTACCTGAACGGCATCTTCTTCCACACCATCGAAAGCGGCGGCGACCTGAAGCTGCGCGCTGTCGCGACGGACGGTCACCGTCTGGCGCGCGCCGATGTGGATGCTCCTTCCGGTTCCGAAGGCATGCCGGGCATCATCATTCCGCGCAAGACCGTTGGCGAATTGCAGAAGCTGATGGACAATCCGGAACTGGAAGTCACCGTCGAGGTCTCGGACGCCAAGATCCGCCTGACCATCGGTTCGGTGGTTTTGACCTCGAAGCTGATCGACGGCACCTTCCCGGATTACCAGCGCGTGATCCCGACCGGCAACGACAAGGAAATGCGCGTCGATTGCCAGACCTTCGCACGCGCCGTCGACCGCGTCTCGACGATTTCTTCCGAGCGCGGACGCGCCGTAAAGCTGGCGCTGACAGACGGGCAGTTGACGTTAACCGTCAACAATCCCGACTCGGGAAGTGCTACCGAAGAAGTGGCCGTTGGTTACGACAATGATTCGATGGAAATCGGCTTCAATGCCAAATATCTCCTCGACATCACGTCGCAGCTTTCCGGCGAGGATGCGATTTTTCTGCTGGCAGATGCCGGATCGCCGACGCTCGTTCGCGACACTGCCGGCGATGATGCACTCTATGTTCTGATGCCGATGCGCGTTTAAACGGCTGTTTTTTGCCAATTCAATCAAAAACGCCGGTGGATCGCTTCCCCGGCGTTTTTTGATTCGGCTACCGTGTGTTTCAAACGATAAGCGAATTTTTCCAGTTACGACATTTTGCCTTGTTTTTGCGCCAAATGAGATCAACAGTACGTAACCGTTTTTTGACAATGACCAAAAATGTATCCGAGGGGAATTATGGCACTTAACCTGAAGCAACGCCTTGAGCAGAAATTTGAGGAAGAAATCCGCTTTTTCAAGGGCATGGTCAGCCAGCCGAAAAAAGTCGGCGCCATTGTTCCGACATCGTCGATCACGGCGAAAAAAATGGCGAGTGTCATCAATCCCCATTCCGGCCTGCCGGTTCTCGAACTCGGCCCGGGCACGGGTGTCATCACCAAGGCCATTCTGGCGCGCGGCATCAAGCCGGAAAGCCTGACGGCCATCGAATATTCGACCGATTTCTACAATCAGCTGCTCAGAAGTTATCCCGGCGTCAACTTCGTCAATGGCGACGCTTTCGATCTCGATGCGACGCTCGGCGAACACAAGGGCCAGATGTTCGACAGCGTCATTTCCGCCGTACCGATGCTGAATTTCCCCATGGCCGCCCGCATCAAGCTTCTCGACGAATTGCTGAAGCGCGTACCGCACGGCCGCCCCGTCATGCAGATATCCTACGGTCCGATTTCCCCGATCGTCGCGCAGCCCCATCTTTACCACATCCGCCATTTTGATTTCATCGTGCGCAATATTCCGCCGGCACAATTGTGGACCTATACGCGGGCCTGACCACACGGCAGAATGGACAAGGCCGTCATTTCCCGGTCGTGACGGATGGTTAGGGTGTTGGTTTGCCCTTTCCATTGCCCTTGAGGACCGATTGCCATGCATGCGCTCTACATCACCCATCCCCAGGTCAAGATCGATCCGACGGTTCCTGTTCCTGAGTGGGGACTTTCGGACAGGGGTGTCGAGCGGGCGCGGGAGGCAAGTCGCCTGCCCTGGGCGCGGGCATTGCGGCACATCGTTTCCAGCGCCGAAACCAAGGCTATCGAAACCGCCCGTATCCTCGCGGAAACCTCCGGTGCGGCGATAGAGATTATCGAAGCGATGCATGAGAACGACCGGTCTGCCACCGGCTTCCTGCCGCCGCCGGAATTTGAAAAGGCAGCGGACTGGTTCTTCGCCCATCCTGACGAAAGCTTTCACGGTTGGGAAAGGGCGATCGACGCGCAGGCGCGGATCGTCGGCGCGGTCAAAACCGTTCTCGACCAGCACGACCCGCAACACCCTATCGCCTTTGTTGGCCATGGCGGCGTGGGTACGCTTTTGAAATGCCATGTCGAAGGCCGCGGCATCAGCCGCGCCAAGGACCAGCCGCCGGGCGGCGGCAATCTTTTCTGCTTTTCCATCGCCGAGTTTTCACTTGCAGCAGCGTCCCCCCCATGCGACTGGACGGCAATGGAAACATGGCAGGGATAAAACAATGACCGCGCGCGAAAAACTCATCGTCGGGCTGGATGTTCCGACTGTGCAGCAGGCCGAAGACATCGTCTCAAAAATCGGCGACGAGGTTCTGTTCTACAAGATCGGCTATCAGCTGGTATTCGCAGGCGGTCTCGAATTTGCGCGTGACCTTGTTCAAAGCGGCAAGAAGGTCTTTCTCGACATGAAGCTGCTGGACATCGACAATACCGTCGCATCCGGTGTCGAGAACATCGCCCGCATGGGTATGTCGATGCTGACCTTGCACGCCTATCCAAAGGCCATGCGTGCCGCAGTCAAGGCGGCCGAAGGCTCAGGCCTCTGCCTGCTCGGCGTCACCGTGCTGACCTCGATGGACGACAGTGATCTCGCGGAAGCCGGTTACGCCTCGGATGCCCGTTCGCTGGTGCTGCGCCGGGCGCAACAGGCGCGCGAGGCGGGCATGGGCGGCATCGTCTGTTCGGCGGAGGAATCAACCGCCGTGCGTGAAATTCTCGGTCCCGATCTTGCCGTCGTTACCCCCGGCATCCGCCCGGCGGGTGCAGATCTCGGTGATCAGAAGCGGGTGATGACGCCTTACGATGCGATCAAAGCCGGTTCGAGCCATCTGGTCGTCGCCCGTCCCATCGTCAGGGCGGAAGACCCGAAGGCGGCGGCCCGCGCCATTCTGGACGACATGCTGCGCGCCAGCTTTCCCGCAAATCAGTAAAAACCATCGGAGGAGACGAAATGGCTAAGGGATATTGGATCGCCCACGTCGATGTGCGCGATAGCGAGCGCTACAAGGACTATGTCGCGACGGCGAAGCCCGCTTTCGAGCGGTTCGGTGCCAATTTTCTGGCTAGGGGCGGCGCTTTGACCGAACTGGAAGGAAAGGCGCGCGGACGCAACGTCGTGATCGAGTTCCCCTCGGTGCAGCACGCCATCGATTGCTACAACTCGCCCGAATATCAGGCGGCGGCCAAAATCCGTCAGGACGTCGCCGATACCGATATGATGATCGTCGAAGGAATTTGACGAACTTCAATCCGATTTCCAGAACCCTGGCCACAGCTTGCGAGAACGTCTCTTCACGCGCGCGCGGCTTTGGGCTAAGAGACTGAAAAACACTTTATCGACAGCTTCTGAGGAGCCTCCCATGACCTTGGCCAACCTTCCACCCCTCGTCACCGTTTTCGGCGGTTCGGGTTTTGTCGGGCGGCATGTCGTGAGAATGCTCGCGAGACGCGGTTATCGCATCCGTGTTGCCGTGCGCCGCCCGGATCTTGCCGGTTTCCTGCAGCCACTCGGCAATGTTGGCCAGATTTCCTTTGCCCAGGCGAACCTGCGTTATCGCGACTCCATCATCAAAGCCGTCGAAGACGCTGACCATGTGGTCAATTGCGTCGGCATCCTCACTGAAAGCGGCCGCAACACCTTTGACGCCGTGCAGGAATTCGGCGCCAAAGCCATTGCCGAAGCCGCCCGCAATGTCGGTGCGACGCTGACGCATATCTCCGCGATCGGCGCGGATGCGGGTTCGCAGACCGGCTACGGCCGCACCAAGGGCCGCGCCGAGGCCGCCATTCATTCCGTTCTGCCCGGCGCCGTGATCCTGCGCCCGTCAATAATTTTCGGACCGGAAGACGATTTCTTCAACAAATTCGCCAAGATGGCCCGCAGCCTGCCGTTCCTGCCGCTGATCGGCGGTGGAAAAACCAAATTCCAGCCTGTTTATGTCGAGGATGTCGCCGAAGCCGTCGCCCGCAGTGTCGATGGCAAGCTGAAGCCCGGCGCTATCTATGAACTCGGCGGTCAGGACGTGATGACGTTCCGCGACTGTCTCGAGGCGGTTCTTGCCGCAACTTACCGTCAGCGTCCTTTCGTCAATCTGCCTTTCGGCATCGCTTCGACGATCGGCAAGATCGCTTCAATGGTGCCGCTCATCACGCCACCGCTGACGGCCGATCAGGTGACCATGCTGAAAAAGGACAATGTCGTTTCCAGCGAGGCGGAAAAGAACGGCCTGACACTGGAAGGCATCGGCATCAACCCCGTCCGTGTCGCTTCGGTTCTGCCCTCTTACATGGTGCAGTACCGCACACACGGTCAGTTCTCCAACGCCGGAAAAGCCGCCTGAAACTTCGCTTCAGGCATCGCCATTCTGAACGGAAGCGGGAGCCATTCCCGCTTTTTCTTTTTGCGCGATTGAATTGCAACCAAACCGTTATGAGTGCATTTCCCTCTCAACTGAAGGGGAGGTGCAGCATCGACAGGGGCGGGTTTGCAAAGCCGGGTAAAAGTTAACGGCCTTCGGCCGCAACACGTAAGCGTGGCACAAGCGCAACTGTGGAAAAGACTTCGCATTAACCCGGTATTCAGCAAGCTGCTTTATTGATATTGGCCACATTCCAAACATATCCCGGACCCTCAATTCACACACGGCGGCATGAGCCGCGCGAACGAACGTCTGAAAGGCAATCATAAAATGGGCAGATCTATCGCACTCTTTTTTGCGTGTGCGGCTTTGGTGGTTCTGGCGGGTTCTTTCATGGCGCCGGGAACGGTTGCAGCGGGCAAGAGCGGTTGCGCTCCCGCCTACGGCGTCGACCCCTGCGCAACGGCTTCGATCAGCACCAACTGATCGGCTTTCACAAGATTCAAAAAAAGCGCCTCTGGTTTCCCGGGGCGCTTTTTCTTTTTGGTTCGCAGGTCCGCGAGTGGATTACCCGAAGACCAGAAGCGCGATCAGGCCGAGCGACCCGATAGCAATGCGCCACCAGGCGAAGGCGGCAAAACCCCGGCGCGAGACGTAGTCCAGCAACGAGCGCACGACGAACAGGCCGGAGACGAAAGCGGCGATGAAACCGACGGCGATCAGCGCGCCGTCATCAAAGCTCAGCGCATCGCGGTTCTTGTAGAGATCGAGGGTGAAAGCGCCAAGCATGGTCGGCATCGCCAGGAAGAACGAAAATTCGGCGGCGGACCGCTTGTCCGTGCCCATCAGCAGCGAGCCGACAATGGTGGCGCCCGAGCGAGAGGTGCCAGGGATCATTGCCAGGCACTGGAAGAGGCCGATCTTGAAGGCAAGCGACGGCGGATAATCCATGATGTCGGTATATTTCGGTTTTAATGGCATGCGGTCGACAGCGAGCAATATGACGCCGCCGATAATCAGGACGACGCAAATCAGCATCGGCGTTTCGAACAGCACCGTCTTGATGAAGTCGTGCGCCAACGCGCCGATCACCGCCGCCGGCAGGAAGGCAAGCGCGACGGCCAGCACGAAGTGGCGCGCCTTGGCGCTGGTCGGCAGGGCAAGTGCGATCGATACAAGCTTTTGAAAATAAACAAGAAGGATCGCGAGGATCGCACCGAGCTGAATAAGGACGGCAAAGGTATTGCCGGGTGATTTGAAGCCGAGGAAGTGCCCGGCCAGCAGCACATGCGCCGTTGAGGAAACGGGAATAAACTCCGTCAGACCCTCGATAATGCCCAGCAGAAGCGCGCTGATGATCGATTGGTCACCCATGACGTATCCTTTTTTTCAGGGGAAAGCGGGAAGGGAATGAAATTTCGTTAAACTTGTTTTAAAGTAGCCAAGCTCTTATAGCGTCTTGATGAAGCGAAACTGAAAAAGTTTTCCGGCAAATGCCGATCATGACAACCAATTGTAAAAATTGAGTACCGATGCCAACTCTCTATCATTCTCCGATGTCGACCGCATCCCGGTTCGTTCGTCTGATCCTCGCAGAATACGGGTTCCAAACCGATCTCGTGGAAGAGCAGCCGTGGGAAAGACGGCGGGAGTTTTTGGCGCTCAATCCGGCCGGCACCCTGCCTGTCTATCTGGATGACAATATGCGTTCCCTCAGCGGGCCTTACGTGCTTGCCGAGTTTCTTGATGAAACGCATGGGGTTTTGAAACGCGACAGGCGACTTCTGGCAGAAGACCCGTTTCAGCGCGCGGAAATCCGCCGCCTGACGGAGTGGTTTCTGCAGAAGATGGAAAATGACGTGACCCGGCCGCTGGTACGGGAGCGAGTTTATAAATTGCAGATGACGACCGCGCAGGGTGGCGGGCCGCCGGATTCCAAGCTGTTGCGCACTGCCCGCAACAATATCCGCCAGCACATCAAATATCTGGAATGGCTGGCGGGTTCGCGCACATGGCTAGCCGGCGACCGGTTGAGCTATGCCGACCTTGCCGCCGCAGCCGGTGTTTCGGTGCTGGACTATCTTGGTGAGATCAACTGGCTCGAAGCGCCCATCGCCAAGGAATGGTACCAGCGGCTGAAATCCCGCCCATCGTTCCGGCCGTTCCTGAGCGAGCGTATTCCGCGCCTTGCCCCCTCCTCGCACTACGCCGACCTGGATTTTTAAGCCTCGCCTTCCCGGTTATTTGCTGCGGCCTGCGTTGAGCATATATAAGTCGCAGAATAACCCTCGGGAGAAACGACCATCGACGTTGCCAGCGACAAGCAGCGAATACGCGCCCGCAAACTGACGGATTTCGTTCGCCAGGAAGCGCTTTCGCTTGGCTTTGATCTCTGCCGCATCACCGCACCGGACAGCATTCCGCTGGCCCCGGAACGGCTGAGGTTGTTTCTCGACAAGGGTTACCACGGCACGATGGCCTGGATGGAGGAAACGGAGGCCCGCCGGGCTCAGCCGAAAACGCTATGGGGCGATGTGCGCTCCATCGTCATGTTCGGATTGAATTACGGCCCGGAGGAAGACCCGCGTGGCGTACTTTCGAAACCGGACAAGGCAGCCATTTCGGTCTATGCCCGCAATCGCGATTATCACGACATTATCAAGGGACGGCTGAAGGAAATCGCCACCCGTTTTGCGGCACGTACCGGCGAGGATGTGAAGGTCTTTGTCGATACCGCGCCGGTGATGGAAAAACCGCTTGCCGCCGCCGCAGGGCTTGGCTGGCAGGGCAAGCACACCAACCTCGTCAGCCGCACACATGGTTCCTGGCTGTTTCTCGGCAGCATGTTCACCACCGCCGAGCTCTGTCTTGATGAGGCGGAGAAGGATCATTGCGGTTCCTGTCGCGCCTGTCTTGATGCCTGTCCGACGGCCGCTTTTCCCGCCCCCTATCAGCTCGATGCGCGCCGCTGCATCTCCTATCTCACCATCGAGCATAAGGGCGTCATTCCGCACGAATTACGGCCGATGATCGGCAACCGCATCTATGGTTGCGACGATTGCCTTGCCGCCTGTCCGTGGAACAAGTTTGCAGCGAGCGCCTCCGAGATGAAATTGCAGGCGCGCGAGGACCTGAAGGAACCTTCCATTTCCTTTCTGCTGACCCTCGACGATGCCGCCTTCCGCAGCTTTTTCAGCGGCTCTCCGGTCAAACGGATCGGCCGCAACCGTTTTATCCGCAACGTGCTGATCGCGGCGGGAAACTCCGCCGACCGGCAATTCGTGAAACAATGTAAGGCGCTTGCCGAAACAGACCCCTCACCGGAGGTGCGCGGTATGGCCGCATGGGCTTTGTCACAACTTATGGACAGGGAAGAATTCCGTACATACTCTGCCACCCGCGCCCCGGAGACCGATCCGGAGGCGGAAATGGAATGGCAACTGGCAGAGGCGTGACGCATGCATGTGATGATTTTTGGCGCGGGATATTCGGGAAAAGCCATCGCAAACGCGCTGAAATCCGTGGCCGATACTATTTCCGGTACGACGCGCAGTCAGAATAAGTTTCCGAACCTCGAAGCCGCAGGCATGACGCCGTTCCTTTTTGACGGCGTCCATCTTAATGACGATCTCATCGCAGCGATGGGCAATATCACACATCTCGTCCAGTCCATCGCGCCCGGCGGGCAAGGTGATCCGTTGCTGGCGCTGCTGGGCGACGATCTGAAACGGTTTCTGCCGAAGCTGGAATGGATGACCTATCTCTCCACCGTCGGTGTTTATGGCGATCATGACGGCGCCTGGGTGGATGAAGAAAGCCCCTGTCGCCCTGTCTCCGCCCGTTCCGTGGAGCGGGTCGCTGCCGAAGCTGCCTGGACTGCGGCCGCCCAAAAAGCAAATGTGCCGCTTGTCACCCTTCGTCTGTCCGGAATTTATGGCCCCGGACGCAATGCCTTCATGAATTTCGAAAAGGGAACGGCGCGAAGGCTGGTGAAGAAAGATCAGGTGTTCAATCGCATCAGGGTCGAGGATATCGGTGCGGCACTTGCCTTTCTGGCACGGAAAAACGAGCACGGCATCTTCAACGTCACGGATGACGAACCCAGCCCGCCGCAGGATGTGGTGAGCTTCGCCGCGACGTTGATGGGTGTGGAGCCGCCGCCCGAACAGGCATTCGAAACCGCCGATCTGACCCCTATGGCGCGCTCCTTCTACGGCGAGAACAAGCGTGTTTCCAACGCTAAAATACGCAGTCTCGGCTTCAATTTCGACTTTCCGGAGTACAAAATCTCGCTGACGGAGTTGTGGGCAAACGGTCTCTGGCGAGGCTGAAGACGTAGCCGTTAAAAGCGATGAAAAATCCTTCCAAACCTACTTTTGAGGATGGTTTTCGTCGCATTTTGGTCAATTAGGACTTTATTAACCAAACAAAATTCACTAAAATCATAGCAATTAGAAAAATATTTCACTCACATTTCGTGAAGTGGATTCACGAAGCCGTGACTTGTAACAGCATTTCGATTGCGCGTTGATTCTGCGTTATTTTTTCCATTTTCTTATCCGTCCGCCCTACGGACACCTTTCCGGCTAATGATCACGAATATTACAGTCTGTAACACTTCGTGATTTGAGCTTAGCTTTTTTTCGCCATTTTTCCCTCGCCCTACAATCTCGCATCAAAAGGCGTTCAGGCCAGTTCATGGTCGTTTAGCAAGGGCACAATCAATCGGCGCGGGGCCGATTTTCAGGGAAGCACAGTTTGTTGAATATCCGTCGTATAACTTTCACCGCTGCAACTATAGCCGCCTGTTCCATCATCGCGCCTCTTCAGGCGAATGCGGCAAATGGTTGTGGAGGCGCATCGTGGTATGCGTTGACCTCCAAGACTGCTTCGGGCGAGCGTATGAACGCCGCCAACCTGACCGCCGCTCACCGCTCGCTGCGGTTCGGCACCAAGGTCAAGGTTACCAACGCGCGCAACGGCAAGGCCGTGGTGGTGCGCATCAATGACCGCGGTCCGTTCATCAAGGGTCGCGTTCTCGATCTTTCCAAGGCTGCCGCCAAGAACATCGGCATGATCAGCTCTGGCACAGCCAAGGTCTGCTACGAGATCGTCAAGGCCGATTGAGCCTTGCCCTCGCCGCCATTCGCGTCTACCAACCGGGCTTATCAGCAAAAGAGGTAGACAATGCGTTTGGGCGGGCGTTTGGCCGGAGCAATCGAAGTATTGGCGGATATCGAGGGACGCAGGCGTCCCGTCGCCGATGCCTTGAAGGACTGGGGCCTTGCCCATCGTTTCGCGGGATCCGGCGACCGGGCTGCGATCGGCAACATCGTCTACGACGCGCTGCGCATGAAGCTGTCGCACGCCTGGCTGATGGATGACGACAGCGCCGCCTCGCTTGGTTATGCCGTGCTGCTGCGCCAATGGGGCAAAAGCTTTTCGGAACTGGCGGCGGAATTCGATGGCGACAAGTTCGCCCCCGCCGCACCAGACGAACAAAGGCAGCAGGCCTTTCTCTCCCGCTCTCTCGGTGACGCGCCGGCCCATATTCAGGGCGATATTCCCGAATGGGTGCAATCTTCCCTCGAAACGGCATTTGGTGAAAACTGGCTTACTGAAGCGCAGGCGCTGAATGAGCGGCCGACCCTTGACCTGCGCGCCAACACGCTGAAGGCAACCCGCGACAAGGTGCTGAAGGCGCTTGCGGAAAGCGGCGCGGAAGCCACCCGGATCGCCCGTCAGGGTGTTCGCATCCCCGCCGGCGAAGGCCCTTCCCGCCTGCCGAACGTCACCGCCGAACTCTCCTTCCAGAAGGGTTGGTTCGAAGTGCAGGACGAGGGTTCGCAGATCGTAGCCGATCTCGCCGGCGCGCATGAGGGCGAACAGATACTCGATTATTGCGCCGGAGGCGGCGGCAAGACGCTGGCCATGGCCGCCAGCATGAATAATAAAGGCCAGGTTCACGCCTTCGACGCCGACCGCAAGCGGCTTGCGCCGATCATCGAGCGGCTGAAGCGGGCCGGCACCCGCAATGTGCAGGTCCATGATCGTACAGCAGGGCTTGTGCCCTTCCAGGGAAAATTCGACCGCGTTCTAGTGGATGCGCCCTGCACCGGCACCGGCACATGGCGCCGCCGCCCCGACACCAAATGGCGGCTGACGGCACGCAACCTAGAAGAACGCGTGCAGCAGCAGGGTGAGGCGCTGTCGCAGGCCAAGGGTTTCGTGCGGCCGGGCGGCGAGTTGCTTTATGTCACCTGCTCCGTTCTGCCTGAGGAAAACGAACAGCAGGTCAGGCGTTTCTGCGAGGAAAATCCCGAATTTGTCATCGGTTCTGCGCTGGAGCGCTGGCAGACGACTTTCGGTGCAAATGCGAACAAACCGCATTCCTCCGACGGAAAGACAGTGACGCTGACGCCTGCAACCACAGATACGGACGGTTTCTTCTTCTGCTTGATGAAGCGCAAAGCATAAAAGCCGATTTGCACGCAGTGATTTTACTTGCGAAATACCGCCCGAGCTTGTTTCAAAGCATTCTAAACTAGAATGTTTGACACAAGTTTGTGATTGGGTCAGAACTCCCCTGCTGTGGCGTGAAGTCATTTCATGGCCGCCAAAGGAGAGGGATCATGATCCGCAAAACCATTCTCAGCGCCTCTTTCGCGCTTCTTGCCGCATCGGCGGCTTTCACCGCGCTTCCCGCACAGGCCGCCACTGACGCGGCGGCTGTCGTCAAGCATTACGCCGATGTCGCGCACGCGAAATACGAGGATTCGCTGACCACGGCGAAGGCGCTGGACAAGGCGATCGACGCATTGATCGCAACTCCGAGCGAAGAAACCCTGAAGGCCGCCCGTGAAGCCTGGATCAAGGCGCGCGTTCCCTACCAGCAGTCGGAAGTCTACCGTTTCGGCAATCCTCTCGTTGATGCCTGGGAAGGCAAGGTCAACGCCTGGCCGCTGGATGAAGGCCTGATCGATTATGTTGACGGTTCCTACGGCACGGAAAGCGACGAGAACGAGCTTTACGTCGCCAACCTTATCGCTAATCCGAAAATCAAAATCAGCGGTGAAGAGGTCGACGCCTCCAAGATCACCCCTGAACTGATCGAGAGCCTGCACGAGGCGGGCGATGTCGAAGCCAATGTGACGACTGGCTACCACGCCATCGAGTTCCTGCTCTGGGGCCAGGATCTGAACGGCACCGGACCGGGCACGGGCAACCGTCCCTATACCGATTACGACAAGGCAAAATGCACCAATGGCAATTGCGACCGTCGCGCTGATTACCTGAAATCCGCCTCCACCCTGCTGATCAAGGATCTTCAGGAGATGGTGGACGCCTGGGCGCCGGAAGGCGAAGCCACGAAGACGGTGGAAGCCGACCCGAAAGCCGGCCTTACCGCCATTCTCACCGGCATGGGTTCGCTCTCCTATGGCGAATTGGCCGGCGAGCGCATGAAGCTTGGCCTGCTGCTGCACGACCCGGAAGAGGAGCATGACTGCTTCTCAGACAACACCTATAATTCGCATCTGAACGACGCCATCGGCATCGCTTCGGCCTATACCGGTGAATATACCCGCGTGGACGGCACGAAGATGACCGGCGCCTCGCTGGCGGAACTCGTCGGCGCCAAGGACAAGGCGCTGAACGACGAAATGACGGCGAAGCTGAACAAGACGCTCGACGCCATGCATGCGATGGAAAAGCGCGCCCAGACCGTTGAAGCCTATGACCAGATGATCGGCGAAGGCAACAAGGAAGGCAATGCCGTGGTTCAGGCGGCCATCGACGGTCTTATCGACCAGACGAAAACCGTTGAACGCGTCATTGCTGCGCTTGATCTCGGCAAGATCGAGCTTGAAGGATCTGACAGCCTCGACAATCCCAATACCGTTTTCAAATAAGCTTTACGACGGGCCGCAGACCGCTGCGGCCCGTTATTTCCAGACGCTTCCGATTCAATGACAATTTTGCTGTTGCCGATCCGCACGCCGTTCTTCTTCGCCGGGGCAGCCTGCCTCGTGGCGTCGATATCTCTTGCCGAACCGGTGCGTGGCGATCTGACGGAGAAAGACCATAACCGTGTTCAGGCCGTGACCGCGCCGACGACGGATTTTACCAGGCCCGAGCCCTTCGAGGCCATGTCCGGCGGCGCAACGACCAGTACCAACAAAGCCGATAGCGGCGCGTTTTCGCATCCTTCCGCCACCATGCAATTCGAGCGGAAGCAGGATTTCAAGCTCGGCAATGCGCTGTTCCAGAAGCTCTGGGTCTCCTCCCCCTCCTCCACACAGGCATCGGACGGGCTGGGGCCGCTTTATAATGCGCGATCCTGCCAGACCTGCCATGTGAAGGATGGCAGAGGCCGCCCGCCTCTTGCCGGGGAAGACGCCGTCTCCCTGTTTCTGCGGTTGGCGCGACCGGCCCGAAACGAGGCGGAACGTACCGCGATTGCGCGCCACGAGGTGCTGAACTTCCCCGACGAGACCTATGGCCGGCAATTGCAGAACCTTGCCATTCCCGGCCTTCCAGCCGAGGGCAAGCCGGTCATTTCCTACTCTGAAACGCCCGTGCGCCTCTTAGATGGAGAGGTGGCGATGCTGCGCAAGCCTGCCTATGCCGTAGCGGACCTCCAATATGGCCCGCTTGGCGCCGACACGACGGTTTCGGCGCGGATCGCCATGCCAACCCTCGGGCTTGGCCTGATCGAGGCCATTGCCGATATCGATATTCTGGTCAAAGCCGATCCCGATGACAAGAATGGCGATGGCATTGCCGGCCGCCCTGCGTGGGTCAGGGATCATCGCACCGGCGAGTTGAAACTTGGGCGGTTCGGCTGGAAAGCCCAAAATGCAAGCGTTCGCGATCAGAGCGCCAGCGCGTTCTCCCACGATATCGGCATCTCCACGGCGGATGCACCGAACGCCTATGGTGATTGCACCGAAACCCAGAAGGACTGTCTTGCCATGCCGACCGGCGTGCAGCCACGGCTGGGGCCGGTGGAGGCCTCTGACCCCGTTCTCGACCTTGTAGCCTTTTACACTGAAAACCTTGCCGTACCGCAGCGCCGCAACGCCGGTGATCCGACCGCTCTGCGGGGAAAGCAGCTTTTCTACACCTCCGGCTGCACGGCCTGCCATACGCCGAAATTTGTCACCCGCCGTGATGCGAGCGACCCCATGCATTCTTTCCAGCTGATCTGGCCCTATTCGGATTTCCTGCTGCATGACATGGGAGAGGAGCTTGCCGATGGCCAGCACGTGGGCGAAGCGAGCGGGAGACAATGGCGAACGCAGCCTCTCTGGGGCATCGGCCTGACGCGAAGCGTCAATGGCAATGGTTTTTACCTGCATGACGGGCGGGCGCGCAGCCTGACAGAAGCAATATTGTGGCACGGCGGCGAAGGGCAAAAAGCGCGCGACGCCTTTGCCGCCTTGCAAAAATCCGACCGGCAGGCTTTGCTGGCTTTTCTGGAGTCCCTTTGATGAAAAATGCCATGCGAAAAATATCCGGCCTCGTTTCCGTGCTGCTGCTTTTGACCAATCAGCCGACGATGGCGCAGGATGTGGAACTGATGCCGCCGCCACCGCTCGACCCCGCACAGGTACGGAGCGTTATGGAAAAGGCGGTGAACGGCTTCATACGCCCCGGTTACGACCACTTCCGGCAATCGGCAGACAGGCTCGAAGGCAGCATGAAGGCCTTCTGCGCAGCGCCCTCCAAAACGACGGATGAGGCGGCCAAGGCAGCCTTTGCCGATACGGTAGCGAACTGGTCGACCATCGAGATCGTGCGGGTCGGCCCTGTCATCGAGCAGAACCGTTTCGAACGCGTGCTTTATTACCCCGACAAGAAGGGGCTGGGGCTGAAACAGGTGCAGCGTTACCTCTCGGAAAAGGATGAGAGCGTCACCAGCGCCGACGGCCTGAAGGGCAAGAGTGTCGCGGCGCAGGGGCTTGGCGCGCTGGAATTCGTGCTTTACGGCACTGGCGCGGAAGAACTGCTCGACAAAATGGGGGATTTCCGCTGCCGCTTCGGCGCGGCCATCGCCGGCAATATCGCCAATGTGGCGGCCGAGCTTTCCGACAGCTGGAACGCCCCTGATGGCGCGCAGAAAAACTGGACGCAGCCCGGAGCGGACAATCCGGTCTTTCGAGACGAGCGCGAGGCCCTGGTTGCCCTGCTCGGCATTCTCGTGCATGGCTCAGAGGCGATCCGTGACCAGCGGATCGAAACCTTCTATAAGAGGCCTGACAAGGCGCGGTTTCCCCGTACCGCCATTTACTGGCGCTCCGGCCTGACGTGGAAGAGCATTGCCACCAACATCAAGGCCGTTCAGACCCTGCTGCACACCGCCGATATGGTCGAACTCGTGCCGCCCGATCAGCGCTCCATCGTTAATTCAATCGACTTCATCGCCAAGTCGATGATCCGCATTTCCGGAACAATCGATACGGACGTGGAAAAGGCGCTGGAAAAAGATGATCAGCGCGCCAAGGTGGATTACCTGCTCCTCAACGGCAAAGACCTGATCTACCGTCTCAATGACCAATATGGCGGCGCGATCGGCCTCAGCTCCGGCTTTTCCTTCGCCGACGGGGACTGAGCCGATGATATCAGGCGCCAAACGGATGCTGATAGATCGGCGCAGCTTCATCAAGGCGGTGGGCATTCCCTTTCTCGCCACGCTGGCTCCCCGTTCACTTTATGCGCTGGAACGCACAGACGCCGTCTTTGCTTCTGCCTTCCGCGCCCGTGACGGCTCCTACGGTATTGCGACGGTGAGCGAGCGTGGCGAGATCATCGACCGTGTTGCGCTTCCCGCCCGCGCGCATGGAATGGCGACGAGCCACGCCACGGGCACGACCGTGGCCTTTGCGCGCCGGCCCGGCACCTTCTTCATGGCCTTCGATCCCGCGCGGCACCGCGAACCGATTGTGATGCACACGCCGGAGAACCGCCATTTCTATGGCCACGGGCAATTTTCCCCCGATGGCGCAATTCTCTATGCCAGCGAAAACGACTTCGACGGCAATCGCGGTGTTATCGGGCTTTACGACGCCAAAAATGGATTTGCCCGTATCGGCGAATACGATGCCCACGGCGTCGGTACGCATGATATGACGGTGAGCGATGACGGGCGGCTGATCGTGATCGCCAATGGCGGCATCGAAACCCACCCGGATTTCGGCCGTACCAAGCTCAATATCGACAGCATGCAACCCTCTCTCGTGCTTCTGGATGCCGCAACGGGCCAGTTAATCCAGAAACATACGATGCCGGACCGGCTGCGGCAGCTTTCCACCCGCCATGTAGACCTTGGCAATGACGGTCGCGTCTGGTTCGCATGCCAATATGAGGGACCACGCAACGATCTGCCGCCACTGGTCGGCCATTTCGCCAAGGGCGAGGATTTGGCCTTCGTCGACCTGCCGGAGGAAACGACGGTGCGCCTTGCCAATTATGTCGGCGCCATCGCCGTCAACCGGCGCGAGGGGCTGGTGGGTCTGACGTCGCCCAATGGCAATGCCGCGGTGACGCTGGATGCGAAAACCGGGCGGGTGGTTTCAGAGGTAAGCGTGCGCGACGCAGCGGGCGTTGCACCCTCCGCCCGGGGGATTGCGGTTTCTTCCTATGATGGATTTTTCGAAACCCTGCGCAGTGACGTGGCATGGGACCAGCATATCGTGCGCATCGCCAGCTAAAATACTGAAAAGGCACGGGAACCAAAGCGCGGCCGGCGCATTGGAAGCGTCATGAAAAACCTCAACGTGTATATTGTTTTCGTGGTTGCAGTTGTTGCCGTTGGGGCGCTGATCGGCGTCAACAATGTGCCCGGCGAATGGTATCAATCACTGCAAAAGCCGTTCTTCAATCCGCCTAACTGGATTTTCGGGCCGGTCTGGACGACGCTTTACGTGCTGATCGGCATCGCCGGCGCACGGACATGGATCAGGAAGCGGATGGGGACACGCATGCGCCTCTGGTTCACCCAGATGGTGCTGAATTTCCTGTGGTCGCCGATCTTTTTCGGCATGCAAAGCCCGGCGGGCGCACTGGTCATCATCGTGCCGATGCTGATCTGCATCCTCGCCTTCATCGCACTCACCTATCGCCGTGACAGGATATCGATGTGGCTTTTCGTTCCTTATGCCCTCTGGGTTGGCTTCGCCACCCTGCTGAATGCGAGTATCGGCCTCCTGACCTAAATGACTTCCGCACCCTTGCCTTGCCCGTCGTCCCACGCCATGTCAGTTTGCGGTGGAGACTTAGAGCAGGCAGGTAGGCCATGGAGATCACGGATCCCGGCGATTTTCGTCAGCGGATAGAAAGAAGCTTTGCGCGGCAGGGTGTCGTGCAGGCAATCGATGCGCAGATCAGCCGTATCGAACACCGGCTGGTGGAAATCGAATTGCCCTTTCATGAAAAGCTGACGCAGCAGCATGGCATATTGCATGCCGGCGTCATCGCCGCCGGTCTGGATACGGCCTGCACCTATGCCGCCTATACGATCATCGAGCCGGAAGCCTCGCTTTTGACCATCGAGTTCAAGGTCAACCTCATGTCGCCGGGTCGCGGCGATCGGTTCCTGTTTCGTGGCGAGATCATCAAGCCCGGAAATAATCTGATCGTTGCCGACGGCCGCGCCTATGCGCTTGCCGACGGACCGGCAAAACTGATCGCCTCCATGACAGGCACGATGATGGTGGTGAAGGGACGCGAGGACATTACCGGATGAGCTATCGGCTTTTGCATGTTGCGGATAAATCCGTTCTTTTTGTCATGGCGGCTCCCGCCGAATACGGCCCTCACCTGCAGGCGAGAATTTCACCCCTCATGATCGGCGTCGGCCCGGTTGAGGCAGCGGTTTCAGTCACGGCGGTTCTTGCCGGTCTCGATGCGGCGGATCATCTGCCCGACCTCGTCGTTTCGCTCGGTTCCGCCGGCTCGCGGACGCTGGAACAGACGGGCATTTATCAGGCGATTTCAGTTTCCTATCGCGACATGGACGCTTCCCCCTTCGGTTTTGAAAAGGGTTGCACGCCGTTTCTCGACCTGCCGGCCGAGGTGGCCTTGCCCTTCCGCATACCCGAAATTGCCGACGCACGGCTTTCCACCGGCGGCAATGTGGTTTCTGGCGCCGCCTATGGCTTGATCGATGCCGATATGGTGGAAATGGAGACCTTTGCCGTTTTGAGAGCCTGCCAGCGCTTCGGTGTGCCGCTTATCGGCCTGCGCGGTATTTCCGATGGCAAGGCCGATGTGAACCACGTGGACGACTGGACGGAGTATCTGCACATCATCGATGAAAAGCTGGCGGATGCCATCGACCGGCTTTGCCACGCCATTGAGGAGGGCGTGATCGCCCTTTGAAACCTTGCGATTTTCGCAAATTTCCGCTGGTTGATGCCCGCTTGCGGGTTGCCTAAAGCCGCCATTTTCTTTAAAGGCTCGCCATGACCCAGATAGCCCATCCCGACAGCATTCTCATCATCGATTTCGGCAGCCAGGTGACGCAGCTGATTGCGCGCCGCATCCGCGAAGCCGGGGTCTATTGCGAAATCCATCCGTTCCAGAATGCCGCAGAGGCGTTTGAGAAGCTTCAGCCCAAGGGCGTGATCTTCTCCGGCGGCCCCGCATCCGTGACGGCTGAAGGCAGCCCGCGCGCGCCGCAGGCGGTGTTCGACAGCAAGGTTCCGATCCTCGGCATCTGCTACGGCCAGCAGACGCTTTGCACGCAGCTCGGCGGTGTCGTCGAGGGCGGCCATGCGGCGGAATTCGGCCGCGCCGATATCGACATCAAAAAGGCGAGCCCGCTTTTCGAAGGCTTCTGGGATGAGGGCAAGAGCTATCCTGTCTGGATGAGCCATGGCGACCGCGTGACGAAGCTGCCGGAAGGTTTCGAGGTCATCGCCACCTCGGAAAACGCGCCCTTCGCCATCGCAGCCGACGAGACGCGTCACTATTACACCACCATGTTCCACCCGGAAGTGGTGCACACGCCTGATGGCGGCAAGCTGCTGTCCAACTTCGTGCACAAGATCGTTGGCCTGAAATCCGACTGGACAATGGCGGCCTATCGCGCCGAGATGATCCGCAAGATCCGCGATCAGGTCGGCACCGGCCGCGTGCTCTGCGCGCTCTCCGGCGGCGTCGATTCCTCGGTTGCGGCGATCCTCATCCATGAGGCGATCGGCGACCAGCTGACCTGCGTTTACGTCGATCACGGCCTGATGCGGCTTGGCGAGAGCGAGCAGGTGGTCGGCATGTTCCGCGACCATTACAATATTCCGCTTGTTCATGTGGACGCAGCCGATCTGTTCCTCGGCGAACTCTCGGGCGTTTCCGATCCGGAAGCAAAGCGCAAGACCATCGGTCGCCTGTTCATCGAGGTCTTCGAGGCCGAAGCGGCCAAGATCGCTTCGGATGGCAAGGGTGCACCGAAGTTTCTGGCGCAGGGCACGCTTTACCCTGACGTCATCGAAAGCGTTTCCTTCTCCGGCGGTCCGTCCGTCACCATCAAGAGCCACCACAATGTCGGCGGTCTTCCCGAGCGCATGAACATGCAGCTCGTCGAACCGCTGCGTGAGCTCTTCAAGGACGAAGTCCGCGCGCTCGGCCGCGAACTCGGCCTGCCGGAAAGCTTCATCGGCCGACACCCCTTCCCCGGTCCTGGTCTGGCGATCCGCTGCCCCGGCGCAATCACCCGCGAAAAGCTCGATATTCTGCGCAAGGCAGATGCGGTCTATCTCGACGAAATCCGCAAGGCAGGTCTCTATGACACGATCTGGCAGGCTTTCGCCGTACTGCTGCCGGTGCAGACCGTCGGCGTCATGGGCGACTCCCGCACCTATGATTTCGTCTGTGCGCTGCGCGCCGTGACGTCGGTGGATGGCATGACGGCAGATTTCTATCCCTACGACATGAATTTCCTCGGCCGCGCCGCGACCCGCATCATCAACGAAGTACGCGGCATCAACCGTGTCGTCTATGACGTTACGAGCAAGCCGCCCGGCACGATCGAGTGGGAATAAAGACGACAATCGACCCAGCTTAAACGATAACGCCGCGACTAGTTCGCGGCGTTTCTGTTTTGTCTTGCGAGGTAGATGATCTGGACGGTCAGACCGACAATGAGGATCGCCAGCAACCCTGCCTGAACACCAAGAAGCAGCGGCGATTTCAAATCGGTGACAAAGGGATGACCGTCCGGAACACGGCGCAGGGTCTCCGTCGCCGTCGGTACCATCAGGAGAAACGCGCTGACACTGAGACAGATGGTTTCAACATATCTGGCGACGCGCGTTGAGCCGAGAATGCGCTCGATTCCGTAACCTGCGAGCAGGAACAGGATGGTCAGCGCGCCAATGGCGTAGCTGACCGGCTGATGCGCCACGAGGAAGGCCGTCACAGCGCCAATCAACATGGACACAAAATAGATGGCGCCCGGCGTGGATCGGGGAACGATTCGACCGTGACGGGCAAACATGTAAATGGCCACGGGAATGGCCGGCAGGCTGCCGAGTGTGTGGACCCAGCCAAGCGGAGAAATTCCGAACATGAGAGATTGCCTTTCTCTTCCTAAAATAAGGGCGGACCTGAGGAAGCAGACTGTTGACGACTGATCTGCAAGCGTAGTGCTGAATATTTACCGGGTCTGGGTGTCGCTCAGGTCATGTATTCACCTCCCTGGCGACGTTTCGTTTTCAAGCGGTGATGCGTTCCAGCATGGGGCGGGTTATCGCGCCAAAGGTCGCGGCATCACCGTGGGCGCGGGCCGAGAGCATTGCGCCATGCACAGTGGCCATGAACATTTCAGCATTGGCCCTCGCCGTCCCGGTCAGCGCAAAGCGCCGTTGGGCAGCCCCGCGTTCCAGCACGGTGGTGAGCCAGTCCGAGAGGCTTTGAAAATGCGCGCGCACTTCAAGAACGACAGATTCGGGAAGGACCGGTATTTCAGTGGCGAGCAGGGCGCAGACGCAGAAGGGATGGGTCGCGTCAGCGATACAGCCCTCCCAATAGCCGATATAAGCGCGAAGCTGTTCGAGCGGATCAGAGATGTTTCGCTCCAGTTCGGCGATCCCGGCTTCAGCTTCCTGCCTGTACTGCTCGACCAGTTTGCGGACCAGGTCTGACTTGCTGGGGAAATGGTGGTGAATGCTGGCATTGCGAATGCCGACCACATTGGAGATATCCGCGTAGCTGAAACTGTTATAGCCGCCCCTTACAATGAGGGTGCGCGCGCAGCGAAGGATATCATCGGCTCTGGTCTGTGGGTTTTTCATATTCATTATCTACCAACTAGTAGGTAGAATGTCAACTTAACGCATCGTACTGTTATTTCCGGGAATTCCCCCTGCCTGTCGGGACGATTGTTCTCTTTTTGTTCTTTCAATTCCCTCTGGCAATGATAATATCACGGCCTTGGCAAAAGCCGTGGAGCATCGTCATGGGTTTCGAGTTGACGGATAAAGGAGGTGTAAGGCAGCTTTTCTTTGAAGCGCTGGGGCCGCCGAAAATACAGCGCTTCAATCCGCGATTGCGCAGCAAGGTCTTGATCGTGTTGAAACCGCCGGCAGCCTTGGCAGAGAGGATTTTTGCCGATGCCTCGCACCATGCGGAAGGACGGACGAGGCGTGCAGCCTATCCTGCGGAGCTTCTGCATATAACCCTGCTCTGTGTCGGATGTTTCGAGACTGCGCCTCGCGGGCTGATAAACAGGCTGAAGGCGGCACTGGGGGAAATCGAGGCGCGGCCTGTTCCTATCACTTTCGAAGAAACGTCGCTTTTTGGTAATCGCAACAGTCTGGTGCTGCGAAGCGGCCGCGACATGCCGGAGATCAAGGCTCTGGTGAAGATGCTGCAACGTGCCCTTTGGCGGGCAAATCTCCCCTTTATTGCGGCATCATCCTTTACGCCGCATCTCACCATGATCTATGGCTGCGGAAAGATTGAGCCGATGCCGGCTGGTAAACCCTATAGCTGGCTGGCGGGCAATTTCGAGCTTGTCTTCAGCCATAATGGCGAAACACGGCACGAATCTCTGGCACGCTTTGCGCTTTCAGCGAAAGCGGATCGTTATGAGCGGCCTGAGAGCCAGTTATATTTGTCGGAAAGAGTGATCGGCCCGTCGAAGCGGCCGAAGCAGAGTGCAGCGGTGCGATGACGTGCGCTCAAAACGGCGGAGCAATCCTGTGCTGACAATTTATCCCGCATCTGCCGTTCGAGGACAATGCGGGAACCTTCCGGCGTGAATACGGAACGCTTCTCGAGCCATTCGCAGCACATCCAGTTCGCGCGTCGAAAACCGATATGAATTTCGACCCGAAGCGCAAGCGAGGCGATGCCGCCTCGCTACAAGTAACAACCAGCTTAGAGCTGTACCTTGTCGAAAGCCTTGCCGTCGATGCCGAGGGCTTCGAGATCGGCACGGGCCGGCTTGCGATGTGCGCGAACAGCGGCCGAAACCGAGAGCGCAGCACCGAGAACGGCGAAAGTTTCGCCGAAGAAGTTACGCGATGTCTTTGCAACCTGACGCATTTTTCTCTCCATCTTTGATATGCAAATAATGGGTATTTTCGGCCTCTTCTACAACTCATGATGCAGCAGGGAAGCCATGCAGCTTTGCTCGCGCTCGTTTGGATATCAGCCATGGCGATTCCGCATGGCTCAGATGTCACGCCTCTCAAACGGCGCAGAGCACTTCAGCGAGCGGGTTGAATAAGGTGGATATTTTGTTATGCCGGAGAGCTTGAAGACAACGAGGCTGGCAGCATGACGATCACCATTTACGGCATCAAGAACTGCGACACGATGAAGAAGGCCAGAAGCTGGCTGGAAACCAACGGCATCGACTATTCTTTTCATGACTATAAGGCGGCCGGCATTGACCGCGCCCATCTGGAGACATGGTGCGATGCCGCGGGCTGGGAAACGGTTCTCAACCGCGCCGGCACAACCTTCAGGAAACTGGATGATGGCCAGAAGGCCGATCTCAGCCGTGAGAAGGCCATCGGATTGATGCTGGAGCAGCCCTCGATGATCAAACGTCCGGTACTTGAGGCCAAGGGCAAGATAACCGTCGGTTTCAAACCGGAAACCTACCAGACCCTCTTCGCCTGAGCCCAGCCGCCATGTCGAAAACGACCCGCGCCACCCAGATACTGACCAAGGCCGGCATTGCCTTTAACACCGTTACCTATGACTACGACCCGAATGCCGACCGCATCGGCTTGCAGGCGGCCGAGGCGATTGGCGAACCGCCGCATCTGGTCCTGAAGACACTGATGGCGGAGCTGGACGGCAAACCGGTCTGCGTCGTTGTCCCTTCCGACCGTGAGGTGAGCATGAAGAAACTCGCCGCCGCCTTCGGAGGTAAATCCGCCAGCATGATGAAGCCTGTCGATGCGGAGCGGGCCACCGGTTACCATGTCGGCGGCATCAGCCCTTTCGGGCAGAAGAAGCAAGTGCCGACGGCCATTGAGGCCGAGGCCATGGCGCATGCGTATGTTTATGTGAATGGCGGGCAAAGGGGGTTGCAGGTGAGACTTTCGCCTCGCGATGCGCAGGCGGCACTGAAGGCCGTCATCGCTCCGCTGGTGGCGGACTGACGCTTTTCCCACCGCTTTTGAAAGCATTTGGCTTTCGAAAGGAATGGGCTATGGTCGGCGCCTCCGATTGAAATATACGAAGGCAGATCATGACCGTTTCTCCCATCGATCCCGTCAAACTCGAAAAACTGGCCGAAGTCGCCGTAAAAGTCGGCCTGCAATTGCAGACGGATCAGGATCTGGTGATCACGGCACCGCTGGCGGCGCTGCCGCTGGTGCGGCTTTTGACCAAACATGCCTATCTTGCCGGCAGCGGGCTGGTCACCACCTTCTATTCCGATGAGGAAACGACGCTTGCCCGCTATCGCCACGCCAGCGACGCAAATTTCGACCGGGCTTCAGGCTGGCTCTATGAGGGCATGGCGAAAGCCTATGCCAACGGCGCTGCACGGCTGGCGATTGCCGGTGACAACCCCATGCTGCTGGCGGAGCAGGACCCTGCCAAGGTGGCGCGCGCCAACAAGGCCAATTCCACGGCCTACAAGCCGGCGCTGGAGAAGATTTCCAATTTCGACATCAACTGGAACATCATCTCCTATCCGAACCCCTCCTGGGCAAAGCAGGTCTTCCCGGATATTGCCGAGGACGAAGCAGTCCGAAAGCTCGCAGACGCCATCTTCGCCGCCTCGCGGGTTGATCTGGCCGATCCGGTCGCGGCATGGGCGGAGCATAACGCCAATCTTGCCAAGCGTTCGGCATGGCTGAACGGTGAGCGCTTCGCATCGCTGCATTTCACCGGTCCCGGCACGGATGTGACGATCGGGCTGGCGGACGGCCATGAATGGCATGGCGGCGCTTCCACAGCCAAGAACGGCGTAACCTGCAACCCGAATATTCCGACGGAAGAAGTGTTTACCACGCCGCATGCGCTGCGGGTGGACGGTTACGTTTCCAGCACCAAGCCCCTGTCGCATCAGGGAACACTGATCGACGATATTCAGGTGAAGTTCGAAGCCGGCCGCATCATCGAAGCCAAGGCTTCCAAGGGCGAAGCGGTGCTGAACAAGGTGCTCGACACCGATGAGGGCGCACGGCGTCTCGGCGAAGTGGCGCTGGTGCCGCATTCATCACCGATATCCGCAAGCGGTATCCTGTTCTACAACACGCTATTTGACGAAAACGCCTCGTGCCACATTGCGCTTGGCCAATGCTACTCGAAATGCTTCGTTGATGGCGCGTCCTTGTCGCAGGATCAGATCAAGGCGCAGGGCGGCAATTCCAGCCTCATCCACATCGACTGGATGATCGGTTCCGACAAGGTGGATATTGACGGCGTGAAGCCGGATGGCTCCACGGTTCCGGTTATGCGCAAGGGCGAATGGGCCTGAGGGCGCTTACCTCGGCAACTGGCTGCGCTGACTGAGCCAGATGCTGAAAAGCACCGCGACAAACCCGGCGATCTGCGCTGGCGTGAGGCTCTGGCCAAGCGCCAGCCAGCCCAGAAGAGTTGCAACGACAGGGCTTAGAAAACCGAGCGATGCGGCAGCCGAGGGCTCGATGCGGGCAAGCCCGCGAAACCACAGAAGATAGGTCAGCGCCGCGCCGATGAGGCCGAGATAGGCCATGCCGAGAATATTGGCGGCGGTCGGCGCTGGCAGGGCCGGTTCCAGAACAAAGGCAAACGGCAGGAGCAAAATGCCGCCCGCCGTCAATTGCCAGGCGGTGAAGGTGAGATTGGAGACCGGCGGTCGCCATTTGCGGGTCAGAACCGTTCCGAAAGCCATGGAGACGGCACCGGCAAGTCCTGCGGCAACGCCGATACCATCCAGCGCAGCACCGGGCGTCAGAACCAAAAATGCTACACCTGTGATGCCCAGCAGTCCGGCGGCGATGGCAAGCGGCCTGACGGGTGCGGCCAGAAACAGCCGGGAAAGGCCAATGACGATGAGGGGTTGCACCGCACCCACCGTTGCCGCCACACCGCCCGGCAGCCGATAAGCCGACACGAAAAGCATCGCCCAGAAAAACGAAAAATTCAGCGCGCCAAGAATGAAGCTGCGCGGCCACCAGATGCCTTCCGGCAGCTTCCGGACGAGCAGCAACAGCAGGATGCCCGCCGGCAAAGCGCGCAGCATGGCGACATGCAGAGGGTAGCCCTGTGGCAAAAATTCCGTGGTGACGAAATAGGTGGTTCCCCAGATGGCCGGGGCAAGCGCGGTCACCAGCACATCGGCGGCGTAGGTCGGATTTTTCTTCATTTCAAGAATCTCTACATCAAGATAAATCCATCCTAGTCGATTTTATCTTGACGTCAAGATATCAATTGTTATGCCTTGATGATGAGTAAAGAACCGCTAGACCACGTCGATCATATTCTGGCGCAATGGCGCAAGGAGCGGCCCGATCTTGATGTCGGCCCCATGGGCCTGCTCGGGCGCCTGCACCGGCTTAGCACGCATCTCGGCCGCGAGGTTGAGGCCGTGCTTTTGAAACACGGGCTCTCCTCCTCCGCTTTCGATGTGCTGGCGACATTGAGACGTGCCGGTCCGCCCTATCGGCTTTCCCCCGGCGATCTTCTGGCCATGACCATGGTGAGTTCCGGCACCATGACCAACCGGATCGACCAGCTGGAAAAGGCCGGGCTGGTGGAGCGCATTCACAACCCGCAGGACCGGCGCAGCGTGTTGATATCGCTGACGGAGCGTGGACTTGTCATTGTCGAGGACGCCGTCGGCGCGCATGTCGAAAACCAGCATCGTCTGGTTGCTCACCTCAGCGAAGAGGAGCGTGCGGCGCTGAACGGCTTGCTGAAGCGTTTTTTGCAGGATTTCGAGCAATAGGTTCACGGATCAGACAAACATCCAATCAAACCAGCGATGACCGCTTGTTTCGGTATAAAAATTCCTGTAAGCAATTTTCCATAAACCTGTACTACAGGTTGGAGGAAAAATGTATAACGCCATTTCCCATGAAACCGGTCTCGTCAGCAGCACGATCGGCGCAATCACCCGCCATATCCGCGAAAACGAACTGGCCCCCGGCGCGAAACTGCCGAGCGAACTTTCGCTTTCCCAGCAGCTAGGCGTCTCACGCACCGTCGTTCGCGAAGCTTTCCGGTCCCTTTCGGCCATGCGGCTGATCGATGTCAGCGCCGGCAAGCGCGCCACCGTGGCAACGCTCGATCATGGGGCGATGTCGCTGATGTTCGAGCATGGCATTCATACCGAGCAGATCAACATCCAGCAGATTTACGACGTGCGCCGTACCATCGAGGTCAGAACCGTGACGCTCGCGGCACTCAGGCGCACCGATACGGAAGCGCTCACCATTCTCGACCATGCCAATAATATGGAACGGGACTTCGGCGACAACGACAAAGTCATGGAGCATGACCTTGCTTTCCACCTCGCCGTCGCCCGGGCCTCCAAGAACCCGGTTTTCGAGCTCATTCTCGGCGCTTTCCAGAATGTGACGCGCCAGACATGGCCGATCGGCTGGAAAAGCCGGACATCTGACGCCCAGCGTCACGCAGCCGGCGAGCTTCACGTCGCCATCGGGCAGGCTATTGCCGCCGGCGATCCGCAAACCGCTTCAACGCTTATGGCGCGGCATTTCGATGAAAGCGTGCATGCGCTTCTCGCCGCCGGCATCGCCTGATTTTTTCAACGCAGTTCCAGACGGAAAACTGCCTGCCTCTGGAGGAGACACTTCATGAAAATTACGAAACTCGAGACCGTCCGCGTGGCGGAACGGGCAAACCTGCTCTGGGTTCTGGTCCATACCGATGAGGGCATTACCGGCCTTGGCGAAACTTTCTACGGTGCCGAGACCGTCGAAACCTATGTGCACGAATATATCGCGCCCCGCGTGATCGGCCGCGATCCGCTGCAGATCGACCTTCTGGCGCAGGATCTCGTCGGGTATCTGGGTTTCCGTTCATCGGGTGCGGAAGTGCGCGGCAATTCGGCCTTCGATATCGCGCTATGGGATATTTTCGGCAAGGCCACCAACCAGCCGATCGCCCAGCTGCTTGGCGGTTTCAGCCGCAAGGAAATCCGCACCTACAATACCTGCGCCGGCACCGAATATATCAAGAAGGCCACCGGCCAGCAGACGGCCAATTACGGCCTGTCCGCCGGCAAGGATTACGATGACCTCAACGGCTTCCTGCACAGGGCCGATGAGCTTGCCCATTCGCTGCTGGAAGACGGCATTACGGCCATGAAGATCTGGCCTTTCGATGCGGCGGCGGAGAAGACACGCGGACAATATATCTCGATGCCGGACCTGAAAAGCGCGCTCGAGCCGTTTGAAAAAATCCGCAAGGCAGTCGGCGACAAGATGGATATCATGGTGGAGTTTCACTCCATGTGGCAGCTTTTGCCCGCCATGCAGATCGCCAAGGCGCTCACGCCATACCAGACCTTCTGGCATGAAGACCCGATCAAGATGGACAGTCTTTCCAGCCTGACGCGGTATGCCGCCGTCTCGCCCGCGCCGATTTCCGCATCCGAAACGCTGGGTTCCCGCTGGGCCTTCCGCGACCTGCTGGAAACCGGTGCTGCCGGCGTGGTGATGCTTGACATCAGCTGGTGCGGCGGGCTTTCGGAAGCTCGCAAGATCGCCTCCATGGCAGAGGCCTGGCATCTGCCGGTCGCGCCGCATGATTGCACCGGGCCGGTGGTGCTTTGCGCCTCCACGCATCTGTCGCTCAATGCGCCGAATGCGCTGGTGCAGGAAAGCGTGCGCGCCTTCTACAAGACCTGGTATCGCGATCTCGTGACCGCATTGCCGGAAGTGAAAAACGGCATGATCACCGTGCCGCCGGGGGCCGGCCTTGGCATGGAACTGCATCCCGATATCGAAAAAACCTTCACCGTCAGCCGCCGTTTTTCGGATGCGGCATCGATCTGATCAAAACAGACTGCCCTGATTGCCGGGGCCTGAAGAAGCCGGTTTCGTCGGCTTCTTTTTTTGTGCGGCGGCAGCATCCGGGAACGGCGTCCCCTCACCCGTCGTGATGGCGGAGACCCTGCCATCGGCAAATTCCATCGATACGACAGCGCCGGAGGCAATGGCGACAGCGCGGGTCAGCGGCCGGTTTTCCTCATCGCGGATCACAGCGTAACCGCGATTGAGCACGTTCTTGTAGGAGAGCGACTGCAGGATACGGTTGTGGGCGGCAAGGCCCGCGCGGTTCTGCGCCATGCGATGCAGGACGGCGGTATCGGCGCGGCGCGCGGCGGTGACGACCCGTTCCTTCTGCCGCTCCAGCTGGCCAAGCAGGCGGGCGGGCAGTGAACGCAGCGCGGAGTCGAAGGCATCGACGCGGCCTTTCCCCTGCAACAGGCGGCGTTCCACCAAAGCTTCGGCCCGGTGCATGCGCTCGGTGATCCGTTGCCTGTGGTGTTTGAGACCGTTCAGAAGGGTTTCCGGCCGAAGCCCCGAAGCGGAGCGCTCAAAGGCGCGACGCTTGTTCAGCGTGGTCATTTCAAGCCCACGGCCGAGACCGCTTGCCGCTTCGTCGAAACGGCGGCGCGGCAGGGCCAGAAGTTGGTCGAGCGATGGCAGCGCCCGCACCAGCGCCCGCAGGCCCTGACGGCGATTGTCCATCTGCCGCGATACCGAGCCGGAAAGACGGGCAGCGAGCCCGGAAAGCTGCGCCTCAAGCTCGGCACGCACCGGCACGGCCATTTCGGCCGCTCCCGTCGGCGTCGGTGCGCGAACATCGGCGGCATAGTCGATCAATGTCGTATCCGTCTCGTGTCCGACGGCGGAAATCAGCGGAATTTCACTTTCCGCCGCGGCGCGCACGACGATTTCGTCGTTGAAACTCCAGAGGTCCTCCAGACTGCCGCCACCACGCGCGACAATCAGCACGTCAGGACGGGCAATCTCGCCACCGATCTTCAGCGCATTAAAACCACGAATGGCGTTCGCAATCTCCTCGCCAGAACCTTCGCCCTGCACCTTGACCGGCCAGACGACGACATGGACCGGAAACCGATCCGAAATGCGGTGAAGAATATCGCGAATGACCGCGCCCGTGGGCGAGGTAACGACGCCGATGACATGCGGCATGAATGGCAGGCGGCGCTTGCGGGCCGGATCGAAAAGCCCTTCCGCCGCCAGACGCCGGCGGCGATCTTCCAGCAGCGCCATCAGTGCGCCGGCACCGGCCGGCTCGAGGCTTTCGATGACGATCTGGTATTTCGAGGAACCGGGAAAGGTGGTGACCTTGCCCGTCGCAATCACTTCCATGCCTTCTTCCGGGCGAAACTTCAGCCGCGAAAACGTGCCTTTCCAGATCACCGCATCGATGCGGGCGCGATCGTCCTTCAGCGAGAAATAAGCGTGGCCGGAAGAATGCGGGCCGCGATAGCCGGAAATCTCGCCGCGCACCCGCACCTGCTCGAAAGCCGTCTCCACCGTGCGTTTGATGGAACCCGACAGTTCGGACACCGAGAACTCGGCAAGATTGCTCAATGCGGCGTGGGAGAAGATATCGCTCATGACCGTTTGTAACCAAAACCCGTCGATTCGGAAATGCCGGTGCTCGCCAGCCCGATTTTAACGGCGATGAAACCATATCCTCAACTAACGAGTTAGGAAAACAGGGAACGGAGGAGAAAACAAGGGTTCGTTAGGGAAGAAGACGCTAGGTCTTGTCCCGGGCCCGGCAACCAAAGAGGAGGCGGCATCCATGATTTTTCTTACCGCCACAGTGCTTGGCGTCACCGCAGTTGCGTTGCGTTCTGTCTTCAGCATCATTTTCATCTGCATGATGATTATCGGCGCTTATGGCATAGCGATGGCGCTTTCTTCGACAGCCGTGCCGTTGATGTCGCTGCTCCTGGCGCTCGCCGGTTATAATTTCGGCGTCGTCGGTGTCGTCATCGGCCTTCTCGTGCTGCAACGCCCGCGCTCCACTCAGCCGACGCTTTAAAAGCTAACGGCCTTGAGGCTTCCCCACTTTGCGCTGACGGAGATTTACGGACTGGCCGTTGACCTTGCCGTGACCTGTCTGCTGATTTTTTATATCGGTATCGATCCGTTGGCCGCCCGCCTGCCCGGTGCTGCGGCAGGGCTGGCGGCAAGCTGGCAGCTGAACCGTTCAAAGGGCGATACATCCGGGAGGGTGAGCGGATTTCTCACGAAAGCCGTTACACTTACCTCCCGTATCGTCGGCGTTGCGCTGTTTGCCCTGCTACAATGGCGCAATCCGCTGGTGCAGCCACTTATCCCGCTTGCCCTTTCAGCGCTCGCCGCATTGGCACTGGCGCTTTACGGCTACTGGCGGCTTCAAAGGCAGCGGCTGGATCGCGACTAAACCGTTTCCCAGCCGTCTTTTTCAGCCGCCCGGTAAATGGCGTCGATGAAAAGCTGGTTCTTCCTTGAGCTTTCCAGAGTGACGACTTCGCCCTCACCCTTCGCCGCCCGGGCAAAAGCCTCCGCCTCCAGCTTGTATTGACGGCTATCCTGAAACCTGAAGACTTGCGACTGGTTATGGGCCTGATTGGTCAGCTCGATCTCTTCCGCACCCCAGCGATTGGCGTTGAAGGGAGATTTGACCTCGATGTAACCATCCGTGCCGTGGAAGACCATGAGCTGGCGGGCGGCAAGTTGTGTGGCGAGATAAAAGCTCAGTTCGAAATCGCCGAAATCTGCCCTAACGCTGGAATAGATGTCGGTGCCGAATTGCCTGTCGCGCTCAACCGTGGCCTGCACCCGCTTCGGCTCCGCGCCGGTGGCAAAACGGGTCACGATGGTCGGGTAGACACCGATATCCGGCAGGGCGCCACCACCCAGTTCGGGAATATTGCGCATGTTGCCGGGATCGCGATTGAAATAGCTGAAAGCGCCCTGCACATGTTTCAGCTTACCGATGGCGCCCGTTGCCAGCAACTCCTTCACCTTGGCCCAGACCGGCGCATAGGTGACCATGAACGCCTCGGACACAATAACGCCGTTGCGGTCGCGCGCGGCGATAAGCGTATCGATCTCGTCCGCTTTCAGCGCAATCGGCTTTTCGCACAGAACATGCTTGCCCGCATCGGCCGCCTTGATGCTCCATTCCACATGCTGCGCGGTTGGAAGCGGAATATAGACCGCATCGATGACATCCGACGCCAGCATCTCCTCATAGGAACCAAAGGCATGCGGCACGGAAAAACGGTCTGCGACCGCACGCGCCTTGGCGTGATCGCGGCTGGCGATAGCGCTTACAACACAGTTTTGCGCATCCTGTATTGCCGGAATGACGTGATCCTGAGCGATTTTCGCCGTTGAGATTATACCGAAGCGCAGCATTCCCGTTCTCCCACTCTGCCATTTCTTCGGAAACTTACCACCCCGGCACCGTGGGGCAAGCCGGCAAAGTCCGATCACTATAAAATATGGCCGGATGTGTCCTGCCTTTGTCAGCGTTGTTGCTTTTATCGAAAGTCAGAAAGGGGAATTATGCTATGAATAAACCCAACGGAGAAACATGAAATGTCCTCTTCTCACACCGCACTGCTCGTTATCGACGTTCAGGAATCCTTTCGGCACACCCCTTATTTCGAGGACAGCGGACTTGCTACCTATCTGGAGAAACAGCAGGGGTTGATTGACGGCGCCATGGCCGCGGGAATTCCCGTTGTGCAAATCTTCCATGTTGATGGCGACAAGGCCTTCTCGAAAGACAGCGGCTATGTCCGTGCGCTGGAGGGTGTGGAAATCGTGCCCGACGTGACCTTCCACAAGAACCGTCATTCGGCTTTTGCCGGCACCGGCCTTGAAATCTGGCTGACACAGAGGGGCATCAATCGGCTGATCGTCTCGGGCATCCGCACCGAACAATGCTGCGAAACGACCACGCGGCACGCTTCCGATCTCGGCTATAGCGTCGATTACGTCACCGAGGCGACGTTGACCTTTCCGATGACGCACGTCTCCGGCACAGTGTTCAGCGCCGACGATATTCGCAAACGCACCGAGCTGGTGCTGGCCGGCCGCTTCGCACGCATCGCCACAGTGAAGGACGCGCTTACAACCCTGAAAGAAGCAGCCTGATGGATAGAGGCGGCACACGCATTATTCCCTTTTATACGCTTGTGCCGCCGCACGCACTGCTGCTTGATATTGCCGGCCCCTTGCAGGTAATCGGCTATGCCAACGACGAGCAGAGCGACATATTTTTCGACTGCCGCTACATTGCTGCAAGGGACAAGCAACAATCCTCGATCGGCCTTGACCTTTGCGGGCTGGAGCCCCTGCCGACGGCACTTCCGGAAAATGCGTTCCTGCTGATCTCCGGCAGCACATCGCGTTCCGAGAGTGAACCGGAAACGCGGCGGGAGCGGCAGGCATTGACGGCATGGCTGGGTCGCGTCGCGCGTATCGACACCACCGTCATTTCCATCTGCTCCGGCGCGTTGCTGGCGGGAGAGGCCGGACTTTTCGACGGGCGAAGCTGCACGACGCATGCCGATTGCATCGAGGCGCTGCGACGCATCGCGCCGTTGTCCCAGGTGGCCGAAAACCGACTGTTCGTCGAGGATGGCAACCGCTTCTCGAGTGCGGGCATCTCCACCGGCATCGATCTCATGCTGCATGTGGTTTCCCGGCTGACATCCCCGGCCGTTGCGGCGCGCATAGCAAAAACCATGGTTGTCTATCTCAGGCGCAACGGCAGCGATCCGCAAATTTCGCCGTGGCTGACAGGCCGTAACCACATGCACCCCGCCATTCACCGCGTGCAGGACCGGGTGATGGCCGAACCCGCACGGGACTGGTCGCTGGAAAATCTGGCCAATATTGCGGCCCTTAGCGAAAGGCACCTGTCTCGCCTGTTTCGCGAACATACCGGCATCAGCGTCATCGACTATGTGAACCTGATGCGGGTCAATCTCGCCCGCGATATTCTCGCCAACAGCCGCCTCGATATGGAGTCCATCGCCGAACGGGCGGGTTTTGCCTCCGCCCGGCATTTGCGGCGTGTGTGGCAACAGCATAATCGCCTCCCGCCCAGCCACTATCGAGGCTACCGGAGCTGATCTCGTCAACTTCCGTCCATTGCCTGATGAGTGCCATCAAAGGAATTGAATGGTTATGCGGATGAGCAGTTGCTAACCTTGCCACAAAGTCAGCAACAGGAGCATTCCCCGTGGAAAAACGAAACCTCGGCCGCACCGGCCTCTCCATCGCCCCGATCGTCTTCGGCGGCAACGTGTTCGGCTGGACAGCGGATGAGAAGACTTCCTTTGCCCTGCTCGACGCTTTTTTCGATGCAGGGTTCAACGCCATCGACACGGCGGATGTCTATTCCGCCTGGGTGGACGGGCATGAGGGCGGCGAGTCCGAGGCCATCATCGGCAAATGGCTGAAGCAATCGAGCATCAAGCGCGAGGATGCGGTGATCGTCACCAAGGTCGGTTTCGACAATCGCGGCCAGAAGACCGGCCTCAGCGCCAAGTGGATCGCAGAGGCTGTCGATGCTTCGCTGAAACGGCTTCAAACCGACTATATCGACCTTTATCTCGCCCACAAGCCGGATGCCGACGTGCCGCTGGAAGAGACGCTTGCCGCCTTTGCAAAGCTGAAGGAACAGGGAAAAATCCGGGCGATTGGTTGCTCCAACTATTCCGCCAGCCAGCTTCAGGATGCGCTTGATACGGCTGCGAAAAACAATCTTCCGCGTTATGACGTGCTGCAGCCGGAATATAATCTCTATAACCGCGCGGATTTCGAAGGTCCGCTTGCCGATCTTTGTGTGAAAGAAGAGATTGGCGTCATCAATTATTACAGCCTCGCCGCCGGCTTCCTGACCGGGAAGTACCGCGCCAAGGCCGATACGGAAGGCGTCGCCCGCAGCTATCGCGTCGGCGAATATGTCAACACGCGCGGCCTTGCCCTTCTGGGCGCGATGGATGCTGTAGCGGTGCAGACAGGGGCCAAGCTTGCCGATATCGCGCTCGCCTGGCTATTGCGGAAAAAGGCGATAACCGCGCCGATTGCCAGCGCCACCAGCCTGTCGCAGCTTGAAAGCTTCAAACGTGCCGTCGAGCTGAAACTGACCGATGAAATGATGACCCTTCTCGACAAGGCAGGCGCATAAGATGGAGCTTATAATTCGTGATGCGCAGCCGGCTGACCGGGCGGAATGGCTGCGACTGTGGAACGATTATCTCGCCTTTTATGAGGTTGAACTTGCCGATGACGTGACCGACCACACCTGGGCACGCATCCTTGATCCTGCATCACGCGTGTCCATGCGTGTGGCTTCGCTGGGCGACCAGATGGCCGGTTTCGCCATTCATCACTTTCATGACTCCACCTGGGTGAAGACACCGGATTGCTATCTGGAAGACTTGTATGTCGATGGTGAAATCCGTGGCAAGGGGACAGGCCGGGCGCTGATGGACGACCTCATCGGTATCTGCAAGGAAAAGGGCTGGTCACGGCTTTACTGGAACACCGACGAGCACAATCACCGTGCTCAGAAGCTCTATGACAGCTACGTGAAGAGCGACGGCCATATACGCTATCGCATCAAGTTCTGATCATGCTTTGAAGCGAAAAAAATCGACGAAAGCCCTCAGCGCCGGGCGCATCTGCCGGCGCGAGGGATAATAGATGTAAAAGCCGTCAAACGGCGCGCACCAGTCGTCCAGCACACGGATGAGCCGGCCCTCCCTGATATCGTCCTCGACGCGCTGCTCGAAAACAAAGGCAAGCCCTGCCCCGTCGATTGCCGCCCGACGAATGAGGCTCTGGTCCGACAGGATCAAGGGTCCCTGGACATCGACCACCAGCGGCTTGCCGTCCTTCTCCAGCTCCCAGCGGTAGATAAGCCCGCTGGCGAAACGCCGGCGAATGCAGCGATGCCGGATGAGCTCCCTGGGATCGCGTGGCGGTGGATTTTCCGCAAAATAGAACGGAGAACCAACAATCGCGCCGCGCCACGCGCCGCTGGCTTTCACCGCAATCATATCCGCATCGAGGTGTTCCCCGAGCCGCAGACCGGCGTCGAACCCCTTTGCGACGATATCTTCGAAACGATCATCCGTTGAGATTTCGAGCGAAATATCGGGATATAGCCGCAGGAACTCGCCCAACCGCGGCACGATGAGATCCTCGGCCGCCAGTCGCGGCAGGGTGATGCGCAAGGGACCGGCCGGTCTCCCACCATGCTCGGCAAGCGTCTCGATGACCGCATCGATATCGGCGAGCGCCGGACCCAGTGTTTCGAGAAGCCGCCTGCCCTCCTCTGTCGGCGAGACGCTGCGGGTGGTACGATGAAGCAGGCGCAGGCCAAGGCTTGCCTCCAGCGACGACACCGCATGGCTGACGGCAGAGGGCGCTATCGCGAGTTCGGCCGCGGCCTTGCGGAAGCTGCGGCCTTCGGCAACGGCGGCGAGAACGGCCAGTTGGGAGAGTTGCACACGGTTCATTGTTCTAAATGATAGAACAACCCAAGCGGATTTGCAGCGATTATTTTTGCCGCCATGAGACGCTATTTTCTGATCACGCCCTGATGACGGGCGGTTCCTTATGGAAGGACGAACAGATGAAACAAAGAACCCTTGGAAACAACCTATCCGTTTCGGCGCTTGGCCTCGGCTGCATGGGAATGACCCATGCCTATAGCCCGACCGGCGATGAAAGCAGTGCAATAGCGACGCTGCACCGCGCCGTCGAACTCGGCGTTACCTTTTTTGATACGGCAGAGGTTTATGGGCCTTACAATAATGAGATTCTCGTCGGCAAAGGCTTGAAGCCCTATCGCGACAAGGTGGTCATCGCCACCAAGTTCGGTTTCCGGATCGACGCCAGCAAACCCGCAGGCCAGATGATGGTGGGCACCGACAGCCGGCCGGAAAATGTGCGCGCCGTCGCCGAAGCCTCGCTCAAACGCCTTGGCGTCGATGTCATCGACTTGTTCTACCAGCATCGCGTCGATCCTGATGTCCCGATCGAAGATACGGTGGGCGCTATGGCGGATCTGGTCCGAGAGGGCAAGGTGAAACATCTCGGCCTGTCGGAAGCCAGTGCCGAAACGCTTCGCAAAGCGCATGCCATTCATCCGATTGCGGCCATTCAAAGCGAATATTCGCTTTGGACCCGCGATCCCGAAGAAAATGGCGTGCTGGATACCTGCCGTGAACTCGGCATCGGCTTCGTACCCTTCAGCCCGCTCGGCCGCGGCGCCTTGACGGGTGCGCTGAAGTCACTCGACGGACTTGCCTCCGATGATTTCCGCCGCGGCCTGCCGCGCTTCCAAAGTGAAAATTTCGACGCCAATCTGGCGCTCATCAAGCTTCTGGAAGACATGGCGACTGACAAGGGCGTTACTGCCGGGCAACTGGCGCTTGCCTGGGTGCTGGCGCAGGGCGACTTCATCGTTCCGATCCCCGGCACCACAAAAATTGCCAATCTGGAGAAAAATGCCGCTGCAGCGGATGTTTCACTGACGGCGGACGAAGTCGCGAGCCTCGGTGCGCTGCTCTCGCCGGCAAAGGTTGCGGGGGAACGATATCCCGAACGCATGTCGCAGATGGCCAACCGCTAAAAACAAAAAAGCCGCGGCAACCGCCGCGGCTTCTTTCATTCCATCATCCGCTTTCAGGCACGCAGAACGCCGCCCGTCGACTTCTCGACATTGCCGACGATCTTGACCGTCAGCGCCTCGAAATCCTCATCCGTCAGCGTCCTGTCGACCGGCTGGATCTGGACCTCGATGGCGACCGACTTGCGGTTTTCGCCAAGCGATGCGCCTTCAAAGATGTCGAAGACATTGACGCCGGTGATCAGTTTGCGGTCGGCGCTGGTTGCGGCCTTGATGATCGCGCCTGCTTCCACTGACTTGTCGACCACAAAGGCGAAGTCACGCTTGACCGCCTGGAAAGGCGAAAGCTCGAGCGCAGGCTTGGTGCGGGTCGCCTTCTTCTTCGGCTCCGGCATGGCATCGAGATAGATTTCAAAACCGCTAAAAGCGCCGGAAACATCGAGTTCGGACAGCGTCTTCGGATGGAACTCACCGAAATATCCGAGCACGACCTTAGGCCCCATCTTGATGGTGCCGGAACGGCCGGGGTGATACCAGGCGGGAGCGCCTGCTTCGATCTGCACATTGGCCATGGGCAAGCCGCAGGCTTCGAGCACCGAGAGCGCATCGGCCTTGGCGTCGTAGACATCCACCGGCTTGCCGCCGCCCTTTGCGGCATTCGACCACATGCGGCCGCTGCCTGCGAGCGAGGCCGTACCACGGCGCACACCGCCTGCGACACGGCGCTGCGCTTCCGGCGTATCGCCCTCATAGGTGCCGGAGACCTCGAAGATCGCGACATCACCATGGCCCTTGTCGGCATTGCGCTGTGCCGCAGTCAGCAGACCAGGCAGCAGCGAGGGCCGCATGTCCGACATATCGGCTGCAATGGGGTTGGCGAGCTTCAGGGCCGGCGACCCGCCGCCGAAGAGCTTTGCCTGCGCTTCCGGAATGAAGGACCAGGTGACGGCCTCGAGCATGCCACGACTGGCAAGCGCGCGGCGCGCAATGCGGGTGCGGATTTGCAGCGTGGTCAGGATTCGGCCGTTGACAGCGCCGAAGTTTTCCAGCGGTTCTGGCTTGATGTTGTCGACGCCATGGATGCGCATGACTTCTTCCACCAGATCGGCCTTGCCATCGACATCCGGTCGCCAGGACGGGACGGTAACGGAAACGCGCTCGCCCGTACCCTCGACCCCGAAACCGAGACCTTTGAGAATGGCGATGCTCTCCTGCGAAGAGACTTCAAGGCCCGTGAGGCGCTTGACTTCCGCCAGCGGGAAATCAACGATCTTGGGCTGGTGGCCCTTGTAACCGACGACGCGGGCTTCGCCGGCAACGCCGCCGCACAGTTCCAGAACCAGTTCTGTGGTGCGTTCCAGACCCGGAACCATATAGTCCGGATCGACGCCGCGCTCGAAACGATAACGGGCATCGGTGATGATGCCAAGCGAACGGCCGGTCTTGGCGATATTGATCGGATCCCAAAGAGCGGACTCGATCAGCACATCGACGGTGTTTTCATCGCAGCCGGAATGTTCGCCGCCCATGACGCCGCCGATGGACTCGAGGCCCTTTTCATCGGCAATGACGACATTGTTCGGGCCGAGCTTATATTCCCGCTGGTCGAGCGCGAGGATGGTTTCACTCTCCTTCGCGCGGCGAACCGTAAGGTCGCCCTTGACCTTGGCAGCGTCGAAGACGTGCATCGGCCGGCCCTGATCGAAGGTCATGTAGTTGGTGATGTCGACGAGCGCGTTGATGGGGCGCAGGCCGATCGCCATCAGGCGCTGCTGCATCCATTTTGGGCTTGGGCCATTCTTCACACCGCGCACGATGCGCAGTGAAAAGCCGGGGCAAAGCGCCGCATCATCCAGTTCCAGCTTCACATCAACAGGCGTTGCACCTTCAACCTTGAAGGATGGCGCGGGTCTCGTCTTCAGCTTGCCGAGACCGGAAGCGGCGAGATCACGGGCAATGCCATAGATCGAGGTGCAGTCAGGACGGTTCGGCGTCAGGTTGATTTCGACGACCGGATCATCGAGACCGGCATAGGTGGCGAAGGACGTACCAACAGGCGCATCCTGCGGCAGATCGATGATGCCGTCATGGTCGTCGGAAATGTTGAGCTCTTTTTCGGAGCACATCATGCCGTGGCTTTCGACACCGCGAATCTTACCGATAGCCAGCGTGACATCGATACCCGGAACATACATGCCGGGACGCGCCAACGCGCCGACGAGGCCGGCACGGGCATTCGGCGCACCGCAGACGATCTGCACCGGCTTGCCATCACCGGCATCCACCATCAGCACCTTGAGGCGGTCGGCCTCGGGGTGTTTTTCGGCGGAAACGACCCTGGCGATGACGAAAGGCTTATAGGCCGCCTTGTCGTCAACGTCCTCGACTTCGAGACCGATCGCCGTCAGCCGTTCGCAAATCTCGTTCAGCGTCGCATCGGTTTCGAGATGCTCTTTCAGCCAGGAAAGAGTGAATTTCATGTCTTTGCTCCTTGGCTAACCGGATTAAACGCTCAAACCGCCGAACAGCGTCGGCATGTCGAGCGGGCGGAAGCCGTAATGGTTCATCCAGCGGACATCGGCGTTGAAGAAATCGCGCAGGTCCGGCATGCCGTATTTCAGCATGGCGATGCGGTCGAGGCCCATGCCCCAGGCAAAGCCCTGATATTCATCAGGATCCAGCCCGCCGGCGCGCAGCACATTCGGGTGCACCATGCCGCAGCCGAGGATTTCCATCCAGTCGTTACCTTCGCCGAACTTGACGATCGGGCCGGAACGGTCGCACTGGATGTCCACCTCGAAGCTCGGCTCCGTGAACGGGAAGAAGGACGGGCGGAAGCGCATGACGACGCTGTCGACCTCAAAGAAGGTCTTGCAGAACTCTTCCAGCACCCAGCGCAGATTGCCGACATGCGCTTTCTTGTCGATGACAAGACCTTCGACCTGATGGAACATCGGCGAATGGGTAGCGTCGGAATCCTGACGATAGGTCTTGCCGGGAATGACGATGCGGATCGGCGGCTTCTGGCTTTCCATGGTGCGGATCTGCACGGGCGAGGTATGGGTGCGCAGCACCTTGCGCTCGCCCTTTTCATTCGCAGGCAAGAAGAAAGTGTCGTGCATCTCGCGGGCCGGATGGCCTTCGGGAAAATTCAGCGCCGTGAAGTTGTAATAGTCGGTTTCGATATCCGGGCCTTCGGCGATCGAGAAACCCATATCCGCAAAAATCGCGGTGATTTCATCGACGATCTGGCTGATCGGATGGATGCGGCCACGCTCGGCCGGCGACTGGCGAACCGGCAGGCTGACATCCAGCGTCTCCGCCTTCAGGCGGGCGGCAATCGCGGCATCCTTCAGGCCGGTCTTGCGTTCGCCGATCAGGTCCGTGATTTCGGTCTTGAGCTGGTTGATGGCGGCGCCGCGCGTCTGGCGCTCTTCCGGCGTCATCGATCCCAGCGTCTTCAGAAGCTCCGAAACCGAGCCCTTCTTGCCGAGTGCGGAAACGCGCACGGCTTCGATGGCCGGCTCATCGGCAGCGGCGGCGATCTCCGACATCAGTTGCGATTTCAAGGTATCAAGTTCAGTCATCTTTTCCTGCCTTGCCGGTTTTTTTGAGAGCGGCTTCGGGGTTCACAGCATTCATCAGATAGTCGGTCGCCATGATAAAGCGTCGCAGATCACTACCCATCCGCACGCGCCCGATCAACCGGGCAAGCGGTAAAAATCGCCCGAGAATGCCGGTGAGGCGGCACAATTCTTCCAGCGCCCGGGGCGGGGCGTTTTCACGCCAGCGGGAAAAGGCGGCGTCACAGGTTTCCGGCGCGTCACAGGCGCGTGTCGCGACCTGTAAAAACAGTAGCCAGATATCGCGCGCCTGCGCCGTTTCCAGTGGCATGACCTCCTGAGGGCGCTCCTCGAAATCCATGAAACCGACACGGCCCTCTTCAAGAAAGAAGTCGCGCACATGCGGGCGTCCATGGCACAGACCCGCCGCATGCAATTCACCGAGCGCCTCTGCAGATTTCACGAGCAGGGCATCGTGCTCGGCCGGTCGCGCTGCCTTAATCACATCCATCCGCTCCATGATGGTGGGGCCGACATCGCCCAGAACGACGGCCGTCAGCGAGGAATAGATGATGGGTGGCACGGGAAAACCACGGGCCTTGAAGACCTCCAGCGTTTCGAGTTCGCGGCGCATCAGTCCGACACCGTCTAGCGGCGGCGAAGGCCGCATGAAGGTGTAGGGAAGGAGTTTTGCGAGAAAAGTCTGCAGCTTCATCCACCAGGACGGCGTTTCCGTGCCCTGACGCTTGATCCAGACTGTGGCGGTGGAAAGCTCAAGTTTCTGCACACGGCGCTCGCTCTGAAGCAAAGCCCGCATCAAGGCCGCGATATCGCCATCCTCAAGATGGACGCGGAAACCCTTTGCCTTTTCCACTTCGCTTGCGGCAACCAGCATTTTTTGCCCCCGGGAGCCTCCCCGGACAAATACCGGCCGATGCCCCACCCTTTTGTCTCCGACAAATCCGGTGAACAGCGCCTGACGCTTTTGCCGGAATTGCCATGAACGTCTAAAACGAAAAACCCGCGCCGGAGGACCGGCGCGGGTTTTAAATGAACAACAGATTGTCCGCGCCGTAATTACTTTACAGCGGTTTCAAACTCATTGGTCGTACCGGCATCCTTGAGGTACTCAAGAGCCTTCTTCGCCGTTTCGACGAGTACACCGAATGCTGCCGGCTCATGGATAGCCATGTCGGACAGAACCTTGCGGTCGACTTCGATACCAGCCTTGTTCAGGCCGTCGATGAAGCGGCCGTAGGTCAGGCCGAATTCGCGAACAGCAGCATTGATACGCTGGATCCACAGAGCGCGGAAGTTGCGCTTGTTAACCTTGCGGTCGCGGTAAGCGTACTGCTTGGAACGATCCACGGCAGCCTTTGCTGCGCGGATGGTGTTCTTGCGGCGGCCGTAGAAGCCCTTGGCTGCCTTGAGTGTCTTGGTGTGCTTGGCGCGGGAAGTTACGCCACGTTTTACGCGTGCCATGTCATGATCTCCTTAAAGTGTCCAAAAGTGCGGAAAAGTCTCAGAGACCGTTCGGCAGGTAGTTCTTGACGACTTTCTTGCCGTCAGCTTCGGCGAGAACCATGGTTCCACGCGCGTCGCGAATGAACTTGTTGGTACGCTTGATCATGCCGTGGCGCTTACCGGCGGCGGCTGCAACAACCTTGCCGGTAGCGGTGATCTTGAACCGCTTTTTTGCAGCGGACTTCGTCTTCATCTTGGGCATTTTGCTACTCCGTGTTTTTGTATCGAAACAGGCAGACGAGGCCTATTTCAAGCTATTCAGGAACGGCCTCGGCATGCCCTGCCGGACCGTTCGGACGCGCGCTTATAACCGCAGTAGGCTAAAAGCGCAACGGGGAAAGAAAATTTCCCCTTGCGGCGGTGATTTACGCAGCTTTCAGGACTGGCGCAAATTATCTCGGGGCAAGAACCATCATCATCTGACGGCCTTCCAGCTTCGGCTCGGCTTCAACCTTGGCAATCGCCTGGGTATCTTCCTTCACCTGGAGGAGAAGCTTCATGCCAAGTTCCTGGTGGGCCATTTCACGGCCACGGAACTTCAGCGTCACCTTCACCTTGTCACCTTCGTCAAAGAACCGGTTCATCGCCTTCATCTTCACGTCATAGTCATGCGTGTCGATGTTGGGGCGCATCTTGATTTCTTTAACTTCGACGATCTTCTGCTTCTTGCGCGCTTCGGCGGCCTTTTTCTGGGTCGAGTATTTAAGCTTACCGAGATCGAGGATCTTGCATACAGGCGGTTCGGCGTTCGGCGAAATCTCAACGAGATCGAGACCGGAATCCTCCGCCATTTTCAAAGCCTGATCCGTCGGCATGCTACCGAGGTTCTGGCCCTCTTCATCAATAAGCTGAACTCTGGGAACCCGAATTTCCCGGTTGGAGCGCGGGCCCTCCTTGACGGGGGCATCGGCTTTGAAAGGTCTGCGAATGGTCGTATTCTCCTGATCTGTTTCTGGATCACGTCAGCAAAAAACAGCTTGTTTGGTACAAGCGGCGGAAATGTCGTTATTGCCGTGGCGAAGTCAATAGCATATCTGCCCGAAAAGATCACCTCTTGCCACGGTTTTTGCAAATACGTCGCCGATATTGCACGAAAATCAGGAGAATTGCATATACATGACCGAACAAGCCGCGGAATTCCTGCATATAGGAACGGGTGACGACGCCCGCAACATTGCTTTTCTACATCGCCGCGCGACATCACAGCCGGATGCACCCCTGCTCGTCTGGCTCGGCGGCTACCGCTCCGACATGACGGGAACCAAGGCGGTCGAGCTCGACCGCTTTGCAGAGGAAAACGGTCTTGCCTGCCTGCGGCTCGATTATTCCGGCCACGGAGCTTCTGGCGGCGATTTCAACAAAGGCACGATTTCCCGGTGGCTGGAAGAAGCGCTCGCCGTGGTGTGCACCAAGGCACCGTCGCGCGTCGTGCTCGTCGGTTCGTCCATGGGCGGGTGGATCGCGTTGCGCATGGTCGAGGAGCTGCGCAAGGCGGGCGACGCGCCCTCCGTCGCCGGTCTGGTTCTGATTGCCCCCGCTCCCGATTTCACGGCAGAACTGATAGAACCCAGCCTGACGGAAGCGGAAAAGACCTCGCTGGTGGAGAGAGGCTATTTCGAGGAACATTCGGAATACAGCCCCGAGCCCAACATCTTTACCCGGGCGCTGATGGAGGACGGAAAGCAGAACCGCGTGCTCACCGGCATCATCACCACCGGCTGCCCCGTTCACATCCTGCAGGGCATGCGCGACCCCGATGTTCCCTATCAGCATACGCTGAAGCTTGTTGAACATCTTCCCGCCGACGATGTCGTCCTGACGCTGATCCGCGACGGCGACCACCGGCTTTCCCGACCGCAGGATATCGACCGGATGCTGGCTGCCGTCAGAGCCCTTGCAATATAGGCATTTGCGCAACGCTCTTAACCATATTCAACGAGTCTTGCGTGCCACCCATTGGTAGCGATTGACTCACACCCCCCATCCCTCTTAACTTTTCGTTAAGAATTAAGGGACGGGTTTCATGATGAACGCACCGCTGGCGCGTGCACTGCTGTTTGCAGTTGCTGCCGGGCTAATGACTGCTGCCTCCGCCACGGCGGAAACCAAGGGAAGCCCTTCCATGGTGACGGGCGGGATTACCTCCCAGCCGATCGGCCATTACGAGTTCTGTCAGAAATATGCGGATGAATGCAACATTCGCAACAAGATGACGCCGCCGCCGCGTGTCACGGAATATGGCTGGGGCGTCATTCGTGAGATCAACACCTCCGTCAACACCACCATCGTGGCGATGACCGATCTGGAAATCTACGGCAAGGACGAAGTCTGGGAATATCCGACGACCGCCGGTGACTGCGAAGATTTCGTGCTGCTGAAGCGTAAGAAGCTGATCGAGCGCGGTTTCTCCGTGGCCGACCTGCTGATCACGGTCGTGCGCAAGCCGGACGGTGAAGGCCATGCCGTGCTGGCGCTTCGCACCACCGATGGCGATTATATTCTCGACAACCTGACCGACGACGTGAAGCTCTGGACAGATACCAATTACACCTATCTGAAGCGGCAGGCGTCCTTCAATACGGGCCGCTGGGTCTCCATCGAAGATGGCCGCGACGTTCTGGTCGGCGCGTTGCGCTGATCGACAGCGATCATAGACTTGACGCAAAAAGCCCGCAGCAGACGCTGCGGGCTTTTTTATTCCTCAGCCATTGCCGATGATGATACCAGCCGCCAGCACCAGCGAACCGCCCAGCACCACCTGAAACACTGCCCGCAGGAACGGCGTTTCCATGAAGCGGTTCTGAATGAAGGCGATGGCCCAGAGTTCCACGAAAACAATGATGGCGGCGATGGCTGTGGCGACCCAGAAGTGCTGGATAAGATAAGGCAATGTGTGACCAAGCCCGCCGATCGCGGTCATGATGCCGGAGGCAAGGCCGCGCTTTAGCGGAGAACCCCGACCCGAAAGCTTGCCATCATCATGGGCGGCTTCGGTAAAGCCCATGGAAATACCCGCGCCGACGGAAGCCGAAAGGCCGATCAGAAAAGTCTGCCAGGTATCCTGCGTTGCGAAGGCGGCCGCGAAGATCGGCGCAAGCGTCGAGACGGAGCCATCCATCAGGCCCGCAAGGCCCGGCTGCACATAGGTTAGCAGAAATTGGCGTTTTGCGGTTTCAGCCTCTTCGGTCTTGCCATCTTCATCGAGATGCTTCTCTTGCAGCATATGCGCGACGTCTTCGTGACCCCGCTCCGCCTCAGCCAGATCACCGAGCAGCTGGCGCGTCGAGGCATCGGTGGTGCGCTTGACCGCTTCATCGTAGAACCGGATCGCCTGCGCTTCCATCAATTCGGCCTGGGCACGAATTTTCTCCAGCGACAGGTTTTTCACCAGCCAGTCCGGCGTGCGCTCGTAAAAACCACGCACATGTTCGCGGCGGATCAGCGGGATGGTTTCTCCAAAGCGGCGGCGATGCATATCGATCAGCACATTTCGATGCTGCTGCTCGACTTCGGCCATGTCATCGAAGACTTTTGCCGATTGCGGATATTGCCCGCGCAGGTGATCGGCGTAGGAGCGGTAAATACGGGAATCGTCCTCTTCCGACGAGATGGCGAGTGCCAGGATTTCCTGCTCGCCGAGCGAGGAGAAGGGGCGCTTGGACAGGGAAAAAAGACTGTGGAACATGGCTGAAACCTTTTTAGAATAATTCTAAATACAGCGACGCACCATCACAATCAAGCTTTTTAGAACAATTCTAATACGGCAATGCGTCGCATTGCCGAGCGCGGCCAAGCAGCGTAAATTCGCGGAAAAGGAAGTACGATGCAGGATCCGATTGCGGCAAGGGCCGCCCATAACGCGGAAATTCAAAACCGGGCGGAAAGCGCCATGGCGCAGATCGGCGTCGATGCCGGTTTCATCGATCTGCTGGTGGAGACATTTTATGGCCGCGTTCTAAAACATCCGACGCTCGGACCGGTCTTCGATGCGCGTCTGTCCGGGCGTTGGCCGGAACACATGGCCAAAATGAAGCAGTTCTGGTCGGCTGTCGCCTTCAAGAATGGCAGTTACGGTGGCAAGCCGGTGCAGGCGCATCTGGGCGTCAAAAACATGACAGCCGAACTTTTCCCGCAATGGCTGGCGCTGTTTTCGGCAACGCTTGACGATATCGCGCCGAGCAGAGAGGCCCATGACTGGTTCATGGAAACGGCCGAACGCATCGCCAGAAGCCTGACGCTCTCGCTGTTTTATAACCCTGCGCTGGACGATCCGGCGTTAAAACGCACGCAACCCTGACCACGGCGGGGCAGAGACCACAAGAAGAACGCGATCACGTGCCAAAACGGCGATCGACAGGCATTACAAAAGAGCGCGCAAGTTTGAAACATTCCCTCTTGATGGTTGCAAGGATAAATGTTTAGTAGCCCTTGGGAGGCGTACCGTGCGGTTCGCCTGTAATATACGGACGTATCAGGGCTTATCGACATGGATCGCAGATCATTTATCCGCAAGGCGGGCGCTCTTGGCGCCGGTGTTACCGCAACCGCGCTGGCCGCTCCGGCCATTGCGCAGGAAAACCCCAAAATCACCTGGCGCATGACGTCGTCCTTCACCAAGGGCCTCGACATTCTTTTCGGTGCCGGCCAGATGGTCGCCGATCACGTCAAGGAAGCTTCCGGCGGCAACTTCGTCATCCAGCATTTCGCCGGCGGTGAAATCGTGCCGGCGCTGCAGGCGGCGGATGCGGTGACGGCCGGAACCGTCGAAATGGCGCATACCTGCGCCTATTATTACGTTGGCAAGGACCCGACCTTCGCGCTTGGAACCTCGGTTCCGTTCGGTCTCAACGCGCGTCAGACGAATGCCTGGTTCAATCAGGCCGGCGGCAATGAGCTGCTCAACGAATTCCTTGCCCAGCACAATATCTACTCGATCCTGCTCGGCAACACAGGCGCTCAGATGGGCGGCTGGTTCCGCAAGGAAATCAATACCATCGACGACCTCAAAGGCCTGAAGATGCGCATTGCCGGCCTCACCGGCCAGGTGATGCAGAAGGTTGGCGTTACCCCGCAGCAGATCGCCGGTGGCGATGTCTATGCCGCTCTGGAAAAGGGTACAATCGACGCCACCGAATTTGTCGGCCCCTATGACGACCAGAAGCTCGGCTTCTACAAGGTCGCAAAGTACTACTACTATCCGGCATGGTGGGAAGGCGGCCCGGCCGTGCATGCCTTCGTGAACCTGCAGAAGTTCAACGAGTTGCCGGAAAATTACAAGCGCATCCTGAAAGACGCCTGCGCCGCCGGCAGCGCCAGCATGCTGGAGCGTTACGACGCGCACAACCCGAAGGCGCTGAAGGAACTCGTGGCGCAGGGCGCCATCCTGCGGCCGTTCAGCCAGGAAATCCTCGACGTCTGCCACAAGGCGGCGGTGGAGACCTATGCGGAGATTTCGGCAAAGAACGAGAGCTTCAAGAAGATCTACGAAAGCCAGCAGGCGTTCAAGAAAGACGCCTATCTCTGGGCGCAGATCGCCGAATATACCTATGATACCTACATGATGATCCAGCAGCGCAACGGCACGCTCTGATCCTCATCATTTCCTGACCATCTTCAGACGGTCATCCGGCATCTGCCGGGTGGCCGTTTTGTTTGGCGAAACCAGTTTCCATACTTCCCGTTCACGCCAGTCCACCGGGCTCATGCCGGTGACACGGCGAAATTCCCGGTTGAAGTTGGACTTGGTCTGGAAACCCGAGGAGAACATGATCGCGGTCACCGATTGCTCCGTCTCTTCCAGCAAACGACAGGCTTCGCGGATACGAAGCTGATTGACATATTGCGAGACATTAATGCCGAGGGAACGATTGATCGCACCGGAAATCTGCCGGCTTGGCAGGCCGAGGCGTCTGGCCAGCCGCGTCAGATTGAGGTTGTCGTCACGGTAAAGCGCCTGTGTTGTCATCAATTGGTCGAGGCTTGCGACGATGTCCCGGTCCTGGTCCGATGGCTCTGAGGCAGGCGGCAATTCACCAGCCGGCTCCGCAGCCGTTTGCGGCGCTTTGCTTTTTCCAGCCAGGGCGGCCATCAGCCCGATCAGCAACAGCCCGAAAAGATTGGCATTACTGACGAGCGCGGCGACATTTTCCCCATGCGCCCATTCAAAATCGAGGAACACGAGAAGATCAAACAGCGCCGAAACACATAGCGCCACGGCGGCGATGATCAGTGCCCTGTGCGCCGAGGTGACGCTGGCGAATTGCGCCTCGTCCAGCCCATCCGGCCCTTTTCCTCCCAGAAGAAGCAGTGCGGTGGCATGGCCGACAAAGATGAGGATCAGGGCAAGATCGATCGCCACCGGCAGGGCGAATTCCAGAACGATAATCAGCAGAGGCGAGAGCACAAGACTTGCCAGCATCGCCCTCCTGCTGTCTGCCCCGACCCTCATCAAGCCACGGAAGGCGATATAGACAAGTGGCGGCAGGCAGGCGGCGAGGACAGGCAAAACATAACGCACCGCATTCACGCCATACCCCCAGCGCAGGCCGACAAGAACCGATTGTACCGCGCAAAGCGCAATCAGAGCCAGAAAGGCGCGGTTCGTCCGCACGTCGTCTCCGCTTCGGAAAAAGACGATGAACATAACGACCAGCAGAAGCGCCACGACGAATGGCAGGGGAATGAAAAGCACGAATAAATATCCCGGATCAACGACCTGCTGTCTTTTCATGGACCAGATCGCGTTTCGGTACGACCTCAAACGCGATCAAGGACGCGGAAAACAGATGACAGCGCAGATTGGGTCTCGTTCTTTCCGACCGCAAGAGGTTTTTCATGCGCCCCATCGTCACCATCACCACCATGCTGTTTTCCGCTCTCATTACCCAGCCGGCTTTTGCAAATGAAGCAGTTGGTGTCAGCGACATCGCCATCCATTCTCCCGACCGTGGCAAAGACCTTGCCGTTACCGTCTGGTATCCTTCGGAGGGCAACGGCACGCAGACGCTTTCCGGCGAGGACCGGATTTTTCAAGGCACGCCCGTCTTCAAGGACGGTGCGGTGCAATCGGGTCGCCTGCCGCTGGTGCTTCTGTCACACGGCTCGGGCTCGAGAGTAAGCGGCATGGCCTGGATCGCCGCAAAGCTTGCGAGCGAGGGTTTCATCGTCGCCGGCCCCAACCATCCCGGCACCACCAGCGGCGATTCAACACCTGCCGATACGCCGAAAATCTGGGAGCGGACGGGTGATCTTTCCACGATCCTTACAGCGCTGACGACGCAGGGCAAATGGTCCGGCGCGATCGATGCGCAGAGGATCGGCGTGCTCGGCTTTTCGCTCGGCGGCAGCGCGGCGATGGAGATTTCGGGCGCACGCGCCGATCTCACTGCCTACGCGCGTTATTGCGAAGAGTATGCCACGATGATGGATTGCCAATGGTTCGCTGGTGGCCGGGGTTATCTCAATAACGAGCCGGTCAGCGTGCCGAAGCTCGACCTCGGAACCCTCGACAAGGCCCGTTTCGAGCAGCAGAACCGTGACCCTCGCATCCGCTCCGCCGTGCTGGTAGATCCTGGCCTCGCACTCGCCTTCCAGCCGGTCAGCCTGAAAACAATCGATATTCCGCTGACCTTCATCAATCTCGGCAGCAAGGGGAAAATTCCACCGGCCGTGCTGGCGGACAGACTGGCGGCCGAGGTGCCTGGCTCGACCTATCAGCAGGTCGATGAGGCCAACCATTTCAGCTTCCTGCCCCTATGCAAGCCGGATGCCGATGCGTTTCTCAAATCCGTCGGCGAGCGCGATCCAATCTGCGAACCGGCCGGACCGCGCGAGCGCGCAGATATTCATGCTGAACTGGAAAAGATGATTGTTGCCGCCTTCAACCGCACGCTGAAACCGGGGCAATAAGCGGCGGAAATGCTCTAGCCGATCCGCTTATAAAACAGGGTCGTGCCGCAATAGCGCCCATCTGGAAACAGGGCGTAATCCGGAATGACCCCCACCCGCTCCCAGCCGAGGCGGGGATAAATCGCCTCCGCATCGCTGCCCGTGGCCGTATCCAGCACCAGCAGGGTACGGCCACGGGCTGCAGCTTCCTCTTCCACCTTTTGCATGAGCTTTCGGGCAAGCCCGAGACCGCGGGCCAACGGATGTACGAGAAGCTTCATCAGATCGCCTCGATGCGGCTGGTTGGGTTTGGAAGCAAGGCCCACCTGCACGGTGCCCACCACCTTGCCATCCACTTCCGCCACGGCATGGATTGTACCGCCCTCACCCGCCACTTCCGCCACGGCTCGCCAGAACGGTTCGGCATCCTGTGGCGAGAAAGGCAACATGAAACCGACGGATGCACCGCCATTGACGCAGGCGGAAAGGACTTCGCAGAGTTCCGGTAGGACGTCGAGCGTCTCTTGCCCGTTCAGCACTCGGATGGTGGCCATAAAAACTCCTGTCGGGAAAAATCAGCGCTGTCTTTGGTCCAGCACGACGGCGTAACGGGCGGGTTTTTCGGAAGGATTATGGAAAACATGTCCCTCACCAACCGGCATGAAAAGGCAATCTCCGGGCTCCATCAGGTGCACCGCAGCGCCGCTCGTCATCTCCAGAACTCCTTCGAAAAGCCAGACATATTGCGTCATGCCCCGGCTTGCCGCATGTGGCGGAAAGCCGACACGCGCGCCGGGTGGAAACTCGACCTCGACAATATCGACAGCGGAACCCACACGCGGCGGGGAGATGGCGCGGCGGAGATAACCGGTTTCGGGATCTTTCCAGAGCTGCTGGTCCCGCTTCTTCACCAGCGGGGAAACCGCCTGTTCATTTTCCGCGAAGAAACCGGAAAGCGACAGGCCGAGCGCGGCGCAGATGCGGGCGAGCAGCGACGCCGTCGGGCTTGCCTCACCACGTTCGATGCGGGAAATCATAGCACGGCTGACGCCGGATTCGGAGGCAAGCCGATCCAGTGTCAGGCCGTTTTCAGCCCGCAGTACCCTGATCCGCTCACCAATCGAACGTTCGAGAATATGATCTTCGTTTTCCATCATATGATGATTATAATTCTCATATGATGGAGTCAATATCCACAATAGTGGAAACAACGATTACTCTCGGATGGCCATTGTGGCGGAAGCGACGAAGGCCTCAGGCGCCGACCTGGGCAATCCAGTCGTTCAGATTATAGTAGTTTGTTACTCGGCTAACTTTTCCGTCTCTGAGGTCGAAGAAGGCACCGGCGGGCAGGACGTATTTCTGGCCATTAGCCTCGGGCAATCCTTCGTCGGTCTTGAGATATTCGCCATTGACGATGAATTCGGCGGAAGCGTGCTGGCCGTCCTCGCTCACCATGATGACCATGTCGGTGAGGTTTTCCTTATAGGAGCGGTTCATATGGTCCATGAAGGAAGCAAAAGCGGCCTTGCCGGTCTGGCGCTCACCCTGATTGATGTCATGCACCACCTCATCGTGAAGCAGCGCCAGAAAGGCATCCATGTCCTGACGGTTGAAGGCATCGTAATAGGCGCGGATGGTCTCTGTGGCGGTCATCGTCTTCTCCGTTCAATGCTTGCGCGGGTTTTCCATGACGGTATAACCAGTGCAACCGAAAGTGAAAATGCCCATGACCGTCGAAATCAAGTCTCTTTCCGGCATCGACGCCGTTGCCTGTTTTGACGACCTGGCGCGCCTGCGGATTGAGGTGTTCCGCGCCTTTCCCTATCTCTATGACGGCTCGCTGGACCATGAGCGGAAATATCTGGCAACCTATGCCGATACCGAAGGCGCGGTTTTCGTGCTGGCGCTGGATGATGGGCAGGTGGTGGGCATGTCCACCGGCATGCCGATGGCGGCGGAGAACGAAGAGGTGAAAGCGCCGTTCCTTGCGGCCGGTTACGACCCGTCCGATCTGTTTTATTTTGGCGAAAGCGTGCTGCTATCGAATTATCGTGGTCACGGCCTCGGTGTGCGTTTCTTTGATGAGCGAGAGGCCCATGCAAAACGTCTGGGCTTCCACTGGTGCACCTTTTGCGCGGTCGAGCGACCGGCCGATCACCCGCGCCGCCCGGCCGACTATGTGCCGCTCAACGCCTTCTGGGAAAAGCGGGGCTATCGCCACCATCCCGAGCTGCGCACCAGCTTTACGTGGCAGGATATCGACGAGAGCACTCAAAGCCCGAAACCGCTGTCCTTCTGGATGAAGAACATCGCCGCTGGAGAGGGAAACAGATGACCCGGTTAGCCGCCAGCCAATATACCATCGAACTGATCGAGACATGGGAAGCCTATGCGGCGCATCTTTCCGCCATCGCGCGCGAGGCGAAAGAAAAGGGGGCCGAGTTGCTGCTTCTGCCGGAATATTCGGCCATGGCGCTGACCGGGCAATTACCGCCCGAGGCACGGTCGGATCTGCACCGCTCCATCGAAGAGATACAGCCGCTTATCCCCTCATGGGTGGAGCTTTGCGAGGAGCTGGCGCGACAGCACCAAATCCTGTTCCAGCCGGGCAGCGCACCGGTGAAGGACCCGGACGGCAAGTTCCGCAACCGGGCATGGCTGTTCGGGCCAGACGGGTTGATCGGTTATCAGGACAAGCAGATCATGACCCGTTTCGAGCGGGAACAGTGGAACATCTACGCCGGTATCGAGGGACTGAAGGCTTTTGAGACGCCGATAGGCAAGCTCGGCATCCTCATCTGTTACGACAACGAGTTTCCGATGCTGGGCCGCAGGCTGGCGGAGATGGGCGTCGAACTGGTCCTCGCTCCCAGTTGCACCGACACGCTGGCCGGCGCTTACCGGGTGCGCATCGGCGCGCAGGCGCGGGCGCTGGAAAATCAATATGCCGTTCTCTCCTCCCCCACCGCCGGTGAGGCCCCATGGTCGCCCGCCGTCGATGAAAATCGTGGCCGTGCGGCGCTTTACGTACCCTCCGATTACGGCATGCCGGCATCCGGCATCGTTGCGGAAAGCGACGGCGATGCGGTGACGCAAAGCACGCTATTGATTGCCGATATCGATCTTACCGCCGTCGCAAGACTCAGAACCGAGGGACAGGTGGCCACCCGTCGCGACTGGCCGGAGCAATTTGCGAGCTGAAAAGCCCATTTTAAAGGGCTTTTAACCAAATTCCCGCTTTGCGGCATGAGAAGCCCCTGCTATAGCGCGGGGCATGAGCACAAATTCGACCCGCACGCCCCTGGACCATATTCGCAACTTCTCGATCGTTGCCCACATCGATCACGGCAAATCGACGCTGGCCGACCGGTTGATCCAGTCGACGGGCGGCCTTGCCGAGCGCGACATGTCGGAACAGGTTCTCGATTCGATGGATATCGAGCGCGAGCGCGGCATCACCATCAAGGCCCAGACCGTGCGCCTGCACTATAAGGCGAATAACGGCGAGATCTATGTGCTGAACCTCATCGACACACCCGGCCACGTCGACTTTGCTTACGAAGTGTCCCGCTCGCTTTCGGCCTGCGAAGGTTCGCTGCTGGTGGTGGACGCATCGCAGGGCGTGGAAGCGCAGACGCTCGCCAATGTCTATCAGGCAATCGACAACAATCACGAGCTGGTGACGGTTCTCAACAAGGTCGATCTGCCGGCTGCCGAACCCGATCGCATCAAGGAACAGATCGAAGAGGTTATCGGCATCGACGCCTCCGAGGCGGTGCTGATCTCGGCCAAGACCGGCCTCGGCATCCCGGACGTTCTGGAAGCCATCGTCCACAAGCTGCCTCCGCCGAAGAGCGATGTCGGCGATAACGGGCCGCTCAAGGCGCTGCTGGTCGATAGCTGGTACGACACCTATCTCGGCGTCATGGTTCTCGTGCGCGTCATCGATGGCGTGCTGACCAAGGGTCAGCAGATCCGCATGATGGGTTCGGGCGCCAAATACGGCGTCGAGCGTATTGGCGTGTTGACCCCGAAGATGGTCAATGTCGATAGCCTCGGCCCCGGCGAGATCGGCTTCATCACTGCTTCGATCAAGGAAGTCGCCGATACGCGTGTTGGCGATACGATCACCGATGACAAGCGCCCGACGGCGCAGGCCCTGCCCGGCTTCAAGCCCGCGCAGCCGGTGGTATTCTGCGGTCTCTTCCCAGTGGATGCGGCTGACTTCGAGGATTTGCGCGCGGCTGTCGGCAAGCTTCGCCTCAACGACGCTTCCTTCTCTTTCGAAATGGAATCCTCCGCCGCCCTCGGCTTCGGTTTCCGTTGCGGCTTCCTCGGCCTGCTGCACCTCGAAATCATTCAGGAACGTCTCGAGCGCGAATTCAATCTCGATCTCGTCGCCACAGCACCTTCGGTTGTCTATGAAATGACGCTGACTGACGGTACCGAGAAAGAACTTCACAACCCGGCAGACATGCCCGACGTGGTGAAGATCAAGGAAATCCGCGAGCCGTGGATCAAGGCGACGATCCTGACGCCGGACGAATATCTCGGTGGCATCCTGAAACTCTGTCAGGACCGGCGCGGCCTGCAGACGGAGCTGACCTATGTCGGCAACCGCGCGATGATCACCTATGAATTGCCGCTCAACGAAGTGGTGTTCGACTTTTACGACCGGCTGAAATCCATCTCCAAGGGTTACGCCTCGTTCGATTACACCATCATCGACTATCGCGAAGGCGATCTCGTCAAGATGTCGATCCTCGTCAATGGCGACCCGGTGGATGCGCTTTCCATGCTTGTGCACCGCTCGGCGGCCGACCGGCGCGGGCGCGGCATGTGCGAAAAGCTGAAGGAACTCATTCCGCCGCACATGTTCCAGATTCCGATCCAGGCCGCCATCGGCGGCAAGGTCATCGCCCGCGAAACCGTGCGCGCGCTGCGCAAGGATGTGACGGCGAAGTGCTATGGCGGCGACGCGACGCGCAAGCGCAAACTTCTGGACAAGCAGAAGGAAGGCAAAAAGCGCATGCGCCAGTTCGGCAAGGTGGAAATTCCGCAGGAAGCCTTCATCGCCGCTCTGAAGATGAACGACGAATAAGCGGCAATCATATTGCCATCGCCGCTGTTGAAGGGGAGGCTTACAGCCTCCCCTTCGTATTTGAAGACCTATCGTTAAGTGTGCAGCTTTGCGCCTTTGGTGATCTTGTCGACGATCTTCTTGTCCGCCCTCAGCGCCATGCCAACCACCTTGGCATTGTCAGGAGAGAACTCCGAAAATACCTGACGGTTGGCGACATCGTGCCCGGTCGCGAACATTTCCTCAATGTAGAGTGATGTCGTGACATCGCGCTCGAGGGATCGTTGATGGATCTTTCGTAGCGCCTCCTGATCCGTGGCCATGACAACGATCGGCTGGATGGACAGGGGGTTATAGACGTTGCCCGCTCCATCGAGGTATGGTTCCCCGATGATCTCTCCGGCCTGGGCGACAATGCCCGACATGAGAAATGCGGTAACGTTCAGTTTTTGCCATACGGCAAGGTCATCACGAAGGATGACGGCGATCTTGGTATCAAACATGCAAACTCAATCTGGCTGTGGTTACGAAAGAGAAGCAACCCTAGACCCTTCGCGCATCATCGATCTTGAACGTTCGTGCAAATTCGAGGGGATCGTGCAGGCGCCGGCAAGCGAGGGCATAGAACGCATCGAAGCGCGCTTTCATGGCAACGCCTATGCGCCGCATCGCCATGACACCTATGCGCTCGGCGTCACGCTTTCCGGGGTCCAGACCTTTTCCTATCGCGGCACCTCGCATTTCAGCATGCCGGGAAATGTCATCGTGCTGCATCCCGACGAAGTGCACGATGGCGGCGCAGGCACGGATGAAGGCCTGCGCTACCGCATGCTCTATCTTCCGCCGGAAAAAATCGCGCAGGCGGGATATCAGGCGCTGCCCTTTGCAAGAAATCCCATCATCGAGGACCCCGCGTTCCGGCAATGTCTGATCGAGGCGTTGGGCAATCTCGAAAGCGAGCCGGACAATCTGCTCCTGACCGACTGGCAATCGAGACTGGCGGATCTGCTTTCCAAACATTCGAACGGTAGCGCTACAACCATTAAACGGATTGATCACGCCGCCGTTTTGCGGTGTCGGGACTATCTGCTGGAGAACAGCGCCGACACTGTCGGTTCAGAGGAACTGGAGCGAATAAGCGGGCTCGACCGCTTTACGCTCTTCCGGCATTTCCGCGGCCTGCTGGGAACCAGCCCGCATCGTTATCTCATCATGCGGCGACTGCAAAAATGCAAGGAGATGATGCGGGCCGGCGCCAGCCTTGCTGAAACGGCATTTGCCTGCGGGTTCGCGGATCAGGCGCATTTCACCCGGCATTTCAAGAATGCTTTCGGCATGCCGCCCGGGCGCTGGCTGAGCCTCACCTCCAGCTGATCACTCTGGAAACAGGATCGACCGGTGAGCCGCCGCACCTGCCATGGCACCGTCTCCCACCGCAAGGGCGACCGAGCCAGCCGGTCTTGCGACATCACCGCAGGCAAAGACGCCGCGGGCGGTGGTCTGTTTCATGGCGTCAGTTACAATGCTCGATCCCATGGGACCCTCCTCCACTGAGCAGCCGAGTTTTCCGATCCAGTCCGAGGTAATCCGCAGTTTCGGCTGGGTGAAAAGACCAGCCAGCGCAATGTTGCTTCCGTCGGCCAGAACGACATCCGCATGCCCGGCAATTTCCGCGATACGATCTTTTTCCAAGCGGACACCGCGAGCGGACAGAAGTGCGGCCTGATCCTCATCCGGTACGAATATGCCATTGGTAAAGAAGGTCGTCTCACCCCAGTCCGGCAGCATCAGGGCGTGATGAAGAGCCATGGGTGAAGCGGCAATGACGCCGATTTTCCCCTGATCGAGTTCGTAGCCATGGCAATAGGGGCAATGAAAGACCGAAGAACCCCAGCGCTCTTTCAGCCCGGCTATATCCGGCAGCTCATCGGTAACGCCCATGGCAAGGATGAGCCGGGCAGCACTTTCGCGGCGGCGACCGTCGATCTCGACGACGAAATCGCCAGAAGACCCCTCGACATCGGTCACACTGCCTTCCGCCCACTCAATTGTCTTGTAGCGCTCGATCTGCCGGCGCGCTTCGGCGACGATCTCGCCCGGCGCTTTGCCATCCTGACCAAGAAAACCGTGGGAATGGCTGGCAAAACGGTTCCTTCTTTTACCGGCATCCACAACGAGAACGTTCTTTCTGGCGCGGCCCAGCTGCAGGGCGGCGGAGAGACCGGCATAACTGCCGCCGATGATGATGACGTCGAATTTCATGATGCACCTATCGTTCAGGACCGGGCAGAAGCGCCCGTTCATTTTCACGATACTTATATTGTTACGTGATTTTTCGAGTCAAGGGTCACGCAACTTATATTGTTACGTCAATTCGAAACTGATAGCGTTGCGAAAAACAAATGGGCTTGCGCAATGAGACACGACACGCGCCTTTCAAGGGTGCTGCATATTCTGATCCATATGGAAAAACACGAGAGAGCGGCCACCTCTGAAAGCATCGCGGCCATGCTGCAGACCAATCCTGTGGTGGTGCGCAGGACCATGGCGGGCCTGCGGGAGCATGGTTATGTCTCATCGGAAAAAGGCCATGGCGGCGGGTGGGTTCTGGCGCGGCCGCTCAGCGAGATCACGCTGCTTGATATTTACCGGGCGCTCGGCACACCGGAGCTGTTTTCCATCGGGCTGGCGGGCGACAATCCGAACTGCGTTATCGAACAGGCCGTCAACGCAGCCCTTTTCGACGCCATGAACGAGGCGGAAACCATTCTCCTGTCGCGTTTTGGAAGCATAACGCTTGCGGCGCTGGCGGAAGAATCGATCGCCCGCTGGTCAAGAGTGTCCAATAACCCCTCGGCGATGGAGCAGCTTTAAAGGCGAAAGCTGATTGCACCCACGAAAAAACCGCCTGCCCGAAGGCAGACGGTTTTTTCATGTCAGTCAGCCCATTATGGCTGGGTCTGAGTGCCACCCGTATTCGGGCTTGCCGGGGCCGTGTTGTTTGCCGGCGGCGTTGCCGGGGCGGTCGGTGTCATCGGTGCCGGTGCCTGATCCGTGGCCGCGGGCGGCGTGGTGGACGATGTCGTGGCCGGATCAGTGGTCGGGCCGCTCATCTGCGACCACGCGAAAACGCCCACCAGGACGACGACGATGATCGCCAGCCACGGTACCCAGGACGAGGACGTGCGGGCACGCGGTTCATTGCTGATATTCAGTTCCGGACGAAGATCACGGTCCGGGCGCGGGTTGTTGGGATCGAATGTCATGGTATTTCTCCTCTTCACTCTGCGGAGAAAACGGCGTTCACGCGATTTTGTTCCGATTCATCCCTAAGCCTTCAGGACGGGCGGTGATCGGCCGCCTCCCGGAGCGCATCCGCCAGCACCGTCATGATCTGCGGGCTGCCCATTTGCGATACGTTGAAACGCATGAAACTGGATGCATTCTGCGAGGAGCTGAAGACATTGCCGGGTGCCAGCACCACCTGCTGCGCAAGCGCGCGGCGCGCCACATCGCCCGCATCCACTCCGTCCGGCAGGCGGCACCATAAAAACATGCCCGCCTGCGGCTCGATCCAGGGCACGCAACCAATCGCCTTCAGACGCGCCGCCGCCTCCGGCATTGCCGCCGCAAGACGCAGTCGAAGTGCGTCGACATGCCTGCGATAACTGCCATCCGTCAAAAGCGACAGCACCAGCGCCGCTGAAAAATGCGCTCCGCCGAAAGCGGTGGCGATCTTGAGGTCGGTCAGTGCTTCCACCCATGCCAGAGGTGCCGCGATGAAACCGCACCGCACGGACGCCGACAGGGTTTTTGAAAAGCTGCCGATCTGGACAACACGGTTGAGACCATCGAAAGCAGCCAGCCGTGGTGCCGCCTGTGTTTCGAAATCGGCAAAAATATCATCCTCGATGATGGTCAGTCCCGCCTGTTCAGCCAGCATCAGCAGCCGATGGGCGGTAACGGCGGAAAGTCTGGCGCTTGTCGGATTATGGATCGCGGAATTGGTAATATAAAGACGCGGCTGGTGTTCTTTCAGCGCCTGCTCGAACAGCGGCAGGTCCGGCCCAGTTGGAGTGTAAGGCACGCCGATGACCCTGACGCGATGCGCGCGCAGCAGCGCATGGAAATTGAAATAACAGGGATCGTCGACAATCACCGCATCCCCCGGCTGCAGCAGGAAACGGCAGAGAAGATCGATCGCCTGCGTACCGGAATCGGTAAGCATGATCTGGCCGGTGCCCGCCTGTACCCCGTGTTCCGCAAGCCTGCGCGACAGAAGCTGGCGAAGTTGCAGCAGCCCCATGGGGCTCGCATAGTCCGTCAGCAGGGCAGTATCCGCACGGGCAAGCCCCCGCATCGCCCGTCGCAGTGCTTCTTCCGGCATCCAAGATGCGGGAAGCCAGCCGCAACCGGGCTTGGCAAGGACCGAGGCCTCATCCAGCGCCTGCCGGGACACCCACAAGGGATCCACCGCCCTATCAAGCCGCGGCTCGATATCAGCGAGCGACAGGGGTGCAAGCGGACCGGCCACGAAAAACCCGGAGCCCGGACGCGAACCTATTGTGCCATCCGCCACCAGACGGTCATAGGCCTCGACAACGGTGGAGGTGGAAACCTGCATCGTCTTTGCCAGCGCCCGCACCGAAGGCAAACGTGCGCCCGGCACGAGGCTGCGTGAGGCGATGCGCTGGCGGATACTCGCCATCACCTTTTCTATGCGTGTTCCGGGCCCCATGCGCGTGACGGGAACAACCTGCTCGTTCAAACCGCTCTCCATCCGTACCGGGCCATCAACCATAACAGTTTCTTCAAATTGTATACGACTGTTGCTGTTCCTGCCAGCCGTTCCGGATCAAGAAAAACAAAATGCAGGAGATGACAATGGACAAGACGACAAGCGGCTGGCTGAACGGCCTAATCGGCGTAGTGATATTCAGCGGTTCGCTGCCGGCCACGCGTCTTGCAGTGACGGATTTCGATCCGGTGTTCCTGACTGTTGCCCGGGCCAGCATTGCCGGCATTCTGGCGCTTGCCCTGCTGTTGCTGTTCCAGCAAAAACGCCCGGCACGTAACGATATGACATCGCTTTTCATCGTCTCGTTCGGTGTGGTGGTGGGGTTTCCGCTTTTGACGGCGCTGGCACTGCGGCACGTGACATCAGCGCATTCCATCGTCTTCGTCGGGCTATTGCCGCTCGCAACCGCAGTCTTCGCCGTGTTGCGCGGTGGTGAACGTCCCCGCCCCGCCTTCTGGCTGTTTTCCTGCCTGGGCAGTGCTCTCGTGGCAGGTTTTTCACTGTCGAACTCGCTTTCAGCCGGAGTTGGGGCTTCGCTTGCCGGCGATCTCCTGATGCTGGGCGCGATTGTCGTCTGCGGGCTGGGTTATGCCGAGGGCGCCGCTCTGTCGCGTAAGCTGGGCGGCTGGCAGGTCATCTCCTGGGCACTCGTTCTCTCGCTGCCGGTGATGCTGCCGCTTGCCTTTTTCACCGGACCGGAAACACTTGCCGGAATCGATCCGCAGGCCTGGGGCGGCCTTGCCTATGTCTCGCTGTTCAGCATGCTGATCGGCTTCATCTTCTGGTATCGCGGACTGGCGCTCGGCGGTATTGCCGCTGTGGGTCAGTTGCAATTGCTGCAGCCGTTCTTCGGGCTGGTGCTTGCAGCAACCCTGCTGCATGAGGAGGTGAGCCCTGCCATGATCGGAGTTACGCTTGTGGTGGTGCTGTGCGTTGCGGGTGCCAGAAAATTCGCGCGCTGACGCCCACCCGGATCAGCTTGAACGGCGGTCGATCCAGCGATGCCATGCGTCTTCGCTGCCGTTGAAGACATTGAGATCGATACGGCCATCGACACCATGCGACAGGCCGGAGCCGGAATATTGCCAGAACAGCCACTTACGACCGGGATAGACCACGGACGGATGCTGGGCGACGGCGCGCAGCCAGAAGGGATAATCCTGGAATTCGCCGGTGAGATTGTCCTTATAAAAATCAGGCGCCGTATAAATGATCGGCCGCTGTCCATAATGGCGCTCAAGCTTGGTCATGAAGACGCGCATCTTTTCCAGCACGCGCTCACGGGAATGGCGCATCTTGCAGCTCGACTCGCCATTATATTCCACGTCGATGACAGGTGGCAGCGCATCGGGATCGCGCGGCACATTGCGAATGAACCAGTCCGCCTGCTCGCTGGCCGAGCGGCACCAATAAAAGAAGTGGTAGGCGCCGCGGCGGATGCCTGCTTCTTTCGCACGCTGCCAGTTGGTGCGGAACATCGGGTCAAGATGATCACCGCCATCCGTCGCCTTGATGAAGGCGAAATTGGCGCCGCGAGTGCGCAGCTGCGGCCAATTTATATTTGCCTGCCAGCGGGATACATCCACGCCGTGAACCTGAAAATGGCGCGGCTGAACGCGGCCGAAATTGATTGGCTTGGCATCGCTGAAACTGGAGCGGAAAATACGCGAGCGGATTTGTGCGCCAGCGCCTGCTGCCGGGGCGGCTGCCATGGCCAATTGCACCGGACGCTCCATTTCGCGAACCATCGGGCGCTCCGCCGGCCGCACCATTCCCGCCTGTGACTGTGCTGGCAAGCCAATTTCGGGCGCATTCTGAAGCAGGGATGCTTTTGGCGTGACGGCGGAAAAGGCTTTGGGCTCTTCAGGCACCGGCCCGCCCCATGCCAACACTTCCTGCCGTGGCTGGGCGGTGATGGCCTGCGTGCCGACACTTGCCTGCGGCACGGGTGCCGACGGCGTGACCGAACTCGTCGTCTCCTTCGAAGGCAAGCCAGCCACCAGGCTTTCCGGCCCGGAACTGGTGCAGCCACCTAACAAAAGGCAACCGAAGAAAAGTGCTGGCACAGCCGATGATCGCATGAGAACCCGTACGCAAAACAAATCGGGGGCACTCAAACGCCGCCCGGAGACCTCGAAATACAATTGCTAACGGAAGATTATCAAAAAAGACTGAATCTTATCTTTACGCCGGCACCTGCCAATGCGCCTGTCATTTCTGGCAGGCAAAATGCTTCGAGTTCTCACAAGGCGGCGAGGATCAGGCCGTCATGGTGCTCAAATCAACGGTATCGGCACCGGGGGAGTTTTTCTTGATCGACTCGATCGCATGAACCGCCGAGGCCTTGGCCTTGTATCCTTCCGACGAGAACATCGTTTCACCGTTGGATGCCTTGAAGCGGAAGCGATATTCGCCGGCCTTGTCCTGATAAATCTCAAATTTGTACATGTTCTTCACATCTCCTTGGTGATGATGGTGAAACGATCGCAACCTTGATCGCCTAGGTCATGTTAACAACGAAAATAATCCGCTTAAATGAGCCCCACCCAGGCGCATGCAATTTCCAGACCAGCTGCGTCAGCCATATCTGCGCGCGCGCCGCGATGGTCGCTGTATTTTTCCAGCCAGCCGGGCGCCATTTTTTCGACCGATGCCGGAAAGGCCTCGCACCAGCTATCCACCACGGCTGTGGATGCTTCGAAATGGAACTGGGTGCCATAAACCGCCCGACCTAGACGGAAGGCCTGATTTTGCGTCGCTTCATTGGTTGCCAGCCGTATCGCGCCCGGCGGAAGGGTAAACGTATCGCGATGCCACTGAAAAATCGGGAATATTTCATCCAGCCCCGCCAATAAAGGATCGGACGCACCATCTTCCGTCAGCGATACATCTTCCCAGCCGAATTCAGGTGGGCCGGCGAGAATATTTTCTCCCCCATAGGCGCGCGCCAGCAGCTGGCTGCCAAGGCACACACCCATCACGGCCTTATCGGCATCGCCAAAGGCTTTCATCAAAAGCGCAAGGTCTGGAAGATAGGGGTAAAGCGCGTCATCAAGAGCATTCTGCTCACCGCCCAGAACGATGAGCGCATCATGCTCACCGGCACTGACGGGAAGAGGCTCACCCGCATAGGCGCGGATGATGTGCGTTTCCGCGCCCGCCTTTTCCAGTGCGACGCCGAGTTGTCCGTGCGGTGTGCCCGCCATATTTTCGATAATTACAACGCGCATGCAGCCTCTTGATGATGGCGGAAACCCAATCGGCGAAGTTGCCGATCAAATCCAAGCTTCACCACGAGAAAAACGGATTTTCAAGAGGCATGAAACGACGGCGGGGCGATGTTAGGCAAGCCCCGCCGGTAATCCTTAAAATTCCCGAGACAGTTTTGCGTCGACGGAATGCAGATTGCCGCCACGAACGGCGAAAAACAGGAAGATTGCTGCCCAGAGGATCGACTTTTCTGCGCCGCCCAGACCCTCCGCCTTTACGATGCCGTGAAAATAGACCGTCACCAAAAGGACGATCATCGCCGCGAAGGACGCAGGCCGCGTGAAGAGACCGATCGCCACCAGAATGCCGCCGAAAAACTCTGTGGCGGCCAGAAGCGGCGACCAGAACACGCCTGGATAAAAGCCAAGGCTTTCTACCATGCCGACCGCCCCGAAAGGGTTGGCGATCTTGCCGAAACCATGGGTGACAAGAAGAACACCCGCCGCGACGCGCAGAATGGTCTCCACCAGATCATGCGTCGAATTGTAAAGCGGTGCGACAGCAGGAACGAAAAGACGCTGACGGTTATTGTCGAACTGGGCCATAGGATCTCCACGTTTCAGCCTTCGATGGCTTATCTGTTCGCAAAGCTCCGTGATAAGAACAAGAACGCGCCGGGTAAAAACATGAGTGTTATAGTTGACATTATCGTGACCGGACCTTGAAGGAGACGTAACCATGAGTGACACCAAGCCTCACATAACCATTCGCTATTGCACGCAATGCAACTGGCTGCTGCGCGCGGGCTGGATGGCACAGGAGATTTTGCAAACCTTCGCTTCTGATATCGGCGAAGTCAGCCTCATTCCCTCAACCGGCGGCCTGTTTGAGATCACTGTGGACGGAGCCATCATATGGGAACGCAAGCGCGATGGCGGTTTTCCCAGCCCAAAAGAGCTCAAACAGAGAATCCGCGATATCATCGATCCGGACCGCGATCTCGGCCATGTGGACAGAACGAAGCATGACGGACTCGACACCTGACCCGGCGACATGTTTCAACAGCCTCTAACCAAGTTTTTTCCCTTTAAAATCAATGATCGTCATAAAAGTTCAAAAAGCCTGTTGACACCGGGCGGCTGCCCTCGTACATCGCTCTCCGTCGCCCAGATGGCGGAATTGGTAGACGCGCCAGCTTCAGGTGCTGGTACTCGAAAGGGTGTGGAGGTTCGAGTCCTCTTCTGGGCACCATTCCTTTTTTGATCTTAGCCAGATCAATGACTTAGACGAAAAAACAGCAACATGCAGGCCTCCCGCGAAACGCAGGGGCGCATGTTGTGTTTTTTCGATCTGATCAACTCCTGGCTCCCGTTTCCCCAAAAAAACGATTGCCGCCTGCGGGAACGCAACATTTGTCACGCCGACAAAATGCCTGCCGTTCCTTCATGCAAAATCATTGTATTTGAAAGCCTCGTCTGGCCTCGCCGAGTTTACGGCTGGGAGTCTTTGTCGCCACTGTTTTGCGAGTGTTGTTCGCAATTCGGCGTACAGGAAAGCACGGTTCGTTCCGTCTGGCGGAAAACGCGAACCGTATTGCCTTCATCGATGGAGACGAGAATGCGCTCATCGACGATCGGATTGCCGTCGGCATCAAGAAGCACGAGATTTGTCGTTCCGAAACTGCGGCCGGTCAGCACAATGGTTGTGGCATCGGCGACCGTGGCATCAGCAACTTTCGAATTCCCAACAATAACCTTGCTGACGGGACGATCGAGACGGAGAACACGGGCGTGGTTCATCGAAACGCGCAATATGTCTTCCTGGGCGAAAACAGATTGCGACGAGCCTCCCATAATGACGGACAAGCCGACCACAATTTTCGCCAGTTTTCCGGATGACACGCTTTTGGCCCTTGTTCATAAACTGCACTTCACTGCGTCGCAGAATGCGCGGTTTTAGTGAATGAAGCGTTAAATGGCGAGAGTACACGATGTGGGCAGTAACCATGCACAGTTGAAGTCATTTTTCGCCCCAACCGGTCTGCATCAAAATTGGACATATATGTTCCATTGAGGGAGTAGCTTTCCAAAAATGGGAATTCCCTCGCAGCGGAATATATTTGTTTATCAGCAAATATAAAAATACGGGCAATACTTTTTATCTTTGTTTACCAAGAGAAACTCATCATGCCGTTTACTTTAGATTAAGCCTTTTTTTTAAGTGCTTGGAAATCGCTCGGATGTAGTTTGAACGCAACCGAACAACGGAAAACAGTTGTCGGCGTGCTGAACCAAACAAGAGTTAGGAGATACTCATGACCAAGATTTTCGCTCGTTTCCTCAAGGACGAATCCGGCGCCACGGCAATTGAATATGGCCTGATCGCCGCGCTTATTTCCGTTGCAATCATCGGTGGCGCAACGACCGTCGGCAGCCAAATCGGTACACTTTTCAAGAACATTGGGACGAAGATGACGACTGCCGCCACTGCATCTGGAAAGTAATTTCCGCATAATTTTGTAGATGGCCGCCCCTAAAAAAGGGCGGCCATCTTGGTATTTTCAGGCAACCTCCCTGCGTTGTTGCCACTCTTTTACCAAATCCTCTGTAGGATTAATCCGATGGTCGTAGCAGCAATTTTTCTGACCTTGCCTTTGTGCCTCGCTTTTGCTGCGCTGAACGATCTATTCAGCATGACCATACCGAACAGAATACCGCTCATCTTGCTAGTTTGCTTCCTTGTGATCGCACCGTTTACGGGCATGGAATGGCAAACTTTCGCAATGAGCATTGCAGCGGCGGCGGCTGTTTTTTTTGCCTGTTTTACGCTCTTCGCGGCCAATGTGATGGGCGGTGGGGACGCCAAATTGTTGACCGCAGCTACGGTCTGGTATGGATTCAACTCTTCGCTTATCGAATTCCTGCTCGGGGTTACCGTCATAGGTGGCGTATTAACGCTTGGTATCCTGCTTTTGCGATCACGCTCGCAGGAAATCATGGCGATCGGCATTCCCATTCCGGATTCCCTGCTGGTGGCAAAAAAAATCCCTTATGGCATCGGCATCGCCATTGCCGGCCTTCTGACCTATGGTGAGGCGCCGCTTGTAAAGGCCGCCATCGCCAGTCTTTCCTGAACGAGTTACAGTGTTCACGGATTAAAGGCCCATTAACCACAAATCCAAGCATAATATTAACCATAATTATACCAATCACACGCCATCCTGAGGGGAGAGCAACCTGATTCCCTCAAGGATCGAGCATGAAACCGTCGCGTATCGTCATTCTATCCGTTGCCCTGGTCGCTGCCGGTCTTGCCGGTCTCGTCGCCATGCAGATTTCCGGCGCAAAGCAGGTCATCGAAAAAGCGGAGACGATTATCCAGAAGGAACCGACGGTCAATGTTCTCGTTTCCTCCGTCAACTTGCCCGTCGGCAGCCGCCTGAACGATAGTTCAATGCGCTGGACACCATGGCCGCAGGGCAATGTCGTCGATAATTTCATAACCGAAGCAAAAAACCCGAATGCGATCACCGAACTCACCGGCGCTGTTGTGCGGTTGCCCCTGTTCGAGGGTGAACCGGTACGACCGGAAAAAGTCGTCGATTCCAGCACCCGCATCATGTCTTCGCTTCTGCCGGCTGGAAAACGCGCCGTCGCCACGGAAATTTCCGTCTCCACCGGCGCCGGCGGTTTCGTGCTTCCGAATGACCGGGTCGATGTCATCATGGTTCGCAAGGGCGATAACGGCAATTTCCTCACTGAGAATGTTTTGAACAATGTCCGGGTTCTCGCAATCGACCAACAGATAAAGGAAGGCGAGGACGGCATTTCCGCCGTCGTCGGTGCGACTGCAACTCTGGAACTGACCCCAGAACAGGCGAAAATCATAACGGTGGCGCAGCAGATGGCGGATCGCCTCACTCTTGCTCTGCGCTCGATCGCCGACGCGCAGGAAAACGATACGCTTTCAGCGGGCTATCTTCTCAACGGCGGCTCCGGTCAGCCGGAAATTCAGGTGATCAAGTCCGGATCGATCGTCAAGGGCAGTCAAGGAGCATCACAATGACCGGGGGGTTCATGACAAGGCGTGTTAAAAAACACCTGCGTTCATCGATGCTGGGCGGGCTTGCATTCTGCGTAGCTTTTTCAGGCATTCCAGGCCCGCATTCGCCTGAATTTCTGCGCCTTGGCGAAGCTGCGGCACAAAGTGCAAGTATCGTGCGGATTACCGAGAGTGGGTCAGGCATCCGCAAACGCCTGAAGCTCGGCCTCAACAAGGCGCTGGTCATTGATCTGCCTGAGGATGCCCACGACATTCTCGTTGCGGACCCAAGCCTTGCCGATGCCGTAACACGCACTTCGCGCCGTATTTACCTCTTCGGAAAAACGGTGGGACAGACCAATATTTTCATTTTCGGTGAGGGCGGTCGCGAAATCGTCAGCCTCGATCTTGAAGTAGAGCGCGACATCTCCGGTCTTGAGGCGAATATCCGCCGTTTTATTCCCGAGTCGGATATCAAGGTGGAAATCGTTTCGGACAACATCGTCCTTACCGGATCTGTGCGCACGCCGCAGGATTCTGCGCGTGCCGTGCAGCTCGCCGACGCGTTTCTGAAGGGCGGGGAAGCCACCACCCGCAACATATCACTCACCGGCGGTGACAATGGCGGCGATGCGGCTATTTTTGCCGAACGACGCCAATTATCGCAAATCGTCAACATGTTGACGATCGAGGGCGAGGATCAGGTAACACTGAAGGTGACTGTCGCCGAAGTCAGCCGGCAGGTGTTGAAACAGCTCGGCTTCAATGGTTCCATCGGCAGCTCGACAAGCAATAACGGATTTGAGTTCTCAAATCCGTCCAATCTTGGGAATGCAATTAGCACTGCCTCGCGAATAGCCAGCGGTTCAATAGGTTCCGGCTCTCTGAACTTTGCCAGCTATCTCAACGCCATGGAGCAGGCCGGTGTCGTGCGTACCCTTGCGGAACCTAGTCTCACCGCCATCTCCGGTGAACAGGCCAAGTTCTATGTGGGGGGAGATTTCCGGATCGCCGGAACCCAGGAAGTTACGCTCGACAAGGATACAAATACTCCGACCATCACCCGCGAAACGGAAACAGTCGACTACGGCATCACCCTGAATTTCAAACCCGTGGTGCTTTCACCGGGAAGAATAAGTCTCAAAATTGAGACCAATGTCTCCGAGCCGACCTATGAAGGCAACGTGGTAACCGGCAACTATGGGCGGAACATTCCCGGCTCGACCTATATGTCGGTCCGCAAGCGCGAAACCTCCACAACCGTCGAACTTCCGTCCGGCGGATCGATCGTGATCGCGGGTCTTGTTCAGGACAACGTCCGTCAGGCCATGTCCGGACTTCCGGGCATGTCGAAAATCCCGATTTTCGGCACGCTTTTCCGCAGTAAGGACTTTATCCGCAACGAAACGGAGCTTGTCATCATCGCCACGCCTTATCTGGTGCGGCCTGTTGCGCGCAACCAGATTGCCCGGCCGGATGACAACTTCAACCCGGAAAACGATGCCGCCATGTATTTCATGAACCGCGTCAACAAGGTCTATGGCCGAAAAGACCAGGTCCAGGCAGCGCCCTATCAGGGATCAGTGGGGTTCATCTACAAATGACGACACGCGCGCGAAATCTCCTCTTCAGAGCAAGCCCGATCAGGGCAGGAAACGTCATGCCGGAAATAACCCCCTCTTCTTCTCTCAGACGGGCCGGTCTCGTCTCCATGGTTGCGCTCGCCGCCGGCCTGCTGCAAGGCTGCGCACGCGATCCGCTGACGACCAATGCCATTCCCGATGATTATCGCACTCGCCATCCGATCACCCTGTCGGAAGCGGAGCATTCGCTGGATATTCCGGTTTCGGCGGGCGACAACCGGCTGACCACCGCAGTGGCGGATAACGTCCGTGGTTTCGCCCAGAATTATGCCTCCATGTCGACCGGTATCATCAATATTCAGACACCGTCGGGATCGGCCAATTCGGCGGCGGCCTCAAGAATGGCGAAGCAGATCCGCTCTACGCTTTCCGGTGCTGGCGTACCCTCGGGCAAAATCATGGAAACGCGTTATGCGGCATCCCCGAATGGCGACGCCGCGCCCATCCGTCTGAGTTATGTCGCCGTCACCGCCATGACCGGGCAATGCGGTCAGTGGCCCGAAGACCTTTCGGACAACACCTTTGCCAACAAGAACTGGTACAATTTCGGATGCGCTTCGCAGAGTAATCTCGCCGCGCAGATTGCCAATCCCATGGATCTGGTCGGCCCGCGGGGCATGAGTCCGATCGATGCCGAGCGCCGCGCGGTGGTCATTGACGCCTACCGCGGCAAGAGCACGACGGCGGCGACGGACTGATGCGGTTCCAACATTTGTTACGGCAGGATAGACGATGAGCGCTGTAGAATACGATATCAAGTCAAACAGCGGCACTGACGCCGAAGCGCCCGTTCGCGCCGGCGATATGGATCGCCTGCGGCCCCTGCCCCGCATTTCCGTCCATGCCTTCTGTGTCAGCGACAATATGCAAGGCGTCATGGACGCATTGTCCGGTGACAGGCGCATGAGCAAGGTGACCCTTCGGGTGACCAAGGGGGATATCAACGCGGCAGCCACGATGTTTTCCGCCTCACCCACACCCAATCTCATCATTCTGGAGACGGCAAGCGCACCCGCTTCGCTGCTGGATGATCTCGCCCCCCTGGCGGAAGTTTGTGACCCCACCACCCGTGTCATCATCATCGGCCGACACAATGACATCACGCTTTATCGCGATCTCATCCGTAACGGTATTTCTGAATATCTTGTCGCCCCCGTCACCATGGCCGATCTGCTTGCCTCGATCGCGACGATCTTCGTCGATCCGGAGGCGGAACCGCTCGGCCGCAACATCGCCTTCATCGGCGCCAAAGGCGGGGTTGGCTCGTCAACGATCGCGCACAATTGCGCCTTCGGCATTTCCACGCTGTTCGCTACGGAAACAATTCTGGCCGATATGGATCTTGCCTATGGCACCGCCAATATCGATTTCGATCAGGACCCTGCCCAAGGCATGGCGGAAGCCGTGTTTTCGCCGGAGAGGCTGGACGAGGTGTTTCTCGACCGCCTTTTGACGAAATGTTCCGACCATCTGTCGCTCCTGGCGGCGCCTTCGCTTCTCGACAGGACCTATGATCTCGATCGTCAGGCTTTTCTGCCTATACTCGAGGTTCTACAGCGTAGTGCCCCAGTTGCAGTCCTCGACCTTCCCCACCAATGGTGCGATTGGACGCGGGCAGTCCTTGCGGAAGCAGACGAGGTGGTGATTACGGCCGTTCCGGATCTCGCAAATCTGCGCAACACGAAGAACCTGTTCGACGCACTGCTAAAACTGCGGCCCAACGACAAGTTGCCACACCTCATTCTCAATCAGGTGGGTGTGCCAAAGCGCCCGGAGATCGCCCCGACGGACTTCTTTGAGCCGCTGGGAATCGAGCCCATCGCAATCATACCATTCGATACCCAGCTGTTCGGCAATGCCGCCAACAGCGGACGCATGATCAGCGAGATGGATGAAAAATCCCAAATCGCGGAAACCTTCTCACAGATCGCCCATACGATTACGGGCCGCACCGTGCTGCGCAAAAGCAGACGCGGCGGCCTGGACAAACTCAAGAATATTCTCAAGCGCAAATAGGGTGTGCCCCTGCGCCTTTAGACGGAAACGCCGATGTTCGGAAAACGCGGGTCTGAAGGCCCAGCCAGAAGCACAAAGCCGGATCTGGCCGCAGCTGTACCCATGCAGGCGGCGGTGGCGGCCGAAACTCGGCCTCTTGCGATCGACACGCTGGAGCCCGGCCAGTCGCCCGCAGCGCGACAGGTCAACGCGGCATCGCAATCGCCGCAGAAAAAACGTGCCCGCACGGAAGATTATTACAATACCAAGAGCCAGGTTTTCTCCGCGCTCATCGATACGATCGACCTTTCGCAGCTCGCCAAGCTCGACGCGGAGAGCGCTCGCGAGGAAATTCGCGATATCGTCAACGATATCATCACGATCAAGAATTTCGCCATGTCGATTGCCGAGCAGGAAGAACTGCTCGAAGATATCTGCAATGACGTTCTCGGTTACGGCCCGCTGGAGCCGCTTCTCGCCCGCGACGATATTGCCGATATCATGGTCAACGGATCCGGCCAGACCTTCATCGAAGTCGGCGGCAAGACCATCGAATCCGACATCCGCTTTCGTGACAATGGTCAGCTGTTGTCCATCTGCCAGCGTATCGTCAGCCAGGTCGGCCGACGCGTGGACGAATCGAGCCCGATATGCGACGCCCGCCTGCCGGACGGATCGCGCGTCAACGTCATCGCGCCACCGCTCGCCATCGACGGGCCGGCGCTGACGATCCGAAAATTCAAGAAGGACAAGTTGACGCTCGACCAGCTGGTGCGTTTTGGCGCAATCACGCCCGAGGGCGCGACCTTGCTCAAGATCATCGGACGCGTCCGCTGCAATATCGTTATCTCCGGGGGCACCGGCTCCGGCAAGACCACGTTGCTCAACTGCCTGACAAGTTTCATCGACAGGGACGAACGAGTCATCACCTGTGAGGACACGGCTGAACTGCAATTGCAGCAGCCGCATGTGGTGAGGCTGGAAACACGCCCGCCGAACATCGAAGGTGAAGGCGAGATCACGATGCGCGATCTGGTCAAGAACTGCCTTCGTATGCGCCCAGAACGCATCATCGTCGGCGAAGTGCGCGGACCTGAGGTTTTCGACCTGCTTCAGGCCATGAATACCGGTCACGACGGCTCGATGGGGACGCTCCACGCCAACACGCCGCGCGAATGCCTCAGCCGTATCGAGTCGATGATCGCCATGGGCGGCTTTACCCTGCCGGCCAAGACGGTGCGCGAAATTATCTCCGGATCGATCGATATCGTCGTTCAGGCGGCGCGCCTGCGTGATGGCTCCCGCCGGATAACGCAGATCACCGAAGTGATTGGCATGGAAGGCGATGTCATCGTTACCCAGGATCTGATGCGATATGAAATCGAAGGCGAAGATGCGCAGGGCAAGCTGATCGGCAGACATGTTTCGACGGGCATCAGCAAACCGCATTTCTGGGATCGCGCACGCTACTACGGCGAAGAGAAACGTCTTGCGGCAGCGCTCGATGAAATGGAAAAGACAGCCTAAGGGAAAGCGACTGCCATGGACTCTACAATCCTGTTACTGGCCGTGCTTGTCGCCATTTCGGCAGGAGCGCTGGCTTATGCCTTCCTTTTCCAGCAGATAGAGGTCGAAAAAAAGACCACCAGCCGCTTCAAGCGGGTCAAGGCCGCCGAAACGGATCACGCCAATATCAAAGCCGCACGCGACCGTGTCCAGGAACTCGGCAAACGCCGTAAATCCATGCAGGACAGCCTGCGGGAAATGGAAAAAAAACAGAGTGAAAAGGCAAAAAAGGCAAAGAATGTCGGTTTGCGCGACAAACTGGTTCAGGCTGGCCTGCAGCTTTCGATCCGCCAGTTCTACCTTCTGAGCGCAGGTGCGGCGGTTGCCTCTGGTTTCGTCGCAATTCTCTATGGTCTGTCGCCGCTTATCGCTCTGCTTATAGCAGTGGTCGCGGGATTGGGCCTGCCACGATGGGTATTGGGGTTTCTTCTCAAGCGGCGGCAGAAGAAATTCCTGGAGGAATTCCCCAATTCGCTGGACGTCATGTGCCGGTCGATCAAATCCGGACTTCCGTTGAACGACGCCGTGCGATTGATCGCATCGGATGGCCAGGAGCCGGTGAAAACGGAATTTCAGCGGGTCGTCGATGCACAACAGGTCGGCATTTCCATTCCGCAGGCAATCGAGCGTATGATGCTGACCATGCCGCTGTTCGAGGTTAGTTTCTTCGGCACCGTCATCACCATTCAGGCCCAGGCGGGCGGCAATCTTTCCGAAGCGCTGTCCAATCTTTCCAAAGTCCTGCGTGACCGCAAGAAGATGCGCGCCAAGGTGAATGCGCTCTCAATGGAGGCGAAAGCCTCCGCGGTCATCATTGGGGCGCTGCCCTTCATCGTCATGACGCTGGTGCACTTCACGTCGCCCGATTACCTGTCTGTGCTTTTCACCGACTTGCGCGGGCACATCATTCTCGGAGCATCCGGCATCTGGATGCTGATTGGCATTTTCATCATGCGTCAAATGATCAATTTCGATATTTGAGGGCGGGGCCATGACAGGAAATCTCGTTTCCCGCCTGACGGATCCGCAGACGATCATTGCCATTCTGGTCACGCTTGCGGTTTTTGCCACCCTTTACACCCTCATCATGCCGTTCTTCGAGCGAAAGGACTTCAACAAGCGCATGAAAGCGGTGTCGACGGAACGCGATGTTATCCGCAGCCGCGAACGCGAGCGCCTCGCAACGACCTCCAGAGACGGAAAAACCTCGTTGCGCGGCAATAACAACAAATCCGCGCGCCGCATTGTCGAAAGGTTCAATCTCCAGGAAGCACTTGCGGACGCGAATACGATGAACAAGCTGCGTGCAGCGGGTTTTCGTTCACAGAATGCGCTCAACACATTTCTCGCCGCGCGGTTCGTCCTGCCATTCGCCTTTCTTGCCATTGCCGTTACCTGGGTTTTCATTCTGGGAAACCTTGCCGACAAGGCCTTTGTCGTCAGGCTGATGGCGGTTCTGCTTTTCGGTTATATCGGGTTTTACGCGCCGAATATCTACGTTTCCAACGCCATGACAAAGCGGCAGGGGTCGATCAAGCGTGCGTGGCCGGATGCGCTGGATCTGATGCTGATCTGCATAGAATCCGGTGTCTCGATGGAAGCCGCGATGCGCCGTGTTGCGGAAGAAGTGGGCGAGCAGTCACCTGAACTGGCGGAGGAAATGATGCTGACGACAGCGGAGCTCTCCTTCCTTCAGGACAGGCGCATTGCGCTCGAGAATTTCGGTATGCGCACACAGCTGGATGGTGTCAAAAGCGTGGTGCAGGCGCTTATCCAGGCGGAGCGCTATGGCACGCCGCTGGCTCAGGCGCTACGCGTTCTGGCGCAGGAAGGCCGTGACGAGCGCATGAACGAGGCCGAAAAGAAAGCCGCCGCGCTGCCACCGAAACTGACCGTGCCGATGATCATATTCTTCCTGCCGGTGCTCATCGCCGTCATTCTCGGGCCAGCCATCATCCGGGTTATGGATACATTCAAATAAAGAAAAACCGCCGGCATTTTGCGCGGCGGTATATTCCGATCCCTGCTGGCAAGATCGCAGGTCCGCTCATACCGGCGGCCATACCTAACCCTATCAGCCTGCAGGCTTTGCGTCTTTTTTCGCCAGTTGCTGCCAGGAATTCTGCTGCGAGAGCATCGCACGCAGATAGGTGAGATTTGCCTGCGCCTGCTGCGGGGAAAGCTCCTGAACCGCGATACGCTCGGCTTCGGCGAAACGTCCCTGAAGACCCACAACAAGCGCGAGGTTCTGGCGAACGCGGCTATCGGCGCCGGGCTGCGAGATGGCGGATTGCAGATATGTCTCGGCGGTGCGGGGATCGCTCGACAGGACATAGGACATGCCGAGGTTCGAAAGCACGCTTGGATCGTTCGGCTTGAGGTCGAGCGCCTGACGGTATCTCGAGCGGGCCTCGTTCGAGCGGCCCAGTTGGTCAAGCACCGCGCCTTCGGCGGAATAAAGGCGCCAATCGGGTCGGTCGGGGGTCTGCGCCCGCTGTATGGTCGACAACGCCTGCTCCAGCTGGCCTGCAGCCGCCTGCGCCTTGCCATAGGCGGCAAGTACATCGCGATCCGCCGGGTTGGCGATGGCGATCTGTTGCATGACGGCAAGCGCCTGCGTGTTCTTGCCCGTCATCATCAGAACGCTGGCATAGTTCATGCCAACTGACTTGTCCTTGGGGCTGCGTTCATAGGCTTTGCCGGCGGTCTCTTCCGCCTGCCGCAGCTGGTCCATGTTCAAATGGTCGTAGGAACGCGTGGCCGTGGGAATTGAGCCGGTCGACATGCGATCAGGCTTGTTGGTGCTCGCACATCCGGAAACGGCCAATACCAGCGCTACCAGACACGTTCCCCGCAGCAACCCGGTCCGTCCTGTTTCGCCCAAAGAAAAAGCAGTCATGGCAGCGCCCCCGCCCAAAAATGATCGATCTTGCGCCCGACATACGACAGACTCACATGACGCAACTTTCACTAAAGCAATAATCTGTTAACCCTAACAGAGCGTTAATCGCACCGATTCACGACACTGGAGCGCCGCGTCCGAGAGGGCGTAAAAGGCCGCTCCGGCACTTTGAAACTGCGCATCGTTCCTGTCGAAAATCATTCCGATTTTCGGGCCGATGCACCAACGGAAGCATACAATGGCGCCCTATCAGTTCATCGAACGCCCCACCCCCTTCAGTTCAAAAGCCGGTAACACCTTGCCGGTTTTCGCCGTCACGCCAGCCCATATCGAACAGGGCGCCATCGATCCTGTCGCTCTGGACTGGGCGAAAAAGGCGGGGTTCAAGGCAGAAGCAGGCGCCATCCTGCTCGTGCCTTCCGCCGACGGTTCGCTGGGTGGCGCGCTTCTTGGGCTTGGCGGCAATCCATCCGAAATTCCCTTCATAACCGGGAAACTCGCCCGTGAACTGCCGGAAGGCGAATGGCACATCGAAACCGCGCCCTTGACCGCCAACCGCCTGGCGCTCGGCTTCGGCCTCGGCAGCTATCGCTTCGACAAATACAGAACCAACAAGACCAATGGGGCAAAGCTTCTCATTCCGCAGGATGCGGAAGACGGTGAGATCAAGCGCATTCTGGCCGGCGTTTTCCTTGCGCGCGATCTCATCAATATACCAGCCAATGACATGGGACCGGATGAGCTTGAAATCGCCTTCCGTGCCCTTGCCGCTCACTATAAGGCAAAGGTCAGCGTCACCACCGGCGACGATCTATTGAAGGAAAACTTCCCGCTGATCCACGCCGTTGGCCGCGCCAGCGAAAGCGCGCCGCGCCTCCTTGAGATGAACTGGGGCAAGAAGGGCAATCCGCGTCTTACCCTCGTCGGCAAGGGTGTCTGCTTTGATACCGGCGGTCTCGATATCAAACCCGCTGCCTCCATGGCTTTGATGAAGAAGGATATGGGCGGAGCGGCCAATGTTCTCGGTCTTGCACTGATGATCATGGATGCGAAGCTGCCGGTCGATCTTCGTGTGCTTGTACCAGCCGTCGAAAACTCCATCTCTTCCAATGCCTTCCGCCCCGGCGACATCTACAAAAGCCGCAAAGGACTGACGGTGCAGATCGACAACACCGATGCGGAGGGACGTCTCGTTCTAGCGGATGCTCTAGCCTATGCCGATGAAGACGCGCCAGACCTGATGATCGACATGGCGACGCTGACGGGTGCCGCCCGTGTTGCTCTCGGCCCGGATTTGCCGCCTTTCTATACCGATGACGAAGACCTGGCCCATGACATCGCGGAAGCCAGCATCGATATCGACGACCCGCTGTGGCGGATGCCGCTCTATATGGGATATGACAAGGATATCCGCTCGCGCGCAGCCGACATCACCAACGCGCCGTCAGGCGGCATGGCCGGTTCGATCACCGCAGCCCTGTTTCTCAAGCGTTTCGTGACCAATACCAAGCGCTGGGCGCATTTCGATATTTACGGCTGGTCGTTGAGCGAGAGGCATCACTCGTCGATCGGCGGCGAGGCGCAGGGTATCCGGGCGCTGTTCCATTACATCGCCCATCAATTCGCGAAGTAATTTGCTTCCACGGGCGCTTCGTTCACCGGACCGCCCAGTCTCGATTAAACCAGAACCTTCTGTTCCTTATGGTCTTCCTCGCCGAAGAACTTCAGGTAACGCTCCACTTCGGCCGGTTCGCCCGTCGCCTTTTGCGGATTATCCGAAAGCTTGACCGCCGGCCGGCCATTGGCGTCGCTGACCTTGCAGACGATGGAGATCGGCTTGAGGCTGGCGATGGTCTTCGGTGCGCAGCCGGCAAAATCATTGGTCAGATTGGTGCCCCAGCCGAAACTCATGCGCACCCGGCCTTCGAAATGCCGGTAGGTGTCGATAATGGCGTTGACGTCGAGACCGTCGGAGAAGATCAACATCTTCTTGCGCGGATCGCGGCCCATCTTCTGCCACCACTCGATGATCTTTTCGCCGCCTTCGATGGGCGGCGCGCTGTCTGGACGGAAACCAGTCCAGTCAGCCACCCATTCCGGCGCATTGCGCAGAAACGCTGCCGTACCGAAGGCATCAGGCAACACGATCAGCAGGTTGCCGCCATAAAGCCGGTTCCAGTCCTTCAGAACCTGATAGGGGGCGGCGGCCAGTTCCTCGTTCGTCTGGGCAAGTGCTGCAACGACCATCGGCAATTCATGCGCGTTGGTACCCACGGCTTCGAGATCGGAATCCATGGCGAGCAGGACATTGCTCGTACCCGTGAAAGCCGGTCCAATGCCTTCCTTCAGCGCCTCGACGCACCAGCGCTGCCACAGGAAGCTGTGGCGACGGCGGGTGCCGAAATCGGAAATGCGCAGGCCCGGCAGCTCCCGCAGCCGTTCGACCTTTTCCCACATCTTGGCCTTTGCGCGGGCATAAAGGACATCCAGCGTGAAATAACCGAGTGAGCGCATGGCGCTGCGTGAGCGTAGTTCATTGATGATCGCCAGCGCCGGAATTTCCCAGAGCGTCGTATCCATCCAGCGGCCATGGAAGTTCAGCTCATACTGCCCGTCACGCTTGAAAAGCTCATATTCCGGCAATTGATAGCTCGAAAGCCAGGAGAGGAATTCCGGCTCGAAAATCTGCGAACGACCGTAAAAGGAGTTACCCGCGAGCCAGATATTTTCCTTCTTGGAGAGACGCAGGGTGCGCGCGTGATCGAGCTGCTCGCGCAGTTCCATCTCATCGATCTCTTCGGCCAGCCGCACCGTCTTTGTGCGGTTGATCAAGGAAAATGTCGCGTCGACTTCCGGATAGAGTTTCCAGATCATCTGCAACATCAATAGCTTGTAGAAATCCGTATCGATCAGGCTGCGGACGATCGGATCGAGCTTCCAGGTGTGATTGTGGACACGGGTGGCTATATCGGTCTTCGTCATGCTCGCATTCCCCAACATCGGCCGAGACCCGACGTCACCCCGTACCTCGGCAGGTCTCAACCTGTCATGGCAAAGACTTATCTGAAAAAGCGACAACAAGTCCAGAGCACCGACGGCAGAGGGCCTTAGTTTTGCTCGCGCATCAGATTTTTCGAAAAGCGTACTGCACTTTTCGAGCAGAGGCGCTCAATCCCTTTGCCTCAGAAGGTCGGGTCGACGGGATTGATGCCGGGATACCAGTCCTTCGAGACCGGATTTCTGCCACCGAAGCTGGAAATGCCGTTTTCATCCGTGCAGCGATAACCCTGAACGGGAAGTCCCCGGCTGCCGAAAACATCGCGGTAGGCGCCGCGGGAATATCCGGTTCTTCCAAGTTCGCTGTGGCAGGTATAACGGACCTTGGGCTGCAGCGTGCGTGGGTCTTTGACGCCGGGCAGGTTCGCATAGGCATCGGGCGCCGGGGCAAAGCCATTCTGGAAAACGGTCTGCGCCTGCGCCGAGGCGCTCAATAGAACCGCCGTCAGAAACGCTGCCAATTTTGTCGCCGTTTTTGTCTTCATCGATGCCGATCCCGTACCATCCTTCATCCGATGTAGGCCGTTGACGGCCTTCCTACAAAGGGCGGGGCGGGCACGATTTCGTGAAAACGGCTTTCTCAGCCTTCCAGACGCCGAAAAGCCGTCGGCTTTTCATAAAGCCAGCCGATACGCTCGATGGCCGCATCGAGATTTTCGCGTGCGACATTCATCGTATGGCCATTGGCGTGTAACAGCGTTTCCTCGTTTTCCATGAGGCCGACATGGCCCTTCCAGAAAACAAGATCACCGCGGCGCAATTCGTCGCGCTCTATCTCCACGCCGAGCGACTTCACCTGCATGTCGGTATCGCGCAGAACCCGCCGGCCCGCCATTGCCATGGAAAGCTGCACGAGGCCGGAACAATCGATGCCATGGCCGGAGCGTCCGCCCCACAGATAGGGTGTCTCGATAAAGCGCAGTGCTATCGCCACATAATCCTCTTCGAGAGCATCACCGACTGCACGGCAATGGGCGGCGATGATGCCCTCACCTTTTTCAGTCATCAGATAGCGGGTACCGCGCGTCTCGGCCTCGCCGACGATGCGAACAAGGCTGCCCATGGAAAGCGCCGCGACCGGCGGCTTGCGCAGTTCAGCGGCAGGATAGAGAAAGGTGCGCGGCGCGACGACACGATGGGTGGCGGCAACGACATCCCCGATAGCGGTTTCCGGCAGGTAACCCGCGTAACCATCGGCATCCGCCTGCACCCATGCCCAGCCGTTCGCTTTGTCGAAAACACGAACAGTTTCGCCAAACAAAAGCTCCGTATCGATACCGGAGGCTAAGTCTGGCGTCGGTCGCAGGCCAATGACGGGAACGGCGACTTGCGCGGGAGAACCACTGACGAAACGGTCGGCCTGCACCACACCTTGCAGTTTTTCATCGGCGAGGTCAGAGCGGAAGACATTCAGGCGGCGGTCAAGCATCATGGGTTTCACGTCCAAAGTTAGATCTTACGCGCCTGATCAATAATCAGATCGCCGAATTTTTCCAGATAGAGCGCACCTGTGACGGTGCGTTTTATCACAACATTGCGTCTGTCCCGCTCATCCCTCACCCTGTCGACCAGCCCGAGCGCACCGAGACTATCAAGTGCGCGGGTGATGACCGGCTTGGTCACGCCCAGCATTGCTGCGAGACCGCGAACGGTGTGCGGCGGCGGCACAAGATAAATCTGCAGCAGAATGGCGGTCTGACGCAAGGTCAAATCCGGCGCATCGGCTTTGACCTGCGCCATGGAGAGGCGATGCCAAAGCCCCAGGGCCTCCGTGGGCGAAAGTTCTGCAGGCAAGCCGGTCAACCTTCCAGTCGTTGTCCTATCGTTTTCCAGCAACGGAAGGCAAAACTCAAGAACCATACGGCCACAAACAAAACCGCCGCGCTGTTGTGGACCTGACAGGTCGAACAGCGCGGCGGTGTTTTTGGACCCGTTTTTCGGGCTTCCCACGTCCCCTCTGGACTTAAAACAAGAGAAGCAGGAAGCGTGCCAGTTTTATTGCGGCGCACAAATACGAGAAAAAACAACCACTTGCCGTGCAATAGCGGTGCCATGGCTAGATTTTCTGCAAACGACGATTTGCAATAGAAATAAGCAAACAGGAATTCAGTGCTTAAAAACTGCCTTCCGCCGCAACAGCGGAAGGCAAGGATCGTTCGGGATCAGATTTCCGCCCCACGGGCCGCATCAGCGGCATTCGCACCTTGCTGCCGGTTATGCCGGATCGACGACCAGAGCGAAATACCGATCAGGGTCGCACCGCCAAGACCGGTGATGACCTCCGGTATATGGAACATGGTCTGCACATACATGATGACCGACAGGATAAGGATCGCGTAAAAAGCGCCGTGTTCCAGATAGCGGTATTCGGCAAGCGTTCCCTTCTCAACCAGCATGATCGTCATCGAGCGCACATACATGGCGCCGATGCCGAGGCCGATGGCGATGATGAAGAGGTTCTGGGTCAGTGCGAAAGCACCGATCACGCCGTCGAAGGAGAAGCTGGCATCCAGCACTTCGAGGTAAAGAAACGCACCGAAGCCACCTTTTGCAGCCCCTTGCAGCACTTCCTGGCTACGGTCGAGAATACCGCCGACGACTTCCACCAGGAGGAAGGTCAAGAGACCCCAAACCGCCGAATGGAAGAAGGTGTTGGCCGCGACCGGACCGAGTTCCGGATTGTCACTGGCGCCGATGATGCGGGAGAAGACCAGCATGACGACCAGCACGAAGGCGATTTCGATACCCTTGACGGAGGAATAGGTCGCAGCCTTTTCCTCGATCCAACGCACCCAGTGCACGTCCTTTTCATGGTCGAAGAAGAAGTTGAGACCGACCATCATCAGGAAGGTGCCGCCAAAAGCCGCAATCGGCAGATGGGCGTCACGCATGATTTCCGCATAACGTTCCGGTTGCGTCGCCGCCATGACGATTGCCGTCCAGGGGCCGACATTGGCGGCAACGACCACGATCAACAGCGGGAAGACGATACGCATGCCGAAAACGGCAATCAGGATACCCCAGGTCAGGAAGCGGTGCTGCCACACCGGCGTCATATCCTTGAGCTTATTGGCATTAACGATGGCATTGTCGAAGGACAGCGAAATTTCCAGCACGGCAAGCACCGCGCAGATGAAAAAGATCGTCGCTGTGCCACTGACCGTTCCGGTCATTTCCCAGCCGAGATAACCGCCGAGGATCAAACCGACGATGGTGACGATAAAAGCCCACTTGAAGTAGGAAAGCGTGGTTTTCTGGGCGGCGCTCATGTCCGGTCACCTCCGATAACGAGGACGTTCACGGGCAGATGCAGAGCATCAGCCCGCACGCAGAAAGCACGCGCGCGAAGCACATTCAGGTTTTTCATAGTTTTTAATCCGCCGGCCAATTTTGCAGGCGGTACCGACATCGCGAGAGCGCCGTAAAACTCTCGCCAGAGGGGCCCGGCACCTTTGTTTCCTCTGTCCATGCGAGACATATGATCGCAGGACCTTCTCTTACTCCCTGAAGATCACGTCTTCGTCAAGTCCTGTGATGATTGCCGCGGCAGACAAAACAGGATCAGACCTGCTCTGCAGCCAGTCTTTCAGCGATTTCGCGGCGGCGCTTGATGGTATTTTCGCGAAAGAAAATATAGAGACCGGATAGAACGATCAGGCCTGCGCCGACGACGATGCTCGCCTGCGGTACGTCGCCGAAGAACAGCCAGCCGAAGATAACCGCCCAGAGCAGCAAGGTATATTGCAGCGGCGCGACGGTCGCAGCATCGGCAAGCTTCAGAGCCCGGTTGACCAGCACGTGCGCCGCCATGGCGACAACGCCAAGCAGGCTGAGGAACGCCAGATCGAAGCTGGACTGCACCGGCAACCATCCAGACGGCGTCAGGAAAACCGCGACAATCCCCGCAATGGCCGCGCCGATGATCTGCCAGAAGGCGAGCACGGTATCGGGCGTGTTGCGTAGCTGGCGTCCGGACAACATCATGAAAGCGAAGGCCGCACTGCCGAGAATGGAGAACAGCGCGGCGGAGGTCAGGCTTGCCGAACTGGGTTTCAGCGCGATGAGAACGCCGACGAAACCGATGGCGATGGCCGTCCACCGGCGCCAGCCAACCTTTTCCCCGAGCAGAAATGGTGCCAGAGCCGCTACATAAATCGGCGCTGCCAGCCAGTAGGTCATGACATCTGCCAGCGGCAGGCTGGCAACCGCGAAATAGAAACAGAAAAGCTCTGCGGTGGAGAAGAAGACACGCGCCACCTGCAGTCCGGGCCGCTCGACCTTTACGAGGCCGGAAAGGCCTGCTCGCCAGACGATGGGAACGAGGATGACAAGGGCCGCAGCACTTCGGATCAGGATGACCTGCCCCTGGCTATAGGTCGATACCAGCCATTTTCCCATGGCGTCGTTCAGCGCAAAAAGCAGCATTCCAAGCAGCATGACGGCCACGCCGAGGCCAGTCGGCGAAAGCTTTCGTATCATATTCGGCATGTCAGGTTCCGTCCTCTCCCATTGGCTGCATTGGTCGTCCAGCCGGCCATCATTTGTCAAGCCCGGAGCGCCTGCCGTGAGCAATAATATTACTAATAGATCGGCCTATCGACCTCAGGTGAAGATTCCTCGCTCTTCGGCAACGAGTTCCTGAAGAAAATCCACGACGGTGCGGACACGAACCAATTGGCGGGCGGATTCGTGATAGGCTGTCCAGTAGGACCTGATGATACCGAGATGCGGCATGATCCGCAGAAGTTCAGGATACTGCCCGGCAATGTAATTGTGCAGAATGCCGATGCCCGCCCCCGACCGGACCGCTTCCGTCTGGCCGGTGGCGCTGGAGATTTCAAAGGCGGCATCCCAGTCGCGCATGATCTCACCAGTGAAGTTCAGGGAAGGCGAGAAGATTAAGTCCTCCACGTAACCGATCCGACGATGGCGCTTGAGCGCTTCGACATCCGCCGGCGTTCCATATTCGGCCAGATAATCCGCGGAAGCATAAAGCCCGAGCGAATAATCGGTGAGCTTCGAAAACATCAGCCTGCCCTGCTCCGGCCGCTCGATGGTGATCGCGATATCGGCCTCGCGCTGCGACAAAGAGAAGGAGCGCGGCACCGGTACAAGCTGGATTTTCAGGTCTGGATAACGGGCCGTCAGGCGACCAAGCCGTGGCGCGAGAAAGGAGACACCAAGACCATCCGGCGCGCCGATGCGCACCGTTCCAGCCACCGCTGTGTCGACACGGCCGAGATTGGCCTGCGCATTCAGCATTTCGGTTTCCATGCGCTCGGCAGCGCCCAAAAATCGCTGACCCTCCTCGGTCATTTCGCAGCCATTCGTCCGGCGGATAAACAACTGGGTCTTCAGCGCCTGCTCCAACAGCGTCAGCCGCCGAGAAAGCGTCGCATGGTTCAGACCGAGCCGTTTCGATGCGGCTAGAATCTGCCCGGAGCGGGCAACGGCAAGGAATATGCGGACGTCATCCCAATTCATGGCTTGCTGCGCATCATTACGGGTTCAACTTCGATCAAAGTCAGCGATGTCACCATTCCCGCCACCCCCTCTTTATATTTCAGGAAATGCGGCGTCTGCAGATGCGCCTCATATGCCGCCTGGTTCGCATAGATTTCGAGGATGCGAATCTTTTCCGGGCTGCCTTTGATCGCCACCGCATTTAATGCAAGCACGCCATTTTCAAGACGGACAGAAACCTCGATCTCCTCTGCAAGCAATCTGCGATAGGCTTCCAGATGGGTCGGATCGATTTCTATTTCAGCCATCCTCACGACAGGTTCATCGCTTGCCATCTTTTGACTTTCTTTTTTGACTGGCGAACTCGCCATGCCGGATCAGGAAACGCCTCAAAATGCTCATCGGGCTTTAATTTACGCACAACGGTTTCTTATCCGAGTTCATTGCTTTGTACAAATTCAAGTGCAATGCTGCACCCATCAAAAAATCGCGGAGGATTACCCATGAAGGAAATCGGTCATTTCATTAACGGCAAGCATGTGCCCGGCACCAGCGGCCGCACATCTGATGTCTACAACCCGGCGACCGGCGAAGTGCAGGCAACCGTTGCGCTTGCGAGCGACGCCGAACTGCGCGCCGCCGTTGAAAGCGCCAAGGCTGCACAGCCGAAATGGGCTGCCACCAACCCGCAGCGCCGCGCCCGCGTCTTTTTCAAATTCGTCGAACTTCTGAACCGGGACTTGAACGAGCTGGCTGTGCTGCTTTCCAGCGAACATGGCAAGACTGTTGAGGATTCCAAGGGCGATATCATTCGCGGCCTTGAAGTCTGCGAATTTGTCTGCGGCATTCCGCATCTGCAGAAGGGTGAATTCACCGAGGGCGCTGGCCCAGCCATCGACATGTATTCGATCCGCCAGCCAGTCGGCATCGGTGCCGGCATCACGCCGTTCAACTTCCCCGGCATGATCCCGATGTGGATGTTCGCACCGGCGATCGCCTGCGGCAACGCCTTCATCCTCAAGCCTTCCGAGCGCGATCCGTCGCTGCCGATCCGCCTTGCCGAACTGATGATCGAAGCCGGTCTTCCCGCCGGTATCCTCAACGTCGTCAATGGTGACAAGGGCGCTGTCGATGCCATCCTCACCGATCCCGATATCGGCGCGGTTTCCTTCGTCGGCTCGACGCCGATCGCCCGCTATGTCTATGGCACTGCCGCGATGAACGGCAAGCGCGCGCAGTGCTTCGGCGGCGCGAAGAACCACATGATCATCATGCCGGATGCCGATCTCGATCAGGCGGTGAACGCACTGATGGGTGCGGGTTACGGTTCGGCCGGCGAGCGCTGCATGGCCGTTTCCGTTGCGGTTCCGGTCGGCGAAGAGACGGCCAACCGTCTCATTGAGAAGCTCATCCCGCAGATCGAAGCGCTGAAGATCGGCCCCTATACCGACGACAAGGCCGATATGGGTCCTCTTATCACCAAGGAAGCGCAGGCACGCGTTCAGGGACTGATCAACAGCGGCGTCGAGCAGGGTGCGAAGCTTCTGGTCGATGGCCGCGACTTCAAGCTGCAGGGCTATGAAGACGGCTACTTCGTCGGCGGCTGCCTGTTCGACCACGTCACGCCTGATATGGACATCTACAAGACGGAAATCTTCGGACCGGTTCTGTCCGTCGTGCGCGCCAAGAATTACGAAGATGCGCTGGAACTGCCGATGAAGCATGAATATGGCAACGGCGTCGCGATCTACACCCGTGACGGCGATGCCGCCCGCGATTTCGCAAGCCGCATCAACATCGGCATGATCGGCATCAACGTTCCGATCCCGGTTCCGCTTGCCTACCACTCCTTCGGCGGCTGGAAAGCCTCGAGCTTCGGTGACCTTAACCAGCACGGTACGGATTCGATCAAGTTCTGGACCAAAACCAAGACGATCACCTCACGCTGGCCCTCCGGCATCAAGTCGGGTGCGGAATTCGTCATGCCGACAATGAAATAAGCCGAAAAGCCTGTAACCAAAACAAAAAGCCCCGCTGCGAAAACAGCGGGGCTTTTTTGATTAAAAAGATTACTAAAAAAATCAAGTTTCTTTCGTCAAAATAATTCCACTTAAAGCTGTTATCGCGTAAGAGAGCCGTTGCGGCGTGGGGACGCTGCCAATCGACGACTACGGGGAAGCCTGCAAACTCAATCTGCCCGGAGAGGGGCATGTCATGAGGGACTACTATGAGTGAAATCTCAGTCAGCGCGGATCAGCGTGCACTCGAACGTGGCTCGTTCAGTGGAAATGCCAAGGAATATTTTGGAATCTGGATCGTCAATATACTGCTGACGATCGTCACGATCGGCATCTACTCCGCCTGGGCAAAGGTACGCCGCAAGCGTTATTTCAATGGCAATACCGTGCTGGCCGGCCGCGCTTTCGGTTATCACGCCACCGGCGGGCAAATCTTCAAGGGTCGGTTGATTGCATTTGCCTTCATCGTCGTCTCGCAGCTTGTTGGCCTCATCCATCCGTTTCTGGTCTTCGTGCCGGCGATCCTGCTGATGATCTTCTTTCCCTGGCTAATCACGCGCAGCATTCGTTTCAATGCGCGGGTGACGAGCTATCGCAATGTCCGTTTCGATTTCGTCGGCACTGCGGGAGGCGCCTTCGTCTCCATTCTGCTCGGCAGCCTCGTCGCGCTTTTCTCCTTCGGCATTCTGGCGCCACTGTCCAGCCGCTGGGCAAACCGCTACATTTTCAGCAACCTGCGTTACGGTGACCGGCCTTTCAGTGCCGATCCGAAGCTCAGCGCGCTTTACCGGGTCTGGATCATTCCTGCGATCATGGTGGTGATTGGCAGCATCGTGGTCGGTTTCTTCGGCATTGCCGCCTTTGCGGCCAATAGTGCGATCCTCGAAGACGAGACGGCCGCCATGGTTACCGCGCTTGCCTCCCTCTATGTCGGCCTTTTCGGCGCATTTTTGGTTTATGGCCTCGCGGGCGTCGTCTATCGCACCGGCGTTCGCAACGTCGTTATTTCGTCCATGCTGCTGGATGGAAAGCACGACCTGCACAGCGACCTGCATCGCGGGCGCTACCTCTGGATCGTCATCTCCAACCTTGTTGTCACCGTTTTCACACTCGGCCTGATGCGGCCATGGGCGGCGGTGCGCGAAGCGCGTTACACCGTGGAGCGCACCGCGATCCGCTTCAACGGCGATGTGGGCGAGGTCCTTTCTTCGATGGAAGCGACGGGGGCCGCCGTCAGCGCCGAATATATGGATATGGAAGGTTTCGAATTTGGTTTCTGATACCGGAGAGACCGTTTCGGGCGAGTGGCATGCCGCTCGCTCCAGCCTTTCCAGCGCCGCCAGGCTAAAACTTGGCGGCACGGTCCTTCTCGTGCTCGACGCGAAGGACAAACACGTCAGAACCCAGGCCGAGATAAAAACGGTCGAGATCAGCCACCGGGTCGGCGCCATTCCCCGGGAGTTGCATTTTCCCGATGGTTCGCTGTTCGAAACACGTGACAATGACGGCGTGGACAGATTGCTGCACGCGCATATCGCCAGACGTACCGGCGTCGTGCACTGGCTGGAACAGTTCCGCCCGCGATTGATCGGCATCACCGCCACCGCCGTTCTTCTGGCCTATGGCACCTACAAGCTGGCGCTTCCCGCGCTCGTCGAACTGGCAGTCGCGGTCACCCCGCCGATCGTTCCGCAGATCATGTCTGCCAGTACCATGCAGGCCTTCGACCAGACAGTCTTCTCCGCAAGCGAACTACCGCAGGAGGAGCAGGATGCCATCCGCGCGGAATTTGCCCGGATCGTCGCCCATGCGCAGGGTTCGCCCGAGGACTACAAGCTGAATTTCCGCAAGGGCGGTTATATCGGCCCCAATGCCTTCGCGCTGCCGGATGGAACGCTGGTACTGACGGATGAGCTGGTGGAGCTGGCAGGTGACGACAGGCAGATGATCACCGGCGTTCTCGCGCATGAAATCGGCCATGTGGAATATGAGCACAGCCTGCGACAGCTTTACCGCGCAGCCGGTGTCGCCGGTCTCGTCATGCTGATTGCCGGCGATGTGGGTTCAGCCATGGAAGATATTCTCACACAGGGTGGCGGTCTTCTGGCGCTATCCCATTCGCGCGATGCCGAGCGGCAGGCGGACGAGCGCTCGGTGGAACTGATGCGCAAGGCCGGGCTCGACCCCACCGCCATCGAGCGCTTCTTCGCGTTGCTTGAGGAAAAACTGGGCGACAAGGGCGGCACCAGCATCGTCTCCACCCATCCGGGAACACCGGAAAGGCGTAAAGCAATCCTCGATTACAACGCTTCACTCGATAACAAACCGGCGGGCAACTGACCCCCCGATAATCCCGGTACTTGAGTTGAATGCCTTGAGAATGGCGTCAGTTGGTCGGACCGTCGTTGAAACCCACTTCGTCCACCAGTTCGGACGCCTGCTTGCGATGAGCGGCAATGTCCGTCAGCGGCAGCTTGTCCGGATTGATGGGGCCAAAGCCCTTGACGACATCGGACGGCTCGGCACCCGGCAGCACCGGATATTCAAAGACCTGCTTGGCGTAGATTTCCTGCGCCTCGCGGGACGCCAGGAATTCCATCAGCTTCAGCGCATTGTCCTTGTTGGGCGCATATTTCGTTAGCGCCATGCCGGAAATATTCACATGCGTGCCGCGGTCGCCGGCATTGGGGAAGATCACCCGCACCGATCCCGCCCACACTTTTTCTTCCGGCTCCTGATCATTGGTCAGCATCAGGCCGACATAATAGGTGTTGCCGAGCGCGATGTCGCATTCGCCGGAAAAGATCGATTTCGCCTGGCTGCGGTCGGTTCCATCCGGCTTGCGCGCGAGATTGTTCTTCAGCCCGGTCAGCCATGTGCGGGTGTAATCAACGCCATGATGGGCGATCATCGAGGCGATCAGGGCAATATTGTAGGAATGCTGGCCGTCACGAATGCAGATCTTGCCCTTCCATTTCGGGTCGGCAAGCTCCTCATAGGTGATGTCCTTCTGGGTCACCCGCTCCTTCGAGGCATAGACCACCCGGCCGCGCGTCGTCAGGCCGAACCATTCGCCCTGCGGATCGCGCAGATTGGCGGGGATGTCCTTTTCGATCACTGGATCGTTCAGAACCGACTGCGTGACGCCGCCTTCTTTCGCCTCGACGAGACGGGCGATATCAACCGTCAGCAACAGATCGGCGGGCGAATTGACACCCTCGGCCTGGATGCGCTCCACCAGCCCCTTATCGAGGAAAAGAACATTGGCCTCTATGCCCGTTTCTTTCGTGAAGGCATCGAGCAGCGGCTGGATCAGCTCAGGCTGGCGGTAGGAATAGACATTCACCTCGCCTTCCGCAAAAGCTGCGGGCGCACCGGAAAAGATCGTCAGCCCTGAAAAAACGGCAGCGGAAAAATACGATTTCAAGCTTGCCATTACGAATGCCTCCATTACATTCAGATTCTTGACTTGTTTGTTCATGAATCATTGAGGCGGTCAACAAGGCTGTTCGAGAAATATCGAATGGCCGCCAGTTTTTTCGGTTTCTGGAATTGTTCTAAACTGAAAAAGAGACTATATAACTCCACATTGAGAGTTAGGAGACCAGCATGCGTTTGACCAAACAGACCAACTATGCCGTTCGCATGTTGATGTATTGCGCTGCGAATGAAGGCAAGCTGAGCCGCATTCCAGAGATCGCCAGAGCTTACGGCGTATCTGAGCTGTTCCTTTTCAAAATCCTGCAGCCGCTCAACAAGGCGGGCCTCGTGGAAACCGTGCGTGGCCGCAATGGCGGCGTGCGGCTCGGCAAGCCTGCCGAAAAGATCAGCCTGTTCGACGTGGTGCGCGTGACCGAAGACAGCTTTGCCATGGCAGAATGCTTCGAGGACGGCGCCGTTGAGTGTCCGCTTGTGGATAGCTGCGGCCTGAACTCGGCGCTGCGCAAGGCGCTCAATGCCTTCTTCGATGTTCTCGCGGAATATTCGATCGACGATCTCGTCAAGGCGCGCCCGCAGATCAATTTCCTGCTCGGAATCGATACGGAAATGCCGAAGGCCATGACCCTTCCCGCCGCCTGATCACGCGAATAGCAGAACAGCGAAAGCCAAAGCCCGTGCCCACAGGTCGCGGGCTTTTCTTTTATAAACTACTCTTGAAATATAATATTTTTGGCGAGGCAGGTTGACGCCGCCAGACGAAGCGGCGCATTTGGTCGCGAGCTTTTTTGAAGCAAACAATCAGCGTCGCAATGATCATCAAGCCTGAATTCCATACATTTGCGCTTACCGCCCTTGTCGGCAGCATGGGCGCACTGCTTGCCAGCCTTCTCCATGTTCCCGCCCCCTTCCTTTCCGGGCCGGCGCTTGCCGTAACTATCACCGGACTGGCGGGCGTAAGGCTTGGAGTTCCCTCCTTCATACGCAACGCCTGTTTCGTCGTCGTCGGCATATCGATGGGAACGAGCGTAACGCCCTCGGTCATCGATGCGGCAAAGACATGGCCACTGAGCTTCGTCGTGGTGCTCGTCGCCGTCGTCATCATGCTCTATGTCGCCTACTGGATTCTGCATTACGGCTTCGGATACGACCGGACGACGGCGATGCTGGGCGCCTCCCCCGGTCACCTCAGTTATATCATCAGCCTTGGGGCGGAAACGAAAAGCGACCTTGCGACCGTCAGCATCGTGCAAAGTGTCAGAGTGCTGGCGCTGACGCTTTCCGTGCCGCTGATCGTCGAATATTTCGATCTGGTCAGCACCGAACCGCTGATCACCAATCCGCCAATGGGTCTGCTAACGCTGGCGCTAACCATCGCCGCATCGCTTCTGACCGGCTGGCTTTTCCTGCGCTGGAGATTTCCGGCAGCCCTGCTGCTCGGCGGCGTGGCCGTTTCCATCGGAACGCACATTACCGGCCTCACGCAGGGCGGTGTTCCCACCTGGCTCAGCCTGCCGGTCTATGTGCTGATCGGCTGTCTCATCGGCACGCGTTTTTCCAACGTATCGCTGATGGAAGTGCGCAAGGGTTTTCTGGCCGGCTTCGTCGTCACCATCGCCGTAATGGTGATCGCCGGCAGCATCGCCTGGATGATTTCCAGCGTCACCGGCGTTCCGCTCAATGCCGTGATGATCGCCTATGCGCCGGGCGGCCTCGAAACCATGGCGGCCATGGCGGTGATGATGCATGCCGATACCGCCTATGTCGGCTCCCACCACGTCATAAGGCTTCTGTTCCTCTCCGTTCTCATGCCGCTCGTCATGGGCAAGGACGCCCGCAAACGGAACGACAGGACCTGACGGCAGCAGACCGGATGACCAGCGCGAAAAATCCGGAGGGCATGCAACCATTTCTCCTCCCGGCCGTTCCTGTTTGGCCGCAATTGCGGCGGCGATCTTTCGCCTGTTCGGCAGGCTGACCCACCGGAGGAACATTCATGAATCGCTTGATGACGTTGACGGGCGCCGGACTTGCGCTTGCCTTTTCTGTTTCCATCGCTCAGGCGCAGGTGGTGGTGTCGTCGAAGATCGACACCGAGGGCGGTGTTCTCGGCAACATCATCCTTGCCGTGCTGAACAAGAATAATATCGAGACAACCGATCGCATCCAGCTTGGCGCCACCCCGGTGGTGAGGAAGGCGATCACGGCGGGCGAAATCGATATCTACCCGGAATATACCGGCAATGCCGCCTTCTTTTTCTCCAAGGCAGATGATCCGCTGTGGAAGGATGCCGCAAAGGGCTATGAAGAGGCTAAAACGCTCGATTACGACGCCAACAAGATCGTCTGGCTGCAACCCTCGCCGGCAAACAACACCTGGGCTATCGCACTGCGCAAGGATGTCGCCGACAAGAACAATCTGAAGTCGCTTTCGGATTTCGGCAAATATGTCGCCGGTGGCGGCGAGGTGGTTCTTGCCGCTTCCTCCGAATTCGTCAATTCCGCCGCCGCCTTGCCGGCGTTTCAGACGACCTATGGCTTCACCCTGAAATCGGAGCAGCTGATCACGCTGTCCGGCGGCGACACGGCCGCCACGATCGCCGCTGCCGCCAATCAGACCAACAACGCCAATGCCGCCATGGTTTACGGCACCGATGGGGGCATCGCGCCTTCGGGGCTTGTCGTTCTGGAAGACGACAAGCACGTGCAGCCGGTCTATCAGCCCGCGCCGATCATTCGCGAAGAGGTTCTGAAAAAGAACCCCAATATCGAGGAATTGCTGAAACCCGTGTTCGAAAAACTTGATCTGGCAACGCTGCAGGATCTGAATGCCCGTGTGCAGGTGGGCGGCGAACAAGCCAAGGCCGTGGCAACCGACTTCCTGACAAAGAACGGTTTCCTCAAGTAATAGCTTGTGAAATGGTAGATCGGGATGACGAGAACATATGTCGCTTTCGTCATCCCGCTCGCACTTAATATCCAAGGGGAGCGAAATTTGTCGAAATGGCCTGACAAGGTGGGCGTGCTGATTTCTTGCCTTCTCCTTTATGCGCTTTTCGCGTCGCCCTTCATGATATTCCGCGCCAACCGGATCGTTCAGGGTGAAACACGGACGATTTTCGAGGCGCTTCCGGCTACGGCCTCAATGCTCCTCGTCGCCCTCATCCTTCTCGCCACCTTCGTCGCCTTTTTCCGCTTTCCGGTGCTGCTGAAACTCGCAGCCGCACTGGTTGGCCTTGCGGCGCTGGCGATCTTCGTCGGGCAGGCCGCGTCCGTCCTGACACCTGAAGGCAACAGCTTTGCCCGCGTTTCGCCTGCCAGCGGTTTCTGGCTGATGTTTGCCGGGCTGTCATTGCTTGCGACGGACTGCATTGCCCGTCTCCAGCCGAAACCCGCCTTGCGCATTTTGCTGTTGCTGCTGGCGATTGCCTCGCTTGCAGGGATCTTAACCAGCGGTCTCTGGAGCGATCTCTCCATCATCAAGGAATATACCGGCCGGGCCGACATATTCTGGACAGAGGCGCTACGGCATGTGGAGCTGGCCATCGGTTCGCTGATCGCGGCGACCGTCGCGGGAATTCCGCTGGGAATACTCTGTTACAAGGTCGAACGGTTGCGTGCCGGCCTGCTGAACAGCCTCAACATCATCCAGACCATCCCGTCCATCGCTCTTTTCGGCCTTCTGATCGCGCCGCTCGGATGGATCGCCGCCACTGTGCCGGGCGCGGCAAAGATCGGCATTGCCGGCATCGGCATGGCGCCCGCCTTTGTGGCGCTGTTTCTGTATTCGCTGCTGCCGGTCGTTTCCAACACGGTTGTCGGCCTTTCCGGCGTCTCGCAGGCGGTCCGGGAAGCGGCGCGCGGGCTTGGCATGACGCCGGTGCAAAGGCTGCTGCGGGTGGAGTTTCCGCTCGCCATGCCGGTCATCCTTACCGGCATTCGCATCGTGCTGGTGCAGAATATCGGGCTGGCGACGATCGCCGCACTGATCGGCGGCGGCGGTTTTGGCGTTTTCGTATTTCAGGGCATCGGACAGACGGCCATGGACCTCGTGCTGCTCGGCACCGTGCCGACCGTTCTCCTCGGCTTTGCCGCCGCGATCACGCTCGACGCCCTCATCGACAGTAATCTCTTCAGCGCAGGCGGAAGGCAACAGTCATGATCGAGATCGACACCATCACGAAACGATATGGCGATGCAGCCGTAGTTGATCAGGTATCGCTGACGGTTGCGCCGCGCACCGTCACCGTCATCGTCGGCACATCAGGATCGGGAAAAACCACGCTGCTGCGGATGATAAACCGGCTGGTGGAACCGACCTCCGGCACGATCCGGATCGACGGCGAGGATGTCAGCACGATGCCGGGTTACAAACTGCGCCGACAGATCGGCTATGCCATTCAAGGCCATGGCCTGTTTCCACACAGGACCGTGGCGGAGAATATCGCCACCGTTCCGCAGTTGGTCGGCTGGGACCGCAAACGTATCGAGGCGAAAATCGATGCGCTGATGCACCTCTTTCAGCTTGATCCTGCGCTTTATGCCGACCGTTTTCCGCATGAGCTTTCCGGCGGCCAGCAGCAGCGTGTCGGTGTGGCGCGGGCGCTCGCCGCAGAGCCGAACATTTTGTTGATGGACGAACCCTTCGGCGCACTCGACCCGGTGATCCGCGCCAAAGCGCAGAATGATCTTCTCGATATTCAGAAAAAGCTCGGCGTTACCGTGGTCCTCGTCACCCATGATATGGACGAGGCCTTTCATCTGGCGGACCGTATTGCCGTGATGGACAAGGGCCGCATCGTGCAGGACTGCCCACCGGCCGAACTGGTGCTGAAACCGGCAACTGATTTCGTGCGCACCATGATCGGCGAAAACGAACGCGCGCTGAAACTGCTTTCGGTTCTCTCCATTGCTGACATCGTGGAGCCGGGAAGCGCCAAGGGAGAACCGCTCACCGAACATACAAGCCAGCGCGATGCCCTGTCAGCGATGTTATGGGCGGGCTGTGATGTCTTGCCGGTCGTTAAAGACGATGGCCAAATCGCCGGCCGGGTGCGGCGGGACGTTCTCCTCCAGCGTGCTGCCGGAGCCTCATGAAAAACGCGGCCTCTTTCCTTGCAATCGGATTTCTGGTGCTGGTGCTGATCGTCTTTCTTGCAGCGCCGCAAATCTTCGCGCCGATATTCCGCCCTCTCGTGCAGGCCAATGCACCGGCGATCTACACGCAGGCCAATCTGCTCTCCCTCACTCTCTCGCATCTGACCACCGTGGCGATCGCCACGGGGCTGGCCACATTGGTAGCGGGCGCGCTCGCAGTTCTCGTCACCCGGCCTTTCGGGGCGGATTTCCTGCCGCTGTCGCGTAGCATCGTCAATATTGGCCAGACCTTCCCGCCCGTGGCGGTGCTGGCGCTGGCGGTGCCGATGATCGGTTTTGGAGAGAAACCGACGCTTATTGCGCTGTTTTTATACGCGCTGCTGCCCGTGTTCGAAAATACGCTGACGGGGCTTACGACCCTGCCCGCCACGGTGATGGATGCCGCCAGGGGGAGCGGCATGACCGGCTGGCAGCGGCTTGTCAAAGTGGAACTACCGCTTGCTCTGCCGGCCATTCTTGCAGGTATACGGCTGTCGGCAGTCATCAGCCTTTCAACCGCCACCATCGGCTCCACCGTCGCCGCGCGCACGCTTGGCGAAGTGATCATCGCCGGCCTTCAATCCAACAATCTCGCCTTCATCCTGCAGGGCGGCTTGATTGTCGCCGCACTGGCAATCCTGATCCACGCTGCCTTTTCCGCGCTGGAAAGGACCGCAGCCCGCAAAACCGGGCACTGACACGGGCAAGCTCCGCATTTTTATATTCCCGATACCTGCCACACATGTTAGGGGCTGACCGTCGAAACAGAAACATCAGAGGTTCGGGTGACACAGGCAATCGTCGTGATGGGAGTGAGCGGCTCGGGCAAGTCCACGGTCGCAGAGGAACTGGCCGAAAAACTGGGCATTGCCTTCATAGAGGGCGACAAGCTTCACCCGAAATCCAACGTCGATAAAATGTCCGAGGGCATTCCCCTGACCGACGATGATCGCTGGCCCTGGCTTGACCTGATCGGCGCGGAACTGCGTAAGGGCAGCGAAAACAACGGTGTCGTCGTTTCCTGCTCCGCACTCAAGAAAATCTATCGCGACCGCCTTCGCACGGCTACCGGCGGGCCGCTTGTTTTCGTTTATCTGGATGGCAGCCTGGAACTTCTCAGCCGGCGCATGGGTGAACGCAAGGGCCATTTCATGCCGCTCTCGTTGCTTCAGACCCAGCTCGCCACGCTGGAAGTGCCAACCGGCGAACCGGGCGTCGTGACCGTCAGCATCGACACCACACCGGAAGAAATCGCGAAAAATGCGCTTTCCGGTTTGAAGACGGTGACGTTCTAAAACCCGAGCTTGTCCCGCATGCCGTACCACCATGCACCAAGCATGGTCAGCGGTACACGGAACGTCTTTCCGCCGGGGAACGGATAGTTCGGCAACGAACTCCAGATATCAAAACGTTCGGCGTGGCCGGCAACGGCCTCACCCAATATCTTGCCGAGCAAATGCGTGGTGGTGACGCCGTGGCCGCTGTCGCCATGCGAAAAATAGACATTGTCGGACAGTTTGCCCACATGCGGGATGCGTGTCAGCGTCAGCGCGAAGTTGCCACTCCAGGCGAAGTCGATCTTGGTCTTTTCCAGTTGCGGAAAGGTCTTCAGCATGTTCGGGCGGATCACACCGGTCAGGTCGGCCGGATCGCTGCCGCCATAACCGATGCCGCCGCCATAAAGCAGGCGGTTATCCGAGGTGCGACGATAATAGTCGAGAATGTAATTGGCATCCTCGACGCAATAATCGGCGGGCAAAAGCGCCTCGATCAGATCGACATCGAGCGGCTCCGTCGCCATGACCTGACTTGACACCGGCATCATCCGCTCGCCGATTTCCGGCAGCAATGTGCCGAGATAGGCATTACCGCAGACGAGGACGTATTTCGCCTTGACGCTGCCCGTTGCCGTGCGCACGATGGGGTTTGAACCCTGCTCCAGCGAAATGACCCGCGAATTTTCGAATATGCGGGCACCAAGGCTTTCCGCCGCCGCCGCTTCGCCTTGCACCAGATTGAGCGGGTGAATGTGACCACCGAACCGGTCGATCATGCCGCCGGCATAACGCTCAGTCTTTACATATTTTCCAACATCGCCCTTGGCGACCATCTCAAGCCCGCCATGGCCGTGTTTTTCCCAATGGGCCTTGTGAGCCTCCATTTCGCGGATCTGTTTTGGTGTGAAGGCCGCGAAAAAGCCGCCATCGACGAGATCGCAATCGATGGCATATTTGGCGATGCGCTCGCGGATGATCGCGCCGCCTTCCAGCGACATTTCCCCGAGTTTCACTGCCTTTTCGTTACCGTAACGCCCGGCGATGGTTTCGAGGTCGCGGCTGTAGCCGTTGACGATCTGGCCGCCATTGCGCCCCGAAGCGCCGAAGCCAACCCGCACACCTTCCAGCACGATGACCGAATAACCGCGTTCACTGAGTTCAAGTGCCGCGGAAATGCCGGTGAACCCGCCGCCGATGATGCAGATATCGGCTTCCAGCGCACCCTCGAGCGTCGGCCGCACGGATTTGACATTGGCGGAGGCCGCATACCACGACGATGTGTGGCCGGGATTGGGAATAGTCGTTACCTCAGCCATCTCACACCGTCCTGATATAGGCGTCATATTCGACGTCAGTTACACGCAGGGAAAATTCGGAAAGCTCCTGCTGCTTGCAGGCGGAAAACAGCGTGCGATAACGCTGGCCGAGCGTGGCATAGGCAAAGCTGGAGCGCGAGAAGCGCTGCAGGGCATAATCCCAGTTGGTAGGCAGCGGTTCGTGATTGATGGCATGGCTGTCACCCGCAATCGCGCCGCCGGGCTGGCGCTTCTCTTTCATGCCGGCAAGTGCCGCACTCAGGATCATCGCCACGACGAGATAGGGATTGGTATCGGCACCGGCGACACGATGTTCGATACGCGTTGCGGCCTTGCTGGCAACGATGACGCGCACCGCCGCCGAACGGTTGTCGATGCCCCAGGAGGCGTAGGTCGGCGCATGTTCACTCGGCGTCAGACGGCGGTAGGAATTGGCATGGGGGGCGAAGATCGCCATGCTTTCCCCCATATTTTCCAACAGGCCGCCGACCGAATGCATCAGCGCATCCGACGGGCCGTTTTCGCCAGCATAGATATTCCTGCCGTCCTTATCGAGAACGGAAAAATGCACATGCATACCGTTGCCGGCCTGCAACCCATAAGGCTTTGCCATGAAGGTAGCGTCGAGTTCATGCCGACGCGCCACGCCCTTGACGATGCGTTTCAGGAAGACGGCGAAATCAGCGGCCTGCAGCGCGTCCGGCACATGGTTGAGGTTGATTTCATATTGGCCGGGGCCGTTTTCCCGCAGCGTCGTATCGGCAAGCACACCCTGCGCCCGGCAGGCCGTGGCGATATCGTGGAAGACATCCTCGAAATCCTGCAATTCGGAAATCGACAGAACCTGGGTCTGGCCCGTGTGCCAGCGTCCCTCACGGCTGTGCGGCGGGCGCACGGGATCAAGTGCAGAGCGGACTGGATCAATCAGGTAAAACTCCAGTTCCGTGGCGACCACCGGCGTGAGGCCGGCCTTTTTGTATGTTTCCAGAACCCGCGCCAGCACATTGCGCGGATCGCCGTAAAAGCCGGTTCCATCCGGGTTTTTCATCGCGAGCAGGACTTGAGCTGTCGGACGGCCAAGCCATGTTACCCGCGATAACGTACCGGGAACGGGAAAGCAGAACCCATCCGGATCACCCGTGCCTTCGGCGAGACCTGCGGCATGCACATCCCGGCCCCAGATATCCAGCGCATAAACGGAACGGGGGATTGCCATTCCCTTTTCGAGCACGTCGATTGCCCTCTCCCGCGGAATCCATTTGCCGCGCGGAACGCCGTTCGCGTCTATGACGAAGGCTTCGAGAATTTCGATATCGGGGTTATCGGCGAAAAATTTCTTTGCGTTTTCAATATCATACATCGTGCACCAGCAGGCCGTTTCTCTTCTGTGTCGCGCGCGGAAGCGCTTCGCTAACGAAAATCATCCTGCTGCTGATAGATGAGAAACCTCGCCACCATGATGACGTTTGCCCCTTTTCCCTCTTGATAAGCCCATGTTACGTGGGCGGCCGCAGGAAGGCCAGTGGATTCGGCTATCAGGGATTGAACCTTTCCGGGCGATAGGCGTCAATGGCGATAACAGGTGTTTCTCCCAGCATCGTTTCCGCCAGAACGCGGCCGGTGATCGGCCCCAGCGTGAGACCGTGATGGGCATGCCCGAACGAGAACCACAGGGTTCTGTGGCGCGGCGCCTTGCCGATGATCGGCATCATATCCGGCGTGCAGGGACGTGCGCCCATCCACGGTTCGGCATCCAACCGGCCACCCAGAGGAAAGACGGTGCGGGCCACCCGTTCCGCCCGCTCGATCTGCACGGGGGATTTCGGCGCATCGCGTTCGGCAAATTCAGCACCTGTCGTGAGGCGGATGCCCTTGCGCATCGGTGCCAGGAAATAACCGCGCTCGGCATCGATCAGCCAGCTGTTGAGCTTTGTCCCCTCCTGCGGCGCATAATGCATGTGATAGCCACGCTTCACCCCGAGCGGGAAACGATAACCCAGCCTCTCTGTCACCGTATCTGCCCACGGACCAAGCGCCACGACGGCATGTTCGGCCTCGACCGCGCCGGTTTCGGTGCGCACCGTCCAGCCACTTACTGTCTGGCTAAGCGTCGATGCATCGCCCCGGATAAAGGTGCCGCCGAGGTTTTCGAACAGTTTGAGATAGGCGAGCGTCAGCGCGTGCGGATCGAGCACCGACCAGGGATCGTTCCATTTCAGGCCGCCGACGAAATCACGGCTGAGATGCGGTTCGGCCGTTGCGAGTTCTTCGGCGTCGAGTTTCGTGTGGGAAATGCCGTGGTCACGCGTAAGCCGCTCAGCGAAGGCATAGTCGGCATCCCGCCTTGCGGCAGTCCTGTAAGCCTCCATCCAGCCGTTCTTGACGATCAGATCGCCGGCCTTCGCCTCGTCGATCAAAATACTGTGTTCGGAAACCGAATGCTCAATCAGCGGCGCATAGGCGCGCGCAATCGCCGCGTGGCGCGTGGCTGCGGAATTATACCAGTAACGGCCGAGAAAAGGCGCGATCTTTGGCAGGGCAGAAAGGTGATAACGGGCATCGATGCTGTTGTTCAGGGAATAGCGGAGCAGCAGTGCAAGGTCCTGCGGAAAGGCGTAAGGCACGACACCTTCTCTCTGGATCAGTCCGGCATTGCCGAAGGAGGTCTCCTCGCCCGGTCCGCGCCGGTCAACCAGCACCACCGATTTGCCCCTTCGGGCCAGTTGCAAAGCGACGGAGACCCCGATGATCCCCGCTCCCAGAACAATCACATCCGCTGCCATGGCAATCAATCCGTTTCCGCATCACGTCTCTCGCAACATGGGTCGGCATTTTCCGCGAAGCAACAGAAAAATCATCACCTTAATAGAAACAGCGATGCGCCTACTGGCTCACCGCTTTGGTTTCGACAGCCTCGATATTGAAGGCCGCAGCCAGCAGCGCCTTGGTATAGTCCTGCTGCGGGCTGGCGAAAATCTCCGCCGCTGCACCGCTCTCCACCACCTTGCCGTGGCGCATGACGATCAGGTCGTTGGCGAGCGCCTTCACCACCTTCAGATCGTGACTGATGAAGAGGTATGCGAGTTCGTGCTTGGCCTGGAGATCGCGCAGCAGATCGACCACCTGCGCCTGCACGCTCATGTCGAGCGCGGATGTCGGCTCATCCAGCATGACGAAACGCGGTTTCAGCACCATGGCACGGGCGATGGCGATGCGCTGACGCTGGCCGCCGGAAAATTCATGTGGATACCGCCAGCGGGTGGCCGGGTCGAGGCCGACCTCTTCCAGCGCGGTGGCGACACGCGTATCGCGCTCGTCGGCGGATAGAGACCGCTCGTGCACCTTCAGGCCCTCGGCGACGATTTCGCCCACCGACATGCGCGGGCTGAGTGAACCGTAAGGATCTTGAAACACCACCTGGAGCCGGTTTCTGAGCGGCTTCATCATCTCATAGGAATAGTGGTCGATCGACTGACCGATGAAGCTGATCCGCCCCTCAGATGCGATCAGCCGGGAGAGCGCCAGACCAAGCGTGGTCTTGCCGGAACCGGATTCGCCCACCACGCCCACAGTCTGCCCGGCGCGAAGGGTAATATCAATGCCGTCCACCGCCTTCACATGGTCGACAACCCGGCGCATCAGCCCCGCCTTGATCGGGAACCAGACCTTGATGTCGTCGCCCTGCATGACCACGGGTTTGCTCGCATCGGAATGCGGGGGCTCGCCCTTCGGCTCTGCTGCAAGGAGATGGCGCGTGTAGGCGTGCTGCGGATCGGTAAACACCTGCTCCACGGTGCCGGTCTCGACGATCTTACCCTTGGTCATGACGCAGACGCGGTCGGCAAATTTGCGGACGATGCCGAGGTCGTGGGTGATGAACAGCATGGACATGCCGTGTTTCGTCTTCAGATCACTCAGAAGCTCAAGGATCTGCGCCTGCACCGTCACGTCGAGCGCCGTGGTCGGCTCATCGGCGATCAGCAGTTTCGGCCGGTTGGCAAGCGCCATGGCGATCATCACACGCTGCCGCTGGCCGCCGGACAATTCATGCGGATAGGCTTTGAGGCGCTTTTCCGGTTCGCGGATGCCGACCTGCAACAATAGTTCCAGCGTGCGCGCCCGCGCCTCAGCCCCGGTGATTGCCTGGTGCAGTTCGAGGATCTCGCCGATCTGCCGCTCGATGGTGTGGAGCGGATTGAGCGAGGTCATCGGCTCCTGGAAAATCATGGTGATGTCGTTGCCCCGCACCGCGCGCAACGCCCGTTCCGGAAGGGTGAGCATGTCCTTGCCGTCGAACAGGATTTTCCCCGACGGATGGCTTGCTGCCGGATAGGGCAGCAATTTGAGAATGGAATTCGCGGTCACGGACTTGCCGGAACCGGACTCGCCAACGAGAGCAACGACTTCGCCCGGCATCAGGTCGAAGGAGACGTGATCCACGGCGACGCTGGTCGCCCCACCCTGATGAAAGGCAACCGAAAGGTCACGGACGGAGAGAAGTGGCTGGATGGTTTTTTCCGTCATGGCGATCACCGGAACGTCTTGCGTGGATCGAAGGCGTCGCGCACCGCTTCACCGACGAAAATCAACAGCGAGAGCATGATGGACATGGTGAAAAACGCGGTGAGGCCAAGCCAGGGGGCCTGAAGGTTGTTCTTGCCCTGCGCGATCATCTCGCCCAGCGACGGTGAGCCCGGCGGCATGCCGAAGCCGAGGAAATCGAGCGAGGTGAGCGTCGTGATCGAACCCGAGAGGATGAACGGCAGGAAGGTCAGCGTCGCCACCATGGCGTTGGGCAGAAGATGCCGGAACATGATCGTCCAGTTGCCGACGCCGAGCGCACGGGCAGCGCGGACATATTCGAAGTTTCTGGCGCGCAGGAATTCCGCCCGCACGATGCCGACAAAGCCGACCCATGAGAACAGCAGCATGATGCCGAGCAACACGAAGAAGCCGGGTGGCATAATGGCCGCGATGATGAGCAGGATATAGAGCACCGGCATGGATGACCAGATTTCGATGAAACGCTGCAGAAGCAGGTCAGTCCAGCCGCCGAAATAGCCCTGAATGGCGCCGGCGGTGACGCCGACCAGAGCCGACGCGATGGTCAGCGTCAGGCCGAACAGCACGGAGATGCGAAAACCATAGATCATCCGCGCCGTGACATCGCGTGCCTGATTGTCGGTTCCGAGCCAGTTGAGATTACCAAGCGTGCAACCGGGATCGGCATTACCCTGCGGATAGGCGGAGCAGCGGTCTTTTTCATCCATCAGCCAGAAGGGCGCGGTGGGTGCCGAATGCGGAATATTGGAGTTGACCGTCTGGTAGGAATAACGGATCGGCGGCCAGATCATCCAGCCATTGGCGTTGATCTCGTCCTGGATGAAGGAGGATTTGTAGTCGGTCTGGGCAAGGAAGCCGCCGAACTTCTCTTCCGGATAATCGACCATGACCGGCACCAGTATCTCGCCTTTGTAGGAAGCGAGAATGGGTTTGTCATTGGCGATGAATTCCGCGATCAGGCTCAGGAAAAACAGGATCAGGAACAGCCAGAAGGACCAGTAACCGCGCCGGTTCGCCTTGAAATTCTGCCAGCGGCGCTTGGTCGTCGGCGAAAACCACGGGCGCTTCGGCTTTACCAGTGTCTCGGCAGCGGCGGTGTTGGCGAGCGTCATCACACGTCCCTCCGCTCGAAGTCGATACGCGGATCGATCCATGTATAGATAAGGTCGGAAAGGAGACCGACCACAAGGCCCATCAGCGAGAAGATGAACAGCGTGCCGAACACGATCGGGTAATCACGATTGACGACCGAGAGATAGCCGAGGCGGCCGAGACCATCCAGCGAGAAGATGTTCTCGATCAGCAGCGAGCCGGTGAAGAAGGCCGAGATGAAGGCGCCCGGAAAACCGGCAATCACGATCAGCATCGCATTGCGGAAGACGTGGCCATAGAGAACCTTGCGTTCGGAGAGACCCTTGGCGCGGGCGGTAACGACATATTGCTTCTTGATCTCGTCGATGAAGGAATTTTTCGTCAGAAGCGTCGTTGTTGCGAAAGCCGAGAGCGACAGCGCAATCAATGGCAGCGTCAGATGCCAGAAGTAGTCGATGATCTTCTGCCACCAGTTCAGCTGGTCAAAATTATCCGACACCAGACCGCGAAGCGGGAACCAGTCGAAGAACGATCCGCCGGCGAAAAGCACGATGAGCAGGATACCGAACAGGAAGCTCGGCACCGCATAACCAATGATGATGATGCCTGATGTCCAGACATCGAAAGTCGAGCCATCGGAGACGGCTTTCTTGATGCCGAGGGGAATGGAGATGATGTAGGAGATGATCAGGATCCAGAAACCAAGCGACATCGACACCGGCAGCTTGTCGATGATGAGATCGATGACCGAGGAATTGCGGAAGAAGCTGTCGCCGAAATCGAAGCGGATGTAATTCCACATCATTTCGAGAAAACGGGTGAGCGGCGGCTTGTCGAAACCGAACTGCTTCTCGAGCTTGGCGATCAGCTCCGGGTCGAGACCCTGCGCACCGCGATATTTCGAGCCGCTTTCATCAAAACCGCCGGACTGGCCCATAAGATCGCCGCCGCCCGAAAGCCGGTCGGAAGCGCTGTCGCCCTGCCCCGTCAGCTGCGCGACGACCTGCTCCACCGGCCCGCCCGGCGCAAACTGGATGACGAGAAACGAAATGCCCATGATGCCGATGATGGTCGGGATCATCAGCGCCAGACGTCTGAGGATATAGGCGCCCATCAGCCTCTGCTCCCGGGAGATACGTCAGCGGTTTTCGTTTCAGTCAAACCCGGTCCTTTCATGAAAGCGCGGCCCGCGCGCTCCAAGCGATTCGTTTCGCCCTATGTGAATCAAGCCTTCGCCGCGAAAGCAAGGCCGGCGTCAGTTTCCGGCCTGGCTGGACCACCATGCATCCGGAAAACCGATGCCATATTCAGGCAGGTTTTCAGGGCGGGTGAGTGTGTTCCAGTAGGCGATGAACATCTCGCCGCGGTAAAATTGCGGAATGACGTAGCTGTTTGCCAGAAGCACCCGGTCGAGTGCGCGCGCCGCAGCCACCTGTTCATCCCGGTTGGGCGCAAATATGACCTTCCTGACAAGAGCATCGACGGCGGGGTTCTTGATGCCGGCGAGATTGTTGGACCCCTGCCGGTCGGCCGCGGCAGAGCCCCAGAAATCTGCCTGTTCATTGCCGGGGTTGGCCGATGTCGCCCAGAGCTTGACCGCAACGTCGAAATCGAAGCTGCGGGTGCGGTTGGTATATTGCGAGGCATCGACCGTGCGGATGGTGGCGTTGATGCCGATCTTCTTGAGGTTCTGGACATAGGGCAGGATGGTTCTCTCCATGCCGGAGGAATCGATCAGGAATTCCATATCAAGCTGCTGCCCGGTTGCCGCGTTGACCATGCGGTTGCCGCGCAGCTCGTATCCGGCCTCCTTCATCAGCTTCACCGCCTCACGCAGATTGTCGCGCTGCTTGGCAGGATCGCCTGCCACCGGGTTGCGGTATTCAGTAGTGAAGACTTCCGGCGGCACCTGATCTTTCAGCTCCTGCAGCAGTTCCAGCTCGCGCCCGGTCGGCAGGCCGGAAGAGGCCAGCTCACTACCCATGAAGAAGCTGTTGATACGCTGGAACTGGCCGTAAGCCAGCGTGCGGTTCAGCTCCTCGAAATCGAAGGCGTAATTGAGCGCCTTGCGCAGGTTGGGGTTCTGGAACTTTTCGCGGCGCATGTTCGGCACAAAGGCCTGCATGATGCCGACGGAGCGATAGATATTCGGCAGTTCCTCTTTCTTGACGCGGCCTTCCTTGACTGCCGGAAAATCATAACCCGTGACCCAGCGGCTGGATGAGGCTTCCTGGCGGAAATCGACGGTGCCGGACTTGAAGGCCTGGAATTCCACATCCTGATCGGAAAAGAAGCTGTAGGTGATGGTTTTGAAATTGTTCATCCCGACATTCACATTGACGTCCTTGCCCCAATAGTCGTCGCGACGCTCATAGGTCATCGTGGAACCGGGAGACAGCGAGGCGATCTTGTAGGCCCCAGAGCCCATCACCGGCTCCAGCGTGCCACGGGAAATGTCGCGCGGCTTGCCGTCTGGACCTGCAGCCTCCCACCAGTGCTTCGGAACGATCAGCAATTGCCCGACGATCTGCGGCAATTCGCGATTGTTCTTTTCATCGAAGGTGAAGGTGATGTCCCTTTCGCCACTCACCTCCGCCTTGGTGACGTGGGTGTAATAGGTAGCAAGCTGCGGGCTCAGATCCTTGGCCTTTTCGAAGCTGAAAACCACATCCTCCGGCGTCACCGGTTTGCCATCAGCCCATTTGGCCTCCGCCCGCAGCCGGAATGTTGCCTTCGAAATATCGTCGGGATAGCTGACGCCCTCAGCCAGAAGCCCGTAGGATGCCGAGAGTTCCTCTTCCGTTGATTTCATCAGCGTGTCGAAGACCAGCGAAAGTCCTGTCGCCGCCTCGCCCTTGGCGAGCAGCGGGTTGAGCGTGTCGAAAGTTCCCGTCGTCGACATGCGCAGCGCACCGCCTTTCGGCGCCTTGGTGTTCACATAGTCGAAATGATCGAAGCCATCAGGATGTTTCAGTTCCCCGACCGTCGAAATCCCCTTTCGCCAGACACCGCCCGACTGGGCGGAGGCCGCTGCCGGCATCAGCATGGCGGATGCCGCAAGGGCGATCAGAAGGCGGGATTTCAGTGGTGCCAATATCATCGGGGGAATGTCCCTGTTTTCGTGTTTGTTGGAGAGAGCATAAAACAAAGATTGGCAAAAAACAGATGCTTCGGCTCACAAGCTCTTTATCGGCACCCTTAATCTGTCTGCTTTGCACAAACCGGGCGAAACATGGTTTCAACAAAATCCCGTTCCAGTTTACTCTAAGGGGAAGAGAATCATCTGATCGGACGGGCACGGCTATATGACGGCGGGATCATCGAGAGTTTTCAAGGCGGCCATGCTGGCGATTTCGGTCGTCTCCGCGCTGCAGTTGCAGATGGAAACCGCATCGGCCGAGGACAGGCCCGCGAAGGAAGTGTTTGGCCATACGGCCCTGCCTTCCGCAGCGGCCTCGCAGCCCATCGGCTCCTATGCCAAGGGCTGCCAGTCCGGCGCGATCGCCATGCCGACCGACGGTCCCGGCTGGCAGGCCATGCGGCTTTCGCGCAACCGGCGCTGGGGCCAGCCGCAGCTGATTTCCTTCCTCGAGCGCTTTTCGCAGGATGCCCAGAAAATCGGCTGGCCGGGTCTGTTGCTCGGCGATATTTCCCAGCCGCGCGGCGGGCCGATGCTGACCGGCCATGCCTCGCACCAAATCGGCTTGGATGTCGATGTCTGGTGGCGGCCAATGCCTAACCCCCGGCTGAGCGTGGAGCAGCGCGAAACCGTGCCGTTCATCTCCATGCTGGACAAGGGCAAATTCCTGACAGTCGATGATCGCAAATGGTCGCCGCTCAATGCCCGGCTGGTGATGATGGCAGCGAGCTATCCGCAGGTGGAACGCGTCTTCGTCAACCCGGCCATCAAGCAGAAACTCTGCCAGACATGGACCGGCGACCGCACCTTCATGGGCAAGATCAGGCCGATCTACGGGCATGACGAACATTTCCACATTCGCCTCGAATGCCCGCCCGGCGCGCCGAACTGCAAACCGCAGGCGGCCGTGGGCAAGGGCGATGGCTGCGACAAGTCGCTAGCCTGGTGGTTTACCAAAGAACCATGGGCGCCGCCGAAAAAAGACCCCAATGCCAAACCGGTGAAACCGCGCCCCGTCATGGTCTCCGACCTGCCCGCCGCCTGCGCCGCCGTGGCTGCCGCCCCTTCCGTCAACCCCGAGGGTATTGCGGCGCAGGCCTATTCCCCCGCGCCGGTTCAGGCAGTGCGCCAGCAAAGCGTGGAACAGGTTATTCAGAACGCTCCGACCCTCCAGCCGCCTTCGGATATTCCACTGCCGACCCAGCGCCCGACATTGAACTGATACAGAAATGAGGCATTCAACAGCTTCCCTTTTCAAATGGCGGCAAGCTGTTATAGAAGGCTTCAAATCGATTTAATTCTTTACGGGGACGGGCTGGGACCATGGAAGGGCAACGCTGTATCGCGCTCATCGCTCACGACGAGAAAAAAGACGATATGGCGGATTTCGCCCGTCAGCATCAAAAAGCGCTCTCCAGTTTCAAGATCGTCGCCACCGGCACGACCGGCGGCCGCGTCCAGGAAGCCTGTCTGGGGCTCGACGTCATTCGCCTCAAGAGCGGCCCGCTTGGCGGCGACCAGCAGATCGGCGCGATGATCGCGACCGGCGCGGTAGACATGCTGATCTTCTTCACCGACCCGCTCACGGCAATGCCGCATGATGTGGATGTGAAGGCGCTGACCCGGCTGGCCACGGTCTATGACATTCCCATGGCGCTCAACCGCGCCACCGCAGAAAACCTGATCGACTTCAATTCCGCCGACTGACCCGCACCCACCAATATGGAACAGGCAATGCCGAAGACGTCCGATACCGAATATCTGTCCTTTCCGATCCTTCTTGGCGACATCGGCGGCACCAATGCCCGCTTTTCCATTCTGATCGATTCCTTTGCGGAACCCGTGCACCTCACCACCGTGAAGACAGCGGAATATCCGACGATCGACGACGCCATCCAGCAGGCGGTTCTGGACAAGACCTCGCTTCAGCCGGTCTCGACCATCCTTGCGATTGCCGGCCCTATCGAAGGCGACGAGATTCCGCTGACCAACTGCCATTGGGTCGTCAAGCCGAAGGACATGCTGGCCAAACTCGGCCTCAAGGATGTCATCGTCATCAATGATTTCGAAGCGCAGGCTCTGGCGATTGCAGCGCTTGACGACGACAACCGCGAACCTATCGGCGCCGGCAAGAAAGACATGCTGGCGTCGCGCGTCGTTCTTGGGCCGGGCACGGGCCTCGGGGTCGCCGGTCTGGTTTACGCCCGCCATATGTGGTTCCCGGTGCCCGGCGAAGGCGGCCATATCGATGTCGGCCCAAGAAGTGCACGTGACTATGCGGTTTTCCCGCATATCGAAACCATTGAGGGCCGTGTTGCCGGCGAACAGATCCTGTGCGGACGCGGACTGGTGAATCTTTACCGCGCCGTCTGCAAGACCGATGGCATCGAACCCGTTTTTTCCGATCCGGCCGATATCACCTCGCAGGGGCTTTCGGGCCAGAATGCGCAGGCAAAAGAAACACTTTCGCTTTTCAGCGCCTATCTCGGCCGTGTGGCTGGCGATCTCGCGCTGATCTTCATGGCCAAGGGCGGCGTTTATCTCGCCGGCGGCATTTCGCAGAAGATCATCCCGGCGCTGAAGAGCCCGGAATTCCGGGCCGCCTTTGAAGACAAGGCGCCACACAGCGCGCTGATGCGGACCATTCCGACCTTCGTCGTCACCCACCCACAGGCAGCGCTTTCCGGTCTTGCCACCTATGCGAGAACACCTGCCGATTTCGGCCTGGCGCTGGATGGTCGGCGCTGGAGAGCCTGATCAGCCCTTCCCATGTGATGCTTGCGAAGCGGGCGGGCGGTCTTTAACGTCGCCGCTGCAAACATCAAACGTCCGATACCGGCGGGTTTCGATCCGCCCGACATGAAAAGTGAGTGAAAACATGGGCAGCAGCGACATGAAACTGGTGGTGGTCGGCGCGGCGGGCCGCATGGGACAGGCACTGATCCGCCTCATTCACCAGACACCCGGCGTGATGCTGCATGCCGCCGTCGCACGCGAGGGCTCCGCCTTTGTCGGCCGCGATGCCGGCGAGATTGCCGGTCTCGGCCCGATCGGTATCGAAATCACCAGCGATCCGTTGCAGGCCTTCCTGCATGCCGAAGGGGTAATCGATTTCACCTCACCGGCAACCAGCGTCACCTTTGCCGGTCTCGCCGCGCAGGCCCGCATCGTGCATGTCATCGGCACCACCGGCTGCTCGCCGGAAGATGAGGACAAATTCAAGGCGGCATCGCGCCATGCGCGCATCGTCAAGTCGGGCAATATGAGCCTCGGCGTCAACCTGCTCAGCGTTTTGACGCAGCAGGCGGCGCAGGCGCTGGACGCGCAGAACTGGGATATCGAAATTCTGGAAATGCACCACAAGCACAAGGTGGATGCGCCGTCTGGCACGGCACTTCTGCTCGGTGAGGCGGCGGCAGCCGGCCGCAGGGTCGATCTCACCACCTCTTCGGTGCGCGTACGCGACGGCCATACGGGTGCTCGGGAGACCGGCACCATCGGTTTCGCCACACTGCGCGGCGGTTCGGTGATCGGTGAACATTCGGTGATCTTTGCCGGCGAGGGTGAGCGCGTCGAGCTTTCCCACTACGCCGGCGACCGCTCTATTTTCGCACGCGGTGCGATTACGGCGGCTGTCTGGGCCTTCGACAAGAAGCCGGGCTTCTATTCCATGCTGGATGTGCTCGGTCTTTCGCAGGCGGAATAAGCCCGTACCCTAATTTTCGACCGTGAATTCGACGGTATCGGCCGAAAATCGGCTGACGGCATATTGCACCGGCACGCCATCCATATCGGCATTCAGCGCCTGAGTGACGAGCAGGATGGCACCCGGCGACAATTCGAGATCGGCCAGATCCTGCGTATCGGCGTGGCTGGCTGAAATAACGGTCGAGATGCGCACGTAGTCCGCCACACCGAGCGCCTTGAAAGCAGCCGTGATCGAGCCGCTTTTCTGATAGGCCTCGCCTATTCCGGCAAAACGATCCGCCGGAAACCATGTGGTCGAACGGGACACCGGCCGGGTATCAGCCTTGCGCAGGGTCTCCAGACGCACGAGCGGTGCACCGGTCTGGAGTTGCAACCGCGCCGCCAGATCGGCAGTTGCCGGCTCGGTCGTATGGGAAAGAAGCAGCGCTTCCATTTCCTTCACCTGATCGCCGATGCCTGCCGTGAACCGCGTGCGCAGTGAAATCGGAAAACTCAGTCGTTCCTTGCGGGCGATCATCGTGCCACGCCCTTGCCTCGGCTCAAGGATGCCTTCACTCGCCAATGCGGCAATGGCGCTTCTGACGGTGTGGCGGTTGACGCCGAATTTTTCGGCCAGCGTCATTTCAGGCGGCAACATGCCGGTTTCATCGTGATCGCCCGCTGCAATCTCGCCTCTGATCCGGTCGGCGATTTGCCGCCAGAGCGCTACGCCGTTCTTTCTTTTCATTGCTGCTGCAGGGCTCATGTCACACGCTTGTCATTCATCGACGTTAATTGTAGCTTATATTGTATAGTTGTCTATATCAATAGACATTAGAGGTCAAGCGATGAATAACGAAGCTGCGAATATACAGACGGAAAGGAAGCGGGTGGCGGCACTTCTTGCCCGCGCCACCGTTCAGGAACTCGAAACGGTCTGGAACCGGCAGGACGCCAGCCCGCAGACGGAAAATGTGCGCGGACCGGAAACCGGCCTCGTCATGGTCAAGGGCCGTATCGGCGGTGGCGGCGCGCCTTTCAACCTGGGTGAAACCACTGTTACCCGCGCGACGATCAAGCTTGCTTCCGGCACTGTCGGCCATGCGCATGTTCTCGGTACCGGCCGCAAGAAGGCCTGGTACGCGGCCGTTTTCGACGCGCTCTGGCAGGAAAACCCCACCCGCGACTTCATCGAAGCCGAGCTTCTCTCGCCGGTCGAAAAAAGACTGGCCGAAGAAAAGCAGCGGAAAACAAAAGAGACCGCCGCCACGCGGGTCGATTTCTTCACCATGGTTCGAGGAGAAGATTGATGGGTGTCAAAGCCGAAGCATTGACGGGCGGCTTTTCCGACGCCGTCTTCGATTCCCAACGGGTTTTTAAAAAGCTGATGGACGGCATGGCCCGTCCGGGCACACCGCAGACGATCGAAACCGCAGTCGCCCCGCCGGCGCCGCTTGCCACTGCAACGGGTGCGGTTCTGCTGGCGCTTTGCGACCACGACACGCCGGTCTGGCTGAGCAGCACGCTGCGAAAAACTGCCGTGCCGGGTTGGGTTGGGTTTCACACCGGCGCGATTGCGACGGAAGAAAAGGGTGCTGCGCAGTTCGCCGTGATCGAGGCGGGCAGCACCATCGCCTCCTTCGGCCTCTTCGCTCAGGGAAGCCAGGAATATCCCGACCGTTCGACGACGGTCATCATCGAATTGCCCGATCTTGATGGCGGACAGGAGTTGTCACTGTCCGGCCCCGGCATCCGCCACATCAATATCATCAGCCCTTCCGGCCTGCCGGAGATATTTCCGAGGCTCTGGGCGGAGAACAACGCCATTTTCCCGCGCGGCGTTGATGTCATTTTGACCTGCGCCGACAAATTCGTCTGCCTGCCGCGCACGACGCGCATTAAATCCGTGGAGGCATAAGATGTATGTTGCTGTCAAAGGCGGCGAAACCGCCATCGCCAACGCCCACCGACTTCTGGCCGACAAAAGGCGCGGAGACCGTGGCCTGCCCACCATGACCGTGGCGCAGATCGTTTCGCAGCTTTCACTCGCGGTCGACCGCGTCATGGCGGAAGCCTCGCTTTACGACCAGTCGCTTGCAGCCCTTGCCGTCAAGCAGGCGCGCGGTGACATGATCGAGGCCATCTTCCTGCTGCGCGCCTATCGCACCACGTTGCCGCGGTTCGGCTATTCGCTGCCGGTCAATACGGCTGACATGACGGTGCAGCGACGCGTTTCCGCGACCTACAAGGATTTGCCGGGCGGGCAATTGCTGGGGCCGACCTTCGATTATACCCATCGTCTGCTCGATCCCTCGCTCCTCGAGGACGAGGTTGTCGAAACCGCTGCCATTCGTGAAGGCGAACCGGATTATGTCATGCGGGTTTCCGACATTCTGGCGGAAGAAGGGCTGATCGAAAGCGATGGCGATATGCCTGACGATCATGTTGCCGGCGATCTGACGCGCGAGCCGATGGAGTTTCCGATGCCACGCGACCTGCGCCTGCAATCGCTGGCGCGCGGTGACGAGGGCTTTCTTCTCGCACTCGCCTATTCGACGCAACGCGGTTACGGCCGCACGCATCCCTTCGTCGGTGAAATCCGCATCGGTGATGTTGAAGTGGAGCTGGATGTTCCCGAACTCGGCTTTGCCGTCTCGCTTGGCGATATCAAGGTCACCGAATGCCAGATGGTCAACCAGTTCAAGGGTTCTGCCAAGGCGCCACCGCAATTCACCCGCGGTTACGGGCTGGTGTTCGGCCAGAGCGAACGCAAGGCGATGGCCATGTCGCTGGTGGATCGCGCGCTTCGCGCCGGTGAATTCGGCGAAGATGTCGTCGCCCCGGCGCAGGATGAGGAATTCGTCATCTCACATGCAGACAATGTGCAGGCGACGGGTTTCGTCGAACATCTGAAGCTGCCGCATTATGTGGATTTTCAGGCCGAACTCGGTCTGGTCAGGAAGATGCGCGCCGATTTCGAGGCGATCAATACTGATGGCGCGGAATGGATGGGCGATGCAGCCGAATAGCTCAGCGGCTGTGCTGCTCCCCAAACCAGTAAGCGCAAAAGACGGTCGATGCTGCAAACACAGCAAAAAACACGGCTGCAAGAATTCCAATCTCCATGAGCTTGTACTCCTTTTTTCGCAAGGTTAACGCGCAATGCTTAAAGAAGTTTCATTTGACGACGGGCTGGCTGCCTACAACTTCGCCTATCTGGACGAACAGACCAAGCGGATGATCCGCCGGGTGATCCTGAAGGCCATTGCCATTCCCGGTTATCAGGTTCCCTTCGCTTCCCGTGAAATGCCCATGCCCTATGGCTGGGGCACCGGCGGCGTGCAAGTGACGGCCTCCATCCTCGGTCCCAATGATGTCCTGAAGGTCATCGATCAGGGAGCCGACGACACCACCAATGCGGTGTCCATTCGTGCCTTTTTCCAGAAGGTGGCGAATGTTGCCGTCACCACCCGCACCGGGGACGCGACCATCATCCAGACGCGGCACCGCATTCCCGAAGAAGAGCTGCATTCGGGACAGGTTCTGGTCTATCAGGTTCCCATCCCCGAACCGTTACGCTTCCTCGAGCCGCGCGAGACCGAAACCCGCGTCATGCATGCGCTGGAGGAATACGGCCTGATGCACGTCAAGCTTTACGAGGACATCGCCCGCAACGGCCGCATCTCCACCACCTATGCCTATCCGGTAAAGGTTGCCGGGCGTTATGTAATGGACCCCTCGCCGACACCGAAATTCGACAATCCGAAAATGAATATGTCGGACGCCCTGCAACTGTTCGGCGCAGGACGCGAAAAACGCATTTACGCCGTACCGCCCTATACTGACGTCGTGAGCCTCGATTTCGAGGACCATCCGTTTGAAATCCAGCGCTTCGACAAGCCCTGCGCGCTGTGTGGCGGCGAGAACGTCTACTTGGACGAGGTGGTGCTTGATGACAAGGGCGGACGAATGTTCGTCTGCTCCGATACCGACCATTGCGAGGATCGCCGCGCCCATGGCCACAAGGGCCACATGCTTGCGGATGTGAAGGAGGCCGCAGAATGAGCGACGCACCGCTTTTGAAAGTCCGGGACGTTTCCAAATATTACGGCGACCGCGCCGGTTGCCGCAACGTTTCCTTTGAACTCTACCCGGGCGAGGTTCTGGCCATTGTCGGTGAATCCGGTTCGGGCAAGACCACCCTCCTCAACTGCATTTCCACCCGGCTGATGCCAACGGCGGGCAGCGTGGAATATCGCATGCGCGACGGCTCGGTACGCGACCTTTACCACATGGGCGAGGCCGAACGTCGTTTCCTGATGCGCACCGACTGGGGCTTCGTACACCAGAACCCGGCGGACGGGTTGCGGATGGCGGTTTCGGCCGGCGCCAATGTCGGCGAGCGGCTGATGGCTGTGGGCAACCGGCATTACGGTAACATTCGCCAATCGGCCAGCGAGTGGCTGGAACGGGTGGAAATCGGCACCGACCGTATCGACGATCAGCCGCGCGCCTTTTCCGGCGGCATGCGCCAGCGCCTGCAGATCGCCCGCAATCTCGTCACCTCGCCGCGCCTCGTCTTCATGGACGAACCGACGGGCGGCCTCGATGTTTCCGTGCAGGCGCGCCTGCTCGATCTGGTGCGCGGTCTCGTCAACGATCTCGGGCTTGCCGTCGTCGTCGTCACCCATGATCTGGCGGTGGCACGACTGCTGTCTCATCGCATGATGGTGATGAAGGGCGGCGACGTCATTGAGCATGGTCTCACCGACCGGGTGCTGGACGATCCGCGCGAGCCCTACACGCAGTTGCTTGTTTCCTCCATTTTGCAGGTTTGACGCCATGGCGACGCCCCTTATCGTTTCGGAAGTTTTCAAAAGCTTCACCATGCATCTGCGCGACGGCATCGAGTTGCCGGTCGTGCGCGATGTCAATTTCTCCGTTTCCGGCGGCGAATGCGTCGTGCTCGGCGGCCCTTCGGGTATCGGCAAAAGCTCGATCCTGAAAATGCTCTATGGCAACTACGCCATCGACAGCGGGCAGATTCTCATCCGCCACCAGGATCAAGTCGTTGATATCGGCAATGCCTCGCCGCGCACGATCCTCGAAATTCGCCATCGCACCATCGGTTATGTCAGCCAGTTCCTGCGCACCGTGCCGCGTGTTCCGGCAATCGACGTCGTCGCCGAACCGCTCTTCGCGCGCAAGGTTGCCGCCGAGGAGGCGCGCGAGCAGGCGGCCATGCTGCTGTCGAAACTCAACCTGCCGCGCGAACTGTGGTCCCTGCCGCCGGCGACCTTTTCGGGCGGCGAGCAGCAGCGCGTCAACATTGCGCGCGGCTTCATCACCGATCATGCGATCCTGCTTCTCGATGAGCCAACGGCATCGCTGGATGCCGCCAACCGGCGGGTGGTCGTTGACATGATCATCGAGAAAAAAGCGAAAGGCACGGCGTTGCTGGGTATCTTCCACGACGAGGAAGTGCGGGAAGCCGTTGCCGACCGCATTCTCGACGTCTCGCAATTCTCTCCCCGGAAGGCAGCGGCATGAGTGTCAAGGTCGGTCTCGAACCTGTCATTCACGACACCGCCCGTGTCACCAATTCCTCGATCGGCCGCTATACCGAGGTTTCGGAGCGCTGCCGCCTTGAGGAGGTCGAGATGGGCGATTACTCCTATGTCATGCAGGACGGCGCGATCTGGTGCGCCACCATCGGCAAATTCGTCAATATCGCCGCCTCCGTCCGCATCAACGCCACCAATCACCCGATGCAGCGGGCGACGTTGCACCATTTCACCTACCGCGCCCGCAGCTACTGGGACGACGCCGAGGATGAAACGGACTTCTTCGCTGCCCGCCGCGCCAAGCGCGTGGTGATCGGCCACGACGTGTGGATCGGCCATGGCGCAACCATCCTGCCCGGTGTGACGGTTGGAAACGGTGCGGTAATCGGGGCTGGCGCGGTCGTATCGAAAGATGTCGCGCCCTATACCATCGTCGGTGGCGTGCCCGCCCGGCTGATCCGAGAGCGTTTTCCGGCGGAGCTTGGCCGGCGCATGGACGATCTGAATTGGTGGGATTGGGACCATGCCAGACTGCGCGGCGCACTCGATGATTTCCGCGCGCTCGCCGCCGAGGATTTCGTGGCGAAATATGGTGGATGAACTCCGCTCATACCGAAGCGATTGCAAATCCCGGGGCCACGTCCCGGGATTTCTGTTTGTCGGCTCCAGATATGCCCGGCTGATGACATGCCTGACGAAAGGTTTGTCGGCGAACCCCAGGATGTCGTATCTGCGAATTCTGTAATATTTTCTTCATTAAACTGACACTCACAGTTCATGGACCGCTGTTAGGTCGAACCCCGTCATAAGAAGATTGGACGGGGAAATGAGCTTTCACCTGAAGCAAGTCACGCGCCGTTTCGGCAACCACACTGCGGTCGATGCCGTGAATGTCGAGATACCGCAGGGGCAGATGGTCGGCGTGATCGGACGCTCGGGCGCCGGCAAATCGACGCTGCTGCGCATGATCAACCGCCTCGTCGATCCCTCCTCGGGTTCTATCCATTTCAACGACATGGAAGTTTCGTCGCTGAAGGGTGCGGCGCTGCGCAACTGGCAGCGCGACTGCGCCATGATCTTCCAGCAGTTCAATCTGGTGCCGCGCCTTGACGTGCTCACCAATGTCATGCTCGGCCGTCTCAACCACCGTTCGACGGCACTCAGCCTGTTTAATATCTTCACCAATGATGAGCGTCTGATGGCGATCGCCGCCCTTGAGCGGCTCGGCATCGAACATGTGGCCATGCAGGCTGCGGGCACGCTTTCCGGTGGCCAGCAGCAGCGCGTCGCCATCGCTCGCGCCCTGATGCAGTCTCCGAAGATGGTTCTGGCCGACGAGCCGATCGCCTCGCTCGATCCCCTTAATGCCAAGATCGTGATGGACGCGCTGCGCGACATCAACGAGCGGGAAGGCATCACCGTCCTCACCAATCTGCACACGCTGGATACGGCGCGCAATTATTGCGAACGCATCATCGGCATGTCTCAGGGCCGTGTCGTCTTCGACGGAACGCCGGCGGAGCTGACCGCTGCGGCCGTCACGGAGATTTACGGAACCGATTCTCAAGGCTCCGGCATTGACGAGACCATGACCTCGACCAGCATCAACATTCCCGGCGCGCAGCTTGCCGCACGTCCGGTACAGCAATCTGCCGGTCCCGAACCGCTCGCTCTCGCCGGGCTCTGAGGAACCGCTCAGCATCGTTTGTGCCCGCGTCAAGGGCCGGTACTTCACAACAAACTCCGGCTCGCCGGGAAACAGGAGAAAGTCCATGTTGAAGAAAATCCTTCTTTCGGCAGTCGCCCTTGGCGTTCTGGCCGGTTCCGCCATGGCTCAGGACGTCAAGGTCCTGCGTATCGGTCTCGACGGTTCGGAAAACGAAGCCGACCAGATCCGCAACACGAAGTGCGTTGCCGATGGCCTCAAGGCTGCGACCGGCGTTTCCGAAGTTCAGGTTTTCCCGTCGCCGGACTATAACGGCGTCATCCAGGGTCTGCTCGGCGGCACCATCGACATCGCTTCCATGGGCGCTTCCTCCTACGCCAAGATCGCTCTTGCCGATCCGAAGGCCGTTGACCCGATCCTGACAACGGCCGGCGCTGACGGTTCGACCGGTTATTACACGATCATGGTTGCCCGCAAAGACAGCGGCATCAAGACGCTGGCAGACGCCAAGGGCAAGAAGATCGGCTTTGCCGATCCTGACTCCACCTCTGGCTTCCTCGTCCCGAACGTGGCTATCCCGAAGGAAACCGGCACTCCGGTGAAGGAATACTTCTCCGAAACCGGCTTCGGTGGCGGTCATGAAAACCTCGTTCTCGCCGTTCTCGACAAGAAGTTCGACGTTGGCACGACCTTCGGTTCGGGCGTCGGCAAGTGGGAAGAAGGCTACACGGCCGGCAACCTCTACCAGATGGTCAAGAAGGGCAACCTCGACATGGACGATATCGTCGAAGTCTGGAAGTCGCCGCTAATCCCGAACGGCCCGCTCATGGTCACCAACAAGCTCGGCGACGCCATGAAGCAGAAGGTGGAAGACTTCTTCATGGAACTGCCGAAGAAGGACCTCGCCTGCTTCCAGGGTTTCACCCAGGGCAAGAACACCGCTTACATCAAGGTCGACCCGTCCTTCTACCAGACGATCATCGACGCCCGTAAGTCCGTTATCGGCGGCTGATCCCTGCGATCATACCCGGAAGCGGCGGTGCCTTGCGGCGCCGCCGCTTTTGCCAATAAAGGAAAAGCGGCATGGCGACCACACTGCATCATGGCACCCCATCGACCAAGGGATTGAGCGCATCGTCCCAAACGGTCATGCGTCATTATCAACAGCAGCTTGCGACAAGGCGGATTTATACCGTCATTTCGCTCGTGATCTTCCTCGTCATCCTCGCCGCTTCACTGAATTTCGCCAACGCGGCCAATTCAGGCAAGTTTTTCGAGCGCCTGCCCTATTTCTTCGACTTCATGAAAACCTTCGTGCCGGACAGTCCGCTTGAAATCTTCCGGGCGATGTTCGACCTGCCGTCGCCCTATGCGAATGGTTCGCTGAAATATAACTACGTCGCGGATCGTGTTTACATCACCGACAGCTTTTACATCCCGCACTTCATCTATCAGCTGATCATCACGCTCAATATTGCGCTGGTCTCGACAATCATCGGCACCAGCTTTGCCTTCGTGCTCTGCTTCTTCGCCTCCACCAACCTCGTCGGCGCCGGTATCGTGCGCTGGGTCGTGCGCCGGGTCATGGAAGTCCTGCGGGCCTTTCCGGAAATCGTCGTTGCCGGGTTGCTGACCGCCATTCTCTCGATCGGTCCGATCGCCGCGATCATCGCGATTTCAGTCCACACGATCGGCGCTCTGGGCAAGCTGTTCTTCGAAGTGGTGGAAAATGCCGACATGAAGCCGGATGAAGGCCTTCGCGCGTCTGGCGCCAACTGGCTGGAGCGCGTTCGCTTCGCCATCGTGCCGCAGGTTCTGCCCAATTTCGTCTCCTACGCGCTGCTGCGCGCCGAAATCAACGTGCGCGCCTCCACCATCATCGGTGCGGTCGGCGGCGGCGGCATCGGCGAGGTGTTCCGGCTGTCGATCGGCAACGATCACGCCTCCAAGACCTATGCCATCATCATCCTGCTGCTGATCACCATCATCGCCGTCGACCAGTTTTCCAGCTGGCTGCGCCGCAGACTGATCGGCCATCAATCCTTCGAATTCGGACGGGGAGCGGCCTGATGTCCTCCAGCTTCATTCTCAACACTGCCGAGCGCGAAAGGCTGACGGCCGCGCATCCCGCGATTTTCAAACGCGGCTTCATGCAGCGTTATGGTCTGCTGGTCGGTATTCTCGCTGCCATCATTTATCTCATCAGCTGCTTTTTCTTCTTCAACGTCGGGCCGGCTTTCATGCAAGGCCGCTGGGATCGTGCCTCAAGCTATATTCAGGACTGGTATTCCTGGCGTGCCCAGCCGCGCCTGCGCTTCGAAGATGGCAAAGTAGCGCCGCAATGGTCGAGCCGCGGTCAATATCCGGTCGACTCAAAGATCGACTGGCTGCAGCCTCTTCCGGATGGCGGCTACAGCGTGGTTTATGCGGGCATGGAAAACCGCCTCGACGTGACGCCGACCCGGGTGGATGTCTATGTCGACGGCAAGAACTATCCCGTCATCATCAATGGCGAGCAGGCGCGGGCGCCTGAGGAACTACCGGAAGAAATTCAGCAGGACGGCAACAAGGTTCTCGTCCATTATGGTTTTGCCGGACAGGCGGAAATCCGCACCAGTCAGGTCTATGTACAGCGCCGTTTCCTCGGATGGGCAAACTTCCTGTTCGACACCAAGTCGGAATTCTGGGGCAAAGGCTATGGGGAACTCGCGGCTCTGGCGCTATGGGGAGAAAGGCTCGATCCCGAGCGCTCCAATATCAGCCATATGGGCGATGATTTCCTCGATAACAGCGTCTGGCAGCATGCCGATATTCTTTCCAAGCTGATGCAGACGCTGGTCATGGCCTTTGTTGGCACGCTGTTCGGCACGCTCGTTGCCCTGCCGCTCGCCTTCATCGCCGCCCGCAATATCACAGCCAACAGGGCCGCCAACTGGGGCATGAAACGCCTGTTCGACTTCCTGCGTTCGATCGACATGTTGATCTGGGCATTGTTCTTCACCCGCAGCTTCGGTCCCGGACCGATCCCCGGCATCGCCGCGATCTTCTTCACCGATACCGGAGCGCTCGGCAAGGTCTATGCCGAGGCGCTGGAGAATGTCGATGACAAGCAGCGCGAGGGCGTCAAATCGGTCGGTGCATCCCCGATTGCCGTCAATCGTTTCGGCGTGCTTCCGCAGGTCCTGCCGGTCTTCATTTCCCAGTCGCTTTATTTCTGGGAAAGCAACACCCGCTCCGCCACGATCATCGGTGCGGTGGGTGCGGGCGGTATCGGCCTGAAGCTGCTGGAAGCGATGGGTACCAATGCCGACTGGGACAAGGTTGCCTATATGGTTTTGCTCATCCTCTTCGTCGTTTTCCTGTTCGACCATATCTCCAATTCGCTGCGTTCGCGCCTGATCGGAAAAACGCAACACTAGGACATTAAGAGGGGCTGGATTGTGTGCGAAGGCCGTAACGGCTTTCCTTTCCCCGCCCGCTAAACCACCAGCCCAAAGACGGATTTTATCTCTGACGCATTCGCCCAGATGTCGGCCCCCAAGGTGCACTCGGGAGTTTAACCACATTTCGGATGTGCATTTTTCCGTATGCATCATCATTCTGTCACGGAAAGCGATTACCTCGCACTCCTGACCTTGCGGGAAGCGGGCGAGTCACGCCAAATAGCTTCTCATCCTTGGTTTCCATGACACTGAAGAGTGCTTGCCGTGCGCTACGCCATCTATTTTTCTCCGGCTAAAGATCATCCGCTGACTGAAGCAGCGTCGCGCTGGCTTGGGCGCAATGCATTTTCCGGTACGCTGCATGATGACCATGACGCCTATGCGGAAACGACGGAAGAACCCCGCCGTTACGGTTTCCACGCAACCCTGAAAGCCCCTTTCGAGCTTGCCGAAAAATACAGCGAGGCCGAGCTTCTCGCCGCTGTCGAAGGTTTTGCCGCAAGCCAGTCGGCCTTCGATATTCCGCGTGTCGTCGTTGGCGCTCTCGGGCCGTTTTTCGCGCTGATTCCAGACCGGACCTACCAGCCGCTGCAGGATTTTGCCGCCGAGATCGTCGACCATTTCGACCGGTTTCGCGCGCCTCTTTCCGAGACCGATATTGCCCGCCGGCGGCCACAAATGCTGACGGAAAGCCAGCGGCAGAATCTGTCGCTCTGGGGTTATCCGCATGTCATGGACGACTTCCGTTTTCACATGACGCTGACCGGCCGTATCAACGAGGGCGACCAGCCCGCCATGCATGAGGTGCTTTCGGCGCGTTTTGCCGAATTCGTCGATCAGCCTCTCACCATTTCCGGCCTCGCTTTGTTCATTGAAGAAACGCGCGGCGCGCCCTTTACCGTTCACCGCTGGCACCCGCTTGGCCAGCACCCAAAGAAAGATGCGAACCCATGACCGAGCACGCCCTGTCCAATGCCCGTATCGTTTTGGAAGACGATATTATTCTGGGATCCGTTCTGATCCGTGACGGCAAGATTGCTGATATCAGCGAAGGAGCCTCCAAAACCGGAGAAGATCTCGAAGGCGATTTTCTGATCCCGGGTCTGGTGGAACTGCATACCGACCATCTGGAACAGCACTACTCACCGCGCCCCGGCGTGATCTGGGATAAGATCGCCGCCATTCAGGCCCATGATGCACAGGTTGCGTCATCAGGCATCACCACCGTGTTCGATTGCCTGCGGCTCGGCTCGGACGAGGATGGCGGCTTCAAAAAGGGCGAGATGCGGGAAATGGCTGATGCCATCGAAGCGGCGGCGGATCAGAACCGTCTGCGCGCCGATCACCTGCTGCATCTGCGCTGTGAGGTCGCTTCCGCCGATGTGCTGGAACATTTCGAAGACTTCGAAACCGATCCGCGCGTGCGGCTGATTTCGCTGATGGATCACTCCCCGGGTCAGCGCCAGTTCCAGTCGATGGACCAATATATCTTCTATTATCAGAAGAAACGCGGATTGAGCGACGAGGCTTTTGCCGAGTTCGTGCGCCGGCGGCAGGCCGCATCGGCTGAATATTCCGCCAAGCACCGTGATTATCTGGCCGCCAGCTGCGCCAAGCGCGGCATCACCGTCGCAAGCCATGACGACGCCACCGAAGCACATGTGGGCGAAGCCATCGGCCACGGCGTGAAACTGGCGGAATTCCCCACCAGCGTCGAGGCTGCAAAAGCCTCGCACAGCGCCGGCATGAGTGTCTTGATGGGCGCTCCGAACATCGTTCGCGGCAAGTCCCACTCCGGCAACATCGCCGCCCGCGATCTCGCCGAAATCGGCGTGCTGGATGTTCTTTCTTCCGATTACGTGCCGTTCAGCCTGCTTTTCGCACCGTTCCTGCTCGCTGATCAGGTGGAAGCCATCACCCTGCCGGAAGCGCTCCGTATGGTCACTGTGACGCCAGCTCGGACGGTTGGTCTTCTTGATCGCGGCCGTATCGCGACGGGATTGCGGGCCGATCTGGTTCGGGTTCACCGCGAAGATGGCGTGCCCGTCACCCGCTCGGTCTGGCGTCAGGGCAAGCGCGTGGCATGACCGGCAACGGAGAAGACAGCCGGCGCGAGAAAACGCCTGGCACGATGATCGTGGTTGTCGGCCCGAGCGGGGCCGGCAAGGATACGCTGATGGACTATGCGGCAACGCAATTGTCCGGGCGGCCCGGCTTCCACTTCACCCGCCGGGTCATTACCCGCAGCGGTGATGCGGGCGGCGAAAATCACGATGCCGTTTCGATGCAGGAGTTCAACCGGCTGCAGGAAGAGGGCGCATTCGCCGTCTCCTGGCAGGCGCATGGGCTGAAATATGGCATTCCGGCTGCGGTCTATCGCCAGCTTGAGGCGGGAGACGTGGTCATCGCCAACGGCTCCCGCTCGGCCTTGCCTGAGTTCAGCTCCGCCTTTTCCCGCCTCAGGGTGGTGAACATCGTCGCCCGACCGGAGGTGCTGGCGCGGCGGCTGGAACAGCGCGGTCGGGAAAGCCGCGAGGATATTCTGCGGCGCCTGGAACGCAGCTCGCTTACCGTCGTCGGAGACTTTGACGTGACGACGGTCGATAATAGCGGCGCGATCGAAGATGCGGGCAAGACCATCATGCGGGTGCTGGAACAAAGCGCCGGCCCCGACCGATCTTAAAATCCCCGGCTTGGACTGCTCGACAAATGGCCGCGCAAAGCTTACCATCAGGCGACAATTTCCAAACATGGTACGCCAAGGCGAGGGATGCCCGAAAAGAGGGTCAGTGACGAGATAACTGTGGTGGCTGGTCTGGCCGCCGGCGTCAGCAACTATGCGCGGTCGCGGGGCATCGATATCGTCCCCATCTGTAAGGCTCTCGATATTGATCCCGCCACTTTCGACAGTCTGACAGAACGCATCAGCCTCGACAGATTATGCCGATTGCTCGAAACCTGCGCCTTGATTTCCGGTGACGATGCCTTTGGTCTGCAATGCGCCTCCGCCTTTCCGGCCGGCGCATCCGGCGCATTTGGTTACGGCCTGATCAGCGCGCCGACGGTGCGGGCTTTCCTGCGGTTTCTTCAGGACCACGTTTATTACGCGACCAACAACAGCAATTTCACCATGGTTGCGGATACCGCGCATGTAACGCTTTCGTGGTCCTTCGCGCCTGTTATCGCCAAGCGTGATCAATATGTGGATCTATCCCTGACAGTTCTGATCCAGCGCCTTCGCGATATTCTGGGTGAGCGCATCAATCAGGTCGAAATCGGTCTGGAGCGGCAGAAACCGAATAATATTCAGCTATTTAAAGAAAGAATGACCAAGCGGATCAGCTTCTCCCAGGCGATCCACACGATGCGTCTTCCTGTATCGCTCCTCGACGTGGCCAATCCAAACGCAGATGAGCGGCTGTTCGAACTGATGAACCTGCAATGCCGGATGCTGCGACCGGAAACATCAGCGGATGCAACACATTTCATCGATCAGGTAAAACGGTATATGCAGATGCGGCTGTCGGATGCGGAGCTTTCGCTTGGCGAAATCGCACCCTACTTCAATCTTTCCGAACGGAGTTTTCAGCGACGGCTTGCCGAACTTGGCACCAATCTCAACGAGATAAAAGACGCCATACGCAAAAATGCCGGCTTCAAGTTGCTGGTGGAAAGCGACCTTTCGGTTTCCGACATAAGCTATCGCTTGGGCTATTCGACGCCCGGTGCGTTTTCGCGTTCCGTTTCGCGCTGGTTTGGGGCAACGCCGACGGATATTCGCAAGAAACACGCGCATCATTCCGCCGAATAAGACAGATTTGCAGCACCAATATTTCGAAATTACACATTAAAATTCAGAATTATGTCGGCTTTTTCCGGCTCCTGTGCCGAAACATAACACTAAAAACGTAAAACTTGGCGCGAGATGTTATTCTATCGGCGCAGTATATCGCCTATTAGAGCGCCGCGTGGCCCTTCGGGTGTGACGGAAAACATTCCAAAGCTTTGAATCTGCACATTGTTCTGATCCAGAACCGAGCCCGGTTTTGCGAATATCAGTGTGGCAGCGTCATGCCCAGGAACAACGTCGATGCGGGGCCGACTGGCTGCGAAAGTAGCCGTTATTGCATATTCCTGATGCCAGATGAAACCTATTGGCGAAACTGACGTTTCCGTTCGCGTGCAGACAGAACGTTCGCGGGCGGCCCTCAGGGAACGAAATTATTACCTGATCGCACCGCCGGGAAGGTCAATCTCTTTTGAGGCAAAAAGAACATGTCTTTAAAAACGCCGCATGAACATCGCCAGACGCGCGAGATCGCCCTATCGGACCGGGAACGGCACTATCTGGGACTGGTGGCGCGGGGTAAACACCCCTCCCACATCGCCCTTGTGACCGGAGCGACCGAGGCAGAGGTGAAGGACGCGCTGGAAGTGGTGCGCAACCGGCTGGGTGCCACCAATCTGCTGAATGCCGTCAGCATTGCCCTGCTGCGCGGCCTGATCGAGCAGGATATCTAAGGCTTTTTCGCTCCAGAGGCTTATGTGGAAACGTCCCCTTCCCGTAAGCCGAAACCGGATGAGCGGCTTTATGCGTCAAAATCCCCTCATTTCGATGGCGGGATGGCGGACCAAAAGCGGACCGGAAATGATTTCCGGTCCATATCGACGCAAATGCAAAGCGGCCATAAACGGTTTGCCCGGCGGATCATCAGGTCCGCCGGGTTTTTCATTTTACAACTGTTTAAAGCGACTGGATTTCAGCGAGAATATCGCTTTCGACGACGATGCCGCTTTCCAGCGCCTGCCGGCGAACGCCCTGGCTACGGCGGCCGGGCAAACGCACATTCTCCTGCTTTTCTATCTCGCCGGCGATGAGCGCCAGTCGTTCAGTAAAGACTGCACCACCCGAGGATACGGGATCGATGGCGATAATCGTGTGGCCAAGTGACGGTGGTGCCCCCTTGTCATCCAGAAGGGAAGAGGCTTCGAACGCGAAATTTCCGCCGGTCAGCGCGGCAGCCATGATCTCCACCATCAGCGCCAGTGCGGCACCTTTCGCCTCGCCTGCGGGCACCATGGTTCCCTCGATGGCTTCTTCAGGGTCGGTCGTTGGCCGGCCGTTCCTGTCAAGCGCCCAGTCCCCCGGTATGGTCTCGCCCTTCTGACGGGCCGCCATGATCTTTCCGCGCGCGACCTTGGACAGAGCCAGATCGATCACCAGTGGATCGGCGTTGCCAACCGGGGTAGCGAATGCGATCGGATTGGTGCCATAGAGGGGTTTGTTGCCACCCCACGGGGCCATGGATGCCGGCGCGTTGGCGAACATCAGCGCGACAAGACCCATCTCGGCAAAACGTTCGACAGTTAATGCCATGACGCCGGCGTGATGGGAACGATGGATGGCGGCAAGTGCAATGCCCTGCTGTCGGGCCATTTCAGGCAACTGCTCCAGCGCGCAATCAATCGCCGGATAGGCATAGCCGTGGTTGGCGTCGATGGACAGGACACCCGGCTTGACGCGTGTCGCCACCGGCCGCGCCTTGCCATCAACTTTTCCCACCCGCGCCTGGCGGACATAAACGGGGATACGGCGAAAACCGTGGCCGCTCTGGCCTGCCGCTTCGGATGCGACGAGCGCCTTCGCCACTGAGCGGGCGTTCTGCGGCAGAACGCCGTTGCGCTCAAAGATAGAGGAGACGAGATCCTCCGCCTCTGCGATTGAGAATTTCATTCCGGAATGCCTCTGCTTGGTAACGTCGACAAAGACCTACACCATCGAAAACATTCGCGAAATCTTATTCACGCGCAAACGGATCGGCGCGTGAGGAATAGTGGACATGTCCATTTGATTTAAGCGGGTTCTAGCGGATGCTGATCGGCAGCGTGATCGTCTTGCTTGCGTCCGGAGGCGGAGCAGGCACGGGTGACGCGCTCTGGATCCAGGCCGCAATCTGCTGGTCGATTGAGGAATCGCCGGTGGACTGGACCACGCTGACCCCGCTGATCGCGCCTGCATCATTGACCCTGAATCGCACCGTTGCCGTCATTGCATCACTGCGAAGCGAACGTGGCTTGCGCCGCTGGATATGGGAACGAACCTTCGATCCCCACTTCGCCGGTGAGGCGGAAGACGAAGAAAAGAAACCGGCGTTGTTGCGCGATGCCGCTGTCCTGTCGGACTGCTGCGCCTCGGCCTTCGCCGTTTCGCGCAATTCCGATGCCTGCTGCGGTTTGGGGCGTTGGCGCTCGACCTTCTTTTTCTCTTCCGGTTCTTTCTTTTCGACCTTCTTTTCAACGGGCGGCGGTGGCGGCCGAATGACAGGCAAGGGAACCTCGATATTTTCGAGTTCCGCCATCATCTGTTCCTGCACGGGGTCGATCTGCTCCACCGGCTCAGGAATTTCCTGCGGCTCGACAATCTCCTCAACCGGCGGTTCCGGCGGCTGCACGGGTTCCGGCGGCGGCGTTTCCGCAACCGGCTCCGGTGGCGGCAGCTCCTCCGGAGTAGGTTCCTCCATCGGCTGGCTGTTGTCGCTTTTTACCTCTTCGGCGTCCTCGACATCCTGCGCCGGCGTCGTTTCTTCGGTGTTGACGGCTTCCGGTATCGCCGCCATTTCGATCATGATCGCGGCTGGCGGCGGCCCGCCGGCATCGAGTTCTTCCGGTTCCTGCATCAGATAATAGGCAAAACCGGCATGAACGCTCAGCATGAGCAGCGCCGCGGCGGACCACAGCGTCACTTCCCCCAGACGGGAATGTCGGGACTGCGGGTAGCCGTTTTCAGTCATGGCGCGGTTCCTGGCGCCGTCGGCGCGGCAGGTTGGGCGGCATTGGCGGGCGACGACGCCGCACCGACATTTTCCAGACCCACCAGGGCGATCTTCAGGTAACCGGCATCCCTGAGCAGGTTCATGATTTCCATGAAGTGACCGTAGTCAACGGCCTTGTCGGCGCGCAGGAAAATGCGCGTATCCTTCTTGCCGCCCGTCTGCCTGTCGATTGCGGCTGCCAGCGCTTCCCGGGCAACGACATCATTGCCGAGGTTGAGTGAAAGATCGTCCTTGACCGTCAGATAAAGCGGTTCTTCCGGACGCTCCGCCGGCTTGGCGGTGGATGCGGGGAGATCGACATTCACATCCACCGTGGCCAACGGCGCAGCCACCATGAAGATGATGAGCAGAACCAGCATCACGTCGATGAAGGGCGTAACGTTGATTTCGTGGTTTTCGGAGAGATCGTCTCCGCTATTTTCGCGAATACCGCCAGCCATGACCGATCACCGTCCTACCAGCGACACTGCGGGCTTGCTGGTGCTGCCCGGCGGAATGCGGCGAAAATCGAGATCGCGGCTGACGAGGCGCTCCACGCCAGCGGCGGCATCCGCCAGCAGATGACGGTAACCGGTGATGGAGCGGGCAAAGACGTTGTAGATCACCACCGCCGGAATAGCGGCAACGAGGCCGATGGCGGTGGCGAGCAGCGCCTCGGCAATGCCCGGCGCCACGACGGCGAGGTTTGTGGTCTGCGATTCCGAAATGCTGATGAAGGAGTTCATGATGCCCCAGACCGTACCGAACAGGCCGACGAAAGGAGCGGTGGAACCGATCGTCGCCAGAGCACCGGTTCCGCGCGACATGCGGCGACCCGCGTGGGTTTCAATACGCGACAGCGCCGAGGAGACACGCTCCTTGATGCCACCGCCGTCCGTGTGTTCGACCACCGCATCGGAAAGCTGCATTTCATGGGTTGCCATGCGCAGCATGAGTGCAGCCGGTCCGCCCTTGTTTTCGACGGCATCGGTCGCTTCAGTCAGGGTTTTTGCCCGGCGAATGACCTTGAGCGTTGCACCGGCGCGCACCCGCGCACCCGCAAGCTCGATAGACTTCGCCACCCAGACCGTCCAGGTGACGAGCGACGCAAAGGCAAGGCCGATCATCACGCCCTTCACGACCCAGTCTGCAGCCATGAACATGCCCCATGGCGACAGGTTGTGCGGGATATCCGCACGATGTTCGGCGCTGGTGGGTTGGGCACTAGCGGGTTGGGCGCTGGTGGGCTCGGGGCTGACCGGCTCTACCGGAGTGGAGACTTCGTTCGGCGCAAGTGTTCCGTTCGCCTGAGGCGGCTGCTCGGTCTGCGTCGGCTGCGGCGCAGCACCTTCAGTTGCGGACTGAAGAGGCGCGGGCTGGTTCGATGGTGATTGGGCGGGTGCGGCAGCCGGCTGTTCCGGTGCGGTTGCGGACGGCGGCGTGACAGACTGGAGTGCCGGAGCGCTTGGCGTCGCGGGCGTTTCCACCGGCGGCTGGGCGGGCTGAACCGTTTCCACCTGAGGTGCAGGCTGGGCCTGGGGTTCGGATACTGTCTGAGCTAAAACCGCGCCGGCACTCAGCCCGGCCAGCAGGGTAACTGCCGCAGCAAGGGAAACGTGCCGTGTTTTGTTTGCCCTGTTGAAGGATGCGGAAGAAGTGAAGGTCTCAGCTGACATAATTTTTATCCCGGATTCCGTCGATGAACTCATCCGCAGATTGGCCGGTTCCTGAAAGCCGGGGTCATGAACGGATGCCGTCGTGAAAGCTTGACGTTCCGATAATAAACCTGAGTTCTTTTGACAACTATTATATTATCAAAAGACGACCCGTAAACTCTTCTTTACAAAAAAGTGACCGCTCGGGTGGCTTCAGGTGTTTTGCGAAGGCGAAAATTGCGCCACTAGGGCATGCCGGTCGCCGGGATAGGTCACCCTAACGCTCGTAACATAGTCCGTCCCGTGCCAGGTGCGGCGATCTATGACCAGACAGGCCGCACCGGATGCGATGCCCAGCGCCACCGCATTCTTGCGATCGGCGGAGACAGCACTGATGCGATGTTCGGCAGCACTCCAGGGCACCATCTTCAACAGCCAGGTGCCCGGACCGGTCTGCGAAAAATCCGCAACTTCCCCCTCCGGGACGGCAGTGACATTTATAATGCGTTCTTCAAGGCAAAAGGGAACGCCGCCGGCAAAATGCGTGCAGGTGAGTTCCAGCACACGGGCATCGGCGGCAAGCGCCATTGCCGCACCGTCTTTTTCACCCGCGGGGCGCAGACGTCGCTTGTCGAGACGGTATCCGTAAACGAGGCCGAGCGCCTGAACTTCCCGCTCGATATCATGGATTTCCAGCACGGCCGATTGCGCATGGGGCTGGCGAACGAAGGTGCCGAGGCGTCGGCGTCTTTCGATCAGGCCACGCTGCACCAACTCACCCAACGCCTTGTTCACCGTCATGCGCGAACAGGCATATTGCCGGGTCATCTCGTGTTCGAAGGGAATACGGTATCCCGGCGGCCATTCGCCCGACATGATGTGGCGCTCGACATCGTTGCGGATGCGCTCGTGCAGTGATTTCTCCTGAAGATCGGCACCTGTACTCCTCATCCCGATGCTTCTCTCCTCCCGGTTCGCTGGATCAACTATCCATGAGCAGCGGCGGCGATCGCCTCGCTGCGAATTTCCTCCGTCAGCTTCGCGCGCAGCTGCGAAAATTCCGGGCTGGCCTTGACGGTGTAGTGACGCGGATGCGGCAGGTCGACCGTCGTGATCGACTTGATGCGGCCCGGCCTTGCGGACATGGTCACCACACGCGACGCCATGAAGACCGCTTCTTCGATGTCATGGGTGACGAAAATGACGGTCTTCTGCTCACGCTCCCAGATGCCGAGCAGCAATTCCTGCATCAGCCCGCGCGTCTGATTGTCGAGCGCGCCGAAAGGCTCATCGAGCAGCAGGATTTTCGGGCCGTTCGCCAGGGCGCGGGCAATCGCCGTTCTCTGCTGCATGCCGCCGGACAGCTGTTTCGGCCAATGGTTCTCGAAACCGTTGAGGCCGACCTTATCGATATAACTATCAACGATCTCCCATTTTTCCTTTTCGGCCACGCCACGTTCGCGAAGGCCGAAGGCGACGTTTTGGCGGATCGTCAGCCAGGGAAACAGCGTGTAGGACTGGAATACCATACCGCGATCCGCTCCCGGTCCGGTCACCGCCCGGCCCGACAGCAGAACCTCGCCGGTCGTCGGACGATCAAGCCCGGCGATGATGCGCAGCAAAGTCGATTTTCCGCAGCCCGACGGGCCGAGAATGGTAACAAAATCGTTGCGCGGGATTTCCAGATTGGTCGGCTGCAAAGCCAGCGTCGGCTGCCCGCCCTGCACGCCCGGAAAGGTGCGGCTGACGCCCTTGATAACGAGTTCTTTCATCAGGCAAGCCTCCAGGCGAAAAGCTTCCGGTTCAGCGATTTGAACGCGAAATCGGAAATGAGGCCGATAACACCGATGACGATGATGCCGAAGATGATCTGCCCGGTCGCCATCAGCGCCTGACTGTTGATGATCATATAACCGATGCCAGAGGAAGCACCGATGAGTTCGGCGACGATGACATAGGTCCAGGCCCAGCCAAGAACGAGGCGGAGAATTTCGGCAATGTCAGGCGCATTGGCGGGAATGAGGACACGGCGAACGACACCCCGGTCTTTTGCGCCGAGTGTATAGGCGGCCTCCACCAGATCACGCCGCGTGCCGGCAACCGCCACGGCCACCATCAGGATGATCTGGAAGACCGCGCCGATGAAGATCACCAGCAGTTTCTGCATTTCGCCGATACCGGCCCAGAGAATAAGCAGCGGTATGAAGGCGGACGCGGGAAGGTAGCGTGCGAAGGATACGAAGGGCTCGAGCAACGCTTCGATCGGCTTATACGCCCCCATGGCGATGCCAAGCGGCACGGCGACGAGCGATGCCAGCACAAAACCGCCAACGACACGCCAGATCGTCATGCCGATATCGCCGGCAAAGCCCTGATCGGTCAGCAGATAGATGCCGTCTTTCAGCATGGTGATGGGGTCGGCCAGAAAGGTCGGCGATACGAAGCCGCCCAGCGTGGCAAGGCCCCAGGCGGAGAAAAACAGCACGAAGAACAGAATGCCGAGGGCAATTCTCGTACTGTTCCTGATGGGTTGAAGAGGTTGCATTCTGTCGCCTGTCTGGGAGAATTGGCGCGGCAACTGCGCCGCGCCCTCAAAGCGCCTTCACGCCTTTCATGACGTAGAAGATACGTGTTTGTCATTGGCGGCAACACTCCCGGCAAGGAGCGCAGCCGCCTGGGCGCGTTACTTGATGAAGGTCGTATCCGCGAGCGTCGAAAGATCGGGCTTCGACTTGATCACGCCGATTTCCAGAAGCAGATCGGCCGATTTTTCAGAGAAGGTCTTGAATTCACCCTCGAAGAATTTTTGATTAGCAGCCTTGTCCTGCCATTCCAGGAACTTTGCCGAAGCCGCAAAGGCCTCGCCTGCCTGCTTCACATCCGCGCCCATCGTCGCATAGGATTTCTCGGGGTCTGCCTTGATGAGGTCGAGCGCCTGGAAATAGCTGTCCGCCAGTGCTTTCGCCGCCTGCGGATTATCCTTCAGGAAATCCGGCGTGCAACCGAACGTGTCCATGACGGCGGGATAATCCAGCGTCGTGGCAAGGATTTTACCCTTGTCGGGCGCGGCGCGCACGGTGGAGAGATATGGCTCATAGGTCATGGCCGCATCGTTCTGGCCGGCGACGAATGCCTGCGCGGCCGGACCCGGCTCAAGGTTGACGACCTTCACATCTTTCAATGTCATGCCGTTTTCCTTGAGGATCCAGGCAAGGAAGAAATAGGGGGACGTGCCCGGTGTGGAAGCAGCAATCGTCTTGCCCTTGAGGTCGGCGACCTTTGAGACGTCGCTGCGCACCGCGATACCATCGGCACCGTGCGATTTATCCATCTGGAAAATCTGGGTGGACTTCACGCCATTGGCGTTCCAGGCGATCCATGTTTCCACCGTGGTGGCGGCGCACTGGATATCACCTGATGCGAGAGCCAGATGGCGGCTCGCCTGCGGTATCTTCTTGATATCGACCTTCAGGCCATTCTTTTCGAAAATGCCCGCCTGCTTGGCAAGTGTCAGCGGCGCAAAACCAGTCCAGCCGGACATGCCGATGGTCACCGATGTTTCCGCATGGGCGGAAGCGGATGAGACAAGCGCTGCAATTGCGGCGATAACCCAGGTATTTTTCATGATCTGACCCCTTTTGATTTATTTTTGTGCGACATTTTTTATCGCTTTATTTGAGGCATCGTAGGCAGGGTTTTTAGATTTGTCTAGACAAAGTAGAGGCACTTGGGCGCTTGCGGAAGGATTGCAAAAAGGTCGTCCGCCATCCTACACATAGAATGATACGGAACCGCATTGGCCCGCTATTTTCCTCTCGAGCTTTCCATGACCAGACAAAGACGTCGTAACATCATCAAGGCAAGGCGCACCGGAACCGGCATTGCGCTGGTTGCCGCCATTTCCTTCATCGCCGGCATGACGGATGCGGTGGGTCTTTACGTTTCTGGAGATTTCGTTTCCTTCATGACCGGCAACACGACGCGCGCCGCAGTCTCGATGGAGTCAGGCATATACTCCCACGCCGTCAAACTGCTTTTCGCCATCGTCGCCTTCGTGGCGGGCAACGCCGGCGGCATCGTGGTGGCGCATAAATTCGACCGGCGCATCTTTGCGGTTCTTATGGCGGTGGGCGGGCTGGTGGCGATTGCGGCACTGCTGCGCGACGAGGCTTCCGGTCTCGTGCAATTTTATCTCGTCGTTTTCGCCATGGGCATGGTCAATGCCGCCGTGGAGCATATTGAAGGCCTGCCGATCGGCCTCACCTATGTGACCGGCGCCCTTTCCCGTTTTGGTCGCGGCATTGGGCGTTTTCTTCTTGGCGAACGCAGCCTCGACTGGGGCATCCAGATCGTGCCATGGCTCGGCATGATCACCGGCGCAATCTGCGGCGCCGTGTTAGGCGCCACGTTGCATTCGGATGCGCTATGGGTGGTTGCGGCTTCGGTTTTCGCCATAGCCTGCGCTACCCTCGTCATTCCGCGCTCGCTTCGCCAACGCTATAATCAGAGGGTCAAAATCCGGCGGATTGCGCCGTAAAGGCTCCCACCATTACTTTCGCGAAATGGTGACGAATTTCGTGCCGCGCACGCGCACCGTCATCAGGCAGGGCTCCTTGTCGGTGCGTTCGCAATAACGCGGATGCATTTTCAGCACGAAGACCATGTTGCCGAAACGCTTGATGAAATCGTAGCCGTAAATCCGGGCCGTGGCGATCATCAGATAGCCGCCCTCTTTTACCTGGACGTAGAAATTGTAGGGGCATCCCTCGTCGTCACAGGCGCGGCCTTTTTCGCCGTCGCAATCCAGAACTCCGTGATTGACGACGGCATCCATCAAGCCGTCATTATTGATATCCAGCCGTGTGACGAAATCATCGCCGAAGGCAGCCACCTTGCACTCCTTGCGGAAATGGTCCTTTTCATAAATCTCGGGATCGTTCACCAGCTGCTGCTGTGCTGCCAGCGCCACCGGAAACATCAGGAGCACCAGTGTCTGAAGAGCGACAACGATAGCGATTCGCACGGCATTTTCCTTTGCATCCGTTTCGGTTATGGATGTTGCGATCATCCGGGCGGCCAGCCTAGAGTTTAGTGCTTGCGCGACACTGACGTGTTCGCGGCCCGTTGTTCCGGGGGGAACCTTTTCATGACACTTCTGGGTTTTCTCGACTATGCCGGTGTCGCCATCTTTGCCGCAACCGGCGCTCTGGCCGCCTCCCGCAAGCAGCTCGACCTGATCGGCTTCCTGTTTTTCGCAGCCGCGACCGGGATCGGCGGCGGCACGGTGCGTGACCTCGTGCTGGGCAGGGCGCCGGTATTCTGGGTGGTGAACCCAACCTATATTCTGGTCTGCGTATCGGTCGCGGTCCTGCTGTTCTTTACAGCTCATCTTTTCGAATCCCGTTACCGGGTGCTGCTTTGGCTCGATGCCCTCGGCCTTTCAGCCTATTGCGTGATGGGGGCGGCCAAGGGTCTGGCCGCCAGCGGCTCCGCAACCGTTGCCATCGTCACCGGTGTTCTGACGGCCACATTCGGCGGCGTGCTGCGCGATATTCTCGCCGGAGAACCTTCCGTGCTTCTACGACCGGAAATCTACATCACCTGCGCACTTCTGGGGTCTTCCACCTTCATTGTCGTCTATTTCCTCGGCGCACCGCTTTATGCCGCGTCAGCCGTCGGTGTATTGACGGCTTTCGGCGTTCGGTCCGGGGCGCTGATATTCGGATGGACTTTCCCGCCCTACAAGGGCAAGCCCGGCAGACGGCCGGAAGATATAATGAAGTAAGCTACCAAAACCTCTGAAACAGAAATGGCGCCCGTGGGCGCCATTCTCATTTCCAGTCTCTGCCGAAACCTCAACCGCGCTTGCGACGAAGGCGGATGACCACGTCCACATGGGCGATTTCCATGCCTTCGGGCGCTTCCGGCAGATTGCCGATGTGGAGATTATTGACGGGAATGTCGAGAACCTCGTTCTCACCTTCAACGAAGAAATGGTGGTGATCGGACACGTTGGTGTCGAAATAGGTGCGGGCACCTTCTACGGCCAGAACGCGGATCAGACCGGCTTCTGTGAACTGATGCAGGGTATTGTAAACCGTGGCCAGAGAAACGGGCACGCCAGCGGTAACCGCCTCGTCATGCAGTTCCTCAACCGTCAGGTGACGATCACCCTTTGCGAAAAGAAGATCGCCCAGAGCCACACGCTGGCGCGTGGGCCGCAGCCCCGAGCGCCGCAGCCTTGTTCCGATATCCAATGTGGCGTCAAATGCCATGCAATCCCATTCCAAGCACAGGGGTGAAATTCACCAATTGCATTAGCATATATCTTTTGCAGCGAATGCTTTCAATAGTTTCAGCGTCGCCGAGTGTCGCAAATGGCTGCAAACCGGCCATTCTTGCAAATTTCCTCTGGTTCCTTCCCGATGGTTCCTGTATGCGGACGGCACATTGAGGTAATGACTTCTGCAAAGAAGGTTCTGAAGACAAAGAATGGGGGCGAAACGGCCTTTGCCCTTGCAGCGCTTCATTTTGAACCTAACTTGCTCTAGTGGAGTCAATCAACACCAGTAACTGGGGAAGTGAAAGCGGTATGGCAACGAGGCAATCAAGTTACAATTACGAGGAGATCCTGTCCTGCGGTCGCGGCGAATTGTTCGGCCCGGGAAATGCCCAGCTCCCATTGCCCCCCATGCTCATGGTTCACCGCATCACCGAAATTTCCGAGACCGGCGGCGCGTTCGACAAGGGTTTCATCCGTGCGGAATACGATGTCAGCCCCGACGACTGGTATTTCCCCTGCCATTTCCAGGGCAACCCGATCATGCCGGGGTGCCTGGGCCTTGACGGCATGTGGCAGCTGACCGGCTTCTTCCTCGGCTGGCTGGGTGAGGAAGGCCGCGGCATGGCGCTTTCCACCGGCGAAGTGAAATTCAAGGGCATGGTTCGCCCCGAGACCAAGCTCCTCCAATACGGCATCGATTTCAAACGCGTGATGCGCGGACGTCTCGTCCTCGGCACCGCCGATGGATGGCTGAAAGCCGACGGAGAAACCATTTATCAGGCGACAGACCTTCGTGTAGGACTGTCGAAAGAAAAGACCGCCTGAAACAGACGGAATAAGTCTTGGCAAGGCTGGGCGGCTTCGGTCGTCCAGCCGAAATCTTAAGAAAAGGTCCCTTTCATGAGACGAGTTGTTGTCACCGGCCTCGGTATTGTTTCTTCCATCGGCGGTGATGCCGCCGAAGTCACCGCATCGTTGCGCGATGCCAAATCCGGCATTTCATTTTCGCCGGATTTTGCTGAACACGGTTTCAAGTGCCAGGTATGGGGCAAGCCGTCTCTCGACCCGACCGAGCTGGTCGACCGCCGCGCCATGCGCTTCCTGTCACAGGGCGGTGCGTGGAACCATGTCGCCATGAAGCAGGCGATCGCCGATTCCGGTCTCGAAGAGAGCGACATCAGCGGCAATGAGCGCACCGGCATCATCATGGGTTCGGGCGGTCCCTCCACCCGCACCATCGTCGAAGCTGCCGATATCACGCTGAAGAACAACAGCCCGAAGCGCATCGGCCCCTTCGCCGTGCCGAAAGCCATGTCGTCCACCGCGTCTGCAACGCTCGCCACCTGGTTCAAGATCCACGGCGTCAACTATTCGATCTCGTCGGCCTGCTCCACCTCGGCGCATTGCATCGGCAACGCCGCCGAGATGATCCAGTGGGGCAAACAGGATGTGATGTTTGCAGGCGGCCACGAAGACCTAGACTGGTCGATGTCCAACCTCTTCGACGCCATGGGCGCAATGTCGTCCAAATATAACGAAACACCTTCTCTCGCTTCGCGGGCCTATGACGTCAACCGCGACGGTTTCGTCATCGCCGGCGGTGCGGGCGTGCTGGTTCTCGAAGAGCTGGAGCATGCAAAGGCACGCGGCGCCAAGATTTACGCCGAGATCGTCGGTTACGGTGCAACCTCCGACGGTTACGACATGGTGGCTCCATCAGGCGAAGGTGCGATCCGCTGCATGCGGCAGGCGCTTGCCACCGTTAAGGGCGATATCGACTACATCAATACCCACGGCACCTCGACGCCGGTTGGCGACAGCAAGGAAATCGGCGCCATCCGCGAAGTCTTCGGCGACAAAATCCCGCATATCCAGTCGACCAAGTCCCTCACGGGCCACTCGCTGGGCGCTGCCGGCGTGCAGGAATCGATCTATGGCCTCTTGATGATGCAGGAACGTTTCATCGGCGAAAGCGCGCATATTTCCGAGCTAGACCCGGAATTTGCTGGCGTTCCGATCGTGCGCAGCCGCATCGACAACGCCAAGATCGACACCATCCTTTCCAATTCCTTCGGCTTCGGCGGCACCAACGCCACGCTGGTCTTCCAGCGTCACAACGGATAATTGCCAATGAACGGCATCATGCAGGGTAAACGCGGCCTCATCATGGGCGTCGCAAACAATCACTCTATCGCCTGGGGTATTTCCAAGGCACTTGCGGCGCAGGGCGCAGAACTGGCCTTCACCTATCAGGGCGAAGCGCTCGGCAAGCGCGTAAAGCCGCTCGCCGCAGAACTGGGGTCTGACTTCATCGTGCCTTGCGATGTCGAGGATATCGCCTCGGTCGACGCGCTGTTTGCGGCGATCCGCGAAAAATGGGGCTCGCTGGATTTCGTCGTGCACGCCATCGGCTTTTCCGACAAGAACGAGCTGAAGGGTCTTTACGCAAACACGACCCGCGACAATTTCAGCCGCACCATGGTCATTTCCTGCTTCTCATTTACGGAAATTGCCAAGCGCGCCGCAGAACTGATGACGAATGGTGGCTCGATGCTGACGCTGACCTATAATGGTTCGCAACGCGTCATCCCGAACTACAACGTCATGGGCGTCGCCAAGGCGGCACTCGAAGCGTCCGTGCGTTATCTCGCTGCCGACTACGGCCCGCGCGATATTCGCGTCAACGCCATCTCGGCCGGTCCGGTCCGCACGCTGGCGGGTGCCGGTATTTCTGATGCACGTGCGATTTACGCGTGGAACCAGAAGAACGCGCCGCTGAGACGGACGGCGGATATCGAGGATATCGGCGGATCGGCGCTTTACCTGCTATCCAACCTGTCGCGCGGTGTAACCGGCGAGTGCCACTATGTGGATTGCGGCTTCAATATCACCTCGACACCTACACTCGAGGTTCTGTCAAAAGCTGACGCGGAATAATAACCCGTTTCTTCCCTTCGAAAAAGCCCGGCAATATGCCGGGCTTTTTTACATTTGGAGCCTGTGTCATTTTCGTGAATTGCTAAAGTAGAAACTGTCCGGGTAACTGAATTTAAACACCGGCTGGTTATGGTCTGCAACAAATTCAACGGTTGCGCTTGCCGCATATTCTAGAGATCGACACATATGCGACTGGCCAGACTGACGCCATTGCTGAAAAAACTCGGGGTCTCGCGCGAAGGGACAGCGGCTATTGAATTCGCGATCCTCGCCATTCCCTATTTCCTCGTCGTTTTTGCGATTATCGAGACCTTCATCGCCCTGATGGCGGAACAGGTCGTCGTGAATGCTACGGAAACCATGGCGCGGCGTCTGCGCACCGGACAAATCAGCAGTTCGATTTCGAAAGAGGATTTTCGCAAGAGCTTCTGCGACGAAGTTTCGGTCATGATCACCTGCTCGCTGGATGAGATCAAAACCGAACAGAAACTTTATATCGACCTTCGCTCCTTCACCGCCTTCAAGGATATTCCGACCACGGTACCCCTGAAAGCTTATGGTGAATATTACGATCTCGATACGGCGCAATTCGGCTTCAAGCCGGGCGGGCCGGAAACAATCAATATGCTGCGCGTTTATTATCGCTGGCGTGTCATCGCCGATATCATCCGCCCGTATCTCACAAAAATACGTCCAGCTGACGGGTCCATGCCCTCGCATTTCCTTATTGTCGCGACCGACGCTTTCGTGAACGAGAAATATACTACAAGCGGGGGCTCATGATGGCAGGGCTGATAGCCGCCGTGGCGAACGGCAGACTTCATTTTACCGCGCTCGTCACACGCTTCGTAAAAGATCGCCGTGGTGTGGGCGCCGTGGAATTCGCAATTCTCTTCCCGATATTGCTCGCCCTTTATGTGACATCCTTCGAACTCACCATAGGCTACAATACCTATAAGCGGGCAAGCAGCGCTTCGGCGACGATCAACGACCTGATCTCCAAAACGGGCTCCGTCGACAAGGCCTACCTCAAAAACATGCAGAATGTTGCGGCGGCTGTCTTCGCGCCTTACAGCACCACCGGTTTGAAGCTAAAGATCAGCGGCATAACGATCGACAAGCAGAAACAGGCAAAAATTGCCTGGTCCTGGGATGAGAAAGACCAGAGACCATATGCGGTGGGATCGGCAGTGACGGTTCCTAACCGCCTGCTCATCGAAAACAGCTTTCTCATTCACGTCGAACTTTCAATTCCGCATGAATTGCTGATGTTCATGCCCGACATCGCTTCGTCAGGCGTAAGATCGATCACCATCGGCCGTGATTATTTCTTCAAGCAGCGCGATGCGGAGGTCACCTGTACCAATTGCTGAGCCATAAGGCGCGGCAAGGGTGACCACCCGCATAATCCGTTTCTAATAAACGTCACGCAGATAACGCTTTTCGCGCTTCAGGCGGTTCACATAATCGGCTGCCGCTTCGGCAGAAATGCCGGCTTCGTCGGCGACAATCTGATGCAGGGCGTCATCGACATCCTTCGCCATGCGGGTCGCATCACCGCAGACGTAGAAATAGCCGCCCTCTTCAAGCCATTGATAAAGCGCCTTGCCATTCTGCCGCATGCGGGTCTGGACATAGATTTTTTCTGCCTGATCCCGCGAAAAAGCGAGATCAAGGCGCGTCAGCACGCCATCACGGCTCATTTCACCAAGCTCGCTTTCGTAGATGAAATCCGACTGCCGGTGCTGATCGCCGAAAAACAGCCAGTTCTTGCCGGCAGCACCCCTTGCCTGCCGTTCCTGCAAGAATGCCCGGAAAGGTGCGATGCCGGTGCCCGGTCCAACCATGATAGCAGGTGCATCATTGTCCTGCGGTACACGAAACGCCTTGTTGGGTGAAACGAAAATACCGGCATTCTGACCCGCCTCCACCCGGTCCGCCAGATAGGTGGAGCATACGCCACCACGCTCGCGGCCCTCGGCACGATAACGCACGCTGGCGATCGTCAGATGAACGCTGTTTTCCGCGACCAGCGGGCTGGATGAGATGGAGTAAGCGCGATGCTGCAGCGGCTTCAGGAAGGTCACGAATTCGGCGATGTTGAATACGGGTTTTCCGCCGAGATTGAGCAGGTCGAGAATGTCCTTGCTCCAGAGAAAGGCGGCAAGCTGCTCCCTGTCTCCATTGGCAAGGATATAGCTCAACTCGTCATGTCCTGCACGCTTGCCGATTTCGGCCACCAACTCACGCGAAGGCGTCGATATCTCGAACATGTTCAGAAGTGCATCGCCGATCGGCCGGTCGAGCCCGGCGACCTCGCCATCCGCACTCGCTCCAAAGCATTCGAGCAGAGCGCCGACCAGTTTTGGGTCGTTAAGAGGGACGACACCAAGGGCGTCACCGGCCTCATAGTCGAGGCCGCTTGCCCCAAGTTCGAATTCGTAGTGGCGAATCTCCTTGGACGAGGCCGGGCTGGAAAGAAGGCGATTGACGCTCACCCGTGACGAATAGGGATTCTTGCGACCCCAGCCCTGTTTTGCCCGCGCGGGCGGCTCGGCGACCACAGGCGCGGCAATGGCTGCATTGTCCCCACCGATGGCGAGGGCAAGCGGCAGCGTCTCGCCGATCCAGGCGGCGGACGCATCCTCAAAATCGATATCGCAATCGATACGCGTCTTCATGCGCCTGCCGCCGAGTTGCTCGAAACGCGTATCGATGAGCTTGCCCGCCTGGCAGAAGCCGTCATAACCGGTATCACCGAGCGCAAGAACAGCGAAATTCATCTCGTCGAGACGCGGCGCGGCGTCAGTGGCAAGCGCCTCCCAGAACAGCTGGGCATTATCCGGCATCTCGCCTTCGCCATAGGTCGATGTGACGACGATGACGCGCTTCATGGAGCTGAGACTATCCATGGAAACGTCGTCCAGCGCCGTTACAACGGGCTGCATTGCCTGCACACGAGCGGCGGCGGCGATATCCATCGCCAAGGCCTCGGCATTGCCGGTTTGAGTGCCGACAAGGATGTTCAGCACGCTGGCCGCCGCTTTGGGGGTAGCAGCGGCCACCGATGTCTCCAGACCCATGGCCGCGCGGGAGTGGAGCCCGGCCAAAAAGCCGGCGAGCCAGACGCGCTGGTCGCCATTGAAGGGCGCATCCTGTGGAATGTAAGGTATCTTCATCATGCTGCCCTGTTCTGGCTGGATGCGGTGGCGAGGTCCGGAATGGCGCGGGCGGCGAAAAGCTCCTCGAAGCCCGGCAGTCGGCCGATCTTCTCGATGTTTTTGCGGTTCTGCTGAATGATCCAGCCATAGGTGCCGGGGCTGTCCACCGACCAGATGTTCCGGCGCGCCAGCGCCTGCTTATAATCATCGAGCCGCTTGGCGGCGATCATCACCGCAAGCTGTTCGTCACTGTGGTCGGAAAGCGCCTCGCGGGCATATTTCAGCAGCCGCTGCATCAGCGCGTAATCTTCCGTGAGGATGAGATTGCGCACGGCTTTTTCTACTGCCGGATCAGAGGGGCCGGATGCCATCGGCAGCCGTTGCAGGGCGATGGTCTGCGCCATGCTCAACACTGTGTAATTGTTGATGAGCGCATACATGTCTTCCGTGTCGGTCTCACTATGACCCGGCACCGTTCCGTTCAACACGGCCTTGCGGTCGCGATAGGCGAGCTTGAACTTGCGCAGTTGATGGGCGGCAAGCGCAGAGGCCAGTTCCTCCAGCAGTTCCTTGCGGGGCTTGGCTTTCAGAATTTCGTCGCTGTCCTGATAAAGCAGCAAAGCGCGCGGCATGCCGTAGACGAAATTATGCTTTTCGCTCTCCCAGTTTTCCAGCAGCCATGCGGCCTTGGCCGAGCCGGTTTCCGCGACATGCAAGGTCAGAAGCTGGTGAACGGCCAGATTGTGGATCGCTGCCTGTTCATCTTCACCGGTGATTGAGCCGAGCAGGATGGAATCGTGGCTGACCTTCTTCGGCAGATCGCCATAGGGATCGTACTGATAAACGAAGCCGCCGCTCATGCCGTTGCCGAACCCCTTGCCGAAACTGCCGAGGTTGAGAACCGCGCCGTTGGTCATGTATTCGCAGGCGAAATCGCCCACACCTTCGACCACGGCGGTCGCACCGGAGTTACGCACGGCAAAACGGTCACCCGCCTGCCCTTCTACAAAGCTGCGGCCGCCGGTTGCGCCGAACAGCGCGAAATTACCGACCAGCACATTGCCGCCAGCCTCTTGCGAGCCGCCGCCGGGCGAGCGCACGACGATGGTGCCGCCGCAGGCACTTTTGCCGACGCCATCATTGCAGGTGCCGGTATGGACCATAACCATGCCGTCATTGCAGAAAGCGCCGAAGGACTGTCCGGCGGAGCCTGATGTATCGATGCGCACCGAACCCGCCTCCAGGAACCGGCGACCACGCGCATCGCGCTTCACAGCCGGAAGCGCATCCAGCTGCTCGTCGGAAAGCTCGTGGTTCAACATGCGTTCGATATCGACGGCAAGCTGACCGCCGACGCTCTTGTTGCAATTGTTGAGGAAACGATTGCCGCCAAGCTCGATGTTCTCGCGGCGGCTATCGACCAGAGCCGAACGCACGAGATCGATGAAGGCATCGTCCAGCGCGAAGTCCTTTTCCATATAGACCGGGCTGTCGATCTTCACCTCTTCGACCACGGCAAGCATTGCACGCAGGTCAAGCTGGCCGACGCTCGCCGGATGATCGAGGAGGTGAAGAAGATCGGAACGGCCCCGCGCTTCCCGCAGCGAAGCGACCCCAAGCCCTGCCAGAATCTCGCGCGTTTCATGGGCGATGTTCATGAGGTATTGCGCCAGAGCGCGCGGATCGCCGTTGAAGGCTTCCTGATTGGTGGTGAGACCGGCCGGGCATTTGATGTTGCAATTCTTCGCCATGACGCATTTCAGCATCATCAGCGCCGTCGTGCCGAATTCGAAACTGTCACCGCCGAGAAGCGCTGATTTCACCACGTCGCTTGCCGTCTGGTGCGCGCCGGAGCAGCGCAACAGCACTTTGGCGCGCAGGCCGGTGGCGCAGAGCGCCTGATGCACCTCTGCGATGCCGATTTCCGCAGCGCGGCCGGTATATTTGAGGCTGGTGACGGCTGCGGCACCGGTGCCGCCGGTATTACCGGCGACGTTGATGACATCTGCCCCCGCCTTGGCGACGCCAACCGCAATCGTGCCTATGCCTTCCGACGAGACCAGCTTGACGATGACGCGCACCCGCGCCGCCTTGGCATCATGGATAAGCTGGGCCAGATCCTCGATCGAATAGGTATCGTGATGAGGTGGCGGTGAGACCAACTCGACGCCCGGCGTGCCGCCGCGTGCCGCCGCAATTTCCACCGTCACCTTGGGAGACGGCAATTGCCCGCCCTCGCCCGGCTTTGCGCCCTGGCCGATCTTGATCTCGATTTCTTCCAGCATCGGATCGGCAAGATACCCGGCCCAGACACCGAAGCGGCCGGAGGCGAATTGCTTGATGCGCGAGGCGCGGATGGTGCCGTAACGGGAAATATGCTCGCCGCCCTCGCCCGAATTCGACATGCCGCCGACCATGTTGGTCCCGTGGGCCACCGCCTCATGGGCGGCAGCGACCAGTGCGCCATGGCTCATTGCGCCCGATGCCAGCGTCTTGGTGATCTCGCTTGCCTTTTGAACGGCATCAAGCGGAATGCTGTCCGGTGCGGTGCGCATCAGCGACAGATAGGCGAATGCCTCACCCTGCGTCTGAACCAGCAGCGCGCCGCCTTCCAGCCAATGGCCCGGGATATCACCACCGAAGCGGTCGAGCAGCGACTGGCCTAGTGCGGCGAGGCGGGCAAGTTCATGACCGTGCGGGCCGGTCAGCTGCACCCGGAACGAGCCGTCGCCCGCCTCTTCGCAGCGCAATCCGCGCACCATGAAGCTGTTATTGCCATGCCTGGAAAAACGGCCCATTTCCCGGCGGAATTCTTCGGCCGAACCGGCAAAGGTCACATCGGCCGGCAGTTCTAGAACATCGCGCAGGGCGGCGGGGCGGCGCGCCCGTTCTTCCGCCATCATGCGGGCGAAGGCGCGGTAGCCGGGCGTGACCTCGAATTTATCGATCGCCTCCGGGGTCAGCCGGTCGAAGCTGTTGTGATAATAGGCAGAATCGGTAAGCCCGAAGGCATCTTCCAGCCGGTTGAGCGGCAGGAGGCGCAGCGCCTCCTCGTTTTCGGTTCCCTTGTCAAAAGCGATCTTTTCCTCGGTCATATCAACGAAGCCGCGAACGGCCGTCGTGCCATAGGAATGGCCAGCACCTTCGGCGCGCTCCTTGAAGAGACCGAGCAGCGGAATGTCGTTTTCACCCTTCACCGACAGCGCCTTGCGATGCCAGTCGGCCACCGCCTGTGCGATGACGGCGAAGTTGACGCCGCCGACCGGCGTTTTCACATTCGGGAAATAACGGTTCAGCACCGGATCGCTGGTATCGAGGAAGTTCGGCTCGAAGAATTCGCCGCCGATATAACTTTCCGCGGTGCACAGGCCCACCTTGCCCATGGTCTTCATCAGCGACTTTTCAGCCGCCTTGGCGAAACGCTTAAACGCCTTGTCGGCATCGGCGCCGAATTTCTCCTCTGCACGGAATTGCACGCCGAGCGGATAGACAGCCGAAGCACCAAAACCGAGGCCTGCCGCGATGTGATGCGAGGAGGAGAACTGCCCGCTTTCGACGATCAGGGACACGCGCAGTCGCAGACCTTCCTCGATCAGCCGCTGGTTGATGGCGGAAACGACCATGATCATCGGCAGAGCGGCGCGGCTTGCCGAAACATGGCGGTCGGTGATGACGGCAATGCCGCCCTCCTCAGCTGCGAAAGCTGCAACCTTGTCGCAGACGCCATCTATTGCCTGCCGCAAGGCCGCTTCATTGGCGTCCGGTGCATCGAAGACCGGCGTATAGAGCATCTCGAAACGAAGAACGGGTGTCTCGGGCTGTTCGCGAAGGCGCAGCATATCGAGGTGGGTGAGGATCGGGGACCGCACGACGATCTGGCGGGCCTTGGCCGCGCCGCTGTTCGGCTTCGCGCCGAGGGCCACACGCAGCGTCATGCCGTCAGCCTCGCGGATGCTGTCGAGCGGCGGATTGGTGACCTGTGCGAAACGTTGCGAGAAATACTTCGCGACGCCACCTTCCTGATCGGAAAGCGCATTGATGGCATTGCCGTAACCCATCGCCGAAATCTTTTCCGCGCCGGATGCCAGCATCGGATCCATCAGGAACTTGAAGCTCTCCTGATTGTGCGAATAGGCGACATAACGCTGATGTCGTTCCAGATCGCCATTGTAGCGAAGTGGTGAGCCCTGCTTGTCGGCGGGCACCTCCGGCAGATCGCCAAGCATCACGCGCGCTTCAGATAGCAGCGACGAATAGTCCCGCCGCGACGCCAGAAGCTCCAGCGCCTCGACGGTGGAAAAGGCGCGACGTTCGGCGTGGTCGTAATAAAGCATCCCGCCGGCCTCGATACGACCACGGCGGATGACGCTTTCAGCCGGAAAGGCGATCTGCCCGGCCTCAGACATGACACAGAGATACTCTTCCGTCTCGACGGTGCGCAGCGGGCGCAGGCCGAGGCGATCGAGACGCGCGCCGATGATGCTGCCGTTGCCGAAGATCAGCGCGGCCGGGCCGTCGTTCTTTTCCTCATAGAGCGAGAAATATTCCAGCATCGCCTTGACGTCCGGCGACAGCGTGTCGTCATTTTCCCAGGCCGGCGGCATCATCGAGACCACGGCGGTCACGAGGTCAAGACCATCCTCCATCACCCGCGCCTGCAATGTCTGGTCCAGACGGCAGCTATCCGACTGGCCCTTGGGCCTGACGATGCTGGCATTTTTCGCCAGCGCCACGGCCGCTTCAGACAATCGGTTCTTCTTGTCGGTGTTGAGTTCGCCATTATGCGCCATCAGGCGGAAGGGCTGCGCCATGGAAGGGTGCGGATCGGTATTGGTAGAGAACCGCGTGTGGAAATACATTGTATGCACTTCATGACGCGGGTCGGTCAGGTCGCAGAAATAGGGCATGACCTCCTGGGCGTTCAGACGGCCTTTCAGAACCTGCGTGCGCGCGCTGAGCGACAGCGGGTAAAAACCGGCAAGCTCCGGCACGGTGTAAGCGAGCGCTTCGATGGCGAGCAGCGCCTTGTGGATGCGCCAGTCGAATTCTGCAAGGGTTGCGCATTCCACTGGTGCCGAAAAGACCCATTGGCGGATCGGCAACTGATAAGGAATAGCGGCGGGACGGATCGCCGTATCATTCACCGGCACATCGCGCACCAGCAGGACCGAAAAGCCCTGCTCTTTCAGAGCGCTGCCGATGATACCGACGGCCTCATCGTGGAAAGCGGGGTTCTGCGGCAGGAAAAAATTGCCGACGCCGAAGCGGCCGGCCTGCAGCGTATCGTACCCCGTCAGCTCGCGGAAAAATGAGAGCGACAGATCGAGCGACACGCCCGCACCATCCCCCACACCTTCCGCCGACATGCCGCCGCGATGCGGCACGGCACAGAGCGCTTCATGACCACGCTTGAGCACATCATGCGTCTGCACGCCGTCCTTGCGGGTGATGAAACCGACGCCACAGCTGCTTTTTTCAAAAGCCGCATCGTAAAGGCCGAATTTTTGCTCCGTCACACTCAAGGCACTCTCCTCTCGTTGCGCATTCCGCGCGGCATCGCCCTCTTTTCCCGAAACCCGGCGCGTCAGCCGGCACTCTGCGGGCGGAGCCGCAGGCGACCTGGCTGCTCCTCTTTTTTTGGCTATCGGCGTTTAATGGCGCGAACGGTCGTTTTGCGGCCGTCAAACGGCGTGGCGGCAATGGCCGCTTTTTCGCAAATAATGATCGTCGTCGTTCGCATCGCGTTCCCTGGTGACCGGCATTTCCGGCAATGAGACACACTGAATTACGTCAGCATTGCTTACATAATATTTCATGATGGGTCGAGTCAAGATTAAAATCGGCCGCGCGCAATAAAAAAACAAAAACGCCGCGAAATCCGACAGGATTCCGCGGCGCGATGGCTGCAGGGATTGTTAAATTGCCCGGTTCACTCCGAAGGCATCTCCAGCGTTCGGCTGAACCATAGGGCAACCAACGTACAGAGCGCGCCCGACATCAGGTAAATTCCGACCGCGATCAGTCCGAATTTGGACGAAAATCCAAGCGCGACGAGCGGCGCGAAACCCGCGCCGATTAGCCAGGAAATATCCGAGGTAAGCGACGCGCCGGTATAACGGTATTCGCGGCTGAAGCGGGATGCGAGTGCGCCGCCCGCCTGACCGAAGGAGAGGCCAAGCAACGCGAAGCCGATCAGAACAAAGAAATAGCGGCCGATATCGCCCGAGCCGAGAAGAACGGGCGCCACGAGGCTGAAAAGACCGATAAGGACGGCCGCAATGGCCAGAAGCTTCCGCCGGCCGATCCTGTCGGCCAGAATGCCCGACACGACAATCATGCCGCCAGCAATGATGGCGCTGACGAATTGCACAAACAGGAAGTCCGAAACGCGCTGATTGGTGTTGAGGGAGACCCAGCTCAGCGGGAATACCGTGACGAGGTGGAAGAGCGCAAAGCTTGCAAGCGGCACGAAGGCACCCGTGACCACCACCGGAAACTGCGAGCGCAGCATCTTGAACATCGGGCGCGGTTCCAGCTCATGCTGTTCCAGCATGGCCTGGAATTCCGGCGTGACGATCATGCGCAGGCGGGCAAAAAGCGCGAGAACATTGAGCGCCAGCGCCACGAAGAAGGGGAAACGCCAGCCCCAAGCGAGGAATTCCGCATTGGAAAGCTGTGTAACGAAAACGATGAAGAAGGCGCTGGCGAGACCGAAGCCCATGGCTGCGCCAATCTGCGGCATCATCGCATACCAGCCGCGCTGCTTCTGCGGGGCGTTCATGGCGAGCAGCGAAACGAGACCATCCCAGGCACCACCAAGGCCGAGACCCTGACCGATGCGGAAAACCGCCAGAAGGACGGGAGCGAGCATGCCGGCTTCCGCATAGGACGGCAGGAAGCTGATCGCCATCGTGGAGCCACAGAGCGTGAACAGAGCCGCCATCAGCTTGACGACGCGGCCGAACTTGCGGTCGATCTGGAGGAAGATCAACGAGCCGATCGGTCTTGCGATAAAGGCCAGAGAAAACACCGCAAAGGAATAAAGCGTCGCGGTCAGCGGATCGACGAAGGAAAAGAAGACATGCGGAAAAACGAGCGCGGAGGCGATGGCATAGATGAAAAAGTCGAAAAACTCCGTCATTCTCGCAAGAATGACCGCAATGGTGATGCGATCCGGATCGACCTTGACCGGATCGGTTCCATTTCTGTTCGCTTCCGGCGCCTGCCCAAAAGATGGGGCAGCATTGGTATAACTCATAATATTCCTCCTGCGTCATGGACGAACCATTCCCTGTAACGCTCCGGCTCCTCTTCCGTTGCGTTACGATGCGACGGATTGTCACACGCACCCTCCGTAACGTCAATTGAAGTTTGATAAGAAAGGCTTGCCCCGCAAGCGCGCTATGCGATAATGCACCCGCTCCGCCTACGAACGCAGCTCTGCCCCGCACATGGTGCATCGCGAAAATTTCGCTGCACCGCGACAATATACCTCATTCAAAAAATGATGTTCGGCAATTAATCGCAGCATAATCCAAACTGTACGAGTTCAGAGAACGTGCGCATGATCAAAAAATTCCCGTCTGCCCTTCTGGCAATCCCGGTACTGCTGCTGCTCAGCGGCTGTAACCTCGTGGTGATGAACCCTTCAGGTGACGTCGCCATCCAGCAGCGCGACCTCATCATCACGTCCACGGTGCTGATGCTGCTGATCATCGTCCCGGTGATCGTCCTGACGCTGTTCTTCGCATGGAAGTACCGTGAATCGGCGAAAGCCGAGGATTACGATCCCGAGTGGCACCACTCCACGCGCCTTGAAATGGTGATCTGGTCGGCCCCGGTCGCCATCATCCTGATGCTCGGCACCGTGACCTGGATTGCCACCCACCGTCTCGACCCCTATCGTCCGCTGGAGCGCATCGACGAGAACCGTCAGGTTTCCGCCGATATCAAGCCGATCACGGTGGAAGTGGTGGCCATGGACTGGAAGTGGCTGTTCTTCTATCCCGAACTCGGCATCGGCAGCGTCAATGAATTCGCAGCCCCGGTCGATGTGCCCATCAATTTCAAGATCACCGGCACGACCGCGATGAACTCCTTCTTCGTTCCCGCACTCGCCGGCCAGATCTACGCCATGGGCGGCATGCAGACCAAGCTGCACGCCGTCATCAACAAGGAAGGCGTCTATGACGGCTTCTCGGCCAACTTCTCCGGCCCCGGCTTCTCGCACATGCGCTTCAAGTTCCATGGCCTCAGCCAACAGGGCTTCGACCAGTGGGTTGCCAAGGCGAAGGAAGGCGGCAAGGGCTTCGGCCGTCAGGAGTATCTGGAATTCGCCAAGCCTTCGGAACGTGAGCCGGTGCAATATTTCGCCTCGGTCGATCCGCAGCTTTACAGCGCCATCCTCAACCGCTGTGTCGAGCCCAACAAGCTTTGCATGCGCGACATGATGCATATCGACGCCAACGGCGGCGGCGGCAAGGAAGGCATCGACATCGCCAAGGCGCTGAACTCCGTCATCTGCACGCCGCTTGCGCCTTATGGCATGGCCAGCGGCCCGCAATCCACTCCGGCTGCCATCAAGGGTCAGATTTTCGAACCTGCGGCGCTGCCTGAAACGAAACAAGTCGCTGGCTGACGATACGTCCCGGCATTCTTCGGCGCGGCCTGGCTGCGCCGACCTTACGTCTTAGAATCGCAAGAGGCTGAAAATGATCGTCAATTCCGATCAAACGTCGTTCCTGTTCGGGAAGCTGACATGGGAGTCCATCCCGCTTCACGAGCCCATTCTTGTCGCCACCTTCGCGGCTGTGGCTCTGGGCGGCATCGCCGTCGTCGGCGCCCTCACCTATTTCCGGCTGTGGGGTTATCTCTGGAACGAATGGTTCACGAGCATCGATCATAAGAAGATCGGTATCATGTACATCATTCTGGCGCTCATCATGTTGCTGCGCGGTTTCGCCGACGCCGTCATGATGCGTGTCCAGCAGGCGATCGCGTCGGGCGGATCGGAAGGGTATCTTCCGCCGCACCATTACGACCAGATCTTCACGGCCCACGGCGTCATCATGATTTTCTTCATGGCCATGCCGATGATCACGGGTCTGATGAACTTCGTTGTGCCGCTGCAAATCGGCGCCCGCGACGTTTCGTTCCCCTTCCTCAACAACTTCTCCTTCTGGATGACCACGGCTGGCGCCGTCATCACCATGATCTCGCTGTTCGTGGGTGAATATGCGCAGACCGGCTGGCTCGCCTATCCGCCGCTTTCCGGCATCGATGGCAGTCCGGGCGTCGGGGTGGATTATTACATCTGGGGTCTGCAGATCGCCGGTGTGGGAACGACACTCTCAGGCATCAACCTGATCGTGACGATCATCAAGATGCGCGCGCCTGGCATGACCATGATGCGCCTACCGATCTTCGTCTGGACATCGCTGTGTTCGAACATCCTGATCGTGGCGTCCTTCCCGATCCTGACCGGCACGCTCGCGCTTCTCACCCTCGACCGTTACGTTGGCACCAATTTCTTCACCAACGATCTCGGCGGCAACCCGATGATGTACGTCAACCTCATCTGGATCTGGGGCCATCCCGAAGTTTACATTCTGGTGCTGCCGGCATTCGGCGTCTTCTCGGAAATCGTTGCGACGTTCTCCCGCAAGCGTCTCTTCGGTTATGCCTCGATGGTTTATGCAACTGGTGTCATCACCATCCTCGCCTATATCGTGTGGCTGCACCACTTCTTCACCATGGGTTCGGGTGCGAGCGTCAACGCCTTCTTCGGCATCACCACGATGATTATCTCGATCCCGACGGGCGCAAAAATCTTCAACTGGCTCTTCACCATGTATAAGGGCCGTATCAATTTTGACGTTCCGATGCTGTGGACGATCGGTTTCATGATCACCTTCGTCATCGGCGGCATGACCGGCGTTCTTCTTGCTGTTCCGCCTGCGGATTTCGTGCTGCACAACTCGCTGTTCCTCATCGCCCACTTCCACAACACCATCATCGGTGGCGTGGTGTTCGGTGTGCTCGCGGGTATCGTCTACTGGTTCCCGAAGGCCTTCGGTTACCGTCTCGATCCGTTCTGGGGCAAGCTGTCCTTCTGGTTCTGGTTCATCGGCTTCTACTTCGCCTTCATGCCGCTCTATATTCTCGGCCTGATGGGCATCACCCGCCGTATCAGCCAGTTCGAGGACAATTCGCTGCAGATCTGGTTCCTGATTGCCGCCTTCGGCGCCTTCCTGATCGCGCTCGGCATCGCCTCCTTTGTCATCCAGCTCATCGTCAGCTACCTGAAGCGCGATCAGCTGCGCGACGTGACCGGCGATCCCTATAATGGCCGCACGCTGGAATGGTCGACATCATCGCCGCCGCCCGCCTACAACTTCGCCTTCACGCCGGTCATTCATGACGTGGATGCCTGGGCGGACATGAAGAAGCGCGGTTACAGCCGTCCTCTGGAAGGTTACATCCCTATCCATATGCCGAAGAATACCGGCACGGGCGTCATCATCAGCGCCATCAGCGTCGTCCTTGGCTTCGCTCTGGTGTGGCATATCTGGTGGCTTGCGGCTCTTTCGATGCTCGCCATCATCGCAGTCTCGATTGCCCACACCTTCAACTACAACCGCGAATACTACATTCCCGCCTCCGACGTTTCGATCGTCGAGACTGAACGTAGCAAGCTGCTTGCGGAACAGGCGTAACGAATATGGCTCATGCACCTGCACAAAGCGTCGATGGCGCTGAACCACCGGTCTTCTACCTGAAGGAAGACCACCACCCGGAGAACGGCACGTCGCTGGGCTTCTGGCTCTACCTGATGAGCGACTGCCTCATCTTCGCGACGCTGTTTGCCACCTATGCCGTTGTCGGCCGCAACTATGCGGCCGGCCCTTCGGGTGCCGACCTGTTCGACCTGAAGCTCGTTGCCATCAACACCGGCTTCCTGCTTTTTTCCTCCATCACCTATGGCTTTGCCATGTTGGAAATGGAAAAGAAGAAGGTGAAGACGACGCTGATATGGCTCGGCGTTACCGGCCTCTTCGGCCTCGCCTTCCTCGCGGTCGAAATTTACGAGTTCCATCACCTGATCGCGGAAGGCGCCGGCCCGCAGCGTTCGGCCTTCCTGTCCGCGTTCTTCGCGCTGGTCGGCACGCACGGTCTGCACGTCACCTTCGGCGTCATCTGGCTCGTCACGCTGATGGTTCAGGTCGGCAAACACGGCCTCATCCCGGCGAACAAGCGCCGTCTGATGTGCCTGTCGATGTTCTGGCACTTCCTTGACGTCATCTGGATCGGCGTCTTCTCCTTCGTTTACCTCATGGGAGTTCTTTGATGAGTTCCGAAGCACACGCACATCACGACGCGCATGGCGACGACGACCATCATCATGATGGCGCAAGCCACGGCACGTTCAAAAGCTACATGATCGGCTTCGTCCTGTCGGTCATCCTGACGGCGATCCCGTTCTGGCTGGTCATGGGCGACGCTCTGGAAAACAAGACGCTTCTGGTCATCGCGATCATGGGTCTCGGCGTCATCCAGATCTTCGTGCACATGATCTACTTCCTGCACATGGACACCAAGTCAGAAGGCGGATGGACCTTCATGGCGCTGATCTTCACCGTTGTGGTGCTGCTGATCACGCTCTCGGGTTCGCTCTGGGTCATGTACAACATGAACAAGAACATGATGCCGCTGCACATCGAGGATGTGAAAAACCTGCCCTGAGCAGCCATAATCAGCGGCCTGCCGGACCTCCGACAGGCCGTTCCGCGCCAACACATAACCCCATGAATCCTGGCGCGATTTATGGGGTTATTTGCTGGAGGAAGCGCATGCGGGTGCCAAGCGCCCGCCGGAGCCGACGATCCTGCTGCCAGAGGCGCTTCGCAAGGACCATGAGATGAGCGAAATCGCACCCCAAAACCGGCGTATCCGCCCTGCGGCAATCGTCGTTCTGTTTTTGACCGTTGTCCTGACGGGCTGCCTGCTGGCACTTGGAACATGGCAGGTCCAGCGCCTTTTCTGGAAGCTCGACCTGATTGAGCGTGTCGAGGCCCGCGCCCATGCCGAGCCTGTCGATGCGCCTGCCCCCAGTGAATGGCCGGCCCTCACCGATCCCGCCGATTATGAATATCGCCGTGTGAAACTGTCCGGCACGTTTCTCAACGACAAGGAGGTTCAGGTCTACACGGTCACGGATCTTGGCCCCGGTTACTGGGTCATGACCCCGCTACGGCGGGCCGATGGCTCAAGCATCATCGTCAATCGCGGCGTCGTACCCTCCGACAGGCGCGATCCGTCCTTGCGGCCGGAAGGTGAAGCGGCCGGAAACGTCGAGATCGTCGGGCTGATGCGCGCGCCGGAAACCGGCGGGCTTTTCCTTCGAACCAACGATCCTGCAAATGGCCGGTGGTATTCCCGCAATATTCCCCAGATCACGCAGGCATCCGGCGTCTCTGACGTGGCGCCGTTTTACGTCGATGCGGATGCCACGCCCAATCCCGGCGGCCTGCCGGTTGGTGGCAAAACCATGCTCACCTTCCCGAACAGCCACCTCTCCTATGCCGTCACCTGGTATATTCTCGCCGCCATGGTGGTTGCGGCCGGCTGGTACGTGCTGCGCAACCTCAACGCACCGAAATCGAAACGGGATGCTGATTGAACCACTGGTTTTACCGGATGGTTCATAAAAGCGCTTCCTTCTTCACGTTTTGCTGATCTATAACGATAGTTCGGCCTGACATTGCCCGTCGGCGCATTTTGTTTCGGTGAGTTATGGCAAGAGCATTTCTTCTCGTTCTGGATTCCTTCGGTGTCGGCGGTGCGCCTGACGCAGAGCACTATGGCGATCTCGGCGCGAACACACTCGGTCACATCGCCGAGTTCTGTGCCGCAGGTGCTGCCGACAGGGCGGGGCTTCGATCCGGGCCGCTGAAGCTGCCTAACATGTGCTCGCTTGGCCTTCTGGAGATCGCGCGTCAGGCAAGTGGCGACATTCCCGCCGGCATGGAGCCCCCGGAACGTATTTTCGGCCTGCATGGCTCAGCCAGCGAAGTCTCGAAGGGCAAGGACACACCATCAGGTCATTGGGAGATTGCCGGTACGCCTGTGACCTTCGACTGGGGTTATTTCCCCACGGAGGGCGACGCCTTTTCCCCGGAACTGGTTGAGGCCATCTGCAAGCAAGCCGATATTCCCGGTATTCTCGGCAATTGCCATGCTTCCGGCACTGACATCATCGCGCAATTCGGCGAAGAACATATCAGGAGCGGCAAACCAATCTGCTACACCTCTTCCGATTCCGTGTTTCAGATCGCCGCGCATGAAACCCATTTCGGGTTACAACGCCTCATCGCGCTCTGTGAGACCGTGCGGAAACTGCTCGATCCGCTGAATATCGGCCGCGTCATCGCCCGCCCGTTCATCGGCGAGACAGTCGCCTCCTTCGAACGCACCGGCAACCGCCGCGACTTCTCCGTGCCACCGCCCGAACCGACGCTGCTCGACCGGTTGGTAGAGGCGGAGCGCAAGGTGCACGCGATCGGCAAGATCGGCGATATCTATGCGCATCAGGGCGTCTCGCGCATCATCAAGGCCAATGGCAACGCCGCCCTGATGGATGCGACATTGCAGGCCATCGACGAGGCCGAAAATGGCGATCTCGTCTTTACCAATTTCGTCGATTTCGACATGCTTTATGGCCACCGTCGTGACGTTGCCGGTTATGCGGCTGCCCTTGAGGCTTTTGATGCGCGCATCCCGGAAATTCATCGCAAGATGAAACCGGGAGACATCGCCATTCTCACCGCCGACCATGGTTGCGACCCCACCTGGCGGGGCACGGACCATACACGCGAACGGGTGCCGATCATGGTTTTTGGGCCGGGCATCCGTTCCCGCGATGTCGGCATCCGTTCAAGCTACGCCGATATCGGCGAAAGCATCGCCCACCATCTTGGCATCGAGGCCGGTTCACACGGCAGGAGCTTCATTTGACATCGCATTTGCTGAAAGCGGAAATCCACTGCCATCTTGAAGGTGCGGCACCGCCTGCCCTCGTCGCGAAACAGGCGGAGAAATACGGCATAGACACCAGCCGCTTCCTGCGTGACGGCCAATATGTCTGGTCGGATTTCGCCGAGTTCATCCAGTGCTACGATGCGGTGGCGCAGGTGTTCAAGACGGATGAGGACTATGCGGTCCTGACCGAGACCTATCTGACCGAACTGGCGCAAGCCAACACGATCTATAGCGAGCTGATCATCTCGCCCGACCATGGCGACCGTATCGGACTTGGTGCAGACGCCTATCTCGCCGGTATTGCCGAAGGCATCCGGATCGCAAAGGAAAAGACCGGCATTGAAACGCGCATCATCGTCACAGGCGAGCGGCACTTCGGTCCTGAACGGGTTATCGCAGCGGCCGAATATGCGGCGCGTGCGCAACATCCGCTGGTGACCGGCTTCAACATGGCAGGCGAAGAGCGTATGGGTCGGGTTGCCGATTATGCGCGTGCCTTCGATATCGCCCGTGATGCGGGCCTCGGGCTCACCATCCATGCGGGCGAGGTCTGCGGGCCGGAAAGCGTTGCCGATGCACTCGATCTCGTTAAACCGGCCCGCATCGGCCATGGCGTGCGCGCCATCGAAGATGCCGCTCTGGTGGCCCGGCTTGTCGAAACGGGCACGGTTCTGGAAGTCTGCCCCGGGTCGAATATCGCGCTCAGTGTTTATCCGGATTTCGCCAGCCATCCGCTGAAGGCGTTGCGTGACGCCGGGGTGCGCGTCTGCATCAATTCCGACGACCCGCCGTTCTTCTTCACCTCGCTTGTGCGGGAATACGAGCTGGCCGCAGACACGTTCGGTTGCAGCGATGCCGAGATCAACCGCATGACCCGAACCGCGCTGGAAAGCGCCTTCGTGGACGAGACGACGCGCGAGCAGCTGCTATCGAGACTGGATCGCGCCTGACGCGGCGGTTGGCGGGGTAAAACCGCGAAGAAGGCTTGCGAAAAGCCCACTTTCGGTGAATGACAGGGGCACAAGATCAAAAAGGAAGGCCAGTTTCATGGACGGCGTCACAGTCATCGAACATCCGCTGGTGCGGCACAAACTTACCATCATGCGCAAGAAGGAAACGTCCACGGCCGGCTTCCGTCGCCTGCTCAGGGAAATTTCGACGCTGCTCTGCTATGAAGTGACGCGCGACCTTGAAATGACGATGGAAACCATCGACACGCCGCTCGAAACCATTCAGGCTCCGGTTCTGGAAGGCAAGAAGCTGGTTTTCGCCTCTATCCTGCGCGCTGGCAACGGCCTTCTGGAAGGCATGCTCGAACTGGTGCCCTCGGCGCGCGTTGCCCATGTCGGTGTGTATCGTGACCACGATACGCTGGAGGCCGTCGAATATTACTTCAAGGCTCCCGAAAGTCTCGACGCTCGTCTGGTCATCGTTGTGGACCCGATGCTGGCGACCGGCAATTCCTCGATTGCCGCTGTCGAAAAGCTGAAGGAACGCGGCGCAAAGAACATCCGCTTCCTGTGTCTGCTGGCAGCACCGGAAGGCATCAAGAATTTCCGCGAGGCGCATCCCGATGTGCCGATCTATACCGCCGCAATCGACAGACATCTGAACGAGAAGGGTTATATCGTCCCCGGCCTCGGTGACGCCGGCGACCGCATGTACGGCACCAAATAACGCCGTTCATCTTCGCTTAACCGTTTGAGCCATTCGCCGTCCGATACGCGGCGAATGGCTTTTTCTTTTAAGATTTCAGCATGTTTTGCGCCTATTCTGTCCGAGGATAACCTTGGACTTTGAGGAGCAACGACTTGCTGGCGCGCACGATTTTTCTGCTTATCGGTCTTTCGGTCAGCGCCACGCAAATTCCGGCGCTGGTGGAAAAGTTTCAGCCGCGCCCCGAAACCAGCGTGGAAAAATCGGAAGCCACACCCGAACCCGCCAAGCCGGAGCCGATTTCGCTGGGCGGCGTTAATTTGAAGGCAGATTCCCGCGGCCATTTCAACGCTGCCTTCCGCATCAACGGCAAGTCTTTCGACGGCCTTGTCGATACCGGCGCTTCCATGGTCGCCATCAACGAGACGATCGCGAGGCGTCTGGGTTTTGGCGTCAACAGCCTCGATTTCAAATATGCGATCTCAACGGCGAACGGCCAGACCATGGCGGCGCATGTGAAGCTGGACCGCGTGGAAATCGGCCCGATCCGCGTTCAGAATGTCGATGCCATGGTTCTGAAAGACAATGCGTTGAGCAACATGCTGATCGGCATGAGCTTTCTGAAACAATTGTCGTCCTTCAAGGTATCGGGCGGCGAATTGCGGCTTGTCAGGTGATCCGCTCGAGGATCGGCGCGCTGGTTTCCGGTGCGCTGTCAGCGATCTCAAAATAGGCAGCTATGCTTTTGACGGCACGTTCCGCCTCTTCCTTTGAAGCCGCATGGACAATGGCAATCGGCTCGCCCTTTTCCACCTTAACGCCAAGTGGCAGGATGTTCGAAATACCGACTGCCGGATCGATCATATCCGACGGCTTTCTCCTTCCCCCACCAAGCTCGACGACAACCATGCCAAGATCACGCGTATTGCAGGATGCAAGCCAGCCGCTTCGCGCAGCCGGAACCGTGAGAACGACCGGCGCGGACGGCAGATAACGGGTTGGATCCTCAACGAAATCCGAAGGCCCGCCCAGTGCTGAAACCATCCGCGCAAAGATTTCCATAGCCCGACCGGAGGACAGAGCGACCGCAGCCAGCGCCTCGCCTTCCTCCAGCGTGGCAGCCTTTTGAGCCTGTACCAGCATTTCTGCGGCGAAGGACAGGACGACCTTTTCAAGACGGGTTCCGGTCTTGCGACCGGCCAGAAAATCAAGGCAGTTGACGATTTCGACCGCATTGCCGGCGGCATCGCCAAGCGGCTGGTTCATGTCGGTTATCAGGGCCGTCGTCGGAAGACCTGCACCATTCGCCACATCGACCAGCGCACGGGCCAGATTGCGGGCATCCTCCACGCTCTGCATGAAAGCACCGTTGCCGACCTTCACGTCGAGAACCAGCGTCTCAAGCCCCGCCGCAAGTTTCTTCGAAAGGATGGAGGCAGTGATCAGCGGGATGGAATCGACGGTCGCGGTCACATCGCGAATGGCATAAAGGCGCTTATCGGCGGGTGCGAGATCACCCGTCTGGCCGATGATGGCGCAACCGACCGCCTTCACCGTCCGGCGGAACAAAGCCTCGTCAGGCATGACATTGTAGCCGGAGATGGCTTCCAGCTTGTCGAGCGTGCCGCCGGTGTGGCCGAGGCCCCTGCCGGAAATCATCGGCACGGCGAGACCGCAGGCGGCGACGATCGGCGCGAGCATCAGGGAGACGTTATCACCAACACCACCGGTCGAGTGCTTGTCCGCCACCGGCCTGCCAATATCGCTCCATGAGAGGACATCGCCGCTATCGCGCATGGCGAGCGTCAGCGCTACCATTTCGTCGCGGTTCATGCCGCGGAAAAACACCGCCATGGCAAAGGCGGCCGCCTGCCCTTCCGATATGCCATCTTTCGACAGCGCTGCGATGAAAGCCGCAATCTCCTGCGGCGCCAGTGACAGGCCATCGCGTTTGCGGCGGATGATCTCCTGCGGGATCAAGCTCAATACCCGCTGGCGGCCTTGGCCGGTTCGCCGCCAGCCAGCACGTTCAGCACATCGTCAAGAACGCCCGAAGCGCCGAAACGGAAGGTTGATGGCATGGCCCAGTTGGGTGCCATGATGGTTTCCGCCAGCCGCAGGTAAAGCGTGGCGTCTTCCACCGTACCGATGCCGCCGGCGGGCTTGAAGCCCACTTTTTGGCGGCTGTCACGGATGGCCTGCAACATGATGTCGGCGGCTTCCAGCGTGGCGTTTATTGCAACCTTGCCGGTCGAGGTCTTGATGAAATCGGCCCCTTCGGCAATGGCGAGTTCGGAGGCGCGGCGGATCAGGGCTTTGTCTTTCAACTCACCCGTTTCCAGAATGACTTTGAGCAATACGGGCGCGGCACAGGCTTGACGCACGGCCGCTACCATCTCTGAAACTGCCTTTTCATCGCCGTCTATGAATTTGCGGTAGGGAATAACCAGATCGATTTCGTCGGCACCGTCGCGGATCGCAGACTCGGTTTCCGCCACGACAGTGGCGACATCCAGATCGCCAGAGGGAAAGTTGACGACAGTGGCAATTCGGATCGCGTGTTCTTTTCCGAAAGCAGCGCGTGCCTGCGCCACGAAACGCGGCCAGATGCAGATCGCGGCCGTGTTGCCATAGTCCGTATGCGCCCGCTGGCACAAAGCGGCAATCTGCTGCGGCGTGCAGTCTTCCCTAAGATTGGTCAAGTCCAGCAAGGACAGAGTGAGGGCAGCCGCTTCGCGCGGACGCTGGAGTTCCATGGTCACGCTCCTCCTGCGATCATTTCCTTCAGAATAGCGGCAAGTCGCTTGCCGCCCACGGGAGCCATGTCCTTGGTTTCTTCATGGCTCAGTTCCGCGCCAGTCATGCCGGCACCGTAATTGGTAATAACCGATGCGGCGGCAACGCGCATCCCGAAAAAGCGCGCAAGGATGACTTCCGGGACCGTGGACATGCCGACGGCATCCGCCCCGAGAAGCCGCGCCATGCGAATTTCCGCGGGCGTTTCGAAGCTCGGGCCGGAGAACCACATATAGACGCCGCCGAACAAAGGCACCGTCGCCCGGATCGCGGCATTGCGCATGGCCAGCATCAAGTCCGGATCGTAGGCCGTGGTCATGCCGACGAAGCGGCGGTCGCTTTCCTCGCCAATCAGCGGGTTCATGCCGGAATAATTGATATGGTCAGTGATCTGCATGACGGAGCCGGGCGGCATATCCTGCCTGACCGACCCTGCCGAATTGGTGAGGATGAGCGACTGCACGCCGAGACCGGCGAGTGCCTCGATGACCGGACGCATCGCCGCCGCATCGCCCTTTTCGTAGAAATGCACCCGACCGGACAGCATCATGACCGGCTCGCCACCGAGATAACCGGCGACCAGTTCTCCAGCATGGCCGGAAACGCCACCGGCGGGAAACCCGGGAAGATCGGCATAGGGCACGCGGACGGGGTCGCTCACCTCTTCCACAAGTGACCCCAGGCCGGAGCCGAGAACGATGGCGACGCGTGGCATCAGGCCGTTCAGGCGCTCCACCAGAATATCGATCAAACCATCCGTCATCAGGGCAGCTCGGTCTTGAAGACGGAGGGCAACAGCTCTTCCATGGTCATGACCTTCTGGACGCCGGTTTCGTCGCAAAGATAGATCTTCGTCTCCGGCGTGGCGAATTCGGCGATCTTCTGGCGGCAGCCGCCACAGGGCGAGCAGAGCGGCAGCTTTTCCGCGATGACGGCGACTTCGCTGATCTTTTTCGCCCCGCCCATGATCATGGCGCTGATGGCTGATGGTTCCGCGCACCAGCCCTGTGGGAAGGAGATATTCTCGATATTGGCACCCTTGTAGATTTTTCCATCTTCGGCGCGGATCGCCGCGCCGACCGGAAATTTCGAATAGGGCGCATAAGCGAAGGCCATGGCCTCCACCGCAGCCTCGAACAGGGCATGGGATTTCGGGTCGGAGGACATGAGTTTAACGCTCCTTCGCATAGGCAACGCCACCGGCCTTGGGAGGCTTGGCGACGCCGATGAAACCGGCAAGCAGGATGCAGGTCAGGATATAGGGCATGGCCTGGAAAATCTGCACCGGTACTTCCCCAATACCCGGCACGGATTTGCCCTGCATGAAATTGGCGAAGGCATCGAGGAAACCGAACAGCAGGCAGGCGAACATGACCGGCACCGGCTTCCATTTCGCGAAAATCAAGGCGGCAAGCGCGATATAACCCTTGCCTGCCGACATGTTAGCGATGAAGGCTGCCGACTGCGCGACAGCCAGATAGGCGCCTGAGAAACCGCAGAGGAAACCCGCGACGATGACGGCGCGGTAACGCATCCACGTCACCGAAATGCCAGCCGTATCGACAGCACCCGGATTTTCACCGACGGCGCGCAGCCGCAGGCCGAAGCGAGTGCGGTAAAGCACCCACCAGGAGAGCGGCACCGCCAGGAAGGCAAGATAGGTAAGGATATTATTGCCGGAAATGACATTGGCATAAAGCGGGCCGATGAACGGCACTTCGCGCATCGCATCCGCGCCGGGCAGAATAATCGGTGTAAAACGGCCCTCGCCCGGCAATTGCGGCGTGCGGCCGCCCTGCCCGAACCACGCCTGGCCCAGCACCACCGTCAGACCGGCGGCAATGAAATTGAGCGCGACGCCAGACACGATCTGGTTGCCGCGATTGGTGATCACGGCAAAGCCGTGGATCAGCGAAAACGCGATGGAGACGCCAATGCCCGCCAGAAGACCGGCCCACGGGTTTGCGGTAAGATAGGCAACACAGGCGGACGCAAAGGCCGCCGCCAGCATCTTGCCTTCAAGACCGATATCGAACACGCCGGCGCGTTCGGAAAACAGCCCGGCAAGTGCGGTGAACAGAAGCGGGATGGTGAGACGGACGGTCGAGCCGAGAATGCTGACCAGCATATCGAAAAAATCCATATCAGCTCACCCCTTTGCCAAACGCTGGTAGATGTGGACGATCGTCGGCCGGTACATATATTCCAGCGCACCGGCGAACAGGATCACCAGACCCTGGATGACCACGATCATCTCGCGGGTAATGTTCGGCATTTCGAAGGAAAGATCCGCACCGCCCTGATAGAGGATGCCGAACAGTAATGCCGAGAAGATGATGCCGAGAGGATGGCTTCGCCCCATCAGCGATACGGCGATGCCGACGAAGCCCGCACCGCCGACGAATTCCACCTGCAGGCGCGCTGAAGCGCCCATGACCGGGTTCAGGGCCATCATGCCCGCCAGACCACCGGAAATGAGCATGGCGATGATGACGGTGCGCGCATAGGGAATGCCGGCATAAATGGCGGCGGAAGGGCTGACGCCGAGCGTGCGCATCTCATAACCGAGCTTGGTGCGCCAGATCAGCACCCAGACGAGAAAACACATGACCAGCGCGATAAGGAAGGAGACGTTGAACGGCGCCGGCCCGAGCTTGAGGCCGAACCACGCCATCAGCCAGTCCAGCTTCGGCAGTTGGCCACCGGGCAGGAAGGTGCGCGTTTCCGGCGCCATCTTGCCCGGCACGATCAGCACATTCACCAACAGGTAAACCATTAAGGCCGCAGCGATGAAGTTGAACATGATGGTGGTGATGACGACGTGACTGCCGCGTTTGGCCTGCAGCCAGGCCGGAATAAAGGCCCAGGCCGCGCCGAAAACCGCAGCGCCGATGACGGCGAAGGGCATCGTCACATACCACGGTACATACCGATCAAGCGCCAGCGCCACCAGCGCCGCACCCAGCCCGCCAATATAGGCCTGACCTTCGGAGCCGATGTTGAACAGGCCGGCATGAAAGGCGACCGCAACAGAGAGGCCGGTGAAAATGAAGCTCGTCGTGTAAAACAGCGTGAAACCGATGGCATCGCCGCGGCCGAGCGCGCCTTCGATCAGCAGACGAAGTGCTGCCAGCGGGTTTTCGCCGATGGACCAGACGACGAGCCCGGAAATCAGAAAGGCGGTTATGACATTCAGCAGCGGCAACAGGCCGTAGCTGATCCAGTTTGGTAGGGGTGCGGAAGCGGTGCTCATTCATGCCTCATGCGGCGATGCCGGCCATCATCAGGCCCAGCGTCTGTTCTTCGGCTTCCGCCGTTTTTTCTCCAACGACCCGGCCGGCGAACATGACCATGATCCGGTCCGAAAGGGAACGGATTTCATCGAGTTCGACCGAAACCAGTAAAATCGCCTTGCCGGCATCACGCATTTCGATGATGCGCCGATGGATGAATTCGATGGCGCCGATATCCACACCGCGCGTCGGCTGGCCGATGATCAGCATCTTCGGATCGCGCTCGATTTCACGGGCGACGACGATCTTCTGCTGATTACCGCCTGAAAAATTTGCGGTCTTCAAATGGGGGTTCGGCGGGCGGATATCGTATTTCTCGATCTTTTCGATCGCATCCTTGCGGATGGCCTCGGGGTTCAGGAACAGCCCCCTGCCGTAACGCTCGTCATGGTGATAACCGAGGATGGAGTTTTCATATTCCTCGAATTTCAGCACCAGCCCCATATGATGGCGGTCTTCCGGGATATGCGCGAGGCCGAGCTTGCGCAGGATCGCCGGATCGGGACGATCCACCTTCTGGCCATCCACCCATATCTCGCCCGAAGAGGGCTTGCGTATGCCGGCGATGGCTTCCAGCAGTTCCGATTGTCCATTGCCGGCGACCCCGGCGATGCCGACGATTTCACCGGCGCGGACATCCAGCGAAACATCGTCCACCATGGTGACGCCGCGGCTGTCCTTTACTGTGAGATTGCGGATGGAGAGGAGAACCTCGCCCGGCGTCGTCTCGCCCTTTTCCACCCGCAGCAGCACCCGGCGGCCAACCATCAGTTCGGCCAGCTCCTCGACGCTGGTTTCGGAGGTCTTGCGGGTTGCCACCATTTCACCGCGGCGCATGACGGAGACGGAGTCCGTGATCGCCATGATTTCGCGCAGCTTGTGGGTGATGAGGATGATGGTCTTACCCTGCTCACGCAGAACACCGAGGATCTTGAAAAGGTGATCGGCCTCAGCCGGCGTCAGAACGCCGGTCGGCTCGTCGAGGATCAGGATTTCAGCGCCACGATACATGGCCTTGAGGATTTCGACGCGCTGCTGCAGACCAACGGGCAATTCCTCGATCACCGCATCCGGATCGACTTCCAGCCCGTAATCATCCTCCAGGCGCTTCAGCTCCTTGCGTGCACCGGCCCGGCCTTTGGCCAGCAATGCGCCGCCCTCAGCACCCAGCATCACATTTTCAAGCACGGTGAAATTTTCCACCAGCATGAAATGCTGATGGACCATGCCGATACCGGCACTGATCGCGGCCTGACTGTCACGGATCGTAACGGGTGCGCCGTTCACGCGGATTTCGCCGGCATCTGCCTGGTAAAAACCATAGAGGATCGACATCAAGGTCGATTTTCCGGCGCCATTTTCCCCGATGATGCCGTGGATCGTGCCCTTGGCAACGGTCAGATTGATATTCTTGTTGGCGTGAACGGCACCGAATTTCTTGTCGATGCCCACGAGTTCAATTGCTGGGTCCATATTCAAACCGAAACCTCTCCGAAGGCTGGATATGAAAAGGGCGCAAGATGAAAATTCATCATGCGCCCCAGTTGCATATCATATCATTTCGGGCAGGAATTGTCCGCCATATAGTCGTGGACCTTGACTGCGCCGGAGATAATGTCGGCCTTCGCCTTGTCCACGGCGGCAATCATCTCAGGCGTGATCAGCGCCTTGTTGTTGTCGTCCAAAGCATAGGCCACGCCGTCTTCCTTGACGCCGAGCGCCACGATACCGGGGGTGAACTTATCGTCCTTGGTATCCTTATAGGCATTATAGACGGCCAGATCGACACGCTTGACCATGGATGTCAGAACGGAACCCGGATGCAGGTGGTTCTGGTTGGAATCGACGCCGATCGAGAACTTCTTGTTGTCGGCGGCGGTCTGCAGCACACCGATACCGGTCGCACCGGCTGCCGCGTAGATCACGTCCGCACCCTGGTCGATCTGGTTTTTGGTGAGTTCGCCGCCGCGCACCGGATCGTTCCAGGCAGCACCCGTGGTGCCGGTCATGTTCTGGAAGACTTCGATCTTGTCGTTGGCCGCCTTGGCGCCCTGTGCATAACCACAGGCGAATTTACGGATCAGCGGAATATCCATACCGCCGATGAAGCCGACCTTGCCGGTCTTGGAAGCCATTCCCGCCAGAAGACCGACGAGGTAGGAACCTTCATGCTCCTTGTAGACGACGGAGCGGACATTCGGCAGCTCGACAACGGAATCGACAATCACGAATTTGGTGTCTGGGAATTCGGCTGCAACCTTTTCCATGGCCGAGGTCCAAGCGAAGGACACGGCGATGACGGGGTTGAAGCCCTTGCTGGCGAAGTTGCGGATGGCCTGTTCACCCTGCGTGTCGCTGGTCGGCTCAAAGTCACGGTACTCGATGCCCGTTTCCGCCTTGAACTTTTCAGCGCCGGCCGCAGCGGCTTCATTGAACGACTTGTCGAACTTGCCGCCCGTGCCATAGACCAGCGCCGGCTTGACATCCGCAGCGAGCGCAGAAGCCGACATTGCGGCAAGCGCAAAAAGCGTCAGAAGGGATTTTTTCATTGTGCAGCCCTGTTGTTGCAATTGATATTATAAGGGTCCTCCCGCAAACCCGTTTACCGGGAATGTCTGCGGAACCGCCAGCCGTTATACCGGCTGTGCTTGCCTCATATCCTTGCATGGCTCAATGAAAAATTCATCCGGTTTTTTTGACCCGGTGGAAAAACTTTTATCTGGCGCTTTTTTGGTCTTTCCACCGGGTCAATCTGCAAAAAATCTAGTCGATATTGCAACTTACGCCGGTTCCGCGCAGGCCGCAGTAACCACCCGGGTTCTTGGCAAGATATTGCTGATGATAGTCCTCAGCATAATAAAATGTTTCAAGCGGCCCGATTTCGGTGGTAATGGCCCGGCCATGGCCTGCCGCCTCCAGAGCCTGCTGAAAAGCGTCGCGCGCCTTTTGCGCCTGCTGCAGCTGGCCTTCGGTCGTTGCATAAATGGTCGAACGATAGGTCGTACCCACATCGTTGCCCTGCCGCATCCCCTGGGTCGGATCATGCTCCTCGAAGAATATCCTGAGCAGGCCCGACAAAGAGATCACAGCCGGATCATAGACGACCTTGACGACTTCAGCATGGCCTGTCTGGCCGGTCGTCGTCTCCTGATAGGTCGGATTCTCGGTAAAGCCGCCGGCATAACCCACCGCCGTTACCCACACGCCCGGCGTCTGCCAGAACAACCGTTCCGCGCCCCAGAAACAACCCATACCGAGATAGATGATTTCCAGACCGTCGGGATAAGGCCCCTTCAACGGCCGACCATTGACGAAATGGTTCTCCGGCACGACAAGCGCCTCTTCACGACCCGGCAAAGCAGTCTCTTCGGTCGGCATCGTCGTCTTTTTTGAAAGCGTATCGAACAGGAACATCGGGACCTCCGTGCGGCCAATATCGCCGCTTCTCATGGTTCACATCTGCGGGCGCCAACGTCGTTCAGGCTGACAAATCAGACCGGCAAGCGCCTCATCACCTTGTGCTTCCTGTAACCGGCCATCCAGCAAAGCAGCGACAGGACGAGGAAAAAAGCAAATGCGGGCAGCGCCGACAGCGCATTTTCAATGAAGCGCCACGCTTCAGGGTGAATATAGTGACCCACGGCGGCTTCCACCATGGTGCGCGAGGCAGGAAGAAAATAATTCCAGACGGACAGGATGCCGGTAATATTGACCGAGGATGTGGAAACCGAGCGGATCGAATCAAGCACACCCAGAAAAACCGCCGCGAGAAGGAGAAGAAAGCTCAAAAACCGCAAAAAAGCTTTCATCGGGACACCTCGGTTATGGTCCGCCTCTTCAACGAACATGTTTTGAAACATATAGCGCATCGATAAAGGTGGTAAAACCCGTTTGCAACCGCATCTAAATGCAGGAAATTGCCGACATTTCAAAAAACTGTCAGATTCGTGTTGATCCCTGCGAATTCATCGGTATATATCGCGCCGTTCCAGTGATTTGCATTCTTCAAAACATGCAGATTTGAAAAAAGGACAGGTGGCCGAGTGGTTTAAGGCGCACGCCTGGAACGCGTGTGTGCGTGAAAGCGTACCGTGGGTTCGAATCCCACCCTGTCCGCCATTTCACCTCATCTTTAGCCGCCGGCGTTGCTCCAAGCCATTACCGGATCTATCTTCAGGATATCCGGCCACGCGTAACGTCAAAGTCGCGTTTTCCCGCTTCCGCAAGCGTTGACGCCTATGCTTCTGCACATACTGAGGTTTCCTGCGCTTTTTGCTGCGCTTCCCCCTCTCTTGCGCCTTGCAGCAGGAAAAATCGCTCCTTATATACGCCGCAGAACTGCAGCGAATGTTGCAAATCCAAGTCAAGGAGTTGCCACAAGAATGCCTCACGGGGTTCCGGCAGCTCGCTTCAAGGAGAGAAGAGCATGGCAAAAGTAATCGGTATCGACCTTGGCACGACCAATTCCTGCGTCGCAGTGATGGACGGCAAGGACATCAAAGTCATTGAAAACGCGGAAGGCGCACGCACCACGCCGTCCATGGTGGCATTTTCCGACGATGGCGAACGCCTTGTCGGCCAGCCGGCCAAGCGGCAGGCGGTCACCAACCCGACCAACACCCTGTTTGCGGTCAAGCGCCTCATCGGTCGTCGTTACGAAGACCCGACCGTCGAAAAGGACAAGCACCTCGTCCCCTTCGAAATCGTCAATGGCGACAATGGCGACGCATGGGTGAAGGCACAGGACAAGAATTATTCCCCTTCGCAAATTTCCGCGATGATCCTTCAGAAGATGAAGGAAACGGCTGAATCCTATCTCGGCGAGAAGGTCGAGAAGGCCGTCATCACCGTTCCGGCCTACTTCAACGACGCCCAGCGCCAGGCAACCAAGGATGCGGGCCGCATCGCCGGTCTTGATGTTCTGCGTATCATCAACGAGCCGACTGCTGCCGCACTCGCCTACGGTCTCGACAAGAAGGACGGCAAGACGATTGCCGTTTACGACCTTGGCGGCGGCACCTTCGATATTTCCGTTCTGGAAATCGGCGACGGCGTCTTCGAAGTGAAATCGACGAACGGCGACACTTTCCTCGGCGGTGAAGACTTCGACATGCGTCTGGTCGAATATCTGGCCGGCGAGTTCAAGAAGGATCAGGGCATTGACCTGAAGGGCGACAAGCTGGCTCTGCAGCGCCTCAAGGAAGCTGCCGAAAAGGCGAAGATCGAACTTTCGTCTTCGCAGCAGACCGAAATCAACCTGCCGTTCATCACGGCTGACGCCACCGGTCCGAAGCATCTGACGCTGAAGCTGACCCGCGCCAAGTTCGAAAGCCTGGTTGACGATCTGGTGCAGCGCACCGTTGCACCGTGCAAGGCTGCGCTCAAGGATGCCGGCGTTACCGCAGCCGAGATCGACGAAGTCGTTCTGGTTGGCGGCATGAGCCGCATGCCGAAGGTGCAGGAAGTCGTCAAGCAGCTGTTCGGCAAGGAGCCGCACAAGGGCGTGAACCCTGATGAAGTGGTTGCCATGGGCGCCGCCATTCAGGCGGGCGTTCTGCAGGGCGATGTCAAGGACGTTCTGTTGCTTGATGTGACCCCGCTGTCGCTCGGCATCGAAACGCTGGGTGGCGTCTTCACCCGTCTGATCGATCGCAACACGACGATCCCGACGAAGAAGAGCCAGACCTTCTCGACCGCCGAAGACAGCCAGTCGGCCGTGACCATCCGCGTTTCGCAGGGCGAGCGTGAAATGGCGCAGGATAACAAGCTGCTCGGCCAGTTCGACCTCGTCGGCCTGCCGCCATCGCCGCGCGGCGTTCCGCAGATCGAAGTGACCTTCGACATCGACGCCAACGGCATCGTGCAGGTTTCCGCCAAGGACAAGGGCACCGGCAAAGAGCAGCAGATCCGCATCCAGGCCTCCGGTGGTCTGTCCGACGCCGACATCGAGAAGATGGTCAAGGACGCCGAAGCCAATGCCGAAGCAGACAAGAAGCGTCGCGCCGGTGTAGAAGCCAAGAACCAGGCCGAAAGCCTTATCCACTCCACCGAGAAGTCGGTGAAGGAATATGGCGACAAGGTTTCCGAGACCGACCGTAAGGCCATCGAAGACGCCATTGCCAGCCTGAAGACATCGGTTGAGGCTTCCGAGCCTGACGCCGATGACATTCAGGCGAAGACCCAGACCCTCATGGAAGTGTCCATGAAGCTCGGGCAGGCGATCTACGAAGCGCAGCAGGCCGAAGCCGGCGATGCTGGCGAAGACGGTAAGGACGACGTCGTCGACGCCGACTATGAGGAAATCAAGGACGACAAGAAGTCCGCCTAATCGCGTGACTTCTAGTCTCCTGTCTATATATGCAAGACATCCGGCTGCCGACGTGCAGCCGGAAATCCATTTGCGAGGCTTGTTATCTTAATGGCGAAAGCAGACTTTTACGAAACACTTGGCGTCAGCAAGACCGCGGACGAAAAAGAGCTGAAAAGCGCCTTCCGCAAACTCGCGATGAAATACCATCCGGACAAAAACCCTGATGATGCCGATTCCGAAGGGAAGTTCAAGGAAATCAACGAAGCCTATGAAACGCTGAAGGATCCGCAGAAGCGCGCGGCCTATGACCGTTTCGGCCACGCCGCGTTTGAAAATGGCGGCATGGGCGGCGGTGGCGGTGGCGGCGGTTTCGCCAATGGCGGCTTCTCCGATATCTTCGAAGACATCTTCGGCGAGATGATGGGCGGTGGACGGGCGCGCCGCTCTTCGGGCGGGCGGGAGCGCGGGGCCGACCTTCGCTACAATATGGAAATCACGCTGGAGGAAGCCTTCGCCGGCAAGACGGCGCAGATCAGGGTTCCGACATCGATCACCTGCGACGTCTGTTCCGGCTCTGGCGCCAAACCCGGCACGCAGCCCAAGACCTGCGGCACCTGCCAGGGTTCCGGCCGTGTGCGCGCGGCACAGGGCTTCTTTTCGGTGGAGCGCACCTGCCCCACCTGCCACGGACGCGGACAGACGATTTCCGATCCCTGCGGCAAGTGCCACGGTCAGGGCCGCGTGACGGAAGAGCGTTCGCTTTCGGTCAACATTCCCTCGGGCATTGAGGACGGCACCCGCATTCGCCTGCAGGGCGAAGGCGAAGCCGGCATGCGTGGCGGCCCGGCGGGCGATCTTTATATCTTCCTGTCTGTGCGACCGCATGAGTTCTTCCAGCGCGACGGTGCCGACCTTTATTGCTCCGTGCCGATTTCGATGACGACGGCAGCGCTTGGCGGCACCTTTGATGTCACGACGCTCGACGGTACGAAGTCACGCGTCACGGTTCCGGAAGGCACCCAGCCGGGCAAGCAGTTCCGTCTGAAGGGCAAGGGCATGCCGGTGCTGCGTTCGGCGCAGACCGGTGATCTCTATATCCAGATCCAGATCGAGACGCCGCAGAAGCTCAGCAAGCGTCAGCGCGAGCTGTTGCAGGAATTCGAACAGCTCTCCTCCAAGGAGAACAATCCGGAATCAACCGGCTTCTTTGCCCGGATGAAAGAATTCTTCGACGGCTGATTGCCACCGATTACGTCCATTAATAACGCCGCCATCCTTCGGGACTGGCGGCGTTTTCATTTCGCGCTCAGCCGGAAAAGCCGCCTTCCTCCAGATATTGCAGTTCTTCCGGCGTCGTCTCCCGCAGCAATATGTCATTGCGATGCGGAAAGCGGCCGAATTGCTCGACGATATCGCGATGTTCTTCGGCATGATGGAGATAAAGCCCGCCAAGCGGCTGATTGAGGTCGCAGGCACGCCGCTGGGCCGCGATATCCTCCGCATGGGAAAAAGGCAGGTAGAAGAAAACGCGCAAATCCTCACTCACCGCCTGATCGTGGCCACGGCGGATGGCCTCATCGGCGAACAGGCGTGCCAGCGGATCGGTGGCATACATATGGGCGGTGCCGCGAAAGCAATTGCGCGGGAACTGATCCAGCAGAAGCATCAGCGCAAGACTGCTTTCCGCACCCGCGAGCCAGCCGTCCAGCTCGCGCCTTGCGGCAGCGAAATGGGCGTCGCGAAAACGGTCATGAAAGTGATTGTCGAAGGCGGCGTCCTTGTCGAACCATTTGTCCGGGCCGGCCTTTTTCCAGAAATTGGTGATTTCGGCGGCAAGTGCGGCTGTGTCGTTTTTCATCGGGTACTCCCTGTCAGTAATGCGGTGGCCGGGTGATGGCAGGCGCATCCAGCGATTGCTCCTCGAGGCTCAGGAACCTTTCCGTCAACCGGTCGAGCTTGGCGCGCGTCTGCTCCACCACCTTCCACTGTTCCGTCAGTTGGTCGGACAGTTCCTCGATGGTCTTTGCCTGATGCGCGATCGTTTCCTCGAGCGCAATGATCCGTTTTTCGGTTTCCGACGTCATATCGACCTCTCTTTCCCGCCCTTCCTTGGGCTTAAAAGCGCGTGAGTCAACCATATGTCGCTTTCGTGAAGCGAATTCGTTCCGATCGATCCAAACACAAAAAAACCGGCGATGTTTCCATCGCCGGCTTATGACGTTTTGATATTGCTCAGTCTTCTTCCACGAAAACCTCTTCACGCTTCTTCTTCACGCTGGGCAGGAAGACGATGATCAGCACGGCCAGAGCAATGAAAAGCAGGGTGGCGCTGATCGGGCGGGTGACGAAGGTGGTCGGATCGCCGCGCGACAGGATCATGGCGCGGCGCAGGTTTTCTTCCAGCAGAGGCCCAAGCACAAAGCCCAGAAGCAGCGGGGCCGGCTCGCAGCGCAGTTTCACCAACACGTAACCGATGAAACCGAAGAAGGCGACGGCGTAAAGATCAAAGACGTTGGAATTGACGCTGTAGACCCCGATGGCGCAGAAGGCCATGATGATGGGGAACAGCACATAATAGGGCACCGTCAGCAGCTTCACCCACAGCCCGATCAGCGGCAGGTTAAGGATGACGAGCATCAGGTTGCCGATCCACATGGAGGCGATGATGCCCCAGAACAGCGCCGGCTGTTCGGTCGCTACGTTTGGACCCGGCACGATGCCCTGAATGATCATCGCGCCGATCATCAGCGCCATGACCGGGTTGGCCGGAATGCCGAGCGTCAGCAGCGGGATGAAGGAGGTCTGCGCGCCGGCGTTATTGGCCGATTCCGGACCGGCAACACCGGCCACCGCGCCATGCCCGAATTCTTCCGGGTTCTTGGAGACGCGTTTTTCCACCGTGTAGGAGGCAAAAGCCGCAAGGATCGCTCCGCCACCCGGCAGGATGCCGAGAGCCGAACCGATGGCCGTGCCGCGCAGCACCGGGCCGATCATGGCCTTGAAATCTTCCTTCGACGGCATCAGGCTGCTGACCTTGGCGATCAGCACCGACCGGGTGCGTTCGTTCTCGAGATTGCGCAGGATTTCCGCGATACCGAAGACGCCCACAGCAACCGCCACGAAATTGAGCCCGTCGGCATATTCGCGGATGCCGAGGGTGAAGCGCGGCGTGCCGCTGTAGATATCCGTGCCGACCAGACCGAGCAACAGGCCGAGCACGACCATAGCCAGCGCCTTGACGATGGAGCCATTGGCAAGCGCTATGGACGAGACAAGGCCGACGACCATCAGCGAGAAATATTCAGCGGCACCGAATTCCAGCGCGATCGCCGTCAAAGGCGGTGCGAAGATCGCCACCAGGAAGGTGGAAACCGTACCCGCGAAAAACGAGCCGATGGCGGCGATTGCAAGTGCAGCACCAGCCTTGCCCTTGCGCGCCATCTGGTAACCATCGATGGCGGTGACGGCGGAGGAGGACTCCCCCGGCATGTTGATGAGGATGGCTGTGGTGGAACCGCCATATTGCGCGCCGTAATAAATGCCGGCGAGCATGATCAGCGACGACACGGGCTCAAGCTGAAAGGTGATCGGCAGCAGCATGGCGATGGTCGCCGTTGCGCCGATGCCCGGCAACACGCCGATGAGGGTGCCGAGCAGCACGCCGATCAGGCAGAAAAAAAGGTTTGCCAGCGACGAAGCGGTGACGAAACCGAGAGCGAGATTATTAAGCAAATCCATCGGGGCGCCTCAAAATTTAAGCCAGGGGCCGAAGCGCTGGAACGGCAGGCCGAGACCATAATTGAACACAGCAACGGAAAAGACCGTGATGGCGGCGGAAATTACGACGGCCATCAGTGGGCTCATCTTGTGCGAGGCGAAGGCTGCGATAAGCGCGCTGAAAAACAGTGCCGGGACAAAACCCAGGCCCCGCACCGTGAAGCCGAAAAAGATCGGCGCGGGCAGAATGAAAAAAATCCCTCGCCAGGCGATGGCCCCGATGACATCACCCTGCACGCGGGTGGCGCGAAAGAATATGACGCTGCCCAGCAGGATCAGCACGATGGCCAGCACAAGCGGAAAATACCCCGGCCCCATGCGAAATGTGGTTCCTAAATCCAGCCCGAAAGACTGCAGCGCGAAAAAAGCGCCAAAACCGATGAATATCGCCCCGCAGGCTGCTTCGGCAGGGTCAATGAAAAACGACTTCATGAAAGATGCCCCTCCACTGCGGCCGGTAACACACCGTTCCGCGCGTTAAAATGATAGCAGGAAACCGGCGGCAAGGTGCCGCCGGTCACGTCCTGATCATCAGTCGGCATATTGGCCGGCGGTTTCGATCACCGGCTTCCAGCGGGCGATTTCGCTTTCGAGCTTGGCCTTGAGTGCCGCCGGCGTCGCATCGCTTTCAGAAGAAGGCGTCGTGCCGAGTTCGGCAAAACGAGCCGCGACGTTCTTGTCCTTCAGCGCGACCTGCAGCGACTTGGAGAGCTTTTCGTTGATTTCGGCAGGCGTGCCCTTCGGCGTATAGATGCCGTGCCAGATGCCAACTTCGAGTTTCGGCAGACCTTCTTCGGCGACCGTCGGCACGTTCGGAAGCACGTCGAGCCGCTTGGCCGAGGTCACGGCATAGGCTTTCACGGTTCCGCCCTGGATCTGCTTGGTGGTGTTGGTGGTCTGGTCACACATGATATCCACCTGGCCGCCGAGCAGGTCGGTCATGGCCGGGCCGGTGCCCTTGTAAGGGACGGTGACGAGCGGTGTTTCGATGGCGCTCATGAACAGCATGCCGCAGAGGTGCGAGGCGGCACCGATGCCGGCATTGGCAACGGTCACCTTGTCCTTGTTCGCCTTGGCATAGTCGATCAAACCCTTAAGGTCCTTGGTCTCGAGGGTCTTGCGCGACAGGATGGTCATCGGCACTTCGGTGACCAGACCGACATATTCGAATGCGTTTGTCGTATCATAAGCGAGCTTGCGATAGAGCGTGGCGCTCGTCGCCATGCCGATATGGTGCAAGAGAACGGTGTAACCGTCCGGGTCCGCCGCCGCCACGCGGCCAGCGCCGAGCGTGCCGCCCGCGCCGCCGACATTTTCGACGATGATCTGCTGACCGAGATCCTTCGACATGGATTCGGCAACAAGGCGCGCAACCGTATCCGTCGGGCCACCGGCAGCAAAAGGCACGACCATGGTGATGTTACGCTCGGGATAATTCTGAGCGGATGCGGATAGCGCAAAAAGGGATACGGCAGCGGCGGCAGCAAGGCCGGTGACTGTCTTCAGTATTTTCATCGATTCCTCCCGGATGAAAATTTTCGCCACTTCAGCCGCGCATACTCCTCTATGGCGGCCGGGGTGAGCTATTTGCGATCCGGGATTGTCGTTCAGCAACGGCGGTCTTGCCGAGAGATGCGCTTTTATCGCCGTCACAAACGGTAATGGGTGGATTTCTACCCATAGGGGTTCATCCGTGGGTGGAAATCCACCCATCACACCTCTGTCATATGCCGGTGCAGCTCGTATTTCTGCATTTTTTCGTAAAGCGTTTTGCGGGAAATGCCGAGGCTCTCATAGACGGATTTCAGATTGCCGCCATGGACGGCTATCGCGCGCGCAATCAGGCTTTTTTCATAGGCTGCGACCCTCGTGGCAAGCCCTTCCCTGCCATCATCCTGAAACGGCGGCGAGGCTTCGGAAGCATCGCTTTCCAGGCCAAGGACGAAGCGGTCCGCCGCATTGCGCAGTTCACGCACGTTACCGGGCCACTCGCGAAGGGAAACGACTGAGAGCAGTTGTTGCGGCACGTCCATGTCCTCCCGCCCGTAACGGGCGGCAGCCTCCCGCACCAGATGCAGGAACAGCAGCGGTATATCGGCGCTGCGCTGCGACAGGGAGGGCACGAGGATTGTCGCGACGTTCAGGCGATAAAGAAGATCGGCGCGGAACCGGCCTGCGGCAACTTCCTGTTCCAGATCGACCTTGCTGGTGGCGATGAAACGGACGTCGAGTTCAACGGTTTCATTGGAGCCGAGGCGGGTAATCACCCGCTCCTGCAAAACACGCAGAAACCGGCCCTGCAATTCGAACGGCATGGAGCCGATCTCATCCAACAGGATCGTGCCGCCGCGGGCATGCTCGAACTTACCGTAGCGCGGGCGCAGCGCACCCGGAAAAGCACCGGCCTCATGGCCAAAGAGTTCGCTTTCGATCAGCGTCTGCGGAAGGGCGGCGCAATTGATCGCCACGAAGGGCCGGTTGGCTCTGGCGCTGATATCATGCAGCGCCCGCGCCACCACCTCCTTGCCCGCCCCGGTATCGCCGACGATCAGCGTATCGGCATCCGTCGCGCCGATGGCGCGGATACGATACCGCAGATCGACCATGACCTGGGTTCGGCCGGGCAGACGCGTTTCGAGATCGTCATGTTTGCCCGCAACCGCCTTCAGGCGGCGGTTTTCCAGTACCAGCGCGCGTCGATCATTGGCCCTTTTGATGATCCCGGCGAGATATTGCGGCGTGAATGGCTTTTCGATGAAATCATAGGCGCCGTTGCGCATGGCGTTGACAGCCAATTGCACATCGCCATGGCCCGTCATAAGGATCACAGGTATTTCCGCATCAAGCTCCCGCACCTTCTGCAGCAGCGTCATGCCATCCATGCCGGGCATGCGGATATCGCTGACCACGACCCCATCAAAGCTGTAACCGATGAGTTCGAGCGCATGTTCGGCACTCGCCAGCATGGTGACGGCGAAACCGGAAAGCTCCAGCGCCTGTGCGGTGGAAAAGCGCAACTCCTCCTCGTCATCGATCAACAGAACCCGCGACATGGTCATTCCGCAGCCGCCTCCATACGCCAGACGGCTGCCGGCAATTCGATCTCGAATTCCGCCCCGCCCTCTTCATGGTTTCGGACACGCAACTGGCCGCCGAAATCCTTGATGATGTTGTAGGAGATGGAAAGGCCAAGGCCGAGGCCGCGCCCTACCCCCTTGGTGGTGAAGAAGGGATCGAAGATGCGTTCGGAAATCGCCGGCGGCACGCCGGGGCCACGGTCGCGAATGAAGATCGACACCGTCTGGTCATGCTGCACAGCCTTGAGGGCAATGCGGCGATCCTCTCGCCCTTCCACGGCATCGGCGGCATTGGAAATGATGTTGACGAGTACCTGCTGCAGCCGCACTGAGCCTGCCTTCACCGCAAGCGGCACCGGGCCGAGATCGACCTCCAGCACCGCATTGGCGGCATTCAGCCGCGCACCGACGATTTCCAGCGTATCGCGAAGCACGGCCTCCAGACCGACCGCCGCCATTTTTTCGTTGGGCTTGCGGGCGAAATTTCTCAGGTGTTTGCTGATGGACGCCATGCGATCGATGAGGCCCGAAATGCGTCTGAGATTTTCCGTCACGTCGTCCAGACGCCCGCGCTCCACCAGAAGCGAGGCGTTTTCCGCATAGTTCTTGGCAGCAGCAAGCGGCTGGTTGAACTCATGCGACAGCGCGGCCGACATCTGACCGAGTGCGGCAAGCTTGCCCGCCTGCACCAGATCATTCTGCATCTTGCGCAATTGTTTCTCGGTCTGGCGGCGTTCGGCGATCTCGTGCTTGATCTCCTGGTTGACCCGCGCCAGATCAGCCGTGCGCTCCTCCACCCGGCGCTCCAGTTCCGCCTGCGCCTCCGCCTGATGGGTCAGTCGCTCACGCAGACGCCGCCGTCTCTGTAGCATGGCGGCAATGAGGGCAGCAGCGAGGCACAGACAAAGGATGATCGCGATCATCGCCGTCTTGACCTGTGTTCTGACTGAACCCGTATCCATCAGCACGCTGACAGTCCAGCCGGCATCCGCCATCGGCTGCGACAGGACCATATATTCCCTCTCACCGTCATTCTGGGCGATCGTCATCAGTTGATGGGAGCCGAAATTGCCGTTTTTCAGCGGCAGTTCCTTCAAGCCGGCGTTTGCGTAACGGCGCGATGTCTCCGTGCGCGCCAACCTTTCAGGGGTCAGCGGCATCAGGCCGGAATAAAGCCATTGCGGCGTTCCGGTCATGAAGATGATGCCTTCCGGATCGGAGACCAGAATACGGTTTTCACCATCACCGAAGGAGGCCTCTATGCCTTCAATATCGACCTTGAAGACGATGACGCCCTTGATCTCCTGATTAAAGAGGATCGGCGCAGAAAAATAATAGCCGCGTTTGTGAGAGGTGGTGCCGAGCGCGAAGAAGCGTGACTTGAAGCCTTTGGCCGCATCCTGAAAATAGGGACGATAGCTGAAATTCTCGCCGACGAAGCTCGTGGGTCCATCATAGTTGCTGGCCGCGATAGTCTCGCCATCCAGCGTGATGATGTAGATATCGGAGGATTCCAGCAGGGTGTTGATGGATTTGAGGTAGACATTGGCACGCTGGCGCAGCGTCTCATCCTTCGGATGCGCAACCAGCTCTTCAATGTCGTCGTGGTCAGCAATCAAAGCCGGCAGCGGCTCATAACGGCTCAAAAGCCCGCCGAGGGCCGAGACGGCCAGCCGCAGAGTGGTGCGGCCCTGATCGGAGACTTCGCCGAAATAGCTTTCCGCGATGATGCCGCCGCCCCTTGTAACGGCGCCATAACCGAGGCCGAGGCTGAGAAATATCAGCAAAATCCAGCGATATTTCACCGAAGCTCCTCTCCCACATCAGGCTCCCGCTAACTCCCACAGAGAGTGTAAGAGGTGTTATCTTATTTTCCAAGTGACCCGCCTTTGACTGACGCCACCTTCAGAAAACAAAAAACCGGCCACGAGGGCCGGTTTTTTGCAAATAAGATTTCAGAAAAGCTTATGCGCTTTCCTTCGGCGTCAGAACCTGACGGCCGCGATACATACCGGTCTTCAGATCGATATGGTGCGGACGGCGCAGTTCGCCGGAGTTCTTGTCTTCAACGTAGGTTGCAGACTTGAGACCATCAGCCGAGCGACGCATGCCGCGCTTGGACGGGCTTGTTTTTCTTTTAGGTACAGCCATTTTTGTTACTCCACTTTAGCGGCGAAACAACGTAACCGGCCAGAACCAAAGGCCGAATGTCGGGTGTCTCGATATCGGAAATTTGGCGCGCTTATACATGCCCAAACGGGCTTTGACCAGCCCTGACACGCATTTTTTCCGATTCAGCGGAATTGGTGCGAAGGGCCGCCGTCAGGCGTAGCAAATCGTGCCTCACCTCTTATCGAAAACAACAAGCTCCTTGAAGTGGTTCATATCCTTGAATTCACAGAAAGCCGGTGGGCGCATCTCAATGACCGGCGCTGCCGCCCGCAGTTCTTCCAGTTCTTCATCAAGCATCGCCTGCCAGCGCTGCAGGCATTCCGGATCGAACCAGCGTGTGACGTAAGACAGCGTAATGTGGAACTCATAACTTTCATGGTTGGGATGCCGGTAACCGAAGGCTTGGGCAAATGCATCCCGCCACAATGCAACGATCCGGTCGTCTTCGGCTGTAACACCCTGCATCACCAGCCCTGTGGGCTTGAGGCCAGTCACCTGCATGTTGAAAACCGGAAGGGCGGGAAAGGCCGAAAGACGGTCGCGATAATGGTCCGTCATCGTGTCGATCGGCGTATCGAGCGGCATGTTCTCCGGCCAATAGGGCAGCGCGCGCCGGAACTCGATGATGCCCTGAAATACCGTCATATGCAGGCTGGAAACCGGCGTGAAGGCAAGCTGCGATGCCTCGGGCATATCCAGGAAACGCTGGCGCGTCTTGATGATAGCGCTTTCGCTCTGCGATGCTTCGAGCAAATGGCAAACTACCGTATTGCCCGGCTCGGGCAGAAATTCGCCATCCAAATTATAACGGCTGCCGAGATGGCGCGGTGGCTTATCGTGGCTGTTGGCGGAGAAATATTCCAGATCTTTCGAGACGAGCGGGGCGTGCATCGGGGAACTCCTTGTGAGAGGTTTCCCCTAGTCCGCGCACGCAACAAATCAATGACATTGACCGATCAGATGGCCGGTCAATGCGCCTCGTCCCAATTCTCCGCAGCACGCGCATCCACCTGCAACGGCACCTTCATGGAAATTGCAGGCATCGCGGCATTTTCCATCACCGAGACGACGACGGGCAGGGTCTTTTCGATTTCCGCTTCTTCGACTTCGAAGATGAGTTCGTCATGCACCTGCAAGAGCATGCGGGCGGAGAGCTTTTGCTCTTCCAGTACCGGCTCGATACGGACCATCGCACGGCGAATGATATCGGCGGCAGAACCCTGGATCGGGGCATTGATGGCCGCACGTTCGTTGAAGGCTTTCACCGAAGGATTGGAGGAGCGGATTTCCGGATAATGCGCGCGGCGGCCGAAAATCGTTTCGACATAGCCGTTTTCGCGGGCGAAAGCTTTGGTCGCCTCCATGTAGTCACGAATGCCGGGAAAACGTTCGAAATATTTCTTGATATATTCACCGGCCTCCGAGCGGGCGATGCTGAGCTGGTTGGCAAGACCGAAAGCGGAAATACCGTAGATGATGCCGAAGTTGATGGCCTTTGCACGGCGGCGCACTTCCGAGGGCATGCCCTCCACCGGCACGCCGAACATTTCCGATGCGGTCATCGCATGGATGTCGATGCCGTTTTCGAAGGCGTTGCGCAGCTGCGGAATATCGGCGACATGGGCCAGCACGCGCAGCTCGATCTGGCTGTAGTCAGCGGACAGTAGCTTGTGGCCGAGCGTGGAGATGAAGGCCGTGCGGATTTTGCGGCCTTCGGCTGTGCGCACCGGGATGTTCTGAAGATTAGGCTCCGAGGATGACAGACGCCCCGTCGTGGTCGACGCGAGCGCGTAGGAGGTGTGCACGCGTTTCGTTTCAGGATGGATATATCCCGGCAGCGCATCCGTATAGGTCGATTTCAGCTTGGTCAGCTGCCGCCAGTCAACAATCTTGCGCGGTAGTTCGGCACCTTCCGCCGCCAGATCTTCCAGGACCTGCGCCGATGTCGACCATTGGCCGGTCTTGGTTTTCGAGCCACCGGGCAAGCCCATCCGGCCAAACAGAATATCACCAAGCTGCTTTGGTGATCCGATATTAAAGCGTTCGCCCGCCAGCTGGTAGACTTCCTCTTCGAAGGCCCCCGCTTTCTGCGCCAGTTCACCGGAAAGACGCGACAGGATCTGTCGGTCCACCGTGATGCCTCGCTCCTCCATATGCGCGAGGACCGGCACCAATGGGCGCTCCAACCGCTCGTAGACGCTGGTGAGGCGAGCTGCGGCAAGCTGCGGCTTCAGCACCATCCAGAGGCGCAGGGTGACATCCGCGTCTTCCGCTGCATACGCCGTCGCCTTGTCGATGTCGACGAAATCAAAGGTGATGCTCGACTTGCCCGAACCTGCCACGTCCTTGTAAGCAATAGGTGTGTGGCCCAGCCAGCGTTCAGACAGCGAATCCATGCCATGCGTGGCCTTGCCGGCCTCGAGGACATAAGAAATCAGCATCGTATCGTCGAAGCTCTGCATGACGACGCCATGGCGTTTCATCAGCAGATAGTCATATTTGAGGTTCTGGGCGATTTTCAGAACCGCCGGGTCCTCAAGGAGGTTTTTCAAACGCGCCAGCGCCTCGGCAAACGGCACCTGCCCTTCGGCAAGCTTAATACCATCGCTGAAAAGATCGCCGCCGGAACCGGTCTTGTGCGTCAAGGGAACATAGGCAGCGCGGATATCGGTGCCCGAGGCGTCCTTGCCATTATCGGCAATGGCCAGCGAAAACCCGACGAGTTCCGCCTGCATCGGATCGAGCGAGGTCGTTTCGGTGTCGAATGCGACGACGCCGGTCTCACGGGCCGCAGCAACCCAGCGGTCCAGTTCTGCAAGGTCTCTGATCGTCGTATAAGCGGTCGTATCGATTTTGGCGGCTGAAAAAAGCGCCTGGCGCGCGGCGGTGAGGTCGGCAGGCGCGCTGCCTTCCCCGGTCAGCTTTCTCGCCGGAGCAGCGGGCGAGGTCGAGGCGGCAGTTGCGCCAGCGGCTACGTCACCCGCCCTAACGGCGGCAGCGGGCGCATCGAGATCAGGACCATGGGCATCGGCGCCCCATTGCACCGGCACATTGGCGGGGTCGATGGCAGAGGCGTCGCTGTCGGTCGCTTCGGCAACGCGGCGGGTCAGCGTCGTGAATTCCATCGCCTTCAGAAAAGCGATGAGCTTCGGGCCGTTCTGCGGTTCGAGCACCAGCGCCTCGAGAGATTGCTCCAGCGGCACATCGGTTCTGAGCGCCACGAGCTGTCTGGAAAGGCGGGCAAGCTCCGCATTGGCGATGATGTTTTCCCGACGCTTCTGTTGCTTGATTTCGCCCGCCCGTTCCAGCAGCGTATCGAGATCGCCATATTCCTCCAGCAATTGCGCCGCCGTCTTCGGCCCGATGCCGGGAATGCCGGGAACATTATCGGTGGAATCGCCGGTCATCGCCTGCAGGTCGATCATCTTTTCCGGGCCGACGCCCCATTTTTCGATGACATCAGGAACGCCGATCTGCTTGTCCTTCATGGCGTCGTACATATGCACATTGGCCGTGACGAGCTGCATCAGATCCTTGTCGGAAGAGATGATGGTGACGTCAGCGCCGATCGCCTCCGCCTGCCGGGCGTAAGTGGCGATGATGTCATCCGCCTCGAAACCTTCCGTCTCGATGCAGGGAAGGTTGAAGGCGCGTGTCGCCTCGCGGATCAGGCCAAACTGCGGAACCAGATCTTCCGGCGGTGCAGAACGGTTGGCCTTGTAGAGATCATAAAGCTCGTTGCGAAATGTTTTCGACGAATAGTCGAAAATCACGGCGAAATGCGTGGGCGTGACGCCGACATCGGTGTTGCGCGCATCCTTCAACAGCTTCCACAACATGTTGCAGAAGCCGGAGACGGCGTTGACCGGCAGCCCGTCCGACTTGCGGTTCAGCGGCGGAATGGCATGGAAGGCCCGGAAAATGAAACCGGAACCGTCAACGAGGAAGAGATGATCGCCTTTTTTCATGGCGATATGGATAGCGCGGGGCCGTTTTGGCGTCCACCGAAACTTCGCACAACACACCGCAAAGCACTGGAAACGAGGCGGCGCGAATCGGCCGGAAAATTCACCTGAACGTTACCGATTTGTAATCAGCCCTTCCCTTGAAAAGCCGCATTTGCAGACACATTTCATAAGGGACGGCGCCTGATCACGCCGTAGTCTGATTGCCGGCTCGTCCCCCGCCGCATCAGACCGGACAAAGGCCTTTCCCCCTCTCCGGGCCTTTGTCCTCCAATATGACCGCCATGGCCGATCCCTCCCGGCCATGGCGGTTTTATTTTGTGCGGGGTGCCGGGCTGGCATAAACATATCATACGATATATATCGCGCTATCGAATTGCCGGAATGTGCCGGCGGAAATGCTCTACGGACGGTAGAATGGGATTTTCCCGGGACGAATCGGCAATTTATCTCGCCACGAAAATGGCGCGGGAATTCACCATGGCGCTGCAAAAAAGAGCCGCTGCCTTGGGTTTTTCCCCCGGGCAATTCCCCATTCTCATCGAGCTATGGCATGAGGAAGGCCTGACGCAGCGGCAATTGCTTGATAGAATCGACGTCGAACAGGCAACGCTTGCCAATACCCTCTCACGTATGGAGCGTGACGGGCTGATCATCCGCAAATCCCATCCCAGCGACCGCCGCGCCCAGATCATTGAACTGACCCAGCGCGGCAGGGATCTGGAGGCGAATGCCATTGCAGCGTCCGAGGCCACCGAAGACACGCTGCTTAAGGATTTCCGTCGTTTCGAAAGACAGCTCCTGCTGGAATATATGCGCCGGGCGATCGAAAGCGCGAAAAAAGCGAAATAGCATTTGCACTTTGAAACCGCTGCTTATTTGGTCCGCGACCTGTCATTGCTGAGGGCTCCGGGTTTTGTTTATGCGTAATTTCGGATGTAAAACCGCTTCGCAGTTTTCCTGAACTGCTCTATCGTTCCGGCGGCTGCACGTTTGGCGATTCACGACACGTCGGCCCCTTGTTCCCACGCGATGCGCGATGCCCGGATGCCTCGTCCATCGCCGGGTCACGACAGACATGACAGGATCAGCGATGACAGACCTTTCCCCCATTCTTTCCACCGCCGACGACAATCTTACATCCAGCCTCGAGCGGCTGTTCGAACTGGTGCGCATTCCGTCGATTTCCACGGATCCGGCCTATAAGGCGGAGTGCCGCAAGGCGGCGGAATGGCTGGTCAGAACGCTCTCCTCACTGGGATTTGAGGCTTCCGTTCGCGATACGGCCGGTCATCCGATGGTGGTGGCGCATCACGATGCAGCCACCAAAGACGCACCACATGTGCTTTTTTACGGCCACTACGATGTGCAGCCCGTTGATCCGCTCAATCTCTGGGAAAACGACCCGTTTGAGCCGACCGTGAAAGATATCGGTGCCGGTCGTCAGGTGATTACCGGACGCGGAACGGCTGACGATAAGGGCCAGCTGATGACCTTCGTGGAAGCGTGCCGGGCTTACAAGGGCGTCAATGGCGGCCTGCCGCTGCGCGTCACCATTCTCTTTGAGGGCGAAGAGGAATCCGGCTCACCCTCGCTGAAGCCGTTCCTCGAAGCCAATGCGGATGAGCTGAAGGCCGATTATGCGCTGGTCTGCGATACCGGCATGTGGGACCGCGATACGCCCGCCATCGCAGCTGCGCTGCGCGGCCTCGTCGGTGAAGAAATTGTCATCACCGCAGCCGACCGCGATCTGCATTCGGGTCTTTTCGGGGGTGCGGCCGCAAATCCGATCCACATTCTGACGGATATTTTGGCTGGCCTGCATGACGAGACCGGCCGCGTCACACTTTCCGGCTTTTATGACGGCGTGGAGGAAACTCCTGCCAACATCAAGGCCTCCTGGGAGACGCTGGGGCGCACGGCGGAAGCCTTCCTCGGTGAGGTCGGCCTTTCGGTTCCCTCAGGCGAAAAGGGCCGCACCGTGCTGGAGCAGACCTGGGCGCGGCCGACGGCGGAAGTCAACGGCATCATCGGCGGCTATACCGGCGACGGCTTCAAAACCGTAATCGCCGCAAAAGCTTCCGCCAAGGTGTCTTTCCGTCTGGTTGGCGAACAAAACCCAGCGGCCATTCGTGAGAACTTCCGGGCTTATGTGCGCTCGAAAATCCCGGCGGATTGCTCGGTGGAGTTTCATGAGCATGGCGCATCGCCGGCCATCCAGCTTTCCTATGATTCACCCGTACTGACCAAGGCCAAAAACGCGCTTTCGGACGAGTGGCCAAAACCCGCGGTCGTCATCGGCATGGGCGGCTCGATCCCGATCGTCGGTGATTTCCAGAAGATGCTGGGCATGGATTCGCTGCTTGTCGGCTTCGGCCTTACCGACGACCGCATTCATTCGCCCAATGAAAAATACGACCTGCAGTCCTTCCACAAGGGCATCCGCTCCTGGGTCCGCATCCTCGACGCGCTGGCGGCGAAATAATCAAAAAAAGAGGAGGCGTCGGCTACCCGGCTCCTCCCCCCTTTTTGTTTGGTGCTCAAAAACAAAAAGGCCGGGGCAAGCCCGACCTTTCCATCCGTTTTCGTCAATGCCAGTACATCCGTGGTCAAAGCGTTCAACGGTCTGATGCTTCAGAGCGCGTCGATCATGTCGACGCTGCTTTCACGATCAGGATCAGCTGTTTCGGTTAATCTTTGGTTAACACGACAACAACGGCACTATTAAAATGCCCGCCTGACAGTTTTCATCCGAAACACTGTTGAACCCTATATTGGTATGCGATCCGTTCTATTCAAGGTCGGCCCGTTCAGGACCATCTTTCAAAAGAAAAAGGCCGGAAGAATCCGGCCTTTCCATTCATGTCAGTGGCCCGTGGGGGCCAGAGCGCTTATCAGGAAACGACGAGATCGCTTGCGGACATCTTGCCCGAGCGGCGATCCTGCATCAGCTCGTAGGAGAGCTTCTGACCGTCGTTGAGGGCGGTCAGACCAGCGCGCTCAACAGCGGAGATGTGCACGAATACGTCCTGCGAACCGTCGTCAGGCTGAATGAAGCCGTAGCCCTTGGTTGCGTTGAACCACTTTACTGTACCAGTCGCCATAACGATTTCCTTCCGTTGGCAAATTGTATTTGCACTGCAAGCAGTGCGGTCTTGGGTCGAATTTGAAGGAAAGATCGTCGTGTGCACCCGAAAAGGCGCCGAAGCTCTGGTCGTCAAACAAATATCGATGGGCGAACACCTAGGTTGGCAAGGGCTAAAAGTCAAGTTTCTTTGAAAACAGCGTGATCTTTATGAAGCACGAGCAAACCGAAGCCGCTGAAAACAGGGCCTGAAACAGCAAAAACCCGGCGCGGGAGGAGGTGCGCCGGGTTCTTGAAACTGACTGACAATTGGGAGGAGGAGTATTGTCAGTCCAATCGGGCGACGCTGGGAGGAGGAGTGCGTCGCTTCGATGGTTTGAACATACAGGATATCAGCTCAAAAAACAGACACTTCATCGCAGCGCAGCATTGCATAAAATGCATAGCTATCTCCTGGTGTCTTGAAGCTCGCTCGGTTACCGCCTAATAAATACGCATGACTATCGAATCCGTGAGAGCCTTCTTCACCGAGAAATTGCCGGAAGTGACCGTTATCGAAACGGAAGCCAGTTCGGCAACCGTCTCGCTGGCCGCCGAAGCACATGGCGTCGCCCCCGACCAGATCGCCAAAACTATATGCCTGAAGGCTGGCGACACCATTCTTCTCGTCGTCGCCGCGGGTACGAAGCGGCTCGACAACCGGAAATTCCGCGATCATTTCGGCACCAAGCCGCGCATGCTGGGGCCGGAAGAGGTCGTTACGGTGACCAGCCATCCCGTCGGCGGCGTATGCCCTTTCGGGCTGCCCTCACCTCTTCCGGTATTTTGCGACATATCGCTGAAAAATTATGATGAAGTGGTGCCGGCGGCCGGCGCCACCAATGCGGCGGTGCGGATTTCGCCCGATGCCATGGCTGAATTGACGGGAGCGAAATGGGTCGACGTCTGCCAATGACGGCGATTTGATCCCGTCTGAACTTAACCCCGCCTTAAATTGCCGCATTTAAACTCTTCATCCTGGATTAAGGATCGCGCCGGCATAGAAGCCTGAAAGTCATATGGGTGCGCGGCGTCGTGAATTAAGGAGCAATTTCGGCTGAATGGCAGGCAAGGGCAAATCACGCGATCGGGTAGAACCTTCCTTCGGGGATTTCCACGAGTCCGGTGATGATCTGCGCCTCGACGCCAGCGAGCGCATCAGCGGGACCGCAAAGCAGCCCGCCAGAAAACCGAAGGCCACCACCGGTCGCGCCAAATCGCAGAAAAAAGAAAAGCGCATCCGCAATTCCTCCGGCCGCGGCGCGACGGGCATTGTCCGTTCGTTGGTTTACTGGTGCGTCGTACTCGGGATCTGGGGCGGTATCGGCGTTGCCGGCCTTGTCCTCTATTATGGCGCACGCATGCCCAGCGCCAGCAGCTGGTCCATTCCCGAACGCCCGCCGAATGTGAAGATCGTTTCGGTCAATGGCAGCGTGCTTGCCAATCGCGGCACGACAGGCGGCGAGGCGCTCGCGCTGGAAGACATGTCGCCTTATATTCCGCAGGCCGTCATGGCGATCGAGGACCGGCGGTTTTATTCGCATTTCGGCATCGATCCGCTCGGTCTCGGCCGTGCGATCGTGACGAATGTGCTGACGGGGCGAACCGTGCAGGGCGGCTCGACGCTGACGCAGCAGCTGGCGAAAAACCTGTTCCTCTCTCCCGACCGGACGCTGGAGCGCAAGGTTCAGGAAGTGCTTTTGTCCTTCTGGCTGGAACATGAATTCACCAAGGACCAGATTCTCGCGATGTATCTCAATCGCGTCTATTTCGGGTCCAACGCCTATGGCGTCGAGGCGGCTTCCCGGCGTTACTTCAACAAATCCGCGCGCGACGTCAATCTGGGCGAAGCGGCGATGCTTGCCGGGCTTCTTAAAGCGCCCTCGCGCCTTTCACCGGCACGGGATCCGCAGGCGGCGGAAGAGCGGGCGCAGGTGGTGCTGCAATCCATGCGCGATGTCGGCTTCATCACCGACGATGAAATCAAGACGGCCATGTCGCAGCCGCCGACCAAAGCCAAACGTTTCTGGTCCGGCGCCGAACATTACGCTGCCGATATGGTTCTGGAGGAAGTGCGCAGCCTGGTTGGCGATGTCAAGCAGGATATCGTTGTCGATACGACCATCGACCCCAATCTCGAGCGTGACGCCGAAAAGGCGCTTACCCATGTGTTACAGGGTGACGGCAAGAAGCAGGGCGCTTCGCAGGCGGCGCTGGTTTCCATCGATGGCACGGGCGCGATCCGGGCCGTGGTGGGCGGGGCGGATTATGCCGAAAGCCAGTTCAACCGCGCCGCCAAGGCGAAACGTCAACCCGGCTCGGCATTCAAGCCCTTCGTATACGTGGCCGCGCTTGAATCGGGGCTTACCCCCTACACCATTCGCAATGACGGGCCGGTCCGCATCGGAAACTGGACCCCGGAAAACTACGAGAAGAAATATCGCGGCGAAGTCACGCTTGCCACCGCGCTTGCCAACTCTCTGAACACGATCGCCGCGCAACTGGTTATGGAAGTTGGCCCCGACCGTGTGACGCAGGTGGCGCATCGCATGGGCATCGAATCGGAGTTGCAGAACAACGCCTCCATCGCTCTCGGCACCTCGGAAGTGTCGCTGATGGAGCTGACCGCTTCCTACGCACCCTTCATGAATGGCGGCTACAAGGCGACGCCGCATATCGTCAAGCGTATTACAGACGCCGACGGGAAGGTGCTTTACGAAAACAAATACGACAATCCGCCACGTGTGCTGAGTGAGGAAATCGCCGCGACGATGAACGGCATGCTGTCGCGCGTCATCACCGAAGGCACGGGCAAGGCCGCACGCCTGCAAGGCTGGCAGGCGGCGGGAAAATCCGGCACCACCCAATCCTTCCGCGACGCACTTTTTGTCGGCTATACAAGCAATCTCACCACAGGCGTCTGGTTCGGCAATGACGACGGCACCTCGATGAAAAAGGTGACCGGCGGCGGGCTTCCGGCAAGGGCCTGGAAAGATTTCATGACCGCCGCCCATTCCGGGCTTTCGCCTTCGCCGCTCTTCGGCCTTGGCGCGGGTGCCGTGCCGCCGCTTGGGGAAATGCAGCAACCGGCGCCCGAAAACGCACCTTCCTCCATCGGCGACATCATATCCAATGCGCTCGGCGGCGGCGCAACGAACACCCGAGCCTATCCCGAAGCGCCGGTTTCACCGAACCCTGCTCAGCCGGGTGTCGCTATGCCGCCCGCAAATATCCCGTCCCGCGACATCGAACCCGGCTATGCGGCCGGCAATGGGCCCGTTCCGCCTGCCGATATCGGTGGTGAGGCGTCTCCGAATTCCAGGCCAAAACAGACGACCCTGCTTGATATTCTGATGGGTAATTAATCGCCTTTTTGGTAGCCGTCCGACCAGTTAGGTGGCGAACGGTAAAGCGCGTCGATCCTGCTATCTTCTCCACGACGCCATCCGTTTTCCAGCAGCTTAATCATCTGCGACCACAGCCGGCAGCCGACGTGGCGTTGGCTCCGCAACATATGCGTGCATCTGCATTAACCGTAGATTGCTATTTGCGCAGTGATAGCTAAATTTCAGATGACTTTTACGGTAAATGAATTATTAATCGATCATATAAATTAATTTTCTTGTTTCATAATAACTTTTCAGGGTTCCATATTATGCTGGGTACTAAAGGCTCATCGCATGCCGTTTTTTACGGTGCTCCCTATCCTGCGACCGCCAGTTTCGAACCGGCGGAAATGCAAACTTCCATTTCGGAAAAAAGCCCATCAACGCTGCAGCGCGGCCAGTTCGCGCTCAAAAGAACAATCGACATTGCAGGGGCGTCCATCGCCCTTGTCGCGCTCGCTCCCGTATTGCTGACGGTTGCGGCGCTGGTCAAATTCGATAGCAAGGGGCCAGTCCTGTTCTCGCAGGTCCGCTGGGGCATGAACGGGCGTAAAATCCGCGTCTATAAATTTCGCTCCATGCAGACCGAACTGGGCGACGCCACCGGCGTGGCGCAAACAGTGAAGAACGACCCGCGCATAACCCGTATCGGCGCAGTTCTGCGCCGCACGAACATCGATGAATTGCCACAGCTTATCAATGTACTGAAGGGCGACATGTCGCTTGTCGGCCCGCGCTGCCATGCCATCGGCATGCTGGCGGCCGGCCGCCCTTACGAAGAGCTGGTTCCTCATTATCATATGCGGCACCAGATGCGGCCGGGTATTACCGGCCTTGCACAGATGCGAGGGCTGCGCGGCCCGACGGATCGTAGTGACAAGGCGCGGGCGCGGATTGTCTCCGATCTTTATTACGTCGACAATTTCTCGGTCTGGCTGGATATCAGGATCATGGTCGGAACCGTGATTTCCGAATTGCGCGGCGGCAAGGGCTTCTGATCTTTTAAGAGCGGACATGCCGTAGAATGAAAAAGCCCGGCATCACTGCCGGGCTTTTTCATGAATCAGATTTTTTCTTCAGTTCGTCGGCGCGGGAGCAGCTGCCGGATCCGGCAGCGGCGCAGGGTTCGCCGACAGCGTGCGCAGATAAGCGATCAGATCGGCTCTTTCCGTTTCTTTCTTCACACCCGCAAAGCCCATGGCCGTTCCGGGAACGTGTTTCTTGGGAGATTCGAGGAAGAAGCTGAGATGATCGTAATCCCAATTCACGGAACCGCCCTTGGAGAAATCCTTCATGCCCGCGGAATAGCTGAAACCTGCATGGCTGGCGATCGGCCGGTTGACGATATCGAAGAGATTGGGGCCGACCTTGTTTGCACCACCACTCTCTCCGGTATGACAGCTCGTACACTTCTTGAAGACCGTTTCGCCCTTGGCAGCGTCGGCGCTCGCAAGCAATTGCGCGATTGGTGTCGCTGCGGCAGCGGCTTCTCCGCCGGCTGCTTCACCGCCGCTTTCTGCAGCAGCAATAGCATAACCTTCCTTCTCGGGCGTGGGCGCATGAAAAATGCCCTCAGACGCAATTGACACCGACATCAGGACAAAAACCGTACCCAGCAACGCCCCAACGCCCATATTTACATAAGAATTCATCTATATGCGCTCCCTCGCATCCGCTCCATATAACCGGGCATCTTGAAATTACTCGAAAGCTATGGCTTTTGCACAGCCTGCGCAACTTGAATAATGGTCCCCACTCCGTGACGTTTTGACACTTTTCGGAGGGGATTTGAAGGGTGTCGGATGAAGAATCGGGATTTCGAGAAAGCTGTCGTCCTCATACCGGCACGGATGGCATCCACACGCCTGCCGGGCAAGCCGCTTGCGGATATTGGCGGCAAGCCGATGATCGTTCAGGTGGCGTTGCGTGCACGAGAAGCAGGTGCGGAACGAATCGTCGTTGCGGTGGATGACGAACAGGTTTTTTCGGCTGTTCAAACCGCCGGTTTCGACGTGATGATGACGCGGGACGACCACCAGTCCGGCTCGGACCGCATTTTCGAAGCGCTGCAAAAGGCCGATCCTTACGGCAACGCCGAATACGTCATCAATGTGCAGGGTGATCTCCCGACCATCGAGGCGGAGACGATCCGCGCCTCTCTGCGCCCGCTCGAGAACCCCGCCGTCGACATCGCCACTCTAACGGTGGAAATCACTGACGAAGACGAAAAAATCAATCCGAACGTCGTGAAAGTCGTGGGCAGCCCGCTCTCCGAAACTCGGCTGCGCGCCCTTTATTTTACGCGTGCGACCGCACCTTCTGGTGACGGCCCGCTTTATCACCATATCGGGCTTTACACCTATCGCCGCGCCGCACTTGAGACATTCGTGAGCCTTCCGCCCTCGCCGCTGGAGAAACGCGAACGGCTGGAACAGTTGCGCGCGCTGGAAGCCGGCATGCGCATCGATGCGGAAATCGTTCGCTCCGTGCCGCTCGGCGTCGACACACCGCATGATCTCGAAAAAGCCCGCACCATTCTTGCAAGCAGAACCTTTTAACGGAAAATTTCATGACCTTGAGCACAAATCGCATTGCCTTTCAGGGCGAATTCGGCGCGAATTCCGACATGGCCTGCCGCGACATGTTCCCGGATATGGAGCCTCTGCCATGCCCCACTTTTGAGGATGCGTTCAACGCCATTGAAAATGGTGAAGCCGATCTCGGCATGATCCCGATCGAGAACACGCTGGCCGGCCGCGTCGCCGATATTCACCATCTGCTGCCGGAATCGCGCCTGCATATCATCGGTGAATATTTCATGCCGATCCGCTTCCAGCTGATGGTGATGCCGGGTGTGAAAAAAGACGAGATCCGCACCGTCCATAGCCACATTCATGCGCTTGGCCAGTGCCGCAAGATCATCCGCTCCAACGGCTGGAAACCGGTTATCGCCGGCGATACCGCAGGCGCTGCCAAGCAGGTTTCGGAAAAGGGCGACCGCAGCATGGCGGCATTGGCACCGCGCCTTGCGGCCGATCTCTATGGTCTCGATATTCTCGCCGAAAATGTCGAGGATTCGGAAAATAACGTCACGCGTTTCGTCGTGCTGTCGCGCGATGAAAACTGGACCAAGCGCCAGCCTGTCGACGAATCTCCCGACGAAGTCGTCGTCACGACCTTCGTATTCAACGTGCGCAATATTCCGGCAGCCCTCTTTAAAGCCATGGGCGGCTTTGCCACCAACGGCATCAACATGACGAAGCTGGAAAGCTACCAGCTGGGCGGAAAATTCGTGGCGACGCAGTTTTACGCCGATATCGAAGGCCATCCGGATGACGAGCCGGTACGGCATGCGCTCGACGAGTTGCGCTTCTTCTCAGAAAAAGTCCGCATTCTCGGCGTCTACAAGGGCCATGCAATGCGCGGCAAGCTCAACCAGAGCTGAGCCTGCCGCAACGCGTTTCATTTCGTCCATTCCACCCAGTCGCGCATCAGCCGGTGCGCGATGGCGCCGCCCGGAGGGGCGGAAAAGCCGTCGCCCGTCGCTGTCTCCAGCATCGTGGCCACCTCAGTGCGCGTAAACCACCGGCAATCCTCCAGTTCGATCTCGTCACGGGCGATATCGAAAGAGAGCGCTTCAGCGTAACAGCCGATCATCAGCGTGTGCGGCATCGGCCACGGCTGAGAGGCGTGATAACGCACGCGGCCGATGTCGACACCGGATTCCTCATGCGTTTCGCGGCGGACGGCCTGCTCGATGGTTTCACCCGGCTCAACGAAGCCGGCAAGGCAGGAATACATGCCCGGCGCAAAATGGGCGCCACGACCAAGCAGGCAAAGATCACGCTCGATATCGATCGTCATCATGATGACGACAGGATCGGTTCGCGGAAAAATAGTGTGATTGCAGGCAGCGCAGATCCGCTTGTAACCGCCGATCCGCAGCTCCATGCTCCCGCCGCATTTTCCGCAAAACCGGTTGTCGGCATTCCAGTGCGTCAGGCTGACAGCCTGGGCAACCTCGCTGAGTAACTCCTCATCGAGCAGATGATCGCGGTAAAGCGTGCGGGCGTCGGCGAGCTTGTAATGGCTCGCCAGATGGTCTTCGGCGACGGCAACCGGCACGGCGATTCTCGGTTCGCCGGTTTCACGGTATCCGAGCAACACGGCATTGTCGAAATCCGGCTGCAATTCGGCCAACTCATAGGCGGAGAACAGGGGATCGATGACCTGATCATCGTGCTTCAGCACAAGCCGGTTACCCGAGAAGGCAAAAATATGGGTGCCGTCGATTTTCAGCGCATCGGCAACGCACTCTTCCGTCCGCTTTTCGGCGAAACGGTCGAGGGCATTTTTTGAAAAGGCTGTCAGCAGGCTTGCTTCGGGATGGGGAGCGTTGGTTTCAAAAATTGTCATTGACATCATCAGAGCGCGCCGGAGATTTTTTTCATGAAAGTTTCCTTTTCGCCCACCGCATAGGGCACCGCCGTTCCGTGACCCCAGATGGGGCCGGGCCAGCAGGTGTCACCTTCATTGCGGGCGATAATATGGACGTGAAGTTGCCGGACGATGTTGCCCAGCGCACCGACATTGATCTTGGTGGCCCCCGTGACATCCTTTAGCGCGGCGGCGACGAGATTGGTCTCAAATGTCAGCATAGCCTGATCGAGCGGGGTCAGATCAAACAATTCGCTGACATCGTCTCGCTGGGGCACCAGCACCAGCCAAGGCCAGCGGTTATCGTTCTGCAAACGCAATTCACATAGTCCCAAACGCGTTACAAGCACACTATCGCGCGCCAGCCTGTCGTCCAGCCGGAATGTCTCCAAGGTGTCCTCCCTGTTTGTTTTCATCGTGATAGCAGTTTTTTGAAGGCTTGGCTTGCATTTGCTGTCGATATTGCCGATATGTGGCCCCGGGAGGTTGGTGGTGGACGAGCCACTCGCCAACCGGGTCAGGTCCGGAAGGAAGCAGCCCTAACGAGCCAGGCACGGGTCGCCGTGCCAGCCTCCCACCTTTTTCAAAATGCCGCTCAGCTTTCGCCGGGCCAGTTCAGCCCCGAAACAAACTGGCAAAACAAACTGGCGAGGCGATGAGCGATACCGTACCCACCACAACAAGCGAATCCCAGAGCGGGACCGGCTACCGGGTACTGGCACGCAAATATCGCCCGAAGGATTTTTCCGATCTGATGGTCGGCCAGGAGCCGATGGTTCGCACGCTGACCAACGCGTTCGAGACCGGACGCATCGCGCAGGCCTATATGCTGACCGGCGTTCGCGGCGTGGGCAAGACGACGACGGCGCGCATTCTCGCCCGGGCGCTGAATTACAAGACCGACCTGATCGACAAGCCGACCATCGACCTGCGCATTCCCGGCGAGCATTGCCAGGCGATCATGGAAGGCCGACATGTCGATGTCATCGAGATGGACGCCGCCTCCCACACCGGTATCGACGACATTCGCGAGATTATCGAGCAGGTGCGTTATCGTCCGGTCTCGGCGCGCTACAAGGTCTATATCATCGACGAAGTGCACATGCTTTCGACGCAGGCCTTCAACGGTCTTTTGAAGACGTTGGAAGAGCCGCCGGAGCATGTGAAATTCATCTTCGCAACCACCGAAATCCGCAAGGTGCCGATTACCGTGCTGTCGCGGTGCCAGCGCTTCGATCTGCGCCGCATCAGCGCCGCCGATCTCGTTGGCCTGTTCACGGCTATTGCCGGCAAGGAAGGTTTTGAGGCTGAGCCACAGGCGCTGTCGATGATCGCCCGTGCGGCCGAGGGTTCGGCCCGTGATGGCCTTTCCCTGCTCGATCAGGCGATTGCCCATGGCGGCGGCCGCGTGGAGGCAGAAGCGGTGCGCGGCATGCTCGGCCTTGCCGACCGCGCGCGCATCGTCGATCTCTTCCAACACGTTATCAAAGGCGATGTCGCCGCCGCGCTTTCAGAATTCAACGGGCAATATGAGGCGGGCGCAAACCCTGTCGTGGTGCTGAACGACCTTGCCGATTTTACCCATCTCGTTACCCGCATGAAATATGTACCTGATGCGGCGGAAGACCCTTCGCTTTCCGAGGTCGAACGCGTGCGTGGTGCGGAATTTGCCGAGACGATTGCGGTGACGGCGCTATCACGCATCTGGCAGATGTTGCTGAAGGGCATACCGGAAACGGAAAATGCCTCGCGTCCGGCAGGTGCTGCCGAAATGGTGCTGATCCGCCTTTCGCATGCCGCCAATCTTCCGGCACCGGAGGATGCGGCACGGCGCCTGCTCGAACTTTCTGCCGGCGATGGTGGCTATGCCAACGGCGCGCCTTCGGGCGGCGGCAATGGCGGCGGCGCACGAGCCTATTCGTCAGCGCAGACCGTGGCGGCCACAAGACCTGTCGATCTTCCGGCCCAGCGCCCGGCGACGCCGCAAACGTCTGCCATACTGCGCGCCGTTCCCGACAGCCGCCCGCACGACATGCAGGTCGTCACGCCGAAGACCGAAGAGCGGCCCGAGCCAAAGGTTCCGGTCAACTCCCTGCAGGATATTGCCGACCTTTGCCAGAAAAACCGCGACCCCGTCATGCGGGCGAAGGTGCGCAATTTCGTACGGCTGGTTCGGCTGGAACCGGGCCGGCTCGATATGCGCCTCGGCGATGGCGCTCCCGGCTCCTTGCCGGGTGAGCTTGGTGTGAGGTTGAAGGAGTGGACCGGTATCCACTGGATCGTCAGCCTCAGCAAGGAAGAGGGCCAGCCGACGCTGGTGGAGGCCGAGGGCAATGCCCGCGACGCCCGCCTTGTTGATGCAAGACAGGACCCGGATGTCGTCGCCATTCTCCAGCAATTTCCCGGCGCAAAGATCACCGACGTTCGCATCCGCGTTGTTGAGCAGGACGAGGCAGACGAGATCGCCCCACCATCGGTCGCCGAATCGAGCGACGGCGACATCCTTCCCGGCGACGACATAGAATTCTAATATATAACAAAAACAGGAGTTTGGCACATGCGTGACATCATGGGTATGATGGGCAAGGTCAAGGAAATGCAGGCTAAGATGGAAAAGATGCAGGCGGATATCGCCGCGCTTGAAGTCGAAGGCAAATCCGGCGGCGGGCTCGTGACCGTGAAGTTGAACGGCAAGGGCAGCCTGCTGGGCCTGAAGATCGACCCGTCGCTGTTTAGGGAAGACGACGTCGAAATTCTCGAAGATCTGATCGTTGCCGCCCATAATGACGCCAAGGAACGTGCCGAGGCCATCACTGCCGAAAAGACCAAAGAAATCACAGCCGGCCTGCCGATTCCGCCCGGCATGAAGCTGCCGTTCTGATATTGGCGCTCATACCTCCAGCATGGCGCGGAAGCGGCTTGCAAGCGGTGTGTCGAGATAGGCAGCGCGTTCCTCCCGCGTCAATTGCATGGGGCGGAAGCGCTGCAAAATAACCGGTATGGGCAGTTTCGTTCCCTCATAGGGTTCGAAGGCGATGCCCTCACCGGCGGCGAGCATTCCGCCTTTCAGCACCCTGCAATAAAAACCCGGATGACCGGCCTGGCGAAAACGCGGTGCGAAGCCGGGGTCGCCGAGCCGGGCTGACAGGGTGGCGCAGGGAATGCGGGCGGCGGTGACCTCCAGCACCACTTCCTTTGCCAAAAACCTGTCGCCCACATGCAATTTGGCGCTGTCGACACCCTCCAGAACCAGATTTTCCCCGAAAAACCCGGGGTCGATGACAAAACCGAGTGTGCGGGACCAGAAATCCAGATCGACCGTGCCCATGACGTAAATCGCCTGATCCGGCCCGCCGTGATGTTTGCGATTGCAGACGGCATCACTGACGATGCCTTCCCCATCCACCATGACCGGGCCTTGCACGGCATATTTGAAAATACCCGTCTTCGTTGTCTTTCCCGGCAAAGACTTTGCCTCACCGCGGCACACCGCCCGTATTTTCATGGACTGCCCTTCGCGCTTCATGATTCCCGTTTCTCGATTTATGCAGTAGAAAGCGCTCATGGCAAAACGAGTCACCGGCCCCGAAATCGAAAAACTGATCCAGCTTCTCGCAAAAGTGCCGGGGCTTGGCCCTCGCTCGGCGCGGCGGGCGGCGCTGCATCTCATCAAGAAGAAGGAGCAGCTTCTGGGTCCTCTCGGACATGCCATGGGTGAAGCCTATGACAAGGTGAAGATCTGCTCCTGCTGCGGCAATGTCGATACCATCGACCCCTGCACCGTCTGCGCCGACGACAGGCGTGATCAGTCTATCATCATCGTGGTGGAAGACGTGTCTGATCTTTGGGCGCTGGAGCGGGCGAGCGCCATGAACACCGCCTATCATGTGCTGGGCGGCACGCTGTCGCCGCTGGATGGCGTCGGGCCGGAAGATTTGAATATCAAGGGATTGATCGACCGCGTCAGTGCCGGTGGTATTCGTGAGCTTATCATCGCCGTCAATGCCACGGTGGAGGGGCAGGCAACCGCCCACTATATCACCGACCGCCTCTCCGATCTCGGCGTCAAGATCACCCGGCTTGCGCATGGCGTGCCGGTGGGCGGCGAGTTGGACTATCTGGACGAAGGCACATTGACGGCAGCGCTTCGAGCCCGCACGACGATCTGACGCCTTCCCTCACTCCGCACGACCCAAAGAGGAGACCGAATGCGAAACCGATTTGCACCCACGGCGCTGGCCGCCATTCTTTCCGTATTTTCAGCGACGGCGGCCTTGGCGCAATCCGTGCCGACAGGGGCGACTGCTGCCCGATACGACGCCGAATTCAATACGTGGCTGAAAAAGGAAATCTGGTCGGAAGCGCGCAAGGCGGGCATTTCGCAAAAGACGCTCGAGGCGGCTCTCAGCGGTCTCTCCATCAACTGGAAGCTGCCTGATCTCATCATCCCCGGCCAGAAACCGCCGAAGGAACAAAGCCAGAGCCAGGCGGAATTCTCTTCACCGGGCGCCTATTTCTCCGAGAAGCGATTGCAGGGGCTTGCCGGCACCGGTCGGTCGCTTGCAGCAACACATGCCGCCACCCTTCGCCGCATCGAAGCGAAATATGGCGTACCCGGCGATATCATCGTGGCGATCTGGGGCCGCGAATCCGGTTTCGGCCGTGCGAAACTGCCGCATTCCGTAGTCGATGTGCTGGCCACGAAGGCCTATATATCAACTCGCAAGGAGATGTTCCGCACCGAGCTGATTGATGCGCTAAAGATCATCGAGAGCGGCGATATTGCAGCCTCGCGCATGATGGGCTCCTGGGCCGGCGCGCTCGGCCAGCCGCAATTCATGCCGTCGAGCTACCTCAAATATGCGGTGGATTTCGATGGCGACGGCCGGCGTGATATCTGGAATTCCGTACCGGACGCGCTGGCATCCATAGCGAACTATCTTTCTCAGCGCGGCTGGCAGCGCAACCGCGACTGGGGTTTCGAAGCCTCGATCCCGGCCAATGTCTCCTGCGCGCAGGAAGGCCCGGACCTTGCGAGGCCGGTGGCCGACTGGGCGAAGATGGGCATTACCCGCATTTCCGGAAAAGCCTTTCCGGCCAATGACCTTACTGCCGATGGCATGATGCTGGTGCCGGCCGGACGGCACGGGCCGGAATTCGTGGTGACGCCGAATTTCTACGTCATCAAGGAATATAACAATTCCGACCTCTACGCCCTGTTCATCGGTAATCTCGCCGATCGCATCGCCCATGGGGCGGGGCCGTTCAAGGCGGAATGGGGCAGTGTCGGATCGATGCTGCGATCGGATGTTCTGGCCATGCAGAAGGCGCTCGTCGCCAAGGGTTACGACGTCGGCAAGGCGGACGGTTTGGCCGGCTTCAAAACGCGCCGTTCGCTCGGCGACTGGCAGGCGAAAAATGGGCTGGCCCCGACGTGCTTTCCTGACGCCACACTGAAGGCGAAGCTGAAATAGCAGGTTGACGGCGAAGCGCTAAACTCTCTTCCGTCATGGTCGGACCTGTGCCGAGCATCTGCAACCTATTGATTTTACGATACGTGATTGGATCCTCGGGACAGGCCCGAGGATGACGGGCAGCGCTTGGCAAATGTTGCCACCACTCTCCTCCCCCCAGCCTCTCAATGCTGGTCGGTATGCGGCTTGTGGAAGATATCGTCGGTCGGTGGAATTGTCTGCCGCTCGATCATCCGGTGCACACGCGGCCGTGTCTTGCCACGATGAAGCTCGAGCAACCGGTCCCAGGCCTCCGCATCCGCCTGGGTGCGGCGGTGGTTATGGCGGACATATTCCACCCATGTCGGCACATGGTAGCTTTCGGTCCAGATGTCAGGGTTTTCGAGGTCGCGCATCAGGTTCCAGTTGCGCGCGCCATCCCGGATGCGGATGCGACGGCGTTCGGCCATCAGCGGCAGGAATTCACCGAGATCCTCGTCATGAATTTCATAGTCGATGAGAATGGCGATCGGGCCGCTGCGTGGCTTGATATCCAACCTCAGCGGCGGTTCGACGAAGCGGTTGAGCGGATCGAGATTGAGCGAGGCGAAAGCAGGCATGGCGAGCTTGAGGCCAACGACGACGCCGAGCAGCATCAGCACGCAGGAACAGAGAAGCGAATAGGAAATGCCATAGTCTTCGGCCAGTTCGCCCCACAGCCAGCTGCCGACCGCGATGCCGCCGAAGGTCAGTGTCTGGTAAAGCGACAGCGCCCGGCCCACCACCCAGCGCGGCGTGGAAAGCTGGACGATGGTGTTGAACAGGGAAAGCGCCAGAACCCAGCAGGCGCCGGCGACCGTCAAAACAAGCGAGGTGATGATCGCACTCGTGCTGATTGCCGTTATGCCGGAACTGAAGGCGAAACCTAAAAAGGCGACACGCACGATCCATTCGCTGGACATGACTTCCCGCAGCCGGGCGCTGATCAACGCACCACCAATGGCGCCAACGCCGAATGCACCCAGCATGACGCCATAGGTCAGCGGGCCGCCCTCGACCAGATCGCGGGCAACGACCGGCATCAAGGCCAGGATGGCACTGGCGGAAAGGCCGAAGAGAAAGCCGCGCACCAGCACCTTGCCGATATTGGGCGACATGGCCACATAGCGCATTCCGGCCGATATGGCGGCAAGAAGCTGCTCGCGCGGCAAGGTCGAGGCGTGTTTGGGCGGCTGCCAGCGAAACAGGGCGTAAAGCAGGGTGAAATAGCTCAGCGCGTTGACGAAAAACGCGGCGGCAGCCCCTGCGGCGGCGACGATGATGCCGCCGATGGCGGGGCCGACGCTGCGGGTAATGTTGAAGCCGACGCTGTTCAGCGTCACGGCGGCGGGCAAATCCTCGCGCGGCACCATTTCGCCGACGGAAGCCTGCCAGGACGGATTGTTGAGCGCCGTGCCGCAGCCGATCATGAAAGTGAAGAACAGCAACAGCCAGGGGGTAAGCCAGCCGCACCAGGCAAAAACCGTCAGCAGCACGGAGGCCGTCAGCATCAGGAGTTGCGCGGAAATCATGATGCGTCGACGGTCGAAACTATCGGCCAGCGCGCCTGAAATCAGCGAGAACAGCATGATCGGCAGCGAGGTGGAAGCCTGCACCAGCGCTATCATGTTTTCCGAACTCGACAGCGAGGTCATCATCCATGCCGCACCCACCGCCTGGATCAGCCCGCCGAAATTCGAGGCAAGGCTGGCGATCCAGATTCGTCTGTAAGTCAAATGCCTTAAAGGCGCGAGCGGCGATTTACGGTCAGGCACGATCAGTCCACTTGATGCAACTGCGATCTATCAAACGGCAACTATAGACAGTGCCGGAAATCATGCCAGCCTTTCCGACACGGGGAAGGTGAAAATGTGGCTACCATCGCCATTGAAGCAGGAGCGCCGCGAAAACCTTGCAATCCTGCCCCGATGGGTCTATATGACCCCTGAAATTCTTGATCGCTTGATGAAGAGTGGGGCCGCAAGGCTCCGCTCTTTTTCGTTAGGCGAACCGGAAACCACGGGCCAGGAGCCCGGTGAAAATCAAAGACCGGAAGGCCAGATGGCAGACACCGCACACGAACCGCGACTGATAACCGAAACGGGCATCGACCAGCGCATCGCCGAGATCATCGAGCCTGTTTTGACGGGCATGGGATATCTTCTGGTGCGCGTGCGGCTCTCCAACCAGAACGGCATGACGTTGCAGGTGATGGCCGAGCGCGAAGACGGAACGATGAACGTTCAGGACTGTGAAGCCATCTCGATGGCGATTTCACCGGTTCTTGATGTGGAAGATCCAGTCGAAAAAGCGTATCATCTCGAAGTTTCCTCGCCCGGCATCGATCGGCCGATGGTTCGCAAACTGGATTTCACCCGCTGGCAAGGTCATCTGGTGAAGGTCGAAACCTCCATTCTGGTCGAGAACCGCAAGCGGTTTCGCGGCAAGATCGTCGAGGTCGATGCGGACGGCTTCAAGCTGGAACGTGACCAGATCGCCTATGGCGAAGAACCGACAGTCACCGTTCCGTTCAGCGCGCTTTCCGATGCGAAGCTCATTCTGACGGACGATCTTATTCGTGATGCGTTGCGGGCAGACAAGGCGGCAAAGGCCGCCGCCGCAAACCAGAACGACGAAAACGAAGCAGACGAAGACTAATTGAAACGTAAAAAGGCCCGAAAACGGGCATCCCCGCAATTATGCGACTTACGGAGACATAAAAATGGCAGTGAGTGCTAACCGGCTTGAGCTTCTACAGATCGCCGATGCTGTGGCGCGCGAAAAGGTCATCGACCGCGAAATCGTGCTTGCCGCAATGGCCGACGCTATCCAGAAAGCCGCCCGCTCGCGCTATGGTTCGGAAACCAACATTCGCGCCGACATCAACTCCAAGACCGGCGAAATCCGCCTGCAGCGTCTTCTGGAAGTGGTGGAAGCAGCCGAAGACTATTCGACCCAGATTCCGCTCGAACTGGCCCGCGACCGCAACCCGGACGCCAAGCTCGGCGATTTCATCGCCGATCCGCTGCCACCAATGGATTTTGGCCGTATCGCCGCACAGTCCGCCAAGCAGGTGATCGTGCAGAAGGTTCGTGAAGCCGAGCGTGACCGTCAGTATGACGAATTCAAGGATCGCATCGGCGAAATCGTCAACGGCACCGTCAAGCGTGTCGAATACGGCAATGTCATCGTCGATCTCGGCCGTGGCGAAGGCATCATCCGTCGTGACGAAATGATCCCGCGCGAAAACATGCGTTACGGTGATCGCGTGCGCGCTTACGTTTACGACGTTCGCCGCGAACAGCGCGGCCCGCAGATTTTCCTGTCGCGTACCCATCCGCAGTTCATGGTGAAGCTGTTCACCATGGAAGTTCCGGAAATCTACGACGGCATCATCCAGATCAAGTCGGTTGCCCGTGACCCCGGTTCGCGCGCCAAGATCGCCGTTATCTCGAACGATAGCTCCATCGATCCGGTCGGCGCCTGCGTCGGTATGCGCGGTTCGCGCGTTCAGGCCGTCGTCGGCGAATTGCAGGGTGAGAAGATCGACATCATTCCGTGGAGCCAGGATCCGGCTTCCTTCATCGTCAACGCCCTGCAGCCCGCTGAAGTGGCCAAGGTCGTTCTGGATGAAGAGTCCGAGCGTATCGAAGTGGTGGTTCCCGACGAGCAGCTGTCGCTTGCCATCGGCCGTCGTGGCCAGAACGTGCGTCTGGCATCGCAGCTGACCGGCTGGGATATCGACATCATGACCGAGCAGGAAGAGTCCGAGCGCCGCCAGAAGGAATTCAACGAGCGCACGGCGCTGTTCATGGATGCTCTCGACGTCGACGAGATGGTCGGCCAGGTTCTGGCCTCCGAAGGCTTCGCGCAGGTTGAAGAACTTGCCTATGTCGATCTTGGCGAAATTTCCTCGATCGACGGTTTCGACGAAGACACCGCCGATGAAATCCAGACCCGCGCCCGCGAATATCTGGAACGTCTGGAAGCCGAAATGGACGCCAAGCGCAAGGAACTCGGCGTTGCCGACGAGCTGCGCCAGATCGACGGCCTGACATCGCAGATGATGGTCGCGCTGGGTGAAGACGGCATCAAGACGATCGAAGACTTTGCCGGTTGTGCGGCGGACGATCTGGTCGGCTGGAGCGAGCGCAAGGACGGCGAGACGAAGAAGTTCGAAGGCATCTTCTCCAAGCTCGACGTTTCGCGCGTCGAGGCTGAGAACATGGTGGTACAGGCCCGTCTTCTGGCTGGCTGGATCACGGCCGAAGATCTCGCTTCCGAAGAGGAAGCCGATGCCGAAGCTACCGAGGAGGCGGATACCGCCGAACAGGAATGACATCGCAGGCGCATGAGCCGGACGAGTTGCCCGAAACCGATGAGGACGGGCGGCTGGAAGGCAACGTCAATGGACGTATGTGCATTGTGACACGGCAAAGCGGATCGCCGGATGAGCTGATCCGCTTCGTCGCAGGCCCGGACGGCAGCGTCGTTCCGGATCTGAAACGCCAATTGCCGGGGCGCGGCTGCTGGGTAACACCCGAGCGCGCCCTGATCGAGAAAGCCATTGCGAAGAAGATCTTCGCACGGGCACTCAAACGCGACGTCAAGGCCGGACCGGAGCTTCTTGCTTTGCTCGACCGGCTGATGGCGCAGCAGCTTGCCGGAATGATGAACATGGCGCGCAAGGCGGGCCAGTTCATCAGCGGCGCAACGAAGGTCGATGCCGCCGTCCGGTCCGGGAACGCGATTGCCGTGTTCCACGCAACCGATGCCGCGGCAGACGGCGTTCGAAAACTGGACCAGGCCCGCAGGGCCTGGGCGTTCGGCAGCGATGCCGGCAATGAAATTCCGTCCTTCCGGCTCTTCAGTAGCGCCGAAATGGACGAGTTGATGGGCCAGAATGCTTTTATCCATGCTTGCGCGCTTGCGGGGCAGGCGGGTGAGGGTGTAGTGAAGCGCGCAACGATGCTTGAGCAGTACCGCCTTGGCGGTCGATCTCAGGCGGAACGCGACGCTGCCCGGACAGAACAATGACGCGGTTAACCGACATGAACGGTCGCCGCGTTCCGATGCAGCAATTGAACGACGAGACCTGATGGACGTCATCCGGTTCTCGTCCGAAGGAACGGGAACGAATGACCGACAACAACGACGACAAGACACTTAACGCGCCGGCCAAGAAGACTCTCACCCTCAAGCCGGGCGGGATGAATCAGGGTACCGTGCGGCAGGATATGGGTCGAGGTCGCACAAATGCGGTTGTCGTGGAAACACGCAAGCGCCGCCCCCTACGTCCCGAAGACGAGAAGCCGGTTCAGCCCGTCGTGGCAGCAGCACCAGCGCCGAAGCCCGCGGCACCTGCCCCTGCCCCCGTGGCAGCGCGTCCGCAGGCTCCCCAGCCGCGCATTCATCAGCCAGGCGGCCAGCAGCAGCGTCCGGGTTCTTCCCAGTCGCAGCAGCGTCCCGGCTCGTCCGCACCCCAGCAGCGCCAGCCTGACCGTCCGCGCGGCAACGTTCTGCACGATCTTTCCGCAGGTGAGATGGAAGCCCGTCGCCGTGCGCTGATGGAAGCGCAGGCTCGTGACGTGGTGGAAGCCAAGCAGCGCGCCGAAGACGAAGCCCGCCGCAAGGTCGAGGAAGAACAGCGCATCGCGGCCGAAAAGGTCGAGGCCGCAAACCGCGCTGCCGAAGAGGCTGCGGCTGCCAAGGTAGCGGCAAGCCAGCCTGCTGTTGCGGCGAAATCCGAACCGACCGGCGAAAGGCCGGCTGCGGCCTTTACGCCGGCGCCACGCACCGACGCCCGTCCTCAGTCTGCCACGGCTGCTCCCCGTTCCGCTCCCGCCACGCCTGACGCCGCTGCTCCGCGCGGACGTCGTACCGGTGGTGACGAAGAGGAAGATCGTGGTGCCGTGCGTCGCAGTAGCAGCCTTCCGGCTCGCGGCAAGGTCACGGCTCCGGTTCCGGCCAAGCCCGCTGCCCGCCTCAAGACAGAAGAAGAGCGTCGTCGCGGCAAGCTCACCGTCACATCCAATCTGGAAGAAGACGGCACCCAGCGCGGCCGCTCCATGGCATCCATGCGCCGCCGCCAGGAGAAGTTCCGTCGCAGCCAGATGCAGGAAACCCGCGAAAAGGTTATGCGCGAAGTCATCCTGCCGGAAACCATCACCATTCAGGAACTGTCGCAGCGCATGTCCGAACGCGCCGTCGACGTCATCAAGTTCCTGATGAAGGAAGGCCAGATGATGAAGCCGGGCGACGTGATCGACGCCGATCTGGCGGAACTGATCGCCGTCGAATTCGGCCACACCGTCAAGCGCGTTTCCGAATCCGATGTGGAAGAAGGCATCTTCAACCAGGCGGATGACGCAGGCGAAATGGTTTCCCGTCCGCCGGTCGTCACGATCATGGGTCACGTCGACCACGGCAAGACCTCGCTGCTCGACGCCATCCGTCAGGCGAATGTCGTTTCCGGTGAAGCCGGTGGCATCACCCAGCATATCGGCGCCTATCAGGTCGAGAAGAACGGTCACAAGATCACCTTCATCGACACCCCCGGCCACGCCGCCTTTACGGCCATGCGTGCCCGTGGCGCACAGGCGACCGATATTGCCGTGCTGGTTGTTGCCGCAGACGATAGCGTGATGCCGCAGACGATCGAGTCCATCAATCACGCCAAGGCGGCCGGTGTTCCGATCGTCGTTGCAATCAACAAGATCGACAAGCACGAGGCAAACCCTGAAAAGGTTCGCCAGCAGCTGCTGCAGCACGAAGTTTTCGTGGAATCGATGGGGGGTGAAGTTCTTGATGTCGAGGTTTCGGCCAAGAACAAGCTCAACCTCGACAAGCTGCTCGAAGCGATCCTGCTCCAGGCCGAAATCCTCGATCTGAAGGCGGATCCGAGCCGTACCGCAGAAGGCACGGTCATCGAAGCCGAACTCGACCGTGGCCGTGGCTCGGTTGCCACCGTTCTGGTTCAGAAGGGTACGCTGAAGCCCGGTCAGATCATCGTTGCCGGTGATCAGTGGGGCCGCGTGCGCGCGCTCGTCAACGACAAGGGCGAACACGTCAAGGAAGCCGGTCCGGCCATGCCGGTCGAGGTCCTCGGCCTTTCCGGCACGCCTTCGGCCGGTGACCGTTTTGCGGTCGTCGAAAACGAAAGCCGCGCCCGCGAGATTTCCGAGTATCGCCAGCGTCTGACACGCGACAAGGCTGTCGCCCGCCAGACGGGCCAGCGCGGTTCGCTGGAACAGATGATGAGCCAGCTACAGTCTTCGGGGATGAAGGAATTCCCGCTGCTGATCAAGGGCGACGTGCAGGGCTCGATCGAAGCCATTGCCGGCGCACTCGACAAGCTCGGCACCGACGAAGTTCGTGCCCGCATCGTCCATTCGGGCGCCGGCGGTATCACGGAATCGGATATTTCGCTTGCCGAAGCATCCAACGCCGCGATCATCGGCTTCAACGTGCGTGCCAATGTGCAGGCCCGTCAGGCGGCTGAGCGCGCCGGTATCGAAATCCGCTACTACAACATCATCTACGATCTGGTGGATGACGTTAAGGCGGCCATGTCGGGTCTTCTTTCGCCGGAACGTCGCGAGACCTTCCTCGGCAATGCCGAAATCCTCGAGGTGTTCAACATCACCAAGGTCGGCAAGGTCGCGGGTTGCCGCGTCGTCGAAGGCAAGGTGGAACGTGGTGCGGGTGTGCGTCTGGTACGCGACAACGTCGTCATCCACGAAGGCAAGCTCAAGACCCTCAAGCGCTTCAAGGACGAAGTCAACGAAGTGCCTGTTGGTCAGGAGTGCGGTATGGCATTCGAAAACTACGAAGACATCCGCGCCGGCGACACCATCGAGTGCTTCCGCGTCGAGCACATCACGAGAACGCTCTAAGCGTCTCGTCGCAAAACAGGACTTTACTGTCGGGCGCCGGCTTAACCGGCGCTCGCTTTGTTTGAGGCATTACCCATGGCAAAAGCAACATCATCGGCCCCTTCGCAACGCATGCTGCGCGTTGGCGAACAGGTGCGCGCCGCACTGACGCAAATTCTCCAGCGCGGCGAAGTCCGCGACGATCTGATCGAAAGCGCCGTTATTTCCATCTCGGAAGTGCGCATGTCGCCCGATCTCAAGATCGCGACTGCCTATGTGACGCCGCTTGGCGTTGCCGATCACACCGACATCATCAGCGCGCTGAACCGCCACGCGAAATTCATGCGGGGCCGCCTCGGCCCGCAACTGCGGCAAATGAAATACATGCCGGAACTGCGCTTTCGCGACGATACCAGTTTCGACAACTACCAGAAGATCGACGCACTCCTGCGGTCACCGGAGGTGCAGCGCGATCTTGGACCTTCAAACGAAAAAGACGACGAACAGAACTGAAGCATGTCCAAACCACGCAAACAGCAGCACCGCAAACCCAAGGGCCGCCCGATCTCGGGCTGGCTCATTCTCGACAAGCCGCTCGATTTCGGTTCCACCGAAGCCGTTTCCAAGATCAAGTGGCTGTTCAATGCCCAGAAGGCGGGCCACGCCGGCACGCTCGATCCGCTGGCTTCCGGCATGCTGCCGATTGCGCTCGGTGACGCCACCAAGACCGTGCCTTACGTCATGGACGGCCGAAAAATCTACGAATTTACCGTGACCTGGGGCGAACAACGCGCGACCGACGATCTGGAAGGCGAGGTGATCAACTCCTCCGACCAGCGTCCGGATGAACAGGCAATCCGCGATATTCTGCCCAACTACACCGGTGTAATCGAGCAGATACCGCCGCAATTTTCAGCCATCAAGATCGCCGGCGAGCGCGCCTATGATCTGGCGCGCGAAGGCGAGACGGTGGAAATCCCGGCACGCGAGGTGGAGATTCATCGCCTGACGCTGCTCGCTTGCCCCGACGCCGATACCGCGCATTTCGAAGTGGAATGCGGCAAGGGAACCTATGTGCGGGCACTGGCGCGCGACATGGGTCAAGACCTGGGCTGTTTCGGCCATATTTCGCAGTTGCGCCGCACCATGGTCGCCCCCTTCGGCGAAGACATGATGGTGCCGCTTGAGACGTTGACGGCGCTAGAGGCCATCGAAGACCGCGACGAGCGGCTCGAGGCGCTGGATGTCTATCTGATCGACACGGCGGAGGCGCTTTCGTCACTTCCTCATTTGATCATCAACGACGATCAGGCACATCGGCTGAAGATGGGCAATCCGATCCTGCTGCGCGGGCGCGATGCGCCAGCCAATCATCCGGAAGCCTATGCCACCGTGCAGGGCAAGCTCGTCGCCATTGGCGAGATCGGCGAAGGAGAGTTTCGGCCGAAGCGGGTTTTTGGCTGAAACGGCGCAGTCAATCGCCTCTTTCAATTGTACCCGGAATAGTTTATAGGCAGCGCCAGCTTGGGCTTTGCCTATGCTACTGAATGGCCAGAGCTGGACGACATCCCGGCTCTAGGCGTCCCCGTTTTTCCTTAAAACAAGAAAGGATCGCACGATGTCGATTACTGTAGAGCGCAAAGCCGCCCTCATCACGGAATATGCCACCAAGGAAGGTGACACTGGTTCTCCGGAAGTTCAGGTCGCAATCCTGACCGAGCGGATCAACAACCTGACCGGTCACTTCAAGGACCACAAGAAGGACAACCACTCCCGTCGTGGTCTTCTGACGCTGGTTTCGACCCGCCGTTCGCTTCTCGACTATCTGAAGAAGAAGGACGAAGGCCGTTATACCAAGCTGATCGGTGCTCTCGGCATCCGCCGCTAAAATTTTATCCGGCGGGTTTCACAACGATACCCGCCGGTTTTTATATCGGGCCTTATGAAGCCCACGAATTTCCGGGCGGTTGCTGCAAATGCGGCCCACCGGGCGATAAGGTAGAACCGGATGGGCCGGTGTCGCCTTTTCAACCGCAGACCTGTCATGGGGCAGGATTGCCGGATGCTTGCACCTCGAAAGCCTCCCGCTGTCTTGCCCGTGATCGCGTCGTTCTTTGCCCCCATAAGGCGGGCAAGTACAAACAAGGACAAGATATGTTCAATAAACACTCCGTGGAAATCGAATGGGCAGGCCGCCCGCTGAAGCTCGAGACCGGCAAGGTTGCCCGTCAGGCTGACGGCGCCGTCATCGCAACCTACGGCGAGACGATGGTTCTCGCGACCGTGGTTTCCGCAAAGTCTCCGAAGCCGGGACAGGACTTCTTTCCGCTGACGGTCAACTATCAGGAAAAGACCTACGCAGCCGGCAAGATCCCCGGCGGTTATTTCAAGCGCGAAGGTCGTCCTTCCGAAAAGGAAACACTGGTTTCCCGCCTGATCGACCGTCCGATCCGCCCGCTGTTTCCTGAAGGCTACAAGAACGACACACAGGTTGTCGTCACCGTCATTCAGCACGATCTGGAAAATGACCCGGACGTTCTGTCGATGGTTGCCGCATCCGCAGCCCTCACACTGTCCGGCATTCCCTTCATGGGCCCGGTCGGCGGCGCGCGCGTTGGTTACATCAACGGCGAATACGTTCTGAACCCGCATCTTGATGAGATGGACGAGTCGGTTCTGGATCTGGTTGTCGCCGGCACGCAGGACGCCGTCCTGATGGTTGAATCGGAAGCCAAGGAACTCAACGAAGACATCATGCTCGGCGCCGTCATGTTCGGCCATCGCGGCTTCCAGCCGGTTATCGACGCGATCATCAAGCTCGCCGAAGTTGCCGCCAAGGAACCGCGCGAATTCGAACCGGAAGATTTCTCCGCGCTCGAAAACGAAATGCTTGGCCTTGCCGAAACCGAACTGCGCACTGCCTATAAGATCACCGAAAAGGCTGCCCGTTACGCCGCCGTCGATGCCGTGAAGGCAAAGGTCAAGGCTCACTTCCTGCCGGAAGAAGGCGAAGCCAAGTACAGCCCTGAAGAAATCGGCGCTGTCTTCAAGCACCTCCAGGCCAAGATCGTTCGCTGGAACGTTCTCGACACCAAGAGCCGTATCGACGGCCGCGATCTGTCGACCGTTCGTCCGATCGTCTCTGAAGTCGGCATTCTGCCGCGCACGCATGGTTCGGCACTGTTCACTCGCGGTGAAACGCAGGCGATCGTTGTTGCCACCCTCGGCACCGGCGAAGACGAACAGTATGTCGACAGCCTGACCGGCATGTACAAGGAACGCTTCCTGCTGCATTACAACTTCCCGCCCTACTCGGTCGGTGAAACAGGCCGCATGGGCTCCCCGGGCCGCCGCGAAATCGGTCACGGCAAGCTCGCATGGCGCGCTATTCGCCCGATGCTGCCGACGGCGGAACAGTTCCCCTACACGCTGCGCGTCGTTTCCGAAATCACCGAGTCCAACGGCTCTTCGTCGATGGCAACGGTTTGCGGCACCTCGCTCGCCCTGATGGACGCTGGCGTTCCGCTGGCTAAGCCGGTTGCCGGTATCGCCATGGGTCTCATCCTCGAAGGCGAGCGCTTTGCGGTTCTCTCCGACATCCTCGGTGACGAAGACCACCTCGGCGACATGGACTTCAAGGTTGCGGGTACGGCCGACGGCATCACCTCGCTGCAGATGGACATCAAGATCGCCGGTATCACCGAAGAGATCATGAAGATCGCTCTGGAGCAGGCACAGGGTGGCCGCAAGCACATTCTCGGCGAAATGGCCAACGCCATCACCGAGAGCCGTGGTCAGCTCGGCGAATTCGCACCGCGCATCGAAGTCATGAACATTCCGGTCGACAAGATCCGTGAAGTCATCGGCTCCGGCGGCAAGGTCATTCGCGAAATCGTCGAAAAGACCGGCGCGAAGATCAACATCGAGGATGACGGCACCGTCAAGATCGCTTCTGCTTCCGGCAAGGAAATCGAAGCGGCCCGCAAGTGGATCCACTCGATCGTTGCTGAACCGGAAGTCGGCGCAATCTACGAAGGCACGGTCGTCAAGACCGCCGACTTCGGCGCATTCGTCAACTTCTTCGGCGCGCGTGACGGCCTCGTTCACATCTCGCAGCTTGCATCTGATCGCGTTGCCAAGACCTCCGACGTCGTCAAGGAAGGCGACAAGGTCTGGGTCAAGCTGATGGGCTTCGACGAGCGTGGCAAGGTTCGCCTGTCCATGAAGGTTGTCGATCAGGCAACCGGTCAGGAAGTCGCTGCCGACAAGAAGAAGGAAGATGGCGAAGCCGCTGCCGAATAAGGCAGCGTCGCCAGACCCTATCGAGGCGCGGGTTTTGCCCGCGCCTTTTTTCTATTTCATCTTAAGGACGCTCCCATGAGCCGCGACGCTGTTAAAACCCTGTTCCACCCCTTTGCCGCAGAAATGCTCGACATGCCGAAAGAGGGCGAACGCGTTCTGTTTCTGGGAGCGGAGGCCGGCCCGAAGCTGGATGGTTTTGACGCGGAGATTATTGCCGTCCAACACCTTCGGCCGCTTTACCGGGCTCTGCAGGCGCAAGGCGCGCAGGTCACCCCGGACATTTCAGGCGAAGACTACGATGCGGCGCTGTTGCTGTGCGGCAAACATCGTGGCGAGAACGAAAACCGTGTTGCCGAAGCGCTGTCGCGCGTGAAAGCCGGCGGCCTGATCGTCGCAGCGGGATCGAAGGAAGACGGTATCGTGACGCTGCGCAAGACGCTTGCGAAGCTTGGCATCGAGGCCGACTCCACACCTAAATACCACGGCGTTGCACTCTGGTTCCGACGCCCCGACGATGTGGCCCTTGCAGTCTCCAAACTTGCCCAAAAGCCCGTAACGGTTGAAGGGCGTTTCACCGCCCTGCCCGGTATGTTCTCACATGACCGCGTCGATGACGGTTCGGAGCTTCTGGCATCGCGCCTGCCGACCGATTTTGACGGCAATGCTGCCGATTTCGGCGCGGGCTGGGGTTATCTCTCGGTCATGCTGGCGGAAAAATCGCCGCGCACGGCCCGTATCGACCTTTTCGAAGCCGACTGGAACGCGCTGGAATTTGCGAAAACCAATCTTCTTGAAAACACGCCGCGACTGACGGCACGTTTCTTCTGGCAGGATCTGGCAAACGAGCCGCCGAAGGAAAAATATGACCTCATCATCATGAATCCGCCTTTCCATGCGGCGGGACAGGCGGCGGAGCCTGCACTCGGTCAGGCCTTCATCAAGACGGCTGCAGGCGCGCTACGCAGTGGCGGAAAGCTGCTGATGGTCGCCAATCGCGGCATGCCCTATGAGCCGGTGCTGGCAGCGGAATTCCGCACCAGCGCCGAGGTGTGCCGTAACGCCCGCTTCAAGATCCTCAGCGCCCAGAAATAATCAATTCGGCAGAGTCATCAGCTCAGCAGCCATGCCCACAGCGACACGGAAAGAACGCCGGTCGCCGTGGAAATGCTGATGGTGGAGGCCGCAACGCTGTGGCCGATGCCGAAGCGGTTGGCGATCAACCACGCATTCACCCCCGTCGGCACCGACGAGGTGAGCACAAGTGCCGCCGTCCATTCGTGGCTGAGGCCGAGAGCATGACCCATGGCCCACACGCAGGCGGGCAGAAGCAGCAGTTTGAACACCGTCATGGTGACGGCAATGCCCAAATTGCCGCGAATGGTATATTTCGTCAGCGCCATGCCAAGCGAGATGAGTGCCGCTGGCCCTGCCATCGAAGCAATCTGATCGACCACGGTTTTGAGGATGGGCGTCAGCGTCACACCTGAAACATTGGTCGAAAGCCCGATCGCCAGGCCGATCACCAGCGGATTGGTGACGAGATTACGACCTACCTGTTTGAAGACCGCAGCCATGCTTCGCTTTTCGCCGCCGACCGCCTTGTGCGTGGCGTTCTCCATCAAGATCGTGCCGGCGATCATCATGACCGGCAGGTGGATGGCCAGCAGGATGGAGAGAGCCACCAGCCCCTCATCCCCCACGGACCGACCGACGAGCGGCAGACCGATGAAGATATTGTTGGCAAAGGCCGAGGAAATCCCGGCAATCACAGCGATACGCACATCCTGCTTGAAGGCGTAACGGGTGACGATATGTCCGATTGTCCAGGTCACGGCCACGCCGGCGAAATAGGTGATCCAGAGCCGGAAAGGCGATGCACCGTGAAAATTCGCTTCCGCGAGCGTGCGAAAGATCAAAGTCGGCACGGCGATCTTGAACACGAAATCGCTGAGAATCTCACCGGCATCGGCCCGGAACAGACCGGCCTTGACGGTGAGCCAGCCGATCAGGATGAGAATGAAAATTGGAGCGACGTTAGCGGCAACGGCAGACATGGAGGGAAAGCTTTCGCGGCTTTTCGGGAGATACCCCGCTTTAGAGCGTTTTCCACCGAAATGGAATCGCGAAAACGCGGCACTTCCTTGTTTTCGCCCAATTGCGGATTGCCTGCAACGCAGGAGACAGACCGATTGAGTGCCTTCACCGAGAGGGCTCGCCGCTGCGTGCAAACCGCATTCCGTGGTGTCACACCAAAAGAAAAAGCGGGGTTTCCCCCGCCTTTTATGTCCGTTATACGCCGCCAGTACATCCGTGGCGGAGATAACGGTTGAGCCAGAAGACCATCATGTCTTCCATTCCGGTACGCATTCACACACCTTTTGCTCTGAAAGGAGCAATAGCTTAACCACATTACAGGCAAATGACGTGTTTCGTCTTCTTGGGGGGAGAACCGCATATTTTCCCTTTGGGCTTTTCTTGCCGCCAGAAATGTTTAAGACCGTTTAAAAAATACGCACACACCTCGTGCGAACCGGATAGGGCCTATGACGAAATTCGACGTACTGACTGTCGGCAATGCCATCGTCGACATCATCTCTCGCTGCGATGATCGCTTTCTCAACGACAATGCCATTACCAAAGGCGCGATGAACCTCATCGATGCGGAACGGGCCGAGCTGCTTTATTCGCTGATGGGGCCGGCTCTCGAAGCCTCTGGCGGAAGTGCCGGCAACACGGCCGCGGGCGTTGCGAATTTCGGCGGCAAGGCCGCCTATTTCGGCAAGGTCGCCGAAGACCAGCTCGGAGAAATCTTCCAGCACGATATCCGCGCGCAGGGCGTCTATTTCGAAACGAAGCCGGAAGGCACGTTTCCGCCGACCGCCCGTTCGATGATCTTCGTCACCGAAGACGGCGAGCGTTCGATGAACACCTATCTTGGCGCTTGCGTCGATCTTGGCCCTGAAGACGTCGAAGACGACGTCGTGGCGCAGACCAAGGTCACCTATTTCGAAGGTTACCTGTGGGATCCGCCGCGCGCCAAGGACGCCATTCGCGAATGCGCCCGCATTGCGCATGAAAATGGCCGCGAAGTTTCCATGACGCTGTCCGACAGTTTCTGCGTCGGCCGTTACCGCGAGGAATTTCTCGACCTGATGCGCTCCGGCACGGTGGACATCGTTTTCGCCAACAAGCAGGAAGCGCTTTCGCTTTACGAAACCGACGATTTCGAGCTGGCGCTGACGAAAATCGCCGCCGATTGCAAGATCGCGGCGGTGACGATGAGCGAAGAAGGTGCTGTTATCCTGCGCGGCACTGAGCGTGTGAAGGTAGAGGCCTATCCCGTGCATGATGTGGTCGATACGACAGGTGCAGGTGATCTTTTCGCCGCCGGCTTCCTGTTCGGTTATACGCAGGACCGCTCGCTCGAAGATTGCGGCAAGCTCGGCTGCCTTGCGGCCGCCGCCGTCATTCAGCAGGTCGGGCCGCGCCCGATGTCATCGCTCAAGGCGCTTGGCGCAAAGCACGGCCTTATTTAAAGGCCTCTCCGGGATAAGCACCCCAGATTTCGCCCTGTGATACCCAGCCCGAGGCCTGACCGGCCTCGGCACGGCACCAGTCGCCATTGCATTCGCCGATCCTGAAGACGACGCCCGGCTCCAGCCGGGCAATGACCGAAGCGCCCGACTGCGCATCGCGGCGCATGTTGACGTAAACGTCCTTGCCCTTGCCGCGCATCCACGGCGCGGCAACGGCCGTGCGCTCGCCCGACAGCAGCGCCTGGTTGACCCAGCCTTCCGTGCCATCGGCGTCACGGATGCGCCGCCAGTTTTCATATTCCTGGATGATTTCGACCGGCATTCCCGATTTCATATACATCCACGACACGGCATAATCCGTGCTGGGGCCGATGCGCATATTGACGCGCCTGGATTTCAGGCTGACAAAACGCGGCAAGGGCAAGCCGCTTGCGCCCTTGGCGGCACCCTGCGCCATGGCTTCGGTTGCCGTACCAAAGAGGCCCAAAGACAATGCAATGCAAACGATAAAAACCACACTGCGCATGCCCATTTCCGTTTCCCGCCTTCTGCAAACCGGATGATATTCGAGGAGGCTCGTTTCCACATGCCTCGAGCCTCGGCGAGTTTTGTTTGTCTTCGCCGGCGGGTCTGGTAGAAACGCCCTGATTGAGAGAAATTATCGCTCTTTCTGGTTAATGACTTCTGAACAAGGCAGCGGCAAACGATGACCCACAAGAAGAGACCGACAGTTTATATCACCCGCAAATTGCCTGACGTCGTCGAAACCAGAATGCGCGAACTCTTCGATGCCGAACTGAATATCGACGATACGCAGCGCAACGAGGAAGAGCTTGTCGCCGCCATGCAGCGGGTCGATGTGCTGGTGCCGACCGTGACCGACCGCATCACTGCCGCCATGATCGAGAAGGCCGGGCCGCAACTGAAGCTGATCGCCAGCTTTTCCAACGGCATAGACCATGTGGATGTCGATGCCGCCGCCAGAAAAGGTATCACTGTCACCAATACGCCGAATGTGCTGACCGAGGATAGCGCCGACATCACCATGGCGCTGGTGCTGGCCGTGCCGCGCCGCATGATCGAAGGCACGCGCGTGCTTGCCAATGGCTCGGACGAATGGCTGGGCTGGTCGCCGACCTGGATGCTCGGGCGGCGCATTTCCGGAAAACGTATCGGCATTGTCGGCATGGGCCGGATCGGAACCGCGGTTGCGCGGCGCGCCAAGGCCTTTGGGCTTTCCATTCATTATCACAACCGCAAACGCGTCAGCCCGGCGACGGAGGCGGAGCTTGAGGCAACCTATTGGGACAGCCTCGACCAGATGCTGGCGCGGGTGGATATCGTTTCCGTCAATTGCCCCTCGACACCTGCGACCTATCACCTGATCTCGGCGCGGCGCCTGGCGTTGATGCAGCCGACCAGCTACATCGTTAATACCGCGCGTGGCGATATCATCGACGAAGCGGCGATGATCCAATGCCTGCGCGAGGGAAAGATCGCCGGCGCCGGCCTCGATGTCTATGAGAACGAGCCTGCGGTGAACCCCAAGCTCATCAAGCTCGCCAAGGAAGGCAGGGTCGTATTGCTGCCGCATATGGGCTCCGCGACCATCGAAGGCCGCATCGAGATGGGCGACAAGGTCATCATCAACATCCGCACGCTCTTCGACGGGCACCGCCCGCCGAACCGGGTGCTGCCGGGGCGGAGCTGAGCTGGCCAAGGCAAGCGTTGTCCGATTTTCACGTGTGAGGGAGAATTCCATGAGAATTCAGGCGAAGTTTTTGCTGCTCATATCCGTCATGCTCGTTCTGGTCAGCGGCCCGGCCCAGGCGGCTTCGCCCTCACCCGAAGAAACCGCGGAACTCTATTATCGCGCCTGGCTGAATTTTGATCGCGCCAGCATGGTTCGCCTGAACAAGGAATGGGGAGCTTCGGGCAATGGCCCGCGCTACATCAACATGGATCTGGTTACCAATCCGGTCGCGTGGCAGCGCAAATACAAGGGCATGCACGCTCCCAAGGGAACCACAAACGAGCAGTCCGACCAGTTTGCACGGCTCTGGGTGGCGAGCACGGAGCGGGTGCGCTGTGAGGCCGAGCCTGCGCGTATCGGTTCCCAATCGCCCTCGGGCCTCTTTGTAGCGCGGATAAAGATGAACTGCTCCCTGCCGGATGTCGGGCCTGCGTTCCAGCGGCTGAAGGCCAACGCAAATGCGGACGATATTGGCGATAAAACCCGCATGCCTTCCGCGAAACTTATGAAGCAGATGGTCGAGGCCACGAAGGCGGCTCCACTCACCTACAAGGTCACGACGGAAATGCAGCTCTTCAGTGGGCCGGATAAAGGCATCTGGCGGGTGGGGTCAACCGAAGTCCAGCCACAGACCGGCGCTGACCGCGTCTCTTCTGTCTTTCTCTCGCAGATGCTTCAGTCCGGCCTTTTACGATAGGGGCGTCATGCCTCTATCCACGGGCTTTTTCGGCCGTCCCGGACCGGATTAGCGCAGGGCAGAATTAGGCAGCCTCAGCCAAGAAATTTCGTCATTTCAATCGAAGTTATTCGATCATAACCGGCATGGGCATTTTCAGCGGTCCTGACGAAACCCCAGGCGGCGAATTTGGCATGATTGGCACCAAGTTCGATGCGTGTTTCCAAGCGTAGCGTCGGCAGTGCCAATTCGCTGGCCAATGCTTCAGCTCTTTCAAGCAGCATCCTGCCGATGCCCTTTCCCTGCGCTTTCGGGGAAACACACAGCTTGCCGACATAAAGACAGGCCGGCGGCTCCGGCCGGCAAAACAGGCAGCCCAACAGTTCATCACCATCAAGCGCCACGAAAGCAATCTCCGCCCTCGCTTTTTCGGCAAGATTTTCCAGTGTCAGGCGATGGGCCGAGGATGGCGGGTCGATGACGCCATCCATATAGGCAAAGGACGCCATGATGAGCGCCAGCAATTCCCGCCAGCGATCGAATTCTTCCCCAACTTTTGCGATCTCGATCATAACTTCTTTCCGGCTGGCCGGCGCTTGTAACGCACGGTTTCAAAACGGGCCGACAGTGCGTCATAGAGCAGCAGGCGACCGATCAGCGGCTCACCGGCACCGGTGATCACCTTGATCGCCTCCATGGCCATGAGGGTGCCGATAACCCCGGTCAGCGCGCCGACGATGCCGGTTTCCGCGCAATTGGGAATGAGACCCTGCGGCGGCGGTTCCGGAAACAGATCGCGGTAACCCGGCAACAGAGTGCCTTCCGCATTGGTCTCATAGGGCTTCAGCACCGTGACCGACCCATCGAAACGACCGACCGCGCCCGTCACCAGCGGCCTTTTCGCAGCTTCCGCCGCATCGGCGGCGGCATAACGCGTTTCAAAATTGTCCGAGCCGTCGATCAGGAGATCGAAGGATGGCAGGTGGTCATGCGCCCAGACCTGCGAAAAACGTTCCTCATAAGCCAGCGTGCGGACCTGCGGGTTGAGCCGGGCAATGGCCTTGCGGGCGCTTTGCGTTTTCAGCTCACCGATCGTGCCGGTATCGTGGATCACCTGCCGCTGGAGGTTGGACAGGGAGACCACATCGTCGTCGATCATGCCGAGCGTGCCGACACCCGCGGCGGCAAGATAATGAAGGACGGGCGCTCCGAGCCCACCTGCTCCAATGACCAGCACGCGCGCTGCCTTCAGCCGCTGCTGACCGGCACCGCCGATTTCGGGCAACAGGATGTGGCGTTTGTAGCGTTCGATTTCTTCCGGGCTCAGCGGGTCCATGTCGTCCTCCATCTCTTAGCCGTCATACTGTGACGCTCCCGTGGGAAACATTGAAGAACTGCGCCCGCTCACCAAGGGCGGAGAACATGGCCGCATCCGTTCCGGTCATGAAACTCTGGCCGCCGAGCGCGTGGATGAGATCGAACAAAGCGGCCCGCCTGCCCTCGTCCAGATGGGCGGCGATTTCGTCCAGGAGCAGAATGGGCGCATGTCCGGTCATATTCGCGGTCAGCTGCGCATGGGCAAGCACCAGCCCGACAAGAAGCGCCTTCTGCTCCCCCGTTGAACAGCGTTCGGCTTCCATATTCTTTTCCGCATGGCGCACGAAGAGATCGACGCGATGCGGGCCGTCCAACGTGCGGCCTGCCGCCGCGTCCCGATACCGGCCCTCCCGCAGCATTAGACCATATTCGTCTTCCAGATCGACGGCCGGCCGATGAAGCCCGTCATCCATGAAGCCGGAGAGCGAAAGCGCCGCAGAGGGGAAAGCTGCGTTGCCGGCCCGGCCCTCAATCAGGGTCTTCAACAGGCCAAGCATTTCATAACGGGCAACCGCCATGGAAATGCCGAGTTCGGCCATCTGTTTTTCGATGCCGTCCAGCCAGACCGGATCAAAACGGCCTTCCGACAGCAGGCGATTGCGGCCGCGCATGGCCTTTTCGAAATCGCTTGCCCGCCTGCCATGGGCGGGATCGAGCGACAGCACCAGCCGGTCGAGAAAACGCCGGCGGTCCGATGACGAGCCGGTGAAGAGGCCGTCCATGGCGGGCGTCAGCCACAGCACGCGCAGATGATCGGTCAGTTCGTCGACGGATTTTACCGATGTGCCGTTCAGCCGCAAGCGACGCGACACCACGTCGCCATCACCTTCAATCCCGGTGCCGATGGCCACTTCGCCATCCATGCCTTCGACATCGGCGAAGATCGAGAACCCGGCGTCCGCGCCGACGCGGGTAACATCGGACAAGGTGGCCCGGCGAAGGCCCCTGCCGGGTGAAAGAAACGAGACGGCCTCCAGCAGATTGGTCTTGCCTGAGCCATTATCGCCGGTCAGCACAACATGGCGATCATCAAGTGTGAGCGACGCCGCCGTATAGTTGCGGAAGTCCGTGAGTTTCAGCCGTAAAAGCGACACCTTGTTCGTCATCTGTACGGCCTAAAACGAACATGGCCGGATGGCAAGCAGTGGAATGTCCATCCGCGTCGAAGACCGTCACAGCAAGGCAATTCATTCTCCAGTAGCAACTTTTCGGACGGCCGGTTATTTATGAGCCGTTCCTTATCATCGGTAGCCCATTCATGCGCCTGATCTTTTCGCTGCTTCTCACTCTCGGTCTTCTTTCATCCTGTGCGGGCAGGCCGGGGGCGGACGTGCTGCAGGCCGTAAACACCAAGGCTCACGGCACGAAAATCGTGACGGCCTATGTGGTGAGCACGCGGGAGAAAAACACCGACGCGAAAAAGGGGTTTGGCACGGAGCGGGCAATGGAGCCGAATTATGCAAGCTTCGACATTTCTATTCCTCCTACTCATAAAAGTGGAAAAATCGAGTGGGCCAGCGGCAAGCCGGATCCGAACAAGGATTTTGTCGTTACCCGCGCCGATATGCTGACGAAGCCGAGCTTCAATGCCGATCTTGGCGACGTCGCCCGGTCCGGCAAGCAGATCGCGCTTTTTGTGCATGGTTATAATTACAGCTATCAGGAAGCCCTGTTCCGCGCCGCGCAAATGGCTGCCGATGCCAAGATGGATGGCGTGCCGCTGGTGTTCTCCTGGCCATCGCAGGCCAACGTCACCGGTTACGTGGCCGACAAGGAATCGGCGACCTTCTCGCGTGATGCGCTGGCGGGTGTGCTGATCGACCTTACCCGGCAGACCCCGCGAAAAAGCGTTGTTGTGTTTGGCCACAGCATGGGTGGCTGGCTGGTCATGGAGGCGCTGCGACAGTTGCGCTTGCAGGGCAGGAACGACGTGCTCGCCAAGCTGCAGGTGGTGCTGGCAGCACCTGACATCGACGCCGATGTGTTTCGCAAACAGATCGAGGTGGTCGGCCGGCTCAACCCGCCGCTCACCGTTCTCGTCTCCAAGGACGACCGCGCCCTGAAGGCATCCTCCATTTTGGGCGCGGATGTTACCCGCATCGGCGCGCTGGATGTGACCGACCCACAGGTACAGGAAGCCGCCCTGAAGGAGGGCGTACAGTTCATCGACATTTCCAATCTGGAGGCGTCGGACCCGCTCAATCACGACCGCTATGCCGCGCTGGCGTCAATGGTGCCGCAGCTGGAATCCAGCAGGCGCGGGGGCGATATCAACAGTGCGGGTGCCTTCGTTTTCGATGCGATCGGCGCAACCGTGTCCAGCCCCTTCCGCCTTGCAAGCCAGGTGGTGAACCCGCAGTAGCTTCTGCGGGTTCTTCCCGGCCTCTGGTTTCAGAAATCCCAGTCTTCGTCTTCGGTGGCAACAGCCTTGCCGATGACATAGGACGAGCCGGAACCGGAGAAGAAGTCGTGGTTTTCATCGGCATTGGGTGAGAGTGCCGAGAGGATCGCCGGGTTGACCCGGCAGGCCTCGGCCGGAAACAGCGCTTCGTAACCCAGATTCATCAAGGCCTTGTTGGCATTGTAATGCAGGAACTGCTTGACGTCCTCGGTCAGACCGACGCCGTCATAGAGGTCTTCGGTATATTTCGCTTCGTTGTCGTAAAGCTCGAGCAAGAAATCGAAGGCGAAGTCCTTGATCTCCTGTCTTTGTGCCTCGCCCAGACGATCCAGCGCCCGCTGGAACTTGTAGCCGATATAATAGCCGTGCACGGCCTCGTCGCGGATGATCAGACGGATCAGATCCGCCGTGTTGGTGAGCTTGGCGCGGCTTGACCAGAACATCGGCAGGTAGAAGCCGGAATAGAACAGGAAGCTTTCCAGAAACACGCTGGCGATCTTCTTTTTCAGCGGATCACCGCTGTCATATTCCCGCATGATGAGCGCGGATTTGCGTTGCAGGAACTCGTTTTCCTCCGACCAACGATAGGCATCATCGACGTCAGGCGTGGAGCAAAGCGTCGAGAAAATCGAAGAGTAAGAGCGAGCATGCACGGCCTCCATGAAGGAGATGTTGGAAAGCACCGCCTCCTCATGCGGTGTTGCCGAATCCGCCATCAGCCGCACGGCGCCGACACCGTTCTGGATGGTGTCGAGCAAGGTCAGCCCGGTGAAGACACGGATCGTCAGCTTCTGCTCTTCCGGTTTCAACGTTCCCCATGAGGGAATGTCGTTGGAAAGCGGCACTTTTTCCGGAAGCCAGAAATTCGAGGTCAGGCGGTTCCAGACTTCAAGATCCTTGTCATCCTCAATGCGGTTCCAGTTGACCGCGCGAATGCGGGACGCGGGTTTTACGGCAATGTTCATTGTTTAGTCCCTCAATTCAGAGCGTGCAGGAGACGCAGCCCTGAACCTGCGTGCCTTCCAGCGCCATCTGGCGCAAACGGATGTAATAGATGGTCTTGATGCCCTTCTTCCAGGCGTAGATCTGCGCCCGGTTGATATCGCGTGTCGTCGCCGTATCGCGGAAGAACAGCGTCAGCGACAGGCCCTGATCGACATGCTGGGTGGCTGCCGCATAGGTATCGATGATCTTGTCAGGACCGATCTCGTAGGCGTCCTGATAATATTCGAGATTGTCGTTCGAGAGGTAGGAAGCCGGGTAATAAACGCGGCCAATCTTGCCCTCTTTACGGATTTCAATCTTCGAGACGATCGGATGAATGGAAGAGGTGGAGTGGTTGATATAGGAGATCGAGCCAGTAGGCGGTACGGCCTGAAGGTTTTGGTTATAAAGACCGGATGCCATCACATCCTGCTTCAACGCCGTCCAGTCCTCCTGCGTCGGAATGGCAATGCCGGCTTTTTCGAACAGCTCTCGGACCTTTTCCGTCGCAGGCAGCCATTCCCGGTCGGTATATTTGTCGAAATAGTCGCCGGAGGCATATTTTGAATTTTCAAAGCCCTTGAAGCTTTCGCCCCTTTCCGCAGCAATACGATTGCTGGCGCGGATGGCGTGATAGGTCACGGTGTAGAAATAGATATTGGTGAAATCGACGCCCTCTTCGGAACCATAAAAGATGCGTTCGCGTGCCAGATAACCGTGCAGGTTCATCTGGCCCAGCCCGATGGCGTGGCTGGCGTCATTGCCCTTTTCCACCGAGGGGACGGAGGAAATGTGGCTCATGTCCGATACTGCCGTCAGCGCCCGGATGGAGGTCTCGATCGTCTTGCCGAAATCGGCCGAATCCATCGCCGAGGCTATGTTGAGCGAGCCAAGATTGCAGGAAATATCCTTGCCCATATGGCTGTAGGAAAGATCGGCATTGAACTCGCTCGCCTCGCTGACCTGCAGGATTTCCGAGCAGAGATTGCTCATGCTGATGCGGCCGGCGATCGGATTGGCGCGGTTCACCGTATCTTCGAACATGATGTAGGGATAACCGCTCTCGAACTGGATTTCGGCGATCACCTGGAAGAATTCGCGCGCCTTGATCTTCTTCTTGCGGATGCGACTATCCGCGACCATCTCATGATATTTTTCGCTGACCGAAATCTCGGTCAACGGCACGCCGTAAACCCGCTCCACATCATAGGGCGAGAACAGGTACATATCCTCGTTGTTGCGGGCGAGTTCGAAGGTGATGTCAGGGATTACCACGCCGAGCGACAGGGTCTTGATACGGATTTTTTCGTCGGCGTTTTCGCGCTTGGTATCGAGGAAACGCATGATATCCGGGTGGTGGGCATGCAGATAGACCGCGCCCGCACCCTGACGCGCACCAAGCTGGTTGGCATAGGAAAAGCTGTCTTCCAATAGCTTCATGACGGGAATGACGCCGGAAGACTGGTTTTCGATCTGCTTGATCGGCGCTCCGAACTCGCGAATATTGGTCAGGGACAGCGCCACGCCGCCACCGCGCTTGGAAAGCTGCAGGGCCGAATTGATGGAGCGGCCGATGCTTTCCATATTGTCTTCCACGCGCAGCAGAAAACACGAAACCAGTTCGCCACGGCTTTTTTTGCCGGCGTTCAGGAAAGTGGGGGTCGCCGGCTGGAAGCGGCCGGAAATGATCTCGTCCATCAGATCGCGGGCAAGCTGTTCGTCGCCGCGCGCCAGAGCCAGCGCCACCATGCAGACGCGGTCCTCGTAGCGCTCTAGATAACGCTTTCCGTCGAAGGTCTTGAGCGTATAGGAGGTGTAATATTTGAACGCCCCGAGAAAAGTCGGAAAGCGGAATTTCCGGGTATAGGCCTCGTCGTATAGATCGCGGACGAAATTGAAGGAATACTGATCCAGCACCTCCTGTTCGTAATATCCCTCCGTCACCAGATAATCGATCTTTTCCCGTAGGTTATGAAAGAAGACGGTATTCTGGTTGACGTGCTGGAGGAAGTATTGTTTGGCCGCAAGGCGATCCTTGTCGAGCTGGATCTTTCCGTTCTCGTCATAGAGGTTCAGCATCGCGTTCAGCGCGTGGTAGTCCAGGCCCGCATCCAGCGGTTTCTGGGTTATGGCTGCCGGCTGTTTGGCGTCCTTGTTGAGCGCGGCGCTCGAGGTCAGCGTGTCCAAAATCGTTCCAATCCATGTTTGACGTTGGCGACATCTTCCTCCGTGCCGAGAAGCTCGAAACGGTAGAGAAACGGCACGGCGCATTTGCGCGCGACGATATCTCCGGCGGATGCGAAGGCTGCGCCAAAATTCGTATTTCCCGCCGCGATGACGCCGCGAATGAGATTTCGGTTGGAGGGCTCGTTCAAAAACCGGATGACCGGCTTCGGCACGGCCCCTTTGGTGCCGCCGCCCCCATAGGTGGGGGTGACCAGCACATATGGCTCAGACACATGAGGCACGTCCTCCTCGGCGCCGAGCGGCAGGCGAAACAATCGCCGCCCCAGTTTCAGAAGGAAACGATGCGTGTTTTCAGAGCGGCTGGAATAATAAACGATCAGCCCCATCACGCTGCCGCCTTAGCTGATCGCGCCGATCATATCCGGCCGGAAACCCGCCCAATGGCGTTCGCCGGCGACGACCACGGGAACCTGCATGTAACCGAGACCCCGGACATGATCGAGCGCATCCGCATCTTCGGAAATATCGACGATTTCATAGGGGACGCCGATGCGGTCCAGCGCACGATAGGTGGCGGTGCATTGGACGCAGGCGGGCTTGCTGTAAACGGTGACGGTCATAATTTCCTCTTTCGAAGCCGCTTTCACGCACGGCTCAACATTGCCGATTGCAGTCGCAATCGGCTGGCGACGGGTCTGTCATTCAGGTGAGGCGAACGGCCTGTAACTCAGCCGCAAAAAATCACTCTCTACGCCGACGAGCGCAGGAATTCAAAAAAATGCACTGGCATGACTTCACCCCGAAGCTTGTTCTGGAGGGGGCAGAAAAGGGCGAACGCAATTCATTTGCGCCATACCTTCCTTCCGGACACCCCGCCCGTGGACGTTTGCGCTCAAGGCAGGTCTCCTGACTTGCGGGTCACAACATCTATCCCGGCCTTCCCGGAGTTTTTGACTCCAGTGGCTCAAATCGGAACGATGCTCACCGCTTACAGTTGCGGGGGCAGTTTCGGCATTGCTCCACCATGATGGCGTTGCGCACCGAATTCCCGTCTTAGCTCCCAATCCTTGCGAATCGGAAGAACCTTGAACACCACATATAGTATATGAGGAAATTTTTGCGTCAATGAATAGACACACAAAAGCCCCACCCTGTGGATCAAAAAGATTCAACACATGGTCAACAAAGGCTTAACGGCAAATGCGCCTTGCCGCTGAAGGACGGAAAAGCGTTAATCTATTCCCAGATATCGATGTGAATATCAGCGGGGCGGGTGTTCTCGATCACCCTTTTGCCGTTCGGAAGATCGTTTTCAAACAGTTTGGCGTGGATCGCAGCCGCATCGAGACCGTAACCCTGCCATCTCTTCCGCAGCCTCTCTTCAAGGACTGCGACAGACGGCCCGACGAAAATGGTGAGGTCGAAGCTCTCGGAAAGCCTCGTCCACGGCGCCTCGTTCAGTAGCAGATAATTGCCTTCAGCCAGGATGAAGCGTGTCTCAGGTACGATAGCGCGGGCGGACGCAATGGCGATTTCCCGGGAGCGGTCAAAAACCGGAACAAGCACCTCCTGCCCGCCCTTGCGGACGGCGGAGACGATATCGAGGAAGCCACGCACATCGAAGGTTTCGGGCGCGCCCTTGCGCGACAGCAGCCCTCGCTCTTCAAGGATGCCGTTGTCCATATGGAAGCCATCCATGGGCAGCACGGCGGCCGTTTCGCCCCGCGCCAGCAAAGCATCACAAAGCGCATCCGCCAGCGTGGATTTGCCGGCCCCAGGGGGACCGGCAATGGCAATGATAAAACGGAATTTACCGTCTGCCCGCCGAAGAACGTCTTCGGCGATCGTCTCAAGCTTCAGCGTCATGCGGCAAGCGTTTCCTTCGGCGCTTCCTTTGCACCGGTCATGAAAGCGACGGCGTCGGACATGGAATAGTCCTTCGGATTGATGACGCACAGGCGCTTGCCCAGCCGGTGAATGTGGATGCGGTCCGCAACCTCGAACACATGCGGCATGTTGTGTGAGATAAGCACGATCGGCATCCCTCGCGAGCGCACATCGAGAATGAGTTCAAGAACGCGGCGGCTCTCCTTGACACCAAGTGCGGCCGTTGGTTCGTCGAGGATGACGACCTTGGAGCCGAAGGCCGCAGCACGTGCCACCGCCACACCCTGGCGCTGGCCACCGGAGAGGGTTTCCACGGCCTGATTGATGTTCTGGATGGTCATCAGGCCGAGTTCCGACAGTTTATCGCGGGCGAACTTCTCCATGGCCGGACGGTCCAGCGCCCGGAACAGGCTGCCCTGAATGCCGGGTTTGCGAAGTTCCCGGCCGAGAAACATATTGTCGGCTATGGAAAGCGCCGGCGACAGCGCAAGGTTCTGATAGACGGTTTCGATACCTGCCTTGCGCGCCTCGATCGGTGAGCGGAACTGCACGGTCTGGCCTTCAAGCTTTATCTCTCCCTCATCGGGCGTTACCGCACCGGAGATAGCCTTGATGAGAGAGGATTTGCCGGCGCCATTGTCACCGATCACGGCCAGAATTTCACCCGGATAGAGGTCGAAATCGGCACGGTCGAGCGCGGTCACACGACCATAGCGTTTGACGAGATTGCGTGCTGTGAGAATGGGTTCTTTTGTCATCAGCCTGCTACCTTTCTGATCCACTGGTCGATTGCGACAGCCATGATGATGAGGACGCCGATCAACAGATAGGTCCATTGTGGGTCGGTTCCGATGAGCCTGAGGCCGAGCGAAAAGACACCGACGATCAAGGCGCCAAAGATCATGCCCATGATGGAGCCGCGTCCGCCGAATAGCGACAGGCCGCCAATGACCACAGCCGTGATGGATTCGATATTGGCAAATTGACCGGCGGTCGGCGAAACCGAACCGATGCGGCCGATCAGCGCCCAGCCCGCGAAGGCACAGATGAGGCCGGACAGCGTGTAGACGGTCGTCAGCATGCGCTTGACGTTAACGCCGGCCAGTTCGGCGGCATCCGGGTCATCGCCCACCGCATAAAGATGGCGGCCCCAGGCGGTGCGGTTGAGCACATACCAGAGCAGAGCAACAAGCAGAACCATGGCGATGACACCATAGGTGAAAACGGCGCTACCGATACGGAGATTATAGCCGAAGAATTGCAGGATGGGTGCCTGCTGGGCGATATCCTGCGCGCGGATCGTTTCGTTTGCGGAATAGAGGAAATTCGTCGCCAGCACGATCTGCCACATACCGAGCGTGACGATGAAGGGCGGCAAACGCATGCGCGACACAAGTATGCCGTTGATAAAGCCACAAAATGCGCCGACGGCGAGACCACAGAGAATGGAAAGTTCCGCCGGCAGACCATAGCGGAAAGTAAATTGTCCCATGATCACTGAGGACAGAACCATGATCGCGCCGACCGAAAGATCGATACCTGCCGTCAGAATGACCAGTGACTGCGCTGCACCGACGATACCGACGATCGCGACCTGCTGCAGGATAAGGGTCAGCGTGAAGGCCGAGAAAAACTTGCCGCCAAGGGTAATGCCGAAGACAGTCAATGACAGAACCAACACGATCAGCGGCACGGCCGCCGGGCTGGAATGCAGAAAGTACTGGAATTTTTCCAGAATACTTTTGTCGTGCGTATCGAAAGCAGCGACCTGTGTCGAACTATCCGACAGCACTTTTTCGAATTCATTGTGCGGCTGAGCCCGCACCGGCTGATCGCTCATGGATTTTCCTCCCGATCGCTCTATCGCATCCGCCCTGAAACCGGGTCTATCTCCAAAGAGAATGATGCGCAGATTCAAAGTGTTGTGAAGCGGGCCAATCTCGTGTCTGCGGGACGCGCGGCGCGCTCGTTTGTTCCTTTGTCCGATCCCCCGGATCGTCCCTGAAATTATTCCGGTCCAATGGCGGGGGCAAAAATGCCCCCGCGAGTTTCAACGCTAAAGCCTTAGCCCCAGCACTTGTTGAGACCTTCCTTCGTGTCGATCGAGTCGAGACCCTTGACCGGCTTGTCGGTTACCAGCGTCACGCCGGTGTCGACGAAGTTCTTGCCTTCGGTCGGCTTCGGCTTTTCGCCGGTGTCGGCAAACTTCTTGACGGCTTCGACGCCGAGAGCCGCCATCAGCAGCGGATATTGCTGCGAGGTTGCACCGATCACACCTTCCGCGACGTTCTTGACACCCGGGCAACCGCCATCGACGGAAACGATCAGAACGTCCTTCTCACGGCCAACCGCTTTCAGCGCCTCGTAAGCGCCGGCAGCCGCAGGCTCATTGATGGTGTGAACGACGTTGATGGTCGGATCCTTCTGCAGCAGGTTTTCCATGGCCGAGCGGCCACCTTCTTCGTTGCCATTGGTGACATCATGGCCAACGATGCGCGGATCGGTTTCATCACCGATCTTGTTGATGTCCTTCACGTCGATGCCAAAGCCCTTCATGAAGCCCTGGTTGCGCAGCACATCCACCGTCGGCTGGGAGGGGGTGAGGTTGAGGAAGGCGATTTTCGCGTCCTTGGCCTTGTCGCCGAGGGTGCCCGCGGCCCATTTGCCGATCAGCTCACCAGCCAGAAGATTGTCGGTGGCGAAGGTGGAATCGGCGGCATCGACGGGCTCCAGAGGAGTATCGAGAGCGATCACCAGAAGGCCAGCATCACGTGCCTTCTGCACGGCCGGAACAATGCCCTTGGTGTCCGATGCGGTAATCAGGATACCCTTGGCGCCATCGGCGATGCAGGTCTCGATCGCGGCAACCTGGCTTTCGGAATCACCGTCGATCTTGCCGGCATAGGATTTCAGCGTCACGCCAAGTTCTTTCGCTTTGGCGGTCGCGCCTTCCTTCATCTTGACGAAGAAGGGATTGGTGTCGGTTTTGGTAATGAGGCAAACCGATGTGTCTGCCGCGGATGCGACGGAAGCGAAAGAAACGCCAAGCGCAAGCGCGCCCAGAAGAGCGGAAACAGTGGTCTTCATGAGATCCTCCCAATGGATATTTGAGCACCGTGACGGTTACCCGACGATCTAGTCTCCTCCGAGAACAAATGATCGTTGGCCAGATGGAACCACCAAAGGAAACGTCTGTCAATAAATAAATCCGATTGAATTATTAATTCCATATGGCATTCTAATATGTGGCAAGGAGGAATATCGCCACCGCTGTTTACGTTGCGATAGCAAGATTGCCATAAAGCCTGCAGGTATCGGTCGTGAGGGATATAGCGGGCGGGAGGATGACATTATGAGACAGTCTGTCGAGACGGCGCCGCCTGCGCCGTCCACCATTATGGATATGAGCGGCGGCGCCAACCAGATCGGGGTCCGCGCTTATAATGAGCGGCTGGTACTGTCGCTCGTTCGCCGCCATGGCGGATTGTCGAAAGCCGAAATATCCAGACTTTGCGGCCTGTCGGCGCAGACAGTCTCGGTCATCATGCGTTCGCTGGAAAAAGACGGACTTCTCATTCGTGGTGAAAGGTTGCGCGGAAAAGTCGGGCAACCATCGACGCCGATGCGCCTCAATCCCGACGCCGTCTTCTCTTTCGGCGTGAAAATCGGCCGGCGTAGTGTCGATCTTGTGCTGATGGATTTTGTCGGCCGGATAAGACTGAAGCTTCGCAAGACTTACCCCTACCCCATGCCGGAATGGATATTGCCGTTCGTGATCGACGGCATAACCGAGATTGAATCGAAATTGTCCCCCGAGGAACGGCAAAAAATCACCGGAGTTGGCATTGCCGCCCCATTCGAGTTGTGGAACTGGGCCCAGGAAGTGGGCGCCCCGCAGGCCGAAATGGAACGGTGGCGGGATGTTGATATCCGCTCCAAAATTGCCGAAAGCGTCAGCTACCCGGTCTTTTTGCAGAATGATGCGACCAGTGCCTGCGGTGCAGAACTGGTTTTTGGCGCCGGCCAGAACTACGCCGATTTTCTCTATATCTTTATCGGCTCCTTCATCGGCGGCGGCGTCGTTTTGAATTCAGCGCTGTTTTCCGGAAAAACGGGTACTGCCGGTGCTATCGGCCCCCTGCCGGTACAGGGGCAGGATGGCAATACGGTTCAGCTTCTGAAAATCGCATCGATCTTCGTTCTGGAAAATATGCTCCGCGAAAAAGGTATAGATCCACGTCCCCTGTGGTTCTCACCCGACGAATGGATCGATTTCGGCGAACCGCTGGAAAGCTGGATCAACAAGACGGCCGCCGCCTTGGCGCAGGCCGTCATCGCCGCCGCCTCCATCATCGATTTTTCAAGCGTCATCATCGATGGCGGTTTTCCCGAATGGGTCAGAACGAGGATCGTCGTCGCCACCCGGCTTGCCCTCAAACACCACGATCTTCAGGGCGTCACGCTGCCGGAGATCATCGAGGGCGCGGTCGGCAGCCAGGCCCGGGCGATTGGCGGGGCAAGTCTGCCCCTGTTTTCCCGCTATCTCATCGATCAGAACGTTCTGTTCAAGGACACGACAGGCTGAGCTTTTACGCTTCACCTTACTATCCTGAAGTAACTCTTCGCGGAATTTATCTGTCAGTCACTCGCCAGCGGCGTGCTGCATGATCGCCTCCAGAAAGGCGGGGCCGTAGCGCTCCAGCTTGGTGTCCCCGACGCCGGGGATCTGTGCCATCTCCCTCGCCGAGGCCGGTTTTGCAGCAGCCAGTTCAATGAGGGTCTTGTCGTGGAAAATCACATAGGGCGGAACGTTCTGCGCGCGGGCAATTTCCATGCGCTTTGCACGCAGTGCCTCAAAGAGACCACGATCGGCCTCCGGCAAAGCTGTGGAAGCGGCCTTGCGCGGCGTCTGCTGCCGGGCCGAACGCGGCGCGGATGGAATTCTCAACATCAGAGACTGCTTTTCGCGCAGGAACCGCCTTCCCTCTTCGGAAATCGACAATCCGCCATGCCCGGACAGATCCACCTCGATCAGACGCAGCGCAACCAGCTGCCGCAAGATGGCGCGCCAGGTGCGATTATCATGCTCTTTGCCGATCCCGTAGGTAGTGATCTGATCATGCCCGAAACGCGAGATCCGCTCATCCTCAACTCCCAGCAAGACGCGGATAACATAGGCTTGACCGAAACGTTCCCCGGTGCGGTAAATGCAGGAGAGCAGCTTTTGCGCGGCTATCGCGCCGTCAAACAGATCAGGCGGCTCCGCACAGGTATCACAATTACCACAGGGCTCGCACCGGTCACCGAAATAGGAGAGCAGCACCTGCCGACGGCAACCGGCTGTTTCCGCAAGGCCGAGCAGTGAATCAAGCTTCTGGCGCTCCATATATTTGCGTTGGTCCGCGGCATCCGATTCTTCAATGAAGCGGTTGCGCAGGGCGATGTCTTCATAGCCGTAGAGCATAAGTACGTCGGACGGCAGGCCATCACGACCGGCACGGCCGGTCTCCTGATAATAGGCCTCGATGCTGCCGGGCAGATCGATATGGACCACGAAACGCACATCCGGCTTGTCGATGCCCATGCCGAAAGCGACGGTCGCGACAATGATGACTGCCTCACCGTGCTGGAAGCGGGTCTGGTTGTTCTCGCGCGCAGCCTTATCCATGCCGGCATGATAGGGCAGCGCATCCCGCCCCTCTTCCCGCAGCCACGCAGCCGTTTCATCCACCTTGCGTTTCGACAGGCAATAAACGATGCCGCTTTCATTTTCCCGGCCGTTGAGAAAACGTTTGAGCTGGGAGCGCGGATTGTCCTTTTCCATGATCGCGTAGCGGATGTTGGGACGGTCGAACCCGGCGATGAAAGCATCTTTTTCATCAATGCCCAGATGGCCGATTATCTCGGCACGGGTAGGCTCGTCCGCAGTCGCCGTCAGCGCCATGCGCGGTGTATCGGGGAAACGCTCGATCAGTGTGTCGAGCTGGCGGTAAGGCGGACGGAAATCGTGCCCCCATTGCGACAGGCAATGTGCCTCGTCGACCGCAATCAGCGACAGGTCAATGCATTGAAGCGCGTCTAGAACATCCGGCTTGAGAAGGGTCTCCGGCGCAGCATAGAGAATATCGACATTGCCGGCCCGCATATCCTGCCAGAGGGCGCGGCGCTGTTCCGGAGAGAGATCGGAATTGAGCGCCTCGGCCCGCACACCGGCCTGACGCAGGGCAGCCACCTGATCGACCATCAGCGCTATGAGCGGCGATACGATCAGTCCCATTCCCGCACGGGCAAGCGCTGGAATCTGATAACAAAGCGACTTCCCGCCGCCCGTCGGCATGAGGACAAAAGCATTGTTTCCCGCCATGACATGCTGGATGATCTCGCCCTGCCGTCCACGGAATGTATCATAGCCATAAATGGTCTTGAGTATCTGCAAAGGGTCGGCGGTCACGGCGGCCTTCTTCTGAACTGAGCGGTTTGCGCATCATGGCCAAATCCAGCTTCATCGCAATGTCGAAAGCTGGAATTCCCGCAGAAACACGATTGGGAATTGGACATTATGCTCACCGTGCCTCTACGGGGTTGAGTCACAATGCGCGCGCA
>NZ_SUPW01000003.1 GCF_013337285.1 Agrobacterium tumefaciens | reverse complement strand
AAATCACAAAAAATAAGAAAATCAGGCAAACTATTGAATTTAAAAGATAGTTTGCAAATAATCGCTGAAACTGATGGATTTCCGTGCTTTTCCCATCTAGCGCCCGATGCAGCCGCGCTCTTTCGCTTATAAACGGATCTCGCCTTTGCTGATCTCAGTCGGAGGAAGGGCTGAAACGGGCGACCAAGGCATGCGCGTTACCGGGATAGGAGAAGCGCACATAGGTGACGGCGCCGGAGTTGCTCCAGGTTCGCCGCTCCACGACAAGGCAGGCCTGCCTGTCAGAGATACCCAGCAGACGTGCGATCTCCTTCGACGCTATTTCGGCACTGATGCGGTGTTCGGCGTTGCTCCACGGAACATGGCCAAGCAGCCAGGGGCCGGGCGCGATCTCGGTAAAGTCGGCGTCCGCGGCTTCCGACACGGCGGCCAGATTGATGAGACGCTGCTCGACGCAGAATTCCCGTATGCCAGCAAAATGGATGCAGATGATATCGAGCAAGCGTGCGCCGACGGAAATATCGAGACTTGCGCGATCTTCGCTCTTTGCCGCACGCTGCGCGCATTTCAAGATTTTGAAACCGTAATCCAGACCAAGGGATTCGACTTCGGCCCTGATATCGTGAATTTCGAGAATGGCGGACTGGATCTGCGGCTGGCGAACGAAACTGCCGGATTTCTTGCGGCGTTCGATCAAACCCGCCTTGGCAAGCTGGCCCATGACCTTGTTGACGGTCATACGCGAGCAATCATAATGGGTGGCGAGGTCGACCTCGAAAGGCAACCGGTAACCCGGCGGCCATTCCCCCGAAACGATCCGGCCCTCGATCTCGCCGAGGATAAGCTGATGCAGGGTTTGCCCGGCCGATGCTTTCGTCACGTCCGCAATGCCTTTCCGCACCGGCTCGATCTCGTTTCAGTGAAGCCCATATCAGCTATCGAGAAGTTCAGCCATGACCTTGTTGAAGCGGTCCGATATTGCACGGCGGCGGATATGCTGGCCCGCCTGCACCTGTTTTTCACCGCGCACCCACACGGAATCGACGCGGACGCCGCCTGCGAACATCCATTGGTCGAGAATTTGGCGTGCGGGAAGATAGGAAACGGCCGAGATATCCAGTGCGACAAGATCAGCGCTTTTTCCCTTTTCTATCGCATTTTGTGACGCCAGCGCCCTGCCGCCACCTTCCAGCGCTTGCCGAAACAGTTTTTCGCCGGTGGAGCCTCCGGCATCGGCGATGACATTGCGCGCGCGCCGCGACAGGCGCTGCGAATATTCGAGCGTCCGCAATTCCTCCGGCAGGGAGATGAGAATGTTGGAATCGGAGCCGACGCCATAATGCCCACCTTCCGCGATAAAATCCGGAGCGGGGAAGATGCCGTCGCCGAGATTGGCCTCAGTGATCGGGCAAAGGCCGGCAACGGCGCCGCTTTTGGCCATGCGTCGCGTTTCGGCCTGCGTCATATGCGTGGCATGGATAAGGCACCAGCGATCATCGACCGGCGCATTTTCCAGAAGCCACTCCACAGGCCGCGCGCCTGAAAAAGCAAGCGAATCTTCAACTTCCTTTGTCTGTTCCGCCACATGAATGTGGATCGGCCCACCCTTTGCCAGCGGCTCGATGGCCGCCAATTCTTCGCCGGTCACGGCGCGTAGACTGTGCGGTGCTATGCCGAGCACGGCTCCCGGCAGGGATTTGACCACCGCCCGTGCGCCCTGCATCAGCCTTTCGTAACTGTCGAGCGAATGGATGAAACGCTTCTGCCCGTCGATCGGCGGCTGGCCGCCAAAACCGGAATGCGCGTAAAAGACCGGCAGCAATGTCAGGCCAATACCAGTCTGTGCGGCGGCCGCGCCGATGCGTTCAGCCATTTCGGCGATATTGCCGTAATGCGAACCATCCCTGTCATTGTGCAGATAATGAAATTCCCCGACCCGCCCGAAACCGGCCTCGAGCATTTCCATGTAAAGCTGGGCGGCAACCGCCTCGACATGGTCAGGCGTCATGGAGAGCGCGAATTTATACATGACGGTTCGCCAGCTCCAGAAACTGTCATCGGCCGGCCCGCGAATTTCGGCAAGCCCGGCCATGGCCCGCTGAAAGGCGTGGCTATGGAGATTGGGCACGGCCGGAACGATGACGGCGTGGCGCTCATCCTGCGGCTGAGGGGAAACGCCGGTTTCGAGCGATGAAACAGCACCGTCATCGCAGATGATGCGAACGTCCCGTGCCCATCCATCTACCAGAAGTGCTGCGCCCGCGTGAATTGCCGTCATGCCACCCTCTCCTCTTGTTACGACGTCAGGCAAGGCCATTTCAAACGCGAAATTGCGGCTTGCCAAGCTGATTATTATGTATATACATTTAAGCCATAAAGGAAAGGCGAAAAGCAAATGCCAGGGAACAAATCCGTAAAGGGAACGGCAGCGGGAGACGCAACGACATTGTGGCGCAATGCCCGTCTGGCGACCTTCGACCCGTCCATGGAAGGCATCGGTGCTGTCGAAAACGCCGCCATTGCCGTGCGGGGCGGCCGCATCGCCTTTGCCGGTCCGGAAAATGATCTGCCTGCCGATCTGGCAGCAGCCGATGAGATTACCGATTGCGGTGGTCGTTGGATCACCCCTTCCCTGATCGACTGCCATACTCATCTCGTCTTCGGTGGCAATCGGGCCATGGAGTTCGAGATGCGCCTGAATGGCGCGACCTATGAAGAGATCGCCAGGGCGGGCGGCGGCATCGTTTCTTCGGTGCGCGATACGCGCGCAGTCTCCGAAGACACTCTGGTTGCCCAGGCGCTGCCCCGCCTCGACACGCTTCTGGCCGAGGGCATTTCCACCATCGAAATCAAATCCGGTTACGGTCTCGATATAGATACCGAACTGAAAATGCTGCGTGTTGCCCGCAGGCTTGAAACGCTGCGGCCGGTTCGGATCGTCACCAGCTATCTGGCAGCCCATGCAACGCCCGCTGAGTATAAGGGCCGCAATGCCGATTACATTACGGATGTCGTTCTGCCGGGGCTGGAAAAAGCCCATGCCGAAGGGCTGGTGGATGCGGTAGATGGCTTTTGCGAAGGCATCGCCTTCTCCGTCGAGGAAATCACCCGCGTTTTCAAAAAAGCGCGACAGCTCGGCCTTCCCGTCAAACTGCATGCCGAACAGCTTTCCGATCTTGGTGGGGCAAAGCTCGCGGCATCCTATGGCGCGCTTTCCGCTGACCATCTGGAATATCTGGATGAGGCGGGCGCTAACGCTCTGGCAAAAGCGGGAACCGTGGCCGTGCTCTTGCCCGGCGCTTTTTATGCGCTGCGGGAAAAACACGCTCCACCGGTTCAGGCCCTGCGCGAGGCGGGCGCGACAATCGCGCTGGCGACCGATTGCAATCCCGGCACCTCACCGCTCACCTCGCTGCTTTTGACCATGAATATGGGCGCGACGCTTTTCCGCATGACCGTGGAAGAGTGCCTGACGGCAACGACGCGCAACGCCGCCAAGGCGCTCGGGTTGCTTGCGGAAACCGGCACGCTCGAAGCCGGGAAATCCGCCGACTTCACAATTTGGGATATCGAGCGCCCGGCCGAACTTGTCTACCGCATTGGCTTCAACCCGCTCAACGCTCGCATTTTCAAGGGACAGAAGGTTTCCGCATGACCATGATGAAGACCATCACGCTTCACCCCGGCAATGTAGCCCTTGCCGATCTTGCCGCTATTTACTGGAACAACGGCTCAGCAAAGCTCGACCGTTCTTTCGACGCCGGCATTGAAAAGGCGGCGGCCCGTATCGCCGAGATCGCAGCAGGCAATGCCCCGGTCTATGGCATCAATACCGGCTTCGGCAAACTTGCTTCCATCAAGATCGACGCTGCCGATGTAACGACGCTGCAGCGTAACCTCATTCTGTCGCATTGCTGCGGCGTCGGTCAGGCGCTGCCGGAAAATGTCGTGCGGCTGATCATGGCGCTGAAGCTGATTTCGCTCGGCCGTGGTGCATCCGGCGTGCGGCTGGAATTGGTACGGCTGATCGAAGAGATGCTGGAAAAGGGCGTCATTCCCGTTATTCCTGAAAAGGGCTCGGTTGGTGCCTCCGGCGATCTCGCGCCGCTTGCCCATATGGCCGCCGTGATGATGGGTGAAGGCGAGGCTTTTTATCACGGCGCGCTTTTGCCCGCCGGTGAAGCGCTTGCGAAGGCCGGCCTGACCCCGGTCGTTCTCGCCGCCAAGGAAGGGCTGGCGCTGATCAACGGCACGCAGACCTCGACGGCGCTTGCGCTGGCCGGTCTTTTCCGCGCCCATCGCGCCGCGCAGGCCGCATTGATCACCGGCGCGCTCTCTACCGATGCCGCCATGGGTTCGTCGGCTCCCTTTCACCCCGATATCCACACACTCCGCGGCCACAAGGGCCAGATCGATGCCGGTGCGGCGTTGCGCAATCTGCTGGAAGGCTCGGAAATCCGCGTCAGCCATATAGAGGGCGACGAGCGGGTGCAGGACCCCTATTGTATTCGTTGCCAGCCGCAGGTCGACGGCGCCTGCCTCGATCTTCTGCGGCAGGTGGCCCGCACGCTTGAAATCGAAGCCAATGCGGTGACCGACAATCCATTGGTGCTATCAGATAATTCCGTCGTATCCGGCGGTAATTTCCACGCAGAACCGGTGGCTTTCGCCGCCGACCAGACGGCGCTCGCCATCTGCGAAATCGGCGCGATCGCCCAGCGCCGCGTGGCGTTGCTGGTCGATCCCGCACTTTCCTACGGCCTGCCCGCTTTTCTATCTAAAAAACCGGGTCTGAATTCCGGCCTGATGATCGCCGAAGTGACGTCCGCCGCCCTGATGAGCGAGAACAAGCAGATGGCGCATCCGGCCTCGGTGGATTCCACGCCAACTTCAGCCAATCAGGAAGACCACGTGTCCATGGCCTGCCATGGTGCGCGACGCCTGCTGCCGATGACAGAAAATCTCTTCGCCATCCTCGGCATAGAGGCGCTTTCCGCCGTTCAGGGCGTGGAACTGCGCGGACCGCTGAAAACCAGCCCGGAGCTTCAAAAGGCTATTGCCGTGCTTCGTGCGTCAATCCCTTCGCTGGAGGAGGATCGTTATATGGCGCCGGATCTGAAGGCGGCGGCGGAGCTGATTGCTACCGGCGCTCTGGTCTCCGTGATTTCGGATGGCATTCTGCCGAAGCTGGAGCTTTGAGATGATGGTGGTAGCACCCCCCTCCATCCTGCGATTAAAGGTTGGCGTACTGGGGTTACCCCCCTCTGCGCAGAGGGCTGATCGATGAACACGCCTTTCTCTCTCCACCAAGGCACCTCACCAATCATTCTCGGCCTGCCTCATACCGGTACGGATGTGCCGGCGGCGATTTGGGATCGCCTCAACGATAGCGGCAAGATTCTTGCCGATACCGACTGGCATATCCACGACCTCTATGCCGGGCTTCTGGAGAACGTGACCACGGTTCGCGCCACCTTCCACCGCTACGTCATCGACGCCAACCGCGATCCCGCGGGGTTAAGCCTCTATCCGGGCCAGAACACGACGGGACTCGTTCCGGAAACCGATTTCGACGGCAAGCCGATCTGGAACGAGGGGCAGGAGCCCGCTGCCGCTGATATCGCCTACCGGCTGGAAACCTTCCACGCGCCCTATCATGCAGCCCTTGCGGCGGAAATCGAGCGGGTGAAGGCCATTCACGGCATCGCCATTCTCTATGATTGCCATTCGATCCGTTCGCATATCCCCTTCCTGTTCGAGGGGAAGCTGCCGGATTTCAACATCGGCACGGATATGGGCAAGACCTGCGATCCGGTTATCGAACGGATTGCCGTGGACGTGACCGCAGCAGCAGAGGGTTACGACAGCATCCTGAACGGCCGTTTCAAAGGCGGCTGGACGACGCGTCATTACGGAAAACCGGAAGCCGGCGTGCACGCCATCCAGATGGAGCTGGCGCAATCCACTCACCTTCAAAGTGAGGCATCGCCTTTCGCTTACGACGGACATAAAGCCCAAAAACTTCGCATCCATCTCAAAAACATTCTCACGCGCATGGAAGAATTTGCGCTCGATACGAAACGGTAAGGGGAAAACCTATGGACAATCCACGCCACAATATTCGCGATGTCCGCGCACCGCAGGGCACCGAACTCAATGCCAAAAGCTGGATGACGGAAGCGCCGTTGCGCATGCTGATGAACAATCTCGATCCTGATGTCGCCGAGCGCCCGCATGATCTGGTGGTTTATGGCGGCATCGGCCGCGCCGCCCGCACCTGGGAGGATTTCGACCGCATCGTTGCGACGCTGAAGGATCTGAACGAGGATGAAACCCTTATCGTGCAGTCCGGCAAGCCGGTTGGCGTGTTCCGCACCCACAAGGATGCGCCGCGCGTTTTGATTGCCAACTCCAATCTGGTGCCGCATTGGGCCACCTGGGACCATTTCAACGAGCTGGATAAAAAGGGTCTGGCCATGTACGGCCAGATGACGGCCGGCTCGTGGATTTATATCGGCACCCAGGGCATCGTGCAGGGTACTTACGAAACCTTCGTCGAAGCCGGTCGCCAGCATTACGGCGGCAACCTCAAGGGCAAATGGATATTGACCGGCGGTCTCGGCGGTATGGGCGGCGCGCAGCCGCTGGCCGCCGTTATGGCAGGCGCTTGCTGCCTCGCGGTCGAATGCGATGAAACCCGCGTCGATTTCCGGCTGCGCACCCGTTATGTCGATGCAAAGGCGCACACGCTGGATGAGGCGCTGGGACTCATCGACCAATGGACAAAGGCAGGCGAGGCGAAATCCGTCGGCCTGATCGGCAACGCAGCGGATATCTTCCCCGAACTGTTTCGCCGTGGCGTCCGCCCCGATATGGTCACCGACCAGACCTCGGCGCATGATCCGATCCATGGTTATCTGCCGTCCGGCTGGACCGTCGCCGAATGGCGCGCCAAACAGGAGAGCGACCCGAAGGCGGTTTCCGCTGCCGCCCGCGCCTCGATGAAGGTGCATGTGCAGGCCATGGTCGATTTCTGGAACGCCGGTGTTCCGACGCTGGATTACGGCAATAATATCCGCCAGGTCGCCAAGGACGAAGGCCTGGAAGATGCTTTCGCCTTCCCCGGCTTCGTGCCTGCCTATATCCGCCCGCTGTTTTGCCGCGGTATCGGTCCGTTCCGCTGGGCCGCACTTTCGGGCGACCCGGAAGACATCTACAAGACCGACGCAAAGGTGAAGGAACTGCTGCCTGATAACAAGCACCTGCATAACTGGCTGGACATGGCACGCGAACGCATCGCGTTTCAGGGTCTGCCGGCGCGCATTTGCTGGGTCGGGCTTGGTGATCGCCATCGTCTTGGCCTTGCTTTCAATGAAATGGTGAAGAACGGTGAGTTGAAGGCGCCTGTTGTCATCGGCCGCGACCATCTCGACAGCGGTTCCGTCGCCTCGCCCAACCGCGAGACGGAAGCCATGAAAGACGGTTCGGATGCCGTATCCGACTGGCCGTTACTCAACGCATTGCTCAACACCGCCTCCGGCGCGACCTGGGTTTCCCTGCACCACGGTGGCGGCGTCGGCATGGGCTTCTCCCAGCATTCCGGCATGGTCATTTGCGCTGATGGTTCCGACGATGCGGCAAGGCGGCTCGAGCGCGTGCTCTGGAACGACCCGGCAACTGGCGTCATGCGCCATGCCGATGCCGGTTATGAGATTGCCGTGGACTGCGCCAAAGAGCAGGGCCTGCGCCTGCCTGGCATTCTCGGCAACTGATCAAAAAGACGACCATGGCGCAGTTTGCGGGTTGCGCCATGGTCTAAAGCTTGCAACCGTTCAATGTGACTTGTGCAAAGTCGAAACGCCGGGCCGACATTTGTACTGGCGGCTATTGGAACTTCCGGCAGGTTTGCGGCTTTGTTCATTGCTCTTTTCAACTGGTCCGCCTTATGCTCGTGAGAGCGCTGCGCCGATCAAAGAGCCGGCCGCAAATGACATGGTAGATCAAAGAATGGCGCACAAGTTTCTGCCGCTTGCTTTTACACTTCTTCTCGGGGCGTTTCTCCCGGCTTCCGCCACACTCGTCATGGCCTCCGAAAAAGAGCGCGCCGCTCCCGTGCGGATCGATGTGGGTGGTTACAAGCTGAACAGCGTGCTGATCGAACCCGAAAGAAAGCCCGAACTTCCGCCGATCGTGTTCATCCACGGGGCAAGCGCCAGCCTTTACGATCCGATGTTCTCGTTTCTCGAAAAGCTTCGCGGTCGGGCGAGATTGCTGTTTGTCGATCGGCCGGGGCACGGCAACTCGGATATTGGCGGCAAAGACAATATTCTCCCGGACGGTCAGGCTGACGCCATCGCACAGCTTATGAAAAAGCGGGGCATTCCAAAAGCCATTGTCGTCGGGCATTCATTCGGCGGCGCCATCGCAGCGGCATTCGCTGTCCGTCACCCCGATATGGTAACCGGGCTCGTTTTCCTGTCTCCCGCCGTCTATTCCTGGAACGGTGGAATCGCATGGTATTACACGGCAGCAAGCGCACCTTTCAGCGGCCCGCTATTCAGCACCTTCGTTGCGCCGCCCGCTGGCCTTCTGGCGATTGATCAAGCAATACGCGGCGTTTTCGCTCCCAATCCCCGCCCTGCCGGCTATGTGGAGGCCACGCATGCGTTGGCGGCCCTGCGGCCAAGGACCTTTCGGCATAATGCTCAGGAAGTCGCCGCTCTCAGTGAGTGGGCGCGTGGAGCTTCGCGAGGCTATCCGCGCATCAAGGTGCCAACCGTCATCATAACCGGTGATACCGACAGCACCGTCTCGCCAGAGGTGCATTCCCGCCAGCTCGCCAGAGATATCAGCGGCTCCACTTTGATCGTCGTGCACAATCTCGGACATAAATCCGATTATGTCGCAAACGATCTCGCCATTGCTGCCATCGAGAAAGTCGCCGGCCACTCATCCGATCTCAAGGCCGCTCAAAAAATGCTCGAACAACGTATTCAGCATGATCGCGGATCATAAACCACGATCGCCCGGCCCCCTTAACGAGCTCATTCTGGAAAATCACGATGAAAATATTGCGCGCTGCCGATTATAAATCCATGCCATGGAAGAACGGTGGCGGTTTAACGGTCGAAATCGCCGTCCATCCGCCGGGAGCTTCCGTGGATGAATTCGATTGGCGTATCAGCATGGCGACCGTTGCCCAGGACGGACCGTTTTCGATCTTTTCCGGCATCGATCGTACGCTCGCCATCATCGAAGGAAACGGCATGGCGCTCGCTATTGCCGGGCATGATCCGGTGCCGCTGACGACTGGAAGCACGCCCCTGCCCTTTCCGGCGGATGTTCCGGTGGACGCGACATTGATGGATGGTGCGATCGTCGATCTGAACATCATGACCCGTCGCTCATCCCTGAAGCACAACGTGCAGAGGTTGTCCGGCAGCCGTTCGGTGGAAGCGTTGACGGGCACGAGCCTCGTTCTCGCGCTCGATCCCCTGCAGGTTGCCAACAATAGCGACATTGTCCATCTGAATAGGCTGGACAGCATAATAATCGAAGACGGCTCGCCTTTCACCATCGAGGCCGCCAAAGGCGCGTTCTTTCTGATCTCACTCCAGCTGATCTGAAGCGATCTCAGCCTCAATCCAAGCCCAGCGGATCAGCCACCCTTGGCCATAGCCCGAGGCTCGCTTTGCGATAGGCGGTTTTGGCCGGATCGGTTGGATAGGAGGTCGGTGCCGCGATATAAACGATCTCGGAGGCTACCGGTGCGAAACCGGCATGAAAGTGATTGGTGGACTTCACCAGCAACACGTCTTTTCTGGCAAAATCGATGCCGAGATTGGAAAAGATATCCGGCTCATAAGTTTGGGTGCGGCTGGTGATGAGGATGATATCGATCTCTGTCCCAACCGGTCGGACAACGGCGGCGCGGCCGAGCGTGACGCGGCTGTTGCGGAAACTCTGCCAGCCGGCCTCGACGGTGCGCATCACTTTTATACGGAAGTCGAGCGGCTCGCCGCCCTCGGGGCTGGATTTGCCGCCGATGCGCAGATCGATCTCTGCCCCCTCGCCCGCTGCATGACAGAAAGATACTGCAATCGGATCCCAGATCGTTGCGACACTGATATTATCCATGCCGCGTTCCACCATGCGCCGCAGTATATGGGTCGCATCACCTGCAACGCCGCCACCCGGATTGTCCCATATGTCCGACACGACTACCGGCTTGTCGGGGTTGTCGCTGCGAATGGCACGAACCCGGTCGAGTCCAGATTCCGTATCCAGCATCGGCATGGCGGTCTGTTTGCGCATGGCATAAAGTTCATGGCCGAGTTTTTCGGCCAGCGCATCGCCTTTATCCCTGTCGCCATCGGTGACGACGACAATCCGCGTGCCCATATCCGGCACATCGCCCGCCATGAAACCGTGGATGACCGAAATCGACAGGATGCCGTCTTTGCCTTCCATCGCCTTTAAACGATCCACATAAGATCGCATCGGCTCGCGACTGGTCGGATAAATGGTGATCATACGGCAATCAAACGTGGAAATGACTGGTTTGATCTCACCGCGCAGGGTACGCAGCGCCAGTTCAACGACATGCTCGCCACGTTCCTCGAAGTCGGTGTGGGGAAACTCCAGGAACGTCGCCATGAAATCGAGATTTTTAACTCTCAGTGCCGTCAGATGGCTATGAGGATCGAATTCCGCCGCGATCAACACGCCCGGCCCAACCAATGCTCGCACGCGCGACAGAAAATCCCCTTCCGGATCATCATAACCCTGCGCCACCATTGCGCCATGCAGACCGAGAACGACCGCATCAATCGGTAGCGCTTCCTGGAGCTCCGCGAGGATAGTATCGCGCAGCGTTTCATAGGTCTGGCGCTGGATGAGGCCTGCTGGTTCCGCCCAGCAGGACGTTCCCTCGATCACCGTAAACCCTTCCGCCTTGCCGCGACGGCGTAGGATAGGCACCGGCGAGGAGCAGAGCGTCGGCGTTTCCGGATGTTCGCCCGGCCCGGCATAAAAAGCCGCGCGGAAAGCATCCATATCCGTCGGGACGGGCGAAAACGTGTTGGTTTCGGTGGCGAGCGACGCCGTGAATATGCGCATTTTCCTGATTTCTCGTTGCCCCGACTGCCTTCCGGCAGCGTCTATCTCATTAATTAATTAGCCGGGTAATCTTACCACACGGTACCACGTGCGGCCACGTCTTCAACCCGGGTCACAAGGCCGTTTCGATGAAACACCATCCTGTCGAAAAGGTTGCTGACAACGCAGGTATGATTTGGCACGACCTTGACCACATCACCGATTTCCGGCCTGCCGGAAGTGCAGCCGGATAGATCGACAACTGCATGCTCTTCCGAGAGCGAGATGATTTTGGCACCTTCATAACCTTCGATCAGCCCGTAATCGCTGAAACCAAGAAGATCGGAGGTCAAAGCCTTGGAGCCGCAATCGAGCACGGCCCTATCGGGCGTGGGCCGCGATACCACAGTGGCAAGAACATGCATTGCCAGATCGCCAGCCGCACAATGACCGGCGCGCAGCATGGCGCGGTCATTATAGACATAGGTCCCCGCCCGGTGTTCGGTTGCCGAAGGCACAAGGTGCGCGGCGTAAAAATCCGGTGAACCACCGCTGGACCGGACAGGGCATTCGATGCCTTTTCCCGCAAGCAGCGCCATTGTCTCGCGAATAAAGCTCTCGACCTTTTCAGCGCCACCCGGTGCCGGATAGGTCAAAATGCCTTTGAAGACGAGGCCCGGCGCCGCATCGATCTTTTCCGCAAGCACCAGGACGGCTTCCGGCGTCTGGACGCCGCAGCGCTTTCCGCCGGTATCGCATTCGACAAGCACGGCAAGCGGCTTTTCCGTATCAAACGTGCCGGCAAGGCCAGCAATCGTCGCTGCGCTGTCGGCAACGACACTCAACCGGCCGATACGCGCATTCAGTGCCTTTAGTCGTGACAATTTCGCCGCGCCGAGAATATTAAAGGTAATCAGGATGTCGTCGAAGCCGGCATCTGCAAAAACCTCCGCTTCGCTGACCTTCTGGCAATTGATGCCGATGGCGCCGGCCTGAAGCTGCTGTCTGGCGATGGCCGGTATCTTGTGCGTCTTGATATGTGGCCGGAAGGCCTTGCCGTGCCCATCGAGATAGGATTGCGCCTTGAGAATATTGGCCGCAAGCCGATCCTCATCGATCACCGGCATCGGCGTCGAAATCGCATTGAGTGGTGTGCCCTCGTCAGGCCAGGGATAGGTCATCATATGCTCTCAAAACCATAAAAATCAAATAGTTAAGCCACCGGCTTATAAGCGATAACGTCCATTTCCACCTTTGCGTCGACCATCAATGGCGACTGCACGGTCGAGCGCGCCGGCGGATGGTCGATGAAATATTTCTGGAAAACGGCATTGAAGCTTGAAAAGTCCCGGGCGTCATCCAGCCAGACATTAACCTTCACCACATCGGCAAGCGTACAATCGGCAAGCGCCAGAACATCCTTGATGTTGGCCACAACCTGCTCGGTTTGGGCCACGATGCCGCCAGTCACCACTTCCCCGTCAATAGTCGGCACCTGCCCGGAAACATAGACAAAATCGCCTGCCCGAACGGCCTTGGCAAATGGCCGACGTTGGCCGCCGGCCTGATTGTCAGCCGTTGCGAACCTCACCAGCTTCTGCTTCTCCATCAAAACCTCGCAAATAATTTTCATCATTATCGTATTTTTTAGGATTTATAGCCCGTTTTACGGCAACATTCCATAAGCGATGTAAATTATTTAGCAAACCAGAGGAAGCGCGCCTGTTGCTACCGTTATCGGCACGAAATCACTAATCCTGAATTATAACAGAGAAGAGCGTTTTTCTCGAGGAATCACCTGTTGCTGCAAGAGCATATCATTGGGTCCCATCCATCTTGCCACGGAAGTAGGTCCGACACGCTCCTCTGGCCCTGGAAGTCACCAACGGTTTATTCGTTGGATATTCGCCAACTGGGAAAGTTTGCCGCGGCTAACATCAAAGATGGGAAATCCGGAGATGACCGGCACCGAACAAATATGCGTCGACTACGGTCTTGTTTCCGATATTTCACCTCAGCAATTTACCCCTGCGCTGAAACCCTATCGTTCGACGACACCCTGTCCGTGACGTGTTGCGCGATCTTTTGCGCCTGCAAGCGAATATCCGGAACGGCGGTTATTTCCCATAAGTGGCCCGCCGTCAGTGCGCCGGCGGCGAAAAGGCCAGGCCAACTTTGTCCGTCCGCCCGCAACAGCCGAGACCGGTCGTCCACCTCAACGCCGAGACCGAGAGAATCCAGCAGGAGTACACGGTCGTTTCGCATGTTTTCCAAAAGGCGCGAATGGCCAATACCCGCTCGCTCCATACCGGTGCAATTCACAACCCAATCCACCTGCAGCTCTTTCAATATCTGCGTATGCCGGCGACGGTAGCGCAGGGTAATGCCTTCATCCTGCTCTTCAACGGAGTTGAGATAACCCGCGTGGATTTCCAGAACATCATCCGTAAGCAGTTTCTCAAAAGCCGCGTGAACCTCCGGCGCGATGCGATGTCGGTGAATGTTCCACCAGGGCAAAGCATGCCGAAGGAACCTGCTTCGTTGAGCGACCGTGAGAGCGCGCCAAAGCGACTGCGTTCGCGGTCGCAACCCATCCATGACGGTCCGCCAGGGCGTGCCCTCCCTCACCTGTTTGCGCAAAGACTGCAACAGGCGGCTAATCTCCGTGGTTTTCTCTGGCAAGATGGGATCGACGGCGGGCAAAGGTGGGCTGATATGCGGATGCGGCACCAGCCCGCGACGAGACAGGACATGAATTGGCCCCGTGTGCCCTTTTCCCCTCAGGGTCAGCACCTGATCAATCATCGTCAACCCGGAACCGAGAATACAGATGCGGTCGCCCGTCTTCACCTTCGACAGCCATCCTGGCTGCCAGCAGTGACCGATGATCCGCTGCAGTCTGCCCTCATCATTAGCGACAGTTTGCACCGGCAAACTGGCCGCCCCGACGCCCACACACAGAACAACGTTTTGCGCGCGCATGTTCTCACCGTTTTCGAGAATGAAGGTAAATCCGCCCGCATCGTCCGGGCGGCAGGTGGAAGCCTTGGCGCGAATGAAATCCACCCTCGCCCTTTGTTCTCGACTTCTCAACAGAGTTGCCAACCTGTCTCTTAGATAGAGACCATAATCTCCGCGCGATGCGAATAGCAGAGGATCGTCCCCTATCCCGTTTTCCTTCAGCCAGTCGAGGAAATCATTCGGGCGGTCAGGAAAGACGCTCATTCGTCCAGCCGGCACATTCAGCCGGTGATAGGGTAGTTCCGTACGGTAAGCCGTTCCACGCCCAAAGTCAGACTCATCGCCAACAATAGCGATCGAAGCCTTTGCTGGCAGCGAAGAGAGAAGATGGGCGGCGGTACAGATGGCAGTGAAGCCGGACCCCACGAGAGCGACATCATAGGACATTTATTCCTCCAACCTGCGACAGTACGAATAGCCACACGGGGAGCGCGTGGCCCAACCCAACGATACTCTAGTCAATGAGTAGAGATTAAACACCTGCGAATGTCCACCCTTGTCTTTTCGTCGATGCGCGGAGCAGCAAGCATCTTTATCTTCACTCTGCGGAGTTAGCCGCGGCTAACTCTGAAGGCTCTCAATCGCTGATAAGAGTACAGCCGGCAATCGTTCCCGCGACCAATATTGAAGAAGTTAGCCACGGCTAACCGTCAAACTGTCACAAAACCCAAATGTGATTCTTCCACAATGCTTTAGCGGCACTTTCGCAATCGGGAAAAAAGCCTATTGCGCCAAAAAGAGAATCGGCGCTTATATCTCAGTTGCGGAAAAAACCGCCTTTTTCGAAAAAAACCGCCACTGCGATATCGAGCGAAAGAAGACAAATGACACAGAGTGCCGACTCAAGACGTGCTGCAGGGGCACCCGACCTGACGGGCCTTATACAACAGCATTCGGCTGCACTGTCAGCCCAATTGCAGGCGCATAATGCAAATACATTTTCACCCCACACCGAAAAGAGCATGCGACATTTCTCGCCTGCCGAAACTGCACGGTTGATTGGGATCGGTGAGGCTTATCTTCGCCAGATCGCGGCTGAGCGTCCGGAACTTGACGCGGCACAGGCCTCAGGCCGCCGCTCCTATTCCGTTGAAGATATGCACGAGATCAGAAAGCTTCTCGATCAAGGTGCGCGTGGTACACGCCGCTACCTGCCCCACCGTCGTGACGGCGAAGAACTCCAGGTCATCGCCGTCATGAATTTCAAGGGCGGTTCGGGAAAGACCACGACGTCAGCGCATCTTGCGCAATATCTTGCCTTGCGCGGTTATCGGGTTCTCGCAATCGACCTTGACCCACAGGCCAGTCTGTCGGCCCTATTCGGTCATCAGCCGGAGATCGATGTCGGACCGAATGAAACACTTTACGGCGCTATCCGCTACGATGAAGAGCGTCGTCCGATAGCCGAGATCGTTCGCGGTACCTATATTCCCGGCCTTCATATCGTTCCGGGCAATCTGGAGCTCATGGAGTTCGAACACGACACGCCCCGCGCGCTGATGCGCCGGGCGCCGGGCGACACACTGTTTTTTGCCCGTATCGGCCAGGCTATCGCTCAGGCGCAGAACTTCTACGATGTGGTCGTGATCGACTGCCCGCCGCAACTCGGGTACCTGACGCTTTCGGCATTGACGGCGGCCACCTCGGTTCTCGTCACCGTCCATCCGCAGATGCTGGACGTCATGTCCATGAACCAGTTCCTCGCAATGACCGGTGATCTTCTCGCCGAAATCGGCCGGGCGGGTGCGCGATCCGATTATAACTGGATGCGTTACCTTATCACCCGGTTTGAACCGAGTGATGGCCCGCAAAACCAGATGGTCGCCTTCCTTCGTTCGATCTTCGGTGAAAACGTCCTCAACCATCCGATGCTGAAGAGTACGGCCGTGTCGGACGCCGGATTGACCAACCAGACGCTTTTCGAAGTGGAAAGAACCCAGTTCACCCGCTCGACCTATGATCGCGCGCTGGAAGCCATGAACAATGTAAACGCTGAGGTCGAAGGACTGATCAAAAAAGCGTGGGGTAGGGCAGCATGAGCAGAAAACAGATCTTCGCAAATCTCAGCACACCGGCCACAGATAACAACGATGCAGCCCCCGAGCGGGCGCGGCCGCGCGTCAGGCCTATCCTTGGTTCTCCCGACCTGATGACGGATGTTGTGAACTCGCCGGTTGGTATGATCGGCCAGTCGCTGAACGAAGTGTCTGAACGCGCCAAGCGGGCTGAAGAGATCGAAAAACGGCTTGCCGAGGGTCTGACGATCGTTGCCCTCAACCCTGCCGATATCGATCCTTCGTTCATACCGGATCGTATGCCGGCCTCAGAAGAGGCTGATGCAGGTCTGGTAGAAGCCATTCGTGAGCAGGGGCAGCAGGTACCCATTCTGGTGCGCCCGCATCCCGAATTTCCGGGCCGTTATCAGGTTGCCTTCGGTCATCGCCGTCTGCGTGCCGTTTCAAGTATTGGTATTCCGGTCAAGGCCGTCGTTCGCGATCTCAGTGATGAACAGCTGGTCGTCGCACAGGGACAGGAAAACAACGAGCGCCGCGATCTCACCTATATCGAAAAGGCGCGCTTCGCCCAGAAATTACAGATGCGGTTTCCCCGTGACACGATCATGGCGGCAATGTCCCTGCACAAGGGCGATCTTTCCAACATGCTCTCAGTCGTCGGCCGCATTCCAGAGGATCTGGTCGATCTTATCGGCCCCGCGCCTAGCGTCGGTCGCCGTAACTGGATGGATCTCGCCGATCAGCTTTCCTCGTCGCAGGTCAAGGAAGCTGCCCGTGCCTATGTCAGGGAACCTTCCGTTGCAGCGCTTCTCTCCGAAGACCGATTCAAATCACTTCTGGATTTCCTGAAGCCCAAGGCCCAAGCGAAAAAAGCCGGTGTCTGGTCGTCGGAATCCGGTGGTCGATTGGCGAAAGTAGTCGAGAGCGACCGCAAGCTGGATATCTCGATCGACAAGAACGAAGCTCCGGAATTTGCCGAGTTCGTTCTGGAACATCTTCAGACGCTGTTTGCCGAATACCGGTCAAAACAGTGATTTTTAACTCGAACGACTAACAGGAGACGCATCACAAAAGAAAAAAGCCCCCGAACGTTGCCGCACGGAAGCCTTTCTTTGATCTAAGCAACCAAAGAATCTCATTTCCGCGAATCATAGTCAAGAGTCTTGGCATCGAATTTTTCGGTGAGCGATTTTCTTTTGCCTTGTGAAAGGTGAAAGACATGAACAGCACACATGTAACGACGCCCTTTGGGCGGCGAGCGATGTCGTTTGGCGTTCTCGCAACTCAATTTGCCACACAGAAAAACAACAAAACCGAAGCGATCGATAAATGGAAACTCTATCGTTCTGTCTGTGAAGCAAGACCATTGCTCGGCGTGACCGATCGCTCGCTTGCGGTCTTGAACGCGCTTTTGAGTTTTTATCCAAAGAACGAACTCTCCAGCGAAACCGGCCTGGTCGTCTTTCCGTCCAATACGCAATTGTCGCTGCGAGCCCATGGAATGGCCGAACAGACGTTGCGCCGGCATCTCTCGGCCCTTGTCGAAGCCGGTCTCATTATCCGTAAAGACAGTCCAAACGGAAAGCGTTACGCCCGCAAGCACAGGGGAGGGGAGATCAGCGAAGCCTATGGTTTTTCGCTGGCGCCGCTTCTCGCCCGCAAGGCAGAAATTGAAGACATGGCTGAACGCATCATCCGCGAGCGGCTTGATCTTCAACGGCTTCGCGAAAGCATCAGCCTTTGCCGCCGCGATATCCAGAAACTCTGTGAAATGATTGCGGCCAGCGGCCAGACTGAAACATCCGAAGTCTTTCAGACCCGCTACAATGCCGTTGCCCGCTCGCTTGGCCGCAATTCAAAACCTACTGAACTCAAGGAAATCGCCGGTTTTCTGGCCTCGCTGCGCGCAGAAGTGACCAACTATCTGGAAAATATTGAAAAATCCGAAGATTTAAGCGGCAATGACTGCCAAAATGAGCGCCTCATAAAGAATTCAGAATCCGAATCCATATCTAAACCGCAAGATTTGCGTGAACCGGCAACCGTTCCACCGGTGGTAAACACGGCGGCTCCGCCAGCTTATGCGGCACCTGTCAGTGCAAGACCTTCGCCACCACCGGTCAGGCCTGTTGTTCATAAGCAATTTTTTGTTCCTGATATTGTTTTGGTTTTGAAGGCTTGCCCGGATATTTCACTCTATGCCCCAGGTGGAGCGGTGACCGGCTGGCGCGATCTGGAGGTGGCAACCTCCGTCGTCAGAACCATGTTCAACATCAGCCAGTCGGCTTATCAGGAGGCGCTTACCGCCTTCGGTCGACAGGGGACGGCGGCTATCCTTGCCTGCCTGCTGCAGAAGGCGGAGCAGATCAGCTCGCTGGGTGGATATCTGCGCAATCTGACCCGGAGGTCACAGGAGGGTGGCTTTGATCTTCAAGCCATGCTGCTGGGGCAGCTGCGTGGTCGCACGGACAAGCTGGAGGCGAACATGCGAGCCTAAAATCTGAACCGTCGGGAAATGGCGACAGCTTGCGAAAAAGCCGGTCCACAGGTACATTTGCATTGTTTCCAGAACTCCAGAGAGATTCGCGATAAGGCTGCTGTTGCACGCACCAGAATTCAGCCAGCGAGAATTTCTATGGTTAATGCAAGGTAATGAAAGTTAAGTCGCCATTAGCTTTCGTTTGCGCTTTTCCCTGTTTGGTTTCAATTGCTTGAGTCCGGGGTGTTTTGAACGCCCAATTGGAATGAGCGGGTCATGTATGCGTTATTTAGATGCATCAGTTTCCAGCAAAGAAGCAGTGGGAAAACTTTAAACTGGCGTCTTGGACTGTTGGCGAGGATGTTTTGGTTGCGGCGAGAAATGATCCGTTTTGTGGGCGCTTGATGGTCGGGAATACCGGCACAAATCAACCGAATTGAACCTTCGTCATCATTGCGCGTTTCCGCCTGATTGTTGAAAAGGAACGCCCGCGCCCATGATTTTCCCAGACGACATTGAGTTGGCCGTTGCTCTCTATATGGCTGACACCGCCTTGCCCCGGCACGTTGCGATTGAAAAGCTCTTGAAGGCGGCGCTCGAAAGTGCTGGCTATCTGACAGGAGACGCCGGCCGGCCCCCTGAAATTGTCGATGGGCAACCGAGCGCCGACTATGTGCAATATAGCACCTATCTCGACGGAGACGCCTGAAGAGCGCCGGAACAAAAACGGGTGCAGGCTGTTTATTGCGCAAATAATTGTGCCAGGGATAGACAGATGTTGCCCAAATCCATTTTTCTCGCCGCTGCTTTCACCTGCCTGACGGCGCTGCCGGTAGTTGCCCAGCCCATTGAGGTCAGCACGCTGGAGCATGATAAAGCCCGGGACGTCACATTCTTTGAAACATCTGCCGCACCCGACTACATTACCGATGTCCGAGGCAGGAAAGTGCGACTGGTGGGACCGCGTTTTTATCCGGACAGTGCGCGCGCTCTCGAATTTCCCGGACGAGCCTCAAGCTTTGATACGCCTGGTGTGGACGCCGATCTCTCACAACGGTGAGAGGAGGTGCAGCGACATGATATTTCACGAACAGGAGCAGAATGAGAACTGAAACGGAGACTTCCGGACGCACGCCGGATGCTGAAAGCTGGATAAGGCACGAAGGACAGGACGCGGAAAAGGCGACTTTCCCTGAGTTGTTTTTTGATCTGGTTTTTGTCTTCGCGCTCATCCAGCTCTCGCATGCATTGGCAAAGGATTTCGGGCCAACGGCTGCGCTTGAAGCAGGCATCCTGATATTATCGTTATGGTGGCTGTGGATACACACTACGTGGATCACTAATCTGCTGAATACGGAAAAGGAGCCGGTCCGGATCCTGCTCTTTGTGCTGATGTTCGGTGGGGTTCTGCTGGCCATCGCTCTGCCGGAAGCTTTTGCGGAACAGGGGTTCGTTTTCGCCCTCATCTACAGCACCATGCAAGTGGGGCGGAGCCTTTTTGCGCTTTATGCCTTCAAGGGGGAAGATCGGCAGTCTTTTCTGGTTTTCGTGCGCGTGACGATCTGGCTCGTCATATCAAGCCTGTTCTGGCTGGCCGGTGGGCTGGTCGATCTGACGGACCGAATTCTCCTATGGGGTGTGGCGCTGGCGATCGAATATGCCGGACCGGCCTGCCGTTATGTGGTGCCGGGTGTGGCATCCAGCGACGAGGATCGGCTGCATCTTTCCGGCGAGCACCTGGCGGAACGTTGTGCACTCTTCGTGATCATCTGTCTTGGCGAAACCATTCTCACCACCGGCCGCACGGCCACCGAGTATATGAATTCGACCCTGACATTCATCGTTTTCTGTTCGGCCTTCGTCAGCACCGTGGCGATGTGGTGGATCTATTTCCATCACGGGCAGGAGGAAGCGTCCAGAAAGGCTGAAAATGCCGAAGAGAAAGCGAAGATCGCCCATAATCTCTTCAACTATGGGCACCTGCCTATCGTTGCGGGCATTATCCTGACGGCCGTGGGAGAGGACTTCAGCCTTTCCCATGCCCGGGAGGGCGCAGCGCTGAGGGAGGCCATCGCTATTCTCGGCGGCCCCATCCTTTTCCTGGCCGGCAATATCGGCGTCAAGATTGCCGCCACTTACCAGCGGCCCGTTTCGCATTTTGCCGGTTTGGTGGCGCTCTGCCTGCTTTTGCCGGTGCCGGGCATACCGCTTTACATTCTGCAACTGGCAAGCACGGGCATCCTGCTGCTCGTTGCCGTGTGGGAGTATCTGGCACTGAAAAAATCAGTCGCCAACGCCTGAGCTTTCAGGCACCGAGCTTTCAGACATTGGCGAAATTACGCGCCCTGTCGTGCCACAGCCGCAGGCTGCGGCCATAGGCCTCCTCAAATGGCATGGCCATGTCGTTGACCAGCATCAGCGCGATTGCAGCCGTGGAGATGATGGTGGTCTCCGCCCTTTCGTCTCTGGCCGCTCCCGTCCAAACTGCCCGCCAGTATTCGAAGGTGGTGAACATGGTCGGCATTTCGGCCGGGGGCGTTTCGCGGGCTGGAATGACGAATTCAACATCCCTGCCTTTGGAAAGGCCAAAAATCCGGGTGCTGCGAAACGGTGTGAATTGCGCAAAATCCCGCGTATTGCCGAGAATAGCGAGGTTCTCCACCGAAAGCAGCCGTGCAGTATCGCGGTGAAGTTCCTGATAGGAGGGGCGGGCGACACCAATGATGGCGCTTCTGGCGCGAAGCGGGTTGAGAAGATGCACGACCGTGTTGAGCGGCAGGCGCATTTCCAGAATGCCGTGCAGGCCAAGAAGGCTCTGGAACTGCAGAGACAGACCACCAATCGGCAAATAGGCGATCCGTTGTGAGGCTGTGGCCTCGGCGGCCTGCGAAAGAGAATGGCAGAGGGGAATTCCACAGGCTTCAGCTGCAAGTTCGAGCTTGCCGCCATTTTCTCCCTGACCCACATGGCCGTGCAACAAAACGCTGTATCCCGCCATGGAAACGAGGCGGGCGGAATGCAGGAACCAGGGTGCGTCACGATGTTTGGGCGACATATAGGCCGGCCAGTCGAGATCAACAACGGCAGGCCGCTGCCGGTCTCTTTCTATATGCTGCCACATGGCTTCGATGAAACCGGCAAGCTCCGCTGCGGTCCCACCACGATAATGCATGGTTGCAAGCAGCGCCCCGATTTGGATCGGGTCGGCATCGCCGTCGAGAATGATCGCCAGCGCATCCATCGCCTCCTCCTGGCTGAGCGGACGGCTGTTGCCGATGCCCATTGCCGAGGTCGCGATATATTTGGCAAGCCGCTGCTGCGGATCGGCATTGTGGCCGATACGGGCGAGACGGTCGGCAATGTTTTCCGGTGTCGGCTGGCCTTCCAGAACAACGCTTGGGCGAAGTGAAAGCGGCGGCGCCTTCATCAGCACCGGCTGTTCCCAGCCGCTTTTATTGGCAGCGGCGGGCAGTTCCGGTTTCTCCCGTGAATAATCGATCAGGTTATCCGCTTCTGCCGCTAGCGAGCGGATCCGCAGCCGCATGTTTTCTGCAAAGGGAGTCGGGCGCAGACCCTGGCCAGTGCGCAAAAACAGCTGGTCTCCGTATTTCTCCCGCAGTTGCTGCAATATGCGGCTCATCGAGGAAACAGGCATTCCCATACCGGCCGCGGCTCGGCTGACACTGCCTTCCCGCAGCAACGCGTCGAAAGCGACAAGTAATTTCAGCTGTCCAAGCCTGTCTGGCTTTGTCGGGGAAGCTGATTGTTCTTTTCTCTTGCCGGTTGTCATCTTGCGATTTTTTTACTCCGCCGCTGAGTGGAGGAGCCCTTTTTGCAATTTCTGGAATTTAGAATTGTTCGAAAACAAACGCATTGCGCCCGCACCCCCTCCTAAATAAGTGGGGTTAAATTCTCAAGTTAAATGCGGGGGCGTAACATGGAATTGAAGTACCGCGGCCGAAACAACGCTGCGACAATAATGAAGGCCGGTCTTTCGGCAGCAATGGCTGGAACGGCGCTGGGCTTTGCTCTGCCCGCTTACGCGCAACAGGCATCCGATGGAACAACGGTTCTCCAGCAGATCGTTGTCACCGCATCCGGCTTCGAGCAGAATGTGAAGGACGCGCCTGCCAGCATCACGGTGGTAACACGCGAGGATCTGGAAAAGGGGTCCTATCGCGATCTGACCGATGCTCTGCGCGAAGTACAGGGCGTCTCGGTCACCGGCATCGCCAATGAAAAGGATATTTTCATTCGTGGATTGCCCGGCGCTTACACGCTGGTCCTCGTTGACGGCAAGCGACAAAGCACCCGCGATGCCCGCACCAATGGCAACTCCGGTTTCGAACAGAGCTTCGTGCCGCCGGTTTCGGCGATTGAGCGCATCGAGGTGGTGCGTGGCCCGATGTCCTCGCTTTATGGTTCCGATGCGATGGGCGGCGTCATCAACATCATCACCCGCAAGGTCGGTGATGTCTGGTCTGGCTCCGTCACCACCGAAGGTACGGCGCAGCAGCATTCCAAATTCGGCAATAGCGGCCAAGTCTCCTGGTACGCCAATGGGCCGATCCTGAAGGATCAGCTGGGCCTGCAGGTCTGGGGCAGGGGCTTCACACGCAGCGAAGATCGCGTCCTGAACGGCACCACTGGTGCCAAGGAATATGACTTCAACGGCCGTCTGACGTTTACGCCGAATGAAGACCACGACATCTATCTTGAAGGTGGCAAGACGCGGCTTCGCCGCAGCGCTGAACCTGGCGACACGCTGGCGGCGACTGACGCCAACGGCACCTACAACACCAATACGCGTGACCATTGGTCCTTGTCGCATACCGGCCGCTGGGGGCCGACCACATCTGAATTCTCCTTCCAGCAGGAATGGGCCGAGCGCACCAATTTCACCCGAAATATCCGCACGGGGCGTGTGACCGAAAATCCGCGCTCGCCGGAAGTGCGCAACACCGTTCTGGACGGCAAGTTCACCACGCCCTTCGAATTGTACGGAAACCACACGCTGGTGACGGGCGGCCAATATTTTGAGGCGCGTCTTACGGACCAGAACCCCGGACGCCGCACCAATCTCGACGAAACCTTCTCGGCAACCCAATGGGCGCTTTTTGTCGAGGATGAGTGGCGCATTGTCGATAATTTCGCGCTGACCGGTGGTCTGCGTCTCGATAACCATGAAAAATACGGCAATCATTTCAGCCCGCGCCTTTATGGTGTCTGGAGTGCGACGGAGGAGCTGACCATCAAGGGCGGCATTTCCACCGGTTTCCGCGCGCCTGAAATCCGCCAGGTCGCACCGGGTTATGCCTATACGACCGGCGGCGGTGGTTGCGCCTATGGCCCGAGCGGCACTTGCGGCGTGATTATCGGCGATCCGGGCCTGGAGGCGGAAAAGAGCACGAGCTACGAAGTGGCCGCACTCTGGGACAATGGCGATGTCGCTCTTGGCGCTACCTATTTCTACACCGATTTCAAGGACAAGATTTCCAACGCGCTGGTGCTCAATCCGGATGGGACGCCTGCCCGCTGGAGCGAGGACCGCAATTATCGCCTCTGGTACAACTACAATATCGACGATGCGGTGATTCAGGGTGTGGAGCTGACGGCAACCTGGTACGCGACGCCGGAACTGACGCTGCGTGGTAACTACACCTACACACATTCGGAACAGAAAACCGGCGATTATGAAGGTTTCCCGCTGGCACGGACACCGGAGCATATGGCCAATCTGCGGGGTGACTGGGTGACGCCGATAGATGGTCTCGAAGCCTGGGCCTCGGTCAATTATCACGGATCGGAAATCAATGCCGGACCTCGCATCGGCACCAATGGCACGCCAGTGACGATCAATGGTATGGCTGGGCGCAAATACGAGGCCTACACCACCCTCGATATCGGTGCGAAATATGCAGTTGCTGAAAATGTCGATCTTAACGCGGCCGTCTATAACGTCTTCGACAAGGATGTCGGCACTGACGATTTCAACACCGTTATGGAAGGCCGCCGTTTCTGGATCAGCATGACGGCGAAGTTCTGATACAGCCTGGTTTGCAAGATCTCAGGAGGCGCCCATGTGGCGCCTCTTTTTTTGATCGTTCGCCTATTGACCTCAACTATAGTTGAGGAATTATACCGGCTGCTCTTCAACGAGTTTCCGCGTTTCCGAGCGGAAATCGTTCCGGAAACAGGAGCCAGAATGGAAAGTACCGTGTTCAAGCACAGCCTGACGGTGGGGGAGGTTGCCCATCGCAGCGGCGTTGCGGTTTCCACCATCCATTTTTACGAAGCAAAGGGCTTGATCGAGGGCTGGCGTACCGCCGGCAATCAGCGCCGTTACCATCGCGCCGTCCTTCGACGTATCGCCATCATCCGCATCGCCCAGCGGGCCGGTATCCAGCTCAGCATCATCAGGGATGCAATGGCGGATTTGCCGCAGGATCGGGTGGCGACGGCGGCTGACTGGCGCAGGTTCTCGCAGTCCTGGCGGGAGATGCTTCAGCTTCGCATCAACAGCCTCGTGATGCTGCGCGACCAGCTCACCGGCTGTATCGGTTGCGGTTGCCTCTCGTTGGACGATTGTCCGCTACGCAATCCGAACGATGTTCTGGCCGATGACGGCGCAGGTCCGCGCCGTCTCGTGCCCGGTGAATGAGGGGATATTTCCTGGCGGTAGCCTTCACTCGGTTTCTGCTGGAACCCACACACTGACGCTGCCGCCATTGGTGGGAAAGACGCCCTTGCCGCTGTCGTCAAGGGTGACATGTTCCTCGCGGTGCTCGAGAAAGTCGCGCCAGACCGCGCCTGCATGGTCCGGGCCAAGATCGATCTGCTTTTCCGTCGGCTCGCCATTCGACATCACCACCACACAGCCCGGCGCATCGGCGGTGCCGTGGCGGATAAAGGCGATGCAGCTCGGATCATCGAGAATATCCGTCTGCGCACCGTTGGCGAAACGGCTGCGTGCCTCGATAAGCTTCGGCAGGCATTCGATTGCCGGCATGTCGATCTTATGTTCGTTGCCGTCATTTCCGGTGTCGGTGTAGCTCGTGCCGAACAGATCGGGATAAAAAACGCAAGGAACGCCCTGTTCGCGCAACAGGATGATGGCATAGGCCAGAGGCTTGAACCATGGCTCCACCGGCGCTTCGAGAGACTGCAGCGGCTGCGTGTCATGATTGTCGACCAGCGTAACGGCATGGTCGGGAACCGCCGAGAGCAGCGACCCGTCGAAGATGGTGCGCATGTCGAAATCGCCGCCCTGTTTTGCGGCGTCGTGGAAGCGGTGGTGAAGGGCGACGTCGAAAAGCATCAGCTGCTTGTCGACCAGTTCGAGATAGCTTTTCAGCGCTTCGATATCGGGATGCCAATATTCCGCCACGACAAAAAGATCGGGATCGACCGTCTCACGCATATGGCCAACCCAGTCACGGAAGAACCATGCCGGAATATGTTTGGCGGCATCCAGACGGAAGCCGTCGACCTGCACCTGCTCGGAGAGCCATCGGCCCCAATATTTGAGTTCTTCGTAGACCGCCCGGTTTCTGAACTCGACGTCAGCGCCCATCAGATAGTCGAAATTGCCGTTTTCCTGGTCGACTTCCTCGTTCCATTCCCCGTCGCCATAGTCGTTGACGAGGCGGAAAATACCGTCTTCAGTCGGCTCCTCGATGTGGTCCACACCGCTGAAGCATTTCAGGTCCCAGATGAATTTGGAGTGTTTGCCGTTGCGGCCCGGAAAGGTGAAGCGTGTATAGGCAAGCGCCTGAAAATCTTCATCGTCTATCTCGGTACGGTCTTCTGGATTGACGCTGCGAACCCGGACTTTCTCCTTCTCATCCGCCCCCATCTTGTGGTTGAGAACCACATCATGGATGACACGGATGCCGTTTTCCTTCAGCGTCCGGCCGGCGTGTTCGAGTGCGGTGCGATCGCCATATTTGGTGGCGACGGTGCCCTTCTGATCGAATTCGCCGAGGTCGAAGAGATCATAGGTATCGTAACCCACCGAATAACCACCGGCAGCGCCTTTGTAGGCCGGTGGCAACCAGACGTCTGTGATGCCCATTTTGGCAAGGCTTTCGGCCTTTTCGGCCACCTCGCTCCATAATTTCCCTCCGTCCGGATAATACCAATGGAAGAATTGAAGCAAGGTGCGTCCGGCCATATTTCCCTCACGATGGTTAGCAGGTCGCGCCATAAACGGCCCGGTGGCGAAAGAGTTCCGCCGCCGGAGATGCGCGATCTGCAATTGCGAGGCCGGCAGGTCCGGTGTATATTAGCCGGCTACATCGAGGAGGGCTGCGCCCGCCTGCAGATAGTCGCCTTCCTTGACGATCAGGCGCACTTTGCCGGCCTTGGTGGCGACAATTTGCGTCTCCATCTTCATGGCTTCCATAACGGCCAGAAGATCGCCTTCGGAAACCATATCACCGTCTTTCACCTTGAAAGATTGCAGCGTGCCGGAAACCGGGGCAGTGATTTCGCCCTCCTTTTCCTTGGTCGCAGCACCGGGAGCAGCCGTATTACCGCCGCTGACGGCACCAAGCCCTGATAGCAGCAGGCTCGGCAGGCCGACGGAGACGCGCTTGCCGTCGATTTCCAGAAAGGCGCGGGTGATCGACGGATCATCGGCCGGTGCCGGGCGTTCCATGGCATCCGGCATGGCAGCGAAATCTGTCTCGATCCAGCGGGTATGAACCTTGAATCCATCCGTGCCGATGAAGTCATCCGTCTCGATCGCGGCGCGATGGAACGGCAGAACCGTGGCGATGCCCTCGATGCGGAATTCCTTGAGCGCGCGGCGGGCACGGCGCAGGACCTGATCGCGGTCGACGCCAGTGACGATGAGCTTGGCCATCAGCGAGTCAAACACTCCCGGCACGCTGGAGCCGCTGACGACACCGCTATCCATGCGAATGCCGGGGCCGGAGGGCGCATCGAAAACGGAGATCGAGCCGGGCGTCGGCAGAAAGCCGCGGCCGGGATCTTCGGCGTTGATACGGAATTCCATCGAATGGCCACGCGGTTCCGGTGTTTCAAGTACGCGGAGCTTATGGCCTTCGGCAATACGGAACTGTTCGATAACGAGATCGATGCCGGTGGTTTCTTCGGTAACGGGGTGTTCCACCTGCAGGCGGGTGTTGACCTCGAGGAAGGAAATCGTGCCATCGACGCCGAGCAGGAATTCGACGGTGCCGGCACCGGAATAACCAGCAGCAGCGCAGATTGCCTTGGCGGCGTCATGGATTTTCTGCCGCTGCTCGTCGGACAGGAAGGGGGCCGGAGCCTCTTCGATCAGTTTCTGGTTCCGTCGCTGCAGTGAGCAGTCGCGGGTGCCAAGCACCAGGACATTGCCGTGCTTGTCAGCGATAACCTGTGCCTCGATATGGCGTGGGCGGTCGAGAAAGCGCTCGAGAAAACACTCACCACGACCAAAAGCGGCCGTTGCCTCGCGAACGGCGGATTCGTAGAGATCGGTGATCTCTTCCATCTTCCACGCAACTTTAATGCCGCGCCCGCCGCCGCCATGCGCCGCCTTGATGGCGACGGGCAGGCCATGCTGTTCAGCGAAGGCGGTAACTTCCGCAGCCGTTGAGACCGAGCCGTCACTGCCGGCAACCAGCGGTGCGCCGACGCCGGTAGCGATGCACCGTGCTTCGACCTTGTCGCCCAATGCCTTGATAACCTTCGGGTCGGGGCCGATCCAGATCAGTCCGGCATCAAGAACAGCCTGCGCAAATTCGGCGCGCTCGGACAGGAAGCCGTAGCCGGGATGAACGGCATCAGCACCGGCGCGTTTGGCAATTGCGATCAGCTTGGTGATATCGAGATAAGTCTCGGCCGGGCGCACGCCCTCCAGCGCATAGGCCTCATCCGCCAGCCGGACGAAAAGCGCATCCTGATCGGGATCGGCATAAACGGCGACCGATTGCAGGCCGTAATCGCGACATGCGCGGATGATCCGGACCGCGATCTCGCCGCGATTGGCAATCAGCACTTTTTTCATCGCTCTTCTCCTCGGAATTATGTGTTTTTGGCCGCGATTTCGGCGAAGTTGCCGATCGGGCGGAACTTGATTTTGGCGTTGACGGGGATTTGCCCCGCAAGATCGAGATGATATTCCGCCACCGCGCCGACGACGGGATAACCGCCGGTCAGCGGGTGATCGGCAAGGAAGAGAACCGGCTGGCCGCTGTGCGGAATCTGGATCGCCCCGGTCGCCGTGCCCTCGCTCGGCAATTCGGCGCTGTCCTTACGTTCCACTGCCACTTCGCCGGCAAGGCGGATGCCCACCCGGTTTGATTGCGGGGTGACCTGCCAGAGCTGGCTGGTCAGGGTCTCAAGACCCTTCTGTGTGAACCAGTCGGTGCGCGGTCCAAGAACGACATCGAGCGTCACGACATCGCCGGTTGCCGGCGGATCGAAAGCCGGAACCTCGTCAGTCGAAACGCTGGAGAGGCCGGTCTTTTCACCCTTCAGCGGCAGGATTGTGCCGGCGATTACCGGTTCCGGTCCAACCACGGCGAGCGTATCCGTTGCATAGCTGCCGAGCACCGGCGCAACGTCGAAACCGCCGCGCACGGAAAGATAACAGCGCATTCCCTTTGGCGGCTGGCCGAATGTCACCACATCGCCGGGCTCCAGAGAGATGGGGACATGCGGCTGCGCCGTGAAACTGCGATCTGCCGTCTTGATGGTAACCGGGCAGGGTGCGCCAGCCGTACCGATAACGGTGCGGCTTGTGCTCCTGAAGGAAAAGCCACCGAGCGTCAGTTCGAGACAGGCTGTGTTGGCGGGATTGCCGACGATACGGTTCGCCGCATTGAACGCGCCGCGATCCAGCGCGCCGGAGGCCGATACGCCCTGCCCGGTCTGGCCGAAGCGGCCAAGATCCTGAAAGATGGCGGGCATGGGTGCGGCGAGTACTTCGAAATGCGGGCCGTCTTTTGTTGGTTCTTTTTTGGAGCTGCGCGATGCCATGGAATGGACATCGACCGCTTTGCCGGCCTTGTCCATGTCGACGAAACGCACGCGATAACCGGGCTGGAAAAGCGCGCCGGGATCGCGGTCGATATCCCACATCTTCACCGGCGTGGTGCCGATGATCTGCCAGCCGCCGGGGCTGTTTTGCGGATAGACGCCGCTGAATGCGCCGGCCAGCGCCACCGAGCCGGCCGGAATACGGGTACGCGGGCTTTGCCGGCGCGGCACATGCAGGGCCGGATCGCCGCCGACCAGATAACCGAAACCGGGCGCAAACCCGCAAAAGGCCACGGTGAATTCGCTTTCGGTGTGGCGGCGGATGACCTCTTCGACGCTCATGCCGGTCAGTTCGGCAACGTCTGCGAGATCCTCGCCATTATAATGGACGGGGATTTCCACGAGATCGTCCGAAGGCGCGATTTTTGCCGAGAGATCGCGACTTGCCAGCCGCGCGGCCAGCGCTTCGGCATCGATCTTCTCAGGGCGGAAACGGATCATCAGGGTACGGGCAGCCGGCACCGTCTCTTCAATGCCTTCCACCGGATCGTTTTGAAGCGAGGCGAACAGCGCCAGCGTTTCATCGAGATCGGCAAGTTCGACAAGAATGGTGGTGAGGCTGACAGGGAGAAAACGCATCATGTCCTCACGCGTGATAGGCTGAATCGGGAATATCGGTGATGAACATGTGTCCAGGCGCGTGGGTGATCGCAAACGGCACACCGGACGCCATCACGGCGGCCTGAGGAGTTACGCCGCAGGCCCAGAATACCGGAACTTCGCCCGGTTCGATCCGAACCGCATCGCCGAAATCAGGCTTTGCGAGGTCAGTGATGCCAATTTCTTCCGGCGCGCCGACATGCACGGGTGCGCCATGTACCGCCGGAAAACGTCCGGAAATGGTGGCCGCATCGGCGACGCGCGATGCCGGGATCGGTCGCATGGAAACGACCATGTTGCCCTTCAGCCGCCCAGCCGGACGGCAGGGGCGGTTGGTGAGATACATCGGCACGTTGCTCTTGTCGGTCATGTGGCGGATTTCGATGCCGGCTTCGACCATCGGCGTTTCGAAGGTAAAGCTGCAGCCGATCAGGAAGGCGACGAGATCGTCGCGTTCCGCCCAGGCGGCGGTGGCGTCAGCCGTTTCCTCGGCAAGCTTGCCGTCCCGCCAGATACGGTAGAGTGGCAGATCAGTCCTGAGATCGGCACCGGGTGCCAGAAGCGTGGTGGGTGAACCGGGATCGGAGACATCAAGCACCGGGCAGGGTTTTGGATTGCGCTGCGCATAAAGCAGGAAATCGAAGGCCCAGTCGCGTGGCAGCACGATCATGTTCGCCTGTGTGAAACCGGGAGCGATGCCGGAGGTGGGGGCGATGAGGCCGTCGCGATATGTGCCGCGAGCCTTTCGCGCCGCTTCCGCATCGGTGTGGTTGAGATAGGATGTAGGTATTGTCATTGGCCGCTCCTTTCAGCGATCGGATGCGAAGGAGCGGATTGTTATGCCTTCCGCTTCGAAACGGCGGCGGATTTCCTGGGCGATGGCGACCGCGCCGGGGCTGTCGCCATGCACGCAGATGGATTGCGCTTCGATTTTTATGATGCTGCCGTCGATTGCTTCCAGCGTTCCCTCGCGGGCAAGCTGCACCATACGATCGGCGATTTTTGCCGCGTCATGCAGAACGGCACCGGCTTCCCGGCGCGAAACGAGCTGACCCTGAGGTGTATAAGCACGATCCGCGAAGGCCTCTGCGACAACAGAAAGGCCAGCCTTGCGGGCAAGATCGAGGATAGGCGCATTGGCAAGGCCCATCAGCACCAGCGAAGGATCGATAGCCTTGATACCGTCAATGACCGCCTGCCCCTGCTTCGCATCATTGGCGATGCGATTGTAAAGCGCCCCATGCGGCTTGACGTAGCGCACCGTGGTTCCGGCGGCGGCGGTGACGCCCTTCAGTGCGCCGATCTGGTAGATGACATCGGCAATCAGTTCTTCCGAGGTCACGTCCAGATCGCGGCGGCCGAAGCCGACGCGGTCCGGATAGGAGACATGGGCGCCGACGACCACGCCTTTTTCGGCAGCGGCTTTGACGGTGCGGTAGATGCCGGCAGGGTCGCCTGCGTGAAATCCGCAGGCAATGTTGGCGCTGGACACGATGGCGAGCATCGCCTCATCGTCTCCCATGCTCCACGCACCGTAACTTTCGCCAAGATCGCTGTTGAGATCGATAGCGGCCATGTTTGCCTCCCTTTGGTGTTTACAGGCCGAGCAGGCCGAAGATGGTGCCGGCGGACTTGTAGCCCATGTACCATGTCAGTGCGCAAGTCAGCACGCCGAGCCCGAGCAGAATGCGCGAGTAGCGATGGCCGCCCATCAGGTCTTCGCGCTTCCATGCGGCAAACAGGAAAATGCTGAGGCCTATGGGCAGGATGAGACCGTTCAGGCCGCCGACGAAGACCAGCATGGCCGCGGGTGGCGTGGTGATCAACAGGTAGCAGACGAGCGAGACGGCGATGAAAACGACCGTCGCCATATTGCGGGCGCGCTCGCTCATATCCTGCTTGAAGACGGGCAGGAACGAGACGGATGTATAGGCTGCGCCGATGACGCTGGTGATGGCCGCTGCCCAGAAGATGATGCCGAAGAGCCGGAAGCCGAGATCGCCCGCGGCGGAGCGGAAGGCCTGCGCGGCGGGGTTGGCGGCCTGGCCCGAGGTATCGATGATGACGCCGCTGGCGACGACGCCGAGAATGGCGAGAAACAGCACGTAACGCATGATGCCGGTGACGGCGATGCCGGTCAGCGCGGCGCGGTTGACGGCGGGCAGGTTTTCAATGCCGACCATGCCCCGGTCCAGCAGGCGGTGTGCGCCGGAATAAGTGATGTAGCCGCCGACGGTGCCGCCGACGATGGTGGTGATGGTCGCGAAGTTGATGGTATCCGGCAGGAAGGTCTGGCGGAAGGCGTCGCCGACGGGTGGCGCGGAAACGAACGCTACATACAGCGTCAGCACGATCATCAGGATACCGGCGAAAATGATGAACCGGTCAACGGCAAGACCCGCGCGCTTGGAAACGAAGATGGCGATGGAGAATATCGCGCTGATAGCACCGCCGATTTTCGGGTCCAGTCCGAAAATGGCGTTCAGACCGAGGCCGGTGCCGCCGATATTGCCGATGTTGAAGAACAGGCCGCCGATAATGACGAGAATGGCGAGCAGGTAACCGGCGCCCGGAATGGCCGCATTGGCGATGTCGGAAGCGCGCATCCGCGTCAGCGTCACGATGCGCCAGATGTTGAGCTGGACGACAAAGTCGATGAGGATGGAGGCAAGAATGCCGAAGGCAAAGGCGGCGCCGAGCTGGTTGGTGAAGGTCGCCGTCTGCGTGATGAAACCGGGACCAATGGCCGATGTCGCCATCAGGAAGATCGCTCCCATCAGGGACGCGCGTTTGGACATTTTTGTGCCGGCAGTCGGGGTGAGCTTTTTCTGCTCCATGGATTTTCTCCGCTCCTGTCGCAATCCGCCCCTCGCGGATGCTTTATGCGGTTGATCTTGTCCGGTTCTGTGAAATTGTCAACTTTGTTGAACAATATAAAGTTATCGTTCTTTCATTTTGTCTATTTGTTGGACGTTATGGCCATGATTTAATCACGTTTTTTTCGTGCTTTGCTAATGCTTTGTGCTATGGGCAATCATGCCGTGTCCGAACATGCCTGTCACGGAATTCCCGATGCTGCATTGCTCTTAAGAAAGGGGCGACATGACGGAAACGATAGAGGCTCTGCCGCTTGCGGATCGATTGGCCAAGGGTATCCGTACCCTGCTGATCTCCGGCGAGCTGATGCCGGGACAGCGCCTTTCAGAGGCAGCCTTCAGTGAGCGTTTCGACGTGTCGCGCAATTCATTGCGTGAAGCCTTTCGGCTTCTGACGAAGGATGGGCTGTTGCGCCACGAGGCCAATCGCGGTGTGTTCGTCGCCGTTCCGACCATGGCTTCGGTGATCGACATTTACCGGGTACGGCGCATGGTGGAATGCGGCGCGTTGCGTCAGGCCTGGCATAAACATCCGGCCATTCGCATCATGCGTGCAGCGGTCGAGGATGCCAAGGTGAAGCGTGAAACGGCTGACTGGCTGGGCGTGGGCAGCGCCAACATGAAGTTTCACGCCGCCGTGGTCGATCTTCTCGACAGCGCCCGCCTCAGCGATTTTTACGAGCGTATCGCCGCTGAACTCAGGCTTTGTTTCGGCTTGTTGAAAGATCCCGAACAGCTTCATTCGCCCTTCGTGGACATGAACAGCAAGATCCTGTCGCTGATGGAAGAGGGCAAAGCGGCCGATGCCGGCAATGAGATGGAAATCTATCTCAATCTCTCCGAGCGTACGGTTTTGAAGGCGCTCGAACGCGCCGTCGAACACGCATCCTGATAGGGCAGGCGGCAGGGGAGAGAAAGTCCCTTGGCGCTCCATCCATTTTTGCATCCGCAGCCGATTGCCAAGTTTGCTGCGCTGCGTCATCAATGCTGACATGACGCTTCGCGACCTCACCATTCTTGTCATAGACGAAAACGCGATCCGCGCCTCCATCATTGAGGAGGGGCTGCGCGAGGCCGGCTATCATCGCGTCACGGTCATCCATGAAGTGATCGGGGTGGCGCGTACTATCGAGACGCTGCAGCCCGATGTCATCTTCATCGATCTTGAAAATCCCAACCGTGACATGATGGAGCATCTGTTCCAGCTTACCCGCACGGTCGGCCGGCCGATTGCCATGTTCGTCGATCGCTCCGACACGGCCTCCATCGAGGCGGCCGTCGAGGCGGGGGTTTCGGCCTATGTCGTCGATGGGCTGAAGAAGGAGCGGGTCAAACCCATTCTCGATATGGCGGTCAGCCGCTTCAACGCTTTCAGCCGCCTGCAACGGGAACTTGCCGAAGCAAAATCGGCGCTGGAGGAGCGCAAGGTCATCGAGCGCGCCAAGGGCATCTTGATGAAGATGCGTGGTCTTTCCGAAGAGGAGGCCTTTGCGCTTTTGCGGCAAACGGCGATGAACGAGAAAAAGAAAATTTCCGAGATCGCGCAAAGCGTGGTCACCGCGGCCGGTTTGTTGATGTGACAAAGGCCAGTCGGACAGTGTGGAGTGTATGATATGGCGGCACCGGGAAAAACGGCGGGATCAGATAGCGTAGCGACTGGTGTGCCAGCCATTGTTGGCAGTGACCGTCAGAAAGTCCTGCGTGCCGGTTTTATCCCGCTTGTCGACGCCTCCGTTCTGATTGCGGCGGCCGAATTCGGTTTTGCCGAGCGTGAAGGCCTGTCACTCGATCTCGTCAAGGATGTGTCCTGGGCGAATGTGCGTGACCGGCTGGCGTTCCGGCAATTCGACATCGCCCATATGCTTTCGCCCATGCCCGTCGCCTCGATGCTCGGGCTCGGCTCCAACCCTTCACCGACGATCACGCCCTTTTCGCTCGGGCGCGGCGGCAATGCGATCACGCTCTCGACCCGCCTGTTTGCACGGATGAAGACATTGACGGGGCTGTCTGAAACGGCGGGCGCACTCGAAAACGCCAAGGCCTTGAAACGGGTGCTCGATGATATGCGGGCGCGCGGCGAAGCGCCGCCGACGCTTGGCATGACCTATCCGTTTTCGTCGCATAATTACGAATTTCGCTATTGGCTCGCGGCCGGCGGTATCCATCCCGATCACGACGTCAAACTGGTGGTGGTGCCGCCGCCTTTGACGTCGGATGCGCTCTCGGCCGGCGCCATCGACGGTTTCTGTGTTGGTGCGCCGTGGAACATTGTCGCCGCCGAGCGTGGTGTTGGCAGGATCGTCGCCGCCAAGCAGGATTTGTGGCCGTCGGCACCGGAAAAGGTGATCGGTATGCGGCCCGAATGGGCGGAAAGCCAGCAGGAAACTGTCGGCCGGTTGCTGACGGCGCTCGATGCCGCCGCGCGCTGGTGCGATCTTGCGGAAAATCACGACGAGCTGAGCAGGGCGCTTGCTGACTCCCGCTACATTGGCGCACCTGAAGGCATCATCCGCCGGGTGCTATCAGGCGAATTCAGCATCGACAGCCAGGGCAACCGCCGGGTGATTGACAACTATTTCATCTTCCACGGCGGCCATGCCAATTATCCGCGCCAGAGCCAGGCATTGTGGATTTACAGCCAGATGATCCGCTGGGGGCAGGCAGAGTTTTCGCAGGCGGACATGGATGCGGCCCTTTCCGCCTATCGGCCGGATATTTATCGGGCGGCGCTGGGAGAGACCAATGCACCTGATGATGCCGACATCCGTATCGAAGGGCGGGAAGAGGGCGACCGTTTCGTGGATGGTTTCGTGTTCGATCCAGCTGACATTGAGGGTTATGTGAGTGGCTTTACCGTGCGGACATCCGCGCCGTTTTCCCCGTCCTCCGGAGAGGCGTGACCGACGCCTGGCCTGCAGGCTGCGCAAATTTCAAGCGCGAAATTTTTTTCTTTGCACAAACTAAAGACAAAATAATCGATGATTAAAATTTAATCACGAATTCTACTCTTAAAATTATTGTTTGTTTTCAATGTTATAATTCTAATTTCATGAACTGGCACGCTGCTTGCTTCTCCTTGTTTGCACCGGTCAACGGCGATCGGTGCAAGCAGGGCGCGGCATAGGCGCTTTCGAAGACATAGACGTCGCAAGGTTTTGCTGCCCGGAACACCTCCCGTTCCGAAGGCGCGAATACCGAGCGGCGTTTTTTTATTTTCAGGATTTTTCGCAAGCGAAAACGTCACCGCGCAGGTGGCCCAATAAGGGGAAGATGCGAATGAAAAAGATATTCTCGGGCGATGTCAGTCGCCGCACGATCTTGAGGACGACAGCCACCGCTGCTCTCGTTACGGCCATCCGCACCGCCTTTCCGTCGGGTGCTTTCGCAGCCACCGCTGAGCCGGAAGTGAAAGGCGCAAAAATCGGCTTTATCGCGCTCACCGATGCCGCTCCGCTCATCATCGCGGCGGAAAAGGGGCTGTTTGCCAAGCATGGCATGCCGGATGTCGAGGTTCTGAAACAGGCCTCCTGGGGCGCGACACGCGATAATCTCGTGCTGGGCGGCGCTTCGAACGGCATCGATGGCGCGCATATTCTGACCCCGATGCCTTATCTCATGCACACCGGCAAGGTGACGCAGAACAATGTGCCGGTGCCGATGACAATCCTCGCGCGCCTCAATCTCGACAGCCAGGGCATTTCCGTCGCCAGGGAATATGCAGATACCGGCGTTCAGCTGGATGCTTCCAAGCTGAAGGCGGCTTTCGAGAAAAAGAAGGCCGAAGGCAAGGAGATCAAGGCGGCGATGACCTTCCCCGGCGGCACGCATGATCTGTGGATCCGCTACTGGCTGGCTGCCGGCGGCATCGACCCGGACAAGGATGTCTCCACCATCGTCGTTCCGCCGCCGCAGATGGTCGCCAACATGAAGGTCGGCAATATGGACGTCTTCTGTGTGGGCGAACCGTGGAATGAGCAGCTCGTCAATCAGGGCATCGGTTTTACCGCCTGTACCACCGGAGAACTCTGGAAGGGCCATCCGGAAAAGGCGCTCGGCATGCGCGCCGAGTGGGTGGAAAAGAACCCCAACGCCACCAAGGCGCTGCTGATGGCAGTCATGGAAGCGCAGCAATGGTGCGACGAGATGGCGAACAAGGAGGAGATGTCCACCATCCTCGGCAAGCGCCAATGGTTCAACGTGCCGCCGAAGGATGTTCTCGGCCGCCTCAAGGGCAATATTAATTACGGCAATGGCCGTGTGCTCGAAAATACCGGCCTGCAGATGAAGTTCTGGCAGGATCACGCCTCCTATCCTTTCCACAGCCATGACAGCTGGTTCATCACCGAAAACATCCGTTGGGGCAAATTCGCGCCTGATACCGACGTGAAGGCGCTGGTTGCGAAGGTCAACCGCGAGGATCTCTGGCGCGAAGCAGCCAAGGATCTCGGCGTTGCCGATCTGCCCGCTTCCACCTCGCGCGGCAAGGAAACCTTCTTCGACGGCAAGGTCTTCGACCCGGAAAACCCATCCGCTTATCTCGAAAGTCTTTCCATCAAGGCGGCCTCCTGAGGAGGAGACCGGGTGTCGCCCCTCATCCGCCAGTTGCCGCCGTTCACCGGCCGAGACTGAAGATCGGGTGAGGGGCGAGACCCCGACCGCAACCGACATCAAAAGGAAACGCCCATGTCCGCATTGGCCCGAAAATTCAAGGAAGAGCCGCAGCAGCCGGCAGCGCAAAAGGCAAACGTCGTGGCGCTTACGCCCAAACACCCGTCGCGGATCGATCTGCGCAAATGGGGTGCGGCAGCGGCCCGCAACACCATACCACCGCTTGTCGTGCTCGCTGTGCTGCTCGGCGTCTGGCAGCTGCTCTGTTCCGCCCCCGGCTCGTCGCTGCCGCCGCCAAGCCAGGTCTTCGAGGAAAGCTACGACCTCATCGTCTCGCCGTTTTTCCATAATGGTTCACAGGATATTGGTCTGGGCCTGCGTGTGCTGGTTTCGCTGGAACGGGTGGCTTACGGTTTCGGCCTTGCGGCCATTGCCGGCATCATCATGGGTGCGGTGATCGGCCAGTCGGTCTGGGCGATGCGCGGTCTCGACCCGATCTTTCAGGTGCTGCGCACCGTGCCGCCGCTTGCCTGGTTACCGCTTTCGCTGGCTGCCTTTCAGGACAGCAATCCATCGGCGATTTTCGTGATCTTCATCACCTCCATCTGGCCAGTCATCATCAATACGGCGGTCGGCGTGCGCAACATTCCGCAGGATTACCGCAATGTCGCGCAGGTGCTGCGGCTGAACCAGATCGAGTTTTTCTTCAAGATCATGCTGCCATCGGCAGCACCCTACATCTTCACCGGCCTGCGCATCGGCGTCGGTCTTTCATGGCTAGCCATCGTTGCGGCGGAAATGCTGACCGGCGGTGTCGGCATCGGCTTCTTCATCTGGGATGCGTGGAATTCCTCGCGCCTGCCCGACATCATCGTGGCGCTCGCCTACATCGGCGTCGTCGGCTTCATGCTCGACAAGCTGGTGGCGGCGCTTGGCAAGGTCATCACCCGCGGCGCTGCGGCCAACTGAAAGGGCGATAACTATGAACGCTTATCTGAAGCTCGATCATATCGACAAATATTTCGACAAGGGTGGTTCGCGCGCCGAGGTGCTGAAAGGCATCAACCTCACCATCGAAAAGGGTGAATTCGTCTCGGTCATCGGCCATTCCGGCTGCGGCAAGTCCACCATGCTCAACCTGATTGCCGGGCTGACGAAGGTTTCAGCCGGGGCGGTGCTTCTCGAAAACCGTGAGGTCAACGAACCCGGCCCGGAACGCGCCGTCGTGTTCCAGAACCACAGCCTGCTGCCGTGGCTTACGGTCTATGAAAACGTCAATCTCGCCGTGGAGAAGGTGTTCCGCAACACCAAGACGCGGGCCGAGCGGCATGACTGGGTCATGCGCAATCTCGATCTCGTGCAGATGGGACACGCGAAGGACAAGAAGCCGTCGGAAATTTCCGGCGGCATGAAACAGCGCGTCGGCATTGCCCGGGCGCTTGCCATGGAGCCGAAAATCCTGCTGCTGGACGAGCCTTTCGGCGCGCTGGACGCGCTGACCCGCGCCCACCTCCAGGACGCGGTGATGGAAATCCACGCCCGGCTGGGCAACACCATGGTCATGATCACCCATGACGTGGACGAGGCGGTGCTGCTGTCGGATCGCATCGTGATGATGACCAACGGCCCCGCCGCCCATATCGGCGAAGTGCTCGAGGTGCCGCTGGCGCGACCGCGTCACCGCATCGAGCTTGCATCCGACAAGACCTATCTCAAATGCCGCGAAGCCGTGCTGAAGTTCCTCTACGAACGTCACCGCTTCGTCGAAGCTGCGGAGTAACGACTATGGCGCAAAAACTCGTCATCATCGGTAATGGCATGGCGCCGGGGCGCATGCTGGAAAACCTGTTCGAAACCGCCCCCGGCCTTTACGACGTCACGATCTTCAACGCCGAGCCGCGCGTCAATTACGACCGCATCATGCTCTCGCCGGTGCTATCAGGCGAAAAGAGCTATGAAGACATCGTCATCCACAACGACGAATGGTATGCGGCCAACAATGTGACGCTGCACAAGGGCGCGAAGGTCACCGGCATTGACCGGGACAAAAAGACCGTCACCAGCGAAAATGGCATCACGGTCTCCTATGACAGGCTGGTCATCGCGACCGGTTCTTTGCCTTTCATCATTCCCGTTCCCGGCCATCAACTGCCCGGCGTGCTCGCCTATCGCGATCTCGACGACGTGACGAAGATGCTGGAAATCGCCAAGGGTAAGGGCCGCGCCATCGTCATCGGCGCGGGTCTTCTCGGGCTCGAAGCGGCTTATGGCCTGAAACGTCAGGGTATGGACGTCACCGTCATCCACCTGATGCCAACGATCATGGAACGCCAGCTCGATCCGGCAGCGGCCTATCTCCTTGAAAAGGCGCTCAACGAACGCGGCATCGACATCATCACCAAGGCCAATACCAAATGCATTCTCGGCGAGGAGAAGGTCGAGGGCATCGAGCTGGAAGACGGCCGCGTCATCAAAGGCGACATGGTCGTTATGGCGGTCGGCATTCGTCCGGCCTCGGGTCTGGCGAAAGAAGCCGGCATCGCCGTCAATCGCGGCATCGTCGTGGATGACGGCATGATGACGTCGGACGCTTCGATCTATGCGCTGGGTGAATGCGCCGAACATCGCGGCATGTGTTATGGCCTCGTCGCCCCCCTTTATGAATCGGCGCGAGTGCTGGCAGACAGGCTATGCGGCGGTTCGGCCGAATATCACGGCTCCGTCACCAATACCAAGCTCAAGGTCACCGGCATCAACCTGTTTTCCGCCGGTGATTTTGCCGAAGGTGACGACCGTGAGGAAATCGTGCTGCGCGATGCCACCGCCGGCGTCTACAAGCGCCTGATCCTGCAGGAAAACCGCATCATCGGTGCGGTTCTTTATGGTGAGACGGCGGATGGATCATGGTTCTTCGACCTGATGAAGAAATCGACCGATATTTCCGCCATGCGCGAAACCCTGATCTTCGGCCAGGCCTATCAGGGAGGGTCCCCGCTGGACCCTATGGCGGCCGTTGCAGCCTTGCCGGATGATGCGGAAATCTGCGGCTGCAACGGCGTTTGCAAGGGTAAGATCACCTCGAGTATCACCTCAAAGGGGCTGACGTCTCTGGACGATGTGCGCGCCCACACCAAGGCGTCGGCCTCCTGCGGCAATTGCACCGGCCTTGTCGAGCAGCTGATGACGCTGACGCTGGGCGACAGCTACAATCCCGCCGCCGTGCAGCCCATGTGCAAATGCACCGATCTCGGCCATGACGATGTGCGCCGCCTCATCAAGGCCAAGGGCCTGAAGACCATCCCTGCCGTGATGCAGGAACTGGAATGGAAAACCTCCTGCGGCTGCGCCAAATGCCGGCCGGCGCTCAATTATTATCTCGTCTGCGATTTCCCGGACGAATATGCCGACGATTATCAGTCGCGTTACATCAACGAGCGTGTCCACGCCAACATCCAGAAAGACGGCACCTATTCAGTCGTGCCGCGTATGTGGGGCGGGGTTACCTCTTCCTCCGAGCTCAGGGCGATTGCGGATGTGGTCGACAAGTTCGACATCCCGATGGTGAAGGTGACGGGCGGCCAGCGTATCGACCTTCTCGGCATCGAGAAGGAGGATTTGCCGGCGGTGTGGTCCGATCTCGGCAAGGCCGGTTTCATTTCCGGTCAGGCCTATGCCAAGGGGCTGCGCACCGTGAAAACCTGCGTGGGTGAACAATGGTGCCGCTTCGGCACGCAGGATTCCACCGGGCTCGGTATCCGCATCGAAAAATTCATGTGGGGTTCGTGGACACCCGCCAAGCTGAAGCTTGCCGTTTCCGGCTGTCCGCGCAACTGCGCCGAGGCCACCTGCAAGGATATCGGCGTCATCTGCGTCGATTCCGGTTTCGAGATCCATTTCGCCGGTGCGGCCGGTCTCGATATCAAGGGTACGGAAATCCTCGGTCTCGTCCACACCGCGGATGAGGCGCTGGAGCATATCGTGGCGCTCACACAGATGTACCGCGAACAGGCGCGCTACCTCGAGCGCATCTACAAATGGGCCAAGCGTATCGGTTACGACGAGGTTCGCCGCCAGATCATGGACGATGCCGACAAGCGCCGGGCCTATTTCGACCGCTTCGTCTTCAGCCAGAAATTCGCGCAGGTCGATCCTTGGTCGGAACGTGTGTCCGGCCACGACAAGCATGAGTTCAGGCCCATGGCGGCAATCGGTTTCAGTGAGGCGGCGGAGTGAGAGCGATGGACAGCAACTGGATCGATATAGGCGATATCTCCGACATTCCGCTGCGTGGTGCGCGCTGCGTGAAAACGCCGATGGGCAAGATTGCCGTGTTCCGCACGGCGGAAAACCAGGTCTTCGCCATCGAGGATCATTGCCCGCACAAGGGCGGCCCGCTGAGCCAGGGCATCGTGCACGGTGCTTCGGTGACGTGTCCGCTGCACAATTGGGTCATTTCATTGGAAACCGGCAAGGCGCTGGGGGCGGATGAGGGGGAGGTGAAGACCATCCCCGTCCGCAATCTCGATGGCCGGCTTTCGATAGCGCTTGAAACTTTGATGATTGCGGCGGAGTGATTTTGGATGGCGGCGAAGATACCCCCCTCTGTCCTGCCGGACATCTCCCCCTCAAGGGGGGAGATCGACAAGCTGCGGGCTTTCCGCTTCATCTCTATGGTCGGCGACGCAGACTGTGGAGAGAAGTTTGTGCGGCGATTGATCTCCCCCCTTGAGGGGGAGATGTCCGGCAGGACAGAGGGGGGTAAACGCCTCGCGTTGAGAGGGCAAACCCATGCCCGTTGAAACAAAAACCACCTGTCCTTATTGTGGCGTCGGCTGTGGCGTCATCGCCACCGTCAACGACAATGGCGCCGTTTCCGTCAAAGGCGATCCGGACCACCCCGCCAATTTCGGCCGCCTGTGTTCGAAGGGTTCTGCTCTGGCAGAGACCATCGATCTTGACGGTCGCCTTCTCCACCCGAAAATCCACGGAAAACCCGCAACGTGGGACGAAGCCCTCGACGTCGTGGCGTCGCGCTTCTCTGAGACCATCGCCGAACATGGCCCAGATTCGGTTGCCTTTTATGTCTCCGGCCAATTGCTGACCGAGGATTATTACCTCGCCAACAAGCTGATGAAGGGTTTCATCGGTTCGGCCAATATCGATACCAATTCAAGGCTTTGCATGTCGTCTTCGGTCGCCGGCCATCGCCGCGCTTTCGGAGCCGATACAGTGCCGGGCACCTATGAGGACATGGAGCTTGCCGATCTGGTGATCTTGACCGGTTCCAACCTCGCATGGTGTCATCCGGTCCTCTATCAACGGCTGGCGGCGGCGAAGACGCTGCGGCCGGACATGAAAGTCGTCGTTATCGATCCGCGCCGGACGATGAGCGCCGATATCGCCGATATGCATCTCGCCATCCGGCCGGATGGAGATGTGGCGCTGTTCACCGGCCTCCTGGCGCATATTTCCGGCAGCGCCGCGATCGACAATGCTTATGTGCAAAACCACACGGCCGGCTTCGACGACGCCATTCAGAGCGCAGGCGAGCATAGCCTGCCGGAGATCGCCGAGGCCACCGGCCTGACAATCGCGGAGCTGATCTCCTTTTACGAATTGTTCGAACGCACGGAAAAAACCGTCACCTGTTACAGCCAGGGCGTCAATCAGTCAGAGAGTGGCACCGACAAGGTCAACGCCATCATCAATTGCCACCTTGCCACCGGCCGCATTGGCAGGCCGGGCATGGGGCCGTTTTCGCTGACCGGCCAGCCCAACGCCATGGGCGGGCGCGAGGTCGGCGGGCTGGCCAACATGCTGGCCGCCCATATGGCTATCGAAAATGCCGAAGATCGCGATCGCGTGCAGCGTTTCTGGGCCTCACCCGCGATTGCGCGAAAACCCGGCCTGAAGGCGGTGGATATGTTCCGAGCCGTGGCCGACGGCCGCATCAAGGCGTTGTGGATTATGGCGACCAACCCCGTCGTTTCCATGCCGGATGCAAGCGCCGTTGAAGCCGCGATCAAGGCCTGTCCTTTCATCGTGGTGTCCGATGTCATGGCTGACACCGATACCGCTCGTCACGCCCATGTGCTGTTGCCATCGCTCGGCTGGGGGGAGAAGGACGGCACCGTCACCAACTCCGAACGGCGTATTTCCCGCCAGCGCGGTTTTCTGGACGCGCCCGGTGAAGCGACGGCCGACTGGTGGCAGATGGCGGAAGTGGGCCGGCGGATGGGTTTCGACACTGCCTTTGCCTACCGGCAAGCGTCGGAGATTTTTGCCGAACACGCTGCTCTTTCCGGCTTCGAGAATGCAGGAAGCCGTGATTTCGATATTAGCGGGATTGAACGGGATTCTTACGATGCGATGACGCCCTTTCAATGGCCGAAAGCCGCACACGGTGGCAACGCCGAGACGCGCTTTTTCGCGGATGGCCGTTTTTACCATCCCGATGGCAAGGCGCGGTTCATCGCCACCGCCTTGCCGGAGACCGGCAGAACATCGCCTGATTATCCGCTGACACTGAATACGGGCCGTATCCGCGATCAATGGCACACCATGACCCGCACCGGCAAAAGCGCGCGGCTGACTGCCCACATTGCCGAGCCATTCGCCGAACTTCACCCGCGTGATGCGCAGGTGCTGGGCATCGAAAGCGCTGATCTGGTGGAGCTGGAAAGCCCGTATGGCAAGGTTCTGCTGCGCGCACTGGTCAGCGAAAGACAGGCGCGCGGATCGGTCTTTGCGCCGATGCACTGGAACGACCAGTTCGCATCACGGGCGCGCATCGATGTGGTTGTCGCGCCGGTCACGGATCCGCATTCCGGCCAGCCCGCTTCGAAAAATGTGGCGGTGAAGGCAAGGCTTTTCGAGGCAAAGGCTTATGGCTTCGCCATCTCCCGCACCCGGCCCGATGCGCCGGATTGTGCCTACTGGGCGATTGCGAAGGCGGAAGGCGGCTATCGCATGGAGCTTGCCTTCGAGGAAGAGCCGCATGACTGGACGCTCTGGGCGCGGCGGGTTTTCGGCATCGATGTCAGGATCGAGCCGCTGGGTTATAGCGACCGACAGACGGGTGATCTGCGCCTCGCTTTTTTCGATGGTGAGACTCTCTTGGCAGCGCTGTTCATCGCCAATCAGCCGGTGGCCGTCGCCCGCAACTGGGCTATCTCGCAATTGACCGAGCGCCATGAGGATTTGCGCATGCGCTTTGCGCTGGTCGCCGGTCGTCCCGGTGCCGGACGCGCCGATCCGGGTGCGACGGTCTGCTCGTGCTTTAATGTTGGGGTCAATCAAATCACTGCCGCCATCCGCGATGGCTGTCACAGTGTCGAAGCCATCGGCAAGGCGTTGAATGCCGGAACCAATTGCGGCTCCTGCCGCGCCGAAATCAGGGGGATCATCGATGGATGCCTTAAAACCGCAGCGGAATGAACCGGCGCGCATGGAAAAGCTGGCCAAATTGCCGGTCTTCTGGGGGCTGGAGGGTAAACGTGTGGTGCTGGCAGGTGGATCGGATGGGGCCGCCTGGAAGGCGGAACTGCTGCTTGCCTGCGGCGCGGAGGTGCATGTTTATTGTGCCCGAAGCGATTTGTCGGAGACCTTCAACGCACTTGTCACAAAAAGCCCGGCCCTGATTTTTAACGACCACCTGTGGCATCCCGGCATATTCGAAAACGCCGAACTGGCGCTGGCGGATTGCGAAACGTATGTGGAAGCTGAAGCCTTTTATGCCGCGGCGCGGGCGGCCGGTGTTCCCGTCAACGTCATCGACAAGCCGGAATTTTGCCAGTTCCAGTTCGGCTCCATCGTCAATCGCTCGCCGGTGGTGGTGTCGATTTCCACCGATGGTGCGGCCCCCATTCTGGCGCAGGCAATTCGCCGGCGCATCGAGACGTTGCTGCCGCTGGCGCTGAAGGATTGGGGCGCGCTTGCCCAGACGATCCGCGAGCGCGTCAATCTGCGGCTCGCGCCCGGCCCGTCGCGGCGATCTTTCTGGGAAAAATTCGTCGACCGGGCTTTTACCGAAAGGCTGGATGAGAGCAGCGAAGAACGGCTGCTGATGGATATCGGAACGCAGACCGCGCGCACGGGCTCAGGGCGCGGACTTGTGACGCTCGTGGGTGCCGGTCCGGGCGACGCCGAGCTTCTGACGCTGAAAGCAGTTCGCGCCCTGCAGGCCGCCGATGTCATCTTATTCGATGATCTCGTGTCAGCGGAAGTGCTGGAACTGGCGCGGCGGGAGGCGAAGCGCATGCTGGTCGGCAAGCGTGGCGGCCGGGAAAGCTGCAAGCAGGAAGACATTAACGATATGATGATCCGCCTCGCCAAGGCCGGCAAACGGGTGGTGCGGCTGAAATCCGGCGATCCGATGATTTTCGGGCGCGCCGGTGAGGAGATCGCCGCGCTGGAGGCCGAAAATATCCCGGTAGACGTCGTGCCGGGCATTACCGCCGCAAGTGCCATGGCCTCCCGCCTCGGCGTCTCGCTGACGCATCGCGACCATGCCCAGTCTGTCCGCTTCGTCACAGGTCATTCGCGGCAGGGAAAGTTACCGGAGAATATCGATTGGGCATCGCTCTCCAATCCCGCCGTGACCACCGTTTTTTATATGGGCGGCCGAACCGCAGCAGCTATCCAGTCTTCCCTGCTCGCTAGTGGTATGCCCGCCTCGACGCCGGTTGCGGTGATGATTTCCGTCAGCCGGGCGAATGAACAGCGCTGGTGCGGTTCGCTCGCGCAATTGGCTGCGGCAGTCGAGAGACTGGGCGTGAACGAACCCGTGCTGATCGGCATCGGTGATGCGTTTGGCACCGCGTCTTCGGGGCTCTCCGCTCACGATATACAGGAGCGGCTGGCTCAGAAAGCCGGCTAATAAGTTTGCGCTCAACGTTGTTGCGTGTTTCAGACATATTCACAGACAGGTAGAACGCACTACTACAAACCTTCCCTTGACATTGGTTTTTCGTTCGCTCTTCAATAAAACGAAAAAATTGAAAGAGAAGGGAGGGTGAAATGCTGCTCACACCGCGTCAGGATGAAATCGTTGCGCTGGCGAAAGCGAACGGGCGGGTACTGGTCGACGAGCTGGCGGCGCGCTTTTCGGTGACCCCCCAGACGATCCGCAAGGACCTGAACGATCTCTGCGATACCAGGGTGCTGACGCGCATCCATGGCGGCGCACTTTTTCCAAGCGGCAATGAAAACGTCAAATACGAGGCGCGCCGCGCGATTGCTTCTGTCGAAAAACAGGCTATCGGGGCCGCTGCCGCTGCCCTCATCCCCAACAACTCGTCGCTCTTTATCAACATCGGCACAACGACCGAGTCGGTGGGTGAAGCGCTGGCGGACCACCACGAATTGATGGTCATTACCAACAATATCAATGTTGCCAACAGGTTGCGGGTCTTCCCCGGCATCGAGGTGGTGATTGCCGGCGGCGTGGTGCGCGGTTCTGATGGCGGTATCGTCGGTGAGGCGGCGGTGGATTTCATCCGCCAGTTCAAGGTCGATTTCGCCGTCATCGGCGTTTCGGCCATCGATGAGGACGGCGCGTTGCTGGATTTCGACTTCCGCGAGGTCAAGGTCGCGCAGGCGATCATCTCCAATGCCCGCCATGTCATTCTGGTGTCGGATTCGCTCAAATTCGAGCGCACTGCCCCGGTGCGCATCGGTCATCTTTCGCAGGTGCATACCTTTATTACCGATCATTGTCCTGTTGATTCGATCCGCTCCATCTGTGCCGATCATGACGTCCGACTGATTGAAACCGAGGCGCGGGAGACCTGATCCTGCGCCATTGGAATTTCGTTTGACATTCGTTTTGTCTTCGAATTAGATGATCGTGCTTTCAATATATCGATGAGGAGAGCGTCGATGAAAGTGCGGGAGAATTCATGTCTGACGAGGCAATCCACGATATTTTCGTGATCGGCGGCGGCATCAATGGCTGTGGTATTGCGCGTGATGCCATTGGCAGAGGTTACTCCGTCGCACTTGCGGAAATGAACGATTTTGCCTCCGGCACCTCTTCAGCGGCAACCAAACTCATCCATGGCGGTTTGCGCTATCTTGAACATTACGAGTTTCGTCTGGTGCGCGAGGCGCTGATGGAGCGTGAGGTGCTGTGGGCCATGGCGCCGCACATTATCTGGCCCATGCGTTTCGTTCTGCCATTCCAGAAGGGCGGCGTGCGTCCGGCCTGGCTCGTGCGTCTCGGACTTTTTCTCTATGATCACCTCGGCGGCCGTAAGCTTCTGCCCGCGACCCGTTCGCTCGATCTGCGCCGCGATCCCGCCGGAAAACCGCTGAAACCGATTTTCGCCCGCGCTTTCGAATATTCCGATGGCTGGGTGGACGATGCCCGGCTTGTGGTGCTGAACGCCCGCGATGCCGCCGATCGTGGCGCTTTGATCCTCAACCGCACACAGGTGGTTTCGGCGCGACGCGAAGGCGCATTCTGGCGGGTCGAAACCAAGGGTGCTGCCGGCGAAACCGCGACCTACCGGGCGCGCATGCTGGTAAATGCCGCCGGGCCATGGGTGGACAAGGTTCTGGCTTCAACATTCGGGAAAAACAACGTTCACAATGTCCGCCTCGTGCAGGGCAGCCATATCATCGTGCGCAAGAAGTTTGCCGATCCGCGCGCCTATTTCTTCCAGAATCCGGACGGGCGCATCATCTTCGCCATCCCTTACGAACAGGATTTTACACTGATCGGTACGACGGATCGCGACTATACCGCCGACCCCCGCGCTGTTAAGATCACCGCGGAGGAAATCAGCTATCTTTGCAGCGCGGCCAGCGAATATTTCGCCGAGCCGGTGACGCAGGACGATATCGTCTGGACCTATTCCGGCGTGCGGCCGCTGTTTGACGACGGCGCGTCGAAAGCGCAGGAAGCGACCCGCGATTATGTGCTGAAAACTGATGGAGCGGAGGGGGAAGCACCTTTGCTCAATATTTTCGGCGGCAAGCTCACCACTTATCGGCGGCTTGCCGAACATGCTCTTGAAAAAATCGGCGATGCGCTGGGTGAAAAGGGTGCGCCCTGGACGGCGGGCTCGCATTTGCCGGGCGGGAACTTCGGTGCCGAGGCCTATGCCGCGGAGGTTTCGGCCTTGCGGTCGCGTTACCCCTTCCTCGAAGAGCGTCATGCCGGGCGGCTTGTCCGCTGTTACGGAACGGATGCCGTGTCGATAATCGGCAGTGCGGGGGAGATCGCAGCACTGGGCCGTCATTTCGGCGGCACGCTTTATGAGGTTGAGGTTCGCTGGCTGATGGCGCGGGAATGGGCGCTGACGGCGGAGGATATTCTGTGGCGCCGTACCAAGCAGGGGCTTTTTTTCACCCCTGAAGAGGTGCGCGGGCTGGAGGATTATATCGAAGACATTGCAGGGGAACGCTTGAAGGCAATCTGACGATCCGATCGAAAAGCGGAGGAGGCTTTGGATCACCATGCTTGAATTGCGAAACGTCTCGAAGATGGCCGGCGGTGAATATCATATTCACCCGACCGATCTGACGTTGCAGCGCGGAAGCCTGAACGTCCTGCTTGGACCGACACTTTCGGGCAAGACGACGCTGATGCGGCTGATGGCCGGGCTGGACAAGCCGAGCGGTGGATCGATCCTTTTCAACGGTGAGGACGTGACGGGCTGGCCGGTGCAGAAGCGCAACGTCGCCATGGTCTATCAGCAGTTCATCAACTATCCCGCACTCAGCGTTTACGAAAACATCGCCTCGCCGATGCGGGTCGCCGGCAAAGATCAGGCGACGATCGACAGGGAGGTCAGGAAAGCCGCTGAGCTTTTGAGGCTGACGCCCTTTCTCGACCGGACGCCTCTCAATCTTTCCGGTGGCCAGCAACAGCGCACGGCGCTTGCCCGCGCCATCGTCAAGAATGCCAATCTGGTGCTGCTCGATGAGCCGCTGGCCAATCTCGATTACAAACTGCGCGAGGAACTGCGCGAAGAGCTGCCGCGCATCTTTGCGGAATCCGGCGCGATCTTCGTTTATGCCACCACTGAACCTTCCGAGGCGCTGCTGCTGGGCGGCAATACCGCGACGCTCAACGAAGGGCGGATAACGCAGTTCAGCCGCACGATCGATGTTTACCGGCATCCGGTGGATATCGTGACGGCGGAAATTTTTGCCGATCCGCCGCTGAACACCATCGAGGTCGTCAAGACGGGCGGCGCTTTCACCCGCGCCGAGCATGCCGTGGTGGCCGTTCCAGCGCATCTTGCCGCCATGCCGGATGGCCCGGTGACCATCGCCTTCCAGCCGCACCATCTTTTCCCCTATGCGAAGGGAGAGGCGCGGCAATCCATCCGGGCGCGGACGCTGATTTCGGAAATCGCCGGATCGGAGAGCTTCGTGCATGTGGAATTTTCGGGCCGGCGCTGGGTCATGCTGGCGCACGGCATTCACGATATCGAACCGGACAGGGACATCGAGCTGTTTCTCGATACGCGACATCTGATGGCCTTTGACGCGAATGGTCGCGCCATTGGCAAAGCGGCTTGAGGGAGATCGGTCATGGCACGCATCACGCTCGATCACATTCGCCACGCCTATAACGCCAAGGCGCAGGCTGCAGGCGACTATGCCCTGAAAGAAGTGCATCACGAATGGCAGGATGGCGGCGCTTATGCGCTGCTCGGACCTTCCGGCTGCGGCAAGACCACGCTGCTCAACATCATTTCCGGGTTGTTGCGTCCGTCCGAAGGCCGGATCGCTTTCGACGGCACAGATGTTACCGATCTTGCCACCGAAGATCGCAATATCGCCCAGGTGTTCCAGTTCCCGGTCGTCTACGACACGATGACGGTCTACGACAATCTGGCCTTTCCGCTGCGCAACCGGAATGTGCCGGAAGCCGAGGTGGACCGGCGGGTGCGGGACATCCTTGAGATGACCGATCTTTCCGGCATGGCCAAACGCCATGCGCGTGGGCTGACGGCGGACCAAAAGCAGAAGATTTCACTGGCGCGCGGGCTCGTGCGTTCCGACGTCAATGCGATCCTGTTCGACGAGCCGCTGACGGTGATCGACCCGCATATGAAATGGGTGCTGCGCTCGCAGCTGAAGCGCCTGCACCGGCAATCCGGTTTCACCATGGTCTATGTTACCCACGACCAGACCGAAGCGTTGACCTTCGCCGACAAGGTGGTGGTCATGTATGACGGGCAGATCGTCCAGATCGGTACGCCCGCCGAGCTTTTCGAGCGGCCGGGGCACACGTTTGTCGGTTATTTCATCGGCTCGCCCGGCATGAATGTGTTGCCCGCCAAGATAGACGGCGCAACCGCTATGGTTGGCGGCCTCGGCGTGCCGCTTGCCGGCGTGCCGAAGGTTGATGGCGCGCAGCGCATCGAGATCGGCGTCCGCCCGGAGTTTATCCGGCTGGAACGGGGTGGAATGCCCATCACGGTCGATAAGGTCGAGGATATCGGCCGACAGAAGATCGTGCGCGCCCGGTTCGCGGGCCAGAAGCTGGCGATCGTCGTTGCCGAAGACGAGGAAATCCCGGCGGAAGCGGGTGTGCGCTTCGACCCGGCCGCCATCGGCGTCTTCGCCGATTCCTGGCGTGTGAAGATGGGGGCCTGACCATGCAAAAGAGCTGGAACAACAAAGCGTGGTTCATGGTGCTGCCGGTTCTGGTGCTGGTCGCCTTTTCCGCCGTCATTCCGCTAATGACCGTCGTGAATTATTCGGTGCAGGACACCTTCGGAAACAATCAGTTCTTCTGGGCGGGAACACAATGGTTCCAGGAAATTCTTAGCTCCGATCGCTTCTGGAATGCTCTCGGGCGTAACCTGGTATTTTCCGGCATCATCCTGGCGATTGAAATTCCGCTCGGCATTTTCATCGCGCTCAAGATGCCGAAATCCGGTATCGGCGTGCCGGTCTGCCTCGTAACGATGGCGTTGCCGCTTCTGGTGCCGTGGAATGTCGTCGGCACCATCTGGCAGGTGTTCGGTCGCAGCGATATCGGGCTGCTCGGTTATTATGCCAATCAGCTCGGGCTGGACTATAACTACGTCAACGATCCGGTCGACGCATGGATCACGGTTGTCGTCATGGATGTGTGGCACTGGACAAGCCTTGTCGTGCTGTTGTGTTATGCCAGCCTCGTTTCCATTCCGGATGCCTATTACCAGGCAGCAAGGATCGATGGCGCATCGCGTTTTGCGGTCTTTCGGTTCATCCAGCTGCCGAAGATGAAACGGGTGCTGCTGATCGCCTTCCTGCTGCGCTTCATGGACAGTTTCATGATCTATACCGAGCCCTTCGTCGTCACCGGCGGCGGCCCGGGCAATTCCACCACCTTCCTGTCCATCGATCTCGTCAAGATGGCGCTCGGCCAGTTCGATCTGGGGCCGGCGGCGGCCATGTCGCTGATCTACTTCCTCATCATCCTGCTGCTGTCCTGGGTGTTCTACACCGTCATGACCAGCCACGACGCGGAGACTTGAGACATGAGCGCCTCTGATGTCACGGCAAGCGTGGAACGGATGGGAAATTCGCCTGTAAAAGCTGCTTCGGCGGGATTATCAGGTGTTGCCGCACGCTCGCGCCGCCGCCACGGACCATCACGCTTTTCCTGGCTGGTGCCGACAATCTACATCATCCTTCTGCTGGTGCCGATCTATTGGCTCGTCAATATGAGTTTCAAGACGAATGCGGAAATCGTCTCGTCCATGACGCTTTATCCGCACCAGCCGACGCTGCAGAACTACCGGACGATCTTTACCGATTCCTCCTGGTATTCGGGTTACATCAACTCGATCATCTACGTCGTCATGAACATGGTGATTTCGGTAGCGGCAGCACTTCCGGCGGCCTATGCCTTCTCCCGTTACCGTTTTCTCGGTGACAAGCACCTGTTCTTCTGGCTTTTGACCAACCGCATGGCGCCGCCCGCCGTCTTTGCGTTGCCCTTCTTCCAGCTGTATTCGGCGTTCGGGCTGATCGACACGCATATCGCGGTCGCACTGGCGCATTGCCTGTTCAACGTACCGTTGGCGGTGTGGATTCTTGAAGGTTTCATGTCCGGCGTGCCGAAGGAAATCGACGAAACCGCTTATATTGACGGCTATTCTTTCCCGAAATTCTTCGTGAAGATTTTCATGCCGCTCATCGCCTCCGGCATCGGTGTGGCCTGCTTCTTCAGCTTCATGTTCTCGTGGGTCGAGCTTCTGATCGCCCGCACGTTAACGACGACGGACGCCAAGCCGATCGCCGCGACGATGACGCGAACCGTGTCCGCCGCTGGTATGGACTGGGGTCTGCTTGCCGCCGCCGGTGTGCTGACACTCATTCCGGGCGCGCTGGTGATCTGGTTCGTGCGCAATTACATCGCCAAGGGCTTTGCGCTGGGGAGGGTTTGACCATGACGAAGATGCCCGATTTTACCTGGATGGCGTGGACTTGGCAGACAGCCGCATTTTTCTGCGCCATCGCCGTGCTGCTCGTCGGCATGTGGTTCTGGGAATATTTCTCGCCCGGCGGCAATCCCCGCTTCGGTCTCTTGCGCTTTGAGACCACGCGCGGCGACCGGCTGTTCATTTCGCTGCTTGGCAGCGCTTTCATTCATCTCGCATGGCTCGGGCTGGTCGGCCCGAACCTGTGGTGGGCTCTCGCTCTGTCCATGGTCTACGCCATCGGCGTTTTCCGTTTCGTCTAGAGCAGAAAGAACGGTGCGGCGGAGGAAAACCGCACTGGAGGACTTCATGCAATCGCAACCCCTGGGAGGACTGATATGCGACGGCATCTGATGACGACGACGGCAGCCATGCTGCTGGCAATGACGGGTTCCGCTTTCGCCGGAATGGAGGAGGCAAAACAGTTTCTGGACAAGGAAATCGGCGATATGTCGTCGCTTTCCCGTGCAGATCAGGAGAAGGAACTGCAATGGTTTGTCGATGCGGCGAAACCTTTCGCCGGCATGGACATCAAGGTCGTTTCCGAATCCCTGACCACGCATGAATATGAATCCAAGGTTCTGGCACCGGCCTTTACCGCCATTACCGGCATCAAGGTGACGCACGACATCATTCAGGAAGGTGACGTCGTCGAAAAAATCCAGACCCAGATGCAGACCGGCCAGAACCTTTATGACGGCTGGGTCAACGACAGCGATCTCATCGGCACGCATTGGCGCTACCAGCAGGTGCGCAACCTGACCGACTTCATGGCCAATGAAGGCAAGGATGTCACAAATCCCGGCCTCGACCTCAAGGACTTCATCGGCAGCGCCTTTACGACGGCGCCGGACAAGAAGCTCTACCAGCTTCCGGACCAGCAGTTCGCCAACCTCTACTGGTTCCGTTACGACTGGTTCAACGACGACAAGAACAAGGCCGATTTCAAGGCCAAATACGGCTATGACCTCGGCGTGCCGGTCAACTGGTCGGCCTATGAGGATATTGCCGAATTCTTCACTGGCCGCGATGTCGGCGGCAAGAAGGTCTTCGGCCATATGGACTATGGCAAGAAGGACCCGTCGCTTGGCTGGCGCTTCACCGACGCGTGGCTTTCGATGGCCGGCAACGGCGACAAGGGCCTGCCGAACGGCTTGCCTGTCGATGAATGGGGCATCAAGGTCAACGACAAGTCGCAGCCGGTCGGTTCCTGCGTGGCACGCGGCGGTGATACCAACGGTCCCGCTTCGGTCTATTCCATCGAGAAATATCTCGAATGGCTGAAGAAATATGCGCCGCCGGAAGCACAGGGCATGACCTTCTCCGAATCCGGTCCGGTGCCGGCGCAGGGCAATATCGCCCAGCAGATCTTCTGGTACACGGCCTTCACCGCAGATATGGCCAAGCCCGGCCTGCCTGTTGTGAACGAGGACGGTTCGCCGAAATGGCGCGTCGCACCTTCGCCGCATGGTGTCTACTGGAAAGACGGCATGAAGCTCGGTTATCAGGATGTGGGTTCGTGGACACTGATGAAGTCCACCCCCGACGACCGTGCCAAGGCCGCATGGCTCTATGCGCAGTTCGTGACCTCCAAGACCGTGGATGTGAAGAAGAGCCATGTGGGTCTCACCTTCATTCGTGACAGCACCATCCATCACCAGAGCTTCACGGACCGGGCTTCCAAGCTTGGTGGTCTCATCGAGTTCTACCGCTCGCCGGCCCGCGTGCAATGGTCGCCCACCGGCACCAACGTTCCTGATTATCCGAAGCTTGCACAGCTCTGGTGGCAGGCAATCGGCGATGCATCCTCGGGTGCGAAAACCGCACAGGCCGCCATGGACTCGCTCTGCGCCGAGCAGGAAAAGGTCATGGCTCGTATCGAGCGCGCCGGTGTGCAGGGCGATATCGGCCCGAAACTGGCGGAAGAACATGATATCGACTACTGGAACAAGGACGCCGTTTCGAAGGGCAATCTGGCGCCACAGCTGAAGGTTGCTACCGAAAAGGAAAAGCCGGTCACCGTCAATTACGACGAACTGGTCAAAAGCTGGCAGAAGTAATGTCTGCGTGAAATCTTAAAATCGGGGCGGCTTTGCCGCCCCGTGATTGCGTTTGAAAGGGAGTGAAATATGGGCGGTTATATTCTGGCGATCGATCAGGGGACGACATCGACACGGTCGATGGTCTTTGACCGCGACATGCGGGTGATCGGTGTCGGACAGCGAGAATTTCCGCAGCATTTTCCGGCCTCCGGCTGGGTCGAGCACGATGCAGAGGATATCTGGAAAAGCGTGCTTGAAACAATCCGGCTGGCGCTTGCCGATGCCGGCATTGCCGCTTCCGACATCGAGGCGATCGGCATCACCAACCAGCGCGAAACGACCGTGCTATGGGATCGCAACACTGGCGAGGCCGTGCACCGGGCTGTGGTCTGGCAGGATCGCCGTGCTGCGCCCATTTGCGAAGATTTGAAACGCCGGGGGCTGGAGCCGCTGTTTTCGAAAAAGACCGGGTTGCTGCTTGATCCCTATTTTTCCGGCACCAAACTGAAATGGCTTCTGGATAGCGTCAGCGGCCTTCGCGAAAAGGCGGAAAAGGGAGACATCTGCTTTGGCACGGTCGATAGTTTTCTGATCTATCGCCTCACCGGCGGCCGCCGCCATGTGACCGACGCCACCAACGCCTCGCGAACGCTGATCTACAATATCGAAGACAATGCCTGGGACGAGGAGCTGCTGTCGATCCTCGACATTCCCCGCGCCATGCTGCCGGAGGTGCTGGATTGCGCTGCCGATTTCGGCGTGACGGACAAGGCGCTTCTGGGCGCGGAAATCCCGATCCTTGGCGTTGCGGGCGATCAGCAGGCGGCGGTGATCGGCAATGCCTGCTTCGAGCCGGGCATGATGAAATCGACCTACGGCACCGGTTGTTTCGCGCTTCTCAACACTGGCACGGATCGTGTCACCTCCACCAACCGGCTGTTGACGACGATTGCTTACCGTCTGGACGGCGTTACGACCTATGCGCTCGAAGGCTCGATCTTCATTGCCGGTGCGGCGGTGCAATGGCTGCGGGATGAACTCGGTTTCATCTCGGTCGCCTCCGAAGTTAGCGCGCTTGCCGAAAAGGCTGATCCCAATCAGCGTGTCTATCTGGTTCCGGCCTTTACCGGGCTTGGTGCGCCCTATTGGGATGCGGAGGCGCGCGGAGCGATCTTCGGCCTGACGCGCGGCACGGGACCTGCGGAATTTGCGCGCGCAGCGCTGGAAAGCGTTGCCTATCAGACTTTCGATCTGCTGGACGCCATGCGCAAGGACTGGGCAGGCGACAATGGCAAGACGGTGCTAAGGGTCGATGGCGGTATGGTTGCCTCCGATTGGACCATGCAGCGGCTGGCCGATGTTCTCGCTGCACCGGTAGACCGGCCGGTCTTTCTGGAGACGACTATCCTGGGTGCCGCCTGGCTTGCGGCTTCCCGTGCCGGTATCTGGCCGGATCGCGAAGCCTTTGCCGCCCACTGGAAACGTGACCAGCGTTTTGCTCCCAACATGGACGAAACGGAACGGAAAAACGCCATTGCCGGCTGGCGGGACAGTGTTGGCCGCTGCCTGTCGCGGCGGGAAAACTAGAGCATTTCCAGCAAAAGTGTGAAGCGGTTTTGCGTCAGGAAATGCGTCAGGGAAGCTATACGAAGCTGCCCGGCGCGATGCTCTTGCTGGAAACCAGATCGGAAAGGGCGCGCACCAGTTTCGTATCCGTGCCCTTGCTTGGCTGAAGCACAAATTCCACGTCTTCGAGTGTTGGCAGCACGTCCGCCTCAATCTCCTTGAGGCCGGCGGGCGCCATGCTGCGTGGCTGCACCAGAATGCCCATGCCCGCTCTTGCTGCGGCAGTCAGTCCGCTGAGGCTGCCACAGGTGCAGACGATCCGCCAGGCGAGACCGGCACGGTCGAGCGCTTCCTGCGCCGCTTTTCTGGTAATGCTCGGCGGTGGAAAGGCGATCAGCGGCAGGGCGTCGGGCTGGCTCAGCATCCGCTCCGGGTCACGCGCCAACCACACCAGCGGTTCGCGGTAAAGAAAATGCCCGAGCTTGTCGCCAAGACGGCGTTTGGCGAGAACGACATCCAGTTCGCCATTATCCTGCATCTGGTAAAGCACGCCGCTCAGCGAAACCGTCAGTTCCAGATCCACCAAGGGATAAAGGCGGATAAATTCTTCCAGAATGGCCGTTAGCCGGCTGGCGACGAAATCCTCGGAAACACCCAGCCTCAACCGCCCGCGCAAACGGGTTTCGCTGAACAGGGATGAAACCCTGCTGTCAATTTCAAGCATATTGCGAGCATAACCCAGCAGCGCCTCGCCTTCGCCGGTCAGTTTCACCTGATGGGTGCTGCGTGCGATCAGCCGGCGACCAAGTGCTGCCTCCAGCCGCTGAATATGTTGGCTGACGGTCGATTGGCCGACACCCAGCCGCTCGGCGGCCAGCGTGAAGCTGCCGGTTTGCTGAAGCATGACGAAGCTGGCAAGATGTTGAAGGTTCAGCATTATCTTATATCATGATAACTGTTAGTCTTTGCATTCGAATTCATGATGAGTGATAGTGGTTGACATTTCAAGCAAAACCGATGCCGGAAAGATTTTCCCATGACCCGCTTCCTGCCTGACCGCTTCACCATGATGCTGGTGGCCACCGTGATTTTGGCTTCCTTTCTGCCAATCAGCGGTCAGCCGGCGGAATATTTCGGGCTGGCGACGAAGCTGGCGATTGCGCTTTTGTTCTTCCTGCATGGTGCGCGACTTTCGCGGGATGTGGTGATTGCCGGCATCCTGCACTGGCGCCTGCATCTGGCGATCCTGCTGGTCACTTTCGGCCTTTTCCCGTTGCTGGGCGTGGCAATCGGTTTCATTCCCGAAAGCATCCTGCCGGCACCGCTTTATATGGGCGTGCTGTTTCTCTGCGTTTTACCATCCACCGTACAGTCCTCCATCGCCTTCACCTCGATGGCGGGCGGAAACGTGCCGGCGGCGATCTGTTCGGCTTCGGCGTCGAATATCTTCGGCATGTTCCTGACGCCGCTGCTGGTTGGCCTGCTGTTTACGGTCGGCGGCCATGGCAACGGGTTTTCGCTGGACGCGTTCCTGCAAATCTTCCTGCAGCTGTTGTTGCCTTTCATCGTCGGTCAGGTGTTGCAGCCGTGGATCGGCGACTGGATCCGGGCGCGCAAAAAACTGCTGTCTCCCGTCGATCGCGGCTCGATCCTGATGGTTGTTTATCTCGCCTTTTCCGATGCCGTGATCGAAGGTATATGGCAGACGTTTTCGCTGCGCGACATCGGCGTGGTCATCGGCATTAACATCGTGCTTCTGGCGCTTGTCCTTTGCGTGACGATGTTTGGCAGCCGGGCGCTTGGTTTCGAAAAGGCGGATGAAATCACCATCACCTTCTGCGGGTCCAAGAAGAGCCTTGCCAGCGGCGTGCCCATGGCGGGTGCCATTTTCGCCGGCCAGAGCATTGGCGCCATCGTTTTGCCGATTATGCTTTTCCATCAGATTCAGCTGATGGTCTGTGCGGTTCTGGCCCAGCGTTATGCCCGCAAAGCCCATGAAAAGGCAGCAGTACTGGAAACGGCTGCTGCAGAAGGCGTGGCGGCATCCACCCGCTGACACGAGTTTTTCGCAAACAAAAACGGCCCCGTGAAGGGGCCGTTCTTATTGCAGTCCAGGAAAGCTTAGTTGACCTGAGCCGGCGTGATCTGGGCTTCGATCGTCTTCGGCGCATCGGCGCTGTCGGACGAGATCGCAATGCGGCGTGGTTTCATGGCTTCCGGAATATTGCGGACAAGATCGATATGCAGCAGGCCGTTCTTTAAGGAGGCGGTCTGAACTTCGACGTGGTCGGCAAGCTGGAAGCGGCGTTCGAAAGCACGCGTGGCGATGCCGCGATACAGGAACTCGCCTTCGGATGACTTCTCATCCCCGGACTTCTCGGCCTTCACCGTCAGCGCATTGGCGCGGGATTCAATGCTGAGTTCGGTTTCATCGAAACCGGCAACGGCCATGGTGATGCGATAGGTGTTTTCGCCCGTCCGCTCGATATTGTAGGGCGGATAGGACTGGGCCTGTTCAGGCTGGCCGAGGCCGTCGAGCATCGAAAAAAGACGGTCAAAACCGACGGTGGAGCGATAAAGCGGGGAAAAATCGACGTGACGCATGGTGTCCTCCTAAGAAGCGACTGTTTGCGGTTAAATCCGGCGTCCCGTTCTGGCAACGGCCGGACATATGGCGCGGTCCCGTTCTGGCGACCGCAGGAATGAGATGGGAATGGGTCGCCGCCGCGTCAAGAGGGGTGCCTCAAGGGAAAACGGTGGAGGCAACATGAACCATGGCTGAACATCCGGTTCCGGCATCGTTCAGTTTGAGCGCCATAAAACTGCGGTCATCGGAGACATTCTCCGTGGACAGAAGCAATAACGTCCCTTCTTCTTCTGTCTTACTCGCCGGAACCGCGACTGCTTTAACCGACGGTTCCGGCAATTTTTTCTTTGACCTTCTGTCACCGCCGACCTATCCGAAAAGAGTTGAAAAGCCGGAAAAGACCGATGATCGAAGCCACATTGCGCGTCAGTGAAGATAACCCGGTTCCCGGCAACCATACCGTCGGATATTTTGCCGGCCATGGCGGCAAGCAGCTTCGATATGCGATCTTCCGCGCCAGCCGCCACATTGCCCGCGGAACGGTGGTTCTTCTGCATGGCCGCAACGAATGTATCGAGAAATATTTCGAAACGGTTGCCGATCTGACGGCCATGGGTTTCTGGGTCGCGACCTTCGACACACGCGGCCAGGGCGGTTCCGAACGGCTGCTGAAGAAGCCGGGCGCCGGGCATGTTCGGCGTTTTTCCGACTACCAGCGAGATATCAGCCTGTTTCTCGAACAGGTGGTGTTGCCGGATACGCGGCTGCCATTCTTCATGATTGCGCATTCCACCGGCGCGCTTGCAGCACTTGCAGCCGCTCCCGGCCTGTCCAACCGCATCGACCGTCTGGCTCTTTGTTCGCCATTCATTGAGCTGGACAGTCAGCAATCCTTTCCCGCGCCCGTCATCCGGCTGGTCTCGACCGTTTTAAGCCTCATCGGTCTTGGAAGAGTGCAGCTCGGCAAAGATCAGCGCGAGCGCGATTTCGACGGCAACCCGCTGACGTCGGATGTTCGGCGTTTCACCAGAAATCTTTCGCTGCACAGGCAATTTCCGGAATTGTTCATCGGCGCGCCGACGGCGCGCTGGGTCTATGAAGCGCTGAAGACCATGGCGCGGGTGACCCGTCAGGATCATCTGACGAACATCACCATTCCGACCCTCATTCTGGCGCCGATGCTGGATACGATCACGCCCTACAAGGCGCAGGAGGAGCTGTCGCGCAATTTCCGCGCGGCGCAGCTGCTTCCCATCACCGGCGCGCGCCACGAATTGCTGCATGAGCGGGATGTTTTCCGCAAACAGGCGCTGGCGGCCATCGACGCGTTTTTCGCGCCGGAATAATGTGGCCGCCGAAACGGGACGGTCTATAGTTCCGAAAGAATGGCAAGCGCCTGTTCGTGCACGGCTTTGGAGCCGGCGGCCAGAATACGGCCGCCATTTTCCGGACGTCTGCCATCCCAGGTGGTGATGATACCGCCGGCCTGCTCGATCACCGGAATGAGCGCGCCGACATCATAGGGCTTCAGGCCGGATTCGATCACCAGATCGACGTGACCGGCGGCAAGCAGGCAATAGGCGTAACAATCCACCCCATAACGGAAAAGGCGGACCTGTTCCTCCACCTTTTCGTAGAAGGGCTTTTCCTCTGCGGTGAAGATATGCGGGGTGGTGGTGAACAGCACCGCATCCGACAGCGAAGCGCAGTCACGCGTGCGGATCTTTTTTTCGCCATCCGGGCCGAAATACCAGGCGCTCTCGCCATCGGCGAAATAACGCTCTTTCGTGAAGGGCTGGTCCATGATGCCCATCGTGGCGCGGCCGGCCGACTGGAAACCGATCAGCGTACCCCAGACGGGCACGCCGGAAATAAAGGCGCGGGTGCCGTCGATCGGGTCGATAACCCAGATATGCTCGCGATCAAGGCCGACATTACCGTGTTCTTCGCCAAGAATGCCATGCTGCGGGAAGTGCGCCTCGATGAGGGCACGAATGGCGGTTTCCGCCGCCTGATCGCCTTCTGTCACCGGATCATAACCGCCATCCTGCTTGTTGGTGACGGCAATGCCCGTGCGGAAGCGGGGAAGCGTTTCAGCGCTGGCTGCATCGGCAAGTTTGAAGAAGAAATCCCGGTCGGGCAGCATGCGAAACCTCATTGCCTGAATGATGGGCCTGAATGATGTGGCCTGAATTGCGTGGCGAAATGCATAGACCGGAATCATATCCGCCGTCCACTCGTATGGACGGGGGAGCCGGCGTTTCCATATTTTCGGCACAAGTCTAAAAAATAGGCATAAAATAAAATGATTGACAATTGTGCATGTACTGAATAGCGTGACCTTGCAGTCTTTGACTGTAAATACCCTCCTTGGGTGTTTCCTCCCTAGACTTGACCGCGCCAAAAGCGCGGTTTTTTTTTGCCCGGCGTACGGCCAAGCGGTCTGGGCTGGAGATTTGAAATGTCGGGGATTTGACGCGTTATTCGGCGGCGAGCGAGGTCTCGATCGCGTATTCCGAAACGAAAACGCCTAGCTGGCGCATAAAGATTTCCAGCGATGCCTGAATGGCCGGAAAATCGGCTTTCTTCGAAAGCGTCTTTTCATCGACGTAAAGCGACCGGTTGACCTCGATCTGCAGCGCGTGGAGGGAGCGAATGGGCCGCCCGTAATGTTCGGTGATGAAGCCGCCGGCATAAGGCTTGTTGCAGACCGCGATGAAGCCCAGCTCCTCAAGGAAATGCAGGGCGGCGCGGGAGACTTCCTGGGAGGCGCTGGTGCCGTAGCGATCGCCGATGATCACATCCGGCCTGAGGTTTGAACCGGCGACGCGGATATTGCCGGGCATGGAATGGCAATCGATCAGCACCGCCATGCCGAAATTGGCATGGGTGCGGGAAAGGAGGCGGCGCAGGCAGGCGTGGTAGGGTTTGTAGATTGTCTCGATCCGCGACAACGCCTCATCGACCGGCAGGCGGTGAGCATAGATATCCATATTTTCTGCAACGATGCGCGGCACCGTGCCCAGGCCGCCGGCGACCCGCATGGAGCCAATATTGGCGTAAGGCGGCAGGGTGCCTTCGAACATGCGCGGATCAAGCTCATAGGGCTCGCGATTGACGTCGAGATAGGCGCGGGGGAAATTCGCTTTCAGAAGCGGCGCGCCGATCTCGGGGGCGGCGGCGAAAAGCTCGTCGACGAAATGATCTTCGGAGCGCCGAATCTCATGCGAATCGAGCCGCGCCGATTCGAGGAAGGAGATGGGATAACAGCGGCCGCTATGGGGGGAATTATAGACAAATGGCAGGGTTTGAGCGGCAGGCTCCGTTACCTCAAACAACTCATACTCGCCCGTTACCCAGTCCATTCAGGCCCATTTACCATGTCGCAAACTATCAGGACGTTCATGTTGCCAGTTACCGTGCAGCAAGTCCATACTGTCGCCAAAGCAGCGCTATACCGATTCACGTGTTCACAGGATATTTACCGTGAAAATCCTATAATCGGGCTAGGGTATTTCAAACATTGAGCAGTTACGGTCACTTAACCATGAATCAAAAAATTCTTCTTGCTGAAGACGACAACGATATGCGCCGCTTCCTCGTCAAGGCGCTGGAAAAAGCCGGTTACAAGGTTTCTTCCTTCGACAACGGCGCAAGCGCTTACGACCGGCTTCGTGAGGAGCCCTTTTCACTTCTGCTGACAGATATCGTCATGCCGGAAATGGATGGCATCGAACTCGCGCGGCGCGCGACCGAGCTCGACCCCGACCTGAAAGTCATGTTCATCACCGGCTTTGCTGCGGTTGCGCTGAACGCCGATTCGAAGGCCCCGAAGGACGCCAAGGTGCTTTCCAAGCCATTCCATCTGCGTGATCTGGTGGATGAGGTCAATAAACTCCTTGTGGCGTAAGGCCTCTCAAAAAACCTTCATAAAACCGAAAAAAAGCAGTTGACGCATGAACCGGTTTTGTGGTCTATCCGCCGCCAACGGAGGGCGTGTAGCTCAGCGGGAGAGCACTACGTTGACATCGTAGGGGTCACAGGTTCAATCCCTGTCACGCCCACCATCCGAATTCTTAAGTATCAAGGCCTTGCGAAAAATCGCAGGGCCTTTTTGCATTGCGGTCTCAAGGTTCATCGAACCTGTTGATGAGGTTGCTTTTCAGTGCATGTGGTCGTCCCGCAAATAAGTCCCCACCTGCTGGAGCAAGTGGGGATACGATGACTTTGGAACGGTGCTTGTTAAAAACTCACTGTGTTCTGCAGCGTCCTGTCTTGGTCGTTTCCTTGTCGCCATCGTCGTAGGCAATGCCAATCTTCTCACCTGCAAGCGAGGAGATCTTGCCAGCGTACCACTGTCCAGCACCCTTGTAGTTGCACTCGACCCGCGTGCCGATCATCCAATCGTAAGGGCGCACCTTGTTAACTGCGACCGTTTCGCGATCTCCATCGTCGTAACGAATAGTGACCTGCCCACCGGAAACACTATCGATAACACCCGGGAACCAGTATCCGGCGCCCTTATAGTTACCCAGCACCCAGTCGCCTTTAGTTTGTGCTGAAACAGAAGATGCAAAAGATGATGCAACACCAAGAATAACTGCGGCGATCAAAATTTTGTTCACGGTATTCCCCCCAAGGGCCAAGCCCATAACGCTCCTGTAAAATGACGGAAGCGGCTCAACAGTGGTTAAGCAAATACTTCATAAGCGAATTCACCTGAATATGTCATTAATACTTCCGGTTGATGTTGTGATATCTGTATTCGAGCCTTTTTCTTTTTCGGATCAACGTTCAGGCAAAGTTCTACCCGCTCGCGCAGACCGACAGTTGGTGTCTTGAGGTTGAGAAAAGGGCGGGTGCCAAGCCAAGAGATATAGTTTCGAGTTACCCTGCAATATCTGCGATAAATTTCGCTCATAAAAATAAAATGCGAAATGCATTGACGCGTGTTCGATTTGCCGATATCTCAAATTCATGCAATAAATTACATCGCTTAAAATTTATTGCAGATTAGCTCGTTGTCCTTGGGAGGGGAATATGTTGGCTTTTCTGAAATCGACCGTTGCTGCGGGTGTTTTTGCCGTGGCGATTTCCGCTGGCGCGGCTTCACCGGTCGCCGCTGCGGGCAAATTCGCCTGCGAACCGGGTGAGACCTATGTGATGAACGTCATGGTTTCCAGCCATCCCTATTGGGTGCCGGTCTTCGAAGGTTTCAAGCAGGCCGCAAAGGCGCTCGGCTGTGAAGCGGTTTTCACCGGTACGCCCGAATATGACATCACCAAGCAGATAGCGTCCTTCGAGCAGGAACTGGTGAAGAAGCCGAAAGGCATATTGCTGCATCCGATGCAGGCCGATCCCTTCATCGAACCGATCAACAAGGCGATGGACTCCGGCGTTTCGGTGACGACTTTCGCGGCGGATTCTCCGAAGTCGAAACGGACCGCCTATATCACTTCGGACAATGTTGCCGAGGCGAAATTTGCGGCTGACGAAATCGTCAAGAAGATCGGTGAAAAAGGCGAATATGCCGTTCTGGAAAATCCGGGCCAGAGCAACCACGATCTGCGCGTCACCGCCCTCATCGACTATATGGGGCGCACCTATCCGCAGATGAAGCTCGTCGGCCGCCAGGCAACCAATCAGGATGCGAACGTGGCCTATCAGGCGACCGGCGCACTATTGCAGGCCAACCCCAATCTCGGCGCATTGTGGATTCCCGAGGCCGGATCGGCCGAAGGCGCGACCACCGCTGTTCTCGAGGCGAAGAAGAAGGTCCTGATCCTGCATGCGGATATTACGCCTGCGACGCTGGAGCATATCAAGCAGGGCAATATCTACATGTCCATCAATCCCAATCAGGGTGTTCAGGGCTTCATGGGTTTCATGAACACCTTTCTGGGTGCCCATTCGGACCTGATCGACCCGTTCAACGACTATAAGGTGTCCGGCTTCAATCCGATGCAGGTTCCTTCGATGGACAATGGTTTTGCTGTCATCACCAAGGCGAATGCCGCTTCCTTTGATCTCAACGACTATATGAAGGGGCGCTAACGCGTCGCCCTTGAACCGGCGGGGTTTAAGTCTCGCCGGTTAAACGGGAAGCAGCTTCGGGAGGGCGTTATGGGCGAGGTCATCCTCAGCATGACGAATATTCATAAGGCGTTCGGCCCCGTGCGGGCGTTGCGCAGTGCCGCACTCGAATTGCGGCGTGGTGAAATCCACGCGCTGGCGGGTGAAAATGGCGCCGGCAAGTCGACGCTGATGCATATTATCGACGGCATTCTGCAGCCGGATGGCGGCGAAATCCTGCTGGACGAAAAACCGGTGCGGATATCTTCGCCCAATGCGGCGAACCGGCTCGGCATCGGTTTTGTCCATCAGGAGATTGCCCTTTGCCCGGAAATTTCGGTTGCCGAGAACATGTTCATGTCGGAGACGGGCCAAAGCCGCTCCTTGTTCATGAATTATCGTGATCTCGGCAAGCGGGCCGCAACCATCCTGCGGGAAATCGGGGATATCGACCCCGCCATCCGCGCCGGCGATCTGTCGATTTCGCAACAGCAGATAGTCGAAATCGCCAAGGCGTTGACGCTGGATTGCCGCATCCTGATCCTCGACGAGCCGACGGCGGCGCTGACCGAAACCGAAGCCCAGACGCTTTTCCGGATCATGCACCGGCTGGCGGACCGCGGGATTGCGATCATCTATATCTCGCACCGGATGGCGGAGATTTTCGAGCATTGCGACCGCATTACGGTCATGCGCGACGGTTGCCACATCAAGACGGCGAATATCGCCGAGATTTCCCCTGAGGAGGTCGTCAACAGCATGGTCGGGCGGGTTCTCGACAAGCTCTATCCGCCGAAACTTTCGGAAGATGAAAAGTCGGACGATGTCATTCTTTCTGTTCGGGGATTGAATGAGGGAAAGCGGGTTTTCGACGTCGATTTCGATCTGCGTCGCGGCGAAATCCTCGGTCTTGCCGGTTTGATCGGTGCGGGCCGAAGCGAGATCGTGCGGGCAGTCTGCCGGCTGGAAGGGAAACCCAGAGGCGAAGTTACCCTGCGCGGCCGGCCACTGAGGCTAAAGGATTATCGCGACAGCATCCGCGAGGGGCTGGTCTACCTTTCCGAGGATCGCAAGGGTGACGGGCTGTTCCTCAATATGTCCATCGCCGAAAATGTCTCGGCGCTTGATGTGGGGAGGATATCGAACGGCATGGGCTTCATCGAGCGGCGCAAGGAAATGAAGCGCGCCGATGAGCTGGGCAAGCGGCTGAAATTACGGGCGAACAGCGTCGGCGATGCCGTCTCGACCTTGAGCGGCGGCAATCAGCAGAAGGTGGCGCTGGCAAAGATGTTGTCGGTGGAACCGGAGGTCATCTTTCTGGATGAGCCTACACGGGGGGTGGATGTGGGCGCAAAGGCCGAAATCCACCGCCAGATACGGGAACTGGCGCGTGAAGGCGTCGGAGTGGTGGTCATATCCTCGGAGCTGCCGGAACTCATCGGCGTCAGTGATCGCGTGCTGGTCGTGCGCGAAGGGCGCATTGCCGGTGAGGTCGAGGGAGAGGACATGACGGAGGAGAAGATCATGCAGCTTGCATCGATCAATATAGTGCATAGCCCGGCTGGGGCCTGAGGGAGCGGGAAAATGGCAACATCGGAAACACCTTCAAGCCTTGCCGAGACGGCGGTTCGCCGCACCGCCTGGTGGGAGCCGGCGCTGAAAGCACGGGAAACCGGGCTGATCGTCATCATCCTCGCGCTTTTTGCGGTGATGTCGTTCATATCTCCGTATTTTCTGACCGTGGACAATCTGCGGGCCATGGCCATGGTTTTCGCCATCGAAAGCATTGTCGTGGTTGGCATGACGATCCTATTGATCTCTGGTGGCATTGATCTCTCGGTTGGCTCCGTCACGGCGCTGGCAATGGTCGCGGCCGGCTGGCTGTTTCTTAACGGTGTCGATCCCTGGGTAGCGGCCGGGCTGGCGATCTGCCTCACGACATTGGTCGGCATGGCCATGGGATTTCTGACAACGGTCATCGGCCTGCATCATTTCATCGTGTCGCTCGGCGTCATGGTGATTGCCCGCGGCGTTTGCCTGCTGGCAACGGGCGGTCGGCCGCTCGGGCTTTATTCGCTGCCCCCGGAATTCAAATTCATCGGCCAGGGCGCGCTTGGCGGCATTCCGCTTGTGCTGATCATCTTCGCTGTCGTCGTCGTCTCCTTTGATCTGCTGCTGCGGCGCACCACAGCCTTTCGCAAAGTATTTTACACGGGCAGCAATCCCAAGGCGGCAGCCTATTCCGGCATCCGCGTCGGCCGGGTTGTGTTTGCCACCACCACACTGTGTTCGATGCTGGCCGGTGTTGCGGGCGTGATCTATATGGCCCGCTTCGGATCGGCCCAGCCGAGCTTCGGCGTCGGCATGGAACTCAACGTGATCGCTGCGGCGGTCATTGGCGGCGCCAGCCTTTCGGGCGGCTCGGGCACCATTCTCGGTGCAATCCTCGGGGCGATCCTTCTGTCGGTCGTTTCCAGCTCGCTTGCCTTGCTCAATGTGTCTGTCTACTGGCAGGACATCATCAGGGGCAGCATATTGCTGACGGCGGTTCTGTTCGACCACTATCTGGTCAAGCGTCGCCGCTGAGCGCCTGTGGTAATTGGAGAGATACGATCATGCTGGATGCCAAGGACGACTTCGATCAACAGAGACAGATGTACTCCGTCCTGGTGCTGCATTTCATCGAAGGTGTGAAGCAGTCGGAGATCGCCGAGCGGCTCAATCTTTCCCATACCAAGGTAAACCGCATGATTGCCGCGGGCCGCAAGGCCGGCATGGTGAAGATCACCATCGCCAGCCCCTATCAGCGGCTGGTGGACCTCGAAAACGAGATCACCCGCCGTTTCGGCCTCAGGCAATCAGTGGTAACGCCGACGGTTTCCGATAATCCCGAAACCGGGTTGCAAATGGTGGGGCGGGTGGCCGCCAACCACTTGCTGGAGACGATCCGGGACGGTGACGTGATCGCGATTACCGGCGGTAAGGCGGTGAGTGCGGTGGTCGACAATCTGGAGGCGGAGCGCCGCTTTGATGTGCGGGTTGTGCCGCTGACTGGCGGTGTGCAGGGCAAGCATTATACGGACGTCAACCATCTCGCCACGCAACTGGCGGAAAAGCTCGGCGGCAGCGCCTCGCTTCTGCATGCGCCGTTGTTTGCCGAGGACGAGGAACAGCGCGACTTGTTGATGAATGTCGCGTCGATCCGCGAAGTGTTCGACTTAGCGCGGCAGGCGCAGGTGGCTTTGGTCGGCATCGGCTCGGTGGAGGCGCCGGGTTCCGGTTACTACGATCTTCTGCCGGATGTCGCCCGTGGCGGGCAGGCGCTGGTGGATGCGGGTATTGCCGGTGAATTCCTCGCCCATCTCACCATGGCGGACGGGCAGCTGGCGCGGATCGATCTCAACTCGCGCGTGGTGGCGCTGGACCCCGGGCAGCTTGCCCGGTGCCCGAACATCATCGGTGTGGCAGCCGGGGCCATTAAGGCCGGACCGGTGGCAGCCACGCTTGCCGGTCGATATCTGACCTCGCTCGTCGTGGACGAGGCTATCGCCGGTTATTTACTGGATCAGGAAGAAGGGGAAACTTCGTGACGGACAATGCTATATTGACCCGGACGATTGGTGGTAGCGGCATCAGCGCTTCAGTCGTGGGGCTCGGCACCTGGGCGATCGGCGGCTGGATGTGGGGCGGTACTGATGAGCGGCAATCCATCGCCGCCATTCAGGCGTCCATCGATGCCGGTATTTCCCTGATCGATACCGCACCGGCCTACGGCATGGGACTTGCGGAAACCATCGTCGGCAAGGCGATTGCCGGCAGGCGCGACAAGGTTGTGCTTGTCACAAAATGCGGTCTCGTCTGGCATGTGAATGAGGGCGCGTATTTCTTCCATCAGGACGACAAACCCGTTCACCGTTATCTCGGTGCTGCGTCGATCCGGCATGAGGTTGAAGAGAGCCTGAAGCGGCTCGGCACCGATTATATCGACCACTACGTCACCCATTGGCAGGACGCCACGACCCCGATTGCCGAGACGGTGGAAACGCTTGTGCGGCTGAAGGAGGAGGGGAAGATACGCTCGATCGGGGCAAGCAATGTCTCGCCTGGCGATCTTGAGGCCTATATCGCCACCGGTCAGCTGGATGCCATTCAGGAAGAATATTCCATGGTGAAACGCGATATCGAGACGACGCTCCTGCCGCTTTGCCGAAAGAATGCCGTTTCCGTGCTCAGCTATTCGTCGCTGGCGCTCGGTCTGCTGTCGGGCAAGGTCGGGCCTGAGCGGGTATTTGCAGAGGATGATCAACGCCATGGTAATCCCCGTTTCAGCCAGCTGAACCGTCAGAAGATCGCCCGGTTGATGGGTGTGCTGGAACCGGTGGCGGCCGGGCATGGGGCCTCGGTCGCGCAGGTGGTGATTGCCTGGACGATTGCTCAGCCAGGCATCACATTTTCACTGTGCGGTGCGCGTGATCCGGCCCAGGCGGTTGAAAATGCCGCGGCCGCCCGCCTGCGCCTCACGGACAGTGAAGTGGCCCTCATCAGCGCCGGCGTCGCCGAGCATCTTGTGGGGCTCGATAGCTGAACACGTAATCGGGACGGGTCTTCCGGCGAATAGCACATAATTTTCGCCGCTCGTCTTTCCTGTCGCTTTAAACGGTCAACAACATTGGGACGCTGGTCATCAGCCAGCGAACGGTATTTCTATGCCCAGTTTTCGCGAGGACGCTCTGCGCCGCATTCGGCAAGACGGTGATTTCGATGCCGTCGTCATTGGCGGCGGCATCAACGGCATCGCCGCCTATCGCGATCTCGCATTGCAGGGGTTGCGGGTGCTGCTGGTCGAGCGAAACGATTTTTCCTCCGGCTGCAGCGCCGCACCATCGCGCATGATCCACGGCGGTTTGCGTTATCTTGAAAACGGTGAATTCGGCCTCGTGGCGGAATCGCTGCGGGAGCGCGATGCGCTGCTGACGCTCGCGCCGCATATGGTTCATCCGCTGCCGACGACGATCCCGATTTTCTCGACTTTCAGCGGGCTGTTCAACGCGGCGGCGACCTTTTTCGGCTCCGGCGGCAAACCCGCAAGCCGAGGGGCGCTGGCCATCAAGGCGGGCCTCACGCTTTATGACTTCGTCACCCGTAAAAACCGCATCCTGCCCCGCCATGAGTTTCGCAGTGCCGGCAAGACGCTGCAGCACTGGCCGGGCCTGACACCTGCCATCAGATATTCGGCCACCTATTACGATGCATGGATAAGCCAGCCCGAACGGCTTGCGCTGGAACTCCTGATCGACACTTCGACCGATGCTCCGCAAAGCATTGCGCTCAACTATGTGGAGCTTGTTCGCACTGGAGATGAATATCGTCTCCGGGTGGAGGAAACGGCAGAAATCCTGCCTATCCGGCCCCGGATCATCGTCAATGCCACGGGCGCGTGGATCGACGAGACGATTGGTGCGCTGACGGAAGCTCCGACTGAGGAGAAAGCAAAACCGACCGTTTCCGGCACCAAGGGATCCCATTTGATCCTGGCGAACGCGGCGCTTCTCAAAGCCCTGAACGGGCATATGATTTTTTTCGAGAATGCCGATAACCGCGTCTGTATCCTCTTTCCCTATCTCGGCCGGGTTCTCGCGGGTTCGACCGATATCAAGGTGGATCGTCCCGAGCGGGTGCGATGCGAGCCGGAGGAGCGCGACTATATTCTCGATGCGATCCGAAAGGTTTTTCCGGATATCACCATCGACCATTCCGACATCGTCTTCAGTTTCAGCGGCATACGCCCGCTGCCGCGCAGCGATGCCGCCTTTACCGGAAGAATATCGCGCAGCCATTTCATTCACCGCGTCGCCGGCGATCCGCCGCAGCTTTGCATGATCGGCGGCAAGTGGACGACCTTCAGGGCCTTTGGCGAACAGGTGACCGACGAGGTTCTGGCCTTTCTCGGACGCAAGCGGCTGACTGGCACGATGGGTCGCCCAATCGGCGGCGGCAGGAATTTTCCGACCGGTGCCGGATGTCTGCCAGCCTTGCTATCGGAGGAGTTTTCGATCGGCAGGGACCGGGCTGAACATTTGGCATCTGCCTATGGTTCACGCGCGCTTGAATTGATGGGCTTTTGCCGGGGCCGCCCGGATGACACGCCGCTTTGTGAAAAACTGCCCGTCACGGCTGCGGAGGTGATCTGGCTGATCCGTTCCGAACATGTCCGGCACCTGACCGATCTCATTCTGCGGCGAACCACGCTTGCCATAACCGGCCGCATCGCCGCCGATCTGATCGACGCAATCCTCGGCGTCACGGCACGCGAACTGGGCTGGTCACCCAGCCAGGCGGCAGACGAACGGCAGCGGCTTATCCATGAGCTGGAGACTTTCTACGGGGTCAGTCCGGCAATGCTTCAACACAGATGCAAGGAGAATGCATGATGATGCGGATTTCGAAAAAGGCGCGCATGAACCGGTTGTTCCGCAATGGCGGATGCCTTGATGTGGCCATCGATCACGGGGTTTGCAACGAGCCGAGTTTCCTCATCGGGCTTGAGGATATGCCGCAGACCGTCGAAAAGCTGGTGGAGGCCGGTCCCGACGCCATCCAGATGGTCTACGGGCAGGCGGATCTGTTGCAGCAGAGGCTGGAGCGGGACAAGCCGGCCCTCGTCATGCGCATCGATATGGGCAACCCCTATAATTCCACGCGCCACAGAACCATGTGGTCGCAGCTCCAGAACTATAACGATCCAATCATCGGCGCGCTGGAAATGGACGCCGCCTGCGTCGTCGTGAACCTGTTCATGCTGCCGGATGAGCCGGAACTGTTTCGCCAATGCGTCGAAAATATCAGCCGGGTGCGGGCTGATTGCCACCGCTTCGGCATGCCGCTGATGATCGAGCCGCTGGTGATGCTGCCCAACGACGTGCGCGGCGGTTATCAGGTGGATGGTGACGCCGAAAAGATCGTCACGCTGGTGCGTCTTGCCGCGGAAATGGGTGCCGATATCATCAAGGCCGATCCCACCAGCAACCCACAGGATTTCCACCGGGTGATCGAGGCGGCGCGCTGCCCGGTGCTGGTGCGGGGCGGGGGGCGAGAGGATTTGCGCAACGTGCTGGCAAAATCGGCGGCCTTGATGGCTCAAGGGGCGAACGGACTGGTTTATGGTCGCAACATCTATCAGCATGACAATCCGAAGGCCGTTGTTGCGGCCCTGATGGCCATCATCCATCAGGGTGCGAGCGGTGAGGAAGCATGGGACATCTATAATCGTGGCTGAGAAAAATCACATATTGGGTCTGGATGTCGGCAATACGGTCATCAAGGCCGTGCTGTTCGACACGGCAGGCCGGCAGGTCGCACAACATGCCATCGACGGGCACTCGACATTTCCGCAGCCCGGTTATGTCGAGCGCGATCTTGAAGAATTATGGCGCAATGGCTGCGAGGCGATCTGCCAGCTTCTCGCTAAATCATCGGTCGATCCCAGAAGCATTGTGGCGGTGGGCTGCGCCGGTCACGGCAATGGTCTTTATCTGCTGGACAAAAAGCAACAGCCGCTGCTCGGCATTCAGTCGCTCGACAGTCGTGCAGCCGATATTGCGGCCGAGCTTGACCGAAAAAGCGGAGATTTACTGCAGGCCCGTTGCCTGCAGCGGCCATGGCCCGCGCAAACGCCCAGCTTAATTGCCTGGGTAAAACGGCATGCGCCTGGCATATATGCACAGACCGGCACGGTGCTGTTCTGCAAGGATTTCGTTAATTTCCGTCTGACGGGCTGCCTTGCCAACGACATTTCCGACCTCAGCGGTGCGGGATTGCTTGCCTTCCCCGAAGCCAAGCTCGACCGGGAACTCCTGTCGCTTTATGGGCTTGATGATGCCGTTGCCTTTTTCCCGCGTCTCGTGGAATCGGCTGACATCGTCGGCCGCGTCACAAGCGAGGCTTCAGCAGCGACAGGGCTTTCCGAAGGCACGCCCGTCATTGGCGGGTATTTCGATGTCGTCTCCAGCGCCATGGGGTCGGGTGTCATCAATGCGGGAGAGGCCTCCATCATTGCCGGCACCTGGAGCATCAACCAGGTTTTCGCCGACAAACCGGTCATCAGCCCCGACGTCTTCATGGTGACGACATTTGGCCGGGACCGCTATGTCAATATCGAATCCAGCGCCACCTCCGCCGCCAATCTCGAATGGTACGTGCATCGCATTCGCGGCGACCATGGCGATCATGCCTTCGATCGGTGCAACAAACTGGTCGGCTCGGTTACGCCGCGCGCTGACGATCCGCTCTTTCACCCCTTCATCTTCGGTTCGCGGCTGGGTGCAGAATTCCGCGGCGGCTTTTACGGTCTGGCCGGGTGGCATGGCGAAGGCCATATGTTGCGTGCCCTGTTCGAAGGCGTCTGTTTCGAACATCGTCGCCATATCGGCGTCCTGCGCGAAGCCGGTCTGCCGGTCGAAAGTGCCGTGATGTCCGGCGGCGGTTCCCGCAGCCAGCATTGGCCGCAGATCATGGCGGATGTGCTGGAAATTCCCCTGTGTGTCGCCGAAGCCCGCGAAACGGGCGCGCTTGGGGCGGCGATCGGCGCGGCGGTCGCTGTCGGTGTCTATCCCGGTTATGAGGAAGCGGTTGCGGCGATGACGCGTGTAGCGAGTGCCTACGAACCGAATGAGGGCCAAGTCCGGCATTACCGGCAGCGTTATGGTCTCTATACGCAATTGACCGACCAGTTGCGGCGCTTCTGGAATGCTCTTCGCCTTCAGGAATAAGGGTTCCTGGCTTTCCGATTAAGCGGTGCGCAGTCATGCGCACCGCATCGATCTTCGTTCAAATTTCACGTAATACTCTGTATATATTGAAATATTACAATTTAATAATTCACCGTCGCCCCCGCAAGCAATTTAAAAGCAATATAGAAAGTAATTTTTAAGCATAGTTTTCTAATATTACCTTCTGATCCGGCGACCGAGAGTTGCCGGCGCGCCAGCTGTGGCCCCGGCCATCGCGGCATGGATTTTTGGGGGGTGGGACATGCTGTTTAAATCAACAACGGGGCGGAATATTTTTGCGGTTGCGGCATGCGGGGTGGTCGCGACGGTCGCAGCATCGGCCGTGCTGTTTTATCGATCCTACGAGGATACGCGGGTCAACAGCCTCGAACGTATGCGGCAGATCGCTCATGCAGAAGCTTTGACGGCAGAGAAGAACATTGGCGGCACGCTTCACATCGTGAACAGCCTTGGGTCGGTTCTGGAAACGATGAAGCAATCCGGGGACGCGGATCGCGGTAAGGCCAATCAGCTTATCCGAAACATGCTGGCAGGCAATCCCGAGGTGCTTGGGCTCTGGACGGGATGGGAGCCCAACGCCTTCGACGGCAAGGATGCGGATTTCGTCAATACGGAGGGGCATGATGCCACGGGTCGTTTTGTTCCCTATTGGGTTCGGGGCGGCGATGGCAAAATTAGCAACACCGCATTGACAGACTATGCCACAGCAGGCCCGGGCGACTATTACCAACAACCCTTCACGCAGAAGAAAACGGTTGTTATCGAACCTTATCCTTATGCGATTGACGGCAAGGAGGTTCTTCTCACCTCTATCTCCAAGCCGGTCATTGTGGAGGGTAAACTGCTGGGCGTTGCGGGACTCGACCTCTCGCTGCAGGAGACGAGTCAGCAATTGTCGACCGTGCGGCCGATGGGAACAGGCTTCGTGAGCCTTGTCAGTGGTGGCGGCAAGATCATCAGCCATCCGGATGCAGCGATCATGGGAAAAAGCCTTGCGGATGGCGGCGCAGAAACCATGGGGTGGGACACGCTGATCGCAAATCCCGGTGTCGAACAGCAGATGACAGCGCAGGACGGAACGCTCTCCTTCGTTGTCGCATCACCCGTCATGCTGACCGGGGACATGAAATGGTACGCAATCGTCTCGGTGCCGGAAGACACGGTCTTTGCGCAGCTGCACGCGATGATGCGTGATGCTGCCTTGACGATCGTGACGGCAGCGGTGCTTCTGGCGCTGGCGGGCTGGTTTATTGCCCGGCGGTTCATTGGCCGCATCACGAACATTATCGGTGAGACCGCTCAGATCGCACAGGGAAACCTCCAGCTGACGTTGAAGGATATTGCGACCAGGGATGAGATCGGCGATCTGGCTCGCTCGCTGGATGTCCTTCGTGAAAGCAATCGGCAAAAGGCCGCGCTTGAGCAGGAAGCAGAAACCAATCGCACTCTCGGGGAACAGGAGCGCATAACCCGCGAACGCGAGGCCACTGAGGAGGCAGGCAACATCCGGTTTGCCGTCGACAGTCTGGCTTACGCCTTGGCAAAACTTGCCGATGGCGACGTGTCGTGCCGTATCAATGAACCCTTTGTCGAGCAACTCGATGCGGTACGCAACGATTTCAACGGCTCCTCCGGAAAGCTGCAGAATGCGCTGCTGCGCGTGTCGGAAAATGCCTCCGGCATCGATTCCGGCGCTCATGAAATCAAGGCGGCGGCCGATGATCTGGCAAGGCGCACAGAGCAGCAGGCAGCCGCCGTGGAAGAAACGGCCGCGGCCCTTGAAGAGATCACGGTCACGGTGAAAGACGCCGCCAGCCGGGCGCATGAGGCGGGTCGGCTCGTCTCCCGCACGCGCATCGGCGCCGAACGATCGGGCGAGGTTGTACGCCAGGCCGTCATCGCCATGGAGCGGATCGAGAAATCGTCAAACGAGATTTCCAGCATCATTGGCGTCATTGATGAGATCGCTTTCCAGACCAACCTTCTGGCGCTGAATGCCGGCGTTGAGGCGGCGCGTGCGGGTGAGGCGGGCAAGGGTTTTGCCGTGGTGGCGCAGGAAGTGCGTGAACTGGCGCAGCGTTCCGCCGGTGCGGCGAAGGAGATCAAGTCGCTGATCACCAAGTCGAACCAGCAGGTGGAGGAGGGCGTGCATCTTGTCGGCGATACCGGCAAGGCACTCGACGTGATTGTCGCCGAGGTGCAGGAGATCAACCAGCACGTGGCCGCGATCGTGGAATCCGCGCAGGAGCAATCGTCCGGCCTCCAGCAGATCAACGTCGCCGTCAATCAGATGGATCAGGACACGCAGAAAAATGCTGCGATGGTCGAGGAAATGACTGCCGCAAGCCACACTCTGGCAGGGGAGGTCGATGCGTTGAACCGGCTGCTCGGCCAGTTCGAACTTGGTTCGGGAACGGACGCTTATCGGGGGTCTCTCAAGGCGGCCTGAATGGCTGCCTGACGGCCCTCTTCACGAGCAGTGTGGATCACTCTCCCCGCCCCGCAATGCGGGCGGGGCCAGGCGGGGAAATGCAAGATGGACATTATCGGCAAATTGCGCATCTTATCCCTGGAAGCAGTAATGGGATAAGCAGCAGCAGATGGATATCAGGCGCCTGAAATCGTTTATAACGATTGTCGATATGGGGAGCATAACAAGAGCGGCGGACGTGTTGCATATCGCCCAGCCGGCGCTGAGCCAGCAGCTGGCGAGCATCGAGGAGCATTTCCGCCAGAAACTGCTAACCCGGAGCCAGCAGGGCGTCATCATGACCGATGCCGGCAAGGTCGTCTACAGGCATGCGCAGGTTATCCTGCGGCAGATGGAGCAGGCGCAGGCGGAAGCGCTGGAGGCTGGTGCGGTCCTCTCCGGCAAGGTATCGGTCGGGCTTGCGCCCTTCAGCAGCGCCGCCACATTGGCGTTGCGTCTGATGGAGGAAACCAAGCGGCTTCATCCCGGCATCCTGCTTCACATCACGGAAAGCGTCAGCCAGCCCTATAGCCAGATGATCATGAATGGTCGTCTGGAGATGGGCTTGATCCACGGCACCGGGCCGATCCGCGGCGTCAAGTTCACGCCGTTATTGCGTGAGGAATTCGTGCTGGTCGTGCATCGCAGCTTCGGCGTGGAGCCCTGCGATGCACCGATCACAGTTGCTGATCTGGCATATCTGCCCTTTCTTCTGCCACCGACCTATAATTTCGTGCGCCGGGCCATCAATCTCGCCTTCACCCGCAGCCGCAAGGATCTGATCGTCATGGCGGAGCTGGAATCGGTAAGGACCATCGCGCGCGGCGTGGATGCCGGACTTGGCGCGACCATAACGCCCAAGGCCATCGCCGACCGTATCGTGGCGGAATCCAATGAGGAAATTGTCGTCCGGCAGATCGCCAGCCCGATGATCGAGGAAACGCTGTCCTTCTGCGTATCGGATAATACGCCGCTCTCCGAGCCTGCGCTTGCCGTGAAGGAAATATTGCTGCAGCTGGCGGAAACCCTGAAATAAAGGGGTGCCGGCTTGTGATCACGCGCCGGCCTGTCTTCCGGTCCGGCGCGTGAAAAAAGATTAAAGCATCGACTCCTTGCGGCAGTTCACCAGCAATTCGGCCACCGAAAGATTGTTCGGCAGGCGAAGAAGGGTTTCCACCATTTCGGCGAGATCTGCCGGCTGGGTCATATCCTCGCGGGTGACTTCGGTCTCGCCTGATGTCATATCGGTTGCAATGTAACCTGGGCAAAGTGCGGTGGCGCGCACGCCGCTGTCCCACAATTCCTGCCGGATGCCGTGGGTGAGGGCGACGACGGCGAATTTCGTCATCGCATAACCTACATTCGAGCCGACGCGGCGACCCGCCAGCGAGGCGACATTGATGACCCTGCCCTGTCCGGTCTTTACGAGGTGAGGGATTGCGGCGCGGGTGACCCTGAGCGGACCCTTGACGTTGATGCGCCACATCTGGTCGAGGCTTTCTTCGCCCGTATCCATGACCCGGACCTTCGGATTGATGCCGGCGCAATTTACCAGCCCATCGATCCGGCCATATCTGGCGGCAACGGCCTCAACCCAGGCTTCTGCCGATCCCGCCTCTTCCGCATCGTATCGGTCGGCCGAAAGCCCGTCCTTCACGGCAATAGTGGCTGGATTTCGTGCTCCCGCCGCGACGGTGAAACCGGCTTCGTGAAGCCTTGTGGTGATCGCAAGGCCAAGGCCCCGCGATGCACCGGAAACCATGATGACACGGCCACTTTCTCCCAGCATGCTGTTCTCCCTATTTCATTCCATTGCAGAATTCGGCGATGCGGGCGCAGCCTTCAGCGAGGTTCTCCATGCTGGTGGCATAAGAAAGCCGGAAGAAGGGGCTCAGGCCATAGGCCGCGCCCTGCACTGTCGCAACGTGATGTTCGGCGAGCAGCGCCATGACAAAATCGGTATCGTTTTCGATCTTCGTGCCGCCCTTCGTGGTCTTGCCGATCAGGGCTGCAATATTCGGGAAAATGTAGAAAGCACCTTCCGGCTTGTGGCAGCGAAGGCCGTCGATCTCGGCCAGTTTGTCGAGCACGAAGTCGCGGCGTGTTTTGTAGATATCGGCGCGCTCTTTCAGCAGATCCTGCGGACCGTCGAGAACCGCAACGGCGGCTGCCTGCACGATGGTGGCGACACCGCCGCTGTTCTGGGTGTTGACGTTGCTGATGGCCTTGATGAGATCTTTCGGGCCGCCGCAGAAACCGAGGCGCCAGCCGGTCATGGCATAGGCTTTAGATGCGCCGTTGACGGTCAGGACCCGGTCATAGAGCCGTGGTTCGACTTCTGCGATGGTGCAGAATTCGAAGTCGTCATAGATCAGGTGCTCATACATGTCGTCGGTCATGATCCAGACATGCGGGTGCCGCAGCATGACCTCGGCAATTTCTTTCATCTCCTCACGGGAGCAGGCGGCACCGGTCGGGTTATTGGGGAAGTTGAAAAGCAGCCATTTGGTCTTCGGGGTAATGGCGGCTTCGAGATCCTCCGCCCGAAGACGAAAACCGTTATTCTCAGGGCAAACTACCGGCACCGGCACAGCGCCGGCAAACTTGACGATATCGGCGTAGCTGATCCAAGAAGGCGCGGGAATGACGACTTCATCACCCGGGTCGCAGGTGGCCATGATGGCGTTGAAGATGATCTGCTTGCCGCCGCCCGCCACCAGGATCTGGCTCGGATCGTAGTCAAGATTATTGTCACGCTTGAACTTCCGCTGGATTGCGGCGCGCAAAGCAGGCGTTCCGTCAGCGGGCGGATATTTCGTATCGCCGGCAAGGGCCGCCGCATGCGCCGCCTCGACCGCGTGGGCAGGGGTCGGGAAATCCGGTTCGCCGGAAGACAGGCTGATGACCTTGGTGCCCTGGGCTGCGAGATCGCGGGCTTTCTGGGTCATGGCGAGCGAGGCCGAAACGGTGACGTTGTTGAGACGCTGGGCGATAGTAGGCATGGATGATTTCCGATTGTAACGGTGAAGGCAGGCATCGTCGCGACGCCTGTGCATGACAAAGAGGTTACGGGAATTTTCCGCCGTTTCCCCAATACGACTTCGATGTGAGGTCATACGGGATTTTGATGCATCGCTGTCAGGGCGGTCCGGTCCATACTCGTATGCGATGACCTAAGAGCAATAAAATATTATGCAGCCTGTCGGCTTAGCCCCTAAGCTCGGCGTAACAACCAAGGGAACGACGCGTCGGGCAATATTACCCAAAGAGGTAACCGGCGCGAACAAGCAGAAAATGCGACGGGTATCGGCAAAAGACCGGATACCTCGACAGGGAGCACACCCAGCAAATTCTAGTCATAGGGCTTGGACGACACCGTCGTTCGGCTCAACGCGATGCCTCGTGCCGTATTCAACGCGACGGGAGTATAGATGTCGGATATTGCAATCATGAAACCCCATGCCCCGCCACGCCGTGGAATTTCCGGCTGGAAAGCACTCGAGCGACGGCTGTTTTCGCCCGGCATACTCATATTGCCGCTTTTGATCTTTCTGCTGTTCTTTTTCTTCCTTCCGGCCATTCGCCTGATGAGCTTCAGCGTCATGACGCAGAATTCGCAGGGGTTGATCGGTACACCCTTCACGCTTGCCCATTACGTCAGGTTTTTCGAGGTCGATCTTTACCAGAAGGTGCTTTGGGCGACGATCCGCATCAGTCTCATCACCTCCATCATCGCCGCGATACTGGCCTATCCGGTTGCGACCGTGCTTGTGCGCGGCAATATCACCACGACCCGCATCATAACGCTGATCGTGATTGCACCGCTGGCCGTCAGCGTTGTGGTTCGCGCCTATGGCTGGCAGCTCATTCTCGGTAATGGCCCGACTGGTCTCTTGAATTACGTTCTGATGAATCTCGGCATTATCGACACTCCGCTGACGTTGCTGTTTTCTGATGCTGCCGTCATTATCGGCTCCCTGCACATCTTTTTCCCGATGATGGTGCTGCCGCTGTCCTCCGCGCTTGGCAAGATCGATCCAAATCTGCAGCAGGCTGCCCGCACGCTCGGGGCGCCGGCATGGAGAGTGTTCCTGCGGATCACTTTCCCGCTCAGCCTTCCCGGCCTGGTGGCTGGTTTCACGCTGGTCTTCTCTCTGGCTTCGGCATCCTATGTCATTCCCGCTTTGATCGGTGGTCCCGGCTCGCAGATGCTCGGCAACATGGTCGAACAGCAGGTTCTCGCGGTCTATGACTGGCCGTTCGGCGCCACCATCGCCACCATCCTCGTTTTCATCGTCATTCTGATCAATGCCGTCTCGATGAGGCTGCTCGGCGGGCGTCGTATCAAGGCAAGTGCATCATGAACAACAAGCTGACAGGCACCCCCGCCATCGTTCTTTACGCGATCACCGCCGCCATGATGGTCTTCATTCTGGCCCCGATCGTCCTCGTCGTCGCCATCTCGTTTTCCGACAGTTACTTCGTCACCTTCCCCCCGCAGGGCTTCACCTTCCGCTGGTATGCAATGGTGATGCAGAACGAGGAGTTCACCGCCGGCCTGACATTCAGCGCGGCACTGGCTGTTGCCACCACCATTCTTTCGCTAACGCTCGGCGTTCCCGCAGCCTTTGCGCTCTCGCGGGGAAAATTCATCGGCCGCTCGGTGATGAAAGGGCTGCTGCTCTCGCCGCTTATCTTCCCCGTGCTGGTGACCGGCCTTGCGCTGCTGCAGCTCTTTTCCGGTTATGGCTGGATGGACACCAAGCTGAAGCTTTTGATTGCTCACACCGTTGTCACGTCGCCCTATGTGATCCGCACGGTGCTGACCAGCCTTCAGCTCGTCAATGTTAGCCTCGAGGAGGCGGCGCGCACGCTTGGCGCCACCCGCTGGAAAACCTTCACACGGGTGATTTTTCCGCAGATCGCGCCCGGCGTCGCCTCCGGCTCGATCTTCTGCTTCATGGTTTCTTTCGACAATTATCCCGTTTCGATGTGGCTGGCCGATTCCGCGAACCTGCCCGTGCCCATCGTTCTCTATCGCCAGATCGGCACGGTTTTTGATCCTTCGGTCGCGACCATGTCCACCATCATCATCGTTCTGGCGGTTACCGTCGTGCTCGTCCTCGACAGGCTGGTGGGTCTGCGCCGGGCAATGGCAATGTAAATCAACAACAAGAGGGGTACCGGAAATGACAGACAAGACCATCTTCATGAAACGGCGCAGTTTTCTGACCGTCACCGCGGGCGCGCTCGCCACACCCTATTTCTACACCGCGGCCTCCGCACAGGACCGCACCATGTATGTCGGCGTTTACAATTCCGCGCAGGGCGGGCTGATCAAGAAGGAAGTGATCCCGGCCTTCGAAAAGGAATATAAGTGCCGGGTGCTGACGACTGAAGGCGCAACGCTTGCCAACATCGCCACGCTGCGCGCCACCCGCGAAAATCCGCAATATAGCGTGATGTCGATGGACGATGTCGGCGTTCCCCAGGCCAAGGAGGAAGGCCTGATCGAGCAATTGCCGATCGACGAAATCCCCAATCTCAAGAACGTCTATTCGCGCTATCTTTTCGAAGACAATTTCGGCGTCGGTTTTGCGATCTCTATTGCCGGCCTGTTCTACAATCCGACGACGGGCAAGCCGTTCGAAAGCTACGAACAGATGTTCGACAAGAAATATGTCCGCCGCATGCTGCTCAATACGCCGAAGAACACCCAGAGCGTGCTGATGCTGATGGTGGCCGCTGCCCTTGCAACCGGCAAACCGCTGAAAGATGCGCAATACGATACGGATGCGGGCTGGGCGAAACTTGCCGAGCTGAAGCCGAATGTGCTCTCAATCTATGATGCGGAAGCGCAGACGATGATGGTGGCGCAGGGCCAGGCGGATTTTGGCGGTATCGAATATTCCAAGGCGGTTTATCCGCACACCAAGAAGGGCGTGCCGCTGGATATGACCTTCCCGAAGGAAGGCGCGTTCACCGGCATCAATTCCATCGCGCTGGTGAAGGGCGGGCCGCACCGCGATCTAGCGCTTGCCTATATCAACCGCATCCTCGATCCGGGCGTGCAGAAGATGTTGTCGGAAGCCACCCTCAGCGCACCTTCCGTCAAGGGCATCGAGTTTAGCGAGGAAACGGCGAAGTTCCTCGCTTATCCGGAAGCCAAGATGGAATCCCTGAACCTGTTCACGCCGGACTGGAAATATATCATTCCGCGTCGCGCGCAATGGCTCGAAAAATACAACCAGACCTTTAACGGCTGAGGAACGCTGATGAAATCCGTCGAAGTCCGCCTGGAAAGACTGACCAAACACTACAGCGATCAGGTCGTTGCCGTCGATGATGTTTCGCTGACCGTCAAGGCAGGGGAGATTCTCGCGCTTCTCGGTCCGAGCGGATGCGGGAAAACGACCTGCCTGCGCATGATTGCGGGGCTTGTCGATCCCACTTCGGGTGAAATCGTGGTCGGCGGCAAGCCGACCACGCGCACCCCGGTTCATCGCCGTAATGTCGGCATGCTCTTCCAGAACTACGCCCTGTTTCCCCACATGACCGTCGCCGAAAACGTCGCCTTCGGTCTGGAGATGCGGGGCGTTTCCAAGGCTGATCGGGAGGAGCGCGTGAAGCAGGCGCTCGATCTCGTTCAGCTGCATGCCTTCGGCGACCGGCTGCCGGCGCAGCTTTCCGGTGGTCAGCAGCAGCGTGTGGCGCTGGCGCGCGCGCTGGTGATCGAACCTTCGATGTTGCTTCTCGACGAGCCGCTCGGCGCACTCGACAAGGGCCTGAGGGAAAGCATGCAGGTTGAAATCCGCAGCCTGCAGCAGCGGCTTGGCCTTACCACCATAATGGTGACCCATGATCAGGACGAGGCCTTAACCATGGCGGACCAGATCGCCGTGATGCGGGATGGCAATCTCGAGCAGATCGCGCCTGCCGGCGAAATCTACCAGAAGCCGCTGACGCGTTTCGTCGCGGGTTTCATCGGCGCCTCGAACTTCTTCGAGGCAAGCGTCAAGGAACGCAACGGCCGCGCCGCACGGCTTGTGACCGGCTCCGGTGTGCGGCTCGATGTGGATGACATGGGTGCGGTTCAGGGCGAAAAGGTCGTCGTCACGGTTCGCCCCGAGGCCGTTTCGGTTTCGCCGCTTGCGGCCGATGCAGGTGAGAACACCAGCAATTCCACGACGGCGCGGGTAGAGCAGGTCGTCTATCGCGGCTTCATGCTTCACTACTATCTGCGGCTGGATAATGGCGAGCCGATGATCGCCTACCGGCAGACCCAGATGGAGGGTTTCACCAATGCCGTCAGTGCGGCCGGCGACCGGGTGAGGTTGAGCTGGACGAGCGACAGCAATCACGTGATCCAGCTGAATTGATACTTTATCGGCCGGATCGATTCAGCGGTCCGGCCGATGAAGAAGACTTGAATGTGACGGCACCGCGCTCCAGACATGATGCGCGGTGCAGTATGTGTTTGAGTAGCAATGATGAAGACGAAAGCGGATCGCCCTCAGTCGACCACTTCGCACGCCGGCACGACGCTGCCGCCGCAGGCTTCCACTTCGCTGCGCACCGTGCGCGCAAGCTCCAACGAGCCGGGCGTATCGCTGTGAACGAGGATCGACCGGGCGCGAACGGGAATGATCTCACCTTCGATCGTTGTGACAGTGCCCTTTTCCAGAAACTGGCGCACCCGTTCACGCACCTTCGCCTCTTCCTTGATGACGGAATTGGGCAGCTTGCGCGGCACGAGCTGGCCTTTCACATCATAGGCCCGGTCGGCGAGAAAGAGGTTTAGCACCTTCAGTCCGCAATCCAACGCCGCTTTTTCGATCAGCATGTCCGGCATCGAAAAGACGATGAGATCAGGATCGACCGCCCTGATCTTTTTCATGATGCGCTCTGCAAGGGGTGGATCGCGGTTGATCATGTTGCCCATGGCGGCATGGAAGCTGATATGGGAGAGCGCGACATCCTGCGCCTTCGCAATCGCCGAAAGCGCGCCGAGCTGGTAGAGAACCTGCTGCTCCATTTCCTCCGCATCGACGGGAATTTCGCGGCGGCCGAAGCCGAGACGGTCGGCAAGGCCGGGATGGGCACCAACGCCGACACCGTTCTGTTTGGCAAGACGCACCATGCGCGCCATCATTTCCGGATCGCCGGCATGGAAGCCGCAGGCGATATTCGCCGAAGAGACGACTTCCATAAGCTTCTCGTCGTCGCAAACCTTATAGACGCCGAAACCTTCGCCCATATCGGAATTAACATCGATCTTCATGGTTCGCTCTCCTTGTTCTTCCGGATTATCGTTTTGTCAGCGTGGCGAGTGCAGCGGTGACCAGCGGCAGGGTCTTGCGGATATCCGCGAAATAGGCGCCGATCGCCTGTTCGACTTCCAGCGCCTCACGCACCGTCGCCTGCACGAAGCGGATGCGGCTGCCGATGCGGGCCTGGCCGAGACGCCATAGATCGCTGTCGATGATACCCGCCATCTTGGGATAACCGCCGGCCGTGTTGGCGTCACTCATCTGGATGATGGGCTCGCCGCCCGGCGGCACCTGAACCACGCCCGGAATGACACCATAGGAACGCAGCTCGACGGGAGCCGAAAGCGTCAGTGGCGTGCCGGCCAGCCGGTAGCCGGTGCGGTCACTCTGCGAGGTGATTTTCCAGGGTTCCGACCAGAAACGTTCCGCCCCTTCGCCGAAAAGATCATGTTCGGCGGCTGGAATGGCTCTTAGCAGCAATTCGCCCGTGTCGGATACCGGAAACATGTCCGGCATCGCCTCGGCAAGCGGCATAAGGCCAAGACCGCTTGCAGACAGAGCGAGTGAGTCGGAGGGCAGAACGGGCAGCCTGTCGCCGGTGGCAAGATGCCGCCCCTCGTGACCGCCGAAGGAGCCGCGAAGCGAGGTGCTGCGCGATCCCATCACCACGGGAACGTCGATACCGCCCTGAAGGCAGAGATAGGCACGCGCATTTTTCAGCGGGGTCGAAAGCTCGAGGATTTGACCCTTCTCGGCCCGCACACACCAGTAAGGCGGCAAATCCGCGCCATCGAGTCGTGCGGCGCAATCCGCGCCGGTCACGGCGAAGGTCAGCGCCTCTTCGAATTCGATGCGGAACGGAAAGGTCTGGATTTCAATCGCAGCGGCCTCTTCGCCATTGCCGGCGAGAAGATTGCCGACCCTCAGCGCAATCGGGTCCATTGCGCCCGTGGCGGTGATGCCGATATTTCGATAACCCACGCGGCCGAGATCCTGCACGGTATTCAAGGGTCCGCAGGCAAGAACATGGATCATAGTTCGATCCTTTCGGGAAGGAAGCGAACCCGGTCGCCGGGCGCCAGCACAGCCGGCTGCTCGGCTGTGGCGTCGAACATGGAGATTTCGGTGAAACCCAGCGAGTTCCAGCCGTTCGGCCCGGTCAGAACCGAGATGCCGGACTGCATGCCGCCGATCGTCACCATGCCTTTCAGCATGCGCAGCGACGGGACTTTCTTGCGCGGCATGAAAATGCGCGGATCAAGACCGCCGAGATAACCGAAACCGGGCGCGCTGCCGACGGCGAAAACCGTATAGGTCCGCTCGAAGTGCAGGCGCACGACCTCCCTGTCCGGCAGGCCGGAATAATCGCAGATCGCTGCAAGGTCGATGGCGTGCTCGCCGCCATAGGTCGTCGGCACCTCGATGGTCTTGCCGAGAAGATCGAGTTCCGCAGTCCTTTGCCAGAGGTCGAGAAGCTCGTCCTGCAGATGCCCGGCATCTTCAGGCGTGCCGTGCAGCACGATCAGGAGATTGGTCATGCCGGGTATGAGTTCCAGTACCTCGGGGCGATCTTTCAGCGCACGCGCCAGCGCCCAGATGTGCCGCTGGGCGGGAAGGTCCAGCTCGCCGGGCGCTTCGATTAGAAAGGTCCTGTTGCCGATCATCGAGATTTTCGGCAGGCCAAGATGAGCGGGGGTGAGGTGGGGCGTTTTCAGCGGGAGGTTGCTCATCGACGTCACCATCATGTTTCGGTCTTGAGAAGGGTGGAGCCATAGCCGACAAGCGCCCCGGCTTCCGCCACGATTTCGCTGACAGTACCGGCTTTTTCGGCGATGACCGGAACGATCAGGAGGCCTGTCGTCACGAATGCGACGATCTCGCCTTTGGCTACGGACTGTCCCAACTGAACCGCCCGGTCGGGGCGCTGCGGATGGGCGGGTGTGAAGATGCCGGCCATCGGAGCGCGGGCGAGAATATTTCCCGTCTTTATCGGCGCTTTGGTCGCGCCAATGGGCCGCTGTTCGGCAGAGGCCTGACCGCCTGCCATGGCAACGATCTTCAGTGACCCATCGGAGGTCTCGATCTCGATGGCGGAGACGTTGTTGCGCTCGAGGTGAGCGGCAAGTTCGGCAATCGTGCCGGGCTCGCTGTAGCGGGATATGGAAACAGGCTGTCGCTTCACTGGGCACTCCGCACTGCAAGCCAATGTTCTAGGTAATGGATATCCGTGCCGCCTTCGGAGAAGGCCGGGTCCTGCAATATTTCCCGGTGCAGCGGCAGGTTGGTGGAGACGCCTTCGATGCGCATTTCGCCAAGCGCACGGCGCATGCGCAGGATCGCCTGTTCGCGCGTCGGCGCGTGGACGATGAGCTTGGCGATCAGCGAATCGTAATGGGCCGAAACCCGATAACCCGCCGTCACATGGGTATCGACCCGCACGCCGGGGCCGCCCGGCAGGTGAAGGGTCGTTATCAGGCCGGGACAGGGTATGAAACTGTACGGGTCTTCTGCATTGATGCGGCACTCGATCGAATGGCCTTCGCAGACGATGTCCTCCTGCGAAATCTCCAGCGGATGACCGAGAGCGACGAGAAGCTGCTGGCGCACCAGATCCACGCTCGAGGTCATTTCCGTGACGGGATGTTCGACCTGCAGGCGGGTATTCATTTCGATGAAGTAGAATTCGCCGTTTTCATAAAGAAACTCGAAAGTGCCGACGCCGCGATAACCGATCTGGCGGCAGGCTTCGACGCAGCGATTGCCGACGAAAGCCGCGACATCAGGCGGGATACCAATGGCCGGGCCTTCCTCAACGACCTTCTGGTGGCGGCGCTGCATGGAGCAGTCGCGCAGACCCACCGAGACGCCACCGCCCTGGCCATCGCATAAAACCTGGATTTCAACATGGCGCGGATGTTCGAGGAATTTCTCGATATAGAGTTCCGGCGTGCCGAAAGCCCGGCTTGCCTCCTCGCGGGTGACGAGCACGGCGTCCTGAAGGGCGGAAGCCTCGCGCACGACGCGCATGCCGCGCCCACCACCGCCGCCGGCCGCCTTGACGATGACGGGATAACCGATTTCGGCGGCGATTTTCGCAACCTCCACGGCGTCATCCGGCAGGGCGGAATCGGGGCCGGGAACGCAGGGCACGCCGGCCTCCATCATCGCCCGCTTCGCCGCGATCTTGTCACCCATGATGCGGATGGAGTCGGCACGCGGGCCGATGAAGACCGCTCCCGCCGCCTCCACGGCTTCCGAAAAAGACGCTCTTTCGGACAGAAAACCATAACCGGGGTGAACTGCGCCAGCGCCGGTCAGCTCCATCGCGAGCAGTATGGCCGGCGCGTTGAGATAGCTCTGACCGGGAGAGGCGGGGCCGATGCAGATGGCGGTATCGGCCGCCTTCAGATAATCCGCATCCTTATCGGCTTCCGAATAGACCATGATGGTCTTCAATCCGAGTTCGCGGCAGGCGCGCTGCACCCGCAGTGCGATCTCGCCGCGATTGGCGATAAGGACGCTGTCGAATGCTCTTTGTTCGGCTGTCGCCTTTGGGAGTGACGCATCCATCATTCGAACTCCAGCACCGGCTGTCCGAGTTCGACATCCTCGCCGTCATTGGCGATAAATCTGGCGATCCTGCCGCTGCGTTCGGCTCTCACGGTGCTGAACACTTTCATCGCCTCTATGATGAAGAGTTCCTGTCCATGGCTGACCTCATCTCCGGCTTCCACGAAAGGCGGCGTGCCGGGGCTTGGGGCGCGATGGAATAGACCGAATGAAGGCGCAGCGACGATGCCGGATGGTGCCGGGGCGGCTGTTGCGTGGGTCGGTGCCTGTTCTTCGGCACGCGGTGTCTCGGATGCCGTTTCCGCTGCCGGAACAGCCCGGGGCTGCGATGATGCCGCGTGCGGCGAAACGGCGCTGTTTTCACGAGTGATCCGGACCGTGGTTCCCTCCTGGCTCACGGTCAATTCGGACACTCGTGAAGAGCCGACAAACTCGATCAGTTTCTTGATCTTTTCCAGATCCATATTGGTTTCCAACGTCTTTTTGTGTCCCCACGGCGGCGGGCAAACGGAGCGGAATCCGCAGCCTGCCCATCAGCAATAGCTACCATGTGGGCAGCATTGATGGGGTCAGACGAAGTTTCTATGGACACTGCTTTGCGGTTTGATATCCCGCCTTTGCGTGGTGAAACGGTTCAAAGACGTCCGAAGGAACGAACCATGGAACCCCGCAAAGGCATTCTCCTCAAAATCTCTGCAGCACTTGCCCTGGTGCTGATGGGCGCCTGTATCAGCGGCCTCAAGGGCGAGATACCCATCGGGCAGGTCGTCTTTTTCAGGTCGGCGGTGGCGATGCTGCCGCTCTGTCTGTGGATGGTTTCGCAGGGCGGTTTTCGGAGACAGGTGGCCACAAGCCACATTGGCGGGCATCTGGTGAGGAGTTTTTCCGGCACCGGCGGCATGGTTTTCAGCTATCTGGCGCTGGCCTATATTCCCCTCGCCGATGCGACCGCGATCAGCTATGCCACGCCGCTCTTCACCGTCATTCTGGCGGTGTTGCTTTTGAAGGAAGTCGTCAGGGTGTATCGCTGGACGGCCGTGGTCTTCGGGCTGTGCGGCATCGTGCTGATCCTGTCGCCACATTTTTCCGTGGATGTTTCCGATATCGCCGCGGGCACGGGCGTCGCCATGCTGGGTGGTCTTTTTGGACTGGCTGCCGCTTTTTTCTCCGCAATATCGATGATCCAGATCCGGCATCTGACGCAGACGGAAAATACCGGCGCGATCATCTTCTATTTCACCCTGCTCACCACCGTCATCGGCTTTGCGAGCATCGGTATGGGCTGGAAAATACCGACCGCGTGGCAATGGATCCTGCTGATCGGCACCGGTCTCATAGGCGGAACCGCGCAGATATTGGTAACGCTCAGCCTGCGTTATGCGGAAGCGTCGCTGTTGGCGCCGTTCGATTATACGACGATGATCTGGGCACTGTTGATCGGTTACACCTTCATGGATCAGGTGCCGGCGCTCACCACCATCATGGGAGCGTCGATCGTGGTTGCTGCCGGCTTGTTCACGTTATGGCGGGAAAGGCGGCTGCATAAAAAGCGTGTCACCGATGAGCTTACGCTGTCGGCTCCCTGAAGGACTGTTTCGCCAGCCGGTTTTCGCGCCACATGGCGAACAATCCGGCGGCAATGACCGTCAGCGCCCCCGCGATCGTCGCGCCGGTTGGCACCTCGGCCATGAAGAGATAGCCCAGCGCGATCGCCCATATCATCGTCGTATAGTCGAAAGGCGCCAGCAGCGAGGCCTGGGCATGCCGCAGGCTGAGCGTCATGGTGATCTGGCCAATGCCGCCAGCGAGACCGCTGCCGGCGAGCAGCAGGAACTGATGAAAATCCGGCACCTTCCATCCGAATATGATCGTGGTGGAGCCGGCGACCACGCCCGTTAGCGTATAGATGAGCACGATACGCGACGGCTTTTCGATGCTGTTCAGGTGGCGGACGGCGATGGACGAAAAGGCGGCGCAAAGCGCGCCGGTCAGCGCCAGTGCGGTTCCGATCATCGCAACGCCGTCGATCTGGGCGGGACCTGATGCGGCATCAAAGACCAGATTGGGTGATAAGGTGACAAAGACGCCGATGAAGCCAGTGAGCACGGCGGACCAGCGGTAAATCCGCACTTTTTCACGCAAAAGCAGCGCCGCCAGCATGATGGTGAAAAGCGGCGTTGTGTAGCTCAGCACGGTGACATTCACCAGCGGCAGATAGGCCAGCGCCAGAAAGCCGAAGAACATGCCGCCCAGCCCGGCGGAGCTACCCGCAAGCAGGCTGCCGATGTTTTTGGCGGCCGGTATGGTTATCCGCTCGGACGAAGCGATGAACCAGAGACAGAGGGGAATAAGGGCAAAAAATCCCCGGCAGAAAACGACTTCGCCGACCGGGATCGCTCCCTCCAAACCCTTTACGCAGGCGGACATGACTGTGAATGCCAGCATGGCCGTCAGCTTGAGCAAAATACCGGTCTTAGGATCCATCCCGCTCCCCATCACAGCCAGGACCGTGTCATGGCGGGAGGGTCGAGAAAAGCCTTAGCCGGCTGTCATAAGAATCTTGTCTTACCCCATCACTTGGCCCATTGCCCACCTTTCGCGAAAAAGGGCTTTTTGCCCTAGGTCGTGATGGCGATTTGGTGTCATGATCACATCTCGAAGCGGCGGGAGTGGAAGCGGGCATGTTGGATTTGCGCAGGCTGCGATATCTGGTCGCGATTGCCGATTGCGGCTCCATGTCGGCGGCGGCGCGGCAATTGGGGATCGCCCAGCCGGCGCTTAGTCACCACATCGCGGAACTGGAGCGGCTGGTGGGTTTTCCCGTTCTGCACCGGCTGGCGCGCGGCGTGAAGGCGACGGAGAAGGGTGAAGTGCTTCTCGCCCATGCACGCGAGATCACCGAGAAGGTGAGGCAGGCGGAAGCGGAAATCCGCGCCATGGCCTATCTGGATGAGCGGGTGATCCGGCTGAGCCTCATCCCTTCCTGGGCGACGGCCTTTGCACCAAGCATCATCAGCGAAGTCGCTACTTCGATGCCCAAGGTCTCGCTGCGGCTGATAGAGGCGCGCAATGATGAATCGCTGCGCCTCATCCGTCTCGGCAAGGTGGATATGGCGGTCGCGCTGGTCGGTGCGGAAGAAAAGGTTGACGACCTTATCGTCAAGGAGAGCCTGTTTGCCGTGTCCTCAAGGCCACTCGGCCGGTCGATGCCGCTTGAGGCGGCGGCAAAGCTAGACCTCATTCTGCCGCCAAAGGATAATCCGCTGCGCGTATCGATAGACGAGGCTGCCGCCCGCGCCGGTATTCATCTGAATGTGACGATGGAGATCGACGGGCAGGATACCATCAAACGCGCCGTCAGCGCCGGCATCGGTGCGACGATCCTGTCATGGAATTCGGTTCAGCAGGAACAGGAGGCCGGCCAGCTTCAGGCCGCGCATATCACCGATCCGGTTATCTATCGCTCCATCCATCTGCTGAAGGGCAGGGAGGTGGATGAGCGCACCTTCAGGCTGTTTCGAGGCCTGTTGCAATCGGTCGCAAGGCGCGAGCCTTCGCTCAACCCATAAAAGATTTGTATGGGTAATTTAAAAACTCGGTATTTGTGTTGTTGATGGCTTCTTCCTAGCCTCCCCGGTGAAAGCGTATCGGGGAGGAAAAGATATGCGTTTGAAGACATCTCTGTTTGGCGTGCTGGCAGCGGCGGGAATCCTTGCTGCGGGAGGGGCGGCGGCGGAATATCCGGAGCGGCCGGTGACGCTGGTCATCGGTTATCCGGCCGGCGGCGGCACCGATATCCAGTCGCGGGCGCTGGTGCCCTATCTTGAAAAATATCTCGGCACGTCGGTCGTGGTGGAAAACCGCGAAGGTGCTGGCGGGCTGATCGGCGCGACCTATATCGCCAATGCCAAGCCTGATGGTTACACCATCGGTGCGCTGAATTTTCCGTCCATGTATTCGCCGATCGTGCAGGGCAATGCCACCTACAAGGAGGACGCCTTCACGCCGCTCGCAAACCAGATCGGTGGCGATCTGGCGCTGACCGTCAACAAGGTGTCGCCGATCAAGACCGCCAGGGAATTCGTTGAGGCCGCCAAGGCGAACCCGGTCGTGGTTGGCGTGACCGGCATCGGCCATCCGAGCCAGATCACCGCCCTGCTGTTTGAAGACGCGGCGGGCGTGAAGCTCAACTTCGTTCCCTTCAACGGCGGCGGACCGGCAAGGCTCGCCATGCTCGGCAACCACGTCACGCTCGGTTTCATGAACCTCAACGAGGTTTTTGCCGACAATCGTTCCGGTGCACTTCGTGTACTGGCGACCTCGGGCACCGAGCGCTCGCCGCTCTCGCCTGATGTGCCGACCTTCAAGGAAGCCGGCTACGATATTCAGTTCAGCCTGCTTGCGGGTTTCGGTGCGCCGAAAGACCTGCCAGCGGAGGTGGAGGCCAAGCTGGTCGATGCCTTCCAGAAGGCGCTGAAGGACCCGGATTATCTTGCCGACGCCAAGAAGCGCGAACTGACGACGCTGCCGCTGACCCAGGCCGAATTTGCCGAGGCGCTCAAGAAGGGCAATGCCAATCTGGCCGAGCTCTGGAAAAGCAAGCCCTGGACAAAATAAGCGGCCGGCAAGGACCCGACCGTTTCTCTCACCCTAACCAAAATGACGCTTGGGCCTGCGTGTGGCCCAGGTACGACCCACTGTTGAAAGGAACCCGGCCAATGGCCCATGTCATCCGCAATTTCCAGCGCCCTTCCAAAGCCGATATCGAGGCGATCAGCAAGTTCAGCCCCGCCACCATTCATGAGGCGCAGGGCAAGCTTGGCGCGCTCGATTATCGCATCAAGCCGATCAAGCCGGGCCTGAAAATCTGCGGTCCTGCGATCACCGCGAAATGCCATATCGGCGACAATCTGATGATTTTCGAAGCCATCAATCTCGCAAAGCCCGGCGATGTGCTTGTCATTGACGGCGGTGACAATCCCAATCAGGGCGGCTTTGGCGATGTGCTGGCTGCCGCCTGCATCGGTAAAGGCATTGTCGGCTTTGTGGTCAGCGCCGCCGTGCGTGACGGCAAGGGGCTGCGCGAGATCGGTTTCCCGGTGTTTTCTCTCGGGCTTTGCATGAAGGGCACCTCCAAGGACACGCTCGGCACCATCAACCATCCGGTTGTGGTGGGCGGCGAACTGATCAGCCCCGGCGATATCGTCTGCGGCGATGATGACGGCGTTGTCGTCGTTCGCGAGAACGATATCCCGAAACTCGTCAAGGCTTGCCGGGAGCGCGACGACCACGAGAACCACATGATGGAACTGCACCGTCAGGGCAGGATGGATATCGAGGATCGCTACGAAATGATGCGTTCGAAGGGATGTGTCTGGGCCGATTGAGCCAGTGTTTCGACATGTGAATACGCCGTGTTGGGAGGCGCGGCGTATTCCTCGATGAGGAGGGGAGATAATCATGGCCGAACACGGCTCGAAACTGACTGCGAATATTCTGTCCGGGGCTTTCTTTCTGGTTGCCGCCGCCGGGCTTTATTATGGTGCGCGGCCGCTGAGCATGGGCACCAATTTCCAGCCTGGTCCGGGCTATATGCCGACGGTCATCGCGGGATTAATGTTCGCGCTGGGCATCGTACTGCTTTTGCAGGATTTGCTGGGAAAGACACCGTCCGAAGCGTGGGTGGCGCCGAAAATACGCCCGTTTCTGGCGGTGGCCGGCATTGCCGGTTTCGCGCTGCTGATCGAGCCATTGGGCTTCATTGCCGCTGCCTTCGTGCTGATCGTGCTCGCCTGCATCGCCTATGGCAGGATCAGGCCGGTTGAGGTCCTGCTGCTTTCCGCAGTGCTCATCCTCGCCTGCATCCTCATTTTCGTTGTCGGCCTCGGACAGAGGATACCGCTGCTGCCATGACTGATCTTTTTTCCAATATCATCCTCGGGTTCGGTGTGGCCGTCACGCCGGTAAACCTTTTCTACTGCCTGCTGGGTGTCACGCTTGGTACGATGATCGGCATCCTGCCGGGCATCGGCCCTTCCGCCACCGTCGCGCTGCTTTTGCCGATCACCTATACGATGCCGGATACGGCGGCGCTGATCATGCTCGCGGGCATTTTTTATGGCGCGCAATATGGCGGCTCGACCACGGCGATCCTCGTCAATCTGCCGGGCGAATCCTCGTCCGTCGTTACCTGCATCGATGGTTATGCCATGGCGCGCCAAGGCAGGGCGGGTGTGGCGCTGGCCACGGCGGCGCTCGGCTCGTTTTTTGCCGGCACAGTGGCGACTGTCTTGATCGTGGTTGTCGCAAAGCCGCTTTCGGCCGTTGCGCTTGCCTTCGGGCCGGCCGATTATTTCAGTCTGGTGATCTTCGGGCTGCTATTTGCCGTCTTCCTGTCGAGCGGATCGCCGATCAAGGCGGTCGGCATGGTCGCCTTCGGTATTGCGCTCAGCCTCGTTGGCATCGATCCGACATCCGGGGAGCAACGGTTTACCTTCGGCATGGCGGAACTGTTCGACGGCATCGACTTCGTCGTGCTGGCCATCGGGCTGCTCGGCGTCAGCGAAATTCTCTTCAACCTTCAGCAGGGCGTGGAGCGTGATGCAGGGGCAGCAAAGACCGGATCGCTGATGCCGACCCGGCAGGATTTCAAACAGGCCTTTCCGGCCGTGTTGCGCGGCACAGCGCTCGGCTCCTTCCTTGGCGTGCTGCCCGGCGGCGGGGCGATCATGAGTTCTTTCGCCAGCTACGCGCTGGAGCGCAAGATCGCCAAGGATCCCTCCCGTTTCGGCAAGGGCGCGATCGAAGGGCTGGCGGGGCCGGAAAGCGCCAATAATGCCGGCGCGCAGACTTCCTTCATTCCGCTTCTGACGCTCGGCATTCCCGCGAATGGATTGATGGCGCTGATGGTTGGGGCAATGATGATCCAGGGCATCACGCCGGGACCTGAAGTCATGCAGTCGCGGCCCGATCTCTTCTGGGGGCTGATCGCCAGCATGTGGGTCGGCAATCTGCTGCTCCTGGTGTTGAACCTGCCGCTGATCGGCATCTGGGTTCGCCTTCTCGGTATTCCCTACCGCTTTTTGTGCCCCGCCATTTTGATGTTCTGCGCCATCGGAGCCTATGGCCTGTCCTACAGCGTCGTCGATGTCCTGTTCTGCGCGGTCTTCGGCATCGTCGGCTTCTTTCTGCGCAAGATCGGCTGCGAGCCGGCACCTCTGGTGCTGGGTTTCGTGCTCGGTCCGCTTCTGGAACAGAACATGCGCCTTGGGTTGCTGATCTCGCAGGGCAGTTTTGCGACATTCATCACCCATCCGATCAGCGCCACCCTGCTCGCTTTGTCCGCCATTGTCGTCATCATGATGGCGATGCCGGCGATCATGCGCCGTCGCGAGGTGGTGTTTCAGGGTGACGACGACTGACAATCAATCGAGCCGGCACCGCCGGCCAAGCAAAGGTGAGATAATGCATATTCTGATAATCGGCGCGGCGGGAATGATCGGCCGCAAATTGACGCAGCGCCTTGCTGCGGACGGAATGCTTGGTGGTGAGAAGATCACCGAAATGACGCTGACAGATGTTTTCGAGCCGGTTGCACCGAAAGGCTTCGGCGGCACGGTGACCATTGAGCGCAGTGATCTGTCAAATGCCGGCGTAGCCGAAAAGCTGATCGCCAAGCGACCGGATGTGATCTTCAACCTCGCCGCCGTGGTTTCGGGCGAAGCGGAGGCCGATTTCGAGAAAGGTTATCGCATCAACCTCGATGGCGGACGCTCGCTGTTCGAAGCCATTCGTCTGGAACATCAGAAGGACGGATATCGGCCGCGCGTGGTGTTCTGCTCGTCGCTCGCCGTGTTCGGCTCGCCTTTCCCCAAAGTGATCGGTGATGAGTTCCTGACGGCTCCGCTGACCAGCTACGGCACACAAAAGGCGATCGTGGAGCTATTGCTTTCAGACTATAGTCGTCGTGGTTTCTTTGATGGCGTCAGCATCCGCCTGCCCACCATCTGCATCCGCCCCGGCAAACCGAATGCGGCGGCTTCCGGCTTCTTCTCCAATATCCTGCGCGAACCGCTGGTAGGTCAGGAAGCGGTGCTGCCCGTTGCCGATACCGTACGGCACTGGTTCGCCAGCCCGCGCTCGGCCGTCGCCTTCCTACTTCGTGCCGCAACCGTCGACCTCTCCGGGCTTGGCGTTCGCCGCAATCTCATCATGCCAGGGCTTTCGGCCACGGTGGCCGACGAGATCGAGGCTCTGCGTGCCTTTGCCGGGGAAAAGGCTGTGGCGCTTATCAAGCGTATTCCCGATGAGCGGATCATCCGGATCGTCGACGGCTGGGCGGAGGATTATGATCCGCAGCTTGCTTTGTCGCTCGGCTTCCGGGCGGAAACGTCCTTTGCCGAAATCATTCAGGCGCATGTGGAGGATGAGCTGGAGGGGAAAGCATTATGACTAAGGCAAAGATCGCGCTCGTCACGGGCGGAGGAACAGGCGTCGGCAAGGCGATTGCCTCAGCCCTTCTGGGAGAGGGATACACTGTCGCGATCACGGGTCGGCGACGGGAGGTTCTCGATGCCGCCGCTGCCGAATGGCGAGAGCATGGAGACCGTGTTCTGGCCGTCGCGGCTGATATTTCCGTTCCGGCCGATGTCGAACAGCTGTTTGCCGATGTCATCGGGCGTTTTGGCCGTCTTGACCTTCTCGTCAACAATGCCGGCATGTCGGCGCCGGCGGTCCATATCGAAGATGTACCGTTCGAAACCTGGAATGCCGTGGTGGGAGCGAACCTCACCGGCGCTTTCCTCTGCACGCAGGCGGCGTTTCGTCAGATGAAGGCGCAGTCGCCACAGGGCGGGCGCATCATCAATAATGGCTCGATTTCGGCCACCACGCCGCGGCCGCGGTCCGCGCCTTATACCGCGACCAAACATGCGATTACCGGTCTTACAAAGTCGGCCGCTCTGGACGGTCGGGCGTTCAACATCGCCTGCGGGCAGATCGATATAGGCAACGCCAGCACTGAGATGACCCGCGCCATGGCCACCGGCGTGCTGCAGGCTGATGGCAGCACCGCCATTGAGCCGACCATCGATGCCGGCATTGTCGCCAGAGCCGTGGTGCATATGGCCTCGCTGCCGCTGGAGGCGAATGTGCTGACCATGACCGTGATGGCGAGCGGCATGCCTTTCGTCGGTCGCGGGTAAGGAGCGCGTATGAAGCCCGATCTTCTGCAAACCTATCCGCTCCAGCCGCAAATCGAGGCGGAGCTGCAAAAGCGTTTCCGGGTCCATCGCTGGCACGAAATATCCGACAAGCAGGCGTTTTTGCAGGCGGAGGCGGCGTCGATAAAGGCTGTCGTCACCGGCGGCCATATCGGCGTTGCCCCTGAACTCGCCGCCTGCCTGCCGGCTCTTGAAATCGTCGCGATAAACGGTGTCGGCTTCGACAAGGTCGATCTCGATCAGGCCCGCGCACGTGGTTTCAGGGTAACGAACACGCCGGATGTGTTGACCGAAGATGTTGCCGATCTCGCTATCGGCCTCTCCGTCATGCTGCTACGCCAACTCGTCAGCGCCGATCACCATGTCCGCTCCGGCGCATGGAAAAGAGGCGAGATGCCGCTCGGCAACAAGGCCTCGCGGCGGCGTTACGGCATTTACGGGCTCGGCCGCATAGGCCGGGCCATCGCCGCGCGGCTGGAAGCCTTTAATACGGAAATTTCTTATTTCAGTCGGCAAAAACAGGATGTGGCTTATGAATATCATTCGACGGCGGTATCGCTTGCGAGTGCCTGCGACGTCCTGATTGTCGCGGCTGCGGCGACGCCGGAGACGAAACACGCCATCAACCGAGAGGTGCTGGAGGCCCTTGGGCCGGACGGGGTTCTCGTCAATGTCGCCAGAGGGTCGCTTGTCGATGAAAAGGCGCTTGTCGATATTCTCATGGGGGGTGGGCTGAAAGGTGCGGCACTCGATGTCTTCGAGAACGAACCGCAGGTTCCCGAGGCACTCTTCGGCATGCGCAATGTGGTCCTCGCGCCGCATATCGGCGCCGCCACCCATGAGACACGGCTGGAAATGGGCGCGTTGGTTCTCGCCAATCTGGACGCGCATTTTGCGGGGAGAGACTTGCCGACGCCGGTCGTTTAGGTGATTTCGCCGGTTCGGGCGGTGACGGCGCGGTTGTGCTTTTTCGCCGGCGGGACTGATGCAGCGTCGAAAGTAGCGCTCGCATCCGTCATCCATACAAGTTGCTTATTACTCCAAAAAAAATCGGTCTTAGGCAAGCGATGAAAGCTTCACTAATGTTTGGTCAACGATAGGGGACAAACATGCCATTCTCAGACTACAAGACCGCACTCGTGACCGGCGCATCTTCCGGGATTGGCGCAGCCGTCGTCGAGCGGCTTTGCCGTGAGGGGCTGGAAGTCCATGCGGTTGCCAGAAGTGCGGACGCGCTGAAGCAATTAGCGAAGCGCACGGGTTGCTTCGCGCATGTCATCGATGTGACTGACCGGCCGGCTCTTGCAAAACTCACCAGCGAGGTCGCGTTCGATGTTCTCGTGAACAATGCCGGTGTAGATCGTCCGAAGAAGTTTCTGGAAGCGGATGAAAGCGATATCGATCTCCTGATCGACGTCAACCTGCGCGCGGTGCTGCATCTGTGCCGCATGGTGGTGCCGGGTATGGTGACGCGCGATCGCGGCCACGTCATCAACATCTCTTCCATTGCCGGCAATTATAATTTCGGCGGCAACTCCATCTATCACGCCAGCAAGGCGGGCGTGGCGATGTTGTCCAACCAGCTGCGCATCGATGCTTTCGGCAAACGTGTGCGGGTGACGGAAATTTGCCCCGGCCGCGTTGCAACCGACATATTTACGCATGTGCACGGCAATGATCCGAGCATTCGCGAGCGCTTCATCGATGGTTTTGAGCTGCCGCAGGCGTCCGATATCGCCGATGCGATCGCCTTCGCCATTGCCGCACCCGTGGCCATGAATATCGGCCATATGGAAATCACCCCGACGCTTCAGGTCATGGGCGGGCTGCAGACGGCCAAGCCCCAGACGGTTGAAAATAGGCCGGCTGAAAATCAGGCCGCGGCGGGCGGAGCCGGAGGAAAAGTCGCGTGAGCGGTTTTGACCTCTGGGCAATTCTGAACAATGCGGACTATGTCTCGATGCTTTTGCATGGCATCCAGATGACGTTCATCATCTATGCCGGCTCGTGGCTGCTTGCCATGTCGCTGGCCATCGTGCTGCTTGCCATTCGCCTGTCACCTTTCCGCTTCGGTGATCCGCTGGTGGCGGCCTATGTTTCCTATCACCGTAACGTTCCGACGCTGGTGCAGCTGATGCTCTGGTATTTCGGCGTTTTCACACTGCTGCCAAGCGGGCTGGCGAACTGGCTGTCCAGCCACAATGCGGAATCGATCTTCGCCATCATTGGCCTCGGCCTCTGTCAGGCTGCCTATTTCAGTGAAGATTTGCGCTCCGGCGTGCGTTCCATCAATCCCGGCCAGATGGAAGCGGCGCGTGCGCTCGGTCACAGCTATGTCTCGGCCATGCGTTTCGTCATCATGCCGCAGGGCGTTCGCAACGCGCTGCCGCCGCTGATCAACCACAGCACCTCGCTGTTCAAGAACAGCAGTCTCGGGGTTCTGATCGGGGCACCCGAACTCACCCATGCGGTCAAGGAAGTCGAAAATCTGAGTTTCCGGACGTTTGAGGTCTACCTGGTCGCGACAGTGCTTTATCTGTTCTTCTCGCTGCTGATCATGGGTCTTGGAGCCTATATCTCCATGCGTGCCGATCCACTGCGGAGGGCGCGGGCATGATCCACGACATGATCGCAATCGTGCAGGATTATTGGTTGCTTCTCCTGATTGGCCAATATCCCAACGGGCCGCTGGGCGGCCTTGCCAACACGCTTATCCTGTCGGCGCTCAGCATCGCGTTCGCCTTTCCCGTCAGCATCCTGATGGCGCTGGCACGGCTGTCGAAATGGCGGCTGCTGCGCTGGCCGGTCACCGCCGTGGTGTATTTCACCCGTGGCGTGCCGCTGCTGATGCTCATCCTCTGGAGCTATTTTCTCGTTCCGCTATGGACCGGGGCGGATGTGCCGAGCTTCGTCACCATGCTGGCAACGCTGGTCATCTATCAGGGCGCTTTCATGAGCGAGGTCGTACGCGCCGGCATCGTATCGCTTGGGGCCGGGCAGATGGATGCGGCGCGGGCGCTGGGGCACGGATATTTCAGCGCGATGCGTTACATCATCCTGCCGCAGGCGCTCTACAACATGATCCCGAGCCTCATTTCTACATTCGTGTCCACCATCAAGGATACGACCCTCGGCTACGTCATCAATGTGCCGGATCTGACCTTTGCGGCAAACCAGGTGAATAACCAGCTCCTGACCCAGCCTTTCCAGGTCTTCCTCATTCTGGCGCTGGTTTATTACATCATCTGCTGGTCGCTCACCCATGTCGCCAATCTTCTCGAGCGGCGTATAGCCCGCCGGCGGGCCGGCCCGCGCGGCAAGCTTGCGGCAGACGCACCGGCCCCCGCCAATATCGTTACGGAGCAGCTATGACCGCGCCAGTTTCCGCCTCTCAGGACGCCTACACCATCACGCTTTCGCAGGTCTGCAAAAGCTACGGCGATTATCAGGTGCTCAAGGATGTCAACGAAAACGTCACCCGTGGCGAGGTCGTGGTCATCTGCGGGCCATCGGGCTCCGGAAAGTCCACCCTCATCCGCACGATCAACCGTCTGGAGGAGATCAGCAGCGGCTCGATCACGCTGGATGGCAGGAACATCCACGCACAAATGCGCGCAAAGGAGTTGAATGCGCTGCGCAGCCGGGTGGGTTTCGTCTTCCAGAGCTTCAACCTCTTCCCGCATCTTTCGGTGGTGGAGAATGTCTCGATGTCGCCTATCCGGGTGAAGGGCGTTGCTCCTGCTGTCGCCCATGAAAAGGCGCTGAAGCTTCTTGATCGTGTCGGCCTGGCCGACAAGGCCAGCTCTTACCCGGCCCAGCTCTCTGGCGGCCAGCAGCAGCGCGTCGCCATTGCGCGGGCGCTCGCCATGGAGCCGCCGGTCATGTTGTTCGACGAACCGACCTCCGCTCTCGACCCGGAAATGGTAGGTGAGGTGCTCGCCGTCATGAAGAGCCTCGCCGCCGAAGGCATGACTATGCTGTGTGTCACCCATGAAATGGGCTTTGCCCGTGAAGTGGCTGACCGCATCTGGTTCATCGATGCCGGGCGCATCATCGAAACGGCCAAGCCGGACGAGTTTTTCAAAAATCCGCAACACCCCCGTGCCCAGCGTTTTCTCGCTGATCTCAGGCACTAGGGCGAGATGGCGACAAATATGAGCGGTTTCGCAAAAAATCCGCTCCGGACTGAATTACCAACCCAACCTCTATAATAACAGGGAGAACTGAAATGAACTGGAAGACAATTACGCTTACCGCGGCGCTTGCCACCTCGGCCGCAGTCATTCCGGCCAAGGCCGATCAGCTCGACACGATCATTGCGAACAAGACGCTGCGTTGCGCAACATTCGCAGACGTGCCGCCTTTCGCCTCACCGGACCCAAAGACACGCGAAATGGCCGGCTTTGACGTCGATCTGTGCGGCGCCATCGCCAAGGAACTCGGTGTCAAGGCCGAGGTCAAGCCTGTTTCAGTTGAAGCGCGCGTTCCCGAAGTCAAGCTCGGCCGTGTCGATCTCTCGGTCGCCAACCTCGCTTATACCCAGAGCCGCGCCGAACAGATTCAGTTCAGCGACCCATATTACCTGGCTAAGGAAATGCTGATCGTTCCGGTCGATGATGCCGGCACCAAGAAGTCTGATTTCGTCGGCCAGCGCATCGCGTCCAGCAAGGGCTCGACGTCAGAACTCTCCGTCAAGCTCAACAAGTCCGAGCCGCTGACGTTCCAGGATACGGCGTCCGCCTATCTTGCCGTTCAGCAGGGCAAGGCGCGCGGCATTGTCGGCAACACCATGACGATGACCAAGTTCGTCAACGAATCCAAGACCAAGGGTAAGCCAATGCGGATGATCGAGGAGCCGATGCTCTTCCAGCCCATCGGCATCGGTATGGCCAAGGACAATCCGGCGCTGACCGCGAAGATCAACGAAATTCTCCGTAAGCTCGATGCGGATGGCGAGATCAACCGCATCTGGGACAAGTGGCTTGGCCCGAACACCGAATACAAGATGACGCGCACCGACAAGGTCGTGCCTCTTTCCGAACTGAAGTTCGATCCGATCCCCTGAGCTTCGGCTCAGCTTCAGTCATCATTCCATCCATTCAACACCATCATCGGTCGGCGAGACGTTCTCGCCGACGGTTTCAACGTGGGAGGTTTTCATGATCCACATTAAAGATATCGCGCAGCGTCCGGCCAAGGCGGATGTTGAAGCCCTTGCCAAATTCTCTCCTGCGACAATCCATGAGGCGCAGGGGCGTCGCGGTGCATTGTCCTCGCGGCTCAAGCCCGTCGATTATCGCATGAAGCTGTGCGGCCCGGCCTTTACGGTCAAATGCGCGCCGCGCGACAACATCATGCTGCAGCTCGCCATCAACTATGCCAAGCCGGGCGACATCATCGTCGTTTCCGCCGGCGAATATGAAGAGGCTGGTTCGTTCGGCGACGTTCTCGCCAATGCCTGCCTCGCAAAAGGTATCGGCGGTCTGGTGACGGATACCGGTGTGCGCGACACGCTGCAGCTGCGGGACCTCGGCTTTCCCGTCTTTTCGCTCAGCGTCTGCATCAAGGGCACGGTCAAGGAGACCATTGCCGCGGTCAACGATCAGGTGATTGTCGGCGGCGAAATCATCAATCCGGGCGATATCATCGTCGGTGATGCCGATGGGCTGGTTGTCGTCCGACGCGAAGAAGCGCAGGAAGCGGCCAAGCTTTCGCAGGCGCGTGAAGATGCCGAGGCCGGTTACATCGAAGCTTACAAGCAGGGCAAGTCGGTGGTCGAGGTCAGCAAGCTAGAGGCTGTGCTGAAAGCCAAGGGCCTCGTGGTCGATATCTGAGACAAATCAGGGAAATGGCCTGGCGGCAGTAGCCGCCATGCCGAACCCCCATGGGAGGAGCGAATATGAAAGCGGTTGTCATCCACGCGGCCAAGGATCTGCGGATCGAAGAACGTGAGGCGGAGCAGCCCGGCCCCGGACAGATTGAGGTCGCCATCGAGGCGGGTGGCATCTGCGGCTCCGACCTGCATTATTACAATCACGGCGGCTTCGGCACCGTGCGCGTGCGTGAGCCGATGATCCTCGGCCATGAGGTGGCGGGCACCATCAAGGCTCTGGGGGAGGGTGTCTCCGGTCTCGTCGTTGGCGACCGCGTCGCGGTATCGCCGAGCCGGCCCTGCAACCATTGCGAATTTTGCCTGAAGGGCCAGCAGAACCAATGCCTGAACATGCGCTTTTATGGCTCCGCGATGCCCATGCCGCATATTCAAGGCGCATTCCGGCAGCGTCTCGTTGCCGAGGCGTATCAGTGCCACAAGGTGCGGGACGGCATCTCTATCCATGAAGCGGCGATGGCCGAACCCTTTGCAGTGACGCTGCATGGCGTCAACCGCGCCGGCGCATTGACCGACAAGCGCGTTCTGGTCACCGGCTGCGGGCCGATCGGTGCGCTTGCCATCATCGCCGCCCGCGCCCATGGCGCACGGGAAATCGTTGCGACCGATGTCATGGATGCGGTTTTGCAAAAGGCGCTCGCCATCGGCGCCGACCGGGTCATCAATGTCGCCAGCGATCCGGATGCGCTCTCCGCCTATTCGGCAAACAAGGGCTATTTCGACGTGCAATTCGAGGCCTCCGGAAACGAAAGGGCCGTCCGGTCGGGTCTGGAGGCGCTGAAGCCGCGTTCCACCGTCGTTCAGCTCGGTCTCGGCGGGGATGTGTCCATTCCGCAGAATATGGTGGTCGCCAAGGAAATCGAGATGAAAGGCACCTTCCGTTTCCACGAGGAATTCGGACTTGCCGTCGATTTCATTAACCAGCGCCGCGTAGACCTGAAGCCGCTGTTAACAGGCACCTTTCCATTGGAAGAGGCGGTTGCAGCATTTGAAACCGCCGGTGACAGAAGCAGATCGATGAAGGTTCAGCTCGCCTTCTTATAGGTCTGGTTATGATCCGGAGACGGCCGCACGGCGACTTTCGATGCGGCGGTTCATGCACAGAGATTAGAGATCATTCTGGCCGGGGACGGACAAAGCGCTGTTCCAGAACCTCGCTTCCCCATTGGCTGCCGGGACGTTCCTCGACACAGGCGAAACCATGGGTCTCGTAAAGGTGCCGTGCGGCCAAAAGACCGTTGAATGTCCATAGATGGGTTTCTGCGAAAGCCTTTTTGTCGGCGAAGGCCAGAGCGGCTGCAAGCAGCCTGCGCCCTACACCGCCACCGCGCACGCTGTCATCCACGATGAACCAGCGTAGATGCGCGATGTCCGATCCCAAGTCTTCGCCGTCGATTGCGACGGAGCCGATAATCTCCTGTCCGCGCGTTGCGGCCCATATTGCGTTTTGCGGTCTTTCGAGCCGGTTGCAAAAGGAGGCGAGACCTTCGGCGACAACGGATTCGAAACGCTGGCCGAAGCCGGATGTTCGGGCGTAATAGAGAGCATGCATCTGCGTTATGCGGGCGATGATACCCGGCCTGTATCCTGAGACGATATCTATGGCGGGAGCTGCGGCATCGATCCGGCCTCCCAGCGCGTCGGCGTAAAGATGGAGCCCTTCCAGAATGGTGTGGCCATCCGCCGGGGCAAGCCGTGACAGGGCGCTCGATACCTGCCGGTTTGCGAAGGCGTGAATGGCACCGACCCGATCCTGCCCTCGCCCGGCCAGATAGAGCCGCTTGATGCGGTTATCTTCACCGTCCCCTTCCTCCATAAGATCACCGGACAGAATGAGTTTGCGAAGCATGCGGCTGACGCTGGATTTTTCAAGCCGCAGAAGCTTTCCCAGATCGCGCGCCGTGATGCCTGGGCATGTTTCGATCTCGATCAGGGCATGCACGGCAGATGGCGGCAGATCGGTGCCGGCAAAATCCCCGCCCATGAAACCGAGTTCACGGACAAGCCGGCGCGAGGTGGAGCGGATGTCATTTATGGGAAGGGACTGTTCGGGCATGCCAAATCCATTATGGTTGCATCATGCAACCATAATCACATTCTGCACGGTCTGCCAAGTTTGGATTCCGTAAAATACTGGATTTCTCTGCGAAATCGGGCAAGCTCCTGTTCAGGAACGCTGACAGGCGTGGCTGAACGGCGGCTTTCAAAAAAGACCACCCTCAAAGTAGTCCGTACGGAAGTTTACGGACAAGTCGCGACATTTAATTATCCGGCTATGGAGCGGATATGCCCGATACGCCTCGCTTCTTCCGTTATGCCATTCTCGTTGCGATGTTGCCCGTCGCCGTCCTCGGTGTTGTGACAACGCCGAATGAGTATCGCGCCATCGGCATCGAGGCGGCCGATTGTGACGGGCCTATATCGGTTCTGATCCCTGCCGTACCAGCGCTTGCAGCCTATGCCTTCATCGGCTGGCTGTTTCTCTCGGGTGCCAAGCGCTCGTTGATTTCCGGCAGCATTTGCGTGCTGGTATCCCTGGCGCTTATCTGGAACATCGGCACAGCGCTCCTGGAATATCGGCGAAACGCCGTGGAAATGGCCTGTGATTACAGCGGAAAGCTGTAACCTTGCCTGGAAATGCGCAATACGGCGCTAGCCATGAAACCGCAGGTTTCGTCGCGTCAGTTGCTCGACAGTGGTGCAGCCCATCAGCTTCATGCCGCGTTCGATTTCGATACGCATCATTTCCAGCGCCCTTTCCACCCCGGGCTGGCCGGCGGCCGCGAGCGGGAAAAGATAATAGCGACCGAGCCCCACAGCCTTTGCGCCCAGAGACAGGGCTTTCAGAACGTGGGTGCCGCGCTGTACGCCGCCATCCATCATCACGTCGATCCGGTCGCCGACCGCATCGACGATCTCTGCCAGCTGGTCGAAGGCGCTGCGGGAACCATCGAGCTGGCGACCGCCGTGGTTGGAGAGCACGATGCCGCTGCAGCCGATCTCGACGGCGCGCCGGGCGTCGTCAACCGACATGACGCCTTTGAGGCAGAAAGGACCATCCCATTCTCGCACCATCTGCGCCACGTCATCCCAGTTCATGGAAGGGTCCAGCATCTCGGTGAAATAGCGGCTGATGGACAGAGCCCCGCCATCCATTTTGATGTGGCCGTCAAGCTGCGGCAGGCTGAAGCGCTCATGCGTCAGGTAATTGATGCCCCAGGCCGGCTTGATGGCGAATTGCGCGATGCCGGAGAGATTGAGCTTGAAGGGGATGGCAAAACCGGTGCGCTTGTCGCGCTCGCGGTTGCCGCCGGTAATGCTGTCCACGGTCAGCATCATCGTCTCGACGCCGGCACTTTTGGCGCGTGCCATCATCTCGCGGTTGAGACCACGATCCTTGTGGAAATAAAATTGATAGACCTGCGGCCCACCGCTGATCCGGCGCGCTTCTTCAAGGCTGGTGGTGCCGAGCGAGGAGACGCCGAACATCGTGCCGAATTTTCCCGCCGCTGCCGCGACCGCCCGCTCTCCTTGATGGTGGAAGAGGCGCTGCAGCGCCGTTGGGGAACAATAGACCGGCATGGAGAGCTTTTGCCCCATGACGGTCACCGACATGTCCACGTCGGACACGCCGCGCAGCACATCCGGAACAAGGTCGCAGTTTTCAAAGGCGGCTGTATTTCGCCGATACGTCACTTCATCGTCGGCCGCGCCATCTATGTAGTTGAAGATCGGCCCGGGAAGACGCTGTTTGGCCATGCGGCGAAAATCGTGGAAATTATAGCAGTCTTTGAGTTGCATCTGTCGCTCGACCGGTCCGGTTTGAAAGCTCTGAAAAGATTGCTTGAAACCTATACTGGGGATTTGGGGCGGGCAATCGACCTGCCGACAATTTCCGCAGGCTCGAAGCATAATCTTCAGGGTCGGGGCAGCAGCGCTAAACGGGGCCTGCAAGCTGCTCCGTGGAAACCGCATGCAGCGCCTTGCCGGTTCTGATGAAGCTTTCGATATTGCCGATCGTGGTGTCCGCAATGTTTTTGAGGGCTTCCTGCGTGAAAAACCCCTGATGGCCGGTCACCAGAACATTGGGGAAGGTCAGCAACCGCGCAAAGACGTCGTCGCGCAGCACGTCATTGGAAAGATCTTCGAAAAAGAGATCGGCCTCCTCCTCATAAACATCGATGCCGAGAGAACCGATCCTACCGTCTTTCAGACCCGTGATCGCGGCCTGCGTGTCGATGATCGCGCCGCGGCTGGTGTTGATGAGCATCACGCCTTTTTTGAGAAGGGGCAGCGTCTCCTTGCGGATCAGGTGCCTGGTTTCCGGCGTGAGCGGGCACATCAGCGTAAGAATGTCCGATGTCCGGAACAGTTCCTCCCGCGTGACATAGGCCATGCCCAGCGCCTCGCAATCAGGATTCGGGCGAATGTCGTGGCCGATGAGACGGCAGCCGAAGCCGGCTGCGATACGCGCAAAAATCGCGCCGATCTTCCCCGTGCCGACAATGCCGATGGTCTTGCCGTGGAGATCGAAACCAAGCAGGCCATCAAGGGCGAAGTTGCCTTCGCGGACGCGGTTATAGGCGCGGTGGATCTTGCGGTTGAGTGACAGGATGAGCGCCATTGTATGTTCGGCAACCGCATAGGGCGAATAGGCGGGAACGCGGGCGATGGTTAGGCCCAGCTTTTCGGCGGCCACGAGATCGACCTGGTTGAAACCGGCGCAGCGCAGGGCGACGAGTCGCACGCCCATTTCCGTCAGCCTTTCGAGCACGGGCCGCGACAGGTCGTCATTGACGAAAGCGCAGATAGCATCGGCTCCCTCCGCCAACGCCACCGTTTCAGGAGACAGGCGCGCTTCGCAATATTGTATCCGCATGCCGGGACGTACCGCGGCATCAAGGAACTGCCTGTCATATGGCTTGGCGCTGTAAACGACGATCCGCATCTGCTTCTCCAGTATCAAGTACGAAAGTTACGGTTGCGGAGACCAGGCGTCCGGTAAATGGCCTCAGCTGCGAAGGCCCGGTGCTTCCTGCCCGGTGCTTTCGACATATTCGGTGTAGCCGCCGCCAAATTGGTGAATGCCATCCGGGGTCAGTTCAAGCACCCGGTTTGAAAGGGCGGCGAGGAAATGGCGGTCGTGGGAAACGAACAGCATCGTGCCTTCATAATCCGACAGGGCTTTGATCAGCATTTCCTTGGTGTCGAGATCGAGATGGTTCGTTGGTTCGTCGAGTACCAGGAAATTCGGCGGATCGAACAACATGGCCGCCATCACGAGACGGGCTTTTTCACCGCCGGAAAGAACACGGCAGCGTTTCTCCACGTCGTCGCCGGAGAAGCCGAAACAACCGGAAAGCGCGCGGAGCGGCGCCTGCCCGGCTTTCGGAAAACGTTCCTCAAGCCATTCAAGAATGGTGCTGTCGCCTTCCAGAACATCCATGGCGTGCTGGGCGAAATAGCCGAGCTTGACGCTGGCGCCGAGTGTTACATTGCCGGAATCCGGCTCGGTCGTGCCGGTCACCAGCTTCAGCAAGGTCGATTTTCCAGCGCCGTTGACGCCCATGATGCACCAGCGCTCCTTGCGCCGCACCATGAAGTCCAGCTCGCCATAGATCGTGCGGCTGCCATAAGCCTTGTTAACCTTCTTCAGCGCCACGACATCCTCGCCCGACCTCGGGGCCGGTGCGAATTCAAAAGCGACTGTCTGGCGCCGTTTTGGCGGCTCGACGCGGTCGATCTTTTCAAGTTTCTTGACGCGGCTCTGCACCTGCGAGGCATGTGAGGCGCGCGCCTTGAAGCGCTCGATGAATTTGATTTCCTTGGCGAGCATGGCCTGCTGGCGCTCGAACTGCGCCTGCTGCTGCTTTTCGTTCTGCGCGCGCTGCTGTTCATAAAAGCCGTAGTCACCGGAATAGGTGGTGAGGTTGCCGGCATCGATCTCGATGATCTTGGTGACGATGCGGTTCATGAATTCGCGGTCATGCGAAGTCATCAACAATGCGCCGTCATAGTTCTTCAGAAAATCCTCAAGCCAGATCAGGCTTTCGAGATCGAGATGGTTCGACGGTTCGTCAAGCAGCATCACGTCCGGACGCATCAGGAGGATGCGGGCGAGCGCCACGCGCATCTTCCAGCCGCCGGACAGTTTGGAGACATCGCCGTCCATCATTTCCTGGCTGAAGCTCAAGCCATCCAGAACCTCACGGGCGCGGCCCTCCAGCGCGTAACCGTCCAGCTCTTCGTAACGCGCCTGCACTTCACCATAACGTTCGATGATGGCGTCCATTTCGTCCATCCGGTCGGGATCGGACATGGCGGCTTCCAGCTCCCGCAATTCCGCCGCCACTTCACTGACCGGGCCTGCGCCTTCCATGACTTCGGCGACCGCGGAGCGTCCGGACATTTCACCGACATCCTGATCGAAATAACCGACCGTCATACCTTTTTCGACGACGACCTGTCCCTCATCGGGCTGCTCCTCGCCGGTCATCATCCGAAACAGCGTGGTCTTGCCAGAACCGTTCGGCCCGACAAGGCCGATCTTCTCGCCACGATTGAGCGCAGCGGAGGCCTCGATGTAAAGAATACGGTGACTGTTCGACTTGCTGATATTTTCGATGCGGATCATGACAGGGCCTATGAATGGGAGCGGCCCTCCTATGCCACGGGCCGCTGCCGCTGTCACCTGCCGCGCATGTCTTGTCAGCCATGCAAAGCCGGGGAAGATTGGCCCCGGGGTAAATGCCCCAAAAGAGATACGCTTTGCGGCTGCGTCTGCCGAATTTTCGTCAGTTGGTCAGCGTGGCAATGCTACCGGCTGCCTTGCGGGCGATTTCGCCAAAGGCGGTGACGATCTGCTCCATGTTTTCGGGCGCGTAATAATTGTCGAGGCTGGAGGCGCAATATTGCAGCAGCGACTTGCCCTTGTCCGGCGCCATGAAGGCGACGCTGAAAATCTTAATCCCGTCTTTCTTGGCGGTCTCGCAGGTGGTGCGCACCGACTGGTCGATGCTGGAACTCCACGAGGAGCTGTTTCCGGTCATTTCACCGTCGGTCATCAGCACGATATAGCGCTCGAAGGATTCACTTTCCTGTGTCTTATGTGCCTTGGCTTCGTCCGGATTCGTTTTTTTAAGGGCATTGTAAGCGGCATTCAGGCTGCTTCGTGCATCCGTACCGCCGGATGGAAATTCCGGGATCTGTTTGTCGACATAGCTGACAACGCTGTTCGTACCCCAGCTGATGGCCTGAGCCGCATAGGTCTCATGTGTATAAACCGAGGCGCCCGTCCGAACGAGCTGTGAGCTGCCGCTTGCGGTGTAGGTCGGATCGGCCTTGTTCAATGTAGCAACGAGAAAGCTGACGGCGGTCTTCAACGATGTGGCCTTGTTGACATAGCAGGGCGATGTCTTGCCGAGATTGGGATACTTGCCCCAGTTATCGGACGTGTAGTTCTGGCAGGACGTTTTAGTGCTGTCGACACTGTCCGTCTTGAACGACATCGAACCGGAGCGGTCGAGCACCAGATACATGGATATCGGCGCGCCCTTGTTGACGGTACTCTTGGCGGTACCGGTCGCCGCGATATCGAGTGTCTTCACGCCGATGAACCCCAGCAGCGGGTTGAGCTGCACCTGGCGGTATAGTGTGGTCTCGATGGTATAGGTCTTGCCGCGTGCATCTTCCTTTGCAGAAACGCCGACTGGGGAGTTCTTCTCCAGTTCCTTTTTCTCTTCCTCAGTCAGGCTCTTTTCCATCTGCGCAGCGATGAAGGCCTTGGCGATTTCCTTGATTTGTTCGTCTGTGAGCGCGCCTTCCTTCAGACGTGCCTCGGTTGCTGCAGCGAGCGCCGCGGAATCCGCCGTGTTTTGCAGATCGGCTTTCACCTGCATCACATTCGCCAGCTCCAGGCCGGCTCCGGCCACGCCCAGCAACATCGGCAGCAATATTGCCGTCATGATGCCGAAATTACCGCTGGTATCGGCAAAGAAACGGCGCTTCAGTTTTTGATCTGCGGAGGCGGTCATGATGGGGCTCACCGATTAGAATATGCGATTGAGCGCAGGAAACCCGCAAAGGATGTAAAATCCGCTAACGCGAAGATTACAATTTTATAATTCGTTCAAATTGGTGCAGTTTTCGAAGTATTTTCAAGAATTAATTGGTTGGAAGATTGAAATAACACATATTGTGTCATTGCTGGACGGGGACCACATCCACGGCCTGTTTTATCTGCTGGTTACCGTAGCTCTTCAGAACCCCGATCACCGGTGCAACATCCGAATAGTCGCGGCCATAACCGACGACGATGTGGTCGCTGCCGGCCACGATATCGTTGGTAGGGTCGAGTTCCAGATAACCGGCCGCTTCTCCGCACCAGATGCGGACCCAGGCATGCATGGCATCGGCGCCTTCCAGCCGTTCCTTGCCCGGCGGAGGAATGGTGCGCAGGAAACCGCTGACATAACCGGCGGGAATGCCGAGGCTGCGCAGCGCCATGATCATGATATGCGAAAAATCCTGGCACACGCCGCGCTTCAATTTAAAGGCTTCAGATGGTGTCGTATCCACGGTTGTCGCCTCGCCATCGTAGGTGAAGTCTTTGTGAATGCGTTTGCACATGGCCAGCGCGATTTCGCGGATGGTCATTCCTGGTTTCAGCAATTCCCGCGCATAGGCTGAGATCGCCGCATCCGTCCCTATTCTGGGGCTTGTGCCAATGAAGTGGTGCGGTGACTGAAAATCGATCGACCAGACATTGGCAAGGTCCTGCGGCAAGCGGGAAAGCTCGGGTGAAAAATCCGCCGTCATGGCCGGCGCTTCCACCATCACCCGCGCCTGCATGCGAATATCCAGCTTTTCATGCGGCGCGCGCAGATGCACCGACGTGGCCGATTGATGAAAGAAATCGTCAAAGAAGGCGCGTTCTTCCGGTGCGGGCGAAACATCGATGGAACCTGCGATTAGTCTCTGCCGGCCCGGGATCGACAGCGGCAGCACGCGGATAATGTGGCGTGCGCCATGGGCCGGTGTGTCGTAGGTGTAACCCATATGCAGGGAAAGATCGTAAAGCATGGGGTTATCCGAGATAGGTGCGGGCCAGAACATCGGACAGATGTTCCATGTCGGTTTCGAGCTGGCGATAGATCGCGCCGTTCATGTTTTCCGGCGTCATGACAGCGAGCCCGGAATGCAGGCGCATCGTTTCGCGATAAAACGGCGACATCTGGCCGTTCACGAAAGCGTTCGGCAGCTGTTCCACCTCGGTGCGGATTTCGTTCAGCTGAAACAGGATCGAGCGCGGATTGAGCGGATCAAGCGCCAGAAGATCGGTGACCGTCAGGCCAGCCGTGGCGACATTATAACGGCGACGATGGGTCATGACGCTGTCGCCGATTTCTAGCAGCATGTCGTAGGAACCATCCGGGGCGTCCGGTCCGGTCATGTGGCCGAGAAGCCGGGTCATATGCAGCCCGCGTTCGAGATAACGGCCGATCGACAGAAAACGCCAGCCGGTGAAGCGGTACATGTTTTCGTGCACGAGACCGGCAAAGCCGGCAAGCTTGCGCAGCAGGATCGTCATGGCGTGGGTGGCGTCGTCGCCGGGCGCGACTTTCGCGTGGAAACGGCGGGCCGTCTTGGCGAGGTCGTTCAGCGCCAGCCATCCATCCGGCGAAAAGCGGTCGCGAATATTGCTGGCGGAATAAAGCGCGCTGTTGATGTTGTTCAGCAGGCTATCCGGCACGGCATCGTTCATCTCCACGTCAAGCGCTTCGAGATATCGCGTCACATGAGCGAGCAGGGGCTGGCGCGGATCGGCTGACTCGGCATAACGCCCGTGCCAGGCGCGCAGGATGCGCAATGCGCCTTCAGAACGTTCGATATAACGGCCGAGCCAGAAGAGATTGTCGGCAGCCCTGCTTGGCAGGCTGCCCGGCATGTTGCGGGTAAAGCTTTCTTCCGCCGGCAGAAGCGAGGTGCGTTCCACCGGTTTTTCGCTGACGATCCAGACATCCGCCGCGCTGCCGCCCGATTGCATGGCGATGGCGGACACATCGTCGCCGCTGCCGATCCGTGCAAAGCCGCCGGGCATGATCTGCCAGCCGTCCTGGGTGCGGGCGGCAAAAACGCGAAGGCTCATCGGGCGCGGCACGAGCTTGTTGTCGATATAGGCCGGCGTCGTTGAAAGCTTCACGACTTCCTGGCCCACCAGCCTGTGGCCGTCGGAGGCAAGCCAGTCGCTGATCGATTCCTTTGCCGTCTCGCGCAGGGAGGAGCCGAGCACGGATTGGCCGTTGTCGTCGAAAAAAGGCATGCGGGAATAGGCCGGGCCGATGACCATGCCTTCGATATTGCCGGCAACGTGGCGGCGTTCCGATTCCTGTCCGCACCACCAGGTCGCAATCGAGGGAAGTTTCAGTTCCTCGCCCAGAAGGTGGCGGCAGATGCGCGGCATGAAGGCAAGCAGTGCCCGCGTTTCGAGAATGCCGCTGCCGAGTGCGTTGACGATGGTGAGCGCTTCGTTGCGCAGCGCCTGCACCATGCCGGGCGTGCCGATATGGGATTGCTGGTTCAGTTCCAGCGGATCGGAATAGGAGGCGTCGAGACGTCGCCAAAGTACACCAATCGGCTTCAACCCGGCCACGGTTCGAACCATGACGCGGCCGTTGACGACGGTCAGGTCCTCGCCCTCCAGCAGCATGAAGCCGAGATAACGGGCGATATAGGCGTGTTCGAAATAGGTTTCGTTGGCGGGGCCGGGCGTCAGCACCGCGATGCGATCGTCCGGGTGCTTTCTGTGGGCCTGTAGCGTGTCGCGGAAAGCGCCGAAAAACGAGGCGAGACGGTGAACATGGGTTTCGGCATAGATATCGGACAGCGCGCGGGTGGTGGCTACCCGGTTTTCCAGCGCGAAGCCAGCACCAGAGGGCGCCTGAGTCCGATCGGCCAGCACCCACCAGTTTCCATCAGGTCCGCGTCCTATTTCGAATGAGCAGAAGTGCAGGTAATGGCCGCTTGCCGGTTTTACCCCGACCATCGGCCGTAAATATTCCGGATTGGAAGCGATCAGCGCCGGCGGCACGTAACCTTCGTTCACCAGCCGGTTTTCGCCGTAAAAATCGGCAACCATGGCCTCCAGAAGATCGGCGCGCTGTTTCAGCCCTTCGGAAAGAACCGTCCATTCCCTGTCATCGATCAGCACCGGAATATGCGAGATCGGCCAGTTTCGTTCGCTGCTGCCCTTGCTGTAATCGCGGTAGAACACGCCCGCGTCGCGCAGATAGCGGTCGGTGCGGGCAAAGCGCTCGTGCAATTCGCGTTCCGACATGCGCGAGAGCGCGCCGAGCAGGTTCTTCCAGACCGGCCTGACCTTGCCGTCGGTATCAAGCATCTCGTCGGCCACGCCCGGCAGGGTGGAATAATCAAGCCCGCGTGGTTGCGCGCTCGTTTCCGTCTTGCGTTCCGTTGCCGGGGCTTTGGACAATTTAAACTCCGTATGGCCGACGCAGATCGAGCGTCAGCGGAAATTCTGGCGACACGGTTTCCGCATGAAGCGGATATTGCCCTGCCGTATGTCCCCATGGTTCGAAACGGGCAAGGCGGCGTGCCTCGGCCTCGTTGCCGTTGACGGGAAATGTCTCGTAATTGCGCCCGCCCGGATGAGCAACATGGTAGATGCATCCGCCGATCGATCGCCTCGACCATGTATCATAAATGTCAAAGGTCAAGGGTGAATTGACGGGCAAAACGGGATGCAGGCCTGAAGAGGGCTGCCATGCCTTGAACCGGACACCGGCGACCGCAACGCTGTGATTTTCCGTCGGCGTCAGAGGCACTGCGCGTCCGTTGCAGGCCACGACATAGCGTGAGGGATTGGAAGTTTCGAGGCGCACCTGCAGACGTTCAACCGAGGAATCGACAAACCGCACGGTGCCGCCGATGGCTCCCTGTTCGCCCATGACGTGCCAGGGTTCGAGCGCCTGACGCAACTCCAGTTTGGAGCCTTCATATTCCACTTCGCCGAAGAAGGGAAAACGGAATTCCTGCTGGGCGGTGAACCACTCGGGTTTCAGGTCGAAGCCGTTTTCCCTGAGATCTGCGAGAACGTCCATAAAATCCGCCCAGACGTAATGCGGTAGCATGAAACGATCGGCAAGTGTTGTACCCCAGCGCACGAATTTGCCGGCGGCCGGATTTTTCCAGAAGCGGGCGACAAGCGCGCGCACCAGCAATTGCTGCGCCAGCGACATGCGGGCATTCGGCGGCATTTCGAAACCGCGAAACTCCACAAGGCCGAGGCGACCGGTCGGTCCATCCGGCGAAAACAGCTTGTCGATGCAGATTTCGGCGCGGTGGGTGTTGCCCGTCACATCCGTCAACAGGTTGCGGAACAGACGGTCAACCAGCCAAGGCAGCGGTGGAGCACCCTCGCCGGGGGCAGGCACCTGCGCGAGCGCAATTTCAAGTTCGTAGAGGCTGTCGTGGCGGGCCTCATCGATGCGTGGCGCCTGACTTGTCGGGCCGATGAACAGGCCGGAGAACATGTAGGAAAGCGACGGATGTCGCTGCCAGTGCAAAACGAGGCTTTTCAGAAGATCGGGCCGGCGCAGGAATGGGCTGTCATTCGGGTTGGCCCCGCCCACGACCACATGGTTGCCACCACCGGTGCCGGTGTGACGGCCATCGATCATGAACTTGTCAGCGCCCAGACGCGTCTGTCGCGCCTCTTCATAGACCGCCGAGGTGATGTCGACGCAGTCTTTCCAGCTTGCGGCCGGATGGACATTGACCTCGATGACGCCGGGATCGGGCGCGACGCGGATGACATTGATGCGCTCGTCGTTTGGTGGCGCATAACCCTCGATATGGACGGGCAGCCCAAGATCGGCGGCTGCGGCTTCGGCCGCTGCGATCAGTTCCAGATAATCCTCAATACGTTCGACAGGCGGCATGAAAATGCAGAGCCGACCGTCGCGGGGTTCCACCGACATGGCGGTTCGCACCGCACCGCCGATTTCGCCAATGGTCTGTTCGACACGTGCCTGAGCCGTACCTTCGTCCGCCTGAAAGGAGGCTTCCGGCATGGCGCGGGCCGGTGCAGGCGTCGGATCGGCAAGCGGGCCTCGCGGGATCGAAGGGTCGGCCTCGTGGATATAGGGGTAGGCAGATGGCGGCACATGGGGAAGGGTGCCGAGCGGCAGTCGATAACCGACCGGGCTGTCACCCGGAACAAGGAATATCTTGCCGCGCCGTGTCTTCCATCTCTCGCTGATCCAGCGTTCTCCGCCAGCACGGGCATTCCACGCCTGCACCGGCAGAATGTAACCCGTTGGCGTCGTCAATCCGCGCTCGAACACACGGGCGATACGGTTGCGCTCTTCCGGGTCTTTCAGTTTCGAATTGGACGGATCGACATTTTCCGGAAGGCTGCCTTCCTTGATGATCCATTCAGCCGGATCCTCGTAAGCCGGAAGCACCAGCTCCTTGTCTATGCCGAGGTGGGTGGCGATGCCGCCGAGGAGTTTTTGTGCGTCATCGGTCTTAACGCCGGCATCCACACCTTCTTCGGCGATCAGTTCCGGTTTCTGCCAGATCGGCAGACCGTCCTTTCGCCAATAGAGCGAAAAGGTCCAGCGCGGCAGGCTTTCACCCGGATACCATTTGCCCTGCCCGTAATGCAGAAAGCCGCCTGGCGCGAAACGCTCGCGCAGGCGGCGGATCAGGGCATCGGCCTTTTCGCGTTTCGTCGGTCCCACCGCGCCGGTGTTCCATTCGTCGGATTCGAAATCGTCGATGGAAACGAAAGTCGGCTCGCCGCCCATGGTCAACCGGACGTCATGCGCGTTCAGCACCTGGTCGACTTTTTCACCGAGCGCGTTGAGGCTCTCCCAGCTGTCATCGGAAAAGGGCTTGGTGATACGTGGGGTTTCGGCGACGCGCCGGACCTGCATGTCGAACGCGAATTCCGTGTTGGCATGGCCGAAATAACCGCCGGAAATCGGTGCGGCGTTGCGGTAATGCGGTGTCGCCGCCAAAGGAATATGGCTTTCACCGGTCAGAAGCCCCGAGGTGGGATCGAGACCGATCCAGCCGGCGCCCGGCATATAGACTTCAGCCCAGGCGTGCAGATCGGTGAAGTCCACCTCGGTGCCGGAAGGACCGTCCAGGGCCTTGAGATCGGGTGTCAGCTGGATGAGGTATCCTGACACGAAACGTGTGGCGAGACCAAGATGTCTCAGAACCTGCACGAGCAGCCAACTGGTGTCACGGCACGATCCCTTGCCGGAAGCCAGTGTTTCCTCCGGTGTCTGGACGCCCGGTTCCATGCGGATGACATAGCCGATTTCCTGTTGCAGACGGGCATTGAGGCCCACCACCATATCGACCGTCGGCTGCCCCGGCGTATGGTCCACGGTCGCCATGAAGGCGGCGAGCAGCGGGCCGGTTGGCTCCGGTTTCATGTAGATGGACAAATCGTCCCGCAATTCCTGCGGATATTCGAATGGCCATTTGGTCGCTTCTTCCTCGACGAAGAAATCGAACGGATTGTAAACCGTCATATCGGCGACAAGATCGACCTCGATCTTGAATTCCGTGGCCGGCTCGGGAAAAACGAAGCGGGCGAGGTAGTTGCCGTAAGGGTCCTGCTGAAGGTTTACGAAATGATTGGATGGCGAAACCTTGAGCGAATGGCTGATAACGTGGGTTCGGGAATGCGAGGCGGGCTTTAATCTGATGATTTGTGGTCCAAGGCGAACCGGATTGTCATATTTATAATGCGTCAGATGATAGATGCTCGCTTTGATCGCCATTAATCTGCCTTGCCCGGTTTTCCGGTCTATGCGGTTTATCCGCCCCTCTGAAATTATTCGGATTTTGTGCAATGCAGGAAAAGAAAGCAAGGATCATTTCCGGGGGCATCCGCATTGTTGGTGCAGGCCGCAATGTTTGTCCGTACGAAGATTTATCCGCGATTTTCAATCGTCGCCGCCGGGATTTCGCCGGGATTGTGGACAAGGTCGAAGGGCGTGTTATTGCTTGGCATCGCAAGGCGCAGATTCGCGACCCGCTTTCTTTGCCGACTGACGTTTCGGAATGGAATGAATGGCAACAACGGTGACCGACGACCAGCGTAAGAACGCGGCTAACCCTGCGGGTTTCGATCTCGATTTTTCTGCGCAATTGCGCATGATGGGGAATGCCTTCTGGACGTCACCGGTGCGCAACCGGCTGATATTGCTGTCGATTGCCCTGTTGGTAGTGATATTGCTCACAGCCTACGGGCAGATTCGCCTCAACGAGTGGAACGCGCCGTTCTACAACGCGCTGGAACGGCGCGATCTTGATGCCTTCATTCACCAGCTTGAGGTCTTCGCGATCATCGCCGGGCTTCTTCTCCTCCTCAATGTCATCCAGACCTGGCTCAATCAGATGACGGCGCTGAACATGCGCGAGGGTCTTGCCAAGGATATGGTGGACCAATGGCTGAAGCCGGGCCGGGCCGCGCGTCTTGCCGGTTTCGGCACGATCGCGATCAATCCGGACCAGCGTTTGCACGACGATGTCCGCAACCTTGCCGAAAGCAGCACGGCACTGTCCATCGGTCTCGTGAACGCAACCATCCTGCTAATCAGCTTTATCGGTGTTCTCTGGGGCCTGTCGGCGGGTTTCTCCATCACCATCAATGGCGATCTTGTCCCCATTCCCGGATATATGGTTTGGGCGGCCATCCTTTATGCCGGTTCCGCGTCTTTGCTCAGCAACCTTGTCGGCTATCGTCTGGTCGGGCTGAACGCCGAACGTTATTCGAAAGAGGCCGAACTACGTTTCTCCCTGATGCGCGCCAGCGAAAATCTGGCGGCGATCGCTTTGGCGCGCGGTGAGAAAAACGAGCGGCGGCGGATCGGGGTCGATATCGATGCCGTGCTCGGTGTGATCCGGGGGCTGGCCATGGCGCTGACGCATCTGACCTGGGTTTCGTCGGGCTATGGTTGGCTGGCGGTCGTTGCGCCTATCCTGATCGCGGCCCCGGTCTATTTTTCCGGCAACCTCACCTTTGGCGGGCTGATGATGGCTGTCGGAGCCTTCAACCAGGTCAATACCGCGCTTCGCTGGTACATCGACAATTTCGGGCCGATCGCCAGCTGGAAGGCAACACTGCAGCGCGTCTCGGTGTTTCGCAACGCCTTGATCCAGATGGACAGCGTCGAACAGCACGGCCTTGCGATCGATCTGCAAAGGAGCGCGGTGAACGAAAAGATCCGTCTTCGGTCGGTCACGATCTGCCGCGATGCGGGTGGGCAGGATGTGGAACGCGGCTTCAGGCTGCGCGAGGCCGAGGTGGAGATCGGGCCGGGCGAGCGATTGATGATCAATGGCGAGCAGGGCGTGAACCGGCGGCTGCTATTTGCCGCCATGGCGGGCCTTTGGCCCTGGGGGCAGGGCAGAATAGAAATGCCCGAACAATCCGACACGCTGTTCATCGCCCAGCACGGCTATCTGCCGACGGGTTCGCTACGGGAAGTTCTGGCCTATCCGCGCGCGCCGCAGCGGTTTACGGAGGAAGATTATGTCGCGGCACTCACGGCATGCGGGCTTGGCGATATGGCACCCCGCCTCGATGAAAACATCCGCTGGGACAAGAAACTGGATCCGGACGAGCAGGCCAGCATCCGTGTCGCCAATGCCCTTCTGCTGAAGCCGAAATTCGTCGTCATCGACGATTTGCTGGAAGGGCTGGAGAAACAGACGCAGGATACGCTGGCCGAGGTTCTGAACGGGATCGATGGTGCGGCGATCATCTATATTGGCCGGTCGGAGACGTTTCTATCGGTTCTTTCCCCGGCCGTGGCCCATCTCGACCACACCATGCCGAAGGAAAATATCGCCAGGCGCGATGGCAATCCGCAATAGCCGGCCTGTTATGTCATCCTTTGGTTTGATCGTGGCGGATCAAAGCCGCAAATGCCACTTTTCCAGGTCGAGCCGCTGCTGTTTGGCGAGATTTATTGTGGTCTCTGGTCCCGCCTGCAAGCGCAGGGCAATTGTTCCGGTCGCCAGACTAACGGCGATAACGCTTGCGACCACCACAATGATGCGGTCGTAACGTTGCTGTATCGTGTTGTTCCCACTCCAGTCATAGGCCATTCGCACGCCCTCGCGTTTTTTGGAATCGTGCCCCATCATGGTTAACCGAAGCTTACGATGGCTCTGTGATTCCTTGCTGTTTTGGAGGGGCTGCCGCGAAAAATCGGCTATTGGCTGATGAAGCGCGGTTGTCTAAGTCCGGCAGCGGGAGGTTTGTGAAAGGAATTTGACATATGGACCAGCAACCGCCCGCCGATATGGAAATGACCCTCAGAACGCTTGCCATGCCCGCCGACGCCAATCCGGCCGGTGACATTTTCGGTGGCTGGGTCATGTCGCAGATGGACCTTGCCGCTTTCGTCCGCGCCAATGATGTGGCCGGCGGCCGCACCGTGACCGTGGCTGTGAATGAAATCGTCTTCAAGAAACCGGTCAAGATCGGCGATACATTGTGCGTCTATACCCGGATAGAGAAGGTCGGGCGCACCTCCGTCACACTCAAGATCGAGGCCTGGACCCGAAGGCATTATCAGGATTCACGGGAAAAGGTCACGGAAGCCGTCTTCATCATGGTCGCAGTGGACGATAATGGCGAGCCGCGCGCCGTCCGCAAAGAGGCGTGACGCGGCTCCCGTTGAGTTCGAAGCAAATTCCGAAGCGCGAAAAGAAGCTCAGAGAGCAAGAAGCGCTTCGGCTCCGGCAATTCGATCGTCGGCCGCTCAATACTTTAGAAATATCCAATTTATTTATCAATTTTTGCGATCAAGGTAGGGAATAGGACGGGGATCAGGCTTTGACCATTCCAGGTGTTGTTATTGTCGGCGGCGCTCACGGCACGCTTGCCCTTGCCCGCAGCCTCGGCGCCCTGAATGTGCCTGTCTATTATCTCACCCATGATTCACCGTTGCCGGGCTGGTCGCGCTTCGTGCGGGAAACCATCCGCTGGGCCGGTCCGCACGATGCCGGGGCGTTGCCCTTTTTGCGGGAAATGGCCGAAAGGCATCATCTGAAGGGCTGTCTGCTCGTGCCATCCGGGGATGGCGAGGTTCAGCTCGTTTCGCAACATCGCGAAGAGCTTTCCGCCCTTTACAAAATCATCCTGCCGGATTGGCCATCCCTGCAATGGTTGTGTGAGAAGCCGCTGCTCTACAAACGCGCGGCGGAGCTTGGCGTCTCCTTCCCCCGGACCTATGCGCTGACATCGACCGATGACATCAATGCGCTGGACGTGACGTTTCCCGTCATTCTCAAACCGAATATGGGTGGCGGTGACACCGTGATTTCCCGCGCGAAGGTGATCCGCGCCGATGATCGGCAGGCGTTGAAAATGGCCTTTGCGGATGCGAGCGCGGAGATCGGCGCAGGCAATGTCGTGGTGCAGGAACTCATTCCCGGCGGTGGAGAAAGCCAGTTTTCCTATGCGGCGCTGTGGCACAACGGAGAACCGGTTGCCGAATTCACCGCCCGTCGCGCCCGCCAATATCCCGTCGATTTCGGATATACCAGCACCTGCGTCGAGGTTGTCGACAACCGCCAGGCCATCGATGCGGCCCAGACGATATTAAAATCGGCCGGTCACAGTGGTCTCGTCGAGGTGGAATTTAAACTCGATGGCAGGGATGGTTCGCTGAAGCTTCTCGATGTCAATCCGCGCCCCTGGTCGTGGTTCGGCCTCAGTTCGGCGGCGGGCGTCGATCTCGGCGCGTTATTATGGCAGGTTGCCAACGATGTGCCCGCCGGCCAATCCCGGGCTGCGCGACAAGGCGTGTCGTGGTCTTATCTTGTCCGTGATGCGGTTGCCGCCTTTACATTAAGCCGGCGCGGCAAGGCAAATATGGGAGACTACTTTGCGTCTCTGGGCAAAATCCGCAGCTGGGCCGCCTTTGCGCTGAATGATCCCCTGCCGGGTCTTATCGATCTGCCGCTCACCGCGTGGAGAGTCGTCAAAAAACGGGTTCTGCCTGGCCTGAAGTCAAAACAATCAGCGATGGTTTTCTCGCCGCCGGTAAAGCGTCTCTTGAAATACGGAGCCATAAGGGCCGGGCTGGAGTTAAGTTCTCTGCCGATGGTCCGCGCCGCGTTTCCGTCCCTTGCCGGGCGTGGCGTGATTTTTACGCTTCATCATGTGCGCCCCGGGGAGGCTATCTCGCCTTTTGCGCCCAATGTGCAATTGTCCGTCACGCCGCAGTTTCTGGAAGAGGCGATACAGGCCGCGCTAGAATGTGGTCTCGTTCCCGTCCATCTGCATGATTTACCGGCACTGCTTGCCGACAATAACGAAGGTCGGTCGTTCTGTGCCTTCACGCTTGATGACGGTTATCGCAACAATGCCCAACACGCCGCGCCAGTTTTCCGCAAATATGCCGTTCCCTACACGATTTTCATCACACCGGGTTTTGTTGAGCGGACGCGCAGCCTGTGGTGGGAAACCGCAGCTGCACTGACGCAGAAAGCTGCATCGTTTGACTTCGATTTCGGCTCTGGTCCGGAACATGTTGCATCCGCCACGCCTTCGCAGAAGGCGGAAGCATTCACACGCCTTGAAAATTTCGTGCAGAACTTTTCAGAGGATGAGGCAGTGGAAAGGATCGACCGCGTCGCGAGGCAACAGGGCATCGATCCCATCGCGATCGTGGGTGAACTCGTGATGGACGCGGATGAGCTCAGGGCGCTGTCGGACGATCCTCTGGTGCATCTAGGCGCACACACCATGACGCATGTGAACATGCGCAAGATCGATCTCGCGCGGCTGGCTCACGAAATCGAGGAATCGACACGTCGGGTAGAGGCTTATGTCGGCCATCGGCCGCAATCTTTTTCCTATCCCTATGGCTGGACGAAGGCCGTGGCAGAGCGTGAAGCAAAGGCGGTGCTTGAGGCGGGATTTTCCGTGGCGGTCACCACGCAGGCCGGTGTTCTTGGACCTCATAATCTTGAAAAGCCAACGCAATTGCCCCGCGTATCACTGAACGGGCGCTTTCAGAAAAAGCGTTTTGTCAAAGCGCTTATCTCAGGGCTGCCTTTTCGGTTCATCTAGCGGCGACACCCTGTTTGTCATCTTTCGCCCGCCCTGCCGAACTGCATGCGGGCGGGCCGCGTTTGCCGCTTGTCTTCATCATTTCTGAATTCGGCGATTGGCCGGCAGGCCTCTTTGTGGCCAGTTAGGAAGTCCGAAAGTCTGCATAATAATTTTTGTTATTCACATCTGTTTATCTATTGATTATAAATAAATTTATTGAGGTAAAACATTACAACTTTTTTTGAAGGCTCCGCCCGTGCTGTTGATTTTCGCCGATGATCTGACAGGCGCTCTCGATGCGGCCGCACCCTTTGCCGGGCGCGGGCTGGCGACCGAGGTTGCGATCGGGCTTGACGGTGTACCCGCAGCCCTCGCGGATGCGCCTGCGGTCCTCAGCGTCAACCTGGGTTGTCGTGACGGTGATGCGGGTGAAGCCGGTCATCGCACGCGGTCGTTATTGGCGCTGGTTCCAGCGGATAGGATCCTGTTCAAAAAGGTCGATTCCCGGCTGAAGGGGCATATTGCGGCTGAAATGGATGCGATTTCCTATCGGCACGCGCTTGTCGCGCCCGCCATTCCGGATTTTGGACGCGTCGTAACTGGCGGTGCCGTATCAGGTTTTGGCGTTGACGACGCCATTCCGGTCCACGAACAGCTGGGCGGGCACGCCAGCCGCTGCACGATACCGGATACGCGATCGCAGGCCGACATCAGGGAGGCTCTCGTTGCCGCGCAGGCTAAAGGCGTCGATCTTCTGGTCGGCGCGCGGGGTCTTGCCGAAGCGCTGGCTGAGGAGATGACGGCGCGGACTGCCCCCGAGGCGGCGATCATTCCGCCCGGCAAGGGGCTATTCGTCGTCGGTTCCCGTGATCCGATTACCGTTGAGCAAATCGAAGTGCTCAAAAGCACCGGGTTAGTGTCGGTCATCGATGCGCCCAATGGTGTCGTGCCTTCCCATGCACATGATGGTTCCGGCCTGACGCTGGTTCAGGCGACGCAGGGATTAGACGATCTTTCACCGCTTGTCGTTTCCGACCGGTTGGCGCAAGGCGTCGTGCCACGCTTCACGGCAGGTGCTGGCAGGCTGCTTTTGTCGGGTGGGGCGACGGCCGAAGCCGTGCTGCGCGCCATGGGCATTTCGCGGCTGCGTCTTGCCGGCGAATGCCTGCCGGGTTTAGGCGTCGGCTGGTCCGAAGACCAATGCATCATTGCGAAGTCCGGCGGTTTTGGGCAAGCTGACACGTTGAAACAGATTGCGAAAATGATGCTTGGCGTAAACGACGCTGGAGAGAGCTGACCAGATGGGGCTGATGAAAGAAACGGCGCGTAAGGCACTTCCGGACATTATTTTCGAGAGAATGCACCGGGCGATCAAATCCGGCGCCTATAAGCCGGACGAACGGCTGCCGACCGAACATGAACTTGCCATGGAATTCGAAGTGTCGAGGCCTGTTGTCCGCGAAGCACTGCGGCGGCTGCGTGAGCAGGGATTTATCTATTCCCGCAGAGGCTCCGGCAGCTACGTGCGGGCTGTCGGTATGCGTGAGCCGCTTGGTTTTGGCCAGCTGGAAAACGTCGCCGATCTTCTGAATTGTTATGAATTCCGGCTGACGCTGGAACCGGCAGCGGCTGCCGCGGCGGCTTTACGTCACGATGGTGAGAGGCTTGCGGCGATCAAAAAGGCGCTCGAACTGATGCGCGACGCCACCAATCGCCAGTCCCACCGTGAGGACGCCGACTACCAGTTCCATCTGGCCATCGCGCGGGCGGCGAGGAACAGCTATTTCTCTACCGCGATGGAGGCCCTGAAAGATCATATCGCGATGGGAATGAAGTTCCACGGCATGTCGGTGAAGCGTGAAGCCTCTGGCCTGACACGCGTTTTTGCCGAGCATGAGGCTATTGCAAACGCTATCGCCGATGGGGATGCGGAGGCGGCCCGCGAACTGATGCTCCAGCATCTGACGGGATCACGCGAGCGTCTGTTCGAATCTTCGCACGCGGATTGAGGCCGATGCGCCCGAAGGCGCACCGGACTTTCTTTCAGAAGGCGCGGCGGTAGATGCCGAGCACGTCCTCAAGGCTCATATCGACGGGGTTATTGTCCATCAAACGGCGGATGGCGTGTGCGTCCTCGGCATAACGGGGAAGATCAGTCTCGGTTGCTCCGTGCCTTGCCAGCGACATTTCAATGCCGAGCCCGGCACAGAAATCCGTCGCCGCCTTGCGAAGATCATCGGGCGAAAGATGATCCCGAAGCCCGAGCGCGCCTGCCACTTCCGCTGTCTTTGCTGAAACCGCCGGCTGGTTGAAGGCCAGAACATGCGGAAAGACGATGGCATTCGCCAGCCCATGCGGTAGGTTGAGAAGCGTGCCGAGCGGATAGGCGATGGCATGACCGGCGGCCGTATTGACCGGCCCGAGGCAGATGCCGCCATAATAGGAGGCGAGCATCATGCCTTCGCGTGCTTCGGTATCCGTGCCATCGCGGACGGCGCGCGCCAGATATTTGCCGACGAGTGCAAAGCCCATGCGGGCAAAACCGTCGATCATCGGGTGGGCCTTGCGGTTGGTGAAAGCTTCCACGCAATGGGCCATGGCGTCCACACCCGTCGCCGCCGTCACGGCAGGCGGTACGGAATAGGTCAGTTCCGGATCGAGAACCGCGAAATCCGCAATCAGATAAGGGCTTTCGACCGCGATCTTGTTGCCCTTGACGGGATCGGTGATCAGCGAGCGGATGCCGGCTTCCGAGCCGGTGCCGGCGGTGGTGGCGATCTGCACCAGCCTGGTGTCGCGCCCGGCAACCCGGTTGGGTCCGGCCACATCGCCAAGCGTCTGGTCGGAATTCCACAATGCCGCCACCAGCTTTGCCACATCCATTACCGAACCGCCGCCGAGGCCGATGACGAGATCGGGTTTGGCATTGCGTGCCGCAGCCAGTGCTGCATCGAGCGTCGCCGTGTTCGGCTCGCCGGGAATGGCGTCGAATACCGTGAATGGACCCTGCAATTGCAAACGGTCGACGAATTTTGCCGTCAGCGGCGTGGCGATCACCAGGGTTGACGCGGTTTTGCCGGCGAACGCGCCGACCTGCGCTATGGTGCCAGCGCCAACGGCGAGCCTGCGGGGCTGATGGATGAGAATGGGAGCTGTGGACATGGTGCTCATCCTTTCGCGCTCTTGCCCGCCACGAGCTTGCGGGCGTAGGCGATGGCCTCTTTCATGTTGCCGTGATTGGCGATGCCCTTGCCGGCAATGTCGAAAGCCGTGCCGTGATCGACGGACGTTCGGTCTATCGGCAGATCGACTGAAACATTGACGGCGGTATCGAAAGCGACGAGCTTGATCGGGATATGGCCCTGATCGTGATATTGCGCGACGACGAGATCGAAAGCGCCGGAATAGGCCCGGTGGAACACGGTATCGGCGGAAATCGGTCCCTGCACCTCGATGCCTTCGGCACGCGCAGCGGCGACCGCCGGCGCAATCTGGTCGTCATCCTCGGTGCCGAACAGGCCGTTTTCACCGCAATGCGGATTGATGCCGGCGACCGCGATGCGCGGGCGCTCGTAACCGATGCGCTTCAGATGAGCATTGCCGGCGCGGATGGTCGCCAGCACCCGTTCCGTCGTCGCCCGGCGAATGGCTTCCTGCAGGGACACATGGGTCGAGACGTGAATGACCTTCAGCCGTTCGGAGGCAAGCAGCATATAGGCCGCCGACGAGCCGGTGAGGCTGCGCAGCATGCCGGTGTGGCCGTCATAATGGTGGCCCGCAAGGTTAAGCGCCTCCTTGTTGATCGGCGCGGTGACGATACAGCCGATTTCGCCCGCTTCGGCATCGCGTACGGCCTTTTCGATGAAACGGAAAGCGGCGTCACCAGCGACCGGCGACAGCGTACCCCAGGGCAGCGGCGCGCCCTCGATGGGCAGGTCAACCACATGCTGCGTGAGATCGATGTCGACGCCAAGCGCATCCCGCGCTGCCTGAAGCGTGGCGAGGTTGCCGTAAATCCGCGTCGCGGCCTGATCCGGGGCGGACATTTCAGCAAGCGCCCGGACGGTGATTTCCGGGCCGACGCCGCAGGGGTCGCCCATGGTGATGCCAATGATGTTGCTCATCTTTTTCTCCCGTCCCTGGCCTCGGCCCAGCCGGGCGCCAGCCGGACATATTTGATTGCGCGGCGATGATAGGTGTAACTTGCGTGCAGCGTACCGTCCGGCGCTTCCAGAAGCCATGGATAGGACATTTCCAGATTGCGGCCGTCCGTCGAATCGTTCGACAGGCAGGTGCCGGGACCGTCCTCGATCAGGATACGGGTGGGGAAGCTGCGCCCATCGTCATCGGAGATGCAGATGGAAACCGGCGCGCGCGGCACGCCCCAGACAGGCACACATCCGCCTGTCGGATCGGCATCCGGCCTGCCGTCATCTTCGCCCAATTCGTCATAAAGCGAGGCGCGCCGGTCGCTCGATTGCGCGGCGCTGACAGGGTTGCAGATCATCGCCAGTCGCCCGTCACCGAGCCTGATGGCGGCGATGGAGGAATTATTGTTCGGCACGTCGGTTGGCTGCGGTTTCGACCACGAGCGGCCGCCATCGGCGCTTTCCGTGCGGTAGACGAAATCGGCCTGACGGCGACGGAAGAAGGCGGAGTAGCGTGCATCACCGCCCGCAACCGGGCTCATATGCACACAGCCGGTCGAATCTTCCAGCTCCTGCAATTGCCACGTCAGGCCATTGTCCCTGGATATGCCAAGTGCCGCAGTATCGTGGCTGCCGTTCCATTTCTGGCCGGGGCGCTGGATGCAGCGGAAGATCGGCAGCAGCCAGGCGCCATCATCACGAATGCGCAGCGGCGCGCGGACAAAGCAGCCTTTCGGGAGGTCGAGGAAACGCCCTTCTTCGGAGGACAGCTTTTCCGGCGCCGCCACATCGCGGGTGACCCGCGCCATGCGGATGCGGCATTCATCCTGATTGCCTGATGGTTGGGCGGTGTGAAACAGCCACAAAGCGCCATCCGGCGCGGTGAAGAGAACCGGGTTCTGTTCGGAATGGTCTGGATCGTGGCTGAGGCGCTGCGGCGCTCCCCACCGGTTTGCGCCTGGCATCAGCACGGATGCGAAGATCGAAATATCCGATTTTCCCTCCAGCGTGCCGCCGAACCATGCGCAGAGCAAAGCGCCGTCACCAGCGAGATGCAGGAAGCTCGCATGGTTCTGGATCATCGGCGATGGCAGAAACGCTTCCTGCCGGCTTTCTGACGTGGCGTGGACGGCTCCGGTCATGGCGTGAGCGATGTCATCAGGTGTCATCATGGTCTCCTCTTAGCCTGATGAAAATGACATATTCGAAAAGTTGTCAAGTTTATTTCAACAAAAACAGCAGCGTTGAATTTTTGATTAATGCAAATAAATACATGTTTTATAACGATAAAAATTACTATTACGATGCAAATAAAAAATGCTAAAGAAAAATAAATTGACAAAAAATGTGATAGCGTCGATGCTCTGTTCACGGGTGGAGGAGACAATCATCCGCACACCATGCTCCTCGATGCGGGGAGACGGGGATTTTTCAGAAGCCCCTTGCGGCACGCCGCCATGTTGCTGATTTTCTGATCTGGGAGGAGAACGGAATGAAGAAGTCATTGATTGCGGGCGCCCTTGTTTTGGGTTCCCTCAGCGCCGCAGTATCGCCGGTGCTTGCGGCGTCGGGGCCGATCAAAATCGTGCTGGCGGAAGAGGCTGACCTGCTTGAGCCCTGCATGGCGACCCGCTCCAACATCGGCCGCATCATCATGGAAAATGTAAGCGAGACGCTGACCGAGCTTGATGTGCGCGGCAAAAACGGCGTTCAGCCACGGCTTGCCGAGAAATGGGAGCAAAATGCCGACGGCAGCTGGCGCTTTCATCTGCGTCAGGGTGTGAAGTTTTCCGACGGCACCACCTTTGACGCCAAGGATGTGAAGCACAGCTTCGAACGCATCATGAGCGACAAGAACGCCTGCGAATCCCGCCGTTATTTCGGCGGTATGACGGTGACCCCCACGATCGTTGACGACCAGACCATCGACTTCAAGACCGACCCGGCTCAGCCCATTTTGCCGTTGCTGATGTCGCTCGTCACCATCGTTCCCGAAGAAACCAAGATGGAATTCATCCGCGAGCCTGTCGGCACCGGCCCATACAAGCTGACCAACTGGACGCCGGGCCAGCAGATCGTTCTGACTGCACGTGACGATTATTGGGGCAAGAAGCCGCAGGTGACGGAAGCGACCTATCTTTTCCGTGCCGATCCTTCGGTTCGCGCCGCCATGGTGCAGACCGGCGAGGCCGATCTTTCGCCTTCCATTTCCCAGCTCGACGCGACCAATCCGAAGACCGACTTCTCTTATCTCGACAGCGAGACGGTCTATATGCGTCTTGACCACAATATCGCGCCGCTGAACGATGTGCGGGTGCGTCGCGCGCTCAACCTTGCCATCGACCGGCAGGCTTTCCTCGGCACGCTGGTTCCTGAAGGTGCGGTGCTGGCCACGGCGCTGGTTCCACCGACGACGCTTGGCTGGAACCCCGACGTCAAGGTCTTCCCCTATGACCCCGATGGCGCAAAGAAGCTGCTCGAGGAAGCCAAGGCTGCCGGCGTGAAAGTGGATACGCCGATCACCATCATTGCGCGCACCGCGAATTTCCCGAATGTCACCGAAATCATGGAGGCGATCCAGCAGCAATTGCAGGAAGTCGGCTTCAAGGTCGATCTGAAATTCGTGGAAGTGGCCGAGCACGAGAGCTATTATTCCAAGCCTTTCAAGGAAGGCCGCGGACCGCAGATCGTCGCCGCCATGCACGACAATTCCAAGGGCGATCCATCCTTCACCATGTTCTTCAAATATGCCACCAAGGGCACGCAGTCCGGCTTCTCGGACCCCAAGGTGGACGACCTGATCGAACGTGCATCCGCAGCCGTTGGTGACGAGCGCGCCAAGCTCTGGTCTGAACTCATCGCCTACCTGCATGATGACGTGGTGGCGGATGTGTTGCTGTTCCACATGGTTGGTTTCTCGCGTGTCTCCGAACGGTTGGATTTCAAGCCCACCATCGCCACCAACTCGATGCTGCAGCTTTCTGAAATCGGCATCAAATAAAGCCGGCATCTTATCAGCCAATGAGCGGCGGCAGGGTGAAAGCCTTGCCGCCGTGTTGAAAACCGGAGGCAACCATGCTGAGCTTCATCCGAAAACGTTCCGTTGCGAGTCTGATCTCCCTGATCGGCCTGCTTGTGATGGTTTTCTTCCTGTCCCGCCTGACGGGAGACCCGGCGGCGCTGTTTTTGCCGGTGGAGGCTTCGGAAGAGTTGAAGCAGCAGTTTCGTGCGCTGCACGGGCTGAACGATCCGCTGATGGTGCAGTTCCTGCGTTATGCGGGCGATGTGATGACGGGTGATCTCGGAGAATCGCTGCGAAAAGCAAGGCCTGCGCTGGATGTGGTGCGTGAGGCTTTCGTCTGGACGCTCTGGCTTGCGGTCATCACCATGTCGCTGGTCACAACCGCTGCCATCGTTGTCGGTTCGCTTGCGGCTTTCCGCTCCGGCGGCTTTTTCGACCGCATGGCCTCGACCATTTCGCTGATCGGCGCATCGGTGCCGGATTTCTGGCTGGCGATCGTTGCGATCGTGGTTTTTTCCGTCAATCTCGCCTGGCTGCCGACGTCAGGCACAGGCTCGGTGCTGCACTGGATATTGCCGATCTCGGTCCTGTTCGTGCGCCCCTTCGGCATCATCGTGCAGGTGGTGCGCGGCTCGATGATCGGCGCTTTGTCATCGGCTTACGTCAAAACGGCGCGTGCCAAGGGCGTGAAATCCGGGCCGATCATCTTTGTCCACGCGCTGCGCAACGCCATGTTGCCGGTCATCACCGTCATCGGCGATCAGGCGGCAAGCCTTCTCAACGGTGCTGTCATCGTCGAAACCATTTTCGGCTTTCCCGGCGTTGGCAAGCTGATGATCGATTCCATTCTTCAGCGTGATTTCAATGTCGTGCTGGCCGCCATTCTCGTGACGGCGCTGGCGATCTTCCTGATGAACCTTCTGATCGATATTGCCTATGCGCTGCTCGATCCGCGTATCCGGCACTGAGGAGATCATCAAGCCATGAGCCTTTTGAACGCCGATACCCGGATCATCGATGAGCCGTCCTTCGCAACGCGCATGCTGCGCATGTTGTGGGCCGATAAATTCGCGCTTTGTGCCGCTATCTTCCTCATCATCATCGTCATACTCGCTTTCGTCGGTCCGGCGTGGCTTGGCGATCTGGCGACCAAACAGAACCTGCGCGGGCGCAATCTTGCCCCGTTCGACTGGCAGCGCGAATGGTATTTCTGGCTGGGGGCGGATGCGCTCGGGCGCTCGCTTCTGGCACGCATCGTCGCCGCCACGCAGAATACGCTGATGATCGCCGCCGGCGCCGTGCTTCTGTCCGCCGTCACCGGCACCGTGCTCGGCTTGATCGCTGGTTTTTCATCCAACCGTGTCGGCCAGATCATCATGCGGCTGGCGGACGTGATCATGTCTTTTCCATCGCTGCTGATCGCGGTCATCGTGCTTTTTCTGCTTGGCTCCTCCATTCTCAACCTGATGCTGGTTCTGGCGATTACCCGCATCCCGGTTTACATCCGCACCACAAGGGCGGAAGTGCTGGAGGTGCGCGAACGCATGTTCGTGCAGGCGGCAAGGGTGATGGGCGCATCGGGCAAACGAATTCTCTTCCGTCACATTCTGCCCGTGGTGCTGCCGACGCTGACGACGCTTGCGACGCTCGATTTCGCCTATGTGATGCTGGCGGAAAGCGCGCTGTCCTTCCTCGGCATCGGCATTCAGCCGCCGGAAATCACCTGGGGTCTGATGATTTCGCAGGGGCGGCAGTACCTCACCAATGCCTGGTGGCTGTCATTCTGGCCGGGACTGGCCATCATCCTCACCACCCTGTCGCTTAACCTGCTGTCCAACTGGCTGCGCATCGCGCTTGACCCGGTGCAGCGCTGGCGGCTGGAAATGAAAGGCCGCAAGCATGGCTGACCATCTTCTCGAGGTGCGCAACCTTTCCGTGGAATTTCACACCGCAAGCGGTGTCGTCCATGCGGTGAAGGATGTTTCCTACCATATCGACCGTGGCGAAACGTTGGCGATCCTCGGCGAAAGCGGCTCGGGCAAATCGGTATCGTCCTCGGCCATCATGAACCTCATCGACATGCCGCCCGGATATATCAGCAGCGGCCAGATATTGCTTGAGGGCAAAGACCTTCTGACCATGCCGGCAGAAGCCCGCCGCGAGGTCAACGGCCGGCGCATCGCCATGATCTTTCAGGATCCGCTCAGCCATCTTAACCCCGTCTATACCGTCGGCTGGCAGATCCGCGAGGCCATGACCACCCATGGCATGGCCAAGATGGAAGCCGAAGCGGAGGCGAGGCGCCTTGTCGCCCGTGTCGGCATTCCCGATCCCGACAGTGCATTGAAGAAATATCCGCATGAATTTTCTGGTGGCCAACGCCAGCGCGTCATGATCGCCATGGCGCTGGCGCTGCGGCCCGACCTTTTGATCGCTGACGAACCGACCACTGCGCTTGACGTGACGGTGCAGGCCGAAGTGCTCTCACTGCTCAAGGAATTGCAGCGGGAAACCGGCATGGCCGTGCTTATCATCACCCACGATCTCGGCGTCGTCGCCGAAATAGCCGACAGGGTGGTGGTGATGGAAAAGGGCGTGCTGGTGGAGGCCGGCACCGTTCGCGATGTTTACCGCAATCCGCAGCATCCCTATACCCGCAAGCTCATCAGCGCCGCACCCGGCAGGGGCGACATGCACGAGCCGAAAGCGGCCGGCGAACCGCTGCTCAGTGCGCGCGATGTCCGCAAGCGTTACGGCGCATTCGAGGCGTTGAAGGGTGTTTCCTTCGACCTCATGGAAGGCGAAACAATCGCCGTCGTCGGCGAAAGCGGCTCCGGCAAATCGACGCTGGCCCGCATTTTGCTGCGGCTCGACGAACCGGATGCGGGCAGTGCGTTATGGAAGGGACGGGACCTCTTCAAGCTGTCGCCTGCCGAACTCTTTGCGCTGCGGCGCGATCTGCAGATGGTGTTTCAGGACCCTACCCAGTCGCTCAATCCGCGCATGACGGTGTTCCAGTTGATCTCCGAAGCCTGGGTGATCCACCCGGATATATTGCCGAAAGCAAAATGGCGCGAACGGGTTGCGGAATTGTTGCAGCAGGTCGGCCTCTCGCCGGATCATCTTCGCCGTTATCCGCACCAGTTTTCCGGTGGTCAGCGGCAGAGGATCGCCATTGCCCGCGCCCTGGCGCTGGAGCCGAAGCTCATCATCTGCGACGAGGCGGTCTCGGCGCTCGATGTCTCGGTTCAGGCGCAGGTCATCGCGCTTCTGGACAAGCTGCGCCGCGAAATGGGCCTGTCCTTCATCTTCATCGCGCATGACCTGCCGGTGGTTCGGGATTTTGCCGATCACGTCATGGTCATGCAGCGCGGAGAGGTGGTGGAATTCGGCACCGTCCGGCAGGTTTTCGAAGCACCGCGTGAGGAATATACCCGCGCGCTGCTCTCAGCCAGCCTCGATCCCGACCCCGATATGCATTCCGCGCGCAACCCGGCAGGGGCCGACCATGCCATCGGAAATTCAAGTGGAGTTCTTTCATGACCAAACAAGCCTTCGTCGCGCTCGTCACCTGTTTCAACGAGGACGAAACGATCAACTACGAGGCGACCCGCGCGCAAGTGCGCCGCCAGGTGGCGGCTGGTAACAACATCATGTGCGCCGGCACCAACGGCGATTTCACCGCGCTGACCCATGAAGAAAAAATCCGCCTGACGGAAGAGGTGGTAAACGAGGTGGCTGGCCGCGCTAAAGTCATCGTCAATGCCGGCATGCCCGCCACATTCGAGACCATACAGCTTGCCAAGGCCTTCGACCGCATCGGCGTGGACGGCATCGCCGTCATCACGCCCTTCTTCATCGCCTGCACGCAGGAAGGCCTGATCCGCCATTTCTCGACGGTGGCCGACGCCGTTGAAACACCGGTCTATCTATACGACATTCCCGCCCGCACCCAGAACCACATAGAACCCGAAACGGCGCGCAAACTTGCGACCCATGGCAATATCGCCGGCATCAAGGATTCCGGCGGCGCGCAGCAGACACTGGAGGCCTATCTTCAGGTGGCGAAGGAGATGCCCGGTTTCGAGGTTTATTCCGGCCCTGACCACCTCGTCTTGTGGTCGTTACAGAACGGCGCCGCTGGCTGCATCTCAGGCCTCGGCAACGCCATGCCGGATGTGCTTGCCGGTATTCTCAATGCATTCAACGCCGGCGATATTGCCGAGGCCGAACGCCAGCAGGCGATCTACGCGGCCTTTCGCACCGATCTCTACGCACTCGGTTTCGCGCCTGCCATGATCAAACGCTCGCTCTACCTCCAGGACCCCTCCGTCGGCGCCAGCCGCCAGCCGGCCCTGCTGCCGGATCAGGAACAGGACGACCGGATTGTAGAAATCCTACGTCGTTATCAATTGCTCTAACACCATTGCCGCATGTGACGCGCACGGCTGGAGGTCGATGCGTGTCACATGAAAAATGCCTGTAAAAATCGCCAAAAGTCGGCGCATTTCTCCAGTCTCTTCCATGACGAACAATTTGTGACACAAACGCGAAATTTCCCTTGTCAGCCCGGCCATTGATGTTTATGAGGAGCGCGCAACGCAAGCGTTCGCGCATGCGGAGAGGTGGCAGAGTGGTCGAATGCACCGCACTCGAAATGCGGCATACCTGCAAGGGTATCGTGGGTTCGAATCCCACCCTCTCCGCCATAAATTACGCTGAGCCGTAAGATTTTTCCGAGATAGCCTGATTTCATTAGGGACTGTGTGTCACAGCAAGAATTGGCTAGGGCCACACTTTCGGCACAAGCGGAGATTCGCGTTACTCGTCCGATTTCGACGTAGATTTTCCGACGGCAATGCCAGCGACGATTAAGAACGCGCTACCAAGCACCTTCAATATGTCTGCAAGCCATTCCCTCTCTGTCAGGAAAGCACCTAGGAAGACAATCAATAGGATGAGCAGGAGAATTGCGAACGACAATGTCAGAGCGGCGGCATGACCTTTGTCGTCCGTGCCGTAGGCAAATCCCCATCGGGCAAAATGAAAGACTTGGTTTGGGGCGTGCCCGTCAGTGAAGCAGGGATCTTTTCTAGTATCCGCGTCCGGCTGATCAGGAATCTGTGCAGGCGGAGAAGGAACTTCCCACTCCGCCGGAGATGCAGCCTTATCAGTTTGGTTTTGTGAGCTTTGATCGGAAGACATCGCGGATCAACGTATTTGGAATGCGAGGCTTTGAATCCAGTGTTCCGTAGCTTTCTTTAACAATTGTCCACGGTTCTCCCGGTGCGTGGGTAGCATTTGACAATTGCACGCCGGACATACCTTTGTGTGTCTCCCAAACATTCTGCAGGAACGCTAGAACCTCAGCATCAGGTGGATCCGGTAGCTCAAACTTCATGAAAGGACCATTTCCAGATCGCGCCAAAATTTGTGCTCTCTTTCCTCTTATTGGATTTTTTCCGAACTCCTTGAAGTTTCCGTAAACGTCACCAACAACGGGTCCCCATGGCCAAGCCTCGACATCATCGCCGAACAATGGCTTTCCTGTGTGCGCAAGCCACCAAGCATGAGCGTAGAAGACGAGCTTCTGCAGTTTCATCTGGTCGATCAGTGGAAACTGCGAATGATCGTTTGTCTGAATATCGAGGAAAGCGTTAGCTACCGCTGCCGCAGTAGTCCGAGCACCTTCCGCTGTGATGTCTACCATGCGAGGGCCTCCCTTCTGCGAATCACAAAGACAGCGCCGGAACCGTAGCCCCCGCGCTGATTTTCCCAACGAATATAGGTTGATTCTTGTGTGTTTGCTAGAGGTAAAGGGTTGACTCGCTGAGAATCGGTCGTCGAGAAGCGTGAGTCGGGATAGCCCTGACGCCTCTTAGAACATCCTACGCTTCATCGACAATGATTGCTGGACATTACCGATGGCGAAGGTCGGCTTGCAGAACCGTGAACCTTGTGCACGCCTAAAAAGCAGGTGCCGCATTCAGTGCGCGAATAACGTCAGCCCCAAGCTGTTGGGTATTTTTCAATCCGCCTTTCGAAGTAAACAAATCGATGCCGATTTCTGCCGCGACCGAACGTAGCGTCTCTTTGACTATGACGTTTTGCAGTTCTCCGTTGCGAAAAATACGGATCGCGCCATTTTCATATTTTACAATCTCGAAGTCGGAGTAAGAGGCTTTTCCGGCTATTTCGAGCGACTCAACGGGATGTTCTTCGCTGGTTCCACGTTTGATTGGATAAACGAGCTTACCGCCCTGTCCCCGCATAAGCAGACGAGCGGCGTCTACCGGTGCGTCCAAAAGCTCTTCCACGGATACCCCTTTGTCGTCATCGATGTTGACCCGGAGGACCATCACGCGATCCACGTGATGAAACGTATTCAGAGTGAAATCGACGTGGGTAGAGCTGGTAATGGTTTTAACCGATATCCGTTCATTCGAAGCGGACACTACGTCGTAGCCTCGCTGGTTGGTGTCCAGAGCCATCTGCCCGCGAGTAATCATCGCGGCATAGAGTTCACCGATACGTCCCGTCAGGTGGTTCAGCTCGCCGGAACTAACACCCCAGCTGATTTCTTTCTCAAACCAAGAAAGTGCTTCAGCGAGCGACTGGATAATCTGGACTTGGGTGAGTGTTGGTCGGTCGGTTACAGCAAGCATGCTCTTGTTTCCGTTTCAGTCCAAGCTGATGATCTTGGCAGGTGCAAACCGTTCCAGCTTTTTCAATCCGGATACCATTCCTTTGCCCGGCATGGGTGTTCCGACCGCGCCTTTCAGCCAACATTCTTTCTTCGGCTTGATATAGGTAAAGGCCACGCACTGCCTCTCGTCGATGCACGCTAAACGACATTCCAGAGGAGTCTTCGCCGAACGTTCTGGACGCCGGGATAAATCGCCACCGGGTAAATCGACGTCGTCAAACAGTGCTGACTGCGGATCGATCGTTCCAAGCGTGATGGCAGATGGGTCTGCTTCTGCTCCGCTCAAAAAGCGTCCCGAAAATGCAACGCTATTTCCATCGGCTCGTCCCTCGTTCGATTTCAGGAAGCAGTTCGGCCCTCTCTTGATTTTGGGATTGGCATTGTATGTAAAAGCTTTGCACTGGCCATTCATAATCAGGCAACGTTGAGCACATTCGCTAGCGTCAGCGACCCGCTGCGATGAAATGTCGTCACCGAATAGGTCTAGCCCAGTGTAGATGGCAATGCGATTGGGTCGCCGTGTGAACTCATCGAGGGTCGACAGTTTCGCCTGTTGTTGTTTTGAGTCTGGCGCAGGCGGCGATGTGCGACCGTCTCCCAGAAGATCAGCATCACTTTGTTTCTGGTCGCTATCTTGGCCAGCGACTGCAACGGGAACATCGATAGTCGTTGGCGTCGTTGATTGTTCCTGCGCCGTTCGATTGAGCTTGTATTTATCCACCTCGTCTTGGCTGAATATATGCATTTCATCCGGGGGCGTCTTAAACATGACGTGCATCACGTCGACCGGTGTTCCAAAGCGATTGAGAACTTCGATAATATCCGAGATCGCCAGCTGCGCGCCAACTAGGTCCGGCGAGTCGGATGAAATCTGATGAACGCCTAAGGCTCCATCGACCTTCCGCTCATTGCCTGCGAGAAAGACGAACGAACAGGCCGACAGGCATTTGCTTTCTTTCGCGATATACGTCGCCAGCTTGCGTTGATGGATATCGTCCGCAATGAGCAAGCCCATCTGGACATTGCCACCGGGACTGTTGAGGGTAACGAGCTTCACATTTGGCGCTGCTTGGAGCGCGCGACGAAAGTTTAGACCTGAGTTGACGTCGATATCGCCATTCAAAGCAATCACGTCCGGATTTGCGTCACTTACGGCAAAAGGGCCGAATGTTCTCTCGCCGGCAAATGCTCCGGAAAAAGTTGCCAATGAAATAACGCTGGCGCTAACAAAGCGAAGTAATCCACGCATACGCAATACCCTTTACCCATGCATATCAAACTATACTGACGCCGCGCGTGCAAGGCGCTCAATCATAAATCGCCTATGATTTTTGATTGCAGTTAATGCGTGTGATTGCTGGGCCGGGATAATCCTTGGCCCCCTCTTCGGGGCATCCTACGCATGATCGACAACAAACGTTGGAGATCACATGGCCACTATCAGAAAACTCAGAGGGCGCTGGCAGGCTCAGGTGCGTCGTCGCGGGATGAAACCTCGCTGCAAATCATTCGATACGAAGCTCGAAGCCGAGAAGTGGGCACGCGACCTTGAAGCACAGGTCGATAGGTTCGGCGCTGCCCCTGACACGAAAATCCTTGAAAGCACGACGCTTGGGCAGCTTCTCGAACGATACCAGCGCGAAGTTTCGCCTTTGAAACGCGGCTCCGCCCAAGAGATACAGCGCATTGATGTGCTCCGCCGGCATGGTCTCGCCTACCGGACGATGATCGGTCTCAGCCAACAGGACATTGCCTCGTTCCGCGACGAGCGCCTTCAATCGGTAGCTCCATCAACCACTGTTCGGGAGCTTGCGATCCTGAGCCACGTTCTCGAGGTTGCTATCCGTGATTGGGGTCTGCCGCTTGCAAAGAACGTGGTGAAGCTAGTGCGTCGTCCGGTGATACGAAATGAGCGGAGCCGCCGCTTGACCGGCGACGAGGAGCAACGGCTGCTCGATGCTTGCGATACCGGGAAGATACCTTTCCTCCGCATGCTTTTGATCGTTTCCATCGAGACCGGGATGCGCCGTGGTGAACTTCTAGGATTGAAGTGGACAGATTTTTCGCACAATCGCCGGGTGCTTACGCTTGCTATGACCAAGAACGGCTCCGGTCGTGATGTGCCTCTGTCACAGCGCGCATTCGAAGCGCTGACCGAATGGAAGTCTCGCGCTGATGTCGATGAGCCTCTGGTATTTCCGCTGAGCGCCGGTTCGCTTGAGCAGGTTTGGCGTCGGCTGCTGATACGTGCTGATATTAAAGGGTTGCGCTTCCATGATCTACGCCACGAGGGCGTCAGCCGTCTGTTCGAGCGTGGTTTGAACGTCATTGAGGTCAGCAGCATCAGCGGACACAAGGAACTGCGCATGTTGAAAAGATACACGCACCTCGCCGCTGACGATCTCGTGGCACGTCTTGGGTAGGTGATCCACGAACTGTTTGCGCTATTCCTCTGCGCCGGAGGACATCGAAGTCCTAGAAAAATTCGCTATAGCCGTAGGGGATGCCTTGGGTTGTCACCGAGTTTCAAAAGCCAAACCACCTCTCCCGCGAGCAGACGGATATTTACATTCCGACAAATAAGTGGTGTCGGACGCGCTGGAACAGCAGTAATTCGACCGGAATAGCAAGCGCGCTGGAAACGGGCTTCTTACGACCAATAAGAAACTCGTTTCCGCTATCTTTGCGTTAAGTTGTCGCGAAACCAGTAATTTCACATTTTTTCCTTCATTTTTGGCGTGTTTAGGTTCGATAACTATTGAACGTTTGATGAGAACGCCTTTTTCGTTTTGTGTGGTGAAGCAAAAAGACGCCGGTAGCCACCTGAAGATTTAATGGGGGCATCGACCGTGGTGTTTATAATAGGTATGCACGTGGAGTAGTAGTCTAAAACAGCATGACCTTAGAGTTTCTGAAAACAACCATCTAATAGCCTACCAATAACTGCGGAATAGAGCTATCCCCCCCTCCCTTAAGACTGAAGCATAAAGCTCTGGCAACAGCCAAAGTCAAAACATTGATATGTCTAGACCGTCTCAAGGGAGGGAGGATACTATGTAAATCTGCGTCTACAGAGAGCTAAGGCAAATAGCGTTAATCTACGCGGAAGGCGGATGCCGTTTTCCTTCCATAATGCCGTATCCGAGATATCTTCATATCTCCATCGGTTAGTCGCAGCACGGAGTGCCGAGACCGCATTCCCTGCAAGCATACGTCTCAACCTGTAGGGAATTTCGGGATGTGGTCCACGCCGTAAAGGCGACCACACAGAGCCCGAATCTTTTGGTGTCCATTCGTGCAAACGCACAGGCGACGAAACACATAGGCTGTCCATGATCTTAGTCATGGGGTCGCGCTACGCCCTTCTTTCCCTTCATGTCCCGAACCATGGCGTTGCCACCTCAACAAAGGATGGCTTGGACGCTTGCAACGTGACTTCGGGGATCGGACCCGGAGCCTTCGAGAAAATCATCTTTCGGGCGATTAATCCCTAAGAAGATCGAACAAAGTTCAACTGGAACTAATATAGCATTTTATCCGAAGATTACGAATAAATTTCACGATTTTTCGTGAATTCTCCAGAAATTTTAGCCTCTGCAATAACGACATGTAGAGAGTCGCACACGCGCATCCGCCGTATACTTATGAACTTACGTCGAACATTGAAAACCGCAGCCAGTGGGCCTCTCTGTGTCGGTGTGATTGTTTCAAGCGCTAAGTATCGCCGGCGTAAGCTCTATCAAATCCGGACTATCCCAACCATGGTCGCTCTGGGTCCTGCGGCTTACTAGTGAACTCGCTTCCAGCCTTCCATTCGAAATTTTCTGGCTGTGAAGGCTTTTTCGGCTTGGCCGACGCGTCTGCTCTTTTGGCGCGATTAGTCCGTCTGACTTGTTCGACGGGAGACAGGCCCGCGACGACGATGAGCGCTACGAAACTAAAGCAGAAACCCAGAACAAACCAACCAAACGCATTGCGATTTTTATTCGCAGCAATGATTGCGCTGCCCCCTCCAAAAACACATCCGGACACAATCAGCAAAAATAAAAACATCGCTATTTCCCTTCAGCCGAACGACCCGAGGGAACGAAAGGGAACCTTTATCCGATAGACAAGTCGATGTGGAACTGACCCGGACACGTCTTTAGATTTCAAAGGCTTCCGGGTTTGTTTGGTTTTAATCCCGACAGAGCGAAAGGGTTGCTTTATGTCAAGGTGACCCGATTGCTGTAAGGGAAACGCAATGAAATTGATTGGCTACGCAAGGGTTTCTACCGTCGAGCAAAACCTCGATCTTCAGATGGCAGCTTTGTCAGCCGCGGGGTGCGAAGAAATCCTGACGGATCAAGGTTCCTCCGGTGCGGACTTTCAACGTCCTGGACTTCTAAAAGCTCTCCGACATCTAAAGAGCGGGGACATGCTCATCGTTTGGCGATTGGACCGCCTTGGTCGCTCGTTGGTTGATCTGATCCAGACCGTAAATAAGGTGTCTAAACGAGGTTGTGATTTCCGATCGTTAACCGAGAACATCGACACGTCATCATCCAGCGGTCGGCTAGTCTTTCATATGATGGGCGCGATGGCAGAATTTGAGAGAGCAATTATTGCTGAGCGCACCAAAGCGGGGATGGAAGCTGCAAGAATTCGAGGCTCCCGGATTGGTCGAAGACCATCTATGTCACCGGAACAGATCGAAGCGGCTAGACGCGCGGTAGAGACGGAATGCCGTCCTATCGCGGAAATCGCTGCGAACAACGGCATTCATCCGAAGACGCTGGCTAGGCTCTTGCGGGACGCGGATCGAAATTAGGGTAACTGTCCATCGCTTTCCGATGAGCACTGCTGCGGGTTTGATTTTCAAAAATATTCCACCCCTGTTGACTTTGTCTTGGTAACGTTAGATATCGTGATGGTAACGATACATATAGTTACCGGAGCGATGAATGGCAAAAACTCGAGCAGAAATACAGAGAGAATACCGCGAACGCAGAAAATTGGCGGCGGAAGCTAAGCGAGCGAAGCCTACGCCGGCGATCAATCCCTTGATTACGGCATCGTCTCAAACGTTTGCCGATTTCTACGCGCAGCACGAAGCCAATCTTACGCACCCAGAAGGTCTCGATTGGGTGGGTATTGGATTAGACGTTCATTTGGGCGACGAGCCCCCCAAACTCTCAAAAGCCCATCTTTGGCGTGAGCAAGGTATTGAGGTCAATTCACTAAGCGTTGCAGCGGCCCGGATGGAGGTTTTCATCGATGCCGCGAAAGAACTCGCTGACCTAATCAACAAGTATCAGCTTCAACAAATCGATGGTCGATTGGCTTCGGCGCAGCCAGCCGAAGCGAAAGAGCTTCAGGCTCTGAAAACACGGCTATCCAAGAAGACGAGCCATTTCTTCCCGGTCATCATTTAACCGTGTGCAACCGTTGCACACAGAAAGAATTGAAAATGGACAAAACCGTCGGTTACGATAACGTTGAGGAACTGGAGATTGCACTTGCTGATCTCGACAGCTCAATGGCCAATTCCGCGTCCGAGCATCAAGGCACTCCCAACCCGGTGACCACCGCAGTGGCATCCGACGTTCGGTCTGCCCAGCGCGACGAATTTTATAAAAAATTGCTGAAAGCCGATGCAGAGGAACTTAAAGAAACCGCGGATCGAATCCGGGAGCGTCACCGCACGAGCATCATAGAAACGGGTGAAGACCTTCTCAAGATCAAGACAAATAAGAGCGGCATCTTTGTCAGATGGTTGGAGGTCGAGTTTGATATGAGTGTTCGGACAGCTTGGAACTACATCAGTGTAGCAGAGCAATTCGCTTCTACACCCAAAGTGGTGGACGTGTTCCCACCAGCTACTGTCTATAAGCTGGCCGCCTCTGGAACGCCCGACGCAATTCGTAAAGCTGTAGTGCTGGAAGTGAATTCCGGTGAGTGCCCAACCAAAGAAGACGTGGAACGCCGCATTACGGAAGCAAGAAACCGCGCCCGAAAGGATCGATTAAATGCCCGTCAGAAGCTTGCGGATGAAAAAGAAATCGCTGCCTGGAAAGCGACTGAGGCGAAAGCTTGGGCGAAGCGAGAAAAAGAGCTGAAGAAAAGTGGCGCTTCTGACGAAGATATCGCTACCGCTCGGACAGCATGGACGAACGACATGGAACAGAACGAGAAGGCGAAGATTAAGGCGCTCCAATCACGTAAAACTGAGAAAGAGCGCGAGCAGCAAAAGCGTAATGAGAACGCCAAGCGTCTTCAGGAGAAAGCCTATTCCGCTGCAAAATATCTGATAGAGAACTTTAAAGGCGATCGTAACCGACTGGCCGAGCTCATGGAGGGTGTTTCACAACATGATGTAGCGAATGCGCTAGCAGCAGCGGTTCGCGCTTAATCTCTTGCGACGAAAGACGAGATACGCCCGCATTTGCGGGCGTATCTCGGTCGCTTAAATGACGCTCTAGCACCCTCGCGCATCAAACACGAAAAAGCGTCAAGCAGCGCCAAGCCGCCTGAGAGCTCCTCTGAGTCAAAGAACGCGGGCTAATACCAACCAGTTCTTTTTAAGCACGCCACGCACCCAAGCGGCCCATTGCTTCTTTGGTGATAGCCAGAACCAACCACCTGACGCGTCGCCCACCAGCTCAGTCTCACTGATAACCTGCGAATTCGAGCGCGTTGGATCTTGCGGTTTTCTGCTCTATGGGTATTATCGGATGCTGTTGAATCGGGTTGAATTAAGGATGTGTCGTGCGAGCAATTGATCTTTATGCTGGAATTGGCGGCTGGAGCACAGGGCTGAAGCTGGCAGGCATTGAAGTCGTTGCCTCTTACGAACGCTGGCAACCGGCGATTGATACCCATAACGAAAACTTCGCAGGTAATATCACAGCGACAGATATTCGAGCTCTAGCGCTTGAAGATTTGCCTCAGGATGTTGATCTGGTCGTGGGTAGTCCACCCTGCACCGAATTCTCATACGCCAATCGCGGCGGCCGTGGAAACATAGTTGAAGGTCTTAAGGATGTTTTCAAGTTTCTCGAAATCGTTGAGTTTTTGCGCCCGCGCTTTTGGGCGTTGGAAAATGTTCCGCGCGTAGCTGACGTGTTGCGGCGTGGCTTCGATGATGAAGAGCATGTTTTGTATCGTTTCCGACATCTGAGTCCAACGATCAAAGTATTGGATTTCTCAGAATTTGGCGCGCCGCAAGCTAGAAAAAGATGCGTTGCGGGAAATATTCCCTTCGAGTTGCTAGATAGTTACCGGGGAAGGCTCAAAACTTTGACGTTGGGCGATGTCATCGAAGGCTTGAATGCTCAAGATGTCGTAAAGGACCCGGTATGGGGCGTTGAGTTGCCTGCAGAAAAGCTCACTGACATGGAGGTTGAGCCAGCACTTAACCGCGAAGAACTGCGTATGAACAGGGAGGCGAAGGAGTTCCATCCTGTTTATAACAACATGTCATTTCCTGATCCTCTCGATCAGCCATCTAGAACTGTAACTGCCACTTGCACGCGAGTTTCGCGTGAAAGCATCGTTATAGCGAGCCCGACCGCGGAAGGTTCTTTCCGCCGATTAACGATAAGGGAAAGATCCACTTTGCAGGGGTTTCCCATCACTCATCAGTTTTTTGCTAAATCCTTCTCGGAGAAAGCGAAAATGGTAGGAAATGCGATACCCCCAACCTTCACGTATTTGCTTGCTCACGCGGCCAAGCTAACAGCAGCAGAAGATTTACCGTCGTTTGATGAGGCGGGTCGCGTCTTGACGCTTCCATTAAAAATGTCGACCGTAACTCTGCCGGACGTGGAAGGTCGCTCGTATCCTACGAAGAGAAATTTCAGGGCAGCTCTCCCAAACCTGCGTTTCAAAAGCGGGATGCGTTTTGATCTGTCGAACGAATTTGATGGTGAAAATGTTGCTTGGAAAGTCGGTTTCTTTTTCGGGTCATCTAAAGATATTCGGCAAATTCGTCCGGATGCATACATATCGCGCCAGCTTCAACAGTCCAAAATTATCGCATCTATAATGCTTGAAATGCATTCAGAATTAGCACGTCTAGAGCAACTGCTAGCCGAGTCTTCACCGGAAACTCTCCAGAAGGCATGGACACGGCGTGCTAAAGGACTGGGTCCTTATGAAGTAGTCGACGCCTTGGGGCGAATTGCTGACGAAATTCATCTAAATCTAGAAAAAAATGCTGAAAAAGCTGAGATCCATCGGCTTTCCATTGTTGTCTTAGAGATAGCGGCTAGTGCCACCCCCGGTTCGTCCATCCTTGGAGAGAGTAAACTCAAGAAAAACTCGCTGCGGATAATAAGTGGTTTGCTTGTTGCTAGTTGGTTTAACGCGGGTGGATGGCATAGTCGGGTGAAGCTGGCAGCTTAGTCCGAAGCGATACCAAACAGGACTAGAGGAACGCCCGGGACCCCTCTACCTTCACGCATGAGATTGAACAGCTCGCCCTCGTAGTATCCGGGGCCGGAGGACATTTCTTTCTGAAGGGATTTCATCGGTATAATCTCGATGCCTACATCAATCTTATCTCCGACATAAAACGCCAAATGCTTCACAAACAAATCGTAGGCGATAAAACTATATTTTCCGAGTTGAACTTCGACAGAAACTCGATCCTTAACGAAATCTGTTTGGTTTTTGGAGCGAAAAGGGGTGAAGCCTGCGCTGAGAATCTCAGCTTTCTGCTGGGACGCCGGTAGGTCTATAATTTTTCTGTTGGTTTTTGCGTCCTCGCAGACCCAATAATCTGCGTGGGCGGGCATCCAGTTATGGCGGGAAAATCCTACTGAAAAAGCTTTGTTCAAGTCTCGGGGCGAATAAAGTGACTTTGAAAGCTTCGTTTTCTCTTTTGATATTTTTGTTCTGCAGTCTTCAGCGCTTACATTTTCAATAACTTCCTTTATCTCGGCCAGTAAGCCCGGCTTTCTCGCTTCTAGAAACTCCAAGCCGTTTAGATGAGAATAATGAGCGGCAATTTTCATGGTCTGAACTATCCAGAATCGGAATACGAATTGATAAATACTGGCCAACGCCGTGGCCGCCTTTTAAGTTAAGGATGCTTTTGATTCGCGTCCAGATTGTCGCTCGCTCGACAAGGGAGAGGCAATGTTTGAGAAATTAGTAGAGCGTGGATTTCAAATTGAGTTCCTGTCTCATGCTAAGGCTATTTTGAGCGTCGATTTCGCTGAGGCAGTGCAAGAGCTGGAAGGTGCGCTCTTAGGTGCCACAATCCCCGTTGAAGAGATTATTGCTGGTGGAGGTGGTGAAGCCAAAGGGACACAGCGTCTTCGTCGTGCGTTAAACGAAATCGGTTGGCCAAAAACTGAGTTTGTGGTGGAGCGACGAATAAACGGGGTCCCCCGTGAGAGCCAATCCCATGAAGTGGATCATGTGAGGACATTTCCCGATGGAAGTCGTATTGCGTTGGAGATTGAATGGAACAACAAGGATCCCTTTTTTGATCGAGACCTTGAGAACTTTAAACGGCTCCATGCAGACGGCGCTATATCTATAGGCATCATCGTGACGAGAGGAAAAACCCTGCACGACAATATGCGAGCAATTGTTCGCAGATTTTTATATGAGAGGCAGATTCAGAGTTTCGATGATATTAGACGCTGGGGATACGATCCCACTTCTCGCCAACGACGCCTGATTCAAGAAAAAATCGATAGAATGGTCAATCCACTCGATTTCAAAGAAGCGTTCGTAGGTCAGTTCGTTTCCGACAAATTTGGTGAAGCGACAACACACTGGCGTAAGCTTGACGATCGCCTAAGACGAGGTGTGGGTAATCCGTGTCCACTCCTATTAATTGGGCTGCCGGTTGAGGCCGTGACTTTTGATGAGGGGGAGTCAGCACTTTTGGAAGTTGAGGCGGCTGATAATTCCGAAAATCAATAATGTAAATTAAGAGATTTTCCATCGTTTACAGGTAGTGGCGAAGCGGCAGTTCTAGCATGAGCTGTGATGGAATTTTTTCGCTTTGTCGGACTGGATGATATGGAAACGTTGATAAAGGTATCTGAATTCGCAGCTTGGCCGCTTGTAACCTTGGTAGGTTTAATAATGCTGGGGCCGGGCGGATATCTAGTAAAGTTCGCGAAGACCCTAGGCGAAGCCCTCAGCAATTTCACGGTCGCGATCCCCGAGCTCCGTGATACTGCGCTTCGAATGCGAAGCGATGTCGACACGTTGTTGGCTACAGCAAAGACTGTGTCAGTTGGCTTCTCGGAAGAGTATAAAGGCCTAGAAGAGCGGATAGACAAGCTTTCAAAGCGAATGTCAGATCAACTGCAAGAGGTGAGAGAAGTCCTAGACGAGCTGGATAAGTCTAAAATTGTTGAAAGCCAAGAAGAGATCGAGAAGTCATTTGATGGAGAAGTTGCTGACGCCGTCGAGTCGCTGGACGCGGAGCCCGTCGCCGATCAGTCGCCCGATGATATGATGGAATCCATCAAAACCGAGTGGGACAACCTAACCGAAGCCTTAAAAAATCGACTCGGTAATCCGGAATACTTCGACAAAAGACAGATCGGAGCTATGGCGTGGCGCCTCTCTCATGGAAAACGGTTGCGCCCCATCATGAAAGAGGAAGCAGAACTTATCTCTGGTCTCCACTCTCAATACAAACGGTTCACAAGACTGTCAGGATCGAGAGATGAGTGGCTTACTCCTGAGGTCTATCGCAGCTTCTTGGCCGGAGTCAAAAAGGCCCTTGAGGTGCTACATTAATTTAAATGAGGTGACTCGGTTTTGACGCCTCGTCCACCTATCTCAGCCATCTTGATGCGCGGGCTTGTGAAAGGCTGTAACCGCCATGACCGGATCAAAGAAGAAAAAACATGTGATAGAGAAGGCGCATTGTCCGACCTGTAATCGAGAACAAAACTGCGCTTTGCACGGGCGAATTGATAAGCCATGGCGGTGGGAAGATAGAATCGGCAATTCAATGGTCGGGGGAGACGAATACAGTCTCCTCGAGTGCTGTGGCTGCGAAACTGTTTTTACACAGAAGAGTTCGTGGGACGAAAACAATATTGAGCAATGGTATGACTATTTTGGCGAACCGCAAAGTGAGCCAATTTATAATAAAACAACGCTTCCGTTGCCCTCGGCCCGAACTCGTCCTGACTGGCTGGATAAAATCGGTAAGATCAATCCTACCCTCTTCCATATTTTTGATGAAACTTACCGCTGCTACGATGAGAGGTGTTTTATATTAACTGCAATTGGCCTTCGGACAGCGTTGGACAATTGTGTGGGAAGTATCAAGATTGATCCGGCAAAGTCTTTTCAAGAGAAGCTTAAAGAGCTCAAGGACCTAGGCTTAATAGGCGACTCCGAACACAGCGCGTTAACCGTCTTGATCAACGCAGGAAGCGCGGCTGCGCACAGAGCTTGGTCCCCGACAGAAGAGCAGACCAACCATCTTTTAGATGTTTTAGAAAACTTCGTTCACCGTGTTGTGGTAAACGGGCAAAAGGCTCAAGAAATGGAGGGAGGCATACCTTTGCCACAACGGAGGAAGCGTAAGTCCCTTAAAAGCGACGAAGCGTAATAGGCACAGCGCGGCCACATATATGAATCGGGCTAGTGACTCCCTCCTCGTCTGCGTCGAGGAATTGCCCGCAACGCAAGCGTTCGCGCATGCGGAGAGGTGGCAGAGTGGTCGAATGCACCGCACTCGAAATGCGGCATACCTGCAAGGGTATCGTGGGTTCGAATCCCACCCTCTCCGCCATAACATGTCTTAGACAGGCAAGATTTCCCCGCAACTTTTGAACTTGTGTCGTTTGATGCTAGTGCCGAAAGTGGCTGTGGCGAGGCCCCCGGGCACTTCCATACCCTGGCACTATATGAAGCCACTGATGGGACGATGCGTCATATCCCTTAGTGAAGATCGTCGCCGCGCCAAGGCGTTTGATGCAGATCTTCAGTATCATTTGGAGATCATGCGGCGTCGATCCGCAAGAATCCGGAATGCTGGTACGGGCAGGTTCATATCCGCCATTGCCTCTCGCGGTGGAGGCGCTATCATTATTGTGTTGTAAAGGACGGCGAGCTTTGGGAGGAGTGATACGTGAGACGGATGTGGCCAGACGAATTTGCCTTTCTGCTGGACGGCGCGGAAGAGGTTGACCTGCATATTCCACCGATGGAACAAAAGGATGGTTCTCCCGGAGAAGCGATATTCAGGAAGGCATTGAAAGCCCGTATCAGCCAGCAGGATTTTGAGAAGATTTGGCCCTTGGCAGAGGCTCGCTATCGGCTGAACGGCCGGCTTTCGGGCAAGGCGATTACGCTGATTGCCAACAACCCTCATTACCAGAAATGGCACCCTTCCGACGGTGGCAGCGTCGAGAGCGTGTCCGATAGCGGTCAGAAATACACGACACGTTATGTGATCGTGCATTTTCTTCTGGATGATGTTCACGAGCCTGTCGAAGCCTGACGTTCGCAGGGGTCGGTTCTTGCCAGTGATTGGTCGAGTGGCCTCGGAGTCATTTCAGTCTCCGAGGCCATTTTCAATCTTCCGGCATATTCCGGCCGTCAAAGGCACATGAGTCCCAAACGATCAGACTTTGGGTTGCTCGTGGGTGGCGCAATGGATGCCGCCGCCTACCTCACCTACCGGGTCGATATTTAACGTGATGATCTCACGGCCGGGATAAAGCTTGCCAAGAATGGCTGCGGCTCGTTCGTCGGCTTCCCGGTCGCCGAATTCGGCGGCGATGACCGCACCGTTGCAGACATAATAATTGACATAGGAAGAGACAAAATCGGCGCTGTCGGCACGAATGTCGTAGGGTTCCGGCAAAATGACCATGTCCAGCTTGCGACCCTCGGCATCGGTGGCGGCGGCCAGAATATCGTGGGTCTCGAAGGCGGCGATTGACCACGGGTCATCGTGGTCAATCTTGTCTCCCATCTGGATCAGCAATTGGCCTGGCTTGACGAAACGGGCGAGCGCATCGATGTGGTAATCGGTGATGTCGGCGCCGATGATTCCGGGCGCCCACACCATCTTGCGTGCGCCCATCGTGTCGAGCAGCAGTTGTTCGATTTCGGCCTTGTCGCCCCGGTTGCGATTGATATTGATGAAGCTGCTTTCATGGGCGATCAAGGTGCCGTGGCCGTCGGTTTCCACCCCTCCAGCCTCGCCCACCAGCCCTGCGTCAAAAATCGGAAGGCCCATACGTTCGGCTATCCGCGCGGCAATCTTTCCGTCGGCATTATGGGTTTGCTTGTTGCCCCAGCCGTTGAAGTTGAATTGCGTGATGGCGAGCCCACCCTTGCCATCCACAACAAAGGACGGCCCGGAATCGCGACACCACAGATCATCGGTCGGAATGTCCCATAATTCGACGTTGCGCGACACCTGTTTGCGGATTGCACCATGGTGCTGCGCTGCGGCCAGCATCACGACCGGTTCGAATTCCGCGATTGTGTTGGCGATTTTCGCGATGGTTTTCTGAAGATCATCTAGGAAATCGGGATCATCATGCACGGCGGGGTTCACCGGCCATTGCATGAAAGTGCGTTCATGCGGTTCGGTTTCCTCAGGATACCAAAAACCGGCGGCACGGGCCGATGGGCCAGCCGTCCGGCCCTGTTGGGACGATGTCGAAAGGCCGGCGGTGGCAGCAGCGGCAAAAAGCAGTGTCTGGCGGCGGGTCATCATCGTATCACCATGAAAATACAAAGAAAACGATCGCTTTAGCTTATGGAGACGCACCTTGGGTTTGCCCATAGGTGCTGTCAACCAAGGCCAAATCGTCCTGCAACTTCAACTCATATTCCAATGTGGCTTTTACATGGATGTGACGGATAAATGCATGTGTTTTTAGGCTGAAGGCGTTTATGTGTCGTGTGCCGGCGTCGCCTGGGGTTTCGGGGCGGTTTTCAACCATCACTGCCATTGTGTCGGCTCGACTCTTCGGGAGGTACAGTGGTTTTACCCCGTTTGGTTCAGAAACCGCTTTTTGCGAGAAACGCCCTGCTGGCTGCCAGATCGTTCAGAATACTGCCGGCGTTGCGCGGGTCGCGTTCCTGCTCAATGGTGATGTAGCCGCCGTAACCGAGTTCCGTTAGAAGGCTACGGATCGCTGGGTAATCAATCGAGCCGCGGCCGATCGGGCACATCACGCCCTTGGCGCAGGCCTCGAAGAAGCGGATGTGTTCGCCCATCACCTCTTCAAAAACTGCGGCGTCGATATCCTTGAAATGAATATAGTCGACGCGGTCCCAATAGCGGCGAAGCGTGGCGACCGGGTCCATGCCTGAATAGGCCATATGGCCGGTATCGAGGCAGAGGCCCGCGAGGTCGGCTGGAATATCCTCGATGATCTTTTGCAGCTCGTCGGCAAATTCGATGTAGCCGCCAGCATGGGGATGAATGGTGGCGCGCACGCCGTATGTGTCACGGGCAAGCGTTGCAATGGCGCGGATGTTTTCGACCATCCCCCGCCATGCGGCTTCATCGAGGCGCGGCGCACGGTCGGAATGTCCGGCGGCATAGTCGCGCTCGTCATGACCCCAGTCCATCACCGTCAGATAGGGGGCGGGAAAACGCTGGCCGGCATGGGTTTCCGGTTTTGGCAGGCGGGTGATCAGCGCGCAGATCTCGTCGGTCTGGCGCAGCAGATTGTCGCGGTTGTCAGGTGAGACCAGATCGTCAAAGATCGTGCCGGCAACGATCTTCAGGCCACGTTCGTTCAGCGCCTGCGAAACGCGCTTGAGATCAAGCGGCAGATAGCCGTAAGGACCGAGTTCCAGACCGCCGAAGCCGGCGGCCTTCGCCTCATCCAGCACCTTTTCCCAATGGGGCAGATGGGGATTTTTGACGTCATCGACGCCCCAGCAGCAGGGAGCGGTGGTGATGGTGATCTGGTTGGTCATGGTGTCCTCGTCGCGTAGTCGGTGCCGGGCCGTATTGTGCGGCCCGGTTCGGGTCTCAGCGGCTGATGGTGGCTTGCAGGGCGTCGATGGAGGACTGGATGCCCGCCTCGGTGGACATGGTGAAATCCTCCATTTCCAGGCTCACCCAGCCATTATACCCGGCCATGCGCACCACGGAGAAAAACTCCTTCCACCATTGCAGGTCGCGGCCGGCGCCGACAGCCACATAGTTCCAGCTGCGGTTGGCAACATCAGTGACTTCTTTTAGTTCCAGCAGGCCGTTCACATCCGCCAGTCCGCGTTCGATACGGGTGTCCTTGCCATGGCAATGGTGGATTGCGCTGCCCAGCGCGCGGGCAGAGGAGATGGGGTCGGCCCCCATCCACATCAGGTGCGAGGGGTCGAGATTCATGCCGACCGTCGGGCCGACCTCGTTGCGCAGGCGAAACAGGGTTTCCGGGTTCCAGACGAGCATGGCCGAGAAATTCTCAAGCGCATATTTCTCGACGCCGGCTTCCTTGGCGAGCTTCACGAGCCCGTGCCAGAGCGGGAAGGCGCGGTCTTCCCATTGGTAACGGTCGCGTTCCGGCATCTCGTTCGGCCAGCTCTTGGTGTAGACAAGCCAGTTCGGCACCGTGTCGCCGGGCGCTGCCTCCGGCAGGCCGGACATGGTGACGATCTTCGTCACGCCGATTTCGCCCGCCAGCCGGACGGTGTCTTGCATTTCCTTAAGATGGCGTTTGCCCATATCGCCGGGATCGAGTGGATTGGCGGAGCAATTCAGCGCAGCGATTTCGAGGCCGCGGGCCTCGATTTCCTTCAGCTTGGATTTGAGCAGACTTCTATCCGCCAGAAGCTCGTCGGCCCGGAAATGCGGGCCGCTTGACCAGCCGCCGCCGGTCATCTCGATGCCCTCGACGCCGAGGGCGACGCATTTGTCGAGCATTTCGGTGAAGGGCAGGTTTGCCATGACGTCGGTACAAATTGCGAGTTTCATCGTGTCGTCTTTCTAAAAAGGCATGGGGACGCGCATGAGGAGGAGGACGGGAGAGTGGTCCGGCGCGCCCCCAAACGGGTTATGCGAAGTCGACCCAGGCGGCGCCGGCATCGGCCGAGCGGACGCAGTTTTCCAACCAGCGAACGCCTTCGGTGCCGGCCGTGATGCCGGGATAATGGTGGGTCTTCAGAAAAGCCCTGTCACCGCGATTTGCCGCGTCGATCGCCTGGGCGATCCAGAGATAGATGTTCGACCAGCTGTCACCGAGGCCTTCGGTATGCAGCGCGCCCATGCGGTCGATGGCGAGGCTTTCCTGTTCCAGATAGGGCATGCCGTGGTGCAGGATGCGGCCGGGTTCGCCTTGAACTTCGTAGATCAGCTGGTCGGGATGGGAATCGGACCATTCAAGCGAGGCCTTGGAGCCGACGAAACGGTAACGTTGCGATCCCATATTGCCGGCATTGACGGAGGAGACCCAGAGGCGACCGCGCGCGCCATTGTCGTAATGCATCAGAACGGTGGCGTGGTCTTCCAGCGGTGCGCGGGTGGGGATGAAGGCCTTGCGGTCGCAGAGCAGGCGTTCCACCTTCATATGCGGCAGCACGACTTCCGAGAGATAATAAAGATGTGTGCCGATATCGCCCAGCACGAAGGTCGGGCCGGCGGTGCGGGGATTGGTGCGCCATTTGACAGCCTCACCCGCGCCCACATCGTCACCGGAATTAAAGCCGTGGGTATATTGCAGGTCGACGATACGGATGTCGCCCAGCATTCCCTTCTTGACCATGGCCGCCATCTGGTGGACGAGCGGGTGCCCGGTAAAGCCATAGGTAACACCGACGATCAGCCCTTTCTGTTCGGCAAGCCGCGCCACCTCGTCGCATTCCGCCACGGTGAAGAACAGCGGTTTTTCGCAGACGACATGCAGCCCCGCTTCAAGGCAGGCCTTGGTGATCTCGTAGTGGGTGAAATTGGGGGTGGCGATGGAGACAACGTCCACGCCATCTTCGCGCGCCGTCTCGCCGGCGATCAGCGCCTTGTAATCCGTATAACAACGATCCGCCGCCACGCCGAGATTGACGCCGAAGTCGCGGCCCCGCTCGGCATCGAGGTCGAAGGCGCCGGCGACGAGCTGGTAATTGCCGTCGCGCAATGCGCCGGTGCGGTGCTTGTAGCCCACCTGTCCCGTGCGTCCGCCGCCCACCATGGCCCAGCGTAGCGGGCGTGAAATCAGTCTTTCTCCGTTGATCATGTCGATCGCCTTTTAATTGGATGTTCCAAACGGTCCGTTTCGGGGCGGAATTGCCCCGGTATCAGCGCCGGTTTGCCGCGTTATTTCTTGAAATAGAGGTCGATATAGTCCTGCATCTTGCCGCGCATGAAGCGGCTCGATTCATCCGCCCTGTCCTCCCAGGCGAAGACGCAGGAGGTCATGATGCCGTCGAAGCCGATTTCGGAAAGCGTGCCGAAAAAGTCGTCCCACGGCACTTCGCCCTGGCCGATGTTCAGGTGCTGGTGAACCCGAGCCTGCGTGCCGGGCGGGTTGAGGATGTAGCGCAATCCGGAGCTGGCCTTGTGGTTGAAGGTATCGCCCACATGCACATGGGCGAGCACGTCTTTAGCCTCGCGCAGCATCGCCTTGGTGTCGTCGCCGAAATAGAAGGTGTGCGGCGCGCAATAGAGGAACTTGACATTCTTCGAATTGACGGTGCGGATGATGTCGAGCGCCGGCTGCAGCGTCTCGCACCAGTCTTCGGGGTGCGGCTCGACATGCAGATTGATGCCCTCCCGCTCGAAGATCGGCACCAGTTCTTCCATGGAGCGCCACCATGCATCCTCGCAGGCCTCGATCATCGAACCGGTGTGGCAGCAATAACATGACCCCTTGTCGGGATGCGGTCCGCGGCCAAATTCGGAGTTCATCGTGTCGACCTCCAGTTCGATGGCAATCTCGATGGCGCGTTTCCAGTGTTTCACCGCCGCCTGCCGTTCCGTCTCGTCATTGGAGGCCCAGCGATACATCGGCAGCAGCGAGGCGATGCCGACATCGGCGTGTTTCAGCGCCCTCTTGAAGGACCTGATGCGCTCGGGAAACACGCGCGGCGCTTTGAACCATTCGAGGAAATCTGCGCGGGGGCTGAGTTCGATCCAGTCGAAGCCAAGCTCCTTCACCTTGGCGGGCAGTTCATCAAGGCTGGTGAAACGGTGCATGTGGGGGTCGATGGCGATTTTCATCTGTCTTGATCCTTCTTGACGTCTTAATTGGATGGAGGCTGCGGCGGGTGGCCGTCATGGCTGGCCATGTAATTTTCCACCTCTGCGCCGAGGTCGGCGAGCGCTTCGCCGCCGGCCATCAGATCGGTGATTTCCTCGCGGGATTTCTCGCCCTTGCGGAAGTTGGCGGCGACCGCACCGCGGATGAGCACGGCGAAATGGTCGCCGACGGCGATGGCGTGGGTGACCTGATGGGTGATGAAGATCACCGCGATCCCCCGCTTGCGCGCTTCCAGCACGATGCGCAGGACGTGGGACGCCTGTTTCACGCCCAGCGCCGCCGTCGGCTCGTCGAGGATGAGAACGCGTGCGCCGAAATGCACCGCGCGAGCGATGGCGAGCGATTGCCGCTCGCCGCCGGAAAGCCCGCCGATCAGGCGGTCGCCGTCATCGATGCGGGTGATGCCGAATTCCTGCACTGCCTTGACGGCGATTTCATTGGCCTTCTTGCGGTCGTAGACCCGGAAAGGCCAGAAGCCTTTCGTGGGTTCTGCGCCGATGAAGAACGAGCGGCCGATGCTCATCAGCGGAAAGGTGCCGCCAAACTGGTGCACGGTGGAAATGCCCATGCGCTGCGCATCGCGCGGCCCGTCGAAATTGACCAGCTCTCCATCCATCAGCAGCTCGCCGGAACTGGGCTGGTAGACGCCGGCCAGCGTCTTGATCAGCGTGGATTTTCCAGCACCATTGTCTCCCAGCAGGCAGAGGACCTCGCCGGCGCGCACCTTCAGCGAGATATCGTGCAGAACATCGATGGGACCAAAGGATTTGTTGACGTTTTTAAGTTCGAGAATAGGTGTCGTCATGGTCCGGCCTCACTTCTTCTTCGGGGAGTAGGTCAGCGCCATGATGCGGAAGGTGTTATTCATCAGCACCGCCAAGAGCAGCATGACGCCGATGATGAGGCTCGACCAGTTACGGTCGAACGCGGTGAAATAGATGCCCTGATTGACGATGGCGAAGGTGATGGTGCCGAGAAATATGCCGATCACCGAACCGAAACCGCCGGTCAGGAGCACCCCGCCCACGACGACCGCGATGATGGAATTGAAGATGAAGGTCATGCCGGCCGAAACCTGGGCGACATTGAACAAGATGGCCTGACAGACACCGACGAAGGAGGCGCTGACGGAGGAGAGGACGAAGAGCGTGACCGTCAGCCTGTCGGTGGGAATGCCAGCATTGCGGGCGCTCACCCGGTCGCCGCCCATCGCGAAAATCCAGTTTCCGAAAGGCGAATAGTGGACGTAGAAGATATAGATCGCCGTCAACAGGAGCCACCAGACGATGCTGACCTGAAAACTGCCGCCGATGAACTGTCCGAAAAGAAATTTGGCGATCGGGCCGGATTGCGCCGGGCTCAGCGCAACGCTGGTTGTTCCGGTCAGTAGCACCGAAAAACCGAGGATCAGCCCCTGCACGGCAAAGAGCGTGCCGAGTGTGACGATCAGCGACGGCACCACCGTCCGTATCACCAGAAAGCCGTTGATCAGGCCGACAAGTACGCCAAGACCAAGCGCGCCGATGACGCCGAGCCAGATCGGCATGCCATAATAACCGGAGATGATGGCGACCGTCAGCGCGCCTGCCGGGATCATCGCGCCGATGGAAATGTCCAGCTCGCCGGAAATCATGAGAAGGCCGACGGGAATGGCGACGATGCCGAGATTGGCGGCGACATTCAGCCAGCTTGCAGCGCCTGCGGGTTTGAGAAATTCGATGCTGCCGAAGACAACGAAGAAGGCAAGAACGAAAACAAGGCCAAGAAAGGCGCCTGATTCCGGGCGACGCAGAAGGTCGCTCAAAGAGAGATTTTTCACGTCGTTCACTCCACTATTGACCTTGGGTTTTGCGGCAATGTCCTCGCCTGCCGATCCCGAACGCCGGTATTGCCGGGTGCCGGGATCGGGCGTGGATCACCGCTCAGCGTGCACCCTTGGCAACGCCGGCAAGCGTGGCCTCGATGTTGGATTTGTCGACGATGCTTGGCCCCGTCAGCAGCGGCGCGGTCGGCAGATCGGTTCCGAAATCGATGGCCGAGGCGAGCAGCGTTACCGCCAGCAGCGACTGAAGATAGGGCTGCTGGTCGATTGCAAAACCTTGCGTTCCATCCTTGATGCGATCGAGGCCGGACTGGTTGAGGTCGAAGGTGCCAAGCAGTACCGTTTCGGTCTTGCCCGCCTGCATGACGCCAATGGCGGCTGAATCCGCATCGCCCGCAGCAATGGTGAGAACGCCATCGATCTTGCTATCCTGAAGCAGGGTGGCCTTGATGGCTTCGGCGACAGCTGTGGCATCGCCGAAACTGGTGGCGGGAAGCGGCAATTGCTTGCCGACGCCGCCGACCTTGGTGATGCCGTCGATGACGCCCTTGCATCGTGCTTCTAGATTGGCTGCACCCGGAACGGTATTGACGCAGATGACGTTCTTCTTACCCTGTTTGGCGAAATATTCGCCGCCGGCGACACCCGCCAGATATTCGTCGGAGCCGACATAATTGATCGCACCGAGTTCTTTCGCCTTTTCATGGCCCCCGGCATTCATGAGAATGACCTTGATACCGGCCTTGATGGCTTCGCGTATCGCCGGATCCTCGCCTTCCGGCACCCAGTTCGGGATCACGAGGCCGTCAACCTTCTGGCTGATGGCGGTCTGGATCAGCTGCACCACATCCGGCGCAAAATTGTCATAGGTCTGCAAACGAAGATAATTGACCTTGCCGCCATTTGCCTCGACCACGAGGCGTGCGTCATCCAGACCTTTTTTGATGAGGTTCCAGAACGCATCGTCATTCTTGCCGCCGATGACGGCAATATTGGCGGCAAACGCACTGGACGCCATTATGAGCGATGCGGCGCCCGCCATGAGAAATTTCGTGAAATATGCCATTGTTTCCTCCCTGCCCATTCTCCCGATGGGCCAAAATGACAAGATGATTTATATCTTTCATTTTTCTGAGAATGGAATTTATATTTCATTTGATGTTGCATTTCGTATCATCACATGTCATTCATGAATGATACGATTGTGAGGCGCCATGAACCGACCGACCATTACCGATCTCGCCAAGGCAGCCGGTGTCAGCATCTCCACGGTCAACCGGCTGCTGCACGGTTCGACCGCCGTGCGTCAGGATACGATCGACCAGATTCTCAAGGCGGCGGAGGAGATCGGTTTTTATGGTCTCGGCACCATCAAGGACCGGCGTCGTGAGGCCATGCCCCATTACAGGCTCGGTTTTCTGCTGCAGCAATCCCATCGGCCGCTCTACCGGTTGTGGGCGGAGGGGATCGTCGCCGCTGCACGCCAAAGGCCGGACAGCATCATCGAGCCGGATGTCGTGTTCGAGGACGACCTCTCACCGGAGGCCGTTTCCGCCAATCTCCTGAAGATGGGGCAATCCTGCAGTGCGATCGCGGTGGTGACGGCCGATCATCCGCTCGTCAGCCAGGCGATCGACGAGCTGCGGGGCAGGGGTGTTCCCGTGGTCACCTACGTGTCCGATCTGTCGGCGGCGAGCCGCGCGGGGTTTGTCGGAACCGATAGCTGGAAACGCGGACGCACGGCGGCATGGTTCCTCAGCCAGACGGTGAAGGGTGAGGGCATGGTTGTGCCGCTGATCGGCAGCAACCGCTATCAGTGTCAGGATGTTTCGGATGCCAGTTTCCGCTCTTATATGCGGGAAAACACACCTGAACTGCAGGTGGCAGAAACGCTGCTGACACACGAAGAGCCGGAAAATGCCTATGTCATCATCCGTGACATGATTGCCTCCGAACCCGGCCTCAAGGGGATTTATGTCAATGGCGGCGGCATATCCGGCGTTCTGCGGGCACTTCGGGAGTTGCCCGCGGAGAAGCAGCGCGGCATAAAAATCATCTGCAACGATATCGGCCCGGAAACGCGCAAGGGTTTGAATGAAGGGCTGATCACCGCCTCGCTGCCGCTTCCCCTCGACAGGATGCCGCAGCAATTGATCGACGTGATGTTACGGCGCGTCGAGAATGGCGACACATCCTCCGTCGAACAGCGGATCGTTCCCTTTGAAATCCTGACGCCCGAAAGCATCTGGACCTAGGCCGATAGGATCACTGGAATTCAAGGCTCATCCGGGCAAGATCGTCCCACAGGCTTTCGGCAAAGCCGCGCAAAACGATGACTTCGAACACCTGCCCGTCAAGCCGGGTGAGATGCGCGGCGATATGGCCGATCAGCGTCGTGGCGGAGTGTCCCGTCGGAAAAGCGGCGATGGAAAGATCGGCCGCCGTTCCTTTTGCCAGCACCCGCTCGGCCATCCTGCCTTCGATACGAATACGCACGCGTCCCTGGCTCTGGTCTACACCCGTTGCCTGTGGCTCAAGCACCGCAAGAAACGCCTTCATCTCCGCGTGAGACAGCGGCTCTTCGCCGACGATGAACCATTGGCCGGGAGAGACCGCCCGCACATCGCCTTTTGCGAGGCTGCGCAGGCGAACTTCCATATCCGCTGCGCCGGGCGCGGCCAGCACATGAATGATCGCGCCTTCCGGCAGGGGAGAGAGCTTGATGGCGGTGGAAGCAATCGCTCCCTTTTTTCCCAGTACCGGGCGGAGGGCCGGCTGGAAACCAGATTTGAAATCAGGCTTGAAATCAGACATGGAGCTTCTCGTTCTCAGGGTCGAAGAAAACCGGATGGCACAGGCGGGCGGCGGTGAATTCATTGCGCAGGCCGTTCCACACAACGACTTCTTCGCCATGTCTGCCCGGGCCGTTCTTGACGAGCGCGAGACCGATGGTGGAGCCGAGATGGGGTGAAAACGCGCTTGAGGTCACATAACCCTGATCGTTCTCCAGCGTTGCCGGAGCGTCTTTAGCAAGAATATGCGAGCCGCTTCGGAAGGACTGGCTGGGATCAAGCGGCAAGACACCAACAAGACTTGGCCGGTCCGCTGCGGAAAGCCCCTCGCGCTCCAGCATTCGACGGCCGATGAAATCGGCCTTGGTGGCGGAGACCATTTTGCCAAAGCCGAGATCGGCGGGCACCACCGTGCCGTTAATCTCGTTATGGGTGACATGGCCCTTTTCGATGCGCAGCACGCCGAGCGCCTCGACGCCATAGGGCATGATGGTCTCGGACCTGCCTGCTTCCATCAGTGCATCTGCAACGCTTTCGCCATAACCGGCGGGAACGGCAAGTTCGTAAGCCAGTTCGCCGGAGAAGGCAATCCGGAACAGGCGAGCATACAGTTGCCCGCCGAAGAGCGAGACTTCTTTTGCCGCAAGGAAGGGAAAGGCGTCGTCGGAAATATCCTCATCGACGATTTTCTGGATAATGGTGCGTGCCTTGGGTCCGGCAATCGCCATCTGCGCCCATTGATCGGTGACCGAGGCAAGCCGCACGTCGAGATCGGGCCAGAGCGCCTGGGCGCAGAATTCAAGATGGTTCATGACACCTGCCGCATAGGCCGTGGTGGTTGTCATGAAAAAGCGGTTTTCCTCCAGCCGGCTGGTGGTGCCGTCGTCATAGATCATACCGTCTTCGCGCAGCATCAGGCCATATCGCGCCTTGCCGACCGGCAGCTTGAGGAAGGCATTGCAATAGACCCGGTTGAGGAATTCGGCAGCGTCGCGGCCGCAAATCTCGATCTTGCCGAGCATCGACACATCGCAGAGGCCGGCATTTTTGCGAACGTTCAGAACCTCGCGGTCAACGCTTTCCCGCCAGTCGTTTTCATCGCTGCGGGGAAACCAGGAGGAGCGATACCAGAGACCGGTTTCAACGAAGATCGCCCCGTTTTTCTCGGCCCAGCCATGCAGCGGTGATTTCCGCACCGGCTGAAAATGATGGCCGTGATAAGCGCCGGTGAGCGCGCCAAAGGAGACGGGCGTGTAGAACGGCCGGAACGTGGTGGTGCCGACATCCGCCGGGGAAACGCCACGCGCCTCGGCCAGCAGCCCGATGGCGTTGACGTTGGAAAGCTTGCCCTGATCCGTCGCCATGCCGTTTGTTGTATAACGCTTGGCCAGTTCGACATGGCCGTAACCCTCGCTGACGGCAAGGCCAAGATCCTTGCGATGAACATCATTCTGGTAATCGACAAAGGCTTTCGCCTTGATGCCGGGGATGGACCAGAGCGGCTTTGCGGGCGGGGCTACGATGTCGTTTTCCACGACGCCGAATGTCGGTGTGGTCGCTGCAAAACCAAGATCCTGCGCAAGCGCCGCACCCTTTCGCGCGCCATCCTCAAGGCAGGCGGCGATGCCATTTATCGCGGATACCGTGCCGGCGAGTTCGAGCCCCTTGAGATTGGCGGGTGCGAGGAAGGCAACATTGTCTTCCGACCAGACCGGCTTTCCGCCGCGATGGCAGGCAAGATGGATAACGGGGCTGAGACCGCCCGACATGGCGAGCGCATCGATATTCATGCTCTCCGTGCGGTCATTGGCATAAATCTCTATGGCGGACAGCGCCTTGCCGCCCTTTGCATTCGAGACGACGCCACCTTTGATGACACGCGCCTTGCCTTCGTAACCGGGATTACCCTGCTGGCGGCTATCGATGATGGCGGCAAGAGTGACACCCTGCGCCTCCAGATCGCGGGCGAGCGAGTAACCGCTGTCATTGGTGGTGAAAATCGCCGTCGTCTTGCCGGGGCTTATGGCATAACGGTTGAGATAGCTGCGCATGGCGCTCGCCACCATCACGCCGGGAATATCATTGCCGCCGAAGACCAGCGGCCGCTCTTCCGCGCCGGTGGCAAGCAGCGCGCGTTTGGCGACGATGCGCCACAGGCGCTCCACCGGCACATGCGTTTTGGGGTGAGCCAAGTGCTTCTGTACCCGCTCCACCGCGCCGAAGACATTGCCGTCATACCAGCCGAAGGCCGTGGTCCGCGTCAGTACCGTCACATTCGGCAGGGCTTCGAGCTCGGCAATGCATTGCGCGGTGAAATCCGGAGCGCTCTTGCCGCCTATGATTGCGGTTTCAGACAAAAGCCCACCACCCGCGACGGAATGTTCGTCCAGAATGATGACGCGTGCGCCGACGCGCCCTGCGGCAAGCGCCGCTGCAAGTCCCGCTGCGCCGGAACCGATCACCAGCAGATCGCAATGCGCCCAGCATTTGTCATAGGCATCCGGGTCTGCCTCGTAGCTTGCCTTGCCGAGACCGGCGGCTTTGCGAATGAAGGGCTCGTAGATTTTTTCCCAAAAGGCGGCGGGCCACATGAACGTCTTGTAGTAGAAACCCGCGCCGAGAAAGGGCGAAAGAAGGCCGGTCAGTGCGCCGATATCGAAATCGAGGGAGGGCCAGCGGTTTTGGCTTTTCGCTTCCAGCCCGGCATAAAGCTCCTGCATGGTGGCGCGCGTGTTCGGCTCCGTACGCCCGCCGCTGCCAATCGTCATCAACGCGTTCGGCTCGGCGGCGCCCGCCGTCAATATGCCGCGCGGGCGGTGATACTTGAAACTGCGGCCGACGAGTTGCTGGCCGTTGGCGAGCAGGGCGGAGGCAAGGCTGTCGCCTTCGAAGCCTCGCATGGTTTTGCCGTCGAAAGTGAAGGAAAGCGGTTTGGAGCGGTCGATCAGACCGCCGGTCTTCAGGCGGTGGAAGGTCATGCGCTTGTCACTTTCTTCTCATCGGCGGCATCACGGCAGGCGGATATCTCATGGGTGACCGTATCGCGGCTAACGACCAGCCAGCGGCGGCAACCAGCGGTGTGGTGCCAATATTCTTCATAGGTGCCGCGCGGATTATCGCGCAGATAGACGTAATCGAACCATTCCTCGGCGCCGGCATCCGCTGCCGGCCGGGCAAGGGCGGCACCCTTAATGGTGAATTCTTCCTTGGGTCTTGGCCCGCAATGCGGGCAGGGCACGAGACTTGCCATTTCAGATGTCCTTGATCCGCAATTTAATGAAGGTTGGGCTGGGCGCCCTGGCCTTTTTCATCGATGAGGTAACCGCGCTGGAAGCGATCCAGCCGGAAGGCCGTTGCCGTTTCCTGCGGTGCGCCGCGCGCCAGAAGATGGGCGAAGCAGAAACCGGATGCGGGCGTCGCCTTGAAGCCGCCGTAACACCAGCCGGCATTCAGGTAGAGATTGTCGATCGGCGTGCGGTCGATGATCGGTGAGCCGTCCATCGACATATCCATGATGCCGCCCCAAGAGCGCAGAACCCGGACGCGGGAGAGCGCCGGTATCATCGCCTTGCCGGCTTCGGCGACATGTTCGACCGTCGCCAGATTGCCGCGCTGGGCATAGGAATTGTAACCATCGATATCGCCGCCGAAGACGAGGCCGCCCTTGTCCGATTGCGAAACGTAAAAATGCCCCGCCCCGAAGGTGACGACGCCATCGATGAAGGGTTTCAACCCTTCTGACACAAAAGCCTGCAATACGTGGCTTTCGATCGGCAGTTTCAGCCCGGCCATGCCGGCCACCTGCGAGGAGTTACCCGCCGCCGCCAGTGCCAGCTTGCCGCAACCGATAAAGCCCTTGCTGGTCTCGACGCCCACGACCCTGCCGTTTTCCCGACGAATGCCGGTTACCTCGCAGCCCTGTATAATGTCGACGCCTCGGCTGTCCGCGCCGCGCGCATAACCCCAGGCCACTGCATCATGCCGCACGGTGCCGCCGCGCTTTTGCAGCAGGCCGCCGTGAATGGGAAAGCGGGCATTGTCGAAATCGAGAAACGGCAACATCGCCTTCACTGACGCCTTATCCAGCAATTCGGCATCGACGCCGTGCAGCCGCATGGCATTGCCGCGCCGCGTATAAGAGTCACGCTGCGCATCCGAATGGAAGAGGTTCAGCACGCCACGCTGCGAGACCATGGCGTTAAAGTTGAAATCCTGCTCCAACCCTTCCCACAGCTTCATAGAAAGCTCGTAGAAGGGGTTGTTGCCGGGCAGCAAATAGTTGGAGCGGATGATGGTGGTGTTGCGTCCGACATTGCCGGAGCCGACATAGTTCTTTTCCAGCACCGCGACATTGGTGATGCCGAATTCCTTGGCGAGATAATAGGCCGTCGCCAACCCGTGCCCGCCGCCGCCAACGATGATGACATCATAATGCGGTTTGGGCGCAACATCACGCCATGCGGGCTTCCACGCTTTGTTGCCGAGAAGGCCGTTCATGAAAATGGAAAAAGCGGAATAGCGCATCTGGCGTACCTCGAACGATATTTCACGAGTGTAGCCGGTGGGTCGAAAAGAGAATTGCAGATAAAGGACATTATAATCTAGAATAAAGACATGACGACAATTGAACAGAAGAACCTCCAGCGGATCGGTTTTGTCCTCGTTTCGAATTTCGCGCTGATGTCTTACGCGTCGGCGGCGGAGCCGCTGCGGGCCGCCAATCTGATTGCCGGAACCGATCTCTATGAGATCGTGCCTCTCTCCTTCGATGGTGAGGCTGTCAGAAGCTCGTCCGGCATCAATATCGATTGCGAAGCGCTCGCCGCCGCTGGCGAGCGATGCCACACCATTTTCGTCTGTGCTGGCGGCGGGCCGCAGGACTGGGCAATTGCGGAAAATTCGTTTGGCACATTGCGGCGGCTGGCGCGTCAGGGTGTCCGGATAGGCGGCATTTCCAGCGGTGCTTATGTGCTGGCAGCGGCGGGGCTGCTGGATAATCGCGATTTCACCATCCATTGGGAACATGCGCCGGTGCTGCGGGAGGCTTTCGGCCACCTCTCGCCCCGACAGGCGCGGTTTGTTTTCGATGGTGACCGCATCACCTGCGCCGGTGGTGTTGCGCCACTTGATATGATGCATGCGATGATTTCGCAGAGAATGGGTGCGCATTTCGCACGGCGTGTCAGCGACTGGTATCTGCACACGGCTGTGGCCGAACCCGGCGCGCCGCAACGCGGCTCCTCGGCGGAGCGCTACGGCACCAACCACCCGGCCTTGCTGACCGTGCTGGAAAAAATGGAAACGGCCATCGAAAGCCCGCTTGACCGGCGGAACATGGCGAAACTGGCGGGAACGAGCGCGCGGCACCTGGACCGGCTTTTCGCGACCCATCTTAAGACGAGTTTTCTCGATACCTATCGGGCGATCCGCCTTGATCATGCCCGGCGGCTTCTGGAACAAAGCCCGCTCTCCATCGCGGAAGTTGCCTTCGCCACCGGCTTCTCCAGTGCGGGTCATTTTTCGGGAAGCTTCAAGGCCCATTTTGGCCACACTCCGAATGCGCTAAGGACAAAGATTTCCTCCGAATTAAAATAGTTTTCCTGTAAAGAAGGAAAAACACGATATTGCCGGAGGATCCCATGGCAAAGGAAACCACCAAGGTCGAGCAAGCGCAGGTTCTGTCGCAAGACCCGCATGCCGTTCGCGAGCCGAGGGTCAACAATCTGGAAATGGCGATTGGCCACGAGGTACGGACCTATCGCAAGAAGCTCGGCATCACCGTCACTGATCTTGCATCGGCCACGGGCGTATCGGTGGGCATGCTTTCCAAGATCGAAAACGGCAATATTTCCCCGTCGCTCACCACGCTGCAGACGCTGTCAAAGGCGCTGGGTGTGCCGATCACGGCTTTTTTTCGTGGTTTCGAGGAGCCGCGCAGCGCCACCTTCGTCAAGGCTGGTCAAGGAGTGAATATCGATCGCCGAGGCACCCGCGCCGGCCATCAATACAGCCTGCTTGGCCATATCGACAACAATACCAGCGGTGTCACCGTCGAACCCTATCTCATCACGCTGACGACTGATTCTGATGTGTTTCCGACCTTCCAGCACGAGGGCATGGAGTTTTTGTACATGCTGGAAGGCGAGGTGGTTTACCGCCACGGCGAGCAGCTTTTCACCATGGAGACGGGGGACAGCCTGTTTTTCGACGCCGATGCGCCGCATGGGCCAGAGGAACTGATGAAGCTTCCCGCCCGCTATTTGTCGATCATTTCCTATCCGCAAAGGCGGGTGGCCAATGATTGAAAAGTTGCCTTAGAAGAAAAAAATATTCCTGGTAGTTGACTTGGTGGAATTCCATATGTTAGCCCTTCATTCAGAAACGAATGGAGGCGCCTGTCGATGTGCGGCATTGTTGGACTATTCCTGAAGGACAAAAGCCTTGAACCGCAGCTGGGTGAGCTGCTTTCGGACATGCTCATCACCATGACCGATCGCGGGCCGGATTCGGCCGGCATCGCGATCTACGGAAGTACTGCGGCAGGCCGTGCAAAAGTCACGATCCAGTCGCCTAATCCTGCCGCTGATTTTTCCGGCCTTGCCGAGGCGCTGAACGAAAACGGTGTCGAAGCCTTGGTCACGGTGAAAAGCACCCATGCGGTGCTGGATATCCCTGCCGATAAGCTCGATGGCATTCGTGCGGCTCTTGCCGCCATCCGCCCGGATGTCCGGGTCATGGGTTCCGGCGACAGCGTGGAAATCTACAAGGAAACCGGCCTGCCGAAGGATGTCGTCGCCCGTTTTAACGTGCGCTCCATGGCCGGCAGTCACGGCATCGGCCACACCCGCATGGCGACGGAATCAGCTGTGACGACGCTTGGCGCGCATCCATTCTCCACCGGTGCCGATCAGTGCCTGGTGCATAATGGTTCGCTCTCCAACCACAATAATCTGCGCCGCGAGCTGGTGCGCGAAGGCATGAGCTTCGAAACCCAGAACGACTCGGAAGTGGCCGCCGCCTATCTCACGGCGGAAATGGCCAAAGGCAAGGATCTCGGCGAGGCGTTGACCGGTGCACTTGACGACCTAGACGGCTTCTTCACCTTCGTCGTCGGCACCAAATCCGGTTTCGGCGTGGTGCGCGATCCCATCGCCTGCAAGCCGGCTGTGATGGCCGAGACCGATCAATATGTCGCTTTCGGCTCCGAATATCGCGCGCTGGTCAATCTGCCCGGCATCGAAAATGCCCGTGTCTGGGAGCCGGAACCGGCGACCGTCTATTTCTGGGACCATGAAAAGGCCGCCTGAGACCTGTCCATTGGCGCATATTGCGAAAGTCATAATCCATGCCAGTTTTCGATCTCTCCCACACACCGTTGCGTGAACTGAATAGCGCCCTCCACGGCCTTTCCTCCGGCGTCAACGATACCGAATTCGAAGTGGTCAATCCGCGCGGCCACCATGCCGTCGCCGTCGGCATCGACAGCCCCGTGACCGTCGATGTGCGCGGCTCGGTCGGTTATTATTGCGCCGGCATGAATGATGGCGGCACCGTCACCGTGCACGGTTCGGCCGGGCCGGGCGTTGCGGAAAACATGATGTCCGGCACTGTCGTTATAGAGGGCGACGCCTCGCAATATGCCGGGGCCACCGGTCGCGGCGGGCTGCTGGTCATCAAAGGAAATGCCGCCTCCCGCTGCGGCATTTCCATGAAAGGCATCGATATCGTCGTGAAGGGCAATATCGGCCACATGTCCGCCTTCATGGGCCAGTCCGGCCATCTCGTCGTCTGCGGCGATGCGGGCGATGCGCTGGGCGATTCTCTCTATGAGGCAAAGCTTTTCGTGCGCGGTGCGGTTAAAAGCCTCGGTGCCGATTGCATCGAGAAGGAAATGCGGCCCGAACATCTGGAGAAACTTGCCGAACTTCTTGAGAAAGCCGGCGTCACCGATGTCAACCCAAGCGAGTTCAAGCGCTACGGTTCGGCCCGCACGCTCTACAATTTTAACATCGACAACGCCGACGCGTATTGAGGCGAGGGATATTTAGATGAGCTATCACAACCCCTTCACCCCGCCGCGCAAGTCCGCGACATTCGACGACCACACGCTGGCGGAAATCCGCCGGGCGGCGGCGACCGGTATTTACGACATTCGCGGCGCGGGCACCAAGCGCAAGGTTCCGCATTTCGATGACCTGTTGTTTCTCGGTGCGTCCATCTCGCGTTATCCGCTCGAGGGTTACCGCGAGAAATGCGATACGACAGTTACGCTCGGCACGCGTTTTGCCAAAAAGCCGATCACGTTGAAAACGCCGATCACCATTGCCGGCATGAGCTTCGGCGCTCTCTCCGGCAACGCCAAGGAAGCGCTCGGCCGTGGCGCGACGATTGCCGGCACCTCCACCACGACGGGTGATGGCGGCATGACGGATGAGGAGCGCGGCCACAGCCAGACGCTGGTTTATCAGTATCTGCCGTCGCGTTACGGCATGAACCCCAAGGATTTGCGCCGTGCGGATGCCATCGAGATCGTTGTCGGCCAGGGTGCGAAGCCGGGCGGCGGCGGCATGTTGCTCGGCCAGAAGATTTCCGATCGCGTCGCCAATATGCGCAATCTTCCCAAGGGCATCGACCAGCGTTCCGCCTGCCGTCATCCTGACTGGACCGGCCCTGACGATCTGGAAATCAAGATCCTCGAATTGCGCGAAATCACCGACTGGGAAAAACCGATCTACATCAAGGTCGGCGGCGCACGCCCCTATTACGACACGGCTTTGGCGGTGAAAGCCGGTGCCGATGTGGTGGTGCTTGACGGTATGCAGGGCGGCACGGCGGCAACGCAGGATGTCTTCATCGAGAATGTTGGCATGCCCACGCTTGCCTGCATTCGCCCCGCCGTTCAGGCGCTTCAGGATCTCGGCATGCACCGCAAGGTGCAACTGATTGTGTCCGGCGGCATTCGTTCAGGTGCTGATGTCGCCAAGGCGCTGGCGCTGGGGGCCGATGCGGTCGCCATCGGCACGGCGGCGCTGGTGGCGCTGGGGGATAATGATCCGCACTGGGAAGACGAATATCAGAAACTCGGCACCACCGCCGGCGCTTATGATGACTGGCACGAAGGCAAAGACCCGGCCGGCATCACGACGCAGGACCCGGAGCTTGCCGCACGCCTCGATCCGATCGCTGCCGGCCGTCGCCTTGCCAATTATCTGAAGGTCATGACGCTCGAAGCGCAAACCATCGCGCGTGCCTGCGGCAAGAACCATCTCCACAATCTGGAGCCGGAAGATCTGGTAGCGCTGACCATGGAGGCCGCCGCCATGGCGCAGGTTCCTCTGGCGGGAACCAACTGGTTTCCGGGGAAAGGCAGTTTTTAAACAACATAATGGACGGACGCATTTGGGAGGATGCGTCCGTCTTTTGTCAATGAAGTGTCTGATACCAAAAAAAGGGGAATGACGTGACACTGGACCTCTCCACATTTGCTGCCGAAAAGGGCATCAAATATTTCATGATCAGCTATACCGATCTCTTCGGCGGCCAGCGCGCCAAGCTGGTTCCCGCCGAAGCCATCGCCGATATGCAGAAGGGTGGCGCGGGTTTTGCCGGTTTCGCCACATGGTTCGATCTGACGCCGGCCCATCCCGATCTTTTCGCCGTGCCGGACGCTTCGTCGGTTATCCAGCTTCCGTGGAAAAAGGATGTTGCCTGGGTTGCAGCCGATTGCGTCATGGAAGACCAGCCGGTGGAACAGGCGCCGCGCGTGATGTTGAAAAAGCTCATCGCCGAAGCGGCCGAAAAAGGCTTGCGGGTCAAAACCGGCGTGGAGCCGGAATTTTTCCTGATTTCACCTGACGGTGCAAAAATCTCCGACGAGTACGACACGGCGGAAAAGCCGTGTTACGACCAGCAGGCGGTGATGCGCCGTTACGATGTGATCGCCGAGATTTGCGATTACATGCTGGAGCTTGGCTGGAAGCCCTACCAGAATGACCATGAAGATGCGAACGGCCAGTTCGAGATGAACTGGGAATATGACGATGCGCTCCAGACCGCCGATAAACATTCCTTCTTCAAATTCATGGTCAAGTCCGTTGCCGAAAAGCATGGGTTGCGCGCCACCTTCATGCCGAAACCATTCAAAGGGCTGACCGGTAACGGCTGCCATGCCCATATTTCGGTCTGGGACCTCGACGGCAAGGTCAACGCCTTCGCCGACAAGGCGATGCCTTTTGGGCTTTCCGCCCAGGGCAAGACCTTTCTCGGCGGCATCATGAAACATGCCTCCGCTCTTGCCGCTATCACCAATCCGACGGTCAATTCTTACAAACGCATAAACGCGCCGCGCACCATTTCGGGCGCGACATGGGCGCCGAATACGGTGACCTGGACCGGCAATAACCGCACCCACATGGTGCGCGTGCCGGGGCCGGGGCGGTTCGAACTGCGCCTGCCGGATGGTGCCGTGAACCCCTATCTACTGCAGGCCATCATCATCGCCGCCGGATTGTCCGGTGTCCGTTCGCAGGCCGATCCGGGTCCGCACTACGATATCGACATGTATCGTGAGGGCCACACGGTTACGGATGCGCCGAAGCTGCCGCTCAATCTTCTCGATGCATTGCGCGAATATGAGAAGGATGAAGAGTTGCAGCAGGCGCTGGGCCTCGAATTCTCAAAGGCCTATGTGAAGCTCAAGCAGGGCGAGTGGAACAGCTATTGCGCGCAGTTCACCGCCTGGGAGCATCAGACCACGCTCGACGTTTGACCTCGGTTTTCCCCGCCGCCCTTGCGGCTTTTCCCGCGCGCATCAAACCGCGCGGGTTTTTCCCATATCGATGACAGAAAGAGCGCCAGATGACGAACTTCGTCCTGACCGTCACATGCAAATCCACCCGCGGCATCGTTGCCGCCCTTTCTGGCTTCCTGGCTGATAAGGGCTGCAACATCGTCGATAGTTCGCAGTTCGACGATCTTGGTACGGGCCGCTTCTTCATGCGGGTGGGGTTCATTTCCGAGGAGGGCGCCAGACGAGAGGACCTTGTGGCCGGGCTTGCGCCGATCTCGGAAAAGTTCGGCATGGAGGTGGCTTTGCATGACCAGTCCGAAAGGATGAAGGTTATGCTGATGGTCTCGCGTTTCGGCCATTGCCTGAACGATCTGCTGTACCGCTGGCGCATCGGCGCGCTGCCGATCGATATCGTCGGCGTCGTCTCCAACCATTTCGATTACCAGAAGGTCGTCGTCAATCACGATATTCCTTTCCACCACATTCCGGTGACGAAGGAAAACAAGCCGCAGGCCGAAGCCCGGATCATGGAGATTGCTGAAAGCACCGGAACGGAGCTGATCGTGCTTGCCCGCTACATGCAGGTGCTTTCCGACAGAATGTGCGAGACGATGTCGGGTAAGATCATCAATATCCACCATTCCTTCCTGCCGTCCTTCAAGGGCGCCAACCCTTACAAGCAGGCCTATCAGCGCGGCGTGAAGCTGATCGGCGCGACGGCGCATTATGTGACAGCCGATCTGGATGAAGGCCCGATCATCGAGCAGGATATCGTGCGTATCACCCATGCACAGAGCGCTGAGGATTATGTGTCGCTCGGCCGCGATGTGGAGGCGCAGGTACTGGCCCGGGCCATCCACGCTCACATCCACCACCGCACCTTCATCAACGGTAACCGCACAGTTGTCTTCCCACCCGGTCCCGGCTCCTACGCCTCGGAAAGAATGGGATAAGGTTTCCGCCTGCTGTGACCATCCGCCTGCCGCAGCTCTGCTGTTGCCATAAAGATGATGCGCGGCTAAATAAGTTGGTACGCCATAATATCAAGAGCCAGAACCCGATTCTGCTTGCGGCGAGCCGAAGCGGGATGTGCCAAACGAGGTGATACCATGACCGGTGCTTTGCAGGGAACTGCCATTCGCGTTGAGCGTCCAACGAAGACGTTGAGGGAACTTGCGCTCGACAAGGTGCGGGATGCCATCGTGAACGGTTACTTCCGCCCCGGCGACCGTCTGGTCGAGCGCGATCTCTGCGCCCAGCTCGGCGTGTCCCGCACCATCGTGCGCGAGGTTTTGCGGCATCTGGAATCCGAAGGGCTGGTCGCGAATTTGCCGAACAAGGGTCCGATGGTTGCGCTGCTCGATCTCAATGAGGCCAAGCAGATTTACGAAATTCGCGGCGCACTGGAGGGAATGGCGGCCCGGCTCTGTGCCGAACGCCGCGATCCCGCCATCGTCGAGGCGCTTGAGGTTTCGCTGAAACATATTCGAGAGAGCTATGTCTCCAAGGATATGCCGGGCGTGCTGGCGCATACCTCGTCCTTTTACCATACGCTGTTCAGCAAGATCGACCGGCAGGTCGCCTGGGGTGTCGTCAATCTGCTGACGGTGCGGATCAACCATCTGCGCTCCATGACGATCAAGACGAAAAGCCGCGATACCGAAGGCCCGGCGCAGATGGAAAAGATTGTCGAGGCGATCCGCCAGGGAGATGGTGACGCCGCCTACAAAGCCGCGCTCGACCATGTGACGAGCGCTTGCGCCATCGCTGAAGCCGTCCTCACGGCGCAAAAAACCGCCGACTGAAAGTCTTCGGCGCTCTCGTTGCCCCGCCCTTGCGGCTGCCCTGCCGGGAGCCGCAAGGTTGCGCTATTTTTATTTTACCATTGTTTTTCAATAATTTAGAAAAATACTTGTCCGCTTCTTGACAGGGTAAACCGTTTGGTGTGATGGTATGCCATAATCAATAATATAAAGAGCGGAGCTAAATATGAACTGGAATCCGATTTCCCGGAAATGCACAGTCGTGCGCGCCAAAACCTTTCTGGCGGGCGTCGCCATCACTCTTTTTGCCGGTGCCGCCGTTGCACAGGACTGCACGCCGAAAATATCCGACAATCATCTCATCAAGCCCGGCCATCTCGTCATGGCCACCAGCCCGACCCTGCCGCCCATGGCCTATGCCGACCAGCAAGGTGTCCTGAAAGGCCTGCGCATCGAGCTGGGTTATGAGATCGCCAAGCGTCTCTGCTTGAAGCCTGAATACATCAGCACCGAATATGCGACGATGGTGCCGGGCCTGCAGGGCGGCCGCTGGGACCTGATAAATGCCGGCCTGTTCGTGACGGCGGAACGACGCAAGATCCTGTTCATGATCCCCTATGAAAACCTTGCCATCAGCATTTCCACGGCGGTCGGCGCGTCCGATCCCATCACCAAGGTCGACGATCTGGCCGGCAAGGCCGTCAGCACCGATATTGGCGGTTATGCAGAGCGCAAGATCAAGGAACTGAACGAGGACTTCAAGAAACGCGGCCTCGCGCCGATGACCATCAACCTGTTCGACAATTATGCGACGGTCTATCAGGCATTGCGCGCAGGCCAGGTGCAGGCGGCTGTATCCATCGATCCGGTTGCCAAGCAGTATCAGGACCGTGGTGAATTCACCCATGCGCTTTCCGGCATGTATCCCACCCCCGGCTCGCTGTCCTTCGGCAACAAGGACGTCGCTGATGCCGTCTCCCTCGCTCTGAAGGAGATGAAAGCCGATGGCTCGCTTGAGAAGCTGATGGGTGGTTATGGCGTCAGCATTGCCCCCGGCGATCTCGCCGTTCTCGGCCCGGAAGGTTGAATTCCAGCCATCTGAACTGTCATCGCGGTGGGAGGGTTCTCGCCGCGACTGTTCCCGCATGAATTGGAGCCCGCATGAACTGGAGAGAGACGTGAAGGGTTGGAACTGGGAAGGTTTCTTCGAATACCTGACGAATTATTATCTTTTCGAGGGCGCGCTGGTGACGCTCGGCCTCACGGTTTTCGCCATGACGGCGGGTCTGGCGCTCGGCTTCGTCATTGCTGTGATGCGCATGTCGAAATACCGGTTCCTGTCCGGGCCGGCCTATTTCTACACCTGGATCTTTCGCGGCACGCCGCTTCTGGTGCAGCTCATCATCATTTACACCGGCCTGCCGCAGATGGGCATCAAGCTCACGGTTCTGCAATCCACTCTGATCGGCCTGTCGCTCTGCGAAGCGGCCTATCTGTCGGAAATCGTCCGGGCCGGCATCGCTGCCGTTCCCAAGGGCCAGATCAACGCGGCGCGGGCCATCGGCATGACCGAAGCGCAGGTGATGCGTTACATCGTGGCGCCACAAGCCTTCCGCATCATCATTCCGCCGCTTGGCAATTCCGTTAACGGCGTGCTGAAGACGACCTCGATCGCCTCTATCATTTCCATGGAGGAGCTTCTGCGCCGCACGCAGGTGCTCATTCAGGAGAAGTTCCTCGTGCTGGAGCTTTTCACGGTTGCGGCCCTTTATTACCTCGCCATGACGACCGCCTGGGAACTCATCCAGCGCCGGATCGAGAAACGCTTCGGCAAGGCCTATGGGCCCATGTCGACTGACATACATTGAGGAGCGGTCCGATGTCGCAAACAACCAGCATGATCGAACTCCAGTCCATCAATAAATGGTACGGTCCGCATTTTCAGGTTCTGACCAATTGCAGCCTGAATGTTGCCAAGGGCGAAGTCGTCGTCATCTGCGGCCCATCCGGCTCCGGCAAATCGACGCTGATCAAATGTGTGAACGCGCTTGAGACGATCGGCAACGGCGTCATCACCGTCAACGGGGTGGAAGTGACCAACCCGAAGACCGACATGCCGAAGCTGCGCTCCAAAGTGGGCATGGTGTTCCAGCATTTTGAGCTTTTTCCGCATATGACGATCCTCGAAAACCTCAGCATCGGGCAGGAGAAGGTTCTCGGCCGCTCACCGGCGGAAGCGCTTGCCAAGGCCAACGCCCTGCTTGAGCGGGTGGGGCTAACGGCGCATGCGAAGAAATATCCCGGCCAATTGTCGGGCGGCCAGCAGCAACGTGTCGCCATTGCCCGCGCGCTGGCGATGGACCCGGTTGCCATGCTTTTCGACGAGCCGACATCGGCGCTCGATCCGGAAATGATCAACGAGGTCCTCGATGTCATGGTCTCGCTGGCGCAGGAGGGCATGACGATGATGGTGGTGACGCATGAGATGGGTTTTGCCCGCAAGGTGGCGGACCGGATCGTCTTTATGGATGGCGGCGAAATCGTTGAGATCGGCGAGGGCGACAGCTTCTTCACCCACCCGAAGACGGAGCGCGCCCGCTCGTTCCTCTCGAAAATCCTGGCGCATTAGGCTCATCTCGGCCTGAGCCGGATAGCGATATTCCGTTTCAGGTCATAGGGCCTTTAGCCGTTCCGAACAACGCAGAATAAGAGTGGCGGAGAACCGCAATGATAAACCGTGTCCTGATGCCCCGTGAAATGCTGATCGGCGGCGGCAGTCGTTTCCGATTGCCGGCTGTGCTGAAATCACTGGGGGTCTCTCGCCCCTTGCTGGTCTGCGACCCGGTCATGCAAAAGCTCGGCCATGCCGATACACTTTTGCAGGCGCTTAGTGGCGAAGGCATCGAAGCCGCCATTTTCGCCGATGTCGTGGAAGACCCGACGGACATTTCGATCGCCGCTTTGGTGAAACGCATTTCAGATGGCGGTCATGATGGTCTCGTGGCACTCGGCGGCGGCAGCGCCATCGATACCGCAAAAGCGGCTGCCATCGTCGCGACCAGCGGCGAAGAGCTGCGTGCCCTGAAGGTGCCACGGATCGTGGATTTCGCCGTCATGCCGGTGATTGCCATCCCCACGACCGCCGGAACCGGATCGGAAGTGACCCGCGCCGCCGTTGTGACGGATACGGTGGCAAGCGAAAAAATGCTGATCCTTGGCACCGCCGCTTTGCCTGTCGCCGCCATCATCGATTACGAGCTGACGCTGACCTGCCCTTACCGGGTTACGGTCGATACCGGTATCGATGCGCTGACCCACGCGCTGGAAGCGCTGGTCAACCGCAACGGCAACCCCCATTCCGAGGCACTGGCGCTTTCCGCGCTGAAACTGATCGGGGCAAATCTCGAAAAAGTGGCTGATAACCCTGATGACCGGGATGCGCGCGAAGCGATGATGCTGGGCGCGACCCATGCCGGTCTTGCGGTCTCTAATACATCGACAGCGCTGATCCATGGCCTTAGCCGGCCGGTCGGGGCTTTTTTCCACGTGCCGCACGGCATGTCGAATGCGATGGTGTTGCCGCTGGTCACGCAGTTTTCGCTGAATTCCGCTCTGCCGCAGTATGCCGCCGCCGCCCGTGCGCTGGGCTGTGCTGCCGCCACGGACAGCGACCGGGTCGCCGGCACCAAGCTGGTGGAGGCCTTCATCGGCCTGAACAAACGGCTGAAGGTGCCGACCCCGCAGGAGTTCGGCATCGATAAGAGCCGCTATTTCGAGCTTCTGCCGGAAATGGTGCGTCAGGGTCTTGCTTCCGGCACGCCGGCCAACAACCCGCGTGTCCCAACGCCACCCGAAATGACGCGTCTCTATGAACTGGCCTATGACGGCAGCATCGACGATTTCTAAAACGTAAGCCACTGGAAAAACTGCCTAATGTGCCATTTTTCAACGGCGCATGTCTGGCACTTGACAGTTTTGTATTATGGCATACCATAAGCTATCATATTTACGGAGAAAGCACGCATGTCCATCCAGATCCGCAAGACCCTGCTACAGGTCGAAACGACGTTGATTGAGGGAGGCAAGGCTGCCGCGACGCCTTTGAAGCTGTTCACCGCCATCGCGGTCGTGAAAAATCCATGGGCTGGCAAAGGCTTCGTGGAAAATCTGAAGCCGGAAATTCATGCGGGCGCGCCGGTGCTGGGTGAATTGCTGACCAAGATGATCCTCGATGCCGTCGGTTCCGGAGAGGCGGTGGAGGCCTATGGCAAGGCAGCGGTTGTCGGGCTGGATGGCGAGATCGAACACGCTTCCGCACTCATCCACACGCTGCGTTTCGGCAATCATTATCGTCACGCGGTTGGCGCCAAGTCCTATCTCGCCTTCTGCAACACCCGTGGTCCAGGCAATGCGCCGATCATGATCCCGTTGATGGACAAGAACGATGAAGGCCGTCGTTCGCATTATCTGACCATCCAGACCTCCGTTCCGGACGCTCCGGCTGCGGACGAGATCGTCGTCGCACTCGGCGCTTCCGTCGGCGGCCGGCCCCACCACCGCATCGGTGACCGGTATCAGGATCTGAAGGATCTTGGTCAGGATGTCACCAATCCGGCCGGCGTTTGAGGGCTATGCAAATGCAGGAGGCGGCAACCACATCATCGGTCAATGTTGCAAAGGCAGGTGCTGCCGCGCTCCCTCGCAAGACGACCGAGAGCGGGGCGGCCTATTTCGAGGCCGGTGCCGGTGAGGATCTGATCCTCATCCACGGTGTGGGAATGCGGCTCGAAGCGTGGGAACCGCAGATCGAGGTGTTTTCCAGAACGCACCGCGTCATCGCTGTCGATATGCCGGGGCATGGCGGCAGCGAGCGTCTGCCCGCCGGTAGCACGCTTACGGATTTCGTCGGCTGGTTCGGCCGGTTTCTTGACGATATGCGGATTACGCGCGCCAATGTTGCCGGGCATTCCATGGGTGCGCTGATTTCCGGCGGGGCCGCTGCGACCTTCGGCGATCGCATTGCACGCGTCGGTTATCTGAACGGTGTCTATCGCCGTGATCCGGTGGCGAAGGCTGCGGTTCTTGCCCGCGCGGCATCGATCCGCACCACCGGCGTGGACAAGGAAGGCCCGTTGCTGCGCTGGTTCGGCGACGATCCCAAAAGCCTGCACGCGCGGGAATTGACGCGGGGCTGGCTGGATATGGTCGATCCGGAAGGTTACGCGGTCGCCTATACCGCATTTGCGGGCGGGGACGAGACCTATGCGGATCGCTGGCCCTCGGTCACCTGCCCGGCGCTTTTTCTGACTGGTTCTGATGACCCTAATTCGACGCCGCTGATGGCCGAGCAGATGGCGGCGATCACGCCGCGCGGTTACGCTCGCATCGTCGATGCCCACCGGCACATGGTCAATCTGACCGCACCTGAAACTGTCAATGCATTGATGGCCGAATGGCTGGCTGAAGAGGAGGAGCCGCAATGACTGTTGCAACGCTTGACCCACGCGCTTTGCGCGATGCATTCGGCGCTTTCGTGACGGGCGTCACGATTGTGACCACGCGGGATGATGCGGGACACCCCATCGGCTTCACCGCCAATTCCTTCACGTCCGTCTCGCTCGATCCGTCGCTGCTTTTGATCTGCCTTGCCCGCACCTCGCGCAACTTTGCGACGATGACCGGCGCGAAAAACTTTGCCGTCAATATTTTGTCGGAAAGCCAGAAAGACCTGTCCAACACTTTCGCCCGGCCGGTGGAAGACCGCTTTGCCGCCGCTGTGTGGTCGGATGCGCCGCAGGGTTCGCCGGTCTTTGCCGATGTCGCGGCCTGGTTTGAATGCGCGATGCAGGAGGTTATCCAGGCGGGTGACCATGTCATCCTGCTCGGCCGTATCGGCGCCTTCGAGAATAGCGGCCTGAACGGCCTCGGTTATGCGCGGGGCGGTTATTTCACACCGATGCTGGCCGCCAAGGCGGTGTCGGCAGCGGCTGAGGGTGAAATTGCCGTTGGCGCGGTTCTTGAACGGCGCGGTGAAATCTACCTCGTTGGGGATGATGTGCTGTCGCTGCCCGGCTGCCTCGTTGCAGGCGGCGATCCGGTCGCAGCGCTGACATCGCGGCTGGAAGAATTGACCGGGCTCTCCGTCAAGACGGGCTTTCTCTACTCGGTTTTTGAAAACAAGGCGGATGGACGCCAGCATATCGTCTACCACGCGCTTGCCGATGGTGACGACGCGCCGCGTCAGGGCCGTTTCCTGTCGCCTGCCGCACTGAGTGGCGCAACATTCGATTCCGGCGCGACTGCGGATATCGTCAATCGTTTCGTGCTGGAAAGTTCGATCGGCAATTTCGGCGTTTATGTCGGTAACGAGACCGCCGGCAAGGTCCATCCCATCTCCATGAAGGCGGCAAACCCATGAAATTTTCCCTCTTCGTTCATATGGAACGGCTGGACGCCTCGCAGGATCACAAGACGCTCTATGAGGAGTTCGTGACGCTCTGCGAAATCGCTGACCGTGGCGGCATGCATGCCATCTGGACCGGCGAACATCACGGCATGGATTTCACCATCGCTCCGAACCCCTTCGTGACCATCGCCGATCTGGCGCGACGCACGAAAACGGCGCGTCTTGGTACCGGTACGGTGATCGCGCCTTTCTGGCATCCGATCAAACTTGCCGGCGAAGCGGCGATGACGGACCTCATTTGTGATGGCCGTCTCGATATCGGCATCGCACGCGGCGCCTATTCGTTCGAGTACGAGCGGCTGCTTCCCGGCCTCGATGCCTGGGGTGCGGGCCAGCGGATGCGTGAATTGATCCCTGCCATCAAAGGTGTGTGGGCGGGCGACTATGCCCATGACGGCGAGTTCTTCAAATTTCCGGCCACAACCTCTGCCCCCAAACCGCTACAGCAGCCGTTCCCGCCAATCTGGGTGGCGGCGCGCGATCCGAATTCGCATGAATTTGCCGTTGCCAACGATTGCAATGTGCAGGTGACGCCGCTCTGGCAGGGCGACGACGAGGTGGAAACCCTGATGGGCCGCTTCAACGACGCCTGCGCCAAAAACCCGGAAAAACAGCGGCCGAAAATCATGCTGCTGCGCCACACCTATGTCGGTTCCGATGAAGCCGATATCGCGCAGGCGGCCCATGAGATGAGCGTCTATTACAATTATTTCTTCGCGTGGTTCAAAAACGAAAAGCCGGTTCATCAGGGTCTGATCGAGCGCATTGCACCGGAGGATATTGCCGGGAACGCCATGCTGTCCGGTAATGTCATGCGCAAGAACAATGTCGTCGGTGGTGCCGATGAGGTCATTACCCGGCTCAAAGCCTATGAGGCCATGGGTTATGACGAATATTCTTTCTGGATCGATACCGGCATGAGCTTCGAGCGGAAGAAGGCCTCGCTGGAGCGCTTTCTTTCCGATGTCATGCCGGCTTTCAAGGAGTAAACGATGCGCCGTTTTCAATGCTATATCGACGGACGTTTCGAGAATGGTGAGGCGAGCTTTTCCAGCCTCGACCCGGCAACCGGCGCGCCCTGGGCGGACATGCCTGAAAGCCGCGAGGCGGATGTCAGCTGCGCGGTCGAGGCCGCGCATCGGGCGCTTTACGAGGATGCCGCCTGGTCGAAACTGACGGCGACCCAGCGCGGCAAGCTGCTTTACCGGCTGGCTGATCTGGTTGCCGAAAATGCCAAGACGCTTGCCGAACTTGAAACCCGCGATACCGGCAAGATCATTCGCGAGACGTCGGCACAGATCGCCTATGTCGCGGACTACTACCGTTATTATGCCGGGCTTGCTGACAAGATCGAGGGCGCCTATCTGCCCATCGACAAGCCGGATATGGATGTCTGGCTGCGGCGTGAACCCGTTGGCGTGGTGGCGGCCATCGTGCCGTGGAACAGTCAGCTGTTTCTCGCCGCCGTCAAGATCGGCCCGGCGCTGGCCGCCGGCTGCACCCTCGTCGTCAAGGCGTCGGAAGACGGACCGGCACCGCTGCTGGAATTTGCGCGTCTTGTGCACGAGGCCGGTTTTCCCGCCGGCGTCGTCAATATCGTCACCGGTTTTGGCGCGTCCTGCGGTAATGCGCTCACCACCCATCCGAAGGTGGCCCATATCGCCTTTACCGGCGGCCCGGAAACGGCGCGTCACATCGTTCGCAATTCGGCTGAAAACCTTGCCTCCACCTCGCTGGAACTCGGCGGCAAGTCGCCGATCCTCGTTTTCGCCGATGCTGATCTCGAAAGCGCCGCCAATGCGCAGGTGGCGGGCATTTTTGCCGCGACCGGCCAGAGCTGCGTTGCCGGATCGCGCCTGATTATCGAAAAAAGCGTCAAGGACCGTTTCCTCGAGATTTTGGCGGCGAAGGCTGAGGCAATCCGCATTGGCTCGCCGCTGGATATGGCGACGGAAGTGGGGCCGTTGGCGACGGAGCGCCAGCGCCAGCACATCGTCTCGCTGGTTTCCGCCTCCGTGGATGCCGGTGCGAAAGTGATGACGGGCGGCGCGTCTGTCGATGGCGACGGCTATTTCTATCGGCCGACCATTCTCGATTGCGACGGCATCCGTTCACCCTCCATGGAAAAGGAATTTTTCGGTCCCGTTCTTTCGGTTGTTTCGTTTGAAACCGAGGCGGAAGCCATCGCGCTCGCCAATGACACGGTTTATGGCCTCGCCTCCGGCGTCTTCACGCAGAACCTGACGCGTGCCCACCGGCTGATGAAGGCGATCCGCGCCGGCATCGTCTGGGTAAACACCTATCGCGCCGTCTCGCCGATCGCGCCTTTCGGCGGCTTTGGCCTCTCAGGTGATGGACGCGAAGGCGGGATTGCGGCGGCGCTCGATTATACGCGTACCAAGACCATATGGCTGCGCACCTCCGACGACCCGATCCCCGATCCTTTCGTGATGCGGTGAGCCGATGTTTTACGAGATACGCACCTACAGGCTGAAGAACGGCGCCATCCCGGCCTATCTCAAGGTCGTGGAAGAAGAGGGTATCGAAATCCAGAAAAGCCATCTCGGCGAATTGGTGGGTTACTTCTTTTCCGAGATCGGCCCGATCAACGAAATTGTTCATATCTGGGCTTTTGCGAGCCTTGATGACCGCGAGGAGCGACGCGCGAAGCTGATGGCTGATCCGCGCTGGTTGTCGTTTCTGCCGAAAATCCGCGACCTCATCGAAGTCGCCGAAAACAAGATCATGAAGCCGGCGCGTTTTTCACCGCTCAACTGAAAGCCGCCGGTCGCGACGTGCATGCCAACGACAAGCTCTAAAACGGAGTAAGGGAACATGAGATCGAAACTGGTATTGACGACATGCGCAGCACTTTTCGCCCTCGGTGCAGCTGCACAGGCGAATGATCTGGTTTTTTCCAGCTGGGGAGGAACCACGCAGGACGCCCAGAAGGCGGCCTGGGCCGAAAAATTCATGGTGTCGAGCGGCATCAACGTGCTTCAGGACGGCCCGACCGACTATGGCAAGCTGAAGGCCATGGTCGAGGCAAACGGCGTGACATGGGATGTGGTCGATGTCGAAGGCGACTATGCCGCGCAGGCCGGGCCGACGGGCCTGCTGGAGAAGCTCGATTTCGCCGTCATCGACAAGACGAAGCTCGATCCGCGTTTCGTGACGGATTATTCCGTCGGCAGCTTCTATTATTCCTTCGTCATCGGCTGCAATGTCGACGCCGTGGCCGCCTGCCCGAAAAGCTGGGCTGATCTGTTCGATACGGCTAAATTTCCCGGCAAGCGCACCTTCTACAAGTGGTCCGCACCGGGCGTGATAGAAGCTGCGCTTCTGGCCGACGGTGTGGCCGCCGAAAAGCTTTATCCGCTTGATCTCGACCGCGCTTTCAAGAAGCTGGATACCATCAAATTCGATATCATCTGGTGGTCTGGTGGGGCGCAGTCGCAGCAGCTGATCGCATCGGCGGAAGCGCCCTTCGGCAGCGTCTGGAACGGCCGCATGACGGCGCTCGAGAAGAGCGGCGTGAAGGTGGAGACCTCCTGGGAACAGAACATCACCGCAGCGGATTCCCTCGTCGTGCCCAAGGGAACGAAGAACAAGGATGCGGCGATGAAGTTCATCGCACTCGCCACCTCCGCGCAGGCGCAGGCGGATATGGCGACCGCGACGGGCTACGCTCCTGTTAACATCGAATCCGCCAAGCTGATGGATCCGGAAACGGCGAAAACCCTGCCGGACCAGCAGACCGCAAGCCAGGTCGATGCCGATATGGGCTACTGGGCGCAGCACCGCGATGAAATCGGCGAGCGTTGGTACGCCTGGCAGGCGAAATAAGATAACGGCGCGGGCAGCGAAACGCCCGCGCGATTTTCCACGTCCGGGGAGGTTTGGACATGGTCTCGCTAACCGATGAAACAGTCAGCACGAAGGCGACGGCGCGAATGCCCGTCCGGCCCGGCAATTTTGCCGCCACCCTGCCGGCGCTGGTTCTGCTTGTCCTGTTCTTTGTCGTTCCGGTTCTGATCCTGCTGTCGCGCAGCGTCACCGAACCCGTCTTCGGCTTTGGCAACTATGCGGCACTGCTGGGCAGCTCCACCTATCTGAAGATTTTCTTCAACACCTTCGCGGTGTCAGCACTGGTCACGCTTGTGTCACTGGTGATCGGTTTTCCGGTTGCCTGGGCGCTTGCCATCATGCCGACGCGGCTTGCCTCCATCGTTTTCGCGATATTGCTTCTGTCGATGTGGACCAACCTTCTGGCGCGCACCTATGCATGGATGGTGCTGTTGCAGCGCACGGGCGTCGTCAACAAGACGCTGATGGGTTTGGGTATCATCGATCAGCCGCTGGCGCTGGTCAACAATCTTACCGGCGTGACGATCGGCATGACCTATATCATGCTGCCTTTCATCATCATCCCGCTCTATGGCGTCATCCGCAAGATCGATCCCGCCATTCTCCAGGCGGCGTCGCTGTGCGGCGCAACCAGCTGGCAGGCGCTGACCCGTGTGCTCATTCCACTCGCCGCACCCGGCATGATCTCCGGCGCGCTGATGGTCTTCGTCATGTCGCTCGGTTATTTCGTCACCCCGGCGCTGCTCGGCGGCACGGCGAACATGATGCTGGCCGAACTCATCGCGCAATTCGTGCAGTCGCTCGTCAACTGGGGCATGGGCGGGGCCGCCGCACTGGTGCTGCTGGTGGTGACACTCACTTTTTACGCCGTGCAGCTGAAATTCTTCGGCGCGGCCGGGGCAGGGGGGCGCTGACATGCTCTTGAATTATAACAGCCTCGGCCTCTGGAAATGGCTGCTGCTTCTCATCACCGTGCTGACCTCGGCATTTCTGATCCTCCCGATCGTCTTCATCGCCGCGCTGTCCTTCGACTCGTCGCAATGGCTGATTTTTCCGCCGCCCGGCTGGACACTGAAATGGTACGCGGATTTCTTTGCCGATCCACGCTGGCTGGATGCCGCCTGGACGAGCCTGCGCATCGCTCTCATGGTCACGGTGCTTTCCGTGCTCATCGGTCTTGTCGCCTCCTTCGGGCTGGTGCGCGGCCGTTTCATCGGGCGCAGCACGCTGCGGGCGCTGTTCATGACACCGATGATCCTGCCGGTCGTCGTGCTTGCCGTGGCGCTCTACGCCTTTTTCCTGAAACTCGGCCTTGCGGGCACCACCACCGGCTTCGTCATCGCCCATCTCGTCGTGGCGCTGCCCTTTTCCATTCTGGCGCTGACCGGTGCGCTCGAAGGTTTCGACAAGTCGATAGAGGATGCGGCAGTGCTGTGCGGCGCAAGCCCGTTACAGGCGAAAATCCGCATCACGTTGCCCGCCATCAGCCACGGCCTGTTTTCGGCGGCGATCTTCTCCTTCCTCACCTCCTGGGATGAGGTGGTGCTGGCGATCTTCATGGCAAGCCCCACATTGCAGACGCTGCCGGTGAAAATCTGGGCGACGCTGCGTCAGGATCTGACGCCTGTCATCGCTGCCGCCTCAACGCTTCTCATCGCGGTGACCATCATTCTCATGCTGCTTGTCGCGGCTGTGCGAAAAGGACTGAAAACATGACCAAACCGCTCCTGCAAATTCGCGGTATCGCTAAGCAATACGGGCCGGTCGTCGCCGTTCAGGACGTCAATCTCGAGGTGCAGCCGGGCGAGTTCATGACGTTTCTCGGACCGTCCGGTTCGGGCAAGAGCACAACGCTTTATATTCTCGCCGGCTTCGAGCAGCCGACGGCGGGCGACATCCTGCTGAATGGTGAAAGCCTGCTGTCGACGCCGTCGCACAAACGCAATATCGGCATGGTCTTCCAGCGTTATACCCTGTTTCCGCATCTGTCGGTCGGTGAGAACATCGCCTTTCCGCTGAAGGTCCGCCGCAAGAGCAAGGCGGAGATCGATGCCAAGGTGAAGGAGATGCTGCGGCTCGTTCGTCTCGAAGGTTTCGAGGACCGGAAGCCCGCGCAGATGTCCGGCGGTCAGCAGCAGCGCGTGGCGCTGGCGCGCGCCCTTGCCTATGATCCGCCGGTTCTTCTGATGGATGAGCCGCTCTCGGCGCTCGACAAGAAGCTGCGCGAGGAAATCCAGTTCGAAATCCGCCGTATTCACCAGCAGACGGAAGTGACGATCCTCTACGTCACCCACGATCAGGAAGAGGCGTTGCGCCTTTCCGACCGGATCGCCGTGTTCTCGAAAGGGGTGATCGACCAGATCGGCACGGGGCCGGAGCTTTATGCTCACCCCACCACCCGTTTCGTGGCCGAATTCATCGGCGACAGCGATTTTATCGCCTGCGATCTGCTCTCGTCATCGGGTGGAAAGGCGACGGTTTCGCTCGGCCGGGATATCGTCTTCGATCATATTCCGGTGCATGGCGAAGCCGCGCCCGGAACGAAGGCGGCGCTGATGCTGCGTCCGGAACGTCTGCAGCTCAGCCGGAGCAAGCTGGCTTCCGCCGCCGGTTTTCAGGCCACGGTCAGCGACATCACCTTCCTTGGCAACAACGTCCATGTTGTTGCCTATACCGGTTCAGGTGAACCGCTTGCCGTGCGGCTGCCCTTCGGCCACGACGCGATTTCCGGACTGAGCCGTGGCGATCTCGTGCATCTTGCCTTCGACCCGGCGTCGGCGCAGGTTTTCTGTTGAGGGATTGGCCATGCATCTGAGTGATCCAACACTCCTCAATGAAAAAGTGCCCGTGGCAGGCCGATGGATCGGCTGCGATGGTCGTGAAACGGCGAGGATCCGCAACCCCGCAACAGGGGAGATCGTCGGACAGGTTCCCGAACTCGGCGCAGCGGAAACGCAGGACGCAATCGCTGCCGCCGTGATTGCCCAGAAGGCATGGGCGCGCCGCACCGCCGGTGAGCGTGCGGCTATCCTGAAGGCGTGGCACCGGCTCGTCATGGAAAACCGCGACGATCTCGGTATGATCCTGACGCTGGAACAGGGAAAGCCGCTTACTGAGGCCAAAGGTGAAATTGCCTACGGCGCAAGTTTCATCGAATGGTTCGCCGAAGAGGCACGCCGCATCAATGGCGAGACGGTGCCCGGCCATCAGCCGGACAAGCGCATTCTGGTTCTGCGCCAGCCGGTCGGCGTGGTTGCGGCCATCACGCCGTGGAATTTTCCCAATGCCATGATTACCCGTAAAGTCGGCCCGGCGCTGGCCGCCGGCTGCGCGGTGGTGTTGAAACCTGCGCCGCAGACGCCGTTTTCGGCCATAGCACTTGCCATTCTCGCCGAGCGCGCAGGCCTGCCGCTCGAACTTTTCAGCATCGTGACCGGTCCCGCTGCTGAAATAGGCGGGGTGCTGACGGCGAGCCCCGATATCCGTCTTCTGACCTTCACCGGCTCGACCCGCACGGGTGAACATCTCTATCGGCAATGCGCGCCGACCATCAAGAAACTGGGGCTGGAGCTTGGCGGCAATGCTCCCTTCATCGTTTTCGACGATGCCGATCTCGATGCCGCCGTGGAAGGCGCGCTCCTCGCCAAATTCCGCAATAATGGCCAGACCTGCGTCTGCGCCAACCGTCTTTATGTACAACGTGGCGTGTATGACTCCTTCGCTGAAAAATTCGCACGCGCCGTCTCACAGTTGAAGGTCGGCAACGGGCTGGAGGAGGGAAGCATTCTCGGTCCTCTCATCGATGGCAACGCCGTTGCCAAGGTGGAAGCCCATATTACCGATGCGCTTTCGAAAGGCGCCGACATTGCAGCGGGCGGCAAAAGACACGCGCTGGGCGGCAATTTTTTCGAGCCGACGATCCTGCGCAATGTCGATGCCGGTATGCAGGTGGCGCGTGAGGAAACCTTCGGGCCGCTCGCCCCGCTTTTCCGTTTCGAGGATGAAGCGGATGTGATCGCGCAGGCCAACAATACCGATTTCGGCCTTGCATCCTATTTTTATGCCCGTGATCTTTCCCGCGTGTTCCGGGTTGCCGAGGCGCTTGAATATGGCATGGTCGGCGTCAATACGGGGGCGATTTCCACTGCTGAAGCGCCGTTCGGCGGCGTCAAGATGTCGGGCCTCGGGCGGGAGGGGTCACGCCATGGGATCGAGGAATATACTGAACTCAAATATGTCTGCATTGGCGGCGTCGGTTGAGAGAGGGGTTTTGAAAATGCTCATGGAGTCAGCAATCCGCGCATGATCAGGTCGAGATGGACCTTCAGCACGGCCTGCTTGTCCAGGATGCGTCGGTCGTCGAAAATCAGCCGGAAAACCAATGTCCCGACCATGGGTGACATCACCACCTTGGCAAGTTCGGGAGGATTGGCCCTGAACCTTTTTTTCGCCACGCCCTCTTCGAGGATCGCATCGATGCGTGCAAAGACCGGGACCATCATCGTGTCATGGTGCTGGTCGATGAGTTCGGGGAATTTTGCGCCTTCGGCGACGATCAGACGAAAGAGTTCCCGCATTTTTCGGTTGTCGACGAGTGCGTCGAACAGGAATTCGAGCAGCAGGCGAAGCTCCTCGACGGGATCGTCTGACTTATGCGCATAGGCCCGGAACACCTCCCGGAACGGCGTGGAGGCGTGCTTCACCATAGCCTCGAAAAGGGCCTCCTTGGTTTCGAAATAGACATAGACCGTCCCTTTCGTCACCCCCACCCGGTCGGCAATGTCTTCTACCCGCGTTGCCGTAAATCCCCTTTTGGTGAATTCCTCAAATGCGGCATCGAGAATTTGCAACGGACGTTGTATCTTCTGTTCTGCACGTGTCAGTTTTGTTTTCGTCATGACCCCGGCTCCTCAGGTATTTTCGGCGCGTGCCCTTCTATCCGTCGTGAGCGGCGGACGTCATTGATGGCCTGCCTATCGCACCGGCACAAAAACCGGAATCGATTTTTGCAGGTGGTGCGTGGTTCATTCTTCAGCCTATTCCCGGTGTCTCCCAAGAACGCCCCGGGCACATCTTCGATAATCCTCCGGGAGCTCGGCGTTAAGCCCGAACGGTTCCGGATCGGCGGCATAAGAATTTCATTGACTATTCAGTCAGTCAAATATTATAGGATGGGGCGAAGATCAAGAGGTCACCATGAAAACCATTCTTATCGCGCTGGCGGTCGGCGGTGTTTTTGCCCTGTCGTCCTGCAGCAATGAAGAGCCGCCGGCCGAAAAGCCGCTGCGGAACGTCGATGTGGTCACGGCGGTGAAAAAGCCGGTAGAGCGTGGCAGCGTCATCACCGGCGAAGTGAGGGCAAGGGTTCAGACGGACCTGTCCTTCCGGGTCAGTGGCAAGATCACCGAGCGGCTGGTGGATGTGGGTGCGCGGGTGACGAAGGGGCAATTGCTCGCCCGCATCGATCCCGAAGAGCAGAAGGCCGACATCGATGTCGCGCTCGCCAACCTGCAATCGGCCGAAGCGCAGCAAACGCAGGCGCAACTGACGTTCGACCGCCAGCAGAGCCTGTTCAAGACACAGGTGACCTCGCGCTCGGCGGTCGACAAGGCCCAGGAAACCCTGCTCACCACGCAGGGCGCGGTGAGATCGGCGCAGGCGCAGCTCGATACGGCCCGCGATGCGCTTTCCTATACCGAACTCAGGGCCGATGCGGATGGTGTGATCACGGCGCGTAATGTCGAGGTCGGCCAGGTGGCGCAGGCTGCGCAGCTTGTTTTCACGCTGGCGCATGACGGGCCGCGCGATGCGGTTTTCGATGTCTACGAATCGCTGTTCCTCGAGCGTGATATCGACAATCTCGTCAATGTCAGCCTCCTGTCGGATCCGTCCCGTACGGTTGCGGCGCCGGTGCGGGAGATTTCCCCGACGATCGATCCGGACAATGGGACGATCAGGGTCAAGGTTGGCCTCAACGGCGATTTGACCATGCCGCTCGGTGCACCCGTATCCGGCCATTTCCGCTTCAAACAGGTCGATGCCATCGAGCTTCCATGGTCGGCGATGACATCGCAGAACGGTCTTCCTGCCGTCTGGATTGTCGATCCGCAATCTTCGGAAATCGCCATGCGCCAGATCGAGGTCGCCGACTACGAGACCGGCCAATTTGTCGTCGCGGACGGGCTCAACCCCGGCGATATCGTCGTCACGGTCGGGACAAAATTTCTGCGGGCCGGTGAAAAGGTCGCCTATGAAAAGGGACAGGCACAATAATGTTCAGGATAAACAGAAGCTTGGTTTTGCTCATTGCGGCAATCGCGGTCTCGTCCTGCCAGGAAAAGCAGGAAGCCGCCGCGGAGGCACCGCGTACGGTACTCTCCGTTGTGGTGGAAGAGAAGTCGCCCGATGCGCTGCGGCTCACCGGCACGGTGGAATCGCGCATCCAGACCGATCTCGGTTTTCGCGTTCTCGGCCGGATCATCGCCCGCAATGTCGATGTGGCCGATCTGGTCAAGAAAGGTGATGTGGTTGCTTCGATCGATCCGCTGGCACTCGAACTGTCGGTGAAGAGCGCGCAGTCCGATCTTTCCAATGCGGAAGCGCAACTCGCCAATGCGGTGACGACCGAACAACGCCAGCGCGTGCTGGCCGAGGCCCGCAGCGGTACTGAAGCCGCGCTGGAAGAGGCCGAACAGGCCACGCGCACCGCCAATGCCGCCGTTGCCAAGGCGCGGGCAAATCTGGACAAGGCCGAAGAGCAGCTTGGCTATGCGCAATTGCGTGCAGAATTTGACGGCGTGGTAACCGCCACATCGGGCGAAATCGGCCAGGTCGTTTCGGCCGGTCAGACGGTCGTGACCATCGCCCGCCCGGAAGTGCGCGATGTGGTGGTGGATGTTCCGCAATTTGCGGCGCAGCGGCTGGAAATCGGCTCGACCTTCGAGATCGCCCTGCAGCTCGATCCGAAAATACACACCACCGGCGTGGTGCGCGAAATCGCTCCTGAGGCCGAAACAGCGACGCGCACGCGTCGCACGAAGATCAGCCTGCAGGATGCGCCCGCGGCCTTCCGGCTGGGCTCCGTCGTCACGGCCTCGGTGCTTGCCGCATCCGAACCGCAGATTGCGCTTCCCGCATCAGCCTTGCTGAAAACCGATAATGGATGGGGCGTCTGGATCGTCAACGCCGATACGGCAACGGTGACGCTGCGTCTGGTTACGATAGCGGGCGAGCCGGTTGACGGCGGCAGCGTGCGCATTACCGGCGGCGTCAAACCCGGCGAGCGAGTTGCCAGTGCCGGCGTTCACAAGCTTAAGGATGGGCAAGCCATCAGGATCGATCAGGAGGTCCGTCAGTGAAGAAATTCAATCTTTCCGACTGGGCGCTCGAACACCGTTCGCTCGTCTGGTACTTCATGCTGGTGTTCGTTCTTGCCGGCGTTTTCTCCTATCTCAACCTCGGCCGTGAGGAAGATCCGAACTTCACCATCAAGACGATGGTAATCAGTGCGCAATGGCCCGGCGCTTCGGCCGAGGACGTGGCCCGGCAGGTGACCGACAGGATCGAGAAGAAACTCGAGGAACTCGACAATCTCGACCATCTGCGCAGCCAGACGGTGGCCGGCCGCACGACGATCTTCGTGGAGCTGGTGCCGGAAACCAAGGCCAGGAACGTTGAACCGACATGGGTGCGGGTGCGCAACATGATCGGTGATATCAAGGGCGAGTTCCCCTCGGGCGTCGTCGGTCCGTTCTTCAACGACCGCTTCGGCGATGTCTATGGCAATATCTACGCCTTCACCAGCGATGGCCTCAGCCAGCGGCAATTACGCGATCTGGTGGAGGATGCCCGCGCAAAAGTTCTGACCGTCGACAATATCGGCAAGGTGGATGTTATCGGCGCGCAGGACGAGGCGATCTATCTGGAATTTTCCACACGGCAGATCGCGGCGCTCGGCATCGATCAGCAGTCGATCATCAAGACGCTGCAATCCCAGAACGCCGTTACCCAGTCCGGTTTCGTCAATGCCGGCCCTGAGCGTGTGGCGCTGCGCGTCAGCGGTCAGTTCACCTCGGAAGACAGCCTGCGGTCCATCAACCTGCGCGTCAACAACCGGTTCTTTCCGCTGACGGAAGTGGCGACGATCCGGCGCGGTTATGTCGATCCGCCATCCTCGCTGTTCCGCTTTAACGGCCAACCGGCCATCGGTCTTGCCATAGGCATGAAAACCGGTGCGAACCTCGTGCATTTCGGCGAGGCGCTGGATGCGCAGATGAAGCGCATCGTCGCGGATTTGCCTGTTGGCGTCGATCTGCATCGGGTATCCGATCAGCCCGCCGTGGTTGATGAGGCGGTATCGGGCTTTACTTCGGCGCTCTTCGAAGCGATCGCCATCGTTCTCGTCATCAGCTTCATCAGCCTTGGCCTCAGGGCCGGCATGGTGGTTGCGGTTTCCATCCCGCTCGTGCTGGCAATCACCTTTGTTTATATGGAATATACCGGCATTTCGCTGCAGCGCATCTCTCTCGGAGCCCTCATCATTGCGCTCGGGCTTCTCGTCGATGATGCGATGATTGCCGTCGAGATGATGGTCGCGCGTCTTGAACTCGGAGACGATCTCAGAAAGGCGGCGACTTATGTTTATACCTCGACCGCCTTCCCGATGCTGACGGGCACGCTGGTCACCGTCGCCGGCTTCATTCCCGTCGGCCTCAACAACAGCGCGGCGGGTGAATTCACATTTACCCTCTTCGTGGTGATCGCCGTCTCATTGGTGGTGTCGTGGATCGTCGCGGTCCTGTTCACGCCGCTGCTCGGCGTGACGATATTGCCGAAGACGATGAAATCGCATCACGAGAAGAAGGGGCGTTTTGCGTCCGCCTTCTCGTGGCTTCTCGGCCGGGCTTTGCGCTGGCGCTGGGTCACGATCATCCTCACCATCGCGCTGTTCGGTCTTTCCGTTGGCGGCATGAGCCTCGTGCAGCAGCAGTTCTTCCCGTCATCCGACCGCGTGGAGCTTATCGTTGACTGGAACCTGCCGCAGAACAGCTCGATTGCCGAAACCAACCGGCAGATGGCGCAGTTCGAGCAGGAGGCGCTGGCGAAGAACCCGGACATCGACCACTGGACAACCTATGTCGGTGAAGGCGCACCGCGTTTCATCCTCTCCTTCGACGTGCAGACGCCTGATGTCACCTTCGGCCAGACGGTTATCGTTACCAAGGGGCTGGATGTGCGCGACAAGGTGCGCGCCGAGTTGCAGGATTACCTGAACCGGACCTTCACCGGCACCGACGCCTTCGTGAAGTTGCTCGATATTGGCCCGCCGGTCGGGAAACCAGTGCAATATCGCCTGAGCGGTCCTGATATCCAGAAGGTTCGTGAGCTTGGACAACAATTGTCGGGCATCGTCGGCGAACACCAGCTGCTGTCCAACATGGTCATGGACTGGAACGAGCCGACCCGTGTGGTCAAGGTCGACGTTCTGCAGGACAAGGCCCGCCAGCTTGGTGTTTCGTCCGAAGACATTGCCAATGCCATGAACAGCATTGTCGAAGGGTCTACGGTCACGCAGGTCAGGGACGACATCTATCTCGTCAATGTGGTAGCGCGGGCGCAGATGTCGGAGCGCGGCTCCATCGAAACATTGCAGAACCTGCAATTGCCGGCGACCAACGGCAAGGCCGTGCCGCTGTCGGCTATCGCCAACTTCCGCTACGAACTGGAACAGCCGACCATCTGGCGTCGTGACAGGATCCCGACGATCACGGTCAAGGCCGCCATTATCGGTCCGACGCAGCCCGCAACGATCGTGGAGCAGCTGAAGCCGAAGATCGAGGCGTTCCAGAAAACGCTTCCCGTCGGCTACAAGCTGGAAACGGGTGGTTCGGTGGAATCCAGCGCGGATTCGCAAGCGCCGATCGTTGCCGTGGTGCCGCTGATGCTGTTTGCGATGGCGACCATCCTGATGCTGCAGCTGCAAAGCTTCAGCAGGCTGTTCCTGGTCTTCGCCGTGGCGCCGACCGCATTGATCGGCGTGGTGGTGGCGCTGCTTCTCTCCAATGCGCCGATGGGCTTCGTCGCCATTCTCGGCGTGCTGGCCCTGATCGGCATCCTGATCCGCAACTCGGTCATCCTCGTCGTGCAGATCGAGCATCTGAGAAGCGAGGGCGTCTCGGCTTGGCGCGCGGTGGTCGAGGCGACAGAGCACCGCATGCGGCCGATCATGCTGACGGCGGCGGCGGCCACACTTGCCCTCATCCCCATTTCGCGGGAGATTTTCTGGGGGCCGATGGCCTATGCGATGATGGGCGGTATCGTGGTCGGCACGGCACTGACGCTGCTTTTCCTGCCGGCGCTTTATGTCGCGTGGTTCCGCATTCCGCGTGAGGATGACGAGCCGGAGGCACAGGAAGTGAAGGCATGATATTGGAAGGAAGCGGTCGCCGCCTCCTTCCTCCGATAAAAATATCCGCCGTCGTTGTTCCATCTGGCCGGATAGTGTTAGGAAGGTCGGCTTAGCCGCGTGAGCGGCGGCCATCCCTTCATTGCTGGATGGCAGGCACATTGAGGGTGCGGAGGGTTTAAAGATGGGCGGGTTGTCGGATTGGCTTGCGGATGCACAGCCGATCAATCGCAAGAACGCCGCGGAAGCGGTGTTTGAAGATATCCGCTCAGCGATTACCTCGGGGCAGATTGCGGTCGGTACACGGCTGCCTTCCGAGGCGCATCTGGCGCAAAGATATGGCGTCAGCCGACCGATCATTCGCGAGGCTTTGCGATCTCTCCAGACTTTAGGGCTGACGCAGACCCGCACCGGAAGCGGCACCTATGTGATGACGCCGACGCCGCCTTCCGAGTTGAATTACGGCGCTTATTCCGCCCGCGATCTGATCGAGGCGCGTCCCTTCATCGAGGTGCCGGCGGCCGGATGGGCGGCGCTCCGGCGCACCGATGCCCAGTTGGAGATATTGCTGCACCTCTGCGACAGGATGGAAGTCGAAGAGAGGCCGCACCCCTGGGTGCTGCTGGATGGGCAATTCCACTGCGCCATCGCGGAGGCTTCCGCCAATGCTCTCTTCGCCAAGGTGGTCGCTGATGCCCGCGAGGCTGTGTCTCAGCAATCCGAGATGGTCAATCTGATGGCGGGTCGTCGCGTTGCGTCGAATTACGAGCACCGCCGGATCGTCGAAGCGATCCGGCGGGGTTCAGCACCCGAGGCGCGCGAAGCGATGGAGCTTCACCTTGGGCAGGTGAAGCAGGTGGTGACGACGATCATTGGAGAAGATCGGGCTCGTCAACCGTAAGTGCCGGCAGGTTGGCAAGGTGCCGCGGGCTCAGCGCCTGCTGCAATTGCGCTTCCGTCAGATATCCACGTTCCAGAACCACCTGCGGCACGGTGCGGCCGCTGGCCAGCGCCTCTTTCGCGACCTCCGTTGCCGCATAATAACCGATCAGCGGATTGAGCGCGGTGGCAAGACCGATCGATTCCTCCACACGTTGCGCCATGATGGTGGGGTTGGCGACGATGCCGTCAACGCAGCGTTCCGCCAGTGTCCGGCAGGCGGCACTGAGCTGGCTGATGCTCTGGGACAGCGCGCGCACCATGATCGGCTCGAAGGCGTTCAGCTGCAGCTGCCCGGCTTCGGCGGCCATGGTGATGGTGATATCGTTGCCGATGACGGCATAGGCGACCTGATTGACGACTTCGGGAATGACGGGATTGATCTTGCCGGGCATGATGCTGGAACCCGCCTGAACCGACGGCAGGGTGATTTCACCGATGCCGGCGCGCGGGCCGGAGGAGAGCAGGCGAAGATCGTTGCAGGTTTTCGACAGCTTGACGGCCACCCGCTTCAGCACGCCGGACAGATGCACGAATGCGCCGGGATCCTGCGTCGCTTCAATGAGGTCTACTGCCGTTACCAGCGGTCGGCCGGTTAGCGCTGCCAGATGCTGGCAGGCAAGCGCCGCATAACCGCGCGGCGCATTAAGGCCGGTACCGATGGCGGTGGCGCCAAGATTGATCTCGTGCAGCAGGGCGGCGGATTCGATCAGGCGGGCCTGATCTTCACCCAGCATCACCACAAACGTGCGGAATTCCTGGCCGAGCGTCATCGGCACGGCGTCCTGCAATTGCGTGCGCCCGATCTTGATGAAGCCGGCAAATTCCTGTGCCTTGCGGTCGAAAGCATCTTTCAGCACGCCCATGGAGGCCGCCAGATCGTCGATTGATTCGATCAGGCCGACATTGACCGCCGTCGGATAGGCGTCATTGGTCGACTGGCTGAGATTGACATGGTCGTTGGGGTGAAGGCGGGCATAGTCGCCTTTTTCGTGGCCAAGCAGTTCAAGCGCACGGTTGGCGATGACCTCATTGGCATTCATGTTGGTGGAGGTGCCGGCTCCGCCCTGGATTTCATCCACCACGAATTGCTCATGCAGCGCGCCTGCGCGAATTTCGCGGCAGGCCGCAGCGATCGCTTCCATTCGTTCCGTGTCGAGCAGGCCGAGTTCGTGATTTGCGCGTGCGGCCGCCTCCTTCACATAGGCTAATCCCCGGACGAGATAAGGGTTGTGGCCGATGGTCACCCCGGTGATCTGAAAGTTTTCTACCGCGCGTGCGGTGTGCACACCCCAATAGACATCCGCCGGAATTTCCTTCGTTCCGAGCAAATCATGCTCCCTGCGCGTCACACTCACTTTTTCCTCCACTGGCTTTTAAGTGTTGCTATATCTGTAAAGCTGTCTTACAGATTTTTCGACCTTAATCTGGGCTGAGGAGAAGGTCAATCATGTCGAATACCCTTGACGAACGGCATTATCTGCCATTATGAGGGGCGAAAATCTGTCATGCAGCTTTACAGCACACCTGTGCATGCTGGCCATATTTCCAGCCTTGGGGACTGCGCCAGTTCCACTTTGATTTCCGGCTTATTGCCGATTAAAAGCGTTTTATCGGGAGGATAAATCCATGCATTCTGGGAAAACGGCATCTGCCGAGCGTGAGGTCTTCGTCGAAGAAGAACTCGGTTACCACAAGGCCCTGAAGCCGCGGCAGATCCAGATGATCGCCATCGGCGGCGCGATCGGCACGGGCTTGTTTCTCGGCGCTGGCGGCCGGCTGGCGCAGGCGGGTCCGGCACTGGTGTTTGTGTACGCGCTTTGCGGCTTCTTCGCGTTTCTGGTGCTGCGCGCGCTTGGCGAGCTGATCATGCACCGCCCAAGCTCCGGCTCCTTCGTCTCCTATGCCCGTGAGTTCTACGGCGAGAAAATGGCCTTTGCCGCCGGCTGGATGTATTGGCTGAACTGGGCGATGACTTCGGTGGCGGATGTGACCGCCGTTGCCCTCTACATGAATTTCTTCAAGCAATATGTTCCGTGGCTCGCGGGCATCGACCAGTGGGTCTTCGCGATGACGGCGCTTCTGGTCGTGCTGGCGATGAACATGCTGTCGGTGAAGGTCTTTGGCGAACTGGAATTCTGGTTCAGCCTGATCAAGGTGGTGGCACTCGCCATTTTCCTCGTCGTCGGCGTTTATTTCGTCATCTTCGGCACGCCCATCGAGGGCCATGTCACCGGTTTCAGCCTCATTACCGATAATGGCGGCTTTTTCCCCAACGGCATTCTTCCGGCCTTCGTCATCATTCAGGGCGTCGTCTTCGCTTATGCCTCGATCGAGCTGATCGGTACGGCGGCGGGAGAAACCGAAGACCCGCGCAAGGTCATGCCCCGCGCCATCCGCGCCGTCGTTCTGCGCCTCGTCGTGTTTTATGTCGGTTCGGTGCTGCTGTTCACGCTGCTCCTGCCCTATACCGCCTACAAGGCGGGCGAGAGCCCGTTCGTCACCTTCTTCGGCTCCATCGGCGTAGAGGGCGCTGACGTGATCATGAACCTCGTGGTTCTGACTGCCGTGCTCTCCTCGCTCAACGCCGGTCTTTATTCCACCGGGCGCATTCTGCATTCCATGGCGGTTTCCGGCTCGGCTCCGGCCGCACTTGCGAAGATGAACAAGGCCGGCGTGCCCTATGGCGGCATTGCGGTTACCGCCGTCGTTACCGTTCTCGGCGTCGCCTTGAACGCAGTCGTTCCCGCTTCGGCCTTTGAAATCGCCCTTAACCTCTCGGCGCTTGGCATCATCTGCGCATGGGCCGTCATCGTACTCTGCCAGTTGAAGCTCTGGCAGCTTTCGCAGCGCGGCGAAATCGCGCGTCCGGATTTCCGCATGTTCGGCGCGCCTTATACCGGCATTCTCACGCTGATTTTCCTGTTCGGCGTGCTGGTGCTGATGGCGTTCGATTATCCCGTCGGCTCCTGGACCATCGCTTCGCTGCTGGTCATCATCCCGGCGCTGGTCATCGGCTGGTATCTGCTGCGCGATCGTATCCACCGTCTGGCGGCTGAACGTGCGGCCGGCGCGGGGCCGTCGCATTGAGCGGGCAGGGTGAAACTCCACTGGTGGCGGTCATCGCCACCGGTGGCACAATCGCCAGCCGGCGTGGTGCCGATGGCGCCAGTACGCCCAGCCTTTCCGGCGAAGACCTGCTGGCGCTGGTGCCGCAGATCAGCGCCCGGCTGAAGCCGATCGATCTGATGGCGAAGGATTCCTCCAGCCTGACATTGGCAGACATGCAGCGCATCAGCGATGCGGTAGGCGTGGAACTCAATGACCCCGCGGTGGCGGGCGTCGTTGTTCTCCATGGTACCGACGCGATGGAAGAATCGTCGCTGGTCGTCAATCTGCAGCACGTTCTCACCAAGCCGGTGGTTTTCACCGGTGCGCAGTTTACGGCAGACCACCCGGATGCAGACGGCCCCGCCAATCTGGCGCAGGCCATAAAAACCGCGCTCGATCCGCAGAATGCCGCAAAGGGCGTACTTCTCTCCTTTGGCGGTCGCTGTCTGCCTGCCTGGGGGCTTTACAAGCTGAGTGCGGATGCGGCGGACGCCTTCCGCTCGGCGCGACCACTGGTTCAGGCCGCAGCGCCGAACCTTGCTGCTCCCGTCACCGATATCAGGGTTGATATCGTCGCCATCCATCCCGGCTGTGACGCCGCCCATATCGACGCGAGCCTGCAGGCGGGCGCTAGAGGTATCGTGCTCGCCGCGCTCGGTTCGGGTAACGCCAATCCTGATATTGCCGAGGCGGTAAAACGCTGCGCGGAACGCGGCGTCCCTGTCGTCGTTTCCAGTCGTGTGCCGGAAGGCCGTCTCGTCGCAAGTTATGGCGGCGGCGGTGGCGGACATGACCTTGTCGCGGCCGGTGCCGTGCATTCTTCCACGCTTCGCCCGGGACAGGCCCGCATTCTGCTGGCGGCGCTGCTGGCCGGCAACAGCCCGGTGGGAACCATTGTTTCCGCTTTCGGCGAGCCGCTCTCGCACTAAGAGACGGCAGCGGTGCCCGTGTTGGCGGGCATCGAAATTCCTATAGGATTCCTATTTTATTCCCTCTGAGGCCGTCTCGAACCTTTATGCGGTTCGGGTGCATTCTTCTGCTCGGGAAGGGATGGTGTTCCCTTCCTGAGCCAGAAAGAATGAAAAGCGACGTCCCACATGACGGCGCTTTTCTTCCTGTCCGGCTCCTTGTGGAAAAAAGGAGTCCCATCATGATGGACCTTGTTCTGATCGGCGCAGCGACGGTGTTCTTCGCCCTCTGCTTTGCCTATACGCGCGCCTGCGGCCGGCTTTAGACGGAGGCTGCGATGATATTCGACTATGTCCTGAGCGGTGCCGTCACCGTCTTTATCGCCGCCTATCTCACCTATGCTCTCATTCGCCCCGAACGCTTCTGATCGGGAAGCGGCGGCTATTGAAAGTTAAAATACCATGACCCTCATTGGATGGTTTCAGATTCTGCTTTTCTGCGGGATCGTCGTCGCGCTGGTGAAGCCGCTCGGCTTCTATATGGCGCGTGTCTTTAGTGGCGAACGCACCCTGCTTTCGCCGGTTCTCGCACCCGTCGAGCGCGGCCTCTATGCCCTTGCCGGAACAAGCGAGCGCGAGGAGCAGCACTGGACGACCTATGCGTTTTCCATGCTGCTCTTCAATCTCCTCGGTTTTGCTCTGCTTTATACGCTGATGCGTTTTCAGGCCGTGCTGCCCTATAATCCGCAGGAAATGCCGGCCGTCGGGCCGGAGCTGTCCTTCAACACGGCAATCAGCTTCGTCACCAACACCAACTGGCAGAACTATGGTGGCGAAAGCACCATGTCCTATCTGACCCAGATGACCGGCCTTACTGTGCAGAACTTCGTTTCTGCCGCGACGGGCATGGCAATCGCCATCGGTCTCATCCGCGCCTTTTCGCGCGCTTCGGGCAAGGCCATCGGCAATTTCTGGGTGGATATGATCCGCGCGACGCTCTACGTGCTTTTGCCCCTCTGCATCGTGCTGACCCTTGTTTATGTGTGGCTCGGCGTGCCGCAGACACTCGGCGCCTATGTCATGGCACAAACGCTCGAGGGTGCGCAGCAGACGATTGCGGTCGGCCCGGTGGCATCACAGCTGGCGATCAAGATGCTTGGCACCAATGGCGGCGGCTTTTTCAACGCCAATTCCGCGCATCCGTTTGAAAACCCTGATGCCTTTTCCAACATGATCCAGATGGTGTCGATCTTTACGATCGGCGCGGCCTTCACCAATGTCTTCGGGCGCATGGTGGGCAACCAGCGCCAGGGCTGGGCGATCCTTGCCGCCATGGGCGTGCTGTTCATCGCCGGCGTTGCGGTCACCTATTGGGCGGAAGCGGCCGGAAATCCGCTGATGCACAGCTTTGGCCTTGCCGGCGGCAACATGGAAGGCAAGGAGGTTCGCTTCGGCGTGGCGCTTTCGTCGCTGTTTGCGGTCATCACGACAGCCGCATCCTGCGGTGCAGTCAATGCCATGCATGGCAGTTTCACGGCGCTTGGCGGTCTCATCCCGCTCATCAACATGCAATTGGGCGAAGTGATCGTCGGCGGCGTCGGCGCGGGTTTTTACGGCATATTGCTGTTCATCATCATCGCCATCTTCGTGGCGGGTCTGATGGTTGGGCGCACACCGGAATATCTCGGCAAGAAGATCGAGGCCAAGGAAATGAAGATGGCGGTTCTGGCCATTCTCTGCCTGCCACTCGCCATGCTGGCTTTCACCGCCACGGCGACGGTCCTGCCATCGGCGGTGGCGTCGATCGGCACGGCCGGGCCGCACGGTTTCTCCGAAATCCTCTATGCCTATACATCCGCAGCCGCCAATAACGGCTCGGCCTTCGGCGGCCTGACTGGCAATACCACCTGGTACAACATCACCCTTGGTTTCGGCATGCTGATGGGGCGTTTTCTGGTGATCATTCCGGCACTCGCCATTGCCGGCTCGCTGGTGACCAAAAAGACCGTTCCGGCCTCGGCCGGCACCTTCCCCACGGATGGGCCGCTGTTCGTTGGCCTGCTCGTCGGCACGATCCTGATCGTTGGCGGCCTGACCTTCCTGCCAGCCTTGGCGCTGGGTCCGGTTGCGGAACATCTGGTGATGGCTGCGGGCCAGGTCTTTTGAGGTGGCGCCATGACCAATGACACACCCCGACACCGACGTAACCTTCCTGTCCGCACTGGTGCTCCCGTCAAAAGGAGCGCCGGTCCCGGCGGCTGGTGCGCCTCCAATCTCATACTTGCGATGATGGCGGCTCTGTTCGCCGCCGTCGTCGCTCTCGAAGTTCTTAACGGCTGATCGACCGGTATCGGTCGCCCTGTTTCAAACGCTGGAGCCTCTTCATGAGCCAGTCCAAACAAGCGAGCATCCTCGATTCTCGCATCCTCATCCCGGCCATTGCCGGCGCTTTCAAAAAGCTCAATCCGCGCACGCTGGCGCGCAACCCGGTCATGTTCGTCGTGGCGACAGTATCGGTGCTGACAACGGTGCTGTTCATCCGTGATCTCATCATCGGCAGCGAAAATCTCGGCTTTTCCTTCCAGATCAACCTCTGGCTCTGGTTCACTGTGTTGTTTGCCAACTTCGCCGAAGCCGTTGCCGAAGGGCGCGGCAAGGCGCAGGCGGATTCGCTGCGCCGGACCCGCACCGAAACCCAGGCGAAACTGCTGACCGGCGATGACCGCAGCCAGTATAAGATGGTGGCGGGCACCAGTCTGAAGGTCAACGATGTCGTGCTCGTCGAAGCCGGCGATATCATCCCCTCCGACGGCGAAGTCGTCGAAGGTGTGGCTTCCGTCAACGAGGCAGCGATAACAGGCGAATCCGCCCCTGTTATCCGCGAATCCGGCGGCGACCGTTCGGCCGTTACCGGCGGCACGCAGGTTCTATCGGACTGGATAAGGGTTCGCATCACCGCTGCTGCCGGCTCGACCTTTCTCGACCGGATGATTTCGCTGGTCGAGGGCGCTGAACGCCAGAAGACGCCGAACGAGATCGCACTCAACATTCTGCTCGCCGGCATGACGCTGATCTTCGTTCTCGCCACCGCGACCATTCCAAGCTTCGCGGCCTATGCCGGCGGCTCCATCCCGATCATCGTGCTGGTGGCGCTGTTCGTCACGCTCATCCCCACCACCATCGGCGCTCTTCTGTCCGCCATCGGCATCGCCGGCATGGACAGGCTGGTGCGTTTCAATGTGCTCGCCATGTCCGGCCGCGCCGTCGAGGCTGCCGGTGACGTCGATACACTGCTGCTCGACAAGACCGGCACCATCACGCTGGGCAACCGGCAGGCGACCGAATTCCGTCCGGTCACCGGTGTTTCCGAGCAGGATCTGGCCGATGCCGCACAACTTGCCTCACTTGCCGACGAAACGCCGGAGGGCCGCTCCATCGTCGTTCTCGCCAAGGAAAAATACGGCATCCGCGCCCGTGACATGCAGAAGCTGCACGCCACCTTCGTGCCCTTCACCGCCCAGACCCGCATGAGCGGCGTCGATTTCGAGGGCTCTTCCATTCGCAAGGGTGCCGTCGATGCGGTTCTTTCCTATGTCGATGGCGGCGTTACGCAACACGGAAATGCGGTGCTTGCCGTCAAAAACGAAACGGATGCCACGCGCGATATCCGCACCATTGCGGAAGAAATCGCCAAAACCGGCGGCACGCCGCTGGCCGTCGTGCGGGATGGAAAGCTGCTCGGCGTCGTGCAGTTGAAGGATATCGTCAAGGGTGGCATTCGCGAGCGTTTCGCGGAGCTTCGCCGCATGGGCATCCGCACTGTGATGATCACCGGCGACAATCCAATGACCGCTGCCGCCATTGCCGCGGAAGCCGGTGTCGATGATTTCCTTGCCCAGGCAACGCCTGAAAACAAGCTGGAACTTATCCGCGAAGAACAGGCCAAGGGCAAGCTCGTCGCCATGTGCGGAGACGGTACCAACGACGCGCCGGCGCTGGCGCAGGCCGATGTCGGCGTCGCCATGAACACCGGCACGGTGGCGGCGCGTGAGGCGGGCAATATGGTCGATCTCGATAGCGATCCGACCAAGCTCATCGAGATCGTCGAAATCGGCAAGCAGTTGCTGATGACGCGCGGCGCGCTGACGACATTCTCCATCGCCAACGATATCGCCAAATATTTCGCCATCATCCCGGCGATGTTCCTGGTGCTCTATCCGCAGCTTGGCGTTCTCAATGTCATGGGGCTTTCGACGCCGCAGAGCGCGATCCTGTCGGCCATCATCTTCAATGCGCTGATCATCATCGCGCTTATCCCGCTGTCGTTGAAGGGCGTGAAATACCGCCCGATCGGCGCCGGCGCGCTGCTGTCGCGCAACTTGGTCATTTATGGTCTCGGCGGCATCATCGTTCCCTTCATCGGCATCAAGGCCATCGACCTAGCCCTCACGGCGCTTGGTCTGGTCTGAGGAGTAAAGACAATGTTTAGACAGCTTCGTCCCGCACTGGTGCTCATTCTTGCCACCACCGCCATCACCGGCCTTGCCTATCCGCTCGCAATGACGGGTCTGGCGCAGGCGATCTTTCCCTTTCAGGCCAATGGCCGCCTTGTCGAGAAGAACGGCACGGTGGTGGGGTCGCAATTGATCGGGCAGGCCTTTACCGGCGAGAAATATTTCCACGGCAGGCCTTCCGCCGCTGGTACCGGCTACGACGCCGCCTCGTCTTCGGGCTCCAACCTTGGACCGACCAGCGCCAAACTCATCGACCGGGTGAAACAGGATTACGTGGCTGCAAAAGCCGAAAATCCGACAGCCGAGGTTCCTGCCGATCTGGTGACGGCATCCGGCAGCGGTCTTGACCCGCATGTTTCGCCAGAAGCGGCCTACTTCCAGGTGTCGCGCGTCGCCAAGGCAAGGGGTATGGATGAAGCCTCGTTGCACGCCATCGTCGAGCGTCATGTCGAGGGACCGGAACTGGGCTTTATGGGCGAGCCGGTTGTAAATGTGCTGGCGCTCAACATGGCTCTTGACGCAGCCGGCTCATGAACTGAAATGGCTATGGCTTCTTCGGAAGCCATAGCCTCGACCATTGGTGGGTTAAATGCCTGACGATATCAGCAATATGCCGAGCCGACCGTCGCCCGATGCGCTGCTGGAAAATGCCCGGCGCGAGGCGCGGGGCCGGCTGAAGATTTTTCTCGGCGCAGCCCCCGGCGTCGGCAAGACCTATGAAATGCTGATGTCCGGCCGGGCGAAGCTTGCGGATGGTATCGACACGATCATCGGCGTTGTGGAAACCCATGGCCGCCGCGAAACCGAGGCGCTGGTCGAAGGGCTGGACGTGATCCCCCGCAAGCGCATCGATTATCGCGGTCAGATACTGGAGGAGATGGATCTCGATACGATAATCGCCCGCCGCCCCGCTCTGGTTCTGGTCGATGAGCTGGCCCACACCAATGCTGCCGGCAGCCGCCATCCCAAGCGCTATATGGATGTTCAGGAAATCCTCGCGCAGGGCATCGATGTCTATACGACGCTGAACATCCAGCATGTCGAAAGCCTGAATGATGTGGTGGCGCAGATCACCCGCATCCGCGTGCGCGAAACGGTGCCGGACAGCATCATCGACCGCGCCGACGATGTCGAAATCATCGATATCACTCCCGACGATCTGATAAAGCGTCTGGAAGACGGCAAGGTCTATATGCCCCGCACCGCGCGGCGTGCCATCGAGAATTATTTTTCGCGCGGCAACCTGACGGCCTTGCGTGAACTGGCGCTAAGGCGCACGGCGCAGCGGGTGGATGAGCAATTGCTCAACCACATGCAGTCACACGCCATTTCCGGCCCCTGGGCGGCGGGAGACCGGGTTCTGGTCTGTCTCGACCATGGCGGCAACGGCTCAGGTCTGGTGCGTTATGCCCGAAGGCAGGCGGACCGCCTGCGCGCGCCATGGACGGCGCTGCATCTTGATACGCCGCGTTCACAGCAATTGTCGGAGGCGGAGAAGGACCGGCTGGCCGGCACCATGCGGCTCGCCCAGCAGCTCGGCGGCGAGACGGTGACCTTGCCGGCGCTCGACCTGACGCGGGAGATCATTTCCTACGCGAACGCCAATAATTTCACCCATATCATCATCGGCCGGCCCAGAAAGTCCTGGTGGCAGAGAATCCTGCAACGCTCGCTGACGCATGATCTGATCGACCATGCCGGCGATATCAGCGTGCATGTCATTTCCGGCGACAAGAGCGAGGAAAAGCCGGCGCAGAACACGAAGCTTGCGTCGCCGCCATCGCGCCGGTCGCTGCGGGCCTATTTCAACAGCACCCTGTTTGTCGGACTGGCGATCGTGGTCGGCGTCGTGCTCGACCAGACGCTCGACGTGCAAAATCTGGCGCTCGTCTTCCTGATGGCGGTTCTGGCAGCCGCCGTGCGCGGCGGCCTTGGACCGGCGCTTTATGCCTCGGTGCTCGGTGCTGTTGCGTTCAACTTCTTCTTTCTGGAACCGCGCTATACGCTGACGGTGAGTGCACCGGACAGCGTCGTCGCCCTGTTGTTTTATTTCGGCGTGGCGCTGGTGGCGTCCAACCTGACGGTCGCCGTGCAACGGCAGGCCGCTTCGGCACGGGCGAGGGCGCGAACCACCGAGGACCTGTATCTGTTTTCCAAAAAACTGGCAGGCACCGGCACGCTGGACGACGTTTTGTGGGCAACCGCTTTCCAGATGGCGTCCATGCTGAATGTCCGGGTCGTCCTGCTGCTGCCGGAAAACAATACGATTGCGGTCAAGGCGGGTTATCCTCCTGACGATACGTTGATGGATGCGGATATTGCCGCCGCCCAATGGGCGTGGGAGCACAACAAGGCCGCCGGCCGGGGTGCCGACACGCTGCCCGGCGCCAAACGGCTTTATCTGCCGCTGCGCACCGGCAGCGGCGCAGTCGGCGTGGTGGGGCTGGACGACGACCGGCTCGGTCCGTTGCTGACGCCCGAGCAGCAACGGATGTTCGACGCGCTTTCCGATCAGGCCGCACTCGCCATCGAGCGCATCCAGCTGGTGTCGGATGTGGACCGGGCGAGGCTTGCGGCGGAAACCGACCGGCTGCGCACGGCGCTTCTGACCTCCATTTCCCATGATCTGAAGACGCCGCTCGCCGCTATTCTGGGGTCTGCCGGAACGCTTAAAGATTTTGCCGAGGACATCCCGCCGGATGCGCGTGCCGAGCTGCTTTCGACGATCGTTGAGGAGTCCGAACGGCTGAACCGTTTCATCTCCAATCTGCTCGACATGACGCGGATCGGCTCAGGCGCGATGGAGCCGAATTACGGGCTGCATTTCCTTGGCGATATGGTCGGCACGGCACTTTCGCGTGCGGCGAAAATCGTCGTCAGGCACGAGATCGTTCTCGATATTCCCTCCGATCTGCCGATGCTGAAGGTCGATCCCGTGCTTTTCGAACAGGTTCTGTTCAATCTCATCGACAACGCAGCCAAATACGCGCCCGAACAAACAACAATCGAGATTCGCGGGCGGCGGCAGGGCAGGCATGTCTTCCTGTCCGTTGCCGATGAAGGTCCGGGTATTCCCCCCGATGACACGGAGCGGGTGTTCGACAGTTTCTACCGGGTGCGCAAAGCGGACCATGTGCAGGCCGGAACAGGCCTTGGACTGTCCATATGCAAGGGGTTCATCGAGGCCATGGGCGGGTCGATCCGCGCGGAAAACCGGTTGGGTCGTTCAGGCGCGCAATTCACGATAAGCCTGCCGGTTCCCGCTGAAGCGCCTGTGCTAGATCATGATTAGGGCGCGATTTCAGGGGAGAATCATTAAAGTGCTTCGCCATACCCCCAAAGGAGATCGGGAGTGACCAATTCCGCCGTCCGCATTCTCATCGTCGATGATGAACCGCCGATCCGTAAGCTTTTGCGGGTGGGGCTGTCGTCTCAAGACTACGCGGTCAGCGAAGCGATGAATGCCCGCGTTGCGATGGAACTGGTGAATGAGGACAAGCCAGATCTCGTGGTGCTCGATCTCGGCCTGCCGGATATGTCCGGGCATGATCTTCTGGCGAAATGGCGCGGTGACGGGCTGGCGCTGCCCGTCATCGTCCTTTCAAGTCGCACGGATGAGGCGGGTATCGTCAAGGCGCTGGAACTCGGGGCTGACGACTATATCACCAAGCCCTTCGGCATGAACGAACTTGTCGCCCGCATCCGCGTCGCGCTGCGCCATCGTTTGCAGAGCCAGGGGGAGAGGCCGGTGTTTCAGACCGGCGACCTGTCGGTCGATCTCGTCCGGCGCATCGTCAGGGTGGAGGACCGGGAGGTGAAACTCTCGCCCAAGGAATATGATATTCTGCGGGTTCTGGTGCAGCATGCGGGCAAGGTGCTGACGCATCGTTTCCTGCTGGAACATGCGTGGGACGAACTGACCGACGTGCAATATTTGCGGGTTTACGTGCGCCAGCTTCGACAGAAGATCGAAAAAATCCCGGACCAGCCACGTTATATCCTGACGGAAACCGGTGTCGGTTACCGGCTTCAGGAGGTTTGAGGGCGCCGTTGTGGGACGCCCTCAAATGTTGTGTCAGACAGAGGCGCAGATCGACAGGAATTCGTCCACGTCGGCCTCGGTGGTCGCAAAGCTGGTGACCATGCGGATCAGCACTTCGTCCTTGCCGACCTTTTCCGGCATGTCGCGCGGCTCCAGCCAATCATAGAATTTAGCACCCTTGGCTGTTGCGGCTTCGGCGGCGGCTTTCGGTAGAATGGCGAAAACTTCGTTGGCCTGTGTCGGCCAGGCGAGGCGGGCGCTGTTGAGCGAGCCAAAGCCGGCGCGCAGCCGATTTGCCATGGCATTGGCGTGGCCGGCGAGGCCCAGCCAGAGATCGTCCTGCAGATAGGCTTCGAATTGCGCGGCAATGAAGCGTGACTTCGAAAAAAGCTGGGCGGTGCGCTTGCGCAGGAAGGCGAAATCCTTTGCGAGTGCGGGATCGAAAAACACGATCGCTTCCGCGCACCAGCAACCGTTTTTGGTGCCGCCGAAAGACAGGACGTCGACGCCACGTTTCCAGGTCATTTCGGCAGGCGTGGTGCCGAGTGCGGCAAGCGCATTGGCAAAACGCGCGCCGTCCATATGCAGCGGCAGGCCGTTGTCTTTTGCGATTTTGGCGATGGCGTCGATTTCATCGAGCGTATAGACGGTGCCGGCCTCGGTTGCCTGCGTCATGGTGATGGCGGCGGCGCGGCCATGGTGAACGGCATCCTGCGGATAACGCGCAATGCGTTCGATCAGGTTTTCCGGCAACATCTTGCCATCTGGCCCTTCGACGGCGACCATGCGCATGCCGCTGAAGAAATCAGGTGCGCCGCATTCGTCCTCGATCACATGCGCTTCCGAATGACAGAATGTCAGGCCGCCCGGGCGGGCGATGCTGGCCAGTGAAAGCGAATTGGCCGCCGTGCCGGTCGCGACGAAAAACACCGCGACCTCGCGCTCGAATATCTCGTTGAAGCGTTTTTCAATGGAGAGATCGAGTTCGCTGGTGCCGTAAGCTGCGGCAAACCGGGTGGATTCCCGCGAAAGCCGTTCGTTGACGGCCGGATGGGCGCCAGCCCAATTGTCTGAAGCAAAAAACATCTCTTAAGGCTTTCCGATAGCTGAGGTTCTGTTTTGGGGCTGCATGAGGCGTGATTGCAAAACTTCTAGGACCTAACATCGCGATTGGCAAATCCGGTAATGAAAGCAATAGCTCGGCCTGTTTTATGACAATAAAGTTTCGCGCAATAGGTCAGTATCGAAACTTCGCGGCAAATGGCGGTTCGACTAATTGGATTCGAACCCTTGCCAAATTCGCCCGTTTCTGCCAAAATCCTCATGAATTGAGACAGCTTTGCTGTCCTAAATTTGATCGAGCCGGGTTGAATGCGATTTTTGCGGGAAGCGAGAATTCGTGGTCGAGCCGGATCTTCGCATGAAACCATGCAAGTAATTTTGCAGGAGGGACACAAATGACGCACAAGCCGCAGGCAGAGATCGCCGCCGCAACCCTTACCACAGACTGTCCCACCGCGGCTGCGGCCGCACCCGTTTCTGCGAAAGGGCGTTTCGCGGGCGGCTTGCCGGAAAAGCAGGGTCTTTACGATCCGCGCAACGAGCACGATGCCTGCGGCGTCGGCTTCGTTGCGCATATGAAGGGCCAGAAGTCGCACCAGATCGTCAAGGATGGTCTGTTCATCCTCGAAAACCTGACGCATCGTGGTGCTGTCGGCGCGGACCCACTGATGGGCGATGGTGCTGGCATTCTCGTACAGATTCCCGACCGTTTCTTCCGTGAAGAAATGGCGGGCCAAGGCGTGACGCTGCCGAAGGCCGGTGAATATGCAGTCGGCCATATCTTCATGCCGCGTGATCCGTCCCGCATCGAGCACTACAAGAAAGTCATCGTCGATGTGATCGGTGAGGAGGAGCAACAGTTCCTCGGCTTCCGCGACGTGCCTGTTGATAATGACTCGCTTTCAAAGGCGCCGGATATTGCCGGAACCGAACCGCACCATGTTCAGGTCTTCATCGGCGCGGGGCGCGATGCCGCGACCAATGCCGATTTCGAGCGCAAGCTGTTCCTGATCCGCAAGGTGCTGTCCAACCGCATCTATGATGAGGGCGGTGGCAAGGAGACGCAGGATTTTTATCCCGTGTCGCTCTCCTCCTCCACCATCGTCTACAAGGGCATGTTCCTCGCCTATCAGGTGGGTGCCTATTACAAGGATCTGGCTGACCCGCGTTTCGAATCCGCCGTTGCGCTGGTGCACCAGCGTTTCTCCACCAACACCTTCCCGTCTTGGAAGCTGGCGCACCCGTACCGCATGGTCGCCCACAATGGTGAGATCAACACGCTGCGCGGCAACGTCAACTGGATGGCGGCGCGGCAGGCGTCGGTGTCGTCCGCGCTGTTCGGCGACGATATTTCCAAGCTCTGGCCGATTTCCTATGAAGGCCAGTCGGACACTGCCTGTTTCGACAACGCGCTCGAATTCCTCGTGCGCGGCGGTTATTCCATGGCCCATGCCGTGATGATGCTGATCCCGGAAGCCTGGTCGGGCAACCTGTCGATGTCGGCTGAGCGCAAGGCATTCTACGAATATCATGCAGCGCTGATGGAGCCGTGGGACGGCCCTGCCGCCGTTGCCTTCACCGATGGCAAGCAGATCGGCGCAACGCTCGACCGTAACGGCCTGCGCCCCGCACGTTATCTCGTCACCGACGATGACCGTGTCATCATGGCGTCGGAAGCCGGCACCCTGCCGGTGCCGGAAGAACGTATCATCAAGAAGTGGCGTTTGCAGCCGGGCAAGATGCTGCTGATCGACATGGAAAAGGGCGCGATCATTTCCGACGAGGATGTGAAGCACGAGCTTGCAGCCAAGCACCCTTACCGCACCTGGCTCGATCGCACCCAGCTTATTCTTGAGGATCTGAAGCCCGTTGAGCCGCGTGCTCTGCGCCGCGACGTGTCGCTGCTCGACCGCCAGCAGGCATTTGGCTACACCAGTGAAGATACCAAGCTTCTGATGTCGCCGATGGCGACGACCGGTCAGGAAGCCATCGGCTCGATGGGCACCGATACGCCGATTTCGGCCATGTCGGACAAGTCGAAGCTGCTTTACACCTATTTCAAGCAGAATTTCGCGCAGGTCACCAACCCGCCGATCGACCCGATCCGCGAAGAGCTTGTCATGAGCCTCGTGTCCTTCATCGGCCCGCGCCCGAACCTTCTCGATCACGAGGGGGCGGCCCGCGCCAAGCGCCTCGAAGTGCGCCAGCCGATCCTGACCAATGGCGATCTGGAAAAGATCCGCTCCATCGGCCACACGGAAGACCGGTTCGACACCAAGACGCTCGACTTCACCTATGATGTGGAGCGTGGCGCGGAAGGCATGCCTGACATGCTGGAGCGCCTGTGCGAGCGGGCGGAATCCGCCGTTCGCGGCGGCTACAACATCATCGTTCTGTCCGACCGCCAGCTCGGCCCGGATCGCATCGCGATCCCGGCTCTTCTCGCGACAGCGGCTGTGCATCACCACCTGATCCGCAAAGGCCTGCGCACCTCGGTCGGTCTCGTCGTGGAAACCGGCGAACCGCGCGAAATCCACCACTTCTGTCTGCTCGCCGGTTATGGCGCAGAGGCGATCAACCCCTATCTCGCCTTCGACACGCTGCTCGATATGCACAAGCATGGCGCTTTCCCGAAGGAAGTGTCCGACGACGAAGTCGTGTATCGCTACATCAAGGCTGTCGGCAAGGGCATCCTCAAGGTCATGTCCAAGATGGGCATTTCCACCTACCAGTCCTATTGTGGCGCGCAGATTTTCGACGCCATCGGCCTGTCTTCGCAATTCGTCGAGCAATATTTCTTTGGCACCGCCACCTCCATCGAAGGCGTCGGCCTCACCGAAATCGCCGAGGAAACCGTAACGCGCCACACTGCGGCCTTCGGCAAGGACCCGATTCTTGCCAATACGCTCGATATCGGCGGCGAATATGCCTATCGCATGCGTGGTGAAAGCCACGCCTGGACACCGGATGCCGTCGCCTCGCTGCAACATGCGGTGCGCGGCAACAGCCAGGATCGTTACCGTGAATTTGCCGGCATGGTGAACGAGACGGCGCTGCGGATGAACACCATTCGCGGCCTGTTCAACATCAAGTCTGCGGAAAAGCTCGGCCGCAAGCCGGTCTCCATCGATGAGGTGGAATCGGCAGCCGATATCGTCAAGCGCTTCTCGACCGGCGCCATGTCCTTCGGCTCGATCAGCCGTGAGGCGCATACGACGCTCGCCATCGCCATGAACCAGATCGGCGGCAAGTCCAACACTGGCGAGGGCGGCGAAGAATCCGACCGATACCTGCCGCTGTTGAATGGCAAGCCGAACCCGGAACGCTCGGCCATCAAGCAGATCGCGTCCGGTCGCTTCGGCGTGACGACGGAATATCTCGTCAATGCCGACATGTTGCAGATCAAGGTGGCGCAGGGTGCAAAGCCCGGCGAAGGCGGCCAGCTGCCCGGCCACAAGGTGGATGCGACGGTTGCCAAGACCCGTCACTCCACGCCGGGCGTCGGCCTCATCTCGCCGCCGCCGCATCATGATATTTATTCCATCGAAGATCTGGCGCAGTTGATCTACGATCTGAAGAACGTCAATCCGGAAGCCGATGTTTCGGTGAAGCTGGTGTCTGAAGTCGGCGTCGGAACGGTTGCGGCGGGTGTCGCCAAGGCGCGCGCCGACCATATCACCGTTTCCGGCTTCGATGGCGGCACGGGCGCTTCGCCGCTCACCTCGCTGAAACATGCGGGCAGCCCCTGGGAAATCGGCCTTGCCGAAACCCAGCAGACGCTGGTGCTGAACGGCCTTCGTTCACGCGTTGCACTGCAGGTGGATGGCGGTTTGAAGACCGGCCGAGACGTCATCATCGGCGCGCTTCTGGGCGCGGATGAATTCGGCTTTGCGACTGCGCCGCTGATTGCGGCGGGCTGCATCATGATGCGCAAGTGCCACCTCAACACCTGCCCTGTGGGTGTGGCGACGCAGGATCCGGTTCTGCGCAAGCGCTTCAAGGGTACGCCGGAACACGTCATCAACTATTTCTTCTTCGTTGCCGAAGAAGTGCGCGAAATTCTTGCCTCGCTGGGCGTTACCCGGTTGGACGAGATCATCGGCGCTTCCGAACTGCTCGAAAAGGATGAGATGCTGGCCCACTGGAAGGCCAAGGGGCTGGATTTCAGCCGCATCTTCCACAAGGTCGAAGCACCCAAGGAAGCAACGTTCTGGACCGAGCGCCAGAAGCACCCGATCGACGATATTCTCGACCGTAAGCTGATCGAGAAGTCGCTGCCGTCGCTTGAAAACCGCGAGCCCGTGGTTTTCGAGGTGCCGATCAAGAACGTCGACCGTTCCGCCGGCGCCATGCTGTCAGGCGCGCTCGCCAAGCGTTGGGGCCATAAGGGCCTGAAGGACGATACGATCCACGTCACCCTCAAGGGAACGGCCGGTCAGTCCTTCGGTGCGTTCCTGGCGCGCGGCATCACCTTCGATCTGGTGGGTGACGGTAACGACTATGTCGGCAAGGGTCTGTCGGGTGGCCGTATCATCGTGCGCCCGCCGGAAAACGCCCGCATCATTGCGGAAAACTCGATTATCGTCGGCAATACCGTTCTCTACGGTGCGATCACTGGCGAGTGCTATTTCCGCGGTGTCGCGGGCGAGCGCTTCGGGGTGCGTAACTCCGGTGCTGTCGCGGTTGTCGAGGGCGTGGGCGACCACGGTTGCGAATATATGACCGGCGGCATCGTGGTGGTTCTCGGTGAAACCGGCCGCAACTTCGCAGCTGGCATGTCCGGCGGCGTGGCCTATGTGCTTGACGAGAAGGGTGATTTCGCCACCCGCTGCAACATGGCGATGGTCGAGCTGGAGCCGGTTCCGGAAGAAGACGACATGCTGGAAAAGCTGCACCATCACGGCGGCGACCTCATGCACAAGGGACGTGTGGACGTTTCCGAGGACATGACACGTCACGACGAGGAGCGCCTTTACCAGCTGATCTCCAACCACTTCCACTACACGAACTCGGCGCGCGCCAAGGACATACTCGACCGCTGGAGCGAGTTCCGTCCGAAATTCCGCAAGGTCATGCCGGTGGAATACCGTCGTGCGCTGGAGGATATGGAGCGGATGAAAATGGGCGTTGCGGCGGAATAATCAGCCGCGTGAGGACACTACACCAACTGGTCTCGCTGATAACAGCGGTCGCCGTTCCCACGGCGATCTATTGGACAAGCGGCGAGACCGGATTTGAATTCATCGTGCTGGGGGCGGCTTTCGGTTTCGCTTACTGGTACTGGGGCCCGACAGGCGCTCCGCTTTGATGTGAGGACATAAACGTGGGCAAGGTAACAGGTTTTCTGGAAATCGACCGGCAGGTGGGCAAGTATCAGCCCGCATCGGATCGTATCCGCCATTTCCGCGAATTCACCATTCCGATGTCGGATGCCGAAGTGCAGAAGCAGTCGGCACGCTGCATGGATTGCGGCATTCCCTATTGTCACGGCCCGACCGGCTGTCCCGTGCACAACCAGATCCCCGACTGGAACGATCTGGTCTATAACAACAATTGGGAAGAGGCGATCCGCAACCTGCACTCGACCAACAACTTCCCGGAGTTCACCGGCCGCGTCTGTCCCGCCCCTTGCGAGGAGGCGTGCACGCTGAACCTCGAGGACGCGCCGGTCGCCATCAAGACCGTCGAGCAGGCAATTGCCGACAAGGCCTATGAACTGGGCTTCATCGTGCCGAAGCCGGCGACGATCCACACCGGCAAAAAAGTCGCCATCATCGGCTCCGGCCCATCTGGCATGGCGGCCGCGCAGCAGCTTGGCCGCGCCGGCCACGAGGTTCACGTCTATGAGCGTGAATCGAAGGCTGGCGGCCTGCTGCGTTACGGCATTCCGGATTTCAAGATGGAGAAGAACTTCATCGATCGCCGTGTCGAACAGATCAAGGGCGAAGGCGTCACCTTCCATTGCGGCGTTAATGTCGGCGTCGATGTAACGGTCGAAGCGCTTCTGGCCGACCACGATGCTGTTCTTTATTGCGGTGGTTCGGAAACCCCGCGCCCGGCCGGCATAGGCGGCGCGGACCTGCAGGGTGTGCATGATGCCATGCCTTATCTCGTACAGCAGAACCGTCGCGTTGGCCGTGAAAACATCGATAGCATCGGCTGGCCGGCCGATCCGATCCTCGCAGGCGGCAAGCATATCGTGGTCGTCGGCGGTGGTGATACCGCGTCGGACTGTGTCGGCACGGCCTTCCGTCAGGGTGCCGTGAAAGTCACGCAACTCGACATCCGCCCGATGCCGCCCGAAAAGGAAGACAAGCTTGCTGTCTGGCCTTTCTGGGCAACCAAGATGCGTACCTCTTCCTCTCAGGCGGAAGGCGCTATTCGCGAGTTCCAGGTCGCCACACTCGAATTCGTAGGTGAAGACGGCGTCTTGACCGGTGTGAAATGCTGTCAGGTTGATGATCGGCGCAAGCCGATTGCCGGTACGGAATTCATCATCAAGGCTGATCTCGCTTTCATCGCCATCGGCTTCTCCGGTCCCTTTACCGACAGCGTGCTGAAGGAAATGGACGGCAAGCTGGCGCTCAACACCGATCGCCGCGGTTCCACCAATGTGATCGCCAACGAGACGGACTACCGCACCTCGGTCGACAAGCTGTGGGCGGCGGGCGACGTTCGCCGCGGCCAGTCGCTGGTGGTCTGGGCGATCCGCGAAGGCCGTCAGGCAGCGCGTGCGATCGACGAAGCTTTGATGGGCGCAACCCTGTTGCCACGCTGAGCGGATTGATGCGGCGCAAGCCGCACGAAGCAAAACAAAAGGCCTGTTGTGAGAGACACAACAGGCCTTTCGTTTGACTGGACGACCAAAAATGCGATTGGGGGCGTCGCATTCATGGGGACAGGCAAAATATCGCGCCTGTGAATTGCACCGGCATTACGAGTTTCCCGAAAAGCAGTTTTTTCGCAAAAAATGGCATGTGTCAGCAATAGGGCAGGCTGATACGGAAGCAGGCCCCCCCGGTAGATGAATCACTGATGTTGATCTCCCCGCCATGGTAGCGGATGATTTCCTGAACGAGGTTGAGACCGAGCCCGGTGCCACGATCTTGCGGCCTCAGGCGATGGAACGCATCGAACACCAGTTCCCTGTCCTCTTCGGGAATCCCACTGCCTTCGTCGCATATGTCGATAACGCGGTTGGCGGCGACCTTAATGGTGATCGTTCCGCGATTGCCGCCATGTTCGATGGCATTTTGCACGATATTCATAAGCGCGCGTTGCAGTGAGGCGTCATCGGCCAAAGCGAGGATCGGTTCTTCTTCCGGTTCGAAGGAAAGCTCATAGCCTTGCGAGATGGCAAGCGGCGCCATATCCGCCACAACCGATCTGCACAGGCTGACGAGATCAAGCGGAATAAGCGGCGCTTTCTGTCCGCCGAGACGCTGCAGATCGAGCAATTGTTCGGCCAGCACGGCGATGCGGCTGGCATCGGCCAATATCCTGTTTCGAGATGGGCCATCCAGCAGCGTTTCGACGCGAGTCTGGAGAATGGCGACGGGGGTGCGCAATTCATGGGCGGCGTCGAGAATGAAGCGCTTGTGCCGCTCGTAACCATCGTCCAGCCGTTTCAGCGCGCCGTTGACGGCGTGCACCAGTGGCTGCACCTCTCGTGGAATATCGCCATCCGGCAATCGATATCCGCGTTTGTCGATGTCGATGGTCTCCGCTGCCCGCGCAATGGAGGAAAGGGCGAGAAATTCCCTGCGGATGATCCAGGGAATGGTCACGATCGTCACGAGGGACATGATGAAGAGGATCGGCATGATCAATATGTTGGAGAACAGCAGCACGGGGAATGTCATGCTGAATGGCCCACCTTTGCCGATCATGGCGAATTCGCCCAACGGCCCGGAAACGCGGCGGACGACGGCGATACGCACGACAGCGAGATAGGAATAGGACAGCGCCGCCTCGCGTATATCGGAGAGCTTGATATCGCTGAGTTGCTGATCCATGTTGCTGAATGCTTCGGGCACCTGCCCGCCCTGCACAATCTCCCCTGTTTCACTGACGGCGACGAACCAGAAATCGGGTGTGTTGCTGCGTAACTCGACAAACTCACTCGTCTCTTTCAGGGCCAACCGGCCGTTCTTGTCCCGCACCAGCGCATTGGCGGTAATCTGGGCTGCCTGCGGGCTGAGCAATGCGCTGCCTCCACCGCCGGTCGACAGATAGGCGACGAAGCCGGCGCTGACGATGAAAAGGCTGCCGATCTGGAACAGCAGCAATTGAATCGTCAGGCGGCGCTTGAGCGATTTCCTTTTGGCCGGCTTCATGATGTCGCCCTCAGAAGATAGCCGACGCCGCGAATACCATGGACCTCGACGCCGGCATCGGTGGCCAGCAATTTGCGGCGCAAACGGGAAATATGGGAATCGAGGGCGTTGGACTGGATTTCATCGTCGAAATTATAGACGGCTTCCTCCAGCAGCGAACGCAGCACCGTTCGGCCCTGTCGCCGCAACAGGGCCTCGAGGATGAGCAGTTCCCGTCTGGTCAGGGCAAGAAATTCGCCCGCAATGCGTACTTCACGGGTCTCGAAGCAAAATTCCAGCTTGCCCAGCTTCGCCGTCATCGTCACTGCGCTGGCGGGTCGTCGCATCAGGGCGCGGATGCGGGCGAGAAGCTCTTCGACGGCGAAGGGCTTTGCAAGATAATCATCGGCACCGAGGTTCAGGCCCTTAACCCGATCTGCAAGTGTGCCTTGCGCCGTCAATACGATCACCGGCGGGGTAACGGGCAAGAGGCGCAGATCCTCTATAAGCTGGATGCCGTCGCCATCGGGCAATTGCCGGTCAAGCACGACAAGGTCATGGACACCATCCATGATGGCATGTCGGGCAAGATCGAGCGTGCCGACATTATCCACGATGATATCAAACCGGTGGAGCGCGGCGGACAGGGCTGCTGCCATTTCGCGTTCGTCTTCAACAAGCAGCAGGCGCATGAATTGGTCTCGGCAAAATCCTGGCGCGGCTCCCGTGGGCCGTGCATGACTGGTAACGAAGAAATATCGCCATACAAAAATGCGGTTACAGGCCGCATCCGTGCAGAACTTCAGTTATCTTGCCATTTTCGCATTGCCTAAACATTACGCCCGTCCGCGTATGCCGGTGCAGAAGCGCCTATTGCCGGGCTTGTACGGTATCCGGGACGACGCGATAGTCATCGATGCGGCCCGCCGGCGCATCGGCCATTTCGCCACGCTTGGTCAGCCGTTCACGTGGGGACTCCACCACCGATGCGCGTGTCGGCCCGGCTGTCAAAGGGGTATCGCCCAGCAGCTTGTCGCCGCCATCGAGATTGGGATCGGTGAGGCTGATCGGCTGCGTGCGGACCTGCCCCGCATCAATGCCGAGCGCCGGCAGCGAGGTGAGTGCAGGCAGATTGCTGCCGTCCAGTTTCACGAGATCGGGACCGGCACTGTCGAGGTGCCTGCGTACGAATTTTTCGACGTAAAAGGCGAGCTTGCGTTTGCCGGCCTGCGTCATGCCGACACCATCGGCCTCGCGAAGGCGGGCCTGCTGGCCGTTCATGTCGTAACCGGTGATAACGAATTTTCCGCCTTCATCGACGAAACCGTCCCACACGTCGACGAATTCGCCGCCATATTTTTCGACGTGGCTGCGATAAAGCCGGTTGAAACCGACGAGATCGGCCGTGAGCGATGGTGACTGGAACGCGGGCAAACCGACCCAGAGCAGCGGCACTTTCGGGCGGCCAGCAAGGGTCAGAAGCTCATCGATCCGTCGTTCATATTCCTTGAACCAGACATCGGTGCCGAATTTTTCCCTGATATCGCCGATCTGCATTTGCTGGCGATCGTTCGAGCCCATCATGATGACGATGGTGGCCGGATTGGTCTCGCTTATGAATTGCGGTAGATTGGAAAACCAGTCGTAATAATCGGTTCGGACAAGACCGGAAGAACCGTTTGCCCGCACATCGACGGCGATCGCCGGTGAACTAGCGAAGGCATTGACCAGCTCTTCCCCCATGCCGCCGGCCAGAAAATCGCCGATGACCAGAACGCGCCTTGCATTTTCAAGCTTGGCGGCCGGCTCCGGTTTTGCGGTTCGCATCTGAACCACCGAAGGTGCTTTTCGGGCGGGTTGCGGACGTGTAATTGATCTTTCGCGTGGGGCGGAGGGGAAATCCCGCCGGTTGCGGGGCTGATAATCACGCCCGGATCCGCCATCGCGGCCAACCGGTCTGCCGAACAGCATTTCGAACAGGGTGCGCCGCTGTTCCTGGGCAAAGGTCTGGGATGGAACGAGTGGCACGCAAAGGGCGGCAGCAAGAATGACGGCGCAGATGCGCCATCCGGTCTTTCCGCTATTCACCGCTGGTTTCCTGTTCATAACATCGACCTTTCCGGATGCTTCGGCGGTGGTGACCCCCCCCCCGCCGAATTCGCCGGCATATTATCAATTGCGCAGGGCTCTCAGCAACCTCTGCGACGGCTGGCCGTCATTTTCCATGCCCATGCGCGACTGGATGGCGCTAATGGCGGCTTTCGAACCGGAGCCGAAATTGCCATCGACCTCGCCATCGTAGTAGCCTAGTTCTTTCATGCGGGTCTGGAGTTCGAATTTTTCACGAATATCCAGCGTACCGTCCGGACGCGGCCATTTCTGCTGCATGCCGCCATAACCGGCGATTTCATCCGCAAGCAGGCCGACGGCCAGCGCATAGCTGTCCGATGCGTTGTATTTCTTGATGGTGAAGAAGTTTTTCATCATCAGGAAACCGGGTCCGTTCGCGCCACCCTGCAGTTTCAGCATGGCGCGATCGGAACCGCGGGTGAAATTTTTGCCGTTCGGGCGGGCAAAGCCGAGCTTTGTCCATTCCGAAATCGTTTTCGTCTGGCCTTCGTAACGCGCGCCGCCACGCGGAACGGCGGTTTCGTAACCCCAGGTCCGGCCGGGCTCCCAGCCGTTTTTGGCAAGAAGATTGGCGGCCGTTGCCAGCGCGTCGGGAACCGAGTGCCAGATATCGCGCTTGCCATTGCCATCGGCATCCACTGCATAAGCCAGGTAGCTCGTCGGAATGAACTGGGTGTGACCCATCGCGCCGGCCCATGAACCCGTCAACTGCTTCGGCGTCACATCGCCCGACTGAAGAATTTTCAGCGCGGCGATCAACTGCGTGCGCGCGAATTTACCGCGCTTGGGATCGGAATAGGCCAGCGTCGCAAGAGCCTGCGGAATATTGTGCAGCCGCTCCGGCTTTTCAAGAACCGCGCCGTAATTCGATTCCATCGACCAGATGGCGAGAATGATGTGTTTGTCGACGTTGAAGTTGCGCTCGATCCAGTTCAGGGTCGTCGCGTGCTTCATCTTCATCTCGCGGCCGATCCGCACCGTATACGGGTTAACGCGGGAATCGAGATAATCCCATACCTGGGTGGTGAATTCCGGCTGAAAGGTTGCCTTGCGCAGCGCATCCGGGTCCGGTTCGCTAACGCCGGCGAAGGCTTTCTGATAGGTCGCCTTGCTGATGCCTTCTTTCGCGGCTGTTGCGTAGAACTGGTTGATCCACTGTCTGAACCCGGCATCGGCATGAGCCGAGACCGGTGCTAGCGAAATCACCAGGCCTGCAACCATCATGCAGCCGAATTTGCGGACATCTGAAAGGATCATCTTTGTCATCATCAGTCTTTCGTTCTCTCGAATGTCATTTCGATTGCGAAAACGCATCGGGCGTCGTCATGGATAACAAAAGAACGTCAACAAATTCTTTACCATTAATAGATGGTAGCGTCACCCTTTACAAAACGTTGTTATTTTTGAAATAACAACAGCGTGCGGGGATTGTGATCAAGTTTTATCTCTCAGGAGGGATATGTGGTAGAACAGAAAAAAATTCGGAAGGCCGTATTTCCGGTCGCAGGTCTCGGTACCCGTTTCCTGCCCGCAACCAAGGCGGTTCCGAAAGAAATGCTCACTGTCGTTGACAAGCCAGTCATTCAATATGTCGTCGATGAGGCGGCAGAAGCGGGCATCGAGCATTTTGTATTTGTCACCGGCCGCGGCAAGGCGGTGATCGAAGACTATTTTGATATTCAATTTGAACTCGAACAGATGCTGCGTGAGCGCAACAAGAATGCCGAGCTGACATTGCTGGCCGGCCTTCTGCCCAAAGCCGGCACGGCAAGTTTCACGCGCCAGCAGGTGCCGCTCGGTCTTGGCCACGCGGTCTGGTGCGCCCGTGACATCGTCGGCGACGAGCCTTTCGCCGTGCTGTTGCCCGACATGATCATGCATTCGCAGAAAAGCTGCCTGAAAGGTATGGTCGAACTTTATGACCAGACTGCCGGCAACGTGATCGCGGTGCAGGAATGCGCTCCCGACCAGACCCACAAATACGGCATTGTCGGCGTGGGCGATGCCGTGGGCGAGGGCTTCAAGATCACGGAAATGGTCGAAAAGCCTGCCAAGGGTACGGCGCCGTCGAATTTCTACATCAACGGCCGTTACATCCTGCAGCCGGAGATTTTCGATATCCTCGAAAATCAGGAGCGTGGTGCCGGCAATGAAATCCAGCTGACGGACGGCATGCTGACGCTTGCCCAGTCGCAAGAATTCGCCGGCTATCATTTCCGTGGCCAGACCTTCGATTGCGGCGCCAAGGATGGTTTCATTCTGGCCAACGTCGCCTTCGCTCTTGAACGCGCCGATATTCGTCCGGCGATCGAAGAGCCGATCAAGGCCCTGATCGACGGGCTGAAGTAATCGACCAGAACATCCTGAAATCCCGGCCTTTGCGCCGGGATTTTTGTTTGATAATTATCGTTTCAGGACAAGGCCCGCGCCGACGCGCAATTCGCTGCTGTCATAAACCGGTGTCCACTGGTAGCTGACGTCCGCGGTCAGGTCGAGATAGCGGTTCAGCCCCCACGTCAGGCCGGCACCTGCTGTATATTCCACGGCATTCTCGATGTCGGAGGAGGGGAATGTGCGGTGCACGATCTGCCCCGTCAAACGCGCGACCAGATTGTTGCGCAATTCATGGGTAAGCCCGGCATCCAGCCGATAGGAAATCCAGCCGCCCTGCGGACCGCCGGCAAAATCCTCAATCGTCGTGCGCAGACCGAGATTGACATTGGTGCCGCGCTGCGGCGACCAGTTGAGTTCGCCGTCCAGCGTCAAAGCGCCGATGGCGGCGAGACGGTCGTCATCATATTGTTTGCGCAGATAACCGATGGCGGCCTCGCCACGAGTCTTTTCGCCGAGATCGACCTCGGTTCCGATCTTCGCGCCATAAGAATTGGAGGAGCGGGCGTAACCGGAATTGTCCAGCCGACTGTCATATTTGGTCTTTCCCGCGTTCAGTTCCAGGAACGGGATCAGCGCCGGCGACAATTCGTAACCAATGCGCCCGCGCAGGTTCGCGCTGTTCTGGTCGCGGTCGCTGAGGCTGATCGGCCTGCCATCGAGACCTTTCGCATCCGTATAGACCGTGCGGGAGAGATCGAGCGCCGCAAGCCCACGCAGCTTGCCGAAGTCCCGCTCTATCGAAGCGCTGGTCGTGAAACGGTGTTCACCGCCCTGCACGGCAGCGCCGGTCAGAGCATTGGGGTCTGTCGTGTCTTCGCGGCTGAACTCGTAACCGGCCTTGAGATTGGCCTTCGTCTCTTCGCCGAGATCGAGGCGCAGATCAGCCTCTATCCGCGCCCGGGGCTCTTCGCCATCCTTGTCGCCACCAAAATTTCTCTCCCAGGCGCCGTCGCCCGTCACGGTCAGCGCGTGGCGGGACCAGTCGCTGGTAAGCGTGCCGCGTATGCCTGTTGTCAGATAGTTGCGTCTGGAGGGACCGCCGGTGTTCGTCTGTTTTTCCGTGTTGATGGTCTGGTTGATCGAAGGACGCAGCAGGAACGTGCCGAGCCGGATGCCGGGGGTCTGGCCAGGCTCAGTCGCTATCTGCGGATTTTCACCGCCATCCACCGTCGGCTCATAGGGGTTTTCAGCCTCGGCATAGGGTTGGCCGGCGTCGTCCTGCTGTTCGTAAATCGGGTCGCCGGGATTGTTCGAGGGGCGCCAGAGCTGTTGTGGCGCAGGCGTGGCCGCAGGTGCAGCCTGCCCCGCATCGGTCTCTGCTCCAACGCCCGTCGCCGCGGTGGCCGAAGTTGTTCCGTCCCCGGCCGGAGCAGCGCCGGGCAATAAGGGTGTGGCTGTGACGGCAGTCTGGGCGAAAAGGTTTGCCGTGGTGGAGCAAAGAAGCGTGCAGGCAAGCAACAGGGTTGCTGCTTTCCGCGACGTCTGCAGACGTGTGGCGGCGCCCGTCACATTCATTCCTCTTCACCCGGCGAAATTGGCCGATGCCGGATCGAAAATTTGCCAGAACACTTCCCCGGGCCAAATGGATGAGAGGCCGACGAAATGACGTGGACAAACCAGGGACCAGACAGGCGACGCAAGTTTTAACATCGCTTTAACAATAGGTTTTTTATGGTTAACAGTTGATAAAGATCGCTGGGATTTGAGCGTTTTGGCAAGCGCGTGAAAATCGGCGAGCCTCTCACTCACTGCTTGTATTCAGAATTCTGCCAGCGAGAGAACTGGGAGAGACATGCCGCAATGCAAAATATTTCTAATATGATAAGATTTAAACGTTTCAATTTGGCACGGAATCGCCCTATGATTTAAGGGTAATGGTCTTTCTATTGCCTGGTAAATTATATTGATTTTTATTTTATGTGACAGCGCCGTTTCATGAATCCCGTTTTGAACATCAAGCAGGTCGGTTTCTATTGCTGGGATATTACCAACGACCGATTCTATCTCGATGAAGTCTGTGCGGAACTCTTCGGAATTCCGCTGAGACAGGCGATGCAGGGCATCAGCATTTTTCAGATGCTCGAAAAAGTGCATCTGGATCATCGAAACCGTGTGATCGAGACCGCGCTGATCACCCTGAAGGCGGCAAGCTTTTACAATCAGGAATATGCCGTGCGCCGGGATGACGGTTCGGTCTCATGGGTAAGGACAGTCGGCCGATATCTGGTCGACGAGGAAAACATCCCTTTCAAGCGGCTGGGAACGATCGAGGAAATCTCTCCGCCGGACCTGCGGCACTAAAAAACAGCACTGGCCGGCTGAAGAGTGGACTTATTCCGGGTGAAAGAGTAACAGTCGGCCATGATTACGCGCGCCGTCAAACTGGTCGAAGACAATGCCATCTCATCCGCCGTGCGGACGATTTCGATGGAGCGGGCTGGCCTTGCCGCCCTTGAGGACGCTCTCACGAACGGTCTTGCCGAGCCTTTCTGCAAGGCGATCGAGACCATCGGCCAGTCGAATGGCCGTCTCATCATCACCGGGGTCGGCAAAAGCGGTCATATCGGCGCAAAGCTCGCGGCCACATTCGCCTCTACTGGCACACCGGCGTTTTTTGTGCATGCCGCCGAGGCCAATCACGGCGATCTGGGGATGATCGGCGGCGACGATGTGGTGCTGGCGATTTCCAAAGGTGGTGAAAGTGCAGAGCTGCGCAGCATCATCAACTATTCGCGCCGTTTCTCCATTCCGCTGATTGCACTCACCTGTTCCGAGGCTTCATCGCTGGCCAAGGCCTCCGATATCGTGCTGCTGGTTCCCAATGAACAGGAAGCCTGTCCGCTTGGCCTTGCGCCCACCACCTCCACCTTGATGCAACTGGCGCTGGGTGACGCCCTTGCCGTAGCACTTCTGGAAGCGCGCAATTTTACTGCCGGTGATTTCCGGGTGTTTCACCCCGGTGGCAAACTGGGCGCTAGCCTCACGCTGGTCAGCGATATCATGCATACCGGCGACCGCGTGCCGCTGGTGGCCAAGGGAACGGCGATGCCGGAAGCGGTCGGCGTTCTTTCCCGCAAGCATTTCGGCTGTGTCGGTATTCTGGACGAGCATGGCCGTCTGTGCGGCATCGTCACCGAGGGTGATCTGGCCCGCAATCTGTCTCGCAACCTCGCAGAACTGACGGCCGACGATATCATGACCCGCAATCCGAAAACGGTCAAAAAATCGGTGCTGGCGACCAGCGCGCTGGCGACACTGGAAAAATTCCACATTGGCGCGCTGATCGTGGTGGATGATGACAACCGGCCGATCGGCCTGGTGCATTTCCACGATCTATTGAGAATCGGCGTGGCCTGAGGCCCACTTGTCTCTCTTATCGGTCTATTGGTTCGATCGTCAGCGTGCGGCCGCGTGCTGACGCGATCCTCACGCGGGTTCCGGCCGGAAGGTCTTCACCATTTACCGGCCACCATGTGTCGTCCAGTCTTATCCGGCCACGTCCTTCGACAATCGGTTCCTGCAGCGTCGCGGTGCGGCCGACAAGGCTTGCCTCGCGCTGATTGAGGAACGGTTCATCGGTGGTCTCTCGGTTCCTGCCGAAATATTTGCGGCCAAGCAGGGCAAAGACGATGGAGAGTGCGGCAAACAGCACCAGTTGCAATTGCCAGGCCCAATATGCCGCATCCCATAAAAGCAACGAGAGCGCGCCGATGACCAGCGCGGCAAGGCCAATCCAGATCAGGAAAACGCCCGGAGCGATGAGCTCGGCGGCCAGCAGCACAAAGCCGACGATCCACCAGCTCCATGGTCCCAACTCAGTGGCAAGCCGTTGCAGCATCGTTATTTCTCCGATGAAGAACCGAAGGGGGAGGACCGCGTCGGCGGCACCGAGCGGGGAGATGTGGAGGCAGGGGGGGCAGTTGGTGTGTCGCCCCTGTCACCGAAAACTTCTCTCGCAATCGTGCCAATACCTCCGAGAGAGCCGATCAGCGCCGAGGCCTCCATCGGCATCAGAACGATTTTGGAATTCTTGGCCGTACCGATCTCGGCCAGAGCCTCGGTATATTTCTGGGCGACGAAATAGTTGATGGCATGGACATTACCGGCGGCGATAGCTTCCGACACCATTCGGGTCGCATTGGCTTCGGCTTCCGCCAGACGTTCACGGGCTTCGGCATCCCGGAATGCCGCCTCGCGCTGGCCTTCCGCTTCCAGAATGGCGGATTGTTTTGCACCTTCCGCCCGCAGAATCTGGGCGTTACGGGAGCCTTCAGCCTCCAGCACCTGCGCGCGTTTTTCGCGCTCGGCCTTCATCTGTCGCGCCATGGAGTCAACCAGATCCTTCGGCGGCGCGATGTCCTTGATCTCGATGCGGGTGACCTTGATGCCCCATGGTCCCACCGCCTCGTCCACCACGCGCAATAGGCGGTCGTTAATAGCATCGCGGTTCGACAGCAACTCATCGAGGTCCATCGAGCCCATCACCGAGCGGATGTTGGTCATGGTCAGGTTTTCGATCGCCATTTGTAGATTGGAAATCTGATAAGCGGCCTGTGCGGCATTGAGCACCTGATAGAAGGTGACGGCATCGGCGGAGACGCTGGCGTTGTCTCGGGTGATGACTTCCTGCGTCGGAATATGCAGCACCTGCTCCATCACGTTCATTTTCGAACCGATGCTTTCGAAGAACGGCACGATGAGGTTCAGGCCGGGTTCGAGTGTGCGGGTGTAACGCCCGAACCGTTCAACCGTGTAACGATGCCCCTGCGGCACGGTCTTGATGCCGGCAAACAGCACCAGAATAACCAGAACAACCGCCGCTATGACGACGATGTCGAAACCGCCCAATGCAATCATCACTTTTCCTCCAAAATCCGAACTATCAGGGTTTTACCCCATCATCGTTATGGCAAAATTACACCCAGCCTTGCAACTCCTGTCTTACAACCTTTTCGAGAACGGTCATGCCCTCGGTGCTGTCGTTCAGGCAGGGAATATGGGTGAATTTCTCACCGCCATTATGCAGGAAAATTTCTCCAGCTTCACCGGCAATTTCCTCCAGCGTCTCAAGACAATCCGATACGAAGCCGGGGTTCATGACGGCGATGCGCTTCATGCCCTCGGATGCCAGTTTCTCCACGGTCTTGTCGGTATAGGGCTGCAACCACTCTTCCGGCCCGAAACGTGACTGGAAGGTGATCATGAAATTCTTGTCGGTCCGGCCAAGAGCCTCCCGCAGCAGGCGTGCGGTTTTCTGGCAATGACAATAATAGGGATCGCCCTTTTTGAAGTATGATTGCGGAATGCCATGGAAGGAGGTGATCAGCATCTCCGGCTCCCAATCCAGCGTTGCCAGATGGTTTTTGACGGAGGCGGCAAGCGCCTCGATATAGGCCGGATCGTCGTGATAGGGCGGTACGGTGCGAATGGCGGGCTGCCAGCGCAGCTTCATCAGATGTTCGAATGCCTTGTCGTTCACCGTTGCCGTGGTCGATGCGGCATATTGCGGGTAAAGCGGGAAAAGCAGGATTTTTTCACAACCCTGTTCCTTCAGCGCGTCGATTTTCGAGGCGATGGAAGGCTGGCCGTACCGCATCGCCCAATCCACGACGACATTGGGCAGATCCTTCAACGCCTGCGCCATCAGTTCGCCCTGGCTGCGGGTGAAGGTGCGCAGGTAGCTTTCGTTGCGCTCGCGATTCCAGATCGCCTCATAGGCCTTGCCGACCTTCTGGGGGCGCTTGTTGAGAACGATGCCGTAAAGGATCGGATACCAGTAAAGGCGCGACCATTCGATCACGCGCTTGTCGCTCAAAAATTCCGCCAGATAACGGCGCATCGGCCAGTAGTCCGTACCATCTGGCGTGCCGAGATTGACGAGCAGGACGCCAACCTTGCCGAACGCGATGCGTGGATGGTCTACGGGGAGTGCGGATAGTTCTGTCGCCATGAATGACACCTGAAACTCGGACTGGTTGCGTGAGAACTTTTCCGTTTGAGATAGGGGCGGAAAGGCTCCATCTTTTATTTTATACACACCGGCGAGAACCGTGACGGGGTTTGCCGGAAATGCACGAGCTATACGCCCGTGACGTCAATTTGTTCACGTGTTCTAGACGAATTTTCTCAGGATTGAACCACCGGCAGACGTGATTTCCGGGGTTGAGCGGCAGGCAGGATACTTTTTGACAACTAACGGCCTGTAATTGCCTGTTTTTTATGGAAAAATAAGAAGCCGGCCCCCTTGACTGAGGGCCGGCTTCCGGTCTGCGGCAAATTGCCCTGTCTCTCGGCTTGCGGCTTATTGAGCCGGAAGTTCGAGTTCCTCGCCGATCTCGATATGGTTCGGCCGTTTCAGAGTGTTCGCCTTGGCAATTCTTGTCCAAAGCGCGCCGTCGCCATATTTTTCCGCCGCGATCTTCCAGAGCGAGTCGCCCTTTTCGACGACATACTTGACGGCAGCAGCCGCTGCTGCGGGTGCTGCGGATGCCGGTGCAGTGGCCGCAGGTGCCGGGGCCGGTGTGGCCGCAGGGGCAGGTGTGCTTGCCGCCGGCGCCGGTGCGGTTGCGGCGGGTGCAGGTGCTGCAGGTTTTGCCGGCGCAACGTAACCCGCCGGCGTCACTTCATTGATGCGGCCGTCCGTATAGGGCTTATAGGGGCTGTTGGCGGTGATAAACGCGGCGACAGCCTCTTCAAGGTTGGGGCCGAAATCATAGGCGTTGATCGCTTTTTCCGCAAAGACCTTGAAGCCGTCACCACCGGTGCGCACGTAGTTATTGGCCGCGACGATATAGGTCTTGGCCGGGTCGAGCGGCACGAAGGCCTCCCCTTCCTTGACGTCAACCGAAACGACACGGCTGCCAGCCGGCTTCGACCGGTCGAAGGAATATTTCATGCCGGAAACCTGCATGAAACGGCCCGCGCCGTCGTCGATCTGGCTGACGCCGTTTTCGAGGGCGGCGCGAATATCCTCGCCCTTCAGCTGGAAGGTGGCAACGGTGTTCTGGAACGGCAGGACCGTTAGAACTTCGCCCATGGAAACATCGCCGGCATCGATGGAGGAGCGCAGCCCGCCACTATTGGCGAAAGCGATGGTGACGCCCTGATCCTTGACGCGCGCAAGTGTAGCATCCGCCACCAGATTGCCCATAGAGCATTCCTTCACGCGGCAAACCTTGCGGTCTCCCTCGATCGGGCCTTCCGAGGAACCAACGACCTTGGTTTTTAGCGCCTCGATCGGAGCCTTCAGCTCATCGATGCGCTTGAGTGTCGCTTCGTCGGGCTTGAAGGAGGAATCGATCAGGATGGGATCGCCCTTGCTTTCCTTGACCACGCCGCTGTCGTCGAAGACGACTTTCAGGTCGCCGAGATACTTGCTGTATTGTCCGGCCTGAACGACCGGAACTTTGTAACCACCGGGATTGTCGACGAGGGTCGGATAAGGGCCTTCGGCCTTCTGGTCGGTGTTTGAAAGCAGCGTGTGCGAGTGGCCGCCGACCACAACGTCCACATCCGGGATCTTCGCGATGAATTCGAGGTCACGCGGATATCCGACATGGGTAAGGGCGATGATCTTGTCGACACCCTCCTGCTTCAGCTTCTGCACCTGTTCGCTGATTTTTACGACATCTTCGGCAATGGTGATATTGGGGCCGGGGGTGGCCAGTTCGGCCGTGTCATTGGCGACGGCGCCAACGATGCCGATTTTCTGGCCGCCGACCTCAAGCACGATGGACGGCTTGACGCGATCGCCGATTTTCGAGGCGGCGGTGGCTACCACATTGGCAGTCACAACCGGAAACTGGACCTTGTCGAGGAAGCCGGCAAGCCCGTCTTCGCTATCGTCGAATTCATGATTGCCGACGGTCATGGCGTCGAACTTCATGGCGTTCAGCATTTCGGCTTCAACGGTGCCCTTGTAGGTAGTGTAGAAAAGCGACCCCTGGAAATTATCGCCGGCATTGAGCAGGAGAACATTCTTGCCTTCAGCCTTCAGCGCATCACGGGTCTGGTTGATTGCGGTCAGAAGGCGTGCGGCACCGCCGAAGCACTCGTTTTTGCCTTCTTCTGCCGCCGAGCAGGTCGAATCGGATTTGTTGATCGATTCGATACGGGAGTGAAAATCGTTGATGTGGAGAATGTTGAGTTCGTAGTCGGCCAGTGCCGCTCCAGCCGAAAGCGTGATCGCCGAAACGCTCAGCATGCCAAGTCCCAAAATTTTCTTCATGGTCCCTCTCTCCTGTTCAAGGCGGAAGCCCGGGCCGGCCGATCATCATCCGACCGTGCTTCCATCATTTTTTAAGCTGAAAGTATGTCAGTCTTTCAAAACCGGATGTTTCCATTTAGCGGCAATTGCCGCAAGCGAAATTATGACAGGTGTGCGACAAACAAAAACGCACGCTGGAAGCGTGCGTTTCAGAAGATCATCCCATTGAAAAGTCGACGATATCAGCCCTGGCGGTTCAGCGAAAACTGGCTGTTGCTGTCTGTCGTGCAGTTCAATTGTGACGGCGAGACGAGGGCGCAGTTGACGCGCGACTGTGTGTTGCGCACCAGCGATGTCATGTTGATTTCGTAGAGCGTCGGCGAAATCGTCACATAGGTGCCCGAGGCCAGAAGCGTGTTGGTGTCGGTCGAACGGGTGGAGAAGGCGCCGTTCTGAAACGTCGATATGATGCCGTTGCGATCGATCCACCGGCCATCCACGGCTGGGCCGCGGGAAAGCGAAGGCGCCATCGAGGTCTGCTGCGAGGGACCTGGCGCGACGCATGAAGACACCGCGATGGCGGCTGAAAGCAAAGCAGCGCTTGTCTTGAAGTTCATGAGCCTGTTCTCCTGCGATTCGATGAAACTTTCCGTGTTTCGACCATGCCGTGAAGCGTTCCTTATTTCAAGGCAACGTTGTTTGCTCTTGCCGGTTCCTCACATCCCACATGAAAGCGGTGACGTGACAAATATGAGACGCCGCTTTCCTCACCGCACCAGAATATTGCGGAACTGCCATGGATCAGATGTGTCGATATTGTCGGGAAACAGGCCGGGGCGGCCGTCGAGCGGCGTCCAGTCCGTGTAGTGTCCTTCGACCGGGCCTAGATAGGGGCGCTGCACCTCCAGGCATCGGCGGTAATCTACTTCATCCGCTTCGACGATGCCGGCTTGCGGATTTTCAATGGCCCAGACCATTCCGGCCAGCACTGCGGAACTGACCTGCAGCCCGGTCGCATTCTGGCTGGGGGCAAGTGAACGCGCCTCCTGCAGGCTCAGCCGCGAGCCGTACCAATAGGCGTTTTTGTTGTGACCATAAAGCAGAACGCCCAGCTCGTCGGCGCCGTCGACCAGCTCATCTTCGCCCAGCACATGTTGTACCGGCTGGGGGATGCCGCCATTGCCGAAAAGTTCATGCAGGGAAAGAATGGCGTCGTTGCAGGGGTGATAGGCGTAATGGCAGGTCGGCCGATAGGTCACCTCGCCATCGTCATTGCGGACGGTGAAATAGTCGGAAATCGAGATCGCCTCATTGTGGGTGACCAGAAAGCCATATTGCGGTCCCTGTCCCGGACACCATGTCCGCACCCGCGTATTGGCCCCGGGTTGATCGAGATAGATCGCCGCCTTGCTGCCTTTCTTCTGTTTTTTTGCGTTTTTCGGCATCCAGTTTTCATGGGTGCCCCAGCCGAGTTCGGCGGGCTGGAACCCCTCGGCGATGAAACCTTCGACCGACCAGGTATTCCAGAAAGCGCCGAAGGGCTTGGGATCTTTCGCCCGCTGCGTATCGCGCTCGGCCACATGCACGCCCTTGACGCCGAGCTGTTTCATGAGCTTTGCCCATGCCTCCCGGTCATGCGGTTGCGGTTCTTCGATCTCGAGACCGGTATCCTTGGCGAGATTGATCAACGCCTGTTTCACGAACCAGGACACCATGCCGGGATTTGCCCCGCAGGTGGAAACGGCCGTCGTGCCGCCCGGCCTGCGCGCCTTTTCTTTCAGCATGGTTTCGCGAAGTGAATAATTGGTTCTGGAGGCATTGTCGGCATCGGCATCGAAATAAAAGCCCGGCCATGGCTCAACTACGGTGTCGATGTAGAGCATGCCGTGTTTGCGACAAAGCCGCATCAGATCGACGGAGGCGGCATCGACCGAAAGATTGACGCAGAAGCCCTGACCCTGAACGCCCTTGAGCAGCGGCTTCAGAACCTCCTTGTAATTCTCCTTGGTCAGATGCGTGCGGATATGCTGAATGTTCCTCTCGGCCAGAAATGCGGCGATATCCTCGCGCGGATCGATAACGACGAGCCGGGTCTTGTCAAAATTGAAATGACGTTCGATCAACGGAAGAGTACCGCGCCCAATGGAGCCGAAGCCGATCATGATGATGGGGCCGTCAATATCGCCGTAAATCGGATGGTTTGCGTCCGTCATTCGTCAATTTTCCTTTTTCAGCCAATAAGTAAGCTAGATCATAAAAGCGTGCCACAATAAAGGGCAGGTGGATGACGGACATATGACGGTCAGGGTGAAAGCAGGCAGACGGACGCATTCTGCCCCTTCGCATTTTAGAGACTGCGTTTATAATCGAATTCTTCTTTTCGTGCGTAAGGTCATGTGCTGGGGGCTTTGGCCGGATGACGACGAGAGTTTTTGCCATCACAGGAGAATTGCCTGTTGAACAGTTTCATCGAGCGTGTCGCAGCGCTTCAAAGTGCCACCCCCGTTCTGATTGCCCTTTACGATTCCGAAGACCGGCTGCGGCATGCCAACCCGTCGTTTCTGGAGAGCTTTCAAATTACCCCGGAAGAATTTCCGACCTGGGCGGATATCATGCGGCTGAACCATCGCCTGCAAACCGGTGTCGTCGTTCGACACAGGGATTTCGAGGGCTGGCTTCTGTCGGCGCAGTCCCGGCGCGGCAAGCTGCCATATCGCGCCTTTGAGATGGACATGTATGACGGCCGCTGGTTCTGGATGACGGAGACGGTGCAGCAGGATGGCTGGATGCTGTGCGTCGCAAGCGATGTCACCGAATTGCGTCAGGGTTACCGAACGCTGCGACAGGACCGGGATCTGGCCGTGCGCGCCTCGCAGACGGATGAACTGACGGGAACGGCGAACCGCCGTTTCGTTTTCGCCAAGCTGGCTTTGCAGGTGGAACGGGTCGGCAAGGGGCTTGAAGCACCGTTTTGTCTTTGCACGCTGGATATCGATTTTTTCAAGCAGATCAATGATCGTTTCGGCCATAAATGTGGAGATGCGGTGCTGCGCGATTTTGTCGGCATCGCCCATTCCGTCATTCGCCGGGTGGATTGTTTCGGCAGGATCGGCGGTGAGGAATTCATGCTCGTCCTGCCGCGCAGCACGGTTGCCGAAGGCCGGGAGATCGTCGAGCGCCTGCTGCAAAGGGTGCGGCTTTCAAGGCCTCTGGCCGAATTTCCGGATTTCTCTTACAGCTGCTCGGCCGGCATGACGGCCTATCGGATGGCGGAAAGCGCCGATGATGTTTTCATGCGCGCCGATCAGGCTCTTTATGCAGCCAAGGAAAAAGGCCGCGACCGGCTTCTGGCGGTGACTGTTTAAATCAACTCAGCCGCAATAAGCCCATGCAGCGAATTACCGACGAACAGCCGCCGCCCGGCGATATCATCCGGTTTCAGCGCCTGCCCGCGCGCCTTGCGTTCACGGATCAGGTCGGCACGCAGCACGCCCGGCAGGATACCGCTGTCGAGCGGTGGTGTGAGCAACTGCCCATCCGGCATTTCGACGAAAATGCTGGTCGATGATCCCTCGCACAACTCGCCGCGTTCATTGAGCAGGAGAACTTCATCCGCCTCCTCCGCTGAAAACTCGGCGCGAGCGGCATCATAAGGTTCGCGACGTGACGACTTGTGACGATAGAAGGTATCCGTGGAATCGAGCGTGGTTTTTGTCGCGATACGAACGCGCCAGATCGCATTTGTTTCTATGGGACTAAAATTGGCCGTCTCGATATCGAGTTCGCCCTTGTAGTTCATCACCAGCCTGACGCAGAGCGGGTTTTCGCCGCCCACCGTCTTTTCCAGCGCCTCAACCGCATTGGCCGGCGCACGAAAACCGAGCGCATCGGCCGAACGCAGCAGCCGGCGCATATGCTGGTCGATGCGCTGAAAGCCCGATTGCGGCTCCCAGCGCAGGGTTTCCCTCAAGGTCAGATCGGCGGGTTTGCGTTTCATTGCCTGTGCTCGTCGCCTGTCATCATGGTCGGTTTCTGCGCCGGCACTATCAACCGGCAAAGCTTATCCGAAATAGGATAGCCTTGCCGGCTGGCGAGGTTAAGCCTGTTTATTGTCCAGCGCTTCCAGCTCGTCGATCAGCCCTTCGATCATCGAAAGCCCCTTGTCCCAGAAGGAGGGATCGGTGGCATCAAGGCCGAAGGGTTTTAGAAGCTCCGAATGGTGTTTGGTGCCGCCGGCTTTCAGAAGCTCGAAATATTTCTCCTGAAAGCCCGTCTCGGCCTTCTGGTAAACCGCATAAAGCGAGTTCACCAGGCAATCGCCGAAGGCATAGGCATAGACGTAGAAGGGCGAATGGATGAAATGGGGGATATAGGTCCACCATGTCTCGTAGCCCTCGGAAATGCGGATCGCCGGTCCGAGGCTTTCGGCCTGAATGGACAGCCACAATTCGCCGATCTGGTCGGAAGTCAGTTCACCGTCCTTGCGGGCGGTGTGCAGCTTGCGCTCGAATTCGTAGAAAGCGATCTGGCGCACGACCGTGTTGATCATGTCCTCGACCTTGCGGGCGAGCATGGCCTTGCGTTCGCGGATGTCTTTCGTGTCGTCGAGCAATTTGCGGAAGGTCAGCATTTCACCGAAAACGGAGGCGGTTTCGGCAAGCGTCAGCGGTGTTGCGCACATCAAGGCGCCCTGCTGACCGGCCAGTACCTGATGCACGCCATGGCCAAGCTCATGGGCAAGCGTCATCACGTCGCGCGGTTTGCCGAGATAGTTGACGAGCACGTAAGGGTGGGCCGAAGGCACGGTCGGATGCGCGAATGCGCCCGGCGCCTTGCCTGGCCGGGCCGGGGCGTCGATCCATTCTTCGTCGAAGAAACGGCGGGCGATATCGGCCATTTCCGGGGCGAAATTGCCATAGGCGGAAAGCACCGTGTCCTTCGCCTCATCCCATGGAATGATCGTGTTCGATGTATCGGGAAGCGGCGCGTTGCGGTCCCAGTAATTCATCTGCTCCATGCCGAGCCACTTTGCCTTCATGGCGTAATAGCGATGCGAAAGGCGCGGGTAAGCCTTCTTTACGGCGGCGGCCAATGCATCGACCACTTCACGCTCGACGCGGTTGGCCAGATGGCGGCTATCGGCAATGTCCTCGAACTTGCGCCAGCGGTCGGAAATGTCCTTGTCCTTGGCAAGCGTGTTGGTGATGAGGGTGAAGACCCGCAGATTATCCTTGAAGGTGGCGCTCAATGCTTCCGCCGCCTTTTTCCGGGTTTCTGGCTCCGGCTCCTGCAGCATGTTGAGCGTCACTTCCAGCGGAAGGCTCGCGCCGTCAATGTCGAAACGCAGATCGGCCATCGTTTCGTCGAACAGGCGGTTGAAGGCTGAGGCACTTGTCATCGATTTTTCGAGGAACAGCTGCTCCAGCTGGTCGTCAAGCTGATGCGGCTTGTCCTTGCGCAAATCCACCAGCCAAGGCCGGTAGTGTCCCGCTGCGGCGTCGTTCACCATGCATGCGTCCATCGTCGCATCGTCGATGCGGTTGAGTTCAAGCGTGAAGAACAGGAGATGTGCGGAAATATCCGTCAACTTCGCCTGTGCATCTCCGTATAATTTGCCGTTCGCCGGGTTCGAGGTGTCAGAAAAATAGGTCAGCCCGGCAAAGGAGCCGATGCGGCCGATAAGATCGTCCAGCGCCTCATATTCCTTCAGCGCTGCGCCAACGCCCTTGTCGCCGGTGACCTTTGCAGCTGCCTCAAGCTTGCCCTTCCACTTGCCTTCAAAAGCGGTCGCCATTGCCGCCGCCTTTTCGATGTCGCCCTTATATTCCGGTGAATCACCCGATGGGTAGAGATCCGCGAGCTTCCAGCCGGGCAGGTCGCCAAGCACGGGACCGGAGGTTTCGGCAAGGGAGAATACGGGCGGCGGGGTGAGGCGATTGAGGGTCATCGAACGCGTCCTTCTGATTATGCTTGCGAAGCATATGGAGCCTTTGTTTCCCGCAGCAATGGATAAAATGCAAGCAAATCTCAAAACTGGATGTTCAAGTCTCCCGTGCCAGAGTGCGCCACAAGGGACCGCATGACGCAGGTCCATAAACCGGAAACCGGAGCCAAAAATGACCGCGCATGTTCTCGTGATAGACGATGATCCCGTCCAGCGCCGCCTGCTCAAAAATGCGGTGGAACGTTATGGGCATCTGGCCTTGCTTGCCGAAAACGGCAGGGCGGGGCTGGAGCTGCTCAAGCAATATAGCGGCGAGATCAATGTTATCGTCCTCGACCTCATGATGCCGGAAATGGACGGTCTTTCTTTTCTGAAAGCCGTTGGTGAACTCGGCACCGATGTTCCCGTCATCGTTCAGACGGGGCAGGGCGGCATCGATACCGTCGTGCAGGCCATGCGCGCCGGCGCTTTCGATTTCGTCGTCAAGCCGGTTTCGCCGGAAAGGATCGGCGCGGCCATCTCCAATGCCCTCAAGCTGGACAGGAGAGAGGCAAAGGCCCGCACGGGCAGGCGTGGACGGAGCAATGCAGTGAATTTTACCGATATCGTTTCCGCCAGCCCGGCAATGCTGAGGGTCATAGAGCTGGCGCAGCGCGCCGCCCAGTCCAGCATTCCCGTGGTGCTGGAAGGCGAATCCGGTGTCGGCAAGGAAATGGTTGCTCGCGCTATCCAGTCGGCCGGCGACAGGGCGAACAAGCCGTTCATCACCGTCAATTGCGGCGCCATCCCGCATAATCTGGTGGAAAGCATCCTCTTCGGCCACGAGAAGGGCGCTTTTACCGGTGCTACGGAAAAACACATCGGTAAATTCATGGAAGCGGATGGCGGCACGCTGTTCCTCGATGAAATCGGCGACCTGCCGCTGGACGTGCAGGTCAAGCTGTTGCGCGCGGTTCAGCAGGGCGAAATCGAAACCGTCGGCTCCGCACGGGTGCAGAAGGTCAATGTCCGGCTGATTTCCGCCACCAACAAGAACCTGATCGAAGAGGTGAAGGAAGGCCGTTTCCGCGAAGACCTTTATTACCGCCTCAACGTTTTCCCGATCACCATCCCGGCGCTGCGTCGCCGTAAAGAAGACATCCCGCATCTGGCGCGGGTTTTTGCCGAGCGTTTTTCGGCCGAACAGAAATTGCCCAATCCCGTCGGCCTTGATGCCAGCGCGCTTGCGCTTCTGACGGCCTATGACTGGCCGGGCAATATTCGTCAGCTTGAAAACGCGGTCTTCCGCGCCGTTGTGCTGTCGCAGGGCGAGGACCTGGCGGATACCGATTTTCCGCAGATCGCGTTGCAGCTGCCGGAATTCGCAGCGATGGACGATGCGGGCGATTCCATCCGCTCGCCGTCCGGATCGTCGCTGAAGCTGGCTGCCTATTCGCCGCCGCCGCTCGCCGAAAGCCACGCTGTTGTGGAAGAAGCATCGGATGTTTCCACCACCATCTACCGGGGCGGAAATCTGATCTCGAGCATGGATGAGGCGGGCAATATTCGAAAGCTGGCCGAGATCGAAGAGGAGCTTATCCGCTTCGCGCTGCGTTTCTATCGCGGGCAGATGAGCCAGGTCGCCAGGAAACTCGGCATTGGCCGTTCGACGCTTTATCGAAAACTGAAGGATTACGGCATTGATCCCGACGATCCGCTTCGAGATGCCGCATGAAGTCGCAAATGGCGCATTGCCCGGCAGATCGTGAAATTCGTTAACTTCTGAGCAAGGATATCCGCTTACCGTCTATAAACCTCTTGTTAGTGGCTGATTCACTATATAGAGGAAGGTTGCATCTGTGTGGCAATTTTGCCATCGTGTCACCGTATTTGACGTTCATTTGAGGCAATGTGACAGAAATTGTCTTCCAGGCGGGGATCGAATTGCCATATCTGCATCGGAATAACGCGCTTTCGACAAAGATTGCGCGCGGCTTGATCAAGGATATATGCACGAAGCTGTCGGCACGCGCTGTCACCTTTGCCTGCCTGATGCTCGCCGCCATGCCTTTCGTAGGTGTTTCGGCGACGGAAGCCGCCGCCGAAACGCGCAGCCTCAAACTGTATTATATCCATACACGCGAGAAGGCGGTCATCACCTTTAAGCGCAATGGAAAATACGACCAGAAGGGCCTGCAGGAGCTGAACCGCTTCCTGCGTGACTGGCGTCGCAACCAGCCCACGCGCATGGACCCGCGCCTTTTCGATCTTGTCTGGGAAGTTTATCGCCGCAGCGGCGCGACCGATTATATCAATGTCGTCTCGGCCTTCCGTTCGCCGGAGACCAACGGCCTCTTGCGTTCGCGCACCAAGGGTGTCGCGGAAAAAAGCCAGCACATGCTCGGCAAGGCCATGGATTTTTACATTCCCGGTGTGAAGCTTGCCACCCTGCGTGAAGTAGGCATGCAGATGCAGATCGGCGGCGTCGGCTTTTATCCGAGTTCCGGTTCTCCCTTCGTGCACATGGATGTCGGCGGCGTTCGCGCCTGGCCACGCATGAGCCGCCAGGAACTCGTGCGTATTTTCCCGAAAGGCAATACGCTGCACGTTCCGTCCGATGGCAAGCCGCTTCCCGGTTATGAGCAGGCGCTGGCGGATTACAAGAAGCGCGTCAGCTCCTCCTCCGTTCAGGTTGCGTCCAGCGCCGGTTCCGGTCCCGCTTCCTCTGGTGGCGGTGGCAAGCGCAAGACGCTGTTGCAGGCGCTGTTTGGCGGTGGTGGTGATGAGGATGAAGATCCCGATAGCATCGCAGCGCCGGAGCCCGCAGAACGCCCGGCGGTCGCACGGCCGGCTGCTCCGCAGCAGCAAGCAGCGCCTGAGCCAGAACCGACGATTGCGGTGGCTTCCGCCCAAGCTCTTCCGGGCGTGAACGATGCGCCGCTGCCGACGGCTCGTCCAGCTTTCGGCAACCAGCCGCCGGCTAATACCGGCTTGGCGACGGCACTTTATTCTCCAGCCCGTAATGCCGCACAGGACGCCTTGCAGGCTGCAACGACGCCGACCCCGGCATCTGCTCCGGCCGAACGCCAGCAATTTGCCGATCTGGCTGAAGTCTCCGTGCCAGTACCCACACTTCTCGGGCCGCGTGGCATGAGAGGCGATGCGGAAGGATCAGTTCTGACGGCTTCCGCCGATGGTGCGACCCCTGCGGCGACCGGTGAGCTTGCCTCCATTCCGGTTCCCGCCAATCGCCCGGCCGTGGCTGAAGCTCTTCTCGCTGCCGCCAATGCTGATCAGGAAGGCGAAGACGATCTCGCCGAGGCGCAGCAGGATACGCTTTCGCCGACGGTGGTTGCGGCGCTTGAACAGAGCGGCCAGGCCGCCCGTTCACAGGTTCAGTCCGCTGCCATGCCGACGGCCGCGCAATTCCCGGCCGCCGTCAACCACAAGGTTACGGTCGCGCCTGCTGAAACCGCAAAGGCCGCTCCACAGGAAGGTTTCGGTGACGCCTTTGATCTGAAGCCCGCCGTCAATGGTGGCCTTACTGCTGGTTTGCCAACCAAAGGCTCGCGTCCGAGCAGGCAGGATGCGGCCGTTTCCCATCAGGCCATGGTCGGTGGTGGTCGCCTGACGCAGGATTCGATCTCTGACTGGGCGCTCAACCAGAACAAGGGTACGACCGGACGCTCGGTAAAGGCGCCGCGTGTTGTCGCCAACCGCATGCTCAGCCACGACATGTCGGCTTCGGCCACCTCGGCAAGCTTCAAGCCGGGCGCGGCGGCAATCGAGTCCAGCCGCTTCAGCACACCGGTGAAGATGCACTGAGCCCCTGCTTTTGTAATCGGCCACAAGGCCAACAAAAAACCCGCCGTTGCCGGCGGGTTTTTTTATACCTTGGATATTCCTCTATCAGACGCCGCTTTGGCCGTCCGAGCCGATATAGGCGATGCGCACCATGTTGGTCGCGCCGGGGGTTCCGAGCGGCACGCCGGCAGAGATGATGATGCGGTCGCCCGGCTTGCCGAAACCTTCGGAAACGACGATGCGACAAGCGCGGTTCACCATGTCGTCGAGATCGCTGGCATCGCCCGTCACGACGCAGTGCAGACCCCAGACAACCGACAGGCGGCGTGCGGTCTGGATGATTGGCGAAAGCGCAATGATCGGAACCTGCGGCCGTTCGCGTGCCGCACGCAGACCCGTCGTGCCGGACGAGGTATAGGTGACGATCGCCGACAGTTGCAGCGTTTCGGCGATCTGGCGGGCGGCGAGCGAAATGGCGTCGGCGCCTGTGGCTTCCGGCTGCGGGCGCTGCGCGTAGATGATGTTGGAATAATAGGGATCCTGTTCCACGGTGCTGGCGATGGACGCCATGGTGGAGACGGCTTCGATCGGATAATCGCCGGAGGCCGATTCAGCCGAAAGCATGATGGCATCAGCGCCTTCGAACACGGCGGTGGCGACGTCGGACACTTCAGCGCGCGTCGGGACGGGCGCGGTGATCATCGATTCCAGCATCTGCGTGGCGACCACGACCGGCTTGCCGGCGCGACGGCAGGCGCGCGTCAGCTGCTTCTGGATGCCCGGAACCGCTTCCAGCGGCATTTCGACACCCAGATCGCCGCGCGCGACCATCAAGGCGTCGGAAAGCTCGATGATTTCCTCGATACGCTCGACGGCCTGCGGCTTTTCGATCTTGGACATCAGGCCAACGCGGCCGCGCGCGATCTTGCGCACTTCGGCCAGGTCTTCCGGACGCTGGACGAAGGAAAGGGCGACCCAGTCCACTTCGTTGGTGGCGAGAACGGCATCAAGGTCGACACGGTCCTTGTCGGTCAAAACGCCGACGCCGAGCAGGGTGTCGGGCAGGCTTATGCCCTTGCGGTCTGAAATCTTGGTGCCGGAAACAACCGTGGTGACGATGCTTTTGCCGTCGCTCTTTTCAGCGCGCAGATGCAGCTTGCCGTCATCGATCAGCAGGCGATGGCCGGGCTTGACCGCTTCGAGGATTTCAGGATGCGGCAGGAAAACGCGGGTGTTGTCGCCGGGTGTGTCGTTATTGTCCAGCGTGAAGGTCTGGCCCGGAACCAGATCGACCTTGGTTTCGGCAAACTTTCCGACGCGCAGCTTGGGACCCTGCAGGTCGGCCAGAATGCCGATGGGACGGCCGTTGCGGCTCTCGACCGAGCGGATACGCTCAATCAGCGTGCGCATCACGTCGTGGCTTGCGTGACTCATGTTGATCCGGAAAAGATCGGCGCCAGCCAGATGCAGCTTTTCGATCATCGCCTCATCCGAGGAGGCGGGGCCGAGAGTTGCAAGAATTTTGACTTTGCGGTTACGCTTCATCAGTTTTGATTTCCCTGTGTGCCTGGCGTATCGGAAAGCTGGACCATCCAGCTGCCCTGTCTGCCCGTGTCATATTCCTTGAAACCCATTCTCTGGAAGCTGCGGGCATAACAATCGTCTACGCCGCCGATCTTGAACTCGTTTTCCGCCACGCACATGTTGACGTCACCGGTCCAGCGGCCGCCATGGGCGGCGTCTTCGGCATAAAGATAATAATAACGCGACTGCAGCTCACCCTCGATCAGCGTTGCGCAGGTGGAGGAGGGGACCTGCCACCAGCCTTCACTGACCCAGCCCTCCTGTCCACGATAGCCGATTGCGACCCCCACGAGATTTTGCGTGCTGTTGCAGACGCGAAAATCCGCATGTGCGGTTTCCACGAACACAAACGGGGTCATAAACAATGCCGCTGCGGAAAAAAGACGGGCAAGATGCCGAAAGTGGCGAGGACGAGCGAGAGATGACTGAGTCACGGCTTCCATCCGGATTCCATGGTTATAATGAACACACTTCTTGGCGTGGCCGCCCAAGAAAGTCAACGCGAGTTTAATCGATTATATTGTTCGTGGGATCGTGAGTGCGGTAAGGTAGATGGCTGTTCCTGCGCCGAAACTTGCGCCCGGCCTCAAGCCATGCCATCAAGCTTTTCTCCTCAATCCTGCCCCAGAAAATCATCGATGAACGACTTCATACCTTATGAAATCATAGAAGGCGAATATGACAAAGGCATGGTCCTTCTGGCAGACCACGCGATGAACCTTCTGCCGGCACACTACGGCAAACTTGGCCTTCCGCAAACCGCTTTTCATCGCCATATCGCATTTGATATCGGCATAGAAGCGTTGACACGGTCGCTCGCCGCCCGTCTTGGCGTGCCGGCGGTGCTCGGACGGTTTTCGCGGCTGCTGATCGATCCGAATCGCGGCGAGGATGATCCCACTCTCATCATGAAGATTTCGGACGGGGCGATCATTCCCGGCAATCACCCGATTTCGGATGAGGAATGGCAAAGGCGCATCGAGGTTTTTCATAGGCCTTATCACAATGCCGTGGACCGTGTGCTGAAAGGCGTTGCGGAAGCATCGGAAGAAGCCCCCCTCGTCTTGTCGCTGCATTCTTACACCCCGTTCTGGAAGGAAACGCCGCGGCCCTGGCATGCGGCGGTTCTGTGGGACACGGATAATCGCGCAGTCGATCCGCTTCTGGCGCATCTGCGCGCGACCGGCGACATTCTCGTCGGCGATAACGAACCCTATGACGGGGCGTTGAAGGGCGATACCATGTTCCGCCACTGCATGATGAAGGGCATACCGCATGCGCTTCTGGAGGTTCGGCAGGATCTGATCGCGGATAAGGAGGGGATTGCGGCCTGGTCGAACCGTCTCGCTCCCATTTTCGCCGCAATGAACGACGATCCGGTTTTGCATGAATATCAGCTGTTCGCCTCTCGCACCGGCCCCTATTGAGCCTGGAGTTGCCCCATGACGAAAGAGAACGACAAACACCAGATCGAGTTCGAGGCTGCCGCCTTTCGCCGTCTGGTGCAGCATCTTCGCGAGCGCCACGATGTGCAGAACATCGATATGATGAATCTGGCGGGCTTCTGTCGCAATTGCCTTTCCAACTGGTACCGCGAAGCGGCAGAGGAAGCGGGCGTCGCGCTCAGCAAGGAGCAATCCCGCGAAATTGTCTATGGCATGCCCTATGACGACTGGAAGGAAAAATATCAAGCGGAGGCGAGCGACGCCCAGAAAGTCGCCTTTGAGCAGAACAGACCGAAGGAATAACCCCCGATCGACGGAAACGACTTGACGTGAGGCCCGGCAATGGGCAGTTCACAGGCCTGAATTTCTGCCGTCCGGCTGGCGGCGACCGGCGAAAGTTTTAGCCCGGATACAATGAACAGGGCTCACGCAAAAAGAGCCGCCACTACGAAGGATGATATGATGGACGAAACCAGCACCACCGAAACCGTCGCCGCCGCCGAACTGCGTCAGTTCATCGAGCGCGTCGAGCGTCTCGAAGAAGAAAAAGCCGCCATTCAGGGTGATATCAAGGATGTCATGGGCGAGGCGAAGGGTCGTGGCTACGATACCAAGGCGATCCGCACCATCATCCGCCTTCGCAAGAAGGACGCCAACGAGCGTATCGAGGAAGAAACCATCCTGCAGACCTATATGGCGGCGCTTGGTATGGAATGATCGGTTACCGATCGCTCAATAAAAAATCGCCGCTTTTGCGGCGATTTTTGTTTGGTCCCGCAGATTCACCCGCGTGTGCCAGCCAGCTTCTCCGAAAGATCGATAGCCTGTTTGCGGGCATCCTTGTCTGCCGGATAGACCGCCAGATAGCGCTCCCATGCCTTTAGCGCGAGTTCCTCGCGACCGGAGGCTTCGAGGATATTGGCGAGGCTTGCCAGCGCTGGAAAATAGCGCGGCTCCTTTTCCAGCGTCAGATTGATATCCGCCATCGCCTTGCGGGTGTCGCCATCGGCAAAGTGTACCATGGCACGGCGATAGGGCGCCTGCACATAGTCCGGATCGAGTAGAATGATCTGGTCGAGAAAATCATAAGCGGCGGCGTTGCGCTTTTCGTCGGAGGCTTCGCCTGCCCATTGCATCAGGAGATTGATTGTCGCGCTGCCGGAATCGTTCCATTCGGACGCAATCTGGTTGGCGATGCTGCGCGCCTTGACCGCATTTCGCTCTTTTTTTAGCGACGCAAAAAGCGTGTCGATGGTTCCGGCCGGTGAAGGCGCAACTTCCGCCACCGCAGGGGTTTGCCCATCCGCCGCATGAGCAACGGAAGCCATTCCTGATAACAGGAGACCCTGAGCGACTATGATGGACATGCAAAAACGATTTGGGCGCATGGGCTAAAGATTAACCCGCCTGCGCCCAATATCAAATGCAAAGTTTTGCTCTGTCAACAAAGTGATCCGCGACATTGATCGCGAACCGCAGTCGCAGTCAATCAGCCCTGACGAGCCTTGAAGCGCGGGTTCTGCTTGTTGATGATGTAGACGCGGCCCTTGCGGCGAACCAGGCGGTTATCGCGATGACGGGCCTTAAGCGCTTTAAGCGAATTCTTGATTTTCATTTTACTGGTCCGCAGTTTTGCACGGCATTTACCGTGCTTATTCAAACAATCAAAAGCGCGCAACGGGGCGCGCTCTTTTCGGTTGGCAGGCAGATACCCGTTTGAGCCCTGCCTGTCAACACTTGCCGGTGTCTTTGCCCTAAAAGACTGAGGCTTTTCCCGTGTGCAAAAGCTCGGTCACATGGCCCATCTTGCGGCCGGGCCGTGCTTCCGTCTTGCCGTAGAGGTGCACGAGACAGTCTTTTTTCGACAGCCATGCCGGAACATCATCGATGTCGTCACCGATGAGATTGGTCATGACGCAATCCGAATGGCGCTCCGTGTTGCCGGGAGCGAGGCCGGACACGGCGCGTATATGCTGTTCGAATTGCGAGATCACGCAGGCGGCTTCCGTCCAGTGCCCGGTATTGTGCACGCGTGGGGCCATTTCATTGGCAACCAGAGAGCCATCGGGGAGCACGAAGAATTCGATGCCGATGACGCCGACATAATCGAGCGCCGCCAGAAGCTTCTCCGCAGACCGGACGGCAACTGCCGCAACCGCTTCGGCGAGCGCTGCCGGCACGGTTGATGTATGCAGAATGCCGTTCAAATGAATATTTTCAGCCGGATCGTAGCAGACGACGGTGCCGTCCCTGAAGCGGGCGGCGATGATCGATATTTCCCGCTCGAAGGCGACGAAACTTTCGAGGATCAGGGGTACACCGCCGAGCGCCTCGAAAGCACCCGTGCTGTCCTCGTCGCCGCGGAAAAGGCGCTGGCCTTTGCCGTCATAGCCCATGCGGCGGGTTTTCAGCACGCCCTTGCCGCCGAAAGCTACCAGGGCGGCCTCCAGTTCTTCCTGGCTATCCACGGCGCGAAAATCGGCCGTCGGAATGCCGCAACCATTGAGGAAGCGTTTTTCGGTCAGCCGGTCCTGCGAGGCGTTGAGCGCCTGCGGTGGCGGATAGACGGGAACGGAGGCGGCGAGCGTTTCGGCTGCCGCGACAGGTACATTCTCGAATTCATAAGTTACGACATCGCAGCGACGGGCAAGTTCCGCAAGGGCGCGTTCATCGTCATAATCTGCAACGATCTGATCGTTGCAGACCTGCGCGGCCGGACAATCAGCCTGCGGCTCCAGCACGATGGTACGGTGGTTGAGGCGCGCCGCCGCCATCGCCAGCATGCGGCCAAGCTGCCCGCCACCGATGATGCCGATGGTCAGATCATTCATCTTCGCCATCACTGGGCGCTGTCCATGGGATATTCGGCGACGGCTGCCGACTGGCGCGCGCGCCATGCATCCAGCCGGTCGGCCAGATCGTCGTCACCAAGCGCCAGAACCGCAGCCGCCAGAAGTGCGGCATTGATGGCGCCGGCCTTGCCGATGGCAAGCGTGCCGACGGGAATACCGGCCGGCATCTGCACTATGGAGTAGAGGCTGTCCTGTCCGGACATGGTCTTGGACTGTACCGGAACGCCGAAGACGGGCAGAGGTGTCATCGCGGCCGTCATGCCCGGTAGATGGGCGGCACCGCCGGCACCTGCTATGATGACCTTGAAACCTTCGTCTTTGGCTCCATTGGCGAAATCATAAAGCCTGTCCGGCGTGCGGTGGGCGGAAATGATGCGGGCTTCATATTCCACATCCAGTGCGTCCAGCGTGTCGGCGGCGTTCTTCATGGTCTCCCAGTCTGACTGGCTGCCCATGATGATGGCGACGGGGGGTGTTTCTGTTGTCACTTGGCTTCTCCGCTCAGGCGATGATATCGGGAATGACCTGATCTTCGATCTGGGTCATCTTGTCCTTGACGGCCAGCTTCTTCTTTTTCATGCGCTGTATCCGCAGCGCATCGCAGCTGGTCTGGATCATCGCGTTGATCGCCGCGTCGTAGTCCTCATGCTCCTGGCGCAGCCGCGCCAGCGTGAGCCTGATGTCCGCCTGGTCCTGATCGGGCATCTTGTCATCCCCATTTTATGCCAGCCGGATAGCCTCCGGCGCGTATGTCATCGTTCACGAGCCTCTATCATCAAATCGCGGTAACGGGAAGTTATCCCTTGCGACCAAATTGCCCACTTATTGCCTTCATTTCGCCTTCGACAATACAGTTAATCCATGTCACATTGTCGTCGCAAACCTGAAACTCCAGCGATGGAGAGCTGGAGGTAGGTTTAAAAAAGGAAGGACGTGCCGCATGACCATTCAGGCTCATATTGCATCGCTCGAAAAGAAACACGGCGCTCTGGAGGAGCAGCTCGAAAGTATTCTTTCTTCCCCGTCTTCGGACGATACGGAGATTGCCGACCTCAAACGTCGAAAACTGCGCCTGAAGGATGAATTGCAGAGGCTCAGAGCCTCCACCAGGCATTAAATTGAATAATGCCGAACCGCAGCCGTCGATGAAATGAAGGACTGACGGTTTGATCTCTTTCGGCCCCGGCAGCACCTGTGGTGCAGCCGGGGCTTTTTATTGGCTGCCGAAGACTAAAGCGGCAGCCCGTCCCATAGCAGCTTTGATGCGGCGACAAGCGCCATGGCATACATGAGCGGATAAAACACGGCCGGCTTCATATATTTCACCACTTTGGCGCCGGCGAGTGTCGCCAGCATCGCCACAGGTAGCAGGCTCGCCGATGTCTTGAGGTTGGTGGCGTCCAGCGCCCCCAGCGCGAAATAGGGGATGAGCTTGATCGCATTCATGATGGCGAAGAAACGCACGCTCATGCCGGTATAGGTTTTGGGGTCGAGCTTCAGCGGCAGGACGTAAATCTGGAAGGGCGGGCCGCCCGCATGGGCCACGAAACTCGCATAACCCGACAGGCTGGACCAGAGCGTTGCCGCCGCCGGTCGTTGCGGTTTGGCCGGGATTGCCTGTCCCCTTCGGCTTTTGAAGCTCTCGTAAAAATAACGCAAGACGAAGAGGATGGTCACCGAGGCGACGACAAGGCGCATGGCGTCCGCTGATATGAAGCTCGAGGTGGCCCAACCGAGAGTGATGCCGGCGATTGCGCCCGGCAGCATGATGAGGAGCGTTTGACGATGATTATGGTGCCGCCACGCCCAAAGAGCCACGAGATCCATGACGATCAGGATCGGCAGGAAGATCGCCGCCGCCTGTACGGGCGGGATCGCAAGCGCCATCAGCGGCACACCCATCAGTGCCAGCGCACCGCCCAATCCGCCCTTGGAAAGGCCGACAAGCACGACTGCGGGAATGGCGACGAGAAAAAAATGAAAATCGGTCAGCATGGATGGATGGTTGATCCTTTCGCCGGTCCGGTTTATCGGATTTATCATATCAAAACGAGTGCAGATCGCTCCAGAAGTGTCTTCTGCCTGAAATGGACGAACCGATGACCATAGTTGAAGACCGTTGCCGCCTTGTTCTGATCCTTCCGCAATCGGACGATGCGCGAAAGCAGGCGACAGAAGTGGAAGGCGCGCTAAAGGGCGGCGATGTGGCTTCCGTCATCATTCCGCAATACGGTCTGGATGACGCGTCTTTCCAGAAATGGGCCGAACTGATCGTGCCGATCGTTCAGGCGGCCGGTGCGGCCGCCCTTGTCGCCGGCGACAGCCGCGTCGCCAGCCGGGTGAAGGCGGATGGCCTGCATGTTATTGGTAATGCCGAGGCGCTTGCAGAGGCTGTGGAAAACTTTACGCCGAAACTGATCGTCGGCGGCGGCAATGCCGATGACCGCCACAAGGCGCTGGAGATGGGTGAGTCCAATCCGGACTATGTCTTCTTTGGCAAACTCGAAGGCGACATCAAGCCGGAGGCGCATCCCAAAAATCTGGCGCTCGGCGAGTGGTGGGCGTCGATGATCGAAATCCCGGCCATCGTCATGGGCGGCACGGATCCGTCTTCGGTGGTCGCCGTTTCCGAAACCGGCGTGGAATTTGTGGCGATGCGCAGCGGCGTTTTCGACAATCCCGCCGGCGCCGCTCAGGCCGTTTCTGAAATCAACGCTTTGCTTGACGAAAAAGCGCCACGGTTTGGCGGTTGATACAGGCGATGTTCATGCGCTCGGTTCCTTTCTGCCTTTCCGTTTCGCTGCTGGCGCTTGTTTTCGGCGCGCCGGCAGGCGTCGCCTTTGCCCAGTCCGGACCGCAGAGCGAAAGCAATGCGCTCTCCCGCCAGCTGGAAGATGAGGCCCAGCCTTCCCGTCAGGGTAGGGTGCAATCCGAGGAACAGAAGGATTTGCAGCCGTCGCAGGGCGTCAATGTTTATCAGCGCATGGGCGCGGACCTGCCGGCCCTGCCGCCGGAGAAGGAATTCAAGGGCAGGGTGGATGAGGCCTATGGCCATTTCCAGCGCGGCGAATATGTGCAGGCGCTCGACAAGGCGCTGAACCGGGCGCAGAACGGCGATGCGTCGGCCCAGACGCTGGTGGCCGAAATGATGTCGCGCGGCCTTGGCATCGCCCGCGATGAAAAGACCTCGGCCTTCTGGTATCAGCAGGCGGCGCAGGGTGGCGATCCCGTCGCCATGTTCAAATTCGCCCTGATCCTGATGGAAGGCAAATTCGTCACCCGCGACAAGGCGAAGGCCGACGATTTCATGCGGCGCGCAGCGGAAGCCGGCAATGCGTCCGCCCAGTTCAACTGGGGACAGATACTGGTTTCGGAAAATCCCGGTGCCAAGGGTCTGCTGATGGCGATGCCATTCTACGAAAAATCCGCCGAGCAGGGCATTGCCGACGCGCAATATGCGGTGTCGCAGATCTACTGGTCGGTCAAGGATGTGCCGGCTGAGAAGAAGGCCAAGGCGCGGGACTGGCTGATGCGCGCCGCAAAGGCGGGCTATGATACCGCGCAGGTCGATCTGGGCATCTGGCTGGTGAATGGCTTTGGCGGTGAACGTAATCTGGATGAAGGCTTCCGCTGGCTTTATGGCGCGGCGCAGCGCGGCAATGTCATTGCGCAGAACAAGGTCGCACATCTTTACATTCAGGCGCTCGGCACCCGGCCAGATCCGGTGGAAGCGGCCAAATGGTATGTGCTTTCCCGCCGCGCCGGGTTGAAGGATCCAAGGTTGGAGGATTTCTATCTCGGCATCACCGACGAGCAGCAGAAAAAGGCGATTGATGCCGCAAATCGTTTCCGCCCGATGTGATGCAGACCCGGTCTTGCGGTGCCAGCTGGCACTGCCGGGCTTTTTGCCTTGAATTTCCGCGCGTTTTGTGGTCTTGAACCGCAAACTTTCAATTCAAGAAAATAATGACGTGCCTGCCCGATGCGCTTTCGGGCGGTTCGCAAGCTTTCCAGGAAACAAATTCGATGGCCCGTTCAGCCCTTCTCAATGTCATGGTTCAGGCCGCCATCAAGGCGGGTAAGTCTTTGTCGCGTGACTTCGGTGAAGTGCAGAACCTTCAGGTTTCGGTCAAGGGACCGAGTGATTTCGTCTCGCAGGCGGATCTGAAAGCCGAAAAGATCGTGCGCGACGAACTCATGAAAGCCCGCCCGACCTACGATTTTCTGGGCGAAGAAGGCGGCGAGGAAAAGGGCACGGATGGCGCGCATCGCTGGATCGTCGATCCGCTTGATGGCACGACCAATTTCCTGCACGGCATTCCCCATTTCGCCGTTTCCATCGCGCTGGAGCGCAATGGTGAAGTCGTCGCCGGCGTAATCTTCAATCCGGCCACCGATGAACTCTACACAGCCGAGCGTGGCGGCGGCGCGTTCCTCAATGATCGCCGCATTCGTGTTGCTGCGCGCAAAGCACTGACTGACTGCGTCATCGGCTGCGGCGTTCCGCATCTTGGCCGCGGCAATCACGGCAAGTTCCTGGTCGAGCTTCGCCACGTCATGGGCGAGGCTGCCGGCATCCGCCGCATGGGCGCTGCAGCGCTTGACCTTGCCTATGTTGCCGCAGGTCGTCTCGACGGTTTCTGGGAAGCGGAACTTTCTCCGTGGGACGTGGCGGCCGGTCTGGTGCTGATTCGCGAAGCTGGCGGCTTCACGTCCGACGTCAAGGGTGGTGCGGACATCTTTGGCACCGGCAGTGTCGCTGCCGGAAACGAATATATCCACAAGGCGCTGGTGGAAGTCGCCAATCGCCCGATCCCGGGCCGCTGATCGATTTCGGCAGAAAACCTGCCGTTTAATGCAAGTTTCAGGCGCCCGGCAAACCCTTGCCGGGCGTTTTTGTTTTTCTGGGCATGGTTCCCTCCCGGTTTTGTAAAATGCCTGTGACGAAAGACCGGCTTTTCGCTTCAAATCGTCGCAATTTTCAAATAGCTTCCGCTAGATACATGACCGAAGGGAATGCGAACGTTATGGCGGATTCGGAGTTACTTGATCTCGGCGTCGAGAAACCGGTGACCACGCGGCAATTCAGCTACAAGCTGTCCAGCCCCACACCGTTTCTGTGGACGATGGTTCTGTTCCTGATCCTCGTCGGTTTTCTGGCGGCTATTCTTTACCGGCAGGCGCATACCGCCTTCATGACCAATCCCGGTCTCAACGGTTTCATTCTCGGCGTTTTGGCCATCGGCATCATTCTGGTGTTTACCCAGACCATGAGCCTGCGTTCAGAAGTGCGCTGGTTTAATGCCTTCCGCGCCGCCGGCAGCGTTGAAAAGGCTGGCCGTGCGCCAAAACTGCTCGCCCCCATGAGCACGCTGATCGGCAAGGGCGGCGAAGTCCGGCTTTCCGGCGTCACGCAGCGGACCATCCTCGATTCCATAGGGACACGTCTCGACGAGTCACGTGACACATCGCGTTATCTCGTCGGCCTTCTGGTGTTTCTCGGTCTGCTAGGCACCTTCTGGGGCCTGATCGGCACCATCGGCGCCATCAGCAATGTCATCCAGTCGCTCGACCCGAGCGCCGGCGACAGCAACGATATTCTTGGTTCGCTCAAGGCCGGCCTCACTGCGCCGCTGGCGGGCATGGGAACGGCGTTTTCCTCGTCGCTTCTTGGTCTTTCAGGCTCGCTGATCCTCGGCTTTCTCGATCTTCAGGCCGGCCGCGCTCAGAACCGCTTTTACACGCAGCTTGAAAACTGGCTGTCTTCCGTCACGGATACGACGGTCGATGGGCCGAGGGAATTCAAGGCGGAGCCCGGCACCATGGTCAGCACCGAACGCTCGCTTGCGGCCATGACCAGTCTTGCCGAAGGCATTCAGGGTCTCGTCAAGAATATGCGCAGCGAACAACAGATGCTGCGCGACTGGATCGAGGCGCAACAGGAAGAATCGAAATCACTCCGCCGCACGCTCGACCGGCTGTCGACGCGGATCGACAGCGAGACAAAACCCTCCGGACGCACCCGGCACGATAACGGGAGCGAGTAGCCATGGCGCTTGCGCGCAATCGCCGCCGCGACAGGGGTGTGGATTATTGGCCGGGTTTCGTCGATGCGCTGTCGACGCTGCTCATGGCCATCATGTTTCTGTTGACGGTCTTCGTGCTGGCGCAATTCGTCCTGTCGCGGGAAATTACCGGCAAGGACGAAGTGCTGACGCGCCTCAACAGCCAGATTGCCGAATTGACCGAACTTCTGGCCATGGAAAAGGGCAACAAGCAGGATATTGAGGATGCGCTGGCAAGCCTGCAATCGACGCTCGCATCATCGGAAAACGAACGGTCTCGGCTGCAGGCGCTTCTCGATGCGGGATCGGGCAACAACGCCAACGCCAATGCCCGGATCGGCAGCCTGACCGGCGAACTGGATGACCAGAAGCAGGCGAATTCGCGGGCGTCCGCGCAAATCGAATTGCTCAACCAGCAGATTGCGGCGCTGCGGGCGCAGATCGCCTCGGTGGAGGCCGCCCTGCAGGCGTCGGAAGCCAAGGACACTTCCTCTCAGGTCAAGATCGCCGATCTCGGCCGTCGCCTCAATGTCGCGCTGGCGCAGCGGGTGCAGGAACTGAACCGTTATCGTTCGGATTTCTTCGGTCGGCTGCGCGAAATCCTCTCGGATCGCGAAAACATCCGCATCGTTGGTGACCGTTTCGTTTTCCAGTCCGAAGTGCTGTTTCCTTCCGGCGGCAATGACCTCAATCCGGCCGGGCAGGCGGAAATGGAGAAACTGGCGGCCGCGCTGATCGATCTCGCCAAGGAAATCCCGGCGGAAATCAACTGGGTCCTGCGTGTGGATGGCCATACGGACAATGTTCAGCTTTCCGGTTCCGGCCGTTTCCGCGACAACTGGGAACTATCCTCGGCCCGCGCGACCTCGGTGGTGAAATTCCTGATCTCCAGGGGCGTGCCGGCAAACCGGCTGGTTGCTGCCGGGTTTGGCGAGTTTCAGCCGATTGCCGAGGGCGATACGCCGGAAGCACGCCAGCAGAACCGCCGTATTGAACTCAAGCTGACCGAACGCTGACGTCGCCGCCGCATCATGGTGGTTGCCTTCCGGTGGAAGTGAATTCACGTTCGCGTAAAGGTAATTCCGTCATATCTGGGAGGGGTTGATGGAGCGATATGATGTGATCGTTGTTGGTGCGGGGCTTGCCGGACTGGTGGCGGCGACCGAAGCGGCCGAACGAGGACTGACCGTCTGTGTCGTGGATCAGGAGGGCGAGCAGAACCTTGGCGGGCAAGCCTTCTGGTCGCTGGGTGGACTGTTTTTTGTCGATAGTCCTGAGCAGCGCCGGATGCGGGTGCGCGACAATCTCGATCTTGCAAGGCAGGACTGGTTCGGTTCAGCTGGTTTCGACCGTCCCGAGGACTATTGGCCGCGCCGCTGGGCGGAAGCCTATCTGAATTTTGCTGCCGGAGAGAAACGTGAATGGCTGCATCGCCTCGGCATGCGCTGGTTTCCCGTGGTCGGCTGGGCCGAACGCGGCGGAGCGCTGGCTGATGGGCACGGCAATTCCGTTCCGCGGTTTCATGTCACTTGGGGAACCGGCCCCGGCGTGCTGGCGCCTTTCATCGAAAAGGCAAACGCCATGGCGGCAAGCGGTCGGCTCACCTTTCGCTTCCGCCATCGCGTTGATCATCTGGATATCACCGATGGTCGGGTGACTGGCGTTTCCGGTGCGGTCCTTGCAACGGACCCGGTGGCGCGTGGGCAACAGAGCAGCCGTGAGGTTGAGGGTGATTTCACAATTTCAGCCGCGGCGACCATCGTCAGTTCCGGTGGCATTGGCGGCAATCAGGAGCTGGTGCGCCGCAACTGGCCGGTGGAGAGGCTGGGCAAACCTCCGGCAGATATGGTCTGCGGCGTGCCCGCACATGTAGACGGCCGCATGATCGCCATTACCGAGGCAGCGGGCGGAGCTGTCATCAACCCTGATCACATGTGGCATTACACGGAAGGCGTGAAGAACCACGATCCGATCTGGCCGGGCCATGGTATCCGCATCCTGCCCGGCCCCTCTTCCTTCTGGTGCGATGCGGATGGAAACCGTCTTGCCGCCCCCGCCATGCCGGGCTTCGATACGCTCGGCACGCTTAAAATGCTGGGCGAGCGTGGCAGCGGTCATAGCTGGTTCATTCTGACCAAGGCGATCATCAAGAAGGAATTCGCTCTTTCCGGCTCCGAGCAAAATCCGGATCTGACGGGCAAGAATGTGCGGCTGCTGCTCAAAAGGCTGGGCAAGGAACCACCCGGGCCGGTACGGGCCTTCATGGAACACGGTGAGGATTTCGCTGTCCGCGACACGCTGGAGGAGCTTGTGGCGGCGATGAACGCCATCAGCGGCGACGAGCGGCTGGATATCGATCACATCCGCCGGCAGATTGAAGCGCGTGACCGGGAAATCGTCAATGGTTTCAGCAAAGATGCGCAGGTAACCGCGATCCATGGCGCGCGCCGTTATCTCGGCGACAAGCTGATGCGGACGGCAAAACCACACCGCTTGCTCGATCCGGCAATGGGGCCGTTGATCGCGGTGCGCCTGCATGTGCTGACACGCAAGACGCTCGGCGGCCTGCATACCGACCTTGAGGCGCGGGTGCTGGATGCTGCCGGTGAGCCGGTGCCGGGCCTTTATGCCGCTGGCGAAGTGGCCGGTTTTGGCGGCGGCGGCATGCATGGCTATAACGCGCTTGAAGGCACATTTCTTGGTGGCTGCCTGTTTTCAGGCCGCGTTGCGGGGCGCAGCGTGCTGGCTAAATGACTCACGCCTGGGCGCGCAGCTCGTCCGGTCCGGTCTGAAATTGCAGCCGGGCGAGCCTTGCGTAGAGGCCGTTCTGGCGAATGAGGCTCTGGTGCGTGCCTTCTTCGATGATGCGGCCGTCATCCATCACCAGAATACGGTCTGCCTTCAGAACCGTGGCGAGGCGGTGGGCGATGACGATGGTGGTGCGGGTGTTCATCAGCTCGTCGAGCGCCTTTTGCACCAGCGTTTCGCTTTCCGCATCCAGTGCCGAGGTCGCTTCGTCGAGAAGCAGGATCGGTGCGTCGCGCAGAATGGCGCGGGCAATGGCGATGCGCTGGCGCTGTCCGCCGGACAGCGTTACACCGCGCTCGCCCACCTGCGTATCGTAACCATCGGTGAGACGCTCGATGAAGCTGTCTGCCTGAGCAGCGATTGCGGCGGTGCGGACCTCTTCGCGGGTCGCCTCCGGCCGGCCGAAGGCGATATTATCGTGAATGGAGGAGGCAAAGATCGCCACATCCTGCGGAACGATGGACAGGTGTGCGCGCAGATCGGTGAGGCTGACATCGCGAATATCAGCGCCATCGACCGTGATGCGGCCCTGTTGCGGATCGTAAAACCGCATCAACAGCGAAAACACCGTGCTCTTGCCCGCGCCTGACGGGCCGACAATGGCGACCGTTTCGCCAGCGCCAACCTTGAAGGAAAGGCCGGAGAGGGTTGGGCGTCCCGCCGCTAGCGGATAGACAAAATCGACATTTTCGAATTCCGCCTCGCCGCGCGGCGGCTCGATCATGGCAACAGGCGCCGTGGGTTCGATCACGGGCGAGCGCTCATTTAGCAGCTCGGAAAGCCGTTCGGCAGCGCCACCCGCCTGCGCCAGTTCACCCCAGACTTCCGAAAGCTGGCCAAGGCCACTGGCGGCGATGACCGAATAAAGCACGAACTGGCCGAGCGTTCCCGCCGTCATGCCGCCGGAAAGGACACTCTGCGCGCCATACCAGAGAATGCCGACGACGCTGCCGAAGACCAGCGCAATGGCGACGGCGGTGAGGATGGAGCGGGCGCCGATTGCAGCGCGCGCACCCTGATAAGCCGCTTCCACGGAGGCGCCGTAACGGGCATTTGCAAGCGCTTCGGCATTGAAGGATTGCACGGTGCGGCTTGCCGCGATCGTTTCGGACGCATAGGCGGCGGAATTGGCGAGCGTATCCTGCGTCGTGCGCGAGCGGGCGCGAACAGACCGTCCGAAAGCGATCAGCGGAAAGACGATGAAGGGAATGGCAAGCAGCGCAAGGCCGGAAAGGCCGGGGCTGGTATAGATCATCATGACGACCGCGCCACAACACATGATGATGTTGCGCAACGCCACGGATGCCGAGGAACCGAAGGCCGAGCGGATCTGCACCGTATCGGCCGTGAGCCGCGAGGTCAGTTCCCCTGATCGGTTGCTATCGAAAAATTGCTGCGACAATGTTGTGAGGTGGGCAAAGACATCATGGCGCAGATCGGCGACGACTCTTTCACCGATGGTCATGACATAATAATAACGCATGGCGCTGGCGAGCGCGAGCAGGACGGCGATCGCCAGAAGCACGGCGAAATAGCTGTTGATCATGCCGCCATCCGGCGTCTGAAAACCGTGATCGATGATGCGGCGAACGGCGAGTGGCAGGGCCAGTGTGGTGGCGGAAGAAAGAACGAGCGCAAAAAGGGCGGCCGCCATCAGGCCGCGATAACGCCTGAGATAGGGAAACAGGCTGAGAAGCGGTTTAAGGCTTCGCTGTTTCGCCGCTTTCTGCTCTTCTATGTCTGCCACGTGCCTGATGCTCCTCGTTCCATGCCATTTTCGGCTTTTTAGGGAGAAGATTTCCGGCGTGCGGTAAAATTTCTGCCCCTGCGGCCATCTCCTTTCACAAGGGTATGGCAGGCTCTTGTTATCTCGGCGACCTTCATGTATAGGCTCCGCATCGAATTGGGAAGCCATAGCCCATCTGGTCTATGGCTTCATTTATTGAAATGGCTCAATTGACGCAATTGCGGCAATGGACCGCACGTCACTTAACCAGGAAGATTGTCATGAAGGCTGATATCCATCCCGCTTACCACACGATCAAGGTGGTCATGACCGATGGCACCGAATACGAAACCCGCTCCACCTGGGGTTCGGAAGGCGCTGTCATGAACCTTGAAATCGACCCTAAGTCCCATCCGGCATGGACGGGCGGCAACCAGCAGCTTATGGACCGCGGCGGCCGTGTTTCCAAGTTCAACAAGCGTTTCGGCGGCCTCGGCCTCTGATCCACTTGCGGACGGATTGTTTAAAAAAGCCCGGTTTTGCCGGGCTTTTTTGTTGTGTTGCTCTGCCTGGATTTGTCTTGCGCGACTGCAACAGTCCTGTTGACAGCTGCCAGAGACTTTGAATTTCGCGGGGAGTCGGCTCGATCAGTCGCAGGCTGCGGCTCTTGCAGCGTCATCGTGGATATACGCCGGAGAGGAGTCATCAGAGCAGCGGTCAATACGGTCGCTCGCGTCCAGAAGTGGCTTTAAACAAATGTAAGCAATGATGAGTAATGCCCATCCAGACGCCACTGCAATATACATTAAAAACCGCATTTTCTACTCTTTGGGAAGCGTCGTAGCCACACTGAAGCATGAGTGATAAAAACAATTCGGAATTTACGGTCGTTAGTATTGATGATCATTTGTTGCCTTGAACAAAGGCAATAATCAGGCACCGCGCTGTTCTATTGTTAGAAACAAAAAAGCAGGCCGATGAGCCTGCTTTTCAAATTGTCCGGATAAGGTCGTCTTTTTTCAGTTGATGGAGAAGGCCGTGCGCAGGAGATTAAGCTGCGCCTGCACGCTATTTTCGTTGTCCGGCACTTTGGTGGCTTCGGACGGACGATAGATTTCGCGGTCGAGAAGGGCGATGCGGTTCTGGAGGCGCAGCGACCGTTCGATGAGGTCACGGAAAGATTCCGGCAGATCGTTCCAGCCCGGCGCATTGCGGTCGACATTGAAACTGTCGAGACGCACCTTGCTCTTTTCGTTCAGAACCTGATCCCGCGTCATTTCGCCATTGTTGACGGCGCGTTGCAGAAGCAGCCAGGAGGCCATCTGCATCAGGCGAGTGGTGAGGCGCATCGATTCCGCTGCGTAAAGGACCGAGGCCATGCGCGGCAGAACCTTCGAGGCTACGCGGCCGGCGCCATCGAGATAGCTTGCCGTTTCCTCAACCAAAGTCATGCCCTCAGTATAGAGGGTTTTGAACTGGTTGGAAGCAGCAGCGCGCCCCGCAAAGCTTATGGTATTTAAAACCTGTTCCGACATTTCTTTAAATCCCTGCTCACGCACCACACTGTCAGGCAACGAAGACTCGGATGTTTTGTTCCGGTCTTTTAGTGTTTTCAGGATGGTATCTTTACCCGAAATGCGCAAGGCAATTATTAAAGAAGGGTTAATACCCACAGTTTTACCGAATCCGTTGATCGGTAAAAAAAGAGCCGCGAAAGCGGCTCTCAAGGTAAAACAGGGAGAAAAATCAGACCAATTCGCCGTATGGAGAAGATGCCTGAGGTCCAGAAGAACTGGACATGTATAGTAATCTCTCAGAAAGCTTAATTTTTGGTTAATGGTAAACGAAAGACTGCGCCAGAATATTTATTCCCGTTTACCATCAGCGTTGCAGCTTGCTGCTGAAGGGCATCGCCTTCGGCCTTTTCTTGAATTGCTGTCAGGATCGGAAGAGGTTCTCCGCCGCGAGGCGCCCGGCGGATTTTTGGGTTCTCTCCTCCTCCAGCCGGGTGATTTCGGCCTGCAGAAGGTCGATACGGCTGCTCAACTCATCGACTGAAAGAAGGCTGAGATCGCTGCCTATCTCGTGCGCCACGGGTTTTTGTGGGCGGTCATCGTCAAAGAGGCTCATATGCCTGCTCCTTTTTCCACATAGTCGCCATCGTCTTCGGAATATTGCGGCGCGCGCGGGTCAAGCGCAATACTTTCCGGTGTAACGAGCGGTGAAGGTGTGGTTGGCATCATCGTCGAGAAATTGTCCTTCTCGCCGGTTGAAAGGGCGGCGCGCTGACGGCTCCTGATGATGGCATAGGCGGTGATCAGCACGTGGGCCACGGCTGTCACAAAAAACAGGGCATAAGGGCCGGAATAGGTCATGACCGCGCCGCCGAGTGTCGGGCCGATAATGGTGCCGATGCCGTAGAGCAGCAGCAGACCACCCGAGACCTTGACGAAATCTTCCGCGGCGGCATAGTCGTTGGCATGCGCCACGGCGATGGGATAAAGCGCGTTGGCGGCGGCGCCGTAAATGGCGACCATGGAAATCAGCACATAGACATCACGCGGCTGCACCACGGCAACGGCAAGGCCTGCGACGGCGCCAAGCCCGGCCAATCCGGCCAGCACGTAACGGCGGTCTATCCGGTCTGAAAGACGGCCTGCCGGAAATTGCGCCAGCGCGCCGAAGAAAATCGTGACGGATACCATGATGGCGATCATGGTCGGGTCAAGACCGGCCCGCGCGCCGAAAACCGCTCCGAGCGTACCATAAGCGCCGTTGGCGATGCCGATCATCAGAATACCGATGAAGGACACCGGTGAGTTGCGGTAGAGCGCCGGTAAATCCAGACTGACCTTCTGCAAGGGTTGCGGGCTTGCCGCCTTGGAAAGCGTGGCCGGCAGAATGGCGATGCAATAGATGATGCCGCAGATCATGAACAGTGAGGTATTGCTGATGTCGCCCATCGGCACGATCATCTGCCCCGCCACGACGCCGAGCAGCGTTATGGCGATATAGAGCGAAAAGATCATGCCACGGCTCTCATTGGTGGCGCGCTCGTTCAGCCAGCTCTCAATGATCATCGAGGTGCCGGCCGTGCAGAAGCCGGTAAGTGCGCGCAGGGCAATCCACCAGACATCATCGACAATGAGTCCAGTCATCAGCACCGTCAGGCAGATCAGCGCGACGAAGGAGCCAAAAGCCCGCACATGCCCCGCCCGGCGAACAATGGCGGGCGCCACGAAGCAGCCGATGACGAAGCCGGCGGCCCAGGAGGTGCCGAGAAAGCCCAGGATTTCATTGGAGTAACCTTCGGCCGAACCGCGAACCGGCAGCACGAGGCCCTGAAGGCCGTTGCCGAGAAAAAGAAACAGAGTGCTGGATAAAAGAGCGAATACGGGTAGAAGATTTCTGCTCATGAAAACACTCTCATGCGTTCGGACGGACGGTCGGACAGGCCATAAAACGGGATTACCCGAATGAGTTGCACTCTTCTGGTGAACGGTAAAAATGTCCAGCCTGTGACGATGCAGAAATAAAGAAAAGGCTCAATAAATGACGAAGGCGATCGGGCTTTTTTTGCTGCTGGCCATGGTGGTCCAGATCATCCGGCCTTTGGGTCTGCCGGGCCTTAAGAAAAGAGGCGATTGCTGGAAGATAGCGGTGGCCGCCTTTGTCATCTGGTCGGCGACGCTTCTCCTGCGCCCGTAAAGAAAAAGCCGCCCATCGGGGCGGCTTTGATTGTTTTACATGCCTGTCGAAGGGCCTTATGCGGCCTTTTCGAGTTCCAGCTTCCAGTTGCCCTTGGCGGCAAGGCTGTTCATGGCGGCGCGGTGCGTGAAGGCGCGCTGGCCGGCAGCGACATTTTCCTGTTTGCCGCCCCATGTCTTGAGTGCGGTGTCCTGGAGCGCGCGGCCATACGAATAGGTCAGCGACCAGGGCAGGTCGTAACCGGAATTCATGGCGGAGAGATGCGCGGTCGCTTCTTCGGAGGACTGGCCGCCGGAAAGGAAGGCGATGCCCGGAACGGCGGAAGGCACGGTGGCCTTCAGAACCTTGACGGTCTTTTCCGCCACTTCCTCGACTGAAGCCTTGCGAGCCTTCTTGCCGTCGATGATCATGTTCGGCTTGAGGATCATGCCTTCAAGGTTGACGCGGGCGTCGAACAGATCCGCAAAGACGGTCTGGAGCACCCATTGCGTGACTTCCGCACAGCGATCGATGTCGTGCGTGCCGGGTTCGCCATCCATCAGCACTTCAGGCTCCACGATCGGCACGATATCCGCCTGCTGGCAGAGAGCGGCGTAACGGGCGAGCGACTGGGAGTTGGCCTTGATGGAGCCCCAGCTCGGGCGCTGCTCACCGATGGTGATGACGCCACGCCACTTGGCGAAACGCGCGCCAGCCTCGTGATATTTGCGCAGACGCTCATAAAGACCGTCGAGGCCTTCGGTGATGAATTCATGCGGGTGGTAAGCCATCGGCTTTGCACCGATATCCACCTTGATGCCCGGCAGGCTGCCGGCAGCCTTGATGATGTCAACGAAAGGCGTGCCGTCGGCAGCCTTCTGGAACAGGGTTTCTTCGTAAAGGATGACGCCGGAGATGTATTTCTTCATGGCGTCGTCGGAGCGGAACAGCATCTCGCGATAGTCGCGACGGGCGGTCTCGGTGGACTCCAGATTGATGCTGTCGAAACGTTTTTTGATCGTTCCTGTGGATTCGTCGGCCGCGAGCAGGCCCTTGCCGTCGGCGACCATTTTGATTGCGATGTCTTCGAGACGTTCGGTCATTTGCTATTCTCCCAAGGCACAATAAATTCCCGATAACAGAAGTTCCAGGGCAGGGAAATGGCACGCTAACTCATTGAAACGATTGAAATGATTTCAATCGTTTGAAACTTTTCCTCCCACGTGCACTTACCAAAAAACAAGGCCGGACAAGCAGGGCTTGTCCGGCCTTGTGTCAGGCAAGTGAAATGAGTTTACTTGGCGGCGATCAGGATGGCAACGCCCGGCAATTCCTTGCCTTCCATCCACTCAAGGAAGGCGCCGCCCGCCGTCGAGATATAGGTGAAATCGTCGGAAACACCGGCATGGTTGAGTGCCGCGACCGTGTCGCCGCCACCGGCGACGGAGACGAGTTTTCCTGATTTCGTGCATTCGGCTGCGTGTTTTGCCGCTGCCACGGTCGCCGCATCGAAAGGCTCGATTTCGAAGGCGCCGAGAGGACCGTTCCAGACCAGCGTTTCTGCGCGGGAAATCCAGGCCTTGATGCTTTCAACCGATTTTGGGCCGACATCGAGAACCATGGCGTCAGCCGGAATGGCATTGATATCGACGATTTCGTTTGCAGCACCTGCCTTGAATTCACGGGCCACAACGCCGTCTTCCGGCAGCACGATCGCGCAGCCGGATGTCGCCGCCTCTATCATGATCTGTTTTGCGGTCTCGGCCAGATCGTGTTCGCACAGCGATTTGCCGACCTGCGCACCGCGGGCGGCGAGGAAGGTGTTGGCCATGCCACCGCCGATAACGAGGGCATCGACCTTCTTGACGAGGTTCATCAGGAGATCGATCTTGCTCGAAACCTTGGCGCCGCCGACGATGGCGACCACCGGACGGACCGGTTGGCCAAGACCCTTTTCCAGCGCTTCGAGTTCGGCCTGCATGGTGCGGCCGGCATAGGCGGGCAGGTGGCGCGCCAAACCCTCGGTGGAGGCGTGGGCGCGGTGGGCGGCGGAGAAGGCGTCGTTCACATAAATATCGCCATTGGCGGCCAGTGCCTCGGCGAATGCCGGGTCGTTCTTTTCTTCACCCTTGTGGAAGCGGGTATTTTCCAGAAGCAGGATATCGCCATCATTCATCTTCGCGACCGCGTCCGCTGCCGGCGCGCCAATGCAATCGGTCGCGAAGGAAACGGCGTGATCCAACACTCCCTCGACGGTGGGGACGATCTGCGAAAGTGACATGTCGGCCACCGGTTCGCCCTTCGGCCGGCCGAAATGGGCAAGCAGAATGACTTTCGCGCCCTTGCCGGACAGTTCCAGGATGGTCGGTGCAACCCGCTCGATGCGGGTCGCGTCCGTTACTTTGCCATCCGCAACCGGCACGTTGAGATCAACGCGGACGAGAACGCGCTTTCCGGCAATGTCGTTAAGGTCGTCGATGGTCTTGAAGGCGGGCATGGGGCGATCCTGATTTGGTTGCGAGTTCGGGACGGACCATACTATGCCTGATTGCCGACGCAAGCCGGTCAGCCCTCATTTTCTCTCACCGCGTTCGAAGGCGCGGCGGTGTCTTCGATGGCGTTGCCGGAGCGCGATTGACGCCGTTGCGCCAGATGCTTGCGCACCCGGCGGATGATCTCGCCGAAGCTGATGAAGATCGGCAGGCTGGTGGCGGGCTCAACCGGTTCCAGTGAGATACCGATGCCGGTAATGGCCTCATGTTCGTCCAGCGTCCGAACGATGAGGACAATGGAGCCGAGGCGGACGCGGTCGGCATAATCGGCCTTTCCGGCAAGACGCGCCTCGATCAATTCGGCAATGCTCATCGCCTGTTCGGTCTGAGAAATCAGGCCGGGACCATAGGCCGCATCCAGCTCTTTGGCCGGGCGGGCTGGAGAGATAACGAAGGTGCCGAAGAAATCGGCATCGTCGTCGGCAACCGGCAGGGCGCTGGCGAACAGCCGGTCGATCAGCCGCGAATAACCCGGTGCAATGAAAAGATAGACGAGGTCGTTTTCCCGCAGCCGGCCTGCATATTGGTAGCGGATCGACTTGCCGTCGCGCACCACCAGCGAAGGCATCGCCCAGCGTGGAATGCGCTCGCCCTGCATGATGGCGCTGCCCTTGGCGACACGGTAGGAAATCAGTTCGTGATTGGCGGTGCCGGGAAGGTCCACTTCCAGCTTGTCGACGTCGCCCATGCGCGGCGGCACGATCAGCCCTAGCCTTGTCGCCACCGGTTTGATGGTCCAGCCCTGCACCAAGAGCGATACCAGAACGATGATGAAGGCGGCGTTGAAATAGATCTGTGCATCGTCCAGCCCGCCGAGAATCGGCATGATGGCGAGCAGAATGGAAACCGCGCCGCGCAGGCCGACCCATGCCACGAAGGATGTTTCCTGCTGGGTATAGCTGAAGGGCATGAGGCTGAGCCAGACCGCTAGCGGGCGAGCGACGAAGATCAGGAAAAGCGCCAGCAGCACGGCCGGGATGGCGATTGCCGGAAATTGCGACGGCGTGGCCAGAAGGCCGAGCATCAGGAACATGATGATTTGGGCAAGCCATGTCAGCCCTTCATGGAAACGGCGGATGGTTTCCTTGGCGAAAATCCTGCGGTTGCCAGCGACGATGCCCGCCACATAGACTGCCAGAAAACCGCTGCCGCCAATTGTGCCTGTAAAGGAGAAGACCAGCAATGCCAGCGCCAGAACGAAGATCGGCGCAAGCCCGCGATCTGCTGCGAAACGATTGACCACGGTGGCGATCATGACGCCGCCGAGCAAGCCGAAAATCACCCCGAGGCCCATTTGTTCGATGAACAGCAGCAGGAAACCGCTGTCGATACCGGAAAGCCCCTGACCCTTGGCGATGATCTCCACCAGCGCGACGGTGAGGAAAATCGCCATCGGGTCGTTGGTGCCGGATTCCACTTCCAGCGTCGAGCGCACCTGATCGCGGATGTGAATGCCGCCGATGCGCAGCAGGAAGAATACGGCTGCCGCATCCGTGGAGGCGACGATGGCGCCAAGCAGCAGGCCCTCCAGCCACGAAAGGCCGAGCAAAAGGGCGGCCGCTCCGGCAAAAAAGACGGATGTGAGGATGACGCCGACTGTGGCGAGGGCGACGGCGGGTGCTGCCGAAAGTCGGAAGGATTGTATCGACGTACCAAAACCGGAATCGAAAAGAATGACGGCAAGCACAAGCGAGCCGAGCATATAGGCGAGCGGATTGTTGGTGAATTCGATGCCGAGGCCATCCACGCCCGCGGCAAGGCCGATCATCAGAAAGAGCAGCAGCAGCGGCGCGCCGAACCGAAAGGCGATGAGGCTGGAAAAGGCTGCGACGAGAACCAGAACAGTTGCCACCAGCAACAGAAGATAAAATGATTCCACGTCCACCGCCTCATTCAAACCGCGCTGGCCGCTGCAATGAATGCTCTGCGCGTCTGCAGCCAATGCGCCACGGGTTGCGGCCTGTCAGCGCTTCAGTCGATGACGTTGAAAGGCGACGCAAGGCGGGGTGTATCGAATGATACGGCAGGGCCGTAGTGCATTGCGCACGACCGTTGTCCCTGTGCTTCTTGTCGGTCTCAAAATGGACCAGACAAAGGCAGGAAATGGGAATTTTTTCGGCGAGCGGGCGAAGGTGCGTCGCTTGAAGCAACACCTGTTCCGCGCCTCGATCTTTTGCCTGAAAGGGATGAGCAGATTGCCAAAATAGATTAGTCAGCCGTGTTTTCACGTAACATAGCGATAATCCAGCTGCGCTAGTTGTCACCTCCGAATTGCTTTTCATCATTACCGGAGCGATCGGATGAAACGAATATCCATCATTATATTACTGGCGGCGGGCTCGATCGTTTCGGGTTGCTCCAGCACGGAGCAGACAGCTGAAAACATGGCCGCGCAACGCGAACGCTGCCGGGTATTTGGCTACCCCGAAGGTTCGCGTGATTTTGCAGACTGCATGATGAAGCTTTCCATGCAGCAAAGCGACCTGCGACAGCAGACTTTCGATACGATCTGGAGCAATGCCGGCGACCGGGGACCGGTCATCATCAACAATAAAAGATGACGAATGTGCGTGCCTCATCCGTCGCGATGAGGAACGGCCAGTTCTTTGGCCGGCGACCGTTTTCGATCCGAAGCGTCCCCGCCTTGCTTCTGGATCGACGCCGGCGGGATCCCTCAGTCCCGCCGGTTTTTTTCGGCAAACAAAAACCGGCAGGATTGCTCCTGCCGGTTTTTTGATGGAGCGATTTATGCTCAGATGGTCTTCGCGAAGGCGACGGCTGTGTCCGACATGCGGTTGGAGAAGCCCCACTCATTGTCGTACCACGACAGAACGCGCACGAACCGGCCTTCCATGACCTTGGTCTGGTCGATCGCGAAAATCGACGAATGGCTGTCATGGTTGAAGTCGCGGGAAACCAGCGGCTCTTCGGTATAGCCGAGAATGCCCTTCAGCTTGCCATTGGAAGCGGACTTGATCGCTTCGTTGATTTCCTCAACGCTCGTGTCGCGCTTGGCAATGAACTTGAAGTCGACAACCGAAACGTTCGGGGTCGGAACACGGATAGACGTGCCGTCCAGCTTGCCCTTCAGGTGCGGCAGAACGAGGCCAACGGCCTTGGCTGCACCCGTCGAGGTCGGGATCATGGAAAGGGCTGCGGCGCGGGCGCGGTACAGATCCTTGTGCATGGTGTCCAGCGTCGGCTGGTCGCCCGTGTAGGAGTGGATCGTGGTCATGAAGCCATGATCGATACCAACGACGTCATCGAGAACCTTCACAACCGGCACCAGGCAGTTGGTGGTGCAGGACGCGTTGGAGATGACCAGATGGTCCTTGGTCAGCTGGTCGTCATTGACGCCGAAAACGACGGTGAGATCAGCGCCGTCCGCTGGAGCAGACACGATAACGCGCTTTGCGCCGGCCGTCAGGTGAGCGGCGGCCTTGTCGCGGGCGGTGAAGATGCCCGTGCATTCGAGCGCGATGTCGACACCCAGTTCCTTGTGCGGCAGCGTTGCCGGATCACGAACAGCCGTTACCTTGATCGGCTTGCCACCACCAACGGTGATCGTGTCGCCTTCGACCTTCACGTCAGCCGGGAACTTGCCATGGATCGAATCGTAGCGCAGCAGGTGCGCGTTGGTTTCAACCGGGCCGAGGTCGTTGATGGCAACGACTTCGATATCGGTGCGGCCGGACTCGACGATGGCGCGCAGAACATTGCGGCCGATGCGGCCGAAGCCGTTAATGGCAACTTTTACAGTCATTTACAGTCTCCCGAACAAGATATGTGCGTGGTCTTTGCTGAAATTAGTGAGGGCTGGGAAGCCCTCATGCAAGTTTTGCCTCGACTGCGGCGACAACGGCTTCCGCCGTGATGCCGAAGTGCTTGAAGAGATCCTTCGCCGGCGCGGATGCACCGAAGGAATGCATGCCGACGAAAGCACCGTTGGAGCCGATGAAATAATCCCAGCCCTGGCGGATGGCGGCTTCCACCGCGATCTTGACAGGAGCCTTGCCGATGATGGCGTTGCGATAGGTTTCCGGCTGTTCCTTGAAGAGTTCGAAGCAGGGAACGGAGACGACGCGGGCCGAAATGCCGTTGTCCTTCAGCGTTGCGGCGGCTTTCAGCGCCACTTCGACTTCCGAACCGGAAGCGAAGATCGAAACCTTCGCGTCGCTTGCCGATACGAGCTCGTAAGCGCCGTAAGCGGAAAGGTTCTTCTCTTCATATTCCTTGCGCGAAGGCGTCAGATTCTGGCGGGTAAGCGCCAGCGCGGACGGGCGATGCTTCTGCTCGAGAGCCAGCTGCCAGCATTCCGCCGTCTCGGTTTCATCCGCCGGGCGGAAGAGGAGAAGGTTCGGAATAGCACGGAGTGCCGCGATCTGCTCCACCGGCTGGTGGGTCGGGCCGTCTTCGCCGACGCCGATGGAATCATGCGTCAGAACGTGGACGACGCGGATGCCCATGAGTGCGGCAAGGCGGATCGACGGACGGCAATAGTCCGAGAAGATCAGGAAGCCGCCGGCATAGGGGATGAGACCGCCATGCAGCGCGATGCCGTTCATTGCCGCCGCCATGCCGTGTTCGCGGATGCCGTAATGCAGGTAACGGCCGGAGAAGTCGCTCGGCGTGATGGACTTCATCTGGCTGGTCTTGGTGTTGTTGGACGGCGTCAGGTCAGCCGAACCGCCGACCATTTCCGGCAAAATGCCGTTGATGATTTCGAGCGCGTCTTCGGAGGCCTTGCGTGTGGCAACCGTCGGGTTGTTGTCGATGATCTTCTTCTTGAAGGCATCGATGGAGCTGTCGAAGTTGCCGGGCAGATCGCCGGCGAAGCGACGCTTGAACTCGGCCTTCTTGCCGGCTTCAGTAGCTTCGAGGCGGGCTTCCCAGTCCTGGCGGGTCTTGGTGGAGCGCAGGCCGGCGAGACGCCATGCATCGAGCACGTCTTCCGGAATGACGAAAGCTTCGGCTTCCCAGTTGAGGCTCTTGCGGGCAGCGGCAATTTCTTCTGCGCCGAGCGGGTTGCCGTGAACCTTGTGGGTGCCCTGCTTGTTGGGCGCGCCGAAGCCGATAACGGTCTTGCAGGCGATGAAGGTCGGGCGATCGGATTTCTGCGCAGCTTCGATGGCGGCGGCAATCGCGTCCGGATCATGGCCATCGACGCGGATGGTGTTCCAGTGAACCGCGTTGAAGCGGGCGATCTGGTCGGTGCTGTCGGAAAGACCCACTTCACCGTCGATGGTGATGTTGTTGTCATCCCAGAACAGAACGAGCTTGTTGAGCTTCAGGTGGCCGGCAAGCGCGATGGCTTCGTGGCTGATGCCTTCCATGAGGCAGCCGTCGCCGCACAGCACATAGGTGAAGTGGCTCTGCAGGTCGGAGCCGAATTCTTCTTCCAGCTTGCGCTCGGCGATTGCCATGCCGACGGCGTTGGCGATGCCCTGGCCGAGCGGGCCGGTGGTGGTTTCGATGCCGGTCGCATGGCCATATTCGGGATGGCCGGCGGTCTTGGAGCCGAACTGACGGAAACGCTTGATTTCGTCGATCGTCATGTCCTCGTAGCCCGTCAAATAGAGCAGCGAGTAAAGAAGCATCGAACCATGGCCCGCAGACAGCACGAAGCGGTCACGATCCGGCCACAGCGATGCTTTGGGATCGAATTTCAGATAGCGGGTGAAAAGAACGGTGGCGACATCGGCGGCGCCCATCGGCAGACCGGGGTGGCCTGAATTGGCCTTCTCCACTGCATCCATGGCAAGAAAGCGGATCGCATTTGCCATCCGGTTGTGTTTGTCGCGAGAAATCATGGCTTTTCCGTCTGTTCCGGGTGAAAGGAGATAGTTTTACGCAACTATCCAAAAAGCGGGTTGATCCATAGCAGGTGAGGCAGGCAAGTCAATAAATCCACGGGCGTTTGCGGTTCGCTGCGGGAGAAAAAATCGTTTAGAAAATCGGGTGTCCCAACAAAATTCGTGCGATATGGGCCGGCACTTCTTCGTTCATCCACAGAGCAAAACGCCTCAATGCACTGGTTTGATTGACGGGATGATAAATCGGGTAATAACCTCTTGAATGTGGAAAAGGCCTGAAACCGGACGATTCGGCCGGTTGCGTGCGAGTTGGAAAAAACGATGTCGGCTGAGAAGACCGTACAATCTGCGCTGACGGAGCTGAATGCTGCCATCACAAATCTCGAAAATGCCATCGATATGCGTATCGAGCGGCAAAGGGAGACGGGCGAGATCGATAATGAGGTCAAACGGGTCCATGTTGACCGCGCCAGGCTGGCGCAGGAACTGGATCAGGCCGAGTTTCGCGCCAACCGTCTTGAAGAAGTCAATCGCGAGGTTTCCCGCCGTCTGGTGACGGCGATGGAGACAATCCGCGCGGTGCTGGATCGATAGGAGCCGTTTCATGGCGCAAGTCACTGTTATGATCGACGGCAAGGCCTATCGCATGGCGTGCGAGGCGGGGCAGGAAGATCACCTGACCGACCTTGCCACGCGTTTTGACCGTTACGTCGGGCACCTCAAGAGCCAGTTCGGTGAAATCGGTGATCTCAGGCTCACCGTCATGGCCGGCATCATGGTGATGGATGAGCTTTCCGAAATCAACCGCAAGCTCGAGAAGCTGGAAGGCGAAGTTACCTCCCTTTCCCGCAACCGCGATGGCATGGCCGAGCACAAGGCGAAATCGGACGAAATGGTGGCGCTTGCCATCGGCGATCTGGCTGAGCGCCTGAACGGGATAACCGACAAATTGCTGGCCCGACCGAAGCCCGCAGCGCATTGACTGGCTGAAGAGTTCTGAGGCGGCAAAATTTCGCACCGCGCCCTCTGGCGGTTTTATCCGATCCGTCCTATATCTTGGATGCGTTCTGCGCTTCCCGACAGGAACCACAATCCCTGGGGCCATACTCGATCCAAAGGGAGCTGTCCCTGGCCAGTCCCGTGGGGCTGGACACACGGTGCCCACCTACATTTGTAGGCACCCAGGATCGTAAATCTCCATCGGTCGCCGTGGATCGCACTTGAAGTTTTGGGTTAACCCCGGTTCTTCACCTGACTATTTTATCGTCGACAGTTATTTTTCACTGCTGCCGGATGCGGCTTTTTTACATTGCCGTCATTGCAATAGCGGAACAATTCCCTATTATCCGGATTGGTATGTCTGTCATGCCCTTTTAAAGGGCGCTGCGGCCAAAACCGCGACGTGCCGTTCAACAGCCCAAAGAGCTAAACTTGTTTACTGAAATTATGATCGTGGTCCTGCTCACCGTATTGAACGGTGTGCTTGCCATGTCCGAGCTTGCCGTTGTCTCCTCCAGACCGGCGAGGCTCAAGGTGCTTGCAGCGCAAGGCAGCAGGGGCGCCACCATGGCGCTCGGCCTTTCCGACAATCCCGGACGTTTTCTTTCCACGGTGCAGATCGGCATCACGCTGGTTGGCGTTCTCTCCGGCGCATTTTCCGGCGCCACACTTGGCGCCCGTTTCACCTCATGGCTTCTGGAGCAGGGCGTTCCTGATCGTGCTGCCGATGCAATCGGTGTCGGCTCAGTCGTCATCGCCATCACATATCTGTCGCTGATTGTCGGCGAGCTGGTGCCCAAGCAGATCGCCTTGCGCGATCCTGAAAAGATTGCCGCTCGTGTCGCGCCCACCATGGTGATGCTTTCGCGGGTTGGCGCGCCGCTGGTGTGGTTGCTCGACAGATCCGGCAAGGCTGTTCTGGCCCTTCTCGGCCATAGTGGTGAGTCCAACGCCTCGGTGACCGACGACGAAATCCGCACCGTACTGGCCGAGGCGCACAGCGCCGGCGTGATCGAAACCGAGGAATCGGCGATGATCACCAGCGTCATGCGCTTGGCGGACCGCAATGCACGCGGCTTGATGACGCCGCGCCGCGATGTGGAAGTGGTCGATATCGAAGACAGCGCGGAGGAAATCCGGGAGCAGCTTCGCCAGACGCAGCGTTCGCGCCTGCCGGTACGCAACGGCGCTTCCGATGAAATTCTCGGCGTGCTTTTCGCCAAGGACGCCTTTGATGCGCTTGCCTCCGGCAAGGAGCTGGATGTCCGCGAGCTTCTGCGCGAAGTTCCCGTTGTCTCGGACCTGACGAGTGCTGTGGACGTCATCCAGTCTCTGCGCCGTTCCACGGTGCATATGGTGCTGGTATACGACGAATACGGCCATTTCGAAGGCATCGTCAGCTCCGGCGACGTTCTGGAGGCCATCACCGGTGCCTTCCAGGAAGATAACGACGAGGAGCCGGCCATGGTCGAGCGCGAGGACGGTTCGTTCCTTGTCGCCGGCTGGATGCCGGCCGATGAGTTCGCTTACCGCATGGGCTTCCAGATTGACGAGGATGCCGAGTTCGAGACCGTTGCCGGTCTGGTGCTGGATGAGTTCCGTCGTCTGCCGGAACTGGGCGAGCATATCACTCGCAACGGCTGGCGTTTCGAGGTTATCGACCTCGACGGCCATCGTATCGACAAGGTGCTCGTGAGCCGGGCCGCCTGATGTCTGGCGACATTGCCGAAAAAGCGAGACTGCGCGGCGAAAGGCTTGCCGCGCGCGATGCTCTGACGTTAGCCGAGCGGCAGGAAAAGAGCCGGGCGATCACCGCCAATGGCGCATCCGCCATCCCCTTTGCGCCGGGCGCGATCATTTCCGGTTTCATGCCGATCCGTTCCGAGGCCGATATCCGGCCGCTGATGGAGGCGCTGCGGACGAGCGGAGGGCGTCTTGTGCTTCCCGTTGTACTGGACCGCGAAACCATCGTTTTCCGCGCCTTCGAGGCGGATACCACACTGGTGAAGACCGGCTTCGGCACGACCGGGCCGGGGGTGGATGCGGATGTTCTCGATCCGGATATTCTGCTCGTGCCGCTGTCTGTTTTCGACGGTCAGGGTCAGCGTATCGGTTATGGCGCGGGCCACTATGACCGCGCCATTGCGCGATTGCATGGCAAGGGTCGGAGCCCCGTTCTCATCGGTGTCGCCTTTGATTGTCAGGAAGTACCGTCGGTGCCGGCGGAGCCGCATGACGTGCCGCTTGATGCAATTCTGACGGAGAGCGGCCTGCGGCGCTTTAGCACTTTTTAAAACACGGATTACCCGCTAGAGGGACGCAATCCAAAGAACATACGCAAACGAGGCGGTGAATGAGACTTCTTTTTCTCGGAGATATGGTTGGCAAGACCGGACGCACGGCGGTCTGGGACAGGTTGCCGGGACTGATTTCCGATCTGAAGCTCGATTTTGTCATCGTCAACGGTGAAAACGCCGCCGGCGGTTTCGGCATTACCGAGGATATTTATCTCGAGACCATCAATGCCGGCGCCGATGTGGTGACGACGGGCAACCATGTCTGGGACCAGAAAGAAGCGGTTTCCTTCTGCGAGCGCCATGACCAGTTCCTGCGGCCCGCCAATTATCCTGACGGTACGCCGGGCAAGGGCTCTGGCATTTTTTACGCCCGTAATGGCGCACGTATCCTCGTCGCCAACATCATGGGGCGGGTGTTCATGCATCCCGAGCTTGATGATCCCTTCAAGTCGGCCGAGACTATTCTTGCCGCCTGCCCGCTGAAAGAGCAGGCCGATGCCATCATTTTCGACTTCCATGCCGAGGCGACCAGCGAAAAGCAGTGTTTCGGCCATTTCGTTGATGGCCGTGCAAGCTTCGTTGTCGGCACCCATACCCACGTGCCGACCGCTGACGCCCAGATATTGAATGGCGGAACGGCATATATGTCGGATGCCGGCATGTGCGGTGATTATGACAGCTCGCTCGGTATGGAGAAGGAAGAGCCGATCAACCGCTTCATCTCCAAGATGCCGAAGGGGCGATTTGAGGCGGCAAGCGGGCCTGCGACGATCTGCGGCGTCGGTGTGGAGATTTCCGACCGTACTGGCCTCGCTGAAAAGATTGCGCCGCTGCGCATCGGACCGCGGCTTGCCGAAACCCTACCGTCTTTCTGGGCCTGACCTTCCTTCAGCGATGCTCACAATGACGAGATTGTGAGCGTTCCCGCCACTCTTGCAACTGGACGCCCGGCAAAACCTGTCTCATCCTCCGAGCCTTCGCAAGTTCAGGAGAGTGGCATGATGCTACGCGTGCTAATGCTTGCAATAACGGGATTGCTCACCTGCGCGGGAGTGACCTTTGCCCAGGCGGAAAGCCGCCCGCCCGTCAGCCAGTGCCAGGCGATTGCCCGCAATATTCCCGGTGTGATGTTCGCCAGCTTCAATCCACCCGGGGCTCAGCTTGCCCAGGCCGCTTCGCGGGAAGAAGTGAAGATCAGCTTTATCGGCCATTCCACCTATCTGATCGAAAGCCCCGGTGGGGTGACGATCGCCACCGACTATAATGGCGTCTACCGCCCTCCCTTTACCCCGACCGTGGTGACGATGAACCGGGCGCATTCGACCCATTTCACCCTGAACCCGGATCCGGCCATTCAACACGTGCTGCATGGCTGGAGTGATACGCCGGGAGAAAAGGCCGAGCACAAGGTTCTGGTGGGCGATGTCTATATCCGCAACGTCGCGACCGATATCCGCAACCGCTGGGGTGACTACGAATCCTTCCAGGAAAACGGCAATTCCATCTTCATCTTCGAAGTTGCAGGACTTTGTATCGGCCATCTTGGCCACCTGCATCATGAATTGACGGATACGCATTACGCTGAGATTGGACGTCTGGATGTGCTGATGGTGCCGGTGGATGGCGGTCTGACCATGGGAGCCGACAGCATGAGCCGGGTGGTGAAGCGTCTGCGCTCAGCGCTCATCCTGCCGATGCACCGTACCGGGGCGCCGCTCGAGCAATTTCTGACCATGTTCGGCGAAAGTTTCCAGATTGCCTATGCCACCGATCCGGTAATCCGGGTTTCGATGAGAAACCTTCCCCGCCAACCGCAGATATTGGTGCCCAAGGGCATGTAGTCTGGCGACGGGCGAGGAAGGCCGGGGGAGCCGATAAATCGGGGGCGGAACTAGGCGAAGGAAAGATGTTGGCGGACGCCGACATCCGGTGTCTTGTCATCCGACATGTTGGCCTTGGCGATTTCCCAGCCGAATTTCAGCGTGCTGTCGGTCGAGGCCCAGATATCAGCATCATCGACATGAAGCGCCAGCATCGTCAGCTGCGGATCGGTCTTGCCATGCTCGAACCAGGCGGCGGTGACAGAGTTCCAGTATTCGTCGATCTTCGACCTGTCGTCACGCGTCTCCAGAACTCCGGAAAGGCAGGCGTGATAGTCGTGATCCTTGCCGATGACGCAGAAATGCGCGCGTGAGCCGGACTTCAGCGATTTCACAAGATCGGTGTCTTTTTTGGAGAAAAACCAGATGGTGTTGGTCTTTGGGTCAGCATGAGGCGCCATGGGCTGCATGTGGTTGTGCAGGCCCTCGAGACCGAGCATGCCGGCATGGACGGAATTGATTTCGTCCCAGAGCTGACGGGCCGGGGCTTCTCGTGCTTCAGTCAGGCTGACCATATGTTTTCTCCTTCCGGTCTGATGCTGCGACGGGGAGAAAACCATCTCCTCATCTGCTGCGTTCATGATCAAAACGAGGAGCGGATAAATCAGTTCCTTCTATTGTTCACGGAAGAGAAAGTGCCTGCGGGGTTGAACGACGGGCGTATCGCACTTATAAGGCCCGCAATCTCCAAATTTAGGCAATCAGGTTTTCCATGGCTGGTCATTCACAGTTCAAGAACATCATGCACCGCAAGGGCAAGCAGGACTCCGTTCGGTCCAAAATGTTTTCCAAGCTTGCGCGTGAAATCACCGTTGCGGCAAAAACGGGCATGCCCGACCCGAACATGAACGCACGCCTGCGTCTGGCAATCCAGAACGCCAAGGCCCAGTCCATGCCGAAGGACAATATCGAGCGCGCCATCAAGAAGGCTTCCGGTGCAGACAGCGAAAACTACGATGAAGTCCGTTACGAGGGTTACGGCCCGGGTGGCGTTGCCGTCGTTGTCGAGGCCCTGACCGACAACCGCAACCGCACCGCCTCCAACGTACGCTCCATCTTCACCAAGGCTGGCGGCGCACTCGGCGAAACCGGCTCGGTGTCCTTCTCCTTCGACCGCGTTGGCGAAATCACCTACAAGGCGGAAGTTGGCGATGCCGACAAGGTTATGGAAGCGGCCATCGAAGCGGGTGCTGACGATGTCGAATCTTCCGAAGACGGCCACACCATCATCTGCGGTTTCGAAGCGATGAACGAGGTTTCCAAGGCGCTGGAAGGCGTGCTTGGCGAAGCCGAAAGCGTCAAGGCCATCTGGAAGCCGCAGAACACGGTGCCAGTGGACGAAGAAAAGGCGCAGTCGCTGATGAAGCTCATCGACAATCTCGAAGACGATGACGACGTGCAGAGCGTCTATTCCAACTTCGAGGTTTCCGAAGAAATTCTCGCCAAGCTTTCCGCCTGACGTTTCAGATTTTTTAAAAAAAGCCCCGGCAGCGTTTTCGCTCCGGGGCTTTTTGTTTAGGCAGCCTTCCTGATGGAACTTCGCACATCGGCGAAAATTTCCACGGAACGCAGACGTTTGTCGATATCGTGGATCGGCATCGATACGATTAGTTCGTCTGCCTGCGTTTCGGCAAGGAAACCACCGAGATGGCGCCCGATCGTTTCCGGCGAGCCAACTGCGGCGAAACGCAATGTGTGCTCCACCGAGAAACGCTCCATTTCATTCCAGTAATCATCCATGCTGTGCACCGGCTTCGGGAACGGAGTGCGCACGTTGCGGCGCAGATTGACGAATTGCTGCTGCGACGAGGTGAAGAGATGTTGCGCTTCCTCGTCCGTCTCAGCGCCGACACCCATCACACCCACCATCACATAGGGCTTGTCCAGCACCTCCGAAGGCTGGAAGCGCTCGCGATAGATATGGATCGCTTCCATCAGCATGTCAGGGGCAAAATGAGATGCAAAGGAATAGGGCAGGCCAAGTGCCGCGGCGAGATGCGCGCTGTAGGTGCTGGAGCCGAGCAGCCACAGTGGCACGTTGGAATTCATGCCCGGCACTGCAAGGATGGCCTGATCCTGCTGCGGCGGGCCGAGGTAACGCTGCAACTCGATGATGTCCTGCGGGAAGTTTTCCGCACCGGCATCGAGATTGCGGCGAAGCGCCCTTGCCGTTCGCATGTCGGTTCCGGGCGCGCGGCCAAGACCAAGATCGACCCGGCCGGGCAGCAGCGCTGCAAGCGTGCCGAACTGCTCGGCAATCACGAGAGGGGAGTGGTTGGGCAGCATGATGCCGCCGGAGCCGACACGGATATGTTTCGTGGCTGCCCCCACATGGGCGATGACGAGCGATGTCGCAGCACTGGCAATACCCGGCATGCCGTGATGTTCCGCCAGCCAGACGCGGTTATAGCCGTGGTCTTCGGCCTTGATTGCCATGCGGCGGGAATTTTCAAGCGCCTCACTGACGCTCTCGCCTTCGCCGATGGGCGAAAGGTCGAGAATGGAAAAGGGGATCATCCGACGCTCCTGCGTAAATTCAAATCTTTGCTGCGGATGTAAGGCGCGTGTCCCGATTTACCATAGAAGTCGCATAGAATTGATGGATGGTTCAAAAAAAATGGGGCCTCCGAAGAGGCCCCTTACTCAGCCGGCCCGCCGGAATTGACGGGTTTTGCCATGTCGCGCCGCTTGCCCGTCAGTGGCCAGCACGAATTGTCCGAGCCTGCCGTCCATCTCGCCCGCTTCGGAAGCGAGGTTATGAATGGCGGCCGTCGTTTCCTCCACCATGGCGGCATTTTGCTGGGTCATGGTGTCGAGGCTGGTGACGGTGCCATTGATTTCGGCAAGCGTTTGCGCTTCCTCGCGGGTCGATTCCATTATCTCCTCGATGCGGGAACTGATGGTCTGTACATGCTTGCCGATGCCGGTGAGTGACGCGCCCGCCTTTTCGACTAACACAACACCTGCGGAAACCTCGTCGGTGGAGCGTTTCAGCAGGCTGGAGATTTCCTTGGCGGCGGCGGCCGAACGCTGTGCCAGTTCGCGGACTTCCTGCGCCACGACGGCAAAACCCCTGCCGGCGTCGCCAGCGCGGGCGGCTTCCACACCCGCATTCAATGCGAGAAGGTTGGTCTGGAAGGCAATTTCATCGATGACGCCGATGATCTGGTTGATCTGGCGCGATGAGGTCTGGATCGCCTCCATGGCGGCGATGGTCTGCTCCATCACGCGGCTGGATGCCGTCGCTTCCGTGCTGGCATCATGGGCGATCCGCGTTGCCTGTTCGGCACGTTCGATCTGGTCGCGGACGGCCTCTGTGATGGCCTTGATGGCGCTTGCCGTCTCGGTAATGGAGGCTGCCTGCCGCTCGGTGCGCTCCGCCAGCTGGTCGGCGCCCACTCGCATTTCTTCGGAGCCGCCACGAACGGCTGTGGAATTGCCGCCGATGGCCTGCATGGTTTCGCTCAGCCGGGCAAGCGCCGTATTGAAGTTGTGGCGCAGGCTTTCGAGATCCTCGGGGAATACGGTGTCGATACGATAGGCAAGATTGCCATTGGCCAGCCGGTCCAGACCTTCGTCCAGAGACTGCACGACCATCTGCAGTGCACCGGCCTCGGCCTCGCGCTGCTCAAGATGTGCACGGCGGGCTGCTTCGGCTTCCTCCTGCGTGCGCGCTGCGGTCTCTTCCATCTCCCGCTGCAGAATTAGCTTTTCACGGAAACTGCCGAGCGCCCGCGCCATGCGGCCGATCTCATCCTTCCGGTCCTGATTGCCAATTTCCGCATCAAGACGACCTGCCGCCACCTCGCCGGTCAGCCCGGCGAGCTTTTCCAGCGGGGCGAACAGGCGGCGCGCAAAAAAGGCCGTCGCCGCGCACATGGCGGCCAGAACGCAAAGGCCGATCACGGCAAGTGTGCCGGCAATCGAGATGGAACCCGCGTTCAACTCGCTGCGCAACATGCTTTCGACGGCGAGATATTTTTCACCTGCAAAGGAGAAGGGACGGGCATAGGCATTGGCCTCACCATCCGGGCGGTCGATTTTGGCAATCGTCATGCCGGTGGCGTTCAGCGCCTGTCCATGGAAACCGTAGATTGCCGGGTCGAGACCGATGAGCTTTTCGCCCTGCTCGCCCAAAACCTTGCCATCGGCCGAGATGATTGCCGATTGTTCGGAGCTGCCGGCCGCGATGCCCTTTGCGAGTATCTGGCTGAACACGTCTTCCTTGACGCGGAAGAGGACGATGCCCTTGAAGGCACCGAACTTGACGACCGGAACGCCGAAATAAATACCGGCCTCTTTTGTTGCTGTGTCGATCCGCAAGCCGGAGAAACTGGTTTGTGCCATGTCGTTGACGGCTTTTTCGGCATTCGCGGTGCCGCGTGCAAATGCCGCGCCGAGGCCGCTTTCCGCCCAGACGCCGCCGGTCACGGTTTCCGCAAAGGCCGCTCCCTTCAGATAAGAGTAATAGACCGTGCCGGCTGGATCGATGAAGAGGATGTCGCTGAACGGCGTTCCCTGCAGATATCCGCCGATATCCGTCTGGGTCTTTTCATGGGTCGAATAATAAAAGCCGCTTGGGCTTTCCGGCTTGATCAGCTTTTCCTTTTCACCAAAGGGATTTTCCCTGACGAAAACACGCTGCAGTTCCGCTTTTGCGTCACCGGAATTCTTCTGTACGGTCGCCCAGCCGCTGCGCATGGAAACAACAGCCATTTGCAGTGCTTCGATCTTGGCGATGGAGTCCGCCTGCGTCTTCAGCTGTTCAAGGCGTTCCTGAAGCATGTCGCCACGGAAGACGAGAATGCTCTCCATGGATCTCGACGCCTGTTCTTCGAGAACGCCACTGCTGCTTTGATAACCGAGCAGCGTCAGAGCCCCGGTGGAGATCGCCATCAGCGCCAGGAAAATCACCAGCACTTTGGTGGATATGGAATGAAAACGATTCAGCATGGCCGAAGCAGCCCCCAATGCCGGATCAGTTCCCGCGCCATGCATGAATGGCGCCATCGGACGGCTGATATGGCGAAAATATTGTGCTGCGGATCATCATGTCCGCAGCTCCCCTTTTGTTGGTTTTGTGGGGGAACAATGCGGTACGCGGTTTAAGCAGAGGTAAATGCTGTGTTGCAAATTTGATCAATGTTGTCGTTTTGTTCACTTATCGCTGGCAGGGTCGCAGCCGGAAAGATAAGGTAACTCATGCAAAAGACGATTCGAATCATCGGCATCGATCCCGGACTGCGGCGCACCGGCTGGGGTGTGATCGACACCCTCGGCAACAGCCTGCGGTTCGTCGCTTCCGGCACGGTAACCTCGGATGGCGATATGGATCTCGCCTCCCGCCTCTGCCAGCTGCATGACGGGCTGGCGGATATCGTGCACAACCACCAGCCCGATGAGGCGGCGGTGGAGCAGACTTTCGTGAACAAGGACGCAGTGGCTACACTGAAACTTGGCCAGGCGCGTGGCATTGCCATGCTGGTTCCGGCACGGGCGGGATTGCCGGTCTTCGAATATGCGCCGAACGCTGTGAAGAAGGCGGTCATCGGCGTCGGGCACGGCGAAAAGCAGCAAATTCACATGATGTTGAAAATCCTAATGCCGAAGGCCGAATTCAAGGGTAACGATGCGGCGGACGCGCTCGCCATCGCCATCTGCCACGCCCATAATCGCGGCGGTGACAGGATGCGGCGGCTTCTGGCGGCCGGTTGAATATAAGGTCTCATTGAGCGGGCGGCATCATGATCGGAAAACTGAAGGGCAGCATTGAGGAAATCGGCGCGGATTATGTGCTGGTGGATGTGCACGGCGTCTGTTACGTCGCCTATTGTTCGGCGCGCACACTGTCGAAAATCGGTTCCGCCGGAGAGGCGGTGGTGCTGTTCATCGAAACCTACGTGCGCGAGGACCAGTTGAAGCTGTTCGGCTTTCTCTCCGCACTGGAGCGGGAGTGGTTCAACCTGCTGCAGAGCGTGCAGGGGGTTGGCTCGAAAGTGGCGCTGGCCGTCTTGTCCACCCTGTCGCCCTCCGAACTCGCCAATGCGATCGCGCTTCAGGACAAGGTGATGATTTCACGTGCGCCCGGTGTGGGGCCGAAAGTGGCGGTGCGTCTCGTGACTGAACTTCGCAACAAGGCGCCCGCTTTCGCCGGGGATGCTTCGGCGTCCATCGGGCTGAAGCAGGAACTTGGGGAGGGCGTCGCCTCCGCGCCGGTGGCTGATGCGGTCTCCGCGCTCACCAACCTCGGCTATTCACGAGACCAGGCCGCCAATGCGGTTGCCGCCGCGCTGAAGAATGGCGGGGAGGGCGGCGATAGCGCCAAGCTGATCCGGCTGGGGCTGAAGGAACTTTCGAGGTAAGAACGGCTTGGCAAGCGGGCGTGTAGCCCAGGCCTATCCTGAATTTCGTGAAGCGCCTTGTTGCGATACTCATGATATAGCGGCGGCGGTTACCTGATGAATTCGGCTATAACAACGGAATGCCCTGAATGAGCGATGCGGAGAGACTGATTACCCCGGAAAAGCGCGGTGAGGATATCGACACCACCCTGCGTCCGCAGTCGCTGGACGATTTTACCGGCCAGGCAGAAGCCCGCGCCAATCTCAAGGTATTTATTGAAGCCGCCAAGAACCGGGGCGAGGCGCTCGATCACGTGCTGTTCGTCGGCCCTCCCGGTCTCGGCAAGACGACGCTGGCGCAGATCATGGCCAAGGAGCTTGGCGTCAACTTCAAGTCCACGTCAGGGCCGGTCATTGCCAAGGCAGGCGATCTTGCCGCACTTCTCACCAATCTCGAGGAGCGCGACGTTCTTTTCATCGATGAAATCCACCGTCTAAACCCTGCTGTGGAGGAAATCCTCTATCCGGCCATGGAGGATTTCCAGCTCGACCTCATCATCGGCGAGGGGCCGGCGGCGCGCTCGGTGAAGATCGATCTGTCCAAATTCACCCTTGTCGCGGCCACGACCCGCCTCGGCCTGCTGACGACACCGCTTCGCGATCGTTTCGGCATTCCCGTCCGGCTCGCCTTCTACACGGTCGATGAGCTGGAATTGATCGTCCGGCGTGGCGCGCGGCTGATGGGGCTCAATATGACCGATGGCGGTGCGCGGGAGATCGCAAGGCGCGCGCGGGGTACGCCGCGCATTGCCGGTCGGCTTTTGCGCCGCGTGCGCGATTTCGCCGAGGTGGCGCGGGCAGAAGCTGTGACACGCGAGATTGCCGACGAGGCTTTGACGCGGTTGCTGGTTGACAATATGGGCCTCGACCAGCTGGACATGCGGTATCTGACCATGATCGCCGTCAATTTCGGCGGCGGCCCGGTCGGCATCGAAACTATCGCAGCTGGCCTTTCTGAGCCGCGCGATGCCATCGAGGACATCATCGAGCCCTATATGATCCAGCAGGGTTTCATCCAGCGCACACCGCGCGGGCGCATTCTGACCGCAACCGCCTGGAAACATCTCGGCATGCAGCCGCCGAAGGATCTCGAGGCCGCGCAGTTCCGGCTGACGCTGGAAGACGATTGAGGGAACAAGCCCGGCATGCCGGCATTTGATCGTCTTTGGTAAGGAGATGATTATGTCGGCATTTCGCATAGGAACGACAGTTCGTTGGAACTGGGGCCGTGGGACAGGCGAAGGTAAGATTGTCGAGACCTTCACTGATGACGTCGAGCGCGTAATCGCCGGCTCCAGGATCAAGCGGAAGGCGAGCAAGGACGAGCCCGCTTTTTTATCGAGCAGGAAGACGGCGCAAAGGTTCTGAAAAGCCGATCGGAGCTTGAGCGGGGCGATTGAAGGACGCCGTCAATCGGCGACAAGGGAGGGACGCTGATGGCTTACGATCCGCTGCGGGTTTTCTGCAAACTCGCACGTAACAACCGGCTGGCCAATTTCCGGCTTCATCAGGCTTGCTTCGGACTTTCGCAGGAAGCGTTGATCGCACCCCGTGTCAGTTTCTTCCCGACGCTGAGGGCAACGCTGAACCACATCTACATCGTAGACCGCTTTTATATCGATGCCCTGCAAGGCGGGATGCTCGGTCCGGCCGCCTTTGCGCAAGTGGAGCCCTTCGCCACGGTGGCGGAACTGCGTATTGCCCAGGCGGAGCTTGATGAAACGCTGATCGCATTTGTCGATGGTTTGGATGAAGACGGCCTCGCCACCTCCGTTAATATCCATCGTGGCGCACGCATCCAGCAGGATCGGTGCGATGATGTCCTCTCTCATCTTTTTCAGCACCAGACGCATCATCGTGGACAGGCGCATGCGATGTTGGGATCAAACCGCCTCAGCTCGACGAATTCATTGTGGGAGACGATGCGAAGGCAAGAAAAGACGAAATGGATGCGTTAGGATGGACGGAAACCGATTTGATGTTTCCAGCCGGCAGGTCCAGATAATGACGCATGACAGCAAAAGCCAAGACACCCGCATCCGCATGAAGTTCAAGCCGAAGCGCATCTTCCAGATGCGCGTTGCGGGACTTGCGTTTCGCGATGGCCATGTGCTGGTGCATCGCGCATCGCACGAAAAATTCTGGACCTTTCCGGGTGGTCGTGCCGAGATGGGCGAGCGTTCTGACGAAACGCTTGCGCGCGAAATGGTTGAAGAGCTAGGCGTCGAGGCCAAGGTCGGGCGGCTTCTCTGGGCGGTTGAGAATTTCTTCCATTATGAAGGCAGGGACTGGCACGAACTCGGTTTTTATTACCTGATGGAACTGCCGGAGACACTGGCCTTTCATCCGACCGACATTATTCACCGCGTTCAGGATGGCGACAATGAACTGGAATTCCGCTGGGTCGCGGCAACCCGTGAGGCATTGACGGAACTCGATATTCCGCCCTATTTCATCGCCGACGAAATCGAGCACCTGCCGCAGACCACGAGACATCTCGTCTGGCATGACGGCGATCTGGATGACAAATGACTTCTGCCTCTGAACGCCACATGATCCGGCTGGACCGGAAGCCGCAGCTTTTCAGCATGCGCGTGGCGGCACTGATTTTCCAGAATGATCATGTTCTCGTTCAGCGCGGTGCTGGCGACAGCTATTGGGCCTTGCCGGGCGGACGGGCGGAAATCGGCGAAAGCTCGCAAGAAACCATCATCCGCGAAATCGGCGAGGAACTTGAGCGGGACTGTTCAGTCGAGCGTCTTTTGTGGTCCGTCGAGAATTTTTTCACCTATGGTGATTACGCAGCGCATGAGCTGGGATTTTATTATCTGATTTCGCTTCCCCAGCCTTTGCCGTTCCACGGGAGCGACATCGTGCATCGGGTGCTGGATGGCGTCGAAGTGGAGTTCCGCTGGTTTGCCGCCAAGCCCGCCGCCTTGCTGGAAAATGATCTCCGACCCCGGTTTATCGCAGAACGTATCGAGGGGCTGCCGCCGCGCCACGAGCATCTTATTGTCCGCGAAGGCGATATCGACACGGACGAATTTACCAGGGAGACATTATGAGCGAGCTTGTGGTTTCGCTTTCCGGCGAACTCATCGAACATGGGCACCGCCTGACGCAGCGGGTCTATTATGAGGACACGGATTTCTCCGGTCTCGTTTATCATGCGCGTTATCTGCATTTCCTCGAGCGCGGACGCACCGATTACCTGCGTTGCCTCGGTTGTGAGCAAAGCACGCTGCTGACCGCTGACGAGGAAGGTCTGGTCTTCGTCGTTCATCGAATGGAGATCGATTTCAAGACCCCGGCGCGTATGGATGATGTGCTGACGATCACCACCGTGACTGAAAAGGCCGGTGGCGCGAAAATGGTGCTCAATCAGGAAATCCGGCGTGGCGAAACATTGCTTGTTGCGGCCAAGGTCATCATCGCCGTCATCAATGCCAATGGCCGGCCAAGGCGTCTTCCGGAGACGGTGGCGGAAAAATTCCTGAAGTAATTGAGGGGCCGGTCCAGTAAATCCATGCAGCGTGGCGCGGTTGTAACACTCCTTTAACCATAATGGTGTCTTACTTTAGCAACTGGCATTTGTGCGGCGCACGCCTTCCTTTCACCAAATTTATTGGCAAGTAAGGCTTACTGGCAAGTATCGGGGTATGGCAAAGGGGTTGACGGCTGCGGCCGCATGACTTCGAGCGTTAACACGCGTTTGAATCGCCCGGTCCCGTACCGGGCGTTTGGATTCGGGGATTGGATATTTATGGAACAGGCAGGTTTGGCAGCGGCGACGCACGATGTAAGTCTCTGGGCACTGTTTATGCAGGCGGGCCTCATCGTGAAGCTCGTGATGATCGGACTGATCGCCGCCTCGGTCTGGACGTGGGCGATCGTCTTCGACAAATATGTGAGCTTCGGCAAGGCAAAGCGCCAGTTCGACCAGTTCGAACAGGTGTTCTGGTCGGGCCAGTCGCTTGAGGAGCTTTATCGCACACTGGCGGAACGCCAGAATGGCGGTCTTGCGGCAATTTTCGTTTCCGCCATGCGGGAATGGAAAAAATCATTCGAACGCGGCGCACGTTCGCCCATCGGTCTGCAGATGCGCATCGATCGGGCAATGGACGTGACGATTGCGCGTGAAGGCGAACAATATGAGGCCCGCCTCGGTTCGCTGGCGACCATTGGTTCGGCCGGTCCTTTCATCGGCCTCTTCGGTACGGTCGTGGGTATCATGACCTCGTTCCAGGCGATTGCCGGTTCGAAGTCCACCAACCTTGCGGTTGTGGCGCCAGGTATCGCTGAAGCGCTTCTGGCAACGGCCATCGGCCTTGTCGCGGCTATTCCGGCGGTTATCGCCTATAACAAGTTCACGGCCGATGCGCACAAGCTTTCCGCCCGCATGGAAGGTTTCGCCGACGAGTTCTCCGCGATCCTGTCGCGCCAGATCGATGAAAAACTTCAGACACGGCAGGCCGCCCAGTAAGCGGCCGCGCAACTTGCATGCCGTGCAGTAATTTGCCGCAAGGCAAAATGGAGTAAATAGTATGGGTATGTCAGCAGGTGGCAGCGGTGGCGGTTCCGGTGGACGCCGGGGTGGGCGCGGCGGACGGCGCAAAGGCGGCGCGATCAGCGAGATCAACGTGACGCCGCTGGTCGACGTCATGCTCGTGCTGCTCATCATCTTCATGGTGGCGGCACCGATGATGACGGTGGGCGTACCGATCGATCTGCCGCAGACATCCGCCAATGCGCTGAATTCGGACACGCAGCCGATCACGATTTCCGTCAATGCCAATGGCCAGATCCATTTGCAGGAAACCGAAATCCAGGCTGCCGAGGTGGCTGACAAGCTGCAGGCAATCGCCACGACAGGTTATAACGAACGTATCTTCGTGCGCGCGGATTCCGTTGCTGCATACGGCGTCGTCGCCGATGTGATGGCGCGTATCCAGGCGGCGGGCTTTAAGAATATCGGCCTTGTGACCCAGCAGAAACAGGACAATTGACGTAAAACGATGAAGGGCAGCATCACCACATCCGCGATCGTGCATGCGTCGCTTCTGGCTTTCGCCCTGGTTTCCCTGGGCTCGCCGGAGCCCCTTGACGTGTCGCAGGCCGAGGCCTTGCCGGTGGAACTGGTGCCCATCGAGGAATTGACGCAGATCCAGCAGGGCGACAAGAACGCGCCGAAAGCTGAAAAATCGGCTCCTGTTCCGACTACACGTCCTGACATCATCGAAAACGCCCAGAATATCGGCAATAACACGGCCGATATCGAAGCGCCGCCGACGCCGACGACCAAGCCGAATGACAATATGGCCGCCGCTGCTCCGCCCAAGCAGGAAAAGCCGCAGCCGGTCGTCGATACCAAGGCGAATGAAGTAAAGGAAATCGTCAAGGAAGAAACCTCGGCTCCGAAGCCGCAGGAAATGGCCGCCTTGCCGCAGACCAAGCCGGAAATTACGCCACAGCCGAAGACGGAACCGCCGCCGCAGGAAACCAAGGCGGAAGAACCGCCGCCGGCCACACAGGAGCCGGCAGAGATTCCCGTGCCGCAGAACGTGCCGCGCCCGAATTCCCGCCCCGAACCGCCGAAGCCGGAAGAGCCGAAGCAGGCAGAAACCAAGCCTGCCGAGCAGAAACCGGCTGAAAAGCCGGCCGAGACCAAGCCCGATCAGGCAAAGTCCACCGACAAGCCTTCCGACAAGAAGCCGGGCGAGAAGAAGCAGGAAACGGCTAAATCCGCCTCATCCAAGGAAAGTGATTTCAACGCCGACGATGTTGCTGCCCTGTTGAACAAGCAGGCGCCCTCCGGTGGCGGCGCGAAGCGGTCGACACAGACGGCGTCGCTTGGCGGTAAAAAGACGACGGGCGGTTCGACGCTCAGCCAGACGGAAATGGATGCGCTGCGTGGCGCGATCGAGAAAAACTGGCAAATCATTCCCGGCATGGCGGATGCCTCGGACGTTCGCGTTCGGGTCACCATGAAGCTCGATCGTGATGGAACGATCATCGGTCGGCCCGAGATCGAGGCGACGGGTGGTTCTGAAGGAACGCGCCGTGCTCTTTCCGGCGGAGCCTATCGCGCCATCATGCGTTCTGCTCCGTTCACGAACCTTCCTGCCGATAAATATGATGCGTGGAACGAAGTCATTGTGAACTTCGATCCCAGTGAATTGCTATGAATGCTGAAAGGCCTGGCAACATGAAGATATTTTCGCCGATCCGGCTGGTGCTCGCTGTCGCGGCCCTTATGTCGGTTTTCTCCGCACCGGCTTTTGCGCTGGTGGAACTCAACCTCACCAAGGGTAACGTCGAGCCTCTGCCCATCGCCATCACCGATTTCATATCCGGAGATGGAATCGGTGCGCAGGTTTCCGCGGTGATCGCGGCTGATTTGCAGCGTTCAGGCCTGTTCAAACCGGTCAACAAGAGCGCCTTCATCGAAAAGATCACCAATCCGGATCAGCAGCCGCGTTTCGAGGACTGGAAAGTCATCAATGCACAGGCGCTTGTGACTGGCCGCGTGACGCGCGAAAGCGATGGCCGACTACGTGCCGAGTTCCGTTTGTGGGACACGTTTGCAAATAAGCAGATGGCCGGCCAACAATTCTTCACCCAGCCGGAAAACTGGCGGCGTGTCGCGCATATCATCGCGGATGCGATCTATGAGAGCATTACCGGTGAAAAGGGTTATTTCGACACCCGCGTGGTTTTCGTCTCCGAAAGCGGCCCGAAGACGGCCCGCAAGCGCCAGCTGTCGATCATGGATCAGGACGGTTTCAACGTTCGCAATCTCACCAATTCGAACGACATCGTTCTGACGCCGCGTTTCTCGCCGAACCGCCAGGAAGTGACCTACATGTCCTTCGAAGGCCAGCAGCCGCGCGTTTACCTGCTGCAGCTGGAAACCGGACAGCGCGAAGTGGTCGGCAACTTCCCCGGCATGACGTTCTCGCCGCGCTTTTCGCCGGATGGCCAGAAAGTCATCATGAGCCTGCAGCAGGATGGTAACGCCAATATCTACACCATGGATCTGCGCTCGCGCACCACGACCCGCCTGACGAACACGTCGGCGATCGATACGGCGCCGTCATTTTCGCCGGACGGCCAGCGCGTCGCCTTTGAAAGCGACCGTGGCGGCCGCCAGCAGATTTACGTGATGAATGCGGATGGTTCCGGCCAGCAGCGCCTTTCTTTCGGCGACGGTTCTTATTCCACCCCGGTATGGTCGCCGCGCGGCGATCTGATCGCCTTCACCAAGCAGTCGGGCGGCAAGTTCTCGATCGGTGTGATGAAGACCGACGGTTCGGGTGAGCGCATTCTGACCAGCGGTTTCCACAATGAAGGCCCCACCTGGGCGCCGAATGGCCGCGTGCTGATGTTCTTCCGCCAGAACGCTGGTGCAGGTGGCCCGCAGCTCTATTCGATCGATCTGACGGGCTACAATGAACAGCTCATCAAGACGCCGACCTTTGCTTCAGACCCGGCATGGTCGCCGCTTCTGGACTGATATTGACTGCCATGACGGCGCCGGCAACTCCGGCGCCGTCATGTTTTACGCATGCCACACGGGAAAATGCCTCTTTCTTGCCGCAAAGTGTTGTGAGGGAGCAAAAAAGTGGGACGTTTCCTTTCTGTTAACCATAAGCGTTTGCCGGCTATTAACCGCGATCAGTTAGTGTCTGGCAACGTTATTGAAATTTCCAAGGAGAGACCGGCGATGAGCCGTACAAACATTTCGGCACTCAGCCCGATGCAGAAACTGGCCCGTAACCCGGCTGTTATCGCCATGACTCTCGCGCTTGCTCTCGCAGGCTGCGCGAAGAAGAACATGCCGAACAACGCCGGTGAACTCGGTCTCGGTGGCGCGGGTTCCGCAACGCCGGGCTCCCAGCAGGACTTCACGGTCAATGTCGGCGACCGCATCTTCTTCGATACGGACTCGACCTCGATCCGCGCCGATGCGCAGCAGACCCTGCAGCGCCAGGCACAGTGGCTTGCCCGTTACCCCAACTACGCGATCACGGTCGAAGGCCATGCCGACGAACGCGGTACGCGCGAATACAACCTGGCGCTCGGCGCCCGTCGTGCCGCTTCGACCCGTGACTTCCTGGCTTCCCAGGGCGTTCCGGCAAACCGCATGAAGACGATCTCCTACGGCAAGGAAAAGCCGGTCGCAGTTTGCGACGACATTTCCTGCTGGTCGCAGAACCGCCGCGCCGTGACGGTTCTCGGTGGCGCGGGCATGTGATTGCCTGACGTTATTGTGATCTCGAATGGAAGGCGGTCTTCGGGCCGCCTTTCGTTTTTTTCATAGTTTGGCCGAAGTTAAGTTGCTTTTTTGGTTGATATGGAAAAAATCCGGCTTGCATCATTCCGGTGCAAATCAGTTAAGGCAGGACGAATGAGATGAAGAAACTTGTCGTGGCGGGAATGCTGGGGCTTGCAGCCTGCACCGGTCTGAGCGGCATCGCCGTTTCGGGTCCGCTGTTCGGTGCGGGGGGTAGCTTCGGCACGATCAACTCTCAGCAAGCTCCGATTGTGCGGGTTCAGGCCAATGAAGCCTATAAGGTTCAACAGCTTGAAGAACAGATCCGGCAGCTCAACGGCCGTATCGAAGAAATGAGCTTCCAGCTTTTGCAGATGCAGGAAACGATCCGCAAGGCGCAGGAAGATAACGAATTCCGCTTCCAGGAACTGGAAAGCGGCAATGCCGGCGGCAAAAGCGCAAGCCCGACGGCACCGAAAAAGAAGGCGGAGGCCAGTCCGGCAAGTCCGGCCACGCCGCCGACCGACGACGTTGCAACGATCATCGAAACGCCACCCCAGGGTGGCGCTTCCGTTTCTCCGTCTGCCCCGACAAATGCACCGGGAGAGACCACGCTCGGTTCCATTGAGCTTGATTCCAAGGGTATGCCTGTCGGTGGTACGCTCAATCAGGGTGCCAACAATTCTTCCGGCAACCTTCCCGGTGTGACGACCGGCAATACACCGCGCAAGACGACCGATCCGGTCAACACGGCAGCGCTGACCAGCGAGAGCGATATCTATCAGGCCGCTTATGGCCATGTTCTTTCCGGCGATTACAGGCTGGCGGAACAGGGGTTCCAGCAGTACCTGCAGGGTTACCCCAAAGGCACCAAGGCCGCGGATGCGAGCTTCTGGCTGGGTGAGGCGCAATATTCGCAGGGCAAGTTCAACGAGGCGGCGAAAACCTTCCTCAACGGCCATCAGACCTATGGCAAATCTCCGAAAGCCCCGGAAATGCTGATGAAGCTCGGCATGTCGCTTGCAGCTCTCGACAATACCGAAACCGCCTGCGCCACGTTGCGTGAGGTGCCTAAGCGTTACCCCAGTGCGTCGAAGACCGTGCTGAACAAGGTTGCGAGCGAACAGAAGCGACTGAGCTGCTGATTTTTCTCCTGCCATGATGGCGGTCTTTCCATGCCGATTGATGCCCGCATTCTGAGCGAAAAGGCAGTTCCGCCGCTTGCGGCGGCAAGGTTGTTCGTCGAAAATCTGCGCAAACCCGCCCATATCCTCGTCGCAATCTCCGGCGGCAGTGATTCCACCGGCCTGTTGCTGGCATTGCATGAAGCAACAATGGAGGCGGGCGGCGACGGAATGCGACTTTCCGCCGTCACGGTCGACCATGCGTTGAGAGCGGAGTCCGCCGACGAAGCCCGCAAGGTTGCCGCGCTTTGCGCCGAGCTGGGCATCCCTCATGCCACACGCCGATGGGATGGCAACAAGCCGGCCTCTGGTATCTCCGAAGCATCCCGCCTTGCCCGCTATCGCCTGATTGCCGAGGTCGCCCAAGAGGGCGGCGCCGATCTCGTTGTGACGGGGCATACGATTGGCGACCAGCGGGAAACCGTGGCGATGCGAGCCGCCCGAAGCGGCGGTGCAGACAATCTCGGCCTTTCGGGCATGGCAGATGCTGTTTTATACGATGGGCGTCACTGGATCATGCGGCCATTTCTCTCGTGTGAGAGACAGGCGATCCGCGATTTCGTATCATCCCGCTCGCGGGGCTGGTTTGATGATCCGAGCAACGAGAATACAAAATATGAGCGCGTACGCGTTCGGCAAGCGCTTCCTGATTCTCAGGTGCCGCCTGATGTGGAGGCCGCCGCCAAAAGGCAGGCGCTTTCTGAAAAAAGCGCCGATTTCCTGCGTGGGCACGCGCAAGTCTTTCATGCCGCGGTCGCCAGATTGCCGGTGGACAACAAACTGGCCGATCATCCTGAATTCCGGCACGGGCTGGCAGCGCTCATCGCCACGCTTGGCGGGAGGGCCTATTTTCCGGCCGGGAGCAGCATGGGGCGGGTTCTACAATTTCTCAAAACCGGTGAAAACGGTCGGATGACGGTCGGCCGCGTCCTGCTCGATCGTCGGCGGGATGGGCTTTATATTTTCCGCGAGCAGCGAAACTTGCCGGAGCTTTGTCTCGAGGTTTCCGAGCAGGGGCTGTGGGACGATCGTTTTTTTGTGAAGAACGGTTCCACGTTTCCGATCCGCGTTGCGGCTGAAAGGGTGGGTGATGCTGCGGAAGCGGCCACCCCTTTTTCCTCGGTGCCGCCCGGGGTGGCAAAATCGGCGATGGCGGGCCTGCCGCAAATCGCCGTAGCGGTTGCCGGGTCGACCTTCCTTGCGGGGGGCGTCGAGATTACGCCAAGGCTTGCACCCTTTGATCTTTTCCTGCCGCGTTTCGACCTTGAGTTGGCGAATGCAATCGCTGTTTTATTCGGTCGCGCCGCATATCCACAGCCCCCGGTTTAAATCCCGCCTCTTTTTCGTGAATTGCCATGGAATACTTTTTACACCAAAACGCATCAGATAACGCCGTTCGCCTTGGCAACGGCAAATGTCGTCCTTATGTTAGGGGCACATAATAGCGGGCAGCAGACATGTCCGTGTGAGTTCGGGGAGTTCGATGAACCCAAATTTCAGAAATTTCGCCTTGTGGGCCGTGATCGCCCTCCTGCTGATCGCGTTGTTCAGCATGTTCCAGACGTCGCCGACGCAAACGGGTTCGCGGGAAATTCCGTATTCCCAGTTTATTCGCGATGTGGATTCCGGGCGAGTTCGCGACGTGACCGTCACCGGTAACCGGGTTCTCGGAACCTATACCGAAAACGGCACGGCCTTTCAGACCTATTCCCCCGTCATCGACGACAGCCTGATGGAGCGCTTGCAGAGCAAGAACGTCACCATTGTGGCGCGTCCCGAAAGCGACGGTTCCTCCGGCTTCCTGAGCTATCTCGGCACGCTTCTGCCGATGTTCCTCATCCTTGGCGTCTGGCTGTTCTTCATGCGGCAGATGCAGGGCGGCTCGCGCGGCGCGATGGGCTTTGGCAAGTCCAAGGCCAAGCTCCTGACAGAAGCCCATGGCCGCGTAACGTTTGACGATGTCGCCGGTGTGGACGAAGCCAAGCAGGACCTTGAGGAAATCGTTGAATTCCTGCGCGATCCGCAGAAGTTCCAGCGCCTCGGCGGCAAAATCCCGCGCGGTGTGCTGCTTGTGGGTCCGCCCGGTACGGGTAAGACGCTTTTGGCGCGCTCCGTCGCCGGCGAAGCCAATGTGCCGTTCTTCACGATTTCCGGTTCGGACTTCGTGGAAATGTTCGTCGGCGTCGGCGCAAGCCGCGTCCGTGACATGTTCGAACAGGCCAAGAAGAACGCACCCTGCATCATCTTCATCGACGAAATCGACGCTGTCGGCCGCCATCGTGGCGCCGGTCTTGGCGGCGGTAACGATGAGCGCGAACAGACGCTGAACCAGCTGCTGGTCGAGATGGACGGTTTTGAGGCGAATGAAGGCATCATCCTGATCGCCGCCACCAACCGTCCTGATGTTCTTGACCCCGCACTTCTGCGTCCCGGCCGTTTCGATCGCCAGGTCGTCGTGCCGAACCCGGATATTGTCGGCCGCGAGCGTATCCTCAAGGTGCATATCCGCAACGTGCCGCTGGCGCCGAATGTCGATCTCAAAATTCTCGCCCGTGGCACCCCCGGTTTCTCAGGCGCGGACCTGATGAACCTCGTCAACGAAGCCGCCCTCATGGCCGCCCGCCGCAACAAGCGCGTGGTTACCATGCAGGAGTTCGAGGACGCCAAGGACAAGATCATGATGGGTGCGGAACGCCGCTCCTCCGCCATGACCGAGGCCGAAAAGAAGCTGACCGCCTATCATGAGGCAGGCCATGCGATTACCGCGCTGAAGGTTGCCGTGGCCGATCCGTTGCACAAGGCAACGATCATTCCCCGTGGTCGTGCGCTCGGCATGGTCATGCAGCTGCCGGAAGGCGACCGTTATTCCATGAGCTACAAGTGGATGGTGTCGCGCCTCGTCATCATGATGGGTGGCCGTGTTGCCGAGGAACTGACCTTCGGCAAGGAAAACATTACGTCGGGCGCGTCTTCGGATATCGAGCAGGCCACCAAGCTTGCCCGCGCCATGGTGACACAATGGGGCTTTTCGGATGCTCTCGGGCAGGTGGCCTATGGTGAAAACCAGCAGGAAGTGTTCCTCGGCCATTCCGTTTCGCAGTCGAAGAACGTCTCCGAGGCGACGGCCCAGACGATCGACACCGAAGTTCGCCGTCTGATCGAAGAGGCTTACACCGAAGCAAGGCGCATTCTGACGGACAATCACGATGGCTTCGTTGCAATTGCCGAGGGTCTTCTCGAATATGAGACCCTGACGGGTGAGGAGATCAAGGCATTGCTGAGGGGCGAAAAGCCCGCCCGCGATCTGGGTGACGATTCTCCCGGCAGCCGTGGTTCGGCGGTGCCGAAAGCCGGCGCCAAGAAAGACGGCCCCAGTGAAGTGAAGGGTGATGGCGAAGCCAAGGGCGACGGCGAGGCCGAAGGCGGCATGGAGCCGCAGCCACATTGATCGCTTGCGCAAGCTGACCTGTTGTAAAAGGCCATCCGGTTTTCCGGGTGGCCTTTTCAGTTTGGTAACAAGATATAAGCCATTTTTGCGGTAATTTACGTGCTGTTTATCGTGGTTTGTGGCATCTAGCCAAAAACGCTTCCGGTTGTTTTCAGCTTTGCCGGAATGCTCGAAAGATTTGGAGTTCAAATGGCACGCCGTTATTTCGGAACCGATGGTATCCGCGGACAATCGAACGTCTTCCCCATGACACCGGATCTGGCGATGCGTGTGGGCATTGCGGTCGGCACGATCTTCCGCCGTGGCCATCATCGCCATCGCGTCGTCATCGGCAAGGATACGCGCCTTTCGGGCTATATGCTGGAAAACGCGCTGGTTGCCGGTTTCACCGCAGCCGGCCTCGATGTTTTCCTGCTCGGACCTATTCCGACGCCTGCCGTCGCCATGCTGACCCGGTCGTTGCGTGCTGATATCGGCGTGATGATCTCGGCGTCGCATAATCCCTTCTCTGACAATGGCATCAAGCTGTTCGGACCGGACGGATACAAGCTTTCCGACGAGCTGGAGCTGGAGATCGAAGATCTTCTCGACAAGGATATTTACGCGCAGCTGGCAAAGCCCAGCGAGATCGGCCGCGCCAAGCGCGTGGATGGCGACATCTACCGCTATATCGAATTCGTGAAACGCACTTTGCCGCGCGACGTGACGCTGAGCGGCCTGCGGATCGCCATCGACTGTGCCAATGGCGCGGCTTACAAGGTGGCTCCCGCAGCCCTCTGGGAACTGGGTGCCGAAGTCGTCACCATCGGCAACGAGCCGAACGGCGTCAATATCAATCTCGAATGCGGCTCCACCCACCCGGAAGCCCTGCAGAAAAAGGTGCATGAAGTGCGCGCCGATATCGGCATTGCGCTCGATGGCGATGCCGACCGCGTCATCATTGTTGACGAACGCGGTGAGATCGTTGATGGCGACCAGCTCATGGCGACGATCGCTGACAGCTGGGCGGCCGACAACATGCTGCGCGGCGGCGGCATTGTCGCCACCGTGATGTCCAATCTCGGCCTGGAACGTTTTCTTGGCGATCAGGGCCTCACCCTTGCCCGCACGAAGGTCGGTGACCGTTATGTCGTCGAACATATGCGCAACCACAATTTCAACGTCGGCGGTGAGCAGTCCGGCCATATCGTATTGTCGGATTATGGCACGACCGGTGATGGTCTCGTCGCGGCATTGCAGGTTCTCGCCAAGGTCAAGCGTTCGGGCCGTACGGTCAGTGAGGTTTGCCGCAAGTTCGAGCCGGTGCCGCAGCTTTTGAAGAATGTGCGTATTTCCGGTGGCAAGCCGCTGGAAAACCCGATCGTGCTGCAGGCAATTGCGGATGCGGAAAGTGCGCTGGCCGATAATGGCCGCCTCGTCATCCGGCCCTCCGGCACCGAGCCGCTGATCCGCGTCATGGCGGAGGGCGACGACAGCGCTAAGGTGGAGAAGATCGTCAATGATCTGGTCGGCGTTATCTCCAGCGCCCGCTCGGCCGCGTGAGTTATCGCGACAGTAACGCAAGACAAAAGCCGGCCTTCCAGCCGGCTTTTTCTTTGAGTGTTTGCTAATAAATATAGTGAATGATCGTGGTTAATCGGGACTTAACCATTTTACGCCACTCTCCAGAACTGAACAGTTCACTGGCAGCTGCCGCAACGCACGTGCCTCTTCTGGAGTGGAAGTCATGAAAAACGCCCTGGCCGGATTTCTGGCCGTTCTGCTGACCGGCACAAGCGCCGTCGGCGCCGACCTATATCAAGCCGAACCAGCACCCGCCTATGTCGATGCCCCTGAAGTCGCGATCACCCAGTCGAGCGGCTGGTATCTGCGCGGCGACGTCGGCTATTCCTTCAACAAACTGCGCGGCGCCAATTATTATCAGGGCGGACCGGGCGGCTATCTGCAGGATTTTGATACGGCTGATATCAAGGACAGTTATGTCATTGGCGCCGGTGTCGGTTATCAGTTCAACAACTATTTCCGCAGCGACGTGACCTTCGACTATATGGGAAAATCGGATTTCCGCGGTTCCACGAGCGGTTTCTGCGGCTCCGTTCCCGGTCGCTGTGTTTCGGCCGATCTGAGCTCGCTGAGAGCCTATACGCTGATGGCCAACGCCTATGTCGATCTCGGCACCTATGGCCGCGTCACCCCTTATGTCGGCGGTGGTATTGGTGGCTCGTACGTCAAGTGGGATAAGCTGCGCAACACATCGTGCAGCGTTAATGGCCTCGGCTGCGACCCAACCACCGAGCACGGCGGCAAGGGCAAGTGGCGCTTCGCTTACGCCCTGATGGCAGGTGCGTCTATCGACGTGACCTGTAACCTGAAGGCCGATATCGGCTACCGTTTCCGTCACATCAACAAGGGCGACATGTTCGGTTATGAGAACGGTGGCGGCCCCGGCCGCGACAAGGGTCTCTATTCGCATGAAGTGCGCGTCGGTGGCCGTTATGTCTTCAACGGTTGCGATACGGCGCAATACATGCCGCCTGCCGATATTCCGCTGCAGCCTGCCGTTTATAAATAAACGTCACGCCAGACTGGTAGTTTCAAACCGTCCGCATCCTTCGGGTGCGGGCGGTTTTGTTTTGGCGGCAGCTGACACGGTGCGTGACGCATATGGACTAAAATTCCCATGCGCAGCGACATATTCCGCTTGACTGAGACCGACGACAGGAATAGCAACGACGGCAGGACACCTCTCCCTAACGAGAGGCGCCTATCTGAAAGGGTAGTCAAATGACAGATATAGTGAAGCCGGACCTCCGTCCGGGCAATGCGCATTTTTCTTCTGGTCCCTGCTCGAAGCGTCCCGGTTGGTCGCTAGATGCTCTCTCCGATGCACCGCTCGGTCGCTCGCATCGCGCCAAGGTTGGCAAAGCCAAGCTGAAGCAGGCCATCGATCTCACCCGTGAAATTCTGAATGTTCCCGCCGATTATCGCATCGGCATCGTTCCCGCATCCGACACCGGCGCCGTTGAAATGGCGCTCTGGTCGCTGCTCGGTGAACGCGGCGTCGATATGCTCGCCTGGGAAAGCTTCGGCGCCGGCTGGGTCACCGACGTCGTCAAGCAGCTGAAGCTGAAGGACGTTCGCAAGTTCGAGGCCGATTATGGCCTGCTGCCGAACCTTGCTGAAGTCGATTTCGACCGTGACGTGGTTTTCACCTGGAACGGCACGACATCCGGCGTTCGCGTTGCCAATGCCGATTTCATTCCTGACGACCGTAAGGGTCTGACGATCTGCGACGCCACCTCGGCGGCCTTTGCGCAGGACATGGACTTTACGAAACTCGACGTCGTGACTTTCTCCTGGCAGAAGGTTCTGGGCGGTGAGGGCGGCCATGGCGTTATCATTCTGTCGCCCCGCGCTGTCGAGCGTCTGCTGAGCTATTCGCCGGCATGGCCGCTGCCGAAAATCTTCCGCATGGTCTCCGGCGGCAAGCTGATCGAAGGCATCTTCACCGGCGAAACGATCAATACGCCCTCCATGCTCTGCGTTGAGGACTATATCGACGCGCTGCTGTGGGCGAAGAACCTAGGTGGGCTGAAGGTGCTGATCGGCCGTGCCGATGCCAATGCCAAGGTCATCTACGACTTCATCGAGAAGAATGACTGGATCGCCAACCTGGCCGTCAAGCCGGAAACCCGCTCCAACACCTCCGTCTGCCTGAAGATCGTCGATCCCGAGGTACAGGCGCTGGATGCGGCCGCACAGGCCGATTTCGCCAAGGGCATCGTCGCCCTGCTCGAAAAGGAAAATGTCGCCCTCGATATCGGCGCTTACCGTGACGCACCGTCCGGTCTGCGCATCTGGGCCGGCGCCACCATCGAGACGGCGGATATGCAAGCTGTCATGCCCTGGCTCGCCTGGGCCTACCAGACGCAGAAGGCAGCACTTTCCAAGGCTGCCGCCTGATTTTGATATCGGCCCTGCGCAGATGCAGGGCCGCGCATTCTCCATTCGCACATCTCAATCGTTTCCTCCAAGGAGCCCGTGAACCATGGCACCTCGCGTACTTGTATCCGACGAACTGTCGGAAACCGCCGTCCAGATTTTCCGTGATCGTGGCGTCGAAGTTGATTTCCAGCCGAAGCTCGGCAAGGACAAGGACAAGCTTGCCGAAATCATCGGCAATTACGATGGTCTCGCCATCCGTTCCGCCACCAAGGCGACCGAGAAGCTGATCGAAGCGGCGACCAACCTCAAGGTCATCGGTCGCGCCGGCATCGGTGTGGACAATGTTGATATTCCGGCCGCCTCGCGCCGTGGTATCATCGTCATGAACACGCCGTTCGGCAACTCCATCACCACTGCCGAACATGCCATCGCACTGATGTTCGCCGTCGCGCGCCAGCTCCCGGCCGCCGATAGCTCCACGCAGGCTGGCAAGTGGGAAAAGTCGAAGTTCATGGGTGTCGAAATCACCGGCAAGACGCTCGGCGTCATCGGTGCCGGCAATATCGGCGGCATCGTCTGCTCGCGGGCACTGGGCTTGAAGATGCATGTTCTGGCCTATGACCCCTTCCTGTCGCCGGAGCGTGCGCAGGAAATGGGCGTGACCAAGGTTGAACTCGACGAGCTGTTGGCCCAGGCTGATTTCATTACCCTGCATGTGCCTATGACCGACAAGACGCGCGGCATCCTCAATGCTGAAAACCTTGCCAAGACCAAGAAGGGCGTGCGTATCGTCAACTGCGCCCGTGGCGGTCTGGTGGATGAAGCGGCCCTTGCCGAAGCCATCAAGTCCGGCCATGTCGCCGGCGCCGGTTTCGACGTGTTCGAAGTCGAACCAGCCACCGAAAGCCCGCTTTTCGGCCTGCCAAACGTCGTCTGCACGCCGCATCTCGGTGCGTCGACCACGGAAGCACAGGAAAATGTCGCGCTTCAGGTTGCCGAGCAGATGTCGGACTACCTCGTCAAGGGTGCAGTCTCCAACGCCATCAATATGCCGTCGATCACGGCTGAAGAAGCACCGCGCCTGAAGCCTTTCATCCGTCTGGCGGATGTTCTCGGTTCCTTCGTTGGCCAGGTGCAGGAAAGCGCCACCAAGGAAATCGAAATCCTTTATGACGGTGCCACCGCCAACATGAACACCAAGGCGCTGACCAGCGCGTTGCTGGCCGGCCTCATCCGCAGCCAGGTTTCCGACGTGAACATGGTTTCCGCTCCGGTCATGATTAAGGAAAAGGGCATCATCCTTTCCGAGGTCAAGCGCGACAAGACCGGCGTCTACGACGGCTACATCAAGCTGACGGTGAAGACGGAAAACCAGATCCGCTCGGTGGCCGGCACGGTGTTTTCGGATGGCAAGCCGCGCTTCATCCAGATCAAGAACATCAACATGGATGCCGATGTCGGATCGCACATGATCTACATCACCAACACCGACGTTCCCGGCATGATCGGCTTCATGGGCACCACGCTCGGCGAAGCTGGCGTCAACATCGCCAACTTCCAGCTCGGCCGTGAAAAGGAAGCCGGTGACGCCATCGCGCTGCTTTACGTCGATGGTCCGGTTTCCGAAACCGTACTGGACAAGCTGCGCGCCAACCCGGCGATCCGCCAGGTCAAGCCGCTGACTTTCAACGTCGATTGATACACTTATCGTTCCTCCCAAGGGGACAATAAGGCCCGGTGCAGGGGAGACCCTGTGCCGGGTTTTTCGGTTTTCTAGCCACTGGTTTTACGGCAATACGCGGCTGTCTCGCGTTTTGGTTGCATATCACGAAAAATTTAAGCCGAGTGGTCTAAAAATGATGATCATGAGTTGCTATATCGGCTGCTGACATGCCGCTCATGGGAGGGCGGCCAACAGGAGAGAGTGATGTTTGCTGCCTTTCGGCGCTTCAAGGGTTTGTTCGCAGTCGCCGCACTTGGTATCGCGGTGTCTTTCGTGGCGGTTGATATGGCAGAGGCACGCCGTGCCGGTGGTGGCTTTGGCAGCCGTGGTACGCGGACATACTCCGCACCGCCTTCGACCAGCACTGCGCCGGGCCAGACAGCACCGATCAACCGCAGCATGACGCCCAATACCAACCAGGCAACGCCGGGTGCCGCACAGCCGGCCCGTCCGGGCGCGCAGGCGGCCCCGCAGCAGAGCCGTGGCCTTTTCGGCGGCATGATGGGTGGTTTGATGGGCGGCCTGTTGATGGGCGGCCTATTCGGCATGCTGATGGGCGGCGGTTTTGGCGGCATGGCCGGTTTCTTCGGCATGTTGTTGCAGGGGCTGCTTATCGGCGGTCTCATCATGCTCGCCATGCGTTTCTTCGCATCGCGCCGTCAGGGCCAGCCCGCTTATGGTGCAGCCGGCGGCTCGCAGCGCACGGATCACTCGGGCTCTTCCTTTAATGGTGGTTCACAGGCAGGTCCGTCCGCGTCCTCGTTCAAAATCCCGAAGATCGGCGCGCTTGCCGGTGCTGCGGGCGGCGCGGCGGCAGTCACTGCCGCAACGGCGAAGCCGGTAGCGCATGAGAACGCTGTTTCCGAAGGCGACGAGATCGGCATCACCCCAGGCGACCTCGAAACCTTCCAGAAAATGCTGCAGGACGTTCAGTCCGCTTATGGCGCCGAGGATTACGGTGCGCTGCGCAAGCTGACGACGCCGGAAGCTATGTCCTACCTTGCCGAGGAACTGAGCGATAACGCCACGAGCGGTGTGAAGAACGACGTCCGTGACGTGACGCTGCTGCAGGGTGATGTTGCCGAAGCATGGCACGAAGAGGGCCAGGACTACGCGACGGTGGCCATGCGTTATTCCGCCATCGACATCATGCGCGATCGCACCTCGGGCAAGGTTATTGAGGGTGACGAGCACAAGCCTTCCGAAGCGGTGGAAATGTGGACCTTCGTGCGCCGTGGCGGCAACGACAACTGGCAGGTCGCCGCTATTCAGGCCGCTGCATGAGGCGACACATAGTCTTTTTGTGAATGAAAAAGCCCGGAGGTTTTACAAACCTTCGGGCTTTTCTTTGTCGTGATTCGGCCCGCTGGCCTCATTACGCTGCATGGCTTTTCCAGCGATGCGCGAGCCAAGGCAACTCTCCAGAAAAATGCCTGATAAATCTAACGGGTAATATCTGTAGTGCCGATAAGTCGAGCCGTTCGCCTTCGCCCTGCCATGCAAGGCTTTGCGCTCTTTTTGCCAAGATATCTCGCTGGCGCATAGCTTGGACGCTCCACGGAATTGCCTTTTTTTATTCATCAAGCATTCAGTCCCTGCGGCCTAACCACGGGGAACACACGCCAATGTGACTTTTCGTGCCGGTTCTAAACCGCTTTGGAAAGGGAACCACAGGCGCAAAGCCGCGTTGACAATCCGACCCCCGGCCAGCCTCCCGCAAGCCGGGCCAGGTGGCCGGGCAACGCAGGCCCCTGCGAGAACGGAGAGCTATCGAGATGAAACGCTTTGACCTGATCGACGGAATGCGTGGTTACTTCCTCGTCTTCATGCTGATCAACCATCTGGTGTTTGCCGGCGGTTTCTGGCTGGTGGAAATCAACCATCGCCAGTTTGCCTTCGTGGAAGACGCACAGGGCTTCGTGTTCCTGTCAGGCCTTTTGATCGGCATGGTCTATGCCCGCAAGATGATGAAATACGGTTATGACGCCGGCAAACAGGCGATCTGGAACCGGGCTATGGAGCTTTATCGTTATGCGATGGGCCTCGTCATCGCCGTGCTGTTCTTCCGTATGGTCATCCCGCATGCGCCCTATATCTGGTACAACTGGCTCGGTATGACCTCGTTCGACGATCCGTTACGTCTGGCGGCGATTGCGGCTTTCCTGTTCCAGCCGACATTCATGGATATTTTGCCGCAATATATCGTCTACATGCTGTTTGCGCCGATCCTTATCAAGCTCTGCCTCGACGGCAAGTGGGCCTATGTTCTCGCCGGCTCAATGCTGGTGTGGATGGCCGGTCAGCTCGGGCTCCAGCAGATTGTCACTGCGCCGCTTAACGAACTCGTCAAGGGCGCCGACGAACAGGGCATCCGCGTCAGCTTCAATCTGCTCGGCTGGCAGCTGGTGTTTTATTCGGCGCTCGTGCTTGGAGCGATGACAGCGCAAAACCGCATTCCGTGGAAGGCTATCTTCTCGCCTGAGAGAACCTGGCTTCCCAAGGCTGCACTCATCGCCTGCCTGTTCTTCATGCCGCTGCGCATCGCGACAGCCTGGGGCTTGATGCCGGAATTCATGATGGGCAAGTTTTCCACCATGGAAATCCGCGCCGATTTCGGCCCCGTCTATCTCATCAACTTTCTTGCCGTTGGCATTGGCCTGACATGGCTGGTGATCGCCGGTCCGAGGCACCATCGCCCGCTTGTGCGCTCCATTGCCGAAGGCGTCATCTGGGTGCTGTCGCTGAAGTTCCTTCAGCTACTCGGCCGCCATTCGCTGCAGGTTTACGTCTGGCATGTGGCGATCGTCTACGGCGTCTATTATCTGGATGGCCGTACGGTGGAACTGTCGCAGTTGAACAAGACGCTGATCGCCCTGACGGCTATTGGGCTGCTGGCCCTGCCGGCCCTGTGGCGGGAGCGCGACAAGTGGACTGGCAACAGCGGCCAGAAGGCTGCCGGCGCCTAAACGCTTCGGCGCTATTCATGTTTGGTATGTCTTTACGGGGCGGTTTTCCGCCCCGTACTTGCGTGCGCGGCCTTTCTTTTCTATATGCAGCCCTTAAATCCGCAGGATGACGAGGCATGACAGTCCGGTTTTTTCCGGCTGATGCCCACGTGGCGGATGACCGACAGGCGGCGGGGCCTTTACCCCCGTTATGACTGACGATGGGAAAAAACGTGAATACGCTCGATTTTGACAAGAGGCCGGAAGATACCCGGATCGTTGTCGCCATGTCCGGTGGCGTCGATTCTTCTGTTGTGGCAGGTATCCTCAAGCGCGAGGGCTATGATGTTCTCGGCATTACGCTCCAGCTCTATGACCACGGTGCTGCGGTGCACCGCGCCGGCTCCTGTTGCGCCGGACAGGATATCGACGATGCGCGCAGGGTCTGCGAAACGCTCGGTATTCCCCACTATGTGCTGGATTATGAGGCGAGGTTCCGCGAAACCGTCATCAATCCCTTCGCCGAAGCCTATGCGATGGGTGAAACGCCGATCCCCTGCGTGGCCTGCAACCAGACGGTAAAATTCGCCGATCTGTTGGCCACCGCGCAAGAACTGGGCGCCGATGCGCTGGCGACCGGACATTATATCCGTTCACGCCCCAATCCGGTCTCCGGCCAGTCGGGACACCGCGCGCTCTATCGTCCCATCGACAGTGACCGCGACCAGAGCTGGTTCCTGTTCGCGACGACGCAGGAGCAGATCGATTATCTGCGGTTTCCGCTCGGCGGTCTCTCCAAGGCCGAAACGCGGGCGCTGGCGGAAGATATGGGGCTCGTCGTCGCCAAGAAGGCCGACAGCCAGGACATCTGTTTTGTGCCGCAGGGCAAATATACCGATATCATCAACAAGCTGAAGCCGAATGCGGCTTTGGTCGGGGATATCGTGCATCTGGACGGCCGTGTACTGGGCCGTCACGACGGCATCGTGCATTATACGATCGGACAGCGCCGCGGCATCGGCGTCGCCACAGGAGAGCCGCTCTACGTCGTGCATCTCGATGCGCGGGGCCGTCGGGTCATTGTTGGCCCGCGTGAAGCGCTGGAAACCCGCCGTGTCTATCTGCGTGACATGAACTGGCTGGGAGATGGCGCATTGGCGGACGATGCCGGGCAGGGCTTTGCCTGTTTCGCCAAGGTGCGCTCCACCCGCCCGCCAATGGAAGCAGTGCTGCACGCAGATGAAAACGGCATCTATGTGGATCTGATGACCGGCGAGGCCGGCGTCGCCCCCGGCCAGGCCTGCGTGCTCTATTCCGCGCCGGGCGCGGATGCCCGCGTTTACGGCGGCGGTTTCATCGAACGTTCGGAACGCTCGGTGGAAGCCGAGGCCTCGCTTAAGGCGCTTTTGGAAAAGCCGGTTGCGGCCTGAAACAGTTCACTTTTTGCCGCGAGGCGGAAAGCGAATTTTTTGCGCATCTTGCGCTTGACACTTTGGGGAGCGGCACCTTATAAGCCGCTCATCCTGATGGAGCGGCCGGTCACATGACTGTCACGTTTCCCCTGTGGCGGGGTAGCTCAGGTGGTTAGAGCAGCGGAATCATAATCCGCGTGTCGGGGGTTCAAGTCCCTCTCCCGCTACCATTTTTAGAAATTTAAAAAAGTAGATTTTGGTTTATATTCTGGACAATAAATATTGCCGGTCTGTGATAAGTGTTAATTTGTTCGTCCGATCGACTACCAGTGGTTCACTACAAGAAGATCCGATATGCGCACAGTAGTCACTGGATCAATCAACTGCTCGGAATGCGGAGACATTGTTCGTTTTGAGCGTCCGGCTCCGACATTACCAGGGCAGGACTGGGTTAGCGAAATTGAAGCATCAACAACGCTGAATGAAAAATGTAAAGCTTGCGGAGCAGTGACGACTATTGAGGTGTCTGGGCACCTGTCTTCATTCTTTGCAAAAATATTGCCGGATGGCCACAAAGTGGCGATCGCGAATGAGGTCCAATATCCCATTTACTTCGATCCTAATAACGGAGGATTGGAGGCATTTTATCACGCTCAAGCTAGCTTGGAAGAAGTCATAAAATGGCTTTCTCACAAGCCCAATCCTATGCTTCACCGTATGTATTTGATGCAAGCATTCTCAAATTTTGAGGCTTTGTTATCTGACAGCTTACATAGCTTTGTAAGCCGTGATTCGGCGGCGAGACTTGCAATGGTCGAACGTCTGGATGGTCTTAAGGACACAAAATTTTCTCTCGCCCAGATCGAAAAATCCCCAGCGATAGTTATGGAAAAGATCGAAAAATTTATAGAAACGGTATCTTTCCATAACTTTGTTTTCGTGCAGTCCATTTTTCTAACCGCATTAAAAGTTGATATCTTTCCGGACACTGACGAGGATAGGAAGTTCTTACTTAGTATGCAGCAGATTCGTCATGATTGCGTACATAGGAACGGAATCACTCAAAAGGGAAGGTCAGTAGAGGACCCACTGCCACACCTTCCAAGGCTCTTCCAAATTTTTTCCGATATGGGTAATCGTGTCCAAAGAAGGATACACGACAAATATCCGCCTCAGGTCGCCTAATTTGATTATCTACCTGACTATAGGATTACAATAGGAAGGGCGGTCGCCAAAAAAAGGGAAACCCGCCTGCTGCCAAAAGCAACCAGCGGGTCTCGACCTCTACCCCCTCCCACAAGGGCGGCTGCACAAAAGCACATCGAATGAATTATGGCAAGATCATGGCGACCATATTGTTGCCGTGGACGGCTCCGTTCGCCAATTTAGTGGCGGATGGCAGAGCGTTACCAGTTCCGTGTGCCGCTGGTAAGGCGCCCGATAGGAGACGATGTTCTCGGAGCAGCGCATTTCCGCATGATTCGAATAGGTGTTCGCAGTCGCGCGCGGTTCGTGGTGGGTTCTGTGCCGCGGAGGCTGATCCTGACCATAAATGATCATGTCTGCGGCGAAGGAAGCGGCCGGCATAGTCACGGCGGCGAATGCTGCAATCAAAAGAGTTTTCGAAATTGCGGACATGGGTGTTCCCCCGGTGTTGATCAACACAGGGAAACGCCCCGTGTGTGGGCGATGTTCCGGACGGGCGGATTTATTTTTTGGCGACAGGCGCCCTTAAAAAAATGCCCGCTCATGGCGGGCAATTCATAGGGGAACTGAGGTTAGGAGCCTCGAATCTGAAACGGCCATTTCTGCCGGAGGTTCCATCCGCTCGATAATTTCACAAATGTTCTGACAAGGGAGGATGACGAACTCTTGAGCGCCGAACCGCATAACTCAGCCGGTCTGAATTCAGTATTCAGTCGTAGATTCTATCTTTTGGAAAATTTGGAGCGGGCGAAGGGATTTGAACCCTCGACCCCAACCTTGGCAAGGTTGTGCTCTACCCCTGAGCTACACCCGCTCAAATCCACCGGTCCGGGGTAGTCGCTGAACCGTGGGTCACCACGTTGCGGCGACGGGCGCTATATCGCTCAATCGATTTTGGAATGCAACAGGGAAATGACAAAAACGCGAAAATTTCTTTGAAAAATGCGACAAGCGACGGAAATGATTGGCGGTTTTTCATCTCTGCGTTTTTTCCTGTGTTGCCAAGCGCCGGTTGCCCCCTTAATCAGGAATGCAGTGATATCGAAATCGGCAGAGGCGGGCGGCGGAATATGGCGGAGAATTCTCCCAGGATGGCAACGGAGCTTTTCCAGTTTCTGGATGGGCTCGGCATTTCTCATGCCACGAAACAGCACGAACCGGTGTTTACTGTTGCAGAATCCCAGTCGCTGCGCGATCTCATTCCCGGCGGTCACACGAAAAACCTTTTCGTGAAGGACAAGAAGGATCAATATTTTGTTCTGACTGTCGAAGAAAATGCCGTCGTCGATCTCAAAAGCGTTCACAAGACGATAGGGGCTGCAAGCCGCGTGTCCTTTGGCAGACCGGAAAAAATGCTCGAATATCTGGGCGTCGTGCCGGGATCGGTAACGGTATTTGGGGCGATCAACGACACTGGCAGGCAGGTCACCTTCGTGCTCGACAGTGATCTTCTGGAAAACGAGCAGGTCAATGGCCATCCGCTTTCCAACGACCAGACGACGACGATCGCGTCGAAGGATCTTATCCGCTTTCTTGAGGCGACCGGACATACGCCGCTTGTCTTGAAAGTCAGCGAGTGAGATACGATCTTTGCTTCAACTGAGACAGATGACAGAAATTGCGGGAGACCGGCATGAGCGACACCAATAATCCTTACGGCGGTTCCTATGGCGGGCAGATGTCTGCGAGCGCGCATCATCACGGCGAGCTGAATGGTGCGGCCTCCGGTCACATCAAGGACACAACGACGGCTGCTTTCTCCAAGGATGTTCTTGAGGAATCGCGCCGCCAGCCGGTTCTGGTGGATTTCTGGGCGCCCTGGTGCGGTCCGTGCAAGCAGCTGACGCCGGTGCTCGAAAAGGTCATCAACGAGGCGAATGGTCGTGTGAAGCTTGTGAAGCTGAACATTGACGATCATCCGTCCATTCCGGGCCAGCTCGGCATCCAGTCCATTCCCGCCATCGTCGCTTTTGCCGATGGCCGGCCGGTGGATGGCTTCATGGGCGCGGTGCCGGAAAGCCAGATCAAGCAGTTCATTGACAAGATTGCCGGCCCGGATGCGGGTGATCCGAAAGCCGAAATCGAGGCGGCTCTGACTGAGGCGAAACAGCTTCTTGCGGATAGCGATTTTAATGGCGCAGCACAGCTGTTCGGCGCCGTCATGCAGGCCGATCCGGAAAACCCTGCGGCGATTGCCGGTATCGCCGAATGCATGATCGCTGCCGGGCAATATGAGCGGGCAAGCGAACTGCTCTCCTCCCTGCCTGCGGAGCTCAACGAAGATGCGGGCATTCAGCTCGTTTTGAAAAAGATCGCGCAATATGAGGAAGCCCGAAAGATCGGCGATCCGGTGGCGCTGGAAAGCGATCTGGCGCTTAATCCCGATCATCACGAGGCGCGGATAAAGCTCGCCAAGGTGCTGAACGCTCAAGGGCGGCGCGATGAAGCGGCAGACCATCTGCTCTATGTCATGCGCAAGGATCGGACCTTCGACGATGACGGCGCGCGCCGCCAGCTTCTGGAGTTTTTCGAGGCCTGGGGCTTCAAGGACCCGGCAACCGTCGCCGGCCGCCGTAAGCTTTCGGCAATATTGTTTTCATAATGCGGGCATATCCCGGCCGCGGCGGTTGATCCGCCGGCCGGGCAGCAGTGAACAGGGGGCTTGATCCCATGCATGTCGGAAATGCGAGATATGTGAAGAACGACGATCTGCCGGAAATCGTGCCGGTATTTCCCTTGCCGGGCGCGCTGCTGCTACCGGAAGGTCATCTTCCGCTCAATATTTTCGAGCCGCGATATCTTGCCATGATCGATATGGCGCTGGCCGGGCATCGGCTCATCGGCATGGTGCAGCCGGCCCTTCACGTCATGGAGTCAGGACTTGAGGGTGGGCCTTTGAGCGCCGTCGGATGTCTCGGCCGCATCACTTCCTTTTCTGAAACGGGGGACGGCCGTTACGTCATCTCCCTCACCGGTGTTTGCCGTTTCCGCCTGCTGGAAGAGGCGGAGGCCGGCAAGCCTTATCGCAGTTTCCACCATGCGCCCTTCATCGCCGATCTTTCCGGCGAATATAATGAGGAAGCGGTGGATCGCGAAAACCTCCTCCGGGTATTCCGCGCGTTTCTGGATGCAAACCAGCTGGAGGCAGATTGGGAAAGCGTTGAAAGGGCGGGCAATCGTGTTCTCGTCAACTCCCTTTCCATGATGTCTCCCTTCGGTCCTGCCGAAAAACAGGCGCTGCTTGAAGCGCCCGACCTGAAGACACGGGCCGAAACCTTGATTGCCATCACCGAGATCGTTCTTGCCCAGGGATCGGGCGAGGGCGGCACCGTGCTGCAATAGGATCGCCCCATGGACGACCGGATGAGCAATGTCGATCCGAAGCTCCTGGAGCTGCTGGTCTGCCCTTTGACCAAGGGACGTCTTTCTTATGACCGGACCCACAACGAACTCATCTCCGAAAGCGCGAGGCTTGCTTACCCGATCCGCGACGGCGTGCCGATCATGCTGATTTCCGAAGCGCGTAAAATAGAAGACTAGCCTCCCCGTCTGCTGGCCTCCACGCATCCTCCTGTTGCGAATTGACGAAGATGCGTTGACAACCATGCGTGGATTTGACCAGAGTCCCGCCCGACATGTCTGTTGCGGGAGAATACTGATGTCGTTGCGCGCGCTCGTCCGGATTTCGTTGGTTGCGGTCTCTACCGCCCTGATTTTTCTCCCGGCCACGGCGGCCGAACCTTCGCGAAAAGTGGTAACCACGCAAAACGGCGATTATTTCGGCTTCGATCTTCGGACGGAGCAGAATGTCTCGCTGGAACAATGCGGCGAGATTTGCGTTGGCGACGCTGCCTGCAAGGCTTTCACCTACAATCCCAAGGTGAAATGGTGCTTCCTTAAATCGGATTTCAATCAGCTGAACGCTTTCCCCGGCGCCGTTGCCGGCAAGATCGTGGAAGTGGCGACGGAAGCCGATATCGGCGCGCCGCAGCGCCTTTCCTTCGTGACCGACAGCCTGCAGCAGGAAGCCCGCCGGCTGAAAGCCGGCCTTGCTGCCAGTGACGGTGACGAACAGGGCGTGGAAGCGCTTGTGCAGACGGCGCGGCAGCAGGCCGCCGCGGGCAATGTTCCCGATGCGGTCACGACCTATAAACAGGCTCTTGCGATCACACCTGATGACGGCGCGCTCTGGGCGGAATTGTCGGAAAAGGCGGCGCAGGTCACCGATAATTATTCGATTGCCGGGCAGGCGGCGTCTGCCGCCATCAACGCCTATCAGCTGAGCCGCACGGTCAGCGCCCGCACCGAGGCCCTGAACCGGCTGGTGAAGGCTTTTGAAAGAACCCAGAATTATCGCGCGGCACTCAATGCCTATAAGGAAAGCCTTGCGCTTACCGACAATGCACAGACCAAGGCGGCCTATGCCGATCTGCGCACGCGTCAGGGTTTCCGCGTCATCAACAACACGGTGGATACGGATAGTGTCAGTCCACGCGCCTGCGTGCAGTTTTCCGAACCATTGGTGAAGAACGGTGTCGATTATTCCTCCTTCATCACGCTGGATGGGGCAGCCCCCAAGGCCATCGAGGCAAAGGGCAGCGAAATCTGCGTGGAAGGCCTGACCCATGGCCAGCGCTACAAGATCGCGCTGCGCGCCGGCCTGCCGTCTTCGGTGGAAGAGCCGTTGGAAAAGCAGGTCAATCTCGATATTTACGTGCGCGACCGCGCCGCCAGCGTGCGTTTTACGGGCGAAAATTTCGTGCTGCCGGGTACTGCGCGCCGCGGCATTCCGATCGTTTCTGTTAATGCCGACAAGGCTGATCTGAAGCTCTATCGCGTCGGTGATCGCAACATCACTTCGCTTCTTTCCAATTCGCAGTTTCTGACGCAGATGGACGGATACAACGCCGACCGCATCGAAAACGAAATCGGGGAACTCGTCTGGCAGGGCGCGATCGATATCCAGCCGGATCTCAACAAGGATGTGGTGACGAGTTTCCCGGTGGATGAAGCTTTGCCGGAGCGCAAGCCCGGCATCTATGTGCTGACTGCCGTGCCGCCGGGTACCGCACCGGAGACCTGGGACTCGCGCGCCACGCAATGGTTCCTCGTATCCGATACCGGCATCACCACCTATGCCGGAACCGACGGGCTCAATGTCTTTGTCCGCGCCCTTGGCAGCGCCAAGCCGCTCGCAGACGTGGATTTGCAGTTGCTTGCCAAAAATAATGAGGTACTGGGCACGGCGAAGACTGATGCGGACGGCCGCGCGGTGTTTTCCGCCGGCCTGATGCGCGGCACGGCTGCGCAGGCGCCCGCAATCCTGACGGCGCGCAACGGCGACAAGGACTACGTGTTCCTCGATATGACACGCGCCGGCTTCGACCTCTCCGACCGTGGCGTGACGGGACGTGCAGCACCGGGCGCGATCGATGTGTTCAGCTGGACAGAACGCGGCATCTACCGCGCCGGCGAGACCGTGCATGCCGCAGCGCTTGCCCGTGATGTCGACGGCAAGGCAATCGAGGATCTTCCGCTCACCTTCATCTTCTCGCGTCCCGATGGCGTCGAGGACCGGCGCTTCGTCAGCGATGGCAAGGCGCTGGGCGGTCATGCGGTCGATCTGCCGTTGCAGGCAAATGCCATGCGCGGCACCTGGACGTTGCGCATTCATACCGATCCGAAGACAGCTGCCATCAGTGAAAAGAGCTTCCTCGTCGATGATTTCGTGCCTGATCGCACGGAGTTTGATCTTTCAAGCAAGGCAAAGCAGATCGATCCGGGCGCGGAAACGGCAATCGATGTCGACGGCCGTTATCTCTATGGCGCGCCCGCTGCCGGCCTGACGCTGGAAGGCGAGGTCGCCATCAAGCCGACCCGCACCAGCGCCGATTTCGAAGGTTATTTCTTCGGTCTGGCGGATGAGGAAAGCGAAGAGGAGAACCGCACCACGCTTGCCGATCTGCCGGTTCTGGATGAAGAGGGCAAGGCGAGCTTCAATGTCGATCTGACCGACCTGCCGTCCACCACGCAGCTGCTTTCCGCCAACATCACCGTGCGCATGCAGGAGGCCGGTGGGCGTGCCGTGGAGCGTTCGCTGACGCTGCCTATCAAGGCGGAAACCTCTGCTATCGGCATCAAGCCGCAATTTTCCGGCGATCTCGCCCAGAATTCCGTCGGCCGTTTCCACATCATCGGCGTTGGTGCCGAGGGCGCCAAACAGGCGATGAGCGGCCTCAACTGGAAGCTCATCAAGGTCGAGCGGAACTATCAATGGTATCGTCAGGGCAATTCCTGGCGCTATGAGCCGGTGGAATATACCAAGCAGCAGGAAGCGGGCACGCTTTCGGTCGATGCCAATGGCGGCGAGATTTCCGTGCCTGTCACCTGGGGACGCTACCGGCTGGAAGTAGAGGGTGCCGGTAATGGTGCGCCGGTTTCCAGCGTTGAATTCGATGCCGGCTTCTATGTGGAGGCAAGTTCGACCGAAACGCCGGATGCGCTGGAAATCGCTCTCGACAAGCAGAGCTACAAGATCGGTGATACGGCGAAACTCAAGGTTTCCTCGCGTTTTGCCGGCGAGCTGATGATCACTTCCGGTTCCGATAAGCTGATTTCCGTTCAGAATGCCGAGATCGGCGCGGATGGCGGCGAGATCGACATTCCGGTCACCGAGGAATGGGGTGCGGGCGCTTACGTCACGGCCACGCTGTTCCGGCCCGGCGATGCGCAGGAAAGCCGCATGCCGATGCGCGCCATCGGCATCAAATGGCTTGCTGTCGATCCTGCCGAGCGCAAGCTTGCCGTTACCCTCGGCGCGCCGCAGAAGACGCTGCCGCGCCAGCCGCTTGAAATTCCGATCACGGTTGCGGGCGCTGGTGTCGGCGAAAAGGCCTATGCCATCGTTGCGGCCGTGGATGTCGGCATATTGAATCTCACCCGCTATGAGCCGCCGAAGCCGGACGAATGGTATTTCGGCCAGCGGCGGCTGGGGCTGGAAATCCGCGACCTCTATGGCCGCCTGATCGACGGTTCGCTGGGCGCCACCGGCCGGCTGCGCACCGGCGGCGATGGCGGCGGGGCGGCCCTTCAGGGCAGCCCACCCACCGAAAAGCTGGTGGCGTTCTTTGCCGGTCCGGTCGAACTCGACGCGGACGGCAAGGCGACGGTGAGCTTCGATATTCCGCAGTTCAACGGCACGGCCCGCATCATGGCTGTGGCCTGGACGAAAACGGGCGTCGGTCATGCGGTCTCCGATGCCATCATTCGCGATCCGGTCGTGGTGACGGCCAGCGCGCCGAAATTCCTCGCCCCCGGCGATGTCTCGCAATTGCGGCTCGATATCGCCAATACAGATGGCGATGCCGGCGATTACCGGCTGGATGTGACCAGCAACACGGCCTTGACAGTTGATCAGGGCGAGATGTCGCAGACGCTGGCGCTGCAAAAGGGCGGCAAGTCATCGTTGACCGTTCCGCTGACGGGCGAACAGCCCGGCAATGGCGCGATCACCATCAAGGTTTCCAATGCATCAGGCGTCTCGCTGGAGCAGGTTCTGAATGTTCCGGTGCGCCCGGCCGTTCTGCCTGTCACAACGCGGCGCGAAATCAAGATCGCGCCGAACAGCAGCCTGACGATCAACGGCGATCTTCTGGCCGACAGCATGCTGCTCGGCTCTTCGGTCGCCGTCAATGTCACGCGCTCGCCCGCCTTCGATATTCCGGCGCTGGTGATGATGCTGGATAAATATCCTTACGGCTGCGCCGAGCAGACGACGAGCCGCGCTTTGCCGTTGCTCTACCTTTCGGAGCTGACGAAGGATAGCGGCATGGCCGAAGACCCCGATACCCGCAAGCGGGTGCAGGAAGCGATCTACCGCGTGCTGTCCTTCCAGTCGAGTTCCGGCAGTTTCGGCCTCTGGTCGCCGGGTTACGGCGATCTGTGGCTCGATGCCTATATCAGTGACTTCCTGACAAGGGCGCGCGAACAGAGTTACGATGTTCCCGATGAGGCCATGGTGCAGGCGCTGAACAACCTGCAGAACGGTCTTTCCTCTGACAGCAACGTCAAGGATCGCGGCAACGAGATCGCCTATTCGCTTTATGTGCTGGCGCGCAACCGCAAGGCGGCGATCAACGATCTGCGTTACTACGCGGATACGGCGCTTGCCGATTTCCCGACCCCGCTTGCCAAGGCGCAGGTTGCCGCAGCCCTTTCGCTTTATGGCGATCAGGCCCGTTCGAAAGCCGTGTTCGGCGCTTCGCTCGATATGGCAAGCCGCACCACCAATGTCAGCTTTGCGCGTGCCGATTATGGCTCCGCCCTGCGTGACGGCGCGGCGACGCTGGCGCTCGCGGCCGAAAGCCGTCCGGTTCCGGCCGTCGTGCCGCAGCTTGCCGGCGCGGTGGCGAAGGAATGGGAAAAGAAGCCCTATACCAGCACGCAGGAACAGGCGTGGATGTTGCTGGCCGCCCGTGCCGTCAAAGGCGAGGACAAGGATATCCGCCTCGACGTGAACGGTGATCTGCAGACCGGCGGTTTCGGCAAGCGGATGAGCGGCGATGAATTGCTGGCCGCTCCCTTGAAGATCGCCAATGCCTCGGCCGATCCGGTCACGGCTGTTGTCACCACCGTGGCGCCGCCGGCGCAACCGCTTGCGGCGGGCGGCGAGGGTTTCACCATCACCCGCACCTATTACTCCATGGATGGCGAGGAGGTGAACCCGAGCGAGGTCACGCAAAATGAGCGTTATGTCGCGGTGCTTAACGTCGTGCCGCAAAATAACTGGCAGTCGCGCATTCTCGTGACGGATCTCTTGCCTTCCGGTTTCGAAATCGACAATCCGAGCCTCGTCAATTCGGCAGCGCTTTCGAATTTCGACTGGTTGCCGGAAACGGAAGCGGCCCATACCGAATTCCGCTATGACCGCTTCGTGGCGGCCTTCGACCGCTCGGCCGGCGACAGTTCGGAGATCACGCTTGCCTATGTCGTCCGCGCCGTTACTCCGGGCACCTATGACCATCCGGCAGCCTCAGTTGAAGATATGTACCGGCCGCAATTTGCCGCCCGCACGGCAACCGGCCGCATGGAGGTGCGTTCGGCAAACCCATGAGGCGACGCAAGGCGATCATCGTCGGCATCGTGTCAGCCGCGCTGCTTCTCGGCGGCGCGGCCTTCGGTCTTGATGCGCTGGACAAGGCCTATCCGCCGCCGCTGGAGGCTGCGCAGCAACGATCCTTCGAGGTGCTGGATCGCGACGGCAAGCTGTTGCGGGCCTTTGCGACATCGGACGGCCGCTGGCGGCTGAAAACGACTGCCGCCGAGGTCGATCCACAGTTCCTGCGTATGCTGGTCGCTTATGAGGACCAGCGGTTCTACGATCATCACGGGGTCGACCCATGGGCGCTTATGCGCTCCGCCTGGCAACTGGCCAGCAACGGCCGGATCGTCTCCGGCGCTTCGACTCTTTCCATGCAGGTGGCGCGGCTGATCGAGCCGCGCGCCGACCGCTCATTCTCGGCAAAATTGCTGCAGGCCATGCGGGCCCTCCAGATCGAAAGACGGCTCGACAAGGCTGATATCCTCGATCTCTATCTGAATATCGCGCCCTATGGCGGCAATCTCGAGGGCGTCAGGGCCGCAAGCCTCGCCTGGTTCGGCAAGGAACCAGGCCGGCTCGCCACGGCGGAGGCGGCCCTGCTGGTGGCGCTGCCGCAGCTGCCGGAGAAACGTCGTCCGGACCGTTTTCCGGAAGCGGCAAGGCAGGCGCGCGAGCGGGTGCTGCAACGGCTTGCCGTCGAGCGCGTGGTGGGCGAAGGGGAGGCGGAGCGGGCGACTCTTTCCGCAGTGCCTGCCAGCCGGCGCGACCTGCCGGCCTTTGCACCGCATATGGCCGTCGCGGCGCGGGCGAAATTTCCGAATACCACAGAGGCGCGCGCGACGCTGAAACTGCCGATACAGCGGGAACTGGAAGCAGTGGCGCGCCACGCGGTGGAAAAGCTTGGAGACAAGGTCTCCGTCGCCATCGTCATGGCGGATGCAGAGACCGGCGATATTCTGGCGGAGGTCGGCTCGGCGGATTATCTCGATACGGCAAGGCGTGGTTTCGTCGAGATGAGCCGGGCGGTGCGCTCGCCAGGTTCCACCCTCAAGCCCTTCATCTACGGTCTTGCCTTCGAAGATGGTCTGGTTGGACAGGAAACCATCATCGAAGATCGCCCGGCGGATTTTTCCGGTTATCGACCGCGCAATTTCGACATGCATTATCAGGGTGACGTCAGCATTCGGCAGGCGCTGCAATTGTCGCTCAATGTGCCTGCCGTCAAGTTGCTCGATGCGGTCAACCCATCAGCGCTGATGGTGCGGTTCCGGCGAGCGGGCGTCCGGCTGGTGCTTCCGTCAAACGAGGCGCCCGGACTTGCCATTGCGCTTGGCGGCGCGGGTATTTCGCTTGTTGATCTGGTGCAGCTTTATGCCGGGCTTGCCGGTAGCGGTGATCCCGTGCGGTTGGGCGACGGCGTCCGCTCAGTCCCCGAACGCCTTGCCGGTGACCGGCTGTTTTCCGATGCTGCGATCTGGAATGTCTCTGACATACTCTCCGGCGTGCTGCCGCCGCTCGGTGTGAAGCAGCGCGGCATCGCCTACAAGACAGGCACGAGTTACGGCTACCGCGATGCCTGGTCGGTAGGCTATGACGGGCGACACGTGATCGGCGTCTGGGTCGGCCGGGCCGATAATGGCGCGGTGCCGGGTATTGCCGGTTACGCGACCGCGGCCCCGATCCTGTTCGAAGCCTTCGCAAAATCCGGTGTGGCGATCACGCCGATGCCTGCTCCACCCTCCGGCGTCGCGCGTGTTGCCGTTGCCGATCTTCCCGCCAACCAGCGGCGTTTCACCACGACGGCAAGCGGCCTGCTTTCGGCATCGAGACGCGAAAGCGCCCCGCGCATCGTTTATCCGCCGGAAGGAGCAAGGGTCGAGCTTTCCGGCCAGTCGGGCATTTCGCCGCTGGTGCTGAAGCTGCAAGGCGGTCGCGCTCCCTTCCGCTGGCTCGCGAATGGCATGCCTCTGCCCGACGCTTCTCATCGCCGCAACAGCGAATGGCGACCCGAGGGGCAAGGGTTTTCCACCCTCACGGTAATCGATGCCGACGGCCGCGCTTCGAGCGTGCGGGTTTTTGTCGAGTGAATCTTTGCGGCGTGCCAGCCGCTCTCTGCGTCTGTTCTTCCCAAAAACAAGCATAGCTGTAGCGCGCTGCGCGCAAAGTCGCAGGGCGCGGGTTTTGTCGATCCTTTTTCACCTTCGGGACGAATGTCGACAAATGGCCCGGTAGCGAGATTCTGGAAATTTTATTGCTGTATAGAAATTCTGCAATTTTTGTTGCGAATCCTGTTCCATCCCGCTATGTTGAAACTGCGCCCGGAAAACACCCGGTCGCATGGGAGAGACGGGCGCAGCACTAAAGCTGCGCGCAAACAGTGCTGCCGTTTCGACTGATCGACAGGACATGACTTCGCTTGAGGCGGATTTTGCTGCTGCATCCGTCACCGGCGAAGCCATGCCTGGAGACGGCCGGGAGGCGCCGGTTTGGGTGATCGCACACATTCGTCACGTGCGGGGAAAAGAGGAGGAGAAAATCTCGTGATCAAAAAAATCGTAATCACAACCGCATTCTGCGCCCTGATGGCAAGCGCTGCCCACGCCGAGAAAATTGGCGTGGCGATGTCGCTCTTTGACGACAATTATCTCACCGTGTTGCGCCACAACATTCAGCGCCATGCCAAGGATCTTGGCGTGGAAGTCCAGATGGAGGATGCGCAGGGCGATATTGCCCGCCAGCAGTCGCAGATCGAAAACTTCGTGGCGGCTGGCGTGGATGGCATCATCACCATGCTGGTGGATGCGGATTCCGGCAGGGCGATGTCAAAGATCGCCGATCAAGCGGGTATTCCGCTGGTCTTCGTGAACATGCTTCCGGCCAATATGGAAAAATTCCCGGACAAGCAGGCATGGGTCGGCTCTAATGAGGAGCAGGCTGGCGAATTGCAGGCGACAGAGGTTTGCAGGCTTGCGGCCGGCAAGGGTGATTCGGTCATTCTCATGGGCCAGCTTGGCACCACCGGTCAGCGCGGCCGCACCGCGGCAGCCGAACGTGTCCTTAAAAGCGATGCCTGCAAGGACATCAAGGTGCTGGACGCGCAGACCGCGAACTGGATGCGCACCCCGGCCATGGACCTGATGACGAACTGGATCACATCCGGTATGAAGCCGACCATCGTGCTTGGAAACAATGACGAGATGGCGCTCGGCGCGATCCAGGCGCTGAAATCTTCGGGCGTCGGCATGAAGGATGTCATTGTTGCCGGTGTTGACGCAACGCAGGATGCGCTTGCCGCGATGGAAGCGGGCGACCTCGACGTTACAGTCTACCAGTCCGCCAAGGGGCAGGGCGAGGGATCTCTCGATACCGTGCTGAAAATCGCACGTGGTGAAAAATTCGAGCACAAGGTCGATGTGCCCTTTGAACTCGTCACCCCCGCCAATGTCGCTCAATACAAGTCCAGCAACTGATTTGTGGCCGGCGGCCGGGCACTGCCTCGGTCGCCGGCACAGCAGATCACGGCCCGGCCGCTGGCCGGATAAAGGACGGGTGAGATATGATTTCCACAACCACCTTAGAGGCGATTGAACGCTTCAAGCAGGCCGCCGGCCCCTACCTTCTTGAAATCGAGGGGGTACGCAAAGAATTTCCGGGCGTCGTCGCGCTGGATGAGGTGCAGTTCCGCCTGCGGCCGGGTTCCGTGCACGCGCTGATGGGCGAAAACGGCGCCGGCAAGTCGACACTCATGAAGATTATTGCCGGGATTTATAGCCCGGATGCCGGCACCGTGAGGCTACGGGGGGAAGACGTCCGCCTGAAAAGCCCCCGCGATGCGCTGGAGCGCGGCATCGCCATGATCCATCAGGAACTGGCGCTGATGGACTGGATGACTGTGGCGGAGAACATCTGGATCCGCCGCGAGCCGAAAAATCGTCTCGGCCTCATAGACCATGCGAAAATGCTGGCGGAGACGCGGGCGCTGTTTAACCAGCTGAAGATCAATATCGATCCGGCGGCGGAGGTCAGCACGCTGACGGTGGCGCAGCGGCAGATGGTCGAAATCGCCAAGGCCGTCAGCTACCAGTCCAGCGTGCTCATCATGGATGAGCCGACATCGGCACTGACGGAGTCCGAAGTCGCACATCTTTTCGATATCATCCGCGATCTGCGGTCACGCAATATCGGCATTGTCTACATCACCCACAAGATGAGCGAGCTGTTCGAGATCGCCGACGAGTTTTCCGTGTTTCGGGACGGGCGATATGTCGGCACTCATGCGAGCACCGATGTCACGCGCGACGACATCATAAAAATGATGGTCGGCCGCGAGATCACCAATATGTTTCCCAAGCAGGAAGCCTTGATCGGCGATGTCGTTCTTGAGGTTCGGGATCTCGGTTTGGCCGGGGTTTTCCACGATATTTCCTTCGATCTGCATCGCGGCGAAATCCTCGGCGTGGCGGGGCTGGTGGGCTCCGGCCGCTCCAACGTCGCCGAGGCGATTTTCGGAGTGGTGCCGGCGAATGAAGGGACGATCCGCATCGACGGCGTTCCGGTCACGATTAGTTCGCCGGCGGATGCGATGCGCAGGGGCATGGCGCTGCTGACGGAGGACCGCAAGGCAACCGGCTGTTTTCTGCCACTTTCGATTCTCGAGAACATGCAGATCGCGGCCCTCCAGAATGGCCATGCGGCGATGGGTTATGTCGATGAGCGCGGGCTGACGGTGCTGTGCGAAGACATGAAAAAGGCGTTGCGTATCAAGACGCCCGATCTCGATGAGCGGATCGAAAACCTGTCCGGTGGCAACCAGCAGAAGGTGTTGATCGCCCGCTGGCTTCTGACCAAGCCCGCCATCCTCATTCTCGACGAGCCGACACGCGGCATCGATGTCGGCGCCAAGGCGGAAATCCATCGCCTGATTTCCAGTCTGGCGAAGGAAGGTGTCGCCGTCATCATGATCTCGTCGGAACTGCCGGAGGTTCTCGGCATGTCGGACCGGATCCTCGTCATGCACGAGGGGCATATGACCGGGATTCTCGATCGCGCCGAAGCGGACCAAGTCAAAATCATGGAACTGGCGGCCCGCTGAGGCTGCGACGGCGGCAATGCCGGGGAGGAAAAATTATGGATAGCGTACAGACCGAACCGGTCGAACGGAAAAGGCGGAAGCTACCGCAGGAACTGAATATTCTGACCGTGCTGATCGGCGTCGCCCTCGTCTTCGAACTGCTTGGATGGTTCGTGCAGGGGCAGAGCTTTCTCGGCAGCCCGCAGCGCCTGACGATCATGATCCTGCAGGTCTCCGTTGTCGGCATCATCGCCGTTGGGGTCACCCAGGTCATCATCACCGGCGGCATCGATCTCAGTTCGGGCTCGGTGGTGGCGATGACGGCCATGATCGCCATGAGTTTTGCGCAAAGCAGCGATTTTGCCCGGGCGATCTATCCGGCACTGACCGATATGCCCGTGGTGGTGCCGCTGGCCGTCGGCCTCGGTCTCGGCCTGATCGCCGGCATCGTTAACGGCATGCTCATCGCGGTGACGGGAATACCGCCCTTTATCGCCACGCTGGGCATGATGGTGACCGCACGCGGCATCGCCAAGTGGTATACGAAGGGGCAGCCGATCTCCTTCCCGACAGAGAGCTTCGCATCGATCGGCTCGGGCGCATGGCCTGTCGTCATCTTCCTGCTTGTCGCCGTTACCTTCCACATTGCCCTGCGCTATACGCGTTACGGCAAGTTTACCTATGCAATCGGCGCGAACATGCAGGCGGCCCGGGTGTCCGGCATCAATGTCCAGCTGCATCTGGTCAAGGTCTATGCCATTGCCGGCCTGCTCGCGGGCCTCGCTGGCATTGTCACCGCCGCCCGTGCGGAAACCGCGCAGGCAGGCATGGGCATGATGTATGAACTCGACGCCATTGCCGCGGCTGTCATCGGCGGCACGTCCCTTTCCGGTGGGCGGGGTAGGATTTTCGGCACCGTTATCGGCACGGTGATTCTGGGGTTGATGATGTCGGGCTTCACATTTCTGCGCGTGGATGCTTACTATCAGGAGATCGTCAAGGGACTGATCATCGTCAGCGCGGTCGTTGCTGATGTCTACCGTCAAAAAGCCCGGCTCCGGAAGGGCTGAAATCCATGCGCGCGGTGCCCGGGCAGGGGTGCCGACGGCAATGCCGAGGAGATGCACTTGAACCTTTTCAACTCTCCTCTGGAACTGGGCGTCACCGTGCTTGCCGTCGTGCTGGTCGGGCTTTCCAAGGGCGGGCTCGGCGGCATGAGCCTGCTTGGCGTGCCGCTGATGGCGCTGGTGATGTCGCCGGTCACGGCGGCCGCCATCCTGCTGCCGATCCTCGTTGTCATGGATATGGTTGGTGTGGCGGCCTGGCGCAAATGGGTCGACTGGCGGATCATGCGCCAGCTTCTGCCGGCAGCTGTTCTCGGCATCGGCCTTGGTTGGATGACAGCCGAGATCACTTCGGACGCCGTGGTGCGCCTGATCGTCGGCCTGGTCTCTGCCGTGTTCGTGTTGCGCGTCGTTCTGGCCAGAGGCGTTCTTTTGATGGCAGCCAAGGAGCGGCCGATGGCGGGACGGTTTTGGAGCCTGCTTGCGGGTTACACCAGCTTCGTCGCTCATGCCGGCTCGCCACCGCTGCAGGTCTATCTGCTTCCGCTGCGTATGGATCCGAAGGTTTTCACCGGCACCAATGTGATGTTCTTTGCCATCACCAATGTCCTGAAACTCGTGCCCTATGCGGCGCTCGGAGGTTTCGGCGCGCAAAATCTCGGCCGTGCCGCCTTGATGGTGCCGCTGGCTATCGTCTCCACATGGCTCGGTGCCTGGACGGTGCGCCACATGCGTGCCTCGATCTTTTACCCCCTGACTTATATTTCCGTGGCGCTGGTAGCGGTGAAGCTGATCTGGGACGGTGTGACGGGGCTTTGAGGGATGTTGGTGCCTAGAGGCCGGTCACCGTCGGAATGCGCGGCGCGGTCTCGTTCTTCTGAACGCGCGCGGCCACCGCAACCGCCAGAGCCTGCGCAAGGCACATCGGCGCTGCCAGAGACCGGGAAAAGCTGTAATCATGCTCTGGAACGGCGAACAGGACTTTTGCCGATTTTGCCAGCGGTGACAGGGTACTGTCGGAAATCGCTACGGTCGGCACACCGATCTTTTCCGCCTCCTCGACGATATTCACTACTTCCGTCGCGTAAAATCGGAACGACACCGCGATCAGTACGTCGCCGGTTCTCATCGTCCGCGCCATATGGGTGGCGAGCCCGCCGCCCGGATCAAGAAGGATACATTGCTTGCCAAGCATGGTGAGGATGTAACGCAGCAGCTCCGCCACCGGCGCGGAGCGCAGCTGGCCGACGAGATAGACGGTGCCGGCGGCCTCGATCAGATCGGCGGCGGTGCCGAGCTGCTCGGCACTGATCCGTTCGAGCAGGTCCTGTAAGGAGGCGATGTCCCTGACGACAAGATCGTGAAGGAAACCGTATTCCGAACGGTCCTCGCGGCTCTGCAATTCGTCATCGAGCGCGCGCACGCGTGCCTCAAAGCCCGGCGCAGCCGTCGCCAGCCGTTTCTGGAACAGCGCCTGCAGCTCCTTGAAACCCTTGTAGCCCAGCGACTGCGCAAACCGCACGAAGCTGGAGGCGTGGATGTTGTGCCGCTCGGCAATGGTATTGACCGAATGCACGGCGACTTCATTGGGGTTCTGCGTCAGATAGACGGAAATCCGCTGATAGGTCTTGCTCATCTGATCATGGCGATCATGGATGAGGCGGATCAGTTCTTCGTAATCTTTCGGAGGGTCGACGGGCTGCGGTTGTTGCTTCATGGCATGATCTTGCAATATTTATTGCGGTTTTCCAAGAGGCATGAAGGCCCGCAGCCCGTCGCTCAATCCGGGATTTCACGCATCGACAGCCATCCATTGCCGTGCGGATGACGAGTGCTGGATCGTCTCGACCAGTCGCTGGATGCGCAGGCCGGCAGCAAAGCCGAAAGGCTCTGGTGCCTGTCCCGCGATTGCCCTGAGATAACCTTCAATCTCTATGGCTTTCAGGTCGTTGAAGCCGAGCTGATGACCGGGCGCGACGCAGAAACGGCCATAGGGCGCGTGGTCAGGAGATGCCTCGATCCTGCGGAAGCCGCGGCGGCCGGCCGGATCGGCGGCGGAATAGAAATGAAGCTCGTTGAAGCGCTCCTGCGTGAAATAAAGCGCACCCTTGTCGCCGTAAATCTCGAAATCATGCTGCATCTTGCGGCCGGTGGCGATCCAGTTGCCCTCGACCGAACCCTGCGCACCATTGGCGAAACGCAGGAAAGCGCGTCCCACATCATCCACTTCCACCCTGCGTGTGCCACCCTTGCCATCCGGCCGCTCGGCTATCAGCGTGACGCAATCCCCCATCACTTGGGTTATCGGACCGAGCAGGAATTCGGCTGTGGCAAGCGCGTGCGAGCCGATATCGGCAAGCGCACCGCCGCCGGCCGGATCGTGGCGGAAGGTGAAGGCGCCTGCGGCGTCGGCCATGTAATCTTCGGCATGCAGACCGCGATAACCGCGTATCTTGCCGAGTTCGCCCGCTGCCACCATGTCCCGCGCCAGCCGCAGCATGGGATTGCAGAGATAGTTGAAACCCACCTGTGTTTTGACGCCGCGCGCCGTCGCGGCTGCAGCCATCTCGCCGGCATCCGACGCCAGCGGTGCGAGCGGCTTTTCGCAATAGACATGTTTGCCGGCGGCAATGGCGGCAAGCGCCATTTCCTTGTGCAGGGCGTTCGGCGCGGTGATGTCGACGAGGTCGATATCCGGATCGGCGATGATGCTGCGCCAGTCCGCCGTGGAATGGGCAAAACCAAAATCCACTGCCGCCCGTGCAGCCGCATCTTCGGTGATGTCGGCAACGGTGTGCAGTTCGATCCGGTAGGGCAGGTCGAAGACCTTCTGGGCGGAGGCAAAACCGAAGACATGGGCTTTGCCCATGAAGCCGGTGCCGATGAGGCCGACGCGAAGAACGGGTTTTTCAGACATGGGCAAATTCCGGATTGACGATGAGGCCGGGATCGATCGTCCCTTTCAGATAATTGACGGCGTTCTGGATGGACGCGATGGCCATCCTCTCCCCGCATTCCGTCGTAAGCCCGGCAATATGCGGCGACAGGACGGTATTGAACTGCGACAGCAGCGGGGAGGAGCTTTCCGGCGGCTCGTCGTCGAAGACATCAAGCCCGGCCGCGCCGACATGACCCGAGGCGAGCGCTTCGCTGAGCGCCTTTTCACAAACGACACCGCCACGGGCCGTGTTTGACAGGACGACACCGGGTTTCATGAGAGCGATTTCGGCAGCCCCGATTGCCGGGCTTGCTCCCTTGGGAATATGTACGGAAATATAGTCGGCCCAGGGCAGGCCCTCTTCCAGCGATACGGGTCTTGTCGCCCCCTCGGGCCATCCCGATTGCAGCAGGTAGGGGTCGTAGGCGCGGATATGCATGCCGAAACCCGAAGCCATTCTGGCGAGATGCCGCCCGATCCGGCCATAACCGAGGATGAGGAGGTTCTTGCCGGATATTTCCTGCTGCTCCAGCCTGTTGCGCCAGCTCCACTGCCCCGGTTCGCGAACCGCACGGTCGGCGAGTATGGCCCGCTTTGCCGCCGCCAGCAGCAGCATCATCGCATGTTCGGCGACGGAGACGGAATTGACATCGCCGACGATGGTGAGCGCGATGTTGCGCCGGTTGAGTTCGGCAAGATCGACGCTATCGTAACCCACCCCATGACGGGACACCACTTTCAGCCGTCCGGCCTTTGCAATGGTGGCTGCCGAGAGCGGTTGTGTGCGGATGACGATTGCATCCGCTTCTTCGATGAAGGGTGCGTAGGAGGCTTCGGAGACATCTTCGATATAGCGGATGGAGAAGCCGAGGGCCGGCAGATCGCGCAGCATCGCCTCGCCGGAAGGATGAAGTTTTCCGGCCACGAGAAGGTTCGGCATTCAATACCCCCCTTTGCCATCGGTTTTTTTGGCGGTCGTTTCCACCAGCCTGCGCCACGTCGCAGTCGATTCCGTCGCCGCCGCGGCCAGCAGGCGGGAATCGCCTGATACGGTCGTCATGTCGAAACCCCATTCCACCGCGCGTGCCGCGTAATCCGCTGTGCCGCAATGGAGGGCCGCCTTGATACCGTTGCGGTGGCAGGCATCGAGGATGCGCTTGATGGCGTCGATGACTTCAGGTTCCTCGCGGTCGAAGGCAGGTGTCAATTGCCCTTTAGAGAGCGAGAAACTGAGATCGGCGGGGCCGACATAAATCCCGTCGAGGCCGGGGGTGGAGGCAATCTCTTCAAGATTGTCCATCGCCTCTGCCGTTTCGATCATCGCAAAGGCGAGGATTTCGTCATTGGCTTCGGCGGCATAATTACCGCCGGCGGCGTAAACGGCGCGGGTGGGGCCGAAGCTGCGTTCCCCAAGTGGCGGATAGCGCATGTATCGGACGAATTGCTCCGCCTGTGCCCGGGTGTTGATCATAGGGCAGATGATGCCATAAGCCCCGGCATCCAGAACCTTGGATATCCATGCCGGGTCGAGCCAGGGCACCCGCGCCATCAGCACCTTGTCAGAAGCGCGCATCGCCTGGAACATGCCGAGCACGTCCTTGTAGTCGACCGCGCCGTGCTGGATGTCGATGGAGATGGCGTCATAATCCTGCGCCGCCATGATTTCGGCGCTGAACGGGCTGGCGATGGACAGCCAGCCATGCAGCACCGGACGTCCCTCGGCCCAGATTTCCTTCAATTTGTTTTTCCGCATGGGATTCTCCTGCAAGAATGTCTGTTTTTAGAAGACGATCTGGGCGAGTTTGGTTTCGAGATAATCGCTTATCCCCTCGATACCACCCTCACGCCCCATGCCGGAATGGTTCGTGCCGCCAAAAGGCGCTTCGGATGCGGCGAGCGCGAAACTGTTGATGCCGACCATGCCGGATTTCAGCGCCGCCACGGTTCGCCGTGCCCTGTCCGGGGAACGGGTGAATGCATAGGCGGAAAGGCCCATATCCGAGGCATTGGCCCGCTCCAGAACCTCTTCCTCGGTGCTGAAACGGGTGATTGCGGCAATCGGCCCGAAATTCTCTTCGGCAAAAACCCTCATCGTGTCCGTCACGCCGGTCAGCACGGTGGGTTCGAAAAAGAAACCGTGGTTCAGATGCGACGGGCGCTTGCCGCCATGGGCGATTTTTGCGCCGGCGCGCACGGCCTCGGCAACCACCGCCTCGATGTCCTCAAGGCGACCGGCATTGATGAGCGGCCCCATCCCGGTATCGGGGTCAAGCCCGTCACCGAGCCTGATCTTGGCCGCACGGGTCACGAAACCGTCGACAAAGGCGTCATGCAGGCTCTCGTGAACGAAGATGCGATCCGGCGTGACGCAGACCTGGCCGCAATTGGCGAATTTGGTGGGCACGGCAAGATCGAGCGCGTTGTCGAGATGCGCATCGTCATAAATGATGAGGGGCGCATTGCCGCCCAGTTCCATCGAGACCTTCTTCACGGTCTCAGCAGCGTCACGGATCATTTGCTGGCCGACCCGGGTGGAGCCCGTCAGCGACACCTTGCGCACACGCTTGTCCGCCATGATCGGGCCATAGGTATCGGCGGTCGAGCCGACAACCAGATTGACGGCGCCATCGGGCAAGCCGGCGGCCCTCAGGCAGTCGACCATGACCATCGCGACACCCGGCGTCTGGGATGAGGGGCGCAGCACGACGGGGCATCCGGCGGCGAGCGCCGGGGCGAGTTTGCGGGCCGGAAGGGCGGCCGGAAAATTCCAGGCGGTGAAAGCGCCGACGATGCCCACGGCCTCGCGGGTCACCTCAAACCGTCCGCCGGGCACCCGGCTGTCGACGATGCGGCCATAGATGCGGCGCGCTTCTTCGGCGAACCAGCGGAACTGGTCGCAGGAAAGCGTCCATTCGCGGCCAGCCTGGGCAATCGGTTTACCGGTCTCCAGCGAGATCATCGTTGCGCCTTCATCGGCACGGCGCAGCATTTCGTCGGCGGCCCTGTGCAGCGCTTCGGCGCGTGCGAAGCCGCCCATGGCGCGCAGTTTCGGAAGGGCGGCTGCGGCCGCGTTGATCGCGCTGCGGGTTTGATCGGCGTTAGCAAGCGTCACCTCGCCCAGCACCGCGCCGGTGACCGGAGAGACGACCTCACCTGTTGCGGCACCGGCAAGCCAGCGGCCATCTATGAAAAGTCCAAAATTCGCGTACATGGTTTACCCCATCTCGCTTGTGTTGACGGTGCGCCCTTCAGCGACGGAGCGGATTGCCGCTTCGGCGAGAAGCAATGCCAGCCGGCCGTCTTCGAAGCCGACCTCCGGTGCCTTGCCCTGTTCCACGGCCTCGACGAAGGCGCTGATTTCCGCTGCGAAGGCATCGGAATACCGGTCGATGAAGAAGTTCATCAGCGGTGCTGCCCGGTCGGTGCCGCTTTCGGTGTGGAGGCGCAGGTGATTGAGCGTCCGGTTTTCGGAAATCGCCATGCCGGCACTTCCGAAAGCTTCCACCCGCTGATCGTAGCCATAAACCGCGCGCCGCGAATTGCTGATTGTGCATTGTTTGCCCGAAGCGGTTTTCAGCACCACGGTTACGGTGTCGTAGTCGTCGCATTTTTCCATCATCGCCGGGTCGACCAGCCGCGAACCGGTGGCCGAGACTTGGCTGATCTCTTCACCCAGAATGAAGCGGGCCATGTCGAAATCGTGGATCGTCATGTCGCGGAAAATGCCGCCCGACATTTCGATATAGGCGGCGGGCGCCATGCCGGGGTCGCGCGAGGTGATGACGACCTGATGCAGATCGCCTATCGTTCCGTTTTTGATCGCCTCACGCACGGCGCGGTGTCCGCTGTCAAAACGCCGGACGAAGCCGAGCATGATCGGTACGCCGCTGCCGGCAATTTTTGTTGCACAGGCGTTGACGCGGTCGAGGGAGAGATCGATGGGCTTCTCGCAGAGCACAGGTTTTCCCGCCGCAACCGCCTTTTCCAGCAGGTCCGCATGGGTGGGGGTTGAGGTGGCGATCAGCACGGCATCGACTTTGGGTGAAGTGAAAACCGCCTCCGCCGACTCAAATCGTGTCACATCAAGCTTTTCGGCAATTTCTTTCGCCGAGGGCTCGTATACATCAAAGATACCAGCCAAGGTCGCACGTGGATGAGCGACGATGTTTTCCGCATGCATGCGGCCGATGCGGCCCACGCCAAGCACTGCAATTCTCAGCATTGAAATTTTCCTCCCGAGGTATTTGGCAATAATCATTGCAAAGCGCTGAATTTGTCAATATGTATTCCAAAACATATCAACAACCATCCGCAGGAGGAGGCGAGATGACCGCAAAGACCTTACGCCTGACCATGGCTCAGGCGCTAGTACGTTACCTGTGCAACCAGTTTACCGAGATCGACGGAGAGCGCGTTCCGCTGTTTGCCGGCGTGTTCGCCATTTTCGGGCACGGCAACGTCACATGCTTTTCCGAAGCGCTGGAGACGGTGCAGGACAAGTTGCCGACCTGGCGCGGGCAGAACGAGCAATCCATGGCGCTTGCCGCAATCGGCTTTGCCAAGGCAAAGCGGCGCAGGCAGATCATGGTCGCCGCGACCTCGATCGGGCCGGGGGCGTTGAACATGGTAACCGCCGCCGGTGTCGCCATGGCCAACCGGCTGCCCGTTCTCCTCATTGCGGGCGATACTTTCGCAAGCCGCCTGCCGGACCCGGTTCTGCAGCAGGTCGAGCATTTCGGCGATCCGACATTGACCGTTAATGACGCGTTCAAATCCGTGGTGCGTTACTGGGACAGGATCGTGCTGCCGGAACAATTGCTGCAATCGCTGCCGCAGGCGGTCGCCACCATGCTCGATCCGGCCGATTGCGGCCCGGCCTTTATCGGTCTCGCACAGGATACGCAGGAAATCGCTTTCGATTATCCGGCGGTCTTCTTTGAACCGAAGGTCTGGAAAATTCCGCGCCCGCGTCCGGACCGTGACGCCGTGGCCGCCGCCGCGCGGCTGCTGGCGCAGGCAAAACGGCCGCTTATCATTTCCGGCGGTGGCGTGCGTTATTCGCTGGCGGAAGAACGCCTTGCCGAGTTTGCCGCAAAGCGCGGCATTCCAGTGGTTGAAACCATCGCCGGCAAGGGCGCGCTTACCCATCACCATCCGGTCCATGCCGGGCCGATCGGCATCGTCGGATCGACCTCGGCGAATGCGCTGGCGAAAGAGGCGGATGTCGTGCTGGCGATCGGTACCCGGCTTCAGGATTTCACGACGGGTTCCTGGACGGCGTTCTCCCGCGATGCGCAGTTCATTTCCGTCAATGCCGCCCGCTTCGACGCGGTGAAACACCGGGCGCTTTCCGTCGTCGGCGATGCGCTCGAGGCGATTGACGAACTGGACCACGTGCTTGGTGCCTACAAGGCCGATGCCACCCATATGCAGCGGGCCAAAACGCTGTTCGCAGAATGGGATAATCTGCTCGACGAACACCAGCGTGTCACCAATGCGCCGGTTCCGTCTTATGCGCAGGTGGTCGGCGTGCTGAACCGGGTTGCGCGGCCCGAAGATACGCTGATCGCGGCGGCGGGTGGAACGCCGGGTGAGGTGACCAAGGGATGGCGGGTCAAGAACCCGAATACGTTCGACTGCGAATTCGGTTTTTCCTGCATGGGTTATGAAATCGCCGCCGGCTGGGGCTGCTCGATGGCGCAGGAAGGGCCGGGCGGTGCCGGCGGCGTTCCAATCGTCATGCTGGGGGATGGAACCTACATGATGATGAACTCGGATATTTATTCGGCCGCACTCACCGGGCACCGGATGATCGTGGTGGTCTGCGATAATGGCGGCTATGCCGTCATCAACCGTCTGCAGCAGGCCAAGGGCGTTCCCGGTTTCAACAATCTGCTGGCAGATTGCCGCATCAGGGACAGGGAAAATCCGCTGCATGTGGATTTCGTCAAACATGCGGAAGCCATGGGCGCCCATGCGCGCAAGGCCGAGAGCCTTGCCGATCTTGAAGACGCGATGATCTGGGCGCAGGGCAATGATGGCGTGACCGTCATCTCCATCGTTTCCGATGCGTGGAAATGGGTGCCGGGCGATGCCGACTGGGATGTCGGGGTTCCGACTGTTTCCAGCTTCGAGGCCGTGCGTGCCGCCCGCGCTGCGCAGGAAAACATCCGCAAGGCGCAGCGAGTGGGGGTCTGAGATGAAAGCAAGACTTGGTATTGCGCCGATTGCCTGGTGGAATGACGATCTGGCCGAGCTTTCCGACGATGTGAGCCTTGAGGAATGCCTGCGGCAGGCAAGCGAGGCGGGCTTTACCGGCATGGAGACCGGACGCCGGTTTCCGATGGATATGGCGCAGCTTGGGCCGATCCTCGACCGCTACGGCATATCGGTGTGCGGTGGCTGGTTTTCCGGCCTGCTGCTGGATGGCGACATCGAGGCGGAGAAAGACCGCATCGCGCAGCAGATGGAATTCTTCATCGCCGCCGGCGCGCCCTGCGTCGTTTATGGCGAAACGGCGCGTTCCATTCAGGGCGTGCGTTCCGCCCCGCTTGCCACGAAGCCAAGGCTCGACGAGGCCGGCATGGCGGCCTATGGCCGCAAGATGTCCGACTTTGCCGACTGGTGCGCGGCAAAGGGCATGCCGATTTCCTACCATCACCATATGGCGGCCGTGGTGGAGACCGAGCCGGAACTTGATTTCTTCATGAAACATTCTTCCGTTCCCCTGCTGTTTGACGCCGGGCACATGGCCTTTGCGGGCGGGGACGTCATGCGCGTCATCGAAAACCACCATGGCCGCATCACCCATGTCCACACCAAGGATATCCGGCGTGAGGTTGTCGACGGACTGGACAGGAGCCGGGAGAGTTTCCTCGATGCCGTCATCAAGGGCGCCTTTACGGTGCCGGGCGATGGCAGCCTGGATTTCGGGGCAATCGTCAAGGCGCTGGCGTCGAAAGGTTACGAGGGCTGGTTCGTGGTCGAGGCGGAGCAGGACCCGGTCAAGAACCCGCCGCTGGACATGGCCCGCAAGGGACACAGGGAATTGTTGCGCGTCATGGACGCCGCTGGTTATGAGGTCGTGAAATGAACAGCATTGAAGGAAAGATCGCCGTTATTACTGGCGGAACCCAGGGTCTGGGCGCAGCCGTTGCGCAGGTGTTTGCACAGGCGGGTGCGGCAGGGATCGTCATCGTCGGGCGCGGCGTGGAAAAGGGACAGGCAGTCGCTGATGCCATCACGCAGAAATCGGGCGTGCCCGTCGAGATGGTAGCGGCCGATCTCGGAGATATCGATGATGTCCGCAGTATCATTCCGGCGACGGACAAACGCTTCGGACGGGTCGATATTCTCGTCAATGCGGCGGGGCTGACAGATCGCGGCAACATGCTCAACACGACGCCCGAGCTTTTCGACCGGATGTTCGCGGTCAACACGCGTGCGCCATTCTTTCTCATTCAGGATGCAGCAAAGGTGATGATCCGCGAGGGGATCGAGGGTCGTGTCGTTAATGTCGGATCAATGTCGGGTCTGACAGGCCAGCCTTTCCTTGCGCCTTATGCGGCGTCCAAGGGCGCGCTTGCCACGGTCACCCGCCATGCCGGCTTTTCGTTGATGCGCCATCGTATCCATGTGAACCAGCTCGATATCGGCTGGATGAATTCCGATCACGAGCGCAAGCTCGTCCTCTCCGAGACCGGTGATCCCGATTTCATCGACCGTGCGGCGGCGGCAAAGCCGTTCGGGCGCATCCTCGATCCACTCGAAGTGGCCCGCGCCATCCTGTGGATGGCATCCGGCGACAGCGGCATGATGACGGGCGCCGTGATCCCCTTCGATCAGTCGGTCTATGGTGGTTACGACGACGCGCCGGTGCCGGCGAAAAAGCTGGAGGAATAAGATGATGCGGACCATCAAGGGGCCTGGCGTCTTTCTGGCGCAGTTCGCCGCGGATGAGGCGCCCTATAATTCGCTTGCCTCGCTGGCGGCGTGGGCCTCGGCCAAGGGCTTCAAGGGCGTGCAGATTCCCACCTGGGATACGCGCCTGATCGACATGAAACAGGCAGCGGAAAGCGATGCCTATTGTGATGATCTGAAGGGCATGCTCGGCGAGCACGGGCTGGAGATCACCGAACTCGCCTCCCACATCACCGGGCAGCTTGTGGCGGTGCATCCCGCCCATGACGCGATCATGGACAGTTTTGCGCCGGAGCATGTGCGCGGCAATCCCGCAAGGCGTCGGGCATGGGCCGAGGAACAACTGCGCTTTGCCGCCCGCGCCTCAAAGCGCCTCGGCATCGACCGCCACGTGACCTTCCCCGGGGCGCTTTTATGGCCCTATCTTTATCCTTATCCACAATGGCCGGAAGGGCTGGTGGAGGAAGGCTTTGACGAGCTTGCCCGCCGCTGGACGCCGATCCTCGATGACTTCGACGCCCATGGCGTGGATGTCTGCTATGAAATCCATCCCAGCGAAGACCTGCATGACGGCCACAGTTGGGAGATGTTTCTCGACAAGGTCAAGGAGCATCCCCGGGCGAACCTGATGTATGATCCCTCGCATCTGGTTCTGCAGGGAATGGATTATCTCGCCTTCATCGACCATTATCACGAACGGATCAAAACCTTCCACGTCAAGGATGCCGAGTTTCGTCCAGACGGAAAATCAGGCGCCTATGGCGGTTATCAGCCGTGGTCCAAAAGGGCCGGCCGCTTCCGAAGCCCCGGCGACGGGCAGGTCGATTTCGGGGCGATCTTCACCAAGCTCACCACGTATGGCTTCGATGGCTGGGCGGTGCTGGAGTGGGAATGTTTCGTCAAAAACCCGGAAGACGGCGCGTCTGAAGGCGCACGTTTCATCGCCGACCACATCATCCGCGTTTCGGACCGCGCCTTTGACGATTTCGTCAAATCCGGCGCGAACCGCAATGCCAACCGCGCCATGTTGGGGCTGGAGGAATAATGAGTATCGAAAGACCACTTCGTCTGGGCATGATCGGCGGCGGTCAGGGCGCTTATATCGGCAATATCCACCGTCTCGCCGCGCGTCTTGATGGCAAATGGGTGCTGGTGGCCGGGGCCTTCGATGTCGACCCCGAAAAGGGCCGCGCCTTTGCGATCAATGAAGGGCTCGACCCGGCCCGCAGCTATGGCAGCTATCACGACCTGATCGCCGGGGAGATTTCCCGCGAGGATCGTGTCGACGCTGTTGCGATCTGCACGCCGAATTTCACCCACTACCCGATCGCGAAAGCGCTGATCGAGGCGGGTTTTGACGTGATCTGCGAAAAACCGCTGACTGCGACGCTGGCGGACGCCATCGCGCTGGAAAAACTGTCGCGGGAAAGCGGCCGCTTTGTGGGGGTCACCTATACCTATTCCGGCTATCCGATGGTGCATGAAGCCCGTATGCGCGTGGCGGCCGGTGAGATCGGCGAGGTTCGGACCGTACAGGTGGAATATCCGCTGGAATGGATGGCGACGGCCATCGAACAGCAGGGCAATGCCCAGGCGGCATGGCGCACCGACCCGAAGAAGAACGGCCGCGGCGGCTCCATCGGCGATATCGGCACCCATGCCTATCATCTGGCTGGCTTCGTGACCGGGCTGAAACTACAGTCGCTTACCGCCGATCTTGCCACTTTCGTGGCGGGGCGGGCGCTGGATGACAATGCCCATGTGATGATGCGTTATGACGGCGGCGCGCGGGGCCTCCTGTGGTCGTCACAGGTGGCGCTCGGTAATTCCAACGGCGTGCGTCTGCGGGTTTTCGGCGCGACCGGCTCCCTGCAATGGTTTCAGGAGCAGCCGAACGAACTCGTCTATACACCGCTTAACGGGCGTGTGCAGACCATCAAGCGGGGCGCGGATGATCTTTCCGAAGACGCAAGGGTCCGAACACGCACCCCGCCCGGTCACCCGGAGGGATATCTGGAAGCCTTCGCCAACCTTTATGCCGGTTTTGCGGAAGCCATCCGTGCCCGCAAGGCGAGCCGCGAGCCGGGTGCGATTGGCCGCAATATTCCGCTTGCCTATGACGGGTTGAAGGGCGTGGCCTTTGTGGAAGCGGTGGTGGATAGCGCGGAAAGCACCGACCCGCGCTGGATTACGCCGGTGGCGGTGTAGGCGCGCGGCAGACCGTGCCGGAAATCGACCTTTCGGACAGGCCATATCGGTCCGAAAGGTTTTGGCCGTTCTGGTTGCAGAGCAGGGTCTGTATCTTAACGGCGGATAAAACAGGAAAAAATGGTGTCCACGAGAGGATTCGAACCTCCGACCCCAGGATTCATACCACTTCGGCTTTAACCGCCGTCCCGCCACCAATGGGCAGGGCGTTCGTGGTCTGGACTGTCCCTTCACCATGGACCTTTCGGCCTTTAGGTGCTGCCCTACCAGTCTCTACACCTTCAACAGGCTTTCGCCTGAAGCTTGGCTCGGGATTGGCATGCTGGAAGCCCAGCTAAGCGTTCCCCGAATTTGAGCAGATCGACTACAGCCTTTCGGACTGCAGCCCCCAATTATCAACTAGGAATCCTGTGCTCTATCCTGCTGAGCTACGTGGACACTGAATTGCTCTTTAACCTGACCATGCCTGCGGATCAACCGCGTTCTTCATCGCGGTTAATCTGTTCCTCGGCTTTCTTGGCGTTAGCCGACAATCAGCTCGTAAGGCGCTGCTCAGCCAGCTTCACCCAGTAGGAAATGCCGTAGGCGATGGCCTCGTCGTTGAAATCGTAGCCGGGATTATGAAGCCCGGCCGAATCGCCATTGCCGAGGAAGATGAAGGCGCCCGGTCTTTCCTTCAGCATGAAGGAGAAATCCTCACCTGCCATGGAAGGATCGACATCGGGATCGACATTCGGCTCACCCGCTACATCGCGCGCGACGCGGATGGCATGATCCGTCTCGGCGGCATGGTTGAAGGTCACAGGGCAATAACGCTCATACACCACCTCGGCTTCAGCGCCATTGGCAAGGGCTATGCCTTCCGCCATCTGCTTGATGCGGTCCTGCGCGAGATCGCGCACCGTCTCGTCGAGGCTGCGCACCGTGCCGGCGATCAATGCCTCGTTGGGGATGATGTTGTGGCTGGAGCCGGCGTGAAAGCGGGTGACGGATACGACGACCGAACGGATCGGATCGGCATTGCGCGAGGCGATCATCTGCAGATTACCGACGATCTGCGCGCCGATGGTAATCGGGTCGATGGTGCGGTGCGGCTGTGCCGCATGGCCGCCACGGCCCTTGACGGTGATCGAGAACTTGTCCGGTGCCGCCATGATGCCGCCCTTGCGGATGGCGAAGGCGCCGAGCGGAATTCCCGGCATGTTGTGCATGCCATAGACCTCGTCGATGCCGAAACGCTCCATCAGGCCGTCTTCGACCATGGCAAGCGCGCCCGCGCCGCCTTCTTCGGCAGGCTGGAAGATGACGGCGATCGAGCCGGCGAAATTGCGGGTCTCGGTCAGATATTTGGCCGCGCCGAGCAGCATGGCCGTGTGACCGTCATGGCCGCAGGCATGCATGGCGCCCGCTGTTTTGGAGGCCCAGGGTTTGCCGGTTTCCTCAAGAATGGGCAAGGCGTCCATATCCGCGCGAAAGCCGATGGTGCGTCCACTCGAAAGATTGCCGCGGATGATGCCGACCACACCTGTGCGGCCAAGACCGGTCACGATTTCGTCAACGCCAAAAGATTTCAGCTTGTCCGCAACGAAGGCTGCGGTGTTGTCGACATCATACAAAATCTCGGGGTTTTCGTGCAGGTGACGCCGCCATTCGCTGACTTCCTGTTGAAGTTCGGCGGCTCTGTTCAAAATCGGCATTCGTTCATTCCTGGGTTCATCGGTGCGGCGCGTGGTAAAAGCCATCCTCCGTGGTGGATAGTGCGCCGCATAATTGACGTAATCAATGTACTTTGCCATTGCTAGGACATATATGGTGAATATTGCCATTCCCCGACCGAAGACGGGAATTCGAGGACAAGCCTTGCCACAGACAGTTAAATCGCCAAACGCCGCCCGGCGGCTCTCCGCAGCCGTTGCCATCATGACCGCAGGCCTCGTTGCCGCGGCACCCGTGGCCAATGCCAATCCTAAAATGGTGGTGGATGTCAAAACCGGCAAGGTGATTTCCCATCAGGAAGCCTTCCGCAAGTGGTATCCGGCCTCGCTGACCAAGCTGATGACCGCCTATATCGCCTTTTCGCAGATGAAGGCCGGCAAGCTCAGCCCGCAGACGGAAGTGGTGATGAGCAAGAAGGCGGCAGACCAGCCGGCCTCGAAAATGTATTTCAAGCCCGGCCAGAAGCTGACGATGGACAGCGCGCTGAAGCTGCTGCTGATCAAATCCGCCAATGATATTGCCGTGGCGATTGCCGAGACGATCGGTGGCACATCTGATAATTTCGTGGCGCAGATGAATGCGCAGGCGCAGCGGCTGGGCATGAGCTCCACCCACTACGTGAACGCCAACGGCTTGCCCGGCAAGGGGCAATATACCACCGCGCGGGATCTGGCGCTGCTGGCGCTGATCATCAAGCGCGAATTCCCGGAATATGCGGGCTATTTCTCGCTGGAAGGCGTCACCACCGGCAAGAAGAATTATGCCAATTTCAACATGCTGGTCGGCCGCTTCGATGGCGCTGACGGCATGAAGACCGGCTTCATCTGTGCCTCCGGTTTTAACCAGGTGTCGTCGGCCGTGCGTAATGGCCGCTCTGTCATCACCGTGGTGCTGGGCGCGGACAGCCTTGCCGGACGAACCGACCAGTCTGCAGACCTGCTGCAGATGGGGCTGACGGCGCCTTCCGGTCAAGGGGTTTCGCTCGCTTCTCTGGCACCCTATGGCGATACCGGCGATGTGAACGATGTCAGCGCCGAAATCTGCAACCCGAAGGCTGCCAAAGTGCGCAGCGAGGGCCGCGATGACGCGGGCCGCATGGTTATCCATTCGCCTTATGTGACGGAGATGACCCGCCCGCCGGAATATTCCTTCGCCGGCCTGATCCCGGGCAGCGAGACCGTGGCTGTCAACACGACCAAGGGGGCTACGGCCAAGGGCGAACTGGCCAACGTGCCGATCCCGATCCCACGCCCGACATTCTGATTTTAAGGGAGTATGCCTCCAGGGGCGGCCCCGTCGCACATGAAGCGAGAGGGTGCGTCTTTCGCCTTCTCCCCACCGGGGAGAAGGTCGTGGCAGCGGGTTGAGGGGGCAAGCTCTCCGAAATCCGGCAACGTTTCCCCCTCATCCGACCCTTCGGGCCACCTTCTCCCCGTCCGGGGAGAAGAAACGCGGCGCGACGCCGAGCTTAATACGATTGCCTGTTGCGGCCTAAATCGGGCGGTTTCTCCTGGAGAGCTTTACGAATTGGCTATTCGCAGCTCTGATCTGTTATGGTATTACAGTCTCGCCCGTGGCTTCAGGCCTTGGGCGATTTCTGTTTTATCGCGCGGTTCCGGGTCGAGTATCGTCTAACGATCTGCCGGAGCGGCCCTCAACATACAGGCAAGGCATGTCTCGCGAGCGTATACCGGTCTCCATCATCACCGGATTTCTCGGCGCCGGAAAATCGACGCTGCTCAACCGGCTTCTCAAAGATCCCGAGATGAGCGACGCGGCGATCATCATCAATGAATTTGGTGATGTCAGCATCGATCATATGTTGGTTGAAAGCGCCGGCGAGGGCATCATCGAACTGGCGGAAGGCTGCCTCTGCTGCACGGTGCGCGGGGAACTGGTGGATACGCTGGCGGAACTGATGGATGGTATCCAGACCGGCAAGCTGAAGCCGGTAAAGCGGGTGGTGATTGAGACGACGGGCCTTGCCGATCCTGCCCCAGTCATGCAGTCGATCATGGGCAATCCAGTGATCGCCCAAAGTTTCGTGCTGAACGGGATGATTACGGTGGTGGATGCCGTGAACGGCCTCTCCACGCTCGACAATCACCAAGAAGCCGTGAAGCAGGCGGCCGTGGCCGACCGGTTGGTGATGACCAAACGAGCGCTCGCCGACGCTTCCACAATTGCTGCACTGAATGCGCGCCTGCAGGCGCTCAATCCGCGCGCAACGATCGAGGATGGCGACAAGGCCGACTGGACTGCAGCGGCGCTTCTCGACAATGGTCTTTATGATGCCGGCAGCAAAAATGCCGATGTAGGCCGCTGGCTGGGCGAAGAGGCGGCCCATGATCACGACGATCATGGTCATGGCCATGACCACGGAGACCACCACCATGGCGACCATGGCCATCACCATCACGATGTGAACCGGCACGATGCGTCGATCCGTTCCTTCTCGATCATTCATGACAAGCCGATCGATCCGATGGCGATCGATATGTTCGTGGATCTGCTGCGTTCGGCGCATGGCGAAAAGCTGTTGCGCATGAAGGCCGTCGTCAAGCTTTCGGACAATCCGGAGCGACCGTTAGTGCTGCATGGGGTGCAGAACATTTTCCACCGGCCGGAGCGCCTCGCGGCCTGGCCGGACCCGTCTGACCAGCGCACGCGCATGGTGCTGATCACCAAGGATTTGCCAGAGGCTTTCGTGCAGGACCTGTTTGCCGCTTTTACCGGCGCACCGGGTATCGACAGGCCGGACAGGCAGGCGATGACGGATAATCCGCTGGCGATTTCGGGGTTGCGGTTTTGAGGTGAGTGGCCGTGCGGGTAAGTCTGCGCGTGGGGTTTACCCCCCTCTGCCCTGCCGGGCATCTCCCCCACAAGGAGGGAGATCGACAAGCGGCCTGCTTCGAATATCGTTATCGTGCGGTTGAGATCGCAGTAATTAAGTTTGCGAGGAACCGAGCGGCTGCATCATCCGATCTCCCTCCTTGTGGGGAGATGTCCGGCAGGACAGAGGGGGGTAGCCACGGGCGCACAGCTAAACCGTCGGTTTACCCGCCCTTCACAATCCTGAACCGATGCCCCTTACCCACTGCCACCGTCTCAACCAGACTATGCCCATCCTCATTGCACATATGGGCAATATCGATGACGGCGAGCGGATCCGTCGTCTCCACGGTCAGAATATCGCCGGCCCTGAGGGCAGCAAGTTTCTTGCGGCTTCTTAAAACCGGAAGGGGGCATTTAAGCCCCCTCAAATCGTAAACCACTTCGGCCGTGTCGTTCATTCCTTCGCCCAGAACTTCCAGAACGGCTTCTTTTCCGGCGCTTCCGGTGCCGGTGCGGAATAGGCGAGCGGGTTGAGCGCCGGAACCGGGATGCCCTGTGCGGCAGCACCGCTCTGGCCGTTGGCCGAAGGCGCGGGGGTGGCCGTTGCAACCATGGTCGGGGCGGCAGGCGCCGGGTTCGACTGCGGGGCGGCTGGCTGAGGCGTTAAAGGGCGCGGGCCGCGCAGCGACGAGGCAGTGGCTGTCGTCGCCGTTGACGACGACGTCACCTGCTGCGCCTTCTTCTCCATCAGCGCGGCAAATTCCGTTTCCTTCATCAGCTTGCCGGCCTTCAGCGCCGAGCCGGTGGGAGCGTAGGCAGGTTCGCGGCCCTTGCGCTTTTCGACGACCAGCGCCTTGCGCTCCGCCTCGCTCGGGTCATACCAGGCCATGCCGTCATATTTCGACATCGCCTTTTGATAGGCGAGATCATAGGTCTTCTCATAGCTTGAGAGCGCGCTGACCAGTGCGGGCGGTGTGCTCATGGCCGGGCACTGCGCGGAGCCGTTAAAGGTGCCGCCTTCCGTCTGCTGGTTGAAGACATATTTCTTCTCGCAGACATTCACCTCCGGCGGTCGCTTGGTGACTTCGAAATTGTCGTAGCCGACCTTCAGCATCTTCCAGAATTCGAGATGTTCGCTCTGACGGTGGCGGGCCATATTTTCCGCCGTCATACGGAAGGGGAAAGCCTGAAGCTGCACGGTTTTCTGGCCGCCCTTGAAGGCGTCACGCGCAAAACCGTAGATTTCGAGGATCTGTGCATCCGTCATCGAATAACAGCCTGACGATGAGCAGGCGCCATGGATCATCAGGTTGGTGCCATTGCGGCCATTCGCGGCATCGTAACGGTTCGGGAAGCCGGTATTGATGGCGAGGTAATATTTCGAGTTCGGATTGAGATGCGCAGGTGTGAGGTTGTAGAAACCTTCCGGCGCTTGCCGGTCGCCTTCCTTCACCTTCGGGCCGAGTTTGCCGGACCATGCGCAAATCTCGTAGCCGGCGATCTTCTCGAAGCGGTTGTCGCGTCTGGCCTTCCAGATTTCCAGCGCGCCTTCTTCCTTGAAGATGCGGATCATGATCGGCGAAGTGCGATCCATGCCCCTTTTGTCGATCTCGGCCAGAATGGACGGAGACAGCGGGTAATCGACCTTGTTCTTGACGTGGGAAACGTCGCGTTCGACGGTTTCGAGCGTATCGTTGCAGCCGGTGAGAACGAGCGCGGTGCAGGCGAGAAGGGCAAAATGTGTCAAACGCATGATCTGATCCGAAAGACGATGGCACGGGCGGCCGAGTTCTACACCGTCCCGCGTGCAATTTAAATACGGTATTAACCGTTTACATCTTCTTAACTCAAATCGGTGCCCGCCCCCACGACCGCCGATACATCTGTTGATGTGACCGGACTATGGCCGAGTTGGGGCGATTTTCAGGAAAAATGAGGCTGGATTTAAAGGTTCCGTCCGATATCCAGGAACTTCTGACGGCGTTCAGCACGCAGCTGCGTGCCGGAGCGCTGTGAAAGATCGGCCAGAGCCTTGGCGATCACGTCACCTGTCGCATTGATCACGGTCTCCGGAGCGCGATGCGCCCCGCCGATCGGTTCGGGGATGATGCCGTCGATAACGCCGAGCGATTTCAGATCCTCGGACGTGATCTTCATGTTGGTTGCGGCTTCCTTGGCGCGGGTCGAATCACGCCAGAGAATGGAAGCAGCACCTTCCGGCGAAATCACCGAATAGATCGAATGTTCGAGCATATAGACGCGGTTGCCGGTAGCGATCGCGATCGCGCCGCCCGAACCGCCTTCGCCGATGACGACGGAGACGATTGGTACCTTGACGTTAAGGCACATTTCCGTCGAGCGGGCGATGGCTTCGGCCTGGCCGCGCTCTTCTGCGCCAACGCCGGGATAGGCGCCTGCGGTATCGATGAGTGTGACAACCGGCAGCGAGAAACGGTCGGCCAGTTCGAGCACGCGGATCGCCTTGCGGTAACCTTCCGGACGCGCGCTGCCGAAATTGTGCTTCAGGCGACTTTTGGTATCGTTACCCTTTTCCTGGCCGATGATGGCGACGGGCTGGCCGTTGAAGCGGGCAAGGCCCGCCTGAATGGCGGCGTCTTCGGAAAATTTGCGGTCGCCGGCAAGCGGCGTGAAATCGGTGAACAGCGCTTTGGCGTAATCGACGAAATGCGGGCGCTGCGGGTGGCGCGCAACCTGCGTTTTCTGCCAGGCGTTCAGCTTGGAATAGATGTCCTGCATCGCATCGTTGACGCGCGATTCCAGGCGGTTGATCTCCTCCGAGGTGTCTATGCTCTCGTCTTCATCGGCAAGCTTCTTCAGCTCGATGATCTTGCCTTCAAGGTCCGAGATAGGTTTTTCGAAGTCGAGATAATTGTGCATGAGATCCGTTTCCGATCGTTTTGCGCAAGGTTTGAACCGGATTATCCGGCGGTTCCGGTCGCTCTAATCAAGGTTTTTGCCCTGTTTGGCAAGGGGGTGATGTGTTTGTACCAGTTCTTGCAGGCGTTCTTCCAGCACATGTGTATAGATTTGTGTCGTGGAAATGTCGGAATGGCCGAGCAGCTCCTGTACGGCGCGCAGGTCCGCACCGTTCTGCAAAAGGTGGCTGGCAAACGCATGACGCAGGACGTGCGGTGACACCGCCGAAGGGGTAAGGCCGGCACGGATGGCAATATCTTTGAGGTCGCGGGCGAAGACTTGTCGTGGCAGATGACCTTCCTTGCTGCTTGAAGGAAACAGCCATGGGCTTTCCGGTGCGTCGGCTTTTTTCCCTGCCTTAGCCTTCTCGGGCACGAGCGCCTTTCTGGCGGCGTCGTATTTTTCCATGGCCTCGATGGCGGCGCGGGACAGAAGCACCATGCGGTCCTTGTTGCCCTTGCCTCGGATCATCAGGAAGCGGCCCTCTTGGCGCAGCACCTTGACCGGCAGGGAGACGAGTTCGCTGACGCGCATGCCGGTGGCATAAAGCAGCTCCAGCAGCAGATGCATGCGAATGCGGGCAAGCTGGCCGGGACCGGCGATGGCTGCTTCCTCCGCGGCGATGCGCAGCAGTTTCGTCACCTCGGCAACGCTCATCGTTTTCGGCAGGCTGAGACCCTTTTTGGGGGCGTCGATGATGCCGGTCGGATCGTCGCTGCGCAGTCCCTCCGAATAGAGGAAACGATAGAACTGCCGCATCGATGACAAGCGTCGCGCCTGCGAGGTGGCGGCGAAGCCTTGCGCGGAAAGATGGGTCAGATAGGCGGAAAGATCTGGGGTGGCGGCCTCGGTCAAGGACTGGCCACGGCCGCCAAGGAACTCGCGCAGATCGGTAAGGTCGTGTTCGTAAGAGGAGAGCGTGTTGGCGGCAGCACCCCGCTCGGCGCTCATCATTTCCAGAAAACTTTCAAGCCGCGCGCCGTCACGGCCACCCGCTTGTCCGCTCATGGAGTGCGCCTTGCCGGCTCTGCCGCGGCTGGGTTCAGACGTTCGGACGGAATGCGCACCGTCACCTCGCGGTCGCGCGGCTTCACGACCATGACAAGCAGCACCATGCCGCCATAGATCAGCCCCGCGATGGTCGCCAATATCATCGTGAAGCGGAAGAGGGTGGGCATGGCGGCTCCGTGAAGGTGGCTGTCGAACTTATATGCGGTGCGGCGAAAGCGGCGGCAAGATCAAAAAGCCGGCTTTCGCTCCGTGCCGCATGCGGCGATGATTGTGATTCAACGCCATTCAGGCAGCAATTTGGCTTGACGCTTCGTAAACATTTGCAGATATCCATGCCAAACGGGCTTTCAAATTTATGAATGAAACGAATTTATCCGTCCCGGCCACACTCGGGGAGCAAGCACGGGCAAAGCTCGGGAGGCGCAACATCGTCTTTGTCGGGCTGATGGGGGCTGGAAAGTCTGCGATAGGCCGCATGGTTGCCCAGCAGCTTAAAGTGCAATTCATCGACACGGATGTCGAAATCGAGCGTGTCTCACGCATGACGATATCAGAACTTTTCGCCACCTATGGTGAGGAAGAGTTCCGGGCGCTGGAAACACGGGTGATCAAGCGGCTTTTGCGCGGTGGTCCCAAGGTCATCTCCACCGGCGGCGGCGCCTTCATCAACGACAATACCAGGCGTCACATTTCGCGCGGCAGTATCTCGCTGTGGTTGAAGGCCGATCTCGAGGTTTTGTGGGAAAGGGTCAACAAGCGCGATCATCGTCCGCTTCTCAAGACCGAAAATCCCAAGGCCACGCTGGCGGCCCTGATGGATAAACGTTACCCGGTATATGCAGAAGCGGATCTCACCATCGAATCCCGTGACGTCCGCAAGGAAATCATCGTGACCGAAGTGCTGGCCGCCATCGCCGGCATCGAACAGAAAGACCGACCATCATGACGCCTTCCGAAATCCACGCCGATGAACGTCTTGTCCATGTGCCGCTCGGCGAGCGCGCCTATGATATTCTGATCGGACCGGGCCTGATCGGCAGGGCGGGTGGCGAGATTTCGGCGCGGCTGAAGGGCAGACGCGCGGCGATCATCACCGATGAGCATGTTGCACCGCTTTATCTCGAAAGCCTGATGGACGGCTTGCAGACGGATGGCATCGAAGCGGTTTCGCTGACATTGCCGGCCGGCGAAAAAACCAAGAGCTTCGAGCACTTGATCACGGTCTGCGATGCGGTTCTCTCCGCGCGGGTGGAGCGCAACGATGCGGTGATCGCGCTTGGCGGCGGCGTGATCGGTGATCTGGCGGGTTTTGCCGCAGGCATCGTGCGCCGCGGCGTGCGCTTCGTGCAGATACCGACCTCGCTTCTGGCGCAGGTCGATTCCTCCGTTGGTGGCAAGACCGGCATCAATAGCCGCCACGGCAAGAACCTCATCGGCGTTTTCCACCAGCCAGATCTGGTGCTGGCGGATACGGCGGTACTCGATACGCTGAGCCCGCGGGAATTCCGCGCCGGTTACGCCGAAGTGGTGAAATATGGCCTAATCGACAAGCCGGATTTCTTCTTCTGGCTCGAGAAGAACTGGGATGAAATCCGCACCGGCGGCCCCGCCCGCATCCAGGCGATTGCGACCAGCTGCCAGGCGAAAGCCGATGTGGTGGTGGCGGACGAGAAAGAAAACGGCGTGCGCGCCCTTCTGAACCTCGGCCACACCTTCGGCCACGCGCTGGAAGCGGCGACGAATTACGACAGCAAGCGGCTGGTGCACGGTGAAGGCGTCGCCATCGGCATGGTGCTGGCGCACCAGTTCTCCGCTCGCATGAACCTTGCAAGCCCTGATGATGCGGCCCGCGTCGAAGCGCATCTGAAGGCGGTCGGTCTACCCACGACGATGAAGGACATCCCCGGTGAGCTGCCGCCGGTCGAGACGCTGATGACGGCAATCGCGCAGGACAAGAAGGTCAAGGGCGGCAAGCTCACCTTCATCCTCACCCACGGCATCGGCCAATCTTTCGTTGCTGATGATGTGGCGTCGTCGGAGGTGCAGTCGTTCCTGTCGGAGAAGCATCCGGGGTGAGGGGCAGCTCAAGCCCTAAGCTAACCCTCTTCATTTGCAAAACCACAGCGTGGAAAGCTCATCCTTTGTTGAGCATGAAACTCAGAAGGTTTGCATAACCGCGCGCATCGTCGATTGCACGATGGGTGTGCTCAATGGCACCCAGCCATTCTGCGGGATAGTGCTGAACGTCACAGCTCCAGTAATCGCGACCGGTTTTTCCCGCGACCATGGACATGATGCAAAGGGGAGCATACCTGAAAAGGCGGTTGGAAACCCACGGGCCTTCAAAAAGCGGCTGACCTGTAAACCGCTTCAGGTAATAATCTAACCACAGACAGTCGAGAGACACTGGATGGGCTGCGAATATCGGCTCAGCATCAAAGGATTTTATCCACGCCACGAAACTTTGAATAGCGACCGCGGCAGGTTGAGCGTTTTCCGTCGCTGCTTCCCAGGCCTTTGGATGTTTGCGCCAAAACTCCATGGTTACGGGGTCGCTCTCCGCATTTTCCAGCCGTTCCAGAACGGTCTCGAAATCGCCGAGAATTTCGCCGGTTTCTGAGACTGCAACAGAACCGAATGACAACATTGAGTTTTTTCCTGGGATCGGACCGTCGAATTCACAATCGGTTACAACGTAGAAGTGAGGCATCATTCTCTCGTACGGGACCGGGACCGTATCCCTGTGATTGAGTGTCAGTACGAAAAGATATTTAGATCAATCAGGTTCTCATCTCAGAAACACGAATGTAATGCTGCGCAGTTAAGCCTAAAACCGCACCGCTTCCCCCGGTGCCGCTACCTCTATTGCCAGCGCATGCAGCCCCGCGTCGAGTTCCGGCTTCAAAACGGCATTGATCGCCCGGTGGCGTTCGACGCGAGACTTGCCGGAGAAGCTTTCCGACACTATCTGAACACGCATATGTGTCTCGCCCGTGCCGGTCATATCCGGCTGGTGGCCCGCATGCATCTGGCTTTCATCAACGACTTTCAGACGCTCTGGTGAAAAGCTCTCACGCAGCTTCGTTTCTATACGTTCTCGCAGGGACATGCGAAGGGCTCCATTCCTGTTGGCTGGTCTTCAAAGGGGGTTACCTAAAAGCCAGCAACATTCCGCTTTGTCAATTCTTGTTGTGCGGCTTTTAGCACTCCATAATCAGGACATCATGAAACTGGATTCGAAATATTTCGACCGCATCCGCACGCGCCGGAAAAGGGAGCGGGAACCTGAGGTTCAGGCTCCCACCTGCCAGTGGGATGGATGCGATAAACCGGGCGTTCACCGCGCACCCGTCGGCCGCAATGCCGAGGGGCAATTCTTCCTGTTCTGTTTTGAGCATGTGAAGGAATACAACAAGGGCTATAATTATTTCTCCGGCCTGTCAGACGGCGAGATCGCCCGTTACCAGAAGGAGGCGATCACCGGCCATCGCCCGACCTGGACGGTCGGCGTCAACAAGACGGCGCGCGACAGCCCCCTTCACTCCACGCTGCGATCCGGCGCGGCCGGCAATGCCCGTATCCGTGATCCTTTCGGCTTCACCGGCGGTTTTGCCGGCGGCGCAAAGGCTGGCGGAGAGCGCCTGCAAAAGGACCGCAAGCTGAAGACGCTGGAGGCGAAAGCTTTCGATACGCTCGGTCTTGCGGCCAATGCGAAGCAGGAAGACATTAAAAGGCGCTATAAGGAGCTTGTCAAAAAGCACCATCCTGATGCTAATGGTGGCGATCGCGGTTCGGAAGAACGTTTTCGGGCTGTTGTTCAAGCATATCAATTGTTAAAGCAGTCAGGTTTCTGCTAAGCCAACTTACGTGTTTACCGCCTGATTGATGATGTGGCCGGGTGGCTGCCGCCCGCCTTGGAGACGTGATGAGCAAAATCGACCTTGATATTTCCAACCTGCCCGACACGACAGTGTCCGTGCGGGAGGTTTTCGGCATTGATACGGATCTGCGGGTTCCCGCCTATTCCCAGGGCGACGCCTATGTGCCGGATCTCGATCCTGACTATCTTTTCGACCGCGATACGACCCTCGCGATCCTAGCCGGTTTTGCTCACAACCGACGTGTCATGGTTTCCGGTTTCCACGGCACGGGCAAGTCCACCCATATCGAGCAGGTGGCTGCCCGCCTCAACTGGCCCTGTGTGCGCGTCAACCTCGACAGCCATGTCAGCCGTATCGATCTCGTCGGCAAGGACGCCATCGTCCTGAAGGACGGCAAGCAGGTTACCGAATTCAAGGACGGCATTCTGCCCTGGGCCTACCAGCACAATGTAGCGCTAGTCTTCGATGAATATGATGCCGGCCGCCCGGACGTGATGTTCGTTATCCAGCGCGTACTGGAATCCTCCGGCCGCCTGACCCTGCTCGACCAGAGCCGCGTCATCCGTCCTCACCCGGCCTTCCGTATTTTCGCGACCGCCAACACGGTCGGCCTCGGTGATACGACCGGCCTTTACCACGGCACGCAGCAGATCAACCAGGCGCAGATGGACCGCTGGTCCATCGTTACCACGCTGAACTACCTGCCGCATGAGCAGGAAGTGAACATCGTTGCCGCCAAGGTGAAGAGCTTCGACAATCCGAAGGGCCGCGAAAACGTCTCCAAGATGGTGCGCGTGGCCGATCTCACCCGTTCGGCCTTCGTTAATGGCGACTTGTCCACGGTCATGAGCCCGCGTACCGTCATTACCTGGGCGGAAAATGCGGAAATCTTCGGCGATCTCGCCTTTGCCTTCCGCGTAACCTTCCTCAACAAGTGCGACGAGCTGGAGCGCACGCTGGTGGCCGAGCAATATCAGCGGGCTTTCGGCGTCGAGCTGAAGGAAAGCGCTGCGAACATCGTTCTCAGCGCCTGATATTCCCCGGTTCGTCCGGAGAAATCACCGATGACTTGAAGACGCCGGCGGGCCGCGCATCCTTTGATGGGCGGCTCCCACGTGTCTACAAATGACAGGAAAGACAATGGCAGCGCGCGGCGACAATTCCAGAGCAAAACCGGGTACGGCTGTTGATACGGAGCCGTTGCGTCAGGCGATTGCCGGGTGCGTGCGATCCGTTGCCGGTGATGCCGAGGTCGAAGTCGTCTTCGCCAATGAGCGGCCGGGTCTTGCCGGTGAGCGTATGCGCCTGCCGGAAATTTCCAAGAAACCCACGGCGCATGAGATCGCCATCACGCGTGGTCTCGGTGATTCCATGGCGCTGCGGCTTGCTTGCCATGATGCGGATACGCATGCGCTGATGTCGCCGCAGGGCGCCGAAGCGCAGCTGGTTTTCGATGCCGTCGAACAGGCGCGGGTGGAATCCATCGGCGCGCTGCGCATGCCGGGCATGGCGTCCAACATTCAGGCGATGAATACGGAAAAATACGCCAAGGCCAATTTCTCCGGCATCAACAATAAGGATGACGCACCACTCGCGGAGGCGGTCGCGCTTCTGGTGCGTGAGAAACTGACCGGCGAAAAGCCGCCGGCAAGTGCTGGCAAGGTTCTCGATCTCTGGCGCGACTTCATTGAAGACAAGGCGGCAGGCGACCTCAACGATCTCTCCCGCGTCATTACCGACCAGAAGGCGTTTTCGCGGCTGGTGCGCAAGATGCTGACCTCCATGCAGATGGCGGAGGATTTCGGCGACGAGGATAACGACCCGGAGAGCCAGGAGGCGGAATCCAACGAGGATCAGCCGCGCACCAACGAGACCGAGGAAGAGCAGGTCGAGGAAGAGGCCGGCTCCGATGCGACGCCTGCCGATGAAAACGAGGCCTCGCAGGAGGAAATGGAAGAAGGCGAGATGGACGGCGCCGAGATGTCGGACGAGGAAATGTCCGACGACCTCGACGAGGATTCCGAAACGCCCGGTGAGACGCGTCGCCCCAATAGCCCCTTCGACGATTTTAACGAGAAGGTCGACTACCGCATCTTTACCGAGGAATTCGACGAGGAAATCCGCGCCGAAGAACTGTGCGACGATGCCGAGCTGGACCGCCTGCGCGCCTTCCTCGACAAGCAGCTCGCCCATCTGCAGGGTGCCGTCGGGCGTCTGGCGAACCGGCTGCAGCGCCGCCTGATGGCGCAGCAGAACCGCTCCTGGGATTTCGATCTGGAAGAGGGTTATCTCGATCCGGCCCGTCTCGTCAGGCTCATCATCGATCCCATGCAGCCGCTCTCCTTCAAGAAGGAACGTGATACCAAGTTCCGCGACACGGTGGTTTCGCTGGTCATCGATAATTCCGGTTCGATGCGCGGCCGTCCGATCACGGTTGCAGCCACCTGCGCCGATATTCTGGCGCGCACGCTGGAACGGTCGGGCGTGAAGGTCGAAATTCTCGGCTTCACCACCAAGGCGTGGAAGGGCGGACAATCGCGCGAGCAATGGCTCGCCAATGGCAAACCCGCTTCGCCGGGCCGCCTCAACGATTTGCGCCATATCATCTACAAGTCTGCGGATGCCCCATGGCGGCGCTCACGGCGCAATCTCGGCCTGATGATGCGCGAAGGCCTGCTCAAGGAAAACATCGACGGCGAAGCGCTGATGTGGGCGCATAACCGCCTGATCGGCCGCCCCGAGCAACGCAAGATCATGATGATGATCTCCGACGGTGCGCCGGTGGATGATTCGACCCTGTCAGTTAATCCGGGCAACTATCTGGAACGGCATCTGCGTGCGGTCATCGAGCAGATCGAGACGCGCTCGCCGGTGGAACTGCTGGCAATCGGCATCGGCCATGACGTGACCCGTTATTACCGCCGCGCCGTGACCATCGTTGATGCGGATGAGCTTGCCGGCGCGATGACCGAGCAGCTTGCTGCTCTCTTCGAGGATACGAGCAGTGCTTCCGGTTCGTCCCACAGGGTCCGCCGTGCCGGATAAGCGGGGCCGGGTGTCCTTTTCCTGCAGGTCTCTGGCGGTCGCTACGGTTCTTGCGGCGGCTTCTCTGTTTCCCATTCCCATCGGCGCCTCGACCATCGATGTACCGGTGAGCGTTCGTCTGCTGTCGGGTTTTGAGGTCGGCACCAGCGCAAAACGTTTCGGCAAGCTGGAATTTATCGGCGGCATGGTGATGAGCGCCCCGGAAAAGCTGTTCGGGGCGATATCCTCCATCCGCTTCCGTCCCGATGGTGAGGAATTTATCGCGGTGCTGGATACCGGCCACTGGCTGACGGGCAGGATCACGCGTGGTGCGGCTGGCGCGCTGTCCGGGCTTGCCGATGCCCGCATCACTCCCATGCTGGACATGAGTGGCCGCGAGCCGCCGCGCAAGATGGAAATGGATGCGGAAGGGCTGGCGCTGCGCGACGGCAAGGTGTTCGTCAGCTACGAGCAGCGGCACAGGATCGATATCTATCCGGATCCGGGCTTTGCGACGTCCAAGCCGCTCAGTCGCCTGCCACATCTCATTCCCAATAATGAACTGCGCCACAACGGTGGCATGGAGGCCTTGGCGGTATCGCCAGCCGATTCGCCGCTCGCCGGCGCTCTGGTCGTGGTCGCTGAAAAAAGTATCGATGCGGACGGCAATCTTCTCGCGGCCATCCTGGAAGGCCCGCTGAAGGGCACATTCGCGGTCACCCATCATCCGTCATTCGATGTGACTGATGGCGCTTTCCTGCCGAACGGCGATCTGCTGCTTCTTGAGCGGCGCTTTAATTTCGCCGAAGGTGTCGGCATGCGCATCCGCCGCATCCGCGGGGGCGATATCCGGCCGGGTGCCGTGGTGGATGGTGAAATCCTCATGGAAGCGGGCATGGCCTACCAGATCGACAATATGGAAGGCATGGATGTGGTGAAGGGGCCGGATGGCTCGACGCGCCTCATCATCGTGTCCGATGACAACCACTCGTTTCTCCAGCGCAATCTGATGCTGGAATTCAAGCTGGTGGAGTGAATATCAGGCCTTCTCCTGTGCCGCCTTGTAGGCAGCGAGGAGATCCTCGACCGGAACGCCGTCGATCTTCATGCCTGTCATTCGGCATGCCGTTATCTGCGCGCCGGACAGATTTGTGTTGCTCAGCTTCAGTCCGGTAAAATTGACGTCATCGATCGACCAGCCGGACATGTTGCTATCCGTAAACGACGCACCGGAAAAGTTGATGTCGTTGAAGCGTGTGCCGGCCAGATTGACATTGTTGAAGACCGTTCCCGACAGATTGACGTCATCAAAGCTGGAGCCCGAAAGCGTCGCGCTCGTCGCATCCACAATGTCGATAACATCCTTGATCTGCATGCCGATCCGCCTCCGTGCTGCACCACGGACGGCAGACTGCAACGCGGTCCGCCGGTTTGCAAGCGTGATTTGATCCACGCCTGCACAGCTTCAAATGCGGCTGGCGGATAATGTCAGCCCGATTTGACTGTGCCCGGCATCGGCTTCAGCGTGTTCATCAGCGCGCCGTAAGGCAGAAGCATGACCAGGCCGACAAGGATTTTCACCGAAAGATCGCCCAATGCCCAGGAAATCCAACGCGGCGCTTCAAGGGTAAGCGCGCCGAGTATGGGTGCGTTTTCGATGGCGAAGGCATCATTGGGGCCGACAAAGGCGAAACTCGCGGCAAAGGCGATGGAGAAGAACAGTGCCGTATCCAGTACCGAACCCAGCATCGAGCCGGCAAGCGGCGCATGCCACCAGCGCTGGCGGCGCAGGCGGTTGAAGACCGAAATATCGAGCAACTGGCCGATGAGATAGGCGGTGCCGGAAGCCACTGCGATGCGCGGAATGGAAGTCCAGAAGGACAGCGTTACCCCAACGACAAAGCCCGCGAGCACGACGCGCCGCGCGACCGAGGGGCCGAACTGGCGGTTTGTCAGGTCGGTGACGAGGAAGGCGACCGGATAGGTAAAGGCGCCCCAGGTCAACAGATCGCCCAGATTGACGCCGAACAGCGATCCGGAAAGCGGATATTGCACCAGAATATTGGAAGCGACGACCACCAGTGTCATCAGTAGAACGTAGATCAGCGTATAGCGCAGGGTCAGCATTTTTTTATCCTGGGTGATGCCACCAGTTGGAGCGAATTTAGACAGACAAAAGGCCTGAGCGGCAAAAGCCATTCAAGCCTTCTGAATATCGATGATGTCGAAACCGCTATTAAGCAGCTTCAGCCGTCTTCTTGGCGATCTGGCGGCGCAGGAGACGAGCGCGCATGCTCAGATCATTTTCGCCGGACTTCAGAAGGAAAGCATCGAGGCCGCCACGGTGTTCAACGGAACGCAGAGCAGCTGCGGAAACACGCAGGCGGAAGCGCTGGCCGAGAGCATCGGAGATCAACGTGACTTGGCAGAGGTTCGGAAGGAACCGGCGCTTGGTCCTGTTGTTGGCGTGGCTGACGTTGTTGCCCGTCTGGACGCCCTTGCCGGTCAATTCGCATACACGGGACATGGGTACACCTATTTCGTTCGTCTGTTTCGCCACTGGCTCGCCACCGGCAAAACCGGAGAGGCAATCCAACTGGCCTTGATTGGAAAGTTGCGGTTCTATAGTCAGACGAGACTTAACAGTCAAGCCGCTCGCGATCAAATGAAAGGAAATTCCGGCGTTTTCAACCGTCGTCCGCTTTTTTATTGCCACAAGTCAGCGTATATCATCGCCCGATAAGGCCGCTTCCGCGCCTCTTTTAAGGTGATATCGAAATGATTGCCAGAGGAAAAAGCATTTTCATGGCCGTGACAATGGCGTTTGCGGGCGTCTCCCCCTCGCTCGCCGCCGAAGCACGCCATACAAGCGAATACAGCATCAATCTCGGCATTCTGCCGATTGCGCGGGCAAGTTTTTCGACTCGCATGGACGGGCCGAATTATTCGATCTCCGGCTCCTTCAGCGCCGCCGGCCTTGCCAGCATTCTCAAGGATATTTCCGGCAAGACGACGGTTTCCGGCGCCAAGCGCGGCCACCGGCTGCAGGCGAACGAATATTCGCTGGTCTACAAGGACGGCAAGCGGGTACGGACCTATGACGTCGTCTACCGCAACGGCAATGTCACCTCGACGACGGTGAAACCGGAGCAGAAGGCCCGGCCGGACAACTGGGTGGACGTGAAGGATCGCGACCTGCGCTCGGTTCTCGATCCGATTTCCGGTCTCATCATTCCCTCAGGTGGCCGCATCTGCCCCACGCGTCTGCCGATCTATGATGGCGAATCGCGTCTCGACCTCGTTTTGAGCCCCAGTGGCACCAAGCCGTTCAAGACCAACGGCTTCAGTGGCGATGCCATCGTCTGCAAGGCGCGTTACGTGCCGAAATCGGGTTATCGGCAGGGACGCAAGGATATCGAATATCTGAAATCCATCTCGATGGAGATCTGGTTCGCCAAGTCGAACAATATGGATGTTTATGCGCCGGTCTACGCCATCATTCCAACGCGGGTGGGGCAGGTCTATATTACCGCGACGAAATACGGGGGCTGACCGGGATTGATAGCACGGCGTTGCCGCGCGTTTCTTCTCCCCCTCAGGGAGAAGAAACAAGTGGCATAGGTTCACTCCACCGGCATTGTTCTGGCGTCTACGGCACACCACCCGGCGACCAGCCGGGTTCAGCCATAACGAAGCTCGAAAAAGCGAAGCCCGGCGAAACGGTACAGCCGACGAGGGTGAAGTCGCCGAGGCTTTCCGCCGATTGCCAGCAATTGGCCGGCACGATCACCTGCGGGCGCTCGCCTTCAAGAATGTCAGGGCCGAGCGTGAAGGTCTGCACTTCCCGGCCGTCGTCCGAAAGATGCAGCGTGATCGGCGCGCCGGCGTAATAATGCCAGACCTCCACCGCGTCGGTGACCCGATGCCAGTGCGAACGCACACCCTTTTCCAGCAGATAATAAATCGCCGTCGAGTGGCCACGCTCGCCGCCTGCCCTGTCGCGAAAAGTCTGGTGGTAAAAACCGCCTTCGGGATGCGGTTCCAGCCCCAATTCGCGAATGATCGCTTCCGCAGACAGATCGGCGCCCATCAGAAATTGTCCTTGCGCGTGCGAATTTCCGCAAAGACGTCGGCATCGGTGGCCCCTTCAAGGCCAAGATGTCTGCGAATGCCGGCGTCCGTCACCCGCATATAGGGATTGGTCTGCTTTTCGAGCCCGATGGTGGTGGGAATGGTGAACTCATTGGCCTTCCGCGCCGTCTCGACACGCGCTGCGCGTTCGCTCAGCACTGCATTGTCGGGATCAACGGTCAGTGCAAAACGGGCATTCGAAAGCGTATATTCGTGGCCGAAATAGACGCGCGTCTCATCCGGCAGGGCCATCAGTTTCTGGAAGGAGTGCCACATATCCGCCGCGGGGCGCTCGAACAGGCGGCCGCAGCCCATGGCGAACAGCGTATCGGCGGCAAATAGCAAGCCATCATCCGGCAAATAATAACAGATGTGGCCCGCCGTGTGGCCGGGTGTGGCAATGACCTGAACGCGGCGTCCGGCGAATTCGAACTCATCACCATCGGCCTGCGAGCGATCAAGGCCCGGTATTGCAATCGCCTCGTCATAGGGGCCGTACACCTCGCAGCGGAACTTGTCCTTCAGCGCCAGATTGGCTTCCACATGGTCCTGATGGTGGTGAGTGGTGAAGATATGCGTCAGTTTCCAGCCGTGGCCATCGAGAGCATGCAGGATCGGCCCTTCCTCCGGCGCATCGATGGCAGCGGTTGCCCCGCTTTCGGGATCGTGCAGGAGCACTCCGAAATTGTCGCTGCGGCAAAGAAAGACGTCTATTTCCAAAGGTTTCATCGTGTCCTCTCCATTTACCGGCCAAAACCGGCGCATTTGTCCGCCTGACTTTCCCAACTGACTTCCAATGTAGGGGCAGACGCCTTGAAGTCCAACCGCCTGATGCTACATTCTCGCCCATGAATACCGATATCGTCGATCTGCGCGAATTCTATCATTCTCCGCTTGGCCGCTCCGCCGAGCAGGCGATTACCATGGCGCTTTCGACGCTATGGCCGCCCTTGCCGGAGGAACGGCTGGTCGGCCTCGGTTATGCCGTGCCGTTTCTAGAGCGGTTCCGCCACGATACGGAGCGCACTTTCGCCTTCATGCCGGCGGGGCAGGGGGCGGTGAACTGGCCGGCTGGCGAACTTTCCTCCACCGCGCTGGTGTTTGACGAGGAATTGCCGCTGCCCGATTCGTCGATAGATCGGGTCCTGATGGTGCATGCGCTGGAATTTGCCGAAAATCCACGCGAGAGTTTGAAGGAACTGTGGCGGGTGCTGGCGCCGGGTGGCCGTCTGGTCATCGTGGTGCCGAACCGGCGGGGGGTCTGGGCGCGCATGGAACACACGCCTTTCGGTTCCGGGCGGCCCTACTCACGCGGACAGCTGACGGCGCTTCTGCGCGAAACCAATTTCACGCCGGGGGCTTCGGCCGAAGCACTGTTCTTTCCGCCCACTACCAGCCGGCCCGTGCTGAAATTCCGCCGTTACCTCGAACTCACCGGCCGCAGGCTCTGGCCGCTGTTTTCCGGCGTCATCGTGGTTGAAGCCCAGAAGCGTCTCTATCAGGGATTGCCAGTCACCCAGCGCGCCTCGCGCCGGGTTTTTGTGCCGGTTCTCGCGCCGCAGGGGGTACCCACCACCCGCACTGCTGCAAAACCGGGAAAGCCGCGCTGACCCTCGACAAAGCGGCCATTCCGGTCTAATGCCTCCGGCATTGCTTTTGCCGGGTTCTCCGGCGTTTTTCCAAAGGTCGATCAAATGAGTGCAGAGCTTAACCAACCTGTTCCGCGTCCGGGTATTCTGGATATCGCCGCTTATGTTCCTGGCAAGGAACATGTGGACGGCGTTGCGAAGGTTTATAAGCTCTCCTCCAACGAAACACCGCTCGGTCCGAGCCCGAAGGCGATCGAAGCTTTCGGTGCGGCCGCCAGCCATCTGGAGATCTATCCCGACGGTCAGGCGATAGCGTTGCGTCAGGCGATTGCCGACGTGCACGGCCTCAACATCGCGAACATCATGTGCGGCAATGGCTCGGATGAGCTTCTGGGCCTGCTTTGCCATGTCTATCTCGGCGCGGGCGATGAGGCGATCATCACCGAGCACGGTTTCCTCGTCTACAAGATCCAGATCATGGGTGCGGGCGCGACGCCGGTGACCGTGAAGGAAAAGGACTGCGCGGTGGATGTGGACGCCGTGCTTGCCGCCGTCACGCCGAGGACGAAGATGGTTTTCATCGCCAATCCGGGCAACCCTACCGGCACCTATGTTCCCGTCGCGGAAATCCGCCGCCTGCAGGCCGGTCTGCCGAAACATGCCGTGCTGGTGCTGGATGCGGCTTACGCCGAATATGTGCGCAGGAATGATTACGAAGCGGGGCTTGAGCTGGTATCCGGCAACCGCAACGTGGTGATGACCCGCACCTTCTCCAAGGTCTATGGTCTGGCCGCGCTGCGCGTCGGCTGGATGTATGGTCCGGCCGCCGTCATCGATGCGTTGAACCGCGTTCGCGGCCCGTTCAACATGAGCGCGCCAGCCATCGCTGCCGGTGCCGCTGCAATCCGCGATCAGGGCTTTGTCCAACAGGCCGTGGCGCATAATGCGCTGTGGATGGACAAGCTGACGACCGCCTTCACCGGTCTCGGCCTCGAAATCACGCCGTCTGTTGCCAATTTCGTCCTGATCCATTTCCCCGATCAGGATGGCAGGCGGGCAACGGATGCGGATGAGTTCCTGAGCCGACGCGGTTACATCCTGCGTGCAGTGCGTGGTTACGGTTTCCCGAATGCGCTGAGAATGACCGTCGGCTCGGAAGAAGCCAATCTCGGCGTTATCGCCGCACTTACCGAGTTCATGGGGCAGGCGTGATGGGCGAGATCATGTTTGAACGCATCGCGCTGATCGGCATCGGCCTGATCGGCTCGTCGATTGCCCGCGACATCCGCGAACTGGGGCTTGCCCGCAATGTGACGATTTCCACCCGCAGCGAAGACACGCTGAAACGGGCGGAGGAACTGGCGCTTGGCACGGACTATTCCGTCTCGGCGGCGGAAGCGGTGAAGGATGCCGATCTCGTCATTGTTTCGGTGCCGGTCGGCGCGTCGGAAAGTGTGGCGCAGCAGATTGCGCCGCATCTGAAACCGGGCGCCATCGTCACCGATGTCGGCTCCACCAAGGCCTCGGTTATCGCCCAGATGGCGCCGCATATGCCTGACAATGTGCATTTCATTCCCGGCCATCCGCTGGCGGGCACGGAAAAATCCGGTCCGGATGCCGGTTTCGCCGGTCTGTTCCGTGAGCGCTGGTGCATCTTTACGCCGCTGCCGGGCACGGACGCCGAGGCGCTGGAAAAGCTGAAGGATTTCTGGCGGGCGCTAGGCTCGCGCGTCGATGAAATGGATGCCGAACATCACGACAAGGTTCTGGCGATCGTCTCGCATCTGCCGCATATCATCGCTTACAATATCGTCGGCACGGCGGACGATCTGGAGACGGTGACCGAATCGGAAGTCATCAAATATTCCGCTTCCGGCTTCCGTGACTTCACCCGTCTCGCCGCCTCCGATCCGACCATGTGGCGTGACGTCTGCCTGCACAACAAGGATGCCATTCTCGAAATGCTGGCGCGGTTTTCCGAGGACCTTGCGTCGCTGCAAAGAGCGATCCGCTGGGGCGAGGGCGACAAGTTGTTTGAGTTGTTCTCCCGCACACGCTCCATCCGCCGCTCCATCATTGAGGCTGGTCAGGACGTTGATACGCCCGACTTCGGGCGTCATGCGCTGGACCAGAAGAAATAGGTGGCTGGCATGATATCGATATCGGCAGCGATGGATGGCGATATCGATTGGCTCCTGCGTGAAGACAAATGGATTGATGAGGCTTGGTTGCGGCGGTGCGTTGGACACCGCGAATATCTCGTCGCAAAAAAAGATTTGGTTTTAGTCGGCTTTCTGCGCTTCTCAATGTTCTGGGGAAAGATTCCCTATATGGACATGATCCGCGTCATTCCTGAATTTCGCCGGCATGGAGTCGGCGCAGCGCTTACGGGTTTTTGGGAAACTCAAATGCGTCAGCAAGGGGCATCTCTGGTGATGACCTCGAGCCAGCAGGATGAAGAGGAACCACAGAGGTGGCATCGTCACAATGGATATCAAGAAGCGGGCATCCTGAACTTTGCGGAGATTCAGGATGCCGCTGAGGTATTTTTCACAAAACCTCTCTGTTAAATCGGCGGTATCTTGCCCAGCGGGATGAAGCCGCTGACGGTGGCACGGCCGCGGTCCACCACGAGATCGACCGATGCCCTGTCTCCGCCGCCGGCGAGCGCGCCGAGCAGTTTGCGGGCCGTATCGATGGTGGATTGCAGCTGTGGAAACGCCTGCTTGGCATTGTCCGACCATGCGCCGAGCTTTTCGATCTCCAGCTTGAACTGACCGGATAGATAGCCTTCATTGTCGAAGGAGAAAGGGCCGCTGATGCGCATGGTGCGGCCGTCGCCAATATCGGCCAACAGCCGGCGAAGCTCGCCGCTTGTGCCATAAAGGCCTGACGTGTCGCTGCCGTCCACCATGCCCGCCTTACCCGCGAGCGTCACATCGATGATGGCATCGAGGCGGGGAAGAACCTGCGGCCAATCCTTGATGACGGTTGCCGAGTCGGTCAGCGTGATTGCGCCGTCAAGATCGGCGCCGTTCTGGCGCAGGTGCATTTCCGTCTTGACGGCATCGAAATCAATCGTCTGGCCGGTAACGGAGGAAACCGCCTGCGCCTTGAGACCGTCGATCACCAGCGAGGTGCGGTCGATGCCCTTCAGCTTGGTGACGATGCTCGACTGCATGTTCTGCCAGGAGGCTGAAACGGTCAGGCCATGGGCGGATCGGATTTCCGCCGGCGAATCGAGTTCCCAGACAATATGGCCGGGATTATAGACCTGTGCCGCCGAGCGAAGTTCGCCGAAAGACGCTGAAACGCCGTTGCCGCTGTCGTCCACGGTCACTTTGGAGCAGAAAAGGCCGATGCGGAAGGGATAACCGCGGAAGGCGATATCGCCGCATTCGCCGCTGACATTCCTCGCCTGCGAGGGCGAAATGACGTTCAGTACCGTCTGTTTCAGCCTGTCGGCGGCATAAAACCATCCGGCCGTATAAAGTCCGATGACCACAAGGATGGCGATGGCAAGCCAGAGGAATTTTTTGGCGGTGCCGGATTGGCTTGACGCTGCCATATTGATCTCCGATGAACAGACTTCAGGGAATTTAGATTTGGCTTGGGATATGGACGATTTTTGGGTCTTTGGCTACGGTTCGTTGATGTGGAACCCCGGCTTTGCCTTCGCGGAAAGGCAGCAGGCGCGGTTGCACGGTTATCGTCGCTCGCTCTGCATCAGTTCCAATTTTTACAGAGGCACTACGGAAAAGCCCGGTCTCGTGCTGGGTCTGGAGCGTGGCGGCTCCTGCCTTGGTGTCGCCTTCCGGGTCGAGGCGAAGGACCACGAGCCGGTGATGGCTTACCTGCGTGAGCGCGAGCTGGTAACGAATGTCTACAAGGAACGTGTCGTCGCCATCGCGCTTTCCGATGGCCGGCGCAGCAGTGCCGTGACCTATGTGGCCGATCCCGCGCATGAACAATATATCGGCGGGCTGGGTGTCGCAGAGGCGGCGACGATCATTGCTGCCGCATCCGGCCGCTCGGGTCCCAACACCGATTACGTTTTCAATACCGTGCAGCATCTGCAGGATATGGGCATCCGCGACTCTCTGCTGGAAAGCATCGCCGCCAATGTCGGCACGCTTGCGGTTTAGTCGGCGGAGGTCGTTTCCGTGCCCTGAAGTTCGGCGATGCGCTTGATGGCGGTTGGCGGCAGCGGCAGGTGCGGATTGTTGCGCGCGGTTTCCAGCAGCAATTCGTCGCTCGCTTTTTCCGTCACCTCGATCAATCGCTTGAAAAACACGTCGGGGTCCAGCCCCGGCTCGATGGCCGGCAGGATACGCACCTTGAAATGGCCGGGATAACGCATGGTCGAACGGCGTGGCCAGAAGAGGCCGGGATGCATGGCGACGGGAATGACTGGCACCTGCAGGTCACGGTAGAGCCGGGCGATACCGTAACGGTACTCGGGTTCGGCGCCGGGCGGACGGCGTGTGCCTTCGGGGTAGATGATGAGTTCGCGGCCTGCCGCCATTTCCTCTTTCGCCCGCTCCATCACCTTCAGCATGACCTTGCCACGTGCGGCGCGGTTGACCGGGATCATCCGCTGTTTCATCACATACCAGCCGAACAGCGGAATCCACATCAATTCCCGTTTCAGAATGTAGACGGGGTCCGGCAGATTGGGCAGCAGTGCATAGGTATCCCAGAAGGATTGATGCTTGGGCGCGAAAATGCAGCCGGTTTCCGGGATGTTCTCCAGCCCTTCGATCTCGAAGGTGGTGCCGACGATGTTTTTCATCAGCCAATGGTTGGACCGCGCCCAGTTCTTGGGAATTTCGAAGGCGATTTTGCGCGGCAGGATGAAATAGATCGGCGTTAGCACGATCATGCGGACAATCAGGTTGAGATAAAACAGCGTATTGAAAAGAAAAGAGCGCAGCTTGAGCATCAACAACCTTCCCGGGGCGCAGCCGTTCCGAAGCTCTGATGGCCTCGATGCCGGATGCCGATGCCAGACGCCTACACGAAAACAAGGTCCCGCAGCAAGCGCGTTTCTTGCCGTTCATGGAGAAGCGGTCGCCACCTTCGGCATGGAATGATCGGCGGCGGCCTTGCGCAGGCCATCGCCCTTGCCGAAGCCGGTCAGGTCGCGTCCTGCTGCCGCCACGAACTTTAAATATTCGTAGAGCATGGTTCTGACCACATCCGGCTCCACGAACCAGTTCGTGCGGGCGAGATCGGCGCTGATGACGGGATAGGCGATGAATCGCGTCTGCGGGCTGGCGCTGCGCAATTCATGCAGGCTGCGGTGCATATGATAATTATTGGTGACGACGACGATCGAGGAATAGTTGTGATCGCGTATCCAGCTTGCCGCTTCGTTGGCATTGCCGATCGTGTCCATGGCCTTGTAACCCATATCCACGCAGCAGGAAAACATGTCGGATGAGCCTTGCGTCATCTTGCGGATCTGCGTGCGGGTGGTGGCGGGGTTGACGCCGGAAATCAGTAAACGTTTGCCCACGCCATCACGTAGCAGACCGACCGCCTGTTCGATGCGTTGATAGCCGCCGGTCAGAACGATGATGGCATCGCCCTTCGTGCCCTCCGGCGGGCGCATTGAGGCGACGGAATCGGCGAACCACAGGAAGCCACCTAAAAAAATGCCGAAAAGAATGACGCAAATCAGGATGATACCGCGAATAAAACGGCGCAACGGACCCCGCCGCGACAACAGGCCCTTTCTGGCCGATCGCGTCGCCGTCTGATCCTGGTCTGTTCGACTCACAAACATTCCTCCTGAATACTCGCCGATTAAGGCAAGGAACAGGCATTTTTGTCTACCGTCCGCAGGTTACATCCGGCTTGTGACCGTTTCAGTTTGCAACGGGATTTGGGGCGTAAGGTCACGATGTGAGGCCGTCACTTTTCGACGGATCGGAGCGGACGCGGTCGATATCGTCGATGGTTCGGATGACGGTCACGCGCGCCGTGATGGTGGTGAGAAGCGCGATGACGATCATCGTTGTGGCGATGCCGATATAGCCGCCGAGACCAACTGAAAAGGAGCCAAAAAGCGCGCTCGCCTGATCGCTCTGCGGCGTGGCGACCGTACTCGATTGCCAGAAACCGGCAGCCAGGAAAACCGCTGCGGCAAGGGCGCCGCCTGCCGCCGCTCCCTTAAGGCTGATCTTCAGGAAGTGTTTCTGGAATTCCCTCGCCACAAAGCTGCTTTCCGCCCCCACGAAATGCAGCACCTCGACGATATGCCGGTTGCCGGAAAGCGCCCCGCGCGTCGCAAACACCACCGTCAACACCATGGCGGTGAAAACGAGGATCAGAACGCCGAGGCCGATCATGACCGTGGTTCTGGCCATGGAGACCAGCCTGTCCACCCATGTGCGGTGGTCGTCCAGAAACGCCTGCGGCAGCTCGGCCTTCAGCATGTCCCGCATCGCCTGAAAATCGGGTGGGTTGTTTTCGTCGATGGTGATGACGACGAGGCGCGGTATGGGCAGCTCGGAAAGATCGAGACCGCTGCCGAGCCATGGTTCGAGCAGGCGCGCAGTGGCTGCATCGTCGAGGATCGTGCCATCCCGCGTGCCGACGAAGGTAAGCGCGAGATTGCGCGCCTTGGTGAGCGCCGCATTCATATCCAGTCCGTCCTCGGGCTTGATCTGGATGGTGATCTCGCGGGAAATCTGGCTCTGCCAGGTGGCGGCTGTGGCGCGCACCATGGAGACGGCGCCGAGTGTCAGGCAGGCGAGAAACGCCATGATGGCAATCACCACCATCAGCGCATTGCCCTGAATGTTCGACGGCGGCAGGATGGGTGCCATGGGGCGGATGCGCATGGGCGGGCGCTTCGGCTGGGCCGCTTCTGGCGTCAATTGTTTGCGGGTGATCTCATTCATAGATGTCGAGCCGCCCTTCGGTCAGGATCATCCGGCGCGCGTCGATCTGGTCCATCAGCGCGAAATCATGGGTTGCGATGACGACAGCCGTACCCAGCCGGTTGAGTTCAAGGAAGAGGTTGAGAAGGCGTTTGGCCATGGGCGGATCGACGTTACCGGTCGGCTCGTCGGCCAGCAGAATTTCCGGCTGGTCCATCAGGGCGCGGGCAATGGCGGCGCGCTGCTTTTCGCCACCGGACAGGATGGCCGGCAGCACGTTGATGCGCTCGCCAAGCCCAACCCATTTCAGAAGCTCGATCACGTCGTTGCGGTATGCGCTTTCTTCCTTGCCGCGCACGCGCAGCGGCAGGGCGACATTCTCATAGGTCGTCAGATGATCCAGCAGGCGGAAATCCTGAAAGACGATGCCGACGCGGCGGCGCAACATCGGCAGCTCACTGCGCGGAATGCGCGACACATCGCGGTTGAACATGCGGATATGGCCGCGTGTCGGCTGCAGCGACATCAACAGCATGCGCAGCAGCGAGGTCTTGCCCGCACCCGAGGGGCCGGTCAGAAACTGGAACGAGCCCTTGGGAATGTCGAAGGTCATGTCCCTCAGGATCTCGGGTCCCATGCCGTAACGCAACCCGACATTTTCGAAATGGATCAACGGACTTCCAGTCTCTTCGGTTCGTGGTGGTTCGCAAGCCGCTGGCGCACGAGGGTCGGACGTCGCGGTGTAACCCGGTTCCGGTGGCCTGTGCGAGCCGTTTTTGCGAAGCATTAACCAATTAAATTTAAAACTTGGCAGGATTCGTTGCAATGCCCAGTTTTGCGGGCCGGAAAACCTCACCCAAGGAATTCTATGGCTATGTTCCGTTCATCTCGCCGGCAAGCGGCATTCGATTTCGACCTCCTGATGCCGGAGACGCCGTCGCGTCGAACGACGCGGGCGGCAAATCCAGACCACGACGTGGTAGACGCGGAATTTGTCACCATCAAGGAAAACCGTGCGCGCCAGCCCGGAAACGACAATCGCGGCGCGGCGCGGCGGCAGATGGCAAAACCGACGGTCAGCGTCGGCATTCTCGGCCTTGCCTTCATCGGCTGGGTGGATCGCAAATTGTCGCGCCTGTCGGCGGATGCCTATTCGGCGCTGGTTGCCGGGCTTGCCATTTTAGTTTTCGTTTGCTCGGGTGGCCTGTCGGTGGTCGTGCCGGAAAAAACGGCGGTTGCGGCACCGGTAAACCCGCTCGCCATTTCCCATGTCACCATCACGCCGCAGGAGGCGGGCGGCATGGATGTCCTGCTCATTAGTGGCATCGTGGAAAATAACGGCACTGCCCTCGAAGAGGTGCCGGCACTGCGTGCCGATCTCTTTGTTGCCAAGGGGCAACTGGTGGCCAGCATGGTCATCGAGCCGCCGGTGAGAGAGATGCAGCCCGGTTTCAGCCACGGTTTTTCGGCAAAGTTGCGCCATCCCGGTGGAAAAACGCCGGAGATCAAGCTTTCCTTTGTCGAGGCGGGTGCGTCCGAACGTTGACTGTGCTAACGCGTGGTCTTCGTATTTTTACTGAAAGGTAAAATCAGCGAGGCGCAGCACAGGAGAAAGAATGCCCGTCGTCCGTGGAAAAAACATCGAGCCGCTTTATACCGCCGAGCAGATCGCCGAGCGCAATCGCGATATGGCCAAGCACATTGCCGGTGGCCCGACCAAGGATTTGCTGGTCATCGCCGTGCTCAAGGGATCGTTTATTTTCGCGGCCGATCTTATCCGCGCACTGCATGATAGCGGCCTTGCCCCCGAAGTCGAATTCATTACGCTGTCTAGCTATGGCGCCGGCACGGTCTCGCAAGGGGTGCGGATCGTCAAGGATATCGACAGCGACGTGAAGGACCGCGACGTTCTTCTGGTCGACGATATTCTCGAATCCGGCCGCACGCTGCGTTTCGCCAAGGAACTGTTGTTTGAGCGCGGTGCGCGTAACGTTACCATCGCCGTGCTGCTGGACAAGAAGGTCAAGCGCAAGGAAGATCTGGAGGCCGATTATGTCGGCTTTGAATGCCCGGATTATTTTGTCGTTGGTTACGGCATGGACGTGGCCTATGCCTTCCGCGAACTGCCCTTCGTCGGCGTCGTGACCGGCGACGCCTGATCCCTGTCGCCGTGCCGGAACGGCACAGGACGGAGACGCCTCATTAACCATTCACCCAGCCAAGGCTCGGGTGTTTACCTCTTGAAAAGAGGAGCCTGCGATGTTGCTCACGGCTGGAAATGATGCCCAGGAGCAATGATTAATGGCGAAAATTCTGATTACCGAAGACGAGGATGCATTGCGGGCTTTCGTCGCCCGCGCGCTGCGTCTCGACGGTCACGAGACCCATGAGGCGGCCGATGGCGAGCAGGGGTTGGAAAAACTTCAGGAGACCAGTTTCGATCTTCTTCTTTCGGATATCCGCATGCCGGTCATGGATGGCATCGAGCTGGCGCACCGCGCCGCCGAACGCTTCCCGGCCATGCGCATCCTGCTGATGACCGGTTATGCCGAACAGCGCGAACGCGCTGATGATCTGGCGACGAAGATTGTGGACGTGGTTTCCAAGCCCTTTGCGCTGCCGGATATTCGCAAGGCTGTGGCGCGGGCGCTGGCGGCGTGAACGAGAAGATTACTGAGACTGAAAGGGCGGCCTGCGGGCCGCCTTTTTTGTTGGTCTTACTCATCCTCTGGCTCTGCGCAATTCCCCACCTTCGTCATTCCGGCCCTGAGCCGGAATCTAGCCAGCCCAAGTCCTTGGGCTGAAAGAACTTCTTCTCGCCGCGCAGACGCGCTGCGGCTGGATGCCGGATCAAGTCCGGCATGACGGAAAAATTTTAGCTCTGAGGACGTATCGAAGTGCACTACGATTGTGCGCAACGCTCACCGAATATCCAGCAACCGCTCCAGATAACGCCGTTCGATTTCACCGGGCGGGTTGTTGCCGAGCTTTTCGCGGATGGCTTCGAGAATTTCGCGGGCGCGTTGCACGTCGATTTCATCAGGCACCTTCACCTGATCGCCGAAATCCGGGCCGGTGGTGCTGCGCGGGCGGCCGAGCGGGTCGCGGCCGTTCTGTCCGCCCTGGCCGGCCATGCCTTCCTGCCCCTGTCCGGGTTGCTGACCCTGCTGGCGCATGGCCTGCATGATCTGGCCCATCATATCCTGCGCGCCCTGACGCAGCGCGTTTAGCGCATTACCCTGACCTTCGACCGCCTGCTCGCCCTGGCTTTTGCCGAGCGCCTCGCCGGCGCCCTGCATTTCCTGCTGCGCCTTGCCGAAGTTTTCGCCCGGTTCCATGCCGAGATCACGCAGGCCCTGCTGCAATTCGCCGAGCTGCTTGCCGAGCGCATCCTGCTGCGCTCTCAGGTTCTTCAGCGCCTCGCGCAATTGTTCGGCGGTCATCTGCTCGCCGTTCTGTCCGCCCTGCTGACCATTCTCGCCTTGCTGGCCTTGCTGGCCCTGCTGCGGCTGCTGGCCGTTTTCGCCCGTCTGCGGCTCTTCGCCGTCGCCGTCCTGCTGGGGGTCACCGCGCTGCATGCGGTCGCGAAGCGACTGATCGAGCTTGAAGGTCTCATCCATCAGCTTCTGCTGCTGTTGCAGAATTTCGCCGAGCTTGTCGATCTGCTGGCGCATCTTGCTGCTCTGCTGCTGTCCCTGCTGGCCCTGACGTTGCGGCCTGCCCGCCTGCAGATTGTTCATCATGCGCTGCAGCTGCGAAAGCATCTCCTGCGCCGCATCGCGATTGCCGGAACGGGCAAGGTTCTCGATCTGGTTCATCATGTTTTCCAGATCGCGCTGGCGCAATACATTCTGCGCCTGTTGGTTCATGTTGGCCTGCGGCGCATTCTGCATGCGCTGGGCCATTTCGCTCATGAATTGCTGCATCGCCTCGCGCAATTCCTGCATCAGCTTGGCGACCTCCTCGTCGGAGGCATTACGCTGAAGCGCCTCGGAAAGCGCTGTCTGGGCATCGCGCAGTCGTTTTTCTGCCTGCGAAAGATCGCCATCCTCGATGCCGAGCGCAATCTCCCAGAGGTAATCCGACGTGTTCTTCAGCATTTCCTCATTGTAGGCAAGCCGCATGCGGGTCTGCGCCGATTGCAGCAGCAGATAATGCGTGGTGTTGGGAATGGTTTCTTCGGGGCGCATTCCCACCGCCTCGTTATAGGCGATCGCCTTCGGCATCTGGCGTGTATCCAGCGAGAAGATCTGCCGCTGTTCGGCAATGGACGCCGCCAGCGGTTCGGAGAAATTGCGGCCCGGCAGCACCATCTCATGCGCGGGGCTGCGGCCGGTCTGGCCGGCACCGTCCGTTGCGACGAGCGTGATGCGCACCCGCTTGCCCGCCATCGGATGTTCGGTCAGGTTGCGGCTGGTCAGGCCCTTTATCTCGCGATTGTTTTGCCGCGGCAGATCGAGCTTGAATTCCGGCGCTGGGTAAAGTGCCGTCGCACCCTCCGCAATGTCGAGCGGCTCGATGATGGCGTGGGCTTCCTTCAGGCCGTAATCATCCTTGGCGGTGAAGCCCACTTCCAGCGCACCGTTGACGGCGCGGCGTGGCATATTGTCGAAGGCGATCGTCGGCGGCTGGTCGGGAATGACGTTGAACAGCCATTGTTCGCCATTGGCGGTAATCATGCCACTTTCGGTCACATCCATGGCAAAGGTGCGTGGCGTGACGGGCTGATCAGCCGAGCGGGTCGGCGTTTGAACCGCAACATCGCCACTTGCGCTGTCCGCGCGCGCCGCTTCGGGGATGAGCTTTTGGAGGGCGCCCGCCATTTCGGGCTCGAATGTCACTTCCTCCCCGCCATCACCACCGGTCATGCGGATCGTCAGCTTGGAGGATTGCGGCACGGAAACCGCGTCGCGGTTGGTTGCGTCGCGTCCCGTCAGAAAAATCGGCGCGCGGCCGGTATAGGCGGGCGGCGTCACCCAGGCGTCAAGACGAATATCGGGATCGAGTGGCCCAACCGCAGGTCGGCTGCGGAAGGCATCGGCAACCGTGCCTGCACCATTGGAATAGGAAAAACCGAAAGCAGTGACCAGAAGCAGCGCCGGAATGGCACGTAGCGCCAGACGGTCGTGGCGGGCGATATCGGGTTTCGGCAGGCCGGCATTGAGCGCGGCGATGCGTTCCGCCATGCGGATCTGGTGTTCTTTCCACAGCGTGCGGGAAAAAGGCGTATCGAAGGCCGGTTCGTCCTCCTGCACGCCGACCGGCTGGTGCGCCATGCCATTGCGTTCCTCCAGCAGGCGGGAGGCGTCATTGTCCGTCGGCCATTTCAGCCGCAGGATCGGCAGGACGGTGGTGATGAAAGCGAAAACCAGAACGAAAACGATGCCGAGGCGCAGGAAATCCGGCATGTGCCGGTAAAGGCCGAACCAGGCGAGTGCCAGAAACACGGCAGCGATGGACAGCGGCCACAACGTCTTCGGCGCTACTTTTTCCGAAAACAGCACGATTTTTGCGAAGAAGCGCTTGGCCGCAACCCGGCGGGCAAGGTCCGGCCGCTGCGCGAATGCGCCGGTCGGGCGCTTTCTGCCTGTGCTGTCCTTACCGGCTGTGGTCATCAATCCGTTCTCCCGGTTCTGGCCACGTCAAACGCCATTCCCGGAACGGCGAGCTGTTTGGATTACGAAAGGTAAGGATAACATTGTTTGTGGCGAAGACGAGGGCAGCTAAGTGCTAACCCCCATTTTTTAGGCAGCTTCGCTCAATTGTGATCGGCCAAACGGGATATAAAGCCGGTTCAGTCGAGCCAGGCCGGCACTGAATCGAGCGCGATCAGCTCCTCATAGGTGCCGCGCGGACGGATGACGTGGAACTTGTCGTCCTTCACAAGCACTTCTGGAACCAGCAGGCGCGAGTTGTAGGTGCCTGCCTGCACCGCACCATAGGCACCGGCAGAGCTGACGGCGATCAGATCGCCCGGCTGAGGTGCTGCCATCTCGCGATCCAGCGCCAGATAATCGCCGGTTTCGCAGACCGGGCCGACAATATCGGCCTTGATGCGCGGCGCGTTCTCGGACGGCTGCACCACCGGACGGATGCCGTGATAGGCCTCGTAAAGCGTCGGACGGATAAGATCGTTCATCGCGCCGTCGACGATTACGAAAGTCTTGTCACCGCCATCCTTCACATAGATGACTTCCGTCACCAGAATGCCGGCATTGCCGACGATCAGGCGGCCCGGTTCGGTAATGATCTTGCAGTTGAGGCTTTTCAGCTCGTTCTTGACGATATGCGCATAGGCATCCGGCAGCGGCGGCGGATTGTTGTCCTCGCGATAGGGAATGCCGAGACCACCGCCAATATCGACGTGGCTGATCGCATGACCATCCCCGCGCAGCGCCTCGACGAGTTCGCGCAGCAGCCGGAAGGCATCCTCGAAAGGCTGCAATTCGGTGATCTGGCTGCCGATATGCATGTCGATGCCGGTGACTTGGATGCCGGGCAAAGTGGCTGCATGGGCATAGACCGCCCGCGCCCGCTCATAGGAAATGCCGAACTTGTTTTCCTTCTTGCCGGTGGAAATCTTGGCGTGGGTGCGCGCATCCACATCCGGATTGATACGGAAGGAGACATGCGCCCGCTTGCCCGCTTTCACGGCGCGCAGGTTGAGGACTTCCAGTTCCGGCTCGGATTCGATGTTGAAGCAATAAATGCCCACATCCAGCGCATAATCCATTTCCGCAACCGTCTTGCCGACGCCGGAAAACATGATGCGGCTTGCCGGCACACCGGCGGCAAGCGCGCGGCGCAATTCGCCGCCGGAGACGACGTCGATACCAGCGCCGAGCTTTGCCAGCGTCTTCAGCACCGCCTGGTTGGAATTGGCCTTCATGGCGTAACAGACCATGGCGTCCACATCGGCGAAAGCGCCGGAGAACACCTTGTAGTGGCGCTCCAGCGTCGCGGTGGAATAGACGTAAAAGGGCGTGCCGACCGCCTTGGCGATCTCAGGCACGGGCACGTTTTCGGCGTGCAGCACGCCGTCGATATAGCCAAAATGGTTCACGGCTTTTTACCCGTCAGAGAAGCTTGTCAAGGATGAACGGCCGTTCCGCCGTTACCGGCTTCGTCTCTGTTCCGTCGGCATTGCGCTTGTTGCGCATTTCGACCGGCGTGCTCGGCGGGTCGATGTCGCCCTTTCGCCCGCAGGCGCTGAGAGCAAGGCTGACGGCGAGCGTCATGCCAATGGGAACGATGAGTTTGCGCGCGGTTTTTGAAAGCATGAGCCTGTCCAAAGGAAATGTGTGCCTCTCTGATAACGAAAAACAGGGCGCTTGTGCACCCTGTTTCTTGTGATCGCAGCGTAACGTGAATTTATCAGTTGCGTCCACGCCACCAGGCGATCTGCTTCCTCACTTCCGAGGGAGCGGTGCCGCCAAAGCTTGTGCGGCTGGCGACCGATGCCTCGACCGAGAGAACGTCGAAAATACCGTTGGTGATGTCGGGGTGGATGGCCTGCAACTCCTCCAGCGAAAGATCGGCCAGATCACAGCCCTTCTTTTCCGCCAGCGCCACGGCATTGCCGGTCACATGATGCGCGTCGCGGAAGGGCAGGCCCGCCTCGCGCACCAGCCAGTCGGCGAGATCGGTGGCTGTGGCATAGCCCGAGCCTGCCGCCGCACGCATGCGGTCTTTGCGCACTTCAAGGTCGCGGATCATGCCGGTCATGGCGGCAATCGCTAGTTCCAGGCTTTCGGCGGAGTCGAAAACCTGTTCCTTGTCTTCCTGCATGTCCTTGGAATAGGCGAGCGGCAGGCCCTTCATGACAGTCAGAAGGGCGACCAGCGAGCCGTTGATGCGGCCGGTCTTGGCGCGCACCAGTTCGGCGGCATCCGGGTTCTTCTTCTGCGGCATGATCGACGAGCCGGTGGAGAAGGCGTCCGACAGGCGGATGAAGCCGAATTGCGGCGTCGACCAGATGACGATCTCTTCGGCGAGACGCGACAGATGTGTGGCGCAGATCGAGGCGATCGACAGGAATTCCAGCGCGAAATCACGGTCGGACACGGTGTCGATGGAATTGCGGGTCGGTTCGCGGAAACCGAGCGCCTTTGCCGTCATGTGGCGGTCGATGGGATAGCCGGTGCCGGCAAGGGCGGCTGCGCCGATCGGGCTTTCGTCCATATGCTCGATGGCGTGGCGTACGCGGGCGCGGTCACGGCCGAACATTTCCACATAGGCCATGCAATGGTGACCAAAAGTGACGGGCTGTGCCGTCTGCAAATGGGTAAAGCCGGGCATCACGGTATCGGCGTTTTCTTCGGCGCGGTCGAGGAAGGCGGCGATGAGGGCGGTCAGCATGCCCTCGGTCTTCTGCAATTCTTCCTTGACCCAGAGGCGGAAATCGAGCGCTACCTGGTCGTTGCGCGAACGGGCGGTGTGCAGGCGGCCGGCGGCTGTGCCGATGAGGGTGGCAAGCCGTGCTTCGATATTCATGTGAATATCTTCGAGCTTGCGCGAAAATTCGAAGGTGCCGGCTTCGATCTCTGACAGGATCGTGTTCAGCCCTTCGATGATCTTGTCTTTATCTTCCGTCGAAATAATGCCTTTAGATGCTAACATGCTGGCATGCGCCATAGAGCCGCGGATGTCCTGGGCGTAAAGCTTCTTGTCGAAGCCGATGGAGGCATTTATCTCTTCCATGATGGCTGATGGACCGGAAGCAAAACGTCCGCCCCACATCTGGTTGGAGGATTTCTGATCTGTGCCGTCAGCCATGTTCGCAGTGCCCTGGAGTATTCGATGACAGAAAAAAGGCCGTTCAGGCTTCCATCCGCCAAATTGGTTGCAATTGCTGCCGTTGCCGGTGTCGTGTTTGGCGCGGGCGCGGTCTGGTTCAGGCATATTGGGTCTGAGAGCCCGGTTCAAGGGGCAGCGGTCGCTGACGCCGGTTTATGTGAAGGTGCTGCAAACCGCATCGCCTCGCTGAAACCCTTTCTGAAGGGGCAGGTGGCCGCCATGTCCGCCGCGGACAGGCCGCGTGTCGTCCCGCTGTCCTTCAAGGGCCCGGAGGCACAGGATATGACGCTTGCCGATCTCAAGGGCAAGGCGGTCCTTCTCAATCTCTGGGCCACATGGTGTGTGCCGTGCCGGGAGGAGATGCCGGCGCTGAACGCGCTTGAGAAAGAAAAAGGCGGCAATGATTTCGAGGTGGTCACCGTCAATATCGACATCGGCGCGGACGAAAAGCCGAGAGCCTTCATGGACGAATACAAGATCGATGCGCTGAAGCTTTACCGCGACAGTTCCATGGGTGTGTTCAACACGCTGAAAAAGGAAGGCCTCGCCTTCGGCCTGCCCGCGACCATGCTGCTCGACGAAAACGGCTGCCTTCTCGCTGCCATGAATGGCCCCGCGGCGTGGGATAGCGAAGATGCCAAGGCGCTGGTATCGGCGGTGAAGGCCAGATAGTTCGTAAAACGTGGCGGGAGGGGTTTCCCTCCCTCATCCAGCGTCCGGGGAGATGCCCGCTTAGCGCGTCGGAACCGGCGTCTCGCCGCGATAGTCGTAAAAGCCGCGGCCGGATTTGCGGCCGAGCCAGCCGGCCTCGACATATTTAACCAGCAGCGGGCAGGGGCGGTATTTGCTGTCGGCCAGCCCGTCATGCAGCACCTGCATGATCGACAAACAGGTGTCGAGACCGATGAAGTCGGCAAGCTGCAGCGGACCCATCGGGTGGTTGGCACCGAGCCGCATGGCGGTGTCGATGGCTTCCACCGAACCGACGCCTTCGTAAAGCGTATAGATCGCCTCGTTGATCATCGGCAGCAGGATGCGGTTGACGATGAAGGCCGGGAAATCTTCGGCGACGGTGATCGCCTTTTCCAGTGTCCGAACATAGTCCTTGGCCGCGTCGAAGGTCTTTTCGTTGGTGGCGATGCCGCGCACCAGTTCCACCAGCTTCATGACCGGCACCGGGTTCATGAAGTGGATGCCCATAAACTGTTCGGGACGGTCGGTCGCAGATGCTAGACGGGTGATGGAAAGCGATGAGGTGTTGGTGGCGAGCAACGCCTCCGGTTTCAGGACCGGGCAGACCTGCGCATAGATCTTGCGCTTGATCTCCTCGTTCTCGGTCGCGGCCTCGATGACGATATCCATCGGCGCGAGATCGTTGACATCAGTCGATCCGCTGATGAGCGCCAGCGCCTGCTTGCGGGCGTCGTCGGATAGTTTGCCATTGGTCACCTGGCGGGCGAGGTTACCGTTTATCGTGGCAAGCCCGGCTTCGATGCCGTCCTTGGAGAGGTCGTAAATATGGACTTTGTAGCCCGCCAAGGCGGAAACATGCGCAATGCCGCACCCCATCTGACCGGCTCCGATGATACCGATATTCTTAAAGGGGGCGGTCATATGTAGTTCTCCTGTATGGCTTGGTCTGCGTCATTGGCGGCGATGTTACGCATCTGGCCGGAAAAGAGAAGGCGGCGCGTTCAAAAAACGCGCCGCCTTGCCCAGTTGCTTAAAATCACAGTGCCTTTTCGAGCTCTGGCAGGGCCACGAACAGATCGGCGACGAGGCCGTAATCGGCAACCTGGAAGATCGGTGCTTCCTCATCCTTGTTGATGGCGACGATGACCTTCGAGTCCTTCATACCAGCCAGATGCTGGATGGCGCCCGAAATGCCGGCAGCAATATAAAGCTGCGGTGCAACCACCTTGCCGGTCTGACCCACCTGCCAGTCGTTCGGCGCATAACCGGCATCGACTGCCGCACGGCTCGCGCCAACGGCGGCCCCCAGCTTGTCGGCGACGGGCAGGATGACTTCCTTGAACTTTTCCGAGGAGCCAAGCGCGCGGCCGCCCGAGATGATGATCTTCGCAGAGGTCAGTTCCGGACGGTCGGACGAGGCCAGCGCATCGGAAACGAAGCTGGAAAGGCCGGGGTTTTCGGCCGCACCGATGGTTTCAACCGCTGCCGAACCGCCTTCAGCTGCGGCGGCAAAGGCGGTTGGGCGCACGGTGATGACCTTTTTGGCGTCAGTCGCCTGCACCGTCTGGATGGCGTTGCCGGCATAAATCGGGCGCTTGAAGGTGTCAGCGGAGACCACCTCGATGATTTCCGAGACCTGCGCCACGTCGAGAAGCGCTGCCACACGCGGCAGCACGTTCTTGGCCGAGGCGGTGGCAGGTGCGAGGATGACGTCATAGGAAGGTGCAAGTGAGATGATCAGCGCCGCCAGCGGTTCTGCCAGCGAATTGGCATAGGAGGCGTCATCGGCGAGCAGCACCTTGGATACGCCCGACAGTTTCGCAGCCGCATCCGCAGCGCCCTTCGCGCCGGAGCCGGCGACCAGTACGTGGACGTCGCCGCCGATCTGGGTTGCTGCCGTCAGCGTCTTGCCCGTCAGGTCGGAAAGGGTTGCGTTGTCGTGTTCTGCCAGAAGAAGAATGGCCATAATATAATCTCCCTTTTCCGAAACCTTAGAGGACGCCGTCAGCTTTGAGCTTTTCGACCAGCTCGGCGACCGAGCCAACCTTGATGCCAGCCTTGCGGCCTGCCGGCTCCTCGGTCTTCAGCACCTTGAGGCGTGGCGAAACGTCGACGCCGAAATCGGCCGGAGCCTTTTTGTCGAGCGGCTTCTTCTTCGCCTTCATGATGTTCGGCAGCGAAGCATAACGCGGCTCGTTCAAACGAAGATCGGTGGTGACGACGGCGGGAAGCTTCAGCTCCACGGTCTGCAGGCCGCCATCAACTTCACGCGTCACGGCGACCTTGCCGTCGGACGGCACAACCTTGGAGGCAAAGGTGCCCTGGCCCCAGCCGAGGAGAGCTGCCAGCATCTGGCCGGTCTGGTTCGAATCGTCGTCGATCGCCTGCTTGCCGACGATGACGAGACCGGGCTGTTCGGCCTCCGCCACGCCCTTCAGCAGCTTGGCGACGGCGAGCGGCTCCACCGCTTCGTCGGTCTCGATCAGGATGGCGCGGTCAGCGCCCATGGCAAGCGCCGTGCGCAGCGTTTCTTCCGCCTTGGCCGGGCCGATGGAAACGACCACAACCTCTTCGGCCTTGCCGGCCTCTTTCAAACGAAGCGCCTCTTCCACCGAGATTTCGTCGAACGGGTTCATCGACATCTTCACATTCGCAAGCTCAACGCCCGAACCATCCGATTTCACGCGGATTTTCACGTTGTAATCGACGACTCGTTTAACGGGGACAAGGATTTTCATCGGCGGCTTTCCTCAAACTCCTGTCCGCTTGGTGAATAGACCGCGCGGACCTCCAAAAACAGGTTGGCGACATGGATAAGCATTTTTCCCGCAAATACAACGGAGCAATGTTCATTATCACATGCACGTAAGGCATATCTTACGTTGACGTTCACGTAAATACTTCATCTCTTCGTCGTGGGCTTATCCGCCCCCGTCATAGCCCCGTTCGATTTGCGACAACCCTGCCGTTTGCGACGGATTCTTGAACTGCGCCGCCCTCGGCGGAACAATGGTGCGGTCGAACAGCGGAACGCCCGGCCTGCGCATGAAAAGCACCATGACGGCACCTGCCAATATGCCGCCCACATGCGCGCCCCAGGAGACGTTTTCTTCCAGCCCGAGCGCCAGCATCAGGAACTGCTGGCCAATCCACAGCGCCAGCGGAATGAAGGCGGGCAGGGGCAACGGAATACGCATGAAGACCAGCACCCACACGCGCACCTTTGGATGCAGCAGGAAATACGCCGCGACGACACCGGAAACCGCACCGGATGCACCGATCAGTGGTCCTTCCGACGTAGGGCCGACAAAACCGTGCAACAGCGCACCGGCTACGGCGCAGGCGAGATAAAAAATCAGGAAACGGAAATGGCCGAGCGCGTCCTCGACATTGTCGCCGAAGACCCAGAGGAACAGCATGTTGCCGGCCAGATGCCAGAAATCGAGATGCAGGAACGCATAGGTGACGAAGGTCAGATCATCAGGCACGACCTGCAAGGCCGGCTCCAGATAGGCGTAGTCGAACACCACGGCGGGAATGAAGCCGAGGCCGAGTGCGGCGGCATTGGCCTGCACGTCGCTGGCAAGCACGCCGGTAAACAGCCAGACCAGCACATTGACCACGATCAGGCCGATCGTGACATATTGCACTCGGATATGTTTGAGGGAATTCGCATCGTGCAGTGGTATGAACATCGAATGCCCTTTGGTGGAACAGTTGTCAGCGGTTCTTGCCGGGAACCCATAAAATATCGGCCTTGCCCGTGTCATTGGCGAAACGGGCGGCCACGAACAGGAAGTCGGACAGGCGGTTAGCATATTTGATGGCCGCCGGGCTGACGATCTCGTTCTCAGTGACTGAAAGCGCCACCATGAGCCTTTCCGCCCGGCGGCAGATCGTGCGCGCCAAATGCAGATTGGCCGCTGCCGCATTACCGCCCGGCAGCACGAAGGAAGTGAGCGGGTCAAGCGCGGCGTTGATTTCGTCGATTTCGTTTTCGAGCCGGGTAACCTGGCTTTCGACGATGCGCAGCGGCTCGTAGGACAGCGGCTCGCCATTGTCCGGTGTGGCGAGATCGGCGCCGAGATCGAAGAGGTCGTTCTGGATGCGGAACAGCATGGCATCAAGCTTTTCCAGCCCACCCGTGTGCAGCCGCACGACGCCTATGGCCGAATTGGTCTCGTCCACCGTGCCATAGGCCTCGACGCGCAGATCGTGCTTCAGTCGGCGCGGGCCGGAAACCAGCGCTGTCGTGCCCTTGTCGCCAGTGCGGGTGTAGATCTTGTTCAACTTGACCATGTCAACGGCCGCCGCCGGTGAGCCAGAGCGTCAGCATGATCAGCACGATGGCTATGGCCTGTAACAGCAGACGAAGCTGCATCAGCTTGTTGGAACGGTTGGCGTCCTGTCCCTTCAGCATGTTGAAAAGGCCACGTATCAGCACGATGACGACAAGGCCCATGACAATAAGGGCCAGAACACTGGTGAAGCCGGACATTTAGGGGTTACTCCTCCTCAATCGAATCTGCGCAGCAGACGATAGAACAGTCCGGCAGGCAAGAGCCGTTTCAGCAACAGCCCCTGTTTGGCTGGAACGGTGACGGGATAATGCGGTTTTGGCTTCGCGGCGGTCAGGGCGTGTTTCAGCACGGCATAAACGGCGTCGGGGCCAAGCTTGTGGCGGTTGACGGGGCCTGAACCATCCATGCGGGCCAGCTGGCGTTTATATTCCACCGCATGGGCCGAATTTTCCAGATCGATCTTGTCCCTGACATGGGCAAGCGCCGTCGTGGTGAATTTTGAGGTGATCGGACCGGGCTCGATCAGGCTCACATGGATGCCGCTGCCCTGAAGCTCCATGCGCAGCGTGACGCCCAGCCCCTCAATGGCGAATTTCGACGCGGTGTAGGCGCCACGATACCGATAGGGCACGAGGCCGAGAATGGAGGAGCAATGCACGATGCGGCCCGAACCACGCTTGCGCATGAAAGGAATGACCCGGCTTGTCAGATCGTGCCAGCCGAAGACATTGGTTTCGAACTGCGCCCGCAGCGCCTCCACCGGCAGATCTTCCACCGCGCCCGGCTGACCATAGGCTCCGTTGTTGAACAGCGCGTCGATGTGGCCGCCGGTGCGGGCTGCGACGGTGTCCACCAGGGCGGCGATGGTTTCCGGCTTGGTGTAATCCATGATCAGGGTTTCGATGCCCTGGTTTTCAAGCGCGGCCATGTCGACGATGCGACGCACGGTGGCGAAGACCCGCCAGCCGTCCCGGTGGAGCGCGCCGGCGCAATAAGCGCCGATGCCCGAGGAACATCCGGTGATGATGATGACGGGTTTTTCAGACATCTGCCGCTCCGGGAAGCCGAATGGTGTTCTGGCCCGATGGTCCGGCCTGCGAAAATTGAATTGCGCAAAATTCGTGCCTCGGCGGGAACCGAAAGACGGGTTGGCGCGCTGTACAAAGCAAAGCTGATTTCCCATATTCGGCTCGAAGTTACAAATGAAATGCCGATTAATGGAGGTGACATGGTTGCCGCAGTGCGCCTGGCAGGCAAGGTTGCCTTCGATGCCTATTCCCATTTCGCCGAGGATGACGGCTGGGCGATGGCGAGCCATATGGCGCTCTCCATTCTGCTCGCGCTTTTCCCGTTCCTGATCTTCGGCACGGCTCTGGCGGGTTTTCTGGGGGCCGACCAGTTTTCCGAAACGGCGGTGCATCTGATTTTCGATACCTGGCCGGAGGCGATTGCCGGGCCACTTGCCGCGCAGGTGCAGCAGGTGCTCACCATTCCGCGCGGCGGGCTGCTGACGATCTCGGTGCTGGCCGCCGCCTATTTCGCCTCCAACGGCGTCGAGGCGCTGAGAATTTCGCTGAACCGCGCCTATCGCGTCACCGAAACCCGCTGGTGGTACATCACCCGCCTGCTCAGCCTGCTATATGTGCTCATCGCAGTGGTGGTCTTCACCGGCATCAGCATCGTGCTCGTTGCCGTGCCGGTCGCCACCTCCTTTGCCGAACAGCGGTTTCCGTGGTTGACGGATATACTGAACACAGTCTCCAACCTCGGCCTCTACGGCACCATCGTCGTGCTGACGGCGGGGCTGGTGGCGGCGCACCTGTGGCTTCCGGCCGGAAAGCGGCGCATCTGGGACGTCTGGCCGGGTATCCTGCTGACGATGATCTTCTGGGTCATCGGTGCGGCGATCTTTGCCTATTATCTTTCCACCTTTGCCAATTATGCGGCCACCTATGCGGGTCTCGCCTCTGTCATGGTGGTTCTGGTGTTTCTTTATATGGTCGGCGTCATCTTCATGCTCGGTGCGGAGGTCAATGCCGCGCTCATGAAATACAAGGTGCGGCAGATCATCCGCCGCAATATCGGCAGCAACGGTGCTCGCCGTGAGCGGGCGCTAGAGGAGGCCGACAAGCCGGCGGATATCTGAGGGTGTCGCCCCTTCCGCGCGGAGGGCGGAAAGCCCGGTGCTACCTTCACTTTTTGAAAGCTTGCGCCCGTCCGCGCCGAGGATCAGCCGGTGATGATGATAGGTGGGTTGCTGCAGGTCCAGCAGGTGCTGCAGCAGCCGATGGATGGCGGTTGAGTGGAACAGGTCCATGCCGCGCACCACGTTAGTGATGCCCTGCAGCGCATCATCTACCACAACGGAAAGATGATAGCTCGAAGGCGCGTCGGAACGCGACAGCACCACATCGCCCCAGAGTGCTGGCAGCGCCTCGATTTGTCCCGTCTCGCCATCGCCGCTCTCCTGCCAGAACAGGGGGTTATCGGCGGCGCGGATCGCCTTTTTCATGTCGAGCCGCCAGGCATGCTGCCGACCGGAGGCAAGCAGCGCTGCCCGTTCCGTCTCAGGCCTTTCGCGGTCCACGGATGGATAAAGCGGTGCGCCATCCGGATCGCGCGGCCAAAGCCCGCCATCTGCCTCGAAGGCTTTGACGATCGCTTTGGTTTCTCCACGGCTCAGAAAGGCAGGGTAGGCAAGGCCGGCGCCGATCAGTCTGTCCAGCGCCACCCGATACGCATCGAAATGGTCCGATTGACGCCTGACAGGTTTTTCCCAGCCCAGCTCCAGCCAGCCGAGATCATCATAGATCGCCTGCTCCAGTTCCGGCGTGCAGCGCGTCTGGTCGATATCCTCGATACGCAGCAGAAAGCGGCCGCCATTGTCCCGCGCCATATCATGGTTCAGGAAGGCGGAAAGCGCATGGCCGAGATGCAGCAGGCCGTTAGGGCTTGGCGCAAAGCGGTAAACCGGTTTTTGACGGAGAGGCGAAGGCATGGTTTCTTCTGCCATGTTTTAAAGCACCCCGCCAGCCGGCTGCGGGCAGGGCGGATACGGAATGACGAAGATGAAAATCATTACCAGAATGGATGATATCAACGAAGGGCTGGAGCATCTGGCCCGCCTCGATCCTGCGCTCGGCCTCGTCATCGAAAAAGCCGGCCCGCTGGAACTGCGCATTCATGAGCCCGGCTTTGCCGGCCTTGCCCATATCATCGTCTCGCAGATGGTGTCACGCGCCAGCGCCAATGCCATCTGGGCGCGAATCCTTGCCGGCACCGACGGGGTGGTCACGGCGGAAAATTATCTGGCCGCACCGGAGGAGCTGCGCGCCACTTTCGGCCTTTCCCGTGCCAAGGCGACGACGCTGGAAGGGCTGGCGCGTGCCGTCACGGAAGCGCAGATCGATCTGGACGGCGTGGTGCGCAAGGAGCCGGGAGCTGCCCTTTCCGAGCTGGTCGCGCTTCGTGGTATCGGCCCATGGACGGCAGAGGTCTATCTGATGTTCTGCGGCGGGCATCCGGATATTTTTCCGGTGGGGGATGTGGCGCTGAGATCGGCAGTGGCGCATGCGCTTGATCTGGAAGTGAGGCCGGAAGCGAAATGGCTGGCGGAGCGGGCGACACTCTGGTCGCCGTGGCGCTCCGTCGCTGCCCGGCTTTTCTGGGGCTATTATGCCAACATCATGCGCCGCGCCATGGTGCCGCTGCCATGAGCGGGCTTTGAAGGCTAAAAATCTGCGATGCTATAAGGCAATGCGCCGCGCGAAAGGTGGTCGAATTGCAGTTTGCGTTTCAGCGGCGGTACGGCGCGCTGCACGCAATCCACCCTTTCGCAGACCCGACAGGAAATGCCGATGGGTTTGAAGGAGCCTGAATTGCCAAGATCGAGCGTATCGGCATAAACGAAATTCTGCGCGTGGGAAATTTCACAGCCGAGTGCAATCGCATAACGCGGCCTCTCGGTATTGAAACCGGCGCCGGCCTTCTCGATCTGGGTGGCAATGGAAAGATAGCGCACGCCATCAGGCGTTTCCGCCAGCTGCCGCACGATCCTGTCGGAGCTTTCGAAAGCCTGATGGATATTCCACAGCGGACAGGCCGCACCGAACCGGGCAAATTGCAGTCGTGTGGCGCTGTGGCGTTTGGTGATGTTGCCGGCCCGGTCGATCTTGGCGAAAAAGATCGGCACGCCTTTAATGCCCGGCCGTTGCAGCGTGCTGAGCCTGTGCGCCACCTGTTCGAGGCTCGCGCCGAAACGCACCGCCAGAAGCTCGAGATCGTGGCGCAGCTCCTGCGCCGCCCGGTGAAATGGGCCATAGGGCAGGATGAGGGCTGCGGCGAAATAATTGTGCAGCCCGATACGACAGATTTCGGCCGCTTCCGTATTGCGGAAACCGGCGCCGGCCAGCAGCCTGTCTATCGAAGCGCTGGCGTGAAGCTGGGCTATCTGCAACGCCAGCTGAAAGCTGCGGGTCGGCGCTGCCATGTAGGAGCTGAGCGCGAGCGTTTTGCCGGCAGGATCGAAATGCCGGATCAGACCGCCTGCCGCCTCCGTTCTTGTGATGTGGATGCCGTAACGGCCGCGCAGATGCGCCGCCAGAATGCCGTAGGTCTCGCCGCCTTCTATCTCCAGTTCCTCCGCCAGCTGCTCGGCCAGAAGATCGATCTCGGCGACGTAATTGTCGACGAAGTGGAAGAAGTCACGAACCTCCTCATAGGGTGTTCTCTCCACCTGTGCGGTTCCGCGACCCAGCCGGTCATCCAGTTGCACCAGCTGCTCGCTGTTCTGGCGATAGGCCTGATGGGCGCGTAGCAGCGCGTGGGCAAAACCCGGCGCGTTCTGGGCAATCAGCTTCAACTCCTGAAGCCCCGGTTCATAATTCATGAATAACGGGTCTTTTAGCGCCTCGCGCACGGCGGAAACCAGCCGGTCGTTTTCGCCGGTCGCCAGTTCCGCCATGTCCAGCTGGAATTTCTCCACCAGCGTCACCAGAACGCTGGCCGAAACCGGGCGCTGGTTATTCTCGATCTGGTTCAGGTAACTTGCGGAGATGCCCAGCCGTTCGGCAAATTGTGCCTGCGTGGCGCGGGCATTTTCGCGAAGGCCGCGAACCTTGCGGCCGATGAAGAGTTTTTCCGTCGCCATGTTGCAACTTTGCAAAATTTAATATTGCAAATATTTATGGCACGCATACGCGCACGATCAAGGCTTCTGGACGACTATTTTCTGGGCTATGGATCGTAATAACAACGCATGGAGGAAACATGCCCGGCATTCTGGAGCAGTTGGAAACGCGGCGGGAAGAGGCGCGGCTCGGCGGTGGCGTCAAGCGCATCGAGGCGCAGCATGCCAAGGGCAAGCTGACGGCGCGCGAGCGCATCGACGTGCTTTTGGATGAGGGCTCCTTCGAAGAATACGACATGTATGTCACCCACCGGGCGGTGGATTTCGGCATGGCGGGCCAGAAGATCGCCGGCGACGGCGTCGTTACCGGCTGGGGCACCATCAATGGCCGGCAGGTCTATGTGTTTTCCCAGGATTTCACCGTGCTTGGCGGTTCGCTCTCGGAAACCCACGCCCAGAAGATATGCAAGATCATGGATATGGCGGTGAGGAACGGCGCGCCGGTGATTGGGCTTAACGACAGCGGCGGCGCGCGTATTCAGGAAGGCGTCGCTTCGCTCGGCGGTTATGCCGACGTCTTCAAGCGCAATGTCGTCGCCTCCGGCGTCGTGCCGCAAATCTCCGTTATCATGGGGCCATGTGCCGGTGGTGCGGTCTATTCGCCTGCCATGACCGATTTCATCTTCATGGTGCGCGACACCTCTTACATGTTCGTCACCGGGCCGGATGTAGTGAAGACGGTGACGAACGAAATCGTCACGGCTGAAGAGCTGGGTGGGGCCTCTACCCATACGAAAAAATCCTCCGTCGCTGACGGCGCTTACGAAAATGACATCGAAACGCTGGAACATGTGCGGCTGCTGTTCGATTTCCTGCCGCTGAACAACCGCGAAAAACCGCCGGTCCGCCCGTTCCATGACGATCCGGCGCGGCTGGAAGCGCGGCTCGATACGCTGATCCCCGACAGTTCCAACAAGCCCTATGACATGAAGGAACTGATCCACGCGCTTGCCGATGAGGGGGATTTCTTCGAGTTGCAGGAAGCCTTTGCCCGCAACATCATCACCGGCTTCATCCGTCTCGAAGGCCAGACGGTGGGGGTTGTCGCAAACCAGCCGATGGTGCTGGCCGGTTGCCTCGATATCGACAGCTCGCGCAAGGCCGCCCGTTTCGTGCGTTTCTGTGATGCCTTCAACATTCCGCTGTTGACGCTCGTGGATGTGCCGGGCTTCCTGCCGGGTACGGCGCAGGAATATGGCGGCGTCATCAAGCACGGCGCAAAACTTCTCTTCGCCTATTCGGAGGCGACGGTGCCGATGGTGACGCTGATTACGCGCAAGGCCTATGGCGGCGCTTATGACGTGATGGCTTCGAAACATATCGGTGCGGATGTGAATTACGCTTGGCCGACGGCGGAAATCGCGGTCATGGGCGCCAAGGGCGCTGCGGAAATCCTCTATCGCTCCGAGCTTGCCGATCCCGAGAAGATCGCCGCGCGCACGAAGGAATATGAGGAGCGTTTCGCCAATCCGTTCGTGGCGGCGGAACGCGGTTTCATCGATGAGGTGATCATGCCGCATTCCTCGCGCCGCCGCATCGCCCGTGCGTTTGCCTCGCTGCGCAACAAGAGTGTCGAAACCCGCTGGAAGAAACACGATACCATTCCGCTCTGATCCGCTGCGGGGCTGGAAAAATGCTTCGGCCACCTTACTATAATGATGTTCAGGCGCCCGGACTTGCGGATGCCCTCCCGAAACGCACAAGGACAGAGTTTTATGGCCGAAAATTCCTCTGCAGATAATTTCCCCGCCGGATATGAAGTGCCCAAGGTCTGGACCTGGGACAAGGGCAATGGCGGCCAGTTCGCCAGCATCAACCGTCCGATTGCCGGTCCCACCCATGAAAAGGAACTGCCGGTCGGCAAACATCCGCTGCAGCTTTATTCGCTGGCGACGCCGAATGGCCAGAAGGTTTCCATCATGCTGGAAGAATTGCTGGCCGCTGGCCACAAGGGCGCCGAATATGATGCATGGCTGATCAAGATCGGCGAAGGCGACCAGTTCGGTTCTGGTTTTGTCGGCGTCAACCCGAATTCCAAAATCCCGGCGCTGATGGATCATTCGACATCAGAGCCGACGCGGGTTTTCGAAAGCGGTTCGATCCTCGTTTATCTCGCGGAAAAATTGGGCGCTTTCCTGCCCAAAGAGGGCAATGCCCGCACGCAGGCGCTGAACTGGCTTTTCTGGCAGATGGGCTCCGCCCCCTTCCTCGGCGGCGGTTTCGGGCATTTCTACGCCTATGCGCCGGTGAAGATCAAATACGCCATCGACCGTTACGCCATGGAAGTTAAACGCCAGCTGGACGTGCTGGACCGGCATCTCGCTGAAAACCGTTATCTGGCCGGTGACGAATACACGATTGCCGACATGGCCGTCTGGCCGTGGTATGGCAAGATCGCTCTCGGTCAGGCGTATGGCGATGCCGGTGCTTTCCTTGAAGCAGACGGCTATAAGAACGTCATGCGCTGGACGCTTGAAATCGGCGAACGCCCGGCGGTAAAACGCGGTGTGATCGTCAACAAGACCTCGGGCGAACCGTCCGAACAATTGCATGAACGCCACGATGCCTCCGACTTCGAGACGAAGACGCAGGACAAGATCGGCAAGGCATAACGAAAAGACTGGAGCGCTTCTGGTTTTACTGGAACCCTGGAAGCGCTCTCATTATTTGAATTTACGCATTTTACTGGAAATGCTTCTGGAAGGACTAGAGATGGCGAACCTGCCCGAAATGACCAAACACAAGGGGTTTCCCTCCGGCATGCCAAGCACGGGCGTCCAGTTCACCATCCGCCGCGCCAACCCCAAAGGGGTAACGCCTGTCAAGATGATACCCCGCCGGGCGCGCGACGACTCCAAGGAACACCGCATCGACGCCGCTTTCCTGCATTCGCTCTGGCACCATTTCGGTCCGGAACCGTTCGAGCGCGGCAATCTCGACGCCGCTCGCCTCAGCCTGCTGTTCGGCCGTGAGGTCTTGCCAGCGGAGAAGAATTTCGATCCGTTGTCCTATCAGGCGATGCTTGTCATCGACGAACGCGTCGCCCGGCAGAATTTCCCGGAATCCTTCGAGAATTTTTTCGAGATTTGAGGGTGCTGTCATCCGCCAGCGGGGAATGAAATTCGATGTCGACGGCTACCAGCAAGTTCCTGAGTTATGTTCTGCGCCATGCGCCTGAAAGTATTGACCTCACTCTGGATAATCAGGGTTGGGCGGATGTCGCAGACCTGCTGGCAAAAGCCAATGCGAGTGGCACGCCGCTCGATGAGGCGGGCTTGCTTGCGGTCGTTGCAGAAAGCGACAAGAAACGCTTCACGCTCTCGGAAGACGGTCGCCGCATCCGGGCGGCGCAGGGGCATTCCGTGAAGGTCGATCTTGGCCAGCCGCCTGTTGAGCCGCCGCCGCAATTGTTTCACGGTACGGCGACCCGTTTTCTCGAACCCATCCTGCGGGAAGGCCTGCACCCGGGGCAAAGGCAACAGGTTCATCTTTCCGTTGACCGGACGACCGCGCTTGCCGTCGGACAACGGCATGGAAAGCCTGTGGTCCTTGTTGTCGATGCCGCTCAGATGTCTGCGGATGGTTGCCGTTTCTACCTGGCCGATAACGGCGTTTGGCTGACGGATGCCGTACCTTTTTCGTATCTGACCGTGTCTGCGGATTCCTTAGCGGAAAGCGACAGGTGACGGGGTGACGTTTGATAATGGAGGAGGGAGGCAAAATGGGTGTCGGTATATTTCAGATCGATATGGATTGGCTGCATCGCTGGCTGCGGCAGCGGCATCGCCCTGGCTCCGGTAAGGCATCCGGTAATCGTAACCTGAAACCCAGGCTGACACCGGAGGCCGCGCAGCAAGATCATCGGCAGATGCTGCGCTTCATGGCGCTCAATGCGGCGGTTGGTGTTTTGATCGGTATCTGCGTCGGGGCGGCACTGATCTTTCTCGATATTGGCGGTTTGGGCGCGCGGATCGGCCGTGCCGCAAATCCAGTCGTGCCCGTGCTGCTGGTCGTCGTGCCCATCGCGTCGCTCTTCGGCGCGGCCGCCGCTGCCTCGGCGATCTTGCTGATGCCTTATGAGAAAAAATTTCGCGACGATGATGACGATGCGAGGGGAGAATAACCGCATGATCAAGAAAATCCTCATCGCCAATCGCGGCGAGATCGCCTGCCGGGTGATTAAGACGGCTAAGAAAATGGGCATTGCCACCGTCGCAGTCTATTCTGATGCGGATGCCAATGCGCTGCATGTGAGACAAGCGGATGAAGCCGTTCATATCGGCCCGGCCCCTTCGTCGCAGTCCTATATCGTCATCGACAAAATCCTGGAGGCAATCGCAAAAACCGGGGCGGATGCGGTACATCCGGGTTACGGGTTCCTGTCGGAAAATGCCGCCTTTGCCGAGGCGCTCGAGAAGGCGGGCGTCATTTTCATCGGCCCGCCCGTCGGCGCCATCAAGGCGATGGGCGACAAGATCACTTCGAAAAAACTCGCCGCGGAAGCGGGTGTTTCCACCGTTCCCGGCCATATGGGGCTGATCGGCGATGCCGAAGAGGCAGTGAAGATCGCATCGCAGATTGGTTATCCTGTCATGATCAAGGCCTCTGCCGGCGGTGGTGGCAAGGGCATGCGCATCGCCTTTAACGACGTCGAGGCGCGTGAGGGTTTCCAGTCTTCGAAGAACGAGGCGAAATCCTCTTTTGGCGATGATCGCATCTTCATCGAGAAATTCGTCACCCAGCCGCGCCATATCGAAATTCAGGTCTTGGGCGACAAGCACGGCAACATTCTTTATCTCGGTGAGCGCGAATGCTCGATCCAGCGCCGCAACCAGAAGGTTATCGAGGAGGCGCCGTCGCCATTTCTGGATGAGGCGACACGAAAAGCCATGGGCGAAGAGGCCGTCGCGCTGGCAAGAGCTGTCGGCTATCATTCTGCCGGAACGGTGGAATTCATCGTTGATGGTAACCGTAATTTCTATTTTCTGGAAATGAATACCCGCCTGCAGGTGGAGCATCCGGTCACGGAACTCGTCACCGGCATTGATTTAGTCGAGCAGATGATCCGTGTCGCGTCTGGTGAAAAGCTGTCCTTCGGGCAGGCGGATGTGAAGCTGAACGGCTGGGCGATAGAAAGCCGGCTTTATGCCGAAGACCCCTATCGCAACTTCCTTCCCTCCATCGGCAGGTTGACGCGGTATCGCCCGCCGCAGGAGGGCGCGCAGGAAAACGGCACCGTGATCCGCAACGATACCGGCGTTTTCGAAGGCGGCGAGATATCGATGTATTACGATCCGATGATCGCCAAGCTGTGTAGCTGGGGCAAGGACCGCGAAACGGCAATCGACGCCATGGGAGAGGCGCTGGACCGTTTCGAGGTGGAGGGTATCGGCCACAACCTGCCGTTCCTGTCGGCGGTCATGCAGCATGAGCGTTTTCGCGCCGGTCGCCTGACGACGGGCTTTATCGCGGAAGAATTTCCGGAAGGCTTTTCCGGCGTCGAGCCGGATGACGCCGCTGCGCGAAAACTTTCCGCCATTGCGGCTATTATTCAGCAGCGGCTGCAGAACCGCGCGGTGGAAATTTCCGGCACCATCGGTAATCATCGCCGCATCGTCGGTCAGGACTGGGTAGTGTCGTTTGGCGCTTCCCGTCACCGGGTCGGCGTTGAAACCGGCGCGAATGGCACTGCGATCCGTTTTGAGGACGGTGCGGCGTTGACGGTCGATACCGGCTGGCTTCCCGGCCAGAGGCTGGGGCTGTTCACGGTGGCGGGCGAGGTGATCGCCGCCAAGGTCGATCTTGCCGGGGCCGCGATCCGCCTTCGCTGGCGGGGCATGGATGTTGTTGCCCGCGTGCGCAGCCCGCGCGTGGCGGAACTGGCGCTGCTGATGCCGGAAAAACTGCCGCCGGATACCTCGAAACTGCTGCTCTGCCCCATGCCGGGCGTTATCACCGGCGTCACGGTGAGCGAAGGCGACGAGGTGGAGGCCGGTCAGGCGCTGGCGACGGTGGAGGCCATGAAGATGGAAAACATCCTGCGTGCGGAAAAACGCGGCCGCGTCGCGAAGGTTTCGGCGAAACCGGGCGATAGCCTTGCTGTGGATGAGGTGATCCTCGAATTCGAGTGATGGCCGTTGCCATTTCTCCGGAACGGATGCGGGCCGGAGCGGTTTACCGGGTCGGCAGGTTTGGCCGGGCAGGGGATTGCTGGATTTCGGTCACGATTGCCCGTCACAGTACTAAAATGAAATGCAGAAGGGGAGAGATGCATGTCGGGTGAAAAAACGGTGCGGGATTGGCTGCAGCTTGCCGAAAAGGAGCTGAAGCGGTCACCGGAAACACTCGTCTGGCACACGCCTGAAGGCATCGAGGTAAAGCCGCTCTATACGGCCGACGATCTGCATCAGGTTTCCCATCTCGAAAGCCTGCCGGGCTTTGCGCCGTTCACGCGCGGCCCGCGTGCCACCATGTATGCCGGGCGGCCCTGGACCATCCGTCAATATGCCGGTTTTTCCACGGCGGAAGCCTCGAACGCTTTTTACCGCAAGGCGCTCGCCGCCGGCCAGCAGGGCGTGTCCGTCGCCTTCGATCTTGCCACCCATCGTGGTTACGATAGCGACCATCCGCGGGTAGAAGGCGATGTCGGCAAGGCTGGCGTGGCGATTGACAGCGTCGAGGACATGAAAATCCTGTTCGACGGCATCCCGCTCGAAAAAGTCTCGGTATCGATGACCATGAATGGCGCTGTTATTCCCGTGCTTGCCAATTTCATCGTCGCTGGCGAGGAACAGGGCGTTTCCCGCGAAAAACTTTCCGGCACCATCCAGAACGATATCCTCAAGGAGTTCATGGTCCGCAATACTTATATCTATCCGCCCGAACCTTCGATGCGGATCATCGCCGATATCATCGAATATACGGCCAAGGAGATGCCGAAATTCAATTCCATCTCGATCTCCGGTTATCACATGCAGGAGGCGGGCGCGACGCTGGTGCAGGAACTGGCCTTCACGCTCGCGGATGGGCGGGAATATGTTCGCGCTGCGCTTGCCAAAGGGCTGAATGTCGATGATTTCGCCGGCCGTCTGTCGTTCTTTTTCGCCATCGGCATGAATTTCTTCATGGAGGCGGCAAAGCTGCGCGCCGCCCGCTTCCTGTGGTCGCGCATCATGGAAGAGTTCAAGCCGCAAAAGGCTTCGTCGCTGATGCTGCGCACCCATTGCCAGACATCCGGTGTATCGTTGCAGGAACAGGATCCCTATAACAACATCGTCCGCACCGCCTTTGAGGCCATGTCCGCCGTGCTTGGTGGCACGCAGTCGCTGCACACCAATTCCTTCGATGAAGCGATTGCCCTGCCGACTGAGTTTTCTGCCCGCATCGCCCGCAATACCCAGCTTATCCTTCAGCATGAAACCGGCGTCACAAAAGTCGTCGATCCGCTGGCCGGCTCCTATTACGTTGAAAGCCTGACCGATGAGCTGGCGCAAAAGGCTTGGGCGCTGATCGAGGAAGTCGAGGCGCTTGGCGGCATGACCAAGGCCGTGACGGAGGGTCTGCCGAAGCGGCTGATCGAGGAGGCCGCGACACGCCGACAGGCAGCGGTGGACAAAGGCGAAGAGGTCATCGTCGGGGTCAACCGCTACCGGCTGGAGAGCGAAGAGGATATTGATGTCCTCGATATCGACAACGCCGCCGTGCGCGCCGCGCAAATCCGCCGGCTTGAGGACACCAAACGCCGCCGGGATGGTGGAGATGTTTCCAGGGCGCTGGCTGCACTGTCCGAAGTCGCGCGCAGCGGCAAGGGCAATATTCTCGAAGCCGCCGTCATTGCCGCCCGCGCCCGCGCCACGGTCGGCGAGATTTCCGATGCGCTGCGCCTGGCCTTCGGCGATCATGCCGCAGTGCCGGAGGTGGTGAGCGATATTTACGGCGAGGCCTATAAAGACGAGCCGGAGCTGGCCACGCTCGCCGCCCGACTTTCCGGCGTTGCGGAAAGGATCGGCACCAAACCGCGCATCATGGTCGCCAAGCTTGGGCAGGACGGGCATGATCGCGGTGCGAAGGTCATCGCCTCCGCCTTCGGCGATATCGGTTTCGACGTGCTGGCGGGGCCGCTGTTTCAGACACCCACTGAGGCGGCCGATCTTGCCGTTAAAAGCAAAGTGCATGTGGTCGGCATGTCGTCGCTCGCAGCTGGCCACAAGACGCTGGCGCCGCAGCTGGTCGACGCGCTGAAACAGAAGGGTGCGGGCGATATCATCGTCGTCGTCGGCGGCGTCATTCCGCGGCAGGACTACCAATTCCTGCTCGACCACGGGGTTTCGGCAATCTTCGGACCGGGCACCAATGTCATGGATGCCGCCAACAAGGTCCTCGACCTGCTGGAAGGCATCCGGCGCAACGCATGAGGGAAAGACACCCATGTTCGGAAGATTGAACCACGTCGCCATCGCGGTGCCCGATCTGGATGCCGCCATTGCCCGTTATAGGGCGCTGGGCGCAGATGTCTCGGAGCCGCAATCCCTGCCCGAACATGGTGTGACCGTGGTGTTCATTCAGGCTGACAACACCAAGATCGAACTCCTTCATCCGCTCGGGGAAAATTCGCCCATCACCGCCTTCCTCGACAGGAACCCGGCTGGCGGCACGCATCATCTCTGCTTCGAGGTGCCGGATATTCTGGCAGTGCGCGACGATCTCGTCAAAAAGGGCGTCCGCATCTTGGGCGATGGCGAGCCGAAGATCGGCGCGCATGGCAATCCCGTTCTTTTCCTGCACCCGAAAGACATGGGCGGCGTGCTCTATGAACTCGAGCAGGCTACCCCGACACACGGCTGAAACACAGAGCACATAAGACGCTGGCCATGCGGTGAACGGTGAGCAGCCGCCGACCGCTTTTGCCAAAACGTGTTTCGTTTGTTTTCTTTTGACATTCGTTTTGTTTTCGTTTTTATGGCAATTGTCTTTCAACGATGGGGATACGATCCCCTGCGCTGTCGTGGAGGCTCTATGTCCGGCGAGACCATTTTCGATCTTTTTGTCATCGGTGGCGGCATCAATGGCTGCGGCATTGCCCGCGATGCGGTGGGCAGGGGTTATTCCGTGGCGCTTGCGGAAAAGGGCGATTTTGCCTCCGGCACGTCTTCGGCTGCCACCAAGCTCATTCACGGCGGTCTGCGTTATCTCGAACATTACGAGTTTCGTCTGGTGCGCGAATCCCTGATGGAGCGGGAAATCCTTTGGGCTATGGCGCCGCATGTCATCTGGCCGATGCGCTTCGTTCTGCCTATCCAGAAAGGCGGTATACGCCCGGCTTGGATGGTCCGGCTCGGCCTGTTTCTTTATGACAATCTCGGCGGCCGCAAGCTCCTGCCAGCGACCCGCACGCTCGATCTACGGCAAGACCCGGCAGGCAAGCCATTGAAACCGGTTTTCGCCAAGGCTTTCGAATATTCCGACGGTTGGGTCGACGATGCCCGTTTCGTGGTCCTGAACGCCCGCGACGCGGCGGATCGTGGCGCCACGATCATGAACCGCATGCGGGTCGTCTCCGCAAAACGTGAAGGCGGTCTCTGGCTCATCGAGACGCTGGACGAAAAAACCGGACATTCCGCCACACACCGGTCGCGCATGCTGGTCAATGCCGCCGGCCCATGGGTGGACACTGTGCTGTCCGGCGTCTTTGGCCGTAACGATATTCACAATGTCCGCCTCGTACAGGGCAGCCACATCATCGTGCGCAAGAAGTTCTCGGATCCGCGCGCCTATTTCTTCCAGAACCCGGACAACCGCATCATCTTCGCCATTCCCTATGAGCGGGATTTCACGCTGATCGGCACAACGGACCGTGATTATCAGGGCGACCCGGCCAAGGTTCGCATCTCGGAGGAAGAGATTTCCTATCTCTGCAATGCGGCAAGTGACTATTTCAGCGAAGCGGTAAAGCCGGAAGACATCGTCTGGACCTATTCGGGCGTGCGGCCGCTCTTCGATGACGGCGCCTCGAAAGCGCAGGAAGCCACACGCGACTATGTGCTGAAGGTGGAAGAAGGCGAAGGCGAAGCGCCGCTTCTCAACATTTTCGGCGGCAAGTTGACCACCTATCGGCGGCTGGCGGAACATGCGCTGGAAAAGATCGGCACGGCAATCGGCGAGAAGGGCAAGCCGTGGACGGCTGGCTCCCACCTGCCCGGCGGCGATTTCAGTGTGGAGCGCTATGATGCTCAGGTGAGAGGGCTTATCGACCGCTATTCCTTTCTTGACCGCCGCCATGCGGAACGTCTCGTCAGAAATTACGGCACCAAAGCGGTAGATCTGCTCGGCCCGGCCACCGATGTGTCCGGTCTCGGCCGCCATTTCGGCGGCACGCTTTACGAATGCGAGGTTCGCTTTCTGGTGCAGCATGAATGGGCCTGCACGGCCGAGGATATTCTCTGGCGGCGGACGAAGCAGGGCCTGTTGCTCAGCAAGGAACAGGCGGCCGGTCTGGATGAATTCGTCCGGCTTTTGACGGGCGCCGAGGAAGAAACTGCAGCCGTGGCGGAGCGGGCCTGAGCCTTCAGCAATTGCCCGTCAGTTCCCCGAATGTCTCGCCGGCTTCGGGAAGGCCTTCAACGGTTCGCAATCGAGCTTTCACGTCGTCTCATCCGACTTCAGTTTCGCCAACCCCTTGCTTTCCTTCTTAAGCGGTCGGCCAACGGGGCAGACGTCCTGAACGAAGCTGTTGAGTGTGTTCACCAGCTTGTTCGGTGTCAGCGAATAGCGAATGAACTGGCCTTCGCGCTTGCCGGAGATCAAACCGGCGGTTTCCAACACATTTAGATGCTGTGAGATGGAAGGCTTTGACATGTCAAAGCGTGCAGCAATTTCCCCGGCCGTAAGATCCGTATGGGAGAGATAGGCCAGGATTTTGCGGCGTGGGGCGGACGCAAGTGCCTCGAAGACAAGCTGCATGGGCGGAGTCGTTACCTGTTCTGCCAGCATGTTGGAATCATTTTCCTGCCCAGTCACATCGTCCTGCCTTTCATTGGCAATTCACAAATATCGGCGCTTGAGTTAATTAGCTAATTGCCTAATTATAAAAATCAATTACAAAGGTAATTAGCTTATAGACTAAATAAGTATCATTTGGTGGCTGGCGAGGCAAGCGTGCGCACGGCATGGAGAGGATATTGTGATGACGGTTTCCACAGGACGCATGATCTCGCAACCGCTTTCCGATGCAAGCGAAGGGCGGGTATGCTGGATGCCAGCAAAGTCGCTCTGGACCGGGTCAATGATAGCGGCGGCGGTGATGCTCGGACCGCTGACATTTTCCTGGAGCAGTTTCACTCTGTTCGTTGTCATGACCATGATCACCATCTGCGCCGGGCATTCAGTGGGGATGCACCGGCTGCTGATCCACCGCTCGTTCCGCACCGGCAAGGCTGTTGAGCGCCTGCTGGTCTATCTTGGCACGCTGGTCGGCATGGCTGGACCGTTTGGCATGATTTACGCCCATGACATCCGCGATTGGGCCCAACGACAGACGAAGTGCCATGATCTTTACGCGCACCGGCGTTCCTTTTTCGTTGATGCTTGGTGGCAGATGCATTGTGCAGTCATACTGAAGCATCCGCCAACGTTCGTTATTGAGCCGGAGGTTGCGAATGACGGGTTTTACCAGTTCCTGGAGCGGAGCTGGATGGCGCAGCAATTCCCCTGGATGTTGTTGTTTTATCTCCTCGGTGGCTGGAGCTGGGTGGTGTGGGGCACTGCGGTGCGCATTTCGGTTTCATTGATTGGGCATTGGCTTGTTGGCCATTTCGCACATCGCGGAGGACATCAGGGATGGGCAGTCGATAATGTCGCCGTGCAGGGCTACAATATTCCCACAGCAGCAGTGGTCACTTTCGGCGAGTCCTTTCACGGCAACCACCATGCCTTTCCTGAGTCGGCCCGGCTTGGGCTGGAGCCGGGACAAGTTGATCTTGGCTGGAATTTTATCCAGTTGCTGATGTGGCTTGGGATCGCCAGCGGAGTTAAATTGCCGGAAAATACGATGCATCGTGAAGGCCTCCGCCGCCTTTAGGGAGGTGGCTGTGTATTATCGCGGAAGCGCGTTAGGTCTCAATCAGTTGCCAGAGTTCCTTGCCGGTTTCTGCAGGTTTTCAGCGCTTAATACATAATCGTCGGCGGTGGAAAGCGCGTGTTCCATATGCCCTTCGAACACCAGTTCTGGTTCGTCGGGCGCGATGCCTATTTTAGGCATGCCGCCGAAACGTACCGCCTGCGATTGCGCAAGGCCGTCATGCAGGCCGCTTTCCAGAAGATCGTAGTAGCGGGTGCCGGGTCCGGTGATAAAAACCGGCATATGGCCATGCAGGCTGAAAAGGCGTGAAAGACCGTTACCGAGCGCCAGCCCGGCCGTGCGAAAGGCAAAGCGCGCCATGCGGCCGCCGGCGCGGGCAGAGGTGGCGATCTTGTCCACCTCCGCAATCGGCACGAATTTCGCCGGTTCGGCTTGTGGCGGTGCTTCGAAGGCTGAGCGCAGGATGGCGTAGAACCCGGAATAGGCTTCGATACAGCCCTTGGTGCCGCAGCGGCACAAGGCGCCATCGGCCAGATGCAGCATATGGCCGAAATTGGGGGCGCTGACATCGATCGTGCCGCCTGCGGAGCGGGCAATGCCGAGGCCGATGCTGTGGCCGAGTGACAGGGTGACGAGCGCCTCCGGTGGCGCGTTCTCATCTGTCTTCGCCTGCTCACGCATCCAGATTGCCTTGGCGGCGAGCAGGGTTTCGTTGTTCAGTGTCACGCGGATGCGGGGGTCCCCGGAAAGCAGTTGCCGGAAATCGATCCTTTCATTGCCGAGTACCGGCGACCAGACGAGCGTTGCCGCTGCCGCATCCACCAGCCCCTTGCTGCTGATCGACACCTGAAGAATATCGTGACGGTCGATGCGCGAGCGGTCCGCAAGTCGTGCGAGACCAGCAAGGATCGCCCCGCCGAATCTGCCTCTCTCGGCAGCTAATCTCTGTTCGGTGAAGCGATCCACCAGCTTGCCGGCATAGTCGACCAGCGAATATTGCACGCTGTCGGAGGAGATGATGACGATGGCGACGTGGCAGAATGCGCCGCGCGGCGCAAAGAGAATGCGCGGCCGCCCGCGACCGGTGGCGGTGAGCTGTTCCTTGCGCATAATAAGACCGGCACGCTCCAGTTCCATGGTGATGGCCGAAACGGTGGCGGAGGCAAGCCCGGTAAACGACGACATGTCCGTGTGGGAAAGGCTGCCGTGCAGACGCAGGGCCGCCATCACCGACAGGCTGTTTTTCTGGCGCACCAGTTCCGTACTTGCAATGGCGGACATGGGCTGGGGCCTGCTCCCTGAACGGCTTTTTCCTGTCGTGCTCACCTCGTCTGATGGCGCATGCCGCGAGCAAGATCAAGGCACCCGGATGCTGCCCGCAGCCGTTGTTGACAGCATTCGGAATCTCTGACATTAATTTTCTCGACTGTCGAGAAAATTGTGTAACCACAAAGGCCGACAGCTTTTTCCGGGCGTTTTCCCTGCATGGAGGTGCAGGCTTCGCCCTTACCGGGAGGACATCATGAATTCATTTGCCAAGCTTTTGGCGGGTACGGCTGTACTCGTTTCCCTGCATACTGCGGCCATCGCGGCTGATCTCGTCGTTGGCGTGTCCTGGTCGAACTTCCAGGAAGAGCGCTGGAAGACGGATGAGGCGGCCATCAAGGCAGCACTCGACAAGGCCGGCGCGAAATACATTTCCGCCGATGCGCAGTCTTCCGCCGCAAAGCAGCTGACCGACGTGGAATCGCTGATTTCGCAGGGCGCCAATGCGCTGATCATCCTGGCGCAGGATAGCGACGCGATTGGCCCGGCGGTGGAGAAGGCCGTTGCCGAAGGCATTCCGGTCGTTGGTTATGACCGCCTGATCGAAAATCAGAACGCCTTCTACATCACCTTCGACAACAAGGAAGTCGGTCGTCTTCAGGCTGCCGAAGTGTTCAAGGTGAAGCCGGAAGGTAACTACGTCTTCATCAAGGGTTCGTCTTCCGATCCGAATGCGGACTTCCTCTTCGCTGGTCAGCAGGAAGTGCTGAAGGCGGCCATCGACGGCGGCAAGATCAAGAATGTCGGCGAAGCCTATACCGATGGCTGGAAGCCGGAAAATGCCCAGAAGAACATGGAACAATTCCTGACCAAGAACAACAACAAGGTCGATGCGGTCGTTGCCTCGAATGACGGCACGGCCGGTGGCGCCATTGCCGCGCTCGCTGCGCAGGGCATGGCCGGTTCGGTTCCCGTTTCCGGTCAGGATGCTGACTTCGCTGCGCTTAACCGCGTCGCGCTTGGCACGCAGACGGTGTCGGTCTGGAAGGACAGCCGTGAACTCGGCAAGGAAGCGGCCGGCATCGCGCTGGAGCTGGCCGGCGGCAAGAAGATGACGGAAATCAAGGGTGTCACCTCCTTTGATGGCGGTCCGAAGAAGGTAGCGATGCAGTCGGTCTTCCTCAAGCCGATTGCTATTACCAAGGACAATCTGAACGTCGTCGTCGATGCCGGCTGGATCAAGAAGGAAACGGCCTGCCAGGGTGTGAAGGCTGGAACCGTCAAGGCCTGCGACTAAGACCCAAGGGTCCAGCTTTGGGCGCTGCGCCACCTTGGTGGCGTGGCGCCTTTCAGATGTAAGGAGGACCGGCAGTTCATGGCCGATATGACCCAATCCAATTCCACAGCGTCTCCCAAGGCGGAAAAGACAGGCTCGATAACGCGCTTCATCAGCGCCACGGAGCTGGATACCAGGCTGCTCGGCATGGTCGGCGCGCTTCTTCTGATCTGGATCGGATTTCATATCCTGTCCGGCGGCCTGTTCCTGACGCCCAGAAACCTCTGGAACCTTTCGGTGCAGACTGCTTCCGTGGCTGTCATGGCAACCGGCATGGTGCTGGTCATCGTCACCCGCAATATCGATCTGTCGGTCGGGTCGATCCTCGGTTTTTCCGGCATGATCATGGGGGTCATGCAGGCGGAAATCCTGCCGCAGATCCTCGGTTTCGAACATTGGGCGACATGGATCGTCACGCTTCTCACCGGCATTCTTGTCGGTGGCGCCATCGGCATGTTGCAGGGCTCGATCATCGCTTTCCTGAACGTGCCATCCTTCATCGTCACGCTCGGCGGGTTGCTGGTCTGGCGCGGTGGCACCTGGTTCATCACCAGTGGCCGTACCGTTGCGCCGATGGATTCCACCTTCCGTCTGATGGGCGGCGGCACCAATGGCTCGATCGGCGCGACATGGAGCTGGATCGCCGCCGTCGTCGCCTGCGTCGCCATCGTGGCGGCCATTCTCAATTCCCGCCACCAGCGCCGCCGTTTCGGTTTTCCGCTGCGGCCGGTCTGGGCGGAATATTTTCTGGTGGCGCTCGGCTGCCTCATCGTCGTCGGTTTCGTTGCCGTCGTGAACAGCTATCCTTGGCCGATCAACATCGCCCGCAACTATGCCGATGCAAACGGGATCGTCTGGCCTGAAGGTGGTCTGTTCATCTCGCACGGCATTGCCGTTCCGGTTCTGATGGCGCTCGCCGTGGGCGCGGTGATGACCTTCATCGCCACGCGGCTGCGCTTTGGACGCTACGTTTTTGCCATCGGCGGCAACCCGGAAGCGGCGGAACTGGCCGGCATCAAGACCCGCTGGGTCACGGTGAAGATTTTCACGCTGATGGGCGTTCTATGCGCCATCGCTGCGGCGATTTCGACCGCCCGCCTCAACGCCGCCACCAATGCGCAGGGCGAGCTGGATGAGCTTTACACCATCGCGGCGGCCGTCATCGGCGGCACCTCGCTTGCCGGCGGTGTCGGCACCATCGCGGGCGCGATGCTCGGCGCGCTCGTCATGCAATCGCTGCAATCCGGCATGGTGCTGGTGGGCATCGATACGCCCTTCCAGCGCATCGTGGTCGGTGTGGTTCTGGTCGTCGCCGTCTGGCTCGACACGATCTACCGCGCCCGCGCCAAGTAAGAACCGAGGAGAACTCCTATGACGGACCAAGTCACGCCCCTCGTGGAAATGCGCAATATTTCCATTTCCTTCGGCGGCATCCATGCAGTGGAAAACGCCTCTGTCGATCTTTTCCCCGGTGAGGTGGTTGCCCTTCTCGGCCATAATGGCGCGGGCAAATCGACGCTCATCAAAATCCTGTCTGGCGCATACCGGCGCGATGACGGCGATATCCTTATCAACGGCGAGGATGCGGATATCCGTAACCCCCGCGACGCCAAGAAATACGGTATCGAGACCATCTACCAGACGCTTGCCGTGGCTGACAATGTCGATGCGGCGGCCAATCTTTATCTCGGCCGCGAGTTGAAGACGAAATGGGGCACGCTTGATGATGTCGCCATGGAAGCCTCGGCCCGCGAAGTGATGGGGCGTCTCAACCCCAATTTCCGGCGGTTCAAAGAGCCGGTCAAGGCGCTGTCAGGCGGTCAGCGGCAGTCCGTTGCCATCGCCCGCGCCATTCTCTTCGACGCTCGCATCCTCATCATGGATGAACCGACGGCAGCACTTGGGCCACAGGAAACGGCGCAGGTTGGCGACCTCGTCAAGGAACTGAAACGGCAGGGCATCGGCATCTTCCTCATCAGCCACGATATTCACGATGTCTTCGATCTGGCCGACCGGGTCTTCGTGATGAAGAACGGCAAGGTTGTCGGCCATGCCCGGACCGAGGATGTCACGAAAGACGAGGTTCTGGGCATGATCATTCTGGGCAAGGTGCCGCCGGGTGCGGTGCCGGGGCCGGGCGCTGTCGCGTCTTGAGTGCCTTCGCCGCATGTACCGGCAGTGGGCGAAATGGTTGATCTTCTGGCGCAACAGCGGCTTGAAGATCGGCAGCTCTGGATCAACCCGGATTGCGTTGCCCTGATAATAGGCGAGGCCCGGCGAAAAACCGGGCCTCGATCATCATTTGCGATGAAATCCCGTGGGAGGGGTTATGCGAATACAGGCAGATGCAAGATGCGCCAACTTATTTCAGGAGGTTCCCGTCTGGAGGACGGTGCGGGAACGTTCCGTCTTAGGCATCTATGCGGCTGCGAATAGGAAATTGCTCAATGCAGATCGGCCGATGCGAAACCGCTGGAATTCAGCTCTGCGCCTGCATGCGGCAGGCCGTGCTGATTGATATCCTGGGCCAGCGACAACAATGCCATTTCCAGGAAATAGGTCGACATGCCCAGTTCCATGGATTTCGAGCGTTGGCAAAGGTATGAAACCATCCTTCCAAGCGCCAGAATCTCGTCTGAATTGTCCTGTTCAAGTATTGCTGTGGTAGACGCCGCCATGCTTCCCTCTCGACAATCGACAGTATGAAAACGCGTTGATCCCGCGTTATTCATTTTCGACCATATCGAGCGTCACGCGAGCGTCACACCTGCGTTACTCATCGTTCTTTTTCTCCGGCGCGGCCGTATTTTCCGCCGTTTCGGTCGCTGCGAGCGATGTTACGAGGGCGACAATGCTTCTGCGAATGCTTGAACTCTTGATTCGCGAAAAGGCCTGATTGAGCGAAAATCCTTCATTCGAAGCGACGAAGGATTGCATGGCGTTTATCGAGCCGATGGCCGGATTGTCGTTTCCGACATCGGGCGTGGCATTGGCGAAAAGCGAGCTGACATCGACGCCGAGAACCGATGCGATGGCCTGTAAACGCGATGCACCAACGCGATTGGCGCCTTTTTCGTATTTCTGGACCTGCTGAAAGGTGATGCCGAGCCGGCCGGCCAGAGCGCTCTGGCTCATGCCGAGCGACTTGCGCCGCATTCTGATCTGGGTGCCGACATGCACGTCGATCGGGCTGGGAAGTTTGGGCTGCATAATAAATTCCTCCATGTTGAGGGTCTTAAATCGGATAATTATCAATTAATATTGTTGAAGGTAGACATTCAACACAATTTCCACGGGTAATATGAACTCTTATTGACAAAATAACGCAGTTTTACAGTTACAGAACACGTCACGAGGCCCGGTTTATAACCTTTGTGGCGCAACGCAACGCCCCGTTGCGGCTTGCGAGATGGCTCCATCCGGCCACGCCGATGGGATGAAAACCGAGCCTTTCCCAGATTTGCCTGTTGTCTTCGTCGAACTCCTCAAGCGCCTCCTCGTCGCCGAAATGCGGCAGCCAGACGAATGGCTGTTTTTGGCCTGATCGTGCGACATTTTCAAGAATGGCATTGTTGTAAAGTCGCGGAATACATTTGTTGCTGTCGATGGCCGGTGAAAGGGGAATGGGATTTCGTATTACTGCGAAACCGTCCCGGATCAGCGAAAGCACCGAGGCGTCGAGTTTTCGTTTCAGATCCGTCGCCGCACGGCTGCTGCATCCCGCATGCGCCACCGGATCGGCGACCAGAAGCAGTGGACGGTTTTCCTGCCTCAGACCGGTTACCGCAACGAACTGGTCAACGTGGAAACCGCATTGGTGCATTTTCCGGGCGGCCATCGGCATGGGGGCTGATCTTGCCTGGGAAAGGTCGAGCGTGGCCTCCGTAACTCCAAGGTCTTCCGGCCGGTATCCAAAACTGTAGACTGTTCTGCCGTCGAGAACCTGAACCTTCTGCCATTGCTGCAAACATTCTACGGCGTTGCTCCCGACACCTGCCCCGCTACTGTCCTGGAGGCTCGAGTGTCCGACCAGCCGAAAATCCGCACCAACCAGCTGGTTGCCACCATCCAAAAGGACGTCCGAAACGGCCGTTACGAGCCCGAAACGCCTGGCAAGCGCGCTGGCGCTGGCGTTTCCCGCTGCCGAAACCAGTTCGGTCGCGGTGCCTTTTCCATCGGTCCGAACATGGACGATATCCTGTATCCACGGGTGCGAAATGCTGCTGTTTTCATCAAGCGGCAGCAACTCGGCGGCGCAGGGGGGCGCCAGCCTTTCGAGCCAGTTCTGCGCCGATGAAAGGCAGGCCCGGTCGACGACGATGGCCGCGATCATTTCGCGGGGCAGGGCCGAAAGCAGGTTTCCGATGGGAAGGAGTGGCGAAATGCCATCCCTGTCGCGGTGCTCGGTAAAAAACGATGCCGGAAGCGCGAATGCGATCGTGTCAATCAGTCCACCACAATCGGGCACGAAAGACGGAGACCGGGAAATTGTCACGGCGTCTTTTCTCCTGTCATCCGCCGTGCAGCTAATTGCTGAAAAAACACCGTGTTCTGGAATTTCCATGATGGCGATGGCGGGGACGGCAGGTCCCCGGCATTGAGCACCTCCAGAAGTTCGACCGCGTCGTTTCTTTTTACGGAAACGGCCTCTTTGGCCAGAAGATTTGCCACGTCCGAACCAAGCCCGGCTTCAGCGGCAATGGCGCGCCATGTTCTGCGGGTAAAATGCAGATGCCGGGCGGCGTGCAGCAGAGTATCGTGTTCTTCCGGTGCGATTTTATCGCGGCACGCTTCCAGCGTTGCCTCGGCGTCGACCAGCGCGATTGTCAGTGGGCGATAGCCAAGTTCACCCGGCGCGTGGCTGACGGCCACATCGGCGTCGGAAAACCGTCGTCCATCGCGATAGGCTTCGAAGATTTCGCCGATGCCGATCATGCCGAAGGCCGCACATTCCGCCGCCCGGAGCGCTCCCATGCTGGCGGCACCGAGAATGGTGACGCCGGATGACAGGGCATGCAGGATTTCCTTGTGCCAGACGGCGGCGCAGTCCCCATAAAGGCCGTCGATGAGACCGATCGTCTGGACGCCCTGCTGCACGGCATCGAAAATATCACCGCAGGCGGCGGGTCCGCGAAGATCGAGACCTGACGTTTTTTTGCCAGTGACGCCGTGGATGGAGGGGCCGGCAAAAACCACGGTTTTCATCGAACACCTCCGGTGCTCAGGAAATGATCGAGTGTCCGCGGCGATATGTTTTGCAGGCCGCCGCTGGTCGGGGTAAGGCCGCTTGCCAGAACCCGCACGACATTGAGGCCCGGGAAACCCGTTTCCAGTGCGAAGACATAAATGTCCTCAATCCCTGCGGTAAAAAGGCGCTCGGCAAGCTTGCGCCAGGGTGGCGAAGATCTGCCATCCGTTACAAGATCAAGCTGCACCGGCGTCCGCTCTACCGGCTGCCGCGCTGATGCAGGCGCACTCAACATGTCCCGCCGGTAACGCAGCGGGGAGAGATCATCCCGCGCACCGCTGATATCCGTCAGTCGCGACTGGATCGCTTCGAGCAGCGCTGCAGCGGCGGCGTCATAGGTTGCGGTCCGGCAGGCCGCGCCCGCCGCATTACGGGTTGCGGGGCCGTCCAGCGCGTTAACGGAGCGGGGAAGGCTTGCCATCACCACCGGCACGCCGAGTGTATTCGTCATGTCGAAGAAGGACGGTTTCAGGTCAATGTCTGAAAGGCGGTCAACAAGGCTGTCGAACGACGTATCGACGCCGGCCGGAAATGTGACCGGCTCCGGCGCGATCGTGCGGGTTTCGAATGTATCGACGAGAAAACAGGCATCGTTTTCGACGAGTTCGAGCAAGGCGTGGAGAACCGCATGGTCGTCGTTAAACCCCGCCGCGAGACCCTGCGAACTCATGAGGAAAGCCTGCCGATCCCAAGGGAAATCCGCGCGAAAATCCATGCCGATGAGTTCGTAAGGAGCAAATACCTCCTGCTGCTGGCGAACGGATATTCCCTTCACCCAGCCGCGTTCGCGGCGAGGATCGAGCCTGTCCGGATCGACGCGGCCGACGGTTTCGAAAGGAATGAGAGGAACGCCCTTTGCCCGCATCTGCTCGAGGGAGCCGAAGGCCGAGACATGTTTGCGGGTATCTTCAGCGACGGCGCCTTCGATGGCTTCCATGATCGCCGAGAGCCGCGCCTGTTCCGCAACAAGTCCCTTGCCTTGCGAAACCGAAAGTCCGCGCGAATTGGGGCGCACCGCAAACCAGACGGGTATGCCGATAATATCGAGACCGGTCACGTCACCGACGCGGGTAATCCCGAACTGCCGGAGCAGTTCGGGATCGAAGAACGATGCGTCCGCATGCCTCGAAGCCGCTGTCGCTGATATGGGAGCACCGGCACCGGTCAAGGCTGCGGAACCGCGATCAGGGTGCAGAGTTGGCGTCGTCGGCAAGGATGGCGTCGAACAGCTCGCCGGTGACGGAACCCGCCGGACCGACAGCCTTCAGCGCCGCGCCGATCGGTGCCTGCACCATGCGGTTGAAATCCCAGCCGGCGTCGGTCACTTCACCGATAAAGGCGAAATCTGCCTCGGAAACCACGGCGCCGCCGGCGACGAGAGCTTCGATGCCCTGGATCTGGACCTGGTCCAGCTCAGCCTCGGGCTGGCCGTCCTGGCGGACGAGCATGGCCTTTGCCGCAGCCGCGACGCGTGCATAGCCGTCCACGCCGGGGTGGCTGGCTTCATAGGCCGCGATCGTCTCATGCGATACGGACGCAACCCTCAGCGGCGTCGTGCGAATGAAAAGAACGCCGAAGCCCTTTTTTCCAACAATGAAGAAATGCGAGGACATAATATCTCCTATTTGATCCCAGCTAATCGAAGTGCGTGATAGAATTTCTCATTCGCTATCGGGTCGCGGTCTGGAGAAAGGCTGCTGATCTCCCTCGCCGACATACCCGGATAGTTTTCCTGAAGCCTGCCGCCGGTTTCCCGTGCAGCGGCCAAATCCCCATGCAGCGCGTGGCTTGCGGTCAGAACCCGCAGGGCCGGCTCGTCATTTTCCATTCGCGCGCATAATTCCACCGCCGCGCCGTAATCCTCGCGCTTGAAGGCGATGCTGGCGCCTGCCCACCAGTAGATATCGGGTGCGAGCGGGTTGAGATCGATCGCCTGCTGGAATTTCTCCCAGGCGGTCTCGGCATCGCCAAAGTGGGCAAGCGCATCCGCATGCTGGAGCAGGAGGTCGGCGGAGTTGGGCGCAAGCGCCTCCGCCTCGAAGAATTTTTCGGCGGATATGTCGAAATCCCGCTGGTAGAGCGCCACCACGGCGCACATCCAGTGGCCGACGCCGAGGGCGGGGTCGATTTCCACGGAAGCGTCAGCCTCCGCCTTGGCGCGGTGCAGCAGGTGAGGGTCGTTGCCGCCCAGCATCAGCCATTCCAGCTGCAGGCTCTGCGCCACCCGGGCGCGAGCGACGGCCATGTTGTGATCGAGATCGACGGCTCTGCGGAACATCGAACGGGCTCTGCGCAGAAGCGGCAGGTCGCATTTGCCGCGCAGGAGCTGCTGGCCCTCCAGCAATTGCCGGTAGGCCTCGCCGCTGTGGTTCCGGTCGGGTTCCACCTGCAGCCGCTCGATCTCACGGGCAAGCGCCGCAGCCACCTGTTTGGAGAGCAGACGAAAGGCGGTGTGGATGTGCCGCTCGGAGAGGACCACTTCCAGCGACCAGACGATTTCGCCGGTCGCTTCCTCGATCAGCGCCACTGACATGCCGGTATCGTCGAAAACCGACGACATGATCCGGTAGTCGGCCCGCAGCATGGCGTAACCATCATCGGCCCGGCCTCGTGAAAGAGCAAAGGTGCTGTGCGGCGAAAGGACGGTAAATGTTCGATAGCGCACCAGGCTGTTGGCGACATCCTCGATAAAGGCATGCATGACCGGCGATGCCGGCAGCCCATCCACCCGCGCCGGCAGGCCGAAGGCGACGCGCGGTTTCGCAGTGGCTTTTCGCCGGTTGGCGTCGTCCGGCTCGGCGGGGGTGGCTATCGTCGAGGCGAGGCTCTGTATCCGGCGTCTCAGCGCCACGGTCTCGGCTTCCGGCGAACGTTCCTCCTGACGCAGCTGCTCCAGCAACAGGCCGAACATACCTTCGCAGGCGCTGATATTGCCGATCCGCGCATAGGCGGCCATGGCGGCGCGGTAGGTTTCCTCGCGTTCCGGTTCGATATTGCGCGCGCATTCGGCAAGTCTCGCGATATCATTGGAGCTGGCGCGGCCAAAGCGGGTCAGCTCCTCCAGAAGCTGCGTGTAGCTCGAAAAGAACAGGTCCTTGAGACGGCGGCGTTCCGACAACAGCCAGAGGTAGAGATGATCCTGCCCGGCATCCAGCCCATCCAGCAGATCGCCGCCGAATTCCAGCAGGGCCTGCAGCCGGCGCATCGGGTCTTCGGCTCTGGCGCCGACAAGAAAGATCGCAAGGTCGGTCCGCTGCGCCAGCTGTCCGGCCTTCAGATCGTTCCCTTCGGTGAGAAGGATGGCCTCGTCTTCATTGGGCAGCTTCTGAAGGCGCAGGATCAGCTGTCGCAAGTTGCCGAGTGCCCGTTTTTGCTCGACATTTTCCCACAGGAGCGATGCGGCGGACTGGCGGGAAAGCGACTGGTTGGGCGCAAGAATGAGGGCTGCGATGAGGGCAAAACCCTTGGACGGGAAAAACGCCTCCCTCACCGCGTCACAGCGCGGGGTGCCAAAAAGCCTGATCGGTATCAGTTCAGCGTTCCCAGCCACTTTCGTCCCCTCATGAATCACCATCTAACAACGTGTCCGGGAAATTGAAAGTCATCATAGCGTTCCATTTGACGCTGGTGTGACGCGGCCTGCCTATTGTCGCAGACAGAAGCATGAAAGACGGGCGGAAAACAGCGGACATGCAGCGGGCAGGCATCGGGAAATTTCGAAATTGATAGCGTTCAACGGAAGCTACATGGCGTTCGAGCCGCGTACTGAACCTTACCAGCGTGCCGACGATGTCGGATACGCGGTCAGCGAGTTCATGTGGTTCAAGGGACGTCCGTTCTATCCGGTCTCGGCGCTGGTTCATGCGAAAGTTGCCCATGCCAGGCTATCGGCTGAGAAGTGTGATGATCAGGATGAGGATAATCTCGATATTCTTTTTCGCATGCCGGTGGTGGCGGGCGGGCATTTTTTCGAGATCGTGCTGCGTTCGAACGAGGGCACCTCTTACGGTGGCTGGCTGTGGGGGGAAGAGCTGGAAATCCTGAACGAATTCGTCAACGGCTATCGCGTTCTGGCGGGGAAGTTCGAAGGCAGGCTGATCCGGTTCGAATATTCCAGACGGTTTCAGCGGTACCGGACGGCCGAGCCGCTTCCGGTCGAAAAATCCGTCTTCCTGATCCAGCGGGAGGCCAAGCCTTACGCGGCCAGGCGCGATTTGCCGGCAGGCCCGGGACGGTGATTACCGGGGCCTTTTGCGTTCAGGGGGACGCAAAGGCATGGGGGAAATACCTGGTCGGTAGACGCTCGTGAACTGCGCATATCGCTGACATGCCCGGAAGAGCCACGGCTTTATCCGGTACTACTGGTGGATATTTTTATTTTTATTATGTGGACAATTATGATGCCCAATCGAAGTAACATGCGTAACAGGCGGGTGTCATCGCAACTTCTGGCGGTGAATTACGCTTCCGGCGACGGCGCGCTTTCCCAAGCGGAGAGCGTCGACGATGAGCCGCGTGCATCGATGCGCAACGACAGGCTTTATGCCGTCATCGAGCCGGATATCAAGGCGTCATCCCCGTCTCTGACACGGGATGGCCGCGGCGAAGAGGTTCCGGGTGGAGCTGAGATCAGCAACACGGTCGTTGATGCCGATATCAGGGTCGCAAAATGGGCCTGGGCGGTTTTGGCGATCGCACATTGCTGGCTGATTTATTTCATGGTGAACAATCTCGGCTGAACCGCTCACGCGCGGGGTATCAGCCAAGTTCGCTGATGCCGTGCAGGATCATTGCCGCTGCGCCGAAGGCCACGGGGTCCGTCGCGACGACTTCCGGCAGCAGGACCTGCGGCTGTATGACCTTCGAGCCGTTAAACGGGTTCGACCATTCATAATCCAGCCATTGCATCAGCTTCTCGCGTACTATTCGCGGTAAGGTGCCGCCGACATAGATGGCGGTGGGTGCGAGCACGGCGCTGACGGCAAAGCCGAGGCGGGCGACCTGCGGCCCGGCCCGCTCCAGCCATGCATCGAGCACGTCGGCATTGCGCAACAGATAATCCGTCCAGACATCCGGCGCGCGCCCCGAGGGTTTTTCGCCCACATGCTCAAGACACCAGGCCGCCAGGTCTTCGAAAGAAGGGCGGGAGTCTCCACGGCCGCGCAGAGCGCCAATCTCGCCGGCATTGCCGAGATAACCACGATAAAGCTCGTTCCTGATGATGATGCCGCCGCCGATGCCTTCAGACAGATAGAGATAGGCGAAGTTCTCGTGTGCCGCCTTGTTGCCGAGCGTCAGTTCGCCCATCGCGGCCGCATTGGCATCGTTTTCGATGATCACCGGGCAGCGCAGCGCCTCGCGCAGCATGGTGGAAAGGTCGGAGCCCGCCCAGGAAATCACCTCTTCGGCAAGGTCGAGAGACATCGCCTCTTTGCGAAAGCGGGTGGGCATGGCAATCGCCGCGCCGATCAGGTCGTCTCGGTTGACCGCGTTTTTCGACAGCAGCTCTTCGGATCCATCCTGAAGCGCCCGCTGGACGTCGGAAAAGGCGTCATAGGCGCCACGCATCCGTAATTCGCCGACGATTTCCCCGCTGAAATTCAACAACGTCAGCGTGACCGAATAACGATTGGCATGTGCTCCCAGGGCGTAACCGACATTTTTCCTGAGCATGAGGTCGATATGGGGGGCACCGCGACCCTCCTGCCGGCGCGCGCCTTCCTCGATAAGGCCACGTTCCAGCAGATTGCGTGTCATCATGCTGACGGCAGCCGGCGTTACGCTGCAATACTCGGCAAGTTCGACCCGTGAGGCCGAGCCCTTGCGCCTTATGTAGCCCAGAAGCGCGCCCTGTGTCGCGCCAATACCCGCAAGCCCACCGTTTCGTCTGTCAGCCAAAGTTTCGCTCTCCCAGCTTTGTCACCGGAAATGTCATAAAGCTGTAAATTAAGCAACTTAATTAAATAATCAGTTTCAACGGGAATGGATCACATGTTCAAGTCTCTCTCCTTGGCGGCGACGGTCGCCCTCGGCGCGCTTTTGCCGGCCGCTGCTTTTGCCGAAGACATCAACATCAAGCTCTGGACGCTTGCCGACAAGAATGCGCCTGCCCGCATCACCAACATCGAAGCGGCGGCCGGCGTCATGAATGCGCAGTTCAAGGCCGCCGGTGTCGACAAGCGTATCGTCATCGATACCAACAACAGCAGCGTGCAGGGCTGGGATGGCTTCGCACTCGATACGCTGAAGGCGTTTTCGGTAGGGCAGGGACCGGATGTCTACATTCTGCCGCATGAATGGATCGGCCAGTTCGCGCAGGATGGCTATGCGATGGCGATGGAAGACAAGATTGCCGCCGCTCCCTGGGTCTACGGCGATATCCTGCCGGTCCTGTGGGACTCGGCCAAAGCAACCGACGGCAAGATTTATGGCATTCCGCAGGACGCGGAAATCCGTATGTTCTTCTACAACAAGGATATGCTGCGCAAGATCGGCAAGGACGAAGCCTTCATCGAGGGCCTGCCGGCCAAGGTCGATGCCGGTGAGTTTACGCTCGACGATCTGACCGCGCTGTCGAAGGAAGTGGTTGACGGCAAGGCCGCGCAATATGGCATGCTGCACCGCCCGAATGTCGGCATCGATTATCTGATGGTGTTCCAGTCCTATGGCGTGAAGTTCATGGACGAAAAGACCGGCAAGCTCGTCTTCCCCAAGGCGGAAATGGTCAAGGCGCTGGGCTGGTACGAGCGCAACGCCAAGCAGGGCGTTACCCCGGTCGACAACACCGCCATGAGCTGGGAAGCCATCCAGACTGCCTTCAAGCAGGAAAAGGCTTTCATCTTCCATCAGGGTGTGTGGGCGGTTGCCTGGCAGGTGGGTGAGAAGAACGGCGCGACCTGGCCGACCGATGGCGCGGGCTATTTCAACAAGATCGGCTGGATTTCCGCGCCGGCAGCCGAAAAGGGCGGCAAACCGGCCAACCTGTCGCATCCGTTGCTCTATACCGTCAATCCCAAGAGCAAAAATGCCGATATCGCCGCCGATCTCGTGGCGCTCGCGACGTTGCCCTATTTCAACAACGAACACGCCGTGACCTCCTATCATACGGCTATCAGCAACGCCCAGACGGCCATGCCGAAATACCGGGACAACTGGGTCCTTTCCGCTGCCTCGCCGATGATGAAGGACGCGAAGTTCGTGCCCAATCACACCAAGTTCGGCAGCTATAACAAGGTGCTGTTCAGCGGCCTGCAGGCGGTTGAGACCGGTAAGATGACGGCCGCTCAGGCGGTTGATTTCATCGCCGACGAACTTGAGCTGCAATTCGGCGCAGACGTCGAAATCCGTGAAACCGCAAGCAACTGAGTTTGCCTGACACCACGCCGCCCGGTTCTGCCGGGCGGCTTTCCTGCGTTCCCACCGGTATATCGTAATGTCTCAATTCCAGCTCAGGGCGCGTCGCCCGGCCCGGCCGATCTTTTATCTGGCACCGGCTCTCGCTTTGCTCGGGGTGTTTTTTCTTGCGCCCATCGTCGTCAATCTGGTGATCGCCTTTACCGATATGGGCGCAAATCTGAAGGTGGGAAAATTCACGGTCGAGAATTTCCAGCGCATGGTGCAACGTGACATGCGCCTGCCAATCGTGCTTCTGACGACGTTCATCTATGTCGGCGCGACGCTGTTCTTCTTCAATATAGGCCTCGGCGCGCTGCTGGCCGTGACGACGACGGCGATCCCGGACCGGATCGGCAATTTCTTTCGCGGTCTGTGGCTTTTGCCGCGCATGAGCCCGGCCGTGCTTTACGGCGTGCTGTGGATATGGATCGCCGATCCCACCTCATCGGGCCTGCTCAACCAGTTTCTCGGCGCGCTCGGCGCACCCGCTCTCAATCTGCGCAACGACTTTCCGCTGTTGCTGGTGGTGGTGGCGAACGGTGTTGTCGGCGCATCCTTCGCCATGGTCATTCTCACATCCTCCATCCGCTCCATACCGTCGCATCTGGCCAATGCGGCGCGTGTCGATGGCGCCAGCGAATGGGGCGTGCTTCGCCATGTCGTCGCACCGGCGCTCTCGGCACCGGTCCGCTTCATCACGCTCTATCAGGCGCTGTCGCTGATGACGACCTATGAATATATTCTGCTGATCACCGGTGGCGGCCCGGTCTACGACAGCACGACCTACGCGCTTTATATCTACCGCCGCGCGTTCGAAAACGGCGCTTACGCCTATGGTGCGGCGCTGGCGCTTGGCCTGATGGCCATCGGCGTCGCCGTGACGCTGGTGCAATGGCGCCTCAGCAATATGCGTTCGACCTTTGCTCCTGCCAAAATCGAGGTGCTGTGATGACGCTCGCCCACACACAGGCACCTGCCCATAACAGGCGTGCCCTTGATCTGAAGCCGGATTGGACGCGCCTTGAAAAGCGCAGCATCGCTCACCGCGCCGGTTTTCTTCCCGTCATCCTCGTGTTCCTGACGGTGGTTTCGGTTCCCGTTCTCCTGCCCTATCTGTGGCTACTGGTGAAATCGCTGACGAGTTCCGACGACAATCTCAGCCGGCTCGTGCTGTGGCGCAGTGGTGCAATCGCCGCTTTTGCCTATGCCAGCGTGATTGCGGTCGCACTCTATTCCCAGCGCCTGCGTAATCCCCTGCTGCTCTGGCTGGCGCTCGCCGTTGTTGTGGCGGCGCTGGTTTTTGTGTTGGTGCTGCCGCATCTGACCATCGAGAACTACAGCTTCCTGTGGAGCCGTGATATCGAGAAAACCGGCACCACGCGCATGGCGCTGATGCCGTCCGTCTGGACCGCCATGCGCAGCTCGCTGCTGTTTGCCGCTTCGCAGACGCTGATTGTCGCGCTGGTTGCCACGCCCGCCGCCTATGCGTTGTCGCGCTTCACCTTTGCCGGGCGTGAAAACGTGCTGCGCGGGCTGCTGCTGCTGCATGCCTTTCCCGCACTCGCGCTCACCGTCGCGATCTTCGTGCAGCTGCATTACATGGGCTTGCTCAATAATCTCTTCGGCGTCGTGCTGGTCATGAGCGCGCTGGAATTGCCCTTTGCGATCTTCGTTCTCAAGGGCTTCTTCGACAATGTTCCCTGGGACATCGAAATGAGCGCCGTCACCGATGGTGCGACGCGTTTTCAGGCCTTCCGCATGGTGGTTCTGCCGCAGGTGAGAAGCGGGCTGATCGCGGTCGCCACCTTCACCTTTCTGCGCGGCTGGGAGGAGTATGTCTTCGTCCAGACCCTGCTCATCGAAAAAAGCCAGATGACGATGAGCCTCTATCTCTTCTTCGTGGCACAGGACAGCGTGGGCGTGAATTACGGCATGATCGCCGCTGTCGGCATCGTTTATCTGCTGCCTGTGCTGATCATCTACATCTTCACGCAGAAATACATCACCCAGATGAGTTTCGGCGGGATCAAAGGATAATCGCCATGGCCAGGATCACCCTTAACAACGTCACCAAAAGCTGGGGCGACACCCGCGTGCTGCAACCAATGACGCTTGCTATCGAAGACGGCGAATTTGTCGCCGTTCTCGGCCCGTCCGGGTGCGGAAAATCGACCACGCTTTTCCTGCTGGCCGGGCTTTATGCCCCGACCGGCGGCGAGATTGCCTTTGACGGTCACAACGTCAACCGCATCGATGCGCGTGACCGCAATGTCGGCATCGTTTTCCAGTCCTATGCGCTTTATCCCAATCTGACGGTGCGGCAGAACATCGCCTTTCCGCTGCGCTTCAAGAATGTTCCGCGTGAGGAAGCGGCGCGGCGGGTGGAAGAGGCGGCGAGCCTCGTGCAGATCAGCGCACTGCTTGACCGGCGGCCTTCGCAGCTTTCCGGCGGCCAGCAGCAGCGCGTGGCGCTGGCCCGAGCGCTGGTCAAGGAGCCGAACATCCTTTTGCTGGACGAGCCGCTCTCCAATCTCGATGCGACGCTGCGCATCACTATGCGAGCCGAACTGAAAAGCCTGCAGAAGCGGCTGAAGATCACGACGTTGATCGTCACCCATGACCAGATCGAAGCGATCACCATGGCCGACAGGATCATCTGCATGAACAATGGTGCGATTGCCCAGATCGGCACGCCTGACGATCTTTATCGCCGGCCCGACAATCTGTTCGTCGCCGGGTTCATCGGCACGCCGCCAATGAACCTACTGAGGGGGCGGGCTGAGCGCGAAGGATTGCGGATCGGCGACGCGCGGCTTGAGCTCAATACCCATTACGATGGCGAGATCACCTTCGGATTGCGTCCTGAGGATATTGCGCTGGTCAAACCCGCCGAAGCACGGCTTGAGGGCGAGATCGCTACCGTCGAGCCGATGGGGCGCGAGGTTTTCTACACGGTCGATACGCCCGCAGGCATGGTGCACGCGCTGGAATATGGCGAGACGATAAGACATGCACCGGGTGAACGGGTCGGCCTTGCCTGCGCATCCGGCCTGACACTGATTTTCGGCGTCACCGGCAATCGCATCGCCGGGCTGCACGCCGATCTTTCACAGCACTCGACCATTCCGGCGCGTCAGCCGGAACCCGTAAACTGACAGGACATTCCATGCCCAAAATAGTCTCCCACCGCGGCGCCAATCGCTTTGCACCGGAAAACACCTTCGCCGCCGCTGATCTCGCCTTGCAGCAGGGTGCTGATTACATCGAGCTTGACGTGCGCGAGAGCGCGGATGGCGTGCTTTATGTCTTTCACGATGAAACGCTTGATCGTACCACCAATGGCACCGGACCGATCGGTCATGCCCTGTCGAGCGAGATCGATGCGCTGGATGCCGGCGGCTGGTTCGGAGAAAGCTCCAAGGGGGCGGTGGTGCCGCGTCTCGATGCCTATTTGCGCCATCTGCGTGGCCGCTGCGGTGTTTATGTCGAGCTGAAATATTGCGACCCGGTCAAGGTCGCCGCGCTGGTGCGGGATCTCGGCATGGTGCGCGATACGTTCTTCTTCTCCTTTTCCGAAGAGATGCGCCGGGGCCTGGCCGCCGCCGCGCCTGAGCTTCGCAAGATGATGACGCTTGACATTGCCAAGTCGCCCTCACTGGCGGCGGCGGTGCATCATGCCTCGATCATCGAGATCACACCGGCGCAGATGCGCAAGCCCGGACTTGTCGCGGCATGCCGCAAGGCCGGTCTCGAAGTCATGGCCTATTACGGCGGCGATGACATGGACCTTCATAATGAGATCGCATTGGCCGGAGTAGACTACGTCAATATCGATCGCCCGGACCTGTTCGATACGGCGCGGCGTGCCGCGCGGCTGCCTGAACTAACATAACCTTACTTACTCCCTAGAGATGACGACATGACAAATCTGATTGGTACCGGTTTCAACGCCGGCTCGAACGACGGCGAACTGGCCACTCTTGAAAGCGATCTGCGGGCACTGGCCGAGATTGGCTGCGACACGGTGGAAATCGCGGCGACCAGCCTCGATATGATCGCCGGCGGCCGTATCATCGAGGAGCGCGCCGACCGGTTCGTGGCGCTCGCGAAAGAGTTTGATTTCCGCTACACCGTGCATGGTCTGGTGTCGTCCAACTTCATGGACCCGGTGACCTGCCGTTACCAGATTGATGCCGCCAAGGCGCTCGCTGTCCTCTGCGACCGCATCGGCGCGGGCATTCTCGTCCAGCATAGTGGCGCGCTGCGTGCGGACCAGATTGCCGAGCGTGCCGATGCCGATGCCCGTGAGCGCGAAGCGCTGTTCGAGCTTGCGGAATTCTGCAAACCCTATGGTGTGCGTATCGCGCTTGAGAATATCTTCTCCACCGAACCCGGCCAGTATCGCCAGACGCCGGCCGAGGTGGCCGCGACCGTGAAGGCGGTCGGTCACGACAATGTCGTGGCGCTGATCGATTTCAGCCATGCCTATCTCGAATCCACCTATCGTGGTCTCGATTTCCGCGAACAGCTTCGCGCCATGGCGCCCGTTGCCGGCCATCTGCATGTGCACGATTCCTTCGGCCGGCCGCAAGGCTTCTACGAGGCCTATTTCACACAGGAAAATACCGCCCTTGGTATCGGCGATCTGCATATGCCGCTCGGCTGGGGGGATATCGAGTGGGAGAGCATCTTCTCGGAACTGACCTTCCTTCCGGATACGGTGCTGACGATGGAAATTAGCCGCCGTTACCGCGCCGAGCAGCCGGCAAGTCTGGAAACGGCGCGGCACCTCATGTCGCTTTATGCCGCACGGACACAGCTTGCGGCTGAGTAAGGCGTTCGAACAAGGCACAGCCTGCAAAGGCTGATGTCTGTAACGCCGGCAGTTCTGGACGCGGCTGCCGGCGTTTTTATCAAGCGGCCCAGTCGGACAGCGAATAGGCCCTGATGTAGTCGATCATCATCTGCGAGCCGTCGCTGAAATCATTGGCTGAGGGCGTTCCCGCCATGCCGCCGACGGCGAGATTGACGACCATATACATGGGGTCGTGCATATCATCAGGCGTATCCGTCTGCGCCACGGCGACATCGTCAAAATACCAGGTGATATGGTCTGCTTCCCACAACACGCCGTAGGTGTGAAACCCTTCCGTGCTCGGCACGCTGACATTGTTGACGACCGATGTCTGTTCACCCGTGGCGTTGGAATGGGTGGACATGATGAGCGTGTTGGGATTTTGGCCGCGCATTTCAATGACATCGAGTTCCGGCGGCCATGATCCGTCCTCCGGCAGAAGCCAGAAGGCCGGCCAGGCGCCCCGGTCGGTCGGCATATCGGCGCGGATTTCGAAATATCCATAGGTCTGGCTGAAGGAGGAATAGGTGTTCAGCATGCCGGAAGTATAATCGTAACCCTCGACCTCATCGGCGACCGATTGTGCGGTTTCCGCAGCGGTGATGGTCAGTACGCCGTTTTCGACGCTGAACGGGTTGACCTCCGACGTGCCGGCATAGGCGGGGTTGATATACCACTGCGCCTCGCCATTCGTCGTCAGCGAACTTCCCTTTTCCGGTGCCCACCAATATTTGGCATCCCAGGTTCCCTGATCGCCGCTACGCAGTGACAGCGCATCGAATTCATCGGCAAAGGTCTGTGTCAGGGATGACCGGTCGAGACTGAGTTCGAACTGGTCGGCCTGAAGGTCGTCGATGGTCGTTCCGGCAAGAACCACGGCTTCGCCGTTCGAAAAATTCAGCCACAGATCGCTGCCTTGCTGCGTGGCATTGCTGACAAGCTGATCGAAGGATGTAATGCCGTAACCGTTGAGCCGGATCGTATCGTTAGCACTGAAATCCATGATGAGATCGGTGCCGTTGCCGCTGGTGAAGACGAAGGTGTCGGCCCCGCCGCCGCCGATCAGCACATCATTGCCGGCTCCGCCATCGATCGTCTGGCTGCCCGATCCACCGGTGATGATGTTGTCGAGCGAGTTCCCGAAAGCGTAACGGCCGTCGCCCGTCACCCTGAGATTCTCAAAATTGTCGGGCAAGGTGTAGCTCATCCAGGTATCGATCGTATCGATGCCTTCCCCGGCATTTTCCACAGCGCGGTTGATGCCGGAATAGAGATAATAAATATCATCGCCCGTGCCGCCCGCCATCGTCACATTGACGGAACTATCGCCCCACATGGAATCATTACCGCCGGTGCCGGCGAGCAGTGGGCCGGACCCCGTGGCGGAGAAAAATCCGGTGGAACTGTCGCTATAATAGAGCGTATCCCCAAGCGCATTCACTACTGTCCGGGCCATTGCCGTCTCCTGTTCGTTAGCGTTGGTGTCCTCACTCCTCCTGCAAGACAACCTAGCAGGGCAAAAAGCCTCGTGTTAGAGCCAGAAATGAGGGGTATGTTCCCTCTATGCGGGTTTCTGGGCATTGCGGTCTTGCTCCATCAAGGGGAGCAATGGCAAAACTGGACTGGAGAGAGATGCCCCGGGCGGCGTCTCAACGACATTGGAGTGCCAGGATTGAGCGTAGCCTTTACAAAGGAAGACAGTGCCGAAACAGCAGCTGAGACGGTTCTGCCTGATCGGGTGATTTCGCCACATCCCAATCTGGTGACCGAGGCCGGACTGAAAGCGCTGGAATTGCAGCTGCACGCGGCGCGTGAAGCCTGCGAAGCCGCCAACGCCATTGAAGACGTCAATGAAAGACGGCGGCTTTCCGCCACCCCCCTGCGCGATATCCGGTATTTCGCCGAGCGTGTCCGCACCGCCCGACTCATGCCGCACCCACCTGCGGATGGCGTCGTCGCTTTTGGCAGCCTGGTAACCTTCAGCCGCGATGACGGACGGACGCAACAATTCCGGATTGTCGGTGAAGACGAGGCCGATCCTGCCACGGGGTCGATGTCTTATGTTTCCCCTGTCGCCCGGGCGTTGATGGGGAAAGCGGCCGGTGATCTGGTCAGTTTGGGTGGGAAGGAAATTGAAATCATCGCGGTTGCCTGAAGTTTCGTGCAGCCCCTCAGGTGGGCTGTGTTGTCGCCAGGGTGTCTTCATTGGCTATTCCTGCGATGCGCAGCTTTGTATTTTTCAGAAAAAGCCTGAAGTCCAGATCGATGAAAGCATATGCGAGAGCAAGGCCGATATGGGCCATGAAGACGGGATTGAAATTCAGCTCTTCAAATTGATAACCGATGATGACCCCGATCGCCGAATAGGTAAAAAAGCCGATTTTCCGCTTCCGGAAAATCGCATAAACAAGCGCAAAGGCGCTGAGAAAACAAAAGCCGATGCCAGATGCATAGGCGGTGGCCAGAAAACCGTTATGCGGTGTGCCGCTATGCGATATTGCCGATAATTCCTGGCTCCGTGCGGTGAAGCCGACGCCCAAAGGATGATTGAGCATCACCTGAAAGCCGCCGACGATCGTCCCTAGCCTTTCCTGCACATTGTTGCTGCTGTTGCTGTCCTCCACAAAACGCTTCGAAAATGCCTGTTCTGCGAAATCGAAGACGCCCAATGGTAGTACCGAGGCGAGGACAAGGGCGGAAAGAGCGAAGCCGAAATAGGTGCTGAGCAGCATCCTGATCGAGAAGTTTCTGATATAGAAATAGAGCCCGATGGCGAGAACGGCAAACACGCCCGACCGGTTGAGTGTGAGCGTGAAACTTGCCAGATAGCCAAGCAGAAACACGGCGAACAGAGCCGGACGCCGGTAGCGTTCGGCAAGATATGCGGCTGCCGCGCCGGCAAGGGCAAAGGCCGGACCGGCTGTATTGCCTACCGGCCAAATTCCGCCAGCCTTCTCGACACGCAAGAGCAGCGGACTCATTTCACCTTTTGCAGCGGCTTCCAGTACGGCGGCTTCATCGAAGTTGAATGACAGTCCGAGGGGGGCCAGTTGGTCATGTATGAAAATGTCCAGAAACAGCAGGATCGTCACAGCAACGAAGCCCGCAAACATGCCCCAGCAGAACAGCTCAAGAAGGTTCTCCTTGAACAGCAGATAGGCGAAAAACAGAAAATAGACGGCGTAAAAATAGGTCATCGCCGTCGTGTAAAATTCTCCTTCGCCGCGATCATCGGCAAATCCAGCCGAGAGAACGAAAAGTAAAGTGAGCGGGACAAGGTAAAACAGAAGGATGGAAGGCGTCAGGCAACGAATGTAAAGCAGGGCGATAACGGGCAAGGTCATCAGCACCAGCATATCGGTAATGTTGAGGAAGCGCAGGCCCAGATTGCTGGTCAGGACATTGCATTGAATGAAGAAGCCAATGAAGAAAACGAAGATCGACAGGAAGTGACCAGGAACCCTTATTGTCCTCGAAGGATAAAGGGGCATCGCCATGATAAAACCCGGCAATGACACCATATTTGCACGTCTGGTCATTCGCGGCCTGTGTCTTTCACTGGCGGACCTGAGACGGTCCTGTTGGTAGGGCACCATCATTGCGAGGCAGCGCGATGATGGCGGCGGATAGTGGTCTTGACGACCTCGTCGTGCAAGACAGAGTTTTCACGGTCTTTCAGCGCTCAGGTTGCCTTTTGGCATGGCACCTTCAACGGCGATTACTCTCTGAATGTAAAGCGGTTCGTTGGAACTGGGCGGAGTGGTGCCAAAGGCTGGCATTATCCTCAGATAAAATGAGTAACCATCCGGGCTGATGTCGGGGTCTATGGAGATTGCGTTTGCCGTCGCCCACATCCAGCCGCTGTTTACAGAAGTGTTCACATTCGAAAATTGCAGGGCTGAACAATTGATGGTCCGTGTCGCTCCGCCGCTTTTCGTAACCAGAGTGATATAAGGCGTGCGTTGCTCAGCGCTGTTTTTATAGAGGATCGCGAAGGATATGGTTTTGCCGATTATCGCCGCGGCCTCTGCGTTCCGGACATAACGAAACAGCGCGGCCGACTGGTTGCCATTGGCGCGCAAGGCGAGACTGTAAGCGAAGGATGGAGAAAAAGTAGTGTCGGTGCTTTTGACGGCGGTGCCGGGCGCGCTCAGGTTCCAGCCCGCCGGGGCAGAGCCTGACCACTCGGTGAAATCGCCGTTGGCGATGAGATTTGCAGCGGGAAGCTTCGGCCAGCACGGTGTCTGAAAGCCGCTATCGGGCGCCGAAGCCAGATAGGAACCGAACAGAGTGCGGGCAATGAGCTGTGAGCCGGCATCGTTCGGATGGATGTTATCCCGGTAGAGTGTAGCGTCCTTGCCCTTTGCCACAAATGCCGCATGTGTATCCACCAGCGTTAGATTTGGGTGGGATCGAGCCAGATCGAGGATTGCCTGATAGACCTTGTCGTAATCCGTACTGTCGCGCCAGGGATTCTGGGGGGTGATGAGTTGGGGTGTGCCGGGCCATTGCCACTCGGTCATGCCGAGTGGCCCGAGCAGTGCGGACCGTCCGGAACTTAAGATACGCCCCGGCGTCTCGAAGCTTTGCATATTGTGACCATGATGCAGGATGCACAGATCGGGGCGTGGAATCCTCAGCGCAATCGCGCGCTGGTCCGCAAGCATGTAGCCTGCCATACCGCCGGGCAGTGCCGCGAGGTAGACTGTGAGCGTTGGTCCCGCGCCGGTGCGCAGCGTGGTCGGATCGGCATAAGCCTTTGGTCCGGTCGCGGCATTTGTCTGCCATTCGGCCCAGCGGTACAACACGACCTGCGCATTGTGCAGATCGCCAAGCATGGAGGCGAACTGCTGGAATGGTCCCCCGTCGGCATAGGCGGTGCTGTCACCATTCACGAAAATCGTGGCGTTCTGGCCAGCAGTCAGGCGCGCGCGCAAAGTTGAAAGTGCGTTTAGGGAGGGGACCACGGCTCCCCTGTTGCCGGGAATAATACCGAGCGTCACGCCGATCATGCCGACACCTCTTCCGTTGCCGGCATATATATGCATATCTTGCGTTTGAGCGGTGTCATCGTTCGTTCTCCTGGTCTGGCGCTAGGATAACCCCACCATAAGATCCGGGGAAAAAGCGCCAGGAGTTGAACGCTGAACAGCGGTAAAATTAAACGTCATGAAATTTTCTTCGATTTCTTCTAAAATATTTAAATTGATTATTATTTTTTATTTCGCGCGGGCTAAAATATAAATCCGCATAAAGGTTTGAATGTCTTTTCTTTTAATCGCAAGTAAACATTGCCATTCTTATACCAGATCGACGGGGGAAGATATCCCTGCCGTTGCCGCCTCAGCCGAACTTTTTTACTGGGTGTCTGATCATGCCCGTCATTGCGAGCCATGGCTGCTCCAGGGCATCTGCGCGCCGCAGGTAAGAGCATGACATCCGCGCTTTTTGTCAGCCACACCGGAGAGAAGGGTGGCGCTGAGCTTTTCCTCGCCGATCTCGTCAAGGCTGGGCCAGATTCCTGGCGTGCCTGTTTTCTCAGTGGCGGTGGCGCTGCCGAGGATCTGGCAGCGGCCGGCAGGCCTCCGGTCCTGCTGTCGGCCGGAGAAAAAATGCTGTCGATCCGCCGCGATTCCTCGTTCGGCGCTATGTTTCGCGGCGCGGCCGACGTGGCGGCCGTTGCCTGGCAGTTGAGCCGGGAGGCAAGGCATTACGATGTCATCTGCGCCAATTCGCAAAAGGCGCTTTTTGTCTGCGCGCTTGCGGCGAAACTCAGCCGCCGTCCGCTCGTCTGGATTTTGCACGATATAGTTACGGATCCCGCCTTCAGTTCCGCCAATCGCCGTGCTTCGCTGGCCTTTGCCCGATTTTTTGCGAGGCTGGTGGCCGTCAATTCTGAGGAAACCGGCCGGGCCTTCGTTGAAGCCGGCGGCGAGGCGGAGAAGGTCCGTATCGTTTATAACGGCTTCGATCCTGCAATCGCGGTGGCATACGACCCCGAAAGAGCCGCACGGCTGCGCGGGGAACTCGGCCTTGGTCCACAGCCGATCGTCGGGCTATTTGGCCGGCTGAGCGAATGGAAAGGCCAGCATGTCTTTCTGGAGGCGATTGCGGCGATGGATGGTGTCCAGGCCATTATCGTTGGCGGCGCGCTTTTTGGACAGGAAGCTTATGAGGCGCGCATCCGCGAGCAGGCATCCCGCCTTGGCCTTGATGGCCGGGTCCGTTTCCTCGGCTTTCGTTCGGATGTGCCGGAACTGATGGCGGCTATGGATGCCGTTGCCCATACTTCGATTGTCGCTGAACCTTTTGGTCGGGTGGTGGTCGAAGCCATGATGTGCGGTCGGCCGGTTGTCGCCACACGCGGCGGCGGGGTGACCGAAATCATCCGGGATGGCGAAACGGGTCTTCTTGTGCCACCGGGTGACACATCGGCGCTTGCCGCAGCACTCGGCTGCATCCTTTCGCATCCAGCTCTGGCGGAACGGTTGGCGCAGAAGGGGCGGGAGGATGTGAGCCGTCGCTTTTCGCTGGAGGAAACCTGCCGTTCGGTGTCCGCACTTCTGTCGGAAGTGGTGTGAGACTGGGCGGGTGATCGATCCGGATAGACAGCGTGGACAAGCGGAAAGGCCAGGATGCGCATTCTCGTAAACATGCCGAGCCAATATGGCGGCAAGCCGTCCGGCGTCGCCCGTGTAACCTTCAGCCTGCTGGAACGGTTGTTGGACCAGACGCAGGACGACTATATTCTGCGCGCTCCCTGGACGCGGGCGCAGCTGCCTGAAAACCTGCGCGACAGCCGTTTGCAACTGCTGGAGACGCCACGGCCGCGCATCATGGTTCTCGATGTGCTGCGCCAAGCCGCTACGCTGCCCGCACTGTGCCGCCGGCACGATATTGACGTGCTATTCAATGCGGATCCATTTGGAAGTCCTCTCGGCGGCAAACGGCGGGTTACCCTTGTTCACGATCTTTATTTCAAGACCATTCCCGAACAGATCGGTTGGCGGGCAACCTTGACGACCGATTTCATCTTTCGCTTGATGATGGCTGGTTCAGATCGGATCACCTGTGTATCCGAGGCGACACGAAGGGACCTGTCCCACTTTTATCCTGCCGCTGCCGGCAAAAGCCTGACGATCCATTCCGACAGCACGTTGAAGGTCGATCCCGATTCTGCTGGCAGCGCGCGGCCAGTGCCGGGGCCTTATATACTGGCGGTCGGAAACGCGACGTCCAACAAGAATTTTACTCTTCTGGGCCAGGCGTTTGCACGGTTGGGCAAGACAATGCCGGCCCTGCATGTCGTTCATGTCGGCCGTGACGATGCAGAGGAAATCGGCAGCGTGCTGCATGATCCGGAGTTGAAGGCACGGCTGATCCGGCTTTCCGGCATAGATGACCGGCAATTGGCCGAGCTTTACCGCCACGCTGCCTGCCTTTGTGTGCCCTCGACCTATGAAGGTTTTTGCCTGCCGGTGCTGGAGGCGCAGCAACTGGGATGCCCGGTCATCTGCTCCAACCGCTCCGCCACGCCTGAAATCGCCGGCAAGGGCGCTCTCACTTTCGATCCTGCCGATGCTGACAGCCTTGTCGCGGCACTGGAACGACTTTTTCGGGAGCCGGATCTGGTGGGCAATCTTCGCGAGGCGGGTTATGAAAACCGCGCGCTATATTCATGGCGGAACGCGGCGGAGAGCTATGCAACGCTCTTTGATGAGATGTCGCGGCGCTAACAACATGCATTCCTTTCGGATGGGGTGCTGTTCCTGTCGCCGAATAGGTAAAAGCTATCACTCTACCGGTGTTTAGCCACCGGTACGGACGCGCAGATCGGAATAAAGCGTTTCATATGCCGCAACCACCCGCTCGGGTGCTACTCCTTGCGAAATTCTCTCCCTGGTTTCGGGAGACTCCGCAAGGATCGTCGGGTTGCGCATGGCTTCCACCATGCGTGTGGCGAGTTCGCTGGCGTTGCCTGGCGCAAACAGGCGTTCCGGCCTGTCCCGGCCGATCTGTTCGGCGACGCCTGCGAGGTTGGCGCCGATGACGGGTACGCCACACAGAATGGCTTCTGCAACGGTGCGCCCGAAAGCCTCCGGCCACAAGGGCGGTACGATCAGGCAATCTATGCCAGCAAAAAAACTGTCCGCCTCGACATAGCCGGGAAACTCAACGGGAAGACCGATGGTTTTTTGCTGATAGGGACCGATGCCGCCGGGCGCGCGACCGGCCATGACCAGTCGCCAACCCTGTGGCGGCAGCCGCTGCAGAGCGTCGATCAGCAGGTCCGCACCTTTGGGGGCTTCGATGCGGCCGAGATAACCGAAGACAAGCGGTTGTCCACGCGGGCGGGGACTGCGAGCTTTCTGTTGGGCCGGCGGTGGGATGGCGTTCCAGATCACGGCGCGGCGGTCTGCCGGGACATGGGTGAAGAAGCCCGCCTGTACATGGCGCTCGACAATGTCGTGACCGACGCCGGCGACGGCATCGACGGCGCATTGGCAACGGCGGTGCAGATAGGAAAAGGCGCGACATTTCCTGCTGCTGCCATCGCAGATATGCCCGTCGTGAAACAGGGAACCATTTGTGCACATGCTGGTGAAATCATGCAGGGAATGGACGAGCGGGATGCCCCGTCTGCGGATCATCGGCCAGATCAGTGGGGTCAATTCCGACAGCGAATGTGTGTTGACGACGTCCGGGCGAAAATCATCGATGACATGTGCCAGCCGACGCACGAGGCGCGGATCGAGCTGTACGGCGATCTTGTAATATTTTCGCTTCCATCCCGGTTGCCGTTCCCAGTCTCCGATAAAAAACGGCGTGGTGTGCCCGAGGCGATGAATGGCAAAACCATCACGCCGCTCGGCGGCCTGTTGTTCCCGGGAAATGGCAGCTACGGCAACCGTATGTCCCTTGTCCGCCAGTCCGCGCGCAAGGTCTTCCACGAAAATTTCCGCGCCCCCCACCCGGTCCGGAGAAAATAGCGAGGTTATCTGCAATATCCGCATGCTGAAATTCTCGTCTCTGTCTTCAGTTCTACAATCGTTACAGTTACTTGGCATCCAGTAAGTGAACGCGCAGGTCAGCCGCTTTGGTTTCGAAATACCAGGTGTGCCGCTTCGTCGTGCCCCACACGTGCGGGCGTTGAAGGATCGGTTGGACCCTGCCGCTGCCGTCGTCGGCCATCCCGGTCAGTTCCCGGCGAATTGAGGCAAAGTGTGACGATAGGGGCGAGGAAGATGGCATAAGCCATGGCGAAGCCGGGAATCTGCAATGAAAAATCAAGGGTCGAATGCAGTGCGATTAGCAGCAGACCTGCAAGGCCGAGATGGGAAGCGTAACGATAGCTTTTGCGTTTGCGCATCCCGATAATAAAAATGATCAATTGGGCAAGCGCGAAAAAGGCCGCGTAAAACGGGAATGCGGCGCCAAGCGTCAGCAGGCCTTCGGCATAGACATTGTGGGCATGGGTGACGACGGCGTTCACCCCGCATTGGGCCGCGTGATAGGGCGCGTAGGTTTCCGCAAAGCTCGCAAGCCCCGATCCCCAGGGCCAGCTGTCGGCGATGGCACGAGTGATGCCCGGCATGTAACAGAAGCGCATGTCGTCTTCCAGACGTGTCTCCATGCGAAGCGCCACCCGATTGGCAAAAAGCGAGAACAGGCCGACGACCATGGCGAGCATGATCGCCGCCCGGCGCTTGAACCCGCGGCGCCGGCGCCGTGGAGTTGCGCTGCTGTTGGCTCTGGAAGGTGAGTTGAAGACAGTCAGAAGGATAAGGAAAAGCAGCGCTACGAAGCTGGACATGATCCCGGCGCGCGATCCGGTCAGCATCAATGCGATGAAGCAGAGGGCGGCGAGTACGCCGGCAAAGGCTGCCTTGCGGATGAGGCGCTTCTGGTCGGCCGGCACCGTCAGGCGATTTGCCACGAGTGCCCGTACCATGTGCCAGTCCGGAGCCTGCAGCCGTTTGTGAAACAATGAGAAGAGCGCAAGCAGGATGAGACCGAACAGGGTTGCGGCGGTATTGCGATTAACAAAAAGGCCGGTCAGGCTGCCAAGATAGTAGCGTTTTTGAATGAAGCCGAGCATATCCGGAAAAAGCAGAAACTGCACGATCGACCATAGCGCAAGCCAGCCGCCGCCTATTGCGAACCATCGCAATGTTTTTGCCGCGCGCTCGTCAGTATCGAAAATCACAAGGCCGGCCATGAAGGCGCCGAAGGGCAGGGCGGCGCTGAGCAGGCCGAGGCGATCATCCGCCGGGGTGAGCGAGATCGTCGCGGCTGGTGCGATCTGCGTGAACATGGTGGCGGCGGACCATGCCGGGTTGGGCAAGGCAAGGCCTGGCAGGGATGATGCCTGCAGCAATATCTGAACGATGAGCGCGCCCAGCAAAAAGCAGGTCGCTACGAGCGCCTTGCCGGCACCGCCCCGGGGCGGCCCGAAGGCGATGATGGCCGGCACCAGCAGAAGATAAATCGCAAGCGTGACAACGATGCGGCTCTCTATTTCCGTTGCGCCGCGATTGAGAAGCGCGAGCAGAAAAATTGCCCAGAATGCGACCGTGGCGACCGCCCGGAAATAATCGCGAAACACGACCGGTCGTGGGAGTGAGGAGGACAGCGCTTCCGATTGGGTGAGGGTGGGCGTCATGAGTTTTCGTCTTTGTAAGAATTCTTTGTGGTGGCGATGTGCAGAACGTCAAAGCGCGATCGCGTTTTCACGTCACCGCAGCGGCATGGAGCGTTTCACGGTGCCCGCAGGCTCCTGTGGGCAGACATCACGCAGGGTCCAGCGCAGGATTTCTCCTTCCTTGCCGCAGACGATCGCGGTATCCGCGTCTCGCGCCGCCTCGGCCTGCGGCAGGGTCTCCTTTGGAAATTGCCGCCACATGGCGAAGCGCCCGCGTATCAGATTGGCGTCAGCCGGCCCGTAAAGCTGGGAAAAATTCATCAACACGGCTGTCTCCAGGGGCGAGGCGTTGCGCAGCGAGCGAACCATGGCAAGACGCAGCCACACATCGCCATTGGCGGGAAGACAAGAGAGCGCATGACGAATATAGGTTTCGGCAAAGCCTAGACGCGCCGCAGCGGCCTCTGGCGTGACCTTTGCGACACTTGCATCGAGATCAGCCAAAATCAGTCGCAATCCGGCCTTGACGATATCCGAACGGCAGATTTTCTCCGTCACGACCGGATGAAGCTGGCTTACCGTGTTCGCAAGCAGATCGGGTGCCAGGCCGTTTTTGTCGTCGGCAATTCTCGCCATTGCAACGATGTCGGAAAAACGCCGGCTTTCGGAAAATGCCTGGGCTGCGACGGCCAGAACGAATATGGAAATGATAAGGACCGGCACGACCGCAAAGACTTTACGCAGGCGCGTCATACCGTCCTTGTCAGTCATGGTAATAGCGCGTGTAGCGTGAATAATAATATTCGCTCGAGCCATAAGCCCGGTAGAGCTTCAGCTTTTCCGTATCCACTTTGTTGAGAATGACGCCAAGGCATTTTTTGCGGATATGGACTTCGTTTTCGATGGTGTTGCGGACTGCCCTGCGCGCGGTTTTACCCCATTCGGTGACGAAAACGAAACCGTCAATCCGGCCGGCCATCGCCCGTGCATCGACCACCGGACCGAGCGGCGGCAGATCGACGATTATATAATCGAACGCGCCGCTCGCCTCAGCCAGCAATTTGTGCATCTGCGCCGAGGTCAGGAGTTCGGAAGAGTGTGGCACACGTTGCTTGACGACCGTGGGCAGGAAAGCGAGCCCTGTCTTTTCGTCGCGCAGCAGCACATCACGCACATTACGACCTTCCAGCAGGACTTCGAGCAGGCCTTCACCTGCATGGCGACCCAAGGCGCGTGTGGCGCCCGGATTGCGGATATCCGCATCCAGCAGCAAAACCCGCGCGCCCTGTCCGGCCAGAAGCTGTGCCAGATTGATGGAGATGGTTGATTTTCCTTCGCTCGGCAGGGCCGATACGACGCCCACCACCCGTGCGCCGCTTTTCGCGGGAATGCCCAGATCGAGCGCAAGCCGTGTGCTGCGCAGGGTTTCGGCAAAGGAGGATAGCGGGTGATCGACAGCGTAACGGGCAACATTGGACGGGTGGGTGGCGGCGGGGCTGTCCTCCCGACCCTTGGAGAGGACTTCCTCGCCCGGCTTGTTCGGGATGAGTGGCGTATTGCCCAGAAACTCCAGCCCGAGAACATCGCGAACCTGCTCCCCGGTGCGGAAGAAGCGGTCGCGGAATTCGCGGAACATGGCGATGCCGCCGCCAGCGGCTGCCCCCATGATCATGAAAAGCGCCAGGAGCATCGGCTTGTTCGGCTTGCTCGGAATTTTAGGCGGCATTGCCTTGGAGATCACGCGTGCTTCCGTCACGGGGAAGGATTGCTGCTGCATCGCTTCCTGATAACGCTGCAGGAAGGTTTGATACATGTTCTTGTAGGTTTCAGCCTCGCGCTGCAACTCGCGAAGCTGAACCTGGGTCTGGCTGGCCGAATTGCTGACATTGGTGGCTCTGGCAATGCTTGCCTCAAGGGTTTTTTCCCTTGCCTCAGAGACCTCGAGATCGCTTTTGTAACTTTGCGCGATCCGGCTGACTTCCTGGAACATCAGTCGGCGGTATTCCTGCATTTCATTGCGCAGACGCACCGCCTGAACATGGTTTTCGCCAAGCCGACCAGAGATTTCAGCCTCAATTTTTGAGGATTCGAGGTATTTCTTGCGCAGATCATTTGCGACCGAACTATCGAGAATATCGGTGACGACGGCATCAACATCGTCGGTGGCGAGAATGTGTTCGATACGCTGGAACCGTGCGCGCGCTTTGGCCGTGTCTGACTGGGCCAGAATTTGCGCACTGTTCAGTTCCGCCAGTTGCTGGTCGGAAAGCAGGCCGTTATTGCCCGTCTCGATCAGATTGTGTTCGGCACGAAATTTCTGCACGGCCAGATCGGTATCCAGCGCCCGTTGACGCAATTCGGCTATTCGATCGGACAGCCAGTCACTGGCCCGCTTCGTTGCCTCGTATTTGGAATTCAGCTTATCTACGAGATAGGCCGCCGCCACGGCATTGACGATCTGGGCGGCGAGAGCCGGCGATGTTGAATTATAGGTCAGTTCCAGCGCGTAGGTACGGCCGATGCGCTTGACGGAAAGGCTCTGCAACAACTGGTCCGACAGCGCTCTCTTCAGCGTTCCGTCATCGATGACCGTTCCTTTTGCCGGCGAGAACCACTGCGAAACATTGACCAGCGACCGGATCATGCCGAACATCGAGCTCAGAAGTGATGCGCGTGTCGCCCTGAATTCCTGGTTTTCCGTCAGATTGAGACTGTCGACGACGGCGAGCCCGATGGTTTCCGATTGTATGACCTCGACCTGGCTGAGGATCGACGCCTCGTCCTCTATGACGCCACCGATCGTTGAAAGCTGTTCGACGACCTGGCTATTGTTGCGGTCGATCAACAGGGTTGCGCTGGCCGAATAGATCGGAACAGCCGTTGCGGCATAAGCTAGGCCGATTGTTCCGGCGATGGCGATGGTCGCAAGGACAATGCGCCACTGCCGGCGGATCGCTGCCAGAACCGCTTCGATATCGATAAAATCCGCCGTAAAGGCGTTTTTATCATAATCGCTCATCGTCAGGGGATCGTGCCTTTGCAACAACTGTCAGCCTCGCTCTTTTCGGCGAGCATAAAGCCCGCCAAGTCTCGGTTGCATCGTGGGACAGGCGAAGGCCATCCCCGTAACGAGGATGGCAAAGCCAATTTCAGACAGGACTTGTACTGATTGGCGTGGTGGTGCTTCCGGTTGAAACCGTGATGTTGAAGATGGTCGACGTTCCACCGCCACCAGTGCCACCGGTACCGCCACCGCCAACGGGTGCGCTTCCGCCGCCGGCCTGCGCTATGCCTGCCTCGGCGCCCGTGGCCGCCGAGCCGCCGACGCTGTTGCCGCTGGCTGGTGTGGAGCCGGCGCCGCCAATCGGCGAAGCTGCAGCAGCAGCGGCTGCCGGCGCAGCCGGGCCGGCCGCCGTTCCCTCGATATTTTCGCTAAAGGCAATCAGAAGATCGGAGGGCACGCCTGTGCCCTTGGTCTGCAGCTGGATGGCGGCTGCGAGTATCGTGTTGCCCCTCTGCATCGCCGTGGAATAGGCAAGCGCCAGACCTTCACCGACAACTTCGGAGAAATCCTTGTTCGCGACTTTTTGAGCAAGTGAGACGATGGCGGGCAGCTGGCCGGAATCACTTAGAACCAGTGCGGAGAGCTGTTCGGAAAATTGCGCCGCGCTGGTGGAAACCGCGATAACGGGAAAACCGCCCATCACTTTTCCGGTCAGATCCGCAGCGGCGGCATCAGTGCTGGAGGCGATGGCGATCAGATCACCAATCGTTCCAGGCGTTGGAGACTGCTTGAACAGTTCCGCGGCAGAAAGCGTAACCATCTCGGGATTGGTGCCTTGAACGCGACCGAGAAATGCGGCGGTGGTTTCGTCTGCGGCCTTGACGGGGGCTGCAGCAGGAGCACTTTCTGTCGTCGGCGTCTGGGCAACGATCGGTGCTGTTTCAACATTCTGGGCATTGGCCGATACAGAAAAAGCAACCATGCTGGCCATCAACACTGCACCAGCGAGCGTCGAGCCATTACGAGGGCGGGACATCACAACTCTCCAAATTTTTAAAATACGACTTTAAGTAATTTGATGTCGAACATGGTTATCCAACACCTTAAAATTTTCCTTTAAATCGCACAGCCCAAGCAAACGATCAAGTGTTAAAATAGGCTCGGGATATGAACATCTCCCTATCCTTAACGGCCTGGCTGCGGATACCGCCCTTGGTGTCAGGAGGCTGCGACTTTTCGTCGGGGTGTTATCACGTGGTTACGAAGCCATGTGTTCGCGGGTGTTTCGACAAATATATGAAAAGCGTGGGCTATGGCGATGGTACTGACGACGATGACGAAATAGGCGACGTTGTTCCAGCCCGGGGGAAGCGTGAAAACACTCAGAGCAACCTTGAAGCCGAGAAAAATAAAAGGGTGCAACAGGTAGAGCGCATAGGAGGAATCCCCCAGCGCAGCAAGCGGCTGGGCGAAGCGGGGCAGGGCAATCCCCCGCGTCAGGGTTGCTGCCGTCATCAGAAGAATCGCGCCGCCGCCAAAAACGAGTAGTCGGGGAAAAGAATAGCAGCCGGGACCGCAAGCGGGCCCGAACATGTCGACTTCCAGGAGCTTCCAGACTGCAAGGCCACCAATAGCCATCGCGGCGCCGACTATGGGGGGGATGCGTACTCCGCGTAGAAACAGTGTCGCGAGCACCATTCCCGCGACAAACTCCAGAATGATCGGCTGGAACCAGAAGCTGAACGGTAAGGGAAGGTTCAGGGCTGGGCCGATCAGGATAGCGCCGAACAGGATGCTCGATGTCACCAGGACGGCGCGCTCCAGAGACAGGAAGATGAAAGCTGCGAAGACCATATAAAAAAACATCTCGTAGTTCAGCGTCCAGCCGAGGTCGAGAATGGGAAACGGATAGGCGTCACCATATCCAATGGTGTCATAAGGGATAAAAAAATAGGAAGTCAGAATTGCCTGGAGTGACGGAAATGTCTTTACGCCAAGAAAAGCACCTCCCGCCAACACGATAAGCCGCAGTGTCAGCGCGAACCAATATAGAGGAACAATACGCAGAAGTCGGCGCAAAAGAAACGCCGCACTTCCACCCGCGGCCGCAAAATACGGTCTGGAAGCATAAACGATGACGAAGCCGGAGATAACGAAAAAGAGGTCCACCCCAGCACCAAGTCTCAACACATGGAGCGGGAAGAGTGTAAATTCCCAGCTGACATTCGCGTGCAGGCCGACAACCATAGCGGCTGCCACGGCACGCATCATTTGAACGACATCGAGACGTTGCGTCCCCACAGCAGGCGCATTGTTAAATTTTTGCGTCATCATCATCATCATCTGTAAAAAAAGAAAAAAATATATTTGGTATTATTTGTGTCCGCTTGCGCGGACAAAAAGTCATTTATCAAAACAGGCTATCACGCATAAGGTTGGCACGATATATAAAATTTTGCGACTGCGAAATTTCGCCCTCAGCCCTCAGAAAACCTCCAGAACGGTGAGCTGGTCGCTGACGGAGAGCTGGTATTGCCCGCCTTGCTGCGCGATCACCCGCTGGGTCACGGATCCGTCGTCGCTGAAGCGGTGGGCGATGACCTGATTGTGAGGCCTGGTTACGGAAAAGACCGCGAGCCGTTCTGCGGGCGGATTTTCGATCCGGGCCGGCCATTGCCAGCCCCGGATGCCGAGCCACACCGGCACAAGCAGCGCGCCGTCGGGCCTTGCCAGCCGCAACGTCACCCTTTCGGCATCGCTCTGGAGAAAATCGAGGCGCCTTTCCGCCGGGCTGGTTTGCCGCTTCGCCTTGCAAAGCGACAGAAGGGCGCGCACGGCCTCATAAGCGGGCGTTCGGCTCAGATCGTGGCGCAGCAGGCCAAAGGATGATTCCGGGTTTGTCTCATCCTGCGCGAAGCTCGACACCATTTCATAAATATAGGCCCGGCGGATGCGGCTGAGGAAACACCACAAAAGCGCGCGGGGCATGTAGCGCGCCTTGATCCCCTCGGTAACGGGGAAATGGAAGGTCTTCGGCTGCAATGACGTATGGTAGCCGATTTCCGTGGCGAGCACCGGGCGGCCGGGCGTGATATGCGCCGAGGCGGCAATAGATTTGGAAAGCGCCCCCGGCCCGGTCGTTTCGGGATGCTCCATTCCGGCATAGGGGTGAATGTTGCCGTAGTCGCTGACCGCCTGCAGATCCAGCGCCAGTTCCCTGTTCGTCAGGACATAGCTTGGCGCCGCAAGCGGAACGCCGCTGAGGTCGGGCGTCGAGTGGATGATCTCGCGCAGCGCCGTTTGATGCCGGGCCGAAATGCCGGGCGCGTTCGCGGGATCCTTCGTCAGCACCGGTTCATTGCTGCCCTCGAAGAGGGCGATGCCGCCGTCACACCAGTCGTGGAAATCAGCGATCCTGTCGAGCGGCGTGGAAACATAGGGATTGAGATCATCATAACAGATGATGGTAAGGCGAAGGCCGGCCGCCACGATCTGGCGCAGGCGCTGAAAGGCGGGGCTGTTGCGGCTGTCTCTTGCGGTGATCAGTCCCTCATCGCGCAGATGGCGCACGCCCAGCGCCTCAAGTTCAGGCAGGATGCGCTCGAAGGCTTCCGGATAGATGCCCGTCGGGCGAGCGAAATGGCCGCACACGCCCACACTATCGAGAAAGGCTTCCGTATCGGCGGAAAAAACGGACGGGGTCTGTGCGAATGCGGGATAGGAGCCGGTGGCGGCGGCCAATGCGAAAGGTGTTGCCGAGAGCAGGCTGCGCCGTGTCAGGCGGCCCATGGTGATCGGCTGTTTTCCGTTCATCTGTGTCTCCTGATAATCATGGCGGACAGTGCAAAGTGAGGCATGGCTGGGTGGGCGCCGATTAAATGCGGGCGTCGTCTCTCAATATGCTGCGGTTAGAATGTCCTGAAAGCTTCGCGGCGTTTTTTCAGCCGCCATCAAATCCATGTTTGCAAAATAAGAAAATATAAAGCAGTCACCGTTCCAGACAGCATAAACTGCCGCTTTAGTCCGGATATTTCGTATTCAGATGACGTAGCACGGGACCGGCTCTTTTCGCAACACGGGATGACTTTTGTCGCACCGCGAAAAGAAATCACTTGAAATGCCCTCAATTCCCGTGCTTTTTGAAAGTGAATTTTTGGTTATTCATATTTTCAAATGTTAGTTCCGCTCCGGCTTTTGTATTTTTTTACAAATGTCTCACTGGCTCCCGGCACTTCGGGAGCGTGGCAAGGCCAGAGCGGAAGTCATAAATTTTCGATTAAGGAAAATAGAGCGTATCCGCATGCGAATTCTCCATTTGAGCAGTCTTTACCCGCCGCATATTGTCGGCGGATGCGAACGGTCGGTCGAGCACCTTGCCGAGGAACTCGTCTCCATGGGGCATACCGTCGGCGCCGCCTGCATTGAACGGCAGGCGGAGCCCAAAACGGTGCGCAACGGCGTCAGCGTTTACCGCATGTTCCACAATAATGATTTCTGGCTTGAGGACTGGCCTCAACACACGCCGCAGCAAAGGCGTATGCAGAAGATCAGGCAGCAGTGGAATTTCAACGTTGAGAAGCAGTTCGAAGCCGTTCTTGACGATTTCAGGCCGGATGTTCTCAACACCCATTCGCTGCTGGACGTTACCACGCTGGTGTGGCGGGCGGCGCATAGGCGCGGCATTCCGATCGTCCATACGATTTGCGAATATGATCTCCTGTGCGGCAATGCCGCCATGTTCAAGGGCGGAAAACCCTGCGAGCATATCCATCTGGGCTGTCAGGTGGTGAATTTCACCAAGAAATTCACGCAACGTTATATTGGCGCGGTCGCGAGCGTTGGGACGGAAATCCTCAAGACGCATGTCAATCATGGACTGTTCCACCATATTCCCGAAAGCCTGCGACGCATCATCTTCTATTCCTGCACGGTTCCGGAGGGCGATCCGGTCGCCCGCCGGCGGATCGACCGGAGCGGCAAGCCGCTGACCTTTGGCTATATCGGCCGCATCAATACCGAAAAAGGCGTTGGCAACATGGTCGATGCTTTCAGGGAGATCGGCCATGGCAACTGGCGCTGTCTGGTCGCCGGCCAGGCGATGGACGATTCCATCGAGCGTTTTACGAAGCAGGCGGGCGATCTGCCGATCGAATTCATCGGCTGGGCGAAGCCGAAGGAGTTTTTCGAAGAGATTGATGTTCTGATCGTTCCCTCTTTCTGGGCCGAACCTTCGCCGCGCACGATTTATGAGGCCTATGCCATGGGCGTTCCGGTCATCGGCGCGGCCTCGGGCGGTATCCCGGAACTCATCGGCGAGACCAATCACGACTGGCTGTTCGAGCCGGGCAATGCCGCTGACCTTGCCGCGCGCATTCGCCGGGTGCTGACGCTTTCGCGCGAGCAATTGCCGACGGAGGCCGATTTCGGAAATATCGTCGAGGAATCCACCTCACGGCGGGTCGGCGAAAATTATGTGAAGCTCTATGAAGACGTGCTGGCGAAAAGCAAGGCTGCAGCCGCATGACGGGCGTGCGGATGCCACGCGCTGATCTTTCAGCCGCGGGCAGGGCGCCATCCCGTGTTTCCGGGTTTTGCAGATGTTGAAGTTGGACGAAAACGCTCCCCGTCTTGAAAGGCGCTCGGTCACGAGCGCCCTGTGGAGTGCGGTCGGCGGTTATGGCAACGTCTTTCTGTCTTTCGTCGTCTTCCTCATTCTGGCGCGCCTGCTGACGCCGGACGAGTTTGGACTTGTCGCCATCGCAACGGTTTTCGTGGATATCATCCTCGTCATCGCCCGCGGCGGATTGCCGGAGGCGGTGTTGCAGCGACCGGAGCTGGACGAAGACTATGCGGACACGGCTTTCTGGTTTTCACTTTTGTGGGGAGCCGTGTTGTGCGCCTTGCTTTCGCTGGCGGCGCCGTTTCTCGCGGGGCTGTTCGGAATTGCGGAACTCAGCCCGGTCTTGATGGCGCTCTCCACCGTTCTCTTCATCATGGGCGCTGGCACCATCCATGAAGCCCGCCTGCAGCGTGAGTTCGCGTTTCGCAAGCTTGCCATGCGTGCGCTCCTGTCCAATTTTCTCGCCGGTGTGATCGCAATCGCTCTGGCCCTGAATGGTTGGGGCGTATGGGCAATGGTCGTGCAGAGGCTGATCGCCAGTGTTGTGACGACTTGTATGAACTGGATTGCCTGCGGCTGGATTCCGCGTCCGCGTTTCGTCAGAGCCTATGTGGCGGATCAGTGGAGTTTCGGGTCGCGCATCTTTGCGGCAAACTTCCTGATGGGCCTCAATGTCCGCCTGCAGGAGCTTATCGCCGCAACTTTTCTCTCGACCGCGGCCGTGGGGTATATCCGGTTGTCATGGCGGTGCATTGATCTCGTCAGTCAGCTGGCCGTCATTCCCCTGACATCGGTAGCGTTGACGAGTTATGCACGCATCAATGCCGAGAACAAATCCCTCGAAAATGCCTATTTCGGCTTTATCCGGCTGTCGGGCATCATTGCTTTCCCGTGTTTCCTTGGCCTTGCGGCCACGGCGCCGGTTCTTATTCCCGTTACCTTCGGCGAAAACTGGGCCGCCGCCGCACCGGTCACGCAATTATTATGTCTGACGGCTCTGCCGTTTGTCGCTAATTCCTTCGTCTGGCCGCTTCTGACCGCCATCCGGCAGGGCGGTAAAACCCTGTATCTGTCGTTTCTGCAGGTCGTTATCGGCTGTGGGCTCGGTCTTGCCGCTGCGCCTTTCGGCTTGCTGCCGGTTACTCTTGCTCATGTCGTAAGGGCCTATCTGACGTGGCCGGTCGCTTTAGTCAGCGTCCGAAACAGCGCCGGCATTTCGATAGGCGGTACGCTTCGCACCTGCATGTTGCCGCTCATCGCGGCCTTCACCATGGCTGTTCTGGTTAGCGGTCTCTACTGGATGATGGGCGAACGTTTCTCCAAACCGGTAACACTATGCCTGCTGGTCTCGGCAGGGGCGGTGATCTATCCGGCTCTGCTTTTTGTCACGATGCCCGGGGACATAAGGGGGGTGCTCAAAGAGGCCAGGGCGCTTTTTTCACGAAAATGAAATTGCAGAACGACTTAATTTCAGGACGAGGTTCCAATGAAGACGATTACCATTCTCGATACAACCGTAGCCTCGGACAATCTCGGCGATCAGATCATTCTCGATGCCGTCAAGGATGTGCTGCTTGAGGTTGTTCCTCAAGCTTATCCCTATCATGTGGCGACCCATGAATATATGACGAACGTCTCGAAGTCGCTGCTGCGCAAGAGCGAAGCTGCCTTTGTTGCCGGCACCAATATTCTCGCATCGAACATGGAGGCCCGCGTGTTGTGGAAGTTGCTACCGTGGGATGCCTTCGCCTTCCGGGAGACTGTTCTGCTCGGCTGCGGCTGGATGAACTACATGAAACAGCCGAACGCCTATTCGCGCTGGATTCTGAAAAAAATTCTGTCGGATGAATTCACGCATGCGGTGCGCGACAATTACACCGCCGAAAAACTCAGGTCCCTCGGCAAAAAGGTTCTGAACACCTCTTGCCCGACCATGTGGGGGCTTGATCCGGACCATTGCAAGTCCATTCCCACTGCCAAGGCCTCTTCCGTTGTTACAACGCTGACCTTCTACCTCAATCGCCAGGAGGAGGACAAAAAGATGATTGAAATTCTGAAGGATCGTTACGACACCGTCTATTTCTGGCCGCAGCAGCGTGAAGATGCGGCCTATCTGGCTTCCATGAATATTTCCGGGCTGAAGTTTATCGATCCGACGCTCGCCGCCTATAACCACTTTCTTGACAATGAGGATGTGGATTTCGTCGGGACGCGCCTGCATGGCGGTATCCGCGCAATGCAGAAATTCCGCCGCGCCCTGATCGTCAAAGTCGATAATCGAGCTACGGAAATTTCCAAGGATACCGGTCTGCCGACCATGGACCGCAAGGATTTCGACAGCATGTCGAACTGGATTGCCGGCAGCGAGCCACCGCCGATAAAGTTGCCGGTGGAGGCAATCGACACTTGGAAACGGCAATTCAGGAGAGCCTGAAACCTCAACACTGGGGTTCTGGTGAATTGCCGGGAACGCGGATTACAGGCGGGCAATGGATTTGTCCGCCGCCAGATACTCTTCGAGGAAAACGGTGGCGGAAGACAGTATGGGTAAAGCCCGTCTTCTCATCTGGAGCTCCGATCGTTTTCTGATCCTGATGAAGGCCGTTTGGTCGCGGCCAGCTTTGAAACTGGTGGTCAACTGATGTCGGAATCCAATTCCATAGGCAGCGCCGCTATCAGAGGTATTTTTTGGTCCATCGTCCAGAACTGGGGTGGAAAGCTCTTTACCTCGGTTCTTTTCATTGTTCTTGCCCGTTTTCTTAGTCCCACCGATTACGGCATGGTTGCGGCGGCAGGGCTGGTTCTGATGTTGATTCAGCTGGTCTCCGAATTCGGATTTGCCGACGCCATCGTGCAGAAGCGCAATCTTGAGCCGAGTGACATCAACCTGCCATTTTACGTGTCGGTGGCCGTCGCGACGGTGTTTGTGGTTGCTGTCTGGCTGCTGTCTCCGAGGCTGGAAAGCTGGTTCGAGGTTGAGGGGCTCGCGCCGATCATCATTGCGGTTTGCCTGTTGCTGCCGTTAAACACGGCTTCCCTCTTTCAGGAATTAAATTATCGGCGGGCGCTTGCCTTCAAGCCTCTGGCGATCAGGACTTTCATTTCCAACATTCTCGGTGGCGGCGCAGCGATTATATTCGCGATCGCGGGGCTTGGTGTCTGGAGCCTCGTCGTTCAGGGTTATGTTGCAACCATCGTCACGTTGATCTGGCTCTGGCGAAAACCCTACTGGCTTCCAGGAACGACGCTGAAGCCCGACACATTTATCCAGCTGCTTCGGTTCGGTTCATCCGCTCTGGGTCTGCGCATCGTTGACTTTGGCTCCACCCGTCTGATCGATGTCATGATCCTCGGACATTACGGCGTGGCTCTCTTCGGGCTCTATACCGTTGGCAGCCGCCTCTATCAGCTTCTGATGCAGTTGCTTCAGGCGGCACTTTATGACGTCTCGTTGACGGTCCTTTCGCGCATATCGCATGAGCGAGAGCGCATGGCGGAACTATATAAACAGTCGATCACGATATCGGCGATTGTTTCGACTCCCATCTTCGTGCTTTCGGCAGCATTGGCGCCGGAAATATGCAGCGTATTGTTTGGCGCCCGCTGGCAGGGGGCGGACGAGGTTGCGCAGCCGCTTCTTCTCCTCGGCGCATTGCAATGCGTTCAGTTTCAGAACGGGCCTTTTCTCTCCGCGCGGGGAAGACCGGACAGGGTGTTGATTGCCGGAAGCGTGAAGGCGATTTCGACCATTCTCCTCATTCTGTTGGTCCCTGCGGACAGTATCGGGGCAATGGTCATTCTTTATGTTTTCGGGCAGCTGACCTCCACGCCGTTCACGTTTTTTTATGTCGCACGTGAGCTTGGGGTTCGGCTTCTCAAGATATTTCTCCTGCTTCTGCCCAGCTTTGCCTCCTGCGCCTTCTGCTTTCTTCTGGTGCAGTGGATGCGCCCTGAAGTCAAAGCTCTGGGGGCGGGGGAGTTCATATCGGGAATGCTCCTCGGGTCCATATTCGCCCTTGCATATCTTCTGCTCATGGCCCTGACCGCAAGGAATGAGGCCAGGCGTGTCGTCAGGCTTGTCACGGGCAAAATCTTCTCTCGAAAGGAAGGCAAATGCGCAAGCTGATAAAAAGACTGCTGCCGACCCCGCTGCGTCAAAGGCTGGTGGCGTATAATGAGCGGCGCAACAGGGATATTGCGCTTCGGCAATTCTTTAACGACCTGCAGGAACAAAAGCGCCGGATAAGGCCTGTCAACGCCGGCGATCGGCCGAAACGGCTTCTGATCGTGACCGGAGACCCCGTGACCGTTTTAGGTTCGGTTGGTGATGACGCGATGATCACGGCCACGCTGCAACAAGCGCGTTCAAGCAATCCGAATGTGGAAGTGGATATTCTTGTCGAAGGATCCGAATTCATCGGTCCCGTTTTTCAGCGGGGTTTTTCTCCTGTCGATATCTTCGGCAGGGCCGATTTCATAGGGGCCTTGGTGGAGCAGTTCTCGGCACGAAACTATGATTGCGTTGTCGTCATCGGCGCTGATGTCATGGACGGGTACTATCAACCGCTGATGAGTGCAAAACTTCTTGCCAGCGCTGACCTCGCTGCCGCCGCCGGGATCAGCAGCGTGATCCTTGGTTTCAGTTTCAATGACAAGCCGCATCCCGCTCTGGCCATGTTTTATCGCTCTCTTCACCCGGCAGTTTCGCTCAATGTGCGCGATGCCGTTTCTCTTGATCGCCTGAAGTCCTTTGCAAAGACCAATGCGGCACTCGTTGCCGATTCCGCGTTCAGCCTCGTCCCATCCGAGCCTGATGAGAGCACAAGTTCATGGATCGCGCGAAAGCGTGCCGAAGGATACAGGGTGATGGGTTTCAATCTGCATCCCATGCTGTTCAAAAATGCCGATCGCTTACAGATTGAGACAATCGTCAGGCGCGGGGCGGAAGCCCTGCAATCTGTTGCCGATGAAAGGCCGGTATGCTGGCTGCTTATCCCGCATGATTACCGCGAGGGCTTCGGCGATCAGGTATGCCTGAAGGCCATTGCCGGGCTTATGCCCGCAGCACTCGGTGACAGGGTTCGATATCTGGATGGCGAATGGGCTGCGCCGTTTCTGAAGGGTGTTGCGGGGCAACTTGACGGCCTCGTCAGTGGCCGCATGCATCTTGCAATTGCCGCACTCGGCAAAGGTGTCCCTGTCATATGTATCGCTTATCAGGGAAAGTTCGAGGGGCTGTATCAGCATTTTGATCTGCCAGTAGACGATCTTCTTTCGCCGGCTGCCTTTTACACTGAAGACGGCATCAAGCGCGCCTTGATCGATTTTGTCGACCGAGTGGATGACGTCGGTGAAAAGGTGAAGAGGAAACTGCCAGATGTTCTTGCGCTTTCGCAAAAGAACTTCCAGCTGTTTGACGTATTCTCCGGTCGACCTTGAGATATCGATATGAGGGTCGCTTTCGTCTCAGCCATTCCCGCTGTACCTGCAAATGCCGGCAATCGCAGCAGGATATTGCAACTCACCCGCGCGGTGCGGTCGCTCGGCCATGACGTGCATTTCGTTTATATCGATACTCCGATAATAGACGATTTCGATCCCGCCGCTCATGAGGTTGAATTCGGGTCCGGCCATCTGCATTTTGTGTCCCGAAAGCGGGACAGCCTGAATGAGCGGTTTGCCGAGGACCCGGCTTTCGAAGTTGGATTGACCGTATTTCGGGCGGTTCGGAAGATTTACCGAGTACTTGGCCGCGACAGAGGGTTCTACAATTACCTCGATGAATTTTATTATCCGGAAATAGGCCGGCAGATACGGGATGTTCAGCGCCGGCTGGGGGTCGATGCGGTCATCGTGGAATATGCATTTCATTCACGGGCGTTCAGGGGGCTGCCGGCGAATGTGCTTCGCATTCTCGATACGCACGACTCCTTTGCTGATCGTCACAGGGCGTTCGTTAAGACCGCCAACAAATATGGATACTGGTTCTCGGTTCCGCCGAAGGCGGAACGCAAGGCCTTTCGTCGCGCCGATGTCGTTCTTTCCATCCAGGAAGAAGAAGAGCGGATATTCAGGCAGCTGCTCGGAAATGAAAGGCCGACCGTTACGACCGTCAGCCATATTCTCGATCTCAATCAACGAGTGGAAGACTTTACGTCGGACGATTTTCTATTTCTCGGTTCCGGCAATGATGCCAATGCCATTTCCCTCAACGGCTTCCTTCAGAATGTCTTGCCTTTGATCAGGGCTGCGCGGCCGGATATCCGGCTGGTTTTGGCGGGCAGCATATGCAACAGGATCGAAGACAGGGAAGGCGTTCTCAAGCTTGGTCGTGTCGATAATCTGAAAGATGCTTTTTCGCGCGCGCCGCTGTCGATCAATCCGATTACGCTGGGCACGGGCATCAACATAAAACTGCTCGACGCTCTGGCGGCAGGTGTTCCAACGGTGAGCACCCAAACAGGCGCGAGGGGCCTTTCGGAGCACTATCGCAACGGCGTGATCGTCGTCGATGATGATGACCATCAGGGTTTTGCCAATGCGGTCCTGTTGCTTGCCTCCAGCCAGCAGCAGCGATGGGAACTGGGAGACAGGGCGTTCAGCGACGCCGTTGAATGGAAACGCCAGCAAATGGCGGCGCTTGGCAATATTCTGGACTTCAAACGGGATTGATTGCTCGAAAGGCCGAAGATCGAGATTTTGAGGCCCGTTGATTTATGGTCTGCCGGTGACCGAGTCAGACAATCAATTGCGGGCCGGCATCTGAAAGCTTCAGGATCGTTAGCTTGCCCGTCGTGAAGGCGCCGGTGTCGATACCGATCCGTTGCGGGCCGGTCTGCGGTTCTGGGGCCGGCGTGTGGCCATGAATGACAAGGAGGTCGAGGCCAGCTCCCTGCGACAGGAATGGCTCCCTGATCCACAACATGTCCTCATCGGTCTGCGTATCCAGTGGCAGTCCTGGCCGGAAGCCGGCATGCACGAAAATATAAGGTCCGATGCGGGCATAGACCGGCAGGCTGGATAAAAGCTGGCGGTGGGTCAGCGGAATCGCGCCGATCAATGCATCCCTGAAAGGCTGGAGCCGCAAGCGGCCCTTGTGCATGAAATAATCGATATCGACGCCATAGGACAACAGTGTCTGGCGGCCACCGAAATCCAGCCAGTGCATGTTGTCCTGCGGGTTTTCGAGAAAGTCGCTGAACAGCTGCTCGTGATTGCCACACAGCGCGATACGGCGCAGTGGCGCCGGCGGCGGCTGCAGAAGATGGTCTATGACACCACAGGAATTCTGTCCGCGGTCGACATAGTCCCCGACGAGAACGACCAGAGCGGGAGAGGGGTCAGGAGCCAGATCCGCAAGGATTTTCTGTTCCGCCTGTAAAAGCAGGTTGAGACAACCGTGCACATCACCAATGGCATAGATCGGAAAGGAGGCGGGCTTGTCGCCAAGGTCCAGCCTGCGGCGCCTCCGGTCGTCACGGGGGGCTGGCTGTTTACGACCGCGAATCCAGTTGAGCACCTTGGGCATAGCTGCCGATACTGTCTCTCCGCTACAAGGTCAAGCGTGTTGACTGTGGCGGCCGTACGGCCTCCTGAGGCTAGGCCGTTAGGAGGTTCAGGTCTCTGTAAATGGTCCTCTGAAGCGCCGCGTCGGTGGCGTTTTTCCAGTCGAGGACGCTTCGATATGAGAGGACAGCATAGCCTCTTTCAGATTCGAAAGATATGACGCCTTAAATTGCCGGTCGAGCGCGCGTCTGGTCTCGCGAAACGAGGGGACGCGCAGCTTTGCTGAAGACGTTCTAGAGCTTCAGCCAGACGCGCGGGTTTTCGTGCGACTGTATCTTGATCCATTTCAGATCCACCGCTTTCCACGGCTTGACGACATTGGTGCGATTGTCCAGCACCAGATCACCCTGGGTCGTGCTGACGACCAGAACCGCATGGCCGATACCGTTCGGGGTGCGGGCTGTGGCGATGCGAAGCGCACCCGATGGCCAGCCGGCACGCAGCAGGCGTTGTCGCTTGGTCACGGCGTAGTCGTCGCAGTCACCGCTTGCCGGATTGAGCTTCCACTCATCTTGCCCCTCCAGCTCGCCGACATAGACGATCGCGGTGTTGATCTCGGAGTTGATGCGCTGCAATTCCGTGCGCTTCTGTTTCGTCAGCTCGATCGTATCACGATCGCCAATGCGGACGCACTGGTCGGCGGCATTGTCGCAGAATTTGGCAAAGGCGATGGGCGCGATGGTGGGGCGGCTTGTTGACATGAACTGGCCGGGCCGCGCTGTAACCGGGTTCTTGGCGAGACCACCAAGCTGAACGGCCGATGCCGTCGTCGCGATGCTTGCCGCCATGCCGACGGCGACTGCCAAAGTCTTTACAAGACGGCCTGTTCTCTTCGCCATGTCCCTGCCCCTGCACAGTTGTTTTATCTGTGCCTGAACATACCGGCCCTTTCTTGCAGGCCGTTTAAGTCGATAGATTGCTTTTTAGTGAAATCGAATTTTGTTGCCGGTGGAGGAAGCCGACCGGGAGAGCGGCGCAGTGGCGTTCAGTTGCAGCGGGTTCTGCCCTCGGTGTCTGTAAGGCATGTTTGTTGCGGCGCGCGGCTTCTATAGTCGCGCCGCGCGTCTGATGATGAGCGGCGGTTTGTCGGCGGCCGGTCATAGTTGCGTTCGATTTCAAAATTGCGGCCGCCGATCGTGCCCTGCGCACCACCGCGACCATCCGGGGTGACTTCGAAATTCTGATATTGCTGCGCATGGGCCAATGCGGCCAGACTTATCGTAAGGACAAACAGGCCGGTTGCCAGTCCGGTTCGCAACGCTGCCGGTGGATGATGCCTGCGCGAGACCATGCGTTTTCCTCCTGCTGGTGGAGCGACCGATAGGTGTCCGAACGGGATGTGCGCGCCGCTTTCTCGGTCGCGATAATCATATCACCAATGGCGCAACAAGCGTGAGACCGATTCGTGACCGGGAGCGGCGAATCGCTGTTCACGCGGTTGTCAGGCGGCAAGCCGTCGGGCGGACTGTCGCAAGGTCTTCAGGAACATAAAAGAGCCTTTTTCCCGCTGAAAAATTAAGCTCTTCTCCGCTGCATTTATAGGCTTCACAATCCTGTAACAACGGACCTAATATACATGTGCAGATGCCGAATCGCTCAGGAGAAGCCCTTGACGATTGCAGTTTCACCACAGGCCCTGCCGGCGCTCGTTCTGAACGCAGACTACAGGCCACTGAGTTATTATCCCTTGTCGTTGTGGTCCTGGCAGGACGCGATCAAGGCTGTCTTTCTAGACCGTGTGAACATCATCGCGGAATATGATCACGCGGTATCGTCCCCCAGCTTTTCCATGCGGCTGCCGAGCGTCGTCAGCCTCAAGACCTATGTGCAGCCCACCCGCAACCCCGCCTTCACGCGCTTCAACGTTTTCCTTCGGGACAAGTTCGAATGCCAATATTGCGGCACGCGGGACGAATTGACCTTCGACCACGTGATCCCCCGCGCGCATGGCGGTGAAACCACGTGGCACAATGTCGTGGCGGCGTGCTCTCCCTGCAACCTTAGAAAAGGCAGCAAGCTTCCCAAACAGGCGGGCATGTTCCCGGCGCAGAAGCCCTTTCAGCCGACGGTTCAGGATTTGCACAATAATGGGCGGTTGTTCCCGCCCAACTATCTGCACGAAAGCTGGATGGACTATCTTTACTGGGATACCGAGCTGCAGCCCTGATCTTCAGGACTGCACGCGGTTTTCCGCTTACCGGCTTTTACGGCTCGCGCCAAAAAAGGCGATGGCCGCAAGCGCAATGCTTGCGATGACGTTCCAGCCCGCGAAAGAAAGACCGAGCACCCGAAGTGCGGCGTCATTGCAGGAAGGCGCCTTGATGGCGTTCAGGTTGCCCAAAAGATCGCCGGCATTGGTGGTGATGGACGGCGCGCCGGTGGCGCAGGTGATCGGGCCTTCCCAGAAACCCCACTCCACACCGGCATGATAAACACCAAGCCCGGCGCCGATCAGCATCGCCACGCCGATCAAGGCAAGAAGCAGCCGCGTGATCTGAACCGGCAGTTTGAAGACGCTGGTCGCAACGGCCAATATGCCCAGCGGAATGGCGTAATAATAGGGGTCGCGCTGCAGCAGGCACAAGGCGCACGGTGTATAACCGCCAATATGCTGGAAACCGAGGGCGGAGCCGACGGTGAAGATCATTCCCGCCGTGACGCCGAGAGCGGCGAGCGTGCGGCTGTTGTCGGCGGTGGTCGCATTGGCCATGATGTTTTCCTCAAACTTCGCGAAGAAGCAGATATCCCGGACGGGCTTTCAAAAAGGCGGGCGTGATGGCGAAATTAAGTCGCCGATCAACGGTGTGTTACGGGATTCGTCTAATTCAGTCCGAAGCGTCTGGCAAATGAAAGCCTGGTAATAAACCCGGGGCGGACAAGCAAAGTTTCGTGAGGATGCGGGCCGCCATGCCATGGTCGAAGGGATATCGGGAAATCCCGGATAAAAATGAATAAAATCAATGCCGATTTTGGAAATGGTACCCCAAGCCGGGATCGAACCAGCACTCCTTGCGGAACCGCATTTTGAGTGCGGCGCGTCTACCAATTCCGCCATTGGGGCAACGGTGGTAATGCCACGGCGTCTATCACGGCCAAGGCCATGCGTGCAACCCCAAAGCTGATTTATCCTTCTTATTTACGCGTGTTTGTGGCGGCTATTTCCTGCCTGTTCCGGCCCGGTAGTGAAGGAAGGGAGGGGTTCGTGGGTCCCGTATCGATACACCTGCGGTTGCAGCATTAACGTAATATTAGATACCTCTAACAAATTAGAATATACGCAATTACTAATTGAATTATGATGCCAGCGTGGAATTTCCACGCGGGGCGGGAATAGCCAGAACTCATAGGGAGGAAATTATGAGGGCGCTTTCTCGCAATTTATTACTGTCTGCCTGCCTTATCTTGCCCGTCAACGCACATGCGCTGGATATCGGGATCGGCGGCGAAAACGGGGTGAATGCCAGTGTCGGCGGCAATGGCAGCGGTGGGCTTGGTGTCGATGCTTCCGTTGGCGGCAGCAATGGTGTCAATGCCAGTGCCGACGTTGGCGGTAGAAGCGGCGGCGGTTTGGGCGCGGATGTCAATGCGTCTGTCGGCGGTAGCAACGGGGTCAATGCGGATGTCAACGCATCCGTCGGCGGTTCCAGCGGCGTCAGCGCCGGTGTAGACGCTTCGGTTGGCGGCTCCAACGGCATCAATGCCAATGTCGGGGCCAATGTCGGCGGATCGAGTGGTCTTGGCCTTGGGGTTGGTGTCGGCATTGGCGGTTCGGGTTCCACGGGAAATCCTGGAAGCCCGGGAAATCCGTCCAATCCCGGCAACCCGGGCACGATGTCACCTGGCGCGATGCGCAACGCCGTTCAGGCCTATAATGACATGTCGCGAACCGAGCAGATCAGGCTCGCCCGCCGTTGCGCCGATATTCTGGGCGGCGGATATGATGCCGCGCTGACGCAATTGTGCAAGATGATCAGGACGGCGTCACGCTGACGCAGGTCTTGCCACGACAGCAATCCGAAGGACGCCCTCGGCGTCCTTCGCGATTAATTGCCCTTGCGTCCGAAGGAGAGGATTTTCTGGCGCAGGCTGCGGGCGAGGTTGCGGGTGTTGCGGTACATATCCACCTGCGTGGAAACCTGCCGCACGTCCCGGTCGCTGTTATGTGTCAGCCCGACAACCAATGTGCCCATTTCCTGCCGTTCCTGCCAGAAACGGCTCATGATCGGATGATCGGGCACCGCACAGCTGTCGCTGCGTAGAATATTAGCATCGTCCAGATGCCAGTCGGTCAGTTTCTGCACCAGCAATTTGCCGGGCGAAAACTGCGCATAGTTCTCGTCAAAGGCTGTCTTCCACGTATAGGCCTCGCCGGCCGTCAAGAAAACGATCATGGATGCGATCGCCGCGCCGTTGAGATCGATGGTGTGGATACGCACGGCATCCGCTTCCGCCAGATTGGTGATCGCCTCGCGGGCAAAGGCGGCACGGTAACGGTCGTTCACCAGCGCGGTGCGCTTGCGGCCTTTCCAGCCGCTTGCCTCCAGCGCCAGGAATTCCTCCATACGGTAACGTATGTCCTTCGGCTGCCGGGTCACGGTGTAGGCGATGGCCCCAAGTTTTTCGAGCTGACGCCATTGGCGGCGCATTTCCCGCTGATGGTGCGGCGCAAGCGAATTGCGCAGATAGGCCTCGCCATCCAGGAGGCTTTCCAGCATCGGCCGCTGGTAATTGCCCGTCGTCGTCACCGGCAGGTTGCGGCTGAGCGCGATCGCCCTGAACATGCGGGCGAAAGGTCCTTCAAGCCGCACATCCGGCAGCACGAGCACATTCGGCAGCCGCATTTCCCGGTCGGAAAGCGCGTCGAAAAGATTGTCGAGTGTTTCCGCAGCCCCCTCGGTATCGACCAGCGGCGTGCCGAGCGGACCAAACGGATTGGCCCAGACGCGCAGAATGGAAGGCCCGATGGAAAAGCCCGGCTTTTCAACGGTAAAGGGCATCAGGAAGCGCATGCGGCTTCTGGCGCCGTTTTCGTCGCGAATGAGGGCAAAGCGCACGGACTTGTCGTCGATACGCGGCATGGCTGGTGCAAGAAGCCGACCGGTGAAGAAGACATTCGCCTCCATGACACGGTTGGACAGGAAGTCGAGTTCTTCCTGCATGTCGTAACCGAGCTGGCCCGGATAGATACAGAATTCGCGGCCGTCGCGTCCCACGCGCCGGCTGCTGTCCGCCACGGGACGGTCACGCTCCGCCGACGCCATCAGCGCCGCGATGCGCGGATCCTGAAAATCGGGATTCTTTGGGTCGCTGGACATGCTTATCGTTACACCGCCTTCCCAGTGTCTTGACCCGCCCGGGGATCGTTGAAGGCAAAAAGGACGATCCCGAGTGTGCGGCGAATGGCTACATGCAGTAACACAGCTTCTATGCACATGGCTATTGCAACCGCTGCCGCAGCCCCTGCCAGACCATAGACCGGAATGAGCAACATGTTGAGTGCAATATTGCAACCGAAGATGATAATATAAAGAGCAACGCACAATTTTTGTTTGCCGGCCATGTTCAGCAGCGTTTCCCCCGGACCGATCAGTGCTTTGGCGAGAAAACCGGCAAAGAGGAAGAACATCAGCTGATAACCCTGAACGAAACCGGGGCCGAACAGAGAGAGCAGGAATGGGCCGGCCAGAAGCACGACGCAACCGACGGCAAGCGACGGCCAGAAGGCCCAGCGCGCCGCCTGGCTGGCGAAACCGGCCAGCTCTTGCCGGTCATTGGCGGAAATCAGGGCGGCCAGACGCGGGGCTGCGGCCGCCTGCACGGAGAAAAATACGAATTGCATCAACACGATGGTTTTCGCCGCCGCAAAATAAATGCCGACCTGATCCGGTGGCAGATAGAGACCGACGATCACCACATCCGAATTGGTCATCAGGAAGCCGATACCGTCAATCAGGAACACGGGAAAGGCAAACCGCATCCAGTGGCTGAAATGGATCCGCCGGGCGACGCTGCGGAAATTCCGGTTAAGCCGTCGGTTGAGGAAAGCGAAATGGAACAGCGTGGTGACATAGGTGGCGAGAAGCGCGGTGAGCATGGCCGTTGTCGCGGTTTTTTCCGCGCCAAGCCCGATCGCCACCAGCATGAAAAGCAATATCAGTACCGGGCGAACGATATAGGTGGGGCTGAGGGCTGATATTGCCCAGCCATTGGCGCGCGCAGTGCCGTTCAGCACATCACCAAGCGCCACCATCGGCAGGGTGAAAAGCGCCAGTGCAACGGGAATGAGGTAATAGGCGGCGATACGCTCACCGAAGAAATACAGGAAAACAAAGCCGCAAAGCGCCAGCGTGCTGGCGGACAGCATGGCAAAGATGCGTGCCGTCGATGTCAGCCCCATGATCTTGTCATGGGCGTCCTCAAGACGGTAGCCGGGTAAAAAGCGGATGACAGTGGTGTGGAAACCGAGGCAGGACAGATTGCCGAACAGGATCACCAGAACCCAGACAAAGGCGAAGAGGCCGTATTCGAATTCGCCCATCAGGCGCGCCAGGATGATCTGGGAGATGAAGGCGATGCCGGCGCTGACGATGCGCACCGCAAAGGCAACCAACGCCATGCGCTGGGCGCGGGAGACATCATCCCTTGCGCAAACGAGGACGGCGATTTTCGCTCCCAGCGGCGAGAGCTTCGCGCGCAGGCCTGCGGGTAAGGCTTTTTCCGCCGTGTTGAGGATAGCCATGATCCACACGCCATCATTTCCAGTTAAATAGGCAGCTGGATTGTAACCGCCTTATCCTTAACGAAGGGTTTGGGAGGCGGCGGCGCCTGTCCCGATGTCGTTTGCCGCCCGCGGCTTGCGGGTGCCGTTGAGAAGAAAAAGTGCAAGCGGACTGCGGCGTATCATCTGGTGCAGCAGATAGGCCGTAAAGGTTGTCGCCGCGACGATGATCGTGAATTCGAGGATGGGCGGCAGCGAGATCAGAATGAAAAGCGTGCCAAAAGCGTAAATCAGCGGGTGATGAAACAGGTAGATGGTGAAGGAGGCATCCGTCATCCGTCCGGCAATCCGGCTTGGCCTGTCGAAATAGCGGCAGGCGAGGTCGATCAGCAGGCGGCTTGCCGCCACCGCCGCAATCGCCGAAACCAGCACGAGCATGGCCGAACTGGAAAAGGGATTTTGCAGCCGTAGCGTCACGGCGGTTGCGATGGTGCCGAAGGCGATAATGCCGGTGATAGACCCCGTCTGGCGAAAACGGTGAAAGAGAACCCGGTCGCGGTTCAACAGCGCCCCGATGAGAAAGAACGGTAGATAGCGCGCATAAGGATCGGAGGCCCGTTCGTAGAGGATAAACAGGCCATTTCCGGTTTTGCCCGCAAGCAGGCCCGAGCCGTAGACCATAAGCTCCCACAAAACGGGAAAGGCGCAGAGCGCGACAAAAAACAGGGCCGGATAACGTGCCCGCGCCCTGCCGAACCAGTCTCTGGCATAGGCCAGTGGCGGGCGTTCCGCGAGGAACAGCAGGCCGGCAAGCAGGACGGAATAGGCAATGAGGGCGGGCAGGAACCACAGATGCATGATCCATTGTTCACTCGGGCGCAATAGACCCGGCAGGCTCTGCATCAGCCGGTCGGCGGGGATATCGCCCTTGGCGACGCCGGCCAGTTGCAGCAGGAAAAGTTGCAGAGGCCCGAGCAGGAGCAAGGCCACGATGAAGGGCAGGCCAAGGCGCAGAAAACGCTGCCTCAACCAAGGCATCTTGCCCTTCTTGCCGACGACCATGGCTGAAAAATAACCGGCCACCAGAAAAAACGCCGGCATGCGGAACGTGACGAGCGCCGCGCCAAGTGCTGTCAGGACCGGGCTGGTCTCAAAATCCTTGATATCCCAGGGCAGGGCGTGGCTGTAGAGCAGGGAGGCGTGATAGGGAATGCCGAGCAGCATGAGGAGAGCCCGCAAGGGATCCCAATAATGCTCATAATCTGACTTGCCCGGTTGCATTTTTCCCTCGCGTCGCAAACGCGATCACGCTTGATCAGCGATAGCCGCCACGACTATTAGTGGAAAACGCTAATAAACCCTTCATGCGCCGGATGGCGTGGGCGGCGCTTTTTTCTTGGGCAGAAGATCGAGCACGAGTGCGCAGCCCAAAATGATGATGCCCGCGCCCAAAAGCTGGGGAAGTGACAGGGGTTCGTCCAGCACCAGAGCGCCGATAAGAACCGCCACGACAGTGACGGCAAATTCAACGCTGATCGTCTTCGTTGCACCGATGGTGGAGACGAGCCGGAAATAGGTGATGTAAGTGAGGCCGCTCATGACCACCGCCTGTATCAGCAGGTAACCGTAGTCGATGAGAGCCGGCGTTCCGGGCAATGGCACGGCCAGAAGAAGCGGCAGGGTCATCAGGCCGCCCGCCAGAAAGGAGCCGATGGTGATTTCCCAGGAGCCAACGCCTTTGAGGTGGTGGCTGGCATAGTTGCTGCCATAGGCGGCGCAGATACAGGCGGCGACAGCGGCGGCGCAGCCGATGATGAAACCGGTCGTGACGGGAACGGCGGGAAAACCGACGAGCAGGACGATGCCGGCAAAGCCGATGACGAGGCCGGCAACACCCTGCCGCGTCAGCCGCTCAAGCCCCCATATCTGCGAGATGAGCATGGAAAAAAGCGGAATTGTCGCCACCAGAATGGCGGCCATGGCGGTGCCGACCAGCGGTGTTGCGTAGGAAAGGCCGATCAGCTGCCCGGCAACCGTTGTCGCTCCAACGACGGTGAAAGTACGCCAGCTGGCGGAAAATGCCAGCTGGCGGCGCGCGGCCCGCGCGATGAGAAAGAGGGTGACGGCGGTGACAAGCGAGCGAAGCGTGACGGCACCAATCCAGCCGAAGGCCGCGACGACATGCAGAAGCAGCAGGAAAGACATTCCCCATGCGAGCGCGAGAAAAATATAGGCGGCGAGATCGCGAGGGGCCATGAAAACATTTCCAGTAAACGTGCGTAGCGGTCTTACGTCCGGAAAATGCGCAAAAACAAAGATTGCGAGCGCGTCCGACGCTTCCGGATGCGCTCATGAAAGCGCTTTCAGGAAGATGATCAGCTCCCATATTGGAAATCGCTGATATCCGTCAACAGCAATGAACGGGCGCAAAGAAAATCGCCCGCAACACGGGGTTACGGGCGATTGCTATCAAAAATGGGCCTCAGGTTTACGCCTGTTCGTAAACGCCGTGGCAGTGCTTGTATTTTTTGCCCGAGCCGCAGGGGCACATTTCATTGCGCCCGATACGGCCCCAGCTGGAGGGATTGTTCGGATCGCGCTCTTCGGCCGGCACCAAAGCGACGGGCGCGCTATACGACATCTCGTCTTCGCCGGTGACGGGGTCGAGATGATGGGCGGTCATTTCCGGCAGTTCCGGCTGCTGCGGTTCCTGCTGCACCAGTTCCACGCGCATCAGCTGGGCGGTGACGCCTTCGCGCAGATTGGTAAGCAGCGACTGGAACAGTTCGAAGGCTTCCGCCTTGTATTCCTGCAACGGATCACGCTGGGCGTAACCGCGGAAACCGACGACGGAGCGAAGGTGATCGAGGTTGACGATATGTTCGCGCCACAGATGGTCGATTGTCTGGAGAATGACCGAACGTTCCACATAGGTCATGATCTCAGGACCGAAACGTTCCGCACGCTCGGCAGCGTATTTGTCGGCGGCCTCGGTAACGCGCTGAAGAATGTCGTCCTCGGCGATGCCTTCTTCCTTGGCCCATTCCTCCACCGGCAGGTCGAGGTTCAGGAACTGGGCGATACCAGCCTTCAGGCCGGCAATATCCCACTGTTCGGCATAGGCATTTTCCGGAACATGCTTGGTGACGAGCGCTTCGATGACTTCGTTGCGCATGTCAGCTGCGGTTTCGCCGATATTGTCGGCCTCCATCAGCTCGAGGCGCTGCTCGAAGATCACCTTGCGCTGGTCGTTCAGCACGTCGTCATATTTCAGAAGGTTCTTGCGGGTCTCGAAGTTGCGGGCTTCGACCTTCTTCTGGGCACGTTCCAGCGCCTTGTTGATCCACGGATGGACGATTGCCTCGCCTTCCTTCAGGCCGAGCTTCTGCAGCATCGAGTCCATGCGCTCGGAGCCGAAGATGCGCATCAGGTCGTCCTGGAGCGACAGATAGAATTTCGAGCGTCCGGGGTCGCCCTGACGGCCGGAACGGCCACGCAACTGGTTGTCGATACGGCGGCTTTCGTGGCGCTCGGTCGCGATGACGTAGAGACCGCCGGCGGCGAGCGCCTTTTCCTTCAGCACCTTGATTTCGGCGCGGATTGCCTCTTCCTTCGCATCAAGCTCCGGACCGGGCTCCATGCCTTCCAGCTCGCGCTCGAGGCGCATGTCGACGTTGCCGCCGAGCTGGATGTCGGTGCCGCGACCGGCCATGTTGGTGGCGATGGTGACGGCGCCGGGAACGCCGGCCTGGGAAACGATATAGGCTTCCTGCTCGTGGTAACGGGCGTTCAGAACCTGGAAATCGGTAAAGCCGGACTGGCGCAGCATATGGGCCAGAAGCTCCGACTTTTCGATCGATGTCGTGCCCACCAGAACGGGCTGGCCACGCTCATGTGCCGCCTTGATTTCGGTGATGATGGCCAGGAACTTCTCCTCGCCGGTACGATAGACTTCGTCGTCCTCGTCGATACGCTGGATCGGCAGGTTGGTCGGCACTTCGATGACGTCGAGGCCATAGATGTTGCCGAACTCTTCCGCTTCCGTCGATGCCGTACCGGTCATGCCGGCGAGCTTGGAGTACATACGGAAATAGTTCTGGAAGGTGACGGAAGACAGCGTCTGGTTTTCCGGCTGGATCTGCACCTTTTCCTTGGCTTCCAGCGCCTGGTGCTGGCCTTCGGAATAACGGCGGCCCGGCATCATGCGCCCGGTGAATTCGTCGATGATGACGATTTCGTCGTTACGGACGATGTAGTCCTTGTCGCGGGTGAAAAGCTTGTGGGCCTTCAGCGCATTGTTGATGTGGTGAACGATGGCGACGTTTTCGATGTCGTAAAGCGATTCGCCCTTCAGGAGACCCGCCTCCCGCAGCAGGTTTTCCAGCTTCTCGGTGCCGTCTTCGGAGAAGTTGGCCGAACGCTGCTTTTCATCGATCTCGTAATCTTCCGGCGACAGAAGCGGAATGAAGGCGTCGATGGTGTTGTAGAGATCGGAGCGGTCGTCCAGCGGGCCGGAAATGATCAGCGGTGTGCGCGCCTCATCGACGAGGATCGAATCGACTTCGTCGACGATCGCGTAATTGTGGCTGCGCTGCACCATCTGGGCGCGGTCGTATTTCATGTTGTCGCGCAGATAATCGAAGCCAAGCTCGTTATTCGTCGCGTAGGTGATGTCGCAGGCATAGGCCTCGCGGCGCTGGTCGTCATCCAGCCCGTGCACGATGACGCCGGTCGTCAGCCCGAGGAAGCCATAAAGCCTGCTCATCGTGGCGGCGTCGCGCTTGGCGAGATAGTCGTTGACGGTAACGACATGCACGCCCTTGCCGGCCAGCGCGTTGAGGTAGACCGCAAGGGTCGCCACCAGCGTCTTGCCTTCACCGGTCTTCATTTCGGCGATGGCGCCGCCATGAAGGATCATGGCGCCGGTCAGCTGCACGTCGAAGGGGCGCATGTGCAGAACGCGGCGTGACGCCTCACGGGCGACGGCGAAAGCCGGGATCAGGAGATCGTCCAGCGATTTGCCATCGGCAAGCTGCTGGCGGAACTCCGCCGTCTTTGCCGCCAGCGCTTCGTTGGACAAAGCCTTGGTGGCCTCTTCCAGCGCATTGATGGCTGCGATCTTGCTTTTATAGGAGCGGACGCGGCGTTCATTTGCCGAACCGAACAACTTGCGGGCTATTCCGCCGAGACTGACCATCTTACTGGCCCTTTCTGAAATTCCGTTTTCACGGGCGCTTTTCTCCGTCATGCCGATTTCAGCAACAAATGACGGACTTCGCCCTTCAACGTATCTGGACGCGAGGTTGCGTGACAGATAAGAGGGGGGGCAAATGATGTCAACGGTTCTGCCCGTTACAGAATGGCCACAATCCGGTGTTTGGAAGTTTTTTCAGAGCCGGAAACCATGTCTGGAGCCGGCATTGTCCCCGAAAGGTTCAAAATGTTGCGCTATAATAAAATTGCGGCTGCGGTGATTGTGGCCACGCTCGGCCTCCAGCTTCCGGCTTTTGCACAGGAAGACAAGGTTGTCGCCAAGGTCGGCGATCTGGAAATCCACCAGTCCGAACTCGATCTGGCCATGGGCAACCTCGATCCGCAGCTCGCGCAGCTTCCCGACGAGCAGAAGAAGGTCGCAGCCCTTTCCGGCGCGATCGACGTCAAGCTTCTCGTGAAGAATGCCAGCGCCGAGGGTCTCGAAAAGACCGAAGATTTCAAGAAGCGCATGGAATTCATCCAGGACCGTGAGCTGCACAACGCCTATTTCCGCAAGCATGTGGTTGATGCCGTCACCGCTGATGAAGTGAAGGCACGCTACGACAAGGAAGTCGCAGCCCTGCCGCAGGAAGAAGAAATCAAGGCTGCCCACATCCTCGTCGCCAGCGAAGATGAAGCCAAGGACATCATCAAGCAGCTTGATTCGGGCAAGGATTTCGCCGCACTCGCCAAGGAAAAGTCGACCGATTCCAACAAGGATGACGGCGGCGATCTCGGCTGGTTCGGTAAGGGCCGCATGGTGCCGGAATTCGAAGAAGCCGCTTTTGGTCTCGAAAAGGGCGCTTACACCAAGACCCCGGTGAAGACGCAGTTCGGTTTCCACGTCATCAAGCTGGAAGACAAGCGCATCGCCCCGCCGCCGGCTTTCGAGCAGGTGGAGCCGCAGGTTCGTCAGCTTGTCATGCGTGACAAGTACGTTGCCCTCATCGAGAAGGCCAAGGCTGACCAGAAGATCGAAATCATGGATGAGACGCTGAAGAAGGGCTACGACGAAGCCACGAAGGAACAGCAGGCTCAGCCGCCGCAGCAGTAATAATCACCTTGTTACGGGGCGGCTTTGAGGCCGCCCCGTTTCATCTCAGGCACTTCCATACCTCCCATTTCCAGAATTTCAGGCGCTTTTCCATGTCCGTTGCCGTTTCCCCGCTCGCTCCGAAATCCTATCCCGACATGCCAGCCCTGCGCGGCGTTCGCATGGCGACGGCCGCCGCCGGCATCAAGTACAAGAACCGCACCGACGTTCTCCTGATGGTGTTTGACAAGCCGGCAAGCGTGGCCGGCGTTTTCACCAAATCAAAATGCCCTTCCGCTCCGGTTGATTTCTGCCGCGCCAATCTCGGCGGCGGCGCAGCACGTGCGGTGGTGGTCAATTCCGGCAATGCCAATGCCTTTACCGGCATCAAGGGCAAGGCGGCGACCGAGCTGACGGCGAAATCCGCCGCCGCTGCCGTCGGCTGCTCTGAGGGCGAAGTATTTCTGGCATCGACCGGCGTAATCGGCGAGCCACTGGACGCCTCGAAGTTTGCCGGCGTTCTCGGCGACATGAATGTCAGGGCGGAAGCCGATTTCTGGCAGGAAGCCGCCAAGGCGATCATGACGACCGACACCTATCCGAAGGTCTCGACCCGTACAGCCGAGATCGGCGGCGTGGTCGTCACGATCAACGGTATTTCCAAGGGGGCGGGCATGATTGCCCCCGATATGGCGACGATGCTCTCTTTTGTGGTGACGGATGCCGATATTGAGCCTGCCGCCCTGCAATCCCTGCTTTCGGCCGGTGTCGGCCCGACCTTCAATTCCGTGACTGTCGATAGCGACACATCCACCTCCGATACGCTGATGCTGTTTGCCACGGGTGCGGCGGCCGAAGATGGTCAGGTGAAGGTAACGAGCGCCGATGACGAGCGCCTGTCCTCCTTCCGTGCCGCGCTCAACGATCTCCTGAAGGATCTGGCGTTGCAGGTGGTTCGCGATGGCGAAGGTGCCCGCAAGATGGTGGAAGTCACCGTCACCGGCGCGGAAAACGATGCCGCCGCCAAGAAGATCGCCCTTTCCATCGCCAATTCGCCGCTGGTGAAGACGGCGGTTGCCGGTGAAGACGCCAATTGGGGCCGCGTCGTCATGGCCGTCGGCAAGTCAGGCGAAATGGCCGACCGCGACCGTCTCGCTATCTGGTTCGGCGGCGTGCGCGTGGCCGTCAACGGCGAGCGCGACCCGGATTATTCGGAAGCGGAGACCACGGCCGTCATGCGGCTGGAAGATATTCCGGTGAAGGTGGATATCGGTCTCGGCCAGGGTACGGCCACGGTCTGGACCTGCGACCTGACCAAGGAATATGTTGCGATCAACGGCGACTACCGGAGCTGACCGTTGGAGCCGAAGAGAATGCAGGACAACAAAGCCGTCAATCTGCCACTGGTTCGCCGTCTGGAAGCCGTCAGCTTCCGCGCATGGCCGGCCTCGTCGGTGATTTATGACGGCAGCTGGCAAATCCGTCTGACGGGGTCGCATCCCTCCAAGCGCATCAACTGCGTGGTGCCGCTTGACCCGTCCGACTATGGCAACAGCGCAGTGCGGCTGGAAAAGGCACGCAAGCGTTTCGAGGATTTCGGCCGACCGCTGGTGGTGCGCGAAACGACGCTGATGCCGCCGCAACTGAAAGACTTTCTCGTCAAGGACGGCTGGTCCGTGTTTGAGGAAGTCAAGGTGATGACGGCCGATCTTTCCGGCATGGAGCTTCCGGAGACGCTCGTCAGCCTGCCGAGCCACGATATCGGTCGTTTTGTGGAAGCCAGTCTCAAGGTCAGCGATGGCGATGCGTCCCTGCGTCCGGCGATTGCCGAGATCGTCAGTTCCATCAAGCCGACACTCGGCCTGTTCATCAACGAGGAAGTTGAAGGCCAACCGCTTGCGACTGTTATTTGCGTGCAGGATAACGATCTTGCCGGCATTATCTCCCTCGATGTTGACAAGTCGCGACGACAAAAGGGTCTCGGCACGCAGATTTTAGCCTCGGCGTTGCGCTGGGCGAGGATCAGCGGCGCGAAAAGCGCATGGTTGCAGGTGGTTTCGACCAATTCTGCCGCGATTGCGCTCTACGAAAAATTCGGTTTTACCGAAGCTTATCGTTATCGCTATTGGCACAAGGGTGCTGAAGAATGAGTGAGGCGGGCAAAAAAATCCTGCTGGTCGCTGCCTGCGCGCTTCTCGATCAGGATGGCCGCATTCTTCTGGCGCAGCGGCCGGAAGGCAAATCGCTCGCCGGCCTGTGGGAATTTCCCGGTGGCAAGGTCGAGCACGGCGAGACGCCGGAGGAAACCCTTGTCCGCGAGTTGGACGAGGAACTGGGTATCAAGACCAAGGTCGCCTGCCTCGCACCGCTGACCTTCGCCAGCCATACCTATGAGACGTTTCACCTGCTGATGCCGCTCTATGTGTGCCGTCGTTATGAAGGCATCCCGCATGGCCGGGAGGGTCAGGCGATAAAATGGGTAAAGCCGATGGCCCTGCGTGACTACCCCATGCCGCCGGCCGACGAGCCGCTGATCCCTTTCCTGCAGGATCTGCTTTAAGACGCCGCCTTACACCGTCACAGCTTCGTGAAAACCTTCCATTCGCTGCGTTTTGCCGTGCCAAAACGGGGCTATGTTAAGAGATCGTTCAGCACCCTCTGGCAGATTGTTAATCTAAAGAAGCGGTAAACTGCGCGAGACGAGGTTGGTCATGAACGAGGATTTCTGGAAGACGGTGGAAGGTCGTCACTCTTATTCCGATAAATCCCGTCGCACCGGCGTTCTTAATGTCGCGCTGCTTTTCGGCACGGCCGTTATCGCTCTCTCCCTGATCATCACCCCCATGCTTGCCGGAAAATCATCCACCCGTGTGGCACAGTTTCCCGACAATTATGACATGATCAGCACCGGCTCGATCAAGAAGACCGATACGGGCAAGACCTATTCCATTCGCCGCAGCATAACCCAGCCGATGCCGGAAATGCCCTGTGTCGTGACCGGTTATAACAACGATAGCGGTTGCTGATCGTTTACCATCATCGGTAACCGATTCCTCACACTGGTCGTCTTAAGATATATTCGATTTCAATAAAGCATATTGCCGGCCTGCGGATAGACCGGATGGTGGATGGGGAATATCCTGTGCTGCGTTCTTTTATCAATTTCTGCAAGGACGACGACGCTGCCACCGCAGTTGAATACGGCCTGATCGTTGGGGTGATTTCCGCCGCGCTCATCGCTGGCGCCGGCACCATCGGCAGCAATATCAATTCGGTTTTTCAGTTTCTCGCCGATACTTTCGCAAACAGTTGAAAGTGCTGGGGCGGGCGCTCAGGACAATTTCACCTCGGTGGTTTTCAGCGCATCCGCAAGGCGCATTTTGGCGGAGCCGGGCTTCAGCGGTTTCTGCTGGCTCTCATGCGGCGCCCAGCCTGAAACATAGATGATGGAAAATGTCGCCCTTATCCGTCCATCCGGGTCTGAATAACGTTCGGCATAAAGCTCCGCCGCGCGCAGGAAGAACGCGCGGTTGAGCGGTTTTCTGCTGCGGCTTGCCAGCGGATTGGCCATGCCCATGGCGCGCAGGTCGCGCATCAGCGGAAAAATCGAATCGTACCGCACCGTATAGGTTTCCGAATCGGTGACCGGAAGGGCAAAACCGGCGCGCTGCAAAAGCGCCCCGACATCACGCACATCGGCGAAGGGAATGACGCGCGGGCTGGCGCCGCCGGTCAGTTCCGCCTCCGCCGTCAGCAACACGTCGCGCAGTTCATGCAGTGTGCCGCTGCCGGGAATGGCGCCGAGAAACAGGCCGTCCGGCTTCAATGCCCGCCGGATCTGGATCAGCGCGCCGGGCGTATCATTGGTGAGATGCAGTGCAAGCGGCGAAACGACGAGATTGGCGGACGCCTCCTCAAGCGGCAGATGTTCCATTGAGGCTGCCTGCGGAATATTCCCATCCGTGGCAAAACAGCTCTCGGTCTCGATACGGCGGATTGCCTCCACCTTGCCCGTCTCGGCCAGGCGCTGCGCGGTGATGCCGGTTCCGCCATGCAGTTCGATCGCGGTCTCGAATTGGCGCTCGACAATGGCGAGCCTGTCGGCGAGTTCTTCAGCTGCCATATCGAGAAGAAACAGGGCCTTGTCGTCGCGCCGGTTCCATGCCCGGCGACGGTTTTGTTCGATCAGGGCTTGGTCAAAGAGAATATCCATCGTCTTGCCTGCTCGGCCAATAGCGCCTTGGGGTCGGCGGGCCGCTTCTTTGCTGTCATGCCGTCAGGGGCATCGTTTTCCGGTGTCTGGCCGGACCATATCGCTCTCGCAAAGGCACCCGTTCGGCGCTAAAGTCAACCTTATGGGTGCTGGTGAAGATCTGTTTTCGGAGTTGCTGTCGAAGTCTGCCAGCGTGCCGGCCGCCGCCCGTGGCCTGTTGCGCGCGGCCTTCCGCATGGTCCACCCACCAACCTGCGCCGGCTGCAATCGCATGACCGGCGGCGAGGGGGCGTTGTGCCCCGATTGCTGGCGGGAGGTTGCCTTCATCGAACGGCCTTTCTGCGAGGTTTTGGGTGTCCCCTTTTCGCGCGATCATGGCGAAGGCGTTGTGAGTGCGCGGGCCATTGCCGATCCGCCATCCTTTGATCGCCTGCGCGCCGTTGCCAGCCATGAGGGCACTGCCCGTAAGCTGGTGCACCGGCTGAAATATCAGGACCGTACTGATCTCGCCCGGTTGATGGCGATATGGATGCTGCGGGCAAGCGACGGAACGGTGGATGCCTGCGATTGCATTGTGCCCGTGCCCTTACATCGCTACCGTTTCCTGCGCCGTCGCTTCAATCAGTCCGCTGAGCTGGCGCGGCATCTGGCGAGGGCGGCCGGCAAACCTCTGCTCGCCGGCACGCTGTTGCGTGTGAAGCCGACCGAGCGTCAGGTGGGGCTCTCCGCACTCGCCCGACGGGATAATGTGCGCGGCGCTTTTTCGCTTGCGCCCGGCCGGGAAGCCGATGTTCATGGCAAGCGCGTGGTGCTGGTGGATGACGTCTATACGACCGGCGCGACGGTGGGTGCGGCAAGCCGTGCCCTGCGCAAGGCAGGTGCCGCGGATGTGACAGTTTTGACCTTTGCAATGGCCATTTCCGGGCCTATATGAAGCCTGAATGATGTGAGGAAACCGTGCGTTCATCGCACGTTTGCGAGGCTTTGAAAGACATGGCACCGGTGACGATTTATACGCGGGATTTTTGTGGTTATTGCGCGCGCGCCAAGGCGCTGCTGGACAGCAAGGGCGTTGATTATGCGGAATATAACGCTACCACGACACCGGAATACCGGCAGGAAATGATCGAGAAATCCGGCGGAACGACCTTTCCGCAAATCTTCATCAATGGCGAGCTTGTTGGCGGTTGCGACGATCTGCACGCCTTGGAGCGTGCCGGCAAACTGGACGCGATGCTGGCTGTCTGATCGGCCCGATCGACGGAGGATGTGATGAGTTTCAAGGTTGCTGCCATCCAGATGCGCTCCGGCGTTGATCCAGCGAAAAACGCCGCCGATATGGAACGGCTGGTGCGCGCCACTGCGGCGGAAGGCGCTGTTTATGTCCAGACCCCGGAAATGACGGGTGCGATCCAGAAGGACAGACAGGCGCTTCGTGCCCAGCTGCGCGATGACGATGGCGATATCATCGTTGCCACCGCCGCAAGGCTGGCGCGCGAACTCGGTATCCATGTCCATATTGGCTCCACGGCGATTGCCAGGCCGGATGGCAAGATTGCCAATCGCGGATTTCTCTTCGCGCCGGATGGTTCGCGCATCTGCAGCTACGACAAGATCCACATGTTCGATGTCGATCTCGATAATGGCGAAAGCTGGCGTGAAAGCGCTGCCTATGAGCCCGGCGAAGTGGCGCGTATCGCCGAACTTCCCCTGGCGAAATTTGGCTTTTCTATCTGCTATGACGTCCGTTTCCCGCAGCTTTTCCGCGCAGAAGCGCTGGCCGGCGCCGAAATTCTGACGGTGCCTGCCGCCTTCACCCGCCAGACGGGGGAAGCCCATTGGGAAATTCTGCTGCGCGCCCGCGCCATTGAAAACGGCGCTTTCGTCATCGCCGCCGCACAGGCCGGGGTGCATGAAGATGGGCGTGAAACTTTCGGCCATTCCATCATCATCGACCCCTGGGGCAAGGTTCTGGCCATTGCCGGCGGTGCGGGGGAAGAGATCATTTTCGCTGAGATCGACACGTCTCTTGTGGCGGCAGCGCGCGGAAAAATCCCCAATCTGCGCAATGCCCGCGAGTTCGGGCTGGATACGGTTATTCTCCTGAAACCTGCCGGAGGTGAGGCGGCGTGATCCGTTATGCGCTGGCCTGTGAGAAGGGCCATGAGTTTGAAGGCTGGTTTGCCGGTAGCGACGATTTCGACAATCAGTTGCAGCGCGGTTTCCTGTCCTGTCCGGTCTGCAATTCCGTGCAGGTCTCCAAACTTCTGATGGCGCCTTCGGTCTCCACCGCCCGTAAAAAAGACGAACGCCAGACGCTCGCCATGGACGCGGCGAAAAAAGAAGCGATTGCGAAAATCCGCGAGGCCGTCGCCAATATCCGCGCCAATGCGGAGGATGTCGGCGATAAATTCCCCGAAGAAGCCCGCAAAATCCATTATGGCGAGGCGGACGAGCGCGGCATTATCGGCAATGCCTCCGTGCAGGAAGCCAAGGCTTTGCTGGACGAGGGCATAGAAATCGCGCCGCTGCCGTCTTTACCTGACGACATAAACTGAGTTTGGCTATGCGGTTAGCAATCTATAATTTCGGAATACAGATTGCCGCTTATGATGATCCCGCCGTTGCCGGATTTGCCCGGCGCGAACCTTTGAATTTCATGGCCGCCGAACGCGCGGAAGGTTTCATCGGCCGGTCCGGTTACGAAGGCGAACCCGGACCCGCAAGCTGGGGCGTGCAGGTCTTCCCACGTTTCCTGAAGGAAAACGGCGCGACAAGCGGTGTTTCGTCCTTTTCGCTCTGGCGCGATCTCGAATCGCTGATGGCGTATTCCTACTCCGGTGTGCATGCGGAGGCCCTGAAGCACGGACGCAACTGGAATATTCCACAGAAATGGCCGCCGCTTGTTCTATGGTGGGTGGACGCGGCGGATAATCCTCTCTGGACAGATGCCGTCAGAAGGTTCGAGCATCTGCACGACCACGGCCCGTCGCCACAGGCGTTTAATTTCAAGCAGCCTTTCGCGGCGAACGGAACTCCGATTGAAATCGACCGGGCCGAGGTCCGGAAGATCGCCGCAAGAAATGCTGCCGGGCAAAAGGAACTGCTGTTGGCGGTGCAGGCTATTCCAGTCTGAATGCCGATTTATGCCGGCCGTTTCGCCAGCATCATGTAGTTGACGTCCATATCCGGCGAGAGATTCCAGCGATCCTGCAGCACGTTGTAGAAGACGCCGGTGCGGTGGATGATATCCATGCCGCTTGCCACCATCGGCCGCTCAAGCTCTTCCGGGCGAACCAGCTTCTCATATTGGTGGGTGCCGCGCGGCAGCCAGCGCAGCACGTTTTCGGCGGCGAAGATGGCGAGCGCCCGGGCTTTTAGCGTGCGGTTGATGGTGGCGGCGAACATCAGCCCGCCGGGGCGCACCATTTTCGCGCAGGTGGTGACGAAGAAATCGACATTCGCCACATGCTCCACAACCTCCATGTTGAGGATGACGTCGAAGGTTTCGCCCGCTTCCTGCAACTGTTCGGCGGTTACGGCGCGGTAGTCCACTGTGACACCGCTTTCACGCGCATGGGTGGAGGCGATGCCGATGTTCTTCTCCGAGGGATCGGCACCCACCACGGTGGCGCCCATGCGCGCTACGGGCTCGGAGAGAAGACCGCCGCCGCAGCCGATATCCAGCACGCGCAACCCTTCCAGCGGGCGATGCGCCTTCGGGTCGCGGCCGAAATTCTCGCAGACGCGGTTGCGGATATATTCCAGCCGCACCGGATTGAACTTGTGCAGCGGGCGGAACTTGCCCGTTGGGCTCCACCATTCGGCAGCCATCGCGGAGAAACGATCCACTTCGCTCTGGTCGACGGTCGTCTGTGCGGTTTCGCTCATGGTTCTGCTCCATATTGCTGTTGCACTGAAGTCGGATGATTGCCCCCCGAAGTCAAGACCGACGGGCCATTCCGCTGGCAATTTGTCGGGCGCGCAATGCCGCAGGTGGAACTGATACGGCGCCTCATTTGTTTCATGCTGCGTTCATGGAGAGACGCGTATTTTCCGATCGTGGCAGTATGCGGAACGCATACTCGTCCATCGAAGACGATGGATGCCGACAAGGGCAAAGCGGGCCTTTGCCTGAGGAGAAAGAAGTGAAGAGAAAACTGTTTGGCGCAATTGCGCTGGTGGCCATGCTCGCCGCGCCGGCACTTGCCGAAGCCGCGACACGCGGCTTTGCCACAGCGAACGTGAATATGCGCTCCGGCCCGAGCACGGCTTATCCGGCCGTCGTCGTGATCCCGAACGGCGCACCGCTCACGGTGCATGGCTGCCTCTCGGATACGCCGTGGTGCGACGTGTCCTTCGTTGCTGGTCGCGGCTGGGTTGCCGGGCGCTATATCGAAACGACCTACCGGCAGAACCGGGTCTATGTCGAGCCGCGTTATTACCGCGATCTCGGCGTGCCGATCATCACCTTCGAAGCCGGTCGTTATTGGGACCGTTATTACCGCGACCGCGATTTTTACCGCGAGCGTGATCGCTGGCGTCGCCCCTCCGGCGGTTACTGGAATGCCGCACCGCCGCCACCGCGCGCAGACTGGGACCGCCCACGTCCGCGCGACGATTGGCGTGATGGCCGCCGGGACGACTGGCGCGACGGCCGCCGCGATGAATCGCGTGATCCGCGCCAGGGCGGCGGACCGAATGACGGCCGCTGGGAGCGCCGTTATGGCGATTGGAACCAGGGTGATCGCAATCAGGGTGACAGAAATCAGGGCGACAGGCCGCGCCGTGAGGACAATCGCCCCCGCGTCGAAGATGATAACCGGGACCGCAACCGCGACCGTCAGCAAAATCAGGATGAAGGCCAGCGCCGCCCTGAACGCCGCCAGTGGGACGAGCAGCGCCGCGCGCCTGGCTCGGAGAACTTCCAGGGCGGTTGCAGGATCGGCGATCCGGGCTGCGACGCCCGCTAAACAGACAAAGCCCGGCGAGATTTCGTCGGGCTTTTTCATTTGCTGCTTCAGATGACTATGTGTGGGTCTTTATTTCGCAGCGGCAGCCTTGCGAGCGCGGGCTTTGGGTTTCGCCGGGGCTTCTGCATCCGGTGCGGCGGCATCAGCGGAGACGGCTTTGGGAGCTGCCTTCTTGCGCTGCGCGGGTTTCGTCGCTTCCGATGTCTTCAGAAGTGAAAATTCATGTTTTGCCTGTTCCCAATGTGCCGCATCGCGGCCGTGAGGGTGGCCTTCTTTTTCCCAGAGTGTATAGGCGCGTTTGCTGATCCACTCGTTTTCCGAAACCTGCATGCTCGTCTCCCGTTGCTGTTTACAGCGCCTTTGAGAAGGCGACATTTCGCTTGGTCCGGCACACGCTCGACAGGAATCAATGCCGGCATTTCCAGAACCCATTACATGCCATCATCTTCCGGGCGTCAAGCAAACATGCTGCATTGCGAAAGCGGATTTCAGGCATTTTACGCCTGGGAAAGCGGTTTAAGCGAAAGACGTTCCCATACGACAAGATCAACGTTGCGTGATTGCGCCAAGGCCGCCAAGATGGGCGGAGAACCGGCAGCGGAGGAGGCGAGATTGGAACTGGGAACCGAAGCGGAGGTACAGGTCATCGTCGAGAGACGGCAAGGAGCCGGCATCATCAGCCTTAACCGTCCGAAAGCCATCAACAGCCTGACGTTGCCGATGGTGCGCACCCTGTTCCAGGCGCTTCAGCGTTTCGAGGACGATCCCGGCATTTCCTGCGTCGTGCTGACGGGGGAGGGCGAAAAAGGGCTTTGCGCCGGCGGCGATGTCCGCATCATTCATGATCTCGGCAAGGCCGGTGACCCGCAGGTGCTTGATTTCTGGCGCGAGGAGTTTCCGCTCAACTATCGGATCGCCCGTTTTGGCAAACCCTATGTGGCGTTGATGGATGGCATCGTCATGGGTGGCGGCGTCGGCATTTCCGCGCATGGCAGCCACCGCATCGTCACCGAGCGCACAAGGCTCGCCATGCCGGAAACGGGTATCGGTTATTTCCCGGATGTTGGCGGTTCCTGGCTTTTGCCGAAGGCGCCGGGCGAGTGCGGCACGTGGCTGGGGCTGACCGGCAACGCCGTTACCGCTGCCGACGCGATCTATGCCGGGTTTGCCGATTATTTCGTCCCCTCGGACCGTCTCGAAGCTCTGGTGCAGGATCTGTCGCAAACGACGGATGTCGAAGGTTTGGAGGCAGCGATAGCGGCCTATGCCACTGATGAGGGTGAAGGCATACTGGCTGCAAACCGGGATATCATCGATGCGACATTCCGTTTCGATACGGTCGAGGAAATTTTCGCCGCCCTTTCCGCGCGGGACGATGCCTTTTCGCGAGAAACGCTTGAAGTTCTGCAAAAACGCTCTCCCACCAGCCTTAAACTGACACTGAAGCTTCTGCGGCTTGGCCGCGAAAGTGCAAGCCTGATCGAGTGCCTGGAGCGGGAGTTTGCCGCCGGCACCGAGATATTGCGCCAGCATGATTTTTACGAAGGCGTGCGTGCGGCCTTGGTCGACAAGGACCGTAATCCCCGCTGGCGTCCGGGGCGGCTGGAAGAAGTGCGCGAGGAGGATATTTCACGCTACCTTGTTGATCATTCCGGCAATCTGTTTCCCGAACATCGTCTCTAGCCTGACGCAAAAGAAATCCGCCTTGTCGCCATATATGAAATTATCGCCTGTAGAAATTTTGTTCTTTGGGTGAAATTTCCAATTCATGATCCCGTAAAGCACGACTGTTTCTCGCCGGAGTTGCCTCCGCCCTCTATGTTGAGGACCATTCGATTTTCCGGGGGTATTCATGAAACGTCTTCTCATTATCGGCACTGCCATTGCCGCCCTTTTTGCAGGCGCGGCGCAGGCGCAGTCTCCGACCACTATTCTCAACGCATCTTACGATGTCGCCCGTGAAGTTTTTGCGGCCGAGAACGAGGCGTTCATCAAACAGCATCCGGGCATCACTGTCGATCAGTCGCATGCCGGCACCTCCAAGCAGGCACGCGCCATCGTTGAGGGTCTGGAAGCCGATGTCGTTACCTTCAATCAGGTGACCGATGTCGATTTTCTGGTGAAGCAGGGTTTTGTCTCCGCCGACTGGCAGAAGGATTTCCCGAATGACGCTTCGCCGTTCTATTCCTTCCCGTCCTTCCTCGTGCGGGCCGGTAATCCCAAGGGCATCAAGGATTGGGACGACCTTGCCCGCGACGACGTGAAGGTCGTTTTCCCCAATCCGAAAACCTCGGGTAACGCCCGTTACACCTATCTCGCCGCCACGGCTTACGCCAAGGAGAAGTTCAACGGTGACGAGAAGAAGGTTCAGGAATTCGTCAAGAAAATCTTCGACAACACGCCGGTTTTCGACACCGGGGGCCGTGCTGCCACCACCACTTTCGTGGAGCGTGAAATCGGCGACGTGCTGATCACCTTCGAGGCCGAGACCCGTGGTATTGCCAAGCAATATGGCAAGGACAAGGTTGAGGGCGTCGTGCCTTCCGTCAGCCTGCTGGCCGAATTTCCGGTGGCGGTTGTGGACAAGGTGGTCGACAAGCGCGGTTCGCGTGAACTGGCCAAGAGCTACCTTGATTTCCTCTATACGGAAGAAGGCCAGCGCATTGCGGCGCAGTTCGGCCACCGCGTGCATGATGAAAAAGTCGTCGGCGAGTTCAAGAGCGATTTTCCGGCCATCCGTCTCGTAAACGTCAATGACGTCTTCGGCGGCTGGAATAAAATCCAGAAAGAGCATTTTGCATCCGGCGCGACGCTTGATACGCTTTACGGCAGCCGCTAATCACAGCGAAACAAAACTTGAAAACGACCCGGCGGGACACTGCCGGGTCGCTTCATGATGAAATGGGGGCGGGGGTTTGAAGCGGAATGTTCTGCCGGGGCTGAAATTGTCCCTTGGCGTTACCCTGACTTACGTTGCAATCATCGTGCTTCTGCCGCTCTCGGCGCTGGTGTTTAAGGCGGCAAGCCTTGGGCCGGCCGAATATTGGGCGATTATCTCCTCGCCGCGCGCCGTTGCCAGTTATCGCGTCACCGTGCTCTGCGCGCTGGCCGCCACGCTGTTCAATGTCATTTTCGGACTGGCGCTCGCCTGGGTGCTGACGCGATACCGCTTTCCCGGCTGGCGTCTCGTTGATGCCATTGTCGATTTGCCTTTTGCGCTTCCCACTGCCGTTGCCGGCATTGCCTTGACGACGCTGTTTGCGGGCAATGGCTGGTTCGGTTCGCTGCTGGCGCCGCTCGGCATCAAGGTGGCCTATACGCCTGTTGGAATCATGGTGGCGATGGCTTTCACCAGCCTGCCCTTCATCGTGCGCACCGTGCAACCGGTGCTGGAAGACCTCGATCCGGCGCTGGAGGAAGCGGCGCAATCGCTCGGCGGTTCGGATATGGAAATTTTCCGCAAGGTTATCCTGCCGCTCTTGACGCCCGCTCTTCTGGCCGGTCTGTCGCTTTCCTTCGCCCGCAGCCTTGGCGAATTCGGGGCGATCATCTTCATTGCCGGCAACCAGCCGTTCTCGACGGAAATCACGGCATTGCTGGTCTTCATCCGGCTGGAGGAATATGACTATCAGGCCGCCGCCGCCATCGCTTCCGTGCTGCTCATCACCGCTTTCATTATGCTGGCGGTGACCAATTACCTGCAGACGCGCGCGCTGCGTTATACGGTGAGGAGCTAGACATGCGCGCCTTTTCCCAACATCGCAAGCCGCCGCGCGTCGGAGATGCAAACTGGGTTCGCCGCAGCCTGATCGCCTTCGTGCTGGTCATCGGCGCTTTGCTGGTTGTCGCACCGCTGATCATCATCGGCGTAGAGGCATTTTCGCAGGGCTGGAAGGTCTATTCCGCCACCATCACCCACCCCGACACCCGCCACGCCATCATGCTCACGGTGCTGACGGCGCTGATAGCCGTGCCAGTGAATACCGCCTTCGGGGTTGCGGCCGCTTGGTCGATCACCAAGTTCGATTTTCCCGGCCGGCGCTTCCTGTTGGTGCTGATTGAAATACCATTTTCCATCTCGCCCATTGTTGCCGGTGTCGCTTATCTGTTCGTTTACGGATTGCAGGGGCTGTTCGGACCGTTCCTTGATGCGCACAACATCAAAATCCTCTTTGCACTGCCCGGCATCGTCATCGCCTCGATGTTCGTCACGGCACCTTTCGTGGCGCGTGAACTGATACCGCTGATGCAGGCGCAGGGCCGTGATCTGGAAGAGGCGGCGACCTCGCTTGGCGCATCCGGCTGGCGCACTTTCTTTTCGGTGACGCTGCCGAATATCAAATGGGCACTGCTTTATGGTGTTGTGCTTTGCAACGCCCGTGTAATGGGCGAGTTCGGCGCGGTATCCGTCGTGTCAGGCAATATTCGCGGCCAGACCAACACGCTGCCGCTGCATATCGAACTGCTCTATCACGATTACCAGACGGCGGGCGCCTTCGCCTCGGCCTCTATCCTTGCTTTGCTCGCCGTCGTCACCATCATCGCCAAGGTGGCGTTGGAACGGCGGGGTGCCGGGCGTGGGCGCAAAAAGACCAACGGCGATGCCGCCATCGCCACGGAGACCTGATTCCCATGAAAATCCGCCTCGAAAATGTGGTGAAGACCTTCGATACCTTCCGCGCCGTGCGCGATGTCTCACTCGATATCGAAAGCGGCGAGCTTCTGGCGCTGCTCGGCCCTTCCGGCTCCGGCAAGACGACGATTTTGCGCATGGTTGCGGGTCTCGAATATAGCGATGGCGGCCGCATCCTGTTTGGGGACGAGGACGCCACCAATATTCCGGTGCGCGATCGCGGCGTGGGTTTCGTATTCCAGCACTACGCGCTTTTTCCGCATATGACGCTGCACGAAAACATCGCCTTCGGCTTGAAGGTCTCGAAGGTCAAGCGTGACAAACCAGCGATCGACGCGCGCGTTGAAGAGCTTCTGAACCTCGTCAAACTCGATGGTCTGGGGGATCGTTTTCCGGCGCAGATATCCGGCGGGCAACGGCAGCGCGTGGCGCTGGCGCGCGCCCTTTCGGTCGATCCCAAGGTGCTTTTGCTGGATGAGCCTTTTGGCGCGCTGGACGCCAATGTCCGCCGCGATTTGCGTCGCTGGCTGCGTGAAATTCACGATGCGCTCGGTATCACCACGATTTTCGTGACGCATGATCAGGAAGAGGCGCTTGATCTTGCCGACCGTGTCGTCATTCTCAATCAGGGTGAGATCGTGCAACAGGGCACACCAAAAAAGGTCTGCCGCCAACCAAACAGTGCTTTTGTCATGCGCTTTCTCGGCGATGCCAACCGGGTCTCCGGTGTGGCGCGCGGCGGCAAGGTCTATGTCGGCGACAACGAGCTGCCCTTCTCCTACACTCAGGGAGACGGTGCCGTCGAGATTTATGCCCGTCCTTCCGATCTGGAGTGGGAAGACCTGCATGAAGGCATTCCGGCCTCGGTGGCGCGGGTTCTTGACCGGGCGGGTGAGCGGCGGGTTATCGCCAGCACCGATGGCGGTGATCTCCTGGAATTCGACGTGCCGCCGGAAAATGACGTCGCCGCCGGTGACCGTGGCTCAGTCATTATCCGCCGGGCAAAGATTTTCCCGGCGGCTTAAGCGGCGCTCGCCGCCTTTAGATCAGAAGCTCGAAAGAGGCCTCGGCCGCCAATCTGCCATTGATCATGAGATCAACCCTGTGAACACCCGCATAGTGCTTGCGGGTGGTGAAATCGCGCATGGCGCGGCTGATCGACAGCGCGCAGCTTTCCCCCGGCTGAAGCTCGATCTCCTTCCATTTGAAGACTTTCGCGGAGGCATCGCCGCTCTTCTTGACGTAATGCACGGCGTAATCGATCACCAGCTTCTGCGGGCTCTTTGCCGCGGAGGTGAAAGAGGCTGAAATCCGCACCGGATTGCCGAGAACAACCTTCTCCGGTGAGACCTGAAACGCGGCAAGCGCGATCTGCGCTTCCTTATGCGCGCCGAGATGGGAGAGTGCGGCGGCGTCACCCTTCTTGATCAACGTGCGCAATGCCTGCCGCATGATCCAGCGCGTATGCGGATTATCCTTTGGCCATGTATCGATCAGCGCCAGCACGAAGGCGGGATTGTCCTTGGTGATGTCGTTCAGGTGGTTGGCGACGGATTTGCGGACGTAAAGTGCCTCATCGGCTTTCATGGCGTCGAGGATTGCGGTCACCGGCGATGGGTCGTCGATCAGCGGTTTGAGCTGGAACGACCAGGGCAGGCGCGGCCGGCAGCCCTCGCTTGCCAGACGCCGCACATGCTCGTTTTCGTGCCGCGACCATGTTTCCATCACGGCAAGGGTACGGGCGATATCCTTTTGCAAAAAATGACGAATGGCGAATTCCGAGGAGCCGAAGCCGGTGAAATAGGATAATGCCCGCATGGAAATATCGAAATCATCGAGACCATAAAGCGCCACATATTCCGGCAGCGAAATGGATGCAAAACCATTGCCGATGCCGGGGGCTGCAGCGGTCAGGATTTCGATGTTACGGGCATAGTCGCCGGGCAACGTGGCATGCAGGCTGGTCGCCACCTGCCGCATGCGTTGCATGATGCCAAGCGCCTCGAGGTTTGTCGTTGCGAGCGCCATGAAGGCGGACACATCGAAAGGCCCGTGAACGGCTTTGGTCTGATCGGCGATATGTCGCAATTTTTCGCGGTTGAAGATTTCCTTCAATGCCGGTGCCGCCGTGTCGCTCATATCGCCCTCAAAGTTCACTTTTTGTTCTTTTAGGGCAGGATGAGGCTGGAGGCAAGCTATGGCTGAGCAACTTTCAGAGAGTGCTGGCTGACTGGGTGGGTAAGGCTCGCTTCTTCTCCCCGCCGGGGAGAAGGTCGCGGCAGCGGGATGAGGGGGCAGGGCCAGAGTTATTCGGAGAGCTTGCCCCCTCATCTACCCCTTCGGGGCATCTTCTCCCCGGCGGGGAGAAGAGATTTTCGTACAAATCAGCTCATCTGGCTGATGAAGCGGGTCTCCAGATAGGCCTGAACGGCCTCCGAGCCGCCTTCCGTGCCATAACCGGAATCCTTGATGCCGCCGAAGGGGACTTCGGGAAGTGCAAGGCCGTTATGGTTGATGGTCAGCATGCCGGCCTCTACCTGATGGCCGAGCGCATGTGCCGTCTTGACCGAGCCGGTGAAGGCGTAAGATGCAAGACCGAAGGGCAGGCGGTTCGCTTCTGCAATCGCATCGTCGAAGCTCGAGAAACGGTTGATGATTGCGACCGGGCCGAAGGGCTCGTCATTCATGATTTTGGCGGTGGTCGGCACGTTGGCCAGAACCGTCGGCTCGAAGAAATTGCCCTTGTTGCCGATGCGGCGGCCGCCGGTCTTCAATTCGCCGCCATGGGAAACCGCGTCGCTGATGAGACCTTCCAGTGCGGGAATACGCCGCTCATTGGCGAGCGGACCCATGATGACACCGTCTTCCAGCCCGTTGCCGACCTTGATTGCCTTCGTGGCCTCCACGAAACCTTCAAGGAAACGGTCGGCCACGCCGTCCTGCACGAGGAAGCGGGTGGGAGCGACGCAGACCTGTCCGGCATTGCGAAACTTCGAAAGCGAAGTCACCTCGATCGCTTTTTCGATATCGGCGTCATTAAAGATCATCACCGGCGCATGGCCGCCGAGTTCCATCGTAGCGCGCTTCATGTGCTTGCCGGCCAGCGCCGCGAGGTGCTTGCCGATCGGTGTGGAGCCGGTGAAGGAAATCTTGCGGATGATCGGATGCGGGATCAGATATTCCGAAATCTCTGATGGAACGCCGTAAACGAGGCCGATGACGCCCGCCGGCACGCCGGCATCCACGAAGGCGCGGATGAGTTCTGCCGGCGATGCCGGGGTTTCTTCCGGCGCCTTGACGATGATGGAGCAGCCGGTGGCGAGCGCTGCGGAAAGCTTGCGGACGATCTGGTTGATCGGAAAGTTCCACGGCGTAAACGCCGCAACGGGACCGACCGGCAGCTTGATGGCAAGCTGCGAAACGCCGGCCGCGCGCGCCGGGATAACCTGGCCATAGGTGCGGCGTGCTTCTTCGGCGAACCAGTCGATGGTATCGGCGGCCCCCATGATTTCGGTACCGGATTGCGCCAGCGGCTTGCCCTGCTCGCGGGTCATCATATAGGCGATCCTGTCCTTGCGCTCGCGCAGGATATCCGCGGCCTTGCGCATGATCTTCGAACGCTCGAAGGGCGAGGTGTCGCGCCACACCTTGAAGCCACGGTCAGCGGCTGCAAGTGCGAGATCGAGGTCTTCCTTCTCTGCGTGGGCGATTGCGCCGATGATCTCGTCGGTTGCCGGATCGGACACGGCGATCGTCTTGCCGGAAACGGCGTCTCGCCATTCGCCATCAATGAGAAGTTTGATGTCGGGATAGGTGTGCATAGGGGCTACCTTCATGATGCGGCCGATACGGCGGATGCCGTCCGACCCGGAGACGTGAACAGAATTTTCCTGGCCGGACGATATCCGGCATCGCGGCTTTCGCTGCGCAGAACTTGTGCCTGGACATTTCCGGCGGAGGATTCTGGAATTGCCGGAAACGGAAACGACAGTCTTTATATTAAGTTCCACGCGGTATGTTTCAACCGTCGGCTCCGGCAAAGGCGATGATTTTTCTGTGACGTGGAACTTGTCTTTTGTCATTTCGGTCTAGCCTGCACGCCGATGCCGGATTTCCGGCCACAACCTCCGGCTCGCGCGAATCACATGTTTCTCCATGTGAGCAGGAAAGCTCCCGCCACAATTTGGCCTTCGTCGCGCCGGACGAATTTGATGAGACGGCATTAGTGAGGTTCGCCTGCGTCATAACAGTGCGCGAAACGTAAAAAAGTACAAATAAGACGGAAAAATTATCCAAAGGGTTTACTCAAAACCTAGAGAAAATACGGATAAAATCTCAGTGAGGATATAACATCCGTTCCTGATATATAGTGCTTACGTCGGTTCCCTTGACCATCAGCGGTTGGCGAAAACCTTCGACGTGAACGTTATCGATGGAGAAAAAGTATGAGTTTCGCCCGGGTACTTCTTAGTGCGTTCTTGTCGCTCGTGTGGCTTTCCTGTGCCGAAGCCGGAACGATTGCCAAACCGCAAGGCAAGCCGATATTAACCATATCTGGAAAGATCACCAATACGAACGCCGACGGCGCCGCGAAGTTCGATCGCGACATGCTGGAGGCGCTTGGCATGGTGACGGTGGAGACGACGACGCCATGGCATGATGGCCGCGTCCGTTTCGATGGTGTTTCGCTGGCAAAATTGATGGACGTCGTCGGCGCGACGGGCACCAGCATCACGGCGGTCGCTCTCAATGATTATGTCAGCACGATACCGGTTGAGGATTTTAAGAAATTTAACGTTATTCTGGCGATCAAACTGGATGGCAACTACATGACAGTTCGAGAAAAGGGTCCGTTGTTCGTCATCTACCCCTATGACAGCGACCCGGAATTGCAGAAGCAGACCTATTATTCGCGGTCCGCCTGGCAAGTCGCCAAATTGATAGTGGAATAAAGGTGCCGTTTGCGAAAACTTGTGGCGGTGATCATCTGTTGCTTCGTCCTGGCAACGGGCTATATCGCTTTCGTCATTGCCGAGCGGCAAACCGCTCTGCAAAAGTTCGCCCGCTATAACGATTCGTGGGCTGTCAGCCAGACCGTGGCGGAATATCTTCGCCTGCAGAACAAGCTGGCCATATTCGCGCTAAGCCCCGGCAAGCTCGACCGGGACGAATTGCAGCTACGTCTGGACATCATGTTGAGCCGCCTGGAGCTTTTGAAACAGGGCAATCTGGGGGCTTTCATCAATGAAAAACAACAGTGGCGGGATCTCGTAACCCGCCTCGACGCTGTTTTGGCCCGTCTGGAGCAGCAGATGAACCAGCTGACGCCGGCTGATGTTCCGGATCTGCTCTCGTCCATGAGCGCGCTCGATGCGCCGATGACGACATTGGCCTCGTCATCAGTGGCTTATGATGTCAATCTCATAGATACGGCCCATGAGGATGTGCGCAAGCTGCACATCGTCTATACCGCGCTGGCGGGTGGCCTCATTCTGTGCGGCATCGCGCTTGTCATATTGCTGCTTCGCCAGAACGACCTGTTGAACCGGGCGCAGAAAAGCATGCGCGGCCTGACGGACGACCTGCGCGCCGCCACGCTGGAGTTGCAGGCGAAGAATGTCCGGCTGGAACATGACGCTTATCACGACGCGCTGACGGGGTTGCCCAACCGGGCATTGTTCCGCCAGGAATTGATCGAGAGGTTGCGCCGATCCTTCGGCGGGACAGGAACGACGGCGATCCTTCTGCTTGATCTCGATGGTTTCAAGGACGTCAACGATACGCTTGGTCACGATGCGGGCGATGCGCTGCTTCAGGCCGTGGCGCAGCGTCTTTCCGGCATTAGCGGCGATTACGACATGGTGTGCCGGCTGGGCGGCGACGAATTCGCCGTGGTGTCCGATGACCTTAACGAGGATACGGCCCGCCGCCTTGCCTCCAAGCTCATCGACCAGATCAGCCGCACCTACCAGCTTGGCGAGCAGGAAGTCAAAATCGGCACCTGCATCGGCATCGCCATATCGCATGGCACAGTCGATGCGGACGAATTGTTCAAGCGCGCGGATCTGGCTCTTTATGAGGCAAAGGCCATCGGCCCGGGCCGGGCGAGTGTTTTCAAGGTCCGTATGCAGAAGCAGCTGACCGAAAAGAAATCCTTCGAGGCCGATCTGCAGACGGCGCTGCAGAATGATGAGATGGAAGTCTATTACCAGCCGCAGGTGGCGACGCAGACACGCAAGCTCTGCGGTTTCGAGGCACTTTTGCGCTGGAAGCATCCCGTGCGGGGGGATGTACCGCCCAGCGTGTTCATTCCCGTTGCGGAACGAACCGGACTTATCCATTCGCTCGGAAAATGGGTGATGGAGACCGCCTGCCGTGAGGCGATGGGCTGGGACGAGGACATGAAAGTGGCGGTCAATCTGTCACCGGTTCAGTTTCACAGCACCAACCTCATCCAGAACGTCATGGGTGCTCTTGAAAAAAGCGGGCTGGAGCCGAGCCGGCTTGAGCTTGAGATCACCGAATCGATCCTGTTGAACAAGAGCGACCAGACGATCAATACGCTGACCCGGCTGAAGGATGTCGGCATCAAGATCGCCATGGATGATTTTGGTACAGGTTATTCCTCGCTCGCGAATTTGCGCGGCGTACCCTTCGACAAGATCAAGATCGACCGGTCCTTCCTGCGCGATATTACCAGCGACCGTGACGCGCTGGCGATCGTCGAATTTGTGGTCGGGGTGGGCCGTAGTCTGCGGATGACCACGATTGCCGAAGGCATCGAGACGGAAGAGCAATATGAATGCGTCAGACGTCTGGGGTGCGATCAGGTGCAGGGTTATCTGATCAGCAGGCCGTTGCCGGCCAAGGAACTGGTGTTCTGGAGTTCCGTCTGAAATCCCCGTTTTTGTGTCATCCCAAGCGTATCGAAATTTTAACCGGATGCATCGGTTCCTGCTAAAACCGATACCGGTTGCTGCACCGATGCTGTAGAGCATTCCCGGTCGATACGGGATCGTTCTGGTGAAAACGACCGGGTTTTGCGAAAAGGCTTGAGACATGGAAATACTGGACGTGCATGGAGTTGCCCTGCCTCTTTCTTCCGATGAGGTGTCACCCGTCATCTGGCAGGCGCTGACCGACGGCAGCTATGAGGCCAAGGAGGCCCGCAGCGTCCTGAAAGCCATCAAACCCGGCGACCGCGTGCTGGAACTGGGGTCCGGCATCGGCATCATCACCTCCATCATCGCCGGCATAGACGATGTTTCGGTGTGGGCTTTCGAAGCCAATCCTTCGACGGCGGCGCTGGCAGAACGGGTACTCGAGGCCAATTGCCGCGGCAATGTCGTGTTTTCACAGGGGCTTCTCACTGCCGATGCGCCGAGCACCTATCCTTTCTACGTCCGCAAGGATCTCTGGATGTCCTCCATGGACGAAAATCAGGGACCTTATGAACAGCGCATCGAAATCTCCTCCGAAAATATCGACGAGTTTATTGCCAGCCACGGCATTACCGCCCTCGTGATGGATATCGAAGGCGCCGAGCGCGACCTGCTCGGTAGAGCCGATCTGACCGGTGTGGAGCGCATATTCGTCGAGTTGCACGACCATCTTTATGGCCTCGCCGGGGTCCGTGATATCATGCAGGCGCTGACGGCCAAGGGTTATGCCTATGATCCGCGCGGTTCCCGCGGACCCTGCGTGTTGTTCTCTAGGGATGACAGCCCGAGGGAATACGATCCCGACGTGGATTGAAGATAACAGTCGCCCAACAGGTGATTGAATTCACGTAACCGTGTGCCTATCCTCTCGTTCTCACTCCATAGTGAGGGGCGCGGAGCGGTTCGATGCGTGTGCATCCACGCGGATCGAAAAGATAATTTCACTAACAGCAATTCAATGCCAACTATTGTTGCAATTGTCGCAACCGTTGTCCTGCGTCATCATCCCTCCATCAAACCGGCGCACAACTGACAGCGTATCGGAAGATGCCAACGCAACCGAAGGAGAAACGATCATGGGCTTTGTGACAACGACGGACGGAACCGAAATCTTCTACAAGGACTGGGGCCCCAAGGATGCCCAGCCCATCGTCTTCCATCACGGCTGGCCGCTCTCTTCCGATGACTGGGACGCGCAGATGCTGTTCTTCCTCTCCAAGGGGTTTCGCGTCGTCGCCCATGACCGCCGTGGCCATGGCCGGTCTGCCCAGGTTGCCGAAGGTCACGACATGGATCATTACGCCGCCGACGCCTTTGCCGTCGTCGAGGCGCTCGATCTGAAAAATGCCGTGCATATCGGCCACTCCACCGGCGGCGGTGAAGTTGCCCGTTATGTCGCCAAACATGGCGAACCCTCAGGCCGCGTCGCCAAGGCCGTGCTCGTTTCCGCCGTGCCGCCGCTGATGCTCAAGACGGCGGCAAACCCCGAAGGCCTGCCGATAGAGGTTTTTGACGGCTTCCGCTCGGCGCTGGCCGCAAACCGCGCGCAGTTCTTCCGCGATGTGCCGTCCGGCCCGTTCTACGGTTTCAATCGTGACGGGGCGACCGCTCAGGAAGGCGTGATCCAGAACTGGTGGCGGCAGGGCATGATGGGTGGCGCGAAAGCCCATTATGACGGTATCAAGGCTTTTTCTGAAACCGACCAGACCGAAGACCTGAAGGCGATCAGCGTTCCGACGCTGGTGCTGCATGGTGAAGACGACCAGATCGTGCCGATTGCCGACTCCGCACTGAAATCGGTGAAGCTGCTGAAAAACGGCACGCTGACGACCTATCCTGGCTTCTCGCACGGCATGCTGACCGTCAATGCCGATGTGCTGAACGCCGATCTTCTGGCCTTCATCAAGGGTTGATCTTCAGGCGAAATGGAATGCGGCCCCCTATGCGGCCGCATTTCGTGTTTTGCGGGTGTTGCGTCAAGCCAGATGAGCGAGCCAGTCGGTGCGGTAGGGATGAAGCCCGGCAATGGTATCAGGAGTGAAATGACGCTCCCGGCCGGCAAGTGGTTTGATGCCGGTGAGGAGTGCGGCGCCCGCGCTGGTGCCGGTGGAGCCGCCGACGGCTATCACCTCCGTATCGGCAAAACCGGCCAACGCCTTGAGATAAAGTGCATTGCTGGCAAAGGGGCCTTCCACCAGTATCGAGCCTTTCCGGCCGATCAGCGAAAGACTGAACTCCGTCATCAAAGCAAGATAAAGTGCTGCCGCCGCGTGGCGCTCCGCGACTGTGGCATTGTCGTCGGCGATCCAGCGAGCCGTTTTGTCCGGGAAGGGGCCCGAGCCGCTGACGACGCTGGGCAACAGCATCATGCCTTTGGCCAGCACCTTTCCGAGCGCGGCTTCGATCTCTTCGTGTTGAGCAGACCCGAATTGCTGCGTCAGCATTTCATATTCCCTGCCGCCCATGAAGCGGGAGGAGGGAACGGAACGTCCGAGAGCATCGACATTCAACAATGTATCGCGGGCAGGATCCAGCGCCTCCGCCGTGCCGCCTATGGCGAAATTCACCACCCATGTGCCGGTCGAGACGACGGAAAAATCGCCCTCCCGGCGCAAGAGATGCGGCAGCAGCGACGCATTGGAATCATGGATGCCGCAATAGACCGGAATATCTGGCGAAAGCCCCATTTCCTGCGCCATTGACTTGCGGATGGGCCCGAGCACATCGAAAGCGGAACGCACCGGCGCCATCAATTGCGCGATGCCGAGACGCTGGACCAGCGTGGAGAAAGCTTTCCGCCGAGGGTTCCAGAGGTCCGTATGGCAACCGAGGGACGTCGTTTCGGTTGCGTGAACGCCGGTGAGCCGCCCCGCCCAATATTGCGGATAGGTGACGATGCTGTGAACCCTGGAGAATTCCCGCGGAAACGCGGTTTTCTGGAAATGGATCTGCGCGCCAAGGTTCAGGCCGACGGGAAGCTGCGGCGAGCCGGTCTCAGTAAAAACAGGCCGTATGTCTAGATAGGCCTCCTGAACAGCAGCGGGATAGGCGTGCTCATAATCGAGCACCGGCATGGCAAGCTCGCCGTTCTCATCGAGAAGCGCCGCTGCCGCACCATGGGTGGTGATGGAAATGGCGTTGAAACCCACCTCTTTGCCAAATCGCCGAAGAGCGGCGAGAATGAAGCTCCACAGCATCTCCACATCGTAATGCGGATAGATGCCGTCGCGAAGAACGGGGTTGGAGCGCCTGTCGCTGGCAATTTCGTCGCCGCTTTCGGTGTCGATGACCACGACCTTGGCGTTGGTCTTGCCGATATCGATGACCGCGATGTGGCGGGGCTTGATACTGTCGCTCATGGCAGATGGAACACCGGCACCAGGTCTTTTGCGACGGGCGAATTGTCGGGGTTACTTTCCATGATATCGGCCATATGCGCCCACCATTTTTTCATCACCGCATGTTCGGGCAATGCCGCCATGCCGTGGTTCTTCGGGCGGGTCAGCACGCCGAACAGGATGTTGGTTTCCGGGTCGAGATGGATGGAGTAATCGCTCACGCCCGCCTCATGCAGCAGCGTCACCAGTTCCGGCCATATTTCGTCATGGCGTTTTTGATATTCCGCCTGTTTACCGGGAAAGAGTTTCATCTTGAAGGCGTGTTTTTCGAATTCCGGCATGGCTCAGCCTCTCATGGCTCTAAGGCGACGAACGACGATGGGGATGGCGATGGTGATGATCAGCAACAGGCCGACGAAGATCGACATGACGATACCCGGCACGTTCAGCAGCCCGAGACCAAAGGTGACGAGGCCCATGACGAAGGCGGCGATGACCACGCCGGCAATGGTGCCGGAACCGCCGAGAATGGAAATGCCGCCCAGCACCACCATGGTCACCACCTCAAGCTCCCAGCCTTGAGCGATCGACGGGCGGGTGGAGCCGAGCCGCGAGGTGAGGCAGACGGCGGCGATGCCGCTCATCAGGCCGGTGAGCAGGAAGAGGATGAACTTCACGCGCTCGACGGGAATGCCGGAGAAGCGGGCGGCAAAGGGATTGGTGCCGATGACATAGACCTGCCGGCCGAAATTGGTGGCGTGCAGCAAAATGGCGAAGAGGACGGCCATGACGATGAACAGCACGAATTCGAAGGAGATGACGGAGAAGACGTAGCCTTGCCCGAAATAGGCGAAATCCGCCGGATATTTGCCATAGGCCTGATCGCCCAGCACCATATAGGAGATGCCGCGAAACAGGCTCATGGTGCCGATGGTGACGACGATGGACGGCAGTTTCAGCCCCGCAACGAGAAAGCCGTTGAAAGCTCCGCACAAAAGTCCGGTGCCGATGCCGATGGCGACGAGGCCGGGCGTGCCGACACCCATCTGCACCGCCGCACCCATGGCGGTGGAGGCGAGTGCGATGATGGCGGCGACCGAAAGATCGATTTCGCCGGCGATGATCAAAAGCGCCATGGCAAAGGCGATGATCGCCTTTTCGGTGAAGTTGAAGGTCGCGTCCGACAGGTTCCAGGCATTGAGGAAATAGGGCGAGGCGAGCGAATTGGCGATGAAGATGAGGATGGCGACGCCTAGCAGCAGCACTTCCCAGCTGGCCAAGACGCGCCGCAGCGGCGTGCCGAGCTTGTCCGGGATGATGCGCGGGGTCTGTGTCGGTTGCGAGGTCATGCTGCGGCCTCCTTGGCCTGATCGGCTGCGGCCCGGTCACGCAGGATGATGCGGCCTTTTCGAGCTTCAGCGCGGGCGTTGAAGACGACGGCAAGCACGATGACCACGCCGGAAATCGCCATCTGCGCGAAGGGGGAGATGCCGATGACGGGCAGCGCGTTCTTGATGACGCCGAGGAAGAGCGCGCCAAGTACTGCCCCTGCCACCGAGCCGATACCGCCGGCAATCGAGATGCCGCCGATGACATTGGCTGCGACGCTATCCAATTCGAAACCGGCGGCGATATCCACATAGGCAACGGCATAACGCGACACCCAGAGATAGCTGGCGAGACCGGCCAGTGCGCCGGATAAAACGAAGGCAAAGAAGCGCGTGCGGCCGACATCGATGCCCGCATAGACCGCAGCACCGGGATTTCCGCCTGACGCATAGGCCGAACGGCCGAAGGAAGTGCGGCTGAGCACCAGCCAAGCCCCGGCGATGATGAGGATGGCCACCCATGAAAGAACCGGCATGCCGAGAATCATGGTGCGCGGCACGTTGAGGAAGGTGGGTGAAAACTGGTGCGCGTTCACCCAACCGCCGCCCGACAGCACGAAGGCCATGCCGCGATAGATGGTAAGCGTGCCGAGCGTGACGACGATGGGCGGAATGCCGAGCCACCAGACCAGCACGCCGTTGAGCGACCCGAGAAACGCGCCGATGCCGACCGCCATGGCGATGAGAAGCGGCAGCGGAATGCCGGGAAAGGCGGCATTGGTCATCGCCACCGCCATGCCGGTGAAGGCGAGATTGGCGGCAACCGAAAGATCGATGGATTTGGTGAGAATGACCGCCATCTGGCCGAGCGCCAGAATGATGAGGATGGAGGTATCGTTGAAGATGTTGACCAGATTACCCGGTCGGCTGAAACCGGGCGCGCGCAGCGCAAAACCGGCGATCATGATGACGATGATGCCTGCCAGCAGCCATTCGCGATTTTTGAGGAAACGTTGCATGGTTTTGCCCCTCTCAGGCGTTGCCGGTAGCGGCGCGCACCAGCTTTTCCGGAGAAAAATCGGCGCGTTCGAACAAGCCCGCCATCAGGCCTTCGCGCATGACGATGGCGCGGTCGGACATGCCGAGGATTTCGGGAAGTTCGGATGAAATCATGATGATGGACAGGCCTTCGGCCGCAAGCTCGCTGATGAAGCCGTGCACGGCGGCCTTGGAGCCGATATCGATGCCCTTGGTGGGTTCGTCGAGAATGATGACCTTGGGCTGGGTGGCGAGCCATTTGCCAATCACCACCTTCTGCTGGTTGCCGCCCGACAGCGTGCCGACTGGCACGGAGAGGGCGGCGGCGCGCAGATCGAGCCGCGAGGCATATTTGCGCGCCAGCGCGAATTCATTGGCCGCCGCCAGAAAACCCTTGCGCGAGGTGCGCGTCAGCGATGGCAGCGACATGTTCTGATAGATCGGCATGTCCAGCGCCAGACCGTGGCGGCCGCGCTCTTCCGGCACATAAACGATGCCGGCGCGGATCGCATCTTCAGGCGAGCGGATGGTGAGCGGCTGGCCGTTCAACGTCACTTCACCTGAAGCCGGGCGGGTGATGCCAAACAGCGACTGGCAGAGTTCGGATCGCCCCGCGCCGATCAGCCCATAAAGGCCAAGAATCTCGCCCTTGCGCAGATCGAGCGAAATATCGCGGAATTCCGTCTGGTGCGAATAATCGCGGACTGACAGAACCGTCGGGCCGAGGCTGACGGCCTGTTTGGGGAAGGCGTTCGTCACGTCGCGGCCGACCATCAGGCGAACGATTTCGTCCTGCGGTGTAGCTGCAAGATTACCCGTGCCGACCATCTTGCCATCGCGGAACACGGCGTAATTTTCGGCGATTTCATAGACTTCATCGAACTTGTGGCTGATGAAAAGGATCGCCTTGCCCTGCCGCTTGAGGTTTTCAACGATGCGGAACAGATCGTCGATTTCCTTGCGTGACAAGGCGGCGGTCGGTTCGTCCATGATGACGATGCGCGCCTCGACGGACAGCGCTCTCGCGATCGCGACCAGATGGCGCTGGGCGATCGAAAGGTCCTTCAGCCGGATGGTAGGATCGATGGTGCTTTCGAGCTGTTCCAGCAGCACGCTTGCGCGGGCATTGATGGTCTTCCAGTCAATGAGGCCGAAACGGCCTTTCGGCGCATGGCCGAGGAAAATGTTTTCGCCGACCGAAAGCTCGTCGAACAGCACGGTTTCCTGATGAATGGCGGTCACGCCGGCATCGATGGCATCCTGCGCGCCGTGAAACGTGATGGGCTGGCCATCCATCAGGATTTCGCCTTCGTTGGGGCGGTAGATGCCGGTGAGGATCTTGACGAGCGTGGATTTGCCCGCGCCGTTTTCGCCGATCAGTGCGGTGACTTTACCGGGGTACAGCGCGATATCGACGCCATCCAGCGCTTTGACGCCGGGGAATATCTGGCTGATGCCGCGCATTTCCAGAATGGGCGTGGCGCTGGAGGTTTCTGTCATTGGTAAAGTTTGGGGTTCAGCACGCATCTTCTGTCATACCGGTCAGTTTTGAGTGAAGCGGCGAGGGATACCCCCCTCTGCCCTGCCGGGCATCTCCCCCTCAAGGGGGGAGATCGGCAGGAGGCGCTACCACCACTTCATTCGCAAATGTCGAGATGGGCGAGACTTATCCGCGAGTCGACCTCCCCCCTTGAGGGGGAGATGTCCGGCAGGACAGAGGGGGGTGCCCTCCGCCCGCCGTCAGCAACTTCTCAGATCAGAAAATCTTCGAAAACTGATCGATATTCTTCGCATCATAAATGAACGGATCAGCCATCGCCGCTTCGCTGTTTTCGCCGACCTTGATTTTGCCCATGCGGCCAGCTTCGATTTCCGAGCCCGGCTTGCCGTCTGCTTCACCCTTCACAAGGTGATAGGCGATCTGGGTGGCGGAGTAACCGAGGTCGATCGGGTTCCAGATGGCGAATTCCTTGGTGGCGCCCGACTTGATCGCGCCCGCCATTTCGGAGGGCAGGCCAAGGCCGGTCACGAAGACCTGACCGATCTTGCCGGCATCCTTCACGGCCTGCGAGGCGGCGAGAACGCCAACCGTCGTCGGTGCGACGATGACCTTCACATTCGGCTGCGAGGAGAGCAGGCCCTGCGCTTCGCGGTAGCTCTTGTCGGCAAGGTCGTCACCGTAAACTGTCGTGACGAGGTTGAGGCCGGGGAAGTCCTTCAGCTGCTTTTTCATCTCGTCGATCCAGATATTCTGGTTCGTGGAGGTGGTGGTGGCCGACAGGATGGCGAAATCGCCCTTGCCGCCTTCCAGATGCGATGCGGCGAGCTGCAGGCACATCTTGCCGATCAGCGCGTTGGACGAGGGGTTGAGCTGGAGAATGCGGCCTTCAGGCGCCACGCCGGAATCCCAGGAGATGACCTTGATGCCGCGCTGCGCCGCCTTTTTCAGTGCTGGAACAACCGCGTCGGGGTCGTTGGCGGAAATGGCGATGGCATCGACACCCTGCGCGATCAGCGAATTGATGACTTCGATCTGGCCTTCCGCCGTGGTGCTGGTCGGACCGGTATAGATGATCTCGACGCCGCCGAGGTCCTTTGCGGCCTCCTGCGCGCCCTTGTTGGCGGCTTCGAAAAAGCCGTTGCCGAGCGATTTGACCACCAGCGCGATCTTCACGTCGGCGGCCTGCGCAACGCTGCCAAAGCCGGCGACAGAGAGTGCTGCGCTCAGCGCCAAAACGCTCGTCAATGTTCTGCGTGTAAGTTTCATGTCCCTTTTCCTCCCGTTTTGAACCTTGTTTTTCCTTGATCGGTGCTCCTCAAGCGACCGAAGAAGAATTCTCCTCATCCGGCGGACCGGCTGTTTTATCCGCCGCCACCGCGCCGGCAATCAGCAATTCGACGCCGGCATTTTCCACCATCCTCGCCGCTTCATCCGAAATCCCGTCATCGGTGATGATGGTCGAGACGTTTTCGAGCGGGCAAAGAATGAGGCTGGACCGTTTTCTGAATTTCGAGGAATCGACCATGACGATCAATTCTTCCGCCTGTCGCATCAGCTTCTGTTCGCTCTGGATGACCAGCGCGTCCGATTCCATGATGCCAAGTGCGCCGACGCCCTGCGCGCCGAGAAAAATCCGCCGCGCATAAAAATTGCGGATCGCATCGTTTTCGAAGGGCGACAGGATAAGGCTTTGGTCGCGATAGATCGCGCCGCCCGGTACGCTGACGCTGCATTTGGAATGCTTGACCAGATGCTCGGCAATCGCGAAGGAATTGGTCATCACCTGCAGCCTGCGCGCCGCCATGTAATGCACCATCTGGAATGTCGTCGTGCCGCCATTCAGGATGATCGCGTCACCCTCATGGCAGAGATCGACCGCTTTGCGCGCAATTGCGCGTTTCTTGTCGATGTTGACTGATTCGGACACACGGAAGGGGCGGGCGGCGAGATTGCCGAGCTGCGGCGGATGCACCGCCTCCGCCCCCCCGCGCACACGCCGCAACTTGCCCTGAACATGCAAAGACGCGATATCCCTGCGGATCGTCGCTTCCGACGCATCCGTCAGTTCAGCAATATCCTGCACCGTCACGACAGCTTTTTCCTGCGTGGCGCTCAAGATGATGCGATGGCGTTCGCGTTCGTGCATGGGGTCCTCCTGATTGTGATTATTCGCAATCTCTTTAACTTGTCAATCAAGAACGATCAAATTAAACAATTTCGCGGTGCAACATGAAAATTTATGATCGTTTTTGATTGACATTGTGCTTTTGCATGCGCGATACCTGCGATCAATGGATGCGGGCCGATGCCGGTGCCGCCAATGCAGACCGATATGGGAGGAAGACATGACGGGAACATCCCGCCTTCTCGAAAGCCGTTGGGACGACGCTTACGCCAGAACGCTCGATGAGCCCGGCAAGCTGCTTTATCGTTCCAATCTGCTGGGTGCTGACAAGCGCATCACCAATTACGGCGGCGGAAACACCTCCGCAAAAGTGCTGGAAACCGATCCGCTGACTGGCGAGAAGGTCCGCGTCATGTGGGTCAAAGGCTCCGGTGGCGATGTTGGCACCATCAAGATCGATGGCTTTTCGACACTCTATCTCGACAAGCTGGAAGCGCTGAAGGGCATCTACAAGGGTGTTGCTGACGAGGACCGCATGGTCGGTTTCCTGCCGCATTGCACCTTCAACCTCAACCCGCGCGCCGCCTCCATCGATACGCCGCTGCATGGTTTCGTGCCTTATGATCACGTCGATCATATGCATCCGGACGCGATCATCGCGATTGCAGCGTCGAAGAATTCGAAAGAACTGACGCAGCAGATCTTTGGCGATGAAATCGGCTGGCTGCCTTGGCGTCGTCCCGGTTTCCAGCTCGGTCTCGATCTGGAAGCTTTCGTCAAGGCCAATCCGAAGGCCAAGGGCGTGGTGCTGGAAAGCCACGGCCTGTTCACCTGGGATAACGACGCCAAGGCCTGTTACGAACTGACGCTCGCCATCATCAACAAGGCGATCGAATGGTTTGCGGGGCAGACTGAAGGCAAGACGATCTTTGGTGGTGCCGTGGCCAAGAGCCTGCCTGAGACTGAGCGTCGCGCCATCGCTGCCCGGCTGATGCCGGAAATCCGTGGCCGCATTGGCCGCGAGGAGCGCAAGCTCGGTCATTTCGATGATCAGGATGCGGTTCTCGAATTCGTCAATTCGAATGACCTGAAGCCGCTCGGTAATCTCGGCACGTCCTGCCCGGATCATTTCCTGCGCACCAAAATCCGCCCATTGATCCTCGACCTCGATACGGCAAATCCCGATGTGGATGCGCTGATGGCCGGTCTGGACAAGGCGCTCGAGGCTTACCGGGCCGATTACACACGTTATTACGAAGCCTGCCGCCACGACAATTCGCCTAAAATACGCGACCCGAACCCGGTGATCTTCCTGATCCCCGGTGTGGGCATGTTGTCCTTTGCCAAGGACAAGGCCACCGCTCGTATCGCCGGTGAATTTTATGTCAACGCCATCAATGTCATGCGCGGTGCTTCCACCGTGTCCGAATATCAGGGTCTTCCCGAGCAGGAAGCTTTCGATATCGAATATTGGCTGCTGGAAGAGGCAAAGCTGCAGCGCATGCCGAAGCCCAAAAGCCTTGCCGGCCGCGTGGCCTTCGTCACCGGCGGCGCTGGCGGCATCGGCCGGGCAACGGCGGAACGGCTGGTGGCCGAGGGCGCCTGCGTTGTGCTCGCCGATATTGACGAGGCGGCGCTGGAAGCCGCAAAGGGCGATTTCGCCAAGCGCTACAGCGCGGACGCGGTACGCAGCGTCAAGCTGGATGTGACGCAGGAAGACGCCGTCATTTCCGCTTTCGCACAAGCGAGTGTGGAATTCGGCGGCGTGGATATTCTCGTTTCCAACGCCGGCATCGCTTCCTCCGCGCCGGTGGAAGAAACCACGCTCGCCATGTGGAACAAGAATATCGACATTCTCGCCACCGGTTATTTCCTCGTGTCGCGCGAAGCATTCCGGCTGCTGCGACGGCAAAATCTCGGTGGCAACGTCGTGTTCGTCGCCTCGAAGAACGGTCTCGCATCCTCGCCTAACGCTTCGGCCTATTGCACGGCCAAAGCAGCGGAAATCCATCTGGCCCGTTGCCTTGCTCTCGAAGGCGCTGAAGCCGGCATTCGAGTCAATACCGTCAATCCCGATGCGGTACTGCGCGGTTCGAAGATCTGGAACGGCGAGTGGCGCGAGCAGCGTGCTGCTTCTTCCAAGATCGAAGTAACCGATCTGGAGGAACATTATCGCAAGCGCTCGCTGCTGAAGCTCAACGTGTTGCCGGAAGATATTGCAGAGGCGATCTACTTCCTGGCATCCGATGTTTCGGCCAAGTCGACCGGCAACATCATCAATGTCGATGCCGGTAATGCGCAGAGTTTTACGCGATAAGGCGTTTGGCGCGTTCTTACTTTCGTCATTCCGGCCTTGAGCCGGAATACAGCCGACGCGCGTTTGCGCGGCGAGAAGGGTCTTTTCAGCCCAAGGATTTGGGCTGGCTGGATACCGGCTCAGGGCCGGTATGACGGATTGAGCGTGATCAACTAGCATGTACGGATTGATTTCCGGGGAGGAAAAAATGACCGAGACGAAAATCACCGCCGATTTGATCGCGGTTGAAAATGGCAAGCGCGCAGCCGCGCATAAGGAAGACTACGACGCGCTCGGCAACCAGCTTGCGCGTCGCAACATCGATATCGATGCTGTCACCGCGAAAGTTGCGGAATTTTTCGTCGCCGTGCCTTCCTGGGGCGTGGGCACCGGCGGTACCCGTTTTGCCCGTTTTCCCGGCACGGGAGAGCCACGCGGCATTTTCGACAAGCTCGATGATTGCGCCGTCATCAACCAGCTGACGCGCGCCACACCGAATGTCTCCCTGCATATCCCGTGGGACAAGGAAGATCCGAAGCGGTTGAAGGCCCATGCCGATGCGCTGGGTCTCGGCTTCGACGCCATGAATTCCAACACGTTTTCGGATGCGCCGGGCCAGAGCCATTCCTACAAATATGGTTCGCTCAGCCACACCGACGCCGCCACGCGCCGGCAGGCTGTTGAGCACAACATCGAATGCATCGAAATCGGCAAGGCCATCGGCTCCAAGGCGCTGACGGTGTGGGTGGGCGATGGTTCGAACTTCCCCGGCCAGAGCAATTTCACCAGAAGTTTCGAGCGTTATCTTGCCGGCATGGCCGATATCTACAAGGCGCTGCCGGATGACTGGCGCATCTTTTCCGAACACAAGATGTATGAGCCGGCGTTTTATTCGACCGTCGTGCAGGATTGGGGCACCAATTACCTCATCGCCAATACGCTCGGCGAAAAGGCCTTCTGCCTCGTCGATCTCGGCCACCATGCGCCCAATACCAATATCGAGATGATCGTCGCCCGGCTTATCCAGTTCGGCAAGCTCGGCGGTTTCCACTTCAACGACAGCAAATATGGCGATGACGATCTGGATGCCGGTTCGATAGAGCCATACCGCCTGTTCCTCGTTTTTAACGAGCTGGTGGATGCGGAATATCGCGGCGTAAAGGGTTTCCATCCGGCCCACATGATCGACCAGTCGCATAATGTGACGGACCCGATCGAAAGCCTGATCTCCAGCGCCAATGAAATCCGCCGCGCCTATGCGCAGGCTCTGCTGGTGGATCGCGCCGCTCTCGACGGCTACCAGCAGGATAATGATGCGCTGATGGCTTCCGATATGCTGAAACGGGCTTATCGCACGGATGTAGAACCGATCCTTGCGCAGGCCCGGCAATTGGCTGGCGGTGCGATCGATCCAATCGCGACCTACCGTGCGAGTGGTTATCGCAGCCTCGTTGCGGCGGAACGGCCGGCTTCGGTTGGCGGTAGCGGCGGTATTGTGTAGGGTTGATGTTGCAGGGATAAGCGCTGGTTCCAAGCGTTATCGACAAGCTTGCCTCAAACACGACGTCATCCTCGGGCCTGTCCCGAGGATCTGCAACATATTGGTTTTATTCAACATGATTAGATCCTCGGCACAGGACCGAGGATGACGTCGAGAGAATGCACCCTTCACTGCAAGGGGCGGCAGCCTGTCCAAAAACTTAAACCGGACAGGAGTGGGCTTGGCCCGAGCATGACGGAGGCGAAGGCGTTGGTCACGGACCTCGCCCGCTCTATACCTTGGCCCGTCACTCCCCCGAAGGCGGTTGCTTGCGCACCTGAAACGTGTGCTCCGGCCCAGGAAACGCGCCGGAACGCACCTCATCGGCATAGTCCCTTGCCGCACCCGAAACCGTCGAACCAAGATCGGCAAATCGCTTGACGAATTTCGGTTTGAAGTCGGTGAAGAGGCCGAGCATGTCGTCGGACACCAAGACCTGCCCGTCGCAGGCCGGCGATGCGCCGATGCCGATGGTGGGGACGGAAAGTTTCTCGGTCAGCTCGCGGGCAAGCGGCTCGACGGTGCCCTCCACGACGATGGCGAAGGCGCCGGCCTGATCGACCGCAATTGCATCGCGCCAGATTTTCTGCGTTTCCGCCTCCGAATGTCCGAGCGAGCGGAAGCCGCCGGCGGTGTGGACCAGTTGCGGCATCAGCCCGACATGGCCGAACACGGGAATGCCGCGCGCTACCAGAAAGGCGATGGTTTCGGCCATTTCTTCGCCGCCTTCCAGCTTCACGCCGTCGCAGCCGGTTTCCTGCATCACCCGCACCGCGTTGCGAAAGGCCTGTTCCTTGGATTCCTGATAGGTGCCGAAGGGAAGATCGACGATGACGCAGGCATGCTCGACGCCGCGCATGACGGCGCTGCCATGGGCGATCATCATATCCAGTGTGACGCCAACCGTCGTGTCCATGCCGTAAAGCACCATGCCGAGGGAATCTCCTACCAGCAGCAGATCGCAATGCGGATCGAGCAGGCGGGCGATCGGCGTCGTATAGGCGGTGAGACAGACGATGCGCGCCTCACCTTTCATCTGCCGGATGGAGGCTGTCGTCAGCCGCTTCAGTTTTCCATGGGTGCTCATTGGGCAGCCTCTCTTTTTTCAGTTCTGTCGCGGCCGATGACGCGGTTATCGAGGAGCCGCGTGCTGCCGAAGCGAACGAACAGCGCCACCAGCACGGGGCCTGCCTGCACGGAGGCAACCGGCGCCAGCGTATCGGGATCGCGCACCGCAACGACCTCCGGCGAAGCCAGCGGCTCAGAGGCGATGAACTTTTCTATTGCCGCTTCGAAGGTGGCCGGATCGTCGAGGCCTTGGTCATAAAGCCGGTTGGCTTCCTCAAGCGCTCGCGGCACGATCACGGCGGCGGCGCGTTGCTCAGGGCTTAGATAGACGTTGCGCGAAGAACAGGCCAGCCCATCTGCCTCGCGCACCGTAGCGACGGGAACGACCCGCACCGGCTGGGCAAGGTCTTCCACCATGCGGCGGATCAGCGTCACCTGCTGATAGTCTTTCTCGCCGAAATAGGCGGCATCCGGCTGGACGAGATTAAAAAGCTTGGTCACGACGGTGGTCACGCCGGCAAAATGCCCCGGCCGCACCGCACCTTCCAGCTGGCTGCCCAGTTCCAGCACATCCACGATGGTCGACATCGGGCGCGGATACATCTCCGTTACCTCGGGTGCGAAAAGAATATCGACGCTGGCCTCTTCCAGCAGCGCGCTGTCGCGGGCGAGGTCACGCGGGTAACGCGCCAGATCCTCATTCGCGCCGAATTGCAGCGGATTGACGAAGATGGAAACCACCGTCACGTCGTTTTCTGCCTTGGCTTGGGCAACGAGTGTGAGGTGGCCGATATGGAGAAAACCCATGGTCGGCACGAAGCCGACACTCTTGCCTTCGCGGCGAAAGGCGGAAATCGCATCCCGCAATTCGGCGACGGTTTTTACAAGGCGCATGGGGTCTCCTCCGGCTGCCCGATCACCGTCCGGCGAAAGGTGCTGGATAAAACGCGATTTGCCGAACGGGGTCAACGCGGCTGCGGGCATTATATCGATTAGCGCCTCAAGAGACGACGACTGCGGTGAAAGTGCTGCGGTTCAGGACCTGCCGGTCCATATAGGAGGCCGCTTTTCTGCAAAAGCCTGCCGCCCTTCGCGCGCTTCATCGCTGCTGCTGATGGCGGCGATGGCGCCTTCGGCAAAGGCAAGCCGCTCATCGGGTGACATGTCGCGCATCGCCAGCAAGGCTGCCTTTCCGGCTGCGATGGCGCCCGGCGCATTCTGTCGCAGCTTCGCAAGAACATCCTCGATCAAGCCATCGAGTTCGGCCGCAGGCGCGGTGCGATTGACAAGGCCGAGACCTGTTGCCTCCGGGGCGCTGACTGGCTGGCCGAGATAAGCCATTTCCTGAAGCCCGCCCAAGGGTATTTTCGCCAGAAGCTTCGCCGCCACCATGGCCGGGAAAAGCCCGACCCGCACTTCCGGCAGACCAAATTCGGCGTGATCGGCGGCATAGGCAAGATCGCAGGCAGCAATGAGGCCGAGCCCACCGGCCAAGACCCGGCCGTTGATGCGGGCGATGACGATCTTGTCGCAGGTTTCAATGGCGCGCATCACATCGGCAATGGGGTTTGTTCCATCCCGTGAGAGGAACATGCCGCCGGCGCTCTCCTTGAGATCGGCCCCCGAACAGAAACTGCGGTCTCCCGCTGCCGTTATGACCACGGCGCGCAGACCACGGTCACCGGATGCCGCGCGGATGGCATCGGCAAGCGCATCCGTCATGGCGGCGTTGAGGGCATTGTGCACCTCGGGCCTGTTAAGCGTCAGCCACAGAACATCCGTGCGTCTCTCACGCAACAACTCATCCGCCATGCAGGTCACCCTCCTGTTTTGCGGCAAGCAGCGCTTTTCCGGCACGTGCCGCGTTCGGCCTGCCGAGATACCGGCTGATCCGGTCTCCGATCTTCGCCACGGCCATCAGGTCGATACCGGTTTCGATGCCAAGCCCCTGCAGCAGATAAACGACATCTTCGGTGGCGACATTGCCGCTCGCCCCCGGCGCAAAGGGGCAGCCGCCCAGCCCGGCAACGGAACTGTCGAAAACGGCTATGCTTTCCTCCAGCGAGGCCAGCACATTGGCGACGCCCTGCCCATAGGTGTCATGGAAATGCATGGCGATTTTTTCGCGCGGGATACGGGTCGACACCCGCTCGATGACATTGCGAATCCGGTTGGCCGTGCCGATGCCGATCGTATCGCCGAGCGAAATCTCATGGCAGCCAAGCGCGACAAGCGCCTCGGCCATCGCGGCGACCTCATCGGGCGCAACCGCTCCGTCATAGGGGCAGCCGGCAATGCAGGAGACGTAACCTCGCATGTGGATATTTCGGTCGGCGGCCGCCTGCGCGACATCGTGCAGCCGCTTAAGGCTTTCAGCGCGCGAGCAGCCGATATTGTGCTGGCTGAAGCCTTCTGATGCGGAAACGAAAACGGCGATTTCCGTCACACCGGCTTCGATGGCCGCCTCGAAACCTTTCATATTGGGAACAAGCGCCGGATAGGCCGTGCCGGGTCGCCGTCTAAGGCCCTGAAACACCTCTTTCGAACCTGCCATTTGCGGCACTTTTTTGGGTGAAACGAAGGCTCCCGCCTCGATGGCTGCCAACCCGGCTGCGGCCAGCCGCTCGATGAGTTCGATCTTGATGGCGGTGGAAACCTCCGCACTTTCATTTTGAAGACCGTCACGCGCGCCGACTTCGACAATCTTTGCCGCTTGCGGAAAACCCATGTCAGGTGCCCTCCGGCTCGAAATCCACCAGCACCGCACCGGCCGCCACCATATCGCCTTCTGCGCAATTGATAGCGGTAACGGTGCCTTTTGTCGGGGCACGGATCGTGTGTTCCATTTTCATCGCCTCCATCACCACCAGCGCCTCGCCGGCTTCAACGAGCGTACCTTTCTGGCTGAGTACGGCGCGGATAACGCCCGGCATGGGTGCTTCCAGACCGCCGGTATGGGTGGTGGCATCCGCGATATCGACGGGGTCTGGCTGGCTGATGCGATAATGCTCGCCGTCCAGAAAAAGCGTATGGCTGCTGTCCTCGGCGAAGAAATAGCCCTGCCTCTGCCTTCCATCCATGACCGCACGCAGCTTGCCATTCTCTGCGAGATTACCACTGACACGGATCATCCCTCCGCCGATTTCCAGCGAAAACCCGTCCTCATGCGTAACAGCAACCGCGAGCGGCTGGTGGTCGAGAGTGAAATTCAGGGTTTCCCGCGTCGGTGCATTCAGGCGGAAAGCGTTGGTGTTGTTCCATGGGCTATGGGGATCGGCCGATGATGGGGAACTGGTCCCGGCCGCTTTCTGTCGTGACAGAAGGAGGCCGAGCGCAGCTATGGCGATTTCGCTCTCGCCGGTGACTGCGGGGGCGAAAAGCGCTGCCTCGTTGCGGGGGATGAAGCCGGTATCGAGATCGGCGGTGGCAAAAGCCTCGAGCCCTGCAAGCCGCGCCAGAAACGCAACATTGCTGGTGACGCCGCAGATCGCCAGTTTTTCCAGCGCTAGCCGCAGCCGCCGCACGGCGGCGGCTCGGTCGTGATCCCAGACGATCAGTTTGGCGATCATCGGATCATAATGCACGGTGATGGCATCGCCGGCGCGGATGCCGCTGTCGATCCGGAGGTGCGGGCCGTCATCAGGAAAGATCAGACGGCTGACCGTGCCGATCGACGGCAGGAAATCATTTGCCGGGTCTTCGGCATAAATCCGCGCCTCGATGGCATGGCCGTTGATACGGAGATCGGCCCAGCCTTCCGGCAGGGCCTCGCCGTTCGCGACGCGGATCTGCCATTCGACCAGATCGAGGCCGGTAATATACTCCGTGACCGGATGTTCGACCTGAAGCCTGGTGTTCATTTCCATGAAATAGAACTCGCCGGAAGGGTCGAGCAAAAACTCCACGGTTCCCGCACCGCGATAGTCTATGGCGCGGGCGGCAGCGGTTGCCGCATCATACATGCGTTGGCGCAGCTCGTCGGGCAGGCCGGGGGCAGGGGCTTCCTCTATGACCTTCTGGTGCCGACGTTGGATCGAGCAATCGCGCTCGAAAAGCGAAACACAATTGCCATGGCCATCGGCGAAGACCTGCACTTCCACATGGCGTGGACGCTCCAGGTATTTTTCGATCAGCATGCGGTCATTGCCGAAGGCGGCCAGCGCTTCGCGTTTGGCACCGGCAAGCTCGGCTGCGAAGTCGAGCTTTTGCCTAACCACGCGCATGCCCTTGCCGCCGCCGCCGGCAGAGGCCTTGAGCAACACCGGATAACCGATCTTATCCGCCTCGCTCGCCAGCCGTTTCTCGGCCTGCTCATCGCCGTGATAGCCGGGAACAATGGGAACGCCGGCTTTCGCCATCAGCGCCTTCGCTTCGCTCTTGCCGCCCATGGCGCGGATTGCTTGCGGCGGCGGGCCGATGAAAATGAGGTCAGCGGCGGCGCAGGCTTCGGCGAAGGCGGCATTTTCGGACAGAAAGCCGTAACCCGGATGGATCGCTTCCGCACCGGTTGCTTTTGCGGCTGCGATGATTTTTTCCGCATCGAGATAGGAGGCGCGCGCCGGTGCGGGGCCGATGGCGACGGCTTCGTCGGCAAGCGCCACATGCATGGCGTTTCGGTCGGCATCCGAATAGACCGCGACGGTGCGGATGCCCATCCTGGCGGCGGTGCGGATGATGCGGCAGGCGATTTCGCCCCTGTTGGCGATCAGTATTTTCGAGAACATCGTCGCCTCACATCCTGAATATGCCAAAACGGGTGGGTTCTATCGGTGCGTTAAGCGCGGCCGACAGTCCGAGGCCAAGTACGAGGCGGGTATCCTTCGGATCGATGATGCCGTCGTCCCACAGCCTTGCACTGGCATAATAGGGATGGCCTTCCCGTTCGTATTTTTCCCGGATCGGCTGCTTGAACGCCTCTTCGCCTTCCTTCGACCAGTGGCGGCCATCGGCCTCGATGCCGTCGCGCCGGATTTGCGCCAGCACGGAAGCCGCCTGTTCGCCGCCCATCACCGAAATACGCGCATTCGGCCACATCCACAGAAAGCGTGGTGAATAGGCCCGCCCGCACATGCCATAATTGCCGGCCCCGAAGGATCCGCCGATGATGACGGTGAATTTTGGCACCTTGGCGGAGGCGACGGCTGTCACGAGCTTGGCACCATCCTTGGCGATACCGCCCGCCTCATAGGCCTTGCCGACCATGAAGCCGGTGATGTTCTGCAGGAAAACCAGCGGGATGCCACGCTGGCAGCAGAGTTCGATGAAATGCGCGCCCTTCAGCGCAGATTCCGAAAACAATATGCCGTTATTAGCGATGATGCCGACGGGATAGCCATGGATATGGGCGAAACCGCACACCAGCGTCGTGCCGTAAAGCGCCTTGAACTCATCGAATTCAGAACCATCCACCAGACGGGCGATGATCTCGCGCACCTCAAAGGGTTTTCGCGTATCGGCGGGAACGATGCCGTAAAGTTCTTCGGTTGGATAAAGCGGCTCCGCCGGTTCGCGCATGTCCAATTCTACCTGTTTGCGGCGATTGAGGGTGGAGACGATCCGCCGGGTGAGCGCCAGCGCATGGCGATCGTCATGGGCGTAATGATCGGTAACGCCGGATTGCCGGGAATGCACATCCGCGCCGCCGAGGTCCTCCGCGCTCACCACCTCGCCGGTTGCCGCCTTCACCAGCGGCGGGCCGCCGAGAAAGATCGTACCCTGATTTTTGACGATCACGGACTGGTCGCTCATGGCTGGCACATAGGCCCCACCCGCCGTGCAGCTGCCCATCACCACGGCAATCTGGGCAATGCCCTGCGCCGACATATTGGCCTGATTGTAGAAGATACGGCCGAAATGGTCGCGGTCGGGAAACACCTCGTCCTGATTGGGCAGGTTCGCGCCGCCGGAATCCACGAGGTAAATGCAGGGCAGGCGGTTCTCCGTGGCGATTTCCTGCGCGCGCAGATGTTTTTTCACTGTCAGCGGATAATAGGTGCCGCCTTTTACCGTCGCGTCATTGGCGACGATCACACATTCGCGACCTGAGACCCGGCCGATACCGGTGATGATGCCGGCGGCGGGAACGGGTTCGTCATAGACCTCGTAAGCTGCAAATTGCGAAAATTCGAGGAATGGACTGCCGGGATCGAGAAGCGCTTCGATGCGGTCTCGCGCCAGCAATTTGCCGCGGGAAAGATGCCGTTCGCGGGCCTTTTCGCCGGCGCCTTTCGAGATTTTTTCGACGTGCTGTCGCAGGTCGCCTACGAGACCCGACATGAACTCTACATTGGCGGCAAAGGCGGGATCGCGGTTCAGGTTGGAAGTAAGCTTCATCGCGTTCTCACCCGTTGCCCTTAACCAGTTCGCGGCCGATCAGCATCCGGCGGATTTCGCTGGTGCCGGCACCGATCTCGTAAAGCTTGGCGTCGCGCAGCAGCCGTCCGGCCGGACTTTCATTGACATAGCCGGAACCGCCGAGAAGCTGGATCGCATCCAGCGCCACCTGTGTCGCCCGCTCGGCGGCAAAGAGGATAGCGCCGGCCGCGTCCTGCCTTGTGATGCGGCCATTGTCGCAGGCACGGGCCACGGCGTAGACATAGGCACGCGACGCATTCATGGACGAGTAGATATCGGCGATCTTGCCCTGCACCAGCTGGAATTCGCCGATGGGTTTGCCGAATTGTTTGCGCTCGCGGGCATAGGGCAGCACTAGGTCGATGGCCGCCTGCATGATGCCGACCGGACCGGCGGCCAGCACGGCCCGCTCGTAATCCAGCCCGCTCATCAGCACCGTCACGCCGTCATTGAGGCGGCCGAGAATGTTTTCTTCCGGCACCTCGCAATCCTCGAACACCAGTTCTGATGTGGGTGAGCCGCGCATGCCGAGTTTGTCGAGTTTCTGGGCCGGGCGAAACCCCTTGAATCCCTTTTCGATCAGGAAGGCCGTGATGCCGCGCGGGCCGGCGGACATATCCGTCTTGGCGTAAACCACCAGCGTATCGGCCTCGTGACCATTGGTAATCCACATTTTTGCGCCGTTCAGCACATAGCGATCGTCTCTGCGTTCCGCCTTCAGCCGCATCGACACGACATCCGAGCCGGCTTCCGTCTCGCTCATGGCGAGTGAACCGACATGTTCGCCCGAGACCAGCTTCGGCAGATATCTGTGCTTTTGCTCTTGCGTTCCCCAGCGGTGGATCTGGTTGATGCAGAGGTTGGAATGAGCGCCATAGGAAAGGCCGATGGAAGCCGAAGCCCGGCTTATTTCCTCCATCGCCACGCAATGGGCGAGATAACCCATGTCGGCACCGCCGAATTCTTCCGAAACGGTGATGCCGTGCAGACCGAGCTCACCCATCTCTGGCCAGAGCTTGCGTGGAAAACGGTCGTCGCGGTCTATTTCTGCCGCCAGCGGGGCGATTTTATCGTCTGCGAATGCACTTGCGCTGTCACGCAATGCTGCGATTTCCGGGCCGAGATCGGCATCGAAAATGGCGGCGAGGTTCAAACTCATCGCGTCTCCTCCTCCGGACGGTGTTTGCCGTCCCTTTTGTCAGTTGCCGGCACCTCCTCCGCGCCGGCAACCCTCATTTTTACTGCGCGTCACCTCCGGTGAAGGCGGCGGAACGGCGCACGAATGTCTTGATGGCGAAATTGGACTGGATGCGCGACACGCCGGGAACCGTGGTCAGGAAATCCAGTAGCTCCTGATAATGCGGCAGGTCCCGCACCATAGCGTGGATCAGATAATCGGAACTGCCGCTGGTCTGGTAACCGCCCACGACCTCGGGAATGGAGGCGACATGGTGTTCGAAGGTCGTCAGCGCTTCCTTGATCTGCCGTTCCAGCGTGACGGAGATGAAGACGCCCATATTACCGAGCAGCCGGTTCTCATCGAACACGGCGGTATAGCCACGAATGATGCCTTCCTCTTCCAGCTTGCGCACGCGGCGCAGCGTTGGCGTGAAGGAGAGGCCGATGCGGGCTGCCAGATCGCGCCAGCTCACCCGCCCGTCATCGCCGAGCACATGCAGAATCTTGCGGTCGAAACTGTCGAGCTCAATCATGGATCATTTGCTCTATGATATGACTAATTGTTGGATCAAAGATATCGTCAATCAAAAAACTGTCAATCAAAATAGCTTTGAAATGAATTCGAGTTGGTGATAGCGTTCACCTAGAGCGATGGACCGCTCTAGGTTTTTGCTTGGTATCGGATTATCCGAAAACCGCGGCACACTTTTCGGTCCGATGCTTTTGTCGAGGTCTGGAGGAGATCGCGATGACGGTCGTTTTCTCAAGCGAGAGAATGCCCAAGGGAGGTGAATTTGGCTGTGCATGACCCTGTCGTGATCGTCGGGGCCGCCCGTACTGCTATGGGTGGGTTCCAGGGCGAATTCAAATCGGTGGCGGCACCCGATCTTGGGGCCGCGGCGATCCGTGCGGCCGTCGAACGGGCTGCTGTTTCGGTTTCTGATATTGACGATGTATTGATGGGCTGTGTGCTTACGGCCGGGCAGGGGCAGGCGCCCGCCAGACAGGCAGCCATTGCCGCCGGCATTCCCAATTCGATTGGCGCAACGACCATCAACAAGATGTGCGGCTCGGGCATGAAGGCGATCATGCTGGGCCATGACCAGATCGCGGCGGGAAGCTCTTCCATCGTGCTTGCGGGCGGCATGGAAAGCATGAGCAATGCGCCCTATCTGCTGGATCGTGCCCGAAATGGTTATCGTCTCGGCCACGGCAAGGTCATCGACCATATGTTTCTCGACGGTCTCGAAGACGCCTATGACAAGGGTCGGCTGATGGGCACTTTTGCGGAAGATTGCGCTGAAGCTTACCAATTTACCCGCGCCATGCAGGATGATTATGCGCTCGCCTCGCTGGAACGGGCGCGTCGTGCCATCGCGGAGGGAGCGTTCGAGGCGGAAATAGCGCCTGTCGGTGATGTTATTGTTGACGAGCAACCGGGCAAGGCAAGGCCGGAAAAAATTCCGCAGCTGAAGCCCGCCTTTCGCGATGGCGGAACGGTGACGGCGGCCAATTCCAGTTCTATTTCCGATGGTGCGGCCGCTCTCGTTCTCATGCGTCGCTCCGAAGCGGAAAGGCGGGGCCTTTCGCCGCTGGCGACCATTATCGGTCAGGCCTCCCATGCGGATGCCCCTGCCGGATATCCAACAGCTCCCATCGGCGCGATGAAAACGCTGTTCGATAAAACCGGCTGGACGGCGAAGGATGTCGATCTGTTCGAAATCAACGAGGCCTTTGCCGTGGTGGCGATGGCGGCGATGCGCGATCTCGATCTGCCGCATGAGAAGGTGAATGTGCATGGAGGGGCCTGCGCGCTCGGCCATCCGATCGGCGCTTCCGGCGCGAGGATCGTTGTCACCCTGCTGGCCGCCCTGCAGCGTCACGGGTTGAAGCGCGGCGTGGCCGCAGTCTGTATCGGCGGCGGTGAAGCAACTGCGCTCGGCATTGAGCGGCATTAAGGGAGGCGGCGATGATCCTGAATGACGCCCAGCAGCAGATCAGGGACATGGCCCGCGATTTCGCCCGCGAGCGGCTCGCCCCTGGCGCCGCCGCGCGTGACCGGGAAAGCCGGTTCCCGAAAGACGAGCTGAAAGAGATGGGAGACCTCGGTTTCCTTGGAATGCTGGTCTCAGAAGACTATGGTGGGTCGGAAACCGGTGCCGTGGCCTATGCGCTGGCGCTGGAGGAGATCGCCGCCGGTGATGGCGCCTGTTCCACCATCATGAGCGTCCATAATTCGGTCGGCTGCGTGCCGATCCTGAAATTCGGCACGGAAGACCAGAAACAGCGTTTCCTGCCGAAACTGGCTTCCGGCGAATGGATCGGCGGTTTTGCGCTCACCGAACCGCAGGCAGGCTCCGATGCCTCCAATCTGAAGACCCGGGCGCGGCGAGACGGCGACCGCTATATTCTCGACGGCGCGAAGCAGTTCATCACGTCAGGCAAGAATGGCGATGTCGTCATCGTTTTTGCCGTCACAGATGTGGCGGCGGGCAAAAAGGGCATCAGCGCCTTCATCGTGCCGACCGATACGCCGGGTTACGAGGTGATCAGGGTCGAGGAGAAGCTCGGCCTTCATTCTTCGGATACCTGCCAGATTGCCTTTACCGACATGGTGGTTCCGGCCGAGTTGCGGCTGGGCGAAGAAGGGCAGGGATATCGGATCGCGCTTGCCAATCTGGAAGGCGGCCGCATCGGTATCGCTGCGCAGGCGGTCGGCATGGCGCAGGCCGCCTTCGAGGCGGCGCGGGATTATGCCCGCGAGCGCAAGGCTTTCGGACAGGCGATCATCGAACATCAGGCGGTGGCGTTTCGCCTCGCGGATATGGCGACGCGCATTACGGCGGCGCGGCAGCTGGTGCTGCATGCGGCGGCGTTGAAGGAAGCGGGTGAGCCCTGTCTTTCGGAGGCCTCGATGGCCAAGCTCTTCGCGTCCGAAATGGCCGAACGCGTCTGCTCGGACGCCATCCAGATTCACGGCGGCTACGGTTACATGGCGGATTATCCGGTGGAGCGGATTTATCGCGATGTGCGCATTTGCCAGATTTACGAGGGGACAAGCGATGTCCAGCGCATGGTGATCGCTCGGAACCTGTGAGGATTGTTTCGCGGTCTGGAGGAGACCGTGATGGGAGGAGTAGAATGGATATAACCGAAACGCCACATCTCAGCCTGCATGTTCCAGAGCCTGCGGTGCGGCCCGGCGGGGAGCCGGATTTCTCCAATGTGAAGATACCCAAGGCCGGCTCCGTGCCGCGCCCGGATGTGGATGCAGCGCCGGAAAGCATGCGCGATCTCGCTTATTCGATCATCCGCGTTCTCAACCATCAGGGCGAGGCTGTCGGGCCGTGGGCAGGGCTGCTTTCGGACGAGGAATTGCTGGTCGGCCTCAAAAACATGATGCGGCTTCGAGCTTTCGATGCCCGCATGCTGATGGCGCAGCGGCAGGGCAAAACCTCGTTTTACATGCAGCATCTGGGGGAGGAGGCGGTCAGTTGCGCCTTCCGCAAGGCGCTTTCCAAGGGCGACATGAATTTCCCGACCTACCGGCAGGCGGGGCTGTTGATCGCCGACGACTATCCGCTCGTCACAATGATGAACCAGATCTATTCCAACGAGCTTGACCCGCTGCACGGGCGGCAATTGCCGGTTCTCTATTCTTCGAAGGAGCATGGCTTCTTCACCGTCTCCGGCAATCTTGCCACACAATATGTCCAGGCGGTCGGCTGGGCGATGGCCTCGGCCATCAAGGGCGATACGAAGATTGCGGCCGCCTGGATTGGCGACGGTTCGACGGCAGAGTCGGATTTTCATTCCGCGCTGGTCTTCGCCTCCACCTACAAGGCCCCGGTCATCCTCAATATCGTCAACAATCAATGGGCCATTTCCACCTTTCAGGGCATCGCGCGCGGTGGTTCCGGCACATTTGCGGCGCGCGGGCTGGGCTTCGGCATTCCCGCACTCCGGGTCGATGGCAATGATTATCTCGCCGTTTATGCCGTGGCGCGCTGGGCCGTGGAGCGGGCGCGCCGCAATCTCGGCCCGACGCTGATCGAATATGTGACCTATCGCGTCGGTGCCCATTCCACCTCGGATGATCCAAGCGCCTATCGCCCCAAGACCGAATCCGAAGCCTGGCCGCTGGGCGACCCGGTTCTTCGGCTCAAGAAACATCTCACCCTGCGCGGTGTTTGGTCGGAAGAGCGGCACCGGCAGGCGGAGGCGGAAATCGCCGACGAAGTGCTTGAAGCGCAGCGCGAGGCGGAAAGCCACGGCACGCTGCATGAAGGCAAAAAACCGCCGAAAAAGGATATTTTCGAAGGCGTTTACGAGGAGATGCCGCCGCATCTCGCCCGCCAGCGCCAGAAGGCAGGATGGTAAGACATGGCAAGAATGACGATGATTGAAGCCGTCCGCAGCGCCATGGATGTGTCCATGGAGCGCAGCGACGATGTCGTGGTGTTCGGCGAAGATGTGGGTTATTTCGGCGGCGTCTTCCGCGCCACGCAGGGACTGCAGGGGAAATACGGAAAAACCCGCTGTTTCGACGCACCAATCAGCGAATCCGGCATTGTCGGCACGGCCATCGGCATGGCCGCTTATGGCTTGCGGCCCTGTGTCGAAATCCAGTTCGCCGATTACATGTATCCCGCCTATGATCAGATCACCCAGGAGGCGGCGCGCATTCGTTATCGCTCCAATGGCGATTTCACCTGCCCGATCGTGCTCAGAATGCCGACTGGCGGCGGTATTTTCGGCGGGCAGACGCATAGCCAGAGCCCGGAAGCGCTTTTCACCCATGTCTGCGGGCTGAAGGTGGTTGTTCCCTCCAACCCTTATGATGCCAAGGGGCTGTTGATCGCCTCGATCGAAGACCCCGATCCCGTGATGTTTCTGGAGCCGAAGCGACTCTATAACGGTCCCTTCGACGGTCATCACGACCGGCCGGTAACACCGTGGTCCAAGCACGAGATGAGCGAGGTGCCGGAAGGGCACTACACCATCCCCATCGGCAAGGCCGAAATCCGCCGCCCCGGAAACGCTGTCACCGTCATCGCTTATGGCACCATGGTGCATGTGGCGCTGGCGGCAGCGGAAGAAACCGGTGTGGATGCCGAGATCATCGATCTGCGGAGCCTGCTGCCGCTTGATCTCGATAGTATCGTCAAATCCGTCTCCAAGACCGGCCGCTGCGTCATGGTGCATGAGGCGACGCTGACCTCCGGCTTCGGGGCAGAGGTGGTGTCACTGGTGCAGGAACATTGTTTCTATCATCTGGAGGCTCCCGTCGTTCGTGTCGCCGGTTGGGATACGCCTTACCCGCATGCGCAGGAATGGGACTATTTTCCCGGACCCGCCCGCGTCGGGCGCGCACTTGTCGAAGTCATGGAGGCCTGATTATGGCGGAATATACCATTACAATGCCCGATGTCGGCGAAGGCGTTGCTGAAGCCGAACTGGTGGAATGGAACGTCAAACCGGGCGATCCGGTGCATGAGGACATGGTGCTGGCCGCCGTGATGACTGACAAGGCGACGGTCGAAATTCCGTCGCCGGTGGCGGGCATCGTCACCTGGCTGGCCGTGACGGTCGGAAACACCGTGCCGGTGAAAGCACCACTCGTCCGCATCGAAACCGATGTCTCTGCTGCCGCTCCCGAGGGCAACGCGCCGGAAGCGGAAGCGCCGGCGGATATGACGGAAGCACCGCCACCAGTTGAAACCCAGCCGGCTGCGCGTCCCGCCGAGGATTCGCCGCCGCCACTTCCAGCCGAACCGCATCATAAACCGCTGGCGTCTCCCGCTGTTCGTCAGCGTGCCGACGATCTCGATATTGATCTCACAAAGGTCAAGGGAACTGGGCCGGACGGGCATATCACCCATGCCGATCTCGATGGGTTCTTAACCGTGCGGGGACGGCCGGAACGCCCCGAACACGTAGCGCCCCACGACAGCGCCGTCGAGGAAGTGAAGGTCACGGGGCTGCGGCGCAAGATCGCCGAGAAGATGGTGCTCTCCGCCTCCCGTATTCCGCACATCACCTATGTCGAGGAAGTCGACGTGACCGATCTGGAGGATTTGCGCGCGACCATGAACGGCAATCGTCGTTCCGGACAGCCGAAACTGACGATCCTCCCGTTTCTGATGTGCGCTCTGGTGAAAGCAGTGGCCGATCATCCCGGCATGAATGCCACTTTCGATGATGAGAACGGTGTCGTCCGTCATTACGAAGCCGTCCATATCGGCATCGCCACGCAGACACCGTCCGGCCTCACCGTTCCGGTTGTGCGCCACAGCGAAACGCTCGGCCTTTGGCAATGTGCAGACGAAGTCGCACGCGTTGCCGAAGCTGCCCGTACCGGCACGGCGCATCGGGAAGAACTGATGGGCTCCACCATCACCATCAGTTCGCTCGGGGCATTGGGCGGCGTGGTTTCGACACCCATCATCAACCATCCTGAAGTGGCGATCATCGGCGTCAACAAGATCATGATGCGGCCAGTCTGGGATGGAACGCGCTTCGTGCCGCGCAAGATGATGAACCTGTCGTCCAGCTTCGATCACCGGGTTGTCGACGGCTGGGATGCCGCCGTCTTCATCCAGGCCATCAAAGCGCTGTTGGAAAAGCCGGCTCTGATCTTCATCGACGGCTGAAAGCTTTTTTTCCGTGAAGCACTCCGGCTTCACGGAACTGTTTCGGTGTCGGTATAGGCTTGCGTTCGCGATCTTCGGGTATAGAAGAGAAAGAACGAGAAGCCGTGTTTTCTCATCATGATCATAGTGGCGGACGGGGGCGCTCCGGTGCCCAACGCTTCGCTGTCCGCCGGCAACCGAATGAAGAAGAAGGTCCTCCCATGCGCACTCCCAAACCCGTTGTCCTGACTATTCTCGATGGCTGGGGCTTAAGCGAGGACAAATCCAGCAATGCGCCTGTTCTGGCGAACACGCCCACCATGGACCGGCTTTTCGCCACCTGTCCGAATGCGACGCTGACCACTTTCGGCCCGAATGTCGGCCTGCCCACCGGGCAGATGGGCAATTCCGAAGTCGGCCATACCAATATCGGTGCCGGCCGCATCGTTGCCATGGATCTCGGCCAGATCGATCTGGCGATCGAAGATGGCAGCTTTTTCCGCAATGCGGCGATGCTTGATTTCGCCGCCAAGGTAAAGACCGCGGGCGGCGTAGCGCATCTGATGTGCGTCGTTTCCGATGGCGGCGTCCATGGCCATATTCTCCACGGCCAGGCGGCGGTGAAGCTGATGATCAGCCACGGTGTGAAGGTCGTCGTGCATGCCATCACCGATGGCCGCGATGTTGCGCCGCAATCGGCAGAAGATTTTGTGGCAGCGCTCGTGGCGAGCCTGCCGCAAGGCGCCAGCATCGGCACCGTGATTGGCCGTTATTATGCGATGGATCGCGACAACCGCTGGGAGCGCGTTGAAAAGGCCTATGACGCCATGGTTCTCGGCAAGGGCGAACATGCGTCGGATGCGGTGAGCGCGGTCGCGCAGAGCTACAAGAACAATGTGACAGATGAATTCATCCTGCCGACGGTGATCGATGGTTATGAGGGTTTCAAGGCCGGCGACGGGTTGTTCTGCCTGAATTTCCGCGCCGACCGCGCCCGTGAAATCCTGCTTGCCATCGGTGCGGATGATTTTGATGGTTTTGCCCGTGAAAAGCCGGTGCTTTCGGCATTGCTTGGCATGGTGGAATATTCCACCCGGCACGCTGCTTTCATGACGACGGCCTATCCGAAGCGCGATATCGCCAATACGCTGGGCGCATGGGTTGCAAAACAAGGGCTGACGCAGTTCCGTCTCGCCGAAACCGAAAAATATCCGCATGTTACCTTCTTCCTGAATGGCGGCAAGGAAGAGCCGGAGGTGGGCGAAGACCGCTTCATGCCGAAGTCTCCGAAGGTCGCGACTTATGATCTGCAGCCGGAAATGAGTGCGCCTGAAGTGACGGAGAAATTCGTCGAGGCGATCGGCAAGGGTTATGATCTGATCGTCACCAATTTCGCCAATCCGGACATGGTCGGCCATACAGGTGATCTGCAAGCGGCGATCAAGGCCTGCGAAGCTGTGGATCGCGGACTTGCCGCGGTCGTTGCTGCTCTGGAAAAAGTCGGCGGCGCGATGCTGGTGATTGCCGACCATGGTAATTGCGAAACCATGGTTGACCCTGTGACCGGCGGCCCGCACACGGCGCATACCACCAATCCGGTGCCGGTGATCCTGTTTGGCGGCCCGCAGGGTGCAAAGCTGCATGACGGCATTCTTGCCGATGTTGCGCCCACCTTGCTGCAACTGATGAACGTGCAGCTGCCCCCGGAAATGACGGGCAAGAGCCTGATCGACCTGTAGTCGAAGGTCTTCGCGCGGGTGCTTTGCCACCCGCGCAGGCCATCTTTATCATGCTTGTCGTATGAACGTTGACCGGTTGAGCTACGGCTCTTTTGCCAGGAGGCGATCATGCGCCAACATGCCTGCAATCATGGCGCAGACGAAAAGAATGACCGGCAAAAGCCCGAGAGCGAAAGCCGACAATGCCGGGCCGGGGCAGAAACCGGCAAGCCCCCAACCGATGCCGAAAATGGCTGAACCAAGGATGAGGGGCCGGTCGATGCGGGTTTTTGCCGGAAGGCTGAAGTCTTCAGCAAGAACCGGCCTGGCAATAAAACGGCTGAGCAGAACACCCGGCACGGCGACCGAGACTGCGCCGCCAAGAACAAACATCAGGCTGGGGTCCCAATGGTCGCTCGCCATGTCGAGAAAACCTGAAACACGGGCCGGATCGACCATGCCGGAGAGCGACAGGCCGAAACCGAACAGTGCTCCTGCGACCAATGCAAGCGCCACACGCGCCATGGCTTGATTTTTCATGACAGGGCTCCCGTTATTGTTGCAGCAAGAATGCCGCTCATCAGGAAGGTTGCGGTTGCGGCGATGGAGCGCCGGGAAAATCGCGCCAGCCCCATGATGCCGTGGCCGGAGGTGCAGCCGGAGCCCATGCGCGTGCCGAAACCCACCAGCAGGCCGGCAATGATGATCAGTGGCCACGGTGCGACTATGGTTACTGCGGGAAGTCGGCCAAATGCGGCGGCGTAAAGATAAGGCCCGGCCAGCAGGCCGGCCACGAACGCCAGATCGGCGAGACGCCGCTCCCGGCCGAGCATCCTGCCCATGATACCGCTGATGCCGGCGATGCGGCCGTTGAACAGAAACAGAAGGATGCATGCAAGACCGAGAAGCATGCCGCCGAAAAGCGAGGGCCAATAGGGGCTCACGCGGCCGCCTCCGGCGCACAGAATATGGCGTAGAGAGCTTCGATAAGCTGGGCCGCTTTCGTCTCGCTCATCCGGTAGAAAATCTGCTTGGCTTCGCGCCGGGTTTCGACAACACCCGCTTCCCGCAGCACGCCAAGCTGCTGGGAAAGCGTGGGCTGGTGAATATCAAGCTTCGCCTCCAGTTCGCCGACGGAAAATTCTGCCTGCGCCAGTGTGCAGGCCAGCATCAGCCGGGCGGGATGGGCGAGTGTCTTTAAAAGCAGCGCAACTTCGACGGCGCGTTCTTCCATGGCGGGCAGGGGGATTTCGGTGATGCGCGGAGCCTGTTGCCATATATTGTCCTTCACCATGTGCTGCCCTCCAGCCCATCGAGCGGGAATTTGAGGTAGCGTTTGCCGTTGGCCTCCGGTTCCGGCAGACGGCCGCCTCGGATATTGACCTGCAATGCGTGCAGAATGAGCTTGGGCATCGGCAAGGTGCGATCCCGAGCTTCGCGCAGACGGATGAAGCCTTCTTCCGTCATGTCGGCCAGATGCGGATTGTTGCGTTTCTGTTCTCCGACCGTGCTTTCCCATTTCGGCGCGCGACCGCCGGGTTGGTAGTCATGACCGGTAAAAAGCCGTGTTTCGTCAGGAAGGGCAAGGATATCCTGAATGGAAGTCCAAAGCTCCCTGGCGCTGCCGCCTGGAAAATCGGCGCGCGCGGTGCCGGAATCCGGCATGAAAACCGTATCATGCACAAAGGCGGCGTCGCCCACCACATAGGTGACGGAAGCCAGCGTGTGGCCGGGGGAAAACAGCACGCGGGCTTCCAGCGAACCGATGTTGAACCTGTCACCTGCTTCAAACAGCCGGTCCCATTGCGAGCCATCGGTCTCAAGGTCGAGCCAATTGTATTTCGCCTGCCAGAGCTTTTGCACGCCGGTAACTTTTGCGCCGATGGCGGTCTGCGCGCCGGTTTTCTGTTTCAGATAATGGGAGGCAGAAAAATGGTCGGCATGCGGATGGGTATCGAGTATCCATTCTACCGAAAGGCCCTCGCTTTCGACATAGGCCAGAATGGCATCGGCATTCATCGTGCCCGTCGCGCCGGATTTCTCATCAAAATCATAGACGGGGTCGATAATGGCGCAGCGTCCGGTCGCTGGGTCCGAGACGACGTATTGCAGGCTGGATGTACGTGGATCGAAGAATGCCTTGACGTGCGGCGTCGCCAAAGTCCGCCGTTCCAGCCAGCGAACCGCGCCGGACAGGTCAAAACCATGCGTCCTGCCGAAAGCCTCGATTTCGCTTTGCTGTATACGCGCGTCAAGCGCTTCGCCGAGCACGTAGAGTGTCAACGCGCGGGTACCGCCTTTGCAATGGGCAAAAACAGGGCCGTCGGCCGCGGCCATCGCCTGCTGGAAGGCCCGAATATCGGCCTCGGTCATGGTCGGTCCGGTCACCGGAATGAAGCTGTAAGTCAGACCTGCCGTACCGGCGGCGCTTTTTTCCCGCATGTTGCCCGGCTGGCCGGCGTCTTCTCCATCCGGTCGAGCGTTGATGATGCCTCTATAGCCTTGAGCGGAGAGTGAAGGGAAATCGGCGATCTCCGGCTGGCCGGCTACGGTTAGACGCTCGTTGATCTTGACGGCGCTCATCAGCATCTCCTGTTGTTCTAAATTAATATATGTTATTGTATAATGTATATCGTTTTCTTGCAAGAGTTGGAAATTTCTTATCGAGCGTCTGGGTTGATTTGATATCGTTCGTGACAGGGTATTCTGGCTGGCGCAAGGCTTCGCCCAAGATGGATGACCGCGAGGAGCAGGCAAGGCAGCCAGTCGTCAAGGCGCCCCGGCCCTTGCAATGTTGCGGGTGTTTGCTAACATGCCAGACAGGTTAAAAACAGGTGGGCTGGAATGGACGTTGAGAGCACGAAGCAGGGGGTATCGCTCGCGGCGAAAATCAGTTCTGCACTGAGACGGGATTTGTCGGAAGGCGTGTTCCTCCCCGGTGACCGTCTTCCGAGCGAGAGCGCGCTCACGCGTGAATATTCCGTCAGCCGCACCGTGGTGCGCGAAGCCATCGCCATTCTGCGCGCCGATGGTCTCGTTGAAGCCCGCAAGGGCGCGGGCGTTTTTGCGGTGGAAACGAAACCGGCCAAGGAACTGCCTTTCAACGATCTGGCTGTCGGGCGGATTTCCTCGGTGATCGAATTGCTGGAATTGCGCACGGTTTTCGAGGTTGAATCCGCCGGGCTTGCGGCATCGCGCCGTTCCGCCGTGCAGGTGGAGGCGATTGTCGATGCGCATCGGCAGATTGGTGATTGTCTCGCCGCGGGGCTGCCAACACGCGATGCCGATTTCGAATTCCATCTGGCGATTGCTCAGGCGACGCAGAACCGGCGTTTCCCGGAATTTCTTCAGCTGATCCGCTCCGGCATCATTCCTCGCGGGGAATTGCAGGGTGCTGCACCCGGCGCGCGTCCGAAGGACTATAATCTGCATCTCCAGGAGGAGCATGCGAGGATTGTCGACGCCATCATCGAAGGTGATGCCGATGCCGCGCGCCAATATATGGCGGCGCATCTGCGCGGCAGTCTTGAACGCTACAAGGTGCTTCTGCGCTCGCGCACAGCAGCGGAGTGAGTGAGCTTATTTCATTGCTGTGGTTACGGACGGGTTTGACGTTGTGGTACATCCGCGCTGTGAGCGCGCTTTTATGCCCACCTAAAATCCCATTTGGATTCGATCCCGGCTTGTTTCGGGTGGAATGACCTCCAATGGAAGTGCTTTCAAAGAATCCTCCGCCTGCCAACCCGGTAGCAACCCAGCAGGGTCGCTTCGCCCCTGACGGCCTTTCCCTATTTCGAAATAAGTCCCAGCACAGATTTCACAGCTTGCTTGCTTGACAGCTTTCAACACCTGTGACAACTTATCGATAGTTGTCAGACAGGATCGTGCCTTTGTTCTTCGCGCCGGTCGACTTCTGGCAAGGGAGGAACCATGTCAAAAAGACGTCTTTCGCTGTATGGCCTGTCCGGCCAGATCGGAAGTATTGCGGTCACGCTGCTCGGATTGTTGCTGCTGACCTTTTTCATTGGCCGCCTGATGCCTGCCGATCCCGTGCGGGCCATCGTCGGCGAGGATGCGACGCGCGAAACCTATGAACAGGTTTTTCATGCGCTCGGCTTCGACCGGCCGCTGTGGCAGCAGTTCATCTATTATCTCGGCGACGTGTTCACCGGCAATTTCGGAACCTCGATCCGCACGGGCCGCCCGGTCATCGAGGATATCATCCGGGTCATGCCGGCGACGATGGAGCTTGCGACCTTCGCGATCCTGATCGGCGCGGGCCTCGGCATCCCCATGGGCGTCTATGCCGCCGTCAAGAAAGACCGCTGGCAGGACCATCTCGTGCGCGTTCTCAGCCTGTTTGGCCATTCCATGCCGATTTTCTGGACGGGCATGATCGCGCTGATCGTTTTTTACGCCCATCTCGGTCTTGTCGGCGGCGGTGGTCGCATGGACCAGTTCTATATTGGTCTCGTGGAAGAACGGACGGGCTTTCTGCTGATCGACAGCCTGCTGGCGGGAGACATGGAAGTGTTCTGGTCGGCGATCAACCACCTCATCCTGCCCGCCGCTTTGCTCGGTTATTCCTCCTCGGCCTATATCACCCGCATGACGCGCAGCTTCATGCTGGATCAGCTGGGCCAGGAATATGTGACGACCGCGCGCGTCAAAGGCCTGTCGCAGCGGCAGACGGTGTGGCTGCATGCCTTCGGCAATATCCGCGTGCAGCTGGTCACCATCATCGCCCTTGCTTACGGCTCGCTGCTGGAAGGCGCGGTGCTCATCGAGACCGTGTTCGCCTGGCCGGGTTTCGGGCAATATCTCACTAGCAATCTTATCATCGGCGATATGAATGCCGTGATGACCTGCGTGCTTATCGTCGGCGTCATCTTCATCGGGCTCAATCTCCTGTCCGACATTCTTTATCGCTTTTTCGATCCGAGGACCCGCTGATGACGGCTCGTGCAGAAACATCCTCTCGTCTTCCGGTGCCGTTGAACGCGCTGAAGAACATTGTCATCTTCCTGCTGAAAAGCCCGACATCAGCCTTCGGTCTGCTGATATTGCTGCTTCTCGTCGTTTCGGCCGTTTTCGCGCCGTGGCTCGCGACGCACGATCCTTACGTGCAGGATCTGACCAAGACCCTGCAACCGCCGGGCAACGGCCATTTCTTCGGCACGGACGAACTGGGACGCGATATCTACAGCCGCCTGCTGTGGGGAGCACGCATCACGCTCACCATCATTTCGCTGGTGTCGATCATCGTCGGTCCGGTCGGCCTTCTGGTCGGTACGGCCTCCGGTTATCTCGGCGGCAAGTTCGATACGGTGATGATGCGCATCACGGATATCTTCCTGTCGTTTCCGAGCCTCATCCTGTCGCTCGCCTTCGTGGCGGCGCTGGGGCCGAGCCTCAATAATGCGATCATCGCGATTGCGCTCACCTCGTGGCCGCCGATCGCGCGTCTTGCGCGCGCCGAGGCCATGACGTTTCGGAAAGCGGATTATATCGCCGCCGCACGGCTTCAGGGCGCCTCGCCACTGCGCATTATCGTCAAGTCGATCATGCCCATGTGTCTGCCCTCAGTTCTTATCCGCCTGACGCTGAATATGGCGACTGTTATTCTGACTGCTGCCGGCCTCGGCTTTCTCGGTCTTGGCGCGCAGCCGCCGCTGCCGGAATGGGGGGCGATGATCGCCACCGGCCGGCGCTACATGCTTGACAGCTGGTGGCTGGTGACTTTCCCCGGCATTTCAATCCTCTCCGTCAGCCTCGCCTTCAACCTTTTAGGCGATGGCCTGCGGGATGCGCTCGATCCGAAACAGATGAATCGGAGATAAGACCATGGAAAAACCAATCCTTGACGTCGAAAATCTCCGCATCCGTTACGGTGGTTCACCGACCGAGGCGGTGCGCGGCATCTCCTTCACGCTTGGCCGGGAACGGCTGGGCATCGTCGGCGAAAGCGGCTCGGGCAAATCTACCGTGGGCCGGGCCTTGCTGCGCCTCCTGCCATCAGCGACGATCACTGCCGACAAGCTGGATTTCGAAGGTCTCGATCTTCTCGCGCTCAGTGAAAAAGAGATGCTGAAGGTTCGCGGACGACGCATGTCGATGATCCTTCAGGATCCGAAATTTTCGCTCAATCCCATTCGTCGGGTCGGTGAGCAGGTGACGGAGACCTATCTACGGCACTTCAAGGCGTCGAGGTCGGAAGCGCGGGAAAAGGCGCTCGCCATGCTCGACGCGGTAAAAATCCGCGACGCCGCGCGCGTCTACGAGCAATATCCGCACGAGATTTCCGGCGGCATGGGCCAGCGCGTCATGATCGCCATGATGCTGCTTGCCGATCCTGATCTGGTCATTGCCGACGAGCCGACCTCGGCGCTGGATGTGACGGTGCGGTTGCAGGTGTTGAATATTCTCGACGGTCTGGTGCGGGATCGCGGCATCGGCCTCATCATGATCAGCCATGACCTCAATCTCGTGCGCAATTTCTGCGACCGGGTTCTCATCATGTATGCCGGCCGTGTGGTGGAAACGCTTGCCGCGCGCGATCTCGATCAGGCGCAGCACCCCTATACGCGTGGCCTGTTGGCGGCGCAGCCGCGCATCGGCGGCTCGCGCTCGCCGCTCGCGGTGCTGGATCGCCGTCCCGAATGGCTGGAGGAGAACGTATAATGGCCGTTTCCGTCGAAACCCGCGATCTTTCCATCAGCTTCGGCAGCGGTCATACCGCGCTGAAAGTGCTGCCTTCGGTGTCCTTCCGCGTCGAACCCGGCGAGTGCTTCGGGCTGGTCGGCGAAAGCGGCTCGGGCAAATCCACCGTGCTGCGCTGCGTCTCCATGCTGAACGATTTCTGGAGCGGCGAAATCTTGATCAATGGCAAGTCGGTTCGCGACATGCCGCTGATCGAGCGCTGCCGCACGTTGCAGATGGTGTTTCAGGATCCCTATGGCTCGCTGCATCCCCGGCAATCGGTGCGCACCGTGCTTTCGGAATCGCTATCGATCCACAAGCTCGGCGACCGTGAAGGGCGCATGCGCAAGGTCATCACCGATGTCGGCCTGCCCGTGTCATTCCTCGATCGTTTCCCGCACCAGCTTTCCGGCGGCCAGCGGCAGCGTGTGGCGATTGCCCGTGCGCTGATCCTCGAGCCGTCGCTTCTTTTGCTCGATGAACCGACATCGGCGCTTGATGTCTCGGTGCAGGCGGAAATCCTCAACCTGTTGCAGCGCCTGCGCGAAGAACGCGGCTTCACCTATATCATGGTGACCCACGATCTCGCCGTCGTCGATCACATGTGCGACCGTTTCGCCGTGATGCTGCGTGGCGACATCACCGAAATCCTGCCGCGCGACGCTATCGCCGGCAATAGGGCGACGCATCCCTATGCGCGTGAACTGATCGGCGCCTCACTGGAATATGAAGGCGCATGACGGCTCCAAAACCGTGACCGTCCTCCTCCGGGGCGTCACGCATAATAACATCCTCCCTACCTGCCCGGCCTTTGTGCCGGGTATTTTTTTGGATGGGGCAGGCCGAAAATAGAAGAGACTGGGTAGTGATTGTGCCTTGGGCTCGGGCTGCTGGCAAAGCGAAAACCTCTCTTCCGTCATGCCGGACTTGTGTGGACGATCACACGAATATGTGGTCCGTTCTTGCGATGGCGTTGAGGATCGTGACGAGCTTTCGGGCACGAATGAAGTAGCGGTGTCATCCGATGGTCGGCAAACCTCGCCAAACACGCCGACGTCATCCTCGGGCCTGTCCCGAGGATCTGCAACGGCTTGATTTTGTTGGCGTGTTTAGATCTTTGGGACAAGCCCAAGGATGACGTCGAGAAAAACGCACTACGTTCGCCAATAACCTCTATGCCATATAAAGTGTCCAGAATTTTAAACCGGACAGTGGTGACGGCGTGGGGGATGCTCCGCTTTCGTCAAACGCTTCGGGCTTGCGAGGCCTCGTTAACAGCAAAAAGGCGCGGGGTGAGCCGCGCCTTTTTCATGCGTCGATATGTCGACCGACTACCGCTCCTTGCTGACGCTTTCAAACCGCGAGAGCCAGGGGCTGACGATCATGCCCTTGACGTCGCTCCGGAAGGCGGCAGTGTCGATGACTTCCGAGAAGGGCTGAATGGACATGACGATTTCGTCCATATAGCCCTGCAGGTCCTCATAGAGTTTCGCCTGTTTGGTGGGGTCGCGCTCGACAAGCGCCGTCTCGATCATCTTGTTCAGCTTTTCATCGAAGAAGCTCGTCCGCCAGCTCTGGTAGTTGGTGAGCTTGGCGTCGTCGGCATTGTTGGGATTATAGGCGATGGAGCGCAGGTTGTTGTCCGGGTGCGGCTGCTGGCCGCCGCCGCCGCGACCGAGCAGCAGTTCGAAGTTACGCTCGCGCATCGCGCCGTAAATCTGGTCGCCCGAGCCGCTGATCAGTTCGGCCTGAATGCCGGCCTGCGCCAGCGTGTTCTGGATCGCCGTTGCCGCCTTCATGAACGGGTCTTCCGAAAGCACGCGCAGCGTCGTCTTGAAACCATTTGGATAACCGGCCTCAGCCAGAAGCGTCTTGGCCTTTGCGATATCGAGCTTGTAGCCCTCGTCGGGCAGCGCACCCATCACGCCGGTGCTGAGGGAGCGCTGATGCAGCTTGCCGTAATAGGGCATCACCGCCTTGTCGAGGCCTTCGTAATCGATCAGGTAACGCAGTGCTTCGCGCACCTTCTTGTTCGCGAATTTCTCATCCTTCATCGAAACGCTGAGGTAATAAAAACCGGAGCCGGGCGTGGATTCGATGGTGATTGTCTTGTCGGCCTCAAGCGACTTCAGGTCCGGGGCCTGCAAGGAGTAGGCGACGTCGATATCGCCCTTTTCCAGCATCAGGCGCTGCGACTGGGATTCCGGCAGATGGCGCATCAGGATGCGTTTCATCTTGGCTTTTTCACCCCAATAATCGTCATTGCGGGTGAGGATGATATATTCGTTGGATTTCCACTGGGTCAGCTTGAAAGGGCCGGAGCCGGCGGAATTCAGCGTCAGCCATGCGCCGCCCAGATCGCCGTCTTTTTCATTCTCAAGCGCCGTCTTGCTGTCGATGATCGAGCCGGGACCATTTTGTCCAAGGATCATCAAGAGCAGGTTGGGGTCGTCCGCTTTCGGAATATTCAGCACGAAGGTCTGGTCGTTCTCGGCAACGAAGAGCTTGTCGGCCTCCTCCAGCTTGAAGCCACGGGTTTTCAGGAAGGATGATTGCGCCAGATTGCGGGCGAGCAGGCGCTTCAGGCTCCAAGCCACGTCCTTCGCCGTCACCGCATTACCGGAAGCGAATTTGGCATCGGCGCGCAGATGGAAACGGATCGATTTCCGGTCCTCGGCAATTTCCCAGCGTTCGGCAAGGCGAGGCTGAACACTGCGATCTTCAGGCGAAAGCACGACCAGTGTGTCATAGACGTTGTTCAAAACCTGCACGGTCTCACGGCCGGTGATGGCGGCGGGATCGAGGGTCAGGATATTGCTCATGGTCGTGGCGACGATAAGCTGGTCTTTCGGCGTTTCGGCGAAAACACTGAGCGGCATGGCGCCGATCAACAAGGCGCCAAGCGCTGCGGTTGCAAGAAAATGTTTCATCTTTCCTCCCAATGCGGCCGGTTCATACGGCCTTCCAAGTTTCGATCCACGCGCGCCTGGTTCCTCCAAAGGCTTTGCGTGATCAGCCAAGAATGTCTCTGACGGGTGCAACAAGCGCCCGGCCGATTGCCGCCGTTGCCAGCGCTTCCAGATGCACGCCATCCACCGGCGAGGCGCTGGCGACCGATCCGGCATCGAAGAAGGCGTGTCCGAGTTCGGTCGCAAGTTTGCGGTAAAGCGGGGCAAGACGCAGCGATTGTTCGATATCGCGCCCGCCGGCAGGTTCTCCGCCGGGGCCTTCCACGCAGGGCGGCGGTGCGACGATCAGAAGTTTCGGCACGGCCTCTCGTGGCTTGTAGATGAAGGTCTCGACGATCTGCGCCAGCCGTCGCATGCCGGAAACGGCGGCTTCCGCCCGCCCGCCATGCACCGGCTTGATGTCGTTGGTGCCGAGCATGACGATGACGAGATCAAGCGGCATGTGGCACGAAAGCGCGACCTCAAGCGCCCGCGCGCCGTTGCGGCAGGCGGGGCCAGCATGGTCGTCATAACAGGTGGTACGCCCGCCAAGACCTTCCGGATGAACCTTTACCCTTCCGGCAAGCTCGGTTTCCAGAACCTCCGGCCAGCGATGTTCGACCGGGTGGCGAAGACCCGTTGCCGGGTCCGCGCCCCAGGTGAGGCTGTCTCCAAAGGCGAGCACCGTTTTCATCGCCCGTTACCTCACCCGGTTGTTATCGATGAAGGTAAAATCAATGTCCTCGCCAAGGCCCGGGCGGTCGGGAACGCGGACGAAGCCGTCACGGTCCATCGGGTCCGACAGCGACTTCAGATAGTCGTGGCCATCATCATATTCGAGGAAGGGGTGCAACAGGCCGCGCTCATACCAGCGGCAATTCTTGGTGGCGGCCACCACATGCAGGTTCATGGCCGTGTTGCCATGCACTTCGCATTCCATGCCGAAAGCCTCGGCCAGATGCATGGTCTTCAGCGCCGGGGTGATGCCGCCGACATCGTTGACGCCGGTGCGCAGGATATCGCAGGCGCCGGCCTTGATCCACTCGGCGCGGTGCCAGTGCTTGCCGGCCGCACTTTCCGGGCCGACGACGGGGATATCGAGATTGTCGGAGAGCCATTTGTAGGAAGACAGCGACTGCTCATCCATCGGCTCTTCGATCCAGTCGAAGTCAAGCTTTTCCAGGCCCCGACCCAGTGCCAGCGCATCGGTGCGGGAATACCAGTGGAAGGCGTCGATCATCAGGTGAATATCGGGTCCGACTGCCTCGCGCACGGCGGCGCAGGCCTTGAGGTCCATCTTCACATCCGGCGCCCAGCTGACAGGCGGCATCCAGGTGTGCAGCTTGATGCCCTTGTAACCGCGCTTCACCAGCGTTTCGGCAAAACGGCCGTAATCTTCCGGCGTCGCCAGCCCGCCTTCCAGCTCGTCACCGCACATGATGGAGCCATAGGCCAGCACCTTGTCGCGATAACCGCCGATCAACTTGTATACAGGTTGGTTGAGCGAGCGGCCGGCAAGATCCCACAATGCGCAGTCCACGACCGCCAGTGTGCGGTCCGTCAGCTGTGCGGCCGAACCGCGCTGCCAGTGGGCAAGATCCTGCCACAGCCGTTCGCGGTCGCGATGGTCTTCACCGATCAGGACTTTCTTGACGAATTTTTCGATGAGATGCGGGCGAACGATCTCCGGTGCGGTGAAGGAGTGGCCTTCCTGCCCATCTTCCGTGCGGACGGTCAGCATGGCCTGTTCCACCTGATGCGCCGGACCCGGATGTGCGTGACCGGCACTGTCCGAGTGGCGACGGGTCGTCGTGCGAAAAACACGGACCTCGACGTCGGTGATGATCATAATTCCTCCCTCATGCAGGTATCGCAGCGTTCGTGGTTACTGCAATGTCATACATGTCTGCGTTATTTGTCAACATGTATGATAATCTGTATTACATGTTTGGATGGGAAATCAAGTTTTTTGTCGGAAAGCTGGCATCTGGAGTGATGGGCAGACCGGCTTTGTGGCTGACAGGAGCTGCGAAAGAAAAAGCGGACGTGGAGAGCCGGGCGCGGCAGGGTTGTTGTGAATAAATCTATAATTTTAGTAGATTATTGAATCGCGCAACGATCTTTCAATAATGACCGGGACTATAAAAGACCATGCCGTGCCAGCCGCGCCCGTTATCGGGCATTCTGCTGAATATACGCGGCGGGCAAGAACGGCCGCAGCAATGCCGCCCGAGCCCATCTTCTTCAGCAACTATTCCCGGACGCACACTATGCCCCTTTCCCATATTTCCCATTTCGCCTTTCTGGTTCCCGGCAATTATAACGATGATGATCCCGCACAGGGGTTGGAGGAAACGCTGCAGCTTTTAGAAGGCGGGGAGGCGCTGGGGTATCACAGCGCCTGGGTGCGTCAGCGCCATCTGGAACGCGGCGTATCCTCGGCGGCCACCTTTCTCGCGGCGGCGTCACAGCGCACCAAGCGGATCGGCCTTGGCACCGCCGTTATCCAACTGGGTTATGAAAACCCGTTCCGGCTGGCCGAAGATCTCGCCACGGTGGATATCCTGTCACGCGGGCGGCTGAATGTCGGCGTTTCCGTGGGCGCGCCGCCCTTTGCCCATCTGATTTCGGACTACGTCGATGCGGCTCCTGATGCGGATTACAGCCATGCCCGCGCCGAGAAGCTGGCCAGAGCCTTGAGATCGGAGCCTTTGTCCAGCGAGACGGAGGCTGGGAATGCCGCCGGTGCGCAGGTGCCGCGCCTTCGGCCCTTGGCCAGGGGTTTGACCGACAGGTTGTGGTATGGCGGCGGATCGCAGAATTCCGCACGCTGGGCTGGCAAGGCAGGCTTCAATCTTCTGACCGGCAACATCGTCAGCGGTGAAAATACCGATGATTTTCTGACCGCGCAGGCGGCTCTCGTTGCCCGCTTCCGGCAGGAATGGGCGCATGAGCGCCAGCCGCGTGTCGCGCTAGGACGGGTGATCCTGCCGACCGATAGCGCAAGCCCCGCGACACGCCGCCGTTATGCGGAATTTGTTGCCGAGCGCGACAAGCGCACGACCACACCGCATGGTGCGCGCCGCACACTTTTCCTGCCCGATATCGTTGGCACGACTGAGGAGATTCTGGAAAAGCTGTCGCACGACCCCGTGCTGCCGCATGTCACGGAATTCCGTCTGGAATTGCCCTATGAGTTCCAGCCGGAAGATTATCGCCAGATCGTCACGGATTTCGCGTCCGTCGTACCGCAGTTTTTCGGCGGGCAGGCCGTTTTGAAAGTGGCGGCGGGGCAATAATATGTCCCTGACATCAGCCACTCCCGCTTGCAGCGGGAGACGGCTGGAGATGGACCTGCGGCGCTTCAACAGCGCCGCATCTGCCGTTCAATCGGGATAGGGCAGACCATAGCGGTCGCGGATCGTCGCACCTTCGTATTCGCGCGGGTAAACGCCGCGATCCTGCAGAACCGGCACGACCTTTTCCACGAATTCGGCAATATCGTCCGGTGCGCGCGGCGGCTGCAAGGTGTAGCCATCCACCGTGCCATCCTGCCACAGGTCGATAATGCCGTCCGCCACCTCTTCCGGCGTGCCGAGCAGCAGCCGGTGGTGTCCTTCCGAGCGCCTTACGGCCTCACGGGCGGTGAGCTTTTCATGGGTCAATAACTCGGAAAGGCCAAGCCCCATACCAACTGCCCATTGCCGGTTCTGGTCGGGAATAAAGCGCTCGCCATCGAGTTTTACGTCGGGATCGAAATCGCGCGGATCAATGCCGTTTTCCCTTGCGAAGCGTGCCAGAAGACCGTCTTCCGAGCCGGTTCCGCTGTAAAGTTCGTGTTTGCGAAGCGCCTCGTCACGGGTCTCGCCGAGAATGACGACGAGGCCGGGCACGATGCGGATGCCGGAGGGATCGCGGCCGAAAGAGACGGCGCGGTCGCGGACCTTTTTACCGAAGGCCTGACCTGCCGGTCGGGACAGGATATTGCAATAAATGATCTCGCCGTGGCGCGCCGCCAGATCGATGCCGCCTTCGGAAGCGCCAGCCTGGGCGATGACGGGATGTCCCTGTGGCCCGCGCGGCACGTTGAGCGGGCCTTTGACATGGAAGAACGCCCCCTCATGATCGATCGTCTCGGCGGTCGTCGCATCCCAGAAGCGGTCTTCCGGTACCTCGCCTTCGCGGCGGGGGTCCCAGCTTGACCAGAGTTTCTTCGCGACATCGAGAAATTCGGTGGCCTTGGCATAACGTTCGCTGCGCGGCGGCAGCGGGTCGTTACCGAAATTGGCGGCGACACTGGGGTTGAAGTTAGAGACGATGTTGACGATCAACCGACCGCCGGTGACGACGTCGATGGATTGCGTTCGTCTCGCAAAATTATAGGGAGAATTATAGGTGGAGGAAACCGTCGCCACGAAACCTATATCCGGCACCTGCGCGGCAAGCGATGTGGAGAGAATGAGCGGATCGATGGTATGAAACGGGCGGCTGGCCGGGTCGGTCAGCAATGCCGGATGATCGGACAGGAAAACGGCATCGAACCGGCCTTTATGCGCCAGCTCCGTCAGCCGCCGATAATAGCCGATATCATTGATATCGTGCCGGTCGCCGCTGCGATATTTCCAGGCATTGGGAAGATATCCTGTCGTGTTGATGCCGACATTGAGATTGAGCCGGCGTTTGGTCTTGCTCATGTTTTTACTTTTTCTTTTCAGCCCGTGTTGGATTTCCGGCCTGCGGCCGGTGCAATTGCCGGGAAGCGTAACAGCCGGGGTTGCGGTCGCGAGTTAAAAATCCTTGCCGCTCGGAGAAGAAAAACTTTCGCGGGCCGTCGTATCCGGCCCGCAGTTGAAGGGGGAGGTGGTCGAGGCGCGGACGATTATTTCACCGAAAATGCTCCTGTTATCGAAAGGATATTCTGTCTTCCCTCCGGAACGGTCGCGATATGGAAACGAATTTCCTTAACGCCCCCCTAAATAGTACACTTTATCTATAGAAAATATCCTGCGGCGTGTAGCGTGCTGTCCAGATCGCAATTTCGAGGACGAACGCCATGGCTGATGCCGCCCTTCGCCAAGCAACCCAACCCGTGACGTTGTGGTACACACGCTGCCCGGCGCCAACGCCGCTTTCCATCGCGGTGCAGCTTGGCTGGATCGAGGAACGTTTCGCCGGCCATGGCATCTCTGTTTCCTCCATTCGCGATGCGGCTGATCCGGCCATCCGCCAGAGCCATTTCGATCACCGGCTTGACTGGTCTTTCCGTCAGGGCGGCAATATTCCCCCCATCTGGGCGAAATCCGGTGGCCGGAAAACGCGGCTGGTAGGGCTGACGAGAACCGACGAATTTCAGGCCGTCATCGCCTTGCCGGCAAGTGGAATTAGCAAGGGCGGAGATTTGAAGGGGCGGCGCGTCGGCCTGCCGAAACGACCGAACGAAACCATCGATTTTCAGCGCGCGACGTCCCTGAAGGGCATCGTCTCGGCATTGACCGTTTCCGGCCTCTCTGTTGCGGATGTCGAGCTGATCGATCTGACGGCAAGGGAACCGGTGCTGCTTGGGCCGACGGATGAGAGGTTCCACGGTCTGCGCCGACGGCTTCCCTATGGCGAGGAAATCGCAGCACTGCACCGCGGCCATATCGATGCGTTTTTCGTGAAGGGTGCGGAAGGCGTCACCGTCGCCAATCTCATCGGCGCGCAGGTCGTCGTATCGACGGGGTTTCATCCTGATCCGAAAATCCGCATCAACAATGGCACGCCGCGCCCTTTGACCGTGGATGCCACCTTTGCCGACGAGCGGCCCGATCTGGTGGCGGAACTGGTGGCCACCGTGCAGCGGGTTGCCCAATGGGCGAATGAAAATCCGGCGGAAGCCGTGCGTTTCATCGCCCGCGAGATCGGCGTCAGCGAGGAGGCGGTTCTGGCCGCCAATGGTGCGGATGTGTATCGCAATCTCCAGCTCGATCTTGACCCGGCCGAGCTGGATGCGCTGAGCCACTTCAAGGATTTCTTGCTGGAATGGAAATTCATCCCTGACGATTTCGATGTGCGGGAGTGGGCCGATCCACGCGCCCTCTCTTTATTGCAAGGTGCTGCGCAACGCCGTGCGGGAAAGTGAGGGTGCCATGACAGCCACCATTCTTGTCACCGGCGCAACCGGCAAGCTGGGCCAACGTGTCGTCAGCCGTCTTTTGCAAAAGCAGGTGAAGGCACGGGCGCTGACCCGCCGGCGTGAGGAAGCGCTCCAGCTCTGGGGCGACAGGGTGGATATTGCAGAAGGAAACTTCTCTGATCCGGCCAGCCTGAACAATGCCTTGCGTGGCATAGAAACGGTCTTCCTGCTTTCGCCCATCGGTGAAACGCTGGCGACAGACCAGAATGCAGTCATCGATGCGGCTCTCTTTGCCGGCGTGTCGCGGATCGTGAAAATATCCGGCTCCGACTGGACCGTTAAGCACGCCGCGCGCTCCATCTCGGGTGCGGCCCATGCGCAGGTGGAAGCGCATCTGGCCGGGAGCGGCATCGCGCACACGGTGTTGCGGCCAAATGCCTGGATGCAGGTGGCGCTGGAGCCCGTTGTTGTCGCGCTGCGCAGGGGAGAGGATGTGCCCGCCCGTTTCGGCAATGCGGCTGTCTCCTTCATCGATGCCGATGATATTGCCGATGTGGCTGTTGATGCGCTGACCGCCAGCGCACCGCTTGCCGGCCCCCTGGTGATCACCGGTGGCGAAGCGCTGACGGCGCTGGAAATTGCCCGCATCGCTGCTCGTATCCTGCATCGTCCGGTCGGAGTATCGCACAACGTCCCGGCCTTTCCGCCCCATATCGGCGCGTTCGAACAGAAAGCGATAGGCGAATTCGGCCAGCTCATCCGCGAAGGTCTCGCCGCTTCCGTCAACGATAATATTCACCAGATTACCGGTCGCTTGCCCCGTGGGGTGGAAGGTTATCTGCGCGCACGGCTGGCTGCGCCCACCCCGCAGGGCGATCATTCCGAGGGAGAAAAGACATGGCGCTGACTGCCCCATTGCAAGATGGCCACGAACTGAAAGGTCCGGCCGATTTCGAAGACAGCCCGCTCAGCCGGGCGGTAAAACAGCCGCTGATGCTGGGCTTGTTCCTCAATCTGCAGGACATCAATTTCTCCAGCCTGCCGACCAGCAACAGCTGGACGTTCGATTACAATGTCGAACTGGTGAAGCGGGCGGAAGAGCTTGGTTTCGAGATCGCCTTCAGCCGCACGCAATGGCTGCCCAAGGGCGGTTATGACGGCGAATCCTCGCTCGACAGTTTCATCGCGCTTGGCGCCATGGCAGCGGTGACCAAGAGCATTCTGCTGATCTCCACCATCCATGTGCTTTACGGGCCTCTCCATCCGCTGCATCTCGCCAAATATGGTGCGACGCTGGATCATATCGCCAAAGGACGCTGGGGCATCAACATCGTCACCGGCCACCGCGCCATTGAACATGAAATGTTCGGCTGGCAGCGCATCGACCACGACAAGCGCTACGACATGGCGGGCGAATTGTTCGATGTGCTTCACCGGCTGTGGGGCGAAACCGAAAACTTCTCCTATGAGGGTAAGCTCAATCCGTGGGCGATCAATAATGGCTGGATAACGCCGAAACCCGCCTTTGGCCGCCCGCCGTTGGTCACCGCGACGGGGTCGCCGGCAGGCATCGATTTCGCCGCCCGCCATTCCGATCTGGTCTTCGTCACCTCACCCGGTGGATCGCATATAGACAGCGCGCTGGAAACGCTTCCCGATCATGTCGCCACCATCAAGAATCGCGCCAAGGCCTATGGCCGGCAGGCGAAGACGCTCATCAATCCGATCATCGTCAGCCGCGACACGGAGAGGGAGGCCTTTGCCTATGCCGATGCCATCGAGGCGGGAAAACCGCAGTCCGGCACCCGCGCCTTCGCCACCAATAATTACGACAGCGACGCCCATGCCTGGCGTGGTCGCGGCGATGCGCGCCATAAACAGGGGCGCAATCTCGGCGGCAATATCGAAATCATCGGTTCGCCGGAACAGGTGGTCGAGCAGCTTGTCGGCCTGAAAAAGGCCGGCATCGATGGCGTGCAGCTGAATTTCTACGATTTCCGCGAAGACCTTGATTATTTCGGCGAGCGCATTCTGCCGTTGATGAAGGAGGCGGGTCTGAGGCTCTGACGCCTCTTCCGCCCCGATTTTCCAGTTCCCAAGCTTGCACCTCGCAATCGCCGAGATTGCGACAACGATATTTTTTGCCCTGAGGAGATACCGTGAATATTGCCGCCGATCCCGTCAAAACATCAGCACCGAAAATTCTGGAGCGGATCGGGACCTATGTTCCCGAACTCGTCTCCATCCGCCACGATCTGCACCAGCACCCGGAAATCGGTTTCGAGGAGGTGCGCACATCAGGCATCGTCGCTGAAAAGCTCGCTTCCTGGGGCATCGAGGTGCATCGTGGTTGTGGCAAGACCGGCGTGGTCGGTGTGCTGCGCGGCCGCCACGCGGGCAATCGCTCCATCGGGCTCAGGGCCGATATGGACGCCCTGCCGATGCCGGAGGAAACCGGCCTGCCTTACGCGTCAATCTATCCCGGCAAATTCCACGGCTGCGGGCATGATGTGCACACCACCATCCTGCTCGGCACCGCCCGTTATCTGGCGGAAACCCGTGATTTCGCCGGCACGGTCGTCTTCATTTTCCAGCCGGCCGAGGAGGGTCTCGGCGGCGCGCGCGCCATGATCGCCGATGGGCTGTTTAGAGATTTTCCCGTTGACGAGATTTACGGGCTGCACAATTCCTCCCATGCAGCCCCCAATCATCTCAAGGTTTCGCCCGGCACCATTCTGGCGGGTGCGGATTTCTTCGATATCCGGCTGAAGGGCAGGGGCGCGCATGCGGCCCATCCGGATGTCGCGCGCGATCCGGTGCCGGCCACGGGGGAACTCATTCAGGCCTTGCAGACCATCGTCAGCCGCAACATACCGCCCACCGATCCCGCCGTGCTGTCGATCACCCGCATCGAGGCGGGATCGGCCTATAACGTCATTCCCGAAACGGCCTCGATTGCCGGAACCGTGCGGGCCTTCTCCGACAGCGTGCGCGAAACCATTCGGGGCCGCATCCGCACCATCTCGGATCACATCGCCGCGGCTTACGGCCTGACTGCCGAGGTGGATATTCGCGACATATTCTCGGTTTTGACCAATGACAACGCTTCGGTGGACATCGTTGCCGGCGTGGCGCGCGAGGTGCTCGGGGATGAGCGCGTTTCCACCGAACCGGGCCGCTTCATGGGCAGCGAGGATTTCGCCGATCTCCTGAAACACGCGCCCGGCGCGTTTTTCACCCTTGGCCATTCCGGCACCCTGCCGGCCCACAATCCCGGTTTCATCGTTGACGACGCCATTCTTCCGGTTGGGGCCACCCTGTTTGCCCGGCTGGTGGAAACCCGGCTGAAGGCTGTCTGAAAATTTGAAAACGAGTCTGCAAGAGGAAACATCCATGGATATTACAAGACGTAAGACATTGCTTCTGGCCGCTGCGCTGAGCGGGGCTGTCCTGTTGCCATCATTGCCGGCAGTGGCGGCGGAGGCGCCGAAAAAGGGCGGGATCGTCACTCTTGCGGGTCTTGGCGAGCCGACGACGCTGGTGCCGCTTTCCGATTCCAACACGCGCACCCGCGCCATTTCCACGAAAATCCTCGAAGGGTTGGTGCGGTTCGACGGCGAGTTCAAACCGCATCCGGTTCTGGCCGAAAACTGGGAAACATCGGCCGACGGACTGCGCCACACTTTCAGGCTGCGCAAGGGCGTCAAATGGCATGACGGCAAGGATTTCACGTCGCAGGATGTGAAATTCTCGCTGCTGGCCTTCAAGAAGGTCGGCCCGCGCGGGCGCATCACCTTTGCCAATATTGCCGATATCGAAACACCCGATCCGCTGACGGCTGTGGTGGTGCTTTCCAAACCCGCACCCTACCTTCTGCGGGCGCTGACGGGCGGCGAAACGCCCATCCTGCCGGCCCATGCCTATGCTTCGGAAAACTACAATGAAAGCCCGAACGGCAATGCGCCCATCGGCACCGGCCCCTTCGTTTTCGAGGAATGGAAACGCGGCAGCTATGTGAAGCTCAAGAAGAACCCGAATTACTGGCAGGCCGATCTGCCCTATCTCGACGGTTTCGTGGCGCGCTTTGTTGCCGATGCGGCCTCCACCACCATTTCGGTGGAAACCGGCGAGGCGGATTACACAGCCGATGTTTCCTACAGCGATCTGGAGCGCCTGCGGCAGAATCCGAAACTTGCGGTGGAGGTCTATACCGACGCCTATCTCAACAATGCCGCCATCTTCGAGTTCAATCTGGAGAACCCGATCCTTGCGAAAAAAGAGGTCCGGCAGGCGCTGGCCCATGCCATCGACCGCGATTTCATCAACGATGCAATCTTCTTCGGAACAGCCAAACCAGCTGGTTCAAACATTCCGGCCGTCTTCACCGCCTATAATGATGAAAAGCCCTTCACCTATCCCTTCGATCTCGCCAGGGCAAACGAGTTGCTGGACAAGGCCGGTTACCCGAAAGGCGCGGATGGCACCCGTTTTTCGTTGCGGCTGGCCTTCCTGCCATCCGACGTCTTCCGCAAAACAGCTGAATATCTGCGTTCCTCCTTCGGCAAGCTCGGTGTGAAGGTGGACATCGTTGAAGGCGATCTCGCCACCTTCATCAAGCGCGTTTATACCGAGCGCGGTTTCGACCTGACGGTGAACGGCATCAGCCGGCTTTTTGACCCGACGGCGGGCGTGCAGCGTCTCTACTGGTCGGACGGCATCAAGAACCCGGCGCCTTATGTCAACGCCGCCCACTATAACAATCCCAAGGTGGACGATCGTTTCCGCGCTGCCGCAACCGAGGTGGATGAGACAAAACGGGCGGCGCAATTCCACGACATTCAGAAAATCACCGGTGACGACCTGCCGAATTTCTCGATCGTCGCTTTACCGACCGTCATTCTGCGCAACACCAGCCTGAAGTCTCTCGTGACGACCATCGACATTGCCTATGGCGATCTGGCGACGGCCTGGAAGAGCGATTGAGGGCAAGTCCGGCGATCCTGTGGAGCGAGAGTAATGACGAACCTTCCTCCACATTCGACGTCGTCCTCGGTCTTGTACCGAGGATGTGCCAAGTCATCCTGGCCTTGTAGATTGCAGATGCCCGGGATAGGCCCGAGCGTGACCAAGGAGAGGTTTTGCGCCAACGACCTCTCACCAGAACCCGGCAATTCTGCCGGGTTTTTTATTGCCGAAATCTGCCCTCCATTCTTTTTGCACCTTCGCGCCGCGCGCCCGTTTTCGAGAAAAACTTTGCGCATGAAACATGTCGGCCGAAACAGCGATGTTACTAACGGAAATTTCGAAAAAATCAGTTTCATCAGTAATTTAGCGCAAAGTAATTCTTCGTTTTAAAGCAAGAATTGCTTTCTGGACCCACGCTTTGGCCACCTGCACTGTGAGCAGGAAATCTCACCTGCAAATGATGGATGCCATGGCCAAGGACACACTTTTTCTGATCGCCCCCGGATTTGAGGACCCGAAACTCCCCGGTGTCCGGTTCGTCTGCCCGCATTGTAACCAGATCGAAGGCCTGCTTGCCGCCTTTCCAGAGCTTGCGGCGCAGATCGATATCCGCCGGGTCGGTTTTCAGCGTCCGCGTGAGGCGGTCATTGCTGTCGTGGGTGAAGAAAACCAGTCACTGCCGCTGTTCGTCTTTGCCGGCGATGTGCCCAGCGACGCGACGGCCAAGGGCGACACGCATTTCATTCAGGACACCAAACGCATTTTGCAAATTCTTGCCGAGCGCCATGGGTTCCCGCAGCTGCATTGAGTTGCCGCACCCGCACATCGGATTTTTTCGGAGACAGACATGACCTTTTCCAGACGCCAGTTTCATAAAATAGCCCTCGCCGCCGGCGCTTTCGTGGCGCTGCCGGGCGGTTCTTTTGCCGCCGCCGAAGAGCCCGTTTCAGGCGGCACGCTGAAGATCGTATATTTCCCTGAGCCGACCCAGTTGGTGGCCATCAACACCAGCGCGGGTGGCCCGCAGTTCATCGGCTCGAAGATTTACGACGGGCTTTTGACCTATGATTATGAGCTTTCGCCGCAGCCCAGCCTTGCGAAGGAATGGAGCGTTTCGGCCGACGGGCTGGAATATGTCTTCCATCTGCAGCCGAAAGCGAAATTCCATGACGGCAAACCGGTGACATCGGCGGATGTGGAATTTTCGATCCTGCGGCTGAAGGAAGCCCATCCGCGCGGCCGGGCGACGTTCTCGCATGTCGAAAGCGTCGATACCTCCGATCCGCTGGTCGCAAAGGTGAAGCTGTCCAAACCGGCACCGGGCCTGATCACCGCGCTCGCCTCGTCGGAATCGCCAATCGTGCCGAAGCATATTTTCGAAACCTTCAAGCCGACCGAAAATCCGAAAACCGCCCAGATCATCGGCAGCGGTCCCTTCGTGCTGAAGGAATGGGTGCCGGGCAGCCACGTCCTGCTGGAGAAAAATGCGGATTATTGGGATGCGCCGCGCGCCCATCTCGACCGCGTCATCATCCGCCTTATCAACGATGCGGGCGCCCGTGCGGCCGCACTGGAAACCGGGGAAGGCGATATCGGCCCCAACCCGGTGGCGCTTGCCGATCTGGAACGGCTGAAATCCATCCCGACGCTGAAGGTGGATGACCGCATCTATGCCTATGCCGGCCAGCAGAACCAGCTGGTGATCAACCTGGAGAACGACTATCTCAAGGACTTGAAGGTCAGGCAGGCCATCGCCCACGCCATCGATGTTCCGGCGCTGATCGATACCGTGCTTTACGGTTATGCCGTGCCGTCGCCCACGCCGATCAGCCCCGGCCTTGCGAAATTCCACAATCCCGACATTGGTTTTGCCAAGTTCGATATAGCGCTTTCGGAAAAGCTGCTGGATGAGGCGGGCTTCCCGCGCAAGGACGGCGGCAAGCGCTTCAAGCTCAGGGTTACCACCAACCCGTTCAATCCACAGACCTATTCGGATTTCATCGCGCAGGCGCTGTCGAAAATCGGTATCGAGGCGGATATCCAGAAGTTCGATTTCGGCACCTATGTGAAGGTAGTCTATACCGACCGTGCTTGGGATCTTTCGGTCGAATCCCTCTCCAACACCTTCGATCCGACGGCCGGCGTGCAGCGCGTCTACTGGAGCAAGAACTTCAAGATCGGTCTGCCGTTCTCCAATGCCAGCCACTATTCCAACCCGGACGTGGACCGGCTGCTGGAAGCGGCGGCGGTGGAACCTGACATCGAAAAGCGCGCGGCGTTCTTCAGGGAGTTTCAGGCCGTCGTCGCCAGGGATCTCCCCGTCATCAATCTCGTCTCGCCCATCCAGCCGGTCGTCGGCAGCGTGCGCATCAAGGATTATGCGACGGGGGCGGAAGGTCTCAGCGGCAATCTCGCCAAAGCATGGGTGACGAAGGAAGCGTGAGGTTTCCTCACCTTTTTCGAAGCCGAGTCAGAGTTAAAAAGGGTTCATCGCCATGAGCAGAAAATCCGAGAAGCTGGTCCTCAATGCCTTCATCTATCCGGGCGGACATCATGAGGCGGCCTGGCGGCATCCAGAGTCGGAGCCGCACCGCGTCACCGATATAAGGCTCTATCAGGATATTGCCCGCAAGGCCGAGGCGGCGAAGCTGGATGCGATCTTCTTTGCCGATGCGCCGGTGCTGGATGCCAATATCCGCTATGCCGCCCGCCATCGGCTGGAGCCGATCACCATGCTGGCGGCCCTTGCCGCCGTCACCGAAAAGATCGGCTTCATCGCCACGGCCTCTACCACCTATTACGAGCCTTACAATCTCGCCCGGCTGTTCGCCTCGGTCGATCATATCAGCGGTGGCCGGGTGGGCTGGAACATCGTCACGACCTCGGCCGATGCGGCGGCCGGCAACTTCAATCTGCAACAGCATCCGCCCCATGCCGACCGTTACCGGCAGGCCATCGAGTTCGTCGATGTGGTGACGAAGCTCTGGGACAGCTGGGAAGACGACGCCATCGTCGCCGACAAGGAGAGCGGGCTTTTCGCCGATACCGACCACATTCATCCTGCCAATCACGAAGGTGAGTTTTACCGGGTGCGGGGCGCTCTCAACCTGCCGCGCTCACCGCAGGGCAGGCCTGTCTATGTGCAGGCCGGCTCCTCGGAGGAGGGGCGTGGTTTTGCTGCCCAATATGCCGAGGCGATCTTTACCGCGCATCAGACTCTGGAGAGTGCGCGGTCTTTTTATTCCGATATCAAGCGTCGCGTGGCGGCCACGGGGCGCAATCCCGCCCATGTGAAAATCCTGCCGGGTATCAGCCCCTTCATCGCCTCCACCGAAGAGGAGGCACGAAAACTCGAGGCCTCCTTTAACGATCTCATCCAGCCTGCCTTTTCGCTCGGGCAATTGCAGCGCATCACCGGCATAGACCTCTCATCGGCCGATCTCGATCAGCCCTTGCCGCAGGAGGCTGTGGAAGCCACGCGGGCGCAGGCGGATAGCAGCCGTCATCAACTGGTTCTCGATGTCATCGACCGGGAAAACCCTACGATCCGGCAATTGCTGCACCGGCTTGCCGGCGGGCGCGGCCACAAGGTGATTTCCGGAACGCCGCAACAGGTGGCGGACTGGATCGAGACCTGGTTCCGGCAGGGTGCTGCCGACGGCTTCAACATCATGCCGCCATGGCTGACTGGCGGGTTCGATATTTTCGTGGATGAGGTGGTGCCGATCTTGAAACAGCGAGGCCTGTTCCGCGAGGATTATGAGGGCGATACGCTGCGCGACCATTATGGTCTGCCACGGCCCGAAAATATATACGCGGCCAAAGAGTTGCAAAGGGAACGCGCCTGAGGTGGGACGGGCGTGTTCAGGCGGCGGTCTCTAGGGAGAGTATATCCTCGCGCAACAAAGCGAGTAGAGATGCGACCTCCGGCAGCCGCCGCCTGTCGGGGCTGGTCAGCAGGTGATAACGGCTGGCCGTCGGCTGCGGTGCGCCGAAAGGTGCAATCACGCGGCCGCTTTTCAGCTCTTCCGAAATCAGGGAGTGGCGCGCAAGGCCGATGCCGTGGCCAGATAAGATCGCTTCGATCAGCGCGGTCTGGCGTGAAAAACGGGGGCCGGTGGCTGAAAGCCTGAACGGAATGCGGCAGGCGCGAAGCCAGTTTGCCCATTCGAAAGCGGCGTCCGCGCCATTGCCGCGCAACATCGCAAAGGAGAGATCGCGCAGCCGGTCAGGCTCGCCGCAAAGCCGGTGGCGGCTGGCGAAATCAGGCGTACAGACGGCGCTGACGGTGTCGCTGAAAAGCGGCTCGTGAATGAAACCGGGGATGTGCGCATGGGTGGCGATAATGGCGCAATCGGCGTCGAAATGAGTGAGGTCGATGGTGTCGCCCTCAAGGGATAAGATCGAAAGGTCCATATCAGCAAGCGCAGATGCGATGTTGCCCAGCCGTGGCGCCAGCCAGCGGGCGGCAAAACAACCTTCCGCCAGAATCTTCAGCTGCGGCCGGGCGTTCGAAACCATCAGGTCGGAAAGACTGCCGATCATCGTCTCGAAAGCATCGGCAAGGCCGGGATAAAGCGCGCTGCCGGCATCGGTCAGCAGCAATTCGCCGCGCTGGCGGCTGAAAAGCGGCTGACCGAGATGGGTTTCGAGAATTCGGACCTGCTGGCCGATGGCGGCGGTCGAGACATGCAGTTCCTCCGCTGCCCGCGAAAAGCTGGCATGGCGGGCGGCAACAACGAAGGCGCGCAGCGCCGTCAGCGGCGGCAGCCGGGAAAGTGTCGGCAGGCGAAAAGCCGCCCGGCTCCCGGCGGGAGCGATAAACTCCGTTCTCATTACTGCTCCTCCTGTGCCGCCTGCCATCTTCCGCATGGTCAGAACACCCGGCCTTCCCTGAGGTGGGTCGTGGTGCCGTTGAGGTAATAGTCGCCGATCACCCGCGCCTTATGGGCCAGCGGATTGTGATTGTAGACGGTGCGGATGTTGCGCCAGTGGCGGTCGAAATTCCGATCGCTCGATGTCGCCGAGCCGCCGCCAAGTTCGTAGAGATTGGTGGCGACCGTCAAAGAAAGCTGCGAGGCAATGATCTGGGTGCGGGCGGTGGCGAGCGAACCTTCCAGCAAGGCCGCTTCTATCGCCTCTTCATCACCATTCGCAAAGGCGACAGCCGTTCGGTCCAGCGTTCTGGCCGCTTCGCGGATGAGTGTCTTGACGGCGAAAGCGCCGGCGCTGATTTCGCCGAGCGTCTTCTGCACGAAGGGGTCTTGATTGGCGGTTTCCGCAGCGCTGTGAAGCGTGGTGCGCGCTTGGCGCAGAACATACTCCACACCGTCGTTGAGCGCCCCCTGAACCGCGCCGGCGGCAGATGCGGCGAGATGCAGTTGCCGCATGGCCGAGCTGTGGCGGCCGATCTGGGTGCCGAGCTTGCGGGTCGTCAGCTCATGCGGCAGCACCTCGACATTCTCAAGCAGCACGCCGCCGCTTGCGGTCATCCGCTGGCCCATGCTGTCCCAGTCATCGAGAATGGTGATGCCGGCACGATCAAGCGGAATGAGCACGCCGATCGGCTGCTCGTCATCGCCAATGGCGCTGAAGGTGCCGAAATCGGCAAAGGCGGTGCCGGTCGCATACCATTTGCGGCCGTTCAGCCGGTAGCGGTCGCCATCCGCACTCAGCCGCGTGGTGATTTCGCCGGGGCGTTTGGTGCCTTGTTCGGTGCTGGCGCCCGCGAAAAGTTTGCCGGCGAGGACCTGTTCGAGATGCCGCCGGTCCTCCAGCTCGATGGGTGCCAGCGCGAGATTTTCGGTGAAGTTGAAATGGCTGCGAAGTGCGTGCGGAATATTGCTGTCGGCTTCCCCGAGGATCATCAGCACTTCAATATAATCGGCAATCGAGCCGCCCGGTCCGCCCTTGGCTTCGGGGACACGCAGCGTGCCGATCTTCGCCTCTTTAACAAGGGCGAAGATGTCGAAGGGCAGGTCACGCTGGCGCTCGCGGCGGGCGGCATCCCTGGCCGCGATAGCCGCAATGTCCTTAGCCCGGGCCAGAATCTCGTCACGGCTCGGCACGCCGGAATTGTCGGTGGTGGTTGTCTGTGGTTTCAGATTGGACATTGCGGTTTTCCCGTGAGCGGATGTGAGGGCCTGCGACACAATTGCGCCGCAAGCATATTCGTCTGGACGATCAGGCGACCGCGCGGGGCTTAAGCGCCGGGCGGTGTGCGGCCTCGAGATTACGCGGCACGCGGCCTTCGACGGGATGGCTCGGATCGTTGAAGCCGGGTGTCGAGGGATGGCCTGTCGTCACAAGGCTGTCGACCAGTGCTTCATCTTCGGCATCGATTTTCACATCGAGGGCGCGGATATAGCCGTTCCAGTGCTCTTCAGTGCGCGGGCCGGTGATGGCGGCGGTGACGAACTTGTTGTTCAGCACCCAGGCGAGCGCGAAATCTGCTGCCGAAACGCCCTTCGATGCGGCGTGCGCCGCAACCTTCTGGGCAATTTCAATAGATTCCGGACGCCATTCTGTTTCCAGAACGCGCTTGTCGCCACGCCCGACGCGCGTGTCGGCGCCCGGCTGTTCGCCCGGCTGGTATTTGCCGGTCAGCACACCGCGCGCCAGCGGGGAGTAGGATACGACGCCAAGGCCATAGTGATTGGCCGCCGGCAGCTGCTCGGCTTCCGCCGTGCGGTTGACGATGTTGTAGAGCGGCTGGCTGGCAACCGGTCGGTCGATGCCGAGCTGGTCGGCCAGATGCGCAATTTCGGCAATGCGCCAGCCACGGAAGTTCGAAACGCCGAAATAACGCAGCTTGCCGGCACGGATGAGATCGGCAATGGCGCGCAACGGCTCTTCCAGCGGCGCATCGAAGACGGCGCGGTGGAAATAGAGGATATCGATATAATCGGTGTTGAGACGGCGCAGCGAATTCTCGACGGTCTCGATCACCCATTTGCGCGAATGCCCGCCGAGATTGGGACCCTTGGTATGGGAATTGACGAATTTCGTCGCCAGAACCCAATGATCGCGCGTGGCCTTGATGCCGCGACCGACGACTTCTTCCGACTTACCGTCGTGATAGACGTCGGCGGTATCGATGAAGTTGATGCCCTGTTCGCGCGCCTTGTCGATGATGCGGAAGGCCACGTCATCCGGTGTCGGGCCTCCGAACATCATGGTGCCGAGGCTCAGCGGTGAAACTTTCAGCGCGCTGCGTCCGAGATAGCGATAGTCGACCATTATGGTTGCTCCTTTAAGTTTATTGGGCATGGTGGCAGGCCACGGCGTGGTTCTTGCCGAAAAGGGTGTAATCCGGCGCTTTTTCGCGACAGAGATCGGTGGCGAGCGGGCAGCGGGTGTGAAACCGGCAGCCGGATGGCGGATCGTGCGGGCTTGGCAGGTCACCGGAAATGGGTGCGGCCTGCTTGCGGCGGGCGGGGTCCGGAACGGCGGCGAGCAGCGCACGGGTATAGGGATGTTTTGGCGAGGCCCAGAGTTCCGCGGTCGGCGCGCTTTCCACGATCTTGCCGAGATACATGACCAGCACCCGGTCGGAAAAATAGCGCACGACCGAGAGGTCATGGGACACGAACAGATAGGAGAGCGACAGCCGCTTCTTCATCTCCACCAGAAGGTTGAGGATTTGCGCCTGTATGGAAAGATCGAGCGCCGAGACTGGCTCGTCGCAGACTACCAGTTCCGGCTCCAGAACCAGTGCGCGGGCAATGCCGATGCGCTGGCGCTGGCCGCCGGAAAATTCATGCGGATAACGGTCGAGTGCGTCAGGCGGCAGACCCACCTGTGCGATGATGGCCTCGACGATCTCGCGCTGCTGCGCCCTGTCGCCGATGCCATGCACTTTCAGCGGCGCGGTGAGGATGGTGCGAACCGTGTGACGCGGATTGAGCGAGGCGAAGGGATCCTGAAAGATCATCTGGATGCGGCGGCGGATGCCGCGCAACTGTGATGACGACATTGCCGTCACATCCGCGCCTTTGAAGGTGATCCTGCCGGACGACGGCTCGACCAGCCGCATCAGCGACTTGCCGAGCGAGGATTTGCCGCAGCCGGATTCACCCACCAGCGCCACCGTCTCGCCGGCCTCGATGTCGAGCGACACGTCATCGACGGCGCGCACGGTGCCGCGTCCGCCCGTGTAATGGGTGGAGAGGCTATGCACTGACAAGAGCGTCATCGGATACCTCCTGTGATGTCGGGAATACGAAGGGGCAGGCGGCGTAGCGGCCTTCCGAAATCGGCCGCAGCGGCGGCACGAATTGCCCGCAGAAACCACGGGCGCTCGGACAGCGCGGCCGGAAGGCGCAGCCACGTTCCCCAGTGGCGGAAACGATGGATCCGGGTATTTCGATGAGCGGCCCGTCACGATAATGCTGGCCGTCTTCGGCGCGCGGGGAGGCGGCGAGCAGGCCGCGCGTATAGGGGTGGTACGGGTTGGAGAAGACCGGTTCCGGCAGACCCTCTTCCACCTTGCGGCCAGCATACATGACCATCACCCGGTCCGCCCATTGCGCCACGATGCCGAGATCGTGGGTGATGAGAATGACGGCCATGTTGAGATCGCGGCGCAGATTGTCGAGCAGTTGCAGGATCTGCGCCTGTATCGTCACGTCGAGCGCGGTCGTCGCTTCGTCGGCGATCAGGAGTTTCGGATTGCAGGCGACGCCGATAGCGATCATGACGCGCTGGCGCATGCCGCCGGAAAGCTGGTGCGGATAGTCATCCACACGGCGGCCGGCATCGGGAATATTGACGAGGTCCAAAAGCTCGATGGCGCGTTTGCGGGCCTGACGCCGGTCGATTTTTTCATGGATGCGCAGCACTTCGATGATCTGTTCGCCAATGGTCAGGACGGGGTTCAGCGAGGTCATCGGTTCCTGAAAGATCATGCCGATATCCCGGCCGCGAATGCCGCGCCATTGCCGTTCGGACAGCGGCAGGAGATCGCGCCCTTCAAGCAGAACCCGGCCGCCGATCTTGGCGTGGGAGGGAAGCAGGCCGATAAGGCCGAGTGCGGTCAGCGATTTTCCCGAACCGCTTTCGCCGACGATGGCCAGCATTTCACCGGATTGTACGTCAAAGCTGACGCCCTTGACCGGCTGGGCCGCGCCGAAGCTGACGGAGAGATCGTGGACTTCGATCAGTTTGCTCATCGGCGTTCCTCCGAAAAACGCGGGTTGAGCGCATCGTTGAGGCCATCGCTGATGAGGTTCAGCGAAATGACGGTGAAGACGATGGCAAGGCCGGGAAGGGCGGTCAGATACCAGGCGGTGCGGATGACATCGCGGCCCGAACCGATCATCGACCCCCAGGAAACACGGTTGGGGTCGCCCAACCCCATGAAGGACAGTGCTGCTTCCATGAGGATCGCGCCTGCCACCATGACGGAGGAGGTGACGATGATCGGCGGCAGCGCATTGGGCAGAATTTCCTGAAAGACGATCCGCGCATGGCCATAACCGAGGCTTCGAGCCGCCAGCACATAGTCCTTCTCGCGGATGGCGCGGAATTCGGCGCGGGTGAGGCGGGCGACGAGCGGCCAGGTGATGATGCCGATGGCCGATGTGACCGTGGTGACCGAGGGCTGGGCGATGGCGACGAGCACGACCAGCAGCACGAAATTCGGCAAGGTCTGGAAGATTTCGATCAGCTTGACGAGGATATCATCGATGATGCCGCCGAAATAACCGGCAAAAGCGCCGACCGAGATGCCGATGGTCAGGCCGATCAGCGTCGCCACGACACCGACAGTCAGCGAGATACGTGCGCCGTGCACGATGCCAGCCAGAACATCCCGGCCCATGCTATCGGTGCCGAGCGGATAGGCCGGGTTCTGGCCGGGCCAGAGGAAGGGACGGGCGACCATTTCAAGCGGGTCGCCGGGATAGATCAGCGGGGCTGTGAGAGCGGCGATGAGGACGGTGGCGAGAAACAGCAGCCCGACGATGGCGTTGGGGTTGGTCAGGAAGATTTTCAGTTCCCGCCGTAGGCCACGCCGGGGCACGGAGACAGAGCGGGCGGAAAGCGCATCCGGCGCATGAATATAGGGCCAGAGCTTTTCCTCGGGCTTTTTCGGTTTTGGATTGGTCTCTTCAGCGTCGAGTTCGGCCGTGTCGAGAACCGCAGTGATGGGGGAGGAATTCATCGGCTTTCTCCGATGCGGGGATCGAGCCATGCCTGCAACAGGTCCACGGCTGCATTGACGATGATGACGACGAGGGAAGAAAGAAGCAGGATGCCGAGCAGCACACTGAAATCACGCGCCATAACGGCCTCGAAAGCGAGGCGGCCAAGGCCGGGCCAGCTGAACACGGTCTCGACCACGACCGCGCCGCCCAGCAGGCCGCCAATATGCATGCCGGCCATTGTCGTGATGGGGATGAGCGCATTGCGCAGAATATGGCGTGTGGTGAGCCGGAGCGGCGAAACGCCCTTGGCGCGCGCCGTGCGCACATAGTCCTGGGATTTTACCTCCAGCATCGCCGCACGGGTAAGGCGGGCATAGATCGCCAGAAAATAAAGCGCCAGCGAAAGGGCGGGCAGAACGATATAGCGCAGCCTGTCGAGAAAGGCGGCGAAACCGGTGAGGCTGCTGCCGATGGTGCTGTCACCGCCTGAGGGCAGCCAGCCGAGCTTGACCGAAAAGGTGAGGATGAGCATCAGGCCGATCCAGAAACCCGGCACGGAATAAAAGATCAGCGAGCCGATGGAAATGATCCGGTCCGGCAGCTTGCCGGAAAAAAGCGCCATGATCGAGCCCAGGAACACGCCGACGAAAATCGCAATGGCAAGTGCTGCTCCCATCAGGGCCAGCGTGCCGGGCAGGCGCTGGCCGATGAGATCGGCGACCGGCATGCCATAACGCGGCGAAAATCCGAGGCTGAACTGGGCCAGATTGCCGAGATAGTTCATGAGCTGATGCACGATCGGCAGGTCCAGTCCGAAGCGCGAGCGCATTTCGGCCATGGTCTCGACGGTTGCCGAACCCGCTTCCGCCGCCAGCACATCCGCCGCATCACCCGGCGCCAGTTGCAGCAGGAAGAAGTTCAGGATGACGATGCCCAGCACCGTCGGAATGGCCTGAATGGCTACCCGCTTTGCCTGGGATAAAATCCTCTTCGAATTCGACATCGGCTCCAGTCCACAATCTTGCAAAACATAAATCAGCCTCTCTAAGGCATGAGTATTAGTTGACTAATTTTATGGAATTTGTCAAAGAGTAATAGAATTATTTTCTGAAATTAACGGAAAATAACACGTTATAAAAAAGAAAATTCCTAATTAAAAGCGTTGTTGGTGTTTCATGCCAATATCGCTCTTAGTCATGAAACAAACTTCTTTCAAAACGTGGCCATTCAGTTTCACCGGTTTTTGCCGGCAATATCAAGGAGAGGGTATCGCATGACTGTTTTCAACCAGACGACGCGGCGTGGGTTTCTGCTGGCGTCCGTGGCGCTCGGCGTCGTGTCATTGCCGGGGCTGAAGCTTTTCGCGGCGGAGCCGACAAGCGGCGGCACGGCCACCCTGCTGATCGCGTCGGAACCGCCGGTGCTGACGACCATTGCGCACACGGCCTATAATTCCGTCTATATATCGCCCAAGGTCACCGAAGGGCTGCTGACCTATGATTTCGACCTCAATCCCAAGCCGCTTCTGGCCAAATCCTGGGATGTGAGCTCAGATGGCCTGCGGTACACCTTCAATCTGCGGCCCGGTGTGACGTGGCATGACGGCAAGCCGTTCACATCCGCCGATGTGGCGTTTTCCATCTCCACCATCAAGGAAGTGCATCCGCGCGGCCGCAATACCTTCCTGAACCTCACCAGCGTCGAGACGCCGGATGAGTTGACGGCGGTTCTGGTTCTTTCCAAGCCTGCACCTTACCTGATAACGGCGCTTGCCGCAGCTGAAACGCCCATCGTGCCCAAACATCTCTACGAGGGTACGAAAGTCACCGAAAACCCGGTCAATCTCGCCCCCATCGGCACCGGCCCGTTCAAGTTCAAAGAGTGGGTGCGCGGCAGCCATATCGTTTTTGAGCGCAATGCCGATTATTGGGATGCGCCGCGCCCCTATCTCGACAAGCTGATTGTTCGCTTCATTCCGGATGCTTCTGCCCGGGCGATTGCCATCGAAACCGGAGAGATCGATCTCGCCCCCAGCACGCCGGTCGCCTATAGCGATCTCGACCGCCTGAAGGAGCTGCCGAGCCTCGGCTTCGAGACGAACGGTTATCAATATACCAACTCCATCAGCCGCGTGGAATTCAACCTTGAAAAGGACGTCTTCAAGGACGTGCGGGTGCGCCGCGCCTTCGCGCATGTGATTGACCGCAATATCATCTTCAACACGGTCAATTTCGGTTATGGCGCGACGATAACAGGGCCGATCAATCCGAAGCTTGCGAAATGGTATGTCAACGATCTGAAGACATATCCGATCGACCTGAAGACGGCGGAAGCGCTGCTGGATGAGGCCGGATACAAGCGCGGTGCGGATGGCATCCGTTTCAAGCTCAATCTCGATTATGTGCCGAGTACCGAGGCCTATCCGCGCGGTGCTGACTATATTCGTCAGGCGCTGGCCAAGGTCGGTGTTGACGTGACGGTGCGCACCCAGGATTTCGCCACCTATACCAAGCGCATCTACACGGATCGCGATTTCGATTTTGCCTATGAGGGCATGAGCAATCTCTTCGACCCGACCGTCGGCGTGCAGCGGCTTTATTGGTCGAAGAACTTCAAGAAGGGCGTGCCATTCTCCAATGGTGCGGCCTACAGCAACCCCAAGGTCGATGCGCTTCTCGAAGCCGCCGCCATCGAGATCGATCCCGACAAGCGCGTCGCGCAATGGAAGGAAATCCAGCAGATCCTCGTCGAGGATGTGCCTGCCATCGACATCGTCGCCGCCCCTGAAATCACCATCTACAACAAGCGCATCGCCGATCACACCATCGGTGCCGAAGGGGTGGCGGGAAGCCTCGCCTTCGCGCATATCGCCGCATCCTGATCGTCTCGCCAGCCCCGGCCCGCTTTGCAGGGGGCCGGGACTTTTCCCTTTCATCGAGGCCAAAGCCATGAGCACGACACTTTCTGAAATCTGGTACACACGCTGCCCGGTGCCCACGCCAGTCGGGCTGGCGGCGCAGCTCGGTTATCTCGGGCAGACCTTCGAGGAGGTCGGCATCGCGCTGAAATCCATCATCGATTCGCCGGATCGTTCCGTGCGGCAAAGCCATTTCAACCACACGCTGGAATGGTCCTTCCGCCACGGCGGCAATGTGCCGCCCATCCGCGCCCGTTCCGAAGGGCGTAATACGCGTCTTATCGGCATTACCTGGACGGATGAGTTTCAGGCGATCATCACCCTGCCGGAAACCGGTATCCGCTTGCTTGCCGATCTCGTCGGCCGCCGTTTCGGCGTGCCGCGCCGGCCGGAAGGCATCGTCGATTTCATGCGGGCAACGGCGCTGAAGGGCATCACCTCGGCGCTTTCGCTGGAAGGGCTGAAGGTCGAGGATATCCAGCTGACGGATATCGTCATCAAGGATTCGGTGCTGGCCTCGCAGGAGGGGCCATCGCTTTTCGGCCTGAAGCGTCGGCAATCCTTCGGCGAGGAGATCATCGCGCTGTTGCGTGGCGAGGTCGATGCGATTTTCGTCAAGGGAACCGCCGGCATCGCCGCTGCGAATCTTGTGGGTGCGGTGCAGGTGGCGGAGTTCGGTTTTCACCCCGATCCGAAGATACGCATCAATTCCGGTTCACCCCGTGTGCTGACGGTTGACGGACGGCTTGCCGATGAGCGCCCCGATCTGGTGGAGCGGCTGGTTGGTGCCATTGCCAGAGCCTCGCTCTGGGCGGAGCAGCATCCGGAAGAAACCCGCCGGTTCATCGCGCGTGAGGCGGGCGCGACGGAAGAACAGGTTCTTGCCGCCAACGGGCCTGATGTTCACCGCCATCTTGGCCTCGGTCTCGATGCGGACCTTGTTGGTGCTGTCGGCCATTACAAGGATTTCCTGCACCAATGGGGTTTCCTTGAAAACGACTTCGATCTCGGCGGGTGGATTGACGACCGTTTCGTCACGGCAAGTGAAAGGGCGGTTGCATGAGCGTCGCACTCTCCGCCGTTCCGCCGGTGCAGCCTTCCAGTCCCGTCGCCATCGCAACCGCGCTGGCCGAAGATTTCAGCCGGACCGCAGCGGATCACGACAAAAGCGGCGAATTCGCCGCCGGAAATTTCGAGGCGCTGTTCAAATCGGGCCTGCTCGGCCTCGTCACCGCTGAAAAAGACGGCGGCTGGGGGGAGGGCATGGAAACAGCGCATGCCGTGATCGCGGCCATTGCCAAGGGTGATCCCTCCACCGCCCTCATTCTCGCCATGCATTACAGCGTTCATGCCGCAGTCCGGCGTGGCAAGTGGCCGGCGGCTCTGGCCGCGAAGGTGCTGGCCGCCAATAGCAGGGAGCTGGCGCTCTTGAACAATGCGCAGGCCGAGCCGGGTATCGGTTCGCCGGCACATGGCGGCCTGCCGGAAACGACGGCGCGGATCGAGGGCGAGTTCTGGGTGGTGAACGGCCGCAAGAGCTTCGTCACTGGCTTGCCGGGCCTTAAATGGGCAATCGTGCTGGCCGTGACGACAGAGGAGGTGCCGCGCCTGATCCAGCTTCTGGTTCCCATCGATGCGCCCGGCATCGCCCAGGAAAAGGCATGGGAAGCGACCGGCATGTATGCCACCGCAAGCCACGATCTGGTGCTGGAGGAGGTGAAGGTGCCGCTTGCCGATCTCGTCGCCGAACAGCCGGCGAACGAGCCGCTACGGCGCGACGAGGTGGATGGTTATAATTTCTTCGTGCTTCTGGCGTCCGTCTATCATGGTGTTGCGCTTTCGGCGCGTGACGCACTGTTGCGCCATCTGACGGGCCATGTTCCCGCCAGCCTCGGCGCGCCGTTGTCCTCCATTCCCCGCATTCAGGAAGGTCTCGGTCAGATCGAAGTTCTGCTGGCGGCAAACAGGCGTCTGCTTCTTTCCGTCGCGCGCGATATCGATGCGGGTGAAAAGGTGGGAACGGATGCGCTGGCCGTTCGGCATGTGGTGATCGACAATGCAGTGGCGGTGACGGATCTAGCGCTGGAACTCGGCGGCAATCGCGGTCTGCGCCGGGACTATAATCTCGAGCGTCATCACCGCGATGCCATCACGGCCAGAGCGCATGCGCCGCAAAGCCATATGATCCGCACGATTCTCGGCCGACAGATCATCAAGTCCGTGAGCGGTTGAACGGCGAGGAGATGGGCGGCCTTGCCGGACGAGGCCGCCCATTTTGTCAGTCCCGGAATAGCGGCAACAGCATGTCGCCCTGCCGTTCGATCTCCTGAAGATAGGGCGTGTCGGACAGCACGAAATGGGTGATGCCGAGCGCGCGGTATTTGCGCAACGACGCGGCCACATCTTCCGCCGAACCCACCAGCCATGTGGTTGCGGCCCCGCCGCCGCCGAATTTGCCGGGTGCGGTGTAGAGATTATCATCAAGCACATCACCCCGCTGATGCAAATCCAGCAGGCGGCGCTGGCCGACTGCCACCCCTTGCAGGTGGTCGTTCCAGCGCACGCCATTGTTGGCGGCCATCTCGGCAACCTTCGCTTCCGCATCGCGCCAAGCCTCGGCTGTCGTTTCGCGCACCAGCGTGGTGATCCGCAGGCCGAATTGCAGCGGCGGCAGATCGCGGCCAAGCTTATCACTCAAGTGCCTCAGCCGTTCGATCCGTTCGCGCACGCCGGCAAGCGGTTCGCCCCAGAACAGCTGCACATCGGCCTCGGTTGCGGCCACCTGTTCGGCGGCCTCGGAGGCACCGCCGAAATAGAGCCTCGGATGTGGCCGGGCAGCGCGCTCGGTGATGCGCGGCGAAACGGTGGAATTCTTCACCCGGAAATGCTCGCCGTCGAAAGTGACGTTTTCTTCGGTCCAGAGCCGCCGCACCAGCCGCATGAATTCTTTCGTGCGCGCATAACGGTGCGCCTGATCGCCTTCTTCGTCGCCATAGGCTGCAAGCTCGTCGCGACCGGAGACGACGTTGATCCGCACCCGGCCGCCGGAAAGCTGATCGAGCGTGGCGGCGGCCGAGGCGAGATTGGCCGGCTTCCAGTAGCCGGGGCGGATGGCGATCAGCGGCTCGAACGTGCTGGTGCGCGCCGCAAGTGCGGCCGCCACCGTAAACGTATCCGGCCGGCCCCAGCCGGTGCCGAGCAGTGCGCCTTTCCAGCCATGGTTTTCCAGCGCCTTCGCGTGGCTGGTCAATGTATCGAGGCTGTTATGCTTGTCGCTGACGACATCGCCCCGGTGGCCGGCTTTGACGTCATTGGGGATGTACCAGAGAAATTCGCTCTTGCTGCTCACATTATCCGCCTGAATTTTCGTTTATGTCGCGGTGAAATGGGCTGGCCGAGGTGCGGCCTTACCATTTTTAGGTTCAGGAGGCGAAAGCCTCCGATCCTGCGAGAATGGCAAACCGGCGGCGGCCCGGCCAAGCAGCGGCGTTTCTTTTGGGGTGTGGCAGAGGAAAAGCTTTCCGCATCGATCCCTCATATTGCACATATTTTCTATCGAAAAAATTTTAGACAATGTTTCTATAGGATTGGTTCCAGAACCCCCGTTATAAAAGCATTTTCTGCTCTTTCAGCACTGCCTAGATCAATTTTTCTCGAGGCAAGCGAAGGTGAGCAAGGCAATAGTCGATTAAAATCGGAAAATTCAGCATGCTTGGCACACACCGCCCGCAAAAAATGGAGTAGGCATGTGTACCACCTTGATTGTCTCCGGTCTCAACGGTTCGGATGAGGGGCATTGGCAGCGGCATTGGCTGTTCGATGATCCGCAGGCGCAACTGGTCGATCAGGAAAATTGGGATTGCCCGGTTCTTGAAGATTGGCTCGATCGTCTGGAAGCGTCGCTCGCTTCAACGGAAAGCGCCTATATCGTCGCCCACAGCCTTGGTTGCCTGCTGGTGGCGAATATGGCGTCGCGACCAGTGGCTGCCAAAATCAAGGGCGCGCTTCTGGTGGCGCCCGCCCATCTCGACAAAGTCGAGGCGATGCATCCCTGCATCGTTCGCTTCGGCGCTTTTCCGCAGGCGCCACTTGCTTTCCCCAGCCTCGTCGTGGGCAGCACGAACGACCCCTATATGAACCCGGAAGAACTGGCCCGCACTGCCGCCGATTGGGGAAGCGATCTCGTCAATCTCGGTTCCGTCGGGCATATCAACATCGCCGCCGGGTTCGGACGTTGGCCGGAAGGATATGCTCTTTTCGCACGCTTGAAGTCGGCAGCCGGTTCTGAAGGGACGGCTACTCGATCGAGGAAGCGCGGATTGTCGGCCTTGCACGGTGCGCTGGTTCAGGGTGATGCCGGCGGTTTGTAGCGTTTTCATTCGTCAATGTATTCGCCTCCGGCGGTCGGTCCCCATTTGCGGCATACTACAACCTTTGGGAGCTTTAATGCCGAATTATCCGCATTAAATTTTGAATTTCACCTTTTGATTGTTTTTGAGAGGCTGTATTTATTTTCTACAGAAAATATGGAAAAGTGTTTCTTCGCTCCGAATGGTTTTGTTGTCACCTTTCATCGGTCATCAAATCAGGAAGGGGTAAGGAAATGTCCAGAATAAAGCTTGTAACGTCGGCTCTCGGCGGATTGTTGTTGTCGGCGGTATCGCTGTCTGCGGCGGGGGCTTCGGAAGCGCTGGTAACGGCCGACTGGCTGAAGGAAAATCTCGATAATCCGAATGTCCGGGTGTTTGAGGTCAGCGTCGATACCGGTGTTTATGAGCGCGGGCATATTCCCGGTGCAGTGAACCTCAACTGGCACACCGATCTCGTTGACAAGGAAAAGCGCGACATCGCCGCGCGTGAGAATTTCCAGTCCCTGCTGCAGAAGGCCGGTGTGGACGACGATACGACAATCGTTTTATATGGCGACAACAACAACTGGTTCGCCGCCTGGGGCGCATGGATTTTCGAAACCTATGGTCTCGGCGACCGGGTGAAGCTGCTGGATGGCGGCCGTAAGCTCTGGGAAGCGCAGGGCCTGCCTTTCGATACATCGGCACCGGCAACGGCTGAAACGAAGCTGAAGCTCGGCGAGCCGGATACGTCGGTGCGGGCGCGGTTCGTGGATGTCGTTGCGGTGGCCGAAGGCAAACACAATATCAAGCTCGTCGATATCCGCTCGGCGGATGAATATTCGGGCAAAATTTTCGCGCCTGATGGCGTCAAGGAGCTTTCGGTTCGCGCGGGCCATATTCCCGGCGCTGTCAACGTGCCGTGGGGCACCATCGTCAACAAGGACGGGACCTTCAAATCCGCAGATGAGATCAAGGCGATCTATGCCGAAAAGGGCATCGACGGCTCCGCCCCGGTCATCACCTATTGCCGTATCGGCGAGCGCTCCAGCCACACCTGGTTCGCATTGAAGAAGATACTCGGTTACGACGTCCGCAACTATGACGGCTCCTGGACCGAATATGGAAATGCGGTCGGCGTTCCCATCAGCAATCCAACCGGCACGGTCTGGACAGGCAAATAAGCCGCCGCTCCCTCCTCTTTGAAGCCAGTGCGCCAGCGGTGTACTGGCGTTTCTCCTGACATGTCCGGTCCCACATGCGTTTCACCCTTCGCCGCCTCACGGCCTTTGCCATTTTATGCACGTTGGCTGTTGCGGCTCATCAGCTGGGGGCGCTTGAAAATGGCAGGCAGCTTGCATTTTCACTTCTGGCCGGCGTTGCTTTCGGCATTGTGATGCAGCGCGGACGGTTCTGTTTTCTCTGCAATTTTCGCGATTTCGTCGACAACAGGCGCTCGGATGGCGTTCTTGCAATCCTTGTCGCACTTCTTGCGGGCGTGGTATTTTATCAGATCATCACCATCGCGTGGATGCCGGTTCCGCAGCCCGGCCGCCTGCCGCCCAACGCGCATATCGGCCCGGTCGGCTGGGTCCTGGCGTTGGCGTCGACGGTTTTCGGTGTTGGCGCTGCGCTTTCCGGCTCCTGCCTGTCGGGACACTTTTACCGGCTGGGGGAGGGAGCCTTTGGTTCCGTTCTTGCCATTGTCGGTGCAGCGCTCGGTTTTCTGCTGGCGCTCCTCAGCTGGAATTTCCTTTATACGCTCAGCGTTTTCAGCGACCCGCCGATCTGGCTGCCGCACCATCTTGGATATGGCCTGGCGCTGCTGCTTGCCGGCTTTGTTCTGGCCGGGCTGATCTTCATTGTTCTCTTTTTCGACAGGGAAGCGCCTGTTTCATTGTGTGCATCGGAAAACCGGCTGCATCAGGCCCTGCGAAGCGTTTTTGTTGAACGCTGGCCGCCCGTCGTCACCGGGGTTCTGGTTGCAGCTATCAGCGCCTTTTCCTATTTCCGCGTTGCGCCGCTTGGGGTAACCGCCGAACTCGGCAGCATCGTCAGAACGGCTGGTGCATCCGCGGCATGGGTGCCGGAAACGCTTGCGGGCCTCGATACGGTACGGGGCTGCATCAGCGCGGTAAAAACCACGATCCTGTCGCCTAACGGCGTCTTTGTGCTGGGGCTGATCTTTGCGAGCTTCGCAGCCGCGCTTTCGGCGGGAAAATTCCAGCCATCCTGGCCGTCTACTGGTGGGCTGATGACCCGGTTTGCCGGAGGTGTGCTGATGGGCTGGGGTGGCATGACAGCGCTTGGCTGCACCATCGGCGTGCTGCTGTCGGGCATTCATGCGGGTGCGGTGTCGGGTTGGGTATTCTTCCTTTTTTGTTGTCTTGGCGCTTTTGCAGGTCTCATCCTTAAACGCCGGTTTGCCTGGCCGTGACGCTCATGCGCTGAAATCCTGCCGATTCTGGCCTGCGAAATGGAATTTTCCGCATTCGGGCAACCGTAGTCCGCCTTTGCAGGCCGCCGGGTAATTATAGAATAGTAATTTGATGGAAAATATTGACGATTTTGGATCGTCGCCGGAGGATAGTGGATGTTGAGCAAAGGAGGCGCACATGCCGCAGGGATTTCATGCGTTTACTTTCGATCTTTTCGGTCTGACCCGGCGTCGGCCTCAGGCAGATGAGCAGGTTACTCTTCATCCGCTGGATCATTCCGGGCGTATCAGGCAGGGAAAAAGCGATCTCGAGCTTGAACGGGAAGAAATCTGCGAAATGAACTTCGCCATGCTCAGCCTGTACCCGGTTTTTTGAGGTTACAGGCTGCCGGTGTGGCAAGTCTCGCGGAGGGAGACAAACACTCTCCTCTTCGGAAAAATTGGAACGAAATTTCTTATATAGCCGGGGGAATTGGCTACCCTCTTTTTTGTCCGGTTTCTTGCCAGCCGGATTGAGTAAGAAAGGGTCGGACAGATAGAACATTATTTCCATAGAATATAAATATTATGGAAAACGATGTCTATTTAATCCCCTGCCGCCGCTGCTAGCTATTGGACAATTCAGCTGTTTTCAGGAGCGATCGATGACACTGCAATATGCGGCCAAGGATCAACAATTCATCAATCTTCGCGATCCGGTCTCGGGTAAGGCTGCGGATGCTGATAGCCTCAAGGCGGCGCTGAGAACGCTCGGCGGCGGCGTCAGCGTCATCACCGCCGGAGAAGGCGAGGCACGCACCGGTGCGACCGTCACCTCGGCCACCGCCCTGTCGGTTGATCCGCCGAGAATTCTGGTGGCGCTCAACCGGTCGTCGTCCACATGGCCGGTGGTGCAGCGTTTCGGTCACCTCGCCGTCAATATCATCGGCGCGAACCACCAGTTCATCGCCAACCAGTTTGCCGGCATTGGCGGCCTGAAGGGTGCGGACCGTTATCGCGGTGCGGAATGGACCCGGCTTGCAAGCGGCGCACCCATCCTTGAGGACGCCGTTGCCGCTATCGATTGCACCATTGAAGAGGCAATCGAGCGGCACAGCCACGTCATCATCATCGGCAAGGTGGAGGCGATCCGCATCGGCTCCGGACATTCGCTGGTCTATCAGAACGGGCGTTATCATTCGCTGGACTGAGTGAACGCATTCAACGGGTTATTTTTTGAGGGAGTTGAGCATGGGATCTGTCACGCCGCTCGGCGAAAGAATTCGTTTCGTTCCTCCACGTCTCGGCGCGGATGGCGATGTGCTGACCGTCGCCCGGGCAATTGCCGGGAAATGTCCCTTCGAAAATAGCGGGCAGATTCACGCGCGGATCGCCCGCTCCGGCCTTCTTGCCCTCTCCGTTCCGAACGAACTGGGTGGAGCGGACATAACCAACGATATTCTCGCGCAGGCGCTTTCGATTATTGCTGCCGCGGATGCGGAGGCGGCGCGTGATCTGGTCGAACATTTCACTGCGCTTGAATTCATCCGGAATGCCGGCGGCGAAGAGCAACGCAAGGCCCTCTTTGCCCGTCTCGATCTTGGTGAAACCTTCGCTCTTGCTTCCACCGATGCCAGTGCGGAGCACGCGGTCTTAACGAATGACGACGATTTCGCCCTGCGGCTTCCCGATGATGTGGTGCGCTCTGTCTCGACCGATGCGGACTGGATTGTCGTTCCGGCTGTTAATGCGGCGGGAAAAAGCCTGCTCGTGGTTTTGCGCAATCGGCCTGACACATCATGGGATGGCCTGTTGCGCGCCGATCAGGTTACATTTCTTGCGCAGGGCGCAGGAAATCTCGCCGCCTCCGTCGCCACCCTGTTGAAAGCCGCGGTGGCGCTGGGTGAAAAACAGCGCGAACTTTCGACGCTGCTGATTGACCGATTGGCAGACGAGGGCGCGGCGCGTCCCGTCATCGGCGAGGTTTTTCTCGCCACTGAACTCTTGAAAGCACAAATCTCCAGCCTGGCGGCAAATATCGATGCGGCGCAGGTGGGCTCGGAAAACGTTACCTTTCGTTCGGTCAGGAACAACGCCATCACGCTTGAAATCCTGATGGCGCGTCTCGGCCTTATCGATGGCCTAAGTGAGCCCGGGCTGATTGCATCTCTGGAGGATGATCTGCGCCGGCAATAAGCGAAGCCTATTTGCCGGCAGGAATGGAAAGCGCGTCCTGTCCGTCCTTCGCGACGAATTGTGCGAGCGTCATATTGTCCAGAATGGTTGCGATGGCGTCGCGCACGTCCGTCATCGAAACCCTGACCTGACAGGTCTCGGGATCGTCACAGTCGTCGCAGGCTTCAAAGGCGGTGCGGCTGGCACAGCGGATGGGGGCCAAAGGCCCGTCCAGCGTGCGGATAACCTGGCCGATCATGATTTCGGATGGCATTTTCGACAGCGAATAACCGCCATTCGGTCCCTTCTTTGAGCGCAGGATACCGCTGTTGCGCAGCTCCAGAAGAATGGTGTCCAGAAATTTCTTCGGAATATTGTTGCGCGTGGCAATCTCGGTCACGAAGGCGGTCTCTCCCTGGGGCAATCGCGCCAGATCGACCAGAGCCTTTAATCCGTATTTGCCTTTTTTGGTCAACATCGCCTGATCCGCAAAGAGGGCCGGCACATTCCGCAACGCCGGCCATATTATTCCTAACTTACTAAGTAGTTTTTAGCGAATTCCTGCGCAAGCCGTTTCCTCCGGATATGGCCTTGAAAACCGCCTGCTTTCCGCCTTTTAGACGCCGCATCTCCGGTGCTGCGGATATTTTTGCCAAGTCCGGCTTCCAGAATCGTGACGGAAAATAATATTTTCTCTGATCGCGTCGCAACGTGGAACGAACGTTCTTTATTAGAATATAAAATCAGTAGACAAAGTATGCATCAAAAGACGTGCGAGGTGATGATGTATACTCTCAGTTTGCTGGATAAGAGTCCCGTTTCTGCGGGTGAGGATGCGGCAGGCGCATTCCGCGACACGATCAATCTCGCCAGACGCGCCGAAGATCTGGGTTACCGCCGGTTCTGGGTGGCCGAGCATCACAATTCGCCGGAGCTTGCCGGTTCCGCGCCCGAGGCGCTGGTGGCGTGGATTCTGGCGAAGACATCCCGCATCCGCGTCGGTTCAGGCGGCGTCATGCTGCAGCATTACAGCCCCTATAAGGTTGCCGAAGTCTTCAACGTGCTATCGGCGCTTGCGCCTGGCCGGGTCGATCTTGGTGTTGGCAAGACGCCGGGTGGGTTGCCGCTGGCCACCTCAGCCCTGCAACAGGCTTATGACCCGGCGCGAAAGCCGGATTTCGAAACGGCATTCGGAGAACTCACCACATTCTTGTCCGGTGTCGCTCCGCAGGACCACGCGCAGGCCGGATTGCAGGCAACGCCGGCGCCGCCGGTCGCCGCGGAGAGGTTTCTGCTCGGCGCCAGCCCGGAAAGCGCAATGCTGGCGGCCTCAAAGGGTTGGAACTTCGTCTTTGCCGGCCACCTCAATGGTGATCCGGAGGTTCTTCGCCGCAGCCTTTCAGCATTCCGCGAGGAAAGCGGCGGCAAAGCTCCGGTCCTTGCCCTGTCGGCTTTTGCCGCTAGCGACCCCGACCATGCCGCAAGGCAGGTGGAGGGACAGCGCATCTACCGGGTATTTCTGAGCGATGGCAGGGCGTTCAATCTCGGCCGGCGCGAGCAGGCGGAAGAGTTCGCTCGCCAGTCCGGTGACAGCAATTATCGCATCGAAGAGCGCAAGCCCAACGTCCTCCATGGCGCGCCGGAAGATATTCACCGGGCGTTGCGTGTTCTTTCCGAAGAGCACGGCATTGAGGAATTCATCATCGAACCGCCGCATGTGGGGGCCGATCAGCGGCTTGCCTCGATTGAACTCTTGGCCACGCATCGCCTTTCCCGGGCGGCGTGATCTTGTCCTCAGGAGAAATGACATGACGAGAAAGAAAATCCGTTTCGGCATCATGCTTCAGGGTCCGGGTGGGCATATGAATGCCTGGCGGCATCCCAAAAGCCCGGTCGATGCCAGCGTCAATTTCGACTTCTTCAGGAAGACGGCGCTGAAGGCGGAAGCCGCCGGTATCGCCTTCGCCTTCGTGGCGGATGGGCTTTACATCAACGACAAGTCGATCCCGCATTTCCTCAACCGTTTCGAGCCGTTGACCATTCTTTCGGCGCTTGCCTCCGTCACCTCGAAGATCGGTCTCGCGGGTACTGTTTCGACGTCTTATAGCGACCCTTTCACGATCGCCCGCCAGTTCGCCTCGCTCGATCTGTTGAGCGGCGGCCGTGCGGGATGGAATGCCGTGACGACGCCGCTTGAAGGCACGGCCAGGAATTACAGCCGCAATCATCCGGAACATGCGTTGCGCTACGAAATCGCCGATGAATATCTCGAAGTCATCAAGGGCCTGTGGGATAGCTGGGACGATGACGCCTTTGTGCGCGACCGGGAGAGCGGACAGTTCTTCGAGCGCGACAAACTCCATACGCTAGGTCACAAGGGACGGTTCTTCCAGGTGGAAGGCCCGCTGAACATCCAGCGTTCGCCACAGGGGCAGCCGGTGGTGTTTCAGGCCGGCTCCTCCGATGCGGGCATCGGCCTTGCGGGCAAACATGCCGATGCCGTCTTCACCAATTCCGCTTCGCTGGAAGAAAACCAGACCTTCCTCAAACGTGTAAAGCAGAGCGCCGTTGCACAGGGCAGATCCGCCAGCGACGTGAAGATTTTCCCCGGTATCGGCCCGATCGTCGGCGAGACGCAGGAGGAGGCGGAGGCGAAATATGACGTCATCCGCAACCTCATCACCATCGAGGACGCGCTTGCCTATCTCGGCCGCTTTTTCGACCACCATGATTTCAGCGCCTATCCGCTGGATGAACCATTCCCCGAACTCGGTGATATCGGCAAGAACAGCTTCCGTTCAACGACCGACCGTATCAAGCGGCGGGCAAAGGAAAAGAACCAGACGCTGCGGGAAGCGGCCCTGGAGGCTGCAACCCCACGCGAAGGCTTCATCGGTACACCGGACAAGGTGGCGGATGAAATCATCCGCTGGGTGGAAAATGATGCGGCCGACGGCTTCATTCTGGGCTTCCCCGTAATTGCCGAAGGGCTGGATGATTTCATCCGCCTTGTCATTCCGGTGCTGCAGCGGCGCGGTTATTTCGATCCGCATCTGGAAGGGGCAACGCTTCGCCATCATCTCGGCCTGCCTTTCCGGGAAAGCGTCTATTCCAGCGGCGAAAGCGGCTCGGACAAGGCCATCGCATAAGGCTGCGGCCGGGCGGCAGGGCCGCCGCCCGCGCAGATTACAAGACACGGCGGGCAAAAAGCCGTGCAGGAGACAGAACCATGAATATCCGCATTGACGGCGCGCGTCCGCAGGACGACGCCGAACGGGGAATCCTTGCCTTCATCGAGGAGAGCATCGCCATCCGGCATGATCTCCACCGACATCCGGAGCTGTCGCTCAAGGAAAACCGCACGGCGGCGCTCATCGCCCGTTATCTGCTGTCGTTCGGATATGAGGTAACGGAGGGTGTCGGCGGTCACGGTGTCGTTGCCACCCTGAAACGGGGTCATGGTGAAAAACGTCTCGGCATCCGCGCCGATATTGATGCGCTGCCAATTCATGAAGAGACCGGCCTTGCCTATGCCAGCGAAGCGCCGGGCGTCATGCATGCCTGCGGTCATGATGGTCACACAACGATCCTGCTTGCTGCCGCCCGTTATCTTGCTGAAACCTCAAATTTTTCCGGTACCCTGACGCTGATTTTCCAGCCCGCCGAGGAAATCGGCGCGGGTGCGAGGGCGATGATAAAGGACCGGCTGTTCGAGCGGTTTCCCGTCGATGCGGTCTTCGGCCTGCACAATTGGCCGGGTGTGGAAACCGGACAGTTCGGTTTCGTCGAAGGCCCTGCCATGGCCTCCGTCGACAAGGCGCAGGTGCGGATCGTCGGCAAGGGCGGCCACGGGGCGGCGCCGCATGAGACGGTCGATCCGGTTCTGGCTTCGGCAAGCTTCATCACCGCCCTGCAGAGCATCGTTTCCCGCAACGTCGATCCGCGCGAAATGGCGGTGCTGACCGTCGGTTCCATCCATGGCGGAACCGCCTCCAACGTCATTCCCGAGAGTGTGGAATTGCAGATCACCGCCCGGGCTTTTTCACCCGCCGTGCGCGACAGGCTCGAGGAACGGCTTCCGGCGCTCGCCAAAGCGCAGGCGGAAAGTTTTGGCGCCAAGGCGGAAGTCGCCTATTCCCGCGGTTTTCCGCCTGTCATCAATCATGCCGCGCAGACGATTTTTGCCCGCGATGTCGCCAGACAGCATTTTCCCGCCGGACAGGTAGCGGAAGGCTTTCAGCCACGCACGGCGAGCGAGGATTTCGCCTTCATGCTGCTGGAGCGGCCCGGCTCTTACCTGTTCGTCGGCAATGGCGACAGCGCGCCGCTGCACAGCCCTCACTATGATTTCAACGATGCGATCATCGCGCCTGCGGCACGCTTCTGGGTGCGCCTGGCTGAAGCATACCTCTCCTGATTGCCCGTAACCTGAGGAACAACGACATGAGCGATAGTTTTCTCTACACATCCGTCAATGATCCGCTGGCAACGCCGCTTCTGGAGGAGTTGCTGTTTGAATATGACAGCCGTTACGGCACTTTTTTCAATGCGGAAGGGGCCAGAGCGGAACTGAACAAATATCCGCCGGAAGCCTTCAGCCCCCCTTTGGGCAATTTCCTGCTGCTGCTGCGCGACGGCAAGGCAATCGCCGGTGGCGCCTTCATGCGCTACGACGAGGAGACCGCCGAGTTCAAGCGGGTCTGGACCCATTCGACCCATCGTCGGCAGGGGCTTGCAAAAATCGTGCTTCGGGAGCTGGAGCAGCAGGCGATCCGGCAGGGTTATACCCGCGTCTATCTGACGACGGGGTTCCGCCAGCCGGAAGCCGTCGGTCTTTACCTCACCAACGGTTATCGCGCCCTCTTCGACACGGCGGCCGATCCGGAGACGATCCGGTCGCTGCCATTCGAAAAATGGCTCTCCAACGCCGTTCTCCCTCCGGCCGGGGAACGCGCGGCGATAGCGCACACCAGCCCTCAACCCTCCTCAGCCCATCTGTGAAAGGCTTTTTCCTATGACGATAGCCTCTGATTTTCCGCATGTTGCGGTCAGCGAGCAGAAGGGTGAAGCGGTGAAGGGCGGTTATTCGCATTTTCGCATCGTTCCGGCCCGTTATCCCTTGCGAACGGTGGGCACGGTTTTCTCCGTTCTCATCATCGCCGCCGTGCTGCATTCCGTTTTCGGCAATCCGCGCTGGGGTTGGGACGTCTTTGCCGAATGGTTCTTCGCCGAGCCGGTGCTCGTTGGCCTTGGCCGGACATTGCTGTTGACGGCGCTGGGCGCGCTGTTTGGTTTTGTTCTCGGAACGCTGCTGGCACTTGCCCGTGTGTCGCGCTCGCCGCTGCTGGTTGCCGTTTCCTGGACCTATATCTGGATTTTCCGGTCGATCCCGCTGATCGTGCTTCTGCTGATCCTCAACAATCTCGGTTATCTCTATGAAACGGTGACGATCGGCGTGCCCTATACCGGCATCAACTTTTTCAGCTGGAATACGACGCAGCTGATGACGCCATTTGCGGCCGCTGTGCTGGGCCTCACTCTCAATCAGGCGGCCTTTGCATCGGAAATCGTCCGTGGCGGCATTCTCTCGGTCGATCAGGGGCAGCTGGAAGCCGCCGCCGCGCTCGGCCTTCCACGCCGGCGGCAGGCCTCCCGTATCGTTCTGCCGCAGGCCATGCGCTCTATCCTGCCAACGGCCTTCAACGACATCATCGGCCTCGCAAAGGGAACGTCGCAGGTCTATATTCTGGCGCTGCCGGAATTGTTCTACACCATTCAGATCATCTATCGCCGCAATCTGGAAGTGATCCCGCTGCTCATGGTCGCAACCGTCTGGTATCTGGTGATCCTGACGGCGCTATCGATCGCTCAGCATCATATCGAACGGCATTTTTCCCGTGGTGCGCTCCGCAATCCGCCCCCTTCGCTTTTCGCTACCGTCTACCGCACCTTCCTGCCACGCCGGGCAGCGGCGGAGCCGGCGGCCGTGGTGACAGTGCCTGCAAAGCGAGAAGCTTCGGTATCTGCGCGTGCAGGAGGTTTCCGCATCGGAAATCGTGGAGGTTCGGTGAATATCCACGGGGTTTCCAAGTCTTTCGGCACACTCAAGGTGCTGGATGATGTCTCCCTTTCCATTCCGGCAGGCAGCGTCACCACCATTCTTGGCCAATCCGGCTCGGGCAAATCCACCCTGCTGCGCTCCATCAACCATCTGGAGCGCGTCGATGACGGCTTTATCGCCATAGACGGCGAGCTGGTCGGTTATCGCCAGCACGGCGATACGCTTTATGAGCTGAAGGAGCGGGAAATCCTCAAGCGCCGCGTCGAAGTGGGCATGGTGTTCCAGAGCTTCAACCTGTTTCCGCATCTCACCGCGCTTGAAAACATCATCGAAGCGCCGGTCGCGGTTCGCGGCATCTCGAAAGAGCAGGCGCAGGCCGAGGCGCGCGATCTTCTGGCCCGTGTCGGCCTTGCCGAAAAGGCCAATGCCTACCCGCGCCAGCTTTCCGGCGGCCAGCAGCAACGTGTGGCGATTGCCCGGGCACTCGCCCTGCGGCCCAAGGTGTTGCTGTTCGATGAGCCGACATCGGCGCTCGACCCTGAACTGGTCAACGAAGTGCTTGACGTCATCAAGGAGCTCTCCCGCTCCGGCGTCACACTCATCATCGTCACCCATGAAATCGGTTTTGCCCGCGAAGTCTCCGACAGGGTCGTCTTCATGGAACAGGGCCGCATCGTGGAAACGGGCACACCGGAAAAGGTGTTCAACAAACCCGAACATCCGCGCACGGCCGAATTCCTCGCAAAAGTCCTCTAATCACAACAAAGGCAACACTCACATGGCTTTTTCATCGAAATTATTGTCCCTGCTCGCCGGTGGTCTTTTCACCGCCACCACCGCGCTCATTCCGGCCGCGCATGCGCAGGAGGTCGACCTGTCACCCGAACAGAAGGGCCGGGTGCGCGCCGAAAAGGTTGAGGAGGCAATCAAGCTCCTGCCGGCGGGTCATAAATTCATTGCCGACGGGAAGCTGACGGTTGCGACCGTGCCCTTCCGCCTGCCACTGGTCGATTATGCGAGCGACACGAAAACGCCGATTGGCGTGGAGCCGGATATCGCCCAGCTGATTGCCGACAGCCTTGGACTTGAACTGCAGCTTGTTCCGATTGCCTGGGCCGACTGGCCGCTCGGCCTTGCTTCCGGCAAATACGATGCCGTCGCATCCAACATCACGGTGACGGAAGCGCGCAAGGAAAAATTCGATTTCTCCAGCTATCGCAACGATCTGCTCGGCTTTTATGTGGGCAGCAACAGCAAGGTCACATCAATCGGCAAGCCTGAAGATGTCGCCGGGCTGAAGGTGATCGTCGGCGCAGCCACCAATCAGGAACAGATTCTGTTGAAATGGATCAAGGATAACAAGGCGAAGGGACTGGCCGACACCGAAGTGCAATATTACGACGATCAGGCCGTGCTTGACGTCGCCCTGCAATCCGGTCGTGCGGATGCCTATCTCGGCCCCAATGCCACCTCGGCCTTTCAGGCGGCAAGCCAGAAAAAGACCAAGCTCGTCGGCACCTTCTCGGGCGGCTGGCCGGAAGCGGCGGAAATTGCCTTCGCTTCCAAAAAGGATGCCGGCATTGCCGAGGCCGTCACCGCTGCGCTGAATGCCCAGATCAAGAACGGCAATTACGGCAAGGTTCTCGCTCGCTGGAATCTCGGCTCGGAAGCCATCACCGAATCCCGCACCAATCCGCCCGGCCTGCCCAAGAGCTGAGCGTGAAAAACTGAGTTCCTAAAAGCTGAGTCGAAGGTGGGACATCACTCAGCCGGTGGCGCGGGCATCCTCCCGCCCGCGCTACCTCCGTCCCGCAATCCTTTCTCGGGAAATCATGATGAGTTTCACCTCTCGTTTCGCCACAGCCATGCTCGGCGTCTTTCTCTCTATCTCCGGTTTCGCCCCGGCCTTCGCAACCGATGTCTTCGATCTGTCACCGGATCAGCCCGGCCGTATCAGGGCTGAAAAAGACCCCGGTGCCATCGCCGCCGTACCGAAAGATTTCAAATTCGTCACGCCGGGCAAACTCACCGTTGCCGTTTCTCCCGGCGGGCCACCATTGGCGACCTATGCGACCGATGCGAAGACCGTCGTGGGCGCAGACCCGGAATACGCGCTTGCCGTTGCCGATAGTCTCGGCCTTGAACTGGAACTGGTGGCCGTGGCCTGGGCCGACTGGCCGCTCGGCCTTGCCTCAGGCAAATATGACGCCGTCATTTCTAATGTCGGCGTTACCGAACAGCGCAAGGAAAAGTTCGATTTCTCCACCTACCGTCAGGGCCTGCACGGCTTCTTCGTCAAGTCCGACAGCGGCATAACCTCCATCGCCGAGCCGAAGGATGCCGCCGGTCTGAGGATCATCGTCGGTGCCGGCACCAATCAGGAGCGTATTCTGCTGAAATGGAGCGACGAGAATGTCGCCGCCGGTTTGAAGCCGCTTGAATTGCAATACTACGATGACGAGGCGACGCGGCTTGTCGCGCTTTCCGCCGGCCGGGCGGATGTGATCGTCCAGCCGCATGCGCAGCTGGTTTTCATTGCCGCGCGCGACAAGACCATCAAGCGGGTGGGAACCCTCTCGGCCGGCTGGCCGGAGCGCTCCGATGTCGCCATTACCACCCGCAAGGGTTCTGGACTGGCGGATGCACTGACGCTTGCCACCAATGATCTGATCAAAAGTGGAGCTTACGCGAAAATTCTCGATCGCTGGCAGCTTGCGGAAGAAGCCCTGCCGGAATCGCGCACCAATCCCCCCGGACTGCCAAAGAGCTGACTGGTCAAAAAAAAGCGGCGGACGGCAATATCCGCAGGTTCGCCTGCGGATATTGTTTTGCTGTTATGGCTTCAGAAATCCGCAACCTTGCCCCATGACGAACCAAGGAACCGGCTGGGGTGATAAGGGGCGGGATCGACGATCGGGCTTGAACCCGTGACGATATCGGCGATCAGATGACCGGCGCCCGGCCCGATGCCGAAACCATGACCGCTGAAACCTGCGGCGAGAATGAAACCGGGCAACTCGCTGGTTTCGCCAATCGCCGGCACACCATCCGGCGTGCTGTCGATGAACCCGGCCCAGGCGGCGGAAATTTGGGTTTTACCAAGTGCGGGCAGGAGTTCGATCGCCCTTTTGTGGGTCTCCCGGATGGCCGCGGCATTGGGTTTCGGATCGAGAATGCGAACCCGCTCCATCGGCGTCGGCGCATCGAGCCGCCAGCGCTTCAACGTTTCGTGGCCGCCGCGAACGCCTTCCAGCCCACCCGGCCGCAGGCTGCGCCAGCGCTTGAGGAACATCGGCACGAATTCACGCGCGAACCGCATCTGCTGCGCCGTCGGATCGACGCGGCCAAGGCCGCTGATGGCGAGGGTGTAACCGCCGTTGTTCCGGCGTGTCAGGGAAACGGCCTTCGTATGCAACGCGTCCGGCAGGCCTTCCGCACCCGGCGTGACCGAGAGGATGGAGGAACGGACGGAAGCCTGCGGGAAACGAATGCCCAGCTGACGGCAAAAGGAAGACGCCCAGGCCCCGCCGGACATGATGGCGGTTTTGGTGCGGATCGTGCCTTTTTCGGTGACGACGGCGCTGACCCTGCCGCCTTCCGTCTCAAGCCCGCGCGCGGCGCAATTCTGATGCACCGTGCCGCCCAGCTTGATGATGGCGCGCGCCACGGCGGGTGCTGCCATGGACGGATCGGCCGTGCCATCGGTGGGTGAGAAGACGCCGCCCTTCCAGCGTTTGCCCGTGGCGCGCCCCCGCTCACTTGCCTCATCGGCGCTCAGCATATGCGTCGTCACGCCGGCGGTGAGGGCAAAGTCGCGCCAGCGCGCCCAGCCGGAAAGTTCCGCCTCGTTGTCGCTCAGGTAAAACAATCCGCAGCGGCGAAAGCCGGTGTCTTCGCCGCTTTCCGTGGCAAATTGTTCCCAGAGAGCAAGGCTCTGGGTCGAAATCGGCAATTCGCGCGCATCGCGGTTCTGCTGCCGGCACCAGCCCCAGTTGCGGCTGGATTGCTCCGCGCCAACAAGGCCTTTTTCCACCAGGGCCACTTTCAGGCCGCGACGGGCAAGGTAGTAGGCTGCGAACACCCCAACGACGCCACCGCCGATAATGACGGCGTCCGCGGCTTTCGGCAGCTCCGGCGATGTCGTGATCTGTTGCAGCGGGGCGGGCATGGGGCGAACTCCTTATATTCATCCTAATTTACCTTGGCTGGCGTGCAAGCGCTGCCAGACTGAGCAGTTTGCCGGAATCTCCTGCTGTTCGGGGCTGTGTCTGCAACTCTTTATGCTGCATCAAAAAAACATGCTTACATCGACAGGGCTCGCGCATGTGATAAGATTTCCACTGCAGCGTCAGAATTTTATGCCGCTCGCTCAAAAACAAAAAAGGGGTTCCGCACGTGATGAAACTTGACCGGATCGATATCAAGATTCTCTACGAACTGCAGAAAAACGGTCGCATCACCAATGTGGAACTGGCGGAGCTTGTCAATCTTTCGCCAAGCCCCTGTCTGATGCGGGTGAAGAAGCTCCAGTCCGAAGGTTATATTGAAGGTTATTCGGCGCAAATCAACATCAACAAGCTTGGCCAGACACTGACCGTCTTCACCGAAATCACCCTCAAGAACCATCGTCAGATCGATTTTGCCCGCTTTCTCGGCGTTGTCGAAAAGATCGATCAGGTGGTGGAATGCCACCTCGTTTCCGGTGGTTACGATTACCTGCTGAAATTCGTCACGTCAGGCATCGTTGAATATCAGTCGATCATGGAGCGGCTGACGGATATGGATGTCGGCATCGATAAATATTTCAGCTTCGTGGTGCTGAAATCGCCGATCACCAAATCGCATATGCCGCTGACCAGCCTGTTTCCGCTTTGAGGTACGGGAACATTTTTGGCAAGGTTGCCAAGGTGCTGAGGCAGGTCGCCTCACACTCGACATCATCCTCGGGCTTGTCCAGAGGATCTGCAACCAATTGATTTTATTGACGTGTTTAGATCCTTGGGACAAGCCCAAGGATGACGCAGGAATATTTATACTCTTCGCCCTGAACTTCGATGCAATGGCTCACCTCTTGGAGAACGCCCGTACCAACTCCGCATCCTGCTGAAGATTGTCGAGCCATGTCGGGTCAAGTTTCGGCACTGAGGAGAACAGCAGCTTCGAATAGGGATGGGTGGGCGATTTGATTGCTTCGGTTTCCAGATGCTCCACTTTCTGGCCGCCATACATCACGACGATTTCGTCGCAGATTGTTTCAACCACCGAAAGATCGTGGCTGATGAAGATGTAAGAAAGGCCAAGCTCCCGCTGCAATTCTCCGAGCAGATCTATGATCGCGGCTGCGACGACCGTATCGAGCGCCGAGGTGATTTCATCGCAGATGATGAGTGATGGTTCGGCCGCAAGCGCGCGGGCGAAATTGACGCGCTGCTTCTGCCCTCCGGAAAGGCCGGAGGGATGGCGGTGGCGGACCGAGCGCGGTAGCTTCACCATATCGAGCAGCTGGTCGATCCGCGCATCGCGGGCCTTGCCTTTCATGCCGTGATAAAAGGTCAGCGGCCGGCCGAGAATATCTTCGATGGGTTTTGCCGGATTGAGCGCGGTATCGGCATATTGGAACACGATCTGCATGCGGCGCAGCTGGTCGCTGGTCCGACGCCGGGCATCGACGTTGAGTTCATGCCCCTCGAAGACGACGTGACCGCTCGCGGCGGGCAGAATGCCGGCAATGGCGCGCGCCAGCGTCGATTTTCCGCAGCCGGATTCGCCGATGATGCCGAGATTGCGGCCGGGATAGACCGCAAGGCTGACGGAATCCACCGCACGCACCAGCGGCATCCGGTCGTCGCCTTTCGTGCCATAACCGGCGATCAGCTGATCAATATTAAGGAGCGGTGTCGCCTCACTTTGCCTGAGCGGTGTCACGACGCGCACCTTGTCGTTAAAAGCGGTCAACAATTCGCGGGTATAGGGATGTTGGGCGTTCTCCAGAATATCCTTGGTCGTGCCGGTTTCCTGAACCTCGCCGCCTTTCAGCACGACGATCCGGTCGGCGATCTGGGCAACGACGGCAAGGTCGTGCGAAACATAGACGCCGCCGATGCCGCCCTTGCGCATCGCCGATTTGAAGGCACGCAGAACCTCGATCTGTGTCGTCACGTCAAGTGCGGTCGTCGGTTCGTCGAAGATTACCAGTTGAGGATTGCCGATCAGCGCCATGGCGGCGGAGAGGCGCTGCAGCTGGCCGCCGGAAACCTGATGCGGGTATCGCTCGCCGATGGTTTCCGGATTGGGCAGTGACAATGCCTTGAAAAGCTCAACCGCTTTTTTACGCGCCTCCTGAGGCGGCATAAGGTGGTGGATGCGGGTGACTTCGATGACCTGATCAATGATTTTCTGCGCCGGGTTGAATGCGGCGGCCGCACTCTGCGGCACATAGGATATTTTCGTGCCGCGCACTTTGGCGCGCTCGGCTTCGGAAAGCTGCACCATGTCGCGGCCTGCCACGGTGACGCTGCCGCCGGAAATGCGGCAGCCCGGCCGGGCATATCCCATCAGGGTTAGCGCGATGGTGGTCTTGCCGGAGCCGCTTTCGCCGATCAGTGCAACGATTTCGCCCTGGGCGATATCGATATCGACGCCCTTGATGATGTCGATGCGGCGGCCAGAATCGGTGGTGGCCTCGACTTTCAGTCCGCGGATTTCAACGAGATTGGTCATTATTCGCTCCTGTCGCGGATTTTCTGCGGCAGATTGTCGATCAGCAGATTGACGCTGATCGTCAGGCTGGCAATCGCCAGCGACGGGAAGATCACGGCCGGCGCGGCAAAGGGCAGGCCGCCGATGTTTTCACGCACCAGCGCACCCCAGTCGGCATTCGGCGGCTGCAAGCCGAGGCCGAGGAAGGAGAGGCCCGACAGAAGCAACACGATGAATACGAAACGCACGCCGAGATCGGCGAGTACGGGGCGGATGATGTTCGGCAGGATTTCCGAGCCGACGAGGTAGAACAGGCTTTCGCCGCGCACGCGGGCGACGGTGACGAAATCCATGGTGTTGACGTTGACGGCGAGCGCCCGGGCGAAACGATAGGCCCCCGGCGTATAGATGACCGACAGGGTGGCAATGAGTACGGGGATGGAGGAACCGACGGCGGCGACGACCACAAGCCCGAAAAGCTTGCTCGGAATGGAGTTTACCGCATCGAGAAAGCGGCTGAGGGCCGCATCAAACCAGCCGCCGACCACGGCGGCACACATGCCGAGAACGACACCGGACACGCAGGCGATCGTGACTGCGGCAAGCGAGATGCCGACGGTGAAACGTGCGCCCATGAGAATGCGGGAAAACACGTCGCGGCCGAGATAATCGGAACCGAGCCAGAGATCGGAGGTCATGGGGCCGAAATAATCGAAGTCGACGATTTCACCAACCGGATGGGGAATGAGATAGGGCGCGAAGATCGCCACCATCGCCCAGAGAAAAATAACGAGAAAGCCGAAAACGCCGACTGCGTTGATCTTGTAACCCAAACGCGAGGTCCCCGACGTTGTTTTGATATGATCGGTCATCAGCGCAGCCTCGGATTGGACATGATGGCGATGATGTCAGCCGTGGTGATGAGGAGGAGATAACCCACGCAGAAAATCATCGCGCAGCTCTGGATCAGCGGCAGGTCGCGGGTCGCGACGCCATCGACCATCAGCTTGGCGATGCCGGGATAGTTGAAGATGGTTTCAACGATGATAACACCGCCGACGAGATAGGAGAGCGACAGGGCCACGGCATTGACGATGGGGCCGAGCGCATTGGGAAGCGCGTGGCGCAACACGATGCGCATGCGCGGCGCGCCCTTTAACAGCGCCATTTCGACATAGGGCGTATCGAGCGTCTCGATCACTGCGGCGCGGCTCATGCGGATCATCTGTGCCGACACGACAAAGGTGAGGGTGATGACCGGCATCGCGTAAACGCGCAGCACATCGAACAGGGTATGAACCTCGCTAACCAGCGACAGGGCTGGCAACCACTTCAGATAAACGGCGAAAACCAAGACGGCGAGCGTCGCGATCATGAATTCCGGCACGGAGATGACGCCGATGGTCAGCACCGTGACGACGCGGTCGTAAAGCGTTCCGCGCAGCATGGCGGAGCTGATGCCTAGCGTCAGCGCCAGCGGCACGGCGATGACGGTGGTGATGCCGGCAAGCTTCATGGAGTTGACGAAACGCGGGCCGATTAGATCAGCGATCGCCATGTTGTTGGCATAGGATGTGCCGAGTTCGCCGTGCAGAAGGCCGAAGAGCCAGCGAACGAACCGCAAAAGCGCCGGGTCGTCGAGATGCATGGCGGTGCGCAGGCCGGCCACGGCCTCCGGCGTCGCCGCCTGGCCAAGCAGGATCGTCGCCGTATCACCGGGCAGCAGGCTGGTGGCGGAAAAGACGAGAAATGACACGATAAGCAGGGTCGTCAGCATGACGACCAGCCGCCTGGCGATAAGGGACAATATCCGGCTGTTCATTGACATGCTCCTGCGACCGACAAAGAGGCTTTCCGCGCTGGCGGAAAGGTTGCCGGACGCATTTGCGCGCCCGGCCCATGGTCTATCAGGCTTCGAGCCATACGTATTCCGCAAAGGCGTAACCCATCATGCCGCCGAGCGGATTGGCTTCCAGGCCCTTGAGCTTTGAGGAGATGGCATCGACATTCGAAATATAGGCGGGAATGATGGTGCCGGCTTCGTCGGCGATCATCGTTTCCAGTTCGAAGTAGATCTGCTTGCGCTTTTCGAGGTCGAGCATGCCGCGTGCTTCGAGCATCATCTTGTCGAACTTCGGCGACTTGTACTGGCTTTCGTTCCACGGCGCGTCGGAGGCGTAAAGCAGCGAGAACAGGATGTCCGGCGTCGGGCGCGGATTGATGTTGCCGAAGTGAACCGGCGCCTTCAGCCAGTAATTGCTCCAGTAACCATCCGAGGGAACGCGCTGCACATCCAGCTTGACGCCGATTTCGGCGGCGGAGGCCTGGATAATCATCGCCATATCGACAGAAGAGGCTGCCGCATCCGATGCGATGACCGGAATGGACTGGCCGATGAGACCTGCCTTTTCGAAGTGGAATTTCGCCTTATCCGGGTCGAAGGCTTTCGGCTTCAGGTCCGGATTGTGATAGGGGTTCATCGGCGGCACCGGCTGGTCGTTGCCGACTTCGCCAAGGCCGCGCAGCGCCGCCTTGACGATCTGCTCACGATTGACGATCGACTTCATGCCGGCGACGAAATCGGCATTGTTGCCCGGCGACTGATCCAGCCGCATGTTGAGGTTGGTATAGTTGCCGGAGGTCGTCTTGGACAGCACGACGCCTTCCTGCTTGTCGAGCAGGCGCAGCGCACGTGGGTTGATGGCTGCTGCAAGCTGGATATCGCCGGAAATAAGGGCGTTGACGCGGGCATTGTCGTCGGAAATCGCCATGAATTCGAAACTGTCGATGTGCGGCCCGCCGGACTTCCAGTAATTGGCGTTCTTGGCCATGATCGAGCGCACACCCGGCTCGAACGTCTCGAGCTTGAAGGCGCCGGTGCCGTTGCCCTTGGAGAAATCCGTGGTGCCGTCGGCAACGATCATGAAATGGTGCAGGGCCAGAATGGCCGGCAGGTCGGCATTCGCATTTGCCAGTGTGATCTCGACGGTGCTTTTGTCGAGAGCCTTGAAGCCGGTCATCTGGGCGGCGATCTTGGCGACCTTGGAGCCAACGGCCGGATCGAGGTGGCGCTTCAGCGAGTAAACCACATCGTCTGCGGTCAGCGCCTTGCCGTCATGGAAGGTGACGCCGGAACGCAGCTTCACGGTCCAGGTCTTGGCGTCCTTCGTTTCGATGGATTCGGCCAGTTCCATCTGCGGCGTGCCGGAAGCATCGAGGAAGCTCAGCCGGTTATATAGGGCGCAGCAGCGGACATAGTCCGTGGAAAGCGAGGCTTTTGCAGGGTCGAGCGTATCGGCCGTGGAGGAGGACCAGCCGGCGGCTTTCAGCGTACCGCCTGAAACGGGGGTGGCCGCCACGGCCTGCGAGGCGCGGCCGAGAATGGCCGAACCGGCGGAAAGGGCGACGCCGCCCGCCAGCATCATGTGAAGCAGTTCTCGCCGCGTCGCGCCGCGACGGATGGCCTGTTCAACGGCGGCATCGTCGGAGCGGGTCCAGTTTGTAATCCTGTCACTCATGGTCTTCCCCTTTTGTATGATTTGTTAAAATGCGTCTGCAGAAATGTCCGGCATGTCGCGTCCCAGTTCGCGCCACGCCCTTGGCAAAGGCGGTTCAGCCGCCGGTTTGTTTCACGGCCTCGGCAAGGCCGGCCATGGAGGTGAAGTGATAGTCCGGTTGGGTAAAGTTTTCCGGCTCGATCGTGCCGCCATATCCCTGCTGGGCGTGACGCCGCTCGATCCAGCAATTGGTCATCCCGAGTTTCCGGGAAATGCCGATATCGTGGTACTGGCTTTGCGCGACATGCAGAATGTCGTCCTTTGATGCCCCTTCACTCTCGACGAAGGCGAAAACCTTCTCGAAAAATGCCGGGTCCGGCTTTTCCGTGCCGGTATCATCGGCGGTGAAAGCGGCATGAAATGGGTTGCCGAGTTCGCTGGCGAAATATTCGAAGGCCCAGCGCTGGGCATTGGTCATGGCAATGAGGCGATGGGTCTTTGCAAGCTGCGCCATGGCGGCACGGCTGTCTTCGAAACCCTTCCAGTTCTTGGCAGCATCGCGCAGCCGCTCGCCAAGCGCGCGTTCGGCCGGCAAGCCCAGTTCCGGAGCGATGATGAGATACACTCGGACGAGGTCATCCGGAAACAGGTCGGTCGCATCGGAGTAACGCGCCGCGCGGTAAAGGCCCAGCGCTTTTTCACCGTCGACCTCGACGCCGTTTTCAGCACCGATCTGCATCAGGGTCGATTTCATGCCGCCTTCGAAATCGATGAGAGTTCCCACCACGTCGAAGCTCATATATTTGAAGTCGTTCAGGTTTTTGGGCAATGTCGGTCTCCGCTCTGCCGCCTCGTCCTCTTGGGGGAGACTGCGGCATTTTATTTTGTTCCCGGACGGGATCCTTGTCCCGTTCCCATTTTTGAAAACGCCGGTTTTCATGGCGTTTCGTGCTTTTTCTAAGGATAGTTTGGCACTTCCCGCACGCCGTATTCGCCGAAATGGATCGGCTCTTCGGCAGAATATTGCGAATATGCGGTGCGTCGCGACATTTAGAGAAGGTGTCGTGACACAGCCGGGTTGCCGCTTCAGGCCATCGCTGCCCGCACGGCGGGGTCTTCGAGCGTCTGGTCGAGGGTTTTCAGTGTCCGCTCGACAATGGCGTCGATCTCGCTATCGGTGCAGCAAAGCGGCGGTGCGTAGCCCAGTATGCCGTTTGCGAAGGCGCGCACGACAAGCCCGTTTTCCCAGGCGCGGTCGAAAACCTTGCGTGCAGGGGCCGCCGCTGCCGGCAGCGGGGTTTTCTTGTCCTTGTCGGTCACAAGCTCGACGGCGGCGAGCATGCCGCGACCGCGCACATCGCCAACCAGCGGGTGGGCTCGAAGGCTCTCCAGCCCGGCCATCAATCGCGCCCCGGCGCGGCGACCATTTTCCAGCAGCCCGCCCTCGTAGAGTTTCAGCACTTCCAGCCCGACGGCGGCGCTGACGGGGTGGGCGGAATAGGTATAGCCGTGCCCGACGGCCGCATCGCCTGCGAAGTCGGCAATTGTATCATAAACATGATCGGCCATGAAGACCGCGCCCATTGGAACATAACCCGATGTCAGACCCTTTGCGGCAGTGATGAAGTCCGGCACGATATCCTCGTCGGCACAGGCAAACAGCGGTCCGGTGCGGCCAAAGGCGGTGATGACTTCGTCAGCGACGAACAGGATGCCATAGGAGCGGCAGAGTTCGCGCATTGCCTTGATCCAGCCCGGTGGCGGCACCAGAACACCGCCCGAGCCCTGAATGGGTTCGGCATAAAAGGCTGCAACCCGATCCGGTCCAATAGTCTCGATCTTGTCCTTCAGAATTTGCAGGGAGGAAGCGATGATGGCGGCCGGGTCGCTGCCGACCGGGTTACGGTAGGCATAATGCGACGGGATTTTATGCTGCCAGTCGTAAGGCACGCCAAAACCGGCATGAAAAGCGGGCAGGGCGGTGAGGCCCGAACCGGCCGTGGTGGAGCCGTGATAACCCTGTTCAATGGAAATGAACTGGTCACGTTGCGGCTCACCCTTTGCATGCCAGTAATAACGAATGAAGCGGATGGTGCTGTCCACCGCGTCCGAACCGCCAAGCGTGAAATAGACGTGGTTGAGATCGCCGGGCGCACGGTCGGCAAGCTCGGAGGCGAGCCGGATGGCCGGTTCGCTGCCAATGTCGAAATAGGCGGTGGCATAGGGCAGTTCGCGCATCTGCTTTGCCGCCGCCTCGACGATGCTGTCATGCCCGTAACCGGCATTGACGCACCAGAGACCGGCAAAACCATCGATCAGCTGATGGCCGGTCATATCGGTGATGGTGGCGCCCTTTGCCGATTTCAGCACGCGCACACCGAGCTTTTCATGGCCGCGGAAGGAAGAGACGGGGTGCACCAGATGGGCTCGGTCTAGTTCGATCAGTGAATTGCTTAACATAGGTCTCTCCAGATTTAGCCCAGTGCCTGGCTGGTCAATGCGAATGTTTTCAGTTTTTTGTCGGCAGGGATTTCGGCTTTGGCCCGGCGCATGGCGATGCCACCGCCGACATGACCAAGACCCTGTTCGGCAAGCCAGGGGCCGAGACCGGTATCCGCTGTGGTGTCCACACGCAGGAATGCGCCGGGGCGCTCGGAAAGCACGAAAGCGATCAGATCCCGGGCGATTTCAGCATTTTCCGCCACAACCGGGCCGATGACCTCGCCGCGACCGAAGGCGCGCAGGCCCACGAAACCCGTGATGACGCCTTGTTCTTTCACGACCGCGAACCGCGCCCTGTCGGCAAGTTGCGTAAAGAGTGCCGTGCGGTCTGCGCCGAAAGCCTGCGCATCAAGGGTGGCGAGTTCGGCCGGAACAATGGTCTCCGCCCACGCCACACCGGCTGGCTTATCGGTCGCAACCGGAATTCCCTGATGCTGGAGCACCTCGCCGCAGGCGGCAAATCCCAGCTTCTCGTAAAGCGGAAGACCATCGGCGGTGGCGGTCAGGCGGCATTCGCGATTTTCAGCGGCGTCGAGGGCTGCATTCATCAACTGGCGTCCGAGGCCACGGCCGCGCATGGTCTCGTCGACGATCACCATATTGACGCTGGCGCAGGTGTCGCCAAGAAGCGTCGCCATCGCAGTGCCGACGACGCGACCGTTTTCCAGCGCGACAAAGCCTTTGCTTAAGGAAAGGACCAGCGCCCAGTCTTCCCGGCGGTGTGGCCAGCCGGCCTGGCGGGAAAGTTCGACGGCGGCATCGAGATGTTGAGGCTCGAAATTCTGGATATTGATCAGGCTGGCTTGCATGGCCCAACTCCGTTTATTCTGCTCATTTATTGATAGACCGGGGGTAAAAGAACATTGTCCCGACGAATGGCAAGGTTCGATATGTTTCACTGTTGCTTTTACCCGCTGCCGCATCTTATGCCGCGTGTTATTCGCTTTCGATGCCGGGGCAGGGGCGCACGGGAGGTCAGGAGATATGCCAACGCAACTCTCTGCCAAACTGGCGGCTGCATACGCAACAATCTGCTTCCACTGATGGCAATTGCGGTGCGCCGACCGGGCAAAGGCTTTCTATGATCAATCATTCCGGCACGGCCGATCTCCAAGCAAGGATGACCACGACATGACCATCTTCCGCCCGAAATACATTTCCTTCGATTGCTACGGCACGCTGATCAATTTCCAGATGGCCGAGGCCGCCCGCGATCTTTACAGTGATCGTCTCGACGAAGCGCAGATGCAGCAGTTCATCAAGAATTTTTCGGCCTACCGTCTGGATGAGATCATGGGCGACTGGAAGCCCTATGCGCAGGTCGTCCACAATTCCCTGTCGCGCAGCTGCAAGCGCAACGGCGTTGCGTTCAAGGATGAGGACGCGACCTTCGTTTACGAGCGCGTTCCGACCTGGGGTCCGCATGCGGATGTGCCGGCGGGTCTCGCCAAGGTGGCGAAGGAAATTCCGCTGGTCATCCTGTCCAACGCCATGAATTCGCAGATCATGTCGAATGTCGAAAAGCTCGGTGCGCCCTTCCATGCGGTCTACACGGCCGAGCAGGCGCAGGCCTACAAGCCGCGCTTCCAGGCTTTCGAATATATGTTCGACATGCTCGGCTGCGGCCCGGAAGATATGCTGCACGTTTCTTCCTCGTTCCGTTACGACCTGATGTCGGCCCATGATCTCGGCATCAAGAACAAGGTCTGGGTTAACAGAGGCCACGAGCCGGCCAACCCCTATTACGGTTACGTCGAGATCGCCGACATCTCCGGTCTCGCGGGCGTCGTCGGACTGTAAGGAAGGACTGGATCATGAAGCTCGTCTCCTATTGGCACGATACCGCGCCCCTGTTTGCGGGGGCGGCGCAGGGTCCTGTCGAGGGCCACTATGATGTGGCCGTCATCGGTGGCGGCTTCACGGGTCTGGGTGCTGCGCGCCAACTGGCCAAGGCCGGTGCGCGCGTCGTCGTTCTGGAAGGGCAACGCGTCGGCTGGGGCGCTTCCGGCCGCAATGGCGGGCATCTCAACAATGGCCTTGCCCATTCCTATCTTTCCGCCAAGGCGGAACTGGGCAAGGAGCGCGCCATCGCTCTCTACAAGGCGCTGGATGATTCAGTCGATACGCTGGAAGCCCTGATTGCCGAGGAAGGCATCGATTGCAACTTTCGCCGTTCGGGCAAACTGAAACTTGCCTCCAAGCCGCAGCATTTCGAAGGTCTGGCCAAGAATTTCGAGGCGCTGCATGCCGAGGTCGATCCCGATACGGCGCTTCTGTCCGCCGCCGATCTCAAGGCGGAAATCGGCTCGCCCTTTTATGGCGGCATGCTGTCGAAGAAGAGTGCCATGATGCATATGGGCCGCTATGTGGCAGGCCTTGCTGAGGCTGCCAGCCGACATGGTGCGGTGATTTTCGAAAATGCGGCGGTGACGAAGCACATTCAGAACGGCAAGACCCACACGCTGGAAACGACACGCGGCAAAGTGACGGCCGACAACGTTCTGGTGGCGACCGGGGCCTACACACCCTCCGGCTTCAGCTATTTCCGCCGCCGCATCATCGCGGTCGGCAGCTTCATCATCGCCACGCGGCCGCTCACGGATGCCGAGGTCAAGGCATCGGTTCCGGGCAACCGCACCTATGTCAACTCCATGAATATCGGCAATTATTTCCGGCTGGCGCCGGATAACCGGCTGATCTTCGGCGGCCGCGCCCGCTTTTCCGCGACATCGGATCAGCGCTCGGATGCCAAGAGCGGCGCGATCCTGACGGAAAGTCTGCACCGCATCTTCCCGCAGCTGTCACATGTGCCGATCGATTATTGCTGGGGCGGTCTGGTCGACATGACCAAGGACCGTTATCCACGCGCCGGTTTTCATGACGGGGTATGGTACGCCATGGGCTATTCCGGCCACGGCGCGCAGCTCTCCACCCATCTCGGCATGATTATGGCGGATGCCATTCTGGGGCGACCGGATAATAATCCCCTGAAGGGGCTGGACTGGCCGGCGGTGCCGGGCCATTTCGGCAAGCCGTGGTTCCTGCCGGTGGTGGGGCTTTATTACAAGATGCTGGATAAGTTTCAGTAGAGCGCATCATCGCGTGCCGAGAGGCGATCTCCCCCACACTCGACGTTATCCTCGGACTTGATCCGAGCATCCACGGCTGCACGAAGAATGGATCCTCGGGTCAAGCCCGAGGACGACGGAGGAGAGGGCGGCCACCGCGCCGTTTTTTTCTTGCGCCGGCGCAAAAAGAAGGGCCGCAGAGCGGCCCTTTAGGCGGGGAGAAAGAAGTGGGGCTCAGGCAAGCCCGCCGATGTGGAACGTCTTTATTTCCAGATATTCCTCGATGCCGGCCTGTGCGCCTTCCCGGCCGAGGCCGGATTGCTTGACACCGCCGAAGGGGGCGACTTCGGTGGAGATCGCGCCGGTGTTGAGGCCGACCATGCCGAATTCCAGCGCTTCGCCCACACGCCAGGCGCGTTTGAGGCTCTCCGTGTAGAAATAGGCGGCAAGGCCGAAGGGCGTTCCGTTGGCGATGGCGAGGGCTTCCTCTTCGGTCTCGAAGCGGAAGAGCGGCGCGACGGGGCCGAAGGTCTCTTCGCTTGCCAGCCGCATCGCCGTCGTAGCGCCTGTCAGTACCACGGGGGCGGTATATTGCGGGCCTTCCGGCAGATTATGCGGCTTGGTGATGATCTTCGCGCCCTTGGAGATCGCGTCGTCGATATGGGCGCGGATTTTGGCGATGGCAGGCTCGTTGATCATCGGACCGATGGCAACGCCCGGCTCCGTTCCGGGACCGACCCGCATGGCATCGACGCGATCCGCTAGTTTCTTCGCGAAGGCATCGTAAACGCCTGACTGAACCAGAATCCGGTTGGCGCAGACGCAGGTCTGGCCGCCATTGCGGAATTTCGAAACCAGCGCGCCTTCAATGGCCAAATCCAGATCGGCATCGTCGAACACGATGAAAGGCGCGTTGCCGCCAAGTTCCAGCGACAGCCTTTTGACGCTATCGGCCGCACCACGCATCAAAAGCGAGCCGACGCGGGTGGAGCCGGTGAAGGAAATTTTCCGCACCGTCTCGTTGGCCATGATTTCGTTGCCGATCTCCGTCGGCATGCCGGTGACGATGTTGATGACACCTGTGGGAATGCCGGCCCGTTCGGCAAGCACGCCAAGCGCCAAGGCTGAATAGGGCGTGAATTCCGAAGGCTTGATGACGACGGTGCAGCCGGCGGCAAGGGCAGGTGCAACCTTGCGGGTGATCATCGCATTCGGGAAGTTCCATGGCGTGATGATGCCGCAGACGCCGACCGGTTCCTTCAGCACCACGATGCGGCGATCCGGCGTCGGCGAAGGGATGGTGCCGCCGCTGATGCGTCGGGCCTCTTCGGCAAACCATTTGACGAAGGACGCGCCATAGCGGATTTCGCCCTTCGCCTCGTCCAGCGGCTTGCCCTGTTCGATGGTCAGGATCAGGCCGAGATCGTCGACATGCTCGATCATCAGCGCGAACCACTTTTCGAGAAGCGCTGCGCGCTCCGCGTGGGTCTTTTTCTTCCACGGCCCGAAAGCGGCGTTGGCGGCTTCGATCGCCGCGCGGGTTTCCGCGCCGCCCATGTCAGGCACCGTGCCGATCACCGCCTGTGTCGCCGGGTCGATCACGTCGACCACCTTGCCCGATGCCGCCGCTTTCCATGCGCCGCCGATCAAGCCTGTCTGGCGAAAGAGGTCCTTGTCCTTCAAACCCTGCATCATCTGTCTCCGAAATCAGTCGAGCGCCGCGAGAACTGCGGCAGTAATGGCGTCCGTCTTGTCCTTGCCCGGCACGGTGCCGATGCCTTTGCCGGTCGCCTTTTCGAGCGCCGCCATGATCTTCGCGGCTGCGTCATGTTCGCCGAGATGATCGAGCATCATAGCGCCGGACCAGATTGCGGCAATCGGGTTGGCGATACCGAGATGGGCGATATCGGGGGCCGAACCATGCACCGGCTCGAACATCGAGGGCGCGCTGCGGTCCGGATTGATATTGGCGGAGGCGGCAAAACCGAGGCCGCCCTGAATGGCGGCACCCAGATCGGTCAGAATATCGCCGAACAGGTTAGAGGCGACCACGACATCGAGGCTTTCCGGGGCCATCACCATGCGTGCCGCCATGGCGTCGATATGGTAGCTCGAAACCTCGACATCAGGATATTCCGCTGCGAGCTTTTGCGTCACCTCGTCCCAGAACACCATGGAGTATTTCTGGGCGTTGGACTTGGTGACGGAGGCGAGTTTGCCGCGACGTTTCTGTGCCTGCTCGAAACCGAAGCGCAAAATGCGCTCCACGCCCTTGCGGGTGAAGATCGAGGTTTCGACGGCTACTTCGTCGTCCGTGCCCTGATGCACGCGCCCGCCGGCACCGGAATATTCACCCTCGGTATTTTCACGGATGCAGAGAATGTCGAAGCCACCGGCTTTCAGTGGTCCCTGCACGCCGGGCAGCAGCCGGTGCGGGCGGATATTGGCATATTGCACGAAGGCCTTGCGGATCGGCAGCAGCAGGCCGTGCAGCGACACCGAATCCGGCACCTGCGCCGGCCAGCCGACAGCGCCCAGCAGAATGGCGTCGAAACCGCGCAGGGTCTCGATGCCGTCCTTGGGCATCATCGCGCCGGTTTCCTTGTAGAAGGCGCAGGACCAGGGGAATTCGGTGCCTTCGAGCGCAAAACCGGCGGTCTTGGCGGCGGCGTTGAGCACCTGCCACGCGGCGTCGGTCACGCTTTTGCCGATGCCGTCTCCGGGAATGAGTGCGATACGATGCGTTTTCAAGACGTTTCCCTCGTTTACAGTCCAATCAGGACGCTTTTGCTCTTGCGGTTGGCGAGATAGGCCTCCCGCCCGAGATCCTTGCCGATGCCGGAGCGTTTGTAACCGCCGGTCGGCAAGATGTGGTCGCGCGAGCGGCCATAACGGTTGACCCAGATCGTTCCGGCCTGAATTGCGCGCGACAGGCGCAGGACACGCGAAATATCCCGGCTGAAAAGACCCGCCGCCAGACCGTAGGTCGGATGATCGGCAAGCGCCAGTGCCTCTTCTTCCGTGCGGAAGGTTTGCAGCGTCAGCACTGGCCCGAAGATTTCTTCTGTCACGGCAGGCGAGGTCTGGTCGACATTGGCGATCAGCGTCGGCTGGTAGAAATAGCCGGGGCCGTCCATGTTCGCACCGCCCGTCAGGCATTCGCCGCCATGGGCGACGGCGGCCTGCACGATGCTGTCGATGCGCTTGCGCTGGACGTCGGAAATGATCGGCGAATATTGCGTCGCCTCGTCCCATGTCGGGCCGGGCTTGACGGCCTTCATGCGGGCGATGATCGCCGCCGAAAGTGCCTCGGCCGCACTTTCCTCGACGATGATGCGCGAACCGGCCACACAGGCCTGCCCGGCATTGGAGAGAATATTGCCGGCAATCGCTGCCGCCGCCTTTTCGATATCCGCATCGGCAAAAACCAGCTGCGGGCTTTTGCCGCCAAGTTCCAGCGTCATCGGTTTGATGCCGGTGCGGGCGACATTGGCCATGATGGCGCTGCCTGCGGCGGTGGAGCCGGTGAAGCTGACTTTCGAAATGTCGGGGTGTCCGGTAATCGCGTTGCCCGTCACCGCGCCATCACCCAAAACGATGTTGATGAGACCTGCCGGCAATCCGGCCTTGATGGCCAGTTGCGCCATGAAAACGCAGGAGAATGGCGTCATTTCGGACGGTTTCAGCACCACGGCATTGCCGGCAGCGAGAGCCGGACCAAGCTTCCAGCCGGCCATGGACACCGGATAATTCCAAGGCGTGATGGCGCCGACGACGCCATAGGGCTCGGTCATGATCATGCCGAGACTTGTGTCGTCGGTCGGCACCAGATCGCCGCCTTCCTTGTCCGCAAACTCGGCAAAGAAGCGGATTTGCTCGGCGGTGACGGCGATATCGCCGGCAATCAGGTGGCCCACGGGACGCGTCGAGGATAGCGCCTCGATTTTCGCCAGCGTCTCAGCTTCAGCTTCGATCAGATCGGCCCAGCGTTGCAGCACCTTGGTGCGTTCACGTGGACGTACGCCGCCCCAGTTGCTGCTTTTCAGTGCGGCCTTGGCGGTTTGCACCGCTTCATCCACCAGCGCCGCATCCGCCTTGGGGCAGCCGGCATATTCCATGCCGTCCGAAGGGCGGTGCATGTCGATGCCGTTTGCAGCCGGGATCAGCCGGTCGCCGATGAAGTGGCCGATCGGCAGGGATAGGCTGTCTGGATCGAAGCTGAGCGTCATGGGAAATCCTCTGTGGATATGCCCTTAAAACTACTCCCTGCCGGCAAGTGAGATCGACCGACTGCGGCGGGGACGGTGAACGAAAATCCCGTTTTGTCACCGGCAGACAGCGCAATCTTCGGCGATGCGCTGCCTGTGGTGTTTTTGCGGTTTCCGCGACCGCGACCGATTTCGAAAATGCCGGGTTTCACCTCATCCGTTCACTGTGACGTAAATCTTGCGCACCGTCTCGATGGTCTTCCAGACGCCGACGAAACCCGGCTTCATGACGAAGCTGTCGCCTGCCGTATAACGCTGCGGTTCGCCGCCATCAGGCGTGATTTCGATGACGCCGGCCAGAATATGGCAGAACTCGAAGGTTTCGCCCTTGATCGAGCGGCTTTCGCCCGGGGTCGCTTCCCAGATGCCGGTTTTTACGGTGCCGTCGCGGGCTTCGTCCAACGCCCAGGTCTTGAACGAGGGATCGCCGGCGATGAGGCGTTCCGGCAAGGCCTTGGAGGCCTTCGGCTCGAAATCGGGATTGGTGTCGATGGGCTTGAGAAGCGGCATAGATTTTCCTTTCAGAGATGGGTGGCTGATCAATATCCGCGGCTGCGGTCGACGAGGCCGAGCGGTTCGAGACCGGTTTCGTATCGTTTGATGTTATCAACGACGGTGCGGGCGGCGGAATGGGGTTGGGTGACGCTGGCAATATGCGGCGTCAGCAGAATTTTCGGATGCGTCCAGAAACGGTGGCCTTCCGGCAGGGGTTCGGGATCGGTGACGTCGATCACGGCGCCTGAAAGCCTGCCGCTATCCAGCGTGTCGATGAGGGCGTCATGGTCGAGCTGCCTGCCGCGCCCGGCGTGAACCAGAGCCGCGCCTTCGGGGAGCGAATTCAGACGCTCGGCATTCAGAAGTCCGGTCGTCTCATCGGTCAGCGGCAGCAGGCAGACCAGAATATCGCTGGTGGAGAGGATGGTGCCCAATCCCTCATCGCCATGATGACAGGTGACGCCATCGATCTTGCGCGGCGAGCGGCTCCAGCCGGACAGTGGAAAACCGAAAGGTTTCAGCCGCTCCAGTGCTGCAACACCCAGCATGCCGAGGCCGAGAATGCCCACCCGGCACTCTTCCGCCTGACGCTGGGGCAGGGCTTTCCACAATTGCTGGCGCTGCTGTTTCAAATAGACCGGCAGGTTGCGATGAAGGGCAAGCACGCCGAGGCAGACATATTCCTGCATCATGCGGATAATGCCCTCATCCACCATGCGCACGACCTTTACCGTGTCCGGGATGGCCTCGATGTGAAACTGATCGACACCCGCGCCGATCGAAAAGAGCACTTCGAGATTGCGATATCGGGCGATGTCGTCAGGCACCGTCCAGGTGATGAGATAACGCACCGCATCGGGATCGACGCTCGAAACATCCATCGAAAACGGCAGATTGGGAAACTCTGTGACCAGGGCCTGCCGGAAGATTTCACCGCGTTTTGCGTCGGAATTGAAGAGAAAGGTCATCTGAAATCCATATGTCCCGAAGTTTTAAACCGCGCAGCGGTGGCCGAGCGTTTCCAGCATCGACTGGCAGGCTGAAAGCTCAGCCGCCGTAATGAACTCGTCCGGTTTGTGAGCGCGGCCGATATCGCCCGGGCCGCAGATGATGGCATCTATGCCCGCCGCCTGAAAAAGCCCGGCCTCCGTGCCGTAGCTGACGGCTGCGAGGTTGGGGGTGCCGGTCAGTTCCTCCAGAAGCAGGGCGAGCGGTGCATCGGCTGGAAGCGACAGCGCGGGGTAAGCGCTCATCGGTGTCCATTCGATATCGACGCCCTTTGCGGCGAGCGCTTCGACGGCGCTTCGTACCGGCTCCAGCAGGGCGAGCGGGGAGACGCCCGAAATTGCCCGCGCTTCCAGTTCGATGGCGCAATGATCGGGGATGATGTTGATTGCCTGCCCGCCTTTGACCGTGCCGATCTGCAAGGAGGAGTAGGGCGGTTCGAAGGTCGCTTCGAACGGTCCCCGCGTCAGCACATCAGCGGTTTCGACTGCTTTCACCATGATGCCGGTCATCAGGTGAATGGCGTTCACCCCCTGATCTGGACGCGACGAGTGGCCTGACCGACCACGCAGCGTGATGCGCGCCGCGGCCTTGCCCTTGTGGGCGCGAACGGCGCGCATATTGCTTGGCTCGCCGATGATCACGCCCGCCGGCGGGGCGCACAACTCCGGCAATCTGGCGATGAGATGGGGAACGCCGCGACAGCCCGCTTCTTCGTCATAGGAAAAGGCGATATGTATCGGTCGTTTCAGCGCCATGCGCGAAAATGCCGGTGCTGCGGCGAGAACCGTGGCGAGAAAACCTTTCATGTCGGTGGTGCCGCGTCCGTATAGCCGGTCGCCTTCGGTTCTGAGCGTAAACGGATCGGAGCTCCATTCCGGTTCACCGGCCGGCACGACATCCATGTGGCCGGAGAGGATATAACCGGCGCGATCGGCTGGACCAAAACTGGCGAAGAGATTGGCGCGGTCGCCCTCCGGTCCCGGCAATAGCGAGACTTTCGCGCCGTGGCTTTCCAGATAATCCGCAATCCATCCGGCAATATCGCCATTGGCGGTTCCGACGATGGACGGGAAGGCGACGAGACGCTCAAGGATTTCGATTGCGTTCATGGTCTTCCCCACAGGTCTTCCCCACTGGCCGGCCGTTTATGCTGGCCGGATTATTCATCGCAGAAGCTTAGAGTGGCCGGCGGCGTTTATCTGCTGAAATGCCGATGATTTCGGTAGATTGTTGTGTCCTTCCAGTGCTTTCAGAAAATTCGTGCTGGCGAGGCTGGTTATCTTCGGATGTCATGGGCTGGGCTGCCGGGACTCCAAGGTTCCGCGCCGGGGGGAATGAGAGCCGTTTGCTATGGAGCTGCTCAAAGTCGATAGTTTCGAATTGCGGACCGTGGATATCGCCGATGTGGAGGCCGATCATCTGCATGCCTTGTCCATGGCTGTCGGATGGCGTTATCACGCCAATGAATGGTGTTTCCTGAGGCAATGCGGCGTCGGCCTTGCCGCACTGGACGAGATCGACCGCGTCGTCGCAACCGCCATGCTTTTTCCCTATGATCCGAATTTCGCGACGCTTGGCATGGTCATCGTTTCTCCCCGTCTGCAGGGTCAGGGCGTCGCACCCTGGCTTGTGCGACAGCTTTCGGCAAAGTATCCTGCCGCCGCCTTGCGGTTGAATGCAACGGAGGTGTCGCGGCGACTTTTTTCCTCGCTGGGTTTTGCCGGAGATACGGAAAAGGTGCATCTCCTGCGGGGCAAGGCGCATTGCGCCACCGAGACGCCACAGCTCGGCAGAAAACAGCGGATCGAGCCGCTTTCGGAAGATCAAATTTCCGCCGTGGAGGATCTGGATCAGGCAGCTTTCGGCGTTTCGCGCCGGGGCGTCCTGCAACGTCTGCTGCGGGAGAATGCCGGTTACGGCCTGTTCGAGGCGGACCGTCTTGTCGCCTTTGCACTGCGCCGTGCGGCGGGGCGGGGCCATATTGTCGGCCCGGTCGTTGCGGGTGACGAGGCGGATGCGATCGCGCTGGTCAGGCGGCATTTTGCCGATCTGGAGGGGCAACTTGTCCGGCTCGACGCCGTGCGCGACAGCGGTCTTCTCACCGATTTTCTGGCGCAATCCGGGCTGGTGGAGATCGAAACACTCACCACCATGTCGAAAAACGCGCCGCAACCGGCCGGTTTTGGTGCGGGACAAATTTTCGCGTTGGCAGGCCCGTCTTTGTGCTGAGCTGCGGCACTATCGCAATTGACGCCCCGCTTCTTGCGCCGTATGTGAGAAAGCGACGGTTCCTGCAGCCGAAAGGCGAAGGGATTAATAGGGAACATGGTGCGGGTGATGATGATCGCCCAATGCCGTGGCTGCCCCCGCAACTGTAAGCGGATTGCCGTTCATCCTCGTGACGCTTCAAAGGCGTCATGCCACTGCATTCTCTAAAATGCGGGAAGGCAGATGAGCGGCGTAAATTCGTGAGCCAGGAGACCTGCCGTCAAAATATGAACCATCGTTACGGGCGGGGAAGCCCGGAGGAGGAAATTGTAATGTTATTTCATAACATTTGGTTTGCGTCCCGTCGTTGTTCTCCGTACAAGACGTTCCGCTGTTGCTGCGCGTTCTAACGCCTGCTGCTCTGGAACAAGCGATTTAATTTCGACTGGAGAACACATGTTTATTTCTGGACGCCTGCCGGCCTATGCCGGCTTTCTGGCCGCTGCGCTTGCGGTTTTGCCTGTCGCTTCCGCCCATGCTGCCGAAACGGTCTATCCCCTGACGATCAACAGCTGCGGTCAGGACATCACCTTCAAACAGGCGCCCGCCCGCACCGTATCCGTCGGCCAGAGCACGACCGAGGTGCTCTATCTTCTCGGCGTTGCAGACAGGGTGGTAGGCACCGCGCTGTGGATCGGCCCGGTTCTGAAGGGTTACGAAGAAGCCAATGCCAGGGTGGAGCGGCTGGCCGACAATGATCCGAGTTTCGAGGCCGTCGTCGGCAAGAGGCCGGATCTGGTGACGACGCAGTTCCAGTGGCAGATCGGCCCGGAAGGTGTTGTCGGTACGCCGGCGCAATTCGCCGAGCTGGGTATTCCCGTCTATACCTCACCTGCCGATTGCGTCGGCAAGGACAATTCCGGCGGCGGTGACGGCGTGCGCAAGACCGGTTTCACCATGGATCTGATCTATCAGGAAGTCCGCGATCTCGCCAAGATCTTCAACGTGCAGGATCGCGGTGAAGAGGTCGTTGCCGACCTGAAGAAGCGCGAGGAAGCCGCCCGCGCCAAGATAGCCTCGGCGAATGGCAAGCTTTCGGCCGTCTTCTGGTTCTCCAGTGCCGAACTGGATATCGACCCCTATGTAGCGGGCCGCCATGGCGCGCCTGGTTACATCATGTCGGCGCTGGGGCTGACCAATATCATCGAAAGCGATGAGGAATGGCCGACCGTCGGCTGGGAAACCATCGCCAAGGCCAACCCGTCTGTCATCGTCGCCGGCAAGATGGACCGTCGTCGTTTCCCCGCCGATGACGTGGCGGTCAAGCACAAGTTCCTCGCAACCGATCCCGTGGCCAGCATCATGCCCGCCGTCACGCAAGGTCATGTCTTTGACATGGATGCGCAGGCGATGAACCCGACCATCCGCACGATCGAAGGCATTGAAACGCTGGCCGAAGCGATCTCGGCTGCCGGCCTCGCCAAGTGAACGGTCTTTCCGTCAATCTCGGCAGGGCGGGGCTGGCTTTTGCCGCAATCGCCCTGCTGCTCGTCGCGCTGATGGCCGGAGCGGCGATCGGCGAGACCGCTATTCCGTTCGATGTGGTGGCGAAAACCATTGCCAACCGCGTCTTCCATGCGGGTTACCCGCTGGAGCCGCTGGATGAAGGCATCGTCTGGAGTTACCGTCTCAGCCGCGCCGTTGTCGCCGCCTGTTGCGGTGCTTCGCTGGCGCTTGCCGGTGCAGTGCTGCAATCGCTTCTGCGCAACCCGCTTGCCGATCCCTATATTCTCGGCATTTCCGCAGGCGCTTCCACCGGCGCGGTGGCCGTGGCGCTCCTGGGTTTTGGCGCAGGGTTCCTGACCATGCCGGCCGGCGCGTTGATCGGAGCTTTCGTGGCGTTCTCGCTGGTCAGCCTGCTGGCGGTGCGGGCGGGACACGGCAACAGCGCCATCATTCTGGCGGGGGTGGCCGGTTCACAGCTATTCAATGCCATGACCTCGTTCATCGTCACCAAATCCGCCAATGCCGAACAGGCGCGCGGTATCATGTTCTGGCTTCTGGGCAATCTTTCCGGTGTGCGCTGGCCGGATGTCTGGCTGGCTCTGCCGGTCTGTATTGCCGGTCTTGCGGTGTGCCTCTGGTATTCCCGCGCGCTGGATGCCTTTGCCTTCGGCGGTCAGGCTGCCGCCTCGCTTGGCATTCCGGTGCGCCGGACCTATGCGGTGCTCATTTCGGTTTCGGCGATCATGACGGCGGTCATGGTGTCGCTGGTCGGCTCCATCGGCTTCGTCGGTCTCGTCATTCCCCATGCGGCCCGTATTTTCGTCGGCGTTCGCCACGGGTTGCTGCTGCCGGTAACGGCGCTGACCGGCGCGGTGTTCATGATCGTCGCCGATATTCTCTCGCGCATCGTCATTCCCGGTCAGGTGCTGCCGATCGGCGTGATTACCGCGCTCGTCGGCGCGCCGGCTTTCGCCTTCATCCTCGGGCAGAAAAGGGGGCGTTCATGAAATTATCCGCCCACGACCTGCATTTCCACGCCGGCAATGTCGATATTGTCAGCGGCGTTTCGCTCGATGTCGGGTCCGGGGAGTTTCTGGGCATTATCGGCCCGAACGGTTCCGGCAAAAGCACGCTGCTTTCGATGCTGGCCGGCATCCGCAAGCCGCGCCGAGGCCATGTCACCCTTGGTGAGGAGCCGCTTGCCTCCTTCGGGCGGCGTGAACTGGCGCGCCGGCTGGCCTTTGTGGAACAGCAGGCGGAAACCACCGAGCGCATCACCGCCCGACAAGCCGTGGAACTGGGGCGCACGCCCTATCTCGGCCCGCTCTCCGCCTGGTCGGCCAGTGACGATGCCATCGTTGATGCCGCGCTCGACAATGTCGATATGGCGGACAAGGCGGAACGATACTGGCACCATCTTTCCGGCGGCGAACGACAGCGCCTGCATATCGCCCGCGCCTTGGCACAACAGCCGCATATCCTGCTGCTGGATGAGCCGACCAACCATCTCGATATCGGCCACCAGATCGGCCTGCTCGATCTGGTGCGGCGGCAGGGGCTGACGGTTGTGGCGGCGTTGCATGATCTCAATCACGCCGCGATGTTTTGCGACCGCGTCGCCATCATGCATTGCGGCCAGATGATCGCGGCCGGTCCACCGCGCGAGGTTCTCACATCGGCGACGATCGCCGATGTTTTCGGGGTGCAGTCCGTCGTCACCACGGATGAGGGCGGCTTTTCCCATATTCGTTTTCTGCCGGCGCATGGAGCGGCCGATCAGACAAAGAAAGCACTGGTACGATGACGAGATCGAAAAAGCTTCGCCTTGGCTTGCAGCCGCGTAGCGCTCTGGCTGGAATTATCTTGGTGCTGGCCACGGGTCTTCCCTTGCAGGCCATGGCCGAAACCTTCGAGGTGAAAATGCTGAACCGGGGCGAAAAAGGCCCGATGGTGTTCGAGCCCGATTTTCTGGAGATTGCCCCCGGCGACCGCGTGCGCTTCGTACCCACCCATAAGAGCCACAATGCCGCGACCATCGACGGCATGATTCCTGATGGTGCCGAGGGTTTCAAGAGCCGGATCAACGACGAATTCGAGACTGCTTTCGACAGGCCGGGCTTTTACGGTATCAAATGCTCGCCGCATTACGGCATGGGTATGGTCATGCTGATCAAGGTGGGGGAGGCGACCTTGCCGCAGAGCTACAGGACGGTCGACGTGCCCGGACGCGCCAAGCCCCGGCTGGACGATCTCTTTGAGCAGGCCGAAAAATGAGACGGCTCTGGCCGTCCTCAGTCTTTCGCGGACATATCCGGCTTCACGGCGCAGACCGCATAACGGTGCTGCAGGCCACGCAGAATGCCCTTCAGCAGGCTGAAGTTTTTCGACTGGGCGCGATGGATGGCCTGAAGATCCTGATCGACCGCAACGGGTTCGAAACCAGTGGCGCGCAACAGCGCCGCGACATCACCGGCCCGCGCGCCGCTGGAAAAATAGACCCGTGAAAGAATGCTGTTGAAAGCATTGCCCGGATCCGCCGGCTTGTGCGGCTGGTCCGGTTTCACGAGGCCGATGCCTTCCAGACCTGCGGCCAGTTTCTTGACGAGTTTTTCGCGCCAGCCGGTATTGACGAAATCGCCGTCGACAATCAGCAGCCGTCCACCCGGTTTCAGCACGCGGAACCATTCGGCAAAGCTCGCCTGTGGGTCCACCAGTGTCCAGACGAGATGGCGCGTGATGATGACATCGGCGCTTTCATCCGGCTCCATGGTATTTTCGGCATCGCCGACAAAAAAGCGGATGTTGCGGCCGCGGGTTTTGGCTTTTTCGCGGGCAAGCGCCAGCATGGTTTCCGACCAGTCCATGCCGGTGACCTGAAAACCGAGATCGTCCATCAGATGGGAGATGACGCCGGTTCCGCTGGCGAGATCGAGCGCCTTGCGGCCCTCTCCCTGTCCCAGATGCTTCAAAAGCAGCGCATGCCAGGCTTTACGCTCATCTTCGGAAAAAATCTCGTGTCCGGGGGAGAGATCGAAGGTCGCGGCGCGGCCGGACCAATAGGCTTTGATTTCATCTCGCAGGCTGTCGTTCTTGCCATACTGGATTGTGTCGATCATCGGGTTCAACTCATGTGCCGGTTAGTTAAGAATGGCTCTAAAACATAAATCTTGACTAGTATAGTCAGAAAATAATACAGCCGCGCCAGTCAACACTGGAGAGCAATATCCGATGCGCATCTCAGCCAAATCTGCGGCACTTGCCCTTGGCCTTCTCGTATCCGCCGCCTGGCCGGCATTGGCCGAAAAGGTCACCGTCAAGGATGTGACCGGTCGGGATGTCGAAGTCAATGTTCCCGTTTCGCACGTCATTCTCGGCGAAGGCCGGCAGATTTATTTCCTGGCGGCGCTCGACAAGGAGAACCCTTTCCAGCACGTCGTCGGTTGGCGCGATGACCTGGCCAAGGCCGATCCGGAAACCTATGACGCCTATCTTGCCAAATATCCTGAGATTGCCAAGCTGCCGACCTTCGGCGGTATGAAGGACGGCACTTTCGACGTCGAGCAGGCCGTTGCGCTGAAGCCGGACGTGATCCTGATGAATATCGACGCCAAGACGGCGACCGAAGAGGCCGGCTACATCGAAAAGCTCGCCAAGGTCGGCATTCCCCTTGTTTATGTCGACTTCCGCGAAAAGCCGATGGAAAACACCGAGCCGAGCATGCGCCTGATGGGCAAGCTGACGGGCAAGGAAAAGATCGCCGAGGACTTCATCAAGCTCCGTGCCGACTCCATCGCCAAGGTCACCGATACGCTTGAAAAGGCCAATCCGAAGAAGCCGGTGGTGTTCGTCGAGCGCGCCGGCGGTTACTCCGACGATTGCTGCATGTCCTTCGGCAACGAGAATTTCGGCAAGATGGTCGAGCTTGCCGGCGGCATCAACATGGCCAAGGATATCATTCCCGGCACCTTCGGCACCGTCAATCCGGAACAGATCATCGCCTCCAACCCGGAGCAGATCATCATCACCGGCGGCAACTGGAATGGTTACGTTCCAGGCGGCAACTGGGTCGGCGTCGGTTATGGTGCTGATGTCAAGGAAGCGCATCGCAAGCTGGAAAACCTCACCAAGCGCCCGGCCTTTACCGGCGTGCAGGCGGTGAAGGACGGCAATGTCCATGCCATCTGGCACCAGTTCTACAACAATCCCTACCAGTTCGTGGCCATTCAGGAAATCGCCAAGTGGCTGCATCCTGATCTCTTCAAGGATCTCGATCCCGAGGCGACCTTCAAGGAACTGCATGCCCGCTTCCTGCCGCTTGATTACAAGCCCGGCTACTTCGTGTCGCTGAAGGACGCGAAATAAGACAGGGACGGTGAAGAGGAGCGCCGTCCGTTCGATGGATGAGGCCGCAGTGATGCGGTTTCATCATTTTCTTTTGGAACTCAATGAGGACTTCTCATGCGGCTCAATGCTCTGAGGCATCTTGCGGTGCTGGCCTTCTCTCTTCTCGCCATGACAGCCCATGCAGGCGAGATCACCGATGTTACCGGTCGCAAGGTCGAGCTGGACCTGCCGGCCAAGCGTGTCATCGTTGGCGAAGCCCGCCAGGTCCATGTCATCGCGGCGCTCAAGGGCGACCAGACCTTCGACACCATTGTCGGCTGGCGCGACGATCTGCTCAAGAAAGACCCCGACAGCTACGCCGCCTATGTCGAGCGTTTTCCGCAGATCGAAAAACTGCCGCGCTTCGGTTATGTGCCGCAGGGCGATTTCAGCCTCGAGACGGCCATCACCCTGTTGCCAGACGTGATAACCCTCAATCTGGAAGCGGAAAAATCCGCCAGGGAAAGCGGCTTCGAAGAGAAGGCCGCCGCTGCCGGCATCAAGATCGTCTATCTCGATTTCCGCATCGATCCCGAGAAGAACAGCGAAGCCTCGATCGAAATCCTCGGAAAAATGTTCGGCGCTGAAGAGCGCGCCAGGGAATTCATCGCCTATCGCCGTGCCGAAATCGCCCGTGTGACGGACCGGCTCGCCAGCGTTAAAGACCTCAAGCGCCCGAATGTCTTCATCGAGCGTGCGCCCGGCATTTCCGGCGAGAACAATTGCTGCCGCACCTTCGGTCCGGTCAATTTCGGCGCGATGGTCGATCTCGCCGGCGGCCGTAATATTGCCGACGGCATCATCACCACGACCTTCGGCGATCTCAATCCCGAACAGCTGGTCGTTGCCGATCCGGAGCACGTCATCGTCACCGGCTCCAACTGGGCGGCGGAATCCGACATCAACCAGTTCGTTCCCGTCGGACGCGGTGCCGACATGGCGCTTTCGCGCGAGCGGCTGACCAATCTGATGAAGCGCACGCCGTTTCCGGAACTGAAGGCCGTTAAGGAGGGCAGCGTCCATGCCGTCTGGCACCAGTTCTACGGTGCGCCTTACGAGTTTTTCCCCATCCAGCAATTTGCCAAGTGGTTCCATCCAGACCTTTTCGCTGATCTCGATCCGGAAAAGAATTTTGAGGAATTTCATCGGAAATTCCTGCCTGTCACCTACAAGCCGGGCTATTTCGCCTCGCTCGAAAAAGGTTTCAACCAATGAGTTCGCTGAATGAAAGCGCCGTTGGCGTCAGTGGGCGCGATCAATATCGCGCCCTTGCCGCGCGCAGGATCATTATTCTTGTCGGGCTTTTCATTGCCCTGTGTTTCAGCATGGCCGCGGACATGGCGCTCGGCCCGGCGCGCTATACCATCTCCCAGGTTCTGGCGACCATTGCCGATCCGGCCGCTGCTGCAAACCAGCTGCGGGTGGTGATCTGGGATATCCGTATGCCGATTGCGCTGATGGCGGTCACCGTCGGTGCATCGCTGTCGGTTGCGGGCGCGCAGATGCAGACCATTCTGTCCAACCCGCTCGCCAGCCCCTTCACGCTCGGCATTTCGGCCGCCGCAAGTTTTGGCGCGGCGCTGGCACTTGTCGGCGGCGTGGCGATCTTTCCGGCTGCCGTGCATTACATGGTGCCGATCAATGCCTTCATCATGGCCATGGTTGCGGCGCTGTTCATCCATTTCGCCTCGACGCTGCGCGGTGTGACGGTCGAAACCATCGTGCTTCTCGGCATCGCGCTGGTCTTCACCTTCAATGCGGCCCTGTCGCTGCTGGAATATCTGGCCTCCGAACAGGCGCTCGCCGCCGTCGTTTTCTGGACCATGGGCAGCCTGACGAAGGCAACATGGGAAAAGGTCTATGTGACCGCCGCCATCCTCGTCGTCACCGTGCCGATGTTCATGCGCAACGCCTGGGCGCTGACGGCGCTGCGGCTCGGCGATGACAAGGCGGCCAGCATGGGTATCAATGTCCGCCGGCTGCGGTTGCAAACCATGCTGACGGTCAGCCTGCTGGCGGCCATTCCGGTTTCTTTTGTCGGCACCATCGGTTTTGTCGGGCTTGTCGGTCCGCATATCGCCCGCATGCTGGTCGGTGAAGATCAGCGCTTCTTCCTGCCCGGCTCGGTCATCTGCGGCGCGCTGCTTCTGTCGACGACCTCGGTCATCAGCAAGGTCCTCATCCCCGGCGCCATTCTGCCGATCGGGGTCATCACGGCGCTGGTCGGCGTACCGTTCTTTTTCGTGCTTATTTTCGGTAACAGGAGGCGTGCATGGTAGCGCTCGCACTGAAGGATGTCGGTGCCGCCTATGGCCGCACCACTGTTCTGTCCAAAGTCGGCATCGATACGCTGGAAAGCGGCAGCGTGACGGCGGTGATCGGCCCCAATGCCGCAGGCAAATCCACGCTGTTCAAGCGCATTGCCAGCCTGATCTCCGGTCCCGGTCTGGTGGAACTCTCCGATACGGCGCGCGGCAACCGCGCCATCTGCTACATGCCGCAGGATACCGGTGCCAATGCCGTGCTGACGGTCTACGAATCCGTGCTTCTTTCCGCCAAGCAGGACGGCCATAGCTGGCGGGTTCAGGATGATGAGCTGTTTGAGATCGATGCCATTCTCAAGGCGCTGAAAATCCACGATCTTGCCTTCCGCGGCCTCGGCGAATTGTCCGGCGGCCAGCGGCAGCTGGTGTCACTGGCGCAGGCGCTGGCGCGCAAGCCGGAAGTCTTGCTGATGGACGAGCCGACATCGGCGCTCGATCTTCACCGGCAGATCGAAGTTCTGGGCTTCGTGACCGAACTGGCCCAGAAGACCGGCATGATCGTGCTGATCGCCCTGCACGACCTCAACCATGCGCTGCGTTATTGCGAAAATACGATGGTGATCGCGCGTGGTGAGATGGTGGTGAGCGGCAGTACCGAAGCGGTGATAACCTCGGATATGCTGCGCGATATCTATCGCATCGATGCCCGCATCGAGCCCTGTTCGCAGGGTCGGCCGATGGTTATCGTCGACGGAGCTATCTAAAGGCTGCAGAAACAGGCCGCATCTGCCGGGGGCCGCACAAATTCTTGATGACAATAGTCATGAAATATCTGTTCGGCTGACGGTTTGGATGCTAGAGATTTTTATCGGAAATCTGCGCTGCCAATCAGCGGCTTGCAGTTTCGTTGATCCTTGAAATTTCTCTCGGTTGAGACATGGGCATACGGGAAGATGACAAGCGTTATAACGCTTACGTCGCGCATAGGGTCGACCTGATCAAATACGCCACCCTCATTCTGGGGTCCCGGGCGGACGCGGAAGACGTTGTTCAGGAGGCCTTCCTGAAATTTGTTCCGGAAGCCTCCGGCAACCCCTCCAATCTCAAATCCTACCTCTTCCGCATTGTTCGCAACCTTGCCCTTGATACTCGCCGGCGCAGCCGGCAGGACCTGCGGGAGCGGCCGGATGACACGCCATTCTGGGGTGTGCCGCAGGATCAGGGTACGCCGGAGGAACATGCGCTGTTCTGCGATGAAGTCCGGCAGATGCAGACTATTTTGGCCTCCCTGCCGGTTCAGGCACGCGTAGCATTGGAAATGCACAGATTCGGTGGTTACAATATGGAAGAGATCGCGCGTCACCTCGGGGTGTCCGTGGCCAGCGCTCACCGTCTGATCAAAGGCAGCATTGCCGCGATTACCAAAGAAATGAAGTAAAATTGTCCTGCTTGCCACATCCCGTGAAAAAAATCTCTCTCTCAAACGTCTTTATAACAACGCGGAAGACGAGGCGGCTCCTCCGCCTGCCCACAGGAACTGGCCGGGTTCAATGACCATTGATCCAGATAATAAAATAGAACTACCGAACGGGAAGGCGGAAGAAGCGGCCGAATGGCTGCTCCGCCTCCAGGCAGGCGCAGTGGAACCGCGGCTGAAGGCTGAATTCGACCGATGGCTGGCTTTGTCTCCGGCAAACCGTCTTGCCTGGGAGCGGACCTGCAAGACGTGGCGTAACCTCGGTCTGGTAGAGCCGGAATTCAAGAACCTCTGGGAAGATGCGCCGCGCCTGCCGGAAAAGACTGCGAAACCGGTATCGAGGCGACGTTGGTCTGGGCGGCATTATGCCGGTGCGGCGATGGGGGCGGCGGCTCTCTGTCTTGCCGTGCTGTTCGTCCCGGCGTCTCTCGTCCGTATCAAGGCCGATTATCAGACCAGCACCGCTGAAAGCCGCACGATAATTCTCGATGATGGCAGCAGGGTACAGCTTGCGGCGGCGAGCGCGCTTTCCACGGATTTCACCAATGGTCGCCGCACTGTGAAAATGCTGAAGGGCGAAGCTTTCTTCGATGTCGTGCCGGACGCCACGCGCCCCTTCGCCGTGGAGGCGAAAAACGTCACCGTTCAGGTGCTGGGCACGGCTTTCGACGTCGACCTCACGGATGGCGTAACGCAAGTCGCGCTTGCCCATGGTTCCGTGGAAGCCTCCTTCCGCAACGCACCGCCAACGCGGCTCGTGCCGGGCGAGATGCTGATTGTCGATGCCTCCGGTGCGATCCGGAAAGAAAATGTTTCCGTCGAGGATATTGGCGGTTGGCGCAACGGCGAGCTTTACGTGGTGGATGCGACGATCGGTTCTGTGGTGGAGCAGATCCAGCGTTACCATCCGGCATGGCTGACAATGGCCGACAAGACGCTTGCCGGGCAGCGGGTGACGGGTTTTTATGATCTACGCGACCCGGACCGCGCGCTGGAAGCATTGGTGGAGCCCTATAGGGGCAAAGTTCACGCGATTGGCGACAGCGCCCGCATCATCACTCGCTTCTGAAATCTTCTGAAACAAAAATCATGTTTATTTTCAGTAATTTATAAAATTTCTTCCGAAAGCCTGAAAAAAATTGCCGAGGCAATCGTCTTTTTGTTGAGTAATCCGGTCAAGATATGTCCGGAGTGAAAGACAGGAAGACAAAACTAGTATGCGCCTCCAGATACGTATGACGGGCCACGGGAAAAAAGCGGGAGGGCAGACGCGCAGGGCCGTGCTGCTGGCGACAACGGCGCTTGTCGTTTCAGTCTCGACGGTGGTTTTTGCACAGACCGGACCGAATGCCGCAAACAGCCAGCGCGCCGGTGGTGAGCAGGGCGCAACGCGGCCATTCAATATTCCCGCCCAGTCGCTATCGTCCGTCGTCGGCGCTTTCGGGCGGCAATCCGGCCTTCAGGTCACGCTTGCCACGCCATCTGCCGGCAATGTGCGCACCAATGCCGTTGCCGGCAGTTTCACGGTGCGGGAGGCCCTGTCACGGCTGCTGGCCGGCACGGGCGTCAATTTCCGCATTGCTGGAAACGGCAGAACGGTTGTCATCGGCACGGGGCAGGCGGCCGCCGATCTTTCCGGGGCCGAAGGCACGACTGTTCTGGAAGCAATCACCGTCACTGGTAAAACAGGGCGCAATTCCATTGCCGGCACCGGTTATCAGGGAACGCCGGACTGGGTTTATGAAACCCCTGCCAGTATCAGCGTTGTCAGCCGTGAGGCGATCCAATCCGCCGGCGTGCGCAACACCCGCGATGTTTTCAACCGCGTGTCCGGTGTTTATGCCGGGGAAGGCAATGGCAGTTTCCCGACGGTCTCGCCCAATGTGCGCGGTTTGCAGGAAAGCGGCCGCGTGGTCGTCTCCATCGATGGTGCGCGGCAGAATGCACAGCGTGGTTTCAGCACCGGCGGCGCCTCGATTTATTCCGCCAATAATGGCCAGGCCTATGTGGACACGGCCTTTATCCGCGCGGTTGAGGTCGAGAAAATGACCAACGCCACCTCCGGTAATGCCGGTTCTCTGGGTGGCAAGGTCGAGTTCCGCACCATTCGCGCCGCCGATCTGATCCCCGAAGGTGCGAACAAGGGTGGCGAGGTCAATATTTCCCGGGGCACCAACGGCTATGATTTTCAGGGCTCGGTTCTGGCTGCCGTTCGAGAGCCGGATGGCCCGCTTTCTTTCGTCGCAGGTTACAGCCGCACGATCATGGACGAATACAAGATCGGGACGAAAGGCGAGGCCCGAAGCACCGCACTGACAATAAAAGATCTGCTCGGCCGGGATGGCTGGTCGACCTTCTTCAAGGGAGAAGGCGATTTCGGAGATGTGCAGACATCATTGTCGTGGATGCATCAGCAGAATGATTTCGTGCAGGGCGCGGCCGAACAGGTTGACCGGGAAAGCGTGCGAAACGACAGCATCGTGGCCAAGCTGGACTGGGACCCCGAAAGCGAACTCATCGATTTCAAGTCGTCGCTGTGGCTGAACGATAACATGACGCATGAGCTGCGGTCGGCGCGTCCCGGATATGCAGTTGAAACGAACCTTGATATGGGCCTGCGCAGTTTCGGCGGCAGCGTGGAGAATACCAGTCGTTTCGATACGAAAGTTGGCGCGCTGAGCCTTACTTACGGGGCTGAAGCCTTCCGGGATATAGCGACATCAGTTGCCACCAGTTCCAAAATCGCGCTCAATCCGACATGGGAGAGCAGCTATACGGCGTTCAGCCCCGCTGGACGACGCGACGTGGCCAGCCTGTTCTTCAACGGAGAACTCCAGCCTGCCGATTGGGTCACGATACGCGGGGGTGTTCGGTATGACTGGTCGCGCCTGAAAGGAACGACCACCTATTATAACCAGACCGTGATTGAAAAGGGGTTAAACCGTATAGTGGGGACGGGGGACAATTATCTCGCCTACGCTTCGCAATATGTACAGACGACCTATGACCGAATTTATACGAGCTGCACCACAGGTGCATATGCCGGTCGCGTCTTCACGCCGACCCAGCAGGCAAATTTCTGTAACACTTTGAACAATGTCTGGCCCAATACCAGAGGCGAAATCATCAATGGTCGGTGGCACGATGCCGGCACCACCTATTTTGGTACGACCTATGATACCGAGTACCCCTCTTACGATGTCGAAATAGACCGCACAGATAGCGCTTGGCTGCCTTCGGCGACGGTAGAATTCAAGCCGACCGACTGGTTCCGGCCTTATCTCAGCTATTCACAGAGTTTCCGTCCGCCCACTATTCTCGAAGCCTTCTTCGCCGGTGCGCGACCGGGGGATTCGGTGGGTTATGAATATGCCCCCAATCAATCCTTGCGGGCGGAAAAGGCAACGACCTATGAAATTGGCGCGAATATCAGTTTGGATGGTGTGTTGCTGGACCATGATTCCGTGCGCATCAAAATGGCCGCCTTTCGCCGCGAGGTGAAAGATTACATCGCGCTCGGTTATCTCGTCACTGATCAGGTTGCGGACCGCACCTATACCAGCTTCGTCAATCTCGACGGCACGACCTATATGCGCGGGCTTGAATTTGAGGGCAATTATGATGCGCGAAGCTTCTGGCTCGGCGGTTCTGCAACGTTGCTGAAAACAGACTGGCCCGACAAAACGCAGGTTTTTTCCAACGGCACCACAACAACGAGCGGCGAGATCGTTGCCTGGCCCGGCGATGTGGCCCCAAAAGTTAAGCTCACGCTCGATGGCGGTATGCGTTTCTTTGAAGAAAAATTCTCTCTCGGCGCACGGTTGAACCACGTCACACCGACACAGTCGCGCACGCTCGATACGGAGGGCAATCTGCGTGAGGTGACCGATCCCTACACGACGGTAGATATCTATGGGTCCTACGCTTTCAATGACAAGGCGACGCTTCGTTTCGCCGTCAACAACCTGACGGACCGCAAATATATTCCGGCAACAAGCGCTTACACCGCGCCTGGCCGTACCTTTATCGCGACGATGAACGTGAAGTTCTGAGGCGCGAAAGCAATTCTCCGGGCTGGGTTGCAGCCCGTCCCGGAGATGAAACGCCTTCGTCACAGGACGAAGGTATCTATATTGGCCAGTAAAGGAGTACACCTATGGCTACCACAATTCAACTGACGCAGTCTTCCTCCGACCTGATCGGTTACCTCAACGGTTGGACGAGCGGTTTCGGTTCGACCTATGGTGCGTTCTACGACGCTCAGACCAGCTCTCTCGCCACCACCACCATCGACCCGAACACCACCTATGAGGCATGGGGCGACGGCAGCAACGGCGGCAAGGGCATCGTCATGAGCGGCGCTCTGCAGTACTCCCAGGGCAACCTGACGGGTTCGGTCGACAGCATCGTTCTCGGCACCGGCTACAGCCAGTCCACCAGCGGCATCGCCGTCAGCCAGCAGGAACTGCTGATCGATCCCGATAGCGCCTACTCGCTTGCCGGCGCGCGCGATCTGCTCGATCTCGCCGTTTACCAGCTCGCCCGCTTCGGCTCGCTGGCCGGTTTCTATGATTATTTCGCGGCCACCGGCACAGTGATTGAGGACACAGCATCCTCCAACACCCTGACCGGTTTTGCGGGCGCGGATACTTTCGTATTCTCTGGCGGCAATGATGTGGTGCAGGCAGGTCCCACTGGAACCTACGGTTATCAGGATGGTGCGGACAAACTGGACGTCTCCGCCTGGGGTGCTGGCAGCATTGACGACGTCATCATCAGCAACAATGCAAATGGACACGCTGTCATTGAAAATCTCTTTGGTGGCGACACTATCACACTCGTTGGTGTAGATTCCAGCGTACTCGACGCATCGGACTTCATTTTCGCCAGCGCATCGGCGCTTGCCGCGTAAAGGAAAAACAGGCTGTGGGCTTTCAAAACCACCAGCAGACACCGCCGCAGTCCCTCACTGCGGCGGTTGTTTCGCCCCTTAAAAGCACGTTTCTCGGTGTCGCGCTCGTCAGCGGCGTGGTCAATATACTGGCGCTCACCTCGCCGCTCTTCATGCTGCAGGTCTATGACCGGGTGCTGGCCAGCGGCAGCCTGCCGACACTGGTCGGGCTGGCGCTTCTGGCGCTTGGCCTTTACGGTTTCCAGTGCCTGCTCGATATCATCCGCGCCCGGGTTCTGATCCGCATCGGCGAAGATTTCGACATGCGCCATTCCGGCAGGGTGCATGATGCCGTCGTGCGCCTGCCGCTCGTCAACCGCATGCCGGGCGACGGGTTACAGCCGCTGCGCGATCTCGACAATGTGCGCGGCTTCCTCTCCGGGACGGGTCCAACAGCCTTTTTCGATCTGCCGTGGATGCCGCTTTATCTTGGCATATGTTTTCTGTTTCATTTCTGGATCGGCGTGACGGCTCTTGCCGGCGCCATTCTGCTTATATCGCTGACGATCCTGACCAATATCTTTTCGCAAAAGCCGATCCGCGACACGATGGTCGAAAACATGGCCCGCAATCGGCAGCTGGAGGCGTCGCGCCGCAATGCCGAGGTCGTGCAGGCCATGGGGCTTTCCGGCCGGCTCGGTAAACGCTGGCAAAACTCCAACGAGGCCTATCTCGCCGCCAATCGCAAGGCGGGCGATGTGGCCGGCGGTCTTGGCAATATCGCGAAATCCCTGCGGGTCGTGCTGCAATCGGCCATTCTCGCGGTTGGCGCGTGGCTCGTCATCAACCAGGAGGCGTCGGGCGGCGTGATGATCGCCAGTTCGATCATGATGGGCCGGGCATTGGCGCCCGTCGATCTTGCCATTTCCAACTGGAAGTCCTTCGTGGCCGCCCGGCAGAGCTGGGCGCGGCTGAGGGAACTCTTCGCGCAGATGCCGGCCAGTGCCACGGCCATGGCGCTGCCGAAACCTGAAAAAGAACTGCGGGTCGAGAACGCCACCGTTGTTCCGCCGGGCGAGAGAAAGCCGACCGTTACGGGACTTGGCTTTGTCGTCACCGCCGGAAACGCGCTTGGCGTCATCGGCCCGTCCGGCTCCGGCAAATCCACCCTGTCGCGTATTCTCACCGGCGCCTGGATGCCGGCGGCCGGCAAGGTGCGGCTGGATGGAGCGAGCTTCGACCAATGGGATCGCGCCGCACTCGGCCGCCACATCGGCTATCTGCCGCAGGGTGTGGAACTGTTCGACGGCACGATCGGTGAAAATATCTCCCGTTTCGAGGATAATCCCGATCCCGAAGTCATCATTGCCGCGGCAAAAGCTGCCGGTGCGCATGAACTGATCCTGCGTTTCGAAAAGGGCTATGACAGCGATATCGGCGAGGCGGGCTCTGCCCTTTCGGCCGGTCAGCGCCAGCGCATCGGCCTTGCCCGCGCGCTTTACGGCGATCCCTTCATCGTGGTGCTGGACGAGCCGAACGCCAATCTCGATGCGGAAGGCGAAGCCGCCGTGGTCAAGGCGATTGCGTCGGTCAAGGCGCGCAAGGGCATCGCCGTCGTTGTCGCCCACCGGCCGAGCGCCATCGGCGTCGTCGATTTTATTCTGATGATGGAAGAGGGGCGGATGAAGGTTTTCGGCCCGCGCGATGAGGTGCTCTCCAAGGTGCTGCGCGTTCCCCAGGGGCAAGCTCCCAAAGGGCAGGCTCCCAAGGGATACACCGCATCCGCCCAGACGGTCTCGCCGTTGCGTGTCGTGGCCAATACCCAATCTCAGCCAGTTGCGTTGGAAAATGCCCGGGAAGAGAACAACCAAGAAGGCGATGCGGATGTCAAACACTGATCAGCGCAGCCATGTGTCGCGCTCCATCCGCACACATCTGCTCGCCGGCCTTGCTGCGAGCGTCGCGCTGCTGGCCGGTGTCGGCGGCTGGGCTGCGACGACCAATCTTGCCGGTGCCGTCGTCGCCTCCGGTCATCTCGTGGTGGATTCCTACAGCAAGAAAGTGCAGCACCCGAGCGGCGGCGTCGTCGGAGAAATTCTGGTGAATGAGGGCGACAGGGTGAAGGCCGGCGATGTCGTCATGCGTCTCGATGCGACTCAGACCCGCGCCAATCTCGCCATCGTCACCAAACGGCTGGATGAGCTGAATGCGCGCATGGCGCGGCTGGAAGCCGAGCGGGACGATATGCCGGAACTCGTCTTTCCGCAGTCTCTGGTGGCACGCAGGGACGATCCCGATGTCGCTTCCTCCATGCGCAGCGAAACCAAGCTTTTCGAGTTCCGCAAGTCCTATCGTGAGGGCCGAAAAGCGCAGCTTTCCGAACGGATCACCCAGTTCGAGCATGAAATCGAAGGTCTGAAGGCGCAGGAAGTCGCCTATGATAACGGCCTTGCGGTTTTACAGGCTGAAATCACCTCGCAGAAATCCCTGCGGGAACAGGGCGTCGTGTCCGTGCAGCGGCTGAACAGCCTGCAGACGCAGGCCGCGACCTTCGGCGGCGAGCGCGGCGAAAAAATTGCCTATCAGGCGCAGACGGCGGGCCGCATCACCGAAACGAAGTTGCAAATCCTGCAGATCGATCAGGAATTGCGCACCGAAGTCGGGCGAGAGCTGCGTGAGATACAGGCCCAGATGGGCGAATTTGTCGAGCGCAAGGTCGCCGCCGAAGATGAGTTGAAACGCATCGATATCATCGCGCCGCAATCCGGCATGGTGCATGAAATGGCCGTGCATACCGTCGGCGGGGTGGTAACGCCGGCAGACCCCATCATGCTGATCGTGCCCGACGGAGACGAGCTGGCGCTGGAGGTGCAGATCGTGCCGAAAGATATCGACCAGTTGCAGGTGGGGCAAAAGGCCATGCTGCGCATGACCGCCTTCAACCAGCGCGTCACGCCTGAGCTGGAAGGCCATATCAGTCGCATCGCAGCGGATATCACCACCGATCAGCGCACCGGCCTTTCCTATTATCTGGCGCGGATTTTCGTGCCGGTCACAGAGCGGGAAAAGCTGAACAATGCGCCGCTCGTGCCGGGCATGCCGGCAGAGGCTTTTATCCAGACCAGCGAGCGCACAGCGTTATCCTATATCGCCAAACCGCTGACGGATCAGATCAGCCGTGCCTTCCGGGAGGAATAGAACTACGAGCCGGGCCTCCGGGCTTTAATCGATGTCGCCAAAACGGAAGCCGGGGAAGCCTTTCGTCTGCGTCGGGATTACCCAGACGCCGCCCGAGAGAGGTGCTTTGTTCAGCCTGTCCTCGGACATGTTGTGGCGGTGTGATGTCAGGAATAGAATACTGAAATCAGATCCCCCAAAGCAGGGCATGGTGGGATGCGGCACAGGGGCTGTGATCACATCCGCCAGCTTGCCATCGGGCGTGAAAACGTTGAGCAGGCCGGCAGAAACGCCCGCGCTGTAATAGTTGCCTCTACTATCGAGACAGCCGCCATCTGGTCTTCCCGTTTCTTGCGTCATCTCGGCTACCAGCACGCCCTCATCGAACCTGCCGTTGGCGCGGTCGAATGTTCGCCGGCGTATCCATTTCTGGATGGAATCGCTCTGCCACATGATGGAACCGTCCGAGGAAAAGGCGAGGCCGTTCGGGCATGTCAGCCCGGCCTGCATACGCTCGGCGTTCGCTTCAGTGATCCGCCAGAGTTCGCCACGTGGCTCCATCTCCGAAAGCGGCACATTGTGCATGGTTCCCACCCAGAACGCGCCGTCGGGGCCAATCCGCCCGTCGTTCAGCCGGCAGGGGATGCCTTCGGGTGCGGGAATGGAATGGAGGAGACGCGTTTTGCCGCTGTCGGGATCGAGGATGATGATATCCATGCCGCAGGCTATGATAAGGTCGCCGTTCTGGCAAAGCCCGAGGCTTGAGACCGTGTGGGGAAACGACCATTCGCGATAGAGGCCGGGCTCAAGCGCTGCGGACCGCACCGTCTTGCCGAGAATATCGCACCAGAAAAGCACCTGTCGCCGCTCGTCCCACACAGGGGATTCGGCCAGCGTGCTCATCGTGTCGCACAGAAGTTTCGCCTGCGAGATGTCAAGCGCTTGTCCGGGGTTTGCTGTATTCATGATGCTCGAACCGTTGAAAGGGGATGCCGCATAATTATTCGAAATAGTCCTGATGGTTCTCGAAAACCTGCGAGAGAATGCCGAGGACTCGTCTCAGATGCTTTCGCAAATTATCCGTCGCGCGGGCTTCGTCTCCCGCCCTGATCGCGTCATACACCGCCTCATGTTCGGAAAGCAGGCCTGCCATATGCGCCTCGTCGGTGATGGCGAGTGCGCGCAGGCGATCCAGTCCAGCTTTTTCGCGGATCAGTAGTGATTCCAGCCTTTCCAGCCCCGTTGCGGCGGCAAGCGCGCTGTGGAACTGGTCGTCATGGATGCGGAAAGCTTTTCTGTCTCCATGGCGCATGGCTGCCCGCTGGCCATTCAGGGCATGTTCGATCTCCTGTTCGGCTTCCGCCGTTAGGCCGATTTGGCAAAGCCGGCAAACCGCTGCAACCTCAAGCGCTTCGCGAATGAACTGCGCGCTGCGAATGTTCTTGTCCGATAGCCGCGAAACATAGGTTCCGCGGCTTGGCAGCGTGACGATCAGGCCATCATCCCGCAGGCGGCTGAGCGCCTCGCGCACCGGCGTCCGGCTGGAACTGAAGGATTGCCCGATCTCGTTTTCCGAAACCGCCTGGCCGGGATAAAGCTCCCGGGAAAGGATAGCCGATTTCAGAGCGGAATATATCTGGTCTACGACCGGGCGGTTAAGGTCCAGCCGTTCCATTGTCGGCACGCCTGTTACGGGAATTTTCGGCATATACCCTCCAGTGTTTTCATAACCGGTATACCGGAACACAAGTGTGTTGACAACCGGCATACCGGTATGCAAATGGTTGGGGCGTGGGAAGGAGGCTCCCGAAATGCAAAATATCAAGACCTGCGTCATTGTTGGTGCCGGAATGGTGGCGAAGACGCATGTGCTTGCCTGTGCAGCAAGCCCTGAAAAAATTCACCTGAAAGGCATAGTCGATGGTGGCTCCGGCCGCGCCAAGGCGCTGGCCGCCGAAGCGTCGAAGCACACCGGATATGATGTCGCCGTTTATTCCTCGGTCGAGGAAGCGGCGCGCGATGCGGATGTCGATTTCGCCATCATCGCAACGCCGCCCAATGCCCGCATCGATATCGTCGGAAAACTGGCGAAGGCGGGCAAGCACATCCTGATGGAGAAGCCCGTCGCTCGGAATACGCAGGAGGCCGACGGTCTCGTCGCCCTGTGTCGCGAGGCAGGTGTTATACTCGGCATCATCTTCCAGCACCGCATGCGGGCTGCGTCGCAAAAAGCCCGTGAGCTTGTTGATGGCGGGGCGCTTGGGGCGCTGGGTCTTTGCGAAATTTCCGTGCCGTGGTGGCGCGCGCAATCCTATTATGACGAACCGGGCCGTGGTACGCGGGCGCGCGATGGCGGCGGCGTTCTGATCTCCCAGGCAATCCATACGATCGATCTGGCGTTGAGCCTGACGGGGCCGGTCGCCCGTGTTCAGGCCATGGCTGCAACGACGCGTTTCCACCGTATGGAAACCGAAGATTACGTTTCTGCTGGTCTGCGCTTTAGGAATGGCGCCGTCGGCTCGCTCGTCGCAAGCACCGCGAGTTTTCCCGGCGCTGCGGAATCGATCCTCCTGCATTTCGAAAATGCCAGCCTGCGGATCGCCTCGGGTCTGTTGCATGTCGACAGGCGCGATGGCCGGCAGGAGACCTTTGGTGGTGCGGCCTCCGGCACGGGTGGCGGCGCTGACCCCATGGCTTTCACGCATGAATGGCATCAGGGCGTCTTCGAAGATTTCGTAGACGCCATCTCTTCAGGACGCCCGCCGGTCGTCACCGGCGAAGCGGCTCTTTTGTCTCACAGATTGATCGACGCGATCATCAACTCGGCCGACACCGGCAAGGAAGTGGAACTGCAGGATGACTAAAGCAATCAAGTTCGTCGCTCTCGGAATTGAGCATCGGCATATTTTCGGCATGGCCCAGAATCTGCTGGACGCCGGCGCAGAATTTGGCGGCTGGTGGACGGAAGGCGAGCCCGATGTCGTGGAAGGCTTTGTAAAGCGCTTCCCGGATGTGCCGCGCGCAACATCGAAAGAGGCACTGCTGGCTGATGGCAGCATCGATCTCGTCGTCATCGCCGACATTCCGTCCAAGCGTGCCGATCTGGCGATCGCCGCCATGGAAGCCGGCAAGGATGTCATGTCGGACAAGCCGGGCTGCACCACATTCGAGCAGCTTGATCGTCTTCGCCAGACGGTGGCAAAAACCAAGCGCATCTGGACCGTTGATTTCTCGGAGCGTTTTGAAGTGCCGAGCGTGACCAAGGCTGCCGAACTCGTTGCGCAGGGCGCCATCGGCCGCGTCATCCAGACCGTCGGCCTTGGCCCGCACCGCCTGAACCGCCAGATCCGTCCGACATGGTTCTTCGAGCGCGAAGCTTACGGCGGCATCCTCACCGATATCGCCAGCCACCAGATCGACCAGTTCATGTTCTTCACCGGTTCGACCGAGGTTGAGATCGTGTCTGCGACTGTTGCCAATTACGCAAACCCACATGATCCCGGCCTGCAGGATTTCGGCGAAGTTGTGCTGCGCGGCGACAAGGGCCACGGTTACATTCGCGTCGACTGGTACACGCCGGATGCGCTGCCGACCTGGGGTGACGGTCGCCTGACCATCCTCGGCACGGAAGGTTACATCGAACTGCGTAAATATGTGGATGTCGGCAACACCGAAGGCACGGACCGCCTCGTTCTCGTCAACGGCGACCGCTGCGAATACATCGATGCTTCCGGTGCCGGTCTGCCCTATTTCGCCCGCATCTGCGACGATATCCGCAACCGTACGGAAACGGCAATGACGCAGGAACACGTCTTCAAGGTCTGCGACCTCTCGCTTCAGGCACAGGCCAAGGCTGAGGGAGCCTCGAAATGATCGGTGTTGCCATCATCGGCGCCGGCATCGGCGCCCAGCATCTGAGCGGTTATCGGGCGCTGCCCAAGCGCTTCGTCGTCAAGGCAATCTGCGATCTCGATCTGGAGCGCGCCCGTTCTGTCGCCGGCGATGATACCTCCATTCGTCTGACCACCGACCTCGATGAGGTTCTGGCCGATGGGAGCATCCAGCTCATCGACGTCTGCCTGCCGCCGCACCTGCATTTTCCGGTGACGCTGAAGGCGCATGCGGCGGGCAAGGATGTTGTCTGCGAAAAGCCGCTGGTCCGCTCTCTCGAGGAGGCCAATGCGTTGATCGATTCCGTCAAGAAGACCGGTCGCGGTGTGTTTCCGGTCTTCCAGTACCGTTTCGGGCAGGCAATGCGCCAGATGCGCGCGCTGATCGATGCCGGTCTTGCCGGCAAGGCCTTTGTCGCAAGCTCGGAAGTCCATTGGAATCGTGGCGCCAGCTATTATGACATTCCCTGGCGCGGCACCTGGAAGGGTGAATGCGGCGGAGCGATCCTTGGCCATGCCATCCATGCCCATGATCTTCTCTGCCACGTTCTCGGCCCGGTCGATGAAGTTTTCGCGATGGCCGATACGCGCGTCAACACCATCGAAACCGAAGATTGCGCCGCACTCAGCTTCCGCATGAAAAGCGGCGCGCTGGCAACCAGCTCGGTCACGCTCGGTGCTGCGGAAGACACGTCGCGTCTCCGCTTCTGCTTTGAAGGCTTCACGGCGGAAAGCGGTACCTTGCCCTATCGTCCGGCGGAAGACACCTGGCGTTTCATCGCCCGCGCGCCGACGACGCAGGACCAGATCGACGCCGTTCTGGCAACGGTGGCTGATGGCCAAAACGGCTTTGCCGGTTTTGTCGAAGCCATTGCCGACGCGATGGAAGGACGCGGCGGCAAGGAAGTGACGGTCCATGACGGCTTGCAGTCCATCGAACTCGTGACGGCCATCTACCGGTCGGTTCGGGAAGGAAAGCCGGTGCGTCTGTCCGACGCCGCTGAAGGCGAATGGATCAAGGGCTGGGCGCCGCGCGCATCTGCCAACGCATAATCATCTAACGGGAGGAAACCAGATGACCAGAAAATACAGCATGGCATTGGCGCTCGCCTTGGGTGCGGCGTCTTTTGCCGGTGCCGCTCAGGCAGCCGAGGAAGTGCGCTTCACCTGCGCTTATGACGGTAACGGCTGCGAAATCCTCAAAGATATTCTCGCGCGTTACGAAAAGCAGCATCCTGATGTGAAGATCGTCACCGATGTCGTGCCCTACAAGGCACTGCTGGAAGGCCTGCCCGTGCAGCTCGCCGGCGGCAGTGGCCCGGATTTCGCAACGGTGACCGATCTTGGTGGCCTCAACCGCTATTATCTCGATCTGACGCCCTATGTGGACGCGAAATATTGGGAAGACAACTTCTCCAACGTGCTGAAATGGTACCGCAGCGGCCCCGACGACAAGGGCATCTACGGCATGCACACGCAGCTCACCATCACCGGCGCCTTCATCAACCGCACCCTGTTCGACCAGGCAAATGTTGCCGTTCCCGGCAAGGATGCGACGATGGATGACTGGGCGAAGGCGGCAAATGCCGTTGCCAAGGCAACCGGTACGCCTTACCCGATGGCGATCGACCGTTCCGGCCACCGCATCGCTGGTCCGGCCATTTCCTATGGCGCGAAGATTTTCGATGCTGACGGCAAGCCGATCCTCGTCGACGAAGGGTTCACGACGTTCGTGAAGAAGTTCGTGGAGTGGAACAAGGACGGCACCATGGCGCGTGACGTCTGGGCCGGTCAGGGCGGCAATACCTACCGCGACGCCGCGCAGGAATTCATCAACGGCCAGCTGGTCTATTATTACTCCGGCAGCTGGCAGACCGCGCGTTTCGACAGCCAGGTGGGCGATGCGTTTGACTGGGAAGTCGTGCCGCAGCCCTGCGGTGGCGCAGCCTGCACCGGCATGCCCGGAGGAACCGGCATCGTCGGTTTCAAGCAGTCCAAAAACCCGAAGATCGTTGCCGATATCCTGAACTTCATGGCTCAGGACGAGAACTATCTCGACTTCACCGTTCGCACCCGTAACGTTCCGGCCAACAAGTCCGTGGCTGACAAGGGCGTGACCTATACCGGTGCAACGCCTGCGACGCAGAAGGCCATGAACGCCTGGCTCGACCAGATCCCGAGCCTTAGCCCGATTGCCTATGCCTACCAGGGTTACAAGAATAATCGTGCCATGTTCAACATCTCCGTCCAGCGCATTACGCAGGCCATCGTCGGTGAAAGCACCGTTGATGAGGCAATGGCCCGTGCAAAGACGGACCTTGAGGAAGCGTTGAAACAGGCGAAGTGATCCATCGCCTTCCGGCGCGGCGCCAGCCCCCCCCCGCCCG
>NZ_SUPW01000002.1 GCF_013337285.1 Agrobacterium tumefaciens | reverse complement strand
AGGAGGTCCAGATATTTCAAAGGGCTGCCTCACTCGGCAGCCCCAATCGTCACGAAGCCAGATCGGCCGCTATCAGCGTGCCACCAGGCAGCTGCCGCCGGCCGAGCGGAACTTCTCGCAAAGCGCCACGGCTTCGTTCTTGTCACCGGCCGGGATGCGGACACGGTAGAATGTGCCCTTGCCGGCAATTTCAGCCGCCTTGATGTCGACGCCGCGTCCACCAATGACCGAACCGAACTTGGCCGACATGTTCTGGTAGGATTTCTGGGCCTCGGCCTGGCTCGGCAGCGACGCGATCTGGATGTAGTAACCACCGGCAGAAGGCGTGCTGGTTGCGGCAGGTGTTGCGGCAGCCGTTTGCTGTTGCGTAGCCTGCGGCTGGGCCGGAGTGGTCGCTGCCGGGCGGACATTGCCCTGATTGGTAACCGTTGCCACCACATTGGCAGGCTGGGCAGACGGACGCGCCGAAGGAAGCGGCGCTGCAGACTGCGAGGCCGGCGTAGACGCTGCAGCAGGCGTGTTAACCTGCGGCTTTGCAGCCTGCTCGGGCGCCACCGGAACTCGCGAAGCAGCGATGACGGCGGGAGCGCCCTCACCCGGCTTGGCGGTCTGCGGTGCGGCAAGCTCTGCAACCTTGTCGGCCTTCGGCGGCTGGGCTGCCGGTGCGTCCACTTCCTGGGCGACCAGCGTACCATCCGGCTTGACGATCATGGTGCGGACCTTGCGCGGCGAAACGCCCGTTGCGCCAGCACCTTCGTTCTGAGCCGCCTTTTCTTCCGGCGAAAGCAGGCGCGGATCTTCGGTCTCGCCAACCGGTGTGCCGGCGGCTTCCATATCTGCGTCGTTTTCACCTTCAAGCGGCAATTGTTCAGGGATCAGCGTGCGCTGAACCACATCCACCGGCTGTTCGTTGCTGGAAATCAGCGCCGGCTGCTTCGGATCGGCTGCGCTGCCGCCGGCAACACGGTCATAAACCGCCTTGTCCTGATTGGGCACGACGCGGCCGCCCGGATTTTCCGGCACAACCTTCATCGGATCGTTGTCGGCGGAAATGATGACCGGCGCGCCATTCGAACCGGTGCTGGAGGAGCCGCCGGAAATCAGCGCGTAAACACCACCACCGATAAGCACCAGACCGATGGCAGCTGCCACGGGCATGATCCAGCGGCGACCGCCGCGTTCATCTTCGTCGCGATAGGCCGCCTGATGATCGACATAGGTATTCTCGGCATCACGTGATGCATTGCCACGGGACGCCGCAGCCTCCTGCATGGAGCGGCGGAAGTCCTCTTCCAGAGCCCGCTCGAATTCATCGGCGTCTTCCGGAGCCTGCACGGCGCGCGCCTGCGGGGCAGCAGCACGGTTTTCCGCGTGTTTGTGGCGGTCAAGACCGCCGGCAACTGCAGGCGCAAACAGCGTCGCAAGCTCGGTATCGATATCGAGATCTTCCTCGTGACGGCGCGGCGCTGGCTTGGGTTCGAAAACCCCGACCGGCAATTCCGGAACATCCATCTCGATGATGGTTTCCGGGTGTTCTTCCGTCTCGCCGATCTGTGAAGGATCGAAAGGCAGGCTTTCCAGCGTCTGCGGCTCGGCCGGCTGCGGCGCGGCGACGGCCGGGCGCGGCTGAGCGGGCGCAGCTGCCATCGCGATGGGCGCGGACACGGTTGCGGCGCGCGGTTGAGGCGCCGGCTGTTCCCTCACCGGCTGGGGCGCAGCGGCCACCACCGGAGCAACCGGCTGTTGGTGAACGGGTTGGGGCGCAGGCGCAGGAGCAACCTCGGCTTCAGCGATTTCCGACAGGTCGAGATCAAGGTCGAGATCGTCGAGCGCCAGCTCGAAATCATCGTCGTTGAAACCGGCGAAATCCGCAAAGTCCAGTTCCTGAACAGGTGCCGTGGATACGGCAGGGGCAACCGGCGTTGCCCGCACGGACGATGCGGCAACGGGCGTCGCCACAACTGGCGTTGCGACAGCCACCGGCGGCTCGATCCTGGCCGCCTGAACGACGGGCGCGGACTGCACGACCGGCTCTTCGCCGCGACCGGGAATGGAATATTTCGCAACGTCGTAGATCAGCTCGTCCATCGCCGACAGATTGGTCGCAGCCGGCTGCTGGGCGACCGGAGGCATCACAGGTTGCGCAGCAGGCGTGAAGGTCTCCGCGACCGAGGGTGTGAAGGCAGGCGCGGTCTCTTCCGCCTGAATGATGGCAGGCGCCAGCGCTGGCGCGGGTTCGACCTGGGCAGCGGGCTGCCGTTCGGACCTCGGCTCAACCCGTCGCGGATCGGCGGACGAAACATCGCGACGTGCACCGAAATTGGCAAGCGGCAGGCGCAGGCTGGAAAATTCCAGCGAAGAACGGCCGCCATGCGAAGGCGGACGCACGGAAACCGGTGCAGGTGCTTCCTCAGCAACCGCGATCTCTACCTCGTCGGCAAGATCAAAGGACTGCGGCTCCGGTACATAACCGTGAGCGGAAGACGACACGTTGCTCGAAACATCGGCCGGAAGCTCCGGCATGGCGTGCCATTCGGGCTTTGCCGGCTCTGCTGCCTGCGACTCTTCCCATGCGGCATGCTGGGCGACCTGCTGGTAATCCATCGGCTCGGCGGCACGCGGCTGGTGCGAATGCACATCGAAAACTTCTGCAAACGCACCGGCGTCGTCGCGGAAATCCGCGCGAATGTCCTGCGTCGAGGTTTCGACGTAATTGTGAATATAGGCGTTATCGACCTCCGGAAGCGGCTGCGCCATTTCCTCGGGGGCGTGCGTCAGCTCCGGCGCGTACTGCGTCTCGGGCGCGGCAGCGGGCTCAAGCTCAGGCTCGCGGCGGGCGAAGACAGATTCGACCCGCTGCATGAAATCGTTGGGGTGGATGCCCGCACGAACATCGTTTGCCGGATCAAGAACCACGGGATCGGCGTGCGGCGCATCATAAACCTCGAACTCCCGAAGCAACTCGTCTTCGAGATTAAATTCGGGTTCGCGGCGGGCAGAGGCTGGCGCAGCCGCAGAACCCGCATGCGAAGGACGCTCATCGAAACCGACGATACGCGCCAATTCTGCCAGAGGATCGTTGTCAGCGAACCCTTCGGACCGGGCGTCCCGGTTATACGCGACATTTTTTTCGACCATTACGTGTTCCACCATCTACGCATTGCAGCTCTTGCCAGCGTATTGTGAGCAAATAATGGTGATATGTTATCGCATTTCGTCAGGTGCGTCCGCTCCCAAAAGCGTAAGGCCAGACTTCAAAACATTTGCGACAGCATTCACCAGCCCAAGTCTGGCAATGCTCAATTCTCGGTTTTTATCGTTAATAAAACGTAATTCCGGTTGGTCTTTGCCCTTGTTCCAGTGTCCATGGAAGGAACTGGCCAGATCATAGAGGTAAAAAGCAAGCCGGTGCGGCTCATGCGAAAGGGCCGCCGATTCGATCAGACGCGGATATTCGGCAAGCTTCGCAACCAGCTGTAACTCGTTGATATCGCTAATCAAAGCCACAGAGGCCGCCATGTCTTCCGCAGAAGGAGCAAGCCCCGGAAACGCTTCCCGCGCCTGCCGGAAGATCGACTGTGAGCGGGCATGTGCATATTGCACGTAAAAGACCGGATTATCCTTCGATTGTTCGGTCACTTTCGCGAAATCGAAGTCCAGCGGCTCGGAATTCTTCCGATAGAGCATCATGAATCGCACCGGATCGCGACCCACTTCGTCGACAACATCGCGCAGCGTGACGAAGTCGCCGGAGCGCTTCGACATCTTCACCGGCTCGCCATCACGGAACAGTTTGACGAGCTGGCACAAAAGCACGGTCAGCTTCGACTTGCCCTCGGAGACAGCGCGCGCAACCGCTTCCAGCCGCTTCACATAACCGCCATGGTCAGCGCCGAGCACATAGATCATCTCGGAAAAACCACGATCGAACTTGTTTTTGAAATAGGCGACGTCGGCGGCGAAATAGGTGTAGGAACCATCCGATTTCATCAGCGCACGGTCCATATCGTCGCCTACTTCGGTCGAACGGAACAACGTCTGCTCGCGATCTTCCCAGTCATCAGGCAATTCGCCCTTCGGCGGCGGCAGCGTGCCCTTGTAGACATGGCCCTTGAAGGTCAGATCGTTGATGGCCGAGAGAATGGGGCCACCATTGCCCTCATGCAGCGTGCGCTCCGAGAAGAAGATGTCATGCCGGACGTTGAGAAGCGCAAGATCCTCGCGGATCATCGCCATCATCGCATCGATCGCCTTGTCCTTGACGATCGGCATCCACTTTTCCTCGGGCATGGCGCGCAGCTTGATGCCATATTCATCCGCCAGCGCCTGGCCAACGGGAACGAGGTAGTCGCCGGGGTAGAAGCCCGAAGGAATGGAACCGATATCTTCACCCAACGCTTCGCGGTAACGCAGGAAGACAGAACGCGCCAGCACGTCGATCTGCGAACCGGCATCGTTGATGTAATATTCCTTGGTCACGCCATAGCCCGCGAATGCGAGCAGGTTCGCCAGCGTGTCACCCACCACGGCGCCACGGCAATGGCCGACATGCATCGGACCGGTGGGGTTGGCGGAGACGTATTCGACGTTGATCTTCTGGCCCGTGCCGACCTTCGAGCGGCCGAAATCGATGCCCTGGCCGATCATGTCGGCAAGCAGACGCTGCCAGTAACCGACCGAGACCTTGAGATTGATGAAGCCGGGACCGGCGACATTGACGCTGTCGACATCACCGTCGGCCTGAAGTGCCGGCACGATGAGTTCGGCGAGCGCCCGCGGATTGGTGCCGAGCGGCTTGGCCAGCACCATCGCCGCATTGGTTGCGACATCACCATGGCTCAGATCACGCGGGGACTCGACGGTAATTCGACTGAAATCGACCTTGTCGCGGTTCTCTTTCACGATATCGAGGGTCTCGAGCGCGTTTTTGATCCTGGTATCGAAATCAGCAAAAATGTTCATCGTTCCAACCTGCGCGAAGGGCTTCTGTTTATGTCCGGTCGTCATAACCGGGTCGGCTTCGCGATCGCCCGCTGCCCTATCGCAAATCGGGGGTGTGGTCAAACAGCCGCTGGTGGCTGCGCAGTGCATAACTATCGGTCATACCGGCCAGATAATCGCCCACATGCCGGGCTTTTGCGGCCTCGCTCATGCCGGAAATGCTGTCCACCCAGTAGTGACTCTGCATCTCCGCCGGCGTCTCCATATAACGGTGGAAAAGGTCGGTAACGATCTGCGTCGCACCAGCCCGGATGCGCATGATTTCCGGGTGCCGGTAGATATGGCCGAACAGCAGCTTCTTGATCTGCCGGTCGGTCTCGGCCATCTCGGGCGAAAAGGTCGCAACGGTGAAATCGTCGGCGCGGATATCGGCAGCACTCTGCGGGTTCAGGCGAGCAAGGTTGTTCTGCGCAACCCCGATCACATCTTCGACCATATGGGTGATCTGGCGACGCATGATCTCATTGGCGAAACGCTCCTTGTCGAGCACGGGATATTTTCCCCGCACCTCGGCCATAAGACCACTCAGGAACGGCACCTCTTCCAGCATCTCAAAGGTGAGATAACCGGCGCGCAACCCGTCATCTATATCATGGGTATTATAGGCGATGTCGTCGGCAATCGCCGCCATCTGCGCCTCAAGGCTGGCATAGCTGCCGATCTCCAGATCCTGCAACTCGCAATATTCGAGGATGGGCAGCGGAACCGGTCCCTTGACGCCCTCACCCTTGGCATTCACCAGCGGGCCATTGTGCTTGACCAGCCCTTCGAGCGTTTCCCATGTCAGGTTGATGCCGTCATATTCGGCGTAGCGACGCTCCAGCTTGGTGACGATGCGCAGCGACTGGGCATTGTGGTCGAAACCGCCATAGGGCAACAGCACCGCATCCAGCGCATCTTCCCCGGTATGACCGAAGGGCGTGTGGCCGAAATCATGCACCAGCGCCACGCCTTCCGCCAGATCCTCGTCCAGCTTCAGCGCGCGGGCGAGCGCACGGGCAATCTGCGCTACCTCGATCGTATGGGTAAGACGGGTGCGGTAGTGGTCCCCGTCAGGGCTGATGAAAACCTGCGTCTTGTGTTTCAGCCGGCGAAAGGCTGTCGTATGGACGATGCGGTCCCGGTCGCGCTGGAATTCCGAACGCGTCAGGCTTCCCTCTTCGGCAAAAAGACGCCCGCGCGTGCTCCATGGATCGGAAGCGAAAATCGCCCTCTCGCCACTTCCAAAACCCAATGCGCGCTGGTCTATGATCATGCATTCACCCGTACTGTTGTCTGGCCATGACGTCGGCTGTGACTTCCTTGAGCCTTGACCATTGACCTTTTCATCCACCCTTCATACCTATCGCAAAGGTCGGCGCAAAGCATCATCGCGGCAAAGACCGTTGCGAACATCGCTATAGACCGTTTATTTGACCGGTTTATAATGACGCCGACAGGACTATTGCTCTCCGGTTCTTGACCCCGGCACGAGGAACGACATGGAAAACACAGACATTACCCTTTCGGAAGCCGCAGCGAAGCGGATAGCACAGATCGTCGCAGCGGATGCGGGCAAGCAGGCCTTGCGCGTTTCGGTGGAAGGCGGCGGCTGCTCCGGCTTCTCCTACAAGTTCGATCTGGCGGAAGACCCCGCGGATGACGACATCGTGATTGCGCGCGGCGACGCCAAAGTGCTGATCGACAGCATGTCGGTCATCTACATGGCCGGCTCCGAAATCGACTTCGTCGATAATCTGCTCGGCCAGTCCTTCCAGATCAAGAACCCCAATGCGGTGGCAAGCTGCGGCTGCGGCACCAGCTTCTCGATCTGAGTGAAACGGCCATAACTCCGGCTGGGCTCTTGGCTTTGAGGTGACCCACATCTCTCTCCTCCCTCATCCCTGTGCTTGTCACAGGGATCCAGCCAGCCCAAGTCTTTGGGCTGAAAGAACTCCCTCGCCGCGCAGACGCGCGTCGGCTGGATTCCTGTGACAAGCACAGGAATGAGGGGTCGGCAATGCAGCGGCACCTCCCCTGCCGTTGGTCTGCCCTACCAGCCTCATCTCTATCCACCACATCCTCACCACCACATTCCAAAAACGGTGGCAATCGCCTTTGCATCGGGTAAAAGTACCCTCACAAAAGGGAAACTCCGATGAAGATTGCCACCTGGAACATCAATGGCGTCAAGGCGCGTATCGAAAACCTCTGCCAGTGGCTGAAGGATTCATCGCCCGACATCGCCTGCCTTCAGGAAATCAAGTCGGTTGATGAGGGCTTTCCCCGCCTGGAGCTGGAAGCGCTCGGTTATCATGTCGAGACCCACGGCCAGAAAGGTTTCAACGGCGTCGCCCTGCTCTCGAAAGTGAAGCCGGACGAGGTCAATCGCGGCCTACCGGGTGACGATGCCGACGAACAGGCGCGTTTCATCGAAGGCGTGTTCTCCGTTAACGGTGGCGCGATCCGCGTCTGCTCGCTTTATTTGCCGAACGGCAATCCGCCTGACGATCCGGTCAAATATCCCTACAAGCTCGCCTGGATGGAACGGCTGCGCCGTTTTGCCGAAGATCGCCTCGCGCTGGAGGAACCGCTTATTCTGGCCGGCGATTACAACGTCATCCCCGAGCCCTTCGATTGCCACGACCCACGCGTGTGGGAAGGTGACGCTTTGTTCCTGCCGCAGACGCGCGCGGCCTTCCGCAAGCTGGAAAATCTGGGCTTCACCGATGCTGTCCGTGCAACCACAGATGAAGCCGGACTATATTCCTTTTGGGACTATCAGGCCGGCGCATGGCCGAAAAACAACGGCATCCGGATCGATCATCTGATGCTATCGGCGGAAGCGGCCGACAGGCTGCAATCGGTCAGCATCGAAAAACACGTGCGGGCATGGGAAAAACCGTCCGACCACGTGCCGGTCTGCGGTTATTTCGATTTTCGGCCGGTCGACTGACCGGCTCTCCTCAGACGACAAGAATTCGCCTCAGCTGACATCATCTTAATTGGAATCGTCGATCTGCATGTTCTGCGCCATCGCGATGGCCGCGCGGCGATCATTCTCGCCCGCCAGTGAAAATGCCTGTTCCTGCAGGCTCTGGATCCAGGTGCAGTCCACCGCCGTACATTTGTCGAGCGCCGCCGTCATGAAGGCCAGCCCCTGCGCGGCCTGGCCTTCCTGGAAGATCAGATTGCCGAAAATCGACATGGCGCCGGCATGGCCGTGCTTGCGCGCCTGATTGAGCCACTTCTTGGCCTGCTGCACATCGGTCCGGCCGCCCTCGCCGGCCAGAATCATCTCCGCCAGCCGGAATTGCGCTTCAGCAACGCCAAAGGTGGAAGCCACCTGAAAATAAAGCTGGCGGGCCTGTGAAAGGTCCATTTTCACCGGGCTGCCGGGAATGCCGTGCCGGTAATAGTCGGCCAGAGACAGCAGCGCATTGACGAAAAAGCCGGTATCCTCGGAACCCGGTTCGACGCCCTGGCTGGCGATCTCGCTGTAAATCTTGAAAGCTTCGAAGTCGTTCTTGGCGACGCCATCACCGAAGGCGTACATATTGGCAAGCGCCCAGCGCGAACCGGTATGGCCCTTTTCAGCCGCGTAGCGATAGGCCTCGACGGCTTCGCCCTTGTTACCGTTCTTGTAGGCCTTGAAGCCGAACTTGAACAGGTCGAAGGGGCCGGATTCCTTGGTCACGCCCGCATTGATGTCAAAAGCCGCGGCAGGCATTGCGAGCGACGCAAGCAACATGCCCATAAGGAGCGGCTTTAAAACGTTGGCTTCACATTTCAGCATTTCGGCGAACTTCTCATAACTCTTCCCGGCATATAGCCAATACTTGCGGAATACTGCAAAGCCGAACCCCGCCGGGTCGCGATTTTTCGAACACACTGCGTCTTTCCGGCAGCACTTTCCAGCGCACTGCCGGTGGCCTCTTGCGGTAATTGCTCCAAATTTTCAGTGAAACAGATATAGGCATAATTTCCGGCAATATAACGGCGTTTCACCATCTGCCGATCAGCGCCAAACAAAAAATCCGGACCAAATTCCCGTATTACTTGCTTAAACCCTGAATCCAAACCCGTTTTCACTTGTCGCAATTCCAGAGATCCACATCAAACGCCTGCATGTTCTTTCATTCCCGCGTCCATAAACAGAAGCCAAGCACTCTGTTTGTGGCGGGAAATGGACAGATATGCTCACATTCCAACGCGGCTCCAAGCTTGCAGAAAAGTGTTGCCAAATCGTCACAAAACTTCTGGCCTAGAAAATTTTATCGAGAAGGAATCATAGTCGGGCATGAAAAAAGGCCCGGTTGGTAAACCGGACCTTTATTTTAGCATCAGCAGAAGTATGGCGTCAGAACTTGACCTTCACACCTGTGGAGATGGCGGCGACGAGATCGTTGCCAAAACTGTAGCCTACCTCATCGCCGCAGGTTGCCGCACTGCCAGAACTGCAACGGCTGCCGCTGATCGAAGATTCACCCGAGGTGAGCAAGCCGAGAGCACCGGCAATCTTGAACTCGAGGTTCGGGGTGGGCGAATAGACGACCTGGGTGCCAATCATCCACGTATCGGTCTGTGTGCCGATAACCGTCGATGTGCCACGATCCCAGGTCAGGCTGACGGCGCCGCTCCACTGATCGTTGAACTTGTGGCCAATACCACCGGTCACCGTCCAGCCGTCACGATAATAAAGATCGAGCGTGGTGAGCGAGGTTACACCGGCAACGCAGGAGGCAACACCGACCTGGCAGAAAGGCACGACCTGAATCTGGCTCCAGTCCGTCCACTTCACCGAACCGAAAGCAAGCCAGTTCGGTGCGATACCCGACTGCACCTTCAGCTCAATGCTATCAGGCATGGAGACCGAGCCGTAAACCGGCGTGACTTTACCGCCGTAAGCGACGAGAGCCGGGCTGCCGGCCGCAGGAAGGCTCCTGAGGTCGACCGTGCCGTTCAGGTCATGATCGACGGCGCTGTTGTAGACGAGGCTGGTGCGGAAAGCGATTTCCGGAATCTCGTAGGCGACACCCGCACGCCATCCCCAACCGTCACCTTCCATCTCCAGTTTACCGACACCGGAATAAAGTGAAGGATAGGCGGGACCGAGCGCTGTCGGGGAAACGACCTGACGATATTTGTAGCCGCTGAGTTCCTGATAGAAACCGCCGCCGATGATTGAGAAATCACCCTTGCCGAGATCGAATTTCACTCGGCAGGTCGTCGCGTAATTGTGCGACTTGACCTTGGTTTCGATATTGTAGCTCGATCCCTGCCAGATGCCGGGGTTGAGATCCGCGCCCCACGGCTGCGAATAATCGAACATGCAGTCGCCGAAATCGCCGATGGCTGCCTTGGCGCCCACCCGTGTCGACCAGTAGTTTTCGGAATCGTCTGCGGTGGTCGACCAGGATGCCGGCAACGCCCCCCCGCTTTTCAGCGGATTGTCCCGTGCATTCTCAACCTTGCGCTGCGGCGCAACGAAGGTGGCCGAACTATCGAGAACATAGTCGGACGGATCAAACAGCAGGTCGATATTGTAACCGCCGCGTTCAAGGCCGCCGGCCAGTGAAGGCGTGACCGCCGCGATGCTGGCTACGAAACATACCGCGCCGCGAAAAATTGCAGTTTTTGCCATCTCTCTCCCCAATCAAGGCAATGTGATCGAGGATAGAGTGAAACGCTAAAGGGCAAATGACAATCTGTCGCAGTTTCCGGCTGTCGCATAAATGCGGCGATTTTTTTACGTAAGAATTTTATGTCTGGCTTCTTATATAATCATTTTAGGCTATTTTTCTAATCCGTTCGAAAAAATTGACACAAAACGAAACAAATTGCCAAACCCAACGAGAATGTCGCCAAATAACCACAGTCGCATTTTCCCGAAGAAACCCGCTTATCAGACCGTTTTTATTGGTTTTTTTCCGCTTTTCCGGATTATCCGGCCGAAGATCGCGATGAAATAATCGCACTGTTTCCCGAAAATGATTCGCCGCTGCAACGCAGCAATGAAAAGAAATTAAACCTGACAGAAGGCAAAAAAACGCCCCGCATTAACGGGGCGTTTTGCTGTTGGAAAGGCAATGGCGGGCTATCCCGCCTCGTTCACCCGCTGCATGGCGGTCTTCAGGCTCGTCAGTTGCACCTCGAGTTCCGCCTTGCGTTCGCGTTCAGTGGCCACAACCTCCGGATCGGCATTGGCCACGAATTTTTCGTTCGAGAGCTTCTTGTCGATACGTTCCATTTCCGCATCCACCTTGCCGATCGCCTTTTCAAGACGGGCCTTCTCAGCTGCGAGATCGACAAGGTTGCCGAGCGGCAGGCAGACCGTGGCTTCACCGATGATGATCTGGGCCGAACCCTTCGGCGCGACATCCCCGGCGCGGATTTCATCGGCCCGCGCTAAGCGCCGGATGGCGGCGGCGTGGCGGTCAAGCCGCGCTTCGGTGGAGGTGTTGGCGCCGACGACCACCAGCGAGGCAGTCGCACCCGGCGGCACATTCATCTCGGCGCGTGTCGAGCGGATGCCCGATACGACATCGATCAGCCAGTTGATTTCCGCAGCCGAAGCATCGTCGCGGAATTCCGGCACCGGCCAGTCGGTAAGGCAAAGAAGGTCATCCCGCTCCTCGCCTTCACCGGCCGTATGCGCCCACAGCTCTTCCGTCATGAACGGCATGAAGGGATGCAGCAGCTTGTAGATCTCATCCAGAACATAGGCCGCGCAGGCCTGTGATTCCGTCTTCGCCTTTTCGTCCTCACCGCCAAAGACCGGCTTCAGCAGTTCCAGATACCAGTCGCAGAACTGGTTCCAGACGAAACGGTAGAGAATGCCGGAGGCATCGTTGAAACGGAAGTTCTCAAGCGAGGCCGTCACATCGCGCGCCGTATTGGCAAGCTCGGTCAGGATCCAGCGGTTGATCGTCAGCGATGCGGTTTCGGGCAGGAAGTGCGGATCGCGCTTCACGCCGTTCATCTCGGCAAAACGCGTGGCGTTCCACAGCTTGGTGCCGAAGTTGCGATACCCGGCGATACGCGCCGGATCGAGCTTCACGTCGCGACCCTGCGCCGCCATGATGGCGAGCGTGAAACGCAACGCATCCGCACCATATTCATCGATGAGATCAAGCGGATCGATGACGTTGCCCTTGGACTTCGACATCTTCTGGCCGTTCTTGTCGCGGACCAGCGCGTGGATGTAGACCGTGCTGAACGGCTCGACCGGATTGCCGGCATCGTCCTTCATGAAATGCAGACCCATCTGCATCATGCGCACCACCCAGAACGGGATGATGTCGAAGCCGGTGACCAGCACATTGGTCGGATAATAACGCGCCAGTTCCGGGGTCTCTTCCGGCCAGCCAAGCGTCGAGAACGGCCAGAGCGCCGATGAGAACCAGGTGTCGAGAACGTCTTCGTCGCGGATGAGGATTTCGCCCGGCTTGAAGTTCTCCAGCTTCTCCTCGACCCAGGCCTTCCACGGGCCTTCATGGGCGATATAGTGCTGGATGGCCGCCTGCAGCGCCTCTTCCTCGGTCTTTTCAACGAAGACCTGCCCGTCCGGGCCGTACCATGCCGGGATCTGGTGGCCCCACCACAGTTGCCGCGAGATACACCAGGGCTGGATGTTATCCATCCATTGGAAGTAGGTGTTTTCCCAGTTCTTCGGCACGAAATTGGTGCGGCCTTCGCGAACCGAGGCAATCGCCGGCTGGGCCAGCGTCTTGTTGTCCACCCACCATTGATCGGTCAGGCGCGGCTCGATCGGCACGCCGCCACGGTCGCCATGCGGCACCACGTGCTTGTGCGGCTCGATCTTGTCCAGCAGACCGGCTTCCTCGAAGATTTCGACAATGACCTTGCGGGCAAAGAAGCGGTCCTGTCCTTCCAGACGATCCCATGCGCCATGCAGGGCGGCCGGATGATTGAGGCCCTCGAGGAAATCCTCGTTCTCCTTGATGGAAATGGTGCCATCGATATTCATGACGTTGATGGCGCGCAGGCCGCAACGCTTGCCGACTTCGAAGTCGTTGAAATCATGCGCTGGCGTGATCTTGACCGCACCGGTTCCAGCCGTCGGATCGGCATAGTCGTCGGCAACGATCGGGATCTTGCGGCCAACGATCGGCAGGATGACATGCTTGCCGACGATGCCCTTGTAACGCTTGTCCTCCGGGTTCACCGCAACACCGGTATCGCCCAGCATGGTTTCCGGGCGCGTGGTGGCGACGACGATGTAATCGCGGGTTTCGAACTCGGTGGGCTTGCCCTCCTCGTCGAAAGCGACCGGATATTGATAGGTCACGCCCTTTTCCAGCGGATAACGGAAGTGCCAGAGATTGCCCTTCATTTCCAGCTGCTCGACTTCCATGTCAGAAATCGCGGTCTGCAGCTTCGGGTCCCAGTTGACGAGGCGCTTGTCCTTGTAGATCAGGCCCTGCTTGTAGAGCGTGACGAAAACCTCGAGAACCGCCTGCGACAGCCCCTCATCCATGGTGAAGCGCTCACGGGACCAGTCACAGGACGCGCCAAGGCGCTTCAGCTGGTTGAAGATCAGACCACCGGATTCGGCCTTCCATTCCCAGACCTTTTCCAAGAACGCCTCGCGGCCCATCTCACGGCGGCCCGGAAGCTGCTGTTCCATCAGCTTGCGCTCGACCACCATCTGGGTGGCGATGCCGGCATGGTCCATGCCCGGCTGCCACAGCACATCCTTGCCGCGCATGCGCTCGAAGCGGACCAATATGTCCTGCAACGTGTTGTTGAGCGCGTGGCCCATATGCAGGGAGCCCGTCACATTCGGCGGCGGTATGACGATGGTGAAGGTTTCCGCACCCGGCTTGGCGTTGGCGCCGGCACGGAAGGCATTCGCCTCATCCCATGCTTTGGCGATCTTCGGTTCGACGGCTGCGGAATCGTAGGTCTTCTCGAGCATTTCCTGACCTGAATTTTAGAGTTCTTGTGTGGATTTTTTAAATAAGGATGGATGGTCGAGAGTCAACAGAAACCGACCCGCTTAAGCCGCCGATTGAGCGACCCTGCAGATGACTATGCCCCGATAACGCCTTCATCTTCAACAAAAAAGCCGCCCCGATGCCGGAGCGGCCCCTGTTTCGTCATGGCCCGGCGCATTTGCGACAGGCAGCCGGAGAAAACTTAGCGGCGCGAACCGCGCGCGACGCGCTCGATTTCCTCGCGCACGAGACGTTCCACCAAAGTCGGCAGATTGTCTTCCAGCCAGTCCTGCAGCATCGGGCGCAGCATCTCGGCGGCCAGATCCTCGATAGAGCGGCGCTCGACGCCGTCGAAGATTTCCGCAAGTTCGCTGAAGGAACGCGCGATCTGCGCGCCGGCGGCAGCGGAAATAAGATTGAGCGACAAAGCGCTCTCGGTTTCCTGCTCTACCGGCTCGAATTTTGGCATCTCGACGGCAGGCTGGTTCACTCCGATTTCAAAATGCTCCTTGACCAGCGGCGTTTCGATCGCGCCACGCAACGCAAGCTGATCAAAAGGGCTCTCGGCAAACGGCGCATTTTCGATGGCAGCGGCGGCGGCGCGATCCTCGGCAGCGAAAGGCACGGCCTGTTCGCCGGCGGCGGCGGCGGTTGCCGCCATCAGCGGCCGCACATCCGTCGGACGCTGCGGCGCCGGACGTTCAGCCGGTATTACGCTCGAGGAAGGTGCAGCAGGCGCAGCCGGTGCGGGCTCTGTTGCCCCACGCTGCGCCTGCGCGGCGAATGCCTGTGGCCCCATTGCGGCGTTGCGGTCGGCGGCGGCGCGAACACGGGCTGCGACATCAGCCAGCGACATGGTCTTCTCGGCGGAGATTTCCAGCTGTTCCGGCATCGGCCTTTCGGAAGCCGACGAATAATCCTGAGAAAAATCCTGTGCGGGCCGCGCACCATAGGCCTGGTTTGCGGCGGGGGGAACGCGGGCCGGCGGGCTGACGGGCTCCGTCACGAAGGCCGCTTCACCGGCGGCATCGTCTTCATCGTCATAGACCGGCGGCAACTGCCCGGAAAACGCACCGGCAGGTCCCGGCTCGTTGCTTTCGATGATCCGACGTATCGACGCCAGAATCTCTTCCATGGACGGTTCACGCGCTACGCTTGGCTGAGCCATATCAATCCCCGGTTTCCACTCTTGTGCGCTCAGGCCGTATCCCTCTGGATACCGGACATAGCGCTTCGCACCTGTTCAATTCTTACATCGCGTCCATGACAACCGAAGACGGCTGTCGCGCCGATGCTCTGAAACATGTTCAGACAAAACCGCCGGGCGTTTTTGTCGTCCCTGTTGCAGGATCATGCGGGGCAGAAATACGCACACCCCGAATCACCCTTAGTCTAGGGCAGCATAGTCAGGAACTAAATCACTGATTCGACAAGTTTCACGGTGATGCACAGCTTTGTGAGAACAGGCTGTCAAGGCGTTGCCGCAGAGCAAGCGGGGCGCAGCCTGCAGGCGCCGCAAAAAACAAACGCCGGGGCGGAAGGGCCACCCCGGCGTAAACGGCGAATACGATGTCGATGGATCAGAAAACGAATTCTGCCGCCTTGGCAAAACCGGGCAGAGGCTTGATGGAGGCGTTGAAGGAGCTTGCAGCCGATGTGCTGTTGCCATCACGGCGGTAGACAGTGGCCTTTGCGGCATTGCCATATCCGACAACAACGACCAGACGTCCGCCGTCGCGCAGCTGATCGGTCAGCGCCGCCGGCACTTCCTCGACGGAACCGTTGACGAAAACCAGATCATAGGGCGCTTCGCCCGCATAACCCTTTTCGAGATCGCCGGTCACGACAGCAACATTGTCATATCCAAGCGAGGCCAGCGTCTCGGTTGCCTGCGCCGCCAGCGCTTCGTCACATTCAAGCGAAACCACCGAACCGGCCAGCTGGGAAAGGATGGCAGCCGCGTAACCGGAACCACCGCCGACTTCCAGCACCACATCTTCCTTGGAGACGGCGGCAAGCTGCAGCAGTTTCGCCAGCGGCGAAGCCTTCATGACGTAGCGCGCCGGGCGGCCGTCGCGGGCCGGACAGATCTGCATATCCTCGTCTGCATAGGCAATCTGCCGCACGCCCGCCGGCACGAAAGCCTCGCGCGGCACGCTCAAAAACGCCCTCAGCACCGAATGCGAAGTCACGTCAGTCGTGCGCAGCTGGCTGTCGACCATATTGGCGCGCGCGGTTTCGAAATCCATCATGTCCTTATCGCCTCAATTTCACGGACGCCGGTCGGGAAGCCTCGGCTCCAAAAGCTCAAAACGGCGCGGGTCTCCCCTCACCTTTGGATAATCTCATAATTGCCAAGGCGCGCGCTTTCAAGCGTGGTGAGTGGGATGTGGGGGAAAAAGCGAAATGACAGGGATTTTTTGAAACAGCAAAGACGGTCAATCACCGAAAAGCGGGAGATATGTTCAAGACGACATCTGCAATTTTGTGGAAAATTTGGAGGCCTCGCCCGGAATTGAACCGGGGTACAAGGATTTGCAGTCCTCTGCGTCACCACTCCGCCACGAGGCCTCACACGCTCTTCATTCGAGCGATGGCGGGCATTTAGAACGAATCCATTTTGGGCGCAAGAGGGTTCGTTCCGAATGTGGTGTTTTTTCCGGCCGGATGAGCTCAATGCAGTCTCCCCTCGGCTAAGGGATTAAGATTGCGTGATTTTTTGTATCTCCCTCATATTTCAGAAGAAATAATGCCCGCATCGGCCGCAATGGCGGCAGTGCGGGCATTGGCTCAGTCTTAAGGGTGATCGATCAAATCCGCCCAAGCAGAACCAGTATCAGGATGATAACCAGAACCAGCCCCAGGCCGCCCGACGGGCCATAACCGTAATTATGGTAACCCCAGCTTGGCAGTGCGCCGATCAGGAACAGAATAAGCAGGATGACGAGGATGGTGCCGAGCATGTTTAACCCTCCGCTATTGGCATGTGTGTTCTGCCTGATTCAATGACGGAGCATGAAAAAGGTTCCCTCCAGTTCCCCTGCTGCAACTTGCCACCCAAAAAGCATCCTAGCCGTTTCAAAGGGTTAAAGCGCTATCTGCGCTGAGGACTGCGTCCGCCCGTCGGGTAAAATAATTTGCCGGATAAATATATCAGGCGGGGAGCGTTGAAACGGCGTGGGTCTAAAGGTCAAAGGTCTGGGACTTCTATGACCGGCGATGGCAGCGATTTATTCGTGGTAATTTCTCGGCCTATGTCCATTGGCGGTTGTTAGTTACACTATAACAAGTCCCCCGTACCCTGAAACTGGCGGGAGACAGAGAGATCTGGCATCACTGGCAGTGCGCCAGATCTCTCCCGCCCCCTCCCGGCGAACCACGAATTCCCCTGCAGACACACGGATATTTTACCGATGGTGATATTCGCTTCTCTTGCCTTGCCGGTTTCACTCCGGCTAGACCCCGGACCGGGAGGGAGAAACGAGAATCATATGTCCGGTTTTGCGAACCTTATCCCGCTTTTCATCTTTGGCCTCCTCGTCTACGCTTTCTTCCGCTGGGTCGCGCGCGACATTCAGAATCCAAAAAGCAAATAGACGGGACGAATAATCCTTCATCTTCTTGCCTGCCGGGAACCGCTGCGCCTCCATATCGTTTTCGCAGACGCACTTCGGAGGACAGGATGAAAACGCTCCTATCATCGGCCACTATCGCGCTCACATTCGCGCTAACGGGATGCACGACCGTCGGACCAGGCCCCTACGTCGGACCGGCGCCTTATGTCGCACCAATCCCCGGCAGCATCATTTACAGAGGCCAGCCGCGCACAAAGCTGACGAAATCGCCGATCGGCAGCACCTTCAGCCACGAATTCCGTATCGACGGCAGCACAAGGGCGGTGGAAACCTACCGGATCGCGCCCGACCGCTCGCTGGAACTTATCGACCGACGGATCATTCGCGACTGGCTGTTTGGACGCGACGACTGATCGCACCACGGCCGGACCGAAACGGATTGCGCATTCAGGCCGCTTCGGTTAGAGCCGGGCACGACAAACAATACGGATAGGCGATGAATACGCGCTGGCAAAAACCCGTCCTGATCGCGTTTGAAACGCCGGGCGAATATACGAGCATCGAAACCACGCAGGCCGCTTCCTGGGCGCTGATCGAGGACTGGCCGATCGAAGACGGCGATGCGCTGGACAAGGCGCTGCTCATCTGCGCCGCCGTCGATGCCGGCCGGAAAAAGCCGGAAGATGCGCGCAAGGCCTTCCTCGCCGCCGCCATCGAAGCGGGCCTTGATTTCAAGGCCTGACGGGAGAATGGCTCGCCTGCCGCAAAACGATAAGATGTGCCCTGTGGCGCTGAAACTTCAAGACAACAGGTTCGATGGATAAAAACCGATGGAAGCTTCCGGAAACATGAAAAAAGCCCTGTTCATCTTTCTTCTCTCCTGCCTGGCAATCGGCCTTCTCGGCCACCTCGTCGTGGCCTTCGTCGTCACCGGCTGAAGCAGCAAAGTGACGCCCGCCGCCGCGTGCAATGGCAGCGTGTTAAAAATCTCTAAATTTCATTCTTCTGTTATGGAACCGCAATAAGCTCCGTCCGTTCTCTTTCCGATCAACAAGGAGGATTGAAATGCGTGATGGATTGAACGGTTTTCTCGAAATCTCGATGCTCGGCTTCGTGGTCGCAAGCTGCCTTTTCATGGTCAACCTGCCGATCTGACACGGCGCAAAAATCCTCTCGTCACAGGACCGGCGACGTAAGATGCCGGAACAGAAAATGCGGCCTTTTGGGCCGCATTTCTTTTTTTCAATCGCTTAGAGCATTTCCGCTTTTCTCCGAAATGCGGAAATGCTCCAGCTCTTTGTTTTTACGCATTTTCCGGACGTAAAACCGCTACGCACTTTTACTGGAAATGCTCCAGGCTCAGGCCGAAATCTTGGCGGCCAGCTTGGCGACATGCGCGCCCTGATAGCGTGCAGCTTCCAGCTCGATTTCGGAAGGCTGGCGCGAGCCGTCACCATCGGTGATGGTGGAGGCGCCATAGGGCGAACCGCCCTTGATTTCATCGACGCCCATCTGGCCCTGGAAAGCATAGGGCAGACCGACAACGGCCATGCCGTGATGCAGGAAGGTGGGAATGAAACCGAGAATGGTCGATTCCTGACCGCCATGCTGCGTGGCGGAAGAGGTGAAGGCCGAGCCGACCTTGCCTACCAGCTTGCCATTGAACCACAGGCCGCCGGTCTGGTCCCAGAAATTGCGCATCTGCGAGGCGACCGTGCCGAAGCGCGTACCGGCGCCAACGATGATGGCGTCGTATTCGGCCAGTTCTTCCACCGTCGCCACCGGGGCCGACTGATCCATCTTGAAGTGGGAGGCCTTGGCGACCTCTTCCGGGACCAGTTCGGGAACGCGCTTGACCACGGCTTCCGCGCCGGTGGACTTGACGCCTTCGGCGACGGCATAGGCCATTGTCTCGATATGGCCGTAGGCGGAGTAATAAAGTACCAGAACCTTCGTCATTCTCTTCGTTTCCTTTGTTGGAACTGTTTCCGGCGTGCCGGCCAGAAGCTTCTTCAAAAACTCGATGATCATCGGCGTTGACCCGTCAAATGTGTGTGACGAAACCTAGCCCACGGCCCCTCATCCCGCCAGCCGGGGATTGGCATACGCACTGTTCACCATGAGTGAACGGAAAACCGGAATGTCAACCATTTACAAAAGGACATTTTTTCAAAACTGCTTTGCATTCATCAGTAGCGGGGCTAACGTCGGGGGAAACAGATGACGAGTGCAACCATGTCCAATCCCTCCTCCACCTCCTCCGTTGTCACCGCCGCCATGCTCGCCATCGGCGATGAATTGCTGTCGGGCCGCACCAAGGACAAGAATATCGGACATCTCGCAGATGTCCTCACCATGTCCGGGATTGACCTCAAGGAAGTGCGCATCGTCGCCGACGAGGAGGAGCAGATCGTCGAGGCGCTGAATGCGCTGCGCGGCCGTTACGACTACGTCTTTACCTCCGGCGGCATCGGCCCGACCCATGACGACATCACCGCGGATGCGGTATCAGCGGCGTTCGGCCTGCCCTGCGAACACGATGCCGAGGCGCTGCGCCTGTTGGGTGACATGTACCGCGTCCGCGAGATGGAATTCACCGAAGCGCGCAAGCGCATGGCGCGCATGCCAAGAGGTGCCGCGCATATCGCCAATCCGGTTTCCGTCGCCCCCGGCTTCGTCATCGGCAATGTTTATGTCATGGCCGGCGTGCCGCAGGTATTTCAGGCCATGCTCGACAATGTCCTGCCGACCTTGCGAACCGGTGCAAAGGTCATGTCGCAGGCGGTGCGCTCGCCCTATGGGGAGGGCGATATCGGCACGCCGCTGACGGCCGTCCAGAAAGCCCATCCAGAAACCAGCATCGGCTCCTACCCGAAATATGACGGGCAGCGCTTTTCGACGGAGATCGTCGTGCGCGCCCGCGACGCCGGCGTGCTGAAGGCGGCAACCGAGGCGGTTGCGGCCATGATCGAAACCATCGGCCAAGAAAAAAGACTGGCAGCCAGCAAGGGTGATGCAACCGCCTGAGTGAGAAAAGGCTTGAGACGAAAAGGTTTGACCAAAATCAAGGTGGCGGTCTGTAAAGGCGGCCACTCTCCCCCCTGAGCATTTCCAGGAAAAGCGGAACAGCTTTTCCGTCCGGACAATGCGTAAAACAGAGACTTAGATCGCTCTGGCGATTCGAAGAAAAGCCAGAACGATCTGAAAACGATATGTCACCGAGGAGAGAAAAATGGGTTACAAAACGATACTGACAGTGGTCGACAATGTTTCGAACACGCAGAAGCTCGGCGAATTTGTGGTAAGCCTTGCCGACCAGTTTTCCTCCCATGTGATCGGCCTGCACATGGAAACGCTGGCCGCCGTTCCGCTCGTCGCACCGATGGAAATTCCCGATCCCGCCACCGTGCAGGCTTTGCAGGACGTGGCGCACAAGGAAACCACAGATGTCGGAACCCTTTTCGAGCGCACGCTGTCTGCCAACAGCATCTCGCATGAATGGCGCAGTTTCATCACATCGGTGGGTTATGCCTCCGCACCCGCAATCGACAGCGCCCGCTGCGCCGATCTTATCGTCGCCCGCCAGAGCAGTTCTTCGGCGCTCTCCGACAGCCGCTCGGACATTGACGGTTTTCTTTATGAAAGCGGCCGCCCCGTTCTCCTCGTGCCGCATGTGCTCACCGTCGCCAAACCGATCAAGCGCGTCCTGATCGCCTGGAATGGCTCGCGTGAGGCGACCCGCGCCACCTTCGACGCCCTGCCCTTCCTGAAAGCAGCCGAAAGCGTCGAGATCTTCTCCGTCGATCAGGCCGAGAGCGAAACGCAGTCGTCGGGCCTCGCCGGCGCGGAACTGGCCGCAACGCTTGCCCGCCACGGCGTCAACGTCACGGTCACCTCGCAGGAAAAAATCGCCGGCGTCTCGCCGCAGGCGGCCATCGAAAACCGCCTGTCAGACCACAGCATCGACCTTCTGGTCATGGGCGCCTATGGCCATTCCCGCTGGTGGGAACTGTTGTTTGGCGGTGTGACGCGCACCCTGCTCGATTCCATGACGGCGCTAACATTGCTGTCGCGCTAAAACGCGCATAGCGCCCTCGGCATCCCGCGTGGACCGGGTGTATGCCGCTTGTTTCTTCTCCCCGCCGGGGAGAAGTCCGCGGCAGCGGGATGAGGGGGCAAACTCTCCGAAATCCGGTAACGTTTCCCCATCATCCGACCCTTCGGGCCACCTTCTCCCCCGCGGGGAGAAGAAACAGGCGGCAATATCCAATTCAAACAACGCGCCTCACGCGCAAAGCTTGCCTTTTTGCCCGTCTTGCGGCTATTAGCCAAAGCCATCGACAATTTTGACCAGATGGTAGACGACATGTCCCTTCCCGATAAAGCCTTTCCCGTCTCCTGGGACCAGTTTCACCGCGACGCCCGCGCGCTTGCCTGGCGTCTTGCCGGTCTCGATAAAGAGTTCCGGGCAATCGTCTGTATTACCCGCGGCGGCCTTGTGCCGGCGGCCATCATTTCCCGCGAATTGAACATCCGCCTGATCGACACGGTCTGCATCGCCACCCGTCATGACTACGTCAATCAGGGCGACACGGTTCTGCTGAAGGGCGTTGACCCGAAACTGGCGGCGGATGGCGGCGATGGCGTGCTCGTGCTTGACGATCTGACCGATACCGGCAAGACCGCGCTGGAAGTGCGCGAAATGTTGCCGCGCGCCCATTTCGCCTGTGTTTACGCCAAGCCGAAGGGTGTGCCGACCATCGACACCTTCGTGACCGAAGTCAGCCAGGACACCTGGATTTATTTTCCCTGGGACATGGGCTTCACCTATCAGGAGCCGATCGCCAAGGGATCGCGCGGCTGATCGTCTGCCGCAACAAAAAAAACCTGAAAAGCCGTCCCCGCCGGGGCGGCTTTTTGTTTGAAACCACCTTTTTGACGACGGCGGAAAAACACGGAAAAACCGCACTGTCGCCTTTATGTCTCACCCCGGAAATGCGGGGTTTTGACTTTCCGCTGCGGAAACCAGCCCCACGCAAGCTTCAAATACTCTCGCCAAGTCACTGATTTTTTTGAGGGCTTTCTCTTTCCCCGTTTTCCACAGGCACTTCACACAATATCTTGTGGTTAAAAAACGGTTTCAATCTATGGCTTGACGAATCTATGCCACGAGAGGAAAGTGACAGTTATGTTGCGGCGGCAACGGACCGGAGAGTAACGAGGCCGGTTCCTTTCAATCTCAGCTCGCAAGTCCAAAAAGGGCGTCCCGGCCATCAGGGGGCGGTTCGCCGGCGGATTTTGCGTGTCTTTCGAGGACCGCCAAAAACATGACGCGGGGACTGGCTTCAGGAAGCTGTTGATACTATATTTAGTATTCCACACTATGCTTGCAGCCGTATAAGCCACGAGATACAGGGATCGCATCCAAGGATGAACATCCCTTTCAGATCGGCAACAACCGGCTGCGCGAAGACATCGCACGGCGGGACCGGATTTTTGCGCCCTTTGCCGGGCGCCCAATGGACGAGGACAGGAAACCATGCGCATTGAACGTCGCTTCACGAAGCCCGGCCAATCGCCTTATGCGGAAATCGACTTCCGCAAGGCCGTCAGTGAAATCAAGAACCCCGACGGTTCCATCGTGTTCCGTCTGGCGGATATCGACGTTCCCGCGCAGTTCAGCCAGGTGGCGACCGACGTTCTGGCGCAGAAATATTTCCGCAAGGCCGGTGTGCCGAAGGTGCTTAAGAAGGTTGAGGAAAACGATGTTCCTTCCTTCCTGTGGCGCTCGGTTGCCGATGAGAAAGCCCTGAAGGATGTGCCGGAAGCCGAGCGTTACGGTTCGGAAACCGATGCGCGCCAGGTTTTCGACCGTCTGGCCGGCACCTGGGCCTATTGGGGCTGGAAGGGCAAATATTTCTCGACCGAAGAAGATGCGCTCGCCTTCCGCGACGAGCTTGCCTACATGCTCGCCACCCAGCGCGTTGCGCCGAACAGCCCGCAATGGTTCAACACCGGCCTGCACTGGGCCTATGGCATCGATGGTCCCGGCCAGGGTCACTTCTATGTCGACCCCTTCACGGCCAAGCTGACAAAGTCCAAATCCGCTTACGAACATCCGCAGCCGCATGCCTGCTTCATCCAGTCCGTCGAAGACGACCTGGTCAATGAAGGCGGCATCATGGACCTGTGGGTGCGTGAAGCCCGCCTGTTCAAATACGGCTCCGGCACCGGCTCCAACTTCTCCTATCTGCGCGGCGAAGGCGAAAAGCTTTCCGGCGGCGGCAAGTCCTCCGGCCTGATGAGCTTCCTCAAGATCGGCGACCGCGCAGCCGGCGCCATCAAGTCCGGCGGCACCACCCGCCGTGCGGCGAAGATGGTCGTCGTCGACGCCGACCACCCGGATATCGAAGCCTATATCGACTGGAAGGTGAACGAGGAGCAGAAGGTTGCCGCCCTCGTCACCGGCTCCAAGATCGTCGCCAAGCACCTGAAGGCGATCATGAAGGCCTGCGTCAACTGCGAGGCTGACAATGGTGACTGCTTCGACCCGGCCAGGAACCCTGCCCTGAAGCGCGAAATCCGCGCTGCCAAGAAGGACATGGTGCCGGAAAACTACGTCAAGCGCGTCATCCAGTTCGCCGAACAGGGTTACAAGGACATCCAGTTCAAGACCTACGACACGGATTGGGATTCGGAAGCCTACCTCACGGTGTCAGGCCAGAACTCCAACAACTCCGTATCGCTGAAGGATGACTTCCTGCGCGCTGTCGAAAATGACGGCGACTGGAACCTGACCGCCCGCAAGGACGGCAAGGTCATGAAGACGCTGAAGGCCCGTGACCTCTGGGAAAAGATTTCCCACGCCGCCTGGGCGTCGGCCGATCCGGGCCTGCACTTCAACACCACCATGAACGACTGGCACACCTCGCCGGCCGAAGGCCCGATCCGCGCCTCCAACCCGTGCTCGGAATATATGTTCCTCGACGACACGGCCTGCAACCTTGCCTCGCTGAACCTGCTTCAGTTCAAGGATGCCAAGACGAAGCGCATCGACATCGCCGATTACGAACATGCCGTGCGCCTGTGGACCGTCGTGCTCGAAGTCTCCGTGATGATGGCGCAGTTCCCGTCGCGCCAGATCGCCGAGCGCTCCTATGAATACCGCACGCTCGGCCTCGGTTACGCCAACATTGGCGGCCTGCTGATGTCGTCTGGCATTCCCTATGACAGCGATGAGGGCCGCGCCATTGCCGGTGCGCTCACCGCCATCATGACCGGTGTTTCCTACGCCACCTCGGCTGAAATGGCCGGTGAGCTTGGCCCCTTCCCGGGCTTTGCGCCGAACCGCGACAACATGCTGCGCGTCATCCGCAACCACCGCCGCGCCGCCCATGGCCTGTCGGATGGTTATGAGGGCCTGTCGGTCAACCCGGTCGCGCTCATCCATGCCGATTGCACGGATCAGGACCTTATCACCCATGCCACCGCCGCCTGGGACAAGGCGCTGGCGCTTGGCGAACAGCACGGCTACCGCAACGCCCAGACCACCGTTATCGCGCCGACCGGCACGATCGGCCTCGTCATGGATTGCGACACGACCGGCATCGAGCCCGACTTTGCGCTGGTGAAATTCAAGAAGCTCGCCGGTGGCGGTTACTTCAAGATCATCAACCGCGCCGTGCCGGAATCCCTGCGTTCGCTTGGGTATTCCGAAAGCCAGATTGCCGAAATCGAAGCCTATGCTGTCGGCCACGGCAATCTCAACCAGGCTCCTGCCGTCAACGCCTCGACGCTGCGCGCCAAGGGCTTTACCGATGAGAAGATCGAAGCCGTCAATGGCGCGCTGAAAAGCGCCTTCGACATCAAGTTCGTCTTCAACCAGTGGACGCTGGGCGCCGACTTCCTCAAGGGCACGCTCAAGGTTTCCGACGAGCAGCTTTCCGATATGAGCTTCAACCTGCTGGAGCATCTCGGCTTCAGCAAGAAGGACATTGAAGCGGCCAACGTGCACGTCTGCGGCGCGATGACGCTGGAAGGCGCACCGTTCCTGAAAAACGAGCATCTGCCCGTCTTCGATTGCGCCAACCCCTGCGGCAAGATCGGCAAGCGTTATCTCTCGGTCGAATCGCATATCCGCATGATGGCGGCGGCACAGCCCTTCATCTCGGGTGCGATCTCCAAGACGATCAACATGCCGAATGACGCGACGGTGGAAGATTGCGGCGCAGCCTACATGCTGTCCTGGAAGCTGGCGCTGAAGGCCAACGCCCTTTACCGCGATGGCTCCAAGCTTTCCCAGCCGCTCAACGCCTCGCTGGTGGAAGATGACGACGAAGAAGATTTCGTCGAGGAACTGATCCAGCAGCCGCTCGCCCAGCAGGCCGTGACGATCACCGAAAAGATCGTCGAGCGCGTCATCGAGCGTGTTTCCCGCGAGCGTGAAAAGCTGCCGAACCGCCGTCAGGGTTATACCCAGAAGGCAACCGTCGGCGGTCACAAGGTCTATCTGCGCACCGGCGAATTCGGTGACGGCCGCATCGGCGAAATCTTCATCGACATGCACAAGGAAGGCGCTGCCTTCCGGGCGATGATGAACAACTTCGCCATCGCCATTTCGCTCGGCCTGCAATATGGCGTACCGCTGGAAGAATATGTGGAGGCCTTCACCTTCACCAAGTTCGAACCGGCCGGCATGGTGCAGGGCAACGACGCGATCAAGAATGCCACCTCGATCCTCGACTACGTGTTCCGTGAACTCGCCGTCTCCTATCTCGGCCGCCACGATCTTGCCCATGTCGATACGTCCGACTTCTCCAACACCGCACTCGGCAAGGGCATCCAGGAAGGCAAGACCAATCTGCTCTCCACCGGCTGGACACGCGGTTACAAGCCGACGCTGGTATCGAGCAACGAAGGCGACCGCGCCGCTTCCGAGCCCAAGGGTTCGGCAACGGCAGCCCCTGCCCGCGGCTCCGCCAACGTCACCTCCTTCGCCGGCTCCGCCGCCCGCAAGCTGGAACCGACCGTCGCCATCACCACGTCGGAAATCGTCTCCTTCAAGCGCGATTATGAAGAGCGCGCCAAGGAACTGGCGGTAGAGATCGCCGAAGAAGTGATCGACGAGGTGGTTCAGGAATCCCAGCAGACCGCCACCGCCCTCTTCTCCGACAAGGCCGCCGCAGACGCTGCATCAGCCAAGGCGGAAGCCAAGAAGAAGGAAAACGAACGCCGCATGCGCTCGATCGCACAGGGCTATACGGGCAACATGTGCTCGGAATGCCAGAACTTCACGATGGTGCGCAACGGCACTTGTGAGAAGTGCGATACTTGTGGTGCGACGAGCGGTTGCAGCTGAGTGTTAGCTTAGACACCAAAAAATGATTAGTTTTAAGGGCTCTTTCAGATATGAAAGAGCCCTTATTGTTTTTGATGTTTTATTTATTGCACTACTGGAAACCCGTAGTTCAAAATGTTATATTTCGAATGGGATGCACATAAGGCGTCAGCCAATCTCGCCAAACATGGCGTCAGTTTTGAAAGCGCCCGCAGCGTTTTTGACGATCCGTTCGCCGTAGATATGGAAGACCGTTCGGCAAATTATGGTGAAGTCCGGCGGCGTATAGTGGGGTTGGGCAACGGATTGGTTCTCACCATTATCTATACCGAACGAAGCGAAACGATCCGCATCATCTCCGCACGAAAAGCGACACGCGTAGAGCGTAAGGAATATAACGAGAATGGCTGGTAAAACCGATCAAACCGACTGGGTCCGTCTTCACGCCATGACCGACGAAGAAGCGGAAACAAACGCGCTTGCCGATCCCGATAATCCGCCCCTATCCGCCGAACAGTTCGCGGTTGCCAAGAAAATGTCCCGCATCAAGATCATCCGCCGGGCGCTGAAGCTGACGCAGGAAGAGTTTTCTGCGCGCTATCATATTCCACTCGGCACCTTGCGGGATTGGGAACAGGGTCGCAGCGAGCCGGATCAACCGGCCCGCGCCTATCTGAAAGTCATTGCCGTCGATCCCGAGGGAACGGCGGCCGCGCTCCGTAAGGGCGCGGCCTGACCAGCTTCACCCCATAAAATCCACCAGCAACTTCACATTCAGCCCCGCAATCACCACCGCAATCAGCCACGCAAAAGCCGAGAGCCATAACGGCGCTTTCAGCTCGCCCATCTTGGCCTTGTCGGCGGTAAACATCACGAGCGGGAAGACGGCGAAAGAGAGTTGCAGGCTCAGCACCACCTGCGTCAGGATCAACAGTTCCGCCGTGCCGCTGTCGCCATAAAAGATGGTCACGCCGGCGGCCGGGATGATGGCGATGCCGCGGGTGATGAGACGGCGCAGCCAGGGGGCGAGCTGCATCTTGAGGAACCCCTCCATCACGATCTGGCCGGCAAGTGTCGCCGTGACCGTGGAATTGATGCCGCAGCATAAAAGCGCTACGCCGAACAGCGTCGGCGCAATCGCGAGACCCAGCAGCGGCGCGAGCAGATTATGCGCTTCACCAAGTTCGGCGACATTGGTCTGCCCCGTCTTGTGAAAGGTCGCTGCTGCAAGGATAAGGATCGAGGCGTTGATGGTGAGAGCGAACATCAGCGCGATGGTGGAATCGAGCGTCGCAAATTTCAGCGCCTCGCGTTTTTCGGCAAGCGTTTCACCGATTTCGCGGGTCTGCACGATGCCCGAATGCAGATAGAGATTATGCGGCATGACGGTGGCGCCGAGAATGCCGAGCGCCAGATACAGCATGTCCGGATTGGTGACGATCTCGGTCGTCGGCGCAAAACCGAGGATCACCTGCCCCCAGTCGGGGTCGGCAAGCGCCACCTGAATGGCGAAACACACGGCGATGACGCCAAGCAGCGTGATGACCATCGCCTCCACCCAGCGGAAACCAAGCTTCTGCAGATAAAGGATCAGGAACACATCAAGCGCGGTGATGAGAACACCGAGTTCAAGCGGAATGCCGAAAATCAGGTTGAGGCCGATGGCCGTGCCGATGACTTCGGCAATATCGGTGGCGATAATGGCGATTTCGGCCAGCACCCACAGCAGCATCGCCACGGGCTTTGGATAGGCATCACGGCAGGCCTGGGCGAGATCGCGGCCGGAAGCAATCGCCAGACGGGCGCAGAGCGATTGCAGCACAATCGCCATGATGTTGGAAACCAGCGCCACGGTGAGCAGCGTATAGCCGAACTTGGAGCCGCCGGCGAGCGATGTCGCCCAGTTTCCGGGATCCATATAACCGACTGCAACGAGATATCCCGGCCCGAAAAAGGCCATCGCCCGGCGAAACGTGCCGGCATTCGGCTTGACCTTGATCGAACCGTGCACGTCGGACAACGACAGATCGTCGCCATTCCGCCGCCATCCAAAGACTGGCTTGTCCATTCCAAGAACTTTCAATTGGGAAATTGAGTTTATGCAATTGCAAATCATTCGCATAAACTGCATGGGCTGGCAAGCGGGCTTTTGGACCTTGTATTATTGCAGGGGATTGCGGGCATTTCGCCGCAAGGATCACTTCGCCGGATGCCCTCGAATCGACGGGATCAAAAGCGCCGCATAAGAACCGGCGGGATCAGCCCACGCGAGAAAAGGCCGGCTTTCAGGTGGCCAAGCGGCCCGATTGCGTCTGGCCATTGACAGCATCGATGTCGTGGCGTGTACACAGATAGCCAATAGACTTCGGACATATTTCAGAAGGAACAATCGCGTGAACCTGATTGCCCATGTCGAAATTCCCGTGCTTGATATTGATAGGGCGATGCGTTTCTACGGCGCCGTTTTTGATGTGCGCTTTGCGGAAATCGTCACGATCCACGACAACAGGATGGCCTATTTCCCCTTCGAGGAAGGCAAGGATGGGGCAAGCGGCGCGCTTGCCGAGGGTGAGACCTATGTTCCGACGAAAGACGGGGCGATCATCTATCTCAGCGTGAAGAACATTGACGATGTGCTTGAGAGAGCCGTGCAGCAGGGCGGCGAAATCCTGTTTCCCAAAACGCCGGTCGATGACAATCTCTTCGTCGCCGAAATTTCCGATAGCGAAGGAAACCGCATCGCGGTGCAATCCGCCTGATCCGGCCGTCTCCGTTGTAAATTGAAGAATGGCCGGGGCATCATTCCGTTTTCGATGCCCGGCCTTTGATGACAAGGGTCGGCCGTTCAGGTGAGCGCCCTCACGGCCTTGTCATCACCCCTGCCCCTGCCGGTGCGGAACAGCGGCGCACGCACCTGCGTTATCTTTCAGGAAGCAATCCAGTTCCGGGGAAGTTCATGCAAGACGGCAGCAAATTCAGCCTGGCGAACCGTCCAAGGCGATGGCCCAGATATATCATGGCACATAGAAGGCCGCGTGACTGGCTGATGACGATCAGCGGCATCGTGCTGCTCTTCGTGGTCGCCGCCGCGGTCGCCATGGGTTATCTCGTCACCAGCCATCCCGGCAAGCCGGAACCCAATCCCGGCATCGTCGAGGAACAGGCAGCGGAAAACGGCGGATAAGCGGCAGCGCAGAAAGCGCCGCTCTCAATCAGCTCAGCTGAGGCCTGCAAGATGCCCGCTGAACTGCGCCTCGTGCAGCCGGCTATAGTGGCCCTTGGCAGCCAGAAGCTCGGCATGCGCGCCGGTTTCGGCAATGCCGGTCTGGTCCACCACCACGATGCGCGAGGCATCACGGATCGTTGCCAGCCGGTGGGCGATGACGAGCGTCGTGCGGCCCCTGGCAAGCTCCGTCAGCGATTGCTGGATGGCCCGCTCCGTTTCCGTATCGAGCGCCGAGGTTGCTTCGTCCAGAATGAGGATCGGCGGGTTCTTGAGGAACATGCGGGCAATGGCGAGGCGCTGCTTCTGCCCACCGGAAAGCTTCACGCCGCGCTCGCCGATGACGGTGTCGAGCCCAAGCGGCATGGCCTCGATGACGCCATCCAGCCGCGCACGCCGCGCCGCATCCATGATCTGCGCATCCGACGCACCAAGCCGGCCATATTCGATATTCTCGCGGATTGTGCCGCCGAACAGGAAGACATCCTGCTGCACGATGCCGATCTGATTACGCAGCGAGGCAAGCTTCATCTTGCGGATATCGATGCCGTCAATGGTGATCGCACCGCTGGTGACATCATAAAAGCGCGGTAGAAGCGAGCAGAGCGTCGTCTTGCCGGCACCCGACGGACCGACAAAGGCCACGGTCTCGCCGGCGCTGATCTTCAGCTCGATATTGTCGAGAACCCGCTTGCCCTCGGCATAACCGAAACCGACGTTGCGATATTCGATGGCACCGGACAGTGCCGGCGCATCGATCGCATCCGGCGCATCGACGATATCGGGCGCTGTATCCAGAAGCTCGGTGAAACGGCGGAAACCGGCAATGCCCTTCGGATAGGTCTCGATGACCGAATTGATCTTTTCCACCGGGCGGAAAAACACGCCGACCAGCAGCAGGAAGCCGACGAAGCCGCCTTCCGTCAGGTCGCCGTTGATGACGAACCATGCACCGCAGATCATCACGATCATCTGCGTCAGGCGCATGCTCATATAGCTCAGCGAGGTGCTGGCCGCCATGATCTTGTAAGCGTCGAGCTTCGTGCGGCGGTATTTCTGGTTGTCCTTCTCGAACAGCGCGCGCTCGTGGTCTTCATTGGCAAAGGCCTGCACAACCCGCATGCCGCCGACATTTTCCTCGATGCGGGCGTTGAAATCCCCGACACGACCATAAAGCGCACGAAAGTTCTGCGTCATGCGGCCGCCGTAACGGCTGGTCACCCAGGCGGTGACGGGCACGACGGCGGCGGTGATGAGCGCCAGCTGCACATTGACCGACATCATCAGCAGAAACGCGCCGATGAAGGTCATGATGGCGATGAACAGATCCTCAGGCCCGTGATGGGCCACCTCGCCGATCTCTTCCAGATCCTTGGTCAGCCGCCCGACCAGATGGCCGGTCTTCTGGTTGTCGAAGTAACGGAAGGAGAGTTTTTGCAGGTGATCGAAGGCCAGACGCCGCATGTCGGTCTCGATATTGATGCCGAGCATATGTCCCCAATAGGTGACTGTCGCCATCAGCCCGGTATTCAGCACGTAGATGACCAGCAAACCCACCGAGGCGGCAAGAATGATTGCCCATTCACCGCCCGGCAAAAGCACGTCAACGAAGGTCTTCACCGCCATTGGAAAACCGAGTTCGAGCACACCCGACAAGACCGCGCAGGAAAAGTCGAGGATGAAGAGACCGCGATAGGGACGATAATAGGCGAAGAAACGGCGAAGCATGGCATGACCTGGAGAGCGGGCGCGGCAAAATTCGCGCCGCAGAAAACGGGAGTTCAATTGTCATATTTCAATGCGCGCGCCAAGACCGATGTTCTATTTTTACCAAAATCGTTCAACAGCTTCGGCAATAAACACACAACGGTAATGTGATCGGGTTATATTGCACTTATATGTATCGGTGTGACAGAGTGAATGCACCCCTTTGGGGGAGAATGCGAGAAAGAGCCTGCCGTGAGTAACAATGACAGTCGTAAGCAGAGTGGCGAACCGAGATGGCTTGGTCCCGCCAGTCCGACGCGGATCGCCCTGATCCCGCCCATCTCGGCTGCGCGCTGGCTGCTCGTTCTCGTCGCGCTTGCGGGCACCTATTTCTTCCACGGCTTTCTGGTTCCGGTTCTCGCCGCCCTCGTCATCGGTTTTGCCAGCTGGCCGGTCTACACGCGGCTTCTGCGACAGGTGGGCGGCAACACCACCCTCGGCGCATCCATCGCCATCGTCCTCATCCTTACCTTTCTCGTGGTGCCGATCTTTATCGCCGCTTCCTATACGGCAAGCGAAATTCGCGAATGGTTCGGCTGGGCGGTGCATGTCAACAAGGCGGGCGCTCCCGTACCGGACTGGATCGCGGCGCTGCCCGGCATAGGCCCTTGGCTCGGCGAACAATGGGTGAAATATATCGGTACGCCGGGCGCCATCGGTGAAGTCATTCAGCTCGTCAGCGGCGCCAATATCGGCAATATCTACCGGGCGATCCTTGCCGCCGGCAACGGTGCCTTCCACCTTGTCCTCACCCTGCTGTTCATGCTGATCGCGCTGTTCTTCGTTTATCGCAACGGCGCCGGCTTCTCCCGTCAGGTCGATCTCGTCGGTGAGCGCATCCTGCCGACACGCTGGGAGCGCATCTCCCGCGTCGTGCCGGCCACCATCAGCTCCACCGTCACGGGCATGACGCTGATCGCCATCGGCGAAGGCATCATCCTCGGCATCGCCTACTGGATTGCCGGCGTGCCCTCGCCCGTCACGCTCGGCGTGCTGACAGGCGTCATGGCGCTCATTCCGGGCGGCGCGCCGCTCTCCTTTACGCTGGTGTCGATCTATCTGGTCGCCAGCGGCTCCCCGGCTTACGGTCTGGCGCTGTTCGTCTGGGGTTCGGTCGAACTTTTCATCGTCGACAAGACCATCCGCCCGAAACTCGTCGGCGGACCTATCAAACTGCCTTTCCTGCCGACCTTTTTCGGTCTCGTCGGCGGCGTCAAGACCATGGGTTTCCTCGGCCTGTTCATCGGCCCGGTGCTGATGGCGCTGCTGGTGGCAATCTGGCGCGAATGGGTGCGTGAAGTGGAAATCTCCGCCGCCGTAAGCACAGAGACCCCGCCCCCGCCACCCACGCAGGACGACCCGGTCGCAGATGCCATCTCGCGTGAAGACGAAAGCGACGAAACGACGGCGTTTCGAAAAGCGGCGTTTTGATGCTGAAGCCTGCGGCGAAGGGCGATTGCCTGAAACGCCAGATGGCAGGCCAAAGTCGATTCTCTCTTCTTCGTCATGCCGGACCTGATCCAGCATCAAGCCACGGCGCGTCTGCGCCGTGCACAACGTGTCTTCGCGATCAGGGACTTGATCGCAACAGACCCCGAATCTGGTCCGGGGTGACGCGGGGCTGATGCTGCGGCCGACGCCTCCTCATCCCCGAACCATTCGAATCCGCGCCCGGCCCCTAAAGCGCCTTTTCCATGAACATGCTGAGCGGATCCGGCCTGTAGGGCGCAAAGGCCTCGATCTCCACAAACCCCGCCTTGCGGTAAAGACCGATCGCTTCCGGCTGGCTGATGCCGGTTTCGAGCCGGATGGCGGTAAGGCCAAGTTCGATGCCGCGCGCAACAAGCGTATCCATGATCAGCTTGCCGATCCGCAATCCCCGCGCGTCGGGATCAACGAACATGCGCTTGATTTCCGCCGTACCGTCGCCCGCTTCCACCAGCGCGCCGCATCCAACGACACGCCCCTCATGGCGCGCCACAAAAAACGAGGCATTGTCCTTTTCCAGCAGGCCGATATCGACCAGATGGTTGCTCTCGGCGGGATAAAGTGACGCCATGTAAGCATTGGAAAGATCAATGAGGCGCAGAACCGCTTCCTGCCGGGGTGTTTCAAGTTTGATTTCGATGGCCAATGCGATGCCTGCTTTCTCTCAAAAAATGCGTATTTCGTCGTAATGTCACTGCAATCCGGATAGATGAGTTTCTAGAACAGATTTCCCGACAGAGGCAACACACCCATGAAAACAGCCCTCGTTCTCATGACCTTCCTTGGCTGCGACGACAGCGCCACCGACTGCCATTACCTCGCCACCTCGCAGCAGCGCTGGACCAGCATCGAGCTTTGCGACGCCGTGTCGGAAAAGGAGCTGGAACGTTACGCCAATGCCTCCTATCCGGTCGTGGTGGCCGTCTGCCAGACACCGGACGAGCAAACGCCCCAGACGGCGGGTAACGCTCCCGGCGCACAGCCCCCTGCCGCTGCGGCACCCGCGGGAACGCAACAGGCGATGGAACAGGTGACGCCAAAGGAAGAAGAGAGCCTCACCAAGCGGGCAATCAGCCGCGTCAGCCGCATCCTGCCTTCTACCGAAGGCATAAAGCATCTGCTGGGCACGCCGGTCAGAGTGGTCGAAAACAGCTATTCGTGGATTGCCAAACGCCTGGAGAAATAAAACTCAGGCAGCCTCAACCGTCAGCGCCTCGGCATAATACCGGGCCTTCTGCCGTTCTTCCGCAATCGCCAGCTTGCGCACGGCATGCAGCAGTTCGAACAACGTTTCGGAACCGTTGACGTTGCGGAAATGCGCCAGCAACTCGGCGGAGACGGAGGCTGCCGCCTCGGAAAGCTGCGAGCGGGCGGCACGCCGCCACATCAGCGTCGCCTCGATGAAGACGTCAACGACGTCGCCGAAAAGACCGATCGACTGGAACAGGGCCTTCAGCGCGTGCGGCCGCCCGGTTGCCAGGATGGCGCGCACCTTGCGGTCTTCGAGACCGGAGAGATTGACCATGGCCGCCGTGAAAAATTCCAGCCGGCCCGAGCAGACGGCATGGATGAGCAGCGCCGGGGTCAATTCCAGCCTCTGGCGCAGATGTTCCACCAGCGCCGGCAATTCGGGCGAAGAAACGGCTGCTGCGATGAGGATGGTGGCGGAATCCTCCGCCTCGCGGAAAATACTGTCGGCGCGGTTGCCTGCGATGAGCGCATGAACCAGCGCCGAACCCGCCAGAGCTTCGCTGACACGCGCCATCAAAAGGTGCCGCGCATCAGCGGGCAGCGCCTCACGGCAAAGCAAGAGATCGCGAATATCGGCGTCGCAGCCATGGCGCTCGGCAATGCGCCGCAGCGAGAACGGCGTGATGAAGGCGTCGTCATTCTCGAGAAGAATGATGGTTTCCGAGAGGTCGCCGACCTCGGCAAGTGCAGCGCAGACCCCGCGCGGCAGACCCGGCCTTGCGGCAATGAGGGCACGCGTCAGGCTCTCGCCGCGCCCGGCAAGGTCGACCAGATCGGCTTCGGTGAGAACAGGCGAACGGGCAATCACCGTGCAGGCGATTTCCGGCTGGTCTTCGGCAAGTGAAACGAGAATGGCACGCGGCGCATCGGTAGCATCCGCCAGCGCCTCGGCAAGCGCCAGCCGCACACGCGGCGAAGGATCGTCGAGCAGATAGGTCATTGCCATATAGGCAGCATCGCGGTTTTCCCGCGCCATGTCGGAATGCAGATAGGCACGGCCGAGAGCATTGGCGGCCTTCGCCCGCTCGGTCGATCCAGCCTTTTCAGACCAGCGAAGAAATGCCTGTACGATCACCTGAGCCTCGAAACACATTCGCAACAATGGATGACGGCATCATCGCCGCCACCATGTATAAAACTCTAGGCGCAAATGGTTTACGTTTGGTTCACCATAAAATTTAACCCTTGCCGGCGAAGGAATATATTTACGGCGCAGTAGAGGGACGCTGCAGCTGGAATACATCGCTGCCGCCATCGCAGTAATCCATATAGCCCATGCGCGCCACGGGACGCGCAAGCCCCATATCGATGCGGCCATCGCGGATGATCGCATCATCAATATGGATCGCCATGACCTGACCGATCACCATCCACGACTCCGATGGCTTTCCGTCGATATCGTTCAGTTGCTGAATCTGGGTCACGCGGCATTCCAGCGCCGCCAGCGCCTCGCCCACAAAGGGCGCATCCACCACCTTCCCGTCAACGGCAGTCAGGCCGGCAAGGGCGAATTCATCCACATCGTAAGCAACCGGCGCGGAAGAGGCATTCATCCGGTCGATCAAATGGCGGCTGACAAGGTTGGCGGTGAAAACACCGGTCTCCTCGACATTACGCAGGCTGTCCTTCCGGCCGCTGGAGGAAAACATCACAAGCTTCGGCCGGTCCGAAATCGCGTTGAAGAAGGAATAGGGCGAGAGGTTCAGCACGCCCTCCCTGCCCTTCGAGCCGATCCAGCCAATTGGCCGCGGTGCGACGATGGCTTTGAACGGATCATGCGGCAGGCCATGCCGGTTGGTGTCGGTGGTGTAAAACATCAGACGTCCCCGACCCAGGTGACGATATCAGCAAGCTCCGGACGCGGCCGTTCCACCGGCGGGAATGTCGTCGAGCCGATATGGATATAACCCGCCACCTTCTCTTCGGCGCTGACGCCGATTTCCGCCAGAAAGGCCGTATCGAAGGCAAGCCATTCCGTCAGCCAGTTCGCGGCATATCCGCTTGCATTGGCGGCGAAGATGACATTGAGGCAGACCGCACCGGCCGACATCACCTGTTCCCACTCCGGGATCTTGAAATGCGGCTTGGCGGTGCTGACGACGGCAATGACGACTGGCGCGCGGGTAAAGCGGGCGCGCTCGGCATCCTGCTGCTGCAGATCCAGTTCCGGGTTTTTCTCAAGCGCGATCCTGAGCGCGACCTCGCCGAGACGCACACGATCTTCACCGCGATAAACCACGAAACGCCAGGGGGCGAGCTTGCCATGGTCAGGCACGCGCACGGCAAGCCGCAGGATTTCCTCGATCTGCGTCTTCGAAGGCCCCGGCTCGGCAAGCTGCAAAGCGGGCGTGGAGCGGCGAACCTTGAGGTAGTCGAGGAGCTTGATATCGCTGGTCATGATCAAAAATCTTCCATTCTGCTGTCATCGCGAAATTATGGGCCTTGAAATAGCCATGGCATTGGTTTTGAAGTGATCCGGGAAATTCTAGAAGTCAATCGGTATCGAAAATGTCGGCAATCAAATTCGCGGCCAAATTCGCGACACGTCTGGCCATTGCATGCGCCGCGCTCGGCGTTTTATCACAAGCCGCTTTTTCGCAGGACGCCTTTAAAGACTTCAAGCAGCTGGGCGGCACGCCGAAAATGCCGAAGCTCAATGCTTTCACCGCGCCAACAGCACCCAATGCCCCAGAAAGCACTGCCCGCGATATCGCCATGGAAGCCAAGCTGACGAGCGGCGGCGAAGCGGTGAAGGAAGGCCTGTCCTGGCGCGTCTTCAGCCCCATTCCGGGTGCCGATGGCAAATTGCCGATGCTGGCAAGCTCGGAGGGCGGCTCGGCGGAATTCCATCTGGTGCCCGGCGAATATTTCGTCAACGTCGCCTTCGGCCGCGCCGGCGTCACCAAGAAACTCAATATTCCGACATCAGGCAACGTTCAGAAGCAGGTGCTTATTCTCGATGCCGGCGGTTTCGTGCTGAATGCGGTCGCAGGGTCCGACAAGCAGATTTCCGGCGGCCAGCTGAAATTTTCGGTCTACTCCTCCGATGCCCGCCCGGACGGTGAGCGCGGCCTGGTGATGGCCGACATCAAGCCCAATACCGTCGTTCGCCTCAATGCCGGCACCTATCACGTGGTTTCCGAATACGGCAACGTCAATGCCGTCGTGCGCGCCGATATCCAGGTGGAAGCCGGCAAACTCACCGAAGCGACGCTTCAGCATCAGGCAGCACAGATCACCCTCAAGCTTGTCTCCGACGAGGGCGGTGAGGCCATTGCCGACACCGCCTGGTCGGTGCTGAACGGCGGCGGCGACGTGGTGAATGAAAGTGTCAGCGCCTTTTCGACCATGGTCCTGGCGGAAGGCGAATATACCGCCATCGCCCGCAACAAGGACAAGGTCTTCCAGCGCAATTTCAAGGTTACGTCCGGTCGGGATTCCGATGTGGAAGTGCTGATGAAGGATCAGGCGCCGGAAGACATGACCGGGGATTTTGAGTAGGTTTCGCTGCCTGTTCAGAGACGAAGTGCCTTGAAATCCCATCACACTCCGCGTCATCCTCGGGCTTGACCCGAGGATCCACAGTTCGGCGGTGAGAATGGATCCTCGGGTCAAGCCCGAGGATGACGTGCAGAGAGCTTTTAGCGCCCCTCACCCAAAAACGAAAACGGCCCCCGAGGGGGCCGTCATTTTCATCAAGCAACCTGCTTCTTCGCCGCAAGCTTGCGCTTGACATCCGGCGGCGTTGCCTCGTCCACGAGGCTGGTAATCGCATCTTCCAGCGACATCGGCGTCTGGTTCTGCGAACCGAGGCGGCGGATGTTGACGGTGCGCTCTTCCGCTTCCTTGCGGCCGCAGACGATGATGACCGGAACCTTGGTCACCGAATGTTCGCGGACCTTGTAGTTGATCTTCTCGTTGCGGAAATCGGTCTCCACCACCATGCCCGCCTCGCGCAGCGCTTCGGCCACTTCGCGGCCGTAATCGTCTGCATCCGAGGTGATGGTGGCGACTACGACCTGCAGCGGTGCGAACCACAGCGGCATATGACCGGCGAAGTTCTCGATCAGGATACCGAGGAAGCGCTCCATCGAGCCGCAAATGGCGCGGTGAATCATCACCGGCTGCGTCTTTTCGGAATTCTGGTCGATATAGAAGGCGCCGAAGCGTTCCGGCAGGTTGAAGTCCACCTGCGTCGTGCCGCACTGCCATTCACGGCCAATGGCATCCTTCAGCGTATATTCGAACTTCGGCCCGTAGAAAGCGCCTTCGCCCGGCAGGATGCCGGTCTTGATGCGGCCTTCGGACTGCTCCTCGATGGTCTTCAGAACCTCCAGCATCACGCTTTCGGCGCGATCCCAGAGATCGTCGGAACCGACGCGCTTTTCCGGGCGCGTGGACAGCTTGACGACGACTTCACTGAAACCGAAATCCTCGTAGACGGAGAGGATCAGGTCGTTGATGCGCAGGCATTCCGCCGCCATCTGCTCTTCCGTGCAGAAGACATGCGCATCATCCTGCGTAAAGCCGCGAACACGCATCAGACCATGCAGCGCACCCGATGGCTCATAACGATGGACATTGCCAAATTCCGCAAGGCGAACCGGCATTTCTCGGTAAGACTTCAAGCCATGCTTGAAGATCTGGACGTGACCGGGGCAGTTCATCGGCTTGAGCGCAAACACACGCTGATCGGCTTCCTCATCATCAGGATGGGTAAAAGCATGGGCGGATTTAACCGCGAACATGTTTTCCTGATACCAGCCCCAGTGACCGGAGGTTTCCCACAAAGACTTGTCCAGAATCTGCGGCGCGTTGACTTCCTGATAGGTGTTGGCAAGACGCCGGCGCATATAGGCCGTCAGCGTCTGGAACATGCGCCAGCCCTTGCCGTGCCAGAACACGACGCCCGGACCTTCTTCCTGGAAATGGAACAGGTCCATTTCGCGTCCGAGGCGGCGGTGGTCGCGCTTTTCAGCTTCAGCCAGAACATGCAGATAATTGTCCAGCTCTTCCTGTGTCGCCCAGGCGGTGCCGTAGATGCGCGTCAGCATCGCATTGTTGCTGTCACCACGCCAGTAAGCGCCAGCCACCTTCATCAGCTTGAAGGCCGTGCCGATCTGCCCGGTGGACGCCATATGCGGGCCACGGCAAAGATCGAACCAGTCACCCTGATAATAGATCTTCAGGTCCTGGCCTGCCGGAATGGCATCGACCAGCTCGACCTTGTAGTTCTCGCCCTTGGCGGCAAAGACTTCCTTCGCCTTCTCGCGCGACCAGACCTCGCGGGTAAACGGCTTGTTGCGCTGAATGATTTCCTTCATCCGCTTTTCGATCTTCGGCAGATCTTCCGGCGTGAAAGGTTCGTTCTTGGCAAAGTCGTAGTAAAAACCGTTTTCGATCACCGGGCCGATCGTTACCTGCGTACCGGGCCACAGTTCCTGCACGGCTTCAGCCATGACGTGCGCGGCATCGTGGCGGATAAGCTCCAGCGCACGCCCGTCTTCACGCGTGACAATCTCGATTTTGCCATCGGTGATGGTCTCGGACAAATCGCGCACGGTGCCATCAAGCGCAATGGCGACAGCCTTCTTGGCAAGCGATTTGGAGATGGATTCGGCGACTTCACGGCCAGTCGTACCGGCGGGGTAGCTGCGCACGGAACCATCGGGAAATGTAAGGGAAACAGCTTCAGACATTGTCGAATTCTCCTGTCCAGTCCCGCCAACGAATGCGGGTGGTGTTGGAATAATAATCGCCCGAATGATAATAATGGGCAGGCAGGCTGATAAAGGCTTTTGCCATTCCAGTCAAAGGTGAACGGTGTTTCACCCGAGCATTTTCGCCAGCCCGTTGACGGTATTGGCGTTGCGGGTTGTGCCTATGCCAAGCCTTTTCGTGGTCAATACTGACAGCAACCGGCTCTCGCTCGGCTTGCCCTGAAAATCGATCCAAAGCTCGCCGCCGACCACGGCAATCTTTTCCTGCTGACGATATTTCTCCAGTAATCCGAGAACCTCTTCGCCAAGTGGCTGCCGCATCACCCGAATGCAGACGTCAGGAGAATTGCCGTGCGGAAACGGATTATCCGACGCCAGTTTCAGCCAGTCGCTGCCCGCCCGAACAAGTATATCGACATGTTTGCCGAACCGCTTTTCGAAGGCGCGCTCAAGACGGTCTTCGAATTCCGGTATCGGCCCAGCCTCGGCACGAAAAACCAGATTCCCGGTCGCAACCAGCGTCCTGCAGTCCTGAAATCCCAGTTCCTCCGCCATTGCCCGCAGATCGGCCATCACAAGCCGCTTGCCGCCGCCAAGAACGATGCTGTGCAGCAGAGCCAAATACTCGCTCATCTGGGCAGGTTCCAGTAACGCCACGGCGTCCACCAATGCCTCTTTTCGCCCAGCGTCTCCGGCACCGGGTCCAGCCCGCTGGTACCGCCCGGGCCGCAGCGCGCCACACGAAACAGCGTCATCCAGCCGCCCGGCCAAAGTCCGTGACGGGCGATGGCCTCATAACCATATTCCGAACAGGTGGGGATATGGCGACAGGAATTGCCGATGAAACCGGAAAGCGTCAGCTGATACAGCCTGATGAAACCGACACCCAAAAGCCGGCCCGGCGTTTTGGCAAAGGTCCCGCCCCAGTTACGGGATTGCCCGGCCCTCGCCGTCTCTTGATGCCGGCAGTCCGGTTCGCCGCACATCGTCTAACCCGCAACATTCAGGACCGGCCGGCCTTCGATCTGGTCGAGCGCATCGACCACCGCTTCGAAAGTCAGCATGGTGGAAGCGTGGCGTGCCTTGAAGTCCCGGACGGGGGAAAGCACCCGCATATCCTCAAAACGGCCCGTCGGCCCCTCGCCGCCCTGTTTCAGCATGGCGAGCATATCTTCCCGCGCCTTTCGGATTTCACCGCTGGAAGCGCCGATGACATGATGGGCCATGATGGAGGCCGAGGCCTGACCAAGCGCACAGGCACGAACCTCGTGCGAAAATCCGGTCACGATGCCGTCTTTCACCTTCAGATAGACCTTGAGTTTCGAGCCGCATAGCCGCGAGTGTTTTTCGGCGCTGGCATCGGCATCCTCAAGAACGCCGATCAGCGGAATATTCCCGGCAAAGTCCAGAATGCGGTTATTATAGATGTCATCCATCGTCAGGTGTCCGGCGCGCTCAAAATGCCCAAAACGGGACAGGTCATATTTTCCAAACACAGCGTTTGTCGCAGTGAAGCTTTCCTGCCCTTCATTCTCATTATATGCTAACGAGCTTTCTGGACATCAAGCCATGATGAAATTAACGGCTTCGATACCGAATTATCAGCGGCGGCCTTGCCAAAATGCTGTAAAACAACCAGATAGCAGCAACTGCGAACACGAGTTCGCGATGAAAAACGAGTTCAGGTGCGGCCTTTACCCGCATCGGGAGAGACGAAATGGATGCGATCGTGAAGAATTTCCCCGGCGCTGGCACAAAACCCGACGTGGCCGAGGCCCGCCCAAGCCAGGCGGAAGCGGAAGAAGCAGTACGCGTTCTTCTGCGCTGGGCGGGAGAAAATCCTGCCCGTGAAGGACTTCTGGATACGCCAAAGCGTGTCGCCAAGGCCTATCGCGAACTCTTTGCCGGTTATGAGCTGAATGTTCAGGACGTGCTCGGCACGACCTTTGAGGAAGTCGGCGGTTATGATGATGTGGTGCTGGTGCGCGACATCCCGTTCTTCTCCCATTGCGAACACCATATGGTGCCGATCGTCGGCAAAGCGCACGTCGCCTATCTTCCGGCTGGCCGCGTGCTTGGCCTGTCGAAGATTGCCCGCGTCGTCGAAATATTCGGCCGCCGCCTGCAGACGCAGGAAAACATGACCGCGCAAATCGCCAGATCCATCGAGGAAACGCTGAAGCCGCGCGGCGTGGCCGTCATGATCGACGCCGAACATATGTGCATGTCCATGCGCGGCGTAAACAAGCAGGGGTCGACAACGCTGACCACCAGCTTCACCGGCACGTTCAAGAACGACCCGGCCGAGCAGGTCCGCTTCATGACCATGGTGCGGAACCGCTAGGCATCGGACCGAATCGCCAGCGCGTTTTTCGGAAAATCCGGTGATCAGATAAGACCTAGAGCGGCGGAATCGATTCCGTTCTTTCGCCGCTCTGATCATTCCGCCAGTTCAGTTTCCGGGGTTATCATGTCCATTCCCTTTCCATCCGCGCCTGCGGATAAGGAAGTGCTCGAAAACGCGGGCCTTTTTTCGCCGAAATTCGATGCCCACGGCCTCGTCACCGCCGTGGTAACCGACGCTCGCGACGGCGAGTTGCTGATGGTCGCCCATATGAATGCAGAGGCCCTGTCGCTGACGCTGGAAACGGGCATCGCCCATTATTACAGCCGCTCGCGTGACAAGATCTGGAAAAAGGGCGAAACATCAGGCAACCTGCAGACGGTGAAGGAATTCCGCACCGATTGTGATCAGGACGCCGTATGGTTGAAGGTCTCCGTCGCCGGCCATGATGCGACCTGCCACACCGGCCGCCGCTCCTGCTTTTATCGCACCGTGGAAATGTCTGATGGCAATGCCGTGACCAAAATCACCGACGATACTCGCCATTTCGATCCGGCAACCACCTATTCCGGCACATAAACGGCCGGCTTCCATCGGCCGCACCAATTTGCTACCAATATAGCAGGTTCCGGGGATAGGACGGAGCCTCACGGAACTGGCAGGGAGTGCGATCATGTTGGGATGGGGAAATCGTCGCAATCAGCTCGCGGCTGGAAACCCCGAATACATGGAGCCGCCCATCGTCACCGAGCGCGTCGATACGCGCCGCATCGCGCTGGCGCTTGGTGGCGGGGCCGCGCGCGGCTGGGCCCATATCGGCGTCCTGCGGGCGCTGGATGAGGCAGGCGTGAAGATCGGCATGATTGCCGGCACGTCGATCGGCGCGCTGGTGGGCGGTTGTTACCTCGCCGGCAAGCTCGATGAACTGGAAGAATTCGCCCGATCTTTGACGATGCGCCGCATTGCCGGCCTGCTCGACCTGACGATCGGCGGCGGCGGCCTGTTTGGCGGCATGCGGCTGACCAAGCGCATGCAGGAGCATCTGGAAGGCCTGCGCGTCGAAAACCTCGAACATCCCTTCATCGCCGTCGCCACGGAACTGCGCACCGGCCATGAGGTCTGGATCCATCAGGGCGACCTCGTCACCGCGCTTCGTTCATCCTATGCACTGCCGGGAATTTTCGAACCGGTGCAATGCAATGGCCGCACTTTGATCGACGGCGCGCTGGTCAACCCCGTGCCGGTTTCGGTCTGCCGGGCCTATGAGCAGGCGCTGGTCGTTGCCGTCAATCTCAATTACGATCTCTTTGGCCGTTCCGCCGTGGTCAAGCATGCAGCCTCCCCACATGCAGGCTCCGCTCCGCCCGTAGAGAGCGCGCCGCGTCCCGGCCTGCCGGGCGTCATGGTGCAGGCCTTCAACATCATTCAGGACCGGATTTCACGCTCGCGCCTCGCCGGCGATCCGCCCGACCTCATGCTGCATCCACGCATCAACGATATCGGCCTGTCGGAATTCCATCGCGCCAGCGAAGCCATCGACAGGGGATATCAGGAAACCCGCGCCCGTATTCCCGAGCTGGAGCGCATGCAGCAGGCGTTCCGGCGCTGAGATAAAGGCCGCCGATAAGGCTGTCAGGCAATTGTACCGCGCCGGAAACGTAGAACACCTCCTGCTTAATTCGCTACTGGAAATGCCCTGCCCCCGGCGCAAGGTTTCAGCCGGCGATATAGGCCTTGATATGTTCGGCCTCGGCCTCGATCTCGCCGATCCGCGCCTTCACCACGTCACCGATGGAGATGATGCCGGCGAGACGTCCGTTTTCCTCGACCGGAACGTGGCGGAAACGCCCGCCTGTCATGATTTCCATCAGTTGGTCGGTAGTGGAATTACCATGACAGCGGATGACGTTCTTGGTCATGGCCACCGAAACGGACTGCTGGAGAGAAGCGGCGCCCTGGCCCGCCACGGCCTTCACCAGATCGCGTTCCGTGAAAATGCCGAGAACGACGCCATCGGCATCCGTCACGACGACCGAACCGATCTTGTGCGCATGCAGCGTTCCCGCTGCCTCGCCGATGCTGACCTCCGGACCTACAGTCACGACGTCCCGACCCTTGCGGTCGAGAAGATCTTTTACGAATGTTGCCATGCCTTCCTCCTCTTTTCAGCGATCACAGCACGCCGCAGTCTCCCCCGGCGGTTGCAAATCATGAACCATGGTGCGCTGAGGCCCGTGTGAATGCAATCCCGGATGGGACGCGCCCAAGCAAATTTGCGCCATGGCCGACAAGGAGCGTGATCGCTTCGATGCGCTGCCACAAGCCGTGGCGGGCCGCTGCTCGGCCCGCTTTAGCGCAACGGGCGATCAAACAGGCCGAAGAACAGGAAACCCAGCAGAAACCCGAAGACATGCGCGTCCCAGGCGATTTCACCACCGACATCGCCAAACAGCGGTATCCCGACTGCAATCAGGACATTGCCGAACAGCCACATCAGCGTGAAGATCAGCACGGTGCGGTTGGAAAGCGCCTCCAGAATGCCCTGCCGCGGCATCAGATGGCCGAAAGAGGCATTGTAGCCACCACGGGCGGGGAAAACAAAACGGCAGGCTGCTCCCATCAGTGCCGAAACAACACCGGACGCGCCAATCAGCACCGTGACATCGCCCCAGTTCAGCGCCGCATGGCCGAAGGCCGAAACGGCGGCGGAAATGCACCATAACAGCACGAAGCGCCATGTTCCGATCCGGCGCAGAACCGGTGCGCCGAAGGCCATCAACCACAATCCGTTAAACAGAATATGTTCGATGCCGCCATGCAGGAAAGAATAACTGACCGGCGTCCAGAGCCATTCCAGACCCTGCTGGGAGAAAGGCACGGCATACCGCAGCGGAATGAAGCCGAAGGTGAAGATGAACCAGTTGCTGCCATCCTCCGATAGCAGATAGGCAGGAACCACATAAGCAACCAGGAGCGCCGCCAATATGCCGACGAGAAGCGGCGGCAGGTTGAAGACGGGATTGTTCGTGTCGTCTTTCGGCTCCGGCGTTTCCGAAACCGGCGGCCGTTCGCCGTCCCCGTAGGACATGATCGCATCCCTGTCTTGTCGAAATTTCTATCTTCCGAGCAATATAGGAAGCCCGGACGAAAAAAAAGCCGTCCTGCCTTTCAGGCAACGACGCCAAAACCAGAGCCGGTTCGAGCGCCGCCGCCAAAGGCAGTCCGGCTTGCGGCGACGCGGTAAAGTCACGAGCGCTGCCATCAATTGTGCTGACCGGAGCTTGTCCCCGACATGGCCGCACCGATGCCACGGCCTTTGTCGCCGCGCAATATCAACCCTTTGTTAACCTTAACAAAACCGGCTGGCACGAAAATCGCTACACCTCCACATACAGGCGTTCGGATGGACATGATGTCCCAAAAGCGAACATGGAGAACGGTGCTATGAAAAGCATGGCCGGACTGGACATATATAACTATTGGGACGAGCTGCGCGGCAACAGACCCGCGCCCCGTCGCGAAGACATCGATCCCGCAAGGTTGAAACATCATCTGGGTGATCTCTTCATCCTGACGGAAAAGGGAGAGGAAGCGCCCTTCTTCCGCCTCGCCGGCACGCGCATTTGCGACCTGTTTGGTCGGGAATTGCGCGACCGCCCGTTTTCGGAACTGTGGCCGGCGGCAAAAGCCGTTTTCCCCTGCCGCGTCGCGCGCGGCATCCTGCAACATCAATTGCCAGTCGTCTTCGATGTCGAGGCGGAGGATGATTTCGGCGCAGCCCCGTTGGCATTCGAGATGCTGCTGCTGCCGCTGCGCACGGACGAAGGCGCCGCCCCGCGGCTGCTCGGGGCCTTGCTTCCGGCACATCCGCGTCACGAATTCGCTACCCCCATCAATTGCCTTTGGATGAAGAGCAGCCGCCTGCTGCAGATGGATATCGCGCAGACGCAATATTCGGAAAACACGCTTACGGCTTTCACACCATTCGCGGGGAGCTGTTGACGGGGCCCGTTCCTCCTTCAATGTGAGGACGGATGGCGCCCTGCAACCCGGAATCTTTGCTGAAAATAGGTCAAAGCTGTAACGATATCGCCGATCGTAAGAATTGTAGATATCAAGCAATACAGTCTGTTAACCCGCGCAGAGTAGAGATTTGTCATCATCATCCGTTACAATTGCGCTGTCCATGTTTTCATCTCGTTCGGTCAACACTGCCCAAATCCTGCGTCCGGTTGAAGAGGTCTCCCTCGACGACGCCGTCGTCGTGTCCTTTTCCGGCCGCCTCATGTTGCCCGACCATGAAGAATATGATTGCACCGCAACCGAGATGACCGCCGAAAGAGCGCAGTTCACCTGCTCGGGCATGGCCCGCAATGGTGACCGCGTCATCGCTTATCTCCAGCACATCGGCCGGATCGAAGGCTCGGTAACGTCGCTCACCGCCTCCGGCTTCGTCATCACCATCAATGCGCCGGAGCGCAAGCGGGAAAAACTCGCGGCCCAGCTGGCATGGATCGCCAAGCGCCAACTGCTCGGCCTGCCGGAAGACCGACGCCACGACCGACTGACGCCACGCAATGCCAAGGCACATCTGGTTCTGGAAGATGGCGTGCTCATCTCCTGCCGGCTGATCGACCTTTCCCTGTCCGGTGCGGCAATCGAAGTCGAAAACCGTCCGCCGCTCGGCAGCCGGGTCCAGCTCGGCAAGAACATGAGCGGCAAGATCGTGCGCCACTTCATGGAAGGCGTCGCAGTCGAATTCGACCGCGTCCAGTCGCCCGACGCGCTGATCGAATTTCTCTAAGCGCCGCCTCGACACCTGCGCAGCCATTAACAGCCGAAAATCCATAATCTAAGGAATGCCCACCATTCCCGACGCCCCACCTCCGTCTCACTGAATGTGCGACGGCGGTGCGCGCCCGGTATTGACGGGGCATCTGTTGCGGCTTTTCTTCCCTCGTCCGGCCTTTCGCTAGAAACCAGCCAACTAGACCCTTGATCTCGGAGAAGTCTCCTCCGTCGCGTCAATCCGTTTCGACGGGCTTCCGATGCAACGGCGACACGGCGAGATTGAAACACTTAAGCGCGGGATATCGTCCCAGCCTTCACTTCCACCCGTCCGGATGCGCGGTGGTCGCGCACCAAACCCATCGATTTCGGCTCGGTATGGCGCAGATCGAAACGCAAAGCGCCCGCCCAAAACATTTTTCCGGAAAAAAAAAGCAGTTTTTTGAAGTTTTTTTCGCCGCTTTTTCATGGCGTCCCAACCTGAAACATCCATCCCAAAACGGGAAATCCGCTCCCCTGCCCGGCTTCTCCCGAACACTTCACGCGGCTGTGAAAATCGCCCCACACGGAAAATCGCTTTCAATACAGCGGCATAAATGGCTACCAAAAACCTAAGGCCGCGATCCGTAAAATTGTAATAAAATTTGCTTCGAATACCCGTAAAATTTGACTCAAATACAGTTCAAAATAACAGCTAATTTGCTGAAATTTAAGCTCAAATTGCCTCTCGCAAATTTCCGCCGGGTCAAAATATACCTGCGAATGTCTCCTCAACACGGGGAGACAAGCAATGAACAACAACCGTATCGTTTTCGTCCTGATCGCATTCATCGTCAGCGCCTTCGCCCAGCAGGCCAGCGCGTCGCCGGCCGCCGTCATGCGCGTCATCGGCAAGGCCAACCCGCCGATCGGCCACTATGAATTCTGCCAGACCTATCAGAGCGAATGCCAGGCGACCTCGGTCGACACCGGCCCGATGAAGCTGACCGAAGAGCGCTGGAAGGCGATGCTCGACGTCAACTACACCGCCAACACCACGATCACGCCGATGACCGACATGGAAATCTACGGCGTTGAAGAGCGCTGGGCATACCCCACCACGGTTGGCGATTGCGAAGATTTCGTGCTTCTGAAGCGCAAGATGCTGATGAACAAGGGCTTCTCGGCTTCTAACCTGCTTATCACCGTCGTTCTGCAGCCGAATGGCGAAGGCCATGCCGTTCTGACCGTTCGTACCGACCGCGGCGATTTCGTACTCGACAACATGCGCAACAAGGTCATGAACTGGTCGGAAACCGAATATACCTACCTGAAGCGCCAGGACACCGCCAATCCGGGTCGCTGGGTGAAAATTCAGGATGGCCGCGCCACCAATGCGGTTGGCGGCATCCGATAACACCAGCTACCCCACTACCGTCTCCCCAAATGAAAAAGCCGGCTCCGCAGGGAGGCCGGCTTTTTCATTGTCGTAAAGAGCTGCAAGCGTCAGAGCAGGCCAAGCTCGGCAAGTTCACGCCTCAGGTCGGATGGCATGTCCTCACCGCCGAAACCACCGCCACCGAGATCGCGGGGCGCTTCGTCGTCCTTGAGGTAACGCCAGCCCTGAAACGGCCGCTTCGGCGCAGGTGATGTCTCAATCACTTCGGGGCCGAGAATGAGATCGCAGCGGGTAATCCCGTCGTCGCCCTTGAAGGAACGGAGATCAAGAAGCTTCTGCCGCGCCTGCACCTGCCCCTTGATGACCCAGTAGAGCGAGCCGCCTTCCAGCAATTCCTCGGACCTTTTCGGGATCATGCGGGTGGTGTGCACGCTGTGCGGTTCCAGACCTGCGGCCATGGCGGTCAGCGAGCGTTGCGCGACCCAGTCTCTTAAATCCTGGAGTGAATCCGCGCCAACGCAAAGTTTGATGAGATGTAAAGGCATATCCCTATCAATGCCTTTTTGCGGCAGGCGTCAAGCATCTGGACGATGCCGGCCGCCCTGCCCGCTCAGCACTCCACAACGTTGACGGCAAGGCCGCCCGTGGAGGTTTCCTTGTATTTCTCGCTCATGTCGTTGCCGGTCTGGCGCATGGTTTCGATGCAAGCGTCGAGCGGCACGAAATGCTGGCCGTCACCCTTCAGCGCCAGCGACGCCGCCGTCACCGCTTTCACCGCACCCAGCGCATTGCGCTCGATGCAGGGCACCTGCACCAGCCCGGCAATCGGGTCACAGGTCATGCCAAGATGATGTTCAAGCGCAATTTCAGCGGCATTTTCGATTTGCTCGGGCGAGCCGCCCATGACCGCCGCAAGACCCGCCGCCGCCATGGCCGCCGCAGATCCGACTTCGCCCTGACAGCCCACTTCCGCGCCGGAAATCGAGGCATTGTGCTTGATGATGCCGCCAATCGCCGCCGCCGTCAGCAGGAAGTCACGCACGTCGTCGACCGTCGCATCCTCATGGAAGTGCCGGAAATATCGGACAGTGGCCGGAACGACGCCCGCCGCACCATTGGTCGGCGCGGTGACCACCCGGCCACCGGCGGCATTTTCTTCGTTCACGGCCATGGCGTAGACGCTCAGCCAGTCATTCGCCATGACAGGATTGAACCGGTTGCTGCGCCATTCCGCATTCAGCTTTTCGTAAATGGAACGGGCGCGACGGCGCACCTTCAGGCCGCCCGGCATGATGCCGTCGACTTTCAGTCCGCGCTCGATACAGCCGTCCATCGCTTCCCAGATCTGGTCGAGCCGGTCGTTCAACTCGTCGCGGGAAACCACCGTCTCCTCATTCGCCCGTTTCATCTGGGCGATGGTGCGGCCGGAACGGGTCGCCATATCAAGCATTTCCTTTGCCGAGGCGAAGGGATAGGGCACGCGCGGACCATTATCGATGGTCTTGCCGCGCTGCTTGATCGCCTCCAGTTCCGTATCGGTCACGACGAAACCACCACCGACCGAATAATAGATGCGCTTGATCAGCAGCCTGCCCTGATTGTCGAAGGCGGAGAAGGTCATGCCATTGGCATGGCCGGGCAGCGGGTTCTTCTTGTCGAACACCAGATCCTCGGCTGCCCGGAATTCGTAGGCCGGATGTCCCGGCGGCGTAACCGTGCCGGCCTTTTCCACCGTCTCGATGATCGCATCCATGGCGTCGGGATCAACGAGGTCCGGCCGCTCGCCGGTCAGGCCGAGAATAACGGCACGCCCTGTGCCATGGCCGATGCCGGTAAAGGCGAGCGAACCGTGCAGGCTGACCTTCAGCCGCGAAACGCTGGCACCGGCCGGGCGCGGCCATTCATCGCTGAGGATCAGCGCCAGAAAGCGGTTGGCCGCCGTCATCGGACCCATCGTATGGGAACTTGAAGGACCGATACCGATCTTGAAGACGTCAAAGACCGAAAGAAACATGAAGTTTTTCCTGACTGATGGATTCCACCATCACCATATCCAAAGCCGCGACAGATCGCCACCGCAGCATCGGATGCAAAATCTGTCGGGATTTTCGGAGAAATCCGGCGCTTCGGCAAGAACGAAGAGCGTCACCGGCTTTTGCGGCTGCGACATGCAGGTCGCAGAAACGAAAACAGCACGGTTTCCAGAGGAGACCGCGCCGTTTTCAAAACCAGTCAATTCAGGAGAAGTGCTTATGGGCTGCCAAAAATGTACGTCAATGCGAGAAAAGCGGCAAAGCCTGCAAGTGCGCGCAAGGTAACGCCCCAGCAAGATTTCTGAGCGGTTTCTTCCATGATTACTCCAGCTATTCACTCTCCGGGGGATCTTCAAGACCCGGCCCGTTGGAAGAAGCATTTATTAAAATCCGACGACGAAGGCAAATGCAAAAAGCGGCTAAATGAAGGCTTTTTCGACGGGCTGCCATTCGCCCCGCGCATAGGTACATGAAAAAACAAGGTGTTAGGGCGTGGCTTCCAAAACCGGCATTTCGGTCTTCGCCTCAATTTAGGCTAAAGTGTAACCGTTATTTAAAGCTTTTGCACAAACACCTGTTGAAAACTGTCGTCGCCAACACGTTACAGTCGAATTTATTCCGCAGTCGCCGCGCCTTGAAAGCACAACACCTCTGCTTTATCCACGACGGATAACGACAACGGGACTCACTACATGCAGCAGGCATCCTCTTTTCCCGATCGCGAAACGGTCGCTTCGAAACTGACTTCGCTTGCAAGCGAGGACAAGGCATGGGTGTCGTTGCTGATGGAAAACGCCTTGCAGGATGAAAACCTGCTGGCCGGCCTCAATCTTTATCTCGACCAGCAGGCCAATGCCCGTTTCCTGAACAGTTTGAAGCTGGAAGCTGCCGGTGAATGGCTTGGCGTCAATGCCCCTGCCCGCCTGCAGATTCGCCTCGCGGAAACTGCCAGAACCAGCCAGCACCCCGCTTATCTGGCCTTCCGCAAAGGGCTGACGGCATCGGCGGGACTTGAAAAAGCCTACCCTAAAGCGCCGATCTGATCTGTTCGGTTAGTCCGGCACCCTATCGATGACGGCGATGATCGGCCCCATGGGAAATAGCATGTCGCGCCGCTTCATCGCGGGAATATCGACGCTCGAAATCGTCCCGTCGAGATAAAGCGCGTTGGGCGCATCCAGCACATCCCGAAACAGCGTGGCAAAATCGTAGAAGCGCACGGTATTTTCCGAAATGGCGAAATGCACCATGCCATCGCGGGAGACGCCGACGCCGTTGCGTCGCTTCAGGCTGTCGCTGTCGGGCAGAAATCGCGGATGCAGCTGCCCGTCGATCACCAGCATCGGCCCCGACTGGGTGGCGAAATCCGGCTTGGGGTCTGCCGCCAGATAGGCCTCAGTCTCCAGCACGGCGGCCGTCGTGCCTTTGAGATAAAACACACCATTCGGCAGAAGGTGAAAATTGCCCCAGCCGCCCCGGGTGCTGATCGATGAGCGTTCCACGCCATTTTCGACAAACAGGCCAACTGGCGAATAGTCGGAATGATACATGCCGCCATTCATGGCGAAGATGCTGAACATATGCTGCCGCCAGAGCGCGGACGACAGGTCGGCGAAGGAGCGATACCCCTGCCCGGAGACGTGATCGCGATCATAAATCCGGATGGTGTTCTTTGCCGGGTCGAAACTGCACACAGTGTAGCGACCGCCCGCATGGTCCATGCTTTTGCAAAAATCCGCCGGCCCGCCGGCCTGCGCCGAAAACGGCAGCAACAATGGCAACAGCAGCTTCGCCAGTCTTTTCATCGATCCGTTCATGCCCACCCCGTGATTCTCGTCAGGGGAACATTCGCAGGGAAATTCAGTCAAAGAAAAGGCGTCACCCCTGTTTCAGGGTAACGCCTCGACTTTAAGGGGAGTGCCGTTAGCGGCGGGCAGCGCGGTCCACATTGCGGCCGGCGTCCTGCGTCGCATCAACGGCATTCGCCGTATCCCGGCCCATGCCACGAATGGTGTTGCCGCAAGAGCTGAGCGTCACGACGGTCAACAAAGCCACGAAAACGGTCGAAAGAATGCGTGTAACCATTGAAATAACTCCCCTATGACTTGCCGTCCAAGGCAAGCGCCGATGTGATATGCGTCACAATAACGTGAGTCCCGAAAATCGGTTCCAGCAGCATTTCAAAAAATCCCGTCGATGAAAATTAACAGGGTTTTGAAGTTCACGAGGGAAACTCCACACCTGGATCATGGCTGAGGAAAATACCGTGGATGATATGACTGACATCAACAATCGACTTCTGGTGATGACGGCAGGCGGCGTGAACCCCAATGTCATGATCAATGCATTGGCCGCCCGCTTTCCTGATATCCACGTCTTCGTGGAGCAACCGGAAAGCAAATCGGAAATTCTCAAGCGGCGGGCGCGTCGGCTCGGCTGGATTGTCGCCGCCGGCCAGATGACAACGATGGTCGCATCCCGGCTGGGCAAACGTTTCACGATTAAAAGAAGCCACGAGATTATCGCCGAGCATGGCCTTTCCGCCGAACTTGGCCAAGCCGTTCCCGTCACGCAATTTGCCTCGCTGAACGACGAGGAATGCCACAAGGCCGCCAATCTGCTGAAACCGGCGGCGATCTTCACCATTTCCTGCCGACTTCTGAAGCCCGCAACGCTTGAGGCCCTGCAATGCCCGGTTATCAATTTCCACGCCGGCATCAATCCCGCCTATCGCGGCCAGATGGGCGGCTACTGGGCGCTGGTGGAAAAGGACCGCGGCAATTTCGGCGCAACCGTACATCTGGTCGATAAGGGTGTGGATACCGGCGCCACGCTTTACGAAAAACGGCTGAAACCCTCGCCTTCAGACACCATCGCCACCTATCCGCTGCTTCTCACCGCCGCCTCGGTGGATATCGCCGTCAGCGCCGTGGAAGACGCATTGTCCGGCAGCCTCGCACCACAGCCGCCCTCCCCCGGAAAATCGGCACTGCGCTTTCCGCCGACGATCTGGACCTGGCTGTGGAACGGTCTGACGAAACGGATATGGTGATTCTTCGCTGCACCGTGTTGCCAAGCTTCGTCGCAGATGCAGGGCTGTCTTGCCGCATCAGGCACAGACGGCACCGAAAAAACGGTGCATGATAATCAAAAGGATCATGCACAAATTGCCCGATATTTCCGCCTCCTCCATCATCCCCGCCTCCATCGAAGCCTCTCCCGCACAGGTGCTTGGCCCGGCAAGCCTTGACGGTCTCTTTCCGCAGGGCGTGCGTGTTTATCTGACCGACACCGGCGCAGCCTCACAGGTGAAGCTTGTCGATGCGGCGAGACATCTGCGTGATCTGGGTTATGAGCCAGTGCCGCATCTTGCGGCGCGGCGCATCCCGTCGCGCGCAGAGTTTGAGGAACAGGTGAAGCGGCTGGCGGGCGAAGCCGGCGTATCGGATGTGCTGGTTGTCGGCGGCGGCGTCGACAGGCCGGCCGGTCCCTTCGCTTCCAGCATGGATATGCTGTCGTCAGGCATTTTCGACCGTTATGGGATAAGCCAGATCGCAATCGCCGGCCACCCCGAGGGCAGCCCGGATTTCAGCGAGGAGACGGCAATTGCCGCGCTGCGGCTGAAGCGTGATTTTGCGCAAAGAAGCGATGCGACGATGCGCATCGTCACCCAGTTCGGTTTCGATGCAGCCCGTTTCATCGCCTGGGCGGAAGGGCTTATCGCATCAGGCATCGATCTGCCGGTGCACATCGGCGTTTCCGGTCCGGCCAAGATCACGACGCTGCTGAAATATGCAGCGCTTTGCGGTGTCGGCAATTCCATTGCCTATCTGAAGAAAAACGCACTCTCCCTCACGACACTGGCGAAGGGTCATTCGCCGGAAAGCGTCGTCGGACCGATCGAGCGGCACTGGCAGGCCAATCCGCAAGGGCCGATCCGGCAAATTCACGTCTTTCCCTTTGGCGGCTTGCAGAATTCGGCCGACTGGCTGGTCAAGCGCGGAAGCTGGCAAACCGGCGACGCAGACCGTTCGGCATCACCGGATTCCGTTGCGGTTTGACACCATGACTGCCTGTGCGCCCGGCTTTAAGGCCGCGCAGGCCCTGCCATGTTACGCCGCCTTGGCAACCTCGACAAAGGCGCTGCGAATGCTTTCTGCCACTGCAAGCACCGGACGCGACGCCTTGTCGCCCATGATCAGGCGGATATCGAAACAGCCGAGTTCCGGCAGTCCTTCCTTGTCGCCCAGAATGACCATGTCATTCAACACATAGGATCGCGGTAGCGGCGCGATGGCAAGATCGGCGGCAATCGCCGCGCGCTGCGCCATCGTATGACCGCTGAGATAGGCCACCCGGAAATTGCGCCCGCGCTTTTCCAGAGAATTGATCGCCTCCGAACGCCAGATGCAGCCTTCTTCCCAGATCGAAATCGGCAGCGGATCGCGCAGATAGGCGGTGCCGCATTTTGCACCCGCCCAGACGAGACGTTCGCGCATCAACACCTCACCCGTATCCCTGAGCGGATGCGAGGCACAGTTGACGAGGGCAAGATCAAGCCGTTGCTCGTCCATGCGCTTGTAGAGATTGGAACTGGAATCGATGGTGACGTCGATCATGATGCCGGGGAAAGCCTCGGCAAAGCGCTTGAGAATGCCCGGCAGCAGGCCACGCTCACCGATATCCTCCGGCGCGCCGAGACGCACCACACCGGAAAGCTCGGGCATGACGAAACGTGACACGGCTTCATTGGAGAGCGCGATCATGCGGCGTGCATAGGTCAGCAGCGTCTCGCCATGCGCGGTCAATGTCACCGAGCGGGCATCGCGCAGGAATAGCGTCGTCTTCAACTGCTCCTCAAGCTTCTTGATCTGCATGGAAACGGCCGAGGGCGTCCTGAACACCACTTCCGCGGCAGTGGAGAAATTTCCCGTTTCCGCAATCGCGACGAAGGTTCTCAATATGTCGTTATCCAGCAACGGCAGCGGTTGGCGGAAAGTCACGGTCATGGCACGCACCTTCAAATATTTTGATTTATAGATGGATATCATTTCGTTTGATTGAATGTCAACAAGCGCGCACCATCCGGGACATCGAATGACAAGGGCCGAAAAAGTCCCGCTGGAATGAAGCGCCGAACTCCCCTTATGTGACGACGCGCATCTGGCAGGACAGGTCAGCAAATCATTCCGATAATTGATGAATGATATGAAATTCATTCTCTTGTTTGATGAAATATGCAGGCGCATATCGAAGGCGCAAATCAATCGTGGTTCAGGAAAGGATCAAGGACATGACCATGATACATTATCTCCCGGTGGCGAACCGCTCTGCGCATCGTCCCTCTTCCGGTGGCTGGCTTCACCGCCTGTCAGGCCACGTTTCTGCTCTTTACAGATCATGGCGTCGTGCACGGATGCTGCGCGCACTTGAGGCATTGCCGCCTGAAACATTGAAGGATATCGGATGGCCGACGACAGACAATTACCGCACAAGCGCCATTCGCAAATGACCTCTGACCGGTGGCTCGCAGACGTTTTAAGACTTGCGAGCCATCCCTTCCCGTGCCAATACGCTCCGGCAACGGCGTAAAAAAGCCTGCCTGTTTTACATGCGACACGACGCCTTTTTAAAAGGCTTGTCGCAAATTTTGCATATTTCAAAAGCGATTTTTTGACAGGCCCGATTCCACGGCGTATTTTTCGTTAAAGATGTCGGAAACAGGACATCCAGAAGACCGATTCCAAGGGAGGAATTGCGTATTCGCAACGGAGCACGGGCAAATGAGCAGGAACTCCCAGAAGAAACGCTCAATCGTCTTTTTTCTCATTCCGCAATTTACCATGCTGCCCTTTGCCGCAGCGGTTGAAACGCTTCGCATCGCCAACCGAATGTTGGGCTATCAGGCCTATGAATGGCGCATCGCCTCGCTCGATGGCCAGAAGGTCATGTCCTCCAGCGGCATCTGTCTCGAGGTCGACACCTGTCTCGCCGACGAGCGACGGTATGTGACCGGCGAGAACCGCGCAGAAATGGCAATCATCTGTTCGGGCATCGATGTGGATCAGCACATCAACAAGTCAGTCAATGCCTGGCTGCGCGAAGCCTATAATCGCGGCATCGCCATCGGCAGCCTCTGTACCGCCGCCCATATCCTTGCGCAGGCTGGCCTGCTGAACGGCAAGCGCTGCGCGATCCACTGGGAAAACCTGCCGGGTTTTTCCGAAGCCTTTCCGCAGGTGGAAGTTTATGCCGACCTCTTTGAAGTCGACAGCAATATCTACACCTGCGCCGGCGGCACGGCCTCGCTTGACATGATGCTGAGCCTGATCGGCCAGGATTTCGGCGAAAACCTCGTCAACCGCGTCTGCGAACAGCAATTGACCGACCGGGTGCGCAGCCCCAATGACCGCCAGCGCCTGCCGCTGCGCGCCCGCCTCGGCGTGCAGAACAGCAAGGTCCTGTCGATCATCGAATTGATGGAAGGCAATCTCGCCGAGCCGCTGTCGCTGCTTGACATAGCCGATGCCGCCGATCTGTCGCGCCGACAGGTGGAGCGCCTGTTCCGTCAGGAAATGGGCCGGTCGCCCGCCCGCTATTATCTCGAAATCCGCCTCGACCGCGCCCGTCACCTGCTCGTACAATCGGCCATGCCGGTCGTCGAAGTCGCCGTCGCCTGCGGTTTCGTCTCGGCCTCGCATTTCTCCAAGTGTTATCGCGAAATCTATAATCGCACGCCGCAGCAGGAACGGGCCGAGCGCAAGATGCTGATCAGCGCGTCGCGAATGGCGATGGCGAGCCAGGGAGGCAAAGCCGCGCATTGAAGACGCGGCTTTAAGACGTCAAGGCTTCCACGAACGGCCGAACCGCATGGGCCAAATCCTCTGCCATCATGCCAACGCCCGCTCGGCTACCCGCCTCACCATGCAGCCAGACACCGGCAGCCGCCGCCTCAAAGGCGGGGGTTCCCTGCGCCAGTAGCGCACCGACAATGCCGGCCAGCACATCGCCGGAGCCAGCCGTTGCGAGGCTCGCCGGCGCATTGCTGTTGACCAGCGCCCGGCCGTCGGGTGCGGCGATCACCGTGTCCGCGCCCTTATAGACCAGCACCGCACCGCTGCGCGCCGAAGCAACCAGCGCCTTCTCGACCTTGCTCAACGCAGCGTCAGCGGCAAGATCGGGAAACAGCCGCCCAAACTCGCCCTCATGCGGCGTCAGCACAAATTTGCCTGTGCCGGATGTAACGTGCTCGAACAGGGTCTCCGGGCAATCCTTGAAAGCGGTGATCGCATCGGCATCCAGCACCACCGCCCTGTCTCCAAGCAGCGACACGAACTGCCGCGCTTTTTCTAAATCGCCGAAACCCGGGCCGAGAACGAAAGTACCGTGACGCCGGTCATCCAGCCACAGCCGCAGATCATCGGCATCGTCCATAGGCGTGTTCATCACGGCTGTCAGCGTCATGGACAGCACATCGAGCACCGTCTTCGGGGCAGCAACAGTCACGATGCCCGCCCCCGCCTTCAGCGCCGAAAGCGCCGCCATGCGGCTTGCACCCGTCGCATGCGCCGGTCCGGCAAAGACAGTCAGATGCCCGCGGCGGAATTTATGCGTTTCCATATCGGCGCGGGGCAAGGCGTGCCGCCAGACAAGCGGATCGTTTTCCGCCACCGATCCCGCATGGGCGGCAAGAATGCGGGCGGGAATGCCGATATCGAAAACCTCAAGCACCCCGCACAGTTCCTGCCCCGGCATCAGCAGGTGGCCGGGCTTGCGCGCCATGAAGGTCACGGTGCGCTGCGCCCTGAACGATGCACCGAGAGGCACGCCGCGCCGGCCGCAGAGGCCCGAAGGCAGATCAACGGCAAGCACAGGCACGCCCGCCTTTGCCACCGCCTCGATCACATCGGCAAGTTCGCTTGGAACATCACGGGACAATCCAGCCCCGAAAACCGCATCGATAACCACGTCACCGGAAAGAGGCGCATAGGCCGCAAGCGGCAGTGGCGTCACCCCGCTCCGCTCGAATGCCGTTCGCGCATCGCCCCTCAGCACGGCAGTATCGCCAAGATGATAAACCGCAACGGCCGCGCCGCTCTGCAAAAGCACCCGCGCCGCCACATAACCGTCTCCGCCATTATTGCCACCACCGCAAAGCACGACGAAACGCAGCGCCTGCGGATAGTGGCGCAGCGCCGAGGCGGCAACCGCCTGCCCCGCCCGTTCCATCAGGTCGTAAAGCGGAATGCCGGATTGCCCGGCCGCCGCATCGATGCGAGCCATCACAACCGGGTCGATCAGGAAGAGCTGCGAAAGGGATGTCATGGGCCGATCATCCCTTCAAAACGCCGGAAAGGCAATCGATACAAAAATAAGCAGATCGCCACGACCAAATAATAGTCAAATGCATAAAATATAAACAAACCAACAAAACACCTGCGCAGGAACTAAAAATATACGAGATTGCTAAAATAATACAAATCAACAGAAATGCGGATGGATTTTTCGGATTTCCGAGAGAAATTCGCTGGAAAACCGCCAAAAGCGAATGCATTTTGTGCCGGAAAGCCGGGGGAGCGAAGTTTTTTCTTCAAGCCCGCTTCCGATCTGGCACAATACGTGCATTCTTGTGGCAGAGCGGGAATTACCTGCTTTAACGGGAGAAGCGGAGAGATATTTTCTCATGAAAAAGATCGAAGCGATCATTAAGCCTTTCAAGCTCGATGAAGTGAAGGAAGCCCTTCAGGAAGTCGGACTTCAGGGAATCACGGTCACGGAAGCAAAAGGCTTTGGTCGTCAGAAGGGCCACACGGAACTTTACCGCGGTGCGGAGTACGTCGTGGACTTTCTGCCGAAAGTGAAAGTCGAAGTCGTATTGGCGGACGAGAATGCGGAAGCCGTCATTGAGGCGATCCGCAATGCGGCCCAGACCGGACGTATCGGCGACGGAAAGATTTTCGTTTCCAATATCGAGGAAGTCATCCGCATCCGTACCGGTGAAACAGGCGTGGACGCCATATAATCAGAACCGGGTCTCAAGCCGGGGAGGCTTGGGTTTCACCTCGTCATCATCACACTCAAGGAAAACGTTTAAATGACGACCGCAAACGATATCTTGAAGCAGATCAAGGATAACGACATCAAGTTCGTGGACCTGCGCTTTACCGACCCCAAGGGCAAGCTGCAGCACGTCACCATGGATGTGGTGTGCGTCGACGAAGACATGTTCGCCGATGGCGTCATGTTCGACGGCTCCTCGATCGCCGGCTGGAAGGCCATCAACGAGTCCGACATGGTGCTGATGCCCGATCCGGCCACCGCCCACATCGACCCGTTCTTCGCCCAGTCCACCCTCGTCGTCCTTTGCGACATTCTCGACCCGGTCTCGGGCGAAGCCTATAACCGCGACCCGCGCGGCACCGCCAAGAAGGCCGAAGCCTACCTCAAGGCATCCGGCATCGGCGACACCGTATTCGTTGGCCCCGAGCCTGAATTCTTCGTCTTCGACGACGTGAAGTACAAGGCGGACCCCTACAACACCGGCTTCAAGCTGGATTCATCCGAACTGCCGTCCAACGACGATACGGATTATGAAACCGGCAACCTCGGCCACCGTCCGCGCGTCAAGGGCGGTTATTTCCCGGTTCCGCCGATCGACAGCCTGCAGGACATGCGCTCCGAAATGCTGACGGTTCTGTCGGAAATGGGCGTGGTCGTCGAAAAGCACCACCACGAAGTGGCTGCCGCACAGCACGAGCTGGGTGTGAAGTTCGACACGCTGGTCTCCAGCGCCGACAAGATGCAGATCTACAAGTACGTCGTGCACCAGGTCGCCAATGCCTATGGCAAGACGGCAACCTTCATGCCGAAGCCGATCTTCGGCGATAACGGCTCGGGCATGCACGTGCACCAGTCGATCTGGAAGGGCGGCAAGCCGACTTTCGCTGGCGACGAATATGCCGGCCTGTCTGAAAACTGCCTCTTCTACATCGGCGGCATCATCAAGCACGCCAAGGCCATCAACGCCTTCACCAACCCCACCACCAACTCCTACAAGCGTCTGGTGCCGGGTTATGAAGCGCCGGTTCTGCTGGCCTATTCGGCCCGCAACCGTTCGGCATCCTGCCGTATCCCCTTCGGCTCCAACCCGAAGGCAAAGCGCGTCGAAGTCCGCTTCCCGGACCCGACCCAGAACCCCTATCTCGGTTTTGCGGCCATGCTGATGGCTGGCCTCGACGGCATCAAGAACAAGATCCACCCCGGCAAGCCGATGGACAAGGACCTTTACGACCTTCCTGCCAAGGAACTGAAGAAGATCCCGACCGTCTGCGGTTCGCTGCGCGAAGCGCTGGAAAGCCTCGACAAGGATCGCAAGTTCCTGACCGCTGGCGGCGTGTTCGACGACGACCAGATCGACTCGTTCATCGAGCTGAAGATGCAGGAAGTCATGCGTTTCGAAATGACCCCGCATCCGGTCGAATTCGACATGTACTATTCGGCCTAAGTCGTCATCTGGACGCTCTGCAAGGTGTCCACTCCAGCCTGGCGGCCTCTCCGGAGGCCGCCGTTTTCTTTTGAAGCCCAGCCATAATCGCGAACAATGTCGAACAAGCCAGCCACTCAGCAAACCCGCCTCACGGACTGGCTCATCTTTCTGGCTGTGCCGTTCTTTTTCTCCAGCAACGTCATTTTCGGCCGTGGCGTCGTCGGCGAGGTCTCACCCTTCATCGCCGCCTTCATCCGCTGGATCGGATCGACCCTCATCATCGCACCCTTCATGATCGCCGACTGGCGCAACTGCCTTTATTTCCTGCGTCACAAAACGCTGCTGTGGCTCATACTCGGCATTCTCGGCATGGGCATCTGCGGCGGCGTGGTCTATTGGGGCCTGACCATGACGACAGCTGCCAATGGCACGCTGATCTACACGACGTCGTCGCTGTTCATCATCCTGTTCCAGCGCATCTTTCAGGGCCGCCGCATCAGAAAGCTCGAAGTCGCAGGTATGATCATCGCCTTTGCCGGCGTGGCCGCAATCGTGCTCAAGGGCGATATGTCCGCTCTGTGGCACCTGAATTTCAACATCGGCGATTTCGCCATACTGACAGCAGCCATCGCCTTTGCGATCTATTCGGTGTTGCTGCGTGATCCCGCGGCCCGGCAGATGGCCTCCTTCAGCCTTTTCGGACTGATTGCGCTCTCCGGCGCGCTGGTGCTTCTGCCGCCGGCGGCCCTCGAACTGGCGCAGGGCGGAATGCTGCCCGCCACATCAATGGCCTGGGCGAAGATCGGCGGCATCATCCTCTTCGCTTCGCTGCTCGCCTTTTATTGTTTCACCCATACGGTGCGCGTTTTTGGCCCCGCGACGGCCGGCATCACGCTTTACATGATGCCGCCGGTATCAATCCTCATGGCAACGTTTTTTCTTGGCGAGAGCTTCGAGACCTACCATGCCATCGGCATCGTGCTGGTCACCGGCGGTGTCGTCATCGCCACCGCGCCGATCGGCCGCAAGGCCTGAGCGGCGGATGGCAAAACAGCCTGATAGCCCCTAGCCCTTGATATTTCCTGCTGGGCACCCAACTATTAGTGGGAAAGGAAGTTCATGCCATGAAACAAAGAGACGCAAAATTCACGCTTGGCGAGATCGTCCGCCACAAGGTGTTTCCGTTCCGCGGCGTGGTCATCGACGTGGACCCGGAATATGCCAATACCGAGGAATGGTGGAACGCCATTCCCGCCGATATCAGGCCCGAGCGCGACCAGCCATTCTATCATCTTCTGGCGGAAAACGAGGAGACAGAATACGTCGCCTATGTTTCCGAGCAGAACCTTGTCCATGATGAAAACGAGACGCCGCTCCGCAACCCCAATATCGGCCGCATGTTCGACAAGGCGCCGAACGGCGAATGGCGCCCGAAGATGTCAACCGCCCACTGACGCGGTTCCAGTAACGCCCCACATCTCAAGGCATAAAAAAACCGGTCTGTCGCCAGACCGGTTTTGTCATTCTTGACGCTGCTGGAGCGATCAGGGCTTCGGCGCGGTCTTGGCGGCGTCCTGAGCGGCTTCGAGCTTCTTGCGGGCCTCTTCGGCCTTTTTCTGCATGCCTTCCTGCAGGCTGCGCTGGCTTTCGGCCAGCTGCGACTGGGTGATGGCAGCACCGTCGTAAGCGCCGGTGAAACCGGAGAGTGCGATCTTGATGGGGTTCGGCGCGCGGCGGAAATTGATGGAGGTGAAGACCACCTCGCTACCCTTCTTCAAGGAAGCGATCATGGCGTCCGTCAGCGGAACTTCGGCCGTGCACTTGTCGGGAAGGCAAACGGCGTAATCGAGCTTCTGGCCCTTGCCGCCATCGATCTGCATCATCACACCGGGAGGCACGAGACGCGCGGTCGGAACGGAAACCTGAAGCAGCTTGCGGTTGACCTTGCCTTCAACAGTGATGAGGCCGACAGCGGTGATCATCTGGCCGTTCTGGGCAAGAACCACGTTCTGCACGACGCAGACATCGTTGTCTTCCTGCTTGGAGCAGGTCTTGAACCAGCCGAGCGGCGGAGCGCCAGCGCCCTGAGCGGCGGGAGCTGCATCCTGTGCCTGCGAGATGGCCGGAGCGGACACTGCGCCGAGAGAAAGGACCAGAGCGGACAGAGCCGTCCGGGTGAATGTGTTTGCCTTTTGCATCATAAGAGTTCCGTCTCCTGAATGTCTGCCAGAACAGAACCGCAAGTCCTGCTCGCCGATGGCGGTATCCTTCTGCCCGTTCAACTGTCGTTTAAATGAGGCAAATGCGTGACCCGTCTCTTCCGGCCACCCTGTTACATGCCGATCGCGGCGATATCCAGCACTTCTTTAACTTTTTCTTGAGGTGGGCCAAGATTTCCCACCCTCGCATGGGTCCCGCCAAGGGCCTGTGCTACATATTTGCCAGAATCATAACGAAAAAGCCAAATCATGACGATAAACCGATCATCATGATAAATCGGACGGACAGTTGAGACAGGATAATAACATGCGCAACCTTGCGGCCCTCATCCCCGCATTGTTTCTTTTGGGTTCATCCCTGCTTCCCGCCGGGAGCGCCCAGGCGCAGCCGCTTCACGGCATTTCCATGCACGGCACGCCGGCGCTGCCGGCAGACTTCCGGCACTTCCCCTATGTCAATCCGGACGTAAAAAAGGGCGGTCGCATTTCCTATGGCGTCGTCGGCACCTTCGACAGCCTCAATCCCTTCGTCCTCAAGGGAATGCGCACCACCGCACGCGGCGTCTGGGACCCGGAATTCGGCAATCTGCTCTACGAACCGCTGATGCAGCGCTCCAGCGACGAACCCTTCAGCCTTTACGGCCTGCTGGCCGAAACCGTCGAGTGGGACGAGGAACGCACATTCACCCAGTTCAACATCAATCCGAAGGCAAAATGGTCGGATGGCGAGCCGGTAACGCCCGACGATGTGATCTTCACCTTCAACCTCCTGAAGGAAAAAGGCCGCCCGCCCTTCAATAGCCGTTTGGACGGCGTGGCAAAGATGGAAAAAATCGGCGATCACGGCGTCCGTTTTACCTTCAACGACAGGGCAAACCGCGAAACGCCGCTCATTCTCGCCTCCTCCACCCCCATTTTGCCGAAACACGCGATCGACCCGGAAAAATTCGAGCAGGCGGGCCTCGGCGCGGTTGTCGGCTCGGGTCCATACCGAATCAAGACGCTGCGGCCGGGAGAACGAATCACCTGGGAGCGGAACCCGGACTATTGGGGCAAGGATATTCCGAGCAAGCTGGGCTTTGAGAATTACGACGAGATCAGCATCACCTATTTCCTGCAGGTCACCACCATGTTCGAGGCCTTCAAGAAGGGCGATATCGATATCTATCCCGAAGGCGATGCCATCAACGGCACCTCCGATACCTCGCATTGGGGGCAGGCCTATAATTTTCCCGCCGTGCATCGCGGCGATGTCGTCAAGGATGTGTTCCAGCCGCGCCTGCCATCGGGCATGTTCGGTCTGGTGTTCAACACCCGCCGTGCCGTCTTTGCCGATGAGAAGGTGCGCGAGGGCCTGTCCTACGCGCTCGATTTCGAGTGGATGAACAGGAACATTCTGGGCGGCGCCTTCAAGCGCACCCAGAGCTACTGGCAAAATTCGCCGCTCGGCGCTTATGGCAATGCCGCCGATGCGCGCGAACTTGCGCTGCTGGGCGACGCGGCGAAAACCATGCCGCCGGAGCTTTTGGCGGGAACCTATGCCATGCCGACCACCGACGGCACCGGTGCGGACCGCAAGGTGCTGAAACTGGCCGTCGATAAGCTGAAAGAGGCCGGGTACAGCATCAAAAATGGCAGGATGTCCGACGCCAATGGCCGTCAGCTCGCCTTCGAGATCATGACGCAGAACCCGGCGCAGGAGCGCATAGCGCTTGCCTATCAGCGCTCCCTCAACCTGATCGGCGTCGCCATGGGCATCCGCTCGGTCGATGACGGCCAATATCAGGCCCGCTCGAACAGCTTCGATTACGACATGATCATCCGCTCCCTGCCCTCCTCGCTCTCGCCGGGCGCGGAGCAGCTCAACCGCTGGAGTTCGCTGTCGCGCGATGCGCAGGGCAGCTTCAACTATGCCGGTGCGGCCAGCCCCGACATAGACCGCATGATCGAGGCCCTGCTACAGGCCCGCTCGACGGAGGATTTCCAGGCGGCGGTGCGCGGTTACGACCGTCTGCTGGTCGCCGGCCACTATATCATTCCGCTCTATTACATCGGCGCGCAGTGGATCGCCCGCTGGAAATATATCGACCGCCCGGATATGACCCCGATATCAGGCAATCAGAAACAGACCTGGTGGGATGCGCGGGCGCAATAACCCCCTCACCGGTCCACACAACGGAAGATAAAACCATGGAACGCATCGTCATCGACGTCGTATCGGATATGGTCTGCCCCTGGTGTTATCTGGGCAAGGCCAGGCTCGATCTTGCCATTGCCGAGGTGCAGGACGAGATCAGCGTCGACGTGAACTGGCGCCCCTATCGCCTCAATCCGGACTATCCGCCTGAGGGCGTCGACCAGAAGGCCGCGCTTGAGGAAAAGCTCGGCAAGGAGCGTCTGGAGCAAGCGCATGCCAGTCTGGTGCAGCTCGGCAAGGAAGTCGGCATCCATTATGATTTTGATGCAATCAAGATCGGCCCGAACACGCTCGACGCACACCGCCTGTCGCTCTGGGCGCATTCCGAAGGCCGCGACGTTCAGGAAAAGATCGTCACCGGGCTATTCAAGGCGAATTTCGAAGAAGGCCGCAATATCGGCGATCATGCCGTGCTGACCGACGTGGCCGAGAAGGCTGGCATGGACGCCAAGGTGGTGGCGCGGCTTCTGGCATCCGACGCGGACAAGGATACGGTCGTCGCCGAAATTGATGCAGCGCAGCAAATGGGTGTCGCCGGCGTGCCGTTTTTCATCCTCGACCAGAAATACGCCATCAGCGGTGCACAAACGCCTGACGTATTGATTGCTGCATTGCGGGATATTGCAAAAATCAAGGCGGACGAGCATAAAGCGATGAACTGACGGTCAAACCACCGGCAGCTTACCCTAACCGATAAACTGTTGGTGTTTTCCCGTGTCGGACCAGACCCTGAAAGGCATTCTGCTTGCCTTTGCCGCCTTCGCTGCCTACGCATGGAGTGACGCGAGCGTTAAACTCATCGAAGGCCAGATTTCACCGATCGAATCGGCCTTCTTCGGCGCCGTATTCGGCCTCGCCGCCCTGCCCTTCATCCGCAAGCGCAACGACCGCTGGGCGGATATCGTCAAAACGACCAACCGCCCGCTCTGGCTCATCCGCTTTTTTGCTTCCGGCATCGGAGCGGTCGGCAGCGTCACAGCCTTCACGCACCTCTCCATGGCCGAAGCTTTTGCGCTGATCTTCCTGCTTCCTTCCTTCGTCACCATCATGTCGGTGGTGTTCCTGAAGGAACAGGTCGGCATCAAGCGCTGGTCGGCGGTCATTATCGGCTTCGTCGGCGTGCTGATCATTCTGAGGCCGGGTTTCCGTGAATTGGGCATCGGCCATCTCGGCGCTATCCTTGGTGGTTTGAGCGGCGCGCTGTCCATCGTGATCTTCCGCGCCATGGGACCGTCGGAAAAGAAATTGTCGCTTTATGGCGCCGGCGTGCTGGGCTGTCTGGCGATCAGCGGCGTTGCCATGATCCCGACCTTCGTTCTGCCAGGCGGTGAACAATGGCTGCTTCTGGCCGGTTACGGCCTGTTTGCAGCGGTCGGCAATGTGCTGATCATGTATGCGGCCCGTTATGCGCCTGCCGCCATGATCGGCCCGACGCAATATAGCCAGATGCTCTGGGCCATCTTCTTCGGTTACCTGATCTTCGGCGACCATATCGACAGCTGGATGCTGGTCGGCATCGCCCTCATCGTCGGTTCCGGCATGTTGACGCTCATCCGTGAAAAGCAGCGAAAAGTGCCGATGCCGGCCTCGATTGCCGCCACCGACCAGAACGTCGCAGTCGGCATCACACCGGAAGACGCGCCCAGAACCCTTTAGGTCCGGCGCGTTCTTCCATGGCTATTTTTGCGGTTGGCGGCGAAAGCTCAGTAGCAGACGCGCGCGCGGTACATATCGCCCCAGCTATTCTGCCGCCAGACGACGTGGCAGCTCGGATATGCCGGCCGATAGATCACCGGAGGGCCGTAGACTGGCGGACCGTAAAATGGCTCGCCGTAATAAGGGCCGTCATAGGAATGCCGCGCCCCGGCAATGATAGCACCGCCGATAATGGCTCCGGCGATACCTGCGGCAATGCCGCCGCCGCCATGCCCGTGTCCGAAGTGGTTGCGTGCTTCCGCCTGGCTGGTGGTGGCAATTGTGGTGCCCGCAATTGTCAAAGCAACCAGACCTGCGGAGGCGAACCTGTTCATCCTGGTCCACATTGTCTTGCTCCTTCGTCGTCCGGCTTGCGCATCATATTCGGCGCAATGCAGGAGATGGGGATAAGACTACGCCCGCTGAAGCTACCGGCGCATGTCCGTTTCATTACATCCCGGTAATGTTTGCGGAGCGTCGGGGCTGGGAGGTTCATGAAGCAGATGGATGTAGGATGTTTCAATTTCCGTTTGTCCGGATGTGCTTTAGGTGTTGGTTTTCGGGAGGTTGTTTATTGACAGCGGGCCGAAGGCGGGGGGCTTACCCCCCTCTGCCCTGCCGGGCATCTCCCCCACAAGGAGGGAGATCGATCTGCGGCAAGGTCTCGCCCATCTCGAAGCTTGAGAATGAAGTGGCGGTAGCGCCCCTTGCCGATCTCCCTCCTTGTGGGGGAGATGCCCGGCAGGGCAGAGGGGGGTAAACCCCACCCACCTTCGGCTCACTCTCAATGCCCTAACGCCCCCAATCTAGGACCGCGCCAGTTCCGCCAACTGCGTCATGATCATCGCCGCCCCCGCCAGCCGTTTTTCCGGCGTTGGCAGATCGCGGTTCAGGAACAGGCTGTGATCAGGGCGGATCTTCGCCATAGAGCCCTGCTTGCCGATATAACCGACCAGCGCCGCCGGGTTGGGGAATTCCTTGTTGCGGAACTGCACGACGACGCCCTTCGGCCCGGCATCCACCTTCTCGACATTGGCGGTGCGGCATAGCGACTTGATGTAGACGATCTTGAGGAGATGCTGCACCTCTTTCGGCAGCGGGCCGAAACGGTCGATCATTTCCGCGCCGAAACCGTCGATCTCGCCGATATCGGCAAGTTCACCGAGACGGCGGTAAAGGCCCATGCGCAGATGCAGATCCGGCACATAGTCTTCCGGGATCATCACCGAGGTGCCGACCGAGATTTGCGGCGACCAGCCGCTGTCACGCACCTCTTCGTCACCCTTCACTTCCGCCACGGCCTCTTCCAGCATCTGCTGGTAAAGCTCGAAGCCGACTTCCTTGATGTGGCCTGACTGTTCCTCGCCAAGCAGATTGCCAGCACCGCGAATATCGAGATCGTGGCTCGCCAGCTGGAACCCTGCCCCCAGCGTATCCAGAGATTGCAGCACCTTCAGCCGCCGCTCGGCCATCGTCGTCAGCACCTTGTTGACCGGCAGGGTGAACAGAGCAAAGGCCCGCACCTTGGAACGGCCGACACGACCGCGCAGCTGGTAAAGCTGGGCAAGGCCGAACATATCGGCGCGATGCACGATCAGCGTGTTGGCGGTCGGCACGTCGAGCCCGGATTCGACGATGGTGGTCGATAGCAGCACATCGTATTTGCCGTCATAAAAGGCATTCATGATGTCTTCGAGTTCGCCCGCCGCCATCTGCCCATGCGCCACCGCCACCTTCAGCTCCGGCACATCCGACTGAAGGAAGGCGTGGATATCAGCGAGATCGGCAAGCCGCGGGCAGACATAGAAGCTCTGGCCGCCGCGATAATGCTCGCGCATCAGCGTTTCGCGGATGACAAGCGGATCGAACGGCGAAATGAAAGTGCGCACCGCCATGCGGTCCACCGGCGGCGTGGTGATGAGCGACAGCTCGCGCACGCCAGTCATCGCCAGTTGCAAGGTGCGTGGAATGGGCGTCGCGGAAAGCGTCAGCACATGCACGTCGCTTTTGAGTTCCTTCAGCCGCTCCTTGTGCTTGACGCCGAAATGCTGCTCCTCATCGATGATCAGCAGGCCGAGATTGGCGAAGTTGATGCCCGCGCCCAGCAGCGCATGGGTGCCGACGACGATATCCGTCTTGCCGTCAGCCACTTCCTTTTTGGTAAGCGCCAGCTCCTTGGTGCCGACAAGCCGCGAAGCCTGCTGCACGCGAATTGGAAGACCACGAAAACGTTCCGAAAAGGTGCGGAAATGCTGGCGCGACAACAGCGTGGTTGGCACCACCACCGCCACCTGTACGCCGTTCATGGCGGCGAGGAACGCGGCGCGCAACGCTACCTCGGTCTTGCCGAAACCGACATCGCCGCAGATCAACCGGTCCATCGGCCGCCCGGCGCCCAGATCCTCACGCACCGCCTCGATGGCGGTCAGCTGATCCTCGGTCTCGTCATAGGGAAAGCGGGCCGCGAATTCGTCGTAAAGCCCATCCGGCGCAACCAGCGCCGGCGCATGGCGCACCAGACGCGCCGCCGCAATGCGGATCAGCTCGTCGGCCATGTCGAGCAGCCGCTTCTTGAGCTTGGCCTTTCGGGCCTGCCACGCGCCACCGCCCAGCTTGTCGAGCGTGGCTTCTGCCGCATCGGAACCATAACGCGACAGGAGATCGATGTTTTCGACGGGAAGGAACAGCTTGGCGTCGTCGGCGTAATGCAGTTCCAGACAGGCGCGCGGCGCGCCCGCCGCCTCGATGGTCTGCAAGCCAACAAAGCGACCGATACCATGTTCGGCGTGGACGACCAGCGAGCCCTCGTCCAGCCCCGCCACTTCCGAGATGAAATCCGCGCCGCGCTTGCGGCGTTTCGAGCGGCGCACCATACGGTCGCCAAGAATATCCTGCTCGCCGATGACAGCCAGCATCCCCGTCTCAAACCCGGCTTCGAGGCTGAGCACCGTCGCGGCCGCCTCACCCTTGCCGAGCTTCTCCACCTCTTTCAGCGCCGTCACCGGCTTGATGTTTTCCAGCCCGTGCTCGTTCAACACCTGCAACAGCCGGTCGAGCGAACCTTCCGACCAGCCTGTGATCAGCACCTTCCAGCCCTTGGCGCGGCGCTCGGCAATATGCTTCACCGCCAGATCGAAAACATTGATCCGTTCTTCGCTATTGCTTTCGCTCATTGGCCGCGCCCAGCGCGGGCCGACATGGGCATCCAGAGTCGCGACCGGATGACCTTCGCTGTCATGCTCGTTGAAAGGTGTCAGACGCACCGCATTGGCAGCGGCGAGCATCGCATCGAAGCTTTTGCCATCGAGATAGAGCTGCCCCGGCGATACAGGCTTGTAGGGCGCGCCCTGCGTGGAACCTTTGGTCTCACCTGATGCCCGTCGCGCCTCGTAATAATCGAGCACCAGCTTGGAGCGTTCCTTCGCCGCCTCCCGCGCCGTATGGTCGGTGACGATGCGGAAACCCTTCAGATAATCGAAGGCGGTTTCCAGCTGCTCGTAAAACAGCGGCAGCCAGTGCTCCATGCCGGCATAACGGCGACCTTCGGACACGGCTTGGTAAAGCGCATCGTCGCGGGTCGCAGCGCCGAACAGCGACAGGTAATTCTTGCGGAACCTGCCTATCGTGTCCGGCGTCAGCGTCACTTCGCTCATCGGGTTCAAATCGAGCGAGCGGGCCTGGGCGATGGTGCGTTGGCTGGCCGGATCGAAGGTGCGGATGCTTTCCAGCGTATCGCCAAAGAAATCAAGCCGCACCGGTTCTTCGGTGCCGGGAACGAAAACATCCAGAATGCCGCCGCGCACGGCGAATTCACCCACTTCACGCACCGTCGCCACCCGGTCGAAACCGTTGCGCTCTAGCCGTGCGGCAATCTCTTCCATGCGGATTTGGTTGCCGGGCTTGGCCGAAAAGCCGAGGTTGCCAATGATATCCCGCGGCGCCATCTTCTGCAGCATGGCGTTGACGGTGACGAGAACGATAGCCGGATGCGGCTTTTTCGCGTGGGCGATGAGACCAGAGAGTGCCGCAAGCCGCCGCGCCGAAGTGTCTGCGCTCGGTGACACGCGGTCATAAGGCAGGCAATCCCACGCCGGCAGCGTCATGACAGGAATGTCAGCCGCGACGAAACCGAGGACCTGTTCGAGATCGGCGGCCCGCTGGCCATCCGACATTACATAGGCGACCGACGTGCCTGCCCGCGCCATATCGGCAAGCAGCAGCGCTTCCATGCCGGAAGGCACATTTCCGATGGTCAGCGGCGTATCGGCCGACGTTACCAGCTTTGCATCGAATCCGGCTATCATGTTTCAGGCCTTCAGGGTTTCTGCTGTGACGAGATCGAAATCGGGACGGTAGGAAGCGATCTTCTCAAACAGCGGGGTCTGGAATTTTTCCGGCACCGGCTGCGCGCCCGTCACCATCTGCACAAGGTCGTTATCCTCTTCCGCCATGATGACCTCAAGTTCATCGAGCTGACTATCGGAAAGCGTGGCGATATGGTCTTCCGCGAATTGCCCGAGCACCAGATCCATCTCGCGAATACCCCGGTGCCAGCAGCGGTAAAGGATCCGCCTGCGTCTCGGATCGAGGTCGGCACTCGTGCGCACCAGTCCAGTCATCGCATTCACCTTTCGGTTGGCTATTCAACAGGATGTTGACTGCGACCTCCTATAGAACAGGAGGCGAACGCTTGGGAACCGGTTTTTATCGAAATAATGCCACGGCGATGAAAATCTGCCGGTGATAACCCGCCTTTGTCGGGGCTCAACTCTTGCATAACGTCTCCCCTTCCCCGATTTTGTGCGCCATGCGCCCGGCCATTCTCGATCCGCTGTTTGCCTCGGTTTCCACCCTCGCCGGTGTGGGGCCGAAGCTCGCCGATCTTCTGGCGAAGTTGCTTGGCCGGGAAAGCGCCGACGATACCCGCGTGATCGACCTTCTTTTTCACGCGCCGTCGAATGTCATCGACCGCCGCAACCGCCCCGGCATTGCACTCGCGGCCCCCGGCGCCATTGTCACCATTCAGGGACGTGTTGACCGCCACCAGCCGCCGCCACCGGGCAATCGTTCCGCGCCCTACCGGGTTTTCCTGCATGACGAGACCGGCGAACTGGCGCTGACCTTCTTCCGCGCCAAGGGTGACTGGCTGTCCAAGGCGCTGCCAGTGGACGAAGAGGTTCTCGTCAGCGGCAAGGTGGACTGGTTCAACGGCCGCGCCTCCATGGTGCATCCAGATTTCATGGTGAAACTCTCTGAGGCGGAAAACCTGCCGCTGGTGGAAGCCGTTTACCCCATGACCGCCGGGCTGTCTGCCAAGGTGCTGCGCAAGGCAATCGAAAGCGGGCTCTCAAAGCTGCCGGTCTTTCCCGAATGGATCGACGAAACGCTGAAGACCCGCCAGGGTTTCGGCGATGTCGCCTCGAGCTTCCGCGAGCTACACGATCCTCGCGACAGCGCCGATATCGAACCGCAGGCCCCGGCGCGCCGGCGGCTTGCCTATGATGAGTTTCTCGCCGGACAGCTGTCATTGGCGCTGGTGCGCCAGCGGATTCGTAAAGTGGCGGGCCAGCCGATCCGCGCCAAGGGCGATATCGCCGCAAAAATCCTCGCACAGCTGCCCTTCTCGCCAACGGCAAGCCAGAGCGCTGCGGTAAAGGATATCCTGACCGATATGGCCGGCGAAGACCGCATGTTGCGGCTGCTGCAGGGTGATGTCGGTGCTGGCAAGACGCTGGTTGCGCTGATGGCCATGGCGACAGCCGTGGAGGCCGGCGGACAGGCGGTGCTGATGGCCCCGACTGAAATCCTCGCCCGTCAGCATTTCTCCACCATCTCCAAACTCGCTCAGACAGCTGGCATCACCGTCGAGGTTCTCACCGGCCGCACCAAGGGCAAGGAGCGCCGCGAGATCGAGGAACGCGTGGCGTCCGGCGAAGCGCAGATCGTCATCGGCACCCACGCGCTGTTTCAGGATAGCGTCGCTTACAAGAACCTCGTGCTGGCCGTGGTGGATGAGCAGCACCGTTTCGGCGTGCACCAGCGCCTGCGGCTCACCGCCAAGGGCATCACGCCGCATATGCTGGTCATGACCGCCACCCCCATTCCGCGCACGCTGGTGCTGGCCGCCTTCGGCGACATGGACGTGTCGAAGCTCACCGAAAAACCCGCCGGCCGCAAACCCATCCAGACGGTGACAATCCCCACCGAACGCATCGGCGACATTGTCGAGCGGCTGCGCGCCGCTTTGAAGGACGGCAAGAAGGCCTACTGGATCTGCCCGCTGGTGGAGGAGACGGAAGAGTCCGATTTGATGTCGGTGGAAGAGCGGCATGCGGTTCTGTCGCAAATGCTCGGCCCAAATATAGGTCTTATCCACGGCCGCATGAGCGGCCCGGAAAAAGACGCCGCCATGCTCGCTTTCAAGAGTGGCGAAACCCGGCTGCTGGTGGCGACGACGGTGGTGGAAGTCGGCGTCGACGTGCCGGATGCGACCATCATGGTCATCGAACACGCCGAACGTTTCGGCCTTGCCCAGCTGCACCAGCTGCGCGGCCGGGTGGGACGCGGTGACGAGGCATCCACCTGCATCCTGCTCTACAAGGGGCCGCTCAGCGAAAACGGCCGCGCCCGGCTCTCCATCCTGCGCCACAGCGAGGACGGCTTCCTCATCGCCGAGGAAGACTTGAAGCTGCGTGGCGAAGGCGAACTGCTCGGCACCCGCCAGTCCGGCACGCCGGGCTTTCGCATCGCCAGCCTCGAGGCGCATGCCGACCTGCTGGAAATCGCCCGCAAGGACGCGGCCTATGTCATCGAGCGCGACCCCGAACTGACAGGACCACGCGGCGACAGCCTGCGCACCCTGCTCTATCTGCACCGCCGCGACGAAGCGATCCGCTTCCTGCACGCCGGCTGAAAGTTTTGACCATCATGAACATGATCGACCCACGCCGCCCACCACCCGCCTTCCGCAAGGGCTACGCGCTCTGCTCGCCGCAGAACACCTTGCAGCCGGAGACCTTTGCGAAAAGCGAGAAGAAGGCGATAGGCAAGGCTTTCAAAAAGCCCGGCCGAAAGAAGGCATGGGCAGAGGCGCTGGAGCAAGGCTGGAGCGTGCGGCTCGTCTATATGCGGCTTTTCGTTCCTGTTTTTCATGCTACGAGCACGGCTATTGAGACGGACGATCTGGATGATGAGGATTGATCGACGCGTCTGAGAGACCCTTTGGCTAAAATGCAGAGGGCCATCGTTGCGATGTATGAATGACCGTCAGAATCTCGATATTCCGGCCGACGCGATAGGCAATAATGTAGGAAATGTCAGGAAGTACGGCTTCCCGTGTTCCCCTGATGCGCCCGACCCGCCCCATCGCCGGCTGCGCCACCAACATATCGACCGCGGAGACAATACGGGAAATAACGCGAGCCGCGGCGGCTGGATTGTCCTTTTCGATATGCGCACCGATTTCATCAAGCCGTCGCAGCGCCCGCAAAGTCCAAAGAATTCTCCGATCGCTCATGACGGCCGGGAGGATTTCACATATTTTCCGACAATGTTTGCGAGATCATCAGGCGTTCCAAACTCGCCGCGATCCGCCTCCGCCAAACCGGCCTCGATCTCGGCGAGCTGCCACTCTTCACGGGCAACAAAGTCCTCAATCGCCCGCGTCGCCATATAGGACCGCGAGCGATCAAGCTTTTCCGCCAATTGGTCCAGCTTGTCAGCAACCTCGTCTGGCAAGCGCACTGTGAATGCAGTCATGATCGCGGCTTCTCTTGGTTCACAAAGATTATTAGTGAACCACATTGGTTCGTCAAGGTTCCGCCTATAGCCTAATATGCCCCATTAGGCCGACTATTTTCCCGCTAGAGAATGAACACGGGAAATAGCCATGCGGACATCCGTAACAGACGCAACGAGCACGGCCTCAATATCTAAACCGGCGCAATCACCTTCGGCGGCGTGAAATCTGGCGCCACCAGACCGCCGGAAATCAGCAATTTAGCCGCGTCCTCCGGCGTCATGTCCAGCATCACGATCTTGTCTTTCGGCACAAACAGCAGAAAGCCCGCAGTGGGCACAGGGGTGGGTGGCAGGAAGACGGCGACCATCTGCTGGCCCATCTCGTTGAAGCGATGGGCAAGCTCGCCCTTCACTTCCGAGGATACGAACACCATCGCCCAGGTGCCGGAGGAGGGAAATTCGATCAGGCCGACCTTCTTGAAAGAGTTCGCATGCTCCTTCAGAACGGATTCGAACAGCTGCTTGATGCTCTTGTAGATCGGCCGCACCAGCGGCATGCGGTTGAGAATGGATTCACCGACGCCGACGATCCATTTGCCGATGAGGTTATTGCCGAGAAAACCGATGAGGGTGATGCCAACGACGGCGATCAGCAGGCCGAAGCCGGGGATTGCCACATCGAAATATTGCTCGGGATCATAACGGGCGGGAATATAAGGCTTAACCCAACTATCCGCCCACTGCAGAAAACTCCACACCAGCCACATGGTGATGGTGACGGGCGCGAGGATAAGGACGCCCGTGAGGAAGCTGTTGCGCAGACGGGCTGCGAATGAAATTTTTACTGGAATATCAGTCATTTACCGTTCGGCATTAAGCGTTGACGCTATCGAAACCCGGATGAAAACCGACAATGCCGGATGGAGTTCCGCCATGCAAGCGAAGAACTGTGAAATATTCGTCAGGAATCCCCTCAGCGCTTAAGCCCTCAACAGGACGAAAACCGAAGCGGCCGTAATAGTCCGGATCGCCCGCGACGACGCAGCCTGCGGCATTCAGGCGCTCCAGCGCGGCAAGCCCTTCGCGCGCCAGCCGTGAACCGACGCCTTGCCCCTGCCGATCCGGCGTGACCGAGAGCGGCGCAAGACAGAACCAGCCGGTTTCGCCGCTGGTGAGCGTCACCGGCGAAAACCCGATATGGCCGACGATGCCTTCGCTGTCCTCGGCAACCAGCGAAACCGTTAGCGCGCCCGCCTTGCGCAGCCGCTCGACAATCAGATGCTCTGTCTTGTCGCTATGATCGACGTCACGGAAGGCATCTTCCGTAACGCGAGCAATCGCCTCTTCATCACCCTGCTGTTCCGGCCGAATGATCATTCCACCGTCACCGATTTCGCCAGATTGCGTGGCTGATCCACATCCGTGCCCATGAAGACGGCTGTGTGATAGGCGAGCAGCTGGATCGGCAGCGAGAAGACCATCGGCGCGATCAGCTCGTCGACATTTGGCAGGGTGATCGTCGCCATGGTCTCGAGCCTGGAGGCGGCAGCCCCCTTCTCGTCGGTGATGAAGATGATGCGGCCGCCGCGGGCTGCCACTTCCTGCATGTTCGACACGGTCTTTTCGAAGAAGCGGTCATGCGGCGCAATGACGATAACAGGCATGTTCTCGTCTATCAGCGCGATCGGCCCGTGCTTCAACTCGCCGGCGGCATAACCTTCAGCGTGGATATAGGAGATTTCCTTGAGCTTCAGCGCGCCTTCCAGCGCCAACGGGAAGCTGGTGCCGCGGCCGAGGTAAAGCACGTCCTTGAAACGCGACAGATCGCGTGACAGCGCCTCGATCTGCGGCTGGATGCTGTTGAGAACCTTGCTCATGATGCGCGGCATCTCGGTGAGATGGCGAACCAGTTCGGTTTCCTGCTGGGGTGTGATCGTGCCACGCGCCTTGCCGGCGGCAACGGCCAGCGAAGCAAGCACGGCAAGCTGGCAGGTGAAGGCCTTGGTGGAGGCGACGCCGATTTCGGGGCCGGCGAGGATCGGAAAGATCGCATCCGATTCGCGCGCCATGGTCGATTCGCGCGTATTGACCACCGCGCCGATCTTCAGACCTTCCTGCTGGCAATAGCGCAGGGCCGCCAGCGTATCGGCGGTTTCGCCCGATTGCGAAATGAACAGCGCGGCCTGCGTCGGCACGAGCGGAATCTCGCGGTAGCGGAACTCCGAGGCGACATCGATTTCCACCGGCAGGCGGGCATAACGCTCGAACCAGTATTTGCCGATCAGCCCGGACAGATAGGCCGTGCCGCAGGCGGAAATGGCAAGGCCGGAAAGCTTGGAGAAGTCGATAGCCTTGTCGGCATCCTTCACCGTCTTGGAGGCGAAATCCACGTAGTGGCTGAGCGCATGGGAAATGACTTCCGGCTGCTCGTAGATTTCTTTTTCCATGAAGTGGCGGTGATTGCCCTTGTCGACCACATAGGCCGTCGCCTGCGAAATCTGCCGCTCGCGCTTCACCGGCTTGCCGGAGAAATCGATGATTTCCGCACCCTGCCGGGTCAAGATGGCGCAGTCGCCATCCACCAGATAGGTGATCTCGTTAGTGAAGGGTGACAGCGCGATGGCATCGGACCCCAGGAACATTTCGCCACGGCCATAACCGACGGCCAGCGGCGGGCCGGAGCGCGCCGAAAGCAGCGTGCCGGGATCATCCTGAAACATGACGACCAGCGCATAGGCGCCGGTAACGCGGTTCAGCATCTTCAGCATCGCTTCGCGATGGCCAAGCCCTTCGCGGGTATATTTCGCCAGAAGCTGCGCCACCACTTCGGTGTCGGTCTGGGTGGTGAAGGTCGCGCCCTCGGCTGTCAGTTCTTCGCGCAGTTCGGAGAAGTTTTCGATGATGCCATTATGGACGACGGCAACGCCTTCAACGAAATGCGGGTGGGCATTGGTCTCGTTCGGTACGCCATGCGTCGCCCAGCGGGTGTGGGCAATACCGACCACACCCGGCAGCGGCTGTTCCGAAACCAGCTTTTCCAGGTTGAACAGCTTGCCTTCCGCCCGGCGGCGGTCCATCGCGCCATTGTCGATGGTGGCGACACCAGCCGAATCGTAACCGCGATATTCGAGACGCTTCAGCGCATCGACAAGCCGTTCAGCAACAGGCTGGGTTCCGACAATTCCGACAATTCCGCACATATATTTCTCCAGACGGCGATCTCTTCGCCGAAACTACTAACCGTTTCTCCGAAATCAGCAATTATCCCGCCGGTCACTTTCGGTATCGCTCGGTAACGTCTTTCAAGAGGCCTTTTTCTTGGCTTCCTTCAGCGCTTTCGCCCGCTCGCGTACCACGATTGCGCGGCCCGGCTTAACCTCCTGACGCGCCCGCCCGAAAGCCAGCGCATCATCAGGCACGTCATCGGTAATCACGCTGCCGGAGGCTATATAAGCCCCCTCTCCAATGGTGACGGGAGCGACCAGCGACGAGTTCGAGCCAATGAAACTGTTCGCACCGATCCGCGTTTCGGCCTTGTTGTAACCGTCGTAATTGCAGGTGATGGCGCCCGCACCGATATTGCTGCCGGCGCCGATATAGGCATCACCGATATAGGTCAGATGGTTGACCTTGGCGCCCTCGCCGATCTCCGCCTTCTTGACCTCGCAGAAATTGCCGACCTTGGCTTTGGCATGCAGGTTGGCACCCAGACGTAACCGCGCAAAAGGACCGACCATCGCACCTTCAGCAACATGAGCCCCCTCCAGATGCGAAAACGAATGGATGATGGCACCCGCCTCGATGGTCACACCGGGACCGAACACGACATTCGGCTCGATCAGGGCATCCTGCCCGATCTTCGTATCGAAGGAGAGGAAAACCGTCTCGGGCGCGATCATCGAAACACCCTCCACCATCAACTCATGGCGGCGGCGCTCCTGCCACAACTTCTCGATAAAAGCCAGTTCGGCACGGTTGTTGCAGCCGACCAGCTCGGTTTCCGGCGCATCGATGGCCACGGCGCGACGGCCGAGCGAACGGGCGATTTCAACGATGTCGGTGAGGTAATATTCGCCCTTCACATTGCCGTTGCCGATCCGGTCGAGCAGATCAAGCGCATTGCGACCGTTGATCGCCATCAGGCCGCTATTGCACCAGGTCACCTTGCGTTCTTCGTCGGTTGCGTCCTTTTCCTCGCGGATCGCTACCAGCTCGCCATTCTCGACCAGCAACCGGCCATAACCGGTCGGACGCTCGGTGTGGAAGCCGATCACGGCCACATCGGCACCGGCGGCAATCGCCTCACGCGCCCGATCAAGCGTCGCGGACGTGATGAGCGGCACGTCACCATAAGCGACGATCAGGTCGTCGAAACCGCGCTCAATGGCTGGGCGTGCGGCAAGAACGGCATGGCCGGTGCCCTTGCGCTCCGTCTGCAAGAAAGCTTCAACCTGAAGACCCCTAAGGTTCGCGGCCGCGGCAACATTGTCAGCATCGCGCCCGACCACCAGCGCCACCGCGCCAACACCCGATCCAGCCACAGCCTCCACCACATGCGCAATCATCGGCCGCCCGGCAACCGTGTGCAGCACCTTGGATTTCGACGACTTCATGCGCGTGCTGTCGCCCGCTGCGAGAATAACGGCTAGAGAGCTGCGCTCCATAAGACCTCCAACACCCTATCTCCGGGCACAAGGGCAGCCGGGACAGTGGCATGTGTTTGACTTTACGCCAGCCGGTTGAACAGACAGGCGCATCGGTAATTGCGTTCCGGCATTGCTATAACGGCGGCCCACTTAAGAAACCATGCAAATCCACACCAAATTTCCATGCCGATTTTCATCAAACGTGATCAGCGGCGGTATGGCGTGATCTGTTCAGCGCGGGTGACGGGCGTTGAATTCCAATACCTGCTGACGACCGTTTTCAATCAGCCTGCCCATTTCGCGGCGCGCCGCGGCCTCATCGCGCAGACGAAACGCCTCGACCAGCCTTAAATGGGAGGCGGATACATCGGAAATCTCATTGGGATCGGCTTCCGGGTTGCTCATCCGGAAAATACCCGCCAGCGCTGCCTTGATCAGTGAACCGACGGTGCGCATGAACGGATTACCGGACATTTCAGTGATGAGCACATGGAAATTCATATCCGCCAGCGCCCGCTTCTCTTTAGAATAGGCCGTATTGCCCATCTCGTTGGCGTAAGCGGCAAGCTTGGCGATATCGGCGTCCTTTGCCCTGAGAGCGGCAAGCCCCGCGCCATAGGGCTCGAAAGCCTGACGGATATCATAGAGATGCAGCAGGAACTCGTCGCTGACGCCTGCCTCGAAGTGCCAGAGAAGCACTTCACTGTCGAACATGTTCCAGCTTTCGCGCTCCGTCACCCGAGTGCCGATGCGCGCCTTGGGCGAAATCATGCCCTTGGCGGTCAGCGTCTTCATCGCTTCACGCAACACCGTGCGGGATACTTTCAGCCGCTCCATCAACTCGGCATCGCCGGGCAGGATGTCGCCCGTCTTGAAGGTGCCGGACACGATGTCGAGACCGAGCTTGTGAACGACCTGTGCATGATTTGTCCGCAGCTTTCGAAAACCGATCGCCGCATCGAGCATTCCGCGCTGCAAGTGTCATGTCCTCCCGTTCGGTTGACGAGGTGAAAATCGCGTATGGCTTGTATATTCCAGGTCAGGCCCACGATTTTCAACGTAGAATACAGTGAAAAACATCAACGCGCGTGAAAAGCAAAGCCAAACTTCGTTCACACGGCAAAACAGATAAAAATAACAAAGACCGCGCATGAATTTCATACGCGGTCCAATTGGCGGCCTGTGCCGGCACGCAGAATTATTGCGGCAGCTTGTCGTCCACGCCGGCAACGTAGAAGTTGAGACCAAGCAGAACCTTGTCCTCAGCCTTTTCACCAGCCTTCAGCCATTCCGAGCCGTCCTGCTTCTTCACCGGGCCGGTGAAGGGGTGCAGCTCGCCCGACTTGATCTTGGCTTCGGTGTCCTCAGCCATTTTCTTCACGTCGTCAGGCATGTTGGTGTAGGGCGCCATGGTCAGGATGCCGTCTTTGAGGCCATCCCAGATGGATTCCGACTTCCAGGTGCCGTCAAGCAAAGCCTGCGTGCGCTTGATGTAATAAGCGCCCCAGGTATCCTTGATGGCGGTCAGCTGTGTCTCGGGACCGGCTTTGATCATGTCGGATGCCTGACCGAAAGCCTTGATACCGCGCTCCGCTGCAACCTGCATCGGTGCTGTCGTGTCGGTGTGCTGCGTCAGGATATCGACGCCCTGGTCGATCAGTGCCTTGGCGGCATCGGCTTCCTTGCCGGGGTCGAACCAGGTATTGGCCCATACGACCTTGAGCTTGAAGTCCGGGTTAACCGACTGTGCACCGAGAACGAAGGCGTCAATGCCCATCACCACTTCCGGGATCGGGAAGGAAGCGATGTAGCCGGCGAGACCTTTCTTCGACATCTTCGCGGCGATCTGGCCCTGAATATAACGGCCTTCATAGAAGCGCGCATTGTAGGTCGCGACGTTTTCAGCGGTCTTGAAGCCGGTGGCGTGCTCGAACTTCACCTTGGGGAACTTCTGGGCAACCTTCACGGTCGCATCCATGAAGCCGAAGGAGGTGGTGAACACCAGTTCGCAGCCGGAACGGGCCATGCGCTCGATGGCGCGTTCGGCATCCGGGCCTTCCGGAACGCTTTCGAGGAACGGCGTTTCGATCTTGTCGCCGAAGTGCTTCTGCAGCTCTTCGCGGCCAATTTCATGCGCCTGTGTCCAGCCGCCATCGGTGCGGCTGCCGACATAGATGAAGCAGACCTTCTTGGCGTCGGCGGCTTCAGCGGAGGAAACGACGCCTCCGAGGGCCGCGACGGAAGCGGCGAGTGCGATGACCAGTTTTTTCATTTTTACCCCTGTTGGTTTGGAGATTTGAGGATTCTTCTTCACCTGTCCGGCACGAAGGATTTGCCCAGCGATGCCGGTGTGTTGATCAAGGTCGTGCGGCGATTATGCGAGATGATGACCAGCACGACAATAGTTGCGAGATAAGGCATCGCCGAAAGCAGCTGCGACGGCACGCCGATGCCGAAGGCCTGCGCGTGCAACTGGCCGATGGTGACAGCGCCGAACAGATAACCGCCCGCCAGCAGGCGCCACGGACGCCAGGAGGCGAAGACGACGAGCGCCAGCGCAATCCAGCCGCGCCCGGCCGACATGTTTTCCACCCATTGCGGCGTATAGACCAGCGACAGCTGGGCGCCTGCAAGACCGGCGCAGGCGCCGCCGAACATGACCGCCAGATACCGCGTGCGGATAACGTTGATGCCAAGCGCGTGCGCCGAGGCATGGCTGTCGCCAATGGCGCGGACTTTAAGCCCGGCGCGGCTTTTGAACAAAAACCAGCCGATACCGAAGACCAGCGCGATGGACATGTAGAAGATCAGATCCTGCCGGAACAGCAGCGGACCGAAAAAGGGGATTTCCGACAAAACCGGAAACACGATGGGCTGTAGCTTGATGCCAGGCAGACCGACAAAGCTTTCACCCAGCATGCCGGAAACGCCAAGCCCGAGAATGGTGAGCGCCAGCCCCGTCGCCACCTGGTTGGTGACAAGCGTCAGCGTCAGGAAACCGAAAAGCAGCGAAAATACCGCCCCGGAGGCGATGCCGGCCAGAATGCCGAGATAGGGGGAACCCGTCATATGAGAGGCCGCGAAAGCGCAGACCGCGCCCATGATCATCATGCCCTCAACACCGAGATTGAGCACGCCCGAGCGCTCCACCACCAGCTCGCCCGAAGCGGCGATGACTAGCGGCGTCGCGGCGGTGATGACGGTTAGGAGAATGGCCTGAAGCATATCCATCATGCCGCTCCTTGCTTGTGATGCGCCTTGCCGGCGAAAACGACCCGGATGCGGTAGAAAATCAGCGTATCGCAGGACAGAACGAAGAACAGCATCAGCCCCTGAAACACCCGTGTCACCTTGTCCGACACACCGATCGAAAGCTGTGCCGCCTCACCCCCGAGATAGGTCAGCGCCAGCACCAGCCCGGAAAGGATGATGCCAAGCGGATTAAGGCGGCCGAGAAAGGCGACGATGATGGCGGTGAAACCATAACCCGGCGAAATGCTGGGCTGGAGATGGCCGATGGAACCGGAAGCTTCCGAAATGCCCGCAAGCCCGGCCAGCGCGCCCGATAGCAGCAGCGAAAACCACACCATGCGGCTGGAGGAGAAACCGGCAAAGCGCCCGGCCCGCGCCGATTGGCCAAGCACGGTAACTTCAAAGCCCTTGAGCATGTAGCGCATCATGAACCACAACGCGATGGCCGCAACGATGGCAAAAACGAAACCCCAATGCGCCCGGCCCGACGCCAGCATTTCCGGCAAAACGGCGCTGTCGTTGAATGCCTTTGTCTGCGGAAAGTTGTAACCGCCGGGATCGCGCCAGATGCCGCGCGTCAGCCAGTCGAGGAAGAGCTGCGCGACATAGACCAGCATCAGGCTGACGAGGATTTCATTGGTGTTGAACTTCGTCTTTAACAGCGCCGGAATACCGGCATAAAGCGCCCCGCCGACAGCGCCCATCACCATCATCAACGGCAGGATGAGCGGCGAATGCCAGTCGGGATAAAGCACCGGCAGGATGGAACCGGTAATCGCGCCGATGGTGAATTGCCCCTCCGCGCCGATATTCCAGTTATTGGAGCGATAACAGATCGACAGGCCGACGCCGATCAGGATCAGCGGTGCGGCCTTGATCGCCAGCTCATGCAGCGACCAAACCTCCAGCAACGGCTCGACAAAAAAGGCGTAAAGCGCGTGGGCCGGATTTTTGCCAAGCATGGCGAACATGATCGCGCCGACGAGCAGCGTCAGCACCAGCGCCAGAAGCGGCGAAAGCAGGGTGAATAGCTTCGAGACGCCTGCCCGTTTTTCAAGCTCAATGCGCATGCTGGGCGGCTCCCGAATGTGTATGGATGCCGCCCATCAGCAGGCCGATCTTTTCAAGCGTCATATCTTCCACCGGATGGGCCTCTGAGAGCTTGCCGTCGGAAATGACCGCGATATTGGTGGCGACCTCGAAGATTTCATCGAGATCCTGGCTGATGACGATGACGGCCGAGCCGGCCTTGGCGAGATCGACCAGCGCCTGGCGGATACGGCTTGCAGCACCGGCATCCACACCCCAGGTCGGCTGGTTGACCACCAGCACCGCCGGCTGACGATCAAGCTCGCGCCCGACGATGAATTTCTGCAGGTTGCCGCCGGAAAGCGATCCCGCCAGCGGATCGGCCCCGCTTTTGCGCACATCCATGGTTTCCGAAATGCGCCGCGCCGCCGTCTTGATGACCGAGCCGCGGATGATGCGCAGAAAACCGCCCGTCAGAAACGCCTTGCGGTCGGAGCGCGCCCGCGCCAGCAAAAGATTGTCGGAAAGGCTCATGCCCGGAACGGCGGCATGGCCATGGCGCTCCTCCGGCACGAAACCAGCACCCATCAGCCGGCGGCCATTGATGCCGATGCGGCCAACCGCCTTGCCGCGCAGATGGATGGCGTCATTATTATAGACGGGATATTCGCCCGAAAGCGCGTCGAACAGTTCGCCCTGCCCGTTGCCGGCCACACCGGCAATCGCCAGCACTTCTCCGGCGCGCACATTCATGGAAATCGATTTCAAGGCCACGGCAAAAGGCGTGCGCGGCGCGACCGAAAGCGCCATGACTTCAATCTGCGGCGCGCCAAGCGCTTCACCCGTTGCCCGCGAAACGCTTGCGACATCGCTGCCAACCATCATGCGCGCCAGAGATGCCGGCGTTTCCTTGCGCGGATCACACGCACCCGTCACCTTGCCGTGACGCAGGACAGTGGCGCGATCACAGATGCGCTGCACCTCTTCGAGGCGGTGGCTGATATACAGCACCGATCGGCCTTCGGCCTTCAGCTTTGCCAGCGTCTCGAACAGCTTGTCAGCCTCCTGCGGCGTCAAAACCGAGGTCGGCTCATCAAGAATGATCAGGCGCGGGTTCTGCAACAAGGCGCGGACGATCTCGATGCGCTGGCGCTCGCCGACCGAAAGATCGGCCACATGCGCATTGGGATCGAGCGGCAGGCCATAGGCCCGCGACAGCGTTTCCGCTTCCCTGGTGATTTCCTTCAGAGAAATTTTCGGATCGAGCGAAAGGGCGATGTTTTCAGCGACCGTCAGCGCCTCGAACAGCGAAAAATGCTGGAACACCATGCCGATACCGAGCCTGCGGGCCTCGCTGGGCGAGCCCACGGAAACCGGCTGGCCCTGCCAGATGATGTCGCCTTCTGTCGGCGCAAGGACGCCGAACAGCATCTTGACCAGCGTGGACTTGCCCGCGCCGTTTTCACCCAGAAGCGCATGGATTTCGCCCGGCGCAATATCAAGATCGATGCCGTTGCAGGCGGCAAAATTGCCGAACAGCTTGGTCAGCTTGCGAACGGACAGGAGAGGCACGGCCTCTGGCGCCAAAGTTCCAGTCACGAGTTCCCTCTTTCACCGGCCGTCCATGCCTTCTTCGAAGCATTTTTAACAACCGTGGTCATTGTTCCCAATCCCGTGGCAATGCGTATGCAATGCTGCGCGACCATGATTTATTGATAACTGTTTTGCTGCTGCGCACAACATAAAAAGCAGTTGCTTAAATGCAATTTGCACAAGCAATAAACGGCTTTACCTTTTTCTTATTTCGCGCCGAGCGCAGGGAAAAACTGCAATATTCCCCCGATGCAATAAAGATAGATGCCGCTCGCCGTGAATGCGATCACCGCCCATGTCGGCGTTTCAAAATGCATCAGCAATGCATAACCCCCGAGCGCGCACCAGACGAACACGACAGCCAGATTGAGCGGCCGCAGCCGCTTCACCCGCACCGGATGCAGGAAATTGATCGGCAGGAACGTCAGAAACACCGAAACGGTAACGACGGTCATAGCCGTGGTGGCGCTGGCATCCAGAACGAACAGGGTGAAAACCACCATGTTCCAAACCACCGGGAAGCCCGAGAAAAAATATTCATCCGTCTTCATGCCCATATCGGCATAATAAATGGCGCTCGACACTACGATCATGCCGGCGGCAACGAAGGATAGCGGCTCGCCGATCATGCCGCTCTGATAAAGCGCAAAGGCGGGCAGAAGCACATAGGTCACGTAGTCGATGATGTTGTCGAGCGTGTCGCCGGACCAGTTGGGCAGAACTTCCTTCACCCGCACCTTGCGGGCGATGGGTCCGTCGATACCATCGACCAGCAGCGCAAGCCCCAGCCACCAGAACATATCGACGAAACGGTGTTCGGCAGCCGCGACGACGCCGAGAAAAGCCAGGAACGAACCGGATGCCGTCAGCATATGCACGGAAAAGGCGCGGATTTCCGCGTAGGGAACACGCTTGTAGTTGAAAATTTTCATGGTCAGCGTCTGCGCCCCGCTTTTTATCCGCCCTGTTCATTCCGGTATGCGGCCATTCACCACGCTTTGCAACCGGCTCAATCCGCTTATCCTAAGACTAATATAGTGGCGCAACCAACGAATGTTTGCGCCCGGATGTTGCGGCGTCCAAGTGGATTTACCTGCGCAAAGCCTCTATGATGCTCTGGAAATAACAACGGATCAGGACCATGAGACACTTCGATATCGCCATCACCGGTGCGGGACTTGCGGGCCAGATCGCGGCCATAGCACTCGCCCGGGCCGGCCGCCACGTGGCGCTCATCGCACCTTCAAGCGACAGGAAGGACCGGCGCACCACGGCGCTGATGGATCAGTCGATCCGTTTCATGGACCGTCTCGGCCTGTGGTCGCGCATCGCCCCTTCCGCCGCTCGTCTTTCCACCATGCAGATCATCGACGGCACCGACCGCCTGCTGCGCGCGCCGACGGTGCAGTTCCGCTCCTCCGAAATCGGGCTCGACGCCTTCGGTTGGAACATTCCCAACGAAGCGCTTCTGGGCGTGCTTGGCGAAGCTGTCGAACAGGAACACAATATCACCCGCCTCGACACCGTGGCCGGGACGATCGACGTCGGCAACGACCGCGTCACGGTAACGCTTGGCGATGGTGAAACGCTCTCCGCCGATTTCCTGATCGGCGCGGATGGCAGGAAATCGATGGTGCGGGATGCGGCGGGCATCGGCGTCAAATCCTGGTCCTATCCGCAGACCGCCATCGTCCTGAATTTCGGCCACAGCCGGCCGCACGGCAATGTCTCGACGGAGTTCCACACGCCGACCGGACCTTTCACACAGGTTCCCCTGCCCGGCGACCGCTCCAGCCTCGTCTGGGTCGTCACGCCACAGCAGGCGGAAGAACTGACGGCGCTGCCGCTGGAAGCCTTGAGCCTGAAGGTCGAGGAACGCATGCAATCCATGCTCGGCGCTGTTACCGTGGAGGACAGCGTGCAGGCATGGCCGCTGTCTTCCATGACGGCGCATCGTTTCGGCAAGGGCCGCGTGGCCCTGATCGGCGAGGCGGCGCATGGTTTTCCGCCCATCGGCGCGCAGGGGCTGAACCTCAGCCTGCGCGACATTATCGCTCTGACGGAACTGCTGGGCGCCGTCTCCGACCGACCGATTGCGGCGGACGCCGGCAACAGTTTCGACCGCAAACGACGGGCGGATGTCTACACCCGCACCCTCAGTGTCGATCTCCTCAATCGCTCGCTGCTTTCCGATTTCCTGCCGGTGCAGATGGCGCGCGCGGCTGGTCTGCATGTCCTCTCCGGCATCGGCACGCTCAGAAGCATGGTGATGCGCGAAGGCATCGAGCCGGGGCGCGGGCTGAAGGCCCTGCCCTCGCTGCTGTTCGGCAGCTTCAAAAAGGCTGGATGAAATACACCACGCCGGTCAGCGTGAAGACCGACAGCAGCGTCGAAATCAGGATCGTTGCCGACGCCCGCTCCTGCCAGACGTGATATTGTTGACCGATAACGAAGACATTCGTCGCGGTCGGTAGCGCAGCAAGCAGAACGGCGGAATAGATCCACACCGGTTCGAACCGCCCGAGCGACGACAGGACCAGATAGGCAGCGAGCGGATGCAGGATCAGCTTGGCCGGCACGATATAGCTGATCTCCACCGGCACGCGCTTCATCGGCCGAAGCGCCAGCGTCACGCCCATGGCAAACAGCGCGCAGGGCGCTGCCGATTGCGCCAGATAATCGACAAGCCGCTGCACCGCCTCCGGCGGCTGCCATGACAGCGAAGCGGCGAGAAATCCGGCAATCACCGAGACGATGAACGGATGGGTAATGACCTTGCGCGCCACATCCAGCGCAAGCCTTCCAGCCGAGCGCTTGTCGCCGCCCGCAACCGCCATCATCGCCGGCGCGACGATGAAATGCGCGGCGTTTTCAAGGCAGACGATCAGCGCCACCGGCACTGCCGCCTTTTCGCCAAGCGCCAGAAGCGCAAGCCCCGGTCCCATGTAACCAATATTACCGTAACTTGCCGCGAAACTCTGGATCGTCGTTTCGGCGAGGCTGTTCTTGCGGACGAACCGGCCGATCAGGAACACCAGCAGAAAAATGCCATAGGTGCAGGCAAGGCTGGCGGCCACGAAATCCATGCGCGCCAGTTCTTCCACCGGCGTTTTCGACACCAGCTTGAAAAACAGCGCCGGTAAGGCCGCATAGATGATGAAGGTGTTCAGCCAGCCCATCGCCTCGACCGGCTGTTTTGTTATCCGCGCCGCGCCGTAACCGATGAAGATCAGGCCGAAAAACGGCAACAGCAATCCAACGATATCAGCCACGGTCGTTCCTCAAGAGCATTTCCGTCAAAAGTGCGTCGCGGTTTTACGTCCGGAAAATGCGTAAAACAAAGAGGTAGAGCGTTTTCGCGTTTCGGAGAAAAGCGGAAATGCTCCAAGTCCGCGAGAGGCTTAGCCGATTTTCATCAGGATCGGAAAGGTCTCCTGGAACCAGATCGCCACATTGGTGATAAAACCGGACATGAAAGCGATACCGGTAAGCACCAAAAGCACACCCATCACCTTTTCGACGAGACCGAGATGGCGGCGGAAGCGCACGAGGAAGCGCATGAAGGAACCGGAAAATGCCGCCGCAATCCAGAACGGTACGGCAAGGCCGAGCGAATAGACCGCAAGCAGCATCGCGCCGTCACCAACCGTTTCACGCGACGCGGCAACACCGAGAATGGCCCCCAGAACCGGACCGATACAGGGCGTCCAGCCGAAGGCGAAGGCAAGGCCCATCACATAGGCGCCGGAAAGCGTGGCCGGTTTGCCCGCCCCCTGAAACCGCGCCTCGCGCGAAAACAGGCCGATGCGGAACACGCCGAGAAAATTCAGGCCCATGAGGATAATGATGAAACCGCCGATCTTGGCGAGAATATCGAGATTCTGTCGCAGCAACGTGCCGATCGTCGAGGCGCCTGCCCCCAGCGCCACGAAAACAGTAGCGAAACCGAGGGTGAAGAAGAAAGCCGAGAACATCACGGCCCTGCGAATCTCCGGCCGCGGCGCGGTCTCCTCCGTCTTGAACTGCTCGACGGAAACACCGGCCATATAACAGAGATAGGGTGGCACCAGCGGCAGCACACAGGGCGACAGAAACGAAAGAGCGCCGGCCAGGAGCGCGCTGAACAGGGAAATATCGGCAATCGACAAGAAGAACTCCGCATCCCGCAAAGCCGCCGCGATTTTGAAGATTCGCCCGCACTTCACGCTTCATTTTCGTGCATGTCATTGCTGCAAAACGATTTCACCCGTTTGCCCGACACGCCTGAAGCCGGTTTTATCCCCAGCCGCCCCCTCTCTCCAATCACCTTTTTGGGGGTGCGACAAAAAAAACCAGATTGATTGTCGAAAGCGCTTTTTTTGGGTTGACCGAACGGATCGCTCTACCTATGTTCCGCGCACTTCCGAAGGGCAAATCAGCCCCGACACGGGAGAGCGTAGCTCAGCCGGTAGAGCAACTGACTTTTAATCAGTAGGTCCAGGGTTCGAATCCCTGCGCTCTCACCACCTCAGATTTATTTTCCCGTTAATTTACAGAGACTTGTCGATACAGAGAGCTTGGCGTCGTCGTGTCTTGGACATCTGCGCCAGCAATTTCGGAGCGCAGAAATAACCGCGCCCGTCTCATTGTTCTTTCGCCAATTCAGGCTCTAAGGTGAAACCCGATCATGCAGCCTGCGCGTGAACAGCCCTGCCCGCCACGCTAACGATAGACATAAATATACCGCGCAATATTGTCATAGAAGCTCGAGAGATAAGCCGGAATCCGTTTGATGCGGGCGAACTTGCTGCCGCGATATTCGGCGCGGGTGCCGACCAGCGTGTCCGGGTCGCCGAATGGCAGGAAATCCTTGTCGGTGACATAAACTTGCGTGCCATAGCCCCAGCCGCATTCCAGGGCGCGGTCGAAAGGCAGCGTCATCACCCTTGCCGTTTTGAGAAAGCGCTCCGCCCCGCCCCGCGAAATGATGTAGCAGGCGGATGATCCCTGCGGGCCATAGATGCAGCGGCCAAGCGTATCGCCAAGCGCGCTGGTTTTCCGGCTCTTGAAACCGCTGCGGCGATGATTGGTCAGTTTGACGATCGCGTTTTCCGGCATTATCGCAACCATTGCCTGGACCCGTTCCGAAAACTCCGGGGTGAAGGCAACATCGTCCTCGACGATGACAGCCACCGGCGCATCGGTGGCAAGGAATATCTCCAGTGCCTTTATATGGCTGGCATAGCAGCCATATTCACCGGCGAGCGCATGGCGGCCATTGCGCAGCTCGAAACCGCGCCGGTCGAAATCCGTCCATTCGGCGGGTGGAACAGTCTTGCCGTCGACACCTTCCACCGGGCGCAGATCCAGCCCGAGCCCGACAGCGCCCTCCAGCATCTTCTCAAGCCGCGCCCGCGCTCGCGCAATGGAAATGATGTAGATGGGGAAAGTGGAAATCGGCAGCATTCAGAACACACCATGCGCATGAAGACGGGAGACCGTCTCCTATAGCAAGGCGCGTGCGACGTCCATTCGCACACCGAAAAGGCGCCATCTCGTCAGGCGGAATACCGGGATTTACGGGGCAGGAAGTTTCAGCCCCGAAACGCATGGAGTCGCTGGTTTTTATTTGCGCGCGGCAGTGCGGCGGCAACGCCAGTTCCAGTCTCTCGGCTCGCCCGTATCCATATGAACCGATTCGGTGTGGCAATAGGTGCCGACGCCACCGCGCTCAGGCAGGGAACGCAGATAGGTGGCAAGTTCCCACTTGGAGACGCCCTTGATCTGGATGTCAGCGGCATCGCAGGTATAGTGCTTGGAACCCTGCCTCACGCCCTTTGGCGGCCGATAGCCCGAGGTGACGATGGCCGGGCTGTTATAATGCCGCTCGACGTCCTTGATCATGCGGACCAGTTCCGGCTTGAAACAGCCGACTTCGACATTATCCGTCTGCAGGAAAAGACCATTGGGGGAAACACGGGTCAGGCCGGAGAGCGACGCAAGCTTCATCAGGCCGGTGGGCTGGTCATCCTCATCTTCGAGATGCGCATCGTCAAATTCCTCAGACATCATCGAGCGACCGGAAAGCGCAATACCCATCGTCCGGTCCGCTGCGCCCGATAGCGCCGCAACCTCGGTATTTGCAGCGGCACCGTTTTCGATCATTTTCGGCAGCCGTTTTTTGGCGGCGCCGGCGAAAAATGCCGCAAGCGTTACGCCCGTGCCTTCGCTTTCCTGTTTCTCACCTGCGGGCACCGCGTTTGCTGCGGGTTGCGCAGCGGCGGCGGCTGCAAGCTGTTGTGGTGCGGGTGTCGGAACAGACTGGCGGTTTTCGCTATGCTGTTCCGCTACCGGTAGCGGAACTGGCGCGGAGGCTGGTTGCGGCTGGAGTTGCGGCTGCGCCGGCGCTGAATAAACGCTGCTGACGGCGGGGATGATCCGCTGCGATGGCGCGGCGGCGGAACCATCCGTCGCAACCGAAGGCACTGCCGCGCGGGCGGTGGAATAGATGCTGGATGTACCGGCGGAAATTGCCGTGGGCTGCGTCGTCAGCCCGCCAATATCGGCGGCGGCACCATAAACCTGCGCCGGGCCACCCGATGTCTGCGGCTGGACGGGCATGGCCCCGCCGGACGCCGATGCAACGGCAGGGTCAACATAATGCCCCGGCTGAGCGCCAGCCGCAGGCGCGGCGACGGCCGCTGCGGCCGTCTGCGGATGCTGTTGTGCGGCAATTGCCGGCTTTTTGGTATTGGCGGCCATCTCGTCATCCGTCACCGCCGAAACGCAGCCGGAAAGCCCCAGCAGCGAAACCGCAATGACGAGACGCTGACAGGAAACGCGTCCTTTCGCGCCCTCGACAGTTTTCATGGGTGGCCTCCGTATCTTGCATTTCCAACAGCAGCACGGGAACGGAATCGTGTGCTTTTCCCAAACGGGACGGACCGTTTCGATTCGCGGACTATGCCTCATCCCGTCGGGACAAGGCAAGAGCGCCCGAAAACGCCGCTATTGGCCGGGAAAATCCCTTACCAGGAACCGGTATTCTGCATAGATATCCACGGTTCGGCTGGTGCGAGGCTTTCGCCCTTCTGCAGAATCTCGAAGGAAATACCGTCAGGCGAACGGACGAAGGCCATGTGCCCGTCACGCGGCGGCCGGTTGATCACGATGCCATTCTGCTGAAGCCTGGCGCAGAAGTCGTAGATATTGTCGACCTCATAGGCCAGATGGCCGAAATTGCGGCCGCCAGTGTAATCTTCGGTGTCCCAATTATAGGTGAGTTCGAGGCTCGGCGCTTTTTTTTCCTTAGCCGCAGCAATGTCATCGCGCGCTGCAAGAAACACCAGAGTGAATCGGCCTTTTTCGTTTTCGATTCGGCGTATTTCCTCGAGACCCAGCAGGTCGCAATAGAATTTCATTGATTCGCCAAGGTCTTTGACGCGAACCATCGTGTGCAGATACCGCATTATATTCCTCTCCAATACAAGGGTCCGGAGCCGTTAAACGCATGATGGCAAGCCCCAGACAAGGACGGCGACATAAAAGCAGCTACGCAAATCAAAAACTAGGGCTTGCGTGAAACCGTTACCAAGATGTTAATCTGGTAAACAGGAATCAGTTGACCGGTGTATGGCGCGTATTTGAGGGGTTGGCAGGATATGGCTGATAGGATGTCATCGAAAACGATAGTCGATGTCGAGGACCTTTCGGGCGATGCCGTCGACCTGACCGAAATCACCGGCGTCGTGAAATGGTTCGACGTCGCCAAGGGTTTCGGCTTCATCGTGCCGGATAATGGCATGCAGGATGTGCTGCTGCACGTTTCCTGCCTGCGCCGGGATGGATACCAGACCATTCTGGAGGGCACCCGAATCGTCGCCCTCATCCAGCGGCGCGACCGTGGCTTTCAGGCTTTCCGCATCCTGTCGATGGATCAGTCGACCGCCATTCACCCCTCGCAGCTGCCGCCGGTGCGCACCCATGTGCAGGTAACGGCGTCGAGCGGACTTGAGCGCGTCATCGTCAAGTGGTTCAACCGCACCAAGGGTTTCGGCTTTTTGACGCGCGGTGAAGGAACCGAAGATATTTTCGTGCATATGGAAACGCTGCGCCGTTTCGGCCTGACGGAACTTCGCCCGGGCCAGGTTGTGCTGGTGCGTTTCGGTGATGGCGACAAGGGCTTGATGGCGGCGGAAATCCACCCCGACAACCCCGTCTCAATCGGGATGTCGCACTGATGACCGCCCTGTTGGGAAATATCGTGAAGAGCGCCGTGATGGCGCTTCTTTTTTTCACGCTCGCCGGCACCGCGCAGGCTCAGCAACAGACCTTCACGTCCGAGCCGCTGACGATAGAAACCACCTCAGGAAAAAACCAAGACTTCACTGCGGAACTGGCGGTGAACAATGCGCAGCGCGAACAGGGATTGATGTTCCGCAAATCCATGCCGCTGGAAAACGGCATGCTGTTCGATTTCGGGCAGGAACGCGACGTGGCCATGTGGATGCGCAACACGCTCATCCCGCTCGACATGCTGTTCATCGCCCGCGACGGGCGAATCACCCACATTCATGAAAACGCGGTTCCACACTCGGAAGCGATCATCAGCTCCCGTGGTCCGGTCAAATTTGTGCTCGAGTTGAATGGCGGCACCGCAAAACGCTATGGCATCAAGCCGGGCGATATGGTCCGCAGCGGGCAAATCGGCAACCGGAAATGACATTGCCGCGTTATTGCATCTGAATGAGCCGGACGATGTTTCGCCCGGCCGGTGCAATGTTCAGTAAACCGGCTCGATATGACTCAAAATCCGGCAATTGGAAATAGATGCGGCAAGATTGATGGCGATATCGATCGCCTCGACAGAATCGGCCGTGCCTTCAAGATAGATCACGTCATTTTCGACGCTTGCGGAAATACGCGACTTTTCAAGCCCCGTTTCGAAGGCGAGCGCCGAGGTGATCGCCTGGCATACGCCAGCCATGCGGTCTCCAAAAAAGCTCTCCTGAATGCCTGACAGATTGAACATGTGCGTTCTCCTTCTTATGGACATTACAACGCGCCAATAGCGGTTTCGTTCATCTCCGGTTCATCATTTCGTTCATCTTCCATTCATCTTGGAAAATTGGAACCCCCCAATCGATCACATTTTAGGTGATCGGGAACCATTTCGTGAGGCGGGCATTACGCGCATGGGAGAGAGAACAGCCCTCAAGGCACTTGAAACAGGGAGGAGAATGATATGCTGATAAACAGAACCGAGCCGTGTCACCACGCCTCGTGGATGAAGCCGGTGGCGATCCACCTGCCGCTGTGCGTCGCCGTGGAAATCTACAGCCCGCTGGTGGCGCTGGACATGCTGATGTACCGCTGGCCGGAAGAACATGGGCCGGAATATGAAGAAGCGCGCAGAAACTGCCTCGATGCTATCGCCGGCAGGTGCGACATCGAAAAAGCCCGAGAATCGTTTCTCGTCGCAAGCAGTCACGCGCATATTCTGAACATCCACTAAAGTTCATGCCATGGTGACGATTGGGCCCTTCTCCACGAAGGGCTTTTCTTTGCGATACGCCAGATGCTTAAGCGCCTTTTCCCGCGCCACGCAGCCTGCCCGCCCGCCGATGATGACATGTAACTGTCACCTAAACGTTATAATCGGCAAAGACGAATTCCATGGAATCGGTTGGCGGGTGAACCGCTGCAAGCTAGGGAGTGGAACTGGCCAGCATGGAAACTGTCTTTGCCCTTTGCGCAATTCTGCTGCTTGCCTTCAATCTTCTCGGCATCGTTCTGGCCGGCTGGCGCCTGAGGCGGCGCGACACGGAAAACGTGCTTGTGCGGCAAAGGCCGCCGGTCTCTATCGTGGTGCCGTTGCGCGGCGTGGAAAACTTCACCCCGCTGACGCTGTCGCGGGCTTTCGAACTCGATTGGCCGGACTACGAGTTGCTGTTCTGCGTTGCCGATGAATTCGATCCGGTGATCGATGAGGTACGCCGGACAAGTGCTGCCTTCCCGACGATTTCGGCACAGGTTCTCATCGGCGACGACCGCATCAGCGCCAATCCGAAACTGAACAATTGCGTCAAGGGCTGGCGCGCCGCCCGGCATGAATGGGTCATCCTTGCCGATTCGAACGTGCTGATGCCGAAATCCTATGTAGCGACCATGATGTCGGCCTGGCGGCCGGATAGCGGGCTGGTCTGCTCGCCGCCCCTCGGCTCACGTCCGGCGGGCTTCTGGGCGCATGTGGAATGCGCTTTCCTCAACGGCTCGCAGGGCCGCTGGCAATATGCGGCGGAAGCGATCGGCATCGGTTTCGCGCAGGGCAAGTCGATGTTGTGGAACAAACCCTTCCTTGAAGACCATGGCGGCATCCGCGCGCTCGCCGCCGAAATCGCCGAAGACGCCGCCTCGACCAAACTGGTCCGAAACGCCGGCCGCAGGGTGCATCTGGTCACGCCGCCTTTCGAACAGCCGCTCGGCCAGCGCCATCCCAGTGAAATCTGGTCGCGCCAGACCCGCTGGGCGCGGCTGAGGCGCGTGACCTTCCCGCAATATTTCGCACCGGAAATCCTCACCGGCGCGCTTCCCCCGCTGCTCTTCGCGCTCGCTGCCGCTGCGATGATGGACATGAACCTCGCCATCACCGCTTTTGCCGTGCTTGCCATCATGTATGTCCCGGAACTGGTGCTCGCAGCGCTCAACCGCTGGCCATTATCCCTCTATACGCTGCCCGCCATGATCGCCCGGGATATGATCATGCCCGTCGTCTGGGCGCGCAGCTGGATCGGCAGCGCCGTGGCCTGGCGCGGCAATGTCATGACGATAGGCACGGCGGAGAGCACTTTGGCCGGGCCTTCGGCGGATTGATCTGAGACCAAGGCGGCCCGCCATGGATGGCGAGCCGCAGATTATCTTCACGACGTCGGAACGGACGGCTTGGCGGGAGCAGTTTTGACGGGCTTCGGTTTTGTCACCGGCTTTTGCTTTGCCTTGGAAATCGAAATCGGCTTCAACACGATCGTCGCGGGATTGGGATAATGGTCGAGCCCCGCCCCGGTCGCGCCATCAATGGCGACACCGATCAAACCTCCGGCGATCACATTGCCGGCCAAACCCAACGTTCCCTTGCCGCTCATTTTCGTATTAATGGCGACAGAGCCTTTTTCGTAGCCAGGCTTTTCAGCATGGGCGATCAAACTCTGGTTACGCTTGACCACCAGCGTACATGGAGACTTAGGGCATGATTGCCCGAGCGATGTGGTGATAACCGCATCCGGCGGTTCCGAAATGATCGTCACCGCCTCTTCGGTTCCACGCGTAATGGAGCCACAAGACGAAAGCAAAGCGGCGGCTGAAATAGTAAAAATAAACTTAAACATTATATCTCCAAAAATAAAAACGCTTAATACATGCAGCAATAAAAGTAGTATTTCGAATAAATAATATCAATATTCACAGAAAACAATCTTAAATATATTATAAAAAATTAAATTACTATTATTTAAGATATTCGAATAAGTTGCTTTTAACCGAATGCAGCCACTCAGAGAGGAGCGCCGAACAGTTGATAGAGACGGCGCGGCGCACGCCCGCACACATCGGGCTTGCGGGTTTATGGGGAAATTGAGAGGTAACCGGCCGACGCCGAAGGGGGCTCGGATACAGGATCGACAAGCCGAAAACGCAACTGAATACATCGCTTGAAGAAAGCAATGCAAAGCACTGATAAAAGGGGATTTTGAAAATGGTCGGAGTGGAGAGATTCGAACTCCCGACCCTCTGGTCCCAAACCAGATGCGCTACCAGACTGCGCTACACTCCGCCGAGGCGATGGCTGGGGAATACACGGTTCATATGAAGTCCGCAACAGGGAAATTCATCTTTGTTCAGCATTACCGTGATTGGCAGAACACGGTGATGATGCGGCAAGACCGCCAACGGAAAGCAGGGGATAATCATCTTGACTCTCACAGGAAGTCAGTCCATTCCAAATTCAGCGTTCCTGACACGATTTGGTTATTCTATTCAGGTACGTGAAGAATAATCCGGGGTGTTACGCCCCGCCGCCCAACCGGAGCAGTTTCGACATGTCTGCGAAGATTTACCGCCCTGCAAAAACCGCCATGCAATCCGGCACGGCGAAGACCAATGTCTGGGTTCTGGAATTCGACGCCGAAGTTCCGCGCAAGATCGACCCGATCATGGGATACACCTCCAGTTCCGACATGAAGCAGCAGGTCAAGCTGACATTCGAAACACAGGAACAGGCCGAAGCCTACGCGCAGCGCAAGGGCATCGAATACCGCGTCATCCTGCCGAAGGAAGCGACCCGCAAGGTGGTATCCTACACCGACAATTTCCGTTTCAGCCGCACCCAGCCCTGGACGCACTGAAGAAGACACGCTGAACGATTTTCAGCCGGAGCAACATAGCCCGGCACAACGGCCCCTTAGCTCAGCTGGATAGAGCGTCGACCTTCTAAGTCGAATGTCGCAGGTTCGAATCCTGCAGGGGTCGCCACCGCTTCTCACATTCTCCATAGATAACGGGTTTGGATCCTATCGCAGACACGATATCAGTCCGGGCTTGCACCTCGGCTATTCCTAATCTTTCTCCATCGCAGGAGATAACCAAAGCCCGGTCCGATCAGCATTCCGCCTATAATCCACTCGACCAAGGTCAGAGGTCGCTCATCCGGATCGTGGCCAGTCACGTAAAGGAAGAGAAAAAACGCGGCCACCCCGCAAATCAAGAGCGTGATCGGAAAAAACAGACTGTTGCGAAAGTCGCTCATGTAACCCACCTCCCTTAGCCGTGTTGATAAGGGTATTGGGTATGAACCCGCTGGCAAGTGGCTTTTACAGCCGCGACAGCAAATTATCGTACGGGTGGTGTTGCGCCAGAAACAGTAATTACTGCGAAGGAAGTTCAAGACCGTTTGGCAATGAAATCCAAATGACGGTCTGGGCTTCTGGAGAATGTCGCGAAAGATGGCCTCTGCCATGTGTGTCTGCGACTAGCACAAAACTACCCGCTGACACATGGCGGACCTCCCCGTCGCTGGTCTCGTACTCAACGGAACCGTCAAGCCTAACCGTAAGGACCGGCTCGGGCACTCCATGCCAGCCAACTTCTCTCATTCCTGCCGGGATGTGGGTAATCCGGACGCGAGAGGCGGGATAACTGGCAGTCACATCAAATGGAACGGCGTCGGGATGAACTGATCCCTTCGTTGTTGGCAATTCGATTTCATCGAAATGAGACTCGCCATCTGGTGAGGCATAGATTCGCAGGCACTTCATTAAGAATATCTCTCTGAAAAAGTGAGTTTGGCGATGCGTAGTCACTTATCATGATGAAGCTTGAACAGCTAATGACTTGACCGCTTCGGGCTAATAACCATCATTAAAATCAGCGGCGATACCCCGTAAGTCTAATCGTCTCCAGAGACACCCGCTTTAGCCGATTTGCATATTTGCGCCTTACCCAAGCAAGAGCGCAACGCCGGCCCTCTCGCCCTACCCCTGCCCCATCAGCGTGAAATACCCCCAAGCCGCCACAAAAAACGCGATAACAACCGCAATCGTCAGCGCCTTCTTCGCTTTCGGCCCCAGCGGTTCGCGCGGTTTTTTCGGCGGCACCGGTTTGCGGAACTTCACCACATTGTCGTTCATTCTATCATCGTCCTGAATGTCGCTGCTGAAGCCTCTGCCGTACAGGTGGCATCGGCCTTTCCGGAATTATCTCTAACAGACCAGAACTATCATAAATATTACCAAGTTTTCACTTCACCCTTGGGGCAAGCTATGTCACTTCCCACAATCAGAGGAATACAAATAGCAATGGACCGAGCGGAAAACACGGGGTGGCGACAATCCCCTGTGGTGTTTTGAATTTTGCAGGTGACGAGAATGAATGACGCCAACAGCCAAGGCCGTGACACGGAAAACAGCCAGCCCGATCTGCGGGAGATTCTGGGCACGAACAGATCCGGCAGGAAGAAGAAATCGCGTCGGTATCTTTATGTCGTGGCTGCCATCGTGCTGATCGGCGGCGGCCTCGGTTATTATTACCAGTCGCGTGCCGCAGGCGTCGCCTATAATTATGTCACCGAACCGGCAAAACAGGGTGATCTTTCCGTTATCGTCACCTCCACCGGCTCGGTCCAGCCAACCGATCAGGTCGATATATCGAGCGAATTGTCCGGCACGGTGCGCAAGGTCAACGTCACCTACAATACCCCGGTAAAGTCCGGCGATATTCTGGCCGAACTCGACACCAACAAGCTGGAGGCCGACGTGCAGAGCGCCCGCGCCAAGCTCGCCTCCGCCAAGGCCAACGTGCTGAAGGCGCGCGCCGATCTTGGTTCGGCAAAGACATCCATGGAGCGTCTGCGGTCCCTCGTGCAGAACCGGGTCTCCAGCCAGCAGGATCTGGATGCGGCGCAGTTCAGCCATGATGCCGCTGCCGCCACGCTGCAGGTCAACGAGGCGACCGTGCTTTCAGCCGAGGCAGACCTCCGGCTCGCCGAGGTCAATCTCGGCAAGGCCAAGATCGTTTCGCCCATCGATGGCGTCATCCTCACCCGCAGCGTCGATCCGGGCGCCACTGTCGCCTCCTCGCTTAACGCCCCAGTTCTCTTCACCATCGCCGGCGATCTGCGCCACATGGAATTGCAGGTCTCGGTGGATGAGGCTGATGTCGGCAAGGTCGAGACCGGGCAGAAAGCGACATTCAATGTCGATGCCTATCCCGACCGCAGCTTCCCGGCCGAGATCGAAACCGTGCGTTTCGCCTCCGAAACCGTATCCAATGTCGTGACCTACAAGGGCATATTGACTGTCAATAATGAGGAGCTGCTGCTTCGCCCCGGCATGACGGCAACCGCCAATATCATCGTCGAGGAAATCAAGGACACGCTTCTGGTGCCGAATTCGGCGCTTCGTTATACGCCGCCGCGCGAATCCGCCTCCCGTGGCGGCGGGTTGATGAGCCTGTTCCGCCCGCCCCGCATGGGCCGGTCGCAGAACCGCGATGCGGGTCAGGCCGCGACGGGCAAAAGAACGGTCTGGGTGCTGCGCAACAACAATCCGGTCTCGGTCGCCATCGAAACCGGCTCCACCGACGGCCAGCATACCGTGGTAAAATCAGGCGAACTGAAAGCCGATGATCTGGTGATTACCGACGCAACGGCCCGCAACGCCGGCTGACGGAGGAAAACCTGATGCAACAGCCGCCGCTCATTGAATTCCGCAACGTCGTCAAGCAATATGGCCGCGGCGAAGCAACCATTCGCGCGCTCGATGGCGTCAGCCTGTCGATCCACGAGAAGGAATTCGTCGCCATCATGGGGCCGTCAGGCTCGGGCAAATCTACCTCGATGAACATTATCGGCTGTCTGGATGTGCCAACAGCTGGCGAATATCTGTTTCAGGGCGTGCCGACCAGCGGCTTCGACAATGAGCACCTGACGCTGTTGCGCCGCCACATGCTGGGCTTCGTGTTTCAGGGCTTCAATCTTCTGTCGCGTACCTCAGCGGTGGAAAATGTCGAGCTGCCACTGGTCTATCGCGGCATGAAGGCGTCTGAACGGCGCGCTCGTGCCATGGAGGCACTGGCACAGGTGGGTTTGAAGGGCCGCGAGGATCACACCACCCAGGAGCTTTCCGGCGGCCAGCAGCAGCGTGTGGCCATTGCGCGGGCCATTGTCACCCGCCCTGCCCTGCTTCTGGCCGACGAGCCGACCGGCAATCTTGATACGAAAACCAGCAACGAGATCATGGAACTGATAACGGCGCTCAATCGCGACAGGGGCATCACGGTCGTCATGGTCACGCATGAAGAGGATATCGCCGCCCATGCGGGGCGACTGCTGCGCTTCGTCGACGGGCATCTCGCCTCCGATAGCGCTGTGGACAAAAAGGAGAGCTCCGATGTTCTTTGAAACGTCGCGTCTGGCGCTGCGCGCCATCAGCCGTAACCTTTTGCGCTCCTTCCTCACCGTGCTCGGCGTCGTCATTGGTGTGGCAGCCGTCATCGCCATGGTCACCATCGGCAATGGCACCACGGAGCAGGTGAAATCGGAATTGTCGCGGCTCGGCACCAACATGCTGTTCGTGCGCCCCGGCCAGTTCGGCCCCGGCCGCGCCAGCACAGAGGCGAAACGTTTCGATGACCGCGATGTCGAGGCCATCCGCAACCAGATATCAGGCATCCGCGCCGTCGCGCCGCAAAACCGCAGCTCCGCCGCGACGGTCATTTTCGGCGGCAAGAACCACCAGACAAGCGTCATCGGCACCACCAATGATTACCTGATCGCGCAGGATTGGACCATCGCACTCGGCCGCGATTTCCAGCCTGCAGAAGATCGCGGCGGCCAGATCGGCTGCATCATCGGCGAAACGGTGCGGCAGGAACTGTTCGGCGCGGAAAACCCGGTGGGACAGACGGTCCGCGTCAGCAATATCTCCTGTCCCGTTATTGGCGTTCTGGCTCGAAAGGGCCAATCCGGTCTCGGTGACGATCAGGACGACACGATCATCATGCCGCTGAAAATTCATCAGCGGCGCATCGGCGGCACCACCACCATTTCCTCGATCATGGTTTCGGCACAGGATGGCGTTTCAACCGCCAAGGTGCAGAGCGACCTGCAGAACCTGCTGCGCGAGCGCCGCCGCATCAACATCGGCCGCGAGGATGATTTCACCGTCAACGACATGACGCAGATTGCCTCGGCCATGACCGGCACAACGACGCTGCTGACCGGTCTCTTAGGCGCGGTCGCGGCCGTCAGCCTTCTGGTCGGCGGCATCGGCATCATGAACATCATGCTGGTCTCTGTGACGGAGCGCACCCGCGAAATCGGCATTCGCCTCGCCATCGGTGCGCTGGAAAAACAGGTGCTGACGCAGTTTCTGGTGGAAGCCGTCATGCTGTCGGCCTTCGGCGGCCTCGTCGGCATCCTGACCGGCCTCGGGCTGGCTTACAGCGTCGTCAGCTTCCTCAACGTCCCCTTCGTCACCAGCCCGTCGATTATCTTCCTCGCCTTTGCCTTTTCGGCGGCGATTGGAGTGATTTTCGGCTATTTTCCAGCGCGGCGGGCGGCGAGTTTAAGCCCGATCGAGGCGCTCAGGCACGAGTGATGGATGGGATTTCAGGCGGCAGTCGATTCATGCGGGAGTGGAGCAAAACCTCTCCTCCGTCGTCCTCGGGCTTGACCCGAGGATCTAAGAACGTCTCATAAAATTTGACGGGGATGGATCCTCGGGTCAAGCCCGAGGATGACGTCGAGGGTGTGGTGGAAGCCGCATCAAATTAAACGCTGGCCTCAGCCTCACGCTGCTTCGCCAGCGCCGCCAGATCGGCGGGCTTCAGCTCAACCGACTCGCCACAGCCGCAGGCCGATGTCTGGTTCGGATTGTTGAAGGTGAAACCGGAGCGCATCTTGGTCACTTCGAAATCCATCTGCGTGCCGAGCAGATAGAGCACGGCGGAAGGTTGAACCCAGACCTTCGCGCCATCGAATTCAACCAGATCGTCCTTGCCATCCGCTTCGGTCACGAGGTCGATGGTATATTCCATGCCCGCGCAGCCACCCTTCTTGATGCCGACGCGCACGCCCTTGGCATCCGGACCGGAATTATCGACGATTGCTTTAACGCGCGAGGCGGCAGCCCCGGTCATGGTCATGATCGCAAAGCCCATGGGCCTAATTCTCCTTCGACAATCGAGTTCAAGGCTCGATGCTTATGGAATTCAATTTAAGTGCGCCTGACAGTGTCATCAAGAGATGACACCTGTCAAAATCGCGTCAGTACCAGCCGACGGCGACCTGCGCTTCTTCCGACATGCGTTCCGGCGTCCACGGCGGATCGAATGTCATCGACACGTCAACGCCGGAAACGCCTTCGACAGCACCAACCGCGTTTTCCACCCAGCCCGGCATTTCGCCGGCAACCGGGCAGCCGGGCGCTGTCAGCGTCATGACGATTTTGACCATCCGGTCATCTTCGATGTCGATCTTGTAGATCAGACCGAGTTCGAAAATATCGGCCGGGATTTCCGGGTCGTAGACGGTTTTCAGCGCCGAGATCACGTCGTCGCTGAGACGCGCCAGTTCCTCGGGCGGAATGGAAGACGGCTTTGCCGTTTCTTCGGTCGCATCGGGTGTCTTTGCAGTGGCTTCCGCAGTCATGGTCTGATCCTCAATCCTGATCTCATCTATGCCGATATCAGGCGAAAAATTTGCGCGCATAGTCCAGCGCCTCAACAAGACGATCTACTTCGGCGCGGGTATTGTAAAGGCCGAACGATGCCCGGCATGTGGAGGTGACACCGAACCGTTTCAAGAGCGGCATGGCGCAATGGGTGCCGGCACGCACGGCAACGCCGCGCCGGTCGATCACCATCGAGACGTCATGGGCATGGATGCCCGCAAGCTCAAAGGAGAAGATGCCGCCCTTGTCAGGCGCATTGCCGATGATGCGCAGCGAATTGATCTCGCGCAGCCGCTCAGTCGCGTAAGCCGCAAGATCGGCCTCATGTGCCGCAATCGCGGCACGGCCGAGATTGTCCATATAGTCAAGCGCGTAACCAAGCCCGATCGCCTGCACGATGGGCGGCGTGCCCGCTTCGAAACGGTGCGGCGGTTCGTTATAGGTCACATTGTCTTCGGAGACGTCGAGGATCATCTCGCCGCCGCCCTGGAACGGCCGCATCTCGCGCAACCGGTCCGCCTTGCCGTAAAGCACGCCGATGCCCGAGGGACCGTAAAGCTTGTGGCCGGTCATGACATACCAGTCGCAATCGATATCGCGCACATCCACCGGCATGTGAACCGCACCCTGGCTACCGTCGACCAGCACCGGAATGCCACGCTCATGGGCGATGCGGCAGATTTCCTTGACCGGAACGATGGTGCCGAGCGCATTCGACATATGGGTGATGGCGACGAGTTTGGTGCGCTCCGTCAGGCTCTTTTCGAAAGCCTCGATGTGAAACGCGCCGTCATCATCAACAGGCACCCAGACCAGCTTGGCGCCCTGCCGCTCGCGGATGAAATGCCATGGCACGATGTTGGAGTGGTGCTCCATAATCGAGATGACGATCTCGTCGCCCTCGCCGATCTTGGGCATGCCGTAACCGTAGGCCACCGTATTGATCGCCTCGGTGGAGGATTTGGTGAAGACGATCTCGTCCACCGAACCGGCGTTGAGGAAACGGCGCACCTTTTCGCGCGCCGCCTCATAGGCGTCGGTTGCGGCATTGGAGAGGAAATGCAGGCCGCGATGCACATTGGCATATTCGTTCGCATAAGCATGCGAAACGGCATCGATCACCACCCGCGGTTTTTGAGCGGACGCGCCGTTGTCGAGATAGACCAGCGGCTTGCCATAGACCTCGCGCGACAGGATCGGAAAATCCTTGCGCACGGTATCGACGTCATAAGGGGCCGCCAATGCGGCGCGTTCGCTCTCAGGCATGATGTTCCAGCCAGCCGGAGATGATGGCCTCCAGCGCCTCTACCAGATTTTCTTCTTCCAGTTCCTCGACGATCTCGGCGACGAAGGCGTTGACGAGCATTGCCCGCGCCTTGGCCCGCGGCACGCCGCGCGCCATCAGGTAATAGAGATGGTTGTCGTCGATATCGGCAACCGTCGCGCCGTGACCGCACTGAACGTCGTCAGCGAAGATTTCAAGCTCAGGCTTTGCCGAGAACTCCCCGTCATCGGACATCAGCAGCGTGTTGCAGGCCATCTTCGCATCAGTCTTCTGGGCATCGGGCGCAACCCGGATCATGCCCTGGAAAATGCCCTTGGCGCGATCGAACACCACGTTGCGGAACACTTCCGTCGAGGTCGTGTTCGGCACGTTGTGGCCAAGAACCATCGTCACGTCCGTATGCGTTTCGCCGCCCAACAGGTTGACGCCGCGAACGATGAGGTCAGTGCCCTCGCCTTCCACGTCGATGCGTAGCTCCTGCCGCACCAGCTTCCCGCCGGCATTGATGATGAAAATGCGAACCTTGGCATCCGCGCCGATTTTCATGCGCAGCTGGCCGAGATGGATATCGGCCGCACCTTGGCTTTGCAGGATGATCCACGTCGCTTCCGCGCCGTCTTCGATGACAATGTCGGTAACGGAGGAAACGAAAGCAGCATCCGAAGTCACCGAAAGGTGACGCTCAATGACGGTTGCCTTGGAACCCTTGCCGAAGCGGACCGGGAAGCGGCTGTGAATCTGACCCGCGCCATGGACGGCCTGCAATTCGATCGGCTTTTCGATATCGGCATCGGCCGGAATGTCGAGCACCAGACCATCACGCACGAAGCTGCCGTTGATGCGGCCAATCACGTCGTCCTTGCTGGCTTCCGCAAGGCCTGCGGCGGCGGAACCGTCGAGCAGCCTGTCGGCAAAGCGCGAAATGCTGACGTCTTCGATCTTGCCGATATCGGCCGTGCCATGCTGCATATAGGCAACCAGAGAGCCGGCAACCGTCGGCGCATGCTTCTCTATAACCGGCGCGGGCCGGTCTTCCGGAACGGCACGCAGCAGGCTTTTCAGATCGGTATAGTGCCACGCCTCGATGCGGCGTGTCGGAAGACCACCGGTCTTCAGATCGTCGAACAGCACGTCGCGGGCAGCGACAACAGCACCGTCACCGGGCAGCTCGCTGAACTTGGCGGTATAGGCGTCGACCAGCGCGGTTTCCGCTGGCGTCAGCCGGTTGGTAGCTTGAATGTTCATGGACATCACCTCCTGGCCTTCAATCAGGCCGCTTCACCGATGATGTCGGCGTAGCCATTGTTTTCCAGTTCAAGCGCCAGAGCCTTGTCGCCCGAACGGATGATCTTGCCCTTGTAGAGGACGTGGACGCTGTCCGGTACGATGTAATCCAGCAGACGCTGATAGTGGGTGATGACCACGACGGCGCGATCCGGCGACTTCAGCGCGTTGACGCCGTCAGCCACGATTTTCAGCGCGTCGATGTCGAGGCCGCTATCGGTTTCGTCGAGAACGCAGAGCTTCGGCTCCAGAAGCGCCATCTGCAGGATTTCGGCGCGCTTCTTCTCACCACCGGAGAAGCCGACATTCAGCGGACGCTTCAGCATGTCCATGTCGATCTTCAGATCGCCAGCGGCTTCCTTGACGCGGCGGATGAAATCCGGCGTCGTCAGCTCGGACTCGCCGCGCGCCTTGCGCTGCTCGTTCATCGCAACCTTCAGGAACTGCATGGTGGCGACGCCCGGAATTTCGACCGGATACTGGAAGGCTAGGAAAATACCCTTGGCCGCACGCTCGGCAGCATCCAGTTCCAGAATGCTTTCGCCGTTGTAAAGAATGTCACCGGAGGTGACTTCGTAGTCTTCGCGGCCCGACAGGATGTAGGACAGCGTCGACTTGCCGGAACCGTTCGGCCCCATGATGGCGGCAACTTCACCAGCGGCAACCTTCAGGTTCAGGCCCTTGATAATCTCGGTTTCGGTATCGGCGATCTTTGCGTGCAGGTCGATGATTTCAAGCATGGATTTATCCTAAGAATTGTGTGGGCGAAGGTGCGCGAATATCGCGCACTCAATTGCGTATTTGGACGGAGATCAGCCGACCGAACCTTCCAGCGAAATGCCAATCAGCTTCTGCGCTTCCACGGCAAATTCCATCGGCAGTTCCTGAATGACTTCCTTCACGAAGCCGTTGACGATCAGCGCGATCGCCGCTTCCTCCGGGATGCCGCGCTGCAGGCAGTAGAACAGCTGGTCTTCGGAAATCTTCGACGTCGTCGCCTCGTGCTCGAAATGCGCCGAGGAATTCTTCGCCTCGATATAAGGCACGGTATGCGCGCCGCACTTGTCGCCGATCAGCAGACTGTCGCACTGCGTGAAGTTGCGCGTGTTGGTCGCCTTGCGGTGAGCCGAGACCTGACCGCGATAAACGTTTTCCGAAAAACCGGCAGCAATGCCCTTGGCAATGATGCGGCTCGACGTGTTCTTGCCGAGATGGATCATCTTGGTGCCACTGTCGATCTGCTGATGGCCGTTGGAAACCGCGATCGAATAGAATTCGCCACGGCTGTCGTCACCGCGCAGAATGCAGGACGGGTATTTCCAGGTAATCGCCGAGCCGGTTTCCACCTGCGTCCACGAAATCTTCGAGCGGTCGCCACGGCAATCGCCGCGCTTGGTCACGAAGTTGTAGATGCCGCCCTTGCCGTCCTTGTCGCCGGGATACCAGTTCTGGACGGTCGAATATTTGATTTCGGCATCGTCAAGCGCCACGAGTTCGACCACGGCGGCGTGAAGCTGGTTCTCGTCGCGCTGCGGTGCGGTGCAGCCTTCCAGATAGGAGACGTAAGCCCCCTCTTCGGCGATGATCAGCGTGCGCTCGAACTGGCCGGTGTTCTTCTCATTGATGCGGAAATAGGTGGAAAGCTCCATCGGGCAGCGAACACCCTTCGGCACGAACACGAAGGAACCGTCGGTGAAGACAGCCGTATTCAGCGTCGCGTAAAAATTATCCGTCGGCGGAACAACAGAACCGATATATTTCTTCACCAGGTCAGGATATTCGCGGATCGCTTCGGAAATCGACATGAAGATCACGCCGGCTTTCGCCAGTTCCGCCTTGAAGGTGGTGACGACGGACACGCTATCGAACACGGCATCCACCGCAACCTTGCGCTGTTCGACGCCGGCGAGGATTTCCTGTTCCTTCAGCGGAATGCCGAGCTTCTCGTAAACCTTCAGCAGCTCCGGATCGACCTCGTCCAGCGACTTCGGGCCGGGCGTGCTTTTCGGCGCAGCGTAATAATAGAGATCGTTGAAGTCGATCTTTGGGTAATTGACCCGCGCCCAGGTTGGCTCTTCCATCGTCAGCCAGCGCTGGTAAGCCTCAAGACGCCATTCCAGCATCCATTCCGGCTCCTGCTTCTTGGCTGAGATGAAGCGGATCACCTCTTCCGAAAGGCCCTTGGGGGCCTTGTCGACTTCGATGTTTGTCTCGAAGCCGTATTTATACTGGTCCACATCGATCTGGCGTACCTGATCGATCGTTTCCTGAACCGCTGCCATGTCGTTCTCCAATCTCGCCGGAGCCAAGGTCCGGTGGCTTGTCAACGTATCAAGGCGGAAAGCCGCCTTATTGATCTTCGGGCAAATCGTTCCGAGCCGTCAGCCGGGGCGGAGCTTATACCCATGTAGGTGCGGGATGGCGCTTTTCACACATCCCGGCAAGCGGAAATTTGCGATTCCGCAATTCTTTGCCGCATTTTACGCGGCCTGACCGGAAAGCTTGCGCCGCCCGGCAATTTTCGTGAACGCCGCAAGCGTCCGTTCTATGTCCGCCTCGTCAGTCGCATGGCCAAGCGAAATCCGGAGCGCGCCGAGCTTCGGATCGCGCGCCATCGCGCTCAGCACATGGCTTTCCCCCACCTTGCCGGATGAGCAGGCCGAACCGGCAGACAGCGCGATACCTTCGATATCGAAGGCGATCTGCCCCGTCTCCGCCTTCAGGCCCGGCAGAGTGAAAAATGTGGTATTGCCGACGCGGGCAACATCCTCGCCGTGAATGATCACGTCAGGCGCACTCATCCGCATGCCGTCTTCCAGCCGTGCCCGCAGAGCGCCAAGACGCGCCGCTTCAATCTCCACATTCCGGGCCGCAACAGCGGCAGCGGCACCAAAACCGATGACGGACAGGGTATTTTCCGTACCCGAGCGATGTCCCTTTTCCTGCCCGCCGCCATGGATCAGCGGCTTCGGCATCATCACCTCGCCGCGCGAAATGAGAGCGCCGCCGCCCTTGGGACCACCGAGCTTGTGGGATGAGATGACGAGAAAATCGGCATCGAGAGCATTGATATCGAGCGGAACCCGTCCAGCGGCCTGTACGGCGTCAACAACCATCAATCCGCCAGCCGCATGCACCAGCCGCGCCGCTTCCGCCACGGGTTGAAGAATGCCCGTCTCATTATTCACCAGCATGCAGGCGACCATCGGCAAGCCGGTGGACGTGTCGTGGGAAGACAACAGCGCTTGAAGTGCCGCAAGATCAATCACGCCCACTGACGTAACGGGAATTTCCGTAACGTCAACCTTGGCGAACCGTCCGCCTTCGCGAAACGCGGGATGCTCGATGGCGGAGACGTAAAGACGACTATAGCGGACAGGAGCGCGCCCCATCTTGAATTCCGGTGTCAGCACCAGATTGGCAGCTTCCGTCGCCCCGCTGGTGAAGGTGACATGGGCAGCCTGCGCACCCGCAAGCGCCGCAACCTCACGGCGGGCAGTCTCGATGGCGGCGCGGGCCGCGCGCCCTTCCCGATGAACGGAGGACGGGTTGCCGGCAACCTCGAGCGCGGACACAAGAACATCCCGCACGGCGGGCAAAAGCGGCGCCGTGGCGTTAAAGTCCATATATGTACGCGTCAAAACCGTCATGGCGGTGAGGCTTTATCCAATCTTCAATGCGCAAAAACGCATTTTTCTTGAAATTACAGTTGCGCTTGCCTTATGACACGACCCGAGTGCTTAAGCACACGCAAAGTTTCGAATTATTCTAAACTGCGTTCTAGAAAAGATGACACAGTTCGTCAAGTCTTCTCATCTGAAGAATGCGGTTGGAGAATGAAAAAACACGACCGGAGTACCTATGCCCGAAGTCATCTTTAACGGCCCTGCGGGTCGCCTCGAAGGCCGTTATCAACCCTCCAAGGAAAAGAGCGCGCCGATAGCGATCATTCTTCATCCGCACCCGCAGTTCGGCGGCACGATGAACAACCAGATCGTCTATCAGCTGTTCTATCTTTTCCAGAAGCGTGGTTTCACGACGCTCCGGTTCAATTTCCGCTCCATCGGCCGCAGCCAGGGCGAGTTCGACCACGGTGCGGGCGAGCTTTCCGACGCCGCTTCCGCTCTCGACTGGGTGCAGAGCCTGCATCCTGATTCGAAAAGCTGTTGGGTCGCCGGTTATTCCTTCGGCTCCTGGATCGGCATGCAGCTTTTGATGCGCCGCCCGGAAATCGAAGGCTTCATGTCGATTGCGCCGCAGCCCAACACCTACGACTTCTCCTTCCTCGCTCCCTGCCCGTCCTCCGGCCTCATCATCAATGGCGATGCCGACAAGGTCGCGCCTGAAAAGGACGTCAACGGTCTGGTCGAAAAGCTGAAGACCCAGAAGGGCATCCTCATCACCCACCGCACCCTTCCCGGCGCCAACCACTTCTTCAACGGCAAGGTGGATGAGCTGATGGGCGAATGCGAGGATTATCTCGACCGTCGCCTGAATGGTGAGCTGGTGCCGGAACCGGCAGCGAAGCGTATTCGGTGATTTTGGGGCGTATAGTTTAGGCAGGTCACGGTTATCGATGGCGGGTGGGGCTTACCCCCCTCTGCCCTGCCGGGCATCTCCCCCACAGGTGGGGAGATCGGCAAGGGGCCTGCTCCTCGACTACACTGCTAGGTTAAAGATGGCCGGAAGGTCGCCACGATTCGATCTCCCTCCTTGTGGGGGAGATGTCCGGCAGGACAGAGGGGGGTAAGCCCCACCCACCGTCTTATATTATGATCTTCATGGGGATCGCACAAAAACCCCACCCGTCACCGGCTCCTTCACCCCCGTCGTACCGGGATAGGTCAGCGGCAGACCTTTAAGCGAGCGCACCGCCAGATAGGCCCAGGCCTCCGCCTCCATCGCCCCGCCATCAAAACCCGCCTCTTCCGCCGCGATGACCTTCGCGCCCTGTTTCGCAGCAAGGTTCGCAAACTCTTCCATGATGACCGGATTGAGCCGCCCGCCCCCGCAAACCACATAAGTCCTCGCCCCCTCCGGCAGATAGCCTGCCGATTTGAGGATCGCCGCACCCGTCAGATGCGCCAGCGTGCGCGCGCCATCAGCAAGCGACACCTCACCCTTCTGCGGCGGCACAAAATCGCTGCGGTCGAGCGAGCGGCGGATATTGGCCGAGAAGAACGGGCTTTCCATGTAGCGCTTCACCAGCGAGGAAACGACGCTGCCGCCCGCCGCCGTTCTGCCGCCCTTATCGAAGGCTTTCCCCGTATGCGCCTCGATCCACTGGTCGATCAGCATATTGCCGGGGCCGCTGTCGAAAGCGGCAAGCCGGCCGCCCTCGCCGATATAGGTGAGGTTGGAGATACCGCCGATATTGACGAAAACGGCGGGCGTTTCAAACCCGTCCGGCAGATTGGCGGAAAGCGCCATGTGATAGGCTGGAATGAGCGGCGCGCCCTGCCCGCCATGCGCCATGTCATTGGCGCGCATGTCATAGACCACATCGATGGCAACTTCTTCCGCCAGCAGCGCGCCGTCGCCGATCTGCACCGTCAGCGCCTCGTCCGGCCGATGCAGCACCGTCTGGCCGTGAAAACCGATGACGTCGATATCGCCAGGCTGAAGCCGGTGACGATGGAGAAAGGATTTGACCGCCGCCGCATGGGCAAGCGTCAGCTTGCGCTCGGCGTCACCAAGATCGCCGGGGCGTTCACGCCGTTCACGAATGGATTTGGCCGTGACCAGCGCCTTTTGCCAGATGGCGCGCAGACCGGGATCATAGGGAAAATAACCGCTCGGCCCGTGCCGGACCACGCTTTCGCCGTCCGTGCGCAACAGGGCGATATCGATACCGTCCATCGATGTGCCGCTCATCAGCCCGATTGCCGTTTTGACCTCGCCCACGCGCCGCTCCCTTGCAATATCGAATCATGATGACGTGAATCCTCATATTCATGGCCGAAACGGGTGCACATTTCAAAAAACAATGGTAAAGCCCCCGGCGTTCATTGGCTTTCAATGACAGCAAAGATCAAACCAGAAAGAAAAAGGTCATGTCCAGGTTCAAGTCCGATTTCCTCCGCACGCTCGACGAGCGCGGCTTCATTCACCAGATCTCCGACGAGTCGGGTCTCGACGAACTGTTCGCCAAGGAAACCGTGACCGCCTATATCGGCTATGACCCGACAGCCTCGAGTTTGCATGTCGGCCACCTCACCCAGATCATGATGCTGCACTGGATGCAGAAGACCGGTCACCAGCCGATCTCGCTGATGGGCGGCGGCACCGGCATGGTGGGCGACCCCTCCTTCAAGGAAGAGGCCCGCAAGCTGATGACGATCGACATGATCGAGGACAATATCACCTCGCTCAAGCATGTCTTCGCCAACTACCTCGATTACGACCGCGCGGAAAACCCGGCGCTGATGATCAACAATGCCGACTGGTTGCGCGGCCTGAACTACCTCGAATTCCTGCGCGATGTCGGCCGCCATTTCTCGGTCAACCGCATGCTGTCCTTCGACAGCGTGAAGACGCGTCTCGACCGCGAACAGTCGCTGTCCTTCCTCGAATTCAACTACATGATCCTGCAGGCCTACGATTACGTGGAGCTGAACCAGCGCACCGGTTGCCGGCTGCAGATGGGCGGCTCGGACCAGTGGGGCAACATCATCAACGGCATCGACCTCGGTCACCGCATGGGGACACCGCAGCTTTACGCGCTGACCTCGCCGCTTCTGACCACCTCTTCGGGTGCGAAGATGGGCAAGTCGGCATCAGGTGCCGTGTGGCTGAACAAGGATCTGCTGCCGGTCTATGATTTTTGGCAATACTGGCGCAACACAGAAGATGCGGACGTGGTTCGCTTCGCCAAGCTCTTCACCACGCTGCCGATGGATGAGATCGCCCGCATTGCAGCGCTTGGCGGCTCGGAAATCAACGAAGCGAAGAAAATCCTCGCAACGGAAGTAACGGCGATCCTGCACGGTCGCGCCGCAGCCGAAGAGGCTGCTGAAACCGCGCGCAAGACTTTCGAGGAAGGCGCGCTGGCTGAAAACCTGCCCTCCATCGAGGTTCCGGCCTCCGAACTCGAAGCCGGCGTCGGCGTCCTGTCGCTCATCGTCCGCGCCGGCCTTGCCGGCTCGAACGGCGAAGCCCGCCGCCACGTTCAGGGCGGCGCGGTGAAGATCAACGACCAGGGCGTTTCGGATGAGCGCCAGATGATCGGCACCGGTGAAGTGACCGGCGACGGCGTCATCAAGCTTTCGGTCGGCAAAAAGAAGCATGTTCTGGTTCGCCCGGCGTAAAAGCTCGCACCAAACCTGTTATCGAGGGCCGCGAAAGCGGCCCTTTTTATTGGAACTCGAAGATTTGCCGGAAAACACCCGGCGCGATCAGCGACAACGGGTTGATCGTCAGCTTCGGCTGGTCAGTCTGGCCGGAAAGCTTGAAGGTGATGCCGAGCAGGCCCCGGTCGCGGCCGTTGCCGAGAATGATACCGATGAACGGCAACTCGCCGAACAGACGGTTCAGGCCATAAGCAGGCATGAAGGTGCCGGTCATGTCCATGCGGCCGTTCTGGTCCTTCAAGAGCCCCTGGAAGGTCGCGCCGATCTGCTCGCCGCGCACCACGCCGTTTTCCACCGCAACCGAACCATTGACGTAAACGAGCCGGGCAAAACCGCGCTGGAACTTTTCCGAGCTGACATCGATGTTGCGGCGAACTGCATTGTTGAGGCTCCTGCCGTCGTCACCCGCCGGTGTGGTGACGATGTCCTGCAACTTCGCCTCGTTGACCACGGCGAAATTGCGCAGGTCCAGCGAACCGCTCCAGTCGCTGCCATTGGCGGTCGTCAGCGCCAGATTGAGAAGGCCGCCGCGGATGCGACTGTAGATATTGGCGAAACGGGCAAGGGAACCGGCATCGCTGCTGGTCAGCGTCACGGTTCCCGTCGCGCCGCGATTGGTGGTCTGCGCCACCACCGCCTGGCCGTTGCCGGTCACGCCGCGAAAATCGATCGAACGCACCTTGCCGTCGCGCACGCTGATATCGGAACTGACATTGCCAAGGATTTCGTCGTTGAAACCATAAACCTTGTCGAATTGCGTCTTGATGGCAAGCGAGGGCTGCGAGCGCGATGTGCCGTCACCGCTGCCGGAAGAACTGCGCAGTTTCGAAAGGAACGGCCGGACATCCGCCGATTTTCCCGAGGCGTTGATGATATAGCCGTTTTTGGACGCCGCGACAGAAACGGCGTAGTTGTCGGAGGGCGACAGCTGCACACGGCTGAGATCGGCTGAAATCAGCCCGTTCTTGCTGAAGGCAATATCGCCGGCTGCGCCGAAACCGTCCCCGTCGAGGGAGAAATCACTGATCGTCGTGCGGCCATCCACCGTCTCGGTGGTGAAGGCGGCTTTTGCCGGAATGCCGATGCCCTTGCTCCAGCCAAGCCCTGGCAGAATGATCGACGCTTTGGTCAGATCGAGCCGGATATCCTGACGTTTCGAATCCGCGCCATCGACTTCCAGCACCGTCGTACCACCAAGAACCGAAGACAGTTCCGGCGCAAGCTTGGCGACCTGCGTTTCGTTCAAGGTCGCCTTTAGTGAAAGCGTCGGGGGGACATCGCCGTTCTTGCGCACCGGCTCCGTCATCTCGATATCCATCGGCACGTCGTCCACACGGCCCTTGCCCTGAAGCTTGAGCTGCCGGTCGTTCAACGCCATGAAACCGTCAAGTGCCGTCACCTTGTGGCCGGCAAAGGGCTTCGTCAGCGACAGGTTCTTCAGGTCCAGATCGGCCGTCCACACCGGCGCAGGCGGGTTCTGGCTGGACAGCAAACCGACGGTCAGCTTCGCACTGGCCTTCACGTCACCGGTGAAATCTTCCGGTTTGAACTGCGTATCCTTCAACGCGTTGATCGGCTTCAGCGTCGCAAGCTCGGCAACGGCGTCGGCCGCACCGGCAACATTCAACTCGACATTTCCAAGCAGTGGCTTGTCATATACGTTGGAGATGAGGAACCGGCTATTCTCCAGCGCAAGCGACCGGTTGGACGGGAAATAGGATGTCGCCCGCTCAATGTCGACGGTCATGCCGCCGCCGACCATATTGAAATGCGCATCGACATCACGCAGCGGTGGAATATCGCCGGTGGTGTTGAGCCGCGTATCGTCGATATCAAAGCGGATCTGCATTTCGCTTTCGCCGAGCACCAGCGGACAACCGGGGCCGCACATCCGCCCCTGTGGAATGAAGACCGCAATAGAGCCATTGGTGACCGTGCCGCCATAAAGGTTGGATACCACCCATTCACGCGGCTTGTGCGCCATCCAGAACGGCCAGAGCTGCTTGACGGCCGTAGCCTCCATTTTCGGGATTTGTCCCACGAAGCTGATTTCGGGCGACCCTACTCCGAAGCGGAGTTTCAGCGATCCCGCCATGTCTCCCAGCGGGCCGCTGACGTAAAGCGAGGGCACCTCAAGCTGCTTTGTAGCCGCCGTATACTGTCCATCCGCCTTCACGTTGAAGGAAACCGGCTCCTCACCAGAGGCCTCGGATGAGGCAATCCCGTTGTCTATCCGCAGCGAAAGACCGAAACCCTCTTCCGTATCCCTGATTTCGCCTGTGACCGGAATGATGGTTCGACCCAGATCCACCCGCGAATTTTCGATCACAAGGGTGCTTTTTTGAAAATCATAGCGCGCATTGACGGTGCCCGCCGTAAATGGCTGCGCCTCGCCACCGATCAAAAGCGTTCCATTGCCCATGCCGACCGCGACGTCGAGCCTCGGCTCATGCCCTTCGACGGCGCGGCGGGCGACGATGCTGACACCGGTCTTGACGTTCAGCCCCTCGTGCAGATTGCCTTCCGGATCGAATTTTTCAAGGAACGGGCTGATATCAAAACCGTCGATCCGGGCCTGGAAGCCATCGATCATACCGCCCGATCCCGATGTCTTGAGCGAGACGCTGGCGATTTCACCGTTAAACAGCGTCTCGCCATCAAGCGAATAACCGCCTTGCTGGTCGGGTGTCAGCGACAGCTCGCGTATCTCGATGGTGCGCGGCTTTCCAAGCTCACCGGGCGGCAGATGCAGCGAAACGCTGGAAATATCGATTTCTTCGGTCCCGCTGCTGAGGAAAGCCTGGGCGAGTTTGTCGAGTTGCTGGAACGCCCCCTGCAATTGCTGCGGTACGGCGTCGAGCTTGATATTGGAAAGATCAAAACCGTTGCCCTTGGGCAAAAGCGCCGTATCGAGTTCCATACCGTCGGCTTCAAGGCTTTGCACCGAGATGCGGCCGATCAGCAGCGCAAGCGGATCGAGCGCCATGCCGATCGCCCGCGCCCGGCTCAGATGCTGGCCGGATTCCTTCTCGACGATATCCACATCCTCAGCCACCAGCGCCAGCCGCAGCCCGGTGGAGAACCGTATGGCAGACGACCCGATCCGGGCGCTGTAGTGCGGCCCAAGCGCCCTCTCCAGCGCCTGTTGCGCCTGGCTGGAAAGCGTCTTGTCGATCGATCCCGTCTCGACGGAAACAATGATGCCGCCGATGGAGAGGAAGGCCAGCACAAAGAGAGCCGCGAAAATCTTGATAAAGGCGCGCGCCATGGAACGCGGTGCCGGGCAATGCACGATGATGGGATCTTCGGCCTGTGCCGAAGGGAGATCGTGCAGGGCAATGATATCGCGCCTGCCAAACTTGACCTTTTCACCCCTGACTTCAGCCATACGCCCGTGCTTGCCCCTGAATAGCTTTTGTTTCGCCGCAACACCGCAGCGGGATGGCGAAAAGTGTAAGCGGTTTTCGTCTGGAACGCCGCTCTAAGTTCCTTAACCCAGATGACGATTCAGATTACAGGTGAATTCGGCCTGAAATCTCAATCGTGATCTGGACGACGCGCGGTTTCGCTATATATCGAATGTGGCGACTTTCACTCAACATCCCGGCGAAAGAAAGGTAGATTATGACAGACTTGACGATTGGCAGCCCTGCTCCGGATTTTACTTTGCCCCGCAACGGTGAAGGAACGGTGACATTGTCCAAACTTCAAGGCAAGGCCGTCATTCTCTATTTCTACCCGAAGGACGATACTTCGGGCTGCACCGCAGAAGCGATCGACTTCAGCGCGCTGGGCGGCGAATTCGAGGCCGCCAATGCCGTCGTCATCGGCATTTCCCCTGATAGCGTCAAAAGCCACGACAAATTTGCCGCAAAACACGCGCTGTCCGTCATGCTGGCCTCCGACGAGGAGAGAAAGGCGCTCGAAGCTTACGGCGTGTGGAAGGAAAAAAGCATGTATGGCAAGAAATACATGGGTGTCGAACGCACCACTGTCCTCGTCGCGCCGGACGGCAGAATCGCGGAAATCTGGAACAAGGTGAAGGTTGCGGGCCACGCACAGGCCGTGCTTGAGGCTGCACGCAAACTCTAAAGGCGAAGCTGTCGTGTGACGCCCCCTTTCAAAATCATCTCGCGGCGCGGTGTGGCGAGGCCGGCCTGACGCCGTCCTTTTGCCGCTCGCTGACCGCCGTCAGCCACAGCCAAAACCGCTCTCGGCAACGCAACACAAGCGCTGAAAATTGCTTCCGGCAAAACTTCGTTAACCTTAACGAATTATGATTTCCTGTGAGAAATCGGCCAGTCCGGAGAGAGATTTTGACTGATACAGCGGAAAACCGGGTATTCGGCAAAAAGCGGCCGCAGCACGTCCTTATTCTGGCGAGCGGCGAGAAGGTTCGGCATATGACCATTCGGCCGTGGATGGCCGCTCTTGCCGGCTGCACCATTGGCCTGTTTTCGCTCGGCTATCTCGGCGCCACCGGCTACCTTATCCTGCGTGACGACCTGATAGGTGCGACCATGGCGCGCCAGACCCGCATGCAGAATGATTATGAAGACCGTATCGCAGCGCTCAGGGCGCAGGTCGACCGCGTCACCTCCCGGCAATTGCTTGACCAGCAGGTTGTTGAAAAGAAAGTGGAAAAGCTGCTGGAACAGCAGGCGGCACTGACCTCCAGACACGGGCGCATGAGCGAGTTGCTGGAGCGCGCCGAAAATTCCGGCATCGCCGCCACACCGGCCGCGCCCTCTTCCCTTTCAAACGCCATGGCGCCGGAAAAACGCGCCGACCTGACGGGCGGACTTTCAGCAATTGAAACGCTGATGGCGCCGCGCAAGTCGCAGCGGGAAGAGCCCGCCGCAACCGATAGACGCGCCGCCTACGTGCCTCAATCCGGCGAAACACCGTCGGACCGGGCCGATCGGGTATTTTCCAAAGTGACAATTTCGCTGAAGGATATCGAGCGCCAGCAGATATCGCGCATCGCCAGGCTGACCAACGATGCCGAAGACAAGGCAAGCGCGATGCAGGACATCATCCGGCAGGCCGGATTGAAAATCGACGAAAGCGGCACGGACGATATCGGCGGTCCCTATGCGGCGCCCGAACGCAGCGAAACCGACCCGTTCAACCTGTCGCTGACCAATCTCGACAATGCGCTGAACCGGCTGGACATCGTCAAGGAAACCGCAACCGCCCTGCCCTTCGGCAACCCCGCTCCCGGCAGAACGATAACCAGCCGGTTCGGTAACCGGATGGATCCGTTTCTGGGGCGGCCCGCTTTGCATACCGGCATCGACTTTCGCGCCGAAACCGGCGCGGACGTCAAAGCCACCGGCGCGGGCAAGGTGACGGTGGCGGAAAATTCCGGCGGTTACGGCAATATGGTCGAGATCGATCACGGTCAGGGCGTCTCGACGCGATTCGGCCATCTCTCCGCGATCCTCGTTAAGGCCGGTGAAAAAGTCGAGGCCGGCGATATAATCGGCCGCGCCGGCAGCACCGGTCGTTCGACCGGTCCGCATGTGCATTACGAGGTGCGCCGCAACGATACGCCCGTCGATCCGATGCGGTTTCTGGTCGCCGGGGCGGAGCTGAAAACCTATCTAAAATGATGGCCCTATTTTAACGCTTTTTTTGCGCTTTTTACGATAAATCGGCCGAAACCGCGCCACAGGCCAAAAAGCCTCGTCAGAACCGCGACGTTTCGCGCGCATTTCCCGTTGTTTCCTTGACTTTCCGGCAATTTGGGCATATCCCCGCGCCAAGTCTTTGCAAGTGTCGCAGCGGCACGCAGGTGTTCTTACCGAACCAGAACGGAAAAAGTTCTTCCTTTGACAACATTCTCTGATCTTGGCCTGAGCCAAAAAGTTCTTTCCGCTATTGCAGATGCCGGCTACACGACGCCGACACCCATTCAGGCTGGCGCCATTCCGCCCGCTCTCGAAAAGCGTGATATCTGCGGTATCGCACAGACCGGTACGGGCAAAACCGCGTCCTTCGTGCTGCCGATGCTCACCCTGCTCGAAAAGGGTCGCGCACGCGCCAGAATGCCGCGCACACTGATCCTCGAGCCGACCCGCGAGCTTGCAGCGCAGGTGGCGGAGAACTTCGAGAAATACGGCAAGAATCACAAGCTGAACGTCGCCCTGCTTATCGGCGGCGTTTCGTTTGAAGATCAGGATCGCAAGCTCGAGCGTGGCGCCGATGTTCTCATCTGCACCCCCGGCCGCCTTCTTGACCATTGCGAGCGCGGCAAGCTGTTGATGACCGGCGTGGAAATCCTCGTCATCGACGAAGCCGACCGCATGCTGGACATGGGCTTCATTCCCGATATCGAACGCATCGTGAAGATGATTCCCTTTACCCGGCAAACGCTGTTCTTTTCGGCCACCATGCCGCCGGAAATCCAGAAGCTCGCCGACCGCTTCCTTCAGAACCCCGAGCGTATCGAGGTCGCCAAGCCCTCTTCCACAGCGAAAACCGTGACCCAGCAAATCGTGGCTGCGCATAACAAGGACTATGAGAAGCGCGCGGTCCTGCGCGATCTCGTCCGCGCCGAAGAGGCCGAACTCAAGAACGCCATCATTTTCTGCAATCGCAAGAAGGATGTCGCAGAACTGTTCCGTTCGCTCGACCGTCACGGCTTTTCCGTCGGCGCACTGCATGGCGATATGGACCAGCGTTCGCGCACCACGATGCTGCAGAACTTCCGGGACGGCAATCTGACGCTGCTCGTCGCCTCTGACGTTGCAGCGCGCGGACTTGATATCCCCGATGTCAGCCACGTCTTCAACTTCGACGTTCCCATCCATGCTGAAGACTATGTCCACCGTATTGGCCGCACCGGCCGTGCGGGCCGTTCGGGCAAGGCCTTCACCATCGTCACCAGAAGCGACGCGAAATATCTCGACGCGATCGAAAAGCTGATCGGCGAAAAGATCGAGTGGCTGAGCGGTGACCTTTCCACTCTCCCCGCGCCCATGGAAAGCTTTGAGAGCAATTCCGGCCGCAGCAGCAGAGGTAGCAAGGAACGTGGCGGCAGGGGCCGCGACAGAAACCGTCGCGACACGGCCACGTCGCCGGTCGAAAACATCAATCAGGATGCACAATCCGCTGCGGTTACCGAGATCGTGGCTCACGGAGACGACAAGGTGAAAGCAGAACGCAGACCGGAAAAGACGCCGCGCAATTCCGACCGCAATACCCGTAATCCGCTGCACGCCAATGACGACAACCGCGAGCGCCGCCGCCACTATCGCGACCATGATGATGGCCCGACCCCTGTCGGCTTTGGCGACGACATTCCCGCCTTCATGCTGATCGTGGCCAACGCCAAGGGTTGAGGCCAGTACCAATATGACGCCGACAATCAAACCAGGGCTCGATTTTCCGGGTGTCGGCGTTGGCCTTGCGATATTGCGCGATGGCCAGTTGCTTCTTTGCCGGCGCCTGAAAGCGCCGGAAGCCGGATACTGGAGTATTCCGGGCGGTAAGGTGGATCACCTCGAATCCTCCCTCGCTGCAGCAAGGCGAGAGGCCGAAGAAGAAACCGGGCTGACAATCGGCAAGGTCGAATTTCTCTGTCACAGCGAATATATCAACACCGAAGAGCGGCACCATTGGGTGTCGCTGATCTTCGTCGCCCACGATACGCACGGCGAGCCGGCATTGACCGAACCGGACAAGCTTTCCGATATCGGCTGGTTTTATCCCGACAATCTTCCCGCACCCATTTCCGCCTTCGCGAAAGACGCGCTGGCCGCCCTGAAATCCTGAAACAGAGCCGAATAAGGGACCGACAAGCGCGCCGCCGCCGCAGGTGACGCTGGTCTGTCAATCCGGAACGGGAGGGTCGAAAATGGCGGCAGTCTCGCCTGCCTACAATGAAGGCAATCCGGCAGAGCGATTTCTTTTCGGAAAATATAATAATAAGAGAACAGCTTTGCGTGAAGCTTTTCAAATTCAATTTTAAATTGCTTAAATTAGCTTCATGTAAAAAACCGCCCCAGTTTCCCGAAGCGGTTTATACGTAATGAAAATAATATAATATAGAATGTAATATAGTCTGGCAGTGCTTATAATCGGAACACTTTCCGAGGCTTGTTACAGCCAATTTCAGTCGTCCCCTGAAACACGTATATCTAAGCTAAACATTTACTTTCCGTCAAGCAAATCTTCTCGCAAATGCGAAAAAAGACACGAAGAAAAATCAACGGAAGACGGAAAACGTGAATTTTTACGTTAAATATCAATAATTTAAATATATGAAAATAAAATGTGCACATTTCGCATCTGCACTTTAAAGGGCAAAACGGCAAACATGCCATTGCTAAACTGTGCTTATACGCACCGGATGTTACAGTTTTATAAAGTAAAAATCCTCTCAACAAGCAATGGAGATACTTCTTCCTTCGCACGTTGCAAGAGCGACTTGCCGATCCGCAAAAATCAATCCGCCATGAAGACAGTAGCGCGCAATTATATTGGATAGAAACAACCCCAACGTGTCTTGAGACCCTGCTTCCCTGAATCGGACAACTGGCGATGCAAACTGTCGCCTCGCGCAGCACGATATGCGATTATGCTGGGGTTGCGGCGATTTTTCCTTTGGAAAACCGTTTGTTGCCGATAAACATCAAGCGGGACAACAGGATTTCGCGCACGTCATGCTTTCACTTCGCCTGCTAACGATCATCGCCGGTTTTGCCTTTGCGGGCTCAGCAAGCGCGGCGTCGATCGGCATTGTTGCTCCGCAGAACGGGCCATATGAGCTTCTGGGGCAGCAGGTACGGCAGGGTGCGAAGGCCGCTGCCGCCAAACTTGGGCTTGATGTCGTCGAAATCCATGAAAGCTGCGAAGATGGCAGCGGCGGCGCCGTTGCTGATGGCCTTGTTGCCGCCAAGGTCAGCGCAGCAATCGGTTTCCTGTGCACCGAAACGCTCAAGGACGTTCTGCCGCCGCTGAAGGCGGCCGCCATCCCGGCCATCACGCTCTCCAGCCGCGCACCTATCCTGATGGAAGATGCTTTGAAATACGGCTGGCCGCTTTTCCGCCTCGCCCCTTCGGAAAGGGCCGAATCGGAAAGGGCAGCGGAAATCATCCTGCGCGACTGGAAAGGACACTCGATCGCACTTGTGGATGACGGTACGATCTACAGCCGCGAACTCGTCGACAGGATTCGCTCGAAGCTGGAGGAAAACGGGCTGAAACCCACCTTCACCGACACGATGCGCCCCAACCAGGAACAGCAGGTAGCACTGGTGCGCCGGCTGGCGCGAACCGGCATCACCCATGTCTTCATCGGCGCGGAACGCAACGATGTTGCCATTGTCGCCCGGGATGCCAGCTCCGAGAACATTCCCCTCACCATCATGAGCGGTGACGCCATGAATGCGGCGAACGCCCCCGTAGCACTCACGGCAAATGTGCTCGCCATCACCCGCCCGGCCTATGACACATTGCCATCGGCACAGGCCGTCAGCGGTGAATTGCGCGCCGCCGGCATCGAACCGGAAGGCTATGTTCTGCCCGCCTATGCGGCCGCAGAACTGACAGCAGCGCTCGCGGAAGCGGCGCAGGCGCAGTCAAAACCCGCGCCGGAAATTTTGGCGACCGGCACCGCCTTCAAAACCGTGATCGGCGATCTGGGTTTCAATCCCTCGCACGAGCTTTCGGACAATCCCTACCGTCTGCAGCGCTGGAACGGCCAGCGCTTCGAACCGGCGGACAAAGCCGAAAAACAATAGGTAGAGCCGTTGCTACGGGAAATTTGAAGACGCGATACTGAAAACCGCCGGCAACCGCGCGGCAGGCCGTTTCAAACCCGGATACTTGATGCTAAAGGCAGCTTACGCAACGCGTCGAGAGGAGTTTGCCCCATGTCCCTGCCCATCCGGATAGCCCCGTCGATCCTGGCTGCCAATTTCGCCAAGCTCGGACAGGAGGTCGCCGATGTCACGGAAGCGGGTGCCGACTGGATCCATCTCGACGTCATGGACGGTCATTTCGTCCCCAATATCTCGTTCGGGCCAGATGTTATCAAGGCGCTTCGCCCGCACAGCAATGCCTTTTTCGATTGCCACCTGATGATCGCCCCCGTTGATCCCTATCTCGAAGCCTTCGCCAAGGCCGGTTGCGACAGCATCACCGTGCATGCGGAGGCCGGGCCGCATCTGCATCGGTCGTTGCAGACAATCCGTACACTCGGCCGGAAGGCCGGCGTGACGCTCAATCCCGCCACGCCGCTTTCCGTCATCGAAAACGTGCTTGATGATGTCGATCTCATCCTGATCATGAGCGTCAATCCCGGTTTCGGCGGCCAGAAATTCATTCCCGCCATGCTCGACAAGATTCGCGCCGCAAAGGCGATGATCGGCGACCGGCCGATCGAACTTGAAGTGGATGGCGGCGTCACGGCGCAGACAGCCGGCGCGATCATCGCCGCCGGCGCCAATGCGCTGGTGGCCGGCTCAGCGGTCTTCAAGGGTGATGGCGTCGAAGACTACCGCAAGACGGTATCGTTGTTGCGCACGGCGGCAGAGGCCGGAAGGTCCTGATCCACGCAGCGAACACGCCGGAAGCAGGACGACGGGGCGTTTGGATGAGGGCTTGATGGACAGCGACAGGCAGGATTTCCGCAATACAATATCGGCATCGCTGTTCCCGCTCCTCGCCCCGCTTGTCTGGGCCGTCTGTTCGGCGGCCACCGCCGCTCTCGGTCTCTATCTCCGAAACCGGCTGGAAACCGACCATGCCGCCGAAATCACTCTGCTGTTCTTCTGCGGCGGCCTTCTCGGCTGGCCGCTGGCCATGGTGGCGCTGCGCTCCCTGCCCGCCTCTGCCAGCCTGCCCTTGCGCTTTGCGGCAAGCTGCTTCGCCATCGCATTCTTCACCCTGGCGGTCGCAGCGGCATTTTTCGCTTTCCAGTACCGCATCTTTTATGCGCAGTGGCACGCGCCAGCCTTTTCGCGCATCTGGTTTTTCCAGCAGATATTCACCTCGCTCGGCGCGATCTACCAATTTTGCATTCTCGGCCTCGGCCTCTATTTTCCGTTTGCCGTCGTTCCGCTGGCGCTGGCGGGCGCAATCCTTTGCCGACGGGCGCATCGAGCCATGTAGCTTTAGATTGAGATTACCGGAACACTTTGCTAAACGGGCAGCAAAACTCCCGCAAAGCCAAGCCTCTCTACGAAGCCAATCCTCTCTACGAAGAAAGTCATTGCCATGATCCCTCGTTACTCCCGACCGGAAATGGTCGCCATCTGGTCGCCGGAAACAAAATTCCGCATCTGGTTCGAGATCGAGGCATATGCCTGTGACGCGCTGGCCGACCTCGGCGTCATTCCGAAATCGGCGGCCCAGACGATCTGGGAAAAGGGCGGCAGCGCCACCTTCGACGTCGCCCGCATCGATGAGATCGAGGCCGTCACCAAGCACGACGTCATCGCGTTCCTGACCCATCTCGCCGAATTCGTCGGTCCCGACAGCCGCTTCGTGCATCAGGGCATGACCTCCTCCGACGTGCTCGACACCACGTTCAACATTCAGCTCGTCCGCGCCGCCGATCTGCTGCTTGCCGATATGGACCGCGTGCTTGCCGCCCTGAAGACCCGCGCCTTTGAGCACAAGGACACGGTGCGCATCGGCCGCAGCCACGGCATCCATGCGGAACCCACCACGATGGGCCTGACCTTCGCCCGCTTCTACGCCGAGATGCACCGCAACCGCGAGCGCCTCGTCAATGCCCGCGCCGAGATCGCCACCGGCGCAATCTCCGGTGCGGTCGGCACCTTCGCCAACATCGACCCGCGCGTTGAGGAACATGTCTGCGAAAAGCTTGGCCTGACGCCGGAGCCGGTTTCCACGCAGGTCATCCCGCGTGACCGTCACGCCATGTTCTTCGCCGTTCTCGGCGTCATCGCCTCATCGATAGAAAACGTCGCCATCGAAATCCGCCACATGCAGCGCACCGAGGTTCTGGAAGCCGAAGAGTTCTTCTCTCCGGGCCAGAAGGGTTCGTCGGCCATGCCGCACAAGCGCAACCCGGTGCTGACCGAAAACCTGACCGGCCTTGCCCGTCTGGTGCGCATGTCCGTCGTCCCGGCCATGGAAAACGTGGCTCTCTGGCACGAGCGCGACATCAGCCACTCCTCCGTGGAGCGCGCCATCGGCCCCGATACGACCGTCACGCTCGATTTCGCGCTGAACCGCCTTGCCGGCGTCATCGAAAAGCTGGTGATCTACCCGGACAACATGCTGAAGAACATGAACAAGTTCCGCGGCCTCGTGCATTCGCAGCGCGTTCTCCTGGCGCTGACACAGGCCGGCGTTTCCCGTGAGGACGCTTACCGTCTGGTACAGCGCAACGCCATGCGGGTCTGGGAACAGGGCGCGGATTTCCTGGAGGAACTGCTGGGCGACGAGGAAGTGCGCGCAGCGCTGCCTGAAGACGTGATCCGCGAAAAGTTCGACCTCGGTTACCACACCAAGCACGTCGACACGATCTTCGCCCGCGTCTTCGGCAAGGCGTAATTTTGGGGTCTCCAAAGTTAATGCCGTCGCGGTCTTGATCGCGACGGCATCAAAGCACAGATATGGGCGCATGAAAGTTTCAGAAGTAGATATCCTCATCGTACCCGGTTACACCAATTCCGGCCCCGACCACTGGCAGACCCGCTGGGAGCGCAAGCTATCCACCGCGCGCCGGGTCGAGCAGGCCGAGTGGACCAAGCCCGTGAAGGAAGACTGGGTGGCGCGGCTGGTGGAAGAGGTGAACGCCGCTACCAAGCCCGTCGTGCTGGTTGCCCATTCGCTCGGTGTGCCGACCGTGATCCATGCTCTGCCTGAGATCGCCCATAAGGTCGCAGGTGCCGTTTTTGTCGCCCCACCCGATGTCGCCAATCCGGATATCCGGCCAAAACACCTGATGACCTTTGGGCCTTATCCGCGCGATCCGCTGCCGTTTCCGACCATCACCATCGCCAGCCGCAACGATCCCTTCGGCACTTACGAACATGCCGACGACATTGCTGCCGCCTGGGGCTCGATGCTGGTGGATGCCGGCATGTCCGGCCACATCAACGCCGAGTCCGGCCATGGCCCGTGGCCCGAAGGCGGCATGGTGTTTGCCCAGTTCCTGAGCCGCCTGAAGACGCCCGAGACCTGACGATCCGGGCAAAGGCGCGCCATGTCATGCCTTGGCCGTTCCATGCCTGACGTCGTTGCTTCATGGCCCGACACAAGAATTGAAGGGAAGATCGGCGCGCCTCATTGTAGAATGCAGTCTTTTCCTTTAAGGGACCGCTTCAAAGACCAAACTTAACGCCGCCAGAATCGGCGTCAACCAAGAGACCTGCTATCATGAACCGTCGCCGCCGTATTTACGAAGGCAAGGCCAAGATCCTTTACGAAGGTCCGGAGCCAGGCACGCTTATCCAGTTCTTCAAGGACGATGCGACCGCCTTCAACAAGAAAAAGCACGAAGTCATCGACGGCAAGGGTGTGTTGAATAACCGTATCTGCGAATACGTCTTCACACATCTGAACAAGATCGGCATTCCCACTCACTTCATCCGCCGCCTCAACATGCGCGAGCAGTTGATCAAGGAAGTGGAAATGATCCCGCTCGAGATCGTCGTGCGCAATGTCGCCGCCGGCTCGCTGTCCAAGCGCCTCGGCATCGAAGAAGGCGTGGTCCTGCCGCGCTCCATCATCGAGTTTTATTACAAGTCCGACGAGCTGGAAGACCCGATGGTCTCCGAAGAGCACATCACGGCTTTCGGCTGGGCCAACCCCGCCGAGCTTGACGACATCATGGCGCTTGCCATCCGCGTCAACGACTTCCTCTCCGGCCTGTTCCTCGGCGTCGGCATCCAGCTCGTCGATTTCAAGATCGAATGCGGCCGTCTGTTCGAAGGCGACATGATGCGCATCATTCTCGCCGACGAGATTTCACCGGACAGCTGCCGCCTCTGGGACATCGAGACCCAGAAAAAGATGGACAAGGACCTGTTCCGCCGCGATCTGGGCGGACTTGTGGAAGCCTATTCCGAAGTGGCGCGCCGTCTCGGCATCATCAATGAAAACGAACCGATCCGCGGCACCGGCCCTGTCCTGGTAAAGTAATATCGGCCTCGTGAAGTAATATCGACACCGCAAGGTAAAATCAGGAGAAGATCAGGTGATCAAGGCACGGGTGACTGTTACGCTGAAGAACGGCGTTCTCGATCCGCAGGGCAAGGCAATTGAAGGCGCGCTCGGCAGCCTCGGTTTCGGCGGCGTCGGCCATGTCCGTCAGGGCAAGGTCTTCGATCTGGAACTGGAAGGCGCCGACAAGGCCAAGGCCGAAACCGACCTGAAGGCAATGTGCGAAAAGCTGCTGGCCAATACGGTCATCGAAAACTACGCCATCGCCATTCTCTGAAGCCCAAGGAGCCGCCGTCCATGAAATCCGCTGTCGTCCAACTTCCCGGCCTCAACCGCGACCGCGACATGATCGCCGCGCTGACGAAAATCTCCGGAAGCGCGCCCGTCACCATCTGGCAGACGGAAACGGATATTCCTGATGTCGACCTGATCGTCATTCCGGGCGGCTTTTCCTATGGTGACTATCTGCGTTGCGGCGCGATTGCGGCGCGCATGCCGGTCATGCAGGCCATTCGCGAAAAGGCCGAACAGGGCGTCAAGGTTCTCGGCGTCTGCAACGGTTTCCAGATTCTGGTCGAGGCGGGCATGCTGCCGGGTGCTTTGATGCGCAACGCCTCGCTGAAATTTGTCTGCCGTGAAGTGAAGCTCGAAGTCATCAACAACGACACCGAATTCACCCGCGCCTATGACCAGGGCCAGATCCTGCGCTGCCCCGTCGCCCATCACGACGGCAATTACTTCCTCGATACGGATGAGTTGAAGTCCGTCGAAGACAACGGCCAGGTCGTGTTCCGTTATGCGCAAGGCACCAATCCAAACGGCTCGATGAACGATATTGCCGGCGTCATCAACGCCAGGGGCAATGTGCTTGGCATGATGCCGCATCCGGAAAACCTCATCGAAGCCGCCCATGGCGGCAATGATGGCCGCGGCCTCTTCGCCTCCGCACTCGGCGTCATCGCAGCCTGACAGACCGGGCGGGCTTTGAGCCCGCCTTTTTTAATGCCGGCTTTCGGCTAAGTTTCGGCTTCTCTTCTGGATGACCTGATGCCTCGTCTTCTTCGCCACAATGCCTACAAAGCCACCGGATTGCTGCTCGCAGCAGTAGCGCTCGCCGCCTGCCAGCCGAAACCGCAGCCGGCCGCCTCCGTATCCCGTGCGGCCCTGCCGACGATGGAACGGATTGCTCTTGGCGCAAATGCCTGCTGGTTCAAATCGGGCGATGCGGCGTTCAAGGCCTATCGTCTGGCCCCGGAACTCAACTCCTTCTCCGGCCGTCCGCGCATCCTGCTCGTACCGCGCAACAGCCCGGAATCGCGCCCCATGCTGGTCGTTCAGGCAGAAGGCAATCCGGCAAAGCTTGACGCTTTCGGACCCGCGATGAACGAGGCCATCTCCGGCCGCATCTCAACCGATGTCAAGCGCTGGGCGAACGGCGGCAAGGGCTGCTGATTTAGGCATATATCTACGCCAAGAACGTCATCCTCGGGCTTGTCCGAGGGCCTAAGCACGTCAACAAAATCGATATGTTGCAGATCTTCGGGACACGTCCGAGGATGACGGAGAATTGTTTTGGCCGTTTGCCTGCATCCCCGTGTAAACGCATAAAAAAACCCGCCGACGCCGGTTGGGAGTGGCGTGGCGGGCTGCCGAATGGCTTGATGGCACCGGGGAAAGAAGGCACCGCTCTTCGACAAAAATTACAAAGACCGCGACGGCCAGGAGAAAAGCTGCGATTTCGCGGCCTCCTTCAAGGCCTCGTCCCGCGTAACGCCGATATCCTCCAGAAGATCGTCGGGCAGTTCCCGCAAGGCGAGCCGCCCCCGTCGTTTCTGCTGCCAGTGCGACATGCCCATAATCAGGCGACCAATAAGCGTGCGGGCGATCTTGGCCGGAAAGGGCGCCGGTGCGACCATGTCGCCGGCATCGCGGAACACGCGTTCCCGTTCGTAGCCATCAGGATAAAGCGTATCCGCTGTCGAAAGGTATTGATCCATCTTGCGCATATTGCACCTATTGTCTCCGTGTGATTGTCACCGTTGAATGCAGCCAATAAATACAATTGACTTACCGACAGATACAATGCATAAATTGTCACCATGACAAATTGGCTTCCTGACATCGCAGCGGGCAACGGCCCGATTTATCTCCGCCTTGCCGACAGCATCGAGTGCGCGATTTCCGACGGCGTGTTGCAGGCCGGCGCAAAATTGCCGCCGCAGCGCAATCTCGCCTATGATCTCGGCGTGACAATCGGGACAATCAGCCGCGCCTATGCGCTGATTCATGAACGTGGTCTCGTCAGCGGCGAGGTCGGCCGCGGCACCTATGTCAACGAGCGCAAGACCCCTGCCCCCTCGTCGCGACTGGAACCGGTGGCAGCAGCCTTTGGCAGCACGCGCCACGCCATAGACGCCAGCGCCGAATTCCGGCTGAACACGACCGCGGCACCGGATGTCGGCCAGAGCGCGCTGATCGCCAGGCACATCGAGGCCGTCACCCGAGAGCACACCAGCGACATCACCAATTACGCCCGTTCGTTCCCCGATAACTGGTGTATGGCGGGTGTCCGCTGGCTTTCCCAGAACGGCTGGTCGCCAAAGCCGGAAAATATCGTCTCGACGCTCGGCGCCCATGCGGCGGTGATGAGCGTGGTGACGGCGATGACGGCGCCGGGGGACCGCATCGTCTTCGAACCGTTGACCTATTCCCATATCAGCCGCAGTGCCGGGCTTGCAGGCCGGCGGGTGACACTGGTGGAAGTAGACGAAAACGGCATCGTCCCTGACGATTTCGAACGCGTCTGCGCCCAGCAGCACCCGAAAATGATCTTCCTGATGTCAGCAGGCCAGAACCCCACCTGCGCCACCCTGCCGGAAGAACGCCGCCGCGCCATTGCCGAGATCGCCCGCCGATACGGCGTATGGATCGTGGAAGACAATCTCTATGGGGCGATGACCCGCGAGGCGATTCCGCTGATCGCCGAATTCGCGCCCGATATCACCTTCGTGGTCGGCGGCCTGTCGAAATCCGTCGCCGCCGGTGTCCGCGGCGGCTGGGTCGCCTGCCCGGCGCAATATTCCTCGCGTATCCGGATTTCCCATTCGATGATGACGGGTGGATTGCCCTTCATGCTCGCCGAATTGAATGCACGTCTCGTCAATAGCGGCGACGCCGATGACATCCGCAAGGATTGTATCGCCGAGATCAACCAGCGCGAGGCGATCGCCAGACGCGTCTTTGCCGGGCTGGATTTCAACTCGCTGCCCGATATCGCCTTCCTGTGGCTGCGGCTGCCTGAACCCTGGCTTTCCGGCACCTTCCGCAATGCGGCGATGAAGGAGGGCGTGCTGATCGACGACGAGGACGAGTTCAAGGCCGGGCGAACGGAAAAGGTCTTCCATCGCGTCCGCATCAGCTTTTCCGGCCCTTCCAGCCGCGAGGAACTGACACACGGCTTCAGCATTCTTCGTCACCTGCTCGATAATGGTTCAGCCGGCTATGAAAGCGTGGCCTGATCCCTGCCACGGCCCTGCGGGCACCACCTGCAGGTCGCTAATATCGGCACAAACCGCCAATTAGCGGGCAAAGCGGCGCATTTTCCTGTCGCACGATCCAGCCTCTTGCGCTAAAGAACCGGAAACTTTCCTCGGCTCGAACCGCGTGAGACCTATGTCTATCTCAAACTCCATCAAGATCACCCCGGAACTCGTTGCATCCCACGGGCTGAAGCCCGACGAATACCAGCGTATCCTCGACCTGATCGGACGGGAACCGAGCTTTACCGAGCTTGGCATCTTCTCGGCCATGTGGAACGAGCACTGCTCCTACAAGTCTTCCAAGAAGTGGCTGAAGACCCTGCCGACCACGGGACCCCGCGTCATTCAAGGCCCCGGCGAGAACGCCGGCGTTGTCGATATCGATGACGGCGACTGCGTCGTCTTCAAGATGGAGAGCCACAACCACCCGTCCTATATCGAGCCCTATCAGGGTGCCGCGACCGGCGTCGGCGGCATCCTGCGTGACGTCTTTACCATGGGCGCCCGCCCCATCGCCGCCATGAATGCGCTGCGCTTCGGCGCACCCGATCATCCGAAGACCCGCCACCTCGTGGCCGGTGTCGTCGCCGGTGTCGGCGGTTACGGCAATTCCTTCGGCGTGCCGACTGTCGGCGGCGAAGTGGAATTCGATCCGCGCTATAACGGCAATATCCTCGTCAACGCCTTCGCAGCCGGCCTTGCCAAGTCCAATGCGATCTTCCTGTCGGAAGCCAAGGGCGTCGGCCTGCCGGTCGTTTATCTCGGCGCAAAGACCGGCCGTGACGGCGTTGGCGGCGCGACCATGGCTTCTGCCGAATTCGACGAATCCATCGAAGAAAAGCGCCCGACGGTTCAGGTCGGAGACCCCTTCACCGAAAAGTGCCTGCTGGAAGCCTGCCTTGAGCTGATGAAGACCGGAGCGGTCATCGCCATTCAGGACATGGGTGCCGCCGGCCTCACCTGCTCCGCCGTCGAAATGGGCGCCAAAGGCGATCTCGGTATCGAACTCGACCTCAATGCCGTGCCGGTGCGCGAAGAGCGCATGACGGCTTACGAAATGATGCTGTCGGAAAGCCAGGAGCGTATGCTCATGGTTCTCGAACCCTCGAAGGAAGAAGTCGCAAAGGCGATCTTCGTCAAGTGGGGTCTGGACTTCGCCATCGTCGGCAAGACCACCGATGATCTGCGTTTCCGCGTCATTCACAATGGCGAGGAAGTCGCCAACCTGCCGATCAAGGAACTCGGCGACGAGGCTCCCGAATATGACCGCCCATGGACGCCCGCCAAGGTGCCGGCACCTCTGGCGGAAACCGACATTCCCGCAGCCGATATAGCCGATGCGCTGGTGTCGCTCATTGGTTCGGCCAATAACTCCTCGCGCCGCTGGGTTTACGAACAGTATGACACGCTGATCCAGGGCAATTCCCTGCAGTTGCCGGGTGGCGATGCCGGTGTGGTGCGCGTCGAAGGCCACGACAAGAAGGCGCTCGCTTTCTCCTCCGACGTAACGCCGCGTTATGTCGAGGCCGATGCCTTCGAAGGCGGCAAGCAGGCGGTCGCCGAATGCTGGCGCAACATCACCGCGACAGGTGCTCTGCCGCTGGCGGCCACCGACAACCTGAACTTCGGCAATCCGGAAAAGCCCGAGATCATGAGCCAGCTGGTCCACGCCATCAAGGGCATCGGCGAGGCCTGCCGCGTCTTGGAATTCCCGATCGTTTCCGGCAACGTCTCGCTCTATAACGAGACCAATGGCCAGGCGATCCTGCCCACCCCCACCATCGGCGGCGTTGGCCTCCTGAAGGATTGGGGCCGCATGGCACGCATCCGTTTTGCCGCCGCTGACGAAGTCGTGCTGCTCATCGGCGCGCCTGCCGGTCTCGGCACCCACATCGCTCAGTCGGTTTACATGCGTGATATCCATGGCCGCACCGATGGCCCGGCGCCGCATGTCGATCTGGCTGCTGAAAAGCAGAATGGCGATTTCGTCCGTGGTCTCATCACCGAAGGCCTCACCACCGCCGTGCACGATTGCTCTTCGGGCGGCCTCGCCCTTGCGGTTGCCGAAATGGCGATTTCCTCTGGCATCGGCGCGACGATCGATGCGGTCGAAGGCCATAATCCGGTCCTCACCTTCTATGGTGAAGATCAGGGCCGTTATGTCCTGACGGTGAAGAAGACCGATCTCGACAAGGTGCAGGCGGCTGCCAAGGCAGCCGGCGTTTCCTGCACGGCAATCGGCGTCACCGGTGGTGCAAGCGTAAAGCTGGGCACGGCGCGCGCCGTCGAGATTAAAGAATTGCACTTGGCCCATGAATCGTGGTTCCCTCAATTCATGGACGGCGAAACTTTGCTCGCCGCAGAATGAATTAAGGAGAAACACCATGCCCATGAAACCCGGCGACATTGAAGACATGATTAAGGCGGGAATTCCCGGGGCAAAGGTCACGATCCGCGATCTGGCCGGTGATGGCGATCATTACGCGGCGGAAGTCGTTGCGGAAGCATTCAAGGGCAAGACCCGCGTGCAGCAGCACCAGATGGTCTATGACGCGCTGAAGGGCAATATGGGCGGCGTTCTGCACGCCCTTGCCCTGCAGACCTCGGCTCCCGAATGATTGCGGCCGGGAAAGCGGTTCCGGCGAGACAGTCTCACTGTCCCGCCGACGCATAAAGGCTCCGGACTAAATCAAAGGCCCGCGTGACACTCTCACGCGGGCCTTTTCACATCAGGTGGAATGGCAAACGCCGCTTATAAGGCAGGCGGGCTCTGTGAATCCAGATCGGCGAAGGTCGCGGCCGGCAAAGGCCCGGCGGTCAGCAGGGTAAAATCGTAACCGGATCTGCGATCCGGCCCAAGAACATATTGCCGGTGCATGCGCAGGAAGTTGCGCTTGTTCTTTTTATAACGCTCCGGCGAAAGCGAATGCTTGAAACGGATCGGCACGATCTTCGGCTGCGGTGCGTCTTTGTGGCCGGTCAGGGCCACGGTGTTGCACCGGTAGAGGTGGATAGGATCGGTCAGGCACTGAATATCGAACCATGTCACTTCCGGGTGACGAGCGATCTTACCCACGCTCTCACGAAGCCTGTCCGCACTCGACAGCAGCGCGCATTGCAGGGCAGCACCGCCCAGCGTCGCGAAAGACAGGTTGCGGCCATTGAGCGCTTCTGGCTTCAGTTCCAGCACGCGACCGATCACGGCGAGCGCCAGACTGGCCCCCATGCTGTGCGACACGACCAGAACCTCCTCCGAAGGTTGTTCCAGCGCCTTGAGAACCAGCGCCGCCTTTTCCTCGATCCAGTCGCGGGCAATCGGCTCATCACGGCCAACGGCCAGCGCAAACCGCCAGTCGGCGTAAAGATGCAACGTGTGAAACCGCTCCGCGAAAGGCAGAAACGCCTTCACGAAAAACAAGGTGGCGGCGGGAAGACTGATCGCAAGCAACCAGAGCGGCAAACTGAACAGCCATGGCGACAGGGCAATACCCACAGCAAGCGCACCGCCCACCAGCATCAGCAGGAACGGGAAGATGAAGAATAGGCCGAACCGCCAGGCGTGGCGAAGATACCGCCCTGCCCCGCCTTCCGCGACAATACCGGCCGCAGCCGCAAAGCCCAGCCCGATCTGCCGCCAGACGGGCGCATGCCGCAGGCGCGATATCACCGCATTATGATCGTAGATGAAGATCGTGGAGCGCGTCCGCCAGTCACCAGCCGACGCCTCTACCATGAATGCTTCACCCGCCGACGTAGTCTCAAGCCCCCCCACCGCATAGCCGACATCCCATGTCTTGCCGGCCAGCGCCGCCGCCCGCTGGTAACGCAGGTGATGGGCGGCCGCGTCAAGCGGATCGAAACCGGGAAAATAGAGAACAAGTCGAGACTTGACGGTCGGCATGCTTAAACCTTCAGGGCTGGAGACACCCGAAAGGATCGCTTGATACAGTGGGCGATGCACGTATAGTAAAAATCACGACGGAAATATGATTTATTTATTGGCGGGGAAAAATTGTCTGGCATCGTCGATCAATTGCTCAACGGCGTCGTCAAGGGCGCGCTGTCTGAAATCCTCACCAAGACCGGTATCCGCAAAACCCGCCGCACACGCCGGACAAAAAACACCGGCTCCCTCGCCGGCGGCATCGTCGGTTCCGTTCTGGAAGCCGCGCTCGGTGGCGCGACCAAAAGCAAGCCGGCCAAGAAACAGGTGAGCAAAAGACGCACCGCCGCCGCCCGCAGCCGGCAGAGACATCGCTGAGGCACCGCAAACCACTTTTTTGGCGTGTCATGCACTGCAACACTGTTGCATTTTTTCCGCCCGACGGGTGGAAATCGCGCGGCGACATGTTATTTAGGAACGAACAGAAAGCAGCGGCCTTGAACCGCATGTGAAAGGAATAAGCCTATGAGCGGCATTAACGACATGATCGACAGTGAAGTGAAGAGCAACGACATCGTTCTTTTCATGAAGGGCACCCCGCAATTTCCGCAGTGCGGTTTTTCCGGTCAGGTGGTACAGATTCTCGATTATCTCGGCGTCGACTACAAAGGCATCAACGTGCTTGCCGATGCCGACATCCGTCAGGGTATCAAGGACTATTCCAACTGGCCGACCATCCCGCAGCTCTACGTCAAGGGCGAATTCCTCGGCGGCTGTGACATTGTAAAAGAGATGTTCCAGTCCGGCGAGTTGCAAGCCCACTTCCAAGAACAGGGTATCAGCGTCCGCGGCGCGGCCTGATTTCGGCCGGTTCATCCGGCCCACCCTGATTGTCAGAAATTTATGCCAGGCGTTGCTTCATGCAACGCCTTTGCCGTTCTTTTTGGGGCAATCCTGTGACAGAACTTTCACAATCCACCTCCCGCACCATTTCGATGGGGCGCACGGAATTTATCGCGCTGGCCGCGATGCTGATGGCGCTGAATGCGCTCGCCATCGACATCATGCTGCCCGGTCTTCAGGAAATCGGCGCATCCCTGGGCGTCGTCAATGAAAACAGCCGCCAATACGTCATTTCCACTTATCTTCTGGGCTTCGGCATCGCCCAGCTTCTTTATGGCCCGATTTCGGACCGTTTCGGACGCCGCACGCCGATGCTTGTCGGGCTGGCGATCTACATCGTTTCAGCCATTGCCGTGGTCTTCGTGCCGTCATTTGCCGGGCTTTTGGTCCTGCGCTTCATTCAGGGCATCGGTTCGGCGGCAACGCGCGTCATTACCATTTCCATCGTGCGCGACATCTATGGCGGCCGGCAGATGGCCGAAGTCATGTCGCTGATCATGATGGTGTTCATGGTCGTCCCGGTCATCGCACCCGGCACCGGCCAGATCGTGCTGTTCTTCGGCAACTGGCATCTGATCTTCGCCTTCATGGCCGGCATCGCCGTCGTCGTGACGGCCTGGATGTATTTCCGCCTGCCGGAAACATTGCATCCCGACGATGTCCGTCCCTTCACCGCCCGCTCGGTGCTTGGCGGCTTCAAGATCGTGCTCACCAACCGTATCGCGCTCTGCTACACGCTTTCGAGCACCTTCATCTTCGGCGCGCTGTTCGGCTTCATCAATTCGGCTGAACAGGTCTATAAGGGCATTTATGGCCTCGGCGCATGGTTTGCGGCGGCCTTCGCCGGCGTTGCCCTGTTCATGGCCTTCTCATCCTTCATCAATGCAAGGCTTGTCGGCAGGTTCGGCATGCGCAAGCTGTCGCACGGATCGCTGCTCGGCTTCATCGCCATCACCTTCGTGTGGTTGCTGGTGCAGATATTCGGGCCGGAGCCGATGCCCTTCCCCATCTTCATCGTGTTCTTCGCATTTGCCATGTTCCAGTTCGGCTGGATCGGCTCGAACTTCAACTCGCTGGCCATGGAGCCGCTCGGCCATGTCGCCGGCACGGCCTCCTCCGTCATCGGCTTCATGGGAACCGTCGGCGGCTCGCTGATCGGTGCCGGCATCGGTCAGGCTTTCGACGGCACGGCGCTACCGATGGTGGCCGGCTTCTTCGTCGTCTCGATCATCGGCTTGATCTTCGTGCTGATCGGTGAAAAGGGTGTGCTGTTTCAGGCCCACAACAAGCCGACGCATTAACGGGCAACGGACACATAAAAAGGGCGCGGAATTCTGTTCCGCGCCCTCTTTGTTGAATACAGCCGAGCGGCTATCACACCGTAAAAATCTTCTCGCGCAGCAGCTCCCATGTCTCCTGATCCGGCGCCAGCAGCAACCCGCCATCCACATGGCGGGGCAGGTAAGGCGAACCGTCAAGCCGGGCGGCATAAGCGCCTGCTTCCTGTGAAAGCAGCGTGCCGGCTAGATGGTCCCAGGGCATCAGCTTGTTATACATCAGGAAATGCATGTGGCCGCCGCAGAACAGGCGGTATTCATGCGCCGCGCAGCGATAGCTCGTGAAGAGCCGCACATCCGCAAGGTTCATCAAAATCTTGCGGCGTGTCTCCACATCGAAATAACCGGTATTGGCGATGCCGACCATCTGCGACAGGTGCGGCGCTGTCACGACCGACATCTGCGTCTGCGAGCCATCGGCGGCGCAAAGCCATGCGCCGGAGCCTTTTTCGGCAATCGCCCAGTCATTGCCCATCGGATCGAAGATCAGGCCGGCAACGGTCTCGCCCTTGGAGATGACGCTCATCATCACGCCGAACAACGGCAGGCCGGAAGCGAAATTAAAGGTGCCGTCGATCGGATCGACCACCACGGCAAGATCGGCGTCGGCAAGCTTGCCGAGTAGAGACGGATCAGCCGCAACCGCCTCTTCACCGATGAACAGTGCATCAGGCATGATGTCCTGCACGCGGGCGCGGATCAGCCGCTCGGCAGCCTCGTCGGCCTCGGTGACGAGATCGATCGCTTCGGTCTTTATTCTGACGTCGCCTTCGCCCAGATTACGGAACCGCGGCAGGATTTCCACTGCTGCCGCCTCCTGAAGCGCATTGGCAAGAGAGGCGATGTCGAGTTCGATGGCCATGGGCGATATCCTTCTGTCTGAGCATCAATCTTATAAGGCGACGATTTCCCGTCGCAGCATCTTCCAGCTTTCCTTGTCGGGTGCCGACAGGATGCCGCCTGCCGTCTGTCCCGGCCGGTAGGGCGTGTTGTCGAAACGGGCCGTATAGCCACCCGCCTCCTGATGGACGAGAACACCGGCAAGGTGATCCCAGGGCATCAGCTTTTCATGACCGATGAAATGCAGCTTGCCGGCTGAGGCAAGCCAATATTCATGCGCCGAGCAATTGATCGAAAGCGCCATCTTTATCTTCGCCATATTGGCGGCAATGACAGGACGGCGATCCTCATGGCTGTGGCCCCAGGAAAAGATGCCGACCATTTCGGACAATGGCACGGGATCCGCGACCTTGAGCCTGGCCTGCGAGCCGTTCTTGCGATTGAGGTAGGCCCCCTCGCCTTTGAGCGCGACGATGGTATCGCCCATGACAGGATCGTGGATGATACCCGCCACCGTCTCACCCTTGACGGTGACCGCAAGCAGCGTGCCGAAAGCGGGAAAGCCGGAGGCGTAATTGAACGTGCCGTCGATGGGATCGATCACGAAGGCAAGCGGCGCATCGGCAAGAGCGGGGATGACGGACGGGTCCGCCTCATAGGTCTCTTCACCGACGATATGGGCCTTTGGAAACCGTGCAAGCAGCGCGGCGGTAATCGCCTTTTCCGCCAGAATATCGGCCTCGGTGACGAGATCGACGGCGGAGGTCTTTTCGGAGATCGCGCCTGCGCTCAAATTGCGGAAGCGGGGCATAATTTCATTCGCGCCGGCAGCGGCGACGGTGGAAACGAGGAATTCGATATCTTTGTCGGAAAGGCTCATGGCGCGGGGCACTTCTTCATCAGGGAGGGCTGGCCTCCCTACGCTCTTCAGGTGACGCCCCGGTGACAGCAAGCGCCGAGAAATCAAAAAGCTTCGGATCGAGCAGATGCGACGGGTTCACATGGGCAAGCGCCCGCAACATCACGTCCTTGCGGCCCGGCATGCGCCTTTCGATATCCGCCAGCATCTCCTTCATCGCATTGCGCTGAAGCCCGTCCTGTGAGCCGCAGAGGTCGCAGGGAATGATCGGGAATTCCATCGCGGCGGCGAATTTCGCCATATCGTCCTCGGCGCAATAGGCCAGCGGCCGCATGACCATCAGGTCGCCCTCGTCATTCATCAGCTTTGCCGGCATGCCGGCCAGCCGGCCGCCATGGAAGAAATTCATGAAGAAGGTTTCGAGAATATCCTCGCGGTGATGGCCAAGCAGCAGCGCATCGCAGCCCTCCTCCCGCGCGATGCGGTAGAGATTGCCGCGCCGCAGACGCGAACAGAGCGAACAGTAAGTGCCGCCGGAAGGCACCTTTTCCTTCACGATTGAATAGGTATCGCGATATTCGATACGATGGGCCACGCCGATCTTCGCCAGATACTCCGGCAGGACGTGCTTGGGAAAATTCGGCTGGCCCTGATCCAGATTGCAGGCGACAAGCTCCACCGGCAAGAGGCCGCGCCACTTCAGATCGAGCAGCAGCGCCAGAAGACCATAGCTGTCCTTGCCGCCGGAAAGACCGACAAGCCAGCGCTTCTGGCCGTTCAGCATGCCGAAATCTTCAAACGCCTGCCGCACATTGCGCAGCAGCCGCTTGCGCAGCTTGTTGAACGAGACCGAACGCGGAGCATTGTCGAACAGGGGATGCGAGCTGCCGTTTTCCTCGGACGCGTCCTGATCCGCCCCGATCTGGTCGGCCCCGGCCTGATCTACAAAATCATCGATCTTGGTGAGAATGTTCATCATCCGCTCGCTCCGGCACGACTGCCGTTCTTCATGCAGGCAATGCCCCCATCCGCCGGCAATATCAAGCCCCGAATACCGACCAGCCGGTTTTCGTCGCCAGCAATTCCAGCGCCTGTGACCCGAGCGCCGAATTGCCGACCTTGTTGAGACCCGGCGACCAGACCGCAATCGACGCATTGCCCGGCGCCACGGCCATGATGCCGCCGCCGACGCCGCTCTTGCCCGGCAGGCCGACATGATAGGCGAAATCGCCCGATCCGTCATAATGGCCGCAGGTCAGCATCAGCGCATTGATGCGCCTTGCGCGGCGGTCGGAGACCACGGTGTGACCCGTCAGGGGATTGCGGCCGCGATTGGCGAGGAAGAGGCCGGCGCGGGAAAGCTGCGCGCAGGTCATCGAGAGTGCGCACTGATGGAAATAAACGCCGAGCGTATGTTCCACGGGATGATGCAGATTGCCGAAGGAGCGCATGAAATTGGCAAGCGCAAAATTGCGGAAACCCGTCGCCTGCTCGGATTTCGCCACCGTATCGTCAATGCTGATCGTATCATCGTCCGCGAGGTAACGCACGAAGCGCAGAAGCTCGCCGATCGCCTCGCGCGGCTGGTGGCCGGAAAGAACGATATCGGTCACCACGATCGCGCCGGCATTCACGAAGGGATTGCGCGGAATACCGTGCTCATGTTCCAGCTGGACGATGGAGTTGAAGGAAGAGCCTGAAGGTTCACGCCCCACCCGGTTCCACACCGTCTCACCGGCCTTGCCGAGCGCCAGCGTCAGCATGAAGACCTTGGAGATACTCTGGATCGAAAACGGCACAAGTGCATTGCCGGCCGTATAAGTGGTTCCATCGACGGTGGTGATGGCGATGCCGAACTGGTTGGGATCGACCTTGGCAAGTTCGGGAATGTAATCCGCAACCTTCCCCTCACCCAGCCGCGGCAGCATGCTGTCGTAAATGGAATCGACGATCGCCTGAATGTCCTGCATGCAAAGCCTTCCCCAGCAAACAAAAAAGCCGCCCCGAGGGGCGGCTTTCTCAATACTGAAACGCGTCGATTAACGCGAGTAGAATTCGACGACCAGATGCGGTTCCATGACGACCGGGTACGGAACGTCAGAAAGCGACGGAACGCGGGCGTAGGTCGCAACCATCTTGTTGTGGTCGACTTCGATGTAGTCGGGAACGTCACGCTCAGCGAGCTGAACGGCTTCGAGAACCGTAACCAGCTGCTTGGACTTCTGACGAACTTCGATAACGTCGCCAGCCTTGCAACGGTAAGAACCGATGTTGACGCGAACGCCGTTGACCGTGACGTGGCCATGGTTGATGAACTGACGCGATGCGAAAACGGTCGGAACGAACTTGGCGCGGTAGACGATGGCGTCCAGACGCGACTCGAGCAGGCCGATCAGGTTTTCAGAAGTATCGCCCTTACGACGGTTTGCTTCGTCGAAGGTGGCGCGGAACTGCTTTTCGCGCAGTTCGCCGTAGTAGCCCTTGAGCTTCTGCTTGGCGCGCAGCTGCGTGCCGAAGTCGCTCATCTTGCCCTTGCGGCGCTGGCCGTGCTGGCCCGGGCCGTATTCGCGGCGGTTTACCGGGGACTTCGGACGACCCCAGATGTTTTCGCCCATGCGGCGGTCGATTTTGTACTTGGCCGATTCGCGCTTGCTCATCGTATTTCCTTCTCAAAAGGTTATGCCGGTCTGTTACCAAACCGGTTTAAGGAAACACGCCCTCCTCTGAAGCCCGTTTCAGGGCCTCTGACAGGCTTCTCACATGCAAATGGAGAAACCACGGGACATGTCGGTGATATTGACCGCCAAACGTCAGCTATTAAACTGCAAGGCAACCAACAAAACACACCGGACATCACTGCCCGGCGTTGGGGCGGCTTCTAAACACGTTTTACAAATTTGTCAAACAACGCCCGCCGCTTTTTTTCTCAAGCCTGCCCTTGAAAAGGATAAGTGGCCACCTACCTACCCATCGTGATCAGAACTCGGGCCCCTCTGACGTGTTACCGGACAACACGTGATGTCGAGTTTCTTTAGGTTGGGGCCCACGTATATTCTTGACACACGTTCCCCATCCGCAAAGCCAACCTCGTCCGGCTAAAGGTTGACTGATGGAGTTCCTCCTCAACGATTTTCTCGGTACCCCCACTTGGATGTGGGCTGTCTTCATTTCTCTCGTCCTTGGCCTCCTGGCGCTCGATCTCGGCGTCCTGCATAAGAACTCCAAGGAAATCGGCATCCGTGAAAGCCTGCTGATGTCCGGCTTTTACATCGCCATCGGCTTGGCCTTCGGCGGCTGGATCTGGTATCAGTCCGGCCAGCAGTCGGCGATGGAATATGTCACCGGCTTCGTGGTCGAAAAAAGCCTGGCGATGGACAATATCTTCATCATCGCCATGATCTTCTCCTATTTCGCCATTCCCCGCCAATATCAGCACCGCGTGCTGCTGTGGGGTATCCTCGGCGTCATCGTTCTGCGCGGCATCATGATCGCCGGCGGTGCTGCCATCGTCGAAAACTTCCACTGGGTGCTTTATATCTTTGCGGCCTTCCTTGTCTTCACGGGCCTCAAGATGCTGTTCTCCTCCGACCATGACGAGAACGACATCGGCAACAACCGCATCCTGAAATTCCTGCGCAACCGCCTGCCGGTGACAGACAGGCTGCATGGTGAGAAATTCTTCGTCAAGGAGACGGATGAAACCACCGGCAAGCTGAAGACCTTCGTGACGCCGCTGTTTCTGGCGCTCATCATGGTCGAAATCGCCGACCTTATCTTCGCGGTCGATTCGATCCCGGCGATCTTCGCGATCACCACCGATCCGTTTATCGTCTACACCTCGAACATCTTCGCGATCCTTGGCCTGCGCGCCCTCTATTTCGCGCTCGCCGCCCTGATCCACCGCTTCGCTTATCTAAAATATGCGCTGGCTGCGGTTCTGGTCTTCGTCGGCTCGAAGATTTTCGTCGCGGACATGCTCGGCATCGCCAAGATCCCGCCGGCCGTCTCGCTCGGTGTCACCGTCGCCATCCTCGCAACCGGCATCATCGGTTCGCTGATTGCGACGCGGAAAGAAGTGAAGGCTGTCGAGTAGTGATGAGCAAGGAGGAGGCGGTGACGCCTCCTCTTTCTTTTTTGATAGTGAAAATATAAACTTCATACTATTGCTGCCGAGACGAAAATCTATTTGCTCCAATATAGAAACTCATTGCGTTAAAATGACCTTTGAACCCGTAGATCAGGCCATTTCCGAACAGAAATTCTGGCGTGCGAAGGAAATCCTTCAAGGAAGGCTTAGCCATCCTGAAGTCAATCTGGCGCTCTTTCAAAAATATGGCGAAGTGCTGCTTGAGATGAATGATCTCATCGAAGCGGGGCGTATGTTGTTCTGCTCGGGCGCAAGGGACGAGCGCTTCCGGGAAGCGATTGATATCTTCCTCTCAAGAAATGACAGGCGCGAACCGCAACGCTTTCTGGCGCAGTTGCCCTCTTCCATGAGACGGCAACGGCATCTGGCGGAGTTTATCGCTTCGCCGGAATTCGAACGCAGCGGGTGGACCGCGGCGCAGCTCTCCCACATCCTTCCAATACAAACGGATATCGACGCTCGTCCCTATCAACGGTCGCATCGCATGACCTCGATATTGGTGATCGTCTCTTTGGTTTGCATCCTGGCCCTCAGCCTTGTCGGTCTCTACACGACAATCGGCTCCGCAATGCGGCTTTTTGCAGAATAGCGATTACTCCGCCGCAAGCCTTGCATCATCCTCCGCCGCATCCGCATCGCCGGGTGCGGTTTTTGCGTCGAGATCGGGGAAAGCCACGATGCGCTTTCCGGAGAAATCGGCATGCACCACGACGAGTTCCTTCTCCTCGAAATAACCGAGAAGGCGCCGCGCGCGACGGGCAGAATGGGTGCCATAAGCACGGGCGATACGGGCGTCTGACGGGCAAGGCTCCTCTCCCAGCGCCGCCTTCACCAGCAGCAGGAAAACGCCCTGCAGATCGTCGGAAACCGACATCGACAGCTCCAGCGCCTTTTCCCAGCCTTCGCTGGCCGCCATCGCCGCATCCACGCCGGAGCGGGCAATCGCCACCTGCCGGCGGAATTCCGCCAGCGTCATCGGCGTGCCGGGAATGCGGCGCATACGGGCGCGCACCAGAAAGTCCTGATAAAGCACGGCGTCGGTACGATAGGCCGATTGCGGATCGTCGAGAATTTCGACGAGCACGGCCGTAATCTTCTCCTCACGGTCCTCCGGCGTCATTTCAACCTGGCCGGCGCGTGGCTGGTCCGTGGAGGGGCCGACGGCGGCGGGGGTGGAGCGGGACAATTCTGCAAGAATATCTGTGGTCGGGCGTGGTGCCGGCGGCGTGCGGCGCACGGCGGCGCGCGTGAACTCTTCCGGGTCAGGCGTGAAGATCAGGTCTTCCACATCCTGTGGTGCATCCGGCAGCGGCATCAGCTTCGGCGAAGAGGAGCGCGCCGAGGTTTCCACCGCCCCGATGACGATGGGTAGCGGGCGGCGCGACAGCGCCGGGCCGAGCGCCACGAAATTGCCACGCTGCAAATCGCGGAACATTTCCGCCTGCCGCCGGTCCATGCCGAGCAGATCGGCAGCGCGCGCCATGTCGATATCAAGGAAGGTACGGCCCATCAGGAAGTTCGAGGCTTCCGCCGCCACGTTCTTGGCGAGCTTGGCCAATCGCTGCGTGGCGATGACGCCGGCAAGCCCGCGTTTGCGGCCACGGCACATCAGATTGGTCATGGCCCCCAGCGACGCCTTGCGGGCATCTTCCGTCACCTCGCCGGCGACGGAGGGCGCAAACATCTGCGCCTCATCCACCACGACAAGCACCGGATACCAGAATTCGCGATCGGCATCGAACAGGCCATTGAGGAAGGCGGCTGCGGCCCGCATCTGCTGTTCGACATCAAGGCCTTCGAGCGTCAGCACGCAGGAGACGCGATGCTGACGAATGCGGTTGGCGATGCCGGCAAGCTCGGCTTCCGTGCGCTCGCCATCCACCACCACGTGGCCGAATTTGTCGGACAGCGTAACAAAATCGCCCTCGGGATCGATGATGACCTGCTGCACCCATTGCGCCGATTGTTCCAGCAGCCGGCGCAGAAGATGCGACTTGCCGGAACCGGAATTGCCCTGAACCAGCAAACGCGTCGCAAGCAATTCCTCAATATCGAGCTTGGCCTGCTGCCCGCCCGATAGAGTTCCCATGTCGATGCCGACCTGCAATGTTCAATTCCTCGTGCTGCATCTGATACGGCCGATTCCCTTGGCGGCGGCCGAACATGCTCTTTACCAAAAAAACGCCGGTTGCGTCTGTCACATCCCGATAATGCACAGGCAATTGCGTGCGGCCCCTAGGCAGGCCGGGTCCACAACCGCGACAGGGCGATGCGGCGTCCGAATACGTTCAGTACCAGGCCCAGAATGACCAGCCCGGCGCCCAGCACTTCGAAGAGGGTGATATGCTCCGCAAAAGCGAGATAGGCGCTGATGAAACCGACCACCGGCACCAGCAGCGAAAACGGCGCAACGGTTCCGGCCGGATACCGCAAAAACAGATAGCTCCAGATGCCCGCGCCGACAATCGTTGCCCCATAGGCCATATAAACGACCACAAGAGCCGTCGTCGCCGTCGCATTGGCAAGACCCTCGGCAATCGCGCCCGGTCCTTCCACGACAAGCGAAAGCGCCACCAGCGGCAGAACAGGCACAAGGCTGGTCCATGCGACGAAGGAGACCGCATTCACCTGACCGATCCGCCGGTTGACGATATTGCCGACAGCCCAGGCGATCGCCGAGCCGACGCCCATCAACAACGGCACGAAGGCCGCCATCGTCATGCGCTCCGCGCCGATCACGGCCAGCCCACCGAAGGCGATGACCGCGCCCATGACCTGCGAGGGCAAAGGCCGCTCGCCGAGGAACACGACGGCAAGCGCCAGCGTGAAAAACGCCTGCGACTGCATGACCAGCGAGGCAAGCCCGGCGGGCAGGCCGAGCTTGATGGCCGGATAAAGCAGGCCGAACTGAAAAAAGCCCATCGCCATGCCGTATACGATCATATGCCGCCACGGCACATTCGGTTTCGGCAGGAAGAAAACCAACGGCACGGCCGCACAGAGATAGCGTAACCCCGTCAGGAACAAAGGCGGCATGTCGGTGACGCCGATCTTGATGGCGACGAAGTTGAAGCCCCACAAAAACACGGTGATCAGGGCGAGAAGTATATGCGGCAATGCCATGCTGTATATCCGGTATTGGCTCTCACGAAGCCTTTACGATGCAGCAGTCCTCTTCCATGCGAAGGCGACAAGACCGGCACCAATCAGGAGACCGCCGCCCGTGCGGTTGACGATGCGCTGAACCTTCGGTTTGCGGATCGTGTTGCGGGCGGCACTTGCCAGCAGTCCATAAAGCGCTGCATTCAAGGTGGCAAGCACCAGGAATGTCGCTTCGAAAATCAGCACCTGCGGCCAGAAGGGCAGCGTCGGCACCAGAAACTGCGGCAGGAAGGCCACGAAGAACACGATGCTCTTTGGGTTCAGCGCCGTGACGATATAGGCATGCAGGAAGATTTTAAGCGGCCTTTCACGGCCCGTCACACCCTTGCCATCCGCGCCTTCGCCGCTGACCGGCGAACGCCACAGCTTGATGCCGAGATAGATGAGGTAAGCCGCCCCGATCCATTTCAGGCCGGTGAACAGCGCCGCCGATGTGGCAAGCAGCGCCCCAAGCCCCAGCATGGAGGCGGTCATGGCGGTAAAATCACCCAGCGCGACACCTGTTACCGTCGCCGTGCTCGCCTTGCGGCCATGACCGAGCGCGTAAGAAATCACCAGCAGGATCGTCGGTCCCGGAATGGCGAGCATGATGGCGGATGCGGCCACGAAGGCCAGCCAGTTCTCCAACGGCATGATGAAATCTCCCTTCACTCAATGCGGTGAGCAAGCCACGGAAATCTTACTCTGGCAAGAGCTCCGTTTCCTGCTCGGCAAGACGCGCAAGCGCAGTCTCGTCGAAGCGAAGGAAAACGCACTCCACCTCGTTTGCGCCAACGCGGTTATAAAACCGTTGCGCACCGCTATTGTCGCGACCGGTGGTGAAATCGAGCCGCGAACCGCCCTGTTCGACGACAATTTTTGCCGCCTCACGGATCAGCGCTTCACCGACACCACGCCCCCTCGCCCATTCTGCAACGTAAAGTTCCTTCATGAACCAGACCGGCCGCAACGCCACGCCGGGAAACATCTCGAACATCGAGAGAATACCCAAAGCGCCGTCATCGGCAGCAACAAGCATGATACCGTGGCTGGAGTGTAAAAATCGTCCGAGACGGGTCCGCACCGCCGCCTCGCCAATCGCGCCGGCCCCCTCGTAATGCCGCTCCATATCGACAAATACAGGGCAAAGCAGCTCGATATCGGTCGCCACGACTTTTCGGATTCGCATAAAATTCCACTCCAAAAACACGACGAAAGCACGGGATCGTGACGGTTTCATAAAACCGGTAGACAGCTTCGCCGAACCTTACAGGCCGGCGAAGCACAGCTACCCCAATCAAAACCGCGGCGCCCAGTAAGGTGGCGCCCAGTCCCGACGCACCTTCCGCTCAGAGGGCTGGAGGCCGATATCATCCAGCAGACGGCCGGGTAAATCAGCGATATCCGTCGGCGGCGTACGCGGCACCATTGCCGCGACAAGAACCGCTTTTAGGGTTTTCCAGACGCCGAACGTGACGAACAAGCGGTCGACCGCATCCGGCAGCGCATATGCTACCAATGGTTGATTTTTCTGCATGGAAATCCATCCCGGCGCAGCGAAGCGGCCAGGTCCTTTATCGATGGAAAACGACATGCTGGAACGACGGGCGCAGCAACGGAGCCACGCGAACGCACAATTTCAGATGTCGAACGAAGTGAAAGTGCCAAACGGCAAGGAAATCAGGCAATAAGCCTTATCGGAGGGTGATGCCTCGGGGCATATAACCGCAGATGACCATGCCGGAAGTGCCAGACATGCCGTTAAGGCGCATATTAAAATTGTCAGTCATTCCACGCCTCCTTTTATAGCGATTACAGACGAGAGGCATCTTACACGAGATGCCGGACGCGGCAAGTGGTCGCAATCTCGAATTGCAAAAATCAAGCGGAACAGATGCAAAAATACAACAGCAACTAAGACCGTGAAACTCAGACCGCCGAAACGCTGAGGCCAAAACCCTGCATCAGCCGCCGCGTGGCGAAATCCGGCTTGCCTGACGTGAAGACGGCGAAGTCGAAACCATCTGGATGTTCCGCATCCTGCGGCAGCGGCACAAGATGGCGCGCGCGCCTCGCAATCGCCTCGGCCGGATCGAGCCAGTCCACCGGCCATGGCGCCAGCCGGCGAAACACGTTGGCCATGAAGGGATAGTGGGTACAGGCGAGAACGACGATATCGGTGCGCTTGCCGTCGCTGTCGATGAAGCAGGGCTCAATTTCGGCAAGCACCGCTGCGTCCGAAACCGGCTCACCCCTGATCCAGCTTTCCGCCATGCGCGCCAGATTTTCAGAGCCCACGAGACGGACATGGCACTGTGTGGCGAAGGACTGGATGAGATCGCGCGTATAGGCCCGCTTGACGGTGCCGGGCGTCGCCAGCACGGAGACGAGACCGGAGCGGGTGCGCTCCGCAGCCGGCTTGATCGCCGGAACGGTGCCGACGAAGGTCATGTCGGGAAACCGCGCCCGAAGATCGGCCCCGGCCAGCGTGAAGGCGGTGTTGCAGGCGATGATGCAAACTTCGGGGCTGTAATCTTCAAGCAGCGTTTCGAACAGCGAAAGAATACGCGCCGTCAGCGCCTCTTCTTCCCAGCCGCCATACGGAAAACCCGCATCGTCGGCCACATAGATGAAACCACGTTCGGGCATCAGCACGCGCGCCTCGCGCAGCACGGTCAGCCCGCCAATGCCGGAATCGAACACCAGCACCGGTTTCAGCACATCGGCCGCCGCTTCACTCGTCTTCAGCATTCTCCCCCATCTCCTGTGCCGGTTCTACCCTGCCGGTCTGTTTCGACCAACGGCGGGGAAAACGGTCGAGCGTATTGAGCACACCACGGAAAACGCTGATTTCCTGCTCGGAAAACCCGCGTCTCGACATCACGGCGCGCAGATTGTCGACCATTCTGGGCTTTTTTTCGGGCGGATGAAAATAACCGCGCGCATCCAGCACTTCCTCGAGATGTTCGAACAGGCCGAACACCTGCTCCTTGGTGGAAGGCCGCTGCTCGACGGACTGGAAAAGCGTCTCGTCCAGATCGTCCATGCCTGACTTCATCCACTCATAGGACATCAACAGCACGGCCTGCGCGATGTTGAGCGAGGCAAAGGCGGGATTGACCGGAAATGTCACGATCTCGTCAGCCAGCGCCACTTCCTCATTGGAAAGCCCCCAGCGCTCGCGCCCGAACAGGATGCCGGTCTTTTCGCCAGCCTTGAATTTTGTCCGCAGCGTCGCGGCGGCGGTCACCGGCGCGCGCACCGGCTTGAACCCGTAACGCTCCCGCGCGGTGGTGGCATAAACGAAATTGAGATCCTTGATCGCCTCTTCCAGCGTCTCGAACACCTTTGTCCCATCGATGACATGATCGGCCTTGGAGGCGGCGGCGCGCGCCTTCTCGCTCGGCCAGCCATCACGCGGATTGACCAGACGCAATTCGGAGAGGCCGAAATTGGCCATCGCCCGCGCCACCATGCCGATATTTTCGCCGAGCTGCGGTTCGACCAGAATGATCGCCGGGCCTTCCGCCAGAAGTTCAAGCTCGCTGTTAGTGCCTGCCATCGTCATGTTCCAGTTTCTTGAAGCGCCGCATCGATTTTTAGCCCGATGCTCTAAAGCGCGCCTCACTGGCACAGATCGGCGCGAAAATCAAAGTCGGAGGGAGCGCACACCCCGCTCAAGTTTGCTGAAGATGAGAGCAAAACCGCTAACCCGTCATCCTCGGGCTTGACCCGAGGATCCATAACCCGTTGAAATCAATAGATCCTCGGGTCAAGCCCGAGGATGACGCGGAGTGTGGCGAAGCCTCGCATCACTCTCGACCGGCCAAAACTCGACCGTCACTCCCCCTTGATGATCGTCGCCATCTCTTCGCGCAGCGAATCCCGGCCCTCGTCACCGACCCGGTGAATGTCGCTGATCACCGGCCGCCCGTCTTCCTCGATAACATCGAAATGCACTTCATCGACCGTCGCCTTCATCTCCGCTTCGTCCATGCAGGCCCAGAGCTTGAACTTCGCCGTCACATCCGTCACGCCATCCTTCACGGCACCCGGCGTTACCGAAACATCGGCCAGCGGGCAGCCGTCCTGCGAGTTCGTGACCACATCGTAACCGAAGGGATCGCCGGTCTCGCCGCTTTCCGCCTCGTAGGCCGGCTTCTTGGATGCTTCGCGATATTGCGTCACGAAATCCTTGCTGAACAGGCTGGTCAGCATGTCCTCATCGAAAATGTATTTCCAGTTCTCGGCATCACCGGACCAGTTCTTGACGGTAATATCCATCACCTTCTGAACGGGATCGGCAGGCCCGGCCGCAAGGGCGCTGTGGGAAAAGAGGACGGCGGCAGTCAGAAGCAGAATATTCCGCATGATGTGATCCCGGGATAGGCCCGACACGCGGGCGAAGCGATTCGCCTGACTGTATTCCGGCATTGTGGTTTGGCAATGCGCAAAGCGTTATTGCGGTGCGCCAAAAAAGCGCCCCCCATGGCTTTGCCTCAGACGCTCGCGATGCTATAGCCCGACCGGATATTTTTCCGAATACCGGCGTCAACAGGCGCCACAGCTTCGAAGGTGAGGAATTCATGGCAAAGATCAAGGTAGCCAATCCGGTCGTCGATCTCGACGGCGACGAAATGACCCGTATCATCTGGCAGTTGATCAAGGACAAGCTGATCCTGCCTTACCTCGATCTCGACATCGAATATTACGACCTCTCGGTTGAAAACCGCGATGCCACCAACGACCAGGTCACCATCGATGCGGCGCATGCCATCAAGAAGCATGGCGTCGGCATCAAGTGCGCCACGATCACGCCGGATGAGCAGCGTGTCGAGGAATTCGGCCTGAAGCAGATGTGGAAGAGCCCGAACGGCACGATCCGCAACATTCTGGGCGGCGTCATCTTCCGCGAGCCGATCATCTGCAAGAACGTTCCGCGCCTCGTTCCCGGCTGGACCAAGCCGATCGTCGTCGGCCGCCACGCTTTCGGCGACCAGTACAAGGCCACCGATTTCAAGTTCCCCGGCAAGGGCAAGCTGACGATCAAATTCGTCGGTGAAGACGGAACGGTCATCGAAAAGGACGTTTTCGACGCCCCGAGCGCCGGTGTCGCACTGGCCATGTACAACCTCGATGAATCCATCCGCGAATTCGCCCGCGCATCCATGATGTACGGCCTGATGCGCAAATGGCCGGTTTACCTGTCCACCAAGAACACCATCCTCAAGGCCTATGACGGCCGCTTCAAGGATATCTTCGAAGAAGTCTACCAGACCGAGTTCAAGGCGAAGTTCGACGAAGTCGGCATTACCTACGAACACCGCCTGATCGACGACATGGTTGCTTCCGCGCTCAAGTGGTCCGGCGGCTACGTCTGGGCCTGCAAGAACTACGATGGCGACGTGCAGTCCGATACGGTTGCGCAGGGCTTCGGCTCGCTGGGCCTGATGACCTCGGTTCTGCTGTCTCCGGATGGCCGCACGGTCGAAGCGGAAGCTGCACACGGCACGGTAACGCGCCACTATCGCCAGCATCAGAAGGGTCAGGAAACCTCGACCAACTCGATCGCCTCGATCTTCGCCTGGACCCGTGGCCTTGCCCACCGCGCCAAGCTGGATGACAATGCCGAACTCGCAAAGTTCGCGACAACGCTCGAGACCGTCTGCGTCGACACCGTCGAAAGCGGCTTCATGACCAAGGATCTGGCCCTGCTCATCGGTCCGGACCAGCCCTGGCTCTCCACCACCGCCTTCCTCGACAAGATCGACGAAAACCTCAAGACGGCGATGGCGGCTTAAGCCTCTTCACTCAGTGACGTTAAAACCCGGCCTCAGCGCGCCGGGTTTTTTCTTTGCGCCATAAAGCTGAAACGTCAGCGCCGCGGCATGGGCCGAGCGCGCCCTCATCTCCTCCTGCGCTGGAAGACCGATTGCGCCCAGCGTATCAGCGCATATGAAACCGCGTTTTTCAGCGCCTCAAAATACACCTCAAGCTTCGGCATGACGTGGTCACGGGGCCTTTTTCCGCCAGAAACGTCCCAAGCGCCGCATCATCACCGGCTTCTGCCGCCGCTACCCGATTGAGCAACCCGACCAGAGGCATAAGCTCCTTCTATCTGGGCCGCATCAGAAAAAATGTGGGAAAAACTGGAAAACCGGGCCGCAACGCCCGGTTTTCTTTTTTTGTTCACAGTATCTTGATTAGACGTTGCACTAGGCGCAGACTTCGATTCTGGACCGTGCCGTGGCCAGCACAACAATAAGACAAAGCTGAAACAGCATCTACTTAAGATAACTTACCCGGCGCAGTCAAAACTTACCGCAGCGTCAGTGCGATCTTCAAGGAACGTGAGAATGATGCTGCGGATTATAAAAACACACCGCGCCAGTGAGGGACCCGCAGGGTTTCCCCATGAGGCTGCGGCGATTTTGCTTGGGGAGGCAGGACTATGAGTGAGTTGATCTTCTACACCAATCCCATGTCGCGCGGACGCATCGCGCGCTGGATGCTCGAAGAAGTGGGCGTTCCGTATAAAACGGAAATATTGAGTTTCGAAACCTCGATGAAATCGCCCGCCTACCGGCTGATAAACCCGATGGCCAAGGTGCCGGCCATCAAACACGGCGACACCATCGTCACCGAGGCCGCTGCGATCTGCGCCTATCTCGCCGATGCCTTTCCCGGCGCGAACCTTGCGCCGACGCCGAAGGCGCGCGGGCTTTATTACCGCTGGATGTTTTTTGCCGCCGGTCCGCTGGAAATGGCGGCCAGCATGAAGGCGATGGGTTTCGAAGTGCCGAAGGAAAAACTGCGTATGGCGGGCTGCGGCAGCTATGCGGATGTGATGAACACGCTTGAGCGCGCCGTCAGTGAAAACCGCTTCATCGCCGGCGATCTTTTCACCGCAGCCGATGTTTATGTCGGTGCTCATATCGGTTGGGGACTACACTTCGGCACGATCGAAAAACGCCCGGCCTTCATCGACTACATGGCGCATCTCACCGAACGTCCGGCCTTCAAGCGCGCTGCCCAGCTTGATGAAGACGCGGCGAGGGATTTACAGGCGACGGGATAATCGTCCTACGGTATTGCGAAGAACGACGGTGGCCCGTCCGAAATCGCCCATAGGGTCGATCTTTGCGGCGGGTCTATTCATCGGATTGAACGAGTGGTTCTCCGACCTCGATTGCATGGCCGTCCGGATCATAAAAGCGGAATACTCTCTGCCCCCAAGCCTGCGGTTCAAGAGGATCGATAAGCTCGACATACGGCGCGATATTTCGAAAAGCCGCCTCGACATCCGCATGCTCGAAATACAGCAGCAGGTTTCGCCTGCCATATGGCTCTTCCGCCTCTGATGGCGTCTGCCAGACCGTCTCCTCGAGCGACCGCCCTTCATGGATGGCGAAGCCGCCCTCAAAGAGAACGAAATTCCCGAAGTCACGCAATATTCGGAGGCCGAGCCGGTCACGATAAAACGCCGTGGAGCGGTCTATATCGCGCACGAAAGGGATGGGATTTACAAAGCGCATGCCTTCCTCCCCGTCTTCAGCGCTCGATGGTCCATGCCATCTCTCGCAAGCCTCAGCGCAGAATTAAAAAAGGCGGGGTAAAACCCCGCCTTCCTCAATCTTTCAAGATCAGGCCGCCAGTGCCGCGGCCACCGCTTCGATGGCCTCCTGCGCCTTGGTACCATCCGGGCCGCCGGCCTGCGCCATATCCGGGCGACCGCCGCCGCCCTTGCCGCCAAGTGCGGCGGAAGCGGTGCGGACGATATCGACGGCACTGAAACGGGCCGTCAGATCTTCGGTCACGGCGGCGACAGCACTTGCCTTGCCGTCTTCGGAAACCGCAATCAGCAGCACGACGCCAGAACCGAGAGTGGCCTTGGCCTCATCGGCAAGACCCTTCAAATCCTTGGCATCGATGCCAGCAAGGGATTTGGCGAGGAAATTGACGCCTGCAACTTGTTGGACCTCGTTTGCGCCAGCATCCGACGAACCGCCGCCCATGGCGAGCTTCTTGCGGGCATCTGCAAGCTCACGCTCGAGCTTCTTGCGCTCGTCAAGCAGGGCTTCGACACGCGACAGCACGTCGCCCGGCTGAACCTTCAGCGACGAAGCCAGAGCCTTCACCCGCTCGTCCTGCTCGGCCAGATAGGCAAGCGCGCCCTGACCGGTGACGGCTTCCAGACGGCGCACGCCCGAACCGACGGCGCTTTCACCGAGAATGCGGATAAGGCCGATCTGACCGGTTGCCGCCACATGGGTGCCACCGCAGAGTTCGACGGAATAGGGACGGTTGGCTTTTGCGCCATGAAGGCCGGTGCCCATCGACACCACACGAACCTCGTCGCCGTATTTTTCACCGAACAGCGCCATGGCGCCCTCGGCAATGGCGTCATCGACGCTCATCAGGCGGGTGACGACCGGCGAGTTCTGCAGCACGATCTCGTTTGCCATATCCTCGACGACCTTCAGCTCCTCGGCCGACATCGGCTTGGGATGCGAAACGTCGAAGCGCAGGCGCTCCGGCGCGACCAGCGAACCCTTCTGGGCCACATGGGTACCGAGCACTTCGCGCAGCGCTTCATGCAGCAGATGGGTTGCGGAGTGGTTGGCGCGCAGGCGCGAGCGGCGATCGTGATCGACCGTCAGCTGCACGGCCTCGTTGACCTTCAATCCACCCTTGGAAACCGTGCCGGAATGTACGAACAGGCCTTCGCCTTTTTTCTGCGTGCCGGAAACGTCAAAAGCGCCATTGTCGCCGACGATCACGCCAGTGTCACCCATCTGGCCGCCCGACTCGCCATAGAAAGGGGTCTGGTTGACGACAATATGCACCGTCTCGCCTTCGACCGCGCTGTCCACCTCTTTGCCATCCCTGACGATCGCCTGAATGACGCCTTCGGCGCTTTCGGTGTCGTATCCCAGGAATTCAGTTGCGCCGAGCTTCTCCTTCAGCTCGAACCAGACGGTTTCGGTCGCCTTGTCGCCGGAGCCGGCCCAGTGCGAGCGGGCTTCCGCCTTCTGGCGCTGCATCGCATCGGTGAAACCGGAAATATCCACGCCGATTTCGCGGGCGCGCAGCGCGTCCTGTGTCAGATCGAGCGGGAAACCATAGGTGTCGTAGAGCTTGAAGGCGGTTTCACCGTCCAGCATATCACCCTTGTGCAGGGTCGAGGTCGCGTCAGACAACAGCGACAGGCCGCGGTCCAGCGTCTTGCGGAAACGGGTTTCCTCAAGCTTCAGCGTCTCGGAAATCAGCGCCTCGGCGCGAACCAGTTCGGGATAGGCACGGCCCATCTGCTGGATCAGTGCAGGCAACAGCCTGTAGATCAGCGGCTCGCGCGAGCCCAAAAGCTCGGCATGGCGCATGGCGCGGCGCATGATGCGGCGCAGAACGTAACCGCGACCTTCGCTCGACGGCAAAACGCCATCGGCAATCAGGAAGGCGGACGAGCGCAGGTGATCGGCAATGACCCGGTGGCTGGCGCGGTTGTCGCCCTCGGCCGGAACCCCGGTCGCCTCGACGGAAGCGGAAATCAGCGCGCGGAACAGATCCGTATCGTAATTGTCATGTTTGCCCTGAAGCAGTGCCGAAACGCGCTCCAGCCCCATGCCGGTATCGATCGACGGGCGTGGCAGATCGATGCGCTCTTCCTTCGTCAGCTGCTCATATTGCATGAAGACGAGGTTCCAGATTTCGATGAACCGGTCGCCGTCTTCGTCCGGCGAACCGGGCGGGCCGCCCCAGATATGATCGCCATGGTCATAGAAGATTTCCGAACAGGGACCGCAGGGACCGGTATCGCCCATCGCCCAGAAATTGTCGCTGGTCGCAATGCGGATGATGCGGTCGTCGGAGAAACCGGCGATCTTCTTCCAGAGATTAAAGGCCTCGTCGTCGGTGTGATAGACCGTGACCAGCAGACGATTGCGGTCGATGCCGAATTCCTTCGTAATCAGGTTCCAGGCGTGGGTGATCGCCTCTTCCTTGAAATAATCGCCGAAGGAGAAATTGCCGAGCATTTCGAAGAAGGTATGGTGACGGGCGGTATAACCGACATTGTCCAGATCGTTATGCTTGCCGCCGGCGCGCACGCATTTCTGCGCCGAAGCGGCCGTGGAATAAGGACGGCTTTCAAGACCGGTGAAGACGTTCTTGAACTGCACCATGCCGGCATTGGTGAACATCAGCGTCGGATCGTTGCGCGGCACCAGCGGGCTGGAGGGCACGATCTCGTGTCCGTTCTTTTTGAAGTAGTCGAGAAAGGTCGACCGAATTTCATTTACACCGCTCATGCCCACACACCGCTCACAGCTGGAGTCCATCATTGCCATCACAAAGGATGGCTATATTGCAAAATTAATGGCTTTTATCGTCCACATCCTGCCCTGTCCAGCCATGCAGGCGCGTGAAGGCGCACAGGCAAACAAAAAGGGCCGCGCGACGGGAAATCACACGGCCCTTTTGAACTATACCAGTTTCGCGACATCCCCGGACGGCGACATCAGGACTTTCGCGAAATACATCAGCCCTCGTCGGAGCCGTCGTCGCCTTCGCCGGCGTCAGGACCGCCATTCTGCAGGAAGCGGTCGGCGATCAGACCGGCATTCTGGCGCAACGCCAGCTCGATCTCGTTTGCCGTATCCGGATTGTCGCGCAGGAAGGACTTGGCATTTTCACGCCCCTGCCCCAGACGCTGGCTGTTATAGGAAAACCATGCACCGGACTTCTCGACGATACCGGCCTTCACGCCGAGATCGACAAGCTCGCCGGTCTTGGAAACGCCTTCGCCATACATGATATCGAATTCAACTTGCTTGAAGGGCGGCGCCATTTTGTTCTTGACGACCTTCACACGCGTCTGGTTGCCGACAACCTCTTCGCGTTCCTTGACGGCACCGATGCGGCGAATGTCGAGGCGCACCGAGGCGTAGAACTTCAGCGCGTTGCCGCCCGTCGTCGTTTCCGGCGAACCGAACATGACGCCGATCTTCATGCGGATCTGGTTGATGAAGATCACCATGCACTTCGACTTGGAGATCGACGCCGTCAGTTTGCGCAGCGCCTGGCTCATCAGACGGGCCTGAAGACCCGGCAGGCTATCGCCCATCTCACCTTCGATTTCCGCACGCGGCGTCAGCGCCGCCACCGAATCAATGACGAGAACATCGACCGCACCGGAACGTACCAGCGTGTCGGTGATTTCCAGCGCCTGTTCGCCGGTATCCGGCTGCGAGATCAAGAGGCTCTGCAAATCCACGCCGAGCTTGCGGGCATAGACCGGATCGAGCGCGTGTTCGGCATCCACGAAAGCGCAGATACCGCCCTTTTTCTGGGCCTCCGCAATCGTCTGCAACGCCAGCGTCGTTTTACCGGAGCTTTCCGGGCCGTAAATTTCAATGATACGCCCCTTCGGCAAACCGCCGATGCCGAGCGCGATATCGAGGCTGAGCGAACCCGTCGAAACGGTCTCCACCTCAACCACATTTTCATTGGAACCGAGCTTCATGATCGATCCCTTGCCGAACGAGCGTTCGATCTGGGAGAGAGCCGCTTCCAGTGCCTTGCTTTTGTCCACCGATTTATCCTCTACGAGACGCAAAGAATTTTGTGCCATCCGAAACACCTTTAGGTTATTGAAGCCACGCAGGCAATGAAGCAGTATTGAAATGGTATGTACTCTATTTGTTCTCATTTCGCAAGGCGCGGCCAGCATATTGAAAACAAATAACGATAAGTGGTTTGTTCTGCCTTTGTTTTTTCCGACCCGGCCAATCGCCCCAAACCGGATAGAAAGGTGGATGAATACAGGATCCGGCCGAATCGTGGTGCCTTTCGATCCGTGAAAGAGGGAAACGCAAGCGTGAAGAAAATACTCGTTCTGGGCGGTGCGCATATCGACAGGCGTGGCATGATCGAGACGGAAACAGCACCAGGCGCCAGCAATCCCGGCTCGTGGATGGAAGAGGCAGGCGGCGGCGGTTTCAACGCGGCGCGCAACCTTGCCCGGCTCGGTTTTGCCGTCCGCATCATCGCGCCACGCGGCGGCGACGTGACTGGTGAAGCGGTGGCGGAAGCGGCAAGGCAGGCAGGCGTCGAAGACACGCCCTTCATTTTCCTCGACCGCCGCACGCCAAGCTATACCGCCATTTTGGAGCGCGACGGCAATCTGGTCATCGCCCTTGCCGATATGGACCTCTACAGGCTCTTCACCCCACGCCGCCTGAAAGTGCGCTCCGTGCGCGAGGCGATTACTGCGAGCGACTTTCTGCTCTGCGACGCCAATCTGCCGGAAGACACGCTGACCGCACTCGGCCTCATCGCCCGCGCCTGCGAAAAGCCGCTGGCAGCCATCGCCATTTCACCCGCCAAGGCGGTGAAGCTGAAGGGTGCGCTTGCCGATATCGACATTCTTTTCATGAACGAGGCGGAGGCCCGCGCACTGACCGGCCAGACGGCGGAAAATGTCCGCGACTGGCCCGACATTCTGCGCCAGGCCGGGCTTGCCGGCGGCGTCGTTACCCGCGGTGCAAGTGAGGTGGTGGCTTTTAATGAAACGGAAACCGCAACCCTCAACCCTCCCCTCATTCGCGAAGTGAAAGATGTGACCGGTGCCGGCGACGCCATGGCGTCGGGTTATCTCGCGGCGATCACCGAGGGTAAAACCATCGCGCAAGCCCTGCGAGTGGGCGCGGCAGCAGCAGCCATCACTGTGCAATCGCCTTTCGCCACTGCCCAAGACCTGTCAAAAGACAGTGTCGAGACGATGTTGGGGCTTGTCCCCATGGCAGAAATGCTGGCATGAACCCGTTTATTAGAGAACCTGGAACAAACAGAATGACCCGCCCCATCTCCCCGCTCCTGCCCATCGTTTATTCGCAAGAGGTTGCCGCCGCCAAGCAGCGCGGCGCGCCGATCGTCGCACTTGAATCGACCATCATCACCCATGGCATGCCCTATCCCGGCAATATCGAGATGGCGGAAAGCGTCGAGCAGATCATCCGCGATCAGGGTGCGGTTCCGGCCACCATCGCCGTCATTCACGGCACCCTGCATATCGGTTTGGAAAAGGACCAGCTGGAAGCACTGGCCCAGACCACCAACGCCATGAAGGTTTCGCGCGCCGATATCGCCTTCGCAATTGCCGAACGCCGCACCGGCGCCACCACGGTGGCTGCGACGATGATAGCCGCCGCCCGCGCCGGCATCCGCGTTTTCGCCACCGGCGGCATTGGCGGCGTGCACAAGGGCGCGGAGGAGACCTTCGACATCTCCGCCGACCTGACCGAGCTTGCCAAGACGGGCGTTATCGTCGTCTGCGCCGGCGCCAAGGCCATTCTCGACATCCCGAAGACGCTGGAGGTTCTCGAAACCAACGGCGTGCCGGTCGTCACCTTCGGCTCGGAAGAATTCCCCGCCTTCTGGTCGCGCTCCTCCGGCCTGGCGAGCCCGCTTTCGCTCAACAGCCCGGCGGCGATCGCCAATTTCCAGGTGACCCGCGAACAGCTCGGCATCGATGGCGGCATGCTCATCGCCAATCCCGTGCCGGAAGAAGACGAAATCCCGCGCGAGGAGATGGACATCTACATCAACCGCGCCATTTCCCACGCCGAGCGCGACGACATCACCGGCAAGGCGGTCACGCCCTATCTTCTCGGCGATATCTTCCGGCTGACGGATGGTCGCAGCCTCGAGACCAATATCGCGCTGGTGCGCAACAATGCACGGCTGGCGGCGGAGATCGCAGTGGCGCTGGACTGATCCGCGCAGTAGTCATGAAAACGCTAAAAAGCTGAAGCCAACGGCCTTTCGACCATAGCGGACGACGGGAAAACAGGTCGGCACTGTCTGCGACAGTGCCGATTTTTTGTGGTTTGACCCTTCTTGTATATGGATTGATGAAATTCTTTCACGGCAGGGTGCTGTCCAGTCTCGCCGGACATCGCGTCCGCCACTAATCCGTTCATCGCATTCAATTTCGTTGGCCGTCTCAAAACAGAAAAAATGATTGACGACATCTCGGGCGAGATGTCCTTATACTTCGATCTAGAATATAAAATACCACATGCTGATTTTATTGACGCCGATAGCGCTTAGCCGAAACGTATTAGAAGAAGATGCCCGAATATTATTTAATCCCTGTCGTTATTTTAACCCTCATATTTTACTCGATCGTCGAAAAATGGCTTTTCACCGCTTATGATATCCAACTTGGTTATTACCTAAGGCAGGTCGTATCCAGCCTAATCATTCTTGCGATTTTTGCCGTTTTCGAATTGGTTCTAAGGCCGTGGGCAACCACAATATCGATGTGGTTTGAATAAATGCCACGACCCGGAAAGCGCAAGCTTTCCGGGTCGTTTTCTTTTCAGTTCCTCAACCCAATCAGTTCTGGGCGACCGGCTTCACCAGCGGCGTGACGCGGCGGATGGTGACGCGGCGGTTCTGCTGTTCCGGGCCGAGCGTCTGGACCTTCAGGTAACGCTCGCCATAGCCTTGCGTCGCGAGGTTTTCCGGCGGAATGCCGTAGACATCGGTCATGACGTTAGCGACAGAGGCGGCGCGTTCATCGGAAAGCACGAGGTTGCTTTCATCCGAACCGACAGCGTCCGTATGGCCTTCGATCAGGAAGGTTTCCGCCGGGTTCTTTTTCAGCGCCTTGTTGATCGCATCCGCCACCTTGCGCAGCGAGCGGGCCTGCGCCATCGGAATGTCGGAGCTTCCCGTGGCGAAGGTGATCGTATCGAGGTCGATACGGCGCACCTTGTCGCGGATACGGGCCGAATAACGCACCTCATCCAGCGAATAGACACGCTCTACGGGCTCGACCGGCGGCTGCTCCAGGAAGCGGTAATAATCGCGGTCCGGATCGCTCGACGTGTCGATGATATAGTCGCGAACCGGGATGCGCAGACGCATCGGCGGCAGGTCGAGGCCGGGATCGCGATAAACGTAATCGCGGTCAGGCTCGTCCATCAGCTCGGGCGCATAGAACAGCACATATTCGCGGCCACGATCATCGATGCGCGAGCGCTGGATGACGTCGCCATAACGGTTGCGGATCGTCACCACCTGGGTGCCATCGCGACGTTCAACGGTTTCGCGGACACGACCGCCCGGCAGACGCTCGTAATAAGGCTCGCCGCCATCACGGATGAAGCGCTGATTGTCATCGCCACGCACCACGACACGGTCGCCGAATTGCAGGATGATCGGCGCATCGCGGTCACGATCCCGGTCGCGCGGGCGGCCCTCACGTGGCTGCCATTCGCGCACGCCTTCCGGCCGCTCATATTGCGGACGACGGTCGATACGCTCGCCCTGCTGGGAGGTGATGGCCTCCATCTTCACGGGCGGCGGCGGGGCCTTGCCTTCGGCAGCCCCGGCGCGCTGCGCTTCGGCGTCTGATGTCGGAACCTTCACGTCACCGGCCTGCTCACGCTCGCGGCGGCGTTGCTCGCGGGCCTGATTGTTGCCGGAGCGTTCCACTTCCTTGTCGCTGTCGAGAACGGCCGCCCCTTTGTCCACCGGCAGGATGACGGTATCGGCGGTCTTGGATGGGTCCTTGGCAACCGCCTTGGCCTTGTCCAGCTCCTGCTTCGTCATTGGCGGTGCTTCGGTCTGCGGAATGGCAACCTGATTGGGCACGGGCTCGCCGGCAGGTGCCTGTCCGGTGGTCGCGCCGTTTGGCACAGGCGCAGGCGTGCCGGGCAGCGGGGCTGCGGGCTCGGTCTTGCCCTGTCCTTCGACCGGCGGCTTTTCAGAAGGCTGCTGACCGGGAGCAGGATTGGGCTGCGCCTCCGGTGCCGGCGGACGTGCCGGTGTCGGCGCTTCGGTCGGAACGGGTGCTTCCTTGGCAGCGGGTTCAGGCGCTGCTGGTTTTTTCTCCGGAACCGCCTTTTCGGCCGGCTCAGCCTTCGGCGCAGGCGCTTCTACCGGCGGCTTTGCTGCTGGCTCGGCTGATTCAGGACGCTTGGCGGGCTCTTCGGCCGCGGGCTCCTTGGCACGCTCAGGTTTGCGCGGACGTTCCTTCGGTGCCTGCTCGGCAGGGGCTGCGTCAGGTGCCGGCTCGGGGCGCTTGCGGGCGGGCTTCGGTTCGCCTTCCGGCTGTGGCTCCTGGGCACGTTCTGGGCGACGTGCAGGTTCTTCTGCGTTCTGTTCCGCAGGTGCTGGTTCAGGACGCGCCTCGGCCTTCGGCTCCGGAGGAGCTTCGCGTTTCGGCTCCGGTTCACGCTTGGGCTCTGGTTCGGGTTTGGGCTCTGGTTCGCGCTGAGGCTCGCGCTTCGGCTCAGCTTTGGGCTCAGGACGCGGCTCGGCGGGGGCTTCAGCCTTGGGTTCAGGTTTGGGCTGCGCCTCTTCGGCCTGCTGGCGCTGCTTGCGCAGAAGTTCTTCCGGGTTCTGTTCTTCGGCGACCTGCCCTTCCGGCTGCGCCTGCGCCAGAATCATCGGGCTCTGCGTCTGGGGCATCTGTGCCTGCGCCCGCGCGGCTCCGGCAAAACCGGCGGAGGCCGGCTCCACGGCGATTGCCAGCGACATGAGGGGGAAAACCACCCCCGTCAGCAATGTGTTCTTCTTCAGCATTCGGTGCTTCCTCATTTGCCTTGTCTTATCGGCGCGCGCTATCGCGACGTCCCGGCTGCGCATGCAGGCGCTGGACAACGCCTGCCACACACTTCGGTTCCCATGATGACCAAAGCCTTGTGTACCGGAAATGAACAGATCAAGGCGTTTTCGTGAAAGCTCTGCGGCACAATCGCGGTGACTAATATTGCAGTTGCATTTTTTGACCAACCGGATGAATAATTGCCGCAAGCGCTGAAGGCCCCGGGAAACAAAAAACATCCCGCCGTGCCCTGCGCTCAAGGCGTCCGCACTGAAAACAACAACAGACTGCGGATGAACGACCAAAAGAGAGGATCGAAATGCCTATTTCCACCCGTCTGCTCGCAGCCGTATCGATTGCCGCCATCTCGCTGTTTTCAGGTGCCGCCCTTGCGCAGGACAAGATCGTCATCGGCACCGAAGGCGCCTACCCGCCCTTCAATAATCTTGAAGCCGACGGCACGCTGACCGGCTTCGACATCGACATCGCCAAGGCGCTCTGCGTCGAGATGAAAGCCGAATGCACCTTCGTCACCAATGACTGGGACGGCATCATTCCGGCCCTGCAGGCCAAGAAGTTCGATGCCATCATCGCGTCCATGTCGATCACGCCAGAGCGTCTCGAGAAGGTCGACTTCTCCAAGAAATATTACAACACCCCGCCGGCCATCGCCGTGCCGAAGGATTCGCCGATCAAGTCGGTCGACGACCTGAAGGGCAAGTCGCTCGGCGCACAGGGTTCCACCACCCACTCCAACTATGCCGAAAAGCATTTTCCGGATGCCGATGTGAAGATGTATCCGACCGCCGACGAATATAAGCTCGACATCGCCAATGGCCGTATCGACGCCGTCATCGACGATATCGTCGTGCTTTCGGAATGGCTGAAGACGGACGCCGGCAAGTGCTGCAAGATCCTGACGCCGCTTCCGGTTGACGTCGAGATCAACGGCAACGGTGCAGGCGTTGCCGTGCGCAAGGGTGACACGGCGCTCGCCGATAAATTCACCGCCGCCATCGCCGGTATTCGCGCCAACGGCAAATATCAGGAAATCAACAAGAAATACTTCGATTTCGACGTTTACGGCCAGTAACCGGCACGACGTCTGTTGAAATCTGGTGGCGGAAGGCTTGCCCTTCCGCCATTTTTGTTTGAAAACGTCACTATAACAATCACGGCGGCTTAAGACCGCGGGGGAAAACTGGCATGAGCGGAGCATTTTCCGCCATAGGTGCGTTCTGGACCTATGTCTCGACACTTCTCGACCCATTTTGCGGTCCGGTCGGTCTCTTCTCGCTTCTCGGAAACGGCACCCTTGTTGCGTGTGGCGACGCAGGCTGGGGCGATGAAATCGCTTTCGGCGTCAAGGTCACGATCTCGCTGGCGCTTGCCACCCTGCCCGTCGGGCTGCTGATCGGCTTCCTCATCGCGCTTGCGGCGCAGTCGGAGGAAAAGTCGCTGCGGCTGGCGACCGGCATATATACAACCATCTTCCGCGGCCTGCCGGAACTGCTGACGCTCTTCATCGTCTACTACGGCATTCAGATGCTGCTGCAATCGATGGCAGGTTACGTCGGCATCACCGGGCCGGTCGAGATCAACGCCTTCGTGGCCGGCATGGTCGCGCTATCAGTGGTGTTTTCATCCTATGCCTCCGAAGTGCTGCTTTCCGCCTTCAAGGCCATTCCCAAGGGTCAATATGAGGCGGGCCACGCCCTTGGCCTGTCTCGCGGCCGCACCATGGTGCTCATCATTATACCGCAACTGGTCAGGATCGCCCTCCCCGGCATGACCAATCTCTGGGTCATCCTGCTGAAAGACACCTCCTACGTCTCCATCATCGGCCTTGCCGATATCGTCCGCCAGACCGGCATCGCCGCCCGCGTCAGCAAGGAAGCCTTCTTCTTCTACGGCATCGCCTGCCTGCTCTACCTTATTCTGGCCCTTCTCTCTTCCATCGGGATCGGTTTCATCGATCGCTGGTCGCGCAAGTCGGAGGTAAGCCGGTGAGCCACATCCAGGAACTCATCCCGCCGCGCCCTGCCCCGGCCATTGCAGACAAACCGCTCAACATATCGCGTATCGTCGGCATCGCCGTCATCACGCTTTGGCTGCTACTCGCCGCCGGGCTGCTCTTCGCCATGATCGAAGGATGGGACTGGGCAAAGTTCGAGCGCTACGGGCCGCGTTATATAGACGGCCTCATCACCACCATCACGCTGGTCGGCAGTTCGATCATTCTCGGCGCAATCCTTTCGGTGCCGATTGCCTTCGCACGCATGTCGAAAAACCGCATCCTCGGCGCACTGGCCTATGCCTATGTCTACGTCTTCCGCAGCACGCCGCTTCTGGCACAGCTTTTCCTGATCTATTACGGCCTCGGCAGCTTTCGCCCGCAACTGGAAGCCGTTGGTCTGTGGTGGTTCTTCCGCGAGGCATGGTATTGCGGCCTGCTGTCGCTAACCCTCAACACCGCCGCCTATCAGGCCGAAATCCTGCGCGGCGCAATCCGCAGCGTGCCGCTCGGCCAGCATGAGGGCGCGGCCTCGCTCGGCATTTCGAAATTCATCACCTTCCGCAAGGTCATCCTGCCGCAGGCCTTGATCGTCGCGCTGCGTCCCTATGGCAATGAGATCATCCTGATGATCAAGGGTTCAGCAGTTGTCTCCATCGTCACGGTCTTCGACCTGATGGGACAGACCCGCTACGCCTTTTCCCGCACATTCGACTATCAGGCCTATCTCTGGGCCGCGATCTTCTACCTGACGATCGTCGAGACGCTGAGACATGTCTGGGCCTGGCTGGAAGCCCGCCTGACGCGCCACCTCAAGCGTTAGGCCGAAGCTTGGCAGCACTCATCAACTGAGGCTGCCAACATTTTGAAAAATATAACTATTTTGTGACAGCCCATGGCTTTGGCAAGGTTGGATTAACCCTGTCGTGTTCCCATGTCAGATACAGCGGCAACGCTGTGATCGGCAATCATGGAAACGGGAACCGCCGTCATGAACAAGGACATGGAAATGATGCTGAGAGGCTACGGCCTCACCACCGCCCAGATATTCTACCGCATGCCGGACCATCCGCTGGTTCTGCAGACCTATGTCTGGCAGGACTACGATCTCGCCCCGGATTTTCCCGAAATGCACGGTTTCCTCAAATTCTGGCAGGAAAAGCTCGACGGACCGCTACACTCCGTCCGCTACGTGCACCGGCAGGTAATCTCGGCGCAGGAATGGCGCGCGCTGAAAGGGGAGTTCATCATCCACTGAAAACTGTTCCCACATAAACGTTGCGCCAACCACCGTTGCGGCTTACAGCAAACGTCAACTGAAGACGTTATGGATACCGCACGATGACGAAGAACCAGAAAATCGACGAAGAAGCGCTTGCCGAAGCCTATAACCGCGCGCTTGCGCTTGAAAAAGCCGGCGATGTGGATGCGGCGGTAAAAGCCTATCAGGAAGTTCTGGCCATCGACCCGGAAGATCACGGCGGTGCCGCCGTGCGCATCGCCGCCATGGGCCGGGGCGAACAGCCGTCAAAAGCACCCGACGCCTATGTCGAAACCCTGTTCGACCAGCACGCCGAAGCCTTCGAGGATATTCTTGTCGAACAACTCGGTTATGCTGTGCCGATGATGGTGCGCCAGCGCTTGCAGACGCTCAATCTCGGCCCCTTCAAGCGCCTGCTCGATCTCGGCTGCGGCACCGGCCTCACCGGCGAAGCGTTGCGCGACATGGCTGAGGACATCACCGGCATCGATATCTCCGAAAACATGGTCGAACTGGCCCATGAGAAGGACCTTTACGAGACGCTTTACGTCGCCGAAGCCGAGGATTTCCTTGAGGATAATGACGACGAGCCCTTCGATATCATCACCGCAACCGACGTGCTGCCCTATCTCGGCGCGCTGGAACCGCTGTTTTTCGGTGCCGCCGAAAACCTCAATGCCGGCGGCCTGCTGATCTTCTCGTCGGAAACCCTGGACGAAGCCATCCTCGCCGGACGCCCCTACATGGTCGGCCCGCACCACCGTTTCGCCCATGCGGAAAACTATGTCCGCGAAAGGCTGGCGGCGACGGGTTTCGATATCATCGAAGTCACCGACATCAATGTCCGCATGCAGGACGGCAACCCGACACCGGGCCATCTGGTGATTGCCAAGCTCAAGGGCTGATAACTCGGCATTTCGGCATATTTCTTCTCCCCGCCGGGGAGAAGGTGGCCCGAAGGGTCGGATGAGGGGGCAACGCCAGCGATAAACCGCACCCTTGCCCCCTCATCCCGCTGCCGCGGACTTCTCCCCGGCGGGGAGAAGAAACAAGTGGCGTCCGCTCGACCCAATGCGACCAACTCCGCCGTGCTGAATCAATATCTCATCAAGATCGCCCAGCCGATTGAAGAGATTCGACTTTCCGTCGCGGCAATAAAAAAGCCCTCCCCGGCAACCGGAAAGGGCATTGCTCAAAAACCGGATGAGCGGCGCGTCACTCCTCGCCAGATTTGGGATTATCCAGCAGCATGTAATCAAGCGGCAGTTCCGTCGTATATTTGATCTGCTCCATCGCGAAGGCCGAAGAAACATCGCGAATTTCGATCTTGGCGATCATCCGCTTGTAGAAGGCGTCATAGGCCGCAATGTCAGGAACGACGACGCGCAGGAGATAATCGACATCGCCGCTCATGCGGTAAAATTCGACGACCTCCGGAAATTCGGAAACCACCTCGGAGAAGCGCTTCAGCCATTCGATGGAATGGGAGGCCGTGCGGATGGAGACGAAAACCGTGACCTTGGTGTTGACCTTGACCGGATCGAGCAGCGCCACGCGCCGGCGGATGACGCCGTCCTCTTCCATCTTCTGGATACGCCGCCAACAGGGCGTCGTGGAAAGTCCGACCTTTTTCGCCAGATCAGCGACGGCCAGCGTGGAATCCTCTTGCAGAATGCGTAAAATCTTACGGTCTAGGCGATCCAATGCGTCTACCCTCCTGAATTAATTTCCTTTCAATACACTAATTTTCGCAGAAAAACAGAAAATTGTTTCACTAAAGCCGCATTTCCACATGTTGTCGCAGAACCGGAAGCAGCTCCTGCGTGAACCACAGGTTCTTTTTCAGCCAGCCGGTATTGCGCCAGCTGGGGTGCGGCAGAGGTAAAATGCCGGGGCCGGAATTGGCATGCAGGTAGCCGCGCCAGTTCTGCACGGTTTCGGTCATGGTTCTGCGCCGCCTTTCGCCCAGATGAAAAGCCTGCGCATATTGGCCGACAGCAAGGATCAGCTCCACCTGTGGCATCGCCGGCATCACCCGCTCACGCCATGCAGGCGCACATTCGCGCCGCGGCGGCAGGTCGCTGCCCTTGTCGTCATAACCCGGAAAACAGAAGCCCATGGGCACGATGGTGAAGCGGTCGAGATCATAAAAGGTCTCGCGGTCGACATTCAGCCATTGCCGAAGCCTGTCGCCGGAAGCGTCATTAAAGGGCAGTCCCGTCTCGTGCACACGCAGCCCCGGCGCCTGCCCGGCAATCAGGATGCGGGCCTTCTTCGACATGACAACCACCGGCCGCGGTTCATGCGGCAGGCAATCGGTCATGCCCCTGACAGGCGCGTCACGACAGATGCGACAGCGGGCAATCTCGCCGCGCAACTCATCCAGCCCATCATCAAACCTTGGCATGGATTGGACCAGCTCAGCCATGCGACCATCCCAGAAGATGGCGGATGACGGTCAGGAAACCGGCCGCCGGTGTCTCGATATCCGCTGCGCGGTGCTCACGCCGCCATTGCGAAGGTTTTTCGAATTCTCCCGCCCAGATGCCCCGCGCCTCCCGGCGCGCCGCCGCCTGTTCGCCAGAAAACTGGAAATAACCGGAGGCGACGGCAAAACCCGCCGACACCATGTCCGCCGAAACATCCCTGCCGCCGGCAGCGCAATAAACGAGCAGCCGCCCGTAACGGTCCCTCGAACTGCCGGAACAGGAAAAATTCTGCGCCACGACCAGCCGTTGCAGCACACGGCGCGCCTCCTCCCCGCAGGGCCAGGTCTCAGCGCCCCGCCGGCATGTCTGCGACAGTTCGGGCGCATCGATGCCCAGCAGACGAAACCGCTCTTCTCCCTTTGAAAGCGTATCGCCGTCGATTACGAAGAAACGGCCGCCATAGGTCTCGCTGTTGATCTGATCGAGCTTGGCGGCAATCAGGATGCCGAGAAAAACCGCAGCAAGAAACAGCCCGCCGTCGCGGAACGCCGAAAAACCCCTGCGCCTGCCTCCGTTTCGTCCCATGTAACAACAAACCCTTGTCAGAAATGGCAAACAAATCCTTTCACGGCAGCATCTTCTTAAGATTTTAAGCGTAGCCTGCAAGGGTTCATGTCACCTGCGTTGTAACAATGAGTAAAAGCGTCAGCACGTCCACCGACAAGATCATCGTCGACCGCTCGAAAAAACACCGCAACAAGGCGGTTTTCGACACGGTGAAGACGACGCGTGAACGCCTGCAGCAAGGTGCTGGCGGAAGTGACGCCTATGAACGCGAAATGCTGACCATGCACATCGCCGAAGCCCTTCAGGGCGCGATGATCATGCCGCTCTTCATTGTACTCGCCTCCATCATCGGCCTTTACATCACCCGTGACATCGGCCTGATCGTCTGGTCGCTGGCTGCGCTGAGCTTCCATGCCATGTCGCTGATACTGGCAAAACGGGCAGCGAAACAGGAGATCACGGCCGAAAATCTCCAGCACTGGAGAAATCTCTTCCTCGGCATGCAGATCCTCATCGGCTGCGCATGGGCCATGTTCGCACTGGCCGAACCGGTGCGCAACGACCCGACGCTCGTTCTCTTCTTCAAGGGCGCAACGCTGCTGATCGCGCTTTCGCTGACCGCCATGGCCAATTTCATGCTGCGGCGGGCGACGTTCATGACTTTCCTGCCAGTGCTGGCAGCGCTCTGCGTCACCTCGGCCATCTCGCGTAGTCCCTTCGATCTCGGCCTTGCGCTGATGTTCGGCATGGCGATCCTGTTCTGTCATCGCATCACCAGCCGGCTCTACCAGACCAGCGTCAAACTGCTCTCTTCCCAGACGGAAAAGGACGACCTGATCGCCGAACTCGAAGTCGCCAACTCGGTTTCGGATGAGGCGCGGCGGCGCGCGGAAGAGGCCAATCTGGCCAAATCGCGTTTTCTCGCCTCCATGTCGCATGAGCTGCGCACCCCGCTCAACGCCATTCTCGGCTTCTCCGAGGTCATGGCGTCAGAAGTGCTGGGTCCGCTCAACAATCCGCTCTACAAGGAATATTCCGGCGATATCCATCGCTCCGGTCAGCATCTGCTCGATCTCATCAACGAAATCCTCGACCTGTCGCGCATCGAGGCCGGTCGCTATGATCTCAATGAGGAATCCATCTCGATGCTGGAAATCGCCGAGGATTGCATCGGCATGATCCAGCTTCGCGCCCGCGCCAAGACCATCAGGATTTCGCAGCAGTTCGAAGGCAGCCTGCCACAGGTCTGGGCGGATGAAAAAGCGATCCGGCAGGTCATCCTCAACCTTCTCTCCAACGCCGTGAAATTCACGCCCCAGGGCGGCGAAATTCTTGTGAAAGCGGGCTGGACGGCGGGCGGCGGGCAATATGTGTCGATCAAGGATAACGGCCCCGGCATTCCCGAGGACGAAATTCCGATTGTCCTGTCCGCCTTCGGTCAGGGATCGATCGCCATTAAAAGCGCCGAACAGGGAACCGGGCTTGGCCTGCCCATCGTTCAGGCCATTCTCGCCAAGCATGACGGCCAGTTCATCCTGAAATCGAAGCTGCGCGAAGGCACCGAAGGCATCGCCATCCTGCCGGCAAAACGCGTATTGCAGAGCCTGCCGGCCGTGGAAGAAACCCACGCGATCCAGCCGCGCCGCCGGTCCTTCGCATAAGGGCTTAACGCCTCAGAAGAACAGCGTCGTCACCAGCGAATAAAGCACAAAAAATCCGTTCGCCATCAACAGGCAGAAGACGGCGAAGGAGCCGAGATCCTTGGCATGTCGTCCGACCGAGGAAATTTCCGGCGAGATGCGGTCCACCAGTTCCTCGATCGCGGTATTGAGCGCTTCGACCGCAAACAGCAGCAGCATCAAAACCGTAAAGACGAGGAGATGCGCAAACGGCGCGCCGACGACCAGAAGCAGGGTAAGCCCGACGCCGAAAGCCAGAACCTCATGCCGGAACGCCGCTTCCTGCCACAGCCGGCCCAGTCCCTGCACGGAATAGCGGGCCGCAGCGAACAGATGCCGCCAGCCCTTCTCCTTGCGGAAGACGGGTTCGGGTTGCTTCTTGTGCGGCGTCGCGTCCATCTTTGACCTCAATGATCGGTACGGGGGCTGATGTGGGTATCCACACCCGCCGCTTCAAAGGTCGCCATGCCGGAATGGCAGGCAGCCGCAGCCTTGACGATACCGGCGGCCAGAGCCGCACCCGTGCCCTCACCCAGCCGCATGCCAAGCGCCAGAAGCGGCGTCTTGCCGAGCTTTTCGACGGCTGCCAGATGGCCGGGTTCGCCAGAGACATGGCCGATCAGGCAATGGTCGAGCGCCGAAGAATTGGCGGCCTTCAAGAGAGCGGCAGCGGCAGTTGCCACATAACCGTCGATCAGCACGGGAATGCGCTGCACGCGGGCGGCGAGGATGGCACCGGCAATCGCCGCAATCTCGCGCCCGCCAAGGCGGCGCATGATTTCGAGCGGGTCGGACAGGTGGTCCTTGTGGAACTCGACGGCAGCCTTCACCGCCGCGATCTTGCGGGCCATGACCTCGCCTTCCGAGCCTGTGCCGGGACCGGTCCACTCTTCGGCGGTGCCGCCGTAAAGCGCCAGATTGATCGCCGCCGCAATCGTGGTGTTGCCGATGCCCATTTCACCCACGCAAAGAAGATCGGTGCCACCGGCAATCGCCTCCATGCCGAAGGCCATGGTCGCCGCGCAATCGCGCTCGGAAAGGGCGGGTTCGCAGGTGATGTCGCCAGTGGGGTAATCGAGCGCGAGGTCGAATATTTTGAGGCCAAGATCGTTGGCGACACAGATCTGGTTGATCGCAGCACCGCCCGCCGCGAAATTCTCCACCATCTGCTGCGTCACCGACGTCGGATAAGGCGTCACGCCGTGGCGGGTGACGCCATGATTACCGGCGAAGATCGCCACCAGCGGGCGGGTAACGGCAGGCGAACGACCGGACCATGCGGCAAGCCACATGGCGATCTCTTCCAGGCGACCGAGCGAACCGGCAGGCTTGGTCAGCTGCGCATTGCGCTCCTTGGCCGCCACCAGCGCGTGCGCATCCGGGCCGGGAAGCTCGCGCAGCAGCGCGCGGAAATCATCGAAGGGCAATCCGCTCATGCTCATGGTATCGGTCTCTCTCGTCATCGGGTTGGCGCGCGCAAAAGGCGCGCGCGTCCGGAACTTGTGTTTTCCGGCAAATCGGTCTTTGTTGCGCCTCTCATAATCGCGGATGCGCCCCGGAACAACCGGAAATGCAGTGACGACAACGGAGAGAGCATGAAGGCCGGGGATTTTATAACAGATGTCGTGCATTCCGTTGCTTTTCTCAGCCGCCTGCCGGTCCCGTCGCGCTTTTTCGGGGATGGCGACGGCATCTCGATGCGCCGCACCGCCCGCGTCTTTCCGGCTGCTGGCCTGCTGATCGCCCTGCCCGCCGCTTTTCTGGTGGTGATTTTCGCGGCCTTCGATGCCTCGCCGCAGCTCACCGGCTGGCTCGCCATCGCGCTCACGGCGCTCATCACGGGTGCGCTGCACGAAGACGGGCTGGCCGATATGGCCGATGGTTTCGGCGCAGGCAAGGACAAGGCGCGAACGCTTGAGATCATGAAGGACAGCCGCATCGGCAGCTATGGCGCCATCGCCATGATCCTCTCGTTCGCGCTGCGCGCCACGGCACTCGCATCGCTGATCGAGACCCTGCCCGCCAAGACAGCCGCCGCCGGCCTGATCGCAGCAGCGGTGATGAGCCGCGCCCTGATGGTGTGGCACTGGCAGGCCCTGCCCGCCGCAAAGACCTCCGGCATCGCCGCCAACGCCGGCCAGCCCGGCAAAATCGAGCGCAACATCGCGCTTGCGACCGGGCTGCTGCTCTTCGCGCTCTTCACGCTGCACGCCCTGCCCTTGCTGTCGATAGCGGCCGTTCTTGTCGTCGCCTGCCTGTCCGCCATGCTGTTCGGCAGGCTCTGCGCCAGCAAGATCGGCGGTCATACCGGCGACACCATCGGCGCCTGCCAGCAGATCACGGAGATCGTTACTCTCGTCGCCCTTGCCCTTGCGGCATGACGGCCTGATATAGATCATCATGGAAACACCCTGCATTCATATCTGCTCCCTCGACGCGACCAACAGCCTCTGCATCGGCTGCGGCCGCACGCTGGAGGAGATCGGCGGCTGGGCAGGCTATAGCGACGAGAAGCGCCGCGCGATCATGCAGGCGCTGCCGCAAAGACTGGTAAATTTGAGCGAGACCGCCAAGGAGACGCATACCGCATGAACAGGCTGACCATCGTTCTCCTCCTGCTGGCCGTCGGTCTCGGCCTGCTTCTCGTCAATCATGACGGTGGCCGCACCTTCGGCATCGATAATGATCAATTCGCACAGGCCCTCTATCTGTTGCCCATTGCCGGTCTCCTCTCGGTCGGCATTCTGGCCGGCAGACGCGGCGGCTTCGGCACCGTCATGAGGCAACTCGCCGTCTGGCTCGTCATCATCCTCGGCCTCGTCTCGCTCTATCTCTATCGCTACGACCTGCAATCCTTCGGCGACCGGCTCTTGGGCGGCCTGATGCCCGGCCGCGCCGTGGTGGTGACGACATCAGGCGGCGAACAGGAAATCGTGCTGCATAAATCGATGAGCGGCCATTTCGAGGCGAATGTCGGCGTTAACGGCAAGACCATCCACATGCTCGTCGATACCGGCGCAAGCTCCGTGGTGCTGGCCAATGCGGATGCCGCCGCCATCGGCATCGACACGGGCAGCTTGCGCTATACCGTACCGGTCATGACCGCCAACGGCCGGACGGCGGCAGCCCCCGTCACCCTGTCGGAAATCGGCATCGGCCCGATCGTGCGGCGCAACATCCCCGCCCTCGTCGCCCAGGACGGCCAATTGGGCCAAAGCCTGCTCGGCATGAGCTTCCTGTCGACGCTCGGCTCGCTGCAGATGCAGACCGATGAGTTGCGGTTACGCGACCGCTAAACCTTGGCGTTTTTGAAGATCATTCCCGCTGCTCCAGATTGGCCATTGGCCGCGGAAAAGAATACCTCCCTTTGCACGCAATCGGGATATTCTTTTCACCAACGTCGGGACCGGCAGAGCATTCCCCCTTGATTCCTTCCCATTTGATAATTTATGTTGGTGATGTTCTCAGGGCGGGGTGCAATTCCCCACCGGCGGTATCGGGACTTGTCCCGGAGCCCGCGAGCGCTTCCGGTCTCCAAAGCCGGAAGGTCAGCAGATCCGGTGAGAGGCCGGAGCCGACGGTATAGTCCGGATGGAAGAGGACAAGGCATAAAGACGCCCGCGCTCCGTGGGCTTCGCATTGCATTGTTCGCCCAAGGGATATTTGGCGCTTCTTGAAGCGCGAAAATGCCGCAAAACGGCATAACCCCTTGAAAGGCTTGAAATAGAATGACCATTGCTAAAATTGAAGACGCGATCGACGCCATTTCCCGTGGCGAGATGGTGATTGTGGTCGACGACGAAGACCGCGAAAACGAAGGCGATATCATCGCCGCCTCCGACAGCATCACACCGCAGCAGATCGCCTTCATGATGAACCATGCGCGCGGGCTGATCTGCGTTGCCCTGCCGGGTGAACGTCTCGATGCCCTCGACATTCCGCTGATGGTGTCGCGCAATACCGAATCCCTCAAAACGGCCTTCACCGTCTCGGTGGACTATATTCCGGGCACCACCACAGGCATTTCCGCCGCCGACCGGGCAAAGACAGTGCGTGCGCTGGTGTCGGAAGACTCCCGCCCGGAAGACTTCGCCCGCCCCGGCCATATCTTCCCGCTGCGCGCCAACCCGGACGGTGTGCTTGGCCGCACCGGCCACACGGAAGCCGCCGTCGATCTCTGCCGTCTTGCCGGAAAATTCCCGTCCGGCACCATCTGTGAAGTCGCCAATGACGACGGCACCATGGCCCGCCTGCCCCAGCTCGAAGTCTTCGCCGAACGCCACGGCCTGCTCGTCGTGACGATCAAGGACCTTGTCTCTTATCTGAAGGGCGAGGTTGTCGAGGACGTGGTGCAGAAGCAGGTCGCCTGATCTGCTGCTCGTATTGTGAATACGAAAACGCCCGGCTGAAGCCGGGCGTAAAATTCGAGGTAGTAGACCTAACCTCTTATCGCGACGTCATCCTTGGGCTTGTCCCAAGGATCTAAACACGTCAACAAAATCAATACGTTGCAGATCCCCTGGACAAGCCCGAGGATGACGACCGTAAACTTTTCAAACGTCATCAGCCGTTGAAGCTGGCTACCATGCCAAACCCTACCAGCAGCAGAAACCGCCATCCACCAGCAGGTCCACGCCCGTCACGAAGCTCGCCGCATCCGACAGCAGGAAGATCGCCGGGCCGACCATTTCGTCCACGCCCGCCATACGCTGCATCGGCGTCTGCTCTTCGAAGAGCTTGGTCTGGTGCACCATTTCCGGCCGCGTGTTCATCGGCGTTGCGGTATAGCCCGGCGAGATAGTGTTGACGCGAATGCCGCGCCCTACCCACTCCATCGCCATGGATTTGGACATGTGGATGACGCCGGCCTTCGAGGCGTTGTAGTGGCACTGCATCAGCCCACGATTGACGATGACGCCGGACATGGAGGCGATGTTGACGATTGCGCCACGGCCATTCTTCAACATGGCGTTGGCTTCGGCCTGGCAGGAGAGGAAAACGCCCTTCAGGTTGATGTCCATCATCGTCTGGAACTGGCTTTCCTCCATCTCCTCGGCGGGATTGGCATTGGCGATGCCGGCAGCGTTGACGGCGAGCGAAAGCGCGCCGAGTTCGGCTTGCGTGCGGGCAACTGCATCCGTGAGCGCCTGCTTGCTGGTGACATCTGCCGCAATCTGGATCGACTTGCGCCCGGCTTTGGCGATGAAATCGGCCGTCTGCGCCAGACCGTCATCGGTACGGCGATCAAGCAGCGCGACATTGGCGCCGGACTGGGCAAGCCCCATGGCGATCCGCTGGCCGATGCCGGAACCGGCGCCGGTGACAAGCGCCACCTGACCGGAAAGATCGAACAGTTTCGGCGCGTTGAGCGTGATGGTGGACATCGCTATTTCCTTCTTCAGATGGTTGCCAGTTCCATGACCGAGACGTCGTTGGCGTCGTCGCGGTTAAGGATGCCGGCCTGTTTTCCCTGCGCAAGCACGAGGATGCGGTTCGAAACGCCCAGCACTTCCTCCAGATCGGAGCTGACGACGATAACGGCCACGCCGTCTTTCGCCAGACCGACGATGATATCGTAGATGCCAGCGCGCGCGCCGACATCGATGCCGCGCGTCGGCTCGTCCAGCACCACCACACGCGGATTGCGGGCAAGCCATTTGGCGATGACCACCTTCTGCTGGTTGCCGCCGGAAAGATCCGACGCCGGCTGTTCGCTGCGGCCCTTGACCCCGAATTTGGCGATAGCTTCCTTGGTAAAGGCGCGCTTGATGCGCGGCGTGATCCAGCCCGTGCCAACGCGGTCGAGATTGGCGTAGATCAGGTTTTCACCGATCTCGTGCTCCACCACGAGCCCCTGCAGCTTGCGGTCTTCCGGCACCATGACGATGCCCTTCTCTATGGCATCCGCCGGGCTTTTCAGCGTCAGCACCTTGCCATCCAGCAGCACCTCACCCGCGCTCGTCGGATCGGCACCGGAAATGGCGCGGACCAGTTCGGTGCGCCCCGCACCGATCAGGCCGGCAATGCCGAGGATTTCGCCGGCGCGGACGCCGAAGCTGATATCGCGGAACGCGTTGTTCGCGCCGGTCAGCCCCTTGACCTCCAGCACCACCCTGTCCTGCGGTTCCGGCAATGCCGGGAACAGGCGTTCCAGCGACCGGCCGACCATGCTTTCGACGATGGTGCGCACCGGAGTGGCGCTGTCGGCAAACTCATGCACCCGCTCGCCGTCGCGTAGCACGACGATGCGGTCGGTGATCTGTCTGATTTCTTCCATGCGGTGGGAAATGTAGATGATGCCAACGCCCTCGGCGCGCAGCTTGCGCACCTGCTCGAACAGCGCCTGCGTTTCCGCGCCACCGAGTGCCGCCGTCGGCTCGTCGAGGATCAGGAGCTTGGCATCGAGCGCCAGCGCTTTGGCGATCTCGATCAGCTGCTGGTTCGCGGTCGAAAGGCCGCCAACCTTGCGGGTGGCGGGAATGTGAAGATTGAGGCGCGCCAGCTGCTGCTGGGCTCTGCGCACCATCTCGGCATTGTCGACAACGCCGTTTTTCATGAGCCAGCGGCCGATGAAGACGTTTTCAGCGATGGAAAGCTCCGGCAGAAGCTTCAGCTCCTGATGGATGAGAACGATGCCCTTGTCGATCGCCTCGCGCGGCGATGCCGGCGCGTAAGGCTGACCAAGCCAGGTCATCTTGCCTTCGGACGGCTCGCGCGACCCCGCAATAATGCCTGACAGCGTGGACTTGCCCGCGCCGTTTTCACCCAGCAAGGCCACCACCTCGCCCGGATAGACGTCGAGATCGACGGCCTTCAGAACCTCGAGCGGACCGTAACGTTTGCTGATGCCACGGAGCGAAAGAACCGGCTCGCGCATGACGGGACCTCCCAGGGAGCATTCACAGCGGACAGAGGCCGCAGCTTTGCGTCCGAATTGCGTAAAGACGAAACAATGATAACCCCGCGCATCCAACGGACACGCGGGGGCAGAGATATCAGGGATGGTTGGCGATAAAGCCTTCGACGTTTTCCTTGGTAGTCAGCGTCGCATCGGAGAGCTGCACGGCCGGCACCTTCTCACCGCCGACGATCTTGACTGCCATTTCGACAGCCATGCGGCCCATTTTCTGGGTCTGCTGCGTCGCGGTCACGTCGAAGACGCCGTTCTTCAGCGCTTCAAGCGCTGCCGTGTCGCCATCGAAACCGCCGACGACGATTTTCTGCGAAGGGTTGGCAACCTTGATTGCCTGCGCCGCGCCAAGCGCCAGACCATCGGCCTGCGCAAAGACGATGGAGACGTCAGGATTGGCCTGCAAAAGGTTCTGCATGATCTGGAAGCCTTCGTCCTGGCTCCACATGTTGGACCACTGTTCGGCAACCACCTTCACGCCGGCATTGGCCTTGACCGATTCCATGCAGCCCTTGGTGCGGTCCACTTCCGGCGTCGTGCCCTTCTGACCGTGGATGATGACCATCTTGCCCGCACCACCGGCCTGCTTGATGATGTAATCGCAGACGCTCTTGGCGGAAGCGACGGAATCGGTGGCAAGGAAGGTATCGCCCGGTGCGCCATCGGCATTGCGGTCGATGTTGATGACCGGAACGCCGGCGGCCTTGGCAAGCTTCACCGGAACGGTCGCGGCAGCAGCGCCAGCCGGAATATAGATCAGCGCGTCGATATTCTGGGTCAGCAGATCCTGGATCTGGTTGACCTGCGTCGGGCCATCGCCCTTGGCGTCGACCGTGACGACGGAAATGCCGCGCGTCTTGGCTTCGGCTTCAACGGCCTGCTTGATCTGGTTGAAGAAGTTCGCCTGCAAATTGGCGACGGCAAGGCCGATCTTCTTGACTTCGGCGGCGTTGGCAGAGCCGAGCGACAGGGCGAGAAGGGCGGCGGATGTCAGCAGAATGCGTGAAAATTTCATTATTATTTCCTCCGTTTGTTGATTGAAACCGGGGGCAGATCGAACCTCCTCCCCTCCGGCCTTTTTCCACGCCTTCCATATTGGAAGGGTTGGTTTTTGCACGGACGGCTCATCACCGTCCGCAGGCAAATTCAGCTTCTGCGGCGGCGCAGCGTTTCAGCGCCCACGGCCAGCACGATGACGACACCGATGATGACCTGCTGCAAAAAGGGAGAAACGTTGAGAAGATTGAGGCCGTTGCGCAGCACGCCAATGATCAGCACGCCGATCAGCGTTCCGCCAATGCCGCCCGCACCGCCCGAAAGCGAGGTTCCGCCGATGACCACGGCCGCGATCGTATCCAGCTCGTAACCGAAACCGCTGGAGGGCTGCACCGAGTCGAGACGCGCGGCGAGCACGATGCCGGCAAGACCCGCAAGAACCGCACAGGCGACATAAACGCAGATCGTCACCAGCGGCACGTTGATGCCGGCAAGACGCGCCACTTCCGGATTGCCGCCCACCGCATAAACGGTACGGCCTTCGGAGCGGAAGCGCAGGAAAAGCCAGGTCACCAGCACCACGACCAGCATCAGCAACACGGTGGCCGTCAGCACGCCGAAATGACGGTCAATCGCCAGCATCATGAACCAGTCGGGGAAACCGACGATCTGCTGGCCGTCCGTGATCATATTGGCAAGACCGCGCGCCACCGACATCATCGCAAGCGTGGCGATGAAGGCCGGAACCCGGAAGGCGGTCACGAGAATACCGACCACAAGACCGCAGGCGGCAGAGGCGATCAGCGCCAGCACGATGGCCATGCCCATGGGCATGCCGGCCACATTGGCCGTCCAGCCCATGATCATCATCGACAACGCCAGAACCGAACCGACAGACAAATCGATGCCGCCGAGCAGAATGACGAAGGTCATGCCGACGGCCATGATGCCGAGAACCGTGATCTGGTCGAGAATGTTCAGGCCGTTTCGAAGCGACAGGAAGTTTTCGCTGGTGAAGGTGAGGAACACACACAGCAGCAACAGGCCCAAAAGAGGTCCGGTCGCACCGCTTAACCAGGCAAGCGGGCTTCTGGTGTGCGTGACCCCCTCATTGCGTTCAAGCGCGGACATGGCTCCTCCCGAGTGACTGTCTTGTATTTTTTAAACCGATTAGAATAATTATTCATCATCGGTGAAACATGCATAAGCCAGTTAGGAGAAGCTTGTCAATAGGCTTGGATAGCGGGATGGACCACGGCGGAAGACACGGCGGCTTGAGACTGGCGCTTGCCGACCCCATTGCTGTGCCTGCCACAAGAATCCAGCCTGTGCGGGTGTGCACGGCGAAAATAGACCTTCCAACCCAAGGGCTTGAGCTGGCCGAATTCCTTTGACCAGTACAGGAACGAGGCCGCCGCGAGGCTCGCCGCCATGAAATCATGCCTCGCGTCGGGAAGGAATGACGTGGGCTGAAACACGAGAATCCATAATTGCATCTTGACAGAAACGCCAAGTCTGCAATTATATAAACAGCTGTATAAATATTCACACGCATGTTTTGAAGAGGATCCCATGCAGCCCACAGAGCTAGAGCGCATTGCGCGCCAGATCCGCCTGCGCGACCTGCAGGCTGTTTTCGAAGCGGGCGCCGGCCATATCGGCGGCGAATTGTCGGCTATCGACATCATGACCGCCCTTTATTTCCGCGTATTGCGCATCTGGCCGGATGATCCGAAGAACCCTGCCCGCGACCGTTTCGTGCTGTCGAAGGGCCACACGGCCTGCGCGCTTTATGTGACGCTGGCCAAGCGCGGTTTCATTCCGGAAGAGGAAATCTCGACGTTCCTCAAGCCGAATTCCCGCCTCAACGGCCATCCGAACTGTAACAAGGTGCCGGGCGTGGAAACCAATACCGGCCCGCTCGGCCACGGGTTGCCGGTTGCCGTCGGCATGGCCACGGCAGCCAAGCTTTCGGGTGCGGACTACCATACCTATGTGATGACCGGCGACGGCGAGATGCAGGAAGGCTCCAACTGGGAAGCCATTATGTCCGCCGCGCAATTCGGCCTGAACAATCTGACGCTGATCATCGATCACAATCGCTTTCAGCAGGGTGCGGCCATTGCCGACACCAACGATGTCGCACCGCTTCGCCCCAAGATCGAGGCTTTCGGCTGGGAAGTCAGCGAAATCAACGGCAACGCCATGGCGGAAGTCGTGTCCGCACTGGAGCATCGCGGCACCCGGCCGCATTGCATCGTCGCCCACACCAATAAAGGCCACGGTATTTCCTTCATGCAGGACCGTGTCGACTGGCACCACAAGGTTCCGAGCAAGGAACAGTATGAAATTGCCGTCAAAGAACTTTCGGAGGCATTGTGATGAACGCGCCCGTAACCGCCGCCAAACTTTATGACTGCCGCGACGCCTTCGCCGAAACGCTGGAGGCGCTGGCCGCCAACAATGACAAGGTCGTCGCCGTCTGCAACGATTCGGTCGGTTCCTCGAAGCTTGGCGGCTTCAAGTCGAAATTCCCCGAGCGCCTGATCAATGTCGGCATCGCCGAACAAAACATGGTCGGCGTCGGCGCAGGCCTTGCCAATGGCGGCCAACTGCCCTTCGTCTGCGGCGCATCCTGCTTCCTCACCGGCCGCGCGCTGGAGCAGATCAAGGCTGACCTTGCCTATTCCAACGCCAATGTGAAGCTGATCGGCATATCCTCCGGCATGGCCTATGGCGAGCTGGGACCGACACATCACTCCATCGAGGATTTCGCCTGGACCCGCGTTCTGCCGAACCTGCCCGTTATCGCCCCATGCGACCGCATCGAAACCGCAGCCGCCGTCAAATGGGCGGCGGAATATGCCGGCCCCTGCTTCCTGCGCCTGTCGCGCGTCGGCGTGCCGGATCTTCTACCCGAAGGCCACGTCTTCGAACTCGGCCGCGCCAATCTGCTGCGTGAAGGCTCCGACCTGACGCTGATCGCCAACGGCACGCTGACCCACCGCATCGTCAAGGCCGCCGATATTCTCGCCAGCCGCGGCATCAAAGCCCGCGTGCTGAACATGGCGACCGTTCGCCCCATCGACGAAGCGGCCATCGTCGCGGCGGCGAACGAAACCGGTGCAATCCTGACGGCTGAAGAACATTCGATCTTCGGCGGCCTCGGTTCGGCCATCGCCGAAGTCGTGGTCGATCAGGCTCCTGTGCCGATGAAACGCCTTGGCGTTCCCGGCGTCTTTGCCCATACCGGCTCGGCGGAATGGCTGCTGGATCAATTCGGCATGGCCCCTGAAGCCATTGCGGATGCGGCCCAAGTGCTGATCAAGAGAAAATAAAGTCTCCTCCCAGGGGGTCGTCGCGTGTCTTCGGATGCGCGGCGACTTCTTTTAGGACGCGGGCACCTTCTTAAACGAAGAGGCCCGTGTGAAAATGACCGCCGCAGACGAGAGAACACAGTGATGCGCGCTATTCTGTCCATCGATCAGGGCACCACCAATTCCAAGGCCATTCTCGTTTCGGAAACCGGAGAGTTACTGGCGCGCGGTTCATCGCCGGTTGGCATTACCTATCCACAGCCCGGCTGGGTGGAACAGGAGCCGAACCGCATCTGGGCCTCGGTGCGCGAAGCGATTTCCGCCTGCCTTGCGGCAGCACCCTCCGACATCAGCATCGAAGCCATCGCCATTTCCAACCAGCGCGAATCGGTGACCATCTGGGACGGTGAAACCGGCGAACCGCTCGGCCCGGTTTTGAGCTGGCAATGCCGCCGCACGGCGCAGGACTGCGCAGACCTGATCGAAAAGGGCCATTCCGAGCACGTCATGGCGCTGACCGGCCTGCCCATCGACCCGATGTTTCCCGGCGCGAAAATGCGCTGGCTGCTGGAGCGCGCGCCGAAGGGCCGCAAACTTCGCCTCGGCACCATCGACAGCTGGCTGATCCATTGCTTCACGGGCGGCAAGGTGCATGCCTGCGATGCTTCCAATGCCGCCCGCAGCCAGGTGCTGGATCTCAACCGGCAGGTCTGGAGCGACGAGCTTTGCGACCTGTTCGGCATCGACATCAACGCGCTGCCGCACTTACGCGACAGCAGCGGTGATTTCGGCGTGACATCAGGCGTTCCCGGCATCAAGGACGGCACGCCGATCCTCGCCGCCATCGGCGACAGCCACGCCGCTCTCTTCGGCCACGGCGCTTTCAACCCCGGCGACGGCAAGGTGACCTTCGGCACCGGCTCCTCGGTCATGACGACGCTGCCGCATTTCATCGCGCCGCAACGCGGCATTACCACGACAGTTGCCTGGCGGCTGGGCGGCAAGCCGACTTTCGCTTTCGAAGGCAATATTCTCGTCTCGGCCGCCTCGCTGCCGTGGATGGCGGATATCCTCGGCCTGCCCGATGTCGCTGCACTCGTGGAACTGGCCGCCACGGCCGAACCGCAAGGTCCGGGTTTCGTGCCGGCCTTTGTCGGCCTTGGCGCGCCGTATTGGGACACGAATGCCCGCGCATTGTTTTCGCAAATCAATTTCAGCACCAGCCGCGCCCAGATGGCCCGCGCCGTCACCGATTCCATCGCCTTTCAGGTCCATGACGTCTTTGCCGCCATGCGCGCACAATCGCCTTCCGGCTTTGGACGGCTGTTCGTGGATGGCGGGCCAAGCCAGAACCGCTTCCTGATGCAATGCGTCGCCGATATGCTGCAACACACCGTCATCCAGCGCGATGCGCCGGAAGCTTCCGCGCTTGGCGCTGCCTATCTTGCCGGCCTTGCTCTCGGACTCTGGAGCGATCTCGACGCCATCGCCGCGCTGAACAGTCAGGGCAATGCCATTGCGCCTTCGACCGTCGATGGCAGCCAGCGGCTCGGCGTCTGGCGCGACGCGATTGCCCGCTCGACCTTGCCCGTAACCTCGGGTAATGGTGAATAAAAATTCACCATGGAGGGCTTATGGGCAGGATCAACGAACTTCGAATGATATCCCGCGTGGCGCAGATGTATTTCAGCGAACACCGTCGACAGGCGGAAATTGCGCAGCATCTCAACCTGTCGCAGGCCACCGTCTCGCGCATGTTGAAGCGTGCCGAAGCGGAAGGCATTGTCCGCACCAGCATCATTCCGCCGCCCGGCACCTATAGCGATCTGGAAACCCAGTTGCGCGACCGTTTCGACCTGCCGGAAGCCATCGTCGTCGATTGCAGCGAAGATCGCGACGGCGCGATCATGGCCCGCATCGGCGAAGCGGCGGCGCATTTCCTCGAGGTGACGCTGTCGCAGAACGAGATCATCGGTGTCTCCAGCTGGAGCCAGACGATCTTCAAGATGGTGGAAAATATCCACCCGCTGAAGGGCGCCAAGGCGCGTTATATCGTCCAGACGCTGGGCGGCATGGGCGATCCTTCCGTGCAGACGCATGCGACCCAGATCACCACGCGGCTGGCGCGGCTGACGGAGGCCGAACCGAAGCTGCTGCCCGTGCCGGGCGTCGCCACCTCGCGCGAAGCCAAGCTCTTGATGCTCGCCGATCCCTTCGTGCGCGAAACCATCGATCTCTTCGGGTCGATCACGCTCGCCATTGTCGGCGTCGGCGCGGTCGAACCGTCGGAGCTTCTGGCCCGCTCCGGCAACATCTTTTCCGCCAAGGAACTCGCCGATCTCGCGCAGGCAGGTGCCGTTGGCGACATCTCGCTACGCTTCTTCGACAAGGACGGCAAGCCGGTAAAGACGCCGCTCGACGACCGAGTCATCGGCCTGCCGCTGGAAAACCTCTCCAATGTCGACCGCGTCATTGCGCTGGCCGGCGGTTCGAAAAAGACCGAGGCGATTGCCGGTGCCTTGCGAACCGGCGTGATCGACGTGCTCGTCACTGATAAATTCACCGCCGAACGACTGGTCGGCACGCAAACATAGCCAAAATCCCATAAAGGAGGAGACATGAGGCGCTTTGAAGGTCAATCCGTATTCGTGACCGGAGGCAACAAGGGCATCGGTTACGGCATCGCCCGCCGTTTTGCCGAGGAAGGCGCGAAAGTCGCCATCGCCTCTGTCGACAAGGACACGCATGACGCCGCCAAAAAACTGGCGGACGAAACCGGCGCAGCCACCCATGGCGTCATCCTCGATGTCCGCGATGCCGCAGCGGTGCGCGACGCCTATGGCGCTGCGGAAGACGCGATCGGCGCGCTTTCCATCTCCGTCCAGAACGCCGGCGTCATTACCATCTCAAAGATCGAGGATCTGACGCAGGAACAGTGGGATTTCAATCTAGACGTCAACACCAAGGGAGCGTTCCTCTGCTGCCAGGAGGCGATCCGCCGCTTCCGCGAAAGCGGCACCAAGGGCCGCCTCGTCAATACCGCCTCCGGCCAGGCGCGACAGGGTTTCATCTACACCCCGCATTATGCCGCATCGAAATTCGGCGTCATCGGCCTGACGCAAAGTCTCGCCAAGGAACTGGCGCCTGAGGGCATCACCGTCAACGCCATTTGCCCCGGCATCATCCATACCGAAATGTGGGACTATAATGACCGCGTCTGGGGCCAGATGCTCGGCGAATACAAGCCCGGCGAGTTGATGGCCGAATGGGTGCGCAACATCCCCATGCGTCGCGCCGGAACGCCCGCCGAAGTCGCCGCACTGGTGGCGTTTCTGGCCTCCGACGATGCCGCTTACATCACCGGCCAGACGATCAATGTCGACGGCGGATTGATCATGTCGTAAGACTTGTCTGGGAATGGGTGCTGAGCAACCTTCCCTCATCCCTGTGCTCGTCACGGGGATCCAGCCAGCCCAAGTCCTTGGGCTGGAAGGGTTCTTCCCGCCGCGCAGACGCGCGTCGGCTGGATTCCTGTGACGAGCACAGGAATGAGGGGGAAAGCCGATGCCGTCAGTTGCGCAGCCGGTAACCCGTCTTGAACATCCAGGCGACAACACCGAGGCAAACCGCCAGAAACAGCGTGATCATCGCAAGGCTGATCACCGGATTGACGTCGGCGATCTCGAAGAAGCTCCAGCGGAAACCGCTGATGAGGTACAGCACCGGATTGAAGTGGCTGACCGTCTGCCAGAAGGGCGGCAGCATGTCGATGGAATAGAAGCTGCCACCAAGGAACGTCAGCGGCGGCACCACCAGCATGGGAATGAGGTTCAGCTGCTCGAAATTCGTCGCCCAGATGCCGATGATGAAGCCGAACAGGCTGAAACTGATGGCCGTCAGCACGAAGAACAGCACCATCATGAACGGATGAGCAATGTGGATATCCACGAAGAAGGTGGCCGTTATCAGGATGATCGTGCCGATCATCAGCCCCTTGGTCGCCGCCGCCCCGACATAACCGGCGACAATTTCCGTCATCGAGACGGGCGCGGACAATATCTCATAGACCGTTCCGGTGAATTTCGGGAAATAGATGCCGAAGGAGCCGTTGCTGATACATTGGGTCAACAGCGTCAGCATGATCAGGCCGGGTGTTATGAAAGCGCCATAGGAAACCCCGCCAACCTCCTGAATCCGCGAACCGATCGCGGTTCCGAACACAATGAAATAAAGCGATGTTGAGATGACCGGCGAAATCACGCTCTGCAGCAGTGTGCGCCGCGTGCGTGCCATTTCGAACAGATAGATGGACTTGATGGCTTCGAAATTCATTTCTGGCCTCCCACCAGCGAAACGAAGATATCCTCAAGCGAACTCTGCCGCGTGGAAATATCCTTGAAATGGATGTTGGCGGCGGAAAGAGCGCCCAGAAGATCGGCGATGCGTCCCTGCTCGCCATTGTCCTCGATTTCATAGGTGAGCGTACAACGATCATCCGAAAGCGTCAGACCGAAAGATGCAAGGCTATCAGGCAGTTGCTCCACCGGCTGCGCAAGCTCGAGGAAAAGCTGCTTGCGGCCGAGCTTCTTCATCAGCGCTGTTTTCTCTTCCACCAACAGCAATTCGCCGCCATTGATGACGCCAACGCGGTCGGCGATTTCTTCCGCTTCCTCGATGTAGTGCGTGGTCAAAATGATGGTGACGCCCTTGGTGCACAGCTCGGAAACGACATTCCACATGTCGCGGCGCAGGGTCACGTCCACGCCGGCGGTCGGCTCGTCGAGGAACAGTACCTTCGGCTCATGCGCAAGCGCCTTGGCGATCAGCACGCGCCGTTTCATACCGCCGGAAAGCTCCCGCAGCATGTTGTCCTTCTTGTCCCACAAGGACAGGGACCTCAGAACGCTTTCGATCAGTTGCGGGTTCTTCTTTTGCCCGTGCAGGCCGCGCGAGAAGCTTACCGTGTTCCATACGGTCTCGAACATATCCGTCGTCAGCTCCTGCGGCACGAGGCCGATCAGGGCGCGGGTCTGGCGAAAATCCTTCACCACATCATGCCCGCCAACGAAAACGGAACCTTCTCCCGGATTAACGAGACCACAAACGATGGAGATCAGCGTTGTTTTTCCGGCACCGTTTGGACCCAGAAGAGCGAGGATTTCCCCCTCTCTGATATCGAGGCTGACGCCTTTGAGCGCCTGAAAGCCATTTGCGTAGGATTTGGTCAGATTCCGTATCGAAACAATGGCATTCATCGCGAATCTTTCGAAAAACCGAGTAAGATGCACGCCATATAGGCCGTGGGAGGCGCAAATGCCAGCCCGGCGGGCTGAACACTGCGTTCGGCGATCAGGGAAAATCAGCCGTAGACGCTGTAGAAAAACTGCGCCGCGACGAAGACCAGAAATACCCCGAAGGCCCGCTCCAGCTGCTTTTTGCTGAGCGCATGCGCCAGTCGCGCGCCATATGGCGCGACAAGCAGCGTAATGGGGATCAAAAGCACCACGGCGATCCAGTTGATGAAGCCGGTCGAAAATGGCGGTAGCCCCGCATCACCCCAGCCGGCCCAGATGTAACCCAGCAGCCCCGGCAGCGAAATCAGCACACCGACACCCGAAGACGTGGCGACCGCCTGATGGATGGTGCGTCCATAAAGCGTCATGAAAGTATTGTTCATCACCCCGCCACCCACGCCCATCAGGCCGGAGAGAAGGCCGATGCCGGTGCCGACGGCAAACCGGGTTGGATTTTGCGGCAGGTCGGAGCCGAGATGCCAGCTTGCCCGGTTGACGATCATCCGGAAGGCCAGCGCAAGCGCGATGAAGGCGAAGATCAGCCGCAGCGCGACACTGGAAGCGTGAGCAGCCACGACAGATGCGAGGATGGTGCCAAGCGGCACGGCAATGATCCAGCCTCGCAGAAGGTCGATATCGACCGCGCCCTTCTGGCGATGCGTCAGAAACGAACGGATGGAGGTCGGCACGATAATGGCAAGCGATGTACCGAGCGAAAGATGCATGCGCACCGCCTCGGGCACATCAAGAAGCCCGAAGACATGGTAAAAGACCGGCACCAGAACCGCGCCGCCGCCAATACCGAACAGCCCCGCCAGAAGCCCCGCGACCACACCCGCCGCCGCAAGCGCCACGGCAAACGCCATTATCTCTGAAACAGGCGGCATCAAAGCAGGCTCCCGGGGGCCGTTGTCACAAACATGTGACGCTCATAGCGTATCAGAAAAGGGCGGCAAGCCATGTTTGCCGCAGGTTAGTACGGCGCGATGTCTTTTGCCGCAAAATCCGCACCGGATGGACCGCTTCTTGGGACCATGTCCCATTGCATGCCCTTGCAAAGACGCCGATATCCCCCCGATAAGGCAGTCTTCTTCACCGGCCTTCGGGCCGGTCTTTTTTTGTGCCGCCATGGATGACGGAGGAGAGATTTTCAAACTTTGTCACGGCCCTCGGCAACCTTCAAATCTACCCCGGCAGGACGATTTAATCGCAATGCCTGTATCCCGACTTGCGGGTGCGCAGGTCGAAGTGGAAATGGTTCCAGTGATTGGGATCGCTGCCCGGCCCGAGAACGGTCGAGAAATATTTGCAGCTATCGGACCTCACCGCCTTCAGTAGCGCTTTCTCCCGGAAGGCAAAGAAGTTCTTGCTGCGAACGTCGATTTCCTTGCCGTTCTTGAGCGTGATGGTGCCGATATCGATGGCGTTGCCACGTGCATGTTCGGACCAGGGGTTGCTGGAGCGCGAATTCATCTTGCGGCAGGAGTAACCACCCATCGGCGTGATGCGGCCAACGCCGGAGAGGTAACGGAAGCGCGAGGATGGCACGAGTTCGAACTTCACCCATTTTGCGAAGGCGAGCGTGACCTGGCAATTGAGCTTCACCGCCGGACGGATGGCGACGCCGCTGGCAAGTCCGCTAAGTTCGATCGGATAATCGATGCCGCAGGTCGGGCCGTCGGCGATACGCGCCACATCGCGGAAAGCGACGCCAAGACGGCGCAGCTCGGTGCGGCAGGCAACTTCCGAGGAAGGCATGATGCCGGGAGGCATGGACGACCGGTTGCTTTGCCCACCACGCGCCATCGGATCATTTGGCATCAGCATGGCAACCTCCTCCACCGGCTGGCGGCGGGAAGACGAGCCAACCGGTGGCGGCGGGATCAGCCGTGATTGACTGGCGCCCTGCTGTCGGCGAGGAGGAGAGACGGCCACCGGATTGTCGGTGCCGATACCATCCACAACCGGCTGCTCCGAAACACCCTCGGCAATATCGGCATCCTGCTCTTCCGCAAGCCCGCGAACCGGTTCCACGCCCAGCATGGAATCCATGTTCACCCCGGCCTCGCCTTCGGCCATCTGACTGTCAGCCATCGACTGCGACTGCGAGGACATGGTCTGGTTCTGCATGGGCTGCGCTGGCATGGTCTGCGTCTGGGCGCTGTGACCGCTGGCGGCCATACGCGCCTGATGCTGGGTATCGAGTGTGGAATAACCCTGCCCGCCCTGCGGCGATTGCAGCAGGGGATCCTGCGAAGCGTAAGGCTCCGGCATCGGCTGCGACACGGCTGCGGGATAATCGGTGGCCTGCCCGGCCCGCTCGGCCTGGTAGACCGCACCCGGCGGTGCGCTGTAGCCCTGCTGCCGCGACGACCTTATGGCGCTGACACGCGTGGTGCCATCCACCTCCGCCGGTGGAACGAGGCCTTCCGCCGAACAAGACACCATGACCGTGGAAATCATCAGCAACGTCACAAGACGACGCGGAAGGGAAACATACGCCATACGAGAACCTGTACCTTCAGCGGCCGCAATCGCGGCAATACAGGTCAAATTTTAAAGAAATGAGGTAAACGAAACCTTATTGGTTGCCGGAAATAACGAATGGCTAGTTTTGCGGTCCATCTGATGCAAAAGCCCGGCCAAGCCGCATCCGTGGAGAAGAGAAAGTTTGAAGACCTCTCCGCCGTAATACTCGGTCCTGTCCCGAGCATCTGCAACCGATTGATTTTACGAGGCGTGGTTGAAGGTCCGTCAACAAGCTAAGGGCGCAGCCAAAGCCGCGCCCTTCTCGCTATCTCATATAGATAAATCAAGCCGCCCGAGAAACCTCGCGCCCTGCCCCATGCCCCAGTTCGAAACGGGAAAGCAGCGAGCGCAGCTGCTGGCTTTCCTCGGCCAGCGTCTGGCTGGCCGCCGTCGTCTCTTCCACCATGGCGGCGTTCTGCTGCGTCATCTGGTCCATGTGGTTGACGGAAGTGTTGATCTCCTGCAGGCCGGTCGCCTGTTCGCGCGCCGCCGTGGCGATGGAGTTGACGTGGCCGTCGACACGGTTGACCAGCGCCATGATCTCGTCCAGCGCATCGCCCGTCGAACGAACGAGCGCCACGCCGCCGCCAACCTCTTCTGCAGAGCGATTGATCAGGGTCTTGATCTCCTTGGCGGCATTGGCCGAGCGTTGCGCCAGTTCACGCACCTCCTGCGCCACCACGGCAAAACCGCGTCCCGCCTCGCCGGCCCGTGCGGCCTCGACACCGGCATTCAGCGCCAGAAGGTTGGTCTGGAAGGCGATTTCGTCGATGACGGAGATGATCTGCCCGATGCGTTTGGAGGAATCTTCGATACGGCCCATGGCATCAACGGCGTTGCGAACGATCTCGCCTGAGCGGCCGGCGCTGGTTTTCGTGTCCTGCACCATCTGCCGCGCCTCATTGGCCCGCTCGGAAGCCGTGCGCACCGTGGCGGTAATCTCATCGAGAGCCGCCGCCGTCTCCTCCAGAGCCGCCGCCTGCTGTTCGGTCCGGCGCGAGAGATTGCCGGTCGCGCCGCTGATATCGGAGGCGCTGTCATTGACGACATGGCCGGTTCGGGCAATCGCCTCGATGGCGCCGTGCAACGCGCCGACTGCACGATTGAAATCCATGCGCAATTTTTCATAATCCGCGCCGATATCGGCAAGCTCAACGGTCAGATCGCCATTGGCAAGCGCCTCCAGCGAATTGCCGAGCTGGGTCATGGCGTGGGCCTGACGTTCGGATGCCGAGCGGAGAACCGTTTCATTGCCTCGCCGCGCCTCTTCCAGTGCCCGCTGCTGGTCAGCCTCACGGGCCTGCAGGGCGCTGCGCTCATTGACGCTGTCACGCAAGACCAAAAGTGTCTTGGCAATCGCGCCGATTTCGTTGCGGCGGTCAGCAAACTGGATTTCGGCCGCGCCGTCACCATCGGCGATCCGCTTCATGCTCTGGCGGATCAGGTCGATCGGCCGCGTCACGCTGCGCACGACGGCGGCAGCCACGCCGATGACCAGAAGGGCAGACAGAACGCACAGACCGATGTTGAAATAGGCATCGTTCCAGAACACCGCTTCCAGATCGTCGACATAAACGCCGGTGCCAACGATCCAGCCCCAGGGCGCAAAACCGGCGACATGGGAGAATTTCTCGACCGGGTCCGGCGCGCCGGGCTTCGGCCAGTAATAATCGACAAAACCCTGACCGCCCGCCTTCACCGTGTTCACGAATTCGACGAACAGCGCCTTGCCGTTCGGGTCCTTGTTGGCGGTAAGATCGGTGCCGTTCATTTCAGGCTTGATCGGATGCATCACCATTTTGGGATGCATATCGTTGATCCAGAAATAACCGCTACCCTTGCCATAACGCATCGCCGCGATCGTCGTCTTGGCCTGCTGCTGCGCGGCTTCCCGTGTCAAGCTACCGCTCTGCTCCAGACGATAATATTGCTCGAGAATGGCGACCGCGGTTTCGTTCATCGACGCAAGCCCGGCTTTGCGCTCACGTTCCATCTCATGGAAGGTCTCGAACAGGCTGAACGTCAGCGCTGCGGTCAATATTGCCAGAAACAATGCGACAAGCGCATAAAGGCGCATAGATATCGTGACGTTTTTCATGTTCCCCCAACACCATTGACGACACTTCGATCAGGCGATGTTAAAGGCTAAAAATTTATTATTATTAAATACACATATTATACGTTGGTATTATTTCCATAGACATCGGCCTTATCGTCAAACCGTTCGAAACCGGCACGACAGGCTGCAATTTTCGAGCGGGGTCGGAGGACTTTAAAGACGCCGTTAACCGTGAGGCCCTATTCTCTTTGACCGAAATACGGGTACAGGGAGGCGCGCGATGGCACGGCCGAATTTCCGCTTTACGCATTATGATCTCAAGGAATTGCGAGCCGGCACGGTCATTGAAGTGTCCCTGTCCGCCATTAACAACGTCCGGCTGATGACGGGTGCGAATTTCCAGCGCTTCACCGAATTGCTCGACTTCAAATATCTCGGCGGCGTCGCGAAAAAATCGCCGGTGCGCATCACCATTCCCGAAACATTGCACTGGCATCTGATAATCGACGCCGAAGGACAAAACGGCCTGGCGGAATCCTCGGTTAAGATGCTGCCGGCGCAGCCGCAGGTCGCGCCGCATCGCAAAGCATCCTGATTTCTTTAATAAACAAAGAGATAGCGCCGCTTTGCGACTCTTTTTGCCAAGCACATGAATCTGTTTGTGAAGAATGCCGCTTAACGCGATCCACGCTCGCGGCGCAGCTTCGCCCACCAGTCGAGACGCTTGCGGATTTCCCGCTCAAAACCCCGGTCGGGCGGATCGTAAAAGGTCGTACGGCCCATTTTCTCCGGGAAATAATCCTGCCCCGAAAAGGCGTCCGGCTCGTCATGGTCGTAACGGTAGCCATCGCCGTAACCCTCGCCCTTCATGAGCTTGGTCGGTGCGTTGAGAATATGTTTCGGCGGCACCAGCGAGCCGTTTTCCTTGGCCGCGCGCATCGCCGATTTGAAAGCGGTATAAACGGCGTTGGATTTCGGCGCGGTGGCGAGATAAACGCAGGCCTGAGCCAGCGCCAGTTCGCCTTCAGGCGAGCCGAGATAATCATAGGCATCCTTGGCGGCATTGCAGACGGCAAGCGCCTGCGGATCGGCAAGGCCGATATCCTCCACTGCCATGCGCACCAGCCGCCGCCCCAGATAAAGCGGGTCTTCGCCGGCATCGAACATGCGGGCCAGGTAATAAAGCGCCGCGTCCGGGTCAGAGCCGCGAACCGATTTATGCAGCGCCGAAATGAGATTATAGTGACCGTCCTGGCCCTTGTCGTAAAGCGGAGCACGGCGCTGCACGATGCGCGTCAGCCCTTCGGTGTCAAAAGTCTCGTCCTTCCTCGCCGCGCGCCAAACCTCTTCGGCAAGTGTCAGTACGGCGCGACCATCGCCATCCGCCATGCGGATCAGGCTCGCCCGCGCCTCCTCCGTCAGTGGCAGGGGTTTGCTCTCCGCCTCCTCAGCTCGTTTCAGAAGTTCACTGAGACTATCCTCATCATGCGAACCAAATGTCAGCACCCGCGCCCGCGACAAAAGAGCGGCGTTGAGTTCGAAGGACGGATTTTCGGTGGTTGCGCCCACCAGGATGATGGTGCCATCCTCCATGACCGGCAGAAAGCTATCCTGCTGGGCGCGGTTGAAGCGGTGTATCTCGTCAACGAACAACAGCGTCTGCCGACCGTTCATCCGACGTGTCCGCGCGCCTTCGAACACCTTCTTGAGATCTGCGACACCGGAAAAGATCGCCGATATCTGCTCGAAAGCCAGTCCCGCCTCACCGGAAAGCAGGCGGGCAACCGTGGTCTTGCCGGTTCCGGGCGGCCCCCAGAAGATCATCGACCCCAAGGAGCCGCTGTCAATCATCCGGCGCAGCACGCCCTCTTCGCCCGTCAGATGCGGCTGCCCACTTACCTCCGCCAGCGTTTTGGGACGCAGGCGATCGGCAAGAGGCCGCCGATTGGCGACCTCGACAGGCACTTGCGGGGCAAAGAGGTCATCACTCATCGCAGGAACTGCCGGATACGCTGCCCGTCACGCAGGATTTCCACCCGCCAGAAGCCGGGATTGTCATCCAGCGCCTTCTCGACCGCCGCCGTGGAGCCGATATCCGAACCATTCAGCGACAGAATGACATCCTTCGGCTGGAAACCGACACGATAGGCCGGGGAACCGCGCTTCACATCGGTGATGACGACGCCCGTCACCTGCGACGGCATACGCAACTCATCGGCAAGCTTCGGCGAAAGATTGGCAACGGTCGCACCGGCGAAGGGGTTGCGGCCCTCGATCAGGCGTTCATCACGCGGCGCGGTTTCCGGCGCCGTGTCCAGTGCGATGGTCAGCTTCTTTTCTTTGCCCTTGTCCATCACGGTAAGCTCGGCAGATTTACCGATGCCCGCCGTCGTCAGGCGATAACCAAGAGCGTCGGGATGCTCGACCTCGAAACCGTTGACGGCAGTGACGACCTGTCCCGGCTCGATACCCGCCTTCTCCGCCGGGCCGTCCTTGACGACACTGACGACGAGTGCACCACGGGCGCGATGCAGACCGAGCGCCTCGGCGACATCAGACGTCACGGGATCGAAAGTCGCGCCAATATAGGGGCGTTGGAAATTGGCGTCTCCGCGCTCAGCCGCAGCGACGAACACGCGGACGAGGTTGGCAGGAATGGCAAAGCCGATGCCGTTAGACCCGCCGCCCTTGGAAAAGATTGCCGTGTTGATGCCGATCAGCTCACCGGCCATGTTCATCAGCGCACCACCGGAATTGCCGGGGTTGATGGAAGCGTCAGTCTGGATGAAGAAGCCGAAATCGCCCTGTGTCACCTGGTTGCGCGCCAGACCCGAAACGATACCGCTCGTCACCGTCTGGCCGACACCGAAGGGGTTGCCGATGGCCAGCACCAGATCACCGACTTCGATGGCGTCCGAATTGCCAAGCGACAACACCGGGAACTGTTCCTTCGCATCGATCTGCAGAATGGCGAGATCGATGCGGTCGTCCTTCATCAGCACCTTGGAGGAGAACTCGCGTCCATCCGCCAACGCCACCTTGATATCGTCAGCGCCATCAATGACGTGATTGTTGGTCACCACCAGGCCGCCGGCGGTCACGATCACGCCCGAGCCGAGCGACGACTGTTTTTCCGTGCGGTTCGGCATCTGCTGGCCGAAGAACTGCTCGAAGAACGGGTCGCCGGCAAAAGGCGACAGACGCCGCTGCACGACGCGCTCGGCATAGACGTTCACCACAGCTCCTGCGGTGCGCTTGACCAGCGGCGCGAAGGAAAGCTGCATTTCCGTTTGGCTTGCCGGCACGGTCTTGTTGTCCTGCGCCTGAGCGCCCGCTGGCAAGAGAATGAGCGCGGCGAGAAAGCCGGTGGACAGATACTTCAACACGCTTCGCATGTGATTCCTCATCGTCATCAGTAAGATGGAGTTATAACGCCAAAGCCTGTAAAGCAAAGAGCGGCAAGATGATGGCCAGCCTTTTCCCTGTGCAGGCCGGTTCCGGAGATTGGAACCACCGACGCCCCTTTTTGGTTTCATCGGCATCGATTGTCCTTGAAAGAAACGATCCATGCATCTGAAACAGACTTTTCTCGCCTGCGGCCTCCTACTCTGCGTCTCCACGTTCGGTTCGCCCGCCGCCGCTGCCAGCTTCGATTGCACGAAGACTGATCTCGCAGCCGACGAAAAGGCGATCTGCGACAACCGCTCCCTGAACGACCAGGATGTGAAAATGGCCACCACCTTCGACATCCTCACCCAGCTGATGGCCATGGGCTCGCGCGATGCGCTGCGCGACGAACAGAGCCAGTGGCTGAAGAAACGGCAGGAATGCGCAGCTGACGTCGCCTGCCTGACAAAAGCTTATGAGGAGCGGATGACGAAGCTCGGAGAAGCCTTCCAAAGCATCAACAGGCCGCTGTGACTGGCAACGCCAGTCAGGCTGCCCGAATGATATTCTCCATCAGCCCGTGCAGCTGATCGCGATAACCGGTTCGGGCTGAAGGCGCGTCTTCGCGCGACGTCATGACCACGGAAAGCCGTTTGGCGGGAACGATGTAAAGCATCTGCCCGCCATAACCCCAGGCATAATAAACCTGCTCGCCAGCCATCTCCTTGATGAACCAGCAATAGCCATAACCATCACCATTGAAGACGGAATTGGTGCGCTGCTGCCAGGATTGATCGATCCAGCCCTGCGATATCAGCCGTTCACCGTCCGGCGTCACGCCGCCACGCCGGTACAGTTCGCCGAATGCCAGCAACGACCGCGCCGTCATCGCCATCTGATTGCCGCCGAGATAGATGCCCTGCGGATCACGCTCCCAGCCGCCGATGGTAAACCGCTCGAGCGGCCGAAACCAGTCACGGGCCAGAGCCAGCGTCGAGCGACCGGAGGCTTTGGTCAATATCGCCGAAAGCAGATGCGTTGAACCGGTGGAATAAAGCATGCCACCATCAGGTTCTCCGGCAAAACCGGAACCCAGCGCCATACGCACCCAGTTGCGGCTGGCAACCCAGCGACCGTAATTCGGCCCGGACATGCGCTCCAGACCCGATTGCATGGACAGAAGATTGCCAATGGTGATCCTCTCCAGACGCGGATCGGGGTTTTGCGGAAAATCACTACGCAGAATGGTGGCGATCGGCTGATCGGCACCCGATAGTATCTTCTTGTCGATAGCCATACCAACCAGCGCCGAAATGACGGATTTCGAGGCTGATTTGATGTTGGCGGAGCCGGTGAGGCTCGCGCCGTGATAGGCACGGCTGGCAATCTCCTCGCCATCAATACTGACGATGACAGCCTTGAGGCTGGAAAGCGCATCTGCCTCCCTCAATAACGGGTCGAAACTGGCGGCATTGCTGGCGGTCTGCGCGCGGGCAAGCGGGGCAAAAGGCAGGGAGGCGATAAGGGCGAGTGCGGTTCGTCTTTTCATGAGATTGAAGTTAGGCATCGCTGCGTCCGGGAAAAGAGCGGATGGACGAACATCACTCCAATGTGACTGCGGCATGGCCGGCGGCGAGCTGATAAATTCGAATTTATTATTTCAAAACAGAATGTTGAACGAAGATGGAGAATCACCTTCTGAGGCAATTGAATCTGTTTGTGAACGCAGCACACCACCTATTTGAGGACAGCAAAAAGCCGCTCGGAGAGCGGCTGATTGAACGATGGTAAGTCTCACGTCACATTCGACGTCATCCTCGGGCTTGTCCCGAGGATCTATCAACGCCGCGTAAAATCAACCGGTTGCAGATGTTCGGGACAGGCCCGAGCATGACGGAGGAGAGGTTTTCAACCTTTGTTATCAGGTTTTAGCCGCCCCGCGCGACGGGGCGGTTGAGTACCTCCACGACCAAGACCAAACGTTACTCCGGCAAAATCCGCACCGCGCCCTTGTCCGCGCTCGACGCAAAGGCCGCATAGGCCTTCAACGCCGTCGTGACATTGCGCTTGCGCGGTGCCACCGGCTTCCAGCCCAGTGCTTCCTGCTCGGCCCGGCGCGCTGCCAGTTCCGCATCAGTCACCTTCAGGTTGATGGTGCGGTTGGGAATGTCGATCTCGATCAGGTCACCCTGACGCACGAGGCCGATTGCGCCGCCCTGTGCCGCTTCCGGCGAAGCATGGCCGATGGAGAGGCCTGACGTGCCACCAGAAAAACGACCGTCGGTGATGAGAGCGCAGGCTTTGCCGAGGCCCTTGGATTTCAGATAGCTGGTCGGATAGAGCATTTCCTGCATGCCCGGTCCGCCCTTCGGCCCTTCATAACGGATGACGACGACATCGCCGGCCTTGACCTCGTTGCCGAGAATGCCCTTCACCGCCGCGTCCTGGCTTTCGTAAACGACAGCCGAACCGTTGAATTTCAGGATGGACTCATCGACACCCGCCGTTTTCACGATGCAGCCATCAAGCGCGATATTGCCGTAAAGGACGGCCAGACCGCCATCCTTGGAGAAAGGCTTCTCAACCGAGCGGATAACGCCGTTATCGCTGTCGGTATCCAGATCGTCCCAGCGCGATGACTGGCTGAAAGCCACCTGCGTCGGCACGCCGCCGGGGGCCGCCTTGAAGAACTGGCGCACCGTTTCGCTGTTGGTACGGGTAATATCCCAGCGGTCGATGGCGTCGCCCAGCGTCGCCTCATGCACCGTGTAGGTATCGCGATTGATGAGACCGCCACGCTCCAGCTCGCCGAGAATGCGCATGATGCCGCCAGCGCGGTGAACGTCTTCCATATGCACGTCCTGCTTGGCCGGCGCGACCTTGGAAAGGCACGGAACCTTGCGGGAAAGACGGTCGATGTCCTCCATGCCGAAATCGACACCGCCCTCATGCGCAGCAGCCAGAATATGCAGAACCGTGTTGGTGGAGCCGCCCATGGCGATATCCAGCGACATGGCGTTTTCAAACGCCGCCTTGTTGGCGATGGTGCGCGGCAGAACGGTTTCGTCATCCTGCTCGTAATAACGGCGAGCCAGATCGACGATCAGATGACCGGCCTCGACGAACAGCCGCTTGCGATCCGAATGGGTGGCGAGCGTCGAGCCATTGCCGGGCAAGGACAAGCCCAGAGCCTCGGTCAGACAGTTCATGGAATTGGCGGTGAACATGCCCGAACAGGAACCGCAGGTCGGGCAAGCGGAACGCTCGATGACCGCCACGTCCTCGTCGGAAATCTTGTCGTCGGCGGCAGCCACCATGGCGTCAACCAGATCGAGCGCCACCGTCTTGCCATGCAGCACGACCTTGCCCGCTTCCATCGGACCGCCGGAAACGAAAACGGCGGGAATGTTGAGGCGCATCGCCGCATTCAGCATGCCGGGGGTGATCTTGTCGCAGTTGGAAATGCACACCATCGCGTCGGCGCAATGGGCATTGACCATATATTCGACCGAGTCAGCGATGATCTCGCGCGACGGCAGCGAATAGAGCATGCCGTCATGGCCCATGGCGATGCCATCATCAACCGCAATCGTGTTGAATTCCTTGGCGACACCACCCGCCGCTTCAATCTCGCGGGCAACCAGCTGGCCAAGATCCTTGAGATGCACATGGCCCGGCACGAACTGTGTGAAGGAGTTGACTACGGCAATGATCGGCTTGCCGAAATCGCTATCCTTCATGCCGGTGGCGCGCCAAAGGCCGCGCGCGCCCGCCATGTTGCGGCCATGGGTGGTGGTTCTGGAACGATAGGCTGGCATGGTGTTTTCCTCGATCTCTTGGGCAGAAGAGCGCATGTCCGCAGCGCGGTCAAAACAACTCCTGCCCTATTTTGCGGTTTTTCTAGCGCAAACCGCAAGCCCTGTCACTGTCACCTTCGGGCAAAACAGTACGGTTCGGTACGGTACGCTTGTCTCCAACTGCACATAGCGGGTGGCTTACCATCACAAATGCGCGATTTGTGCCGCCCGGCCGCAGTTTTTACGCACAGCACTGAAACATATCTGTGCAGCAGCCGTATAGGCTATCATAATCGATTTATCGCCGACGCGCCCGGCTTTTGTGGAGATTGAAATGTCCGCCTATCGTCCGCCTCTGATCGTCTCAAGCGAAATCACGCCGAAGAATATCTACCTGTCCCGACGCGGCTTCCTCGGCACGGCGGCGGGGCTGGCGGCAATCGGGCTTGCGGGCCGCGAAGCGATCGCCGCGCCGCTTTCCGTAAAACCCGGCGCGTACAAGCTGGATGAAAAGCTCACCCCGCTCGACGCCGTCACCAGCTACAATAATTTCTACGAATTCGGCGTCGGGAAATCCGACCCGAAGGAAAACTCCGGCAAGTTCAAACCCACCCCGTGGACGGTGAAGGTGGACGGCCTCGTCTCCAAACCGCAGGAATTCGGCATTGAAGAGCTGATGAAATATCCGCTGGAGGAGCGTACCTATCGCATGCGCTGCGTCGAGGGCTGGTCGATGGTCATTCCGTGGATCGGTTTTCCGCTTGCAAGCCTGCTCGACAAGGTGGAGCCGCTTGGCAGCGCGAAATACGTCACCTTCGAAACCGTAGTCCGGCCGGACGAGATGCCGGGCCAGCGCGGTCTGTTCCAGCCCCTGTCCTGGCCCTATATCGAAGGCCTGCGCCTCGATGAGGCGCGCCACCCGCTGACCCTGCTGGCCGTTGGCCTTTACGGAGAAACGCTGCCGAACCAGAATGGTGCGCCGATCCGGCTCGTCGTTCCATGGAAATACGGTTTCAAGGGCATCAAATCCATCGTCAAGATTTCGCTGGTCGAAAAACAGCCGGAAACGACCTGGAAAAACTCCAACGCCCGCGAATACGGCTTTTATTCCAACGTCAATCCGCATGTGGACCATCCGCGCTGGAGCCAGGCGACGGAACAGCGCATCGGCGAAGGCGGCTTTTTCGGTACCCAGAACCGCCCTACCCTGATGTTCAACGGGTATGACGATGTGGCGAGCCTTTATACCGGCCTGGATCTGAAAGCGAACTATTGACCATGGCCTTCGCCCTGTCGCTTCCCTCGCTGCCGAAGCGTTACCAGCCGGCGGCCATCTGGCTGGTCTATGTGATCGGCCTCTGTCCCGGCATCTGGTATTTCTATCTCGCCGCAACCGGCGGCCTCGGCTTTAATCCGGTCAAGGATTTCGAGCACCTGCTCGGCATCTGGGCGCTGCGGTTCCTGTGCATCGGATTGCTGGTCACGCCGCTGCGCGACCTGTTCAACATCAACCTCATCGCCTATCGCCGTGCTTTGGGTCTGGTCGCCTTTTATTACGTGCTGGCGCATTTCACCGTCTATCTGGTTCTCGATCGCGGGCTGGTCTTCAGTTCCATCGCCGGCGATATATTGAAGCGGCCCTATATCATGCTCGGCATGGCCGGACTTGCCATGCTCACACCGCTGGCGCTGACCTCCAACCGCTGGTCCATCCGCAAGCTTGGCAACCGCTGGAACACGTTGCACAAGCTTGTCTATCTCGTGCTCATCGTCGGCGTGCTGCATTTCGTGCTGGCGCGGAAGTCAATCACGCTGGAGCCGGTGTTTTATATCAGCACGATGGTGGTGTTGCTCGGGTATCGGCTGGTGCGGCCAAACGTCCGGGCACTGACCAATAGGAAGGGTAGGCAACTACGCCACCCACGCCCTACAAAATAGTGCAAGCTCCCCTCAGACGTAAAACCTGCGAAACCAAGACGAACCTGCGCAGTATCTTAAGACTTGCAAAATTAAACACGACCTGCAATAAAATGTGAGGCTGCGAAGCACCATAAATTTGCCTAGGAGAATAAAATGCCAACGGGCTTGACCAAAATAATAGAAAATCACGAACGCTCCATTGCGGAAAACGTCGAGAAGGTCGGAAATTTTAAGTATCAACGTTATTGTGTATCAAATCTACGTGGAGGAATAGGTAAATCAACTCTTTCTTTTAACATAACCTATCTTCTATCAAGGTTTAAATCAACTCTTGCGGTCGACTTATGTCCACAGAAAAATTTTACCGAAGTAATAATGAGGGATGAAGACTACTCTGTAGCAATAGGAAACGCTCTGCGTCCCGTCGTTCTCGGTCCGGCATTTGGAGATATACCTGTAGATATATCTTACTTAATCAGCAAAATAAATGACAGCTTCAAAGGCGGGAAAGCTAGCTACTTCATTCCCGGAGATTCTTCCCTTTTTTCTTTTCCATCATCTCTATACCAACAATTGCAGCAAGCAATGGCGGCAAATAATGAGAGGGCGGCGAGAAATATTCTTTTAAGTCTTGAGAAGATACTGAAAGAGGAAATGAAAATAAAGGATTGTGAACTTGCATTAATGGATTGCAGTCCGTTTTACGCAGGGGCCACCCATCTTGCTTGGTGTGCATCCGACGCAATCATCATTCCGGTCCGTGTCGATGAACACTCTATCGACTCCTTGAAATTAACTTTGGATATGCTCTCGTCCCCCACGAGCGATTTCAATATTTGGGCAGACCGCGCCGGCGGGCTGCCGGCTCCAAAAGTTGCGTCAATCGTTATGACAATGGTCGGGGCACGAAGTAACAAAGCCGGCGTAAAAGACATGGCGTCTCAAATGTACATAGAGCGAGCTTACGCAGTAGCCAGTGAGTATCCACATCTTTTTGATTTTGACGATCCCGCTGACGCCTTCGCAATTACAGACGATTTTATGTCGGCTGGCCGCATCAGCGGCGCTCTTAGTATTCCGATTCCGCAGCTAAAAGTGGGAGCATTCCATTCGGTGGATGACGGAAAGCGTCTTCAGGTTAATCAATCAAAAACCAACTACGAACGTGAACTCGACTATCTGATATCGCTACTATAACGCAAAAAAGCCGGGCGATCTCTCGCCCGGCTTTTTAACTCACGACGCCCAAAGGCGTCAGACCTTATGCAGCTTCAGCAGCAGCGATCTCAGCGGCAACGCGAGCCTTGTCGGCTGCGCCCTTGGCGTCGACGTCGCGCTCGACGAATTCAACGACGGCGAGAGCCGCGTTGTCGCCCTGGCGGTAGCCGGCCTTCATGATACGCAGGTAGCCGCCGTTGCGGGTTGCGTAACGCGAAGCGATCGCGTCGAACAGCTTGCGAACGGCATCCTGATCCTTGATCTGCGAGATCGCCTGACGACGAGCGTGCAGGTCGCCGCGCTTGCCGAGGGTCACGAGACGCTCGACGATCGGACGGATTTCCTTCGCCTTCGGAAGGGTGGTGACGATCTGCTCATGGGTGATGAGCGAAGCAGCCATGTTGGCAAACATTGCCTTGCGGTGGCTGGCGGTTCTATTGAGCTTGCGGCCTGAATTACCGTGGCGCATTGCTATTCTCCTTCTACGCAGGTTTCCTTTTAGGGCCTGCCGTTTCCTGGCACATGCAGATGACTTATCTGCTGTTTGACGGGGAAAGGCAGTCTTTAAAGGGTCTGCCTTTTTTGCTTGTTAATATTGGTCTTCGTAACGCTTTGCGAGATCTTCGATGTTCTCTGGCGGCCATGCCGGCACTTCCATGCCGAGGTGCAGACCCATGGAAGCGAGAACTTCCTTGATTTCGTTCAGCGACTTGCGACCAAAGTTCGGCGTGCGGAGCATTTCGGCTTCGGTCTTCTGGATCAGGTCGCCGATATAGACGATGTTGTCGTTCTTCAGGCAGTTTGCCGAACGAACCGACAGCTCAAGCTCGTCGACCTTCTTGAGAAGCGCCGGGTTGAACGCGAGTTCGGTAACCGATTCTTCTTCTGCTTCCTTCTGCGGCTCGTCGAAGTTGACGAAGACGCCCAGCTGGTCCTGAAGAATGCGAGCGGCGAAGGCAACGGCGTCTTCGCCGGAAACCGAACCGTTGGTCTCGATCGTCATGATCAGCTTGTCATAGTCGAGAACCTGACCTTCACGGGTGTTTTCCACCTTGTAGGACACTTTCTTGACCGGAGAATAGAGGCTGTCCACCGGAATGAGGCCGATCGGGGCATCTTCCGCGCGGTTGCGCTCAGCCGGGACGTAACCCTTGCCGTTGTTGACGGTGAATTCCATGCGGATTTCAGCGCCATCATCCAGCGTGCAGATCACGTGGTCGGGGTTCAGGATCTCAATGTCGCCAACCGTCTGGATGTCACCAGCAGTCACGGCACCCGGACCCTGCTTGCGCACGACCATGCGCTTGGAATCGTCGCCATCCATCTTGATGGCGATTTCCTTGATGTTGAGCACGATATCCGTCACATCTTCCCGAACGCCGGGGATGGAGGAGAATTCATGCAGGACACCGTCGATCTGCACGGCCGTTACAGCGGCGCCACGCAGGGAAGACAACAGAACGCGACGCAGCGCGTTGCCGAGGGTAAGACCGAAACCACGTTCCAGCGGCTCGGCAACCAGCGTTGCCTTGGTGCGGCTGGACGAGGTGAACTCGACCTTGTTCGGCTTGATAAGTTCCTGCCAGTTCTTCTGAATCATCTTTAAACCTTCCGTTCGCCGCCACCATCCAATCGTGACGGACCGAGCATGAAAACACCGAGAGGAACCTAATTCAGTGGTTCATCAGTGGGTTCTTGAGCGCAAGTCCGTCGATCGAAATCGACGCGCACACGCCAGATACACGAAAATTCCGCCAGACCTGAGGTAAGGCGGAATTTCCGAACCACGGTCGCGTCAGACGCGGCGCTTCTTGCGCGGACGGCAACCATTGTGCGGGATCGGCGTCACGTCGCGAATGGAAGTGATCATGAAACCGGCAGCCTGCAGAGCGCGAAGTGCCGATTCACGGCCGGAACCCGGACCGCAAACTTCAACTTCAAGCGACTTCATGCCGTGTTCCTGAGCCTTCTTCGCGCAATCTTCAGCAGCGATCTGGGCAGCAAACGGGGTCGACTTGCGCGAACCCTTGAAGCCCTTGGCACCAGCAGACGACCAGGCAATGGCATTGCCCTGTGCGTCGGTGATGGTGATCATCGTGTTGTTGAAGGTCGAGTTGACGTGCGCGACGCCCGACGTGATATTTTTGCGTTCGCGACGGCGGACGCGTGCGGCTTCCTTGGCCATTGTATACCTTTCATTGATCTCTTCACCGCCGTAACACCAGCGGCTACACCGGCGATCGACCCGTATCCGAGCTTCACGCCAAACTCAGAAAGGCTGGCGCGGACTGCACCAGCCTCCCCTTTCCGGAGAACCGGAAAATTACTTCTTCTTACCAGCGATAGCCTTCGCCGGACCCTTACGGGTGCGGGCGTTGGTGTGCGTGCGCTGACCGCGGACCGGAAGGCCACGACGGTGACGCAGGCCGCGGTAGCAGCCGAGGTCCATCAAACGCTTGATGTTCATCGACGTGTCGCGACGAAGGTCGCCTTCGACCTGATAGTCGCGGTCGATGGCTTCGCGGATCTGAAGAACTTCAGCATCCGTCAGCTGATGAACGCGCTTGTCAGCCGGAAGACCGACCTTGTCCATGATTTCCTGCGCGAATTTCGGACCAATCCCGTGAATATAGGTCAGCGCAATAACAACGCGCTTCGCAGTCGGGATGTTGACGCCAGCGATACGTGCCACGTCTTTTCTCCTTGGTTCCAGTTGCCATCCGGCAAGTGGTGATTCCAGTCGAGCGACCAACAGGGCCGCCAGTTCAAAATTGATGTCCGTGACAGGTCAAAACGACCGTACCCGGATCTCCCTTCCCTAAGGGAAATCCGCGCCAGTCGCTTGGGATGTCGCGAGTTGGCGCGGTGTTTAACGGAATCAGCGCAAAAAAGCAACCGGCTCCGCCAAGATTCTTTTGCTATCCAAAGGATGAGCTAGATCATGAGAGTGGCAAATCGGGCGAAAATCGCCAGCAGATTTTGCCACCCCGCCCCAGCCTTAGGCAGAGGCCTTTTCGAGAACGTTTTCGATAGCCTCGGTCACGGCATCGACATCCGCCATGCCATCCAGCGTCACTAGCTCGCCCTGCTCGCTGTAATAGCTCGACAAAGGCGCTGTCTTCTCGCGATATTCCGTCAGCCGCTTGCGGAAAGCTTCCGGATTATCGTCCGAACGAACAGTGCCGCCGGCGGCAATGGTTTCCGCGACGCGGTTTTCGATTCGGCGAATCAACGCCTCTTCGTCCACCTTCAGTTCAATGACGGCATCAAGGGCAAGATTCTTCTTGCGCATGTTCTCGGCAAGCGCCTTGGCCTGCGGAACCGTGCGCGGATAGCCGTCGAGAATAAAGCCCTTGGCACAGTCGGGCTCTTCGATGCGTTCGGAAACGATCTGATTGACGATATCGTCGGAAACCAGCCCGCCGGCGTCCATGACGGCCTTGGCTCGTTTGCCGATTTCGGTGCCCGCGCTAACCGCAGCGCGAAGCATGTCACCGGTTGAAAGCTGCGGGATCCCGTACTTGTCAGTCAGCCGCTTGGCCTGGGTTCCCTTGCCCGCACCCGGCGGACCCAAAAATATCAGTCTCATCGTCCCCTCTTTCCTCCACGCAACTTCGACTTCTTGATCAGCCCTTCATATTGCTGCGCGATCAGGTGGCCCTGAATTTGCGCAACCGTGTCCAGAGTTACACTGACAACGATCAAAAGCGAAGTACCACCAAGGGCTAATGGAATGCCCGTGCGTGCGATAAGTGTCTCAGGAAGGATACACACGAAGACCAGATAAACCGCGCCGACCACCGTGATACGGGTCAGGACGTAATCGATGTACTCCGCGGTGCGCTCACCCGGACGAATGCCCGGAATGAAGCCGCCATGCTTCTTGAGGTTATCGGCCGTGTCCTTCGGATTGAAGACGATAGCCGTGTAGAAAAACGCGAAGAACGCGATCAGCAGGCCGTAGAGCGCCATGAACAGCGGCTGCCCATGCTGCAGCGACGCAATGATCGCGGTCGCCCAGGACGGCAGATTGGTGTTTCCGGCGAAACCGGCAGCCGTCGCCGGCAGAAGCAGCAGCGAGGATGCGAAGATCGCGGGAATGACGCCGGCGGTGTTCAGCTTCAGCGGCAGATGCGAGGTATCGCCCTGGAACATCCGGTTGCCGACCTGTCGCTTCGGATATTGTATCAACAGGCGACGCTGGGCGCGTTCCACAAAGACGATCAGCGCGATAACGCCGATGGCGACGATGACGACCATGAGAATGAGCGGCGTCGACAGCGCACCGGTGCGGCCGAGTTCCAGGGTGCCGGCAAGCGCCTTGGGCAGGCCTGCGGCAATACCGGCGAAGATGATAAGCGAAATACCGTTGCCGATACCACGCGAGGTGATCTGTTCGCCGAGCCACATCAGGAACATCGTGCCGCCGAGCAGCGTGATGACGGTGGAGACGCGGAAGAACCAGCCCGGATCGACCACAAGGCCACTGCCGCTTTCAAGGCCGACTGCAATGCCATAGGCCTGCAGCGTGCCGAGCAGCACCGTACCGTAACGAGTGTACTGGTTGATGATCTTGCGGCCGGCTTCGCCTTCTTTCTTCAACGCTTCGAGCGAGGGCACGACCGAGGTCATGAGCTGCACGATGATCGAAGCGGAGATGTAAGGCATGATGCCGAGGGCGAAGATCGCCATGCGCTCGACAGCGCCACCCGCAAACATGTTGAAAAGACCAAGAATACCGTTGGCCTGGCCCTGGAAGGCCTGCGCATAGGCTTCGGGGTTCAGGCCCGGAAGCGGAATATGGGTGCCAAGACGGTAGACGAGAAGTGCGGCAAGAGTAAACCAGAGACGCTTTTTCAGATCCTCCGCCTTAGCGAAGGTCGAAAAATTCAGGTTCGAAGCCAGTTGTTCCGCTGCGGACGCCATAAATTTCTCCGAATGACCCTTGCCAGCCAGCAAAACCGACCGATGCGGAAAGGTCTAAAAGATACCGGTTCAAAAACCGGGCTTCGGACGAACACGGCTTTGCGCCGCCATCATGCCTCACCCTGTTTTTTTATGTCCTATCCCCTCCCCTACGGAAGTTCAAGAACTGTGAGGCTCTCCCTGCAGCACTTTATGCCGCAAGCGGCGCGCATAACAGCTGCACCGCGAAGAGTTTGCCATGATGCATCTCTAAATCGATTTAGATCGAAAGCAACATAAGCCAGGGAGCACAGACGCCCGGAGCACGAAACCCCGGGCGCCTGAAGTCTATATATTACTCGGAAGCTTCGGCTGCAACCACGAGAAGCTTGATAGAGCCGCCGGCCTTCTCAATCTTTTCGAGTGCGGGCTTGGAAGCACCGGCAACTTCGAAGGCAACCTTGGCCTTCAGCTCGCCGTCGGCGAGAATGCGAACGCCGTCCTTGACGCGGCGGATGACGCCGGCTGCCTTGAGAGCAGCAGCATCGATCGTTGCGGAAGCGTCGAGCTTCTTGGCGTCGATGGCGGTCTGGATGCGGCCGAGCGACACAACAGCATATTCGGAACCGAAGATGTTGTTAAAGCCGCGCTTCGGCAGACGACGGTAGATTGGCATCTGACCGCCTTCGAAGCCGTTGATGGCGACGCCCGAACGAGCCTTCTGACCCTTCACACCGCGACCACCGGTCTTGCCCTTGCCAGAACCGATACCGCGACCTACGCGGATACGGTCCTTGGAGGAGCCTTCGTTGTCTCTGATTTCATTGAGTTTCATGATAGGTTACTCCGTCTCACTTCTCGTCAACGACGCGAACGAGATGCTGGACCGCACGGATCATGCCGCGAACCGCCGGAGTATCTTCCAGGGTGCGCTGACGATGCATCTTGTTGAGACCCAGACCGACCAGCGTCTGACGCTGGATTGCCGGGCGGCGAATAGGGCTGCCGATCTGTTCGACCGTGACAGTCTTCTTGGCTTCAGTAGTTTTCTTGGCCATGATCCAGCTCCTTATTCTTCAGAAGCGTTGCCGGACGCGGCGCGGCGAGCCTGAAGGGTCGCAAACTTCAGACCGCGCTGTGCAGCGATGTCCTTCGGATGAACCTGATGCTTCAGAGCGTCGAACGTTGCACGAACCATGTTGTAAGGGTTCGAGGAACCGGTCGACTTCGCAACGACGTCATGAACGCCCAGCGTTTCGAAAACAGCACGCATCGGACCGCCGGCGATGATACCGGTACCGGCCTTGGCCGAACGCAGCAGAACCTTGCCTGCGCCGTGACGGCCATTGACGTCGTGATGCAGCGTGCGGCCATCGCGCAGCGGAACGAAGATCAGATCGCGCTTTGCGCTTTCAGTTGCCTTGCGGATCGCTTCCGGAACTTCACGAGCCTTGCCGTGACCGAAGCCAACGCGGCCCTTCTGGTCGCCGACGACGACGAGAGCGGCGAAGCCGAAGCGACGGCCGCCCTTAACAACCTTTGCAACGCGGTTGATCGCGACCAGCTTGTCGACGAATTCGCTATCGCGTTCTTCGCGGTTCTGGCGATCGTCGCGAGAACCTCTTTTTTCCTGTGCCATTGTCCTTGTCCTTTTTCTTTTACGGGTGGAACGGCAAACGAAAAGACCACCGGCCTCGATGAAGAGACCCGCATGGTCCGGTGAAATTCCGCCCGGATCGTTGTCCGGGCGGAATAAAATTTAAAAGTTCAGACCGCCTTCGCGGGCAGCATCTGCCAGGGCCTTGACGCGGCCGTGATAGATGAACGCGCCACGGTCGAATACAACATCCTTGACGCCAGCCTTGACGCCGCGCTCGGCAACCAGCTTGCCCACGACGGATGCCGCAGCAACGTCGGCGCCGGTCTTGAGCGAGCCGCGCAGATCGGCTTCGAGCGTGGAGGCAGACGCAAGCGTCTTGCCAGCAACATCATCGATGATCTGGGCGTAGATGTTCTTCGACGAGCGATGAACCGACAGGCGCGGGCGGCCATTGGCAACCGCCTTGATCTGGCGGCGCACACGGCTCGCGCGACGTGCAAGTGCTTCTTTCCTGCTAGCCATTTCGCGTGATCCTTACTTCTTCTTGCCTTCTTTGCGGACGATACGCTCTTCAGCGTACTTCACGCCCTTGCCCTTGTAGGGCTCGGGACCACGGTATTCGCGGATTTCCGCGGCAACCTGACCGACCTGCTGCTTGTTGATACCGGAAACGATGATTTCCGTCGGCTTCGGCACGGCAATGGTGATGCCGACCGGCGGCTCGTAAACCACGTCGTGGGAGAAACCGAGCGCCAGCTGCAGGTTCTTGCCCTGCAGAGCGGCACGATAACCAACGCCGTTGATTTCGAGCTTGCGTTCGTAACCGTCCTTAACACCCTTGAAGATGTTCTCGATCATCGTGCGGGACATGCCCCACTTCGAGCGAGCTTCCTTGGTGCCATTGGCCGGCGTTACGGAAACGCCGTTATCTTCGAGTTTCAGCTGAATATCGTCGTTAGCGACGAAAAACAGTTCACCCTTCGGGCCCTTCGCAGTGACCTTCTGGCCGTCGACATTGGCCGTCACACCTGCGGGAACCGGAACGGGCTTTTTACCGATACGAGACATTGTTCAATCCTGTCTGTTCGTTATGGAGATCCGTGCTCGATCTTAGAAGACCGAGCAAAGAACCTCGCCACCAACGTTCTGTTCGCGAGCCTGGTGATCGGCCATCACACCCTTCGGAGTCGAAAGGATGGTGATGCCGAGGCCGTTCGCGACCTGCGGAATGGACTTTACCGAGACATAGACTCGGCGGCCCGGCTTGGAAACGCGGCCGATCTCACGGATCACGGACGCGCCTTCGTAGTACTTCAGTTCGATGCTGAATTCGGACTTGCCGTTTTCGAAATCGACCTTGGAATAACCGCGAATGTAGCCTTCAGCCTGCAGCACGTCGAGAACGCGTGCGCGGAGGCTGGAAGCAGGCGTGCTGACCGCAGACTTGCGGCGAGCGGCACCATTGCGGATGCGGGTGAGCATATCACCCAAAGGATCAGTCATGGTCATGTGCCCGTCTCCTTACCAGCTCGACTTGACAATGCCCGGCACCTTGCCGGAATTGCCCAGCTCACGAAGCGCGATACGCGACATCTTGAGCTTGCGATAGAACGCGCGCGGACGGCCCGTTACTTCGCAGCGGTTGCGGATACGCGTCTTCGAACCGTCACGCGGCAGCGAAGCGAGCTTCAGAGTGGCCTTGAACCGGTCTTCGATCGGAAGGGACTGGTTCATTACGATCGCCTTGAGTGCAGCACGCTTGGTAGCCTGCTGGGCGACCGACTTGCGGCGGCGCTTGTTCTTTTCAACTGCGCTTGTTTTCGCCATATCGGAGTTCCTTTTCTACGCTCGTCGTTACGGTTAGTGACGGAACGGGAAGTTGAACTCTGTAAGCAGAGCCCGAGCTTCGTCGTCCGACGTCGCCGTCGTGCAAACGATGATGTCCATGCCCCACATCTGATCAACCTTATCGTAGTTGATCTCAGGGAACACAATGTGTTCCTTGATGCCCATGGCGAAGTTGCCACGGCCGTCAAAGCTCTTGGGGTTCAGACCCCGGAAGTCGCGAACGCGCGGCAGCGCGATGTTGATCAGACGATCAAGGAATTCATACATGCGTGCGCCACGAAGGGTAACCTTCGCACCGATCGGCATGCCTTCGCGAAGCTTGAAACCAGCGATCGAATTACGAGCGCGGGTAACGACCGGCTTCTGGCCGGCAATCGCAGCCAGGTCACCGGCAGCAATCGTTGGCTTCTTGGAGTCGGCAGTCGCTTCGCCAACACCCATGTTGATCACGATCTTTTCAAGCTTCGGGATCATCATTACGTTGGCGTAGGAGAACTTCTCCTGCATGGCGTCACGGATACGCGACACGTATTCCGCCTTGAGACGCGGCTCGTACTTGTCAGCCATCGATCACTTCTCCCGAACGCTTGGCCACGCGGACCTTCTTGCCGTCTACAACAGAAAAGCCAACGCGGGTCGGCTTGCCATCCTTATCGGCGATGGCAATGTTGGAGATGTGCAAGGATGCTTCCTTGTTGATGATGCCGGCTTCCTGGCCCTGGGTCTGGCGCTGGTGACGCTTCACCATGTTTACGCCACGCACAACGGCACGGTCTTCCTTCGGCATAACCTGGATTACTTCGCCGGTACGGCCCTTGTCCTTACCGGTCAATACGACAACTTTGTCGCCTTTACGAATTTTCTGCATCGCAATTGCTCCTTACAGTACTTCCGGAGCCAGCGAGATGATCTTCATATGGTTCTTGGCGCGAAGTTCGCGCGGAACCGGTCCGAAGATACGGGTGCCGATGGGCTCTTTCTTGTTGTCGATAAGAACGGCTGCGTTGTTATCGAAACGGATGACGCTGCCGTCAGCGCGACGGATGTCCTTGGCGGTGCGCACGACAACCGCCTTCATCACATCGCCCTTCTTGACGCGGCCGCGCGGAATAGCTTCCTTGATGGAAACGACAATAATGTCGCCAACAGAAGCATATTTGCGCTTCGAGCCGCCCAGCACCTTGATGCACATGACACGACGTGCGCCGGAATTATCCGCCACGTCGAGGTTTGTTTGCATCTGAATCATGTCAGGTCGCCTTCTTGTTGTTACCGGAACGGTTGGGCAAACTCTCTCGAGTGAGCCCCCTGCCCCAGCTTATGAATATCTCTTTTTTTGCGCGGAAAAATCGTGACAGGGTGGTTTCCCGAGGGACCTTCCGTGCGCATCAAAGCAAAAGACGCTCGATTCACGAGCGTCCTTGCGGTGCTTCATACAGGAATTCGCGCCAAGTACAAGATGCCTGGCGCGATTCTGATGAAATTAAGCCTGGGCGGCAACAACCGTCCAGCGCTTGTCCTTGGAGATCGGTGCGCATTCCTCGATGGAAACGACATCGCCGACCTTGTATTGATTGTTTTCGTCGTGTGCCTTGTACTTCTTCGAACGACGAACGGTCTTTTGCATGAGCGGGTGAGCGAATCGACGCTCAACCCGGACCACGACAGTCTTCTCGTTCTTGTCGGACACTACGACGCCCTGCAGAATGCGTTTCGGCATATTATTTTTCCTTAGGCCTTGGCTTCTGCCGCCTTCTGGCGGGCAATGGTTTTAACGCGGGCGATGTCCTTGCGGACTTCGTTGATGCGCGAGGACTTCTCCAGCTGGCCAGTCGCCTTCTGGAAGCGCAGGTTGAACTGCTCCTTCTTCAGATCGGCGAGCTTGTCCTTGAGCTGGTCGGCGCTGAGGCCGCGAACTTCATCGGCTTTCATGTGCCTTGCTCCTTACTCTGCGATGCGCTGTACGAAGCGCGTCTTGACCGAGAGCTTGGCAGCGCCGAGACGAAGCGCCTCACGGGCGATCTCCTCGGTAACACCGTCGATCTCGAACATCATACGACCGGGCTTGACCTTGCATGCCCAGTATTCGACCGAACCCTTGCCCTTACCCATACGAACTTCGGTCGGCTTGGCCGTTACCGGAACGTCGGGGAATACGCGGATCCACACACGACCTGCGCGCTTCATGTAACGCGTGATCGCGCGGCGGGCCGCTTCGATCTCGCGTGCATTCACGCGGTTCGGTTCCTGCGACTTCAAGCCGAATTCACCGAATGCCAGGTCAAAGCCGCCCTTGGCGACGCCCTTGATGCGTCCCTTGAACTGCTTACGGTACTTAGTACGCTTTGGCTGCAACATTTTCTTACTTCTCCGAGCTTATCTTTCGCCAGCGTCAATCAAGCGTTTTCGCGACGACGATCGGGACGATCGCCACGCTCACGGCTTGCAGGGCCTTGAGCATCGCCTTCGAGACCGCGACGCTCAGAAGCCATCGGATCGTGCTCAAGGATTTCGCCCTTGAAGATCCAGACCTTGATGCCGCAGATGCCGAATGCGGTTTCCGCTTCAGCCGTGCCGTAGTCGATATCCGCACGCAGCGTGTGCAGCGGAACGCGACCTTCGCGGTACCATTCGGTACGAGCGATTTCAGCACCGCCGAGACGGCCGCCGCAGGTGATCTTGATGCCTTCGGCGCCAAGACGCATTGCGGACTGAACCGAACGCTTCATCGCACGGCGGAAAGCCACGCGGCGCTCGAGCTGCTGGGCGATCGACTGGGCAACCAGAGTTGCGTCGATTTCCGGCTTGCGCACTTCAACGATGTTGAGGTGCGTTTCGGAGTTGGTCATCTCGGAAAGCTTCTTGCGAAGCTTCTCGATGTCCGCGCCCTTCTTGCCGATGATGAGACCCGGACGAGCCGAGTGGATCGTAACGCGGCACTTCTTGTGCGGACGCTCGATGACCACCTTGGCGATACCGGCCTGCTTGAGTTCCTTGATCAGGTAAGCCCGGATCTTCAGATCTTCATGCAGCAGCTTGCCGTATTCTGCGGTGTCAGCGTACCAGCGGCTATCCCAGGTACGGTTGATGCCGAGGCGGAAGCCGATCGGATTGATTTTCTGACCCATTATGCGGCCTCCCCTTTTTCTTCAACTTCACGAACAACGATCGTGAGGTGAGAGAACGGCTTTTCAATGCGGGACGCACGACCACGGCCACGGGCGTGGAAACGCTTCATGGTGATGGACTTGCCAACATAGGCCTCGGCGACGACGAGAGAGTCGACGTCGAGGTCATGGTTGTTTTCCGCATTGGCAATTGCAGATTCCAGCGTCTTCTTGACGGTGCCTGCAATGCGCTTGCGGGAGAATTCGAGCTCGGCGAGAGCGCGATCAACCTTCTTGCCACGGATAAGAGCGGCAACCAGGTTCAGTTTCTGGGGGCTGACGCGGAGCGTGCGGGCAATGGCCTGAGCCTCATTGTCCTTCAGCCGGCGTTCGGTCTTAGCCTTCGCCATGATTACTTCCTCTTTGCCTTCTTGTCCGCGCCGTGACCGTAGTAGGTCCGCGTCGGAGAGAATTCACCGAACTTGTGTCCGACCATGTCTTCGTTGACCGAGACGGGCACATGCTTGCTGCCGTTGTACACGCCAAACGTCAGACCGACGAACTGCGGCAGGATCGTGGAGCGACGGCTCCAGATCTTGATTACTTCATTACGTCCGCTCTCGCGCACCTTCTCAGCCTTGGTGAGAAGATAGCCGTCAATAAACGGACCTTTCCATACTGAACGAGCCATTAGTGACTACCTCTCTTACTTCTTACGCTGATGGCGCGAGCGCATGATGAACTTGTCGGTCGACTTGTTCGAACGGGTGCGCTTGCCCTTCGTGGGCTTGCCCCACGGAGTAACCGGGTGGCGACCACCCGACGTGCGACCTTCACCACCACCGTGCGGGTGGTCGACCGGGTTCATGACGACGCCGCGAACGTGCGGACGCTTGCCACGCCAACGCGAACGACCAGCCTTGCCGTCGTTGATGTTGCCGTGATCCGAGTTCGAAACAGCGCCGATCGATGCGAGGCAAGAGCCGTGCACCAGACGCTGTTCGCCCGAGTTGAGACGCAGGATGGCCATACCGGCATCGCGGCCGACGAGCTGGACATACGTACCGGCGGAGCGGGCAATCTGACCGCCTTTACCTGGCTTCATCTCGACGTTGTGGATGATCGAACCGACCGGAATGTACTGAAGCGGCATGGTGTTGCCGGGCTTCACGTCCACTGCCTTGTCGGAGGCGATTACCTTGTCACCAGCAGTAAGACGCTGTGGCGCGAGAATGTAAGCCTGTTCGCCGTCGGTATACGTAACCAGCGCGATGAACGCGGTGCGGTTGGGGTCGTATTCCAAACGTTCAACGGTGCCTTCAACGTCGAACTTGCGACGCTTGAAATCCACCAGACGGTAGGTCCGCTTGTGACCGCCACCCTGGAACCGGACGGTGATCCGGCCCTGGTTGTTGCGGCCACCCTTGGAGCTGAGGCCCTGGGTCAGAGCCTTTACCGGCTTGCCCTTGTAGAGCGAAGCGCGGTCCACGATAACCAGCTGGCGCTGGCTCGGCGTGGTCGGATTGAAACTTTTCAATGCCATTTTATTGTTCCCTTTTGGGTCTTTGCCCGCTTGGGCCTAACCTTTAGAGTCCGGTGGACACGTCGATGGATTGACCTTCGGCGAGCGTAACGACGGCTTTCTTGACGTCCTTAAGCTTACCGGCGAACCCACGGAAACGACGGGTCTTACCCTTGCGGATAAGCGTGTTCACAGCCGTGACTTTGACGCCGAAGAGAGCTTCCACGGCAGCCTTGATTTCAGGCTTGGAAGCGCTTTTGGCGACGTTGAATACGACCTGGTTCTGTTCGGAGACCAGCGTCGACTTTTCCGTGATCGAAGGAGATACGATCACATCGTAGTGGCGAAGATCCGTCATTTGAACCGCTCCTCCAGAGCCTCTACAGCAGCCTTGGAAAGCACCAGCTTGCCACGACGCAGGATGTCGTAAACATTGATGCCCTGTACCGGCAGAACGTCCACATTCGGAATGTTCTGGGCTGCGAGCTTGAAGTTGCCATCAAGTTCAGCGCCACCGATAACCAGAGCGTTGGTCAGGCCAAGCGAAGCGAAGCTGCCCAGCAGAGCCTTGGTCTTTGCTTCAGATGCAACGAGCTGATCGACGATGATCAGTTCTTCTGCCTTCAGCTTTGCAGACAGGGCGTGACGCAGAGCGAGCGCACGAACCTTCTTGGGAAGGTCATGGGCGTGGCTGCGAACGACCGGGCCGTGGGCCTTGCCGCCGCCGCGGAACTGCGGTGCGCGAGCCGAATGGTGACGAGCGCGGCCCGTACCTTTCTGCTTGTACATCTTCGCACCGGTGCGGGAAACTTCCGACCGGTTCTTCGTCTTGTGTGTTCCCTGCTGCTTCTTTGCAAGCTGCCAGCGAACCATACGGGCCAGGATGTCCTGGCGGGGATCGAGGCCGAAAATTTCGTCCGACAGAGAAACCTTGCCGGCGTCTTTTCCCTCGAGGGTCTTGACGTTCAATTCCATGATAAGGCTCCCTTACTTCGCAGCCGACTTGACGGCGTCGCGGACGATGATCCAGGAACCCTTCGAACCGGGAACTGCACCCTTAACAAGGATGAGGCCACGGTCTTCATCAGTCGAAACGACTTCGAGGTTCTGGGTCGTAACGCGCGTCTGGCCCATATGACCAGCCATGCGCTTGCCCTTCCAGACGCGGCCCGGATCCTGGTTGTTACCGGTCGAACCGTGTGCGCGGTGCGATACGGAGTTACCGTGCGAAGCGCGGCCACCACCGAAGTTGTGACGCTTCATAGCACCGGCAAAACCTTTACCGATTGTGGTTCCAGTAACGTCGACCAGCTGGCCGTTCTGAAAATGATTTGCGGTCAGTGTTGCACCGATGTCGATCAGGTTCTCGGGGGAAACCCGGAACTCGACGAGCTTAGCTTTCGGTTCGACATTGGCAGCGGCAAAATGACCGCGAAGCGCCTTTGTCGTGTTTTTGACCTTGGACTGGCCGGCACCGAGCTGAACTGCGGTGTAGCCATTCTTGTCTTCCGTGCGCTGGGCAACGACTTGTACGTTATCCAGTCGCAATACTGTTACGGGGATATGTTCACCTGCGTCGTTATAGACGCGTGTCATACCCACTTTCTGTGCAATCACACCTGAACGCATTGGTTCATCCTCTTGCGAGCCTTGAAGGGAAAACCCTCTCTGGCCTTTGTTAAGGAGTGCCCTTCGACATCTCACGATGTTTCCGGTCTCCGGTTTGGAAGTCGTTGGATTTCTCCACGTACCTTCCTTGTTATTTCAGCCCTCACCAAGGATGGGTCGGGCCGGGTCTTAGAGCTTGATTTCCACGTCAACGCCAGCAGCGAGGTCGAGCTTCATAAGAGCATCGACAGTCTGCGGGGTGGGGTCAACGATATCGAGAAGACGCTTGTGCGTCCGCATTTCGAACTGTTCACGGCTTTTCTTGTCAACGTGAGGAGAGCGGTTGACGGTAAACTTTTCGATGCGTGTGGGGAGTGGAACCGGGCCGCGAACGCTGGCGCCGGTGCGCTTTGCGGTCGACACGATTTCACGGGTAGAGGCATCGAGGATCCGGTGATCGAACGCCTTGAGGCGGATACGGATATTCTGGCCGGTCATTCGTCTTGTCCTTGTTCTTTGTTATTCGTTTCCGCACGCGGAAACACATGAACTTCTATTGATCGTGGCGCCGCAGATTTTCAAAAATCGAGAGAGATGCGCCTCGCACCCCAATCATTTCAGTAGTCTGTATTGCTAAAACACCGCGTTTCGCAGTTGCTTGCGAATCCAGCGGGGAGTGTGAGTGCGCGTTTACGCGCTTTCACCGAATTTTTCAAGCACTAAAAATGCAACGCCGCCAGGCTTTTTGTCAAAAGCCCGACGGCGGTGTTTGTGACACCGCCGTCGGAGCGAATTTTAAAAGTCGAAATTACTCGACGATCGAAGCCACGATGCCGGCGCCGACGGTACGGCCGCCTTCGCGGATAGCGAAGCGCAGCTTTTCTTCCATCGCGATCGGAACGATCAGCTCGACTTCAACAGTGACGTTGTCGCCAGGCATAACCATTTCCGTGCCTTCCGGCAGCGAAACGATGCCGGTCACGTCCGTCGTGCGGAAGTAGAACTGCGGACGGTAGTTCGTGAAGAACGGCGTATGACGGCCGCCTTCTTCCTTCGTCAGGATGTAGGCTTCTGCCATGAACTTCTTGTGCGGCTTGACCGAACCCGGCTTGCACAGGATCTGACCACGCTCAACGCCGTCACGGGTAACGCCGCGAACCAGCGCACCGATGTTGTCGCCGGCCTGGCCCTGATCGAGCAGCTTGCGGAACATTTCAACGCCGGTAACCGTCGTCTTCGACGTCGGACGAATGCCGACGATCTCGACTTCTTCACCAACCTTGACGATACCGCGCTCAACGCGACCCGTCACAACCGTACCACGGCCCGAGATCGAGAACACGTCTTCGATCGGCATCAGGAACGGCTGGTCGATCGGACGCTCAGGCGTCGGGATGTAGGCGTCAACAGCGGCCATCAGCTCGCGGATCGCGTCTTCACCGATCTTCTTGTCAGAATCTTCAAGAGCGGCAAGTGCCGAACCCTTGACGATCGGAATATCGTCGCCCGGGAAGTCGTAGGACGACAGAAGTTCGCGAACTTCAAGCTCGACGAGCTCGAGAAGCTCGGCGTCGTCAACCTGGTCGACCTTGTTGAGGAACACGACGATTGCCGGAACGCCAACCTGACGGGCAAGCAGGATGTGCTCGCGGGTCTGCGGCATCGGGCCGTCGGCGGCCGAGCAAACCAGGATCGCGCCGTCCATCTGCGCAGCACCGGTGATCATGTTCTTCACGTAGTCGGCGTGGCCGGGGCAGTCGACGTGCGCGTAGTGACGGGCAGGCGTTTCATATTCGACGTGGGCCGTCGAGATCGTGATGCCGCGAGCCTTTTCTTCAGGCGCAGCGTCGATCTGGTCATACGCCTTGAACTCGCCAAAATACTTCGTGATCGCAGCAGTCAGCGACGTCTTGCCGTGGTCGACGTGACCGATCGTGCCAATGTTGACGTGCGGCTTATTGCGCTCAAACTTGCTCTTTGCCATTAGTGGCTCTCCATTCTTGTCCCTTGACGGGAATAATCTTCAAATCGTTTGGGGCGTACCCCGATCACTTCTGACCGGAGTACTTTGCCTGGATTTCCTGCGCCACGTTCGACGGAACCGGCGAATAGTGATCGAACGTCATCGAGTACTGAGCGCGACCCTGCGACATGGAGCGCAGGTTATCGACGTACTTGAACATGTTCGCGAGCGGAACATGCGCATTGATGACGATCGTGATGCCACGCGATTCCTGGCCCTGGATCTGACCGCGACGCGAGTTCAGATCGCCGATCACGTCACCGACGTAATCTTCAGGGGTGACGACTTCGACCTTCATCATCGGCTCGAGAAGCTGTGCGCCAGCCTTCTTTGCTGCTTCACGGAAGCAGGCACGCGATGCGATTTCGAAGGCGAGAACCGAGGAGTCAACGTCGTGGTATGCGCCGTCGATCAGCGTCGCCTTGACGCCGAGCATCGGGAAGCCAGCGAGCGGACCGGAAGACAGAACGCTTTCGATACCCTTCTGAACGCCCGGAATGTATTCCTTCGGAACAGCACCACCGACGATCTTGGATTCGAACTTGAAGTCTTCGCCATCAGGGTTCGGTTCGAAGATGATCTTGACGCGCGCGAACTGACCGGTACCACCGGACTGCTTCTTGTGCGTGTAGTCTTCTTCGTGCTGACGGGTGATCGTTTCGCGGTAGGCAACCTGCGGCGCGCCGACGGTTGCTTCGACCTTGAACTCACGACGCATACGGTCAACCAGGATGTCGAGGTGAAGTTCGCCCATGCCTGCGATGATCGTCTGACCGGATTCTTCATCCGTCTTGACGCGGAACGAAGGATCTTCAGCAGCCAGACGATTGAGCGCGAGGCCCATCTTTTCCTGGTCGCCCTTGGTCTTCGGCTCGATCGCGATCTGGATGACCGGCTCGGGGAATTCCATGCGCTCGAGGATAACCGGCTTCAGCGGATCGCAGAGCGTATCGCCAGTGGTGGTTTCCTTGAGGCCGGCCAGAGCAACGATGTCGCCGGCAAAGGCTTCTTCGATGTCTTCGCGCGAGTTGGAGTGCATCTGCAGCATACGGCCGACGCGCTCACGCTTGTCCTTGACCGTGTTGATGACGGATGTACCCTTTTCGAGCTTGCCCGAGTAGATGCGGGCAAAGGTCAGCGAACCGACGAAGGGGTCGTTCATGATCTTGAACGCGAGCATGGAAAGCGGCTCGCTGTCGTCAGCGTGACGCTCAATCTCGGCTTCGGTCTTGAAGTCGATGCCCTTGATCGCAGGAATGTCCATCGGCGAAGGCAGGTAATCGCAAACGGCGTCGAGAAGCGGCTGAACGCCCTTGTTCTTGAACGCGGTGCCGCAGAACATCGGGTGGAACTTCACATCGATGGTGCCGCGACGAACGAGCGCACGGATCTTGTCGTTGTCGGGCATGATGCCGTTCAGGTAGTCTTCCATCGCCTGTTCGTCGACTTCGACAACGGTCTCGATCAACTTTTCGCGATATTCGTCAGCCTTGGCCTTCATGTCGTCCGGAATCTCGACGACGTCCCACTGGGCGCCGAGCGACTCGTCGCGCCAGATGAGTGCGTTCATCTCGATCAGATCGACAACGCCCTTGAACTCGGTTTCCGCACCGATCGGCAGCTGCATAACGACAGCGATGGCGCCGAGACGGGTCTTGATCATCTCTACCGAGCGGTAGAAGTCAGCACCGGTCTTGTCCATCTTGTTGCAGAAGATCATACGCGGAACGTTGTACTTCTCAGCCTGACGCCAGACGGTTTCCGTCTGCGGCTCAACACCGGCGTTGGCGTCGAGAAGGGCAATCGCACCGTCGAGAACGCGCAGCGAACGCTCAACTTCAATGGTGAAGTCAACGTGGCCGGGGGTGTCGATGATGTTGAAACGGCGCATCTTGCCGTCGCGACCCTTCCAGAAGGTCGTGGTCGCAGCGGACGTGATGGTGATACCACGTTCCTGCTCCTGCTCCATCCAGTCCATCGTGGCTGCGCCATCATGAACTTCGCCGATCTTGTGCGACTTACCGGTGTAATAGAGGATACGCTCGGTGGTCGTCGTCTTGCCGGCGTCGATATGCGCCATGATACCGAAATTGCGGTAGTCTTCGATTTTATATTCGCGAGCCATAATGGACTGCCTTTCGATATGCGACCGTTTAAGATTACCAGCGGTAATGCGAGAATGCGCGGTTGGCGTCGGCCATCTTGTGCGTGTCTTCGCGCTTCTTGACAGCAGAACCGCGGTTGTTCGCAGCGTCCATGAGTTCGCCGGAAAGGCGATCGACCATGGTCGTTTCGTTGCGCTTGCGCGCAGCAATGATCAGCCAGCGGATGGCCAGAGCCTGACGGCGCTCGGGACGAACGTCGACCGGAACCTGATAGGTAGCACCACCAACGCGGCGCGAACGCACTTCAACGTGCGGAGCAACGTTGTCGAGGGCGGAATGGAAGATGCCGAGCGGCTCCTGCTTCGTCTTGCCCTGAACGACGTCAAACGCGCCGTAAACGATGCTTTCTGCGACCGACTTCTTGCCGTGAAGCATGATGGCGTTCATGAACTTGGTGACGATCAGATCGCCGAACTTCGGGTCCGGGTTGATCTCACGCTTTTCTGCACTATGGCGACGGGACATATTCTTTGTCTCTCAATGTTATTGACGCTTTACCACGCGGAGAACCTCGCGCAGCGCCGGAATTTGTTTAAACCCGAATTACTTCGGACGCTTCGCACCGTACTTGGAGCGGCGCTGCTTGCGGTTCTTGACGCCCTGAGTATCGAGAACACCGCGGATGATGTGGTAACGAACGCCTGGCAAGTCCTTTACGCGGCCGCCGCGGATCATGACAACGGAGTGTTCCTGAAGGTTGTGACCTTCGCCGGGAATGTAGCCGATGACTTCGAAGCCGTTGGTGAGGCGGATCTTGGCAACCTTACGCAGAGCCGAGTTCGGCTTCTTCGGGGTCGTCGTGTAAACGCGGGTGCAAACACCACGCTTCTGCGGGTTTTCCTGAAGAGCAGGAACCTTGTTGCGCTTTACCTGTGCCTGGCGGGGCTTACGGATCAGCTGGTTTACGGTAGGCATATAACCATCCCTTGCAAAAACTACTTTAGCCACCCGAACGGGTGGCGGCTATGCCGTTGCCGGCGACGACGCACGCATATATCCTCATGCGCAAAACGTGGCCCGATCCGTTCTCACGGATGGACCACCAAGAGCAGAGGACACCTCGACGAGGCGTCTTGCATGCAACATTCGTGTCTTCTACGTGCAATGGAGTCTCGTTTGAGATGATGTTCAGGAAAAACATTCCCGAACGGCCAGCACGCATAGAGGCTCCGATGGCGGGCGTACTACTGTTTTAGCCAGCTTTCGTCAAGGCCGAATCCGCATTTAGCACCCGCGCCCGCGGCCGCAGAGCCCGCAGACAGGCCATTTCCCCTTCCATTTAGCAGAAGTCACCGCCGACAACAGCGATTTTGCGCTCCGGCCTTTGGCTTTTCATAAAATCCGTCTATTGATTCCCTCAAGCGGCCAGACTTGGCCCGCCACGCGCAAGACCGGCTCCGGTCGGCCCGTATACACAGCAACGACAGATCAAGGAATCGCGTCATGACCACCCTCCCCGACAACGACAATGGACGCGACGAGCCGATGGTCTTCATCGTCATCGGCAAGGCTTACGAGACCGATAATTCAGACGGCATAGATATCCACGTCATCTTGCGGGCGCCGGATGAAGATACCGCCGTGCGCGAAACGCTGAATGCGCTTTCCGAGGAAGGCTTTATCGAAGCCGACCTAGACCAGATCGGCATGCTGACCGAAATCCCGGATGAAGAGCCGCACGCTTCCGCCTATCAGGGCGCGGTGGAAGGCGAAGTGGCCATCATCCGTTTCGCCTGAGGCGCGGCCATGACGGTGAGACGCATCGTCACCAACATCGCGACACCCGACCTTGAACGGGCGGGTGTCTTTTATGGCGATATTCTCGGCATGACCATCGCCATGGATCACGGCTGGATCGTAACCTATGCGAGCCCGGTTAAAACACCTGCCCATATCAGCTTTGCCCGTGAAGGCGGCTCCGGCACGCCTGTTCCCGACATCTCCATCGAAGTCGACAATTTCGACGAGGTCCATGCCAGGATCCTGAAGGCGGGACTACCGGTCGAATACGGTCCAGCTATAGAAACATGGGGCGTGCGCCGCCTGTTCCTGCGCGATCCCTTCGGCAGACTGGTCAATATATTAAGTCACTTATAGAATATATACTTTAATTATAGTAGTATTATTCCATTTCTTGTTGAATAACATGAAAATGTTAGCTTAGAATAGTCCCGACATGAAATTCCGGTGGCGGGTTGAATAATATATCTTCAGCAGACATTATTGATGACATTTACGAGGCGGCGCTTTTTCCCGACCGATGGGCGAAGGTCATCGCCACAATCGGTAAACGGCTGGATTTCTGGGGCGGCGCCCTCACCTGGGGCAAGGGCGAGGAAGAAGCCTGGCTTTTCACGCCCAATTTCCAGGAATTGATGCAAGCCTTCATGGAGGGCGGCTGGAACCACCGTAATGATCGCCTCACCCGCGCGGTCCGCGAAGGACAATTTTCCTTCGTGCATGATTTCGATGTGTTCACCCATGATGAATGGGCCGGACTGCCGATCGTGCGTGACTTTCTGATGCCCCGCGGGCTTGGCTATGGCGCGGCCACCCAGATTGCTCCACCTGACCATCCGGAGATGACGGTAATTTTCGAACGCAAGCTCGACAGCGGCGTCATCGGTCCGGAGACCATGGCGGCACTTGGCGGGCTGAGGCCGCATATCGCCCGCAGCCTCACCCTCGCAACAGGGTTACAGCGCCAGAAGGCCAATGCGATGACACTCGGGCTCAACGCCATCGGCGCGCCAGCGGCAGTGCTTCAGGCAAGCGGACGCGTTCTTTCCGCCAACACGCTGTTTCAGTCAATCCAGAAATGTATCTCCACCCGTGCCCGCGACAGGATCCTCATCTCCGACGAGAGAGTAAACCGGCTGCTCTACAAGGCTCTTGCCGGACATAGCGTCAGTTCCTTCCCCCTGCCAACCGAAGACAGGGCCTGTATCCTGCACGTCATACCGTTGCGCAAGGATGCACTGGACCTGTCCCCGAACGGCTCGGCCATCGTGCTGATCTCGCAACCATCAGACACGGTCTTCGACGTCACGCCGCTGCTGAAGGGGCTTTATGACCTCACCAGGGGCGAGGCCCGCGTCGCGCTGGAAATCATGAAGGGGCTTTCGCTTCCCTCCGTGGCGAAGCAATTGCAGATCTCCCACGAAACGGTACGCAGCAACGCCAAGTCGATCTACGCCAAGACCGGCAGTACCGGCCAGACAGATCTCGTCCGCCGCCTTTCCGTTCTGACCCGCTACACCATCGGCGAACAGGGCTGAAAACACGCCAGCGCTGACGATCTGCAAGGTCGGATCGAACCAATAACCCGGCCCCAAAACAAAAAACGCCCGGATTGCTCCGGGCGTCTTCACTAAATTTTGGCGGGGCTTCGTAAAGCCCCTGCCCTTAAGCTTATTCGGCAGCCGGAACCTGATCCGTCATGTCCTGCAGCATCTGGTTCGCGGAACCGGCGCCCGTACCCTTGCGGCGTTCCTCGAGAATGAGGTCGTCGCGCGAGGTGGCGATGCGGCGGATCTGCGTCATGGTGCCGCCAGTACCGGCCGGGATGAGACGGCCGACGATGACGTTTTCCTTGAGGCCCTGCAGCGTGTCCGTCTTGCCGGCAATCGCAGCTTCCGTGAGAACCTTGGTGGTTTCCTGGAAGGATGCGGCCGAGATGAAGGACGGCGTCTGCAGCGACGCCTTGGTGATGCCGAGCAGAACAGGATCGCCGTAAGCCGGCTTCTTGCCTTCCTCGATCAGGCGGTCGTTGTTGTCGTCAAGTTCGATACGATCGACATTGTCGCCAACGATGTAGTGGCTGTCGCCCGCATCGGTGATCTCAACCTTCTGCAGCATCTGGCGAACGATCACCTCGATGTGCTTGTCGTTGATCACAACGCCCTGCAGTCGGTAGACTTCCTGGATTTCGTTCACGAGGTAGGAAGCCAAAGCCTCCACGCCCTTGATCGCCAGAATGTCGTGCGGCGCCGGGTTGCCGTCGAGAATGTATTCGCCCTTCTCGATATAGTCGCCTTCCTGAAGATGGAAGGGCTTGCCCTTCGGGATCAGGTATTCGACCGGCTCGACACCGTCTTCCGCAGGCTCGATCTGAACGCGACGCTTGTTCTTGTAGTCGCGGCCGAGGCGGATGGTACCGTCGATCTCTGCGATGACGGCGTGATCCTTCGGACGACGTGCTTCGAACAGTTCGGCAACACGCGGCAGACCACCGGTGATGTCCTTCGTCTTGGCGCTTTCCAGCGGCGAACGTGCAAGCACGTCACCCTGGGAGACCTTCGAACCCGGCTCGACCGAGAGGATGGCGTCCACGGACAGATGGAAGCGGGCTTCGCCACCACGGGAAAGCTTCGCGACAGCGCCGGAAGCGTCCTTGATGATGATGGCAGGCTTCAAATCCGAACCGCGCGGCGTCGAGCGCCAGTCAATGACCTGACGCTTGGTGATGCCGGTGGATTCGTCGGTGGCTTCCAGAACGGAAAGACCGTCGACCAGATCCTCGAAGTGAACGGTACCTTCCACTTCCGTCATCATCGGACGGGTGTAGGGGTCCCACTCTGCAAGACGCTGACCGCGCTTAACCTTGTCGCCATCGTCCACGAAGATCTTCGAACCATATGCGACGCGCTGCGAGGAACGTTCCACGCCGCGCTCATCAAGGATCGTAACCGACATGTTACGGCCCATGGCGATGAGAACGCCTTCGGAGTTCCGCAGGATGTTGCGGTTCTTGATCTGGATCGTACCTTCATACGATGCTTCCAGGAACGACTGGTCGACCACGTTTGCCGTACCGCCAAGGTGGAAGGTACGCATGGTGAGCTGCGTGCCCGGTTCACCGATCGACTGTGCGGCGATGACGCCAACGGCTTCGCCCATGTTGACAGGCGTACCGCGTGCAAGGTCACGACCGTAGCAGACGCCGCAGACGCCGATCTGCACTTCGCAGGTCAGTGCCGAACGGATGCGGACGGACTGGATGCCGGCCTTCTCGATGACGGCAACGTCGGCTTCGTCGATCAGCGTGCCAGCCTTGACGATGTTCTCGCCAGTCACCGGGTTGTCGATGTCGTCGAGAGCCGTGCGGCCGAGGATACGGGCGCCGATCGAGGCAACGATCTGACCGGCATCGACGATGGCGGTCATGGTGAGGCCCTTGTCGGTGCCGCAATCCACGGAGTTGACGATGCAATCCTGCGCCACGTCGACGAGACGACGGGTCAGGTAACCGGAGTTTGCGGTCTTCAGGGCGGTGTCTGCGAGACCCTTACGGGCACCGTGGGTCGAGTTGAAGTACTCGTTAACGGTCAGGCCTTCCTTGAAGTTCGAGATGATCGGCGTCTCGATGATTTCGCCCGAGGGCTTGGCCATCAGGCCGCGCATGCCGCCCAGCTGACGCATCTGGTTCGGAGAACCACGCGCGCCGGAGTGCGACATCATGTAGATGGAGTTCATCGGCTTCTGACGGCCCGTTTCCGGATCGAACTCGACAGCCTTGATGCGCGCCATCATTTCTTCGGCGACCTTTTCGGTTGCCTTGCCCCAGGCGTCGACAACCTTGTTGTACTTTTCGCCCTGGGTGATGAGACCATCATTATACTGCTGTTCGTATTCCTTCACCAAGGCTTCGGTATCACCGACGATCTTAACCTTGCTGTCCGGAATGACCATGTCGTCCTTGCCGAACGAAATGCCGGCGCGGCAGGCGTGGCTGAAGCCGAGCTGCATGATGCGGTCGCAGAAGATGACCGTGTCTTTCTGGCCGCAATGACGGTAGACCGTGTCGATCATCTTGGAGATGTTCTTCTTGGTCATTTCCTGGTTGCAGGTGTCGAAAGGCACGTTGACGTTCTTCGGCAGAAGTTCGCCGATGAGCATACGACCAGGCGTCGTTTCATGAATCTTGGAAACCGGCTTGCCGTCGGCATCCACAGTCTTGAAGCGACCACGGATTTTGGCATGCAGCGTCACGACCTTGTTTTCAAGCGCGTGATGCAATTCGCCGATGTCAGAGAAGGCCATGCCTTCGCCGGGCTCGTTCTGGTTCATGATCGACAGGTAATAGAGGCCGAGAACCATGTCCTGCGACGGAACGATGATCGGGTGACCGTTCGCCGGATGCAGGATGTTGTTGGTCGACATCATCAACACGCGGGCTTCCAGCTGGGCTTCCAGCGAAAGCGGCACGTGAACAGCCATCTGGTCACCATCGAAGTCGGCGTTGAAGGCCGTGCAGACGAGCGGGTGCAGCTGGATGGCCTTGCCTTCGACCAGCATGGGTTCGAAAGCCTGGATGCCCAGACGGTGCAGCGTCGGTGCGCGGTTCAGAAGAACAGGATGTTCGCGGATAACCTCGTCGAGGATATCCCAGACTTCCGGCTTTTCCTTTTCAACCAGCTTCTTGGCCTGCTTGACGGTCGAGGAATACCCCTTGGCGTCGAGACGGGCATAGATGAACGGCTTGAACAGTTCGAGCGCCATCTTCTTCGGCAGGCCGCACTGGTGCAGTTTCAGTTCCGGACCGGTCACGATGACCGAACGGCCGGAATAGTCGACGCGCTTGCCGAGAAGGTTCTGGCGGAAGCGGCCCTGCTTGCCCTTGAGCATGTCGGACAACGACTTCAGCGGACGCTTGTTGGCACCCGTGATGACGCGGCCGCGACGGCCGTTGTCGAACAGCGCATCGACGGATTCCTGCAACATACGCTTTTCGTTGCGGATGATGATACCAGGTGCGCGAAGCTCGATCAGGCGCTTCAGACGGTTGTTACGGTTGATGACGCGGCGATAGAGATCGTTGAGGTCGGACGTCGCAAAACGGCCGCCATCCAGCGGAACCAGCGGACGCAGGTCCGGCGGAATGACCGGAACGACCTTCATGATCATCCATTCCGGACGATTGCCGCTCTCCATGAAGTTCTCGACGATCTTCAGGCGCTTCATGAACTTCTTCTGCTTGAGGTCAGAAGTCGTTTCAGCAAGCTCGGCGCGCAGGTCGCCGGCGATCTTTTCGAGGTTCATCGAAGCCAGCATCTCATAGATGGCTTCAGCGCCGATCATGGCGGTGAACTGGTCTTCGCCGAATTCGTCAACGGCGATCATGTACTCTTCTTCAGACAGAAGCTGGTTCTGCTTCAGAGAAGTGAGGCCGGGTTCCGTGACGATGTAGTTCTCGAAATAGAGAACGCGTTCAACATCCTTCAGCGTCATGTCGAGCAAGGTCGAGATACGCGAAGGAAGCGACTTCAGGAACCAGATATGGGCAACCGGCGCTGCGAGCTCGATATGGCCCATGCGCTCACGGCGAACGCGCGACAGCGTCACTTCGACGCCGCACTTTTCGCAGATGATGCCCTTGTACTTCATGCGCTTGTACTTGCCGCACAGGCACTCATAGTCCTTGATCGGTCCGAAAATGCGCGCGCAGAAAAGGCCGTCGCGTTCCGGCTTGAACGTACGGTAGTTGATGGTTTCCGGCTTCTTGATCTCGCCGTAGGACCACGACAGGATTTTTTCCGGCGAAGCGATCGAAATCCGGATGGAATCGAAATGCTGCGCAGGCACCTGAGGATTGAAAAGATTCATGACCTCTTGGTTCATGCCTTGTCTCCTTGAGAGGCTAGCTGCTGCCCCTGTTTGCATCTGGACCGGCTTCTTCCCGGGTCGCCGTCCAAAGCTTTAAATACGGATTAACCGCACAATGCGGCGAAAGTGTCCCACGCCAGCCGGGCTGACGGGAAACCGGCAGGCGCCCGGAAGGCGCCCGCCACTCTCATTTTTATTCCGCCGCGTCGGGCAGCTGGTCGTCGGACTGGTTCTCGATCTTCGAGTTTTCCAGTTCGACCGACAGACCGAGCGACCGCATTTCCTTGACGAGAACGTTGAAGCTCTCCGGAATACCGGCCTCGAAGGTGTCGTCGCCACGGACGATCGCTTCGTAGACCTTGGTGCGGCCGGCCACGTCGTCCGACTTGACGGTCAGCATTTCCTGCAGCGTGTAAGCTGCGCCGTATGCTTCCAGAGCCCAGACTTCCATTTCCCCGAAGCGCTGTCCGCCGAACTGCGCCTTGCCGCCCAGCGGCTGCTGGGTAACGAGCGAGTAAGGACCGATCGAGCGAGCGTGGATCTTGTCGTCGACAAGGTGGTTCAGCTTGATCATGTACATGTAGCCGACGGTGACCTTGCGGTCGAACGGCTCACCGGTACGACCGTCATAGAGGACGGACTGACCGGATTCATGCAGACCTGCCTTCTTCAGCATGGCGGCGACGTCAGGCTCATGCGCACCGTCGAAGACCGGGGTCGCGATGGAAACACCGCGCTTGGCTTCTTCGGCAAGCTTCACCAGCGAGTCGTCGTCGAAATGCTGAACCTCGTCATTGGCCTCAGACGCGTAGATTTCCGTCAGCTCGCCGCGAAGCTCGCTGATGTCCATCGTCTTGCGATACTCTTCGAGCATGTCGCCGATCTTCTTGCCCATACCGGCGCATGCCCATGCGAGGTGGGTTTCGAGGATCTGGCCGACGTTCATGCGCGAAGGCACGCCGAGCGGGTTCAAGCAGATGTCGACATGCGTGCCGTCTTCGAGGAATGGCATGTCCTCGACCGGAACGATACGCGAGACGACGCCCTTGTTACCGTGACGGCCGGCCATCTTGTCGCCCGGCTGGATCTTGCGCTTCACAGCGACGAAGACCTTGACCATCTTCATGACACCAGGGGGCATTTCATCGCCGCGCTGGACCTTTTCGACCTTGTCCATGAAGCGCTGTTCAAGGCGCGACTTGGATTCGTCGTACTGGCCGCGAAGCGCTTCCAGCTCGGACTGAGCCTTCTCGTCCTCGACTGCGAACATCCACCACTGCGAGCGGGGATATTCGGAGACGACGGCATTCGAAAGCTCGACGCCCTTCTTGAAGCCCTTCGGACCGGCGATGGAAACGTGGCCACGCAGCATGTCGATCAGGCGACCGTAGACGTTACGGTCGAGAATGGCCTGCTCGTCGTCGCGGTCCTTCGCCAAGCGCTCGATCTCTTCGCGCTCGATAGCCATCGCGCGCTCGTCCTTCTCCACACCGTGACGGTTGAAGACGCGGACTTCGACAACGGTACCGAACGTGCCCGGAGGCATGCGCATGGAGGTGTCGCGAACGTCGGAAGCCTTTTCACCGAAGATGGCGCGCAGAAGCTTTTCTTCCGGCGTCATCGGGCTTTCGCCCTTCGGCGTGATCTTGCCGACGAGAATATCGCCCGGCTGAACTTCCGCACCGATGTAAACGATACCAGCTTCGTCGAGGTTCTTCAGCGCTTCTTCCGAAACATTCGGAATGTCGCGGGTGATTTCTTCCGGACCAAGCTTCGTGTCACGCGCCATCACTTCGAATTCTTCGATGTGAATGGAGGTGAACACGTCGTCGGAAACGATACGCTCCGACATCAGGATCGAGTCTTCGTAGTTGTAGCCGTTCCAGGGCATGAACGCGACGAGCGCGTTGCGGCCGAGTGCCAGGTCGCCCAGGTCGGTCGACGGACCGTCCGCGATGATGTCACCCTTGGAGATGGCGTCACCGACGGCGACCAGCGGACGCTGGTTGACGCAGGTGTTCTGGTTGGAACGCTGGAACTTCTGCAGACGGTAGATATCGACGCCCGACTTGCCGGCATCAAGGTCTTCCGTCGCGCGGATAACGATACGGGTCGCATCCACCTGGTCGACGATACCGCCACGGCGAGCCGCGATGGCAGCGCCGGAGTCGCGAGCGACGATCGGTTCCATGCCGGTACCGACGAACGGTGCCTCGGCGCGCAGAAGCGGCACGGCCTGACGCTGCATGTTCGAGCCCATGAGAGCGCGGTTGGCGTCGTCGTTTTCCAGGAACGGAATGAGAGCCGCCGCGACCGAAACGAGCTGCTTCGGCGAAACGTCCATCAGGTTGATGTTGTCGCGCGGTGCGAGCATAACTTCGCCCGAGTGACGGCAAACAACGAACTCTTCAGTGAAGGCGCCTTCGCCATCGAGCTCGGCATTGGCCTGTGCGACGTAATACTTGGCCTCTTCCATGGCGGAGAGGTAGATCACGTCAGTCGTCACCTTGCCGTCGATGATCTTGCGGTACGGGCTTTCGATGAAGCCGTACTTGTTCACGCGGGCAAAGGTTGCGAGCGAGTTGATCAGACCGATGTTCGGGCCTTCCGGCGTCTCGATCGGGCAAATACGGCCGTAATGGGTCGGGTGAACGTCGCGGACTTCGAAGCCGGCGCGCTCGCGGGTCAGACCACCCGGTCCAAGAGCCGAAAGACGGCGCTTGTGGGTGATTTCCGAAAGCGGGTTCACCTGGTCCATGAACTGCGACAGCTGCGAGGAACCGAAGAATTCGCGAACGGCGGCTGCTGCCGGCTTCGCGTTGATCAGGTCCTGCGGCATCACGGTGTCGATTTCGATCGAGGACATACGTTCCTTGATCGCACGTTCCATGCGCAGAAGGCCCAGACGATACTGGTTTTCCATCAGCTCGCCGACAGAACGAACACGGCGGTTGCCGAGGTTGTCGATGTCGTCGATTTCGCCCTTGCCGTCGCGCAGTTCGACCAGCATCTTGACGACAGCGAGGATGTCTTCCTTGCGCAGCGTGCGCACGGTGTCTTCCGCGTCGAGGTCGAGGCGCATGTTCATCTTCACGCGGCCAACAGCCGAGAGGTCGTAACGTTCGGCATCGAAGAACAGCGAGTTGAACATCGCTTCAGCCGAATCCATGGTCGGCGGCTCACCCGGACGCATGACGCGGTAGATATCGAACAGCGCTTCCTGGCGGTTCTGGTTCTTGTCCGCAGAGAGCGTGTTGCGGATATAGGCGCCAACATTGACGTGGTCGATATTGAGGACCGGAATCTCGTCGAAGCCGGACTTAAGAATAAGGCCCAGCGTCTTCTCGTCGATTTCGTCGCCGGCTTCGAGATAGATTTCACCCGTCTCGTAGTTGACGATGTCTTCGGCAAGGAAGTTGCCGTAGAGATCCTCATCCGTCGCCTTCAGCGCCTTCAGGCCCTTGTCGACGAGCTGGCGGATAAGGCGCGGGGTCAGCTTCTTGCCACCTTCGACAACGACTTCGCCGGTATCGGCGTCGATCATGTCGGTGATGACCTTGGCGTTCTTCAGCGTCTCGGGCTGGAACGGAATGCGCCAGCCGTCACCGGAGCGCTCGTAGGAAGCCTTGGTGTAGAAGGTCGACAGGATTTCTTCGCCATCCATGCCAAGCGCCATCAGGAGCGAGGTCACGGGCAGCTTGCGGCGACGGTCGATACGCGCATAGACGATGTCCTTGGCGTCGAACTCGATGTCGAGCCAGGAACCGCGATACGGGATCACGCGCGCGGCAAACAGAAGCTTGCCCGACGAATGGCTCTTGCCCTTGTCGTGGTCGAAGAACACGCCCGGCGAACGGTGCATCTGCGAAACGATGACGCGCTCGGTGCCGTTGACGACAAAGGTGCCGTTATTGGTCATGAGCGGCATGTCGCCCATGTAGACGGACTGTTCCTTGATGTCCTTGATGGACTTCGCGCCCGTATCCTCGTCAATATCGAACACGATGAGGCGCAGCGTCACTTTCAGCGGCGCAGCATAGGTCAGATCGCGCTGACGGCATTCCTCGACGTCGAACTTCGGCGCTTCGAATTCGTAGGATACGAATTCGAGCATGGATGCGCCCGAGAAGTCGGTGATCGGGAATACGGATTTGAATACGGCATTCAATCCCTCGTCGGGACGACCGCCCTTGGGCTCGTCAACCATGAGAAATTGGTCATACGAAGCCTTCTGAACCTCAATGAGGTTCGGCATTTCCGCTACTTCTGGAATTTTGCCGAAAAACTTGCGTACGCGCCTGCGACCATTATACGAAAGGGTCTGAGCCATCGTCGCTCCTTTAAAATTGCATCCGGGCCTGCAACGGACGGGAACCGATGGCCAGTCGATCCCGTCAAGCAATGGGTGTCATCAATCTCGTTCCACATCCCGGATCGATCAGGCCGGATTGCCTAGATGAGCCGGTTCGGAACCATTCTCTTGAAGAACCCATTACCCAAAAGCCATTTTCACGCGGCTTTTGGGTAATAAGGTTTAAAACGATGACAGACGGGGAAGGCTGAGACAGCCTCCCCCGCAAGCAATCGCAAGATTACTTAACGTCGACCTTGGCGCCTGCGTCTTCAAGCTTCTTCTTGAGGTCAGCAGCTTCAGCCTTGGAAACAGCTTCCTTGACAGCCTTCGGAGCACCTTCAACGAGGTCCTTGGCTTCCTTCAGGCCGAGACCCGTGATAGCGCGGACTTCCTTGATGACGTTGATCTTGTTGGCGCCAGCGTCAACCAGGACAACGTCGAACTCGGTCTTTTCTTCTTCAACAACAGCAGCAGCACCACCGCCAGCAGCAGCAACAGCTACCGGAGCAGCAGCGGAAACGCCCCACTTTTCTTCAAGAAGCTTGGACAGTTCTGCAGCTTCCAGAACGGTCAATGCGGAGAGGTCGTCTACGATCTTTGCGAGATCAGTCATTTGTCAGTTCCTTTAATTCGGTTCGAACCGGTTTGAATAATTACAGCGAAAAACCGCCTTAAGCGGCTTCGTCCTTCTTGGCGTAAGCCGAAAACACGCGTGCAAGCTGGCTTGCAGGTGCGGCGACAACCGTAGCAACGCGAGTTGCCGGGGCATTGAGAAGGCCCAGCAGCTTTGCGCGCAGCTCGTCCAGCGAAGGCAGGGTCGCAAGCGACTTGACTGCTTCGGCATTGAGCGTGGTTGCACCCATGGAACCGCCGAGAACAACGACTTTATCGTTGGTCTTTGCGAAATCCATAACGACTTTCGGAGCGATCATCGGGTCGACGCTGTATGCAATCAGCGTCTGGCCCTTGAAGAGATTTGTCATCCCTTCCGACTCCGTGCCCTGAAGAGCGATCTTGGCCAGGCGGTTCTTCGCGACCTTGACGGTGCCTCCGGCAGCGCGCATCTTTGAACGGAAGTCGTTCATCTGCGCAACGGTGACACCAGCATAGTGGGCCACGACAACCGAACCGGAAGCCTTGAAGACTTCGTTCAGCTCCGTGACGAATTCGCGTTTTTCCGCTCTTTCCACTGTCTGTCTCCAGTAGACGGGACCACATGATTGTGAACCCGTCGGGTTTGCCTTTGCCCCAGGGGACCTTTTTACAAAGATCCCGAGCGACGCTCGAGGATCCTGTCCCCCGCTCTGTCGCCGCAAACGGCTTCAGGCACAGGCACACCAGGTTCGAACCGGACAGTCAGACATCCTGAAGATGTCTCAAATCCAGCCTCACCCGTCTCATGCAGGTTGAATGATTAAGGCCAGATCCCGAAAGACATGGCCACCTGCAATCTCGGACAGGAGTTCCGGGTTTCCCCGGAAATCTCCGGCTCCCTGAGAGCCGGAAATTCTTTTAATCACACGCCCCGAAAGACGCGCGAGAATTGATTAGGCCGAAACCGACGAAGGGTCGATCTTGACGCCCGGACCCATGGTCGAGGAGATGGCAACGCGCTTGACGTAGTTGCCCTTGGCGCCCGTCGGCTTTGCCTTGATAACTGCGTCAGCGAAAGCCTTGATGTTCTCTTCAAGAGCCTTGGCGTCGAACGATGCCTTGCCAATGCCAGCGTGCACGATACCGGCCTTTTCGACGCGGAATTCGACAGCGCCGCCCTTGGACGCCTTGACGGCGCCGGCAACATCCATGGTCACCGTACCGACCTTCGGGTTCGGCATCATGCCACGCGGGCCGAGTACCTTGCCGAGACGGCCGACGAGCGGCATCATGTCCGGGGTCGCGATGCAACGATCGAAGTCGATCTTGCCGCTCTGAACGATTTCAACCAGATCTTCCGCACCGACGATGTCAGCACCGGCAGCCGTGGCTTCATCAGCCTTGACCCCACGGGCGAAAACGGCGACGCGAACGTCACGGCCGGTGCCGTTCGGCAGATTGACAACGCCACGAACCATCTGGTCCGCATGGCGCGGGTCAACGCCGAGGTTCATCGAAACTTCAACGGTTTCGTCGAACTTGGCAACCGCACGTTCCTTGACCATCGAAATGGCGTCGGTGAGAACGTAAAGCTTGTTGGGATCCACGCCTTCGCGGATCTTCTGAATGCGCTTTGCTACCTTGGCCATGATCAACCTACCACTTCCAGGCCCATGGCGCGGGCGGAGCCCTCAACCATTGCCATTGCGCCTTCGATGTCGGCTGCGTTCAGATCCTTCATCTTGGCTTCTGCGATCGTCTTGACCTGAGCCTTGGTGATGGAGCCGACCTTGGCGCCCTTGCCAGGCGTCTTGGAACCGGAGGTGATCTTTGCTTCCTTCTTCAGCCAATAGGTCATCGGCGGCTGCTTCATGATGAAGGTGAAGGACTTGTCCTGGTAATAGGTGATGACGACCGGGATCGGCATACCCTTTTCCATTTCCTGCGTGGCGGCATTGAACGCCTTGCAGAATTCCATGATGTTAACGCCACGCTGACCAAGTGCCGGACCGATCGGCGGGGACGGATTGGCCGACCCAGCCTTTACCTGCAACTTGAGCTGGCCTGCAACTTTCTTAGCCATATCTCTCTGCCTTTCAATTCAAACCGGTTACCCGGCTTCTCTGGCCGGATCGCTCCGGCGGCTGCGGTTGCGTGGTGCGGCGCCCTGCCCCGGCTTAAAGGGCCAGATTGCCTTCCACGCGCTTGGGGTTTCACCCCTCCAGTCAGACCTTCTCGACCTGACTGTATTCCAGCTCGACCGGCGTAGCGCGGCCGAAAATCGAAACTTCCACCTTCAGGCGCGAACGCTCTTCGTCGACATCCTGCACCACGCCGTTGAACGACGCGAACGGACCGTCGGAAACGCGAACCTGCTCGCCAATCTCGAACGAAACCGAAGACTTCGGACGCTCGACACCTTCCTGAACCTGACCGAGAATACGATCGGCTTCATAATCGGGAATCGGAACAGGCTTATTGTCCGAACCGAGGAAACCGGTAACCTTCGGCGTGTTCTTGATGAGGTGATAGGCCTCATCCGTCAGATTGGCGCGCACCAGCACGTAACCTGGAAAGAACTTGCGTTCGCTATCGACCTTACGGCCGCGACGCACCTCGACAACCTTTTCGGTCGGCACGAGGATTTTCTCGAAAAGATGATCAAGGCCCTTTTGGCGGGCCTTTTCTTCGATCGACTCAGCGACCTTCTTTTCGAAATTCGAATATGCGTGAACGATATACCAGCGCGCTGCCATTTTTATTCTCCGTTCAATCCTTTGACCGTGCCGTTACCGGCCGACGTTCAGCACGAGGCTGAGCAGCCAGCCGATGAGCTGGTCCGCAGCAAAGAAGAACAGAGCCGCGAAAATGACCATCACCAGCACCATAGCCGTCGAAATCATGGTCTCGCGGCGCGACGGCCAAGTAATTTTAGACGCTTCGGCGCGAACCTGCTGCAGAAACGTAAACGGATTGGTTTTGGATGCCATTGACTGCCCACGCAATTACGGCACGTAAAGCCGAATTAATCAGCCCCACGCACCGCGTGTCTGTTTTGACCTACATAAACACCGATTCCACTTTTAACAAGAGGAAATCGACATTCCGCGAAATTCGCCGGAAATCCGGCATCCATCTGCCTTGCAGCGAAGACCCGCGCTTGCGAATGGAAAGTGGCAGGGGCAGTAAGGCTCGAACTTACGACCTGCGGTTTTGGAGACCGCCGCTCTACCAACTGAGCTATACCCCTTCATCACCGTAACCGGCCGCGAAAATCGCTTGGCCAGTTCGATATGCGTTCCTTTAAGGCGCAGGGAAAAGAATGGCAAGGGTGTTTTTCGTTTTTTCACAATGTCTGGCAAAATACACGGACAAGCCGCCCGCCCCACCCGGCACAATGCCTACTCCTTTGATCTTCCTCATACTCCCCCACAGGAGAAACCCATGAGTATCTATCTCGTCCGTCACGGCCAGACCGAATTTAATGCCGCCCAGCGCTGGCAGGGTCAGGTCGATTCGCCCCTTACGGAATTGGGACGGCAACAGGCCGCACGCATGGGGCGCCGGCTGGCCGGGCTGACCGGAACCGATGAAGCGCATATTTTCTCCAGTCCGCTCGGGCGGGCAAGACAGACCTGTGAGATCATAGCGAGTGAGATTGGCATGATCGACGGCATCACCCTTGATCCCGGCCTGATGGAAATCGGTATGGGCGCTTGGGACGGCATGACGGATTACGAGATCGATCACGAATATCCCGGCCTGCGCGACGGGCTGGATCGGCATGAATGGTTTTTTCACGCGCCTGGCGGCGAAACGTTCGAAAAAATGGCGGACCGGGTGAGCCGTAGCCTTGAGACGATCAAACAGAGACAGGCCCGCGATGCGATCATCATCTGCCACGGCATCACCAGCCGGATATTGCGCGGCGTTTATGCGAGCCTCCCGAAAGACGAAACACTTCGCCTCGAAGTACCACAGGACGCGTTCTTCCATCTCAGGGATGGTGACATTGCGCGGATCGACTGCTGAGATTTTCTCGCAATAAAAAACCCCGCTGTCTCCAGCGGGGTTTTCTCAAATCCCTTGCGGGAAAAGATTACTCGACGATCGAAGCCACGATGCCGGCGCCGACGGTACGGCCGCCTTCGCGGATAGCGAAGCGCAGCTTTTCTTCCATCGCGATCGGAACGATCAGCTCGACTTCAACAGTGACGTTGTCGCCAGGCATAACCATTTCCGTGCCTTCCGGCAGCGAAACGATGCCGGTCACGTCCGTCGTGCGGAAGTAGAACTGCGGACGGTAGTTCGTGAAGAACGGCGTATGACGGCCGCCTTCTTCCTTCGTCAGGATGTAGGCTTCTGCCATGAACTTCTTGTGCGGCTTGACCGAACCCGGCTTGCACAGGATCTGACCACGCTCGACGCCGTCACGGGTTACGCCGCGAACCAGCGCACCGATGTTGTCGCCAGCCTGGCCCTGATCGAGCAGCTTGCGGAACATTTCAACGCCGGTAACCGTCGTCTTCGACGTCGGACGAATGCCGACGATCTCGACTTCTTCACCAACCTTGACGATACCGCGCTCAACGCGACCCGTCACAACCGTACCACGGCCCGAGATCGAGAACACGTCTTCGATCGGCATCAGGAACGGCTGGTCGATCGGACGCTCAGGCGTCGGGATGTAGGCGTCAACAGCGGCCATCAGCTCGCGGATTGCGTCTTCACCGATCTTCTTGTCAGAATCTTCAAGAGCGGCAAGTGCCGAACCCTTGACGATCGGAATATCGTCGCCCGGGAAGTCGTAGGACGACAGAAGTTCGCGAACTTCAAGCTCGACGAGCTCGAGAAGCTCGGCGTCGTCAACCTGGTCGACCTTGTTGAGGAACACGACGATTGCCGGAACGCCAACCTGACGGGCAAGCAGGATGTGCTCGCGGGTCTGCGGCATCGGGCCGTCGGCGGCCGAGCAAACCAGGATCGCGCCGTCCATCTGCGCAGCACCGGTGATCATGTTCTTCACGTAGTCGGCGTGGCCGGGGCAGTCGACGTGCGCGTAGTGACGGGCAGGCGTTTCATATTCGACGTGGGCCGTCGAGATCGTGATGCCGCGAGCCTTTTCTTCAGGCGCAGCGTCGATCTGGTCATACGCCTTGAACTCGCCAAAATACTTCGTGATCGCAGCAGTCAGCGACGTCTTGCCGTGGTCGACGTGACCGATCGTGCCAATGTTGACGTGCGGCTTATTGCGCTCAAACTTGCTCTTTGCCATGTGAATTGCTTCCTGTGAACGTGAAGTAGGTTCCCCGGCGAACCGGTTTGGTGTCGCCGTTTAAGGCTTTGTAAGCGAATGCGCAAGACTTAATTGTGAAAGCGTCTGCGTACGCGCTTCAAGCGTGCCCTGAGGCCCGTATATGGTGTGTTGTTTGCGACATTTAAACCCTCGGGAGGAGGACACCGACGCGAGGCGCGGGCGAACGCTTTCCCGCCATTGCCGATCACTAATTAAGGTATTTTCATCACAACTTCTTTACCTGCACCGCCATGATGGCTTAAGGACAGTCCATCGCCCGGGGGAGACAGGCGATTGGAACGCGGCGCCAGGCGCCACCCCATGCCATATCTCGATCCGTCGCTTTCCCTCGCGACCTTGTCTATCCGTTTCAGGACCATCCCATGGAAATCTTCACAGCCGCCGGTTTCACGGCATTCTTACAGGTCATTGCGATCGATCTCGTTCTGGCGGGCGACAATGCCATCGTCATCGGCCTTGCCGCTGCGGGGCTTCCCGCCCATCTTCGCCGCAAGGCGATCCTGGTGGGCATCATCGCCGCCACCGTTCTGCGCATCGCCTTTGCCGCCGTCACCGTACAGCTTCTCGCCATTGTCGGTCTGCAATTGTTCGGCGGCCTGCTGCTCGCCTGGGTATGCTGGAAGATGTGGTCCGAACTGCGCGAGGCGGCCGGCTCCATCGAAGACGAGGTGACCGACGAGGAAGCCGATCTGACCAAAGGCCACAAGACCTTCCTGCAGGCCGCGATCCAGATCGTCATCGCCGACGTCTCCATGTCACTGGACAACGTTCTTGCCGTTGCCGGCGCCGCACAGGAACATGTGACGGTACTGGTGATCGGGCTTATCGTCTCGATCGCCCTCATGGGTCTTGCCGCCAACTTCGTCGCCAAACTGCTGCACCGCTATCGCTGGATTTCCTATATCGGCCTGATAGTCATCATCTACGTGGCACTTAACATGCTCTACCACGGCGTGATCGAAGTCTTGCCATACATCAAGCCTTATTTCGGCTGAAATCCACTAAAGCAGCGCATTATCGAAAGGCCCGGAAACACAAGTTTTCGGGCCTTTTTTTGACATGTGGGCATCAAACCTCCTCAATCGCACAACGGCGCAAGCCGCCCTCGCCGCCCGTGACACCGCACCGTCCGCCCTGAGAACCACTTACCGCGAGAGGTATCGGCAGCGACGGGAATCACTCACCGCGCGTGCTGCAACATACGGACAAGACAGGGAAATCATGATTTCTCGCCTATGGCTTTTGGCAATTGAGGTCAGCCACGAGCAAGCCTAGGGAGCTAGTAATAAGTCATAATAATAAAAAGAAAGGTAAAGCTGCCAATGGCTTATGACTGGAGCGGCGGTCGTACCCGCCGCCTTAGACGGGTGAAGCTTGGCGTTGTCGCAAGCTCTCTCATCCTGCTGGCGCTTCTTGCGTCGCTCGTTCTTGGCTGAACGCGCCGCGCGCGCAATTCAACGCTGACCGGCGGCATGGCAAGGTTTTATGACCGCCCTGCCGCCGCTCCTTTAAGGACAGCCGACGGCGATCAGGATTTCTTCTTTTCCACGCAATGAACCGGCTTCTTCATCTCCGGATCCGCCATCAGATCGTAAAGATCGGCCTCCTCACCCTTCGACCACCAGACATGGACGCCGCCCTGATATCTGGCCCCCGATCCTGAAATGACATTCGCTGCAACAATGACGCCATCCTTCAAACCCAGTCGCACGAGGCTGATGTCGCCGGCATTAAAATAAACGGCCTCCACCGTGTCGGCAGCGCATTGATAGACAGCCTCGACCTTCTCAATCGTCGTGTCCTTCGGAAGCGGAATCACCAGATCTTCCGCCAGAGCGCTGGAAGCTACCGGTGACGACAAGATTGCAAGACACGTGACGGCGATGGATTTTCTCATGACGACCCTTTCCTGATCCGGTCGAAACATAAGGTCACGACAGCAAAGCCAAAATTGGGCCAACCGTCCTCACTTTTGGAATGTCCGGGAATATAAACGACGGAGACACACCGCAGCTATCGGCGACACATGTCAATCCGCTGCCCGTTCGTGCCGGCGGTCGCAACAGCCGCCCTTACCAATACATCCAATAAGCGACGCCAAGAATCACCGCCCACATCAGCAATGATATGGTCAGCACCGCGAGATAGTTTCGAAATCGTCTGGTCATCCGCCCACATTGCCGGTCGGCCGTCATGGGACAGCCTTCACCGTTGAATTGCTGGATGCGGGCCGAACCGCAGGATCAACTCTTTCTACCAAGATACTGAATCACGGACTATTCGCAGATTTTACCCGCCCGAAAACGGGGTTGTCCGATGCCCAGGATTTGCACCCGCCTGCAAGAAGTCACCCGCCTTTACGCACGATCATAATGCGGGCATTGCCCCACCTGGTGATGGCGATGGACAGTGCACGAACAAAACCCCGCCATTACCGGCAGGGTCTGCAAAAAGCGATAAGGGCGCACAACTTCGGAGGTGGCGCAAACACGGCCTCACCGGCTGAAACGGCACCCCGCCTGCCGGTATGATTTTGGAATCATCCTGATGGTCGGGCGACGGCAGTCAGTCGCCGCCCCGCCCCTTGTCAGCTCTTCAGCGCCGTGTTGCACAGGCTCCAGTAGCCGCCGCCCTTCTGAATCCACTTCAGATCGCCGAGCGTGCCGTCATCCTTGTTCTTGTGATAGGAATCGACACAGGTCTTCAGGCGAGCCTTGCCGGGCGTTTCGCTTGAGTATTTCTTATCGACAGCACTCGGAAAAGCGACGCCCTTCGGGGCCTTTATCGTCGCTTTTTCGGGTTCTTTGTCGGGTGTGGCCGCGACCTGCTTATTGTCAGCGGCATCTTCAGCCGCCGCGTCGCTGCCGCAGAACTTGGCGCGATAGTCGTTCCACTTGACGTCCTTCGCGGACCCGTCGGTTTTCGCCGCCTGATATTTCACGCTGCACTCTTTCATGGTGAGTGCGGCTGCGGGGGAGACGAACGCTGCAGATGCCAGCAGCGCAAAGGATGAGAGAATGACAACCCTGTTAAACATTGAAGACTCCCGTTTGCATGATTGCCGGCCGACTATCCGACCGGATTTTCCGCTTGTCAACGAGCAGTGCGGGAAGGACGAAAAGTCAAATTGATGAGGGAATGAAACGCGTTCACGGGACACGGCATCTTCCTGATGGAGACGGCATCATGCCGGCTCACATTTTGCGCGTGGACGCGTCATGCCCAACAGCCGTCGCAGGCAACCTCTCCAATCCTGCCGCCTCACCTTTTTCCCAATCCCGAAGAATCACGTGTTCGTGTGGCGTCAACCCTCTCAGGGAACGAATCTCCTAAATTTTCGTTAGCATCCCGAACGAATAACGAGGATTTATCGATGTTGAGGATGCCGAAGACTATCTCCGCACTCGCTCTTGGCGTCGCATTATCTGGCGCTTCCGTCATGCCCGCCCACGCGCTGAGCCTCATACAGCCGGCCTATGAACCGCCGGAACAAGCGCAGGATTCAAACCAGCGCGGCTACCCCGCATCCGCCTTCGCCGCGGGAAAAGGTGAAGAAGCTACGTCCAACGGTTACGCCCTGTCACAGGCGGAGATAAACCACGTCAAATGGTGTGCGGCGCGATACACCTCCTACCATCCGACCGATAACAGCTACATGGCCCCTGCGGGGACACGCACCCAATGTCTTTCTCCCTACTGACTTGGCCGTAAGAACAGCCCCCTAAAATGACGGGTGACATCTCACGCGTTGTCGGCAGCAGGATTTGATCACTCATCTTCCGGCATGAAGCCGCCGATCTGGCGTTTCCAGAGCCGGGCAAACAGCCCGTTCCGCTCGACCAGATCCTCCGGCCGCCCCTCTTCGACAATCCGGCCGTGATCCAGCACGATGATCCTATCCATTCTGGCGATGGTAGACAGGCGGTGCGCGATCGCGATCACGGTTTTGCCTTCCATCACAAGATTGAGCTTTTCCTGAATAGCGGCTTCGGACTCGCTATCCAGCGCAGATGTGGCCTCATCGAGGATCAGGATGGGCGCATCTTTCAAGAGTACCCGAGCGATGGCGACCCGCTGACGCTGCCCGCCGGAAAGCTTGATGCCGCGGTCCCCGACAAACGCCAGATACCCTTTTCGCCCCTCGCTATCGGCAAGATCAGCGATGAAAGCATCGGCCTTGGCCACTTTCGCCGCCCGCTCGATATCTTCCTGCCTCGCCTCCGGCCGCCCGTAGCGAATATTGTCGCCGACGGAACGGTGCAGCAGCGCCACATCCTGGGCGATAACCCCGATATTACGGCGCAGACTCATCTGCGTGACATCACGGATATCCTGACCGTCGATGCGAATTGCACCCTCCTGAATGTCGTAAAACCGCAGGAGCAGATTAACCAGCGTCGTTTTTCCCGCTCCCGACAGGCCCACAAGGCCGACTTTCTCCCCCGCGCGCACGGTCAGTGACAGATCATCAATCACCGGCCTGCCTGACTTATAAGCAAAGCGGATATCGTCGAAATCAATGTTCCCATGCGAAACACTCAGTTCCGCAGCGCCTGCCCTGTCAGTGATGGTGGGCGGCGTCGTCATGACAGGCATGGCGTCCTTGATGGTGCCAATCGCCTGAAATATCTGCTGCCCCATCTGCAGGAAGGTGAATGTGTGCCCAGACAGGCGTTGCAGAATATAGACGGCACCGACAAATTCACCGACCGTGAGGAAGCCCTTCACCAAACCGGAAAAACCGACCGACAAAATCGCCAGCCATAACGCCATATTGAGCGCCACGACGACCAGTTCGGACGCGCGGTAGACACGCTGCTCCCTGTGCTGCGTCTGCACCGCCTTGATCAGGATGCGGCGGATTGCGCCCGCCTCGCTATCTTCAGCGGCGAATTGCTTGATCATCTGCATATTGCTGTAGAGATCGGTGATCGCTCCCGAGACAAGGCTCTTTTGTTTGGCCGAACGGCGTGACCGCTCCGTGAAGACGGGAGCCAGTTTAACGGCGAGAACCACATTCAGCACGATCCAGACCAACACCGGCAGAGCCAGTTGCCAGGATAGTGCGGCCAGCAGAACCAGAGAGCCGACCATCTGCAACAGGAAGCGCGGTCCTGTCTGGAATGCATTGATGATCTGCTGCTGGACCGCCGACGACACCTGTGAAAGACGCGAGGCGACCTGCCCCGCATAAAGCTCATGGAAAAATGCCAGATCCTGCCGCTCCACGGCCTTGTGGCCCTGCCACTGAATGGCCGCCGGCATCGCGATGCCAAGGGTGTGCGAATTGAGCGTGTTAAGAAGAAATGACGCGATCGGCATGGCGGGAAAAATCAGCAGTCCGAGGACAGCGAGCAGCAGCCATTCATTGCGCAGAAAAGCCTCCGCTCCCTGCGCCGTCACACCATCGACGATGACGGACAATCCCCAGATGATGGAGAGATTGATGGCTTCCACAGCCATGGAGGACAAAGCAAGTGCGATGAGGACGCCGCGAAACATCGCAATAAAATGCAGCAGCACCGCCACGGGGCCTTTCGACGGCAACGGGCGGAAAGGAATGTCAAGCGGCCGTATCAGCCTCTCGAAAGGGCGGAAGATCGTATCTGAAATCGACATGGGCCTCTCGGATCAAGCTTGGCATCGACGGGGAGGAATCAGCTACGCGCCCGGCATCGAACCATGATCGGCCCTTGATCTCAATTGCAAAGAATGGCCGGCGCTGCCTTCGCGGCCAGGCACCAGAACTTAACGTCAAATGTGCGGATGAGCCGATGCGGATCATCGGCCGGTAAAACAAATGCCGATGGCTACGACTGCGCGTATCCGCACATACGATAAAAGCGCTTAAAAATCTAAGCTTTGTACGCGATACATAATGCTGGGAAGAGTAAATGGAGCGGGTGCCCCGAACCTGCTCTGAAAGTCTGCGAGTGTCTTGCCTCGCCATTGGGAGGCAAGTTTTCGGTATGGTGACAGCATCGCAGTAACGACACCATCATTCGCGTTGTTGATGGCCGACGATGTCTGATTCAATGCGGTGCGTCCAGTCAGGAACAGAGATCCGAAAATAATGGAGGAGAATGATTTCAACATCTTCATTAATTACAGCAGTGTCTTCTACAATGAATTGGAATTACCCCAACCTTCATCAAAACCGCCCTTCGCTATGATCGTCATTAAATATGGATTTGTACTCAACAAGCGCTTCGATAGTGGATTTAATATCCAAATTATATTCTGGATTCTGCCTTTCAAAATCCATCAAAACAATAATACTATCATCAATACAATAATTTGTCCGACACATTCCATAGAATGTTTCAAAAATATTTTTTAACCATAACTTTTACCACATTTTGCCTTTTTAAACTATTCTATCAAAATATATCCTGAAACGTTTATCGTTTTTCCATAGTAAACAGTAGACAAAAATGCCGATATTCTTTCTTCTGAATCATTGTCAATACGCGACAAAATCGCGATAACTTCTTTTTCCGTTCTGTTTTCTGGCGATTTGTACTTCACTTGACAGGCCTCCCTTTAGCCGTGAACGGCCCAGCACGGATAAGTGCATTTTCCTCGGACTGCCGCAGCTCGTTCCAAGAAGACGGAAGAAGACTGCAGGAACAATCAAGCTGACACCGCTCCGGCTATCCGAACTAGGTTTCGGTGCCCGGGTGTACGACCGGCTATTTTGTGAATTCTTGTGAAAGAAGTTTCATACTCTTCTTATCAAACCGCGATGTAAATCCGTCCCAATGCTGAGCACGAAGCTCCGGCCCTTCCAACCAAATTTCAATCACCACGCTGGTATTTGGCTCTTTTACTGCCTCTTGATACTTAATCGTCAGATTAGTATTCTTAATTGAAGCCAGAGTGCATGCTAATAGACAACCCGTCGGTTCACGTAGCACCAAATTCAGGAGACCTGCAGCCGAAAGCCTGTCTGCCGATTTGCCTGTGTAGAGTTCTATGGAACCGTAATCCAACTCCACAGATTGTTTGCAATCCGCAGGAGCAATGAGCGATTCTAAATTGTTATAGTGGCTTAACATCGGCCCAGCCTTTCTCTACTCGATCCAACAGTTAGAACTGTGTTCCATCTTCCTTACCCGGTAACATCGAGGTCTTCGCGTCGTTCGATGACAGGCGGTTGATCTGGTCCAAGCCCTGCTCAATATCGCGAATATTGGCGACCTCACCCTTCATGCCGGGAAAAGCCGCAGCGAATGAACCGTTTCGCCCGGCCGGTTGACCGTTAAGGTAGATATCCGAGATGGCAGTAAGGTGATCGCGTTTCTTAGCCAACGACGGGTCCAAACCCTCAGCCAGTTTTTTCTTGGCCTCGTCACGCAGTCGTCGGGCATCCGCCAGCCCCACCGTCGGGCACGCCCCAATCGTCAGCGTTTTTCGTTTCCCGAAAAAATCATAATCAAACCGCCAAGACTTTCCGCCAGCAACCGATATATAGAGGTAAAGCCCCTTCTCATCAGATAGCTTCTGCGGCTTGCTGTCGGCTTTGGCGTTCTTAACCTGAAAGTCTGTCAGTGCCATTTTACGGTATCGGCTTTCCACCACGATGACGAATACCGTAATTTTTACCGACAAAAGTGCTGGATGTCACTGCATACCGTTGCACGACCTTACGCACGCGCGAGGCAAAAACGCTGAAAAATCAACGCTTTTTGACGTCATTGATCTTGTTGGAAAGGTCGCTGGAGCGGGTAGCGGGAATCGAACCCGCGTATTCAGCTTGGAAGGCTGCTGCTCTACCATTGAGCTATACCCGCGGTGGTGATTTCGATCCGTGCAGAATGGTGGAGGGAGTTGGATTTGAACCAACGTAGGCGTAGCCAACGGATTTACAGTCCGTCCCCTTTAACCACTCGGGCATCCCTCCAGCTTTCTGCTAGGATCGAGCTACCAAGCTCTTCAGATTTCGCTGCGGCGAAGCGCCGTTGCGTCGTCTGTGGCGCGTATATGACGGCCTCGTTCGTTTCTGTCAACACGCCCTTTCACGAATTTTCGGGAAAAAATTCAAACATCTTTACAGCCCTGTGGATTATCGCGGGGGCTGGTGCGCGCCTCTTCCCGGAGATATAAGGCGGCATGAGCAAAGACGATCCCAACGACAAATCCACCCGTGACACGCACTACGCCACCCTGCGCCGTGCCGTGCGCGACGCCAAACGCGAAAGGGGCGAAATCCCCACTCCGCCACAGCAGAGGCGCAGAAGCCGCAGCGCGGACGACTGGAAGCCGCCGCAGCTTGCGCCGGATCAGGTGCATCTTTACGGCCTGCATACCGTGCGTGCGGCGCTGTCCAATCCCGAACGGCAGATCGTCAAGCTCTCCGTCACCCAGAACGCGCTTGCGCGTCTGGATATCGGCGAGGCGGATGCCCAGCCCTTCCCGGTCGAAATGGTTTCGCCACAGGATATCGACAAGGTCCTCGGCCCCGAGGCGATCCATCAGGGTGTGATGCTGGAAACCAGGCCGCTGCCGGTCAAGAAGCTCGATGCGCTGAAGAAAAGCCCGCTGATCCTCGTGCTCGATCAGGTCACCGACCCGCACAATGTCGGCGCCATCATGCGCTCGGCGGTCGCCTTCAACGCCGGCGCCGTCATCACCACCATGCGCCACAGCCCGACCGAGTCAGGCGTACTGGCGAAATCCGCATCCGGCGCGCTGGAACTCATTCCCTATATCCAGGTCACCAATCTGGCCGATGCGCTGGGCGAGTTGCACAAGCTTGGCTTCTTTTCGGTCGGGCTGGATTCGGAAGGCCCCGGCCCCATCGAACAGACTTTCAGCGGCGCAAAAATTGCGCTGGTGCTGGGAGCCGAAGGCAAGGGCCTGCGCCAGAAGACGCGAGAAACCGTCTCGGCGCTCGCCCGTCTCGATATGCCCGGCGAGATCAAATCGCTCAACGTGTCGAATGCGGCGGCCATCGCCCTTTACGCAACGCAGCAATTTCTGGGCAAAGCGTCGTCCTGACGCTTGCCCTTCCTTGCGAAATCGCAAAGCGCAACGCATGCTGCGCCTTTCTCATTCGCAAGGAGCAAATCTCGACATGACCGACCTGCCCATCAAACCGACCGGCGAGCTAACCCTGCGGACGCTCGCCATGCCGGCCGACGCCAATCCGGCCGGTGATATTTTCGGCGGCTGGGTCATGTCGCAGATGGACTTGGCGAGCGGTATCCGCGCAGCGGAACGCTCGCGCTGTCGCGTGGTTACGGCGGCGGTCAAGGAGATGGCCTTCGAACTGCCGGTAAAGATCGGCGATACTTTGTCCATCTATACCGATATCGCCCGCGTCGGCCGCACCTCCATCACATTGACGGTTGAGGCCTGGGCGCAGCGGTCGCGTTTCGACAAGCTGGAAAAGGTCACCGCCGGCACCTTCATCATGGTGGCAATGGACGAAAACGGGCAGCCGACGCCCATTCCTCCGGGGGAGTAGGCACGATGGAGGCCGCCGTCAACGCCGCAGAAGCCTATTCGCACATCCGTGCCGTCATGGGCATGGTGGTCGGCCTCAGCCTCGCCCGCCTGCTGACCGGCCTTGCCGGTTTCGTGCAACATCCAAAAAAGGAACACATCTATCCGCTGCATCTCGGCTGGGTGGCGTTCCTGTTTCTGATGCTGGTGCATTTCTGGTGGTGGGAACACCGGCTTTCCGCCACCGGCCACGTGCTGGGCTTCGGCGCCTTCCTGTTCCTCATCCTGTTCTGCTCGCTGTTTTATTTCCTCTGCGTGCTGCTGTTTCCGACTGAGATGAAGGAATACAAGGGATATGAGGACTACTTCTTTTCCCGCAAAAGCTGGTTCTTCGGTTTCCTGGCAGCGCTTTTCGTCACCGATGTCGGTGACACGCTGCTGAAGGGACAGGCCTACCTCGCAACGCTCGGCCCGGAATATCTCATCCGTACCGCGATTTACGTCGTTCTTTTCACGTCCGCCGCCTTCATCGGCAACCGCCGCTTCCACCGGCTCCTCGTCGTCTTCGCGCTGATCTACCAGATCGCCTGGATTTTCCGCACCTACGACCTGCTGGCCTGAAGACCACAACGCCCTGATGCCGTCATTGTGTCGCGGTGACATTTCGCCGCGACTATGGCATTCCAGCCGTATGGGATACATTCGCAGGATCATGCAGGACCGAAGCTCAGCTGGCGCCATCGCCACGCTGGCCGTCCTGCTTTTCCTTTTGCAGGGTCTTGCCAATGGCCTGACCAGCGGCAACATGGCGATGGCCGCGCTCGCGGCGGATGAGGTCATCTGTTCCAGCCACATGCCGGAAGGCCCCGCAAAGCAGGACCCGGCGGGCAAAATTGCCGCCGACTGCTGCGGAACGCTGTGCCGGCTGGCATCGGCCACCATTGCCACTCTTCCGGTTACGCCTGTCGAACGCGCAGACACGATCCTTACGACGGACGAAGTCGCCTTTTTGAACTTCGATGCGGCATTGCCGCCATCGCCGCCCAATCTGGAATCGCGCCCACGCGCACCGCCCCTCCCTCCGCAGAACTGAAACACTCCCGGCCTGCCGGAAATCACTCTTCTTGCGGAGACATCCATGTCCGTTACGACCTCTTTCGAGGGCGAGCGCGCGCCTGCGCATTCCTCGTCCATCAATCTTTACCGCGCCGTGTGGCGCTGGCATTTCTATGCCGGTCTCTTCGTCCTGCCCTTTATGATATCGCTCGCCGTCACCGGCGCCCTCTATCTCTTCCGGGACGAATTCGATAACCTCATCCATTCGGATTTGAAGCGGATAGAGGTGGTACAAGACGCACCGAAAGCGCTGCCTTCCGAAATTGTTGCCGCTGCGCTGACTGCCGTTCCCGGCACGGCCGTCAAATATACGACCCCGGCCGATCCCGGCGCGTCGACGGAAATCACCGTCAATACGGCGGATGGCAAGCGCGCCGTCTACGTCAATCCCCATACGGCTGAGGTCGCCGGCTCCCTGCCGGATCGCGGCACCGTCATGTGGACGATCCGCTATCTCCACAGCCTCAAATATTTCGGCACCTATGCCCGCTATCTGATCGAGATCGCCGCCGGCTGGTCCATTCTTCTCGTCGCCACCGGCATCTATCTCTGGTGGCCGCGAAAACAGACGGGCGGTGTCTTAACGGTGCGCGGTACGCCGAAAAAGCGGGTCTTCTGGCGTGATACCCATGCCGTCACCGGCATCTTCGTCGGCTTTTTCATCGTCTTCCTCGCCGTCACCGGCATGCCCTGGTCGGGCGTCTGGGGCGCGAAGGTCAATGAATGGGCGAATGGCAGCAATTTCGGATATCCGGCCGGCGTTCGCACCGATGTTCCTATGTCCGGCGACCACCTCGATCATGTGGCCAAAACAAGCTGGTCGCTGGAACAGGCAAAAATACCCGAATCCAGTGCGTCCGGCACCGGTCAACCGATCGGGATCGACACGGCCATGGCGCGTTTCGACGCCTTGGGCCTCGCTGCCGGTTACGCCGTCGCACTGCCCACCAAATCGTCCGGTGTCTATAGCGGCTCCGCCTATCCCGACGATCTGACGAAGCAACGCGTCGTCCACCTCGATCAATATAGCGGCGAACCTCTGATCGATATGAGCTACGCCGATTACGGTCCGCTCGGCAAGGCGCTGGAATGGGGCATCAACGTGCATCTGGGCCAGCAATACGGGGTCGCAAATCAGATCGTGCTTTTGGTGGCCTGTATCGGCATTGTGCTGCTTGCCGTGTCCGCCGGCATCATGTGGTGGAAACGCCGCCCGCAAGGCTCGCTCGGCGTTCCGCCCCTGCCGCAGGAAAAACGTGTGCTGCGCGGGCTCCTCGCCGTGCTCGCCATCGGCGGCATCCTTTTCCCGCTGGTGGGTGCGAGCCTGCTGGTGATGCTGGCGCTGGACCTGATCGTGCAGTCTCGCCAGAAGCGGCGGGCCGTTTAAAAAGGCATCCTCTAAAATGAAAACAGCCGGGCGAAAAATCCCGGCTGTTTCCCTCGACATCAAAGAAAGCCCGATCTAGAACATCGTATTGTTGTTCGCCGCCGTCTCCGGCACCGGCTGGATCACATCCCAATGCTCGGTAATCTTGCCATCAGTGACGCGGAAGATGTCGACAATTGCCCTGCCGCGATCACCGTCGCTCTCCGTCGAATGAATATGCAGATAGACGAGATCGCCATCCGTGGCGCTGCGGACAATCCGTGCTTTCGACTGCGGGTTTTCCTTGAAGAACCCCGTAAAATAATCGACAAACGGCTTCTTGCCGTCAGGTACATTGGGGTTGTGCTGCTTGTAGCTGTCGACGACAACGGCAGCACCCTTCTCCACCTCGTGCTTGTTGAAGACGGTGTCGTAAAATTCGATCACCAGCTTGCGGTTGGCTTCTTCCTGAGCCAGATCGCGGTTTGCTGTTTGCGCCAGAACCGGCGCGGCCACCAAAGCGGGCACGAGGGCGAAAGCGGCGATGGCAAGACGACGTGTTACGAAATTCATGGGTGATACCTCTCAATAACCGACGGTGAAACGCTGGCGGGAATGCTGCGGCTTCTCGATTTCATCGACAAGCGCGATGGCATAATCTTCGAAGGAAATACGGCTGCCTTCGTCATTGCTGAGCAGGCTGTCCTTGCCGATGCGGAATTTGCCGGTTCTTTCCCCCGGCACAAATTCGGCTGAGGGTGACAGGAAGGTCCAGTCGAGCTGCTTTTCCTGTTTCAGCAGATCCAGAAATTCCGCGCCCTTGGTTGCCTCGGCCTTGTAGGCGGCCGGGAAATCCGGAAGATCGACCACGCGCTGGCCGGGCGCGATTTCAAGGCTGCCGGCACCGCCGACCACGAGATAACGCTGAACGCCGGAAGCGCGTACCGCCTCGATGAGCTTCAAGGGATCGCTGGCAGTAAAGTGCACCGAGCTTATCACAGCATCGTGACCCCTCAGCAGCTCAGAAAGCGCCGCCTGATCGAAGACATCGCCCTTTTGGGCCACCACATTCGGCAGGCTGGCGATCTTCTCAGGAGCGCGGGCAATCGCCGTTACCTGATGCCCTCGGTCGGAAAGTTCCTTCAAAATGCGGGAGCCGGCATTGCCGGAAGCGCCGACGAGCGCGATTTTAGCCATGGCTTCTGTCCTTTCGTCACAATCGTTAACGGTCTAGATAATAGACCGCGACAGAGAGCTATGATATCGCAACCATAGCCGCAAGAAGTCAGCGGCGGCTGATCTGGTCACATGGCGATGACCTTAAAGGGTGAAAAAGGGCAAGGGGTAGAACAGTGTCGGACACGCAAACAAAGGAAATCTTCACCTTCGAGCAGCCCTGCCCGATCCGCGACGTGTTGGACCGCATCGGCGATCAGTGGAGCCTGCTGGTTCTGGAAGCCCTGCAGGGCGGCGTGCTGCGCTTCAACGAACTGAATCGCAGGATCGACGATATTTCCAAACAGATGCTGTCGCGCACGCTGAAGCGGCTGGAAGAAGACGGCTTCATCCGCCGCACGCTTTATGCCGAAGTGCCGCCGCGTGTGGAATACGAACTCACGAATCTCGGCCGCTCATTTCTGGTGCCGATGCAATTGCTGGTGCAATGGGCCGACGAGAACCACGTTCGTATCTGCAAGGCGCGCCTGCAATATTCCGAAAACGACAATCGCGGCTGATCGGATTGCCGGCACGGGCGGGGTCGCAAACCGTACCTAGGCCAGACGATAGACCTTGCAGACCAGCCCTTCCGGCTGACGATAGGTCGTGAAGCCCATAGCCTCGTAATAATTCTGCCCGAGCCTGTTATCCGCGCCGATGCTGGCATCGATATTTTTCAGGCCACGAGCCTCCGCCGCCTTTCCGGTAGCCGTAAAGAGCGCGGACCCCACGCCCCTTCGCGCCGCATGCGGGCTGACATGGGTGCCGATGATACCCCAGCCTTCCGCTACGCCGTAGGGATTGTCCGCCCGTGCGTAACGCAGCGACTGGAAGCCCAGAATACGCCCGTCCCCGTCCTCGGCGACCGAACACTCGATACGGTCGGCATGCCGGATGTAATTTTCCAGCACCTCACCGATATCAGTCGGTGCCTTTCGGAGGCCTGCCGAGAATATCTCGTTCTGGACCGCCGCCATTCCAGCCGCATCATCGTCTCTCGCAGGGCGTATCTTCATCGATGTATCAACCTCCTACTTGCGACTGCTGGTATATTGTCCAGGGCCGCAGCCTCACCATGCGGGATCAGGAGCGGAAAATGAAGGACGCACCAAAAGCGATCAGGGCAAAACCGATCACATGATTGATGGTGATGCTCTCCTTCAGCCAGAAGATCGAGAACAGCGCAAAAACCGCGAGCGTGATGACTTCCTGAATGGTCTTGAGCTGCGCGGTGGAATAGACCTCCGAGCCGATGCGGTTCGCCGGGACGGCGAGCATATATTCGAAGAACGCGATGCCCCAGCTTGCGATGATCGCCAGGAAGAGCGCGCTGCCCTTGTGCTTGAGGTGGCCATACCAGGCGAAAGTCATGAAAACGTTTGAGGCGACGAGCATCAGGACAGGCCAGATGTGGGCGGGACTGATCGAGAACGGCATGATGATTCCTGAAAATATGGAGGGATGTCATGAAAGGCAGTTTGAAAACGCAACCATCATTCTGCCGGTAGGGATTTGCTCTAGCGCATCGCAGCGAAAACCGGAATCGATTTTCGGCATGTTCCGATAAAGCTGCATTCAGCCGCTACGCAACGCATCCGCCCGAATTTTGTTCCTTGGACTTCGTTTCCTTTTTGTACTCATTTTTTCGCGGCCTCCCCTTCCCTTTGCGCGTGACTCCCTCCATATTTCGCCCATGGCCAGATCACCGAAAAATCCCCCGTCCTCGCCCTCCGGCTTTGAGGAAGCCCCGCAATCGTCGTTCGAAGGCGCACCGCTCAGCGGCAGCGTCGCCGATTGGGTGAAGCAGCTGGAGGCGGAAGCCGAGGCGGGTTCGGTGGAAACCCAGCGCGAAGTCGCCTCGAAAGCCGGCAAGCACCGCAAGAAGATCGAGATCGAGGCCCGAAAGGAAGCCGAGAAGGCAGCCTCCAAGACCGCCAAGAACACCACCGCGTCCAAAACCGCACGCGGCGTTTCCATCGGCGCATCGAGTGATCCGAAAACCCGCGCGGCGGCCGGTCTCAATCCGGTGGCGGGCATGGACGTGTCGCTGGAGGAGGCCGCCAACCTCGCGCCCGGCGCCGTCACGGCTACCGTCGAGGCGCTATCGGCGCTGATCGAGAGCGGCAATCCGCTGTTCAAGGACGGCAAGATGTGGACGCCGCACCGGCCGGCCCGTCCGCCGAAATCGGAAGGCGGTGTTACAATCCGCATGGACTCTGAGTACCTGCCGGCCGGCGACCAGCCGACCGCGATTGCAGACCTCGTGGAAGGCATCAATTCCGGCGAGCGCAGCCAGGTGCTGCTCGGCGTCACCGGCTCCGGCAAGACCTTCACCATGGCCAAGGTCATCGAGGCAACCCAGCGCCCCGCCGTCATCCTCGCCCCCAACAAGACGCTGGCGGCGCAGCTCTATTCCGAATTCAAGAACTTCTTCCCCGACAATGCTGTGGAATATTTCGTTTCCTACTACGATTATTACCAGCCGGAAGCCTATGTGCCGCGCTCCGACACCTTCATCGAGAAGGAATCCTCGATCAACGAACAGATCGACCGGATGCGCCACTCCGCCACCCGCTCGCTGCTAGAGCGCGACGACTGCATCATCGTCGCTTCGGTCTCCTGTATCTACGGTATCGGCTCGGTGGAAACCTACACCGCCATGACCTTCCAGATGCAGGTGGGCGACCGGCTGGACCAGCGCCAGCTTCTGGCCGACCTGGTGGCCCAGCAATACAAGCGCCGCGACATGGATTTCCAGCGCGGTTCGTTCCGCGTGCGCGGCGATACCATCGAAATCTTCCCGGCCCACCTTGAAGATGCCGCCTGGCGCATCTCGATGTTCGGCGACGAGATCGATTCCATCACCGAATTCGACCCGCTGACGGGCCAGAAGACCGGCGACCTGCAATCCGTCAAGATTTACGCCAATTCGCACTATGTCACCCCGCGGCCGACGCTGAACGGCGCGATCAAGTCGATCAAGGAAGAGCTGCGGGTTCGTCTCGCCGAGCTGGAGAAAGCCGGTCGCCTGCTGGAAGCCCAGCGACTGGAGCAGCGCACCCGTTACGATATAGAGATGCTGGAAGCGACCGGCTCCTGCGCCGGCATTGAGAACTATTCGCGTTACCTCACCGGCCGCAACCCCGGTGAGCCGCCACCGACTTTGTTCGAATATATCCCTGACAACGCGCTGCTGTTCATCGATGAAAGCCACGTCTCGGTCAGCCAGATCGGCGGCATGTATCGCGGCGACTTCCGGCGCAAGGCGACGTTGGCCGAATATGGCTTCCGCCTGCCCTCCTGCATGGACAACCGGCCGCTGCGATTCGAGGAATGGGACGCGATGCGCCCGCTCACCGTCGCGGTTTCCGCCACCCCCGGCTCATGGGAAATGGAGCAGTCGGGCGGCGTCTTCGCCGAACAGGTCATCCGCCCGACCGGCCTCATCGATCCGCCCGTAGAGGTACGTTCCGCCCGCAGCCAGGTGGACGACGTTCTCGGCGAAATCCGCGAGACCGCCGCCAAGGGTTATCGCACGCTCTGCACCGTGCTGACCAAACGCATGGCCGAAGACCTCACCGAATATCTGCACGAACAGGGCGTGCGTGTGCGTTACATGCACTCGGATATCGACACGCTTGAGCGTATCGAGATCATCCGCGACCTGCGCCTTGGCGCCTTCGACGTTCTCGTCGGCATCAACCTGTTGCGCGAAGGCCTCGACATTCCCGAATGCGGTTTCGTCGCCATCCTCGATGCCGACAAGGAAGGTTTTCTGCGCTCGGAAACCTCGCTGATCCAGACCATCGGCCGCGCTGCCCGTAACGTCGACGGCAAGGTCATCCTCTACGCCGACAACATCACTGGCTCGATGAAGCGGGCGATGGAGGAAACCTCCCGCCGCCGCGAAAAGCAGATGGCCTATAACACCGAACACGGCATTACGCCGGAATCGGTCAAGGCGAAGATCTCGGATATTCTTGATTCAGTTTATGAGCGCGACCACGTAAGGGCCGATATTTCAGGCGTTTCCGGCAAGGGCTTCGCCGATGGCGGCCACCTCGTCGGCAACAATCTGCAGGCCCATCTCAACGCGCTGGAAAAATCCATGCGCGATGCCGCCGCGGACCTCGACTTCGAAAAAGCCGCCCGCCTGCGCGACGAAATCAAACGCCTCAAGGCCGCCGAACTGGCCACCATGGATGACCCCATGGCCAAGGAAGAAGCGCGCGCTGTTGAAGGCGGCGGAAAAAACAACAGACGCAGCCGCTTGCCGATCTCCCCCCCTGAGGGAGAGATGTCCGGCAGGACAGAGGGGGATGAGCCACGCGCCGCAACCTCCCTCTTCGCCAAACCCGAACTGGACGAGATGGGTCCCGGCTCGGACGCTGGAAAGCCGCTGTTCCGCAGAAACACGCTGGACGAAATGACCGTCGGCCGCACCGAAAAACCCATGCGCGGCGAGGTTCCCGGCAAGCCCGAGACCGAAGCCGGCAAACGTTTCTCACCCCTGCTGGAAGGCCAGCCGGAGCGCGCGACGGACGATCCGAGGCCGCTGGTACGCGGCAAGATCGGCGCTGGCTCCTACGAGGATGCCGGCGAACAGAAACGCAAAAGCCGGACCAAGGGGAAGACGGGGCGACCGGGACGCTGACCCGGACGACCCACCTTTAGCGATCTTATTTGAATGCCAAAGGAGAGCAGCGCATGTATGGAGAACGCCTTGCGGCCATCTGCCTCTTCCTTTTCTGCGGCCCTACCTTTGCTGGACAGATCGAGGATGCCACTTTCCACAGCGCCGCCCTCAACGCACCGCTTGCCGTCAACATCTACCGCCCGGATGGCGCGCCGCCGGAAAACGGCTGGCCGGTGCTGTATCTCCTGCACGGCCATGATGGCGACCAGAACAGCTGGCGCGATCTTGGCAATATCGAAAAGACGCTCGATACCCTGATCGCGGCAGGCGCCATCCGCCCGCTGGTGGTTGTCATGCCCGGTGTCAAAAACAGCTGGTATGTCGATTCCGCCGCCGTTGGCGGTCCGGGCGACTACGAAACTGCCCTGACCGGCGATCTGCGCCACCAGATCGAAAAAACCCTGCCGGTGCGCAAGGATCGAGAAGGCCGCGCCATTGCCGGCCTCTCCATGGGCGGTTTCGGCGCATTGCATCTGGCCTATGGTCACGAAGACCTCTATGGCGCCGTCGCCAGCCTGTCGGGCGCGATCTGGCAGAACGTGCCCGCCTCCGATCTCGACAAGACACCCGCTGAACTCAAGCTCATTCAGGACAGTGCCTTCTTTCATCGCATCGACCGCACCACCGTCACCAGCGGCATCGTGCTGCCCTCCACCGGCGACCATTTCTCCGGCGCCTTCGGCACGCCTTTCGATGCAAGGCTCTTTAATGAAAAGAACGTCTTCACCCTCGTCGCACAACACGTCGCCGAAAGCCAGGATCTGCCCGCCACCTATCTGACCGTCGGCGACGATGACGGCTTCTTCCTCTGGCGCGGCGCTATCGCCCTGCATGAGACACTACAGGCCGACAAGCGCAAATCCGAGCTGCGGGTGACCGATGGCGATCACGTCTGGTCGGTGTGGAAGGTCTCCATCATCGACGCGCTGAAGTTCATCGATAGCGAATGGGACAAGGCGGCGGATGTCGCGCAAGATTGAGGAACCCGCTTGTCTTCTTACTGCCTGATCATTTCCCAGCCCGCTTTTTCCCGGTTTTTACCGACAGGTTCAACTCCACCGCCGCCCGGATCAGCGCCATCAGCGCTTCCTCATTCACCACGTCCCCTTCGTGAAAATCGATTGCCCGCCGCATATTGCCCTCAAGGCTCGAATTGAACAGACCCGCCGGGTCGGCGAGTGAAGCCCCCTTCGCAAAGGTCATCTTCACTGCATTCTTGTAGGTTTCACCGGCCCGCATGCGACCAGACCGGCACGCCGCGCCATTTCACTTCTTCAATCACCTCCGGGTCAGCCTTTTTGATCAGCGCGCGGACATGCGCGAGCATGTCGCCCCGCCAGTCGCCAAGCTCCACGATCTTCCGGTCAATGAAGTCCGATGCTGCAATCTCCTCCGCAGCTATCGCCACCGTCGTTTTTGCCATGACACCCTCCCGATTTCACCGCGCCGCCGCTCCCGGCCTGCCTCGCGACTGTTTCATCTTTCAGCATAGACCAAATTTTCACGTCCTCCCACGCGGAACCAAATTCGCGCTTCACCGTTTCCTCCCCGAACGCAATGTTCAGCATACAAAGGGAAGAAACATCATGAAAATCAAAGTCATCGCGCTCGCTTCCGCGGCAGTGCTCTCTTCTTCCGTGGCTTTTGCCCAGACGGCAACCACGGCCCCTGCCGTCGGCGCGGATGCGACTTTGTCCGGCCCCGGCATCACCATGGGCACCAAGGCCACCGGCCCGCTGAAGTTCGTGAATGTCCAGAAGACCGATCTCACCGCCTCCCAGCTCGACGGTCTCGACATCTACAACGCCCAGAACGAAAACATCGGCGAAATCGAGGATGTCGTCATTGGCGACGGCAAGTCGGTGATTGGCCTTGTGGCCAGCGTCGGCGGTTTCCTCGGCATCGACAAGAGCTATGTGGTGCTCGACCCGGCCTCCGTCGCGGTTCACAACGACAACGGCACATGGAAGGCCTATGTCGACACCACCAAGGAAGCGCTGCAGAACGCGCCGAAGCTCGACTACGACAAGCTGGACGACTGATTACCCCTGCAGTCGCAAGCTTGCCCCCGCGATCCGTCATCGCGGGGGTTTTTCATGCGTTATATTCCGCCCAGGCATCTGGCACTCCCATCGCACAGACCCTTGCCTGACAGCCCGCCTCTCGCCTATCTTCGGCTCGCAAATCACCAAGGATCCATGCGTGCCCGCCAAGACCGTCTCCGCCCTCGCCACCAGCACCGTTATGATGTTGCTAAGCGCCGTTCCGCTGTCCGCGCAATCGACCGGCTGGAAACCCGCAGAGCAGATAAAAACCTATGCCATCAGCGGCAATACCGGCGGTGCGTTGTACCAGTCGATCGGCGAACGCGGCCCGACCGCCGGCGTACAGGCGATCGCCCACACGACCTTCAAGCTGACCTGGCGTCGGGATTATCGTCCGCAGCCGGATGGCGCCTGTGTGCTGGCCACAGCAAGGCCCAATCTCACCATCATCTACACCTGGCCGAAAGCACCGGCGCAATTGCCATCCGCCGTTGCCGCCAGCTGGAAAACCTTCATTTCCGGCGTCGAAACCCATGAGCGCGTCCATGGCGACCATATTCTCGACATGGTGCAGAAAATCGAAGCATTCAGCACTGGTCTGAGGGCAGAAAACGATCCGAAATGCCAGAAGGTGCGCGTTGTCCTGCAGCAACGGCTGGGTGAGCTTTCCAACGAGCAACGCCAGCGCGGCCGTGATTTCGACCGCGACGAGCTTTCCCCCGGCGGGCGGGTGCACAAGCTCATTCTCGCACTGGTCAACGGCCCCTGAAGAGCGATTATTCCGCCGCCTCGCCTTTCAGCAGCGGTTCGGAAAGCACCATGGTCTCCAGCTCATAGGAATAACCCTCGAGCATCGTATAGGCCTGCTCGATTGCCTCGATCTGAGCTTCCGCATTGCGGATGGCTTCGGCGATCGACTGGCTGCGGGCGCGCAGCATGGAACTCAGCACATCGGTTTCCGGCTTGCGGCCGAGACGATCCATGTGTTTGCGAACCCGCGTGCGGTGCCGTTCGAGTTCGAGAATATGGAAGCGGCTTTTGAGAATATCGTCGGTCAGCTTGCGGCGCATGGCCGCCACGGGATCAAAACTTCCCGGTTCGCGCTCATCCAGAATGAACTCGTTGACCAGTGTTTCCAGCATCAGCAGGCCCTTCAGGTCCTTGGCGTCGGCCAGCTGCGGGTCGTAACCGGTATCGTCGAACACCCTGCGCCGCACCGGGTCCTTCAATAGCTCGTAAGCCGTCTGCAGCCGGGCGAATTGATCGGTATCGCCACCGCTGTCGGGGTGGGCGGCCTTGGCAACCTTGCGATAGGCCGACTTGATCGCCGCCTCGTCGGCATCACGCTCCACGCCAAGCAAAACATAGGGATCGATCACAAAACCACCTTCAAACGCAAACTGTTACCCGCATGCCTGATACCACCGTCACAGGACCTGCGGGCGGATCATAGGCCAAATCCACCCCGCGCGGCACCCCGCACCGGCGGTTAAACCGGCAAAGCCCACATAAAAGCCTCATGGCGCACCGCAGGACGACCGGCGGAAAAGCCCATGATGCCGAAATTTGTCGGACCCAAGGCGACTATAATGACAGGCGGGACAAAATTGTGGAAAGCGACCGCAAAACATGCCGCCACTCCACGCGTCGCCTTTGTGGCAGGCCACCGTAAAACACTTTTGCGAAGGCGTAAGGAGCGCGTTTTCAGGAGGTTATGGTGGAAACTCACCAACGGGTGTAAGCTCGGCTTTTGGATCTGAAGGGAGGGATGATCCGATGCCGCAAACCATTACCCAGACCGTCACGGACTATGTACACGCCATGGCCTATGCCGATGAGGGCCTGATGCGTGACGTTTTCGATCCACGCGCCAACATCGTCGGCACCTTCGAAGGCGAAACCGAATGGCTGTCTCTGGAAGACTTCGTTGACCAGATGCGAAAAAGCGAACGCGGCCTGCCCGACCACGACCCCACCTTCGAAATCCTCGGCATCGACAAGGAGGGCGACAGCGCCTCGGTGAAGCTGACGACAAGTTTCGATGGCATGGATTTTTACGAATACCTGTCCCTGCTGGAACACGACGGCAACTGGTCGATCGTGCACAAGCTTTACCACATCAAGCGGTAAATGCGGTCCGGAAAAGCAACTAAAGTGCGGATGGGGGCAGGTTCAAGCTATTGAAAATACTGGTGCCCCCGACAAGGTTCGAACTCGTGACCCCCTGATTACAAATCAGGTGCTCTACCAACTGAGCTACAAGGGCAATCCAGTGCCTTGCCAACTATCAGATTCTGACTTGGTGTAAAGCGAAAACTGATGACACGGCACCAGTGCATATCTTTTCCACATCACATGCGCCCATCGGTCCGAAGACCATCATCACGGCAAAGGCCCGGAAAATAAGCGAAGTATTTACGCAGCGCCGGTAAGATGGCGATGAAACATAACCATTGCAGTGAGAATTACGCCTCAGATGCGCGCGAGCATACAGAAAATACAGCTGACAGGCACGATCGTCATCGCCGCGAGTTCAATCCTGCTGGCCACTCTCGCCGCGGTGCCAAGTGTCTCCAATTATCTGCGTTACCGCACCAATGCCGCCCAGCTCACCCGTTTCGAAACCGCCCTTCAGTCCGCATGGCTGATCTCGGCCGAGCGCGGCCCTGCAAACAATCTGATGGGCGCACCCGCCCCCGATCCGAAGCTGGTCGAGGGACTTGCAGCTGCACGCAAGGCGACGGATGACAAGTTGTCGGAACTTGAAGTTTCCTTCACCGAGGAAATCAAGGCCCAGCCTGAATTCGCCAAATCACTTGCCGAAACCCGCCAGAAACTGGCGCAATCCCGCGAAGCGGTGGATCGCGTTGCCGCGTCCCCCCCTTCCACACGCAGCCAAAGCGCCATGTCCAACGCGATTTTATCGATGTTCAAGGCGGCTGATAGCGTAAACCTGCTGCGCGGCAAAGTGGCACGTGCCGTCATCAAGGTCACGCCCGACGTGGCGATCGACATCGCGATGACCGGCACCGCCGGCGTGATGCGTGACAGGATTGGCCGACTCGGCTCCTATGTGGTGATGAGCCTGCGGGCAAACAGGCAGGAAAAGCTGGGTTATCGCGCCAAATTCGATAATGAGATGCAGAGCCTGCTGTCGCTGAAAGCGTCGCTGATCAACTACACCGCCGCCTATCTGTCGACGCCGCAACTGGACAAGGCGTTTCAGGATATGGAGACCTATTATTTCGGTCAGGCGTTGCGTTACGCGCAGAATACGATCGTGATAGCCATACCCTCCGCCCAGCCGGGCATTCTTGAATTCTCCAGGAACTATATTGCCGGCATGCGCTCGTCCGATGCCCTGCGCGATCTCATCCTCTCCGAAACCCGGGCAAGGCTCGAAAAAAGGAAGAACGAGGCTCTGGTCTTTGGCGGAGCATCCCTTCTGCTCGCCGCCTTCGCGGTTCTGGTTCTGCTGCGGCTCACATCGGTCTATCGAACGATGCTGTTCCAGCCCATGCAATCCGTCCGGGCGCAGATCGCCGCGATCGCCGCCGGTGACCTTTCCGAAACCCGTTGTGAAGACAGGGTTGCCCCGGAAGTGAAGAAGATGTTCGAGGAACTTGATTTCCTGCGTGAGCAGCTTCGCCAGAAGGGCGAAATGGAAAACCAGCAGCGCGCACTGGCAGAACAGCTGCGCACGCTCTCTGAAACCGATGCCTTGACGAGTGTCTTCAATCGCCGTGCGCTGGAAAGGGCCGTTCGTGCCATATTGAGCGGCGAGGAACAGTATCAGTCGCTCGGCGTGATGATTGTCGATATCGACCACTTCAAATCGATCAACGACCGTTATGGCCACGCCATGGGCGACCTCGCGCTGCAAAAGACCGCGGGGCTTTTGCGCAGCGCATTGCGCAAGAACGATATTCTGGCTCGTTACGGCGGTGAGGAATTCGTCGTCGTGCTGCAGGACGTCAGCCACGCCACCGCGACGGCAACCGCCGACCGTCTTCGCCGCCTGATCGAAGCGCAGATGATCGATGAGGAGAGCGGCCTATCGCTGACGGCAAGCTTTGGCGTTGTGTGGCAGGAAGCGCGGGCGATAAGCAGCTGGGACGAGTTGATCGCAATCGCCGACGACCGGCTTTATGAAGCCAAGCGCGCCGGCCGCAACCGAGTCTGGGCCACCTATTTTCCAAAGGTCGCCAACGGATAGCCGGCATCAATCGGTATGCTGCCGGCGGCTAAAGCATTTCCACTAAAAACGGAATCGCTTCTATTTTGGAAAAATACTTAAAAACAAATAGTTATAGCGCTTTCACGTTTTGAAGAGACTCAGAAATTCTCTAGATCAAGTCCAGCGTCATCACGACAGGGCAATGGTCGGACGCCTTGGGGCGATCCCAACCGGTGCGCGGATAACGCTCCACCTCCTGCCCAGGCGGAAAGATGGTGCGATACGGCTGGCCCGCCCGGATGATTTCAGGAGCCCTTGTAGCATTGATTTCAGCCAGACGCGGTGAAAGCCAGATATAATCCAGCTGGCACAGGTGCTGCTCCTGCGGCCCACGCGAATGGTAGAGTGTCCAGCGATCCATGACATCGCGGCGCAGCATCGGATTGGTGACGAAATCATCGGCGGTGAAGACATCGAGCGCGCTCCTCGCCTCCTCGACGGGCGCAAAACTATAGCCGTTGCGCCGGTCGCCGGAAATCGCCACACGCTCCTGATAGTCGTTCATATCGCCGCAGATGGCGAAATTCTTGTTGCGCGTATTGCCGACACCCCAGCGGTTTTCGATGATACGGCGCACGGCCATGGCTTCCGCCTCGCGGATCGGCATGGTGGCGAGCCGGGCATCGACGGGGTCGCGGGAATTGGTCATGGATTTGAAATGTGTGACGTAAAGCGTCAGCGGCTTGCCGCCGATGCGGAGGTCGATTTCCAGGCAATCCCGTTTGAAAATCTTGTCATCGATCTGGTTGGTCGCAGCCAGCGCCGGATTGAAGAGATCGAGATTGCGATAGGTCAGCGCCGCATGGCTCTTGATGTCGACCACCTCGATCTTGTCGCCATCACGGGTCTGCTCCCGCATGACGACGGCGACATCGATGCCGCGGCTGTCATTGCCCTCGACCAGATATTTCTGCAGATAGCCATTGCCGACCATGCGGTAAAGATAGCCATATTCGAAGGCCTGCAGCGCGGCCATGTTATCGACCTCCTGCAGGCAGAGAATATCAGCATCCGCGTCAGCTATGGCGAGCGCCGAAAGCTGGCGCGTATCGTCAGTTGAGGAGACGGTCCGCGCGCTTTCCAGCGCCTGATAAGTCGCCTCGTCCCTGATATCGAACAGCTGGATCGCCCTGTCGCGCCGCGTCTGGTTGCGAAAACCGGTGAAATCGAAACGGGTGAGAAGATTTTCGATATTGAAGGTGGCAAGCCGAAGCGACATGTTTCATTCCTGTTGCTGGAATAGGAGCTTAGCCGCTCCAACCCCGCCTCGCCAATAGTCTAAAGACGCCACGCCGCACGAATCGCAACCGGCACGCGATCTCCGACAGCGACCGCTTCCCGGGAATAGGCCCGAAGCGCCTGCCCGTCTGGCAGGTCGAGACGGAGAGCATAACGCTCGCCCTCGTAAAGAACCGAAGTAATTGTGCAGCTGACACCCTCCGCGTCCCGCACCACATCCTGCGGCCGCACGAGAATATCCGCCTGCGGCAAGTGTCTGCCACTCTCCATCGCCGCCCGAAGTGTCGTCCAGTCAAGATCGCGCGCAACCCCTTCCGCTACCGGGAGGGTCAGGATCGCCCCCTGCCCCACCAACGAGCCGACCAGCCGGCCCTCCGGCCGCGCGTAAAGCTCCGCCGGTGCCGCCACCTGCAACAGCTTGCCCTGCGACATGACGGCAACATCGGTGGCAAGCGCCATGGCCTCGGCCTGATCATGGGTGACATAGATCATCGTCGCGCCGGAGCGGATGTGGAATTCGCGAAACGTCTCCTCCATCTCCTGACGCAGATGCCGGTCGAGGTTGGCGAGCGGCTCGTCGAGCAGCACCACATCAGGCTCGGTAACGAGGCAGCGGGCGAGCGCCACGCGTTGCCGCTGACCGCCGGACAATTCGGCAGGACGGCGGTCCGCAAAACTTTCGAGACGCACGGCTGCCAGCGCCTGACGCACCTTTTCGCGATATTTCTCGCCCGAAATGCCGCGGACTTTCAAAGGATAACCGGCATTGTCAGCAACTGACATATGCGGCCAAAGCGCATAGGACTGGAACACCATCGCCATGTTGCGCCGCTCCGGCGGCACCATGCTGCCCCCATCGGCCAGCACGCGTTCGCCAAGCAGGATGGAGCCGTCGGTCGGCTGTTCAAAACCGGCAATCATGCGCAGCACCGTCGTCTTGCCGCAGCCGGAAGGGCCGAGCAAGGCGAGAAAGCCACCGTCGCGCACGGTGAGCGACACGTCGTCGACGGCGGGCTTCGATCCGGATCCGAAATTTTTCGACAGGCGGTTGAGGATCAGTTTCGCCAAGGGACCACTCCTTTCGGCAGATAGCGCCCCAGAATTTCGAGCAGCAACATGAGGAAAATCACCATGATGACGACGAGCACCGAAAGTGCCGAAGCAAGATCGAAGCTGCCGCTGTCATCAAGATTGTAGATGAGCACGCCGAGCGTCTGCGTGCCGGCCGACCACAGGAGCGCCGAAACCGTCAGCTCGTTGCAGGCGATCAGGAAAACCAGGATGACCGACGCCCCCGCCGCAGGCCCGACCAGCGGCAGGATGATATCCGTGAGCCGCCGCCAGAAACCGGCGCCGGACAGCCGTGCGGCCTCTTCCAGCGACGGATCGAATTGCAGGAAGGCGCTGACCATGGGTTTCAGGCTGACGGCGAAGAAGGAGGAAAAATAGGCGAGCAGAATGATCCAGATCGTGCCGTAAAGTGTGAAGCCCAGCAGCGGAATGGGGGCTGCGAACAGCAGCACGAAGGACACCGAGATAACTACGCCCGGCAGCGCATAGGGAATATCCACCAGCGCCGAGAGCAGGAACATGAAGCGGCTTTTGCCGCGCACCAGAAAATAAGCGGTCAGCACCGTCACCGCCAGCAGGCAAAGCGATGTGGCGGTTGCCAGAAACAGCGAATTGCGGAAGGCGGTACGGGTGACACTCTGGCGGTAGAGCAGTTCCTCATAGGCATGCAGCGTCACGGTCTTGAGGCTGAGCGGCACGCCGTAAGCGGGAGCGAGCGAGCTTGCCATCAGCGCGGCAAGCGGCGCAACCAGCATGAAGAACAGCACAAGCCACAGGGCAAGCTCCGCCGGGACCCGCCAGCGCGCCAGCCCAAACGTCGCGGCCTTGCCGGAAAGGCCGATGATCCGATAGTCCCTGCCCTTCATCGCCCGTTCCTGAAGCGCAAGCCCGGCGACCGAGATGATGGCGATCATGGTGGAGAGGATGGCGATATCGCCGAAGGTGCTGGTGCCGAAACTGGCGAAACGGCTGTAAATCAGCGTCGGCAAGGTAAAGATCGAGCCAGGTATGCCGAGGATGGCCGGAATGCCGAAATTGCCAACATTGGACACGAAAGAAATCGCCGCGCCGGCAATCAGCCCCGGCGTGGAAAGCGGCAGGATGATATCGACCAGCACACGCCGCGGCGAAGCACCGGAAAGCTTGGCGGCCTCGATGCCATCCTGCGGCAGGGCCAACAGACCGGCGCGCAGCGACAGATAGACGAGCGGCGCATGCTGCACGCCGAGCAGCAGCGCGATGCCCGCAATGGAATAGAGCGGCTGCGGCGATCCCATCGGCGGCGCAAGACCGATGGCCTTCAACAGCGTGCTCGACGGGCCGGTCATGCCGATCCACGACAGCGCCGTCACCTGCGGCGGGATCATCATCGGCAGCATGAATAGAAAACTTAAAATCGACTTGCCGCGTATATCGCAAAGCGTCAGCGAAAGCGCAAAAGCGCCGCCAATCGCCAGCGAGATAGCCATGCCGAAAAACGAGGTGGAGAGCGTGTTCAGCGCCGCATCCCAAAGGGCGGGATCAGCGAGAAGCCGCCATATGTCACCATTGAGTGATGAGATGATGCCGGTATAGGCGAGCCGGCCGAGCGGCAGGGCGCTGAGTGCGAAAACAACACTCACCACAAAAGGAAACAGCCAGCGCGGCTGGCTGCTTCCATAGGCACTTGAACGGGACATGCCGCTATATCAGCCCTTGGAGCCGAAAATATCGGAGAAGGTCTTCAGGTCCTGTTCGGAGTTCTTCAGCGCATCAGCGGCGCTGAGCGGCAGAACCTTGATCTTGTCGCGGGCCGGGAAACCTTCCGGCATGCCGGCGTCAGCCCGCACGGGGATATAACCGAGCTTGACGAAGCCCTGCTGGCCTTTTTCCGAAAGCACGTAGTCGACGAATTTCTTGGCGGCTTCTTCGTGCTTGGTGCCCTTGATGATGGCGACCGGCTCGGTCACGGCCGACACGCCCTCTTCCGGGAAAACGAACTCGACCGGTGCGCCCTTGGCCTTTTCGCGGATCGGCATGTAGTCAACGACCACGCCATAAGCCTTTTCGCCCGAAGCGACGGATTTCAGAACCGCACCGTTACCGCCGCCGGCAATGGCTTCATTGGCCTTCAGCTGCTTGTAATAGTCCCAGCCGAGACCGTTGGCGGCTGCCAGCGTCTGCGCGTGGATCAGCGCCGCACCCGAGGTCAGCGGGCTTGGCATCGTCACGAGACCCTTGGCTTCGGCCTTCGCCAGATCCTTCCAGCTCGTCGGCTTCATCGCGGCAGCGGTGTTGTACATGATACCCGTCGTGATGAGCTTGGTGGAGTAATAGAAGCCATCCGCATCATAGAGCGAAGCGTCGATGTTCTTGGCTTCAGCAGACTTGTGGGCCAGCAACTGGCCAGCCTGCTTCATGCGCTCGAGCGTTACGGTGTCCGCGATCAAGAGCACGTCGGCAACCGGATTGCCGGCGCTGATCTCAGCCATCAGCTTGGCCATGATCTTCGGCGTTCCGTCACGCACCCATTCGACTTCCAGACCGGGATTGGCAGCCTTGAAACCATCAACGGTCGCCTGCGCGTCCTCGTTCGGCTGGCTGGTATAGAGCACCAGATCGGCGGCATTGGCAGCGGTGGCGATAAAGCCGAGCGATACGATGGCGGTGAAAGCGGAGAGCAGCGTTTTCATGGGGTCGGTCCCTGTTGTTTGGTGGGACCGCTTAAACATGCTTGCATAACATGTATGTGACAGGTGGGATTTTAGGGGTGTGATCTCTTTAATGCATGGGAGTGTCAGGCAGGAGAGTACAACTCCTCTTGGAGAGTGTGGCTTACCCCCCCTCTGCCCTGCCGGGCATCTCCCCCACAAGGAGGGAGATCGGCAAGAGGCTCTCTTACCACTTCATTCTCTAACGTTGAGATGGGCGATACCTCGCCACGGGTCGATCTCCCCCCTTGTGGGGGAGATGTCCGGCAGGACAGAGGGGGTGAAGCCACAACCTCTGTCGCTGCCGTAAGCTGCCGACATCAAATCGCCGGAAGCACCTCACCCGTTTCCGCCTGCGCCGTCGTAATCAACCGACCCAGCCGCATCATCCCCTCCTCAATCATCGCCTCGTTGGCACAGGAGAAGCTGATGCGCAGCGTGTTCGTACCCGAGCCATCCGCAAAGAATGCACGACCGGGAACGAAGGCCACCTTTTCCGTGGCGATGGATTTTGCCAGCAGTGCGGCGCCATCCATGCCTTCCGGCAACGTGACCCAGATGAACATGCCACCTTCCGGTTTCGTCCAGTGCGTGCCCTTCGGCATGTACTTGTCGAGCGCGGCCAGCATCGCATTACGGCGGGCGCTATAGGCGGCCTTGATCTTGGCCACCTGCTTGTCGAAGCCGCGCGAGGCAACGCGTTCGATGGCGATCTGGTTGATGGTCGAGGAATGCAGGTCAGCGGCCTGCTTCATCAGCACCAGCTTGCGGATAACAGGTGCGGAAGCGACGATGTAACCGACGCGAAGGCCAGGGGCGAGCGTCTTGGAGAAGCTGCCGCAATAGATGGTGCGGGTGTTCTCGATGCCGCCGGAACGGGCAATGTCGAGCGCCATGATCGGCGGCACCGCCTCGCCATCGTAACGCAGCGACTGATAGGCGGCATCTTCGATGACGGCGATGTCGAGCTCGTCGGCCAGCGCCAGAACCTTCTCGCGGCCGGCCAGATCGACGGTTTCGCCGGTCGGGTTGGAGAAATCGGCCGAGAGATAGGCAAACTTCACCGCACCGCCATGCTTGGCGGCGGTTTCGCGATAAGCCTCCGGCGTGCGGTTGCCGCCCGGATTGAGCTGATCGTAATTCGGCTCATAGGCGTTGAAGGCGGAAAGCGCGCCGAGATAGGTCGGCCAGGTCACCAGCGCCGTGTCCTTCGGCGACAGGAACAGCTTGCCGAGATAATCGAGACCCTGCTGCGAGCCGGAAACGATGAAGACATTATCGGCGGTGCAGTCGATGCCGATCTCGGCCATCTCACCCGCCAGCCATTCGCGCAGCGGCTTGTAACCCTCGCTGACAGAATATTGCAGCGCTGCATTGACCTGCGCGCCGGAAAAAATTTCCGCATAAGCCTGCTGGAATTCCTCTGCGGGGAAGAGAGCCGGATCAGGAATGCCGCCGGCAAAGGAGATGATGTCGGGCTGCTCGAGCAGCTTCAGCAGCTCGCGGATTTCAGACGCTTTCATTCGCGAAGAGCGCGTGGCGAAAATTTGTTCCCAATCTAGCATGGGTACGTTTCCTCTTGTGTCGTTTTTATGCGTGCATCTTTACAGAAATGTCGATATGTCAGCAATACTGACTTATCAGTTTTTCGAATTATTTCTGCCTCCCTGCACATTGCCCGCAGCCGACCGGCATTTGGGGCCGCCTTTGGCGAACAAAGCCAAATACACCCTCCCGCAAAGCTTAACAATCTTCCGTTTGCGATTGACGCGGCAAGCTTTTCCGGGTGGATTGCGGGCCAGGCCGCGACGCGGCGAAAGCATCCATGGGAGTGAGACGACATGCTGAAAAATATCGACGCGGCGCTGAATGCCGATGTGCTGCATGCGCTGCGCGCCATGGGTCACGGCGATACGCTGGTGATCTCCGATACCAATTTCCCATCCGATTCGGTTTCCCGTCACACCACGGTCGGCAAGGCGCTACACATCGACAATGTCTCCGCCGCGTGCGCCATGAAAGCCATCCTGTCCGTCCTGCCGCTCGATACGCCGTTGCAGCCCTCGGTCGGCCGTATGGAAGTGATGGGCGCACCCGATCAGCTGGAGCCGGTCCAGGCCGAGGTGCAGAAGGAAATCGACGCGGCCGAGGGGAAGTCCGCTCCTATGTATGGCATCGAACGCTTTGCCTTTTACGAAAAAGCGAAGCAGGCCTATTGCGTCATCACCACTGGCGAGACGCGGTTTTATGGCTGCTTCCTCCTTACGAAGGGCGTCATCCAGCCGAAGTAAGCGGCTACTGGTAATGGAAGCGGCACTGAATAATTTCCAGCTTTTGCTCGCTTCCAGACCCGGACACCCGATAGACAAAGCGATGCTCGCCGGTAATCCGCCGTGACCAGTAACCAGCCATGTCGCCCTTCAAGGGCTCCGGCTTTCCAAGCCCCGAAAAGGGTGTTCGCTTCGCATTTCGAATAAGGTCGTTGATTTTCTCGACCATCCGCGCATCGGTTCTCTGCCAGAACTCATAATCGTCCCATGAACTCGTGGTCCAGACGAGTTTCATTCTTCGGTCGGGTCCCGCTCGACGGTATCACCACGTTCAAGCTCCTGCATGGAAGCACGAAGCCGTGACGCATTTGCAGGGTTGGATAGCAGATGCAACGTTTCCTGCATGCTTTCATATTCCCCTTCTGCAAGAACAACGACCGCCTCTTTGCCTTGCCGCGTGACAAGAAGAGGAGCGCGCGTCTCCAGAACCCGGTCGAAATGGGTCGCGAAGTTCTGACGGAATTCCGTAAATCGCACATTTGCCATGGAAGCTGCCTTTCGGAAATATGTACAGATTTATGTACGTATTTGACGACGAAAGTCAAGGTTACGTAGTTTAGCCCGGAACGAAAAAGCCGGAGCTTTCGCCCCGGCCTCCATATCTTCCACCAAACAATGAAGCTTAGTTGACGGCCTTGTCGACCAGCTTGTTCTTGCCGATCCAGGGCATCATGCCGCGCAGCTTGGCGCCGACTTCTTCGATCTGGTGAGAGTCGTTGTTGCGGCGGATACCCTTGAAGCGAGCGCCGCCGGCCTTCCATTCCTGCATCCACTCGGTGGTGAACTTGCCGGTCTGGATGTCGTGCAGAACGCGCTTCATTTCAGCCTTGGTTTCAGCGGTGATGATGCGCGGACCGGTGACGTATTCGCCCCACTCTGCCGTGTTGGAGATCGAGTAGTTCATGTTGGCGATGCCGCCTTCATAGATCAGGTCGACGATCAGCTTCACTTCGTGCAGGCACTCGAAATAGGCCATTTCAGGCGCATAACCGCCTTCGACCAGCGTTTCGAAACCGGCGCGGATGAGTTCGACGAGACCGCCGCACAGAACGACCTGTTCGCCGAAGAGGTCGGTTTCGCACTCTTCCTTGAAATTGGTTTCGATGATGCCCGAACGGCCGCCGCCAACGCCGCAGGCATAGGAGAGAGCGAGTTCAAGAGCGTTGCCCGAAGCGTTCTGGTGAACGGCAACGAGGCAGGGAACGCCGCCGCCCTTCTGGTATTCGCCGCGAACCGTGTGGCCGGGGCCTTTCGGTGCGATCATGACGACGTCGAGCGATGCCTTCGGCTCGATGAGGCCGAAGTGGACGTTGAGGCCGTGTGCGAAAGCAATCGCTGCGCCATCGCGGATGTTGCCGGCAATGTCGGCCTTGTAGATGTCGGCCTGCAATTCGTCAGGCGTCGCCATCATCAGGAGGTCGCCCCACTTGGCGGCTTCGGCAACGGTCATGACCTTGAAGCCGTCGGCTTCGGCCTTCTTGACGGTCGGCGAGCCGGCCTTGAGCGCAATAACGACGTTCTTGGCGCCGGAATCCTTGAGGTTCAGCGCATGGGCGCGGCCCTGGGAGCCGTAACCAACGATGACGACATTCTTCGCCTTGATGAGATTGAGATCGGCATCACGATCATAATAAACGCGCATTTTATGGTCCTTCCCTGATACTTGTATCTGTTGTCTTAACCGGAACCTTAAGCGACCTTGCCACCCAGTTCCGAATGTACCTTTTCCGTGCCGTAGAGGGTCAGAAAGGCGACGACCGCCTTCTTTGCCCGGGCGGAAAAATCCTTGTCCGGCGCCTCGCCCAGCAGCATGCGCACATGCAGATCCGAAACGATGAGACCGTAAAAACCGCGATATGCCTCTTCGGCATCATCGAAACGCAGGTAGCCGGAACGGCGACCCGCTTCGATCAGTCCACGGGCGCGACGATCGATCTGGCGACGGCCGCGTTCCAGCAAAAGATCGCCGAGCTTGGAACCGTCACGGCTAGCCTGCCCTATCGCCAGACGGTTGAGCGCCAGCGACACGTCACCCGCGAGCACATCGAGCAGATCATGGGCGAAAACCTCGAGATGATCGGCAAGCTGCGGCGCGGAAACGCGGTCACCCGCCTTCTCGAAAGTGCGGACCTTGCTCTGCTGAAAGGTGATCATCGCCGCCAGCAGGCCGTCCCGGTCGCCGAACCACTTATAGAGGCTTTCCTTGGAACAGTTGGCGGCGCGCGCCAGCCCCGATGTGGTGAGCGCTTTTTCGCCGCCCTCGACCAGAAGACGCAATGCCTGGTCCAGAACAGCGTTCTGACGCGGCGAAAATTCCTGCGCTGTGATCGGGTCGGAAGCCAAGTCTTTCCACTCCAGGGGCTCGATTAATGTACCGTACGGTACGGTTCGAGCGCCATTTAAGCGGAGGCAGCGTTGCGGTCAAGCGGATTCTTCGGCGGTGAGAAGAATTGACGCGGTGCGGCGTAGTAGGAATGGCGGCGTGGGGGCTTCTTTGGGCGGTTGCGCGTTGGTGCGGAGCATGGCGCGTGGGGCTTACCCCCCTCTGCCCTGCCGGGCATCTCCCCCACACGGGGGGAGATCGGCAAGCAGCTTTGGCCCTGCTTCATTCTCTGTCCTCAAGATGGGCGAAGCGTAGCGGCATATCGATCTCCCTCCTTGTGGGGGAGATGCCCGGCAGGGCAGAGGGGGGTAAGCCCCACGCGCCATCGCCCCGCCGTGAATGGACATCTACCCAGCCGCAATCTCGCGCGACGCGTCGATATCCCGCGACGGCGACAACCCATAAAAGCGGCTATATTCGCGGCTGAACTGCGACGGGCTCTGGTAACCGACCCGATGGCCGGCCGTGCCCGCATCCAGCCGTTCCGCAAGCATCAGCCGGCGTGCCTCATGCAGCCGCAACTGCTTCTGATACTGAACAGGCGTCATGGCCGTGATCGTCTTGAAATGGTGATGGAAGGACGAAACGCTCATGCCGATATGCTCGGCAAGATCCTCGATGCGCAGCTGGCGGGCGAAATTCTCACGCAGCCAGGCGATGGCGCGGGCGATGCGATTGCCCTGACTGCCGGCCGCGATGATGTTCATCAGCTGCCCGCCGGCTGGTCCGGTCAGGATGCGGTAGAGGATTTCCTGCTCGATCAAGGGCGCCATGGCGGCAATCTCTGTCGGACGATCGAGCAAACGCAACAGACGGATGGCCGCATCCAGAAGCTCCGGCGTGGCGGCATTAACGACGATACCGCGCTGCGCATTCGCGGGCTCCGTCGGCGTATCAATCGGCACGCGACGCATGAGGTCGAGCAACTTCTCGCTGTCGATGGCAAGCGCGATACAGAAATGCGGCGCCTCCCTGCTCGCCTCCACCACCCGCCAGGCGACCGGCAGCTCAAGCGAGGTCAGCAGATAGTCGCCGGCGCCGTAATTGATGGTATCCGTTCCCAATTGAACGCTTTTCGACCCCTGTATCACCATCGCAAGACAGGGACGGTAGCTGCCGTGACACGGCGCGCTTGGCGCGGTGCGCCGGCTGATGCCGAGGGATTCGATGGCCGTCTGCACCTCACCGTCCCGGGTGGCATGTCGCGCGGCGATGGAGGCGATCTCCTGATAGACATTGAACGGCAAGGACATGAGGGGAATCCCTTAAGTGAAGGAAGAGACGCGTCAGATGCCACTTATCTAGAAAGCCACCGGACTTCCGCAAAGAGCATGCCCGCATATTTTTTGCAGGATCGTGCAAAAAGCTCGGAGGATCGCTCTAACGCCGCCCCGCACTTCCATTGCATATTCCGCCGTCCCCAACCCCTCGATAAGGATATTCAAATGGCTACTGCAAGAGGTTACGCTGCGACCGACGCGTCCAAGCCGCTTACCCCGTTCACCTTCGAACGTCGCGAGCCGAACGACGACGACGTCGTCATCGACATCAAATATGCCGGCATCTGCCACTCGGACATCCACACCGTCCGTAACGAATGGAAGAATGCCGTCTACCCGATCGTTCCCGGACATGAGATTGCCGGTGTCGTCAAGGCTGTCGGCTCCAAGGTCACGAAGTTCAAGGTCGGCGACCACGTCGGCGTCGGCTGTTTCGTCGATTCCTGCGTCGGCTGCGCCACCCGCGATCTCGACAATGAACAGTACATGCCCGGTCTTGTCGGAACCTATAACTCCGTCGATAGAGACGGCAAGACCGCCACGCAGGGCGGTTATTCCGACCACATCGTCGTGAGGGAAGACTACGTTCTGTCCATTCCGGACAACCTTCCGCTCGACGCTTCCGCGCCGCTCCTCTGCGCCGGCATCACGCTTTATTCGCCTCTGCACCACTGGAATGCCGGTCCGGGTAAAAAGGTCGCGATCGTCGGCATGGGTGGTCTTGGCCATATGGGCGTCAAGATCGGCTCGGCCATGGGCGCGGATATCACCGTCCTGTCGCAGACGCTGTCCAAGAAGGAAGACGGCCTCAAGCTGGGCGCAAAGGAATATTACGCCACCAGCGACGCTTCGACCTTCGAAAAGCTAGCAGGCACATTCGACCTGATCCTCTGCACCGTTTCGGCTGAAATCGACTGGAACGCCTACCTCAATCTCCTGAAGGTCAACGGTACTATGGTGCTGCTCGGCGTGCCGGAAAATGCGATCCCCGTCCATGCTTTCTCCGTCATTCCGGCCCGCCGTTCGCTTGCCGGCTCCATGATCGGCTCGATCAAGGAAACCCAGGAAATGCTGGATTTCTGCGGCAAGCACAACATCGTGTCGGAAATCGAAAAGATCGATATCAAGGATGTCAACGAAGCCTATGAGCGCGTGCTGAAAAGCGACGTGCGCTACCGCTTCGTCATCGACATGGCGTCGCTCGACGCGTGATGGGCATCAAGACAGCCAACTGATTAAAAAAGGGCGGGAAGCGATGCTTCCCGCCCTTGTCCTTTGCCGGCCCGGCCCTCAGGCCTCGTCCTTCAGCGTCTCTTTCTGGGTAATCAGCCGCGCGCTGTGCTGGCCGCTCAGATAAATCCACAGCCAGCTCCACGCCACAGCCAGCCGCGAACGCGTTCCGATCAGGAAGTAGATGTGGGCAAGGCCCCAGATCCACCATGCCAGAACGCCCTTGAGCTTGAACCTGCCGAAATCGATCACCGCTGCGCGTTTGCCGATGGTGGCGAGATTGCCCTGGTGGCTGTAGCGGAAGGGTCCAGGCGAAGGTTTGCCGGAGAGCCGGGCCTTGATGACCTTCGCCACATAGGCGCCCTGCTGCTTTGCCGCAGGTGCGATGCCCGGCACCGGTTTGCCGTTTTCCTGATTGACGGCGGCCGTATCGCCAATAACGAAAATATCAGCGTCATCTTCCAGATTGAGGTGAGGTCCGACGATGACACGCCCGGCCCGGTCGGCGGCGGCATCCAGCCATTTAGCAGCGGGAGACGCCTGCACGCCGGCGGCCCAGACAACCGTGCGGCAGGGATAATGGGTCTCGCCCACCGTCACGCCTTCATCGCTGCAGGCCGTCACCGGCGTACCGAGCAGAACCTCGACGCCGAGCTTCTCAAGCGCTTCCTTGGCATAAGCAGAAAGATCCTCGGTGAAAACAGGCAGGACGCGGGGGCCGGCCTCGACAAGCAGCACGCGGGTCTTTCGGGTATCCACATTGCGGAATTCCGGCGGCAGCGCCTTGTGGGCCAGTTCGGCGATCATGCCCGCCATTTCCACGCCCGTCGGTCCGGCGCCGATGATGACGAAGGTCAGCAGCGCCTGCCGTTCCTCTTCGCTGGTGGCAAGCTCGGCCCGTTCGAAGGCCAGAAGCAGACGGCGGCGGATTGTCGTCGCATCCTCCAGCGTCTTGAGGCCGGGGGCGGAACGTTCCCACTCGTCGCGGCCGAAATAGGCGTGGCGCGCGCCGGTGGCCAGCACCAGCGTATCGAAACCGATCACCTGGCCCGAACTTAAATGCACGGTCCGCGCCGCCCGGTCTATGCCGGTCACTTCCGCAAGCAGGGTCGTTACCTCCTTGCGGTCGCGGTAAAGATGGCGGATCGGCCAGGCGATTTCGGATGTCGCCAGCGCCGTTGTCGCAACCTGATAAAGCAGGGGCTGGAACAGGTGATGGTTGCGGCGATCGATCAGTGTGATGCGGACAGGGGCTCCCTCCAGCCCGTGTACCAGTTGTAAACCGCCGAAGCCTCCACCCACGACGACAACATGATGTTCTTGCATATGTCTCTGCCTTCAAAAGCGCGCGCACGGAGCATGCGCAAGCCAAAGCATAGGCGAAAAAATTGACTTTGGTTATGAAATAGGCTGACCGCAGGCCTGACAAAAACGCCGGACTGTTTCAGCCATGCCATATTCCAGCGCATCCGCCGTCAATCCGTGGCCGATGGAAACTTCAGCCAGATAAGGAATGCGTTTCATCAGCCTGGGCAGGTTCGCGACAGTCAGGTCATGGCCGGCATTGACGGCAAGCCCGAGTGCCGCAGCATGGTCCGCCGTCTGTCCCAGCTTCTCAAGAAGCGCCTCGCCCTTTTGCGGATCGTCAAAGCAGCCGCCATAGGGGCCGGTGTAAAGCTCGATACGCGCCGCACCCGTTTCAGCCGCCAGTTCCACCGGCTCGCGTTCCCCGTCACCATCGGCAAACAGCGAAACCCGCATGCCGCCGGCCTTCAGGCGTCCGACGACTTCCTTCAGGAAAACGTCGTGCTTGCGGAAATCCCAGCCATGGTCCGACGTTGCCTGCGAGGGATCATCCGGCACCAGCGTCACCTGTTCCGGCTGGGTCTTTTCGCAAAGAACGAGAAAATCCTCGGTCGGATAGCCTTCGATGTTAAACTCCGCCTTGGGGAAGCTGTCATCGATCAAAGCGCGCAGCACCGGCAGGTCTGAAAAGCGGATATGGCGCTGATCGGGACGAGGGTGTACAGTCAGGCCGCTTGCACCCGCAGCGAGTGCCAGTTGTCCGAAATGCGCAACATCCGGCCACGGAAGATCGCGGCGGTTCCGCAGCATGGCGATTGCATTGAGATTGACGGAAAGTTTTGCGGGCATGGCGTCTGGCTCCGGTTCGGAATCTGCATCCTGTTTCACGCAGGTTGACGCTGACCGCAAGGAGGCCGATAAAATTTTTTGGAATACGGGAACGAAAACACACAATACACGTTACGGTTCTTATGTAGCGTTTGGCATGATGTCTTGATCAGAAGACAGACCGTTGCGGGGGAACAAGCGACGGATGTCTTTTAAAAGCAGGCACGCCGCCAAAGAGCGCAAAGGGGGAAACGATGCAGGATGGCCGTATGCCGTTTGAAAACGGCGACGAGGACAAACCCAATCTAAGGCTCAGCAGCTTTTTACCGGACATAAGCCTGCCCTCTTTCCTGCCCGCCGAACCGGTGCCCATTGCCGATATGGCCAATATCTTTGGAGTGACCCACCGAACGCTTCATTTTTACGAAGAAAAGGCGCTGCTAACCTCGAAGCGCATCGGCCAGATGCGGGTCTATACCCACCGCAACGTCCAGCGCATGGCCGTCATCAATGTCTGCCGCGAAGTCGGCATTTCGGTTGCCGCCATTACCGAGATCATGGAAAAACTCGTCCGCTCGCTGTCGCAGGAAGAGGCGGACGACATATTTCACGTCGCGCTAAGGCAGCGCAAGAGAGAATTGACCGCCGAGCTTTCCACCCTTCAGCGCCAGGCCCAGCAGATCGAGGAATTGCTTGTCAGCGATGGCGATGCGGATGGCTTCGACGGCGCTGAACGCGGTCCGGCCAACGACATCGCCCTCACCGATACCGAACGGAAATGTCTGGAATTGATGGCGGAAGGTTATGCCCCGGTGCGGCTCGCCCGGGCTCTTGGCCTTTCGGGCAGCGATCTCAACCTGCTTGAGGCAAAAATCATCGGCAAATTCAGCGCCAGCAACCGTTTTCAGGCGGTCGCCAAGGCGGTTCTGCTTGGCATTATCCGGGCTTGAAAGCATGTGCAGGAAAAGTGCGCAGCACGTCCGGACAAGGCGCAGAAAAGGAGATTGAGCAAATGCTCTATCTCAACGAACGATGGTAAGCGTCTCTGCCGCGCGGGTAATGGCGGTATAAAGCCATCTTTCGCGTGAATCCCGGAACGCATAGCTCTCGTCGAAAAGAACCACATTGTTCCACTGCGAACCCTGCGCCTTGTGCACGGTCAGCGCATATCCGAAATCGAACTCGTCGTAGCGCTTGCGGGTGGTCCACGGTATTTCGGTCTCGACATCCTCAAACGCCGCCTTCAGCAATTTGATCTTGGCTGCACCGCGATCCATATCGTCGTCTTCCGGCCGGATCATCAGATTGATGCCGGGCTTCACCGTCTCGCGCGACGAACTCATCACCTGCCAGAGCGAGCCGTTCAGCAGGCCCTTGGCCGGATCGTTCCTGAGGCAGACCAGCTTGTCGCCCGATTGCGGGTAATCGGCCGAAAAACCCTTGAGTTCGCGAAGCCGCTGATTATAGCGCCGGCGCGTGCGATTGGTACCGACCAGCACCTGATCGGCTTCCAGCACCAGCGACTGCGTCACCTCGGATTTCGAAATCACCTGCGCCGTGCCGTAGTCGCCGCGCATGATCTCGCGGCCTTCGCGCACATCCATGGCAAGATGGATGATGGGATTGTCCTTGGCCTGACGGTGAATTTCCGACAGAAGATAATCCGGCTCCTGCTCGGTAAAATAACCGCCGCCCGATACCGGCGGCAGCTGCCCCGGATCACCAAGCACGAGGATCGGCGTGCCGAAACTCATCAGATCCTTGCCAAGCTGTTCATCCACCATCGAACATTCGTCGATGATGATCAGCGCCGCCTTGGCAAGCGGGCTCTGGCGGTTGATGGAGAACATCGGCGCGACCGAGGTCTTGCCGGTTTCCTCGTCTTCAACAGTTTCTTCGCCACGCGGTCGGTAGATAAGCGAATGGATGGTGCGGGCGTTGGTCGCCCCGCGCGAACGCAGCACCTGCGCCGCCTTGCCGGTGAAGGCCGCAAACAGCACCTCGCCATCGACATTTTCCGCGAAATGTTTGGCAAGCGTCGTCTTGCCCGTTCCGGCATAACCGAACAGCCGGAAAACCGGCGTCCGGCCTTCCTTCAGCCAGCGGGAAACAGCCTTGAGCGCTTCGTCCTGTTGCGGTGAAAATAACATGCGCCCTCATCGCAGGATTCGAGCACCCTGCGCAACAGAAAAAGAACGAAAGATGAATCGTGAGACCATAATGCGGCAATAAAACACGGCTGGTTTTTAAACCACGGCGGCTATCATGCCGTGCATGAAGATATTGATTCTCGGCGCGACAGGTTTCATCGGTTCGGAGGTGATGCGTAGTCTCCATGGCGGAGGCCATTCCGTCACCGGGCTGGCCCGCTCCGTCAGACACGGCAAAGACAAGTGGCCTTTCGCGAACTGGATTTCCGCCGATCTCGCCCGCATGACGCAAGCCCCAGACTGGGAAGTGCTGGTCAGGGCTCATGACGCCATCGTCAATTGCGCCGGCGCGCTTCAGGACGGTCTTTCGGACGATCTTGCCGCGACGCAGGAAAAAGCCATGCTGGCGCTTTACGAGGCGGCGGCGCAGGCGGGCGGCAGGCTGCTGATCCAGATATCTGCCCGCACGGCGGGAGCGGCAGCCGACCTGCCCTTTCTCGCCACCAAACGCCGCGCCGATGGAGCACTGGCCGCAAGCGGCCTGCCTTATGTCATTCTCCGGCCTGCGCTGGTTGTCGGGCGCAATGCCCATGGCGGCACGGCACTGGTGCGCGCGCTTGCCAGCTTTCCCCTCATGCTGCCGCTCGTCAATGGGACGATGCCGGTCCGCACGGTCGCAGTCGAGGATGTGGCGGAAGCCGTCAACGCGGCGATCAACGGCGACATTCCACCGGGCAGCGATCTCGAACTTGCTGCAGACGAAGCACTGACATTGCAGGATGTGGTCGTCACCCACCGGCAATGGCTCGGCCTCCCCCCTGCCCCTGTCATAAACCTTCCGGCAGCCTTCATGCGGCCCGTCAGCCTTGTGGCGGATGCCGCGGGCGCGCTCGGCTGGCGCTCGCCGCTGCGTTCGACCGCCATGACGGTCATGTCGGAAGGCATCGTGACGGAGGATGAGGCGCGACCGAGGACGTTGTCGCTCAAGACATTGACGCAAACGCTGGCCGCCCACCCCTCCGGCGTGCAGGACCTGTGGTTTGCCAGATTATATCTGCTCAAACCGCTGGTCATCCTCTGCCTGTCTCTATTCTGGCTGCTGTCCGGCCTCGTGCCGCTGCTGAACATCAATGGAGCAGCGGCGCATTTTCTGCCCTTCATGCCGCAGACACCGGCCGTGACCCTCACACTCGCCACCTGCCTCATCGATATCGCCCTCGGCGTCACCGTCCTGCTGCGGTCGCTCGCCAGAAAGGCGCTCATCGGCATGCTGCTGGTCAGCGCTGCTTACCTAGCCGGCGGCAGCCTGCTGGAGCCGGGCCTGTGGCTCGATCCGCTCGGCCCCTTGGTCAAGGTCCTGCCTTCCATCGCCCTGGCTTTCGTTGCCTTCGCCACACTGGATGAACGCTGATGACGCTTGAGGAACTGCTGCGGCTTGCCCATGTCATCGGTGCAACGGTGCTGTTCGGCACCGGTGCCGGTATCGCATTTTTCATGGTCATGGCACGGCGAACGGCAAACCCGGCGCTGATCGCCCATGTCGCCGGCACCGTCGTCATTGCCGATACGATCTTCACCGCGACGGCGGCGATCATCCAGCCGGTGACCGGTTATTTTCTCGCGCGCATCATCGGCTGGCCGCTGACCGAAGGCTGGGTCGCCCTTTCGCTTGGCCTTTATGTCTTAACCGGCATTTTCTGGTTGCCGGTGGTGTGGATACAGATCCGGCTGCGCAATATCGCTCGAGACTGCGCCGCCACGGGACAGGCCTTGCCGGCGCAGTGGTTCCGTCTTTACCGCATCTGGTTCGCCTGCGGTTTCCCCGCCTTCTTCGCGGTTGTCGGCATCATCTGGTTGATGCTCGCCAAACCGGATATCGCCCTGTTCGGCTGATGCCGCTCAATGGGCCGCCTGCTTTTCGACAAGCCGCGCCAGTTGCTCCGCAACCGTGTTCCAGCCGTCAAAGAAACCCATCTCCGCGTGCTTATCGCGATCCCCAGGGTTTCTGTGCATCGCATAGGCCACATATTCCATACCCTCCGGGTGATCACTGAAAGTCATCACGGCGGTGAGGAACGGGCGGGCGGAGGGGCGGAAACCCGAGATCAGCGCATCGGTGAAAACCAGACGCTCGCCATCATCCACCGCCAGAAAACAGCCGCTTATATGGTCGCCAAATGCCGTGCCGTCCTCGCTGTAGCGTGTCTCGAACGCGCCGCCGGGGTGAAGCTCCATCTTCTCGACGCGGCACTGGCCGGGATGCGGTACCCACCATTGTTCAAGACTGTTCTTATCGACCCATGCATTCCAGACGAGCTGTCGCGGCGCCCTTATGATCCTTGAAATTTTAAGGTCGAGATCGGGATTGAAAGTTTCGGTCATGTGTCATTCTCCCGTTTGCGTGTGGCGGCCATATCTTTTTGCGCCATGACGAATTGTTCGAGCCGGTCCGTGCGGCCTTCCCAGATGGCGCGCTGTTGCGACAACCAGCCATCGAGCATGGAAAACCGCTGTTGCTCCAACGAGCAGAACCGCACTCGGCCCTGCTTGCGGGTCACGATCAGCCCGGCCTCTTCCAGCTGGCGAATGTGTTTCATAAACGATGGTAAAGCCATATCGAAAGGTTCGGCCAGCGTTCCGATGCTCGCCTCCCCACCGCCCAGCCTCAAAATCACAGCCCTGCGGGTCGGATCGGCAAGAGACTGGAAGATATCGTCGAGCGCGTCTGAATAGTTTTCCATAAGGCTAACTATCACGATAAAATACTTAGCTCAATGGATAAGTTTTAAAATCGCAAAAAATCGTGTCGCGACAGGGAATAAACCTGCCACCTGCGGTGTCTCTTGATCTGTTGGCGGCACAGCCCGCCCGAACCAAGGAGGATATGTCCATGAAGATCCGCTTTATCGTTCCCGCCCTCATTCTGGCTTTTGCCGGAACGGCCTATGCGGCCCCGGCGGTCGAAACGGTCAAGACCGACAAAGGCAATGTACTTGCCGGCGAAAAAGGCATGACGCTCTACACTTTCAAGAACGACAAGAAGGGCGTATCCAATTGTTATGACAAATGCGCCACGAACTGGCCGCCGTTTTTCGCGAGCATGGGCGACAAGGCCGAGGGAGCCTATACGACCGTGACGCGCAAGGACGGCAAGATGCAATGGGCCAAGGACGGCATGCCGCTCTATTACTGGGTCAAGGACATGAAAAAAGGCGACGCCACCGGTGACGGTATGAACGGTGTATGGGATGCCGCAAAACCCTGATGGCATGAATGGCAAAACGCGGGGGAGCCACTCCCCCGCAGCCGGCACCTTCGAAGCGGAGGTGCTGGCGCTGATACCCATGCTGCGCCGTTATTCCCGCAGCCTTTCCCGCTCGGACGCCGATGGCGAAGACCTTTTGCAGGACTGCGTGGAAAAAGCGCTCGTCAATAAAAGGCAATGGCGCGGAACGAGTTTGAAATCATGGGCTTACACGATAATGACGAATCTTTATCGCAACCGCCATCGCGCCGAGAAACGCCACCCGTCCGAGAGCCTGGATGGCCATGAGACCATCGCCGTCACCGATCAGCTGTCCGATACGCTGGAGAACGACCGGCTGCACGGCGCGCTCGCCCTTCTTTCGCCTGACATGCGGGCCGTGCTGATGCTGGTGACGGTGGAAGGCTACAGCTATCAGGAGGCAGCCGAGACGCTGTCGATCCCGCTCGGCACTGTCATGTCCAGACTGTCCCGCGCCCGCGAAACCCTTCGCCAGCAGCTGGCGGCGGACAATATCATTCCTCTGCGGAGACCACGATGAAACGGCCCGACGCCATAACCGAAGACGACCTGCACGCCTATGTCGACGGGCTTCTTTCCGACGATGACCGCGCGGCTGTCGAGGCGTGGCTCGCAGAAAGACCTGAAGAGCAGGCCCGTGTGCAGGACTGGAAACAGCAGGCCGAGATTCTTCGCAATGCCTTCGCTTCCTATGCCGCCGCCCATCCGCACGACGCATCGATGCTCAGCCCACCAAAACCGGACCGTACATGGCGGCTGAAACCGGCTCTTGCGAAAACAGCAGCCGCCCTCATGATCTTTGCTGCGGGCGCCGCAGCTGGCCGACTTCTGCCGGCATCCGTCTCCACACCGCAGGACGTGACGCTGGCGTCGCTGACGACGGATATTCCGGCACAGGCAAAATCCGCCTATCTCATCTATGCAAGCGAAGTGCGCCACCCCGTCGAGGTTGGCGCGGGAGAGCAGCAGCATCTTGCGACATGGCTCGGCAAGCGGCTCGGCTATCCCTTTGCGATCCCTGATCTTTCCAAGATCGGATACGACCTCGTCGGCGGACGCCTCATCCCCGTCAGCGGCAAGCCGGGCGCAATGCTGATGTATCAGGACAAGACCGGCAAACGCGTGACGGTGCTGATTGGTCATAACGAGGAAAACCGCACCACCAGTTTCCGCATGGCGAGCGCCGACGGCATCGAGACTTTCTACTGGATAGACAACGAACTGGGCTATGCCGTTTCCGCCGAACTGACGCGCGACGAAGTGCAGAAGATCGCCGAGGAATGTTATCGGCAATTCCCGACGTAAAGGCTGTTATTTCAGCATCGGCCAAAGGCTGACGACGAGCAGCGCGGCCATGGTGATGTTGAACCATTTGAGCCGGACCGGCACGGAAAGCCAGTCGCGCAGCGCAGAGCCGAAGCCCGCCCAGGTCGAAACGCTGGGAAGATTGACGGCGGCGAAGGCCACGCCGACGACCAGAACAGTGACGAAATATTGCGCCTCGTTGGTATAGGTCGCCATTGCCGTCACCGCCATCACCCAGGCCTTCGGATTGACCCATTGAAAGGCAGCGGCGGCAAGGAAGCTCATCGGCTGCGATGCGGCCGTCCCCTCGTTCAGGCTGCGGGAAGTACCGATCTTCCACGCGATCCAGACGAGATACAGCCCGCCCGCAAATTTCAGCCCGGTGTAAAGCGCCGGCACCGAATGCAGCACCGCACCTAGACCGAAACCGACACCGATCAGCAGCGAAAAGAACCCCACGCCGATGCCCAGCATATGCGGGATGGTGCGGCGGAACCCAAAATTCACGCCAGAGGTAAACAGCATCATATTGTTTGGGCCGGGCGTGATGGAGGTGGTGAAGGCAAACAACACCAGTGCAGCGAAGGTTTCAACGGTCATGATTTCTCCTGTGAAAGAGACCCTACCCACCCGACCACTATCAAACCAGCCCGGCAAGCCGATGGCCGGGGTCAATTTTTTTGATGGATCGATCCCACCCGTGCCGGGTTTGAGAAGTCAGCACAAAGGGCTATTCTCCCCCGACAACCGCTGGAGCGAAACAATGTATGACGACATTCCTTCCGTTACCCTGCCATCTCGAAAAGAGGTTCCAGCCCTTGGCCTCGGCACCTGGAACATGGGAGAAAACAGATCGTCCGCGTCTCAGGAGATCGACAGCATCCGCAAGGCGATCGATCTCGGCATGACGCTGATCGATACCGCCGAGATGTATGCCGATGGCCGATCCGAAGAGGTGGTCGGCACGGCAATTGCCGGCCATCGTGACGACGTGTTTCTGGTCAGCAAGGTCTATCCGTGGAACGCCAGCGCCAAAGGCACGGTGGAGGCCTGCGAGCGCAGCCTTGCAAGGCTCGGCACCGATCATATCGACCTCTATCTGCTGCACTGGCGTGGCGAACACCCGCTGAACGAAACGGTGGCGGCTTTCGAAAGATTGAAGAGCGACGGCAAGATCGGCAACTGGGGCGTCTCCAATTTCGATACCGACGACATGGAAGAGCTTTTCGCGGTGCCAGATGGCAAAAACTGCGCCGCCAATCAGGTCCTCTACAACCTGTCGCGGCGCGGCCCCGAGTTCTCGCTGCTGCCCTGGTGCCAAGAGCGCGGTGTACCGCTGATGGCCTACTCCCCCATCGAGCAGGGCCGCATCCTGAAGAACCACGAACTCATCCGCATCGCCAAGGCCTATCAGGCGACCCCGGCGCAACTGGCGCTGGCCTTTCTGCTGGAAAGAGACGGCGTCATCGCCATCCCGAAATCCGCCAGCGCCTCCCGTGTGGAAGAAAACCGCGGTGCGACCGATCTTGAAATAAGTGACGAAGACTGGACCGCTCTCGATGCCGCCTTCCCGTTGCCAACGCGAAAGACGGCACTGGAAATGCTCTGATGGAGCAAGGGGTTAAGAGACATTTCGGAATCGGGCGCTGAGGCGGTTGAATCAGAAGGTGAGAGCCGGAGCTACCGCGCTAAGCCTCCCTTTGAACGGCGCGGACCAGCCGCGCCGTCAGGCTTGACGTATTTTATGAAGTTATGCGCTGCTCATACTCTTTTCTCAGTTTCAGCCATGCATCCCAGAAGGGGCCGGGCTCCTTTTCCTGAAGGCGGTCCGCAAGAATATCGAGATGCGCGTGCCAGCCGGAACTGACATCGAGCTTGCTCTTCCGATCCGAAAGCCGACGATGAATCAGCGTCAGAAGCACATCCCTGCCGCGGGACTGGAGTTCGATCGACACCTCCCCGCCTTCGCCCCAGCTGAAGACAAGGCGATGCGGCGGAACGACGGTAATGATGCGGGACGCCATCTTTTCCTCTTCGGAAAAGCCCTCCGGCCGGCGACCCGGCGGATTGGAAAGCTCGTCATTGCGCCAGACCAGTTCGAATGGCGCGTCGGGCGCCAGCCGCATTTCGCCTGATGCCAGCCAGCGGCGACGAAGATCGCTTTGGGTCAGATAGGCCCACACCCGCTCAATCGGTCCCGGCAACAGCCGTTCGATCTTCAGGGTCGCAGGCTCCACGAGCCGGCCATAGATGTCGGGTATTGCGATATCAGCCATTGTCATTTCCTCCATTTGCAGGGGTTTTCCCCTGCTCATCCTCCCGGAGCATCTGCTCAAGAATATCGAGACGGCTGTTCCAGAACTGCCGGTAGAAGCCCAGCCATTCATGCGCCTGCGCCAGAGGTTCGGGCGCAAGTCGGCACACATGGGTGCGCCCCCTCACCTCACGGCGGATAAGCCCGGCATTCTCAAGCGCTTTGATGTGCTTGGAGGCTGCGGCGAGCGAAATGTCGAACGGCTCGGCCAACTGGCTTACCGTTCGTTCGCCAAAAGAAAGGTCCCGCAGCATCGTGCGTCGCGTCGCGTCGCCAAGAGCATGAAAGACAGTGTCGAGTTGTGGAACAGATAATTCAACCATGTTGTTGAATATAACCCACCGACCCAGAAAGTCAACCATATGGTTGAATATAAATCCATCAACCGAAGGCGCGCTGGGATGGCTGCGACAAACCGCAGGCCGAACGGCTGACAGCGGCGGATCGAGCTTTCGGAGCGGAACCGGATTTGGAGAAACTCCAATGCCCGACGGGCTGTCTTTGAAATGTAGATACCAAGGCAAAAAGAAAGAAATATACGCACGACATATATAAATATACAATAATGCTAATGATCTTAATTACAGACAAATAAAAAATGTTACATTGATTAAATTGCGTGAGTTCTATTTACGAGAGCGCAACCCGGATGCACGATGATACTGTCATACTCATCGGGATCACCAGTATTATGATCGGGAAATATACCAACCAGATGCAAGCAGCCATCCTTTTGGAAGGCAACATCCCCTCCTCGCCACTACCGGATCTGGTCAAGCAGTTCCAGACCGTGTTCAACCGGCTCGGCATTCCCCTGACATGCCCCGGAATGTCTTCGTCCTATGTACAGATGTTCGGGCCGAACGATCTTCAGGTCACCGTCGAATTCATAGCCGGGTCGGCGGATCACAGCGTTTTTGCTGGCACGCTCAGCTCACCAATCTCCACCATGCTGGTGCCCGATGCCACAGACCGTATCAGACATCACAAATCCCATCTGCTCGTCTATGTACAGCACGGTGTATTTGGCGGCGTGATCCGGGAAAAAGGTATTTCGAGCCTGTTCGACGAACTCGGCATGCACCAACCCGGCCATTCGCTTGCCGAGTTTCTCGAGCGGATCAAAGTCCTGTCAATTGCCTGCGAAACGATCTGCACAGGCATGTCGGCAAGCCTGATCCACTGGACCCAGAGCAACATGGTGTTTTCGCCCGACAATTTCACGACATTGGTGGGAGAGCCTATCGGCCCGCTGACGGTTCATCCCTGCATTTGCGGTGAGGAGCCGCCCCGGGGAACGACGGGGCAATATGTCGGCATTCATACCTTGGGGGCGGCAGACTATATCGGGCGGGAAATCCATGTGGAAGCCGCTCCCGTTCCATGGCCCGAACTGTATGAAGGCGCGCTCACTTTCATCAAAATTGCCACCCAGAAAAACGGATATATCATCCCCGATGGCGACATCTTCGGGATAGAAGACGACTCCGTTTCCTACCGGGTTCGCCATGTCGAAGCGAACGCCGAAGAAGGCATGCCGGATTGCTATCAGCTAACCCTTCGCTACTCTCGTCAACATGGCTATATGGCGCAGGATCTCGAACGCCGGCTCACGGTCCCGGGTGGCGTCAACGGCGTTGAACGACTGATCGGCACGGCGACGCCGGAAGCCCGAGCCAGGCTTCGCAAAATGCGAGAAAGCGAGGCGTTGGCCGAAGGTACCGGCGGCCGTCTCGTCGTGACGCGTCCTGCGGATGACCCGCCGCAAAACCCAGGCAGGACCGGAAACGCACGCATCATTCCCTTTGGAAAACGCACCGGACGGTAGCTAGGAAAACGACAAGCCCGCGACGTAGCGCGGGCTTGGATAATTCCGAGGCATTTGCCTGACGTGCGGAGATTACATCCCCTGCGAACCGCGGTTCATCGCGGCAATCCCCGTGCGGCAGATCTCGATCAGGCCGAGCGGCTTGATGATGGCGACGAACTGGTCGATCTTCGATGACTTGCCGGTGATTTCGAAGATGAAATGCTCGACAGTCGCATCCACTACCTTGGCCTGAAACGCGTCGGCGAGGCGAAGCGTCTCGGCGCGGGCCTCACCCGAACCGGCGACCTTGATGAGCGCCACTTCGCGCTCGATTGGCCGTTCCTGCCCGAGTTCGCGGGCGCGGACGGTGAGATCGAGAACCCGGTGCACCGGCACGATACGCTCCAGCTGCGCCTTGATCTGCTCCAGCACAATCGGCGTGCCACGCGTGACGATGGTGATGCGCGACAGATGCGCCTCATGTTCCGTTTCCGAAACCGTCAGGCTTTCGATATTGTAGCCCCGGCCGGAAAACAGGCCGATGACCCGGGCGAGAACGCCCGGCTCGTTGCTGACGAGAACCGACAGCGTGTGATTTTCGACGGCAGCCGTTTCCTTCTGAATGAAATAGGCGGAGCCGGTGGGTTGTAGGTGTGCGTTCATGTCCTTTTCCTCTCCCGGCTCAGACTAGCTGACGGCCCTTGGCATCGATGGCGTTGGCAACAGCTTCATCCGTCGCCTCATCCGGCAACAGCATCTCGTTATGGGCTTTACCAGACGGAATCATCGGGAAGCAATTGGCAAGATTGGCAACGCGGCAATCGAAGATAACCGGCTTGTTGACAGCGATCATCTCGGCGATCTTGTCGTCCAGCTCCTTCGGATCGTCGCAATACATGCCGACCCCACCATAGGCCTCCGCCAGCTTGACGAAATCAGGCATGGCTTCGGTATAGGAGTTCGACAGGCGGTTGCCGTGCAGCAATTGCTGCCATTGCCGCACCATGCCCATATACTGGTTGTTGAGGATGAAAACCTTCACCGGCAGGCCGTATTGAATGGCGCAGGACATTTCCTGAATGCACATCTGGATCGAGGCATCGCCAGCAATGTCGATGACCAGCGCTTCGGGATGCGCGACCTGCACGCCGATCGCCGCCGGCAGGCCGTAACCCATGGTGCCGAGACCGCCCGACGTCATCCAGTGGTTCGGCTCCTCAAAACCGAAGAACTGCGCCGCCCACATCTGGTGCTGGCCGACTTCTGTCGTGATGAAGGTCTCGCGTCCCTTCGATGCCTCATAAAGCCGCTGCAAGGCATATTGCGGCATGATGACATCTTTGGAATTCTTGTAGGCGAAGGAGTTGCGGGCGCGCCAACGCTCGATCTGCGACCACCAGTCCGCCGTCTGGGCTTTTTCCGGCTTCTTCGGCAAAGCGCGCCACAGGCGAACCATATCTTCCAGAACATGGCCGACATCACCGATAACAGGCACCTCGACACGCACCGTCTTGTTGATCGAGGACGGGTCGATATCGATATGGATCTTCTTGGAGTTCGGCGAAAACGCATTCAGGCGTCCGGTAATCCGGTCGTCGAAACGCGCGCCGACGCAGACCATAACGTCGCAATCATGCATCGTCATATTGGCCTCGTAAGAACCGTGCATGCCCAGCATGCCGAGCCAGTTCTTGCCGGATGCCGGATAAGCGCCGAGACCCATCAGCGTCGAGGTGATTGGGAAACCGGTCAGCTCCACCAGTTCGCGCAACAACCGGGTCGCGTCCGGGCCGGAATTGATGACGCCGCCGCCGGTGTAGAAAACCGGCTTTTTCGCCTTGGACATCAGGTCGATGGCAGCGTGAATGGCATTGAGGTCGCCCTGAACCTTCGGCTTGTAGCTTTTCTGCTGAACGGCAGCGGAAGGCGGCGTGTAGGTGCCGGTGGCGAACTGGATATCCTTCGGAATATCGACAACGACGGGACCGGGACGACCCGTCTGGGCGATGCGGAAGGCCTCATGGATGATGCCAGCCAGCTCGTTGACGTCCTTTACCAGCCAGTTGTGCTTGGTGCAGGGGCGCGTGATGCCGACAGTGTCGCATTCCTGAAACGCGTCAGAACCGATCAGCGATGTCGGAACCTGGCCGGAAAGGCAGACGAGCGGAATGGAATCCATCAGCGCATCCTGCAGCGGCGTTACCGCATTGGTGGCGCCGGGACCTGACGTGACGAGCATGACGCCGACCTTGCCGGTGGAGCGGGCATAACCTTCGGCGGCGTGGCCGGCACCCTGCTCGTGGCGAACGAGAATATGCTGGATGTCTTCCTGCTGGAAAATCTCGTCATAGATCGGAAGCACGGCACCGCCGGGATAACCGAAGATGTGCTCGACGCCATTGTCCTTCAGCGCTTTGAGCACGATCTCCGCACCTGTCATGCGATTGCTGTTTTCCGTATTGTCCTTATCCGTCATTGCCTGTTTCCATCCCGCATTGGCTTTGGATATCGAGGAGCCCGAAGGCCTGTTTGAAGACATAAAAAAAGGCCCCTAGAGGAGCCTCGTTCAGCGCATGGGTGCTTTCGCCGGATGGTTACACCATCCTGCCCATGCGCCGTCCCACCACGATAAGTACGTTAAGATTTTTCATGGGCCGGAGTGTTAGCCACAAAACCATAAGCCGTCAACGCATATTGCGGAAAAAATCGGCAGCCACTTCTTTTATTACCCAAAAAGTACCGTTGACGAAATTTTCGAACCCAATTGATACACCTGTTGTTAAATATAATCTTTTATGATCGAAAGCGCAGATACTGCCCGAACCACCGCGATCATCCGCATGTACCGGGATAAGACGTGAATAACGACGAGTTTCATAAAGCGTCCCCCATGGACGACAACGAACGGCGATCCGGCCAGCAACCGGCAAACCGCATGCTTGGCCGCGTCATCGCCTGCAATGGCGCCCATGCGACCATCGCCGCCGAAACAGAGATGGGCTCAACCGATGTCGCCCAGCTCTGGTCTGTCGGGCGCCTGATCTCCATCGAAATGGGCACGAGCCGTGTTACGGCGCTGGTCTTTTCCATGCGCACCGGCGAAGAATACTGGTCGTCGGAGAAGTCGAACAGGTTGCTGATCGACGTGGAACTGGTGGGCGAAATTTACCGCACCGAAGACGGCAGCGAACGGTTTTCCACCGGCATTTCCCGTTACCCCTATCTCGGCGCAGTCGCGCATCGCATCCGCACCGCCGACCTTGCCAAGATTTACGACAGCGGCAAACGTGACAGCTGCGTCATTGGCAAGCTGACGCAGGATGATACGATCGGCGCGGCCATCAATATTCCGCAGATGCTTTCGAAACATTTCGCCGTCGTCGGTTCGACCGGGGTCGGCAAGACCACTGCGGTTTCCCTGCTCTTGAACAAGGCGATCGAAACGGACCCGAAACTGCGCGTCCTCATTCTCGATCCGCACAATGAATTCGCAGCCGCCTTTCCCGATCATTCGGTCGTCATCGATACCGATACGCTCGACCTTCCCTTCTGGCTGATGCGCCTTGAGGAATTCGCGGAAGTGGTTTTCCGTGGTCGCAAGCCCGTGCCGGAAGAGATGGATGTCCTGCGTGAAGTCATACCCGAGGCGAAAAAGGTATTTCGCGGAACGGATGGTTCCGCCGTCCGCCGCACCTCCGACAAGAGCGCGATCACACCGGATTCGCCGGTGCCCTACCGCATGGCTGATCTTCTGGCTTCCATCGACGAGCGTATCGGGCGGCTGGAAGGACGCGGCGAAAAGCCGGCGCTCCGCTCCCTGAAAGGCCGCATCCTCTCGGCCATCAACGACCCGCGCTATAATTTCATGTTCTCCAGCAATACGATCAGCGACACCATTCTGGAAACGGTGGCGCATATCTTCCGTATTCCGGGGGAAGGCAAGCCGATTTCAGTGTTCCAGCTGTCGGGTATTCCCTCCGAAGTGGTGAACTCGGTGGTCTCCGTTCTCTGCCGCATGTCGTTCGAACTAGCGGTTCTGGCACGCGGCTCGCTGCATATGCTTGTCGTCTGCGAAGAAGCCCACCGTTATGTCCCGGCCGATCCCGAGCGCGGCTTTTTCCCGACCCGGCAATCCATCGCCCAGATCGCCAAGGAGGGCCGCAAATACGGCATTTCACTCGGCGTCATCAGCCAGCGGCCAAGCGAGCTGGATCAGACCATCCTGTCGCAATGCTCGACCGTTTTTGCCATGCGGCTGTCAAACGAGATCGACCAGAAGATCATTCTGTCGGCCGTGCCGAACGCCTCGGCCTCGACCACCAGCTTTCTTTCCTCCATCGGCAATGGCGAGGCGATCGCCTTCGGTGAAGCGGTAGGCGTGCCGATGCGCATGCGCTTCGACCGTGTGCCGACAATCAAATTACCGAAGGCGAGCGGTACGGTGAGCCACGCGCCCCACGAAACACCCGACACCGTCGACCTCAACAGCATCGTCACCCGCATGCGGGCCACAGCGAGGCCAGTCATCACCGGCTTCCAGCAAAGCGTTGAAGCGGCCTTTTCCGATCTGCCGGAATCGCTGGTGGCACCCGGAGAAGCGGACGATATTGATCGCTGGAAGCGAGAATTGGGAACGCCCGCAACGGAGGGCTATGAGCCTTACCGCCCGGACATGCTGCCCGGACGCACATCGCCACAGCCACAAAACCCGGAGAGGATGGACAGCGCCTCTGGCGCCGTCAACGACTTGCGCCGAGCCGGTTTCCAGATGCAGACGCAAAGTGGTCCCACGCCGGCCGATACACGCCCGTCGCTGCGCGAAAGCCTCTTGAAAAAGCCGCTCGGCAGTCTCTATCGCAAGGACTGACGCCAGCCTTCAGGGCTGGATGCGCGTCCAGTCCTCCGCCATCTGGTTGCGGAACCAGGTCATCTGCCGTTTGGCATATTGGCGGGTCGCAGCAGCCGATTTTTCGATCACCTCCGCCTCGCTGATGCGTCCGGCCAGCATATCAGCGATCTGAGAAACGCCGATCGCCTTCATCACCGTCGCATCGGGCGCGAGCTTGAGAGCCAGAAGCGCCTCGACCTCCTCCACCGCACTACTTTCCATCATGGCCTCGAACCGCCGGTTGATGCGGTCATGCAGCACCGGCCTCTCAGGCAAAACGACGAATTTCTGCGCCCGGTCGGGATTAACGATCACCGGGCCGCTGGCCTTCTGGTAATCCCGGATCGATTTTCCGGTCGCCTCCATTACCTCCAGCGCTCGAACAATACGCTGGCCGTCTCCCGGCTGCAGACCCTCCGCCATCGCAGGATCGCGTCGCGACAATTCCGTGTGGAGAATCGCTGCCCCCTCTTCAATCAGCCGGCCGCGCAGCCTGTCGCGGATTTCGTCGGGGATGGCAGGCATGTCCGACAATCCCCCGGTCAGCGCCTTGAAATAAAGCCCCGTGCCGCCAACGATGACGGGAAACCGCCCCTGCTTGCGCAGATCCGAAAGCAGAACGGAAATATCCCGCAGCCATTCCCCCGTGGAATAAAGGCTGCTCGCCGGCACATGGCCGTAAAGCAGATGCGGCACGCCCTGCATTTCTTCTTGCGGTGGCCGGGCAGTCAGCACCCGTAGCGTGTCGTAAACCTGCATGCTGTCGGCATTGATGACGACGCCATTCCGCTCTCGCGCCAGACGAAGCGCAAGCGCGGACTTGCCGCTTGCCGTCGGGCCGGTTATCAGGATCGCATCAAAATTCTCATCAAGGTTTTTCATCATGGCTTTCGTTGCCACGCTTATCGCCAATCCGTCAAATCCTGTTCTGACGCCGGCCCTCGGCGAAGCGGCCGCGAAGGCCGTCAACGCATCGGGTCTTTATTGGCTGGCGGATGGTATCGCCTGCGATATTGCTTTGCCTTCCGGCACCAATGCTAAAGAGGCGCGCAACGTGATTGTCGGCGCTCTCACTGGCCAGCCAATCGATATCGTCATTCAGGAACAAGATAACCGCCGCAAGAAACTTCTGATCGCCGATATGGATTCGACCATGATCGGCCAGGAATGCATCGATGAGCTGGCCGCCGAAGTCGGCCTCAAAGACAAGGTCTCCACCATCACCGCCCGCGCCATGAATGGCGAGATCGCTTTTGAGCCGGCACTCAGGGAGCGCGTGGCGCTGCTGAAGGGCCTGCCGGTCTCGGTGATCGACGACGTCATCGAAAAGCGCATCACGCTTACATCAGGCGGCAAGGAACTGATCGCCACCATGAAGGCCAAGGGCTATTACACCGCCCTCGTTTCCGGCGGCTTCACGGTCTTCACCGGCCCCGTCGCGGCCATGCTCGGTTTCGATGAGAACCGCGCCAATTTGCTCGGAGAAGCCAATGGACAGCTTGACGGCACCGTTGCCGAACCGATCCTCGGCAAACAGGCCAAGGTGGACGCGCTGAACGACATTGCCACAAAGCTTGGCATCTCGCCGGAAGAGGCGATGGCGGTTGGTGACGGCGCCAACGATCTCGGCATGCTGCATCTGGCTGGCGCGGGTGTTGCCCTGCACGCCAAGCCTGCCGTTGCGGCTGAGGCGCAAATGCGCATCGACCATGGCGACCTGACCGCACTTCTTTACATTCAGGGCTACCGCAAGACGGATTTTGTCACTCCATGATCATCCGCGAAACACCAAGGCTCATTCTGCGCGAGTGGAAGGAGAGCGACCGCGACCTGTTCCGCGAAATCAACGCCGACGAAAAGGTCATGGAATTTTTCCCCTTCCGCCGCAGTCATGCGGAAGCGGATGCGGTTCTGGAAACCATCAACGGTATGATCCGCGGCAGCGGTTACGGCTTTTACGCCATGGAACTGCGCGAAAGCGGCGAAGTCATGGGTTTCTGCGGCATATCGCCCGTCATGAACCTCGATCCCCCTTTCCCGCTCGGCACCATGGAGATCGGCTGGCGGCTGGCTACCCGTTATTGGGGCCATGGTTATGTCACCGAAGCCGCACAATCGCTGCTCGTCATGGCCTTCGATGAAAAGGAAACGCCTGAGATCGTCTCCTTCGCTGTCCATAACAATGAGCGTTCGACGCGTGTGATGGAGCGCATCGGCCTGAAACGTGACCCGTCACGCGATTTCGACCATCCGCGCGTGCCTGATGACACCCATCCGCATCTGCGTCCGCATGTGACCTATGCGCTGACGCTGACGGAATGGCGGGAACGGCAAGCGCAATAACGCCCTCCCCGCCGGTCTCGAACCTTACTTCACCGCCGCATTGCCGCCATCCGCAAACAGGGCCGATCCGGCGACGAAACTCGACATCGGGCTGGCGAGGAAAAGTGCTGCCTGCGCCAGTTCTTCCGGCTCCGCGATGCGTTTCATCGCATGCAGGCCCGCAGCCCATTCCTTCTGGGCCGCATCTCCGGCCATGGGCGTGTCTACCCCGCCGGGAAGCAGCCCATTGGCGCGAATGCCCTGCACGGCATAATCGGCGGTAATGCCTTTCACCAGCCCCATCAGCGCCGCCTTCGACGTGCCATAGGCCGCCATGCCCGGGATGCCGACACTGGTGCCGACGAAGCTGGAGATAAAGATGATCGAGCCACCGCCCCGCTTAAGCATCAACGGAATCTGGTGACGCGCACCGAGATATGCGGAAGTGAGATTGGCTGTGAGGACATGATCCCATTCCTCGGCGGAAATCTCCGCCATCGGCTTCATGGCTCCAACCGCGCCCGCATTATTGACGGCGATATCGAGACCGCCGAAAACGCTCACGGCCGCATTCGCCAGTCGGGTATGAGTTTCCTCAAGATTGGCGTCGCCGACAACGGCATGGACCCGGCCGCCGATCTCGCGAATCTCAGCGGCAACCTCTTCCAGCGCCGCCGAACCCCGCGCATTGATGACGACGGCTGCCCCTTCAGCGGCAAACAGCCTCGCCGTCGCCCGGCCGATGCCGGATGACGCGCCGGTGATGATGGCAACCTTGTTTTCGAGTAATTTCATATCCTTGGCCTCCGTTGATGGAGACCAAGGATTAGAGAGAGGCCGGGATCACAACCACCCGATTCCTGCCGAACCGGGTGGAAAGCGCTCTATTCCAGCGCCAGCGCCACCACGCGCAGATTGCCCTGCGCATCGGCAACCATCATATGCGCATTCTTGCGGCCTTCGGATTTCAGGCCGTTGATCCGCACCAGCACGTCACCGGGAACTTCCATGAAGTCCTGGCCGACTTCGACGATGATATCGCCCGGTTTCATGCCCTTCTGTTCGGCGGGCGAACCCGGATCGACGCTTGCAACCAGCACACCTTCGACGCTTTCGGCAATGCCCTTTTCCGTGCGCAGTTCATTGCTGAGGACGACCAGATTCATGCCAAGCACGCTCTGCGGCGCTTCACGCACTTCCGGCGTCTGGTCCTGCGCCTGATCGTCGGTGCCGCCATCATCTTCAGGCGCAACCACGCCGCCATCGCCATCCTCGGCCTGCGGGTCTTCGGTCGCGGCCTTTTCGTCGGTCGTATCCTGCAATTGCCCGAGCTTGACCTTGACGGTCTCTTGCCTGCCGTCGCGCAGGATCACCACATCAACTTCCTTGCCAACCGGGCTTTCCGCCACGATCCGCAGAAGGTCGCGCATTTCATGAATGTCCTTGCCGTCGAATTTCAGCACGACATCGCCAGCCTGGATTGGGCCGTTCTCCACCGGCCCGCCCTTGGCGACGCCGGAGATCAGAGCACCCTTGGCGCTGTCCATACCAAGGCTCGCGGCCACATCGTCGGTAACAGGCTGGACGCGAACGCCGAGCCAGCCGCGACGGGTTTCGCCGAATTCGATCAGCTGCTGCACGATATTCTGCGCCAGTTCCGTCGGAACGGCAAAACCGATGCCGATCGAACCGCCGCTCGGCGAAATGATCGCGGTGTTGATGCCGATCACCTCGCCCTTCATGTTGAAGAGCGGACCACCGGAATTGCCCTTGTTGATCGCCGCATCGGTCTGGATGAAATTGTCGTAGGGGCCGGCATTGATGTTGCGGCCGCGCGCGGAAATGACGCCGACCGTCAGCGACCCGCCAAGTCCGAAGGGATTGCCGACCGCCATCACCCAGTCGCCGATGCGCATGCTGCGCGAATCGCCGAACTTGACGGCCTTCAGCGGCGTTTTCGGCTCTACCTTCAAAACCGAAAGGTCGGTCTTGGTATCGGTGCCAACAAGCGTTGCCTTCAGCTTCGAGCCATTCGGGAAAATCACCTCGATGGCATCAGCACCCTCGATGACGTGATTATTGGTGACGACATAACCGGCGGGATCAATGACAAAGCCGGAACCCAGCGAGTTGACCTTTTCACCACCCTCCGGCTTCTGGCTGTCGAAATAATCCTTGAAGAATTCCTGGAAGGGCGACCCCTCCGGCAGCTTTGGCGGAACAGGCCCCTTGCCCTCGGTCTTGACGTTCTGGGACGTGGAAATATTCACCACCGCATCCAGAAGCGGCTCGGCAAGATCGGCCACCGATTCCGGCCCATGGCTCTGCGCCCATGCCGCAACCGGTGCCGAAAGGCTACCCGCCACAAGCGCAATGCCCGCGACTGCGGCAATGCTGCTGCGAAAAGGCGAAAGAAGGGTCACGGCCATAAGCGTCCTCGCGTTTCAAATAGTCTCGCTTTGCATATATCGACAAAGCATAAGGCGGAATGATGAAGTGTAAAAATACCTTTTCGTGAACAGGCGGATGCCGCCTTGCCCGGTGCTTACAGCATTGGCACGAAAACGGAGTGAAAAGAAAGGGCCGGCCAAAACCAGTCCTCAAATTACCAACATTGGTGGTCGAGCCCCTGCTCCGTCGAGCATGAGGATAGCTTTGCCAAAAAAGAAAGGGCCGGTAAAAACCGGCCCCTCCAATATCATTTTATCCGCTATCAATTCGCCGGCGCGGGCGCTGCAGGGGCAGTTGGAGCCGCAGACGGAGCACCGTCGATATTGTTGAAATAACGGAAGAAGGTCGAATCCGGGGACAGGACCAGCGTCGTGCCGGTGCCGTTCAGCGACGTGGCATAGGCCGCCATGGAGCGATAGAACTCGAAGAAGTTCGGGTCGCGCTGGAACGCTTCACCGAAGATGCGGTTCCGGTTCGCATCGCCTTCACCGCGAAGGACTTCGGACTGGCGGCGCGCATCGGACTCGAATTCGACAACCTGACGGTCAGCGATAGCGCGGCGACGCTGGGCTTCTTCATTACCGCGGGCGCGGATCAGTTCGGCTTCAGCCAGACGTTCCGACTTCATGCGCTCGAAGGTCTGCTGCGACACTTCCTGCGTCAGGTCAGTACGGCGGATGCGGACATCCACGATGCTGATACCGAGCGATTCCGCGTCGGGACGCAGATCGTCACGCACTTCCTGCATCATCGATGCACGTGCGTCCGAAAGCGCCGATTCAAAGCCGCGAAGACCGTAGACCCGGCGCAGCGATGCGTCGAGACGGGTGCGAAGACGCGATTCCGCCGACATCTGGTCACCCGAGACCGTCTGGCGGAACCGGCGTGCGTCCGTGATGCGATAGACGACGAAGGCATCTACTTCATAGAACTTGCCGCCGGAAACCTGAACGCGGATATTGTCGTGATCGAAGCGAAGGGCCCGATTCTCGACATATTGCACCCGGTCGGCATCCATGAAGGCGAAGGGCATCTTGAAGTAGAGGCCCGGCGCGGTTTTCACGTCCTGAATCTGACCGAAGCGGACAACGATTGCCTGCTGGCGTTCGTTGACGACGAAGATCGACGAATAGCCGAGGAAAAGCAGGACGGCGAGACCGACGAGAACGGCCGTAAGACGGTTGCTCATATCAGTTGCCTCCCTGCTGTGCTGCGCCTGTATTGCCGCGCATGATCTCGTTCAGAGGCAGATAAGGCACCACGCCCTGTTTTTCGTCGATGATGACCTTATTGGAGCCCTTCAGGACCTGTTCCATGGTTTCAAGGAACATGCGCTGACGGGTCACATCAGGTGCCGTGCGATACTGGTCGTAGATGGAGATGAAGCGCTGCGCCTCACCCTCGGCCTCGTTGACAACACGCGACTTGTAGGCGTTCGCCTCTTCGACGATCTGTGCTGCCTGACCGCGTGCCGCACCCAGCTTCTGGTTGGCATACTGGTTGGCTTCCTGAACGAAGCGATCTTCGTCCTGTTCCGCACGCTGCACTTCATCAAAGGCATCGGCCACTTCGCGCGGCGGTGCCGCATCTTCGATGGCGACCGCATTGATGGAAATGCCGGCGCCGTAACCGTCCATGGTGGACTGGATGATGGCGCGCACATCGCCCGCAATCGCCTGACGGTTATCGCGGAAAATATCCTGTGCCGGACGACGACCGACGACTTCACGCATCGCGCTTTCGGAAACCTGTTGCAGGGTTTCCGCCGGGCTGTCGACGTTGAAGAGATAGGATTTCGGATCCGAAACCGTATAGAGCACCGAGAACTGCACGTTGACGATGTTCTGGTCGCCGGTCAGCATCACGCCGCTCGATGAGGAAGACGAGGCGCGCGAACCGATATTCTGCTGCTGTTCGGTGACCTTGACGATTTCAACCGTCTCGATCGGCCACAGATGGAAATGCAGACCCGGCATCGAGATTTCGTCCTTGGGACGTCCGAAACGCAGCTCCACGCCGCGCTCGTCCGGCTGGACGGTATAGATGGACTGAATGCCGAGGAAAACGAGCACGACGAGAACGAGGATCGCAACCACGCCGCCATTAAAGCCGCCCGGCAGGACATTCCTGAAACGGTCCTGACTGCGCCGGATGATCTCTTCCAGATCGGGCGGGCCGCCATTGTTGCCGCCGCCACCGCCGCGAGGCCGGTTAGGCCCCTGTCCCCATGGGCCGCCACCGCCGCCCTGGTTGTTTCCTCCACCGCCGCCGCCCCAAGGGCCGCCGCCGCCATTCTGATTGCTCCAGGGCATCAATACCTCTTTATAAAAGCCTCTCCCGGTTCCGTTCGAAAGCGATTGCTCGCGTGCGGCGGGAATATCGACCCGTTATAAGAAGGAGAAGCGTCCGTTTCAACGCAGAGGTGGTAACTAAATACCCAATCGCGGTAAATAGTTCACTTTGACGCGGCTCTTCGCAAATAAGTGGTGAACAGAACCGGATAATTGTCCCTTTCCCCTGCGGGAACGGCGTTCTCGTCGATTTTTTCAAAGACGGCGGGATCGATATCCGGAAAAAAAGTGTCACCATCGAGCTTTACCGCCACATGGGTGACGGAAAGTTGATCGGCAAACGGCATCGCCTGACGATAAATCTCGCCGCCGCCAGCCACAAAAACCTCATCCACATCAAGTTCCGCAGCCTTGTCTTTGGCGAGCTTCAAAGCCTCTTCCAGCGACGAGACGACATCAACGCCCTCCGGCCTGTAATCGGCATTACGGCTGACGATGATATGCGGCCGGCCCGGCAGGGGACGCTCGCCGACCGACAGAAACGTCTTGCGGCCCATGATGAGCGGCTTGCCCATCGTCATCGCCTTGAAGCGCTTGAGGTCAGTGGAAAGTTTCCACGGCATGTCGAGGTCACGGCCGATAACGCCGTTCTCCGACACCGCGACAATGATGGTGACGCGCGGCTCACTCATACCGCGATCGGCGCCTTGATGCTTGAATCGGCCTCGTAGTTTTCCAGCGTAAAGTCTTCGAACTTAAAGCCGAAAAGGTCTTTCACGTCAGGATTGAGGCGCATCGTCGGCAGGGCCTTCGGGGTCCGCGTCATCTGCAGCCGCGCCTGTTCGAAATGGTTGGCGTAGATATGCGCGTCGCCGAGCGTATGGACAAAATCGCCCGGTTTCAGACCGGTCACCTGCGCCACCATCAGCGTCAGCAGCGCATAGGAAGCAATGTTGAAGGGCACGCCGAGGAAAATATCGGCCGAGCGCTGGTAAAGCTGGCAGGACAATTTGCCATCCGAAACATAGAACTGGAACAGGCAGTGGCAGGGCGGCAGCGCCATTTCGTCCACCAGCGCCGGGTTCCAGGCCGAAACGATGTGGCGGCGGGAATTGGGATTGGTTTTCAGCGCCTCGATCAGAAGCGCGATCTGGTCGATATGCCGGCCATCCGGGGCCGACCACGAGCGCCATTGCGCGCCATAGACCGGGCCGAGATCGCCATTCTCATCGGCCCACTCATCCCAGATGGAAACGCCGTTTTCCTTGAGATAGGCGATATTGGTGTCGCCCTTCAGGAACCACAGCAATTCATGGATGATGGAGCGCAGATGCAGCTTCTTGGTGGTGAGAACCGGAAAGCCCTGCGAAAGATCGAAACGCATCTGGTAACCGAAGACCGAGCGCGTGCCGGTGCCGGTGCGGTCTCCGCGGTCGGAGCCGGTATCCATCACATGCCGGAGAAGATCGAGATATTGTTTCATGCGTTCTGCCGCCGATTCCCTGATGTCAGGAGAATATAATAGCACAGGGCGGCAGAACCAATCACCTAATGCGGGCTTATCCCCGGCTCAAATCAAAGCGACTGGAGTTTGCCCAGTTCCTTGGCCACCAGATAATAAAAGGTGACGCGCGACTTGGAGCGGTCCGCGGCCATGGTCTTGCAGACGGCGTCGATCGCCTTGTCGGCGCTATCGTCAGTCACGCCGAGCTTTTTGCCGCACCAGCTTGTCTTGACGCGCGCGAGCTCTTCCGGATCGGTAGCGGACACCAGCGATGAATCCCGGTTGCGCAACGCAATGCCGAGATGCTTGACGATTTTGCCAACGATGGCTTCATCGGCTGCCGCATCGTATTTCTTCACATCTGCGAGATAGTCGGTCATATCAACTCCTTCGTGTGTCCCCGGCGCCACGTTGCTTCTGGTGACCGGTTGCATGGAGAATGTGTCAGCAATCTCTCGTCGTCAAGAATTGTCTAAATAGCCAAGGTCAAACACGAAACCTTTTCATCGAATTGTCATAGCCCCCCTTTTCTCCGCCGGGCGAAACGCCTATATGAGCTTTGCCGGGGCAACCCGGCTATGGCGATAAACGGACGATGTAATAAACCTATTGGACCCGGGGGCGGTACCCGGCGCCTCCACCAAAAACCGGCGGGCTTTGTGAGAACGAGGCCGGCTTTTGATGGGGGCGAAATAGGATCGACAAGGGCGTAAAGATCGAACTTTTGCTCGGCATGATACCGCCGTTATCGGGTCACAAGTGTAGTTGCAAACGACAACAACGCTAAGGAATACGCTCTCGCTGCCTAATGGCGGTGCGGGAATTCCGCTCTAAGTCCTTACGGTTAGCCCCGTAAGGCGGGGTTCGGAGGTACCTGGCAACAGAAACCTCCACCTTCTCCATTTTGCCTGAATTGGTTATATGATAGCTGACTTGCGAACGGCATCGGCTTTTCCGTTGCTGCCGTTCAGGACATTGCGTATACTTGGGCAAAGCGCAGCCGTCTGGATCGAGTTCGATCTCCGGTTCAGGATTGCGCAAAGATTCAAAGTGTTACAGCGTCCTTGGCGCGCAAGGCGCGCAGCGCATTAAAAGACGTTCGAATAAGGGAAAGACAGGACCGCATGGGGCAGGATCATATCCGTTACGACATTCTCGCACAGGATGCCCTTCGCGGCGTTATTCGCAAGGTTTTGGGTGAAGTGGCCGCAACCGGCCGCCTGCCGGGCGACCATCATTTCTTCATCACATTCCTGACTGGCGCGCCGGGTGTGCGGATTTCCCAGCACCTCAAGTCGAAATACGCCGAGCAGATGACAATCGTCATCCAGCACCAGTTCTGGGACATGAAGGTGACGGAAATCGGCTTCGAAATTGGCCTGTCCTTCTCGGATACGCCGGAAAAGCTGGTCATTCCCTACAACGCCATTCGCGGTTTCTACGATCCTTCCGTCAATTTCGAACTTGAATTCGACGTGCCCCTGGCCGACGAAGAAGAGATGGAAGAGGCTGAAATCACCGCTTATCCCGTTTCCAACGAGGCAAAGCCCGCTTCCACCTCCGAGGCACCCAAGGCCGGTGAGGAAAAGAAGGAAGGCTCCGTCGTTTCACTGGATGCCTTCCGCAAGAAACAATAACGGCCTTTTTTCGCCCCCGAAACCCAAGGATACATATCCGCATGGCTGCCGATATCGTCAATCTGCGTCAGTTTCGGAAGCAGAAAGCCCGTAACGAAAAGGAAAAACAGGCGGAACAGAACCGCCTGTCCTTCGGCCGCAGCAAGACCGAAAAAAATCTTACATCGGCCCTCAATGAGAAAGCTGAAAAAGCGCTCGATCAGGGACGGCTCGAAAAGGATGATGGCGGGGCCGACAGGGACTGACGATCGGACCTGCCGCAGCGAACTCCCCGCAAAATCGGAAATCAATCGCGAAACAGAGGCTTGCCGGAGAAACATGATTCAGATTTCCAGCCGGAGGCCGATCTGATGATCCGCAAGCACTCAGCCACATTGCACGGCCACCGCACCAGCATTTCACTTGAAGATGCCTTCTGGGAAGAACTGAAGACGATTGCCGAAAAGCGCAAGATCAGCTTCGCCGCCCTGCTCGCGGAAATAGATGACAACCGGCCCGCCGACAGCAATCTGTCCTCGTCTTTGCGCGTTTATGTGCTGAACTGGCTGAAGACCCGGTGATTTTTCCCTCCAGCCGACGACGTGTGCACCGGCCCTGATCTTCCAGCCCACAGACTACAAACATTCCTGCCAAAAAACTCGTAACGTCGCGAAAGCATTCATTAAACATTAGCAGCCTAATCTGCGCTGCAAGGCATTCCCGTATTGCGTAGCCTTGTTTTCAGTCTTTGTTTCATAGTTTTCCAATCCACACATCCGCCACGAGGCGACCAATGGTTTCTGCCGTTTCGGGAACAAGCGCCGCTGTTTCCGTCCTTTCCTCTTCATCCACCTCCTCTTCAAGCGTTTCCGAGTTGAAATCGCAGATTGCCGAAAAGCAGTCGGAACTGGCCCAGACCACCGAAGCGAAGGTCCAGGAAGAACTGAAAAGCGCCATCGCATCGCTCAAGGCTCAGCTTGAAACTCTCGAAAACAGCGCCGACAAATCGGCAGCTTCAGGCGGCAGCGCGGATAAGCCCAGCCTGTCGGGAGAGAGCAGCAGGATTGGCACGAAAAATTTCGATGCCGACACGCCCTTCGGCGAACGCGAGAGCTGGATTTGATCGGCTGCCGGGTATTTCGGGAAAGACCGCCAAAAACACAAGTATCCAGATGGCGCCAGCATTTGTCCTGAGCCAATGTCATGATCCGTTGCCAGACACCCTCCTCTGGCTTGACCCGAGGTCGCGCAATCGGGCGCGACGATGGCCATAGATCCCCGGGAAAAGGAATGACCCCGTTTTTTGGGTGCCAGATTCCACATCCTGCAAATCTGAATGCGATCTACCTTCACTTTTCAAACAGGCTATGGATTGACTGGCGCATTTTCCGGCGCCAGGTCCCGGATCGCATTTTCCGTCGGCGGCACGACCAGAACTGGCGCAGATTGCCGCTCGGGCACGGGCTGCTGCTGTTGTTGCTGTTGCTGCAACCGTTCCTGCTGTTCTTTTTCCTGACGAAGACGTTCCTCGGCGGCAGCCTTCAGCCGGGCCTCCTCTTCCGCCTTTGCTTTAGCCTCCGCCTCCACCCGCTCCTTTTCAGCCTGCCGCTCGGCCGCCTGGGAGCGGTAAAGCGCCACTTCGCGGCGCAGGCGCTGCTTTTCAAGAACGCTGGCCTGCATGGCTTCCACCCTGCGGCGCTCCTTTTCGAAAGCCCTGAGCGACAGGTAATTGCTGAGTGCCGAAACATCGGTCGTCAATGCAGGCGCAGCCAGCGGACCGTTATAGTTAAGGCGTAGCGAAGGTTCGGCTCCCGCAACCGCTTCGGCACCGGGATTGAAGAGAAGATCGAGATCACCATTCACGGTCGATGCGGCAATATCCACCGTCGCATCACCGGCAAGCGTGACCGGATCGATCCCGGCGCGCAGATTCTGGAAATGAAGCGCACCGCCATTCAGCGAGAACGGCAGAGCCACATCACCGAGCCCGATTTCACCCTGCCACAGGTTCTGGTCCACCAGCGGCCGCACTTTGGGCGCATCGATCGGCTGCTGCAAACCATCCGCCGCCTGCAGGATTGGCGGCAGGGCGCCGGGATTGAGCCCCTTCAGCACCAGCCCGCCGGCGCGGATTTCACCTGAACCACCTGCCGATTTCAGAATCTCACCGACACTCTTGCCCGTCGATTCGGCCGTCAGGTCGATGGCAACCCGGCCGGTCGCCACCGGCCCATTGGCGTTCGCCCACAGGATAGGCTCAGGATTGGCGTCGGTCACCGCGATCTTGGTGCGGAAAATCCCCGCCCCTTCACCCGTGGACATGGCAAGCCGGCCCGTCAGTTTGCCGCCCATGAAGCCGCCCGTGACATCATCGAGCGAAAGACTGCCCGAATCATGCGTGACCTTGGCCGCCAGACCGGTGATCGTGCCAAACGGACCCGCTTCGAAATTCTCCGCCTTCAGCGACAGCGAGCCCTTGAGTTGCGGGAAAGCGGCCATGGCCAGCGGCTTGGCGTTGAGCGCGCCGCTTTCCGGATCGATCACCGGCCCATAGATTGCATCCCCCAGCCAGGCGAGATCGGCGGTCCTGACCGACAGATCACCGCTGACAGGATAAGGCGCGGCGCGCTGAACCGCGAGATTGCCGGAGAACGGATTGCCACCCACCTGCCCGCCAACGGAGGAAAAAGCGATTTTCTGCGCGTCGATCGCCACTTTCGCATTGGCCTTCACGGCCATGCCGCCGCCGAGTTGCGGCAACCCCACCGCATTCATGATGAGATAGGGCTCGATATCAGCACTTTCGAGCGCCACATCCGCGCTGCCTTCGCCAAAATTGGCGGCAGCCACGGCAAAGGAGCCGTTCATCGAAAAATGCGTCCGCTCCGTCGAGAAGCGGATATCGGTCTGGGCGGGTGAGCCGAGCGTGCCATTGAGCTTGACCGAGAGAAGCCCCTCGCCATCCGCATCGAACGGCAACGGGTCAAGCCCCGCCTGTCCGAACAGGATCGCCGTCGACTGGTTTTTCAACACCGCTTCCAGCGACATCGCCGTATCATCGGTGATCGACAGAAAATCCGGCATCTTGGCGACGGCTGACAGCCGGCTACCGTTGACGGTGCCTGACACGGCAACATTTGCCCCGCCATTTTCACTATTCACCGAAACATCGACGGCAAGGTCGGAATTGGCGTACCACGGTGCACTCGCCGCCAGACGGCTGAGGAATGGGTGGTTCGGCAACTTCTGCTGCAACATGGTAAAGAACGGCTGCATGTCCGTCGCATGCAGGTTCACCGTGCCCTTGCCCGCATATTTCAGCAATGAGCCCTGCAACTGCCCTGTGGCCTTGACCTCGGCGCCGGCAATATCGCCAGCCGTCATGTTTTCGAGCGTCAGAACACCGCCAGCCATGGTGAAGGCTGTTTCGACATGGTTTGCGGTCACGCCGGCCATGTTGAACCGGTCGGCCTTGAACTTGGCGTCGATGCGATGATCGAGAACCGAGCTTCCAACCTGATCGCCCAGCGCCAGACTGCCGAGCGCCTTCAGCGCATCGAGATCGATTTCATTGCCGGCAAGATCGATGGAAAGATTGGAGGTCTTGCCATCGGAGCGCCGCTCCAGCTCACCCTTCAGCGAAGCGTCGCCGATGGCAAGCTCGAGATTGCTGAACCGCTGGTTGAGCGTCGTCAGCGAAACATCTGCGGAAAAACCGGCAGCGTTGAGCTGCCGGATCGCCGGATCGACCGAACCGGAAAGCCAGTTGGCAAGCCCCGATGGCTGGTTGGAGGCCAACAGCAGATTACCGTTGAAGGCCGGGCCGCCAAGCAATGTCAGCGATCCCTTGGCTTCCAGCTGCGTCCTGCCCGGCAGCGTCGCAACCGCATTCACCACCTGCCAGCCGCTGCCTTCCGGGCGCACATCTAGCCGGATGTCGCGAATGGTCGTGTCGTCGGAAACCAGCGCCGGAAGGCTGATGCTCGCCTTGCCCGGCACCTGCGGCACCGGAATGCGCGCCACCATGGCCGCAAAGGCCTCGATGCGCTGGCGCACCGAGACGGTCGGCTGGCGCGAGGTCTTGCCCGTTTGCACGACGGGTGGTGCAAAGCGGGCGACATCGATCTGCTGGCCATCCGCCGTCAGCAGGAATTCCGGCTTGGCGCCGGTATCAAGCGTCGCCTCGCCGGTCACGACGTAAGGATTTTCGCTGCCGCCGAGTTCCATACGGTAGCTCGGGATGCGCACACTTTCGTTCGTCAGTTCGAAGCTGCCGCGGGTGCGCGGCGAAGAAAAGAGCGATTGCCCGGCCTGCTGCTTCTGCTTTTCGTCTTCGCGGAAGATAAACGAGAAAGAGCCGCTAAAGGCAGGTTTTCCGGCCGTCGCGGCAATCGCGCCGTCCAGATCGACCTCGACCGGATGTTCATCCGGCACCACGCGCACCCTGAGGCCCATGCGGCCAGCGGCATAATCCGGCTCGCTGCTGGAGAGCGAGAAGGAACCCGGATGCCCGTCAACGGCAGCGCGGCCCTCCGCCTTCCACGGCCCGGCCAGCGAATTGGCGGACATGTCGGCGTTAAGGCCGGTCACGACACGGTTGCGGCCGGATTGCTCGTCGATGAATTCGATCTGCCCGCCTTCGATCTGCACGCTTTCCAGAACCACGGTGCGGGCGGGAATTTCCGCCCGGCTGCCACGCATCCAGTCCAGCGTGCCGTCTTTCAACAGCCGAATCTTGGCCTTGGGTTCCTCAATGCGCATGTCGAAGATGCGCGCCTCGCCGGAAAGGAAAGGTGCCAACTCGGCATCCATGGAAAAACGCGCCACCTGGATCAGCGGCGATCCATCCGCATCCGTTCCGGCGCGCACATCATGCAGCGTCACCGAAGGGAAAGGCAGGATACGCGCCTCGACACGACCGTGCACCACCACCTTCTTGCCCAGAATGCGGCTTGCCTGGTCTTCAAAATCGCGGCGGAAATCCGTCCAGTCGACGAAATAGGGAATGAGCAGCGCCGAAAACAGCACCAAGGCCAGCAGTCCGCCCAGAAAAACCAGAATACGCCCGAGCACTGACCTGCATCTCCCTTCGCGAACGCTGCAAACCTATTCTTTTCTGCCTTAACGGCAAGCAGCCTTTTGTACCAATCAAATGTGAGGATGATCAGACAAGACGGAACAATTTGCCCGGATTAAAGATATTATCCGGATCGAGCGACGTTTTGATGATGCGCATCACATCCAGCGCATTTCCTGCCTCTTCGGCCAGAAAACTCATCTTGCCCTGGCCGATGCCATGTTCGCCGGTGCAGGTGCCATCCATGGCGATCGCCCGGCGGTTGAGGCGGGCGACGAAAGCTTCGGTTTTCGCAACGCTTTCGGCATTCTTGCCATCGAACAGAATAAGGACATGAAAGTTCCCGTCGCCCGCATGGCCGACGATTGGCGCCAAGAAGCCGTTTTCAGCAATATCCTGCTGCGTTTCCAGCACGCAATCCGCCAGCCGCGAAATCGGCACGCAGACATCGGTGGAAAGCGCATCGAGATCAGGCGCAAGCGCCCGCGCGGCCCAATAGGCATCATGCCGCGCCTTCCACAGCTTGTTGCGCTCAGTGGCATCGCCCGTCCAGCGGAAATCGACGCCGCCGCATTCGGCGGCTATCTCGGCGAACTGCTGCGATTGCAGCGCCGCCGTCTCTTCCGTGCCGTGAAACTCCACGAACAGCGTCGGCTTTTCCGCGTAGTTCAGACCGGAATAGGCGTTGCAGGCGCGCACCTGCACCTCATCCAGCAATTCGATGCGGGCAACCGGTACACCCATCTGGATCGTCATGATGACGGCGTCGCAGGCCGCCTTGATACTGTCGAAGGTGCAGACCCCACCGGCGATCTTTTCAGGTATGCCCTGCAACCGCAGCGTCACCGACGTCAGAACCCCGAGCGTCCCCTCGGCCCCGACAAAAAGCCGGGTCAGATCGTAACCGGCCGACGACTTGCGGGCGCGGCGCGCGGTGCGGATTTCTTCGCCATTGGCAACAACGGCGGTAACGGCGAGCACATTGTCCTTCATCGTGCCATAACGCACGGCATTGGTGCCGGAAGCCCGCGTCGAGGCCATGCCGCCGATCGAGGCATTGGCGCCCGGATCGATCGGGAAAAACAGGCCGGTATCGCGCAGGTAGACATTGAGGTCCTCGCGCGTCACTCCCGGCTCCACCGTCACGTCAAGATCTTCGGCATTCACCTCAATGATGCGATTCATCCGGCTGAAATCGATGCAAATTCCGCCATTCGGCGCGTTGACCTGACCTTCGAGCGAAGACCCCGTTCCAAAGGGAATGACCGGCACCTTATATTGCGCACAGGCCTTCACCACGGCTTTCACATCGTCAGCGCTTTCGGCAAAGACAACGCCATCCGGCGACTGCAGGGTCAGGTAAGTTGTGGTGTGGCCATGCTGCTCGCGAAACGCCTGTCCGGTCTGGAGCCTTTCGCCCAGCTGCTGTTTTAGCACTGCGAGCACCGAGGCAATACCCTCTTCGTTCCGCTCACCCGCCACCACATCTTTCAGCGCCATCATCCATCTCCACAGCAACATCCGCCCGTAACGGAGCAGATCCGTCACAAAATTCCGTCAGGTGGTATGGGATAAGGTTAACCCTTTGTCCAGCATCGGAATTGCGCCGGACGCGGTTTAGCGAAAACCTCGTTCTACTCCGCCGCAAGCAGCGGCTTGTCCTCTTCCAGCGCCTTGCGGCGGGCCGCAAGTTCGAGTTCGCGGTGGAGGCGGATTTCCTCATCCGCCTGCGGTTTGGCGAAGCGGGCGATCAGCAGGTAGGAGACCGGGGTGATATAAAGCGTCACCAGCGTCGCAAAACCGAGACCGCCGACGATGACCCAGCCGAGCGCGATGCGCGCTTCCGCACCCGCCCCCTGCGCCAGCACCAGCGGCACGCCGCCGAGAATGGTGGCGATCATCGTCATCATCACGGGGCGCAGGCGGATGCTGGTGGCCTTTTCGATGGCTTCGCGCACGGTTGCGCCCTGATCGCGCAGATGGTTGGCGAATTCGACGATGAGGATGCCGTTCTTGGCCATCACGCCGACGAGCAGCACGAGACCGATCTGGCTATAGACGTTGAGGCTCGATCCGGTAACCAGCAGCGCGATGACCGCGCAGGCAAGACCGAGCGGCACCGTGGACATGATGATAACCGAACTCAGCACGCTTTCGAACTGTGCGGCGAGCACGAGGAAGATGATGGCGATGGCGAAACCGAAGGTCAGCAACATGCCGCTCGAATTTTCCTCAAGCGTCGCCGCTTCACCGAGCGGCAGCAGGCGGGCGCCGGGCGGCATTACCGATTGCGACAGCTCATTCACCTTTTGAAGGGCCTCACCAAGCGAAACGCCGTCCTTGAGGTTGGCGGTGAAGCCGACGGAGGGAAGCTGCTGCTCGCGGTTCAGCTGCGGGGCAACTGCATTTTCCTTGAGCGTGGCAATGACCGACATCGGCACGATCTTGCCGTCGCCCGTTTTCAGGAAAACGTTTTCAAGATCGGTCGGATCGTTGATCGGCCGGGTAGACGATAGCAGCCGCACCGGGATCGCATCGCCATCCACGAAGACATCGACGATCGAGCGTCCTTCCAGCAGCGACTGCATGGCGCGCGACAGGCCGGTGATATCAATACCGAGATCCGACGCGCGTTCACGGTCGATGGAGACGGAGATTTGCGCCTGATTGGGCTCGTTGTCGAAGCGCGGCGTGTCGAACAGGCCGCTTTCTTCCATGGAAAGCAGCAATTTCTGCGTCGCCGCCGTCAGCGCCGGATAATTGCTGCCGACCATAGCCATCTGCAACCCGTTGCCGGCGCCGCGAATTCTGAGGCTGTTCGGCTGCATCGCATTGCCGCGCAGCGCCGGTACGCTGTTGGCGGCGGAGGTGACGTCGGCAGCGATCTGGTTCTGCGTGCGCTCACGATCGGCCCACGGGGCGAGCGTCAGCACCATGAAACCGGTATTGGAAGACCCGTTCATGCCGGTGATGGAGTAGATATTGCGGATTTCGCCACTGTCGCGCAGTGGCTGCAGGTTTTCCTCGATCCGCTGCAGCTGGTCGCGGGTATATTCGAGGCTGACGCCCTGCGGCGCTGTCACCCGCATCATGATCGATGCACGGTCCTCGCGCGGCGTCAGCTCGTTCTGGATCATGCCGAAGGCGATCCACGACAGGCCGGAAAAGATCAGCGCCACAACGATGACAATCAGCGGATTGTTGAGGCAGGCGGCAAGCGTCGTCTTATAGGTGGAGGCAAAGACATTGCCGAACCAGGCAAGCGGTCCCGTCGGTTCCTTCAACCCTTCCTTGAGCATGCGCGAGGCCAGCATCGGGCAAAGCGTCAAGGCCACAATTGAAGACAAGCCCACCGCGAAGGCCAGCACAAACCCGAATTCACGGAACAGACCTCCAAGCTGGCCCGGCAGGAAGGAAAGCGGAATGAACACAGCGGCAAGCGTCGCCGTCGTTGCGATGACCGCGAAGAAGACTTCCTGCGTGCCGAGAACGGCTGCGGCCCGCGGCCCCATGCCTTCCGCACGGCGGCGCACGATGTTTTCCAGCACCACGATGGCGTCGTCGACCACGAGACCGGTCGCCAGAACGATGGCGAGCAGCGTCAGGATGTTGACCGAAAAGCCGACCATATAGATGGCGACAATGGTGCCGATCAGCGCCACTGGCATGGTGATCGCTGGAATGAGAGTGGCACGCCAGTCGCGCAGGAACAGGTAAAGCACGACGACGACGATAAGCGCGGAAAGTCCGAGCGCCAGTTCGACCTCGTGCAGCGCGCCTTCGATGAAGACGGCGTCATCGCTGGTAACAACAATACGCGTGCCCTCCGGCAGGTTGGCCGACATGGCATCAACAGCGGCCTTCACGCCCGTGGAAATACTGAGCGTGTTCGACTGCGCCTGCCGGATGACGCCGAGACCGACGCCCTGCACGCCGTTGGAACGCAGCGAGGTGGATTCATCATCCGCGCCCAGCATGACGGTCGCGACGTCCCTCAGGCGAATATTGTTCTTGATCAAAAGATTGGAGAAATCTTCGGGCTTCGTCAGGCTGGCCGTGGCGCGCACGACGATATCCTGCGTCGTGCTTTTTAGCGATCCCGCCGGCACGTCGAGGGCAGCACTCGCGAGCGCGTTCGAAACATCCGTGACCGTCAGCCCACGGCTGGCAAGTGCCGCCTGATTGAGATCGACGCGGAAAACCTTTTCCTGATCGCCGTAAAGCTCCACATCCGCTACACCGTCGACGGCGGCCAGACGGTCGATGATCTCGTCATCCACCAGCTTGGTCAGGTCTTCCATGCTGAGCGTGGTCGAGGTGACGGCAAGGCGCATGATCGGCTGGCTGTCGGAATCCGCCTTGATGATCTGCGGCTCGTCGGCATCGTCAGGCAGCTGGTTGGTGACGCGGCCGATGGCATCGCGCACGTCGTTTGCGGCAACCGGCAGATCGACATTGTCGCCGAATTCCAGTGTCACACGGCTTGTGCCGAACTGCGAATTGGAAGAGATGGATTTGACGCCACTGACACGCGCAACCGCGCCTTCGATGGTCTGCGTCACTTCCTGATCGATGGTCTCGGGTGCCGCCCCCTCATAGGTGGTCCTGACGCTGATCGTCGGTCGGTCGACATCAGGCAGTTCGCGCACTTCGACGCCGACCAGCGCGGCAAGGCCGGCAACAACCAGCAAAGTGTTGAGAACCGCCGCCAGAATAGGCCGGCGGACGAACAAGGCGGTAAAGGCGATCTTGGAATCTTGACCGGCAGGCGGTTGCGTCGTCATTGGCTGGCAACCTCTTCAGGCTTTGGCTGATTGCCGACGCGAACCGCGCCGCCTTCTCTCACACGCTGCAGACCCTCGATCACGACAGGCTCGCCCTCCGCCAACTCGGCCTTGACCAGAACCGCATCGGGGTTGCGCTGCACGATCTGTACCCGCACCTTGTGCGACTTGTTATCGGCAACGCGCCAGACATAGGAGCCTTCCGCGTCCCACTGCACGGCCAGAGGATCGACCGAGGCATAGGTTTCGCCGACAAAACGCATGGTGACGCCGAAGGACATGCCGGCCCTCAGCTCATCCTTCTCATTGCCAAACTTCGCCCGGATACGGATCGTGCGGCTTGCCTCGTCAACGCGGTTATCGACGGCCTCGATCTCACCCTTGAAGGTCTCACCGGGCCGGGAAATCGACGTCGCTTCCACCGGCATGCCGACCTTGATCGCGGTTACGAAACGCTCGGGAGCCCAGAAATTGACGAGAATTTCGGAGCGGTCGTCAATGCTGACGATGGTCGATTGCGTGGTGACATTGTCACCGATATTGACAGCGACGATACCCGCAACGCCTTCGATCGGCGCGACGATGTCGCGACGCTTGAGGTTCAGCTCAGCAGTGCTCAGCGCAAGTTTGGCAGCCTCTTCGGCAATCTCCGCATCCAGCACGTCAAGACGGGAGACGGATTTCAGGTTCTTATAGGAACTGGATTTTTCAACCGCGCTGCGCAGCGTGACCTGCGCCTTGTCCCGTTCGATCACCTGCTCCTCATCATCGAGCCTTGCAAGGACCTGCCCCTTCACGACACGGGCACCGGAGGAGGTGCGGATTTCCGAAACGGTGCCGGAGACCTGCGGCATGACGACGACCGACTGGATCGCCTCGCCGTTGCCAATGGCATTCAGGCGATCATTGACCGTGCCTTTTTTGACGGGAGCCATCACCACCAAGGTCGCGTTGCTGTTGCGACGCGCACCACCGGCATTCTGGCCCGCTGGCGTGCTAGGGCTTCCGGCGCCGGATGCGGCAACCTCGATCGAGCCGGCCGGCATTTTGCCAAGCCCGATGGCAGCGAGAACATTGCGGGCTTCGGGCGAATAAAAGCCCCAAAGACAGAGCCCCGCTCCCACCACGGCAACACTGACACCCACCTGTTTCCAGACCCGCATATATTTCTCCGGTTGATCCGCTCAGTAAAATGGAGTTCCAAACCGAACCCTGTTGGAACGCGCAAAGTATTCCTGCTTGCCTTAACGAAGGCAACGCACAAAACCGTTCCTTACATAATTGTAATTTGTGATGAATTTTCGTCGGAAAGCATCGCGCAACCGTTTCTGTCGCAAATCTCCGCCGATCGGTTACTCTAAAAGCCGAAAACCATTCCCGGAGGAAGCCATGAGCACCGTGACGAAAGCCGAAAACCCGCAAGCCGACCCACGCGTCAAAGCCGTGTTCGATGATATCCGCACCACCCGCAAATCGGATTTCATCAACAATATGTGGCTCTATCTCGCCTTTGATCCCGACCTGCTTGAAAAGACCTGGGCCGAGGTCAAGGCCGTGATGGCGACACCTTCGGCGCTCGATCCCGTGGTGAAGGAAATGCTCTACATCGCCGTCTCCGTCACCAATGGCTGCTCCTATTGCGCCCATTCCCACACGGCGGCCGCAAAAGCCAAGGGCATGACCACCGAACAGCATGCCGACCTGCTGCGTGTCATCGCCCTTGCCGCCAAGACCAACCAGCTCGCCGTGGCACTGCAATTGCCGGTGGATGCCGCTTTCGATGCCGACAGGCAGGCTTAAAGTGAATGATCAAACCTGCAATCCATTGTGAGAGATAGATGACGAAGCTTAACCCCATTCCAGATATTTTTAAGCACGTCATTGGTTCGTCCGCTGGAAAAGTCGTGAACAGCGGATTTGTCAAACGCCGTAACTCCCTCAGGAAGAGGATGGACGACAATGTTGCAATCATCGAATTTCAGAAAAGCAGGTCCAACACATCGGAAAGATTGCTTTTCACCGTCAATCTCGCAGTTGTTTATGGCGAACTTCAGGAAGGGTCGTGCTCTCACCTGGAAAAGACGACAAGCACAGATGGCCATTTGAGGTTAAGAATAGGTCGGCTGTTGCCGGAGCCGCATGACAAATGGTGGGAGATTACCGGCGCAACAGATCCAATTGCATTGGCGAATGAAGTTTCTGGCCTGATAGCCGACAAGGCCGCGCCTTACCTCGAACCTTATCTCAACATCAATGAGCTTATTGCATTGTGGGAATCAGATAGGTCGCCGGGACTGACTTCGAAACAATGCGCGATCTACCTCAAGAAATTGAAAGAAGCGCGCGTTGTAAAGGATTGAGCATCCCAGCTGAAACCGCTGCTACTCACGTCGCGACCGGATCTGCGCCATTGCTGTTTTGCGTCGTGTTCTCCAGCACGTCGCAAAGAAAATGCCTTGGAATAGGCGTTTTGACGGTTGATACCGGAATAAAAGCAGAACAGAGTTCTGGCCTTTACATACCGAATCACTACATTGGGCCGCATGAGCAATAGTTTTGACGATATGCCGTTCTTCGATGAAGAACCCGTGACGCCGCGCAGGGCGACGAACAATGCCCCTTCGGAAGGCGGCGGCGGGCTTGGCATTGCCGCGCGCGCCATGGCGGCGCGCGATCAGGCCCGGCCGACACCCGACTATCTTTCGGGCCTCAACCCGGAACAGCGTGAGGCCGTGGAAACGCTGGATGGCGCTGTTCTGGTGCTGGCCGGCGCCGGCACCGGCAAGACCCGCGTTCTGACCACCCGCATCGCCCATATTCTGGCGACCGGCCGCGCCTATCCGAGCCAAATCCTTGCCGTGACCTTCACCAACAAGGCCGCCCGCGAGATGAAGGAACGTATCGGCGTTCTGGTCGGTGGCGCCGTTGAGGGCATGCCGTGGCTCGGCACCTTCCACTCCATCGGTGTCAAGCTTCTGCGCCGCCATGCCGAACTGATCGGCCTGAAGTCGGATTTCACCATTCTCGATACCGATGATGTGGTGCGGCTTTTGAAACAGCTCATCCAGGCCGAAGGTCTTGATGACAAGCGCTGGCCGGCCAAACAATTCGCCGGCATGATCGACGGCTGGAAGAACAAGGGCCTGACGCCGCCGGATATTCCGGAGGGCGACAGCCGTGCCTTCGCCAACGGCAAGGGCCGCGAACTCTATGCCGCCTATCAGGCGCGGCTGAAAACGCTGAACGCCTGCGATTTCGGCGATCTGCTGCTGCACCCGATCAGCATCTTCCGTCGTCACACCGATATCCTGAACGAATATCACCAGAAGTTCCGTTACATTCTGGTCGACGAATATCAGGACACCAACACGTCCCAATATATGTGGCTGCGGCTGCTTGCGCAGCGCCCGAAAGGCGAACCGCAGAACGTCTGCTGCGTTGGCGACGACGACCAGTCGATCTATGGCTGGCGCGGGGCCGAAGTGGATAATATCCTGCGTTTCGACAAGGATTTCCCCGGTGCAAAGGTCATCAAGCTGGAACGCAACTACCGTTCCACCGAACATATTCTCGGAACAGCCGGCCATCTGATCGCCCATAATGAAGGGCGTCTCGGCAAGACCCTGTTCACCGAACGCAGCAGCCCGGACGATGAAAAAGTCATGGTGCATGCTGCCTGGGATTCCGAAGAGGAAGCCCGCGCCGTCGGTGAAGAAATCGAGCAGCTCCAGCGCAAGAACCACAAGCTGAACGACATGGCCATCCTCGTTCGCGCCTCCTTCCAGATGCGCGAATTCGAAGACCGTTTCGTCACGCTTGGCCTCAATTACCGCGTCATCGGCGGTCCGCGTTTTTATGAGCGCCTCGAAATCCGCGACGCCATGGCCTATTTCCGGCTGGTCTGCCAGCCGGCCGACGATCTCGCCTTCGAGCGCATCGTCAATACCCCTAAGCGCGGCCTCGGCGATACGACGATTCGCAACCTGCATGACTACGCCCGCGCCCGCGATATTCCGATGCTGGCGGCAGCGGCCGACATCATCGAGACTGACGAGTTGAAACCAAAGGCGCGCAAGGCGCTGTTCGATGTGGTGCAGGATTTCCGCCGCTGGCAGGGCCTCCTGGAAAACACCGAGCACACCACGCTTGCCGAGCAGATCCTCGACGAAAGCGGCTACACCGCCATGTGGCAGGCCGACAAGACGGCGGAAGCCCCCGGACGGCTGGAGAACCTGAAGGAACTCATCCGTTCGATGGAATCCTTCGAAAGCATGCGCGGATTTCTCGAACATGTCGCACTCGTCATGGACGCGGAACAGAATGCGGAACTGGATGCCGTGTCCATCATGACGCTGCATTCCGCCAAGGGTCTGGAATTCGACACCGTCTTCCTGCCCGGCTGGGAAGAAGGCCTGTTCCCGCATCAGCGGGCGCTGGACGAAGGCGGCCGCTCCGGTCTCGAGGAAGAACGCCGTCTTGCTTATGTCGGCATCACCCGCGCCAAGAAGCTTTGCCATATCTGGTTCGTGTCGAACCGGCGTATCCACGGTTTATGGCAATCCACCCTGCCCTCGCGTTTTCTGGAAGAACTGCCGCCCGCCCATGTGGATGTTGCGGCCTCCGACAGCAATTACGGCGGTTATGGCGGACGCGGCGGCTATGGCCAGTCCCGCTTCGACAAGGCGGAACCCTTCGCCAATAATTATTCCACCCCCGGCTGGAAACGGGCGCAGGCCAACAAGTCGGACGCCACCCGCGATAACTGGGGCACACGCTCCGGCCATGCGGTCGAGCGGATCGGTTATGGCGAAAGCGGCCCGCGCACCCGCACGATTGATGGCGAGCTGGTGGCCAAGTCCGTTGCCGATACCCCGTCGAAATTCTTCGTCGGCGACCGCGTTTTCCACATGAAGTTTGGCAACGGCAATATCTCCGCCATCGAGGGCAACAAGCTGACCATCGATTTCGACCGCGCCGGACAAAAGCGCGTGCTGGATGGATTTGTGGAAAAGGTTTGATTCGAACGGTTAAGACAGGTTCAAGACAGCTTTTTCCATAGCCCACGTCATGCCGTTGCAATAAAGAAATTGCTACACGACAGTGAAAACCGGGCGAGGACCGCTTTGCATATTTTACCGAAAAGCCAGCGCAAGCTTGCCGTTTTCCTGATCAACATGGATAGCGCCACCAAGCGCCTTGAGGATATGACTGCCCGGCTCGACGCCATCGGACTGCAGGCGGTGCGTATCGCCGGCGTCAATGGCCGCGAACTGAATTATCCGATCCCGGAATTCAGCGAGATTTCCTACATGCTCATGCATGGCCGGCGCACGTCACCGCCGGAAATCGGCTGTTATCTCAGCCATGTCGCCTGCGCCAATAAATTCATGGATGGCGACGCCGATATCGCGCTCATCCTTGAAGACGACGTGGTCTTCGACAATGATTTTCTGAATGCAGTCGATGAGGCGGTGCTGAATGGTGGCGACTGGGATTTGCTGCGGCTGACGACAGTCAGCAACGGTCGCAAATTCCCGTTTCGCCCGCTTTCCAATGGCCGTTCGCTGGCCATTGCCCTGACGCGGGAAAAAGGCTCAGGCGCCTATCTCGTCAACCGCCGCGCCGGAAAATGGATATCGAAACTGATCCCGATGCGGTTGGCTTATGATATCGCATTCGATCTGGAATATCTGGCAGGCCTCAAGGGGGCTTTCATCTACCCGCTCTGCGCCACGCAGGATGCGGATGGTGAGAGTCAGATCCAGAACAATCTGCGCATTTACCGCCTGCCGCGCTGGCGTTATTTTACGGTACTGCCCTATCGCGCCTATCTGGAAACCAGTCGTTTCCTTCTGCGCGGCCTCCGATTCGCCATCGCCAAGCTGAGTGTCACGCTCGAAGGCGGCAAGGGCAAGACTGCTCCCGCCGGCAATTGAACAAGCTGGATCATGCCTCGCCGGGCGTGAAGCCGACGAGATAAACCGCCGCAATCACGGCTGCGAGAACGAAAATCGAAATGACGAAAATCGTCATCCGGTTCAATGGCTTGCGCGTCGTTTTCTTCATGCTGGAATAATGCGTGGCAGGGTCACTGGTTCCGTAGCGCACAGGATAATGCCACCTGAAGCCGAGAAACGGCGCAATTCGATTCCGCTTCAGGCACATATCGGCTAAAGCTCGGGTACCTCTTCAGCTCTCCCGGCACGCCACAACAGACCCGCCATGACAGATATGACGCATCCCCGCCTCAACCCGCTGCATCTTGCCGCCGCCTTCGCGAGCGGTTGTCTTTTGACCCTGATGGTGCATTTCAACGGCCAGCTAGCCCATTACGGCAGTGCGCTGTTTTCCTCGTGGACGGCGCATGGCACAGGTACGGTGGCAGCGCTCATCTATCTCGCCATCATGCGCCCGAAGAAGGACCCCGCGGCCCCGGCAAAACCAAAGGCGCCGCTCTGGGCCTATTGCGGCGGGGTCGTGGGTGCGGCCATCGTCATCCTCACCTCCACCGCCGTCAATTCGCCGCTGGCGCTTTCCGGCACCATAGCGCTGGGTCTCGGCGGACAGGTGATCTTCAGCCTGTTGGCCGATCTTTTCGGCCTCTTCGGCCTGCCGAAACGGCGTCCGGATGTGCGGGACATGGCAGCGGTAGCGCTGATCCTCTGCGGCAGCGCACTCATCATTCTGGTGGGGAGAACGGCATGATCGTCTGGATCGCCATGGCCTTTGCCGGCGGCGTCTTCGTGGCGCTGAGTCGCCAGATCAACGGCCGCTTGAGCCTGTCGAACTCACCGCTTATCGCCTCCTTCTGGAACCATATCGTTGGCTTTGCCGTGCTGACCGTCATAGGCCTCATCGTCGGCGGTCTCATTCCGCCGGGCGCGGCTGATGCACCGTGGCTCGCCTTTATCGGCGGGCCGATCGGCGTCGTCTTCATCGCCTCGGGCAGCTGGCTCATCCCGCGCATCGGCGCGGTCAATACCGCACTTCTGGTCATCAGCGGCCAAATGGTCTCAGGCGTTGTGCTCGATCTTTTCAGCGATCATCCGCCGAAAATCTGGGCAAGCGCGCTTGGCATTCTTCTCATCCTCGCCGGCATGGTGCTGACGCAGCGGCGCAGCCGCTAAGAAACAAGACGGATCAGGAATCACTGCCGCGCGAGAACATGCTGAGCAGCGTCTTGCCGCCACTTTTACCGCCGCTGCTGGCAAGCGTCGGTCGGTTACCGTTCAGTTTCGGCACGACGATCATGCGCTTGACTTCGCCGCGCTTGAAGGCGGCCAGAAAGCGGGAATAATCCCGGAACACGACACAGCCATTCGATTCGCCGCGTTTCGCCAGCATGTAGGTATGGGCAAGAAGTCCATCACGACCATGCGGGTTGACGCCGTTTTCCGGTGTCAGGCGAATGGCTTCGACGCCATGAAACCGCGCTTCGCGCATCGTCAGACGATAGCTGGAGGGCGGCGTAGAGCCGCGCATTCTGACGTGAACAAAGTCGGGGTTGTCGCGCATCTTGCCGATGCCGGAATGCGCTTCCAGCTTCTCGCCATTCGGCATGTGAACCGTGCCGGAGGAAATATCGTAAATCGCCGTGCCATTGCCGCGATCCGGCCACGGAACCGCATCCATCTTGCTCGGCTCGCGCATCGGATTGTCAGGCTTTGCAAAGGCAAGCATGGCACCGGTGCCCTGCTTGGGCTGCTGCGGCGCGCGCAGCGGAACCGGCGCATCAAAATCGGGGGCTGAAGCAACAGCAGCTTTGGAAAGGGCGGGACGCGGCGACGGCTCAACCGTCTCGGCCGCCGCCACTTCGGGCCGGAAGCTCGGAAGCGGCACATCATCAGGAAGCAGGCTGCTCGCCTCTTCCTCGATCTGCGGGCGTGCCAGCGCCACTTCGAATGCCGGATGTTGCGAGGCAGCGCTTTGATAGGCCACATCAGTGGTGCGCCCAAGCGCCGAATCGACGATTGCCGAAGGCCTGAGCGCGGCAAGTTCCTTCACCGTCGCCTGCCCTTTGGCATTCGCCGCCGCGCCAAAACGCTCGCGGAATTCCTTCGCGCCGATCTCCGGCATGATGCCGGCAAGGCGAACGGCCTTTTGCGGGCCATGGCTGTGATCGCTCAGGCGGGAAAACTTGCGGACGTGAATATCCCGCCCCGTCACGTGGCCGATCGCCGCTTCGGCGGAATCAAGCCGGGCCACCAGCGTCTTTTCAAATTGCCCAACGCCATGCGAGGCGGCCGCCATGCTATGCAGCGATGCGAAGGCAGCAAAAGCGAAAAGTCCGGCAAAGGCACCGCCGCCGAGCAGCGCGGACATTCGGCCAAGCGAAAAGGATTTGCCTTTCTTGAGGCAAGACGACCCGGCAAGACCGGCGCCATTATAGGCCGCAGCAGAAAACGCCATGATACTCGTTACTCGAACCGTTCACGCACACCCGGACAATGCCGGTGGGATTTTGGGGCATCCGAACAGCGGGTGAACACCACGCCGCTTTCGGAACTGACTGGTTCGAAGCATGACGAATTATGGTAACCAAAGTGTTTACGAGTCCCTGCAAAAATACTTCGTTAAGGTCTGCGCATGTCAGGCGAAGGCGAAACGATGACTGTACTGGAACGGCGTGCATTACATCGCTCGTCCCCAAAAAATGCCCCGCGGGGCGTCATCGGCCTTTAAAGTTTCCGTCGCCGCATCGTCAGGTAAATTCCGACTTGGCCGGAAATTTGCTGTAAATGCGGCAGGACTGCGACGGGACAAGCTGTCGTCATCCACCAGTCACGTGGGCACAAAGGTTGAATGGGGACTTGATCCGCCAAAGCCGGCTTGGCATCCTGCTGGCAAAAGGGAGGCAAATCATGAAGGCGCTGCTGCTCATCGACATCCAGAACGGCTTTTGCCCCGGCGGCAATCTGGCCGTTACCGAAGGGGACAGGATCGTGCCTGCCGCCAATGCCCTGATCGACAATGGCGGTTATGACCTCATCGTCGCCTCGCAGGACTGGCACCCGGAAAACCACGGCAGTTTCGCGTCCCAGCATCCCGGCAGGAAACCTTTCGACATGGGCGAACTTTCCGGCAAACCGCAGATGATGTGGCCGGACCATTGCGTGCAGGGCACGCAGGATGCGGAATTCCACCCCGATCTGAAGACGGAAGCATTCGACTATATTCAGCAGAAGGGTGAAAACCCCGCCGTCGACAGCTATTCCGCCTTTCGCGACAATGACCAGTCGGCGACAACAGGCCTTGCCGATTATCTGGCCCGTCAGGGCGTGACGCAGCTCGATATATGCGGCCTCGCCACCGATTATTGTGTCCGTTTTTCGGTGCTCGATGCCATCGCCATGTTACCCGGCATCAAGGTCCGCTTCATCGAGGATGCAAGCCGCGGCATCGATCCACAGGGCATAAAGGCCGCGATTGCAGCCATGCGGGAAAAGGGCGCCGCAATCGTCAACAGCCGCGACATATTGCGCGACTGACCGCCCCTTTAACGCAACCTCGGTTTTTCCAACACGTCGATGTCACCGGCCGCGTCCTCAAGACGCCGCAGGATTGCAGCATGTGCATCCTTCAGCCCCTGATTATAGAAAACATATCCGACCTCCTCGGCCAGAAACTCCACGAAAATTTCCGCCTCAAGAAGGCCCATCTCGGTTTCGGTCTCCCGGGCAAGGTAATCCTTGATACGCGCGGCCAGGACCGCCTTTTCCTGCTTTTCGAGCATTGATCTTCCATGATTTCACGATTTGGACGCCCCGACGAAACCCTATGAGATCTCTCGTCCGGCGTTGCCTGTCGGCGTTACCGTAACGGAAGCTTCAAGGGAATCAATCGATCCATTCATGCAATTCGTTTGCCAGCCAGCCGGGACGGCGATAGAGCGGCGGCAAGGAGTTTCCAGAGAATGTTCAATAAAGATTTTCGCGAGGGACTGAGGACCGGTTTTCCAATCGCCCTTTCCGCCGCCCCCTTTGGCGCGCTGTTCGGCGCGGTTGCAGTCGATAACGGCCTGAGCGTCACCGAAGCCACGATCATGAGCGGCACCGTCTATGCCGGCGCGAGCCAGCTTGTCGGCATCGAACTGTTTGGCCAGAAGGTCGCCCCATGGCTGATCGTTCTTTCCGTCTTCGCCGTCAATTTCCGCCATATCCTTTATTCGGCTGCCATTGCCCGAATGATCTCCGGCTGGTCGCTGATGCAAAAGGCGGCCGGCTTCTTCGTTCTGGTAGATCCGCAATTCGCCGAATCGGTCCGGAAATATGAAAACACCGGCACGGTCGGTTTCTCCTGGTATATGGGCTTTGCCGCGCCGGTCTATGTGCTGTGGCTGGCCATGACCATTCTCGGCGCCTCGCTCGGCAATCTCGTCGGCGATCCCAAGGCCATCGGCCTTGACGTGCTTTTGCCGATCTATTTCATGGGCATGGTCTTGAGCTTCCGCCAGCGGGAGAATTTCTACCCGGTGATGCTGGCAAGTGCGGTTGGCGCAACGGTCGCCTATCACTTCGTCGGCTCCCCCTGGCATGTCAGCCTCGGTGCGATTGCCGGCATTCTCGTCGCCGTCCTTTATCCGCCCAAACCCAACGGCGAGGCCACTCCTGAAAACAGGGTGGAAACGCCATGAGCGACATGCTCCACACCGATACGATGATCCTGATCGCGCTCGCCGCCGTCGCCACCTATCTCACCCGCATCGGCGGTTATGTGCTGATGACGCGGATGAAATCCATCCCGCCGCGCATGGAAGCGGGGCTGAACGCCGTACCCGTTGCGGTTCTGACCACGCTTGTCGCACCCGCCTTTTTCGAAGGCGGATACGAGGTGAAGATCGGCATGGCGGCAGCCCTTCTGGTCTGCCTGCGGTTTCCCGGCCTGACGATGCTGGCGATCGGCTGGGCCGTCGTCATCGCCATCAGGCATTTTGGGCTGCTTTAAGCGATCCTCTCCAGTGGCCTGGTCGCTGCAACAAGCCAGGCTTTAACCTCTTCATCAGTGATCAGCGGAGAGAGCTTCTCCAGAACGTCGGCGTGGTAGGCATTCAGCCAGTCGAGTTCCTCGTCGGTCAGGAGTGACACGACGACAAGCCTGTTGTCGATGGGGCACCAGGTCAGCGTCTCAAAGGAGAGCATTGGCTGGTCGCCGCCGGCCACCTCCTGCGCCTCCCGCACATAGATCAGGTTCTCGATGCGGATGCCGAAAGCACCGGGGCGGTAATAACCCGGCTCGTTCGACAGGATCATGCCCGGCAGCAACTCCTGCGTCGAAAGCCTCGCGATACGCTGCGGTCCCTCATGCACCGAGAGATAGGAGCCGACACCGTGGCCGGTGCCATGGGCATAATCGGCGCCTGCCTTCCACAGCGCGGTGCGCGCCAGGGGATCAAGGTCGCAACCACGCGTTCCCTTCGGAAACCGTGCAGTGCTGATGCCGATCACCCCCTTAAGCACCAGCGTGAAGAAACGCTTCTGCTCTTCCGGCACCGTGCCGATTGCGACAGTACGGGTGATGTCGGTGGTGCCGTTGACATATTGCGCGCCGGAATCGACGAGGAACATCTCGCCATCGGCAAGTGTGCGGTCCGTGTCGGTGGTGACGCGGTAATGGATGATGGCGGCATGTTCGCCAGCGCCGGAAATCGTGTCGAAAGACACATCCTTCAGCGGGTTCTGCATCGCCTGCCCCACCCTGGCCCGCGCTGCCTCCAGCGCCTTGACCGCAGCGATTTCGGTGACGCTGCCCGGCTGTTGGCGGTCCAGCCAGCTCAGATATTCGACCATAGCCGCGCCATCCTGCACGTGCGCTGCGGCCGAACCGGCAAGCTCCGCCTTGTTCTTGCAGGCGCGCGGCAGGCGGACGGGATCGGACGTCTCCACCAATATACCGCCCGCCGCCGTGATTGCGCTCGTCAGCGCAACCGGTGTCAGATCTGCGTCGACCATGACCCGGCCCTTGGCGCTGGCAATCGCATGCAGGCGATCGGCAATCTTGGATGGCGGCAGCTGTGTCGCCATTTGCGCCAGATAGGCCTCAGCCTCGATGCCGGTCTTGCGCTTGTCGAGAAAAATATCCGTCCTGCCATCGGCATAGATGATGGCGCGGGCGAGCGGATGCGGTGTATGCGGCACGTCATTGCCGCGAATATTGAAAATCCAGGCAATGGAAGACGGATCGGTAACCAGCAGGGCATCAGCCTGCCTGGCCGAAACCTCCTCCGCCAGCAGCGCGATCTTTTCCTTCGCCAGCTTGCCGGTAAAGGCTTCCGGCTGGATAATAACGGGCTCCAGCGGCTCGGAAGGGCGATCCTGCCACAGGGCGTCAAGCGGATTGCGCTCCAGCAGCACGACGGAGCCGCCCTTGGCCGCAAGCGCCTTTTCCAGCCGCTTCAATTCAGCGCCGGTATGCAGCCACGGATCGATCCCCAGTCGGAAGCCCTGCGCCGCATGTTCGGATAACCATACGGAAGGCGGCGCCCCGACCAGATCACCGCCCGTGAAGACGGATTGGTCGACCTGCGACTTGAGCTGCGTCGTATACCGGCCATCGACGAAGACCACGGCCTCGCTGCGTGTCACCAGCGCGATGCCGGCCGAACCGGTGAACCCCGTCAGCCAGGACAGGCGCTCGGCGCATTCCGGCACATATTCTCCCTGATATTCATCGGCGCGCGGCACCAGAAAACCATCGATAGCCAGCGCGTCGAAACCGGCGCGCAGCGCCTCGACACGGGCCTTGCCAAATTGCGGCGCGGATTTGTTTTCGAAGGTCTGGAACATGGGCGTCTTTCGGGAACTGTCATGAGGAAAGCGGTTCATTCACGCCGTCAAATCATTGGCGCACAACGACAATGCCACGTGGGCAAACCCCGTTTCAAGCCATATATGACAGAACCGATTGCGGCGATAAATTGTGCATATTTTGCGAAATAAGTAATACTAAAAAACAAGTGATATGCATTTTCTGCATATCAACATTGAGATATCCCATCTAACTAAACAAAATCACATCGCTTATATCAAGATCAACACAGCGAGAGAGATACTCTCCTGGCAAACAAGGATTTGAAGCAATGGCAAAATCTTTCCTCCGCACCGCCTTCGATCGCGTCGTTGAAGCACGCCAGCGTCAGGTCGGCCGCCATGTCAACGCAGCACTTTTGAACCTTGACGACAAGTCGCTCGAAGCACTCGGTGTGAACCGCGCCGATCTGCGTCGCAAGGCAAAGTCCAGCTACGTATTCTGATTAATTCCGGTGCGGCGATCCTCCCTCCACCGCACCAGAACAGGAATACGTCGACCCGCTTGAGCAAGCTCCTCCCATATGCTCGCGGGTTCCAGGCGGCGCGAAAGCGCCGCCTTTTCTTTTGCCCGAAAGGAATGTCGCGACAGCGTCAGTCTTTGCGCAGATGCAGCGTCACCCAGCCATTGCGCCAGATGGTGCGGATATGGGAAAGCCGCGCGCCATTATAGGCGGCGAGAACCTTCCAGCGCTGCGATGCGAGAATACCTGACAGGATGACAGTGCCGCCGGGCGCCAGATGCGTGACAAGCTGCGGCGCCATCTTGATAAGCGGCCGCGCCAGAATATTGGCGATGATGAGATCAAACGGACCATACTTGCGGAAGGCATCGGAGTGAAAACCGGGGGCGGTTTCCAGCGCCAGCCCGGAAACAATGCCGTTCAGCCGCACATTTTCCTTCGCCACCTTGACGGCAATGGGGTCGATATCCGTCGCAAGCACCGGAATAGGGCGCATCTTGCGCACCGCAATCGCCAGAACGCCACTGCCGGTGCCGAGATCGAGCGCATTGCGCACCGTCCGTGCCCGCAGAACGTCCTCGATCATTTCAAGGCAACCCGCCGTCGTGCCGTGATGGCCGGTGCCGAAAGCCTGCCCCGCCTCGATCTCGATTGCCAGATCATGCGGCTGCACCTTGTCGCGATCATGCGCGCCATGCACGATGAAGCGCCCTGCCCGCACCGGCTTCAGCCCCTCCAGCGACTTGGCAATCCAGTCGACATCCGGAACTGTCTCTTTTTCTATGACGAGACCGGGAAAAGTGGGAGCAAGCAAAGCGCTGACGCGCTCGCGATACTCGTCTTCCTGCTCGGCCATTAGATAGACGGAGGCTTCCCAGATGTCGCGCTTCTCATCCACCTCGGTCGTGGCGATCGCAACATCCTCCTCGCCGAAATAATCCGACATGAGATCGAGGATTTCACCGGCCTTGATTTCGGTCGTGGTGACGTAAAGTCGGATTTCGCTCACGGCGGGCTGCTTTCTCTGGCTAAGGCTACTCGTTCTGCCTTTGCCACAAAACCTTCATCAGTCCAAGCAGCTCAGCGCAATTATGCCTTCGTACCCTTCAGAAGATTTTGCAGCTTCTGCTCGGCGACGTCAGGGTTTTCACCATAGGCGATCGTTCCCGCAAACCGGCCATTGGCATCGAGCAGAATGACGGACGCCGTGTGATCCATGGTGTAATCACCATTCGGATCTTTCTCGTCGACAGGCACCTTCTTGGCATAGATGCGATAGCCTTTCAGCGTCTCGGCAATCTTGTCGGCCGGACCGGTGATGCCGGTGATCCGCTTCGAAACGTTGGAGACATATTGCTGCATGATGTCAGGCGTATCGCGCTCGGGATCAACGGAGACGAAATAGGCCTGCATCTTGTCCCCGGCCGGGTCCACCTTCTCCATCCAGCCGTTCAGTTCAAACAGTGTCGTCGGGCAGACTTCAGGGCAATGGGTGAAACCGAAGAACAAGGCCGTCGGCTTGCCCTGAAACGCCTTTTCGGTGATCGGCTGGCCATTTTGCGCCGTCAGCTCGAACGGCACGCCATAAACCGTCTCCACCATCTCCTCACGGGTCTTCGTCATCTCGATCGTCAGCCAGCTGACAACACCGGCGAGAACGACCACCACGGCCCATAATACGATGCGAATGTTTCTCATTGTCCAATCCTACCCCGAAAGCCGGCGGCATATCGCAGGCCTTGGCAGACTGATAACGAACGGCGACGGCGACGGCAAATCAACTGGGCGTATTTGCGAGTACCGCGCTGATTTGTCACAAAGCCGCAACCGTCGCGAGGCTCAAAAACACCAGGCGATGCCGCTCTGTACTGCGGAAAGGAAAATATCCGTGCTGTGCCGCACCCAGCCGTCAAAGGCAAGAAGCACGATGGCAAGCGAAGCCGCAGCGGCAAGACTTGCGAGAATAAACTTCAGCGGATGGAACGTGAGTGCCTTCATGCTTCCATCATAACCTTTTTGCACCGATGCGAAAACCGCCAAAATACTGGGTTTTGGCGGCCTGGAAGCGGCAATTGTTAGGGAAAGTTTAAAATCTTGCTGTGCATTATGACCATAGCGGTTTTAAAGCCTCGACATGATGTCTCCCGGTCCATTCCGGCCACCGCATAAAGCTCAATCCTGCGTGGGCCTGCTCAAGAGCCATCAGAGGAAACCTGCCGTCATGTCCAACGCCATCAAACAATCCGGCGCATATCTCGAAATCGTTTCCTTCCATCTCGGCGGTCAGGAATTCTGTATCGACATCATGGCGATCCGCGAAATCCGTGGCTGGGCGCCCGTCACCCCCATGCCGCACACTCCGCCTTATGTTCTCGGCCTCATCAACCTGCGCGGCGCCGTCATTCCCGTCATCGACATGGCTGGCCGCCTCGGCATGAAAATGACCGAACCTTCCGAACGCTCCGCCATCATCGTCACAGATATCGGCGGCAAGCTGGTCGGACTTCTGGTGGAACAGGTCTCCGACATGATGACCATCCGCTCCGAAGACCTGCAGCCCGCGCCCGATATCATTCCGGAAGAACAGCGCAACTTCTGCCGCGGCATCGTGGCGCTGGAAAAAAGCATGGTCTGCTTCCTCAACCTCGACACCGTCATTGCGGACGAGTTGGCGCGCGAAGCGGCCTGATCAGACCTACCGGCAGTTAACGATACATCTGCAAAGGGCAAAACCTCACGGCTTGCCCTTTTCCCACGTCACCTGCTGATTATACAGCGGCACGGTCGAGATCGCCATCTTCGCCGAACCGTCGGTCAGTTCCCGCGCATGTACCAGATAGATCAGCGCATCGTTCGCCTTGTCATAAACCCGGCTGACGACGAGCTTTTTCCAGACCAGCGACATGCCTTGCCGGAACACCTCCTCGCCGCCCTTCGACAGATCGATGTCACCGATCTCCACCGGCCCCGTCTGGCTGCAGGAAATGGCGTTGTTGGAAGGGTCTTCAAACCAGTTGCCGTTTTTCAGCCGGTCGATAACGCCGCGCTCGAAATAGGTGACATGGCATGTCACGCCCTTGATCTTCGGATCAGCGACCGCCTCGATGACGATGTCATTACCGATCCAGTCGACCCCAACCTTGCCTACGACCTGTGAATGCGCCGCTGTCACGGGAAGCAATGCCAGAAGGCCCGCAAACACACCCGACAGAGTTTTCATCGTCATCGTATCTTCTCCGTTTCGCTGCTTCAAACATAAGCGCGAGGAACGGTTACGCAACCCGGGAGACGGTGCGTTTTTTCATGCTACAGGGCTGGTAACCGGTGGAAGTGAGACGGCCGGCCACCATGCCGATCTTTTCCGGCAGGTCGCGGACATGGGCAACGCGCAAAGCCTTGGCAGCAGCAATCGACGCTGCTGCGCAGACAACCGCGTCTTCGGCGGCATTATGGTGCACGAAACGCAGCTGGAGATGATGGGCGATCACATTCAGCTTGTGCGATTCCAGATGCGGCCAGACATGGCGGGCGATCTTCACGCTGCACAGATAAGAAAGATCGGGATAGGACTGCCGATATTTGTCGAAGGATGCCCGCATGACGCTGAAATCGAAGGCGGCATTATGGGCGATCATGGTGGCACCCTGGAAGTCGTCGATAAACTCTTCCATCACCTCGGGAAATTCCGGCGCGTCCTCGACATCGGCGGGGCGAATTCCGTGTACCGCGATGTTGAAGGACGAAAACCGCATGTCCTTCGGCCGGATGAGCCGTTCCTCGACACGAACGATATTACCGTCTTCTATCCACGCAAGCCCGATTGAACAGGCACTGCCCCGCTCTTCATTGGCGGTCTCGAAATCGATGGCGATGGTTTTCAAGAGTGATTCCCGTTGTTTCATTCCGGCATAGACCGGATTGGCCTCAAAGAGAACCGGCCTCGGTCGAACCCGCTTCCGAGAGCATCCAGTCCATCAGCGACACGAGATCGGGATTATCAAGCATGCGTCGCGGATAAACGAGAAAATAGGCAAGTGTGCTGGCCATGTCTTTCCCGAATGGCGCGATCAATGCGCCTTCCGCAAGCTCGCGGGAAACGAGCGAACGGCGGGTCAACGCAATGCCGTGCCCGGCTTTCGCCGCATCCAGCGCACCATTGCTGTCGATGAAGACCGTCCCCCCGGAGGCATCAACCTCCGATGCTCCCGCCGCCTCCAACCAGCGCCGCCACTCATTGCGGTTTTCATCATGCAGAAGCGGAACGGATTTCAGGTCCCCCGCCCCCTGAAGTGACCCATATTTTTCCATGAGCTGCGGCGAGCAGACCGGCAGGGTGCTGTCATCGATAAAACGGATGCTCTCCAGCCCTTCATACCGGCCGAACCCGTGCCGCACCGCCAGATCGACATCATCCCGCGAAAAATCCACCAGCCGGTTCGTCACGCTGATGCGGACATCCACATGCGGGTGTTGCTGCTGGAAGGCAGGCAATCTCGGCATCAGCCATTGTATGGCGAAAGTCGGCGTGCAGCTGAGTGTCAGAACAGTGATCTCGGATCGCGCCGTCAGTTCCGCCGTCGCCTCACGCATCATCCGGAAGGCGGTGCGAAGCGCGCCGTAATAACGTTCCCCCTCACGCGTCAGCTGGATGCTGCGCGGCTTGCGGAAAAACAGCTGTACGCCAAGGCGCGCTTCCAGCTCCCTGATCTGCAGGCTGACCGCGCCGGGGGTGACATTCAGCTCGTTGGAGGCAAGCGTGACGCTGCGATACCGCGCCGCGGCTTCGAAGGCCCGTAGTCCTTTGAGCGATGGAAGTTCCGCTGCCATGATTTAGCTAAACTCAATTATCTGACGAGAAACAATCGTTTGAAAACATCATAAAACAGGGAGTAAATAGACGCAATGGCACATGAAAAGCTGCAGAAAACACGCAACGCCTGCTTGAGGTAAACTCAACCGATATCGGGTGGATGACGGCGGGCCTGTCTGCGACCATGTCAATATTCAAGCCCTGGGAGACGAAGATGGCGATACAGAAACAGATGGATGCCCGCGAATGGGCGATGCTCATAGTACTTTCGCTGCTCTGGGGCGGATCGTTCTTTTTCATCGGTGTCGCCGTCAAAGAACTGCCACCCGTCACCATCGTCACCTTGCGCGTCAGCCTTGCCGCCACGGCACTGTTGATCGTCTGCCGCATCATGGGCCTTCGCCTGCCGCGCGAATGGGCGGTGTGGCGTGCCTTTTTCGGCATGGGGCTGCTCAACAACATCATTCCCTTCTGCCTGATCGTCTGGGGCCAGACCCATATTGCCAGCGGGCTTGCTTCGATCCTCAATGCCACAACGCCGCTCTTCACCGTCATCGTCGCGCATTTTCTGACCGTCGATGAAAAGATGACGGGCAACAAGCTCGTTGGCGTGCTGATCGGCTTCGTCGGCGTGGCGACCATGATCGGCCCGGCAGCCTTCGGCGGATCATCCGGCCTCTGGGGCCAGATCGCCATTCTCGGCGCGGCCATCTCCTATTCCTTCGCGGGCATATTCGGTCGTCGTTTCAAGGCCATGGGCGTACCGCCGTTGATGACCGCCACCGGCCAGATATCGTCCTCGACGCTGATGCTGATCCCGGCCGCCCTTTTCATCGACAAGCCATGGATGCTGGCCATGCCGAGCCTCGGAACCTGGGGCGCACTCATCGGCATCGCCCTCCTGTCCACCGCGCTCGCCTATCTCATCTTCTTCCGCATCCTTGCCAGCGCCGGCGCCACCAACCTCGCCCTCGTCACCTTCCTCATTCCCGTCAGCGCCATCCTGCTCGGTTCGCTGCTTCTCGGTGAGCAGCTGGAAATGAAACATTTCGCCGGCATGGCGATGATCGCCGCCGGCCTTGCGGCAATCGATGGCCGGTTGCCGGCAAAACTCAGGAACTTGTTCCGCAACGTGCCCGCTTGACAGGACCACAGGGCAAAAGCATTCTGCGCCCATGATCGCTTCGCAACAGAAGACCACCCGTCGCCATACCATCACCGGCCATCCGGTAGGGGAAGGTATGTCGTCGCGTTAAGCGATCCATTTCCACCCTGCCAGTAAGAGCAGGGTTCGGACACCTGCTCCTTATGCGCCCAAGGAGACAGGCATGCAAAATGTGAAATTTGCCGACAATGAAGATAAACAGTTCCAGTTGAGCGACGTTGTCCTGCGCGCTGCGCGTTTGGACGATACCGAAGCTTTGACCGAACTGTTTAACCTGCCAGGGGTTCGTTACGGCACCCTTCGCCAACCGTTTCAGTCACTTGAAAAGACACGACAGGCGCTGGAAAATCGCGGCCCGACCGATATCTCCATCGTCGGCGAGTGGCGCGGAAAGATCGTTGCAAATGCAGCGCTGCGCCGCAGGGCAGGAAGGCAATTTCACGTTGCCGATCTGGCGATCAGCGTCCACGACGGATTCGCGGGCAAGGGTGTAGGCTCGCATATTCTCGCAGCGCTGATCGACACGGCCGATAACTGGCACGATATCCGCCGCATCGAGTTGAACGTGTTTACCGACAATCTCGCGGCAATCAGGCTTTACGAGAAATTCGGTTTCGAACACGAAGGCACGCTGCGCAACGATGCCTATCGTGATGGAAAATACGTCGATGCCCACGTGATGGGACGACTTCGATAGGCGGTCAGTTTTTCAGATGATCCTCAAACACTTCCCGAATGGTCCTTCGCGACCATTCGGCCATTTTTTCGTTCCGCCCGCGCTCGGAATCCAGCACGATCAGCGCCTTCCATAACGCCCAGCCGCGCCCGCGCTGCCATGTAGCCTCATCCAGATCCACCGCCCGGCGAAAAACAGCCCGGCTTTCCGCATCAAGCACATTCCACGCGAGAATGAGATCGGACGACGGATCGCCGACGCCGGAACTGCCGAAATCGATGACGGCCGACAGGCGCCCGTCCTGCACCAGCAGATTGCCCTCGGCAATATCGCCATGCACCCACACGCCCTGCCCCTGCCAGCGGCTCGAAAGTGCAAGCTGCCATATCTCCATGGCCAGTGCCTGATCCACTTCATTGGAAAGGCGTGCCGCTGAGGCCCTCGCCTCCTCCTCATAGACCGCTAGCGATCCGCCGCGATGAAAATTATGCGCGCCCGCAGGTGGACCAGCCGGAGCATCTATACCGTGCAGGGCTTGCAAAAACGCCGCCACATCGATGGCGATGACCGAAAGATCAACACCGTCCAAATGTCGAGCGAGAGGTTCGCCCTCCAGCCAGCGATAAATGGACCAGCAGAACGGATAATCCTCGCCCGGCTGTCCAAGCGCCAACGGCGCTGGAATCGGAACCGGCAAAAGGGGCGCAAGCGCCGGCAGCCATCGGTGTTCCTTCTCCACCTGCACCACATAGCGCTCAGCACTCGGCATGCGGATCAGCATCTCATCGCCGAGGCGAAAGCTGCGATTGTCCCAGCCGCTCAGTTCCACCGGCTGAACATCCAGCACCGCCCATTGGGGAAACTGGCTGTCGATCAGCGCCCGGACCTGCTGAGTGGTGACGACAATGCGGTCATCCATGCTGCGTTCCCCGTTTCAGGCGCAAACCTCCAGCGGCGCACGGCAACATGGGCGATGACGCCGCATCAGCCACCGATCAACGCCAGCCACTCATCCTCGTCCATGGTCTGCACGCCCAGCTCCGCCGCCTTGGCAAGCTTGGAGCCGGCCCCCGGCCCTGCCACCAGAATATCCGTCTTTTTCGAAACGGAACCGGCCACTTTCGCGCCGAGGCTTTCGGCCCGGGCCTTCGCCTCATCCCGCGTGAATTTTTCCAGCGAGCCGGTAAACACCACCGTTTTGCCCGCCACAGGGCTGCCTTCGGTCGAAGGCTTTTCTGCCTCTTTCGGCTGCAACTCCCGGATCAGTCGGTCGATGACGTCGAGATTGCGCGGTTCCTTGTAAAACTCGATGATGGCGCGGGCCAGGACCTCGCCGATGCCGTCGATACTGTTGAGTTCCGCCCAGGCGTCACTTGCCGGATCCGCCGCCGCCTTCATGGCCTCTTCGAAATGTTCATAGGTGCCATAGGAGCGCGCCAGAAGCTTTGCCGTGGTCTCGCCGACATGACGGATGCCGAGCGCGAAGATCAGCCGATGCAGATCGATCTCGCGGCGGGCATCGATGGCATCGAACAGCTTCTTGACGCTGACCTTGCCGAAACCGTCAATATTCTCGAGCTTGGTAAGGTGGGACGCTTCCTGCCGCGCCTTCAGCGTAAAGATATCGGGCGCAGTCTTGATAGAGAGCGCTGGATCATCACTTTCGAAGAAGAAATCGATCTGCTTGGTGCCCAGCCCTTCAATATCGAAGGCATTGCGCGAAACGAAATGTTTCAGATGCTCGACCGCCTGCGCCCGGCAGACGAAACCGCCGGTGCAGCGCGTGACCGAATCGAGCTTGCCGGTTTTCTCATTGCGTTCGCGCACCGCATGGCTGCCGCAGACCGGACATTTTTCCGGGAACGCATATTTCACCGCCTCGGCAGGGCGCTTCTCCAGCAGCACATCCAGCACCTGCGGAATGACATCGCCGGCGCGCTGGACGATGACCGTATCGCCGATGCGTATGTCGTGGTCTTCAGGGCGAATACGCTCGCCGCTATTGCCGATACCCTCGATGTAGTCGGCATTATGCAGTGTCGCATTGGTGACGACAACGCCGCCAACCGTGATAGGGGTCAGGCGCGCCACCGGCGTCAGTGCGCCGGTGCGCCCCACTTGGATTTCGATATTCTCGACCGTAGTGAAGGCCTGTTCGGCCCGGAACTTGTGCGCGGTGGCCCAGCGCGGGCTGCGCGAGCGGAAACCCAGCCGCTCCTGAAGATCAAGCCGGTCGACCTTATAGACCACACCATCGATATCGTAGTCGAGATCAGGCCGCGCCACGCCGATTTCATTATAATGTTCAAGCAATTGCTGGGCGGAGGTGAATCGCTTCATCAGCGGATTGACCGGAAATCCCCACTCCCGGAATTTCTCGACAATGCCATATTGCGTATCGGCAAGGCGTGCCGGCTGGCCGCCATTCGAGACCTCCCCCAGCGCATAGGCAAAGAACCGCAGCTTGCGTTTCGCCGTCACATTGGCATCAAGCTGACGCAGCGAACCGGATGCCGTGTTGCGCGGGTTCACATAGGTCTGCTTGCCTTCGGCCTCCATCTGGGCGTTGAGCGCCATGAAATCGCTCTTGGCCATATAGACTTCACCGCGCACCTCCACCACATCAGGCGCGTCCGAAGGTAATTCGTTTGGGATTTCCTTGATGGTCCTGATATTGGCGGTGACATTCTCGCCGGTCGTGCCATCGCCGCGCGTCGCCGCCGTCTTCAGCTTGCCCTTCTCATAGCGGATCGACATCGAAAGCCCGTCGATCTTCGGCTCTGCGGTAAATGCGATGGAATCGTCAGGCAGATGTCCGAGAAAACGATAGACGGAACTGACGAAATCGCGCAGGTCCTCTTCCGAAAACGTGTTGTCGAGTGACAGCATCGGGCGGGCATGCACGATGGGCGCAAAGGTCGGCAGCGGTGTGAAGCCAACTTTTTTCGACGGGCTGTCAGCTCGCACCAGCGCCGGGAACGCCGCCTCGATAGCATCGTTGCGCCGCTTCAGCGCATCATAGTCCGCATCGGAAATCTCCGGCGCGTCCTTGCCGTGGTAAAGCGCATCATGACGGGCAAGCTCGGCTGCCAGAAATGCCAGCTCGGAAGAGGCCTCAAGCTCAGTCAGGTTTTCGACGGGAATCTGGTCTTTCGACATGGCGGCCTCTTTTCAGAATTACCGAACGCTTTTAGCCGAAATAAAACAGCAATAAAATCAGTTTTGCCGCCAGACTCACAAGACCCACAACACCGAGGCGCTCTCGTAACGCTTTCGCGAGCAATCAGTCCTTGGCAGCCAGCAGACGGGCCGCCGCAGCCCTCGCCTCGTCCGTCACCGACGCGCCGGCAAGCATCCGGGCAATCTCTTCGGTGCGGTGTTTTGGCTCCATCGTCGCTACGCGGGTGGCAATGCGCTCGCTGCCATCACCAGATGGACCTTTGGAAATGAGAAGATGGGTTGCGGCCCGTGCGGCCACCTGCGGTGCATGGGTAACGGACAAAACCTGCACGGTCTTAGACAGACGACGCAGTCGCTGGCCGATGGCGTCCGCCACAGCCCCGCCGACCCCTGTGTCGATTTCGTCGAACACCAGTGTCGGTGCCGAACCGCGATCCGCCAGCGCCACTTTCAGCGCCAGTAAGAAACGGGACAATTCACCGCCAGACGCCACTTTCATGATCGGCCCCGGCCGTGTCCCCGGATTGGTCTGAACGTGGAACTCCACCGTGTCGATACCATCCGCTGTCGCCTGCTCGGTATCGGAGGTTACCTCGACGGTAAACCGTGCCCGCTCCAGCTTCAGCGCCGGAAGCTCGGCCATCACAGCATCGGAAAGTGCGTCCGCCGCATGGCGGCGTTTGTCGGAAAGTGACTGGGCGGCACGGTCGAAATCGGCTTTGACGACGCCGAGATTGGCTTCCAGTTTCCCGAGCTTTTCTTCTCCGGCATCGAGATCGGCGAGATCAGCCACCATTTTTTCGGCCAGCGCCGGCAGGTCAGGCACCGCGACATTATACTTACGGCCGGCGGCGCGCAGCGCAAACAGCCGTTCCTCCACCCGCTCCAGCTCACGCGGATCGAATTCGGTGCGGCGCAACGCCGCCTCCACTTCCATCTGCGCATTGGAGAGGTTGTCCAGCGCGGCATCCAGCAATTGCACGGTGTCTTCCAACAGCCCCGGCGCTTCGTGGCTTTTGCGCTCAAGCCGGCGCATCATGGATGCAATGACAGGCACGGGCGAGGCGTTGCCGTTCAAGAACTCACTGGCTTCCGCGATATCGCCGGCGATGCGTTCGGACTTCTGCATCACCGCCCGGCGCTCGGCAAGCTCCTCCTCTTCGCCATCACGTGGCGAAAGTGTCTCCAGTTCCTCGACGGAAGATCGCAGGTAATCAGCCTCGCGGGCTGCCGCTTCTACCTTGGCGCGATGGGTCTTCAACGCACGCTCGGCGTCTTTCCAGGTGCGGTAGAAACCCTGAACGGCGCGAGCCTCATCGCTTAGCCCGGCAAAGGCATCCAGCAGCGTGCGGTGGGCATCGGTATCGACAAGGGCGCGGTCATCATGCTGGCCGTGAATTTCCACCAGCAATTGCCCAAGCTGGCGCATCATCTGCACGCTGATCGCCTGATCGTTGATATAGGCCTTGGTCCGTCCATCGGCGGATTGCACCCGGCGGAAAATCAGATCGCCATCGTCATCGAGACCGTTTTCGCGCAGCAGCAGCCGTGTCGGGTGATTGTTCGGTACTTCGAAAGCGGCGGTAACCTGCCCCTTCTCTTCCCCGTGACGCACCAGGCCGCCATCACCGCGGCCGCCAAGCGCAAGGGAAAGGCTGTCGAGCAGAATGGATTTCCCCGCCCCCGTCTCACCCGTCAACACGGAAAGGCCCGCCTCAAAACCGAGGTCGAGCCTTTCAATCAGGACGATATCGCGAATCGAGAGCTGGACCAGCATGGCCTATGCCCCGTCTCAGGCGCCGATAAGCTTTTTGCCGGCGCGCGAAATCCAGGACCCCTTGTTTTCACGCGGCTCCAGCCCGTTGCCTTTCAGCAGCTTGTAGGAGTCCGCATACCATTGGCTGTCGGGATAGTTGTTGCCGAGAACGGCGGCCGCGGTCTGCGCCTCTTCGGCAAGACCCATCGCATAATAGGCCTCCGTCAGACGCGCCAGCGCTTCCTCGATCTGGTTGGTGTTCTGGTACTGCTCGACGACGATGCGGAAACGCGAAACGGCGGCGAGATATTCCTTACGCTCAAGATAATAACGGCCGACCTGCATTTCGCGGCCGGCGAGCTGGTCGCGGGCGAAACGAATCTTGGCCTGCGCATCGGCGACATATTCCGAATCGGGATAGTCGTTGACGACCTTGCTCATCGCCTCGACCGTGCGCTGTGCTGCGCGCTGGTCCTGCGTCACGTCGGAAATCTGCTTCGAATAGGCAAGGCCGATCATGTACTGAACATAAGCCGCATCCTTGGAACGCGGATATTGCCGCAGGAAGCGGCTGCCGTTGGTGATGGCCACATCATTCTTGTTGGTGCGCGTCGCAATGAACGTCTGCATGACAAGCGCCTTCTGGCCCCATTCGGTGAATGGATATTGCTTGTCGATAGCCTCGAACTTGCGCGAGGCTTCCGTCATGTTGCCGGCGTTCATGTTGGCAAGCCCCTGCTTGTACAGAACGTCAGGCGGATCGGATTCGAAGCCGAGCTTGGTAATGTCGATATCCGGATCGGACTGGCAGGCCGTGACGGCGACACTTGCACCGACCAACAACAACGAAACGGCGATCCCCCGCATCGTACCCTTCATCGCACCAGACCCTACATGCTTCATTCGACAGTTCCCACTTCCCGCGCAAATACATAAGCATCGGCTTTGCACTGGCGTTTCTAGCCATAAAAGCATCCGCAGGGCAACGCAATGATGACGCATTAACGCATTTTTATGGCATCCGCGCGCGCAATCGCATGAATATCAGGCGATATGACGAAACATCCCGCCCCGCATCATAAAAAAGCCGCCCCCAAGGGGAGCGGCTTTCCTGTCAATCAATAGCCTGCGAACAAACTCAAGCCGACCAGGGCGCAAATTCCGGCATGTTGACCGGTACGAATTCGCGGGCGCGCACCATCTGGTTGCGGGCAGCCGGAGCTTCGACGATCTCATAGGCGGAACGGTCGTTCAGCAGGGCCTTCAGCGCATTGGCATTAACCTTGTGGCCGCCGCGATAGGAGCGATAGCAGCCGATGAACTGCGCGCCGGCAAGCGCCAGATCGCCCACGGCGTCCAGCGTCTTGTGACGGACGAACTCGTCCTTGGCGTAACGCAGGCCTTCCATGTTGATGACGCTGTTGTCGTCGGAAATGACGACGGAATTTTCAAGCGAAGAACCAAGCGCATAACCGGCAGCCCACAGACGCTCCACGTCACGCATGAAACCGAAGGTGCGGGCGCGCGACAGTTCGTTCTTGAACGTTTCTGCCGTCAGGTCGCCCTTCCAGGACTGCTTGCCGATCAGCGGCGTGTCGAAATCGATATCGACCTCGAAGCGCGTGCCGTCATAGGGACGGAATTCCGCCCAGGAGGCACCCGAATCGATACGAACCGGCTTGGTGACACGAATATAACGGCGCTTCGCGCCAAGGTTCTTGATGCCGACCGATTCGATCGCCTCGATGAAAGGCGCGGAGCTGCCATCCATGATCGGCGCTTCCGGGCCGTCAACCTCAACGACGAGGTTGTCGAGGCCCATGGCGTAAATGGCGGCCATGACGTGCTCGATCGTCGCCACTGACTGGGATAGCGAACGGCCGAGCACGGTGCACAGGTCGGTATTGCCGACATTGGCCGAAACCGCCTTCAACTCGGTGACGTTGCCATTGTCATGAAGGCGATGGAATACGATGCCCGTCCCAGCTTCTGCGGGCTGGAACGTCATAGAGACCGGATTGCCGGAATGCACGCCAATGCCTTTAAGCTGAACAGCATGTGCGATAGTTGTCTGAAATCCGAGCAGTCCGATAGTCATGCGTATATGCCTTATTTTGCAAACCGCGCCGTTTGGTGAAGCGCCGTTCAAGTTTTAAAGCCGGTTTTGGCGACCGGCCAAGTCCGTATTTCCCCTTACCCAGCCTCATACATACGCACATGTAGGTGCCACGACAAATCACTGTTCGTTTCGGATTGTTACACGCGTAAAATATTGAAAACGCTAATTAATTTAGTGTTAATCACGCAAAATAAACGAAACGCCCGGGTCGTGAAACCCGGGCGTTTGAAGAGGCGGATGGAATCGCCTTTAGTTGGACTGGCGGCGCAGGAAGGCCGGAATTTCCAGCTGGTCGTCGTCGTGGTGGCTGGACGCTGCAGGCGTTGCACGGCCGTGGTCGTCAAGCTGGCCACGACGCGGTGCGTAGAGGCTGGCTTCCGGCGAAAGCGGCGCGCGGCGCTGCGGCGCCATGCTCGGCGCATCCATCATGTCGGACGGAACTTCTTCCTCTTCGCGGCGACCAAGAGAGTTGGTGATGCGCTTCAGAAGACCCATCGGGCCACGCTCTTCCTGGGCGGCAGGAGCGGCGCGATCGCGATGATCCATCTCGGCCTTCACGACCGGCGGGAAGTCCTCCACCTTCGGCATGCGGACAGGCTCTGGCTGGCGGGCAACCGGAGCAGGCTCCTGGTAGACCGGTGCCTGCGGCTGCTGCATACGCGGAGCGGCAACCTGTTCGGGAGCATGATAGACCGGTGCCGGAGCAACCGGAGCGGCCTGCTGAACCGGCTGAGCCGGACGAAGAGCCGCCGGCGCTTCAGCCGGAGCGGATGCGAACAGCTTGCTCTGCGGACGGAAGTCCTGAGACGGCTGCTGGTGAGCGGCAAAACCGAGTTCGCGTTCCATTTCAGCTTCCGCCGAACGGATGGTCTGGGCGATCTGGTCTACGGTCTTTGGTGCCTGCGATACTGCATGTGCAGGCTGAACTGCGGCCGGAGCAGGAGCAACGGCCGCGGAAGGACGGATAAGCGGCTTGGCGGCAGCAGCGCGCATTTCGGCAACGTTCTGTTCACCGATGCCGGCAACACGGTCAATGCCGGTCGCCACAACGGAGACGCGGATGAGACCTTCCAGAGCTTCATCGAAGGTTGCGCCGAGGATGATGTTGGCATCCGGATCGACTTCTTCGCGAATGCGGGTCGCCGCTTCGTCGACTTCGAACAGGGTAAGGTCGCGACCGCCGGTGATGGAGATCAGCAGGCCCTGTGCGCCCTTCATCGAGGTTTCGTCGAGCAACGGGTTGGCAATCGCCGCTTCCGCAGCCTGCATTGCGCGGCCCGGACCCGAAGCCTCGCCGGTGCCCATCATCGCGCGGCCCATTTCACGCATGACCGAGCGAACATCGGCGAAGTCGAGGTTGATGAGACCTTCCTTCACCATCAGATCGGTGATGCAGGCAACGCCGGAGTAGAGAACCTGGTCGGCCATGGCGAAGGCGTCGGCAAAGGTCGTCTTGTCGTTGGCAATGCGGAAGAGGTTCTGGTTCGGAATGACGATCAGCGTATCGACGGACTTCTGCAGTTCCTCGATGCCCTGTTCGGCAAGACGCATGCGGCGGCCGCCTTCGAAGTGGAAAGGCTTGGTCACGACGCCAACCGTCAGGATACCCTTGTTGCGGGCGGCCTGTGCGACAACAGGAGCAGCACCCGTACCGGTGCCGCCGCCCATGCCGGCGGTGACGAAGCACATGTGGGTGCCGTTCAGGTGGTCGATGATCTCATCGATGCATTCTTCAGCGGCGGCGCGGCCGACTTCCGGCTGGGAACCGGCGCCGAGACCCTCGGTGACGTTGACGCCGAGCTGGATGACCCGATCTGCCTTCGTCATGGTCAGAGCCTGCGCATCCGTGTTGGCGACGACGAAGTCGACGCCCTGGAGGCCAGCCGTGATCATGTTGTTGACAGCGTTACCGCCGCCACCGCCAACACCGAAGACGGTGATGCGTGGCTTCAGTTCGGTGATATCAGGCTTTTGCAGCTGTATCGTCATTTTACCATTCCTTTTTTCTCTGGCCGCATCGCCCCGCTGGCCGATTCTTGAAAACTCAACTCTGAAACCTCCGGCTTACGCCACGAGGCCACTCAAAAACTCTCTTTCAGCCATTGCCCCACCCGGGCTATCCGGCCGCTGCCCGTACCAAACGGCGAGAACATTCCGCCTTGCGCCGCATGAATTTCGATGTCCGCCACCTGCGGATAGATCATCAGTCCGCAGGCGGTTGAAAATGCCGGTCCCTTTGCCGCCACCGGAAGACCGGATACCCCCATGGGGCGACCGATACGAACGTTGCGGGCGAGAATGCGCCGTGCCGTTTCCGGCAGCCCCGTCAGCTGGCTTGCGCCGCCGGTCAGCACAACGCGCTTGCCGACGATGGGGCTGAAGCCGGACTTCTGGATACGATCACGGATCAATTCCAGCGTCTCTTCGATACGCGCCCGCACGATGCGGGTTACAAGGGCTCTTGAAACTTGCGATGGTTGATCGCGATCATCTTCGCCAATCGGCGGGATCGAAATCATGTCGCGCTCATCCGCGCCATTCAGCAAAGCCGAACCATGCACCACCTTCAGTCTCTCCGCATCTTCGATTCGTGTCGAGAGGCCACGTGCAAGATCTGTCGTAACGTGATGGCCGCCAAGGCCGATCGCATCGGTGTGAATGAGCCGACCTTCGGCGAAAACCGAGATCGTCGTGGTGCCGCCGCCCATGTCGATGGCCGCACAGCCGAGTTCAACTTCATCGTCCACCAGCGCCGCAAGACCGCTGGCGTAAGGCGTCGCCACCATGCCTTCGACGGACAGATGGGCGCGGTTGACGCAAAGCTCGAGGTTCTTCAGCGCCGTGCGCTCAACCGTCACCACATGCATGTCGACGCCGAGAAGGTCGCCATACATCGAGAGCGGATCACGAATGCCACGCTCGCCATCCAGCGAATAACCCGTCGGCAACGAATGCAGGATCGCCCGGTCCTGACGCATGGACTGCTGGCTGGCCGCCACCAAAACCTTGCGCAGGTCGCTTGCCTCGACTTCCTGGCCGCCGAGATCGATGCTCGCGGTGTAGATATCGCTCGCCAGCCGTCCGGCAGAAACATTGACGATCAGGCTGTCGACAGTCAGGCCAGCCATGCGCTCGGCCGCATCGACCGAAAGACGGATGACGCCTTCAAGCGCGTCGAGATCGGCGATCACGCCGGATTTCACGCCGCGCGAGCGCTGGTGGCCGATGCCGATGATTTCGACCTTGTGGGTGCGGCCCGGCAGAATTTCGCTTTCCTGACGCGGCGTCAGTCGGCCGATCATGCACACGACCTTGGTCGAGCCGATGTCCAGCACCGAAACGATGTGGCTGCGCTTGGAGGAAAGCGGCTTCAGACGCGGCAGGCCGAAATGGGAAGAACCGAATAAGCTCATGTGTTCTTCTCCGCCTTCTTGAGAGCCTTGGTGCGCGCATCGACGGCGGTCTGACGACGTTCCGTCGCACCTTCGGTCAGCTGGATCGTGGTGCGGTCGGCGAGCCGGAGATCAACCGCGGCGACATCACGCGAAAGAACCTTTTCCTCGAGATCGAGCCGCGCCAGCAATTGCAGCGCCTGCGGCAGATTTTCTTCGGGCAGCTTGACGACGATGCCGTTATCGAGATGCAGATCCCAGCGACGGCCGGCAATGCGCACATAAGCGCGGACACGGTTGCGGATTTCCGGCCAGTCGGCCAGTTGCCCGACGAAACCGGCGGCGCCCGTTTCTGCGTCGCGTCCGACGAACAGCGGCAGTTCGGCGAATTTATTGTCACGCAGCGGCGCAATCACGCTGCCGCTTTTTTCGATCAGCGACAGTTCCGTGCCATGCTGCCAGATGCCGAAGGCCTGACGCTCCTTCAGGCGAACTTCCACCGTCTTGGGGTAAACCTTGCGGATATCCACATCTTCCACCCAGGGAAGCTGCACGAGCTTGCGCCGCGCCGCATCGATATCAAGCGCGATCAGCGACGTGCTGCCATCAAGGCCGAGAAGCTGGAAGACTTCGATTTCGGAGGTCTGCAGATTGCCGGAGACTTTCACGTCTTCAACCGCGAAGCCTGCGGCCGATGTCGTGGTCTGGGTGACGATGTTGGTGTGTCCGCCAAGCGACATGCCGTAAAGCCCGGTCACCGCGTAAAAAGCGATGGCCGAAATCGTACCGGTATGGGCGGGAATGTGAATGCGTCCGGTCGCAAGGCTGACACCGAAACGCACGAAGCGGCGCAGCGGACGCGGCAGCACCCTGCGATCGTCGGCATTGGCCGCCGCCGCATATTGCTCGCGCTTTTTCGCCGTCGATTTTTTGCCGGTCACCGCGAACACGAAGCGTCCTCCACCATCCAGCTGACAAGGTTACCAAAGGAGCGGCCCGCGTGAGCCGCCATTTCCGGCACCAGGGAGGTCGGCGTCATGCCCGGCTGTGTATTCACTTCAAGCCAGATAACTTCGCCATCTTCTGAGAAACGGTCGTCGTAACGAAAGTCTGAACGGCTTACGCCACGGCACCCGATCGCCTGATGCGCCATAACCGCCAATGTTTGAATCTTTTGGTAAATTTTCGGTGAAATTTCTGCGGGAATGACATGTTTCGAGCCACCAGCCGCGTATTTAGCGTCATAATCATAGAAATTGTGACCGAGCGGCACCACTTCGGTGACGCCCAGCGCCTCGCCATCAAGTACGCCACAGGTCAGCTCGCGCCCATGAATGTAGCGCTCGACCATGACCTGATCACCATAACGCCACTCGGACGAGGTAAGGATTTGCGGCGGATGCGACTGGTCTTCCTTGACGATCACGACGCCGAAGCTCGAACCTTCGCGCACCGGCTTCACCACATAGGGCGGCGCAAGCGGATGTTCGCTGGTGAAATCGAAGCGGTTCATGACGCGCTCGGCAGCAACCGGGATACCAGCGGCGGCAGCAACCTTCTTGGCCTGCGCCTTGTCCATGGCAAGGGCGGAAGCCAGCACGCCGGAATGCGTATAGGGAATGGCGAGATATTCGAGAATGCCCTGAATGGTGCCGTCCTCACCGAAGGGGCCATGCAGCGCATTGAAGGCGACATCCGGGCGCAGCTCGGCGAGTACGGCTGCGACATCGCGCCCTACATCGACACGGGTGACCTGATAGCCCTCGCCTTCCAGAGCAAGCGCGCAAGCGTTGCCCGACGAGAGGCTGACCGGCCGCTCCGACGAAAACCCACCCAAAAGAACAGCTACGTGTTTGCCGCCCATCGAACCCTCTGACACCAACTCTCCGTTACGAACCACGCCCGAACCGACCGAATTTGACGGACGGTGATTCTGGCACATGACCCTTGAGATCAGTTAAACGCCATTAAGGTTAATGAATCGTTTACTTTCGTTAACCGCCGCGCCCAACATGCCGAGTTCCATTAAAGAATCAGCATCGATCCGGATTCCCTCCTTGGAATCAGAGAGTTGCACTGATTGCAACATGCAGGTTTTCAATGGTCGGAAATAAAATCCACATACGGCACCTGTCCGCGCCCGCTAAAGGCAAGAGACAAACGTTAACGACGCGCGTTTTTCCACGGCTAAATCATCTGGCGTTTCAGCGCTTTAAATCCGGGGCCTGAATCAGTCTCTCAAACACTGAATGACGACATGCACCAAGCGAATGCGCCTGCGATCACATTATCTGCATTATTTCTTTTTTAGCATTTCAAAAGAACGAAAATTGCGTTAACGCAGTCGTCGCCTCCCAAGGGCATGACATTCCAATCATCCGAAATGGAACCAATACCATGACTGACGCGATATCTCCGGTATCGCCGACAGCTGGCAATTCGAACGTTGTAAAGACAAATTCGCCTGCACGAGTTCTCACTGCCAGCCTGGTCGGCACGACCATCGAGTTTTTCGATTTTTATGTTTACGCCACGGCCGCAGTGCTCGTGTTCCCGACATTGTTCTTCCCGAACAGCGACCCGACAACGGCGCTTCTGGCGTCCTTCGCCACCTTCTCCATCGCCTTTTTCGCCCGTCCACTCGGCGCGGTGGTCTTCGGCCACTACGGTGATCGCGTCGGCCGCAAGACCACGCTTGTCGCAGCCCTTTTGACCATGGGTGTCTCGACGGTCGTCATTGGCCTGCTGCCGTCCTATGAAACGGCAGGCGTTCTTGCGCCGCTGTTACTGGCGCTGTGCCGCTTCGGTCAGGGCTTCGGCCTTGGCGGTGAATGGGGTGGCGCCGTCCTGCTCGCCACGGAAAACGCTCCGCCCGGCAAACGCAGCTGGTACGGCATGTTCCCGCAGCTTGGCGCACCCGTGGGCCTGTTCCTCTCCTCCGGCGTCTTCTGGATCCTTCTGCACTTCATGTCGCAGGAATCGCTCTTAAGCTGGGGCTGGCGCATTCCCTTCGTCGCCTCGATCATCCTGATTGCGGTCGGCATGTGGGTTCGCCTGTCGATCACCGAGACGCCTGCCTTCCAGCAGGCGATCGAAAAGGAAGAGCGTGTTGCTGTGCCGGTCGTGGAACTATTCCGCAGCCACAAGCGCAGCCTCGTGCTCGGCACCTTCGTGGCGCTGGCCACCTTCGTATTGTTCTATATTGGCACTGCCTATCTGCTGTCCTACAACGTCAAGGTTCTGAAAATTCCGTTCCTCGACGCGCTGGAAGTGCAAATCCTCGGCTCCATCGTCTTCGGTATCTTCATCCCGATCGCCGGCAAGCTTGCCGAGAAATTCGGCCGTCGTGAAATCCTGATCCTGACGACGGTGCTGATCGCCCTGTTCTCCTTCCTGCTGCCCAGCCTGATGACAGGCGGCGAAGGCTCGATCTTCATCTTCGCAACGCTTGCGATGATGCTGATGGGCATGACCTACGGTCTGATCGGCACGGCGCTCGCCGCCCCCTTTCCGACCCGCGTGCGCTACACCGGCTCGTCCATCACCTTCAACATGGCCGGCATCTTCGGCGCATCGCTTGCGCCCTACATCGCCACATGGCTGCAGGTGAATTACGGCATGGGATATGTTGGTTATTACCTCTGCGTCTCCGCCATCATCACGCTCGCCTGCATTCTTCTGTCCCGCAAGGACGAAGTCTGAGCCGCATAAAATACTGACAGCAAAAAGCCCGCGAAACATCAGTTTCGCGGGCTTTTACATTTATTAGGTAGGGATCTTATTCGCCGGGATGAACTTTGTTTCGGCGGGTTCTGGAAAAATCGCTCAACAAGATAAGCGACCACACCCCTGCACCGATGAGAAGCGGCAAAATATAGAGAAAAAAGAACGTCGCAGAACTCATGGCCTTAGCCTTCCAAGTACGTGTCTCGCCCCCAAATGTAATGTAAAAGCTGTGAAAAGCCAAATGCAAGTTGAAGCCACTATACCCCAGGCAATGCTCAAGCCGGAGCCATTCGCTAAGGAAACGGCAGGCGCAATGAAGCCTGCCGCCACGCACGCCGTTGACAGGCGGTCAATCGAATTCGCCAGCAACTTCGTGCGCTCGTTATGCACCAGGCTCATACATCAAGCCCCCAGGAAAGGCTCCACTTCCCGGCCCGGCATGAACAGGCCAAGGCGCTTGATTTCCCATTCAAGCCTTATGCCCGACTTCTCGAACACCCGCTTGCGAATGGTTTCACCCAGATATTCCAGATCGTAACCGGTCGCATGGCCGGTATTTATCATGAAATTGCAATGCAGCGATGACATCTGCGCGCCGCCGATGACCAGACCACGGCCGCCCGCTTCGTCGATCAGTTCCCACGCAGAGTGACCTTCGGGGTTCTTGAAGGTAGAGCCACCAGTCTGTTCGCGGATCGGTTGCACGGTTTCACGGTGGTGACGCACGGCATCCATATCGGCGCGAATTTTCGCCTTGTCTTCCGGATACCCCTCAAACAGAGCACCGGTGAAGATCAGGCCCTTATCTGCGCCGGAATGGCGGTAGCTATAGCCCATATCTGCGTTGGAAAGCACATGCTGGTTGCCCTGACGGTCCACCGCGTAAACTTCCACCACGCGATCGCGCGTCTCGCCGCCATTGGCGCCCGCGTTCATGCGCAGCGCACCGCCGATGGAGCCGGGAATGCCGTAAAAGAAATGGAAACCGCCAATGCCATTATCCATGGCCATCGCGGCAATATGTTTGTCCGGGCAGATGGCGCCGGCCTTGATGCGGTTCTCGTCGGCAAGTTCCACCTGGCCGAAACCCTTGGCGGACAGACGGACGACAACGCCCGGAATGCCGCCATCGCGCACCAGAAGGTTCGAGCCGACGCCGACCACGGTCAACGGCACATCTTCCGGCAGAATTTTCAGGAAGGCAATCAGATCATCAGTATCGTGCGGCTGGAACATGACTTCCGCCAGACCACCAGCCCTGAACCACGTCACGCGGTCCATGGGCGCATCCGGTGTCAGACGTCCCCGCAGTTCATCTACCCCTTCGCCGAGCCTCCCCAGCAATTTAACCCCATCGACCTGTCTCATTCAGACTTTCCTGATATGCTCTTCAATTCAGAGGGCAGCACCGCTGCCCATTGCGTGATGTTTCCTGCCCCCAAGAGAACCACGAAATCACCCGGTTTCGCAATGGCTGCAACCTGTGACGCAAGGTCCTCCCGCTTTTCGAGAAAACGGGCGTCGCGGTGGCCGGCGGCCTTGATGGCCGAAACCAGCGCTTCCGAACTTGCGCCTTCGATCGGATCTTCGCCCGCGGCATAGACCGGAGCAAGAATAATCGTGTCGGCATCGTTAAAGCAATGCGCGAAATCGTCAAACAGGCTGGAAAGGCGGCTGTAGCGGTGTGGCTGATGCACGGCGACGATGCGGCCCTTGCAGGCTTCCCGCGCAGCCGCCAGAACGGCCTTGATCTCGACCGGATGATGGCCGTAATCGTCGAAGACCTGCACGCCATTGGCTTCGCCCGTCAGCGTGAAGCGGCGCTTGACGCCCGCGAAGGAGGCAAGCCCCTTCTTGATATCGGCTTCCGAAATGCCGAGGCGATTGGCAACGGCAATCGCCGCCGTCGCATTCGACACATTGTGGCGGCCGGGCATCGGCAGAACGAGATCCGTGAAAGAGAATATCTTGCCGGTGCGGCGACGACGGATTTCCACATCGAAGATCGACCGCGTACCGTCGATACGCACATTCGAAAACCGCACATCCGCCTGCGGGTTCTCGCCATAGGTGATGACCTTGCGGTCCTCGATCCGGCCGACCAGCGCCTGGACTTCGGGATGATCGAGGCACATGACGCCGAAACCGTAGAACGGCACGTTCTCGACGAATTGCCGGAATGCGGCGCGCACGGCGTCGAAATTGCCATAATGATCCAGATGTTCCGGATCGATATTTGTAATGACGGCCACATCGGCCGGAAGCTTCAGGAAAGTACCGTCGGACTCGTCGGCTTCTACCACCATCCACTCGCCCTCGCCCATGCGGGCGTTGGTGCCATAGGCATTGATGATGCCGCCATTGATGACGGTCGGATCGAGATTGCCGGCTTCGAGCAGGGTCGCGACCATGGAGGTCGTCGTGGTCTTGCCATGGGTGCCGCCAATGGCGATGGCATTGCGGAAACGCATCAGCTCGGCAAGCATTTCGGCACGGCGAACGATCGGCAGGTGCTTTTCCCGCGCCGAGATCAGTTCCGGATTGTTCTTCTTGATGGCGGTGGAAACGACAACGACCTCCGCATCACCGAGATTATCTGCGGTATGGCCGACGAATACCTCGATGCCCTTGTCGCGCAGGCGCTGCACATTGGCGCTGTCGGACTGGTCCGAGCCCTGCACGCGGTGGCCAAGATTATGAAGCACTTCGGCAATGCCGCTCATGCCGATCCCGCCTATGCCGATGAAATGGACAAGGCCTATGGCTTTCGGCATCTTCATGCATCAACTCCTTCAATGTTCTTTTTAAATTCTTGGACGGATCGGCCTTCGGCAATCGCCTCGACCAGATCGGCCAGCACATCCGCCGCATGCGGTTTTCCGGTCGCCTTGGCCGCCGCCGCCGTTGCGGAAAGACGGTCCGGCTCGGAAAGCGCCGAGGACAGCAGGCTGGATAGTTTCTGCGGTGACAGTTCCGCCTGCTTGATGACGCTTGCGCCGCCGGCAGCCGAAAGTGCTGCGGCATTGGCCGCCTGATCATGATCCAGCGCATGCGGATAAGGCACGAGGATCGACGGGCGACCAATCACCGAAAGCTCCGACACCGTCGAAGCGCCCGAGCGGCTGATGACGAGATCGGCCTCAGCGATGCGCGAGGCCATGTCACCGAAGAAGGGCGAAACGTCAGCCTTCACACCGAGCTTCTGGTAGGAGGCTATCACGCTGTCCTTGTCTTCGGGGCGGGCCTGCTGGGTCACGACGACGCGCTTGCGCTGCTCGTCCTTCATCAGGCAGATCGCCGCCGGAACGGCGCTCGAAAAGAACTGCGCACCCTGGCTGCCGCCGAAAACCACCAGTTGGAAAGGCTCCCCCGTCTGCGACGGCGTATAGGGAATTTCAGATGCCGCCAGCACCGCCGGGCGCACCGGATTGCCTGTCGCCACCGTCTTGTCGGAATATTGACCGTTGGCGGGCGGCAGGAAACCGCCGGCGATTGCCTTCACGCGGGCAGCCAGCGCCTTGTTGGCGCGGCCCATCACCGCATTCTGCTCATGAATGATTGAGGGAACGCCAAGCCCGGTGGATGCCAGAAGCGGCGGCACGGTGGGATAACCGCCGAAGCCGACCACCGCGACTGGTTTCAATTTCGTCACCAGCCGACGCGCCGCACGCAAGCCCACCCACAGCTTCCAGAGCGACCGCGCCACGGAAATCGGGTTTTTCGAGCCGATGGTGGCCGAAGGCACCACATGGATTTCATCCGCCGGGAACTTACCGGCATAACGCTCGGCGCGACTGTCTGTGACGAGATGCACCTGATAACCGCGCGCTTTCAGCGTATGCGCCAGCGCCTCTGCCGGAAACACATGGCCGCCGGTTCCACCGGCGGCAAGAAGAACAATACCCTTGCTCATGATCGTTTACTCCGCAGGAACGCCGGAACCGACGCGGAAGAAGCTGCGCTCCTGCGCCCGCTTTTCAGGTCTGTGGCGTGTCAGCGCCAGAAGGAAACCGGCCGTGACGCAGATCGCCATCATCGACGAACCGCCATAGGAAATCAGCGGCAGCGTCATGCCCTTGGCGGGCATAAGCTCCAGATTGACGCCGATATTGATCATCGACTGCATGCCGATCTGCAGCACGAGGCCAGCCACGGCAAAACGGCAAAAATCGTCCTTTTCTTTGAAGGCGTGCGACAGGCCGCGCAGCACGATGAAGGCGAAGATCGCAACGAGGAACATGCAGAAAACGATGCCGAATTCTTCCGCCGCCACCGAGAAGATGAAGTCGGTATGGCTGTCGGGAATGATGCGCTTGACGATACCCTCGCCCGGTCCGCGTCCGAACCAGTCACCGCGAATGATCGCCTCACGTGCGGTATCCACCTGGAACGTATCACCTTCGCCTGTCCAGAAGCGGTCGATACGACCCGCAACGTGCGGCAACATCAGATAGGCGGAAATAATGCCGCCGACACCGACGCCACCGAGCATGATGATCCAGAACCACGGCACGCCCGCCATGAAGAACATGCCGCCCCAGACAACCGAGGTCAGGATCGTCTGGCCGAAGTCCGGCTGGGCGATCAGAAGTGCCGCCACGATGCCGAAAGTGATGATGGCGAAAAGATTGCCGGGAATTTCCGGATGACGCGCCCGTTCGGCGAACAGCCAGGCGCAGACGATCACGAAGGCAGGCTTCATGAATTCCGACGGCTGGATCGAGAAGGTGCCGATGGAAATCCAGCGCCGCGCACCCTTGACCTCGATGCCGAAGAACAGCGCGAAGATCATCATCAACAGCGCGGCTATCAGCATGATGACCGCAACACGCCTGACCTGACGGGGCGACAGGAAAGAAAGGCCGACCATGATCGCCAGCGACGGCACCATGAACATCGCCTGACGTTCAACGAAGAAGAAGCTGTTGAGACCGATACGCTCGGCAACCGCAGGCGACGCCGCAAAGGACAGCATCAGGCCGATGCCCATCAGTGCGACGAACGCCGCCAGAAAGAAACGGTCGATAGTCCAGAACCATTCCGCGACCGGACCGCGATCAACTCGGCTTACCATGGCCTTCAGCCCCCTTTTCCAGAGTGAACGAGCATCGTCATGCCGTCGAGCGCCGCGACCAGCGCGACGAACGAATCACCTCTGATTTCAAAGTTCTTATATTGATCGAAGCTTGCGCAAGCCGGGGATAACATCACGACATTACCGGCCGTCGCATCTTTTTCCGCATCGGCTGCCGCATGCTGCACAGCCTTGTCCAGCGTGCCGGATATTTCATAAGGCACCGCCTCGCCGAGCGTCGCGGCAAATTCCGCCGCCGCCTCACCGATCAGATAGGCCTTGGCGATGTGAGGAAACAGCGGCGACAGGCTGGTTATGCCACCCGCCTTGGGAAGACCGCCGGCGATCCAGTAAATCCGCTCATAGCTTGAAAGCGCCGGTGCCGCAGCATCGGCATTGGTCGCCTTGCTGTCATTGACGAAGGTGACGTTGCCACGCCGGCCGACTGGCTGCATGCGGTGTTTGAGACCGGGGAAGGATTTGAGACCAGCACCAACCTCATCTTCCGAGACGCCAACAGCAAGGCAGGCGGCAATCGCGGCCGCCGCATTCTGCGCATTGTGGCTGCCACGAAGGGTCTGGATACCATCAAGATCAACCAGCAGCGAAAATGTGCCGCCATGCGCCCGCAGGATACGGCTGCCTTCGGCATAAAGACCCTCGGACACGACATTGCGCTTGGAAATGCGCTCCACCCTCACGCCGGCGCGCTCGATGCGGTCGGCAATCAGCGTCGAATGGCTGTCATCCACGCCGACGATCGCCGTGTTGCTACCCGCCACCAGTCGTTCCTTGACGTCGGCATAATGCTGCATCGTGCCATGCCGGTCCAAATGGTCCGGCGTGAGGTTCAGGAGAATGCCGGCAGTCGGATTGATCGTCGGTGCCAGATCGATCTGGTAGGACGAGCATTCGACCACGTAAAAACGTTGCCCTTTCGGCGGATCGAGGCTCAGCACCGCCGTGCCGATATTACCACCGAGCTGAGTATCGCGGCCTGAAGCCTTGAGAATATGGGCAATCAGCGCCGTCGTCGTGGATTTGCCGTTGGTGCCGGTAATCGCGATAAACGGGCAATCCGGCGCATGGGCGCGACGTTCGCGAATGAAAAGCTCGATATCGCCGATGATCTCGACGCCTGCCGCACGCGCAAGGTCAACCGACCAGTGGGGCTTCGGATGTGTCAGCGGCACGCCCGGTGCCAGCACGAAAGAGGACACCGAGGCCCAGTCAATCGTGCGAAGGTCCGCTGTGGTGATGCCTTCAGCCTGCGCCTTGGCGACGCTGTCTGGATTGTCGTCGAAAGCAACAACATCGGCTCCGCCGGCCACCAGCGCCCCGGCCGTGACGAGACCCGAACCGCCAAGCCCGAAAAGCGCGACCTTCTTACTTCTAAACGACGTGACCGGGATCATCGCTCACCTCAGCTTCAGGGTGGCGAGGCCGAGCAGCGCCAGACCGACGGAGATGATCCAGAAACGGATGACCACCTGACTTTCCGTCCAGCCCTTCTTCTCGAAATGATGGTGGATCGGCGCCATCAGGAAGACGCGTCTGCCGGTGCGCTTGAACCAGAACACCTGGATGATGACAGACAGGGTTTCCATGACGAATAGACCGCCGACGATGACCATGACGATCTCGTGCTTGGTGGCGACCGCGATGGAGCCAATAAGACCGCCAAGCGCCAGCGAACCCGTGTCGCCCATGAAAATGGCGGCGGGCGGCGCGTTGAACCACAGGAAACCGAGGCCAGCCCCGATGACCGCACCGACGATAACGGCGAGTTCGCCCGTACCCGGCACGAAATTGATCTGCAGGTAGTTGGCGAAAACCGCATTGCCGGCCAGATAGGCGATCACCCCGAAGGTGGCGGCGGCGATCATGACCGGCACGATGGCGAGACCGTCGAGACCATCCGTCAGGTTCACCGCATTGCCCGCGCCGACGATGACAAAAGCGCCGAACAGCACAAAGAAATAGCTTAGATTGATCACGAATTCCTTGAAGAAAGGAAAGGCGATGGAGCTGCCGAGCGTGCCGCCATGCGGCGCGGAGGCGAGCGCCATCTTCATCATGAAGAACACGGCAATCGCCGCGATCAGGAATTCAAAGCCGAGACGGGCCTTGCCGGAAAAACCCTTGTCGCTCTGCTTCGTCACCTTGAGGTAATCGTCATAAAAGCCGATAGCCCCGAAACCCAGCGTCACCATCAAGACGGCGACGACATAGACATTCGACAGGTCACCCCAGAGCAGCGAACCGCCGAGAATGCCGGCAAGGATCATCAGTCCGCCCATGGTCGGCGTGCCGGCCTTCTTGAAATGGGTCTGCGGTCCATCGGCACGGATCGGCTGGCCTTTGCCCTGGCGAACGCGCAGCGAGTTGATGATCGCCGGTCCGAACAGGAAGACGATCAACGCAGAGGTGAACATCGCCGCGCCCGCCCGGAAGGTGATGTACCGGAAGAGGTTGAAGACTTGAACTTTATCCGACAGTTCGACGAGCCAGATCAGCATATTTGCCCTTTCAAAAGGCTATTTCAGACTTGGCGTTCCGTCTCGGGGAATGCCGGATACTTGTCAAGCAGGGCGGCGACAATCTTGCCGAAACCAAGCCCCAGTGACGATTTTACCATGAGCGCGTCTCCCGGTTGCACCCATTGCAGGGCGAAATCGGTGAGTTCCGCTGTCGTCGGGAACCAGATGACGGTGACGCTGTCAGGCAACGCATCGCGCAGCGCCGCCATCGCCTCGCCCGCCAGCCAGACATGTTCGATACCAGCCGCCAACAACGGCCCGGCCAGTTCTTCATGCAGCTGCGCGGAAAATTCACCCATCTCCAGCATGTCGCCAAGAACCGCAACACGCCGGCCGTGACCCTGCGTTTCCGTCTCCGCCAGCACGGCAATCGCCGCCCGCATGGAGGCCGGGTTGGCATTATAGCTCTCGTCGATCAGCAGGAAGGAGCCGCCTTCAATCGTCAGGCGATGGCGCTGGCCACGCCCTTTCACCGCCTCGAGTGTTCCAAGCGCCTCAAAAGCCCGATCTAGGTTGGCGCCGGTCACAGCGACGGCACCGAGCACGGCCATGGCGTTATCGGCAATGTGACGGCCGGGAACGTTCAGGTGCAACTCGCTGGTCTCGCCGTTCAGGATCGCCCAGATGGTTGAACCCGAAGGCGTGCTTTCGAAATCGGCAAGCCGGAAATCGGCCTTGGCGTGCTGCCCGAAGGTCAGAACATGTTCGATGCCCTGATCCTGCGCCGCCTCTTCAAGCTGCTCGAACTGGGCGTTGTCGCGGTTGAGAATGACGGAGCCGCCGCCCTCCAGACCCTCGAATATTTCCGCCTTGGCAGCCGCGATCTCTTCGATATTCTTGAAATTGCCGAGATGGGCGGCGGCGATGGTGGTGATGATCGCCACATGCGGGCGCACCATCTTCACCAGCGGGCGGATTTCGCCGGAATGGTTCATGCCGATTTCGAACACACCGAATTCAGTATCGGCGGGCATGCGCGCCAGCGTCAACGGCACCCCCCAATGGTTGTTGAAGGAAGCGACTGCCGCGTGAACCCGTCCCGACGGCTCCAGAGCCTGCCGCAGCATTTCCTTCGTCGTCGTCTTGCCGACCGAACCGGTCACCGCGATGATGCGCGCCGACGTTCTTTCACGTGCTGCAATAGCGAGCTTGCCGAGTGCGGCGAGAACATCCTCGACCACGATCATCGGCACGGTCAGCCGGCCGAGCGCCGGCAGCTTGCCTTCGGCCACCACCAGAAGTCCGGCACCATTCGCAACGGCAAAACTGGTATAATCATGGCCATCGACCCGATCACCCTTGATGGCGAAGAAGGCCTCTCCCGGCTTGACTGTCCGGCTGTCGATGGAAATGCCGGTGATTCCGGTCGGCAGGTTGCCCACCGGGCGTCCTGCCGTGATGGCGATCATGTCGGCGACTGTCCATAACCAGCTCAAATCTTCAATCCTTCCAGCGCGGAACGCACCTGTTCATGATCGGAAAACGGCAGCGTCACCGAACCGACGATCTGCCCCTCTTCATGCCCCTTGCCCGCGACGATCAGCGTATCGCCGTTCGAAAGCAGCGACACCGCGTGGTGGATCGCCTGCGACCTGTCGCCAATTTCCACTGCACCCGGTGCCGCCGCCATGACCTCGGAACGGATCGTTGCGGCATCTTCCGAGCGCGGATTGTCATCGGTGACGATGACGATGTCGGAAAGCCGCGTCGCCACCTCGCCCATGATCGGGCGCTTGCCCTTGTCGCGGTCGCCGCCGCAGCCGAAGACGGTGATGATGCGGCCGGAAGTGAAAGGTCTGACCGAAGTCAGCACATTTTCCAGCGCATCCGGCTTGTGGGCATAATCCACATAGGCAAGCGCGCCGTTCTTTGTCTGGCCCACGAGCTCCAGCCGGCCGGCAGCGCCGATCAGCTTTTCGAGCGCCTTGATCGCTACAGTGGCGGAAACGCCGGTGGACATGGCAAGACCGGCCGCAACCAGCGCATTGGCCACCTGAAAATCGCCGGCAAGCGGAATATCCACCTCGTGGATCACGCCGTCATGATGCACTTCGATCATCTGCCGGTGACGGAAATGCTCCACCCGTTTCAGCGTCAGGTAATCGCCCTTGCGGCCGACCGTGCGAACATCAAGGCCCGCATCACCAGCGGCGCGGATCGCCTGCTCCGACCAGGGATCGTCGGCAAAGATCACCGCCGGTGCGCCCTTTTCCATCAGCGTATCGAACAGCCGCATCTTCGCGGCCATATAGTCCTCAACAGTCGGATGATAATCCATATGATCGCGACCGAGATTGGTGAAACCGGCCGCCGCAAGCTTCACGCCATCGAGGCGGCGTTGGTCGAGGCCGTGGCTCGAAGCCTCCATCGCCGCATGGGTGACGCCCTCGGTGGCAAGTTCGGCCAGAAGCGCATGCAGCGTTACCGGATCCGGCGTCGTCAGCGCACCATAATCCTCGCGGCCCGGAGCGATGACGCCCGTCGTGCCGATCTGCGCGGCCGCATGGCCGGCAAAGGCCCATATCTGCCGCACGAAGGAGGCGACGGACGTCTTTCCAGCCGTGCCGGTGACGGCAACCATGGTTTCAGGCTGTTTTCCATAAAACCGGGCGGCGGCAAGGGAGAGATAGAGGCGCGGATCGGTGACAGCGAGGACCGGCACATCGGCCTCCACCGTATGCGCAGAAACGACGGCAACCGCACCCTTGGCAACCGCGTCTTTCACATAGGCCGCGCCATCCGCCTTGGTGCCAGCGACCGCCACGAACAGGCTGCCGGGCTGAGCCTTGCGGCTGTCTGCGGTTATTCCCCCGATTTCGATTGCCCCGATCTCAGACAGGAGCAATTCTTTCAATTCCGGAAACGCGTTTCCGGATATATCTCGCAAATTCATCGACTGTGTCCGTCTTGTCCCCCCGGCGCGAATCGCCGGAACATCATAAGCTCTAACAATCAATAAGACACGAGCAAGGCCGAGCCATCCTTGCCGAACTTCGGCTTCACGCCCAGAACCGCTGCGGTGCGCGCGATAATATCGCGCACCATCGGCGCTGCGGACGTGCCGGCAAGTGCTGCGCCATTGCCCTTGTCCGTCTTCGGTTCATCGATGAAGGTCAACACCACATATTGCGGGTCGTCGATCGGAAAGGCTGACAGGAAGGCGTTGAAGTTCTTGTCACGCACATAACGGCCATTGACGACCTTGTCCGCCGTGCCGGTCTTGCCGCCAACGTTGAAACCGTCGACGCGCGCATTGCGGCCCGATCCGTTCACACCGTTCCATTCAAACAGGAAGCGCATATCCTTGCTGGTGGTGGGTTTCAGAACCTGCTTGGCCACCAGATCCGCCTGTTCGCGGGTGCGCGGCAGGAAGGTCGGCTCGATCAGTTTGCCGCCATTGACAAGGGCTGCTCCGGCAACCGCCGTCTGCAGCGGCGTCGTCGAAACGCCGTGACCGAAGGAAATGGTAATGGAGTTGATCTTCTTCCATTCACGCGGCTGCGAGGGCAGCGCCACTTCAGGCAATTCCGTCTGCATGCGGGTCAAAAGCCCGAGCTTCGTCAGAAACTCCTTGTGGCCTTCGGTGCCGACAGTGTCGGCGATCTTGGCCGTACCGATATTGGACGAAAACTGGAAGATTTCCGGCACCGACAGAACGCGGTTCTTGCCATGGAAGTCCTTGATGGTGAAGCCGCCGATCCGGATCGGATAACGGGCATCGAAACTGTCACCCAGACGCACGCGGCCAGAATCGAGGCCCATGGCGATGGTGAAGGACTTGAAGGTTGACCCCATTTCGAACGTGCCGTTCGACATGCGGTTGAGCCAGCCCTCTTTCGCGCCTTCGGCCGGGTTGTTCGGATCGTAATCCGGCACGGAGGCCATGGCGAGAACTTCACCCGTATGCACATCCAGAACGACGGCGCCGGCACCGATTGCCTGGAACTTGGCGATTGCGGAGGTTACGACCTCACGCACGATAGACTGCACGCGCAGATCGATCGAGAGCTTTACCGGTTCCAGCGGCTGGTCGCTGGTCATGCCGAGCGCTGTCAGATCGGCAAGGCCCTGATTGTCTACATAGCGCTCCATGCCCGCCACACCGCGATTGTCGATGTTGACGTGACCGACGACATGGGCGGCCGTCGGGCCACCCGGATAGAAACGGCGTTTTTCCGGACGGAATCCCACACCGGGAATGCCAAGCGCCAGAATCTGACTCTGCTGTTTGGGCGTCAACTGACGGCGTAGCCACTGGAAACGGGAATTGGACGTGAGCTTCTGATAGGTGCCGCGCTGGTCGAGATCAGGTAGAACGGTACGCAGCTTCTCGATCGCCTCATCGATATCGACGATGCGATGCGGCTCGGCAAACAGCGAAACGGTGCGGATGTCGGTGGCGAGAACCTCGCCGTTACGGTCAAGAAGGTCGGGACGCGACGCCATAAGCCTGTCGGCGGGCGCGATGCTTGAAACGGTTTCCTGTTCCGCGATGCCATATTGCACCAGACGACCGCCAACGACGCCGTAAAAAGCGATGAATCCGAAAATGATCAGGCCGACCCGGCTTTTCGCCTGGGCAGCGCGCCTCTTGCGGGCACCCTCGAAAGCCGCATGGTCGGCGTGGACGCCGGTGGTGCTGGCGGAAAAGTGAGCCTTGCTCTTCAAAACCATGGCGCGGGAGAGAAAAGACATCAGCGGTTCACCGATCCTGTTATCGTGTCATCCATGTCGTCGGTTTCATCACCGGCGACGGCGGAGACGGCCGGAGCCGCGGTGGGACGGGAAACACGCGCCCTCGGCGTTGGAACCGGAGCGCCATTGGCAGCGATCTGGCCCGCCGGCGGCGATTTCTTTTTGGTGGCAGCGCCAAGCGTCGCGCCCGGCCTGGAACCGTTGACGGCGGCGGCGATCACATCCTCGACGCTCATGCCTTCCGGCTCAGGCGGCTGCGGCAATTGCGAACGCAGCATGGGAAGTTCGCGCGGCTGCGCCAATTGTGTCGGCAGCGTCGGCGAAAGGCCAAGCTCGTCCTGATAGGCATTGACGAGGCGGTGCAGGCGGTTCGGCTGCGTCAGCAGCGCCCAGTCGGCCCGCAACAGATCGATCGTATCCTTCTCGAGCTTGATTTCAGCCTCGAGCTTGCGGACCTCTTCCAGCTTCAGATCGGCCTTGTGCTTGATCGAATAGGTCACGACGGCCGCAGCAACCATGACCCCCATCAAGATGACATCGAAAGTGCGCAGCATATCAGCCTCCCATCTTTTCAAGGCTGGCGAGATCGGGAAGTTCGAAAATCGAGAAATCCGCCGCCCGCACCGGCGCGGTCGTGCGCAGACCCGCCCGCAATTTCGCCGAGCGCGCACGCGGATTAAGCTCCGCTTCCTCTTCGCTGGCAGCGATCATCGGCTTGCCGATATTGTCGAAAATGGCCGGCTTGTCTTCGACCATCGGCAGATGCCGGGAACCGGCAGCTTTACCCGAACGGTCGGAGAAGAATTTTTTGACGATGCGGTCTTCCAGCGAATGGAACGTGACGACGACCAGCCGTCCACCGGGCTTCAAGGACCGCTCGGCAGCGAAAAGCGCCTGCGCCAGCTCGCCGAGTTCGTCATTGACGAAAACGCGAAGCGCCTGAAACACCCGTGTTGCGGGGTGGATCTTGTCTTTTGCCTTGCGCGGCGTGACGATCTCGATGAGACCGGCGAGATCACGCGTGGTGCGGAAGGGCTCTTCCGCCCTCCTCTTCTCGATGGCGCGGGCAATGCGGCCCGGCTGCTTTTCTTCACCGAGAAAACCGAAGATACGGATCAGATCACCAACCTTCGCACGATTGACGACATCCGCCGCCGACACGCCCGAAGCCGACATCCGCATATCGAGAGGGCCGTTTTTCTGGAAGGAAAATCCGCGTTCCGCCTCGTCGATCTGCATGGAGGAGACGCCGATATCGAGAACGACGCCGTCAAGGCCGCCTTCAGGCGCGTGGCTGGCCAGATCGGAAAATTGCGATTGAATAAGGGTAAGCCTGCCGCCATTGGCGGCAACCATCGCCTGACCGCCGGCAATTGCGGTCGGATCGCGGTCGAGCGCGATGACGTTGGCGCCCTGATCGAGAATGGCCTGGGTGTAGCCGCCGGCGCCGAACGTGCCGTCGAGGATGATCTTTCCGGATGCGGGCTCAAGCGCGGCAATGACTTCGCGAAGCAGGACCGGGACGTGACGCTGAGGTCCGCCATCGGCATCAGAAGATCGCCCGCCAGAATTCGCCGCCATTCCGTGTCCCCGTCCTATGCGGGGCGAGCAGCCGAAAAACCGCGCCCCGCTCTTGCTGCCGCCTGCGCGCCCAAAAACGCCTGCGGTTGCCAAAGCTGAAAATGATCCGCTCGTCCGACGAAGGTGACCTCGGTGGATATGCCGGTGAATTCCCGCACGAAATCCGTCACCATCAACCGACCTTCCTGGTCGAGCTTCATGAAGATACCGCCGCCGTGAACCAGCAGCGACATCGCGTTCGCCTCCGGCGAGAAGGCATCCATGGATGCAATCTGCCGCTCGTAGCGTTCCAGCAAATCCGGACCGCCGACACTGATTGCCGGAAAAGCGAAATCCTGAAGGCAATAAAGCTCCTGGATACCGCGCCTCACCAGCACCGAACGAAACGGAGACGGAACCGAAACGCGCCCCTTGGCGTCGATCCTGTTCGTCACGTTCGATAAAAAGCGGTCCATTACTCAACTCGCCCAAACCGCAATCCACCAGGCGAACCCGCCCCACAGACAACACCGGTACGCACGACACATCGCCAAGCGCCAGGGCAACATGCCCTGCAGCAGCCCCTTGCAGGCTCCTCACTCGTTTCAGCGATTGCGGGTCAAAAACACGACCCAGTGTGGTGTGCATTTGGGATACCATGGGACACTATGGGCGTCAATGGGAGAAGCCGGCACGATACCGACTTCGCATCGGAAATTCATAAGCCGTTAAGTTTAACGAATGGTTTACTTCGCCCAGGAAGATGCTGTTTCACGGCACACCAAGACGCAGTGAAATCACCATTTTTCTTTTTTAAAACAATGGAATGATTTGCGAGACCCCACTCTTGATCTCAGTCGCGAGGGTCATCATTGAAATTTCATGGCTCTTACGCATCGTTCAGCACACGACACTGGCCAACATGACCCCGACCAAATGCGTACAAGACGAAACCCGCGCTGGCGGTCCATACCTCACGAGAAAAGGCTACGGCATCTACCCGATTGAGAGCAATCTCAGCAAAGAAGCGCAGCGTTTTGCAGGGTCGCCCGATAGGCCAGAAACCAGCCCAGACTACAGTCATCACTTCACTGCGATGACGACCTTCCCTTTCGCACGACCCGTCTGGACATAATCCAATGCCTCATTGGTCTTCTCGAACGGGAAGACCCGATCCACTACCGGACGTATGCTCCCCGCCTCGATCAGAGAGGTAATCTTTTCAAGCTGCCCGCCATTCGCTCTCATGAAGAGAAAAGAATAGCCGATCCCCCGGCGTTTCGATTTTCTCCTGATACCGGAGCTTAGCAGACGCATAACCTGCCGAAGCAGCCAGCCAAGGCCATTCTGCCGCGCGAAATCCAGATCGGGCGGACCGGAAATTGAAATCAGCTTCCCGCCCGGCTTGAGCACCGCAAGGGATTTTTCCAGCGTGTCCTTCCCGAGGCTGTTCAGCACGAGGTCGTAGCCCTGCAACACGTTCTCGAAGTCTTCCTTCTTGTAGTCGACCACGACGTCTGCCCCGAGACTTTTCACAAGCGCCACATTGGCTGTACTCGTGGTTGTGGCTACATATGCCCCGAGATGCCTGGCAAGCTGGATCGCGATAGTGCCTACGCCACCCGAGCCGGCATGGATCAGAACCTTCTGTCCCTTTTGCACATTGGCCCGCTCGACAAGCACCTGCCATGCCGTCAGGGCGACGAGTGGCATGGACGCCGCCTCCTCCATGGTCAGATTGTTCGGCTTGATCGCTACATCGGCCTCATCAATGGCAATGTACTCTGCAAATGTTCCGATGCGATTCTGGTTCGGGCGGGCATAGACCTCGTCATCGGGCTTGAATTTGCGGACATTCGCGCCGACGCGGACCACAACTCCCGCCACATCGTTGCCCAGCACCAGTGGAAGGCGGTATGGCAAGATAAGCTTGAACTCTCCGTCCCTGATCTTGTTGTCCAGAAGGTTCACGCTGGCGGCTCGGATTTCGACCAGAACGTCGTTTGCGCGCAACTCAGGTTCGGGGCTATCGCCGAGCCGGAGAGCGCCGCCTTTTGCATAGCGATCAATCAGGAATGATTTCATCAAACTAACTTTCGTTTCTGTGGTCAGCCGACAGCACGGGCGATAAGCTCAATCGGGAAGTCTGCTGAATTTCCGGAAGCTCTTGTCGACGAACGACTCAGGCAGGAAGCGGCGGATAAAGCGGGCCTGTCCCGCAGCTTTTCCGGCAGTATAGCGCCGTTTGGGTGACGCCGCATTGGCGGCCTGTACGATAACGTTCGCGACCACCTCGGGCGCATCGCCCTTTTCGATGATCTCGCGCATCAATTTCTCCGCATCCGCGCGAACCGTATCGTAGACGGCAAGCGGCCGGTCCGGCCGCGTAATGTTCTCTTCAAAAGACGTGCGGGTTACCCCCGGCTCGACAAGTACGATGCGGATACCGTGCGTTCGCACCTCATGATCAAGAGATTCTGAATAACCTTCGATGGCGTGCTTGGTTGACGCGTAAAGTGCATTATAGGGGGCGGGGATCAGCCCGAGTATGGAGCTGAGGTTGACAATCCGGCCTCGACCCTGCCGCCTCATGAAGGGCAGGACCGCATTGGTCATTCTCATGGTGCCGAATACGTTGACGTCGAATACGACCTTCGCCTGTTCAACCGTCGATTCCTCAGCGCCGCCAAGCAGCCCGATTCCGGCATTATTAACGAGAAGATCAATCCGCCCTGCCCGGCCGATAACCTCATCCACGGCACGCTGCACGGATGCATCGTCGACAACATCGCAGATCAGCATCGTGATCCCGTCAGCAGTATCGGGCATCGGTTTTCGGCTCGTGCCGAAGACACGGTAACCATCGCGCCGCAGCGCCTGCGCCGTCACCAGCCCGATGCCGGAGGACGCGCCCGTGACCAGGGCAATGCCGCGTTCTGTCTTGCTCATCTCTTCCGCCTTCATTTTATCGTGGAACATTGATGAACATTCAGTTACTATCAAATCAGTATCAAGTCACTACTAAAAAGATATCGACATGAAAAAACTTTCTGAGCAACCCTGTCTGGTCGCCCGCAGTCTGGCGCTTGTGGGAGACGCATGGAGCATGCTGATCATGCGCGACGCCCATGCGGGGCTCACCCGTTTCGACGATTTTCGCAAGAGCCTCGGTATCGCTCCGACGATGCTGACCGGGCGGCTTTCATCATTGACGGAGGAGGGATTATTGATGAAACGCCGCTATTCCGACCGCCCGCCACGGGACGAATATGTACTGACGGAAGCTGGCCGCGACTTTTTGCCGGTGCTGTTTGCTATCGGCGCCTGGGGACGTAAACATCGCGGCGGGGGCGAGGTGACCCGGTTTTTCGATGCCGAAACCGGAACCGAGATCGACCCCGTCACCATCGACCGCGCGACCGGCGCTCCGGTCGGAACCCGCCCTATTCGGGTCGCGATGCCCGAATGATCCACCCATCGCAGACGAAAGAGCGCCGACGCCGGCGCAACATCCAAGCGGTTCTGAGCGAGCCATTTCGCAAAGGCAAATCACGAGAGCATTAACCGCTCTCGCTCGCACCGGAAATGCTCCGGAAGAATAGAGGCACCGCACACAAGGCCGGGGGAAATTCGCCAGTTGGCCTGTAAGCCGGGTTCTGTATGGCCCCGGTTTGACCCGGAACGTGGCAGCCATTCATCTGGGACGACATTTGCATGCCGCCTCTCGCAACCCACCCGGATGACGACCCGGAAACCGGCTGTAGACGGACTTTCGCCCATCCCGTGTCATCCCTATTCGGTCTTGCTCCCGGTGGGGTTTACCTTGCCACCACTGTCACCAGCGGCGCGGTGGGCTCTTACCCCACCCTTTCACCCTTACCATGCAGGCATGGCGGTTTGCTCTCTGTGGCACTTTCCCTGGGGTCGCCCCCGCCGGACGTTATCCGGCACCGTATTTCCGTGGAGCCCGGACTTTCCTCACCTTACCGTCTTTCGACATTGGTAAAGCGCGGCTGCCCGGCCAACTGGCATGCGCTGCATAACCATGTTCTGGAACGAAAGCCACCGAAAAGCGCAACAAAAGATCAAAGAAATGCCGGTTTAAAATCCGTTGTGAAAGCCTCGTCGGCAATTTCACCGTCCCGCAGCAATGCGGCACCCAGCCGCCCGATCTCGTCGGAACTCTTGGCCGCCGTCCCGTTGCCACCTGTCAGAACCGCGATATGCGGCGAAGCCGTAAAGCCGATGGCGGGATAACCGCTCCGTGTTTTGGAAACGACGCAGGCGGCCATCGAGACACGCGAGAGATCGACGGCAGGCACCAGCGCTCCGACGATGGCTGACAGATGATCACGCACGCTTTCACGCCCACCGGAACGGAACCATTCCCGGATTTCCGGGTCGCTACCAACAGGCTTGTCGTCGGGATCACCGCCGATTTTCAGATAGAATTTGCCATCGGGATACCGCACCGGCGGCAGCAGATAGATATGTTTCGTCGTGTCGCGCGGCTCGTAGATCAGCGACGGCATGGCTGCATATTGCCCAAGATCGGTTTCATCAATCTCGAAGAAAGCGACAGTCCGCGCATAGACATCAAGCGCGACCGGCTGCGGCAGCAGATCCTTCGTGATCGAGAAACCGCCGGCCGCCACCAGCACCCGGTCTGCGGAATAAACCGCCCCCGAAGCCGTCTGAACCGATGCGCGGCCATCCTCTTCCCGCGTCGAGACGACGATATCATCGATCAGCGCAACACCCGCCTTTGCCGCCAGAATAGCCTGCGCCTTCACCAGGGCGCGTGGATTGACGTATCCGGCATTGTCCTTTTCAAACACGCCTTCGCAGCCCGGTTCGAAGGAGAAATAGGGAAAGCGGCTTTTCAGGCTTTCGCCATCCAGCAATTCCGTCGAAACGCCGAGCCGCGCCGCTGCCTTGCGAACATCGTCGACAAACGGATTGTCGCCGCCCCGCTCCGGCCCCACCATCAGGCAACCTACCGGTGCGTAAAATTCCACGCCGCTTCTAGCCGCAATATCGGCATAACGCGCAATCGAGCGGTTGGCGAGCAGCGCCCAGTCGGCGTCACCATCGATGGTGCGGGTAATGCGCGCTTCATCATAATGGCTGGCGAAAACGCCCTGGTGCGATTTGATATCGGCAGGTTCGCCGGGGCCGATCAGCGCGACGCCCTCCACCGTTTCCGCCAGATGGCGGGCGGCGGCGGCACCCATCATGCCACGACCAACGACGATATAGTTGAAATGCCCCGACATGCCGCCCTCTTCATCCACCCTGTTCAATCGCAACCTTGTAGCCGCTTCGCAGAAGGATGTCAGACGAAAACCGGCGACATTTCGGCGGCGAATTCATCCTCGGTCAGTTGGCCGTTCGCAAGCAGCACAGCGCCCAGCCGCCCGATTTCATCCGACGACTTGGCGGAGACGAAATTACCGCCGGTCAGAACCGCAATATTGGAGGATTGCGTATAGCCGATATAGGGATAACCGCTACGGGTAATGGAGGCGACGCAGGAGCCGGAGGTCACGGGGCAGCCAGCAAGTTCCGGCATCAACGACAATGCCTTCTTCGTCAGGAATTCGACCTCGCCGGGCGTGCCGTCCGAGTGGAACCACTCCACCGCCTCGGTCAGCGTCTCGAGCCTGCCTTTCTCGCTTTCACCACCAATTTTCAGATACATCCTGCCATCGGGATACCGCACCGGCGGCAGGATGTAGACGATGTCGTCCTCTGTCTCCGCCAGCACGATGGTTGACGGCATGGAGCCGAACATGGCCTGCCTTGCCTCATCCAGCTCGAAAAATACGATGGTGCGGCCCGTCGCCGCCATATCGACCGGCGATGGCAGCAGCTCGGCCATGTTGGTGAAACCACCCGCTGCCACGATGACCTTTTCGGCGGTGTGAACAACACCTTCCCGCGTTACCACCTCGACGCCTTGGGATGTATCGCGAATATGCGCCGCCGTCTCGCGCACCAGCCGCGTGCCCTGTGCCTCGGCAATTGCGCATTGCGCCTTCACCAAGGCGCGCGGATTGACGTGGCCGGCATTGCGGGCCTCGAAATAACCGCTGTGATCGGCCGGGAGGGAAAACATCGAAAATCGGTCGGCAAGCCGGTCGCCACCGAGCGTTTCCACGCCGAGACCGAGACGTTCAGCCGACGAAAGCGCCCGCGACACATAGTCTCCGGCAAGCCCCTTGCCATTTCCGGTAAACAGGCAGCCCGCTTCAGTGAAAAACCGGATGCCGCTTTTGGCCTCGATCTCCGCATAACGCTGGATGGAACGCTGCGCGAGTTCCGCCCAGACCGGATCGCCGTCAAACCCACGGGTAATACGCGCTTCGTCGTAGTGGCTTGAAAATACGCCTTTGTGGCTCTTGCGATCGGCAGGCTCGTCCGGCCCGATCAGCGCCACGCCATCCGTTTGCGCCGAAAGGTGCCGCGCCGCGGCCGCACCCATCATCCCGGCCCCGACCACGATATATTTGAAATCCGGCATGACATGCTCCGTATCAGATTTATTCCTGACTACAGCATGCCTGCGCGAACCGGAATCGCTTTTCGCAAAAGCCTGGGGCGTTGTCGGATTTCCGGGCGGAAAACCCGTTCCGCTTTTCCAGGAAATGCTTCCTGAAAGATACTCGGACCTCAGCTGGCCAGCAGCGCCTGCACCTTGCCGCAATAACGTTTGGACACCGGATTCATCCGTGTGGCGCCATGGCCGGCATTATAACGCAGGATGGTGCTGCAGACCTCACCGCCGCCAAGCTGATGGGCGGTCGCCAGATATTGCATGCCCCAGCGAATATTGGTCTCGGGATCATAGAGCGCCTTTGTCGTGCCGCGAAAGCCCATCATGCGCGCCGTTGCCGGCTTGATCTGCATCAGCCCGACCTCGCCGGCACTGCCGCGCGCCTTGGGGTTGAACTTGCTTTCCACTGACACCACGGCATGCGCCAGATTGGTCGGAACGCCATAACGCTTGGCATATTTGACGATCAGATCGGAATAACCATTCTTGAGCGACGAAGGCAGACTCTTTTCCGGAATGGGATAACCGGGCTTGCGGAAGAAGGTCTCCAGCGTCACGGTTTTGGTCTTGACGTCCTCGTCTTTGGCAAAAGCAATCCCCGCCTGTGAAGCGAGCATAACAACACCCGCTGCAACAGCAACAACAACCCTGTTCATATGTAGAAAAAGTCTCCAGATCGGATGACTGAACCAATGAAATGACACAAATAGTGAGCACCCGGAAAGTCGATCGTGACCTTCCGCAGTCCAGTCTCCTTGATTGATATTGACGGCTGGTTCCCCTGAAGAACGGCACCGCATACAGTGCTGTTCTTAAACTTCCTCAATGCGGATTAACTGTGGCACATCAAAAAAAGCGACTTGAAAGCCCGGAAAACAAGGAACTATTTTCCAGAATTCGCGTTCAGGCGGCCGAAAATTTCGGCAGGCTGGTGATCAGCCGATGCAACGTGTCGATGGTGGAAAAATCCGCAATGCCATCCACAAGCGCCGGGCGGAAATGCCGCTGGAAGGCAGCCACGGCGCCTTCGGTCTTTTCGCAATAAGAACCTGTTATTTCAACGCCATATCCATAAATGGACAGCATCGATTGCAACGCCTCGACGGGCTGACCATGATCGCCGCGCTGGAAAAAACGCCCGCCGCGGATCGGCGCAGGCTCTACCCAATGGCCAACGCCATGCTGCGACAGGATGTCCCACGGGAATTTCTCACCCGGATCGACCTTACGGATTGGCGCTACATCGGAATGCGCCAGCACCCGCTCAGGCGCGATATTCCAGCGCTGGCCGCAATCGCGACACAATTCGATGACGGCGTCGACCTGTTTTTTCGGGAATTCCGGCAAACCGCCGGGGTGGCCCTGATTGGCGATTTCGATGCCGATGGAGCGGGAATTAATGTCTTGATCCCCCGCCCAGGTGCTTTTGCCCGCATGCCAGGCGCGACGGGTTTCCGGCACCATCTGGATGACGCGGCCGTCCTCGAAGACGAAGTAGTGGCTGGAGACTTGTGATTCGGGATTGCAGAGCCACGACAGCGCGCCGTCCGCTGTCGTCATGCCGGTATAATGCAGGAGAATGATATCAGGGCCGACAACATCAAGTCTCTCGCCATGGTTAGGCGACGGCGCAACGGCTGCGCCCGGAAAATCCGGGGTAAAATCCGGCAGACATTCATTCATGCGACGCGGCGTTCTTTCTCGATGGCCGCATAGGCGGCGTTGAGAGCCGCCATACGCTCATTGGCGGCAGCATGCAATTCCATCGGCACGCCCCGTGCAATCAGCTTGTCGGGATGGTGTTCGGCAACCAGCGAACGGTAACGCTTGCGAATATCCAGAAAGTCGTCCGAGGGCGAAACGCCGAGCACGCGATAAGGATCACGCCCGTCCATATGGACATGCCGCGCCATGATCGTTTCGAAGTGGTCTTCGGTGATATGAAAGATTTCCGCGATCCGGCCGAGGAAGGCCAGCTCCCGCTCATGGATCAGCCCATCGGCCTTGGCGATATGGAACAGGCCGTCGATGACGCTTTCCAGCATCTCGCAATTGTCGTGGCCGGAACCGCAAAGACCGGCCAGCCGCTCGGCATAAGCCTCGTACCCGGCGACGTCCTGACGCGCGAGATTATAAAGACGGGCAACGTTTCGCGCTTCTTCTTCGGGAAAATCGAAGATCTGCCGGAAGGCGCGCACCTCGGCATCGTTGACGACGCCATCAGCCTTCGCCATCTTGGCGGAGAGTGCGATAATCGCTACGGAAAAGGAAACCTTGCGCCGCGTCTCCGGATCACCTTCGAACAGGGTACGGATGGCTTCAACCACGCGTCCAAGCGCACCACCTGCAGCGTCGCCGATTGCGCCGAGCAGCCGCTCCCACAGGGATGAAATTTGCAGACAGGCAAAATCGAACATCATGACGCCAAGCATGACGGGATATTACCGTGAATGCAATATGTCCGGCAGTGCTGCGGCATTAACTTTTATTCATCTTTGCGACAGTTTTGCTTCAGGAACAAGAGCGGGGCAAACAGCATGACCCGGGTTTTCCACAGGCGCAACGAGTGGACACCGGCAGCTGGCAGCCTTGATGCGGATTGAAACGATTATATTCGGCCAGTTTCCTCAAGCCGCTGAAAACCCGCGAGAAATCGGCGTTTTTCTTGATAAATTCACTTTACACCTACACGCGGCTGTCGCATCCATTTGCCAGACATGTATTTGAGTATATGCAAAAAGGAGAGCCATGATGGCCAAACAGAAAGTCGCAATGCTGACCGCGGGTGGCCTTGCCCCCTGTCTCTCTTCGGCCGTTGGCGGCCTGATCGAGCGCTACAGCGACGTTGCGCCTGAAATCGACATCGTGGCCTATCGCTCCGGTTATCAGGGCGTGCTTCTGGGCGATCGCATCGAGATCAACAAGGACATGCGCGAAAAGGCGCATCTGTTACATCGTTATGGCGGTTCGCCCATCGGCAACAGCCGCGTCAAGCTCACCAACGCCGCCGATTGCGCCAAGCGTGGGCTGGTCAAGGAGGGTGAAAACCCGCTGCGCGTCGCCGCAGAACGGCTGGCCGCTGACGGCATCACCATTCTCCACACCATCGGCGGCGACGATACCAATACCACGGCCGCCGACCTCGCCGCCTATCTCGGCGCCAATGGTTACGACCTCACCGTCGTCGGCCTGCCGAAGACGGTGGATAATGACGTGGTGCCGATCAAGCAGTCTCTCGGCGCATGGACCGCCGCCGAAGTTGGTGCCGCCTTCTTCGACAATGTCAGCAACGAACAGAGCGCTGCGCCGAAGACCTTCGTGATCCACGAAGTCATGGGCCGCCATTGCGGCTGGCTGACAGCGGCAACCGCGCGCGCCTATATCCAGAAGACCAGCGGCAATGAATATGTCGAAGGCCTGATGATGAACACGCAGATGAAGAACATCGACGGCATCTACCTGCCGGAAATGGCCTTCGACATCGAGGCGGAAGCCGAGCGTTTGAAGGCGATCATGGACAAACACGGCTACGTCACGCTGTTTGTCTCCGAAGGAGCCGGCCTTGATTCGATCGTTGCCGAACGGGAATCGTCCGGCGAAGCCGTCAAGCGCGACGCCTTCGGCCATGTGAAGATCGACACCATCAATGTCGGCGGCTGGTTCCAGAAGCAATTTGCCGGCCTTATCAGCGCGGAACGCTCCATGGTACAGAAGTCAGGCTATTTCGCCCGGTCCGCGCCGGCAAATGGCGCCGATCTGCGCCTCATCCAGGGCATGGTCGATCTCGCCGTCGAAAGCGCGCTCAACAAGGTCTCCGGCGTCACCGGCCATGATGAAGATCAGAACGGCAAATTGCGGACGATCGAGTTTCCGCGTATCAAGGGCGGAAAGCATTTCGACCTTTCTGCAAAATGGTTTACCGAAGTGATGGAACACGTCGGTCAACCGTTCACAGCGGCCTAATTTTACGATAGGCTAATTAATGCGGTGACAGGGAGGGCAAGGAGGAAAAGAATGTCTGGACAGGCCTGGCTGATTTTTTGTGCAGCATGTGCCGTTGTGTTCGCACTTCCTTCTCCCCTTGTGTTCTCTGTCGCTTCCTATGCCGCCATCCGCGGCAAGAAGACCATCTTCGCCTCCGTCAGCGGCGGCGCGCTCGGCATCGTCACAGCCATGACGATCTCGGCCATTCCGGTGGCCGGTCTGGCTTATCTGCCGCAATCCTTTCTGGGCATAGTGCAATGGGCCGGCATCGGCTGGCTGATGCTGTTTCTGTTGTGGACTTTTGCGACACCCGCCGCCCAGGCGGCCAATGCCGATAACGACAATCTGCCAGGCAAATCATGGAGCGGCATTTTCCGCGATTGTTACGCCATTGCCGCGTTGCGCCCGCGCTACTTCACATTCTTTCTGGCGCTGTTGCCGCAATTCATTTCCACCTCCGGCAACGCCGTGGAAACACTCGCCATGGCGCAGGCCGCGATCCTGCTCGTGGCGCTCGCCGTTCTGACCGCACAGGCGCTGTTTGCCGGCGCCACACTGACGCTGGTGCGCCGCATGTCCGGCGAGAAAAAAATCCGGCCGAAGTACCGCACCCACTTCATTTCCGGCCGCGCCGTCAGCGCCGGATACAGGCGCATCGCGGCCTGAAAAACCGGGATGCCACGTCGCGGCTTGCCGCTATCCTTACAATAGGTTAATGAAGGCTCGACGGGACACTGCCTGCTTCGCTTGACGCGGGGGTATCGAGAGACAGGCATAACGAAGGCGGCAACATGCGAAATTCGGGCAAATTCCGCGGAAGAAGTGCACTTCTTCTGTCTTCCACCGTGGGTCTGGCATTGGCATTGAGCGGCTGCACCAGCGTCGAATATACCGCGAAGGAAGGTCCGAACGGCCCGAAAATCGCGACAGTCAACCCCGCTACGGCACCCGCCCAGGCATCGACGCAGACGGCAGCAGCCGAAACGGTACCCGGCGCAACAGCCGCCGCACCGGCGACCCAGACCGCTGATGCGGCAACCGCTCCCCAGCCTGCAGCACTTCCCACCGCAGTCGCCGTCAAGGGCGGACGCGTGGCCCTGCCGCCGGCTTCTGAAATCGCCGCCGCCGCGGCAATCTCCGCGCAGATGCAACAGCCGGTCGAAGTGGCGCAGGCAGGTGTGACAACATCCGCGCCGACCGCGGCAGCAGCTCTCGCACCGACAAACGCCACTCCGGCTGCGGCCGCGATCGAAACCGCCAGTGCTGCGGCAAAACCGGCCGCTCACAACGCCGCCGCCGATCTGCCACAGGTCGTTGCCGTGAAGGGCAGCTTCCCGCCCGCACCGCCGCCACCCGGCTCGCCTTCCATCGGCACGGAACTGACGGCCGAGCGGAAAGTCATTCCGCTGCCGAAGCCGGACAGCACGGTTCTCGCTTACGCCTCCGGCCCCACCAACGCCGCCCTTGCCGCCATCCGGCAGAACGAAGCGATGACGGTGCCGCTCAAAGCAGCGCCCGCAGGGCGCGAAAAGCTGAGCGGGCTGATTTCCAAATATGCCGTCATGTATAATGTGCCGGAAGATCTGGTTCACCGCGTTGTGCAGCGTGAGAGCATGTACAATCCCGGCGCCTATAACAGCGGCAATTTCGGCCTGATGCAGATCAGGCACGCCACGGCCCGCTCCATGGGCTTCGATGGCCCTGCCTCTGGCCTGTTCGATGCCGAAACCAACCTCAAATACGCCGTCAAATATCTGAGCGGCGCGTGGCTGGTGGCCGATAACAACCGCGACAACGCGGTCCGTCTTTATGCCCGCGGTTATTATTACGACGCCAAGCGCAAGGGCATGCTGCACGTTCTGCGGAAGTAATAGCTTTGACTATGGTGGAGAAGCCACGCAGCTTGCAGCTTCTCTGGTAAACATGCCAGGTACGTTGTTTCGTCATCCTTGGGCTTGTCCCAAGGATCTAAGCGCATCGAAAAAATCGATCCGTTGCAGATCCTCGGGACAAGCCCGAAGATGACGTCTGCGTGAGTGCGTGGCTCGCATTCCCATCTAGCGACGCCGCTGTTCTTTGGTGTGCGGTTCAGGGCGGGCACGGGCTGGTTTCCCACCGTCTTTCTGATTCGTTGCTTTCACCCACAGCCCCTGTCATCAAACTGTAGCGTCACGGCTGTAGACGCCTCTCAATCGACTGAGAGGTGAACATATGACGAGTGCGGCACCCAAGACCGGCTTCAGCAAGAACACGAAACTGAAGTCCGCATTGCTCCAGCACAAGGCACTCTCGAAAAGCGGCCTGTCCGAACGGTTCTTCGGAGTTCTTTTCTCCGGTCTCGTTTATCCGCAAATCTGGGAAGACCCGGAAATCGACATGGAGGCGATGGAACTGGGCGAAGGCCATCGCATCGTCACCATCGGTTCGGGCGGCTGCAACATGCTGGCCTATCTCTCCCGCAACCCGGCCAGCATCGATGTCGTGGATCTGAACCCGCATCACATCGCCCTCAACAAGCTGAAGCTCGCCGCCTTCCGCCACCTGCCCGCCCATCAGGACGTGGTGCGTCACTTCGGCCGCGCCAATACGCGCAGCAACAGCAATGGTTACGACCGTTTCATCGCCGATCACCTCGACGACACGACCAAGGCCTACTGGTCGAAGCGCACCCTGTCCGGCCGCCGCCGCATCTCTGTGTTCGACAGGAACATCTACCGCACCGGCCTGCTCGGCCGTTTCATCGGCGCCGGTCACCTCATGGCCCGCCTGCACGGCGTCAAGCTGACGGAAATGGCCAATAGCCGCACGATGGATGAACAGCGCCAGTTTTTCGACAGCAAGGTCGCGCCGCTGTTCGACAAGCCCGTGGTGCGCTGGCTGACGAAGCGCAAAAGCTCGCTTTTCGGCCTCGGCATTCCGCCCCGCCAATATGACGAGCTGGCCAGCCTTTCCGACGACGGCACGGTTGCCTCCGTGCTTAGGGAGCGGCTGGAAAAGCTCGCCTGCAATTTCCCGCTCAGCGACAATTATTTCGCTTGGCAGGCCTTTGCACGCCGTTATCCCGAGCCGCATGAAGGCGCCCTGCCCGCCTATCTGAAGCCGGAATATTACGAGACGATCCGCAACAATACGGCCCGCGTCGCGGTGCACCACGCCACCTATACCGAGCTTCTTTCCAAAAAGCCGGCAAGCGGCGTTGATCGCTATATCCTCCTCGACGCGCAGGACTGGATGACGGACGGGCAGCTCAACGAATTGTGGTCCCAGATCAGCCGCACTGCTGCTCCCGGCGCGCGCGTCATCTTCCGCACCGCCGCAGAAAAAAGCGTTATCGAAGGCCGGCTCTCCACCGACATCCGCAACCAGTGGGTCTATCTCGAGGAGCGTTCGCAAGAGCTGAACGCCATGGACCGTTCGGCAATCTATGGCGGCTTCCATATCTATCAGAGGGCTATGGCATGAAAACCATCGGCGAGAATGTGGGCCTTGCAGACAGCGCGCATGCGGGCATGATGGACCGCATGTATCGCCACCAGCGGCATATCTACGATATTACCCGCAAATATTATCTTCTGGGCCGCGACCGGACCATTTCCGGCCTCGACGTACCGAATGGCGGCACGCTGCTGGAAGTTGGCTGTGGCACCGGCCGCAACCTGCTTTTGGCCAGCCGCAAGTTTCCGCAGGCAAAACTGTTCGGCCTCGATATTTCTTCCGAAATGCTGCTGACCGCATCGGAAAATTTTGCCGGCAAGGCGGAGCGCCCCATCCTGCGCGTGGCCGATGCCACTGCCTTCCGCGCCGCTGAATTCGGCCAGCCTGACGGTTTCGACCGCGTCATGATCCCCTATGCGCTATCGATGATACCCGATTGGGAAAAGGCGATCGAGCAGGCACTCACGGCGCTGAAACCCGGCGGCTCGCTGCATATCGTCGATTTCGGCCAGCAAGAGCAATTGCCGAAGTGGTTCCGCACCCTTCTGCAGGCCTGGCTCACCCGTTTCCACGTCACGCCCCGCGCCAATCTTCGTTATGTTCTGGCCAATATGGCTGGCCGCTTTGACGGTAATCTTGAATTCGAAGAGATTGCCCGCGGTTACGCCTGGCGAGCCATCATCACGCTTCCGGTCGCCGAAGTGCAGCCGAAAATCAGCCGGATGTTGGCGGACGCCTGATTCTCGACGGATTGCGCCTTGTCGATTCGGAGGCAGGCGCGGCACCGCCCGATACTATTCCAACCGCTGCGCACCAGAGAGAACTCCGGCGTTTTCTTGCGGACCGGATGGCAAATCGCTTCATATTCAGTGCCTTGCAAGGCCGAAAAAGGCCGTTGCCCCTTGCCATATCAGTTTGTTTACCATGTTATGGCTAAATTGGGAGATGCGCCGCGCCATGTTGCGGCTGCGGGATGGGCAACAACACTTTCATCAGGGTTCAAATGCGGCTGCGTTTATCGGCACTATTGTCGGCTTTGCTATTGATCGGCGGCTGCACCTCCACGAGTTACGACCTGCTTGAAACCGCATCCGTTTCCAAGCCGAAATTCGCCGATACCGATCCGCAGGATTTCGGCATGAACAATCCGCATCGCCATGAGGTGCACGGCATCGACGTGTCCAAATGGAACGGCGACGTCGACTGGCAAACCGTGCGCAAATCCGGCGTCTCCTTCGTCTTCATCAAAGCGACCGAAGGATCAGACCGCATCGATCCGAAATTCGGCGACCATTGGCGCAGTGCGGCAGCCGCAGACATTCTGCACGCGCCCTACCATTTCTACTATTTCTGCTCGACAGCCGATGCTCAGGCCGACTGGTTCATTCGCAACGTGCCGAAGGAAGCCGTCACCCTGCCCCCGGTTCTCGATGTGGAGTGGAACCCTTCCTCGCCCACCTGCAAGACAAGGCCCGCGCCGGGCATCGTTCGCGCCGAAATGCAGCGTTTCATGGATCGCCTTGAAGCCCATTACGGCAAGCGCCCGATCATCTACACCTCGGTTGATTTCCACCGCGACAATCTCGTCGGCCAGTTCAAGAATTACCATTTCTGGGTGCGCTCCGTCGCCGCCCATCCGGCCAAGATCTACGAAGAACGCCAATGGGCCTTCTGGCAATATACGGCAACCGGGGTCGTGCCCGGCGTCAACGGCCCGACCGACATCAATGTTTTTGCCGGCAGCGAGAAAAACTGGCGTAAATGGGTCGCTTCCGCCAAATAAACACGGCCAAGAAGCAACACATTCGAAAAAACCGCGTTCTCACCTGTCGTCTGGCTGCGAGACCCGTTTTTTTGTCGCAAACATATGGGTAAAGCGGGCCTACAACCCATTGAGGAAATTCCCATGTCTACCTTCCGGTCGCGCAGCATCATTTTTGCCGCCGCTTTGTCGCTTCTTTCCACTGGCTCCGCCCTTGCCACGCCGCCCGTCGCCTCGCCTGACGATCCCAAGCAGGTCGCCTGCGGCGGTGATCTCGGCGCATTTCTCGAAGGCGTGAAGGCCGATGCGCTGGCCAAGGGCATTCCGGCCGACGCGATCCAGAAGGCGCTTGCCGGCGCGCAGATCGACCCGAAGGTGCTGTCGCGTGACCGTGCACAGGGCGTCTTCCGCCAGACCTTCCTCGAATTCTCCCAGCGCACCGTCAGCCAGGCCCGTCTCGATATCGGCCGCAGGAAGCTGCAGGAGCTCTCCTCCACCTTCGCCCGCGCCGAAAGTGAATATGGCGTACCGGCCGGCGTCATCGCCGCCTTCTGGGCCATGGAAACCGACTTCGGCGCCGTTCAGGGTGATTTCAACACCCGCAACGCGCTGGTGACCCTCTCGCATGATTGCCGCCGTCCGGAACTTTTCCGTCCGCAACTGCTGGCGCTCATTGAAATGGTCCAGCATGGCGATCTCGACCCCGCCGCCAACACCGGCGCATGGGCCGGTGAAATCGGCCAGGTGCAGATGCTGCCCAAGGACATCATCGCTTTCGGCGTCGATGGTGACGGCAACGGCCACATCAACGTCAAGGACAGCGCCCCGGATGCCATCCTGACGGCTGCGAAATTCATTCAGCATCTCGGCTTCAAGAAGGGCGAGCCGTGGATTCAGGAAGTCTCCCTGCCGGAAAACCTGCCATGGGAAAAATCCGGCCTCGGCGGTCCCCTCACCGCCGGCGAATGGTTCGCGCTTGGTGTGACCCCGCGTGACGGCAACAAAAACTTCGCTTCCCTGCCCGCAGCGCTCATCATGCCGCAGGGCCGCAAGGGACCGACCTTCATCACCTATCCGAATTTCAACATCTATCTGGAATGGAACCAGTCGTTCATCTACACGACCTCGGCCGCCTATTTCGCCAACCGCCTGATGGGCGCACCCGTTTACACCAAGGGCAACCCCGAGCCGGGCTTCGATGACGCGACGATGAAGGAACTTCAGACCAAACTTGAAGCGCGTGGACACAATGTCGGCAAGGTCGATGGCATCCTCGGTTCCGGCACCCGCGTCGCCATTCAGAAGGAACAGCAGCGCCTCGGCATGCCCGCGGATGGCTGGCCGTCGACAGCTCTTCTGCAGGCGCTTTAAGCAATCTTAACGACGCTGTCGGGCCTTTAATCTGTCCGTCGGAATCAAGGCGAAATCGTTAATCTCGACCGGATGACTGGGGATAATACCCCGGTCATTTACTTTTTTTAAATAAATGAAGCAGTGCGTGATGAGAAAATAATCATTTATTTTCAATATATTACAGAAAAGGCTTTTTTATGCGGCTGCCAAACGTGCTGCACTGCATCACAGAAACCGCTTTTCAACTGCCACAAAACGGTCATATTATCGAACCTGTCAACAACAGGAGGCACCCATGGGACTTACAAAATCTCTCAATGCCTTGGCAGTCGGTTTGGCGTTTTTGTTCGTAGCGATGATGCTGTTCATCTAACGAGACGTGAAGACCAAACGCAGATAAGAACCGTAGATGACACGAATTTAAAAAGCGCAGGCCCCGAGGGACCTGCGCTTTTTTCATGTCGAAAATAAACTTTTTTACTTCAGGCGGCGCTGCGGCGCAGACGCTCCAGCCCGAGATTTTCTAGCACGGCATCCACCAGCGGCGCGCGGTTCATCGTATAGAGATGGAATTCGTTCACGCCGCGCCGCTGCAGATCGGCGATCTGCTCGGCGGCAACCTCGGCAGCGACGCGGGCGCGCCCTTCGAGATCGTCGTCATAACCTTCGAAACGCTCATCCAGAAAACCGGGAACGCTGGTGCCGCAACGGCCGGCGAAACGCTTGAGCTGATGAAGGTTCTGGATCGGCATGATGCCCGGCACCACCGGAATGGTGATGCCCGCCGCCGTCACCCGCTCCATGTAACGCTCGAACACGTCATTATCGAAGAAGAACTGCGTCAGCGCACGCGTCGCACCATTATCCGCCTTGCGCTTCAGCATGTCGATATCAACAGCCTCGCTGGCGCTTTCGGGATGTTTTTCCGGATAGGCCGACACGGAAATCTCGAAGTCACCGATCTCGCGCAGGCCCTTCACCAGAGCGGCGGCGTTCTCGTAACCTTCCGGGTGTGGCTTGTAGTCCGTGCCGATGCCCGTGGAGGGATCGCCGCGCAGCGCTACGAAATGGCGAACGCCGGCATTGCGGAACTCTTCGACGACCTGATGCACATCCTCACGGCTGGCATCCACACAGGTCAGATGCGCGGCAGTCGGCAGATGGCTGTCACCGATCATCCGGCGCACCGCATCCAGCGTCGGCGCCTTGGTGGACCCACCAGCGCCATAGGTGACCGACACGAAATCCGGGTTCCATTTTTTCAGCTCGGCAACCGTTTCCCAGAGATGGGTTTCCATCTCGGCATTCTTGGGCGGGAAAAACTCGAAAGATAACCGGATATCGCCATTGTGGCGCATGGTTTCCGACCTCAACATATCATGCCCTCCGGGAGTCAAGTAAAACCGCCTCTTGCACCACATCGTCTGCCATCAGCAGCCGCTGGTCGCGGGCAACCCATATCGTCACGTCCAAAGCTTCGTGGGACGCTTTTTCAGAATGAAGGTCAACGGCGCGGTCGGGCGCGAGCCCGGCCTTTTTCAGCCATTCTTCCATCAGCGGATGCGAAAAGCCGAGCCGGATATGGGCATGGTCATCGCGCAGATATTCGAAGGAATGCGGCGCAAGATCGATGACGATCAGCCGCCCGCCAGGACGCAGCATACGCGCGGCCTCGGAAAGTGCGATTTCCGGCTGGTCGAGAAAATGCAAAACCTGATGGATGACGATCAGATCAAAATCCTGGCCTTCCAGCGGCAGGTTGAGAATATCGCCATGGCGAACGGATGCATTGATCACGCCCGCCTTGTCGAGATTGGCGCGCGCCACCGACAGCATGTCGCGGCTGGCATCGACACCGATCGCCCGGCGATAGATGCCGCTCAGAAGCTGGAGAATGCGGCCGGTGCCAGTGCCGAGATCAAGCAGCGAATCGACCGGCGTGGTGCCCACCAGCTTCAACAGCGCGCCTTCAACGGCCTCGTCGCTCACATGCAGACGGCGCAGCTCATCCCAGGCGGACGCATTGCGGCTGAAATAATCCTGCGCCCGCTCCGCTCTGACCCGCTTGACGGTTGTAAGACGTTCACTATCACGCTGCAGAACAGCGTCAGCGGGCGATGCTGCGCCAAGCAGCTGCCTGACGACAATGGCAGGCTCACCATCCTGCCGCAGGCGGAAATAGGCCCAGGCGCCTTCCTGATAACGCTCGATCAGCCCCTCTTCCGTCAAAAGCTTGAGGTGACGGGAAATACGCGGCTGCGACTGGCCGAGAATTTCGGTAAGATCGGTGACCGTCAGATCGCCAGCCCCAAGAAGCGCCAGCAATCGGAAGCGCGTCGGTTCACCCGCCGCCTTCAAAAGATCCACCAATTTGTCTAAACCGAACGCCACTCTGCCGCGCCTCGCAAGCTAATCAACATATAAAGATATCTTTATGTCGATGTGGCGCTGGATGCAAGCACAAACTGTCTTACGCCTTGATCAAGTCCACTTATTACACGCGAAAAGGCCCGCTTTACGGCGGGCCTTTTTGTAAAGAGGCGGAAGAGATCAGCGTGTCAGGCGCTTGTAGCTCACACGGCCGGGCTTGATGCTTTCTGGGCCGAGGCGGCGGACCTTGTCCTTTTCGTAGTCCTCGAAGTTGCCTTCGAACCATTCCACATGGCTGTCACCTTCGAAAGCGAGGATGTGCGTGGCCAGACGGTCGAGGAACATGCGATCGTGGCTGATGATAACGGCGCAACCGGCAAATGCTTCCAGCGCTTCTTCAAGTGCTGCCAGCGTTTCGGTGTCAAGGTCGTTGGTCGGTTCGTCGAGCAGCAGCACGTTGCCGCCGGCCTTCAGCATCTTGGCAAGGTGCACGCGGTTACGCTGACCACCCGAGAGATTGCCGACCTTCTGCTGCTGGTCGCCGCCCTTGAAGTTGAAGGCGCCGCAATAGGCGCGCGAGTTCACTTCGAACTTGCCGAGCTTGATGATGTCGTTGCCGCCGGAGATTTCCTCCCACACGGTCTTGTCACCCGCCAGCGTATCGCGGCTCTGGTCGACATAACCGAGCTGCACCGTTTCACCCACAGTCACGGAACCACTATCAGGCTGTTCCTGGCCGGTGATCATCCGGAACAGGGTAGTCTTACCCGCACCGTTCGGACCGATGACGCCGACAATGCCGCCCGGAGGCAGCTTGAAGGTGAGGTTTTCGATCAACACACGGTCGCCGTAGGACTTGGTCAGGTTTTCCGCCTCGATAACGACGCGTCCCAGACGTTCGGCGACCGGAATGACGATCTGCGCGTCGCCGGGACGGCGGTTCTCAGCGGCTTCCACCAGCTCGTCATAAGCACGGATACGCGCCTTGGACTTCGTCTGGCGCGCCTTCGGGCTGGAAGCGATCCACTCCTGTTCGCGGCTGATGGCCTTTTGGCGCGAGGCGTCTTCGCGGGATTCCTGCTGCATGCGCTTGGCTTTCGCCTGCAGATAGGCCGAATAGTTGCCTTCGTAGGGAATGCCGCGGCCACGGTCGAGTTCGAGAATCCAGCCGGTGACGTTGTCCAGGAAGTAGCGATCGTGGGTGATCATCATCACGGCGCCGGGATAGTCGCGCAAGTGTTTTTCGAGCCAGGCGATGGTTTCGGCGTCCAGATGGTTGGTCGGTTCGTCGAGCAGCAGCAGGTCGGGCTGCGACAGCAGCAGCTTGCAAAGCGCCACGCGGCGGCGCTCACCACCCGAAAGGCCGGTTACGGCAGAATCGCCGGGCGGGCAACGCAGGGCGTCCATGGCCATTTCGACCTGATTTTCCAGATCCCACAGGTTCTGGCTATCGATCATGTCCTGGAGCTTTGCGCCCTCATCCGCCGTCTCGTCGGAATAATTCATCATCAGCTCGTTGTAGCGGTCGACGATCGCCGTCTTGCTCGCCACACCTTCCATGACGTTTTCCATCACGGTCTTGTTTTCGTCGAGCTTCGGCTCCTGCTCGAGATAACCGAGCGTCGCACCTTCGGCGAGCCAGGCCTCACCGGTATATTCCTTGTCGAGGCCGGCCATGATTTTCAAAACGGTCGACTTACCGGCGCCGTTCGGGCCGAGGATACCGATCTTGGCATCGGGGTAGAAGGAGAGATGGACGTTCTCCAGAACCTTCTTCGCGCCATAGGACTTGTTCAGCCCAGCCATGTGATAGATGAATTGACGTGCCATTGTAGCGAATGCTCCACATCGGATTTTTAAGAGTACGTATCGGGAAATTTGCCGCTATGTAGGGTAAATAGGACCTTGGGGCAACCTCTGGCACGATTATGACCCCATGATTATGACAAGCTGCGTGATGACACGATGGGTGAGATGATGAATGAGACGACGGATAACTTCGCCTTCAGCGGGATAGAGAGGCTGGACGCCCCCTCCGGCGCATCCATCGCCTTCCGCCACCAGCCTTCCACCCTCGCCCCGGCCCGCGGCGTGCTGATGATCTGCCATGGCCTCGTGGAGCATGCCGGCCGTTACCGCCGTTTTGCCGACGTCATGTCGCAGCAGGGTTTCGAGGTCTATGCCCATGACCATCGTGGCCACGGCCGCACGAAAGCGGCGGATGCGCCGATCGGCCGCTTCGCCTGGAAAGATGGTGCGGAAAAGGTCGTCGCCGACGTCATGGCGATGCGCCGGATGGTCGGCGAAAGACACCCCGGCCTGCCGGTAATATTGTTCGGCCATTCCATGGGCGGCCTCGTGGCGCTCAACACGGCCGTCAGCCATCCGGATGCCTTCGATGGCCTGTCGATCTGGAATTCCAATCTCAATCCCGGCGTGATGGGTCGTCTCGCACAGGTGGTGCTGCGGCTTGAAAAAATGCTGAAAGGCTCCGATGTGCCGAGCGCCATCCTGCCGAAAGCCACCTTCCGCGCCTGGAATGCAAAAATGCCGGAAAGGCGCACCCATGCCGACTGGCTGAGCCATGACAGGTTGGCAGTGGACGCCTATGTCGAAGACCCGCTCTGCCAGTTCGAGGCCAGCGTTTCCCTGTGGCAGGACGTCTTCGAACTCTCCTATCGCGCCCCGAAACTCATCGAACGCCTGCCGAAGACATTGCCGCTTTTGCTGGTCAGCGGCGACCAGGACGCCGCTACCAATGACGGCAGGGAGATCGTTTGGCTCGCAGAGCGGTTTCGGCAAGCCGGCTTCAGCCATGTCGAACACACCATCTACAAGGGCATGCGGCACGAAACGCTGAACGAGATCGGCTGGCAGGCGGTAGCGGCGGATTTCGCCGCCTGGTGCGGCCGCGTCGTTAACGGCTGAGGATGTCTTTGCCGAAACGGAATAAGTCCATGAGATAAAATCACATGCGGCGGGGCAAGGAGCGGTCTATAAACCGGCAGGCCGACAATACCGGGGGACAGATGACCGACATGCCGAACAGGAAACCGCCGCTATCAGGCATTCGCGTCATCGAACTGGCGCGTGTTCTGGCCGGACCCTGGGCGGGGCAGATGCTGGCCGATATGGGCGCTGATGTCATCAAGGTGGAAAACCCCGAAGGCGGCGACGACACCCGCACATGGGGACCGCCCTTCGTTGAAGACGCGGAAGGCGAAAACCTTTCCGCCGCCTATTACCACGCCACCAATCGCGGCAAACGCTCCATCGTCGCCGATCTGAAGACGCCTGAGGGCTGCGAGCTGGTGCGCCGGCTGGTGCGCACCGCCGATGTCGTCATCGAAAACTTCAAGCGCGGCGGGCTTGCCAAATACGGCCTCGATTACGAGAGCCTGAAAGCGCTTAATCCAAAGCTGATCTATTGCTCCATCACCGGCTTCGGCCAGACCGGGCCTTATGCCGATTTTGCCGGATACGACTATATCGTACAGGGCATGTCGGGCTTCATGTCGATAACAGGTGAACCGGATGGCCAGCCGATGAAAGCGGGCGTGGCGGTTGCCGATATCTTCACCGGCATCTATTCCGTGACAGCCATTCAGGCAGCGCTGATCCATGCCTTACGGTCAGGCGAAGGCCAGCATATCGACATGGCGCTTCTTGATGTGCAATCGGCCGTGCTCGCCAACCAGAACATGAACTACCTGATTTCCGGCAAGCCGCCCGTTCGGCTCGGCAACGCCCACCCCAATATTTCCCCCTATGAGGTGGTGCCGACGGCCGATGGTTTCCTGATCCTCGCGGTCGGCAATGACGGCCAGTTCCGCCGCCTCTGCAACATCCTCGGCATCGGCGCGATTGCCGATGACGAGCGTTTCGCCACCAACAAGGCGCGCGTGGCGCATAAGGTGGAAGTCCGGCAGATCATTTCCACCGAGACGCTGAAATGGTACAAGCGCGATCTTCTGAACACCTGCGAGCAGAATGCCGTGCCGGCCGGGCCGATCAATTCCATCGAAGACATGTTCGCCGATCCGCAGATCAAGGCGCGGGGCTTGCGTGTCGATCTTGAAGCGGAAGACGGCACCGTCATTCCCGGCGTTCGCACCCCCATCGTGCTCTCGCAAACCCCCTTGCGCTATGAACGCCCCAGCCCGAAGCTCGGAGAGCATCAGGCACAGGTGCTGGCCGAACTGGAAAACATCGAAAGGACCACCACGCCATGAAAAGAACGGGCGGAGAACTGATTGTCGAAGCGCTGAAGGCCAATGGCGTCTCCCGCGTTTCCTGCGTTCCGGGCGAAAGCTATCTGGCGGTTTTGGATGCGCTCTATGAAAGCGGCATCGAAACCGTGGTCTGCCGCCAGGAAGGCGGCGCCGCCATGATGGCCGATACATGGGGCCGGCTGACGGGTGAACCCGGCATCTGCATGGTGACGCGCGGACCGGGCGCCACCAACGCCTCGGCCGGCCTGCATATTGCAAGGCAGGATTCCATCCCGATGATCCTGTTCATCGGCCAGGTGCAGCGCGAAGCCCGCGAGCGCGAGGCGTTTCAGGAAGTGGAATATCGCCGCGCCTTCACCGAATTCGCCAAATGGGTGGGCGAAATCGACGATGCGCGCCGCATTCCCGAATTCGTCACCCGCGCCTTTGCCGTCGCCACCTCCGGACGCCCCGGCCCGGTGGTTCTGACGCTGCCCGAAGATATGCTGGTGGAAGAGGTCGAAGCGCCGGAAGCAAAACCCTATACGCCCGTCGAAGCGCATCCCGGCCCGTCGCAGATCACCGCCTTCTCAAAAATGCTGAGCGAGGCAAAACGCCCGATCTTCATCATCGGCGGCACACGCTGGTCGGAAGAGAGTGTCGCGACTTTCGGGGCTTTCGCCGAAAAACACAATCTGCCCGTCGGCTGCTCCTTCCGCCGCCAGATGCTGTTCGACCACTTGAGCCCTTCCTATGTTGGCGATGTCGGCATCGGTATCAACCCGGCGCTGGCGAAGGAGATCAAGCAAGCCGACCTCGTGGTGCTGCTCGGTGGCCGCCTCTCCGAAATGCCCTCCTCCGGTTATACGCTGCTCGACATTCCCTACCCGTCGCAGAAACTCGTTCACATCTATCCGGAAGCCGAAGAGCTTGGCCGCGTCTATCGCCCCGATCTCGCCATCTGCGCCGCACCGGATGATTTCGTCGCTGCCCTTGCCTCCGTCTCGCTTTCGGTCAACGATTGGGCAGACCGCACGGCCGCCGTGCACGCGGCCTACCTCAGCTGGTCGACGCCGCCGCAGACAGGCCCCGGCGCGGTGCAGATGGGTCCGATCATGGAGTGGATCGAGGCCAATGTGCCTGATGACGCCATCTTCACCAATGGCGCTGGCAATTATGCCACCTGGGTCCACCGCTTCCACCGCTTCCGCCGCTACAACACGCAATCGGCCCCGACCTCGGGCTCGATGGGTTACGGCCTGCCGGCAGCAGTCGCTGCCAAGCATCTCTTCCCGGAGCGTGAGGTGATCTGCTTTGCCGGCGACGGCTGTTTCATGATGCACGGGCAGGAATTCATCACCGCCGTGCGTTATGGCCTGCCCATTATCACGGTCCTCGTGAATAACGGCACCTACGGCACCATCCGCATGCATCAGGAGCGGGAATATCCCGGCCGCGTCAGCGGCACCGATCTCGTCAATCCGGATTTCAACGCTTTTGCGAAAGCCTATGGCGGCCACGGCGAAACGGTGGAAAGAACGCAAGATTTCGCCGCCGCCTTCGAGCGTGCGCGCGCAAGCGGCAAACCGGCCATCATAGAAGTGAAGCTGGACCCGGAAGCAATCACGCCGACGCGCACGCTGACGCAGATCAGGACAAAAAGCTGACATAACGCATGGACATGCCTCCGGCATGGTGTAAATCCTGACGCTCGCTTGACGTCATCCTCGGGCCTGTCCCGAGGATCAAACCACGTTGCGCTAAATCGATCGGTTGCAGATGCTCGGGACAGGCCCGAGCATGACGTGGAGAGATTTTACGCTTCTTTCAGCATCCACTAACTCAGGATACGACATGCCGGACGTTGCTCCTCCCGTCATCACCCCACGCGGCGCGAAGATCGAGCCCTCGGCCGGTGCGCCTTTCGAGGCCGTGCGCGTTGCCCGTGATGTCCTGCATACATCCCGCACGGCGGCACTTGCCACGCTCGATCCGGTCAGCAGCTATCCCTATACGACCGCCACCAATATCGGCATCGAGCCGGATGGCACGCCGTTTTTCTTCGCGGCCGGCCTGACGCTGCATGCCCGCAACATGGAGGCAGACCCGCGCATCTCGCTGACGCTTGCGCCATTCGGCAAGGGCGACGCGCTCACGCTGCCGCGGCTGACGCTGGTGGGCAAGGTGGAGCAGCTCAGCCCCGATGAGACGCCACTCGCCATCAGGCGCTACATTGCCCGTTACCCCAAAGCGAAACTTTATCTCTCCCTTCCCGACACAAGGCTTTACCGGCTGCGGACGGAAGGCGTGCAGATCAATGGCGGCCCGGCCCGCAATGCCAGCAACATCACGCCCGCCGATCTGCGCACCGATCTGTCAGGCGCGCACGAGCTGATGGCGGCGGCGGAAAGCGAGGCGACCCGCCTCAACGCCATCAAGGGCGAAGCATCGCGGTTAGCAGTTCTCGCCGGTGCAAAGACCGGCCGCTGGACAATCACCTCAATCGAACCGGATGGCATCGACCTCGCCTCGGCCAACGATCTGGCACGGCTGTGGTTTGCGGAGCGGGTGAAGACGGTTAAGCAGTTTGAGAAGGCGCTCGCTTTGCTTCTGAAATGAAGGGCGCAAACGATTCACAAACCTGGGACAATCGCCTCTCCTCCGTCATGCTCGGGCTCCTTGGACAAGCCCGAAGATGACGAAACGAGCGTTTCGAATTTCCCATCAAAAAAGGCCGGGTCGCATTCCGCGATCCGGCCTTTTTTGGAAAATCAAACCGTTGCTCAGAGAGCAGCGGTCACGATGAATTCAACCTTGTAGTCCGGCGTTGCCAGCGCTGCTTCGCTGGTGGCGCGGGCCGGTGGGTTTGCCGGGTCGATCCAGCCTTCCCAGACAGCGTTCATTTCGCCGAAGGTGGACATGTCGGAGAGGTAGATGATGGTCTGCAGGACCTTCGACTTGTCGGAACCGGCAGCGGCCAGCAGGCGGTCGACTTCAGCCAGCGCCGACTTGCTCTGTTCCGTCACGCTGGTGCCTTCGCCAACCTGGCCGGCCAGATAAACGGTGTTGCCGTGAACGACGGCGCCGCTCATGCGCTTGCCTGGCTCGATACGCTTGATGGTCATGGAAAACTCCTGTTGATTGGCATTTAAAAGTAGAATGATGCGCGAAAAATCAGCCGCGCAGGTGATGGGTCTTTTCGTAGATCGCCGTGGAGCGCGCGCCGGAACGGCAATAGCCAAGCATCGGGCGCTGCAATTCGTCCAGCGCATCCACCATGCCGGCAACGGCATCGGCATCGACGCCATAACGGCCGACCGGCACATGCATGATGGTGAGGCCAAGCTGCTCGGCACGCTCGGCAATATCGGCAAAAAGCGGCTGGCCATCTTCTTCGCCATCAGGGCGGTGGCAAACGATCGACTTGAAGCCGAGCGTCTTGACCTCATCCAGATCGGCGACGCTGATCTGTCCCGTGACCGAATAGTCGTCGTCTATACGCCTGATATCCATGTTTGCCTCCGCTGAAACCGACGTCCGCGCCGCTGGCACGCTCTCGCCATCCTTAGAAATCCGCATCCGATGTAAGGGCTGAAAACCCATGCGTCAATGATGCGCCGTGTTCATTCGGTACGGCGTTCAAAGGATGGAAAAGCGCAGGCCGAAGGAGCGGCTTTCACCCGGCTGGAGAATATTGAACTCGCCGGCAGCCTCAAGCTCGGTCCGCCCCACCCAGCGATGCGAAACCGGCTCGATGCCGAGCACATTGGCCGGGTCCTGCTGGTTACGCCACATCTGCAGATAGGGCAGCGTCTCCGAGCGAAAGCGCACGGTCAGCGTCCTGCCGCCGATGGCCGCAATCGGACCAAGCCGCAATTCCGCCCATTCATCATTGCCGGCGGGAACGCAGAAGACGGTGCCCGGTTCATCCCCGAAACGCCAGCCATGGCCGCCTCCATCCAGCATCGCGCCTTCCAGCCGCACGGCATCGTCAAACAGACGTGCACCGACATTCATGTGATACATGAGAAAGACCGGAATCGGCCGCTCTGAAGTGTTGACGACCCGGTCATCGAGGCTGACTTCGCCGCTTTCGCCATCGATGCGCCATGTCCGCTCCAGCAGCGCAGTCCCGCCATCGGCAAGCTTCACGGGAACCTCGACGCGAGCCAATGCATTGGTCTCATGAACGTCAAAGGCAATGATCGTCGCGGGATGGGAGGAAAAGGAGCCATGCAACGGATAGCGACGCCCCTCCCCGTCACCCTCGATCGGCTCGGGATGGCGGATATGATCGGGACCGCAGGTGAAAAGGAAGCCTTCCAATGAGTGGTCGATACGCGCATCGCCATCATCGGGAATGGCACGGCCGGGCGCGATGTCGATGCCATCGACAATAGACGAACCAATATCGAAAACAGAGGTTTCATCGAGGAAAATATGGGGCGATCTGCCGGCCTGAAACGAACGCAAGACAACCTCTCCTGTGGCAGTAAAAACGCATGAATCACGGAAACGCTACTAGTCGTGACGGAAATTAAGATTGCATTAACCGCGAATTCACCTTTTTCACAATAGGGTCAAGATTGCGGTGTGTTTATGGGCGAACGAAGCAAGGATAGCAGAATCGTGAAACAGTTTCTTAACGCAGCTCTGGGTTTGACAGTCACGGTAGTGGCGGCTTTCGCCCCGCTACAGGCTGGCGCGCAGCAGCGTTATGGCGACCAGCAGACGATGTTGGTGACACCGGATGGCCGTGTGCTCGACTTCATGCCCGAGCGCGGCGATATCGTCATCAGCCGCGACGGGATGGGTCGCACGGTATTTTACGACCAGTACGGCAATCTGCTCGCCACCGAAATGCCCTCCGGTTATCAGCAGCAGCGGCAGCAGGCGCGCCAGCAGCGCGACACAACCTATTATCCGCCCGCCCCCGGCGGCCAGTATCGTGAGCCGCAACGCGACTACGGTTATCAAGACAATGGCAGCGTGCGTGACTATCGCGAATATCGCGGCGACGGTTCCGGCGACAATGTCTATACCGGTTCCGTTCCCGGCCCCGGTGCGGTGGAAAGCGGGCCGCTCGGCCAGCCCATGCCCGGCGAAAGCACCACGGCCGCCGTTCCGCAGCCGGATCACCTGATCGAACGCCACACGCCGGTGACGACACCGGTCAACCGTTCCCGTCAGGAAATCGTCGCACTTCAGACTTTCCTCGACCGTGAAGGCATCTCCCCCGGCGTAATCGACGGCAAGATGGGTGACAACGTCAACAAGGCGATTGCCGCCTGGCAGGACATGACCGGCGAAAAGCTGGACCCGAACAATTCCGACGACATTCTGGAACGTCTGCGCTCCTCGGGCGGCATGCCGATCGTCGACTACACCATCAGCGCTGCCGATGCCGCCGGCCCCTATGTCGCCTCCATTCCGGACGACTACGCCGAGAAATCGCAGCTGCCCGCTTTGTCCTTCACCAAGACCTCCGAGGCGCTCGCCGAGCGCTTCCACATGGATGAGAATTACCTGAAGGAACTGAACCCCGGCATCGACTTTACGGTGCCCGGCACCATCATCAAGGTGGTCAATCCGGGCGAGACGAAAAAGGGACAGGTGGCCCGCATCGTCGCGCATAAGGGCATCAAGCAGGTCTTCGCTTATGGTCAGGACGGCAATCTGATCGCCGCTTATCCCGCCACCATCGGTTCCACGGATACGCCTTCGCCGAGCGGCACGCACACGGTGGAGCGCATCGCGCTCAATCCCGGCTACACCTATAATCCGAAGATCAACTTCAAGCAGGGCCAGAACGACAAGATCCTGCAGATCCCGCCGGGTCCGAACGGCCCGGTCGGCACGGTCTGGATTGCCCTGTCGAAGCCGACATACGGCATTCACGGCACCCCGGAACCATCGAAGATCGGCAAAACCAACAGCCATGGCTGTATTCGCCTCACCAACTGGGATGCGACCGAACTGGCGAAAATGGTCCGCCCCGGCGTCGTAGTCGAATTCGCGGAATAGAGCTGACGGTGAAAAACAATAGAAAAGCCCGACGGATTGTGGTCCGCCGGGCTTTTTTTCGTTGAGAAAGTTTTATCCGCGCTTTTCCGTCACGAAGTAAAGCAAAGCCGCCACCGGCAACGCAAAGCCGATCCACGAGGCTGCGCCCCATTCACCCACAGCATAGGCCCAGCCGCCGACCGCAGAGCCGATCGCTCCACCCATAAAAAACGTCGCCATATAGATGCCATTGAGACGGCTGCGGAATTCCGCACCGAGCGTGAAGATCGCCCGCTGGCCGAGCACCAGATTGGTGGTAACACCGAAATCGAGAACGATGGCGGCAACGACCAGAATGGCGAGTGCCAGATGCGAGCCTTCGGGCGCAAGATGCGTGACGGCGAAGGAGAGCGCCACCGCCACCAGTGCAAGGAATGTGGCCGCATAGGTCCAGCCCCGGTCGGCCATCCGCCCGGCAATCGGCGCGGCAACGGTGCCCGCCGCTCCAGCGAGCGCAAACAGCGCGATCTCGCCCTGGCTGAGATTGAAATGCGGCCCGCTCAGATAAAGCGGCGTCGTGGTCCAGAACAGGCTGAACGCGGCAAACAGGAAGGCGTGATAGATTGCCCGCCGCCGCAGGAGCGGCGTATGCATGGCCAGCCTGCCCATCGAGGCCATCAACGCGCCATAACCCAGTCTTGCCTCAGGCATACGAGCAGGCAAAAGCCGGAAGAGCACGACAGCGAGGATCGCCATAACGCCCGCCGAGGTCAGGAAGACACCACGCCACGACACCACTTCCGACAACAGGCTGGAGACCGGACGCGCCAGCATGATGCCGGCCATAAGCCCACTCATGACGTTGCCGACCACCCGTCCGCGAATGGCGTGCGGCGCCATATGCGCGGCATAGGGAACGATGACCTGCACCGCCACGGAACTGACGCCAACCAGAAAGGCCGCGATCAGAAACGGGGCCGCCTGCGGCGCGAATGCCGCCGCCACCAGCGACAGTACCGCCATGGAAACGGCACTGACGACCAGCTTGCGATTTTCGATGAGATCACCGAGCGGTACGACGAACAGCAGGCCGACGCCATAACCGATCTGCGTCAGGGTCACGATCAGCCCGGTCGCGCCGGCGGAAAGACCAAGTTCCGCCCCGATGATGCCGGCAAGCGGCTGGGCATAATAAAGATTGGCGGCAATCAGCCCACAGGCTGTCGCCAGCAGAAAAGTCAAAGCCGGAGAAAGGGATGTTGCATCAACATCCTCCCCTTCAATTACACGCGTCGTCATCATGTTCTCCAATATGGAAACAAACGTTTCCTAAATCGACATAAAATCACTCGGAAAGCTTCATGGCGATATCCACCACGGCCACCATGTCCTTGAGGCTGCGCCCCGTCTTTCCCACCACGCGCATGCCATACATCATGCACAGCATTGCGCGGGCGAGATCATCGGGATCGACCTTCGAATGCACCGAACCATCCTTCTGCCCCTCGGCAACGAGGCGAGCGACAATCCGCTCCCTCACCTTCACGGCCCGTTCGACCACGGCGGCAATGTCGTCATCCAGCGCCGCCAGATCGGCAGCAGCACCGACAACCAGACATCCATCAGAGCCGGCACCGCCATGCGACCGTTCCGCATAGAACATCAACCCTGCCCGCAGGCGTTCGCGACCGGTATCGTAACCGGCCACCGCTGCCTCGAAACGCTCGGTCTGCACGATCCTGTAGCGCTCCATCGTGGCGATGAAGACAGCCTTCTTGTCCTTGAAGGCCTTGTAAAGACTGCCCTGCGCCAGATCCATCGCATCGGTAAGGTCACCCACAGAGGTGGCGTGATAACCGCGCCTGGAAAAAACCCGGATCGCACCATCGAGCGCGCGGTCAATATCGAACTCACGCGGCCTGCCGCGATGGCGCTGTTCCTCGGACTGGTTGTGGCTGATATTGCTCATGACCGGAATATAGGAAACGATCATTTCCAAATCAAGCAAATAATGAAGCTGACAGGAAAAGCCGCGACTGCACTCGATCGAGCCGAACGGCAGTCGATCGTCTGGAACATCATCCCGCCTCTGCGGCGATGAACGCCGCAGACGGATCGAATGTCGAAAGCAGTGTTTCAGGCAGCCTTGCGGGTGAAGAGGCGCGCGGGTGGTGTGCCGAGCCGCGACAGGCGTTTCGGCAGCAGGCCGAGCACTTCACCCGCGAATGCCTTGGCATTCTCCACCGCCTTGTCGATGTTGCTCACCTTGTTCTTATCGAGACAGAGAAGCGTCCCGCCTAGATCGAAAATATCGCGATAGGCCGCTCTCTCGACAATCGGCGTGCTGAGAACCGAGACATTTTTCTCGGCCAGCAGCATTTTGACGAGCAGTAGCGAACGCGTCGCCACCATGGCGTTCACCCGCGTCAGCACGATGGAATGGGCAATCTCCTTGCCCATCTTGCGGTTCAGGAATTCGATGTGATCAAGGACTTCGGCAGCGCCGCGCGCATCCATGGCGCAGCCCTGAACCGGGATCAGTACATGGTCGGAAATACCGAGCGCCATGGTCAGAAGCGGATTTTTCGCCCCCGGCAGATCGATGATGAAACAGTCGGTGCTGCTTTTATTCTCGCGGATATGGCCCTCGAGCGACGCCATGGTCACATGCGAAATCACCGAAAGATTTTCGATCTCACCTGATAATTCGTGCCAGCGGGAAATCCACAATTGCGGATCGGCATCCAGAACCGTCACGCGGTGGCCGCTGCGGGCCAGTTCGGTTGCCAGAAGCAGCACGGCCGTGGTTTTTCCGGCACCGCCCTTGGTATTGGCGAAAGTGATGACTGACATGATACCCCCTGTTGGTCAGAGCCGTTTCATGCTCATTCACGCACCGAAGCAATCCATGGTGCTTTCCATAACCTTAACGAACATGGTTAAGAAAAAGCTAAGAACGGTTATGCCCCGCAACGAAAAGCCCGCGACCGGGTCGTCGCGGGCTTCTCCAGTTCAGTGGATTACATCAGCTTACGGCAGGAACCCACATCGTCCGCCCGTAACCGGCCGGCTTTAAGATCTTCATATTTGGGCAGATTCAGTGAACCGCCCAGCCTTTTTTCAACGGTATTGCGATCAAGCGAAATCATGCGCCCGGCACTGGTGAAGGACACCATGCCATTCTTTCCGGAATAGGCCATGGTCGCGCGCATCTCGCAAAAATAGCGGTCAGAACCTTTAGACAGGTTCCAGCCTCGAATTCCCGCCTTGTTGCTCGAGAGGGCTCCAACTTTGTAGCCCTGCCCTGAAAGTTCCTTAAAAGAAGCAGCCTGCGTAACGACGGGCGACCCCAACAACGCCACCGCGATCAGTGACGAAAAAAGTGAGAATCTCGCGGTCACTCTGCCCACCCCTTAAAAGCAAGCCTCAAAAAGCGCCTTGGTATTTTCCAGCGTCATCGGCACCGGATTGCCGCCGCAGCTAGGATCCTTGATCGCTTCCGCCGCCAGTTCATCGATACGGTCCGGCTTGATGCCCATGGCGGTGAGATTTTCAGGCACGTTGAGTTCCTTGCGAAGTTCCAGCACGTAGTCATAGAAGCCGTCGAAACCACCGGAGATGCCGAGATAGGCGGCTGCGCGGGCAATCTTGTCTTCAATGGCCGGACGGTTGAAACGCAGCACCGCTGGCATGACGACGGCATTGGTCATGCCGTGATGGGTGTTGTAGACCGCGCCGATCGGATGCGAGAGCGAGTGAATGGCCCCGAGCCCCTTCTGGAAAGCCACCGCCCCCATCGCTGCCGCTGCCATCATATTGGTGCGCGCTTCAATATCCGTGCCGTCCTTATAGGCGCGCGGCAGGAATTCCTTGACGAGACGCAGGCCCTCCAGCGCTACACCGGCGCTCATCGGATGGAAGAAGGGCGACGAATAGGCTTCGAGGCAATGGGCGAAGGCATCCATTCCCGTGCCGGCCGTGATGACCTTCGGCATGCCGACCGTCAGTTCCGGATCGCAGATGACGACGCCCGGCAAGAGCTTCGGATGGAAGATGATCTTCTTCACATGCGTCTGCGAATTGGTGATGACGCTGGCGCGGCCGACTTCCGAACCGGTGCCCGCCGTGGTCGGAACCGCAACGATGGGCGCGATCTTCGAAGCGTCCGCCCGTGTCCACCAGTCGCCGATATCCTCGAAATCCCAGACCGGACGCGTCTGTCCGGCCATGAAGGCGATGGTCTTGCCGAGATCGAGACCGGAGCCGCCGCCGAAGGCGACGACGCCGTCATGGCCGCCATCGCGATAGGCTTTCACGCCCGCTTCCATGTTGATCTCATTGGGGTTCGGATCGACATCGGCGAAGATCGCCCGGCCGAGGCCTGCCTCTTCCAGCACGTCGAGCGCATGCGCGGTGATCGCCATATTGGCAAGGCCGCGATCCGTCACGAGAAGCGGCTTCTTGATACCAAGCGTCTTGCAGGCTTCCGCCAGTTCCTTGATCCGGCCACGGCCAAGCTTGACGGCGGTGGGGTAGCTCCAGTTGGCGACGATATTCATTTCGTGACTTTCTTCAAATGGTAGGATTTCGGACGGGTCAGGTTCTGGAAACCAAGCACGGAGAGCGAACCGCCACGGCCGGTTTCCTTCACACCGGTCCAGCAAAGCGCCGGATCGAGATAATCCGCGCGGTTCATGAACACGGTGCCGGTTTCGATCTCGCGACCGATCCGCGCAGCCCGCGCCGCATCCTGCGTCCAGAGCGAAGCGGTGAGGCCGTATTTGCTGTCATTCATCAGGGCGATGGCTTCATCGTCGTTCTTGACCTTCATGATGCCGATGGCAGGACCGAAAGTCTCTTCGGTCATGAATTCCATGGAATGATCGACATTGACGAGGATCTGCGGCGCGACATAAGCGCTTTCACCGTCATCGGCAGAGAACAGCTTCGGATCAACCAGCGCCTTCGCACCCTTCGAAACAGCATCAGCAATCTGCGCCCGCACCACCTTGGCAAAGCGCTTGTTGGCCATCGGCCCAAGCGTCGTTTCCTGTTCTAGCGGATTGCCGAGCTTGTAGTTCGAAACCCACGCCACCGACTTCTCGACGAATTCGTCATAGAGGTTTTCGTTGACGTAGATACGCTCGATACCGCAGCAGCATTGCCCGGAATTATAGGTGCCGCCGTCCATCAGCGTATCGACGGCGGCGTCGAGATCGGCATCCTCCATCACGTAACCGGGGTCCTTGCCGCCAAGCTCAAGCCCGAGACCGGTGAAGGTGCCGGCAGCGGCGCGCTCGATGGCACGGCCGCCTTCCACCGAGCCGGTGAAATTGACGAAGTTGAACAGGCCCTCGGAAATCAGCGCCGAGGTCGTGCCATGGTCGAGGAAGACGTTGATGAAGACATCGTCAGGCACGCCAGCCTCGACGAAAGCCCTCACCATCCGCTCGCCCACCAGCAACGTCTGCGCCGCATGTTTGATGACCACCGTATTGCCGGCCATCAAAGCGGGCGCGACGGTGTTGATCGCCGTCATGTAAGGATAGTTCCACGGCGCGATGACGAAGACCACACCATGCGCCTCGCGCTCGATGCGGCGTTCGAAATTTCCGCTTTCCTCGATGACGAGCGGCGCCAGCGCATCGGCGGCAATCGACGCGACATAATTGGAGCGCTCGTTGAATCCCTTGAACTCGCCGCCGTAACGAACCGGACGGCCCATCATATGCGCCAGCTCCGGCACAACGTCATCAACCATTTCGTTGAGGCGTGCGACACCCTTCAGAACCAGCTGAACGCGGTCCTCAAGCGGGCGTCGAGCCCAATCTTTCTGTGCCTTGCGCGCTTTCGAAACGGCGGCCCGCGCCGCCTCCAGCGACATCGCCTCCCGCTCGGCATAAACCGAGCCATCGATGGGCGAGATATTCTGGATCATGGTCATGATGTTTTCCCGTAATGATTAGGCTCGTTCGAAACCGCGCGCCACTTCCCAGTCGGTCACGCGGCGGTCGTATTCTTCCTGCTCCCACCGTCCGGCATGGACGTAGTGATCGATCACGTCGTCGCCGAAGGCGCTGCGCAGCATTTTCGATCCGTCCAGAAAGGCGGTGGCGTCGCGCAATGTCTTGGGTATCTCGCGCACGCCATTGCCGCCATAGGCGTCGCCGACAAAAGCGGGCTCAAGTTTGAGTTTATTTTCGATGCCGTCAATGCCCGCCGCGAGAAGAGCGGCCATGGCGAGATAAGGATTGAGATCGGATCCGCCGACACGGCATTCGATACGGATGCCCTTGGTGCCTTCGCCACACAGGCGATATCCCGCCGTGCGGTTGTCGAGGCTCCAGATCGCCTTGGTGGGCGCAAACGTGCCAGCCATGAACCGCTTGTAGGAATTGATGTAGGGCGCCAGAAAATAGGTGACGTCGCTGGCATGGGTCAAAAGACCGGCAACATAATGCCGCATCAGCTCCGACATGCCATGCTTGGCGTCCTTGTCCAGAAACGCCGGGGTCTTGCCGTCTAGGCTCCATAGCGACTGGTGAATATGCGAGGAACTGCCGGCGGCGTTGTAATTCCACTTGGCAAGGAACGTCACCGCCTTGCCCTTGGACCAGGCGATCTCCTTGGTGGCGTTCTTGATGATGGCGTGCCGGTCAGCCATGGTCAGCGCCTCGGCATAACGCACGTTGATTTCCGCCTGACCGGGGGACGCCTCGCCCTTGGAATTTTCGACCGGAATTCCCGCACCCTGCAGGCCCTTACGCAGCGCGCGCATGACGTCCTCTTCCTTGGTCGTCTGGAAGATGTGGTAATCCTCGTTATAGCCGCTGGCGAGGTTGAGGTCCTTGTAGCCGCTGACGCGCGCTGCATCGAAAGTCTGGTCGAACAGGAAAAACTCCAGTTCGGTCGCCATAAAGGCTTTCAATCCCATGGCCTCCAGCCGCGCCACCTGCTTTTTCAGAAGCGCGCGCGGCGAATGTGGCACTTCTTCATGGGTGTGATGGTCAAGCACATCACACAGCACCAGCGCCGTGCCTTCCAGCCACGGCACGCGCCGCAGCGTCGAAAGGTCGGGTTTCAGTACATAGTCGCCATAACCCTTTTCCCAACTGGAGGATTTGTAGCCGGGAACGGTTTCCATCTCCATGTCGGTGGCAAGCACGTAGTTACAGCTATGGGTTTCCTCATAAGCGCTTTCGACGAAGAACTCCGCCTGGAATCGCTTGCCCATCAGACGCCCCTGCATGTCGACAAGGCAGGCCAGAACCGTGTCGATGCGCCCCTCGGCGACATCCATCTTAAGCGCGTCGAATGTATAGCTCGTCATTTTGTCCGTTCCCTCTATTGTCCTGGCCGGGCGGCCGGATGCGGCCGCCCGTTTGTTTGAGTATCAGGCCTTTGCAGCCGCCGCTGCCATGGCAGCCTGCTTGTGCTCCAGTGCGAATTCCTCTTCCGGCGACAGGATGAGGCGATGGCGCCCGATAAAGGCGAAATAGGCGATCGCCACGGCAAACCACACCGCTACCCAAAGCACGCCCTTGCTGAAGTTCGGATCCTGGATCTGATAAAGCAGCGTGACGATGGCGATGATGATGGTCAGCACCGCGCCCGGAATGCCGAAGGGCGAGCGGAAAGGCCGCTCGATATGCGGCAGGTTTTTCCGAAGCAGGATGAAGGAAATCGCCTGCAGGATATAGGAGAACATCGCACCAAACACGGCCATGTTCAAAAGAACGCTGCCGATGATACTGCCGCCCTCTTCCGCACCCAGCGAGAACCAGATGACCAGCATGACCGCAAGACCGACAAGCGCGCCGGCAATGTTGGCGACGAACGGTGTGCGGTATTTCCGATGGGTAATCGACAGCACGGTCGGGAAATAGCCCGCACGCGACAGCGAATAGATCTGCCGGCCCTGCGCATAGAGGATCGTATGGAAGCTGGCGATCAGACCCGTCAGCGCCACGAGACCGAGCAGCACCACGCCGCCATCACCATAGATTGCCTTGAAGCCATCCAGCAGCGGTTCAAGCGACGAGCTGAGATGGAAGGCGCCAACGCCCGGCAGGGACGGGTTGAGCAACACGATCATGAAGGCCGAAACCATCAGCGTGATGACGCCGAGAATGATGCCCTTCGGCATGTCGCGTTTCGGATCGACCGATTCTTCCGCCGCCAGCGGCAACTGTTCGATGGCGAGGAACAGCCAGACCGCGAAAGGCAGCGTGGCGAGAACGCCCGAAAAACCGAAGGGGAAGAACGAACCGCCGCCCTCCGGCAACTCCACCGCCTTGCCGTCAGGACCGACGCCGATATTCAGCGCATAACGTGAGAAATCCATGTTCGGAATGGCGCTGATCCAGAAGAACACCAGAACGCCGAGCGAAATCAGCGTGATGACCAGCGTCACCTTGAAGGAAAGCTCCAGCCCGAAAACGTTGAGAGCAAGGAAAATCACATAGAAACCTATCCACACAAAGGGTGAATAGGCCGGATCGAGCCCTAGAATGGAATTCATATAGGCCGTGATGAAGGTCACGATGACCGCCGGCGTCAGTACATATTCGACATTCTCACAAAGCCCGGTGACAAAGCCACCCCAGGGACCCATCGCCGTGCGGGCGAAGGAATAGGCCGCACCCGTATGCGGCAAGGCCGGGCTCATTTCCGCGATCGAAAATGTCAGCCCGAGATACATGATGGCGATGATGATGCCCGCCACCAGCATGCCACCCCAGCCGCCGGTGGAAAAACCGAAATTCCATCCGGAAAAATGCCCTGATATGACCGCGCCGACACCGAGCGCCCAGAGCGACCACACGCCCGCATAACGGGATAGTCCGCGTTTTTCGAAATAGGATGCATCAGCCTTCTTATAGCTGACGCCTGATGATGAACTGTCCATGCCCTTCTCTCCTGAATAAGAAAAAAACAAGCCAGTCAGCCATTATTGGCCGATTGTGCCCCAGTTTTCAGCACTTGCGGAATGTTTCCGCGCTGTGCCGCACGCACTTGCTGTTCCCTTGCCGCTTCATGCCTTTCCGGCTTTCCTTGAATGTCGGCAGTCTCGTTTTGACGACCGGCCCCGGTGTTTTCACCATCGGCCAGCCCTTTGCTCCCTCACTCATCGATTGATGAGAGCGCCTTCCCCATAAGCTCGTGGAGGAAACCGGCGATGGCCGCCTGCTCCCCTTCATTGGTGACAAGATCGTTGCGGATCTCGATCATGACGTTCAAAAGCCCGTCCGGCAGCGCATGTAGCCTGAGCGTATGCGTTACGCCGTCTTCCGGGCCGTAAGGATCGTTGCGGTTGATCGTCAGCGCCGACCCTTGCGCGCCCGCCAGCATCGCGTCGGCCAGGCGACTATCGGTATCGTGCAGAATGCCGATCTGCACCGGGCGGAATTTTCCGTGATAGACAGGCGTAAAACTGTGAACCGTCACCACCACCACCTTACGCCCGGCGGCCTGCCGCTCGGCGATAATCTGGTTCACCCGGTCATGAAATGGCACGTAGAGCGCCGACGTGCGGGCATAACGTTCCGCCTCGCCAAGCTCGAAATTACCGGGAATATCGTAAATCTCGCTCTTCACCGGCATGGCGGAAGGTGATTCGGGCGGGCGGTTGCAATCATAGACGAGCCGCGAGAACCGCTGGTAAACGAGCGTGGCATCCATGGTTTGCGACAGCAACCGGGCAACGGCGAGCGCGCCGGGGTCCCAGGCCGCATGGCTTGCCAGCACCTCCGGCGAAAGACCGAGCGTCCCCAGTTTTTGCGGAATGGTCGCGGAGGCGTGTTCGCAGACAAGCAGGACGTCACCACTGGCCCCGGCGTTCTCGACACCGACAGCCTGCCCCTCTGCTTCCGTGAAAAACCGTGAACGCACCGTCATGCAAGCATCCGCTCCGAAACCCGCTATCCCGCCAATGCCGAAAAGAATTCTTCACATTAATGCCAGTGTCAAATGGAATTTTGAAATTTTCTCTTCATTTTTTCCATTGACTCGATAGCTGACTGAGATGTTTATTTGAGCCAGCACACCGGCAAAAAGACCGGAAGGGGAAAAATTTGCGCAGCTCGACCGCAACCGTGTCGGATGTCATTCATGGCCACTACGATGCGCTGACCCGTTCGGAAAAACGGCTGGCGGAGAGCCTGCTTGGCAACTACCCCGTCTCGGGTCTGGGCAGCATCACCACGATTGCCGAAAATGCCGGCGTCTCGACGCCGACCGTGGCGCGCATGGTCCAGAAGCTCGGCTATAAAGGCTACCCGGAATTTCAGGCGCATATCCATCAGGAACTGGAAGCGACGATCTCCGGCCCGGTCGCCAAACATGACCGCTGGGCCACCAATGCGCCGGGCCTGCATATTCTCAACCGCTTCGCCGATGCCATCACCGGCAATCTGCGCGATACGCTGAGCGACCTCGACACCGCCGTCTTCGACAATGCCGCGGCACTGCTTTCCGACCGCAAACGCAGCATCTATTTCGTCGGTGGCCGTATCACGGGTGCCATTGCCGAATATTTCTTCACCCATATGCAGGTGATCCGGCCGAAAACGACGCTGATGTCGTCGAACTCCAGCGCCTGGCCGCAATATATGCTGAATATGAGCGCCGGCGACGTGCTGGTGATCTTCGATATCCGCCGTTACGAACACGATATGACGACGCTCGCCGAGGTCGCGAAAGCAAACGGCGTGCAGATCATTCTCTTCACCGACCAATGGACATCACCTGTGGCGCGCCACGCGCTGCACATTTTCCGCGTCAGGATCGAGGCGCCCTCGGCGTGGGATTCCTCGGTCGTCACGCTGTTTGTGGTCGAAGCGCTGATCGAAGCGGTGCAGAGCGGTACCTGGGATGAAACGAAGCAGCGCATGAACGCGCTGGAGGGCCTGTTCGAGCAGACGCGTCTGTTCCGCCGGCCGGATCGGACTTGAGTTGCGTAGCCGGCATACGACTTGACGCGGATGCCACTCGCTGATTGGATACCTGTGATCGCTACCAGCACGATAAAACAGGGGAAAACACCAAGCTGGGGAACGTATCCTGCCAAACGGACGACAACGGACAACTCCCGCAATTGCAGGCAAAAAGCCTGATAATGGCGGAAAACGGGCGTAAAGTGACGGAATCCGGATAAATAAATTGCAATCCGGCCGTCACATTAGCTTCATCTAGAATCCGTATCAGCGTCCGCAATATGAGAACACGAAGAGGAGAAAAAAGTGATCTCTCACTGCCGCCGACTGCTCGCTACGACCACCGCACTGGTCATCGCCTCCACCGCCATCGCTGCCGCTGAACCGAGCGCCGAACTGATCGCTGCCGCCAAGAAGGAAGGCATGCTGACCACCGTCGCGCTGCCGCACGACTGGTGTGGTTACGGCGACGTCATCGCCGCCTTCAAGGCGAAGTACCCGGAAATCACCGTCAACGAACTGAACCCCGACGCCGGCTCCGCCGACGAAGTGGAAGCAGTCAAGGCGAACAAGGACAACAAAGGCCCGCAGGCTCCTGACGTCGTCGACGTCGGTCTCGCTTTCGGCCCGCAGATGAAGGCCGAAGGCCTGCTGCAGCCCTACAAGGTCTCCACCTGGTCCGAAATCCCTGACAACGTCAAGGATGCCGACGGTTACTGGTACGGCGACTATTACGGCGTCATGTCGATGTTCGTGAACAAGGACCTCGTCAAGAACACGCCGAAGGACTGGGCCGACCTGCTGAAGCCGGAATATTCCGGTCAGGTCGCTCTTGCCGGCGATCCGCGCGCCTCCAACCAGGCCATCCTCGGCGTTCTCGCCGCCGGTCTTTCCACCGGTGCGAAATCCGGCAAGGAAGCCGGTGAAGCTGGCCTGAAGTACTTCGCCGACCTCAACAAGGCCGGCAACTTCCTGCCTGTTATCGGCAAGGCCGGCACGCTGGCGCAGGGTGCAACCCCGATCATCGTCGCCTGGGACTATAACGCACTTTCCTGGAAGAAGACGCTGAACGACAACCCGCCGACGGAAGTCGTCGTTCCCGAGAAGGGCGTTCTGGCTGGCGTCTACGTGCAGGGCATCTCCGCTTACGCGCCGCATCCGAATGCTGCCAAGCTCTGGATGGAACACCTCTACTCCGACGACGGTCAGCTCGGCTGGCTGAAGGGTTATTGCCACCCGATCCGCTTCAACGCCATGGTCAAGGCTGGCAAGGTTCCGCAGGAACTGATCGACAGCCTGCCGCCGGCAGCAGCCTATGAAAAGGCGATCTTCCCGACGCTCGAGGAAGTTGATGCCAACAAGGCCGCCGTAACGGCCGGCTGGGATAGCGTCGTCGGCGCGAACGTGAAGTAAATTGTTGAAAACGCACCCCGGCTGATCAAAGGCCGGGGTGTTTCTCTTATAATAAATACCTTAATAGACAGACCGTTCGAAAACGGCGTTTGGGGACAACGCATGCCATCAACCAACACCGGCGGACCATCCGACGCAGGCAGAAAGTTGCCGTTGCACTGGATAGGCGTCTTACCTTTTGCCGTTTTTGTCATGCTGTTTCTGATCATGCCGACGATGAAGATCGTCATCGGCGCGTTTCAGGATGCCGATGGCAGCCTGACATTGGAAAACATTGCCGGGCTTTTCACCCCGTCCATCCTCTCGGCCTACTGGATTTCGATCAAGATCAGCCTCGCTTCGGCGGCCCTCGGCTGCCTGATCGGCTTTGGCGTCGCCGCCGCCGTCGTGCTCGGTGGTTTGCCACAGCGCATTCGTGGGCCGCTTCTGACCTTTTCCGGCGTCGCCTCGCAATTTGCGGGCGTGCCACTCGCCTTCGCCTTCATCGCCACCCTCGGCCCTGTCGGCCTGCTTACCGTCTTCCTGAAGACGCAGATAGGCATCGATCTTCGGTTGCTCGGCTTCAACATCCTGTCCTTCTGGGGCCTGACGGTCACCTATCTGTTCTTCCAGATACCGCTGATGATCCTCATCATCACGCCGGCGCTGGACGGCCTGAAGCGCGAATGGCGCGAAGCAGCGGAAATTCTCGGCGCAACCGGCTTTCAATATTGGCGCATGGTGGCATTCCCCATCCTGCTGCCGTCGCTGCTCGGCACCATGTCGCTGCTGTTCGCCAATGCTTTCGGCGCGGTGGCCACCGCGATCGCGCTCACCGGCTCCTCGCTCAACATCGTGCCGATCCTGCTCTTCGCGCAGATCCGCGGCGACGTTCTCGGCAATCCGCACCTTGGTTACGCGCTCGCCTTCGGCATGATCGTCGTGACAGGCATTGCCAATGCGCTTTACATCTGGCTGCGCGCCCGCAGCGAAAGGTGGCTTAAATGAAGAAGTTCTTCGCCTGGGGCGCGCTGGTCTTCGGCCTGCTCTATTTCGCCCTGCCGCTGATCGGCATGACCAACTTTTCGCTGAAGATGCGGCGCGGCGAATATTCCTTCGACGCCTATGGCAAGGTGCTCAGCGATCCGCGTTTTCAGGAGACCTTCAGCTACTCCGTCGTGATGGCGCTGTTCACCATCGTCTTCGGTGTCCTGCTTGTCGTGCCCACCGCCTATTGGGTGCGGCTGAAACTGCCCGGCCTGCGGCCCTATATCGAATTCATCACGCTTTTGCCGCTGGTCATCCCGGCCATCGTCATCGTCTTTGGTTACATCCGGCTTTACAACACCTCCAGCTGGCTGCCGCTGACCGGCACGACCTTCGGCACCAACCTGCTTTTGATGTTCGGTTATGCGACGCTCGCTTTGCCCTATATGTACCGTGCCGTCGATACCGGTCTCAGAACCATCGATGTCTCGACGTTGACGGAAGCAGCGCAAAGCCTTGGGGCCGGCTGGACGACCATCCTGTCGCGCATCATCCTGCCCAATGTTCTGGTCGCCGTGCTGTCAGGTGCGTTTTTGACCTTCGCCATCGTCATCGGTGAATTCACCATGGCAGCCCTTTTGAACCGCCCGGCCTTCGGCCCCTACATGCAGCTGCTCGGCGCCAACCGCGCCTATGAACCGGCAGCGCTTGCCGTGATTTCCTTCGGCATCACCTGGGGTTGCCTGGGCCTGATCCAACTCGTTTCACGCTACCAGAAGGGCGCGCCTCCCAAGGCCTGAGGACAGATTTTCATGAGCTTTTTGACACTTAGCAACATCAAGAAATCCTTCGGTTCCGTGCAGGTCGTGCATGACTTCGACATGGCCATCGAAAAGGGCGAATTCGTCTCCTTTCTCGGACCATCGGGCTGCGGCAAGACCACCGTGCTACGCATGATCGCCGGCTTCGAAATCCCGACCGGCGGATCGATTGTCATCAACGGCAAGGACCAGACGACACGCAGGCCCAACCAGCGCAATATCGGCATGGTGTTTCAGGCCTATGCGCTGTTTCCGAACATGAATGTCTACGAGAACGTCGCCTTCGGCCTGAAAGTCGCCGGCAAGCCGAAAGCCGAGATCGACGCCCGCGTGAAGGAAATGCTCCAGCTTATCCATCTGGAACATCTGGCCGACCGTTATCCCTACCAGATGTCGGGTGGCCAGCAGCAGCGCGTGGCGCTTGCCCGCGCTCTGGCGCCAAAACCGGAAGTGCTTCTTCTGGATGAACCGCTCTCGGCGCTCGATGCCAAGATCCGCGTATCGCTGCGCGAGGAAATCCGCCAGATTCAACAGAAACTCGGCATCACCACCATTTTCGTGACCCACGATCAGGAAGAAGCCCTGTCGATCTCCGACCGTATCGTCGTGATGAATTCTGGCCGCGCCGACCAGATCGGCACGCCCTTCGAGATCTACAACAAGCCCGCGACCCGTTTCGTCGCCTCCTTCGTCGGCACGCTGAACCTCATCGATGCGACCGTCATTGACTCCTCGACCAACACCATTCGTGTCGGAGAGCAAAACGTGACACTGCACAAACCGGTCGAAGCTGCGAACGGTGAAAAAATCACCCTCGCATTGCGCCCGGAAGCAGGCGCGCTCGGCAGCGATGCCAAAGGTGATGTCGCCATTTCCGGCCTCGTCACCTCCAGCCAGTTCCTCGGTTCGGTCATCCGAACCCGTCTTGATCTCGGCGGCTCGACCCTGTCTTTCGACATGTTTAACGATCCCGGCACCGCGCCACCCGCCCTTGGCGAACAGGTAACGCTCAAATTCGCAGCGGGCGATCTGATGGTCATCAAGGACTAAATCGCTTTTCTCCATCGGTGGAAGAAGATGGAGCATTTCCAGTAAAAGTGCGTAGCGGTTTTGCGTCCGGAAAATGCGAAGAAACAAAGATATAGAGCAGGTATTGAACCCGAACCTGCCTGCCAGCGATATGAGGCCATGATGCGCGCGCTTTTTTACGAACGATTCGGCGAGACCCCTGTCGTCGCATCCCTGCCCGATCCGGAGCCAACCGATGGTGGCGTGGTCATCGAGGTAAAAGCGACAGGCCTCTGCCGCAGCGACTGGCACGGCTGGATGGGGCATGACACGGATATCCGCCTGCCGCATGTTCCCGGCCACGAATTCGCTGGCGTCATCGCCGCGGTCGGAAAAAGCGTCACCCGCTTTCGGGCAGGCGACCGTGTCACGGTCCCCTTCGTTTCCGGCTGCGGTCATTGCCATGAGTGCCGCTCCGGTAATCAGCAGGTCTGCGAAACGCAGTTCCAGCCGGGCTTCACCCATTGGGGTTCCTTCGCCGAATATGTCGCCATCGATTATGCCGACCAGAATCTCGTGCATCTGCCGGAATCGATGAGCTATGCCACTGCCGCCGGCCTCGGCTGCCGTTTCGCCACCTCCTTCCGCGCCGTGACCGATCAGGGACGTCTGAAGGGTGGCGAATGGCTGGCGGTGCATGGCTGCGGCGGCGTCGGTCTCTCCGCCATCATGATCGGCGCGGGCCTTGGCGCGCAGGTCGTCGCCATCGACATTGCCGAAGACAAGCTCGAACTGGCCCGACAGCTCGGCGCGACCGCCACCATCAACAGCCGCTCGGTCGCCGATGTCTCGGAAGCGGTGCGCGAAGTAACGGGCGGCGGTGCGCATGTTTCCATCGATGCACTTGGCCACCCCCAAACCTGCTGCAATTCCATCAGCAATCTGCGCCGTCGCGGACGCCATGTGCAGGTGGGGCTGATGCTGGCCGACCACGCCATGCCCGCTATTCCCATGGCCCGGGTCATCGCCCACGAGCTGGAGATTTATGGCAGCCACGGCATGCAGGCGTGGCGTTACGAAGACATGCTGGCCACGATCGAAAGCGGCAAGCTTGCACCGGAAAAACTGATCGGCCGCCACATAACCCTCTCCGACGCCATCACGGCCCTGCCCGCCATGGACAGTTTCAGGGAAAGCGGCATCAGCATCATCGACCGTTTCGAATAGTGCAGGCTCCCGCAACCACCTGAGATTGGCGAATTGCGTCCGGTTCAGGCACCCCTGCGCCCGAACGCACGGACAGGAGCGGCTCCCGGGACAGACGCATGGACCGATGATGCTGCCGGGATACGCGTCGCGTGATCCGTCTGGCTACCGCTCCATTGACGGTTCACCAGCTGTTTCGTGCGGACTTCCAGCGGGTCGGGGGCGTCCTCCTCCTGGTGCTGCTTGCTTCCCGTGACTGCGGAGGTCGTCGCCAATCGCGAAATCCACCGCACGATCTGCATGCCCTTGTGAACAAGCACAAAGATACCAATAATTGCGACCGCTATGATAATCACGAGGTTCCAGGGAGCATCGCTGCCCCTCGCCGCCCGCTCCATGCGATCTTTTGTCGTCGGATCAAAACCAAGCGTCGCCTTCAGCCTGGCGATATCAGCATCGCTGAGCCTGCTGTACCGCTCGCCACGATACAGTACATAACCGCTCCTATCCCCGCTGTTGAGATAACCAATGTCGAATGCTTCCCCGTCGCGAAGAAAAGGCCCGTTGTCCGGCAGATCATAAACGAGATCGATGGTCTCGCCGCCGCCAAATCCGGGGACGGCAAAAAACCGAGACCTCCTCGCCTCAGCTTCGCTCACGAATATCGCGGAAAATAGAATCGCGACCGAAAAAAGCGCAATACGCTTCATTCACCCTCTCCAATAACAACGAGAATGATGACAACTGGCATTACTGAATTAATTTGAAGTTTATACTTACGATAACATCTTAAATTTAAGGTATTTATTGCATATGTCTAATATTTATCGCTTTGTTACTAAGAGTGAACTGTACTAATTTATAATAAAATGAATTTCTAACGATGCGACATGACGTATCTCCGCCAACGCTGTAAACCATTGGTGCGAACAACGCCCCACGTTAAGCCGCAATCGCACGCAATTGCTTTGAGCATAGCGCCGCGATGATGCGACAGAGCGCAACGTCGGTGAACATGACGGATGAGATGCAAGGACCGCGACATGCTGTTTCTCGATAGCGTAACCATGAAAGAACCCCCGGGCGGACGGGATGAATATCCTTTCTCGGTTCCGGCGCTGCGCCATCTGGAACGCCTCGAGTTCAAGACGCCGATCACTTTTTTTGCCGGCAATAACGGTTCGGGCAAATCAACGCTGCTGGAAGGACTGGCGGCCGGAATGACGGCCTACGCCATCGGCAATCATGGCCAGGTTTCGGGTGATCTGTACCTTCAGCATGCCGAGACAGTGGCGAAAGCCTTCTATTTCGCCCGCAAGAAATATCCGAAGATCCGCATGTTCATGCGTGCGGAAGATGTGCTTGGCTATATACGCCGGCTGAACGAGGAGACGCTGGACGATTTTCGCTGGGAGCGGGAAAAGGCCCTGCAAAAAGGCGAAGATTTTCCGGAAGAAACCCCGGAGACCTTTCGCAGGATCGTCAGGAACAACACCATCGACCGGCGGTCGCATGGCGAAGGGTTTCTCGACATCATGCAGCAGCGGGTCCATGGCGCCGGCCTCTATTTCCTCGACGAACCGGAAAGCCCGCTCTCACCGCAAAAACAGCTGGAGCTTGCAGCCATCGTCCGTCACGCCGCCGATAGCGGCGGGCAGCTGATCATCGCCACCCATTCGCCCGTGCTTTTGGCTATTCCCGAAGCGACAATCTATTATTTCGATGAGGACGGTATCACCGAACGCCTCTATGACGAGCTGGAGAACATCTCATTTCTCAGGCGATTTCTCGATCGTCCATCAAAATTCATGAGCGATTAGGGACCGATAAGGCTTGAAATCCCGCTTCTCTTGCAGCATGCCCATTAGCAACATGTGAATTAGAAAAAGAAGCAGGCTTATGTCTCCCACCAGCACACCGGCAGCGGCCCGGCCCCTGAACAGCCAGGACTACAGAACTCTTGGCCTTTCCGCCTTGGGCGGCGCGCTCGAATTTTACGATTTCATCATTTTCGTGTTTTTCGCCACCGTCATCGGCCACCTGTTCTTTCCGCCGGAAATGCCGGACTGGCTGGTGATGATCCAGACTTTCGGCATCTTTGCCGCCGGTTATCTGGTGCGACCGCTCGGCGGCATCATTCTGGCGCACTATGGTGACCGTTATGGCCGCAAGCGGGTTTTCGCCTTCTCCATCCTCCTGATGGCGCTCTCCACCCTCGGCATGGCGCTGATGCCGACCTATGCCACCATCGGCGTCGCCGCTCCAATCCTCCTCATCATCCTGCGCATGCTGCAGGGCGCGGCCATCGGCGGTGAAGTGCCGGGTGCCTGGACCTTCGTTGCCGAACACGTCCCTTTCCGCCGTGTCGGGCTCGCCTGCGGCTTTCTGACATCCGGCCTTTCCTTCGGCATCATGCTGGGATCGCTGATCGCCTTTGCCATCAATTCCCTCTTCTCGGCAGAAGATGTCGCCGCCTATGCATGGCGTATTCCCTTCCTGCTCGGCGGAATTTTCGGCCTGATCGCCGTCTATCTGCGCCGGTGGCTGGAAGAAACGCCGATCTTCAACGAGATGAAGAAATCGAAATCACTGACGGACAAGCTACCGCTCGGGCTGGTGCTGAAGCACCATATGCGCGGTGTCATCATTTCCGCCCTGCTGACCTGGGTTCTGTCGGCAGCCATCGTCGTCACCACGCTGATGACGGCCACCTTCCTGCAGAAGCTCTATGGCTACACCCCGACGCAGGCGCTTGCCGGCACCAGCTTCGGCACGCTGTTTCTGATTTTCGGCGTCATCATCGCCGGCGCACTGATCGACCGTGTCGGCTCCGGCATTTTCTTCATGGCCGCCAGCATCTTCTTCGGCGTCGCCACCTTCACCTTCTACAGCTATGCCGGCGCGTCGCTTGAAACCATGTTCATTCTCTACGGTGTCATGGGCCTTTCGGTCGGCATGGCGGGAGCTGTGCCCTATGTGATGGTCCGCGCCTTCCCGGCATCAGTCCGCTTCTCCGGCCTCTCCTTCGCCTATAACGTCTCCTATGCCATCTTCGGTGGGCTGACGCCGATTGGCGTGACCACGGCACTTGCCATTAATCCCATGGCGCATGCCTGGTATCTGGTGTTCATCGCTGTCCTCGCCTTCTGCATCGGCCTTTACCTCTATCTGCGCGGCAGCGAGGTCGAAAGCCATGTCGGCATCGAGGAACTGGCGGCGTTGCGGTCGTAAGTTCAACGCGAACACAAAAAAAGCGCGGGCATGACCCGCGCTTTTTTATTGCAACACGCCCGGAACATCAGGCCGCGCTGTCGATTTCCTCTGCACCATTTGTCGGCAAGTAGTTGAGCACCGGCCCGAGCCAGCGCTCCACCTCCGTGACCGGCATATCCTTGCGGCGCGCATAGTCGAGAACCTGATCCCGCTCCACCTTGGCGACACCGAAATAATAGCTCTCGGGATGGCCGATATAGAGGCCGGAGACCGAAGAGCCCGGCCACATGGCGTAGCTTTCCGTCAGTTCCACGCCCGCCGCATTGGTGGCGTCGAGCAGCGCAAACAGCGTCTTCTTTTCGGTATGGTCAGGCTGCGCAGGATAGCCGGGGGCCGGACGGATACCGGCATAGGCCTCGCCGATCAGATCGTCACCGGCAAGAGCCTCATCCGGCGCATAACCCCAGAATTCCTTGCGCACCCGCTCATGCATGCGCTCGGCAAAGGCTTCGGCAAAACGGTCGGCCAACGCCTTGACGAGGATGGACGAATAATCGTCATTGGCCCGCTCGAAGCGCTCGGCAATCGCCACTTCCTCGATGCCCGCCGTCACCACGAATCCACCGACATAATCGGCAACGCCGCTATCGACCGGCGCGACGAAATCCGACAGCGCCACATTCGGGCGTCCATCACGCTTGGAAAGCTGCTGGCGCAGCGTGAAGAAGGTCGCCAGCTCTTCGTTACGGCTTTCATCGTTGAACAGCTTGATATCGTCGCCCACCGCATTGGCGGGCCAGAAGCCGATCACCGCCCGCGGCCGGAACCACTTCTCCTCGATGATCTTCGCAAGCATCGCCTGCGCATCGGCATAAAGCTGCCGCGCCGCCTCGCCCTGCTTTTCGTCTTCGAGAATGGCCGGGAAACGGCCCTTCAATTCCCAGGTCTGGAAGAACGGCGTCCAGTCGATGTAACGGGAAAGCTCTTCAAGATCATAGGTCTCGAACACCCTGGTGCCAAAGAACTGCGGTTTGACGACGCTGTAGCTCGACCAGTCGATCTTGTGCGCGTTGTCACGGGCACGGGAAAGCGGCAGGCGCTGCTTTTCGCGCTCATTGCGGGCATGGGCTTCCGCCACCTTCTGATATTCGGCGCGGATGCCGTCAATATAAGCGGGCTTCTGCTCGGCCGAAAGAAGTGCTGAGACGACACCCACGGCGCGCGAGGCATCGGTGACATAGATCGCCTGCCCCGCCTCGTAGCGTGGATGGATTTTCACTGCCGTATGCACACGGCTGGTCGTCGCGCCGCCGATCAAGAGCGGAATATCGAAACCCTGCCGCTCCATTTCAGCCGCCACATGCACCATCTCATCCAGCGACGGCGTGATAAGACCGGAGAGGCCGATCACATCCACCTTCTCCGCAATCGCCGTCTCAAGGATTTTCGTCGTCGGCACCATGACGCCGAGATCGATGATCTCGTAATTGTTGCAGGCAAGCACGACGCCGACGATGTTCTTGCCGATATCGTGCACGTCACCCTTCACGGTCGCCATCAGCACCTTGCCGGCGGCACTGCGCTCGGAGCCGCCATTCAGGCGCTTTTCCTCTTCCATGTAAGGCAGCAGAACGGCAACCGCCTGCTTCATCACGCGGGCGGATTTCACCACCTGCGGCAGGAACATCTTGCCCGAACCGAACAGGTCACCGACCACGTTCATGCCCGCCATCAGCGGCCCTTCGATGACATGCAGCGGCCGGGCAGCCTGCTGGCGCGCCTCTTCGGTATCAGCCTCGATATATTCGGTAATGCCGTTGACCAGCGCATGTTGCAGCCGCTTTTCGACGGGCAGCTCGCGCCAGGAAAGATCCTGCACCTTCGCCTGCTTTTCACCCGTGCCTCGAAAACGCTCGGCCACTTCGAGCAGACGCTCGGTCGCGTCATCACGGCGGTTCAGCACCACGTCCTCGCAGGCCTCGCGCAGTTCCGCATCGATATTGTCGTAAACCGCAAGCTGCCCGGCATTGACGATGCCCATATCCATGCCGACCTGAATGGCATGGTAGAGGAACACGGCATGCATCGCCTCACGCACCGGCTCATTGCCGCGGAAGGAGAAGGACAGGTTGGAGACACCGCCGGAAATATGCGTGAGCGGCATGGTTTCGCGAATGGTCTTGGTGGCCTCGATGAAGTCCACGCCGTAGTTGTTATGCTCCTCGATACCCGTCGCCACCGCAAAGACGTTCGGATCGAAGATGATGTCTTCCGGCGACAGACCGGCCTTTTCGGTCAGAAGCTTGTAGGCACGCGCGCAAATCTCGATCTTGCGCTGATAGGTATCGGCCTGCCCGGTCTCGTCGAAAGCCATGACGACAACCGCCGCACCGTAATTGTGGACGAGCCGCGCCTGCTGGAGAAACTTCTCCTCGCCTTCCTTCAGCGAAATGGAATTGACGATCGATTTTCCCTGAACGCATTTCAGGCCAGCCTCGATGATCTCGAACTTGGAGCTATCGATCATGACCGGAACGCGGGCGATGTCAGGCTCGGCAGCGATGAGGTTCAGGAACTCCACCATCGCCTTTTCGGAATCGATCAGGCCCTCATCCATGTTGATGTCGATGATCTGCGCGCCATTTTCAACCTGATCGCGGGCGACAGCCAGCGCCGCTGTATAATCGCCGGCAGTGATGAGCTTGCGGAAGCGGGCTGAGCCGGTAACGTTGGTGCGTTCGCCGACATTAACGAAGGGAATGTCCTTGGTCAGCACGAAAGGCTCGAGACCAGAAAGCGACATGAAGGGCACATGCGCGGGAATCTCGCGCGGCTTGTAACCCTTCACGGCTTCAGCAATCGCCCGGATATGCTCCGGCGTCGAGCCGCAGCAGCCGCCAACGATGTTGACGAGACCGTCGCGCACGAAGCCTTCAACCTGACGCGCCATCATCTCGGGCGTTTCGTCATATTGGCCGAATTCATTCGGCAGGCCGGCATTGGGATAGGCGCAGACGAAGGTATCGGCGACATCTGAGAGTTCCTGCAGATGCGGACGCATGGCATCCGCACCGAGTGCGCAGTTCAGGCCGATGGTGAAAGGGTTGGCGTGGCGCACCGAGTTCCAGAACGCCGAAGGCGTCTGGCCGGACAGCGTGCGGCCGGAAAGGTCGGTGATCGTGCCCGAGATCATGACAGGCAGACGGATGCCCTTGGCTTCGAAACGTTCCTCGCAGGCAAAGATCGCCGCCTTGGCGTTCAGCGTGTCGAAAATCGTCTCGATGAGGATGATGTCGGCACCGCCGTCGACCAGGCCGTCGATCTGCTCGCCATAGGCGGTGCGCAGATCATCGAAGCTGACGGCACGATAACCGGGGTTGTTGACGTCAGGCGAAATCGAGGCCGTGCGGTTGGTCGGGCCGATTGCACCGGCGACGAAACGACGGCGACCATCTTCCCGCTCGGCGCGCTGGGCGGCACGGCGAACGATCGCGGCACCCTCGCGGTTGAGGTCGTAGACGGCGTTTTCCATCTCGTAATCGGCCTGCGCGATGCGCGTCGACGAAAACGTGTTGGTTTCGAGAATATCCGCACCCGCCATGGCGTAGCGATAATGGATTTCCTCGATAGCGTCAGGCTGGGTCAGGATCAGAAGGTCGTTATTGCCCTGCTGGTGACAGGCGCAGCCGATAAAACGCTCGCCCCGGAAATGGTCTTCATCAAAACCGAGACCCTGGATCTGTGTGCCCATCGCGCCGTCGAGAATGAGGATGCGTTCGCTGGCGGCTTCGCGCAGCGCCTGCAAGATTTCCGCGCCGTCGCGCTTTGCCCCTTCAGGACCGAACAGGTTGTCAAACACGGGCACACTCCTCATTTCGATTTGCAAGAACGCAAGCCGTCAAGTCACATAAAGATATGTTTATGTCAATATATCTTCAAGGGCCAGACATATATCTTCAAGGGACAGGCATAGCTTGGCGCTGTTGCGGCAGACTACGAAATTTGAACGACAGATGACAGGTTTATACGGCAAGGATATAAGCGCAGGCAGCAAATCGCATGGGAGAACGACATGGCCGACGACGATCGCAAAAACTGGAACGCTTTGCCCTGGCACCGCCAGTGGCTGGTCAAGCAGGCAGAGGGACTTTTCGACTTCTTCCAGTATCGCGCCGTGAATTCCGCCGGCGGCTTTTTCGATCTCGACCCCAAGGGCGCACCGTTACAGAAAAACGACCCCGTGCGCGGCATCCATGCTTCGGCGCGCATGGTGCATTGCTTCTCCATCGGCCATCTGCTCGGCCGGCCCGGCTGCGGCGATATCGTCGACCACGGCATGACCTATCTCTGGAACAATCATCGCGACAGCGAGCATGGCGGTTATTTCTGGCAGGTGAACGATGCCGGCCCAGTGGACGCCACCAAGCAGGGTTACGGCCATGCCTTCGTGCTGCTGGCCGCCTCTTCCGCCAAGACCGTCGGGCATCCGCTGGCCGACCGGATGCTGGCCGATATTACCGAAGTGCTGGAAACCCGCTTCTGGGAAGAAAAACACGGTGCGATTGCCGAGGAATTCAACCGCGACTGGTCGCCCATCGACAATTATCGCGGCCAGAATTCCAACATGCACCTGACCGAAGCGCTGATGGCCGCCTATGAGGCGACAAGCGACAGCAATTATCTCAACAAGGCCGAACGCATCGCCGACCTCGTCATTCGCCGCCGCGCCGGCGAACTGGATTTCCGCGTGCCGGAACATTTTGACGAGAGCTGGACGCTGGACAAGGCGTATCGCGGCAACGAAATGTTCCGCCCCTCCGGCTCCACCCCCGGCCATTGGCTGGAATGGGCACGCCTCATCCTGCAATTATGGGTGCTGGGCGAACGCCGCCACGACTGGATGCCGGTGGCTGCAAAATCGCTGTTCGTGCAATCCATGGCGCTTGGCTGGGACCGGGAAAAGGGCGGCTTCTTTTATACGCTCGACTGGAACGACAATCCCGACAAGACGGCCAAGCTGTGGTGGCCGATGTGCGAGGCGGCGGGCGCTGCCCACTTCCTCAACGAAAACCTGCCGGCAGACCCTTTCTACGAAGACAGCTACCGCCGCATCTGGAGCACCATCGCCAACAACTTCATCGACCACGACAATGGCGGCTGGCACGAGGAACTGACGGATAATCTGGTTCCGGCGCATACGCTGTTCCCCGGCAAGGGCGACATCTACCACGCGCTACAGGCGTGCCTCATTCCGCTTTTCCCAGCCACGGGAAGCCTGACGAAGGTGATTGCGGAAAACGGCGGGGATTATTGAGAGTGTTGCGATAGGCGGATGGCGACGGAGGTCGCGAACCACTCTCCGTCATGCTCGGGCTTGTCCCGAGCATCTGCAACCTATCGACTCAACGAGACGTGGATGGATCCTCGGCACAAGGCCGAGGATGACGTCGAGAGCGGTATCAAAAGCCCTTGAACCGCATCAAAAGCCGATGGTTTCCTCGAAGTCATCCCACGACTGATACATCTCATATCTGCCGATACCGGGGATAGGCACATGCCCGTAATAGGGCGAAAGCTGGAATTCGGCCGCCGCCTCACTCTTGCCAGCCACGGCCCCCACATAGATCGCCGAGGCAAGCCCCGTGCGGTTAGCGCCATGTTCGCAATGGATGAGGATCGGCCTTTCCGCATTCTGCAGCACGGCCACCAGCGTTTCAGCATCTTGCGGCGAGAGCTTTTCGCTTGAACTCATCGGAAAATCGACAAGCCGGATGCCATTGCTTTTCGCCGCCTGGCTTTCGGCGTCATACCAGCCTTCGCGCTTTTCATCGCGCAGGTTGATGATGGTCTTGATGCCGTAGGATTTGGCATAGGCTGCGATGTCCTTACCGCTCGGCTGGGCCGAACGATAAAGCTCGCCGGGGATGACCTCGTGAAAATTTCCGGTCAGCTGGCCGATGCCCATATGCGCGCCCGCCAGAACCGGCAGGGCAACAAGACCGATGGCCGTGATTTTCAAAAACTTCAAAACAATACGCAAAACATCAACCCGCGACATTCATCGAACGGGTGCGGAGATGGCATCGCAAACCGGCGAAAACAAGTCCGACGCCGGCCGAACGGGCATCGGTGTGGCCGGCGGCCCGATGGCAGCCCTTGCACACCCGTTGCGCCGCAAGGGTTTACCGGTGGCTGCGCAACGGCGCGGGAGTTTTCAAAATGCCGTGATGACGGGAACCGCGCCCAGCCGCTTAGTCGAACTCCGCCGAAATAACGGTAACGCGCCATTCCAGCCGCTGCGGTTCTACTCTTTCATTGTTGCGCAGCCGGAAAGCCCGGCATGCGGCGAAAGTCTCCCCCGCCTCGATGCGCCTTTCGCTGACCTGATAGGGATCAAACGCGACGGAGGCGCGGAAGGCCGGCTCGAACCCCTCAAGCGTATAGGTCAGGCGCTGCACGGCCACATCATTGTCGTTGCGGAAGCTGACGCGAATGGGCAAAGCCGGATCCGCACAGGTCGTATCAAAACTGGCTGTCGCAACAACATGGCCGAGCCGCTGGCTGCCACGCCACCAGTCATAAATGACAAAGGCAGCGGTCGCCCCCCAGATCAGCAGCAGGCAGATGACGACGGGTTTGAGATGCCGAGGAAATGCAATGAGGGTGAGGAGAAGAATGGCGCTGAGAACGGCTCCGACTATCACGTCGCCCCTCCCACATAAAAACAAACCCTCATACGATCCTGCCCTCCCTTACCACTCATGCCTGCGGCAACTATGATCACCACGCCGTTGCATGACGATATTAACCGCCTCGCCACACCTTTTCCGGTGCGCCCGAAGCACCGGACACGCCGCAGACAGCACAACTCTATGGTCATGCCCCCCGCTGTCAAGACAACCAAGCGTGACACCGGCCAACCGCGCCGCCGAACCTTTGAGGACAAGATCAAGGGAACCAAACACCGCCAAAGACGTTCGCAGCATCAGAACAGCATGACGGGGGCGCTAAAAAACGCTCACGATCCGGGCAAGACAGCCAGCGACACAAGGGGAACGATGCCCCTTGGAACTGCCGAGCCCCAACCCATATTAAATTGACCTAATATATGCTAGGAAGGTCATTCAGCTCAGGGAGAATAACGATGAAAACGCTGATCGTAACGTCACTTCTGGCCCTTTCGGCCAGCACCGCAATGGCCGCGGATGCCGTCTACGAAACGCCGGCACCTCCGGTCGCGCAGGAAACCCTGCCGGTCTTCACCTGGTCTGGTCCCTATCTTGGTATTCAAGGCGGCGCGGGCTGGGCGAATGGCGATTTTTCGGCTGGCGGCCCCGTCGCTTCGGATAATTTCGATGGCGGCATTCTCGGTGCCTTCGCCGGTTACAATTACCAGTTCGACAATAATTTCGTCGTCGGCATCGAAGGTGACGTCGATTATAACTGGAATGATAACGACTATGCCGGCGTGCAGATCGGCACCGACTGGCAGGGCTCCGTCCGTGGCCGCGTCGGTTATGCCTTCGACCGCGCCCTGCTCTACGGTACGGCCGGCTGGACAGCCACACGCGGTTTCATCGAAACTCCCGGCGCCGGCAAGGACAGCACCACGTTCAACGGCTTCACCGTTGGCGCAGGTCTTGACTACGCCTTCACCGACAATGTGTTCGGCCGGCTGGAATATCGCTACAACGATTATGGCGATAAGGACATTTTCGGCGTCAATACCGATTTCGACCAGCACACCGTCAAGGTGGGTCTCGGTGTAAAATTCTGATCCTGTCCAACTGCATCACGCATCAAAAGCCCGGCCATCGCCGGGCTTTTTCTTGACTGACACAACAATGCCCGCCTCAACCCGCCGCCGACTTTAGCGACGCGAAAAACATGAACCCCTCAACAACGAAACATTCACAAACCGTTCAGCAGACCCGTGCCATCATGCGGGCATAATGAGCCTCTATCTCCCAAGGCAGGCTTATGGAGTAGCCCCGATGAAAAAGATCATTCTTTCCACCCTTGCCGCGCTGGTCGCCACCGGCAGCGTCTTCGCATCCTATGGCACCGCTGCCGCGCAGGATTATCCCTATCGTCCGCGCCACGACCGTGGTTATGACCGTGGCGGCCCGCCCCCACCGCCCTACCGCGAACACCGCCGCCACAATGATGGCGCAGCGATCGCCGGCGGCCTCGCTGCAGGCGTCATCGGCGGCCTGATCGGCGGCGCCATCGCCAACGGCAACAACAACGCCCCCCGCTACTACGAACCCCCACCGCCGCCCCGCCCGCGCTGCTGGTTCGAAGACCGCCGTGTTCCCAATTCCTATGATGGCGGCTGGCATACGGAAAGCATGCGGGTTTGTAACTGACCGCATAGCTCAGATTTATAAACGGATGATCCGATCAGTCTGAATGGCTGGTCGGATTTTTTTTGGACTAACCGTCGGCTCTTGTGCAAGTCAGAATTTGATCAAGAATGGTGGGCCTGGAGAGACTCGAACTCCCAACCAAGCGGTTATGAGCCGCCGGCTCTAACCATTGAGCTACAGGCCCTATTCGGAAACAAGGTGATCCGAAATACCGGTTTCGCAATGGTTCGAATCCGGTGGGTCACGCTCTAACGTAATTTTTATAGCCCGACAAGCCATTGATGCTTTCGCAAGGCAGCGCCGCCGTATTAGCTACACAATCTAAGGCAATACCCTCCAAAGGGACACAATCAACGAGGAAACACCATGACGACAAAAAAGGCCCGCCTTTTCGCACTCACCGCTTTGACCGCAGCAGCAATGGTGCCCCTGGCTAGCCAGGTGCTTGCGCAGGACGCCAACCCGCGTGAAGCAACCATCAGTGTTTCCGGTGAAGGCCAGGCGGCCATTGCCCCTGATATGGCGATCCTGTCCTTCAGCGTCGTCAAGCAGGCAGAGACGGCGGCTGCGGCGCTTACGGAGAATTCCAAGGCGCTCGCCGAGGTTCTGAAAGCGCTGAAAGAAGCCGCTATCGAAGACCGGGATCTGCAGACCAGCAATTTCTCGGTACAGCCGCTCTACAAGCATTATGAGCCCAAGGATGGCGTTTATATTGCGCCTGAGATCACCGGCTATCAGGTTTCCAACGGCCTGACCGTGCGGGTGCGCGACCTGAAGAAGCTCGGCGCGATCCTCGATACCTCCGTCAAGCTTGGCATCAATCAGGGCGGCGATATCACCTTCAGCAATGACAAGCCCGAAGCCACGGTGACCGAGGCCCGCAAGCAGGCCGTGGCCGATGCTATCGCCAAGGCGAAGACGCTGACGGAAGCGGCAGGCGTGAAGCTCGGCCGCGTCATTCAGATCAGCGAAAACTCGCAGCGCCCGATGCCGGTACCAGCCGGCGCGATGCGCGCTTCGATGATGAAGGAAGCCGACAGCGTGCCGATCGCTTCGGGTGAGAACAATTACAGCGTGGTGGTCAACGTCACCTTCGCCCTCGAACAGTAAGAACACTTCAGGGGCGGCACCTGCGTGTCGCCTCCCGACCGTTTTTAAATCCGGCCATCGGCCGGTTAAAAAAAGAAATGCCCCTCGCCTGCCTTTCCGGACAAGCGAGGGGCATTTTTTATCCATCCGGCGGACGGGGATGTCACCGGATCGATATTGTCCGCTTTAGCGGCGGATGACCGGGCAGCCGCGCTCATTGGCGAAAACGATGCGGTCACGGCCTCGACGGTCGAAGCCTGCAACCACAACGCGGCGCGGCGATACATCAACAACGCGGGCACGGCGAAGACCCATGCGGCTTGCCTTTTCTTCCGCAAAACGCGGCGAGCAACCAAAGCGCGGGCGATCAGGACGACCCCAGCCCGGGCCACGGCCTCTGTCATGGCCATAGCCATCCTGAACCTGAACTCTGAACTGAACATCCGAACCAGCCGAAGCCGCAGGAGCGGTGACGGAGATGCCGCCGAAGGCAATGAGAGCGGCGAGGCCGGCTTTTGCAAAGGTGTTGAACATGAAACTCACTCCATTTGTTCTTCGCCGGCAGGGAACGTCCCTCAGCGATTGAGGAGACCCTAGCCTCAAACATCTGAATATGAACAGAACCGCATGTTCAGCAGAGGTTCATGGTTGTTAACGGGAAAACACACATTATCGAACGAAATATCAGGCGGAGATATGCAGCACGATTTCGCGGCGATGCGGTCGGTCTCGGTGCTCGAACAGGTAAAGCCCCTGCCACGTGCCAAGCGCGAGCCTGCCCTGCCCGATCGGTACGCCAATGGAAACCGCCGTCAGGGCAGATTTGATATGGGCAGGCATATCGTCAGGGCCTTCCAGCGTGTGGATAATCCAGCGCATCGAGGCGTCGTCCGAAGGCGGCACGAGGCGGGAGAAGAACATCGAGAGATCGCGCCGGACATCCGGATCGGCATTTTCCTGGATAAGCAGCGAGCAGGATGTGTGCCGGACGAAGACGGTCAGCAAGCCTTCATCCACGCCGGTCTCTCTCACGAAACCCGTGGCCTCGGATGTGAATTCGTAGAGCCCCTGACCATGGGTGGCGATGGTTATTGTCTTTTGCGGCACATTTTTTCTTTCAAACACGCTGGAACAAAATCGGCGCTGCCAACGTTACGGCATGTCAAATTCTATCCGATAACGATAGAGATAAAATAATAACGCGACGGCGGGCCGTAACAACTAACGGAAAAGCAGCGTCACGGTTGCAAGAAAACGGGGAAGGGTTGGCAATATCAGAATGAACTATTCAGGCTTCCCCGTCCCTCGACGAACAGATCATTTTCAGCGCAAGACAAGAACCAAGCCAGGCACAGGGTGCGAAAGACTTCTTCATGGCATCCACTGACTATCAAGTCGACCTGACCAATTGCGACCGCGAACCCATCCACATTCCAGGTTATATTCAACCGCATGGCTGTCTGATCGCCTGCGACAATTCCCTGCGCATGGTTCTGCGGCATTCGGAAAACTGTCGCGACATTCTGGGTATCGAGGGCGATCTGAACGGCAGGACTGCCGAAGAGGTGCTCGGAAAAGACCTCGTCCACGATCTTCGCAACGCGCTGACTGTCACCGGCAGAACCACGCGCCCCGCCATGCTGCCCCACATGCAGATGATCGATGGCCGCAACTTCGATATTGCTCTGCACCGCTACAAATCCACCACCATCATCGAGTTCGAACCGTCGCAAAGCGAAACACAGCCGCTCGGCACGGCACGCAAGATGGTGGACCGCATCCGCGAGGCCGACAGTCTCGAAACCCTGATTTCCAGAACGACCCGGCTGATAAAGGCGACGCTCGGTTACGACCGGGTGATGATCTATCGTTTTGAGGAAGACGGGGCCGGCAAGGTCGTGTCTGAGGCAAAGCAGCCGGAACTGGAGAGCTTTCTCGGGCAGTATTTTCCGGCCAGCGACATACCGCAGCAGGCGCGCGCGCTTTATCTCAAAAACACGCTGCGCATCATTTCTGACGCCAGCGGCGCACGCGTTGCAGTCCTGCCCGCTCTCGATGTCTCCGGCGAACCGCTCGATCTGTCCTTCGCGCATCTGCGCAGCGTCTCACCCATCCACTGCGAATATCTTCGCAACATGGGTGTCGGCGCCTCCATGTCGATTTCGGTGATTGTCGATGGTGCTCTCTGGGGCCTGATTGCCTGTCACCATTATTCTCCGCGCGTGTTGACGATGCCGGTCAGGATCGCCGCCGAAATGTTCGGAGAGTTTTTCTCCATGCATCTGCAGGTCCTGAAGCAGAAGCGCCGGCTCGATACCGTCAACCACGCCCATGCTGCACTTGACCGCTTCCTGCGGCTTGCCGCCCACCACGCCAACATCGAAGAACTGCTGATCGACAGTTTTCAGGATTTTGCCGATCTGATGCCCTGCGATGGCGTCGGGCTCTGGGTGGGCAACAACTGGCACGGCCATGGCGCAACACCGCCGCAGGACACCATTCCAAGACTGACGCGTTTCGTTGCATCCGCTTCCGAAGGCAAGGTCTGGGCCACCCATGCGCTGTCGCAGGCCATACCGGAAGCGGAGATCTATGCCAGCACCGCTGCCGGAATGCTCGCCATTCCATTGTCGCAGGTCAAGAACGACTATCTGCTGTTTTTCCGCAAGGAGATCGTGCAAAATCTGAACTGGGCAGGCAATCCGGAAAAATCCTATGAGACCGGGCCGTTGGGCGACCGCCTCACCCCCCGCAAGAGTTTCGCGATCTGGAAAGAAACCGTTCGCCTGCAGGCGCAGCCCTGGTCGGAAGCCGACCGGGAAATTGCCGAAGCCGCCAGAATTGCGCTTGTCGAGGTCGCCTTCCATCACAGCGAACTGATGGCCGGCGAAAGGGAGCGTGCGGAAGTGCGCCAGCGCATGCTAAACGAGGAGCTCAACCACCGCGTCAAGAATGTTCTGGCCATCATCAAATCGCTGGTCGGCAATCCCTCGCAGGAGGGCAAGACCCTGCAGGAATACGTCACCGCGCTGAAGGGCCGCATTCAGGCGCTGTCCTTTGCCCATGACCAGATCATTCGCGGTGAAGGCGGCGGAGCGTTGCGCGACCTGCTGGATGCCGAATTGTCGCCGCATCGGTCCACGGAAACCTTGGTGCACCTTGCCGGACCCCAGGTCACGCTCGATTCGCGCGCTTTCTCCGTCATGGCGCTGGTTCTGCATGAACTGGCAACGAATGCCGCCAAATATGGTGCGCTTTCGCAGACCGGCGGGCAATTGCACGTGCACTGGGAAATCAACGAGAACCGCGATTGCGAAATCCAATGGCGTGAAACCCTGCCAACCACGCTGCCGACGCCGTCGCGCGCCGGTTTCGGCACGGCGCTCATCAGCCGCAGCATTCCTTATGATCTCGGCGGACGCAGCACGATGCGATATTTGCCGGACGGGCTGGAGGCGGACCTTGTCCTGCCCTCCCGCCACGTTTCATCGGTCGCGGCGGCTTCCACCGCAAAAACCGAAGAAGAAATCGCGCCACAGGCCAGACGTTACAATCGGGAGGAACCGTTGAAGATATTGCTTGTCGAAGACCAGATGCTGATCGCCATGGATGTCGAAAACATGCTGGAAGACAACGGCATCAAGACGATCGAAACGGCGACCTCATCGGCGATGGCGATTGAAAAGCTGAAGACTTACGTGCCTGATGTCGCCATTCTCGACATCAACCTCGGTTCAGACACTTCGATCCCGGTCGCCAGAGAACTTCACCGCCGCGGCGTTCCCTTCCTCTTTGCCACCGGTTATGCGGATGGCAGCATGGTACCGGATGAATTCGGCAATGTGCCGGTGATACGCAAACCCTATGACGAGGATGCGTTGATGGCGGGTATCGGGCTGTTGGTGGGTGATCCGGAGAGGGTGTAACGCCTTGGGTTCACGAGAACGCTGATGCTTCGCTCTACGTCGTCCTCGTGCTTGTCCCGAGGATGACGTAGAAGAGGTTGGAGACTCCACTAGCAATCTCAGAATCTGCCGCCCTCATTGAAAACGTGTGAAGCCGCGCTTTTTCGCATCATCCGGGCTTATCGCATTGCCGATTTTAAATCGGAATTCCGTTACGGTATAGTTCTCCAGATCAACCTCGCACTGGAACGATACATCGTGCCAGCTATTGCCGGTGTTGAATGCGCCGCCCGAAGCATCGATTGAGTTCCCGGATATCCTGCCACCGGTGTCCGAAAATGGTATCATGCCTCTGGCGGCAAATCCCGCACTCTGAATTTGGGCCAGCGCTTCCGTGCTGCAAAGCTGCACGACACGGCGGCGCGGCGGTAAATCACCGAACATCTGGCGTCTCTGGGCCGGAGAAAGCAGCGCCGAAGACAATAGGTTTTTGGCAGCAGGAAGTTTTGCGGGCTTTTCTTCCGCCACGTCAGCTGGCTTTTCCTCAGTGGGCTTCGCCTGCGGCACAGGCGCCCGCTCCGGCTCAGCCTCTTGCCTGACGGGCGAAACCGCAATTTCCCCCTGATCGGCGGAGGCCTGAAGATCGCTATTGGCGGCAGCAGGCGCGGGCTTCTCCTCTGCCGTTTTTTCCGGCTGGCTTTCTGGTTGCTCGGAAGGGTCGGTCTTTTCCGCTTCTTCCGCCTTTCCCGGCTTGTCTTCGGAGTCCGACTGCGCCTCTTCCGGCCTCATGGCGATGGCGGGCAGCGTTGCCGGCATGGGCGGCAAAGGTTTTGCTTCCTCTGCCGGCGGCGCAGGCGGGGGTGGGGGAGGTTGCGGTTTTTCCTCCTGCTTTGCCTCTTCCGCACCGGGCGGCTTGCCTTCCTCTGCCTTCTTCTCCTCGGGCGGCGACACCAGATCGACGCTGATGCTTTCCGGCTCCTGCGGTTCGGCTATCCGTTCCGGCAGTTCGAAAAGGAAGATCGCGACAACGGCAAGATGCAGCAGCACGGAGACGGGCACAGCCCAACCTCTCCACCGCCATTTTTCTGCCGAAACCTGTTCCATCTCATCGAACCTGAGCATTGCCTGTAAAAGCGAAACCGCCGTCACATCAGGACAATGCGTAAAAACAAAGGGATAAAGCATCTGGCTTTTCAGAGAAGAGCGGAGCGCTTTATTTTCACACATAAGGCTTGTCGCAGAGTTCGCCAGTGCGGGAAACAAAAAACCCGGCCAGAGGTGACTGACCGGGTTCAATTTTAAAGGAAGCGGAACGCTTAGCTGTCGAGGAAGCTGCGCAGCTTTCTCGAGCGGCTCGGATGCTTCAGCTTGCGCAGCGCCTTCGCTTCGATCTGGCGGATACGTTCGCGCGTGACCGAGAACTGCTGGCCGACTTCTTCCAGCGTATGGTCAGTGTTCATGCCGATGCCGAAACGCATGCGCAGAACACGTTCTTCACGCGGCGTCAGCGACGCCAGAACGCGGGTCGTCGTCTCGCGAAGGTTCGCCTGAATGGCGGCATCGATCGGCAACAGCGCGTTCTTGTCCTCGATGAAGTCGCCGAGATGCGAATCCTCTTCGTCACCCACGGGGGTTTCGAGCGAAATCGGTTCCTTGGCGATCTTCAGAACCTTGCGCACCTTTTCAAGCGGCATGGCGAGCTTCTCGGCCAGCTCTTCCGGGGTCGGCTCGCGGCCGATCTCGTGCAGCATCTGGCGCGAGGTACGAACGATCTTGTTGATCGTCTCGATCATGTGAACCGGGATACGGATCGTGCGCGCCTGATCGGCAATCGAACGGGTGATCGCCTGCCTGATCCACCAGGTCGCATAGGTCGAGAACTTGTAACCACGGCGATATTCGAACTTGTCCACCGCCTTCATCAGGCCGATATTGCCTTCCTGAATGAGATCGAGGAACTGAAGACCACGGTTGGTGTATTTCTTCGCAATCGAGATCACCAGACGCAGGTTGGCCTCGACCATCTCCTTCTTGGCGATACGCGCTTCGCGCTCACCCTTCTGGACCATCGAAACGATGCGGCGGAATTCGGCGATGGAAATGCCGGTTTCCGTGGAGAGGTTCTGGATTTCCTGACGGATTTCCCGGATCGTGTTGCTTTCCTCGCGGGCGAATTCCTTCCAGCCGCGAGCGGCCAGATTGGTAATCGACTTCATCCAGTTCGGATCGAGTTCCGCACCGTGATACTGCTCGAGGAAGCTGTCGCGCTTGACGCCGTAGGATTCGGCAAGGCGCAGCAGCCGGCCTTCATTCTGCATCAGACGCTTGGAAATGTCGTAAAGCTGCTCGACGAGGCTGTCGATACGGTTCTGGTTCAGCGACAACGACTTGACGGCCGTGATCAGCTGATCCTTCAGTTCCTTGTAACGACGCTCCTGTCCGGAAGACAGGGTGCCCGTGCAGGCAAGACGCGCCTCAACCTGCTGATCCTGAAGCTTGCGCAGCTTCTTGTAGGTGTCAGCAATGGTATCGAGCGTTTCCATGACCTGCGGGCGCAGTTCGGCTTCCATCGCCGCAAGCGAAAGATTGGACTCGTCGTCGTCCTCTTCTTCCTCTTCCGGCGGCAGGCCGTCGCCGCCAACGTCAGTCACATCTTCGTCGCCGGTCGGCGAACGCAGCCGGCGGGTCTTTTCCTTCTCTTCGGCAGCCTTGCGGTCGGCCTCGATCTTTTCCGGGCTCTGGAACTGCGGCGCAGCCTTGGCTTCCGGGCCGGAATAGGTGGTTTCGAGATCGATGATCTCGCGCAGCAGCGTCGTGCCTTCGTTCAGTTCGTCGCGCCAGATGATCAGCGCCTGGAACGTCAGCGGGCTTTCGCACAGGCCCGAAATCATCGTTTCGCGGCCGGCCTCGATGCGTTTGGCGATGGCGATTTCGCCTTCACGCGACAGAAGCTCGACGGAACCCATTTCGCGCAGATACATGCGCACCGGGTCGTCGGTACGGTCGGTCGGTTCTTTTTTCTTGGCGGTCGCAAGGGCTGTGCCGCTGGAAGGCGCCAGTTCGCCGCCTTCGGACTCTTCCGATTCCGAATCGTCGCTCTCGGCCTCGCCAGACGCTTCCTCAGCATCCTCGTCCTCGATAACGTTGATGCCCATATCGGACAGCATCGCCATCGTGTCTTCGATCTGCTCGGAGGTCACCTCTTCGGACGGCAGGACGGAATTCAGCTCGTCCATCGTCACATAGCCGCGCTTCTTGGCGGCCTTGATCATTTTCTTGACCGCGTCATCCGAAAGATCGAGAAGCGGACCGTCCGTCGCACCGTCGCGTTCGTTTTCTGCTTCTTCGTTTTCTTTGACTTTGGTTGCCATCTATCTCGTCGCTTTCCCTGACGCTAACACCTGTTCCGCCGCATCGCCGTCCGCCCCTTGAGCATCCAGCGGTTTGCCGCGAATCACTGTCAGACACCTAACGGAGTGATCTTTAATTGCCGATTAACCACGGCAGCCTCAGGCAGAATGCAAAGACAGTGCACCCGGAAATGCTTGCTCATGCAATTTCTATCCGCCAAGGCTCATTCCACTTTACTATTCATGAAATGGTGATTCCCGCTATTTCCCGCCCCGTCAAGCCTTTGAGGGCGAGACAGCCACGGAATTTCTCAAAAAAGGCCGCATTTCGCGGTTATCACCAGACTATCCCCTATTTAGGACGCTTGCCGGAAAAGGCAACCCCACACGTCTTTCAATTCTCTCAGCCATGGCCGAAGGCTGGCCCCTTCACCCGGCCGGACATGACCCCGAAACCATCGATGATCGCTTCCTGATTTTCCATGCGGCCGATTTCCAGCTGCACCTCGGCCAACGCCCGTACCAGAAGCGTGCCGCGCTCGTCATCCGTCGCCTCGCCGATTTCCCGCTCCAGCTCCCGCATCTGCCAAAGCAGGGACTTCGTTCTCTTATGCAGGGAAAGCGCCTGCACATATCCTTCGCGCGCATCCTCCAGCGCCGCCTGTTCGGTCGCCGTCCATTCTCGGGTATTGCGCACCTGCCGGTCCATGGTCTTCAAAAGCCCCTCAAAACCATGCTGCAACAGCCGTTCGATCAGCCCTGCCCGCGATATATCAGCCGCACTCTCGGCCGCGTATGTCAGCACCGTCGACCACAGCCGCTGCAGATCACGGTTCTCGTAGTCAATCGCAGCGATCTCGTCATATTCCTCGAGCAGCAATTCAGGATGGTTGACGATGGTGATGGCAAGAACGCTTTCCCGGAGCGACGGTTTGGTCTGATGCCCCCTGACCAGACCCGACTGCGTCAACCGGTCCGATATACTGCTGGCCGGCGCGGACATGGCCCCGCCCCGTCCCGACGCATTGCGCTGGAAGCCACGGCCCGTGGCCTGCGCACCATTATTGCGGCGGAAGTTATTGCCCTGTTGCCCGCCCTGCTGAAAGCGGGGCTGGAAGAAACCATTCAGCCTGTCGCGCATATCCTGCTGGTAAAACCGCCGTACCGCCTCGTCGCCGATGACGGCAACGATCTGCCGCAGGCGGCTTTCAAGCTGGGCGCGTTTTTCCGGCGTATCGAAAGTGACCGACGAGGTCTCGCGGCTCCAGATCATCGCGGCAAGCGGCTTGGCTTCCGAAAGCACGCGGTCGAACGGTGCACGCCCTTCGAGCTTCACGAGATCGTCCGGATCCTTGCCATCAGGCAGAAGAGCGAAGCTGACGGAGCGATCCGGCTTGATATGCGGCAAAGCCAGATCAGCCGCACGGTTGGCGGCGCGAATGCCCGCACCATCGCCATCGAAGCAGAGAACCGGCTGCGGCGACATTTTCCAGAGGAGATCGAGTTGGCTTTCCGTCAGTGCCGTGCCGAGCGGCGCCACCGCATTTTCGACACCGGCCTGATAAAGCGCGATGACATCCATATAACCTTCGACGGCGATGACCGTGCCGCCGGCCGCCTGCGAAGCGCGGCGCGCACGGGCGAAATTGTAGAGAACATTGCCCTTGTGAAAAAGCTCGGTCTCGTTGGAGTTCAGATATTTCGCCACCGCATCCGCCGCCATGGCGCGGCCGCCGAAAGCAATGACCTTCTCGCGCGACGACAGGATGGGGAACATGATGCGGTCGCGGAACCGGTCATAGGAAACCGGCACATTTTCATGCACCACCAGCCCGCAGGCCTCCATCTGCTCCTTCGCCACGCCCTTGCTCGCCAGATGCTCTTTGAGCGCGTTGCGGCTATCCGGCGCAAAGCCGAGCCTGAATGTCTCGATGGTGCGCCCTGTCAACCCGCGATCGCGCAAGTAAGCCCGCGCCCGCGCACCAGGCGCCGTCTGCAACTGATCCTGAAAGAACAGCGTCGCCATTTCCATGACGTCCTGCAGGGAGGTGCGCTCACGTTCACGCTTTTCCGCCTGCGGATCGGGCTGCGGCATGGAAATGCCAGCCATATCGGCGATCTGCTGCACGGCTTCGGGAAAACTCAGGCCCTCAAGGTCGGTCAAAAATCGGAAATGATCGCCGGACACACCGCAGCCAAAGCAATGATACCGCCCCTTGCGGTCCTCGCAGTGAAAGCTCGGGCTTTTTTCGCCATGGAACGGGCAGCAGGCCCAATAATCACCCTTCGGCGTGTTGGTCTTCTTCTTATCCCAGGACACACGTCGACCGATCACATCGGAGATGTTCACGCGGTCGCGTATCTCATCGAGAAAAGAATTGGAAAAGCGCATGGGTTACCTGTTGGAGGCCAGTCTTTCATATAAGCGCATAAAGACCACATTACAAAACGGGTAGGTAAATAATACCCGATATTCACAGGCGGCATTGACATCAGTGTATATACAGGCGCATATACGAACGCATATACACGCGCGATGCATAAGTGCCTATGAGCTGAAAACAGCGATAGGTAACTCATGGGTGTGGTGACGAAAAACTTCATTTCCTTTGAATGGGATGAAAACAAGCGACTGAGCAACATCGAGAAGCACGGCATCGACTTTCCAAGGGCGGCAAGAGCACTTTCACAACCCCATCTGGAAAGTCGCTCCGATCAAAACGGGGAGTGTCGTATTCTGGCGATATGCCCGGAAACAGACGATCTCATCGCAATCATCTATACGATGCGGGGCGAGGTCTGCCGGATCATATCGGCAAGAGCGACAAGGAAAAATGAGCGAAGAACGTATCGTCAGATATTCTCTGGATGAGATCCGGGAAAAGATCGCCAGAGGTGAAGATCGCACCGATTTGGCCCGCATCGACGCCATGACCGACGAAGATATCGACCGCGCCACGCGCGACGATCCGGACTGGGCCGGCTTTGAAGACATCGACTGGTCAAAGGCCGAAGTGGTTTTCCCCACCCCCAAGCAATCGATTTCGATCCGCGTCGATCAGGATGTCGTGGACTTCTTCAAATCTACTGGCAAAGGCTATCAAACCCGCATGAATGCGGTGCTGCGCCACTATGTGAATGAGCAAAAAAAGCGGCCGGGTTGAAGACGGCAGGCCGCCATTGCGCCGGCTTCAGGCAAATTTATGGCAGTGCAACATCACCAAAAATTATGTTTTTGTAATTTGAGCGGCCCATCGCGACGATGTAAAAACAAAGCACAGTCAAAGGCAGTGCTTGAACATTCCCATAAATCTGCCGACGCCCGCAGGCACGTCCCCCGAAAAAAGCCTGCGCGGGAGAGCATTTTGATCCGCCGGAATGCATCTTCGTCGGCAGAAAAAAGGCAGGGTAGCTCCGGCTACCCTGCCTTTACTTCTCTCAAGTGGCGGAAACCTACTTCAGCAAATCCTTGACGACGCCAGAGGCCTTGGCGAAGTCGATCTGGCCGGGATAGCGTTCCTTCAGCGCATTCATGCATTTGCCCATGTCACGCAGGCCGGACGCGCCGGTCTCGCTGATGACGGCCTGGCACAGTTCGCGCACCTTTTCGGCCGGGATTTCTTCCGGCATGAATTCCTTGATGATGACGATTTCCTCGCGCTCCTGCGCGGCAAGCTCGGGTCGGCTGGCGCCTTCATAGATGGCGGCCGACTCTTCACGCTGCTTCACCATCTTGGTCAGGATCTGCATGATATCTTCATCGCTGACGGGGTCTTTTCCAACGCCGCGATTGGCGATATCGCGATCCTTGATGGCCGCCTGAATGAGACGCACGGTCGATGTACGTCGGGCATCACGAGCCTTCAGCGCATCTTTCAAAGTATTTGCGAACGTGTCGCGCAGCATTTTTCTTCTCCTTGGGAAAGCCCATTCCGCAGCTTCGCGATAGGCAAACTTTCCACCTTATTTTTCGCAACGACATAAACGAGCAACTACGCTCAAGCAAATCAATTGCATAAGCCCTTGAATCCACGGCATCTTAAATCCGCGTAAATCTTGAGCCTGCGGTTGACCGCTTGGGCTGCTTTCGTTATTTTCCGGCACCTGCACGAGATTTTAACGAAGGGTCGGAACGCGAGTTTTTCGCGCGCCCCTTTATGTCACGAAGCCTGCGACAAAAATGGCCCCTTACCCCCTGCCTTTCAAGAGGCGGGGTGCGAAGCGGCAGAAACGGAACGAGATGACCGAGACAGCGCCCTGGACTACCCGCAAACCGACCGCAATGCTTGTTCTTGCCGATGGCACGGTGATCGAGGGCACAGGCATCGGCGCAACCGGCAAGGTTCAGGCCGAAGTCTGCTTCAACACGGCGCTGACAGGTTACGAGGAAATCCTCACCGACCCGTCCTATCTCGGCCAGATCGTCACCTTCACCTTCCCGCATATCGGCAATGTCGGCACCAATGAAGAAGACATCGAAGACCTGACCCCCGCCGCCCGCCGCGGCGCTGTCGGTGTCATCTTCAAGGCCGACATCACCGAACCGTCGAACTTCCGCGCCGTCAAGCATCTGGATGCCTGGCTGAAAGCCCGCGGCGTCATCGGTCTTTGCGGCATCGATACGCGCGCGCTGACCGCATGGATCCGCGAAAACGGCGCACCGAACGCGGTCATCGCCCATGATCCGAACGGCGTCTTCGACATTGAAGCGCTGAAGGCGGAAGCCAGGGCATGGAGCGGCCTCGTCGGCCTCGACCTCGCCATCGAAGCCACCTCCGGCCAGTCTTCGACCTGGACGGAAACGCCGTGGGTCTGGAACAAGGGTTATGGTTCGCTCGGCGAAGCCGATGCGAAGTACCACGTTGTTTGCGTGGATTTCGGCGTCAAGCGCAACATCCTGCGCCTTTTCGCCGGTCTCGATTGCAAGGTGACGGTGGTTCCGGCCCAGACATCGGCGGAAGACATTCTGGCGCTGAAGCCGGATGGCGTGTTCCTCTCCAACGGCCCAGGAGACCCGGCCGCGACAGGCGAATATGCCGTTCCGGTCATCCAGAACCTCATCAACAGCGACCTGCCGATCTTCGGCATCTGCCTCGGTCACCAGATGCTCGGCCTCGCGGTTGGTGCAAAGACCGAAAAGATGCATCAGGGCCATCACGGCGCAAACCACCCGGTCAAGGACTTCACGACAGGCAAGGTGGAAATCGTCTCGATGAACCACGGCTTTGCAGTCGACGCCAAGTCGCTGCCTGAAGGCATTGAGGAAACCCACACGTCGCTGTTTGACGGCACCAATTGCGGCCTACGCATTATCGGCAAGCCGGTCTTCTCCGTCCAGCATCACCCGGAAGCATCGCCCGGCCCGCAGGACAGCCACTACCTCTTCCGCCGCTTCGTCAACTTGCTACGCGAGAGACAAGGTGAGGCAGCGCTCGCCGAGCGCTGATAGACTTTCAAAATATCCGGTAAGAATATGCGGCCCGCTATCAGCGGGCCGTTTGCATTTCGCGCTTCACCAGAATGACGAAACGTATGGTGAGCAGAACAGCCGCCGTCGAAAGGCCGATCACGAAACCGAACCAGACGCCGCGCCCGCCAAAACCGAGCGGGAAGGCCATGGTCCAGGCAAGCGCCAGGCCGATCGGCCAATAGGAAATCAGCGCCAGCATCGCTGGAATACGCGCATCCTTCAGCCCGCGCAGCAGCCCCGCCGTCACGGCCTGAATACCATCCACCAGCTGGAAGACGCCGGCGATCACCACGAGGCTGCTGGCATAAGCGAGCACTTCCGCCGCTTCCGGCAATTTTGGATCGAGGAACCATTTCGCCAGAAAGTCCGGAACGACCGCAAACAGGATGCCGCCGCAAAGGGCAATGCCGCAGGCAATGGCGTAGATCATGATCGATGCGCGAATGAGGTTTTTGAAATCGCCCTGACCACGGGCGATGCCCACGCGCACGGTTGCCGCCTGTGACAGGCCGAGCGGGATCATGAAGGCGATGGACGCCAGCTGTAGCGCGATGCCATGCGCCGCAAGCTGCACGGTGCCGATCTGCCCCATCAGGATCGATGCGGCGGCAAACAACGTCACTTCGGCAAGAATGGTAATGCTGATCGGCAGCCCGAGACGCAGCACTTCGAAAAGCGCATGCCAGTCCGGCCGCCAGAAACGCACGAAAAGCTCGTATTTCTTCGTCTCCTCACGCGTCTGCACATAGACAACGATGAAGATGAAGCTGAAGGCATTAACGATGACGGCAACGACGGCAGCGCCATTCATGCCCATTACCGGCAGGCCGAAATGGCCGAACACGAGCGCATAAGCCATCAAACCGTTCATCACAAGCATGATGATGGTGACGTAAAGAATGATGCCTGCACGACCGATGGCGCTGACAAGTCCGCGCAGCACGTAAAAAAGCAGCGCCGGCAGGAGGCCGAACTTGGCGATGGCGAGATAATGGCCGGTCAGTGCCGAAACTTCGGGGTTTTGCCCAAGATAGACCAGAATTTGCTCGGCATTGACGAATATCGGCAGAGCAAGCACCCAGTAGGCAATCGCCACCCACATGCCCATGCGCAGCGAACGGCGGGCCGCCGTCGCATCGCCCTGCCCGTAAGCCTGCGCCACCATCGGCACCACGGCCACGGAAAATCCCGAGCCAAAAATAAAGACGACGAAGAAGAACTGCCCGGCCAGCACCATGGCCGCCAGCTTTTCAGCCCCCAGCTGGCCGACGATGACCATATCAGTCGTATGGATGCCAAGCTGGGCGAGCTGCGCACCGATAAGCGGAATTCCAAGCGCAAGCGTAGCCTTGAAATGCGAAAGCCACGACCCCGATCCGGAGGGAACGGTTTCTGCAACAACCGACGAAGACATTGTAATTCACCTGAATTTTGGCCATTGCCCGCGAATTGCGCAACGGCAGCAGGGTGATGAATAAAATATTCCCTTCCTGCACGCAACCTTTGCAGCCCAATGATCAAAATTTACGCAGAATTGCAAAGCCTGCCCGCACCGACTGAAACGGCATGAACCAAAACAAATTTAGTCGAATTTTACCATTTCACTTTACCTATTAGAACATCGCGTAGTTCTTTTAAATCATAAGCTGCATGACGCAGAATATTCCCGCCTTAGAGGCATGTCTTTCCCCCCATTCTCCAAGATGACCCGACCGGGTACATCTGGTTTCAAGGACGTGTAGCTTGCCAAAAAAATCCAACCTCATGACGCGCATCCTGTTTGCGGCGTCATCATTGGTCGTCGCCGCCTTTGCGGGCTTTTCTTTCTATATCGATAGTCTTCAGCACCGGGTCACGACAGAAGCGGTGGCAGAAAACATCGATTCGTCCGGCAAACAGGCCGCACAGAGCATCGCCAACTGGCTGAACGGCCGCATCATGCTCACCGACACGGTGGCGAAAACGCTCGCCAAGCTTTCCGACGATGATGCCAAGGTGCAATTCCTGCAGAACGACGTGCTGACCGCACAATTCATGTCCACCTATTTCGGCAATGCCGAAAACGGCGTCTTCACGACATTCCCTAAAACATCGCTGCCGGAAGGTTATGATCCGCGCAAGCGCCCCTGGTATCTGGATGCGGTGAAAGCCGGCAAGCCGGTGTTGACCGAACCCTACAACGACGCATCGACCGGTGGTCTCATCATCACTGCCGCTATTCCGGTCTCCATCGACGGCAAACTGGCCGGCGTAACAGGAAGCGATTTCTCGCTGGAATCACTGGTGACGATGATCAAGTTGGTGGATGCTGGCACGGACGGTTATGCCTTCCTCGTCAGCAAGGATGGCAAGATCCTTATTCATCCCGATCCGAAATTCGTCGACAAGCCGCTGACCGATCTTTTCAAGGTCAACACACCGACAATTTCCTCGGCAATTTCCCAGACCGAAATTGACGGCAAGGGCAAGATCACCAGCTTCATCCCGGTTGCCGGCCTGCCTTCGGTCGACTGGTATCTCGGCTTCGTCGTCGATTCCGATGTCGCCTACAGCGCAATCGGCCAATTCCGGCTGGCGGCGACAATTGCCACGGTTCTTGCCGCCGCAATCATGATCGCGCTGCTTGCAACCGTGCTCTCCCGTTTCATCGTCCGCCCCGTCACGCAGATGACCTCGGCCATGGAAGGCCTTGCGGCCGGCAATCTCGATGTCGCCATTCCCGGCCAGGAACGCAGCGACCAGATCGGCTCGATGGCCGCAGCGGTCGCCGTTTTCAGATCGAACGCCATGGAGCGCCTGCGCCTTGAAGGTGACGCGGAACAGAACCGCACGCTTTCCGAACAGGAACGCAGCGACCGTGAAAGACTGACGGCAAAAGAAGCGGCGGACATCCAGTTCGCAGTCGACTCGCTGGCCAAGGGCCTGACGCATCTTTCGAACGGTGATCTCAATTACCGTATCGACACGCCGTTCGTGAGCCGCATCGACCGGCTTCGCGACGATTTCAACAATTCCGTCGCCAAGCTGAACGTCGCACTCAGCACCGTCGGCCAGAACGCACTGGCAATCGACGCCGGGGCCGGAGAAATCCGTCAGTCCGCCGACGATCTGGCGCGGCGCACCGAACAGCAGGCGGCTTCCGTGGAAGAGACGGCGGCAGCACTCGAGGAAATCACCACGACGGTCAAGGATTCCGCCCGCCGGGCAGAAGAAGTCGGCCGTCTGGTCGACCGCACGCGCAACAATGCCGAACAGTCCGGTGTCATCGTCGGCGACGCCGTTCGCGCCATGGAAGGCATCGAAAAATCATCGTCCGAGATCAGCAATATCATCGGCGTGATCGATGAGATCGCCTTCCAGACCAACCTGCTTGCACTGAACGCCGGCGTGGAAGCCGCCCGTGCCGGTGAGGCCGGCAAGGGTTTTGCCGTCGTCGCGCAGGAAGTCCGCGAGCTCGCCCAGCGCTCCGCCAATGCGGCAAAAGCGATCAAGACGCTGATCAACGCCTCGACATCGCAGGTTCAATCCGGCGTCGATCTCGTCGGTAACGCCGGTAAGGCGCTGGAAACCATCGTGCGCGAAGTGCAGGAAATCAACCGCCACATCGACGCCATCGTCACATCCTCGCGCGAACAGTCGACAGGGCTTCAGGAAATCAACACCGCCATCAACACCATCGATCAGGGCACACAGCAGAATGCCGCCATGGTCGAAGAACAGACAGCGGCAAGTCATGGGTTGGCTTCGGAAGCGGCAGCGCTCAACGATCTGCTGGCCCAATTCCAGCTCGCCACGGCAACCCGGCGGCAGGCGGAATATGGGCGTGCGGCCTGAAGGCCAAAAACGGAAAAGCCTACAATCAAAATGGCCGGAGCGATCCGGCCATTTTTTTGTCCACCCTCATAATAGCCGGTTCCCGCCACTCACACGATCCGCTAGAGCTGGATCGATCATGATTTTCGGAGGGATCTATGCTGGAACTGATTTGGCGCGGCATTGCCATGGGCATTGGCGGCACGGTGTTTATGGATATATGGGCGATTGTGCTGCACCGGTTTTTCGGCCAGTCAGCGCCGAACTGGGCGCCGGTCGGCCGCTGGTTCTGGCATGTGCCGAAGGGCAAAGTGTTTCACGACAGCATCGCCACGGCCGCACCTTACGAGCATGAACTGGCGCTCGGCTGGATTTCGCACTACGCCGTTGGCATCCTCTACGGCATCATTCTGGCGCTGGTGGTGTCGGCTGCCTGGTTTGCGAACCCGTCCTTCATCCAGCCATGGATCGTCGGCATCGTCACGGTCGGCGCGGGCTGGTTCCTGCTGCAGCCGGGTCTTGGCATCGGCTGGGCGGCATCGAAAACGCCGAATCCCACCAAGGTCCGTGTTCTCAACCTCATTGCGCACACCGTTTTCGCACTCGGCATGTATGCCGTGGCGCTTTTGATGCGCTAAATAAAAAAAGGGGGCTGAAAAGCCCCCTCATCTGTTTCATTCTCAGATATTCGCCGAGAAGGTGTCGCAATCTTCGACACGGCCGTTCTGGAAACCGCGCTTGAACCATTCCATGCGCTGCGCCGAGGTGCCGTGGTTGAAACTATCAGGCACCACATATCCTTGCGTCTGTTTCTGCAACGTGTCGTCACCGATCTGGTGGGCGGCGTTGAGCGCTTCCTCGAGGTCGCCGGTTTCCAGAATGCCCTTCTGCTCGGTGAACTTGCCCCAGATACCGGCATAACAATCGGCTTGAAGCTCCACACGCACCGACATCTTGTTGGCGTCCGCCTGGCTCATGGACTGACGGCGACGGTTGAATTCCGGCAGAACGCCGGTCAGGTTCTGGACGTGATGGCCCACTTCATGCGCAATCACGTAAGCCTGCGCGAAATCGCCGGAAGCGCCGAAACGCTTGTCCAGTTCATTGAAGAAGCTGGTGTCGAGATAGACCTTGCGGTCACCCGGGCAATAAAACGGACCGCTGGCCGCCGAAGCAGAACCGCAGGCAGACGATACCTGGCCGGAAAACAGCACCAGCGTCGGTTTCTGATAGGTCTCGCCGGCGGACTGGAAAATGCCGCTCCACGTATCTTCGGTCTCGGCCAGCACGGTGCGCACGAAAGCCGTCGTCTCATCGGACGATTGGCCCTGCGGACGCGTGCCGGACTGCTGGGTTCCGGATTGCTGCTGTGTCGTGCCACCGCCATCCAGTGAAATATCGCCGCCTGAAAGCAGCGTCAGCGGATTGATTCCAAGCACCCAGCTGATCAGGAGGATGACCAGAATACCGCCGATACCAAGACCACCGCCGCGACGCCCGATCGGTACGCGCATCCCACCTCGGGAAAAGGGATCGTTGCCAGAAGGCCCCGAACCCGCCGACATGCCGCGCCGGTCCTCAATATTGTCCGACTGGCGACGCCCTCTCCATTCCATACTATTCTCCCGGCGAACGTCGCCTCAACAAGCTGCCTTATAACGGCACTATAATACATCTTGTTCCGGAAGAAAGCTTGGCCCGCTCAGACTGTTCTCCTTCTTTGCCTGATGACGGTCAGAAGCAGGACGGCAAAAACGAAAATGCCGGCGGAAAGGGTGGCAAAACCCGCCTTGCCGTCAGCGAAAACAACCTCATGCATGATACGTCCCGGAACGAAGGTGAAGCCGCCAGCAATCACGATGCCGCCGAGATAAACGCTTTGCATGATGCGCATATGGCGTCTGATATCACCACGGCGCGCAAAATAGACCGATTGCAGACAACCATATATGGTGAAGATGGACAGCAGGTGGATCGGGCTGAAACCATAAAACATCCTGAGTTCATGGATGAAGAAGGTTGAAATTGATGTCATGACCATCAGCGCCACCCAGATCTTGCCCAGCAGCCGATGGATGGCGGTGCCCTTGGGTCGCAGAAAGACAAAGGCCCCGAAAAGGGCGGCGGGAACGACGGTGAAGACATGAAATTGCACGGCAAGCGGTGCGTCTAGCAAAGGCTGGAGTGACATGGCTTTCCTGTCTGGCCCGGTTGAAATCACCGGCAATTTCGGCAAAACATGCACGAAAGAAAAATGGATTGGCGTCAATCGCAGGAAAACTTCGTGGATCACCCCTATCTGCAATCCACGCTTCGTGAAATGCACGCCATCCTGCAGTCCCGCAGGCTGTGGCTGACATTCCTTGCGATACTGGCGATCTTCATCCTGACCGGACCTTTCGGAACGAGCGAAACCATGAGCTTCGCCGACCGGCTGCTTTACTGGACCATCGTTCAGACTGGGGCCTGGGCAATCGCCATAGTCTTCTCCATTGTCGCCAATGCCATCCTTGCAGCTCGTATAGAAAGCATGCTGGCGCGAATGATGATCGGCTCGCTGCTAGCGTCTTTGCCGATCGGTTTGTTGCTCGGCCTTACGAACCACACCTTTTACGACAAGCAACTCGGCTTCCTCTCCATTCTTAAAAGCAGCCTCACCGCCCTGCCGCTCTGCGCGATCTTTTGTCTGCTGAGTTATCTCACCGCCCGTCAGTCTCTCCAGACGACGGCCGAGACACATGATGATGCCGGTCGCAAGGAGACAAACACCGCAACGCTGCTGGAGCGGCTACCCCCGCAAAAGCGTGGAGAACTGCTGCGGCTGTCCGTAGAGGATCATTACACCGAGGTGGTGACGACCAGAGGACGTCAACTGGTTCTGCTGCGTTTTGCCGACGCCATGAAGGAAATTGGCAATACGCAGGGCTTGCAGGTACACCGGTCCCACTGGATTGCAGACGCAGACGTCGCCTCACTGCGCAAACATGCAGGCCGTCTGCATCTCATAACAGGGGACGGCACGGAAATTCCCGTCAGCCGCTCCTATAATGCCGCGGTACAGGCCCGTTTCTCCGCCCATGGCCCTAACCGTTAAGAGTTTCTGTCGATTCCGGAATTTATGGGGTTCCGTTCTCAAAAACATTTGCCTATAAGCCGCTTCTAGCCTGAAAACTTTGAATTGCGCGCCCCGGCCGGTGATCTTTCACCCTGGCTGGTGTTTTGCGCAACCAAAACGCGGAACGAGAGAGCCATGCCCAAGCGCCAAGATATCAAGTCCATCCTCATCATTGGCGCAGGACCGATCGTCATCGGTCAGGCATGTGAGTTCGACTATTCCGGCACCCAGGCCTGTAAGGCGCTGAAGGAAGAGGGTTACCGGGTTATTCTGGTGAACTCCAACCCGGCGACGATCATGACCGATCCGGGCCTTGCCGACGCAACCTATGTCGAGCCGATCACGCCGGAAGTCGTGGCCAAGATCATCGCCAAGGAGCGTCCGGACGCGCTTTTGCCGACCATGGGCGGCCAGACCGCGCTCAACACCGCGCTTTCCCTGAAGCGCATGGGCGTTCTCGACCGCTACAATGTGGAAATGATCGGCGCAAAGCCCGAAGCCATCGACATGGCCGAAGACCGTGCGCTCTTCCGCGAGGCGATGATGCGTATCGGCCTTGAAACGCCGAAATCGATGCTGGCCAACGCCACCGAAATCAAGGATGCCGACCGCAAGACCCATGAGGCGGCGCGCGCTGAGCTGAAGGCAAAGCTTTCCGGCCCGGAACTCGACAAGGCGCTGGACGATCTCGAAAACCAGTGGAACCTTGGCGAGACCGACCGCAAGCAGCGCTACATGGCGCATGCAATTGCCATTGCCGCCCAGGCCATCGACCATGTCGGCCTGCCCGCCATCATCCGCCCATCCTTCACGCTCGGCGGCACCGGCGGCGGCATTGCTTACAACCGCTCGGAATTCTTCGACATCGTCTCGGGCGGTCTCGACGCCTCGCCGACCACCGAAGTGCTGGTCGAGGAATCGGTGCTCGGCTGGAAGGAATATGAGATGGAAGTGGTCCGCGACACCGCGGACAATTGCATCATCATCTGCTCCATCGAAAACATCGATCCGATGGGCGTCCACACCGGCGACTCGATCACCGTTGCGCCAGCGCTGACGCTGACGGACAAGGAATACCAGATCATGCGCAACGCCTCGATTGCGGTGCTGCGCGAGATCGGCGTGGAAACCGGCGGCTCGAACGTGCAGTTCGCCGTCAACCCCAAGGACGGCCGCCTCGTCGTCATCGAAATGAACCCGCGCGTCTCGCGCTCGTCGGCGCTGGCGTCCAAGGCGACCGGCTTCCCCATCGCCAAGATCGCCGCCAAGCTCGCCATCGGCTACACGCTGGACGAACTGGAAAATGACATTACCGGCGGCGCGACGCCCGCCTCGTTCGAGCCGTCCATCGACTACGTGGTCACTAAAATTCCGCGTTTCGCCTTCGAGAAGTTCCCCGGCGCTTCGCCGATCCTCACCACCGCCATGAAGTCGGTCGGTGAAGTCATGGCCATCGGCCGCACCTTCGCCGAATCGCTGCAGAAGGCGCTGCGCGGCATGGAAACCGGCCTGACCGGTCTCGACGAGATCGAAATCCCCGGCTTTGAGGAAGGCGAAGGTTCCAAGAACGCCATCCGCGCCGCCATCGGCACGCCCACGCCGGATCGCCTGCGCATGGTCGCACAGGCGCTGCGCATGGGCATGACGGCAGAGGAAGTCCACGAAAATTCGAAGATCGATCCGTGGTTCATCGCTGAGATCAAGGCAATCGTGGATATGGAAGCCCGCATCCGCGAGCACGGCCTGCCGCAGGACGCCGAAAACCTGCGCATGCTGAAAGCCATGGGCTTCTCCGACGCCCGCCTTGCTATTCTGACGGGCAAGCGCCCGAAGGAAGTGGCCGAACTGCGCAACAGCCTCAACGTTCGCCCGGTCTTCAAGCGCATCGACACCTGCGCCGCCGAATTCGCTTCGCCCACCGCCTATATGTATTCGACCTATGAAACGCCCTTCGTCGGTGTGGCCCGCTCGGAAGCACAGGTTTCCGATCGCAAGAAAGTCGTCATCCTCGGCGGCGGCCCGAACCGCATCGGCCAGGGCATCGAGTTCGATTATTGCTGCTGCCACGCCGCCTTCGCGCTGAAGGATGCCGGTTTCGAAGCGATCATGATCAACTGCAACCCCGAAACGGTGTCCACCGATTACGACACCTCCGACCGTCTCTATTTCGAACCGCTGACGGCCGAAGACGTGATCGAGATCCTGCGCGCCGAACAGGAAAAGGGCGAGCTGGTCGGCGTCATCGTGCAGTTCGGCGGCCAGACGCCGCTGAAGCTCGCCGAAGCGCTGGAAAAGAACGGCATCCCGATCCTCGGCACAGCACCCGATATGATCGACCTTGCCGAAGACCGCGACCGCTTCCAGAAGCTGCTGATGAAGCTCGATCTCGCCCAGCCGAACAATGGCATCGCCTATTCGGTCGAGCAGGCTCGCCTCGTCGCGTCTGAAATCGGCTTCCCGCTGGTGGTGCGCCCGTCTTACGTTCTGGGTGGCCGCGCCATGCAGATCATCCATTCGGAAGGCCAGTTGCAGACCTACCTGCTCGACACCGTTCCGGGTCTCGTGCCGGAAGATATCAAGCAGCGTTACCCCAACGACAAGACCGGCCAGATCAACACCCTGCTCGGCAAGAACCCGCTTCTGTTCGACAGCTACCTGACCAACGCCGTCGAAGTCGACGTCGATGCGCTCTGCGACGGCGAAAGCGTCTTCGTTTCCGGCATCATGGAACATATCGAAGAGGCCGGCATCCATTCGGGCGACTCGGCCTGCTCGCTGCCGTCCCGTTCGCTCAGCAAGGAAACCCTTGACGAACTGGAGCGCCAGACGACGGCGCTTGCCAAGGCGCTGAAGGTCGGCGGCCTGATGAACGTGCAATATGCCATCAAGGACGGCACGATCTACGTTCTCGAAGTCAATCCGCGCGCCTCGCGCACCGTGCCTTTCGTCGCCAAGACCATCGGCGCGCCGATCGCCAAGATCGCCGCCCGCGTCATGGCCGGCGAGAAGCTCGATGCGGCGATTGCCGCCTATGGCGAAAAGCCCGATCCGCGCAACCTGAAGCACATTGCCGTCAAGGAAGCCGTCTTCCCCTTCGCCCGCTTCCCCGGCGTCGATATTCTGCTTGGACCAGAAATGCGCTCGACGGGTGAAGTCATCGGCCTTGACACGGATTTCGCACTGGCCTTCGCCAAGAGCCAGCTCGGTGCCGGCGTCGACCTGCCGCGCTCCGGCACGGTGTTCGTTTCGGTGCGTGACGACGACAAGGATCGGGTTCTGCCCGCCATCCGCATTCTGGTGGAAAGCGGCTTCAGGGTGCTCGCAACCGGCGGCACGCAGCGTTTCCTTGCCGAACAGGGCATCAACGCCGAAAAGATCAACAAGGTGCAGGAAGGCCGTCCGCATATCGAAGACGCCATCCGCAACCGTCAGGTTCAGCTCGTCATCAACACCACCGACAGCAACAAGGCGATTTCGGACAGCAAGTCGCTGCGCCGCGCGACGCTGATGCAGAAGGTGCCCTACTACACGACGATGGCCGGCGCAGAAGCAGCCGCCCTTGCCATCAAGGCACTGAAGGCCGGCAATCTCGAAGTGAAGCCGCTGCAGAGCTATTTCCAGTAAGCAGCCTGCGTGAGAAATCCGCGGATTGAATACTGAATGAAAACGAAACGCCGCAGGTCGCAAGATCTGCGGCGTTTCGCATTGCGTAATCCCCCTGCAATCCGTTTCCGGTATCAAAAACGCATCATTCCCACGTGAGGTCCGTGATGCCCTTATCCATTGCCGAAACACCGTCGCCGGCCACCGGCGGATATGCGCTTGCCCGCATGATCGCCGGCATTTCCGCGCCTATCGACACAACCCCGATGATCAACACCGAAACCTTGCGGGACTGAAGCTATGGCAGGACGTCCGCCGGGACCGGAACGGGTGGCTTTTCCGTTGCGGATCGAACCCGCAATATTGAACGTGATCAGGAACACCGCCAGCGGCGAATTGCGCAGTATCAATGCCCAGATCGAGATCTTGCTCAAGGAAGCCCTGCACCATCGCGCCGCGGCGGATGAAGTGAGCGAGCCGCGAGGCTAGGCCGCAAGCGCCTCGCGCACGCAGTTGCGCCCTTCGCTCTTGGCGCGGTAGAGGGCGCGATCCGCCATTTCCGCCAGCGTCTGGAGGTCGCAGCGCATCTCGCCGGTGGTCGCGACGCCAATGCTGATCGTTACGCCGACGCGCAGCCCACCACAATCGACGTCATTGACCGCAACCGCATTGCGAATACGCTCGCCGATAACAGAGGCTTTCTGACCACCCGCACCCGGCAGGAAGATGATGAACTCCTCACCACCGTAACGCGCCAGTACATCGCCGCCGCGTATGCTGCCGCCGATGCGTTTTGCCACTTCCTGAAGGACACTGTCGCCAACGGCATGGCCAAAACGGTCGTTGATCGATTTGAAGTGATCGATATCGAGCAGCATGGCCGCATCGGCGGGATCGGGTGCCGCAGGCATGGCCTGGAAAAAGAACCGGCGGTTCTTGACGCCGGTCAGCGGATCGGTGTTGGCGAGAACCAGCAATTTCCGTTCGGACCGCTCGGCTACCAGCATCATCACGAACAGCGCGATGGCGAAGTTCAACATGATGATGAAGAAAAACGCATTGACCAGATTGATGGTGGCATAGTCCGGGAAGAATATGCTTTTCACCACGGATAGCGAAATCAGACCGGAAATGCCGGTGATTGCGCCGAGCGCCAGACGGGAGAGAAGCCGCTCCTTGCGCCACCTGGCGAAAAGCCCACCCGCGCCCGCAAGATAGGCGAGAGCCGCGCAACCATTGAAAAGAGCCGCACGATACGCATTGTTTTCAGCCACCTGCAGCGCGACGACAATCGCCAGCAGCGCGACAAGACAGAGGGCGACCACCGTCCGCCGGCCCACAGGGCGTCCGTCGCTCAAAACTTTCAGACCGAGCCAGATCAGCGCATAACCAATAATGCCGAAAACGACACTGCCGAGCTGCCATAAAGCCGGTGACATTATCCCCCATTCGCCGTAACCGGCGAGTGTGGAGCCAATAGTCATGGCTGCAAAGCCGGCGGCAAGAGCAACCGGGCCACGCAATCCACGATTTGACAACTTAAGATAGATGAAACTCAGCAATCCCACAATATAAGAGCATTTTTGCATCAGTATGACTGTCGTGAGGTCGAGTTCACCCAACATGATATGTCCACGCAATAAATAAATAAAACCGATTCAATTATCATCGATAAGTATAAAATTTCAATAAAAATACCGAACCAAAAAATAGTAAATTATATTCATAAAAGTAAAAGAATAGTACAATATTTTCATAAATTAATAAAACAATCTATTCGAATAATCTTATAAACTCCATATCCTTTTTGAAGAGCAGAATTTCCGCCTCTTTCACCCGCGCATCCGGCAGGCGCAGCAGATAGGATGGATGCACCGTGACAAACAGCGTTCGCCCTTCCTGCATGGGAAGAGCGCGGCTCCGAACGTCGGTGACTTTCTCCTTGCCACCGGTCAGCGCATAAAGCGCCGTCGCACCCATGGCGACGATGAGCTTCGGCTGCACCAGTGCAATTTCCTGGTTCAGCCACCAGCGACATTGCTGCACCTCACCCGCATCCGGCCGCTGGTGAATACGCCGCTTGCCACGTGTTTCATATTTGAAATGCTTGACGGCATTGGTGACGTAAAGCCGCCTGCGATCCACGCCGATCTCGCCGAGCGTCCGGTCAAAGAGCTGACCAGCAGGGCCGAGGAAAGGTTTTCCGGCAAGATCTTCGTGATCGCCAGGCTGCTCGCCGACGATCATGACATCAGCATCCTGCGGCCCCTCGCCAAAAACAGTTTGCGTCGCCTTGCAATGCAGCGGGCACCGCGTGCATTGGCTTGCCTGCCGCCTCAGAGAGGCAAGCGAATCTTCCGGTTCCGGCGACAGGACCTCCTCCCGTGCCGCGGCGGCAACGGCTTGCAGGCGGTGGTGAAACGGCTGCGGCTGGGTTGCGGCCTTGGCCGCCATATCAAGCACCCGCGCCTCCGCCCCCAGAATGAGGCCGGGAATGAGATCCGCTTCCGGCAGGTTCTTCCAGTATTTTTTCGGCATCTCCGCCGTCATCGCCTTGATCTTCAGGCGGGCCGGATTGAATATATTGGCATAATAGGTCCGCCAGAGATCGTCCGTCTCGTCTGCCAAATCGGGTTTGGCGGCGGCCTCCCGCGATGTTTGCAGCACGCTTCCATCCCATCGCGCAAAGCCTTTCGGCGTCGCGATCAGCCAGTCCATGTCAGTGAACCTCCGCTGGAAAAACGGGGCCTCGCGCTCGACAATGAAATGATCCGGCTCGAACCAGGCGGCGAAGCGCCGTCGCCCGCCCTGCCCCTGCGGTAAGGGTAACTCCTTGAAACGAACGAAGGCTGTCATCTTGTGACAGTCACGACGGACGGATTTTTCGAGCAATCGCGCTTGTGAAACATCCGGATCGGACTTGAACTGCAGCAGAGCCCGATCCTGCCTAAGCCGCCACAGCAGCCGGTAGAGTAGCGCGAAACGGCCCTTTTCGCTGTGGCAGATCACCGCCTGCGCCAGTGCCACGAAGGCGGCCGGAACGGAAACCTGCGTTTCACCAGCCTTGGGCGTCGGCAACGGCTCACCGGCAAAATCCAGCAGTCCCGCCTCATCGTCCCGTAGCCGCCAGTCAATCGCCTCCGGCGGCACATCGGCGGCAAGCGCCGAACGCGCCGCATCACGCCACTCGCCAAAATCGCCCCGTCCTTCCAGAACCGGGCCGTACATCACAACAGCGACAACTGTTCGGGCTGTGGCGCAAACATCGCCCGCAGATCCGGCCGTTCAGTCAGTTTGCCCGGCGTCCAGCCATCCGCGACGATAAAGGCCTTCACCTTTTTCAGGGACACCCCAAAACGGGCAACATCCTCCAGCCGTACCCGCCGAAACCGCCGTGATGACAGGATGGAAGCGACCGTCTTGGTGCCGAAACCGGGCACGCGCAGCAGCATTTCCCGATCCGCGGCATTCACATCCACCGGAAAACGGTCGCGATTTTTGAGCGCCCATGCCAGCTTTGGGTCGATATCGAGATCGAGCATGCCATCGCCGCCGATCGCGGTTATTTCGCCGATGTCAAAACCGTAAAAACGGTAAAGCCAGTCCGCCTGATAAAGCCTGTGCTCACGCATCAAGGGCGGCTTGATCAGCGGCAGGTTTTTCGAGGAATCCGGAATGGGGCTGAAGGCCGAATAATAGACGCGCCGCAGACCATAACTGCCATAAAGCCGGGCGCTGGTGGAGAGGATGGTGCTGTCGTCAGCGCCGTCAGCCCCGACGATCATCTGCGTGCTCTGCCCGGCGGGCGCGAAGCGCTTGGTCCGGCGCGTCCGCACCGTCGGCTCGCCCGCCTCCTCGATCTTCAGACGGATATCGGCCATGGAGCGGCGAATATTGGCAGGCTGCTTTTCCGGCGCAAAGCGACCAATACCGCTATCGGTCGGCAATTCGATATTGATCGACAGCCGGTCCGCGTAGAGCCCCGCCTCCTCTATGAGCTTCGGCGACGCTTCAGGGATCGATTTCAGATGGATATAACCGCGAAAGCCATGCGTAACACGCAGTTCCCGCGCCACGCGCACCATCTCTTCCATCGTATGATCCGAGGAGCGGATAATGCCGGAGGACAAAAACAGCCCCTCGATATAGTTGCGCCGATAGAACTCCAGCGTCAGCCACACCACCTCCTCGGCGGTAAACCGCGCCCGCTCGACATTGCTGGAAGAGCGGTTGATGCAATAGGCGCAATCATAGATGCAGAAATTGGTGAGCAGGATTTTCAGGAGTGAGATGCAGCGCCCATCCGGCGCATAGGCATGGCAGATGCCCGACCCCTCCGTTGAACCCAGTCCGCCTGATACTGCGGAGTTGCGTTTCGTCGTGCCGCTGGAGGCGCAGGACGCGTCATATTTCGCCGCGTCGGAGAGAATGGCAAGCCGTTGCCTGATTGACTTCTTCATAATAATGTTCACTATATGTTCTATTGAAAAATGTCAATCATGTCGACTAAGCCAATGAATAATTGCGGAAATTTCACCGGCTCAAATTTGCTGGCATTTCGCTGTCCTCTTCTGATATAGTCGGCTCAGTTTTGATTTTGGCATGGTTCCGGAGTTCCTCTCCGGAACCTGTTTCTTTTTGTGTCTGCAAGTAAAGCGACCGGAATGCGAAGGATAAAAAAATGGTAGAAAAAGTACCGATGACTCAGGGTGGATTCGTCAAGCTGCAGGAGGAGCTGCGCGTTCGCCAGCAGGAGGAGCGTCCCCGTATCATCGAGGCAATTGCGGAAGCGCGCGCCCATGGCGACCTTTCGGAAAATGCCGAATACCACGCTGCCAAGGAAGCCCAGAGCCATAATGAAGGCCGCATCACTGAACTCGAAGACCTGACCGCGCGCGCGGAAGTCATCGACCTTTCCAAGATGTCCGGCTCCAAGATCAAATTCGGCGCCACCGTCAAGCTGGTCGACGAGGATAGCGACGAGGAAAAGACCTACCAGATCGTCGGCGATCAGGAAGCCGATGTGAAGGCTGGCCGCATTTCCATTTCCTCGCCGATTGCCCGCGCCCTCATCGGCAAGGAAGTCGGTGACAGCATCGAAGTCAACGCACCGGGCGGCGCCAAGGGTTACGAAATCCTCGCCGTACAGTGGGGCTGATTGCTCTCGCAGGCCATGCATCCTCTCGGATGCATGGCGCTCTGACGCGCTGAAGCCAATTAGCCGGAACAACGGAAGCTCATCTTGCCCCACGTCAGTCTGAAAGATGTGCAGGTGCTTGCACCGAACTTCAAGCGCAGGCTCTCCGGCGTTACCTCCACCATCGTTCAGCTCATTCCTGTGCAGAACCGGCTGGGACAGAAAGTGGCCGTCATCGGCCCCGGCCTGCCGCCACATCTGCCGCATGTGCGTTTCCGCGATCTGTGGCGTCTCTGGCAAAACGGGCCGTTCGGCGGCCCCCGCATCTGGCACGCCCGCCGCAATCTTGAAATGCTGCCGGGCATTTTCATGCGCGATGTATTGCGCATGAAGATAAAGCTGCTCTTCACCTCGGCCGCGCAAAGACGGCATTCCGCCTATACCCGCTTTCTGATTTCGAAGATGGACGCGGTGGTCGCAACCAGCGGCCGTTCCGGCTCGTTTCTGGAAGTCCCACATAGCGTCGTGATGCATGGCGTCGACACCGATCTGTTTCATCCGGCGGAAGGCCCCGAGGACACGATCGCCTCAACGGGCCTGCCGGGACACTATCTGATCGGCTGCTTCGGACGCGTGCGCCACCAGAAGGGCACCGATCTCTTCGTGCGCGCCATGATCGAGCTTTTGCCCGCACACCCTGAATGGACGGCCGTGGTTTCGGGCCGCGTGACGGCGGAACACAAGGCCTTTGGTGACAAGCTCCAGGCCGATGTCGCGGCAGCCGGCCTTTCCGACCGCATCGTGTTTCAGGGCGAAGTTGATGACATCAAACCCTGGTACAGACGGCTGACGCTCTATGTCGCGCCGTCGCGCAACGAGGGTTTCGGCTTGACGCCGCTGGAAGCCATGGCCTCGGAAACATCAGTCGTTGCCAGCAATGCTGGTGCCTACGAGGAAATGATCGTCAAGGGCAAGACCGGCATGGTGGTCGAAGCGGGCGACTATGAATCGCTCAGGGATGCGATGAAGCCCTATCTTGCCGATCCGGCTCTGGCCAAGAGCCATTCACTCGCCGGGCTTGCGCATGTGCGCACCGCATTCCCGCTGGAAAAAGAGGCGACAAGTCTCGGTGCGGTCTATGACGCGCTACGGCGCGGATAACGCTCAGCAAAGCAGTTGCAAAGCCCGCCGTTCAGATTTCCACGAGACCGACGCGCTTGACCTGACGGATGGTCAGCATCGTGCGCACCGTATCGACATTCTCGTCCGCCGTCAGAACCTCGATGACGAAATCCTGAAACTCGGTGAGGTTTCTGGCGATGCAATGCAGCAGGAAATCACTTTCGCCAGACACCATCCACGCCTGACGCACCAGCGACCAGCCAGCGGTCGCCGCCGCAAAGGCCTTCAGATTGCTGTCCGACTGACGCTTGAGGCCGACCATGCAGAAGGCGACGAGGTCAAAACCGAGCTTCGGCGCGTTCAACATGGCGTGATAACCCTCGATTACGCCGGCTTCTTCCAGCTTGCGGACGCGCCTGAGGCAGGGCGGTGCGGAAATACCGACCCTTTCGGCCAGCTCCACATTGGTCATGCGCCCGTCACGCTGCAATTCGCGCAGGATTTTCAGATCGATGGCATCGAGGTCGACGCTGGTCACGGAGAGGTTCCTCGTTAATCGGGGGAACTTCCTTGTACTATTCGGCACAGGATTCGCAACAATATGCCGCCAGCCGGACACAAAATTGCGTGTGCATCCACAACTGCCTTGTTGGTAACGCAAGGCTGCCCTTGAATAAAGACACTAGACAACCTTAAATACCGGGCAACGAAGGGGTTGCGGCCCGTCCGCCGCTCTGCGGCTGGAAGGCCCCTTACCGAAAGACCCCGTTATTGAAAGGATTGTTTCCATGTCTGCCCGCCATACCAAGGTATTGATCATCGGCTCTGGTCCCGCCGGTTATACGGCGGCCATCTACGCGGCCCGCGCAATGCTGAAACCCGTGCTGATTGCCGGCATGGAACAGGGTGGCCAGCTGATGATCACCACCGATGTGGAGAACTATCCGGGCTTTGCCGATCCGATCCAAGGCCCCTGGCTGATGGACCAGATGCTGAAGCAGGCCACACATGTGGGCGCGGAAATCGTCAGCGACCTCGTCACCGAAGTTGATACCACCATCCGGCCTTTCGTGGTCAAGACCGATTCCGGTCAGGTCTGGACTGCCGACACGCTGATCATCGCCACCGGCGCCAAGGCCAAGTGGCTCGGCATCGAAAGCGAACAGCAATTTCAGGGTTTTGGCGTTTCCGCCTGCGCCACCTGCGACGGCTTCTTCTATCGCAACAAGGACGTGATCGTGGTCGGCGGCGGCAACTCCGCCGTGGAAGAAGCGCTCTATCTCGCCCATATCGCCAAGTCTGTGACCGTGGTGCACCGCCGCGACAGCTTCCGCTCGGAAAAGATCCTGCAGGAACGCTTGTTCGCCAAGGAAAACGTCAAGATCCTTTGGAACACGGAAATCGCCGAAATCACCGGCGCACCCTCCAAGCCGCCCATGCCACCCTCCGTCTCGGGTGTGCGGCTGCGTGACACCAGAACCGGCGTCGTCAACGACACGCCCATCGACGGCGTCTTCGTCGCCATCGGCCACGCGCCGGCAGTCGAACTGTTCAAGGGCAAGGTGAAGCTCAAGGACAATGGCTACATGTGGACCGCGCCCGATTCCACGGCGACCGACGTGGAAGGCATCTTCGCGGCCGGCGACGTGACCGACGACATTTACCGCCAGGCGATCACCGCCGCCGGCATGGGCTGCATGGCGGCGCTGGAAGCAGAACGCTATCTCACCGCACAACAACCGCTCGCGGTTGCAGCGGAATAACCGAAAGGCAGGATAGGCATGGCAATGCCATTGGACTGGGATAAACTGCGCATTTTTCATGCCGCAGCCGAAGCAGGGTCTTTCACCCACGCTGCCGACAAGCTGCATTTGTCCCAGTCGGCCATCAGCCGTCAGGTCAGCGCGCTGGAGCAGGATGTCGGCGTCAAGCTGTTCCATCGCCACGCTCGCGGTCTGATTCTTACCGAGCAGGGCGAGTTGCTGTACCGCACCGCCCATGACGTGCTGCTGAAGCTCGAAACGGTGAAGATGCAGCTGACCGAAACGACGGAGAAGCCGAGCGGCAAGCTGCGCGTGACGACCACGGTTGGTCTCGGCCAGGGCTGGCTGACGGACAAGGTGCAGGAGTTCCTGCAACTCTATCCGGAAATGTCGATCCAGCTCATCCTCGACAATGAGGAGCTGGACGTGAACATGCGTCACGCCGATTGCGCCATCCGCCTGCGCCAGCCGCAGCAATCGGACCTCATCCAGCGCAAGCTGTTTACAGTGCATATGCACGTCTATGCCGCGCCGTCTTACATCAATCGCCACGGCGAACCCCAGTCGATCGAGGATTTAGACAATCACCGCATCATCTCGTTCGGTGAACCAGCACCCAACTACCTGCTTGATGTCAACTGGCTGGAGAATGCCGGTCGCTCCTCGGACAACACGCGCATTCCGCATCTGCAGATCAACAGCCAGACCTCGATCAAACGCGCCTGTCTGCTGGGAATAGGCATAGCCTGTTTGCCGGATTACATTGTCGGCCGCGATCCGGGATTGATCCAGCTGTCGCTCGCGGCAGATATTCCCTCGTTCGATACCTACTTCTGTTACCCGGACGAGATGAAAAACGCAGCAAAACTGAAAGCCTTCAGAGACTTTGTCGTGGCAAAAGCCCGAAACTGGAATTTCTGACGTTTAAATAGGCCAGCACCATAAAAAATCATACTAATTCAGACGGTTGATCTGTCTGGCGCGGTCGCGCGCCAGACCTTTTGCCAACCAGCATTGCACATAAAATATACCGGAAATATCGAGGCCTGCATCATGCGCATGCCTGACCTGCACAAAAAAGAGTTGTTTCGTGCACAAATAAGCATCATATCGCACTCAGCTGATGCACACGGTGGCTTTTCCTCCCAGTTCCACCGCATCAGCTGTTCCCCTCTGGAGGTTTTTGACCTTCACACTTAAAGGGCCCTGGATCTATCCGGCGGCCCTCTTTTTTTACCCGCAAGAATTTTCCCCAATTTGGCGAAATATCGCACGATGCAACCTTGTTTTGCATTATTAGCGCTCCCATATTTTAGTTGGCTGTCACGCTCCCATAAGGCACGAGACAGCTGTTCCCCTCTGGAGGTTTTAACCTTCAAACTTATCGGGCCGCGGAGACATCCAGCGGCCTTCTTTTTTGGGAAGCGCTCCTGGCCCCCCTAGTAGGCCTCACGGATACGTGATTTGTATATCGTAAATCATCGATATAAATATCGTTTATGCCAGATATTGAAGAAATACCGATGAACCCGGAGGAAATCCTCAAAGCTCTTTCGCACCCCGCAAGGCTGAAGTTCCTTGAATGGCTGAAAAGCCCCGAAAGTCACTTCTGTCAGGACCATCCGCTCAGCATGGGTGTGTGCGCCAACCAGTTCCAGATCAGCGGCCTGTCACAATCCACCGTCTCATCGCATCTGGCGGTGTTGCAGGCAGCCGGCCTGATAAGGTCGAAGAAGGTCGGGCAATGGGTGTTTTTCGAACGCAACGAGGAAACCATCGACGCGTTCCGCAATTATCTGCACGCGAATCTCTGAGCCTCCCAAGCTTTGAGCCCTGGGGTGCCGAACCGGAAACCACCAAACGGTTTTCAGTCCGGCACCCAGACCGAAAGACAGCGCGCCTTAAGCGCAATTTCGCCAACCGACCAGAAAGTGAAGTCGCATGACCAGTCTTTTCGAACCGGCACAGGCCGGCGATATCGCACTCGCCAACCGTATCGTCATGGCTCCCCTGACCCGCAACCGTTCGCCGGGCGCAATTCCCAACAACCTCAACGCCACCTATTACGAGCAGCGCGCCACAGCCGGGCTGATCGTCACAGAGGGCACGCCGATTTCCCAGCAGGGTCAGGGCTATGCGGATGTTCCGGGCCTCTACAAGCAGGAAGCCATCGAGGGCTGGAAGAAGATCACCGACGGTGTGCATTCGGCCGGTGGCAAGATCGTCGCGCAGATCTGGCATGTGGGCCGCATTTCGCATACCTCACTGCAGCCGCATGGCGGCCAGCCGGTCGCTCCTTCCGCCATCCCCGCCAAGTCGAAGACCTATATCATCAATGATGACGGCACCGGTGCTTTTGCGGAAACCTCCGAACCGCGCGCGCTCACCATCGACGATATCGGCCTCATCCTTGAAGATTACCGCAGCGGCGCCCGTGCCGCGCTGGAAGCTGGTTTCGACGGCGTCGAAATCCATGCCGCCAATGGTTATCTGATCGAGCAGTTCCTGAAATCCAGCACCAACCAGCGCACCGACGACTATGGTGGCTCGATCGAGAACCGCGCCCGCTTCCTTCTGGAAGTGGTGGATGTGGTTACGGAAGAAATCGGCGCAGGCCGCACAGGTATCCGCCTCTCCCCCGTCACCCCTGCCAACGATATTTTCGAGGCCGACCCGCAGCCGCTCTACAATTATGTGTCGGCTGAACTCGGCAAGCGCAATCTCGCCTTCATCCACGTCGTCGAGGGTGCAACGGGTGGCCCGCGTGATTTCAAACAGGGTGACAAGCCCTTTGATTACGCCGCCTTCAAGGGCGCTTATCGCAATGCCGGCGGCAAGGGCCTGTGGATTGCCAATAACGGCTACGACCGTGCAAGCGCCATCGAAGCCGTGGAAAGCGGCAAGGTCGATGCTGTGGCCTTCGGCAAGGCCTTCATCGCCAATCCGGACCTGGTGCGCCGCTTCAAGAACGATGCACCGCTGAATGATCCGAACCAGCCGACCTTCTATGGCGGCGGTGCAGAAGGCTATACCGACTATCCCGCGCTCGGCTGATCATTGACAAAGCCAAACGCCGCACTGCTTCTCCGCAGTGCGGCGTTTTGCGTTTCAGGATGCGGCGCGTGCCTGCCGGGCGGCGAAATCGGAAAAAGCCCCCATGACAAAGGCATTGGCCACATGCAGCGCCTGCAGAAGGCCATTGCCCGCTTCCCGGCCGATGCTCATCAGCGCCACCTGCAGACAATAGAGCGCAAGCAGCGCCAGCGCACGTTTGAGGTTCGGCCGCAGATCGTCATAACGCAGCGCCAGGAAGACCAGCGACGAGATGGGGACGGCGATAAACATGCCGAGCCCCTTGTGCACCGAAAGCAGCGATCCGTCATAATAGATCGACAACCCCGCCAGCAGCACCTGCAAGAAAATCAACACCGGCACACCCGCCGAAATCACCGCGAACAAGCGACGCCGAGCTGACATCCCGTTTGCCACAGTGGCCATCACACCCTGCCCCCGGCATCCGCCGGATGATGGAGGCTCGCCGGTTGCTGCACCTGCGCGAGGCAGCCGAGTCTCGCCAATGTCGCCGAGACGGCCGCATCAATCGGCGTCCGTGGTTCCGTTCCGAGAAAATCCGCAAGCTTGCGGTTGCTCATGCGGATCGGCATCTGCCAGAGATATTGCATTTCCAGCACTTCGCGAAACAGGGGAACGAAAGGCGCGGCCAGCTTTATGCCCGGCCAGAAAAGCCGCCGCATCTTGACCGGGTGACCAACGACCCGCTCGATTGCCGCAACCAGTTGCAACCCGTCGAAATCCCAGAAACCTTCCATGTGATAAACGGCGAAAGCCGGTAGTTCGTCCGAGCGGTCGAGCAACCGGCCGATCGTCTCCGCCACATCAGGCAGATAGGCCCATTGATGTCCGGAATGGGGTGCCGCAGGGTTCTGAACACTGCGGACAGGCTTGCCCGGTCGCACCAGCATCTGCGAAAACCAGTTGTTTTTCGCGTCTGGTCCGAAAAAATCCCCGGCGCGGACAATCAGCACCGGCACGCCGCGCATCGACGCCATCTTCAGCCGCCGCTCCATCTCCACCCGCAACGCACCCTTGCGGGTGAAAGGTTTTTGCGGGCTGTCTTCCGTCAGGAGCGGAAAAGCGTCCGGGCCGAAATTATAGACGCTGCCGGGAAACACGATCCTCGCCCCACAAGCCTCAGCCGCCTCGATGGTGTTGTCGAGCATCGGCAGCACCTGCCTGTCCCAGTTGCGATATCCCGGAGGGTTGACCGCATGGACGATGAGCGTTGCCCCTTTCGCGGCCTCCACCACGTCCCGTCGGTTCAGCGCGTCGCCGGTCACACGCTCGATACCGTCCGACGCACCGGATGATGCTTGCTGGCGCGTCAGCGCCCTCACCTGCCAGCCGCGTTGCAACAGCATCTTCGCAACATGGCTGCCGACGCCGCCATTCGCCCCGACAATCAGCGCCAGAGGCTTGTTATTCTCTGCTGTATTTGCGTGGTTTTCATCTATCATGACCAACACTCCGTTTTCTGGCTGGAGTATCGTTCCGTCGCGCGATATACGAAATTGTCGAAATGAGTGGAGCAGGTATACAAAAATTTATGATCAAGAGCCGGGATGTCAGCTGGGATTTTTACCGCACCTTCCTCAGCGTGCTGCGCGACGGCTCGCTGTCTGCGGCCGCGCGTGAACTGGGCATTACACAACCGACTGCGGGGCGTCATATCGGCGCTCTGGAAGAGGCGGTCGGTTTTCCGCTGTTCATCCGCTCACCGCACGGGCTGATGCCGACGGAAGCTGCCCTTGCGCTCCGGCCCTATGCGGAAAATCTCGCGGCGACAGCGGCAGCGCTCATGCGGGCGGCCTCCGGCGAAGTCGGCAAGATCGAAGGCACAGTGCGCATCAGCGCGTCTGACATCATCGGCGTGGAAATGCTGCCGCCCATCATCGCGGTCATGCAGGAGATTCACCCGCGGCTCGAGATCGAGCTTTCGCTATCGGATACGCTGGAAGACCTTTTACGGCGCGAAGCCGATATCGCCATCCGCATGACCGAACCGCAGCAGGATGCGATCGTCATGCGCTACATCGGCAATTTCCGTCTGGGCTTTCATGCGACGCGCGACTATCTGGCGAAAGCCGGCATTCCAAAGATCATGGAAGAATTAAACGAGCACCGGATGGTCGGTTTCGACCGCAAGACGCCTTTCATCAGGGCGGCCATTCAGCGAATGCGCGCCCTTGATCCGGAAATACCCGACATTGAAGACATCTGCTTCGAAATCCGCGCCGACAGCAATCTCGCCCAGCTTGCCATGATCCGCGCCAGCGCTGGCATCGGCGTTTGCCAGATCGGTCTCGCGCGCAAGGATCCTCGGCTGGTGCAGGTTCTTCCTGGTATAGACATCCCGCTGCACACCTGGGTGGCGATGCATGAAAATCTGAAGACCTCGCCGCGATGCCGTGCCGTGTTCAGCGCCCTCGTCGAAGGCCTGAAGGCGCATCTCAAGGAGACCGATCCGGGCGCTCCGCCGCAGCGGCGTTAGGATTACTCGAGAACGGGTTGCCGAGCGCGTCTCGTCCGCGATGACTTGAAAACCAACTGGCGGAACATGGAAGATGATGCGGATTTCGCCGGAAATGCCGGCTCTTTCATCAAAACGGTCTGGCCGGCGGTAAAGTCTTGTCCACGACCTCGGCTTCCGGCCGGTCGCCGCCCTGGCTATATTCTTCATGCCATTGGCCGCGTTCGTCCTGATAGCTGATTTCCTCGTCATCGCCGCCCACCTGCTGTTCGGCGGCAACGATACGCGCAGCCTCGACGGCATCCGCATAGGAAGGGAAAGTTTCGGAATAAGCGCCGTTCATGCGGTAGGCGAAGCCACCGTCATGTTCCACGACTTCATACACCACTTTGGTCATGCATGTTCCTCCTGTTTCAGTCGGCGACATGGCAACCACAACCGCGCTTCAAGCATTGCACCCGACAGGGGACAACACGGCATGAGCAGCATGTCCTTGACGGCACCACTATCCTACCAAAAGCACTCAAGCGCAAATCCTGCTTGATCTGAGGGACGATACGTCACAGCCTGCGACTATCAGGGGAAGGGAAATCGATGGTGGGTTCTATTCTGAAGCAGGAGCGCATATTGCTGCTGGCGATACCAGCAGCAATCGCCGCCTATATGGCCGAACATGCAATATTCGAAGGCGGGAAAACGGCATCGCTCATCGCCGCGATCGCCCTGATCGGGCTCATCGTTCTGGTCTCGATGCGAGTTGCCCATCACGCCGAAATCCTCGCCGCCAAAGTCGGCGATCCCTATGGCACGATGATCCTGACGCTCTCGGCGGTGGCGGTGGAAGTGCTGATCCTCGCCATCATCATGAATGAATCCAATTCGCCGACGTTGGTACGCGACACGATCTATTCCGCCGTAATGATCGATATCAACGGCATTCTCGGCCTCGCCGCTCTCCTCGGCGGGCTGCGCCACGGCGAACAGTCCTATAATGACGATTCCGGCAGGACCTACGGTGTGATGATCCTCACCGCCATGGGCATCTCGATGATCGTGCCGGAATTCATTCCGGAACAGAGCTGGCACGTCTATTCAGCCTTCACCATCGTCGCGATGATTGCGCTTTATGCCCTGTTCCTGAAAATGCAGGTCGGCCCGCACAGCTATTTCTTCAGCTATGCCTATCCCCGCAAGGCGCACCCAGCCGGTCAACCATCCGACAGCCACGCGGAGGAAGAGGACGAAGGCAGCGTGCCGCTCTCCATCGGCCTCATTATCGCCGGCGTGGTGCTGATCGGCGTGCTGGCGGAATTCATGTCGAGCTTTTTAAGCGTCAGCCTTGAAGGCACTAACGCGCCACCGGCGCTGATGGCAGTGGTGGTGGCGACGATTTCGGCATCGCCGGAAATCCTCACCGCGCTCCGCTCAGCCTTGCGCAACCGCATGCAGGCCGTGGTCAACATCGCCATGGGCGCATCACTGTCGACAGTCATTCTCACCGTGCCTGTCATGGAAGGTATTGCGCTTTACACCGGCCAGCCCTTCATCATGGCGATGACGCCGGTTCAAACCGTGATGGTCTTCATCACCCTCATCGCCGCCGCCATCAATCTCAATGACGGTGAGACCAATGCGATTGAGGGAATGACACATTTCATCCTCTTCGCCACCTTCATCATGCTGCTGTTTCTCGGGCTTTAAACGAAAAAAGCCCGGCATTGCTGCCGGGCTTCCTTCAAGACTGTATCAACCGATCAGCGGCAATCGGCGCAGAAGCGCTGAATGCGCTTGCAGGCCTCTTCCAGCAGCGTTTCCGACGTGGCGTAGGAAATGCGGAAGTTCGGGCCAAGGCCGAAAGCCGATCCCTGTACGACGGCGACGCCTTCGGCTTCCAGAAGCTCGGAGACGAAATCCACATCCGACTCGATGACCTTGCCCGACGGCGCGGTCTTGCCGATCAGGCCGGCGCAGGACGGGTAGACGTAGAATGCGCCTTCCGGCGACGGGCAATTGATGCCCTTGGCCTGGTTGAGCATGGAAACGACGAGATCACGACGACCTTCGAAGATTTTCTTGTTGGCCGGAATGAAGTCCTGCGTGCCGTTCAGCGCCTCGACAGCCGCCCATTGCGCAATCGAGCTGGCGCCCGAGGTCTGCTGGCCCTGGATCATGTCCATGGCCTTGATCAGCGGCAGCGGGCCGGCCGCATAACCGATACGCCAGCCGGTCATGGCATAGGCCTTGGAGACGCCGTTCATCGTCAGCGTGCGGTCATAGAGCGCAGGCTCCACCTCGACCGGGGTGACGAATTTGAAATCGCCATAGGTCAGGTGCTCATACATGTCGTCCGTCAGCACCCAGACATGCGGATGCTTGACCAGCACGTCCGTCAGCGCCTTCAGCTCGTCATGCGAATAGGCGGCACCCGAGGGGTTGGAAGGCGAGTTGAAGACGAACCACTTTGTCTTCGGCGTAATCGCCTTTTCCAACGCTTCCGCGGTCAGCTTGAAATTGTCTTCAAGCGTGGTGTCGACGAATACAGGCGTGCCGCCGCAGATCGCCACCATTTCCGGATAGCTGACCCAGTAAGGTGCGGGAATGACGACTTCGTCACCCGGGTTGAGGGTGGCCATGAAGGCGTTGAAAAGGATCTGCTTGCCGCCCGTGCCGACAATCGTCTGCTCCGGCTTGTAGTCGAGGCCGTTTTCGCGCTTGAACTTGTCGGCGATGGCCTTGCGCAGTTCCGGAATGCCGGAAACGGGCGTGTATTTCGTTTCGCCGCGCTTGATGGCCTCAATGGCCGCTTCCTTGATATTTTCGGGCGTATCGAAATCCGGCTCGCCGGCGCCAAGGCTGATCACATCGCGGCCCTTCGCTTTAAGCTCGCGGGCTTTCTGGGTAACAGCGATGGTGGCGGATGGCTTTACGCGGGAGAGAATGTCGGCAAGGAAGGCCATTTTTAATCGGTCCTGTTGTGGTTGACATCGACAGAGGCTGGGGCAGAGGCTGAAAAACTTGTCATCTGCGGCATTTTCTATGTCGAAAGACTGGCCTTCTTTCAAGGTCAAAAGCCGGCTTATGTGCCGTAGCGGAGAATTTAACCTTCCTTAACCCGGAAGTAACGCTTGATACGCTACATTCGCGAGCCTAGGGGTCGTGTCTCTATAGCTGGTTGAAAAATGGCGCCCAAAAGCATCTTTTCCAGTCTTGTCCGCGAGGTCGATGGCACATGGTCCACGGCCTACCAAACATTCAACCTGAAATCGGCCCTGCAGCCGATCTTTCGCCGAACGACGAGCGGCGCGCTCGACATCGATTCCTTCGAAGGTCTGGTACGGCCCCATCGCAATGGCGAACCGGTGACGCCAGGCGAGTTCTTCTCGCTGGTGGAGCCTGACGATATCGAGAATATCGACAGCATCCTGCGCACGATCCACATTCTCAATACCGGCAGGCTCAACCGTTCCCGCGCCCGCATCTTCGTCAACTTCCATCCGGGCCTGTTCCAGACCCCCGCCAAGATGCGGCAGGAAGTGGAGCGCATGCGGCTTACCGCCCACGAAGCCGGCATGACGGCAGACCGCATCGTCTGCGAAATCTCCGAGAAAAAAGCCTCCGACACGCAGATGGTCGCAGACTTCGCCTACCACATGCACGACATCGGCTTTCGCGTGGCGCTGGACGATTACGGTGCAGGCGATTCCGACATCGACCGGGTAAAACTCATCAAGCCCGATTATGTGAAATTCGAAGCGGGCTGGGTGCGTGATTTCATGCAGAATTCAGCCGGCGCCGCCCTCCTGCGCGTCATCGTCAGCCAGTTTCGCGACGATGGAATAGAGCCGGTATTCGAAGGGCTGGAGAGCGCCTGGCAGGTCGATCTGTGTGAAGATCTCGGCGTCCTGCTGATGCAGGGTTATGCTCTCGCCAAGCCGGAACTCGCACCTACAAGTTTCGACGCACGTTTTCCCGAACTCGGCAGCGCCTATTTCAACACTGCGCCGCGGACGGACCGGAACGGCACGATGCCGCCATTTTTCCGTGAAGAGCGCCCGACTGAGCCGCATCCACAGCGCCCGACCCGCACCTTCGGAAAACGCGGCCTCTGAGGTTATCTGCGGCAGGCACCCCCTGTAATCCCGTTTGCCACAATATTGCCGCAATAAATACCGCGGAACGCCAGAATTCGGTCTCCAAGCCGTCCATTTCGAAGCCTCTTTTATCGTTCATGGACAGGGACAAGAGGCAATCGCCATGTTTACCAACGACCGGACTTCCGTTGAAAGGTTAAGGGCGCAGAGAACGCTGTTTTCCCTCTGGATGGCGGCGGCTGCTTTTCTTGTCATCGTCACCATGGCTGCGGGTATCGCGACATCCGCCAATGCGGCGGCCCAAGCCGTCGATACATTGCAAACTGCCTCGATCCCGCAAGCGGCCACGTCGCAGGCCGGTCCCCATGTCCTGCTCATCATCCTGTCGGCGGCGGCCTTCATCGGCCTCGGCATCGGCGGCCTGACGCTTACCCGGCGGAGCCTCAAGGACGAAGCCCGCCGCTACAAATAAGCCGGGGCTCCAAAAGCCGTGGCAGTCGCGCCTGTGAGAGTGACCGCCTTCCGCCGGCTTGCGGCACCGGCAGGTTACTGCTAAAGCACCCGGGAAACCGTCTGATCGACATTTCAAAAAATCCCCGAATTGCCAAGGCCGATTGAATGATCTTCCGGCCCCTTGTGTGCTGGTGCCAATCATGACGCGTATTCAGGCCAATATGCTGCTTTTGCTCGCCGCAGCGATCTGGGGAGGCGGTTTCGTCGCCCAATCCTCCGCCATGGCCTCCATTGGTCCGTTCTGGTTTGTCGGCCTGCGTTTCGCCATCGCCGCAATCGCCGTGCTGCCCTTTGCCATGATGGAAACCCGGTCGAAAAAATCACCGCCGCGCCGTAGGGAAATCGGTAGCTACATCCTCGTGGGTCTGGCGCTATTCGGCGGCGCCACCACCCAGCAGGTCGGGCTTTTAACGACGACCGTTACCAATTCCGCCTTCCTGACCGGGCTTTACGTCATTTTCGTACCCGTGATCGCCGTCGTCCTTTACCGGCGTCATCCCCATTGGGTCGTCTGGCCCTGCGCCCTGATGATGCTTGGCGGCATCTTCCTTCTGTCTGGCGGCGCGTTCGAGACACTGACCCGGGGCGATATTCTCAGCATCATCTGCGCCTTCTTCTGGGCGATTCAGATCACGCTGGCGGGACGCTTCGTCTCCGAGAGCGGACGACCACTGGCGCTCTCCTGCACACAATTTGCGGTTTGCGCTCTCCTGAGTTGCATGATCGGCATCGTCTTCGAACCGATCAGCCTGGCGGCCATCGAGGCGTCGCTGGCGGAAATCCTCTATGTCGGCCTCGTTTCCTCCGGCCTCGCCTTCGTCTTGCAGGTCATCGGCCAGCGTTACACCACGGCGCCGCAGGCGGCGATATTCCTGTCCTCGGAGGCGCTTTTCGGCGCTTTGATGGCCTCGCTTTTCCTGAATGAGGCCATTTCCAGTGCCGGTTATGTCGGATGCCTGATCATATTCATCGCCATATTGATCGTGGAACTGGTACCGGAACTGACGCGAAAGCGGCAAAAAACCGTGGCTGGAACTGCCTGACGCAAAAAGAACCGTTTTTTCTCACTCGGCGGAAAAAACGCGTTTCGGCATCCAATTTTTTGCCGGGAACACCCGTACCAACCGGCAATTATTTCATCAAGTATCACTTATGCGAAAAAAATGTGCGATTACACGCTATAATTCTACCGCAGGTTTTTTATCTGACAAAAAGCCCGTGAAAACTTTTGCTTGCCAATTTTCCATAAACGCATCAATCTACTGCGGTTCGGGCAATTTGCGAGCATGGGAAGGCCTATAAAATTTGCGCACTGGGGACGCTATAAACCTCGGGCGGTGGGACGAAAAACGTTGGATGAGAACGCCATTACTTCCCGCTGTGAAGGTCCTTTTTCTCAATAGTCAAGAGCTGCCTGCCAACGCCCTCGCGGGGCAAAACTGTAATGCTGCCTGTAGCTGAACGCGGGCAGAGCGAAAAGGACCTGATGCATGGCCGAAACTGGCACCGTAAAATTCTTCAATACAGACAAAGGCTTCGGCTTCATCAAGCCAGACAATGGTGGCGCTGATATCTTTGTTCACATCTCTGCTGTACAGGCTTCCGGCCTGTCCGGACTTTCAGAAAATCAGAAAGTGAGCTTCGACACGGAACCGGATCGTCGCGGCAAGGGCCCGAAGGCAGTCAATCTGCAGATTGCTGGCTGACCCTAAAAACGGCTTTCTTTTCTAGTTGAAGCCCGGCAGGAATGCCGGGTTTTTTTATGCCTGCCCCACGCACCATACATAAGGCACTCAGAGCCCCTGAAGATAGGGATTGTTGCGGCGTTCATCGCCCAGCCGCCCGCCCGGGCCATGCCCGCAGATGAACCCGACATCGTCGCCGAGCGGCAAAAGCTTGTCGCGAATGGACGCCATCAATTGCTCATGGTTTCCGCCGGGCAGATCGGTCCGCCCCACCGACCCAGCAAACAGCACGTCACCAACATGGGCGAATTGCTGCTCGCGATTATAATAGATGACATGACCAGGCGCATGGCCCGGGCAATGATAGACCTCAAAGACATGGCCCCCGAAGGATACCCTGTCGCCGTCTTTCAGCCATTTGTCCGGCACGACGTTCTGAAGACCGGTGATGCCATATTTCTCGGCCTGCGTCTCGATCCTCTCAAGCAACGGCCGGTCGTCCTCATGCGGACCGATGACCGACAGCGAGAGTTTCGCACGCAATTCCTCGGCACCGCCGGCATGGTCGAGATGCCCGTGCGTCAGCCAGATTTCCTTGAGCGTGATGCCGTTTTCAGCGACGACCTGGAGGATGACGTCCACATCGCCGCCGGGATCAACGACAACACCCTCCTTGGTGTCCTCATCGAAGAGGATGGTGCAGTTCTGCTCGAACGGCGTGACCGGAATAATGCCCGCCTGCAACTTTCCCATATCCCGTATCTCCTTGTCCGACAAATCCCGCTTCCTATAGACCGCGACCGGTTCCAGCACAATGGCGGAGAAAAGATACGGCTTTTCCGCTGTCAGACTGACCTTGAAAATCACAATAAAATTCAATTAGATAGCGATTAACCCCTGGCCAAAAACGGCAATAGCCGTCGAAAAATGTGGAACGCCCGGGTGGCTGCGACGTTGTAGCTCCAGTCTTAAAAGGAGTGAGACACATGGACAAGACGCTTAAAATGCTCATGGCTGGCGGCGCTTTCGCCCTGATGGCCGGTTATGCAAACGCCGCCATGGTCGCCACCACCGCATCGGACATTTCCGTTCGCTCCGGCCCCGGCGAAGACTATCCCGAACTGGGTCTGGCCACCCGTGGCAGCAGCGCAGTGCTGGACGGCTGCATGGATGGCAGCAGCTGGTGCCGTATCGAGGTCAATGGCCTGCGCGGTTGGGCGCATGCCGATTATCTGAATGTGATGTATGAGGGTTCTCCCGTCATTCTCGAAGACCGCCGCACGGAACTCAGCGTGCCTGTCGTGACGTATGAAAAGACCTCAAGCGTGCAGGCTGAACCCAATCCCGGCGACCCGAACCTCGGCCGCGTGGGCGACGTCGACATCACCCCGCCCGAAGCGGTTATCACCTATATGGACGAGCATCCTGGGGACACAGTTACCTTCGATGGCGATGTGGTCGTCGGCACAACTCTGCCGTCCGATACCCGTCTCGTTGAAGTCCCCGACTATCAGTATCGTTATGTCCGGGTGAACGACGTGCCGGTTCTGGTCGAGCCATCAACGCACCGGATCGTCTACGTTTATCAGTAGACCCATTGGCTGAATGGTATGGAACAACTGAAGAGCGCGGACTTCCCGCGCTCTTTTCTATTTCCGGTAAAGGCCACTCAGGATTCCAGTTGCACCCGCACCCGCAGCATATTATCCACCGCAACAGAAAATGATCGGCGGCATTCTCCCGAGCGGACGCATTTTCGGCTATGTTTACAGAATATTGGCGCATCGACGTATGTCAGCCGCAGGATATGAAGGAACCGCAGTGCCACCGCAATCGCTCAAAACCGCCGCCGCGAGACAAATACCGGCACTCCCGAAGGTTGACGACGGCAAGATCGACTTCGATATAATCGAGGCGCTGTTTTTCGCCTATCGCGATTTCGTCTCCGATCCCGATGTTATCCTGTCGAAACTGGAATATGGACGGGCGCATCACCGGGTAGTCTATTTCGTCAGCCGGCAGCCGGGCATGACGGTGGCGGATTTGCTTGATACCCTGCAGATCACCAAACAGAGCCTTGCCCGCGTCCTCAAGCAACTGATCGACGACGGTTATATCCGCCAGATGGCCGGCCCCGAAGACCGCCGCCAGCGCCGGCTTTATCCGACACTGACGGGACGCGAACTGGCGCTGGCCCTGAGCGAACCACAATCGCGGCGTATCGATCGTGCGCTGGAGGGACTTGGCCCCGATGCCCGCGCCTGCGTGCGAAAATTCCTGGCGCAAATGCGCAGCCCGGCAACCGGCGAAAGTGACTGACAATGGCGACAGCAACGACAAAACGCCCGCCGGCGGATGACGACGCCGCCCACCTCCTGATCGTCGATGACGATGCCCGCATTCGCAACCTTCTCCAGCGCTTTCTGGGTGAGAAGGGATACCGAATTTCCGTCGCTGCGGATGCCGCCGAAGCGCGCCGCAAAATGATCGGCATCCGTTTCGACCTGCTCATCCTCGACGTGATGATGCCGGGAGAAAACGGACTTTCGCTCACCCGCTCGCTGAACGAAGACAAATCCGTGCCGGTCATTCTGCTGACCGCCCGCTCGGAAGCGGATTCCCGCATCGAGGGGCTGGAGGCAGGCGCTGATGACTATCTCGCCAAGCCCTTCGACCCACGTGAGCTTGTCCTGCGCATCAACAATATCCTGCGGCGCAACACTTCGCCCGATACGCCCAAGATCGAGCAGATCATGTTCGGTCCCTACAGCTTCTCCATTCCCAAAAAGGAATTGCGCCGCGGCCCCGAAACGATCCGCCTGACGGACCGTGAACAGGAGATCATGCTGCTTTTTGCGCTTCGCGCCGGCGACACCATTCCGCGGCATGAACTGGTTGAGGCGGAATCGGAAGTGGGCGAAAGAACCATTGACGTGCAGATCAACCGTCTTCGCCGCAAGATCGAGGACGACCCAGCCAACCCGGTCTATCTGCAAACGGTGCGCGGCATCGGCTACCGGCTGAGCGTGGATTGACAGGACAAACGAAAGGCGGGCGCACGGCCATGGCGAGCCTCGATTTTCTCAATACGGTCAAAAAAAGCGGCATAGCGAAGGCCTGGCGTTCGTTTGCCAGAGGGCTGCGCCACTGGTTGCCCACCGGGCTTTACACACGTTCGCTGCTGATCATCATTTTGCCGATGATCCTGCTTCAGGGCGTGGTCGCCGCCGTCTTCATGGAGCGGCACTGGCAGCTGGTGACGGAGCGTCTTTCTGCCGCCGTGACGCGCGATATTGCCGCGATCATCGAGCTTCTGCAAACCGACCCCGAGGAAGATGACTACCAGCGCGTCATCCGCATTGCCCGCGAGAGACTGGATCTCAGTGTCTATATCGAACCGAAGGCAGACCTGCCCGCGCCGAGGCCGGAGCCACTGTTTTCGATCCTCGACAGAATTCTGGCCGATCAGTTGCGCCAGCAGATCGGCAGGCCATTCTGGATTGATACCTATGGCAACGGCTCGCTGGTGGAAATCCGCGTCCAGCTGGACGACAAGACCCTGCGCGTCTTTACCAGCCGCAGCGCGGCCTATGCTTCAAATACCCATATCTTCCTCGTCTGGATGGTCGGCGCATCGCTGGTGCTGATTGCTATTTCGATCCTCTTCCTGCGCGGGCAGATCAAGCCCATCGAAGCGCTTGCCAAAGCGGCCGAAAATTTCGGCCGCGGCCAGAAGATCAGTGCCTATTCTCCCCGTGGCGCAGATGAAGTCCGGCGGGCGGGTCTCGCCTTCATCCTCATGCGCGAACGCATCGAGCGGCAGATGGAGCAGCGCACCGCCATGCTGAACGGCGTCAGCCACGACCTGCGCACCATCCTCACGCGCTTCAAGCTGCAACTGGCTCTGGCGGGCGACAATCCGGACCTTGAAGGGCTGGACAAGGATGTCGAGGACATGCAGTCGATGCTGGAGGCCTATCTGACCTTTGCCCGCACCGATGTCGAGGAGGATGTCGGCACGCTGGAGCTTCCCGCACTTCTGGAGAAGATCGGCCATGATTTCGAGCTTCACGGCAAGAAATTCAGCTACGAGCTTTATAATATCGACCGTATCATCGCGCGACCGAACGCCCTTTCCCGCCTCGTCGCCAATCTGGCGGAAAATGCCCAGCGTTATGCCACCAATCTCCATGTCGATATCCGCAAGGCGCCGCGCTCCATCATCATGACCTTCGATGATGACGGGCCGGGCATTCCGGAGGCCTCCCGCGAAGATGTCTTCAAGCCGTTTTTCAGGCTGGACGAGGCGCGCAACCTCAACGCCTCGGGCACAGGACTTGGCCTCTCCATCGTCCGTGACATCGCGCGCGGCCATGGCGGCGACGTATCGCTGGACGACAGCCCGATGGGCGGTTTGCGGGTAATCGTTAAAATTCCGGCATAAGACACCGGAGCGAAAACTGTCATGAATTCGGGAATACCGTGCTCAACCTAAGAGATCGAGCGGCCATGCTGCTGTCTCAGCACATCTTCTCGCCGTTCGGCACCGGCCGTTCGACGGCAGCAAGCACGATATCGCCGTTGCTGTCAGCAAAGCCCAGCGTCAGGACCTCGGAGCGAAACGGGCCGATCTGGCGCGGCGGAAAATTCACCACACCCAACACCTGCCGGCCGATCAGGCTTTCCGGCGTATAATGCACGGTGATTTGCGCGGAAGATTTCTTGATGCCGATGTCAGGACCGAAATCGATTTTCACCTTGATTGCCGGCTTGCGGGCTTCGGGAAAGGGTTCGGCCTCGACGATGGTGCCGACACGGATATCGACCTTCTCGAAATCGGCATAGGAAATTTCACCGCTCATACCCTGCTCCCGCTTGCCTGCAAGTTTTTCAACCAGCAAGTTCTTCCGCACGCGTTTTTGCCGCCGTAATCGCCTTGTCGAACAGCGGCTGCATGCCATCATCAGCCATCAGCACCGAAAGTGCCGCCGCCGTGGTTCCGCCGGGCGAGGTCACGTTCTGGCGCAGGCGCGCCGCCTCGTCTGGGGACTGATGCAGCAATTCGCCTGCACCGGCCACGGTTTCTCGCGCCAGGCGCATGGCGACATCCGCCGGCAGACCGGCCTTGCGGCCGGCTTCCGCCATGCATTCCACCAGATAAAAGACATAGGCCGGGCCGCTGCCCGAAACCGCGGTCACCGCGTCTATATCGCTTTCGGTTTCAACCCATTCGACCGGACCACTGACCTTTAGCAGCCCGTCCACCACAGCTTTAAGTTCCGGCGTCACCCGATCGTTGGCATAAGCCCCCGTCACACCGCGCCCTACCATGGCCGGCGTGTTGGGCATGGCCCGCACGGCGGCAACCGCGCCGAAATGAGAGACGAACGTGCCGATGGTGGTGCCGGCCGCAATCGAGACGACGACGGTATCCGCTCCGAGCAGAGGCTTGAGGGACGGCAGCACGGCTTCCATCATTTGCGGCTTCACCGCCACAAACAGAATGCCAGCCTTGACGCCTTCAGGCACGCTTTCGTTATGAGTCGCTCCGGCCTCGGCAATCGTCGTTCGCATGGCATCGGAAGGGCGCGGATCGATGACGATGACCTGAGATCCCGGCACGCCCTTTTTCAGCCAGCCCGAAAGCATGGCGCCGCCCATGTTGCCGGCACCGACGAGGACGAGCGGACCGGAAGCCTTGTATACCATCTTCACGCTTCTCCGACGGTCTCGAACATGACCGCTTCGATTGCACTTTTCGCATCCAGCCCCGACCAGACGACGAACTGGAATGCCTGATAATATTGTTCGCAGGCCTCAAGCGCGCTGGAAAGCAGCACTTCCACCTGCTGGTTGTTGGGTTCGGCACCACCCGCCAGAAGCAGGGACTGGCGGAAGATCACAACGTCTTCCTGCCGCCACAGATCGAAATGACCCATCAGCACCTGCCCGTTGACCTGCGACAGCAGGCAAATGACTTCGTTGACGCGGTGGTCAGGCACCTTGATGTCGAAAGCGCAGGCCAGATGCAGCGCCTCGAAATCCTCCATCCACGCAAAGGAAACGTGGTAATCGGCCCAGTGACCAGCCACCGTCATGGCGATCTCGTCTTCGCCGGAACGCTCGAACGACCAGTCATTCGAGGCAGCGACAATCTCGATCATGTCCACGGGATTGGACTGACGTTCAATTTCAAATTCTATCAGGCTCATGCGGCACCTTCTCAGCCGGTATTGAATGTTCTGTTTTGAACGCCGGGCACAAAACGCACACACAAACCGGATTCAACATTTGAGACGATTGCCCGACACCAACAGAATTAACCATTCACCCTGTCCGGAGCTTACCAGGTCGTTTCGAATCATCATTTAAAATCAGTGTATAATGGCCGAGTCCTGCTGCCACCCCTCGCCCGCCATTTTTGCTTTTTGAGCAGTGGATATCTTCTCCCCCATCACCTCAGGCGAGATACATAAGCGACTCTGGCGATTGCGTTTTTTGGAAGTGTCCACAGGCACCAAAAAAATCGCGCCAGAGGCTGGTTTTGGCAACCGGAGATTATTTCGGGTTGCATGGCCCGCAAACAAAAAGTCCCGGAATCGCAGGCGATCCGGGACCCATCAGGAAAAAGCGCTAAAAATCAGTCTTTGGCGGCCGAAAGCTTTGCTTCCAGAGCCTCGATGCGGGCGCGCAGCGCGTCGTTTTCATCGCGCGCCTTGATGGCCATTTCACGCACCGCGTCGAATTCCTCACGCTTGACCACATCGAGACTGTTCAGCCAGCGATCCGCCTGTGCATGAAGGGCGGCTTCCGCTTCCTTGCGCACGCCCTGCGCCGCGCCGGCCGCATCGGTCATCAGCCTGGCGAATTCATCCAGAATACGGTTGGTGCCTGTCGTGCTCATGGCGCTGTTCCTTCGTCGGTTCAGGGAGCGTTCCATTCCCTGCTGTTGATGCCTTTCAGGTAGGTGCTCGACAGCCGCCTTGCAAGCGAAATCGAAAAATGCGGCCTTTCGCTGCAGCGCCCGACATCGCAATCCGCTCACGAAAAATCACCTTGACCGCCGCCTCGGCAATCGCCATTTTCCTTGGCGTCAGGGAGACCGGTGAGCATCATCGCCCGGCCCCTCGAGGCAATGGATCATTCTGTTGTCCGCCCAGCAACGATGACGGAATATACGGATTGTTAGCCGCTCCCACCCAACTTGCCATCATGCCCTTTCCCAATATCGATCCGATTGCGCTCTCCATTGGGCCTCTGGCGATCCACTGGTATGGCATTGCCTATGTCGCCGGCATCATGCTCGGCTGGTTTTATGCCCGCCGCCTCGCCCGCACGGATCGCCTGTGGCCGAACGATACCTCGCCGATTTCGGCACAGCACCTTGATGATTTCATCCTCTGGGCAGCCGGCGGCATCGTGCTCGGCGGCCGCATCGGCTACATCCTGTTTTACGATCTCGGCGCCGTCGCCGCCAATCCGCTAAGGGCGCTCGAAATATGGAACGGCGGCATGTCGTTCCATGGCGGCCTCATCGGCACCACCGTCGCCATGATCCTCTTTGCCCGCAAGAACGGCATCCCGGTCTGGAGCATGTTCGACGTCATCGCAGCCGTCGCACCCATCGGCCTGCTGTTCGGCCGCATCGCCAATTTCATCAATGGCGAATTGTGGGGCCGCATCGCCGATGTGCCCTGGGCAGTCGTCTTCCCGACCGGCGGGCCGTTTGCGCGGCACCCGAGCCAGCTTTATGAAGCAGGCCTCGAAGGCCTCGTACTCGTCATCATTCTGGCCATCGCCATCTATGCCTTCAGGGCGCTGAAAACACCCGGCGTCGTCACCGGCATCTTCGTCTGCGGTTATGCCCTGTCACGCATCTTCGTGGAATTTTTCCGCGAGCCGGATGCGCAGATCGGTTATCTCGCCGGCAACTGGCTGACCATGGGCATGGTGCTTTCCACACCCATGTTTCTTCTCGGCCTCTGGGCGGTCCTGCGCGCACGCAGCGCCGCAAAAATCGCCTAAGCGGTATGGCCTGCCATGACGACACCGCTTGCGCAACGCATCAAATCCCTTATCCGGCTCAACGGTCCGCTCAGCGTCACCGACTATTTCTCGCTTTGCCTCGCTGATCCCGAACACGGTTATTACAAAAGCCGCGAGCCCTTCGGTCGCTCGGGTGATTTCATCACCGCGCCTGATGTCAGCCAGCTTTTCGGCGAAATGCTCGGCGTTTTCGTGGTGCATGCCTGGCAGCGGCACGGCGCGCCCACGGAGACCCGGCTGGTGGAAATCGGCCCCGGCCGCGGCACCATGATGTCGGACATGCTGCGCGTCATCCGCCGCATCGCACCGCCGCTTTACGAGGCGATGCGGGTCCATCTGGTGGAGACCAGTCCTCGCCTTTCCACAATCCAGAAGGAAACGCTTGCCGACCATGCCGGCCGGCTAACATGGCATGAAAGCTTCGACGCGGTGCCGGAAGGCTTCCTGCTCCTCGTCGCCAACGAACTTTTCGACGCCATCCCGATACGGCAATTCGTGAGAACACCGCAGGGTTTCCGCGAGCGGGTTGTCAGTCTCGATGCAAATGACGAGCTTGTCTTCTCGACCGGCCTTGCCGGCATCGACCCAGCCCTCTTGCCACCGCAGCCTGAACGACAGCCGCTTGGCACCATATTCGAAGTTTCACCCGCCCGCGAAGCCGTGATGACGGCGATCTGCGAGCGCCTGTCTATCCATGGCGGCACGGCGCTCGCCATCGACTACGGCCATCTGGTCGCCGGATTTGGCGATACGCTGCAGGCCATGCGCCACCACGCCTTCGACCCACCGCTTGCGCATCCCGGCGAAGCGGACCTGACGAGCCATGTCGATTTCGAAAGCCTCGTGAAAACAGCCGAAGCGACCGGTGTGCATGTCAACGGCACCCTGAGACAGGGTGACTTTCTTTACGGTCTCGGCCTCAAGGAGCGGGCGGCAGCCCTTGCCGCCAAGGCGACACCCGACCAGATGCTGGCGATTGCCGAAGCGGTCAACCGTCTCGCCGGCGAAGGCGCCGGCAAGATGGGGGAACTTTTCAAGGTCATCGCCGTTTCAAGTCCCGCGCTTCATCTCATGCCGTTTCGTGCGGTGGATTGACAGCGCAATAACCTCTGGGCCAACATCGTCGCGACACACGAAGCAGGCACACTGCATCACACACGCCGCGCAACGCCGCAGCAACAGGAAACATCTCGCTTAACGCACCCCACTGGCCAACAGCGATATTCTCCAAGGAACTCCCGCACCATGCAGAACGTAACGCTGCCGCTCCCCATCCAGAGCCCCCTGCTCGCCGCGTCAGGTGAAAACCGTGTTCGCCACGGTTTCTTCACTCGGCAGGGCGGCGTCTCCTCAGGGCTTTATCAGGGTCTCAATGTCGGTCTCGGCTCGCATGACGAGCCGGAACTTGTTCAGGAAAACCGCCGGCGCGTGGCGCAATGGTTCGGCCTGTCCCCGGAACGCCTCGCCACCGTTCATCAGGTCCATTCTCCCGATGTTCTCGTGGTCGATGAAAGCTATGACGGCAACCGCCCGCAAGCCGATGCGATGGTGACGGCGACGCCGGGTTTCGTACTCGGCGTCTTGAGCGCCGATTGCGGCCCGATCCTGTTTGCCGATGCCGAAGCCGGTGTCGTGGGCGCTGCCCACGCTGGCTGGAAGGGCGCATTGTTCGGCGTGCTAGAAAACACCATCGAGACCATGACGAAGCTGGGCGCCAACCGCGAGCGCATCGCAGCCTCGCTCGGCCCCTCCATCAGCCAGAGCAATTACGAGGTCGGGCCAGAATATGTGGCGCGCTTCATCGATATCGATCCGGCTTACGCGGATTATTTCACCGAAGCCGAGAAGCAGGGCCATGCCCTCTTCGACCTCAAGCGGTTCACCATCGACCGCCTGACCAAAGCCGGCGTAAAGGCGGAAAATCTCGGCCTCTGCACCTATCCGGATGAAGAACGTTTCTATTCCTACCGCCGCACGACCCACCGCGCCGAACCCGATTATGGCCGGCAGATTTCCGCAATCGCAATTCTGGAGGACTGACATGGCCCTGCACTTCGAGCTTTCGGAATTCGAAGCCCGCCGCGAGCGGCTGATGGCGAAAATGGCGGAAGAGAAGCTGGATGCCCTGCTGCTTTTTGCGCAGGAAAGCATGTATTGGCTGACCGGTTACGATACCTTCGGCTACTGCTTTTTCCAGACGCTGGTGGTCAAGTCGGACGGTTCAATGACATTGCTGACCCGCTCGGCCGATCTGCGTCAGGCGCGCAACACCTCGATCATCGAAAATATCCTCATCTGGGTCGACCGGCCCAATGCCGACCCGACGCTCGATCTTAAAAATCTCCTGAGTGACCTCGACCTGCTCGGCGCAAAAATCGGCGTGGAATACGATACCCACGGCATGACCGGCCGTGTCGCCCGCCTGCTGGACAACCAGCTTGCCAGCTTCGGCCAGATGGTTGACGCCTCCTACCTCGTCAGCACGCTTAGGCTCGTCAAAAGCCCGGCCGAGATTGCTTATGCCCGTAAGGCCGGCCAGCTTGCCGACGACGCCCTCGACGCCGCTCTGCCGCTCATCAAGGCCGGCGCGGACGAAGCCGCAATTCTCGCAGCGATGCAGGGCGCGGTGCTGGCTGGCGGAGGCGATTATCCCGCCAATGAATTCATCATCGGCTCCGGCGCGGATGCGCTGCTGTGCCGTTACAAATCCGGCCGCCGCAGGCTCGACACCAAGGACCAGCTAACGCTGGAATGGGCCGGCGTCAGCGCCCATTACCATGCCGCCATGATGCGCACGGTGGTGATTGGCGAGCAGGATTTCCGCCAGAAGGAACTTTACAGCGCCTGCCTGCAAAATCTCACAGCCATCGAGGAAGTGCTGCGGCCGGGCAAGACCTTCGGCGATGTCTTCGACGTCCACGCCCGCGTCATGGACGAGCGCGGGCTCACCCGTCACCGGCTGAACTCCTGCGGTTATTCGCTGGGCGCGCGTTTCTCGCCGTCCTGGATGGAGCATCAGATGTTCCACGCCGGCAATCCACAGGAGATTACCAGCGACATGACGCTGTTCGTGCATATGATCGTGATGGACTCCGATGCTGGCACCGCCATGACGCTCGGCCAGACCTATCTGACCACCGACAGCGCTCCGGAGCCGCTCTCGCGCCATAGTCTCGATCTTCTCACAGCTTAAATCGCCGCCGGGTTTGACAGAGCGTGAAAACCGCCCTTACATTGCCGCCACCTTGGGCAGGAAGGAGCGGAACATGAGAGAAAACGTCACGTGAGCCGGACGGGGTTTGTCTCCCCTTTCCCAGCCTTTGCCTCTCCAGCTCTTGTCGTTCCGGCGCTGGTGCTGGCCCTCTCGGGCTGCAACACCACGGAAGCGCTGACACCGCAGGTGGATGTCGGCCACAATACGTCACAGTCGACGCCGGTAACCCAGGGCGATCTCGACCAGATGGCCGCCGCCGCCGACCGCGCGCCGGCAGGTGCGTCGGCAATCGCATCCTCCGTGCCAGCCTATGCGCCGCAGAATTCCCTGCAGGCGCAGGCACAAGCGCTTTCCAGCGGCAGCCAGTATGGCGAGCCGCTTGGCCAGGCCCCTTCATCCGCACCATCCCCTGCGGGTGGCCAGCCACCGCCCTTGCAACAAACGGCCGCGCTTGCTCCGGCCGGTTCCGGCAATACCATCCGCTTCCTGCCGATCATCGGCGCGCCCGTTCAGGCCGTCACGCCGCTCTCGCGGCAGCTGGGTGCCGAGGCACGGGCGAAGGGACTGACCATCCGCGCCTCCAACGACAACTCGGCAGAGAACATCCTGAAAGGATATTTCTCCGCCTTTGCCGATGGCGCCAAGGTCAATGTTATCTACGTGTGGGATGTGCTGGATGCCAATGGCGTGCGGCTTCACCGTCTTCAGGGACAGGAGACAGTGGCCGCAAAGGGCAGCGATCCATGGGCCGCCGTGACCGACAGGGTCATGCAGGATATCGCCGCAAAAACGCTTAGCGACTATTCATCATGGAAGCAGTCTCAAAGGGGATGAGGTGAAACGGCGGGAGAAGTCACAGAGATTTCATGAAAATCATTGCGAAAGCGCTGAGTCCTCTTGCAATCGGAAGCAACAGCGCTATTAAGGCGCGCATGGCAACAAGGCGTGTCCGGCAAAGGTTTTTCAGCCGGATGTTCCTCCCCTTGAACGACGCTTGGTTACGGCAGACAGATTTCCGTAGCGCAAGGCGATGGCATGGAAACAGGCGGGCGCAATGAAGGTTTTCGCAGGCAATTCGAACCGGCACCTTGCCGAAGCGATCTGCAAGTATCTCAACGTTCCCTTGGGAAATGCCACCGTAAAGCGGTTTGCTGATCAGGAAATATTCGTAGAAATCAGTGAAAACGTCCGTGGCGAGGACGTTTTCGTCGTTCAGTCCACATCGTTTCCGGCAAATGATCATCTGATGGAACTGCTCATCATGATCGATGCCATGCGCCGCTCCTCGGCAAAACGCATCACGGCAGTGCTTCCCTATTTCGGCTACGCCCGCCAGGACCGCAAGGCCGGCCCCCGCACCCCGATTTCCGCCAAGCTCGTTGCCAATCTGATCACCGAAGCCGGTGCCGACCGCGTCTTGACGCTTGATCTTCATGCCGGCCAGATCCAGGGCTTTTTCGATATTCCGACCGATAACCTTTTCGCAGCACCGATTCTCGCTCGCGACATCAAGGAACATTACGACACCAACAACGTCATGGTCGTTTCACCTGACGTCGGCGGCGTGGTGCGCGCCCGCGCCCTGTCGAAACGTCTGGACTGTCTGCTAGCTATCGTCGACAAGCGCCGTGACCGTCCGGGCGAATCCGAAGTCATGAACGTTATCGGTGATGTTTCCGGCAAGGATTGCATCCTCATCGACGACATCATCGACTCCGGTGGCACGCTCTGCAATGCGGCCGAAGCGCTGCTGAAGAAGGGCGCCACCAGCGTCACCGCCTATATTACCCACGGCGTGCTGTCCGGCGGCGCAGTTGCCCGCGTGGCCTCCTCGAAGCTGCGCGAACTCGTCATCACCGACAGCATCCAGCCGACCACCGGTGTGCAATCCGCACACAATATCCGCGTCATCAGCACGGCGGGCCTGCTCGGCGAAGCAATCAACCGCACCGCACAGGAACAGTCGGTTTCCGGCCTGTTCGACTGACGCTGCCGTTACACATCATCTCAACGTCATCCTTGGGCTTGACCCAAGGATCTAGACACGTCAACGAAATCAAGCCGTTGCAGATCCTCGGGACAGGACCGAGGATGACGTCGGAGTGCTGGGTGAGGTTTGCCATTCATCGGATGACCCCCATACTTCATGCGCGTCCGAAAGGTCGTCGCCCTCGCCTCCCGGAAAACCATTGAAGCGTTAAAGCACGACCGCAAAAATCATTCTACGCCACTCAAGACGATGCCGCGCCCGCATCCGGAGGCCGTTGCAGGCGTGTGGCGGCGGCCTTGATTTTCGGCCACCATCGCTTGGCCCGGAGACGGACGGCATGGCTGCCATGACGCCACAGGCTGACCGTATCTGCGGTGACGGCATCACTCGTAAACAGATGGCGATGACGACCGATTGCCAGCGCCCGGTAGAGAAAGAGCGTCGTCAGGGCTGAAAACAGCACAGACATCACCACATCGCTGAGGAAATGCCCGCCGGCCGCGATACGAAGACCGGACATGAGGATGACCGCGCCGGCGGCGAAGCTGCCCATCACGACACGACCGGGCCATTGCAGGCGGGGCCAGACGAGCGCGCAGAGCGGCAGGAAGAAGCTGGCGATTAGCGCCGTTTCCCCCGACGAAAACGAACAGTTCGAAAAGCACTGGGTGCTGAACTGGAAGGGTGGTGTGAAAAGCTGCTGCCCGCCGAAATCGCTGACGCTGAACGGCCGGGCACGGCCGATATTGGCCTTCAACACGCCGTTGACCAGAAGCCCGGCGCACAAAACCACCGGCCCACAGAGGAAAGCCCAGACGCGCCAGCCGGTGCGCTGCTGGGAACCGAGCCGGATGTTGCCGATAAAGACGATGAAGGCCAAAATGGTGGCGAGTTCCGTCAGCTCGCGCAATGTGTCGCGAAACCACTCGGGAAGCGGTTCGCGGCCAGACCACAAATTTCCCTCGGGAGAGAAGAACAGCGAAGAGAACCCAAGATCGATGGAGGGGAAGGTCGCAAACAGGATGACAAGCGCCAGGGTGACGAACATCACCCAGATCGTGATCCGCATATGCGAAAGGTCATTGTCCATTAGCGCCTCCCGGAATGCATTGCGGCAGCAGGCGCCAGAGCCCGATTTCCCTGCCCTCGAGGAAACCCGGCCCGGCAGTCCAGCGTGCAACCGGCGCTTCGCCGGAAAGGCAGGTAGGCAGGCCATCCGCGCTTGCCAGAAACAGCGGGTTTTTCGCTTCACCGGCTTTCAGCGGGTAAAGAAGCGCGTAGTGGCTGGAAGGCACGCCCGTTTCCGGCAATGCGCGTGTCAGCAGCTGTTTTTCGTCCCGCAGCTGATAAAAAAGCTCGGCCAATATGGAGCGATCGGACGCGACGATGGCATCCGCCCCCGCTTCTTTCGCCCGAATAAAACCAGTAGACACCAATTCCGACCGGCCGAGATAACGCTTCATCGCCAGTTCGCCGCTCGGCAGGCGTAGTTGCGTCCCGGCAATTGTCATGACGGGCAGCGCGACGGCGACGACACCACCGAGCACAAGGGTGGAGACCGTCAGCCAGCGCCGGGATGCCAGCACCGGCACCGCCAGAAGCACCCCCGCGGCATAGGCCCCGACAGCCCAGTTGGCGAGCGCCCGCGACATCAACCCCTGTGCCGTGATCAACAGCACAATCGGCACCGAAAGAGCAACCAGCGCCCGGGTTTCAGCACTCTTGGCGCGCAATGTCGCAACGATCATGGCGACGAAGACGAACGGCCCGACAACACCCGCCTGCGAGAAGAAAAACTCGAGCGCCGGGCCAATTTTCAGCTGAATGCCATGCCAGTTGGCATTGTCAGCCGTATGGCGCGCGGTCATGAAATCATGCGCCGCATTCCACCACAGATTGGGAGCGATGACCGCGACGCAAACCAGAGCAGCGATCGCCGCATCCCGCAGCCGGATGCGCCAACCCGTGCAAAGCCAGCCAGCCGCGATGAAGCAGGGCAGAAAATAGATCATCGCGTATTTCGACATCAGGCCGAGGCCGAAACAGAGGCCGAGCGCGAGGCTCCAGCCCACCGCCGCCCTGCCCTCACTGCGGGCCTGCGCCAACTTGCGCACGCAGATCATCGACAGCACAATGAACAGCATCATCGGTGTATCGGTCGAGATCAGCAGGCTGCCGAGCGTCACAGCGGGCAATGTCAGATAGACGACCGCGGCGAGCGAAGCGAGCCTGGCCTCATAGATCATCCGCCCAAGCACAAGGATGGCCGCCGCCGCCACGCCATGGACCACAGGTGCGGCCAGCCGCACCTGAAAAGTGCCTTCGCCGCCACCCAGAATGCTGAACGCGCGAATGAGCCAGCCGATCAGCGGCGGCTTGGAATAAGCGCCGAGAGCCATCTCGCGGCCCCATAGCCAATATTGCGCCTCATCGACGAAGAGATCGGTGCGATTGAAGGCAAGACCGAGGACGCGCAGCGCCGTCACCAGCACGATGGCCGCAAGCGCCAGCGTCATCCATTGCCGCTGTTCGCTCGCCTGCGCATAGGGAAGAGCTGCTGCCCCGTCATGCATGCTGGCGGCGTTCTGCATGGATCAACCAGAGATTTCGGGCATAGATGAACAGCCCGGATGCCTGTCCGATGATAAAGACCGGGTCGCGGCGCCACACCGCATAGGACAAAAGCACCAACCCGCCGAGCACGGAAAAATACCAGAAGGCCACGGGAATGACCGAACGGTTGGCCCGTTCCGATGAAATCCACTGAACCAGAAAACGCATGGTGAACAGCATCTGGCCCATGAAGCCGGTCATGACCCAGAGAAATTCCTTCCAGCTGTTAACATGCAGCATGGACCATAGAGCCGGTGTATTCACGGCGATGTCTCCGTTTTGAAAGTTTCAGCCCAGCTTGCCCGCTTGCGCCGGCGCAACAGCCAGGCGACGCCGATCAGATCGTGGATGCCGACAAGCGCGCGGCCGATATTGGTGTAATGGGAATTGCCATGCTGCCGCGCCCGATGCGTCACGTCGACATGGGCGACCTGCCAGCCGTCGCGATTAAACAGCGCCGGGAAATAGCGGTGGTGATGATCGAAATAGGGCAAGGCGAGATAGGCGTCACGGCGGAAGGCCTTGAGGCCGCAGCCGGTATCGCGCGTGCCGTCCTTCAATATCCGCGCCCTCAGCCCATTGGCGAAGCGGGAGGAAAGACGTTTTCCAAGCGTATCGCGCCGGCCGACGCGCTGGCCGGCAACGAGCCCAAGGCGGCCGGTGCCATTGGCGGTAAGAAGCGGTGCAAGCAGCGCCGGCAGATTGTCCGGCGGGTTCTGGCCGTCGCCGTCAAGCATGCAGATAACTGGCGCGCGCGCCGCCTGCACACCACTATGGATCGCCGCCGACTGCCCGCCCTGGCGGTCGTGCCGCACCAGCCGCAACATGGGATAACGATCGCCAAGCGCAAGAACGGCGTCCGCCGTGCGGTCCGAGGAGGCGTCGTCTACCACGACGATCTCGAACTGGCCGACCGGCTGACACGCAGCCACGATCTCTGCCACGAGCGTCTCAACACTCGCTTCCTCATTGTGCATGGGCACGATAACGGCGAAATCAGGCGTCGATCGCAAAGTGGCTCCGTCATATCCGTCTGCGCGGGTTCCGCAAACATCATCGATTGTGGCAGGAGATGGAGCGCGAAAAGCTTGCATGAACATGAACGACCGTTGAACTTTGCACGGTATGCGCCCGTTCTGTTGCAGTTTTATTACGGGTACGACGCCTGAGCAGGTCGACGATTTTTTCGCGGTATGCGGGAAATAATCATACAAATTTCAGCCCTTTAACGTGGCCGTAAACAATTGTTGCGACGCTGCGGCAACGTTTTTTTGGGGGAGGAAACAGATGCCGGGTGCAAATCCGACTGCTGTCAGAGCTAAATCATTGTCAATCAAGGCTAAATTTGCGGCGCTCGTTACGGGCGCAACGCTGGTTTCCTGCCTGTCCGTGGGGCTGCTGTCCTATGAGATGGGCAAGTCGGGCCTGATCGACGCCAGTAAAATCAGGCTGGAGACGGTTGCAGGAAACCAGTCCAAGCAGCTGGACGCCTATACGCTGCGGGTTGAACAGAGCATTTCCGAACTGTCGCAAAATGCCGCGATCGCCCAGGCGCTGGAAACCATGACCAATGTCGTGCCGACGGAAAAGGATGCGATCATCCAGGCTTTCCGCCGCGAAGGTGTCTCCGAGGAAGAGCGCGCCTCCTTCAATGGCGAAGGATTGCGGCTGCTCTACGCCATCCGCCACGCAACGATCAACGCGACCATCGCCAGCGTCTGGCGCAACACCCGGGTCAGCGATATCTATGTGATCGACAAGACCGGGCTGATTATCTACTCCGTCACCAAGGGCAAGAACTTCCTGACCGATGTGAAGGACCCGGAGAACAGCGCGATCAAGGAATTGTTCGACCGCGTGGAAGCCGGCAAGGACGGTGTCGTCAGCACGACCGGATTTACCGGCGGAGCAAATGATGCGGCCATGGTCGGCATGCCGCTCGCGGTCTCCAACTGGGGGCAACTGCAGCGCAAGGGCGCCGTCATCATGCGCATTTCAGCCGACCGCATCGGTGCGGTGGTCACCCCTGAGGAAACCGGCAAGACCATCGACGACGCCGTTCTTCTGACGGCGGATGGCAAACGCCGGGCAGGCGTGCTTTCGGGCGGCGCAGATGCCGCCATTTCCGAAAGCCTCGCGGCCCTCTCCGGCAGCAGCGAAGCCGGAACGGTGATGGCGCATACGTCTGCGGGCAACATCTTCTATGCCTATCGCCCGGTCTCCGTCTTCGGACAGAAGCATCTTCTGGCCATCGGTCAGCAGGAAAGCAAGGTTCTCGCCGCCGCCAACGATCTGGCCTTCTGGGCTACGCTGGCGACACTGGCGGTGCTCGCCGTCATGACGCTTATCGGCATCTTCGTTTCCGCCAGCCTCACCAAGCCGCTGACCGGCCTTGCCGGGCTGATGGAGCGCCTGAACGGTGGTGAAAACAACATCGAGATCAAGGCGGTTTCCCGTGGCGACGAGATCGGCACCATGGCGCGCGCGCTGGAATCCTTCAGGCAGGGCATTCTCGACAAGCAGAACATGGAAGCCGAGTCGCATCGTAAGGGCGAGGAGCTGGACGAGGAACGCGCCCAGCGCGAAATGGAAAAGGCAAGAAGCGCCAAGGAACTGGAAGAGGCCGTCGATGCGCTTGCCTCGGGCCTTGCTCATCTTGCAGCCGGCAGGCTCGATCTTCGTATTGAAAAATCCTTCGTGCCGTCGCTCGATCATCTGCGCATCGACTTCAACAACTCCATGGCAGGGCTGGAAGCGACAATCTCCAATATCGGCGAAAGCGCCAATGCCATCCGCTCCGGTTCCGGCGAGCTGAAAAGCGCATCGGAAGATCTGTCGCGGCGCACGGAACGTCAGGCCGCCGCCCTTGAAGAAGCCGCAGCGGCACTGGGCGACATGACGCAGGCCGTCAATGTTTCGCTGTCACGCTGCGATGTCGCAGTCGGCACGACGGCGGAAACCATGCAGGACGCCCATAAATCCACGGCTGTCGTGAAAGAAGCGATCGTCGCCATGGAGCGGATCGAAACCTCGTCGTCGAAGATCCGCCAGATCATCGACGTCATCGACCAGATCGCCTTCCAGACCAACCTTCTGGCACTGAATGCCGGTGTGGAAGCGGCGCGCGCCGGTGAAGCCGGAAAGGGCTTTGCGGTCGTGGCGCAGGAGGTTCGCGAACTCGCCCAGAAATCGGCCGCCGCCGCGCGCGACATCACCACGCTGATCGCCACCTCGGCGGGCGATGTGGAAAGCGGCGTGGCTCTGGTGCTGAAGACCGGCGAAAGCCTGGAGCAAATCCAGAAACGCGTCCAGTCGGTCAGCGACCAGATCGGCGCGATTGCCACGGCATCGCGCGAACAGTCAGGCCGCCTTGGCGAGATCAATGCCTCGGTCAACGAACTCGATCATGTGACGCAGCAGAATGCGGCCATGGTGGAGGAAACCACGGCAGCGGCCTTCTCGCTGGCAAACGAGGCGGATGGCCTGACCGAACAGGTAGGGCAATTCTCCGTCGGCCATACCCAGCAGCGGGATCAGCGTTACGCGGCATAAGCCGTAACGACGAAAGGCCGGAGGCAAAACCTCCGGCCTTTTTGTTTGTACCGGGTTCCCAGGGGCCGAAGCCCCTGGGAACGCGCCGGCGGCTTGAGATCATGAAGAACCACCGCCGGCTTCCGGGGAGGAACTCAGAAGAAGCCAACCTTGTTCGGGCTGTAGGAAACCAGCAGGTTCTTGGTCTGCTGGTAGTGGTCGAGCATCATCTTGTGGGTCTCGCGACCAATGCCCGATTGCTTGTAGCCGCCGAATGCCGCACCCGCCGGATAGACGTGATAGCAATTGGTCCACACACGGCCCGCCTCGATGCCGCGACCGGCCCGATAGGCGATGTTGGTATCACGGCTCCAGACACCGGCGCCCAGTCCGTAAACCGTGTCATTGGCGATTTCGAGCGCCTCTTCCACCGTCTTGAAGGTGGTGACGGAAACAACCGGACCGAAGATTTCCTCCTGGAAAATCCGCATCTTGTTGTTGCCTTCAAAGATCGTCGGCTGAATGTAATAGCCGTCCTTCAGATCGCCAGTGAGCGTCTTGCGGTCGCCGCCGGTCAGAACCCTGGCGCCTTCCTTCTTGCCGATGTCCAGATAGCTCATGATCTTGTCGAACTGTTCCTGCGAGGCCTGCGCGCCCAGCATGGTCGACGGATTGAGCGGATCGTCCTGGCTGATGGCCTGAACCCGCTTGATGGCCTTTTCCATGAAGCGGTCATAGATCGATTCATGCACCAGCGCCCGCGACGGGCATGTGCAGACCTCACCCTGGTTGAGCGCGAAGAAGGCAAAACCTTCGAGCGCCTTATCAAGGAAAGCGTCGTCTTCGTTCATCACATCGGCAAAGAAGATGTTCGGCGACTTTCCGCCCAGTTCCAGCGTGATGTTGGTGACGTTGTCGGCCGCATAACGCATGATTTCCTTGCCCACCGAGGTGGAACCGGTAAAGGCGATCTTGGCGATGCGGTTGCTTTGCGCCAGTGGCTTACCCGCTTCGAGACCGGTGCCGTTGACGATGTTGAGCACGCCGGGCGGCAGCAGGTCCTCGATCAGCTCCATCACCAGCAAAATGGAGGCAGGTGTCTGTTCGGCTGGCTTCAGCACCACGCAATTGCCGGCGGCGAGCGCTGGCGCAAGCTTCCATGTGGCCATGAGGATCGGGAAGTTCCACGGAATGATCTGGCCGACGACGCCGAGCGGTTCATGGAAATGATAGGCGACCGTGTCGTTGTCGATTTGGCCGATCGTGCCTTCCTGTGCGCGGATGCAGCCGGCGAAATAACGGAAATGGTCGATGGCGAGCGGAATATCGGCATTGGTGGTCTCGCGCAGCGGCTTGCCGTTATCCCAGGTTTCAGCCCGGGCGATGAGGTCGAGATTGTCCTCGATACGCTGGGCGATCTTGAGCAGGATGTTGGAGCGCTCGGTTACGCTCGTCTTGCCCCATTTCTCCCTCGCCTTGTGGGCGGCATCGAGCGCAAATTCGACATCCGACGCGTCAGAGCGTGGAACTTCGCAGATCTTGTGGCCAGTGACGGGGGAAAGATTATCCATGTAGCGGCCGGATTTCGGCTCCACCCATTTGCCGCCGATGTAGTTGCCGTATTTCAGCTTGAAGGGCGCTTCGCCGGCTTTCTGCTGAACCTGAATATTCATGATTTCATCCTCCCTGATGAAAACGATCCGCGACGGATCGCATGAGAGGAAGGTGGGCCTGGATGGTGCGGGCCGGTAGAGGGGCGGCGCAGTTCCGCAGCGCACATTGTCTCACATCTGCGACAGACGCGCTGCGGGAAGGCTTAAACAGCCTCAATGCACGGCAAGCTTCTTCATCTTGCGATGCAGCGTGGCGCGGCTGATGCCGAGCAGGGATGCAGCCTGCGTGACATTGCCATTGGTGCGCGACAGAACCCGGCGCAGGGCCGAGCGCTCCGCTTCCGCAAGGTCGGAACCGCCGTCGTGACGTTCTTCCTGCAGAATATCCGCAGCGGGCAGACCCTGCGCGATGGCATGGTCGTCGAGCTTCAGCGCCAGACGTGCGGCACGCGTCGCGCCGAGAACGAGATCGTCCTGATCCACCGCCAGCAGCGAAAGCGCCGCGCCGAAACCGCTCGGCACAACGACGATGCGTGCTCCGGGAAAGGCCCGGCGGAAAAGATTGCCCTCGATGCGCTGCGCCGCATCCCTTACCGCCTGGGTGACGAAGGAGAAGGTCATCTCGTTGATGTCGTCGCGGCAGGTGGAAATATCGAGCGCCCCCGTCACCCGGCCAGTGTGATCGCGGATGGGCGCCGTGGTGCAGCAGAGTTCGGTGTTCGAGGTGAAGAAATGCTGGTCGCGATAGACCACCACCGAGCGCTCATCAACAAGTGCCGTGCCAATGCCGTTGGTACCGACGCTCGCCTCACTCCAGACCGCACCGGACCAGAGACCGAGGGCACGGAATTCCCGGTCGTCGGCGGCAGCACCGCGCCGTTCCAGCGCAACACCCTGCGCATCGGTCAAAAGCAGGCAGCAGCCGGATTTGCCGACACTGTGAAAGATGCGGTCGAGTTCATCAGTGCTTTCGGCGATCAGGCCCGCAGCACTTTCGCGGGCACGGCGAAACTCGACATCGCTCAGGAAGATCGGTTTACGGTTTTCCTCCGGCGCAAGTCGGTGCTTGACCATGCAACGACGCCATGAAGCGACAATCGGAGAACTTGCGGCTGCGGAACGGTGGCCCGCGGTTTCATAGACGCGGTCCGCATGGGCGATGTCTGTCGGCATACGCTCCTCCCAAAGCTTTTCGGCAATGGTGCGCTGGAAGCGTTCATGTTTCAACTAAAAACTTTGCGACCGGTATGGCCGGCCGCAACCGCGGGCTGCGGCCGGCCTAACGAACCGCCTTGAAGTAACGCCGGCCGTCGGTCGCGTCGGTTTCTTCCTCAACTGATAGGAACGTATCATCGACAAGATTGGCGATGGAGTTCAGCGGACCGGGCTTGCCGAAAAAGAAGCCCTGCACCTGCAGGCAGCCTTCGCGGCGCAGGAATTCGATATGGGCCTTGGTCTCCACCCCTTCCGCCAGCACCGGGATGTTGAGGCTGTGCGCCAGAATGAGGGTCGAGCGAACGATCGCCTCCGACTGCACATTGGTCGACAGGCCATCAATGAAGGCGCGGTCGATCTTGATCTTGTCGAAAGGGAAACTCTGCAGCGTCGACAGCGAGGAATAGCCCGTGCCGTAATCGTCCATGGCAATCTTTACGCCGAGCGCCTTGAGTTTGCGGATCGTGATGAGCGCGTGGCGATGGTCAGCAATGATGCTGCCTTCGGTGATTTCCAGCTCGAGCCGTTCCGGCGCAAGTCCCGTCTCCAGAATGATCTTCTCCACCTTTTCGGGGAAATCATTATCCGCGAGCTGCTGCGGCGCAACATTCACGGCGATGGAAAGCGACTTCTTCCACAGCGCGGCCTGCGCGCAGGCTTCGCGAAGAACCCATTCGCCGAGTTCAACGATGAAGCCGGTCTGTTCGGCAATCGGAATGAACTCAGCGGGAGAAACCATGCCCCGTTCGGGATGTTTCCAGCGCAAAAGCGCCTCGAAACCGACAATGCTGCCGCTTTTGGTATCGTTCTGCTGCTGGTAATAAAGCTCGAATTCCTTGTTGGCGAGACCACTGCGCATGGCGATGGCAAGCGCGTTGCGCTCGCGGGCAGCCTCGTCCATGGATTTGTCATAGAAGCAGATCGTATCCGAACTGCCGCCTTTTGCCCGATACATGGCGACATCGGCCTGCGCCATCAGCGTGTCGGCATCAATGGCGCCGCTGTTGCGGACCGATATGCCCACACTTGCGCCCACGGAAAATGTCTGCCCGTTCCACTCGACCGGCTTGCTGATCTGTTCGATCAGTCGCTGGGCGAATTCCGCGCCGTCGCCACGGGTATAATAGGAATGGGTCATCGCCACGAATTCATCGCCACCCATGCGGGCCAGAAACTCCCCGGCCTTCAGCACGGAACTCGCCCGGTCGGCAATGGCGCGCAGCACCGCGTCCCCCGCCGCGTGACCGTGCACGTCGTTGATTTCCTTGAAGCGGTCGAGATCGATGGACAGAAGTGCGGTATGCGCGCCCAGGGAAATATGACGCGTGCGACGGTTGAGATGTTCGATGAAAGCCGCGCGGTTGGGAATGCCCGTCAGCGGATCGTGCAGCGAAAGATGGCGATAGCGGGCAACCGCCTGCTGAGTGGACTGGGCATCGATGACATAGGTGGAAAGTCCGAGCGCCAGCAGCAGAAGCGTGACCGCGATGGCACCTCCGCCCATAATGGCCGGCGGCAGCAGATTCTCCGGAATGACGACGCGAGGATCAAACGCGAAGGACATCGAGGCCATGCCGGTATAATGCATCGAGGCGATGGCCAGGATCAGAAACGTTACCGCACTATATTGGCAAAAGCGGTTGAGGGGCCGCGCCACTCGGTTGACCGCAATCGCGCCCAGCACCGCGCCCAGCACCAGCGAGGCGATGACATAAGCCTGGTTCCAGAAAATCACGCCCTGCACATTATAAGCGGCCATGCCGGTATAATGCATCGCCGCGATACCAAGACCGAGGATCATGCCACCCGCTTCCACCAGCGCGCTGCGTCCGGCATAGGCGGAAATGCCAAAGCCGGCAGTTGTCGTGACAATGGCCACAAGAAGCGACAGTCCGGTCAGATAGGGATCGTAACCCACCTCGCCCGCCGCGGAATAACCCAGCATCGCCACGAAATGGGTGGTCCATATCGCAGCACCACCATTCACACCCGCCAGAAACAGCCAATTGACCTTCTGCAGCCCGGTCGCCAGGCGCGCCCTCGAAAAAAGACGTATCGTAACGAAGCTTCCCAGCATGCAGACGAAGACCGCTGCAATGGTATATCGGAAGTCATGATCGATGGCGAGGCACTGGAGAACTGTCAGCATTATCATCTACACTATTGGAATTTTGTGCAGCTTTATCATTTGCCAGGTTTTCAGCGGGTTTATATGCATGGATAAGCATATATTAAAAGTTGCAACAAACGAGTGAATTAGTTGCAACTAATAAAATCAGGACTACGCCCTCGTGAAAAACGGGCCGCTCTTGTCTTTATGGTCCTTTTGTATTATAGCGCCCGCACCCGTGTAGACACCCTTGGAGGCAACGCGGGCGGGATGGCTTTTAAGCCTCTCCAGTTCAGCGCCTGCGGGCATGAACTCTCCATATAACCTCGAAAGGAATTGCCATGAGCAAAGAATCGTATGAGCTCAAGGCCGAGGCGCGCGAACGAGTTGGTAAGGGGTCCTCTCGTGAACTTCGCCGCAACGGTTTGATTCCCGCTGTCATCTATGGTGACAAGCAGGCCCCCATTTCTATCGCACTCTCGACCAATGAAGTCACCAAGCGTATCCACGCTGGCGGTTTCATGACGACGGTTGGGACGATCGACGTCGACGGCAAGAAGATCAAGGTTCTCCCGAAGGACTACCAGCTTGATCCGGTCCGCGACTTCACCATGCACGTCGACTTCCTGCGCGTTTCGGGCAACACGCTCGTCAACGTTGAAGTTCCGGTTCACTTCGAAAACGAAGAAAAGTCGGACATCAAGATCGGCGGCGTTCTGAACATCGTTCGCCACACGGTGGAATTCCACTGCCCGGCCAACGACATTCCGGAATTCATCACCGTTGATCTCTCCGGTCTGAAGATCGGCGACAACGTCCACATTTCGAATGTGAAGCTGCCGAAGAACATCACGCCTGTCATCGCCGACCGTGACTTCACGATCGCAACGATCATTGCTCCGGCTGCAGGCGTTGCAGAAGAGACGACCGAAGAAGCTTCCGAGGAATAATCGGCGGCCGCAAGGCCGGATAGCTTTGGACATTGAGGCCCGTTCCGTTTTCGGAACGGGCCTTTTAGTTTTTGTGAACTTTAAAGACAGAAAGCTTGCCGCCAGCCCATGATGCGGGACCTGTTTCAGTGTCGATTAACACTTCCATGAAAAGATACCCTTGCGCTGTCGTGGAAACTTCGGACGGATGAAAACGGGGCGCAAAATTCCGGGGCAAAGGGTAGCTGCAATCAAACATGGCTCATTCCGTCGAAAGCCGCTTTATCGCGATTGTTTCCGGCGCACTTCTTACAGTGGTCGCTCCGCTCTTTACCCTTTTGCTGACGCTCTCCTATCACGAGGCCATCCGTAGCCAGCGCAATCACCTTGAGATTCTGCTGTCGACAAATGCGCAGGCGCTCGCCCGCCCCCTTTGGGATATGGACGACGACACCATAAATCAGATTACCGGAACCCTTGTTTCCGATCCGACGATCAAGATGGTCGAGGTCAAGGATACGTCCGGCCAGCTCGATATCGTGCAGACGGCCGGCAGCGGTTTTATTCAGGATGCCGCCTCAACGACGCGCGAGGTAACCTACAAGACGACGAAGGGCACTGTTACCGTTGGCGAACTGACGGTCTATTACGACAATGTCAGCCTCCTCACCTCTCTCAGCCGCACCGAGATGGCTTTCATCACCATTTTCGTTCTCGCCATTCTCACCATCGTCCTGGCGGCCATCGCCGGCAACCGCTTCATGGTCATCCGCCCGCTGATGCGGCTTGCGGCAGCGATAGAGGCGACACGGCGTCTCGGCTCCCGTCACCATGTCGACTGGCGCTCGAAGGACGAAATCGGCCGGCTGGCGAAAAGCTTCAACGAAATGCAGACCCAGCTTGAAAAGGAAGAGCTGGAGATCAAGAACGCCCATGAACGCAAGACGGAGATCTACAACCGCACACCCGCCATGCTGTTCTCGCTCGACAGGCATGACCGGATTGCCGCCGTCAGCGATTATTGGGTGCAGGCGACCGGTTACGACCGCGCGAAAATACTAGGCCTGAATTTCGCCGACCTCATCCACCCGGATGACCGGCCCCTGTTCCAGCAGCGCAAGGCGGCACAACAGTCGCCGGACGCCCCACATACCGGCATTACGGTCCGCTTTCATTGCATGGACGGCGGCGTCATGGACGCCCTCATTCTCGAGAAAGCCCTCGATTCCAGCGATGCCACGCAGCAGAGCACATGCCTCTGCGTCATGACTGACGTGACCGAACTGCGCCAGTCTGAAAAACGTAACCGCCAGCAGGCCATTTCCGACCATCTGACCGGCCTCTTCAACCGTCAGGGTTTCGAAGCGATTCTCGACCTGCAAATCCGCGATGCGGACAGGAACGGCAGCGAACTGGCCTGCCTCTTCATTGATCTGGACCGGTTCAAGGCCATCAACGACAATCTCGGCCATGCTGCGGGCGACGCGGTTCTGCGCGAATTCACGCTGAAACTCGAACCGCTACTGACGCCGCTCGACAGCGCATCGCGTCTGGGCGGCGACGAGTTTGCCATTCTGCTTGCCGGCCACACGGTGGAAGAGCGCGCCCTGCAGTTCTGCGAGCGGATCTGCGCCATACTGGATACGCCTTTTGAGATCGGAAGCAACAGTATCCGCCTTAGCGCCAGCATCGGCATGGCCGTCTATCCCCTGCATGCAACCAGCGCCTCCGAGCTTCTGCAGAATGCCGACATGGCCATGTATAGCCGCAAAAGAACGGGCAAAAACGGCTCACAGATCTTCGATCCCTCGATCATGGACCGGGCGCGCGAATATGCCGAACTGGAGAGGGATATCGCACAGGCGCTTTCCGAAGACTGGTTCGAGGCGCATTTCCAGCCAATTCAAGACCTCTCGACCGGCGGAACGGCGGGTTTCGAGGCTTTGCTGCGTCTCAATCACCCGGAAAAGGGTCTGCTCTCCCCCGCCGCCATCATCAGCCTTGCGGAAGAGAACGGCACCATCAATCGCATCGGCAATGTCATCCTCGATCAGTCGATCGCCAATCTTGCCAGGCTGTCGCGCCTGCCGGGCATGGAACAGACCTATGTGGCGGTGAATTTTTCGCCGCTACAGTTCGAACCGGGATTGCCGACGCGGATCGCCGGCGTGCTGCACCGGCACGGCATCCTTCCCAAACGGCTGGTCATCGAGATAACCGAGGCCGTCATCATGAAGGACGACCCGCAAATCCGGGCGATCCTCAACGCCATTCACCAGTTGGGCTGCCGCATCGCGCTGGATGATTTCGGCACGGGTTATTCCTCACTCAGCTATCTCAGCCGTTTTCCGGTCGATATCGTCAAGATCGACCAGTCCTTCACCCGCTCCATCTGCGACGACGCGGTGGAAATCAGGCAGCGCAACCGCATGCTGGTCGAAGGCATAGCCGCCATCTCGCACAAGATGAACTGCACCGTCATCGCCGAGGGCGTCGAGACGGAAGAGCAGAAGGAACTTCTGACGGAAATAGGCGCCGATTACGGACAGGGCTATTTCTTCGCAAGGCCACAGCCCGTCGAAAGGCTGATCACTACATTGGACACAATATCCGATATTGGCCGCATTGCGGCACGGCAAGCGTGAGGCGGTGGAGACAGCCATGGGATTGATCCGCATTTGTCTGATCTTTCTTGCTCTCGCACCCCTGTTTGCCCCATGGCCGGCCAGCGCGGCCAAGCTTTTCCTGACGACCGAAGTCTATCCTCCGTATAATCTGCAGGCCGCCGACGGCAGCGTGCACGGCGTCTATTTCGACCAGCTGAAGATCCTGCTGGAGGAAACCGGCACCAGTTACGAAGTCGCTGTCATGCCGTGGGCGCGGGCAATTGCGCTCGCCACGACACAGACCATGCATTGCGTCTTCGCCACGGCGCGAACGCCGGAACGGGAAAAACTCTTCAAATGGGTCTCGCCGATCCACACCGACCGCAACATTCTCGTGGCGCGCCGCAAGGCGGATATCAATGTCTCCAGCCTTGAGGACGCGAAGAAATATCGCGTCGGCACCCAGCGCGGCGACTATACCGAAACCCTCTTGGAAACGCTCGGTTTCCCGCAGGTGGATGTCGGCGCGGATTTCCAGATCACGCTTCATAAATTGAGAGCGGGGCGCATCGACCTGATGCCCATGTCGGAGAGCACCTTCAAAAGCCTGCCGGCCGATACCTTCAGGGAAGTGATAACGCTTTCGCGGCAACAGCTGGGACTTGCCTGCAACAAGAGTGTTCCCGACGCGGTCATCGCGAAATTGCAGGCACGGCTGGACAGAATGATCGCCGACGGCGCGCAACAGCGGATATTCGACCGCTATAATCTCGTCAGCCCCTGACATCCTTCAAATATTGCCCAAATCGATAAAATGATTGACAGCCAGCGGATTTCGGGGTGGTGACAACAGCATCATCAGGTAAAAATGCGGACATGCCCCATGAAGATCATCGCAGGACTTGGTAATCCCGGCGCACAATATGCGGGAAACCGCCACAATATCGGTTTCATGGCCGTCGACGCATTGCAGCGCCTACCCTCCTTTTCGCCGTGGGCGAGAAAGTTCAAGGCGGAGATTTCCGAAGGTGAAATCGCCGGCGAGAAGGTTCTGCTGATGAAGCCGCTCACCTATATGAACCTTTCCGGCGAATCCGTCGGCGAAGCCATGCGCTTCTTCAAGCTTACATCGGGCGACATCATCGCCATCCATGACGAGCTCGATCTTCTCGCCGGCCGCACGCGCATCAAGACGGGCGGCGGCCATGGCGGCCATAACGGTCTGAAATCGCTCGACGCCCATTGCGGCAAGGAATACCGCCGCCTGCGCCTCGGCATCGGCCACCCCGGCGACAAGGAACGCGTGCACGGCCATGTGCTCGGCGATTTCGCCAAGGCCGACCGGGTCTGGCTCGATCCGCTTTTGGACGCCATTGCCGACAACGCCGCCATGCTGGTGAAGGGTGAAGATTCGCAGCTGATGAACAAGCTAGCGCTGGCCACGGGCAGCAAGCCGGAAGCCGAAAAGCCGGTGAAGGCGGCCAAACCCGCCGGGCAGTCCCACATCCATCAGGCGCGCAACAGCGCCCAGCCGAAAAAGCTGCCGGAAACGGGGCCGATGGCAGAAATGCTGAAGCGAATGTTCGGCAAGAAGGACTAACTCGAATGCCTTCAGAGACCATTGTCCTGCGCGAAGCCGGTCCCGGCGATCTGCCTGGCCTGCTTGAACTTTACCGGGCGCTCAATCCATCGGACCCCGAATTGACGGCGCAAAAGGCTGGTGCGCCCTTCACCGCCATGCTTGAGCAATCCGGCCTGACGGTGTTTTTGGCAATGCATGACGGAAAACCGGTTGCGACCGCTACGCTTCTGGTTGTTCCAAACCTGACGCGTGCCGCCCGCCCCTATGCCCTCATCGAAAATGTAGTGACGCTGGAGGCCCAGCGCGGTCGGGGATATGGCCGCATGGTCGTGCGCCATGCCATCAAGGCCGCTTTCACCGCAAACTGTTACAAGGTCATGCTGCTGACGGGCCGCGACGACCCTGCGGTTCATGCCTTTTACGAAAGCTGCGGTTTTGTGCAGAACAAGACCGGCTTTCAGATCCGGCAGGACTAATATTCACTCTTCCGGTTCCGTGGTGAACATCAGTGGAAACCCAGCCTCCTTGCCAAGATCGGTCGCTTCCCTGGCCTTGGTCTCGGCGATGTCGCGCTCACAGACGACAACCACCGCGCTGCCGAAGCGATGCGCCGTCATCATCACCCGATGGCCGGTTTCCTCGCTCATGCGAAAGACGGCCTTCAGCACCACGGTGACAAAGTCGCGCGGCGTATAGTCGTCATTCAGCAGCATGACCTTGTAGAGCTTCGGCCGCTCCAGCTTCGGTTTGACTTTCGGTTTCGGTTTGAGATCGACAGGACTGTCACTCATGATTGTCGCTCATCATGGTCGTTCACGGGGAAAATCCCCTTGGCTAGCGAAAGATCGTTTGATCCACTTATATTGCGCCGCAACCGTACCATCGACAAGCCCGGTGCGGCGCTCGCGCGAAATTCCGACCCATTCGCAGGGCTTTGCCGGCCCAAATCGGCCCGCGGGCTTGACCTTGCCCTGCCCATTCCGCAAAAGGCTCCTCAACGAATTCTTTCAAACGGACAGGTTTCAAGCCATGGGCTTTAAATGCGGTATCGTCGGGCTGCCGAATGTCGGCAAGTCCACCCTCTTCAACGCGCTGACGAAAACGGCTGCCGCACAGGCCGCCAACTATCCCTTCTGCACCATCGAGCCGAATACCGGCGAAGTTGCGGTGCCTGATCCGCGTATGCAGCAGCTTGCGGCCATCGCCGGTTCTAAGGAAATCATCCCGACCCGCATCTCCTTCGTGGACATTGCCGGCCTGGTGCGCGGCGCATCGAAGGGTGAAGGTCTCGGCAACAAGTTCCTCGCCAACATCCGCGAAGTCGATGCCGTCGTACATGTATTGCGCTGCTTCGAGGACGACGATATCACCCACGTGGAAGGCCGCATCAATCCTGTCGGCGATGCCGACACGATCGAGACGGAGCTGATGCTCGCCGACCTCGAAAGCCTGGAGCGCCGCGTTGAGCAGACCCGCAAGCGCGCCAGCAGCAAGGACAAGGAATCCCTCGCCCAACTGCCCGTGATGGAAGCCGTCATCGCGCTGCTTAACGACGGAAAGCCGGCACGTCTGCTTTTGAAGTCGCTGGCGACCGAGGAGATCGAAATCCTCAAGGGCCTCAATCTGTTGACATCGCACCCGGTCCTCTATGTCTGCAACGTCTCGGAAGCCGACGCATCCTCCGGTAACGAGCACACTGAGGCCGTCGCAGCGATGGCAAAGCAGCAGGGCGCGGAATGCGTGATCATCTCGGCGGCGATCGAGGCCGAAGTCGCGCAGCTTCCGGCCGATGAAGCCGAGGAATTCCTCTCGGCGCTTGGCCTTACCGAAGCTGGTCTCGACCGGCTGATCCGTGCCGGCTATCACCTGCTCGACCTCATCACCTATTTCACCGTCGGCCCGAAGGAAACGCGCGCTTGGACGATCGTGCGCGGCACCAAAGCCCCCGCCGCCGCCGGCGTCATCCATACCGATTTCGAACGCGGCTTCATCCGCGCCTTCACCATCGGCTTTGACGACTACATCGCCTACAAGGGCGAAGTGGGCGCCAAGGAAGCCGGCAAGGGGCGCGATGAAGGCAAGGAATATGTGGTTCAGGACGGCGACGTCATCCACTTCCGCTTCAATACCTGATCTGGTTTGGAGCCCGTCTGGGGGATAGATCGCTTCTTTGAAGCCTTGATCGAAGGGGCGCCGGCCTTACCGCCCGTTTCTTCTCCCCGCCGGGGAGAAGGTGGCCCGAAGGGTCGGATGAGGGGGCAAGCTCTCCGTATATCTCGACCCTCGCCCCCTCATCCCGCTGCCGCGGACTTCTCCCCGGCGGGGAGAAGAAACGGGCCTCACCCGCTCGCCATCCCTCCATCGCATCACACCTTCGATTTGACCTTTACGTAAACGGAAAAATCATCTTAGATGCGCCAACCTTGACTGTGCGAAGGGAGGACGCCATGACGCCGGTCGCGACTTATGCCTATGAGGATTTCCCCGTCGGACGGGAATTTCCCCTCGGACCGCAATCGATTTCGGCCGAGCAGATCATTGCTTTCGCCAGCGAATTCGACCCTCAACCCATGCATCTTTCCGAAGAAGCCGGCCGTCAGAGCATTCTCGGCGGGCTGGCGGCATCAGGCTGGCACACCTGCAGCCTGCTGATGCGGATGATGGCAGACAGCTATATTGCCAACTCGACCTCGCAGGGCAGCCCCGGCATCGATTACGTCGACTGGAAAAAGCCTGTTCTGGCGGGCGATACGCTTTCGGGAAAATCCATCGTTCTGGAACAGCGCCCTTCCGGCTCACGCCCCGGCATCGGCCTCGTGAAATTCCGCCACGAGCTTTTTAACCAGCGCGGCGTGCTGGTATCGCACGGCGAAAACACCGTCATGTTCCTGATGCGGGCAAATGGAGGCCTTGCAGCATGAGACTGGCAGAACTTTCCCCGATCGGCGAACGCGTGACCCTTGATACGCTGCATTTTTCCGCCGAAGACATCATTCGCTTCGCCCGCGATTTTGATCCGCAGCCTTTCCATCTCGATGCCGAGGCCGCCAGAGACAGCGTTTTCGGCGGCCTCTGTGCCTCCGGCTGGCACACGGGCGCGGGCTGGATGAAGTGTTTCCTGTCCCATTGGACAAAAGAGGTAAAGAGGCTGAAACAGCAAGGCCTTGAGCCACCGCGGCTCGGCCCCTCGCCGGGTTTTCGAGAGCTCAAATGGAAGAAGCCGGTGTTTGCCGGTGATGATGTGACCTATTTCGTCACCCTGCTCGATACCCGCCCGCTGGAATCCCGCGCCGGCGTCTGGCTCAACACCACCTTCAACGAAGGTGTGAACCAGTCGGGAGAGACGGTTCTGACCTTCCGCAGCGGGGTTCTGGAGTTCGAATAGGCACTGGCCCCTATCACGCCGCCGCGATACCTTTCAGCAGGAAAAGCGGCGGGCCGGTAAATATGGATGATATTCTCAAGGGTTATGCCGAAGCAGCAACGCCCGAGCTGATTTCCAGATTCGACAATCTCGACTGCGGCGCGATTTACGCACCCGTCATCGACCTGCTGCCGACGACACTCTCCCGGATCGCAGATATTGGCAGCGGCACCGGCCGCGACGCCGCCTGGTTTGCCGCGCAGGGCCATGGCGTTCTTGCCGTCGAGCCGGTCGGAGAGCTTCGGGAACCCGGCATGCAATTGCATTCATCGGAGAGAATAACGTGGCTGGATGACAGTTTGCCCGCGCTAACAAAGGCTCGCCGCTATGGCACCTTCGATCTGGTGGTCCTGTGCGGCGTCTGGCACCACGTTAATCACGATGCAAGGCGGGCTGCGATGGAAAGCCTCTCGGCGATGACGGCGACAGGCGGATTGCTCATCATGTCGCTGCGTCATGGTCCGGCGCCCGAGGGCCGGCGCGCCTTTGCCATTTCCCCGGCGGAAACCATAGACGAGGCCGCCCGTCTTGGCTTCACGTTAATCCGGGAAGCGGAGGTCGGTTCCATTCAGGCCGGGAACCGCGCTCTGGGCGTTTACTGGACATGGATTGCCTTACGAAAAACCGGCGGGACGAGCGGGCTACCGCAGCAGCCCTGAACGTTATTTCTGCCTCAATGGCCGGAAAACTCCACCAGCGTCCGCACCTCCACGCCAAGGTCCTCCAGCTTCTTGCGGCCACCGAGATCGGGCAGATCGATAACAAAGCAGGCGGAGACGATATCCGCGCCCATCTGCCGCAAAAGCTTGACTGCGCCTTCGGCGGTGCCGCCAGTCGCAATCAGATCATCGACCAGAATGACCTTCTCACCGGGCTGCACGGCGTCCACATGCATTTCCATCTCGTCCACGCCATATTCCAGACTGTAGGCAACCCGTACCGTGGTGTGTGGCAGCTTGCCCTTCTTGCGGATCGGCACGAAACCGGCGGAAAGCTGATGCGCCACCGCCCCGCCCAGAATGAAGCCGCGTGCTTCCATGCCGGCAATCTTGTCGATCTTCGTTCCCGCATAGGGCTGCACAAGCTCGTCCACCGCCCGGCGGAAAGCGCGCGGATTGCCGAGCAATGTGGTGATGTCCCGAAAGATGATGCCCGGCTTCGGATAGTCGGGAATGGAACGGATGGCAGCGGAAAGCTCCGAAGCGATAACGGTCATGGTATTTCCATTTGGTATGGGAATGATCAGAGGGTTCGGGCCACCCTATCAACTTGATGGCGGCGGACCAACAAAAAAGGACCGCGACCGTCGGCCATCATCTGTTGGTAAAGAACCTCGACAGCCTAGGTCGCGTGAACTGCGATCGGATAACAGTTCCTTTGTCCGACAGGCCATAAAAAAGCCCCCACGGAAGACCGTGGAGGCCGTTGATTGGCCGGCAACTGGATGCGGCTCAATGTTCCTTGCGGGCGTAGACCGATTTCTTGGTGAGATAGATCAGTGCCGTGAAGATGAACAGGAACACCATGACCATGAAGCCGGTGCGCTTGCGCTGTTCCAGATGCGGCTCCGCAGCCCACATCAGAAAGGCGGACACGTCCTTGGAATATTGATCCACCGTCTGCGGCGCACCGTCGTCGTATGTCACCTGATCGGCGCTGATCGGCGGCGCCATCTTCAAGGAAGGACCGCTGACGAAATACGGGTTGAAGTGCGTGCCTTCCGGCACCTGGTAGTCCGAACCATCCGAGTTTTTGATACCTGTCGGCGCATCCTGATATCCGGTCAGCAGCGCATGGATATAATCCGGGCCGCCTTCCTGATAACCGCCGATGATCGGGATCATGTCGATGATGAATTGCGGAAAACCACGCTCCACACCGCGCGCCTTGGCAAGCAGCGACATGTCGGGCGGTGCCGCCCCGCCATTGGCGGCGGCTGCCGCCTCATGGTTCGGGAACGGCGAAGGGAAATGATCGGAAGGCACAGCCTTGCGATTATACATTTCGCCATCGGCGTTCGGGCCGTCCTGCACTTCATATTCGGCAGCGAAAGCCTTCACCTGATCTTCCGAATAACCGAAATCTCCCAGCGTGCGGAAGGAAACAAGGCTCATCGAATGGCAGGCGGAGCAGACTTCCTTATAGACCTTGAGACCGCGCTGCAGCTGGCCCTTGTCGTATTTGCCGAAAGGTCCGGCAAAGGACCAGCTCTGTTCCTCGGGCTTGATGACCGGGAAGTGACTGCCGACAATAGCATGTTCGGTCTTGGTGGCGAGGTCATGGCTTTCCTCCGCCGCAAAAGCGGCGGCGGAACAGCCAATGGCGGCGATAAGCGCGATGCTCGTGAGAAGCGTCTTCATTGTCGTCATCCTTCCTTCGCGCTCAGATCTGGGCGACCGCTGGCGCGGCACCCTTCTTGGCGGCGTTCTTTTCAAGAACGGCCTCGGTAATCGAATTCGGAATACGCCGCGGCGTTTCGACCAGACCGAGGATCGGCATGATGACGAGGAAGAACCCGAAATAGTACAGCGTGCCGATCTGCGACATGACGACATAGAGGCCTTCCGCAGGACGTGAACCCAGCCAGCCGAGCAGGATGGCGTTGACCACGAAAATCCAGAAGAACAACTTGTACCACGGACGATAGACGGCAGAGCGAACCTTCGACGTATCGAGCCAGGGCAGGAAGAACAGCACGATGATCGCCCCGAACATGACGAGAACGCCACCGAGCTTGGAATCGATCGGCCCGACATTGAAGGTGATGGCGCGCAGCATCGCGTAGAACGGCAGGTAATACCATTCCGGCACGATATGCGCCGGCGTCGAGAGCGGATTGGCCATGATGTAGTTATCAGGGTGGCCGAGGAAGTTCGGCATGTAGAAGATGAACCAGGCATAGGCGATGAGGAACACCGAAACGCCGAGCGCATCCTTCAGCGTCGCATAGGGCGTGAAGGGAACCGTATCGGTCTTGCTCTTCACTTCCACACCGGTCGGGTTGGTCTGGCCGGTCACATGCAGCGCCCACACGTGCAGGATGACGACACCCGCGATCATGAAGGGCAGCAGGTAATGAAGCGCAAAGAAGCGGTTGAGCGTTGGATTATCCACCGCAAAGCCGCCGAGCAGGAACTGCTGGATCCATTCACCAATCAGCGGGAAAGCCGTGAAGAAGCCGGTGATAACGGTCGCGCCCCAGAAGGACATCTGGCCCCAGGGAAGCACGTAGCCCATGAAGCCCGTCGCCATCATCAAGAGATAGATCACGCAGCCGAGAATCCAGAGGATTTCGCGCGGCGCCTTGTAGGACCCGTAATAAAGACCGCGGGCAATGTGCAGATAGACCGCGATGAAGAAGAACGACGCGCCGTTGGCGTGCATATAACGCAGCAGCCAGCCGTGGTTGACGTCACGCATGATCTTTTCGACGGAATTGAAGGCAACCGTCGTTTCAGCGGCATAATGCATGGCAAGCACGACGCCGGTGAGTATCTGCACGATCAGCATGACGGAAAGCATCGCACCGAAGGTGTAGGCGTAGTTCAGGTTACGCGGGACAGGATAGGCAACGAAGCTGTCATAGATCAAGCGCGGCAAGGGAAGCCGCGAATCGATCCACCTCTCGATGCCGGTGGACGGCTGATAACTGGAATGGCCACTCATAAATATCTGTCCCCTTATCCGATCTTGATCACGGTATCGGATGTGAATGCAAATGTCGGGATGGCGAGGTTCTGCGGCGCCGGGCCCTTACGAATGCGGCCCGCCGTATCGTAGTGCGAGCCATGGCAGGGACAGAACCACCCGCCGAAATCGCCGGCCTGGCCGAGCGGAACGCAACCGAGATGGGTGCAGGAACCGATCATGACGATCCAGTTCTCCTTGCCCTCACCGGCGGAACGGTCGATATCCGTCGCCTGCGCTTCGGCGGCAATGTTGGCATTGCGCGCCACCGGATCCTTGAGGTCGCCGAGAGCGACCGCCTTGGCTTCATCGATTTCCTTTTCCGTGCGGTTGCGGATGAAAATCGGCTTGCCGCGCCACTTCACGGTAAGCGACATGCCCGGCTCGACCGCCGCGACATTCACTTCGATGGAAGCGAGCGCCAGCGTCGATGCATCGGGACGCATCTGGTCGATGAACGGCCATGCGACTGCAGCAGCGCCAACGGCGCCCGTCATTCCGGTTACTAGATAAAGAAAATCGCGACGGGTCGGTTCACCCGAGGCGTCGTGATTGGTTACGTGCTCGCTCACCGCTACACCATCCTCTGCGCTGTTTTTGCCGTAAATCGCATGAGTCCTCCCGCTATGATTTGATCCAGGACAAACTCCGTCCCATCGTCCTGGACACAACTGCGGCATCAAGAAACCGCGTCAATGTGTTTGATCGCAAAATATTGACTGACTTGGCAAGAGCAAAGCACACAAAGCTGCCGTAATTCTGCCTGAGGGGCCGATTTGTTTCGCATTTTTCGCGGGCCTTGGCAGGCGGGCAACATTGTGCCCGCCTGTGCCCCATGTTACGAGACGCACAGGGAGAGCTTGGAAAGCAGGGATTCGGATGACGGCGAAGCTCGCTTGCATGGTCTCCACGATGGTGGCTGCCGTTCTTTTCATCGCCAGCCTGCGTTATGTGACGGATTTCTGGCTTCTCGCCTTCGTCACAAGTTTCCAGCTCCACATCGCCCTTGTCTGTATCCTGTTGTCGTGCCTCGTCTTTTGGTTCACGCGCGACACCGTTTCCGCCCTGCTCATGGTCTGGTCGCTGGCACTTGCCATCCATGCCATCGCCATGCTGATGGAATTCTCCACATCCGCCAACCCGGCATCGGATGCGAGGCCCTTCCGGCTTTTGTCCTTCAACGTGCTGATGGACAATGGCGTCAATGCGGATGCGATTGCCGACACCATTCTCGAATCAGGCGCGGATGCTGTCTATCTGTTCGAGGCGGCGGCGCTGCAATCGGTTCTGCCACGGCTTGAGCAAACCTATCCCCACAGGCTCGGCTGTTATACCGGAACGCCCACCTGCGACCTTTTGATCCTGTCGAAACGGCCATTGCTGGAAGGCCATTTCCACAGCCTCAGCGATCTGCGCCGCGACCGTTTCGCCATCGCCAGCGTCGATTTCGATGGCACGGAGCTGACGCTTGCCGCCGGTCACATCACCAAACCCTATTTCGACGATTATCATGCACATGAGCTGGACGAGATCAGCGAAATCCTGTTCCGCGTCACAGGGCCGCTCATTCTGGCGGGCGACTTCAATTCGGCGAGCATCGCCCCCGACATGCGCGCTTTTCTTGCCGCCAACGACCTGAAGAAAGCACCATGGGAACCCGCCACATGGCCAACGGAGGCAGGCCGCTTCGGCATCGCCATCGACCACATCTTCGCCCGTGAACCGGCAACCCTGATGAAGACCACCCGCCTGCCCGACAGCCTCGGCTCCAATCATTACGGACTGATGGCGGATTTCATGATCGGCCGGTAACACCAGACGCCCTGACCTACGAAAACGGCGGCCCGAAAGCCGCCGTCCTTATTTTGCCGGGCCGCAGAGCCCGGATCAGAACTCGGACCATTCCTGTGCCGACGCGGCCTGTCGTCCACCACCGAAGGCGGCAGCGATTTTTTGCCCCATCGCGCGTGCCGGCGAAGGCTGCGGAACCGAGGCCGGACCGGCCACAAGAATGTTTTCCCCCGCCCCCCGCAATGTGAACTGCGAAAGCAGCACGTTGAGGGCGCCCGCCTGCGAAGCGAGGCTGCCGCTGGCAGCCGTCGTCTGTTCCACCATGGCCGCGTTTTTCTGGGTGCCCTGATCCATCAGGTTCACGGCGGAACTGATTTCCGAAAGACCGGTCGACTGTTCACGCGTCGAGACAACGATGGATGCGACGTGGCGGTTGATCTCCCGCACCTCGTCGACGATCCCTTCAAGCGCCTCCCCCGTCTTGCCGACCAGCGACACCCCTTCGCGCACCTGCTCGCCGGAACGGCTGATGAGAACCTTGATCTCCTTGGCGGCATTGGCCGAACGCTGCGCCAGTTCGCGCACCTCCTGCGCCACGACGGCAAAACCCTTGCCGGCATCGCCTGCCCGGGCAGCCTCCACCCCGGCGTTCAGTGCAAGAAGGTTGGTCTGGAATGCAATCTCATCGATGACGCTGATGATATTGCTGATCTCATTGGCGGATTTTTCGATATCCTGCACCGCCAGAACCGTGCGCGTAACGATCTGGCCGGACATTTCGGCACTTTCCCGCGCTCGCTCCACGATCCGGCCGGCTTCGGCGGCGCGATGGGCCGAATCCTTCACCGCCGTCGTCACCTGTTCCAGCGCCGCCGCCGTTTCTTCGACGGAAGATGCCTGCTGTTCTGTGCGGCGGCAAAGATCGCCTGCCGCCGCCAGAATTTCGCCGGCGCCCGCATCGATGACCCGGGCATTTTCACCGACCGAGCGCAGCGCCGCCTGCAGCGTCGCGACCGATTCGTTGAAATCGCCGCGCAAACCATCCAGCCGCTCGGCAAAGGCGATATCCAGACGACAGGTCATGTCGCCCTGCGAGAGTTTCTTCAGCCCGGCGCCCAGATTTTCAACCGCGAAACGGATTTCTTCCGCTTCTCGCGCTTTCTGTGCTTCGTGCTCGATCCGCTCCTGCTCGCTGAGGCTGCGATTGGCCTCGGTTTCCCGCTCCAGACGCTCGCGTTCGATGGCATTGTCGCGGAATACGGCAACGGCCGCGGCCATTTCACCGATCTCGTTTTTGCGGCCGGAATGTGGAATGGCGCTCTCATTATCGCCAGCAGCCAACCCGTTCATGGCGCGGGTGATGTCATTGATCGGGCGCGAGATACGCCGGAAACTAAAAACCGCAGCGGCAAGCGCAACGGCAGCGGCAACGAGCATGCCGCCAAGCGACATGAAGAAGGCAAAATCACCCGCCGCCTCTGCCGCCTGTTGGTCCGCCAGACCGCGCTCGCGATTGTCCTCAATCATCTCTTTCATCAGCACACCCGCCGCGTTGCCCACCGGCGTCATCTTGGCGACCTGCGCCCGGGCGGCGTCGACATCGCCGGTGACGATGATTTTTTTCAGCTCCACGCCCATGGCCTCGTAATTTGTGACCATTCCATTCAGGCGCTGGAATTTTTCAATCGTTGCAGGCAGCTGCAATTGCGCACCATAGGCATCAAACGCCTCGGCGCGCTCCTGCTGGGCTTTGAGGATGCGCTGGAACATGGCATTCCGCGCCTCCGGCGTTGCCGCGTTCATCGCCACCAGATAGTTGCGACGAATATCGCTTAGCCTGTCGCTCAGATCGGCGATGATGAGCGAACGCTCCATACGCCGAACGATGTTGCCGGCCTGTTGCTCCATCTCACCGATGGACCGCATGCTTGCGGCCCCCTGGGCGATGGAAAAGAGAACTGTGATGCCGAACAATGCCGGCAGAAGAATACGAATTCTAAAAATATGCATTGTTCTCGATCCACAAAAAAATGAGCGCGTTCCTCCCGCGGTCCTTTTTTTGCATGCACCGATAAACAAGAGCTTACCGCCCTGTTATAAATTTCAGGTTGAATAAATCTTTTTTATTCGTGTGTTTTTTCAGATATTAGCAACCATTGATTTCATATTTGTGCATATTGAATAGCCGCCCGGTCGCAGAGCGCAGTCTCAGACGGTCTCCTCGGCAGCGAGAAAACCACCCGATTGCCGTGCCCAAAGCTCCGAATAAAGTCCGCCCTGCGAGACCAGATCGGAATGCGTTCCCTGCTCGACGATGCGGCCCTGATCCATCACGATCAACCGGTCCAGCGCGGCGATGGTCGACAGGCGGTGGGCGATGGCCAGCACCGTCTTGCCCTGCATCAGCTCATCCAGATTACTCTGGATCGCCGCCTCCACCTCCGAATCGAGCGCCGAGGTCGCCTCGTCGAGCACGAGGATCGGCGCGTCTTTCAGCATCACGCGGGCGATGGCGATGCGCTGGCGCTGGCCGCCGGAGAGTTTCACGCCACGTTCGCCAACATGGGCGTCGAAACCGGTGCGGCCGCGCTGGTCTTCCAGCCTCTCGATGAAATCATCCGCCTTGGCCCGCCGCGTCGCCTCACGCAACTGCGCTTCGGTGGCATCCATGCGGCCGAACATGATGTTGTCGCGGATGGAGCGGTGCAAAAGCGACGTATCCTGCGTGACCATGCCGATATGGGCGCGCAGCGATTCCTGCGTCACTCTGGCGATATCCTGCCCGTCGATCAGGATGCGGCCTTTCTCGACATCGTAAAACCGCAGCAGCAGGTTGACGAGGGTGGATTTGCCCGCGCCGGAACGCCCGACGATGCCGACCTTCTCCCCCGCCTCGATATCGAGATTGAGATTGTCGATGACACCGTTCGCCCGCCCATAATGGAAGCTGACATTGTCGAAACGGATGCTCGGCCGTTTCACTTCCAGCGCGGCCGCATCCGGCGCATCGACAAGGCCGATCGGCTGCGAGATCAACTCGGCGGCATTCTGCACCGTGCCGAAATTGCGCATGATGCCGTTGAACTGCGTCATCAAGCGGCCGAGCAGGAAGTTGAGGCGCAGCACCAGCGCCAGCGTGAAGGCCACCGCACCGGAACTGATCCTGCCTGATAGCCACAGATCGATGCACAGCGCCGCCATGGAGGTGATCATCACCCCTGACAGCAGCGCCATGGAGGCGCGCACGCCGGTGATGAACCGGGTAAAGGTCATGGTGGCGTTCTGGAAGATGTCGAAACCCTGCCGCATGTAGCGATCATTGGCGTCATCGCGGCCGAAAAGCCGGAGCGTCTGGATATTGCTATAGGCATCCACCATGCGGCCGGAGAGCATCGAGGCGGCTTCCGCCGTCTCTTTCGAATGGTATCGAATGCGCGGCACGAAATAACGCGCCAGCGCCGAAAAGATCAGCACCCAGACCAGCACGACGACGGCCAGCCGCCAGTCCAGCCCGCCGATCAGAAACAGCATCGAGACGGAATAAATGCCGACGAACCAGACGCTTTCCATCAGCGAGGTAACGAGATCGCCCGCCGCCTGCCCGCCCGACCATACCTTGGTGACAATACGGCCGGAAAAATCATTCTGGAAAAAGGAAAGCGATTGCCGCGCCACATGCATGTAGGATTGCCAGCGCACCAGATTGTAAAAGCCGGGCGTGATGATCTGCTGGTCCACCAGCGCCGTAATCATGGTGACGATGAAACGCACGACGCCGATCAACACCAGCATGCCCACCAGCTCGCCGCCATGGGTGGAAAGCAGTCCCGCCCAGCCTTCTCCCGGCTTCACGGTCGAGAGAATATCCACAAGCCGCCCGACAAACCAGAACAGCGCCGCCTCGATGGCCGCCGTCAGCCCGCCCAGCACCAGCATGGCGAAAAACGGCGCCTTGGCCTGCGAGATGTAAAACCAGATGAAAGCGAATGTGTTTTCAGGCGGCCGCAAATCGTCCTTGCGGGCGAAGGGCTTTATCCAGTTCTCGAAAAACTCGAAGATGCGGGTAATGACCATCATCGGGATATAGGCGGATTCCCGTTGCCGGAACAGCCGCAGAGCGTTGGGGAAGAGATTATATTTCGGTAACGTTCGGGAAATGAAAAAGGGCGGGGAGTGTTCCCCGCCCCTATGCTTTTTTTATTCCGCGGCCACTTCCGCGTCATGGTCGGCGATGAAGCCGCCGGACTGACGCCGCCACAGATCGGCATAGATGCCGCCCATCGCCGCCAGTTCCGCATGGCTGCCCGCTTCCACGATCTGGCCCTTGTCGAGGATGATGAGCCGATCCATTTCCGTCAGCGTCGAAAGGCGGTGGGCAATCGCAATCACCGTCTTGCCTTCCATCAGCGAGAACAGGTTCTCCTGGATCGCCGCCTCAACTTCGGAGTCGAGCGCCGAGGTCGCCTCGTCCAGCACCAGGATCGGCGCGTTCTTGAGGAAGACACGGGCGATCGCGATACGCTGGCGCTGGCCGCCGGAGAGTTTTACGCCGCGCTCGCCCACCTGGGCATCGAGGCCCTGTCGGCCATGCATATCGACCAGCGTTTCCACGAAGTCCCAGGCATTTGCCCGCTTCGCCGCCGCGATCACCTGCTCGTCGGTGGCCTCGGGATGGCCATAGGCGATGTTGTCGCGGATCGAGCGGTGCAGCAGCGACGTATCCTGCGTCACCACACCGATCAGCTCGCGCAGGCTGTCCTGCGACACCTTGGAGATGTCCTGCCCGTCGATGGTGATCCTGCCCGCTTCCAGATCATAGAAGCGCAAAAGCAGGTTCATCAGCGTCGTCTTGCCAGCGCCTGAGCGACCGACGAGACCAACCTTCTCGCCCGGCTTGATATCTAGCGTCAGCCCGTCGATCACACCCTTGTTCTTGCCGTAGTGGAAGCGGACGTTATCATAACGGATGGCGCCCTGCGGTGCCGCAAGCTGCGGCGCCTTCGGAGCATCGACGATATCATGCGGCTTCGTCATCATCGACATGCCGTCATAGACCGTGCCGATATTTTCAAACAGCGACGTGACTTCCCACATGATCCACTGCGACATGCCGTTGACGCGCATGGCAAGGCTGATGGCGATGGCGACCGAACCGGCCGTCACCGAACCCTGCATCCAGAAATAGAGACCAAGCGAGGCCGTGGAAAACAGCACCACCGCATTATTGAGGTCGATCAGGATGTTGAAGGCGGAAATCTTGCGCATCTGGCGGTGAACGGTGCCCAGAAACACATTCATGCCCTCACGCGCATATCGCTCCTCACGGCCCGCATGGGAAAACAGCTTGATCGTCGAGATGTTGGTGTAACTATCGACGATCCGGCCCGTCATCAGCGAGCGTGCATCGGCCTGTTCCTGCGCCAGCCGGCCGAGTTTCGGCACGAAATAGGCGAGGATACCCATATAGATGCCGAGCCATGCCAGAAGCGGAATGACCAGCCGCCAGTCGGCCGCCGCCACCATAAACAGCATCGAAACGACGAAGCTGATGGCGTAGACGAAAACATCGATCACCTTCAACGCCACTTCGCGGATCGCCAGTGCCGTCTGCATCACCTTGGTCGAAACCCGGCCCGCAAATTCATTGGCGAAAAAGTTCATGGAGTGACGCAGCAGGAAACGATGCATCTTCCAGCGCGCGATCATGCCGAAATTGCCGGCAAGCGTCTGGTGCATCGTCATGGTGTGGATCGCGCCCATCAGCGGCAGCAGGAAGAGCACCAGCCCGGCCATGACGATCAGATGCCAGCCCTCATCGGCAAAAAACGTCGCGCGATCGGCGGTGGAAAGCCAGTCAACGATACTGCCGAGGAATTTGTAGAGCATGGCTTCGGCAATGGCGATGCCCATGGACATCAGGCCAAGCAGCAGCAGCCACGGCCATGCGGGCTTCACATAATGCCACAGGAACGGCAACAGCGTCTTCGGCGGCACATCGGGCGTCGAAGAAGGAAAAGGATCGAGGCGTTTTTCAAACCAGCCAAACATAGGCCAAGCTCCGGCAATCAATCGCCCCATCGAAAGGTGAGCAAACGCAAATATGGCTCACGACGGAACGGAAAAGTCTTTGGATATGGCCGTGACAGCCACATGACGAATCGAGAAATGGGAAACGCGGTCAAACCGCGGGGTAACACCTAAGCCAGCAGCGGCACTACTGGGGCCGGGAGGCGAAAGCGAATGTCAATATCCATGAGAACCTCCCTAGCTGGTGTTGAAGATGTGGCCTTGTAGCGCAAAAAATAATCAATGACCAGTCGGAAAGATACTGGATGGGCCAGAAAACTTCCGATTGTGTCGAACATAACAAAATGGGCGGATTTACCCGCAAAGGTTTCCGCCCATCACTCAATCTGGATATGTCGTCTTATTCAGCTGCGTCCTGCGCCTGCCCGCTCTCATATTCCGTAACAAGCTCAACCATGCCGGCCTGCGTATGACGCTTGAGTTCCCGGCGATCGCTGGGCTGCGGCGCGAAGGTGACGGTCAGACCGGTATCCCGCGCCGTGCCGATGGCGAAAGATGCACCGGACAGCATGCGCACACCCTCATGCAGCCACAACGGGTCGGTAGCGAAATGCTGGCCGATGCCGACGACAACGGGAATACCCTGCCAGTGCGACATGCGATCATAATGGATATGGCCCGCCAGAATGCCCATGACGTCGTGTTCGAACAACACTTCGTCCAGCGCCTCGGTATCGTCGAAGGACAGAGATTCCCACTCCGCGTCGGGACGGTCGAAATCGAGCGCCGGCGCATGGTGCATCACCAGAAGCTTCGGCAGGTCCGGATGGTTTTCGAGTTCCTCCTCGAGCCATTCGATCTGGCCTGGTTCGAAGGCGCCCCCGACCTTGCCGGGAACGCTGGTATCCATGACGATGACATGGATATCCGAAATCACCCGCGAATGGTCGTAGGGCGCATCCAGATCTTCGTTGCGGCCAAGCATCACGGGATAAAAACCGTCGCGACGGTCATGATTGCCAAGCGCGAAAAGCACCGGCATATCCAGTTCCGCCTCAGCCATCAGGCGCTTGAGTTCTTCATAGCTGCCGACATCGCCCCGGTTGGTCAGATCACCGCTGACGACGATGAATTCCGGCGGCGGCACCAGCGCCTTGATCTGCGTGAGCGTGGCGGACAACGTGGCCGAGGTCTCGGAATAAAGATCATCATCCTGCACCTGAGGATTGCCGATATGCAGATCGGTCAGATGGACAAAATTCACCCGTTCGGACATGTCGTCCTCCTGTTGTTGCGTGCAGAAAATCCGGCTCGAAAAGTATCGTGACGGCCACGTCCGCTGTTCCGGGCAGGCCTGACGATGTGCTGATGAATGGGTAGCCGCCCTGTGTGTCACGCGAATGAATATCCGCCCGGCAACGGCACCGGAAAGGGACTTTTTGTGCCGCATCTGTTGCCCGCCCCCCGCTCGTGATAATCGGGCAGGCACGCCAACCGCAATGAGAAGACCATGCCCGAAATCAGGCCCGAAATCAGAATAGCTCTTTATCAGCCCGATATTCCCGGCAATACCGGCACCATTCTGCGATTGGCCGCCTGCCTTGGCCTCGGGGTCGATATCATCGAGCCGGCCGGCTTCGATATTTCCGACCGCAATCTGAAACGCGCTGGCATGGATTATATTGCCGCGGCGGCGCTGATGCGCCATGTCAGCTGGGAGCGCTTCGAGGAATGGCGGGCGACCACTGGCCGCCGCCTTGTTCTCGCCTCCACGAAGGCCGCCCTGCCCTATACTGACATCAGCTACCGCAGCGATGATATCCTGCTCTTTGGCCGGGAAAGTGCCGGCGTGCCAGACCACGTGCATGACAAGGCGGATGAGCGAATCATCATCCCCATGATGCCCGGACAACGCTCCATCAACGTCGCCATGTCGGCGGCAATGATCACCGGCGAGGCCCTGCGCCAGACGGCATGGGCCTGACCTGCCATCTTTGTAGCCATTTTTGCAGGCAAACATAAAGATTGACCAATTTTACCGCGAAACTGTCGCAACCCGGCCTGTACCGAAGGCGTTTACGCTCCTATACTGATTAGCCGGGCAATTAAAAATCGCCCTCGCCGGGACAATCCGCCGGCGGGTGTGAGGAGACGTCGCATGCAATCCACCATTGTCATCGTCAACCTTCTCGGCGCGGTCGCGCTGCTGCTTTTCGGCTTGGCGCAGGTCAAGGACGGCGTCACCCGCGCTTTCGGCATGAAACTCAGAAGCGTGCTGGCCACCGGCACTCAGAACGGCCCGCGTTCGTTCTTTTCCGGCTTCTTCGCCACCGTCGCACTTCAAAGCTCGACGGCAACGGCACTCACCGTCGCCTCCTTCGCCGAACGTGACCTCATCAAACCGCGCATGGCGCAGGTGGTGCTGCTTGGCGCCAATGTCGGCACCGCCGTCACCGCGTGGATTGTGGCGGCCGGCGTGGAATGGCTGTCGCCGCTTCTGATCCTTTCCGGCATCATTCTCAAAAAAGGCAGCTCCAACGCCAGACAGGGCGGCGGAACGGCGGTTATCGGCATTGGCCTCATGCTTCTGTCGCTGCATCTTTTGAGCGGCGCCACCGAGCCGATGCGCGCTTCGCCGGCACTCGGCGTTTTCATCGGCCTGCTGGATGGCGCATGGCCCGTCGCGCTGATCTTTTCCGCCGTGCTTGCCTTCGTCTCCTCCTCCAGCCTCGCCGTCGTGGTGCTGATCCTGTCGCTGGCCGCCACCGGCACGCTGTCGGCCGGCCTCATCATTGTTCTCATTCTCGGCGCCAATCTCGGCGGCGCCATTCCGCCCGTCATCGCCACACTCTCCGGCCCCGCCTCTGCACGGCGCATCACCATCGGCAACCTCGTGGTGCGCACCATCGGCTGCCTCATCGCCATGCCGCTCGCCTCTTACGGCGCAACGTATTTGCAACAATTGCCGCTTTCGCCCGCCAAGTTGCCAGTCGATGCCCACCTCATCTTCAATGTCATTCTGGCAGCTGTCGCCTGGCCTTTCTCCGGGCTCATATCCGACCTGATGGCAAAGCTGGTGCCGGGCGATCCGAAGGCTGAGGATGGTCCAAATTTCCTCGACCAGCAGGCGCTTGATATGCCGGTCGTCGCGCTGGCCAACGCCACCCGCGAGGTCCTGAGCGTGGGCGACAGCATAGAGCGCATGCTGATCCGCGCCGAAAACGCCTTCAAGCACAATGATCTCGCACCGCTTCAGGAAGTTTCGCTCCTCGAAACCAAAGTCGATCGCCGTCAGCAGGAGGTGAAGGTCTATCTTTCGCAATTGGGGCGCAGGGGGCTTTCCGACGAGGAAGCCCGCCGTTCGATCGCCATCATCGATTATGCGATCAATCTCGAACATATCGGCGATATCATCGAAAAAGGCATCTGCGAGCAGATTCGCAAGAAAGTGCTGAACAGCTTCAAGTTTTCCGATGACGGTTATGAGGAGTTGAAGACCCTGTTCGACATGACCATCGAGAACCTGCGCGCTGCCCAGAGCATTCTGGTCACCGGCGATTTCGATCTCGCCCGCCGGCTGATGGAAAGCAAGGTGGACATCCGCCGCCTCGAGAAACAGTCCTCCAATCGCCATCTGGAGCGGCTGCGCGACGGGTTGGCAGAAAGCATGCAGACCAGCTCGCTGCATCTCGACATGCTGCGGGATCTGAAGCGCATCAACGCTCATATCGTAACGGTGGCCCACCCCATTCTGGATGAAAGCGGTGTGCTGATCGAAAGCCGCCTGCGTTACGCCGAGCCGCGTGCCTGAGCATTTCTAAAGTTCAATCGGCCGAGGGCAAACGCCGCATGGTGAATTCGATGCGGTCGCCTTCCAGCTGCCGCCAGCTTTCCACTTCCGTCCAATAGGCGGCCTTGGGAAAGCTGTCGAACCATTCGCGCGCCTTGGCGCGGGCCTCTTCACGCTCAAGACAGAAGGTCTGCCGCACGAACATGCCGTCACGTTTTTGTTCACCGCCGGCGCTTTCGCGTTCCCTGCGGTGATTGGCAATCCTGCGCTTCAGCCCGTCGAGGGGCGGCGGTCCGGCAAATTTCGTCATGATATTCACCTCTGGCACCTACATCGATAAAGATAGTGTCCGCATGTGAACTTGGCGAGTCGAATTTGTGCATGAAGCCGGCACCTGCTAGACGCGACGGGGAATCGACTTCACCTAGAGCGTTTCCGCTTTTCTTCGAATCGCGAAAACGCTCTAGCTCTTTATTTTTACGCATTGTCCTGACGGAAAAGCGATACCGCTTTTCCTGGAAATGCTCTAAGGAGACTATGCATGGAACGGCCAATCTTGCCGAAGGGCTTGCCCGAGGACATCGAAGACAAGAAGGCCGTTGCCCAAGCCTGGTTCCAGCATCTGCGCGACACCATCGTCACCTCCTTCGAAACGCTCGAGAACGACCTGACGGGCCCCCTGTCGGATCAGGAGCCCGGCCGCTTCGTGCAGAAGGACTGGCTGCGTGACAATGGCGAAGGCGGCGGCGGCAAGATGTCGATGATGGAAGGCCGCGTCTTCGAAAAGGTCGGCGTGCACACCTCCACCGTCTATGGCGAGTTCTCGCCGGAATTCCGCCAGCAGATACCGGGTGCGGAAGAAGACCCACGCTTCTGGGCCTCGGGCATTTCGCTGATCGCCCATCCGGTCAACCCCAATGTCCCGGCCGTGCACATGAACACCCGCATGGTCGTCACCACCAGCCACTGGTTCGGCGGCGGCGCGGATCTGACACCCGTACTGGGCCGCAGACGGACGCAGGAGGACGCAGATACCCAGCTGTTCCACCGCGCCTTCGAAATCACCTGCAAACGCCACCCCGTCGCCGATTATCCGCGCTACAAAAGCTGGTGCGATGATTACTTCTTCCTGAAGCACCGCAACGAAGCCCGCGGCATCGGCGGCATATTTTTCGACTGGCTCCACCCGGAAGAAGAAAAGGGCGGCTGGGACGCCAATTTCGCCTTCGTGCAGGATGTCGGCCGCGCCTTCAATCTGGTCTATCCGAAAATCGTCCGTACCAATTTCAATCAACCCTGGACGGAAGAGGACCGCGACGAGCAGCTTATCCGCCGCGGCCGTTATGTGGAATTCAACCTGCTTTACGACCGCGGCACCATCTTCGGCCTGAAGACCGGCGGCAATGTCGAATCGATCCTGTCGTCTCTGCCGCCAGTAGTGCGCTGGCCTTAAAAAACCTCACGCAAATTTGACGCTCATCAGCCAATTTGTCGCAAATAGCGCAAATTAGGACTTATGGAAAAATCAAGGCAGTGATAGTCTCCTCCCGCAGACGTACTGGAGGAGCTATCGTCATGATTACTTCGAACAGCATGCCTATTTCTGCTTCCCCCGAGGAAGCGCAGCATTCCATCGATACCCCTGATTTGATCGACCGCCTGGCAGCGGAAATGCGTGCCACGGGCGATCGCGAACTGCCGCATTCCTTTTATGTCGAACAGGTAAAGCGCACCCTTGCCGGACAAACCACGGCACGGCGGGCGGCCAATGACGAAATGCCTCGTACAAAAATTCCGGCAGCCGGCACATCCTCTGTTTTCCAGTGCTGGGCAATGCCAGAATAAGGACCAGAATAGAGACCCGAACAGGGTCGAAGGGTGCCGCTCTGGAACATAAGCGGCGACCATTCGTTTCTTGGCAGAGGGACAGCATGTTCTTTCAATGCTGTCCCTCACTCGAAACAGGGAGGTAAAACCAATGAGACTGTTTGAATGTGGAACGCTCGTGCCCGGCTGTGCCTGGCATACACGCGCCGATGACGACGCCGAAGTTGTCCGCCGCACGGTGGAACATATGCGCTCGGCCCATGGCGAAACCACGATCCGCGAAAATATGATCGACAACATCAAGGCCCGCATCCGCGACGAGGCAAATGCGGCTTAAGCCGAACCGCCGTCATCGCTGCGGTCTCAATTCTCCAGCATGGTTTTCAGCCGGGCGGTCAGCGCTGCCCGGTCCAGCGAGAAATTGACGTCGATCCACTTTTCCTCGAGACTTTTCAGCACCTCGCCCACCTTCGGGCCAGCCTCGACGCCGGCGGCCATCACATCCGCACCGCTCAACGGAAATCCCGGTTTTTTGAATTTTTCCGCTCTCGTCAGCAGCGTCGAAAGACACGCCACTTTCTGCATCGCCGCATCACCCGCAGAGACGTCGGCGCGGGCCGAGGCAAGCGCGAGCTTCAGCCGCGTCCTCACACCCTCGACACCCTGGCGATAAAGCAGCCGGTCAAGCGCCGTCTCCTTCATGTCAGGGTCGATCACCGGGGCGGAAGCCCAATGCGCAAGATATCCCGCCTCAGCCTTCGAAAGCCTCAGCCGCGTCGCAAGTGCCGCCAACCTGTCCTTGTCGGGCGGCACGATGGCGGCAAGCCGCAGCATCGGGTCCACAGCCCAGGCGAGGGACTGCTCCGTCGCCACCAGCCCGTGAATGGCATCAATGCCCCATTTTTCCGTTTCGGGAAGAATTTCCGTCAGAACACCGGATTGCCGCATCCACAGCAGGGCGCGGGAAGGATCACGCGCGGAAAGCAGTTTTTTCAGCTCGCTCCACACCCGCTCGGCCGAAAGCGTCCCAAGCTTGTCCTTGGCCCGCGCACTCGCACGCAAGCCATCGGCATCGGGCCGGCCTGAACCATAATGGGCAAAAAAGCGGAAAAACCGCAGGATACGAAGGTAATCTTCCGCAATCCGCATCGCCGCATCACCGATGAAGCGCACCGTGCGGGTTTCCACATCGGGAAGGCCATCGATAAGGTCGATGATCTCACCCTTTTCGTTGGCATAAAGGGCGTTGATGGTGAGGTCTCGCCGCTCGGCATCGGTCTGCCAGTCGGTGCCGAAAGCCACCTGCGCATGGCGGCCATTGGTCTCGACATCGCGGCGCAAAGTCGTGACTTCAAAGCCTTCGCCATCGATCACCAGCGTCACCGTGCCGTGCTCGATGCCGGTTGGCACCGCCTTGATACCAGCTGCTTTCGCTCGCTGAACAACCACATCGGGGGTAAGCGTCGTTGCCATGTCGACATCGACGACCGGCAGATCCATCAGCGCATTGCGCACTGCGCCGCCGACGATCCGCACCTCGCCGCCATCGGCATTCAAAAGCGCAAAGATGCGCTTCAGCGCCGGTTTTTCGAACCAGTCCTGCCCGGCAAGGCTATTCATGTATAAAACCTCTCGTAAATCGTCCGCACGATGCCCGCCGTAATGCCCCAAATGTAGCGCTCGCCATAGGGCATTTCGTAGAAAAACCGCTCCTTCCCCTGAAAGATGCGGCTGCCGCGCCCGTGATTGGCCGGGTCCATAAGGAAGGACAACGGCACCTCGAAAACCTCATCCACCTCAGTGGGATTAAGCGTCAAATCAAAGCCGGGGCGGACGACTGACAGCACCGGCTTGATGCGAAAACCCGTCCCGGAAATATAATCCGGCAGCCGTCCGACCGTTTCCACGAAAGAACGCGACAGGCCGATCTCCTCTTCCGTCTCACGCAGCGCCGCTTCTTCCGGCGTGCGGTCCTCGGCATCGATGCCGCCGCCAGGAAAGGAAATCTGGCCTGAATGCTGGCGCAGGGTTGCCGTGCGCTGGGTGAAGATCACCCGCGCATCGTTGCCATCGTCGATAACTGGTATCAACACTGCGGCATCCTTCAGCCGGATGCCGTTGCCAGACAGCACCACGCCCGGATTGAGCACATGGTCGCCATTTTCCCGCTCGGCCACGCCCTCGCCTTCCTGCAAAATCCGGCGGCGGAAATCGGCTGCGGTAAAAGTCTTGAAGTCAGTCGTCGAATTCATTGCGAAAGCCGCTCCAGTTCCTTGGCGGGCATGACCGGAAAGATCATCCCGCCCGAGCGCACGGCGAACATGTCGACGCCATCCACGTCGATCACCTCTCCCAGCGCCACAAGATCATACATCACCGCCCGCGAGACGAGAGCCTCCAGCCGGCCACGCACCAGAAGATAGGGTTTCAATTCGCGGTTCTCACCGAAAATTTCAAAGCGCAGCGCGTGCTCCGGCCCAACCTCAACCACATCGCCAACATTGGTGCGGAAGGTCAGCAGCGGTTCGCCATCCGCCTCTCCCGTCGTCACCTTCATTTCCACGGCGACGAAAGGCGCATCCACCACGCGGATGCCGACTTTTTCCACAGGAGTTACGAGGTAGGTCTTGCCGTCTTCATCCTTGCGCAGAACCGTGGAAAACAGCCGCACCAGCGGCGCTCTGCCGATGGGCGTGCCGAGGTAGAACCATGTGCCATCGGCGCGGATTTCCATGTCGAGATCGCCGCAAAAGGGTGGATTCCAGCGTTCCACCGGGGCCGGCCCGCGTTTGGCGTCGCCGGTCTGCTCGGAGGCGCGGGAAATCATCGCCGCCAGCCCCGCCGCATCATCAGCCGAATTTATCGTCTCCGCTGCCATATTCGAGTCTCGCTTTGCCGATAAGGAAATACTAAGTCACGACATAGTCATTCGAATGGCGCTTGTCAGCGGCCAAGAGAGCAATAAGCTGTAAGCAGGGCGATATAGGCTCGGCGGCGAAGGTATGAGGAGAGCGACATGGGCGTGATGAATACCGGCGAAACCCTCGACGAAAAAGCCATCGTCGCTTCGGCCGAAAAGGCGCTTTCGGACATCGCCGCCATCCGTGCGGAAGTCTCCAAGGTCATCTTCGGCCAGGAAAAAGTGGTGCAGAACACGCTTCTCGCCATTCTCTCCGGCGGCCACGCGCTGCTCGTCGGCGTTCCCGGCCTTGCCAAGACCAAGCTCGTCACCACGCTCGGCACCGTTCTTGGCCTCGATGCCAACCGCATCCAGTTCACGCCGGACCTGATGCCCTCGGACATCCTCGGTTCCGAAGTCATGGATCAGGACGAAAACGGCCGCCGTTCCTTCCGTTTCATCAAGGGTCCGATTTTCGGCCAGCTGCTGATGGCCGATGAAATCAACCGCGCTAGCCCGCGCACGCAGTCCGCACTTTTGCAGGCCATGCAGGAATATCACATCACCATGGCCGGCCAGACCTATGAGCTGCCGAAGCCGTTCCATGTTCTCGCAACCCAGAACCCGCTGGAACAGGAGGGCACCTATCCGCTGCCCGAAGCCCAGCTCGACCGCTTCCTCCTGCAGGTGGATGTCGGTTATCCCGAGCTTGCCGCCGAACGCCAGATCCTGCTCGACACCACAGGCACCGCCTCCGGCGAAGCGCGTGGCGTGATCGAGGCAGAACGCCTGATTGAAATCCAGACCCTCATTCGCCAGATGCCGGTCAGCGACAAGGTGGTGGACGCGATCCTGTCGCTCGTTCGTTCCGCCCGCCCCGGCCATGGCAACAAATTGACCGACAAACACGTTGTTTGGGGGCCGGGTCCCCGCGCCGGCCAGTCGCTGATGCTGACGGCCCGCGCCCGTGCGCTTTACGAAGGCAGGCTCGCCCCGTCGCTGGATGATGTCTACGCGCTGGCCGAGCCGGTGCTGGAACACCGCATGGCGCTTACCTTTGCGGCCCGCGCCGAAGGCATGTCGGTGCGCGATGTCATCGCAGCCCTCGTGGAGCAGGCGAAGAACTAAAAAGACGCGTGCCTAACCTTTCGCGAAAGGAGTGCCTGTGGCATCCATCGGCCAGATCGTAGACAAGACGCCGGGTAGCGAAGTTCTGGCGCGCGCGCGCCAGCGTGCCGCACTGGTGCCGGACTGCATGGTCGAGGCAAAGCGCATCGCCAACACCGTTACCGCCGGCTGGCACGGCCGCCGCAAACGCGGCATCGGCGAGAATTTCTGGCAGTTCCGTCCCTATGCCGAAGGCGAAAGCCTGTCGCGGATCGACTGGCGGCGCTCGGCCCGCGACGACCATACCTATGTGCGCGACCGGGAGTGGGAGGCAGCCCACACCATCTGGCTCTGGGCCGACATGTCGCCATCGATGATGTTCAAATCCACCCTCGGTTCCGTCTCCAAGGAAAGCCGCGCATTGGTGCTGATGCTGGCGCTGGCGGAAATCCTCGCACGCTCCGGCGAGCGCATCGGCTGCCCCGGCATCATGGAGCCGGTCTCAGCCAGAAACGCCGCCGAACGTCTGGCCACCGCCCTCATGCATGCGCCGCTTACATCGGGCATGCCGGAAACAGGCATGATCCGCGGCGCAAGCGACATCGTGCTCATCGGCGATTTTCTCGATGATGCGAAAAACGTGATGGAGCGGATTTCGCCGCTTGCCCGGCGCGGACTGCGCGGCCATGTGGTGGAAATCGCCGATCCGGCCGAAGAAACCTTCCCCTATTCAGGCCGCACCGAATTCAGCGACCCCGAGACCGGCGAAAAACTGGTTTCCGGCCGCGCCGAGACCATTCGCGAGGATTACACCCGCGCCTATCTCGCAAGACGCGAGGCGCTGTCATCATCGCTGCGCCGTCTGGGCTGGAATTTCGTGTTCCACCGCACCGATCATCTCGCCTCCGAGGCGTTGGTCGCCATGCACATGTATTTGTCCGGCGCGCCCGCGCAAGGTGGTGGCAACCGATGAGCGCATTGCCTTTCGTGTTTACCAGCCCCTACATTCTTTTCGGTCTTCTGGCACTGCCCGCCATCTGGTGGCTGCTGCGGCTTACTCCGCCGCGCCCCAAGGCGGAGGTGTTTCCGCCGCTGAAAATTCTGGCAACGGTGCTGAAACGCGAGGAAACGCCCTCCAAAAGCCCATGGTGGCTGACCTTGTTGCGTATGGCGCTCGCCGCCGCCGTGATTTTCGCGCTGGCCGATCCGGTGGTGAACCCGCGCAACAACAGCATCGCCGGCAGCGGCCCACTGGTGCTGGTGGTCGACAATAGCTGGGCCTCCGCACCCGACTGGGAAAGACGCGTGGCAACCGCTCAGGCGCTGATTGGCGATGCGGAACGGGCCGACCGCCCCGTCTCCATCAGCTTCACCGCCGATGCCGAACACGACGCCGTGCCGGGAACGACGGCCGTGGCGCTGGACAAGCTCGCCGCCGCCAAGCCGAAACCATTGGTGCCAGACCGCGTGCGCACGGCCGAAGCCATCACCGAAGCGCTGAACGGTACAACCCCCGGCACGCTCGCTTATATTGCCGATGGTGTTCAAACCGCGCAGGATGAAAACGCGATGCGAACACTTGCCAGCCTCTCGCCCGCCGAATTCCGCATCGTGAAGGGCGACGGCAAGGCCATCGCCGCCATTACCGGTGCCACCAACAATGCCGATGCCATGAGCGTCACCCTCTCGCGGCTCGACACAGCGGAAGCCGCAAGCCTCACCGTCAATGCGCAGGACAGCCAAGGCCGCATTCTCGCCAGCGGAACCGCCGCTTTCGCCCCCGGCGAAGCGGAAACGACGGCGACGGTGGAAGCGCCATTCGAACTTCGCAACGATTTCGCCCGTCTCTCCATCGAACGGGTTTCGACGGCTGGCGCGGTACATCTGCTGGATGATGGTTTCCGCCGCCGCCGCGTCGCGCTGCTGGCCGGCGAAACCGGCAATGATTTCCAGCCGCTGCTGCAGCCGCTTTATTACATCAGCCGCGCGCTGCAGCCTTTTGCCGATCTCATCCCGCAGCGGCAGGCCGATCTGGCGCAGGCAATCCCGGAAATCCTGCAATCCAACCCATCCGTCATCGTCATGGCCGATATCGGTCGTCTGCCGCAGGAAACCTATGAGCCGATGCAGCGCTGGCTCGCTGGCGGCGGCACGCTGATCCGTTTCGCCGGACCACGCCTTGCCGCAGCCCCCGCTGATGATCCGCTGGTGCCGGTGACGCTGCGGCAGGGCGAACGCGCGCTCGGCGGCGCTCTCTCCTGGGCCGAGCCGCAACCGCTTGCCGATTTCCCGAATTTCGGCGCTTTCGCCGGCATGCCGAAGGCCGATGGCATCCTCGTCAAACGTCAGGTTCTGGCCGAGCCGACACCGGACCTTGCCGAGCGCACGTGGGCAAGCCTTGCCGATGGCACGCCGCTCGTCACCACCCGCAATGTGCAGGCGGGCCGCATCGTACTGTTCCATGTCAGCGCCGAGGCAAGCTGGTCCGACCTGCCGATATCAGGCCATTTCGTCGATATGCTCCGCCGTATCGTGCAACTGTCGAAGGCAGGCGGTGCTTCCGCCGCCGCCAATGCCCCGGCGGCCGCCCTGCCGCCCTTTCGGCTGCTGACGGCAGAAGGCGCTCTGTCCGCCGAAATCGGCACTGCCCGGCCGCTGGAAATGCCAGCCGGCCAGCCCCCCCGCACCGGTTTCGACAATCCCCCCGGCCTTTACGGCACAGAGGATGGTTTCGTGGCTCTCAATCTTTTAGCCGCAGGTGCGACGTTGCGCCCGCTCAACACAACGGTCGCAGGCATCAACACGTCAAGCGAAGCGTTGATTGGCGAAACCGCGAAATCACTGCGACCCGCCCTCTTCATCGCCGCCTTCCTGATGCTGATCGCCGACAGCCTGATCGTGCTGTTCATGAACGGCGCCTTCGCGCGCCTGCCGAAAGCCCGCAGCGCCACAGTCGCGACCGTGCTTCTGGCGCTCGGCGCTTTTGCCGCGATGGCCCCGAGTGACGCCCGCGCCGACGATCCGAAACCCGGCGACGAGCAGATATTCGACCGGCTGGACACCACCCACCTCGCCTATGTCCGCACCGGGGAGGATGATGTCGACCGCATTTCCGAACAGGGTTTGCAGGGCTTAAGCGAATTCCTCACCTGGCGCACGACGCTGGAACCCGGTCAACCGGTCGGCCTCGACATCTCCAAGGACGAATTGTCCTTCTACCCCATCATCTACTGGCCGGTTTCGGCCTCTGCGCCCATGCCATCAAGCGCTGCGATTTCACGCATCGACGCCTATATGCGCGCCGGCGGCACCGTGCTGTTCGATACGCGCGACCAATTCACCTCGCTCGATACCGGCGCGACCAGCCCAAATGGCGAACGTCTGCAGGCAATCCTCGCCAATATCGATATTCCGCCCTTGGAACCTGTGCCGGAAGACCACGTTCTGACGCGCTCCTTCTACCTGCTCACCAATTTCCCCGGCCGTTACAACGGTTCGCCACTCTGGGTCGAATCCCGGCAGGGTGCGGCCAAGACCACGTCGGGTCTCTCCTCCTCCGGCGATGGCGTGACGCCGATCATGATAACAGGCAATGATTTTGCCGGCGCATGGGCCGTCGACCCGCAGGGCGCACCGGTTCTGCCGACCGTCCCGCCGGACGAGATGCAGCGCGAACACGCCTTCCGCTCCGGCGTCAACATCATGATGTATATGCTGACCGGCAACTACAAGGCCGACCAGGTTCACGTTCCGGCACTTCTCGAACGATTGGGGCAGTGACATGACATTGACATTTGCCCCCTTCCTGCCGTGGATCGTGATTGCCGTTCTGGCCGTCGCCGCCCTTCTCCTCTCCTTCATCGGCCTGTGGCGCGGCGTGCGCGGCGCGTGGCTGCGCGGGCTGGCGCTCGCCGCTTTGCTTGCGGCCATCGCCAATCCGCTTCTGACGCAGGAGGAGCGCGAACCGCTCTCCACCATCGTTCCCGTCATCGTCGATCGCTCGCAGAGCCAGGATGTGCAGGATCGGCCGCAAATGACCGATACGGCGCTGGAGACGCTGAAAGACCGGCTCTCCCGCTTCCCGCGCATCGAACCACGCATCGTGGAAGTGCGCGACGATGGCGAGAGCGATTCCCCCTCGACCCAGCTTTTCTCGGCGCTCTCCTCCGCCGTTTCGGATGTCTCGCCGTCGCGCGTCGGCGGTGCGATCTTCCTCAGCGACGGCCAGATTCACGATATTCCCAATGCACTGCCCAATGCCGAACAGGCGCTTGGTTTCCGCGCCCCCGTTCACGGGCTGATCACCGGCAAGGCCGATGAATTCGACCGCCGTATCGAGATCGTCCGTGCGCCCCGCTTCGGCATCGTCAACGAGGAGCAGCAACTGACGCTGCGCGTCTTTGACGACGGCCGCCCCGCGAGCGGCGGTCCGGCGGAAGTGACGGTGAAGATGAACGGCGAAGAAATCGCCACGCTTCAGGCGACACCCGGCCAGCCGACGCCGTTCAGTTTCAAGGTTCCGCGCGGCGGCAACAATGTCATGGAATTTTCCGTCGCCGAGCTCCCCGGCGAAGTGACGGCAGCGAACAACCGCGCCGTTCACCTGATCGAAGGCATCCGCCAGAATCTGCGCGTGCTGCTCGTCTCCGGCGAGCCGCATGCCGGCGAACGCGCCTGGCGAAACCTGCTTAAATCCGACGCCTCGGTTGATCTGGTGCATTTCACCATTCTGCGCCCGCCGGAAAAGCAGGATGGCACGCCGATCAACGAACTGTCGCTGATCGCCTTCCCGACCCGCGAATTGTTTGTGGAAAAGATCGAGGATTTCGACCTCATCATCTTCGACCGCTATCAGCATCGCGGCGTGCTGCCGATCCTCTATTACGACTACATCGCCCAATATGTCGAAAAGGGCGGCGCGCTATTGATCGCCGCCGGCCCGGAACATGCCGGCCAGGATTCGATCGCCATGACGCCGCTCGCCTCCGTGCTGCCCGCCCAGCCGACAGGTCAGGTGCATCAGGCCGCCTTTTATCCGCGCCTTTCGGAAGCGGGCAAGAAACACCCCGTCACCCGCGGGCTGGAAGGCTCCGGCAACGAGCCGCCGCAATGGGGCCGCTGGTTCCGCACCATCAGTGTTGACCCGCCGCAGGGCCAGACCGTGATGCTGGGCGATGGACAGGACCCTCTTCTGGTGCTGAACCGGCAGGGCGAAGGCCGCGTCGCCATGCTGCTGTCCGATCAGGGCTGGCTATGGGCGCGTGGTTTTGAAGGCGGCGGCCCGCATGTGGCGCTTTACCGCCGCATCGCCCACTGGCTGATGAAGGAGCCGGAGCTTGAGGAAGAGGCGCTGACGGCGCGGGCCAATGGCCGCACCTTGGAAATCACCCGCCAGACCATCGGCGACGATCCCGGTCAGGCAAGCGTGCGTTTCCCCTCCGGAAAAACCGAAAACATGGCCTTTACCACCACGGAACCCGGTCTTTACAAGATCGAGCGCCGCATGGATGAAACTGGCCTGTTCGAAATCAAAAACGGCGATTTTACCACGCTTGTCCATGTCGGCGCTGTCGATGCGCCGGAATTCAAGGCGATGATTTCGACGACCGAAACGCTGAAGCCGCTGGCCGACGCCACCAAAGGCAGCGTGCACCGCGTGGCCGATAATTCCGGCCGCATCGCGCTGCCCGATATATTGCCGGTACGCGGTGACATCAGGGTTGCCGACGAGGATCGCATGCTGATACGCCTGACCGATGAGACGGTGCTGAAAGGTGTCAACACCCTGCCGCTGTTTGCCGGTTTTGCCGGGCTCGCCGCCCTGCTGCTTGCCTTCTCCGCGCTCTGGTGGCGTGAGGGACGATAGAACCTTAGCAGTAGTGCAAGACTTTCCGCGTCTTGAACGGGAAAACGATAAACGGCCGCCGCCCGGCGTCCGGGAAAGAAAATCATGAATTTCGTTTTGAGCGACGTCGCGGATGCAGACGCGGAAAAAGCCATCCGTGATCCGCTGGTGGCCTATAATATCGCCCGTTTCGGCGAAAGCGACAAACGCGAGCTCAATATCACCATCCGCAATGACGAAAACACTGTGACCGGTGGTCTGGTGGGATATACCGGCCGCGGCTGGCTTTATGTGCAGCTTCTTTTCGTGCCGGAAACCATGCGCGGTCAGGGCACGGCTGCGAAGCTGCTTGCCATGGCGGAGGAAGAAGCCAGAAAGCGCGGCTGCACCGGTGCCTATATCGACACCATGAACCCGGATGCCCTGAGAACCTACGAACGCTATGGTTTCACCAGGATCGGCTCGCTCGCGCCTCTCTCCAGCGGCCAGTCGATCACATGGCTGGAGAAACGCTTCTAGGCCGCAATCCCCGATATCCCGCACTCAACGGTTCGGTCCATGACCTCGCGGATTTGCTGGCGAAGCCACACGGCGCCGAGATCCGCATCGGTCTGCAAGGTCCAGACCATGGCAACCGGCGGGAAATTCAGCGTCACCGGTACCGGGCTCACTTCAAGCCCGAGCATCGGCGCATAACGCAGCGCGATGCGTGAAGATACGGTGGCAAGCACCGCCGAAGATCGCGCCGTTGCCAGAACCGAGAGAAAATCCGGCGCGGCTGCAACGACATCGATTTCCACGCCGCTCAATTCCAGCGCGTCCTTGATGCAGCCCTGCAAGCTGTCCGTCTGCGATATGACCGCATGTTTTGCCGCCATATAGGCATTGAGCCCCACGGGCGTGGCGAGATCGAGCAAATTCGGGTTGAAGCAGCAAAGAACGCTTGAAACATAAAGCGGCTCGCAATGGTGACGCTGCTCCTGCGAATAGGCGCATCCTACGGCCATATCGATCACGCCCGTATCCAGCATCGCGGTGATTTCCTGCTCCTGCCCGCTGCGGGCCAGGATGCGGATGCCCGGCGCGATCTCGCGCAGCCGCGCCGTCAGGTCCGGCAGCAGCAGCAGTTCCACCTCGCTCGACATGCCCAGCCGGAAGGTGCGGCGCTCCGTCGCCGGATCGAACACGTCCGCCGTCATCACCGCCGCCTGCGCATGCCGGAGCGCCTGCCGCACAGGTCCGGCCAGATTGAGCGCCCGCGCCGTCGGCTTCATCTCCTGTCCCACGCGGATGAAAAGCTCATCCTGAAACAACGTCCGCAGGGTGGAGATGTTGTGGCTCATGGCCGGCTGCTGGATTTTCAGCCGCCGCGCAGCGCGCGTGACATTCATTTCCTCCATCATCGCATCAAAAGCGATGAGAAGATTGAGGTCGAAGGAACGGAGATTGAAATGATCGATAGTTTGCATAAGTCACATCGATTTGATTGCTGGCCTCTCTACACTTAGCTGGAGTTCGGAAACTTTCAAGACCTTCCCCCAACTCAGGAGCCACCCATGCCCTCACGTCGTTCGCTTCTCAAAGGCGCCGCCAGCGCCATCTTCGCCGCCCCTTTCGTGGCGCCCACCGTCGCATTCGCCAAGGCGCCTTTCGCCGCCACACAGGCACCCGGCTTTTATCGGCTGATGGTCGGCAAGGTGGAGGTCACCGCCCTTTCGGACGGCGTCATTGCGCTGCCGCTCGCCAAAATCTATACCAACACCACGCCGGAACATGCCGCCAAGGTGCTACGGGATGCCTTCCTGCCGGAAGAGACGCCCACTTCGGTCAATGCATTTCTCGTCAACACTGGAGACAGGCTGATGCTGATCGATGCCGGCACCGGCACCTATCTCGGTCCGAGCCTTGGCAGGCTCGTCGCCAATATCGAGGCCTCCGGTTACAAAACTGACGAGATAGACGATATTATCCTCACCCATATCCACACGGACCATTCCGGCGGGCTATCGGCAGATGGCAAACGCGTCTTTGCCAATGCAACGCTCCGGGTCAATGCGCGCGAAGCCGCCTTCTGGCTTGACGAGGCAAAGGCCAAGGCAGCGCCTGAAGCGCTGAAGAAGGGGTATGCCGAAGCCAAGGAAAGCATCCAGCCCTATATCGATGTCGGTAAATTCGAGACTTTCGACGATAATGCCGCACCGGTCCCCGGTCTTGGCTCGATCCTTTACGCCGGTCACACACCGGGCCACAGCGCTGTTGTTTTGGAAAGCGACGGCCAGAAGATCGTCTTCTGGGGGGATATCACCCATGGCGATATCCTCCAGTTTGATGAGCCAGATGTGGCCATCGAGTTCGATGTCGACCAGAAGGCCGCCGTCGTGGCGCGCGATCTGGCATTCAAACAGGCGGTAGAGGGCAGATATCTGGTGGCCGGCGCCCATATCGCCTTCCCCGGCATCGGCCATGTGCGCACCGACAGCACCAATTACGACTGGCTGCCGGTCAATTACACGCCGCTGTAAGCGAAGAACAGAATGGCCTGATCATGGATCAGATCAGGCCATCACCCTTTGCGGCAACTAAGTCAGCGCCACCTGCCGCGTTTCCGCATTGATCATCGTTGCCGCAATGGCGGCGAGTACAAGCAGCCCGGCAAATATGCCGATTGCGACCCCAAAGCCCTGCGCAATGGCATAACCGAGTAGTGACGGCGCCAGCAGGCCGCCGAGCCTTGCCATGGCGCCTGCGGCACCCATGCCGGTTGCCCGCGATTCCGTCGGGTAAAGCTCCGGCGTGAAGGCGTAAAGCGCACCCCAGGTGCCGAGCAGCGCAAAGCTCATGATGAGAAGCGAGGTGGCAATCATCGCGCCGCCGGAAGCGAGCGTGAAAAGCAGGCAACCAAGCGCGGATAGCAGGCAAAAACCGATCAGCGTCGGCTTGCGGCCCCATTTTTCAACGCCATAGGCGGCAAGCGCATAACCGGGGATTTGTGCCAGCGCCACCAGCACGAGAAAGCCATAACCGCGCACGAAGCCGAAACCATCTCCCGCCAGTTTCGCCGGCATCCAGGTGAAGACACCGTAATAGGAAACCGAGACGAGGAACCAGATGGTAAGGATCATGATGCTGCGCTGCCGGAGCGCCGGTGAAAATATCCCCTGCCCTTTATCGACGTCAGGCTGGAAAAGCGCGGTCCCGGCATCGAGAGGCGCGCGGCCATTCGTCACCAGCATACGGTTGACGACAGCCTTGGCTTCGTCCAATCGCCCGCTGCGCAGCAGGTAAAGCGGCGATTCCGGCACCAGAAAACGCAGGCCGAGACCGAGAACGGCCGGGAAAGCCGTCACGGCGAAAATATAACGCCAGGCATCGGCCACGCCGGCAAGGCTCGCACCCCAGGCGGCCAGCGCCACGATCAGCGTTCCGATGGCCCAGAAGCCTTCGAGAAAGACCAGCCAACGCCCGCGATTTTTGGCAGGCAGGAACTCGGCCATCATCGCATAATCCACCGGCAGCGTGCCGCCCACGGCCGCACCGGTCAGAAACCGCAGGACGAGCAGAATGGTGAAATCGGGTGAGAATATCGAAAGCACGCCGAACACGGCGTCACAGGCAACGGTGACGATCAGCACCCGGCGACGCCCGTAACGATCCGCCAGCCGCCCGAAACCGGCAGCGCCCAGCAACATGCCGAAGAAGAACGCCGTTCCGGTCTGCAACGCCTGCGGCACCGTCAGGCCGAATGTCGCGGCAATCGAGGCGGCGGTGAAACCAACCGCCAGAACCTGCATGGCATCCGCCGCCCAGACGAGGCCGAATATACCCATCAGCCGCCGCTGATAGGCACCTGCACCCGCGCGCTCCAGCGCATCGTTCATGGTAATCGCCGTCATGCCCCGCCCCCTTGCCGAAATCGACTGTCGATTGCTATCGCATGGGGGGAAGAAACGGAATTGAATTTTCACGTTGTGAGGAGAACTTCATGTCACCTTGCGCCTCGCGAAGATTGGCGGGCAGTCTCGATGTTTGTCGGAGTTCTCAAGGTTTCCCTTCCGTCATCCCCGCCTTGAACCCCTGCTGTCCGGTTTAAATGACCGGATACACTGCATTGCATCGAGGTTGGCGGGAACGGCGCACCTTTTTCTCGGCGTCATCCTTGGGCTTGTCCCAAGGATCTAAGCACATTGAAAAAATCAATACGTTAGCAGATCCTCGGGTCAAGCCCGAGGATGATGTCTGCGTGTCTGGCGAGGTTCGTCATTCATCTGATGATGCTATGTTTTGCTCGTGCCCAGAGCGGCATCATAAAGCGCATCCGACCATTTAAATCGAACGGTGGCGGCCTTCAGCCGGGATAACGGGGCAGGTACTTTTGTAAAATATCAAGCCTCCTGAGAAGAAACGCTCTCAGCCATAAACCCGAAGAGGCTCCTCGCAACCATCGTCCTCAGCCGTGGCGGCCGGCATAGCAGCCTCGCATTTGCGCCAGCCGATCTTGCCTTCCAACCGCTGGTGAACGTCGGTGCCAATCGGCACCACCAGCACCCGGTTCGGGTCGACCGGCCCCGGAAAATCGAGCGCCGCATAAGCGACCTTCTCGAAACCGAGCGGCATGTAATAGGGCGGATCGCCGATCAGGATCACAGCCTCGGAACCCTTCCGCCGGGCAGCCGCAATGGCGATCCGAACGAGTTCCCGGCCGATGCCCTTGTTCTTGTGCGAGGGCCGAACCGCGAGCGGGCCAAGCATATGGCCCTTTACCCCACCGGCCAGAACCGGCGTCATGCGCACCGAGGCAATCGTCTCGCCATCATCGGCGCAGACGAAGGACAGCGACCGGTCATGCGGACCCTGCTCGCGAATGCGAGCTGCCGCCCGTGTGTGCCGGCCGGGACCAAATGCTTCTTCGTTGATGACTTCGATGATGGCGTCGTGCGACGCGTCCTCGGTGAGGTAGACAAGATCGTGCTTGGACATGAAGAGACCGAAACTTCCAGAATGCGGATGCGACAATAGATGACGACTGCGCCGGTAAGGGCGTTCAGGAGCGTCAGCGTCGTCGGAGCATCCGTAGTTCGATCATAGTCGGCAATTTCCTCAGATTTGTGAAAATCGCAATTATCAGGAAAATTCCCACCCGTCCAGAACAAATCTCGAAGCCATCTCATTCAGCCTCTGCAAGAGCAGAAACGCATTGTTCAACGCCTTGCGGGTTCGCGAGACGACAAGGAACGGTTAGGATCGCCGTCAAGGAAACAAACAAGGAGATCGTTATGGGCATGCTGGTGGAAGGCGTATGGAAAGACGTCTGGTACGACACCAAGGAAACCAAGGGGCATTTCAAGCGCGGCGCCTCGCAATTCCGCAACTGGGTCACAGCAGATGGCGCTGCCGGTCCTTCGGGAGAAGGCGGTTTCAAGGCGGAGAAGGATCGCTACCACCTTTACGTCTCCTTCGCCTGCCCCTGGGCGCATCGAACCCTGATTTTCCGCAAGCTGAAAAAGCTGGAAGACCTGATCTCCGTCTCCGTTGTCGATCCGCTGATGCTGGAAAACGGCTGGGAATTCAGGCCTGAGAACGAACGCACACCGGGCGCGACGGAAGACCACCTGTTCGGCTCCTCCACGCTCTGGCAGGTCTACACCAAAGCGGACCCCAAATATTCCGGGCGCGTCACCGTGCCGGTGCTTTGGGACAAACAGCGCGGCACCATCGTTTCGAATGAATCGGCGGAAATCATCCGCATGTTCAACGCTGCCTTCAACGATCTCACCGGATCGGAAGCGGATTATTACCCTGAGGCGCTGCGCGCCGAGATCGATGCGCTGAACGACGTCATCTATGACACCGTCAATAACGGCGTCTACAAGGCCGGTTTCGCCACCACGCAGGATGCCTATCAGCAGAATGCCGTGAAGGTGTTCGAAACGCTGGACATGCTGGAAGATCGCCTGAAGGATCGGCGCTTCCTGTTCGGTGCGGAGCAGACGGAAGCGGACTGGCGCCTGTTCACGACGCTGGTGCGGTTCGACCCCGTCTATGTCGGCCATTTCAAGTGTAACATCCGCCGCATCCACGACTATCCGCACCTGACGGGTTACCTGCGCGATCTCTACCAGACGCCGGGCGTACCTGACACGGTGGATATACGCCACATCAAGGAGCACTATTACCGCAGCCACCACACCATCAACCCGACCGGCATCGTGTCCGTTGGCCCGGAACTGGACCTGACCATGGCCCATGGCCGCGAGGTGCTTGCCTGACGGAAAAGACGGCCGCTACCAGTAGTCGCCAATGGCCGTTGCTTCGCCGGACAATTCGGCAAGGCGGCGGCGGGTGGCGGGCGTCATGCCTTCCGGCAGGTTGGAGAGATCGAAAAAGCCGCTCTCGACAATTTCATGGTCGGGCTTTTTCGGCTCGGTCTGGGTGACAACCAGCCGGTAAAGCGCCACATGGTCGCGGTTGCTGCCTTCCAGATTGAGATAAACGTGGATCAGCTCAGGCGTCGAGGCGGCCACGAGATTACCCTCTTCGCGGATTTCCTTGTTGAGTGCCATCAGCAGGGTCTCGCCGCGCTCCACCCCGCCGCCGGGCAGGTACCAGCCGGGCAGATAGGTGTGCCGCACCAGAAAAATCCGACCCTGATCGTCGAAGCAGGCAGCCCGCACGCCAAGGGTTGCACCGCGCGTGAACAGAAATACGAAATGCATCAGCCGGATCAGCAGGCGCGTGTGGAACGGACGGCCCTCCCGCCGCATTGTTTCATCACTCACTCTGGTTTCTCCCCGTCGGCAGGCTTTTGTTGGACGTGCGGCATATCATAGGTTATCTCTGCCGCCATGTTCAAACTTGCGCATATTTCAGACGTCCATTTAGGGCCATTGCCAAAACTCACTTTCCGGGAACTTGCATCCAAGCGCATCACCGGTTTCGTCAACTGGCACCGCAACCGTCGCAAGCACCTGTTCACCGATACGCTGGAAAAGCTGCTCGACGATCTGGAGACCAAATCCCCGGATCATCTGGCTATCACCGGCGATCTCGTCAATCTTGCGACCGGCATTGAAATTCGCGCCGCCGCCGACTGGCTGGAGGAAGTGGGCGAGCCTGAAAAGACCTCCGTCGTTCCCGGCAACCACGACGCCTATGTTTCCGGCGCGCACGACAAGGCCATGCAGGCCTGGTACCCCTATGTGCGCGGTGATGGCGATCCGCCGGAATGGGACGATGACCGCAAGATCTTCCCCTATATGCGCGTGCGCGGCCCCGTGGCGCTGATAGGCTGCTCCACCTCGATTGCCACGCCGCCCTTTTCGGCAACCGGCTATTTCGGCAACCGGCAGGCCCGCGCCACGGCGGAACTTTTGAAAAAAGCTGGCGAACAGGGGCTGTTCCGCGTGGTGATGATCCATCACCCGCCGATCCGGGGAGCCACTGCCGCCCACAAACGCATGTTCGGCGTTCGCCGTTTTGCCGCAGCGCTCGGCGTCGGCGGCGCGGAACTTGTACTGCATGGGCATACCCATCTCAACACGGTCTACTGGCTGAATACGCATCACGGGGAAGACCACATCCCGGTCGTCGGCATCGCCTCGGCCAGCCAGGGGCCGGGTGGGGAGAAACCGCGCGCGGCCTATAATCTCTTCCACATTTCCGGCGGTCCCGGCACATGGAACGTCACCTGCGAACGGCATAGTCTTGATGAGACGGGGACGGGCGTGGCGCTGGAGGATGTGCGGGTGTTTTATGACAACGGGCGGCCGTTGGGGTTTTCGCGGTTGGGGGAATAGCGTTCGCTCCCGTGAGTTTGGAGGGTGGGGCTTCACCCCCCTCTGCCCTGCCGGGCATCTCCCCCTCAAGGGGGGAGATCGACTCGCGGGTAGGTCCCGCCCATCTCAACATTTGTGAATGAAGTGGCGGTAGCGCCTCGTGCTGATCTCCCCTCTTGAGGGGGAGATGTCCGGCAGGACAGAGGGGGGTAAAGCCCCACCCTCAAAGCCAACTTACTTCGCCCGCTCTTCCAGCACCCTGTTCGCCGCCGAAACAATCGCCTCCAGCGAAGCGCCAACAATATTCGTATTGACCCCCGCCCCGAACAGCTTCCCACCCGGATGCTCCATCTCGACATAAGCGATGGCCGAAGCATTCGAACCGTGCTGCAGCGAATGCTCCGAATAATCATTCACCGACAGATCAACCCCGAGATAAACCGACAGCGCATTGATGAACCCGTCGATCGGCCCGGTGCCCTTGCCTTCGATGCGCTTCACCTCGCCATTATCGGTAATTTCGGCGGCAACGATGCGCACGCCCTTGAAATCGCCCGCCGGATAGGTGTGGTGATCGACGAACTTGATGCGCGCATTCGGTTGCGTCACGTAACGCTCCATGAAGCGCTCATAGATGCGCTTGGCCGGCAGTTCGACACCTTCTTCATCGGTGATGCGCTGGATGTCCTCGCGGAACTCCACCTGCAGGTTACGCGGCAGGTTGATGCCATAATCCTGCTGCAGAATATAGGCGATGCCGCCCTTGCCGGATTGCGAGTTGATGCGGATGATCGCCTCGTAGGAACGGCCGACATCCTTCGGATCGATCGGCAGATAGGGCACTTCCCAGACCGGATGGTTGGCGACCTTGATCGCCTTCATGCCCTTGTTGATCGCATCCTGATGCGAGCCGGAAAACGCCGTATAGACCAGTTCGCCAACATAAGGATGGCGCTCGGGGATCGTCATTTCGTTGGAATATTCATAGACCGCCTTGATGCGCTCAATATCGCGGCAATCCAGTTCCGGGTCCACACCCTGCGTATACATGTTCAGCGCCAGCGTCACGACATCGACATTGCCGGTGCGCTCGCCATTGCCGAACAGCGTACCCTCGACGCGGTCAGCGCCGGCCATCAGAGCCAGTTCGGTCGCGGCGATGCCGGTGCCGCGGTCATTATGCGGATGCAGCGAGATGATGACGTTTTCACGGTTGTCGATATTGCGGCACATCCATTCGATCTGGTCGGCATAGATGTTCGGCGTCGCCATTTCCACTGTCGAAGGCAGGTTCAGGATGAGCTTGTTGTCCGCCGTCGGCTTCACCACCTCGACCACGGCGTTGCAGATTTCCAGCGCCACTTCCAGCTCGGTGCCGGTAAAGCTCTCAGGCGAATATTCGAAGCGGAAACCACCACCGGCCTTCGCCGCCATGTCGGTGATCATCTTCGCGGCATCAACGGCAATCTGCTTGATACCATGCACATCCTTGCCGAACACCACGCGGCGCTGCAGTTCCGAAGTGGAATTGTAGAAGTGGATGATCGGCTTGTTGGCGCCTTGCAGTGCCTCGAAGGTGCGGGTGATCAGCTCCGGACGGCACTGCACCAGCACCTGCAGGGACACGTCATCAGGCACATTGCCTTCTTCCACACACCAGCGGGCGAAATCGAAATCCGTCTGCGAGGCGGAAGGAAAACCGATTTCAATTTCCTTGAAACCCATTTCCAAGAGCAGCTTGAACATGCGGGCCTTGCGGTCGTGGCCCATGGGGTTGACCAGCGACTGGTTCCCGTCGCGCAGATCCACCGAACACCAGATCGGCGCCTTGTCGATGGTCTTGCCCGGCCATGTGCGGTCAGGAATATTGATGGTCGGATAAGGGCGATACTTGACGTTCGCGTCGTTCATGCCCTTGGAAATATTGGTGATCTTGCCGTCCATTTTCGCTTCCTCCTTGCGCAGTCCGCGGGCTTCTTCAAGCCATCGGCGGATGCGCGGCCCTTTGAGGGCCTAAATCCAGTATAAAATGAGATTTCGAGATGAGGAGCGTTTGCGCCAGCGGGCTTTCGGCCGCCGGGCGCTCCTCACTGGACCCGGCAACCGCGTGTAAGGTCGAGGCTAAGAAGCGAGAGTGCACCGCACGGCGAGGCCTTCGCAGAAATCTGCGCGCTCATGCCGAAAATGGTTGCGATGCTGTTGCTCATGGGCACGTGTATAAACAGCGGCTGGCGGTCTGACAAGTGATGTTGTCCATCTTCCGCGCCTATTTTGCTCGCTGATTGTTCTCAAGCTTTTCCGATATCCATTTGACGATAAGCGCCTCGCGCGTCGTTCCAAGACGAGCCGCTTCCGCATCCACCCGACGCAAAATGCCATTGGGAAGATCGAAATGAGTGTGTTCCGTGCCGGGGCGACTGGCTTGCGACCAGTCGACATAGTCGTCGATGTCTTCGCCATCGTCGAATTTCCTGTCGAGATCTTCAGCGCTGATCGTCTTCATAACGCTGCCTTTCCTTGTCTCTGGAACGTCTGACGGAAATAATCCGCAACCGGTCATTTCTGTAGGTATAGACTGTGCTCCAGCACTTTCCGCGCAATTGAGCAATCATAATATACCGCTCTTCCGACGTGGTTTCGAGAGGTGCGACAAGTCTTTTCTCGTCAAGCCAAAGCGCCTTTGCCTCACCGAAATCTATTCCGTGTTTGTCTTTGTTGCTCTGACTTTTGGCAGGATCGAATTCGAAATCCATAAATAGTATTTCTTTAAAACAATAAGCATCCTATCTAATCACGCTTCACCACCCGCTGCAACGCCATCATTATCCCACCGCCGATCAGGCCCCAGAACGCCCCGGAAACACCGCCGAAGGAAAGTCCCGAAGCCGTGATGAGGAAGGTGATCGCCGCTGCCTCGCGGGTTTCCGGCTCCTTGAAGGCCGCGACGGCGGAGCCGGAAAAGGCGCCGACCAGCGCAAGACCCGCCACCGCCTGAATGAGGATGGGCGGCGCCAGCGCCACAAAGGCCGTGACCACGCCGGCCAACAGGCCGAAGATGATGTAGCCGACACCGCCGATGATCGCTGCCCAATAGCGCCGTTTGGGGTCGGCATGGGCGTCCTCGCCCGCGCACATCGCCGCGGTGATCGCCGCAAGATTGACCGCGTGGCCGCCGAAGGGGGCGGAAATCAGCGAGAAGAAACCAGTCGTGGCGAAAAGCGGTCCTGGTTGCGGATCGAAATGATTGACCTTCAGCACCGCGATGCCGGGAATGTTCTGCGAGGCCATGGTGACGATGAAGAGCGGCAACGCGATGGAGACGATGGCGTGCAGGCTGAAAACCGGCGTCACCCATTCCATCGGCGGTGTCAGCGATTGCGCCACGCTATCAAGCGCGCCCGCCGGAATGTCGACGCCGAAGATCATGACAAGCACGAAGGCGGCAAGCGCGGCAGGCACGGCGAAAAGCCGCCGGAAAGCCCCCACCACGATCCAGGCGAGAATGATCGGCAAACCAAGCGCCGGGTTAAAGCCGATCGCCTTCACCGGCGCAAAGCACAGGCCGATGATGACACCTGACAGCATGGCATTGGCAAGCGGTGCGGGAATGGAGGCAACGGCGCGCCCGAGCGGCTTGAACAGGCCGGCGATGATGATCAGGACAGCGCAGATGATGAACCCGCCGACAGCCGCCGGAAATCCGCCATCGATCACCCCGGTGGTTGCCAGAAGGGCCGCACCCGGCGTCGACCAGGCAATGCTGATCGGCAGCCGGGTGGTGGCGGAAAGAACGATGGCGCAAAGCCCCATCGCCACCGAAAGCGCCATCAGCCCGGAAGCTGCCTCGAAATCCGTCGCGCCGACGGCTTTCAGGCCCTGCAACACAACGGCAAAGGAGCTGGCAAAACCGACAAAGGCGGTAAGGCACCCCATGAACAGGCTCTGGACGGAAAAATCTTTCAGCATGAAGCACTCTGCGGGCCTGCTGCCAGTCGCAAGAACCGCAGCGGACGGCGGGGCGACAGGCAGGAACAAAATTTGAAGCGTAGGGCGCGAATCCGGACAGCGCGACACGCTTTGGATGAAGCATGACTATATTCAGGATCAAAAAAGACAAGGCTTGGCAAGATGAGTGGCCGGACTTCAGGTACGGAGATCCGGAAAACGTCATCAAAGTTTAGCGGCAGGGCGCTAATCCTCGCGGCATCCATCACAACAAGGCATCCGCCGCAAAAAGGATCGTCTCCATGTTTCGCATCGCCACCGCCGCCGCTTTCTGCCTTGTGGCCCTTCCGGCCGCCGCCCAGACCCCGCCACCGCCGGCCTTTCTCGGCCAGATCGTCGTACCTTCGGGTCTCTCCATCAACGGCGTTGCTTTCGGCGGCATTTCCGATCTGAGCTTTGATAGCGAAACCGGCCGTTATCTGGCTATTTCCGATGACCGTGTCGAAAAAGGCCCTGCCCGTTATTACGAACTGGAACTGGCCGTGACGGAAGGTGCCGTCACGCTGAACATCGCCGCCACGCATGAATTGAAGGACGAGACCGGCGCAGCCTTCGCGTTGAAGGGCATCGACGCCGAAGGCATCGCGCTCGACGGCAAGGCCGGCAAGCTCTATTGGTCCTCGGAACGCGACCTGAAAAATCAGCCGGCGATCTATGTCTCGGACGTCGATGGCGGCAATGTGAAGCGGCTGGAACTGCCCGAGGCCTACCTCGTCAATGATGCAAAGACGAGAGGCGTGCAGAACAATCTCGGCTTTGAGGGTCTGACACTGACATCCGGCAAGCTCATCGCCGTCACGGAAAACGCGCTGACCCAGGACGGCCAGAAGGCGACGCCGCAGGCCGGCAGCCCGTCCCGCATTCTCGTCATCGACACGGCGACACTGAAGCCGGTTGCCGAACATGTCTATGTCACCGAGGCGATCTCGAAGACCCCGACAGCCGCCGAGCCGAAATATAACGACAATGGCCTCTCCGCCATCGCCGCCATGCCGGATGGCCGATTCGTCACCGTGGAGCGCAATTTCGCTTCCGGCGTCGGCAACCATATCCGCTTTTTCATTGCCGACCTGTCCGGCGCGGAAAACATCCTCGGCAAGGACAAGATCGAGGCGGCAAATGTGCGCGCCGTATCGAAAACCCCGTGGTTCGAGATCAACGAAGGCGATTTCGGTCTCGACATCGACAATATCGAAAGCTTCGCATTCGGACCGGTGGTGGATGGCAAGCAGCTTTTCTTCGTCGCCTCGGACGACAATTTCAATCCCGGCAAGCAGTTCACCCAGTTCGCGGCCTTCGCAATTCCGGCCAATCTGGGTCAGTGAAATCCATGACGACATGAGATACCGGCTCCGGACCATGTTCGGAGCCGGCAAGAGATGCGCCTTTCACCAGCGCAGAAAACGGGAACCCGCAAAGGCGCCGATCATGCCCATCATGAGAATGCCGAGCGAATACCAGATCAACACGAATGCCATGCCGTTTTCGGTGCAGAACCAGGAATAGACCCAGGCTCCGGCCGCACCCGCCGCAAGGCCACCGACAAAACCGGCAAGCGTGGGATCAGCGGGGGCGGAACGCTTAAGAGCGGTGAAATTCGCCAAAAACACGGGAAGCGCAAAAGCGACGATCAGAAACGGGCAATGCAGAGCCGACGATCCCAGAATAAGGGCGGCGTAACTACCTGGCACGGCAAACCCCAGCTGGACGAGCGCAATCGCAGCCATCGCGATGAAAATCACCGCGAGCCAAACGAAAAAAAGGCCACTGTCGCCATCAGGCCGGGCAAGGCGTCGGACGGCGACAAATGCAGCCACGGCCAGCAGGGCATTATAGGCCGACTTGATCCAGAAACCCAGTTCGCTCAGAGCATCATCCATATCACCGCGCAGCCCGAGAATGACGAGCATCAACAACAGCGAAACGCCGAGCGCGGGCAAGGCCGTGAGCGCGAGCCTGCGCTCTGTTGCAAAAGCTGCGACGGGCTTGAGGTCGCCTGCCAGTTGTTCGATGATGTCTTCCGTCTTTCTCACGTTTCGCCTCGCAATTTTGCCGCCAGGGCTTTCAACGTCCTGTGGATGCCGACCCGCGCCGCAAGTTCGGTCTGGCCGGATTTTTCCGCCGCTTCGGCGATCGACTGACCTTCGAGTTTTACCCTGCGAATAAGGTCGCGTTGCCGCTCCGGCAAATCATTGAGCAACCGTTCCACATCCATGCGCGCCGTGACCGCGTCGACGGACGTTTCCGCCTCCAGCGTCTCATCGAGCTCGACTTCCGCCCGCATCCGCGCGCCCCTGCCGCGGTAGTGGTCGATGAGCTTGTAGCGCGCGATCGAAAAGAACCAGGCCGTGAACGGTCGCCCACGATCATAGGTCTCCCGTTTGGCGTGAAGCGACAACAGGGTTTCCTGCACAAGATCTTCCACATCGCCTCTGGAGGCGGAGGTCATGCGCCGGCCGTAATAGGCAAGCAGCAGCCGGCGCAAGGCATGGAGCAAATGCCTGTAGGCGCTTTCGTCCCCATCGAGGGAACGCAGCATCATTGTTTTTAATGTTTCTTCCGAAAGGCTGCCTGTCATCGTCACTATCGGGTTATACGCACTCCACGGAATATTGTTACATAATCGCTTTTAAAAAATCTCGCCCGAATATGACCTCACAAGCGCGTGAAGCTGTAACGATGAGGCGTTTCCGACCGAATGGACAATCGTGAGCCCCGGCAAGACGCCGGCCGACACTCGAAGACGTCCAGAGGAGACCTTCATGACCCGCATTTTTTCCGCCATCGCCGCCGCTTCCATGCTGTCCGCTCTTTCTTTCGCAGGCATCGCCCATGCTGACAGCATGAAAACCGACGCGATGAAGAAGGACACCATGAAGCCTGAAACGATGAAAATGGAGACGATGAAAAAAGACGGCATGTCCATGGCCAGCAAAAAGGACTGCATGCACAAGGCCGGCATGGAAATGGACAAGATGAAAAAGGCCGACATGATGAAGGCCTGTGACACAATGAAATGACGCCAGAGCATTTCCGCTTTTCTCCGAAACGCGAAAACACTCTGTCTCTTTGTTTTTACGCATTGTCCTGACGTAAAAGCGATCCCGCTTTTAGCGGAAATGCTCTAGCCTGAATGAAAAAGCCCGCGTCGGTTTGCACCAACGCGGGCTTCTTAAAACGGGAAGTCAGAAAACTCAGAGTTCCGACTGGCTCTCGACGATCTTGCCGACGAGGCCGTAATCCTTGGCTTCATCCGCGCCGAGCCAGTAATCGCGATCGATATCCTTGGCGATCTTTTCTTCGCTCTGGCCGGTGGCCTTGGAGAAGATCTTGATCAGGCGCTGGTTCATCTTGATGATTTCACGGGCCTGGATTTCGATGTCGGAAGCCATGCCGCGCGTACCGCCGGAGGGTTGGTGCAGCAGGAAGCGGGTGTTCGGCAGGCAGAGGCGGCGTTCTTTCGGCACCGAAACATAAATCAGCGCGCCGGCGGAAGCGACCCAACCCGTACCGATGATATAGACCTTCGGCTTGATGAACTTGATCATGTCATGGATGGAATCGCCCGATTCCACATGACCGCCCGGCGAATTGACGTAAACGCGAATATCGTCGTCGCTGGCGGCGGCAAGGGCGACCAGCTGCGTGCAGACCTTCTGCGCCAGTTCCTGTGTGATGCCACCATAGATGAAGATCGAACGCGACTTGAAAAGATTCGCTTCCGTTTCCTTGCCGATCGGCAGTTCCTTGCTCTTGTCGTCTTCGTCTTCGTTCATCAACGGCTCTCTCCAGCGTAATTCGTGCCCTTCGGACATAGTGCGACTTGTTACGTAAGGCAATGAGCAAAAAAGACAAGGTTCGCGCCTGAACAATAAACAGCACCCCCGGCAGATGACGCATGGACAGCCTCTCGGCCTTCGCGATATCGTCAGCGCCTCATTGCAGTGCCGACCGTTGCGGGGAACCCCAAGATACTCAGGCGGGCGGCGACAATCAAAAGAGGGAACCATGCTGAAAAGACTAAGCCTCGCCGCTGCCACGCTCGGCGTTACCACGCTGCCCGCCTTCGCCCATCTGAACCCGGAAGAACACGGCTCCTTCATGGCCGGCGTCTCCCACCCCTTCTTCGGCGCAGACCACATTCTGGCGATGGTGGCCGTCGGCATCTGGGCCTCACAGATCGCAATGGCGCAGAACGATCGCAAGGCGCTGTGGATCGTGCCTTCAGCCTTTGTCGGCACCATGGCCATCGGTTTTCTGATGGCGGTTTACGGTATCGAGCTTCCCTTCGTCGAACCCGCCATTCTCGCCTCCGTCATCGGCCTTGGCCTGCTGGTTGCCGCAGCGGCAAAGCTCCCCACGGCAGCGGCAGCGGCCGTTGTCGGCGCTTTCGCACTGTTCCACGGCCACGCCCATGGCGGCGAACTCGGCAGCGCCGGTGCGTGGCAATTCGGCCTCGGTTTCATGATCGCCACCGCGACCCTGCATCTGGCCGGCATCGCTATGGGTCTCGGCATTGCCCGTTTTGGCTCAGCCGCCAGCCGCACCGTGGGTGCATTGACGGCGATTGCGGGCCTGTCACTTGCTTTCGGCGGCTGACGATCATTACCGAAATTTAAAATTCCGGCCGCTTTGAAAAGCCTGAATTTGCGCCTACCTCCTTATCGTGGATTTTCGCTTCACGGTAAGGAGGCAGCCTATGTCACCGGAAGAAAGCCAGCTTCTCAAGGGCCTGTTCGACAGGACCAGAACCGCATCCGCCACCCCACGCGACAGCGAGGCGGAAACATTGATCGCGGACGCCGTGCGCGATCAGCCAGCAGCCCCCTATTATCTCGCCCAGGCGGTGATCGTTCAGGAAAAGGGTCTGGAAGCGGCAGCGGCGCATATCAAGCAGCTCGAAGACCGCATCCATGCGCTGGAAAGCGGAAATAGCGCCCCGCAGGCAGCCGCACAGGGCGGGTTCCTCAGTTCGATCTTCGGCACAGGACAACCGCAGCCACCCGCACCGACGCCAGCCCCGGTTGCCGCCCCAACCTCATGGCGCAACGATACCGCCGGCCAGACGGCTGGCCCCTGGGGATCGCCGACCGGCCAGCAGCAACCCGGCGGCCCGTGGAGCCAGCAGCCCACTGCCGTCGGGCGTTCAGGCGGTGGCTTTCTGCAAGGCGCGCTCGGCACCGCCGCCGGTGTCGCCGGCGGCATGCTGCTTGCCAATTCGCTCAGCGGCATTTTCGGCAGCCATATGTCGTCGCTCGGGCTGGGTTCACCCTTTGGCGGGAGCAATCCTGCGGGCAACGCCCCCGTCGAAGAAACCGTCGTCAACAATTATTACGGCGACAGCGCCAACCCGCAAAATAACGACGATGACGATATCCAGCAGGCCGACTATGACGACAGCGCTGACGATACGGATTCCGATTCAGGCGACGACGGTTCGTTCGCCTGAGCCTTCAATCATGTAAACAGCCGGATCAGCCGCGACCGCGATAGGTCGGGACACCCTGATCCGGCAGCCATACGCCCTCGGGCACCGCTCCGGTCTGCCAGAAGACGTCGATCGGGATGCCGCCACGCGGATACCAGTAAGCGCCGATCCTGAGCCATTTCGGCTGCAATAGGTCCACCAGCCGCCTGGCGATATAGACCGAGCAATCCTCGTGGAATGCGCCGTGGTTGCGGAAGGATTGCAGGAACAGCTTCAGCGACTTCGATTCCACCAGAAAGTCGCCGGCGATATAATCGATGACGATATGGGCGAAGTCCGGCTGGCCGGTCATCGGGCAAAGCGAGGTGAATTCGGGCGCGGTGAAGCGCACAACATAATCGGTGCCGGCATTGCCGTTCGGCACCTTTTCAAGAATGGCCTTTTCCGGGCTTTCAGGCGTATCGACCTTCGTGCCCAGCTGCGACAGGCCGGAAACATCCGTCACGGACATGGAAAACTCCTGTTCATTCATAAAATGACTTTGACGCCATGCGCCTTTTCGCCTTCCGGCTCGACGTGAATGGCAAGGCTGGCGCCCGGTATGACCTCCCTTATGGCATCTTCAAGGCGGTCGCAAATATCATGCGCCTCCCGCACCGTCATCGTGGCGGGAACGACGACGTGGAAATCGATGAAGGCGGCCGAACCGGCGCGGCGGGTCCGGAGATCATGCACGCCGATGACGCCGCCGGAATGTTCGGCAATCGCCTTCTTGATCGCCTCGTCTTCCTCAGGCTCCACCGCCCGGTCCATCAACCCGCCAAGCGAATGCAGGATGACCTTCGATCCCTGAAACAGGATGTTGATGGCAACCAGTATGGCGAGCAGCGGATCGAGAATGGCGTAACCCGTCAGAAGCGCCAGAATAAGACCGACGAGAACACCCGCCGAGGTCACGACATCGGACATGATGTGATGACCGTCGGCGGCAAGCGCCGGCGAGGCGTATTTTCTGCCGACGCGGATCAGGGTCGTCGCCCAGACGGCGTTGATGACCGCTGCAAATGCGTTGATGGCAAGACCGAGAACCGGCGCTTCCGGCAGCCTCGGATTGAAGAGGCTGCCCCATGCCTCCTGCACGATCAGGAGCGCAGCAACGACGATCAGCACGCCTTCCACGACAGCGGAGAGATATTCCGCCTTGTGGTGGCCGAACTGATGGTCGTCATCGGCAGGTTTCTGCGCATACCGAATGACGAAGTAGGCGATGAAGGCCGCGACGACGTTGACGGTCGATTCCAGACCATCAGACAGAAGTGCGACGGACCCCGTGACCCACCATGCCAAAAGCTTGAGGCCCAGCACGCCGAAAGAAAGTGGAATGCCCCAGAATGCGAGCTTCCTTACCAGTGCATTGCCTTCACTGTTCATTTTTGCCCCCGTGCGGATGCGAACGAATTGCATGACCGACTGCCAAAACGCACGAACCGCGCGCCCGGGGTCTCCGTGCGCGCGGTTCGCTATTGGGGTTTCTATCGTTCAAACCGCAGGCAAGGTCAAGAGCCTCAAGGTCGCAGCAAGGACCTCAATCCTCGTTTTTCTGTTCGCAGAAACGGATGCGGTTGCCGAAGGGATCAATGACTTCCATCACATCGCCCCAGGGCAGTTCTTCGACGCCCGGCTTCAGGAAGCGATAGTCTTTCGCCACCAGTTCCCGTTGATAGGCGTGAACGCCGTGCATGGTGACGAAGATGTTGGAGCCCGGCGTCGCATCGCCGTGATGGCCGCTGAGGTGCAGCCCCATTCCCGCTCGCGATACCTGCATGTAGAGGGGAAAATTTTCGCCGAAGCGATGTTCCCAGTCGATCTCGAAACCAAGAAAATCGACATAGAATTCCCGCGCCTTGGCTTCGTCGAAAATCCTGACGATCGGGAATGTTCGTTCGAAACCGATTTCTGAAAGGCTGTGCTTTCCGGCGTCGCCCATTCCCACCTGCCCCTTTTTCAGGCCACGAAAGAATACCGGCCGCAACGGGTGCGGCCGGTATCGTCAACTTATTCGGCGGCGACGATCTTGCCGTCCTGCCACTTGAAGAGCGAGAAGGTCTGCGACGTCAGGTCGCCATTCTCGCCATAGGTGACCTTGCCGATTGCTGTCGGGAAAGCATCACCGCTCTTCAAAGCCTTGGTAACCGCTTCAGCATCCTTGGCGCTTCCGGCCTTCTCGATGCCGGCCTTCAGCACTTCTACAGCGGCGTAAGCATTGAGGGTGAAGGCTTCCGCCGGAATGTTGGCGGCCTTCAGCGCTTCGGCTGCGGCCTTGGAGTCGTCGTTCTTCAGTGCGTCGGAAGCGTTGGTGAAGATCGTGCCTTCGCCAGCCTGCGAGCCGATGTTCCAGAACTCGCTGTTCGACAGGCCGTCACCGCCGATAACGGCAGCCTTGGAGCCGATGTCCTTCAGCTGGCGCACCAGAAGACCGGCTTCAGGGTGGTAACCGCCGAAATAGACGATATCGACATTTTCGGATTTCAGGCGGGCCGTCAGCGCGCCGAGATCCTTTTCACCCGGTGTCAGCGCGTCATAGAGAACTTCGGTAACGCCGCCGGCATTCAGCGTCGTCTTGAAGGCATCTGCGAGACCCTTGCCGTAAGCACCCTTGTCATGGATGACGGCGATCTTCTTGTCCTTGAGGTTGGCGAGAACGTATTTCGCCGCAACCTCGGCCTGCTGGTCGTCACGACCGCAGGTGCGGAAGACGTTGGAAAGGCCACGGTTGGTCAGGCCCGGCGCGGTCGCCGTGGGAGTGACCATCAGCACGCCGTTTTCGGCAAAGACATCTGATGCCGGAATGGCGACGCCAGACGTCACCGGACCGACGACGAAATGAATGCCTTCGGCAACGAGCTGGTTCGCCGCGGAAACGCCCTGCTTCGGCTCGCCGCCATCGTCGGCCAGCTTCAGCACGACCTGTTCGCCGAGGATGCCGCCCTTTTTGTTGATTTCATTGACTGCCGTCTGGGCGCCGTTCTTGACCTGATCGCCATAGGCGGCGACGGGACCGGTGAGCGGCGCAATCAGGCCGATGACGATTTCGGCATGGGCAAGGGGTGCGAATGCGAAGGACGCTGCAAGCGTCACGCTGGTCAATGTCTTCAGTTTCATCCTGGTGTCTCCTTAAAAGGGGTCGCGGACCCGGTGAGCGCCATGGGCGTTGACCGAATGAAACTTATCGGACGCCTCCCGGCGAAAACTCGTTCCATGTTTGAATTCCGAGCCTTCAATCTCAACTCATACGGAAGGTTTGATGATTTATGCAAGTCACCTTTGTTGGATAAGGTCTATTACCTGTAAATCAATCGCCTCGCCCGTCATGATTGCGCCATCAGAACCGATAATCGACCCTTCGTAAACCCTTGGCGTTTGGCCGCCAGAAGTGGATAATACCGGCATGATCGCAGCAGATGACGCATTTCTGACGGGCCTTCCCGTCTTCCGGCATTTTGAGGACGTGGCAGACCCGGCGCTTTACCGCGCCCTGCCGGCGGGATGGGGGCTGGCCATCGCCGATATCGTCGATTCGACGGCGGCGATCGGCGCCGGCAGATACAAGGCCGTCAACATGGCGGGCGCGGCCGTCATATCAGGCGTCTCGAACAGTCTTGGCCGTCACGACCTGCCCTTCGTCTTCGGCGGCGATGGTGCGGCCGTCGCCGTGCCGGCAAATGGACTGCCGCTTGCAGGCACCGCCCTTTCGAACGTGCAGCGCTGGGTGAAGGACGACCTCGACCTTTCGATGCGCGTTGCCCTGGTCCCCATAGAGGACATTCGCGCAAACGGGTTCGATATTCGCGTAGCCCGCTTTCAGGCAAGTGAGGATGTGTCCTATGCCATGTTTTCAGGCGGCGGCAACAGCTGGGCGGAAGCGCGGATGAAGGATGGGCAATATACCCTGCCAGCAGCCGCAGCGGGCGAGCGGCCGGATCTCACCGGCCTCTCATGCCGCTGGAACCCCATTCCGGCCACCCATGGCAAGGTGGTGTCGATCATTGCCGTGCCGGGACCGTCGCAGGATATGCCCGCCTTCCGGCAACTGGTCGTCGATCTCGTTGATCTCGCCGCGCAGGACGCAAGAGATGGCCACCCTGTGCCGGAGGACGGGCCGAAACTCGGTTTTGTTGGAGAAGGCCTCGGTCTGGAGGCAAAGGCTGGCGCGGCCTATCACGATGGCTGGGGGCAGAAGCGCCGTTCGCTGCGCATCCTCGGCGAAAGCCTGCTTGTCAATCTCCTAGGCCTGACCGGGCTGTCGCTCGGGCGGTTCAATGCGGAGCGTTACCGACGCTCGGTGGCCAGCAATACCGATTTCAGGAAATTCGATGACGGCCTGAAGATGACGGTGGACATAGACAGCGCGCGGCTCGAAAAAATCCAAACGCGGCTGGAACAGGCCCGCTTGTCCGGAACCTGTTATTTTGGCCTGCACGAACAGGAGGCCGCCTTGATGACCTGCATCGTGCCCTCGCCGCTTTCGCGGGATCACATGCATTTCGTGGACGGTGCGGACGGCGGATATGCGGCTGCGTCGAGCCGCCTAAAACGACAGATGCAGGCGGCGCAATCCTTCTGAAACCCGCCCTTGTGAGAGGCGTATCTCTTTAGCCTGAATGGCCCCTTCGATCCATACGCAGGACCTGAAAACGAAAAACCGGCGTCGTGCGCCGGTTTCAACGGATATGTTGCCGCGAAGGCCTGAAAATGGCCGTGAGATCAAGCGGCGGTCTTGCTGCTGCTCTTCTGCACCTGGCAATAAATTTCCTCGAGGGAGGCGAGGATTTTTTTGACGGATTCGGAATTGCTGGAATAATAGATGGTCTGCGCATCCCGTCGTGTCTTGACCAGCCGTTGCGCACGCAATTTGGAAAGATGCTGCGAAAGAGCGGACTGGCTGAGACCAACCTGCGAAGCGAGAACACCGACCGGCACTTCCGTATCCACCAGCGTGCATAAGATCATCAGGCGCTTGGGATTCGCCATCGCTGAGAGCAAGTCTGCAGCGGCGATGCTATGTTCCGACAGAGATTGGTTATCCATACGCTCAAGTCTCCTGATGACAGTCGGAAAGACCGTCATGGTGGCTATAATAGGTGTTCCAAAAGAAGTTTTTATAATTCGGCGGATACGTTGTATATACCTAAATCTTGCTTATATCGTGTCCCTTTCAAAGACTATTCTTGATCATTTATTTACTTAAGACATCGCGACTAAATTATAATATTTTTGCCTGATTTTTATCAATTTAGCAATAACCTTATGTATTAGCAGTAGTATTTATAAGCAGTAAACGATCAAAATTTGAGCGTATAAATCTTGACGACCAGTGCCCGGTTTTGAGGCTTCAATCTTATACCACCTTAAATTTAGCAACGGGCTACAGAATCTAGATTAACTTTGCGCAATTTTCTCGAAATTTGCAATATGATTTTTATTAGTAATTATTTTAATGCATAACTTATGATATCAAAAATATTCTTTGCTACCATGGGAAGGTATAACTTGCGTCGCAGGGATTCCTTTAAAAGCATAAAGGGCCATCCATTGCTGAAGGCCCTTTATGCTTTTCTCGCAGAAAAAAATATTATTTTTTTCGGTGCCGGGTCAGCCCGGTCACGATCTCATCTGCGGAAATCGTGCCTATGATGGCGCCATTGTCGACGACGCCGATCGCGCCCGAATGTTTCGCAAGCGCATCGAGAATATCGATCAACGGCGATGACGGACGGGCAGTAGCCGCCACGGTCAGCCGCCCGTTTCGTTCGTCGACACCCGGTTTCATCACGTCGGCGGCGGTCAGCATCGAGATCGGGTTCATGTTCTGCACGAAGTCAGCGACATATTGCGTCGCCGGCTGCTTGACGATCTGCTGCGGCGTACCGCACTGGATAATGCGCCCGCCTTCCATCATGGCGATGCGGTTGCCGATGCGGAACGCCTCGTCCAGATCGTGACTGACGAAGAGAATGGTCTTCTTCAGCCGGCTCTGGAATTCCAGAAGCTCGTCCTGCAAACGGCTTCTGATGAGGGGATCGAGCGCCGAAAACGGCTCGTCCATCAAGAGAATCGGCGCTCCGGTGGCGAAGGCCCGCGCCAGCCCCACACGCTGCTGCATGCCGCCGGAAAGTTCCCCCACCTTGCGGTTGGCCCAGGCAGACAGGTTCACCAGCTCCAGCTGCTCGGCCACCATGCGTTTGCGTTCTGCCTCCGGGGTGCCGGAAAGCTCAAGCCCGAAGCCGACATTGTCGGCCACATTGCGCCAGGGCAGAAGACCGAATTGCTGGAACACCATCGAAACCGTATGCGTGCGCAGGTCGCGCAGCGCCTTCGCCGGGCAGCGATAGGGATCGACATAACCGGACTTGGTCTTCACCCCGACATTGCCGCGAACCACGGGCGCAAGCCCGTTGACGGCCCGAAGCAGGGTCGATTTACCGGAACCGGAAAGCCCCATGAGCACGAGGATCTCGCCTTCTTTCACCGAAAGCGAAGCATTGGCGACACCGAGCACCAGCCCGGTCTCGCTATTGATCTCGTCACGGGTACTGCCTTTGTCGATCATCGGCAGGGCGGCATCGGGCCGGTCACCAAAAACGATATCGACATTTCCAAAGATGATGGCGTCGCTCATAGGTCATCCTCCGCACCGGGAAGTCGGAAAAGCCGGTCGAGAACGATCGCCAGTATGACGATGCACAGTCCCGCCTCGAAGCCCATGGAGATGTTGACGGTGTTGAGCGCGCGCACCACCGGAACACCAAGCCCATTAGCGCCGACGAGAGCGGAGATAACCACCATCGACAGCGACAGCATGATCGTCTGGGTCAGACCCGCCATGATCTGCGGCGCGGCGAAGGGAAGCTCCACCTTGCGCAGAACCTGAGACGGCGTCGCACCGAAGGCAACCGCCGCCTCCACCAGCGCCGGCGGCGTCGAGACGATGCCGAGGCGGGTAAGTCGCACCGGAGCCGGAATGGCGAAGATGACGGTGGCGATGAGACCGGGAACCATGCCGAGGCCGAAAAGCACCAGCGCCGGGATAAGATAGACGAAGGTCGGGATAGTCTGCATCAGGTCCAGCACCGGGCGCATGCCGGCATAGATCCATTTGCGCCGTGCCGCCAATATGCCGAGCGGTATGCCGATGATCATGCACACGGCGCTCGCGGCCATCACCAGCGCCAGCGTTTCCGTCGTGGCTTTCCAGTAACCGAGATTGATGATGAGCAACAGGCCGAGCGCCGTGAAGAGCGGCATCCCGACCGAACGGCGCGTCCAGGCCGAAAGCGCCGTCAATATCGCGACGATGATCAGCGGATGCGGCGCCTGTAAAACATAAAGCAGGGCGTTGATGACGCTTTGGAAGATGAAAGAAAGCCAATCGAAGAAAAAGGCGAGATTGCCGGTCAGCCAATCGATGGCCTCCTTGGCATATCGGCCGACAGGCAGGCGGTTTTCAGGAGCGCTGAGCCATTCCACGGTAAGAAAATACCTTTCGTGAACAAATGCAGAAACGACGGCCGGCATCAAAACTGCCGGACGCGGTGCTGGCGCGCGACCCGCGATGCGACGAAACTCGCGAGCTGGGGTCACGCATGGGCATCGTTATTTCTTGCTGCAATCCGGCCTGTCGAACAGGCCGGACGCAGTCATGCATGGTCATGCGTTAAAGGCCCAGTGCCTTCTTGGCGGCGGGCAAGGCGTCGGCACTGCCGTCCTTGGTCTTGACGTTGGCGAGCCAGGGCTCGATCGCTGCCGGATTGGCCTTCAGCCAGGCGGTCGCTGCCGCTTCGCCCTCAAGGCCGTCATTCAGGATCTTGCCCATGATCTCGTTTTCCATGGGCAGGGAAAATTGCAGGTTCTTCAGAAAAGCGCCGACATTCGGGCATTCCTCGACATAACCCTTGCGCACATTGGTATGGATCGTCGCGCCGCCGAGATTGGGGCCGAAGACCTCGTCGCCGCCGGTCAGATAGGTCAGCTTGAAATTCGCATTCATCGGATGCGGTTCCCAACCGAGGAAGACGATCGGCTCGCCGGATTTTTCCGCGCGGGCAACCTGCGACAGCATGCCCTGTTCGGAGGATTCCACCACCTCGAAAGATTTCAGGCCGAAACTGTCCTTGGCCACCATGTCGAGGATCAGACGATTACCGTCATTGCCCGGCTCGATGCCATAGATCTTGCCGCCGAGGTCCTTGCTATGGGTGGCGATGTCCTTGAAGTCCTTGATGCCGAGTTCGGCGCCCTTGGCGTTGGTCGCCAGCGTGTATTTGGCGCCCGTCAGGTTTTCACGCAGCGTCTCAACAGATTTGTCTTCGCGGTAAGGCGCGATATCGCCTTCCATGGTTGGCATCCAGTTACCGAGGAAGACGTCGATGTCCTTGTTTTTTAGGGATGTATAGGTAACGGGTACGGAGAGAAGCTTGACGTCGGTTTCATAACCCAGGCTTTTCAGAAGTACGGTGGCGGTCGCCGTTGTGGCCGTGATGTCGGTCCAGCCAACATCTGAGAAACGCACCGTACCGCAACTTGCCGGCTCGGCGGCATTGGCCGCGCTGAACGTCATGGAGGAGATTGCTGCGGCCAGGGCCAGACAGCGGCTTCTATTTGCAAACATCGTTTGCTCCCTTTTTTTTCGTTCCCTTGCCATTATCAATATCTGCCGGCCACAATCAACTCGCGTGCATTTGCGTGCTTTGGCCCACCGTTTGCGACAAAACCGTGAAAATGTCGGTCTTTAGCCGTGTAATGTCGAGAATGGTAGGCCGCGGAAATCTGTGTTTTTTCCATCTCCGCACTTTTCAACCCGCTTCTTCGCCGTCAAAAGACGCAGATTGCAGCATCGGTTCAGGAATCAGAATCGGTTCCGCGAGGCGCAATGCGCCGATTCAACAAGTTGGAGCATGGTTGCGACGCGTCTGAAGGACGCAAAGGCGCTCCGGGAGTGGATAATGGCAAAACTCTATTTCAATTATGCGGCGATGAATGCCGGTAAATCGACCATGCTGCTGCAGGCGTCCTATAACTATCAGGAACGCGGCATGCGCACGCTGATCTTCACGGCCGCCTTTGACGATCGGGCGGGTGCCGGCCGGGTCGCATCACGCATCGGCCTTTCTTCCGACGCCCGGACCTTCGACGAAGGCACTGATATCTTCGCCGAAGTGTCGGCCCTCAACGCCGAAGCCCCGGTCGCCTGCGTATTCATCGACGAAGCCAATTTCCTGTCGGAACACCATGTCTGGCAGCTGGCCGGCATTGCCGACCGGCTGAACATCCCGGTCATGACCTACGGTCTGCGCACGGATTTTCAGGGAAAGCTTTTCCCGGCCTCGAAAGAACTGCTCGCCATTGCCGACGAACTTCGCGAAATCCGCACCATCTGCCATTGCGGCCGCAAGGCGACGATGGTTGCCCGTTTCGACAATGAGGGCAATGTCGTCAAGGAAGGCGCGCAGATCGATGTCGGCGGCAACGAAAAATACGTTTCCTTCTGCCGCCGCCACTGGGTGGAAACCGTGAAGGGCGGCTAGAGCAAAATGCGTCTGAACGAAAAGTCAGAGCGTTTCCACGATTCAACGAAAGCGGAAACGCTCTAACTCTGCGTCCGGTTGCCGCATTTGATTTTTCGCAAAGATGGCTGCCCTGCTCCTGCGCTAAGACGACGGGGACACATTCGCGTGGATGTGCTTTCTCTCAGGAGCAAAATTATGCAGAACAAAACTGCCAAATTCGCCAGCCTCGCCATCATCGCAGGCCTTTTCGCCTTTCCCGCCCTCTCGGCTGAAATCGAAGTGAAGATGCTCAACAAGGGCAGCGACGGTCAGGCGATGGTCTTCGAACCGGCAACCGTCAAGGCAGCCGTCGGTGACGTCATCACCTTCGTCCCCGTTGACAAGGGCCATGATGCGGCAGCTGTCAAGGAAATGATCCCCGAAGGTGTCGCCGACTTCAAGGGCAAGATGAACGAGACGGTGAAGGTCACAGTCGACAAGGAAGGCGCCTATGTCGTCAAATGCACACCGCATCTCGGTATGGGCATGGTAGCGCTGGTCGTCGTGGGCGATGCGCCGCCGGCCAATCTGGATGCCGTCAAGAATGGCAAGCTGCCGAAAAAAGCCCGCGACCGTCTGAACGCCGAGATCGCCAAGCTCGGCCTGTAACCGCCTATCCCCGCGGCTTCGCGGCGGCTGGTATCCGGTCAGGCAATCTTAGCCTACCGGACAGCCGACGCGGACCGCAGGTTGAGAAAAGTTTCGCAATCATGTTGTATCCCGGTTGACCGGGACATATCTGGAAGACAGTAAATGACCGTGGTTTTTCCGAAGCGCCGAAGGGCGCCCGATTGAACCGCGGATTTTTCTTCCGGCGTCCAGCCCCACGGGCAGAGGAGACTATGACGACATGATCGACCGGATCACCGCATTGATTCAGGCAGCCTTCAACGCCATTGGCAAGGCCGCCGGCATGGTCGTCGCCTGGCTTTTGTGGCCCTTCATGGCCGCCCATGGCTGGTATCGCGACCGCAACTGGATCATCAAGGGACCGATCGCTCTGGTTCTCATCCTGCTTGCCGGCTTTTATGGATATTTCGTCTGGCAAACGCAGGTCTGGAGCAATTTCGACCCGGATTACGTGGCGCGCTACAAGCTGGCGGAGCGAACGGTTTCTCCCGGACTGGAACTGCCGGTAGCGACCCCGGCTGCGTCCGCCGGCGCGACTGGCGCTGCCGCAAACACATCCGCACCGGTGTGCCAGCGTTCAGCCATCGTCGACGCCGCCATCGATCTCACCGACTTCAACGTCAACCAGAATGCGTGGATTTCCTCCATGCTGCTCTACCGTCTCGGCCTCTTCGGCATGGACTGGGACAGCACGCCGTTTCTGGACAACAAGGCGTCCTTCCAGCGCGGCGTGAACCAGGCCGTGCGCCGTACCTCGGTGGAACTGGTGGATACGCTTGGCCGCGTGCGCGGAACCTCTGGTATCAACAACAATCTCCAGGAAGCGCGTGGCAACATGCAGTTCAGCGAATATTCCTGGTATTTCGGCCTCGACCCCTTCGGCCCGAAGACGCCAACGCCCAGCTATTACCGCGCCGCCATCCGCAGCTTCCAGGCTTTCAACGGCGAACTGACCGCCTGTAAGGCCGTCTTCGATACCCGCGCCGACAACCTCATCCAGTTCATCGACCGCATTGCCGGCGATATCGGTTCCACATCGGCTATTCTGCGCGAGCGTTCGGAAAACTATAATGGCGGCTGGTTCGACACCCGTGCCGACGACCGTTTCTGGTTCGCCTATGGCCAGCTCTACGGTTATTACGGCATATTGTCCGCCGCCGGATCGGATTTCGCGCAGGTCATTCGCGAACGCAACCTGACCAATCTCTGGAACGACACGCTGACACAGACCCGCGCCGCCCTTCGCATTCAGCCGGCGATCATTTCCAATGGCGACGAAAGCGGCTGGATCATGCCGTCGCATCTTGCCACCATGGGATTTTACGTGCTGCGGGTTCGTTCCAACCTCGTCGAGCTTCGCTCCGTTCTCGACCGCTGACAATGGAGCCGGCTTTTGCGGCCGGCTCAGTCTATCAGGCGCTGACGTATGGTCTTTGCCACCAGCTGCGTGCGGTTGACGCAGTCGAGCTTGCGCATCGCGTTATTCATATAGGTATTGACGGTGTGCTCCGAGATGGAGAGAAGCTCGGCGATCTCCACGGAAGTCTTGCCCTGCGCAGTCCAGCGCACCACGTCAAGTTCGCGTTTCGTCAAGGGTGACGGGCTTTTCGAGCCGATGCGGCAAAGGCGATCATAGACCTCCAGAGCATGCAGCACGATCATGCCCAGTTCATTCAGCGACGCCTGCGACAGGGCATCGCGATCACCCGCAAAATTCATCAGATGCCGGTTTCCGCTCATGCCGCTGACCGGCACCATGAGCCCGGAGGTGATGCCGATGCTGCCAAGCGATGCCCCCGCTTCCGCCAGCGTTCCGCAGGCAATATCGGCATCTTCCAGAGACCAGTATTGCGGCATCATCGATGAGGCGCCACGCTTGATAACGGGACACTCGCCAAGTGCACCATTCGCGGTCATCGCATTCACAACCCAGACCGGCAGGCTGCTTTCCACAACCGTTGGCAAGGCATAGGCATTGCTGCCGCCGGGTAATTTCATCAGCGTCACATGCGCATAGCCGAACGCGCGCATTACCTCTTGCAGCGCCATCAGCCATTGCTGCCTGTCGGCGGCGGCCGACAGGTCACGGCAAAGTCTGGCCTGGCGCTCCGTTTTCGACATTCAGCCACCGCCACCCGATGGGCGCAAAATACCCCAATGTGAGAAACAGACAGCTGGGGCGAAGACGGTTGCGACCTTCATGACGGGCGGACCACCTGGATTAAAGCGCTGGGTTTTCGGACTTGTCCTTCGGCTTGGCCATCAGTTTTTCCAGAAAACCGAGCATAACCGCCGAGACGACAAAAGCCAGATGGATGATGGTGAACCACATCAGCTTGCTGTCCGAATATTGGTTGGCGTTGAGGAATATCTGCAGCAGGTGGATGGACGAAATCGCCACGATCGACGATGCGACCTTGATCTTCAGACTGCCGGCGTCGAGCTTGCCCAGAAACGAAACCTCGGCATCCGCATTATCAAAGCGGCTGACGAAATTCTCGTAACCGGAAATCATCACCATGACGATCAGGCTGGCGACCAGCGCCGCATCGATCAAGCCAAGCATGGCGAGGATCATATCCGACTCGTCGTAAATAAAGACGTTTTTTGCAACCTTCAGGAACTTGAGCGCGAAGGAAAACGCATAAACCGCCAGCGCCGCGACAAGCCCGAGATAAAAGACGACGAGCAGCCAGCGGCTGGAGAGGATGATCCGCTCGACGAGCAGTTCAAGAGACTTCATTTCCGTATCCGATAAATAATCTGTTTACTGTTGGAGCATGCTTTCTTTCGCCATGTAAACTGGCTGCGAATATCCTAGCAAGCGGCAATGTCGGGACTTTGGCGGCATCGTGGCGTTTTTTGCCGCATTCGGCGTCTGGAAGACGCCACTACAGCCCGTAACATTTCTGCAACATACCGTTATGCTTTAAAACATGATGCGAAAAGTCATATATAATATGTTGACAGTTATCATCATGTTTTCTAGTCCTCGCTTATCGGCTCGCCCGTAACAATTCAGAACATTTTCAGCCGCGCACAAGTGCGGCGCGTTTTTGCGCGCCGTGTCTATTCGCGCGCCTACCGGGGGTAATTAATGTCCATCTCGCGCACGCATTCCGCGCTGCTTCTGTGCACTGCCATGTCTCTTCTGCCGCTTGCCGGCCCCGCACGGGCGCAGGATGCCGCTTCGCAGGCGAACGACACGACGACGCTTGAAAAGATCGTGGTCAAGGGCAAGCGCGTCAAAAGCGTAAACGCCGCCGCCGATACGCCGCTGGCAAGCCAGACGACGGCGGAAGAGATCAGGAAGAAAGACATCGGCAGCATCAAGGATCTCGGAAACTCGACCGAGCCGGGCGTCGATTATGTGGATTCCAAGCCCGGCCGACCCGGCGGATTGTTCATTCGAGGCCTCGGTGGCGCTCGCGTCGTAACGCTGATTGACAATATTCCCGTTCCCTACTTCAACAATTTCGCCCGCCAGGGGCAGGCCACCACCACGCTCAGCGATACGAATTCGAGTTTCGATTTTTCGTCGCTCTCCACGGTTGACGTGGTGCGCGGTGCGGATTCCAGCCGTATCGGCTCCGGCGCTCTTGGCGGCGCGCTCGTGCTGCGCACACTCGAGCCGGAAGATCTGATCGGCGAAGGCAAGGATTGGGGCGGCGTTGCCAAAACCACCTATGACAGCGAAGACAGAAGCGTCGGCGGATCGCTCGCCGTGGCCAAGAAGATCGAGAACACCTCGGTTCTGTTCCAGGGTTCTTACAAGCGCGGCAACGAAACGGACAACAAGGGCACGGCCGATATCTACGGAACGCGCCGCACCAAGCCCAACCCGGCCGACACCTATGAAAGCAACCTGATGTTCAAGATCCGTCAGGATCTTGAAGGCGGCCATCGCATCAGCCTGACAGCCGAGCGTTATTCGCTGAGAAACCGCAGCGACATGAAGACCCTGCAGGGTGTCAGCGTTTCGGGATCGACCTACCGCATCGGCGACTATAGGGGCTACGAGGACACCGAGCGCGACCGCGTATCGCTGGATTACGAATACGAAGCGCCTTCGACCGACGGCCTGATCGATGCCGCCAATCTGTCGCTTTACTGGACGCGTCTTTCCAAGGAATCCGGCGCTGGCGACCGACTGACCAATAATTCGCTCTATATCCGCGAAGACAGCATGCGCAACAGCGCATTTGGCATCGTCGGCGGCCTTGAATCCGGTTTCGAACTCGGCGGTGTGCAGCACACGGTCCGTTTCGGCGGCAACGCCATGACGACCGATTTCAGCCAGGAGCTTTTCGCCAACACGGCCGGTTCGACCTCCTCGTCGCAGTCCGACATGCCTGACGTGAGCGGCAAGAGCCTCGGTCTTTATCTCGATGACGAAATCGCGTTTGGCAACGGCTTCCGTCTTACCCCCGGTTTGCGCTTCGATTCCTATGATTACGATCCGGATGGTTCGGTATCCAGCAACAGCGGCTACAACACCTTCGGCCTGCCAAGCGGCAACAGCGGCTCGCGCTTCTCGCCAAAACTGCTTGCCACCTATGACGTGACGCCGGAACTGCAGCTCTTCGCACAATGGTCGATGGCCTATCGTGCGCCGACAATCAATGAATTGTACCTGAACTTCTCGAATATCAGTTCCGGTTACGCGGTGGTGGGTAACTCCGCCCTCAACCCTGAAACCAGCAATGGTTTTGAGATCGGCGCAAACTATGCCTCCGGCGACCTGACAGGCGGCCTGACGCTGTTCCACAACAAATACAAGAACTTCATCGAGCAATACACGACATCGACCACCCTCTTCCCCGGTTTCGGCGGCAGGGGCAACGGCTCGCTCTTCACCTATCGCAACCGCAACAATGTCGAAATTTCCGGTGTGGAAGCCAAGGTCCGCAAGGAACTCGCGAACGGCTTCTTCGCCCATGCCTCGCTCGCTTATGCCTATGGCAAGGACACCGACACGAATGAGTTCATTCGCACGGTCGCGCCGTTCAAATCCGTCGTCGGCGTCGGCTACGCGCAGGAAACCTGGGGCACGGAATTCACCGGCATCTTCTCCTCCGGAATGCGTGACGACAAGGTGGCGACCACCTTTGACGCACCCGGTTACGGTATCTTCAACCTGACCGGATGGTGGGAGCCTGAACAGACGAAGGGCCTGCGCATTCAGGCCGGCGTCTACAACCTGTTCGACAGGCAATACTGGAATGCGGTCGGCGTTCGCGACGTTAATCCCAACGCCGTCAGCTCCGTGAACCAGCCCGTCGACTTCTATACGGAAGCCGGACGCACCTTCAAAATCTCCCTGACCCAGAAATTCTAAAACCGGGCAGAAACATCATCTCCAGAACATCATCTCCAGTCGGGGCGGCCTACGGGTCGCCCCTTTTTTGTCAGCGGCAATAGAGATAACCACCCTTTCGCTCCAGCACGTCGAGATGCAGGTGGTCCTGATGGGTGGCATCGCTGCCGGGGGAAAGAACGGTGCGGAAGAACAGGCAGGCGGCGGCCGTAATCGTGCGCTGGAAGGCGCCTTCCGGCGTTCCATCCTCGCCGCGCGGTTTCATCACCAGCGGGTCGCCCTTATCAAAGGCGATGGTGGAAATATCCACCGCATTACCCTTGGCATGCTCGGAAATCTTGCCCGTTTCGGCACTGTTGCGGTTGCGGCAGATATAGGTCGAGGCGTTGGCGATCGACGTGACCTTTCTCTCCGGAAGAGCGATCGCCGCCGCCGGCAGCATCATTTCCTTTGTCCAGCGCGATAGAGCAAGCGCGGTTTCGCAGCGCATGGTGCCTGAAGGTTCAAGCTTGATGCCGGGCAGAACCACGGAAAGCTCAATCGGCGCTTCAATACCACAGCCCTGTTCCTCGTCCCGGATCGGTTCAAGCTTCTTGAATTCCGCGCCGATTTCCTTCAGCGCGCCAAGGCAGGCCTCAAGTGCCGCCGGGTCTTCCGGCTTTACCGGCTCCGGCGGTTTTTCTTCCGGTTTTGCTGCTTCGTCAGCCGGTTTCTGTTGTTCTCCGCCGTTCTTGCCCTCACTTTTCCCCTTTGCATCATCGGAACCCTTATCAGCGGGTGTCTTCTCACCATCTGGTTTCTGCTCTTCCGGAACCTGCGGCTTCGGGACCGGTTTCGGCGCTTCCACCGGATCTTTCGCCTTTTCGTCGGCGGGTTTTTCCGAGGGGGTGGAGGATTGCGCCTCACCCGGTTTAGGCTGTGGCACCGGCACCTGTGCCGGCGGTTCGGAGGCGGAAATCAATGCGAGGCTGGTTACCAGAAGACACAGGCGATGAAGCATTTTATGGGGCACTCCTGACCGTTTCGGCAGGAGAGCAACGCAGCAGCGGCCGGTAAGGTTCAGTCCCTCACCGAAATCCGCTTGCCAAGGCGGATTACGCAGGCTAACAATTTTGCCATGAACATCGTGTCTATGAACATTGCTAACTGGTGGTGGAGCAGCTTTACGCGGCCTTGACCAGTCATGTCTTCAGACAAAGTCCAAGCCGCCCGAATTTTCAGGCGGCTTTTTTGTTATTATGCCGCCTGTCATCGGGCCTGAACAACGGGAAGTATGAGAGAAATGGTAACGATCATTCAGGATGACGGAGCGGAAACCTACGAGACGAAAGGCGACATAAAAGTCAGCCGGAAGCGCCGGCCCGCCGATTATGCCAGCGCCATCGATAATTATATCGAAAAGCTCGATTCCCATCGCGGCGCGGTTTTTTCGTCCAACTATGAATATCCGGGCCGTTATACCCGCTGGGACACGGCCATTATCGACCCACCGCTCGGCATTTCCTGTTTTGGCCGCAAGATGTGGATCGAGGCCTATAATGGCCGTGGCGAAGTGCTGCTCGGCTTCATCACCGAAAAGCTGAAGGCGACGCCCGATCTTACCCTCGGTGCATCCTCCACCCGCCGTCTCGACCTGACCGTCAACGAACCGGACCGCGTCTTCACGGAAGAAGAACGTTCGAAAATCCCGACCGTCTTCACCGCGCTCAGAGCTATCGTCGATCTCTTCTATTCGAATGCGGATTCTGCCATAGGCCTGTTCGGCGCTTTCGGTTACGATCTCGCTTTCCAGTTCGATGCCATCAAGCTGTCGCTTTCGCGCCCGGAAGACCAGCGCGACATGGTACTCTACCTGCCCGATGAAATCCTCGTCGTTGACCACTATTCCGCCAAGGCCTGGATCGACCGTTACGATTTCGAAAAGGCCGGCGTGACGACTGACGGCAAGTCCTCCGACATCATACCCGATCCCTTCAAGACCACCGATACGATCCCGCCCAAGGGCGATCACCGCCCCGGCGAATATTCCGAGCTGGTGGTGAAGGCCAAGGAGAGCTTCCGTCGCGGCGACCTGTTCGAAGTCGTTCCCGGCCAGAAATTCATGGAGCGTTGCGAAAGCAATCCGTCGGCGATTTCGCGCCGCCTGAAGGCGATCAACCCTTCGCCCTATTCCTTCTTCATCAATCTCGGCCATCAGGAATATCTGGTCGGTGCCTCGCCGGAAATGTTCGTGCGCGTCTCCGGCCGCCGCATCGAGACCTGCCCTATCTCAGGCACCATCAAGCGCGGCGACGACCCGATTGCCGATAGCGAGCAGATTCTCAAGCTGCTCAACTCGAAGAAGGATGAATCCGAACTCACCATGTGTTCGGATGTGGACCGCAACGACAAAAGCCGCGTCTGCGAGCCCGGTTCGGTGAAGGTCATCGGCCGCCGCCAGATCGAGATGTATTCGCGCCTCATCCACACCGTTGACCACATCGAAGGCCGCCTGCGCGACGACATGGATGCCTTTGACGGTTTCCTCAGCCACGCCTGGGCCGTCACCGTCACCGGCGCACCAAAACTATGGGCCATGCGTTTCATCGAAGGTCATGAAAAGAGCCCGCGCGCCTGGTATGGCGGCGCCATCGGCATGGTCGGCTTTAATGGCGACATGAACACCGGGCTGACGCTGCGCACCATCCGCATCAAGGACGGCATTGCCGAGGTTCGCGCCGGTGCGACGCTGCTTAACGATTCCAATCCGCAGGAAGAAGAAGCTGAAACCGAACTGAAGGCTTCCGCCATGATATCAGCCATTCGTGATGCCAAGGGCACCAACTCTGCCGCCACCAAACGCGATGCCGCCAAGGTGGGCACCGGCGTCAAAATCCTGCTCGTCGACCACGAGGACAGCTTCGTGCACACGCTGGCGAATTATTTCCGCCAGACGGGTGCGACGGTCTCCACCGTCAGATCACCGGTTGCGGCAGACGTGTTCGATCGCTTTCAGCCCGATCTCGTCGTGTTATCCCCCGGCCCCGGCAGCCCGACGGATTTCGACTGCAAGGCGACGATCAAGGCCGCCCGCGCCCGTGATCTGCCGATCTTCGGCGTCTGCCTCGGTCTTCAGGCCCTGGCGGAAGCCTATGGTGGAGAATTGCGCCAGCTTGCGGTGCCGATGCACGGCAAACCTTCGCGCATCCGCGTACTGGAGCCCGGCCTCGTCTTCTCCGGCCTCGGCAAGGAAGTGACCGTTGGCCGTTACCATTCGATCTTCGCCGACCCCGCCACCCTGCCGCGTGATTTCATCATCACCGCGGAAAGCGAGGACGGCACGATCATGGGTATCGAACACGCCAAGGAACCGGTGGCCGCCGTGCAGTTCCACCCGGAATCGATCATGACGCTCGGCCAGGACGCCGGCATGCGGATGATCGAAAACGTGGTGGTGCATCTGACCCGCAAGGCAAAGACGAAAGCGGCGTAATGGTTTCCACCGACGCGATTGCCATCGAGCCGATCCGTGCGGAGCATGTTGAAAGCTTTCACCATGCTCTCGATACGGTGTCGCGGGAGCGGAAATATCTGACATTTGTGGAGGCGCCACCGCTTGAGGCGATTCGTACCTTCGTTCTTGGCATGATCGATAACGGCCATCCGCAATTCGTGGCGATCGCGGATGGCTCGGTTGTCGGATGGTGCGATATTCGCCGGGAGATCAGACCGACCCACGCCCATCGCGGTTCACTTGGCATGGGTATCTTGCCCGCCTATCGCGATAAGGGATTGGGCACGCGACTGATGCGGCAAACGCTCGACGCGGCTAGCAAACTCGGCTTGCACCGCGTCGAACTCAGCGTGCACGCCGATAATCAAAGGGCGATTGCGCTTTACGAAAAAATCGGATTCGCGCATGAGGGCCGTAGCCGCGACGCTGTTCTGATCGACGGACGTTACATTGACAGCCTGAACATGGCGATCATCTTCGGCAACTAAGCCCTCGGCAGCGAGGCGGAGATGCACAGCGCGAACTTCTTCAGCAGCTGCATGTCGAAATGGCCTTCCCGGCGCAGCATCCATGTCAGCGCTTCATTCGCCGTCCACGGCTTCTTGTAGGGCCTGACCGAGGTGACGGCATCATAGACGTCGCAGATCGCCGCAATGCGGGCGTAAAGGCTGATCTCGGCACCTGACCGGCCGCTCGGATAACCGCCGCCATCCATCCGCTCGTGGTGGTTGAAGCAGACATCGAGAACCATCTCCGGCATCTGCGCGTTGCGCGACAGGATATCGCGTCCGAAGGCGGGATGGAGATTGATGATCTCCCGCTCACTGGAGTTCAGCCCATCCGCCTTGTTGAGGATCGACGAGGGAATTTCCACCTTGCCGATATCATGCAGCAGGCCGCTGATGCCGAGCAGATCGACCGCTGCCTTATCCAGCCCGAGATAGCAGCCGAAATGCATCATCAAACCGCTGACGGATACCGAATGCACGAAAGTTGTTTCGTCTTTCGATTTCAGGCGGGTAACGCCGATGAAGATCGCCGGGTTTGACTGCACCGCTTCGGAAATCTTGCCCGTTGCCGCCGCCATGCCTTTCAGCGAAACACCACCGCCGGCTTCTGCGACCGCAAAGGTCTCCGCAACCGCATCAGCAGCCGAACGAACGGCATGGCTGACGGCTACCGTGATTTCAGAGCAACTGCCCGGTTGTACGAGGGCAGGTACGCCGGCCCCCGAACTGCCTTCGATATCATTTCCCCGCGCCGTATTGATGACTATGCTTTCCGCGCCGCTCGATTTCAGCTGGCGCACCACATCCTCATGCCGCAGGAGAAACCGATGTCGTTGCATAGTCTGCCGGTTCGACAGCGTTCCCTCGACCGCCTCGATAAACATGCCAACAGTTAATTGCCGGGTGGAAATTCGCTTAAGCATCAGACGCTTTTATTTTCCTTCCCGGGAATGATAACGTGACCCGCTATTGATAAAAACTAACGTAAAACCAGCCTTCAGACGGATAAATATAAGCCCGCCGAACTATTTAACTCTGCAACACAGAACATAAGATAGCACGAATATGAAAATTATTTACTCAGGATATATTTAAAAAACGAAGAATCAATCTGAATACATCAAGAAACAACCTGAGAATGTAAATATTGATAATTCTCGCATACGACGTAAACCAGGAACCGAAGAAGAACCGCATGAATTCGAAACTTGAAACGCGCATCGATCAGGGTACGGGCCGTGAACCGGCAGATATGGTTCTTAAAGGCGGACGCTTCTTCGACCTCGTGACCGGGGAACTTGTTGCTTCGGATATTGCCGTCTGCGGCGATACCATCATCGGTACCTGCGAGAACTATCGCGGCCGCCGGGAAATCGATATTACCGGCAAGATTGTCGTTCCGGGTTTCATCGATACGCATCTTCATATCGAATCATCGCTCGTCACCCCGCATGAGTTCGACCGCTGCGTTTTGCCCTATGGCGTCACAACGGCCATTTGCGACCCGCACGAGATTGCCAATGTTCTGGGAGTGGAAGGACTTCAATTCTTCCTCGACAGCGCCATGGAAACCATCATGGACGTCCGCGTGCAGCTCTCCTCCTGCGTGCCCGCAACCCATCTGGAAACCTCGGGCGCCGATCTGCCGATCGAGAAGCTTTTGCCGTTCCGCAATCACCCGAAGGTCATCGGGCTTGCCGAATTCATGAATTTTCCGGGCGTCATCCACAAGGACCCGGTATGCATGGCAAAACTGGAGGCCTTTCAGGGCCAGCATATCGACGGCCACGCGCCGCTTCTCTCCGGAACGGCACTGAACGGTTATCTCGCAGCCGGCATCCGCACCGAACATGAATGCACGAGTGCACCGGAAGCATTGGAAAAAATCCGCAAGGGCATGCATATTCTCGTACGCGAAGGCTCTGTGTCAAAAGACCTGCATGCCCTGATGCCGATCATCACCGAACGACTGTCGCCCTATCTGGCGCTTTGCACGGATGATCGCAATCCGCTCGATATCGCCGAACAGGGCCATCTCGACTATATGATCCGCACCGCCATCGCCAGCGGCGTTGAACCGCTCGCCATCTACCGCGCCGCCTCGATTTCCGCCGCGAAAGCCTTCGGCCTTCGCGACCGCGGCCTCATCGCACCCGGCTGGCGCGCCGATCTCGTGGTCATCGATAGTCTGCAGAACTGCAAGGCCAGCATGGTGCTTTCCGGCGGACGGATCGTCGATGATGCCCTGTTTGCCACCCGCAAGCCGGTCGCCCCTGTCGGTCTCGACAGCGTCAAGGCAAGGCCGGTGCTCGCTTCCCATTTTGGCGTGCCCGTCACCGAAGGCGAAAGCCCTGTCATGGGCGTGCTTCCCGGCAAGATCATTACCGAACATCGCCGCTATAAACTACCGACGGACGGTAACCAGACGACCATCGATCTCGAGAACGATATCATCAAGGTCGCCGTCATCGAACGCCATGGCAAGAACGGCAACCACGCCAACGGTTTCGTGCAGGGTTTCGGCCTGAAGAAAGGCGCCATCGCCTCCACCGTCGGCCATGACAGCCACAATATCTGCGTCGTCGGCGTCAGCGAGGACGACATGGCGCTGGCCGCAAACCGGCTCGGCGAAATCAAGGGCGGTTTCGTGGTGGTCGAAGACGGCAGGGTGAGCGGCGAAATCCCGCTCCCCGTTGCCGGGCTGATGAGCCTCGAACCTTACGAAACGGTGCGCGATACGCTGCACACCCTGCGAAAGGCGGCCTATGCCCTCGGCACGACGCTGGAAGAACCCTTCCTGCAGGTCGCCTTCCTGCCGCTGCCCGTCATTCCGCATCTGAAGATTTCAGATATGGGCATGGTGGATGTGGACCGGTTTGCCCTGATCTGATGACGGCGTTTATCGACCGCAAGCAGCGCGAAGCATCCGGTTCGCGTGTCTGAGGCGACGGAAGCAGTCTTATGCTTTCGTGTCCGCAGGCCAGGTCACGTAGTAATATTTGCCTGCGACCCTGCCGAAATAGGCTTGTTTTCCGCTTGTCTTGTCGACATAGCTGCCGCTGCCATCCTTGGAAAGCGCTCCATCTTCGCTGCGCTTGAGTTCTGAGTTCTGAGTTCTGAGTTCTGAGTTCTGAGTTCTGAGTTCTGAGTTCTGAGTTCTGAGTTCTGAGTTCTGAGTTCTGAGTTCTGAGTTCAGGAAGTCGACCCAGTTGGTCTTGGCAATATCAGTGGCAGTCGTCGGCTTGGCATTTTTCTGGTTTGGATCCCAGGCATTGATCGATTTGCCCTGCGTGGGGTCTGACACCTGCAATCGCCCGCTTTCAAGAGCGCTCACCATCGACCGGGCACGCAGATATTGCGCCGGATCGTCACCCGCCATCGAAAGCTTGACCCTCAGATTCCGCATGAAGGCGGCCGAGGCGAGATAGTCGGCTGACGACATTTTTGGTGCTTGAGCGGTTGTCGATGATCTGCTGACCGATGATTGCCCGGAAGGGAAAATGTTTCTGATAGAGGGTACGGCGGCCAGAGCTTTGGCGCGTGAGGAAGTGGAATTACCGGCGGCGGCCTGATTCCAGTTCTTGATTGAAACGGACATGACAATCCCTGCTTCGCTTGATGGTTGGCGGCAGAAAAATATGTAGCGCCTCAATAATTAATACGCGAAACTTGCCAATGGCTCGCCAATATTAAAGTAAAATCATAAAATCCCGTGCATATTTTATTCTATCGGCGGCATCACGAAGAATATTCATACAAAAAACCATGTTATGCGCCTTTTAATATATATTAATACTTTAAATATTATTATTTAAGTTGGGACCACTGCAGATTCGCATCTCATCGCCGGGGCCTCCCGAGACTCCGGCCTCATCAGCGGTTTAACAGTGGCGAAATGTTATCGGTCCGAGGTTAGCAGCTTGCGGAAATAAACCACCCGTTCCGTTTCCTCAAATCCCAGCGCCGCATGCATGCGGTGGGAATCGACGTTGGAAATATCGGCATCGGAAGCAAGCTCGCTCACGCCCTGGCTCACCGCCCATCGGGTCACTTCGCCCACCAGCGCGGCAGCGATGCCTTGGCCGCGAAACGCCTTCTCGACATAGATTCCCTCGAGAAAGGCCACGGGCGACGTGTCGCAGCCGTTGACGTAGTCCCGCCGCAGACTGACCTCGGCAAAACCGATAGCCATTCCAGCAGGATCATGGACAATAAATCCAGCCCCGGTTTCGCAGACGCCCCGCAACTCCGCCATATGTTCGGAGGAGGTGGTATCCGGCCATAAACGGTGGCGCAAAAGGGCCCAGTCATCCACAGATGCGGCGGCGTTGCTGATAACGAATCGACCACTCATGCGACGACCCCGCAAAACACATCCAGCCCATCAAGCTTGACGATATCAGCATCGAACAGCGGGGCAAAACCCGGCATCGGCAGGATGTCCGCAAGCCGCATGGCCTTCGGCAGCGGAAATTCCACCGCCTCGCGAGTGAGATTGAAAACGAACAGCAATTTTTCATCGCCCTTGCTGCGCGTGAAAGCCAGCACATCGAGATTGGTCTTGATGAAGTGTATGTCCCCGTCGCGCAATGCACCATGGCTTTTACGGAAAGACAAAACCGCACGATAATGGTTCAGAACCGAATCCGGCTTGCGCTCCTGCGCATCCACAGCCTGCATGGCATGGGCATAGGGCACGGGCAGCCACGGCTTTTCAGCGCTTGAAAACCCGGAATTCTGCTTGCCGGTCTCCCACACCATCGGCGTGCGGCATCCGTCCCGCCCCTTGAAGGCGGGCCAGAAACGAATGCCATAGGGGTCGCGCAGATCCTCGAAGGCGAGTTCCGCCTCGGTCAACCCCAGTTCCTCGCCCTGATAAAGACATATCGAGCCGCGCAGGCTGGCCAGAACGCAGATGGCGAGCTTCGCCACCCGTGTCTGCTCCTCCACGCTTTCGGAAAAGCGGGTGAGATGGCGCACCACATCATGGTTGGAAAAGGCCCAGCACACCCAGCCATCCGTGACCACCTTTCCGAAGGTTTCCACCGAGCCGCGCAGATGTTTCGCGCTGAAATCCGGCCCCAGCAGGTCGAACGTGTAGCACATGTTGAGCTTGTCATTACCGGATGTATAGGATGCCACCGTCTTCAGTGAACGCGCCCCGTCCCCTACTTCGCCAACGGTGGCACGTCCCTCATATTCGTTGAGAAGCGCACGGAAGCGCTTGAGGAAGGCAACGTTTTCCGGCCGCGTCTTGTCGTAGAGATGGTCCTGCATACCGTAGGGATTGACGTCGGAGGCATCGAGACCAAAACTTTCGTCATCGAAAAGCGGCGGGTTGTCGCGCAACAGCTTGTCGTGGAAATAGTGATTGACGGTATCGAGCCGGAAACCATCCACGCCGCGATCGAGCCAGAACCGCACGGTTTCCAGGAGCGCATCCTGAACCTCGGCATTGTGGAAATTGAGATCCGGCTGCGAGGCGAGGAAGCTGTGCATGTAATATTGCTTGCGCACGCCGTCCCATTCCCATGCCGGCCCGCCGAACACGGAAAGCCAGTTGGTGGGCGCGGTGCCATCCGGCTTGGGATTGGCCCAGACGTACCAGTCGGCCTTGCTGTTGATGCGGCTGGCACGGCTGTCCACGAACCAGGGATGTTTGTCGGACGTATGCGAAATGACCTGATCGATAATGACCTTCAGCCCCAGCCGGTGCGCCTCGGCCATCAGAACATCGAAATCGGCAAGCGTGCCGAACATCGGATCGACATTGCAATAATCGGAAACATCGTAGCCCATATCGGCCATGGGCGAGGTGAAAAACGGCGAAAGCCAGATGGCGTCGACGCCGAGCGAGGCGATATAGGGCAGCCGTTTCGTCACCCCGGCAAGATCGCCATATCCGTCGCCGGTCGTATCCTGAAACGAGCGCGGATAGACCTGATAGATCACCGCTCCCTTCCACCAGTCCGATTGCGCTTGAGATTTATGGACCGGGGCATGGGGTAGCGTCATCGGCGATCTCCTGATGGTGTCTGGCCGGGAGAATATAAAGCTGTCGCGGCCACGTAAACCGGAACTTCGCACACGCACAATCGACCAGAACCGCACTTGTCAGCGGCGTTCGCCCGTCGTAAGCCGCATGGCTGGAAAAAACGGGAGGATGACGGCGTGGGTGGACGGTTTCTGTCGATTGGCGAATGCATGGTGGAACTGTCGCAGGCCGGCAACGGGCTGCTGCGCAAGGGTTTCGCCGGGGATACGTTCAATACCGCCTGGTATGCGCGCGCCTGCCTGCCGGAAGACTGGTCCGTCGATTATTTCACCGCACTCGGCGATGATCCGCTTTCGGAAGATATGCTCGCCTTCATCGCGGAAGCCGGCATCGGCACGGAAAAAATCCGTCGCATCAAGGGCGGCACACCGGGCCTTTACCTCATCAACCTGAAAGACGGCGAGCGCACCTTCAGCTATTGGCGCAACGACGCCGCCGCAAGACAGCTGGCCGCGGACGCGGATCATCTGCGCCGAACGGTGGAAAGCGCCGACGTCATCTATTTCTCCGGCATCACCCTCGCCATTCTCGCCTCCGCGCATGATGTCGATACGTTTCTGGCGGAACTTCGCCGCGCGAAAGCGGCAGGCAAGCCCGTGGTCTTCGATCCAAACATCCGCCCGCGTCTCTGGGCGGACAAGGACACGATGCTGCAAACGATCACCAATGGCGCACGCGCCGCAACGCTTGTCATGCCGAGTTTCGATGACGAAACCAGCCATTTCGGTGATAGTTCCGTGGAAGCGACCATCGACCGTTATCGTTCGCTGGGCGTCGAAAACATCGTCGTGAAAGACGGTGTAAAGGGTGCCACGCTCGATTTCGGCGGCAACCGCAGCCACGCGCCAGCGGTGGAAGCCGTGGACGTGGTGGACACGACAAGCGCGGGCGATAGTTTCAACGGCGCGTTCCTCGCCCGTTACGTGACCGGCAGTTCACCCGAAGAAGCCGCCACTTTCGCCGCAAGGGCAGCGGCAACCGTCATCGGCCATCACGGTGCGCTGATCAGCCCCGAGCTTCTGCCGCTGGTCGGATAGGCGGGGAGGCTGCCCTGAACAGGGACGATATTGACCGTCATACGGCCTGACATGATCCTGTAACACGCACGCCGCATATACGGGCGGAAGCCGGGCAATGGGGAATCGCCTGCGCGCAGATGAGCAGGATCAGTGTTTCATGACGAGAATCACGATTGTCACAGATGCCTGGCACCCGCAGGTCAACGGCGTGGTTCGCTCGATCGAAAACACCAATACCGAGCTGGCGCGGCTTGGTGTGGATGTGAACATGGTCACGCCACAGAGTTTCTACAGCATCCCCTGCCCCACCTATCCGGAAATCCGCCTCTCGGTCGCCGGTTATCGCCGTGTGGCGGCGGAGATCGAAAAAAGCCAGCCCTCCTTCGTACACATCGCCACCGAAGGTCCGCTGGGTTTCATGGCACGGCGCTGGTGCGTGAAAAACCACATGCGTTTTTCCACCAGCTATCACACCCGCTTCCCCGAATATGTCGCGGCGCGTTTTCCAATCCCGGAAAGCTGGCTTTATGCGTTCGTGCGCTGGTTCCACAATGGCGGCAACACCTGCATGGTGGCGACCCCAAGCCTTGAGACCGAGCTGGAAGCGCGCGGCGTCAAGAACCTGAAGCGCTGGAGCCGCGGCATCGATGCCGAACTGTTTCATCCCCGCCCAAAGACGACGCTGCCTTTCGATCTGCCGAGACCGATCTTCATGACCGTTGGTCGTGTGGCGGTGGAAAAGAACCTGCCGGAATTCCTCGACCTCGACCTGCCCGGATCGAAGGTCGTCATCGGCGACGGCCCGGCCCGCCACGAATTGCAGGAAAAATATCCCGGCGTGCTGTTTACCGGCGTCAAAACCGGCGAAGAGCTTGCCGACGCCTATGCGCAGGCCGATGTCTTTGTTTTCCCTTCCAAGACCGACACTTTCGGCAACACCATTCTGGAAGCGCTGGCAAGCGGCGTGCCCGTGGCCGCCTTCCCCGTTACCGGGCCGATCGATATTCTCGGTGGCAATCCCGGTGCGGGGGCACTGGACGACAATCTTCGCAATGCCTGTCTGGCGGCGCTTCATTGTTCGCCGCAGGAGGCGCTGGCACTTTCCAGAAGCTACAGCTGGGAAAAGGCCTCACGGCAATTCCTCGACAATGTCATCCACGCGGCGGGAAAATCCCTACCGCTCCTGTCGCGTTCACAGCTTGCCTGAAGGCAGGCACATCCCCGGTTTTTTTGCGCGGGGACAGTGGACGAAACATGACGGGAATGTCACAAGGCAATCAGGACGCGACCGCCGTTATCTTTAGAACGGGGTCGGGCTGCTGATTGACGTCAGGCGGTTGCCGCGAGATTACGCTGGCCGTCCTATTTCCCGATGATACGCCGCCAGCCCCCTTGAGATGCCGCTTCAGGATAAAGCAAGCAGCTCTTTTTGCTGGGCTGCTGACCATTGATTGATCTTCTCGATAATCTCCATTGGCGCCATCGGCAGGGCGCTGTTGGGGATGACAGCCACCGTCCCGTGAAAAACCAGCACCAGACTATCCTGCGGCGTGAGTGCGAGATGGTAGCGCGCCCAGCTCAGCTGCACGGTGTCCAGTCTTGTGACCTGCTTGTAACCCTCGGGTCCTATCTCCACCTGTGTGTGAGGCGAATACATCCGATCATTGGCAATATTCCAATGTGCCAGGACCTCGTAATAGGATTTCATCTCCCTTCTCGAGCCCCGCGAGACAATGAACCATATGGCGAGGGCCACAAACGGTGCGGGTGCAAACACCCAATAACCGACCACCGGCCAGACGCCGGGAAACCACGGCAGACTTATGGAATAGATGGCAGCGGCAGCCAGTCCCGCAAACGAGGATAGATGCGCTCTTGCCGAGGCAAAATGGCGCTTCCAGGACTTGTCACAAATCATACTGTAATTTTCATAGGCCTGATTTTGATAGCCGTAGACATAATACGGCACATGTTTCGGGTCGGGCGTGAAGCTGATTGAAATGGTGTCATCGGCCATAGGAGCACATCAATCCCGTCCCTGATGCAGTTTAATCTGCGTAACAGGGTTGCCCTTATAAATCAAAAGACCTTTCGCTGCCGAAACCTTTAGGGATCAGCGCCGTGCGGCAAAACCCGCCTTCACCATGCTCCGGAAAGCATTTGCCCGGAAAGCGGCACAGTCCGTGCCTTGCCATCCCGATCCGTCACCGACAATGATGCCGACATCTGTTTCGGCGACTTGCGGAACCAGTTGGCGGCGACGCTTGCCATATCGCCGAGCATCGCGTGGCGGTGCCAGTCGGCAAAGCGTTTTGCCGTCGCTTCAGGTTCTGAACGGTAGAAGAAATCGCCGGATTGCCCGAGATCGTTGATGGACGCCGCCATCGCCGACAGCGGGCGCTGAAACATCTTCGGCGGCACTGACAGGCCCCGCGCACTATCCGAAAAAGCCGGCGTCATGAAATCGATCGCCCATCCATCCGCCTCGACCCAGCAATGGAAATTGTCGCCCGCGCCCGTCACGTAACCATCCTCGCGATGATCCGCGAACAGCAGAACCTTGCCTCCGAGATTATAGGCGGCAAGCCCGCCCTTCGGCACAGCTTTCACCTTGTAGTGCTGCTGGAGAATGAACGCACCGAATGTGCTGAAATACATGGAAGCCGAAGCGGGATCGGCATTCTGGCTGAGAAGCAGGCTGTTGATGACCCGGTAAATCCGGTGATAGTCGGTCTGCTTGATCAGCATGGTTTTTCACTTTTCTAAGGCAGGACGTTGGACGAGCGTCCGCCGCTTGTTTCTTCTCCCCGAGGGGGAGAAGGTCGCGGCAGCGGGATGAGGGCGCGAGGCCGTCGATATGGGAGAGGTTGCCCCCTCATCCGACCCTTCGGGCCACCTTCTCCCCGGCGGGGAGAAGAAATACGCCGCGACGCCTCACGTCAAAATCAACGCCGCTTCTTCGCCTTGCTCTCAAACGGATTATCGGACCCGCGATAATGCACGCGGATCGGCACGCCCGGCATGTCGAAATCCTTGCGCAGGCCGTTCACCAGATAACGCGTATAGCTCTCCGGAATAGCTTCCGGGCGAGTGCAGGAAATCATGAAAGCCGGCGGGCGGGCTTTTACCTGCGTCATATATTTCAGCTTCAGGCGACGGCCGGAAACGGCCGGCGGCGGATGCTGCGTGGTCTGTCCATCCAGCCAGCGGTTCAGCTTGGCGGTCGAGATACGGCGGTTCCAGACCTTGTCCGTATCGATGATGCTCTGCATCAGCCGGTCGAGACCATAACCCGTCTGGCCGGACATCGGCACGGCGCGAATGCCGCGCGCCTGCGGCAGAAGCCGCTCGGTCTTCTCACGCAGATCGGCAAGATAGGCCTGCGGGTCTTCAACCAGATCCCATTTGTTGAAAGCGAGCACGGCGGCTCGGCCTTCACGGATGACGAGATCGACCAGCTGCAGATCCTGCTTTTCGAACGGGATGGTGCTGTCGAACACGATCACCACCGTTTCGGCAAAACGGATGGAGCGCAGCGAATCCGCGACCGAAAGCTTCTCCAGCTTCTCCGTCACCTTGGCCTTGCGGCGCATGCCGGCCGTATCGAACATCTTGATGGTGCGGCCGCGCCAGTCCCATTCAACGGAAATGCTGTCGCGGGTAATGCCGGCCTCCGGGCCGGTCAGCAGGCGGTCTTCGCCGAGGAACCGGTTGATGAGCGTCGACTTGCCCGCATTCGGTCGGCCGATGATGGCGACGCGCAGCGGCTTGGTCTCGTCATAGACGGGCTCTTCGTCTTCTTCTTCCTCGCTGCCCGGCTCAGTGCGCGGAAGCACGATGTCGGTCTCCGCCTCGTCCACTTCAGGCGGGAAAGCGACGTCTTCGCCAATCGCCTCGACAATGGCGTCGCGCAGGTCGATCATGCCCTGGCCATGTTCGGCAGAGACAGGGCAAGGCTCGCCAAGACCGAGGGTGAAGGCGTCATAGAAGCCGGCATCGGAACCGCGCGCTTCGGACTTGTTGGCCACCAGCACCACCGGCTTGCCGCGACGGCGCAGCATTTCGCCCAGCGTCTCGTCGGCAGGCGTCAGGCCAGCCTTGGCGTCGATGACGAACAGCGTCACATCGGCCTCATCGATCGCCGCTTCCGTCTGTGCCCACATGCGGCCCTGAAGCGTTTCCGGCCCGGATTGCTCCAGACCAGCGGTATCGATGATGGTGAAGCGCAGGTCGATGAGCTTCGCGTCGCCGGGACGGCGGTCACGGGTCACACCCGGCGTGTCGTCCACCAGCGCCAGCTTCTTTCCGACCAGACGGTTGAAAAGGGTGGACTTGCCGACATTGGGGCGCCCGACTATGGCGACGGTGAAGCTCATTGTTGTCTGTTCCTTAGAGCAAGTCTGCCCAAAACGTTACCTGTTTTGGGCAAAAGACATGCGTAAAATAAAGAGTTGGATCGCTTTGGCAATGCGAAGATATGCCGGGACGATCTGGCTCGGAGAAGCGGCTTTAAGCAGCTTTGCCCGAAGCGGTGATATTGTCGAGCATGATCTGCGCGCGGTTCGTCACATTGCGCGGCGCCTGCGTGTCGCTGATGATCTGCTCGAACCATTGTTTGGCCTTGGCGAAATCGCCAGCCTTGTAGGCGGCAAGACCCAGCGCCTCACGGGCGGAGGCGCGCATGGTCTGGCCTTCTGCGCTCAGAGGCTCGGCCAGCGCAACCACCTGATCATAGGTGCCGTTATCGACCAAAAGCCATGCAGCGCGCACCTTGGCCGTGTCACGAAACACCTGCGGTGCCGAAGTATCGTTGCCGATGGCGGTGAAAGCGGCGATGGCGCCGGCCGCATCACCCTTTTGCGACAGCAGCGTGGCTGAGCGGAACTTCGCCAGAACCGGATAATTGCCGTGGCCGGAGGTTTCGAGATCGGAGAATGCCTTCAGCGCTTCATCCGTCTTGTTTTCGGAAGCAAGCGTCAAGGCCGCCAGAAACTGGTCGCCGGAATTGGAAGCGCGGCTGGTGTTCCAGTATTCGTAGATACCGGCGCCAGCGGCACCGACAACCACGAGAATGGCGGCGCCGACGACCACGATACCGTACCGGCCCCAGAAGCGCGACAGCTGCTCGGAGCGGATCTGCTCGTTCACTTCGCGGATAAAGGTATCATTTTCGTTTGCCATCAAATTCTCCGTTACCCGCGCGGAGATCGTTACCGATCCATCCGTCTGCGGACATACCAAGCCGCTTACCCGGACAGGCACAAGCATGGCCGACCGGGTCATGGTCGGCCTTCTAGCCTATTTTGCCTGATATGTAAGGGGGAAACGTCGATTTCCTACATCGCGATCGGCTGAACGCCGATCAACCATTCGTGCAGTTTCAGGATGAAAGCCCCCCAGAGAACGATGCCGCCGACAATGGCCACCAGATCGTAGCGGCCCGAGACGAACGAACGAACCACTTTTTCGCCCGCTCTCTCGCGACGCTTCAGCGAAATCCGCATCACCACACCCCAGGCGAGGAACGAGGCAAAGAGCAGGATCGAAGAGGTTTCGCCATTCGCCAGAAGATGGGCGAGCGCCCAGATCTTGACGGAGAGGATGAGCGGATGTTTCGTCTTCGTCGCAATGTGGCCAGCCGGTATGAGGCTGGCGATAAGACAGATCATCGCCGGCAGCATCAGGGTCACGGCAAGATGGCTCGTCCAGACCGGCGGATACCACAACATGCCCGTCTCCTGCCGGGCTTCCCCGAAGGCATAGATGACGAGACCGAGCGTGATGAGGCTGGCGAGGGAATAGACGCCCTTGAAAGGACCTTCACCCATTTTCGCGATCAGCCGCGCGCGAAACTGCGGCGCAAACACTTTCAAAAGATGCGTCAGGAAAAACAAGGCAAGACAGAGTACGAGAAAAAGCATGAAACACAGTCCCCGGTGGATCGGAACGCGGCCAAAATAACCGCGAGGCAGAACAGGAATTAGGCTTAAAGACATTTAAAAGCCAGACTATTCAAAGCTTCGCCTTATTCCACCCGCAAAAGGCCACGATGTTTCATATGACGGATGACTGATGTTTCGCGAATTTGCCGCTTTTTCCCTGTCGCTTCTCACCGCCCTGCCCGCTTTTGCCGAAAATACGGAAAAGCCGAAGCAGCTCGTCATCGTGTCTTTTGATGGCGCAGGCGACAATACGCTATGGGAAAGAAGCCGGGCGACAGCGAAGGAAGTCGGCGCGCATTTCACCTATTTTCTCGCCTGCACACTGGTGCTGGATCGCAAGACCAGCGCCAAGACCTATCAGGGACCCGGCCAGAAGGCCGGTCGCTCCAATGTCGGTTTCGGCCAGTCGCCGGAAGAGGTGGAGGCAAGGCTCAGAAACATCTGGGCCGCCTATCGCGAAGGTAACGAGATCGGCAACCACACCTGCGGCCATTTCGATGGCGGGCAGTGGACAGCGGAACAATGGGACGGCGAATTCACCACCTTCACCAGCATGCTGGAAAACGCCTGGCAGATGATCGGCAAGAAGGGCGAGGAACCGGAAGGCTGGCGCGCCATGGTGAAGAACATCAACGGTTTCCGCGCCCCTTATCTGTCGCAAGGACCGGCTTTGACCGCCGCGCAAAAGAAGCACGGCTTCGTTTATGACGCCACCAGCGTCACCAAGGGCCCGGAATGGCCGGTGGAGCGTGACGGTATTCAACATTTCGGCCTGCCGCTCATACCGGAAGGATCTGGCAACCGGCCCATCATCGCCATGGACTACAATCTCTTCATCCGCCATTCCATCGGCGTCGAGACACCGGATCGTTCGAAGGAATTCGAGGAACGCGCCTACACGGCCTTCCGCAACGCTTTCGACAGGCAATATAATGGCGAGCGCATTCCGCTACAGATGGGCTTTCACTTCGTGAAGATGAATGGCGGCGCCTATTGGAACGCCTATGAGCGCCTGCTGCGCGAAGTCTGCCGGAAAGACGATGTCGCCTGCGTGAGTTATGCTGAGTCGATGCCGATGATCGAGGCCCGCAAGAAGCAGAAGACCGAGGGCTGAAATTATCAGCTCGCGCAAAAAAGGCGGCCGGTTGGCCGCCTTTTTTGTTTTCGTCAGGGCTTGTTGGCCGCCAGCTCACCTGCTTCCGCTTCCCGCTGAAGATAACGCTCGTCGATGTCAGGCAGGGGTTTGTCGTCGATCGCGGCTTCGAAGGCCACGAGACGTTTATGGATGGAAAGCAGTTCGATGATCGTCGTCCAGGAATTGACCAGATACTGAAACGAATTGCTGACCTGACCGAAGGCCGTGGCGATCTGCTGGTAGATACCATAGGTGATCTTGCCGGCCACGATGGTAGGTACAAGCATCAGGAGCAGGAACACCGCATCGGCCTGGATGTAGAAATACCGCGCCACGTTGAAATAGAGATAGTGCCAGTACATGCGGAAATAGTTCTTCCGCACATTGGAATAGAGCTCCTTGACTGTCGGCGGCTGGGCGCGGTCGGCGTGATCCTCGCCATAGACCAGTTCCTTACGATAGGCGGCTTCCACACGCTGGTTGCGGAAGTTCAAGCCGGGCAGCTTGATGCCGACCGTCGCCAGCAGCACCGTACCGAATATGGACCAGACGATCGCCAGCCAGAACAGCGCATGCGGCACTTCGCCGATGATCGGCAATTCAGAGACATAGGACGACAGCGCAAACAGGATCGGCAGGAAAACGACGAGCGTCATCACCGAGTTGATCAGGGTGATGCCCAACGCCTCCAGCGTCGAGGAGAACCGCATCGTATCTTCCTGAACACGCTGGGAAGCACCTTCGATATGGCGCAGCTTTTCCCACTTGGACATGTAGAAGTCGTTCATCGCGGTTCGCCAGCGGAAGATGTAATGGCTGGTGAAGAAATCCGTCAGGATCGAAACCGCCATGCTGAGAAAGGCGATCTTGGCGAAGACGATCTGGAGGCTGTAGAAATCCCAGACTTCGATACCCGGTTGTTTGGAAAGGGCATTTTGCAGAAGATCGCCAAAAGGCCGCCGGAAATTGTTGATGACGACGGAAATCTGAACGCCGAAATAGGTCACCGCGATAATCAGCAGCGATCCCCATATGGACCAGAGTTTCCAGGGGTGATCCCTGGCGATGACGGTCCAGACAACGCCGAATAACGCCAGGCACGATGCGAGATAGCCGTAAAAGAACAGATTTGCGGGAACCAGAAAATAGCTGAGATCGTAGGGTTCCTGCTCGGGCATCACATAACCCCAAGACCTGCCTACGCTATCAACGATGAAGTACCAGGCAAGGATGGCGACGAAGGCCCAGACAATCGCGGAGATGAAGAACAATTTGGGCTTGGGAAAGAAAGAATGAAACACGTTTAGAACTCACGCGCGTTTGAAATCAGCCATTATTGGCGAAGCACTAGATGGCCCGAACCTAGGGCAGAAATTTGTGCACAGCAACGGCGAAGCGCGGACCTTAACAAGATGTAAGGCGCGAACGGCAGATCGATCCCGGCGAAAAGCCTCGCAAAAGGTCTGGATTGGTGCCGGGGACCCCGTGCAGGCTCAACGCAGCCGCTCGGCGGCAAGAACCGGCAGCATCAGCACGATACTGACGACCAGCACGGCGGAGGCGAGAATGCTGGGCGCGGTAAAACTTCCCGTCACCTCGGCGATCCACCCGGCGGCCAGCGGCCCGACGATCTGCCCCGTTCCGAAGGCCGCCGTCATCAGCGCGAAGGCGCGGCGCGGGCTTGGCCCGGCAAATTCCCGGCCGAGCTGCAGGCCATAGGCGGTGATGACCATGAAGGTCAGCCCCAGAAGCAGACCGCCCGCCAGAACGCCAGGCACCGGCGGCAGCATCACGGAAGCGAAGACGCCGACGGCTTCGACGGCAAGAACGATCACGAAGGCCCGTTTCAGCCCCTTCGCCTTCAGCAGCGGTTTCCACAGGAACAGCGAAACGGCGGCGGCGCAGCCGGTGATGAACCACGCCAGAAATTCCACGAAAGCGCCGGCCGCCGCCATGCGGGCAATCGCCACGATGAAGGTGGCGGTGATGACATAACCGAAACCGAACAGCCCATAGGCGAGCGTTGTCAGAAACAGCGGCCGCGTCCATTGAAGCGGCGGCTCCGCCGCCGAGGACGCATGCCGCGGCGGGCCTGCGGGCAGCACCCGCCAGACAAGCAGAAATGTCAGGAAGGAAAAGACCGCGCCGGCAATCCACTCCTCCCGCCAGGAGGCGCCGCCACCATCAAAAACCACACCGATCAGATAGACCGCAAGCGAGGAGATGGCGATACCCGCGCCAACCCCGCCATAATGCAGCGCCTGAATATGATCCTTGCCGGCCTTCATGGCGTGGCCGATGACGATCTGCGACGTGAAGATCATGGTCAGCGCGCTGGCGACACCGGCGAGAAAGCGGATGATGGTGAAGGCCGCGACGGAATTGAACGCGGCCATGGCAAGCAGCAGCGCAGCCGTGGAAAACAGACCACCAAGCGCGACCAGCCGCTCCCGTCCAGAACCCCAGGAATAGGCCGAAAGCACCGCACCCGCCAGATAACCGGCAAAATTCCCCGCCGCGACAATGCCCGCATCCCCCGCCGAAAGCGGCACATCCGCCATCATGCCAGGCAGGATGGGGGTGAAGGAAAAGCGGCCGAAACCCATGGCGGACGCCATCATGAGAGCCCCGGCGAAACCGAGTGCAGTCAGATGTCTGGCGGAAAGTGGCTTGTCGGTGGTCATGCATGGCTTATCGCAATCGGGCGGATAAGCGACAAGCGAGTTATTTTGATCGGCGTCATAAGCCGGATTTATCGGTCACGCGGCGAGCAGCGATGCGTTCCGAGTGTGCCGCGTATTTCTTCTCCCCGAGAGGGAGAAGGTGGCCCGAAGGGTTCGGATGAGGGGGCAACGTTGCCGGATTTTCGGAGAGCTTGCCCCCTCAACCCGCTGCCGCGACCTTCTCCCCGGCGGGGAGAAGAAACAAGCGGCACGCACTCCCCTTAAAAGCGAGGATGACGGAGAGGAGGTTTAGCTGTCATTCAACCAGCGTCAGCACCAGCGGCCCGTTCTTCGTCGCCACTACGGTATGCTCATACTGCACAGTCGGCGCGCTCGGATCGCTGTAGAGCGTCCACGGATCGTCATCACCATCTTCGGCCCAATAGGCCCCTGTCGAAAGAAACGGCTCGACGGTAAACACCATGCCTTCCTGCATGATGCGGCGCTCGTCCTTGTCCGGCCAGGTCGCCAGTTCCTTCGGCTCCTCATGCAGGGAGCGGCCGATGCCGTGGCTCGCCAGATTGGTGATCAGCGTATAGCGGTTCTTTTTCGCGAAAGCGCCGATGGCATTGCCGATATCGGCGAAGGGCCGCCCGGTTTTCACCTGCTGCAGGCCTGTCCACATGGCGCGTTTGCCATCACGGCACAGCCGTTCGATATCCTTCTTCACCGGCGGCACGGCAAAAGACGAACCCGTATCGCCGAAAAAGCCGTTCTTCACCGCTGAGACATCGATATTGACGAGATCACCCGCCTTGATGATGCGTGGCCCCGGAATACCGTGGGCCACTTCCTCGTTGACGCTGATGCAGGTCGCGCCGGGAAACTTGTAGCAGAACTCCGGCGCGGATTGCGCACCATTGTCCTCCAGCACCTTGCGGCCGATCGCATCCAGTTCGGCCGTGGTGATGCCGGGTTCCAGCGCGTCCGCCATGGTCTGCATGGCAACGGCGCACAAACGGCCGATATCCTTCAGCAGATCAAGTTCTTCTTCGGTGGAAATGACCATGTCTCTGTCCGTCGTTCTATTTGGCGGGTCTGAAAACGCCCGCCTTGGTAATCATCAGGCCGTGGCTTTCACCGGATCGGCACTCCCCGTCAATTCTTTTCTGACAACAGGGGCGACTTTCGTACCATAAAGCTCGATGCCGCGCATGATCTGATCATGCGGCATCAACCCGATGGCCATCTGCAGCAGGAAGCGATCATTCTTGAACACGCCATGTGCCTTGATGATCTTTTCCGCCACCAGTTCCGGTTCGCCAAGGAAGAGATTGCCCTCCGGCCCGCGCGCTGCATCGAAATGGGCGCGGTTCGTCGGCCCCCAGCCGCGCTCGCGGCCGATGCGGTTCATCACCTCCGCCTGCGGCCCGTAAAACTGGTCCGCCGCCTTGTCGGTGGTGTCGGCAATGAAGCCGTGCACATTGATGCTGGTGCGCAGCTTCGTCTTCTCCTGTCCCGCCCGGCGTGCTGCCTCATGGTAGAGGTCGAACAACGGTGCGAAACGGCGATATTCGCCGCCGATGATGGCGAGCGCTACCGGCAAGCCCATGGCGCCTGCCCGCGCCACCGATTGCGGCGTGCCGCCCACGGCGATCCACACGGGCAGACGTTCCTGCAACGGACGCGGATAAACGCCGCGCCCATTGATGGCCGGATGTTTGGTGCCGGACCAGGTGACGATTTCCTGCTCGCGCAGCGCCAGAAGCAGATCAAGCTTTTCGGAAAACAACACGTCGTAATCTTCGAGGTCGTAACCGAACAGCGGGTAGGATTCGATAAAAGAACCACGCCCGGCCATGATTTCGGCGCGACCGTTCGAGAGAAGATCGACGGTCGAAAATTGCTGGAAAACCCGCACCGGATCATCCGAACTCAACACCGAGACGGCGCTGGTGAGACGGATGTTCTTCGTCTTCACCGCCGCAGCCGCAAGCACGGTGGAGGGTGAGGAAGCGACATAATCCGGGCGGTGGTGCTCGCCCAGCCCGAAAACATCAAGCCCGACCTGATCGGCAAGCTCGATTTCCTCAAGAAGATCCTTCAGACGGCGCGCGCCTTCCGGCCCGCGGCCATCGGCCGGGTTGGGATTGACATCCGCGAATGTGTAAAGACCGAGTTCCATAAACGATACCTCTGTTTGCTTGCCTGAGAGATAGGGACGGGCGGCCCGGCAGACAAACGTAAAATCTGCCGCAAAATCTGGATGCTTAGCGTCGAAAAAATCGATGGCCGCAGCGCCAGGAACCGTGCTGACCTCTCAATCCTAAATGGCGATTGCCAGCCTGCCCCCTTTGGGCATAACCTGCTGAAATATGTGCGAAGTAATGCAAAAAGGGGAAAGCATGCATCGGACAGTTATCGTGACAGGCTCCACCAGCGGTATCGGCCTTGGCATCGCCCAGCGATTTGCGCGGGAAGGCGCCAATATCGTGCTGAACGGCTTTGGCGACGAGGACGAGATTGAAAAACTGCGCCTTTTGCTGGAGGCCGAAAGCGGCGGGCGTGTGCTTTACCACCCGGCCGATATGACGAAGCCGCACGAGATCGCCGACCTCATCAATTCCTCCCACGAAAAGCTCGGCTCGGTGGATGTGCTCATCAACAATGCCGGCATCCAGCATATCGCGCCCATCGAGGACTTCCCGACGGAAAAATGGGACTGGATCATCGCCATTAATCTGACCAGTTCCTTCCATACCATGCGCGCCGCGATACCGCTGATGAAAAAGGCCGGTAAAGGCCGCATCATCAACATTTCCTCGGCCCATGGCCTCGTCGCCTCGCCGTTCAAATCGGCCTATGTGGCGGCCAAACACGGCATCATGGGCCTGACGAAGACGGCAGCGCTTGAACTTGCGCAGACCGGCGTCACCGTCAATGCCATCTGTCCCGGTTATGTTCTGACACCGCTTGTCGAAAAGCAGATACCGGAAATGGCCAAGATGCGCGGCATCAGCGAAGAGGCGGTGAAGAACGACGTGATGCTGGAATTGCAGGCAACCAAACAATTCGTCACTGTCGACGATGTGGCGGCTGCCGCGCTGTTTCTGGCCAGCGACGCGGCCAGCAACATCACCGGTACCCATATTTCCGTCGATGGCGGCTGGACGGCGCAATAATTGCCGGAATTTCTTTCCGTTATGGAAACAATGAATTGCCAAAACGGAAATCGATATGCACGCGTGGTCGTGCATAGATGTATCGGGATAATGACAAGAAACCGGCTCGGCAGCCGGACAAAAAGCAGGGCATTGCATGAAAGACGCGATCAGCTTCATCCTCAACAGCGAAACCATCTCGCTTAGGGATTTCGGACCGACCGACACGCTTCTCGATTACCTCCGCATCAGCAAGCGGTTGACCGGGACCAAGGAAGGCTGCGCGGAAGGCGACTGCGGCGCCTGCACGGTGCTGGTCGGGCGGCTGCTGGATGGTTCGCTGCGGTATGAAAGCGTCAATGCCTGCATCCGTTTTTTAGGCTCGCTGCACGGCACCCATATCGTCACGGTGGAGCATCTGGCCGCCCGCGACGGCACGCTTCATCCCGTGCAGCAGGCGATGGTGGATTTCCACGGGTCGCAATGCGGTTTCTGTACGCCTGGCTTCATCATGTCGCTCTATGGCCTCTGGCTGACCAGCGAAAAACCCGGCCGCGCCGATATCGAAAAGGCGCTGCAAGGCAATCTCTGTCGATGCACGGGTTATGAGCCGATCGTGAAGGCCGCCGAAAAAATCGCCGCTGCGCGCCCAAGCGCGTTGTTCGACCCGCTGCAACGCGACCGGACCGACATCATGGCACGGCTCTGGGCAATCCGCGAAAACGAGACGATCACCGTCATCAGAGGCGAGGATCGCACCATCATTCCGGCGACGCTTTCCGATTTGACCGAGATTTACGCCGCTGAACCGAAGGCCACCATCGTCGCCGGCTGCACCGATGTCGGCCTGTGGGTGACGAAGCAGATGCGAGCGCTGAACCCGGTCATCTTCATCAACAATCTCGGGGATTTGCAGACGATTACCGTGGATGAGGACGGCGTCACGCTCGGTGCCGGCGTCACCTACAGCCAGGCCTTCAAGACCATTGCAGACCATTTCCCACCGCTTGCCCGGCTGTTTAACCGCCTCGGCGGCGAACAGGTGCGCAATATGGGAACCATCGGCGGCAACATCGCCAACGGCTCGCCCATCGGCGATACACCACCGGCGCTGATCGCGTTTGGCGCGACGCTCACCCTGCGCTCGTCTTCCGGCGGCCGCACCCTGCCGTTGGAGAGCTATTTCATCGACTATGGCAAGCAGGACCGGCTGAGCGGCGAATTCGTCGAAAAACTCTTCATACCGTCCCAAAGACCGGAAAGCCATTACGCCGTCTACAAGATTTCCAAGCGCCGCGACGAGGATATTTCCGCGCTGTGCGCCGCTTTCAATCTGACACTCGACGCTGAAGGCACCATCGAAGACATCCGCATCGCCTTTGGCGGCATGGCCGGCACGCCGAAACGGGCCGCGCATCTGGAGGCAGCCCTTCTCGGCAAGGCGTGGTCGCAGGATACGATCGACGCGGCGCGTGATGTGCTGGACGAGGATTTCACACCGCTAACCGACTGGCGCGCGACCGCCGAATATCGCCAATTGACGGCCAAGAACCTGCTGACGCGGTTCTTCCTTGAGACTTCGGGCGAAAAGCAGGAACTTGCGCGCTTCACGCTGGAGGAGGCTTGACCCATGGACACCACAAGCTTCGACAAGACCAAGACCGAAATTGACGGCCCCATCCACACGTCGCTCCGGCACGACTCCGCCCATAAGCATGTGACCGGCAGCGCCGAATATATCGATGATATTCCCGAACCCGCTGGGCTCATCCACGGCGCGCTCGGCCTTTCCGACCGGGCGCATGCCGAGATCGTCTCGATGGACCTTTCCGAAGTGGAGGCCACACCGGGTGTGTTGTGGGTCATGACCGGCAAGGATGTGCCCGGCGAAAACGATGTCTCGTCAGGCGGCCGTCACGACGAGCCGTTGCTGGCCGAGACAAAGGTCGAATTTCACGGCCAGCCGATCTTCGCGGTCTTTGCCGAAACCCGCGATATCGCCAGAAAGGCGGCCCGCAAGGCAAAGATCACCTATAAGGACCTGCCGCATTTCACCGATATCGATACGGCAATTGAGAATGGCGGCGCGCTCGTCATCGATCCGATGACACTGAAGCGTGGTGATGCCAAGCTGGAAATGGATGTCGCGCCCCGCCGGCTGACCGGCACGATGCGGATCGGCGGGCAGGAGCACTTTTACCTCGAAAGCCACATCGCCATGGCCGTGCCGGGCGAGGATGACGAGGTGACGCTGTGGAGTTCCACCCAGCATCCGAGCGAAATCCAGCATATCGTCAGCCACATCCTGCAGGTGCCGTCCAACGCCGTCACCGTGCAGGTGCGCCGCATGGGCGGCGGTTTCGGCGGCAAGGAAACGCAGGGCAACCAGTTCGCAGCCCTCTGCGCCATCGCCGCCAAGAAACTGAACCGGGCCGTGAAAATCCGCCCGGACCGCGACGAGGACATGAGCGCTACCGGCAAGCGCCATGATTTCCGCGTCGATTACGAGCTTGGCTTCGATGACGAAGGCCGCATCCACGCCGTGGACGCCACCTATGCCGCCCGCTGCGGCTTTTCCTCCGATCTCTCCGGCCCGGTCACGGACCGCGCGCTGTTCCATGCGGATTCCAGCTATTTCTATCCGCATGTGCACCTCACCTCGCGGCCGCTGAAAACCCACACCGTCTCAAACACCGCCTTTCGCGGTTTCGGCGGCCCGCAGGGCATGCTGGGGGCGGAACGTTTCATCGAGGAAATCGCCTATGCGGTCGGCAAGGATCCGCTCGATATCCGCAAGCTGAATTTCTACGGCGAGACCGGCTCGGGCCGCACCACGACGCCCTATCATCAGGAAGTCGAGGACAACATCATTGCCCGTGTCGTCGAGGAGTTGGAGACCTCCAGCGACTATCGCACCCGACGCGATGCCATCATCGAGTTCAACAGGACAAGCCCGATCATCCGCAAGGGCATCGCGCTCACCCCGGTAAAATTCGGCATTTCCTTCACCATGACCGCCTTCAATCAGGCGGGCGCGCTGGTGCATATCTATAATGACGGCTCCATCCACCTGAACCATGGCGGCACCGAAATGGGCCAGGGCCTCTACACCAAGGTGGCGCAGGTGGTGGCCGATGCCTTCCAGGTGGATATCAACAGGGTGAAGATCACGGCCACGACCACGGGTAAGGTGCCGAACACGTCAGCCACCGCCGCCTCCTCCGGCACCGATCTCAACGGCATGGCCGCCTATGACGCGGCCCGTCAAATCCGCGAAAGGCTCATCAAATTCGCCGCTGAAAACTGGAATGTGCCGGAAGAAGAAGTCGTCTTCCTGCCGAACCGGGTGCGCATCGGCCTTGAGGAAATCGCCTTCAACGATTTCATCAAACGAGCCTATTTCGCCCGTGTGCAGCTTTCCGCCGCCGGTTTTTACAAGACGCCGAAAATCCACTGGGACCGCGCCGCCGGTCGCGGCACGCCGTTTTATTATTTCGCCTATGGCGCGGCCTGCTCGGAAGTGTCGATCGATACGCTGTCCGGCGAATACATGATGGAACGCACCGATATCCTCCACGATGTCGGCAAGTCGCTCAACCCGGCGATCGATATCGGCCAGATCGAGGGCGCCTTCGTGCAGGGCATGGGCTGGCTGACGACGGAGGAATTGTGGTGGGACGGCAAGGGGCGGCTGCGCACCCATGCGCCCTCCACCTACAAGATCCCGCTCGCCTCCGACCGGCCGAAAATCTTCAACGTTCAACTGGCGGAATGGTCGGAAAATGCCGAGCCCACCATCGGCCGCTCCAAGGCCGTGGGCGAGCCGCCCTTCATGCTGGCGATCTCGGTTCTGGAAGCCCTCTCCATGGCCGTCGCTTCCGTCGCCGACTACAAGGTCTGCCCGCGCCTCGATGCGCCGGCAACGCCCGAACGGGTGCTGATGGCGGTGGAACGGCTGAAGAAGGTTTGAGGGGGAGTATCCATGGAGCCTCGCCCCCTCATCCGTCGCTTCGCGCCACCTTCTCCCCGGCGGGGAGAAGAAATTTGCCGCGCCGCTGCACATTTCCTCAAAGCAAGTGAAGTGAGCGAAACCATGCCTCCGGGTTTCTTCTCCCCGCCGGGGAGAAGGTGGCGCGAAGCGCCGGATGAGGGGGCCAGCCCCAATGCCTGACACCTCCCTCTCCGCTTTCCTCACCCACGCCACCCCCACAATCCTCGTCGAAATCGAATCCGTAAAAGGCTCATCCCCGCGCGAAGCCGGCACCTTCATGCTGGTCTCACAGGAAGCCCTCTGGGAAACCATCGGCGGCGGGCAGTTCGAATATATGGCGATAGACCACGCCCGCGCCATGCTGCGAACGGGTGCCGCCGAAGACCGCATGGACATTCCGCTAGGCCCGGAAATAGGCCAATGCTGCGGCGGTCGCACCCTCATCCGCTTCCGGCGCATAACGGCGGAAATCGCCGCCGCGCTGGAGGCAAGGCTGAAGGGCGAGGCCGAGCAGCAGCCCGCCGTCTTCATTTTCGGGGCAGGCCATGTCGGCAAGGCGCTGGCTGAGGCGCTGTCGCTGTTGCCTTTGACCCTGACCATGGTGGAAACGCGGGAAGCCGAGCTGCGCGATCTTCCGGCCGGCATCGCATCCATATTGACCCCCATGCCGGAAGCGTTCGTTGCGAAAATCCCGGCAAACGGCGCGGCCATCATCGTCACCCACGATCACGCGCTCGATTTCCTGATTGCGAAGGAAGCGCTTGCCCGCGACGATCTCGCCTATGTCGGCATGATCGGTTCGAAAACCAAACGCGCCACTTTCGCCCATTGGCTGGAGCGGGAAGGAGAGCCCCCTTCCCGCCTTGCAAAACTCATCCTGCCCATCGGCGGCACGAGCGTCCGGGACAAGCGCCCTGCCGTCATAGCGGCCCTTGTGGCAACCGAGTTGCTGCAAGCATTTTCCGCTGCCGAAACCCGTCGCAACGAAAATCGACACGCCCATCCTCAAGACCAAGATCACGCCTGAGCCCATCGGGCAGGCTTTCATCGGCCAGATTGTCCGGCTGAAAGCTTTCAAGGGTAAACCGTTCCGCTGTCCGTAGACCCGCGCGCAGGCGGGACCACGCGCGCAAGAGTGCTGTGCGCATGTTCGTCTCCATTCAGAAATGTCAGAAGTCCAGTTGATGAATTGAGCTAAAAATGCTCTGGTTTCCGGAGAAAAACCAATGAAACCTTTGGCGGCTTGCATAAAGAGAACTTATCCATGAAAATGTCTCGCCAGTTCCCCCTGAATGCCCTGCGCGTCTTCGAAGCCGCAGCCAGACATCTGAGCTTCACCAAAGCGGGTGAGGAACTGGGCATGACGCAGACGGCGGTGAGTTATCAGGTGAAGCTGCTGGAGGAAAATATCGGCGAGCCGCTTTTCCTGCGCACGGCGCGGCAGGTGTCGCTGACGGAGGCGGGGCAGAAACTGGCGCCGAAGGTTGCGGAAGCCTTCGATATTCTGACGGAGGCCGTCGATAGTGTACGCGACACGCCCGACGCCACCTTGACCATCCATTCCACCGCCACCTTCGCATCGCGCTGGCTATCGCGACATCTGGGCGCTTTCCAACTGGAGCATCCCTCCATCGCCGTCAGACTGGAAACATCGGGAACACTGATCGATTTCAACCAGTCGGACTGCGATGTCGCCATTCGCTGGAGCAAAGATGACGTGAAGGGATTGACCTATCACCGGCTGCTTCCCGGCGTATACACGCCGATGCTGCATCCCGATCTTGCGCAGAGCATCGGCGGCTTGAAGCAACCGGAAGACCTGCTGCGGCTGCGCATCATCGATCCCGGTGACGTGTGGTGGAGCCAATGGTTCCGAGAAGTCGGCATCGAAAACCCAAATCTGGAGCGTTATCCGCGCAGCCGTCTCAGCGTTCAGGCTTTTGAAGCCGCGGCCGCGATCGCGGGTCAGGGTGTGGCCATGCTCACCCCTGAACTTTACGCCGACGAGATCGCGCTCGGGCGGCTCTTCCAGCCCTTCGGGCATCTTAGCAACGAGGGAAAGAACTACTGGCTGGTCTATCCGGAAAACCGCCGGAACATTCGCAAGATAAAGCTGTTTCGCGACTGGATACTGAAGCGGATCGAGGAAAGCCGACCCCTGCCGCCACATCAAAATCCCATATCCGGCGCATAAAAACAGCGTGGCGTATCCTCATCCGGAAACAGACAGAGATGATATTCGCCGTCCTCGGACCGTCTTGCCTCGCTCTGCGACCAGTTGAAGATATGCCGCCGCGTGACCATGCGGTGATCGCCGGGGGCGAGCGAAACCTCATAACCGTCGGGCGTGACACGAACGCTTCGCGTGGGGATCATCTGGCAGTCGCCGGTTTCGGCATCGCCATTGCAGCAATAGCTCTCATATTTGAACCCCTTGTGGGATTCATGGGCAAGTGCTGTGGCGTTGAACGCGAGCAGCAGAAACAGGACCGTCAGAACAAGGCGCATCGGCATGGTCTCCGTTGAAAACAACGGCGGTGCCGGAAGGTCATTGCGTCACTTCATTTAAAATCCAAGCATTCATGCACACCCGGACGCAACAGCACCGGGAACTGCGACATCCGCCCTCGATCTGCCCCGCCCCGGGGTTCGCAGCGCCCGCTTTCGGAATGAACCGCCAGCGAAAACATGTCATCGAAGCCTTCAGGCCCCGCAGCCCGATAGTCTAGCACATCGGCAGACCGCACGAAGGATAATAGCTGAGTCGCATTAGCCAGCTAAGCACAAACGACAGGGCGACAGCGTTTGGCGCAGCTTTACCGGGCTTGCCATCGCGCAATCCACATGCCGAAAGGGTTGTGCACACAAGCGAACCAGATTGTGAACAATCATCGCGTGGTGTTTGCTTTTCCCTTTCCTAACGGTCAAATTTCTCGCAAGGTGCGCTGCACAAGGATCAGGGGAACCGCATGTACGAATATGCCATTGCGTGGGAATGGATGGCCTTTGCCGTCCGCTGGCTCCACGTCATCACCGCCATCGCCTGGATCGGCTCTTCCTTCTATTTCATCGCGCTCGATCTCGGGCTGGTCAAACGGGCGCATCTGCCGCCGGGGGCCTATGGCGAGGAATGGCAGGTGCATGGCGGCGGTTTTTACCACATCCAGAAATATCTGGTCGCCCCTGCCCAGATGCCCGAGCATCTGACGTGGTTCAAATGGGAAAGCTACGTCACCTGGCTTTCCGGTTTCGCCATGCTCTGCATCGTTTATTATGGCGGCGCGGATCTTTTCCTCATTGACCATTCGGTGCTGGCGCTCACCCAGTTTCAGGCCATCTGTCTGTCGCTTGCATCGCTCGCCATCGGCTGGCTGTTTTACGATTTCCTCTGCAAATCGCCGCTTGGCAACAACACATGGGGCCTGATGATCGTGCTCTATGTCGCGCTGGTCGCGATGGCATGGGGTTATACGCAGGTGTTTACCGGCCGCGCCGCCTTCCTGCATCTGGGTGCATTTACCGCCACCATCATGTCGGCGAACGTGTTCTTCATCATCATTCCGAACCAGAAGATCGTTGTCGCCGACCTGATCGCCGGCCGCACGCCGGACCCGAAATATGGCCGCATCGCCAAACAGCGCTCGCTGCACAACAACTATCTGACGCTGCCCGTCATCTTCTTCATGCTGTCGAACCATTATCCGCTGGCTTTCGCGACTGAGTTCAACTGGATCATCGCAGCGCTGGTCTTCCTGATGGGCGTCACCATCCGCCACTGGTTCAACACCACCCATGCCCGCAAGGGCAAGCCGACATGGACCTGGCTTGCGACCGCCCTCATCTTCATCGTCATCATGTGGCTTTCCACCGTGCCGAAAGTTCTGACCGGCGAGGAAGAGCAGAAGGCGGCGACGCTTTCGCCGATGCAGCAGCAATTCGTCAGCGACGCTCATTTTACCAAGGCGCGGGATGTGGTTCAGGGCCGCTGTTCCATGTGCCACGCCGCCGAGCCGGTGTGGGAGGGCGTGCCCTTCACGCCTAAATCCGTGAAGCTGGAAACCGACGAACAGATCGCCGCCCATGCCCGCGAAATCTATTTGCAAGCCGGCCGCAGCCATGCCATGCCTCCCGGCAACATCACCGCCATCACCCCGGATGAGCGCAAAGTGCTGACCGCATGGTATGAAAGCGCGGTCTCCGGGGCTGGGAAAGCCGAAGGAAAGACCGAATGAGCATGGTTCTGCTGCGTGGCCGCCTGCTGAGCTTCCGCCGCGCGCCGCTCTCCATCGACGATACACAAAGCTATCTCTATATCGAGGATGGCGGCCTGCTGATCGAAAACGGCAGGATCGCCGCCATCGGCGACTATGCCAATATCCGCGAAAAAGCTCCCGAAGACATCGAGGAAAAGGACCACAGGCCGCATCTCATCGTGCCGGGCCTGATCGACATGCACCTGCATTTCCCGCAGATGCAGGTCATCGGCTCCTATGCCGCCAATCTGCTGGAATGGCTGAACACCTATACTTTCCCCGAAGAATGCCGTTTCGTCGAAACCGCCCATGCACAGCGCATCGCCACGCATTTTTACGACGAGCTTCTGCGCCACGGCACCACCACGGCCGCTGCCTATTGCTCCGTGCACAAGACCTCCGCAGACGCCTTTTTCACTGAGGCCATGAAGCGCAACATGCTGATGGTGGGCGGCAAGGTGATGATGGACCGCAATGCCCCGCAGGGCCTGCTGGACACGCCCGAAACCTCCTATGACGAGACCCGGCAGGTGATCGCCGACTGGCACGGCAAGGGCCGCAACCACGTCGCCATCACGCCGCGCTTCGCCATCACTTCCACGCCGAAACAGATGGAAGCCGCGCAAGCGCTGGCGCAGGAATTTCCCGATCTCTTCATCCAGACGCATCTTTCCGAAAATCTGGACGAGATCAAATACACCTGCGAGCTTTACCCGGAAGCGACCGATTATACCGATATCTATGTGCGCTACGGCCTGATGGGCAACAAGACCCTGCTCGGCCACGCCATCCACCTCTCCGAACGCGAAGCGGATGTGCTGTCGGAAACCGGCGCCGTCGCCGTACATTGCCCCACCTCCAACCTCTTCATCGGCTCCGGCCTGTTCCCGATGAAGAAGCTGCAACGGCGCGAAAAGCCGGTACGAATCGCGGTTGCGACCGATATCGGCGGCGGATCGAGCTATTCCATGCTGCGCACCATGGACGAGGCCTACAAGATCCAGCAATTGCTGGGCGAGCGCCTCAACCCGCTGGAAAGCTGGTACCTGATGACGCGCGGCAATGCCGAAGCGCTTTCCATGGTCGACCGCATCGGCACGCTGGACGCCGGCACGGACGCCGACATCACCGTGCTTAATGCCTCCTCCACGCCCGCCATGGCGCTGAAGATGGAAGTGGTGAAAAGCCTGACGGAAGAATTGTTCCTGATGCTGACCATGGGCGACGACCGCACGGTGGTGGAAACCTATGTGGCTGGCAGGGCAATGAAGAGCGTGCTGGCATAGTTCGGTTTGGGCCGAAACATAAAGCCGCTCACTCAATTATATCAGTCACATATTGGAGCGAACGGATGCCGCTTGTTTCTTCTCCCCGCCGGGGAGAAGTCCGCGGCAGCGGGATGAGGGGGCAAGCATGCGGTCAATCGCTGGCGTTGCCCCCTCATCCGACCCTTCGGGCCACCTTCTCCCCGGCGGGGAGAAGAACCGTGCCGCACTCGCTCGCTATACATGATTGCCTGACGCCATCTCGGCCGAATGCGAAAACGCTCTGGAGCACCCCGTGGCCAACTTCGACACAACCACCCTGCTCATGGTTATCGCAACCTTCATCGTTGCCGGCATCGTCAAGGGCGTGACCGGCATGGGACTGCCAACAGTCGCCATGGGCGTGCTCGGCCTCTTCATGCCGCCGGTCGCCGCCGCCGGCCTGCTCATCCTGCCCTCCTTCATCACCAATATCTGGCAATTGCTGGTCGGACCGGATTTCCGGGCCATCGTCAAGCGGCTGTGGCCGATGATGATCGCCATTGCCCTCGGCACCCTTATCGGCATCCGGCTGATGACGTCAGGCACCGGCGTCTGGACCACCTCGGCGCTCGGCCTGTGCCTTGCGGCTTACGCGGCCTATAGTCTGTTTGCCAGACCCGTCTCGATACCGGCCGGACTGGAACCAAAACTCTCCCCCGTCATGGGGCTGGCGACCGGCCTGCTGACCGGCGGCACCGGCATTTTCGTCGTGCCCGCCGTGCCCTATGTCCAGTCGCTCGGTTTCAACCGCGATGATCTCGTGCAGGCGCTCGGTCTTTCCTTCACCGTCTCCACCGTCGCGCTCGCCGCCGGCCTTGCCTCCCAGAATGCCTTTCACGTTGAGCATCTGTCGCTTTCCGCGCTGGCCGTGCTGCCCGCGCTCGCCGGCATGTGGCTTGGCCAGAAGATCCGCTATATCGTCAGCCCGGCGACGTTCCGGCGCTGGTTTCTCATCTGCCTGCTTTTACTGGGAGCCGAACTGTTTTTGCGGGCGTTCTGGTGATGAAAATCCGTCGATTTTGATGTTGCAGCCGCCACATTCATGCTATGTGAAGCCATCATTCAAATGTGAAGGCTTTATCCATGGGCAAAATCCTGACCATAGCGGACCTGAAGCGACAGGCTCAGCGCCGTGTGCCAAAAATGTTTTTCGACTACGCCGATAGCGGCGCTTGGACGGAAAACACCTACCGCGCCAATGAGGATGATTTCGCGAAGATAAAGCTGCGCCAGCGCGTGCTGGTGGATATGACCGACCGCTCGCTGGCGACAGAAATGGTCGGTGAGAAGGTTTCGATGCCGGTGGCGCTCTCCCCCACCGGGCTGACCGGCATGCAACATGCCGATGGCGAAATGCTGGCCGCAAAAGCGGCTGAGGAATTCGGCGTGCCTTTCACGCTCTCCACCATGAGCATCTGCTCGATCGAGGATGTCGCCTCGGTCACATCGAAACCCTTCTGGTTTCAGCTTTACGTGATGAAGGACCGGGACTTCGTCAATAATCTGATCGACCGCGCCAAGGCGGCGGGATGCTCGGCACTGGTGCTCACGCTCGACCTGCAAATCCTCGGCCAGCGTCACAAGGATTTGCGCAACGGCCTGTCGGCGCCACCGAAATTCACCCCGAAACATATCTGGCAGATGGCGACCCGGCCGAAATGGTGCCTCGACATGGCTCGCACCCAGCGCCGCAGCTTCGGAAATATCGTCGGCCACGCCAAGAATGTCTCCGACCTCTCGTCGCTCTCTTCATGGACAGCGGAGCAGTTCGATCCGCGCCTGTCCTGGAAGGATGTCGAATGGATCAAGGAACGCTGGGGCGGCAAGCTGATCCTCAAGGGCATTCTTGACGAGGAAGATGCGCGCGCCTCGCTCGACACAGGCGCCGACGCCATCATCGTCTCCAACCATGGCGGCCGCCAGCTCGATGGCGCGCATTCCTCCATCGCCATGCTGCCGAAGATCGTCGATGCTGTCGGCGACAGGGTCGAGGTGCACATGGATGGCGGCATTCGCTCCGGGCAGGATGTGCTGAAAGCGGTCGCGCTCGGTGCCAAGGTCACCTATATCGGCCGCCCCTTCCTCTACGGCCTCGGCGCTGATGGCAAACAGGGCGTGACGACGGCGCTCGAAATCATCCGCAAGGAAATGGATATCAGCATGGCGCTTTGCGGCAAGAGGCTGATCACGGATGTGGATCGCAGTATTTTGGCGTGATGGTGACGTAGAGTAGATGGGGCAGCGCCTCAGAGCCGAGGCGTCATGAAGTTTCGCCCTACGCTGCCTCCCTCATCCCTGTGCCTGTCACAGGGATCCAGCCAGCCCAAGTCCTTGGGCTGAAAGGAGTCTTTCCGTCGCGCAGACGCGCCGGCTGGATTCCTGTGACAAGCACAGGAATGAGGACAAGAGAGCCTAGTGCCCCACCGTCTTCGAAAACACATTCACGATCACCACGCCGGTGATGATGAAACCGAGACCGATAACGGCGGCAATATCCAGCGTCTGGCGAAACACGAAATAGCCGATGCCGGAAATCAGCACGATGCCGAGCCCGCTCCAGATCGCATAGGCAACGCCGACAGGGATCACGCGCAGCGTGAACGACAGCAGATAAAAGGCCGCGCCGTAAAACACCGCCATCAGCACCGTTGGCAGCAGCTTGGTGAATTGCTGCGACTGCTGCAGGAAAGAGGTCGCGATGACCTCGCAGATAATGGCCGCGACAAGCGCCCCATAGGTAAAAACAGCCGCGTTCATCGTTCCGTTTCCTTTTTCGTCTGGGCGATCATCCGGGCCTTGAGAGCCGCCCTGTCACCACCTGCCCTGCCATCATCGGCCAGCAGATCGGCAAACCAGATACCATCAGCCGCAAGCCGCACCATCTCCAGTACCACCCCGTCATCCGTATCTTTATGACGGGCAAGACGCCCCTCGACCCAGCTGGTCCACATGCGCCTGAGCGACGGTTCGCCGACCATGGAAACCGAGATCGCCGCCCATTGCCTGCCCGAATCCCGGTCGCGATCATCGAAAACCGCGTTGACATAGGCCCGCGTGAAGCTCCCATAAGCTTCACAATCCTGTGAGATGAGAGCATCGATTTCCGCATCCAGCGCGCCCAGAAGGTCCGCCATCACCGCCTCCAGCAAGACCTGCTTGGAGGCGAAATGGTGGAATAACCCACCCTTCGTCACCCCCGCCGCATCGGCCACCGCCTGCACGGAAAGCGCGGCAACGCCCTGATCAGCAGCAAGTTTCGCCGCGCAATCGAGAAGATTGCGGCGCACGATTTCCGGCTGTTTTTTACGTTCGTGAGCATTTGTCATGTTTGCAAACATACCGGACGGTAGGTTTCTTTTCAAGGAAATTGTGAGGGCAGCGGATGGGTTGAAATTCATACTTAATTAAGCATGAAAGCGATCTCTAAAGTTTTAGCGGTTTTGTTGCCTGAAAGTGTCAGTAAAACTTGAAATCAACAGCGGTGGTCAAACAAAAGGGGCGGATTATGTCGGGAACGGTCAAACGGGGAATGGCGGGAACATGGGTCTTCGCACTCGCCTTCTTTTGCGCGATCCTCTCATTGCAGGCATCGCCTGCGCAGGCCGGTTATGCCCATTTCATCATGGATGCCAATACCGGCAAGGTTCTGGCGTCCCGCAATGCCGATGTGTTGAACCACCCCGCTTCGCTCACCAAGATGATGACGCTTTACATGACCTTCGAGGCGCTGCATGCCGGCCGGATTCGCTGGGATCAGAAGATAAAGATGTCCAGGAATGGTGCAGCCGTCATCCCCTCCAAGCTTTATGTCCGTCAGGGCCAGACCTTCACCGTGCGCGAAGCCGTTTATGGCATGATCGTCAAATCCGCCAATGACATGGCGGAAGGCATGGGCGATCACCTCGGCGGCTCCGAGGCAAGGTTTGCCGAAATGATGACCCGCAAGGCCCGCCAGCTCGGCATGTCGAAAACGGTGTTCCGCAACGCTTCCGGCCTGCCCAGCAAATCGCAGGTGACGACAGCGCGTGACATGGCGAAGCTTGGCCTTGCGCTGCAGCGCGACTTTCCCAAAGAGTATGACCTCTTCGCCATGGAATCCTTCAGCTTCCGGGGAAAACGCATCCGCGGCCACAACAATCTGATGTATCGTTATCAGGGCATGGACGGCATCAAGACCGGTTACACCAATGCCTCCGGCTTCAACCTCGTCAGCGCCATCAACCACAATGGCCGCCGCGTCGTCGGCGTCGTGCTGGGCGGCAAGACCGCCCGCAGCCGCGATGCCCAGATGGCCGCCCTTCTCGACAAGGCCGTGCCGCAGGCATCGAGAAGCCGCAACACCGAACAGCTCGTCGCCAGCGCCAATGTCAGCCGCACCTTCGATGTGCCGCCCGCAGCCGTCCCGACCGCATCGGTACCATTGCCAATGTTTGCCGAACGCCGCTCCGACCCGGTCGCCATGCAGATCGCCACGGCCAACAACCAGATGGCCGACATGATCCAGGTCTCCGCCATTCCGAAACCCGCCCCCGCTGCTGCCACGGGCGAGAGAAGCCGCTGGGAAGTGCAGATTGCCGCAGCCGATAGTGAAGCCGCCGCCCGCTCCCTGCTTGCCAATGCGCGCTCGAACATCGGAAGCTATGCCGGGATCGCCCCCTATACCGAAGCGGTGCAAAGCGGCTCGGCAACCCTCTACCGCGCCCGCTTCACCGGCTTCGAAGACCAGTCTTCGGCGGTTTCCGCCTGCAAGGAACTGAAGGCGCAGTCTTACGCCTGCGTGGTGATGAATAGCGAGGGGTGAGTTTTACCGCTTGATCCAGCCATTCTCCAGCGCATCCGCCAGATACGGAATGCCATTGGCCCGCGCCATCTCGGCCATGGCCAGATTGTCGTAGCGGATATTCCGGAAATAGACCTGCCAGCCGCGCCCGGTCTCTTCCAGCACGGCATAGGTGGCGAGCGGATGACCGGCCTCGACGTGATGATCGAAGGGTGTATCGTCCTTCCAGCCGGGGCAGCCGACGCTGCCGGGATTGACGATCAGGCGGCCATCGGAAAGCTGTACCGCGCGGGGAATATGGGTATGGCCACACAGCATCAGCGGCTGCGCTATACCTTCCGCCCTCGCCTCGATTTCGGCGAGCGGCCGCAGTTTCAGCACACCTTCCGGCGAAAGCGTTTCCAGCCAATAGTCGAGATCGTCGCGCGGTGAGCCGTGGCAGCAATAGGCAACGTCTTTAAACACCATGCTGAACGGCAAAGTCTGCAGCCAGTCCAGATGCGCGGCGGTCATCTGCGCATGGGCCGGCCTTTCCCAGCTGCCCATATCCTCCGGTGCGCGCTCGATCAGTTCCCGGTCGTGATTGCCGCGAATGCTGGGTATCCAGTTGCCAACCAATACGTCACCGGTAAAACCCGCCTCCAGCGGCCCGCTGAAACAATCGCCGAGGTTGACGATGTCCTTGATGCCGAGCCTGGCGATATCCTCAAGCACGGCCTCCAGCGCAGCGCAGTTTCCGTGAATATCGGCAATGGCGGCAAAGATCATGGCGGTCAGCTTCCTCGATAGGTGGAATAGCTAAAGGGCGAAAGCAGCAGCGGCACATGGTAGTGGCCGCTCTCATCGGCAATGCCGAAACGGATCGGGATAATATCGAGAAAGGCCGGTTCCGGCAGCACAACGCCCTTGCCGCGCAGATAATCGCCGGCATGGAAAACCAGCTCATATTCACCCGCCTTAAAACTGTCGCCGATAAGCAACGGCCCACCATCCACACGGCCATCGCTATTTGTCTCGACTGTCTTGATCTTCTCGCGGTGATCACCCGACAGCCGATATAGCTCGATCTTCAGCCCCTCGGCAGGCGTGCCATGGGCGGCGTCGAGAACATGGGTGGTCAGACCGGTCATTACTTGGGCTCCGCGATCATGAAGGGCTCATCGAAAAAATATTCTTCCAGATTGTTGCCAGGCCCTTCGCGGTCGGCAACCAGAAAATCAGAGACCGCCTGCAACGGCATCAGGGGATAGTGCCAGACGTTGCGGCGGTAATTCACACCCTGATCCCCACGCGCCAGAAACACCTGCGGCCGCGTGGGTCTGCCACCGTCGTCTTCCGCAACGACGACGAGGAAAGGCCTGCCGGACAGCGGCGAAAAACTCTGGCTGCCGAGCGGATGCCGCTCCATCATCTCGATGACATGGGGGAACACCCGCGGCTGCCCGCGGAAAATATTGAGGATGATACGCGCACTCTCGCCCGCTGCCTCGGGTGCGGCAAGTGCATGGTGCCTCTCGGTCTGGCCGCCATTGATGTGGCGCATGGAAGAAGGCGTAATTTCGATCACATCGCCGAAGGATGCGAATGCTTGCTTGGTAAGGGGTTTTATGTCGAGATAATCAGTCAAATGTCATTCACCTTGGGCATGCCAGTTTCGGAGAAGGGAGAGACGCGCCTGCAAATCCGGAATGCTCTGCGTTATCGTTTTCCAGACGACCGAGAGCTCCGCCCGGAAATAATCATGCACGATCAGATTGCGCATACCCTTCATCTTGATCCAGGGAATTTCCGGGTGCTGCTGTAAAAACGCGGGGTAATGCTTGTCGAGTTTGGCAACCGCCTCGCCAATCAGGGCAAGACCCATCATGACCGCCATCTGCGTCCGTGTGTCAGAAGAAAAATCCGCCTCATCCATATCCTGAATGAAATCCCTTATTCTGGAGGCGGCAACATCCATTTCCTTCAGATAGAGCAGAAGCCGATCCGTACTCATACCGCTTTGGCTTCCTTCAGAACACGCGCTCTTATATCCGAATGCAGGCCACCTGTGGTGACAACGTCGACCTCGACACCAAGCAACGACTTCAATTCCTCCAGTAAACCACCCAGATCAAACAAAGTCGTGCCCGGCAGCGCATCCACCAGAATATCGAGATCGCTGTCCGGCCGGTCCTCACCGCGAGCGACGGAGCCGAACACGCGCGGGTTCGCCGCATTGAAGCGCTTTGTCGCTTCGCGGATCGCCTCCCTGTTCTTCTCCAGCACCTCGGACGGTCTCATGGTTCAATCTCCAGACAGCACGATCCTAGCAGAACGGCCACCGCTCGCCAATTCAGCCCTCCGGCAGCATCGCGGAAAGGCGCAGCCAGGCGATCTTTTCCACCTGCGCCGTCGCAGTCGCGAACTCTTGCGCCGCATCATTGCCGATGCGGGTCTCGAAGGCGGAAAGAATATCGTGCCTGTTCAGCCCCTTGACTGCGATGATGAAGGGAAAGCCGAATTTCTGGGTATAGGCGCTGTTCAGCTCGGTAAAACGCGCATGTTCCGCCGGCGAAAGCCGATCGAGCCCCGCACCTGCCTGTTCGTTGCGGCTATCAGCCGTCAGCTCGCCCGCAATCGCCAGCTTGCCGGCAAGATCGGGATGCGCCCGCAACACTCCGAGCCTTTCAGCCTCGGAAGCGCCACGAAACTGCGCGGTGAGTGCGGCGTGAACCACCTTCGCCGTCAAATCCCCCTCGAACGCGCCGGCGTCACAGGCCCGCTCGGCGAGGAAGGGCGAATGCTCGAACACACCGCCGAAACGGTCGACAAATTCCTGTCGAGTCACCATCAAAGCGTCTCCGGCTTATGATGATCATGCCAGTGCCGGGCGATCTCGATCCGCTGCGGGATCCACACCTTGTCATGGCTGAGCACATATTCGATGAAACGGCGAAGTGCCGCCGCGCGGCCGGGGCGGCCGACAAGGCGGCAATGCAGGCCGATGCTCATCATCTTCGGCGCGCCGTCAATGCCTTCCTGATAGAGCACGTCGAAAGCGTCCTTCAGATACGCGAAGAACTGGTCGCCGGAATTGAAACCCTGCGGCGTGGCGAAACGCATGTCGTTGGTGTCAAGCGTATAGGGAATGATCAGGAACGGCTCGTCCCCCGCTCCCTTCACCCAATAGGGCAGATCATCGGCATAGGAATCCGATGAATAGAGAAAACCGCCCTCTTCCATAACGAGGCGCAGCGTATTGTCCGAAGGCTTGCCCTGATACATGCCGTAAGGCCGTTCACCGGTCACCTCCTTATGCAGGCGCACCGCTTCGGTTATATGCTTGCGCTCTTCCTCTTCGGAGAAATCCTTATATTCCAGCCAGCGATACCCGTGGCTGGCAATTTCCCAGCCCGCTTCCTTCATGGCCGCGACCGCTTCCGGGTTACGGGCCATGGCCGCCGTCACGCCATAAACGGTGGTGGTGACGCCAAGACTGGTGAACATGCGCCATAGCCGCCAGAAGCCGGCGCGCGAGCCATATTCATAGATCGATTCCATATTCAGATTGCGCTGGCCGGGCCAGGGCTGGGCGCCGACAATTTCCGACAGCAGCGATTCCGACGCCTTGTCATTGTCGAGAATGCAGCTTTCACCGCCCTCCTCGTAGTTGATGACGAATTGCACGGCGATGCGTGCGCCGCCCGGCCATTTCGGATCGGGAACATCACGGCCATAGCCCACCAGATTGCGGGAGTAATTGTCGGAAATCATTCAGCCACCCAAGACATCTCTCCCTTGGCGGAAACCGATTTCGGGAGACATAAACAAATCTCCAAAGCGCGCCGGCCCGGAATGGGAAACGGCGCAAACTTTGGATATGCGATGCCGAACGGTATCATCCGCATCCGGAATGTCGAGATCAATTTTGCCGACATTCCGATGCTTTTTTGTATACGATTATGGGCGGCTGTTTCTCAGGCAATCTTGCGCGCGGAAACGCGGCCCATGGGATGCAGAGAGTGCACACGGAAAGGTGCACCCGGCTCATCCTCGATGAAGAGAGCAAGGCTGGAAAATTGTAGCTCCCGGGTCAGCAGCGGCTCGAAAACCTTGCGCACGGCACGCTCAACTCTCTGGCTGCTGGCAGGCTCAACACCACCCGTCAGCGACATCTGGAACCGGAACTCATCCATCACATGCGGGCTGCCCCAGCGATGCAGGTTGGTGAGCTGCGAGGCCGAAAGCCGGTCCGGATCGGCACGCTCAATCTCCGCCTCGGAAAGCGGCGCGCGATATCGGTCAAATTCCTGCACCACGCGGGCGGCAAAAAAATGCAGCACTTCGCAGGGACGCTCTGGAACGAGGCTGAAGACATTCCCATGCCTTGCTATCACAAGTTGCGGAAGCGTGAAAGGGTCCTGCTTGCCGGAAAAATACATCAGGTCGCGCAACAGCGCGGCCTCGGAGTGGCCCTCAGCAAGCCGGAAAGGCGCCTTGATCGTGCCATGGAAACCGTAACGGCGCGGCAGCGCCGTGTGGTACGAAATCTCCTGCATGCCGAGATCGATCATGCCCGGCGGCTCCACCGCCTGACCGGAATAGGCATCGCGCCCCAACCACGCGGCGGCTGCCTGCGTCAGGGGGTCATTGGGGGTAGGCGTGAAATGAATGGCGTATCGCATGCGCTGTCACCTCGCCGCAAAAGCGGCCAAACCGGCCTCGTTGCAGGCCAGCAAATAGGTGATTTGCGTGACAGATTAACGACGTGGACGGCCTGATCAGCACTTTCTAAAGTCCGTGACGGCAATATTCACGTGTTGTTGAAGGCGAAACCCGACGGGTACGTCAGGTGTCTCCCCGCACACGGTTTGCAACGCCGCATCGGCAAGAAAATGGGCAAGACCGAAGCTGACCTTGAAGCCACCCGAAAGCGCGACAAGCTTCGGATAGCCGGCAACCGACCCCACCATCGGGTCTCTCCCGACCGCCTTTGGCCGCAGGCCGGCCCACCGTTCCAGAACCGGTGCGTGGGCAAGCGATGGTACCACCGAGCACGCCTCGGCGAGCAGCTTTTCTAGCTTTTCGTCAGTGCTGAACGGCTCGGAAAAACAATCTTCGCTGGTACTGCCGATGGCGACAGTGCCATCCTCATGCGGCACGATGTAAAGGCCATTGAGGAAGACGACCGGCATGGACGGGTCGGCCGCCGCATCAAGAAGCGCTGCCTGCCCTTTCACCGCCTGCCCGAGCGAGACGCCCGCCGCAAGACCGAGTGCATCGCGGATCAAGGGGAAGGAACCGTGCCCATTGGCGACAATGGCATGGCCGAAGACAATCTCCTCCCCCGAAGACAGCATTGCCCGCCCGGCCTGCGGGTCGAGCGAAACCACGGAGCACCGTTCAACCGCCCGCACATGCCGGGCCGTGCGGAGAAAAGCCGACAGCAGGGCGATCATCGCGCGCGGCGAGACCTTCGCCGCCAGCGTATCCAGCACAAAGCCCGCCTGCCCTGCCGCATCATCCACCCAATCCAGGACAGAAGGGCTGTCGCCGACATGCCAATGGAATTGGCGCTCACCCGACACCCAGTTTTCCCCGGCATCCCGTTCGTGCCGCTCCGCGATGCCGCGCAGATGCGGCTTGGGCAGAGGAATGATCCGGCCGGAACGGCGATAACCGGCCGAAAGCCCGGTCTCGGCCTCCAGCCCGGCAATTTCCGTTTCCAGCGCCACAAGCGCATCGAACTGGAACTGCTTCTTGTCCGACCATCGATCCGGCATATGCGGCATCAAGGCGCCAAGCAGCCCGCCGCTCGCCCCGCTGCCAAGCTGCTCAGCCTCCACCAGCAGGGTGTCTATTCCCAGCCGCTCCGCCTTGACGGCGGCCCATAGCCCCATAATGCCGCCACCAACGATGAGGAGCGGCACGGAGCCCGGCAATCTTGGAGATTGACCCTGTTCGAAAGCAGGATTATCGGCATTAGCCATGAAAAATTCCAACGACTTTATCCCAGAGACTGGCACAGAGACCGGTTCCGCAACCGGAGAAACCCGTACCGCACTCGACTGGCGTGACGGGGATATGCCCTATTCGCTGGCCTTTGACGATCATTTTTATTGCCAGACGGATGGCAGGCTGGAATGCGGCCATGTCTTCCTGTGCGGAAACGGCCTGCCGGAGCGTTGGCTTGAACGGGAGGGCGTTTTCCGTATCGGTGAGCTGGGCTTCGGCACCGGCCTTAATCTCTGCGAGACATGGCGCCAGTGGAAAGAGATGCGCAACGGCCGCTCCATGCTGCATTTCATCTCCTTCGAGCTTTACCCGATGAAGGCGGACGAGATTGACCGGGCGCTTTCCCGCTGGCCGGAGATCGATACCGAGCGCAAGGCGCTTGTCGCCCTCTGGCCGGAAGAGCCGCAAGGCAGGGTCGACATCGCACTGGATGACGAGACACGCCTGACGGTGGTCTGCGGCGAGGCCTTTGCCGGAATCTCCAGCAGCGATGAGAATTTCGACGCGTGGTTTCTGGATGGCTTCGCGCCGGCGCGCAATCCGGACATGTGGTCGCTGGAAATCATGCAGGCGCTCTTTGCCAAAACGGCGCCGGGAGGCACATTCGCCACCTATGCCGCCGCCGGTTTCGTTCGCCGCAACCTCATCGCCGCCGGTTTTGATCTGGAGCGCCGCAAGGGCTTTGCCGGAAAGCGGGAGATGCTCTGCGGCACCAAACGGCCCACCTGAGGCAATTCCGAACCGTCGCCGCGCCGGATGATTCAGACGCCCGGCGCGTCACGGCGGGGCATGGCATCCCCCAGCCATTGCGCGATCTTGTCCTCGAGAATTTCAGGACTGATCGGCTTCGACAGATAATCATCCATGCCCGCCTGCAGGCAAAGTTCCCGGTCAGCGTCCTGGGTATGGGCGGTAACACCGATGATCGGCACATGCCGGCCGTCGGCGGCGGCCTGTTCGGCGGCGCGGATGGCGAGCGTGGCCTGATGGCCGTTCATGACAGGCATCGAGACATCCATAAGGATGATGGCGGGATTGTTCTCCTCCCACGCCTGAACCGCCTTCTTGCCGTTGCCGACGATCAGGAACCGCAAACCCGCCTGCTGCAAAATCTGGGTGAAGACGATCTGGTTGACGTCATTGTCCTCGGCCACCAGCACGTCGATCAGGCTCGGCCGGCGGCGTTCGGAAACAGCCGGTACCACTGGCAGAATGCGCGGTTTCTTTTCAGCCAGACGCCTTTCCCGGCGTACGGTTCCGCCGCCTGCCTCCAGCGCCAGCGGCTGCGACCTAGCGCGCTTCAGCCGCACATCCCGCACCACATCGAACAGGGTGGAGCGCAAAAGCCTCGCCCGCGCCGGTTTCATCAGATGCGCCTGCACGTTGAGATCGGTAAACAGCGTCTCGTCACCCACCACATCCATGGAGGTCAGGAACACGATGGCAATCTCATCGAAACGCTGGTCCGCACGAATGCGCTCGACCACATCCAGCCCGTTCATGAAAGGCATATGATAATCGAGGATGATGGCATCGATGGCAAAGCCGAGCGACACGGCCTCCTGCAGTACGGCGATGCCGGACGGACCGTCCTCCACCGCATGCCCATCGATGCCCCATGTCCGCAGTTGCTCCGTCAATATGCGGCGATTGACATCGTTGTCGTCGATGACGAGCACCCGGATATCGTCGATCGCCATAGCGGAAAGCGGAACGTCGCGCCGTTTTTCGGTGACCTGAAATGGAATATTGACCTCGAAGGTCGAACCCTTGCCGACTTCGCTGACGACATTGATCGAACCATCGAAAAGACCGACAAGGCCGACCGTGATCGCCAGTCCAAGCCCTGTTCCCTCGTGCCGGCGCGTCGCCGAACCATCCACCTGACTGAACTTGTCGAAGATGGTCTCCAGCTTGTCAGGCGGAATGCCGATGCCGCTGTCTTCAACGCGCAGCGAGAGCATGGTTTCGGACGCCTCAGCCGATTGCGCGGCAAGCTCGATCAGCACATGCCCCGTTTCGGTGAATTTCACGGCATTGCCGACGAGGTTGGTGACGATCTGGCGGAACCGCCCGGCATCACCCATGACCTTGCCGAAAACCGACGGATCGATCCGGATGACCAGTTCTATGTCCTTTTCCAGCGCCGCCGAGGACAGAAGCGAAACCACATCCTCCACCGCTTCGGCCGGATCGAAAGGCACGCTGCGCAGCTTCATCTGCCCGGCCTCGATCTTGGAAAAATCGAGAATGTCGTTGATGATCGTCAGAAGCGCATTGCCTGACTTGACGATGATATCGGTGAAAGTCTTCTGGCGCGTGTCCAGATTGGACTTGGCCAGAAGCTCCGCCATGCCGAGCACACCGTTCATCGGCGTGCGGATTTCATGGCTCATATTGGCCAGGAATTCCGATTTGGCGCGATCCGCCGCTTCCGCCCGCGAAAGCAGCCGCTGCAACTCCTCCTCGCGCATCTTCATCTCGGTCACATCGGTGACGATGACGAGCCAGTAATTGCCGGAACTGTTGGTGGCTTCCAGATTGAGCCAGGTTTTGCCGGCCACATGGATGAGCCAGGAAAACGGCTGGTTGGCGGCGATATTGTCCTTCCAGGCGGCAAGCGTTGCCGCCGCCTCCTCGGCGGTGCCGAAATCTCCGCGCTTGGCGCAATGGGCAAAGAAGCCCGACCAGTTGTGGCCTTTTTCCAGCAGATGCGGCGGCACGTCGAACATCCGCGCCATCGCTTCGTTGGACATGATGATGGTGCCCTGCTCGACCAGCACCAGCCCCTGCGCCATGGCGCGCGTGGCGCCCTGCATATATTCGCCGACGCGCTCCAGCTCGGCCTTGGCCTTCATGATCTCGGCGTCGCGCATGCGCACATCGGTCACGTCGGCATAGGTGCTGAGGATTTTCCCGCCATCGAGGCGGGTTTTCGAGATGACGGTGACCTTGCCGCTTTTGCTGCGCACTTCGCGGGCGGCAGAGGCTTCCTTGCTGAGAAGCCGCTCCGTTCGCTGGTTATAGAGATCGTCGAACGACATGTCGCCATAGTCGTAAAGGCCGCTTTCGAAATTCAGCTCCATGAATTCGCGATAGCTTTTGCCGACCAGCGATTTCTCGCCGCCGATTTCGCCCCAGACCTCGTAAAAGAACGGATTGACATATTCGATGACGAGATCGGCGTTGATGAGCAGCACGCCCACCGGCAGGGCATGAAGAATCGTCTCCAGCTGGCGGTGCAGCGCTTCGGCCTGTGCCTGCGCCGCAATCAGCGCATTTTCGCGGTCCTGCAACAGGCTGACATCGGTGACCGAGCCGACCAGATAATATTCGTCGTCAGGCGTCGCCACCCGACCGAGGCGGGTGATGACGGGAACGGAGGTGCCATCCGGCAGCGGCAGGGTTTCGGCCTTCTCGATTGCTTCGCCCGTTTCAAGCAGCCGCTCGTTTTCAAGCCGGGACTGCTCACCGGTCGTCGGGAACATCTCGTTTTCGGTCTTGCCGATAAAATGGGCGAGATCGCCTCCGACAAATTTTTCATAGGCCGCATTGGCAAAGGTCAGCCGCCTGTCATGATCCCGCAGAAACACCGCCACCGGCAATTGCTCCAACGCGGCACGCAGCAGCCAGGTCTCGCGGATCTGTGTGCTGAGCAGGGTCTCATGCGCCTTGAACTCCGTCACGTCGATGCGCAGACCGACCAGCATGCCGTTCTCCAGCCGCTTGTTGACCATGCGCACCCAGCGGCCATCGGCAAACTGCGATACCCTTTCCAGATAGGGCAGGGAAAAATCCCGCAATTGCTCCTGCATCCACGTGTCGAAAGCCGGATCGCCTGGTTTTGCGTCGCTGTAACCACTCGAAAAATACACCGCCTCCATCAGCGTCTCGAGCCGCACACCCGGTTTCAGCTCCACACCAAAGGCGCTGTAAAAGTCCACGAAGCGGTTGTTACAATAGATCAGCCGGTTTTCACGGTCATAAATCACGATGCCGGCATCGATGAGATCGATCACGCCGCTGCCGAAAAGGAGGTTGGAGGCGCTGTCGCCGCCCACGAAATTCTCCACCGCAACCGGTGGCATATCCTCAAACACTTCGAACAGGAACAGATTGCCGTCATCGCCGGTGAAGCGTTCGCAGCGAAGCGTATATGGCCCGGAAGAAGCTGCACCATGGCAGGCGAGTACCTCATCCGTGGCGAAAACCAGCGAGCGACGTTCCCTGTCTTCGCGCTCGGCATCACGAACATCTGCGGACAGGGAAAGGCTGGTGTGTCCCACAAAAGCTTTAGGCGGGCGCCCCATGACCCGGCCATAGGCGGCATTGACCATGAGATAGCGCAGCTCGCTGTCCTTGATGCACGCGGGCAGGTCCAGGGCGGTGACGGCCCTGTAAGCTTTTTCCAGCAACCCGCTGCCTTCGGTCAATCGATACTCCACACCGTGCAGTTCCATTTCTGTCGAATCAAATATTTCCGGATATCGTCGTAAAAACGTTATGTGATAAAATCGCCGTTTGCTATGTACCGAGCGGCACCGCTACCCTTTTTTAACCATAATTGTTCGCCCCGACGCACCATTCCCACCATAACCGGCCGACCTTGCGCATGGCTGCCATGCGTCGCCGGACAGCGGCGTTATAAAACTATTGCTTGACTTTAACGCGCAAAACGCCCACATGCCGGTCAAGCTTTCACCTTCGGCAGCCGCGTGAGCTGCAGCGTATGTCCAGAACGATCTGGCCCGCATGAAGGAAAAGCGCAACGAATACAGAAGACGGCGTTTGCCGCACTGATGCGCAGAAAGTTATTCCAACCCACAAGTTCCCAATTCACGCGGGGTTCTTGACGTCAAAACCACCGGACAGCAGCCCTGTTCCGGCTGAGTTTGTTTTGGCGCCCCGAAAGGCAATATATTGACCAGTTTTAGCGAACTCGGCCTCTCTGAAAAGATTGTGGCCAGCGTTACCCAGCTTGGCTACACCACCCCTACCCCCATTCAGGCAAAAGCCATTCCGCTGCTGCTTGAAGGCCGTGACCTCATCGGCCTCGCACAGACCGGCACCGGCAAGACCGCAGCCTTCGGCCTGCCGATCATCGAAATGCTGATGAAGCAGGCCGATCGTCCGGCAAACCGCACCACCCGCACCCTCATCCTCGCCCCAACCCGCGAGCTGGTGAACCAGATCGGCGAAAACCTGCGCTCCTTCGTGAAGAAGACGCCGCTGCGCATCAACCAGGTTGTCGGCGGCGCGTCGATCAACAAGCAGCAGCTGCAGCTGGAAAAGGGCACGGATATTCTCGTCGCCACCCCCGGCCGTCTGCTGGACCTCATCGCCCGCAACGCCATCTCGCTCTCGAAAGTCACCTATCTGGTGCTGGACGAGGCCGACCAGATGCTCGATCTCGGCTTCATCCACGATCTGCGCAAGATTTCCCGCATGGTTCCGCCCAAGCGCCAGACGCTGCTCTTCTCGGCAACCATGCCGAAGGCGATTTCCGAACTTGCCAGCAACTTCCTGACCGACCCGATCAAGGTCGAGGTTACACCTCCGGGCAAGGCTGCCGACAAGGTCGAGCAGTATGTGCATTTCGTCGCCGGCAAGAACGACAAGACCGACCTCTTGAAGAAGTCGCTCAACGAGAACCCAGACGGTCGCTCGATCGTGTTCCTGCGCACCAAGCACGGCGCTGAAAAGCTTTACAAGCACCTCGAACATATCGGCTTCAAGGTCGCCTCCATTCACGGCAACAAGAGCCAGGGCCAGCGCGAGCGGGCACTCAAGGGCTTCAAGGACGGCGAGATCAAGGTTCTGGTCGCAACCGACGTTGCCGCCCGCGGCATCGACATTCCGGCCGTGACGCACGTCTTCAATTACGACCTGCCGGAAGTGCCGGATGCCTATGTTCACCGCATTGGCCGTACCGCCCGCGCCGGTCGCGACGGCATCGCCATCGCTTTCTGCGCACCGGACGAAACCCGCCTGCTGCACGACATCGAAAAGCTGATGAAGATCGATATCCCGGTCGCATCAGGTGAACGTCCGGCCGGTCTCGCCAGCCCGACGCGCCCCAACAACAACCGTGGCGGCCGCAACAATAATGGCGGCCAGCCGCGTGCTCCCCGCGAAGGCGGACGCCACAATGGCGATCCCCGTCCTTCCCGTCACCGCGACCACGCTCCGCGCGATGCCGACAACGATCTGGAAAACACGTCCGACTTCAAGCGCGTCAAGACCGCTGAAGGCGACGCAGGTCGTCCGTCCGGCCCCCGCAAGCAGCGCCGCCCGGCCCGCAAGCCCGGCGGCAGCGGTAGCAACCGCCATGCACCTGCTGGCGGCAACGGCCAGGAAAAGCGCGCTTCCGGCAATGGCAACGGCAATCGCGGCCGTAGCCGCTGAGTCGTTCTGCTTGGATTGAGGGCGCTCGGCATTGCCGCGCGTTTCTTCTCCCCTAGGGGGAGAAGGTGGCCCGAAGGGTCGGATGAGGGGGCAACGTTGCCGTATCTCACCACCCTTGCCCCCTCATCCCGCTGCCGCGGACTTCTCCCCCTCGGGGAGAAGAAACAAGCGGAAGCCGCTCGCCAATCAAGCCCCGCAAGCCACCAGCCTGCGGGGTTTTCTTTGCCGTCACCCGCCATGCGCAACCGGCCGACGCCGGGACGGCAAGGTCATGGCCAGCACGCCGGCGATCACGCAGACAAGCCCCACCCACATGGCTGGTGTCGGCACCTCCCCCAGAAATGTCATGCCGATGGCGACACCGACCGGGACCCTCAGATAGGCCTGCGAGGTGGTGCCGACCGAGCCGAGCGTCTGCATCAGCCGGAAATAGATCATGAAGGCGAGCGCGGTTGAGAAGACGCTGAGGCACACGAGCGCCGTCAGCGATGCGGATGAAGGTGACAATGTCCAGGGCCGATCAACGATCAGGCTGACGGGCAATAGCAGGACCGCACCGCAGATCAGCGAGCCAGCAGCGGGCATGATCGGATCAAGCCCCCTAAAATTCTTGCCGAATATCGCCGCACAGGCATAAGAAAACGCCGCTGTCAGCACGGCAAGCTGGCTCCATATCGCCTCGCCCGCACCGCCCAGCGCCTCCATGCCGATGATGAGGCAGACACCCGTCATGCCGGCGATGGTGCCGAACAGCTTGCGCCCGCTCACCGCCTCGTGCCGGATGACCAGCGCGGTGAGAAGAAAGGTGAAGATCGGCGTCGTTGCATTGAGAATGACGGCAAGACCGGCATCGATGCTCTGTTCCGCCCAGGCGATCAGCGTGAAGGGCAGGACGCTGTTGATGCAGGCCTGAATGAAGAACAACCGCCAGGTCGCAAAATCCTTCGGCAATCGCAATCCACGCAGCCGGATCACCGCATAGAGCAGCAGACCGGCGATCAGGGTTCTCGCGGCGATGAAGGTGATGGGCGGAATGGTCTCCACGCCGATCTTGATGAATGTATAGGACGCGGCCCAGAGCGTGGACAGCAGGACGAGCAGCAACAATTCGCGGGCAATGGGATTTTGAATGGTCACGGAGCGATTTTCCAACTGTGTAGAAGATGAACCCTTTCTATCCCGAAAACAAGCATCAATGCTTCGGCGACGGCCGAAGTTTCATCCTCTTAAAAAACGTGAAGCCCCGCATGGCAAAACCATGCGGGGCTTCACGAGATACAGTCCTGAAACCGGATTGATCAGGCCCGGCGCTCATCTGCCGAGAAAGCACCCGGACCGGCAAACACCAGATAGAGGAAGACGAAGCAGAACAGGATGGCGGCATCGCCGCCGTTCAGGGCCGGGAAAGGGCTGCTTGGCGCATGCGCCATGAAATAGGCGACGGCCATCTGACCGGAAAGGATGAAGGCGACCGGTCGCGTGAACAGGCCGATGAGCACGAGAATGCCGCCGACGAGTTCCAGAAGCGCCGCCACCAGCATCAGGGTCGGCAGTGAGCCTTGCATCTGCGATGCCGGAAAGCCGAACAGCTTCTGCGTTCCGTGTTCGATGAAAAGCAGCGCCGCGATGATGCGCAGTGCCGCGAGAGCATAAGGCCGATAGCGAGAAAGATTGTCGAAAATTGCCATGTTCATGTGTCCCCGTTGAAGTGGTGCCGCGCTCGATACAGTGCATTTTCTCCTTTATGGATACACGTCTCGAACACCGGAAATCACGTTTCCGATATTGCAGAACTCCCTTAAATACAAAAAGGGAGGCATTCTACACATGGTTGATTTTCCAGCATAAAATTGGCCGTCTGCTGGAAAAATCAACTCAAGGGTACAGGCATTTTTTCGCGCGGCAAAGGCGGAAAATTCCGCCTCTCCATCACGCCTGCAGCACAACCACCTTGGAGCCAACAGGCACGCGGCTGTAAAGATCGATGATATCGTGGTTGAGCATGCGGATGCAGCCGCTCGACATGGCGTGGCCGATGGATTGCGGCTGGTTGGTGCCGTGCAGGCGGAACATGGTATCGCCGCCGCCGCGATAGAGATAAAGCGCGCGTGCGCCGAGCGGATTGTTCGGTCCGCCCGGCATGCCGCCGGCGAACTTGAGATTGCGCGGATCGCGGCGCATCATGTTTGCGGTCGGCGTCCAGGAAGGCCATTCGGATTTGCGGCCGATATAGGCATCGCCTTTCAGCGCAAGACCCTGCCGGCCGACACCGACGCCGTAACGCATGGCGCGACCATCGCCCATAACGTAATAGAGCCGCCGTGCCGGCGTATCCACCACCACCGTTCCGGCCGGATGCGCCGTATCATAAGTGACTTCCTGCCGGCGCAGCTCAGGCTTGACCTTGTCGAGATGCATGGCGGGAAGCGGGAATTTCTCCTCCGGCTTCGCCCCGTAATTGAGCCTCTGCTGGCCGATGCCGGTATTCGCGCAGCCAGCCAGAAACAGCGGCAATCCGAACAGAACACCACGACGTGAAATAGACATGTAACCCCCGCCAAATCATGTGATTAACGAGAGGTATAATTTTATGGTTAACAAATCTCTAATATGAGGTTGCAGTAATTAACGTGCCGCAACCGCTGCTGCAGGCCTGCGGTTGGCGAGATAAACGCCCGTGACCGCCAGAACCGTGCCGGCGATCATGGCGGGCGTCAGCGTTTCGCCGAAAAGCAGGGCGGCTTCCACGGCGGCAAGCGGCGGCACCAGATAGATCAGCGAGGCCGCACGCGACACCTGCCCGCGCCGGATGAGGTAAAGCAGCAGCGCCACGGCGCCGATGGAGATCGCGCCCACCGACCAGGCGAGTGTGGCCGCAAGCCCGAGGCTCCAGTCCACATGCCCGTCTTCCAGCAAAAGCGCAAAGGGAACGGTGACGAGCAGCGCGCCGACATATTGCAGCGTGGCCACCGCCATGATGTTCCCTCCATGGACGTATTTCTTCTGGTAAAGCGTGCCATAGGTCACCGACACCATGCCCAGCACATTCACCGCCACGGCATAAAGCGGCACGGACATGCCAAGCGCGCCGGTCGCCATCACCTTGGGTAGCACGGCGATGGAGATGCCGGCAAAACCGAGCAGCAGACCTGCGCGCTGCATGGGTGAAATCCTCTCGCCGATCATGAAACGGGCGGCCACTGCCGTCATCAGCGGCTGCAGACCGGCAATGATGCCACCGATCGCCGCCGGCACACCCTGACCGATCGCCCACCAGATCATACCGAGATAAATGCCGTGCAGGAACACGCCGGAGAGGATCGCCCTCAGAACATCGGCGCGCTGCTTCGGCCAGGAAATGGCGGATAGCCGGCAGATCGCCCATAATATCAGGCCGGCCAGCAGGTAACGCAGACAGAGGAAGGTCAACGGCCCGGTATAATAGACGGCATATTTGGCAGTAACCCAGCCGGTCGACCAGAGAAAGACGAAGATGGCCGGAGCCAGACGGTCAAGCGACATGGGAACATCCCCTGTGCGGCATGATCCCGCCTCTCGGACATTGCCGGGAGGCGCAAGGTCATGCAGCGAATTGATATTTCGGCCAAAACACACCGGCGAAAGAGCAGGCCGGCTTGGCACAGGCCTGCGGCGGCATCCGGGCCGTTTCCCAAGGCGGTATCGTCATCCCCGCTAAAGGTCAAAGGCGTTTTCGTGATCGCATCTTTCAGTTTTTCTGATGCGGCATACGCGATCCATCAACCGAAAACGAACGAACAAATTTTGTGCATTCGCCCACGGCGCACACAGCACCATCATGCCCTTCCGCCCTGCCGCGCCGCGCAACCATTTTGACGATGCCGCATTTATAGGCTGAAACCGAAAAAACGCTTCTTTTTTAAAACTCTAGGGCGACAAAAAATCTTCATCGGGAGCTCCGCATAGTTCTTGCATTGCATTTAGCCTTGTATTCATATGGTAAAAAAGGGGACATCGAAGTTGGCATTTGACGAAATGATAAATGCGGACGACACGCCGCGAAGCCCATATGAAAACTATAACGAGTGGTACAGCCGACAGGACAGGTCGCACCTGATCCAGAAATCAAAAGACGCGGAAAACATCTTTCGAAAAACCGGTATTACTTTCGCAGTCTATGGCCATGCCGACAGTTCAGAAAAACTGATCCCCTTCGATATTATCCCGCGCATCATCTCCGGCCGTGAGTGGCGCAAACTGGCTCAAGGCATCGAACAGCGCGTTCTCGCCCTCAATGCTTTCCTCGATGACATCTACCACAAGCAGGAAATCATCCGCGCCGGTCGCATTCCCCGCGAAATCATTGAAAAGAATGTCGCCTTCCTGCCGGAAATGATCGGTTTCACCCCGCCCGGCGGCGTTTATACCCACATTGTCGGCACGGATATCGTCCGCACCGGCGAAGACCAGTTCTATGTTCTGGAAGACAACGCCCGCACACCCTCCGGTGTCAGCTACATGTTGGAAAACCGCGAGACGATGATGCAGATGTTCCCGGAGCTCTTCCACGAAAACAAGGTGCGCCGGGTCGAAGACTATCCCTATCTGCTGCGCCAGTCGCTCGCCTCGCTCGCACCCCCCGGCTGCACCGGCAAGCCGCGTGTGGCCGTGCTCACCCCCGGCATCTATAATTCCGCCTATTACGAACATTCGTTCCTCGCCGACATGATGGGCGTGGAGCTGGTGGAAGGGTCAGACCTGCGCGTCATGGACGGCAAGGTCAAGATGCGCACCACCCGCGGTTATGAGGCCATCGACGTGCTTTATCGCCGTGTCGACGATGACTACCTCGATCCGCTTACCTTCCGTCCGGATTCGGCGCTCGGCGTGCCCGGCATCATGGATGTCTATCGCGCTGGCAACATCACCATCGCCAATGCCCCCGGTACCGGCATTTCCGACGACAAGGCCGTTTATTCCTACATGCCCGAGATCGTCGAATTCTACACCGGCCGCAAGCCGCTGTTGGAAAACGTGCCGACCTGGCGCTGTTCGGAGCCGGACAGCCTGAAATACGTTCTCGACAACCTTGCCGAACTGGTCGTCAAGGAAGTCCACGGTTCGGGCGGTTACGGCATGCTGGTCGGCCCCACCTCGACGAAAAAGGAACGGGCGCTGTTTGCGGAAAAGCTGAAAGCCCGCCCCTCCAATTACATCGCGCAGCCGACGCTGTCGCTTTCCACCGTGCCGATCATGGTGAAAAACGGCATCGCCCCGCGCCATGTGGATCTGCGTCCCTATGTGCTGGTGTCGGACAAGGTGAAGATCATTCCCGGCGGACTGACCCGCGTTGCCCTCAAGGAGGGCTCGCTGGTGGTCAATTCCAGCCAGGGCGGCGGCACCAAGGATACATGGGTACTGGAGGATTAAGCCATGCTGGGCAGAACGGCAAACGGGCTCTACTGGATGTTCCGGTATATCGAGCGCGCTGAAAACATCGCCCGGCTGATCGATGCGGGCCTGCGCGTTTCGCTGACGCGCTCCGGCAGCGGCGACGAGGACTGGGACGGCGTGTTGCAGAGCGCCGGCGTGCGCGAGGCCTTTCTCGAAACGCACGACAAGGTAACGACGGCGGATGCAATCGATTATCTCCTGCGGGACAAGGCGAACCCTTCGAGCGTCCTCTCCTGCATCGAGGCGGGCCGCAACAATGCCCGCATGGTGCGCACGGCGCTGACGCGCGAGACATGGGAAGCGACCAATGAATTCTGGATCGAGCTTAAGAGCAGCCTTGCTCGCCGGGTAAAGGCGGCAGACATGCCGCAGACCATCGACGGCATCAAACACCGCGCCGGTCTGGTGCGCGGCGCTTTCCATGGTTCGATGCTGCGCAACGACCTCTATAATTTCTCCCGCATCGGTACCTTCATCGAGCGTGCCGACAACACCGCCCGCATTCTCGACGTCAAATATTACGTGCTGCTGCCGGCCGTCGCACATGTCGGCTCCTCGCTCGACAATGCCCAATGGGAATCCATCCTGCGCTCGGTCTCGGCGCATCGGTCTTATGGCTGGGTCTATGATGCGGAATACAAGCCGGCCAATATTGCCGACTTCCTCATTCTCAATGGCCGCATGCCGCGTTCGCTTGCCTATTGTTACGAGAAGATCGCCAGCAACCTCAATTACATCGCTGAGGATTACAGCGAAAGGCACAAGGCACACGAGACGGCCGAGAGCATTCGCGACAGCCTGCGCAAGACGACGATCGACCGGGTCATGGATGAAGGTCTGCACGAATTTCTGGAGAGATTTGTCAACCGCAATGGACAATTGGGACAGGAAATCACGGAAGGCTACCGCTTTTATCTGTAAGCGCGTGGACGGGAACAGCTTATGCGTCTGAAAATCACCCATACGACGGAATATGTCTATGACGAGCCTATGCCCTATGCGTTGCAGCGGCTGCGGCTGACACCGCAGACCGGCCCCTGCCAGACGGTGGAAAACTGGGATGTTTCGGTCGACGGCGCCACCGTCGAAGTGACCTATGACGACCATTTCGGCAACCGGGTGGCGCTGGTGGAAACGGAAGGCCCGCAACGCAGGGTCAAGGTGGTGGCAAGCGGCCTCGTGAATACTGAAGACAAGGCCGGCGTGTTCGGCACCCACACCGGCAATGCGCCGCTGTGGCTCTTCCTGCGCGAAACCCCGCTCACCAAGCCCGGAAAACTGGTGCGCGAACTGGCAAAGGCCAGCACCGGCGACAGCGAACTCTCCCACCTGCACGACCTCATGGAGAAAATCCATGAAAAGGTCGAATATGTTCCGGGTTCGACCGACATCGAAACCACGGCGGAAGCGGCGCTTGAGGCTGGCAAGGGTGTCTGCCAGGACCATGCCCATATCCTGATTTCCGTAGCACGGCTGATGGGCCTGCCGGCTCGTTATATTTCCGGTTATCTGATGATGGAGGAGGTGGCGGAACAGACGGCCACCCACGCCTGGGCCGAGGTGCATCTGCAGGGGCTGGGCTGGGTCGGTTTCGACGCCGCCAACAATATCTGCCCTGACGACCGCTATGTGCGCATCGCATCCGGCCTCTGCTACCGCGACTGCGCGCCGATATCAGGCATGCGCATCGGCCCGGCTGGCGAAACGCTGAACGTCTCCGTCACCGTGCAGCAGTCACAGAGCCAGTCGCAAAGCTGAGACCATGGCCGGCAAGGACGACGAAACCATCGGTTTTTATACCGACAACGCTGGCGCCTATACCTCGAGAGGACAGGCGGCGGACCGCCCGCATCTGGAAAAATTCCTGTCGCACCTTCCCGATGGCGCAAGCATCCTCGAACTTGGGTGTGGCGGCGGGCAGGACAGCGAATTCATGCTGGCAGCCGGTTTCGATGTTCATCCCACGGATGGAACGCCCGAAATCGCCAAAGCGGCGGAAACCCGGCTCGGCATTCCCGTCGCAACATTGTTGTTCGAAGATATTGACGACAGGCAACGGTACGACGGCGTCTGGGCCAATGCCTGCCTGCTGCATGTGCCACGCCCCGCCCTGCCCGCCATTATTGGCCGCATCCACACGGCGCTGAAGCGGGGCGGCATTTTTTACGCCAGCTTCAAGGCCGGAGAGGCGGAAGGCCGCGACACGTTGGGCCGTTATTACAACTATCCTTCGAAAGCCTGGCTCGACGATCTCTACCGGCAATTTGAATGGACGAGCGTCGAGATCGAATCCCGGCACGGCAGCGGTTATGACAAGCTGCCGACCGACTGGCTGCATGTGACGGCAACTAAGTCCTGATCCTTTCCGAAGAACTTGCAGGTTGCGAAAGCACGCCTCGACCGTTTAAATCGCCGCATCGATTTGCAAGCATGATCCGGTTTCAGTCTTGAGGGAAGGAAGCCGGCCGGGAGACGTCCTTGTACAGCATTTCCGACTATCGCGACTGCCAGTCCCATGGCTCCACAATCGCCAACCGCGTCTGGACGGCATGGTGGCAGGATAGCGGCCTTCAGGTCGGCGACGTTGAGGAACACCTGAAGGACATGACCAACCCCCATGCCTTGCCGACCGGCTTCGTCGCCCATGACGGCGACGCATATGTCGGCTCCGCCTTCCTCATCCATTCCGATCTGGAGGAACGCCCGCAATATCTGCCATGGGTCGCCGCCCTCTGGGTGGAAGAAGGCCGCCGACGCTCAGGTGTCGCAAAAGCCTTGATGCAGGCCGCGACGCAAAGGGCCGTCGAACTCGGTCACGAGACCAGCTATCTCTGCTGCAAGCGCAATCTTGAAACCTATTACATCAATTGCGGCTGGACCGTTCTGGAACGCGGCGTCGGCAAACACGATCTGACGGTGCTGACCTATAGCACCAAAACATAGGCCGTTCGCCACATCTCTACGTGCCGAACAGCCATGGATGACCAGGAGGAAACCATGCAACCGCCAGCCGCCATCATGGAAACCGCGATCTACGCCGACGATCTCGATGCCGCCGAGGCTTTTTACCGCGATGTTTTCGGGCTGGAGGTGGTGCGCAAATTGCCGGGTCAATTCGTCTTCTTCAAGTGCGGCCGGCAAATGCTGCTGATCTTCGATCCGCAGCAATCGCGCACAGCCACGCCAGACAATCCAATCCCGCGCCACGGCACGGTCGGGCAAGGCCATTTCTGCTTTTATGCGGAGAACAGATCAGAGGTGGATGGCTGGAAAGCCCGCTTCGAGGCGCTTGGAATTGCCATAGAACTTTATCACCGCTGGCCGAATGACAGCTATTCCGTCTACATCCGCGACCCGGCGGGCAATTCCGTGGAGGTGGGGGAAGGCAGGCTTTGGGGGCTCGCCTGAACCGAAAGCCCAAGTTGCCCGTCATACAACAGAAGAGGAAAGGACGGCAGCTCCTCCCTCCGTCATCCTCGGGCTTGTCCCGAGGATCTAACCACGGCGTGCAAAATCAATCGGTTGCAGATCCTCGGGACAAGCCCGAGGATGACGTCGAGAGGGAAGCAATGCAGGGAACCCACCCTCAACCAATTTAACGTCTAGAGCATTTCCGTTTTTACTGAAAATGCTCTACCCCGCAGATCAGATCTGCCGAATAGCAATCTCTTCTTCCGCGTCCACCGCCAGCGGGTTCCGCAGCGGCAGGCCGAAACCGGCGGCCTCGATCTCGAACACGTCGCCCGCTTCCGGCTTGATACCTTCTGCGAAGGAGAGCGTTGCCGTGCCGAACATGTGCACATGCACATCACCGGGCGCACGGAACAGGCCGTATTTGAAGTGGTGATATTCGAGGTTCGCAAAGGTGTGGGACATATTGTCCTCACCCGAAACGAACGGCTTTTCGAAGATGACGTTGTCGCCGCGGCGGATGCGCGAGGTGCCGCGAATATCCGAAGGCGCAACGCCGACGCGGATTTCCGGGCCGAAGCTTGCCGGGCGCAGCTTGGAATGGGCGAGATAGAGATAGTTGACCCGCTCGGTAACGTGATCGGAGAACTCATTCGAGACGGCAAAGCCGATACGCACCGCTTCACCCTTGTCGGAGATCACATAGATGCCGGCCATCTCAGGCTCTTCGCCGCCATCGAGCGCGAAGGACGGCGAGGTGAGCGCTGCACCGGGTGCCGCTGCCACATGGCCGTTACCCTTGTAGAACCACTCGGGCTGCACGCCCTTTTCGCCGGCCTTGGGCTTGCCGTTTTCCAGACCCATGCGGAACATCTTCATGGAATCCGTGAGGCTTTCCTCGGCGGCTTCCGAAGTCTTCTTGTGCATGCTGTCGCGGGTCGCAGCCGAACCGAGATGGGTGAGGCCCGTGCCGGTCAGATGCAGATGGGCCGGGTCGGGATGGGTGATCGGCGGCAGGAAGCGACCTTCGGCATAGGCCTTTTCGAGATCAACGGCATCGCCCAGACCATGGGCGGACACGACGTCGGCAAGGCTCTTGCCGCCATTGGCGGCTTCCATGGCGAGCGCGTAAACCGACGCGGCACCCTTGACCGCCTGCGCCTGTCCGCCATCTTCGCGAACCGCTACGATGATTTTGCCACTGGCATCTTTGATCTGTGAAATAAGCACGGGATTTCCTTCCTCCGGCGCCGAGCGCCTTATCTTCGTCGGCGCATCGCGCCTGTATCTTATGAAAGTGGCCGGAAACCGGCCACTTTTTTGACTTGCGATTTGGGTGGGCCGATCAGCCCTTGTTCTTGTTGTAAACGTCGAAGAACACGGCGGCGAGCAGCACGAGGCCCTTGACCATCTGCTGGAAATCGATGCCGAGACCGACGATCGACATGCCGTTGTTCATGACGCCCATGATGAACGCGCCGATGACCGCGCCGGTGATCTTGCCAACGCCGCCGGAGGCCGAAGCACCGCCGATGAAGCAGGCCGCGATCACATCAAGCTCGAAACCCACGCCTGCCTTCGGCGTCGCCGAGTTGAGGCGGGTCGCGATGATCATGCCGGCAAGACCGGCCAGCACGCCCATGTTGACGAAGGTGAGGAAGCTCAAACGTTCGGTGTTGATACCGGAAAGCTTGGTCGCCTTCTCGTTGCCGCCCATGGCGTAGACACGGCGACCGATGGTCGTGCGACGGGTCACGAAACTGTAAAGCGCAATCAGCACCAGCATCACGATCAAGACGTTCGGCAGACCGCGATAGGTGGACAGCTGATAGCCGAGGAACAGGATAGCGCCGGAGATCAGCAGATTCTGCACGATGAAGAAACCGAACGGCTCCACGTCGATACCATGCTTGACGTTCACCACGCGACGACGCCACGCCAGATAAAACAGCGCTACCGTAATCAGTACGGTCAGGATCATCGAGGTGGTGTTGAGACCTTCGATACCGCCGATATCAGGTAGGAAGCCGGTGCTGATGATCTGGAAATCGGTCGGGAAAGGACCGATATTCTTGCCGCCAAGCACGAACAGCGTCAGGCCGCGGAACACCAGCATGCCCGCCAGCGTCACGATGAACGACGGAATGCGGTGATAGGCGATCCAGTAACCCTGGGCCGCACCGATGATGCCGCCGATGACAAGACAAATCAGCGCCGCCAGAAACGGGTTCATGCCCCATTGCACGGTCAATATGGCCGCAATCGCGCCCACGAAGGCGACGATGGAGCCGACCGAAAGGTCGATATGCCCGGCAACGATGACCAGCAGCATGCCCAGCGCCATGATGACGATGAACGAGTTCTGCAGGATGAGGTTGGTGAGGTTGACCGGTCGGAACAGGATGCCGCCGGTGTAGAACTGGAAGAAAACCATGATGGCGACGAGCGCGATCAACATGCCGTATTCGCGGATATTGGAGCGAATATAGGATGCGACCGAGATGACGTTACTTTCTTCGCTTGTTGTGTTTGCCGAACTCATGAGTTCTTCTCCCCTGAGCGCATGATAGCGCGCATGATGCTTTCCTGGCTCGCCTCTCCCTTCGGCAATTCAGCGACGATGCGGCCTTCGTTCATGACGTAGATGCGGTCGCAATTGCCGAGCAGTTCGGGCATTTCCGATGATATCATCAGAACGCCTTTGCCGTCGGCAGCGAGCTGGTTGATGATGGTGTAAATTTCATATTTCGCGCCGACGTCGATACCGCGGGTCGGTTCGTCGAGGATCAGCACGTCGGGATTGGAGAACAGCCACTTGGACAGCACAACCTTCTGCTGGTTGCCGCCTGAAAGATTGACCGTTTCCTGAAAGATGCCCGAAGACCGGATGCGCAGGCGCGTGCGGAAATCGCTCGCCACCTTCATTTCCTTGATGTCGTCGATGACGCTGGCACTCGACACACCGGCCAGATTGGCAAGCGTGGTGTTGTGCATGATGTTGTCGTTGAGCACCAGGCCGAGATGTTTGCGGTCTTCCGTGACGTAGGCAAGACCGGCATCGATCGCCTTGCGCACGGTGCTGACATCCACGGACTTGCCGTCGATCAGCACGTCGCCGGTGATCTTGTGGCCGTAGGACTTGCCGAAAACGCTCATCGCGAATTCCGTGCGCCCTGCCCCCATCAGCCCGGCGATGCCGACGACTTCGCCCTTGCGAACGGTGACGTTGATATCGTGCAGAACCTTCCGGTCGCGATGCTGCTGGTGGTAGGCGTTCCAGTTCTTCACTTCGAGAATGGTCTCGCCGATCGGCACATCGCGGGGCGGATAACGATCTTCCAGATCGCGTCCCACCATGTTGCGGATGATGACATCCTCGCTGATTTCTTCCTGATGACAGTCGAGCGTCTTCACCGTCATGCCGTCGCGCAGCACGGTGATCTGGTCGGCCACCTTGCGCACTTCGTTGAGCTTGTGGGTGATGATGATCGAGGTCATGCCCTGCTTGCGGAATTCGATCAGCAGGTTGAGCAGCGCCTCGGAATCGCTTTCGTTCAGCGAAGCGGTCGGCTCATCGAGAATGAGCAGCTTCACGCTCTTCGACAATGCCTTGGCAATTTCAACCAGCTGCTGCTTGCCCACACCGATATCGGTGATCAGCGTCTCCGGCGATTCCTTCAGGCCCACTTTCTTGAGAAGTTCGCGGGTCCGGTTGAAGGTCTGCTGCCAGCTGATGACGCCGTTCGTGGCGACCTCGTTGCCAAGGAAGATGTTTTCGGCAATCGACAGGAGCGGCACCAGCGCCAGCTCCTGGTGAATGATGATGATACCAATATCTTCGCTGTCGTTGATGGCGCGAAAGTTTCGCACAGCGCCTTCGTAGTGAATTTCGCCCTCATAGGTGCCGGCGGGATAAACACCGGAAAGGACCTTCATCAAGGTCGACTTTCCCGCGCCGTTCTCACCGACGAGTGCGTGGATCTCACCCTCTTTTACCTTGAGGTTGACGTTCTCCAGCGCTTTCACGCCCGGAAACGTCTTGGTGATGTTCCGCATTTCGAGAATGGTATTGGCCATATCGCAATCCAGCGCCCGATTAATTTCGGCGTTTTTATTTTTATGGAAAAACGGGGATGACGCCAAGTCATCCCCGCATGTGTCTTCAGGCTTATTTCAGCTGGTCTTCTTTGTAATAACCGCCATCAACGAGAACCTGCTTGTAGTTCTCCTTGGTGACTGCAACCGGCTTCAGCAGGTAGGACGGAACGACCTTGACGCCATTTTCATAGGTCTTGGTGTCGTTTACCTCAGGCTCCTTGCCCTGCAGAACGGCATTCACCATGTCAACGGTAACCTTCGCGAGTTCGCGGGTGTCCTTGAAGATGGTGGAATACTGTTCGCCTGCAATGATCGACTTGACCGACGGCACTTCAGCGTCCTGACCGGAAACGATCGGCAGCGGCTGGTCCTTCGAACCATAACCAACGCCCTTCAGCGAGGAGATGATGCCGATGGACAGACCGTCGTAAGGCGACAGAACGGCGTCAACCTTGGCGTCGGTGTAATAAGCCGACAGCAGGTTGTCCATGCGAGCCTGGGCCGTTGCCGGATCCCAACGCAGCGTACCGACCTTGTCCATGCCCATCTGGCCGGACTTTACGACCAGCTTGCCGCTGTCGATGTAAGGCTTCAGAACCGACATCGCGCCATCGTAGAAGAAGAAGGCGTTGTTGTCGTCAGGCGAACCGCCGAACAGCTCGATGTTGAACGGACCCTTGCCGTCCTTCAGGCCAAGCTTGTCGGTGATCGAAGTCGCCTGCAGAACGCCAACCTGGAAGTTGTCGAAGGTTGCGTAGTAGCTGACGTCGCCGCTGTTGCGGATAAGGCGGTCATAAGCGATGACCTTGATGCCCTGCTCGCCAGCCTGCTTCAGAACGTCCGACAGCGTGGTACCGTCGATCGAAGCGATCACGAGGACCTTGACGCCCTTGGTGACCATGTTTTCGATCTGGGACAGCTGGTTCGGAATGTCGTCGTCGGCATATTGCAGGTCGGTCTTGTAACCGGCTTCCTGCAGCTGCTTGACGATGTTGTTGCCGTCATCGATCCAGCGAGCGGAAGACTTGGTCGGCATGGCAATGCCGACGGAACCCTTGTCCTGCGCAAAAGCCGGCGCTGCGAAGGAAGCAGCACCGATGGCACAAGCCGCCATCAGCGAAATAATGGACTTCATAACTCTCTCCCTTGAACCCTTCTCTGGTGTCCGCATGCTGCGCCGCACCATGAAATTCATGCCGTCAGAGGAAGAAGCCGCACTAAGCCCCATCCCAATCTCGCAACTGCGAAACGGAACAGATGCCGCTCCTCCCCGGCATCCCGCAAACTGTTCTGAATCCATATAACTGTCAAATAGAATATATCGGCTTACCTATATCAATTCTGCTATATTAAATCGATACAATAATCGTTGAGGGGTATAAAACAGCGCATGAGCAACCAGAAAGTGTATGAGCAGACGCAAACGACAGACGCGCTTTTCGTCTTTGAAGACAACCCGCTTCTGCGCGCCGGATTAAAGATGAGCCATCTGCGCATGCTGGTCATGATCGAGGAGCACGGCCAGGTCAGCGCCGCCGCAGCCGCCATGAACATAACACAGCCGGCGGCATCACGCATGCTTTCGGAAATGGAAGCAATCGTCAAAAGCCCGCTCTGTCAACGGGCTTCCCGCGGCGTGGTGCTGACGAAGTTCGGCGAGGCGCTGGCGCGTCGGGCGCGCACCATATTGCTGGAACTGCGTGAAGCGAGCCGCGAGCTTAACCAGATGAAATCCGGCAGCGGTGGCTCGGTCTATATCGGCGCCGTTACAGCACCCGCCATCAGCCTTGTGGTTCCCGCCATCAAACGGGCGACGGACACCTATCCCGGCATCGAAATCAATGTGCAGGTGGAAAGCAGCAACGTGCTGGCCCGGGAGCTGCTGGCAGCGCGTCACGACTTCATCATCGGCCGTATTCCGGATGATTTCGACCCGGGCCTGTTTTCCATCCACGAAATCGGCATCGAGCGCGCCTGTCTGGTGGTTCGCGACGGGCATCCCCTGCTTGGCGGCGAACCGGTAACGCTGAGCGATCTTTCCGCCTATGACTGGGTTTTCCAGCCGCCCGGCGCCCTGTTGCGCAGAACGATGGAGGATGTGTTCCTCACCCACGGCGTTGGCATGCCACGCAACATCATCAACACGCCATCCATGCTTCTGACGCTTGCGCTGATCTGCAACACCAATGCGATTGCGCCGATCGCGCAGGACATGGCCGAGTTCGTGGCCGGCCAGCAGGCCGATATCGGCCGCACCCGCATCCTGCCGACGGATTTCGAACTTGTCGTCAAGCCCTACAGCATCATCACCACCAAGGGCCGCGTTTTGCCGCCCAGCGCCCGGCTGCTCTACGATCTGGTCCTGGATGAAAGCCGAAAACTGACCGGCCCATGATGGACATGGCGATGACACGAGGCAAGCCAGACACCACCTTCATCCTGTAAACAGGCCGGATTTATCAGGGTCGTCGCAGGGGAAACAGCCGCATGCTTTTCGGACAATCCGTCTTCCAGTCGGTCGTCGAAAGACTGAAGCAGGAAAGAGAAGAGGAAGCCGCGGAACCGCCGCCGCCTGCCCGCCATCGCATCGCCGGTTTCAATTCCAGCTTCGTCGTCGGCACGCCTTCTGCTGCACCGCAACCGGGAAACGGCGGCCTCGACGCCTATCTCGCCTTTCTGGCCGACCCGGCGCCCCCGCCTGAACCCCAACCGGAGCCAGAGCCGGAACCCATGCCGGCGTATCTCGAAAAGACTTCGCTCGCGGATGTGTCAGTGGAACTGGCGATCCATGAAACCGACACCGCCGCAACGCTTGCGGAAAAACGCCGCGCTTTCGCCCGCCTCAACCACCCCGACGGGGTGAAACCGGAATTCCGGCACAATGCGACCCTGCGCATGACCGCGGCAAACCTGCTGATCGACCAGGCGATCTGGATGCTGAGAACTTAAATCTTGAATGCAAGGCGAAACGCGCCTGCCGGGGGATATGCAGCTTTCAGCCAGCGTCGTTTTTATCGACGGGCGCGCTATCGGCGAGTTCTTCTGAAACGGTCTTGTCCGCTCCAGCCTTGGCCGCATCATCGGCACTCACAGGCTTGAACTTCACCAAAAGTTCATAGGCCGCATAGGCGGCGATGCCGCCGACGATCGTTCCCCAGAAAAACTCGCGATTGACGAATTCGATTACAGCCCAGGCCGCGCAGAAGCCGACGATCAGCAACCTGACCCATAAAGGGCGATAAAGCGGATGGCTGGTATCGATGTTCAGCATGGCGTTCCCGTTTCCGGCCTTTTTTCGGCACACCGCGCGCTTACGGCATCGGGTGACCAAAGGCATATGCAGGTCGTCTTGGCCGTTTCACAGGAAAATTGCAATGCAAATCGAGCCGTCACCAATCAGGCTGTCGTGAAAGGGCAAATCCCCAAGCACAGCCAACCGGCCGGAAAACCGGCACGACCCGCACTTCCGGGTCGCGCCCCCCCCAGAGCCGTCTCCATCGGCGATAGCGGCGTTCAGCCTCGCAGACGTCCGAGCAGCGATAGCAGCTGGTCACGGGCTTTCTTGCCGCCGATCCTGTCGATCAGCTTTTCCTCGCGGTCGCGCCATGAATCGGAAAGGCTGTCGAGAAGGCGGCTGCCCTCCTCGGTCATGTCGAGAAAATGAACGCGCCTGTCCTCTTCCGACCGGCGGCGGACAAGCAGACCCTTCTCTTCCATGTTGTCGACAATCGCGACGAAATTGGCGCGCTGGATGCCCAGCGCTTCCGCCACATCGCTCTGTTTCAGGCCCGGATTGCCGCCGACAATGACGAGAACTGAGAAATCGGCCGGTCGCAACCCCCGTTCCGCCAGCACATCTGAAAACCCGTTTGCCACGGCAAGTTGCGAGTGCCGCAAATGATAGCCTATCGCCGTCGCCAACAATCCATAGTCAATCGCCGTAAGATGCACCGGTTCCACTCCGTCGCTTTCGGCCTTTTCCGCCCGCGGCCCGTTGCTATGTGCCAATCGCAAAGCCATCCGATCCCCCGCTTGATTCGTTCCTTTACCCTGCCGAAATCATAACCGACAACGTTCCAAAACTGTATCCTAAATAAATGTAGGTGATACTAATATTGTATAATAATTTGACAGTTAATCCGCAAAAATCCAAATCCGGCTTCCAGGCCGCCATCCGGAGGCCGGGAAAAGTATCACTATTTACCCGCCGATTTTGAGGGTATGACGCCGCCCGCCGCGCCGTGTTTGAAAGGCTTTGCGCCCGTCCGGCCACCTGCCCATGGTGGCGGCGAAACAGCCGCCGCATCAGACGATAACATACTACTTATAGGGGAAACCCAATTTCAATAAAAAAAGCAATACGCCAAACGACGCATTGTTTCCCCAACCAGCAGAAAGGCATCAGCACCCCACAATAAATCGCACCCCACCCCGGCGAAAAAACAGGTGATGTTTCGTAAATCTCTGATTTTTAGACATTGATGCGGAAAGAAAGCTGGGGTATGAACCAACCGCTGCACGCGATTCAAGCGTGACCGCTGCACCCGTAGCTCAGCTGGATAGAGTGTTGGATTCCGATTCCAAAGGTCACAGGTTCGAATCCTGTCGGGTGCGCCATATTTTCCAAGGCTTCCAGCGATTTTGTTAGATGGATAAAAATCTTACAGGAAGCATATAGGAAGCACTGCTTTCCATCGGAGCCGAGATGCGCCAGAACGATTTTATCCAGTTCGATACTCTGAACCAGATGGAACCTAGCGAAGTGGCGCTCATACAGGAGCTTGTTGTTGGCTTCTTTGGCACCCCTCACCCGGAAGTCATCTTCGATGGCGTGTATTTCCATGAGCGAAGGTTTCCCTTCACAATCTACACCGACCCAGACAATCCCAAACAGGTTGCGGTTTGCCTGCCTGAGCATCAAGCCGATGACGGTTTGGCGCGCTTTTTCCACCTGACGCATGAACTAGTTCATTGCCTCACTCCTAATGGCCCGCAGACCGGACAAGCAACAGTGCTTGAAGAGGGATTGGCAGAACACGCAAAAATTTATCTTCTCGAACAGTTTTTCCAATCCAGATACGAAGGCGTGGATTTCAGAACCATGACCGCCGGAGACTATCGAGCGGCATTCGACATGGTGGAGGAACTGGTAGCGGTCTATGGCCTCCAAGGCATGCGCCAAATTGTTACGGCCATGAGGATGGAAACGCTGCTGCCCTTCGCTCACATCGGACCGGTCATCTTACGACCTTACTTTCCAAGATGCCGGACTGAACTGCTCGTAGCCTTGGGGTCACCTTTTCACAAGGCGTGACGTGCAGCTGAGCATGGCCTACAAAACTCGTGCATCGATCCGCGTCTATGACGTCAGTGAAAGCTCGCAGACGCCCCATAGATTCATAAATCTCGCTTCACCGCTAGGAGGCAATCATGGAAAATCCGAAGAGGTCGATGTCGCGGGAGGAGCTTTACGAACTAGTGTGGTCCACCCCAATGCAGAAGCTGGCGGAAACGTACGGCCTATCAGATCGAGGATTAGCTAAGACTTGTCAGCGATATCTCGTCCCAGTGCCGTCGAGGGGACACTGGGCAAAAATCGACGCCGGGCAACCCGTTAAACGGACGCCCCTGCGGGCAGTTGAGAATACGGCGCTCCACACGGTGCACATCGGCACTAGGCCGGTGAGCACCCGCAGCCCTTACGTAACCCAAATTCTCGATACTGCTCTGCGAGAAATAGAGGACGAGGACAAGCGCCTGCGTCAGCCTTCTCCAACTGCCCACTTTCCTCATGCGCAGCCTCAACCACGAAAACCTCTCGCATCCCAAGACAAAGACGAGCGAGCTGTCATAATGCAGACAGGAAAGCTTAGATCTGAAGTCCAATCCTTCGTAGCTGAACTCCGAAGTCGTGAGAGCGATCGAGATGGCTACGTTTCACTTAAGGGCGCAAAAGTTACACCAAAAGATTTGCCTCGCGTCGGCGCCATTTTAAACAGCCTCTGCGCTAAACTCGAACCCTATGGTTTTGCCTTTACTGCCACATCCCCTAGGCTAGGTTTCGAGAAAGATGGGACAACATTGGGATTCACTATTGACGCTCCGAGAAAGCGACAAATCGAGATATCTCGCAGTGGCTGGCAGCACTTCACGTACGTGCATGTGGGGAGATTGAGATTACACTTTTACGGCCCAGGTGCTGGCGTCAAAACGGAGTGGTGTGACACCGAGACCCAAACGATCGAGGGCCATCTATCCAAGATTGTAGATAACTATCGGATTGCGCACGTCGCCGCGCGCGAAAACGATGAGCGAAATCGTCAGGAGGCTGCGCGTCGAGCGCATATGGCGTCTCGTAGGAAGATGGCAGAGCAACGAGCGAAGCGTGAAAGCGATCGCCTTTCCTTTTTGCAGAGTATTGCCAATGCGCGCCGTGAGGCAGACGATTTACGCGATACAATTTCCATCGTTCCATATTGCGAAGATCTCCCGGCGGACTACCGACGAATGCTTGAGTGGGCTCGAAAGCGGCTGATGCAGCTTGAGGAGCAAACGCGTGTTGAGGCAATTCAGACATCTTTAGAGGCCATGCTGCTTTTCGCGAATCCGGATCCACTTCATGATCCCGAAGGTGAGCCGCCACCTAAGCTGAACTACTGGGACGACTAGCTTAAAGACCGAAAAGTTGATCCGATTCGTTTATCTGTCAGGCGAAGGATTAGCATTTTTGGCGCGTGGGAATTTTCGCTCGTGAATCTGGCGCAACCATAACTGCTCTCGAATTTGATCGGCCTCGCTCATCTCGTGGTGGCTCGAAGATGCCTGCTCTGGTTCCTCGACAGGTGAAGACGGCGCTCCACTGTGATTTTCCGCTAACGCCCTGAGGCTGTCCGTGAGCGCTCGCTCGATATCACCCATTGGATAAACAAGAATTCCTTTTTTGCCCCTGAAGGAGCGAATAGCTCCAGCACGGCGCCACTTGTTCACAGTCTGAGCGGTCAGCCAAGGCCAACGTTCAATGAGCTCATCGTGAGTAATCATTTCTGTAAGCGTCACCGGCGGAAAATCCCGGTCTGGCATCCTTAGATCCTTGTTGTAGGGGTGATCAGTCATCCAATGAATCTTTATGCCCCAGCTTGACTCCGTCTCAAACCAGAACATAATCAGAACATCGCTTGGCACGGCGGCGTGTGCCTTTCGGAAAATCAGGGACGATTTAACTCTTGAACCGGAGAATGAGAACGTGCGCCCAGAAAGACGAGAACCGGAAGCCGATCCGGTTGACCACATTATCGCATGGCACGACGGCGATAGCCGCGCTGCGATAGAGACCCTAATGGAGGATATCCAGCACTTGCGGATGCAGCTCGCGCTGGCGACCGCTGCCATGGGCAAAGGATTTACGAGGGGATGGAAGCCGGACGCTGAGCGAGATGCCACCTAGAGAAGCATATACGCTGTCAGATTATGGCGGGGAGCCAGTATGCGTCTTGTGCGAGGACTGCGAGCTTCTCAAGTCTATAAGCTCAGCAGAACTCATGATCGAGTTTGGCGACTTACAGATGCCGACGATGTTGGAAAAAATATCTCAGGAGGTCTTCAAGTGCCCAAAGCCTATGGAAGGCTTCTCTGGACGGTGCAGGCTCAGATACCACACCAAATCTGGCAGCCTCATGGAAGCTTTGAAACAAGCGCCGCCGCCACCCGTTAAGGTCAAGGAAATACGAAACTGGGAAATTGTCGTTGCCAAGTGCAATTACTGCGGCCACGTTTCGAATGTCCCGCACTGGCAACTGAACCGCGTGGCCAAGGCCGACACCACTGTAGACGATCTAGCCAAGCGGCTGAAATGCAAACGGTGCAACGTCAAGGGTGATGTGAAGATCACCATAGCCAAGATGCCGAGGTGAGTATGTGTAATCTGTACCGCGTGAAGACCAATCAGGAATCGATCCGCGACATCGTGGGTATCATGCAGGAACGGCTTAACCTGGAGCCAGACGTCGAGGTCTATCCAGATCGTCCAGCACCAGTGGTGCGTAATGGAGAGAGCGGTCGGGAGCTTGTCGGGCTGACGTGGGGCATGCCATCGCCTCAGTTCGTCACACAAGGCAAACCCGACACCGGCGTGACGAACATCCGCAACGTCACCTCTCCGCACTGGCGAAGATGGCTGCGACCGGAGAACCGGTGCGTAGTACCATGGACAACCTTTTGCGAATGGGAAGACACCAAGCCCCGAAAGACAAAGCGCTGGTTTGCGCTGAACGAGGAAACGTCCCTCGCCTTCTTCGCCGGGATCTGGACGGATTGGCATGGCGTCCGCGGATCGATGAAAAACCCACGCGAAGGTGAGCATCAGCTTTTCGCATTCCTGACGACGGATCCGAACGGCATCGTGAAACCGATCCACCCGAAGGCTATGCCGGTTATCCTGACAAATAAGGATGAGGTGGAAATGTGGCTGACCGCGCCGTGGGACGAGGCTAAGGCGCTTCAGCGGCCATTACCTGACGACGGCCTTGTGCTGCTGCCGGTCGAAGGAGAAGGCCAGCCGGCCGATCTATTCGGATAGGAGAAAGCGGATGCTCATAAAGCCAGAAGCACTCAGAGCGCGCGGCATCCTCGTCGTCGGGCAGCAAGCCGACGGCGATTACATGGATATGGATAGGGTGGCGCTGCCAACCGTCGATAATTGGCTTGTCGACGCAATCAAAACCAAGCCGGGATTTCTTGAGGTCTACGCTTATGCCGGCCCTGAAAGGTTCTGGGCCGATGACAACCGTGCGTCAGGGGCTTCAATGCAGATGATGTTCAGCGACGCCTTAAAGCTTGCTGCTGTTCTCTACATCGATCCGGCATTGTCTGGGCCAATCATTTCGTGGGTGAAAGCCGATTCTCCGGCAGACGCCCTGCATGAATGGACCAAGGAAATGCACGCTGGCGGAGCTTCCCCGGTGGCCAGCTTTGACCCGCCACACCCCACCCGCAAAGGCCACTGAAGAATGAGCGACCAAAACAATAAAGTCGGCGACGGCGTCCACGAGAACCACTACTGCGAGTATCCAGGCTGTAAGGCATGGGGTGGCTTTGGCTTCAGCCGTTCGAAGGCCGAGAAGTCCACGTGGCATTGCTGGGAGCATTATCCGCATAGGGATATTGACGCAGCCAGATCAAAAACTAAATAAATATACAGGGGCAAGGGGAAATCGTTTTGGAGCTGAGATATAACATCAATCTGCTGGAAGACGGCTCAGTGGTTACAAGGGACGGCGAATTTCTTGGCACATATCATTTGGATGCCGAGGATCATCCGTGGTTCATTCCTGATGGGGCAACGGAGCCGGTGCTTGGTGAAATGTTCTTTCCGATTTTTTGGGAAGCAATCGAAAACTGGCACCGGAAAAAAATGGGGCTGCCGCCTATTCCAGTACATTACCTAAAGCTTTAGCCGCCCGGAGAGGCCTTTTCTCTCTCCATCCGGTCTACCCGCTGGCGAAGATCTAGGATCACGTCTCTGGCACCATACACACTTCCCTGTGCCTGCTTCAGTTCGTCAAGTTGGCGCTGCTGATCGGCATCTATGTTCGTCTGGCTTGTCCAAACCCTTTCAAGCTCAGCGCGCGGCACTTGGGCATCACGAATATCCTTGATCGATCCTTCCATACGGTTCCGATCCTCTGCGCCTCGAGCTTGTCGCCATTCCATCTCCTGCCGGGTGACAACCTTTTCAGCCAGTACGGCGACGGCGCTTTCAAGGCGCGAGGTAGAGGAATTGATGGGCCAGTACGCAAGGCCGCCAATCACGGTGCAGAAGGTGATGGCAACACCGATTGCTGACCATTGAGGCTTATTCCGCTCCGACAAATTGGTTGAAAGCGCCGATATGGACGTTCTCATCTCGTTGGCAATGGCTGACATGCCATTTTCAACCTGCTTGAATCCGGCGCGCATCTCCGTCTCAAGATCGCTTTGCCGGCGGCCAAGATTGGTGACGCGCTCACCAAGCTGGGCGGTAACCGCATCGGTATAGCTGCGCTCGATGTTGCCGTTGTTCGCCATATCGTCGTTTCCTGCCATTATCCCAGCCTGGATGCGAGTAAAGAAAAGCCCCCGGCCATGGGTCGAGGGCGAATGTCGTGGGTGCTGTCAATTATCTCTGGCGCGTCCCTTCATGCGGTCTTGCACCTCAAGAAGCACCATACTCAGCAAGTATATTAGAAGGCCGATGTTTGCTTGCTCTGCCAACAGTAACGCGGCTTTAAGGTGATCCTCAATCGCCATCAGTTTTGAGTTGTCCATTTTCAAATCTCCTAAAGTAATGGAGACTTCGGTTTTACGATAAAACTAAAACCGTTGCTTTACCGTCAGGCGAGAAGCGCCTGTATTTTCGGAGCAACGAGAGCCGACTTAAGCTGATAGGCCTGCGCAGTCTGATGCAGTTTGTCAGTCGCGAAGTAAGTGGTGTTGTTCGGATCGGCCAGTTCGGGGATGTTGGCGTAGTCCACCATGTCGTCAGCGAACGTTGCCCAATTGGTGCGAATTTGCGAATTGATCGACAGGCGATAGGTTTCAGCCTGCGCGGTGTACGTCGCATCCACAACCTGTGTGTTGATGGTCGATACGACCACCTTCACACCCTGCGAACGCAGCCAGGCGCAATATCCCGAAATGGCATTGTAGACCGTCGTGTCCGTAGACGCAGCTCGAAGGTCATTGATCCCGGCATGGACGCGGGCAACACGCTTCGTTATTTCTGGATAGGCATTCATCAGTTCAAGGATGCGCGCCCGGTCGTTGGAGGAGTTGAGAGCCGTCATCGGGATAGAAGGCTGGCCGCAATTGAATATGGCTGTATCTGTCGGGCTGCCGAGTGCGCCGAATAGCTGATCCGGTTCCGTTGCCGTCATGCCAAGGCCAGCAGTGTATACAGCAACACTGCCCTGCCCTGCCGTGATGCTGTCTCCGATCATGAAGACGCCCTTGGTCTGCCCGATCTGGATAGGTGCGACGGCTTCAAGCTGCCGGCCGACCGACGCCATTTCGGCTTCGGTCAGGGCACGGGGGAAGATGACAACGGCCATGATCTCGCTGTAGCCGTTTCCATTCTCGATGTTGCCTCCTGTCAGCGTACCGGCCGCCAACCCACCCGCAACGGTCTCAATCTTCCGGTTGTTGTACCAAGTGATGCCGCTCGGGCCGCTGGCATAACCCATGATCGATACGCCGGATGTCTTGGGCGCACGTGATCCGACCTTAGTAACGCTGTTGGCTGAGTCGAGCAGACGCGGCCCGCCGCCCGGTGTCGTCAGGTCAGGGGTTGCCGTGCCATATTGCAACGTGGTGCCGAGACGTATCCAGTAAAAGGAGGCGCGGGCCAAATGCGGCTTGAAGACGAGGAAGACGGTATGGTTCGCACGGTCCACGGAAAGCCCTGCCGGGATCGGATATTGGACATTTGGACCACCAGTGAACGGCAATGCGCCGGCGTCGATCTGAGACCTGTATACCTTGCCACGCGCTCCTGCCGTTGGCTGGATCAGGTCATACCCGTTGCCTGATTGGTCGAAAAATGTATCAACTCGGGCGTCAGAGTTTGCGCCGCCGGCATAGGTCTCTATCGCTGCAAGGTCTAGACGATCACTCGCCCATCCAAACGTCTGCGGTGTCGTCGGGTTGGCGGCTCGCGCTACTTTCGCTGCGCTTCCGGCCCAGCCAGCCATACGCACAGTGCCGGCGAATAGCAGAGGCGCGACAGGCAGGCTGACAGGCAGTTTTGGGACGCCCTTTGGCTTACCCGACAACCCGAGAGACAGGCCAAGTCCAAGACCGATCATTGCGCAATCCTTTTGCTGTAATCGTCTGCCCATGCTTGGCAGTCTCTGGCCAACTGGTCGCGGTTGTCGGCGGCGACATTCCAGCGCCACGAGTGGATCACCCACGGCTCGTCGCGTAGCTTCACTCGCTCCATGAGTGCGGTGCAGGCTGCCGGGAAAACGAGGACCGGCTGACGGGCGGCAGTCTCGCCCTTGACGACAGATGCAGCCTTGAGGCGTTCTCCGGTCGTTTGGCATCCGGTAAAGCTCATGAGGATCAGCGCAACGGCTGCGATGATTAACGCTCGGATAGCCATTTCTTGTCGCTTTCGTTGGGGCGGGAAAGGGTGGCGTCCTTGGCGGCTTCTTCGGCCAGCCGGTCAACCTCAGCCTCTGCGGCCTGTTTCGCCTTGGTTGCCTCGTCAGCGCGTTTCGTGGCTGCGGCCAACGATTGGTCGACCGCTTCACGAAGCGCTTGCTCACGGTCGAGCTTTGCCTGAAGCGCATCCCTTTCGGATTGCAGCACGTAACCAGACAGTGCTTGCCGACGGACGGCGGGATTATCGATCGTCACGTTGTAGAGGTGAGCAACGGCCAACATCGCCAGCGCGCCGACGGTCATGTAGATGTAGCTGAGGGCGCTCATGGCTCCACCTTTACCGTTGTGTCGGTATCGCCCTGATCCACCGCCTGCTGGGCGATGTCCGCTTTGACCTGAGTGTTCTTCTCCCAGACAGCGCCGAAGACGTAGGAACCGATGATGCCGCCGATGAGCAAGATCAGGTTCATCGCTACCGTGTCGCTAAGAGCAATTGGCCGGCCCCAGATCGCAAGGTACGTCACGAGGCCACCCGACCAGATCAGGGCAATGATGATGATGCGCCGACGCACCGCCCACTCAACAGAGGCCTTGTGATCCATGAAGAACTTCATCACATCCGCACCTTCACATCGCGCCGCATCTTGTCGCCGCACGCCTTCGCGCCGATCAGGGAGGCATCGAACGGCACGCGGGTGATGTCCCATTTGCCATTTTGCTTGATGCCAAGATTCGGCTGCACTTCGGCATGGGTCAGGACGGTCTTGTCGGTGATAGGGATTTTGTAGAACGCCGCGAGGTGCGCAACCACCTCCATGCCCCGCGCCCACTGTGCTTCGGTCAGCGGGAACTTCCCGGGGTTGAACGGGCTTTCGATCGCACCAGCCATCGAAGCGAAGGAAACGCCGATCGATCCTGTATTGCAGCCGCGAGTATGGGCGGCATAGTCATCGTCAGCGGTGTTGACGTTGTCGGCAATGGCGTGATCGCCACGCACAACGTTGCCAGTCCCCTCAATGATTAAGTGATAATGCTCCTTGTCGAGATCAGACGCCCGATAAGCGCCGGCAGACCAATGCACAACGACGCGCACCATCTTAACCGGCTGGAGCCATTCCAGCGGAAGCTTGTAAGTCATAGCGATGTCCTGATTGTGGGTACAAAAAAGGCGCCCCGAAGGACGCCTATGGATAACTGAACCGGAAACGAACCTGTTAGTTCGACAAAACCTCAAGAGTTGCTATCAACCTTGCCTTATCGTTTTCCGTCATTGATGTGATGGTTTTCGCAAAACTCAAAAAGTCTATGGCCACACCGCGCGGAAGAGTACACTTCTTTTCAGGTTCAAGCTTCGCGAGTTGGTCTGTCTTCTTTCGAATTACCGTTGGGCAACTGAAAACTGAACTTCCAGATCGCGAAGCCGGCAATTCAGGAATGCGGCTGCAATCAACTGCAAAATGATCCGCGTATATGCCTTCTGAATTCAAGAACATCAGGCTGTAAACATCGTTCGTATTGTCGAAATAGAAGCAAAAGTGGTACTTGGCTTTGCCAGCAACCTCGCTTTTGAATAAAATGATGTCGCCTACTGCAAATGTCATATCAGAGGCGCGATACGTCCCTGATTTCACGTGCTTTTTCGAAGTTGGGTGTATCGAAAAGCAGACCAAGGCTCATGGGGAACTGTTTCCGCTCAGCCTCATCTTCCCATGCATCGATGTAAGCAGCATCTTCGTGGGTCAGCTTTCGTATTTGACCAAACGAAAGGCTGCTAACTGTTGTCACAGCATCTTCAATCGCGGCCTTATCGCTTGGAGACAGGAAATCGTCCACCCAACTCGCATCGGCATGAAAATATTCGCGCTTGCCTTCCCCGATACTTTTGCTTTCCCAGGGGAGCTCTTTAATCTCGAAATATCGCATTCTCCATGTGTTCTCTTTCAAAAGGTCATATGCCACTGATGGAACAGGGCCATGGATCATCGCCACATAGGTGTCATTCGTTACGAGACGACCGAACCTATTTAGGTGCGCCCGATCAGCAAGAAACAGAGACTTTACAACATCATACTGCGTAAAATGCTCTTCCTTACTTTCTGCTGTTGCAATCGCATACGCTATGGACGCGACTATCCGGTCGCAATCAACTGCGATATCTACGACTTCAGCCTTCGACCTAGCCATTGTCATTTTCCGACTCGAATTCATTATGCAATGTCAATAGCAGAAACGCACAATCCATCAAATAGTGGCGACACGAAGAGAATTAAATAAATATGTGAACAATGCATTACGCCCCCACTGTACCTCGCGTACAGTCGCCATTGTTGTCTCCTGATTTTAGAAGTTGCTTAGGTGCGGTTACACTGGAGATGAAAATGCCGGTATTGGGCCTCGCGCCATGAGGCGGGCTTATCCATCGGTCGTATAGCATTCGATATGCCGCAGATCATCGCAGCCGCTGCAATCTCTGGTGCCAGCATCCCGCACCCTGTCCCCATGCCGGGGAACGCCACTGATTGCAGACCTTTATTCACCGCCTCCGCTGTCGCGGCCCTTGCGGCAAGCATCACATCGTTGGCGTCGAGTATTTGCTTCGGAACGCGCATTGTCGGCGCGGAAATCAACCACGGAATACGCTCATTATCCGTCGAGACCGTTAGAGCCTGGCCAACAAGCAATTCCCCGAATGGGAGCTTGGCGATTTCAGCCTGAACGCGCTCTTGAGCGCCCCACCCAAATAAAGCGCTGTAGGCGTAATCCACACCACCATCCATGAAGCCGAACGAATTTGCCGGGCTGACAACGGCGCTTGCTTCGAGTTCATCAAGGGTCCCGTGAAATAACTCGATATCCCGCTGTTCAGCGAAAGCGGAGAGGATCGCCGGGTTCCTGTCGAAGATGATAATCCGCATCATGGCCACTCAATTTGAGCGGCGGCCTTTGCGGCCGGGATTGTCGATGCAGCCGAAACAGAGGCTTTCCCGCCCAGCCTAAGCGCCTCGATCCGAGCGCCGACAACGCGCCACGTCTGATAGGCAGAATCCACGACCTGAGCGACCTGGATCAACGTCGGCGCGGTTATGCCCACCTCTGCGGACAGGAGCGGAAAATAACTTCCATCAATCTCGCCAGATCCGACAAGCGCAAGCACCTCTGCGGCTTCCTGCGCCTTCTGCTGATACGTCATCGCTTGGCCAGCGCCGCCGGTGATGTAGTGAAGACGCGCAATTTCCGCATCCGCGTCGATCTTGCTGGCCAGCTTCAATTTCCACTGGTCGAGATCTAGGTTTGCATCCGGGTCAGGGTCTTCCACGGCTGGGGCGTCAACGATCTGGAACCCACCTATTGTGGTCACAGCCTTGCCCGTGTCAATGGCCGCCAGCGCCTCAGAATACTGTGTTTCGGTGATTTCAATGGCACCGTCGCGGGCATCGGTGCAGATGCCACCTTCGAAAGCATAGGGCATTATTTGATCCTCACGTAATAATCGACACCGATGTTTCGCGACCTAGTTTCAGTGTCGCCTGCGGAGTTGATAGTGATCCCAGTCGTTGACGTTGAAACGGCGTCGTTGAAGAATTTTTGGTTCGAAATGCCCTGGTTATCGATGCGGGGAATACTGGCCACACCGGATGCGCCATCGCCTATGAGCGCATGCTTATGGCCGGGGTCGTTGATCGAGTGGCCATGCGAACCAAATGCGCTATCCTGAAGAGTACCGGCCGAGCCGGCGCGAAGGAACCGCCGCTCTGTGTTGATGAGCCTGACCACTTGCCCATTCAGAACTGATCCGGATAGATTAATGGTCGCATACGCCGAAACGACAGGCTGCGACCCGGAAATGACTTCCGATGTCAAAACGCCTTCATTGTACGAGCCTGCCCCGGTTTGCCCCGCCGTCAGCAAAACATAGCGATAGGCCTTGTTTTTGGGCGGTTCTGGTATCTGTGTGATGCCGTGCCGAAGGGCGATCAGCGCGCCGACCGGCTGCTGAGACCATGGGTCAGCAAGTAGCGCGTCAACTTCTTCCCTTGAATAATAGTTTGACGGGTCAATCGATTCAGCAAACCCCTGTGCGTCATCGCGATACTGCTGCGCCAAATCCCTAGCATCTTTTGCAGCTTGCGCGTTCTCAGCCGCATTTTGAACATCGACCAGATTGTCTCCCACAGCCTGAACGGCAGGAGCAACGCCAGCGACCGTCGCCACTTCGCCTCTGATGCCAGCGACAGTAACGACGGCGTCGCGGATACCCGACACATTGATGACTTCATCGTCAATCGCAGCAACTTGCACGACCTGCGGCGCGATAGCGGCGACCGTGTCGAGCGCGTCTGCACTGGCCGACAATCTCAGAACATCAGCGATAAGCGCGTTCAGTTCCTCTGGATCAGCAGACGCCGGGATTTTCACCGTCCGGTTAATCTGCTCCTGAAGCTGCTGGTCGCGCATTGCTGCCAGATCAAACGCTGCTTCGACCACATCGGGGAAATAGGCACCCTGATTTTCCAGCGCCGTTTCCTGCTTGAAAGGTACCTTGCGCAGGATTTTGACGACTTCGCCCACAGTGGGGGGGGCAAGGATCGTAACGCTGCCAGTCTGGCCGCCAACATCGGCAACAGTATAGTGGACGCCCAGAGTGAGGACGCTTTCTGCGCCGGATACAAGACGCTTGATAACCTGGAGGTGAGTTTCATCGATGATCCTGAATTCGTACGGGAAAACAGTGGTCACATTGTTTCCGAAATACGGACCGGCAGAATTTGTTTCGCTCGAAACAGTCATGCTTCACCCCATAAAAAAAACGCCCCCGGAGGAGCGTTGGTGAATTGTGAATGGCGGGCAGATCATTTCGACTTGCCCATGATGTATTCCAAGGGCGAGACATCTTCGCCTTCGGCCTGCCGCCACGTCGCATCGACGAAGCGGTTTATCTGGGTGGACGGGATGTGCAGGAACAATCCGCCAGCATCGACGATGGATCGAATAAACGCCTTATCCACTTCGCCCTGAGAGGCTTGGAAGATAGGCCGCGCTATGGTGTCCATGATTGAACCGTAGGCGCCGCCGCCGCTGAAGCCTTGCACCGCGCTCGCGGCGTCTCGCACAAACGGAAGAGTTCCGGCTGCACTAAGGGCGGTTTGCTTGGCGAGGAATTCCGCCCAGCCGTCATCGTCATCGTCGTCATCGCCCCATGGCAGCTGGCCCCGCACCAGCGCCGCAAGGACAGCTTCGACCGTGAACAGCATGACCATGTCGGAAGTCCACGACAAAACCTGCCGGGGATCTCGGAATTCGGTCTGCCGTGTTTTTTCGTAAGCGACGTTGAACTTTGCGAACATATACGACCCGAGCGCCGTGAAGAGCCGCACGACGTCGTTCTGCCGAACGTTGCGAGACAGGGAGCCGCGCTCGATCGGCGTCCGGTCAGAGAAGTTGCCCGAGGCCGCTGCGCGCGCCACGATCCGGTCAGCATGCGCTATGGCGTCCGCTTCGCTCCTGCCTTCCTCTGTGGCCTGCCTGTAGCCCGCAAGCCATGTTGGCATGTCCACCGTGTAGAACTGCGCCTTCTGCATCAGCCAGAAGCCCCACGGCGCGAGATAATCGCTTGTGAACTGCGATATCCGGTTTTGCGAGGGACCGGTTCTGACGTCTCCGAGGATGTCATAAACATCCTTGTTGAAGGTGGTTTCGCGCTCACGCATGAATGGCGACTTGTCGATGATGATGCTGGCCGCGCTGCCTGGCCCGCCCAGAGGCCGGCGGAAGACATCCTGCATACCCAGCAGCATATTCTTCTTTCCGACCACGACAAACGACTGTGCGATGCCTGTAGGCTGGAGCAAAACCGTTGTGAGGTTGAAGGCCAGCTTCGAAACGGTGAAGCCCGACTTCATCTTGCGCGCCCACCTGTTCATGAAGTCAGCGCCGCGGACCTCCCCGCTTGCCACGTCCTGCAACCACACCTCGAGCGCATCGAAGTCAGATTTCATTCCCCGATCAAGGAAGGCACTTTTCACCTCATTGTTCTGCAGGATGCGCCACGAGTTCGCGACGACCTCCGACAGTGCAAGGTCGTGCATCACCTGATTGACGTGGCCATGAAGGACGCCGATATCGATCAGCACCGGGCGGCCCGAGGAATTCGAACGTTCCTTCGTGTGGCCGTTCTTCGTCTGGGCTTTGCCAAAGCGACCGCCAGTCATCGAGGCCGCAAGGTCATGAAGATCATCATCGCGTGCGAGAGACGAAATCTCGGCGTCATATTTCAGCGGGTAGTAACCGCCTTTGAACGTACCGTATTTCGTCTGAACTTCACGCGCAGCAATCTTTTCAGGTGCGACGCCGGTAACGCGCTTTTCGCGGGCTTCGATATCTGGCCAGTAGCCGTCGATCAAATCCCATGCCGACTGGACAAACTTCCAGTCACGAGCATCAAGACGTGAAAGGGCCATGTCGATCTGGCCGGGGGTGAAGTGACCTTTGACACGGACGTCCGTAAGGCGCTGGAAGTTACCTTCGTTCCCGACATTCAGCGCCAACGAAATCAAATCCCACTTCGAGAACTGGCCATTCAATTCCGGAACAGATTGCAGCCGCGTCATCGAACGGCGTTCTTCCTTCGAGTAGACGGAATAAAGCTTCTCGAAATCCTCTCCCGCCTGACGACGCTTGACCGTCAGTTCGTTGACGGCTTCGTCGATCGGTGCCTTGATATGGCGATAGGCAGCGCCATCCTTGAAACCGTCGATTTCGCGCAAGATGGTGTCCGCAGTCTTGACCAGATTGAGATAGCTCCGGAAGCCCTCCTTTGCTCCGCCTCTTCCCGACTTCGCGCGGGACGGCGCGCTGCCCTTCACGTTTTCGTCGAACTCCGCAACGATATCCCCGGCGACGGCGTCCAGTTCCCGTTCGCGCTTGGCGTCCTTCAGCCTCTGCTTGAGACGCGCCGTGTGTTCGATGTTCTTCAAGGTGTCGATGATGCCCCGGAGCTCCTCGACAGAAAGCTGCTTGTACGGCCGGCGGCGAGCGTCCTGGACAACGCTGTCAGGGATCGACAGTTCGTTCTCCCGGCCCTCTGCCGTCATCCGATCGACATAGGCCAACAGGGAGCCGCGGCGCTGTTCGGCATTCACCGAAAGCTTCCGGAAGTCGTAACGTTCAAGCAGTTCGTCGATCGCCTCCAGATAATCACCGGCAAGGTTTTGACGAGTGGATCGCTTGCCCAGCTTCGAGACGAACCGTTCAGCCTTCTCCACCTCTTCTGCTGCCTTGACACTTTCAGCATAGAGCATGTGGTTCATAAGCTGCCGACGCTTCTGCTCGACGAGGAGCGAGACGGCATCGTTATATCGATCCGTTGAAGCGTTTGCGCGGTCGGTCGCACTGTTGGCGGCCCGCAGCGAGCCATTGCGAACAGCGGACTGAACATCCCGGCGACGCTGGCGAGACCAAAGATTTTCACGCTCCACCAAGCGAGCAAGCTTGATTGCCTCATTCGCAGCCTTTCTTTCGGCCGTCAGGAAGCGATTGCTGTTGATGGCATCACGAACCTGCATCCGGCTTACTGTTAGCCTTGCAGCCTCTCTGGCCTGAGCAACGGTAGTGCTAGGCGAAGTGTCTCCCGCCCGTGCCTTAAGCACCTTCAGTTCGGCGGCAAGGAACTGCGCTCGCTTGTCATTATGGAAAGCATCCAAAGCCCGTTCTTCGATCTGACCATCGCGCAGAACATCGCCATGCCTCTCACGCATCAATCTGTCGGTTTCCGCATCGATCGCTTCCCGACGCAACGGTGCTTTCTCAAGTGACTGGACGAGCGCGTCGCCGCTCTCGAACCCGAACCAGCCAGCGACCTCATCAGGATCCATGCCGCCTTCGTTGGCATAGAGCGTGAAACGACCCCTTGGCAGCGTTTTCAGGACGCCTTCGCCGTAGCGGTCAACCAACATCTGGCGGTCAAGGCGCATGTCCGGCATGCCTTCGGGGGTTTCCCCGCCCAACCAACGACGGTTGCCGAGCCATTCCCATGCGCGATAGACCGGCGCGCGGTTGATCTGGTCGGTCACCTCGTCGCGGACTTTGCCCTTTTCTTCCTTGAACCAGCGTTCAGTCTCCCGCTTTATCGGCGCCATGATCTCCTGACGCAGTTTTTCATTCGCAGCATCAACGGACTGATCGTGCAGCTTAACCAGTTGGCGATAGTCGTCTGGGGATAGGCCAGCAGCGTCCGCCGCAGCGAAAAGCATATCGTCTGACAGATCGGAGCGAGCGGCCTGAATTTCATCGTCAGTGGCCAGCATCCGGTCAAAGACCGTTCTGATTTCCGGCGAGATGCTGACATTCAAACCTCGAAGGGTTTTGTAAAGGCGCATCAGCCATTGAGCGAAGCGCTCGAAAGCGGATCGAAGCTCGATAGACGGAGCTTTGCCTTCCATCACATAGGCCTCGAAGCCACGGGCGAACTGTTCATGCATGCCCACCTCGACAGCCCTGTCGATAGCCGCATCGCCTGATGTTCCCTGCTGGATGACGTCATTGACGTTCTGCGCAGAAACCTTGAGGCCAGTCGCCTGAGTTGCATCGGTTGCGACCGCTTCCGCATTGGCAGCCCACCAAGTCCTGACGGCGTCATGCATCTCCTGAATATCCGGCCCCATCGTCCGCAGGTCTTCCAGCGTGAAAAGGAAGTAGTGCGCGGATTCATGGATGGTCGTGGACAGATCAGCGCTTTCGAAAAGGCTGATGATGACCGAGCTTTCCGAAGCGCCGCCGAGCGGAAGCTGGATAGAACCACGACGTTCGCTTTGAAACAGCGTCTTGGAGTTTGCCGGGACATCAGTTATAGTCACCTCATTCCCGCCATCGTTTCGGACGTTGGGACTGATGGTTTTAGCAATGCTAGAATAGTCACTCGTGGCGGGATATTTTCTCATCGATACCGCTGCCAGCGCCTTCCGACCACGTCGAGCCTCTTCGATGTAGAGCGTCGTGCCGTCGTCGAGCTTCTTGAGGTAGCCCACAAGTTCCTCACCGCGCCGACCCTTGGCGCCGGTGACAACCTTATCAGCCGAAGCGATCATATCGGGAATGCCGACCAGATCCTCTTCAGTGATCGGCACCATTCCGCGCGCGGTTTCCTTGCCGGCATCGCCATGATTTTTGAGGATGTGGCGGATAGCCGAACTGTCGATCGTATGGCGGTAGCCGTGAATATCGAAGCCTGTTTGCTGTTCAACGATATCAGCGACCGCATCCGAGACCTGAGCAATTTCGACCACCTGAGATTCACCTCGGGGGGCGGTCTGGGAAAAGGAAACGAGATCGGAAAGCGACTGGCGCAGCTTCGCCAGCTTCTGCCGCAGCGTCGCCTGGCCGAACGTCCTCCCATTTTCGGCCTCTGCCTTCTCCAGCGCTCCGCGAATGACATCGTCAGCGTCATCGAGCGTGACGCCCAATTCGCTCAGATACGCGATATTGCGTTCCATCGTAGCGCCGCGTTCATCGATCTGGGCTTCGCCCGCATACTGGACGTTGCCCCGAAGCTCTTCATCGATCGCATCCAGCAGGGCTTTCCCAATGTCCGGAACTTCTGTGCCGTTTTCCAGCGCAGCGCGGTACTCGATTGCTACGGGATTGTCCTGCAAATAACCAGCATCGAGCATAGCCTGGGCGACATCATCAATGCCATGCTTCTTGCCCGATCCACCGCCGAACATGTCTCGCACGCCATCGACGACACCACCCCGCGCAAGGCGCAGCGTCTTCTTGCCCTTGCCGCGTTTGATGACTGCAGCATCACGGGATTTCAGTTCGCCGCCAACGTCATTGATACCGCCATATTCAGAAATGGCCTCCAACAACGAAGGACCATTGTTGACGGTCTTCGGGATATAGGAACGCATCTCCGCCAGCTGGCGCGTGAGTTGGTCGACATTCTTCGGCTTAAGACCTTCTGGAATAGCGCCGCGAACCAGCGGCAGCGGGTTTCGCTGAGCAAACTCTTCCTGCGTCATCCCCGAGCGGGCCGCCATCGTCCTGCGCATCGCGATCAGCGGCATGGCCTCAAAGCGAGCGACATCGGTCGAGCGACCGGCGGCGCGAAGACGGCCAATCATCTCGTCCAGCTCCTGGACGTCGAGCGAGCGGTCTCGCTCATCAGCAATCCGGGCAGCTTCCGATTCCTCGAATGCTTCCATCTGGATTTCCGACGAGCGGGCATTGAATTCCTGCGCTTCAGCGAACGTCATCGCATCCGGCGAAAATCTCATGTTCTCGCGAAGGAAGACATCGAAATCAGAACCGGCAAGCTTGGCCGCATAGGTGGCGGTTGGAATACGGATGTCCCCGCCCGTGGCAAGCGCAGTGTCCCAATCGGCCACATCGACGCCCGGAAGCTCACCCAGAAACTCCGTGGGATCGTATCGATAGCTCTGAAACAGTTCCTGCATCTTCTCGGCCGGAACGAAGACATCCTGAATTGATGTGCCTTCTGTTGCCTTGCCGACGAAGTCCATGAACGAACCGTCGAGACGCTGGCGGAGCTTCGATACCATGGCTTTGTCGCCTAGCTCGTCGATCTTCACCTTTGCGTCGGTCGCTTGGACGGATTCCGTGCGCTGCTTGAAGAGCTTTCTTCCAGCGATACCCATATCGACAGGGGTTGAGGCAATTTCGGCTAGACCTTCGGCAAGAATTTCGCCCCAATTGATTTCCTGTCCAGCCGCTACACGAGCCGTGTATTCGCCCGCCGACCCCGACACCGCCTGTGAAACGGTCTGAGCGATGGCCTCAACGAATGGCGATCGAGAAAACGACACGCCCGCCAAACCCACAGAGGCCATATCGAACAAACCAATGATGGCGCCGCGAATAGCGCCTCTATCCGCGGCTTCCTTCAGCAGTGCCGGATCGTCAATGACACGCTGAACGTCTTCAGCACTGGCGAAATTGATACCCTTCTCCTGAAGGAACTCCGCCGGCGAAGTGTATCGTTCGGTCGCATACGATCCTGCCCCCATGGTGGCGGCACCCAACGACGGATTTCGAGAAACGGCGGTCACACCAAGCGCGGCGGCCATCTGTGGGAGGGATTCGCCGGCAGTGGTCAGCGCCCACGTCATCATGCCGAGCGGATTCCTGACCGCCTCATTGACCAGATTGCTTGCAGCCTCCCCGAAAGTTTCGCCCTTCAAGCCATTTTCTTCAAACTCCTGAGCGCTCAACGGTTTCGGGGCTTGCGAAGACGCCTTCATGTTTTCGACGAGCCGGCCTGCATACTCGCGCGCTGCTTCGGCATCGTCGGTCCCGATCAAGTCCGCATATCGAGCATCGACATACCGAGCGACGGTGGAGGCCAGATCACCAACAGTTGGCATCAGGGTCACATCGCGACCGTCGGCATCTTTGACCACGTCCTGTTCGGACTGCAGTAACTGACCGAACGACATATCGCGATCCTGAAAGCGGCCCGCCGTTTGTTCAAGCATGTACTGATTGCCGACCTGCGAAAGCCGCTGACCAGCACGAATGCCGGTGTTCTTGACGGCGCGACCAGCACCTTCGAACCACGACAGGTTCTCCAGATCATCCCAAGCCGCCCGCGCGTTGTCTGCGTCCTGAAGCCACTGCGCTGTTCGCGGAGATGCCTTCAACACGGAAGTATTCCGAAGTGAGGTCAGACGGTCCTCAAGCATGCTTCGGCCGGCATTTGCGAGGTCAGCATTCAAGCCGAAAGCTTTGCCCAGCTTTACGTCCGAAGCGAATTCGTCAGGATTAGTTTTGCGTGCGTTGCCCAAAACGAAATCGGTCTTGCCGGTTTGGGCGGCATCCTGGCGCGTCTTCCAGACGTCGTATTCTTCCAGTGTCGGCATGTCTTCTCCAAGGGGCCACTCGACAAGCGCCCCAACCTCTGGTTTCTTTGAAGCCAATGAGGTTGCGGGGTGTCAGATGATCACGGCGGTGTTTGCGGTATTTGCTTTGGCGCTTGGTTGGTACGCGCCAAGAAGAATTTCTGAATGGCTGGCGAAGAGCGGCATCAAGCCGGTTTGGCTTGTCGCCGTTTGGGTCATCCTGGTCGTTATCGGCTTTGCGTCGAGCATGGCAGCAGTGGCGATTTTGAGAGAGCAACCGTACCTTCACTCAACGTTGCTCTTCCCGCTCATCGCTACCGTCTTCGTCGCGCCGTTTGCGTTGTGGCGAGGCGCGAAGAGTTTTCGTCCGACTGTGAAAGCGAGTTAAGGCCGTGCGTTTCCTATATTTGATCACTTCCATAACCTGCGCAGTGGCCGTTTCCGGCTGCGTTCAGCAGGAGGCGCAGAGAGAGCAGCTTCGGAATAAGATTGCTAAAACCTGCACAAACTATGGCTTCAAGGCTGGTACAGACGCTTATTCCAACTGTCTGATGCAGGTGGACATGCAGCAGGCCAACGCCGAAAGACAGCGTCGCATGCAGGTGGCGCGCGATGTTTCGGACATCTCGTCAATGAACCGGCCTAGCTTCTGCACCGCCACACCCATTGGCGGCGGCGCTAGTAGCGTAACCTGCAATTAACGACCGAGCATAAAGCGCGCGTATTCTTCGCTGATTTCTTCCTGCGTCGGCTTCCGCCCCGTCGACGATTGCAAGTCGGATTTGATCCGTTCACGCAGATCGACGGGAATGTCAGCGTAGGGGACGCGGACCTCGAAGGCCGTTCCATCTTCGCGCGTTGCCGCCTCGAACAGAAATCTGCCATCCTCTTCACTTGTACCCCATACCATACCGGGCTTTTGAAAGACGACGGGCAGGAGAAGTTCGTTAATCAGGCTTTGCATCTCGGAAAACGACGGCGCTTTGCCGGCGTTGTCCTTCCGAAAGTCATCGATCCTAAGTTTAAGCTCGCTCTGGAAACGCCCGATCCGGCGCTCCATTTCGGCCCTGTCTTCCGTCTTCTCGCTCTTTATCCCGGTGGTTGTTATGCCGGCCGAGTTCAAGGCTTGCTCAGCCTGCTTGAAGGCGCCGGAATAGAGCGTTCCGTCTTGCTGGGCCTTGCGCTGATCCGTCAGCGCCGTCTGCCGCCAACCGGTAACGGTTTGCCAATCGGAATTGTCCAGCTTGTCACGGTACTGGAAAAGGTCCGTCTGCGAAAAGGCCGTGGGGTTCTCCGCATACTGCGTTTGAAGCTCGTAGAGGACACGGTAATCCGTTGTCGGCTGCCCCTGCGACCGCACCTTCTCCTGATAATTCATCAGCGTCGTCATGCCACTGGCCCCGAGGGTCTGCTGGACATCGATAGGAATTTGTGTGAGATCCATTGTCGGGTTCGAGATTACCTGCGTTTCCGCCCACGATTGAACCTGCTCCTTCTGCGCATCCATAAGCTTCTTGCGCTGGGTCAGTTGTGCATCCACGGCCTTGCGTGTTGCCTCGCGTTCCTCCGGATCGGTGATCTTGTTCAACTGGTCGTAGATGTGGGCGATGCCCTGCGGCGAATAGTTCGGAAGGCTGGCCGTATTTTCGTTTACGCCTCCGGCCGTGCGGAAACCGAGCAGGTCGTCTGCGGAATAGGTCGATTCCTTCACGCTGTTGGACTGGTTGCCGCCAACGACTTTGATATTGCCGTTGCCATCAAAGCCCTGAAAAAAGCCAACATGGCCCTGCTCTCCGGTTCCGCGTTTGAGGACGACAATATCACCCGGCCGGGGGTTGTCCGTTGCCATCCCGAAATTGAGGAAAGAACGGGCATTGAGTTTCCCGGTCCCTTCGATTCCCTGCGTAGCCAGAACAGCGTTGACGAAAGCAGCACACCACGGCGTCACGCGCGGGTCGATCGATATGCCTGCAGAATTCTTAATGAACGAGGATATCGCTTTGGCGTCAGTGCGCTCGTTTAAGCCAGACAGGGAACCGAGAACCGTGCCGAGCTTGCCGCCGATCACGGGAAGTTCGCGGCGCTCTACAGCATCAGGCCTCTCTGGTCCATCTAGACGCTCCGGCCCGTCATATCTCTGAACCGGAGCGCCAGACAAAAGCTGCTGCGTGTTGCGGTTCGCTTTCGCGGCCAACACCGGAGCCTTCATCGCATCGTCCAGCGTGAGTTTATCGCCGGCAGAAAGACGGTCGGCATACTTGTCCATATAGCTCTTCGCCTGAAGAACGCCACTTTCACCCTTTGCAGCGAGCGTCAGGACCATCTTTTTCGTGGTGTCGGAAAGAAACTCCCGCTCTTTCATGTCGATCGCTTCCGGCGGCAGTCCCTGTTTCCGATAGACCTCCCTCAATTCCAACAGTGCAGCGGCAGTGTATTTATCTGCCATCACCTGATCGGCAGGATTGCGCAGTGCCTCGTTCTGGAGATTGCTCGCGCCGGCAACACCTTCCTGAACGACATACTGCTTCAGTTCATTGCCGGAATGGATCGCCATTGAACGTTCAGTGTCGAGTTCGAGTCCGTCTACAGATTGGTTGAACAGTTTCGCAGCGCCAAGGCTCAGACCCTCTGCATGGCTTGCCCGCAGTGCCTTCAGCTTGTCGACCACTCCTTGCCTGGCATCGAGCGCGTTACGGCCAGCCATGTTCATGTAGCCGTTTTCCGGGTCGTACATGAGTTGGTCCTTTTCACGCATGTAGGCGTTCCGCGCCTCGCGCGCGCCGGTCTCGTCTTTAAGCGCATTCACCTTCTCAACCGCATCACCAAGCGCGCCGACGCCCTGCGCAACTCTCTGCATCCCACGCCCGATCTGCGCGCCGAAATCATCCGGCGACGCCTGCGACGTCAGGTTCTGGTGAAGGATCGGCGCAGAGGTCTCGGTTCGCTTGTAGACAGGAACTGTGGGCATTCATCAGGCTCCAAATGCAAGGGCGCTGCGCGGTGTGGAATACTGTCCGTATCCCTTCGCGGCTCCAGTCAGGATTGTTCCGGCCACGGCGAGATTTCCGGCTTTCTTGGTGTTCGTAGCGTTGGCGCGGCTCAGTGCCGCATCAGACCGCTTGTTCACGGCGTCCACCTTGTAGTCATAAGCTTCGTTGGCGGCGTTCTTCCGAATTGTGAGCGCATCGATCTCCCCGAGGGTCGCAGTGCTGACGAGAGTGTCGAGCGGCGAACCGAAAGTGAGATCAACGCCATTTGCGGCCATGGCTGCTTTTTGCTTGCCTTGGATCTGCGAGACTTCCTGCCGCTTCAACTGTTCAGCTTCACGGCCCCGCTCAAGAGCGTTCCGGGCGCGGCGCTCCGCAAGCGTCGCATTCATATCGGCAACTTTTGCGTTGTATTCCTGCGCGGCGGCATTCGCGTCTGCCGACTGTTTCGCGCCGGCCGCGCCCACGAGCGTTGACGCAGCGGTCAAGACCAATCCGAAATCACACATTGGTTTCTTTCATCTCAAATATGCGGAAAGGCCGCTGTTCATATCCCATCGGAATAGGCTCGCTGAGCGTGAAGCCGAGCCACTGGAGCCAGCGCTTGGAAACCTCGTTCCTGTCGTCGACGATGTTGCGAAGCCCGCTGTATTCCCGACGCATCTTCGACACCCAGAACCGGGAGCCTTTCAAAAAATGCCGGTAGTATCGCTCCAGCGCGTCGGAGCCGAGCAGCCACGGAGCGCCGATCCGGCAGACCAGATTGACGGTCCCGCAACCGAAGACCGTTTCAGGCTGGCCATCGAACTCGATCGTGTACGAAAAATCCGATCTGGCGACCGAATAGCGAAGCGCTGACAGCGGCGAGCGCCCCGTTGCAGCGAATACCTCCGCAGCGTCCGCTTCGCGCATACGCGGCGCTATTACCAGCAGGTGGTCATCCGTGGTCTCGACTACGCGAAAGCTCATCCGCCCACCTTCAAATCCGGCAGTATCGCAAGGATCGTCATCGGCAGCGGGTCGAACTGCTTGACGATCATGGTGCCGCCCTTTGTCCATTCCGATGTGGGAGTTATCTCCACGTCGCCTGTGGCCAAGCGAATTGGCTCATTCCAGTTTTCGAACTGGCGCTGCTTGAGTTCGTGCAGCTTATCTTCGCTTGGCCCAACCCAAATACCGCGCGTCCGTTCAACACGAAGCGTAATGTTCGCAATGGCCTTCAATCTGCCTTGAACGGAACCCAGCCCCTGCACGCTGCCCAGGTCGATATCAAGGGTTTTCATTACCGCCTCGAAAGACAAGCCGACATGGATTTTCGCCGCTGCGACGGGCAAGGTTACTGACCCGTTCGACACAACCAGATCCCGAACGACATTCCCGTCGGCCAACGCGACAACAGGCCGCCCCTCAAGGTGGTAGAGGCCACGCAACGTCTTGATGGGCGCGCCTTCGTAAGTCAGGCCGCTATCGACGAAAAAGGCGTCGCTGGACGAAGTGAACATTCTCGTGTGCAGCCGCTCGATGTATCGATGCTCCACACCTTGAACGTTGCGGCGAACGACGAAATAAACCGCGTCCTCATCGCCTTCTGGGACGACATTGACACACTCGAAAACGCCGTCGGTTTCGTGCCGCGTCCATGCCCATACGTCGTGTTCGCGCATATATGTCATGCTCACGCATTCGCCGTTGTCGAGAATAACCCAGACAATCGAATAAGGCGCCTGAGCATAGGCCCAGGAGATCACCTTGCGGCCTTCGAACATGTGCCTCGACATAATGGTCAGGTCTTTGCCTGTGAAGTTGTCGTTCGCAAACTCGTAACTGTAGTCACGGATCACGCCGCCGCGCGCGACAGCAAACAACATCACGTCACCCACGGCGATCGGCTGGACAAATCCAGAGCCGCGGTTGCTCTGCTTTTTCACGACGGTCTGCGAAGGACTGAGGAAATCCTCTGAGCCGCCAGACACGTTGAACTCATTCGCGGAGGTGAACACTGCAAGGCCACGAGATTCGCCCAACGCGCGGATTGAGTTCTTCTCCTTGGACTTCACACGGAACGTGATTGCATCACTCGCTTTCGCAGGCGTCGCCGCCCCGAAATTCTCATAGTTTGCCGACTGTCCAAGCCAGACACCAGAAGGGATGTTTTCCGTTCCGGCCATCGCAAGGCGCTGCTCGAAGAAGTTGACAGCCGCCGGGAAATTCCCTGCGCTGGCGAATGGATTGTAACCGGCCTGCGGAGTGTTGCTCAAATCCGCCGTAATATTCTCGTCGTCGAAGTAAGTGCCGACGGTTCCGCCGATATAGCCGAAGACGCCATTGTCTTCCTTGTACACAATATAGCGAGCGGCACCGGCGACGGCGCCCCATGCGATCCGGTTCTTGCCATTCTGGCCATCCTTGGCAATATCGAGGTCGTTCACGGTCGAGCCGGCACCGGATGGCAAACTTTCCTCACCGTTCAGTTCCGAAACGCTGGCAACCTTGTAGCTGTATGTCGTCGCCTGATATCCGGGTGCTCCAGTCGTGTTGACAATCTGCCAAACGCTCGGCGCACCGGGCGGCCCGATTGACGGCGAAAAGGACGGGATTGAGAAGGCCCAGTTGTCGTCAGCAAGGCGTGAAAGTTTGCGTGGTGCGTGCTTTTGATGGGTCAGATACACGACATCGTTCTCTTGGGCGAAGCAAACCCGCCTTACCTGATCTGAGGTGTAGGGAGAGTCGATCTCGTAGATTGCTCGGGTAGTGCCGCCGCTGACATAGGCGGGAGTTCCAACCGTGCTGACGGGATGCCCCAACAGGTCCTCAAGCGTAAACGTGTTAGCAGTCACGTTCCGAACGATGAAGTTTTGGCCGTTCAGTTGCGCGGGACCGGCAACGCCGGACAGGAATACCTCTTGCCCACCTGTGTAACCATGAGCCGCAGAGGTCACGACCGCCGGATTGGCTGTGGTAATGCCCGTGATATTCTTGGCTGGGCGAAGGATGGGAGAACCAGCGCGGTAAACCCTCATCTTCAGGTCGGAGAATTCGAGATTATAGGTCTGATCGGTCTCGGCGTCGTAAACAAACGGGATCAAAACCGCAAATCCCGAAGCCCTTACCCTTCCAATAAACTCCAAGCCGGTTCTGTTGGAAGCGCCGCCATGCGGATGCACGAAGACGTTCTTTGCCGTCTTGAGGCCAGACTGGTATTTCGAAATGTCAACACGCGCCCACAGCGCAGGGCTTAACTCGCCACCCGTGAAGGCTGGCTGCATCGTGCGCAAGATTGCCATGGTTCAGCCTCTGGCCCGGATGAAGGTGGACGGATAATCGTAGCTGTCCTGCTGCTCATTCGCGTCTGCCACCTGGGCGGCGCCGAGCGTTTGTGCTGCGATCTGGAAAGCGTCTTTGCGAAGGGATTGATCCTTGGTCAGCGGCAGGCAAATCTTTGTCGCCAGCGACCAGCAAAGGGCATCAAGAAACAGCGGCGGGAAACTGGCCGGATCGTCGATTAGGCGGGTATATTCGAGCTTGGCGGCCGGCTGGCTGGTGAAGATCAAGCCTTCGCCAGTCTCATATGCAATTTCATCGGTGCTTAGCCGAGGGTCCACTTCGGGTATGATACGGATCGGCTTCAGGCAGTCCGTGGGACGCGTATAGGCGCGCTCCCATCGTTCCGGCCACGGGTTAGCCACTTCGGCCAGGACTAGCTTCCTGTTGGCGAATTGCCAGTTGAAGCCTTGCAGCATCGTGTCGCGGGTCAGCCCATAGTGAAGCTTGCACTGGTTGGCTTCCTCCGACTGCTCGTTGATATCGGAGATTGTCGACTTACCGATATGCGAGAGCGCTGTGTTGCAGATGCTGACGACTGAAACCACGGACTATCTCCAAGAATGAAAAAAGCCCGACGGGAAGCCGGGCTTTCTGGTTGCTGTGATGGTTCGGCAGCAGCGGTTAGGGCTGCGTGGCCTTGTCCTCAAGTGCGGCGATGATTTCAGCCTTCGTCGCAGGGAGCGCATCCCCGAGGATTTTGCGCGCAGCGGCCTTGAACGTCATGAATTCGACGTTGCCGTCGCTGCCCATGGCAAGGACTTCAGCCGCGGTCTTCTCTGGTTCATCGGTGGTTGCCGCCGTTTTGGTTCCCGCTGTCGCCTTCTTGCCGCGCGTAAGGCGTTCAATCTCCGCGTCCCTCGCAGCCAGGTCGGCTTTCAGGGCTGCAATCACAGCGTTGTCGGCAATGGTCGAAGTAGCAACGCCGCGCTCGGCTTCAGGCACCGCCTGTTCGTCCTTGCGCTGTTTGGCTGCTTCGCTTTTGGAAACTTCCTCCATCCACGCTTTGGAGAAATGCCGATCCTCCGCGACTTCGAAGATATCGCCTTCTTCGCGGAGATGGCCGTAAACACCGGCCCGCTTGGCGCGCACGAGCTTAGTCATAGTTGTTATCCTCCCCGGCGGCGACGACGCCCGCCGTAATCTTGCCAGCGGTCAGCGGGCCGGTTGCGACGGTATAGTTCAGGCGGGCATAGCGCTCGTCTGTGCCACGCGGCAGATAGTCGATCGGGAAGACGTAGCCGGCGACCAAGGACGCCTTTCCAATGGCTCCCGAGGTCCAGACGGTCTTCGGAGACGAGAAGGCTTCGTTGTCATCGGTCTGCAATTCCACAGTGAGCGTTGCGGCACCGGCAGCCAGTGCAGCTTCGATCATCTGGACGCGAAGCGAGACTTTGCTGCCCCGGCCGAGATCCTTGCGGATGTTTGCAGCAGCGCCAACGGGTTTACCGCTGGCGCCGAAGTCGATGACGTTCGTGGACGGTGCAGAGGCCGTGATGACCTGCGCATCCGAAAAGAGGTTCTGTGCGTCGAAAATCATGGTTTCAACCCTTCTTCGACCGCCGTTAGACGATCTGGCTTTCGGTTTCGAGGATGTTGTCATCCCGGCGGATCGGAAGGCCGAGGAACGAAACAACCGGCTTGCCCTGGCTCTGGTCGAGCGTGAGGTTCACGTTGGTCTTGTTCATGGCCTGCTTGTGCAGGAAGGTCTGCACCGTCTTCGGCGCATAAATGACCGTCTTGCCGTTCGGCTGGTTCGGGTTCTGGAGGGCGTAGTAACCGTCAATCATCAGATTGATGAGGTCGGCACCGCCAGCGGTCGCGTTCGCCCGGAGGTCGGAAACGTCGATGTTGGCGACACGTGCCACGCCGCGCCAGTCGCGGACGGAAAGGCCGATGTCCTGCGAGAACTTCTCGCGGTAGACATCATAGAGGGAACCATCGGGCAGTTCCTTCGTGGTCTTGCCCTTGTCTTCACGCTGGAGACCGGCCTTGGTGCCTTCCGGGTAGAGAAGGTGAACCGAATCCTCGCCCCAGGTGACGAACCAGATGGACGTGTTGTCCGAGCCAGTGCCGCCCGCGTCGATGATCTGCTTGCCGTTGGCTGCAGTCTTCGAGTTGAAGCGCGAATGAAGGCCCGTAAAGCGCTCCGGCATGACGTCGGTATCGCCGTAATAGACGGTCGAGCCCAGCATGTTGGCCATACCGGCAATGTGTGCCTTGGCTTCATTCAGACGGAACTTCGCCGGGTTCTTGGCGATGTCAACGAGCTTCGCGTCAACTTCGGACCAGTCTTCCAGCATCCCGGTCGCATCCTTGACCTGCGCCGTGGTGCCCTTCGTGGGCATTACGCCCTTGTAGAGCTTGCGCCAGGTCGGGACCGGCAAGCCGGTGCGAACGGTGGTCAGGTGTGACGTGCCCATGTTGCATTCGAGAATGGGAGCGTCTTCGTACATGCTGTTGTACTGGACGAGCATGTCGATGATGGTTGCAATGTCATCGCCCCATTCCTGCTTTTTCAGGTCGGAGAGCGTGGGGTACATGTTGCCGACAGTGGCCATGTCTTAACCTCGTTGGGTTGGAGTGGTTGCGCCGTATATCGCCTCTTCAGGAGACTTTGTAGAGGCGGCTGGGGTTTCCGACGTGAGGGGCTTGTCATCACTGAGAGCGTTGCCGACACGGGCCAGTAGCCGGAATAGACCGGGATGGTTGCCAATCCCGAGTTCAACCAGATCGCGGCGGAACGCATCGTCACCGAACGTTGCAATCACACGATCTGCTTTGAGGACGTTTTCCTTCAGGTGATCGCCGCCGAAGTCCTTGTCGGTGCGAATTTCCTTCTGCCAGTCCTCGGTGATTTTCTGGTGTCGCTCGTTGAGAGCGTCGAATTCAGTCTTGCGCTGTTCAGCCAGAACGCCGGCAAGCTTTGTTGCCTGCGCGTTGGTGAGGCCGATTTCCTTCATGACAGGAGAGGCTTTCTCCAGAAGGGCTTCATCGAGTTGGATGCCGTCTTCCAAGGCGATGGTGTATTTGCCATCTTCCGGCACAGTGTCTTCCGGATCAGTGGCCGCCTTGTTCTTCTCGTCGCCTTCCTGCGGCTTCGTCTTGTCGTGTTCCGCTTTCAGCTTGGCGTTATCGTCAGCCGACTTGTTGCTGTCCGGAACGTATTCCTTCCAGTCGGACGCCGCGGCATTGGCCTTATCGGCGTCGGCAGAGCCATTCTCGCCTTCGGTGGCAGCAGGAACGCCAGAGAGGATGGTGTCAGCGCCCTTGGCGGCTTCAGACGCGCTATCGCCGCCCCCCGAAGCGCCCTCATCTGCGGGAGCAAAGACGACGCTATTCCTCAGAAGATGTTTCATGCTCTTCCCTCGATCGTTTCTCCGAGCGGTTATGTGCCTCGATCATCATTTGAGCGTAGGCGGTAGGCTCGACAGAGTTGAGTTGATTGATGATGGTCACGCCGATCACGCGGCGGCCGATGGAAATACCGGTTTCGCCATTGACCACGGGCGCAGCGCTGTAGACGCCGCACTGTGCAATGATCCACCAGATGAATTCGCGAGCGCGCGGGTGCTCCAACACGAACTGCGTTGACAGCTCGAGTTCTGTTTCTTCCCTTGTTTTCGTCATCCTGCGACCCCTAGACGGCTCAGCAGCGCGGCTGGCCCGCCCGTCTCGTCGGTTTCAGCGAGCAACTGCGCGGCCTCAGCACCCTGCTTAACGACAGGTGCCATCTTCGAGGCCATCTCAGCGGAAGCCGCTGCGCGTTGCTGTTCGGCACGGTCAGCCCGGATCTTCCGCACTTCGTCATCTGCGCGGACGATGGTCGGCACCACACCGACAGCGTCGCCGTATTCGTCGATAGCCTGGTCGAAATCGACCTTGTCCATCGCTTCCGCATTGCCGCCACTGATGTTGCCGACAAAGGCCAGAAAGCGCTCAATGGAGCCGGTGGAGACAGCAAGCTGCGCCTGCGCCAGCGTCGAGATGTTCTCGATCTTCAGTTCAACGCCTTCCAGTTCTTCCGGAGGTTCCGGCAGTTCATTGAGGTCGTCGAGCGTGCCGAACACCCAATCGGCCAGCGGCATGATAAGCTCGTGATGCTGGCGTTCAACGGTCGGGCCGAGCTGCTGCAGTTGCTCTTCCTTGCGCTGGGTAAGCTCATAGACGTTCTTGGGCTGAATGCCCTGCATGTTCGAAATCGCCATAAACAGGTCAGCGAAGAATGCCCGGTTGACGCGGTTATCGACGTCCTTGATATCGGCGGCCAAGTCTCCCACGGAGATGTTGACGTCGAAGGCGCGGCGATAGGCGGCGCTCTGGTTCGTTTCGTCCACATAGGTGACGGAACCCGGAAGGGATGAGTTCCGCTTGTTGCGGAGCGCTGTCGGGGCCACCACAGCCGGTTTAACCTGATGCTCGATGCCTTGCCCCTTCCAGATTTGTTCCTTCTGGAGCATCTTCACGTCAGGCAGCGCATCCATGCCGGGGCAATAGGCGGCATAGACGTCTTCGCCTACGATGTCCCAACGCGGCGCGATGATCGGATTGCGATCGAACCCGCTGATTTCCAGCATCAGCTTGCTTGGCCCCGCAGCCTCCCAATAGTTCGACATGAACGGCTTGTTGGCCTTTGTCGGAATATTGGGATTGCGGTCGTGGCGAGGTTCAATCGCATTGTAGACCTCGACCCAATCGTCGTAACTGCCTTTGTCCCAGCAGTTCTTGATGGTCGTGGATGTTTTCGTCCAGTCCATATCGCCATTCGGCTGAACCACGAAGCGACCGACGACTTGTTCAACAGTCATCCAGACCCGGCGATAGCAGGTATCGACGCGCTGTTGACCGCTTGAGGCAAGCCAGTACTGACCAGCAACCGGCATGATGCCGTGCAGCGTGCCTTTGTTGGTCGTGAGGATCATGCAGAACTGACCAAACAGCAGTTCGTCGCCGTACCCACTGTGAAGGCAATTGTAGATGTTTGAGACGGCCAGCTTGTCCCGAGCCTTACGGGTGGACTGGTACAGGTAATTCTTGACCGGCCCGAATTCCTTCATGTCATCGTCGAAGGTGCTGTATCGCATCCACGGCCGAGTTGGAGACGTGAGACCCGCCTGCATGCCGGATCTCGCCACACGGTGAGCCAGCAAGGGCGAGTTATCAACGATCCGGCTGTTCGGCGGTCTGCCCTTCGTTTCCTTGGCGTCGCCTTTGCGGTATCGGCCAGGAGCGATGAAGTCATTCAGTTCCTGCCACAGCGCCTCATAATCGTTTCGCTCTTTCTTGAGGGCGGCTAAGCGCCTTTCGTGCCGCGACCGGATCGTGTCGTTCATATCAGGCGCCCAGCAGCGTCTTCTTGCCCGTAGCGTCAACAGCACCAACGCCAGTAGTGCCGGTCAGCATCGTCGGCGCTGCAGCCTTAAGCTTGTCCTTGGCATTCGTGCCGGCGGCAGCAGCCGCATCTTTGGTTGGCGCGCGCTGGGCGGCGTACTCGACGGGTAGAGCGGGTGTCGCGGCTGGTGCAGCGGCCTTGCTTCCGAAAACGCACATATTGATTTCCTTAAAGGTAGAGGAAGATGAGAAGGGAGAGGACGGCGAACGACAGCGCGGCAATCGACAGAGGGCGCTCCCAGCGCGGTCCGATGACATCGCCAAGGTAAGCAGCGCCGATGGAGGCCAAGGGCAGCACAGCGAGCCAGAGGACCGGATGCGAGCCGGTTGAAGCAACAGCCAGGATCAACAGGAACACCATCGCGGCGAACAAGCGCCCGTTCGTGGTGGCGTTCTTTGCACGTTCAAGCGCACAACTGCGTTCATGCTGCCGTTGAAGCAGCACGTCAAAATCTTCGGGTTCCATGTTCGGACCTCAAGAATAGGGGTTGTACTCGTCACTCTGGGATGAGCCGCCGTAGCTGGTGTCACGGCTGTGATTGTAGCGTTCATCGCCGCGCTCCTTCGGCGCAACGGGGCGAGCGAAGGTCAGGCCCAGCGCGTCTGCACGGTTTGGAGACGGCAGGCCTCTGGCCTTCATGTCTTCCTTGCTTTCCAGCTGAAGCTTGCCATCGACACGGGCAATTAGCTCCGGGCCGATCAGGTCTTGGTAGAGAACGTCGTCCTTCGGATCGATCGCGCCGCCGGTCTTGAGCCAGTCGCGCATTCCCTTCCACATCTCGGCCCGCTTGTTCAGGCAGCCGCGGTCAACGCTTTTTTCTGCGAAGCTGACCAACTGCCATGTGCGGCCGAGCGTAATGCCTGCCGAATAGATGCCCGTGCCATGGCCAAGGTCGATGAAGACCGCATCCGCCTCAAGCTCATCTTCAAACCGCGCCACGTGGTTGGCGACAAGGATGTCGTTATCGTTCTTCGGCATGGTCAGCAGCAGCTTCGAGTAAAGCCCCTGCCTGAAATAGATGACCAGTTCGTCGTCACCTGTCCAAGCCGGATCGACGCCGATGATTTTCGGAGCGAAGTCGTACTGCTCTTTGCGCAGGTGGACTTTCTGGGCAGCGTCCACATCATCGACTGATATGAACTGCTTTGCTGAAGCCGATGGAAACATGCCGCGCACTCGCACCTTTACGAAATCATGGTCTTCGCCATAGTCCTCGACCCACTGGTCAAGCTTCTTTTTGTTGGTGCCTGGCACTGACCGGCTATCGATCTGCTTATGAATCCAGCGCCGGCGATGGCGACGGAAACACTCACGGAACCGGCCAGTGTTCTGCGTTGGGTTGCCGAACACAATCCAGATGATGATTGTGTTCTCGTCAGTCAGCGCGCCTTCCGCGACCTCCCAGACGCTGTCCGCAATCTTTGAGGCTTCATCGAACATCAGGACGATTATCTTGTCCTTGTTGTGCAGACCGGCGAAGGCTTCCGTGTTGTGGGCAGACCATGCGACGAAATCGAGCCGCCACAGGTCCGAATGCTCCGCGTCGCGCGCCTTGACCGACATGGCCTGCACATCGAACCAGTGCGACGTGATGGAGGATCGAAACCATTTACCGATCTCGGGCGACGTCTTCGTGCGCAGCTGGCTTTCAGTATTCGCCGTGGCGACAATCTTGCAGTCCGCAAAGCAGGACATGGCCCAATTTGCAAGCATGCCCATTTCCGCCGACTTACCGATACCGTGGCCGCTGGCGACGGCAATCTGCAAAGGCTGGTACCGGTTTTCGCTGTTCAGGTGCTGGCGTATCTCAGCGTTGATATCCGCCTGCCACTGGCGCGGGCCGTCCATGTCTTTCAGATTGCCTTGCCCCCAATCCCATGCGAACAGGGACCATCCTTGCGGGTCGAACTGATATTCAGCGGCGGCGTCCAGAATGTCTTCATCCGGGTCGCGCTTCTGTGCTGGTATCATTTCTGTTCAGGCTTCCTTGCCTTGGCTCGATTAAGACGCTCAGCGAGCGAGCCGTTGACGTTAAGCTCGACTTCCTGCTTGTCCCGCCAGTCCTTCGGCTTCCGGTTCTTCAACCAGAAGATGGCCGCTGTTGTGTCCGGCGGGTAGTGCTTGGTAACTTCGGTCTTCACCACCGCGCCGTCGATGACTTTGATGTCAACGTCAGGGTGAGAATAACCGATCGCCCTTTGAAACAGACTGCGCTCGACGGCCTCGTCCGAAATGTCCTTGCCAACCTTTAAGGACTGACAGAATTCCGGGTAATCGATCTTCCAGCGCTGGATAGTGCGGTCAGACACTCCGAAGAATTCGGCAAGCTGCTTGTCCGTCAGCCCCTGCTCGCAGAGTTTTTCAGCCTGTTCCGCGTATTCAGGCTTGTATGACGTCTGTCGCGCCATGGTCAGTAGATCCCGACAAGCCCAGACGCCGTCGTACCTGTGTTCCAGATGCGCCTTACCCGGATCGGGAAGACGCCGGCAGGCATCGTGAAGGTGTCGGTGACGCCTTTGTCGTCCGTGACCTTGATATCGCCTTCAGTGCCGATGATCAGTCCGCGAGTATCATTCGCCAGATCGACGGTATCGCTCTTGGCGATGTTGAACAGCCGTCCCGGCTCGGTCCCGTACTGGTTACGCTCGGCCATGTCGCCGTCTCCTTGAAATGTGTGCTGTTACTCTTGCGTCAGGCGCTTCGTGAGGAAGGCCAGAGAACCAACGACGCAGCGATTCCAGATGAACCCGGCCACAGTCTCGCCCGTTGACCTGTCCGAATATTGGATGGCAACAGCGACGCCGCAGATTTCGCCACCCTTGGCTTTTTCCAGAAGCCCTTCGAGACATTCGATGCAGTCTTGGTTCTGACCGCGCTCTGAAAGGATGCGGTCGCCGTCCTTGTAAACGACCTCTCCCATGGTCAGGCCTTCTTGTAGAATTTCTCAGCGACGTCTTTGTCGGCGCCCTGGCCGATCGCCATCTTCTGCACCTGCAGCGAGACCGAATGCCGCTTCTCGCCATTGATGACTTCCACACGATCCTCCGAGATCATCGCTTCCGCGTGGATCGTCACCGGCAGGCCAGCGTCAAAGTCATGGTCCGTCATGCCGAGCTTCTTCAGCGTCTCGTAATCGAGAAACAGGTTCAGGCCATACGGATAATCCGGACGGTCTTCGGCGGAGGCTTTCTCCCACCGGTCGGTTTCAGCCTTCTTTTCTGCCTTTGTGCGGGCCAGATCGACGAGGTCAGCCATGCTTCACCTGAATGTTGCGAGCGCTTCAGCGTGACTTCCGCCGGTAGCACTTCTATGTTGTAAAATATTTCTCACTCATGCATCTTTAAAGCGCATAAATAGGGGAAAGAGATATGGCCTTGAAAACCGCGCGCCCGCATTTCCGTGTCGCTGAATTTGGGGACGGCACGCCATTCATTTTTATCGATCCGTACAGCGGCGACGATCTAGCATTTTTCAGCAACAATACTGACTTTCGCTTGAAGCCAGGAACTTCCTACGAGGAGGCAAAGAAGATTTCCGATTTTCTCAATGAGACCATTGAACTAATTGCCGAAGACCCTGGTCGGTAAGGCAGCAATGAGTTTAATTAAAATCCCATTGGACGAAAAGCTTGAGCGCCGACTGTGGCTTCTCTTAAATAGTTCTGGCGGCAACGGCTTGATCACCAAGCACATGGTCGCGATGTATGATGGCCTCAAAATCGAAGTCAGGGCGAACGAACATCCGCCTCCGCATTTTCATGTCAGATACAACGGCGAAGACGCCAGTTTCACTCTGGATCAATGCAGACGTCTCCGCGGTGTGCGAGGCCTTGAGGAGCATGAGCCTCTGATCAAAGAGTGGTGGCGAGAGCACCGCCGCGAGCTGGCAATATTCTGGAATAACACGCGACCGGGAAATTGCCGTGTTGGCACTGTTCCTGTTCCAGACTAACAGCAACCAACCCGAGGACGTCCTATGAAACTCTTCTTGATCCGGTTCGACTACAAAAATGGCGAAGTCTCGCATCCGTGGACTGTGTTTGCTTCAAGCTTTAAAGAAGCGGTCTCCCGACTTGAGCATCCCAGCGACACACCGGAAATTGATAAGATCACGGTCAAAGACGTTCCCGAACTGCACGCGGGGTTCTATGGCCGCGACTACAACGAACCGAATGATGCTGCTATCGAGCATACCGAAATCGAGTGGAAGGCCACACCTTAACTCATTCGACGCAATGTCCGTTGTCATGCGGTTGGTTGCAGGCTCCGGAATTGAACCGGATATTTCGCGGTTATGAGCCGCGCGGCTTACCGTTTGCCCTGCCTGCTCTAATTTACGCCGCGCCCGGTGTCCCGGTGTTCGAATTCCCCGCAAGGGGGAAGGGTCGATTGCGGCCTACCGCTCGGCGCGCTCGATAAGCTGCCGGCGGCGTTCGTTGCGCCATTGGGCGTAAGCAAGGTTATCAGCCCTCACTCTGTCCTTCTGGCCGGTGACTTCATCGTCTCGCCAGTCCGTGGCGCATTTCTTTGAAGCTACCGTTGTTGATGCGTGTTCTATGTCGATTTGCGCCACGCCGTCCAGCGCGGTCGTCAACCGGATTTGGTGCTTTTGGTTGAGATTGTCCGCAATTTGTTGACAATACGCCTGAATTCGGCGGTCGAAAGTTCGTCTCGACATGTCGATTTTTCGCAGATAGGCCTCGATATAGATGCCTTTGCGGGTCTTGATGAAGGAATATTCGTAAACCAGCTTGCGGCCCTCCTCATCGAGATAGGCGTTTATCCAGTCCCAGACCTGATGCATCCGGCTGATGGCTCCTGCCGACGGAGGCGCGCGGCGAACGTTGTGCTCGCTTTCACCGAATGCCCCAACCATTTCGTGCAGGACAGACGCCATAGAACCGCTCTTCAGTCGCGGCCCCGCATCAGATGGGGAGGCGCGCAGCGTGTGAGCCGCTTCGATGATCTGCGCCCGCACCTGCTCATATGTCCATTCCGCGAATATCACCGTCATGCTGCCGCTCCTCGATATGGCCACAGGCCGAAATGCATTCTCAAGGCCACAAGGATTTCGTCGCTTGCGGTCATTTCATATTTCATCGATCGAGCGCCACGCCGCATGGCGCTCAGGTCCACTTGATTGAAGTCAGCCACCAGCGACGGCCGACGCGTCAAATCCGGGTTCGCGATCAGGAGCCGAGACACAGCTTTAATGACATCGGCATAGAGTTCGCCTGAGTTGCGCGGGTTGCCGGTAATCAACATCAGGACAAGACGCAGATGGTCCTCGCCATGGCGCTGGCCTATTTCGCGCACCGTCGGCTTGCAGAAGCACTCGCGCCCCTTGCGGCTGGTCGGGCTATGGTGCCGCCAGTCGCGCAGGATGACGCCGCATTCTCGGGCCACCTTGAAGATGTTGACGGTATGCTTCACACCGCCCCCATAATCTGCCTGAAGCGCGCGTCGAGATCATCGACAGCGTCGAGCAAAGACAGTTCATCTTCGCACCGGCCGCGCGCTTCGGCTTCAACCCGCCCCTGTTCGGCCAGTTCGTCGGCGCGTTCATTGCCGGCAACGCCGTGGTGACCCTTCACCCATCGGATGGCAATGTGTCTAGCACGCTGGACACTTTCTCCCAGCGCCTCATCAATCGCCCGCCACAGATCCACATTCTTGACGTGCTCGGTTGCCGCAGGGCTCTTCTTCCAGCCGTTGCGCTTCCACTTGTGGCGCCAGTCATTCACGCCGTTGACGCAATACTGGCTATCGCACCAGATCGTGATGGGCTTTTCCTCAAAATTGAGGGAAAGTGCTTTCGCCTTCTCGATCGCGTTCAGCAGGCCCGCGAGTTCCATCTGGTTGTTCGTGGTTTCAGGATCCCCGCCGTGCAACGAGGCGATTTCCACGCCGTCATCGAAGACAACAACGCCCCAGCCGCCGACGCCAGGATTGGGGATTGACGCACCATCGCAGAAGATGTGCACGCCTTGCGAAAAACGCTCAGGGCTGAAGTCCTTGTTATGCTTATTCGATTTCGCTTTCGGTAACTGACGGTTACCTTTTTTCTTGCCTTCCTTCGGGGTATTCGTGTCACGCGAATCCCTTGAAGGTGTTGCCATGGTGGCAATACCTTTTTCCGTGACGGCCTTCTGGATGAGAATGAGCGTCGATGTCATGTCGGCGCCCTTGTCGGGGAACTTGACGCGCGTGCCGAGCAGCTGCTGCGCCATGAAGGCAGCTTGGCGGGCGGAAACGAAAGCGCGGGTGTCAGCGCCTTGGCCTTTGAGATAGTCGCGCAGTGGGTACAGCGACGGCGGGAAAGTATATGTCATGGCTGGCTCCCCCCGTTGTGCTGCACACCCAACGCGCAGCCAATGTGGCAGCCGCAAAGCCCGAGATTAATGCAGTCGCCGGCGCACTGGTCCCAAGGCTGGCCACTCGCCGGACGCGGACACGACGTTTCTTTCAACGTCGCTTCAAGCAATTTGACGCGACGTGACAATGCAATGCGGGTCTTGATGATCTCGAGCAGGATCATGGCGAAATCTCCTTCGCCTTCGTCCGGATCGCTTCGGCAATGTTCTGGGACGCGTGCGCCATCGATGAGTGCACGCAGCCGTCGATCATGAGGGATTCGCTTTTTTCGAAGTCGGCCGCCGTCACGGTTTCGCCACGCCTGCCAATCACCGGATCAAGCATGATGGTATCGTGTGCCATGGAGAAGTTTTCTTCTGCAAAAGCATCCGCAATTTCAGCAGCCTGTTTCAGGCCAGCCGAAAAGCCGCGCTGATAAACAAGCTCGAAAGCCTCATCCCATTCTTTGTTTATGATTGGTCGTTGATCTTTGCTCATCATGCCCCCTTTTTGATTTTGAGGGGGCGATGGGTTCTCGTGGCAGAATCCTTGATGCTTTCAAGAACTGCATCACGATCATGCCCGCTGACTAGCGTCGTGCGCAGGGCGCGCGGCACCGACGGCGTGACGAGATCACCAACCCAGAAGCCGGATCGCTTCTGGCGGAACTCGTAGAACGAACTTGATGCTGTTGGTAGCTTCGTGACAGTGGCGCTCATTCTGCATCCTCCGTCTTTTCGGGAATATTGAATTGCTCACCAATCAGCGTCAGCTGGGCGACTATCTGGGAAATCATCTCAGCGCCGCGCTCAAGGTTCGACAGGTGAAGGTCGGCGTTCTTGCGAAATGGCAGCAGAGAGTAAAAGTCCTTGTCGGACTCGTCGTAGTCGCCGTCTTTCGCTTCCTGCACCTCCTTGGCAAACCACCTGGCCTCTTTATCGAAGCCTTCGGAAAGACGCTTCAGCGTTTCCGAAACGCATTTGATAATGCCCTGGTCGATGACGGTCAGCGACCCCTTGTAGGATCCAGCCGGCAAATCCATCAGATCGAAACCTTCAGGAAGCAAAACCATAGCGGGCTTGCCGCGCTCGGTTTCCAGTTCGGCGTTGACCTCAGCCATCGCCTTTTCGATATCCGTGAATTTCTCCTTGCCGAAGCGTTCCATGAACGCCTTTTGCATGGCTTCAGGAGCCATATCGACGCTGATCGTTTCGCGGATGTAATTCTTCAGTTCTTCGTAGCGTTCTGGTGTCATTTCAGGCTTCCTTGTTCGTGGTGTGGCCTTCGAGAACGGCGCAAGCTTCAATCGCGGCGTCCAAGGCGTTGATGGTTTTCAGAAGATTGGTTATCAGCGACCGGCGCGTGTTCTCGGCGTTGGGAATGGCGATCCAGTGGGTTTTCCCAGCTACGAGCGATGTAACAGCGGCTATCTCGGTCTTGATTTGCAGCGCTGCAACAGCGTGCCGGCCGTTGGGAAACTGCCGTCCGCTGAAATGCATGGCCCAAGTCATTTCAAGCCCTGACTGGTGCCAGACGCCTAGCCATTTCGCATAGTACAAGACGATGCTGCCGAGGCTTTTCGCGCCTTGGACAAGGTGCTGCGTGGCGAATGCCTTGTTGCGGACAGACACCAGCATTGGCCGCAAGTCGGCTGCAGCGTTGCGGACAAGGGCGACATCAAATCGATGTTCTGGGTTGAGGCTGGTGACGGTCATTTGCACCTCCCGAAGAATTCCGGCAGGCATCGGTGAACACGCTTCAGGCCCTTGGCTTGCTCGCGTTCGGAAAACTTCTCGATGCGGCGATACATTTCCTTTTCGATGCGGTCGCCAACATCTTCGCCAATGCCGAAAAGCTTATCGCGCAGGGCAAGCGCTGCCTCTCTCGTTTTCAGAGCGGCGACGACATTGAACCGATAGAGGCGTTCGCCCTCGCTGATGTACCGGCCACTTCCCGACACCGTGAAGGTGTTCGGCATAAACTTCTGCACCTGCATGACGAAAAACATTTCGTCGGCGCTGGTACCGTCCATCCAATGCCGGAAAGCCATTTCTTCGAGGCGACTTTCCATCGTCTTGCCGTCGTATAGGCCGTAGGGCTGGTGGAACGAGAGAACCCACTGGCCAGGTTCGATAGGTACAAGGCTGCTCATGCGATGAGTTCTCCATAAACCCGGCATTTGAAGCCGGTGCGGTTTTCATCTGGGGAAAATTTGAAGAAGGATACGATGTGCCAGTCGTTTGCAGGCCAAGGGCAGATCAGGACGGCATTCTGACCCATCACGTCGCCAAGGGTCTGGTCATAGGCGGCTCGTTTATGGCGCCAGCGTTTGGGGCGGGGATCAAGAGCCAGGCCATAAGCAAGGCCGTTTGATGCACCGAAGCCGGTAAACACGAAGCGACGGCCATCGGAATCCAAATAATCGCAGATCGGGCGCAGGATCATGCTGCACCTCTGGGATTGTGATGTTGAAGGGCATTCACGCGGTCTATCTGCGCGAACACAGCTGCGGAAAAACTTTTCACTTCTCGGTCGATGTCCGCATACGCCATTCCTTGAACCTGAAGGCGAGCGTAAAGCCGCCGGCAGGTCATCTGCCAAAATCGCTCAGCAGCTGCGCCCTGACGGATCATGAGAATGCGGGCCGTCTCCCTGATGAACAGGACTTCGTGATCAACGGGGAAAGGAATGATTTTCGCGGTTTGAGCCGTTTCCATCAAGCCGCCCTCCCATTTCGGGAACCGTCGCCCTTCCCATGGGGCGCTGCCCCTTGGAACCCCGCTGGGGGATGATCCCCCAGACCCACAGACAACCCCGCTGCGCGAGCTTGTCCCGACCGAGATTGTTGTACCACCTGTTGATTTTCTGGCTTTGACGCAAGTGTGTCGCCAATCCATGTTTCTTCTATTCGCGATAGACTTGCGACACGCCTCCGTTCCCATGTTCGACGGGTGATGCCTTCTGCCAACCACGGTTGAAGCTTCGAGAGTGATGCCGCCTCGTAGGACTTGCGATCCGCTCGACCTTCAGCTCTGCGCTTCTGTTCCTGTCTGTTACGATCGCGTTCTTGTTTGGCCGCCTTGGCAGTCCTGTTTCTCTCCTCCCGGTCCATATCGCAGGCGCCTATAGTCCGGAGCCCGAGCTTCGATCTTTCTTCCATGGTGACGAGAAGCATCTTTGCGACAGCATCGGCCTTGATCATCCACCGACGATTAAAACCAAGCGCCGATAGCGTTTGCAGCGTGACGGTATCGATCCAAGGCGCCCACTTTGAGCACCATGAGGCCACATCCTGCGAACGTGGCGTGAGAGCGACAGCCCGAAGATATGAGATGCACAGATCAAAATCGTCCGTCCCAACCGGATCTGGGATCATACCGCCGTGTCGGTGGCGGATAACCTTCTCAATTTCCCGCAAACGCTGAAACTCTTTCGAGTGTTGCCAATCCAGCCTGTGCGCCTTCTTGTGCGCCGGCTTCTCCTTCCAGATGACTTTACCGAGCATTACGCGCTCGGAGCCATCACGGTTCGACTTGTGGATTGCCTTCAACCGAACGCCCTCCGGTTCTGGCGGTACTGGTTCGCCAAGGTGAGTGTCTGGGCTGCTTGCGCCGCCGTCAGGCTGAAAATGTTCTGGAGCATGGCCAGCTTGTTCGGCAGGTCTTGCGGTTGCTCTGACAGCCACATGGCGGCTTTCTCGATCGGGGTGGCTTGCCGCCGACGCTGAAACTTTGCTGTCAGGGCCATGATTTCGGAAAGAAGTTCGATTTCCGCACCAGCAACGTCGGAGATACCTTCGATGATGTCGGCCGTGGCAGGCTGCGCTGACCTATTGCTCGTCCGGTCCACAATGCCCTCGGACATGTCGCGGGCAATCCAGAGGAGGCTGTCGACGCGCCGGTCGGCCTGATCAGGGCCGCACTCGAATTGAATTTGGCAAATGACATCCAAAAGGTCGTTCAGATTGCGGGCGGCGGAATCGAGGCAATCGCTCTTTTCGATGACGAACTTGCTCATGCCAGTTCCTCCCGAAGCTCTTCAATTCGATCCACGATAATCAAGATGCGCGCCTCGACTTCATCACAGACCGCTTGGAGAGCGTTTGTCTTCTGATGATCGGCAACGTCACCGCAGGCCATGAAGAGCGCACCATTGAGGTATTTGACTGTGTTGATCATGTCGGTGATGTCGAGGAGCTTGCGCTGTGCGAGAGAAGGCGCGCTCATGCGGAAGCTCCTTCCCGGCGATTGGCCTCAAAGATCGCTTCCCAAGTCTGGTAAATGCGTTTGATGAGGTCAGCCGTCTGGTAGGTGGCGAACAGCATGTCTTCGATCTGGTTGTTGGTGAGGTAATATTTGTTGCCGTCATTCGGACCGCCAAGGCAGTCGCCTATCAACCGCGAGGTGATCGACGCCATGCGGGTGGCATCAGCAAGCGGATTTTCCAGATCAGCTATGTCTAGCGTTGCGGCCGAAGCCGTGGTATTCGTTACCTCGTTCATTTCTTCTTTCCTCATGCAGGGGTGAGTAATTGAGCCATGGTCTGGGAGCGCGCCAACGCTCGCCGGGCCATTTTCTTTTCTACGGTTGACCATCATGCCGCCCTACCCGACGTCGATGAGACAGGGCCGGACAGGCGCTCTTCAGCCCACTTATCCAGATCGATGACGTCGTAGAGCGGGATGCGGCCAGCGTACCTCATTGCAGGGCCGCCGCCGACTGTAGCCATCTTGTTGAGAGTATTGAGCGCGATCGGGATTCCGTGCTTCTCGAGCAGGTAGGCCGGCACTTCTGCGCGCCGAAGCCTCGGGCGTTCGGTGGTAACTGTCACTTAACCTTCTCCTTAATTCGTCATAGCATTCGGTGCTATGATTGTATTAAGAGGTAAAACCGTGGTTAGGTCAAGCTCAACCTAGCACTATGTGATATGATTGCAGGAAGTATTTGAAAATGAAGCGGGAAAAATCGAAGGTCAAAGACTATGACCAGTTCCAACTGCGCTTGCCGCCTGGAATGCGAGATCGAATCAAGATGAAGGCGGAACAAGCTGGCATGTCTATGAACGAGGCTATAGTCTGGTGCCTCGAAAAACACTTCCCGGCTGAAGTGACGCTAGAAGAAAAGCTCCTTGAGCTGGCCAACATGGTCTCGATGCTGAAGGACTCAAAAGATACCCCGGCAGGCGTCGATTATCTGATTCAGGAAATTGAGGAGACGGTTCGCAACTTAGGTCACGGCGTCGACCCCAAGTTCAAATCCATGGTCGATGAGCGCCTGCAGTATTGGCAGGATCTTGAGATGGACAATTGGCGAGAGAGAAACGAAAGCCCATTCCACGAGGAACCGCCGTACTTGGGTGACGACCCGTTCAACCTCCCAGACGATATCCCTTATGAGCACAAAAAGGACTAGGCCCGCCTCGGCAAATCGATCACCTTCGCAGACTTGCCGGTCATCATCCGCTCGACCTCACCTGAAACCTTGTTGGCTGCCGCTATCAATACCGTATCCAGATGATGCACATAGCGCTGGGTTACGTTCCCAGCCGCATGGCCAAGCAGAGCCGATATCGTGATCTCGGTGAACCCTAGGTCGCCAGCCACGGAGGCGTAGCTGTGGCGCAAAGTGTGGGACGTGACGCCAGATATCCCCGCCGCTTCCGTAACGCGCTCCATAGCCGTGTCTAGCGCCGTGTAATACCCTTCCTCTTTTCGAGGGGACGGCAAGACATGCGGATTGCCGGGAATGCGCTCAAGCGATTTCAGAACGTCGAAGACGGGTCTTCCCACTGGACGAACGCTCTCGCCTGTCTTGCTGTCACCAAGCCTGAAGCAACTGCCAGCCTCGTCCACTTCACTCCATTTTAGAGCGGCTATCTCCTGGAGACGGAAGCCCGTGAGCAGGAAAAGCTTGATACCGGCCACCGCTTGCCAAGGCTCACCCTGTGACGCGTCCAGCGCCTTGCCGAGTGACAAATACTCGTCAGCGGTCAACCGTCGCGTGCGCCTTCCTACGGCGGGTTTCTGAATGCCGCGGGCAACATTGTGAGGAACGATTCCCTCGGACGCCGCATAGGTTAGGATTGCACTCATGAGCGTGACGGCTTGCGATGCGGTACCGGCTCCACCTTGCACGATGGCCCTCCCCCGTAGCTTTTCGGTCTTCTCGTTCAGCGCCGTCTTCCCCACGGTGACATCTCGCATCATCTTGACGACATCAGCGGTGGTCAGATCCTGCACAAGTTTGTTGCCGAGAAGCGGGATTATGTGACGGTTCGCCCTTCCCCTATCCACATACAGCGTTGACGACTTCTTTGGCTTGCCGCGCTTCCCGAAGATCAGACCTTTGTCGGCCGCCGCGAAATAGGTGTCGCAGAGGTCTTTGACAGTAAGCGACTTCCGGCGTGTGGCTCGGTCCTGCTGCGGGTCTTCCCCGCGCGCCACATCGCCTAGGACAGTCTTGGCTTGCTTCCTGGCCTCCTCGACTGTGAGGGCGCCGTGGCTGCCGATCTTGAAGCGCCTCGTCTGCTTCCCTGCCCTGTACTGCGCGACATAGGTTTTCTTGCCAGTCGGCCATACGCGAACGCCGAAGCCAGCCAGTTCATCGTCCCATTCGAAATAGTCTTTGTCCCTCGGCTGGAGAGCGTCTATCGTTCGTTTCGTGAGCTTTGACATACCGAAACCTCACCGCAGCAGGAAGCGCATAGGAAGCAGCAGGAAGCAAATTGCGGTAAACTCGATCCCAACCGTTGTAATCGCAGAAAGCCATTACCTTCTGATATTGATAACAAAATCGCATTGGGGTAAACAAGAGGAAGCAACGTAAAATAGTTTACCGCTGCATTCCGATTCCAAAGGTCACAGGTTCGAATCCTGTCGGGTGCGCCATTTTCTTCTACATACCCAAGAGCGTGGGGCTCGATAGCGAGCTATTTGCGCGGGTTTTGTTCGGCAGTCCGCACAGAAATGCATCTCCGCGTGAAATCGCCACGATCTGACGGAAGCCGCCCCAGACTTGGGACGACTCTGCCTTAGCCACGCTGGTCTCACCGCAGTTTTATCTGCTTCCGATAAGAGGCACTATCGACAGCATTCCTGACCGCGAAATGGCGTCAGTCAATATATCTTTTCGCCGTAGCTCTGAGCCTCTCAGAATGATCGTAAATCTGATCCAGACTGTCGATAATCAACCGCTCTTCTGCTTCACCGTCAAAGAGACCAATATATTTGATGGACCGATTGAAATGCAGGCGTGCCAGAGGTTTTCGATTGTTATTGTCGATCAAGATGCCGCAGTAGGATTTCTGATCCCGCATCACGACACGGCTCGAGCTGATAGTATCCCGCACGATTGCCTTAACGACCATATAGCCTTCACGCTCTTCCTCGGTCGTGACGATCTCAGGCTCGTCTTCGACGGGAGCATCAATCTTTTCGATAACTTCTTCGGTATCCGCGAGCGCACTCGAAAGGCGGCTTTTCACTGTGTCCATAATAACTTCTCGAAAAGCAGTCCGGACTACCCCAGTCAGCATTTCGCGAACCTGAGCGGTCATGCGGCCATCGTAGACGCCTGCAGAGGCAATCCGTACAAACTCTTCTGACGGTTCTTCGATCAGCTTCGATATCACCTGCTTTATTCCAGAAGTATATTTTAGGCGTTCAGCCGTCGCGAGGATAGCATCCACATCGAATGAGGATTTTTCGAATTTGCGTAACTCGTTAACGATACCGGAATTGAAATCGGTGACATCAAATACGAAAAACGGGCGGGTGTCCAATTTATTGGGCGCCTCAAGGTCGGTATAAAAATTGAAAGTTCGACCATTCGTTAAAATCGCAAACTTCGCATTTGTCACGCTGAAGTAGCGATATAGCTGATCAAGGTGCTTTTTATCCAGCGCTACCGAGATCGGTTTGCATTCAATCAGAATGCGTACTTCATTTTCAATTTTGATCGCGTAGTCGACCTTCTCGCCCTTCTTTCCCACGGCATCAGCAGTGAACTCCGGAACGACCTCAGAAGGATCGAACACATCGTAGCCAAGTGAGCGCAGAAAGGGCAGAACCACGGCTGTTTTCACAGCTTCCTCTGTTGCCATGGTGCTGGAATGCGATTTCACGCGCTCAGCAATTGCGCGCAAGCTCTCTTCGATCGTGCTCATGTTTCCCCCTGTCGCACCATAATCAAGATAGAGTTGCCGAACAGTTCGACTACGTCAATCTAGGATTGTCACCAATTTGATGATTTGCTTAATGCCGCGAGGGAAGCAATGGTTTAGCGCAAACGATTTTAATTGCGCCGCTTGTTTCCTGAAAGTCGGCGGAGATATCCCCACCGACTTTCCTGCAAGCAACCAGCCTCGCTTAAAACTCCTGCCAGTCGTCCTTTGACGTATCCACGGCCGCATTGCCCGCGAAGGCGGATGCGATCTTGCGGCCGAGCGCGCGCACGGGGGATGCTACCGGCCTGTCGTTGCCGCCGGCATTGCGAACCGGCGCGGGCTGGCTCTTCTGCTGATAGGCAACGTCGGCAAGCCTGAACTGCGACAGCAGCTGGTTCAGCGACGCGACCTCCTTGGCGAGGTTATGGCTTGCGGCATTGGTTTCCTCCACCATCGCCGCATTTTTCTGCGTGTCCTGATCCATCTGGTTGACGGCCGTATTGATCTGCTGGAGGCCGGAGGACTGCTCCTGTGCGGATTCCACGATGGAGACGACGTGCCGGTTGATCTCCTGCACTTCCGAGACGATGGTCGTCAGCGCCTTGCCGGTGTCACCCACCAGCTGAACACCCTGCTGCACCTGATCGTTCGAGGTGTTGATCAGCGCCTTGATTTCCTTGGCGGCACTGGCTGAGCGCTGCGCAAGCTCGCGCACTTCCTGCGCCACCACGGCAAAGCCCTTGCCCGCTTCACCCGCACGCGCCGCTTCCACACCGGCATTCAAGGCCAGAAGGTTGGTCTGGAAGGCGATCTCATCGATCACGCCGATGATATTGCTGATCTCATTGGCGGATTTGGCGATCTGTTCCATGGCGACCACGGCGCGGCGCACCACTTCACCGGATTGTTCGGCGCCCGCCTTGGCGCGGCTGACGATCTGGCCGGCCTCCTGGGCGCGCCGGGTGGAATCGCGCACCGTGGTGGTGATCTCTTCCAGGGCGGCGGCGGTTTCTTCCACGGCGGCCGCCTGCTGTTCCGTGCGCTTGGCCAGATCGTCAGCGGCCGATTTGATCTCGTTTGCGCCGGCACCGATGCCGCCGGCATTCTGTGCAACCCTGGTCAGCGCCCCCTGCAGCTTTTCAGCCGACATGTTGAAGTCGTTGCGAACGCCATCCAGCGTCGCCGTGAACGGCTGGCCGATACGGTAGGAAACATCGCCTTCGGACAGTTTCGAGAGGCCGGCTGCGAGATTGTCGACGGCGAATTTGACGTCGGCCGCTTCATTTGCCTTCTGCCGCTCACGCTCGATGCGGTCTTTTTCCGACAGGCTGCGATTGGCTTCCGTCTCCTGCTCGAGGCGAATGCGCTCGATCGCATTTTCGCGGAACACCTGAACGGCTTGCGCCATCTGGCCGACTTCGTCTCCGCGTCCCGTGCCGTCGATTTCCGCCGCCGTCTCGCCGCCGGCAAGCGATACCATGCGCTCGCGCAGACGGGCGATCGGCGTGGTGATACCACGCGACGCCACGAAAATCGCCAGAATGACGCCGATGGAGAAAACAAATCCAATCACGGCAAGTGATGTCAGGATCGTCGAATTGGTCTCCGCCGTCAGCTCGCCACTTCCCTTCGCAACGCCCTTGACCAGCTTTTCCAGCAGCGCCGCCAAATTGTCAGCGGTCGGACGAATGGAGGCATCGGCCATCAGCATCTGAGCTGCCGCGTCCTCGTTGCGATTGGCCAGGCCTAGTTCGACCGCCTTGTCCGTGATTGCGGTAATCTCCTGCGACTTTGCAAGAAACCCGTCAATGGCAGTCGTCTCCTCCGGAAATGCCGCCTTCACATTGTTAAGGCGCATCACCAGCAGCCGCTTGCTTTCGGTGTAGAAATCCCGTGCGACCTTGATATCCGGCCCGGCCGCGTCATAGGCCATGACCTGATAGGCGCCATAAGCGACTGCGGCGAGATTTCGGTTGGCGCGCGCAAGTTCCACCAGAGCGGCGTTGTCGTTGGCGATGAAGAATGAATAGGCCGTATCCGCTTCCTTGTAGCGGTTGGACATGAATGCGGTTGCGCCAAGGCCAACGACGCAGAGCGGCAGAATAAGCGACAGGATTTTGGTGCGGATGCTGGTATTTTGAAGAAAGGACACGGTGAAACCTCACGTCAACGAAAGCCGCTCCTTCCCCGTGCCGGAGGTGTTCGGCAAGACTGACATTGCACGTCGAACGCCTTGATCATCAAGGCTTCACGAGACGCATCATCGGCTCGGGCCGCAATTTGCATCATGCCTGCATCCGCGAAGGGTGATGCCTGTTCCTCAGATATCGACAGGTTACCATTCGTGAGACGCGGGCGGCCCGCCAGCGAGCGGGCGCGCCGGACCACATTTCGAGAAAAATGGAAAGGGGCTGATTTTCGGATGCCGGCTGCCATTTCTTGTCTGGTAAAATGATTATAGTCAAAAACTTTACAATTCCTTCAAGTCCGTGCGGTCAGCAAAATATAAGATAGGAAAGCAGCAACAGAGCTTTTGCAGCCTGCCTCGCCAAACAAAGTCGGTGCCTGCAGCACGCATCCCCTGCCGTCCGTCACCTCATGCGCTTCGGGCAAAAGACCGTGCTTTCGCATCACCGCCCAGCGCCGAAAGACGGCGGCCAATGCCGCAAGACCAGCCATCACGGAACCGCGGATTGCGGGCGCTGCCAAATATGAGCCGTATGGCGCATATTCCAACCAACATCAGCTGTGACGAACAGCCTGCGAAGGTTGCTGCGAAAGAGGTTTCGTCACCATTGCCTCGTCCCCACCGCTTCGCGCCGGTGTCGGCCCCGTCTCATCCTCGACAAGGCTGGCATTGGCCTGCAAATGCAGGCCCATCACGGCAACGATGAGGAAAAACCAGACGAAGCCGGTGCTGAGGAAGAACAGCGTTTCGAGAAAACCGTAGAGCAGCACATATAACCAGACACCGACATAAAGCCTCGTCAGCGGGCTGTTGCGCGTGGCGTCATCCATTTTGCCGAGATAATGGAGCGGCAGCAGATAAATCCACGTCAGCACCAGCACCAGCCCCGGCACGCCGCCGGCAAGCAGAAGGTCGAAATAACCATTATGCGAATCCGGCGCGGTCGTCGCCCAGGTATTGTTCTCGGTGAAACTCGACATCAACGCATCGCTGCGCCAGAAGGCCTGATAACCGTATCCGACAAGCGGGCTCTGGCGAATATAATCGATGGCAACGGTCCAGATATCGGTTCGGCCGGTGAAACTGGGATCGATCCCCAATTTCGTCAGCATCTGCGAAAAAACCGGATCGACTGTCGTGCCGACGATGACGATCGCGAAAGTTACCAGAAGCAGGGTCACGACCGCATAGCGCCATCGGGGCCAACGCACGATGAACCAGCCGGTCGCAACAATGATCGGCATCAGGCCAAGCGCCGTCTTGCCACCCGACTTGACCAGAAAGATCAGCGACAGAAACAGAACCACCAGCCCGCCGAAAAAGGACCAGCGTTTGTAAAGATAGATTGCGACGATGATCAGTACCGACATGACCGAGGCCGCTTCGTTCTTGTGGCGGAACACCCCTCGCCAGTTACCGGCCAGAAGCGGCTCCAGCGCATCGCTCGCCAGATGGATCGACCGCGAAGGCAGAAAGGCGACGCCGAAATAGCACAGGAACAGGATGATCAGCGAGCAGACGGCAAGCAGCGAGGTGAAATGCCGCTCGGTGCGGGGCAATTGCAGGAAACCGCCGGCAAGCACGCAGATGATGGCGCACATCACAAGCCGCCGCAGCGAAAACAGCGGCGCTTCGCCCACCAGCGAGGTGAAAACAAACCAGCCGAAAATCGCCGCCATCAGCAGGCGCGGCATGAAGAGAATGGAGAAAGACCGTTCCTTCGCCATGAACGCCAGGAAACTGAAAAACAGAATGATCGCGGTCAGCTGGTTCAGCAGGCTGGACCCGGCCGCCATGGCGGAGCCCAGATAGGTGGAGGAAAGTGAGATATAGGGCGAAAAACCGACCGTGAAAAAAAGGAAGGTCACATAAAACAATGCGTCCCGCCAATAGCCACGCCCCTGTCCGTCGTCCGCTGCATCCATAAGGGGTTTTTCTCTTCCTTTTTCCACGTCAGCACACATCGTATCCGATGCTTCATCCCCGTCACAGGAATATCCTGCAAAAATCCTATTTTTTAGTTATGCATAATGCACGGAAGAATAGTAATTCCGTCTTTTTCTTCTGTGATGAAGAGATAGACCCGCTGACAGAGAAATGGAGCCCAATTCTGGAGGTTAGTTTGGGAAGTGATGGGATTTTCGCCGGGAAAAAAATTTGCGAATTCATATCAAATATTTGATTTTATTAATATCTGAATGAAATATACCCTCGAATAAATTACTTCCATCTGCGCAACATAGGAGCCATTTCGGAGTATTGAGGGTATGGCCCAAGGCTCTCTTTAGCGTATATTAACAACTCAAGATGTACCCTTGAGTTGATTTCATAATTGCGCATAAGGCTGGAGACATAAGGTGGACGTTCCGAGACACACCAACATGGACGATGGCGATAGCGGTCAATCGACACGGTACCCGGCAAAGCCCGGAACGGCCGGCATTCGCCCCATGCGCAAGGACGATGTCGAGGCGGTCGAGGCAGTGCTCAACAGCGCTTTCAAGAAGACCGGGCGTGAGAGAAACTTCGATTTCCGCTCCTATGTCGAGACATTGTTTTTCAGCAGCCCCGCCTTTGATCCGGAATACGGCAGTGTCGTCTACGATGCGGGGGAGAACAGGGTCACAAGCGTCATCCTCGCGGTCCCCATGCGGTTCATCGCGAATGGAAAAGCCATTACCGCCAGATTATTATGCGCTTTCGCATCGGATGGGAAACTCGGCTCGCTTGGGGCTGCCCGCCTGTCTCGCAGCATGCGCGCAACGAAACATGACATGCTGTTTTCGGACACGGCCTCCCCCGTCAGCGCCGATCACTGGGTCACGACCGGCGGCACCATGATGCCGATCGAAAGCCTGCAATGGCACAAGGCTCTCAAGCCCTTCTGCACGATTGCGCTGCGTATGCCGCGACGCTCGAAACTGGCCAAGACCACCCTTGCCCTGTCGGCGCTTGGATTTGTCGACGGCATCCTGCGATCATGGAAAAAAGGCCTGAGGCCGCATCGGGTCGCCGGCGCCAGGGTAAGAACCGTGGATTTCGAGACATTCCGCCGCAAGGCGCTGACGATGATCGAGCGGTTTTCCATTCGTCCGGAATGGTCTCACGAGGAGTTCCACTGGCTGATAGAGATGAGCAGGGCCAATGAGAGCCTCGGTGAACTGAAAAGCCTGACGATCGAGACCGCCGAAGGCCATGTCATGGGCGCCGCCCTGTTTTTTGGCCAGCCGGGACGAACCGCCTATGTGCTCAACCTCGTCTGCGATGCCGGTCGTGAAAACGATGTGCTCAACACCCTGTTCCACCATTTCGACGACGAGAATTACGCCCACGTCACCGGCATGTCGCAGCCCTTTCTCATAAACGCGCTATACCGCCAGAACCATATGAGCTTTCGCCATGACGGATATTTCTGCATGGCAACCCGGGATGAGGCGCTTAGGGACCGGGCGATTGCCGGCGACATCTATATTGGCGGGCTGTGCTCGGAAAGCTGGAGCAAGCTGATAACCGACTATTGAGCCGCCCCTTCGCCATTGACGCAGAAGGCAGGCCGCAGCGTTTTACGCTTTGGTGAAACGCTGGACATTCGCCGAAATCAGGTGGCGCAGAGCCTTCGCATAACGTTTGGAGCGCGTCTTGGCCGCCAGCGCGCTGGTCCAGTCCACCATCGAGCCGTTGATATCGAAGTCTCCCAGCTGTCCTTCGGGAACGTCGCCCTTTTCGATACGCTCGACGATCGACCCCAGCGCCGCGTAAAATTCCGGCGAGCGATAGGGCGGATGCAACGAATACATGCCCTTTCCCGTGCCGAGAAAATCCAGCCGGTGCACGCCCACGCGCATCATGTTGGTGCTCAGCACCTCTTCGGCGGGCATCGACACCGGCTGCTGATTATAAGCATAGGAGCGGATACGCCGCTTGGCATCGGGCCGCAGCAGTTCCAGAGAGCCGATCCGCTTGGCGAAGCGGTCCATGTCGATCATGAAAAGCCGCGTGGAGACGGTGGCGAAACGCCATGTGGGAATGCGCGATGGCAGCTTGCGCGGCTCTGGAATATTCCTCACCCCCGGCATGCCGACATGGCGGGAAATATCAAGATCGCCGCGCACCGTCGGCGGTCCGGAAAACGGCGTGATGCAAAGGGCATCCGGGTTGGCCTTCTGCAGGGCAACGGCCTCTTCGAACCAGTTCTGGCTGCCGCCGCCAAACATCATGTCGCTGTCCATATGCAGCACATAACGGGCATTGGCACGTTTCAGCCCGTAGAAATACACATGAAACGGCCCCCCATCGAAGGCCTTGGCCGGATAGGGGATCGGCGAGCGCGAAAAGAAGGTCTTTGCCACCAGGTTGCGCGCCGCATCGCTGTAATCAACCACATCCACATGCAGATGCGGATAATTGGTCTGCATTTCCTCCAGCATGTCGAAAAGGCGTTTGCTGGCCGCATCAAAACCATTGCCCTTGTAACGGCCTGCCCCGACCTGCCCGGTATCAACAGTCAGAAGAATGCGGTCCACCTGACCGCCCCAGACCCGCAGCTGATGCGGCAGGGTAAGGGCCGCATGCGGCGCATCGAAGGGATGCAGGTTGATCTGCAGCGCTTTCCGTACGGGAGGAAGCGACGTTTCAGCACTCATGCTCATGCACCACGGTTCCGGAATTCGTTGATGACGGCCATCATCGGTTTTTCGTTGAAGCTCCAGTCCAGCGGCAGCGGCCGGTTGGCCGTACCGTCCCGGCGCGGATAGGCCCAGCGGATCCAGCTATATTGGTCCGAAATACCCCATGTCGTGATCGAGGAAAGCCCGCCACCCGCCGAGGCCGCTTCAAGAAAATCGCGGACCTGGCCGTTGATCAGCATATCGCGCTCAGCCTCCGGGCCGGGCAGCGTCTGGTCCATCACATCCAGCTCCGTCACCAGAACGGCAAGGCCGTAGCTGCGCATTTCCGTGGCAAAGGCGGCAAGCTCATCCTTGGCGATCGGCCAGCCGCCACGCAGATGCCCCTGCAGGCCGATGGCGTTGATCGGCGCGCCCTTCTCAAGCAGTTCGAGAATGAGGTTGCGGAAGGCCGCGCGTTTGGCCGGTGATTTTTCGACTGCGAATTCCACATCATATTCGTTGAGAACAAGCTGCGCCTTCGGATCGACCGCATGGGCAATATCGAAGGCCTTCTTGATGGCGTCCGACCCTGCGCCATAATACCAGGCATCACGCCGCGCGCGCACATTGCCCGGCACATCGGGGATAGGCTCGTTGACCACGTCCCAGCTGTGGATCACGTCCTTATAACGCTCCATCACCTTGACGATGTGGGTCTCCATCAGCTTCTCGACCTTGCCGCTGCCGCCGACACTCGCAAGCCAGGGCGCGTTGGAGGCATACCAGATCAGCGGATGGCCGTGCATGGAAAGCTTGTGCTGGCGCGCAAAGTTGGCGATTGCATCCGCGGCGGCGAAATCGAACACGTCAGCGGAAGGCCGCATGACCTCCCATTTCATTTCGGTAACCGGGGTGATGCGCGAGCAATATTTGACAACAGCCTCGCCAATGCGGCTATCGGCATTAAGATCCGGCAGGTAAACCGCCGCACCATAAGGGGCGGTCTTGACCGGCGTCTTCTTCTGCGCGGCAAGGGCCGGGCCGGCCATGGCATGCAACAGGCCGGCACTCGCCGCACCGCCCAGAAAATTCCGCCGCCCGATCCGCATTCACCCGCCTCCGCAACCCACACATTAACGTCCGAAAGGACGCAACCGCGCTCTAATTCTCAAAACATAACATCTCGATCATGCCAAAAGGATATTAAAGATTTGCAAGGTTAACCGACGCTATACCACGTCATAATTGGCGAGGCCCGCTTAATCCGGTAGTAACTTCGCTGTGCGAATTCTTGGCCCACCCTTATGGAGTTGAAAACCTTGGTTTCCGTTTCGATTGTCATCCCCGTTCGCAACGGCGAGCGTTACATCGTGGAAGCGATCGAAAGCGTCCTGCTTCAGGGCGAGACCGTCCGCGAGGTGCTGGTGGTCGATGACGGCTCCACCGATACCACCGCGCAAAAGGTGGAAGGTTTTTCCGATCCGCGTGTCAAACTGCTCGCCCGGCCGCAGGGAAGGCAGGGCGTTTCCGCCGTGCGCAATTTCGGCCTGTCGCAGGCGCGCGGCGAATGGACGATGTTCCTCGATGCCGACGACCGTCTGAAGCCCGGCGCCATCGCCGCCCTTTGCGCCGGTATCTCCGGCCCTGACGTCGTTGCCGTCTATGGCGACTACGAGCGCATCGACGAAAACGGCGTCAAGATCGGCCGGCGCAATCTCATCCGCCGCCGTGAAAAGCCTGACGGTTTCATCCTCCAGCCGCTGCTGGGCGGGAACTTCATCGTCAATGGCGGCATCATGCTGGTCAGGACCCGGATCTTTCAGGATTTCGGCGGTTTCGACGAGACATTGCGTTATGCGGAAGACTGGTATGGCTGGTGTAGGCTCGCCGCCGCCGGCCGCTTTGTCTATCTGCCCGGCTGCCATGTGCTCGATTACCGGGTGCACCGCACGAGCGTGATGATGAACCGGCTTTTGACCTTTCAGGACTGCGAGCCGGCCATCGAGGCAGTGTTTTCCGACCCCGCCATCGTCACCGCCATTTCCCCGCAGGAACTGCGGCGGCTTCGCCACAAATCCGAAAACCACATGAACGCCTATACCGTGGCGCAGGCTTTTCGCGCCCGCCGCTACCGTGAGGCTTTCTCCGCGCTTGCCGATACGTTTCTCAATCGCCCACGCCAGAGCCTCCGGGCCATCGTTTTTTCCGCCGCAGCGCTTGCCGGTATTTAGGAGTTTCCATGCCCGAGATCATGCCGGAAGCGGTGGTGTGCATTCCCAGTTTCCGCCGGCCCGAAGGCCTGCGAAAGACGCTTTTGTCGCTCGCAGCCCAGAAGGTCGATTTTCCCTTCGCAGTCGTCGTGGTCGACAATGATGGCGCAGGCCAGCAGGGCCTTGCCGTCGCACGCGCATTTTTTGGCGAAAGCGGCATGGCCGGGCAGGCTCTGGTGGAGCCGACGCAGGGCAATTGTTACGCCATCAATACCGCCTTCCGCACCGCCCGGCAGAGCTACCCTTCCGCTCAGTGGTTCCTGATGATCGATGACGACGAGGCCGCCTCCACCGTCTGGCTCGCCGAGATGGTGTCGGCGGCCAAGTCCTTCGGCGTCGATATCGTCGGCGGGCCGGTCAACCGTGAATTCGACGCGCCCGCGCCAAAGGCGGTTCTGTCGCATCCGCTGTTCGGCTCCATCGAAGCGCCGACCGGTCCCGTCGAGCAGATCCACGGATCGGGTAACTGCCTGATTTCGCGGAAAGTTTTCGAAAGCTTGCCGAAACCGGAATTCGACGTGCGGTTCAATTTCCTCGGCGGCGGCGATATGGATTTCTTCACCCGCTGCCGCAAGGCCGGTTTCAAATTCGCCTGGAGCGCTCAAGCCCTCATCATCGAATATGTGCCGGAAAACCGCATGGCGCCGCGCTGGATCATGGAGCGCTCGCTCAGAACCGGTATCATCAATTACAGCATCGACCGCGCTCGCCGTCCCGGCCTCAAGGGCGGACTGCTGCTTGCGGCCAAAAATATCGTCAGCCTGGGCCTGTCGCTTATCCGCGCCGTTGCCGCTTTCCTGAAAACCGGAGCGCTGCTGCCCGCCACCCATCCGCCGCTAATGTCCATCGGCCGCGTGATGGCGAGCCTCGGCATCACGCTCACGCCCTATAAGGCGCCGGTGAAAAAGGCCTGATACCCCTGATTACGGGTGCCAGTGTCAGCCCAGCGTTTTTTCCCTGCCCAGCGAAATCGTATTCATGCGCTTCTGGAAACCGAGGGAGGAAAAGACGGCTGCAAGGATGAGAAGCGGAACCAAAACCGGCCAGAAGAAACAAAGAACGATACCGGTCACCCGATAAAAATCCCAATCCCTGTCGCGGCGGGCGCCTTCAATATAGGTCATGGCGAGAGAGGTAACGGTGCCAATCCCATAAACAAAAAGAGAAATGGACGTAATGACCATTGCTGCCCTCAAATATCTCTGATTCGAATAAATTTATAATATTTCCCCAGTGTAACGCCGTTGCGCCCAGTTGCAACGAATTTCAGCGGCGAGACGCATTGTTTCAATACGTTAGGGTGATCTCATATAGATTGGCGAGCGCGGCTTTCAAAAAAACCGCTGAACAGTCAAAACTGAGAATGGCAAAACCGAGGACGGCGAAACTGCCGTTTTCCTCTCCGCCTTGTCAGCGTCCCGAAGCCCGGTAGCTGTGTTTCAGAAGCGAATATATAGCGATCGGATTGGTCAGCAGGTAACGTTTGCCGAGACGTCTCGGCTCAAGCATCGCCCGGTAGAGCCATTCCAGCCCCATATCCTGCATCCATTGCGGTGCGCGGCTGTTCTTGCCGGCGAGAAAATCAAACAGGCCACCGCAGGTCTTGACCACGGCAATGCCGGAAAGCCTGTCCAGATTGCGCGAAACGAAGCGTTGCTCCAGCGGAATGCCGAAACCGACCCAGAGAATATCGGTCTGCGATGCGACGACATCGGCCAGGATCGCCTCTTCTTCGTCCCGGCTGAAATAACCGTTGCGCCGCCCGGAAAAAACCAGACGCGGATAAAGCCTCTGCATTTCCTCGACTGCGGCGCGGTTGACCTCTTCGGAGCCACCGAGGAAATAAAACCGCGCACCCGTCTCTTCGGCCCGGCGGGCAACCGCGTGGACGAGATCCGTCGTTGCGACGCGTTCGCGCAGCGCACTCGGGCAGAACTTGCGGGAAAAGATTACCAGGGACATGCCGTCGGCGTGAATCTGGTCCGCCTGCCGCAGCATGGCGTCAAATTCCCTGTCGTGATGGCAGAGCGCGATGACCTGACCGTTCGCCGAGGTTGAATAGAACGGCCTTGCGCCGGCAGCGCGCACGCGCACCGACCGCAGGATGAAATCCTCAGCCGTTTCTTCAATCGTCACGTCAGTGATGGGTAAAGCCGCAAGCGGAATGACGGGCCAGGTCTTGTTCGGCCCTTTCGCATCCGGCATTTCGCTCCCTGTCATAATCTGTCCGGTGTCCAAGATAGGCATCGTTTCATTGTTATAGTCACACATATGCTTAGAGTATAAGGCTTCAAACACTACGAAGAACTATCATTAATATTTTTATAAACCCGCCGCTTGAAGCCGACAATTTACACGCCCGCAGGTTGAGACCGCTCTTTCCGCCTATTCCGGTTTGCCCACCGATGGGTTAAGGAACCGCGAACCCACACCACAGAAAAGGTCAAGGCCATGGAAACTATCTCGATCGACAACCGCGGCGATTTCGGCCTCTGGGCAATAGAACGGGCAAAGGAAATCGTCGCCAACGAAGCGTCCGATCTCGCCGTTTCGGTGCGCGACGGCGACGAGGCCGGCATTCGGGATGCGGGCAATGCGCTGGGTGCCGCCATCGCCGCTGCCCTACTCGAAGTTTATGACGGTCTGACGTCGGAAGAATAAGCGCCGCGGGTCAGCCCCGTCAGGCGTAGCGCGCAGCAATTTCATCGTGGTCGTTGCGGCGCAGATAACCCCAGAGCCCGAGCGCCACGGCAATGCCGAGACCAAGGAAAAGACCGCCTGCGCCACCTGCAATCAGGAAGGTCAGCTTGCCCGGAGGCCAGCTTCTGGAATTGGGCGCAACGGGCTGCGAAATCACCCGCACGTTGGTGGAATCGATCGACTGCTGTTCGGCAAGCTGGCGCGAGCGGGTGAGATAGGTCTCGTAGATCGCGGCGGCCGAATTGGCGTCGCGCTCCAGATCCCTGAGCCGCACCTGCGCCTCGTTGTCGGTGAAGACGTTGGCGCGTTCCGCTACCGCCTTCAATCTGAGGGCATCAAGCGAGGAGCGGGCCTCGGCGACATTGGTCTTGGCCGCCTGCAGGATGCGCCGCGCTTCATCCGCCATGCCGCGTTCCAGCATGGCGCGCTCCGCCCCTGCGGTTGCCAGGCGCGGATGCCGCGCACCATAGGTCAGCGTCATCGCGCCGATCTGCTGCTGCAGGGTGCTATATTGCGCACGGATGGTGTTCATGGTCTGGCTATCGAAGATGGCGTCGCTCTGCGTGCGGTTCTGGGCGATCGCCGCTTCCATCTGCTTCAGGCGTGATTCTTCCTGAATGACGCGCTGCTGTGCCGCAAGAACCTGCGCATTCAGTTCGCCGGAGGCGAGATTGCTGACCAGCTGGCCGTTATTTTCCTGCAACCCGTTTTCACGACGGAAATCCGCCACCCGTTTTTCGGCAACGGTCACGTTCTCGCGCATTTCCTCAAGCCGCTTTTTGAGATCGTCGACAACGCGCTGGCTGCTGTCGGAGGTCGTCTGGAACAACTCGCTTTCAAAGGCTTTGACGATGGCCTTGGAAACCGCCACGGATTTTTCCGCGTCGTTGGTCCAGACCGAAAGCGTCACCACGAAGGAGCGCGGATCGCGTTCCGCCGCTACCCGGTCGCCGAGGGAACGGAGCGCGCCGACCCGGTTGTCGCCATCTTCCGGCTTGGACGAAAACATCGCCTTCAGCCGGGCAAGCGGCGGCGGATTGATGAATTCGCCGTCCTGATCGAGCTTCAGCTCATCCACCACCCGTGCCAGCACGTTGCGCGAGGTGATGGTGCGCAGCTTGCTTTCCACTTCGAGGATCTGGGTGTCGCGCTGCTGGCTCGGCGAAAACACGCCGTCATTGACGACGTTGAGATTGGAGGGATTAACGACGATATCCGTATAGGCGGTGTAACGCGGCGGCGTCATGGAAGCATAGGTAAGCGCGGCGGCGACGCAGAGAATGATCGCCAGCACGATCCAGGCGATGCCGTTCCGCAGCCAGATGATGACATCGTCCACACCGATCCTGTCGATATGTTTCAGGCCCGGCAGTGCGGTCGCCAGACTACCGGTCGGCGAGGATGGTTTCACCGGCTTCTCGGCCGGGGTCGGCTCGGCGGCGACGACCGGTTTCGGCTCCAGATGCTCTTTCAGCACCGTGCGTTCGAAAACCTCGTCCTCATCCACCAGATCGTCCAGCAGGGAACCGTGGGGTCTGGCGGCGGGCGTCGTTTTTTCATCAAGCGGACGTGCCTGCTTATGTCCCGCCTTTTGAAGCCTGTACATTAGCCAATCCAACTCGAATGAACCACAAAAAGGCCGGCAACATATGGTTTCCATCGTCGCCAGAGCCGCTATCGACAGACAAGTTTAAATATGACGGGTGAATTTTAGGTTACCCGCTTCATCCAAGCCATCATCGCCCATTCGTGGCCGCCATGAAAGAGATGATTGACCTGAATGGATCAATACGGTTCTTTCAGCCGTTATATTTTTATATTATCCATTTGAACCTCAAAGATTTTATCGAAACGGAGTTTGGCATGAGCCTGAAATTTGGAACGAGCGGCCTTCGTGGTCTCTCTGTCGATCTGAAAGGAAAAGCCTCGGCCGTCTATGCGACGGCATTTGCAAGGCACCTTCTCACATCGGGTCAGGCAAAGGCCGGCGACCCCATTCTTGTGGCCCGCGATTTCCGCGACTCGAGCCCGGATGTTTCCGCCACCTGTATCGCCGCCCTGAAAAAGGCCGGTCTCACCCCGCTCGATTGCGGCACAGTGCCGACACCGGCTCTGGCGCTTTACGGCCTGTCGCTGAAGGCAGGCGCGCTGATGATCACCGGCTCGCATATTCCGGCCGACCGCAACGGCATCAAATTCTATCGCCCGGACGGCGAAATCGACAAGCAGGATGAAACGGCAATCGCCGCCCTTGCAGTCGAAGTCGAAGCGGAAGGCATCAGCGACGAGGCCGCGACGGCGGACGACCATTCCGCAATCGCAGCCGAACTGTTTTACGAACGCAACATCGCGCTGCTGCCGGAAAAGGCGCTGTCGGGCCTCAAGATCGGCGTTTATCAGCACAGCACCGTGGCGCGCGATCTCTTCGTCAACGTGCTCGCCCATTATGGCGCTGATGTCGTGCCGCTCGGCCGTTCCGAAACCTTCATCCCTGTTGATACCGAGGCGGTTTCGCCGGAAACGCTGGCGCTTCTTAGGGAATGGGCACCGCAGCAGAGGCTCGATGCCATCGTTTCCGCTGATGGCGACGGCGACCGCCCGCTGCTTGCCGATGAAAACGGCGTGCCGCTGCGCGGCGACCTGATCGGGCTTATCACCGCGAATTTCCTCGATGCCGGCGTGGTCGTCACCCCCGTTACCTCCAATTCCGGCATTGAAGCCAGCGGTTCCTTCGAGGTCGTCCGCACCAGGGTCGGCTCGCCTTTCGTCATCGCCGGCATGGCAGAGGCGCTTGCCGCCGGCAGAAACGGCGTCATGGGCTTCGAGGCCAATGGCGGCCTGCTGACCGCTTCCGCCTTCACCCTCAACGGCAGGGCAGTTTCGCCGCTGCCGACGCGTGACAGCTTCCTGCCGGTTCTCGCCGTGCTGCTTCTGTCGGCCGAGCAGAAAAAGCCGCTGTCGGAGATCGCCGCCGCCTATAATCTGCCGGTCGCCGCCGCCGACCGTCTGGAGAATTTCGCCCAGGAAAAAAGCGCCGCCCTGATGACGCATCTGCGCGCTTCGCGCGACAATCTTGAGGCTTTCCTCGCCCCGGTCGGCAAGGTCAAGACGCTCAGCGACATCGACGGCCTGCGCGTGGCGCTCACCGACGGCAGCACCATCCACTTCCGCCCTTCCGGCAACGCGCCCGAAATGCGCTGCTACGTCGAAGCCGCCAATCAGGACGAAGCCGAAACGCTGCTGAACAAGGGGCTCGATCTCATCCGCAATTTTGGATGAGTGGATGGCGCATGCGGGATGATATAAGCTGAACGCATGAAGAGAACGGACGCGATCAGAAAACTCAGGCGACACGCCCATGCGGTGAAAAGCATGGGCGCAACGTCGCTCTATCTTTTTGGATCGACGGCCCGCGATGAAGCCCTTGGCTCGAGCGATCTGGACATCTTCATCGACTATGATCCGGACCGCCGTTTCTCATTGCTCGATCTCGTCGGTATCAAGCAGTTTCTGGAAGAAGAGTTGGCGGTGGAAGTGGACGTGACGACACGCAACAGCCTCCACCCGCTGCTTCGCAATGACATCGAACAATCCGCAGTCCGGATATTTTGATGATTAAACGCAGGGTCGGACCAGTTCTCTCCGAAATTCTGGAGGCCATAAACGGCATTGAGACCCACACCGCAGGCCTGTCACTTGCTGATTTCCAGCAGAATTGGCTCCTCAAGCTTGCTGTACAGCGCGCCTTGGAGATCGTTTCCGAGGCGTCACGGCACATTCCGGAGGACTTGCTGGACCTCGCACCGGACATTCCATGGAAACAAATTCGCGGGATCGGCAATATTCTCCGCCATGAATACCACAAGATCGCGGACGATGTGGTTTGGGCCGTGGTTACCGAACATGTTGCACCACTCAAAATCGCCGTTCAGGCTATTCAACGATCCATCAGATCCGAAAACTGAGGGGTCTATTGGCACAATGTCCCAAATGTCGCATCCCGCCTTTCCCTGTTGCTCTTCCCGCTTGAGAAAGCGATAAGGACCGCAGGGCCAGAAGAGGCGGACGATGAGCGGCGAGACCACTACCCTTTATGAAGCGATCGGCGGCGATGCGACCGTCAAGGCCCTGACCCGGCGCTTTTATGAATTGATGGACACCCTGCCGGAGGCGGCGCATTGCCGTGCCATTCACCCGGCCGATCTTTCCGGCAGCGAAGCGAAGTTTTACGATTATCTGACGGGATATCTTGGCGGACCGCCCGTCTATGTCGAGAAACACGGCCATCCAATGTTGCGCCGCCGCCATTTCGTCGCGCCCATCGGCCCTGCCGAGCGGGACGAATGGCTGCTCTGCTTCCGCCGCGCCATGGACGAGACCATCGAGAACCCGAAGCTGCGCGAGATCATCTGGGCGCCGGTGGAGCGGCTGGCTTTTCACATGCAGAACCAGGAGGCGGACAGCCCATGAGCAATTCAAGCGTGAGCAACGGAAGTTCGACAGGCGCAACAGTGCCGCGCGAACGGCTGCGATCCTTCATTTTGCTGCTGGGCGGTTTGCTCGGGGCTGCGGGCGTCATGCTTGCTGCCGCCGCCACGCATACCGGCGAGACCTATATGCTGGGCAATGCCTCGGCCATGGCGCTGGCGCATGCGCCGGTGCTGGTGGCGCTCAATATCGGTGCGGACCGTATCAGGACCGCCATTCCGGCAGGCCTGATCCTCGGGCTTGGCACCGCGATCTTTGTCGGTGATCTCGTCACAAGGCATTTTTCCGGCTACAGCCTGTTTCCCTTCGCCGCCCCCACGGGCGGCCTTGGCATGATTGCCGGATGGCTCGTGCTCTGCGCCGGGGCGTTTTTGAAGCCGAAAGGCTGATCGACCTTAACGCCGCGTCCAGCGAAATGACAGGATGTTGCGGCCGCCTTCAGCCGCTTCGCCGAGCGCGAAAGACGGCGTTTCGCCGGGTTGGCGGGCGCGTAGATGGGGAAAGGTCACCACATTGCTGTCGGCGGCCGCCGCACGGTTGCGCCGCTCCCGTTCGCCGACGATCTCATACATGTCCGTCAGGGCCGGATCGGCGGCATGTTCGGCCATCTTGTGCAGTTCCACGCGGCAGGCTTCTGCTGCCGCGGGCTCATCATCATGGAAATTATTGCGCTCGTCGCTCATCGCTGGAGGTCCGTTCATTCATGGTCTGCAGCGCCCGCTCCAGACTGGATTTGCTGCCATTGCGCAGCGGAATGAACGTCTTGCCGAATTTCTTGCAACCCGACTTCACCCGCAGACACGCATCGTGGCTGATACAGTCGATCGGGCAGAAAACGCAGTCGACGGAGGGGAGAACGGTATCGATGCGCGACACCGCTTCACGCAGGCCGCCATCGTGGTGGATCAGCTCGGCGCCGAAATTGCTGGCGATCTGGCGAAGATGCGCAACCTGACAGTCACGGCCGCCGACATAAAGAAAGCTTTTCGGGCCGGAAGGCTGCTGTGCGACCACGTCCCTTTCAGGTTGTGGCGCGCCAATACCCTGCTTGCCGCCGCGTCCGACCTTCTTCTTTTCCTTGCGTGCCATTCCCTCACCTGCCGGTTGATTTTTCATGCCCCGGACGTTCGGGATAGCGGCACCATAATAAAGATGAGTTTTGGAGTAAAGTATAAAGGTGATCATTTTCCTCATGTTTTGGCGCAAAACATCGATCACATATTCGCGAGAACCCGGTCCCGCTTAGCCGTTCAGCCGCAATCCACCCATGAAAAGCTGCTCCAGATGCCGGGCCGCATCTTCAAAACGGCCATCACCGCCGTGTCTGTCACCCAGCACTGCCCGCACCTGCACATCGAAATCCGCATAATGCTGGGTCGTCGACCAGATCGAAAAGATAAGATGGTAGGGATCACATTTGGCGATCCGGCCGGCCTTCATCCACGCGCGGATCACCTCGGCCTTTTCATCCACCAGTTGCTTCAGCGGCCCTTTCAGCTCATCCTCGATATGCGGCGCGCCCTGCAGGATTTCATTGGCGAATAGCCGGCTTTCGCGCGGAAAATCCCGCGACATTTCCAGCTTGCGGCGAATATAGGAACGGATCTCGCTTTCGGGATTGCCCCCGGCATCAAAAGCCCTGAGCGGATCAAGCCAGGTATCCAGCACCCGTTCGATGAGCGCGCGATGCATCGCCTCCTTGGTGCGGAAATAATAAAGCACATTCGGCTTGGACATGCCGGCCGCCTCGGCAATCTGGTCTATGGTGGAACCACGAAAGCCATTGATGGAAAAGACACTAAGCGCTGCCTCGAGGATAGCTTCCTGCTTTTCCTCCTGAATGCGGGTCCGCTTCTGTGTTTTCGCTGCGCGCGGTATGGCCATTCTCTGCTCTCTGTTTCTTTTCGATGCAATTGCCGCTACAGTATGATTAAAAAATAATCGACGCGTACAGTTTGGGCAAAATTAGTGCGATTCGTCACAAAAGTCCCTTGCTGACGTCATCGCAAATTTGCATTGTTTACCAGCCGGTCAATTTATCCATCATCGCCAGCACAAGGCAATGGCTGTTATCTTAGCCGGCAAAAACGGGAACGGCACAAGCTTTGCTTCGATAAAAACAAAACAGGTGAGGACGACACTTCATGGCGGCGGGTAAGAACTTGACGGTCAAAGGCGACCGTCTGTGGGACAGTCTGATGGACATGGCGAAGATCGGCCCCGGCATCGCCGGCGGCAATAATCGCCGCACACTGACGGATGAGGATGGAGAAGGCCGCCACCTGTTCAAGCGCTGGTGCGAGGCGGCGGGCCTGACGCTTGGTATCGACCGCATGGGCACCATGTTCGCCACCCGCCCCGGCGAGGATCCGGACGCGCTGCCCGTCTATATCGGCAGCCACCTCGACACCCAGCCGACCGGCGGCAAGTTCGATGGCGTGCTTGGCGTGCTGGCCGGGCTGGAGGTGGTGCGCAGCCTGAACGATCTCAATATCAGGACCAGACACCCGGTCACCGTCACCAACTGGTCCAACGAGGAGGGCGCGCGTTTTGCGCCCGCCATGCTGGCATCCGGCGTCTTTGCCGGCATCCACGATCTCGATTACGCCTATAGCCGCACCGATACTGACGGCAAGACCTATGGCGACGAACTGAAGCGCATTGGCTGGCTGGGCGAGGAAGAGGTCGGCGCGCGTAAAATGCACGCCTATTTCGAATACCACATCGAACAGGGGCCGATCCTCGAGGCGGCGCAAAAACAGATCGGCGTCGTCACCCATTGCCAGGGCCTGTGGTGGCTGGAGGTGACGCTGACCGGCAAGGAAGCCCATACCGGCTCCACCCCGATGGCCATGCGCGTCAATGCCGGCCTCGCCGCCGCCCGCATTCTCGAAAAGGTGCAGGAAGTGGCAATGGCCCACCAGCCGGGTGCGGTGGCCGGCGTCGGCCAGATGATCTTCACCCCCAATTCCCGCAATGTGTTACCGGGCAAAGTGGTTTTCACCATCGACCTCAGAACCCCCTCGCAGGCGAAACTCGACAGCATGCGTGCGATTTTCGAACGTGAGGTGCCCCAGATCGCCGAAGAACTCGGCGTCGGCTGCACCATCGAGGCCATCGGCCATTTCGATCCCGTCACCTTCGATCCGGTTCTGGTCGGCCGCGTGCGCGCCGCCGCCGAAAAACTCGGCTACAGCCAGATGGACATCATCTCCGGCGCCGGCCACGATGCCTGCTGGACCGCAAGGGTCGCCCCCTCCACCATGATCTTCTGCCCCTGCGTGGACGGGCTTTCCCACAACGAGGCGGAAGAGATTTCGCAGGAATGGGCAAAGGCCGGTTGCGACGTGCTGCTGCATGCGGTGCTTGAGACTGCGGAGATCGTGGAATGATCGTACCCACGATGGCAGGCCCCCTCATCCGGCCCTTCGGGCCACCTTCTCCCCGGCGGGGAGAAGAAACACGCGGCAGTGTTTTCGCCCCTCTCACCCACGTCGCAAAAACCTGCGACGGTGCCTCACATTTCTTCTCCCCGCCGGGGAGAAGGTGGCCCGAAGGGCCGGATGAGGGGGCAAGGGTCATGGCCGATCACATCGGTAAAAAAGCATCGAAGCGCCATTCCGGCAAAACCACCCAGGCCCGAAAGCTCCGCCATGACGAAACGGATGCCGAATACCGCCTTTGGTACGAACTGAAAAACCGGCGGCTAAACGGTTTCAAATTCAGTCGGCAAGTTCCCCTCGGCCCTTACATCGCCGATTTTGTCTGCCGCGAAAAAAAGCTGATCGTCGAACTGGACGGGTCGCAGCACGCCTCTTCCACGCACGACCGGCAACGAACACTCTGGCTGAACCGCGAGGGCTATGCGGTTCTGCGCTTCTGGAACCACGAAATTTTCGAAGAGCCCTCCTCGACGCTCAACACCATCCTCGCCGTCCTGAACGCCGAGAGTTTCCTGCCTGATCATCCCGACCGTTATTCGCCAGCCCTCGCTACCGGGAACACGTAACCATGACCGCCACCATCATCAAAAACGGCACCATCGTCACCGCCGACCTCACCTACAAGGCCGATGTGAGGATCGAGCACGGCAAAATCACCGAAATCGGGCCTGATCTGACCGGCGGCACGATCCTCGATGCCACCGGATGTTACGTCATGCCCGGCGGCATCGATCCGCATGTGCATCTGGAAATGCCGTTCATGGGCACCTATTCCGCCGATGACTTCGAGAGCGGTACGCGGGCGGCGCTGGCCGGTGGCACCACCATGGTGGTGGATTTCTGTCTGCCCGAACCGGGGCAATCGCTTCTCGACGCGCTGCAACGCTGGGACAACAAGGCGACGCGGGCCAATTGCGATTATTCCTTCCACATGGCCGTCACCTGGTGGGGCGAGCAGGTCTTCAACGAGATGAAGACGGTGGTTCTGGAAAAGGGCATCAATTCCTTCAAGCACTTCATGGCCTATAAGGGCGCGCTGATGGTGAATGATGACGAGATGTTCGCCTCCTTCTCGCGCTGCGCCGAGCTGGGCGCCATTCCCTTCGTGCACGCGGAAAACGGCGATATCGTCGCGCAGATGCAGGAAAAGCTGATGGCGGAAGGCAATATTGGCCCCGAGGCCCATGCCTATTCCCGTCCGCCCGCCGTTGAAGGCGAGGCCACCAACCGCGCCATCATCATTGCCGATATGGCCGGCGCGCCGCTTTATGTCGTCCACACCTCCTGCGAGCAGGCGCATGAAGCGATCCGCCGCGCCCGACAGAATGGCATGCGTGTTTATGGCGAACCGCTGATCCAGCACCTGATCCTCGACGACAGCGAATATGCCAATCCCGACTGGGATCACGCCGCCCGCCGGGTCATGTCGCCGCCCTTCCGCAACCGGCAGCATCAGGACAGCCTCTGGGCGGGTCTGGCGTCAGGTTCGCTGCAATGCGTGGCGACCGATCATTGCGCTTTCACCACCGAGCAGAAACGCTTCGGTATTGGTGATTTCCGCAAGATACCCAACGGCACCGGCGGGCTGGAGGATCGCATGCCGCTGCTCTGGACCCATGGTGTGGTGACCGGACGTCTGACGATGAACGAATTCGTCGCCGTCACCTCCACCAACATCGCCAAGATCCTCAACATCTATCCGAAAAAGGGCGCGATCCTCGTTGGCAGTGATGCCGATATCGTTGTCTGGGATCCGGCACTGAAAAAGACCATCAGCGCGGCGAGCCAGCAATCGGCCATCGACTACAACGTGTTTGAGGGACAAAAGATCAGGGGGCTGCCGCGCTTCACCGTGTCGCGCGGTCTCGTCAGCATCGAGGAGGGCAGCATCGAAACGCAGCCGGGCCACGGCCAGTTCATCCCCCGCGATCCCTACCCCGCCGTCAGCCGGGCGCTTTCCACCTGGAAAGAACTCGTTTCGCCGCGCCGGGTGGAACGCAGCGGCATTCCGGCATCGGGCGTGTGATCATGAACACTGAAGCAAAACGTGAAATCATCATCGCCGCTGCCGTTCTTTTAAACGAGCGGCGGCAGATGCTGGTGGTGCGCAAGCGCGGCACCACGCAATTCATGCAACCGGGCGGCAAGATCGACCCGGGCGAAACACCACAGCAGGCGCTTCACCGCGAACTTGCCGAGGAAATCGGCCTGACGTTGCCAGACCATGCCGTTCGTTACGAAGGTGTCTTCCGGGAGGAGGCCGCCAATGAGCCGGGGGCCGACGTTGTTGCCCATGCTTTTATAGCCAGACTTCATACCGAGGTTCTGCCGCAGGCGGAAATCGAGGAAGTGCGCTGGCTCGATCTCGACGCCAAGCCCGATCTGCCGATCGCCAGACTCACCGAAACCCGCATGCTGCCATTGGCGCGCGCGGCCCTGACGGAAAGCGAAACCAAGCCACGATGAAGCCGGCCTCCCCCTATTCCGTCGTTTCCGCCAAAAATCTCGGCCTCACCTTCGAAACGGGAGATGGCCCGGTGCATGCGCTGTCCAATGTCGATCTCAAAGTCGGCAAGGGCGAATTCGTCTCCTTCATAGGCCCGTCGGGTTGCGGCAAGACTACCTTTCTGAGGGTCATCGCCGATCTCGAAAAACACACATCGGGAGAGATCACCGTCAACGGCACGACGCCGGAAACCGCCCGGCAAGACCGATCCTACGGTTATGTCTTTCAGGCCGCAGCCCTCTATCCCTGGCGCAACATCGAAAAGAACATCGCTTTGCCGCTCGAAATCATGGGTTACACCAAGGCCGAGCAGCGCGAACGCATCGACCGCACGATGGACCTCGTCAACCTCAAAGGTTTTGGCAAGAAATACCCTTGGCAGCTTTCCGGCGGCATGCAGCAACGCGCCTCCATCGCCCGCGCGCTCGCCTTCGATGCCGACCTGCTGCTGATGGACGAACCCTTCGGCGCGCTCGACGAAATCGTCCGCGATCATCTCAACGAACAGCTGCTGAAACTCTGGGATACGACCGGCAAGACCATCTGCTTCGTCACCCATTCCATTCCGGAAGCCGTTTATCTCTCGACGAAAATTGTCGTCATGTCGCCGCGGCCGGGGAGAGTGACTGACGTGATCGAGTCTACTCTGCCGAGGGAGAGGCCGCTTGAAATCAGGGAAACGCCGGAATTTCTGGCGATTGCGCATCGGGTGCGCGAGGGGCTGAAGGCGGGGCATAGTTATGAGGGGTGACGCTGGAAAAGACGCCGTTGCGGCAAGTGCTACCCCCCTCTGCCCTGCCGGGCATCTCCCCCACAAGGAGGGAGATCGGCAAGGAGCGCTACCAATGCTCTTTCCACAGGCGTTGAGATGGCCGAAACATCGCCGCGAGTCGATCTCCCTCCTTGTGGGCGAGATGCCCGGCAGGGCAGAGGGGGGTAAGCCTCACCCACAGGTCACCGCTAATCATCACCCTCGATGCACGCAGCGGAGCGAAAAACAATGACCCTCCTCCGCCACCGCATCCTCCCAATCCTCACCGTCTTCCTCGCCATCCTCATCATCTGGCACCTCGCCGTCATCTATCTCAACATGCCCTTCGCCCGCGATCAGGCCACCCGCGCAGGCCAGACATTGAGCTTCTCACAACTCCTGCCGCAAACCTTCGCACAGGAACGCCCGGTTCTCCCCGCCCCCCACCAGATTGCCGCCGAACTGTGGGACACCACCGTCAACAAGGCGATCACCTCCAAGCGCAGCCTCGTCTATCATGCCGGCGTCACGCTTTCGGCCACGCTGCTCGGTTTCGCCATCGGTGCGGTCCTCGGCATCCTGCTTGCCGTCGCCATCGTGCATAACCGCGCCATGGATCGCTCCGTCATGCCGTGGATCATCGCCAGCCAGACGATCCCCATCCTCGCCATTGCACCGATGATCATCGTGGTGCTGAATTCCATCGGCATTTCCGGGCTGCTGCCCAAGGCGCTGATCTCCACCTACCTGTCCTTCTTCCCCATCGTCGTCGGCATGGTGAAGGGGCTGAGAAGTCCCGAAACCATCCAGCGGGACCTGATGCACACCTATAATGCCTCGCCGGGCCAGATTTTCTGGAAGTTGCGCTGGCCTGCCGCCCTGCCCTACCTCTTCGTCTCGCTGAAAATCGCCATCGCGATTGCGCTGGTCGGCGCCATCGTCGGCGAATTGCCGACAGGGGCCGTCGCCGGTCTCGGGGCGCGGCTGCTCTCCGGCTCCTATTATGGCCAGACGGTGCAGATATGGGCGGCGCTGTTCATGGCAGCCGGTGTCGCCGCCCTATTGGTCTCCATTATCGGCATCGCCCATGCCGCAGTCCTCAAGCGAATGGGAGCAAGGCCATGACGAACCCCGGCTGGTTTATTGGCGCGATCCTGTTCTGGCTTGCCGCCTGGGCCGTGAACGAATGGCTGGTGCGCCGCAGGTTCTCCGCGCCCGCCGCAAAGCGCATCAGCGACATCGCCGTGCCGCTGCTTTTCGGACTTGCCCTTTTGGCGCTCTGGGAAGGCATTGTGCGCGGCTTTGCCGTGCCGCCCATCCTGCTGCCGGCCCCCAGCGCCATCCTAGCCCGTCTTCTCGGCTCTCTGCCGATCCTCTGGGCGGATTTCCGCCAGACATTCCTTAAATCCGTGCTGACGGGCTATGTGCTCGGCTGCGGCCTCGGCTTCATCGTCGCCATCCTCATCGACAGATCGCCCTTCCTCCAGCGCGGGCTGCTGCCCATCGGCAATTTCGTCTCCGCTCTGCCGGTGGTCGGCGTCGCCCCCATCATGGTCATGTGGTTCGGCTTCGACTGGCAGTCGAAAGTCGCCGTCGTCGTCATCATGACGTTTTTCCCGATGCTGGTGAACACGGTGCAGGGCCTTGCCGCCGCAAGCCACATGGAGCGCGACCTGATGCGCACCTATGCCGCCGGCTGGTGGCCGACGCTGGTGAAACTGCGTCTGCCCGCCGCCTCGCCCTTCATCTTCAATGCGCTGAAAATCAACTCCACGCTGGCCTTGATCGGCGCCATTGTCGCGGAGTTTTTCGGCACACCCATCGTCGGCATGGGTTTCCGCATTTCGGCGGAAATGGGCCGCAGCAATGTCGATATGGTCTGGGCCGAAATCGCTGTCGCGGCGCTGGCAGGCTCGGGCTTTTATGGTCTGGTGGCGCTCGCAGAGCGGGCCGTCACCTTCTGGCATCCGTCCGTCCGTGGGGGACGAACGTAAATAACGAAAAAGGGAACAGCGATGAAAATGAAACTTGCATCCATGCTTCTGACCGGCGCGTCACTGATGACGGCGATGAATGCGCAGGCCGCCGACAAGGTGACCCTGCAGCTGAAATGGGTGACCCAGGCGCAATTTGCCGGTTATTACGTCGCCAAGGACAAGGGCTTCTACGAAGCCGAAGGGCTTGATGTCGACATCAAGCCGGGCGGTCCGGATATTGCGCCGGCACAGGTTCTGGCCGGTGGCGGTGCTGACGTGATCGTCGACTGGTTGCCATCCGCACTCGCCACCCGTGAAAAGGGCGTGCCGCTGGTCAACATCGCCCAGCCGTTCAAATCCTCTGGCATGATGCTCACCTGCCTCAAGGAAACCGGCATCACCAAGCCCGACGACTTTAAGGGCAAGACGCTCGGCGTCTGGTTCTTCGGCAATGAATATCCGTTCCTGTCATGGATGGCGCACCTGAAAATCCCGACCACCGGCGGGGCTGATGGCGTCACCGTTCTCAAGCAGGGCTTCAACGTCGATCCGCTGTTGCAAAAGCAGGCCGCCTGCATTTCCACCATGACCTACAATGAATACGGGCAAGTCCTCGACGCCGGCATCAAGCCGGAAGACCTCGTCACCTTCAAATATGAAGATGAAGGCGTGGCGACGCTGGAAGACGGGCTCTACGTTCTCGAAGACAAGCTGAAGGACGCCAAATTCAAGGAGGACATGGTCAAATTCGTCCGTGCCTCGATGAAGGGCTGGAAATGGGCGGAAGAAAACCCTGACGATGCCGCCGGTATCGTTCTCGAAAACGACGCCTCCGGCGCCCAGACCGAAAAGCACCAGAAGCGGATGATGGGCGAAGTGGCAAAGCTGACTGCCGGTTCGAAAGGCGCGCTCGACAAGGCGGATTATGATCGCACCGTCAAAACCCTGCTTGGCGGCGGGTCCGATCCTGTCATCACCAAGGAACCCTCCGGCGCTTACACCACCGAAATCACCGATGCGGCGCTGAAATAGCCAAATCGAACCCGAAAGCATGGAACGCGCGGCCCTGTCCGCGCGTTTCTTTTTTCACTGGTAACCTATTTGACCAATTACAATATCCAGACCTATACAAAAATGTATATCAACCATCGTGGCTATGCGGATTGATTTGCACGACAACAACAATTAGAGTCCGCCCCACAAGACTGCCAAATTTGATCTTGTAGAAAAAGCACAAGGGCAATGTGCTTAAGGTTCGCGTTGAGGGGCGTTTGAATCGGGAGGATCGAAAAGGAAGTATTGTGATCCCTTGTTTCACATTCGCTATCGCATGACCTATTAAAACACGCCTTACGGCTGCAGGACATGCGATCGGATATTGCGCGAGCCAAGACACATGCAGCATAAATTTACCTTCAACCGCTTTGTTTTACTCCTTCTTTCCGCAACGGCACTGCCTTTTTCGGCTGCCGCCGAAGGCGAAGCGCAGGCACCGGCCAAACAGCAGAACCTGCCCTCCATCATCGTGGCGCACGCCGCAAAACGCGATCTCGTTGACCGCATCATCGCGACAGGCACGATCCGCCCCGTGGACGAGATTTACGTCCAGCCGCTGGTTGACGGCCTGTCGATCGATACGCTGAATGCCGATATCGGCGACCGGGTGGAAGCCAATGCGGTTCTGGCCGTGCTCTCCTCCGACAGCCTTGTGCTGCAGAAGAGCCAGCTTGAGGCCAACAAGGCCAAGGCCGAAGCCTCCGTCACCCAGTCGAAGGCGCAGGTTCTGGAAGCGCAGGCCAATCTCAACGACGCTATCCGCCAGCGAGACCGGGCCGCCAAGCTCGGCCAGAGCGGCTCCGGTTCCGTCTCCGAGACGGAAAAGACCGAGGCCGCCGCTCAGGTGGCGCAGGCCCGGCTCGAGGCCGCCAAACAGGCCGTTTCCGCTGGCGAAGCAGATATCAAGGTCGTTGACGCGCAGATCGACGACATCGATCTGAAGCTGACGCGCACGGGCGTGAAAACCCCCGTGGCCGGCATCGTCTCCGCCAAGAACGCCAAGGTCGGGGCCATTGCCAGCGGCTCCGGCAACCCGCTTTTCACCGTCATCAAGGATGGCGCCATCGAACTCGTCGCCGATCTTTCCGAAACCGATATCCAGAAGGTCAAGGCCGGCCAGAAAGCCTATTTGACGGTTGCCGGCGGAGCCCAGAAAATAGAGGGCAAGGTGCGCCTCGTGTCGCCGACCGTCGATCCGACGACGCGCCTCGGCTCCGTGCATGTGGTGCTGCCGGAAAACAGCCCGGCACGATCCGGCATGTATGCCAGCGCCGAGATCATCGTCGAAGAGACGAACGCGCTTGCCCTGCCGCTATCGGCCGTCACCTCCGGACGCGAAGGCTCGACCACCCGCAAGGTGGAAGGCGACGTCGTCAAGCAGGTGAAGATCGAGACCGGCATAGAAGACAGCGGTTTTATCGAAATTGTCAGCGGCCTTACCGCTGGAGACAAGGTTGTCGAGAAAGCTGGAGCATTCGTGCGTGATGGTGACCGGATCCGACCGGTCGAGGCCCAGACGGCTGCGTCCAACTGACTGAGGGAATGAAATGAACTTCTCCGCATGGTCAATCCGTAACCCGATTGCGCCGCTTCTCGGCTTCGCGCTTTTGATGATCCTCGGCATGCAGGCCTTCAAGACCCTGCCGATCACCCGTTTTCCGAATATCGACGTTCCCGTCGTTGCCGTCACCGTGACCCAGAGCGGCGCTTCGCCCTCCGAGCTGGAAATGCAGGTGACGAAGGAAATCGAAGACGCCGTCGCCGCGATCAGCGGCGTCGATGAAATCCAGTCCACCGTGGTCGACGGCCAGTCGACGACAACAGTCGTCTTCCGCATCGAAAAGCCGACCGAAGAAGCGGTTCAGGACACGAAAGACGCCATCGACAAGATCCGCAGCGATCTGCCGGCTGACATCGAAGTGCCTGTCGTCAGCAAGATCGACGTCGAAGGCCAGGCGATCCAGACCTTTGCCGTTTCTTCGCCGAACATGACACTCGAAGAACTGTCCTGGTTCGTCGACGACACGATCAAGCGCTCGCTGCAGGGTCAGTCCGGCATCGGCAAGGTCGACCGTTACGGTGGTGCGGACCGCGAAGTGCGCGTGTCGCTCAGCCCCGAAAAGCTCGATGCCTATGGCATTACCGCAAGCGAGGTGAACAGCCAGCTGCGCGGCACCAACATCGATCTCGGTTCCGGCCGCGGCCAGATCGGCGGCAATGAGCAGACGATCCGCACGCTCGGCGATACGCGCGACGTGACGCAACTTGCCAACACCACCATCGCGCTCTCCAACGGCCGCTTCGTCAAGCTTTCCGAACTGGGTACGGTGGCCGACACCTATCAGGAGCAGAAATCCTTCTCACGGTTCAACGGCAACCCCGCCGTCACCTTCTCAGTGTTCCGGTCCAAGGGCGCAAGCGAGGTTTCGGTCGCCGAAACCGTGGCGGAAAGCCTCGAAAAGGTCCGCAAGGATCATCCGGAAGTCTCGATCCAGATGGTCGATGACGCCGTCTATTTCACCTATGGCAACTACAAGGCGGCGCTGGATACGCTGATCGAGGGCGCCATCCTCGCCATCATCGTCGTCCTGCTGTTCCTCAGGAACTGGCGCGCCACGCTGATTGCCGCCGTGGCGCTACCGCTTTCCGCGATCCCGACCTTCTGGATCATGGACCTGATGGGCTTTTCTCTCAACCTCGTCAGCTTCCTGGCCTTGACGCTCGCCACGGGTATTCTCGTGGACGACGCCATCGTGGAAATCGAGAACATCGCCCGCCATATCAAGATGGGCAAGACGCCGTATCGGGCAGCACTGGAGGCCGCCGACGAAATCGGCCTCGCCGTCATCGCCACCAGCTTCACCATCATCGCCGTCTTCGTGCCGGTGTCGTTCATGCCCGGCATTCCCGGTCAGTACTTCATCCAGTTCGGTCTGACGGTTGCCTTCTCGGTGTTCTTCTCGCTGGCGGTGGCCCGCCTCATCACGCCACTGATGGCGGCCTATCTGATGCGTGCCGAAGACGCGATGGACGACCATCACGACAATGACGGCCGCCTGATGAAGGCCTATACGCGCATGGTTTCCGCCACCACCCGCAAATGGTGGGCGCGTTACCTGACGCTCATCGGCGCCATCGGCTTCCTCGTCGCCTCCGTCATTCTTCTCGCCGGCGTTCCGGGCAGCTTCCTGCCGCCGGACGACGCCTCGCGTGTGACGCTTTCGGTGGAACTGCCGCCCAATGCGACGCTGGATGAAACCGACCGGACGACGACCGAGATCTACCATGCCATCCGTGACATCAACGGCGTGGAAAGCGTCTTCATTCTCGGCGGCGCGTCGCCCAAGGGCGATCTGGAACTTCGCCGCGCCACCGTCAACGTCATCCTCCAGCATATCGACCATTCGCTGCTGAAGGTGCTGGTCAACAAGGGGCTGGGCTCCATTCCGCTCATCGGCCAATATCTTCCGAAGGTGGAAGAAAAGGGCCGCATCCGACCGCAATGGGATGTGGAACGGGATATCTTCGCCAAGGTCCGCACCATTCCGGATGTGCGCATCATCAAGCTGAACGACCGTGCGGAACGCGAGCTGAGCTTCAACTTCCTGTCGTCGAACGAGAAGGACCTGAACGACGCCGTCGGCATTCTCGAAAGCCGCCTGCGCGCCTCGCCCATCCTCGCCAATGTCAGCTCGGAAGGCGCCTTGCCGCGTCCGGAATTGCAGATCCGCCCGCGCAAGGATGAAATCGCCCGCCTCGGCATCACGCCGCAGCAGATTTCGCAGACGGTTCGCGTCGCCACCATCGGTGATATCGATGCGCTGCTGACGAAGATCTCGCTCGATGACCGGCAGATTCCGATCCGCGTACAGGCGTCCATCGATACCCGCCGCGATCTCGCCACCATCCGCGCCCTGAAGATCAAGACCGCATCCGGGTCGCTGGTGCCGCTCTACAGCGTTGCCGATATCGACTATTCGGAAGGTCCAAGCTCGATCAAGCGCAACGACCGCAACCGCGTCGTCTCCATCGGCTCCGACGTGCCGTTCGGCACGGCGCTCGATACATCGACGGCCGAGTTCAAGCGGATCGTGGCGGAAACCAAACTGCCGGCAAGCGTCCGCCTGGCGGAAAGCGGCGACGCCAAGGTGCAGGGTGAAATGCAGCAGGGCTTCGTTAACGCCATGCTGCTCGGCCTGCTGCTGGTGCTGGTGGTGCTCATCCTGCTGTTTAAGGATGTCATCCAGCCCTTCACCATCCTGTTCTCACTGCCGCTCGCCATCGGCGGCGTGGCCGTCGCGCTCATCATCACCCAGAACGCGCTGTCCATGCCGGTTCTCATCGGTATCCTGATGCTGATGGGCATCGTGACAAAGAACGCCATCCTCCTGGTAGACTTCGCCATCGAAATGCGCCGTCACGGCATGGAACGGGTGCAAGCCATGATCGAGGCCGGTCGCAAGCGCGCCCGCCCGATCATCATGACCTCCATCGCCATGTCGGCGGGCATGCTGCCCTCGGCACTCGGCGTCGGCGAAGGCGGCTCGTTCCGCGCGCCTATGGCAATCGCGGTCATCGGCGGCATCATCGTCTCGACCGTGCTGTCGCTGATCGTGGTTCCGGCCTTCTTCCTGATCATGGACGACCTGTCGCGCCTGCTCGCCCACCTCTTCGGCCGCTTCGTCGGCAAGAAGGAAGAGGAGGAAGAGGCTCTCTCCAATGAGAAACTCTCGGAGATCGCCCGCGAAAACAGCCTGGCGCTCTCCTCGCTGGAGGCCCGCGTCGCCGGCATGGAAAAGGGCTCGGGAGACAAATCCAGCGACAGGGGCAGCAATATATTGCGGCTGCCGCCGCTTGCTGCGGAGTGAAGCTTGCAAAATGAAGATTGAAACGCCGGGCCTTGTGCCCGGCGTTCTTATTTTGCGCAATGCGTCGCCGCTTGCTTCTTCTCCCCAAGGGGGAGAAGGTGGCCCGAAGGGTCGGATGAGGGGCAACGGCAGAGATTTACGGGGAGCTTGCCCCCTCATCCCGCTGCCGCGACCTTCTCCCCCTCGGGGAGAAGAAATATGCCGTACTCGCCCGCTCCATATTTAACCTTCTGTCTGGAGCACGAATGGCCCGGCCATATTGCCAAAGCCCGTTTGATCGAAATCAATTCGCTTTTCAGGTGAACTGCTAATCTCCCTCGCATCGGGAATTGCCGGTCGAAGGATAATGCGATGAGTTCTTTGCAGATAGGCGTGAGAGAGACGGAACATCCCCGGTTTCGTATCGCTGCGGACAGCCCGGCAAAAGGTTTGAGCGGGAGCCGGATGGACGTGAACAAGACCGTGAAGCTGAGCAACAGGGACAGGAACATTCTGCTGCGCGCGCCCTTGATCGGGATAGCGGATGACGCAGTGGCGTTGAAGCTGATGGAGGCGGCGACCATCATCAATGTCAACGCCCGCCATGTGCTCTTCAAGGAAGGCGAAGCGGCGCAGCATTTTTATTGCGTTCTGTCGGGTTATGTCCGCCTTTACCGGCTGGACAGGCATGGGCGCGAGGCGGATGTGCGCGTCAGCGGTCCGGGCGATACGTTCAACGAATGCCTGATTTTCGGCAGCGACAGCTATCGTTACAGCGCACAGGCGGCGGAAAGCTGCACCGTGGCGCGTTTCGAGCTCGCGAGAATCCGCACGTTGATCGACCAGGAACCGGCAATCGCCAAGGCCGTCATGCGCTGCCTTTCCAACAGCCTGCTTGGCACCATGGATTGCATTGCCAACGACCGGCTGCAGACAGCACCACAACGCGTCGCCCATTATCTCATCAATCAGGGCCCGCGCGACGCGACATCCTTTTCGATGCGACTGCCATTCCAGAAAAGCCTGCTTGCCGGCAAGCTCGGCCTTGCGCCGGAAGCCCTGTCGCGCGCCTTCTCGGCGCTGAAAAAATCAGGCGTCACCGTGCGTGGCCGCATCGTGCAGGTCAATGACGTCGCCGCATTGAAGCAGATCTGAAGATAGCGGGAGAGGAAGAAGGGCGGGATGCCAGCCGGCAGCCCGCCTTTCGCCGTTCCGGAAAGGGCAGATCAGCCCGGCTGCGGCACAAAGCGGAAGCCGTCGCCCTGCCGTTTAATATGGAAAAACCCGCCGAGATGGCCGCCGGATACCAGCCAGCCGTGATCGGCCGCCTCCGCCAGCGCCGCAAGACGGGTGGCATAGGCAAGTTCGGAATCGATATCGTAAACGAAAGCGATTGCAGGATCGTCCGCCTGCAATCCGCTCACATGCAGCACATCACCCCACAATAACAGCCGGTTATCGCCGCTGCCGATGAGATAGCCGGCATGCCCCGGCGTGTGGCCGGGCATGGCGATCGCCTCGATGTCGTCGGCAATCATGCCCATGGGGATCGGCCGCAGCATGGCACCACAGATATCGAGCAGCCGGGAGGCGAGATCGAAACCGCCCTGCCGGGCAGGCGGCAGGCTCTTGCGGGCATCCGCACTGGTGAAAAAGCCGAGATCGGCCTCTGGCACCCATATTTCCGCATTGGGAAAATAGGGCTTGTCGCCATCAATGAGGCCAAGCGCATGATCGCCGTGAATATGGGTGAGGATGACACGCCTCACATCGGTCGGCTGGATATCGGCAGCAATCATTGCCGCGCGGGCATGGCCATAGGCGGCACCCCAGGCCGTGCCGCAACCGGCATCGACCAGCCAGATGCCATCAGGACCGGAGAGCGTGAAACAATTGACGTCCACATCCACCGTCTCGCCTTCAAGCCCGTCGAGAACCGCGGCCAGCGCCGTCTCGCCCTGCCGATGGATGAGATGGCCGACGGGCGCCTTGTAAACGCCATCGACAAAACGGGACACGGCATAGGGGCCGAAATGAAGAGACGTATTCATGGCTCAGAGACCACCCTGCTCTTTCAGGAAACCGACGATATGCTCCACCCCATCGCCCCGCTTCATATCGGTGAAAACGAAGGGCATGGCATTGCGCATTCGGGTCGCATCATTGTCCATGACAGTCAGATCGGCGCCGACATAAGGTGCCAGATCCTTCTTGTTGATGACCAGCAGGTCGGAGCGGGTGATGCCCGGCCCGCCCTTGCGCGGAATTTCCTCACCCTGGCAGACGGAGATCACATAGATGGTGATATCGGCAAGATCGGGCGAAAAGGTCGCGGCGAGATTGTCGCCGCCGGATTCGATGAAGACGACATCAAGATCGGGAAAGCGGGCATTGAGCCCGGCAATCGCCTGCAGATTGATCGTCGCATCCTCGCGGATGGCGGTATGCGGACAACCGCCCGTCTCCACGCCGACAATCCGTTCCGATGGCAGCGCCTGCATGCGCACCAGCGCCTCGGCATCTTCCTTGGTGTAGATATCATTGGTAACGACGGCGACGGAATAATCGGCGCTCATCGCCTTGCAGAGCTTTTCCGTCAGCGCCGTCTTGCCCGAACCAACCGGCCCGCCAATGCCGACGCGCAGCGGGCCATTGCCCGATTTCATGCCCGATTTCACGACTGTGTTTCCTTCACTATGCTTCGGTCCTGTCTCACCATATCTCCTCCGCTTATCGCTTCAAGATAAGCAAGAACCGTGCCGCCTGTTTCTTCTCCCCACCGGGGAGAAGGTGGCCCGAAGGGTCGGATGAGGGGGCAACGCCAGCGATATACCGAGAGCTTACCCCCTCATCCCGCTGCTGCGACCTTCTCCCCGGCGGGGAGAAGAAACAAGCGGCATACACTCGCTCCATCAATGCCGTAGCTTTCAAGAACGGAAAAGCCGCGTGCCCTGCATCTCGTGGCGCATCGCCGCCGTATCGGCGAGGATCGTGGCGCTGCCGAGGTCATCGAGCGTGGATTGCGCAGCCCGTGCCGCCATCTCCGCAATCACCGCCTCGCTTGCGGCCAGAATGGCGACGCCATCCTTCTGGCCTGCCACGCCGAGGCGGATGCCGGCCGAAACCAGTTGCGAGACCCCGGCATGTGCGAAAGCGGCAAGCGTTTCCTGAAGCGGCACCGCATGCGCAGCGGCCACGGCCCCGACGGCGACAGGATATGGACACTCCTTCGGCAATAGTTCCAGAACCGCATGCGGCCATGCGCCGGCAGCGGCAACGAAGGCATCACCCAGGAGCACCGTTTCGCGATATCGCTCCGCCGAGCCGGCCAGCGCCCGCGCCAGGGTGGCCGTTTCATTCAGGGCGGCGGCATCGGTGCCCCTGCGCCAGCCTTCCGCCAGAAACACCGCATCGTTCCACAGGCTGCCGTGGCGCAAAAGCGTCTCCACCCAGCCGCCCAGTTCAGCGGCATCGCAGACACGCCGGTCCTCAACCGCCTTTTCCAGCCCGCCGGAATAGGAAAAGCCACCAACCGGAAAGGCTGGCGACAGCCAGGCCATCAGCCGCAGCAGCGCGGCAACGCCGCGATCGTCGCTCACGGATCAGCCGTGATCGTGATGGTGGCCATGGTCATGCCCATGCCCATGCCCATGGGAATGGCCGCCATGGGCGTGATAGGCGCCACGAGCCGGCTGGAAAGGCTCTTCCACATCACGCACCGTGGCACCGAGACCTTCGAGCATGGCGCGGATGACGTGGTCGCGCAGGATGAGGATACGCTCCTCCTCGATCTGCGCGGCAAGATGCCGGTTGCCCAGATGCCAGGCAAGCTCGATCAGGTGAAGCCGATCCTTCGGCGTGATTTCAAACAGCTTTTCAGCCGCAGCCCGAACCTCGATCAGATCACCGTTTTCCACCACGAGAAGATCGCCATGGGCAAACAGCACGGCTTCCTTCAGATCGAGCATCACCATCTCGTCATTTTGCAGATGCAGCAGTTTGCGGCGCAGATGCCGCTGGTCATGCGCCAGCGTGACATAACCGGAAGGCTCGTCGCCAGGGGTTCCGGCGGGATGGTAAGAGGTAACGCGCAGCATGGGATGATCCGTTCGAAACTGTCTTGGGGTTTCGATTTTTGACGGATAGGCGGGGGGATTTCAAGAAGCGATTTCGGGGCACGCGTGCCTCGGAAAAAGGAAAAGCCCGGCATCGCTGCCGGGCCTTCACAAAATAACAAACCAATCAGGCCGCAGCGCGGCTTTTCAGGTTTTCCAGAATGTTCTGCGGCGAGGAAACGCCGTAAGGATCGGATTCGCAATTGTCCTGATAACCCTCTTCCTCGAACCACTGCTCGACCAGACCGTCATTGATGACGGCGGCGTAACGCCAGGAGCGCATGCCGAAACCGAGATTGTCCTTGGCGACCAGCATGCCCATCTTGCGGGTAAACTCGCCCGAACCATCCGGAATGACCTTGACGTTTTCGAGGTTCTGGCCCTTTGCCCAGGCATTCATGACGAAGGCATCGTTGACCGACAGGCAGTAGATTTCATCGACGCCGAGCGCGCGGAATTCACCCGCCAGCTTTTCGAAATCGGGCAGCTGGAAGGTCGAGCAGGTCGGCGTGAAGGCGCCGGGCAGCGAAAACAGGACGACCTTCTTGCCCTTGAAATAATCGTCGGAGGTCATGTCCTGCCAGCGGAACGGATTGGGGCCGCCAACGGCCTCGTCACGAACGCGCGTGCGGAAAGTTACGGCGGGCACTTTTTTGCCGAGCATGTCTTTTCTCCTGATCAGGTGTTTTATGCGGATCGCTTGGGATCAATCCGCGCGGAATTCTTTTGCCGTTTCCATAACGCAAGATGCGCTGCGGTGCAGCATAAAAATCGGATTTAAGTCATCGAATGTACGAAATGCCGCATCGGCGAGGGATCAATTGTGGAGATCGACCGACCAGCGCAACAGCGGCGGCAAGGGCGTCCACCAGCCGGTTCGAATACCGGCCTCGCGCAACATGGCGGCCGACCACGTGTTGCAACCGGCCAGCGCATTAAACCAGCCATTCGCCTCGAAAAACGCGTCCGTCAGACCATAGGCGGCACCGGGGACGAGCTGAACCTTGCCACCGTTTCTGAGGAAACTTGCCCTGATACCGGCGAGAAGGCGCTGATAACCGGCTTCAGAAATACGAAGCCGTTTCACCCCGGCCAGATCGGCGGGAAAATCCCCCGTCACATCAACATGCATCACCGATTGATCCAGCGTAAACGAGCGCAGCACCGGCATCGGTTTCAGATCTGCCCATGTAGGTGTCTGTATGTAAAACGACCGGCCACCCCAGCCGAACACCAGAGTGGCAGCTGCGGGATGGTTGACGGCAATACCGCATTCCTGCAACTCGGAAAACACCCGCCGCAGATCGTCATCCACCGGCAGGGCAATGTCCGTATGGATCGGGTTGGACAATAGCAGGATTTCGCGATCCCTCACGCCGCTTGCATCATCGGCGAAAAAGGGGCGCGGCACCACAGTGCCGAACACAAGAAGCAGCACGATCAGCAGCACGCCGCCGCCGATCCATCTGAGGACAGTTCTCAACGTAACGCCCCGTTAGAACAGGAAATAACGCTGCGCCATCGGCAACACGGTGGCCGGTTCGCAGGTCAGCAATTCGCCATCCGCCCGCACTTCATAGGTCTCGGGATCAACCTCGATATGCGGGGTGAGGGAATTGTGGATCATCGACGCCTTGGAAATGCCACCGCGCACATTCTTCACCGCCAAAAGCTTCTTGGCGACGCCGAGGCGCTGGGCAAGGCCGGCATCCAGCGACGCCTGTGATACGAAAGTAACCGAGGAATTGGTGCGCAGCTTGCCGTAGGCCGCAAACATCGGCCGGTAATGCATCGGCTGCGGAGTGGGAATGGAGGCATTGGGATCGCCCATGGGTGCAGCGGCAATCGAACCGCCGAGCAGCACCATCTCCGGCTTCACGCCGAAAAAGGCCGGGTTCCACAAGACAAGATCGGCGCGCTTGCCGACTTCGACAGAGCCGATCTCATGGCTGACACCCTGGGCGATGGCCGGGTTGATGGTATATTTGGCGATGTAACGGCGCACACGGAAATTGTCGTTTTCGCCGGTCTCTTCCTTCAGGCGGCCGCGCTGACGCTTCATCTTGTCGGCGGTCTGCCAGGTGCGGATCGCCACTTCGCCGACACGGCCCATGGCCTGGCTGTCGGACGAGATGATCGAAAACGCGCCGATATCATGGAGAATATCTTCCGCCGCGATGGTTTCCTTGCGGATGCGGCTTTCGGCAAAGGCGATGTCTTCCGGAATGGACGGCGACAAATGGTGGCACACCATCAGCATGTCAAGATGTTCGGCCAGCGTATTGACGGTATAGGGCCGCGTCGGGTTGGTGGAAGACGGGATGACGTTGGGATTGCCACAGACCTTGATGATATCAGGCGCATGCCCGCCGCCCGCACCTTCGGTGTGGAAGGCATGGATGGTGCGGCCCCTGATGGCGGCGACCGTGTCTTCCACGAAGCCGCTCTCGTTCAGCGTATCGGTGTGGATCATCACCTGCACGTCGTATTCGTCGGCGACCGTCAGGCAATTGTCGATGGCGGCGGGCGTCGTGCCCCAGTCCTCATGCAGCTTCAGCGACGATGCGCCGGCAAGGATCATCTCTTCCAGCGGTGCGGGCAGCGAGGCATTGCCCTTGCCGGCCAGCGCCAGATTCATCGGAAAAGCATCGAAGCTTTCGATCATCCGCTCGATGTGCCATGCGCCGGTGCAGGTGGTGGCGAGCGTGCCATGCGCCGGGCCGGAGCCGCCGCCCAGCATGCAGGTGATGCCGCTCATCAGCGCTTCCTCGATCTGCTGCGGGCAGATGTAATGGATATGCGCGTCCATACCGCCGGCGGTCAGGATCCTGCCTTCGCCGGCGATCGCTTCCGTAGAGGGACCGACGATGATCGTCACGCCCGGCTGCGTATCCGGGTTGCCTGCCTTGCCGATGGCGTGGATGCGACCGTTCTTCAGGCCGACATCCGCCTTGTAGATGCCGCTATGGTCGACGATCACCACATTGGTGATGACGGTATCGACAGCGCCTTCCGCCCGTGTTGCCTGGCTCTGGCCCATGCCGTCGCGAATGACCTTGCCGCCGCCAAATTTCACTTCCTCGCCATAGGTCGTGTGGTCCTTCTCGATCTCGATGAAGAGTTCGGTATCGGCAAGACGCACCTTGTCGCCAACGGTCGGGCCGAACATGCCGGCATAGGCGGCGCGGGAAATCTTGTAAGGCATGGGCTCAGGCTCCTTGGGATGCGGAGAAAATCGATGTGCGAGAAATTCGTTTGAGCCGGCCCTTGCCCGCAAGGGCTTCGACCAGCTGTTGTTCGGCGGCAAATGGGTGACCGCTCCAGCCCTGATGGCCGAAACCGGCAATCGCCACCTCATCACCATCACCGCTGACGCTCTCAAGAACATGGGCGATGGCGAAAAGGCCAGTGCTGGGGCAGACATAGGGTGCGGGCGTATAGGCTTCGAGCGCCATATCCAGCCTTTCGTGCAGGCCGCGCGGAATAACGATGTGGCTCTTGCCGGTTTCTCGTGCGATGGCGGCAAAGCCAGCGGTGTAATCGGCGCAGAAGTCGGTCAGTTCCGGCCAGCGCCGGCGAATATCCGGCTCCATTTCGGCAAACTTTGCGGGATCGCGCACCGACCAGATGGCCGCAGCCTGCCGCACCCCGTCGCTGTCGCGCCATTCGGTGCCTTCAGTCATCTCGCGACCCGGCCGCCCGGTGTTACAGACGGCCACCACATCGGTGCGTGTGCCGCCAGGCCCCAGAGACCGGCAATCATTAAAGCGGATGACGATGTCGGAACGGTCGATGAAATCAGCCGCACCCGGCGGCAGTTCCCCGTTTCCGACAATCGTGATGCGCCGCCCCATGCCGTTCAGAAACCCTCGGCAAGCTGGCGCAGTTCTTCGGCGCGCTTGCCGCTCAGATCGGCAAGGCAGGAAGAGATCAGCATCGGTTCCATCGAGCCGCCGCGCGCCTGAAAGCCGGAGAGAGCGCAATTGGCATCCCGAAACGCCACCCAGGCGCGCTGCGCAGTCACCAGAGCGTCAGTCGCACCCTTGCCGCTTGCATCCGCCGCCTTGTCACGCTCGGTGAGCAGCTTGCGCAGCTTCTGATATTCGGCGTTCAGCTGCTTGTCGGCCTTTTCATAGTCCTTGCCGGCGCAGATGGTCATGTCCGCCTGCGTTTCCGGTGCCTTGCAATCCGGTTCGTTCTGCGCGGCAGCCGGCATCGAAAAGCCGGCGGTGACGGTAAGCAGCACAGCCGCCAAGAAAAGATTTTTCCGTCTCTCAATCATCATTCAGGCCGCCGCGCCGTCAAAAGCCTGCGGCTTCAGCGCCCGAGGATCAACGCCATCAAGACAATTGGCGTTCACCGCCACCATCGGCGTTCCATCCGGCCCATCGGCATAAGCAAAGCTTTCAATGCCGCAGGTGGAGCAGAAAAGATGATGGATTTTATGTTTGTTGAAGAGATACTCGCTCAGCTTGTCCTCGCCGGAAAGCAACGTGAATTTCTCACGCGGCGCAAAGGCCAGCGTGGAACCCAGACGCTTGCAGCGCGAGCAATTGCAGACAATGGTATGATCGAGATCGGCATCGACCTCGAAGCTGACGTCGCCGCATTGGCAGCTTCCATGATAATGCGCACTGGCCATCTTATAACCTCCCCATGACCTGTTGACGAAAACCATAAACCTCACGCTTGCCGGAAAGCGGCACCAGCGTTACTTCCCGCTTCTGGCCCGGCTCGAAACGCACCGCCGTGCCTGCCGGAATATCGAGACGCATGCCGCGCGCCTTGTCGCGCTCGAAAATAAGCCCGGCATTGGTCTCGAAGAAATGGTAATGGCTGCCCACCTGGACCGGCCGGTCGCCGGAATTGGCCACTTCGATCGTCACCGTCGGCTGGCCGGCATTGAGTTCGATGGTGCCCTCTGCGGCAATGATTTCGCCTGGCTTCATGGTGCTCTCCCTTGTCTGTCTCAGGCGGCGGTCGCGGCCGCGCAGCCTTCGGCCTTCAGCACGCGCTTCGTTGACGCCGGATTGTTGACGAGCTTTGCCGTCGGGCGGACCGGCCTGCGAACCAGCTCACCGCCGCAATTCGGGCAGGCGCCTTGAAGCACATCCGTCACACAATCAACGCAGAAGGTGCATTCGAACGAGCAGATCATCGCATCCCGGCTGTCGGGCGCGAGATCGCGGTCGCAGCATTCACAATTGGGCCTCAGTTCCAGCGCCATGCCTTCCCCCTCACCGGATCGGTTCGTGAACGGTCACCAGCTTGGTGCCGTCAGGAAACGTCGCTTCCACCTGCACATCATGGATCATTTCGGCAATGCCTTCCATCACCTGATCGCGTGAAATCACATGCGCGCCGGCTTCCATCAGATCGGCCACGGCGCGGCCGTCACGGGCGCCCTCGACGACGAAATCGCTAATCAGCGCAATCGCTTCGGGATAGTTGAGCTTCACGCCGCGCTCCAGCCGGCGGCGCGCCACCATGGCGGCCATGGAAATCAGCAGCTTGTCTTTTTCTCTTGGGCTAAGGTTCATCGTCGTCCCGCAGCTTGCGCACCTGCACCGCAAACCACTGAGGGTTTCGGGGAACAGGTCCGACTTGTTTGACAGACCCCGGAAGGTCGCCTGTCGCGGGCGATCCGGAGGTTACAGATTCCAGACCTTCGGCACTGGCGCGCCGTTTCGCAAGAGCGAAATGATCGGAAAAAGCAATTTTCTGAGGGAGAAACCGTCTGCCGCAGAGACACGCACGACAAGCTTGCCCTGCCATTCGCTGGCACCGCCGCTTTCACCGGCAATAGCCCGGATTTTAGGCAGAAGCGCCTCGGAGAGAGGCCCGATATAAAGCAGCGTCGCAAAGGCCACCTGCCCGGCCAGAACCGCCGTCTTCGCCGTCATCTCCGCCACCTCACCCGCAAGCAGCAGCTCTTCGGCATGCACCAGCTTGCCGCCATGGCGAATGCGCCAGCGGTCGCGGAACAGGCCATGCGTCATCGCCTCGCCCATGGCTTGACGCCCGAGCAGAACGGCTTCGACGGCGATGAATTCGGAGGAGGCGTCGAGATCGGCTTCCAGCCTGCGGGTCAGCGACGCCTGGTCGAACAGAATGGTTTCCTGCGGCAGCCAGTGCAATCTGGCGCCCGGCCCGGCAGAAACACGGGCGGTGACAGTGGCTGTGCCTGATGATGCCTTGTAGACCTTCTCGCAGGCCTGCGTTGTTACCACCAGCGAGGTGCCCGCAGCGGCCGTGGCCCGCCATTCTATTTCGTCTCCGCCGGTCAAGCCGCCGGAGGAATTGATGAGAATGGCTTCCATCTCATTCGAAAACGTATCCGGCAGGCGGATTTTGGCGCAGCCTTCCTGAAACAGCTGGTCCAGCCGGCTGCGCCCTTCGACGGCTTTGGTTACAATGCGTCCTCTGCCACGGGCGCGCTGCTGCCGGACAGGTTCAGCGTCTTCACAACCGGAAGGGCCGATGGCTTGCTGTTGCTGCTGCACGCGGTCTCCGATGTACTTGCGGAAGCGGACGAGGCCTTGGCGCCACAATCCTTCTTGACGACGGCGTCCACCACCAGCTGCCCTTCCGTGTTGCGGAAGAAATCCCACATTCTCTCGGCCGCATCAACCGTGCGCATCACTTCGCCTGTGGGCATCTTGCGCTCCACGGCCGGTTCGGCTTTCGGCGTCTGCTCGCCACCGGGCTTGCGGGTGACAACGGCAGCCGCTGCCAGCACTTCCGCCTTCATGGTGGCGCGCGGCCAGGCATGGTCCCAGTTTTCGATGACATAGGACTGAATGCGCGCACCGCCCTTGCAGACGTCGTAGGAATTAACGGTAAAGCTCTCGCCCGGCTTGCTTTTTGCGCCGCCCTTGCAACCGTCCATTTCGGCCCAACGCTTCAGCGCCGTTTCGCCGCCATATTGCCAATAGGACTTGCCGCCGCCCTGATAGGGATTGGCAGGATCCTTCAGGCCCGCAAAGGCGATGATCGACATCGGCCGCGCCGGCTGGCAGCTTGCCGCATCCGGTCCCCATTTGCCTTCGGTCTCCAGCGGATAACCGGCACGCAGCGATGCGACAAAGCCGGCAGCGTTGAAATCCTTGGCTCCGGTGCAGATGAATTGCGACAGCATGCGCCCGCCGCCGGAATAACCTGAACCGTAAAAGCGCTCTTCATCCACGCAGAATTTGCCCTTGACCATGTCAACCGCATTGCGAATGAAGCTCACTTCATCCAGCCCGCCCGGACGCGTGGTAACACCCGGAACATTCCAGGCGTGAGTGCCGGGCATTTCGCCATTAAGGCTGCCCGCCAGCGCCACGACCATCAGACCGTCGCGCTCGGCAAGCTTGTCCCAGCCGCTGCGGTTCAGCTGGCCGTGCGGATTGCTGTTGGAGCCGTGGAAATCGAATACCACCGGCAACGGCTTTTTTCCGTCATAGGCCGATGGAACGAAATAGACGCCGTCGCGTTTCTGCCCGTTAGAGAGAATGGAAAAATCATGCCGACCTGGCTCCATGCCGGGTCCGGGAAGCTGACCGCAGGTCGAGGCCGACGCTGCGGCGCCAGCGCTCGCACATATCGCAAAGCCCAGCACCAGGGTGCGGGCGGAGCGGAACAGCCGGGCGGCCCGGCCAAGGGCAAAGTCTTGATGCATTGACACGCCTTTATTGGCACTATGTCTCCGACGATACGTCGGAGGTGCATGGAATGTAAGGGATCAACTGTCGCGGCGTGCGAATAGACTTTTCCTGTGTCTCGCATGCAGCATTTGCGCTGCCAATATCACAGGCTTTTATTCAACGAAATACTAAAATTGCGCATAAAAGCCATGCTCAGGCGCATAGGCTTTCAAAATATTAATCGGCCGTTCGCACGCCGTGATCGGCGCGCGGCATTTTTAGTCTCGATTTATACTGTCAAATGACGCCGCGCTTCCGGTGTATCCAGCGTTTCGGCCAGCCCCTCATGCACGATTTCACCGCGATCCATGATGTAGACGTAATCTGCAAGTTCACGGCAGAAATCCAGATATTGCTCGACCAGCAGGATCGCCATGCCGGTGGAATCCCGCAGATATTTGATCGCCCGGCCGATATCCTTGATGATCGACGGCTGGATGCCCTCGGTCGGCTCATCGAGCACGAGGATTTTCGGTCGCGTCACCAGCGCCCGGCCAATGGCAAGCTGCTGCTGCTGGCCGCCGGAGAGATCACCGCCGCGCCTCCCCAGCATGGTTTGCAGCACCGGAAACAGGCTGAAAATATCATCGGGAATGAACCGTTCCTTGCGCGGCAGCGGCGCATAACCGCTTTCGAGGTTCTCCTGAACGCTGAGCAGCGGAAAGATCTCCCGCCCCTGCGGCACATAACCGACACCGCGCTTGGCCCGGTGGTACGGCGCCAGCCCATCCAGCGGCGCGCCGCCGAAACTGATCGAGCCGGCACTGATGGCGTGCTGGCCGGTCACGGCGCGCAACAGCGAGCTTTTGCCGACGCCGTTGCGGCCGAGAACGCAGGTGATCTTGCCCATCTCCGCATTGAGCGACACGCCGCGGAGCGCTTGCGCTGCGCCGTAGTGGAGGTTGATGTTTTCGACTGTCAGCATGTCATCCACCTGTTCTAGTTCAGTAATGTTCGTCGCAACGCCTGCAGGGCAAGGTCCTGCCCAGAGGTCTTGTCACCCCCCACTCGGCTGACCTCTTCGGCTATATCGATCAGTTGGCGTCTTTCATCGAAATCGAGCGCATTTGCCCATAAATCGCGAAACCTGCGGATAGGGTCTTCGGGATTGACGACATTTCTGGACGCCCATTCTCCAAAGACGATCACTTCCTCCATATCCGCGGGCGGGATGATACCTTTCATCCTGTCGCGAACGACATTTTTGGCCATCTCGAGATACATCGGCTTTTCGTTCGCAAGGCACATGAAGAATGCCACCGCAGCAATGGCGGGATCGCGGATGGAGGCTATCGGAGCAACTTCGGCCTTCTTGCGAAACGATCTGCGCTTATAGGCGCCGCGCATTTTCTCGACGGTATCGATGATTTCGCTACCTGCCTCACGCACCATCTTCAACCGCCAATACCAGACTGCTGCAGCACCGATTGCCATAACCAGAATTCCAATCAACGCCATTAGATCAACTCCAGATTTTAAATTTTTCAACTTAAATCCGGTTATTATTACAGGCACAAGTAGAGGCCAGCTCTTTCTATCGCCCCAGATAATTCTCGATCACCTTCGGATCGCTGGACACGAAATCGATAGACCCTTCAGCCAGCACCGAACCTTCGGCAAGACACGTCACCTTCACGCCCAACTCGCGGATGAAGCCCATGTCGTGTTCCACCACCACCACCGAACGGGTCTTGGCGATTTCCTTCAAGAGCACGGCGGTTTCGGCCGTTTCCGCATCCGTCATGCCCGCCACCGGCTCGTCCACCAAGAGCAGCTTCGGCTCCTGCGCCAGCAGCATGCCGATCTCGAGCCATTGTTTCTGGCCGTGCGAAAGGTTGGCGGCGAGGTCGCTGCGGCGGTGGGCAAGGCGCACGGTGGCGAGGATTTCCTCGATGCGGGCCTTGTCTTCCTGCGTCAGCCGGTAGAACAGCGTGGCGAACACCCCGCGCTTGCGGTTCAGCGCCAGTTCCAGATTGTCCCAGACGGTGTGGCTTTCAAACACCGTCGGTTTCTGGAATTTCCGGCCGATACCGAGCTGGGCGATGTCGACCTCGTCCTTTTTAGTGAGGTCGATACTGTCTTCGAACAGCACGGTGCCGCTGTCAGGCCGCGTCTTGCCGGTGATAATATCCATCATCGTCGTTTTGCCCGCGCCATTCGGCCCGATGATGGCGCGAAGCTCGCCCGGCTCCACCACGAAGGAAAGGGAATTCAATGCCCTGAACCCATCGAAGGAAACGGAGACGCCATCGAGATAAAGCAGGCTTTTGGTTCTGTTTTCGGAAACCGTGTTCATGGGCTTACTCCGCCGCCTGTTGCGCAACCGCGCTGTCATTGCCCGGCTGTTCACCAGCGCTTGCCGCCCGCGCCGCCCGCTTTTCGCGTCGTCCGGCCAGATAATGCTGCACCGTGCCGACGATGCCCTTGGGGAAGAACAGCGTCACCGCGATGAACAGTCCACCCAGCGCAAACAGCCAGAATTCTGGAAATGCCCCGGTGAAATAGCTCTTGCCGCCATTGACGAGAATGGCGCCGATGATCGGTCCGATCAGCGTGCCGCGCCCGCCCACAGCCGTCCACACCACGACCTCGATGGAATTGGCGGGCGAAAATTCGCCGGGATTGATGATGCCCACCTGCGGCACGAACAGCGCGCCGGCAATGCCTGCCATCATGGCCGAGACGACGAAGGTGAAGAGCTTGATGTTTTCCACCCGAAAGCCGAGGAACCGCACCCGGCTTTCGGCATCACGCACGCCCACCAGCACCTTGCCGAATTTGGAATTGACGATGCCGGACGCAACCAGCAGCGAAAGCGCCAGCATCACAGCCGTCATGGCAAACAGCACGGCGCGGGTGCCATCCGCCTGCACGGAAAAGCCGAGGATATCCTTGAAATCGGTGAGACCATTATTGCCGCCGAAACCCATATCGTTGCGGAAGAAGGCAAGCAGCAGGGCATAGGTCATGGCCTGGGTGATGATCGAGAGGTAAACGCCGTTGACGCGCGAGCGGAAGGCAAACCAGCCGAACACGAAGGCGAGAAGCCCCGGCACGACAAGCACCATCAGCGCCGCAAACCAGAACATGTCGAAGCCCTGCCAGAACCACGGCAGTTCCTTCCAGTTGAGGAACACCATGAAATCAGGCAGCACCGGATGGCCATAGACCCCGCGCGTGCCGATCTGCCGCATCAGATACATGCCCATGGCATAACCGCCGAGCGCGAAGAAGGCGGCATGGCCGAGCGAGAGAATGCCGCAATAACCCCAGACCAGATCGAGCGCCAGCGCAAGCAGCGCATAGGCCAGATATTTGCCCAGCATCGACATGATGTAGGTCGGGATGTGCAAGGCGCTGTCTTGAGGCAACAGCAGGTTGGAGGCGGGCACCAGCACGGCAATGGCGAGAATTATGCCGATGGCGATGGAAATGCGGCGATCGAGCGCGCGCAGGAGGAAGCCGGTAATCATGCTTCGATCGCCCTTCCCTTGAGTGCGAAGAGACCGCGCGGCCGCTTCTGGATGAACAGGATGATGAGAACGAGCACGAGGATTTTGCCGAGCACGGCGCCCACCGTCGGCTCAAGAAACTTGTTGAGCACACCGAGCGACAGCGCCCCGACCAGCGTTCCCCAGAGATTGCCCACCCCGCCGAACACCACGACCATGAAACTGTCGATGATGTAGCTCTGGCCAAGATTGGGCGAGACATTGTCGATCTGCGACAGGGCCACCCCGGCAAGACCGGCGACACCGGAGCCGAGCGCGAAGGTGAAGGCATCCACCCACGGCGTGCGGATGCCCATGGAAGAAGCCATGCGGCGGTTCTGGGTCACGGCGCGCATCTGCAGGCCGAAGGCGGAGCGTTTCAGCAGCACCAGCAGCGCGAAGAACACCGATAGCGAGAAGCAGACGATCCACACCCGGTTCCAGGTGAAATTGAGATAACCGAGGCTGAAGGAGCCGGACATCCAGCCGGGGCTGCCGACTTCGCGGTTGGTGGGGCCGAAGATGGAGCGCACGCCCTGTTGCAGGATGAGCGAGATGCCCCAGGTGGCCAGAAGCGTTTCCAGCGGCCGGCCGTAGAGATAGCGGATGACGCCACGCTCCATCACGAGACCGACAAACGCCGTCACCAGAAAGGCGACAGGCAAGGCGATGGCCAGCGACCAGTCGAACAGGCCGGGGAAATGCGTGCGGATAACCTCCTGCACCATGAAGGTGGAATAGGCCCCGATCATCACCATCTCGCCATGCGCCATATTGATGATGCCCATGACGCCGAAAGTGATGGCAAGGCCGATGGCGGCAAGCAGCAGCACGGAACCGAGCGACAGGCCATACCAGATATTCTGCACGTAATCCCAGAAGGCGAGCGCGCTTTCAATGCTGGAAATCGCTTCATCGACATCAGGCTTCAGGCTCGGATCGACCGATGGCGTCGCCGCCATCAGAATGCTGATCGCATCGCGCCCGCCAAGTTTCTTGATGGTGGCGATAGCTTCTTTCTTTACCTCGAGGGGGCGGTCGGAGGAGAGCAGCGAGACAGCCCGCGCCTCCTCCATCCGGGTCCGCACCTCATTATCGGTTTCCTTTGATAGGGCCGCTTCCAGCAATTCGAGATTTTCAGCGCTGGGGGCCTTCAGGACGGCGTCTGCTGCCGAAAGCCGCACGGATTTTTCCGGGCTGAGCAGGGTCAGGCCGCCAAGGGCAGCGCGGATGGCGCGGCGCAGGGTATTGTTGATCTTGATCTTGGATACCGCAGCCTTCGGCGCTTCACCGGCGCTTTCGCCGGTCAGCGGATCGACCAGCGTGAAGTTGGATCCGGCGGGCTTCGTCATGAAAACGAGATTGTCGGATTTGCGCACGTAGAGATCGCCCGCAGCGAAAGCCTCCAGCGCCGGAACCACGCGCGCGTCGCCGGTGGCGGCGATCTGGCCGATCAAGGTTTCGGCCTGCTTGAAGTCGGCCGTGCCGAGCGCATCGATCAGCGCCTTCGGATCGCTTTGCGCGAAGGAGTGGGATGCGATCCCCATGGTGAGCCAGAGGAAGATGGCTCCGAGAAAAGATCGGATCGTCATGTGGGTTCCCTTGGAGCGGTTCCGGTGAAAGCGATGTCTGTGGTTGGCGCGGCTTGAGTATGCGGCTTACCCCCCTCTGCCCTGCCGGGCATCTCCCCCTCAAGGGGGGAGATCGACCTGCGGCGAGGTCTCGGCCATCTCAACGTTTGAGAATGAAGTGGCGAGACAGCGTCTTGCTGATCTCCCCCCTTGAGGGGGAGATGTCCGGCAGGACAGAGGGGGGTAATTCTTGCTCAGTTTCCAAATAGGCCCGCCCCCACCAAAGGGCGCGGCACACAACCCAACTAATCAGCTACCCTTGCCACCGCACTTACCCGTGGCCACATTGAAGTTCCCGCAAGACATCGGCTTCCTCCAATCCGAAATCAGATCCTTGGAGTCCGGCAGATAATCCGACCACTCATCACCCACCACCTGCGGCGTCTGCTGCACGATCTCGAATTGCCCATCGGCCTGGATTTCGCCGATCAGCACCGGCTTGGTGATGTGGTGGTTCGGCATGACGGTGGAGTAACCGCCCGAGAGGTTCGGCACGGAAACGCCGAGGATCGAGTCCAGCACCTTGTCCGTATCGGTGGTGCCGGCGGATTCGACGGCCTTTACCCAGGCGTTGAAGCCGATATAGGCGGCTTCCATCGGGTCGTTGGTCACGCGCTTGTCGTTCTTGGTAAACGCATGCCAGGTCTTGATGAACTCGGCATTAACAGGAGAATCAACGGACTGGAAGTAGTTCCATGCGGCAAGGTGGCCGACCAGCGGCGCGGTATCGAGACCGGCAAGCTCTTCTTCGCCAACCGAGAAAGCGACGACCGGAATGTCTTCCGCCTTGATGCCCTGATTGGCCAGTTCCTTGTAGAACGGCACGTTGGCGTCACCATTGATGGTGGAAACTACGGCGGTCTTCTTGCCGGCCGAGCCGAATTTCTTGATGTCGGACACGATCGTCTGCCAGTCGGAATGGCCGAACGGCGTGTAGTTGATCATGATGTCCTCTTCCTTGACGCCCTTCGACATCAGGTAGGCCTTCAGGATCTTGTTTGTGGTCTGTGGGTAGACATAATCAGTACCGGCCAGAACCCAGCGCTCCACACCTTCGGTGCTGGCGAGATAATCGACGGCCGGAATGGCCTGCTGGTTGGGAGCGGCACCCGTATAGAAGATGTTGCGGGAGGATTCTTCACCCTCATATTGCACGGGGTAGAAAAGCAGCGAATTCAGTTCTTCGAACACCGGCAGCACGGATTTGCGCGACGACGACGTCCAGCAGCCGAAAACGGCGGCGACCTTGTCCTGCGAAATCAGCTGGCGGGCCTTTTCGGCAAACAGCGGCCAGTCGGAAGCCGGATCGACCACCACGGCTTCGAGCTTCTTGCCGAGAACGCCGCCCTTCTTGTTCTGCTCGTCGATGAGCATCAGCATGGCGTCTTTCAGAGTCGTTTCTGAAATCGCCATGGTGCCGGAAAGAGAATGCAGCACGCCGACCTTGATCGTATCGTCAGCGGCGAAAGCGCCGTGGAAGGCGGTGGTGGACATGATCGCGCCGAGCAGCGCGGCGCTAAGCGTCTTGCGGAATATCATCGGAAGAACCCCTCTCCTTGTTTAGCCCCTGTCGGGGCCTCAGCGGCATCGTTGACCGCTGCTGGAGGGGACTATCGGCCTGAGGGGTGCGAAACCGTATACGTCAATTGACGTAGGCGGGGTGGCGAAAGCGGTAGGCGATTTGGGGAAGGCAGATTTCAAGCAGAGGTTTCCCATGTGAAATGGGAGGTTTCCGCCTGTTTCTTCTCCCCGCCGGGGAGAAGGTCGCGGCAGCGGGATGAGGGGGCACGGGTGCGGTCAATCGCGGGCGTTGCCCCTCATCCGACCCTTCGGGCCACCTCTCCCCGGCGGGGAGAAGAAATGCGCGGCGACGTCTCAGATCAGGAATGCGGCTTGCCGTCCCGCTCTTCATCCCGGATCGCATCATCATGATACCAGGAGCCAAAATCCACATGCGGCTCCCGTGCCTGACGCTCAAGCTCGCTAAGCCCGCTATTGTGGAACTTGGAAAGGCCCGCGCGCCCGCCGACCGGGAATTGATAGATCGTTGCCGTCTCGCGATGAAAGCCAGTTGCCATTTCGATCATCTCACTTTGGTTGCATCGAAGCACTTTGTTCAGGAAGCAAACCCACAAAGACCGGATTCGCTCCGTTTGATTAAAAAAAAATCACGTTGCGAAAAATATAGGCATTAAACAGCCAATCAGCAAGAAAAACCATTCCGAAAGCGCCGGTTTTTGGGGCAAATGCCGATCCATCGCGCGCAATCGAAATCACTGCACCGCAGCAGGGCATTTGAGGGCAACGAGCCGGCTATCTATAAGGATTCAATGATGAAACTTGAGGGACGAATTTGCCTGCTGCGGCGCAACAAGCGGAGACGGGAGCGGTAATGCGATGGGCTTGAGAAAGAGCCGCTGAAAGATTTTTCGAATAAATCGTCGGATATCGCCAATCTGGCACGCGGCATGCATCTAAGGGGTCAGCCCTTGAACGCGAATGTGCTTCCGGTGGCAAACGCCACGGCAAGCCTCAAGGCTTCGCATTGTTACCTATGAGAGGTTCGTAATGACTAAGTTCAAACTCGAGTACATCTGGCTGGACGGATACAAGCCGGTCGCAAACCTGCGCGGCAAGACACAGGTCAAGGAATTCGACGAATTCCCCACGCTCGAGCAGCTGCCGCTTTGGGGTTTTGATGGTTCGTCCACCCAGCAGGCTGAAGGCCATTCGTCGGATTGCGTGCTGAAGCCCGTCGCGATCTACCCCGACCCGGCCCGCACCAACGGCGCGCTCGTCATGTGCGAAGTCATGATGCCCGATGGCGTTACCCCGCATGCCTCGAACAGCCGCGCCACCATCGTCGAGGACGAGGATGCATGGTTCGGTTTCGAACAGGAATATTTCTTCTATAAGGACGGCCGCCCGCTCGGCTTCCCGGAACAGGGCTACCCGGCTCCGCAGGGTCCGTATTACACGGGCGTCGGCTTCAAGAACGTCGGTTCGGTTGCCCGCGAAATCGTTGAAGAGCACCTCGATCTCTGCCTCGAAGCCGGCATCAACCACGAAGGCATCAATGCCGAAGTGGCCAAGGGCCAGTGGGAATTCCAGGTATTCGGCAAGGGCTCCAAGCGCGCCGCCGACCAGATCTGGATCGCCCGTTACCTGCTGCTGCGTCTTTGCGAACAGTACGGCATCGACGTCGAATTCCATTGCAAGCCGCTCGGCGATACCGACTGGAACGGTTCCGGCATGCATTGCAACTTCTCCACCAAGTTCATGCGCGAAGTTGGCGGCAAGGAATATTTCGAAGCCCTCATGGCCGCTTTTGCCAAGAACTGGCAGGAACACATCGACGTTTACGGCCCGGACAACCATCTGCGCCTGACCGGCAAGCACGAAACCGCGCCGTGGAACAAGTTCTCCTACGGCGTTGCAGACCGTGGTGCCTCGATCCGCGTTCCGCATTCCTTCGTCAACAACGGCTACCGTGGTTACCTCGAAGACCGTCGTCCGAACTCGCAGGGCTGCCCTTACCAGATCGCTTCCGTCGTTCTGCAGACGATTGCAGAAGTGCCGCTCGCAAAGTCGGCTGCTGCCTGATAATCCAAGACATGGCGTCGCCCAACCGGGCGACGCCATTTTTGTGTCCAGCGAACGGACAGGCCGGACAGGCGACCTTTCGCCCCCTGCCCCGCGCGGCATATTCTTCCTTCGCAAACTCCAAGAAGTTGCAGCACGTCAAGCAAGAAGGTGAGCGATGGGCATTCTCCAGAAATTCTCTCTCGAAAACCGCATCGCCGTCATTACCGGCAGCGGCCGTGGTCTCGGTTTCGAAATCGCCAGCGCCTTTGCTGAGGCAGGTGCGCATGTGTGGATGACCGGCCGCAACCCCGAGACGCTGCAACAGGCGGTCGACACGCTTCGCCAGGCCGGCGGAAAGGCCGACTACGCCGCTTTCGACATCGCCGATACCAAAGCCGGCAGCGCGCTCGTCCGCCGTATCATGGACGAATTCGGCCATCTCGATATTCTCGTCAACAATGTCGGCGCGCGCGACCGCCGCCCGCTTGCTGAATTTAATGACGAGGATGTGCTGGAGTTGATCCGCACCGACCTCACCTCCTCCATCTCGCTGTCGCGCGATGCTGCGGAGGCCATGAATACCAACGGTTATGGCCGCATCATCACCATCACCTCCATTCTCGGCCATATCGTCCGGCCGGGGGATGCGATCTACCCCGTCGCCAAACAGGGGCTGACCGGGCTGATGCGGGCGATTGCCGTGGAATATGGCGCGCGCGGCATCACCAGCAACGCCATTGCGCCCGGCATGTTTGCAACAGAAACCAATGCCGCCCTTGCCGAAAACCCTGACATGGTTGCCTTCGCCAAGCTGCGCGTGCCGCTGGAGCGCTGGGGCAGGCCGGATGAAATCGCCGGTGCGGCTTTGTTTTTGGCCAGCGATGCGGCCTCGTTCGTCAACGGCCATGTGCTGACGGTGGATGGCGGCATGTCGGTGCGGCTGTGAGAAGCCCGTTGCGGAAAGGCGCTCGATAGGCATGGCCGCACGGCAACGCATCATCCCCGTCAGGCGCGAATATAACCGCTGGGTCGCCAACCAGACGCTGGAAGACTATGCGCTGCGCTTCACAGCCAAAAGCGCCCGGCAATTTTCGTCAAACCGCATTTCCCACACCGCCATCGGCGCGATCTCCTTTCTGGCGCTGGAAGCCATTGGCGGCGCGATCACGCTGTCCTACGGCACCACCAACGCCTTCTATGCCATCATCGTCGCGGCGATCGCCATGCTCGCCGTCGGCCTGCCGATCAGTCGCTATGCCATCCGCCACGGTGTCGATATCGATCTTCTGACGCGCGGCGCGAGCTTCGGTTACATCGGCTCCACCATCACCTCGCTGATCTATGCCGCCTTCACCTTCATGCTCTTTGCCATCGAGGCGTCGATCATGTCTGGCGCGCTGGAACTGGCGCTCGGCATTCCGCTCTGGATCGGCTACATCATCTCCGCCGTCATGGTCATTCCGCTCGTCACCCATGGCGTGCGCCTCATCAGCCGCTTCCAGATCATCACCCAGCCGTTCTGGATCGTGCTGAACGTTTTGCCCTTCATCTTCATCGCCTTGATGGACTGGGAAAAATACGATCTCTGGCGGGCCTTTGCCGGCATTCACCATGCCTCCGGCCCGCCGGGCACAGTCGCGGATTTCAATCTGGTGGAGTTCGGCGCGGCGTCCGCCGTCATTCTGGCGCTGATGTCGCAGATCGGCGAACAGGTGGATTTCCTGCGCTTCCTGCCGGCCGAAGGCCAGAGCAGGCTTCGCCACCGCATCGCCGTCTTCCTCGCCGGTGCCGGCTGGGTCGTCGTCGGTGTGCCGAAGCTGTTGGCCGGTTCGTTCCTGGTGGTGCTGACCTTCAGTTCCGGCGTCTCGGTGGACCGCGCCGCCGATCCGGCGCAGATGTACCTGACCGCCTTCGGTTACATGATCCCCAACCAGACCGCCGCCATGCTGCTGATGGTCGCCTTCGTGGTCGTCTCGCAGCTGAAGATCAACGTCATGAATGCCTATGCGGGGTCCCTCGCCTGGTCGAATTTCTTCTCCCGCCTCACCCACAGCCACCCCGGCCGCGTCGTCTGGCTGGTCTTTAATGTGGCGATCGCCCTGCTATTGATGGAACTCGGCATCTACCGGCTGCTCGAGGAAACGCTCGGCATCTTCTCCATCATCGCCATGGCGTGGCTCTGCACCATTTCCGCCGATCTTTTCATCAACAAGCCGCTCGGCCTTGCCCCGCCGGGCATCGAATTCAAGCGCGCCCATCTCTACGATATCAATCCGGTCGGCGTCGGTTCCATGGCGCTTTCGGCCACCATTGCGCTGATGGCGCATTTCGGCACTTTCGGCCCGCTTGCCGCCTCGCTGGCCCCCTATCTGACGCTCATCGTCGCCTTCATCGCCTCCCCCGCCCTCGCCTTCGCCACCAGGGGCAAGTTCTACCTCGCCCGCAAGCCGCGCCAGCAATGGCGCGAAGAAAGCAGCATCACCTGCTCGATCTGCGAACACCCCTTCGAGCCGGAGGACATGGCGTGGTGTCCGGCCTATGCCGCGCCGATCTGTTCGCTCTGCTGTTCGCTGGACAGCCGCTGCCATGACATGTGCAAACCGAAGGCCAAGCTCAACTATCAGGTCGCCACCGTCGCAAAGACTTTCCTGCCACGGCAGCTGGTGGCAAAACTCGCCACCCGGCTGGGGCGTTACGGCATGGCGGCGGCCATTGCCGTCACCGCCATTGGCGGCATATTGGCGCTCATCGCCCATCAGGTCGGCACCGCATCGCCGGCAACGGCTGATGTGGTCAACCGCACCATCCTCATCGTGTTTTTCGTCTTTGCCGTCATTGCCGGCATCGTCTGCTGGTTCCTCGTGCTTGCCCATGACAGCCGGGTGGTGGCGGAAGAGGAATCCTCCCGCCAGAACACGTTGCTCCTCAAAGAAATCGCTGCCCACAAGAAGACCGACGCCGCCCTTCAGGACGCCAAGGAAACGGCTGAGGCCGCCAACCGCGCCAAGAGCCGCTACGTGGTGGGTCTCAGCCATGAACTGCGCACCCCGCTCAACGCCGTCCTGGGTTATGCCCAGATCCTCGAACGTGACGAGACAATTCCCGCTCCCCGGCAATCGGCCATCCGGGTCATCCGCCGCTCCGCCGATCATCTCTCGGGCCTGATCGACGGGCTTCTGGATATCTCCAAGATCGAGGCGGGTCGTCTGCAGGTCTATTCCAACGAGATCAATATCAAGGATTTCCTCGACCAGATCGTTGATATGTTTCGCCCGCAGGCGCAGGCCAAGGGGCTGGAATTCCGCCATGAGCGCACCGCCGCGCTGCCGCAATATGTCCGCACCGATGAAAAAAGGTTGCGCCAGATCCTCGTCAACCTGCTCTCCAACGCCATCAAATTCACCGATGAGGGAGCCGTCACCTTCGATGTCGCCTATCGCAGCCAGGTGGCAAGCTTCACGGTGTCCGATACCGGCCGCGGCATTGCCGAAAAGGACCTCGCCCGCATCTACGAACCCTTCCAGCGCGGAGAGGCAGAAAGCGTGCGACCCATGCCGGGCCTCGGCCTCGGCCTCACCATAACAAGGCTTCTGACCAATACGCTCGGCGGCGAGATTTCCGTCTCCAGCGAAAAGGACGAGGGTTCCACCTTCCGCGTCCGCCTCATGCTATCAGCCGTCCACCGGCCAAGCACGGCACCCGCGCCGGAGAAGACCATCCGCTCCTATTCCGGCCCGCGCCGCACCATCGTCGTGGTCGACGATAATGAGGACCACCGCGAGTTGATGCGGCAGGTGCTTTCGCCGCTTGATTTCGTAGTGCTGACGGCGCAGAGCGGACCGGAATGCCTGACGCTCATCGAAGGCGTGAAGCCCGACCTTTTCCTCATCGATATTTCCATGCCCGGCATGAGCGGATGGCAGCTGGTGACGAAGCTGCGCGAGGCCGGCCAGACCGCCCCGCTCATCATGCTCTCGGCCAATATCGGCGACGGGACAGTTGCGGGTGCCGGCGAAGACAACCACAACGACGCCATCGCCAAGCCGGTCGATATCCGCCACCTTTGCGACAGGCTCGCCGTGCATCTCGGCCTGAAATGGATTTACGAGGCCGACCTGCCCCCGGCACCTGCCCCGCAGCCAATACCGCAGATCATCCATCCCGGCGCAATCCATATCAAGGATTTGCAGCGGCTCGGCGAAATCGGCTACATACGTGGCATCGAGGCGAAACTCGCCGATCTTGCCCGTAACACGGAAAACCTGCCCTTCACGCAGGAACTTGGCGCCTATGTGCAGGCCTTCGATCTCACCGGTTACGCCGATTTTCTCAAGCGATTTTCTGACGACAACAACAGGGGAGACGGCACGGCATGAGCGGTCAGGCGACAGCGGCTCCAAGAGACATCGTCCTGCTGGTGGATGACAGCCCGGAAGCGCTGGGGTTCTTGACCGACGCGCTGGAACAGTCAGGCTTTTCGGCCCTCATCGCCACCTCGGGTCAGGCCGCGCTCAACATCGCCGAACGCATCACCCCCGACATCATCCTGCTCGACGCCGTCATGCCATCCATGGACGGTTTCGAGACCTGCCGCCGCCTGAAAGCCAATGCGGCGGTGGCGCAGGTGCCCGTCATCTTCATGACCGGGCTGACGGAAACCGAACATGTGGTGCGGGCGCTGGAGTCCGGCGGTGTGGATTATCTCACCAAGCCGATCAATATCGACGAGCTGCGCGCCCGCATTCGCGTGCATCTCTCCAATGCCCGCTCGGCCCAGAGCGCCCGCGTCGCCCTCGATGCCGCCGGCCGCCACCTGCTCGCGGTTCGCGCCAATGGCGCCATCCACTGGTCGACCCCGCAGGCAACGCGGCTCGTCAATGCCGCCACCGGCCGCGATGACGGGCTGGAGATCGTCGTCGCCCATATTTCGGGCTGGCTAAAAGACAGGGCGACGGTGGACGCCGCCCGCGACACACCGCTGACGATCACCGAAGCCGGGCGGCCTGCTCTGCAACTCTCCTTCCTCGGCGCGATGGGACCGGACGAATATCTCTTCCGCCTGACTGCCGCCAACGAGAAATCCGACGACCATCTGCTCAAGGACCACTTCGCCCTGACGACGCGGGAATCCGAAGTGCTGCTATGGATCGCCAAGGGCAAATCCAACCGCGACATCGGCGAAATCCTCGGCCTTTCCGCCAGAACCGTGAACAAGCATCTGGAACAGATCTATGTGAAGCTCGGCGTCGAAAACCGCGCCTCTGCTGCGGTCAAGGCGGCGCATGTTCTGCATCAGGGGTGAATTTCGGCGCGTGATGCGTTAGGCTCCTACTGACATCCCCTGAGTAGCCGCTTCCGGGCGAGCGCGCGCCGCTTGTTTCTTCTCCCTGCCGGGGAGAAGTCCGCGGCAGCGGGATGAGGGGGCAAGCTCTCAGTTTATCTCCGGCGTTGCCCCCTCATCCGGCCCTTCGGGCCACCTTCTCCCCGGCGGGGAGAAGAAACAAGCGGCACCCATCTCCCAAAAATCACCACAGACCCATATGCCCCCCGAAACAGGAATACCCCCCATGGACCGTTTCATCATCCTTTCCGGCTGCTCCGGCGGCGGCAAATCCACCCTGCTTGCCGAACTTGCAAGGCGCGGTTTCGCCACCGTCGAGGAACCAGGGCGGCGGATCGTCATCGAGGAAACCCGTAATGGCGGCACCGCCCTGCCCTGGATAGACATCGAAGCCTTCGCCCGCCGCGCCATCGCCGTTGCACTCGAAGACCGGCAAAAGGCGCCGCCGGAAGGCCTCGTCTTCTTCGACCGTGGCCTGATCGATGCCGCCTCCGCGCTGCGCCATGTCAGCGGCGATGCCTTCATCGATACGTTGCGCCATGTGCACCGCTACAACAGCCTGGTTTTCCTCACCCCACCCTGGCCGGAAATCTACCGGGGCGATGATGAGCGCAAACATGATTTCGATTCGGCCGTTGAGGAATACGAGCGCCTGCTCGCGGACTATGCCCGGCTGGATTATGAAACGGTGATAGTGCCGAAGGTGCCGGTATCGGAGCGCGTCGAGGTGGTGCTGGAGCGGTTGGCGGAGGGAGGCCTCACCGCCCAAGGACTTGGGCTGGCTTGATGCCGCTCAAGGCCGACCTGACTGAGGTCGGGAGGCTTTACCTCGAAAACAAAAAAGCCCGGCATCGCTGCCGGGCTTCGATCGTGTATCGCAGAAGGGCTTAGCTGCCCTGCTGGATGTAGGTGAACTTGCCGTCCGGACCCTTCTTCCACTCGTACATGACGTAGCCGGGAAGCTTCGGGTCGCCCTTCTCGTCGAAGGAGATGTCGCCGAGCGCCGTCGGGAAGGTGCCCTTCTTCAGAGCTTCGGCAACCTTTTCCGGCTCAATGGAGCCGGCGGCCTTTGCCGCGCCTGCGATCGACTGCAGGGCTGCGTAGGAGTAGAGCGTATAGGCTTCCGGGTTGAAGCCGGCGGCCTTGAACTTCTCAACCAGTTCCTTGTTTTCCGGGCGCAGCGTCGGATCCGGGCCGAAGGTGTTGAGCGTGCCTTCGACGGCGTCGCCGGCGATGGAAGCCAGTTCGTTGGAGACGATGCCGTCACCCGAAATCAGCTTCGCCTTCAGGCCCTGATCGGCCGCCTGGCGGATGATCAGACCGGCTTCGGTGTGCAGGCCACCCCAATAGATGACCGTAACACCGGCTTCCTTCATCTTGGAGATCAGCGCCGAGAAGTCCTTGTCGCCGACATTGACGCCTTCATACATGACTTCCGTCACGCCGGCGGCATTGGCTGCCTTCTTGGTTTCATCGGCAAGGCCCTGACCATAGGGCGTCTTGTCGTGAATGACGGCGATCTTGGCGTCCTTGAAGTGGTCGGCCAGATACTTGCCGGCAATGCCACCCTGCTGGTCGTCACGACCGCAGGTGCGGAAGGTGTTCCACAGGCCGCGCTCGGTAAAGACCGGGTTGGTTGCAGCCGGCGTCACTTCGAGAATGCCGTTTTCGGCATAAACTTCGGAAGCCGGAATGGAAACGCCGGAGTTGAAGTGACCGATGACGAATTTCACGCCGTCGGCAACAAATTTATTGGCAACCGAAATACCCTGTTTCGGGTCGGATACGTCGTCGCCCAGCACGATCTTGATCTGCTCGCCATTGATGCCGCCGGCGGCATTGATGTCTTTTGCAGCCTGTTCGGCACCCTTCTGGATCTGAGCGCCAAAAGCAGCGTTCGGGCCGGTCAGCGGTGCGCCGACAGCGATCACGACATCGGCCCAGGCCGAACCGCCGAAGGCGACCATGGCGGTCAGCGCGACAGCGGAAAGAAGAGACTTCTTCATTACTTTACTCCCAGTTCCTTGGATGGGTTGATTGCAAGGACCTGTTCGGTACCCACCTTAACCGAACAGAAACCGTTCCACTCTGACGAGCATTGTGCAGCCGGAAAAATCCGCCTGTCAATCTTTCTTCTTGTAGGAAAATGCCGACGTCCGGTCGTAAAGCCAATAGTAGTTATTGACCATCTGGCTCGCCCGGCGCATGCGGAAACCGATGCTGGAAAAGACCAGAAGAAGAGCGACGTCAAACACGTAGTAGAAGCCGTTGATGAACGGCCCGTTGAAGAGCGCGTAATGCAGGAAGCGCATCACCAGCCCCAATGCCAGCGTGTAGATCACCACACGCGTATAATCGCCCCAGCCATCGGCGACGGATCTGCCCGTGCGCCACGCCGTCCAGAAACCCAAGAGAACAACCAGTGCGCGCAGAACATAACGCACGCCGTTATCGGTTTCGAAAAAAAGGCCCTGCATCTCTTTCCCCATCAGTGCCGGGCGAAAACGCCCGCGCCCTGCCTTGTCTGTCGTCCCGCCGTTTTGCCGGTGGGCATTTTATTGTTTGCGTCCCGCCATGGTCCCGAAGGTTTAGGCTGAACACCGTTTGCAGTCTTGCGCCGCAAAATTTCCGGCGCAAGTAAAATCTTTCAGTGCCGTCCGCCTTCGAGATAAGCGGCGCGCACCTGCGGATCGGCGAGCAATTCCTTGCCCGAACCGCTCATCGTCACGCGGCCGTTGACCATCACATAGGCGCGGTCGGAAAGCTTCAGCGCGGCAAAGGCGTTCTGCTCCACCAGAAAGACGGTCAGCCCTTCCTCCTGGTTGAGTTTCTTGATCGCCGCGAAAATGCCCTTGACGATCAGCGGCGCGAGGCCGAGCGACGGCTCGTCGAGCAGAAGCAGCTTCGGCCGTGCCATCAGCGCGCGGCCGATGGAGAGCATCTGCTGCTCGCCGCCGGAAAGCGTGCCACCACGCTGGCTCTGGCGCTCCTTCAGGCGCGGGAACATGACGAAAATCTTCTCGACGTCTTCCTTGAAATATTTCAGGTTATCGAGATTGGCGCCCATCTGCAGGTTTTCCAGCACCGTCATGCGCGGGAAAATCCGGCGGCCTTCGGGTGACTGGGCGATGCGCTTGCGGGCAATCAGATGTGTCGGCAACTGGGTAATATCCTCGCCGTCGAAGATCACCTGGCCGGCACGGGCCTGCGGGCTGCCGCAGATGGTCATCATCAGCGTCGACTTGCCGGCGCCGTTGGCGCCGATCAGGCTGACGATTTCACCCTTGTTGACTTCGACATCGACACCGGCCAGAGCGCGGATATTGCCATAATAGGTTTCGACACCCTGAACTTTGAGAAGCGATTCACCGGACATCAGGCCGCTCCTCCGTCGAGTTCTTCCGCAATCACGTCTTCCACTTCATCATCCTCGACACCCAGATAGGCGGCGATGACCTTCGGGTCGTTCTTCACATGGTCCGGGGTGCCGTCGGAAATCTTCTGGCCATATTCCAGAACCACCACATGGTCGGAAATCTGCATCACCACCGACATGTCGTGCTCGATCAGCAGCAGCGACGTGCCTTCATCGCGGATGCCGCGCAACAGTGCATTGAGCGCCAGCGATTCCTTCGGGTTGAGACCGGCGGCCGGCTCATCAAGGCACAAAAGCTCCGGCCCGGTGCACATGGCGCGGGCGATTTCCAGACGGCGCTGCGCGCCATAGGGCAGATCGCCGGCCGGGTCGTCGGCGCGGTCGGTCAGATCGGCCTTGTCCAGCCAGTATTTGGCCTTCTCGATCGAACTTGCGACCGCCCTTTTATAGGCGGGCAGGCCGAGAAGACCGAGAATGGTGTAACCAGAGGCCTTCATCAGCGCATTGTGCTGTGCCACCAGCAGGTTTTCCAGAACCGTAAGACCCGAGAACAGGCGGATGTTCTGGAAGGTGCGCGCCACCTTCGCCTTCTTGGTGATTTCGAAATCCGGCAGGCGCTCGAGAAGATGCGCCTCGCCGCTTTGCTGGCGCATGGTGATCATGCCCATCGTCGGCTTGTAGAAACCGGTAATGCAGTTGAAAACCGTGGTCTTTCCAGCACCGTTGGGGCCGATCAGCGCGGTGATTTCACCGCGCTTCGCCTCGAAGGAGAAGTCATTGATGGCCATCAGGCCGCCGAACTTCATCGACAGATGTTCGACCTTGAGGATCGTGTCGCCAGTCGTATTGCCAGTCGTATTGGATGTCATGTTCATCGTTCCGGAAGCCATCAACCGTGACCTTCCTTGGTAAAGCTGCCGGACACGGCCTTGCGTTCCTTAAGGAAGGCCGTAGGTTCACGCGAGCCAACGAAGCCGCGCGGCTTGAACAGCATGACGATGACCATGGCGAGGCCGAACAGCAGCATACGGTAGAGTTCCGGCGTGAAATCAGGCCCGAAGATGTGCTTCAGGAATTCCATTTCGCGCAGAAGCTCGGTGCCGCCAACCATGACGAGGGCGGCGATGGCGATGCCGGTCAGCGAGCCCATGCCGCCAAGCACGACGATGGCGAGGATGACGGCAGACTCGAGGAACACGAAGCTTTCCGGAGACACGAAACCCTGACGCGCGGCGAAGAATGAACCGGCAAAACCGCCAAACATCGCGCCCGTCGCAAAGGCGGTGAGCTTGGTGATGACGGTATCGATGCCGAGCGAACGGCAGGCGATCTCGTCTTCGCGCAGCGCTTCCCATGCGCGGCCAATCGGCATGCGGCGCAGTTTGATGGTGACGTAAGCCGTCAGCATGCACAGGAACAGGATCACGTAGAACAGGAAGATCTTGTAATAGGCCGACGACATCGACAGGCCAAAAACCTTGGCGAAGTTGTTCGGCGCGCCGACATCGAAGGACCAGATGCCGAAGACCGAGGCCTTGGCGATACCCGAAATGCCGAATGTGCCCTTGGTCACCGCCGTCCAGTTCAACAACACGAGCCGGATGATTTCACCGAAGGCAAGCGTGACGATCGCCAGGTAGTCGCCGCGAAGCCGCAGAACCGGAAAGCCGAGAATGATGCCCCAGAAGCCGGCGAGAATGCCGGCAAGCGGCAGAAGCACCCAGAAGGACAGGCCGAAATAGCTCGACAGCAGCGCATAGGAATAAGCGCCGACCGCATAAAAGGCCACGTAACCGAGATCGAGCAGACCGGCCAGCCCAACGACGATATTGAGACCCCAGGCCAACATCACATAGATGAGGATCTGGATGCCGAAATTGTCGACGTATTTCAGCGAGCCCTGAAAGCCGAACAATTGCACTGTTATGACAGGATAAAGCAGCAGCAGCGCCAGCGCCAGCTTCAGGAAGTGCTTGTGAAAAAAGCCCTTTTCCTCGGAGATTTCCAGAATGCCGGTTTTCGCCTTGGCAAGCCTGCGGCGATCCATGGACGGCTTGAAAAAGCCGACCACGAGGAAACGGCCGATGGCGGCGACAGCGACGAAGATCGCCAGCAGCCCCCAGCGGGTGCCCCAGATCAGCTGGTTGTTGATGTCCTGATAGGTGATGATGCCGATGTAGAGAATGAACATGCCGAACGAGATGACGCCGGCAATCAGCCCCTCCTTCACAGCCGTCGCCATCAGGCTCGGGCTGGAAGCAGCATTTTCGGAAGCGATATTGGTCATGGGCTCACACCTTCTCGACTTCCGGACGACCGAGAATACCGGTCGGCTTGAAGATCAGCACGAAAGCCAGGATGCCGAATGCCGCGACGTCCTTGTAGGCGATGGAGAAATAGGCCGACCACAGCGATTCGATCAGACCGATCAACAGGCCACCGAGAACGGCGCCCGGAAGCGAGCCGATGCCGCCGAGAACGGCCGCAGTGAAGGCCTTGACGCCGGGAACGAAGCCGTCGCTGAACGAAGCCACGCCATAATACATCAGGTACATCGTACCGGCGACGGCAGCGAGCGCCGCACCCATGATGAAGGTGATTGAGATCGTCTTGTCGACATCAACGCCGAGCAGGGCGGCCATCTTGCGGTCCTGTTCGGTGGCGCGCTGCGCCCGGCCGAGCGGGGTCTTGTTGACGATATACCAGAAGGCGAACAGTAGCACCGAGGTAACCACCATGATGATCAGCTGCTTCAGCGATACGGTGATGGCGCCGAAGTGATAGCTTTCCGTCACCATTGACGGGATCGGCTTGTTGCGCGGGCCCTGCGTGACCTGGATGAAGTTGGACAGCGCGATCGACATGCCTATGGCGGTGATCAGCGGCGCAAGCCGGAATGAGCCGCGCAGCGGCCGATAGGCGACGCGCTCGATCACCCAGTTCCACAATCCGGTCATCAGCATGGCGACGACCATCATCAAAAGCAGAAGAAGCGCCACCGGAATGCCGGCGAAAAACGATGTTGCAATCAAAAAAACGATCAGCGCGGCAAAACCGCCAAGCATGAAAATATCGCCATGGGCGAAGTTGATCATGCCGATAATGCCATAAACCATCGTATAGCCGATAGCGATGAGGCCATAGATCGATCCAAGAGTCAGCCCGTTGATGAGCTGCTGGATAAAATACTCCATGTCTTTCCCCCGGGTATGGCCTCAAATGAGCCACGCCTCGTTATGTTAATTATCGGGGGAACCCCTGCGAGCATCCCCACTCCCAAAATGCATATCGTGTTCGTTAAAAATGTGAAGTCAAAAACGGGCGATCCTGCACAAAATTTGGAATTTCCACATGGACTGCCCGTTTCCCGATCAAAAGAGCCATGATTTTGGCAGGAAGTGCTGAAAAAATGACATCGGAATGCTTATTTTAGTCTTGTCTACCGCCATTATTTGACGGGCGACGGCCAAAGGAGTAGCGACATTGAGGATCGAAAGATCCCGGCACGGGATGGCAACGGCAAAGAGATGATCGACATATTGACGAAAGCGGCGCTGGACGCCGGGCAGGCGATCATGGCGGTCCATCGCGCCGGCCCGCATGTGTCGTACAAGGATGACTGCTCGCCGGTGACCGAGGCCGATCAACGCGCCGAGACGATCATTCTTGCGGCGCTGGCCGCTCATTTTCCCGACATTCCTGTCATCGCCGAAGAGGCCGTCTCGAACGGCATCCAGCCGGAAACGGGCCAGGAATTCTTTCTGGTCGATCCGCTTGACGGAACCAAGGAATTCATTTCCGGCAAGGACGACTTCACCGTCAATATCGCGCTTATCCGCAATGGCGTTCCGGTTGCCGGCGTGGTTTACGCGCCCTGCCGTGGACAGGCGTGGACGGGCGAAAGTAACGAGGCCGAAAAGCTCGCCATTTCCGGGCAAGGCGCGATCCTGTCGCGCCACCCCATCCGCGCACGCCAGCGCGGCGCTTCTCCCGTCGCGCTCATCAGCCGCTCGCACTGTACGGCGAAGACGGAAGCTTTCGTGGCCGAACACGGGCTGAAAGACTGCATTTCCGTCGGCTCCTCGCTGAAATTCTGCATGCTGGCCGAAGGTGCTGCCGATATTTACCCCCGCTTCAGCCGCACCATGATGTGGGACACAGCAGCCGGCGACGCCGTGCTGCGCGCCGCCGGCGGCCGGACGCTCGATTGCGAAGGCCGGCTGCTTGCCTATGCGGTGAGGGGCGATGGCGAGGATGCGCTGGCCAATCCGGATTTTATTGCTGAAGGCGCGATGGCGGTGGAAATCGCGGGATAGATAGACGCGGCTCCCTTCGGTGATCCGACGGGTTTCTTCGCTTTGGCGTATGCGGCTTACCCCCCTCTGCCCTGCCGGGCATCTCCCCCACAAGGAGGGAGATCGACTCGAGGCGAGGCTTCGGCCATCTCGACATTTGAGAATGAAGCGGCAGTAGCACTTCTTGCTGATCTCCCTCCTTGTGGGGGAGATGCCCGGCAGGGCAGAGGGGGGTAAGCCACACCCACCGAAGCCGCAACGACCGAAAACATCCCCATCCCACCAGCAAAAATAATCTCTTCCCCACTCATCCCCGCCCCGCCCAACCGCATCACAATCCCCGCCAAACGACACCCGAGCGCGGAGAGACACCATGACGGACCAAACGGCGAGACTTCAGCTTCCCTATATCCTGCCCTCGCAGGCACAGAAACACGTCACCCACAATGAGGCCCTGCAAAGGCTGGATGCGATCGTGCAGCTCACCATAAAGGATGTGATTGCCGCCCCGCCCGGCGAGCCCGTGGAAGGAGACTGCTTTCTCCTCTCCGCGGATGCCACCGGCGACTGGGCGGGCAAAGGCGGAAAACTCGCCTTCCGGCAGGACGGCGCGTGGTTGCTGATAACGCCGCAGCCCGGCTGGACCGCCTGGTTCGCCGCTGAGGGCAAATATCGCCTCCTGCGGGACGGCGTGTGGCGGGACATGCCGCTGCCCGCCATGGGCCGGCTGGAAAGGCTGGGCATCGGCACGGAGGCCGACGCGACGAACCGGCTGGCGCTCGCCGCCCCCGCCAGTCTCTTCACCCACACACAGGCCGACGGCAGCCACCGCATGACGGTCAACAAGGCGGCAAAGATCGATACCGCCTCGCTGCTGTTCCAGTCCGGCTGGAGCGGTCGCGCCGAAATGGGTCTTGCCGGCCATGACGGGTTTTCGATCAAGACCAGCGCGGACGGAAACTCCTGGCACACGGCGCTTCTGTGCAGCGGCGATGGTCGGGTCTCAATGCCGAACCGACCGCTCGCCGTCGCCGGCCTGCCGGCAGGCACCACGAAGCCCGCCGACAATTCGGCCGCAGGTTTTTCCCTGCTCTTCATCGCCGAGGGTGGTTTTGCACTCGGTGAGCCCGTCGGCACGGGCGGCGGAAAGGAACTCGTCATTCCGGCAAAGGGCCTTTATCTCGCAGTCCTGTCGCTTGCCGTGGCATCCTCTTCCGGCCACCGGGTGTGGCTCTCCGTCAACGGCGCGGTTGGCAGCTTCGGCGTCACCGGCAACACATCGAACGCCGGGACATTGCAGTCGACGACATCGATCATTTCCCTCAACGCCGGCGACCGCCTGCGACTACAACATGAAGGATCGGCGGAATTTACCCAAGGCAACGGCAAAACGTGCCTTTCGCTTGCAGCGCTGTGAGGAAAACAACCGACAGACGATAAAAATTGTGATTTTTGGAAAAATTTTTTCCCGGCAAAATAAGGCGACTCGAACAAATCAGGCGAAACCGTTCAAATTCTTAATAAATTGTCACGACCTGCTTAGGCAATTTTTAAAGGTACGGGGCTAAAGTTCCCGTCATATGGTCTTGAGTTTGTATAGAGTGTCCAATGACCGAAATGATACGCCCACGAGTTAAATATGTCATCGGCCCCGATGGCAGCCCTCTGACGATCGCGGATCTTCCGCCTGCCAATACCCGACGCTGGGTCATTCGCAGAAAGGCGGAGGTGGTTGCAGCGGTACGCGGAGGACTGTTGAGCCTCGAGGAAGCCTGCGAGCGTTATACGCTTACCGTTGAAGAATTCCTGTCCTGGCAGTCCTCGATCTCCGATCATGGCCTTGCCGGCCTGCGTACCACGCGCATTCAGCAATATCGCCACTGATATTGCGCCGGCGCGGCAACGCGCCCAGACCGAATTATCAAAATGCTCCGTCGGATTTTCGACGGAGCATTTGGTTTGATTTCGGATTTCCCCGCATAGCATGCCAGTCCCACTGGTAAAATGATTGTCGCCGGTTTGTGTCCGCTGCGTTCGCTTTCCCGCTGTTTCAATTCAGGCGCAAGCCGTTACAGTGGCGAAAACGAACAGCAAGGAGGCGCACATCATGGATATCAAGACAACCGAAACTGGATCGCACGGCGAATATTCGGCAACCGTCGATGGCCATAAGGCCGAGATGACCTATTCGCGCACCTCCCCTTCCCTTATCATTATCGATCATACCGGCGTGCCCGATGCCTTGCGCGGCAAAGGTGTCGGCCAGGCTCTCGCCGCCCACGCGATCGATGAGGCCCGCAAAGGCGGTTGGAAAATCATTCCGCTTTGCCCGTTTTTCAAGGCCCAGACGCTGCGCCATAAAGAATGGGCGGATGTCATCCAGGGATAAGCCGGCAGAATAGTCACAAGCGTCGCCGCGCGTTTCTTCTCCCCGGCGGGGAGAAGAAACAAGCGGCCTACGCCCGGTCCCTCACAGCCGTTCCAAATATCGCGTCATTCATAAATGTGCGTCACGCCACCTTCAGCGGCGGCGTCCCTGCATGCATGCTGTGGCGGACTTCCTCGCGAAATTCAGGCGTATCCTTGGCCCCATGCACCGCCACGGCATGGTGCACCGCTGCCTCCAAAAGCTCCTCCGGAGAATCGGCGGAGATGGCGATCGTGCATTTGCTGTCACTGGGGAATTCGCGGCAATCAATATATTGGCGGGCCATTTTTCCCTCCCTGCCATAGCCGTGCGCGCCCGCTTGAGGCGCGCACGCAAAGCCTCCGGCTCACGGTCGGAACCCCCTTAAATTACGCCTTTCCCCACCCCCGGACAATAAAAATCAGGCGACGCCGTCCCGCAGAAAGACACGGAGCATCGCGCCAAAACAAAAGGCCGCCCTTTACGGGGCGGCCTTTCAAAAAAACGCATGCCGTCCCGTCATTGAAAGCCGCCTCCTGATCCACCGGCAGCCGTCAATGAGGACGATCATTCGTCCGATTTCGCGCCAGTTGTCAGGCGCGGGCGCGGATTGCTCCGTCGCGGTTTTCGAGGGCAGCGGCCTTTTCATATTCGGCCTGCACTTCTTCCAGCGAAGCTTCGGCGGCTTCCTGCTGGGTCTTCAGCTCCCGAATGGAGACCTGAAGATTATCCGCACGCTGGCGCGCGGCCTTGGCAAAGGTCGGATAGGCAAAATGCGAGGGATCGGTAATCCCCGATTTGCTCTCTTCCAGCGAGATCTGATGCACCAGTTCCTTTGCCATCCGCTCGAATTCGGACATCATCTGCTGCAACTGGTTAAGTTGCCGACGTTTTTCGTTGACCTGAAATTCCTTCAGGCGAACCAGGCTGTCACGCGACTTCATACGCAATACTCCATGGATAGCGAGACCCGGATCAAAAAGGCACTATGCCCCCCTGATCGGCCCGTTTAACCCGCCCGTCATTCCGCAAAGGTTAATCCCTGTGCCGGAATGATTCCTAAAAGTTACCCGACGTTAATAAAAAACCACCGTCGTTAACCTTTCGTTTACGGGCATCGTTAATGATAAACACGATCATTTAAGGGTCGGTAAATGCCAGGTCCAAAAAATGGGCCAGACGATGTAAGAGTCGATTGAATCACTTAGCGAGAAATCCTCACGTTAAGCTTCAATTTTGGCGATGGTGGATTCACGTGCAAAAACAGCGAAATGCCTTCTTTGCTTAATAAATTCGATACACCTTGCCAAAGGCAATTAGAATTTGTTAACCATTTGGTGGCAGCCTGCAAATCAGGCAACGTCTGGATCCGCATCGCGCGAGGCAATGTTTTACCGGTTCGCGGGCGGCAAAGGGGATAATTATGCGGGTTCTACTGATTGAAGACGACAGCGCGACAGCGCAGAGCATTGAACTGATGCTCAAGTCGGAAAGCTTTAACGTCTACACGACCGACCTCGGCGAGGAAGGCGTGGACCTCGGCAAGCTCTACGACTACGACATTATTCTTCTCGACCTCAACCTGCCTGACATGTCGGGTTACGAAGTCTTGAGAACCTTGCGCCTTTCCAAGGTCAAGACGCCGATCCTCATCCTCTCCGGCATGGCCGGCATCGAGGACAAGGTGCGCGGCTTGGGCTTCGGCGCCGACGATTACATGACGAAGCCGTTCCACAAGGACGAGCTTGTCGCCCGCATTCACGCCATCGTCCGCCGCTCCAAGGGCCATGCGCAGTCGGTCATCTCCACCGGCGAACTGATCGTCAATCTCGATGCCAAGACGGTTGAAGTGGGTGGCCAGCGCGTTCACCTGACCGGCAAGGAATATCAGATGCTCGAGCTGCTTTCGCTGCGCAAGGGCACGACGCTGACCAAGGAAATGTTCCTGAACCACCTTTATGGCGGCATGGACGAACCGGAACTGAAGATCATCGACGTGTTTATCTGCAAGCTGCGCAAGAAGCTGGCAAACGCCGCAGGCGGCGCGAACTACATCGAAACCGTCTGGGGCCGCGGCTATGTTCTGCGCGAGCCTGACGGCGCTGCGGAATTCCTCGAAACCGCCTGATTTCTTCTCGGAACAGGACAGTTTTAAAAGACCCGCTGGCGACAGCGGGTTTTTTGTTGTGCGTCACATCCGAAACATGCCCGCTTCATTCAGACGCAACAGAAAGCGCATATTGGCACTCCCAAAAAGGACCAATGCGATGAACCACCCTATCCCGACCCTTAAAACCCAACGCCTGACATTGCGCTCGCAGACCATGGCGGATTTCCCCGCCTATCTGGCCTTCATGGCCTCACCGCGCTCTCTCGGTGTCGGCGGACCCTATGACCTCTGGAAAACCTGGGGCGTTTTTTGCCACGATCTGGCCAACTGGCACTTCTTCGGACACGGCGCGCTGATGATCGAACTTGGCGAGACGGGTGAATGCATCGGCCAGGTCGGCATCAATCACGGCCCGCTATTTCCCGAAAAGGAACTGGGCTGGCTGCTTTATGACGGTCACGAGGGCAAAGGTTATGCCGCCGAAGCCGCCATATCGCTGCGCGGCTGGGCTTTCGAAACCCTGCAGCTGCCGACGCTGGTGAGCTACGTATCACCGGAAAACAGCAAATCCGCAGCCGTCGCCACGCGAATCGGTGGTTCTCTCGACCCATCTGCGCCGCGCAGCGACCCGGAAGATCTCGTTTATCGATATTACCCACGCAATAAGGCTTGAAAGATCGGGACGCCGCGCAAGACCGAAAAGTTTCAGCGAGGCGTCCCCCATCTATCAGGCGCATAGCTTTCTTAACGCAGTTTCTCTTTGAGAAAGCCGCCGATTATCTCCGCGATTTGCGCGTGGATTTCAGCGCGGCCCCTGCCCCCGCCATCCCGGCACACGAAACCTTCGCCCGGTGACAGCGCCTCGACGATTTTTTCACCATTGGCTTTGCAGAGTTGCATGAAGCTGAAGTGGCTGGCATCCAGTATTTCCCGATAGACCGTCGTGGTTTTTGGCAGATGCCGGGCGATATAGTCGGAATCGGCCCTGATCGCGGCGATCTCGGGCGTCTCCACACCGGCAGCCAGAACCAGAACCGGCACGTCCACACCCTCAAGCGTTTCCGGCAGAAACCCGGCAGCCGGGCCGAGATCAAGCGCAATGGCCGCGCGGATGCGGATATCCCTCATATCCATCGAAAGGCGCGGATCGGCCTTGCCACCGCCAACAATGCCAACCTTGGCCAGGAGCCGGGGCGCCTTGCATTGCGGTGGCGCTTTCTCCGCATTGCAGCCCTTCAAGGCAAGTTCGGCGCTATAACGGCCTCCCACCAGTTCCATAGCGGTCCAGCCGCCAAGGGAATGGCCAATCACGGCGATGCGCATCGTGTCGATCTCGCCGGCAAGCTGATTGTCCCCAAGAAGTGCCGTCAGCGTTCTGCCGATATCACGCGGCCGCTCCCATAAGGGGACGATCTCGGCAGCATTTTCCTCGGTAAATGATTCGCCCTGATGATCCGGCGCGGCCACGACATAACCGTCCTGCGCAAGCTCCCCGGCAAGCCAGTTCAGATTGCGCCAGCTTCCGCCAAACCCGTGCGACAACAACACAAGAGGACGGGAACCGGCTGGAATGGAAGCATCCGGTTGGACCTCAAGACCGTATAGGGCAGCGTTTTCACCCACGACCTCGGTTTTTCCCGATGGAATAGCCGGATACCATAATGAGACATTGAGTGCTCTTGCACCGGTATCATCCGGCAATTTGATCTGCCTGAAACCGATGGTGCTTTCCGCCGTCGCGGCGGGGGCAAGGGAGAAGATGACAATTGTCGCCAGAAGAAAATTGCGCATGAGGTGCTCCAGGAGTTGATATGCACCACCCCCTGGCTCAAACCGCCACCGCCCGAGACCTCAAACGGGTTTCAGGACGGACTGAAACACGATCAAGGCAGCGCCTTCACCCGCTCACCTGACTGCCGCCCACACGCTCGAAAAGCCGGATGGGGTGTTCACGGAACGTCGTCTCGCGGAATGGCCGAAAGGCGAATCGGGCAGCAATGGCCAATGAAGGGCTGTTCAGCGGATCGATCATGCAGACTGTTCGCGGCGAAATTCCGCTACTGTCGAACCACCGTGTTGCCGCTTCCACCGCCTCGGTCGCGACGCCCTTGCCGTTCAGTTCTCCGTCGATTTTCCACATCGCCTCGGGCGCAGTATCGAAATCAGCGCCGTTTCCGCGGCGCATATGGGCAAAACCCACCTCGCCGACGATGCGCCCCGTGGCAAGCTCCTCCACCACAAAGGGGCCGAATCCATAAACGGACCAATGGCCGATAAACCGTAAAAGCCGGGCAAAGGCGAGTTCCGCATCCAGCGGCGCAATCGAGGTAAGCCCCTCGATCGGTGGAACATCCGCCCCCCAGAATGCGCGATAAAGCGCTTCATCCCCGATGGCGTGCGGCCGAAGGAGAAGGCGAGCGGTTGTCAGACGTACCATGAACGTGCCCCCCAAAACGAAAAAAGGCCGGCGCGTCGGCAGACGCAGCCCCAGCCTTTTCGCAAAATCACGTCCGCAATTGAGCGGTCACTCGGCAGCCATCTTTGCGGTAAAGACGATGCGATCTTCATGCACCTTGTATTCCACCGTCATATTGGCCTCTTCCGCCAGAAGCAGCGTGTAATAGGGCTGCACGGAATGGGCATCGACCGCCTCTTCCAGCCGGCCTTCGTAAATCTCCACGAACTTGGCCGGAACACGCATCATCCGGCCCTTGACGGCGATTTCGAACCTGGCGTCACCGTCAGGGTTTTCCAGCACCACATCCACATTGCCACCGCGCGGGATTGCGCCGTAAGCGACGAGGAACAGGTTGAGCAGCAGTTTGACACGATTTTTCGGAACGATGGCGCGCGGACCGCTCCAGCTGACTTCAGCCTTCTTTTCGGCAGCGGCGAAATCCTGCGCGGCCTTTTCGGCCTCGCCGGTATCGATGGAAGCGCCGGCGGAACCGGAAGCGCCGAAAGCAAGTCGGGCAAACTTCAGCCGCACGGATGCGTTAACGGCTGAGGTGCGGATGAGATCGAGCGCATCGTCATCCGTGCCGCCCTCGTCCAGCAATTCGAGGCCGTTATTGATGGCGCCGACAGGAGAAATCACATCATGGCACACGCGACTGCACAAAAGAGCCGCCAGATCGGGACCGGACAGCGTGATATTGAGTTTGCTCGTCATAAAATTCTCTCCTGCGCAAGGGAGGCGCGGACGGTGTGGAAATTGTTAAGCCATAATGACACCATATTTGGTAAACCGATTGTTAATAGGATGGTTTCAAAATGCCAAATGCCTTAACAGGCCACATTGGAGCCCCGTGTATCCGCCAGGATGCACGACAGATGCTGTAGAACTTTGACTCTACGCCTCGGCCCTTGCGAAAATCGATTCGGTTTTTCGGGCTGATGCGTTAACGAAACAGACGGACGGACATGACGATGCGCCTTACGAAAACCCGCACCATTGCACGCCTCGGACTGGGAAAGATTGTCGCGCTCCTTGCGAGCCTCTTGATGTGGGTCGCACCGGCCTTTGCCCAGACCAGCGATCAATATTCTATCCAGGAAGTCGTGGATGCAGGCCACGGATTCTTCGGTGAAACCACCGGCGGCCTTGCCAAGGTGGTGGAGCGCGCCTTCCAGCAATACGGACTTCCGAACGGTTATATTCTCGGTCAGGAAGGCTCCGGCGCTTTCGTTGCCGGCCTCACCTATGGCGAAGGCACGCTTTATACCAAGAATGCCGGCCAGCATCCGGTCTTCTGGCAAGGCCCGTCGCTCGGGCTTGATTACGGTGGCCAGGGCACCCGCGCCATGATGCTGGTCTACAATCTGCCATCGGTCGATGCGCTTTACCGCCGTTACGGCGGCGTCAGCGGTTCCGCCTTCATCGTCGCCGGCGTCGGCATGACCTATCTGAAGAGCAGCGATGTGACGCTCGCCCCCATCCGCACCGGCATCGGCGCGCGCCTCGGCATCAATGTCGGTTACCTGAAGCTCACCCAGCAGCCGACCTGGAACCCCTTCTGATTCGCTGAGGTCTAAGCGGAGCTAAGGGTGCTCTATAGGATGAAGCATTGCGGCAGGTTTCTTCTCCCCGCCGGGGAGAAGGTGGCCCGAAGGGTCGGATGAGGGGGCACCGTCGCCGTATCTCACGACCCTCGCCCCCTCATCCCGCTGCCGCGACCTTCTCCCCGGCGGGGAGAAGAAACAGGCGGCAACCTCCCGCCCTGCTAATTGCCTAGGGAAACCCCTCCCCACGGTTGCAATAATAGCGTAACGTGCTTTCGCGCTCCTCTTTCCGAATGCGCGCGTATCTGAGTTTCGGAGACTGTCCCGCGTGATCGAATATGCCATTCTTTTCGGATTGGGTTTTCTCACCGCAACCCTTTTGGCCCTGTTGATCGCGCCCGCGATCCACCGCCGCATTGTCGCCTATACGGAAAACCGCCTGCGCGCGACCATGCCCATCAGCCCGCAGGAAGTCCGCGCCCAGAAGGATATGGCGCGCGCGCTTTACGCCGCCGAAAACGCCAAGGTCCGCCAGGAACTGGATACCGAGCGGGAGAAAAACACCTCGCTGCGCCTCGCCAACGAAGCCGCCTCCAGCGATGCCTATCGCCTTGGCGAACAGAACCGCGGCTTTTCGCTGAAAATCGAGGAATTGACGCTGGAAATCGGTGAGTTGCGCGCCGCCCTCGATACCAGCGAAGAACGCGCCGATGCGATTGCCACGAACCTGACGCAACAGGAACAGGCCGCCAACGAGCGCGCCGCCCAGATGTCTGATCTCACCGCCCGCCTCACCAATCTGACGCGCGAGCTGGATGACACGAAAATCACCTCTGCCACCCGCGATCTGGAAGCCGAGCAGGCAAAACAGAGCGCCACGCGTTTCCGCAAGGAAGGCGAGACCGCGACCCGCGAATTGCAGGATGTGGCGGCCCGTAACAAGGAGGCCATGACGGCGGTTGCGCGCGAAAGCCGCAAGGTCACCCGACTGGAAGACCAGGTCGCTACCGTGATGGCGAAAAATGCCGATCTCGATACGATGCTGACGCTGCGCAATCAGGAAGTCGCCCGTCTCAAGGAACAGCTTGCGGCAACCGGCGGTCGCGCCAACGACATGATCATTCGCCTGCCGAACCCGGCAGTGCCGGTTGAGAAAGCAGCGAGCGAGTTGCCACCGGCAGCCCCTGCCGCAGCCGACGTGCCCGAAACCGTACCCGTCGTTGCGGAGGACGTGGCGCAGGCGGTGAGGACAGAGGAGGCCGCAGCCTCCGCCGTGGTTGAGCCAACGGCACCGTCGCCGGAAGGCCTGGAACAGGAAATCGAGGATATCCGCAATCAGGGAACGGCGCTCACCGAACGCCTGCTGAATGTGCGCGGCACCGGCAATGACGAACCGATCCGCCGCGAAATCGCGAGGATCGCCGCCAGGATGATCGCGCTGACGGCGGCACAGGAGGGTGATAAATCGCCTATTCCGGGGTTGCTGGCCAAGGCCTCTGGCGCATCAGGGCGCGATAGTCTTGCAGTGCGGGCGGGTGCGTTGATGGGGAAGCGGGAGGGGTGAGGCTGGTGGCTGCGGGATAGTTCGCCTTAGTGTGTGCGGCTCACCCCCCTCTGCCCTGCCGGGCATCTCCCCCTCAAGGGGGGAGATCGGCAAGCGGCGCTACCGCCATTTCATCTGCGAGCGTTGAGAGAGGCGAGACCTAACCACGAGTCGATCTCCCCCCTTGAGGGGGAGATGTCCGGCAGGACAGAGGGGGGTGAAGCGGCATACACCGACACTCGCTATAAATCCCACCCCCTGAAGCAGGCAGAACCTAAACCCGCCCCATAACCCCCGCCATCTGATAAAGCGCCAGCCCCGAAGCCGTCCCCGCATTCAAACTATCCAGCTGCGGCGATTGCGCAATCCGCGCGGTATGAAACCGCGACAGCACCGATTGCGGCAACCCCTCGCCTTCCGTGCCGATAACCAGCGCCATGCGCTCGGAGCGGGGAATATCGCGGATCTCGGTCTCGCCGTTTGGCGAAAGGCTCCAGATCGCAAATCCGGCCTCGGACAGCCGCTCCAGCATTTCCACCGCCCCGCCGCCGCGATGATAGGGCACCGACAGCACCGAACCGACGGAAACCCTGAGCGCCTTGCGATAGAGCGGGTCGCAGCACGTCTCGTCCAGCAACACGGCATCGGCGTAAAACGCCGCACCATTGCGGAACATCGCGCCGAGATTGTCGTGGTTGGAAATGCCGCAGCCCACCAGCACCAGCGAAGAGGCGGGAAGCGCTGCCGTCATTTCCTCAAGCCCCTCATCACGCACCCGGCGGCCGAGCGCCAGAATGCCGCGATGCAGGTGGAAACCGACGATACCATCGAGCACCGGCGCTTCGGCCACATAGACGGGAACATCGGCCGGAAAATCGGCAAGGATATCCGCCACGCCGGCAAGCCGGTTCTTGAGGATGAGAATGCTTTCCGCCGCAAAGGCGCCACCCGCCTTGTGGGCGGCGGCCAGCATGCGCAGCACCACCGTACCTTCGGCGATGAAGCGGCCCTGCCGTCCGGTGAGGTCGCGTTCGCGAATATCGCGAAAGGCGGCGATGCGCGGATCGGCCGGGTCATCGACCGGAATCAGCGCCCGCCCATCCAGCAGCACACCCTCGTTGCTGTCACTGGGCATCAACAGTCACATCGGCCAGAAAACGGCCGGCCGCGACGTTGAAGACCAGCGCCTTGCGGGTGCCATTGGCAAGCCGGCCGTAAAACAGCATGTCGCCGCCGGAATAGCTGACATTGTCGATCGTAAAGCCCTGCGGCAGGCTGGCGGTGACGGCCAGCGGGCCGTTACCGGTGGGAACGGCAAGATTTGGCGCAGCACTCTGCGTTGCAACGGTTTTCGACGGCCCCATCGCCTTGTAGACAACTGCGCCGAAGACGGCCATAAGGCTGATAAACATCACGGAGCCCGACACGATCTGCAAACGGATCATCTTGCGGCGAACTTTTTCCACGGCCGGATCAAGCGGCTTGTCTTCCTGTTCGTCTGGCTCGATCTGCGTCATAGGGTTCCCTGAAATGCTGATGGATCGGAAAAATAACAATGAACGACCCCTTTAAACAAGGCGGAGACCCAAGGAAAGTCCTGATTGCCGGGGAAGACGCCGAAGGCCGCATTGATGTGTGGCTGGTGGGCGAAGTTGGCAGCGATCTGTCCCGCAGCCGCCTGAAAGCGCTGATCGAGCAGGGCGCGGTCCTCCTCAATGGAACGCCCGTGACCGAGCCGAAAAAGAAAGTGCATCCGGGCGATCGCATCGAAATCGTCATGCCGGAGCCGGAAGACCCTGAACCCAAGGGCGAGGACATTCCGCTGGTTGTGGAGTATGAGGACGAAGACCTGATCGTGCTGGTCAAGCCCGCCGGTCTCGTCGTGCATCCGGGTGCCGGCAACTGGACGGGAACACTGGTCAACGCCCTCATCCACCATTGCGGCGACAGCCTCTCCGGCATCGGCGGCGTCAAGCGCCCCGGCATCGTGCACCGGCTGGACAAGGAAACCTCCGGCGTCATGGTCGTGGCGAAAAACGACAATGCCCACCGTCATCTGGCCGCCCAATTTGCCGATCACGGCCGCACCGGGCCGTTGGAACGCGCCTATAAGGCCGTCGTCTGGGGCCGCCCGCGCACGCTGCGCGGCACCATCGACGCCGCACTCGGCCGTGGCGCCGACCGCACCAAACGCACCGTCAAGCGCGAGGATACCGATGACGCCCGCGAGGCGATCACCCACTACGAGGTGATCGAACGGTTCCACGAAAAGCCCGATGCATCCTGCCTCGCCTCCATGGTGGAGTGCCGTCTGGAAACCGGCCGCACCCACCAGATCCGTGTGCACATGGCCCATATCGGCCACCCGCTGATCGGCGATCCCGAATATGGCGCAGCCTTCCGCACCAAGGCGAACCTGCTGGAAGAACCGGCGAGATCCACCGTCAACCGCTTTCCCCGACAGGCGCTGCATGCCTATCTGCTGGCCTTCGAACACCCCCGCACCGGCGAGGTGATGGAGTTCGAAACCGATATGCCTGACGATATGCAAGAGCTGCTTGAAGCTCTGCGCAGCTGAAAACTGGTATGGCGCGGTCAAAAAAACCGCGCCATATATCTCGCCGGAAGTCCCGGATAATAAAAAAAGATTAGCGGATAGCGATATTCCGCAGTCGGTCCTTTTTGTAGACCGCCCCAATTTCGCTTCAATCGTCGCACCTCCTCGGCCCCGGAAAGCTTGCAACCGCTCCGGTGAACGCCGTGTCCGCATGCCGAGCTTGCCGAATAACCGACGCCGCAAGCAACGCCGTCCGTTCGATGCGCCAGCCTCAGCGGAACCGGCATGATGACGGGATCTATCGCGCATGAATATCGAAGACCGCCGGTTTATATTTCAGGATCTACGCAGCATAGAAGGTTACATCGACCCGCCCGACGCGCTTGTGTTCAAGGCGCTGCTGCAGGCGCAGACAAGAGACGGCCTCAAGGGCGGCATGGCGGAAATCGGCGTCTATTACGGCCGCTCTTATTTCCTGCTGCGCAAATTTGCCCAGACACAGGAAAAGGTGCTGGGCGTCGACCTGTTCGATCTTGATCCGCCCGAAGATGGCAGTCTCGACCAATATGAGCGCCTGATGGAAAACGGCCGCCGGCTGGGGTTTCCTATGGATGAGGACCTGATCATTAGGGGCGACAGCACCCGGCTGGCGCCTGCCGAGATCACCTCGCGCATCGGCCCGGCGCGTTTCTTCAGCATCGATGGCGGTCACCACCTGCATCATGTGCTCGCCGATGCGAAACTGGCGATGGAGGTCATCGCACCGCATGGCGTCATCGTCTTTGACGATACCTTCAACCCCGCCTGGCCGGAGGTGACGGTGGGCGTCGCCGATTTTCTGCGCACCCACGGCCACAGCCTCGTCTGCTTCGGCATGACCAAATATAAAACCTATGTCTGCCGCCGGGAATTTCACGCGACCTACGCCAGCGCAATCACCGCTGACCCTGATTTACAGGCGCTTGGCCGTGGGGAAACGCAATTTCTCGGCTCCAATGTCGTGCGGCTGCACAATCCCATGCGCCGGCGGGTGATGTATGAGTTGATGGTCCGCTCCGGCCTTGGCGGTTTTTCGGAACGAATCTACCGTTCGAAAGTTAAACAGGTCAGAGACAATGCTGTCGGCACATAACAGAGCTGTGAACACAGCCGTCGCTTGAAACGCGGCGGGTGCATACATATTTGTTACATGGGTTCGTGCGGGGTCGGTAACGACCCGCAGCTTACGGTGTGCCTCGGGGCGGGTGATTGCCAGTCCAAAGAGGGTGCCGTTCCAGACCATAGATAAGGGGGTGCTTTATGGCCCGCAATAGTTTGCCTACGATTACGGCCGGCGAAGCCGGTCTCAATAGATATCTCGACGACATCCGCAAATTTCCGATGCTGGAGCCGCAGGAAGAGTACATGCTTGGCAAGCGTTACGCCGAGCATGGCGACCGCGACGCCGCCCATCGGCTCGTCACCAGCCATCTGCGTCTCGTCGCCAAGATCGCCATGGGTTATCGCGGTTACGGCCTGCCGATCGGCGAAGTCGTGTCCGAGGGCAATGTCGGCCTGATGCAGGCGGTCAAGAAATTCGATCCGGAACGCGGTTTCCGTCTCGCCACCTATGCCATGTGGTGGATCAAGGCGTCGATCCAGGAATATATCCTGCGCTCGTGGTCGCTGGTGAAGATGGGCACAACCGCCAACCAGAAACGCCTGTTCTTCAACCTGCGCCGGCTGAAGGGCCGTATCCAGGCGATTGACGATGGCGATCTGAAGCCGGAACACGTCAAGGAAATCGCCACCAAGCTGCAGGTTTCCGAGGAAGAAGTGATCTCGATGAACCGCCGCCTGCATGGCGACGCATCGCTGAACGCGCCGATCAAGGCCTCCGAAGGCGAGTCCGGTCAATGGCAGGACTGGCTGGTGGATGACCATGAAAGCCAGGAAGCCGTGCTGATCGAGCAGGACGAGCTGGAAACCCGCCGCCGCATGCTGGCCAAGGCCATGGGCGTGCTGAACGACCGTGAACGCCGCATCTTCGAGGCCCGCCGCCTTGCGGAAGACCCGGTGACGCTGGAAGAACTCTCCTCCGAGTTCGACATCAGCCGCGAACGCGTGCGCCAGATCGAGGTGCGCGCCTTTGAGAAGGTGCAGGAAGCGGTGCAGAAGGAAGCACTGGAAGCCGCGCGCGCCTTGCGCGTGGTGGATGCTTAAAGCATATCCAACAAAAGTGCGGAGCGGTTTTGCGTCCGGACCATCGATCATCCTCGGCCCTCGGCCGGGGATTTTTTGTTAGTAAAAGGCTGACGACTGGAAATGGCCTGCCATCCGAGACCGGCGATTGCGCTGGAGGAAAACCGGCAGGAAAAATATCCATGCTTCGGGGGATGCCGCTTACCCCCCTCTGCCCTGCCGGGCATCTCCCCCACAAGGAGGGAGATCGGCAAGACGCTCTACCGCCGCTTCATCCTCGACCGTTGAGTTGGTCGAGACCTCGCGGCATGTCGATCTCCCCCCTTGTGGGGGAGATGCCCGGCAGGGCAGAGGGGGGTGAGCCACACCCACCAGCACCAACTAACCCACCCATCACCCGACAAACGCAAAGACACCGCCGTAGCCATATAACGAAAAGGGCGGCCCGAGCCGCCCTTTCAATCCTTATTGACCGCCGGCAGCAGGTGCAGCCGCCGCCCATTCGCTAAGCGCCTTGTCGAAGGCGGCGATGCCATCATTGCCCTTTTGCAGGGTAAGCAGCGCCCGGCGACCGTTGCGATAGGAGACCGGGATATCGATCCAGTTCCGGCTCTTCAGCAGCTCCAGATTGGTCTTCATCGCATCCGGGAAGTCGTTGAGCGCAATCATGTGGAAATCGTCGGTGATCTTGGCCGGCACCGCGATCAGGGCATTGCCGCGATCCTGCTCCGTGCTCTTCATCGCGATACGCTGGACGCTGTCGATCGCTCCGCCTTCAAAGCCGGGCGAAACCGAGAAGACGATCTCGATCAGGTGGCTGGCCGGCAGCGACGGATCGGTGTTGCGCTTGAAGGTGATGAGCGCGCTCAGGCCCCGGCCGGGAACCGTGATCTGGCCCTGAACGGTCGGCGATGGCTTGCCTTCCGCATCGTTTTCCTGCTGTAGCGACCAGGAAACGCTGCCCTGAATGGCCGTTGGAACGGTCTGGCCCAGCACTTCCTCGTAAAGGAACATGCGATCGCCGGTGGCGGCAGCTGCGGGCTGCTGGGCCGGCGGCGTGCCGGCCGGTGTTCCATTGGGCGTTCCGGCGGGCGCGCTGGCAGTATTGGCAGGAGCCTCACCCGCAGGCGGCGGCGCAACGTTCTGTTCGTAAACCGACTGGCCTTCTGCCGTAACCGGCTGGCCGTTCGCGCCCGGCGCTGGTCCCTCGTCACGCTCGGTCCCGTCAGCCAGAAGCCGCTGGGTGAACTTCGTGCCGGTCACGGAACCATCGTCGCCATGCGTCGGCGCCTGGTGATTTGCCGGCTGCTGCCCGGTGGCGGGCGGCTGCTGGGTTGCAGGCGGCGTCGATGTCTGCGCCTCACCTGTCGGAGTATTGGCCGGAGGCGTCTGGGTCTGACCGCCATTCTGTGCCGATTGCACCAGCCCGCCGACCATGTCGTTCAGGGCGTCGCGGTTCATCCACAGCGCATAACCGCCACCTGCCAGAAGCCCGGCACCGACAAGGGCAAGCACCAGCGACGCATAGTTGCGGCGCGGCTTCTTTTTGACCATGTAAGCCGGCGTCGCAGCACCTGCGCCCACGGCGGGCGTATCGTCTGCAGTTGCCCGGCTGGAAGACGACGCGCCGTCATAACCGATCAGCTCATCCAGATCGTCCCAGGGGGTGCGTTCCTTGTTGTCCTTGGCCGGTGTCTGATCACCGAAGGGATCATTGTCAGCGCGCGGCAGAGCCGGCGCGTCCTTGGCCGGAATGGCGATCTCCGTGTCCTGAAAGTAGGACGAGAAGTCCTCAACAACGGCAGACTTTTTCGGGGTCGTATCGTCCGTCTGGCGCGGTTCGGAAAATTCATCCTGCCGGCCGAAGACCGGATCGTGATCAACCGCCGCATGGCCGAAGCGGTCATCCGCATCGCGCTTTTCCGGCTCGAAATTCACCGCCGGGTCCTGATAATGCTGCGCGGCATAACCGGCGACCAGCGGGCGCTCGTCCGTCTCGGCACGCACATCGGCATAATCTTCAGCAGGGCGCACATCGTCGGCCTGCGCTTCTTCAAGCTTGCGCCAGTCGTCCTCATCCACGGGCTTTGCCCAATGGGCGGGAACGGACGTTTCTTCTTCGCGCGGCGCGGTCTCGAATTCGCGATCGTGCTCGTCCGCCGAGCGATAGGCCGGCTCTTCCTCCGCACGGGTAAAATAGGTTCCGTGCGTCTCATCGGCAACGACAGGAGCTACCGGAGCGGGCGCTTCATAGAGCTCTTCCGGTTCGCGGTCTTCTTCCCGCTGCTCCTCGTAAACCTGCTCATCCTGCTCGGCTGCCGCGGAAAGGGGTGCCTCGTGGCGAGGCTCTTCCTCGACGGCGGGTTCTTCATAAGCTGGCTCAGGCTGTGCGATCTCAGTCGCGGCCGGCTCTTCCGCCTCGACAGGCTCGGGGGCATGGGCCACCCGATCTTCGTCGATATCGTGCTGATGGTAGGGCGCTGCCGCCTCTTCGGCAGTGGAAGAGAACGCATCATCCTCCTCCAGCGCCGGAAGCGCCTCGGCATATTCACTGTCCACTTCGGCAATGGCGGCGTCCAGCTTGGCGATCTGCCGGCGCAACAATTCTTCCGGCGGACGTGGCTTCATATTCTCGAGTTGGCGCACAACCGCACTGCGCGCCTTGTCGTAAACCTTCGCCCGGTTTTCGGGAGTATTGCTCGCCAAGCCATCCACGGCCTTGCGAATGACTGCTACAAAATCCGCCATAAGCACTTTCTCGTCGCGGCCGGCGACGTACCGGCCCGATATGGTTTATGAATCTAGATCGCCGAGGACATTAATCCTCAAACGGATCAGTCACAAGTATGGTGTCGTCACGCTCCGGACTTGTCGACAGGAGTGCGACAGGCGCTCCGATCAATTCCTCGACCTGACGGACATATTTGATTGCCTGAGCAGGCAAATCCGCCCATTTTCGGGCACCGACGGTCGATTCTTTCCAGCCTTCCAGCGTGATGTAGATCGGCTCGACCCGCGCCTGCGCGCCCTGGCTTGCCGGAAGATGGTCGATTTCCTGCCCGTCGAGCTTGTAGCCGACGCAGATTTTCAGCTCATCGAGACCGTCAAGCACGTCAAGCTTCGTCAGCGCGATGCCGGTGATGCCGTTGGTGGCGACCGACTGGCGCACCAGTGCCGCGTCAAACCAGCCGCAGCGGCGCTTGCGGCCGGTGACGGTGCCGAATTCATGACCCTTTTCGCCCAGGAACTGGCCGATTTCGTCATTCAGCTCGGTCGGGAATGGGCCTTCGCCAACGCGGGTGGTGTAAGCCTTGGTGATGCCGAGAATGTAACCCAGCGAACCCGGACCCATGCCCGAACCGGCAGCGGCCTGGCCGGCAACAGTGTTGGACGAGGTCACATAAGGATATGTGCCGTGGTCGATATCGAGGAGCGACCCTTGAGCGCCTTCGAACAGAATGCGTGCACCGGCGCGGCGCTTCTTGTCGAGCAGCAGCCAGACGGTTTCGCTGAACGGCAGGATGCGCTCGGCAATCGAGCCAAGCTCTTCCATGATGGTTGCATGCGCAACTTCGGCAGCGCCGAAACCGCGACGAAGCGCGTTGTGATGTGTCAGGATACGATCGACCTTGGCGGAAAGCGCCTCCATGTCGGCCAGATCCATGACGCGGATGGCGCGACGGCCCACCTTGTCTTCGTAAGCCGGGCCGATGCCACGACGGGTGGTGCCGATCTTGGTGCCGCTGTTGGAGGCGGCGTCTTCGCGCATGCCGTCCAGTTCACGGTGCAGCGACAGAATGAGCGTGGCATTGTCGGCAATGCGCAGGTTTTCCGGCGTGACCTTGACGCCCTGCACTTCCAGACGGCCGATTTCAGCAATCAGCGCATGCGGATCGACCACGACGCCATTACCGATGACGGCGAGCTTGCCGGGACGCACGACGCCGGACGGCAGAAGCGAAAGCTTGTAGCTGATGCCATCGATGACAAGCGTATGGCCGGCATTATGGCCGCCCTGATACCGCACGACGACATCTGCCCGCTCGGACAGCCAGTCGACAATCTTGCCTTTGCCTTCGTCGCCCCATTGCGAGCCGACCACCACAACATTCGTCATTTCTTGCTTTCCTGCTCATGGCGCTTGCGCGCCCGATAACCCGATGGGAAACCCAAACCCGCGAATGTATACTGTGTTGTTTTACGGAAAGCGACCCTGTTTCTTATGGAGAATTTTGCTTTTTCCGTGACAAGGCGCGGATTTCCCGCATTATCTCGCCCCGTGGGGGGCAAGCGCGGGCGCAAGACCGCCATTCACCCCTTAGCCGTTATCCCGCCCCGTGAAGAAGCGAAACATCAGCGTGCCCTCCAAAGCCTACATCGCCCTCATCATCGCCACGCTCTGCTGGGGCGGCAACACCGTTGCCGGCAAACTGGCCGTCGGCCACATCAGCCCCATGGCCTTCACCTTCCTGCGCTGGGTCTTCGCCGTCGCCATCATCTTCGCCATTTCCGTGCCGCAGCTGATCAAGGACTGGCCGGTGGTGAAAAAGCGCCTGCCCTATTTTTTCGTGCTCGGCAGCGTCGGTTACACCGCCTTCAACGTTTTTCTCTACACGGCCCTGCAGCACACCTCGGCCATCAATGCCGCGGTCATCCAGGCCGGCATTCCCATGGTCATTTTCGTCCTGAACTTCATCCTGTTCCGCACCCGCGTGCTGTTCGGTCAGATCGTCGGCTTCTGCCTCACCATATCAGGCGTAGCGCTGCTCGCCTCGCATGGCGATCCGGTCTCGCTGCTGCAACTGGAAATGAATGCGGGCGACGCCATCATGCTGCTCGCCGTGCTGGTCTATGCCATCTACACCGTCATCCTGCGCTGGAAACCCATCGTCGACTGGCGCACGCTGATGGCCATCCCCGCCTTTTTTGCCCTCCTCACCTCAGTGCCGCTGGTCCTCTGGGAAATGTCGCGAGACAGCGTCGTCTGGCCGGATCAGAAGGGCTGGGTTCTGGTGGTCTATGCCGCCATTTTTGCGTCACTCATCGCGCAGATCCTGTACATCAAGGGTGTAGAACAGATCGGCGCGAACCGCGCCGGCCTCTTCATCAACCTCGTGCCGGTCTTCGGGACATTGCTGTCAGTTGTTGTCCTCAGCGAAACCCTGCACACCTACCAGATCGCAGCACTCGTCATGGCGCTGGCCGGCATTGCCGTGGCCGAACGAAAAAAATCGCCGGCTCCCTGATCACGTAAGGATCAGGAGAAACCGGCGCAGTCTGGCAGGCATGAAAAGATGGGCTTAAAGCGCGGTTTCGCGCTCAGCAGGAGAGAAGTGGGCATTGCCGAGAACAATATCGCCCTTGTCGGTGGTGACGATCAGCACTTTTTCGAGCGATCCGTCATTGTTCAGCGAAAAGGCAAGGCGCAGTGCGCTCGAAGACCAGCCGGCACCGGCAAGGGCCGTGCGCTTGATGGCGGCACAATCACCACAATCGCCAAGGCTTAACGAAGGCGTTGCCGGGACATCGGTTGCGAAACCGGAAAAATAATCATCGAGCGCGCCCATGGTGGCGTTCACATCGCGATTGACGCGCAGCAGCTTATCACGGCGCTCGCCGTTGAGCGGCGCGGCAATCGTCGAAACACACTGGCCGGCGGCAAGAACGCAGCCATCGAAACCGCCGGGAGCCGAAACACCGATCTGCGTTACCGCACTCTTTTCGACGGCGGCAAAACCACGGGCAAAACCGGCAGCACCCGCCGCATCGGCATGGGTGGACATGGAAGCAACGACAATTCCGCAGATGGCAGCAGCAATAATCTTCTTCAACATTTCATACCCCGTTTGGCGATCCGCCGACTTGTGCCGGTCTCGATTTCTGTTTTTGGAAGCGTCTCTTTTCAAAGGCGCTCTCCGTCTGTGATCCCACAATGGCACACGACTGTTTTCGACCGCTTTAAGCCGATTGCTACAATTTTATCGGTTTTCATTTTTGTACAGCGATCGCTTTTTATTCAAATATGCGCCGATATCACCGCCCCAATTCGGAAGCAGTGTTGAGAGGCGATAAATGGGCCGCATCGCTGCGGGGTATTGAATGGATGGTTGAGGGTTTGCAGGCGATGCGGCCCCGGTCTCAACATATACACCGCCCGCCAAACCGGTTCCTGTTTGGAGGATGGACATATGCCGGCCGCCTCAACCGTGACATCGGGAAACTCCCCGGTTTTGGCCGCCTGTCCCGCCCATCTTGCGCCGCGCGCACGCTCGATGACCGGGATGGCGGCGAGTATAGCCGGCCCGGCAGGACCGGGGATGCGCGGGGATGAATGTCTTGAAAAAAGGCGCGCAGGCGAAGCTGGGCACACGCTTTCGCCCCATCCCGGACACAGGAATTTTCAGCGGGTTAACGAGCCCCTGATCGGCGGCATTTGAATTAACCTTGTCTTAAAACCCGACGTTAATGGTTAGCAATTTAAGAATAGCGGAACGAAAGGGTTCCGTTATGCGTGGCGTATTGGCCGTAGTTTTTTTGATGCTCGTTCTTGCCGGCTGCGCCACCGCACCGTCGCAGGTCACCAATGCCTGTGCGATTTTCGAGCAGCGAAACGGCATCTTCAACAACTGGCGACGTGATGCGAAAGCGGCGGAACGGGAGTTTGGCGTGCCGGTGCCTGTGATGATGGCGACGATCTATACCGAATCCGCCTTCCGCCCCTATGCGCGGCCGCCGCGCACCAAGCTCCTGGGCTTCATTCCCTGGACGCGCCAGTCCAGCGCTTATGGTTATGCCCAGGCGCTGGATGGCACATGGAGTGTCTACCAGCGTGAAACCGGCCGCCGGGGAGCAAGCCGCACCGATTTCACCGATGCCATCCACTTCGTCGGCTGGTATCACGCCAAAAGCCGCCGCGAAAACGGCATTTCGCTGAACGACCCCTATAATCTCTACCTCGCCTATTATTCCGGCCATGCCGGTTATGCCAAGGGCAGCTGGCGCAACAATTCCGCCGTCCAGAAGGCCGCCCGCCGCTCCGCCAACATGGCGCTGCGTTACGAGGCGCAGTTGCAGCAATGCGGGTATCGCTGAGGTTGGGCGGGAAGAGGCTCGCTGATGTGGAGCCGAAGCCCCCCACCCGGCGTAGAACGCCGATAGTGCAAGTGTTACTCCCCGTAAACCGCCAGAAATTCCCGCACAGCATCGATCTCGCTGGAGCGGATTTCATGCCCGCCCGGATGCCATACCGTTTCCACGGTTCCACCCTGCGCCTGAAGGCTCCGTTCCAGCGCTGTCGTCAGCGGCACCGGGCAGATCGGATCGCGCTCTCCCGCCGTGATCAGCACCCGGCGTGACGATTTGGCTGGGGAGATCTTCGGCTCGAACGGGATCAGCGGATGCATCAGCACTGCGGCATCGAAAAGCTCGGGCTGTTCGATCAGCACATTGGCGAGAATATTCGCGCCGTTGGAAAAGCCGAGACCGATGATTGGCCCGGACTGGTAATGCGCGCGGTTCGCCTTGACGAAATCGGCCATCTTCACCGTTGCGCGGGCAAGATCGGCCAAGTCGTAAACGCCCTCGCCCGTGCGCCGGAAGAAACGCGCCGCGCCATGTTCGGACACATCGCCGACGGGTGAGAGGACGGTGGCCTGCGGCAACAGCCGTGCTCCGAAATCAAAAAACTGGTTCTCATCGCCACCCGTGCCATGCAGCACAAGGAAAAGTGGCGCGCTGGCCGCACCGGCGCGGGATTTGTGGAAATAGGTGTCCTTGGTCATGGGAAAAATCCTTTCTGGAAGGAAGAGGTTCAGCGATACCCCGCGGCTTTTTTCAGCCAGGTGGAGCAATCATGTTGAGCGAGCGAGCGCCGCTTGTTTCTTCTCCCCGCCGGGGAGAAGGTCGCGGCAGCGGGATGAGGGGGCAAGCTCTCGATCTATCGCTGGCGTTGCCCCCTCATCCGACCCTTCGGGCCACCTTCTCCCCAAACGGGGAGAAGAAATACACGGCAACGTCGTGCCAAGCGCAATCGAGCGGATTAAACCGCCTTCTCATCACCCAGCGGCTCCAGCTGCTTTTCCAGCTGGGCGCGCAGATGCGCATGCTGGCTCGGCAGCTTCAGCGCCTCGCCGAGATGGGCGGTGTCCTCGTCACGGTCGAAACCGGGTTCGTTGGTGGCCACTTCAAACAGCACGCCGCCGGGGGTGCGGAAATAGATCGCCCAGAAATAATCGCGGTCGATGACGGGCGTCACCTGATAACCCGTATCCATCAGCGCCTTGCGCACTTCCAGCTGCGTCGCCCGGTTTTCAACCGCGAAGGCGATGTGGTGCACCGACCCTGCACCCAGCCGTGCGCCGGAAATATTCGGCATGGTTTCGATGTCGATGACATCAGCACCATTGCCGCCCGGAATGCCCAGACGCAGCACGCCGTCCTGACGGTCCACTTCCTGATATCCCATGAATTTCAACAGCTCGGCAGTCGCCCCTTCATCGCGAAGACGCAAGGAGGCACCCTGAAAACCGTGGATCGCCTGATCTTCGCCAACGCCATTGCCGGTCCATTGTGCGCGGGCATCATCCTTAATCTCGACCAGCGCGAAACCGTCTCCGTCAGGTCCGGCAAAATGCAGACGTTTATTGCCGAAGGCTTCATCGGCCTTCAGGCCATCCACGCCGGCCTTCGAAAGACGCTCCTGCCAGTAGCCGAGCGAGCCTTCCGGAACGGAAAACAGCGTGGTGCCCACTTCCCCAGTGCCGGGACGGCCTTGGGCGATATGCGGAAACGGAAAATAGGTCATGACGGAGCCGGGCGTGCCGAGTTCATCGCCATAATAGAGGTGATAGACGTCAGGCGCGTCGAAATTGACGGTCTTCTTCACCCGGCGCAGGCCGAGCGTATCGGTGAAAAAGCCATTGTTCTGGCGCGCACTGGCCGCCATTGACGTGACGTGGTGTAGGCCCTTGATCTGGTTGAGCATGATAAACCCCTTTTCGCCTGGCAGGCCTCGCAATCGGGCCTGCCCTGTTCATGGCGTAAAGATGGGGCAAGGGACGCGCCGGGGATAGATCGAACAACAGGAACGGATTGTTCCCGATCAGTGAACAATAAGATTCACTGTTCAATCAGCCGGCCAAGGCAACCTTAGTGATCGTCGGCAGCGCCCATCGTCCAGTAACCGACAGCGCGCAGCGACGCCTTGGGGAAGGCGATCTCGTCGGTCAGGAAGGATTTGGCCGCCCTCGCCTCTGATTTTTCGCAGGCGACGAAGACATGCAGGCCCTCGTGGTCCGCACTCCAGGCATGCTCGCGCAGCGCCTTTTCGATGAGGCCGGAGGTGCCGGCAGGCTTGCCGCGACGATAGAGCCATGTCCATTCAACATTGGCGGCGCAGACAATCTCCTGCCGCTCGGTCTCGTCGTCAATTTCGGCGTAGACGCTGAGCGTCTTGCCAACAGGCATTTCGGCTGCCATGCGCAGCATCACCGGCAGCGCCGTTTCGTCACCGGCAAAGACGTAACGCTCCGCTTCCGGGCAAGTGCCGCTCGGGCCGATGATGCCGAGAACATCACCCGGCTTTGCCGTCGCGCCGAAGGTTGCGCCCGGCATGTCATCACCCTCATGCATGACGAAATCGATATCCACCTCGCCGCGACCAATATCGCCGGAACGGATGGTATAAACGCGCCGCATCAGAAGATCGTCGCCGGCCGGCCAGACGATGGCGCCGGTGGGTGCGAGATAGGGCCAGACCGGTGCGCGGGCCTGATCCGGCACCAGAAGCAGGCGCACATGCATGCCGCCGGTCACAAGTCTTTCGATGCCGCTTTCAACCGATACCACCAGCCGGCGCATATGCGGCGTGAGGTTATAGGCGCGGGCAACCCTGCCGATGAAGAGATTGGGCAATTCACGCTGATAGGCCCCATGGCCGCTCCAGCGGAAATCCAGCCCCGTTTTGCCGGAAAACTCAACAATATGCTCGGCCACCATGGCCTTCACCGACATCAGGATGTGTTCGGAAATGCAACTGACCCGCGCGGCAAAACGGCCACCTTCGGCGCTGAAGCTGCCATGGCCATATTCGGTCTTGAAGCGCACCGTCGGCCCCTCTCGCTCCATCTCCATATGCTCGGAAAAATGATCTTCGAAAGCGTCAACGATCGACAGCGGATCGGGCAGCGAGACGGAGGTTTCTGCAGACAGGAGAGACACGGGCATAATCCTTCACTTTATAGTCCGGTTATCTTTAATCCCGACAACCGCAAAGCGTAAAGGTATTTATGAGTATCTAAAGAAGGTTTTTATCGCTTCCCGCCGTTTCCGGCAATTGCCAGTCGATCGGCTGGCGACCGTGGGAGACGAGAAAGGCATTCGCCTTGGAAAAATGACCATTGCCGAAAAAGCCGTTATGGGCCGAAAGCGGCGAAGGGTGCGGAGAGCGCAGCACCAGATGTTTTTTTTGGTCGACGAAGGCCGCCTTTTTCTGGGCATAGGAACCCCAGAGCAGGAACACCACATGGTCGCATTCGTCATTGACGGCGCGGATGACGGCGTCGGTAAATTTCTCCCAGCCCTGCCCCTGATGCGAGGCGGCGCGGGATTCTTCCACCGTCAGTACGCTGTTGAGCAAAAGCACGCCCTGTTTCGCCCAGCTTTCCAGAAAACCGTGCCCGACCGGGCGGATACCGAGATCGGCCTGCAATTCCTTATAGATATTGACGAGCGAAGGCGGAATGCGCACGCCGGGCTGGACTGAAAAACACAGGCCATGCGCCTGACCCAGCCCGTGATAGGGGTCCTGTCCCAGAATGACGACCTTCACTTCATCCAGCGGCGTCAGATCCAGCGCCCGGAAATATTCGGCGCCCTTGGGAAAGATGCGCTTGCCGGCAGTTTTTTCGGCAAGCAGGAAGTCTTTCAGCTTCAGCATGTAGGGGCTGGCGAATTCGGCGGAAAGAACGCGTTTCCAGCTATCCTCAAGTTTGACGCCTGCCTCTGCCATGCCCGCCTCTCCCATGATCTTTCCTCTAACCTATTTGAACCGGTTGCCGCGCTGCAATACCTCGATCTTGTAGCCATCAGGATCGCAGATGAAAAAGTATTTTGCGAAAGGCTGGCCCTTGTGTTCGGCCTCAATGATCTTGCCGGGAGACAGGCCGATCTCGGTGAAGCGCTGATGCTCCGCATCCACATCGGCAACGCTGACGGCGAGATGGCCGTAACCATCACCCAGCGCATAGGGCACTTCGCGCGCCCGGTTGACGGTCAGCTCCAGCTCGAAATCGCCCTCGGCATTGCTGAGATAAATCAGCGTGAAATTCTCGAACTCGGCGCGTTCCGCAATCTCAAGCCCGAAAGCCTGTTTGTAAAATTCCACCGAACGCTTTTCGTCCAGCACCCGGACCATCGAGTGGATCAGCTTGGCCATGGTGTTTCCTTCTTCTTAACCCGTGGTGGCCCGGTTATGCTCCGGGCATGCGGCCCAAGGGGATAAAGACTGAGCGTCGCGCTTTCAACCCTAAAGGCAACCTGCGACGGCGCGTAACGGTTCGATCACGCCAAATGTGATGGCAAAAACCGCCGGTTTTCCCGGTCTGGCGAGGGGCCTGCGGCAACAAGGCTCGCGGTTTTCTCACACCCGCTCTATCATGAGTAGATAAGTCATGATACCGGCATAGCCATGCGCCTTCTATACCTCTGTCTTGGCTGGCTTATGGTCGCGACCGGCATTGTCGGCGCGTTTCTTCCCGTTTTGCCCACCACGCCGTTTCTGCTTCTGGCGCTCTGGTGTTTTTCCCGCTCTTCACCCAGGCTCGAGGCATGGCTTCTCAGCCACCCCAGATTCGGCCCTTCGCTTCGGCGTTGGCGCGAACGCGGCGCAATTGCCCGCAAGGCCAAGATCGCCGCGCTTTCGGCCATGACGGTGAGTTACGCTGCCTTCTGGTTCCTGAGCGACCCGCCGCTTGTGCGCGCGGCAATTGTTGCCGCCGTCATGCTTGGCTCTGCACTGTTCATCGCCACCCGCCCGGAAAGCTGAGCGGTTTTCTCCTAGCGATGCCGCGACTGCGGCAGAACGTAAGGAATATGCCGCGCCGGCAACCGGCCGACGACGCCGCCAATGCCATAGACCCTTGCAATCGTCTCATCGCTGATCGTGTCGAGCGAGGGACCGCTCGCCGTCACCTGACCGCCATGCATGACGATAAGTTGATCGGCAAATTCCGCCGCCAGGTTGAGATCATGCAGGATGGCCAGCACCAGACCGCCACCGGCTGCGAAATCGCGGGCCGTTTCCAGGACTGCGATCTGGTGGCCGATATCGAGACTTGCCGTTGGCTCGTCGAGAAACAGCGCCCGCACCTCGCCGTTTTCCACCGGAAAAGGCACCTGTGCCAAGGCGCGTGCAAATTGCACCCGCTGCTGCTCGCCGCCCGACAGCATGTTGTAGGAGCGCTGCTCGAAACCCCTCAAGCCGGCCTTGGCAAGCGCCCGGCGGGCCTGTTCATCCGGTGCACGCGAGCCTTGCGCCACCGCCCCCATGCGCACGATTTCAAACGCGGTGAAAGGAAAGGCAAGTTGGGTATTCTGCGGCAGCACGGCGCGCAGGCGGGCAAGCTGCACCGGCTTGAACAGCGGCAGGGCGATGTCGTTATAGGTAACCGAACCATGCTCTGGAGGCAGCTCACCGCACAGAACCTTCATCAGCGTGGATTTACCCGCACCGTTTGGGCCGATGATGACATTGACCTTGCCCGGTTTCAGGTCGACGCTGACGTCGTCCAGCAAGCGGCGACCGGAGCGGATGAGGGTGATGTTTTCGGCCCGGATCATGACGCGTTCCGCATGGAAAAGCCGCCGCGCCCAAGCAGCAGGAACAGGAAGACCGGCGCGCCGATCAGCGCCGTGACGACGCCGATGGGCAATTCCGCCGGTGCCGCCACCGTCCGGGCGAAACTATCGGCCAAAAGCAGCAGCGCCGCGCCGCCAAGGGCGGAGGCCGGCAAAAGGAAGCGGTGCGACGGGCCGATGGCAAGGCGCAAAAGATGCGGCACGACGATGCCGACGAAACCGATAGAACCGGCCGCCGCTACACTTGCCCCGCAGGCGGCGGCAACCGCCAGAATGACGATCCGCTTCAACCGCTGCACCGGAATGCCCATGTGGAAGGCGGCGGCATCACCCAGAATCAGCGCATCCAGCCCGCGTGCGACGAAGGGAATGATGGCAAGCACGACGATGATGAACGGCAAGGTGGCGAGCACCTTGGCGGGCGTCGCCCCGCCAAGCGAGCCGAGCGACCAGAAGGTAATGTCACGCAGCGCCCGATCATCGGCCATGAAGATCATCAGCCCGGTCAGTGCGCCGCTGATCGCCGCCACCGCGATGCCGGCCAGAATGAGTGTGGTGGTGGAGGTGGCGCCGTCCTTCGTAGCGATCAGATAAAGCACCCAGGTGTTCAGGAGCCCACCGAAAAACGCCATCAGCGGCAGAAAATGCGGGCCGAAAAACACAGCGACCGTGGCAAGCGCGCCTTCCCCGAGAGAAATGGCGGCAACCGCAAACAGCGCGGCACCCGAGGTGACGCCGACAATGCCGGGATCAGCCAACGGATTGCGGAACAGGCCCTGCATCATCGCACCGGAGACGCCAAGCCCCGCGCCGATCAACATGCCGAGCGCCGTGCGTGGCAGGCGCACCGCTTCGAGAATGATTTTGTCACGGGCGTCGAGCTCAGCCGCACCGCCGGTAAGATAAGCGAAGAGTTCAGAAATGCCGACGCCCGTCGGGCCGCTGACAAGCGACACACCACAGGCAAACAGCAGGATGCCGACAAGCACGGCAAGCGTGACGACCCCCTGCCGGGATCTGTCGCCGGCAACCCTGCCCTCAGCGGAACTCAAGGCAGCAAGGCTCACGGCTTTACCGTCTCCGGGTAAAGCTTGGCTGCCAGCTCACGGCCGGCAGCCGGCGTGCGCGGACCAAAACCGATGAGATAAAGCCCGTCCATGCTGATCAGCGCCTTTGCAGCGGCGGCCGGCGTGGATTGGAAGGCGGGCAGCGCAAAAATCTCGGCCATCTTGCCAGCATGGTCGCCGCGCGCCATCGTCAGCACGACATCGGGTGCGGCGGCGATGACCGCCTCATCCGTCAGCGGCTTATAACCGCTGATTTCCTGAGCGGCATTGATACCGCCGGCCATTTCGATGATCGCCGCGGCTTCCGTATCCTTGCCCGCCGCCATGACGCGGCCGCCGGCGCTGGAGAGCACGAAAAGAACGCGCTTCCTGTTCTTTTCAGGGACAGTCGAAACATCCTTGGCAAGCGCATCCAGTCCGGCCCTGGTGTCCGCCGCCAGCGCCTTAGCCTTGTCAGAAAGCCCCACAGCCGCGCCGATATCCTCGATCTTCTTCGGTATCGCATCGCCGCTTGGCGGCGTATCGACGGTGACGAAAGGCACCGCGCTTGCCTTGAGAATAGCAACGACATCCGCCGGGCCGGAGCCGTCCTCGGAGAGGATGAGATCCGGTTTCTGCGACAGAATGCCTTCCGACGACAGCGCCCGCATATAGCCGATGTCAGGCTTGGAGAGCGCATCAGCCGGATAGCTGCTGGTGCTGTCGCGCGCCACGATACGGTCCTGCGCACCCAGCGCATAGAGGATTTCCGTCACCGTTCCGCCCACCGCGACAATACGTTTCGCCTCCGGATTACCCTTGTCCGAAGCCGTGGCAGCCGGCGCGGCAAAGGCGATTGCGGCGGGCACAAGGGCGGCGAAAACGAGCGGGCGAAGGCGAAAATTCAACATGGCGTTATCCTGAAACACGACCAAACACGGGCGGGCGCGGCTTTGCCCGCGCCCTTTAACTTGAGTTATTTGCACATGTTTATGAGCCGCGCAATCAATAAGTGGAGTAATTTTGTTCGCTTTGTCGTGAGCCTCTTCCCAACGTCGCCGCGGCTGGATATCCTGACTGAAACAGGAAACTTAAAGGGAGAATTCCATGTTTATCGCAATGAACCGTTTTCGCGTCGTACCGGGTTACGAAGAAACCTTCGAATCCATCTGGCGCGAGCGCAAATCGCACCTGAGCGAATTGCCGGGCTATATCGAATTCCACATGCTGAAAGGCCCGAAGGCGGACGACCACACGCTTTATGCCTCGCACACGCTCTGGGCCACCAAGGACGATTTCCTTGCCTGGACGAAGTCCGAACAGTTCCGCGCTGCCCACGCCAAGGCCGGCGAAAATCGCGGCAAAGTCGAATATCTTTCCGGCCCGCATTTCGAAGGTTTCGACGTCATCATCCATGAAGACAAGAATGGCGAACGCCGTTCGATTGCCGCCTGAGACCCGCCCGATGAGCATTGCAGCCCAAAAGACCGACGACGACAGGCAGGCCCGCGCCGCCGCCGCCCTTGCCGAAAAGCCTGACGGCATCGTCGAAGCCATCGCCGCCAAGGCCGAGGTGACGCCGGCCGAAATTCTGGCGATCCTGCCGCAAGGTGCGGCCGTTTCCGCTGCCGCTGATCAGTTCGACGCGATCTGGAACGAGATGCGCGGCTGGGGCGAAGTCCTGATGATCGTGCAGACCGGCGATATCGTGTTTGAAGTGCCCGGCCACCTGCCGGAAGGCACGGAAAGCCACGGCTGGTTCAACATCCACGGCGACAGCCCGATCGGTGGTCACATCAAGAAGGACAATTGCGCCACGATCACCTTCGTCGATCGCGGTTTTCACGGCCGCCGCTCCTGTTCCGTCTGGTTCATGAATGCCGCCGGCAGCGCCATGTTCAAGATTTTCGTCCGCCGCGACGAAAACAAGGAATTGCGGGCCGAGCAGTTGGCGAAGTTCGAAACGCTGCGGGACGGTTTTCGCGGTTGAGGCTTCTGGGAGGCCGCCACGGTAACGGGGTGGCCTCTCTCGCGGTCCGCTGGTGATCAGCAACGAACGAAACAATGACATAGAGCAATTAATTATCGTTTTACGATAAAAAATATTGCAAAATCGATATTCCTGATCGAGATTGGCCGTCGTCGGCCGAGCCGGTCGTCATTTGTACAAAGGAATTTCGATAATGAAGAAATTACTTGCCATCGCTGTGGCGAGCGCCCTGCTGCAAGCCTGCATTTTGTTGGTTCCCGCCCAGGCAGCGGGTGGTCAGGACCCCGCTGCGGCGGAACGCACCTTGCGGACCGTTCTTGAAGAAGCGCGTAGCGGCAGCCTCAACCTTTCGCGCTTCGAAGACGATATCGTCGCCGACGTCAGGGCCAATGCGGGCGCGGTTTCCGGAGACCTGAAACGCCGTGGCAAAGTGACGGCTGTGCAGTACCTTGGAAAAGAGACGACCGAAGCGGGCGATCTCCATAAATTCAAGGTTACCTTCGAAAAGGGCCAGATGCTCTGGTCACTCAGCCTCAACGGCCGGGGCCAGATCACCAATATCGACATGCAAGCTCGATAGGCCTAACCAAGCATGCTGGCGGGAGAGGGTGCAACCCTCCAGCATGCGTAACAGGATTTCGGCGCAGGGTGCGACCTCGATTGACGTTATAAATTTATCGCCCTACATGAATTGGAGGAACAGGAACCACGGGATCACCTGATGACCGACCCCTCCGTCAGCCACCGCATAGCGCGTGTCAGCCGTATGCTGATATGCCTCGCCTTCCTTCTCGCGAGCCTCCTCATCGCCAGCTATGCCGCCATGTGGACGGATACGGAAAGCCTGCGGGAGGTGATCGAAAAGCAGATCCTGCCGCCCGCCACCCCTTACCTGCTGACGGACTTCGTTCGCTTTTCCGGTTTCGTCATCGGGCTTCTGCCGCTTCTGGCAGCACTCGGGGGCCTGTGGTTCGCCACCCATCTTTTCCGCCTCTTCGAAAGAGGCGAGATATTCACGCAGGCCTCGGGCAAGAGACTGATCCATATCGGGGTTGCCCTCACAGCACTCCTGCCGGCGCAGATCATCATGACCGGGTTGGCGTCCTTCCTCCTGACGATGGGCAATCCGGTGCCGAGCATCTCCTTTTCTTTCGAGAGCACGCAAATGCTTGCGGGCTTTGCCGGCGGTCTGCTGATTGTGGTGGGCTGGGTGCTTGGAGAAGCGGCGCGCATCGCTGACGAAAACCGTGAATTCATCTAGGAAACGCCCGTGCCGATTATCGTCAATCTGGATGTCATGCTTGCAAAACGGAAAATGCGCTCGAAGGAACTCGCAGCCCGTATCGGCATCACGGAACAGAACCTGTCGATCCTGAAATCCGGCAGAGCAAAAGGCGTGCGCTTCGAGACCCTGGAAAACATTTGCCAAGCGCTGGATTGCCAGCCCGGCGACCTTCTCGAATACAGGCGGGACGCTCTTGCCCTGGCGGAAGATACCGAGGACGAAGCCTGAAGCACGCGAACAGACACCTTTGGTTCATCGCCCGTTCAGTGCCGTTTTCTATCATCCGCTGAAATTCGAACGGAGCAAGCACCATGAACGACCGCCAGCCTCTTCTTTCGCGCCGCAGTTTTGCCGGGCTTCTCGCGCTCGCCCCGCTTTTTGCGGCGAGCGGTGCGGCGGCCGCACCGGCAAGCCTGCGCGGCAGCGTTTCCTATCGTGAGCGCATCGCTCTGCCGCCGGGCGTGACCGTGACCGTGCGCCTGATCGACGTTTCGCTGGCGGATGCGCCATCGCAGACGATTGCTGAAACCACCATCCGCCCGCGCGGACAGGTGCCGGTGCCCTTCGTGCTGCGGTATGACGACCGCGATATCCGCGCCCGCCGCTCCTATGCGCTGAGCGCCGAAATCCGTGACCGCGACCGGCTGCTTTTCACCACCACCCGCCGTTATTCCGTGCTGACCGGCGGCCGTGACGATACCGATCTCGTGCTGGAACGCGTTGGGGAAAATCCGGGCAGGCCGGAGCCGGAAGCCGGTATCGATGGGCGCTGGCTGGTGCAGGACATCCGTGGCGAGCGGGTTCGCGGCCGCCGTGAGGCGACGCTGGAAATTTCCCGCGAGGGCCGCGTGTCAGCCAATGTCGGCTGCAACGGCATCGGCGGCGAAGTGAAAATCAGCCGCAACCGCGTCGATTTCGGCCGGATGATTTCCACCCAGATGGCCTGCGCCCCGGATATCATGCGCCAGGAACGGCAGTTCATCGAAGCGCTGGAGGGCGCGCGCTCCTTCCGGCTGGAGCCGCGCCGCGGCACGCTGGAGCTGATTGACGGCCGCGGCCGCCCGGCCATGCGCCTGCGCCGCGCCTGAAGCCGGTAACCACCCTGTCGCAAGCGCCCGCCGCCGTGCTGGCCGTGGAACATTCCATGTCGCTTCCGGCACGGCGCGGGTGCCTTTCCCGTTTTATGACTTTGGCTGCGTTCGTCTTGGCGCTTTGCTCTGCCGCCAAGCTGCGTTATGGAACGCGCCAAACAGCGCCGGTTCATGCCGGCGCGATGTCTTTGAGGGAAAACGCATGACATCCTATGTTCTGACCGTAGCCTGCAAATCAACCCGCGGCATCGTCGCCGCGATTTCCGGTTATCTGGCGGAAAAAGGCTGCAACATCGTCGACAGTTCGCAGTTCGACGATTTGGAAACCGGCAAATTCTTCATGCGCGTCTCCTTCATTTCGGAGGAAGGCGCGTCTCTTGAGGCCATCACCGAAGGCTTTCAGCCGGTTGCGAAAAAATTCGGCATGGCGTCGGATATCTATCCCGATGGCCAGCGCATGAAGGCGATGCTGATGGTGTCGCGTTTCGGCCATTGCCTCAACGACCTTCTCTACCGCTGGAAGATCGGCGCGCTGCCCATCGACATTGTCGGCGTCGTCTCCAACCATTTCGATTATCAGAAAGTGGTGGTCAACCACGACATTCCCTTCCACCACATCAAGGTTACGAAGGAAAACAAACCGAAGGCCGAAGCCCAGCTTATGGACCTGGTCGAGACCAGCGGCACGGAACTCGTCGTGCTCGCCCGTTACATGCAGGTTCTCTCCGATGACCTGTGCCGCAAGATGTCGGGTAAAATCATCAACATCCACCACTCCTTCCTCCCCTCCTTCAAGGGCGCAAACCCTTACAAGCAGGCCTATGAGCGCGGCGTGAAGCTGATCGGCGCAACGGCCCATTACGTGACCGCCGATCTCGACGAAGGCCCGATCATCGAGCAGGACACCGTGCGCGTCACCCACGCGCAATCGGCCGAAGACTATGTCTCGCTTGGCCGCGACGTGGAAAGCCAGGTGCTCGCCCGCGCCATCCACGCCCATATCCACCACCGCACCTTCATCAACGGCAACCGCACCGTGGTCTTCCCGCCAAGCCCGGGAAGTTATGCTTCGGAACGGATGGGTTGATGCGTCCGTCATTGACGGAATGACAACCATAGTTTACATTTGGCCATGCTCACGATCCGGGAAACAAGCGAGTTTGCCGATTGGCTGGCGGGTCTGCGCGATCTGCAGGCGCGTGCCCGCATTGCACGGCGCATTTACAGGCTGGCAGATGGCAATCCCGGAGACGTAAAGCCGGTCGGCGAAGGCGTCAGTGAGCTCAGGATCGATCTTGGACCCGGATATCGGGTCTATTTCATCCGGAACGGCGATGTCGTGATCATATTGCTGTGCGGTGGCGACAAGGCATCCCAGTCCCGCGACATTGCCAAAGCCAAGAAACTGGCCAGAGCGCTCAAGGAATGAGACCATGCCACTTGTGACACGCGATTACGATGCTGCCCGCTATCTTGATAGTGACGAAGCACTTGCCGCTTACATAGCAGACGCCACTGAGAACGGCGACGCACAGGAGCTTGCCCACGCTCTCGGCGTCGTGGCGCGGGCCAAGGGCATGACTGATCTTTCGAGACAGACCGGCCTTCCCCGTCAGACTTTGTACAAGGCGCTCAGCGGCGAAGGAAATCCTGAACTGGCAACGATTGCCAAGGTGGCCGATGCATTAGGCTACAGACTTTCCCTGGTAGCGAAATCATCCGCGGATACAGCCGCCTGACAAGTCCGCACCCTACGATGCTTTCTCCGCTCCACCAAACACCACTCGCGCCCTCAGCCCGCGCCCGTCCGCGCCATCCTCCAGCATCAGCCGCCCGCCGAACAGCCCGGCGATCTCCTCTATGATCGCAAGGCCGAGGCCCGCGCCGGGGGCGGCGTTGGCTTCGCCGCGGGCGAAGCGCTGGCGCACTATAGCGCGTTTTTCCGGTGGAATGCCGGGGCCGTTATCTTCCACTTCCAGCCAGACAGCGCCCGCCTGCTCGCCGACACGGACGGTGACTTCCGCGCCGCGACCGGCATAGTTGAGGGCATTGCCGACGAGATTGCCGATCAGCTCACCAATGAGGAGCGGCTCGGCGCGAATGAACGCCTCACCCTCGCCTTCGAAACCGAGATCGATACCGGCATCGGCCGCGCGCGGCACGAAATCGGCAGTCACGTTCTGCGCAACGGCCACGAGGTCTATCGCGGAAAAATCGTGTTTTTCGCTGGAACCGGCGGCGTCGATATTTGCCATGCGCAGAAGCTGGGCAAGGATATGTTCGGCATGCGCCACTGACGCGCCGCCCTTCAGCGCCGCCGCCTGGGCTTCCTCAAGACTTCCCGCGCGGGCGGAAAGCGCCAGCTGGGTGCTGATGATGGCAAGCGGCGTGCGCAGCTGGTGGCTGGCATTGCCGGTGAAATGCCGGAGCGCATCCAGCGCCGATTGCAGCCGCACCATGAAGGAATTGACGGTCTCCACCAGATTTTCCACCTCCACCGGCACGGATTGGCGGATGGGGTGCAGGTCGTTGGGGCTGCGCTCGGCAATGGCTTCACTGAGCCGGTAAAGCGGCCTGAGAGAAATCGTCACCGCGATCCAGACGATGATCGCCGCCCCCACGATCATCAAAAGCAGGCGCAGCGCCGAACGCAGGATGATCGCTTGCGCCAGCTGGCTGCGGGCAATCGTGGTTTCGGCGACCGTGACGGAAAACGGCACGGAATTGATGCCGGTGGAGGCGAAACGCCTAATGGCGGCAATGCGGATCGGCTCATCGCGGAACACGGCGTCCCTGTAGGCGGGCGTATCGCCGGCCGGGTTTTCCACCGTCGGCAGGTTCTGGTAACCGGTGAGGAATTGTCCGTTCGGCCCGTCGACCCGGTAAAACACCCGGTCCTGCGCTGCCGATGTCAGCATTTCCAGCGCCACATAGGGAATGTCCACTTCCAGCGAACCATCTTCGGCCACCACCACCCGCTCCGCAATGGCGAGCGCCGAACCGGACAGCACCCGGTCGGAGACGACATTGGCGGTATTGACCGCCTCGCGCCAGGTATCGGTGAGCGCAATGCAGCCGATGATCGCGGTGGAAATGAGAAGCCAGCCTAAAAGTCGCCGCCTGAGCGAATAGGCGGCCTGTCTCATTCAGCCATCTCCGGCAGCTTTTCCAGATAATAACCGATGCCGCGCGCCGTCTTCACCGTCAGCCCGTGGGGAGCAAGCCGCTTGCGCAGGCGGCTGACATATTGCTCGATGGCATTGGCGGAAATATCGTCGTCGAAGCCGGTCAGCGACTGCACGATCGCCTCCTTGGCGACCACCTTGCCTGCCCGCATGAACAGCACTTCCAGCAGCGCCACCTCGCGTGCCGGAATATCGAGCGGACGCCCATCGGCCGAAAAGGTGCGCGATGTAAGGTCGAAAAGCACCTTGCCGAAACTCAGCGCGGAGGAGCGCAGGCCGGCATTGCGGCGCAGCAGCACCCGCACCCTTGCCTCGAATTCGGTAATGTCGAACGGCTTGATCATGTAATCGTCTGCACCCAGATCCAGCCCCTTGACCTTTTCTTCCGGCGTGCCGCGTGCGGTCAGGATCAGCACCGCCGCCTTGTCCTGGCGCGAACGCATGGAGCGCAGCACCTCGATGCCGTCCATTTCCGGCAGGTTGAGATCGAGAATGACCAGATCGAAATTTTCAGCCGCAATCGCCGCATCGGCGGAAGCGCCATCGGAAACCACGTCCACCGCATAGCCGCTGCCGCGCAGCAGCGCTGACAACCCTTCCGACAGCACCTGATTGTCCTCGACCAGCAAAATACGCAAATCTTCCTCCTGCAGCATTGCCGAGTTTAACCAAGCCCTTACCGCTTGTGAATGGCAAGCACCTGCGGCATGATCTTTTCCATGCGTATCTGTCTTCTTCTTTGCCTCTGTCTTTGCATGGCCTCGCCCGCGCTTGCGCAGGTTGCCGTATTTCCGGCCCCATCAGGCAAGGCGGATGCGCAAACGCTGGTGGTTTATTCCTCTCTGGATGAACCTTTGGCAACGCCGATGATCGAGGGTTTCCAGAAGGCCAATCCGGATATCGCCGTCCATTACGAGGATATGCTGACGGGCGAAATCTACGACCGCATCGTCAAGGAAACCGATGCGGGCAAAGAGACCGCCGATTTCGCCTTTTCCTCCGCCATGGATCTGCAGGTAAAACTGAGCAATGACGGTTATGCACAACGCTCGGATCTCGCCATGAGCGCCCGCTGGCCCGCCTGGGCCAACTGGCGCAACACCGCCTATGCGCTGACCTTCGAGCCAGCGGTCTTCGTCTATCACAAGCCGAGTTTCACCACCGAAAAACCACCCTCCACCCGCGCCGAATTCGTGAATTATCTCGAACACCACGCAAAAGAGGTGCATGGCCGCATCGCCACCTATGATATTGAGCGCTCCGGCGTCGGCTTCCTGTTCATGTCAAGGGATCAGGAGCAGTTCGGCGATATATGGAGCGTTATCAAGGCCATGGGCGCGGCCGGCGTGAAGGTCTATTCCACCTCCTCGGCCATTCTGGAGCGCGTTTCCGACGGCCGTTTCGTGCTGGGTTATAATATTCTCGGCTCCTACGCCGCGGACTGGGCCTCGCGCCATCCCGATGTCGGCATCGTGCTGCCCAAGGATTATACCGTCGTCATGTCACGCATCGGGCTGGTGCCGGAAGCCGCCGCCAATCCCGAACTCGGCCGCCGTTATCTCGAATTCTTCATGTCCAAGGAAGGCCAGACGATCATGGCCCGGCAATTGCAGATCCCGGCCGTCAGCCCGGAAGTGGCTGGCGAAAACACCGCCAACACCATGCAGGCCATCCACGGCGCGCAATTGCGCCCCGTCCCCGTCAGTCCCGGCCTGATGGTCTACCTGGACCAGGTCAAGCGCAGCCGGCTTATCGAGCGCTGGAACGAGGCGTTGCGCTCGCAATAGTGGACGCCCGGCAGAAATTAATAGAGAGTAAATGCGCAAGGACTTGCGGCGCGTCAGTTAGATGACAGCTTTTTATGGTGCTCTGCAATTCTTCTTCATTCCGTGGAGGCGGAAGAAGATGCGGGAGGAAATCTTTAGGATTGCCATGGCCCACGCTGAGTTCTCAGCGCCGGCACGGATGCGCCTTGATTCCCCTTCCGCATAAACGAAAAACGACGCCCAAAAGGGCATCCTGAGGAGGGTTTTCTAAGTGAAACATTTTCTTATCGGCACATTTCTGGCGGGCGTGATCGCGCTTCCGGCGGTTGCAGCGGACTACACCATCATTGCCCCGGCCAACCCCGGCGGCGGCTGGGACCAGACCGCGCGTTCCCTGCAGACCGTGCTGCAGGAAGAAGGCATTTCCAAGAGCGTTCAGGTGCAGAACGTACCGGGCGCCGGCGGCACCATCGGTCTTGCACAATTCGCCAGCCAGCAGAAGGGCAACCCGAACGCCCTCATCGTCGGCGGTTACGTGATGGTCGGCGCGATCCTCACCAACAAGGCGCCCGTCACCCTCAATGAAGTGACGCCGATCGCCCGCCTGACCGGCGAATATGAAGCGATCGTCGTTCCGGCATCCTCGCCGCTGAAGACCATCGGCGACCTCGTTGACCAGCTGAAGAAGGACCCGGGCAGCGTTTCCTGGGGCGGCGGCTCTGCCGGCGGCACCGACCATATCGCCGTTGGCCTGATCGCCAAGGCAGCCGGCGTCGATCCGACCAAGATCAACTACATCGCTTATTCCGGCGGCGGCGAAGCGCTTGCCTCGATCCTCGGCTCGCAGGTCACAGCCGGTATTTCGAGCTACGGCGAATTCGAAAGCCAGGTCAAGGCGGGCACGCTGCGTCTGCTCGCTGTTTCCAGCGAAGAGAAGCTGGAAGGCGTTGACGCACCGACGCTGAAGGAAAGCGGCCTTGATGTCGTCGTCCAGAACTGGCGCATGATCGCCGCTGCTCCCGGCCTGACGCCGGAACAGGAAAAGGCCGTCAGCGCCGATATCGAGAAGCTGGCGAAATCCGCCAAGTGGCAGGAAACCCTGAAGACCAAGAGCTGGATGGATACCTACCTTTCCGGCGACGAGTTCAAGGCACAGCTTGCCAAGGACACCGCCGCCACCGAAACGATCCTCAAAGACATCGGACTGGTAAAATGAGCCAGGGTTCCAACCCTTCACAACATCAAAAGCGCCGCCCTGATTGGGCGGCGCTGGCGATCGCCGTCTTCCTCGTCCTCATCGCCTGCGTGATCTTCTGGGACAGCGCCCGTCTTGCCAGCGTCACCGGTTATTCGCCGGTTGGTCCGGCAACCGTGCCTTACGCCATCGGCTTCTGTCTTGTCGGCCTGGCGCTCTGGACAGCCATCGAGGCCTGGCGCGGTGATTTTCCCGAACGGGACAGGCAGGAAATCGCTCCAGTCGTCTGGGTCATTGCCGGTCTCGCCGCGCAGATGCTGCTGCTTAATGTAGCCGGCTTCTCCATTGCCACGGGTCTGCTGTTTGCCTTCACGGCGCGCGCCTTCGGCAAACGCAAGCTCTGGTTCTCGATCCCGGTCGGTATCGTGCTGAGTTTTGCCATCTGGGTCGTTTTTGCGCGGTTGTTGCAGCTTTCGCTGCCCGCCGGGCCTCTGGAACGGCTGTTCTTCTAACAGCCATTCCGGCCAAATTCGGGATCACAGGAAACCGTCGGCACGCGATGACGCGAAAGCCAGCCATTCCGCCCGCCCTTCTGCTCGACTTGGGGGACATCTGTCCATGAGTACCTTTGAATTCCTTCTGCACGGTCTTGAGGTTGCCGCCCAACCCATGAACCTGCTCTATGCGCTGATCGGCGTCACGCTCGGAACCGCCGTCGGCGTTCTGCCCGGCATCGGGCCGGCTTTGACGGTCGCGCTGCTTCTGCCCGTCACCTACCGGCTTGATCCGGCCGGTTCACTCATCATGTTCGCCGGCATCTATTATGGCGGCATGTATGGCGGATCGACCACCTCGATCCTGCTCAACACGCCGGGCGAAAGCGCCTCGATCGTGACAGCGCTCGAAGGCAACAAGATGGCCCGTGCGGGTAGAGGCGGCCCGGCATTGGCCACCGCCGCCATCGGCTCCTTCGTTGCCGGCCTCATCGCAACCATCGCGCTTGCCTTCGTGGCACCCTACATCGTCAAACTGGCGCTGGTCTTCGGCCCGCGCGAATATTTCGCGCTGATGGTGCTCGCCTTCGTCACCGTTTCCTCCGCTTTCGGAGATTCGGCACTGCGTGGCCTCACATCGCTGTTCATCGGTTTTGCGCTTGCCATCGTCGGCATCGACCAGCTGACCGGCCAGACCCGCATGAGCTTCGGCATTCCAGACCTGCTCGACGGCGTGGAAGTCACGACGCTTGCGGTGGCCATGTTCGCCATCGGCGAAACGCTGTTCATCGTCGCACAGGGCAATAGCGGCGACGAAAAGGTCGAGGCGGTCAAGGGTTCGGTCTGGATGAGTGCACAGGACTGGGCGCGCTCGTGGAAACCCTGGCTGCGCGGCACGTTGATCGGCTTCCCCATCGGCGCAATGCCGGCGGGTGGCGCTGAAATCGGCACTTTCCTTTCCTATGCCACCGAAAAGAAGCTGACCAAATATCCGGAAGAATTCGGCAACGGCGCCATTGAAGGTGTTGCCGGCCCGGAAGCCGCCAACAATGCGTCCGCTGCCGGTACGCTCGTGCCGCTCTTGACGCTCGGCCTGCCGACGACGGCAACCGCCGCCATCATGCTTGCCGGTTTCCAGCAGTTCGGCCTGCAGCCCGGCCCGCTGCTGTTCGCCACCAATCCGCAGCTCGTCTGGGGCCTGATCGCCAGCCTGTTCATCGCCAATCTGATGCTGCTGGTGCTCAACCTCCCGCTCGTCGGCCTGTGGGTGAAGCTGCTGACCATTCCGAAGCCCTGGCTTTATGCCGGCATCCTGCTGTTTGCCACGCTCGGCACCATCGGCGCCAACCCGTCGGTGTTCGAACTCGGCATGCTGCTCGCTTTCGGCATCCTCGGCTACGTCATGCGCATCTTCGGTTATCCGATTGCCCCTGCTGTCGTCGGCCTGATCCTCGGCCCGCTTGCCGAACAGCAGCTTCGCCGCGCACTCGCCATCGGCCAGGGCGACCCGACGGTGCTGCTCACCTCACCCATCGCCGTCGGCCTGTTCGCTGTCGCGGCAGCCGCCTTCATCATCCCGCTGATCATGCGCATCCGCGGCCGTGGTGAGGTGCTATCGCAGCTTGCCGCCAACGAGGACTGAGAAACCAAGAGCCTCCCAAGGCAACTGGCCCCGTATCTTCGGATACGGGGCTTTTTTTATTCAGGGCCACGGGGGTGTTTGACACAGTCGCGGCCGTGATATGATCGCTATCCAAACCTGGGAGAAAAACATGCGCACGATCGCGATCATGATGGTTCTGGCCCTTGCCGGCTGCTCCACCGCCGCCCCCGACGTAGAACCCATTCCCGGCAGCATCACCTATGGCGGACAGCCCCGCACCAAACTGACCAAATCCCCCATCGGCAGCACCCTCAGCAACGAATTCGTCATGGACGACGGACGGTTTGCCGTGGAAACCTATCGCGTGCAGCCGGACCGGTCGCTGAAGCTAGAGAGGCGCGAAATCGTCGGCGACTGGCCGCCGGATTGAGGCGTGCGGACACAGACCGGGTTAGCGACGCGAGTGAAAACGGTGCTTCCGTAATCCTCGGGCTTGTCACGAGGGTGACGTCCGGAGAGATTGTAAGCCATGCTCTCCCGCTCACACATTTCCCGCTCACCGCAATTCAGAACCGTTCTAAAACATATTTTTGATTTCCGCCGACCTTGCCAATAAAGCTGATAGCGAACATCAAGTTAAGCCGACGGAAAGCTTTCCGCCGGTCCAGAACCATATTGCAAGGGACATATTCGTGGCCATCAACTTCACCTTCCCCGTTCGGCTGCTGGCGGCAGCGGCCTTCAGCCTTGGCGCGATGACTGCGGGCGCGCAGGAAATGACGATCAAGCACGCACAGGGCGAGACCGTTCTGAAAGCCGCGCCGAAGAAGGTTCTGGTTCTGGATATTCCCTCGCTCGACAATCTCGATGCGCTGGGTGTCGAACCCGCCGGTGTCGTCGGCTCCAACCTGCCGGCCTATCTGCAGAAATATGCCGACGGCAAATATCTGAAGGTCGGCACGCTGTTTGAGCCCGATTACGAGGCGATCAATGCGGCTGAAGCCGATCTCGTCATCGTCGGCGGCCGTTCGCGGGCGAAATATCCCGATGTCGCGAAGATCACACCCGCCATCGACATGTCGATCGATTCCAAGGAATTCATCAACAGCGTCAAAGGCAATATCACCAAACTCGGCGATATCTTCGGCAAGCAGGAAGAAGCGAAGAAGCTCGACGCCGCCCTCGACGAAAAAGTCGCCAGGCTGAAAGAAATCGCCCCGAATTCCGGCACGGCGATGATCCTCCTGACCAATGCCGGCAAGGTCGGCGTGTATGGCCCAAGCTCGCGCACCGGCTGGCTGCACACCGAAATCGGCTTCAAGCCGGTCGCCGCCGACATCGATGACCGCTTTGACCGCGGCGACGTCGTATCCTTCGAATATCTGGCCGAGGTCAATCCCGAATGGCTGTTCGTGATCGACCGTGACGCTGGCGTCGGCCGCGCCACGGACCCCGGCAAGGCCGCCGCACAGGTGCTGGATAACGAACTGATCCACCAGACCAACGCCTGGAAGAAAAAGCAGATCGTCTATCTCGATCCGCAGGCGGCTTATATCGTCAGCAGCGGTTATACGGCGCTCAATACCCTGCTCGATCAGGTCTACAAGGCCGTATCCGAGAAGAAGTAACCCCTGCCGAATATCATCAGAGCTCCCGATGGCTTGAGGCCGCCGGGAGCTTTCGCCTTTTCCGGAAACTGCCAACGTGAAGTCCCTTTCACTGATATCAGCCCTTATTCTGGCCTTGACGCTCGCCATCGTCAGCCTGTTCGTCGGCGTGAGCGACGTTTCGCTCGCCACGCTCTTTGCGCCGGAAACAAGCACGGACTCATTGCGCGTGCTGCTCGTCAGCCGTATTCCGCGCACGCTGGCGCTCATATTGGCCGGAAGCTCGATGGCCATTGCCGGCCTCATCATGCAGATGCTGGTGCGCAACCGCTTCGTGGAACCTTCGACGGCAGGCACGACCGAATCCGCCGGCCTCGGCCTTCTGGTCGTCACCCTGCTTGCACCCGAAACGCCGATCTTCGGCAAGATGCTGGTGGCAGCTGTTTTCGCGCTCGCCGGCACTGCACTGTTCCTGCGTATCCTCAGACAGGTGCCGCTGCGTGACGTGCTGCTGGTGCCGCTGATCGGCATCATGCTCGGCGGCGTCATTTCCGCCATCACCACATTCTTCGCCTATCGTTTCGATCTCCTGCAATCGCTCGGCGCGTGGATGACGGGCGATTTTTCCGGTGTGTTGCGCGGCCGCTATGAATTGCTGTGGGTCGGTTTCATCTTCGCCATCGCCGCCTATCTCGCCGCCGACCGTTTCACCGTGGCCGGCATGGGGCGCGGCTTCACTACCAATCTCGGCCTGAATTACCGCCGCGTGATGGCGCTCGGCCTCACCATCGTTTCGCTGGTCAGCGCCGTCGTCGTCGTCACCGTCGGCATGATCCCCTTTCTCGGACTGATCGTGCCGAATGTCGTCAGCCTGATGATCGGCGACAATATGCGTCGCTCGGTGCCGTGGGTGGCAACGCTTGGCGCGGTCTTCGTTCTCACCTGCGACATCATCGGCCGGACCGTGCGCGCGCCATACGAAGTACCGATCGGAACCGTGGTCGGCGTCATCGGCAGCGGGCTGTTCCTCTATCTCCTGCTGCGGAAACGCCACCATGCGTGAGAGACATCCCGACCGGCGCGCAAAAACCGTTCTGCTCGTGCTTGCGGCAGTCGCGCTCTTCGCCATGGCCGCATTCATGACGCTTGGCGCCAAAGGAAGCTGGAGTTTCGTGCTGCCGTTCCGCGGCATCAAGTTGCTGTCCCTCTTGCTAGTGGCCTATGCCATTGCCGTCTCCACCGTGCTGTTCCAGACGGTCACCAACAATCGCATCCTCACCCCTTCGGTGATGGGTTTCGATTCGCTTTATGTGCTGATGCAGACCGGGCTGATCTTCGTCTTCGGCTCGGCAACCGTTGTCATGATCGATCCGCAGCTGAAGTTCATTGTTGAAACCGCGCTGCTCGTCACCTTTTCCGCCCTGCTCTACCGCTGGCTTTTCGTCGGGGCAGAACGCAGCCTGCATCTTCTCGTGCTGGTCGGCATCGTCTTCGGCGTCTTTTTCCGCAGCCTCTCGGGCTTCATGCAGCGCGTGCTCGATCCGAACGAATATACGGTGCTGCAGGATGTGCTCTTCGCCAGCTTCAACTCCATCGATCCCACGCTTCTGACGATCTCGGCGATCATCATCGGTGTCGTGACCATCATCGGGCTGCGTCTCATGCACACGCTCGACGTCCTGTCGCTCGGCCGGGCAACGGCCATCAGCCTCGGCGTCGACTATAAGCGCACGGTCACGGTCATCCTCGTGCTGGTCTCCGTGCTCGTCGCCGTCTCAACCGCGCTCGTCGGCCCGGTCATGTTCTTCGGGTTGCTGGTCGCCGCCCTTGCCCATTATCTCACCGGCAACAGCAAACATGCCTATGTGCTGCCGGCGGCGATCCTCATCGCCATCATCTGCCTCGTCGGCGGCCAGGTGGTGCTGGAGCGGGTCTTCGCCTTCGATACGGCGCTTTCCATCATCATCGAATTTCTGGGCGGCATCGTCTTTATCGGTCTTATTTTGAAGCGGGGTGCGCGATGATCATCGCCAGTCAGATCAGCAAATCCTATGGCGATACGCTCGTCGTCGACGGCGTCTCCGTCTCCATTCCGGCGGGCGGCGTCACCTCGATCATCGGCCCGAACGGGGCGGGAAAATCGACGCTGCTTTCCATCGTCGCACGGCTGATGTCCATGGACGCAGGAACCGTGACGGTGGACGGTTTGGATGTGACCAAAACCCCATCCGATACGCTGGCAAAACGCCTCTCGATCCTGCGGCAAGACAACCACATCTCCTCACGCCTGACGGTGCACGATCTCGTCGGTTTCGGCCGTTACCCCTATTCCAAGGGCCGCCCGACCATAGAGGACAAGGTCCATATCGACCGGGCGCTGGAATATCTCAATCTCGAACCGCTGGCCGGCCGCTTTCTGGATGAGCTTTCCGGCGGTCAGCACCAGCGCGCCTTCGTAGCCATGGTTCTGTGTCAGGATACGGATTATGTGCTGCTTGACGAGCCGCTCAACAATCTCGACATGAAACACGCCTCCAGCATGATGAAGATCATGCGCAAGGCAGCCGACGAATTGAAGAAGACCGTGGTTCTGGTGCTGCACGACATCAACTTCGCCTCCTGGTATTCCGACACCATCATCGCCATGCGCGAGGGCCGTATCTGCCATCAGGGACCGGCGGAAGAAATCATCCGCCCGGAGATTCTTGGGGATATCTACGACATGCCGATCCGCGTCGAGGATATAGACGGCCGGCGCATCTGCCTGTTTTACGAATGACATGATGATTGCGCAGGATTTTTGCCGCTGCAGTGCTTAACATGGAACAGGGCCACAGGCCCGGACGTTAATCGACAGACTTTTCCAAAGCGGCATTCCGTCCGCAACTTCAGGAGACATCGATGAAGACGCACAAGACGAAGAACGATCTGCCTTCCAACGCGAAATCGACAGTGATCGGCATTCTGAATGAATCGCTGGCCTCGGTGATCGACCTTGCGCTTGTCACCAAGCAGGCGCACTGGAACCTGAAAGGCCCGCAATTCATCGCCGTCCACGAGCTTCTCGACACCTTCCGCACCCAGCTCGACAATCACGGCGATACGATTGCCGAACGCGTCGTGCAGCTGGGCGGCACCGCACTCGGCAGCCTGCAAGCCGTCTCCTCGACGACCAAACTCAAGGCCTATCCGACCGATATCTATAAAATCCACGATCATCTCGACGCTCTGATCGAGCGTTATGGCGAAGTCGCCAACATGATCCGCAAGGCGATCGACGATTCCGATGAAGCCGGCGATCCGACGACCGCCGACATCTTCACCGCCGCCTCGCGCGATCTCGACAAGTCACTGTGGTTCCTCGAAGCCCATGTGCAGGAAAAGAGCTGAGCCGAAAGCATTTCCAGCAGGCTCATCACAGCAAAGCGCCCGAGAGATTCGGGCGCTTTTTTAGTAGAGATAATGTCATCAATGGCGGCGCAGAACCGCAAGCCCTATGTCGCGCAACATTTCATGATCCAGAATGCCGCGCTGGGCGCTACGGATCAAAATTGCTGCACATTCATTGGCAACATGGCTGCTGCGATCTTGAAGGCACTCGAAACAAACACCGTCGAAAATATTCTGCAAATCGGTGATTTGTTCTGGCGACAATTGTGCGCCGACTCTTTCAAAAGCTGCGTACGACAAGGCTCATCCTCCCGATGATGATATGCCAAGTATCGTTTCTTTTTTTCGTGGGCATCAATTTTGTACACCCGAACGAATCACTTGTCGAATCAGATTTTAACCAAATGTAAACAGGTTATTTTCTGCAGTATCGGTTGTCCGTGCGCCCTTTGCCGTGGGAATAAAAATCAGCCGAAACAACGCTTTCGCCCGCCCCTGGCTGCATATGGCGCCACCTCCGACGCGTCCCTTCGAATAAAGCAGCAGCCGGAAGGATTTCCACCGAAACCGCAAAAGAAACTATTGCATTCCAAAATCGATTGAGCGATATAGCACGCGTCGCCGAACTTCGGCGGTCCGCAGTCCAGCGAACTACCCCGGACCAGCGGTTTTGAGCGGGTGTAGCTCAGGGGTAGAGCACAACCTTGCCAAGGTTGGGGTCGAGGGTTCAAATCCCTTCGCCCGCTCCAGTTTTCCCCGATACGCAGAGAAGATTTGCGCAGATTGTCGTGTCCGGTGGTCATCTTGGCAAGTCCAAACATGTGACCATTTTCGGCATTCGTGACGGTTTCCCGCACATGCATGAAACCGGGAGGAGTTACCCCTCCCGGCCGCCCTAACTCAGGTAGCTTCATCCCAGACGGGCGCCAGCCCATCTGGCGAGACGATACGGCCATCCGGCTTGGCGAGAGCGCGGATCGCCGCCATTTCATCAACCGACAGCGCAAAATCGAAAATCGAGAGGTTCTCATCGACGCGGGCTTCACTGACGGTTTTGGACAGGGCAACAACGCCCTTCTGCTGTACCAGCCAGCGCAACACCACCTGCGCCACGGATTTACCCCGGCTTGCGGCGATATCCTTCAGCAGCGGATCAGCAAAGACGTTGCCGTCAGCCATGCCGTAATAACCGGTGACCGACATGCCAGCTTCTCTGGCAGCCGCCATCACCACATCCTGATCGATATAGGGATGGTATTCAATCTGGTTGGTGACCATCGGTGCTTTTGAGAGCTTCACAGCGTCGGCCATCAGCGCCGTATTAAAGTTGGAAACGCCGATATTGCGGACCTTGCCGGCCTGCCGGACCTCGTTCAGCGCGCCGATCTGCTCGGAGAGCGTCACCGCCTCGTTCGGCCAGTGCAGAAGCAGCAGATCGACATAGTCAGTCTTCAGCTTTTTCAGGCTCTCATCGACCGAGGCGAGGAAGGCATCGTGCCGGTAATTCTCAACCCAGACCTTGGTGGTGAGGAAGATATCACCCCGCGCCACGCCGGAGGCGGCGATGGCCTCACCCACTTCGGCCTCGTTGCCGTAAATCTGGGCGGTATCGATATGGCGGAACCCGGCTTTCAGCGCATGCGGAACGATGCGCAGGACATCCGGGCCGGGAATGCGGAAGGTGCCGAAGCCGAGTGCCGGAATGGACGCGCCATTGGCGGTAACATCAAACATATATTTTCTCCTGTTGAATTGCCCGGCCAGTCCCAGGGAAATGGCCGGGACTTAATGTGAAAAGCTTAAGCCGCCTTCAGCGTCAGCGCGGCGCGGCGATCAAGAGCGCTGCTCCAGAGGGTGAGTAACAGGGCGACGGTGACGAGGATGGCGCCGACCCATGGGGTTGCGGCAAGACCCATCGGCGATTCCACCACCAGACCGCCGAGCCATGCGCCGATGGCGATGCCGAGGTTAAAGGCGGCGATGTTGAGCGCCGATGCAACGTCAACCGCACCGGGACGATGTTCCTTGGCCAGTTGCACCACATAAAGCTGCAGGCCGGGAACATTGGCGAAGGACAGGAAACCGAGAGCCACCAGCGTGATGAGCGTCAGCACCGGCGAGACGGCGGTGAAGGAAAAGACGAGCAGCACGATAGCCTGCGCCAGGAAGAGGCCGATCAGCGCCTTGACCGGGTTGTGGTTGGCGATCTTGCCACCGCCGATATTGCCGGCCGCAATGGCAATGCCATAGAGCACGAGGATCAGGCTGACGCTTTTTTCCGAAAAGCCGGTAACATCCTGGAGGATCGGCGACAAAAAGGTGAAGGCGACGAAGGTGCCGCCATAACCGAGCGCGGTCATGGCGAAAACGATGAGCAGGCGGCCGGAACCAAGCACACGGACCTGATCAAGCAGGCTGGCAGGCGGCGCCTTCTTGAGTGTGTTCGGCAGAAGGGAGGCAATACCGAGGAAGGCGATGACGCCAAGCCCGGCAACAACCCAGAAGGTCGCACGCCAGCCGAAGACCTGGCCGATATAGGTGCCGAGCGGAACGCCGGTGACGATGGCAACCGTCAGACCCATGAACATCATGGCGATTGCCGAACCGCGACGGTTTTCCGGCACGAGATCGGCGGCAATCGTTGCGCCGACGGAGAAGAACACGCCATGGGCAAAGGCAGCGATGACGCGGGCAACTAGCAACGTCTCGTAGCTGGGAGAAAGCGCCGCGGCGCTGTTGCCGATGACGAACAGGGCCATCAGGCCGAGCAGCAGCGGTTTCCTTTCGACCTTTCCCGTCAGAGCCGTCAGGATAGGCGCGCCGAAGGTGACGCCCAGCGCGTAGACGCTGACGATGAGGCCGGCAAGCGGCAGGGTAATGTGAAGATCGTTTGCCACCGTCGGCAGAAGGCCGACGATGACAAACTCCGTGGTGCCGATCGCATAGGCTGCGATCGTCAGGGCAAATATGGCCAATGGCATGACGAATACCTCTTCGCCCAGCGGGGTCGCGGGCGTTCTGGACAGCGGTGCCGTCCGGTTGGATCAAATCTATGGATGCAATATGGGCGAAGGGGACTTGCATGATAATCGGCGAAAATGGATAAAGGCTTTTGAATTTATTTCACAGGTGGTGCGACAATGGACAATCGGGCCGGAGAAATGGAAGTCTTCGTGGCGGCGGCAGAGCTTGGCAGTTTTTCCGCCGCCGGACGTCGGCTAAAGCTGTCGCCCTCGGCGGTGAGCAAGCTCGTCACCCGCATCGAAGACCGCCTCGGCACCCGTCTTCTCGCCCGTTCCACCCGTGTGGTGACGCTGACCCCGGAGGGAGAAGTCTATCTTGTCCGGGCAAGGCGCATTCTGGCCGACATAGCCGAAACCGAGCAGATCGTGGCAAGCGGCGGCAAGGTGGTGCCGCGCGGCCTGCTGCGCGTCAACGCCACACTGGGCTTCGGCGAACGTTATCTCCTGCCGCTCGCGCCCGAGTTCCTTGCGCTTTATCCCGAAATCGAGTTGGATATTTCGTTGACCGACGGTGTCATCAGCCTGATCGAAGAGCGAACCGATATCGCCATCCGCTCGGGCGCGATGGGAGATTCGTCCCTGAAGGCGAGAAAGCTGAAAGAGGTGCGCCGGATCATCGTCGCCTCCCCCGCCTATATCGAAAAACACGGTATGCCGGAAAAACCGCAGGATTTGGCGCAGCACAATTGCTTCAGCTTCAATTTCAGCCGCAACCTCAATGAATGGCCGTTTCGCGATCCCGGCTCGGCGGAGGTCTATCGTCTTCCCGTCACCGGCAATGTCGCGGTCAACAGCGGCATGGCCATGCGAAGGCTCTGCCTGACGGGATTAGGGCTCGGAAGGGTCGGCGAGTTTCATATCGAACCGGATATCGAGGCCGGCCTGCTCGTGCCGGTGCTCGAAGACTATAATGCCGAGGAGATGGAAGTCATCCACGCGGTTTATGCCGGCCACGAACATCTGGCCGCCCGCGTGCGCGCCTTCATCGATTTCGTCGCGGCAAGGGTCGGGCGTTGATTGACCGCCTCAGACCATGCCGTGAACCAGCTTGGCCAGCCAGTCGACAAAGACGCGCACCTTGTTGGTGACGTGCCGCGTCTGCGGATAGACCACGTAGATCGGCATGGCTTCGCGCTGCCATTCCGAAAGAACCGGCACCAGTTCGCCGCGCGCCAGGTGATCTTTCACCATGAAGATCGGCAATTGCACGATGCCCATGCCCGCCAGCGCAGCATTGAGATAGGTGCGGCTGTCATTGACCGACACCACATAATTCGGGGTCAGTTCGACGCTGCGCACGCCATTGTCGAAGGAGGCCGGCATGATCTGGCCGGTGGTGGCATTGAGATAACCCACCGAATAATGGCCCTTCTCCATATCTTCCGGTTCCTGCGGCATGCCGAAATTTTCGATGTAGGATGGCGAGGCGAATGTCTCGAACCGCAGTTCGCCCACTTTACGGGCAATCAGCGACTGATCGCGCAGCACGCCGACCCGGAGCGCACAGTCGACATTTTCGGCAATATAGTCGACCAGCCGGTCGCCGACGCCGAGATCGAGACGGATTTGCGGATAACGCTGGTAAAATTCGCAAAGATGTGGGATAACCACGAGGTCCGCAAAGACACCGGCCATTTCCACCCGCAACCGGCCGGATGGCTGCACCTGCGCGCTGGACATACTGCCATCCAGTTCTTCGATTTCCGACAAAATCTGTGAGGCCCGCTCGTAATAGAGAGCGCCGTCCGTCGTCAACATCACTCGCCGCGTGGTGCGGTTGAGAAGCGTGGTCTGCAGATGCGCCTCCAGCGCCTGCACCATGTTGGTGACGGTAGTTTTGGGCATGTTCAGCGCGGTGGCGGCGCGGCTGAAATTACCGGTCTCGACGACGCGCGTGAAGACCCGCATGGCGGAGAGCTGATCCATTTAGCTATTATCCGTTTTTTTGGAATAGTGTTTTCATTTTGACGTACTTGATCGTTTTCTCTCGAACAATAATATGAATTTCAGATTTTGCAAATAAGGTGAGCTGTCGATGGCGGCGCACGGGACCGGATCAGATGAACGCGCACTGGGAAAATATCAAACGCTGTGGGGGCTCCGCATCTGAGCTTTCCGTGCGCCGATATGAGAGTGCCGGCCTCTGCAGCCATCCGCCCGTGATCCTTTATCTGCGCGGCGGCTCGTTTCTGGAAAAGGGCGGCAATTGCCCGGAACTTCCGGTGGCGCGAGCGCTGGCGGAAAGCGGCGCCATCGTTGTCGAGGCTGACTATAGCAAGCCGTCCGGCAACGAGTTTCCGATGGTGATCGATTGCGCTTTCGATGCGCTCGATCATCTGAGCCGGGACCGCAAACATTATGGCGGCGCGAAATCGCTGCTGTTCGTGGCCGGCGAAGAGGCAGGCGGCAATGTGGCGGCGGGACTTGCGCTTAAAGCCCGTGACCGCATGCCGGGCAAGCTCGCCGGGCAAATTCTTCTGTCGCCCATGATCGACCCGATGATGACGACGGAATCCTTTCGCGATGCGGACAGGATCGGCATGCGTGAACGCTGGGCGGATGGCTGGAGCCATTACCTTGCCAAGGCCTGTGGGTTTTTCCACCCCTATGCCGCGCCCTGCCAGTGTACGCGGCTGAACCGGGTGGCGCCGGCGCTGATCTTTACCGCCGAGGACGATCCTCTGCGCGACGAAACGGTCAATTATGCCGACCGGCTCCTCGCCTCAGGCGTCAGCGTCCGGCAGCATGTATTCCCCGCCGGCGTCGGCTGGACGGGGCTTTATCAAGGAGAGGGCGGCGGATGGGTCTCATCCGTCTGTTCGGAATTCAAGACCTTCGTTGACCAGTTGAGACACTGATACCGCATATTTTAAGACACTGACGGCTCCTGAACCGAGCCAAGGAGAATCCCATGACGCTCAACACAAAGCGCCGGGCCCTGACGGGTGCCGGCATCGGACTTGCCATGTCTGTTGCAGCTGCAGCACTGTTTTTTGACCTGCCCACCAGCCGCGACGCGACGGCAGCCTCCACCCCGGCCGAAACGCCGGCGATCCCCGTCACCGTCGCCAAGGTGGAAAGCCGCGACGTCATGCGCTGGGAAGAATTTTCCGGCCGTCTCGAAGCCGTTGACCGGGTGCAGATCCGCTCCCGCGTCGCCGGCCAGATCAAGGCCGTGCATTTCCGCGAAGGCGCGCTGGTGAAGGAAGGCGATCCCCTCTTCACCATCGATCCGGCCCCTTATCAGGCTGCTGTTGCCGGCGCTGAAGGCCAGGTCGCTTCCGCTGAAGCCAAGGTCAGCCTTGCGAAAACGGAACTCGACCGTGGCCGCAGGCTTTCCGATAACCGCACCATCTCCCAGAGCGATCTCGACCAGCGTCAAAGCTCGTTTGCGGATGCCGAAGCCCAGCTTCGCGCCGCCCGCGCCACGCTGACGACGACTCAGCTCGATCTCGGCTACACCGAAATCCTCGCCCCGGTTTCCGGCAGGGTCGGTCGCATCGAAATCACCGCCGGCAACCTTGTCGCCGCCGGCTCGACATCGCCTGCCCTGACAACGCTGGTTTCGGTCAACCCGATCTATGCCAGCTTCAACGCCAGCGAAGGAACGGTGGCCAAAGCGCTTGCCGAACTGCCGCAGACGACCGACGCCCTGCCCGCACTCGAACAGATTCCGGTGGAAATCGGCACGCTTTCGGATGAGGGCACGCCGATCAAGGGCACACTGCACCTGATCGACAATCAGGTGGATTCGGCCAGCGGCACCATCGGTGTCCGCGCCGTCTTCGAAAATCCTGATGGCAGGCTAATCCCCGGCCAGTTCGTGCGGGTGCGCATGGGCGAACCGAAGCCGGAAAACCGCATCCTCATCAGTGATCGCGCCATCGGCACGGACCAGGACAAGCGCTTCGTCTTCGTGGTCGATGCCGAAAACAAGGTGAGCTACCGCCAGATCAAGCCCGGTGCACCGGCTGATGGCCAGCGCATCATCGAAAGCGGCCTTGCCGCCGGTGATACGATCGTCGTCAACGGACTGCAGCGCATTCGCCCCGGTGCCACCATCGCACCGCAGGCGGAAGACAAGGTCGCCACTTCGCAATAATTCCGTCCCGCTTCCCAGCGAGACGCATTCCAGACAGAACCGGCCATAACCGGCGGCACAAAAGCCGCCGGAACGGCCTTTGCATTTCCAAATATACCCGGAGAGGGACTGGATATGAATATTTCCAGATTTTTTGTCGACCGGCCGGTATTCGCTGCCGTGCTTTCGGTCCTGATTGTGGTGGCGGGCCTTCTGGGCATGCGCGCCCTGCCGATTTCCGAATATCCGGAAGTCGTTCCACCATCCGTCGTCGTGCGCGCCACCTATCCCGGCGCAAACCCGGCCGTTATCGCCGAAACAGTCGCCACGCCGCTTGAAGAACAGATCAACGGCGTCGAGGACATGCTCTACATGGGCAGCCAGGCAACGTCCGACGGCGTGTTGACGCTGACCGTCACCTTCAAGCTCGGCACGGACCCGGACAAGGCGCAGCAGCTGGTACAGAACCGCGTGTCGCAGGCCGAACCGCGCCTGCCGGCGGAAGTCCGCGCACTCGGCATCACCACCGTCAAAAGCTCGCCCGACTTCATCATGGTCGTCAATCTGGTGTCGAAGACCGACGCCTATGACATCACCTATCTGCGCAACTATGCGACGCTGAACGTCAAGGATCGTCTCGCCCGCATCGAAGGCGTGGGTCAGGTGCAGGTCTTCGGCGCGGGTGACTATTCCATGCGCGTCTGGCTCGATCCGCAGAAAGTCGCCGAGCATGATCTCGCCGCCAGCGACGTCTCCGACGCCATCCGCCAGCAGAACGTCCAGGCCGCAGCCGGCGTCATCGGCGCTTCGCCAAGCCCGAACGGCGTCGATCTACAGCTCAACGTCAATGCGCAAGGTCGTCTGACGACACCGGAGGAATTCGGCAACATCATCGTCAAGAGCGGCGCGAACGGTCAGATCACCCGCCTGCGCGACGTCGCCCGCATCGAACTCGGCGCCGCCGACTACACGCTGCGTTCGCTGCTCGACGGCGAGCCTGCCGTGGCCGTTGCGGTGCTTCAGGCTCCCGGCTCCAACGCCATCGAAATCGCCGACAATGTCCGCGCCACGATGGACAATCTGCAGCTGGCAATGCCGGATGGCGTGAAATACGAAATCGTCTACGACACGACGAAATTCGTGCGCTCCTCCATCGAGAAGGTGGTTGACACACTCCTCGAGGCCGTTGGCCTCGTGGTGCTTGTTGTCATCCTCTTCCTCCAGACCTGGCGCGCCTCGATCATTCCGCTGATCGCCGTTCCGGTCTCGATCATCGGCACCTTCGCCGTCATGTATGCCTTCGGCTTCTCCATCAACGCGTTGACGCTATTCGGCCTCGTGCTGGCCATCGGCATCGTGGTGGATGACGCTATCGTGGTGGTGGAAAACGTCGAGCGAAACATCGAAAACGGGCTCTCACCGCGTGACGCCACCTACAAGGCCATGCGGGAAGTCTCCGGCCCGATCATCGCAATCGCGCTGGTGCTGGTCGCCGTTTTCGTGCCGCTCGCCTTCATCTCCGGCCTTTCCGGCCAGTTCTACCGGCAGTTCGCCCTGACGATCGCCATTTCCACCGTCATCTCGGCAATCAACTCGCTGACGCTCTCACCCGCTCTTGCAGCCCTGTTGCTGAAGGAACACGACGCTCCGAAAGACTGGCTGACCCGCTTCATGGACCGGATTTTCGGCTGGTTCTTCCGCGGCTTCAACCGCGCCTTCGGGGCCGCCTCCAACGGTTACGGCAAAACCGTCGGCGGGCTGGTGACGCGCAAGAGCCTTGTCATGATGGTCTACATGGCGCTGGTCGCAGCCACCTACAACATGTTCAGCGCCGTTCCGAGCGGCTTCGTGCCGGCGCAGGACAAGCAGTACCTGATCGGTTTCGCGCAGCTTCCTGATGGAGCAACGCTTGACCGGACGGAAAGCGTCATCAAGCGCATGAGCGACATCGCGCTCGAACAGCCGGGCGTCAGCCACGCCATCGCTTTCCCCGGCCTGTCGATCAACGGCTTCACCATCGGCTCCAATTCCGGCATCGTTTTTGCGGTTCTCGACGACTTCGAAAACCGCAAGACGCCGGAACTATCAGGTGGCGCCATCGCCATGCAGCTGAACCAGAAGTTTGCAGGCATTCAGGATGCCTTCATCGCCATGTTCCCGCCGCCGCCGGTCAACGGCCTCGGCCAGACGGGCGGTTTCAAGCTGCAGATCGAGGACCGCGCCGGTTACGGCTACCAAGCGCTCGACGAAGCGACCAAGGCGGTCATCGCCAAGGCATACCAGACGCCGGAGCTGGCGGGCATCTTCTCCAGCTTCCAGATCAACGTGCCGCAGCTCTTCGCCGATCTTGACCGCGCCAAGGCCGAACAGCTGGGCGTCTCCGTCAGCGACGTCTTCCAGACGCTGCAAATCTATCTCGGCTCGCTCTATGTCAACGACTTCAACGCCTTCGGGCGGACATACAGCGTGCGTGTGCAGGCGGACGCGCAATTCCGCGCCCATGCGGAGGATATCGGCCGTCTGAAGGTTCGCTCATCCACCGGCCAGATGATCCCGCTTTCCACGCTGCTGAAAGTGGATGCGACAACAGGACCGGAGCGCACCAACCGTTATAACGGCTTCCTTGCAGCCGATATCAACGGCGGTCCGGCACCGGGCTTCTCCTCTGGACAGGCGCAGGCCGCCATGGAGAAAATCCTTGCCGAAAACCTGCCAGCCGGGATCGACTACGAATGGACAGACCTGACCTACCAGCAGATCCTCGCCGGTAACTCCAGCATCGTGGTCTTCCCGTTGGCGCTGCTGCTGGTCTATCTGGTTCTCGCCGCCCAATATGAAAGCCTGACCTTGCCGATCGCGATCATCCTGATCGTTCCACTCGGTGTGCTCGCGGCTCTCACAGGCGTCTGGCTGACAGGAGGGGACAACAACATCTTTACGCAGATCGGCCTTGTCGTCCTTGTCGGCCTCTCGGCGAAGAACGCGATCCTGATCGTGGAATTTGCCCGAGAGCTGGAATTCGAAGGACGAACACCGCTTCAGGCGGCAGTGGAGGCAAGCCGCCTTCGCCTCCGCCCGATCCTGATGACCTCACTCGCCTTCATCATGGGCGTGGTACCGCTGGTCATCTCGACAGGTGCTGGTGCGGAAATGCGTGCGGCCATGGGTGTCGCAGTGTTCTCCGGCATGATCGGCGTGACGTTCTTCGGCATCTTCATGACACCGGTCTTCTACGTGCTGGTGCGCAAGCTCTCCGGCAACCGCCCGCTCATCCAGCACAAACAGGAAGAACCGGCCAATTCGGACTACAAGCTCGAAAAGGCCGGCTGACCCAATACTCCCATCCACCGCCACCTTCGAAGCAAGCCCGCCGCGCATCATCAGATGCGCGGCGTTTTTTATGGACAGAAATGTCTATGCGAATCTCCTGAAATTGAATCAGTTTCAAATGCTTAACTGGAATACGCACCTATATCGCACTGCAATAGAACTACCAAAAATCAATATAGCCTCACCAATTGACGGAAACCCAAAGAAACAATGCTATTTTATGCTTTGTATTTTGTGGTAATTTCCAAGAACTGGGTGATTCGGACTAAATGATTTAGTTCAGGGGCGACATGATGGAGCAGGACGACGAAAACTGGGCAACAACCGTTGCCTATTCGATAGTGATGCATGAGGGTCTTGATCTCGCGCTTTCCGCGCAAAATCTCGACAGGGGCAAGACCCGAAACAATCGTGAGCGGTTGATGGAAGCCATTCGCACATCGTTGCTGGAAGCGCGCTCGCGCAACCACCTGGCGGCGGCGCAGCGGGCCTGAATGCGCAATATCGGCGATCAGGCCAGAAGCAGGTCGGTCCGGACCGCGGCTTTCAACGGCAGGTGATCCGAAGCGACACGCGCCAGCGCGCTGTCATGCGCCTCCACTTGCTCGACCAGACCTTCACGGTTGGCGATGATCCTGTCGAGCGCCAGTACCGGCAGGTTGGATGGAAAACTCGGCACCGCCGGCGGCAGAGCACCGAAAGCGTCCCGGAACGTATTGAGCGACGAGCCATTGCCGAGACGCCATTCGTTCAGGTCTCCCATGAGGATGGTCGGGCATTCGTTGCGCGCTTCCAGAAGGCCGATCAGCGCCTTCGCCTGCTGAGCGCGGGAATGCCGCAAGAGACCGAAATGGGCGGCGATGATGCGCAATGTGCCACCCAGCTTCAAATCCAGCTCCACGACAAGCGCGCCGCGTGGCTCCAGCCCCGGCAGTTTCAGCGTATGCACATCCCGGACGGCACCTTCCCTGAACAGCACGACATTGCCATGCCACCCGTGCGCCTTTACCCCTGCCTGCACCGGCACGGGAATGAGGCCGCTTTCCCGCTCCAGCCGGGCAAGATCGAGCAGGCCGGTGCGCTCGCCAAAACGGCTGTCGGCTTCCTGAAGGGCAATGATATCAGCGCCGATTTCCTGAATGACGCGGCTGGTGCGATCCGGATCGAACTTGCGGTCGCGACCGACACATTTGTGCACATTGTAGGAAGCGATGATGGGGAAGGAATGATCTTTCGCCGCCTGCACCGCTTTCTGCCGCTGACGATGGTCGCGCAGCGACTGCATGACGAAGGCGGGCAAACTGCTATTTGTCGCCAGGGCCGTTTTTTCGCTGTTCAACAAACCGTTTTTCTTCACGCGTCAATGTCTCCGGTCAAAGATAGGGCGAAGCGAGCCACAGGACACGCTCCACAAAACGAACAACGAATGGCCGCGCATTCAGTTCGCTGAGCCGCACCGGCAAGGCGGTTGCCCGCGCATTGCGGATCCGGTCGCCGATCACCCCGGCAAATTCTTCATCCATAACTTCGAGATCGATCTCGAAGTTTAATCGCAGCGAACGCGGATCGAGATTGGAAGAACCGATATAGGTCCAGCGCCCGTCGATCACCAGAAGCTTGGAATGATTGAAAGCCCCCGTCGCCCGCCAGATGCGGCAGTAATTCTTCAACATCTGGTCGAACTGCGCTGTCATCGCCCTGTCCACAAGCACCAGATTGTTGCTTTTGGGCACGATGATATCGACCACCACGCCCCGCCTTGCTGCGGTTATGAGTGCCGAAATAAGCTCCCGATCGGGGAGAAAATAGGGCGACATGATGAGAATGGAGGAACGGGCGACGGAAAACGCACCCATCAGCATCTTGTGACTGGTCTCGATGCTTTTATCCGGTCCCGAGGAGGAAACCCGGGCGACGATCTGCGAACCCGGCACACCGTCAGGAATGGCGATATCCCACACCGGGGTGTCCAGAAGCTCCCCCGTCGTGAAACGCCAGTCTTCCGCCGCGATGGAGAAAAAATCCGATACCACCGGCCCGGTGATCTTGAAATGTGTGTCGTGCGACTGGCTTTCGCCGCCGAATTCCAGGGTGAAACCCTCACGGATATTCATGCCGCCGCTAAACACGATGCGCCCGTCCACCACGAGTATCTTGCGGTGGGTGCGCAGATTGGCATAGGGCAACCGCAGTCCCATGATGACATTGCCGTTGAAGACGTCGGCGATGATGTCCTTGTCCCGGAGCGTCGGCAGGATGCTCGGCACGGAATAACGCGCGCCGACAGCATCGATAAGCACCCTCACTTCCACGCCGCGCAGTTTTGCCTGCTCGAGCGCTGCGACGAAGCGGGCGCCGATCCTGTCATTGTCGAAAATATATGTTTCGAGAATGATCGACCGCTTCGCCTCGCCTATCGCCTCCAGCATGGCGGCATAGGCGACGTCACCCGTCACAAGCGGCTCGATGGCGTTGCCCGTCGTCAGCGCGTGGCGTGTCACCCGGTCGCCGAGTGTCTTCATCGCTTCAAAACGGCGGCCGAACCGCGTAGCAATCAACTCACCGCTCGCATCCAACCGCGCCACGCGATCCATGATCTCGTCCTGCATGAAGGATCGCTGCTGCGTGATGTTGGACCGACGAATGCGGTTGATGCCGGCAATGGCATAGATGACCGCGCCGACAATGGGCGACAGCACGATGACACCCACCCAGCCGAGTGCGGAACGGACCTCCTCCTTCGTCATCGTGGCATGTACGGCCGCCACGGTTCCCATCAAAATGGAAAGGACGGCAAGGATATGGGGCCAATAGGCGATGACGAGATCGAGCATATTACAACTATAGGGCATTGGACCGAAAAGTGTAACGCGCTTTTCGGAAACCCGGAAAGCCACTAAAAAGCACCCCGCCCATCCTTTTACGGGACAGACCCTTGCGGGATTAACGGTGGAAACCGGCCTTGCGATATGTCATGAGAGCGCATCTTGATCTCCAGGCAGGGGCACTTGCGGGCTTCTGCAGCATTTGAAAGCAAGAAGGCCGTGATGCAGGAAAATACCCAGGGCGCCGTCATCGTCATTTCCAGCCACGTCATGCGTGGATCGGTCGGCAATCGCGCCGCGGTCTTCGCGCTGGAGACCCTCGGCCATCCGGTATGGGCAGTGCCCACCATCGTTTTGCCCTGGCATCCCGGCCATGGCCCATCCACGCGGATGCGCTTTCAGGACGACGACTTCGACAAGGCCATGACCGACCTTGAAAACGCCAAATGGATTGGCGAAGTCAAAGCAGTCCTGACCGGTTATTTCGGAAGCGCAGCACAAGTGCGTTCGGTCGCGCGGCTGATCCGCAATCTCAAGGAGAAAAACCCGGCGCTGGTTTACGCCTGTGATCCCGTGATGGGTGATCTGGGCGGGCTTTATATTCCGGTTGAAACCGCCGAAGCCATCCGCGACGAACTCATCCCGCTTGCCACTGTCGCAACACCGAACCGTTACGAACTGGCGTGGATGAGCGGCGCAGAGCTTGAAACCAACAATGCCATCATGGATGCAGCCCTTGCCCTCGGCCCGTCGAAAATGCTGGTCACCTCAGCCGTGCCGATGATGGCCGGCGGCACCGGCAATCTTTATCTGAGCGGCCGGCATGCCCTGCTGGCCGAGCACCGCGCCATAGAGAATGCCCCGAACGGCCTCGGCGATCTGATGGCGGCGCTTTTTCTTGCCCGCCTGCTGGAAGGCATGGATGACGAAAAAGCGCTGCAACTGGCCACCGCCAGCGTGTTCGAAATTCTGGCCCGCACCAAAAAACGCGAGATGAACGAATTGACGCTGGAGACAGACGCTTCAAGTCTTTCCACACCCATGGCCATGGTGCAGATGCGTCATCTCTTGCATCCTTCACGCAGCAAGCGCAAATAGCGACTAAAGCATTTCCAGGAAAAGTGGCCCTCGGTTTTCCGTCCGGAAATGCGGCAACAGGAAGTTGGAGCGGTTTCGCGGTTCGAAGAAATGCGAAAATGCTCTAAAGGATTGGTCTTCAACGCGCCAGGTTCGCCCCGTGATCTTGGTCCAAGCATAACGGTACTGCGATAGATGAAAGATTTTCCGGAAACTCTTCTGAACGGCTACAAGAACTTCATGAGCGGCCGCTATGTCGACGAGCGCGAGAGATACCGCGTTCTGGCTGATACCGGGCAGAAGCCGCAGACCCTGTTCATTGCCTGTTGTGACTCCCGTTCTGCACCGGAAACCATTTTCGACTGCGGGCCGGGAGAATTGTTCGTCATGCGAAACGTCGCCAACATGGTGCCGCCTTTCGAGCCTGATGGCCAGTATCACGCCACCTCTGCGGCCATCGAATATGCCGTGCAGGTTCTGAAGGTGAAGGATATCGTCGTCATGGGCCACGGCCGTTGCGGCGGCATTCAGGCGGCACTCGACCCTAATCTCGAACCCCTGTCGCCGGGCGACTTCATCGGCAAGTGGATGAACATGGTCAAATCGGCGGCCGAGCAGATCCAGAGCAACGATGTCATGACCGCCTCCGAGCGCCAGACCGCGCTGGAACGGGTGTCCATCCGCAACTCCCTCGCCAACCTGCGCAGCTTTCCCTTCGTCAAGGCGCAGGAAACCGCCGGCAAGGTCAAGCTGCACGGCGCATGGTTCGATATATCGACCGGCGAATTGTGGGTGATGGACGGCAAAACGGGCGACTTTCGCCGCCCGGATCTGTGAAAACAGGTTTCTGATTGAAAAAGCGAGACGGCCTTATTGGCCGTCGATCGCCTTGCCGATGAAGGCAATGGCCTGCTGGTAAACGCTTGCGGCGTTCCAGCCCTGGATGGCGGCATAATTCGCCTGTCCCTGCTGGTAACCGGCACCACGCTGCCAGCCATGGCCGACGAGGAAGTTGGCGGTGGAAGCCAGTGCATCCGCACGCGAACCGACGAGATCGACCCGTCCGTCGCGATCGAAATCCACGCCATAGCGCACGACATTGAGCGGCAGGAACTGCGTCTGGCCGATTTCACCATGCGCCGCACCCTTGGCGTTGACGTTCAGCGAACCGCTGCCGACGAGCTTAAGCGCCGCATAAAGCTGCTCGGTGAAATAATCCGAGCGGCGGCAGTCGAAGGAAAGCGTCGCCACGGCGGAAAGCGTGTGCTGGTTGCCCATAAAGCCGCCAAAGCCGGTTTCCATGCCCCAGATGGCCAGAAGCGGGCCGGCCGGCACGCCATAAGCTTTTTCGATCGAGGCGAAGAGAGAGGCGTTGTTCTTCTTCATGGTCTTGCCGCGCGAAATGATCGTCTGACCGCCGCGCTTCTGCATGAATTGTTCGAAGGACAGCTTGAAGCTGTGCTGGCCGCGATCGGCGCGGATGGTCGCCTGATTATAGGAGACGCCGGAGAAGGCACGATCGAGCACCGAAGCACTGACGCCACGGCCCGCCGCTTCCTGCTTGAAGGCGCCGACCCAGGCATCGAAGCCCGCCGAAGTGTTGCTGCATTGCGCAGCCATAACCGGCGTCGCTGCCAAAACCGAGACCATGGCTACACCAGCCAGAATTGCCTTCATTGCCCGCATCAAAATCTGCCTTCGATATCCTTTGGGGAATTTATCCCGAGAACCAACACGTCTCCGCCGCAGGGGTTCGGGTGCCAAATTGTCTTTTGGTGGCCTAAATTGCCTTTCGGCAGCAAGGCCTGCAAATAAACTGGCCGTGATCGTCGCCATTGAAAAACCCGTCTGCCCCACACAGAACAGACGGGTTATACTTAACGAACCTTAAAAAATCGTATCACGCAGCCGCCTTGCGGGGCTTGATGAGACCACGATTGACCAGGAGTTCGGCGATCTGGATGGCATTGAGGGCAGCGCCCTTGCGCAGATTGTCCGAAACAACCCAGATGTTGAGGCCGTTTTCAACCGTTGCATCTTCACGGATACGCGAAATATAGGTCGCATCTTCACCGGCGGATTCGACCGGGGTGATGTAACCGCCATCTTCATGCTTGTCGATGACGAGGCAACCCGGTGCTTCACGCAGAATATCACGCGCCTGATCGGCGGTGATCTCGTTTTCAAACTCGATATTGACCGATTCCGAATGGCCGATGAAAACCGGAACGCGCACGGCCGTGCAGGTTACCTTGATCTTCGGATCGAGCATCTTCTTGGTCTCGGCCAGAACCTTCCACTCTTCCTTCGTATAACCGTCTTCCATGAAGACATCGATATGCGGAATGACGTTGAAGGCGATGCGCTTGGTGAACTTCTTGGTTTCAACCGGATCGGCCACGAACACGGCGCGGGTCTGCTGGAACAGCTCGTCCATGCCTTCCTTGCCGGCGCCGGAAACCGACTGGTAGGTGGACACGACAACGCGCTTGATCTTGGCGAAGTCATGCAGCGGCTTCAGCGCGACGACGAGCTGGGCCGTGGAGCAATTCGGGTTGGCGATGATGTTCTTGCGGGTAAAGCCCGTGATCGCATCGGCATTGACTTCCGGAACGATCAACGGAACGTCCTGATCGTAGCGCCAGGCGGACGAGTTATCGATGACGACGCAGCCCTGCTGGCCGATCTTCGGCGACCACTTCTTGGAAACATCGCCGCCAGCCGACATCAGGCAAATATCGGTGTCGGAAAAATCGTAATTCTCGAGGTTGGAAACCTTCAGCGTGCGATCGCCGTAGGAGACTTCCGTGCCCTGCGAACGGGAGGAAGCAAGCGGCACGATCTCATCGGCCGGAAAACCACGTTCTGCGAGGATATTGAGCATTTCGCGACCGACGTTGCCGGTGGCGCCTGCAATTGCAACTTTGAAACCCATGATCAAGCTCTCTTTCTGTCTCTCCTCTTTTGGGTGAGGTGGGGAACCCGCATCGCATTGCGGCTTCCTCGATCCCCAGCCAAACCGGGGAGAGAGCGGTGGCCAGAGACGTCAGACGGTTTTAATCGTCGTTTTGGCCGTAATTCGGATGGAATAAGAAAGGCGCGGATCATCGCCGGCGGATTGTGCCGGTCCTTCCATAACACTCATGTCTGCAACATGCATGCGCAAGGTGATGCTCCTTCTTCGCGAGAAGCTATTAGAAGGTTTCTTGTTTGTGTCAAGAAAAAAGGCGCGCTTCAGGCCACCCGGCGCAATCACGCAAAAACCGGCCCGCGACATTTTTGCACGTTATACATTAGACTAAAGTCATAATCCGAAAGCATCGCTCTTATTGGGGTTAATTTTCTGTCACTCTGATGTCATGCGCATTGCACCCGAAAGGGGAGTCCGGAGGAGAGAGACGGGCTCCGCACTGCGCCGATTGGGACATCTGTGGAGGACAGACAATGGCAAATGTTGCAGCCGCAAGCGGCGCCGCCCGTCCAATGACGGGCGAGGAGAAGAAGGTGATTTTCGCTTCTTCTCTCGGAACAGTCTTCGAATGGTACGATTTTTATCTATACGGCTCGCTTGCGATCTATATCGGCGCGAACTTCTTCAGCCAATATCCGGAAACGACGCGCAACATCTTCGCGCTTCTGGCCTTTGCCGCCGGCTTCCTCGTGCGCCCCTTCGGCGCGCTGGTGTTTGGACGTCTGGGTGACATCGTCGGTCGTAAATATACCTTCCTGATCACCATTCTCATCATGGGTGTTTCCACCTTCCTCGTTGGCGTCCTGCCCGGCGCATCCCAGATTGGCATCGCCGCTCCGATCATCCTGGTCATCCTGCGCATGCTTCAGGGTCTAGCGCTCGGTGGTGAATATGGCGGTGCCGCGACCTATGTGGCCGAACACGCCCCCAATGGCCGCAGAGGCTATTACACCTCGTGGATCCAGACGACGGCGACGCTCGGCCTGTTCCTGTCGCTGGTGGTCATTCTCGGCGTGCAGTTCGCACTCGGCAAGGAAGCCTTCGCCGCCTGGGGCTGGCGCATTCCCTTCCTCGTTTCGGTTCTGCTGCTCGGCGTATCGGTCTGGATTCGTCTGAAAATGAATGAATCCCCCGCCTTCAAGAAAATGAAGGAAGAGGGCAAGACCTCCAAGGCACCGCTCAGCGAAGCCTTCGGCCAGTGGAAAAACGCCAAGATCGCCCTGATCGCCCTCGTCGGCGCCGTCATCGGCCAGGCAGTCGTGTGGTACACCGGCCAGTTCTATGCGCTGTTCTTCCTGCAGAGCATTCTGAAAGTGGACGGCCAGTCGGCCAACATCATGGTCGCAGCGGCCCTCATCCTCGGCACGGGCTTCTTCGTGCTCTTCGGCTGGCTTTCCGACAAGATCGGCCGCAAGCCGATCATCATGGCCGGTCTCATCCTCGCGATGCTGACCTACTTCCCGCTGTTCAAGGCGCTCACATGGGCGGGCAACCCGGCGCTGGCACAAGCACAGGCCAGCGTTCGCGCCACCGTCACCGCCGCTCCGGGCGACTGCAGGTTCCAGTTCAACCCGACAGGCACGGCGAAATTCACCACATCCTGCGATATCGCCACTTCGTTCCTGACACGCAACTCCGTTCCCTATGACGTGGTTGCCGGAACGGCCGGCCAGCCGGCGAGCGTCAAGATCGGCGACGTCAACATTGTCAGCTACGATGCAGTCGCAGCTGGCGCGGATGCGGCAGCCAAGGACCGGGCCTTCCAGAAGCAGGTCAACATCGCGCTGCATGATGGCGGTTACCCGCTGGTGCGCAGCGCGGCACAGGTTCCAGACGCGAAACTGGACGCCTTCATCGCTGCAAACCCGGAACTCAGCCTCAATGCTGAGGCGGTTCGCGCCACCGACAAGAAGATGGTGGCGACCGACAAGCTGGTGGCGGACAAGCTGTTAACACCGGCCGAAACCGGTGGAGCCGCCGAGATGGCCGTCTACACCATTGCCGGCGGCGGCGCCTTCGCCATGGTGGCCGATCCGGCTGCCGTGAACTGGGTCGTCATCATCGCGGTCCTGACCGTCCTCGTCATCTACGTCACGATGGTCTATGGCCCGATCGCTGCCCTCTTGGTCGAACTGTTCCCGACCCGTATCCGCTACTCCGGTATGTCGCTGCCCTACCATATCGGCAACGGCTGGTTTGGTGGCCTTCTGCCCGCCACCGCCTTTGCGATGAGCGCGGCGAAGGGCGACATCTATTACGGTCTCTGGTATCCGATCGTTTTCGCAGGCATCACGCTGGTCATCGGCCTGCTGTTCCTGCCGGAAACCAAGGATCGCGACATCCACGCCATGGATTGATCCCCGATCATTCCGCAAACCAGAAACCCGGCGCCAACACGCCGGGTTTTTTATTGAAGCCGTACCGCCAACGCTCGAACTGGCCTTTCCCGGCCTGTCAATCCGCCGCAGGTAGAAAAATAACAGGGACGGGACAAAAATACCTGAAATAGGCTATGACGCCTTATCAAGACGGAAATGGGAGAGCAGTTTTGAAAATCGGGACACCGAAGGAATTATATGATGGCGAGGCGCGCGTCGGCATGACGCCCGACAGCGCCCAGGCATTGCAGAAACTCGGATATGATTGCATCGTGGAGGCCGGTGCGGGCAAGGCGGCGGGATTTTCCGACGACGCCTATCGCGCAGCCGGCGTCACCGTTGTCGATAGCGCGGATGCGCTTTACGCCAGTTCCGACATCATCGCCAAGGTTCGTCCGCCGGAAACGTCGGAGATTGATCGCCTGTCTTCGGACAAGACGCTGATCTCGTTCTTCTATCCCGCCCAGAACAAGGACCTTCTGGAACAGACCAAGGAAAAGGGCGCAAACGTCATCGCCATGGACATGGTGCCGCGCATCTCGCGCGCCCAGAAGATGGATGCCCTGTCCTCCATGGCCAATATCGCCGGTTATCGCGCCGTGATCGAGGCAGGCAATAATTTCGGCCGCTTCTTCACCGGTCAGGTCACCGCCGCCGGCAAGGTGCCGCCCGCCAGGGTGCTGGTCATCGGTGCCGGCGTTGCCGGTCTTGCGGCCATCGGCACGGCCACCTCGCTCGGCGCGATCACCTATGCCTTCGACGTTCGCCCGGAAGTGGCCGAACAGATCGAAAGCATGGGCGCACAATTCGTCTATCTCGATTTCGCCGAACAGCAGGATGGCGCAGCTACCGGCGGTTATGCCGCTCCCTCCTCGCCGGAATTCCGCGAGAAGCAGCTCGAGAAGTTCCGTGAACTGGCCCCGCAGATCGATATCGTCATCACGACAGCGCTGATCCCCGGTCGTGACGCCCCCAAACTCTGGCTCGCCGACATGGTGGCGATGATGAAGCCCGGTTCGGTCATCATCGACCTTGCGGCCGAGCGCGGCGGCAATTGTGATCTGACGGTGCCCGACCAGCGCGTCGTATCCGACAATGGCGTTATCGTCATCGGCTACACGGATTTCCCGAGCCGCATGGCGGCGCAGGCCTCGACGCTCTATTCCACCAACATTCGTCACATGATGACCGACCTGACGCCCGCCAAGGACGGCAAGCCGGTTCATAACATGGAAGACGACGTCATTCGTGGCGCGACCGTTACCTATCAGGGCGAGATAACATTCCCGCCGCCGCCGCCGAAAATTCAGGCGATTGCCGCGCAGAAGCCGAAGGAACGAGCCAAAGAGCTTACGCCCGAGGAAAAACACGCCAAAGAACGCGCCGAGTTCAAGGCGCAGACCAGAAGTCAGGTCGGGCTGCTCGTCATCGGCACGGCGCTGCTGCTTCTCGTCGGTCTTTTTGCCCCGGCAAGCTTCATGAGCCACTTCATCGTCTTCGTGCTCGCCTGCTTCATCGGTTTCCAGGTCATCTGGAATGTCAGCCACTCGCTGCACACGCCGCTGATGGCTGTGACGAATGCGATTTCCGGCATCGTCATTCTGGGCGCGCTGCTGCAGATCGGCTCCGGCAACTGGCTGGTGGTGATCCTTGCCTCGCTTTCCGTCCTGATCGCGACGATCAACATCGTCGGCGGTTTCCTCGTGACACGGCGCATGCTCGCCATGTTCCAGAAGTCGTAAGCCAAGCGAGGATCTTATAAATGACCATTGGTATCGTTTCCGCGGCCTATGTTGCCGCAGCCGTTCTCTTCATCCTTTCGCTTGGCGGCCTTTCCGGCCAGGAAAGCGCCAAACGCGCCGTCTGGTACGGCATTACAGGCATGGGCCTTGCCGTCGCCGCGACCGTCTTCGGACCTGATGTCGGCAATTGGTTTATCGTGCTTCTGATGCTGGCGGGTGGCGCCGTTCTCGGCTATTTTGTCGCCAGCCGCGTGCAGATGACCGAAATGCCGCAGCTTGTGGCCGCCCTTCACTCCTTCGTCGGCCTTGCCGCCGTCTTCATCGGCTTCAACGCCCATATCGAAGAAGCGCATATCGCCTCGTTCGATGAGACCGCGCGCTCGCTGCTGACGGGTTTTTCCGCCATCCTCGCCCATAAAACGCCTGTCGAACTGGCGATCATGAAGGTCGAGGTCTTCCTCGGTGTCTTCATCGGCGCGGTCACCTTCACCGGCTCCGTCGTCGCCTTCGGCAAGCTGGCCGGCAAGGTGGACGGCAAGGCGAAGAAGCTGCCGGGCGGCCATGTCCTCAATGCCGGCGCCGCGATCCTGTCGCTGGTGTTGCTCATCATGTATTGCAACGGTGCGGGCGCATGGACGCTGGTGCTGATGACGCTTGCCGCCTTCTTCATCGGTTACCACCTGATCATGGGCATCGGCGGCGCAGACATGCCTGTCGTCGTTTCGATGCTGAACAGCTATTCCGGCTGGGCGGCAGCAGCCATCGGTTTCACGCTCGGCAACGATCTGCTGATCGTCACGGGCGCGCTGGTCGGCTCCTCGGGTGCGATCCTGTCCTACATCATGTGCAAGGCGATGAACCGCTCCTTCGTCTCGGTCATCCTCGGCGGCTTCGGCGGCACGACGGGTCCGGCGATGGAAATCGAGGGTGAACAGGTGGCGATTGACGCCGAAGGCGTGGCGTCGGCGCTGAACGATGCCGACAGTGTCATCATCGTGCCCGGTTACGGCATGGCGGTGGCGCAGGCGCAGTCGGCCGTGTCGGAACTGACCCGCAAGCTGCGCGCCGACGGCAAGACCGTGCGCTTCGCCATCCACCCGGTGGCAGGCCGTCTTCCCGGCCACATGAACGTGCTCTTGGCCGAAGCCAAGGTGCCTTACGACATCGTGCTGGAAATGGACGAGATCAACGACGACTTCCCCAATACCGACGTCGTCATCGTCATCGGCTCCAACGACATCGTCAACCCGGCAGCGCAGGACGATCCGAACTCACCGATTGCAGGCATGCCGGTTCTGGAAGTGTGGAAGTCGAAACTCGTCATTGTCTCCAAGCGCGGCCAGGGCACGGGCTACTCCGGCATCGAGAACCCGCTGTTCTACAAGGACAATACGCGGATGTTCTATGGTGACGCGAAGAAGTCGATCAACGATCTTCTGCCGCTGATCAAGTAAATGAAGAGGGCGTTTCCGGAAGACCGGAAACGCCCTTTTTTATCGAGGTGACAAAGAAACCTCTCCGTCATCCTCGGGCCTGTCCCAAGGATCTATCCACGTCGAATAAAATCAATCGGTTGCAGATCCTCGGGACGAGCCCGATGATGACGGCGTGGGAATAGGTACTGTCACGCTTTGAAAGCGTGGCCTCCGGAGACCGCGCTCAAAGCAGCCGGTAACGCCGGTTGAAATACATCAGCGCTTCTTCGCCCTCATTGATCTTCATATCAACGACATCACAGATCAGAATATCATGCGTGCCGCCGTCATGGGCCTCGCGGATGCGGCAATCGAAGGACACCAGCGCGTCTTCCAGAACCGGCGCGCCGGTTTCAAGCACACCCCAGTTGCCGGCAGCAAAACGTTCGTCGGCGGGTGTCTTGCCACCAAAAAGCGTGCTCAGCACCTCGTGATGCGCGGCAAGCGTGTTGACGCAGATGACGCCGTTTGCCTTCACCACCTTATAGGCTGAGGCATTGCGGTTGAGGCAGACGAGAAGCGTGGGCGGATTGTCGGAAACGCTGCAAACGGCCGTTGCTGCAAAGCCCGCACGACCAGCTGCACCGTTGGTAGTGACGATATTGACCGCCGCACCGAGCCGCGCCATGGCGTTTCTATAATCGAGGCTGCGCTGCTCTGCAGTCTTCGTCTCCATTGCCGCTTCCTTTTCAAGAGACATCATCTGCATCTAACCCATCCTTCCTTAACAGGCCATCAAGCCAGCACGCAGGCGTCTTCAAAGCCAAGCCGCGGCAGGCGGCCGAAGAGCTTCGATGGATCGCCATGACCGAGATTGATCAGGAAATTGGACTTCCACGTCGTGCCGGCAAAAAACGCCGCATCCACCTTTCCCTTGTCGAAACCGGACATGGCCCCGGTATCCAGCCCCAAAGCCCGGGCCGCAAGAATGAGATAACCCGCCTGCAACGTGCCATTGCGGAAGGCGGTCTCCTCGGCCATGGCCGCGCTCGAGGTGAACCAAGAACGGGCATCGGCATGCGGAAACAGCACCGGAAGCTTCTCGTAAAATTCGCTGTCGATGGCGGCGATGACGGTCACGGGTGCCGCCATGGTCTTTTCGAGATTGCCGGAAGACAGCGCGGGCCGGAGCTTTTCCTTGGCTTCCGGGCTGCGCACGAACACGAAACGGCCGGGCGAGCAATTGGCCGAGGTCGGCCCCATCTTCGTCAGATCGTAAAGCGCCTTCAGCGTCTCGTCACTGACCGGCTTTTCCGTCCAGCCATTGTGGGTGCGCGCCTCGGTAAAAAGCGTTGCCAATGCCTTGCTGTCCAGGGGGGCCGTGTCATCAAGTGGTTTCGTCATGTTACTCTAAAATCCTGTCAGAATGTCTGGATGCCCGGCAGCAGAAACTGCAGAAGCCTTGTGTTGAAAAGCTCGGGCTCGGTGATATTGACGGCATGCGCGCCGAAATCGAGAAGACAAAGCTCGCTTTGCGGCAAGCCATCGGCGAGCCGATGCGACCGGGTATAGGGCACCAGAAGATCGTCCTTCGTTGCCACCACCAGCACCGGATTGTCGACCTCGCCAAGCCGGCTATCGACATCGAAAGCCCGAAGCGCCGCAATACGCCGCAGCACATTTGCCTTACCCTGAAAATGCGCAACGCCATGGGCATCGTCCCGCGCCAGCCGCTCCTGATGGTCCGACATCCAGGCGGCCGGATAAAGAAACAGCGGCTGAGCCTTCACGAAAGCCTCGACACCGGATTTCTCCAGAAGCTCGATCCGCACATCGAAGCAGCGCCCTGAATGCGGATCGGCCTTGCTCCAGGCGTTGATGAGAACAAGCCTGTCGATAAGGCCGGGCCGGCTGAGCGCGATATCCAGGCCGATCAGGCCGCCGAGCGCATGGCCCATGAAGTGGAATTTTTCGAGGTTGAGGGCCGAGACAATCTCCAGCACGTCATCCGCCATCGCCGATATGCCGCCCTCCGCCGGCGCTTCGCCGCCCGTCCTTCCTGTTCCGCGATGGTCATAGGTGACGATGCGGAAATGGTCGGAAAGGGCTTCGATCTGCGGCGTCCAGTAAGTACCAGATCCGCCCAGCCCCGAAGACAGCAGGATAGTGGCCGCCTCAGGATCAGTCCGGCCATGAACCTCGAAATGCATCATCTGCCGCTTCGCCCTATTTGCCGATATGGGCGACGGTGGCGATTTCCACCAGCGCGTCGGGCTTTACCAGCCCGCACTGGATGCAATACCGCGCCGGCTTTTCGCCGGGGAAATATTCGGCATAGACCACATTGACGGCCTGATAGTTCGCCCAGTCGGTGATGAAGATGTGGTTCATCGTCACGTCCTCCATCGTGCCGCCGGCGGTTTCAATGACCGACTTGATGGTCTCAAGAACATGGCGGGTCTGGGCGCTCGCATCACCCACATGCACGACATTATTGTCCTTGTCGAACGGCAGCGTGCCGGACACGTAAACCACGCCATCGGCAAGGGTTCCCGGCGAGAAGGGAGCGATAGGCTTGCTGGTGCCAACAGGTACGATGATCTTTTTCGGCATTTCGTTCTCCTCTTTGTGGTTCCTGCTTACTCGGTGACGGGTGCGGCCTGCGAGATGACGCCGCAGAAATCATTGACGGTGGCGACCCAGCCGAAAAACTTCTCGACATTGTAGACCGTCGCCTGCTGGATAAAGTCTGGCCCCAGATGATGCGTGGCGTCCTCCAGCATCACCCCGAAATATTCGAGATGGAAGGCGTCGCGCAGCGAGCTTTCGACGCAGACATTGGTGGCAATGCCGACAAAAACCAGATTGCGGATGCCGCGGGCGCGCAGCACGCTGTCCATATTGGTGTTGAAGAAACCGCTATAACGCGTCTTCGGCACCAAGATATCGCCGGGCTGCGGCTGCAACTCGTCGACAATGGCATAATCCCACGTACCCTTGGCCAGCAGCTGGCCCTGCAATTCCGGCCTTTTGCGCATGGTCTTCAAGGCATTGGATTTATGCCAGTTGGGCGAACCCGGTCCGCCCGCCTCGACATAATCCTTGTCCCAGCCATTCTGGAAATAGATGACCTGAACGCCCGCCGCCCGCGCCGCATCCAGCGTTTTCTTGATGTTGGCGATGGTGCCCTTGGCCCCGGATATATCGAACCCGGCCAGATCGACATAACCGCCCTCGGTCGAATAGGCGTTCTGCATATCGACCACGACAACGGCGGTCTCGCTGGGCTTGAGGGTGATCGGCTCCGGCCGGGCGGGAAGCGTCACGCTTTCCGAACGGCTTTCCGGCCCCTTGTAACCCGCAATGACGGCTTCACTCATTCGGCAGCCTCCAGTTCGGCCTGAACATGCGCCCGGCTCTTCATCAGCGGCTGCACATATTTCCCGAATTTTTCAACGCCTTCGAGGAAGTCGTCGAAGGTCAGCATCACGCCGCCTGTACCCGGCACTTCGCTCATCTCATCCAGCATGGCCGCCACTTCCTCATAGGAACCGATCAGCGTTCCCATGTTGATGTTGACCGCCGAAACGGGGTTGGACATGTGACGGACATTGGTGTCGGAGCCGGATTTGGTGTCGACGGCGCTTTGCAGGCCGAGCCATTTGATGGCATCCACATCCGCACCTGCCTTGTAGTGCTCCCATTTCGCCCAGGCATCCTCGGATTTTTCCTCGGCAAGCACCATCGTCAGCACGACGGATTTCACCTCGCGGCCGGACTTTTCCGTCGCCGCCAGCAGCCGCTCATTGGTGGGCGCGAAAGCCTTGGGCGTATTGACGCCGACACCGAAGCAGAAGCTGTAATCGGCGAACTTGGCCGAAAACGCCATGCCGGAATTGGAGGAGCCGGCGCAGATCAGCTTCACGTCGCCCTGCGGCACCGGCTTCATCCGGCAATCCTCCATTTTGAAGAACTTGCCGTTGAAATCCGATTGCCCGTCAGTCAGCAACTCTTTCAGAACGGTGGTGTATTCGCCAAGGTATTCGTAGCGATCACCGAAATAATCATCGCCCGGCCACAGCCCCATCTGGCTGTATTCCGGACGCTGCCAGCCGGTAATCAGGTTGATGCCGAAACGGCCGCCGGAAATGGAATCGATCGTCGTCGCCATGCGCGCAACAATGGCCGGCGGCATGACCAGCGTGGCGGCCGTGCCAAACAGCTTGATCTTGGAGGTGACGGCGGCAAGGCCTGCCATCAGCGTAAAGGACTCCAGATTATAATCCCAGAACTCGGTCTTGCCGCCAAAGCCGCGCAGCTTGATCATCGACAGCGCGAAGTCGAAACCATATTCCTCCGCCTTCAGCGTGATCGCCTTGTTCAGGTCGAAGCTCGGCTTGTATTGCGGCGCGTTTTCGGAAAGAAGCCACCCATTGTTCCCGATCGGGATAAAAACACCAACTTCCATTTTGCTGTTCCCTTTTTACGTCAGGTGTCTCCTGACTTGACAAAAGAGTAGCAGGTTCCGTGCCAGACCAAATAAAATAATTTTATCAAATGGATAAAATTTTGGGGCGGAAGAAGCTTTGATCAAAAGATAAAAAATTTATCATTTGGTCAAAATATTTGCCTGTTTATTCGGCAGAAGTGAATGCGACAGTCGTATGACTGGAAGTTGTAGAAATAGTCCTGAAAGTGCGGTGAGGCGCGCTTCACACTCCTCGTCATCCCCGGGCTTGTCCCGAGGATCTATCCACGTTCAGTAAAATCAATCGGTTGCAAATCCTCGGGACAAGCCCGAGGATGACGGCGCTGGGTTTTCGAAATTGCGATCAATCGCGATTAGCTCGTCAAGAGCTATGCCAAAACCTCAAACGAGGCGCTGCTGCGCATAGGCATGGACCGCTCGGAAGGCAGCCTCGGCACCCGCGACAACCCGCTCCTCCTCGTCAACCGTGAGCGCAATTTCATCAAGCGCGGCAGTGAACGTGCGCCAATGCAGGCCGCGTCCTTCCGGTGCGCCGGCCAGATGGCGCGCGCCGAATTCTTCGCCAAGACCAAGCTTGGCCGCATCTTTCAGCAGGAAAGCCGCACCGAGATTGGAACCTTCGACCACATAAAGCCAGCCCATCGCCTCCGGCAGATCGAACGGCGTTTCGCCGGTGAAACGCGCAGCCTTGGCTTCCGGAATAGCGAGACCAAGATCGGCAAGGTCCTGCTCGATCATGGCGAGGCGGCGGCGGCCTTTGAGGTCGGGAAGCATGCCATCAAGCGTAGCATTGGAAAAGAAAACGTCGAGATCGCGATGGAAAAGATATTGGGTTTCGACGAATTTGCCGAAGTTTTCCCGGCTCTCGAACGGCTTCGCGGCCATGATGAAGGTATCGAGATCGCCATGGGCGCCGCGCGTCGCTGCTTTCAGGCGCTTGACGCGGCTCTGTTCGATCTCTGCTACAGGCGCTGTCGGCTCCGCAATGGTCATGGTTATGGTCCCTTTATCCCTATATTCAGACTGCCTGATAAAAATCTTTACTCCAACAGTCAAATTTTATTTTCGTATTTTTTCGTGACCCCTGGCAGAGAAAACACGCGGGCAAAAGGGCAGGAAACGGCACCGCGCCAATCATCCTTAATGGCTCATCCCGGACCACGAACAGAAAAGGCGCCCGCCGCGTCGAAAACCGAATTCCTCCCCCGCCCTGAACGTTCCAGATAATCACCTTGCAATTACTGCTTTACAACTAACATGTCAGTATGCCATCAATCCGCGGTCACCTTGGAGGAGCATCTTAATTGACCCAGAAATTTGGCCTTTCGGCAGCCCTGACGACACCGTTCAAGACGGACGGAACGGTCGATATCGACGCCATGATCGCCCATGCCCGCCGCTGCCTGTCAAACGGCTGTGATAGCGTGACGCTGTTCGGCACCACCGGCGAAGGATGCTCGGTTGGCAGCCGTGAGCGACAGGTCATTCTGTCCCGCTTCATCGAGGCCGGCATTGCGCCATCGCGCATCGTCACCGGTGTTCTGGTGGACTCCATTGAGGATGCGGCCGAACAATCGGCGGACGCCCTGAAATCAGGCGCCCGCAATATTCTTCTCGCCCCGCCTTCCTATTTCAAGAATGTCAGCGATGACGGATTGTTTGCCTGGTTTTCGGCGGTTTTCGCAAAGATCGGCAAGGGCGCGCGCGACATTCTCGTCTACAACATCCCTTCCGTGACCATGGTGACATTGTCGGTCGAACTGGTGGGACGGCTGAGGGAAGCGTTTCCGGGCATCGTCACCGGCGTCAAGGATTCCTCCGGCAACTGGAGCCATACCGAACGCCTGCTGAAGGAACACGGCGATCTCGCTATCCTGATCGGCGATGAGCGCGATCTCGCCAGGGGCGTTCGCCTCGGCGGCCAGGGCGCCATCTCCGGCGTCGCCAATTTCCTGACGCAGGAAGTCCGTGCCATGGCCGTTGATGGCAAGGACGACAGTCGCATCGTCGATCTTGTTGTGGAACTTCTGAAATTTCCGGTTACGCCCGCCGTCAAGGTGCTGGTATCACACACAACAGGGGAAAATATCTGGGCGGATGTGCGCGCGCCGCTTGTCGCCATTTCACCTGAGGATCGGCGGCAGATCGAAGGCGCATTCGACGCGCTGTTTCGCAAACAGGCCGCTTGAACGGACCTTGAAAGGTTGAGCATGGACGATACCGGCGAACAGACATTGCGGGAACGGGCGTATGAAAGCTTTACGCATCACCTTCTCTCGCGTGATGTTCGTCCGGGGCAATTCATCTCGCAACGCCGTCTCGTGGAATTGACGGGTCTGCCGCTTGGGGCGATCCGGGAGGCAATTCCGCGGCTGGAGGCGGAAGGGCTGATCAAGACCGTGCCGCAGCGGGGCTTGCAGGTCGCCCATATCGACATCAACCTTATCCGCGAGGCGTTCCAGTTCCGTATCTTCCTCGAAAAGGAAGCCGTGGCGCTGTTTACCCGCTCGGCTTCCGACGAGACTATCGCGAAGCTGCTGAAACAGCATCGCGATATTGCCGAAGCGGCTGAAAGCAGCGGGGAATCGCCGGAGCTGGACCAGCATGCCCAGCAGGTGGACTGGGGCATGCACGATGCCTTCATCGACTCTCTTGGCAATTCGATCATCTCGAATGCCTACCGGGTCAATTCCATCAAGATGCGCCTCATCAATCAGGAGCGCTTTCGCATCGCCGGCCATGTGAAGTCCGTGATGAAAGAGCATCTCACCATTCTCGAAGCTATCGAGAAGAGGTCCGTTGAAGACGCCGTAGAGCGACTGACCGCCCATATCCGCAATGCGAGGGACAGGGCGCTGGCGGTATAGGGCAATTCCGGCAGATGACAGAGCCGTCGTTCGCTGGAATTGCATGAAAATAAGCAACAAGCCGGGGTGAGGAGAATTTCCGGCTAACTGGAGGAGAACTGACATGAAGCATTCATTGCTCAACCCCACGCGCCGCGCCTTTCTGGCCGGCACGGCGGCGATTGGCGGCAGCGCGGTGCTCGGCATTCGCCCGGCATCGGCGGCGGTGAACTGGAAAAAACACGCCGGCACGACGCTTGAGGTCAACCTCGTCAAAAGCCCGCGCAGCGAAACGCTGATCAAATATCTCAGCGAATTCGAAGAACTGACCGGCATCAAGGTCAATGCCGAGGCGACACCGGAACAGCAGCAGCGCCAGAAGGTGGTCATCGAGCTTTCCTCCGGCAAGCCGAGCTTCGACGTGGTGCATCTGAGCTACCACGTGCAGAAGCGTCAGTTCGAAAAGGGCAAATGGCTGGCCGATATCAGCGGCTTCCTGAAGGACCCGTCGCTCACCGATCCGTCGCTGGTCGAAAAGGACTTTGCAGAAGCCGGCATGCTGTTCGCCAAGGATAGCGACGGCGTGCTTCGCTCGCTGCCCTTCTCGGTGGATTACTGGATCGTCTACTGGAACAAGGACCTGTTCGAAGCCAAGGGCCTGAAATATCCTGAGACCTTCGAAGAGCTGGTAACGGCGGCGGAAAAGATCACCGACCCCTCCACCAACACCTATGGTTTCGTCGCACGCGGCCTGAAGAACGCCAACACCCCGGTCTGGACCTCGCTGATGCTGGGTTACGGCGCAAAGCCGATCAGCGCGGACGGAAAAATCGATACCGAATCCAAGGAGGCCGTGGAAGCGGCAAAGCTCTATCAGCGCCTGATGACCAAGGCCGCCCCTCCCGGCGTCTCAGGCTTCAACTGGGCGGAAGCGCAATCGGCCTTCCTGCAGGGCAAGATCGGCATGTGGTTCGATGGCGTCGGTTTCGCCCCGCCGATCGAGAACCCGGAAAAATCCCGCGTGGTCGGCAAGGTCGGCTATGGCGTCATGCCCAAGGGTCCGGCCGTTCAGGCCGCCGGCACTTTCGGCGATGGCCTCGGCGTCGTCGAAGCCAGCAGCAAGAAGGAAGCCGCCTATCTCTTCTGCCAATGGGCGATCTCGCACGACATGGGCGCGCGCCTGCTGCAGGCGGGTGCCGGCGTTCCGTTCCGCCAGTCCATCCTTGAAGACCAGAAGGTGCGCGAAGGCGTGAAGATGCCGGCCGCCTGGCTGGATGCCGTCGTCGGTTCCGGCAAGGTCTCGCAGCTTGCCCTTCCCGTCATCATTCCGGTGACGGAATTCCGCGACATTTACGGCGTCGGCCTCACCAACATGATCGGCGGTGCTGACCCGGCGGCGGAACTGAAAAAGGCGACGGAACAGTTCGCACCCGTTCTGGCGCGTAGCGAGGGATAATGGCCTCCGTGAGCATCGAAAACACCAAAACAGGTGCCAGTCGCGCAGAAGGGAGCAAGCCGCCAAGGCTTGCTCCCAACTACTGGCCCTTCGTCATACCGGCACTGGTCGTCATTTCGGCTGTCATTGTTTTTCCGTGGGTGTTTACTCTATGGATGAGCGTGCACCGCTGGACACTCGGGCAGGAGCAGAGCTTTATCGGTTTTGATAACTACATCAGGCTCGCCAGCGATCTCAGGTTCTGGGAATCGCTGTGGCACACGCTCATCTATACCGTGCTGTCGGTTGTCGCTCCCCTGTTCCTCGGAACATTGGCAGCGCTGGTTTTCGATGCGCAATTTCCGCTGCGCGGTTTTCTGCGCGGCGTTTTCGTCATGCCAATGATGGCGACCCCGGTCGCCATCGCGCTCGTCTGGACCATGATGTTCCACCCGCAGCTGGGTGTTCTCAACTATCTTCTCTCCCTCATCGGCATCGGCCCGCTGGAATGGATTTATAACCAGTCCACCGTCATCCCCTCGCTGGTGCTGGTGGAAACCTGGCAATGGACGCCGCTGGTCATGCTGATCGTGCTCGGCGGGCTGGCTGCAGTCCCCCGCGAACCCTATGAAAGCGCCGAAATCGACGGCGCCAACGCCTGGCAGAAGTTTCGTTACCTGACCATGCCGATGATTGCGCCGTTCCTGATGATCGCCGTCATCATCCGCTCCATCGACGCCGTCAAAAGCTTCGACATCATCTACGCAATGACTCAAGGCGGACCCGGTACGGCATCCGAAACCATCAACATCTACCTCTACAACACGGCGTTCTCCTACTACGACATCGGTTACGGCTCGGCCATGGCCGTGGTCTTCTTCATCATCATCGTGGCGCTGTCCTTCGTACTTTTGATGGTGCGCCAGCGTGCACAATGGAACGAGATGGAGGACCGCTGATGACCCGCAAATTGCTCAAACGTAAAAACCTCGACCGCATCGGCCTGTTCTTCGTGGCGCTGGTGATGATCTCGCCGGTCATCCTGTTCTTCATCTGGATGATCTCGCTGTCGCTGAAATATGAAATCGACAACGGCGCTTATCCGCCGATCCTCATCCCCGAACGTTTCGCCTGGTCGAACTATGTGAAGGTGTTCGAGGAGAATAATTTCTTTCTCTATTTCTGGAATTCGGTGCTCGTCACTGGTGCGGCCACCATTCTGGCGCTCGTCATCGGCGTTCCCGCCGGTTACGGCATCGCCCGACTGAAGGCGGAAAAGTCGGCCGTCGTCATCATGATCGCCCGCATGACGCCCGGCCTTTCCTTCCTCATTCCGCTCTTCCTGCTGTTCCAATGGCTGAACCTGCTCGGCACGCTCTGGCCGCAGATCATCATCCATCTTGTCGTGACGGTTCCAATCGTCGTGTGGATCATGATCGGTTATTTCGAGACCACGCCGAAGGAGCTGGAAGAGGCGGCAAGCATCGATGGCGCATCCTCCTGGCAGGTGTTCCGGCTGGTGGCGCTGCCGATTGCCAAGCCCGGCATCGTCGTCTCCTTCATCCTCGCGGTCATCTTCTCGTGGAACAACTTCGTCTTCGGCATCGTGCTGGCCAGCCGTGAAACACGCACCCTGCCGGTCGCGGTCTACAACATGCTGTCCTTTGAACAGGTCAGCTGGGGGCCGCTTGCCGCAGCCGCGTTGATCGTGACGCTGCCGGTGTTGCTGCTGACCATGTTCGCACAGAAACAGATCGTGGCGGGTCTCACCGCCGGCGCCGTCAAGGGCGGCTGAATTCAAATTATAACGGGAACCAAAAACATGGCACCGGTCAATATTCAAAATGTCCAGAAGCGCTTCGGCTCGGTCAATGTCATCCACGGCATCGATATCGAGATCAAGGATGGCGAATTCGTCGTGCTCGTCGGCCCTTCGGGCTGCGGCAAATCCACCCTGCTGCGCATGATCGCCGGGCTGGAGGAACTGAGCGACGGCGAAATCCACATCGGCGCGCGTGAGGTCAGCCATCTGCCCGCCCGCGACCGTGACATCGCCATGGTCTTTCAGAACTACGCGCTTTATCCGCATATGACTGTGAAGGATAATATGGGCTTCGCGCTGAAGCTGAAGAAGGTCAGCGCCGAGGAAACCAGAGCCAAGGTCGATAAAGCCGCCGCCATTCTGGGGCTGGACAAGCTGCTGGACCGCTATCCGCGCCAGCTTTCCGGCGGCCAGCGCCAGCGCGTCGCCATGGGCCGGGCGCTGGTGCGCGATCCGCAGGTCTTCCTGTTCGACGAGCCGCTTTCCAACCTCGACGCCAAGCTGCGCGTGCAGATGCGCGGCGAGATAAAGGCCATGCACCAGCGCATCGGCACCACCACCATTTACGTCACCCACGACCAGGTGGAAGCCATGACCATGGCCGACAAGATCGTCGTGCTGCATGATGGCGTGATCGAGCAGATCGGCGCGCCGCTGGAACTGTACGACCATCCGGCCAACCTTTTCGTCGCCGGTTTCATCGGTTCGCCTGCGATGAATTTCATCCGTGGCCGCGTCGAAGAAGGCGTGTTCCGCACCGCAAAGGGCCTCAGCCTGCCGCTGCCCGCCAATGCCGATATCGGCAAACTGGGCGGCCGCGATCTCGTCTACGGCGTACGGCCGGAACACATTCGCGCCGCCGAGACCGGCATCGAAGGCCGGGTCGAACTGGTCGAAGGCACCGGCTCGGAAATCTATGCCAAGCTGAGCTGCAAGGGCGACGACATCGCCTGCCTGTTCCGCGAGCGGCTGGATGTGCGGTTCGGCGATACGATCCATATCGCCATCGATCCTGCTATGGTGCATCTGTTCGACAAGGACAGCGGCAAGCGCATCTAAATGGATGAGAGAGTGACGGGCATGGACAGCGAACACCCAAGCCACAAACATGTGCTGTGCGTGGGCGCTGCCGTGCTGGACACCCTGTTCCGTGTGCACGACATGCCAAAGGGCGAAGGCAAGGTCCTGCCCTATGAAATGCTGCAGATTGCCGAAGGCATGGCGTCCAGCGCTGCCTATGCGGTGCACCGCATGGGCGGCCGCGCCAGCCTCTGGGGTGCGGTGGGCGACGATGAAACCGGTACCCGTATCCTTCGCGATCTCAGTGAAAGCGGCATAGACACGAACGGCATGACGGTTGCGCCCGGCGCACGCTCGGCCCTGTCGACGATCATCATCGATGACCGGGGAGAACGGCTGATCGTGCCTTTTTACGATCATCGCCTGCATGAGAAAAAACGCTCCTGCACGCCGGAAGATATTGCCCCCTTTGATGCCGTTCTGGTGGATGTGCGCTGGCCGGAATTGGCGCTTGATGTGCTGACTGTTGCGCGTGCGCTTGGCAAACCCGCCATTCTGGATGGTGATGTTGCGCCGGTGGAAACGCTGGAGAAGCTTGCGCCCGCCGCAACCCATATCGTCTTTTCCGAACCCGCCGCCGCCCGGCTGACCGGGCTTGAAACGGTGAAAGACATGCTGCCGGTGCTGCATTCCCGTTATCCGCAGACCTTCATCGCCGTTACCGCCGGACCAGCGGGCTGCTGGTGGACGGAAGCCGACGATCCGACGGTGCATTTCCAATCAACGATGCAGGTCGAGGCGGTGGACACGCTGGCGGCGGGCGATATCTTTCACGGCACATTTGCGCTCGCGGTGGCGCAAGGCATGCAAAGCCGCGCCGCCATCCGCCTGTCCTCCGTTGCCGCCGCGCTCAAATGCACGGTGTTCGGCGGCCGCATCGGTGCACCCACGCGCGAAGAGACCGAGGAAGCCATGCGGCAATGGCTGGAGCATGAAGGCGAACCCGCGCTGCGCGCCTCCTGAGCGCATCCATTGCCCGCATAAAACTATTCCATTTTTGCGATGCCGTTTCGCGGCAAACTAGGCTAACGTTCGGACAAGCAAAGCTTTTCACAAGCCGCACTCGCTCCAATTTCAGCCTGCATTCCGCAAAAGTGATCGCCCGATGCACCAGACGACCCGCCCGAGACTGCGCGATATCGGTTTCCGGCCCGGCCATTTCGAAACCGGTCCGCTCAACGCCATCACCGATGTCGAAGGTGTGACCATCGGCCATTCGACCGTCATCGAGGGCGAGACGATCCGCACCGGCGCAACCGCGATCCTTCCGCATGGCGGCAATCTCTTTCAGGACAAAGTGCCCGCAGCCTTCGCCGTCTATAACGGCTTCGGCAAATTCGCCGGCTCCACACAGATCGAGGAACTGGGCGAACTCGAAACACCTGTTATTCTCACCAACACGCTGGCGACAGGCCGAGCCATTGAGGCGATCAACCGCCATACGCTGGCGCAGCCGGGCAATGAGAAAGTCGTCTCGATCAATGCCGTCGTCGGCGAAACCAATGATTCCCGCTTGAACGACATCCGTGCCGGCCGCCCGACCATCGAGGAAATCTCGACCGCGTTGAAAAACGCGACCACAGGCACCGTCGCCGAGGGCGGACTTGGCGCAGGGGCCGGCACCGTGGCCTTCGGCATGAAGGGCGGCATCGGCACCTCATCTCGCATCGTCACCATCGCCGGAACGACCTATACGCTAGGCGTTCTCGTCCAATCCAATTACGGCGGCCACCTGCTGGTATGCGGCAAGCCCTATGTCAGCCCGGAGCACAAGGACAAGGACGGCTCGATCGTCATCATTGTCGCAACCGACGCGCCGCTCTGCTCCCGCAATCTGAAACGCCTGGCGGCCAGAAGCTTTGGTGGACTGGCACGCACGGGTGCCGCACTCAGCAATGGCTCCGGTGACTATGCGCTGGCATTTTCCACCGATGAGCGGCTGCGTCGCACGCCTGCGCGCCGCAAGGCGGTGGCGGAATACCCTGAGCTTTCCAACGATGCGATTTCGCCACTCTTCGAAGCCGCGATAGAGGCGACGGAGGAGGCGATCCTCAATTCGCTCTGCACGGCCAATACGACAACTGGCTTCAATGCCGGCACCGGCAAGGTCTCCACGGTCGAGGCCATTTCCATCGACACCCTTAAAACCCTTCTTTCAGCCTGACTTTTCCAGACGGAGTTCTCATGACTAGCCAATCCGGTCGCATCGTTTACGTCAACGGCGAATTCCTGCCCGAGGCAGACGCCCGCCTTTCCATCTTCGACCGCGGTTTCTTGTTCGGCGACGGCATTTATGAAGTCACCTCGGTTCTCGAAGGCAAGCTGATCGACAGCGACCTGCACATGGCCCGGCTGGAACGCAGCGCCCGCGAAATCGATGTGCCGCTGCCGGTCACGACCAAGGAAATCGTCGAGGCCGAGCGCCGCCTGATTGCCGACAACAACCTCGTCGAAGGCATGATCTACCTGCAGCTGACGCGTGGTGCGGAAGACCGCAACTTTCTGTTCTCCGCCGATCTGAAGCCGACACTGGTCATGTTCACCCAGGCCAGGAAGCTGATCGGCACGCCCGTCGAAGAAGCCGGTATCGCCGTCAAATCCGTTCCCGACCAGCGCTGGGAACGTCGCGATATAAAGACCGTCTGCCTGCTGCCGCAGGTCATGGCCAAACGCATCGCCAAGGCCGAAGGCTGCGACGAGGCGTGGATGATCGAGGACGGTTTCGTCACCGAAGGTGCATCTTCCACCGCCTACATCGTCACCGCCGATAAAAAGATCATCACCCGCGGCAACAGCAACAAGACCCTGCCCGGCTGCACCCGCCTTGCCGCCCTGCAACTGGCCAAAGAAGCCGGTTTCACGCTGGAAGAACGGCCTTTCACGCTGGCAGAGGCGCTTGATGCTGATGAAGCCTGCCTGACCAGCGCCTCCAACTTCGTGGTTTCGGTCACGAAAATCGACGGTAAGCCGGTGGGTGACGGCAAGCCCGGCCCGATGGTAAGCCGCCTGCGCGCGCTCTACCTCGAAAACGCCCGCCGCACGGCCATCTGAACCGGCTCTAACCTTCGAGAACCGCCCATATGCGCTCAACAACGGGCCGGCGGTTCTCCTTGGAACGATAAAGCCTGATATCGACGGCAATATCGAAACTTGAATCAGCGGCGCGCACCAGAGCGCCGCTATCAAGCTCCTGCCGCATCAGGCTCTCCGGCACCCAGGCGACACCCCAGCCGGCCATCGCCATGGCTTTCAGCCCCACCGACATGCTGCCTTCATGCACCCGCTCGAATTGCGGCAGCCGCGCGCTCAGGAGATCGCGCAGCAACGGCCCGAAGAACGAAGCCTTTTCATAATCCAGATAGGCAAAGGGTTTTTTCGCATTTTCCGCCAGCGCATGCAGCGGTGAGCCATCCGCAGCGGGCGCGGAAACGGGAATGATGTTTTCCGCACCCAGCACACGAAACTCGAAGGTCTGCGCATCGAGCAGCATCGGCACTTCGGGATGAGCATAGGTCAGAAGAAAATCACTCTGCCCGTCCACCAGCGAATTGAGGTTTTCCTCCATGCTGCCGGAATCGGGCCGCAAAACCGAAAACAGCGGTCCCGCCGTCTCGTTCACCCGTTTCAGCCAATCCGGGAAGAAGGTGAAGGAGAGGGTGTGCAGGGCCGTCAGCCGCACCGTCTTGGCATCGGCGCCCTCTTCCTGAAGAAGTGCGCGCCGCGCATGGTAAAGCTGCTTCAGCGTCTCCTGCGCCACCGGCACGAACTTCGCGCCCGCCTCGGTCAGCCGCGAAGGATAGGAGGCGCGATCAACCAGCGTCGCCCCCACCCAGGCTTCCAGCTGCTTGATACGCCGGCTGAAGGCGGATTGCGTCACATGCCGCTCATCCGCCGCCTTCGAGAAATTGAGCGTTCCGGCCAGCGCCAGGAAATCCTCGAGCCATTTGACTTCCAACGGCTTATTCTCCCACAAAGATGTTGTCCCGGCCTGCCGGGAACACGGGTCTTTATTAGGAGCAATGGCAGCCGATTGAAACCCACAAGAAAGCTTCGGGCTGTTGAGGAAACGGCCCAACCTCACTCTCGTCATCCTTGGGCTTGTCCCACGGATCTAAGCACGTCAACAAAATCAATCGCTTGCAGATCCTCGGGACAGGCCCGAGGATGACGCCGAATTTGTGGGGCGCGCCGGGATCGGTCTCAGTCGTTAGCCGCCCCTTGAATATTCGATCATCCGCGCCCGGCTGGAAACCAGCTCGATCCGGTCGTCACCCAGCCGGTTGAGGCAGACGCGCTTCGTCCACGGCCCATCGGTGAGCGTGAAGAGGAAGCGACCGTTGCCCAACGCCTTCAACGGCATGCTGCGGCGTGTGGGGCCGATGCTCATCGTCAGCGACGAGCCGCTGATCGAAAATTCCGCCCCCTCATCCGAACGCCACAAGCCCGAAAGGTTATTCGGCACGGCATGCTCACCGACGGGCAGGAAGCGGCGGGCGGCGTGGCCGGCATCGCCGACAATGGCCTCACCGTCTAGCCTGAGGCGCATCGGCGAGGATGCGGAGCGGGAAGAGACCCAGCCATCGACATCTTCATAAAGCGTGTCGTCGCCATCGATGAAGGTCGATGTGCTGCCCTTGATCTCCAGCCACCATGGACCGCTTTCGGTGACATAGAGGCCTTCCGGCAGGCTGGCAGCGGGTTTGGGCAAAGGCAGGCCGGTCAAAGCCGCCATGCTTTCCAGCGCGATCTTGAAGCCGTTGGTATCCTCGCGGTTCGACACCACGACGAAACCCGTGTCGTTTTGTGGATCAAGCAGGAAATAAGTCTTGTAGCCGGGATGCGAACCGCCATGGCCGACGAAGCGCCTGTCGCCGAGATGCGACCAGCGCAGGCCAAGGCCATATTCGCTCATCCGCCCATCGGCGAGCGGCCGTTCAGCTGAAAGCCTGTCGAGAACACCTGCAAAGCTGCCCTCGCCCCTCATCAGCCCCTGCAGCCAGCGGGTGAGTGCTTCGGCACTGCCCGCAAGACTTCCGGAAGCGGAAATGTGCAGGCCGGCCGCCGAAAGCTGCCAGTTGTCTTCGGACTTCCAATAACCGGGCGCCAGACCGTCGACAGGATCGTTCCAGACATCCGGCGCCTTCAGAAACACACCAAAGGGACCGGCAATCTGCGTCTGCACGAAATCATCGAAGCGGAAACCGCAGCGCTCCAGCGCCGCTTCCACCAGACGGTAACCGGTATTGGAATAGGACACCTCGCTGCCGGCCGAAAAATTCAGCCGGGTCAGTCGCGACAGGTACTCGAGAAGCGGGCCGGCCTTCGTCTCGGTGTAGACGGAAAGGCCAAGCAGCGACAGGCATTCGCGCGTATCCGGCAACCCGCCGCTCATGTCCAGCGCCTGCCCGACCGTGACATCACGCAGCGGCGATTGCAGCTCCGGCAGATGTTTGCCGAGTGGGTCGTCAAGGCCGATCAGGTCGGAATGGGCGAGCACCATGGCGCAGAAAGCATGTTTGGTGACGGAGGCATACCGCACCACGCTCTGCGGCGTGAAGGGTGCGAAGGTTGAAAGACTTTCGACACCGCCCGCATGGGCGAACCGGATGCCATCGAGATCAAAACCGATGACCGCCCCGCCCGGCTCGTTGTCCGCCCATTGCGAGACGAAGCTCTCTGAAAGGGTTGAAGCGGCGTTCCAGTCGAATTCTTTTGGCATGGCTCGGTCTCGTGTCTTGTCGTATTTAAAGAAAGCCTCGGCATCGCCGCTTGTTTCTTCTCCCCGCCGGGGAGAAGGTGGCCCGAAGGGTCGGATGAGGGGGCACCGTTGCCGGATTTCGGAGAGCTTGCCCCCTCATCCCGCTGCCGCGGACTTCTCCCCGGCGGGGAGAAGAAGCGAGCGGCACCCGCTCGATCCATGGGCAACCTCAGTTAGGCGGCCAGCCCTCAGGCCGGTTCTTCCAGCCGGATGCTCAAACTACGCAGCTCTTCCGTATGCGGATGTGTCGTGCGGCCATCGCGCAGATCGCCGGCACTCAGCTGCTCCACCATGTCCCCGTTCAGCATCACGCCAACCTGCGGGCACAGATGCGCGATGACAGCCAGATTGTGGCTGACGAGAATATAGGTGAGGTTGCGCGCCGCGCGCAGGTCCTGCAACAGGTTCAGGATTTCCGCCTGCACCGAGACATCGAGCGCTGAAGTCGGCTCATCGAGCAGCAGCACCTGCGGATCGGCGATCAGCGCACGGGCAATCGCCACGCGCTGGCGCTGGCCGCCGGAAAGCTGGTGCGGAAAACGGAAGCGCACCGCCTGCGGCAGCGCCACGTCGGACAAGGCCTGCTGGATGCGTTTTTCGATATTGTCCATGCCATGCACCAGCGGCAATTCGCTGAGAATGCGGTCGATGGTCTGGCGCGGATGCAGCGAGCCATAGGGGTCCTGAAACACCATCTGCACCTGCCGGAAGAAATCAGGCGTGCGCTTCAGTGGCGCGTCCTTTCCGGCAAAGGCAATGCGGCCTTCCCAGCTTTCATTAAGGCCGGCCATGGCGCGCAGGATGGTCGACTTGCCCGAGCCGCTTTCGCCGACGATGCCAAAGCTGCCGCCCTTTTCCACCGAAAAGGACACGCCCTTCACCACTTCGCGGTCGCCGAACTTGATACGGAGGTTGTCGACATCGATCATTGGCTGGACCACGCTGCATCACGGTTGAGAACGGGAAGACGCTCGCGCGGATGCGTCAGTGAGGGAATGCAGTTCAGAAGTCCCTTCGTATAGGGATGCTCGGCTTTCAGGAGTTCGGACGCCTTCAGCTCCTCCATCACCCGGCCGGAATACATCACGGCGACGCGGTCGCAGAAATGCGAGACGAGCGGCAGATCGTGGCTGATGAGGATGAGGCCCATGCCGCGTTCCGACACCAGCTCCTCGATCAGCCGCAGGATTTCCGCCTGCACCGTCGCATCAAGCGCGCTGGTAGGCTCGTCGGCGATCAGAAGCTCGGGATCGGGCGCCAACATCATGGCGATCATCACGCGCTGACCCATGCCGCCGGAAACCTCATGCGCATAGGACGAGGCGACCTGACGCGGATTGCGGATTTTCACCTGATCAAGCAGGGCGATTGCCGCTTCCATGGCCGCACGCTTGCTGCCGCCCTTATGGGCGCGCCAGGCTTCCGCGATCTGCGCACCCATGGTCTTCACCGGGTTCAGCGAATATTTCGGGTCCTGCAGAATGAAACCGGCCCGCTTGCCACGGATCTGGCGCATCTGCTTTTCACTGGCGGACAGCACGTCGATACCGTCGAAGGCGAGCTTGTCGGCGCGGATATCCGCATTGGAAGGCAGAAGCTTCATCAGCGCCCGCGCCGTCAGGCTCTTGCCCGAACCGGATTCGCCGACAATGCCGAGCTTTTCGGTGCCGAGCTTCATGGAGACACCACGCACCGCCTCGAAACGGCTGGTGCGGGTCTGGAAAGCGATCTTCAGATTTTCGATTTCGACCAGCATGGCTCAATGTCCCTTCGGGTCGAGAACGTCACGCAGGCCATCGCCAAGGAAGTTGAAGGCGAGCGAAACGAGGAAGATGGCGATGCCGGGAATGGTGGCGACCCACCATTGCTCGAAGATGAAGCGCTTGGCGGTGGCAATCATCGCGCCCCATTCCGGCGAAGGCGGCTGTGCACCCATGCCGAGGAAGCCGAGGCTGGCGGCGGTGATGATGATTGAGCTCATGTCGAGCGTGATGCGAACGATGAGGCTCGGCACGCAGAGCGGCGCGATATGCCGGGCGATGATGCGCCAGGCGGAAGCGCCGGTCAGCCTATAGGCCGCGACGAAGTCGCTGCCGCGCACCGTCATGGTCTCGGCGCGCGCCAGACGCGCATAGGGCGGCCATGCGGTAAGCGCGATGGCGAGAATGGCGCTTTCAACGCCGGGCTTCAGCGCCGCGACGAAGGCGAGCGCCAGAATGAGGCGCGGGAAGGCCAGAAACACATCCGTCACCCGCATCAACACCGTATCGACGATACCGCCAAAATAACCGGCGATGCAGCCGATGGCGAGACCGATGGGTGCGACAAGAACGACGACGGCAATGACCATGCCGAGCGTGACGCGGCCGCCATAGAGAATACGCGAGAGAATGTCGCGGCCCAGCTCATCCGTGCCGAACCAGTGTTCGGCATTTGGAAACGCTAAGCGATTGCCGAGATTCTGCGTTGCCGGATCATAGGGCGCGAGCAGCGGCGCCAGCAGCGACAGCGCGATGAAAAGGACGATGATGGTCAGGCCGATCACCGCCAGCGGATTGGACTTGAGGTTGAGCCAGATGCGATACCGGTTCCCCCAGGCAGCCTGTGTGCGGGAATGCGGCGTCTCGTCAAGCGCCCAGTTTCTGAAATTAGCTAACATCATCGAACGCGAGGATCCATAACTCTGTAAAGCACGTCTGCGAGCAGGTTGAGGGCGACATAGATGAAGCCGATCAACAGGGTTGCTCCGACGACCGGGTTCATGTCCGCGTTCATGAGCGAGACGGTGAGGTATTGGCCGAGGCCCGGCCAGCTGAAGACGGTTTCCGTCACCACGGCACCTTCGAGAAGGCCGGCATAGGTGAGCGCGATAACCGTGACGAGCTGCACGGCAACCGTTGGGAAGGCGTGTCCCCAGATGACGGTCATCGCCGACAGCCCCTTGGCGCGGGCGGTAATGACATATTCACCCTTCAGCGCATCGATCATGAAGGCGCGTGTCATGCGGGTGATATAGGCCATGCTGAAATAGGCAAGAATGCAGACCGGCTGCACCATATGGGCAACGGCGTCGTAAAACGCGCCCCAGTCGCCGGCAAGCAGGGTGTCGACCGTCATCAGGCCGGTAATCTGGGTGATCATGCCGTCATAGATGATGTCCTGCCGGCCCGGTCCGGGTGCGACGCCGAGCGTTGCGTAGAAGACCAGCAGCGAAATCAGCGCCAGCATGAAGACAGGGACCGAATGGCCGGCAAGGCAGACGACGCGGATGATCTGGTCCGTTACCTTGCCCTGCTTCACGGCGGCCCAGACGCCGAGCGGAATGCCGATAAGCGCTGCGAGAATAAGCGCTGCCGTGGCGAGTTCGAAGGTAGCAGGGAAAACACGCTTGATATCAATCCAGACCGGATTGCGGGTCAGGATGGAATTGCCGAAATCGCCGTGCAGGACCTGCGAGACATAGTGGAAGAACTGCACGACCAGCGGCTGGTCGAGGCCCATTTCGGCCCGCACTCGCACGATGACGTCTTCAGGCGCATTGTCGCCGACCGCCGCAATGACAGGATCGACGGGCATGACGCGCCCGATCATGAAGGTGATGACCATCAAACCGAACAGCGTCAGAATGACGCTGCCCAGTATCGACGATATGCTTTTGACGCGCTTGTTCAATGTCACGCTTTCTTCGCATCGTGGTAGGAATTGCCCTCGGACAGAACACCGAGTTCAAAGCCGGAAACGCCCTTACGGAAAGCGGCCGTCTTCGTGGTCTGGAACATGAACACGAACGGGCTGTTTTCCATGGATTCGCGCTGCAGGGCTTCATAAAGCTCCACGCGCTTTGCCGGGTCCTGCTCGTCGCGAGCAGCTTCCGCCTTGGCGGCAAAGTCGTCGTTCTTGAAACGCGAACGCCACAGGAAGGGCTTCGACTTGGCGTCGTCGCCATTATCCTTGTTGATGTTGAAGACATCAGCGTTGGAATGCGGATCGAAATAATCCGTACCCCATGCGGAGAGCGCCATCTGGTGTTCGCGGGCACGCATCTTGGTCAGAACCTGACGGTTTTCAGCCGATTGCAGACGCACCTTGATGCCGATATCGGCAAGGTTGGCCTGAATGGCCTGCGCCAGATCCGGGTAAGGCTGCGCGGAATAGTGGTCCATGCTGATCTCGAAACCGTCGGCAAGACCGGCCTCGGCCATCAGCGCCTTGGCCTTTTCGACATCGCGCTGGTAGGGCGTATCGTTGACCGCACCGGGGAAACCTTCCGGCTCGAAGCTCTGGTGAACCTTGTGGGTCAGCGGCACGAGGTTTTCCTGCATGCCCTTATAGTCCAACGCCCACTTGATCGCCTGCCAGACCTGCGGCTTGGCAAGGTTCTCATTGCCCTGATTAAGCGAGATCAGAACCAGCGAGGCGATGGATTTGCGCTCCAGCTCGATATTGGCGTCGTCCTTGACGGTGCGCAGCTGTTCCGAGGTCAAGTCGCGGGCAATGTCGATATCGCCCTTCTGCAACATCAGCAGCTGGGAGGACGGATCGGTGACGTGGCGCAGCACGATGCGCTTGATATTGCCCTTGTAGGGACCGTTCGGATTGACGGTGAGCGCGACGCTTTCGCTCGGCTTCCAGGCCTGGAGCATGAAATCGCCGGAACCAGCGCTGTTCTTCTGCAGCCAGCCATTGCCGAGGTCTTCGCCCGATGCATTGGCGAGAACCGCCTTCTTTTCGACGATCGCACCGATATTGGCGGAGAGGCAATAAAGCAGGAAGGAAATGGCGGTCGGCTTTGCCGTCGTCAGCTTCACCGTCTTGTCGTCGGCAGCAACAATGGTCGTCTCGGCATTGTCAGGCGTGAAGCCGAACTGGCTGATGATGAAGGCCGGGCTCTTGTTCATCTTGATGGCGCGCTGCAGCGAGAAGGCGACGTCTTCGGCTGTCACTTTAGCACCGCTCGCGAACGTCGCTTCGTCACCGATCACGAAGGTGAAAACCTTGCTGTCCGCATCGGCTTCCCAGGACTTTGCGATAACCGGATCAACCTTGGTGGAATCCTCGCGATTGGCGCGCACCAGCTTCTGATACATGTTGGAGATGATTTCACCGCCGACAGCCTCGAAACCTTCATGTGGGTCAAGGCTCGTCATATTGTCCAGCTGCTGGGCAACGACCAGAATATCCTTCGGTGTCGCGGCAAATGCCGGAATGCGCGCATAGGACAGGAACGGCACGGCTGCGCCAGCGATCAGCAGGTTGCGTCTTGAAATCATCGAAAATCCCCTTTCGGACCTTATTTTTCGGAAACGGTGTGGGTTTGCCCCAATCCAGTCATTTTTTTTATGTTTTCCCGCGATTAACACGAGCAAACGAGGCCCGACCAATTCCAAATTTGGCAGAGCCTATGCACGGATTGCATTTGCTCCGGCCTTGACCTTTCCTCTACCAATTCCCAAAAGTCTGAATAGGCGCGCATCCGCGCCCTCCCCCTATCCGAAGGTGAATGACCATGACCGATGAAAAAACCGTACCCGTCTTCGACGGCCACAACGATGTGCTTCTGCGGTTATGGCGATCGGGCAATGCCTCTCCCGAAACCCTCCTCATCGAGGGTGACACGGTTGGCCACATCGACCTACCACGCGCCAGGAAGGGTGGGCTGGCCGGCGGCCTCTGCGCCATCTACGTGCCGTCGCCAAGCATGGAGAAGGACGCCAACGGCGATTTTTCGACACCAACTGAGGCGGATGCGCTGAAGGCGACGCTCGCCATGGCCGGCCTGCTCTTCCGCGCCGAAAAACAATCCGCAGGCGCACTGAAGGTTTGCCGCACCGCCGCCGATATCCGCAGCGCCATGGCAGAGGGCGCTTTTGCCTCGGTTTTCCATATCGAGGGTGCGGAAGCGATCGGCGCTGATCTTGATGCGCTGCACGTGCTCTACGAGGCAGGCCTTCGCACGCTCGGACCGGTCTGGAGCCGCCCGAATATTTTCGCTTATGGCGTTCCCTTCCGTTTCCCCTCGACGCCGGATATCGGCCCCGGCCTCACCGATGCCGGCAAACGACTGGTGAAGACCTGCAACGACCTGAAGATCATGGTCGACCTTTCGCACATGAATGAGCAAGGTTTCTGGGACATCGCCAAGATTTCAGACGCGCCGCTCGTCGCCTCTCATTCCAACGCCTATGCGCTGTGTAACCACAGCCGCAACCTGACGGATCGCCAGCTGGATGCCATCCGCGACACGGGTGGTCTTGCCGGCATCAATTTCGGCGTTTTGTTCCTGCGCCAGGACGGCGTGAAGAACCCGGATACCGATCTTGGCGAACTTGTCCGCCATGTGGACTATATCGTCAACCGCATCGGCATCGATCACGTGGCCCTCGGTTCGGATTTCGACGGCACCACCATTCCCGCCGCCATGAAGGATGCAGGCGATCTGCAATTGCTGGTCGAAGCCCTGCGCAAGGGCGGTTATGACAACGAGGCGCTTGCCAAGATCTGCCACGGCAACTGGGTCCGTGTGCTGGAAAAAACCTGGGGCGCGTAAGGCTCAGCGTAAAATCCCTCTCCGGCGCAGAACGCCGGAGATATGAAGCGGCAGGCTCCTTAAGCCTTTGCCGCTTTTTTCTTGCCGCTCGCCCGGAAAGCCAGAAGCCCGGCAACGACACCGATCATCGCCCATTTCATCGGCAATACATCCGCCGTTTCACTGCGGATCGGCAACACGGTCACAGTGCCCGGACGGGATTCATAACCCATCTGCCCTTTTGCCTTGGCCTCCGCAATCTGCTGCGGCGAAACGACCCATTCGGCACCGCGCATCTTGTCCACTGCCATGTATCCGCCGCCCGCCACGAGGGCGACGACGAGCGAAAGCGCTATTCTTGTAGGCGTGTTCATCTGCATCTCCTTCAATCAAAAGGAGCGTGTAATGGCATCAAACGCCACCACCAAGCAACCGCAGCGGTCAATTTGGTATGTTTCGCAACAATCCGACAAATCATGCATTTCATAGTTGCATTTTTGCCCTCAGAATTGGCGAAATTCACCAACCAGCGGGCCAAACTCTACATCGACACTTCATGCTTTTCTGCTAATCACATTTCCTCAACCGAAACGAATTAGCGACACATTCCTGTGGTTCGCCAAGCTTGGGAACGGGCGCTGGACAAAGCAAATGGCAGACAAGAGCGAAATCACACAAACCGATGTCGCGGAATCCGCGGTTGAAAGCTTTATTGCCCGAAACCGCCCCTATCTGACCGCGATCGCCATCACGCTCGTCTTCGTGATGATGACCTTCGCCATCTATCACCTGACCTCCGAAGTGCGTTATGACGACGTCATCGACGCGCTGACGCAGACCTCGGCTTCGGCGGTTCTGCTTGCCATTTTCTTCACGGCGCTCAGCTTTCTGGCGCTGATACTCTACGACGCCAATGCAATCGAATATATCGGCCGCAAATTGCCGTTTCCGCCCATGGCAGCGACGGCTTTTGCCGCTTATGCCATCGGCAATACCGCCGGTTTCGGACCTTTGAGCGGTGGCGCCATCCGCTTTCGCGCCTATTCGCGGCTCGGGCTGTCGCCTGGTGAAATCGCCCGCGTCATCGCTTTCGTCACGCTGTCCTTCGGGCTTGGCCTGCTTTCGGTCAGCGCCGTCTCCACCTTCATCGTCGCACCGCGCATCGCCGCCATCATCGGGGTTGACGCGCTGTTCCTCCGCGGGGCGGCGCTCGCCATCATCGCCGTCCTCGTTGTTGCCGCCTATATCGGGCGCAACGGTCACACGATCCGTCTTGGCGCATGGCGTCTTCGCCTTCCCGACAGCCGCACATCGTCGCGCCAGTTCCTCGTCTCGGCTTTCGATATTGCCGCCTCCGCCTCCGTGCTTTACGTGCTGCTGCCCGATACGCATCTCGGCTGGCCGACATTTTTCGCCATCTACGCCACAGCCGTCGGCCTTGGCGTCCTCAGCCATGTGCCGGCCGGTCTTGGCGTCTTTGAAACCGTGATGGTCGCAGGGCTTGGCAACGCCATCAGCGTCGACCAGCTGCTCGGCAGCCTTGTTCTATACCGCGTGATCTATCACGTCCTGCCGCTGGTGGTCGCCATTCTGGTGATGCTGGTCTCGGAGATGAAGCAGTTCGCCGCAAAGCCTGTTGTTTCCGATATTAGCCAGCTTGCCGTGCGGCTCGCGCCGCCGCTGCTGTCAACCTTCGCGATGATCCTCGGCACCATGCTGATCTTCTCGAGCGTGACGCCGACGCCCGACAGCAATCTGGATTTCCTCTCCAATTTCGTGCCGCTGCCGATCATCGAAGCCGCGCATTTTCTCACCAGCATTCTCGGCCTTGTGCTCGTCGTCGCCTCACGTGGCCTCGGGCAGCGGCTTGATGGAGCCTGGTGGATTGCGCTGGTCGCCGCCTCGCTGGCGCTGGTTCTCTCCATCCTTAAGGCCATCGCCGTCTTTGAAGCCGCGATCCTCGGCGTCTTCATCATCGCACTCGCCGCCAATATGCGCAGCTTCAACCGCCATGCATCGCTGGTCAAACAGGCGCTCGGACCGAGCTGGCTCGCCGCCATGGCCGTTATCGTCGCCGGCGCGGCAACCATCCTGCTCTTTGTCTATCGCGATACGGACTACAGTCAGACCTTATGGTGGCAGTTCGAATTCTCCGAAGAAGCGCCGCGCGGTTTGCGCGCCCTTCTCGGTCTCGTGCTCGCCTCATCCACCATCGCCATCTTCAGCCTCATGCGGCCGGTGGCCTACAGGCCGGATGCGATCGAGCCCGAAGACGTGGTAAACGCAACCGGCATCGTCATGAAACAGGACGCCGCCGACGCCAACCTCGTGCGCATGGGCGACAAACACGTGATGTTCTCCGAGAGCGGCAACGCCTTCATCATGTACGGCATTCAAGGCCGTTCCTGGATCGCCTTTGCCGATCCGGTTGGCGACGAGGAGGATTTTCCCGATCTCGTCTGGCAATTTGTGGAGGCCGCCCGTTCGGCGGGAGCACGCGCCGCCTTTTATCAGATTTCGCCGTTCCTGCTTTCCCATTGCGCCGATGCCGGCCTGCGCGCCTTCAAGCTCGGCGAACTGGCGTTGGTTGATCTCACCGCATTCGAACTGAAGGGCGGCAAGCTCGCCACCCTTCGCCAGTCCTTGAGCCGCGGCGCACGCGACGGGCTGACCTTCGAGGTTGTCGAAAAATCGCAGGTGCCGGATATTCTCGATGAATTGAAACAGGTCTCCGATGGCTGGCTTGCGCATCACAATACGCGGGAAAAGCGCTTCTCGCTCGGTGCTTTCGAACCGGACTACATCCTGTCACAACCCGTTGCCATCCTGCGCAAGGATGGAAAGATTGCCGCCTTTGCCAATCTGATGGTGACGGAAACGAAAAAGGAAGCCACCGTCGATCTCATGCGCTTTTCGGCGGATGCGCCGCGCGGCGCGATGGATTTCCTCTTCGTCAGTATCATGCAATATCTGCGTGAGGCGGGTTATGAAAGCTTCAATCTGGGCATGGCGCCGATGTCCGGCATGTCGAAGCGCGATGCAGCACCCGTCTGGGATCGCATCGGCAGCACGCTGTTCGAACACGGCGAACGTTTCTACAACTTCAAGGGCCTTCGTGCGTTCAAGACGAAGTTCCACCCGAAATGGGAACCGCGTTACCTTGCCGTTCAGAACGGCGCAGACGCCGCGCTGGCGCTGATGGACGCAACGGTTCTGATCAGCGGCGGCGTCAGAGGAGTGATCGGAAAATGAGAAAATCCACCATGATGAAGGCGGTCATCGCCGCTTCCGCCCTGTTCGCCTCTACCTCCGTTTTTGCGCAGGACAAGCCAGCCTATGAGACAGGCATGATCCCGGCCGAACACATCATGGTACCGGACGGTGATATTCTCGCCAGCGTCTTCCTGATTTCCGACGCCGACGGCTGGACAGCCGCCGACGAGACCCGCGCCGAGGCGCTGGTTGCAAAGGGTGCGGCCGTGGTCGGCATCGACTTCAAGGAATATCTGAAGGCGCTCGAAGCCGATGACGACGACTGCATCTACATGATCTCGGACATCGAATCGCTGTCGCAGCAGATCCAGCGCACCGCCGGCACCAGCAGCTATCGCCAGCCCATTCTCACCGGCATCGGCAAGGGCGGAACGCTGGCGCTGGCGATGATCGCACAAAGCCCTGTCTCCACCGTCCGCGACGCTCTCGCCGTCGACCCCAAGGCGGGCCTGCCGCTTGAGAAAATCCTCTGCACCCCCGCCACCAAGGACAAGGTGGATGGCGAAACGGTCTATGGCCTGACCGATGGTCCACTGCCCGCGCCCGTCAGCGTGCTGTTTACGCCCGCGGCGGACCAGAAGGGCCGCGACCACGTCAACGCACTCGTCAAGCTGCATCCCGATATTGACGTGACTGACGTGACCGACAAGGCGGACGACATCCTGACACAGACCCTGTCCGACCAGATCGACGCCGCCGGCGACACCGACAGCCCGCTCGGCCTGCCGATCAAGGTTCTGGAAACGAGCCCTGTCATGGACACCATGGCGGTGATCTATTCCGGCGACGGCGGCTGGCGCGATCTTGACGAGGAAGTGGGCGGCGCGCTGCAGAAACAGGGCATTCCCGTGATTGGCGTCGACGCCCTGCGGTATTTCTGGAAAGAAAAGCAGCCACAGGAAGTGGCAAGCGACCTTGGCCGCATCATCGACACCTATCGCAAGCAGTGGAAGGTTCGCAACGTGGTGCTGATCGGCTATTCCTTCGGTGCCGACATCATTCCTGCAACCTACAATCTTCTGCCGGAACGCGCAAAATCCCACGTCGTGCAGCTCTCCCTGCTGGGCCTGTCGACGGAAGTGGATTTCGAAATTTCCGTTCAGGGCTGGCTTGGCGTGGCTGGCGAAGGCAAGGGCGGCAAGACGGTGGACGACATCGCCAAGATCGATCCGAAGCTGGTGCAGTGCGTATATGGCACGGAGGAGGAGGATGAAGATCCCTGCCCCGGCCTGAAGGCGAAGGGTGTGGAAACGATCGCCATTGAAGGCGGCCACCATTTCGACGAAGACTATGAGGCGCTTGCAAAGCGGATTGTGACATCGCTGAAGACCCGCCTGCCTAAATAGAGTATTTTGACCTGAGGGGCTTCGGGAAAATTTCCGAAGCTCCGAACATGAATTTGCAGGCTCCCTCCCCGGAAACATCATCTCCCGCAGCCTTCAGCCCCGGTTGAATGACCGGCGGCAGTTCGAAACCCGTCTTCGATCGCCAGCCACGCTTGCGGAATCGATTAAATTATTATTCAAAAGAACCCGGCCCGCGGCGAATGTTCATGGCGTTTCCTCAACCATGCTTCTGTTGATTGCCAACCATGGATTTTATATTTTCGGACCGGTTCAGGGAGCCGCCGCATGCCCGCCTTAAAGCGCAAGACAAAAACACCCGTCCTCGTGGAACGCATCGACCAGTTCGTCGCTGGCGTCAGAGAGGCGATGAAAAGCAGCGACGCTGTGCGGAACAAAAAAATCCGCGATCTTTGGGATGCCGAGGTCCGCTACCATTTCGACAATGGCCGCACCGAAAAGACGCTCGAACTCTACATCATGAAATATAGGTATGCCCTAAAGGCCGAATTCGGCCCAAAGAGCACACCGCTTGCCATCTGCAACATGAAAAAACTGCGCGAACGGCTGAATACCTATATCGAACGGGCCGACTATCCGAAAACCGGCGTGGCGACATCCATCGTCGAAAAAATCGAACGGGCGGAATTCAACACCGCGGGACGAAAGCCCACGGTTCTTCTGCGTATCGCGGATTTCATTGCAGCGATGAATGGTGTGGCAAAGAAAGATGAAATGCAGGCCCTGTGGAACGCTGAACTCAGCACCATGAAGGACAGGGCGCAGACGACGATCATCTCCTACATTACCAAATACCGTAACGCCATTCGCGAGGCCTTCGGTGATGAGCATCCGATGCTGAAGATCGCAACCGGCGATGCGGCGATGTATGACGACGCCCGCCGGGTGAAGATGGAGAAGATCGCCACCAAGCATGGTGCGCTGATCACCTTCGACAACTACCGGCAGGTTCTGAAGATTTGCACCGACGCTCTCCAGTCCAATGACCCGCTGATGATCGGCATCGGCCTGATCGGCATGACGGGACGGCGTCCCTACGAAGTCTTCACCCAGGCCGAGTTTTCCCCCGCCCCCTATGGCAAGGGTGTTTCCAAATGGAGCATCCTGTTCAACGGCCAGGCCAAGACGAAACAGGGAGAAGGAACGAAATTCGGTATTACCTACGAAATCCCGGTCCTTGCCCGTTCCGCCACCATTCTCTCCGCCTATGAACGGCTGCGCGCTAGCGGGCAGGGAAAACTGTGGCACGGCATGTCGATCGACGATTTTTCATCGGAAACCCGTCTATTGCTTCGGGATACGGTTTTTAACCTGTTTGAGGATTTCTGGCCGAAGGAAGAACTTCCCAAGCCCTATGGCCTGCGGCACCTCTATGCCGAAGTCGCCTATCACAATTTCGCCCCGCCCCACGTCACCAAGAACAGCTATTTCGCTGCCATTCTGGGGCACAATAACAACGACCTCGAAACCTCGTTGTCCTACATGACCTACACGCTGCCCGAAGATCGCGACGATGCGCTGGCGCGCGCCAAGCGCACGAATGAGCGGACATTGCAGCAAATGGCGAGCATCACGCCTGTCTCCGGCAAAAAGCCCTAAGGCAGCCGCAGCCGCTCCCGTCCAAAAACTGGCACATCTTGAAACTGCCCAGAAACTGCGGCGGCGCATTTCCGCATACCGCTTTGGGCTGGTTGTTGGCCATGTGCAGCTTTTATCTGCGCGAAAACCCTAAGAGACAACATCAAGAAAAATTCGTCCTATCAGAATATAAATTTCTAATTTAACAATATACAATAATTAACATAAATACAATTTTAGTAAATACAGTCTCGCACAAGACAATACTGCGATAATTCAATTATAGTATTTGTTCACACATAGATTTCGGCAACAATTTTCCCGGAGGCACATGGTGCTGCCCGCATACACGACTTATGCCCTCTATAATCGTGACCTCGGCCTGTCGCTGAAACGTGTCGCGAATGACCCCGTCATATCGCGAGACGCCAGATATTATGCGGACAATATCGGCAAGGTTAAAAACCTCGACGAGTTTCTGAAGGACTACAAACTCTATTCCTACGCCATGAAAGCGTTTGGGCTGGAAGACATGACTTACGCCACCGCCTTCATGAAGAAGGTGCTGGAAAGTGACCTCAACGACCCGAACAGTTTCGCCAACAAGATGAAGGACACACGCTACCGCGATTTCGCGGCGGCGTTCGATTTCGGCAATATCAAAGCGCAAAAATCGGTTCAGACCGAATCCCAGCAGGACCGGCTGGTTGCCGCGTATAACAGCACGATCGAGCAACGAAACGAGGAACTGAAGGAGGAAACGCGATATTACAACATCCTCATCGACAAGGTCGGTCATTTGGATGACATATTCAAAAACACGCGGCTTCGGGACTATGTTTTCAAATCTTTCGGCATCGATGCCCAGAGCTTCAGCTACAAGCATCTCAAAGATGTTCTGACCAGCGATATCAGCAGTGCCGATAGCTACGTCAACAAGACCTACGAACCGCTGGTCAATGAGTGGCAGTTAAAAACGGCAGGTCTGCGAATTGAGCGGGACAATATTCCCACCACCGACAAGCCGGCGCACGACAAGGTCCAATATCTGATCGACCAGTACAATAAACGCATCGCCGATGCCTATAAATTGTTCGAAATGGCGGCGGCGTTCAACTTCCGCGACGATGGCGCCGTCGATACCGGCACGCCAGCGCAGACGACGGCCCAGAAACGGCTGATCAACGAAACCTACGTTCTTTCTAGCCCGCGCCTGACGCAGGCCGGCGCGATTCTTAATCGTGATTTCTTCGTGGACAAGATCAAGAGCGTCACCGATGCAGGGCAGATGACCAGCAATGGCCGCCTGAGAGAAATGTTGATCGTCGCCTTTAATCTGCTCGACAACGTCGACATCGACAAGAAAATCCAGTGGGCCCTTCGCCAAAATCCTGAGGACGCGCAAAGCCCGCTTTATCAGGAGAAGGACAAAGGCCTCATCGACTTGGCAAAAGCTTTCAATTTCGGTGACGACGGCAAAGTCGCGCCTGGAAAGGCAGTGCAGACCGATGTGCAGCTTAGCACGATGATGAACTTTTACTTTAGCCGCTACGATGACGACGACGTGGCCGACGACGAAAGGCTAATCAAGGACTACAAACGCTATATCGGCCTGACGAAAAACCTGGAGGACTTTCTGTCGAATGCGCCGGCCGCAGTCACGGTTCGCAATTTCGCGCTGAAGGCGTTCAATATCAGCACGGAGGAAGCCTCGACCTTCAAATTGAAAAAAGCCCTCACAAGCGATCTGTCAGACCCGAAAAGCTATGTTCGCAGCTTGAACGATGACAGGTTCGTGCGGCTGGCAAAGGCATATAATTTCGATTCAGAAGGCAAAATCGGCTCACCGCGCCTTGCCCAGGCGGAAAACGAGATCACCCGCATTTCACGCCGTTATCTCACCGAAGTCACCCGTTGGGACAAGGACAAGAAAGTCAGGGAGAAGGGAGAGAAGGAAGTCTCCTACTATCGCGAGAAAATGGAGACGCTGGAAACAGTCGATCAATTGCTTGCCGACCGCCGCCTGCTCGATTTCATGTTGGTTGCCCAACGCATCGACCCCAAATCGGTGACCACCGATTATCTGAAGAAGATTTTCAAGTCCGACCTTAAAGACCCCAAAAGCTTTGCCAACACCGAAAAAGATACCCGCTTTCGCGCGCTTGCCGGTTCTTTCAACTTTGATACCAAGGGAAATATCCGCGCGACAACCGGCCAGACGATCCAGAATACCCGCAGCCTGATGGAAACGCGCGACAACTATGTGCGCCAGACGCTGGAGGAGCGGGCGGGAGAGGAAAACTCCGGTGTCCGACTGGCGCTCTATTTCAAGCGAATGGCCGGCGGCATTTCCAATCCTTACGACATCCTCGCCGACAATGCGCTGGCGGAATTCACCCGCACCGCCCTTGGAATGCCTGCCGAAACGGCAAATTCCAAAGTGGATGTGCAGGCAAAGATGATCGAGAAGAGGCTGAAGATGAAAGACCTGCAGGACCCTGCAAAGGTCGAAAAGCTGGTCAGCCGCTTTCTGGTGATGTTCGAAGCGAACAGCGCCGAATCCGATCCGCGTATGGCTTTGTTCAGCAATAACGGCGGGATCAGCGGCAATACGCTTGCGACCCTCGCACAACTCCGCAGCGGTCGCAGAAGCTAGATCATTCGTTGCAGTGAAAATTCAGAACCGTGTCGTCGCTGAATGCATGAGGCATCAGCCATTCTGCTGGCCGCAGGTTTCACCCGGCGGCCAGCACCTCGTTCATCAAACCCGCTCGTCACCCGAGGTGCGGTATAGCAGGGTCAACACGGTCAGCAACAACCCCACCAACGCGACCGACCCGAAAATGTAGAAATTCCACTCGGGAGCCAGCCCCCGTTGCAGCACGAGGCCGCCGATCATCGGGCCGGCAATGCCGCCGAGACGACCAACCGCCAGCGAAAAGCCGAGGCCCGTGCCGCGAATATGGACGGGATAAAGCCGGCCCACCAAAACATTGGCAAGGATCTGGGTTCCAATCGTTCCGGCACCGGCAAGGGCGACGAAGACATACAGCAGCGGCCCTTTGTTTACCGTCAGAGCCCAGATAGAGGCCGCACCGATGGCAAACAGCACCGCCACCACCACCTTGACGTTGCCCTTATCGGCAAACCGCCCGCCAATGAGAATGCCGATAGCGGCCCCGACATTCAGCATGATCGAGAAGCTGAGCGCCGAGCTGATATCATAACCCATCTTGTTCATGATGGTCGGCAGCCAGTTGACCATGCCGAAGGTGAGAAGCAGCGAGCAGAAGTGAATGCCCCAGGCATTCAGCGTCGAAAGCAGCCGGCCTTCCGAAAACAGCGCGCCGACACCACCCTTTTGAATTTTGGCGTGTGGCACAATGCGTTGCAGGCCATAAGTGTCGCAAATACCGTCCGCTTCCGCCTGCCGGCCCTTGCTTGCCAGCCATTCCGGCGATTCCGGCAGGAAGCGCATGAATAGCGGCAGGAGAATAAGCGGCAGACCGCCGATCAGCATCAACGGCCGCCAGCCATAGGTTTCCAGCAGAAGGATGCCCATCAGGCCGGAGATGATGCCGCCGATAAGATAGCCGAGGAAAGACAGGGAATTCGCCTGCGCCTTGCGTTTGGGCGGCGAAAATTCCAGCACCAGCGCGGTCACTGTCGGCAAAAGCGCGCCAAGCCCGAGACCAGCGAGGAAGCGCGTGATTTCAAAAGCCAGAAAGTTCGGCGTCATGGCCGAGGCGATCATCATAGCCGAAAATACGGCAAGGCTGATGAGCACGACCTTGCGGCGGCCGATACGGTCGGCCATGGTGCCGGCAAACAGAGCGCCCAGCAGCATTCCCACCAGCGTCAGCGCCGCAGCGCGACCGACCATGGCAGGATTGAGCGCCCATGCGCCCTCTTTCAGCAGCGCCGGCGCAACCGCGCCATAAACGACCAGATCGTAACCGTCGAACATGATCATCAGACCACATGTCGCGATGACGCCAGCCGGGTTTTTCGTCCGCACTGAGGCGGCGCTCATATAATTCGTGGACATCTTCCTCCCTTTCACGCCTGAACGCGCTATCCGGAATGGATTGCGTCTCCCGTTCCTGGCGATAGCTCCGCGAGTGCCCGGCCTGCTCCACCCTGATATGTGTCCCGCTCCTGTCAAGACACATATCGCCGATATCACCCGTCTTCGATTAAGCATTGCATTTGCAAAAATTGCAAATGCAATATTTATCATTGTCAGGTCCAACGACCCGACAGAAATGTCAGTCAGGCTTCAGCCCGGGAACCCTCGACAGTGTCGGCGTCCAGCGCAGGATACGAACGCGCTTATAGACGCCGTGAATGACAAATGGATCGGCATCGCTGAAGGCAATCATATCTTCAATGCAATGGGCTTCGGCGATGACGAGTGCAGCTGATGACCCGCTGCTTTCCGCCTGCATGGGGCCGGATGCCAGAATTCTGAACCCCAGGGGCGCGGTTTCCTCACTGCGCAAATAGGCCTTGTGAGCATCCATCTGCACCTTCCGCTGCTCAGCGGCTGCGGGGTCGCTTTCGGCAAAACGAACATAGAGGCCGGGACGGTCGCTGCCGCCACTCATCGGGCCAGCACGAAATCATGGTTCACCGACCAGAACCAGTCGCCGATGAAACCCAGTTGCCGGGCCTTTTCCGCATCCTCCACCCGCTGGAAATCGGCCAGTAGGCTCTCCTTCACACCGAACACCGCATCCGAACGGATATAGGGATCATCCGGATCAAAAATATGCGTGACGAGCGTGCCAAAACCTTCTGCCGAAACGATATAATGCAGATGCGCCGGCCGGTAAGGATGACGCCCCATGGCCCGCAGCAATCGCCCGACCGGGCCGTCATCCGGTATCGGATAATATTTCGGTTTCGTCGCCCGGAACCAGTAGCGCCCGTCCTCGCCGGTGACGAAAACACCGCGCAGATTGAAATCGGGCTGAATGCCCTTCTGCTGCACGTCGTAGAAGCCCTCGTCATTGGCCTGCCAGACATCGATGCGCGCACCGGCAACCGGTGCGCCTTCGGTATCGAGAATACGGCCGGTCACCAGCATATCCTCGCCCTTGCCATCGAGGCAGATATTGGCGCCCATCGGCATTTCCGGCGCATCGGCCACATGGAAAGGCCCAAGAACGGTGGATTCCGACGCGCCACTCGGTTTGCGGTGATTGATGGCGTCGACCAGCATGGAAACGCCGAGAATATCGGAGAACAGAATCCACTCCTGCCGCCATTCATTGCAGATCTGGCCAACCTCGGTGAGAAAATGGATCGCCTTCATCCACTCTTCCTCGGTCGGCTCGATTTCCTTCACCGCCTCATGCAGCTTGCGCGTAACGACGGCCATGATCTCCTTCAGGCGCGGATCGTTACAGTCGCGCATGCGGGCAATCACGGTTTCAGCCGAACGCTCCTCAACGAAATAGCCATCATCGCTGGTCATCTTCGTATCCATCATGACTTCCTCCCATCACTCCGGCCGCGCGCCCTCAAAGGCGCGCTGCAACAGGTCGCGGATCGCAGTTTTTTCGATTGGCCGCGGGCACCAATAGGGATTGGCTGTCGCAAGCTCGGCCATGGGATCGAGATCGCTCCGCTGCACACCAAGCGCTGCGAGGCTTGATGGCGCACCAAGTCGGGCAGCAAAATCGAAAAGCCCTGCCCCGGCCTTCCCACCGAAAAGTGCGGCAAGCGGCGCGAGCAGATCGGGCACCGCTTGCTCCACATAAGCGATGGTATGCGGCAAAAGCACCGCATGGGTTTCCGCATGCGGCAGATCAAGACTGCCACCAAAGGTGTGGCAAAGCTTGTGATGCAACGACATGCCGACAGCGCCGAGCACCGTGCCGCACAGCCATGCGCCATAAAGTGCCGTCTCGCGCGCCGCGATATCCTGCGGCTCGGCCTTCACACGGGCAAGCGCTTCGACCATTGCCCGCAATCCCTCAACCGCCATCAGGCTGGCGATAGGGTTTCGGTCCTGGGCATAAAGCGCCTCGGCCGCATGCGCCATGGCGTTCAGCCCGCTCGTCATGCTGATGGCCACGGGCAGCCCGAGCGTCAGTTCCGCATCGTAGATCACTACCTCAGGCAGGATTTCCGGGCCGCGCATGGTGGTCTTCACCCCATTTTCCGTCTGGCCGAGAATGGGCGTCACCTCCGAGCCGGCATAGGTCGTCGGAATGACGATCTGCGCCGCATCGTTGCGCAGCGCAATGGCCTTGCCGAGACCGGTGGTCGAGCCGCCGCCCAGCGCCACGACGCAATCCGCATTGGCGGCGCGATAGTCTTCAATCGCCCTTTTCGTCACCTCAACCGGCGTGTGCATGGCAGCCTCGGAGAAGACGCCAACCGCGAGACGGCCGAGCCGGGCAGCCAGCGCTTCCGCATCCGTCTTCTGCTGTGGCGTCGAGAGCACCAGCACCCGCGACAGGCCAAGGCGGCGGATTTCCTCCGTCACCCCCACTGAGCTTCCCGCGCCGAAAACGATGCGGGCCGGCGCTGCCATGTAGACGAAGGGCTGCATGGCTCAAGCCCCGTCGAGATTGAACAGGCGGCGCGCATTGGTGCGGCCGATCTTCACCCGGTCGGCCTCGGCGATGCTCGTGGCGTTGAACCAGTCGGAGGCATGGTCGATATTCTCGAAGGGCCAGTCGGTGGAAAACAGGATACGGTCCGCCCCAACTTCCAGAATGGCGTCGATCAGCGTCTGGGTTCGGAAATTGCCCGAGGTCGTGATGTGGAAATTCTCGTTGAAATAATCCACGAAGCGGCGCTTGGCCGGATAACGCGGCGGCAGTTTCACCCAGGCATTGCGGTGGTCGATACGCCACATCATGTAGGGCAAACCCTCGCCCATATGGCCGAGAATGATGTTGAGGCGCGGATGCTCGTCGAACAGGCCGGACGCCATGAGACGCAGCGCGTGTACCGCCGTTTCCTGCGCAAAGGCCCAGGTGGGGCCAAGCAGCCAGGGATGGCCGTCATAGATGCGCGAATCCTGCGGCAGCGGATTGCGCGGATGCAGGTAAAACGGCACGCCGAGCTTTTCGACCTCACCCCAGAAGGGGCGATATTGCGGCAGGTCGTAATAAAGCGGCGTCTGGCCGTCGCCCTCCTGGCTGAAACCGTTGACGAGCGCACCGACGAAACCGAGATCGTTGATGCAGCGCTGAAGTTCCTCGGTCGCCGCATCCGGATCCTGCAAAGGTAAAGCGGCAAAGCCAAGGAAACGATCCGGTCGCTTGGCGCATTCTTCGGCAAGCACGTCATTGGCCCGCCGGGCAATCTCGATCGCCTTCCTCTTATCCGGAATAGCCTGCACCGCCGGCGCATTCAGCGACAGGATCATGGTCTCGATACCATGCGCATCCATCAGCTTCAGGCGCGTATCCTGAATATCGAGCAGTCGATGCTGCAGTTCCGTCCAGTAGTCACCGGGCACAAACCCGGCCGAATCCTGAAGTGTCTCCGGGATTGCGAAATGCTCCTCGAGAGCGACCTTGCCTTGCATGTTGTTTCCTCCGAAATTGCTGTTCACGTGCCGCTTGATGCGCGGTCAATATTGGCCCTTGGGTTCCAGCCCGAGCATGCTCTGGCCGATCATGGTGCCCACGGCATCCCAGTTCATGCTGATGTGGCGGCCAACCGCATTCGCATCGCGCCAGGCCCGCTGCACGGGATTGGCAAGATCAAGCCCGACGCCGCCGGTAGAGTCGTTGAGTGCCTGCACGGCGCGCAGCGCCAGAGACACCGCAAAGGCCTGGCCGCGACGGCTCAAAAGGCGGTCATCCACGGTGAATTCCGCCCGGCCTTCGACCCGGGCCTGCGCCAGCACCTGTGCACGTGCCACATCGCGCAGCAGGATTTCACAAGCCGCATCGACGCTCGCCGCCGCTTCGGCAACGCGCAGCTGAATGGTCGGGAATTCCGCCATGCGGTTATTGCCACCCGCCACAGCACCGCGCGTCACCCGGCCGCCGACATGATCGACGTAACCCGCAAGCGCCCCCTTGGCCGCTCCGACGCCAGCCGCCGCAAGACAGGACGGAATGCCGGTCAGAAGCGGCATGTTGAACAGGCCTTCCTCCGCATAATATTGCCCGCCGGGCGTCTTGCCGCTGGTGGCGTCCGGAAAGGTCAGAACCCGATGTTTGGGAACGAAGACATCGTCGAGAACCAGCGTCTTGGAGCCCGTGCCGGCCAGCCCCACCACATGCCATGTGTCTTCAATGACATATTGGCTGGCGGGAACGAGAAGGAAGGCGGGAACCGGCCTGCCCTCACCCTGCGGCGGCAGAATGGCGGCGCAGAGAGACCATTGCGCGTTTTCGCAACCCGAGGCGAAGGCCCATTTGCCGCTGAGGCGATAACCGCCCTCAGCCACGTCAGCCATTTTCACCGGCGCATAGGAACCGCACAGCAACGCGTCAGGGTTTTCACCCCAGACATCGGCCTGCGCCTCTTCCGGAAACATCGCCAGCAGCCATTGATGAGCGGAAAGCAGTCCGGCAACCCAGCCGGTTGACGCACAGGCGGCCGAAAGCTCGATATTGGCCGCAACCAGTTCAGCAAACTCACCGCCCTTTCCGCCGAAAGCGCGGGGTTTGACGATATCGAAATAACCGATACCGCGCAGCGCCTCGATATGGCTGGCGGGAACGCGCCGCGCCTCTTCCGTCTGGCGGGCGCTCGACCGGAAAAGATCGGCTATGCCGGCAACGCGGCTGGTGAGGTGGACACGCGGGGTCGTTTGCACCGGCTGCGGCGCATGGCTCATATCGTTCATGATTGTCTCCCTCCGGAAGTGAGTTGGCCGGGAATTATCTGGCCGGAAATATCAGGCCGGCACACCTGCCGGGCTTGCGGCGCAATATTGGGCGTTTTCGTAGAGCAATGGCCTTGTTGTCTCGCTGACATCGGCCGAAACCACCTGCCCGATGAACACGGTATGCGTTCCATAGGGCATCGCCGCCACCCGGCGGCAGGCGATGGCCGCATGCGCCGTGGGCAGATAGAGAACACCGTTTTCGTGACGCTGCCAGTCACCATTGCCGAAGCGCTCCTCCGGCGACACCTTGCCGCTGAAAGCATCCGAGAGCGCGATCTGATCCTGCGTCAGCACGTTGACGATGAAATCCGGTCGGCAGAGCAGCAGCTCGTGCAGCAGTGTGCGGTTGTTCAGGCAAACCAGAAGAGAGGGCGGCTCCATCGAGACCGAAGTGACGGCGGTCACGGTCATGCCGTGATCACGCTGATCGCCGGAAGCACAGGCAGTGATAACCGTCACGGTTGCCGGAAAACGGCGCATCGTCGTGCGGAAAGTCTGGCCGACGCCTTCCGGTGCAAGGTTGTTCAGGCCGAACAGTGCTGATGTCATGAGATCCTCCCAAATCCTGCATTCTTATTTATTTGCATTTGCAATGTTTGTCAATGCAAATGTTTTTTGTCATTTGTTGCGAGCAGCCTATCTCCCATTCCGCAGCCTTCTGGAGCGAAGCTATTGAAACGGATGGATTGTGCCGGTACAGCCGATAGGCGCACATCAGCATCTGCGCAGATGGCTCTCAAACGGGGATTTACTTCGTGTCTTATCAGTTCACCGACTCGGTACCCTACCTGCTCAACTGGGTGGGCGTTCGGCTTGGCGAGCGTTTTTCCCTGAGACTGGCTTCCTATGACATCACCCTGCCGATGTATCGCGTGCTGGCGACGCTGAGACAGCAGGAGAGCAAGACGCTGACCGAGCTTGCCGACCTCGTGTCGGTGGAGATCTCCACTCTTTCCCGGCTCGTCGGCCTGCTCGTCAGGCGCAACCTTGTCAGCCGTGAGCGACCGGCCGACAATGCCCGCATCGTGCGCATCACGCTCACGACAAAAGGCGAGGAGCTTGCGGAAGAACTGATGCCCATCGCGGCCATGTTCGAAAAAACCGCAATCGAAGGTCTCGATCCCGCGGAAGTAAAACTTTTCAAAAGCATCCTGCGCCATATCGGCCGCAATATCGCCGGCCTCTGACGCGGGAAGCCCCGCTCGCCTCACGATCTTCACGTGCAATGTACTTGCAATGACCGGTTCCTATCCCTGCGGAAATCCACCGCAGCTGAAAGGAATTTTCATGTCCGACAGATCGTCATTTGCAGCCCCGGCAGCGATTATCTTCATCGCTGTCGCATCGGCCGTGCTCACCGCCTGCGCCTCGACAGTCATGAAAAGCTATATCGGCGCGCCCATCACCAGCGTGATGCTGGATTACGGGCCGCCTGACAATATTTATAGCATGGGTCCCGGCCAGCAGGCTTATCAATGGCGGAAGAACAAGACACAGGTCGTTGCCGGATCATCGAGCGGTGAAGTGCGGACAACACGGCGTGGCGAGCGTTACGAAGTCTCGGAGACACCGGGTTATGTCGAACGCATCGATTGTTTCTATACGTTCTACACCCGCAATTCCGGGAGTGAGTGGTATGTGACGAGCTTCCGGCAACCTTCGCTTGAATGCGAATGATGGTTTGGGGATTTCAAATCTCCACCCGGCCCCGCCCGTTTCGCGCCATGCGCTGTTTTACCGCCGCTTCCAAGCTGAAAGCGGCGGTATTCTTTTGAATTCTCCCTGAAATCTGTCATCGGATCGGTCGCTCAGAAACGATAGTTCAGGCCGGCCTTGATGACATGATCGGTCACATCGGTTTTTGACCGCCCGCTGGAGGTCGTCGTGGTGACATCTCCGGTGCTCACATAATTATATTCAAGCTTGGCCGACAGACCACCGCCGAAGCTCTGTTCCAGACCCGCTCCCAGCAGATAGCCCTGTTTCCAGCCATCGGGACCGGTGACGCCATTCGTATCCTTGAATTTCGTCGTGGTCAGGCCGGCGGTGCCGTAAACGAGCGTGCGGTCAAGCGCAACACCGGCCTTCAGCTTGGCCGCACCCCGGAAGCGCTCTCTCAACCGGCCGTTCGGCACACGTGCTTCGTTGCCAAGATAGGAGCCTTCCAGTTCCGCACCGACAACACCGGAGCCGAACTGGAAATTATAGCCGGCCTGTACGCCACCCGTCAGACCCCGGCCGCTGGCCAGCGGATTAAATCTTGGGGAGGCGATGCCGCCATGGGCACCGACATAGGCCCCACCCCAGGAAAAGGCCGGCGGGTTGGCATAGTCGAATTGCTGCGCATTATAGTTGGTAAGATCAGCCGAATAGGCACTGGTTGCGACCATGACGGCAGCCGTTACGGTGACAAGCGATTTTGCGATGAACGACATGAATGACTCCAGACGAAACCGATGCGCCATGCTCTGACAGCTGCAGGGTTTCCGTTCGCGTTGAAGAACCGGAAACCGGCTCCCGTTGATCTCCTGTGCGGATAAGCTCAGCAGATACGGACATTTTCCCCACGAGAATTACGTCTGGATTGCACGAAACGAATTTATTGAAAAATAATTCAGTAATTTAATATAGTTAGACGAAATCCCTTAACTAAATTGTAAGAAATTTCCCCATCGGGACACCGGCTCGCCGCCTGTAATCTCCACAGCTACACAACATCAACCACAGCGCTTCGTGAAGCAATGGATCGAATTTCCAGCCGAACGCCAAAGCCGGGATTGAGGTCGAGGAACAGGACCCGTCCACGATGAAGCTCCGCCGCCTTCTGGACCAGATTAAGACCCAGACCGGCGCCAGACGAATTGGTATTGATGCGATGAAACGGCTCGAATACCTGCTCACGTTCCGAAACGGGTATGCCAGGCCCCTCATCGCAGACGTCTATCGTTCCCGTCGCACCGACCCGGATCGTGATAGCGCCCTTGCCACCACCATGATCGATGGCATTGCGAATGAGGTTGACGACCGCCATCTCGATGATCGAGGTCTGGATCGTGAATAGCGCCTTTCCTTCGCTCGGTTCGAAATCAAATTCATAACCGGCATCCATCGCAATCGGCGCAAGATCGGTCGCGATGCGTTCAACAAGAACATTCAGATCCTGCTCTTCGGCAGGCAGTTCCACCGCACCCACCGCCTGCATCTCGAGAAGCTGGTGCGCAACGCGCGTGAGGCGATCAATGTCCGCTCGCAATTGTCGGCTCAGCTCGTCATCGGGCAAAAGATCGGCCCGGATGCGCGCAATCGCAATCGGCGTCCTCAGCTCATGAGCGGCATCGGCCAGGAAGCGGTTACGGCGATTATAGCCCTCGTCCAGTTTCGAGAGCGCGACATTGAAGGCATCCACGAGCGGAATGATTTCACTCGGCACCTTCGAACGATCGATCCGGGCGGACCGGTTCTCGAAATTAATCGATTGCGCCTGGGCGACCGTTTCCATGAGGCCACTCAGCGAACGGCCAACCGCACGGGGCGTCACCAGCAATGTCGCAATACCCGTCAGGAGCAGCATAGGCACGACGGCGATGAGGATGATGAAGCCGACACCGGGCAGCACGGTCAGCCAGCGAATGGCGCCATCGGCATCCTTTTCCAGATCCAGCTGTACATTGATCCAGAGACTGATGCCGTCATTCGGGAGACCTTTTTCCGTCCCGGCAATGAACTGCAACCGGCCGGCCGGCGTATCGCGGTTTTCCATGGTGGCCCGGACTGTTTCCCCGGCCTCCAGACGCGCCCTTTCGATGCTCCGGGGAAACACCGCCTCCAGAGCAGGCGCCGGGATATCCCCATATTGCAGGACGATTTCGTCAGCGTCCCGCACGACAAACCAGAGATCGGGATAGCGCTGTTTCAGCGCCTCCAGATCGGGCGTAGCAGCCACCTGTGGCCGGCCCTGCCCATCCTTCGTCACGCTTTCCGCAATGATGCGCGCGGCCTCTTCATTGGCGCCTTCCAGCCGCGGATCGATGATCCAGATCCAGCCGACGAGAAGAATGACGAAAAGAACGAGAAAAAATGCCTGCAAGGCGAAAAGGCGCTTCATCAGCCCCCATCGCAGGGATCGGTTGCGCTCCTGCCTCATGTCTTTGCCCGGATGAGATAACCGATATTGCGCACGGCTCTTATCTCCACCGTCGCTTCGGCCTGCGCCAGCTTCTTCCTAATGCGCGAGATATGCGCATCGAGCGCATTGGACTCGATCTCATCGTCGAGCGTATAAACCGCCTCGATCAGGCTGGACCGCGTCACGATGCGGTTCGGACGACGCATCAGAGCTTCGAGCGCCAGATATTCCCGACGCCGAAACTCGATGATGGAGCCGGCAACGCTGATTTCATTGCTTCTCGGATCAATGCTCAGATTTCCGAAACTTGTATATTTATCGGAGATCGAAGGGCCGCGTCTGTGAAGAGCCCTGAGGCGGGCGAGCAATTCCTCGATTGCGAAAGGCTTGGCAAGATAATCATCCGCCCCCGCATCCAGCCCGTCGACCCGGTGATCGACGCTTCCAAGCGCCGTCAGGACAAGGATCGGTACGGTATGTTTGCTCCGGCGAAGCGACGATACGAGGTTCAGCCCCTCGCCATCGGGAAGGCGGCGATCCAGAACCAGCACATCGTAAGAGCCATCACGCGCAAGGGCGTCGGCATCGCTGATGGTGCTGACGTGGTCCGCGAGCACATCGCGCCGGCGCAGGGCCTCAAGCAGCGCGCGCGCCATTTCGGGTTCGTCCTCAAGAAGCAAGATTCGCAATGACTTTCCCCAAAGGTGAACCCTTGCCAGCATCACCACTCGTCGGTGAATGTTGCAACTACATTGCAGGCGGGCGGGCATCGCTCATGTGTTCGGGCGTTATGTGTCCGGCCCCGGCTTGTACCCGTGTCTTGCATAAAATCGGTCAAGCTCGCGCTGCTGCGGCACTTCGTCGGTATAGATAGCGATATAATCCGCAATCCTTTTCATCCGCACTGCCACATCTTCCTCGACCTGCATGGAAATGTACCCGATCTGCACGAGATAAGTGGTGCGGGCACGCACGTCTGCCTTATTTTCAGGGTGGCCGAAACGCATGAACATACGCGAAAGCGCCTCCATTCTCATCTGGTCGGCTTTGCGAAGCTCGGCAAGAATATCATCGGACTGCAACGCCCAGCTGCGCACCGCAAATTCGAATTTGCTGTCGAAAAGCGAGGAATCCAGCCAGCAATCGAACACATTCAGCATCGCCTCGGCCAGGGTTTCCGCATAGGCCTCCGATTGCCTGAGGATGCTTCCCGTGTTCTTCTCGCGCCAGCGGGACAACAGCGCCGCCAGCAATTCCTCCCGGTCCTTGAAGAACCAGTAGAAGCTGGTGCGCGAGAGATTGAGTTTTTTCGCCAAAGGCAGGATCTTGACGGAATCCACCCCGGATTCCAGCAGCGCCTCGTAGGCGGCCTCAAGCCAACCCTCCTGCGATCCACGCCAACCGGTTTCGTTCAATGTCGCTTCCATGACAATTGCGTAGCAAATCAGTCCCTGCGCGACAAGGCAAAGCGTACACTCTTGTTTATCTCGTAAACACCAGTGTTTTCTTAATTGACACATATGTACATTTTCTCTTAGCCTTGTCGCACAACCGTTCTGGGAGCAGGCACATGTCGAACGATCCCCTTCTTCAGCCCTATCAGCTCAAGCATCTGACGCTGCGCAACCGCATCATCGTCACCTCTCACGAACCCGCCTACCCCGAAGACGGCATGCCGAAAGGGCGCTACCGCGCCTATACCGTCGAGCGGGCGAAGGGCGGCGTGGCGCTGACGATGACGGCGGGTTCAGCCGCCGTGTCGAAAGACAGCCCGCCCGTCTTCAACAATCTCTTGGCCTACAAGGATGAAATCGTTCCGTGGATCCGGGAAATGACCGACGCCGTGCATGAGGCGGGTTCGGCGATCATGATCCAGCTGACGCATCTTGGCCGCCGCACCCGCTGGGACAAGGGCGACTGGCTGCCGGTACTCGCACCATCGCACCAACGGGAAGCGGCGCACCGCGCCTTTCCGAAAAAGATCGAGGACTGGGATATCGAGCGCATCATCAAGGATTTCGCCGATGCTGCCGAACGGATGAAGGCGGGCGGCATGGACGGGGTGGAACTGGAAGCCTATGGCCACCTCATCGACCAGTTCGTCTCACCCCTGACCAACGAACTTGACGGCCCCTATGGCGGCTCGCTTGAAAACCGCATGCGTTTCTGTCTCGACGTCTTCAGGGCGATACGCCAACGCGTCGGCGACGATTTCATCCTCGGGGTTCGTTACACCGCCGATGAATGTCTCGAGAACGGCACCGGCAAGGCGGAAGGCATCGAAATCTCCAGACGGCTGAAGGAGAGCGGCCTGATCGACTATCTCAACGTCATCAGGGGGCATATCGACACCGATCCCGGCCTGACCGACGTCATCCCCATTCAGGGTATGGCCAGCGCGCCGCATCTTGATTTCGCAGGCGAAATCCGCGCGGCGACCAGCTTCCCCATTTTCCATGCCGCCAAAATTCAGGATGTCGCCACCGCCCGGCATGCGATTGCCGCCGGCAAGGTCGACATGGTCGGCATGACCCGCGCCCACATGACCGATCCGCATATCGTCCGCAAGATCATGGAAAAGCGGGAGGAGGACATCCGCCCCTGCGTCGGCGCCAATTACTGTCTTGATCGTATTTATCAAGGCGGCCTCGCCTTCTGCATTCACAATGCGGCAACCGGCCGTGAGGAAACCATGCCGCATGAAATCACAAGGGCCGAGAAAAGCCTGAAGGTGGTGATCGTTGGCGCTGGCCCGGCAGGCCTTGAAGCCGCAAGGGTATGTGCGGAACGTGGCCATGCGGTCGTGGTCTTCGAGGCCGCCAGCGACCCCGGCGGCCAGATCCGCCTGACCGCACAGAGCGAACGCCGCCGCGAAATGATCGGCATCGTCGACTGGCGCATGAGCCAGTGCGAGAAGCTCGGCGTCATCTTCCATTTCAACAGCTGGGCGGAGGCGGATACGGTTGTCGCCGAAAAACCCGACGTGGTGATTATCGCTACTGGTGGACTGCCCCATACCGAGGTGCTTTCGAAGGGCAACGAGTTGGTCGTCTCCGCATGGGATATCATTTCCGGCGACGTCAAGCCGGGCGCCAATGTTCTCGTCTATGATGATGCGGGCGACCACACCGGGCTTCAGGCCGCCGAATTCATCGCCAAGGCGGGCGGCAAGGTCGAGATCATGACGCCGGATCGCTCTTTCGCCCCGGAAGTCATGGCCATGAATCTCGTGCCCTATATGCGTTCGCTGCAAAAACACGACACGACATTCACCGTCACCTACCGGCTGGAGGCGGCGGAAAGAAGCGGCAATCAGATCATCGCCCATGTTGGCAGCGATTATGGCGGCGTTTCGAAACAGCGCGTCGTCGACCAGATCGTCGTCAATCACGGCACAATCCCGCTGGACGAGCTTTATTTCGAGCTCAAGCCCGGCTCGAAGAACCTTGGCGAAATATCCTATGACGCGCTGATTGCGGGCGCGGCACAGACCGTCGAGCGCAATCCGACCGGCACCTACCGGCTGTTCCGGATCGGCGATGCGGTCGCAGCGCGCAACACCCATGCGGCAATCTACGATGCGCTGCGCCTCGCAAAGGACCTCTGAGAGAGAGAGAGAGAGAGAGAGAGAGCCGCCCTGTTGCGGCCTCCCTCATAACTCAAGCGATACCGCGAACCGCTGACCGAATTGCGAAAATCGCAATCGCCCGCCCAGCCGGTCGATGGCCATCTTGACGATGGCAAGCCCGAGGCCGCTTCCACCCGGTTCCGATCGCGGCGAACGATAGAAGCGCTGCAGCACCCGTTCCTGTTCCTCCACCGCGATCCCCGCCCCTTCGTCGATAACCACGACGTTGATCTTGCCGTTTGCCATTTCCGCCCGGCATTCGACTGTTGATCCCCTCGGCGAGTGCTGCACGGCATTTTCCATCACGTTACGGATCGCAAGACGAAGCAGGGACCGATCCGCCTCGATGAGGATCGTATCCGCCTCTTCCGACAGCCGGCAGGTAATTTCGACCTCGCGTGCACGCCTGAGCGGCTCCAACTCCTGTATGACATCAAGGATGAGATGGGGAATGTCGACGCCGGCTTTCACCGCCTGCGCTTCGGTGGCGTCAACGGCAGCTAGGTCGATAAGCTGTTTTGCCATCCGGCTTGTCCGGTCGACGCTTTGCTCGATGCGCCGCAGCGCCTGTTGCTGCACCTCGGGATCGGTGGAACGCATGGCCACCTGCGCCTGCGTCTTCAGGCCGGCAAGCGGTGTTTTCAATTCATGTGCGGCATAGGTCGTGAACTCGCGTTCCCTCTCCCGCGTCGCCTGAACACGCGCCAGAAGGCTGTTCAGCGCATGGATCATCGGCCGAAGCTCCGATGGCGTTCCCTTGTCGGCAAAACCATGGAGTTCAGTCGCGTCGCGCGCTTTCATGCCGTTTGCGAGCTTTTGCAGGGGCGCAAGCCCCCTGGAAACACATAGCCAGATAAGGCCAGCCATCAGCGGCATGATGAAAAGCGCCGGATAAAGAAGCCCCTTGATGACATCGTCAACCAGCCGGTCGCGAACCTCGACACTGTCACCCACCAGAACCCGGACACCGAGATCGGGCTTCACGACCGCATAAACACGCCATTCGATGCCGTTGATGACCGTATTCTGGAAGCCCGAGGCATGATCCGAAAGGGAAGCATCCGGGGCGCTGTCAGACTTGCTGAGCAGACGGCCGCTGACGGACCAGATCTGGCAGGCAAGCTGGCGTTCGTAGGAGGGTATCGCCGCCGCATCAGCGTCTGCGTCCTCATCATGCGTCGGTGAATGGCCGTCTATCAGGCGGATATCGACCGGGCGGTCGCCGACGAGGGATCCAACCATTCTTGCCGATTCCACCAGCCGCGCATCGAGAACATGCTCCAGCCGCGCCTTGGTGCTGGTATAAATCCACACGCAGGCCGACAGCCAGACGAGACCCGTCATCAGCAGAAGCACGGTAAACAATCTTGCCCGGATCGACATCACGCAGCCCTCCCGACGCGGTAACCGACGCCGCGCACCGTCTCGATGAAACCGGCGCCCAGTTTGGAGCGGAGCTTGTGGATGTGGACCTCAATGGTGTTGCTTTCCACATCCTCCTGCCAGCCATAGAGCTTTTCTTCCAGAACCGGCTTTGAAAAAATCATGCCGGGATTCTGCATGAGGGCGTGGATGATCGCAAATTCACGGCGCGACAGCGCAATGACACTATCATCCTTCTTCGCCACCATCTTCGCCGGATCGAGCGTCACGCCCAGCGCCGACAGCGTGCCCTCTGAACGCCCCTCGCCACGGCGGATGATCGCCCGCAACCGGGCGGCAACCTCATCAAGATCGAAAGGCTTGCCCAGATAATCATCCGCGCCGGCATCGAGGCCGCAAATCTTGTCCGTGGTCGCATCCTTGGCGGTGAGCAGGAGGATCGGCACCCGGTTGCGCTCATTGCGGGTGTGGCGCAGAAGATCGAGGCCTGACCCGTCAGGCAACATCACATCGAGGACAACGGCGTCGAAACGGCAATTCTCGAGGGCGATTTTTGCGTCGGCAAGGGTCATGACAGCATCGACGGTGAAGCCGGCAAGCTGCAGCCCGACCCGCAGACCATCAAGCAGGACATCATCGTCCTCGACCACCAACAAACGCATTGAGCACTCCATCATTCCGGCACACGGGTATTTTGATGCGCGGGAACCTGAAAAACGAACCTTAAGGCTGGCTTAAGCTTCCAGCCGGAAGCCTGCGCCATCCATGGCTTATCCCACAAGGCCTACCCCATAAGGAAAGAGAATGCGTTTCAATTTTTCGTTCGTGCTCCTCGTTCTGCTATCCATTTGCGGACAGGCGCTCGCGCTCGGCCCGCCGATGGACATGGCGGATGCGTTCAAACTTTCGATAGACCGCACGGGAACGACGGCAACGTTCCGCTGGCAAGTCGCCGAAGGATATTATCTTTATCGGGAGAGCCTGCAGGCCACCACTGAGGACGGAACGAAGCTCGATCTCAGGACGCCGGCCGGCGAGATGAAGGATGATCCCGGCTTCGGCAACACCGAAGTCTATTTCGGGCAAACCGCCGCCACGCTCGCCGACGCGCCGCAGACCATGAAACTGACATTTCAGGGGTGCCAGGATGGCGGCATCTGCTATCCGTTCAGAACGGTCGCCATCGATGGGTTGCGGATCGAAGCGGAGGCGTCGTTCGGCATAAGGCCGCAGGAACCGCCCGCATTTCAGTCCTTCGCCCTGATAGCACCGTCCGAAGAGCTGGAAAAGGCGGAGCAGTCAGTACCTGTACCGGCACCCCCGACCGAGCCGGGTATGGTGGAAGGTTTTCTCGCCCGGGGCGGCACGGCGCTGCTTCTCGCCTCCTTCATGGGTCTTGGCGTGCTCCTCGCATTCACGCCCTGCGTGTTTCCCATGTACCCGATCCTCGCGGCCACGCTCGGCCGGCAGGGCGCTTCATTGTCGCCCGGTCGCAGCTTTCTCCTTTCCTCAACCTATGTCGCCGCGCTTGCCGCCGCCTTCAGCCTGTTCGGCATACTGGCCGCATGGCTTGGCCAGAGCTTCCAGATCGCCCTACAGTCGCCACCGGCCATTCTCATCACCGCCGCCGTCTTTATCATTCTGGCGATCGCCAGTTTCGGCATGGTCGAGGTCCAGCTTCCGGCGGGCCTTCGCGACCGGTTGGCGCGATCGCAGCGTTCGCTCGGCGGATCGTTCGGCTCGACCGCCATTCTCGGTTTCAGCTCCGCGCTGCTGATCGGCCCCTGCGTGACAGCGCCGCTTGCAGGCGCACTTCTCTATATCGCCAAGACCGGAAACCTGCTGCTCGGCGCAGCGGCGCTCTTTGCGCTCGGCATCGGCAAGGGCATTCCGCTCATCCTCATCGGCACCTCCGGCGCGGCATTGCTGCCGCGGGCCGGCGCATGGATGGCGCAGATACGCTGGCTGTTCGGCTTCATCTTCCTTGCCACCGCGATCTGGTATCTCGACCGGCTCATTCCTCCGCCTGTAACGCTCGCGCTTTCCGCAGCGCTGCTCGTTACCATCGGTGTTTTCTTCGGTGCTTTCGACACACTGCCGCAACAGGCCGGCATTGGCCGCCGTCTGATGAAATCGGCCAGCCTTCTTTCCATGCTCTATGGCGCGTTTCTCGCTTTCGGCGCGGCAAGCGGCAGCACCAGCATGCTCCAGCCGCTGCAATTCTCCGGCGGCCCGATCGCCAGCCGCTCCATGCCCGGCCTGACAAAGGCGAGTTTTGCAACGGTGAATTCCAATGGGGAACTGAAAGCCGCGGTCGCTCAGGCAGGAAAGCCCAGCCTCGTCTACTTCACTGCGGACTGGTGCGTTTCCTGCCGCGTTATCGAGCGCTCCGTTCTGAATGATCCACAGGTCGCGGAAAGCCTTAAGGATACGAACCTCGTCTCCGTCGATCTTTCGGACATGACGCCAGACAAACAGCAATTGATGAAAGACAGCAATGTCATCGGCCCGCCGACCATGCTGTTCTTCGACAGAAAAGGAGCCGAACTCCCCTCCATCCGCATGGTGGGCGAGATTTCGGCCCGTTCACTCATCGATGCGGCGGCGCAAACGCAGCAGGCGCTTGCAAAACCGGCAATCGACAATACCGCAGGAGCCCGCCAATGACCCTTACACGTCGACAGCTTGTCGCAATGGCCGGCCTTGCCGCCATTGCTCCCCCCTCACTTGCTTTTGCCGAGACAGACCCGACAAGCCGGGAGATGGTGCTGCACGATCCGGAAGCCCCGGTCCTCGGCAATCCGAAAGGCGACGTGACGGTGGTGGAGTATTTCGACTACCAGTGCCCCTATTGCAAATCATCCTACGGCATGGTGCGCGACGTGGTCGAACAGGATGGCAAGGTCAGGCTTGTGCTGAAGGACTGGCCGGTCTTCGGCGGCGCATCGGTCATCGCCGCGCAGGCGGTGCTCGCCAGCGCCAGGCTCGGCAAATATGAAAAGACGCTCGACGCCATGTTTCACACGCCGAACAAGCTGCAGCAGGCCGATGTCGAAAAGGCCCTTAAGAAAGCGGGCCTGACCTTCGACGGTGTTGGCAAGGCCGTTGTCGAGCATCAGGCGTGGATTTCCGGCCTGCTGGACCGGAACTGGGTACAGGCCGCCGCCTTCAAATTCGTCGGCACGCCATCATTTGTGGTGGGAACGACAAGCTTTGCCGGCGTCCTCGACCGCAAGGGCCTGAAGGAAGCAATCGCCAAGGCACGGGGATAGGACGAGACGGCAAAGGGCATCGGCACTGCCACGCCCAGCCAGAATGTTGAAGCGATGGTTTCAGTCCAAGCGGACGTGAAACCATCATTCTCCGAACGCTACGCCTGTTCACGCGCTCTTTTGAAAAGATCCGTAAAGGCTTCCGCGCTCTGTACTGCACCGGGAACGAGGAACTTGCCGATGATGAAAGCAGGCGTTCCCGTCAATTGCAGCGACATCGCCTGTTCATGATTGCGCGCAAGCAAATCATCGATCTCCGCCGCTTTCGATTTCATGTCGCGCTGGAGGCGGGCAAAGTCGATACTCGTCGCACGCACGGTATCGCGCATCTCGTCGGCCTTCACCTTCGGCGTCTTGATCGCCATCAGCGCATCATGGACGATGTGATAACCGTCCTGATATTTCGCCGCCAGCGCCAGTCGCGCTCCCTCGACGGAGTCAGGTGTTATGATCGGCCAGTCCTTGTAGACCATCCTGACATCCCCGTCTGCCGAGACCGCATTGCTCATGGGAACGGCCGTCTTTTTGCACCAGGGGCAATTATAATCGAGAAAGGCGACCATGGTGAGCTTGCCGGCGGGATTGCCGGAGACGGGTGCCGCCGGATCGCGCAGGATCATCTCAAGCTTCAGACCGTTGGGCGAAGCCGCTGCCGGCGAGGCGACGGCCGAGACCACCGAAATCGAGCCGAGGAGAAAGGCACGGCGTCTGAGCCCGGCAAGGGCTGAATCATCCGCGCGGTTTCGAACATTATATGCCATGGTGAAGGGTCTTCTTTCGTTTCCGTGTCGATCGTCAGGCGGCGAGCTGCTGGCGCTTCGAGGGGTCGGGAATAACCACGATGGTGCTGCCATCTCTCACATTGTTGAAGAGGTCGATGACATCCTGGTTCAGCAGCCGGATGCAGCCGGAGGAAACCGCCTTGCCGATAGAAAAGGCCTCAGGCGTTCCATGCAGGCGGTAAAGCGTGTCCCGGCCGCCCTGATGAATGTAGAGCGCCCGCGCGCCGAGCGGGTTCTTGAGGCCGGGTGGCATTCCGCCATTGGCAATGCTGTAGGGCTGGAGGCTGGGTTGCCGCGCCACCATATCGTCCGGCGGCGTCCATTTCGGCCATGCCCGCTTATAAGCGACCGTCGCCCGGCCGGCCCAGGAGAAGCCATCACGGCCGACACCGATCCCGTAACGGGTCGCCTTGCCGCCCGGCAGAATGTGGTAGAGAAACTTGTTCGGCGTATCGACGATCAGCGTGCCGGGCTTTTCTTCGGTCGGATAATCGACGACCTGCCGCCAGTAGCGGGGGTCCACCTGCTTGATATTCACTGCCGGGATCGGAAATGTCTCATCGGGAAGCGCCGCATACATGGCCGGCGTGGCCGGCGCAGGCGTCTTGGGCAAGGGTTCGTCGTTCCTCGACAACGTCGCCGGCTTTGGCGGTTCACCGGACGTAGCGCAACCTGCCAGCAGGCCCGCAAGCCCAAGGGCAAGAAGGTTTCTGCGCGTGGTGAAAATCGGGATGTCGTGCATTCTGGGCTGTGTCTCCTGTTCCGCGACACATAGCCGGCCCCCACCTTAAGCCAGTCTTAAGGCCATCACCCGCATGGCAATTCGTCTGGATCGGCGTTATTGCGGATCACCGAAAAGATAAATGACCGCCCCCTGGAGCGGTCATTTTCTCTGTGTGTTCGATGCAAATTCACCAGCGGGTCAGGCCCAGCAGCTTTTCGCCGAGTGGGTTGAGCCTGGCGGTTTCGGCATGGCGTTTCTCCCATTCACGCGGATCACCGGGGAAGGCGTCGCGCTGCGGATGATCGAGCTCCTTCCAGAGTCGGATCCGCTCCTGCCGTTCCACCTCATTGTCGAATTCCGCCGGGTGCATGGAGATATATTGCGCCATGCGCACACGGCCATCGGAATGATTGGGACGCACGCCATGGGCAAGCAGCGAGTTGAAGATCATCAGGTCGCCCGGTTCCATATCGATATTGACGACGGACAGGCCAGCCATATCCGGATGCATCGGGTCGCGATCTTCCGGCTGCGTCTTCACCCATTCATCGAAATGTTCAAAAAGATAGGGCACGCACTGAAACCCGCCGACATCGCCGTCCTGTTTCTGCAGGCTCAGCACGCCCTGTACGCCGATCGGCAGCGGGCGGATGGACGTGTCCACATCCCAGTGGATGAAACCGTTGGGATTGCCTTTCACCTTTTTCGGCGGATTGAGATTGGCGCGGTCGATGGTGACCCACAGATCCTCCCGGTCCCATATGTCAACGAAGACGTCATAAACCCGCTGCTCCGCACGATTGTCCCAGAGATACTGGTGATTATAGATTTCCAGCATGCCGGTATTGTTCAATTCCTTCATCTTGTGTTCGCGTCTTTGCGGCGCATACCAGGTTGAAGCGTCGGCCGGATCCTTTTCATCGAATTTCCAGAGCAGATCGACAAGGCGTTCCACATTCGCCGCAGGCACCGCCTGACGGACAATGATATATCCCCTCGTCGTCCAGTGCTGCCAGTCCGCTTCCGACAGGACGCGCAGCGGCAAGGTCTTTTTGATATCCTTGAGCTGGGTCGTGGCGGCCGTCGTCGGATGGCTGTCGCGTTTGATTGCTGCGGTGGATTGCATGTCTTTCTCCCATCATCATCTCCCTGACCATCAGGCGATGAAAGGAAAACTACGGCTTTCCCGGGGGACTTGTTGTCCGCAGATGGACAATAATGATACTATTCCAGCGTATAAATCCCAGAAAGCGCGGAATGAGACCACATCTCGAACATTTGCCGACATCGCCGGATTCTTCCTGGAGCAGGCTCAACCGGCGGCTTGACGACGCCATTCCGTTCGAATGGCACCACCATCCCGAGTTCGAGTTGACGCTGACACTGAATTCCCGTGGGCAGCGGTTCGTGGGTAATCATGTTGCCAATTACGATCACGGCGACCTCGTGCTCATCGGCCCGAACCTGCCGCACACCTGGGCGTCGCGCGACAAACTCGATCCGGCTGAACCACATGTCGCCCTCGTCTTCTGGTTCAGGAAAGAATGGATCGAAGGACTGGCCGGCGGATCGGTGGAACTGGCGCCCGTCAGACGCCTCATCCAACACGCCGCAACCGGGCTGGCGTTCGATCCCGCACTCGGCCGGGCTCTGGCGGATGATTTTGAAGCTATATTTTCCTGTCCGCCGGTCAGGCAACTGACCGGCCTTCTGGATATTCTGGCCCGGCTGGCGGCGGAGGACGGTGGCGCACCTCTTTCAACCGTCGTGCCGCAGCAGGTGGAAGGGGACCGCTCGCGGATTGACCGTGTCCTGATCCACTTGCACCGTCACTACCACGAGCCGCTCCGCATGGAGCAGATTGCCGCAATAGCCGCTCTCAGCGAATCCGGCCTGCACCGCATGTTCAGGAAACATACGCAGGTCAGCATTTCAGACTATCTCATCGGCCTCAGGGTCGGCGAAGCCTGCGCCCGGCTCTCGGGCACCACCCAGCCAATCCGGCATATCGCTGCCGATGTCGGTTATACCTCGCTGGCCAATTTCAATCGCCAGTTCCTGCGTCTGCGCGGCATGACACCGCGCGACTATCGAGCCTCGTTTCAGGGCGGCGGCAGAAAAACCCGGTAACGCAGCAACGCCTCCGGATTGCCCTTTTGCCGCAGCGGCCTGCGCTACTTCGCATCCTGCCCCAGGCGGTATCTGCCGGGTCCAGTAACGAAATACAAAAGCAGGCCTCCGACGATGGCCAGATTCTTGAAGAACTGCCCCTGCTGGGCAGAACGCGCCTCTTCCGGAAACGACCAGAACGCATGGCTGAGCAAGGTCGCGACGCAGGTGAAAGCCAGCAATATCACACTCGTTTCTCTGGCCCTCACCCCAAATACCAAGGCAGCAGCGCCGAGAATTTCCACCAAAATCACGATGTATACGACAAGGCCGGCAAAAGGCACGCCCTTTGCGGCCAAAGACGCCGCGAAACCTGAAATTTCAAAGAGTTTGCCGATGCCGGCCTGAAGGAAGAGGGCGCTGATGGAAAGGCGCGCCAGAAGGATGATCATGTCATTTATCTTTGCAGTCATGGGAGATTCCTGGTGAAAATTATTCGATGTTTGCGACGAGTTTTAACACCGCGCCGCACCTCTGAAATTGACGATTAAGAGAGCGGCTGTAACAACGTGAACAACTTGTTGTGCGCATGCCTTCAAAATGAGCCGCGCGAACCGCCGAAGCCTGACTGGCATTGAACGGCTTCCGTCATGATCGAACAAGGGCGGCGCAAGCTGCGCCGCCCTTTTGCCTTTTACGATCAGCCGCGCTGTGAATCGAGCTGTTCGCTGTTCTTCTCGACCGACTGCGCCTTCATGTAGCTTTCGATCAGAAGCTGGTAGGGAGGGAAGATCTTCGTATAGACAGCCGCCCATTCCTGGGCATCGTCGCGATGCCAAGTCTTCTGCAGTTCCGAGGCAACCGCAGCCGTGTCCATCGGCACCACGCCGGCCTGAACCACCCGTGCAAGGGTGATTTCCTGCGCCATCTTGGAATAGGTGCCGGAAGCATCCACCACCGCAAATACCCGGTAGCCATCCTGAACCGCTGCAATCGCCGGGAAGGCCATGCACACGCTGGTGATGGTGCCGGCAATGATCAGCGTCTTGCGGCCGGTCGCCTTGACGGCAGCCACGAATTCCGGATTGTCCCAGGCATTGATCTCGCCGCGGCGCGCCACATATTGCGCATGCGGTGCGTTTTCATGGATTTCCGGGATCAGCGGACCATTAGGCCCCTGCGGTACCGATGCCGTGGTGATAACGGGCATCTTCGTCAGCGTTGCCATTCTGGCAAGCGCTGTTGCGTGGCTGCGCAGAACAGGCATCGGCATGTCCGCCACCGTCTGGAACAGACCGCTCTGGTGGTCGATCAAAAGCATCACCGCATCATCGGGATCGATGACAGGCCGCTGGCCGTTAAAATTGGCAGGTGTACTCATTGTAAGTCTCCTTGGTTGGTAGGCATGGACTTGTGGGCTGAAATCACTTCCGCCCGGTGAGGCCCGTGGCCCCTTGCAAAGCCACGGGAATGGCTCAGGCAGGGATGCCACCGAATTTTCCGGCCCGGAAATCCATGAAGGCTTCCTGCAATTCTTCAGGCGTGTTCATGACGAACGGCCCCTGCATGGCAACCGGCTCGCCAAGCGGCGCACCGCTCAGCAAAAGCACCGTTGCGTCGCTGTCGGCGGTGATCTCGAAACTGCCGCCCTCGCGATCAAGCATGACAAACTGAACGTCCCGTGCCGATCGCGTCCCGTTGACCGTGATGGCTCCGCGAAGAACGGCAAGACCGGCGCTATGCCCTTCCGGCAGGTCGAATATCGCGCGCCCTCCCTGCGTCAGACGCAAATCCCACACATTGATCGGCGTGAAGGTGCGCGCCGGCCCCTTGTGTCCCGCATAGTCGCCGGCGATGACACGCACGGTTCCCGCATTGTCAGGCAGCGCCACGGCGGGGATATCCCCGTCGAGCACCGTCTGATAGGCGGGCGGTGCGGATTTGTCCCTGGCCGGCAGGTTCACCCAGAGCTGCACCATTTCCAGCGTACCGCCCTGTTTCGTAAAGGCCTGCGAATGGCGTTCCTCATGCAGGATGCCCGCAGCCGCGGTCATCCATTGAACATCGCCCGGGCCGATCAGCCCGCCGCTGCCGGTCGAGTCGCGATGCTCCACTTCGCCCTGATAGACGATGGTCACCGTTTCGAACCCGCGATGCGGGTGAGCGCCGACGCCGCGCGGCGTCTTGCCCGGCGCAAACCGTTCCGGCCCGGCATAGTCAAGATGCAGGAAGGGACTGATATGTTCGCCCTGGGTCATGTGCGAAAGCATGGAGCGGACCGGAAATCCATCCCCCACCCAATGCGGCGATGTGCTGCTGTAAACGCCAAGAACCTGTCTCATCATAGTCTCCTGGATGCCCTTCTTTCTTGTGAAGGGTCGCTGGTGATCGTGTGAGAGCAAAATAGTTCTGGAACAAACTGGCCGGTAGATCGAAGATCAGGATATACCGTCCTGAAAACAGGACAATGAAAGGCCATCATCATGCCCGATCTGAACGATCTGCGCCTCTTCGTCGACGTCGTGGAACAAGGCGGGTTCTCGGCCGCCGCCAGGAAACTGGACGTACCCCGCTCACGGCTGAGCCGCCGCATCGGCCTGCTGGAGGAGGATCTTGGCGTGAGGCTGGTGCAGCGCACCACCCGGCAGTTTGCGATTACCGAGATCGGCCAGGAATTTTACCGCCATTGTCTGGCGATGGTGGTGGAGGCGGATGCGGCGCTGGAGGTGATCGATCGTATGCGGGCGGAACCGCAGGGCACGGTGCGGGTCAGTTGCCCCGCATCGGTGATCTATTTTCAGGTCGGAGAAATGATCGCCCGCTTCATGGCCAGATACCCCAAGGTGAAAGTCCATCTGGAAAGTACTAACCGCCGGGTGGATGTCATCCGCGAGGGTTTCGACCTTGCCATCCGGGTGCGGTTTCCCCCGCTCGAGGACAGCGATCTCGTTATCCGCAAGCTGGCGGAAAGTGAACAGCGGCTGGTCGCAAGTCCGAAAATCGTCAAATCAGGCGTCACCGTTCCGGCCGATCTCGTCAACATGCCCGGCCTCGCCTGGGGTTCATCCCACAGCAGTTTCGAATGGAACCTGCTTGGCCCCAACGGTGCCTCGGCGGCAATTCCCTATCAGCCGCTGCTGATTACCGATGACATGGTGGCCCTGCGGCTTGCAACGCTCAAAGGCATCGGGGTCTGCCAGTTTCCCACCATGGTCGTCAGGGAGGATGTGGCGGCGGGACGGCTGATCGACCTCCTGCCGGACTGGGCGCCGCGAAGCGGCATCATCCATGCCGCCTTCCCATCGCGCCGCGGTCTCCTGCCTTCCGTGCGCGCACTTCTGGACTTTCTGGCGGATGAATATGCGATCATTTCGGCCGAGGAGAAGGCGGCAACCGTCAAAGCAAACCTGAACGAATAATTGCTGCGGCACGCGGCGATTGGTGCTCCCGGTCCAGTCAATTCAATCCCGCCTGATCGACACCTACCATCACGGCTTTGCCTGTTTTAATATTCTGACCGCCCGCTCAAGCTCCGCTTCCCTGAGGCGGGCAAATCCAAACCTGAAGGCTTCAGGCGGATGCGCGGGATCAAGCGCGAAGCGAAGCCCGGGAAGAATGCCAAGGCCAAGCCGGCTGGCGTTCAGCGCCCAGCTCTCGGCACTCACCCCCGGACGCATGCGCAGCCAGATGGCCAGCCCACCCGCAGGCAGCGTGAAATCCACCACGTCGGAAAAATGCTCGGCAAGCAAGGCGGCGGCATGATCCCGGCGCGCATGATAGATACGCCGTGCCTTGCGTGCATGACGCCTGAGCGTGCCGTCGAGAATTAGCTCGCCCAAGGCGTGTTCCAGTGGCAGGTCACCCTGCCGGTCAACCGCTTCGCGCAGATCAGCCATCCGGCGCAGCAGGGTCGGCGGTGCAACGGCGTAACCGATGCGGATCCCGGGTGCGATAAGCTTGGAAAGCGACCCGATATAAATAACAGGCGTTTCCGCCTTGGCTCTGGCGGCAAGTGGCAGGACAGGACGCCCATCGAAGCGATATTCATGGTCATAATCATCCTCGATGATCGTCAGACGGTAACGGCGCGCCAGATCAAGCAAACGCAATCGCCGGGAGACGCTAAGGGTGGCAGTGGTAGGATATTGATGGTGCGGCGTGACATAAATGGCTCTGAGCGCTGCTTCCCGTACTGCAAGCTTTTCCAGCGCATCAATATCGATCCCGCCGGCATCCACCGTCACCCCCACAGTCCGGACACCGGCCGCCCGGAATGCGGCCCAGGCGAGCGGATAACCCGGATTTTCAACCGCGATGACTGATCCCGGCTCGACACAGGTTGCGGCGGCGAGGAAAAGCGCCATCTGGCTGCCGCGTGTCACCATGATATCGCCGGCATCTGCCGCAAGCCCACGCTCGTCCTTGAGATAATCAGACAGGGTCCCTCGCAGATGGGCGCTGCCACGCCGATCGCCATAACCATGATCGGCGCTGAACACGGGCGAATTCAACGCGCGCCGAAATGCCTGCGCCAGCGGTACGGTCGGCGCCAAGCGGGAATCAGGCGCCCCGTCGGAAAGGTTCAGCGCCGGCTGCTTGCCAGATGCAGCACTGGTCTTTTCCGCACCGCCGGGTTCTTGCAGGGGCCGGTGTTGTGCAAAGTCCGGCAGGTCTCTTGCAACGAAGGTGCCTCGCGATGCCTCCGCCACCAGCCATCCCTGCATCAGCAGCTCATGATAGGCTGCATCCACCGTATTCCTGTTCACACCGAGGTTTTTTGAAAGTGCACGGGTACCCGGCAGGGGATCACCGGGTTTCAGCCGCCCGCGTTCGATTTCCGTAATGATCGCCTGTGCTATCGCAAGAAAGACAGGCTCCCCCTCCTTCTGCCGCCATTCGATCACAAGTGTCGCACCCTTGCCCATCCGGCATATCCATTTTCTAAAATCCGGCTCACTACACTAGGCCGGATAGGATTTATTGCATGGCAGATACCGGCGCGACAACCACGCCGCTCCGATGAGCCGAAAGGAAAATACGATGGTCGAGAAAGCAATATTCTATCATGCCGGATGCCCGGTCTGCGTTGATGCGGAACAGCGCTTTGCAACCTCTCTCGATAAAAGCCTATTCGACGTCGAGATCGTTCATCTGGGAGAGAATAAACTCCGCCTCGCCGAAGCCGAAAAAGCGGGAGTCAAGTCCGTCCCAGCTTTCGTCATTGACGGCGCCGTCTATCACATAAACCACGGCGCCGATCTTGCAGCCCTGCGCTAATGCCGGGAGCAGGATTATGTCGAGGACTGCAACAGCCATTCGCCACGTTCATTTCGAGGATCTGGGTAGTTTCGAAAGTGTGCTTTCCGAAGCCGGCTACGACCTGCGCTATTGCGATCTGGGTGAGGTGAATCTTGCAACCTTCAAGCCGGCGGAGCCGGATCTGCTCATCATACTGGGCGGTCCGGTCGGTGTTTACGAGACAGACGCCTATCCCTTTCTTGTTGAAGAACGGGCCTTGATCCGACATCGTCTCTACACCGGCCGGCCGATCCTCGGCATCTGCCTCGGCGCGCAACAGATCGCTGCTACACTCGGCGTCAATGTCGAACCGATGGGCTACAAGGAAATTGGCTTTTCGGAACTGACATTAACCGATGCGGGGCGGCTGGGGCCGATGCGGCATCTTGAGGGCATAGCCACACTGCATTGGCACGGCGATGCCTTTGAAACCCCGAGAGAAGCCGTCAATCTGGCAACAACGCCTCTTTGCGCGACACAGGGTTTCGCAATTGACCGCAATGTGCTGGCGCTTCAGTTTCACCCCGAGGTTGATGCCGGTTCCGGCCTTGAAAAATGGCTCGTCGGCCATGCCGCGGAATTGGCCGGCGCGGGTATCGACCCCGGCAGCATACGCAGGGACGCCTCGCGCCATGGACCCGCACTCCGCGAAGCTGCCCGCAAAATGTTTACCGAATGGTTGAGGGAACTCGACTTTGAATGCGAGACCGAACATTCAAACACGCGCGGACTGGCTGAGGCATGAGCAACACCTCCGAACCCACGGGCACGCTTGCCGCAAATCTCTCCAGCGTCACGGCCCGGATCGCCAGCGCCGCCGCGCGCGCCGGCCGACCGACCGACGCAGTCCGCTTCGTGCTGGTCACGAAAACAATCGAGGCCGAACGCGTCCGTGAAGTCATCCGCCTCGGAGCGGGAGATCTGGGTGAAAACAAGGTGCAGGAAGGGCGCAGCAAGGCTGAAGCCCTTTCCGGCGAACCGGCGCAATGGTCGATGATCGGCCATCTTCAGTCCAACAAGGTCAAGGACGTCCTGCGTTTCGCCTCCGAAGTGCAATCGCTCGATCGCCTCTCACTGGCGACAGCGCTTGAAAAGCGGCTGCAGTTTCTGGGACGTGGTCTGGATGTGCTGGTGCAGGTCAACACATCAGGCGAAGCCAGCAAATTTGGTCTCGCGCCCGATGCCGTGGCACCCTTTCTCAAGGAATTGACGGCATTCGACGCAATACGCCTGCGGGGTTTCATGACCCTTGCAACCTTCACACCTGAGGAAACGGAGGTCCGCCGCTGCTTCCGCCTCCTGCGCAACATCCGCGACCGTGCGCGTTCCGATGCACCGCAGGGGGCAGCTTTAAGCGACCTCTCAATGGGCATGTCGGGCGATTTTGAATGGGCGATCGAAGAGGGGGCGACCATTGTCCGTGTCGGCCAGGCAGTCTTCGGCGCGCGCGCCCTGCCGGCGTCGTATTACTGGCCGGGTGCGGCGGGAGCCACTTAAGAGGCCTTCATCGCGCTGCGCCATATGTCCAGTCGTTTGAACACCAGAATGGCTCCGGGTTTTGAGTGACATGGCGCATCCGCCAATTTGTTTTTCAAAGGCTCCGCGATCCAGACGAGTTTTCTCTGTCGCCGACCGTGAGCGACAGATCAGCCCACCGCCCCAGATCAGTCGGTGTCGCCCCGGCAGCATTCAAATGTCGAGATCGACCCAGAGCGCGGCATGATCGGACGCGGCGTCCTCCTGACGCTTCACCTCGTCATAGCTTTCCCACTTCTTCGGCCGAACACCCGGCCACATGCCCTTGCGGAACACGCCGCCGTCCTTGACCTTTGCAAAAAGGGCTGGAGACAGCAGGATATAGTCGATCTTGTTGGAGGCCGTGCACCCGCCATAGGTGCCGGGGTAACCGCTATCATCAAAAGCCTCATGCTTGAAGATGTCTTTTAACGAGGTGCCGCCAAGAAGTGGCTCCAGCGGATCACTGCCGGGGGTATCGTTAAAGTCACCGATAACAGCGACATATTCGACGCCCCGTTCGATCAGTTTCTCGTAGATTTCGGCGATACGCTTTGCCTGTGCCTTTCGCTTGGCATCCGACTTAGCCTTTCCGCCATAACCCTTGCTCTTGAGGTGATTGACCATGACGATAAGCTTAGCGCCGGCGGGCGTGGTGATTTCATATTCCGGGCAGTCGCGCGAAAAGATCGCCTCACCGTTCGGTGTGCAATCATCGACATGGCTGTGCATGGCGCCGATGGGATAACCCTTGCGGGTCATCATGCCGACATCGATCCCGCGCTCGTCATTGCCGTCGATCACCATCACATGCCGAAACGGTGTGCCGCCGATCGCCGGCAGAATCTCGCGGTTGAAGGCGGAAAGCACCGGGCGGCTCTCGACTTCGACGATACCGAGCACGTCAGCCTCGAGATCAACCATCACCCGCGCGGTGTTGCGCATGGCGTGCTCGTTGACTGGCTCGTCGCGCAGTTCCAGCGACCCGACCCAGTCGGCCCGGCCTTCGGCAACGACCACGACACCGCCCGCAGTCGGCCGCTTGAGCAAACCGCCACGGTTTCGGCGAAGGATGACGAAAGGCCCCGTGTCGGACTGCTCCATCCCTAACGCGACGACGAGCCGGGCGATCTCGACCTTATCTTCGTCACTATATTCGATCTGGCCAAGCAACTGGTTCAGCGCCGCGAAATGCTCCAGAACGGGCTTTCCCTCTTCCCAGCTCCCAAGGTTCATCGCTTTGGCGCGATCAAAGAGATTTTCAACGTTGTAGACAGCAAGACGCATCTGATCCTCCCCAGGTTGCAGGGATGATGCCCGTTTTACATTTCAAAGACACGACAGTTCGGTCTGGCAGAGGAAATTTACGACGGGCACGCCGATGGACAAGATCGTCCTCACGAAAGCTTACGCGTTTCGCCAAGCCCGCGCATTGTCCACGGCACGTGCGAAGCGATGATGATCTGCGGCATCAACCGATCCATCGGGCATGAATATCTCTGTATCGTTTCGCGTGGCGGTGACATCGATACCGCACAGCTCCGCCAGACCGAGCGCCGTCAACTCCCGCATGGCCGGCACGCAGATAGTCCGGCCGCTGGCCGCCGCCAGAAAACGGGCGAAATAGCGACTATTCGACAGGCCACCGTCGATCGAGATCGTGTCACCGATGGGGGTTGCAGCCGGCATCGCATCGATCAATCGAACCGTCAGCATCGCAATACCTTCCAATAGCGCGCGCACCATGTCATGCCGCTCAGTGGCATGCTCCATACCGATGAACAACGGCACGGCCTGTCTGTCCCAATAGGGCGCAGCAAGGCCCGAAAATGCGGGCACGCACACAAGGCCGCGCCGAACGGCCGATGGTCCCTCGAAACCGTCGAGTTCGGCATTATCAGCATATAGGCCGACCTTTCGCGCCCATTCGAGCGCGGCACCGGCATCGTAGACCCCTCCCTCAATGGCGAAAACGGCTGGCGCGCCTTGCCTGTGCCAGCCAATGGCCGGCAAAAGCTCCCCCGTCAGCGGGCGCTCGTTACCAGCGACAGCCAACAGGAAAGCTCCCGTGCCAAAGGTTATCTTGCAATCACCCGGTTTGCGGCAACCATGCCCGTAAAGCGCCGCCTGCTGGTCAACGATGGAAACGCGGACGGGCGTTGCCTCGATTGCACCGAAACCGCCATCGACAGGGCCGATAACGGGTAGGCAATCCAGCGGCACACCGTGAAGCATGCAGAGTTCCGGGCTCCAGCCTCCGGTTGCCAGATCAAGCAGCCCGGTGCGCGACGCCGTGGCAAGATCGGTGCGGAAACAGCCGGCCAGCCGATCCAGAAAAAACGCATCGGTGGTGCCCAGCCGCAACCGCCCGGCCGCCCTTGCCTGCGCCACGGCTGGATTATGCTCGACCAGCCAGGACAGTTTGCTTGCCGAGAAATAGGGATCAAGCGGCAAGCCGCAAATCTCTTTCGAACGATCCGCTGCCGATGGCGGCAGAGCGGCAAGAGCATCGGCGGTGCGGGCATCCTGCCAGACGATGACCGGCGACAGCGCCTCACCGCTTTCGGCGTCCCACGCCAGGCAACTCTCGCCCTGATTGGCTATGGCAATGGCATCCACCGGCCCGGCAGCGGCAAGCACCGCGCGGATATTGCGCAACAGTTCTTCGGGGTCATGCTCCACATGGCCGGGCGCCGGATAGAACTGCGCATGACGCAGGCTGGAGACGACCTGCGCCATGCCGTCGCCGACCACAAGGCATCGGGTCGATGTCGTTCCCTGATCGATCGCCGCAATGCGCATCAATTTGTTTCCCGAAAGTGAAAGACAATCTGGCTTGCTTCAAACGCAGCGCGGGGAATGGGCATGAGCACACGGCGCTCCGGCAGCCACGGGCCGCTCTTGCTCCACACTTCCGTTCCATCAAGATGAAGAGAAAGCCGGCCTCGAACACGTTTGGTAAAACGCAGCTGAAAGTCGCGAAAAGCGGGACGGTCAAGCCCTCCCCTGCGCACCATGGTGGGTACCACGAGTTTGAGCGGGTCAGCGAAAGTGACGGGTATCGCCCGGTCGTTGCAGGGTTCGCGGGCAAGATCGGCGGCAACGGCAGCACCCACGCCGCGGCCTTCACGAAACGACCAGCCGCCCGTTTCCACGGCCCGCAACAGGTTTCCGCTGGCAAAAAAGACTGGGTTAGCCATCCGGCCGTCCTGATCGATCATCGGACCGGCGCTGCCTGCCGCCACATCGACCGTGGATGCGTTCAAAAGCGCCGCCTCCGGCGTGAACCGCCCAGTCAAAAGAATACCATCGCATTTGACAGTCAGGAGACGGCCATCCGCCAGCCGGATGTCAGCCTCCTCGACACGGCCGCGCCCGCGAATGTCCATAAGCACGGCACCACAATGAAACGGCACCCCGACCAGTCGCGGAAACCATTGAAAAGGCAACCGTGCCAGCGGTTCCGGCTCAGGCTCGATCATCGCCACAGGCCGCGCGCGATGCGTCAGACAGGTGAGAAGCGCAGAGAATGAAACCAGTTCAGAGCCAATGACAAGCGGCCGACGAAAGGGCATGATGCCATGAAAGGCAACATAGGATTGCAGCGCGCCGGTGGTGATCACACCCACCGGCCGGTCGCCGGGCAGAAGCAGCACCGAGCGTGGTTTTTCCCGTGCGCCGGTGGCCAGAACGATGCGCCGGGCCTTCATGCTCTCGACACCGCGCGCCGATGTGACCAGCAATGCGCCATCCTGTCCGAGTTCGACCACGGAATGACCGGTGCGGATATCGACACCGGCATCCTGCACTTCCTTCTCTAGGCGTTGCGCATAGGCCGGGCCGAAATAGACGCACCCGAATTCGCGCATACCGAAAGGCGAGTGCGAGCAATGCCGGGGCGCACCGCCAAGGGCCGGCTCGCGCTCGAGGAGCATCACATGCGCGATGCCACGTGCTTTCAGCTCCAGAGCTGCCGCCACGCCCGCCGGGCCGCCGCCCACCACAATGACATCGGCATAGGAAGCGTCTTCGCGCTCCTGCTGAAAAAGCTTCACGGTACTCATCGCTCGTCTCCCGCGCTGACCGCAAGCGGTACGGCCAGACGTTCGCCCGTCATCGCGGCGAGCCGGGCATTGCAATAAAACCCCTGACAGCGCCCCATGCCGGCGCGGGTGCGCCGGCGCACCCCGCCAAAATCGCCCGGTGGCACCGGACTGGAAAATGTCGCATCGATCTCACGCCGGGTGACGAGTTCGCAATGGCAGACGATTTCACCGTGATCGGCACGCTGCCAGTCCCGCTCGCAGGTTTCGGTCAGGTTGGGCATCGTCACCTCGGGCACGGAGAGAGGCAGTTCAAAGCGGGTGCCGAAACCTGCGTGAAGCGTCAACGCATGCTGCGCCAGCCCGAGCGCAGCGCTGAGGCCGGTGGAACGCACGCCGCCGAGCGTGATCGCCCGCCGGTCCGGCCGCGCGGAAATCCGGTAATGTTTCTTGTCAGATGCCGGGCGCAAGCCGGCATAGACGGCGGTCACGGAAATGGAGGCCAGTGCCGGAACGATCTCCGCGCCGCGCTTCAGCAGCGCTTCCAGCGTCGCCGTCTCCACGGTCGCACGCTCACGGTCATCCTGCTCTTCCGCCGTCGGGCCGATGAGAACATTGCCGAAGGCGGTGGGACAGACCACGATACCCTTGGTGATTTCGGTGGGAACGGGCAGGACGATGCGCGGCACATGCCGGCGAGCGGCCTTATCGAGAACGACGAATTGTCCCTTGCGCGGCATGATGGTGAATTCGGGGACAAAACCCAGCCGCACATCAACAATATCACCAAACAACCCGGCGGCGTTGACAACGCTTGCGGCAAGAATCGGACCCGCCGTCGTCTCGATCCGCCATACGCCATCGAACGAACCGGACAGGACTTCGGCATTGCGCACCAGTTGCGCGCCCAACCCCACTGCCTGCGTCAGATAGCCCAGCGGCGCGGACCACGGATCGATGATGTGTTCGCCTGAAACTTCGAGCGCGGCGATGAGATGGCTGGACAGGCCGGGCATGGTTTCACGGGCCTGCCGGGCCGTGAGAAGGTCGAGTTCGGCAATGCCGTTGCGCCGCCCCTGCTCGGCAATCGCCGCCAGTCTCTCCGCCTCATCCGGACTCCAGGCGCAGACAAGTGCACCGGTCTCGACGAGGCTGAGACCCATCTGCCCATGGATGGACAGATATTCCGCCCGACCCGCCTTTACCAGTTCCAGTTCCAGACTACCTTCCGGCGCATCGAAGCCGGTATGAAGAATGGCGCTGTTGGCCTTCGAAGCCCCGGAGAGAATATCAGCGCCCTTCTCGATGACGACCACCTTCGCACCGGCAAGAGCGAAACGACGGGCGACCGCGCAGCCGACAACCCCGGCACCGATGACGGCAACGTCGAATTCCGTGGAGAGGCTCTGGACCATTGGTTTCCCCTTCGTAGTTTAAAAACGAAATCAACAGACGTGACGGATCACGCCGATGCAGGAGGCGTTCATCAACGGGAATGAAATTAGTGCTGGTTCCGGCCAGACAAAGCCGGCGCCGACCCTTTGAATTTAATCGGCCTCACGAGGAATATTTCTCGATAGGCCTGCCGCCCTTATTTGACAAAAGTCTTCGTCAGGCCCGCCGTTCGATCGACGATCAGGACGACGGCAAGCGTCAGCACGATCAGAAGAACGGAAATGGCCGCAACGAGCGGATCAGCCTGGGTTTCGACATGCTGATACATGGCGACGGGGAGCGTTGTGATACGCGGACCGGTGAGGAACAGCGAAATCACGGCCTCATCGAACGAGACGAGAAAGGAAAGCGCCGCCGTCGCAACAACGCCCGGCGCAATCATCGGCATGGTGATACGGCTAAAGACGGTGAACGGCGATGCCCCGAGCGTCGAGGCAGCCTCTTCGAAAATCAGCGGCAGGCCGGCGAGCGACGTGGTGAGCACACGCAGGGCATAGGGCAGCACGATGATGAGATGCGCGATCACCAGGCCCGTGAACGCGCCGAGCAGACCTGCACCGGCAAAAACGATCAGGATCGCGAGGCCGAGAACGATGGTCGGCAGAAGCAGGGGCGCAGTGAAGAAGGCAAGCAATGCATCTGCGCCGATCACCCGCATGCGGACGATGGCGTAGGAGGCCGGCAGCGCAATCAGCATCGACAGCACCGTGACGATGACGGCGAGGAGCGTACTGGTGCCCAGCGCGCCAATCATCTTGGAATTGTGCATGAGCTCGATATACCAGCGCAGGCTCCAGCCGGAAGGCGGAAAGGTCATGTAGCTGTCGGCCGAAAAAGAGATCGGCACGACGAGCACCACGGGCGCAAGCAGAAAGAGGAACATGACGAAGGCGATAATTTTCAGCGCCAGCGGAACGGGACGTTCTTCCATCTTCGATCTCCTTTACAGAACAGCCCGCAGAAGCCGGGAATAGAGCACCAGGGCAGCACCGAAAATCACGAGGATGATCATCGAAAGCGTTGCGGCGAGAGGCCAGTTGAGCGTCACAATGGCCTGGTCGTAGATTTCCGTCGCCAGAAGGAAGACGCGGCCGCCACCGAGCAGCTTGGGGGTGATGAACGAGCTGACGGCCAGCACGAAGGAGAGCAGACAACCGAGCGCCACGCCGGGCATGGTGAGCGGCACGATAATCCGCCAGAACACCCTCCAGGGCGATGCGCCGAGCGTTTCAGCAGCTTCCTCGACCCGCGGATCAAGCCTGCCGAAACCGGCAAGCAATGCGAGAATCATATAGGGCATCAGGATTTCGGTGAGGCCGATGACCACGCCAACCTTGTTGAATAACAGGCGCACGCCGCTTTCAGCACCCAGTGCGAAGAGGATGTTGTTGATGAGGCCATCATCCGCAAGGATCGCGATCCAGCCATAAGTGCGCACCACGGCCGAGGTGAGCAGCGGCGAAATGACGAGCACAAGCAGCAGCGTCTTCCAGCGGCCCTGCGCCCTGTGAAGATAAAGAGCGATTGGGTAGGAGGCGACCAGCGTCAGAACCGTGATCATAAGGCTGGTCAGGATGCTCTGTCCGATCAGTTCGATATAAAAACCGTCTGTCAGGGTGGACGACCAGTTTTCAAGCGTGTGGGCTTCCCCGAGACCGCCGCCGCCGAGGCTTTCGCGGAAGGAAAGCAAAAGCAGGTTGAAGACGGGCATCACGAAAGCCAGACCATTGACCGCGATGATCGGTCCGAGCAGGAGCGTTGCCAGAAATACGATGGAGGAGGTGCGGCTGCCGGGAGCCGTGATCATGACCGACGCTGTCATTGGTTTGCTCCGAAAACCAGCGTGTCCTCCACGCGCCAGACGAGGCTGACTGCGCTACCCGCCACTACCGGTGTTTCGCCACCGGACGTCGCACGCTCCACGGACATAATCTGCCCGCCGGCGGCGATCTCGTAGTGGAGAATGTCGCCCGCATAATAGACATCGCGCACTTCGCCGGCGATGCGGTTGACCGGCGCTCCATTGAAATCAGGCACAGCGTCGCCGGCAATCGTCATGGCCATGCGATGTGGCCGTACCATCAGGTCGATCTTGCCGGCGTGTGAGCCGGGTGCACGCAAAACCGCATCGCCGACCGTGATGCGATCGCCGGCCGCGTTGCCGACCAGCCTGTTGGTGCGGCCAACGAAGGAAGCAACGAAAGCCGTCGCCGGGCGCTCATAGAGATCGTGCGGCGTACCGAGCTGTTCCAGGCGCCCGCCGTTGAGGACGGCGACCTTGTCGCACATGCTGAGCGCCTCGACCTGATCATGCGTGACGAAGATGGAGGTGATGCCGAGCTGTTTCTGGATACGGCGGATTTCGGCGCGCATCTCGTCGCGCAACTTGGCGTCAAGATTGGAGAGCGGCTCATCGAACAAGAGGATGGAAGGCTGGATGACGAGGGCGCGCGCCAGTGCGACCCGCTGCTGCTGGCCGCCGGAAAGCTGGGCGGGACGGCGGTCCTCGCGCCCTTCCAGATGCACCATGGCAATGGCTTCACGCGCACGGCGTTCGGCCTCGGCAGCCGGCACCTTGCGCATTTCAAGACCGAACATGACGTTCTTCAAAACCGTCATGTGAGGGAAAAGCGCATAGCTCTGGAAAACGAGGCCGATGTCGCGCTTGTAAGGCGCAAGCTGCGTCACATCCTTGCCGCCAATCAAGATCGAACCTGACGAGACGGGAGAGAGGCCCGCAATCATGCGCAGCGATGTCGACTTGCCGCAACCCGAAGGACCGAGGAAGGCAACCAGTTCGCCCTTGGGAATCTCGAGGTTGAGATCATCTACGGCGACCATGGTCTCGTAGCGCTTGGTTAGTGAACGAATCGAGAGGAATCCGGGCTGCATGATGTCTGAAGTTCCCATTCTGGCTTTTTGCCTTTCTCCAGGACATGTCCGGCCGGTTAGGCGCGGAAGTGGCCTGTCCCTTGATCTATACAGTCGCAGCAGAACTTCGCTGCGCTGTTTCACGGCGTTTCCCGTATCGCAGACATGCCAGGCCAAAGGGAATGCATGTCCGTCTTACCCCCTCCGCCGACCCCAGTGTCGACAGAGGGAATGTGTTGTTTTCTTACTTCCGCAGCCGCATGAGTAATGCGGAAGATCTGCCATTCTGCACGAGCCTTAGCGGCTGAGCGGGATGACCTTGCGACGCCAGTCCTGCGTGATCTGGTCGCGGACCTTTGAAAGGCCGATCCAGTCAACCGGAATAACCTTATCCATCGCCTTGATGACCGTGCGCTCGCTGACATCGTCGGCGACGGTGGCCTTGGTGTTGGTCGGCGCATAATACATGGCGGCGGTAAAGGCGGCCTGTGCTTCAGGGCTCAGCGCATAATCGACGAATTTACGCCCCGCCTCGGACGATGGGCCGCCCTTGACGAGATTGAGCGTATTGATCTGGAGGATCGTGCCTTCCTTGGGAAGCGCAACCTTCATCTTGCCCTTGGAGCCATCGGCATTCACCTGGCTGCGGGCATTCCAGCCCACCCCCAGTGAAACCTGGCCGTTGACGACATTTGGATAAACTTCCGGCTTCGGCTCCCAGGTCTGAATGTTTGGCGCAACTTCAGCCATCGCATTGATGCCGGCGTCGATATTCTTGATGAAGTCAGTGCCGCCATTCATGTGGTCCATGATGATCGTCGTGCCGATACCGACAATATCCGGAGCGCTCAACATGGCGACTTTCCCCTTGAGGGCACTGTCCTTCAGAGCGTTCCAGCTGTCCGGTGCGGTCTTGATCGCATCGGTATTATAGATGAGCACAAGATTGTCGAACGTCACACCAACGCCGGCCACGCCTTCGAAACGGGCGTTGGGATAGAGGTCGGCGACGTTTTTGGTTACGCTTTCATCGATCTTGTCGAACAGACCTTCATCCGTACCGGTTTTGGCAACGGAGACGTCCATCAGCGCGACATCGGCCTGCGGCGCAGCCTTCTGGGCGCGCAACGAACCGAGCATGGCGGCGGAACCCTGCTGCGGGAAATATTCAACCTTGATATCCGGGTTGGCGGCCATGAAAGGCTCGATAACAGCCTTGGTGTAACGCTCCTGGAAAAGGCCGCTATAGCCGAGGAACGTTACGGTCTGCTGGGCGTGCGCCGGCAGAGCCGCCGCGCCAAGCATGAGAATCCCGCTCAGAAGTATAGATTTCTTCATTGTCCTGTTCTCCTCTATTATTATTGGGAGTGGCGGACTGGTCCGCCACCCGTAAGGCGGTGTCAGGCGCTTAGCTTGGCCTGAACGAGCTTGTTGGCGCCGGAAATATCCGGCAACTTCTCGCCGTTGCGCAGACGCTCCAGAAGCACGAGTTCAGCTTCCTGCATGCCGATGGCGCGCTCGGCCATGGCGCGGGCCTGGCTCGGATGAAGGGCGACAACGCCGCTTTCATCGCACAGGATCGCATCGCCCGGATTGATCATCTGGCCACCGACGCTGATCGGAACATTGATCGCGCCTTCAAGGCCAAGGATCTTGGTGGTGATCGGCGATGGGCCGCGGCACCACATGGGCATATCGACCTTGACGAACTCCGAAAAGTCGGTCGCCGGTCCATCGACCACGCCAGCCTTGACGCCGGCCATTTTCATCGTGTTGGTGATGACGCCGCCCCAGCAGGCGTGGCGGGTATCACCGCAGCGATCAATGAGCACGATATCGCCCGGACGCACAATCTGCGTCAGGTAGTGAAGCATGGTCGAATCGGCGTTCGGGATGCGCAGCGTGACGGCGGTACCGGCCACCCGCTTGCCCGGAAGAACCGCGCGGATTTCCGGATCGACGAAGCCGGAATGAAGCACATGGCCGATCGTTGCGACTTCGACCTTTTCAAGAAGATCGACGATATCGGCGTCGATCTGCTCCGGCATGGGATTGACGATAAACATAAGTCTTTCTCCGATCAGAGCACGTGGTGGTTTGCCACCGGCACGTTGGCACGCACCTTGGCCGAATAGTCGAAGTCGAGGGCAGCACCTGCGGTCCCGACGGTGTCGGAGCACTGGGCGATGATGTGGCCCCAGGGATCGATGACCATGGAATGCCCCCAGCACGCCTTTTTGCCGCCCGCATGGGTGCCGATCTGGCCTACAGCCAGAAAATAGGTCTGGGTTTCGACGGCGCGGGCGCGGGCCAGCACTTCCCAATGGTCCTTGCCTGTCATCAGGGTGAAGGCGGCTGGCAGAACGATCACGTCCGCCCCCCTGTCCCGCAGGGCGCGGAACAGTTCCGGGAAGCGGATATCGTAGCAGATGCCGCAACCAACCGTCTTGTCGCCGACCTTATAGGTCACCACGTCTTCGCCGCGGGCGACGGAGTCGGACTCACGGTAGCTGATGCCGTTCGGCGTATCGACGTCGAACAGGTGCATCTTGCGATAGCGGGCGATCTGCTTGCCATCAGGACCAAAAACGAGCGTCGAATTGTAAAAACGGTTGCCTTCCTTCTCGACGATGGAACCGGCATGCAGCGTAATCGCGTGCTTTTTGGCGAGCCCCGAAAGCAGCGTATAAATCTCGCCATCGGGAAATTCTTCCCCGCTTTCATGCATCTCCTGAGGATTATCTCCAAGAAATGCAAAGTATTCTGGAAGAACAACAAGGTCTGGATTATCCGCCTTGACTGCTTTTTCGATAAGATCGGCAGCAACCTTAAGATTTTCTGCCTTGTCGTTCTGGGTATTCATTTGAACAAGTGAGACTTTCACGTTGCTCTCCTCTCATGTTGCGAGGAGAATTAAGAACGGGAACGGTTTTCATGACAAACGGAAAAACTCTATCGGAACCCATAAGGTAAGCTTATAGATTAATCATTTCGTGTTGCAGCGCAAAATTTAGGCGGCAACAGTCATCCATTGCGTGGTGGTTTCACTGACGATTTCCGTCGCCATATCGGCAATGGCCCGGGCGAGCGCGTTGTCGCCACGTTCCTGATAAACAGTGTGGAATGTCAGGGGCGGTACAGACGGCGCAATATCGAGGATACGCGCTTCCCCGGACTTGATGATGCCGTCCACCAGCACGCGCGGCAAAGCGCCCACACCGACGGCCGCTGCCACGAGGCGGGTCATGATTGACAGGGAATTGGAATTATAAATGCGGCTGTCAGACAGTCCGTGGGCATCGAGCAGCGCACGCAATGCCTGATGCGGCTGGGAGCCGGTCGAGAAGGTAAGTAGCGGAAAATGTGCGATATCTTCAAGCGTGACACCTGTTTCCGGCAATGGCAAATCAACCGCACCAACCCAACAGGACTCGAACGTACACAGCGGCGAATTATAGATGTTCGCAGCCATGACCGGTCCCATGATGAAACCGACATCCACTTCGCCGTTTTGAATGCGCTGGGATAATTTCAGACTGGTATCGATGGTCAGATCCAGGCTGACACCGGGATATTGTTCGTTCATTCGACGAATGAGAAGCGGCAACCAGGCGTAGACAATGGTATCCGCAGCGCCGATACGCACGGTACCTCTCAGCGCCTCGCGGCTGCTCACGATCTGCCGGAATTCCCCGGTCAGGTTGACGATCTTTTCGGCATGCTGCAGCGCCAGACGACCGGCCGGCGTCAGGTTGACGCAGCGCACATCGCGGGTGAACAACACGACACCAAGCTCTCTTTCCAGAGCGGCAATCCGGTTGGACACCGACGCCTGGGTCGTGTGCAAACGTTCCGCCGCCGCCGAAAAGCTGTTCAACCGTGCAGCCCAGAGGAAGGTTTCGAGAAATCGCGTATTCATGAGGTAAAATCTTCTCGCATGGCTCCGCGATCCAGCTTTGCATTGCCGGTTCGTCTTGCCCTTGGCCCTTGTGGTTCAAGTGCCAGTATGTCCGATGCACAGGCCCATAAGCAAGGGATCAGCGCTGAGTCACTTGGCACGGTGCGCGGCACGCTCATCGAATTGCCCCGAGCAGCTTCATGGCTGAAGCTTTAACAGGCACGACAATTCCACCGGAACAGACGTGGATTAAATAGCTTCCTGCAGTGTTCTCTTGGGTACGACTACACGCGTACAAAGGAGCTTGCGCCGTGAAATCCCCCTATTCCGCCATCTTCGTGATTGTGGCACTGGCTTGCACGCCCGTGTCTGCCAATCCGTTCTCATCCGCCGCCGGACATTATCGAATCGATTCTACGTCTCACATCGGCTTTTCAATCGACCAGATTGCCGGCCCGGGGATCAAAGGCACAATTCCCGATATATCCGGCCGCTTCGACATCGACCCGGACCAGCCGTCCAAATCCTTCGTGGAAATCAAACTGAACCCTTCCAGCGTCCAGACGGGACAGGAACGCGTGGAAAATTTCCTGCGATCCAGTGCGGTTTTTAATATCGCCGCTTACCCGCAAATCATGTTTCGCTCCAGCCGCGTTACTCAGGACGGGCCGCGCAGCGCAGTGGTCGAAGGTGTCCTGACGGCCAGAGGCGTATCCAGGCCCGAAACGTTTCACGCAACATTCGTTGAGCAGCAAAAGGGTTCAGTCACCTTCCACGTCACCGGAAATGTCCCCCGCATGCCCTATGGCATGGGTGTCGGCGTACCGCTCTATTCGAATACAGTTGCGTTCGACATAGACTTGAAGGGCGTCAGATAAAAACAAAAAAGGCCAAAAAAGCCAGTGGCGTGGGATTAAGTGCAGCTGGCTGGTGTTCTGTATAATGTTGGACATGTTGTCCGATCCGTTACCTCCCAAGGGACTAACTTATGCGTGTGCATCTCGTCGATGGATCGTCGTTCGGCTATGATGGTTGTGCAGGGAAATGGCCGTTGCTCGCCTCCAAAACTGATACGGCGGATGGTGACGACAAACCGGTCACCCGCAAGAATGGAATGATGCACTCGTCACATGACGAAAAGCCGCCGTCTCGCTTGCGGATGGACAAGACCCCCGTCGACGCCACAGACGATGGCGGCGGCGATATCTGGCACCTTGCCAAGGAATAGAACCCATGCCGGATTTTCTGGACGAGATTACAGGTTGCATACCAGCGCTTCGACGTTACGCGAATGCGCTCACGCACGACCGTGACACAGCTGACGATCTCGTTCAGGACTGCCTGGAAAGGGCCATCCGTAAAAAGGCATTGTGGCGACCGCAGGGTCCGTTGCGTCCCTGGTTGTACCGGGTGCTGCTCAACGTCTACCGCAACAATCTGCGCGGTCGAAATCGGCGGCCGTCGCAAATCCCGATTGACGATGTTGCGGAACAGCTGTTCGTGCCGGCGGCGCAGACAGGCCGGATAGCGCTTGCTGAAATGGCCCGCGCTATTGAAAAACTCTCCGGCGAACAGCGGGAGGCGCTCCTCCTCGTCGTCGTCGAAGGTCTAAGTTATGCGGAAGCGGCAAAGGTTCTTGAAATTCCGTTGGGCACTCTGATGTCCCGTCTGGGGCGAGCCCGAACAGCCCTGGCCCGGATGACCCAGGAAGATCAGCCAAACCTCAAGGTGATAAAATGACTGGCAGCCAGCCGCAGATAACCGAAGCCGATCTGATCTCTTATGTCGACGGGCAGCTCAACGACCAGCGGCGTGACGCCGTTCGTACCCATCTCGCCGCCAATCCCGCTGACGCACGCAGGGTTGAGCTATGGCAGCAGCAAAATGCCACGTTGGCGGCTCTCTATCCTCCTCTTGATGTAGACGTTTTACCTGAGCGCCTCGATGTTTATCGTATGGAACGGCGATTGCGATCGGAGCGCGCCGATTGGCGCAACATGGCGGCGGCATCCATCCTTGTTCTGGCTGTTGGACTGACAGGCGGCTGGTTCGGGCGTGGGCTTCTCTCGCAGGTCGCGGAACCTGCCCATTCCATCGTGGCGGATGCGACGCAGGCACATAAATTGTTCGCTGGCGATGTTCTCCATCCGGTGGAGGTTCGCGCCGACGCAGAGGACGCTGCCAATCTGCTAAAATGGCTGTCGAAACGGCTGGATCGCAAACTGAATATCCCGGACCTCACCCGCCATGGTCTGTCCCTTGTCGGTGGACGGGTACTTCCCAGCCCACAGGGCGCCGCAGCCCAGCTTATGTACGAAGACAAAAGTGGACAACGCGTCACTCTTTATATCGTGGCTGCGGCTGAAGCGAGCGACACCGCCATGCGTCGCTCCAATGTCGGCTCGCTGGAAACCGTATCCTGGGACGACGAAACGATCCGCTGCGTCCTGGTTGGCAACCTGCCATCCGACCGCATGGACGCCATTGCCAAAGACACCTATCAACAGCTGAGTTAGCCAATGACCCATTTCGAGGATCATCGTGATAGCGCATCGACGGATAAACGACTATGGCGCAATTCGCCTAGATCCTTCGGGCTGGTGGCGATCACCTTCCATTGGACGATCGCGGTCCTATTCCTCGCCCAGCTTGCGCTGGGATATCTGATGAGCCGCGACAACATCGACCCGGTGCTTCAGTTCGACCTTTTTCAGTATCACAAGTCGATTGGATTTCTGGTGCTCGCCCTGGCCGTACCGCGTTTCATTTGGTCAGTTTTCAGCAGAAAGCCATGGCCACTTGATGGCGAAGGTCCGGTTTCCCGGTTGGGCGCCCGGGCAGCTCACACTGCATTGATGTTCCTCACCTTGGCCGTTCCCATTGCCGGCTGGGCAGTAGCGTCGACGTCTCCCCTGCAAATCCCCAGCTATGTATTCGATCTCATCGTTGTGCCGGGGTTGCCCTTGGCAATCTCCGACCAATCCGAGGCCTTCTGGACTGACGTTCACGCGACTCTGGCGTATCTCGCAGCAGGGGTTGTGCTTCTTCATGTGGCAGCGGCGCTGTGGCACCATTTCATCCGAAAAGATCCGACCCTTCGGCGTATGATCCCCTATCCTGCAGGCTCGGATACAGAGAACAGAGCCGCATGATTTCTACACC
>NZ_SUPW01000019.1 GCF_013337285.1 Agrobacterium tumefaciens | reverse complement strand
GTATTGGATCACGAGGCAGAGCACCCGTCGCGGTGGGCAGCCGTTTCATCTATTGCGGGCAAGATCGGTTGTTCGCCAGCCACGCTGCATGAATGGGTGAAGAAGACCGAGGTCGACAGCGGCAAACGAGCAGGCTTGCCGAGCGACGCGGCCGAGAAGATGAAGGCTCTTGAGCGGGAGAACCGCGAGCTTCGTCAGGCCAACGAGATTTTGCGCAAGGCGTCTGCTTATTTCGCGATGGCGGAGCTCGACCGCCCCTTCAAATGATGATCTCGTTCATTGACGAACACCGTAGCGTGTTCGGGGTCGAGCCGATCTGCAGGCTTTTGCCGGCCCCATCAACCTACTACGAGAACGTCGCCAAGCGCTTGGATGTGGACCGCCTGTCGGTTCGCGCCCGCAGCGATATCGGCATGAAGATCGAGATACGCCGGGTGTTCAATGAGAACTTCCAGGTCTACGGCGTGCGTAAAGTCTGGCGGCAGTTGCAACGAGAAGGCTACGACATCGCCCGCTGCACGGTCGCTCGGCTTATGAGGTCGATGAGCCTGCAGGGGATTATTCGAGGAAAGCCGGTCCGCACGACATTCTCGAACAAGGCAGCCCCGAGCCCGCTTGACCGGGTAAACCGCCAGTTCAAAGCCCCAGCACCAAACAGGCTGTGGGTTTCGGACTTCACCTATGTCGCCACCTGGCAGGGTTTCGTCTACGTGGCCTTTGTGATCGACGTCTTTGCCCGGCGCATCGTTGGCTGGCGGGCGAGCCGGACGGCACATGCGAGCTTTTTCCTCGATGCCCTTGAACAGGCACTTCATGATCGGCGTCCCGTTCATGGCGGCGGGCTCGTGCACCATTCGGACAGGGGCGTTCAATACGTGTCCATCCGGTACTCCGAGCGGCTGGCAGAAGCTGGCATAGAGCCTTCTGTCGGAAGTGTCGGCGACAGTTATGACAATGCCCTCGCCGAAACGATCAACGGTCTCTACAAGGCCGAGGTCATTCATCGGCGCGGACCATGGAGGAACTTCGAAGCCGTGGAATTCGCCGCTCTGGAATGGGTCGACTGGTTCAACCACCGACGACTTCTGGAGCCCATCGGAAACATACCGCCAGCCGAGGCTGAAGAACGCTACTACGCCATGCTGGACGAACCAGCCATGGCCGCATAACTCAAACCAAATGGCCTCCGGCAAACCCGGTGCGGTTCA
>NZ_SUPW01000018.1 GCF_013337285.1 Agrobacterium tumefaciens | reverse complement strand
TCGAGCGGGATCTGCCCCTCATTGGCCAGCCGGTGCGGCTGGCCGATCGGGATATAAACCGACTGGTTTTCCGTCAGCAACTTCGTCTCTTCGCCAATCGTCACCGTCGCCGTTCCCTTGACGACGATCCAGTGTTCCGAGCGATGATAATGTTTCTGGAACGAGATGCGGTGGCCGGGATCAACCGTGATGTGGCCGACGCGGTAGCGCTCATCCACATACATGTGTTCGATGTATCCCCAGGGGCGATAAACACGTTTGTGCGCCTGCGTTCGCGGCGCGTAGTCGCTGTCCTTCAGCGTCTCCACCAGCCCCTTGACATCCTGCACCCGGTTTTTCGGCACCACCAGAACCGCATCCTTGGTGGCCACCACCACCAGATCCTTGGCGCCCACCACCGTCGTCAGCAATTGCGTGGAGTGAATGAGGCAGCCCTCGGAATCGATGAACACGCCATCGCCTTCGAGCGCATTGTCGTTGCCGCGCTTCTCAGCGATCTCCCAGATCGCATCCCAGCTGCCGATATCCGACCAGCGGAAATGGCCATGCACCACCGCCATGCGTTTGGTTTTTTCGATCACCGCATAGTCGATGGAGTTTTTCGGCGAGGCCTCAAAGCTTGCCTGATGCAGGCGCACAAAGCCAAGGTCGCTTTCATATTGCTCGACCGCCTGTGTCACCGCCGCCAGAATCTCCGGCGCGAAGGCCTTGAGTTCGGCGATCATCACGTCGGAGCGGAACAGAAAGTTACCGGAGTTCCACAGATAACCTTTTTCAAGATAGGAAATCGCCGTCTTTACATCCGGCTTTTCCACGAAGGCATCGACGGTGCTGAGATCGGCCTCACCGTCGATCGCCTCGCCCGGCTTGATATAACCGTAGGAGGTGCGCGGCTCGGTCGGGACCAGACCGAAGACGACAATATTACCCTGATCGGCGGCCTTGGCCCCGAGTTTCACGGAATCGGAAAACTTGTCGGCATCGAGCACCACATGGTCGGCGGCGAGCGCCAGAACCAGACAACCGGGCTCGCGGCGTTCGGCCAGCACGGCGGCGGCGGCCATGGCGGCGGCGCTGTCGCGGCGGGCAGGTTCCAGCACCACCGTTGCCGGCAGATCGATCTCTTCCGCCTGACGGCGGGCGAAGAAGCGGAAATCCTCGTTGGTGATGACAAGCGGTTCGGCATACAGCCCCTTGTCACCCACCCGCATCAGCGTCTGCTGATAGGTCGAAAGATTGCCGACCAGCGGCTGGAACTGCTTGGGCAACTGGTCACGCGAAACAGGCCAGAGCCGCGAGCCCGCGCCGCCTGCAAGAAGAACCGGCGTGATCTTTCGAGAGTGTTCCTTCACAATAAAACCTTTCCAA
>NZ_SUPW01000017.1:2500-5000 GCF_013337285.1 Agrobacterium tumefaciens | reverse complement strand
GGCGTCCCTGCTTCAAAGCCTACCACCTATCCTACACATGCCTTGGCGAATGCCAGTGTAAAGCTATAGTAAAGGTGCACGGGGTCTTTCCGTCTGACCGCAGGAACCCCGCATCTTCACGGGGAATTCAATTTCACTGAGTCTATGTTGGAGACAGCGGGGAAGTCGTTACGCCATTCGTGCAGGTCGGAACTTACCCGACAAGGAATTTCGCTACCTTAGGACCGTTATAGTTACGGCCGCCGTTTACTGGGGCTTCAGTTCAGAGCTTGCACCCCTCCCTTTAACCTTCCAGCACCGGGCAGGCGTCAGACCCTATACGTCGTATTGCTACTTCGCAGAGCCCTGTGTTTTTGATAAACAGTCGCTACCCCCTGGTCTGTGCCACCCCATCATAGTTGCCTAAAATGGGGTCACGCTTCTTCCGAAGTTACGCGTGCAATTTGCCGAGTTCCTTCAACATAGTTCTCTCAAGCGCCTTGGTATACTCTACCTGACCACCTGTGTCGGTTTCGGGTACGGTCTATACGGTGGAGCTATTTCCTGGAACCTCTTCGCTGCACATCCAATCCAATAAGAATGTACAACACACGAGATCCGTCACTACCACCAGGCCCACGAATATTAACGTGGTTCCCATCGACTACGCGTGTCCGCCTCGTCTTAGGGGCCGGCTAACCCTGCTCAGATTAACTTTAAGCAGGAACCCTTGGTCTTTCGGCGAGGGAGTCTCTCACTCCCTTTATCGTTACTCATGTCAACATTCGCACTTCCGATATCTCCAGCAGCCCTCACGGGTCCGCCTTCACAGACTTACGGAACGCTCCGCTACCACTGAAGCAACCCGAAGGTTGCCACAATCCTCAGCTTCGGTGCATGGCTTTAGCCCCGTTACATTTTCGGCGCAAAGACCCTTATTTAGACCAGTGAGCTGTTACGCTTTCTTTAAATGATGGCTGCTTCTAAGCCAACATCCTGGTTGTTTTGGGATCCTCACATCCTTTCCCACTTAGCCATGACTTGGGGACCTTAGCTGGAGGTCAGGGTTGTTGCCCTTTTCACGACGGACGTTAGCACCCGCCGTGTGTCTGCCGACTAGTACTCCTCGGTATTCGGAGTTTGGTTAGGATCAGTAAGACGGTGAGTCCCCATAGCCCATCCAGTGCTCTACCCCCGAGGGTATTCGGTCGACGCTCTACCTAAATAGATTTCGCGGAGAACCAGCTATTTCCGAGTTTGATTGGCCTTTCACCCCTAGCCACAAGTCATCCCAATCTATTGCAACAGATACGGGTTCGGCCCTCCAGTTGGTGTTACCCAACCTTCAGCCTGCTCATGGCTAGATCACTCGGTTTCGGGTCTAATGCAACTAACTAAATCGCCCTATTCAGACTCGCTTTCGCTGCGCCTACACCTACCGGCTTAAGCTTGCTAGTTACACTAAGTCGTTGACCCATTATACAAAAGGTACGCCGTCACCCTTGCGGGCTCCGACTGTTTGTAGGCATCCGGTTTCAGGTTCTATTTCACTCCCCTCGTCGGGGTGCTTTTCACCTTTCCCTCACGGTACTTGTTCGCTATCGGTCATGCACGAGTACTTAGGCTTGGAGAGTGGTCTCCCCATGTTCAGACAGGATTTCACGTGTCCCGCCCTACTCAAGGACAATGACTGTTCTACGCGTAAGGGGCTATCACCCTCTATGGCCGACCTTTCCAGATCGTTCCGCTTTATTCATCATTGCCACTGGCCTGGTCCGCGTTCGCTCGCCACTACTTACGGAGTCTCGGTTGATGTCCTTTCCTGCAGGTACTTAGATGTTTCAGTTCCCTGCGTTCGCTTCTTACCCCTATGTATTCGAAAGTAAGATACCTTATAACAATGCTTGGAAACCCAAGCCGTCAAAGACGGTTTGGATTTTCCAAGCATTTAAGGTGGGTTGCCCCATTCGGATATCTATGGATCAAAGCTTATTCGCAGCTCCCCACAGCTTTTCGCAGCGTATCACGTCCTTCTTCGCCTGTGCATGCCAAGGCATCCACCAAATGCCCTTAATTCACTTCTTCGTTCTCATTGTCTATGCTCATCCATAGCCGTTTCAAAGAAACGGCAACCCGATTACCTTTTACAATCAGGTCATTTCCTGATGACATCGACGTGTCGATACTATCCTCATATGAAGGCACGCCGGTGCACTTCGAGGTCGTATCATTAAGACCAGCTTCTCGAGATATCATCCGGTGATGCGCGGTCAGGCAACATCAATCCAGCATTCCCATCAGATGAAGGCCTAAACCTTCAAACAACAAAAATGCCTTGGACAAGCTTCCTACCTACTCCAGCCCCTCCACCAATTCCGGCCGACTAAGCCATCACAAGGTTTCACTGAGACTGGGCTCGGACGTCTCGGGCATAAACCCAAAACACCTGGAAGCTTCCAGACATATCTTCTCTTCACAATGTATTCAGAACAGGCATCTTCCTTAGCAGAAGATGCAAACT
>NZ_SUPW01000016.1 GCF_013337285.1 Agrobacterium tumefaciens | reverse complement strand
GCTGGTGGAAATCCAGACCGGGGCCTATATCGGCGAGGATGATGTCATTCGCATCGAGGATGATTACAAAAGGGCGTAAATCCGAATGCTCCTTATATAAACGAGGCATCCGGATTTACAGTCGATAGAGAGATGTCGTTTGACCAGAATGCGCTACCAGCCCCTCTTAATTTTTCGGCGGAGGGGCTAGCGCTAGATCAAGCTCCCGCAACCAGGCATCCGCTGATGCATCTGATGGCATACGCCAGTCGCCGCGCGGAGACAAAGAGCCGCCTGAACTCGTTTTCGGACCGTTTGGAACGGCGCTTCGTTTGAACTGGCTGGTTTGAAAGAAGCGCCTGATAAAAACTCTTAGCCATGATCGAACGGTTTCCAAATCGTAGTCCCGTCGATCAGCGTCTGCGAAATCCGGCGGCCAGCTACCCGTTTTGACATCTCGCCAAGCGTGCCATGCAAGAAAAGCCAGCTTGGACGGCCTCAAGCCATATCTTACCGTATAAAAAAGATTGAAGTCTTGAAGCGCATAAGGTCCGACGAAATCTTCAGTCCTCTGGCTTGGCGCATCCGCATCACCCGGTACCAATTCTGGACTGATTTCTGTCGACAATATATTCCGAAGAACGGCAGACGCCTCTTCACCGTAAAGTCCGCGCGCCGCTACCCATCGAATAAGGTGCTGAATAAGCGTTTTTGGGACCGAGCAATTGACATTGTAGTGGCTCATGTGATCACCGACGCCATAGGTCGCCCAACCAAGAGCGAGTTCAGAGAGATCACCTGTGCCTAGAACAATCGCATTATGACGGTTTGCCAGTCGGAAAAGGAGCGACGTTCTAGCCCCAGCCTGGACGTTCTCGAAGGTAATATCATAAACCTTCTCTCCCTCTGCGGCGGGATGGCCGATATCCCGCAACATTTGCATTGAAGCCGGGCCTACATCGATCTCGTCCGCAGTCACTCCCAACGCCCGCATAAGTCGCCAAGCATTCGATTTTGTCGTATTTGAGGTCGCAAAAGCCGGTAAAGTCCACGCTAGGACATTTGAACGGGGAAGTTTCAGCAGATCCATGGCGTGGAGCGCAACCAGCAGGGCGTGCGAACTATCCAATCCACCCGAAACACCAATGACCACACGCTCGATGTTACTCGCCTTTAAACGACGAGCAAGACCTTGAGATTGTATTTGGAAAGCTTCTTCGCAAAGAACGTCAAGCTGACCTTTGTCATCCGGAACGAATGGAAAGCGAGCAACCTTTCGACGCAGGCCTATGTCATTTTCCGGAGGCTGAAGATGAAAGCGAATGTGCCTATAGGCTTTCGGCGCAAGATCGCGCCGATTTGCAACAAGGCTGCCGTTTCGCAGCCGTTCAGCTGCCAGAAGTTCCAGATCGACATCCGTAACAATCATGCCGGCGCTTGTCGAAAAGCGCTCGGATTCAGCCAAAAGAGTTCCAGCTTCATAGACCATTGCATGGCCATCCCAGGCAAGGTCAGTCGTCGACTCACCGAAACCGGCCGCCGAATAGAGGTAAGCAGCATTGCAACGAGCAGATTGCACACGGCAAAGCGCATGACGTTCGGCCGACTTACCGATAATAGCATTGGACGCAGAAAGATTTGCGATGACTGTCGCGCCGGCAAGGGCAGCCATGGATGAGGGCGGCGTTGGCACCCAAACGTCTTCGCAAATTTCAATCGCCAGCACAAAATTTTCTATATCCTGCGCAGTGAACAAAAGGTCCGTACCGATTGGAACCTCAGTTCCCAACATTTCTATCACGGCACCCTTTTCAACTATGGCACCCGATGCGAAGTGCCGCGCCTCGTAGAATTCGCGATAATTGGGCAGATAGGTTTTCGGTACAATACCTAGAAGCCGACCTCGATGCAGCACTACCGCGCAATTGAGAAGGTGTCCCTGCCAGCGGACCGGCATTCCAACGAGGACCACGGGCATTAGCGTCTCGGTACGCTTTCGCAGCAGTTCAAGAGCAGACTCTGCTTCATCAAGCAGCGTTTGCTGATGCAGGAGATCATCAATCGCGTAACCGGTCAGACCAAGTTCGGGCAGGACAAGAAGGCCCACCGACTGCTCGTCTGCCGTTTCCAGTAGCGGCATAGTTGCCGCAGCATTGGCCAATGGCGAAGCAGGAGTAACCAAATGTGAAGCAACGGCACAACGAAGAAAGCCTTGCGCGTAAGCCGAGGTGAAAGTCGCGGATGTAACCTGTTTATTGCGTATCATTGTCTTCACTTGCACTCACGCCGCCATCAGCAACCACCCCGACCAGAAGCCATGAGGGTCTTACCCAAAATAAGGATGAAAAGCGCGGACGCCACTCTTTCCAGTTCAGCAGCACGGCTTCAACCACGCCCTGAGCAGCATTTTGTTCGGCTACGATCAAGGGATCAGGACAAAAATCATGCCACATGACAAGTCCGCCCGGACGAACCACCTGCAAGGCCTTTTCGGTATCGTTGGTGACTACATCGGCCGTATGGCCACCGTCGATCAGGATTGTATCGAAGAAATTCGGACCGAAAGCAGCTGTGTCGAACTCCCGACTGTCCATCAACATCTGGGTTACTCGCCCGGCCAATCCAGCTTCGCGATAAAGTCGTCCGATCCGGTTTCCACCATCAGTGACGCCGGATGCGTCTGAATACAAAGGACGCCCCTCATCATCCTTTTCCCCTTCAGGAAGGTTCAGCGTCCAGACGAGAGCTTCGGAGTTTTGCAGGCAAAGCCGCGCACCAAACCCCTCCCAGGTCCCAAACTCCAGATGATGTTTTGGTCGAAACGCACGGTATAGCTGTCCCAATATCTTCGCGTCATGGACTTCCATACGGAACTGGGTAAGCGGCATATTAACGAGATTAATCGGAGCTCGGAACGAGTAGTCCAAGCCAAGGCGTTCTCCCAGCATATGAGCGTCAACGATTTCGAGCCGGTTTTCTGGCACATCAAAAGCCAATGATGAGAGCCCTTGCGCGGCATCACTCAAGTTGGTCTCTTTTTGAGCCGGGTTCATCGAAAGCGGCGGGGTAACATTACGCCGAGCTTCCGCCTGCAAGACAACCGGCTCATTGAAACGTACTCGAGCCACACCAGATAGCGTCGGGCCTCTTCTGATAACAATCCCACGCAGGTCCTCGACCTGCTCAAGCGCTATCTCGACCGTAGTTTCTCCGCCCGGCAGTATAAAAGCTTCCGATCCAATGATATCCGAAAAACCCTCCCTAACGCAAAGAACTCCGATATCCGCTCCAGAGACGCCAACGGACAAACGTACGATTGCCGGTCCTTCACAGATTGGTTGCACTTTCCAGATCAAGCCATAGCCCCAGGCTGGTGCATTGATAACCAGATCACCGGTTTCTTCATCCAGAACACCAGTACTAGGTAGTTCGAATACTGCAGCAACGTTAGCCGCCTGTGCTTCCGTCGCCACAAGAACAGGTGCAACATAGACAGGCTCCCGTTCATGTATGAGCCTCAAGCCATCAACGGCAACCGGCGCGCCCTCAGGACGACGCAAAAGGAAATTCTCGCCGTCCATCACGAGAGCATCTTGGTAACCTACCGATGCCAACCATTCGAGCGCCTGAGATACGCTCTGCTTTCTTTCCGCCAAGGCATGATTAAGTTCGACGAGAATCCATGGGTTAAATTTGTCGAGTGTCTGAAGAGAGCCTTTCAACACTTCGAGATCGAAGCTATCGACATCAACCTTAAGAAGATCAAGCCTGTCCCATTCCAGACGCCGCATTTCCGCGTCCACTGTCGAGAAAGGAAACTCCTCCACTTCCGCGGGACTGCCCCAGACGCGGAATATCGCATCACGACGGTTACCTTCGGCCTCCCCCATTGCAATCTGCTGGACTTCGACATTTGAAATGCCGTTGAGCTCAAGATTGTGCCTGAGCATACGATGCGTTTCCGTCGGTTCGAATGCAACAACCCGGCCTTCAGGTGCGCAGCGACCAAAAAGTGCGGAGTAATATCCGATATTACCCCCGACATCAAAAATACGCCAATCGCGGCCGATGTTGCGGACACACCAGCGTTTGGTTTGCATCTCACAATAAGGATAGTAGCCCCGCATGTGGGCGTAGTACGCGCCAAGCCGAATTGGCTCTGCCTCTGGAACCATGGTCCAGATCGGAGCCAGATCGAGCTGGACAGCAGGAGCCGGAGCGTGAACGGTCAGACCTGTTTCATGTTCGGCCAGTCGCTGATCGTCAGAACCCGAAATGTGCTCTGGTCGCGAGCCAGACGGCGAGCTGAGGAAGGATTGCACAATGTCCCTGATCGATCGCCGCATTTATTTCCTCCACTGTCATAACTCTAAGATCGAAAGTTTCAAGATCGTCGTGATCGGCGACGCCGGCGGGACAACAACCCGTCAGGGCGAAAAGATGCGCACGCCCACAGCCCTGATTGCCACTAACGGCATAACTGCCAAAGCTAACCGCATTCTCAGCCACATAGCCGGTTTCTTCTCGCAGTTCCCGCAGCATCGCCTCAACAGCATCTTCCCCGGGCTCCACATGGCCAGCGGGAAAGGTCATGGAATAGCATCGAGCACCATGTTTATATTGCCATAAAGTCAAAATACGACCATCGGCGAGAATCGGCACGGCAATCGAAAAATCAGGCAAATGAACTTGATGATAATCGTCGACAACGCGCCCATCCGGCAACTCGACCATTTCAACCGAGAGCTCCAAAAATGGTGGAGCGTCGTAAATGGCATGAGTTTTAAGCACCTTCCAAGGCGCTCTATTTCCGATTGCACCATTTGAGTTCATAGCTGGGCTTTCACGCTTAGTTGAGACCCGCAGCAAACGTCACCGTTGCTTTTCGTTTCAAAGCAAGTGCGCTTAAGGTTCCTGTCTTAAACTCTGTATCCTTAAGAACAGAAGGCGGGAGTGGCAGGTTCCCGTTCTTCACCCGAGCAGCAACGTTGCGAATATCCTGCCCATCGGCATTCAATCTTTCGACTTCTGATACCAATGGATCACAACCAACCGCACGAAAACTCGCAAACCTATGGCGAAAAGCAGATAGCGTCATATCGACCAATCCTCAGCAAGTTTAGAGGTACGTTTAACTACGACATTTTCGAGTGTTATACGTGCCTTACCAGATGAGTGGAGGCGAATTTGTACGGGAAGCAATATGTCGCGAGGGGCAACATGCAACGATAGCTTCGCAGTTACCTTCCCTCGGAGAAGGTTTACTTTCTTTTCGTAAAGAACCTTGTCGCCTTGAAGCAGATCGAGGTTGAGCCTGCATTTCAACGGGTGATCCCATCGGCGCGATAGAGTCAAATCTATACGATAGTCACCGGGTGCCAAATGAGCGTAAGGCCCAAAAAAAATGTGCCCAACTTCACTGTTGGAGCGGATGACATCCTTCTCCCGAACACCTGCCGCACCGGCACGCATTTCTGGCGTCCAGTCGTCAACGTCCTTAAATATGGACTGAAGAAGATAACCGTGGCGAAGCCGCGCGGAAAAGGGCGTACGTCCGCACCCAACGAACCGCTGCATAATAGATTCAAAGCGATTATGAACCGCATTAATGCCAATGAAGCGTCTCGGCTCCCCCTTTTTTGCCAAATGCCGACGTTCATCAACTATCGCAGCAAAAAATCCGTTTAGAACTTCGGCAAGAGCCTCGCCTTCAGCCTTATCAGGAAGCCCGAAATTGATTACGAAAGCATCCGCCTGAGCAAGCGTGGCCGAATGCTCCGGGCCCGCTTGCCAAACTGTCACGCGATTAGAGAAACCAAGACTATCCCAACAACGGGTAAAAAGGTTGAACATGCGATCCAGAGGACCAATCCAGACGACCTGCGTGTTCCGTGGGGCATTCGCAAAAAGATCAACGAGAAACGGCAAGACGTGTTCTGGACTGCCGGTTTCATTGTCATAAGACTCTGCTCGATATCTTGCTTCCAGCGGACGAGTAAGCGGTGTCTCTATCGCTTCAGAAAGGGAAAGACGATAAGCCATATTGACGGTATTCGTCAGGCTGATTTCTTCCAGTTCTATTCCGTTGAGCCCCCAAACTTCCGCTTGATCGGGAATGTCAGGCCTCTTCACCCCGTCGATAAATTCTTCTGGATTATTCTCCACGCTTTTATGTGCGTGCATTGGTGTCGTCTGACGCGTGTGGTCGCAATGATAACCAAAAACTGCGGGTACAGCGTCGCTAACTTTTCCGTGAAGCATTACAAGGCGCTTAGAAATATTCGAGTCAACGTGCCAACCCAGGAGCATCCGCTCATCGAACCCATGGATGGCAAAAAGATCTTCGCGTCTCATGAGCTGGAAGTCACCCGGCGCATCATAAAGAATTGAATCAGCGCCGTAGACAATTTCATTGAGATGAAGGGTCTCTCCCATCGCGCGCGTTTCAGCAATAACTCCAGCCGGATCAAGCCGATCAAAGCTCTCCCACAGCGTCTCGGGTATCTCGAAACGAGGAGCGCAATAAAATCCGTCCTTCAGTCCGGCCAACTGTTCAGATAAGGACTGCGACCCGCGTGGTACAAAGATCATGTCCGTATTGGTCGACAATATCCAACGGTTCGCAGGATTGGACCGCCTGACGGCAGCGTTACGTGAAATCGGCTCAAGAGCCTTCAGATGCGTACGAGACGCGAACAACTGATTATGAACGCTTGGCCTTATGCGGATGATCCGCAAAAGGCGTTTCGCACGATCTGTCAGCGTGTCGCAGATCGCCTCCGGGAAGGTCGGAAAATCATCCGGCGTGTTGTAGTCAACGAAAAGAATTTCATCATTTTCGTCGGTCAGCACTTCCGCCATACAATTCAGGCTGAGAGCAGCCCTCTTGTGGAGGTTATAACCGTAACTGTCGTTCCTTCCATAGAGGACGATCGATATCATGACATTACCCGGTTATGTTTCGCTGCGGCGGCATCCGTGAGCCAATCGCCCATACCGGGTCTGATCAACGTTATGGCAGCCGAAAGCTTTTCAGCATCGACGACTCGCCACGGATCAATAACCGCCTTCGGCCCAGCACTCGCAATGTCGAGATTGCGGTAGGCTTTCCAGGGCGTCACAATCGCGACCACATCTGCTCCTGCCATGGCGCTGTCCGCATCGACCTTGATCACGATCCCATCGGCGATCTGATCCGGAAGACTGACAAGCGCCTGCGGATCCGTGATCCGCACACGATAGCCGATGCTGACCAGTTTATGAGCGAGCGCCAATCCCTGGCTTTCCTCAATCACCGGCGTTTCCGGCTTGTAAGACAGTCCGAGAATTGCAACCTGTGCTCCGGGATCAGCAGATGCCGCTATCGCCCTCACAAGACGTTCGGTCTGGTGATCATTGATGACATCCGTCGCTTCGGCGAGATCCGTGCGCGCGCCAAGGCTGCGTCCGAGCGCCGCGAATGCCTTGTTATCGCGTGGGAAACAGGGACCACCATAACCGATGGCGCCCTTGATATACTTCTTTCCGATCCGGCTGTCGGCACCGAGAGCATCCGTCACAACATCCGCATCTGCGCCGTCAAGATGATCACACATGTCGGCGATCATGTTTGCATAGCTGATCTTGGTGGTCACGTAGGTATTGACGGCAATCTTGCAAAGTTCCGCATTGACCCAGTTCATCCGCTGGAACTCAGGATTGCTTTCTGTCGAGCCACGATAGACGCTTTCGAGCAAATCTCCCGCTTTAGAATCGCTTTCGCCGATAAGAATCATATCTGGATAAAGCATATCGCGGACCACAGTGCCGAGCGCTATGAATTCCGGGTTATAACACAAACCAAGATCCGAGCCCACGGTTCGACCGGATGCGCGCTCAAGCGTCTGCCGTAGTATGCCGCCTGTAGAGCCAGGCATGACGGTGGAGGTGATAACGACATTGTGGTAGCCGGTCTTGCCGTGCAATGCCGCGCCGATGCTCTCCAGCGCAGAGATCACATAGTCATTGCGGAAAAAACGATCCGGCCCACTTGGAGTCGGAACGATGATGAAGGTCACGTCCGAGGAAAGCACCGCTTCGCGGATATCGGTCGTAGCCCGAATGCGCCCGCCATGTTCCGTGATCAATTCCTGGAGCTGCGGCTCAGGAACCGGCGCCACGCCACGATTGATTGAATCCACAAATGCGGAATTCAAATCCATACCAATGACATCAAAGCCCTTTTTGGCAAAGACGGCAAGCATGGGCGCACCGAGTTTGCCCAGGCCTATAACAGAGAGTTTCGGCTTCATCATAATATCTCGCTACAGATCGGGCCGCCGGCCGTCACTTGTTTTTTCCACGTGCAAGCTCGGCCTGACGAGCAATCCAGGGATAGGTGCGGGCCAGCCCCTGCTCAAGCGTAAGGCTTGGCTCCCATCCCAGCTTTTCTCGAATAAGGTCATTGTGGGAGTTACGACCACGTACACCTTGCGGGCCTGGAATATTGTGAATTTCGAGATCCTTGCCAGCCACTCGCATGGTGATCCTGGCGAGTTCGTTGATCGAAACCATCTCTTCAGAGCCAATATTCACCGGTCCGGCAAAGGTTTCACATCGCGTCAGCCGCAGAGTGGCCTCAAGGCACTCATCGACAAAGAGAAACGACCGCGTCTGCAGACCATCGCCCCAGATCTCGATCGCTCCACCGGCTTCAGCCTCCGCGACTTTACGGCAGAGTGCTGCCGGCGCCTTCTCGCGTCCTCCAACCCAGGACCCTTCCGGGCCAAAGATGTTATGATAACGCGCAACACGGCATTCCATCCCGTGATTGCGATTATAAGCAAGATAAAGACGTTCGGAAAACAGCTTTTCCCAGCCATATTCGCTGTCCGGATTTGCCGGATAAGCGCTGTCTTCCCGCGTTACGGGAGCACTCGGGTCGGTCTGGTTATGCTCGGGATACATACAGGCTGAAGAGCTGTAAAATACCCGCTTTATGTTGCGACGGTAGCAGGCATCCAAAACGTTGAGATTGATGGTGGCCGAATTGTGCATGATATCAGCATCATTCTCACCCGTAAAAATATACCCCGCACCGCCCATATCGGCGGCGAGCTGATATACCTCATCGAACCTGCGATCAATTACTGCTCGACAGTTAGCCTGCTCCCGCAAGTCTGCGATAACGAAATCGTCAGCCTCAGTTGCAGCGTATTCTGGGAACTTGAGGTCGACGCCTCTCACCCAGAAACCTTCGCGTTTCAGGCGCTTGACCAGATGTGCGCCAATAAATCCACCTGCTCCGCAGACGAGTGCCGTTTTCATGTGTCTCTTCCCAACAAGCAAAATCCGCAATTATGCGCCCGCAGCAGCTATCAGATAATGTTGGAAGTTTTCAATAGCTTTCGAATTATTTCCGATCTTTTCAAAATGTTTCTGCGCTAACCGGTCATCAATCGATTGCGTGACCGAGCCCTATACGTTAGGACGCCCCCAAAAAAAAGGATAACGAGGCTCTCTGGCGTCCGCGGCGGAGTAACCGCTTGATAGCGCCCTTACATATCCGGGCTCCGCCACAACAAAAAACGCATGACGAAAGAGCGATGAACCGTTGAATTTCGATACCCGAAAAATGCTGGTCGTTGACTTGGACGGAACCCTTCTCCGCACCGACATGCTATACGAAAATTTCTGGTCAGCCTTTGGCTCGAATTGGCGCTGTCTTTTCAGTGCAGTTTCAGCGCTGTCACATGGGCGCGCTCACTTGAAACGTCACCTCGCCCGCGCGGCAACCGTAGATGCAAGTGTGCTTCCTTATAACGATAAAGTACTGGCTTATATCGAGGAATGGCGAAGCGCCGGTGGTCGTGCCGTTCTTGTTACAGCCTCTGATCAGCAAGTCGCACAAGCAATAGCGGATCATCTCGGTATCTTTGATGAGGTACACGGCTCTGACGGCACACGTAATCTGAAAGGTGCAACTAAAGCTGCGTTTTTGCAAGAGCGCTTCGGAGAAAGTGGCTTTTTTTACATGGGGGACACCGCGGCCGATTTGCCCGTGTGGGAACGTGCGGAAAAAGCAATCACAGTCGATGTACCAAGAAAAGTGCGCGCGAAAGTCGAAGCACTTTGCGACACCGTGGAACACCTTCAGAGCGAAAAAGATTCTATAAAACCATATATCAAGGCACTCAGGCCTCACCAATGGTTAAAGAATCTCCTTGTATTCGTACCGATGCTTGCCGCACATCAGATAGATGGAGCAACCGTCGTCTCGTCGATAGCGGCATTTGTGTGCTTCAGCCTGATAGCTTCAGGCGTATATGTCTTGAACGATCTGCTCGATCTTTCTGCAGACAGAGCGCATCCGCGAAAACGAAAACGGCCGTTTGCCGCAGGCACCGTTCCCATCACATATGGCACCTTAATGGCGGGAACGCTTGTAGGTCTCGGTTCTTTTTTCGCGTTTTTTATAAGCTGGAAATTTCTGGTAGTCATGATCGGCTACTATCTGTTGACGACCGCTTATTCGCTCTATCTCAAGAGGTTGATTGTCGTTGATATCTGCATGCTCGCTGCACTTTATACGATAAGGATTTTTGCCGGTTCCGTGGCGACGTCGATTGGCATATCAATCTGGCTGCTAGCGTTCTCCGTTTTCTTTTTCTTATCGCTAGCAGCCATCAAAAGGCAGGCTGAGTTAATCGACAGCGCAGAGCGGGGAAATCTGAAACCGAGCGGCAGGGGTTATCATGTCGATGACTTGCCTATAATTTCAATGATCGCGATCGCTGCTGGCTACGTCTCCGTGCTCGTGATGACGCTTTATGTCAATTCCCCTGCAGTGATGGAGCTTTATGCACGCCCGGAGGCGCTTTGGGGGGTCTGTGCGATTCTCCTTTACTGGATCACCCGCGCTGTCATGATCGCGCACCGCGGTCTGATGCATGACGATCCGGTCGTGTACGCAGCTAAAGATGGCACCAGTCAAATATGTGCATTGATAATCTTGGCCTTCACACTGGGAAGTGCACTATTATGACACTAGGCACGCTGACTTTTAGGTATGCTATATTCGCTGCCGTAGCGACTTTTGCAAACCTGGCCACGCAACGGATTGTTCTTCAGACTGGAAGCACCGGTACCCACTTTATTGCCGCCATAGGAATGGGAACGCTTGTAGGTCTCGTCATAAAATATGCACTCGACAAGCGATGGATTTTCTATGACCAAGATATGGGAGTGAAAAACAACACCCGAAAATTCACGCTATACACAGTAATGGGCATTCTAACCACTCTGATATTCTGGGGAGCCGAGACCACGTTTTGGCAAATCTGGCAAACCGATCTTATGCGGGAAATCGGCGCCATTATCGGGTTGGCGATAGGATATGTCGTTAAGTACAATCTCGACAAGCGGTTTGTCTTTAACGACAAACGCGGAGAGCTCGCGTTATGAAAATATCTGGCTGGGGTCGATACCCTTCGATAGAGACCCAACTTTATTTTCCGCGCGATGTGGAAACACTGTGCGATTTGGTGAACTCCAAGCATAGTGTAATAGCCCGCGGCAATGGCCGTGCCTATGGCGATAGTGCGATTAATCCATTCAGCACTATTTCAATGAAATATTTCAATCGCATGCTCTCTTTCGAAAAGCAGACTGGTCAGCTTGTCGCTGAAGCTGGAGTACTGCTGGGCGACGTCATCAAGACATTTCTACCTAGGGGTTGGTTCCCCATGGTCACGCCGGGAACGAAATTCGTTACTCTAGGTGGCATGATTGCTGCGGATGTCCATGGTAAAAACCACCATAAAGAGGGCAGTTTTAGAACATGTGTCGACTGGATTGATGTCCTGGACTTCAAAGGAGAGACTATCCGATGCTCCCACGAGACGAATATTAATCTCTTCGAACATACATTGGGCGGCATGGGTCTGACCGGGATCATTCTACGCGCGGCGTTCCGCCTCAGACGCGTCGAGACTTCGTGGATCCGGCAAACAACTGTCCCGGCTCCAAACCTGCGGACAGCTATTGAAATCTTCGAAAAATACAAGGACGCGACCTACTCAGTCGCCTGGATCGATTGCCTCGGGCGTGGAGAGAATTTAGGGCGTTCTCTAATCATGTTAGGCGAACATGCGTCGACATCCGACCTATCAGCGAGACATGCCAACGAACCGTTCGCGCAGCATGATAAACGGGTAGTCAGATTACCGATCACTTTGCCATCCGGTATTTTGAATCGAATAACAGTAAGACTGTTCAACAAGCTATACTACAAAAAAGGGGCAAGCAAAACTGGAGAGCATCTCGTTGATTGCGATTCATACTTCTACCCGTTAGATTCGGTACTGGGCTGGAACCGGATATATGGTCGAAGCGGGTTTGCTCAGTTTCAATGTGTACTGCCTCTTGATCGTTCAGAAAAAGGAATTTCGGCCCTGCTTGAGGCCATTTCCCTTGCCGGAACAGGCTCTTTTCTGGCCGTTCTTAAAAGACTTGGCCCGCAGGACAGCAAATTTTCCTTTCCCATGGAAGGCTACACTCTCGCGCTTGATTTCCCAATCTCAAGGAAAACCCTTCGTTTACTGAACCATCTCGATGAAATTGCAGTCGAGAATGGCGGGCGCTTCTACTTGGCGAAAGACAGCCGTATGTCCGCCCACACATTACGGGCCTCAGATGCACGCGTAGAAAAATTCATACATAATCGGGACGAAAATGGCTGGAAAAGCCGCTTTATTTCGTCTCAGGCAGAAAGGCTCTCAATATGACGAAACCGACTGTCCTTATTATTGGTGCTCGGTCGGACATTGGCAACGCTGTAGCCCGTAAATTCGCCGCAGAAGGGTACGCTATCCAACTGGCAGCGCGCAATTCCGAAGGTCTCGACATCGAGAAACGTGATATCGAGCTCCGTTACGGTGTCGAGGTTACATTGCATGAATTTGATGCACTCTCGATTGAAACACACGAAGAATTCCTGAACAACCTTCCCCTTCTGCCCGAAATTGCAATATCCACCATCGGACTGATGGGTCGACAGGAGGAAAGCGAACGCAATCCTATTGCCGCAAGCCACGTTATGCGCAGTAATTATGAAGGCCCGGCAAGTATCCTGGCCCTTCTCGCCAATCGCTTCGAACAACGGGCCTCGGGTACGCTTGTCGGGATCAGCTCCGTTGCTGGCGAGCGCGGCCGCGCAACTAATTACGTCTACGGTTCCGCCAAAGCTGCTTTTACCGCATTTCTCTCTGGCCTACGCAACCGCCTCGCCAAGCGCGGCGTCCATGTGGTTACAGTTTTACCGGGGTTTGTTGCAACCAAAATGACAGAGGGGATGGATTTACCAGCGGTCCTGACAGCCGACCCAAACGAGGTCGCGGTTGCGATTGAGCGCGCCGTTCTGCGCAAAAAAAATATTGTCTACGTACGTCCTGTCTGGCAGTTGATCATGTTGATCATTCGAAATATTCCGGAGCATTTCTTCAAAGTAATGAAAATATAAAGATTTTATATTTTTCCGCTTCTGCGTGAAGAAACGTGCCTGATCGTGATCACGCCGATACCGGCGCAGCACTTGCATAGTAATTTAAGAGATCGTCGCGAAAACGGCGACAGAGAAGCAACAAATGGGAATGATTTGCCAGACACTTGAACCGACAGCGCCGAGGCTCGCACTAGTGAAGGAAAGCATAGCTGTGCTCCTATCCTTTCTGGTGCCGTTTCTAGCCGGTTTCAGCTTTGTGATGAACCATTTCTATGTGTCGGGTGGCTATCTACACGATAGCGGCTGGTTTGCGGCGCTGATGTGGCGCCCACAGGATTTCAACCTGACCAACCCATCCGTTATCGACAACAATCTTTTCTATAGCACACATCTGTCGCCAATCCTTTACGCCATTGGCCTGCTAAGCTTTTTCTGGCCATGGGGACCGATAACATGGTTTGCCAGCTTCCAGGGCGTAGTTCTCGGGGGCAGCGGTTTATTGGCGTGGATTGCTCTGCGCAGAATACCCTGCTTTGCAGAAAGACCGCTTTGGCAGGCCCTTCTGGCGTTGGCTTTTGCCTTCAACGGTCTGGCCATGTTTATCCTGGCATACCCCCATATCGAAGCGTTGGGTGCGCTAATGGTCTGCGCCTGCCTCGCCGCCTTCTTTAGCGGCAAACGGCGATTGGCGGCATTGTTTTTAATACTGGCGCTTTCGGTGCGCGAGGATATGGGCTTCCATATCGTTGCGCCGCTCGGACTGTTATGGGTCTGGACCATGTGGAGCAGCCGTCGTGTGACAGCTGGGAGCAATATACTGACGCTGCTACTGCCGGCCTTCTGTCTGTCGCTGGCAGCCGTGCTGATCCGCAGTTCGCTGTTTCCAGCTGATGGCGCCTTTACTCGCATCTACACTGGTGTCCCTCCTTATGCGCACCTGACGTGGTCACTGATGCAGGAGCGGCTCGCCATCTTGTTTACGCAGCGCCTCTATCTCGTGCTGCCCGCCGCAATTGCTTTGCTGGCGACGATCATTTGGCGCAATCCCATACCTTTTTTCGGCTTCCTGGCTTATATTCCATGGTCACTCCTCAACTTCACCGCCTTGAGTGATGCTGCCGGCCAAATGGACGTGTATTATCCCTTTCCCTTTCAGATCGCTATTTTCTGGTTTCTATGGTGGAGCGTAGCGCCGCAGATATCACATCTTAAGGAACCTCGTACGCTCCGGCGACAGGCGGGCATACAGATATTGCTTCCAATATTTATAATCGCCGGTATTTCCATCAGTTTTCCTTGGAGTACCCTTCTACCGGCCTGGAACAGCAATGTGGTGAGAGACACCGACAGGGCAGCGGACAATATAGAGCAAAACCGACATTTCTTGGGACGCATCAAGGCTGACCCGGCACTGCTTTCACTGCGTCCGCGCGCCTTTCTGCAAGAAGACGACCTCGATAATCCAAATAGCGATAACGGCCCACCCGAAACACTGGTTTGGCATACTAACAGTATCAGCCTTGCCAACGTACGCCAGCAATTGGCAAATTTCGAGGCCGATTCGCTGTATCGGATTGCTGGTACTCCATTCTATCTCGCTTCACACCTGCCGCGTGCGCAACTCGAAAATGCCGGTCTCGCCCTGTTGCCCGTGATCGACAGCAACCTGCTGCCGGAAATGAGAACACGGTACGGTCAGGTGAATACCTCTATTCTCGATCTGGCCGGTACTGGCGGTAAACACAAACTCTATGGTCCCGGCATGGTGCTGCCGCCGGGAAAATACCGCGTTGAAATAGACGCACGAATTTTCGACGAGCGCGCGGACGAAGCCACAATTGAGGTATATAATACCGTAACCGGTCCAGCCACATCCACGCTCCTGCAACGCGGGTTAAGCGGAAAGACCGCTACGACCAGCCTCGAATTCACTATCGGGCAGCAGGAGCTTGGCAACTGGGAATTTCGCATTGCCGGCAATAACCTGCACGGCATCCGTATTACTGGTGTCCGGCTCCACTCGACGGGTCAAGACGGCAGGAATTGACCTGCAACTGAGACTTTCCTCGTGAATGGAGAAATTGCGGCAATCCCGTCGCCACCCATCAAGACATCAGGTGGCGGGGTTTTCTGCATCAAAACGCACGGCAAATGCAGGCAGGTATAGTACACCTCGCCGCGTCACAAAGCGTTGTGAAAACCTCGTGTCACGTCACCTGCAACAACCGTGGTCGTTTCAGCGTTCAACATCTTTAAGTCTGCCAAGCACAGATAAAAGCAAATCCGTTGACCTTGCCCAATTGAACTGGCGCCGAAGTTCACTTGCTACTTGACTTCTAACGTCCATGTCCGGTGGGAAATTAGCCAATTGATGCATGGCATTCGCCCAATCCTGCGGTTTATCCGGATCACAAAAAACCACCACGCCAGGCAGTAACTCTGTCATGGCAGGTCTCGTGCTGCATATGCAGGGAACTTCAAGCATCAACGCCTCTAACGGAGGCAAACCAAAGCCTTCATATAGACTGGGGAAAAGTAATCCTCTGGATCGTTTTAATACTCTCGCCAACTGCCCGTCTGTCAGGCGACCGACTGGATGTATCTTTCCCGCGCTACCGGAGGTCAACTCCGCAGAAAACCCTTTTGGTGATTTTCCAACAACGACCAAATGATAGTCATCTGCGTTGCTGTAGCCCATCGCCTTGATCACGACGTCGATATTCTTATGGTAATCGTTGGAACCTATACAGACGAAATAAGGAGCGTCGGGTGTGAGAAAATCCACACTTTTGTCTTCCTCCCAGTCCAGAACATCGACACCATTATAAACGACGTGAATCTTTTCTTTCGGGATACCAATAATCCGCGAGATATCGTCCGAACTGCTTTCACTAACGGTTACAATAAGGTCGGCGTTTCTGATTGTATGAATGTATCTCTGCTTCCATTCGCCGACAGTTGATTTGTGGAATATGTCCTCAAACAGCAAAGGAATAACGTCGTGCACCATAACAACAGAGCGAGGAGGCAGCTCTGAGGGACACCAATGAACAGAAGGGAAAAAATGAATAGGCTTTTCGCAGGCTGATCCAACCGTGAGGGTCGCGAGCGCCTCTCGCCTTATTAGTTCCTTCAATATCTCACGCGCAACTCTGCCAACACCTCGCCTGTCAACTAAAGTTCCGGTACTATATTGGATGTTGAGACCCTGAACATATAAGGGAAAATATTCGGGACAATCGAAAGCTTCCCGCGACTTCGAGACCGTTCCCTGTTTTGAAAACCGCTTCCGTAACGCTCTTCGTATCAGACGCTCAGGATTAAGCGAACGGAGTGTCGCGCGGAAGCCACCTCTATCATTTTTCACTTTTCCATCGCCAACCCGATCTCCATTCAATTGTGTTGACATGACATCATTTGCAACACGATTGACCACCTCCTGAGCATATTTTGAAGCTAACAGGGAGTTGAGTTCTTTAGCAATCTTCAGCTCATCTTCGTGGTTCAGCAGATCAAGGGCCATTACGTGCCTTTCGAAAGAGTGACCATAGTTTGATGCCCCACCATGTCTTTTTAACTGGCTGACAGAGCAAAAGCACTATCCCATTTTAAACATGGGAATAAAAAAGCTGAAAAATGAACCGAGCCAATTCAGAAAGCAGTCCCTGCTATTCCTCTTCGACGACTAGCATCATTTTCAATTCATCCGCTGACCGCCAGCACGGT
>NZ_SUPW01000015.1 GCF_013337285.1 Agrobacterium tumefaciens | reverse complement strand
GCGGTGCTCGCCGTCAGCGGGTAAAATGTCCGGGCGGGCGAGCGGGCCGGGCGTCCGCTCGGCCCGCTCCGGCCTCGTTCAAGCCTTGGCCGGACGCACAACGCGCCAGTCGGGCTTGCCGAGATTGTGCGGCCATGGATGCACGTCCTTGTCGTTGAAATAGACGACCTCTTCCAGCTTCGGAAAATCCGCCTGCTTCAGCGTCACGTCGTTCATCCACGGACGAACATAGGAATCGCCGCCTTCATAGCCGAGTTCGGCAACCCAGACCGGCTTGTTGTAGGTATCCACGAGGCCATAGCCCTTGCGCAGCAGATCGGAGAAGGTCTTCGGTCCGCCATATTCGATCTTGTCGTAGTCTTCGAGACCGAAGACCGAAAGGCCGACGAGATCGGCATAGTTATCGCCGGGGTAGTAGGCCTGCAGGCCATCGAGACCCTTGGGCGACCACATCACCTTGACGCCGGGAACCGCCTTGCGGGTCATGTCCACCACGCGCTTGTAAGCCGTGATATAGTCCTGCGGGCTCCAGCCCGACCACGAGAAGCGGCCGGACGTGTCTTCCATTTCCTGTCCCCAGCGCAGGATCAGCGGGCTTTTCATTGCCGACATGCGGGCGGTGATTGCCTGCATGTTCTTGTCGTAGTCGCCTCCCAGCACCTTGCGGCGCAACTCGTCGGAGGAAAGACGCCAGTTGACGTCCCACGACCATGGTTCGACGGTGATCAACACATTGCGCTTGCGCTCAAGAGCATAGGCGTCGGCGAGCGCGAGGCTGTCGAGATCCACGTCTTCCCAGGGCAGGAACAGATGTTCCGTCGCCACCCCGGCCTGTCCGGTGAAATCACCATGCGGATCGTAAGCGCCGAAACGGATACCCTCCGCATGCAATGTCGGACGTTTGTCGGCAAGCGTCTTCATGCCCGTGGCGCCCATGGGTGCAACACCCTGCGCATCCAGTTTGAACATGGGGTACATGCTGGCTGAAAAGGCAACGGCAGCCCCGCTTGCAAAGAGCAGTTTTCTTCTTGTTATCTGCATGACACTCTCCTCCCTACCGCGTCGCCGTCATCGCCTTGCCATAGGCGGCGATCTGCGGGGTGACGTCGTCCTTGCGGACAAGTTTCAGGAATTCATCGCCGGGCTTCGGCGGGTTGTGCCGGAACACGTACCACTGGCCGCCCTGCTTGCGCTGGTAAAGCACCTTGCCGATACGGCCGTGGTCGAAGCAGGTATCGGCCTTGCCGCTTCCATTATCGGCTTTCCAGGTCGCGCGCATGCACAGCGTGCCGTTGGCATCGACGGTCCAGCGGCCTTCACCGACGGATTTTTTGCCCTTTTCTTCCGTCAGGGCGATGAATTTACGGCCGTCGGCAATGAAGCGTCCGCCGCCCGTATCCCATTTCCAGGTCTTGTCGAAGTACATCTCCACGACTTCACTGGTTCTGAGCGGTTTCGGCGTCTTCGTGCCGCCCGCGGCGTGGACGGCACTGGGCGCGATCACCGCAAGGCAGAGTACGAAAGCGGAGAACCCGCATTTGTCTATTGTTGTTTTCATCACAGTCTCCTCCTTCTATTGTCCGACCCTATTGTCGGCCAGCATGATTTCTCCGGTTGCCACTGTCGGCGACGGTGCGACGGCCGGTTCCGCCTGCATTTCCCGATGACCGGGCAAACCTGGCAGGGTGATGCGCAGTTTCAGACGCACCGATCTCGCGCCCTCCACACCCGCACCGGCAACCGTGAAGCGCGTTTCGGTGAAGGTGACGTAGGGCTGCCCGTGCGACAGGGCCTCAAGGCCGCCAATCGCGTGGGAACTCAGTTCCGCAGCGCTGCCGGCGACGAGCAACAGCGAACAGGCGGCAGCGGTCGCGCCGCTGCGCATGGCCGGCAATCGCGGCACGCCGTTTTCCATTGCGTGGCGGATGAGCAGAAACACCGAAAGTCCGGCATAGATCACCACATTGATCGCCCCGAATATGAAGAAGCCTTCCGCTCCGCTATCGCGCGGCGCCAGGACCATGGCGAGAAGGCTCACCGCCGCCAGCACCATATTAGGAACGATCACCCGCAGCGGCAGCGGCGGTTTGGCCTGCGTGCCTTTCGGCGTGATGCGGAAATCCACGAAATCACCACGGATCGTATCGCGGATTGCCGCCAAAACACCCATCAGCGACCAGGGCCAGCGCAGGAACAGGAACACCATGGCTTCCCAGCTGAACAGCCTGGCATCATGCGGGCGAAATGCGCCCGTGGCCCGCCAGAAGAAGGCGAACACGATCATGATCAGTGAAATCGGCAGGAAATGCGCCAGAAACGCCGGATAAGACGCGTTGACCAGCACATGCCCACGCAACAGGGCAACAATGGGAAGCACGAACATCAGCGCCATGAAGCCCGAAAACAGCGGATACCAGAGCTGCGAAAACAGGAACTGGAATTTCAGCCGCAAAGGCAGCTTCGGCACATAGTGCCGCGAATATTGCAGCAGGATGGTCATCAGGCTGCGCGACCACTGGAATTCCTGCACGATGAGATCGGCGAATGTCGCCGGCCCGTCGCCATGGGCGATGGCGTTGACGGCATGGACGCCGCGCCAGCCGCCGGCATTCATCAGCAGCGAGGTGGAATGATCCTCGGCAAGCTCGGGTCCAAGACCACCCACCTCACGCAGCGCCTTGGTGCGCACGGCATAATGTGAGCCGATGCAGAGCGGCGCCCAGCTATTGTTATAGCCGAGCTGCAGCGCGCCATGCAGACTTGCCTCGGCATAAAGCCTGCCGCGCGCGGCCCAGCTCTCGCCGGCATTGGCATCGCAGATGCTGGGTGCGGAGACGTATCCGACCGCCGGATCGGCGAAGGGACGGATGATTTCGCTCAGATAGCCCGGTTCCGGCACATGGTCGGCATCGAATTGAGCGACGAAATCGTAACGCTCATAGCCGTAATGATCGTAGAAATAGGCAAGATTGCCTTCCTTGCAGCGGGTGCGGCGCGGCCAGGTCTTGCGGTGATAGTCAGCGACACCCTTCCGGGTCGAGATGAAAACACCATGCGCACCACACCAGGCAATCGTCTGCGCATCCGGGTCTTCATCCGCAAGCCAGACGTCGAATTCCAGCCCTTTTTGTTCCAACATGGCCAGCAGCGTCTTGCGCACGACAGCGAAAGGCTCCGATGGGGCCTTGGTAACGACCATCGCCACCCGGCCCTTGGGCAAAGGGGAGCGCCGGTCGACGACGCGGGCATTGAGGAATATGAAGATGAAATAGGACGGCAGCAACGTGATCCACGCCAGCGTCAGCGTAACGACGGTATAATAGGGCCAGTCGATCACCCGGTCGCGGTTGAGCCACCAGCCCCAGAAATAGGTCAGCGTCACCAGCCAGCCGCCGATGCCCAGACGATAGGCCATGCGGTTCCAGCCGGTGAAGACCGGGAGCATCCGCAATGCGCCTACGGCGGCACGTGCCGGTTGAACGGAAGGGGTGGAGCGCGCCGTCATGACCGCACCTCCAGTCCGAAACCGGGACCGGCCGTGCGGATGATCGTGTCGATATCGGAATGCTTCGGCGCAAAGCCGAGTGTCTGCCGCGCTCTTTCAATATCGGCGAACAGCGCCGGCGGATCGCCTTCGCGCCTTGCACCGAAATGCACCGGCACTTCCTGCCCCGTGACGCGGTGGATCGCCCGGATGATATCGCCGACCGACGTGCCGTGGCCGGAACCAAGGTTGACACGCAGCGTCTCCCCGCCATCATCAAGATAATTGACGGCGGCCACATGGGCATCGGCGAGATCGCTGACATGAATATAGTCGCGAATGCAGGTGCCGTCCGTGGTGTCGTAATCCGCACCGAAGACATCGAGTTGCGGCAGCCGTGCTGCGGCAGCCATCAGCGCCCGGGGGATCAGGTGGGTTTCCGGCTCGTGGCGTTCGCAAAGCTCGCCATCCGGGTCGGCACCGGCCGCATTGAAATAGCGCAGCGCCACGAAACGCAGGCCATAGGCGGCGGCATAGTCATCCAGCGCCATTTCGAAGATCAGCTTCGTACGGCCGTAAGGATTGACCGGCATCTGCGCGGTTTCCTCACGGATCGGCAATTGCGGCGGCACGCCATAGGTGGCGCAGCTGGAGGAAAACACCAGCCCGCCGATATTCTGGTCGAGACAGGCATCCAGCAAAGCCAGGCTACCGCCGACATTGTTGCGGTAATATTTTCGCGGGTCTTCGACGGATTCGCCGACATAGGCATTGGCGGCGCAATGGATGACGAAGGCCGGTGAGAATTCCTTAAGCGTGGCCTTCAGCAGGCCACGATCAAGAATGTCGCCCTCAATGAAGGGGCCCCAGCGAACCGCGTCGGCATGGCCGGTCGAGAGATTGTCGTAAGCGACGGGCTTGAAGCCGGATTTTGCCAGCGCCTTGCAGATGTGGCTGCCTATGAATCCGGCCCCGCCCGTGACGAGGATTGTGCGGGCCATCTCATACGGCCTCCGCCACTTTCCTGCCGGACAGCAGCGCATCGAAATAGGTGATGGTTTTTTCCAGACCTATTTCGAGCGGCACGCGCGGTTGCCATCTCAGTTGCTCATTGGCCCGTGAAATATCGGGCCGACGCTGCTGCGGATCGTCGATCGCGGCCGGCAGATGCACGATGCGCGAGCGGGAACCCGTCATACGAATGACGATGTCGGCCAACTGCCGTACCGGAATTTCGCTCGGATTGCCGAGATTGATCGGCCCGGTGCAATCCTTCGGCTTGGCCGAAAAACGCAGGAAACCATCGATCAGGTCATCGACATAACAGAAGGAACGCGTCTGGCTGCCATCGCCATAAATGGTGATGTCGGTGCCTTTCAGCGCCTGCACGATGAAGTTGGAAACCACGCGACCATCATCGGGTCGCATGCGCGGCCCATAGGTGTTGAAGATTCGCCCCACCTTGATATCGACGCCATAAAAGCGATGATAATCGAAAAAGAGGGTTTCCGCGCTGCGCTTGCCCTCATCGTAACAAGCACGCGGCCCGATTGTATTTACATTGCCGAAATAGCTTTCCGGCTGGGGATTGACGAGTGGATCGCCATAGACCTCCGAGGTCGAGGACTGCACTACGGTTGCACCGCATCTGCGGGCGACCTCCAGCACATTGACGGCGCCAAGGACATTGGTGAGCAACGTGCCGACCGGATCGCGCTGGTAATCCGGCGGCGAGGCCGGCGACGCGAAGTTGAAGATCAGCGAGACGTCGATGTCATAGGGTTTGCGCACGTCGTGCTCGACCAGCAAAAACCGCTTATTGTCCCGTAAATGCTCGACATTCGCCAGTCGTCCGGTCGAAAGATCGTCGAGACAGATCACTTCGTGGCCGCCGGCCAGCAGACGTTCGCAAAGATGGGAACCAAGGAAACCAGCGCCACCATTGACGAGAACGCGCTGGCCAGGACGCCATTCCGAATAGATCGTGACGCCATTATCATGCTCGTTGGGAACGAAATTACGCATTACACACTCCTCCCCATGAGGAATCAGCCCGGCTGATTCGACCTGAACTCGATCAAACTTACGATTGTGCGGTATATTGAATATCAGCCTCCGGTTTTTATTTCTTCTGGAGGCTTTAATATTACGATTCGATAGATTTCAACTTTTATGATAGGCGCAGCTAAAAACAGGTCAACTTGATTTTATCGAAATATTACAATTGATTACGCTGAATTACTAAAAATAACCCCTGATTTAATACTTTTTAACTACGCCTCCATTATGCCTTTCTTATTGAGCATTAGCGCAAGCTTCGCTCAACCAGTCGGGACTATCCTGGTTTTGTAAGGCTCGGTCCACCGGGACAAAACCGCCCGGCGAGATGCGACAGACAGTCGACTTCAGGGGACATACACGATGAATGAAATGCCTTATTCCAAGAGTGGCAAAGCGGCCAGGCGCAATCATTTTGCGCTCGTTGCTGCAGCCCTTGCATCACTTACTTTCGCGACAGCTTCGTGCGCCGTGGTCGAAGACGCCGTTCTCATCAAAACCGCATCAGCGGATGCGACGACAATGAAGACGCGGGTTGTTCCGACCAGGGCTTCCTACGGCTATGACAGGACAGGCAATGCAGCTGTGACGCTTGTTGCCGATGCGTCGTCCGAGGCGCCTTCGATATCGCGACATTCCTATTCCGGTTCTTCTCCCTATATTTGCTCGCCGAGCGGATTTGGCCAGAAGTCCCGTTGTTTCCTGAGACCTTAAGTCTCGGGCACGAACATCGGCGGAAACTGACGCCCGGCTGGCCTGACGTTTAGTTCTTCCAGCCGGAAACAGCCGTGTCGTCATCCTTGTGAAAGAAGCGCGACGCCGCTTCCGTTCGGTTGCGCACGTTCATCTTCTTATAGATGTTGCGGACGTGCACCTTCACGGTGTTCTCGGACAGATGCAGCCTGTCGGCGATGATCTTGTTTTGCGTTCCCTTGCAAAGAAGATCGAGGATTTGCACCTCACGCGTCGTCAGCGCCGCCATTTCGCCCCGGTTGACCGCAAGCGCGTCAGCGCGGTTGGCGATCACGCCATTGTTGTGAACGCTCTTGCTGACGACAGCAGGGGAATAGGGTGTGAGCTTGCCGAGAAGGGCTGCAGGGAAATGTTCTCCGCCCTTCATCAATAGATCGACCGCCGCCATAAACACATCAAGCCGAAGATTGAGTGGCAGCACGCCATCGATGACGCGCGTCCCCACCAGCTGCTTCAACGGCTCTTCGAACTTGTCGATGGTTTCGACCACCAGGGCGATCGGCGCATCGGGATGCTTTTCGCGGATTGCCGCAAGAAGATTGTTAAGCCGCTCGCCCGACATGCGGTATGGCAGCACCAGCCGGACATCGGAACCGTAATCACTATTGATCGTCGCCGACGAAGCAACGCTCATCACCGCGAATGTGGGGAACTTTTTGCCCAACGCCTCTACGAGACACTCGGAAAACAGGTCCGGATCCGCTATAATTAATAAAGTTCCATTTATAGGTGAAACGGCGGTTTTTTGTTTTGCCGCATAATCTGACGTTCCCATGAACATTGACGCCTCCCTAAAGCGCTTACGCATTACATTCTTTTGGCTGTGTCATCTGTCGTTCGCCAGGACGCCCCCGAGAACATAGGGGGCAATTCCCGCTTCAAGCCATGTCAACTATCATTAATTACCCGTTAATTTAGGAGGCTAATACGAAAAGCTGTGTAAATAAATGGCCCATACGGGTTATTTTTTACATTAGGCATACAAAATTGATTACGGTGAGACAGAATCATTCACTTGGAAATCGTCAAGGAAACAAAGGCGTTAGAAAAGCCTCCGCTCCGGTTTTGTATTCCAAGAAAATATAACTTTTGGTTGAAATGCCTTTTCATATGTCTCCGGCAAACGATCCCGGACGATGTGCCGTTTCGGGATAACGACCCCTTCCCTCGCACATAAACCATGTTTTTGAAAAGCCGGCTTCTACTACCAAATCCGCTGTTTTGGGCGGCTGCGGTAGCAGAAACACCGCACGGTCTACCCCTCCGGCATATATATTCCGGTGACGTGTACCTATATGTCTAGCCCGAATTGATAGCTAGAAAGCACGATTTTTCTGCGGCACAGTCTGACCGTCGCTGAATGGCGGCAGACAAAAAAAGACTAAACCGGCCTTAACGTGTGTTTGCCAGCGCCGGCTCCTTTTCAAGACACCATGCAAGCAAAAAGACGAAGCCACCGCGCTCCCCATTGGAGCGAGGAACGGATTTGTGCGCCTTTTTATCGAGTAGCGCACAAGGGCTGAACGAAAAGAGCCCGGTTGCGGGCCGATGCCGAACCGCAGATGAGACGTAATGAGTGCATCTGCAGACATCAATCTTTGTGCAACGCGGAGCAAGCGCGAAAAAATCCCGTTTTAGATGAGAGGGATTTCGAAAGCTGCTCCGAGCTTTTTCGGAGGAAATCGAAATGGGTTACAATCCACAGCCAGCCGGCGACGACATCACCAAGATCGGCGCGCTTTCCGAGGGTTTTGCTAACACCTCGACCAACGACGCCTCGGTGGAAGACAGCAATGTCGGCACCGCAAACGGTGAAAACCGCAACAACGACAATAGCGACAACAGCACCAATGTGGATGTTGACGCACAGATCGACGTCGCAGTCGGCAATGGCGACAATCGCGACAACGACTATGACTGGAGCTATGACAGCAAGTCGTACAGCGACAATGACACGACCACCACGACCTCGACCAGCACCGAAACCAACACCGCAATCAAGACCGACTACGACTGGAGCTACGACAGCAAATCGTACAGCGACAACGACACCAGCGTGAAGACGGTCTCGGATTCGGACAACAAGACGTTCACCTATTCCGACAACGACACCTCCACCAAGGTATCGACGACCACCGACAGCTTCAACTCCGCTGACAGCTACTACAAGTCGGATGACGACTTCGGTAACATTGCGGGCGTCAAGGATGTCGGCAATCTCGGTGTCGCTGGTGGCGACCTGACCTTCAACCTGGGTGACGACTTCTCCTTCACTCTCGACGTCGACAATATCCTCAACAACTCGCTCGGCGGTGACGGCAACGATGCCGGCTTCAGCCTGGTGCAGGCCAACCATCTGGCAGATCAGGATTACGCCTACGACGTCAGGATGGACAATGGCGGGGCTCAGAACCACCTGAACGCCAATGCCGGTGACGCTTTCGGCGCCGAAGGCATGGACGGCAAGGGTTGGGACCTCAAGGCCGGCGACGACGCAGCAGGCACCAGCACTGCGGATGCATCGGCAATCCTTGCAAATTCCGGCTTCCATCTGGAACTGGTGCAGGGCGCCAACATGCTCTCCAATGCCGTTGACGTCACGATCACAGGCGGTAACTCGCATGTTTCGGACGTTGGGGAAGATCACTCCTGATACCCGCCTCTTGACGAGAAGAGCTGCACCGGCATCCGCCGGTGCAGTTTGCGGTTAAAAGAACCGGGTTCGGTGAACGAAGCACCGCCATCAAGACGTGTGCCGCCTGCCGCTCCCAGTCCCCGCCGCAATGATCAGGGAGGGACCTCCAATGCATATTGACAAGATTTCCGACATGATCGCGCATTTCATCGGCATGTTCGACACGGTGATCGAGGAAGCGCGCCTGAGAAGCAACTATAGCGAAGGCCCGGCGCATTCCGATCCGGACCGACTGCCAGACGATGAGGCAGCAAGGCTGCTCGACAAGAACTATGACGTCCCGCTCGAGGACTACGATCCCGGCGTCAAATATCGCTCCGGCTATTACGATTTCGATTACATGCGACCGCATTTCGCCCGCGGTGTCGAATATGACATGCAGCAACTCGCCAATGCCATCCCGGTCGATATTTCCGGCGCGCATTTCCGTTTTCCCGGCCGCCTCTCGTTTGATGAGCGCGAATTGGTCGTTCATACCGGCCCCGGCTCGGTGGCCGGCCATCTTACACAGGTCAATATTCTCCAAGACGACGACTATCTGAACATGACCGACGGCCCCAATGTGGCACGCGACACGACCTTCGTGACCGAGCGCACCGTTGAGTTCTACAACGACGCCGCCGTCTTCACGCCCTTTTCCACCTTCCAGCGCACTGACAGCTACGACGCGTTACAGGCGCTCGCCAGATCCGCCCACGATTATATCGACCACGCCCGCGACAACGACGTCACCTCGCTCGGCACCGGCGCGGATCAGGATTTCGTTCTGGCCGGCAACGACGTCAACGGTCTTTATATCAATGGCGCGGTCGCCTACGACAAGCCGGCGCTCGACGACTTCATGCCGGATCGCGGCATCGCCAAGCCCGCCGAGGCACCGGAAAAAAGCGAGGTTTCCCTGCATGAAGATAGCCCGTCCGGCAACAGCCTCGATATCGCCGCAGGCGCCAATGTCGTCGCCAACATCGCCACGCTGGTCAATACCGGCGTCATGACCTCGGTCACCGCCGTCATGGGCGATTATCACCAGATCGACGCCATCACCCAAGCCTATATCTACAGCGACCGGGACGATATTTCTTCCATCTTCACCCACTCGGAAGATCAGGCAGCAACGGCCGCCTACAATATCGCCAGCTTCCAGCGCAGCGTCTATCCCGGCGCGGAACAAAGTGCTTCGGACAGCCACGAGAGCGGCGAAACGCCGATATTCCCAACCGCCTGGCGCGTCAGCGTGCTGGAAGGCGATGTGTCCTTCGTCCACTGGATCGAACAATACCAGTTCATCAGTGACAATGACACGATGACGGTCACCACATCAGGTGCGAGCGTCAGCGTTTTGACCGGCGGCAACGCCGCGCTCAACATCGCCAATTTCCTGGGCATCGGCATGCAGTACGATCTGATCATCGTCGGCGGCAATGTCCTCGACATGAACATCATCAGCCAGATCGCCGTGCTTTACGACAATGACTGGGCGCGCGCCAATCCCGATGCGCCTGGTGGCGCCACCATCCAATCCGGCAATAACCTGCTCTGGAACGATGCCACCATTCACAATGTCGGCAGCAACGACCGTTTCGAGGCGATGCCTGATTACATGCACCAGACGGTGAACGGGATCAACGAGCGCGACCCGAACATGCCGGACGCCCTTGCCCACGACGCCAACTTTGCCGGCTATCAGGGGCTGAACGTCCTCTACATCACCGGCAACCTTTTTGATGTCAGCATCATCAAACAGGTCAGTGTGCTCGGCGATTCCGACGATGTGACCCAGGCAGCCGCCAAGGTTCTCGAGAACAACCAGAATGCTAACATCCATATCGATACCGGCAGCAACGCGGTCATCAATCTCGCACAGATCATCGACTACGACAGCTTCGGTTCGACCACCTATGTCGCCGGCGGCGTTTATTCCGATGCCATTCTCATTCAGGGCGGCATCATCGAAAACGACACATTGCAGCCGACACAGCACGGTCAGCTGGCAAACGAGGTCATCGCTTTTCTTCACGACGATCCCGCCACCACTCACAACGAATCCGACGGCGTCATCAATGGCGGCCACGACCTGTCCTGGTCGAACGCACATTCGGCAGACGTCATGCAGGCGGTGACCGCGTAGATTTTGGCAGGCGGGGCTGCAAATACGCCCCGCCACAGCCGGAACCGCAAACACCGTGAGATCACCGAGGGGACCGATACAAAATGGATCATATTTCCAGAAAAACAATTGCCGACGGACGCTCACTCGACTTGCCGCTGGATCAGGAAGCGGAAGACAGCAAACTGACGGACGCCTGTATTTCAGCCATCAACGACGCCATCGAAAATCTGCGCCAGCTATCCGGCTCGGAACAGACTGCGAAGACCATTGCATCGCCCACGCAGATCGCTCCTACACAGATCACTCCCCCACAACCTCTTCCCCAACCACTCGCAAGAACCGAACAACCCCAACAATTGCGCGACGTTCCGCTGGAAAAGCCAACGCCACAGCCGGACCGGCAACCCGCCCCCCCGGTGGAACCGCAGGCCAAGGTCGACAATGCCGATCTGCCTTTCGTCAAGACCATCGACAATAATGACGGTCCGATCCGCGAAAACGAACGTCGGCCGGTGACGGGCGGCGGCGGCAAGGAGCCGACGGACAATGGCGGCGGCGGGGGTGGTGGTGGCGGTGGCGGAGCCCACAGCGGCTTCCACAAACGCAGCGAGCCGATCAATTTCGCCGCCAGCCTTGCCAAGGGCATCGCCGCTGTTCGTCGCAACATGGTGGTGGTGATGCTGTTCACCATCGCCATCAATATCCTGCTGCTCGCCATTCCGCTTTATCTGTTCCAGATATCCGACCGGGTACTGACCAGCCGTTCGATGGATACGCTTGTCATGCTGACCGTCGCTGTTCTCGGCGCGGTTCTGTTGCAGGCCTTTCTGGACGCCATCCGCCGCTTCATCCTGATGCGCACCGCCGTCGAGCTTGAGGTGCAGCTTGGCGCACCGATCCTGTCCGCGGCCGCCCGCGCCGCGCTGCACGGCAGCGGCAAGGACTACCAGATCCTGCAGGACCTGCAGCAACTGCGCTCCTTCCTGACCTCCGGCACCCTGATCGCCTTCCTCGATGCGCCGCTGATGCCGCTCTTCATCGTGGTGGTTTATCTCGTGCATCCGCATCTCGGCATCATCATCATGGTCTGCTGTGCGGTGCTGTTCATCATCGCCTGGCTGAACCAGCGTTTCACTGCAAAGCAGTTTTCCGAAGCCTCCGGTTATCTGAGCCGCGCCAATTTCCACCTCGATTCCATGTCGCGCAATTCGCAGATCATCAATGCGCTGGCGATGATACCGGAAGCCGTGAAGATGTGGGGCCGTGAAACCGCCGGATCGTTGAAATCGCACGTGGCGGCGCAGGATCGCAACATCATGTTTTCAGGCGTTTCCAAGGCCGCACGCATGATCACGCAGATCGCCCTGCTGGGCTGGGGTGCGCATCTGTCACTCGCCGGCGAATTGACCGGCGGCATGGTCATCGCCGCCTCGATCATTTCCGGCCGCGCGCTCGCCCCCATTGAAGGCGCCATCGAAGGCTGGCACCAGTTCAACAAGTCGGCCGCCTCCTATGGCCGCATCAAGCAGCTTCTCATCAGCTCACCGCTGAATTTCCCGCGCCTGCGCCTGCCCAATCCGGAGGGGCGTCTCGATGTGGAGCGCATTCTCTTCGTGCCGCCGCCGCAGAAGAAGGTGATTTTGAACGGCATTTCCTTTTCGCTGAAAAAGGGAGAATCGCTCGCCATCATCGGCAATTCCGGCTCCGGCAAAACGACGCTCGGCAAGATGCTGGTCGGCTCCATCCTGCCAACCTCAGGCAATGTCCGCCTCGATCTCATGGATCTGCGCAACTGGGACCAGCGGCAATTTGGTGAAAGCATCGGTTATCTGCCGCAGGACGTGCAGCTGTTCCCCGGCACGATCAAGGCCAATATCTGCCGCATGCGCGACGATGTCGACGATCGGCAGATTTACGAAGCGGCAGTACTGGCCGATGTGCACGAGCTGATCGCCGGTTTCCCGCAAGGGTATGAGACCGTCGTCGCCGCCGATGGTGCGCCGCTTTCCGGCGGCCAGAAACAGCGCATCGCGCTTGCCCGCGCCTTTTTCGGTGATCCCAAATTCGTGGTGCTGGACGAGCCAAACTCCAACCTCGACACGGCGGGCGAACAGGCTTTGGCCAAGGCGCTGCTGCACGCCAAGAAACAGGGCATCACCACTGTGACCATCACCCAGCGCCCCGCACTTTTGCAATGTGTCGACAAGATCATGGTCCTGAAGGACGGATCGCTCGCCATGTTCGGCGAAAGAATCGAGGTGCTGAAAGCGCTTTCCGGCAATGGCCGCCAGGCCAACCAGTCCCCGCAGATCGAGGGTTGAGGATCGTCATGTTCAAGAAGACAACCGCCATTGCCGAAATCAAACCCCAGGGCCAGATGGAATGGTACAGCGAAGTGCCGCGCTCCATCCGCCTGCACAGTTCCATCGGTCTTGCCGTGCTGCTCGCATCCTTCGGCGGCTTCGGATATTGGGCCGGGACAGCACCGCTCTCCTCCGCCATCATCGCCCAGGGCAGCTTCGTCGCCACCGGCAACAACAAGGTCGTCCAGCATCTGGAAGGCGGCATCATCAAGGAAATGATGGTCAGCGAAGGCGATACGGTCAAGGAAGGCGACGTCTTGTTGACACTCGACAGGACGACGGCGCTTGCCAATGAGCGTATGTTGCAGCTGCGGCGGCTTCGTCTGGAAACCATCGTGGTGCGCCTGCGTGCCGAGGCGCAGGGAGAGAAAAACTTCAAGGTGCCTGAAATCGTCATGAAGGAAGCCGGCGATCCGGACATCAACTCCATCATCCAGAGCCAGAACATCGTGTTCCACAGCAAGATCGTCAAGCTCGACGAGCAGTTGAACCTGATCGAGAAGAACATCCGCTCGCTGGAATTCCGCTATACCGGTTACGATGGGCAAAAGAAGTCCTTCGACCGGCAGCTGGCGCTTCTGACACAGGAACGCGACTCCAAGGAAAAGCTCGCGAGAGACGGCGTCATTCGCAAGACCGACATGCTGGCGCTGGAACGCGCCATTGCCGACGCCATGGGCGACATCGCCCGCCTGACTGGCGAAATGAACCAGAGCGAGGCCGAGATCGCCAAGTTCAAGCAGGAAGCGGTCATTGCCGTCAATGCCAACAAACAGGCCGCACTCGATGCGCTGGAAACCGCTGATTCCGATCTCGACAGCGTGCGCGAACAGGTGCGTGGTGCCGCCGAAGTGCTGGAACGCACCATTATCCGCTCGCCGGTCAACGGCACGGTGGTGCGCGCCTATTACCATACCGCCGGCGGCGTCATCACCACCGGCAAGCCGATCATGGAAATTCTGCCCGCACACGTTCCCCTCATCCTTGAAGCGCAGGTTCTCAGAACCTCCATCGACCAACTGCATGAGGGCCAGACCGCCGCGATCCGTCTGTCGGCACTGAACCGCCGCACCACGCCGGTTTTGAACGGCAAGGTGTTTTACGTGTCAGCCGACAGTATCGAGGAAAATGCCGGTCTTCAGGTCAAGGACGTCTATATCATTCGCGTCCAGATTTCCGACGAGGAAATCTCCAAGGTCCATAACTTCCACCCCGTGCCCGGCATGCCGGCCGACGTTCTGATCCAGACCTCGGAGCGTACCTTCTTCGAATATCTGACCAAGCCGATCTCCGACAGCATGTCGCGTGCCTTCAAGGAAAGATGAAGAAATATCAGTAACCTATACTGTCTTTTCCGCAGCGGTCAGCATATAATATCCGAATATATTTCGCCGGGGCGGGAGAAGCAGCATGGCGGTGATGTCGGATGTATTGCTGCTGGTCGGCAGGCTTAATTACGTGTGGACCAACACCGAAAGCCTGATGATCTATCTGATCGTCCACCTCCTGAAAGTGGAGAAGGAAGCGGCTATCGTCGTGTTTCTGACGCTCAACACCACGCGGGCCCGCATGGACCTCATCGAACGTCTGGCGAAACTCCCCTCCACGCCAGCGCCGGACCGCAAGACCATTCTCTCCATCATGGCGCGGCTGAAGAAAGAAGCGCGGACGCGCAACAAATACAATCATTGCATCTATTCCTTCGACGAAAAGGGCGAAATCGCCAGCACCCAGCTGATGCGGCTGGTGGAGGACGACAGCAAGGTTCGGTACGGCAAGGTCGAACGCATGGACGAGAAGGAAATCGAGCACCTGGAAAAGTCGATTGCCGATATCGTCGATGTCAGCAAGGACATGTGGAAATTCATCCACGCCAGCCCGCATGTCTCGGCGGATTATCTCTAGACTCTCGTCTGCAACCGCATGCCGATCGCCGGGTGAGTTTCACCATTCTGCGCTGCCTTCATTGGCAGGCACAGTTTGCCCGCAGCGAAATAAAGCAGGAACGAGCCGATCTGGTAGGGGAAGATGATATCGATCTCCACGAAGGAGCGCACCACGAACAGCGCGCAGATCGCAAACAGGATGACGCCCTGCGGATCGCTCTTGCGCATCAGCACCGAGCGCAGATGCCCGAGCAGCGTGCCGTAAAGCACCATGCCAAGCAGCACCATGCCCACGATGCCATTTTCCACCACCGTTTCGATATAGGTATTATGGAAGTGGAAGCCGGTGCGGCCGGTGATGAAGAAGTCGTTCCACAGGCGTTCGGCATCGGCAAAACCCGCGACCCAGAAGCCCTGATAGCCGACACCGAGGATCGGTGTCTGTTTTGCCGCCTCGATGCCCTGCTGCCAGAGATAGGTGCGGCCGGTGAGCGTCGAATCCTTGCCGAAAACACCCAGAATGGCATCGAGCAGGCCGAATTGCAGCGAAGCGACCACCAGCAATGCACCAAGGCCGCCGAGCGCGAAAAACGTCATCTTGCGGTTGGCTGGAGACAGCATGCCGATCGGGATGAAGCCGATGATGAGCGCAACCACAGCCGCTGTCGTAATCGTGGATGTGGCCGATTGCGACGCGACAAGGCTATAGGCCGATAAAAGCCCGGTAACGCCGGCGATTGGTAGCCAGATGCCTCTCTGTTTGAGGACCACCACGGAGGCGACTGCGAAAATGACGCCAAGCGATGCGTAAAACCCGAGCTGGTTCTTCGACGAGAAAGCGCCAACGAAACTATAGGTGCCATCCAATGCATCGAAGAGATAAATGCCGAATAGCAGCGAATACAGCAAAACCACGGCGATACCGATCAGCGCGCCGCGAGTCAGCGTCCGGATCGAGATGACGCGCATGGCAATCAAGGCGCAGACGATATGCGTCATGTACTGGATGGAGGCGCGCATGGTCACTGACGCAGCCTCCGACCAGAAGCTGGACAGCACCGTCAGAATGCCAAATGCAAAGATCCACAGATAACGCGGATAATTGCCGAGCACCTGCCGGTAATTGACCACCACCAGCGGCAGCCACACGCCATAATAGGCCAGTACCGAGATTTGCCCGAAACGCGACGAATAGGCGAACACGAAGAATGACAGCGCAATCGCTGCCATTCCAAAGATTTCATTGCGTTCGGGATCGATCAGCGCCGATTTGGCAATCCGCATGCGAACCTCACTGCATCAGGATTTCGGATGAAACCTTGATGACGTCGCCGGGCTGAAGCAGGGTGTTTTCATCCACCTTCACTTCCTTCGGCTTGCCGTCTTCCTCACGCACCACGAGGTAGCTGATGGTCGCGGACTTCCCCGACGGATCGAAGCGGATCGCCTCGGCCGATTGCGCCAGCGCCTCCGACATCAATTCGCGGCTGGTGGTCAGCTGCAGATTGAGCTTGTCGAGTTCCGCTTCGGTGTCCTGCAATTCCTTGGATCGCTGCGCCACCCAGTCGTTGCGCAGGTTGATCTCGTCCTGGGTTGCCTTGTTGATGTCCTGCTTGGCGCGCAGCGACTGCGTGTCGATATCGAGCAGGGTGGATTCCACCTCCGCCGCCCGTTCTTCCGCCGAGATACGCCGTTGCGACAGTGCAAGCCCCTGCTCGTTCAGACGGTTGACGCGGTCGCGGTCCTCGTTGGCAAGCTGGAGCTGGCGGTTCTGTGTTTCCGATTTTTTATTCAGCGACTCGACTTCGCTCTGCAAAAGGGCATGCAGATCCGTCAGCGCCTTCAGTTGAAGCGTATAACGCTCGGTACGGGACTTCATCAGCGCGCTTTCGCTGGCCAGAAGCACATCGATCTCGCTGATCTTTTCCATTTCAGGCGTCTTGGCGATGGACGCGTCACCCTTCACCTCGGCAATCAGCCGCGCCTGGCGGGCGAGCAGCCTTGCCCGCTGGTTGTCATAGACGGCGGCGTCCCCGCGCGCATTGATGAAGTCGCGGGCAAAACGCTGCCCGGCATCGGAGCGACGCAGGCCGCCGGCAAGGCTGACGGCCTTCAGAACCGTGAGATTGGCCGCATAGGGATATTCGCCCGGCGTCTGCACGTCACCGCTCAGAAAGATCGGCCGGAACTGGGCAATTTCGACGGAAGCCGACGGCAGGTTGCGAAGCGCGAATTTACTCTGAAGCTGCGCGCCAATCGCCTCCCCGACTTCCGAGGGTGTTTTTCCCGAAACCTCGAGCTGGCCGATGAAGGGCAAGGACAGCGCCCCGGATGGGCCAACGGAATAATCCCCGTTGATGACGTCCCAGTTGCGGATGCTGCCATCGGCGGGCTGCCATTCGGCGACGCGGATGCGCAGCTTGTCGGCGGTGCCGAGCGTGTATTGTCCACCCTCTGCCGCCATTGCGGAGAGCGGCGCGGCAAAGGCAACGGCAAGCACGAGGGTGGCAAGCGGACGGCGGGTGGTGGCAAAAAAGCCGTTCATCGGGAGACTCCCTGTTTGCTGATCGCCATGCAGGCGATCAGACGATAGAGCAACCGGACAGGGCCGGCTGCGCAGCGCCGCATGAGCGGCCGCTATTGTTAGCACCAATGACGCACCCGAAGACCGGACTTGGGATCCCGGTCAGGGTGCGTGTCGAAACGAAAATCGATAAAGCCGAACTCAATATTGATTTCAGTAGCTGCCGCGCGACAGGCACACGGCTGGAATGGTCTTGACGATGATGAAGACATCCTGCCGCATCGACCAGTTCTGAACGTATTGCGTGTCGAAAGCGACGCGGGTCTTGTAGGAGACGTCGTTACGGCCGCTGATCTGCCACAGGCCGGTCAGGCCAGGACGGGTGCTGAGATAATATGCGGCATCGCTTTCATAATAGCTCAGTTCCTCGTCAACGACGGGGCGCGGGCCAACCACGCTCATTTCACCACGGATGATGTTGAGGAGCTGCGGCAGTTCATCGAGGGAGAGCTTACGCAGCACCGCGCCGACGGCGGTGACGCGCGGATCGTTCTTGAGCTTGCGGGTCGCGCGCCATTCTTCGGCGGCTTCCGGATTGGCGGCAAGATATTGCCGCAACATCTCGTCACCGTTCATCGCCATCGTCCTGAATTTCAGGCAATGGAAATAGCGGCCATTATGTCCGACACGCCGGTGACCGTAAAAGATCGGGCCGGGATCGGAAAATTTCACCAGAGCGGCGATCAACAGGAAAATCGGGCTGAAGATGAGCAGCGCAAGCACAGCCGATGCCATATCGAAGCTGCGTTTTGCGATGCCCCCGATAGGGAAGCTGACATCGAAATCTTCGGAACTGCTGAGTGTCTGTTCAGCCGATTGGGTCGCGGACTTCATAGAGTGAACTCCATTTATGTTTTGCGATTGGTCGGTGCCCGGAGGCGTGTCTTTCCGTCTAAAGGAGATAACAAGTCTGTGTTCGGAATTTGATGCTAATGGATTTTTTGTAAGGCACATTGCCTATGACCGTCTATGCGATTTCTTGCGGCAGCGGCCGATCAACCTCCGGGCAATATTATCCGCTGCATAAAAAAGCAACAAATGCGCCTATGGCCATGTGTCCAGAGCATGGGTGTCGCCGCTGCATGTATTGCGTTTTCGACCCCGGATAGTCTTTTCTTATATGTTTCTTATGACTTGATGGGATGAGACAGGAACACCAAGAAAAGCCATGCGTGTAACAGACTATTAAATTTTTTTGCGGCGCAGCAAGATTGCGGCAATGCATATAAAATTTGACATATTAGCCGGGATTTTTTTACCCGGCACTGTGGCTTTGCCAAGAAAAAGCGATGGAGAAGTTGCAAGAGCGGCGCAAAAGCGGCAAAATAGTGGCAGGAATTCGTATCAAAACCTCGTCATCCTGCAGAAAATCCTCTGCTCCCGGCCGTTTTTTTCCGCGCATGATGGAACGCCCGCCCTTCTTGCCCCACCTGACGCAGAACCCGGTAGAATCAGAAGGTGGGCGGCGTGCAGGCACTGATGACCTCGCACGGCACGGGACCGATGCAGCGGAAGCGATGCGGCCGGCGGCTTTCGAAATAATAGGCGTCTCCCGGTCCCAGCACCCGCCTCTCGTCGTCGACCGTCACTTCCAGACGCCCGGAGAGGATGATGCCCCCCTCCTCACCATCGTGCACCAGCGGCACCTTGCCGGTATCGGCGCCCGGCTGGTAACATTCCTTCAGGATTTGCAGGCTGCGACCGAAGACATTGTCGCCCACCTGCCGAAACGAGATCGGCCCCTTGCCGATCTCGACCAACTCATCCGCCCGGTAAAAGGCTTTGCGGCTTGTCTCCGGCTCGAAGGCGAAAAACTCGGCAAGGCCGATGGGTATGCCGTCGAGAATACGCTTCAACGCCCCCACGGACGGGTTGGAGGTGTTGCTTTCGATCAGCGAAATCGTCGAATTGGTCACACCGGCGCGCCTTGCCAGTTCCCGCTGGGAAATATTGTGGCGCAGCCGCAAATGCCGCAAACGCCCGCCTATATCCACCGACATGCTGGAGCCTCCGTTACCCTTGTTCGAAATACCGAAAACCTGCCTTTTCGCGTATAGCATTTTCAATGACTTGGCCACAGCGAGAAAAGGGCTTGTTCAGTCTGGAAAATAGCTTTCAATCATCGGCAACGAACAGGAGAACCATGATGGACAACCCCAGCCGATCCAATTCCACCTCGCTTGACAGCTACTGGATGCCGTTTACCGCCAACCGGCAGTTCAAGGCCAGCCCGCGCCTGCTGGTCAGCGCCGAGGGCATGTATTACACCAGCGATGACGGCCGCCAGGTTCTCGACGGTACGGCTGGCCTCTGGTGCGTCAATCTCGGCCATGGCCGCCAGCAGATCGCCTCCGCCGTCAAGCACCAGCTTTCGACCATGGATTACGCGCCCTCCTTCCAGATGGGCCATCCCGTCGCTTTCGAATTCGCCGAGCGGCTGGCGGAAATCGCTCCCGGCCCGGAAGGTGCAAAGCTTGATCGCGTCTTCTACACCGGCTCCGGTTCAGAATCGGTCGATACGGCCCTTAAGATCGCCATCGCCTATCAGCGCGCCATCGGCCAGGGCACCCGCAGCCGCCTGATCGGCCGTGAGCGCGGTTATCACGGCGTCGGTTTCGGCGGTATCTCGGTGGGCGGTCTCGTCAACAACCGCCGTGTTTTCCCGCAAATCCCCGCCGACCATCTGCGCCACACCCACGATCTGGCGAAAAACAGCTTCGTCAAGGGCCAGCCCGAGCACGGCGCCGAGCTTGCCGACGATCTGGAACGGCTGGTCGCGCTGCATGGCGCTGAAACCATCGCCGCCTGCATCGTCGAGCCGGTGGCCGGCTCCACCGGCGTGCTGGTGCCGCCGAAGGGTTATCTGGAGCGCCTTCGCGCCATCTGCGACAGGCATGGCATTCTCCTCATTTTCGATGAAGTCATCACCGGTTTCGGCCGCGTGGGCGCATCATTCGCCAGCAACTACTTCGGCGTTACGCCTGACATCGTCACCACCGCCAAGGGTCTGACCAATGGCGCGATCCCCATGGGCGCGGTCTTCACCAGCCGCAAGGTGCATGATGCGCTGATGCATGGCCCGGAAAGTCAGATCGAGCTGTTCCACGGCTATACCTATTCCGGCCATCCCGTCGCCTGCGCCGCCGGCATCGCCGCGCTCGATATCTACCGCGACGAAGGCCTCTTTACCCGCGCATCTGAATTGCAGGATGTCTGGCACGATGCCATCCATTCTCTGAAGGGCCTGCCAAACGTCATCGACATCCGCACCATCGGCCTCATCGCCGGCATCGAACTGCAATCGCGCGATGGCGCCATCGGCGCGCGCGCCTATGACATCTTCACGGATTGCTTCGAGCGTGGCCTGCTTGTCCGCGTCACCGGCGATATCATCGCCCTCTCGCCGCCGCTGATCGCCGAAAAATCCCATTTCGATGATATCCTCTCAATCCTCGGCGACGCGCTGAAACGCGCAAATTAAAAGTATAAAGTCCTAATATAGGAAAGGCTGCAATAGAAATTGCAGCCTTTTTTTCACTTTTATCAAAACAGAGCGTACATAGATCATTTATTAAGCATGTTCTATTATTTTCCCGCAGTATAACCAACAGCGCGGGAACGTCCCCATGGCGTCGATTCAGAAAAAGATAATATTGGCTAGCATTGCAATCTTTTCCATCACCGGCGCCGCCACGGGCGTTGGCATGTGGGCAACGGAAACGCTAAACCGTAACAGCGAATATGTCGCACTTTCGGCAGAAGTGCTGCGCAACCACATGCAGGCGGACATGATGCATGATGCATTGCGCTCCGACGTACTTGCCGCCATTCTTTCCACCAATGCCAGTATGGGCCTCGATCTCAAGGCGGTTGAGGCTGACCTTGGCGAACATGAAGCCAGCTTCCGCGAAATGATCGAGGCCAACAGGTCTCTCTCAGCCGGCACAAACGTCAAAACCGTGATCGACGGCGTCGAAAAACCGCTGCTCGCTTATATGGACGCCGCCAATGCGGTTGTCGGCCTTGCCGGCTCCAGCCCGGAAGAGGCGATCAAGCTGATGCCGGAGTTCATGCGGCAATTTTCGGCGCTTGAAAAAGCGATGGAAACGGCCGGCGACCAGATCGAGGCCCTGTCCGATGCCGCCTCGGCCGAAAGCGAAAAAACCAAGGAGACCATCAACCTTGCCTTGAAGGGCTTGCTGGTTCTGGCGGCAATTTTTTCCGCCGGGCTTTTCCTTCTCACCCGCAAATCGGTTATCCATCCCATCCTGCAATTGTCAAAGAACATGGAAACACTGGCGGGCGGCGATACGTCTCAGCCACCCTCCGGCATCGACCGCAAGGACGAGATCGGCTCCATGTCCTGCGCGGTCGAAATATTCCGACAGGCGGCCATCGCCAACCGGGTGCTTGAAGAACAGGCGGCAGCGGCCCGCCTGCAGGCGCAAGCCGATCAGGAAGCAGCACGCCAGCAGGCCGAGGAGGACGCTTCCGAACGATTGCGCATTGCCACATCAGGCCTCGCTAGCGGTCTGAAGCGGCTGGCTTCGGGTGATCTGGCCTTCCAGCTCGATCAGGCCTTCGCCCCGCAATTTGAAGCCCTGCGGCACGATTTCAACAGTTCTGTCCGGCAGCTGGCCGAAACATTGTTTGCGATTTCCGATGGTATCGGCACTATCGACGGCAGCAGCCGCGAGATTGCCGCCGGCGCCGGTGACCTTTCCCGCCGTACGGAAAATCAGGCAGCCTCCCTCGAACAGACCGCCGCAGCGCTCGAGGAAATCACGGCCAATGTCTCAAACGCCAACAAACGCACTTCTGAGGCGCGGCTTGCCGCCACCGACGCCAACCACAGCGCCCTGAAATCGGTTGAGGTGGTCAGCCACGCCGAAGAGGCGATGCGCCGCATCGAGACATCGTCGCGGCAGATTACCGGTATCATCGGCGTTATCGACGAAATCGCTTTCCAGACTAATCTTCTGGCGCTGAATGCCGGGGTGGAGGCCGCCCGCGCCGGTGAGGCCGGCAAGGGCTTTGCCGTGGTGGCACAGGAAGTGCGCGACCTCGCCCAGCGTTCCGCAAAGGCCGCAAGCGAAATCCGCGACCATATCCGCCAATCATCGGCAGAAGTGGAAAGCGGCGTGAAGCTGGTTCTCGATACCGGTGCGGCGCTGAAGGATATTGGCGAGCGCATCGCCGGCATCGACCAGCACATGACCGCGATTGCGACGTCAGCCGCCGAGCAATCGACGGGGCTTGCCGAAATCAACGCCGCCGTGAACTCCATGGATCACGCCACCCAGCAGAATGCGGCGATGGTGGAACAATCCACCGCCGCCTCGGCAACGCTTGCCGCCGAAACGGCAAAGTTGCGCGCACTGGTTTCACGTTTCCGTCTGGATATGGAAGGTGTCGGTGGCCACGACATCATCCGTCACGTGGCCTGAGGCGGAAGCATCGCGCTGCCATTCGCCCATCATTTCCAGCCGCCGATTTCAGCGGCTGGAAATTTTTGTCTATCAGTAGGTCTGGACCGGCCGCGACAACCCGTCGCCAACCACGCCATTGCCATATTGGGCAACGGGCACGCCTTCCTGACCGATCGGCACACCCTGCTGCGCCGGGCCAAGCGCCGTCACAACGATCGGCGTACCATCCGGCACGCGGTTATAGAGATCGACGATATCCTGGTTGATGAGGCGCACGCAGCCTGATGATACCGACTTGCCGATGGTCCACCATTCGGGCGAACCGTGCAGACGGTAGATCGTGTCCTTGGCGTCCTTGAAGATATAGAGCGCACGCGCGCCCAGCGGGTTCTTGAGGCCCGGCTCCATGCCGCCGTTGCGGCTGCTGTACGGCTCCAGTTCCGGCTGGCGGGCGACCATCTCGTCGGGCGGCGTCCAGCGCGGCCATTGGCGCTTGTACTGGATGACGCCGCGGCCGGCCCATTCGAAACCGGCGCGGCCGAGACCTACGCCGTAACGCATGGCCTGACCGTTCTCATAGGTGAGATAGAGGAAATGGTTGGCGGTATCGACGACGATGATGCCGGGGCGCTCGCCTGTCGGATTGGCCACCATCTGCCGCAGAAACTGGCGTGGAATGCGCTTATAGGGAATTTCCGGCAGCGGAAACTGCTCGTCCGGCTTGGGGCCGTACATCAGCGCATACATCGGGTCGTCGGCGGGGGCGGTCGGCCGTGCGGCTTCGCGCGCCGTGGTGTTACAGCCCGCAAGGCCGGCAAGCGCCAATCCACCTGCTCCAAGCAGGAAACCCCGCCGGGTCGTTGTCGTGTCGTTCAATTGAAAAACCTCATTTACGTCATCTCACACTGGCAAAGGGGTCTGCCAGCGCCGCATCGGGGCGGCTGATAGGGTACTTCGTGCCGGAAACCTGCGATGCCATGGACTTGGCGCCGCTGGATTTCAGAATGGCACGGAAGCTCGGATGCATGCCGCCGTCTACATACGCGCTGAGAGGGGCGGAAGTTCCCTCGTTCATCGCGGCGGCAATTTTTTGTTGTTCCTCGGCCAGTTTCGACGCCACAGCCGGGTCCGGCTGATTGATGGCTGGCGGGCAGGCGGCCAGCGGATCGGCGGGCTCACCTTCGGCAAATTCGCTGTTGAAGACATAGCGGCGCCCGCAGACGGAGACCTTGGGCTGGCGACGCGTTACCTCGAAATAGTCGTAGCCTTCCTTGAGCGTCTTCCAGAAAGGCATGTTGGGATCGTCGCGATTGGTCACCATGTTTCTGGCGCTCATACGGAAAGGATAGGCCTGCACCTGAAAACGATCCTGCCCGCCCTGCAGAGCGCGCGCCACGACGGCGTAAATCTCGCCGACCTGCTGGTCGGTCATGGCGTAACAGCCGGACGATGAGCAGGCGCCGTGCACCATCAGCGCCTCGCCGGTGTAACCGAGCGCCGATTCCAGCCGGTTGGGATAACCGAGATTGAAGGAGACGAAATATTGCGAATTCGGGTTCAGCATGCCGGCCGAGACATGATAAAAACCTTCCGGCGCCTGCCGGTCGCCGGTCTTCATCTTCGGCCCGAGCTTTCCGGACCAGCGGCACATGGGATAGGTCTTGAGCAGCGCATAACTTCCGGTCTTGTCGATCTTCCAGACCTCAAGCTCGCTTTCCTGCTTGAAAATGCGAACGAGGACGGGGCTTTCAGGCCGCATGCTCTTGGCGGACATCTGCGCCATCATCTTGGAGGACAGCTTCGGCGGGTCTTTCTTGACACTATCAAGGCCCATGGAGGTGCACGCGGCAAGACCGCCGCCGATCGCAACGACCGCAGCCACCCTTACCCCCGCCATCACCTTCAGCCGTAACCCCGCAACCGCGAAACCCAGCAATGCCTTCATGTCCATGGATCGTTCTACCCGCCTGATTTGCCCGCCTTTCAGGCAGACGCTTAACTAGCGAAGGTGGCCACAACGCGGCAACCTCGCACATGGACAAAGTCTCGTGAACAGACGTTACCCTTTCGTTAATCATAGGGACACAAGCCCGTGAAGGGCGCCGGACGATCCGCCTATCGAAGCAGCCCCTGCCCGCCGTCGATCCAGACCGGCGTGCCGGTAATGTGGCGCGATGCATCGGATGCCAGGAACCCGATCAGCGCGGCGACATCGTCGCTCGTGCCTGCGACGCCTCCGGTGATCGGAATATCTCCGGCAGGAAAATGAACCGGCACTTCGGTCTTTTCGCGTCCACGTATATCGGTGTTTTCATCGATCGCCGTATCGATCTCGCCCGGACAGACGGCATTGACGCGAATGCGGTGCCGCCCAAGCTCCAGCGCCAGTTGCTGGGCCATGGCGAGCTGCCCGGCCTTGGTCACGGAATAGGCGGTAGCACCGGGCGAGGTGAAGGTGCGGGTGCCGTTGATCGACGAAACGATAACGATGGAGCCGCCACCCGCCGCCTTCAGATGCGGCACGCTGGCATGCACGGTGAGATAGGTGCCGCGCAGGTTGATGCGGATCGTGTCGTCCCACTCGGAAGGCTTCAACTCATCGATGGGCGCCCAGACGCCGTTGACGCCGGCATTGGCCACCACGACATCCAGACGACCGAAGCTTTCCACCAGCGCTGCGACGGCATGTCGCATGGCCGCTTCGTCCGAAACATCGGCGACAAGGACCTTCGAAGAGCCGGATGCGGCTTCTATATCAGCCGCTACCGCCCGCAATTCGGATTCGGTGCGACCGAGCAGGCCAACCGAAAAACCTTCCGCGGCCAGATAGAGGGCGGCGGCGCGACCGATGCCGGAACCCGCGCCGGTGATGAGAGCAACTTTGCGGTAAGCCAATATCACAGCCCGCCTTTTCTGGAGGCTATCGAGGTGACGGTGGCCGAAACCGGATCGCTGGCTGGAAAGCTGTCTTCCAGTCCCTCGTCCAATTCTTCTTCCAGAATATCGCGATCCTTCGCGGTGCGGGCGCTTGCCTGACCATGCGGAACATCACCCTGCGCCGTTCCCAGCGCGGAAAACTGCGACGACGCATCAGCGCCGTGGCGGGTGCCAAAAGCCGTCAGCTGAACCATCACTGCGCTGGCGCGTTTGATGGCCTCGGCATCATCGATGCCCTCCAGCCCATCAGCGAGACGGACGGAAACCTGATCGCCATCGCTGCCGACGAACTCGACGGATATGACGCCGTTATTGCGTTTTACATAGGTCGTGGAAAGTTGCATGACATGCCCTCCGGTTTGAAAAGCATCGGCTTAGCCATCCGATGCGGTAACACTGAAACCTGAATTCACAACGATGGCAGAGCGGAAGGGGTTCCAGATGGATCAGGCCTTTGGCCCGGAAATGCAGGGGAGTTTCTTCAAGCGTGACGCGCTGGACGTGGCCCGCGCGCTCATCGGCGCGGAATTTCGCGTCGGCAATGCCGGCGGCATCATCGTGGAAACCGAAGCCTATCATCCCGACGATCCGGCATCCCACGCCTTCAACGGGCAGACGCCTCGCAACAGGGCAATGTTCGGCCCGGCCGGCCATCTTTATGTCTACCGGTCCTATGGCATTCACTGGTGCGCGAATTTCGTCTGTGCGCCCGGCTCCGCCGTGCTTCTGCGCGCCATCGAACCTCTGACCGGCATGGACATGATGAAACTGCGGCGCGGAACCGACAAGCCGAAACTTCTTTGCTCAGGCCCCGGCAGGCTCTGTCAGGCAATGGCCATTACCGGAGACATGGACGGCATGCCGCTCGACGCCCCGCCGTTTTTTCTACGGTTGCCGAAGGAAGCCGCCGCCATTACCAGCGGCAGGCGCATCGGCATCAGCCGCGCGGTGGATTATCCATGGCGCTTCGGGCTTGCAGGCTCGACCTTCATCAGCAAGAAGTTCGAAAACCTCGAGAATAAAGCCGTCTAGAGGACTTTTGGCGGCTGATCGTTTTCGTCGGGATTGGGGGTTGGAATTTCGTCCGGCAGCCTGTCGGGTTCCGGCTCTTCCACCGGCGGAATATCCGGCTGCGGCGGCACCGGCATTGGCGGTTCGGGATAAGGTTCGACGGGAACGGTCGACATCGCGGCCTCCTGATATAAATGCGCGATCCAAACCGGATTGCGCTTTCATCTATCGGGACAACGCGCCTGCGCCGTCGCCATTCAGGCGGCGCAACATAAGAATTCGCCCATCGGTCATATGCCGATCAGGTCCCTTCGGTCCGGTTGCGCCGCCCCGTGGTTATACAGGGAAACGCCGGGACCGGCGGTCCGTTCCGTTTTTAGGAAGCTTTTTGCGGCGGCTCAGGCAAAACCGAGCGCGCTGCGGGAAATATCGCGGTTTTCGCAATAATCTCGGGAATGGGCCTCATGGCCATGCTCACGGGCTGTCGAACGGGTCAGTTCCGGGCTTGGAACATTGAGCAGCGCGTCGGCGTAAGTGCCGGTCGCTTCCACGTCATCGATCACAGGCTGCTGTTGCGGTTTTAAAAATTCAAACATCCGTCGTCCTCCTTCGACACGTCCCCTCAACGCGCCGGCCCAAGTCCTGTTCCATAACGAACACGACTGCTTCGATTATACATGAGATGTTGCTGCCGTATAGATGACGAAAGGCGAACGCTATCAACTGACGTTCACAAAATGGAGTGGAATCAGTGAGCTATGCCGACAAGTTCAGGCAGGCCCGACCGACTCCCTTAAGATCAGCTCCACCGGCCATAATTCCTGAACCTCGCGCACGGGCCGGCCGCCGACGATCTGCAACAGCAGGTCCGTCACCCGCATGCCGGCCATGCGCATGGGCGAGCGGGTGGTGGAGAGCGGCGGCATCATGCTTTCCGGTGTCAGATAAGGAAACACGTCATCATGAGCGATGACGGAAACGTCCTTGCCGATGATCAGCCCCATCTGGGTTGCAGCGCGATAGACCCCCTGCGCCGTCATCATCGCACCCGCCACGAAGGCTGTAGGGCGCGGCGTCTGCTCCAGAAGCGAACGGGCAAAACGGAAGGCCGCCTCTTCGCTGAAATGCTCGCTCATCATGAAACGCGGATCCGGCGCGATGCCGTGGGTCGCCAGCGCATCGCGAAAACCCTGTTCTCGATCCTGCACGAAGGTGCGGCCGACCGGACCGTTGATAAGGGCAATCCGCCTGTGTCCACGCTCCAGAAAATGGATCGTCGGGCGATAGGTCACGTCGTGATTGTCGATATCGAGCCAGGCATGTTCGAACGGCGTCTTGGAGCGGCCATGCACGATGAATGGCACGCCCAACCGGTGAAGCAGCGCGATCCGCTCGTCCTCCGGGCGCGGCGAATGCACGATGATGCCATCCACCCGTCCGCTCGATGCAAGCCGGCTGAAAATCGCCAGCTCCTCGTCAAGATCATTGTCGACCGTCACGCTGACGAGGATGTCGGTCTCTTCCCCTTCCAGCCGGGTCGCCATTCCGCCCATGAATTCCGAAAAGAAATGCCCGCCGCCTGAACGACCCATAACGACGCCGATGGCGCCGGCCCTGCCGGTTGCCAGCCTGACCGCGTTGGCATTGGGCCGGTAGCCGTATTTCAGCGCAGCCTCCATCACCCGCTGCCGCGTTTCCTCGCGCACCTCGGGATAGCCGCCAAGCGCCCGGCTGACGGTGGTGGGCGACAGCCCGACCTTTTCTGCGAATTCCTTGAGCTTCATGTTTTTTGCCAATTTGCCCCTGCATGCGTTGCCGCTGCGGATTTTTCAAGCCGACAAAAATTGAAAACGATTTCAATTTTCCATCTCCAGAAACCTTACAGGTGGCATTCTTGAAAGGCAAACGCCTAAAAATTGCAGGAGAAATGGCCCGATATCCACCCAATTAGAAAGAGTATTGACAGATTGCCCGGCTTTTGCGAGCTTCCTTTCAGTCAAAAGCGCTTTCAATTTTGAGGATGATCGGGAGCGTCAACGGAGGAGTTTTGACAATGAATATTTCCATGAAGACTTTGTTCCTATGCGGCAGCGTGTTTTCTGCCGCCGTTTCCGTGCAGGCTGCGGAAATTTCCATCGCCGCCAATTCGACCGGCAAGAACGTCGCATTTTTCAAAGAGCGGATCGCCGCCTTTGAAAAAGAGACCGGCCACAAGGTCAATCTCGTCACCATGCCGTCTTCATCAAGCGAACAGTTCAGCCAGTACCGGCTGTGGCTTGCCGCCGGCAACAAGGATGTCGACGTTTACCAGACAGACGTGATCTGGGCGCCGCAGCTAGCCGAGCAATTCGTCGACCTGACCGAAGCGACCAAGGATGTCATCGGCGATCATTTCCCCTCCATCGTCGCCTCGCAGACCGTGGACGGCAAGCTCGTCGCCATGCCGATGTTCACCGACGCGCCGGCTTTGTTCTACCGCAAGGATCTTCTGGAAAAATACGGCAAGCAGCCGCCGAAAACCTGGAAGGAACTGAGCGAGACCGCCAGGGAAGTTCAGGACAAGGAACGCGCAGCTGGCCAGAAGGACCTGTGGGGCTTCGTTTTCCAGGGCAGCGCCTATGAGGGCCTGACCTGCAACGCGCTGGAATGGATCGCGTCGGCCGGCGGCGGCCATATCGTCGAAAGCAACGGCGATATCTCCATCAACAACGAGAAGGCCGCAGCCGCCATCGAAGCAGCCAAGGGCTGGGTCGGCACCATCGCGCCGCAGGGCGTGCTTGCCTACAAGGAAGAGGAAGCGCGCGGCGTCTGGCAGACCGGCAATTCCGTCTTCATGCGCAACTGGCCCTATGCCTATGCGCTTGGAAATGGCGCAGACAGCGCCATCAAGGACAAGTTCGGCGTCACCCCGCTTCCGGCCGGTACTGAAGGCGAAGCCCCAGCCTCGACACTCGGCGGCTGGAACCTTGCCGTCTCGAAATATTCTGCAAATCAGGAGGCGGCCATTCAGCTCGTGAAGTTCATCGCATCCAAGGAAACCCAGAAGATGCGTGCCGTCCAGCTTTCCAACATGCCGACTATCGCTTCTCTCTACGACGACAAGGATGTCGCGGCCGCACAGCCCTTCATGCCCACATGGAAGCCGATCTTCGAGACCGCCGTTCCCCGCCCCTCCGCCTCGGCCAAAGTGAAATATAACGAGGTTTCGGCCAAGTTCTGGGGCGCGGTTCACAACACGCTCTCCGGCAACGGCACGGCGGCGGAAAATCTCGAGTTGCTCGAGGTTGAACTGACCGATCTCAAAGGCAACGGCTGGTAATCCGGCCCGCGCGGGCAGCGGTCTCATTTGGCCGTTTCCCGCGCCCCAACCGCGAGATATATCCATGAACGACATTGCCCTTCAACGACCGGTCGCGGCATCCGGCACCGGCTCCGACCTGCAATCGGAACGCCTGAAATCCGCATGGCTGTTTCTGGCCCCCACATTTCTGGTGCTTGGGCTGGTGGCCGGCTGGCCGCTGGTGCGCACCGTCTGGTTCAGCTTCACCGATGCGTCGCTTACCAATCTCGAGGGTGCGCAATTCGTCGGCCTCAAGAACTACCTCACCTGGATCACGCTCAGCAGCGGCCGCACCATCTATCGCGGTCTGCTGGCCGATCCCGCCTGGTGGGGCGCGGTTCTCAATACGCTGAAATTCACCATTCTTTCCGTCAGCTTCGAAACCGTGCTCGGCCTCATCGTCGCGCTGGTGCTGAACGCCGAATTCAAGGGGCGCGGCTTCGTGCGCGCCGCCATCTTGGTCCCATGGGCCATTCCCACCATTGTTTCGGCGCAGATGTGGGCGTGGATGCTGAACGACCAGTTCGGCATCTTGAACGACCTGTTCCTCAATCTCGGGCTGATCTCGCAAAAAATCGCCTGGACGGCCAATCCGGATACCGCGATGGTGGCCGTACTGATCGTCGATATCTGGAAGACCACGCCCTTCATGGCGCTGCTCATCCTCGCCGGCCTGCAGATGGTGCCGAAGGATATGTATGAGGCGGCCAAGGTGGATGGCATTCATCCGGTCAAGGTGTTCTTCCGCGTCACCCTGCCGATGATCCGCCCGGCGCTCATGGTCGCCGTCATCTTCCGCATGCTGGATGCGATGCGCGTCTTCGACCTCATCTATATCCTGACGCCGAACAACGCCCAGACCCGCACCATGTCGGTGCTGGCGCGCGAGAACCTGTTCGATTTCGACAAGTTCGCTTACGGTGCTGCGGCTTCCACCATGCTGTTCCTCATCATCGCCTCGATCACGGTCATTTATATGTGGCTCGGGCGCGTCAACACCGATGGAGCCGCGCGATGACCGTCACCGATATCGTCAAGACTACAGCCTTTTACGCCCTGGTCGCCATCATCATGGTGATCTCGGTATTCCCGTTTTATTACGCGATCCTGACCAGCCTGAAATCCGGCTCGGCGCTGTTCCAGGTCAATTATTGGCCGCGCGAGTTCTCGCTGACCAATTACAGCTTCGTCATCGGCAACGGCACGTTCCTGCGCAATCTCGGCAATTCGCTGTTCGTTGCATCTTCGGTCGTCGTGCTGTCGCTGTTCCTTGCGGTCACGGCGTCCTATGCCTTGGCCCGCGTCCGCTTCCGTGGCCGCTCGCTGCTGCTGCTCACCATCCTGTCGGTTTCAATGTTCCCGCAGATCGCCGTTCTTGCCGGCCTGTTCGAACTGATCCGCTGGGCGGGCATCTTCAACACACCGCTGGCGCTGATCTTTTCCTACATGATCTTCACCCTGCCCTTCACGGTCTGGGTGCTGACAACCTTCATGCGCGACCTGCCGATCGAGATCGAGGAAGCGGCAATCGTCGACGGTGCGACGCCCTGGGTTATCATCACGAAGGTGTTCATGCCGCTGATGTGGCCCGCACTCGTCACGACAGGGCTCCTCGCCTTCATCGCGGCGTGGAACGAGTTCCTTTTCGCGCTCACCTTCACCTCATCGAACGAGCAGCGAACGGTGCCGGTCGCCATCGCCCTTCTGTCGGGCGGCTCGCAGTTCGAAATCCCGTGGGGAACAATCATGGCGGCCTCCGTCATCGTCACCGCCCCGCTCGTCGTCCTCGTTCTGATCTTCCAGCGACGCATCATCTCCGGCCTCACCGCCGGCGGCGTCAAAGGCTAGGAGAAATCTCATGACCACCATTCAACTGCGCGATCTTCGCAAATCCTTCGGCGCCTTCGATGTCATCAAGGGCATCGACATGGATATCCGCTCCGGCGAATTCATGGTCTTCGTCGGCCCTTCCGGCTGTGGCAAGTCCACATTGCTGCGTCTCATCTGCGGGCTGGAGGAAATCTCCGGCGGTACGCTTTCCTTCGACAGCGAGACGGTCAACCGCCTGCCGCCCGCCAAACGCGGCGTCGCCATGGTCTTCCAGTCCTACGCGCTTTATCCGCATATGACCGTCTTCGAGAACATGGCCTTCGGCATGAAACTGTCAGGCGCGGACAAGGAGCAGCGCAAAAAGCGCGTCGAAGCGGCAGCCGAAATGCTGCAACTCACGCCCTATCTGGAGCGCCTGCCGAAACAGCTTTCCGGCGGCCAGCGTCAGCGCGTCGCCATCGGCCGCGCCATCGTGCGCGATCCCAAGGTGTTCCTGTTCGACGAGCCGCTTTCCAACCTCGATGCGGCATTGCGCGTCGCCACCCGTCTGGAAATCGCCAAGCTGCATCGCGAAATGCACGATACGACGATGATCTACGTTACCCACGATCAGGTGGAGGCGATGACGCTCGCTGACCGCATCTGCGTGTTGCGTGATGGCCGCGTCGAGCAGATCGGCACGCCGCTGGAGCTTTACGAAAGCCCTGTCAACACCTTCGTCGCCGGCTTCATCGGCTCGCCGAAGATGAACTTCCTCACAGGCAAATATGCCGAGGCGGAAGGCGCGGCGACCATCGGCATTCGCCCCGAACATATCACCGTCACCACCGGCGAGAACGGCTGGAGCGGCGAGATCGTGCATTCGGAAATGCTGGGATCGGACAGCTTCATCTATGTCGAGATCGGCGCTGGCGAACCCATCGTCGTTCGCGAAGAAGGCGTGACCGACCGCAAGGCTGGCGAGCGCATCACGCTCGTGGCCGATGCGGCGCAGATCCATCGTTTCGACAATCAAGGTCAGGCGCTGGCCCGCAATCCCGTGCGCGGCGCTGCCTGAGATTTCAACTTTCGCCGGGATCACCCAAGGTCCCGGCTTTCACCGAGGAGCATGATAATGACCATCAACACCGTTGTATGGGGCGAAAATATCCACGAACACATCAATGAGACGGTGCGTTCGATCTATCCGAACGGCATGCATAACACCATTGCCGATGCGCTGAACCAGAACCCCGAAATCAACGCCACCACCGCCACGCTGCAGGAGCCGGAACACGGCCTGTCGCAGGAGCGCCTCGACAAGACCGACGTTCTGGTCTGGTGGGGACACAAGGACCATGGGGCGGTGCAGGATGAGATCGTCGAACGCGTCGCCAAGCGCGTCTGGGAAGGCATGGGCCTCATCGTTCTGCATTCCGGCCACTTCTCCAAGCCGTTCAAGCGGCTGATGGGCACGCCCTGCGCGCTGAAGTGGCGCGAGGCGGGCGAACGCGAGCGTCTGTGGACCATCAATCCACGTCACCCAATTGCCGCCGGCCTGCCGGAACATTTCGAGCTGGAAAACGAGGAAATGTATGGCGAGCAGTTCTCCGTGCCGGAGCCGCTGGAAACCGTGTTCATCTCCTGGTTCCAGGGCGGCGAGGTCTTCCGTTCCGGTCTCACCTGGCGTCGTGGTGCCGGCAATATCTTCTATTTCCGCCCCGGCCACGAAACCTATCCCACCTATCACGACGCCAATGTCCAGAAGGTCATCAGCAACTCGGTAAAATGGGCCTATAATCCGGTCGGCGCACTGAAAAGCATCCACGACGCCCCCAATGTTCCCGTCGACAAGGCGCTGGAGCCTATCGAGGAACGCGGCCCCAAGCTGCATCAGGCAGGCGAAGCAGGTTACAGGTAAGGGCTTGGAGATACTGGCATGAGACTTCTCATTCTCGGAACCGGCGGCATGGCCAACAACCATGCCACTTATTTTGCGCAAATCCCCGGTGTCGAACTCGTCGCGGCGGTGGATGTGGACGATGTGGTGGTGCGCGGCTTTGCGCTCCGCCACAACATCCCGCTCTCCTTCACCTCGCTGGATGATGCTATTGCCTGGGGCGAATTCGATGCGGCGGCAAACGTCACGCCTGACGCCATCCACCACCCCACCAGCCTGAAGCTGCTGGCAGCCGGCAAGCACGTCTTCTGCGAAAAGCCGCTGGCGGAAAACTACGCCAAGGCCGCCGAAATGGCCGACGCCGCCGAAAAGGCCGGCCTCGTTGCCATGGTCAACCTCACCTATCGCAATGTCGCCCCCTTGCAGGCGGCGCGCGAGATGGTGTTGGCCGGCAAGATCGGCAAGGTCCGCCATCTCGAGGCCTCCTATCTCCAGAGCTGGCTCGTCTCCAAGGCCTGGGGCGACTGGATGACGGAGAGCAAGTGGCTGTGGCGGCTTTCCACCAAGCACGGCTCGAATGGCGTTCTCGGCGATGTCGGCATCCACATTCTCGACTTCGCCTCCTATGGCGCGGGCAGCGATGTGGAGCGCATCTTCACGCGGCTGAAGACCTTCGACAAATATGAGGGCAATAAGATTGGCGTCTACGATCTCGACGCCAATGACAGCTTCACCATGACCGCCGAACTGGAAAACGGCGCCATGGGCGTCATCCATGCCAGCCGCTGGGCGACGGGGCACTTGAACGAACTGCGTCTGCGAATCCATGGCGACAAGGGTGCGCTGGAAGTCATCCACACGCCCGACTATTCCAGCCTCCGTGCCTGCATTGGCGAGGATGTGGAAAAGGCAATCTGGAAGACGATCGATGTCGACCCCGTGCCGACGAATTACGAAAAATTCGCCAAGGCTGTCATGGAAGGCGGCCCGGCCGATCCGGATTTCCGCCACGCGGCCAATCTGCAGAAGGTGCTCGATCTATCGATCATCGCGGATCGGGAACGGCGCGAGGTTGCCGTTTCGGCTTGATATGAAAGAACAACATGCGGCAAAACGTTGCCGCATGTTTCTTCTCCCCGAGGGGGAGAAGGTGGCCCGAAGGGTCGGATGAGGGGGCAACGTCCTCGGATTTCGGCGAGCAAGCCCCCTCATCCCGCTGCCGCGACCTTCTCCCCCTCGGGGAGAAGAAATAAGCGGCTTCCACTCGCTCAATACATTGTGCGCTTCTTGAGGATGCAAGCTACAGCGTGAAATTTCACTCCCACGCAGCTTCAAACCCCGCGCTTGTTCCCCCACAACAGCACATGCAGCTGCGGCAGCACCCGCACCGAAAACCAGCGGTCTTCGCTGACCTTGTCCACCAGCCACAACATCCGGTCCATCACCCCGTCGATATCCACGCGCGCATCGTCATCATCGGGCGGCGGCGGGGTATGGTTGCCGGGCTGGAGATAAACCGGCAGGTTCGGGAAACGCGCGGATGCCGCTTTGGCATAGGCATAATCCGCATCGTCAAAAACCACGATCTTCAACGCCACCTGCGGTCCATCGCCGGCGGCGGCGAGACAGTTTTCGAGAGCCTGCCAGTCCGTTTCCATGCCGCTCGATGGCGGTTTAGGGCTCAGCACCAGATGGTCGAGATCGGCAAACCAGTCTTTGGCGACACTGCCCTGCGTTTCCAGCGCGAAACGATAACCCCCGCCCTGCCCCTTGGCGATCAACGGCCCAAGCGGCTGGATGGCCGGATTACCGCCTGACAGCGACACCGTCAGCGGCACGCCGCCCGAAAGCCGCCGCACCTCCTGCCAGATCGCCTCGACCGGCATCGGTATCCACGTCTCGCGGTAATCGCTATCGACGGCATGCAGCGTATCGCACCAGGAACAGCGGTAGTCGCAGCCACCGGTGCGCACGAAAACCGTTGGCAGACCGATCAGCGGCCCCTCACCCTGAATAGTGGGGCCGAAGATTTCGCTGATGCGGATCGTCGTTTCCTTCGCTGCCACTTTCTGTGCAGCCGCCGTCATGGCCGATATTCCGCCCAGGTCTTAGCGGTTTCGCTGACCCGCACGGCGCTGGTTTCCGGCAGTCGATCCTTGCACCAGTCGTAGAAATGCTTCGCAAGGCATTCCGCCGTCACCCGGTCATGGCCGAGAACATCATTCAGATGGCGATGGTCAAACTGGTCGTCAATGTAGTGCTTCAGCGGCGCAAGTTCGTGATAGTCGCGCACGAAACCGTGCTCGTTCAGCGCTTCACCCTTCAGTTCCACCTCGACGATGTAGTTATGGCCATGCAGACGGCTGCACTGGTGATCGGCGGGCAGGCTTTTCAGCTGGTGCGAAGCGGAAAAGTGAAATTCCTTGGTGATGCGAAACATCAGCGCACCTCCTGTGCTGCAAAGGCGTGGGTGGCCGCCACCCAGAAATCCGGGTCCTCATAATCGGTCGGGTCGGTAACGCCGGCCAGATGAAAGGCCTCGCGCCGCTCCACGCAAGTGCCGCAGCGGCCGCAATGGGTGAGGCCGCCCTTGTAACAGGACCATGTTTCGCCGAAGGGCGTGCCGTATTTCACCGCATCGGTAACGATTGCCGCCTTCGAGACGGTGACGTAGGGCGCAAACAGGGTGACATCGGCATAACCTTCCAGCGCATGCGCCTGCATGGCGTTGAAGCTGTCGATGAAGCCCGGCCGGCAATCGGGATAGATGAAATGATCGCCGCCATGCACGGCAATCGCCACCGCATCCGCCTGTTGTGCGGCGGCAAGGCCAAAGGCGATGGTGAGCATGATGGCATTGCGGTTCGGCACCACGGTGGAGCGCATGGTCTCCTCCGCATAATGGCCATCAGGCACGTCGATATCATCAGTCAGCGCCGAGCCGGTGAGATGCGCGCCGATGGTTCTGATATCGATGACATGATGCTGCACGCCAAGGCGCTCGGCGCAACTGGCGGCGAAATCCAGTTCCTTCTTGTGGCGCTGGCCATAATCGAAGGAGACGAGAGCGAGAAGTTCGTGTTCCGCCGCGATTTTATGGGCAAGCGAAACGGAGTCCAATCCGCCGGAGCAGATGACGATGGTTTTCATAGGTTGGGATCCCTTGTTTTGACCGGGTGGGCTGCGACCGGATTACAGGGGGCGGCTTTAAAGCAAAGTGCTGGATTTGTGAAGGGCTTTGCCAAAAACACAAAAGCGGCGAAGTCACCTTCGCCGCTTTCCAATCGCTTTATGGCTTAACGCAGCAGCGCCTGCGCTTCCTCGATACCGAGAGCGGCTGGCTGGGTGCAGGTCGTCGTCATCTCAATGAAACGACCTTCTTCGCCTGACTTCAGGATCGAGGTCATCACGTCGATGCCATGCAGGGAACGATCCAGCGAGCAGCGGGCATCCCGGCCTTCCAGAATGGCAATCGCCATATCGGCAAGGCCGGCCGTGCGATAATTGGCGCGCGGGCCGTTCGGGCTTTCCTGATTGGAGACGCCGAAGGGATGCGCCCAGTCGTCCAGCGGCTGGATGTCCTTGTCGCGGCCGCTGGCCTCCACCACCCCACCGAAGAAGTTCGGGTCCGGCACGTAGATTGAGCCTTCCGTGCCGTAAAGCTCCATATTGGCGTGGCGATGCGACCAGACATCCCAGCTGGCCGAAAGCGTGATCGTCGCGCCGTTCACGAATTCCAGCAGAGCGTGGATATTGGTCGGCGTTTCCACCGGGATGATTTCGCCGTTCAGCGGCTGGCTGGTCACCGTGCGGGTGGGGTTGGCCATTGTCGTCAGCGCACCGACGCGTTTGACCGGGCCGATAAGGTTGATGAGGTTGGCGACATAATAAGGACCGAGATCGAGGATCGGTCCGCCGCCCTTCAGGAAGAAGAAGCCCGGATTGGGGTGCCACATCTCCATGCCGGGGCTCATGACATGGCAGGTGCCTGATGTGATGCGCCCGACCTTGCCGTCATCGATATATTGCCGGGCAAGCTGATGCGAACCGCCAAGGAAGGTATCCGGCGCGCAGCCGACGGAAAGCTTCTTCTCGCGGGCGATACGCCGCAGCTCCTCACCCTCTTCAAGCGAAAGCACCAGCGGCTTTTCCGAATAGACGTGTTTGCCTGCTTCGAGCGCTGCTTTCGACACCGGAAAATGCGCGGCGGGAATGGTGAGGTTCACCACCACATCGATGTCAGGGTTGGCGAGCAGTTCCTCAATGGACTGCGCGACAACGCCAAATTCTTCCGCCCGCAGTTCGGCGGCATTGCGGTTAAGGTCGGCGCAGGCCAGCACCTTGATGCCCTTGAAGAGCGGCGCCAGCGAGAAATAAGCAGACGAGATGTTGCCGCATCCGATGATGCCGACGCCAAGATCCCTTTGCATGATGAAAACTCCGGATTGAGACTTAATAGGTTTTGAACGAGGCGATCGAGCGGGTGATCAGCCGGTCGATATCTTTTGGATTGTCGTGCTCGACCACGAAATGTTTCGTGGCGGATTTCGCCTTCAGCGCGGCAATGAGACCCTTCCAGTCCACGGTGCCATGGCCGACATCGGCCCAGCCATCTTCATCCGCGTTTTCGCCTGCGGGCGCGATGTCCTTCACATGCACGGCGGTGATGCGCTTGCCGTAACTTTCGATCCAGGCAAGCGGATCGGCATTGCCCCTGATAATCCAGGCGATATCCGCTTCCCATTTCAGGTCCGGCCCGCCAGCAAATATCTGTTCCTGCGGGGTGGAGCCATCCTCGAGCGCCTTGAATTCGAAATCGTGGTTGTGCCAGCCGAAGGTCAGCCCGGCATCCACGAAGGGCTTGCCGGCTTCCTGCAGCCGTTTGCCGAAGGCGAACCAGCCGGCCGCATCCGCCGGACGCTGGTCGGGCATAAGATAGGGGCAATAGATCGCCTCCACGCCCAGCACCTTGGCGATATTCAACGCCTTTTTCGGATCGCCTTCCAGAAGGTCGAGGCCGAAATGGCCGGTTGGCATGGAAAGGCCGTTGGCGTCGAGTTCAGCGCGCAAGTCCTTCAAACCGGCCTCATCCAGCGACGCATACATGGCGCCGTAACCTTCGACCTGTTTGTAACCCGCCGCCGAAAGCTTCTTCAAAATATCGGAAAAAGGCTGGAAATTGCGGGCGCTGTAAAGCTGAAAACCGAGTTCTGTCATTGTCTCCTCCATAGAGATTTTGCGTCTTGGGATTGTGTGTGGGGGAATTACCGAGCCTCTAAAGCCGATCCTCGCTCTCGGCGTCGAACAACGAGGCCATTGTCAGGTCGAGGCCGAGGCGAACCTTGGTGCCGGGCGAAAACCGCCGGTGGCCGCCGACGCGCACCGACATGGTGTGGCCGGCATGTTTCAGCCAGATCAGATTGTCGGCGCCCATCGGTTCCTCGATATCGACCACCGCCTCATGCACCTCGCCACTAAGGATATCGGCATCGACACGAACATGTTCGGGACGAACGCCGAGAACCACGGCGCGGCCGGCGGTGAGCGGCGTTTCCGGCTGATAACCATCCAGCGAGAAGGTGACGCCATTGGTGGTGAACACCACCTTGCCGTCTTTTTCGATCAACTCGCCGCGCAGAAAATTCATCGACGGCGAGCCGATGAAACCGGCGACGAAGAGGTTCCTCGGCTTGTTGTAGATGGTGACAGGATCGGCCAGCTGCTGGATGACGCCGCTTTTCATGATCGCGATGCGATCCGCCAGCGTCAGCGCCTCGATCTGATCATGCGTCACATAAATCATGGTGTTCTTCAGCGCCTGGTGCAGGCGCTTGATCTCGACGCGTAGTTCCGAGCGCAGCTTGGCGTCGAGGTTGGAGAGCGGTTCGTCGAACAGGAACACGTCAACATCGCGCACCAGCGCCCGGCCGATCGCCACGCGCTGGCGCTGGCCGCCAGAAAGCTCGGCGGGTTTGCGCTTCAGCAGCGGCTCGATCTGCAAGATGGCGGCGGCCCGTTTGACGCGCCGGTCGATTTCCTCTTTCGGAATCTTCGCAACCTGAAGGCCGAAGGAGAGGTTCTTCTCCACCGTCATCTGCGGATAGAGCGCATAGGACTGGAACACCATGCCGATGCCGCGATCCTTCGGCTCCTCCCAGGTGACGTTGCGGTCCTTGATGAAAATCTGCCCGTCGGTCGGTTCCAGAAGGCCGGCGATGCAATTGAGAAGGGTCGACTTGCCGCAACCGGAAGAGCCGAGCAGCACGAGGAATTCGCCGTCGTAAATATCGAGATTGAGGTCTTTCAGCACGGTCACCGCGCCGAAGGACAGGGAAAGATCGCGGATGGAAACGCTTTTGTTCATATAGCTCAACCTTTTACTGCGCCTGCGGCAATGCCGCGGACGAAAAGCCTGCCGGAGACGAAATAGACGATCAGCGGCACGGCACCCGTCAGAAGGGTTGCGGCCATGTTGACGTTATATTCCTTCACGCCCTGCACGGAGTTGACGATATTATTGAGCTGCACCGTCATCGGGTAATATTCCGGCCGCGTGAACACCACGCCGAACAGGAAGTCGTTCCAGATGCCGGTCACCTGCAGGATCATCGCGACAACGAAGATCGGCAGCGACATGGGCAGCATGATGCGGAAATAGATTTGCCAGAAATTCGCGCCGTCGATGCGCGCCGCCTTGAACAATTCCTCCGGCAGCGAGGCGAAATAATTGCGGAACAGCAGCGTCAGGATCGGCATGCCGAAGATGGTGTGTACGATGACGAGGCCGGTCAGCGTGCCATAAACGCCCATTTCACGCAGCACGATGACGATGGGATAGATCATCACCTGATAGGGGATGAAGGCGCCGATGATGAGGATCGAGAAGAACAGCTCCGACCCTTTGAACTTCCAGTTGGCTATGGCGTAGCCGGTGACGGAGGCGACGGCGATCGAAATGATGACGGAAGGCACGAGAATGCGCACGGAGTTCCAGAAGCCGCGCGAAAGCCCGTCGCAGTTCAGACCCGTGCAGGCATTCGCCCAGGCTTTGACCCATGGCTCGAAGGTGATTTCCACTGGCGGTGCGAAGATATTGCCGAGACGGATTTCCGGCATGCCCTTCAGCGAGGTGACGACCATCACGTAAAGCGGCAAAAGGTAATACGCGGCGGCGACGAACAGCATGCCGTAAAGAATGATGTTTCGGCGGGAGAAGGTTTTTCTCGGTTTCCTGCCACGCGGGCCGGAAAGGTCGCTCGCAACCGCATCCGTGGCAACGGCCACCGTGTTCAATGTGCTGATATTAGCCACGCTTCTTGCCTCCGAATTCAAGGTAGGCCCATGGAACGACGATGATGGCGACGGTGAGAAGCATCATGGTCGAGGCGGCAAAACCCTGCCCCAGATTTTGTGCCTGAAACATGTAGTCATAGACATATTTCGCCGGCACTTCGGACGCGATACCCGGCCCGCCGCTGGTCTGCGCCACCACCAGATCGTATACCTTGACGATGCCGCTGGCGATGATGACGAGCGTGGTGACGAAAACCGGCCGCATCATGGGAATGATGATGAGAATATAAGTCTTCCACATCGGGATGCCGTCAACGCGCGTCGCCTTCCAGATATCCTCATCGATGCCGCGAAGACCGGCCAGCATCAGGCACATGACAAGCCCTGTGCCCTGCCAGAGCGCCGCGATGAGAATACCGTAGATGACAATGTCGGGATTATAGAGCGGATCGAAGGTGAAGCTTTGCCAGCCCATCGAGCGCACCACGGACTGGATACCGAATTCCGGGTTCAACAGCCATTGCCAGACAAGCCCGGTAACAATGAAGGACAATGCAAAGGGATAGAGGAAAATGGTGCGGAAGGTATTCTCGAACCGAATTTTCTGGTCCATCAGCGCCGCCAGCACAAAGCCGATGACGAGGCTGAAGATCAGCGACAGAATGCCATAAATCGCCAGATTCTGGATGGAAATGATCCAGCGTGGCGCGGCCCATAGCCGCTCATACTGGTCAAAACCGATGAAGCTCGCCCGCGGCAGAAGCTTGGAATTGGTGAAGGAATAAATCACCGTCCAGACCGTGCCGCCGAGGAAGATCACCATGGCGGTCAAGATCATGGGAATGGAGGCAATCTTGGAATTGAGATTACGAAAAAGCTGATTGGGACGCCTCGAGCGCGTTTGACTTGCCATGTTACCTCCTCCTGTAACGTTACAGTTAGCGGTCAGGCAAAAGCCTTGCCGCATCAAACCCCTGCCCGTGCTGATACTTATTCCACAGACCTGAGGTTGGAGAGGGGGAGCGGCGAACCGCTCCCCAACCCGGAGAGATCACAATCAGTCAGCCGCACCGATGAGGTCTGCGAAGCGCTTCTGGCCATCTGCCGCCGACATCGAGCCGGCGAAGAATTCCGCCATCAGGTCTTCCTTCTGTTTCTGCGTATCGGCAGAAATCAGCTGGTCGGTGCTGGTCAGCGCATTGCCCTTGGCGAGAATTGCCAGACCCTTTTTCATGCAATCATTGGCGGCGTTGAGATCGACGTCGCCGCGGATCGGCAAGGAACCCTTCTTCAGGTTGAAGGCGACCTGCGTTTTCGGATCGACGATGGTTGCCGCCAGCACGTCCTGCGCCTTGGTTTTCGCCTCGTCTTTCAGGACCGGGAAATAAAAGGCGTCGCCGCCGGTGGTGATGTAGTCATTGAGGCCGAGACCCGGCAGGCAGGAATAATCCGTACCGGCCTTCTGGTTGGCCAGCTGGAATTCACCCTGCGCCCAGTCTCCCATGATCTGGCCGCCGGCCTTGCCTGTTATGACCATGTTGGTGGCCTGGTTCCAGTCCTGAACATTGGTTCCCTTGGCCATATCGCGGGCATCGACGGCTGCTGCGAAAATCTTCGCCATATCAGGGCCAGCTGCCGCTTCGGCATCCTTGTCGCCATAGACTTTCTGATAGAGGTCCTTGCCGCCGATCGAAAGCGTCAGCGTGTCAAACAGGCCGTTGGCCTGCCACGCCTGCCCGCCAAGTGCGAGCGGCTGGATACCGGCTTTTTTCAGCGCCGGTGCTGCGGCAACGAATTCGGTCCAGTTCTTCGGAACCTCGACACCCGCCTTCTTGAAGGCTGCGTTGGAAAGCCACAGCCATTGCCAGGAATGGATGTTGACCGGCGCACAATAGATCTTGCCGTCGATCGTGCAGCTGTCGAGCAGGCTTGCCGGTTTGATGACGTCTTTCCAATTGCCCTTTGCGGCAACGTCTGAAAGGTCACGCATCAGGCCGGCCTGCACCAGCTCTTCCGCCTGTCGGCCATGGTTGAACTGGGTGGCCCCCATCGGGTCGCCGCCGGTGATGCGGCTGATCATGATCGGACGGGCAGTGCCGCCTGAACCGGCAATCGCGCCATCTACCCATTTATTGCCGGTCGCATCGAAAGCCTTGGCAAGCTCGGCGACCGCTGCGGCTTCGCCGCCCGATGTCCACCAATGGGTAACTTCCAAATCGGTAGCCCCGGCCATACCCGCCGGTATAATAACACTGGCCAAAAAGGCCGCAGAAATAACACGCATTCGCATGAGTCTCCTCCCTCACTGAAACGTTGCAGTAGGAACGTATGCGAAGATTTTTGATTAGGCAACCGCCCAAAACACGAATCTCGCCATCGCTTTCGCGAGGCGTTTCAGACGGCCCGAAAATGCGGAATGACTGGGCGAAACACGGAATCGCGCGGCGTAACTTACCGGCAATGCCGATCCTTTACTGTGTTGGAACGGACTTCACCCCGGCACAAGACCGGGCGGGCCAAGGCAAACAGGCAAAACGACTATGAAACGTTGGCATATTCTTTTGATCATCGGTTTGGTCGGCGTCGTATCGCTTTTACTGGCGGGGTTCGAGCAGCTTGCGCCGGGAATGCAATTTTCACGCGCGATACGCCTGTTGATGCTGATCCAGCCGGCAATTCTGACCGTCGCGGCGGTCGCGGTCGGCCAGGCTCTGGCCGTAAAAGTCGGGCTTGGCGCGCCGCTGGTCGATGCCTGGCTGCAGGGAGGCAATCTCAGCGCAATACTACGAAGACAGGTGCCGCCCGCACTACTGGTGGGTCTCGCCGTCGGTCTGCTGATGATCGCCTATGCGCGGGTAATCCTGCCATCGGTCACGGATGCGGCGACCATGGCAAAGATGACCGCTTTTTCCGTTCCGCTGACAACCCGAATTCTTTACGGCGGCATCACGGAAGAGTTGCTGACCCGATGGGGCTTGATGTCATTTTTCGCATGGGCACTCTGGCGCTTGGGCGGCAAGGGTGAAGTCCGGCCGGCCATTTTATGGGCCGCCATCGTGCTGGCCGCCACCCTATTCGCCGCCGGCCATCTGCCGCTTCTGTTTACGATTGCCGCTCAGCCGCAGCCGTCGCTGATCATTACAATCCTGCTCGCCAATTTTATCCCCGGCCTGTTGTTCGGATGGCTGTTCTGGCGTCGGGGACTGGAGGCAGCAATGTTTTCCCATGCCTTCGCCCATTGCGTGAACGGGCTGGCATCCTGATCGGGAAACGGCAGTCTGCGCGACTGCCGTTTTTCGCTATTAGAATATAGCTTTAGCGGACAACATCTATTGCCGCTTATAATCATCCTCGATGCGAATTACATCGTCCTCGCCGATATAGGCCCCGGTCTGGATTTCCACCAGT
>NZ_SUPW01000014.1 GCF_013337285.1 Agrobacterium tumefaciens | reverse complement strand
CTCTAATAAATTTCCCGGCGCGCCGGACAATATACGTATTTGCCAATGCCGCCATCATCGGTTCACGGGCACACAAGCGCAAGCTCATAAATTCGCTCTGTGAAAGCTTGGTGAACGGATGGCGGGCATTGGGAGCACATGCCGATTGCCTGCGGACCCATCCTGCTAACGCCGGGGCAAACGCGAGGTTCCGCCTGATCCGCCGCGTCGATGACGCAAGGGATCGCGGAAATTCATCTGCCAACCCGCTTCCCAAAATTGAACCATATCGACTTAATCGATTGAAACGTCCGTAAAATTCACTCGTGCTAAATTTGCTGCACTGAACAACATTCAACGCTTGGCAGGCGTGCAAAAAATACCATAACAACAACGAATATTTTTATACGATTAACGACAGGAAAGCGCACACAGCCCATGTCCGACACGCCAAAACCCGCCAGCACAAGAACATCGGTTACGGATCAGGAAGCCCTGGATTTCCACGCGCAAGGCAGACCGGGGAAACTGGAAATCACCCCGACCAAGCCGATGGCGACGCAGCGGGATCTGTCGCTTGCCTATTCGCCGGGCGTGGCTGTGCCGGTGAAAGCCATCGCCGAAAATCCGGCGAGTGCTTACGATTACACGACGCGCGGCAACATGGTGGCGGTCATCTCCAACGGCACCGCGATCCTCGGTCTCGGCAATCTCGGCGCGCTTGCGTCAAAGCCGGTCATGGAAGGCAAATCGGTCCTCTTCAAGCGCTTCGCCGATGTCGATTCCATCGACCTCGAGGTCGACACCGAAGACGCTGATGAATTCATCAATTGTGTGCGTTACCTCGGCCCCTCCTTCGGCGGCATCAATCTGGAAGACATCAAGGCGCCGGAATGTTTCATCATCGAAAGCCGCCTGCGCGAGCTGATGGATATTCCCGTTTTCCATGACGACCAGCACGGCACCGCCATCATCGCCGCCGCCGGGCTTATCAACGCCATCGAATTGACCGGCCGCGATTTCAAGACCACGAAGCTGGTCTGTAACGGCGCGGGTGCTGCCGCAATCGCCTGCATGGACCTCATCAAGGCCATGGGCTTCAACCCCGAAAACATCACGCTCTGTGATACCAAGGGCGTGATCTATCAGGGCCGCACCGAAGGCATGAACCAGTGGAAATCCGCCCACGCGGTCAAGACCGATAACCGAACGCTGGCAGAGGCCATGAAGGGTGCGGATGTGGTGTTCGGCCTGTCGCAGAAGGGCGCTTTCAGCGAAGACATGATCCGCTCCATGGCCCCGAAGCCGATCATCTTCGCCATGGCCAATCCGGACCCGGAAATCACGCCGGAAGAAGTGTCGCGCATCCGAGACGACGCCATCATGGCAACCGGACGTTCCGATTACCCGAACCAGGTCAATAACGTCCTCGGCTTCCCCTATATCTTCCGCGGCGCGCTCGATGTTCGCGCCCGCCAGATCAACGATGCGATGAAGATCGCCGCCGCAAACGCGCTGGCCGATCTTGCCCGTGAAGATGTGCCGGATGATGTGGCCGCCGCCTATCAGGGCAACCGCCCGCGTTTCGGGCCGCAATATATCATTCCGGTTCCCTTCGATCCGCGCCTGATCTCCGCCATTCCGGTGGCCGTGGCGAAAGCCGCCATCGAGACCGGCGTCGCCCAGCGCGAACTGCCCGACCTCGACGCCTATGCCCGTGAGCTTTCCGCCCGCCGCGACCCGATGGCTTCGACAACGCAGCGTCTCTACGAGCGCGTGCGCCGCTCACCGAAGCGTGTCGTTTTTGCCGAAGCGGAAGAAGAACAGGTGATGCGCGCGGCGATTTCGTTCACCGCTCAAGGTCTTGGCACCGCCATCCTGCTCGGCCGCGACGATATCATCAAGGCCAATGCGGAACGTGCCGGCATCGATCTCGACCGGGCCAATATTGAGATCACCAATGCCCGTCTCTCCAGCCGCGTCGATGCCTATGTCGATTATCTCTATGCGCGGCTGCAGCGCGGCGGTTTCCTGCTGCGCGACGTGCAACGCCTGATCCACAATGACCGTAACCATTTCGCCGCCTGCATGGTGGCGATGGGCGATGCGGATGCCGTGGTGACAGGTGTTACCCGCAACTATTCGACCGCGCTCGAAGATATCCGCCGCTGCATCAACACCAAGCCCGGCCACCGCGTCATCGGCGTTTCGCTGGTCGTTTCGCGCAACCGCACCGTCTTCGTGGCCGATACCGCCGTACACGACATGCCGTCGGCCGAAGACCTTGCCGATATCGCCGAAGAGGCGGCCGGCCTCGCCCGCCGTTTCGGTTACGAGCCGCGCGTCGCCATGCTCGCCTATTCCACCTTCGGCCAACCGGTGGGCGAACGCTCCGACAAGGTGCGCGAAGCGGTGAAAATCCTCGACCGGCGCAATGTCAATTTCGAGGTTGACGGTGAAATGTCTGCGGATGTGGCGCTCAACCATCATCGTATGCAGAGCCAGTATCCCTTTGCCCGCCTTTCCGGTGCCGCCAACGTGCTGGTCATGCCCGCCATCCACTCCGCCTCCATCTCCACCAAGATGCTGCAGGAACTGGGCGGCGCAACCGTCATCGGCCCGCTGCTCGTCGGTCTCGACAAATCGGTGCAGATCACCTCGATGGGTGCGAAGGACAGCGATATCGTCAACATGGCGGCGATTGCGGCCTATAATGCCGGGCGGTGAGCAGGGAACGGGACGTTGCAGCGAGCTTCTTCTCCCCGCCGGGGAGAAGGTGGCCCGAAGGGTCGGATGAGGGGGCCAGCTCTCGATTATCTTTACCGTCGCCCCCTCATCCCGCTGCCGCAACCTTCTCCCCCTCTGGGAGAAGAAACAAGTGGCATGCACTCGCTTTCTCTTTGGTCATTTGGCCGACAAACGGCGTCTGAATTGTCCTCCATCCCTCGCGGCCAGATGCAGACAGCGCAGATAAAGAACAGGATTCTACGATTTAAAATTATTAGGATATTTTTTCGCGCTCAAAGCTTTATTGGAACACGATTTTATTCATACTATTTTTTGCGCAATGCCAATTCTCGCTCTTGGCGGGTGCCTCATGTAGTTTCCATTCACAATCAAAAGGAAATACCCATGGCCCTCTCTTTTTCCAGATTTGCCGCAAAACTCATCGCCGGAACCGTCGTCATTGCTTCGATGGCGACCGCCGCTCACGCCGATGCGACGCTTGACCGCATCAAGGGTCGTGGCAAGCTTACCGTCGGCGTCATCCTGTCCGGCGCGCCTTTCGGCTTTATCGATCCGAAGACGCAGGAGCAGAAGGGCCTCAACATCGACGTTGCCAAGGCGCTGGCAGCCGGTCTCGGCGTTGAACTGGTCACCGAAACCGTGACCCCGCCCAACCGCGTGCAGTTCCTGCAGCAGGGCAAGGTCGATATTCTGATCGCCAACATGCAGTACACTGAAGAACGCGCCAAAACGCTGGACTACGTGCCCACCCCCTATGACCGCCAGGGTGGCGCTGCCATCGGCCGCAAGGATAGTGGCATCAAGGACTGGTCGGACCTGAAGGGCAAGATCGCCTGCGTTTCGCAGGGCTCCAACTACACCCAGCCGCTGATCGAGCAATATGGTGCGCAGGTGAAGGCGCTGCCGAGCCAGCCGGAATCGCTGCTGGCGCTGAAGGGCGGCAATTGCGATGTCTCCGTGCACGTCAACGGCACGCTGAGCCTGATGCTGCAGGACCGCGCCGATGAGTGGAAGGATTACGGCATCCTGATCCCCACCGACCTCATCCCGTCCGATTCCGTCATCTGGCTGCGCAAGGGCGAGGCCGATACGCAGGCGGCTCTGGACAAGATCGTCAAGGAGCTGCACGCTTCCGGCAAGATGATCGAATTCGCCAAGGCCAACCGCCTGCCGAGCATCGGCTTCATGGAAGAGCAGAAGACCAAGCTTTCCGCCGCGCAGTGATGACAGGCGCGACGGTGTCGCGCTTACCTGTCGCACTGCCGTCATACCGGCCCTGAGCCGGTATCCAGCCAGCCCCGGCCTTGGGGCTGAAAAGATCATTTTCGCCGCGCAGATGCGCGGCGGATGGATTCCGGCTCAAGGCCGGAATGACGGATGCGAGATGCGCCCGCGCTTCTTTTCTGCTTGTATGGCAAGGCAGGCAACTCTGGCGCCGCCCGCAGGGCGGCACCCGCAATAACAGCATGGATTTCCGATGCAGGATTCTTTTACAGCGCGCTTCATAGAACTGGCTGCGCATCTCGGCCTCAACTATGATTTTCTGAACAGCGGTTACGAGGTTCAAATCTGGCTCGACGGCATGAAGATGACGCTCATCCTCGTCGCCGTCACTCTGCCGCTCAGCCTCGTTTTCGGCTTCATATTCGCGGCGATGCTGACCTCCGGCAAGGCTTGGCTCGCCGGCCCCGTGCGCGCTTATGTGGAGTTGACGCGCAACACACCGACGCTGGTGCAGTTGATGTGCGGCTTCCTCGTGCTCAACATGCTGATTTCCAACGTGCTGGGTGGCGCACAGAACAACCCGCTCACGCCATTCTTCTGGGTCGTCGCCATTACCGGCCTGCATATCGCCGCCTTCCATGCGGAGGCGCTGCGAGGCGGTATCGAGGCGGTGCCGGCCACCACCATCGAAGCGGCGCGGGCCATCGGCTTCAGCTCCTTCGAAGTGCTGCGTTATGTGGAGTTTCCGCTGGCGGTCCGCACCGCCCTGCCCTCGATCATCAACAATCTCATCAATCTGGTGAAACTCACCACCGTCGGATCGGCGATTGCGGTGGGTGAAATCACCTATGCCTCGATCCTCATCTGGACGCAGCGCGACAATGTCGTCGAGCTGATGCTGGTGATCCTCATCTTCTTCAGCGTCATCAATTTCATCGTCGCAAGGGCCGGTCTCTGGCTCGAACGGCGTCTCGCAGTTCCGGGGTTCGGTCAATGAGCGCGGTGGTTTCTCAAACGCGGGCGGCAAAGAAGCTGCCTTTCGGCACCATTCTGCTGCTCGGCGTGCTTGTCGCCGTCGTGCTGTGGCTTATCCTCGATCCCTCGCTGGGACAGGTGCTGTTGCAATGGCTGCCCTATCTGGCCAAGGGTTTCGCCATGAATGTGCTGATCAGCATTCTGGCGATCGCCATCGGCACCTTCATCGGCGTCCTGCTCGGCATCATGGAGCTTGCGCCCTATCGTCTGGTTCGGGCGCCGGCGCTGACCTACGTGCAGATATTCCGCAATGCCCCACATCTGGTGCTGATCTTTGCAGCGACTTACATCTTTCCTTTCGAGATCGTCGCCTTCGGCCATTACATTCCGTTTCCGGACTGGATCAAGGCCGTGGTCGGGCTCGCCATTCCGGCCAGCGCCCACATCGCCGAAATCACCCGCGGCGCCATCCAGTCCATTCCCACCGCGCAATGGGAAGCGTCACAGGGCCTTGGCTTTTCGCGCAACCAGACGCTTCGCTGGATCATCCTGCCGCAATGCGTCAAACGTTCGCTGCCGCCATGGATGAACCTTTACGCCTCGATCACCATGGGCACCGCACTTGCCTCGCTGGTTGGCGTGCATGAACTTCTGCACGCCGCGACAGATGCCAGCACCGCCGTGCAGCGCAACGATTTCACCGTCGTCGTTTATCTCACCGTCCTGATGGCGTTCTTCCTGTTCTGCTATCCCGTATCCCGTTTCACGCAGCGCCTTGAGCGGCGCTTCGCTTCCCGCTGATTGGAACAAGCCATGTCCGCACCCGCACCACAAACCGTCGCAAAAGCTCTGGTCGAACTGGAAGGCGTGCACCTGTCCTTCGGCGACAATCAGGTTCTGAAGGGCATCGATCTGACGGTGAACAAGGGCGACGCCGTTTCCATCATCGGCCCCTCCGGCTCCGGCAAATCCACCATCCTGCGCTGCATCAACCGCCTGCTCATTCCGCAATCGGGCATGATCACCGTCGGCGGCACCCGTGTCGACCAGCTGAAAACCGAAGCCGAGCGCATAACACTGCGCAAGCGCATCGGCATCGTCTTCCAGCAGTTCAACCTCTTCCCGCATCTGACTGTCATGGAAAACATCACCATCGCGCCGATCAAAATCCTCGGCACGCCGAAGGCGGACGCCGAGCGCCATGCCCGCGAATTGCTGGAAAAGGTCCGCCTGTCGCAAAAGGTCGATGCCTATCCTGGCCAGCTTTCCGGCGGCCAGCAGCAGCGTGTGGCCATTGCCCGCGCGCTTGCCATGCGCCCCGAACTGGTGCTGTTCGATGAGGTGACGTCGGCACTCGACCCGGAAACCGTGGGCGAAGTGCTCGCCGTCATCCGTGATCTCGTCAATGACGGCATGACCAGCATTCTCGTCACCCATGAAATGCGCTTTGCCGAGGAAATCAGCGACAATATCGTCTTCACCGAAAACGGCCTGATCGTTGACCAGGGCACGCCTGACCATATCTTCTACAAGTCGACCAATCCGCGCATCAACGCCTTCGTCAAGGGTCTCGGAGGGCAAGTGGCGCGGGTCAATGACGGCGAAGGGATCTGACGCCATGACGACCGAGGAAGAACTCACCCTTCATCTCGCCGAAGCCATCGCCGCTTCCGATCCGCTGCGTGACGACGAGGCCGTGACCATTGCCCGCACCGCGTTGATCGATTTTTTCGCCTGCGTGCTCGGCGGCGCTGCCGACAGAAGCACCAAAATCCTGATCGACAGCTTTACCCCGGGAACATCGGGTACGGCTGGTATCATCGGCCACGATCTGCGCACGGATGTCTTTACCGCCGCCCTCATCAACGGCCATGCCGGCCATGTGCTTGACTATGACGACGTCCACGGCAGCGTGCGCGGCCACCCCACTGTCGCCATCATTCCCGCACTTCTGGCCGTTGCAGTCGAGGAAGGTTCGACGGCGGATGCCTTCATCGCCGCCTATATTGTCGGGCTGGAGACCATGGCGCGGATTGGCCTGTCGCTTGGCACGAAACATTACGAAAACGGCTTCCACGCCACCGCCACGCTGGGACCCATCGGCGCTGCGGCAGCTATTGCCCATCTTCTGAAATTCGATCCGCAGACCACGGCGGTCGCACTTGGCCTCGCCGCCACGCAATCAGCCGGGCTTCGCCTGCAATTCGGGTTCGATGCCAAGCCGCTGCATGCCGGGCTTGCCACCCGCGCCGGCCTCACCGCCGCGCGGCTGGCACGATCGGGTTTTCAGGGCGCACCGGATTTTCTGGAAAACCCCATCGGCTTTTATTCCGCCTTCGCCTTTGGCGTGGAACAGCCGAAACGGGTTCTTTCGGGCTGGGGCGCACCCTGGCAGATCGTCTCGCCCGGCCTCACCCTCAAGGCCTTTCCCTGCTGCACCGCCGCCCACCCCATCGCCGTCGGCGCGCTTGCACTGCGCAGCGCGCATGATCTGACGGCGGACGAGATCGAAACTGCGGTCATCACTTTCCCGCCAGGCGGCGATGCAGCCCTTATCGGCACGCCCGCCCCTCAGACCGGCATTGATGCCCGCTTCAGCGCCGAATATGTCTTTGCCGCAGCGCTTGTGGACGGCGCGCTCACCATCGGCCATTTCGATGAAAGCCCTGTGCGTACCGATCTGCTGGCGCTTTCGGCAAAAGTTTCGCGTCAACATGACGAGACCGCCCGCCGCCTGTCACCCGATCCAACCACCCGTTTTGTGGTCATCGAGGTGACGAAAAAGGATGGCACCGTGCTGTCGCGCCGCGTCGATGGCCTGCCCGGCATCGATGACCCAACCGAAAAATTCGCCGACGCCACTGGCGGCAATGAGAAATTCGCCGGAATTCCGGCACTGGTGCGGAGCATGAAAACCGCAGCCGATCTCAGGAAGCTCGAAATGCTTCTGGCAACTGAAATATAACACGACCGACATGAAGGCATGACCCCATGACCAATACGACCCGCAAAAGACAAATGCATCTCGGCCTTTTCCTGCAGGGCGCCGGCCACCACGTTTCCGGCTGGCGTCACCCGGATGCGGAGGCTGGCAGCGAGAATTTTGACCTGCTCACCCGTGTCACGAAAATGGCCGAAGCGGCGAAGTTCGACATGGTGTTCCTGGCCGACGGCCTGACCAGCGGTGTAGACGCCCACCCTTCCATGATTGCCCGTTTCGAGCCGCTGACCCTGCTTGCGGCCCTTGCCATGGTGACCGACAAGATCGGGCTGGCCGCCACTGCCTCCACCACCTATGGCGAGCCGTACCACACCGCCCGCGCCTTCGCTTCCATCGATCATCTGAGCCATGGTCGTGCGGCCTGGAACATCGTCACCACATCTTACGCCCGCACGGCGGCGAATTTCTCCAAGGACCATCCCGAGCATGACGAGCGTTATGCCGTTGCGGAAGAATATGTGAATGTCGTTCGTGGCCTGTGGGACAGCTGGGACGACGACGCCTTCGTCAAGGACAAGCAGGGAGGCCGTTACGTCGATCCGCAAAAGGTCCATATTCTCGACCACGAAGGCAAATATTTCACGGTCAAGGGTCCACTTAACATTCCACGTTCGCCGCAGGGACACCCGGTTCTCATTCAGGCCGGTTCCTCCGGGCCGGGTCAGGATCTCGCCGCCCGCACCGCCGATATCGTCTTCACCGCCCAGCAGGCGATTTCCGAGGCGCAGACCTTCTACACCAGCCTCAAGGCACGCGTAGCAAAATTCGGCCGCGATCCCGCAAGCGTTGCCGTCATGCCTGGATTCATGCCGATTATCGGCAAGAGCTTTGACGAAGCTGCTGAAAAGCTGAAGGAACTGAACCGCTGGACGGACATCAAGAGCGCCATGCCGCTGCTTGAGGAGCGTATCGGCCACAGCCTGACAGAATACGATCTCGACGGCCCGCTGCCGGATCTGCCGATCTCCGACCAGCTGCGCAGCCGCGCCGAGCTTCTGACCGAGCTTGCGCGCCGCGAGAAGCTGACGATCCGGGAACTCGCGCTGCGTGTTGCCGCCGGCCGTGGCCACCACATCGTCATGGGCACGGCGAAAGACGTGGCCGACCGCATGCAGCAATGGTTCGAGAACGGCGCTGCCGACGGTTTCAACGTCATGCCGCCCTTCTTCCCCGGCGGGCTGGAAGAATTCAACCGCGAAGTCGTGCCGCTGTTGCAGGAGCGTGGCCTGTTCCGCAAGGACTACGAAGGTTCAACGCTGCGCGACCACCTCGGCATCGAACGGCCGGCATTGCAGGGATAAAGAAATGCGGATGCCCGATCAAAGGCATCCGCATCCAACAATTTCGTCAGCAGGGTCGAGGCGAGCATGAGCCCGCCTTTTTATGCGGCTGCCCGTCCAGATTCCTTATCCTGACGGCCGGCATTCGAAAAATCCGACCGGACAGATGAACCGTCTTCGCGCTGAATGTTGCGACGGTTCAGTTTGAACAGGCTGACGAGCTGCGCAAGCACATCGGCACCCTGAGCCAGCGTGGCGCTGATCGCGGTGGTGCGGGCGCTCATTGCGGCATTTTCCTGCGTCATCCGGTCCAGCCGGTTGACCGCCTTGTTGATCTCGCTGATGCCGACAGCCTGTTCGTCGGCCGCTTTTGAAATCATCTCGACATTGCCGTCAATGTGTCTGACCAGCCCGTCGATCTGCTTTAGCGCCTCGCCGGTCTCACCGACCAGCCGGACGCCTTCGAGAACCTCGCTGCCGGAATTGTTGATCAGCGCCTTGATTTCCTTGGCAGCGTTGGCGGAACGCTGCGCCAGTTCGCGCACTTCCTGCGCCACCACGGCAAAGCCCTTGCCAGCCTCACCCGCACGTGCCGCTTCAACACCGGCATTCAGCGCCAGAAGATTGGTCTGGAAGGCGATTTCATCGATAACACCGATGATCTGGCTGATTTCCCGCGATGCCGTCTCGATGCGCTGCATGGCATCAACCGTCCGCTCGACCACTTCCGTGGACGCAACCGTGGATGTCCGCGCGCTCTGCACGAGTTTGCGCGTCTCTTTCATGTTTTCGGTGGACGAACGAACCGTCGCTGTGATCTCTTCAAGCGCCGCCGAGGTTTCCTCCAGCGCCACCGCCTGCTCGCGCGAACGTTCGGCAAGATTGACGGAGGCTTCGCTGACTTCCTGGCTGCTGCGGGTCAGATCGCCGGTCTGGCCGAGAACATTCTCCAGCGTCTTCTGGAATTCCGCGATGGACTTGTTGAAGTCCCGCCGCAGTCCCTCGAACTCACCGACAAACGGCTTGTCCAGCGTGACGCGGATGTTGCATTGGGAAAGTCGCTCCAGCGCTGCGCCAAGCTCCTCCACCGCATGCACCCGGTCCGACACGTCGAAGGCGAATTTGGCAACCTTAAAGACCTGGCCACGGTCATCGAGGATCGGATTGTACGATGCCTGGATGAAGATACGTTTGCCATCCTTGCCAAGCCGCATGAACTGGCCAGTGGAGAAACGACCGGTTCGCAAATCTTCCCAGAAGGTGCGATATTCCATCGACCTGACATAAGAAGGTTCGCAGAACATCGAGTGGTTCTTGCCGATGATCTCCTGCGCCTGATATCCCATCGCTTCGAGGAAATTTTCGTTGGCGCTGAGGATCGTTCCGTCCGGCGAAAATTCGATCATGGCCTGGGCACGGGAGAGTGCCGCGAGCTTGCCGTTGTCATCGGCACTCTGGCGCTTGATTGCCGTAATGTCGGTCGCGATCTTGACCACCTTGTAGGGCTTGCCGAAACGGAAAACCGGATTGTAAGAGGCTTCGATCCAGATATCCGCGCCGCTTTTCGCACGCCGACGATATTGCCCCTTGTCGTGCTCGCCGCGCGAGAGTTTTTCCCAGAAAGTCTTGTACGACGCAGACGCCGCATCTTCGGCGCAAAGGAACGTGCGGTGATGGAGCCCGACGATCTCATTTTGACTATAGCCAATCGCCTTGCAAAAATTATCGTTCGCTTTGAGAACCTTGCCGGTCAGATCAAACTCGATGATGGCCTGTGAGCGGTTCAGGGCTTCCAGCACCGCAGATGCATCCAAACCAAACTTAGAAAAGTGAGACATGCTTTTGAACCCCCAACAATGACCAGTTTGCGGACCTCCTCAATCCTCACTAATCCAGGAGATGAAAACTGATCGGTCTGCCCGCACGCAAATTAGCGGGACACCGTTAAATAGCGATTAATGATGAATTATAACTATTGCTTCAGAGGCCGAAGCTGCTGTTAAAAGCCGAGAGACCCAGCCCTCCGACCTGCGGCATCGCCTCTGATGTGGACCGCTTATTTGCCACAGTGCTGATATTTCTGCAGCCTCGGCGCAATGCGGCCTTTCATCGGGGCGGCATTCATTGTTATGGCGGGCTTGAGAGATTTGTGTTGCAGGAGCGCCGATGACTAAAACCCTGAAATGCGACGTGCTGGTGATCGGCACCGGCATTATCGGTTCCATGGCGGCGCTCTACCTGCAAAATGTCGGTCGTGAGGTTGTTCTTCTGGAACGCGGCGAGGTTGCCCGCGGCGCAAGTTCCGGCAATGCCGGCATTCTGGCCTTTCCGGAAATCATCCCCATTCCCGCCCCCGGCATCATGAAGAAAGCGCCGCGCTGGCTTTTCGATCCGCTCGGTCCGCTCAGCGTGCCACCGGCCTATGCCGCAAAGATCGCCCCCTGGCTCTGGCGCTTCTGGCGTGCCAGTGCCGAGCGCAACTTTCGTCACGGGCTTCGGGCACTCAGCGAGATCAACCGGCTGGCAGCCAGTGAAATGGCGCATGTCGCCGCCATGCCGGAGCTTTCGTCCTTCGTTTCAAAAACCGGCACGCTCGATCTTTACGATAGCGAAGCAAGTTTGAACGCCGCCGCGAAGGACTGGGACGAAAAGCAGCGCGCGGGCTTCTCCTTTGAACGTGTCGGCCGAAATGAGATAGATGAATTGCAGCCGGGCCTTGCCCCGCAGTTCCGCCATGCCATGTTCTCCCCTGATGGTCTGCAGGTCTCCGACCCCTACGATTTCACCCGCGCCATTTTCGATCTGGTGATTGCCCGTGGGGCCAGCCTGCGTAAAGGCGAGGCCGAACGCATCGATGCCGTCGGTGAAAGCACGATCGTCACCCTGGAAAATGGCGACAAGATCGATGCCGACAAGGTGGTAATCGCCTGCGGCGCCTGGTCGAGGAAACTTGCCGCGACGCTTGGTAATATCGTGCCGCTGGAAACCGAGCGAGGTTACAACACCACCCTGCCCGCCGGCGCCTTCAACCTGACACGCCAGCTCTATTTCAACGATCACGGCTTCGTCGTGACACCGCTTTCTTCAGGCATCCGCGTCGGCGGCGCGGTCGAGCTTGGCGGGCTGGAGCTGCAGCCGAATTTCAAACGGTCGGAAGCGATGCTGAAAAAGGCGGGGCGTTTCCTGCCCGGTCTCAAAATGGAAGGCGGAACGCAATGGATGGGTTTCCGTCCGTCAATGCCGGACTGTCTTCCCGTCATCAGCACCGCGCGCACCACGCCCTCCGTCATCTACGCCTTCGGCCATGGCCATCTGGGACTGACGCAATCGGCAGCCACTGCCCGCCTCGTGACCCAGTTGGCGAACGGCGAAGAGACCGCGATTTCGGTCGATCCTTTCCGACCGGGGCGTTTTTCATAAGTGAAGAGCGTGAGGCCTGCTTTGAAGCTGCCGACAGCAATAGGCGGGTTATTTCACCGGCTGCATGGAATCATCAGGGAATTCCACCGTGGCGAAGGACGGATAGACTTTTCGCAGGATCGCTACCTGTTGCTGGTCGCTCACGCGTAGCAGATACCAGTCCGCGCCGTCCATCAAAGCCAGCGTATGGGATTTCGCCTCAATCGTCTGGCCGCCGGTTTCCATCACCGTTTTTGTCGGAATGAGCGCATAGGGCGTGCCATCCGGCGTCTGCTCAACGCTGATCGCCCCTTTGTCCATGGTGAACTCGGTTATCTTGACCGCCGCAAGCGCCATCTGCATCTGCGTCGTCAAGGCGCTGCGCAATTGCTCGACGGAAACACCCGCATTCCTTGCGATAAACTCGAAGATTTTGGGCGGCACCGTCTTGCCGACGGTTTCGAAATCCTGCCCGTTCAAGGCGGTACTGAACCGTTCAATCTGCGTATGCAGCCTGTCCTGCTCAGACGGCAAAATATTCCGCGACAGAACGGGCTGCGAAAGCGCCGCAAACAAAATCAGGCAGGATAGCAGGCGTTTCATGGCTGGCCTTTCCGATATCCGGCGTCGCCCGGTTTCCGCATCGGGAAACCGCCCGAGAAGGAGACCGTTCAGCGCAGCAGAATGAAGCCCGCGGCCGAAAGCACGAGAAACACGATAAGACCGCCAAGAAGACCCGCAGATGCGAAGAAACCAGCGACCATGGCCAGCATCAGCACGCACAGGAGCATCGTGCCGTATTTCGCCATAGCCAGAAAACCATTATAGGTCTTTTCGTGCTCGGCGTAGTTCATCTCGGCGCCAACTTCGACCGGACCCGTGTGGTGTTCGCTCATTCCGCTTCCCCTTTGCTCCATCCGTCATTCCCGTATCGCCAGGGAACCTGCCCTGCCCGCGATCACGGGCTCATACCGGATTCTCCGAAGCCAGAGGTAACATGAAGTCGCTGAAAAGTGCAATGGATCATCAACCCGCGCGGTTGGTTCCGACATCCGTGGAAAAGCGAATTTTAATCCGTTGCAAAAGGGGCATGCTGTAGCGTCCAGGGTAAAATCAGTGCACGATAAATCATTGCAAGTGCTTGCCATACGGGGTTCTCGGAGGATGACTATACCGTTCTGAGTTGCTTTTTGAAAAGCGGTTCAATAAGCACCTGCAAACAACAAAAAACGGACTTGCTTGGCGGCAAGCTCAATAAACCGCCAATAAAAAAGTCGCGGTCCGGACCTTGTATCTGGTCCTGAGGAGGGGAAAGTGAAATTTTTTTTGGGAATCAGCCGTGCCGTTGATGCGGTCACCACGGTTATCGGTCAGTCTGTGTCCTGGTTGTTGCTGGCAGCAGTCCTGATCAGCGCCACCAATGCCGTCGTGCGCAAGATGTTCGATATGTCATCAAACGCATGGCTCGAGGTGCAATGGTATCTCTATGGCACCGTTTTCATGCTGGCTGCGGCTTACGCGCTTCTGAAGAACGAACATGTCAGGATCGATATCCTGTCGTCCACATGGTCGAAGCGCACGCGCGACGTCGTCGATTTCGTGCTTCACATCATTTTCCTCGTTCCATTTGCCGGATTGATGACATATCTGGCCTGGCCGTGGTTCTGGACCTCGTTTAATTCCGGAGAAATGTCGTCCAACGCCGGCGGGCTGATCATCTGGCCCGCAAAACTTGTCGTCCTGCTGGGCTTTGCCCTGCTTCTACTTCAGGCGTTTTCGGAAATCATCAAGCGATACGCAGTGATTGCGGGATATATCGATGATCCCCGCGAAACCGTGCTGTCGGATTCCGAAACAGAAACCCACGACACGGCAGGGACCTGACATGATAGATTTGATTGCGCACAACCTGCCGCTGGTCATGTTCAGCAGCGTGATGCTGATGCTGTTGCTCGGTTATCCCGTTGCCTTCACCCTGGCCGCCGGCGGTCTCATCTATTTTGCCCTGGGCGTGGAGCTATCGTGGATTTCTCCGGAAATCCGACTGTTCTGGCCATTGTTGCAATCTCATCCGGAACGCATCTACGGGATCATGTATAATGACACCCTGTTGTCGATCCCGTTTTTCACCTTCATGGGCATCATCCTCGAGCGTTCCCGCATGGCGGAGGACCTTCTCGATACGATAGGCCAGCTTTTTGGCCCGATCCGTGGCGGCCTCGCCTATGCGGTCATTCTCGTCGGCGCGCTGCTGGGCGCCACCACCGGCGTCGTGGCGGCTTCCGTCATGGCGATGGGCCTTATCTCGCTGCCGATCATGATGCGTTACGGCTATAACCGTCCGCTCGTCGCGGGCACGATCGCCGCCTCCGGCACGCTGGCCCAGATCGTCCCGCCATCTCTCGTTCTGATCGTCATGGCGGACCAGCTCGGCCGTTCGGTCGGTGACATGTATGTCGGCGCACTCTACCCCGCGCTTTTGATCGTCGCGACCTATTGCGCCTATATCTTCGCCATTTCGATTTTCAAACCGGCGCTCGTGCCCGCACTTCCCAAGGAAGCCCGCACTCTCGGAAACGGCGTTACTTCGCTGCTGGTGATGATCGCCCTGTCGGTGGCGCTTTATTTCCTCGGCATGCATGTGCTCTTCAGCGGCATAACAAGCCCGGAATGGCGGCTCGTCACAGCCCTCGCCTTCGCCGTATTCGCGGTTTATCTCGTTGCTATTTTTAATAGCGCCGCGAGCAAGAAGGTCATTTCACGCCTCGCCGAACAGGTCATCATCGTTCTGGTGCCGCCACTGGCGCTCATATTCCTCGTCCTCGGCACCATCTTCCTCGGCATTGCCACACCGACCGAAGGCGGCGCGATGGGCGCAACCGGCGCGCTTATCCTTGCGCTCGCCAAAGGCAGACTTTCGCTGGCGATCGTCAAGAACGCGCTGGATGCGACGACAAAGCTTTCCGCCTTCGTCATGATGATCCTCATCGGCGCCCGCGTTTTCGGTCTGACCTTCTATGGCATCAATGGCAATGTCTGGATTGAAGAATTGCTGCTTGCCCTGCCTGGTGGGGAATACGGCTTCCTGATCGTGGTCACGATCATCATTTTCATTCTCGGCTGCTTTCTCGATTTCTTTGAAATCGCCTTCATCATGGTGCCGTTGCTCGCCCCGGTGGCAGAGAAACTCGGGATCGACCTCGTTTGGTTCGGCATCATTCTCGGCATCAACCTGCAAACCTCGTTCCTGACCCCGCCCTTCGGTTTTTCGCTGTTCTTCCTGCGTTCAATCGCGCCTACTTCCACCTGGGTGGACAAGGTGACGGGCAAAAAAATGCCCGGTGTGAAAACGACGGAAATATACAAGGGTGTATTCCCCTACATCATCATCCAGTTTGTGATGATCCTGGTCGTCATCGCATTCCCCGGCCTGGTCCTGACCTACAAGAGTGGCCACACCACCGTCGATCCAAGCACCATCAAGATCGAGATACCCGGCGGGCTGGGAAACAACAACCTGTCGCTGCCTCCGCTCGGCGGCGGCGCGTCTCAGCAACAGCCATCCATGGGCCTGCCGCCGCTCAACCTCGGTGGCCCGGCTCCAGCCCCATCCGGGCAGGGGAACCAGGCTCCGGCAGCGCCGCCAGCGCTCGGTTTGCCGCCGCTCAATTTGGGCGGACCGCAACCTCAGCAGCCCGTGCCGAACACCCAACCCGACCTTAGCCAGCCGCCCAAGATCGGGCCATAAGAGCACGACCGGCGCAGCGCAGCGGTGATCGAAAGCGATCCCCGCGCAACGCTGCGCCGACCCATTGCCATCCAGGTATCAGGCACACGGATATAATAAATTGATCAGTGTTGGTTGACAGGCCAGCGAGGCCGAAATTCCAGCTCAAGAACAAAAAGCCCCGGAGACCGAAATCTCCGGGGCTTTCTGCCGGTCCGCCTTTACCGAAAGATCAGAGCTTTCCGTTGCGCTGCTGAATCATCATGAATGTATCAAACGTATATTCCGCAAGCTGCATCCACAGATAGCCCTCGCGCTTGAAGGCCACCTGGTCCTCGTAAATCTTCTTGAAGTCGGGGTTGGATGCCGAGATATTGGCATAGACTTCCAGCGCAGCCTTATAGCAGGCTTCGAGGATTTCCTGGCTGAACGGCCGCAGAACAGCGCCTTCAGCCACAAGTTGCCGCACCGCAGTCGGATTTTTGGCGTCATATTTCGCCATCATGCTGGTGTTTGCAAAGGCGCAGGCATCCTGCAACACAGCCTGGTAATTCTTCGGCAGGCTGTTCCATTTGTCCAGATTGACGAAGGAATGGATGACCGGGCCGCCTTCCCAGAAGGCCGGGTAATAATAATATTTCGCAACCTTGTAGAAACCGAGCTTGTGGTCGTCATAGGGTCCGACCCATTCGGCGGCGTCAATGGTGCCTTTTTCCAGTGCCGGATAGATGTCGCCGCCAGCGATCTGCTGCGGCACGACACCGAGCTTTTCCACCACCTTGCCGGCCAGACCGGCAATGCGCATCTTCACGCCCTTGAAATCATCGACGGTATTGATTTCCTTGCGGAACCAGCCACCCATCTGCGCGCCGGTATTGCCTGAGATCATGCCGTAGAGATTGTGCTTGGCGTAGAATTCGTTGAGCAGCTTGTTGCCGTTGCCTTCATAGAACCAGGAATTGGTCAGGCGGGCATTGAGGCCGAAGGGTATCGCCGTGCCGATGGCGAAGGTAGGATCCTTGCCGACGTAATAGTAGGAACAGGTATGGCACATTTCCACCGTGCCTGACGACACGGCATCGGCCGCCTGCAGGCCGGGCACGATTTCACCGGCAGCAAAGGGCTGGATGGTGAAATTGCCGTCGGTTGCGGCAGCGACGTGCTTGGCAATATCCTCGGCACCGCCATAGATCGTGTCGAGCGATTTCGGAAACGACGACGTCAGACGCCAGGTGATCTTGGTATTCTGCTGTGCAATGGCGGGCGCGGCCAGAGCGGCCGTAGCGGCTCCCGCAAGCGCACCTTTTTTCATAAAGGAACGGCGATCCATCTATATCCTCCCAGATATGAACGCTGCCCGCAGCTTTGAATTCCCCTCTTTGCTGTTCAGGCATCGCAGCAAAGTAAGCACGGTTACCGCCCGGCTGACAAGCACCCGGGCCAAGAATTAATCGCGGAAAACCGGCCATTTCGGGAACTCCCCTTCGTATTTTATTTGCAACTGAAATATCCTCGCACCGCCTTATACTTTAGGCGCATCCATTACCGGCAAAACGCAAAACACCTGCTTGACTTGGCGCACCGGCAGTCGCACAAATTCCGAAGATTCGCCCCGGAGCCACCATGCCAAAACCCATTATTGCCGTTCCCGCCGACATCCGGCACTTCACCGGAGCCGACTGGCACGCGGCGCAGAACCAGTATCTTTCCGCCGCGTTGAAGGTGGCCGGTGTCATGTCCTTCATCGTTCCGGCCTTCGAGGACGGTAACGAGGTCGACGCCATTCTGGACAGGGTAGACGGCCTGCTCGTCTCCGGCTCGGCCACCAACGTGCACCCATCGCTCTATGGAAAAGAGGCGCAGGAAAGCGACGGCCCCTTCGATCCCGCCCGCGACGCGACCAGCCTGCCGCTCATTCGCCGCGCCATCGAACGTGGCATTCCGATGCTGGCCATCTGTCGCGGCATTCAGGAGTTGAATGTTGCGCTCGGCGGCACGTTGGCCTCCGAGATTCAGGAACAGGCAGGCATCTGGGATCACCGCAAGCCCGAACATGACGACCGCGACGTGTCCTTCGCCATTCGCCAGCCCGTGCATGTCCGAGAAGGCTCCTGCATTGCGCAGCACCTCGGCATGTCGGGCGAAATCCAGATCAACTCGCTGCACCGGCAGGCGATCGCCGAAACAGCACCGCGCCTTCAGGTGGAGGCAACGGCAGCGGACGGCACGATCGAAGCCGTTTCCGTCATCGACGCCAAGGGCTTTGCCGTCGGTGTGCAATGGCATCCGGAATATTGGGCCGAGACGGACGCACCATCGCGCGCCTTGTTCGAGGCCTTCGGCAAGGCTGTTCACGAGTACAGAAACAGCAAGGCCTAAAAATCATCCCCTGCCCTCCGACATAAGCCGGGTCTCCAAGGCCAGCGCATAAAAAAGGGGCAAGCCTGAAAGCTTGCCCCAAGTCCGGGAGGAGGAGTGTTTAGCGCTTTGCGCGTTTCTTCTGTCGGTAGACGTCGGCGACGACGGCGGCCACGATGATCAGGCCTTTGACGATCTCCTGATAATAGGCATCGACCCTGAGGAACGTGAAGCCGGATGTCATGACCCCGAGAATGATGGTGCCGATGACGGTTCCGGTGATGCGGCCGGCACCGCCGGCAAGCGACGTGCCGCCGATAACGGCTGCGGCGATGGCGTCGAGTTCATACATCACGCCCATGCCGGCCTGCGCGGTCTGTGCACGGGCGGCGGTGACGACACCGGCGAGACCTGCCAGCATGCCGGCAATGGCATAGACCTTGATGAGATGCGCCTCGATATTGATACCGGAAACGCGTGCCGCCTGCTGGTTAGCGCCAATAGCATAAGTGAACTTGCCATAACGCGTATAACGCAGCGCAACGTGGAAGATCGCGGCAACGACGAGGAAAACGACGACCGGCCAGATGCCCGTGCCGATGAAGTTGAAACCATCGGTCAGGCCGGAGATCGGCTGGCCCTTCGTGTACCACTTGGAAAGGCCACGCGCGGTCACCATCATGCCAAGTGTTGCGATGAAGGGTGGGATTTTCGTGCGTGCAATCAGCTGCCCGTTGATGAACCCGGCCAAAGCCCCGGCCAATATGCCGACAGCGAGCGGTATAAAGAAGGGCAGGTCGGTCAAGCCGGGATAAAGCGCCCGCGGCCAGGTGGAGGATTGCGCCACGCTGGCAGACAGCATCGCCGTCAGGCCGACAACCGAACCGGAGGACAGGTCGATGCCGCCGGTAATGATGACCTGCGTCACGCCAACGGCGATGATGCCGATCACCGACACCTGCAGGATCATGATTGTCAGGCGCTGCTGGTTCATCAGGAAGCTCTGGCCGATGAAAATCCAGCCGAGAATTTCATAGACCAGCGCGATGCCGATCAGCACGAAAAAGATATTGGCTTCCGGCGGTATGCGCCTGTGCGGCTTGCGTCCGGATTTTGCATCCAACTCTGCGTTGGCGGCGGCGTTTGTGTTCATAATCATTCCTCCTCGAGAAATCCCGGCGCGCCTCACCGCGATGCGAGATCCATCACCTTCACCTGCGTGGCTTCACTTCTGTCAAGGAAACCCGTGACCCGACCTTCATGCATGACCATGACACGGTCGCTCATACCCAGAACCTCCGGCATTTCGGAGGAAATCATGATGACGGCGACGCCCTCGCGCGCCATCTCGCAAACCAGCTTGTGAATTTCCGCCTTGGCCCCGACATCGATGCCGCGCGTCGGTTCATCCAGAATGAGGATGCGCGGCTTGGTCAGCATCCAGCGGCCAATCAGCACCTTCTGCTGGTTGCCGCCCGACAGGTTTTCGATACGCTCGTAAAGATGCGGCGTCTTGACCCGGAGCTTGCGGCACATTTCCTCGCAGGCTTCCGAAAGGGCGTTTTCCTGCACGAAACCGTTGGCGACATATTTGTCCTGCAACACGGCGATCTGCATGTTCTCCAGAATATTGAGGATCAGCAGACACCCGGTATCCTTGCGGTCTTCCGTCAGGAACGCCATGCGGTGGCGAATGGCCTCTGTCGGGCTCATGATCGAAACCGGCTTGCCATTGATTGCAACAGTACCCGACGACGCCGGCGTGACGCCGAACACCGTTTCCGCCACATTCGAACGGCCCGAGCCGACAAGACCGGCAACGCCGAGAATTTCACCGGCACGAACATCGAAAGAGACGTCGTGAAACACGCCGTCGAGCGTCAGGTTCTTGACCGACAGCACCACATCGCCGATCGGAACCTCTTCCTTCGGGAACATCTGGGTGATTTCGCGGCCCACCATCATGCGGATGATGTCATCACGCGTCACATCGGTGGAGGCGTGAGTGCCGATATATTTGCCGTCGCGGAAGACGGAAAACTCGTCGGCGATCTCAAACAACTCATTCATCTTGTGGGTGATGTAGACGATGCCGATGCCGCGTTCCCTGAGGTCGCGAATGATGCGGAACAGATGTTCCACCTCGCGCTCCGTCAGCGCCGATGTCGGCTCATCCATGATCAGAACGTCGGAATCGTAGGAAACCGCCTTGGCGATCTCGACCATCTGTCGGCTCGCAACCGACAGCTCGCCGACGCGCGTTTCCGGGTCAAGGTCGATGCCGAGCCTTTCCAGCAGCGTTTCCGTGCGGCGATACATTTCGCCATGGTCGATGAAACCAAGCCGGTTTTTCGGCTCGCGGCGTATCCAGATGTTTTCGGCCACCGTCATATAGGCCATCAGGTTGAGTTCCTGATGGATCATGGCAATGCCGTTTTCGAGCGCGTCGAGTGGGGAATCGAGGCGTATAGGGGAGCCCTTCAGGCGGATTTCGCCGACATCCGGCTGGTAGATACCCGCGAGGATTTTCATCAGCGTCGATTTGCCGGCGCCGTTCTCGCCCATCAGCGCATGCACGGTGCCGCGCTTGAGGTGGAACTGCACATCATCAAGCGCCATGACGCCGGGAAATTCCTTGCGTATGCCGTCCGCTGCCAGAAGAAATTCTGCGTTCGGCACAGCGCCACTGGCGCGCACGGCGGCCATTGTCGATGGACTGACGACCATCTCACCCTCCACAATAGACAAAAATGACCGGAAAATGGGCCTGCGAAATCGCAGCCGTCCTCCGGGGAGGCTTACAGCGCCGAGTCATTAAAGACAAAAAGGGCGCTGTAACACTTTGAATTCACTGAAATTCTAATTATCGAGATCAGCCCGCAGGCTGGGCCTTCGGTTGCCGTCCGAGTCCGGCATCTGCTACCGACGTTACTTCAATCGGGCGCAAATGCCGGAACGGGATCGTCAGTTCTTGGCCACGTAGTCCTTGACGTTCTCAGGCGTGACGAGCTGGAAGGGAATGTAGACCTTCTTGTCGACCTTGTCGCCCTTGACCAGCTTCAGCGCCGCATCGAGAGCGCCCTTGCCCTGGCCCGCAGCATCCTGGAACACCGTCACATCGAGATCGCCTGACCGCATGGCGGCAAGCGCGTCCTGCGTGGCGTCTACACCGGCAACGACATAGTCCTTCATGTCCTTGCCAGCGGATTTCAGCGCCTGAATGGCACCAATGGCCATTTCATCATTGTTGGCGATGACCGCGTTGAATTCGACACCACTGGAGAGCCAGTTGGTGACGAGGTCGGCGCCCTGCGTGCGCTGCCAGTTGGCCGTCTGCTCTTCAACCACCGAAATGCCCTTGCAGTCATCGGTTTTCAGAACATCGTGCACGGCCTGCGTGCGCATGCGCGCGCCCTGGTTGGAAAGCTCGCCCATCATGACGACGGCTTTGCCTTTACCACCGAGAAGGCGGCAAACTTCCTTGGTTTCCAGCGTACCGGCCACGGTTTCTTCAGATGCCACGAAGGCCTGTCCGTCCGGCAGGCTATCCACGTTCACCGGCTGGCGGTTAACATAAACCAGAGGAATCTTGGCTTCTGTCGCAAGTTTCGACATGGCCGCCGTCGCGTCGGTATCAACCGGGTTGACGATGATCGCATCGACCTTGGACGCGATGAAGTTCTGAATCTGGCTCTGCTGCTTGGCAACATCGTTCTGCGCGTCTTCAACCTGCAGGGTAACGCCCTTCAGTTCCTTGGAATAATCCTGCATGCCATTGCGCAGCACAGTCAGGAAGTTGTCGTCGAACTGAGCCATCGAAACACCGACGGTTTCTGCATGTGCCGCCGTGCCCAGAAGCACAGACATGGCTGCACCAATAATAAGCTTCTTCATTGTTTTCTCCTCCGCGGTGTCCGGCGCCACCTCTCCCAGCCGGAAGCGGACCCGAAAGCCCGCCGCTACCTCCTCACATTCAGAAAACGGAATAATGAAACCGATTTTCTGCTGTTCGATATATTTATTCCATTTTTGGTTCGAACGTCAATGTTTTCTTCGCAGCCAGGCGACGAAGCGGCACACAAGGCGGTGATGACGGGAGATTAAGAGGGATGGAGCTTCGGGCCGGATTGCCGACAGGTGTACCGACCCGCTCTTTTCATGTCCTCCCCGCCCTTGCGGCGAGGAGCCATAAGCCTTTGAAATTATGGACCCCCGGGGCAAGCCCGAGGATAGCGCCAAGTTTGATGCGAGGTCGAATTCAATCTCAAGCCCGCATATCGGCCATTAAAACGGATGCTGGAACGGTACGTTCTATTTATGCGAACCGGGCATGACGTCTGCGGGAATCGGGCAGACGTAATCGCTGCCTTCGGTCTTTTCCTGCCATTCCTTTTTTGCACTGGCGAGCAATTCCGGCGAGGTCATCAGCGCAAGACCGGTCGATGCAAGCGTTTTGGCGGCATGCGCCATGGCCTTGTGGGCGGCCGGGCTCTTGCCCTGCGCTACCACCTGCCAGGTATGCGGATTTGTCCCGATCGCCCAGGCCGGCGTCCAGCATTGCGCGGTCGGCGTGATCCAGCTGACGTCACCGACATCGGTGGAGCCCGCCCGGAAATGTGACTCGCCCTCGAAATCGCGCAGGCCGAGATGCAGGGGCGTCGAACCATCGATCTTCCGGTTGGAAAAGACATCGCCCTTTATCTGGTAGAGCCGGATGCTGCTTTTGATCGCCTCATCAGTAAAGGTGTCCTGAATACTCTTTGCAAAAGCGATATCCGCTTCGTCGAAGGCGACAGGGCCAAGCGCCACCATGTTTTCATGCATCGCCGTTTCCAGCGTGAGGTTGGGCAGAAGGTTGGTGGAGGCGGTATCGAAGACGATCTCCACCTCGGTCTCGGTCATCATGGCAGCACCACGCGCCACCTTGTCCACTCGTGCAGCAAGATCGAGCGCCTGGCGCATTTCCGGGGCGCGGATCAGGTAAAGCACTTCCGCCTTGGCCTGCACCACATTCGCCGCCTTGCCGCCGGTATCGGTGATCGCATAATGCACCCGGCAATCCTGCGGCATATGTTCGCGCAGGAAATTGACGCCGACATTCATCAGTTCGACGGCATCGAGAGCTGAGCGGCCGAGATGGGCGGCGTTGGAGGCGTGAGCCGCAACACCCTTGAAACGGTAGAAATATTCCAGCACGGCAAGATTATTGGTGGAACGTACGCCATTGAAGGGTGCTGGGTGCCAGGTCAGCGCCGCATCGACATCGTCGAACAGGCCAGCGCGGACCATGAAGGTCTTGCCGGAACCACCCTCTTCGCCGGGGCAACCGTAATAACGCACCGTGCCGGGCAGATTGCTGGCTTTCAGATGCCGGGCAAGCGCGATGGCCGCCATCAGCGAGCCGACGCCGAGCAGGTTGTGGCCACAACCATGGCCGGTGGCATCAGGTTCAAGCGGCTGAACCTGCGCCACATCGGCCACCTGGCTCATGCCGGCCAGCGCATCGAATTCACCGAGGAAGGCAATGACCGGCTTGCCGCTGCCGAATTCGCCAATGAAGGCCGTCTCCATGCCCGCCACACCACGGCGGACCGCGAAGCCATTTTCTTCAAGCGCGGCTGCCAGAACGCCGGCGGATTGCCGTTCTTCGAATTTCAGCTCGGCAAAATCCCAGATGCTGTCGCTCAGGGTGGTGAAATCGGGCTTCATCGCTTCGATTTCGGCGGCAATCGACATCACGGCTTCACGGTTCATGGCTTGTCCTCGCATTTCCGCCCTTTGCGGGCGCACGCAATCGTTTCGGCGGAGGCACCGCCAAATCCTTACGGTCTATGATGGAAAATGCCCGCGCCGGGCTTTACTTCCGGCGCGGGCGATAGTGGATCAGTTGTCGACCGAGACTTCCCAGAGGCGGGCGTTCGACTGCCAGACCGGCTGGCCCTTGAGCTTCTTCGTCGCACCCCAGACATCGACCATGTCGTAAAGGAAGATGCCGGGCATTTCCTTCAGCATCAGCTCATGGAACTCGTCAAAAATCTTCTGACGCTTGGTCTGGTCGGCCTCGACATAGGCGGCCTTCATCAGCTCGATCGCCTTCGGATCATCCCACATCAGCGAAGCATTCTTGTCCTTGTTGCCGACATAGAAGGCATACATCAGAGCCGGATCGAGGCGCGGGGCGACCGACTGTGAGATCACCTGATAATTGCCGGAGCGACGGCGGTCGACCTGCGTGGCATAATCCAGCACCTCGATCTGCACGTTGAGACCCGCCTGCTGCATCATGGCCTGCGCCATCACGGCGGCCGGGAAGCTCGGCACGTTGCCGCGCTTGTTGGCGATGATCGAGATCGGCTCACCCTTGTAACCGGCAGCCTCCAGTTCCTTTTTCGCCGCCTCGACATCATAGGCCGGACGCTTTTTCTGGGTCTCGTCGAAATAGACCGAGTCCTGCGACACCATCGAGCCGTTGGCTTCACCCGTACCGTTCGATGCGGCGGCAACCAGTTCGTCGAGATCAAGCGCCATCGCCATGGCGCGGCGCACGCCGGGGTTGCTCAGCACCTTGTCGCGCGTCTGGATGTAGAACAGGTTCTTGCCGTTGTTGCGGGCAACGATGAGCTGCATCTTCTCGTTGGTCTTGAATTCCGGAATGAGATCGGGAGAAATCTCGGCCGTATCGAGCACGCCGGATTCAAGGCCCGCCTTCACGGTCGAAGCATCGGGAATGACCATGAACTTGATGCCGTCGGCCAGCGGCCGCTTGGAGCCGACCATGCCGTCAGGCTTGCCTTCATTTGCCGGCGAAACATAATCTGCAAATTTGGCAAGGCGGATATATTCGCCCTTCTTCCACTCATCCCACTGGAACGGGCCGGTGCCGATCGGCTTGACGAAGCTGCCATCGGCAGCGACGGATTCCGGCGAGATCATGCCGGTATAACCGCATTCCGGCCGCGACATCAGGCCGAGAAAAACGGCGGAGGGTTTTGCAAGCGTGATCTCGACCGCGGATGCATCCGTGGCCTTGACGCCGGTGACGTGTGCTGCCCCGCCTTCCGCAAAATCATTGAGGCAGGCCCATTTGGTTTCCGGCTTCAGGTAACGTGTCCAGTTCCAGACGACATCCTCTGCGGTGAGCGGCTTGCCATTGTGGAATTTCACGTCCTTGCGCAGCTTGAACGTATAGGTCAGGCCATCAGGCGCAACCTCGACGCTTTCGGCGAGAAGCGGTTTCACCTCGCCGGCATTGTTGTAACCGACAAGGCCTTCGACGATATGCAGGATAACCCCGTCCGTATTGCCGTCACGGTTCACGCCCGGATTATTGCTGCGCAGATCCGAGCTTTGCGCAATGGTGATGTCGCGGGCCGCCGCGATATTGGCCGTTACCAGCAGGGCAACGCCTGCGAGAAGAAGTTTTTTCACTGTTCTACCCTCTTTGTTGTCGTTGATTGTGATTGATTAAAACCCGTCCCAGCAGGCCTGCGCCAGCCGGCCGATCGTTTCGAGCGCGATGGTATATCCCGGCGTACCATCAGGCATGGTTTGCGGCACCTCATCAGTATAGGCGGTGATGATGAAGGACGGTGCGCCGTTTCTGTAGACGATGCCGGCATCCATGCGCCCGCGCTTGCCACGTCCGCTCTTGCTGGCCACCATGGCCTCGAAAGGCAGGCGGGAGCGGATTCCATAACGCAAAATCTGGTTTTTCAGCGTCTGCATCGCCCAACCGCACAATTGCGGGCTGCAACCGAGCTTTGCCTGCGCTTCGGGCGAGGACTGGGCATCGAGGATGGTCTGCAGCAGAAGCACCTGATCCGCCGCCGAGGTGGTGGTGACGGTTTTCAACGGATGGTCAGCCGCCAGTGCCAGCGGAGGAATGAGGAAACGGTGGTGGGTATTGGCCATGCCGAGCAACTTGCAATAGCCGTCCACCTCTTCCAGCGTCAGCCGTTCCAGCACCATCTTGGTGCAGACATTGTCGCTCAGCACCATCATGCCGGCCAGCGCATCGCGCAGGGAAATGACGATACCCGGCGTCATATAGCGGAACATGCCGCTCGCCACCTCTTCCGCCAGCCGCTTTTCATAAGTGACGGGCTGGTCGAGATCGATCCGCCCTTCGCTGGCGGCCTTGAGCACGGCCATCATGATCGACGTCTTGCGGGTGCTGCCCGATGGCGTCTCCTCGTTTTCTCCCCGGCCGATCTCTTCACCGGTCAGGAGATTGCGCACCATGAAGCGCGTCACGAAAGGCTGTGCATCACAGATCGCATTCAGTTGGGCAGCCACGGTCATTGTCATCTTCCTGTTAAACTTCATCTTCCAGACGCCATTTCAGTGTCACACCACCCTTTTCATTCTGGTCGAGGGCGGGAATGGCCGAGAGCAGCCGGCGCGTATAGGCCTCTCTCGGGCTGTCGAAAATCGTGTCGCGGTCACCTTCTTCGATGATGCGGCCGTCCTGCATGACGACGACACGGTCGGCCACCTGTTCGACCACGCCGAGATCGTGGCTGATGAATAGGCAGGAAAAACCATAACGTTTCTGCAGATCGGAAAAGAGATCGAGCACCTGCGCCCGCACCGTCACGTCAAGCGCGGACACCGGTTCGTCGGCGATCAGGAAACGCGGGCGGCGGGCAATGGCGCGGGCAATCGCCACACGCTGGCGCTGGCCGCCGGAAAGCTCGTGCGGATACCGGGCGGCAAAATCCGCAGCCAGCCCCACCTCCTCCAGCGTTTCCAGCGCCCGCTTGCGCTTGGCGGCCTGATCGAGGCCGGGCACGAGGCGCAGCGCCTCTTCCACCAGCGCCTGAATGGTCATGCGTGGATCGAGTGAGGAATAGGGATCCTGAAACACCATCTGGCAATTCAGGCGATAATCGTTCCAGTCCTCGTTGCGCTCCCGGCCCTGAAAGCGGATTTGCCCTTCGCTTTCCTTGACCAGACCGGCAATGGTGCGTCCAAGCGTGGTCTTGCCGGAACCGGAGCCGCCGACCAGCGCCACGACCTCGCCCTCGTGAATATCGATGCTGACACCATGCAGCGCCCGCTTAGACTTGGCTTTTTTGAGCAGCGACTTGCGGCCGGCATAATCGACGACGATATTCCTTGCCGAAACCATCGGTGCCTTGCTGGTGTCGATGGCGCGCGGCTCCCCCCGAAAGGGCAGCGAGGAAAGCAGCTTTTTCGTATAGGGATGCTGCGGCGCATCCAGCAGGTCTTCGGTGCGGCCCTGTTCGACGATGGCGCCTTTTTCCATCACCACGATGCGGCTGGTATAACGCGCCACCATTGGCAGATCGTGGCTGATGAGCAGCACGGCGGTGCCTTCCGCCCGCGTCAGTTCCACCATCAGTTCCATGACATCGCGCTGGATGACGGCATCGAGCGCCGTCGTCGGCTCATCCGCAATCAGCAACGCCGGCTTCAGGAGCATGACCGACGCCAGCATGATGCGCTGGCGCATGCCGCCGGAAAACTCATGCGGATAGGCAGCGAGCGCACCTTCGGGATCGCGGATGCCGACCCGCCGCAACATGTCGAGAATTTTCTCGCGCCGCTCTTCGGGCAATAACTTCGTGTGGAGGATCAGCCCCTCTTCCAGCTGGCGGCCGATCGTCATCGACGGATTGAGGGAGGTCATCGGCTCTTGAAACACGACGCCGATCTCTGTGCCGCGCAGGCGGCGAAGCGCGCTCGCCGGCAGGGACATCACGTCCTGCCCCTTGTAGATGACCGATCCGCCGGTAACGGCAATCGCAGGCGGCAGAAGCGAAATGAGCGCGCGGGTGGCAAGCGTCTTTCCCGATCCGCTTTCGCCGACGATTCCGAAGATTTCGCCCGCGGCAATATCGAAGGAGACATCCTTGACCACCCGGTGGCCGCTTCCTTTGACCTCCAGCGAAAGGCCGCGCACGGTAAGAAGAGTATTGTCCGTCATTTGAGACCTCTCATGCGCGGGTCAAGCCTGTCGCGCAGGGCATCGCCCAGAAGATTGATGCCGAGCAGCGTCAGCGCGATGCAGAGACCGGGGAACAGCCCGAGCCACACGGCCTGCTGGATGAAGGGCCGGCCGGCGGCCAGCATGTTGCCCCAAGTAGGGGCCGGCGGCGGCACACCGAGACCGAGGAAGGACAGCGCGCTTTCCGACAGGATGGCCCAGCCGAACATGGAGGTGGCAAGAACCGTGATCGGCGCGATGCAATTGGGCAGGATATGCCGGAACATGGTGTAGATCTCGCCATTGCCCATCACCAGCGACGCCTCGATGAATTCCCGCTCACGCAGAGAAAGCACGGCACCGCGCACCACGCGGGCCATGGACGGCGTATAGGCGATGCCGAGTGCGAAGATGATGCCATACTGGTTTGCGCCGAACACCGCGAGCAAACCGAGTGCCAGAAGAATACCCGGAAAGGCCAAGAGTGCATTGTTGATGGCCATGATGACGCCATCCACCCAGCCGCGCGCATAACCGCTGACAAGGCCGATCAGGGTACCGAAGATCGTCGCGAAGCTGACCGTCAGGAAGCCGATCCAGACGCTGGCGCGCGCGCCGACCATCAGGCGGCTCAAAACATCGCGCCCGAATTCGTCGGTGCCGAGCAGATGGCTGGCGCTTGGACCGGCCAGACGCGAGGCAAAGCCAAGCTTCATAGGGTCATAGGGGGTCCAGAACAGACCGGTTGCGGCGGTGATGAGCAGGACGGCGATGAGAAAGCCGCCGATAAGCCCGTTGAGTGTGAACTTTTTCATTCGGCAACCACACGCGGATCGAAGAGGGGATAAAGAAGGTCGACGAAGAGGTTGACCAGCACATAGGACAGCGAGACGAACAGCAGGCAGCCCTGGATCACGGGGTAGTCGCGGGCGAAGATACTATCGACCATCAGCCGTCCGAGACCCGGAATGGTGAACACCGTCTCGATGACGGCGATGCCGCCGAGAAGATTGCCGAGGATAAGGCCGATCATCGTCCAGGTCGGGCCAAAGGCGTTCTTGAAGGCATGCCGCCAGAGCACGGCGCCTTCCGAAAGACCCTTGGCGCGGGCATGGGTGATGTAATCCAGCCGCAGCACTTCCAGCGTGGAGGCGCGCGCCATGCGGATCAGAACACCCATTTCGTGGATGACAAGCGTCATGACAGGCAGGACGAGATAAAGCATGCCGCCGACGAGATTGTCGCCGATCGACACATATCCCAGCACCGGCAACCAGCCGAGCTTGAGACCGAAGAACAGCAGAAGCAGAAGGCCCAGCCAGAATGTCGGGATGGACAGCAGCAGGGTTGCCGTTCCCACCAGCGCGAGGTCAGTGAGGCTGTTCTGTTTCCACGCGGCGATCACACCCGCCGGAACCGCAATCAGGCTGGCGAGCAGCACGGCGACCACGACGATCTCTGCACTGACGAGAAAGCGCGATACCACCAGCGGCAACACCGCCTCGTCATTGACGATGGAGCGACCGAAATCGCCCTGCACCACATTACCGGCCCAGATGACGAATTGTTGCGGCATGGACTTGTCGAGGCCGAGTTCGGTCCTCATCGCCTCGATCTGTTCCGGCTGCGCCATGTCGCCCAGCATCAGGGCGGCCGGATCGCCCGGAATGAAGCGGATCAGCGCAAAGACCGTGATCGACACAAATGCGATCGTCGGCAGCGCCATCAAAAGACGGCTCAGTATAAATCTTATCATCGGTTCCCCACGATTGATGGCCGGGAATGACATCCCGCCTCTATCGGTTTCGTTGGCGATGACTATGACGGAATGATAAATAAGGCGCAATATTATGCGTAAACGTCATACGTCTATGCAGAATGGCCGCATGTTCTGCCCTGACAGGGACAATGAGATTTCTTGCGTAAAACCCCGTTCTCAGTCGATTTTTTGCGATAGCTGGATTTCCCGTTTCAGGGCGTCGCTGAGCGCCTGGGCGGCGATGGAAAGCGGCGCGCCCGAGGCACGGGCAAGACCGAACTCCTGCGTCGACTGGGGAATGAAGGGCCGGGCGACAACGGGAAGGTGCCGGTAGAGATTCGCGTAAAAACTGCTGATGATCGTCACCCCCAGCCCGTGCGCGACATAGGCGCAGGCGGAACTGTTGGTATGGGTCTCGATCTTCACCATCGGTTTGACGCCCGCCTTCTTGAAGACCTGATCGAGCGCCATGCGGTTCGGCCGCTGCCGGCCGATCAGGATCAGCGGAATGTTGCGCAGGTCCTTGACGGTGATTTCGGCGAGCCCGGCAAGCGGATGGTCCTGCCGAACCACGCAGACGCTTTTACCGGTCGCAACACGCTCAACATCGATGCCCGGCCCGATCTCGCCTTCCATTCGCAGGAAACCGAGATCGATTACCCGCTCGCCGACCAGCTTGTTGATGGCGGTGGTCGTTTCGAAAAAAGTTTCGATACGCACACCCGGAAAATCCCTGACATAGTCGATCAGCATCGCGGGCGCAAAATTTTCCCACATGCTGCTCGGCAGGCCGATGCGGACGATTTCCGGACCGGCCGCACCATTGCGCAAATCTTCAGCGTGGCCGGACATACGATCAACGGCAAGCAGCACATTTTCCGCATCGCTGGCAAGAAGTGCGGCCTCCGGCGTCGGTATCAGCCGCCCCTTGTCACGGGCAAACAGCGTCAGCGACAGGTCCGCCTCCAGCTGCGCCAGAAGCCGGCTGACACCGGACTGGCTGAGGCCCATGGCCTTGGCGGTAGCGATGGTGGAGCCGGTGGAGAGAAGTGTGCGCAGGACTTCGAGTTGCTTGATGTTCATGAGGCCAGCACCATGGATGAAAAACGAGCCGGTATCGGTTCAAACCTTTTGCCGCCGATAGTGCTTCATGTCACCGGTTTTTATTCCGAACGAGATAGCGGCCTACAATTTCACCTCATAGACCGTGTCATGGGTGGCAACGCGTGCCTCGCCCGATGGCGTCACCCAGCCACGAAACATGCCGGGCGTGTTATAGGGTGCAGCAATGCCGCCTTCGGCATCGATTGCCACAAGTCCGGCACCGATATCATAGGGGGCCAGATCCTTGTGGACCAGATTGCCGGCAGCGGTTTCCAGATCCTGTCCGAGGTAGGAGACGCGGGACGCGATCTCGTGGCCGACGACATAACGGATGAAAAACTCGCCCTTGCCGGTGCCTGATACAGCGCAGGCGCCATCACGCGCATAGGTGCCGGCACCGATTACCGGGCTGTCGCCCACCCGGCCGTCCGGTTTGTTGGTGTAACCACCCGTCGAAGTGGCCGCGGCAAGGTGCCCCGCCGCATCGAGCGCCACGGCACCGACAGTTCCGTGTTTTTCGTTTTCGGTCGCTTCCGTGCCTGTGGCGGCATGGTGCTTCATCGCCGCCAGCGCCTCCACGCGCTTTTGCGTGGTGAAATAGGATTGAGGCTCGGTGGCAAGCCCTTTTTCCTTTGCGAAGCGGTCGGCCGCCTCACCCGTCAGATAGACGGCACGCTCATCCACCATCAGCGCGCGAGCCGCCTTCACCGGATTGCGAATGGCACGGGATGCGCTGATCGCACCTGCCGCCAGCGTTTCACCATCCATGATCGAGGCGTCGAGTTCGTGAATGCCGTTTTCGTTGAGTGCGGCACCATGCCCGGCATTAAAATGCGGGCTATCCTCCATGACGACGACAGCCGCCTCGACGGCTTCGAGCGCGGTTCCGCCAGCCTTCAGCACACCGTAACCGGCACGCAGCGCTGCCGCCAGATCATCACGCGCGGCAGCCCACTCCTCGGCCGTCATGCTGTCTTCCGGCATCACGCCACAACCACCATGAATGGCCAGTGCGATCTTCGTCATGTGCTCACTCCCTCGTAGCCCCGTCCAGGCAGGGCCTCTTACCATCAATGAAAGGCGATATCGCCGATGACCCGCACGCGGACACGGCGCGCGCCCCCAGGCAGATAGGCGATCGGGATATCCTCGACTTCAAGCGTCTTGAGACTTTCGCGCTCCGCACCTGAAGCAACCGCCGCGTTCTGTGCTTCGGTCTCGGCTTTCGCAAGGGCTTCGTCGCGGCTCAGGCCGGAAAACACCTGATCCACCTCGCCGGAAACCTGCGCCATGGCCGCGCCGAGCGCATTGGCAACGCCGGCATTTTCCACACGCAGCACTTCCGATGCGCCCGGAACCGTTTCGGGGATCAGGAAAGCCCCACCGCCAACCGCAACCAGCGGCACGTCTTCCGCAGACGTCTTCATCTGGTCGAAACTGTCAGCCACCATGTCACGGATGCGTTGAAGTGTGGCCTGCACGAAAGCCGGGTCCAGCCCCTTCACGCGATCTTTGTCACCCATCTCGATCAGGCCTGCGGCCACGGCAATATCCGATGTCGTCAGCGTTTCGCCGCCGAAAACGCGGGCTTCCGTGAGAATGCGATACCCTACCGAGCGCGGACCGATCTTGCCTGTCTGCGGATCGACGATGGTGCCACCGCCGAGCGCAATCGGTAGAAGATCGGGCATGCGGAAAAGCGTGCGCACCCCGCCGATATGGACGATATTGTTCGCCTCCCGCGGAAACCCGCCGACAAGGCAGCCGATATCGGAGGTGGTGCCGCCGACATCCACCACCATGGCATCGGAAAGCCCGGTCAGGAAGGCCGCACCGCGCATCGAATTCGTCGGGCCGGAGGCGAAGCTGTGCACGGGGTTTGCGGCAGCCACATCCGCCAGCGCCACCGTCCCATCGTTCTGAGTCAGATAAAACGGCGCTTTCACACCGGCTTCGCGCAGCGCATCCGAAAATGCCTGCACTGTCGTCTTGCCAAGCGTCTGCAAGGCAGCATTCAGGAGGGCGACATTCTCACGCTCCAGAAGCCCGATGCGGCCAAGCGTATGGGAAAGCGTGATGCGTGCATCAGGGATCACCGAACGCACGATCTCCGCCGCCCTCACCTCGCATTCAGTCGTCAGCGGCGAGAAGGTCGCGGAAATGGCGATGGAGGTAATGCCCGCATCGCGAATTTTCATCGCCGCCTCGCGGATTTCATCCGGGATCATCGGCACCAGCGGGCTGCCGTCATATTCATGGCCGCCATGCACCATGAAGATCAGCGGATCGACGGCCTCACGGAGATCCTTCGGCCAATCACACATCGGCGGCAGCGAAGAACCTGTCGGCAGCGCGATGCGGATGGCAGCAACCCGCTCCAGCCGGGCGCGCTCCACCACTGCGTTGGTGAAATGGGTGGTGCCGATCATCACGGCATCGATCGGCCGGTCCGCCGCACCGACATGGCCCGCCACATGGGAAAGCGCCGCCTTTACGCCGGAGAGGACATCCTGCGTCGTCGGGACCTTGATGGAGGCGACGATAGTGTCTCCATCGATCAGAACGGCATCCGTATTAGTGCCGCCAACGTCAATACCGATGCGTTTCATGGGAATACCGATCTGAAATCAATGTCATAACCGAAGGCGCGCGGGCCGACGGCAGCGATGCCGGCAGGTGTCGTCAAAAGCTCCGGCGCGGGTAAGGCGACAACCGTGACGCGCTGGCCGTAACGCACCGATTCCGTGCCGATGGCGCCGCCGGAAACAGTGTCGAGAAGGCAAAGCAGGTCCGGCGTCATGGCAACCGGCTGGCCATCGCGGAAGGCGACCGCCCATTCGTTCTGGAAGGCCAGTTCCATGCGCGAACCGCGGTCGGCATCGATGCCTTCAATGGTCGTGCTGCCGCGCAGGAAACCACCGGTGGTCTCGCGGGCCACATCCACCACCTTGCCGCGGAACAGCTGCTTGCCGCCCTCATGATCGAGAACCGCCTGAACCGGATCGTCATGGCGCGCACGCGCCTCCATCACCGCGCGCCCGAGTTCGGTCGCCTTGGTGACGGTGTAGTGAATGCCCCATTCCTTCACTTCCCTGCCGGTACGCGGTGCCTTGCAGGTGGCGGCGGTGGAGCCGACTTCGGTGCAGACCTTGCGCGAGATGCGCTCCATCCACTTCCAGGAGGCCGCCCGCGTCACAATCACCTCATTGTCGCGCACATCGACCAGCGACAGCGGAAACATCGGCAGGTTGCCGATGGCGAAGGATGTCATCTGCGCTTCCGGATAGGCGCGCCCCATGGCGTCGGCATTCACGACCGGTCGGTCAAGCATGGCGGCGGCGAGGAAGGACGACAGTGCGTTCGAACCGCCGATTTCGACGCTCATGATCGCCCGGAACGGCTTGCCGAGATAATCCTCCATCACCTCGACAGCGCGGGCGAGATGGACAGGGTCTCCCAGCCGCTCCTGACCGACAAGCGGCGCACCCATCTTGGAGACGACCGCAACCATGTCGTCATCGGCGAGCGCCATGGGATCCATGACCTTCACCCGTTTGCCTTCGTCATAAAGACGGCGCAGATTGAGCGTCGAGATATAGGGGTTGCCGCCGCCGCCCGTTCCCAGAATCCAGGCGCCGGTGGCCAGAGGTTCGATATCGTCTTCGGAAAATTCCTGGATCATGCGTCATCCTCGGGCATGCCACAGCCTTTTCCGGCCGCAAGCAATGCTCCTTCCCTTTGAAGTTCCAAGTCTGGCCAACCCCGCCTTTATGGCGGGGCCGGTTTTCATGAAGCGAAGATCACTCCGCTTTGCAGTCCCAATGGAAATTGGAGAAGTTCAGGTCCCAGCTCTGCATGGGAATGAACTCGTAACCCTGAAGGCACTTGTTCGCGGCATAACGGCGGTTCGGCGCAACGGCCCAGACATCCGGCTGAAGATCGGCGATCTTCGTCTGCAGTTCCTTATAGGTGGTGTTCTGCTCGTTGACATCGGTGGTGGCGCGGACCTTGTCGATCAACCCGTCGATCTCGGCATTCTGCAACCATTCCATCGACATCCAGGTGCCGGAAGCCTTGGAGTGATACTGGTTGTAGAACATCGCATCCGGCGACGGATAGGTCGGCGAGATGTTCACCTGCGTCGATGCCGGCGTCGTTTCCGGCTTGGAAGACAGCTCGACGATGCGGTTCCACGGCTCAGGCTTGATATCAAGCGTGATGCCGATCTGCTCGAGGCTGGATTGCAGCAGCAACGCCACTTCAGCCTCGAAGGCGAGCGAAGCGACATAGCTGTTGACGAGCGTGATCTTCTGCCCGGCATATTTCGACTTGGCCAGTTCTTCCTTGGCTTTTTCCAGATCATAAACGCCGGGCTGGATGTCACCGTTATGCGCATCCTTGAAGGCATCGGAAAGCGGTCCCTGCATATCGAAACCGGGATAGATCACTTCCTGGATCGTCTTGTAGTCCGTCGCATAGGCGATGGCGCGGCGAACGTGAACGTCGTCGGTCGGGTAAACCTTGGTGTTGAGCTTGATGACAAAACCACCGGCGGTGCGGGTCTGGATCAGCTTGTAACCCTTCATCCGGCCGATGGATTCATAGGTGTCGTTGCCAAGCCCGTGCGAGGAAAGGCCGAGTTCGCCCTTTTCCGCCAGCGCCTTGACGGTGGCGTCGTCGCTCGTCTGCACGAAGCGCACTTCGTCAATCGGCTTGCCCTTGCTCCAGCCAAGGAAATAATCGGCGTTGCGGGCAATGACCATATCGGCGGAACGGTTGTAGCTGACGAGCTTGTAGGGACCGGAACCGGCGGAATGTTCGCCGACATAGGCCTCGCCCCACTTGTCTTCGGGCTTGGCATTGGCTTCGATCAGCGTCTTGTTCAGAGCCATCATCAGCGGTGTGGCGGCCATAAAGGGCGAAAACTGGCGCTCGATCTTCATGACCAGCGTCGCATCGTCAGGCGCGGTGACGTTTTCAGGCTTGAGCACGCCGACGATGAGGTTCGACGGACCCTTGTTGATGCCAAGCAGGCGCTGGATCGACCAGGCAAGATCGGCAGCCTTTACCGCCGTGCCATCCTGAAACTTCGCATCGTCGCGCAGGTGGAAGGTGTAGGTCAGGCCATCTTGCGAAATATCCCAGGATTTCGCAAGATGCGGCACGATTTCGCCCTTGGCGTTCACCGTGGTCAGGCCGTCATACATGTTCACGATTGCCATGTAGCCGGTGTAATCCGTCACCTTCGCGGGGTCGAGCGAGCTGAATATCTGCATGGTATTGACCGCGACCGACACTTTATCTTCCGCAAAGGCTGCGGAAGAAACAAGCGGCAACACGAGCGCCGTGCCTAGCGCCAGCGCGGCGAGACGGGAAGAAAGTACAGGCATTTTCATTATCGTTCTCCTCTTTATTGGGGGCATTGGCCCCACTTATGGTTAGGCAGCCTTGCTGACCGGTACGGGCAGCGGTGAGAAAGGAATTTCCGGGTAACCGAATGCCGCCGGTCCAACGACCTCAAGCGCGCGGGCGCTGCGCAGAAGGTCGTGGCAGGGAATGGCGATGACGGCCACACGCTGGCCGTAGCGCAGCACTTCGGTGGTGATCGGATACCCCGTGTCGACATCGAGCAGGACGATCAGGTCGGGCACGGTCACTTCCACCTTGCCGTCACGGCGGAACAGCAGGAATTCGTTCTGGATCGCCACGCTTGCCGTTTGGCCCGAGCAATCGTCAAAGCCGGAAAGCTCGACATCGCCCACGGCGAAACCGCCGCGCAGATGGCGCTTCAGATCAGTGATCTTGCCGTTGAAGATGCGTCGTCCGCCTTCCAGCGCGCAGACAGCCGCAATCGGGTCTTCCTGCTGCTTGCGGGCGCGGATCACCGCCTCACCGATGGCGATCGCCTTGGTGTAGGTTTTCGGAATGCCATACTGGTGCACGTAATGCGCCTGCATCGGCGCGGTCGCCAGCATCGCGCCGCCGCCCTGCGAAACGACGCAGGCGCGGGCCATGCGCTCATGCCAGACTTCGGAAACGGCGTGGCTGAAGATGACCGCATTGCCATGCAGGTCACACATCACCGATGGGGTGGAACTGTGACCATAGATGGAGAAGGTGGTCATCTGCATTTCCGGGAAAGCCCGGCCCATGCCGTCGCAATCGAGGATCGGCAGGCCGCCCAGCGCCGCCGTCACCAGCGGGTTCATGGAGTTCGAGCCGCCGATTTCTTCGCAGACGATGGCGTCTACCGGCGTGCGGATCAGCTCTTCCATCGCCCGCAGGCACCGCAGGCCTTCGCGGCCCTCGCGGATGCGCTCCACGCCAACGACAGGCGCGCCGATGCCGCCGATGGACATGCAAAGCGCATCAGGCTCGATGGCGTCGGTTGCAAGGATCTTCAACTCGTAACCGGCCTTCATGGCCTCCAGCGCCAGCAGCTTGCCGAGATAAGGATTGCCGCCGCCGCCCGTGCCGAGAATGCCGGCACCGATTTCCAGCGCGTCGAGATCTTCCCGCGTCAGCGTGCGCAATGCCGCTTCGTCATATTTCAGCTTGCGCGTGTCAGCCATGATTGGCCCCCATTTCTCCAACAACTTTCACATGAATGCGGGTGGCATTGCCCGGCAGGTATGCGAGCGGCATATCCTCGCGCTCGATGACTTCCAACGTCTCTGCGAGTGCGCCTGCCGCAATCGCCTTCTCGCGTGCCTCAGCCTCGGCCTCGGCCAGCGCGCTCTCGCGCGTTCGCCCCTCGACCAGCGAGAAGACGCGATCGGTCTCGCCGCTGATCTGCGCGATCGCCGCGCCGACGGCATTGGCCACCGCGAAATTCTCGGGTCGGATGACGTCCAGGTCACCGATACGATCCGGCATCAGGATCGAACCACCGCCAACGGCAATCACCGGCACCGGCGATGACGAGATGCGGCTGCGTTCCACACAGGCCTCGAGCATGTCGTTGATCTTTTGGACCGCAGCATCCACCAGCCTTTTATCGAGAATGGACACCAGCGCCTTCTCACCCACATCCGCCTTGCCGGATGCAACGGCAATATCGGTTGCCGTCAGGGTCGAGCCGCCGAAGCAGAGCGCATCGCGGCGAACGCGGTAACCGACAGATTTCGGTCCGACGGTCAGGCCATGATCGCCATTGACCACCAGTGAGCCGCCGCCAAGGCCGATGGAGAAGACGTCCGGCATGCGGAAATTGGTACGCACGCCGCCAATATCCACCGTCGTGGACGCCTGCCGCGGAAAGCCGTGCGACAGCGAGCCGACATCGGAGGTGGTGCCGCCGACATCCACCACCACGGCATCCTTGAGGCCGGTGAGGAAAGCCGCACCGCGCATGGAATTCGTCGGGCCGGACGCGAAGGTGAGCACGGGGAAACCGCGCACCACATCCGCCGCCATCAGCGTGCCGTCGTTCTGGGTGATATAAAACGGGCAGGTAATGCCCGCAGCCTTCAGCGCCTCGCCGAAAGCCGCAACGGTGCGGTCGGCCAGCGACAGGAGGCTGGCATTCATGATCGCCGCACTTTCACGCGCAAGCAGACCGTGACGGCCAATATCCTTGGACATCACCACCGGCAGCCCGGGGCAGCGCTCCTGCAGAATTTCCTTCGCCCGCAGCTCCATCGCATCATTGATGCCGCTGAAAACGCAGGTGACGGCGGCGGCCTTCAGGCCCTTGGCGCGGATATCGGCGGCGATACGGACGATCTCGTCCTCATCGAGCGGCGAAATTTCGCGACCATCGAACTCATAGCCGCCTCGGACCTGATAACCGTGGTTGCCAACGATTTCCTTGAGATCATCCGGCCAGTCCACCATTGGCGGCAGGCCGGCGCCGGATGGCAGGCCGAGCCGGATGGCGGCGACCTCATCCATATGCCGGCGCTCGATCACCGCATTGGTGAAATGCGTGGTGCCGATCATCACGGCGCCAATGCGCGCCCTGTCGATGCCCGACGCCTCGATGACCTTTTCAAGGGCTTCGATGACACCGGACGTCACATCCTCAGTGGTGGAGGCCTTTACCCCCGCCAGAACGGTTTTATCCTGTAACACAACGGCATCGGTATTCGTGCCGCCGACGTCAATTCCAACGCGATACACGTCAGGCTCCTCTTTCATCAATCGGTCGTTTTTACGAGGAAGCGCATGCGCTCTTCCTCGGTCACGGTGGGTTTCAGACGTTCTTCCTCGTCGGTGACGACGGGGATCGCCGCGATCAGGGCGCGGGTATAGGGATGCGACGGCGCAGCAAAGACCGCCGACGTCACGCCCTCCTCGACAATCTCGCCGCGCAGCATGATGGCGATGCGCGAACAGAAATTGCGCATCAGCGACAGGTCGTGCGAGATCATCAGATAGGTCAGGCCAAGCTCCTCGCGCAGCTGCAGGAGAAGGTCGATCACCGTCTTCTGCACCGAAACATCGAGTGCCGCCGTCGGCTCGTCGAGAATGAGGATTTTCGGCTCTGCCGCGAGCGCACGGGCAATCGCCACGCGCTGCTTCTGCCCGCCGGAAAGCTCGTGCGGATATTTGCCGAGATAGGATTGCGGTAGCCGCACCAGCCCCAACAGTTCCTGCATCCGGTTTTCCCGCGCCTGGCCGTCCATGCCGATGGATTTCAACGGCAGGGCAAGCGTCTGTTTCACCGTGCGCTTCGGATTGAGCGAGGTGCCGGGATTTTGATAGACGATCTGCGTCAACCGCTTGCCGCGCTCAGGCGCCGGGGCGTCGATGACAAGATTGCCAGACGTGGGACGCGAAAGGCCCATGATCATGCGGGCAACCGAGGTCTTGCCGGAACCGGATTCACCCGCAAGGCCAAAAACCTCGCCTTGCTTCAGCGTCAGATTCACGTCACGCACGGCATGGTAGCCATTGCGTCTGCCGTAAATCTTGTTCAGGCCTTCGATGGTGATGATCGGCTGCCGCGTGCTTTGCGCGAGATCCGTGACACGTGAGCCATAGAGCGGCGGCACCGCATCCAGCAGCGAACGCGTATAATCCGCAGCGGGAGCATGCAGGATTTGCGTGCACGGACCGGTCTCGACGATATCGCCATGATGCATGACCACGACCCGGTCCGCCACCTTGCGCACGACGCCGAGATTGTGGGTGATCATCAGCAGCGCCATGTTTTCTTCGGCCACCAGCTGGTTGATGAGGTTAAGGATTTCATCCTGCGTCGTCACGTCAAGCGCCGTGCCCGGCTCATCGGCGATCAGGAGCTTTGGCTGATGCAGCAGCGCAAGCCCAATCAGCACACGCTGGCGCATGCCGCCCGAAAGCTCGGACGGATAGGCATTCATCACCCGCTCGGTATCGGCAAGCTGCACCCGGCGCAGAACCGCCGCAATGCGGGTGCGGCGCTCGGTCTTGGACGAGTTGATGCCATCGCGTTTGTCGGCAAAGCGCATGACATCATCGAGATGCGTTCCGATCTTGAAGACCGGATTGAAGGAAGACAGCGGGTCCTGCATGATCAGCGAAAACGCCGTTCCCTTCAGGGCCTCCCGTTCCCTGCGCGGCAGGGCAAGCACATCCCGGCCATCGATGATGATGGCGCCGGACGTGATCGCGGCATTCTTCGGCAGGGTGCCGATGATCGTCTTGGCGGTGACCGATTTTCCAGATCCGGTTTCGCCGATCAGCGCCACGCGTTCGCCCGCGGCAACCGTGAAGGCGACATCGCGCAGCACGTGGCGGGTGCGGCCGTAATTGGTAAAGGTGACGTTGAGGTTTTCGACCTTGAGAAGCGGTTCAGTCATGACTTTAGCTTTCCACGTCGAACATGTCACGCAGGCCGTCGCCCAGCAGGTTGAAACCCAGCGTCACGTAAAGCACGGCTGCACCGGGGCAGAGCACTTCCCACCAGAAATCCGGCATGAACTGGCGCCCGTCGGCAACCATCGAGCCAAGGTCGGGGGTCGGCGGCTTGACGCCGAAACCGAGGAAGCTCAGCGTCGCACCGAACAGGATGACAAAGGCGGCATCCAGCGTCGTCTTGACGGATATGACCGAGACGCAATTAGGCAGGATTTCGCGAAAGAGAATGTGCAGCGGACCGGCACCGGCAAGGCGCGCCGCCTCGATGTAATCCTCGGACGCGATGGACTTCGATACCGAATAGATCAGCCGCGCGTGCCAGGTCCACCACAGCAGCGTGATCGCGATCATGGCGTTCGTCAGCGTCGGTTCCAGAAGGTTGGAGACCGCCAGCGCCATGACGAGCGGCGGCATGGCCAGCATCACATTCGTCAGGCCACTGATGAGTTTTTCAGTCCAGCCGCCGAAATAACCGGCGATCAGGCCGAGCACCGTGCCGACGGGAACCGAAATACCGAGCACGCCGATGACGAGAAGGAGGGAAACACGCAGCCCGAAAATGGTACGGGAAAAGATATCGCGTCCGGCCTTGTCGGTGCCGAACCAGTGCTCCAGATCCGGCGGCATATGGCGGGCGCGGAAATCGACGACCGCGCCGATATGTTTCGGATAGGGCGTGAGCCATGGCGCAAAGATCGCCAGAACCAGCACCGATAACAGGATCAGTGAGCCGATGACCGCCGCCGGATTGCGGCTGAAACGATACCACATCATGTAACCGGCGCTTAAACCGCGATCGGTGGGTTCGAGCATTTTCATATCAGCCATCAGCGAGCCTCCTTGCGGCGCAGGCGCGGGTCGATGATCGAGATCAGGACATCCACGATCAGGTTCGCAACGATGAAGAACAGGCCGGCCACCAGCACCACGGCGGTCACGGCATTGAGGTCTTTCTGCAGGATGGCGTTCAGCCCGTAGGAGGCAAAACCACCCCAGGCGAAGACCATCTCGATCACGAAGGCATTGCCGATCAAGGACGCGAATTCGAGCCCCATGATCGTCAGCGGCGCGATGGAGGAGAGCTTCAAGAGATAACGGAAGATGATGACCCGCTCCGGCACGCCGAAGCTTTGCAGGGTCAGCACATGGTCCTTGCGCTGGTTCTCGATCATCGAGGAGCGAGTGATGCGGGTGATCTGGCCGATGCCTGCCATGGAAAGCGCAAAGGCCGGCAACGCGAGATGTTTCAGCGCATCCAGCACCACATCGAACCGTCCGGCCAGCATGCCGTCGATCAGGATGAAGCCGGTCGGACCGCCCTGCCAGCCGAGCCCGTGGTCAAGCCTGCCGATGATCGGCCAGCCGGAGAGAAACCTGGCGGCCAGCAATTGCAGCGTGATGGCGAAGAGAAAGCTCGGGATCGTGACCCCGGTGAGCGACAGGATGCGGCCGATATGATCAAGCGGCCGGTCGCGGTAATGCGCGGTGATGACGCCGAGCGGGATGGCGACGGCGAACATGAAGACGACCGAGACCAACACCAGCTCGACGGTGGCGGGAACAGTCTGCGCCAGATCGGTGGTGACGGGACGCTGGGACACCAGCGAGAAGCCGAGATCGCCATGCAGCGCATTGCCGATGTAGTCGACATATTGGACAGCCAGCGGCTTATCGAGACCCATCTCGCCGCGCAGCGCATCTACCTGTTCCTGCGTTGCCGCCGGGCCGAGCGCCATGCGGGCGGGATCTCCCGGCACTACGCGGGCCAACGCGAAAATCATGATGGACAAAGCGATCATGACCAGCACGAAAGCGCCGAGCCTGTTCAAAATCGCGACCAGCGGATGTTGCTGCATCGGTGGAACGTTCCTTGTGCATCAGTTGCCTGCGCACAATTTTTCACCGCATGTCGGTTTGAACAATTGCCGAAAGGTATAGTTTTTTGAAGAATGAGTATAGGTTTTTGAAATAAAAACCCCTATCCTTTTTCGAATGACGCTTCTGCCTCGGACGGAACTCTGCCACCGCATTGCCAGCGAAACCGCAGGCGTGATTTTTCTGCGCGCGCCTGCGGGTGCTGGAAAAAGCGTTCTGCTAGACATGCTGGCACAGGAACTGGGAACAGAGGTGTGCCGGACGCACCAGCCACGAAGCGACGATGCGGCAAAGGGCTGGCTGCTGTGGGATGTGCCGGTCTTCGCGCGTGCGGTGCGCATGCCCGCCCCTGTTCTTGAAGCCGTGCGTTTCGTCGTCATCGCCTGCCGGCCGGATCAACGCATCAGCGGGCTGGCGCGGCAGATCCTGCATCGCGGTTCGCTCACCATCGGTTCGAACGACCTGACCTTGGGTGAGGATGAGGCGGACCACCTTCCACCGGAACAGAAGCGTCTGGTGCTTGACGACTATGCGGGGTGGCCGGCCTTCCTGTCCCTCGCCCGCCAGGCCGACGAGAAACTTTGCGCCGACTATCTGCGGGAAAACTATCTGCCGCATCTCTCTCCCGCCCAGACGGTGGAACTTTCATTCTGGCTCGAAAATCCGTCGGCAGAGCCCAAAGCGGACTGGACGGAGCTTTTGCCACCCTTCCTGAGCGCGAACGCGGAAAAACACGGCACGCTGATACGGCTTCTGACGCTGGCGGCGAAAGAACGCCTCACGACATTGCAAGCCGGCAGCGCCGTGGTGGAGGTTGCCTCGGCTTTCGAAAAGGCCGGGCGTTCGCTGGCCGCCATGGCCATGTTGCTCGACCGTGGTTATGAGACCCATGCCGCCCAAATCCTCGAGCGCGCTGATGGTCGTGAACTGATCTACAGGAGCAGCGTCGACCGGTTCCGCGAGATCATCATGCGGTTTTCGCAGGATATGATTGCGGCGAATGAAACCGTACTCTTCGCCGTCACCCGCGCGCTGCTGAAGCAGGGTGAATTGCAGCGCGTGCGCCATCTGCTCGGCAAGAGCCTGGGATCGGATTATCTCGATCCGCTCAAGGTGCTGGCCCGCGGCTCGCGTTTTTCCTTCGCAGCCCGCACCTTCCGCCTGAACCTGATGATTGCCGAAGACCTGACCCCGAATGACGCGGTGATAACGCGTCTGGGGGAATTCATGGCCGATTATCCCATGGACGATCACGGCAAATGGGCAGCTTATTACAACGCGCTGCTCGAATTCGAAATCCGCCGCCGCAATTTTCGCGAAGCCGAAGCGGCTGCCGCCCGTGCGCTCATCTATCTGCGCAAGATGGGCGGGCAGCCGCTGCTCGAATTCTTCATCCATCTGCACCAGATTGTGCTGCGGCTAATGAGCGGCGATGTGCTTCTGGCCCGCCGGGCGGCGCAGGACGCCCGCGCACGGCTGGAGCAGGTGGCGCATGATGCAGAGCAGGAGTTCCGGATGCTGCGGCTCGCCGAAGCCTGCCTCGCCTATGAGGCGGGAAAGCCCCGCGACCTGCTGCATTTCGTTGAGCATGAATTCGATCACTTCGCCGCTGCCGAAATCTGGCCAAGCCTGATGCAGTTTGCCCTGTTTTACGCCTCGCAGGTGTTGATCGACCATTTTCCGATGACCGTTCGTCCGGGCTTTCTCGATGGCCTGTGGATCCATCTTTCGGAGGGGCTGCAATTCCATGCGATGATGGAGATCAGGACGGCCATCGCCTATCAGAACGCCAACCGCTGGGCCGACGCCGCAGCCACCCTATCCGCAATCCGCATGCCCATGGGCCGCAACTGGGTGGAGAGCGCCCATGAAGACCTGTCCCGCCTGACACGCCGGGACGAAATCGCCTACGTGATGGCGTGGCTGCGCGATGCGGTGCATCTTTTCACGCCCCGCGCTTATCTTTCGCGGCAGATAGACGCGATGATCGCCAACCCCAAGGTAACCAACCGCGAGAAGGTCGCACTGAGAATCTGGCAGAGCTATACTGCGCACCAGCGCCGCGACAACGCCGCCGCCCGCGCCCATATCCTCATCGCTCTCGAATCTGCGACGCGTCTAGGCTGCAACGGCGTGCTGTCGGAAGAGCGCGTGTTCCTGTCACCGCTTCTGAACAATCGCCGCATTCGCAGTTTCATCGAAACCTCTTCCGATGTCCGTGCCGCGCTGTCGATTTTCGCCGCCTCGGTAAACTCCCCGCAGGCGCGCGCCCTGCATGGCGGGCTTTCGCAGCGGGAGGCGCAGATGCTGCAACTGCTGGCGAGCGGCATGTCAAACAAGAAGATCGCCCAGACGCTCAACATCTCGGAAGTGACGGTGAAGTTTCACCTCGGCAACCTGTTCCGCAAGCTGGATTGCAAACGCCGCGCGGAGGCGATCCGCGCGGCGAAAGCACTGGGCTGGCTATAGTGCTCAGCGGTTATTCTTCTTGCGCCATTCGGCAAAAGCCGTCTGGTGTTCTTCCTTGGTGCAGGGGTAAAGCCCGATGATCGTCTGGCCGGCCTTGACCTGTTCCACCACGAAATCCTCGTAAGCCGTCATTTCCACGGCCTCGGTCGCTACTTCATCGGCAATGCCCGCCGGGATGACAATGACGCAATCCGCATCACCGACGATGATGTCACCGGGGAAAACCGGTGCATCGCCGCAGCCAATCGGGCCGTTGATCTCGATCGCCTCGTGTTTGGTGAGGTTCGTGGGGCTGGAGGGGCGGGTGTGATAGGCCGGGATATCCAGCTCGGCGATCGTGGCCGCATCACGGAAACCGCCATCGCTGACGATGCCGGCACCGCCGCGAACCATCAGGCGGGTAACGAGAATATCACCGGCCGACGCAGCGCTGGCATCCTTGCGGCTGTCCATGACAAGTACGTGGCCCGGCGGGCAGGTTTCAATGGCGACGCGCTGCGGATGAGCGGGATTGCGGAATTCCACAAGCTGGTTGCGGTCTTCGCGGGCCGGCATGTAGCGCAGCGTGAAAGCTGGGCCCACCATATTCGTGCCCTTGTAGCCGAGCGGGCGAACGCCCTGAATGACCTGGTTTCGCAGGCCACGCTTGTAAAGCGCCGTCGCCAGTGTGGCGACGGAAATCGTCAGCAGTTTTTCGCGCGTTTCATTATTCATGGCTGTCTCCTCGCAATGGGCCGATGGATGTGTTTCAAGTCTTGTGAATGGGCTCGTCTATGAAGATGCCGCCCTGATATTTTGCAATCGCAGCCTCAGAATCGGGGCGCGGTACGTCGCGCTCGATTTCGGCCCGGTAGCGCGCAGCGTTGTCGCGCCGCTGCCAGCCGAGAAAATCGATATGGGAATTATCCCACCAGCTGTCGTCATTAGCCGAGACGCCCCAGATGACGGGGCATCCGAGTTTCGGTGCGCGGAACGTGGCTTCGATCAGCGAAACAAAGTCGCCATAGCTCAGCCAGGTCGACAACATCCGCCAGTTCGAGGGTTTCTCGTCACAGGAGCCGATGCGCACGATGGCCGTCTCCTGACCAAATTTGGAGTGGTAAAGGCTTGCAATGGCCTCCCCGAAAATCTTCGAGACACCATAGAGGCCATCAGGCAGAAAGGGCGTATCCGGACCAAGCTGCTGACCCTGCGGATAATAACCGATCGTGTGGTTGCTGGAGGCGAAAAGAATGCGGGGGCTGCCGTGTGCCCTCGCCGCCTCGTAGAGATTGTAGACACCACGCAGATTGGCGGCCTCTATGGGGTCAAAGGCCCTCTCGACGGAAACACCGCCGAGATGAACGATACCGTCGCAATCCTTGACCAGATCACGAACGGCCTGCTCGTCCTCCAGCGCGCAGCGGACCAGTTCTTCGTGAGGCGCTGGCGAACCGAGATCAACGACGTCGGACAGGCGAATGGTTTCGGCAACATGGCCAAGCCGCCCGCGCAACATGCTGCCCAGCTTTCCGCCGGCACCGGTGATGAGCAATCGCTTCAACATGACGGTGCCTCTTAGAAAATATCCGGCTCACCGGCGGAGCGCCCGAAATCCGTCTGCAGGAAGTCGAAGTCGCAACCCTGATCGGCCTGCGTCACGTGCTTGGAGAAGAGATATCCGTAACCGCGTTCATAACGCGGCACAGGCACCTGCCATGCCGCCCGACGCTGAGCGATCTCTTCTTCGCTGACCAGCATATCGAGGCGACGCTGCGGCAGGTCGAGGCGGACGATATCGCCGGTTTTCAGCAGTGCCAGCGGGCCGCCGACGAAGCTTTCCGGCGCAACATGTAACACGCAGGCGCCATAGGAGGTGCCGGACATGCGTGCATCGGAAATGCGCAGCATGTCGCGGTGGCCCTTTTTGATCAGCGCCTTGGGAATGGGCAACATGCCCCATTCCGGAAAGCCGGGACCGCCGAGCGGACCGGCGTTGCGCAGCACCAGCACATGGTCGGGCGTCACATCGAGATTCTCATCGTCGATGGCGGCCTTCATTTCGGGGTAGCTGTCAAACACCAGCGCCGGTCCCTGATGCACATGGAGTTTGGGATCGCAGGCAGCAGGCTTGATGACGGCGCCATCAGGGCAGAGATTGCCACGCAAGACGGCAAGCGATCCTTCTGCATAGACCGGATTATCGAGCGAGCGGATGACGTCGTCATTATAGACTTTCGCGCCCTCGAGGTTTTCGCCCATGCTGCGGCCGGTGACGGTCAGCACCGAACAGTCGAGACGGCTTTCCAGCTGCTTCATCAGCGCCCGCAGACCACCGGCATAATAGAAGTCCTCCATCAGATAGTCTTTGCCGGAAGGACGGACATTGGCGATGAGTGGCGTGACGCGGCCAAGCTCGTCCAGCTCATCCAGCGTCATTGGCACACCGGCGCGGCGCGCCATGGCGATGAGGTGCACGACGGCATTGGTGGAACAACCCGTCGCCATTGCGACGATGGCGGCATTACGGAACGCTGCCGCTGTCAGGATATGGTTCGGCGTCAGGTCTTCCGAAACCATCTCGACGATGCGGCGGCCACAGGCAGCGGACATGCGCTGATGCTCGGCATCGACAGCCGGAATGGAGGAGGCACCCGGCAGCGTGATGCCAAGCGCATCAGCAATGGCCGTCATGGTCGAGGCCGTACCCATGGTCATGCACACGCCGGCAGAGCGGGCGATGCCACCTTGCACGCCGCGCCACTCCTCATCGGTGACGTTACCGGCGCGGCGTTCGTCCCAATATTTCCAGGCATCCGAGCCAGAGCCCAGAACCTTGCCTGCATAGTTGCCCCGCAGCATCGGGCCGGCCGGCAGATAGATCATCGGCACACCGGCCGAGATTGCCCCCATGACGAGACCGGGCGTGGTCTTGTCGCATCCGCCCATCAGCACCACGCCATCAAGCGGATGCGAGCGGATCATTTCTTCCGTCTCCATCGCCAGCATGTTGCGGTAAAGCATCGATGTCGGCTTGGTGAAGCTTTCATCGACCGATAGCGATGGCATTTCGACGGGGAAGCCTCCCGCCTGCAACACGCCGCGCTTCACATCCTTCACCCTTTCAGGGAAATGCGAGTGACAGGTGTTCAACTCCGACCAGGTATTGAGAATACCAATGACAGGCTTGCCAACAAAATCCTCCTCCGCATAACCAAGCTGCATCATGCGAGAGCGGTGGCCGAAGCTGCGCAGGTCGTCGGGTGCGAACCAGCGGTCGGAGCGGAGTTTTTTATCGGTCATGTCAATGGTCCTGCGTTGCGGGTTGCGCCAAAGGCTGTCAGTCCTGCCGGAGCGTCAGCCCGCTCGTCGTATCGAAAACATGGGCGTGTTGAAGCGGCGCCGACAGGCGTATGACTTCGCCCGCCGATGTCGAGGTCTGGCCGGAAAGATGCAGCGTCACCGGGGTGCCGTCACCGAGATTACCGTAGAGATAGGACTCGCCGCCCAGCTGCTCGGCGGTACGAACCGACATCGTCAACGCCCCGCCTTCGCCCGGCTCCACATGGTTCGGGCGAATGCCGAGCGTCACCTTCTGGCCGGGCTTGTAAGAAAAGCCCGTCTGCGGCAGCGGGAGAGTCTCGCCCGTTGCGATTTTGAGAGCAGGCGTTGCGTCCGAGGTCACTTCCCCTGCAAAGAAATTCATCTTCGGCGAGCCGATGAAGCCTGCCACGAAAATATTGGCCGGGCGGTTATAGAGATCAAGCGGCACGCCGAACTGTTCAAGCTTGCCGGCGCGCAGAACAGCAATCTTGTCGGCCATGGTCATGGCCTCCACCTGATCATGCGTCACATAAATCATGGTGTTGCCGAGACGCCGGTGCAGACTGGAAATTTCACCACGCATATCGACGCGCAGCTCTGCGTCGAGGTTGGAAAGCGGCTCATCGAAGAGGAACACGCGGGGTTCACGCACAACGGCGCGGCCGATGGCGACGCGCTGGCGCTGACCGCCCGACAGGTCCTTGGGGCGACGCTCCAGAAGTTGGTCGATCTGCAGCATCTTCGCCACCTGACCGATCTTCTCGGCGACTTCCTTTTTGGGGGTGCCGATATTCTCAAGCCCGAAAGACAGGTTTTCGCGCACCGTCATATGCGGATAAAGCGCGTATGACTGAAACACCATGGCGAGGCCACGGTCCGCCGCCGGCACCGTGTTGACCACATCGCCGCCGATGACGATATCGCCGCCAGTCAATTCCTCGAGGCCCGAGATCATGCGCAGCAGGGTCGACTTGCCGCAGCCGGATGGACCGACGAAAACGCAGAACTCGCCATGTTTGATATCGAGATCGATACCCTTGATCACATCGAGTGCGCCATATGTCTTTTTGACCTGACGAAGCTGAATACTTGCCATTGTCGTATTTCCTCCCTGAGGATTATTTGCCGCCCGTGGACGCAATGCCGGTGGCGATATATTTTTGCAGGAACATGAAGACCAGCGCGATAGGAGCGAGTGTCAGCACCGTCATCGCCAGAAGGTTGCTCCATTCCGTCGTCATCTCTCCCTGGAAGGAGTTGAGCGCCAGCTGCAGGGTGAAGTTGTCGTTGCGGGTCAGCACGATCAGCGGCCAGAGGAAGTCATTCCAGCGCCACATGATCGCAAGGATCGCGAGAACCGCAAGCGCCGGTGCGGAAAGTGGCAGGATGATGCGCCAGTAGATTTTCCACTCACTGGCCTTGTCCATACGCGCCGCATCGAGAATTTCATCCGGGATCGTCAGCATATATTGCCGCAGCAGGAAGACACCTGTCGGTGTTGCCGCGCCGGGAATGATGACGCCCCAGAGACTGTTGATCAAACCGAGTTGGCTGGTGATAAGAAACAGCGGCACAAGCACGACGGTCTGCGGGATCATCAGCGTGCCGACCACCAACGCCAGCACGACACCCCTGCCCTTGAACTGATATTTCGACAGCGCAAAGGCCGCCATGGAATTGACGATCAGCATGATGATGGTCGATGTCACCGTGATGAAGGTCGAGTTCCAGAAATAGAGCGGGAAATTGAAGCGCTGGAACAGCTCGGTATAGTTCTCCGTCGCCAGCGCCACCTTTTCAGCCGGCTTCAGCTCGTTGAACTGCATCTTCAAGACTTCAGTCGGTTTGGCCGGATCAACCACCTGGGCCACGAGGCCGATGCGTCTGATCATGCCAAACTTGCGGCCATCCTTGTCCACATAGGCCGGAAGTGGCGCCGCCTGCCCGTCGACGGCAACGGTTTCCTGGCTATAGGGCAGAAGCCGTGGCGGGAAACGCTGAAGATCGGCTTCAGTTTTGAACGATGAGAGCACCAGCCAGACGACGGGACCGAACATCATCAGCACAGCAACGCCGAGATAAGCGTAAGACAGCCAGTCGGTCCAGTGCAGCTTGCCATTACGGCCGCGGGTACGGGTCAGAAATGCGCCAATTCTAGCCATCGACCTTGCTCCTGTTTGCCCGGAATTGCAGGGCGGTCAGCACCACGAGGACCACGGCGAGCAGCAGCGAAGCGGCAGCAGCAAGGCCGAAATTGCGGGGCGTCCCGGCAAAGCCGGTCTGATAGATGAATTGAATGATGAAGGTCGTCGCCGAACCGGGACCCCCGCCGGTAAAGGCAAAGACTTCATCGAAAGTCTGCACGCCCTTGATGACCGACAGGACGAGAACAACGAGCATGGTGGGTGCAAGCAGCGGTAGGGTAATGCGCCGGAAGATGCGCCACGGGCTTGCCTTGTCGAGCTGCGCCGCCTCATAGACATCACGCGGGATTGCCTGAAGGCCGGCCAGAAGAATAAGCGTGTAAAAGCCCATATGCGCCCAGACCGACAGGAAGACCGACCAGCCGAAGGCGAGATTGGCCTCGAGCAACCAGTCTACCGAACCGAGTCCGAGGCCTTCCATCGCTGCATTGAGCACACCGAAACGCTGGAGAATCCACTTCCAGATCAGCGCCACGACGACGGGCGACAACAGAACCGGGAAGAAGAATACTGCACGAAAAAAGCCGCGCGCCCTTATATCGCGGTTGAGCACGATAGCCGTGATCAGCGAAAAGCCGACCATGAAACCCACCTGCAGCACAACGAAGAACAACGTGTTCCAGACGGAGCGCCAGAACAGGTCGCGCGCACAGGAATTGGGATCAAGGTAATTCTGACAGGAAAGAAGGACCGAAAAGTTTTCGCCGCCCACCGAAGGGCGCTCGGAAAGCAATATGTGTTCGCTGCCGGTCACGGAATAGGCCATGTTCAGCAGGATCGGCAGGAAAGCGAAGACCGCGAACAGGATCAGGTTGGGTGTCAGAAACACCCAAGCAATCCGCCTGTGGCCAAGAACCTTCTGCAGGAAGGAAAAAGGCAATTCGACGATGCCCATCACGGGCGCAAGAAATTTATACATGAGGGGTCCTCCTTCGATCCGGCGCGGGGGGGGGGGGGGGGCGGCCCCGCCGGGGCGGGAACGGCGAGGACGG
>NZ_SUPW01000013.1 GCF_013337285.1 Agrobacterium tumefaciens | reverse complement strand
CTGCGTAGAGTAGCGCCAATGTTTGTTTCGAACTGCTCCATCTGTCGTGGAGCAATGATCCGGCCACATATTGGGTGCGGTAAGCTTCTGCCCCTAGGGACTTTTTTATATCTGCGAGTATTTTAGGAGCGCGGTTTAGACTGGGAGCAAAATCGAACTCGGGCTGCTTGTAGCGATCAGCGCCATGGTGCAAGTATAGAAGTGCTCGAACAACCGTCTTGATAGACTTGTCTTCCGAGTTGGCGTGTATGGAAAGGCTGTCCAGGCTGAAAATTCGAGCGAATGCTTGGTATCCCCCAAGGGGATCATAGATGTCTGACAAAAAATCAACGCCAGTCAGAACGTAGCGAGAGACGATATCGCGGTGTAAGTCGAGTGGATGGTCAATCAAGCCAACCAAAAGATCGTGATCATCCATGTGATCGAGTACAGCATGCGTCATCAAGGCGTGACGTACTGGTTGGGCATCAGGAAATAACGCCCAACCAATAAAGCCAGATGAAAGAACCTCTCTAAATCCAGGATAGGCGGGTTCGCTGCTCAAAATCACATTAAGTGCGTCTCTGGCTCTAAACTCCCGGCCCAGCACGATTTCTTTAAACGTTTTCTGAGTGGGGCTTTTCCTGGGTAGCTGATGTTTTTCCAGCAGAATCTCGATTGCCTTCACTGCTGCATTTAGTTCTCCAGAATCAAGAATTTCTACTACGTCCATTCCGCTAGCTCCTGTTGCTTCGGGATGACGATATTCGAGGTTGGAATTGCTTTCGACGCTGGGCGGGATATTTTTTATGTAACGGGTAAGATATTCATCTCAAGAAATCCGCACAGATCCAATGGCCGTTCCGGTATAATGAACGGTATTTTATAAAAGGATTTTCAATTAATGTCATTTAATCAAATAATTAATTGATTATTTAGATTCCCTTCACCCGCTCCAGAGAAATTATCTTCCGTAGTTCCTATCTATTTGTTATTGTTATTAAATAGAAAGTCCAGCGTTTGGCTTTACCTATTTTTCACATACGGTGCCACAAATGAGCCCCAGCCGGCCCGCTTGGGTATTGAGGCATGGCATAGGCGGCAAACAGGAGGCAAAAAGAATCCAGTTCGCTATCTGACGGAGCGGTCGGCGTCTTCTACCGCAGCTAAGGATACCCCCGCAGCTACTCGAAATGGATGGTCCAGGACAGGATATCCGGATAATCATCATTTAGTTGATGGATATGCTGGGTTGCTGTATAGGGCTCCAAACGCAGTAATCAAGAGACGCTCGTGGCTACTAAAAAAAACGAAGGCAAAGGCGATTCGAGGATGCTGTCGGTTGTCGTTCCTTGTTACAATGAAGTGGATGGCCTGGGTGAACTGCATCGTCGCGTGACAGAAGTTTGCGTGAGCTGTGTTTCTGATCAGTACGAGTTAATCCTTGTAAACGACGGATCTTCTGATGGGACTTGGGCCGCTATGTCTAAATTGGCAGAGCGAGACAGACACATCGTTGCCGTTAACTTATCACGCAATCATGGACATCAGCTTGCTTTGACTGCTGGGCTGAATATGTGCCGCGGTGACCGCGTATTTATTCTCGATGCGGATCTGCAGGATCCGCCCGAGTTATTGACAGACATGATGAGCCGTATGGATCTGGGTTGTGACGTTGTCTTTGGACAACGAATAAAGCGTGAGGGCGAAACAGCGTTCAAAAGAGCCTCAGCCTTTATTTTTTACCGCCTTCTCAATAGGATAGTGGATATAGACATTCCACCAGATACGGGCGATTTCAGGTTGATGAGCCGGCGTGCGCTCGATGTCTTGAACAGCATGCCAGAGCATCACCGTTTTATTCGCGGAATGGTTAGCTGGATTGGGCTACGGCAGGAGGCGGTTCAATATGAGAGAGCGCCTCGCTTTGTTGGTGAGACAAAATATCCGCTTCACAAGATGATTCGTTTTGCGATCGATGCCATCACGGGATTTTCGATCCGCCCGCTTCGAGTGGCGACATACGTGGGTCTAGGTTTTGGCTTTCTGGAATTGCTTCTGCTTGGATATGTGATTGTCGAATACCTCCTCGGGAACACGATTGAGGGTTGGGCGTCGCTTGCCGTAATTGTGCTTGCAGTTGGAAGCGTGCAGTTGTTTGTGGCCGGGATTATGGGTGAATACCTAGGTAGACTTTACATAGAATCAAAGGGGCGGCCCTTATTTATTATTCAGGACGTTCTTTGCTCGGAGGAACTAGTAGTCAATACGTCAACAGTAAAGGCGCTCGAACATGGACAACGAGACCAAGACGCAGGGCTCTAGAGGAGCACGCCTGCAAGCCGAATTCGACCTCCTGGCCGATGAGTATCGTAATGTTCACAAAGAAAACATAGCGATCACGGGCGAAGCTCCGGAGTATTTCTCAGAGTATAAAATCGCCGATCTCGCAAGGTGGTTCACACGAGAGAATAAACCCGTGGCGAGCATCTTAGATTTTGGAAGCGGTATAGGTAATTCCTTACCGTATTTCCGGAGCTACTTTCCTGGGAGCGAAATAAATTGCGCAGATGTTTCCGCACGCAGCATTGAAATTGCACAAACTCGATTTCCCGGCAACGAGAATTACCTGCTGATTGATGGAAACGTACCATTGCCAACGGATAGCCAGGACGTTGTGTTTTCTGCATGTGTATTTCACCACATTCCGCATGACGAGCATCTGCATTGGTTGGCAGAGTTGTGCCGCGTTACAAAGCCAGGGGGCGTTCTCGCCATCTACGAACATAATCCCCTAAATCCACTTACGCAGCGCGCCGTCAATACATGCGAACTTGATGTCAACGCCCATCTCATACGCGGAGGCGTGATGCGGGCTCGGGCTCGGAAAGCAGGTTGGGCGTCTGCTCAGGTAGCATATAAGGTATTCTTCCCTTCCGCTCTGGGAAAGTTGCGGCCACTGGAGAAACGCCTTGAATGGTTAGCTTTAGGGGCTCAGTACCGCATGCTAGCACGGAAGAGCGCATGATTGACGCTGTTTGGCAGGTTCTTCGCTTTGGCACAGTCGGGCTTGTTAATACTGCCGTTGGTCTCCTTGCTATCTATGTACTTATGTATGTATTTGATACGAATCTGCTGATCGCAAATGCCTCTGGGTATATAGTCGGTCTTTTAGTAAGTTTCTTATTAAATAGAACCTGGACTTTCAGGAGCGATCAGCGGACGACTGTGGTGTTGCTGCGGTATATAGCGGCGGCGCTTTTTTCGTATTCTTTAAATTTTCTTATTGTACTTTATGGCGACATGTATTCATCGGTGAATCAATTTTTTTTGCAAATTATTGGAATTTCATTTTATACGGTTTCCATGTTTATACTATGCAGATATTTTGTATTTGCTGTTCGGTCCCACTAACCGTGGCAGGAAGTGATAAATTGGAGATTCAATTAAATGGTGGATGATGACCTGCCGTCTCGCGTATCTGCTGATGAGTGCAATATTATACACGGTCTCAAGACGTCGACATGCCAGTGCAAGCCTGATAGACGGTTGGTGAACGAATTGCCCAACGGCGATCCTCTATCGAGATAGTGTTGAACAGTTATACGGATCACAGGACGGGGCATCAATTGCTGAAATTTTCGGACGGCGTTTCTCGACAAACCCCGAAGTCTCTACTCCAGATCGGCACCGCGCTTGCCTATGGTTTGGCCATCACTATATTTCTGTTAATCGCTCAGAGCGTCATTGACAATGTCCATATCACGACGACAAACGGACTTTGGAAGAGCATCGACATTAGAAGGTGGATCGAAAGCCCCTCCTGGTCGCTGATGCAGCCATCGAATGCAATTTTCTATCCGGTGTATGCAACTCTTGCGAAATTGCTGACAGAGGTCGGCGTGTATCCAGACTTGGTCTGGCGACAAATGGCTGTAATTAATGCGATATTCGCTGGAGTTGCGGGAGCTGTTGCCTTCGCATTCGTCGCAGCTTGGACGCGCAATCTCTTCGTCACCTTGTTGGCGGTAACGGCATATATGATGTCGGGCTACATTCTTCTGCACGGGCTCATCAACGAAGACATTATGCCAGGATACTCAATCGTTTTGACGAGCACGCTACTGGCTTGCGCCTGGTTCGGTCGGCCGTCGGCGCCGCGAATTATGGTTGTAGGAGTGCTTTTCGCAGTTGGGTGGTTGTTTGAATGGCGGCTCATGTTTCCAAGTCTGCCGCCATTGTTACTCGCGTTATTTCTGGCACCCGGTACTCGTTCGCAGCGCATCTTGAGGCCGTTTTTATTTCTTGCCGCGATGGCTGTCCCGCCGGCGATTGTAGCGATGCTTACGCTGACCGTGAATACGGCGGAACAAGCCATCACGTTGTTTACGACGTTGTTTTGGACTGGCAAGGGTGTCGGTAGCGGTTGGGGTGGCTTCTCTCTTAACAAGGTTTGGTTCGAATGGGCCGGGGTCGCGGAAGCGCTAATCGGCGGACGATATATTTGGGACCCTGCTTGGTTAATGACGACTCAGGCGACGGAAATCCTCGTTGCGACAGCGTTGTTGCTGGTGCTCGGCTGGTTATGTTTGCAGTATGCGTGGCGCAATCGGAGTAATCCGACAGTTTGCGCGGCCTTCGTGATCGTAGGGGGAAACGCCGGGTGTGGAATCGTTTTTAATCTCTATTCACAACCCCAAGACCCGCAGATGCAGATCAACGTTACGATCTGGTTGCTATTCGGTTGGGTGCTTCTGATAGATCGCCTGATACGGATGAGCAAACTCGGATCGTCAATAATTTTGCAAAGATTTGCACTAGCACTGGCAGTCGCTTCCCCGATCGTTTTGGGGAGCTATAACTTTGCTGTTGCTTACGCAGTGAAAGGTTATGACACTAGGACGATGAATCGGATCGCTGCCATTAATGCGCAGTTCGATCCGAGCAAAACAGTATTTGTGTACCATGACTTCGACGGCACGATCACATGGCAATCGTCGCTATACGGCATGGCTTCTTATGTCGGGATAGAGACGCTGCCGCCGGCACCTGCGCAAGAGCCCCTATTTAAGTGGATCGGGTTTGTTAGGGATGCCGTGCAACACCCGGAGTGGACTGCCGAGCAGCACGCTACAAAGGTGACTGCCGACATTGATCGCGCCCTTGAGCTTGGGTATCGTTTGGTGACGCCCGCGTATTGGACAGGCAGCGAGGACGAGTGGGTCCAAGGTTTTGCGACAGTTGTTGCTGATTCAAACAAATCGCGCGAGATCTGGCGTTTGTTGCACCAAAACTTTACAGCCACTAAAATCTGGAGTGAACCGGAGGGAGAGTCCTGGTATGAGATCACTCGCCGAGCGTGTATGTCGCAAAACCGGTCGGATTGTTCATAAGTCGCCGCTTCCTGAAGGTGTGGCTGCAGAAACTGGGTTGGGCGAGTCTTAATTGAGCCGCGTTTGTCTCATTTCGCCGGTTTTCGAAATGTCATAAATGATGACTGCTTGTGACAGGCTTTATCAAACATTGTAATGCCGATACTCGCGTAGCTAGTAAAAGAATATATCAGGACAAGGCAGCATTGGCGATGCCCTCGCTCAGCACTATCTCGCTGGAACCGTCGTGCTTGTTTCTGAAAGCAAAGGCTGGGTCCTTTTCACGCACTCCAGTTTCACGGTTTTCGAGATGCTTCCTAACTGAAAATATGGCGCGCCATTTTGTAGTTGCTATGCGAATATGCAATTTATCTTGACTACGATTAAATTGCACGTGATAGTTGATGCAGTCGTAACATTATGGGGAAGTGTTATGAGTCGCAAACTTCTTTCGGAATTTTTGGGAACTTTCTGGCTTGTCTTCGGTGGCTGCGGCAGTGCGGTTTTCGCTGCTGGGTTTCCTGAGCTTGGTATTGGTTTTCTCGGCGTTGCTTTTGCTTTTGGCCTGACGGTTCTGACCATGGCCTATGCGGTCGGAGGTATCTCCGGCGGTCATTTTAATCCGGCGGTTTCCGTTGGTCTGGCGGTTGCCGGCAAGTTCCCGGCATCGAACCTCGTCCCTTATATTGTGACGCAGGTCCTGGGTGCGATCGTCGCGGCGGCGGCGCTTTATGTCATCCTTACCGGCAAGGCGGGGGCCGAAATTGGTGGCTTTGCCGCCAATGGTTATGGAGAACATTCACCGGGCGGATATTCCCTCGTATCAGCGCTGCTGATCGAGGTCATCCTGACGGCGTTTTTCCTGATCGTCATTCTGGGATCGACGCATGGCAGGGTTCCGGCCGGTTTTGCGCCGATCGCCATTGGACTTGCCCTCACCCTTATTCATCTGATTTCCATTCCGGTCACCAATACCTCGGTCAATCCGGCCCGCTCGACGGGACAGGCATTGTTTGTCGGTGGATGGGCGCTGCAGCAGCTCTGGCTGTTCTGGCTTGCTCCGATACTCGGCGGCGCCATCGGTGCTGTGATCTGGAAACTTTTCGGCGAGAAAGAGTAAGGCCCAAGGCCAGCGCTCTCTTCGCCCGCGCAGACATGAATGGGACGTTTGTTTCCCTGAATGGTCGGGGAAACCAGTGAGGAGGATGACATGGATCTTACTTCGATATTGGCCCAAATCGTGGGCGGTGCGGTTGGCGGCACGGCTGGCGGGAAGATAGTGAAGGATTCCGATCTCGGCTCACTCGGCAACCTGATCGCCGGCGCCATCGGTGGCATCGGCGGCGGAACAGTGCTGGGCTCGCTGCTCGGAACCGCGGGAACTGCAGCGGCCGGCGGTGTGGATATCGGCGCTCTTGCCGGCCAACTGGTTGGTGGCGGTGTCGGCGGTCTGATCGTTCAGATCATTGTCGGCCTGATCAAGAACAAACTCGTCGCCAAATAGGGTCGTTCAGTCACCGTCGTGGTGATGTGACAGACCTTGCCGGAGGAGACACCTCATTCGGCAAGGCATTCTGGTCTATTGCGTATTGATAGCGGCAACGCCGCCAGAACCGGATTTTTGCGAGATGCAGTAGCACGGGTTGCAATGGTGGGACGTATTCTGCGGCCGCCGAAGAGAGGTGCGAAGACTGCATTCACCGATGTTGCGGATGCCGCGTCAGGCCTAATTCTTGACGGCCGGTATATGCGGTGTCTTGTTCCAGACGAAGGGTCTGGTTTTCAGTTCCACAACCGCGCGCCATGCCGCAAAAGACAACATCAGCCAGTAAAACGGGATCGCTAGCCAGCGTTTCCCGACCTGTTTCTTTTCATAGGGTATCATTCTGTTTCGGCCCATCAGCACGAAGATGGTGTAGCTTCCGAAAATATTCAGCGTATCGATGATGAACAGAATGCCCTGCCAGGAAAACAGTATATCTGTGCCGCTTTCCAGGATCGCCCTGGCCATGAAGGTGAAGGAAAGAAACAGCAGGGGGTGGGTCAGTGACGATAAAAGCATTCCGCCGATCAGCAGTTGAAAGACGATATAGTCGATCCATCCCATCTGGCGCGCAGTTGTAACCGGCGCACGGGTCATCACCAGCCAGCTTTGCAGCCAGCCCTTGTACCAGCGCGCGCGCTGGCTCAGCCAGACGGAGAGCGAGGTTGGCGCGTCCTCCAGCGTCTGCCGCCTAATGACACGGCAGCGATAACCGAGCCTGTGCAGCCTGAGGCCCATATCGGCATCTTCCGTCACATTATAGGGGTCCCACGCGCCAACGCGGCGCAACACGGCGGTGCGAAAATGGTTTGAAGTACCGCCGAGCGGCAGCGGCAGCCTGTGTGCGGCAAGAACCGGCAACATGCAGCGGAAGAGACCGGAATATTCCAGTGCGAAACACGCGCTGAGCCAGGAGGAGCATGCATTGCTGACAATAAGTGGCGCCTGCAGGCAGGCCACTTCATCCGGCTGGCTGCGAAAGGTGGCATGGGCTTCGCGCAATTGCTGCGGATGGGGACGGTCTTCCGCATCGTATACGACAACGAATGTACCCCGCGCCCCAGCGAGTGCATAGGTCAGCGCCTTGGGTTTGGTGCGCGGCAGGGATGGCGGCACTTTTATGACCTCGATATGCGGACCGGGACTGACACGCCTGATGGCGGCGATCGTCGCGTCATCATCCGCTTCGCAGACGAGCTTGATATCCAGTCGGGACCTGGGCCAGTCCAGACGCTCCAGCGCGCCGATGAGCTGCTCGACGACTGCCTCCTCGCGATAAAGCGCCACGAGAACGGTGTATACCGGCAGGTCGCTGTCGTTTCGGAGCGCGGGGAGGGTTTGTTTTTCGTTTTCCGTTGGAGCGTGCGGAACATTAACGAGCGCAAACAGCCTGAAAAGCAGGGTGAAGAAATAGAGCATCGTCAGGCTGACGTGAACGTAAGCCAGAGCCACTTCCGCATAAAACAGCAGCGACAGCATCAGCAGCGTAACCAGAACGCCGGTGTAGAAACCCTGCTGGCCCTGTAATGTAATCCTGGCGGAATGGTGCGGCGCCACGTTGAAAAGCCGTTGTTGCACCTCGTGGCTGCGGCGTGTCTCGCCTGCCTTCCAGATTGCGCTGCGCATGGCATGCGGCGTGGTGACGGCAAGTTCGTCGAAAAGATGCGGATGCCGATCGAGCATGGTCTTCAGCGATTCTATCTGTCCCAGCGCCGGCACGATCAGAAGTAGCGGTCTGCCATTCAGCGGCTTCAGCCGAAGCAATTGCGTTTCGGCAAGTTGCGTATCGAGGTTCTTGATATCCTCGACCCGTTCCGGATCGATTTCCGGGAAAAACGGTAGCCGCAGAAATCTGGCAAAGGCACCGAAATAAGCTTCCGGCTGGACAAGGCCACTTGCCAGCAATTCATCTTCCATCGTCGAGCCGTTTTTAAGAGCCCGCTGTTCGAATGCGTCGATATAGGGCTTGCCGAAGCCCAGCGAGGCGAGGAACTGCGCCTGTCCGGGTTCAGCCTGTTCAGCAGCGATCCACTGTGGGTCATCGCCCGTGAATGAAAATGCAATTTTCCGTTCCGTTGACGTCGTGCGAAACGATTCTCGTGTATAATGGCTAGATTGATCCATGCATCGCCGCCGCCGTCATGGTAATGTCCCACATTCTGCCACGGACAGTATAGATGAGAATGACGAATGTAACGCGAAATATAGGTATTGGCTTTACTTTAGCTGTCGCTTTACAAATTTTTGGTGTTATTGGCGAAACCCATGCCGAGGGTCTCTCGGACGGAAACCGCATGCCGGTGCTGTTCGATGCGCAGGAGCGCTTTCCGGGCGGCGATCTTTCCTCCGTGCCCCGGATCAGGTTTTTGATGTCGGTTGATTTCCCGCCGTTCAATTTTACCGATCAGGAGGGCCGACTTGCGGGTTTCCATGTCGATCTGGTGCGTGAAATCTGCGCCCAGCTGAAGGTGGAAAGCAAGTGCCAGGTGCAGGCATTGCCGTTTGACGAGCTGGAGGCGGCCCTGGAAATGGGAGAAGGCGAAGCGGTGATTTCCGGCATCGCCACCACCGCTGACCTGCGCAAAAGTTTTACCTTCTCGCGCCCTTATCTGCTGTTGCCGGCCCGTCTGGCGGTCAACAAGGCTGCGAAATTTTCCGGCACCGGCGCTGATGCCCTGTCGGGAAAAAAAGTGGGAGTTGTCGCCGGTTCGCGGCATGAACAGATGCTCAAGGCATTTTTCCCGAAAGCCGCTCCGGAAGGTTTCGAGGGTTATGAGCCCATGTATGAAGCCCTGAAGACGGGCAAGGTGGACGCCATCTTTGCTGACGGCCTGCGCCTGCCTTTCTGGATTTCGGGAAGCGCCGCCGAGGGCTGCTGCGCGCTCTTTGGCGGACCTTATATGTCCGACAGGTTTCTTGGCGAAGGCCTTTCCATCATGGCGGTCGATCCGGACAATGTGCTTGTGCCGGCCTTTGATCAGGCGCTTGCCGCACTTTCCCGCAACGGCAGGCTGGAAGAAATCTACCGCCGTTATTTTCCCTACGGGCTCTATTAGAGCATTCGGGAAAACGGTGTAGCGGCTTCACGCTCGGAAACGGTGCGGATGGCGATAGTTTCTGTGTCGATCCGGTTCAGATCGCCCGTGACGTTATAATCCTATTTCGCGGGGGCAAACGCCTCGTCACTGCGGCGCAATCGCAAAAGCGCGATCCACACCGCAGCGGCAATGGCGGTCTCGACCATGAAATAGCTGCCGATCGTTCCTGAAATGCTGAAAGACCAGGTGGCAAACGCGACGACGACGGAACCGATGAGGTTGCCGCTGTTCCATATCTTGGCGCGAATATCCTGCCGCCCGGATGCGCCGAGTGCTTCAAGCGCCGTTGCCGCAACAGCCATGGGTATCACCGCCCAGCAGAGAACACGGGTGATGACGGGCAGCGAAACATATTCGTCGCCGAACAAGAGGGGCAGGAATGGTGCGATGATGAAGATCGCCAATGCGCTGCCGGCTGCGATGACAAGGGCGGCCTTCAGCACATTGTAGGCACGTTCTATCGTCTTGCTGATGCCCTGCAGGGCGGCGGAGGCCGAGCCGGGATAGATCAAGCGGTTAAGCGCCTCCACGGAGAGATAGGAACTGTCGAGAATCCGCCGGGCGATTGAATAGCTGCCCAGAACCTCGGCGCTGGCAATGGCGCCGAGAACCAGAATATCGGCATTGCCGCGCACGGCCTTGAACAGGAACTGCGTGGAAAACAGAATGCCGATGCGGATTTCATCGCGCACGATCCGGAACACGGGCATGCCGAGCCTGCTGATTGCCTTCACGGAAATCACGGCCGCAATGGTGTGGGCGGCGAGGTTCCACAAGGCCCAGGCCTCCACCGTTTCCACCTTGAAGACGAGGCAGGCGACCACGGCGGCAATCGTGCGGGCCACGGCAAACATCACTTCCAGCTTGTTGGCCGAGGCGAAGTCGGAATGGGCGATGAAACTCTGTGTGGAAAGCGAAATGACTTTCAGGAGAACGAGGTTCGTGATGAGGATCAGAAAGGTGGTGATGAGCGTGTGCAGCAATGTTTCCGAGGTCGGGAAAAACACCGGGATCGTTACCATGCCGATGATGGTCAGCACCACGCCTGTCGCCGCACTCAAAAGGTAGCTGTGGCCGAGCATGACGGGAAACATGCTGCGATCCTGCGCCACGCGGCGGATGAGCGATTCCTGCGAGCCGATGCCGCAGATCTGCACACCCAGGTTGGTCACGGCGGTAATCGAGGCGTAAAGCGCGAATTGTTCGACACCGAGATGGCGGGCGAGCAGGGCAAACGTCAAAAGCTGGGCGGCGCTGGACATCAGCAGTGCCCCGCCGGATGCCATGTAGGTCAATCCCAGTCTGACTAGATGGCCGAACCGCGGCGTATTCAACGACACCTCATTCTCCATGTTTTTTTGACATTGCCGGGCAAATTCAACAATGACCGCCCTGCCTTGCAATATTTCGCGAACTGAAAAAGCCGGTGATCGGCCAGTAATCTGAATGCCAGTAACCTGAATGAATGGCAGTTTCTCCTGTCTTAGCCTTCTTGAGGTAAGAGAGGGTTAAAGCAATTGCACAATAATGATGATAATGACCGTTTATGGTTATTTGGACATGGCCCGGTTTCACAAGGGTTTTGTTGTTCGTCACAAGGCAGGCCAATGATCCGATTTTCCGTTCCCGATGCAGGCGACCATGCCGCGCTTTGCTGATACGCAGTCCATTTCTGCGGAAAGCAGCGCCATGTCGCTTTCGGGCGGCCGTCGTGACGCGATTTTTTTCGTCGTCACGATGCTCTATATCTGGATTTCGGTAGCGCCTTTCGAGAACCTTGCCGCTCCGCCTGTGCCGCACGCCGCTGCAAACCAGCTGACCGGACTGGTGATCGCGCTGATTTTAGGGGTGTTTGCCCTGCGCCACCGGTTGACGGGGCTTTTGCTGCGGCCGCGTCTGCCCATCCTGTTGCTGTTTGCCTGGCTGGTGATCTGCTCGGTGGTTGGAGCGGGGCCTGGCACCTCGCTGCAACGCCTGATCTTCACCGCGCTACTGTGCTTCATCACCAGCGTCCTTGTGGTCATGCCAAGGGACCGGCGGCAGTTCGACCGGATGATGGCCGTTTTCGCCATCATTCTTTTGGCGCTTTGTTATTTCGGGGTGATCTTCCTGCGATCGCGTGCGATCCACCAGCCTTATGATCTTGAGGAAAAAGCGCTTGCGGGTGACTGGCGCGGCATCTTCAACCACAAGAATGCCGCCGCGCCCGCCATGATCATTCTTTTCATGGTCGGGCTTTATCTGCGTAACGCCTGGTCAACGGTCGGCGGTATTGCGATCACGCTGCTGGCGGGGTTCTTCCTCTGGAAAACCAACGGAAAAACCGCCGCGATGCTGTTGCCCGTCACCATCGCGCTGATCTGGATCATGGAAAGACATGCCGGTCGGACATTGCTGATGATCGGCAGTCTTCTGGCTTTCCTCAATGTCCTCGCGGTCGGCTCGACCTATTTTCCGAGCATACAGAACCTCGTCGAAAGCCTGGGGATCGATGCCACCTTCACCGGTCGGACGGACATATGGCGTCTGTCCTTCGACACCTTTGCGCAATCCCCGATCTTCGGGCAAGGTTTTCAGGCGTTCTGGACAAGCGACCGGCTTTTATCGCAGGCCGATATTGCCGGCACCTGGGCGGTCACGGCCTTTCATGCCCATAATGGTTATGTCGAAAGCCTGCTGAATGGAGGCCTGCCGGCCTTTATCCTGACAGTCATATGGCTCGTCATCATTCCCGCAAATGATTTTCGCACGGCGGTCGACCGCGGCACGGATCCGGGTCTGACGCGGCTTTTTGGACGAATTTGGGTGTATGCCTTACTTTCTTCGTGTCTTGAGAGTAATTTCTTTACCGGAACAGGGCCTATCTGGTCGTCTCTTCTGATTGCAATCTATTGTTTGAGGCATCAGGCTTACGACATACTTGAACAGGGGCAGTAATTTGTTGACAGGCCGGGGGGCTGTGTATGACGCAAAAAATCGGAACGATTGCAGACCGGGTCAATAACCGGCTCGTGCGGTATTTTCCGGGACCGGCGGTGCGGATCGAAACATCCGAACCCCTCGTCTCCTTCACATTCGACGATGTGCCGGCGAGCGCCTGGACAAGGGGCGCCCGCATTCTGGAAGAGGAGGGCGTTCGCGGGACGTTTTACATTGCCGGCGTTTTTATCGATGGGCACGATGAAGAGCAGGAGATGATTTCCGCACAAGGTTGTTCCGAGCTTGCAGCGGCCGGCCACGAGCTTGCCTGCCACACCTATTCCCATCGCAAACTTTCGAGCTTTTCACGGCGCGGGCTTGAAGAAGATTTCGACCGTAATGATAGCGTGCTCGGATCGTTCGACGAAAACCGGCACAGGCAGAATTTCTCCGTTCCTTTCGGCATGGCCTCGCCGGTCATGCAGCCCCTGTTGCGGCGCCGGTTCAGAACCGTCCGCGGCATCATGCCCGGCATCAACCGCGGCAGCGTCGATCCGCATAATCTTGCCGCCGTCGAATTGCGGTCGGATCAAAATTATCTCGATGCCGCTGACCGCTGGCTGGAGGATGTTTTGCAAAATGGCGGCTGGCTCATCATTTTCACCCATGATGTTTCGACTACACCAAGCTTTTACGGTTGCCCGGAAGAGCGGCTTCGGGGTCTTGTGCGTCGGGCGACGTCCGGGGGGGCGAAAGTCATGACGGTGGATGCCGCCGCAAATGCGCTCGGCCTCTGAACGTCTATTCTGCTTGGTATAGCGTCAGCGGCTCTTTATCCGCGCGCTTACTGGCTGGCCCAGATAATGCGGGCGATCCATTCCACATCGGCCATGTCGAAGCTGCGGTTCGGGTGTTCGGGATTGAGCGACAGAAGCTCGATGTTCTTGGGGCTTTGCCGCGCCAGCACCTTGGCCATCACTTCACCGTCACGGCTTTTCAGCACCACACGGTCACCGCGCCGCACCTGCGCGCCGGGTTCCACGATGAGGATATCGCCATCGCGGTAAAGCGGCATCATGCTCTCGCCTTGCACTTCCAGTGCGTAGACACCCTGTTTGCGTTCGGGGGAAGAGGGGAATTCCACCACATCCCAACCCTGACCCGCCGGAAAACCGCCATCGTCGAAAAAGCCGCCGGAACCGGCCTGCGCGAAACCGAGCAGCGGAATGGCGTTGTCGGCACCGGAAGGCTGCATGGTCTGCGCCTTGCCGAAAGCGTAGCCGAAGAACTGATCGACACTCGCCCCCGTTGCCTCCAGCACTTTTGATACGGATTCCGTCGAGGGCCAGCGTTTGCGTCCGTCCGGGCCGAAACGTTTCGACTTGTTGAACGAGGTAGGATCGAGACCGGCACGCTTCGCCAATGCCGAAGGCGTCAGCTCATGGCGCTTGGCAAGCGTATCGATGGCGCTCCAGATCGTCTCGTGTGAAAGCATGATAGAAAGCCCGCAGATGGAGCCGATGGCGGAAAAGCTCCTGTCGTTTACCCATCGGAATCTAGACTATATCCGGCCTTGAGTAAAGAAAGGAAAGGAATAAAATCCTTTGGTCATGCCACCATGGCCGATGTATTTATCTTGGCGAGCTGGATGACGGCCTGCGTGCGGCTGTCGACCTTGAGCTTCAGGAGGATCGCCGAGACATGCGCCTTGATGGTGGCTTCCGAAACATTCAGCTCATAGGCGATCTGCTTGTTCAGCAGGCCTTCGGCCAGCATGCCCAGAACCCGGCTCTGCTGTGGCGTCAGCGTTCTGAGCCGGCCGATGAGATCGGCGACGTCCGAATCCTGTTCCTTCTCGCCTTGATGACCCGCCGGTATCCAGACATCGCCTTCCAGAACCGCGCGGATGCCGTCCCTGATATCATCGATACCAGAGGATTTGGAAATGAAACCGGAAGCGCCGAGTTCGATGGACCGGCGTATGGTGGTTGCGTCGTCCGTTGCCGAAACAATGACGATCGGCAGGCTGGAAAATTCCGCCCGGAGCGCCATCAGGCCTGAAAATCCGCTAACCCCCGGCATGGCGAGATCGAGAAGCATCAGATCGGCGTCGTGGCGCGCTGTTGCAGCGCTTCGGGCGGCTTCGAAATCTCCTGCTTCCACAATGGTCTGCTGCCCGTCAAGACCGGAGACGGCCTGTTTGAGGGCACCGCGAAAAAGCGGGTGATCATCTGCAATAATAATGACAAGTTCCGACATTCTGGCCCCCTCCCAAGGGCGTTATGCGGTTCTTTTACGGTACTGGTGCACTCCCTTGCCGGTGGTCGAAACGCACCCGGCTCCTCCGCTCAAGGTTGCGCCAATCGCTTGCGCATTACAAGAAAAAGCTTGTGGAGAGGCGGCCTTTGAAGCTCTCCGCAATAAAAATGCCGTGGAAACTGTGGACAATCTTCGAGCTTTGCGGCAAATCCCGCTGAGTGGAAAGCCTTGGAGAGCCCTATGCAGGAAACGCCCGCGATCATTTATAAAATCGTGCCGGAGACGTTGTGGAGTGCGGCGAGGGCAAAAGGCGTGTTCGAAGGTGCGGCTATCGACCTGACCGACGGCTTTATTCATTTTTCGACGGCGAAACAGGTGGCCGAGACCGCCGCGCGGCATTTTTCCGGCCAGGTCGATCTGCTTCTGATTGCAGTCGACGGCGCAGCGCTGGGCGACAAGCTGGTCTATGAACCCTCCAGAGGCGGTGATCTTTTCCCTCACCTCTATGCGTCTCTTCCTCTGACGGCCGTGCTTTGGGAAACGCCGCTCTCACTCGATCATGATGGCCAGCACCAGTTTCCGGAGATTTTGTGATGAACGGATTATTTTCCTCGATCGGCCGCAAGGGCCTGTTTCTGGTCGATCCGGAAAAGGCGCATGGGCTGTCCATCGCCGCGCTGAAAAGCGGCTTTTTGCCCACCTGCATGGTGCCACATGATCCGCGCCTGCAGCAGACGATTGCCGGTCTCGTCTTCCCCAACCCACTCGGCATGGCGGCGGGTTATGACAAGAATGCCGAAGTGCCGGGGCCGCTTCTGCGGCTCGGTTTCGGCTTCACGGAAATTGGCACCGTTACGCCGAAGGCGCAATCCGGCAATCCGAAACCCCGTATCTTCCGTCTGGTTGAGGATGAAGGCGTCATCAATCGCCTCGGTTTCAACAATGAAGGCCATGCCGCAGCGCTGGAGCGTCTGAAGCAGGCGCAGCTGCGCGGCATTGTCGGGGTCAATATCGGAGCCAACAAGGACAGCGAAGACCGCATTGCCGATTACGTGCGGGGCATCGAAACCTTTTATTCGGTTGCATCCTATTTCACCGTCAACATCTCTTCGCCCAACACGCCCGGTCTGCGCGACCTGCAGGCGCGTGAAAGCCTTGCTGCCCTTCTCGCCGCGGTGCTGGAACGCCGCAAGGCGGAGACTGAGCGCTTCGGCAAACGCATTCCGATCTTTCTCAAGATCGCGCCCGATCTGACCGAAGAGGGGCTGGATGATGTTGCCGAAGAAGCGCTGGCCCATGATCTCGATGGATTGATCGTCTCCAACACCACGCTTTCACGCGAAGGCCTGCGGCCCGGTCCGCACAAAGGCGAAGCCGGCGGTCTCTCCGGCAAGCCGCTGTTCGAGCTCTCGACCACGGTTCTCGCCAAGATGCGCCGTCGCGTCGGCAGCAATATGCCGATCATCGGCGTCGGTGGTGTTTCATCTGCGGAAACGGCTTTGGAAAAGGTAAGGGCAGGGGCCGATCTGGTGCAGCTCTATTCCTGCATGGTCTATGAAGGCCCCGGCCTGCCGTCCACCATCGTCAAGGGCCTGTCGAAGCTGATCGCGCGTGAGCGCGTTCAGTCTATTCGTGACATGCGCGACAGCACGGTCGATCGCTGGGCCGACCGCAAGCTCGGCTGATTCTGGAACGGGGTTGGGGGCGCGCGGCGACGCGCTTGCCCGTGAAGCCCGCTTCCGTCATCTGATCAGGCGCAGAGCACCATCGCCCAATAGGGCCGGTTGCGGCTGGCGGCGTCATAGGCAACCGCGACGCCAAGGCCATTATAAGCCCCAAGCATGTTTTCGAGGTGATGCGGCGAGCCGATCCAGGCCTTGACTACACGCTCGACGCTGTCCTGCCCGGCGGCCACGTTTTCCGCAGCCGGAAGCGGCACCTTGCCATCCTTCATGCGGATGAGGAAACTGTCGGTGAGGCCGATCAGATGCGCCATCTTCTGCGCCTTGACCATGCGGCCGGCCTGATAGGCGGCAGCACCGCTTGCAGCGCCATTGATGGCGAGCGGCGAAAGCCCTTTCGAGCGGCGTAGATCATTGACCATCGGAAGCGCCGCCGCCGTCTCATCGCGGGTGCCGGATGGCATTCCCTTGTTGGTGGGCATGGAAACGCAGGCGGAAAGGACTGAGCCGGCGGAAATCAGCACGAAGCCGCGTCGGGTAAGCGTCTGGAATGATGTGTCGGTCATGTCAGCGGCGATAGCTCAGAAGGCGCAGGATGATGAAGATGGGAATGACGATCGTCGCCCCGAGGATCAGATAGTCGCCGATTGCGCCGAGCGCATGGAAACCGCTGCGCCACAGGTCGACCACGAAATCGCGTGCGCTGTAGATGATGTTCCACGGCGTCAATCCGAAGATCGCCATCAGAAAGCCGACGAGCAATGAAACCACCAGCAGCTTCACCACGGTGCGGGCCACCGTATCACCCAGCATTTTGTTGACCTCACCGGCCATCAGCAAGTCTCCTGTTTTGTCCTGACATATGCAGCACACCGCTTCGATGCAAGTTCGGCGCACTATATCGCGTCATATTCACCAATTCCACGCGTGCGCCATGAAATAGGACTTGAGTTTTTTTATGGCTTGATAAATGACAGCCGACATCTTCTCAGGAATCATTGATGGCCCCAAACCAGTTTTCTTCCGGTGACGTCATTGCCGACCGCCGGGCGGACTATGCCCGCATGTTGGCGGAAAGCGGTGAATATCCCGCCGCCGCCGAACTTATGGAACAGGCGCTTGAACTTGCGCCACGGTGGACGGCGGGATGGTTTCGCTTCGGGGAATATCACGAAAAGGCGGGGGAGACCGCAAAAGCGGTGGCGGCTTACGAAAAAGTCGCCGAGCTTGATAGGGAAGGGCTGTTTGCAGCCGAACTGAAACTTGCGGTTCTCGGCGCCGCGAAAACACCCGAGCAGCCGCCGAGCCGTTATGTGGAAGGGCTGTTTGACGATTATGCCGACCGCTTCGAAACCTCGCTTGTTGAGAAGCTGGATTACAGCGTGCCACAAAAGCTGGCGGAGCTGATCGGCAAGGCGGCGAAAGGCGGCGTCTTCGACACCATTGTCGATATCGGCTGCGGCACCGGCCTGCTTGGTGTCGAAATCCGCTCCCTCGCCAAACGGCTGGAGGGTTTCGATATTTCGCAGAACATGCTGGCCAAGGCCGAGGAAAAGGGTCTTTACGACCATCTCGGCCAGGCCGATCTTTCATTGAATGAAGAGACCTCGGGACTGTTCACCCCGGCACTTGCGCAACATCGCGCCGATCTCGTCGCCGCTGCCGACGTGATGATGTATCTCGGTAGCCTCGAAACCGTCATGCCGCTTGTTTCCGCCCTGCTCAAGCCATCGGGCTTTTTCGCCTTCTCGGTGGAGGATGCCGGAGATGGGGAAGGGTTCGTCCTGCGGGAATCCCTTCGTTACGCCCATTCCAAAAGCTACGTGACCGATCTTCTTGAGCGGACGGGCTTTTCCCTCATCGAAATCCGCAAAACCACCATTCGCAAGGATGCCGGAAAACCCCTTTCCGGCATTCTCTTTCTTGCACGCGCCCAAGGCTGAACATTCCGTTTCTTGCCTTTTTCATGATAGGTCAGTCTTGCTTACATATCCATCTTGATCCGGTATTTTTTGCAGTGCAAAATATACAGGAAAATTGAGGGAAAAAGCGTGAGCAGAACGAGAAGCGTTTACAGCATGTGGAGTTCCGATCCGGCCAAACATGCGCCGGTGGAAGACGTGCAGGGCATTGTTACCGGTGCCATCGTCTCGGCGCTCGGCTTTTATCTCCTGAACAAGGTCGGCCTTCTGACCGGCGGCACTGCTGGCGTCGCTTTTCTCCTGCATTACGCCTTTGGCATCAGCTTCGGCCTGCTGTTCTTCCTCGTCAATCTGCCGTTCTATTACCTGTCCTTCCGCCGCCTCGGCCTTGCCTTTTCCCTCAAGACCTTCATTGCCATCGGCCTCGTTTCGGTGCTGACGGAGGTGGAGGCGCGCTGGATGGTCATCGACAGCATTAATCCGCTCTGGGCGGCGCTGCTTGGTGGTCTGCTGCTGGGTTATGGGTTGCTGGCGCTTTATCGCCACCGCGCCAGCCTCGGCGGCATCGGCATTCTGGCCATCTATATTCAGGACCGTTTCGGCATCCGCGCCGGCCTGATCCAGCTGGCATTCGATGCCTTTGTCATGCTCTGCGCTTTTCTCGTCATTGATCCGGCCACCGTTGTCTATTCGATTGTCGGCGCTTTCGTTCTCAACATTTTCCTCGCCATCAACCACCGCTCGGACAGATACATCGTCGTGCGTTAAGCTGAGCGCTTGAAATTCGTCGTGCTTGGGCGCAATAGCTGGGCAAGGTCGGGCCAGATCGGGCAAGTCAGGGGAAAATGCATGGACGATACCAGTGCGCGCAGGCGATTGAACCTTTGGACGTCGGCGCCCGATCGCCATTCGCTGCTGGAAGATGCGCAGGCTATTCTGGCGGGCAGCATGCTGATTTCACTCGGCGTCACGCTGTTTTCCGCCGCGGGTCTTCTCACCGGCGGTGTGGTCGGTCTCGCATTTCTGGCGCATTATGCCAGTGGCTTCAGCTTCGGCGCGGTGTTTTTTCTTGCCAACCTGCCGTTTTATTATCTCGCCTTCCGTCGCCTCGGCCTTGCCTTCACAATCAAGACCTTCTGCGCCATCGCCATGACGGCATTATTGTCCGAATATATGCCGGGCTTTTTCGCATTTGAGAGCATCAACCCGATTGCAGCCGCACTCTTTGGCGGACTGACAGTCGCCGCCGGCATGCTGGCTCTGTTTCGCCACCGCACCAGCCTCGGCGGTTTCGGCATATTGGCGCTTTATCTACAGGATCGTTTCGGCTGGCGTGCCGGCCTCGTGCAGCTCGCCTTTGATGGCATGGTGTTGGCCTGCTCGTTTTTCGTCGCGACGCCTTTCGTCATCCTCTGCTCCATCCTCGGCGCGCTGGTCATGAACCTTACCCTTGCCGTCAATCACAGGAACGACCGCTACATCGCCATGTAGCGGTCGTCCTTTTTAGATCGAAGGGTCAGGCTGCCTTCGCAGCCGCATCCACCGGGTGCTGCGAGCGGAAGCCCACGGCGATGCGGTTCCATGTATTGATGGCGCCGATGGCAACCGTGATCTTCACGATATCTTCGTCGGAGAACTGCGCCTTGAGGGTCTCGAAGGCATCATCCGGCGCACCGGTTTCGGCAATCCTGGTCACCGCATCTACCCAGCCGAGCAGCGCCCGTTCCTGTTCGGTATAAACGGTAGATTCCCGCCAGACGCTCATCAGGTTGATCCATTGTTCGGCAAGACCGTCATGGCGGCTTTCCTTGACATGCATGTCCACACAGAAGGCGCAGCCGTTGATGATCGAGGCACGCAGCTTGATGAGGTGAACGAAGCGGCGCTCAAGGCCGCTGCTCTGGACATAATTTTCCAGCGCCATCACGGCCTTGAAGGCTTCGGGGGAGGCTTTGGCATAGTTGATACGGGTTTTCATCGGTCTCTCCAGTGGTTGGGGTGTATTTGAGGGCATGCAGTATCCGTCCGGAAAGCTGTCAGGCTCACCGGTATTGGCTTGGCAGGTTTGTCGGTGGTTCTGTCTTTTCGGGTTTCAGCGCGTCATCGTCTTGCGCTCGTTCAACTCCAGAAAGGCGCAGCCGCGCGCGGCAATCCCGCCATCGTCATTGGCGACAAGATCACCCAGAATGTCGGCGATGCTGGTCTTGGCAAGTTCCGCCCGGTAGACCTTCTCCGCTTTCAGCATCGCGGCATTGATGCCGCAAGGCTTGGTGAAATAACGCCCCGGCAAGGGGTTCGGTCCGCGCTGGCGGATTTCCGCGCAGCGAAAGGCTTGCTGCGGTCCTTCGACCGCCAGCACGATATCGAGCAGCGTGATCTTGTCGGTCGCCCTGGCCAGACGGTAACCGCCTTTCGGCCCCGGCACGGTGGCGACAATTCCCGCGCTCGACAGTGATTGCAGGTGTTTCAGAAGATAGCTCGTGGAGACGCCGTGGAATTCCGCAAGCGCCGCTGCCGAAAGCACGCCGCCTTCGGAAAGTCCCGCCAGCATGCCTACGCTGTGAATGGCCTGTTCCACGCCGTCGCCGAGTTTCATCGGTCTTTCCCATGTTCTGGTGCTTCAGTATCGTGGATATTATTTATCCATGATTATGGTTTCCTGTCAAGCGGCCATGTTCCGCCCTTCTTTTTTGCAGCTTTTTCACTACCTTGAAGGCGTGAAACACACCGAGTCTCCCACTTCCGGCACACATGTCGGCACCTTGCCCCTTCCATTCCAGAAATGGTTTGCTGAAAAAGGGTGGTCTCCGCGCGCGCATCAATTGGAGCTTATGGCGCGGGCGCGGGGCGGGGAAAACATGCTGTTGATCGCGCCGACGGGCGCCGGCAAGACGCTGGGCGGCTTCATGGCTTCGCTCACTGATCTGGCGGAACGCGGCAAGGTGCCGCCCGGCTCCGGCTTTGTCGGCGTGCACACGCTCTATATTTCGCCGCTGAAAGCGCTTGCCGTGGATATCGAGCGCAACCTGACGAAGCCAGTCTTCGAAATGGACCTGCCGATTTCCATCGAAACGCGCACGGGTGACACGCCGCAGGCCAAACGTCAGCGCCAGAAGGTCAAACCGCCCGATATTCTCTTGACCACCCCGGAACAGGTCTCGCTGCTGCTCGCCAACAAGGAAGCAGAGCGCTTTTTCAGTGACCTGAAATATGTGGTGCTGGACGAGTTGCATTCGCTCGTCACTTCCAAGCGCGGCCATTTGCTGTCGCTGGCACTCGCCCGGGTGCGCCGACATGCGCCCGATGTGCGCTTCATCGGCCTTTCCGCCACCGTGGCGGAGCCGATGGATCTGCGCCGTTACCTCGCACCGCAGGGACAAGGCGAACCGCCGGCCGGTCTCATCACGGTCGAAGGCGGGGCAAAACCGGACATCGCCATTCTGCAGACGGAAGAACGCATCCCATGGTCGGGCCATTCGGCAAGCTACGCCATGAAGGATTTGTATCCGGCGCTGAAACAGCACCAGACAACGCTGATCTTCGTCAACACCCGCTCGCAGGCGGAAAGGATTTTCCAGGAACTCTGGACCATCAATGACGACAACTTACCGATCGCGCTGCATCACGGCTCGCTGGATGCCGGCCAGCGCCGCAGGGTGGAAGCGGCCATGGCGGAGAACAAGTTGCGCGCTGTCGTCGCCACCTCCACGCTCGATCTCGGCATAGACTGGGGCGATGTTGATCTCGTCGTGCATGTCGGCGCGCCGAAGGGCGCGAGCCGCCTTGCCCAACGCATCGGCCGCGCCAACCACCGCATGGACGAGCCGTCAAAAGCGATCCTCGTCCCCGCCAACCGCTTCGAGGTGATGGAGTGCCGGGCAGCACTGGATGCCAACTACATCGGCGCGCAGGACACGCCGCCGATCGCCGAAGGCGCGCTTGATGTTCTCGCCCAGCATGTGCTCGGCATGGCCTGCGCCGAACCTTTCGATGCCGACGAGCTCTATCGTGAAGTAACGAGCGCTTCGCCCTATGCGGATTTGCCGCGCGCCACCTTCGACCGGGTGGTGGATTTTACCGCGACAGGCGGTTACGCGCTGCGCACCTATGAGCGTTACGCCCGCATCCGTCAGATGAAGGACGGCCGCTGGCGCGTTTCCAATCCGGCCGTCGCCCAGCAATATCGCCTGAACCTCGGCACTATCGTCGAGGCGACGGAACTCAATGTGCGCATGGTCAAGCGCAACGCCAAGGGTACGGTCGGCCGTGGCGGCATGTCGCTCGGCAAGGTGGAGGAATATTTCCTCGAACAGCTGGTGCAGGGTGATACGTTTCTTTTTGCGGGCAAGGTGCTGCGGTTCGAAGGCATCAGGGAGAATGAATGCCTGGTGTCGCAGGCCTTCTCCATGGACCCGAAAATCCCCTCCTATGCCGGCGGCAAGTTTCCGCTTTCCACTTACCTTGCGGATCAGGTGCGTTCCATGCTCTCCGACCCCGCCCGTTGGCAGGCGCTTCCGGATCAGGTGCGCGACTGGCTGGCGATCCAGAAAGAAAAATCGATCATTCCGAAGCGCGACGAGTTGCTAGTCGAAACGTTCCCGTTCCGCAAGCGCTTCTTCATGGTCATGTATCCCTTCGAGGGACGGCTGGCGCACCAGACGCTGGGCATGCTTCTGACGCGGCGGCTGGAGCGGGCGGGCGCAAAACCCATGGGTTTCGTCGCCACCGATTATTCGCTCGCCATCTGGGCCATGGAGGATATCGGCAGGCGGCTGAAATCCCGCCGCTTGTCGCTGACAGACCTTCTTGATGAGGATATGCTGGGCGATGATCTTGAGGCGTGGCTGGACGAATCCTTCATGCTGAAGCGCACCTTCCGCAATTGCGCCGTCATATCCGGCCTCATTGAGCGCCGCCATCCGGGCAAGGAAAAGACCGGCCGGCAGGTCACGGTCTCCGCCGATCTTATTTATGACGTTCTTCGCAGCCATGAGCCGGATCATATCCTGCTGGAAGCGACGCGGCGCGATGCGGCGGCGGGACTTTTGGACATTGGCCGTCTTGGCGATATGCTGAAGCGAATCAAGGGTCATACCACCCACCGCGCGCTGGAGCATGTCTCGCCGCTTGCCGTTCCGGTCATGCTGGAAATCGGCCGCGAGACGGTGGCGGGCGAGGCGATGGATCAGGTACTGGCCGAAGCCGCCGACGAGCTGATCGCCGAGGCGATGTCCTGAAAATAAAGGAACGAATGTAAAAGTGCTGAGCCGGCTGACATTGAGCGACAGGTTTTCCAACGGCTTCGAATGCCTCGGCAGCGAAACCGCCATCAATGGCGTCGCCGCCTGGTGTGACCCGTTGGGCGGGCTTTACCTGCCGGACCTGTCCCTGCTTGTCGTCTCCGATCTGCATTTGGAAAAAGGTGCGGCCTTTGCCCGGCGCGGGCGGATGCTGCCGCCATATGACACCATCGCCACCCTCAAAATCCTGTCGTCCCTCGTCAGCCGCTACGATCCGAAGATCGTCGTCAGTCTCGGTGACAATTTCCACGATCGCGTTGGTTCTCAGCACCTGCCGCTGATGCTGCGCGAACTCATCCGCGAGATGGCCCGTGGCCGCGAATGGATATGGATCAACGGCAATCACGATCCTGATGGCACGGTCGATCTGCCGGGGTCTTCGGTGGATGAGATGTTTTATGGCAGTCTCGTTTTCCGCCATGAGCCGAAGGTCGGCGATGCCGCCGGCGAAATCGCCGGGCATCTGCATCCCTCCGCCACGGTTCGCCGCCGCGAGAAGACGGTCCGGCGGCCGTGTTTCGCCACGGATGGTTCACGTCTGTTGATGCCGGCTTTCGGGGTGATGAGCGGCGGGCTGGATCTGCGCCACAAGGCCATGCGCGGCCTGTTCGATCATGCGGCGCTCGTCGCGCATCTGATGGGACGGGACCGCATCTATTCGGTGCGGTTTTCAAATCTGCTCGGCTGAGCGTATCATCGCCGTTGTCTTTTTGTTTTTACGCATTGTCCGGACGTAAAACCGCTACGCACTTTTGACGGAAATGCTCTATTGCCGGTAAACCAGCACCGGTATCTTCGAGTTCTTCAGTACCTTTGCCGTGACGCTGCCGAGCAGCATCTCGATAAAGCTCCTGCGCCGGTGCGAGGCCATGGCGATGAGGTCGCAGCCGGTCCTGTCGGCGATTTCGACGATCGCTTCGTCCGGCCGTCCCGCCCGTGCCAGCAGGGCTTCGCAATCCAGCCCCATCGACGCTGCGTGCGCCTGCGTGTCTCTGAGAAGATGCTCAGCCTCCTCGCAACGGTGGAATTCTTCTTCGGCAATGGCGGCAATGTCTTCGACGTCGCTCGCAATCACGTGGAAGGGTTCCGATACCGTCACGACGGTCACCTTTGCGCCTGCCTCTCTGGCCAGAGCGAACCCTTTGTCGATTGCGATCTGCGCCAGCGGCGAGCCATCGGTGGGAATGAGAATGTGCTTGAACATGACATTTCTCCTTTTCATCCCGGTTGCAACCGCGCTGCCGCCACTGTCTGGGTGCATGGTTGTAACGCCTTGAATTTTACCGCAAACCGTCAAAGGAAGCGAATGCTATCTTTGCCCTTGCGAGCGGCAAACGCTCTCTTTTTCGCGATGAAAAAGCGGTCAGTCCTTGCGGAAGATGATGCTGGCGCCCCAGCCGGTCACGACGGCCAGCAGAACGCAGAGTGCGCCATAGGCAAGCGGCGTCTGGTGCGCCGCATCGGTGATGGCCTGTTCCATGCCCGTCTTGACGACACGCAGTTTCAGCTCGCGTTGCGCGATGAATTTGCCGCTCTTGAACAGATAGGCGCGAGCCGTGTGCACGCCGTTCGGCACGTTGGCGGGCAGGCGAAGCGTCGCCCAGAACAGGCCGGTGCGCTCCAGTCTCACCCCGGTCGTGTCATTGCGATAGATACCGCTGGAAAGCTTCAGACGCCGATAGGCTTCCTGAAAATCGAAGACATTGTCGGGCACGCCGGAAAACACCGCACTCTTGAGCGACAGGTGGTCAACGCCCAGCCCCATGGCCCGCAAGGTGCCTGGGGAGGCGACATCCGTGATGTCGCGTGTACTGGCCATGGAATAGGATTCCGGCAGCGGCGTGAAGGTGATCGCACTTGTATTGATCCAGATGCCCGCAATACGTTCTTTCTTACGCACGGTCATGTAGTCGGTCGGCCCTTCGAGCGTAACGACAATATCATATTGGCCGATCGCCAGCAGCAGCTGGTCGGTGTTGTTCAACGCGCCGAAGAGGGTGAAATCCGCACCGCGAAAATCGGAGGCGATGGGAATTTCCGTCGTCGATGCGCCGATTTCGATATTTTCCAGCAATGACCGCTGCTGCGTACCGGGAGGCAGGGCAAGCGGCGGCGTCTGTGCTGAGGCCATGCTCCCAAAGGCAAGGCACGGCAAGAGCAGAAGGGCGGCGATGAGCAGGCGAGAGGTCAATAGCCCAGCCCTCCCACGGCGACCGAAAACAGGTCTTCCGGGCGCACCACCAGCGAGACCGCAAGACGAAGGGCGACCGCGAGCACGAGAAGGGCGAGAAGGGCGCGCAATTGTTCGCCGCGCAGTTTCTGCCCGACGCGCACGCCATATTGCGCGCCGATGACACCCGCCACCATCAGGATGAAGGCCAGCACCACATCGACGGAATAGTTGGTCGCCGCCTGAACGATGGTCGTATAGGCGGTCACGAAAATGATCTGGAACAGCGATGTACCGACGACGACATTGGTCGGAATGCGCAGAAGATAGATCATCGCCGGCACCATGATAAAACCGCCGCCGACACCCATGATCGAGGTGAGGATGCCAATGCCGAAACCAAGGGTGACGATGGGAATGATGCTGAGATAGATCTTCGATTTCTTGAACCGCATTTTCAGCGGCAGGCGGTGCACCCAGTTGTGATGGCCCGGTCGGCGCAGCGTCACGGTTTCGTTGCGGGCGGCGCGGCGCAGCGCCGAAATGCTCTCCTTCAGCATCAGTGCGCCGACGGTGCCGAGCAGGATGACATAGAGCAGCGAAACGATGAGATCGAGCTGGCCGATGCTGCGCAGGAAGGAGAATATCCACACGCCGACCGTCGCCCCGACGAGGCCACCGACAAGCAGCACACTGCCGAGCTTGATATCCAGCGTGCCGCGCCGGAAATGCGTGATCGAGCCGGAGACGGAAGAGGCAACCACCTGGTTAGCACCCGTCGCAACAGCCACGACTGGCGGGATATTGTAGAAAATCAGCAGCGGGGTGATCAGAAAGCCGCCGCCCACGCCGAACATTCCGGAAAGAAAACCGACGGCCGCGCCCATGCCGAGAATGATGAAAATGTTCACCGACAGTTCTGCGATCGGCAGATAGACAGTCACGGCTCGGACCTCGGGCAAATGGTTCCGGGCGGCAGGGCTTGTCCGGGTGAGGGGGCCGCGCCGCGATTTACACTTTCTGTCTGAAAAGACCGGGCATGCCCAGCCTTCATCCGTCATGCCCGCGAGGGCCTGACCTGTCAACATTCAACGGTAAATACGTTGATAATTTGGAAAGATAGCGGCTGTGTGTCGATGGCCAGCCACATTCCTGCGCCGAGTGGTGCAAAAGCGGCCAGGGCGGCCGCTTCACCTGTTCCGGAAGGCTTACTTGTTACGGGCGAGCAGTGCAGTCACCAGTTCATTGGTAATGCGCCCGTCGGGTGCCTGACCGACGGATTTCTGGAAATCCTTGATGGCGGTGACAGTGTTCTTGCCGAGCTTGCCATCCGGCTGGCCGGCATCGAAGCCGTTCTTGTTCAGGATCGCCTGAATGTTGCGGATCGCCTTTTCCATGTCCACGGAGGCGGTCTTCACACCTTCCTTGCCAGCCCACTCTTCAGGCGGGTTGACGCTGTTGGTGTCTTCCGAAAGCGGCTTGACCTTCCAAGCGTCCACCTTGGACTTGGCGCTCTGAAGCTGTTGCGGGTTCATGGCTCCGGCAACCTCGTCACGCTTCTGGGCGGCGTCCGCATCGCCATCCTTGGCGGCAATCGCGAACCATTTGTAGGATTCCTCGATATCCTGCTTCACGCCGCTGCCGCGGGCATAAAGAATGGCGAGGTTGAACTGGCTGTCGCGCACGCCGAGTTCCGAGGCCTTGATGAACCATTGCGCCGCAGCGGTGAAATCCGGCTGGCCGGCCGCGTCGGATGCGAGCAGGACGGCGAGGTTGTGCATGGCGCCGGCATTGCCCTGTTCAGCAGCCAGCGTGTAGTAGCGCTTGGCCTCCGAAAGGTTGCGCTCCACACCGTTCGCCTTCTCGTAAAGATTGGCGAGACGGTATTGCGCAGGCGCCAGGCCACGATCCGCCGCAAGCTTGTACCATTTCGCTGCTTCCGCACGATCGGCGGTAACACCACGACCTTCGGTATAACGGGCGGCGATCTCGAACAGCGCCTGCGTTTCGCCCTTGGCGGCCGCTTCGGCCAGAGATGCGGGCTCAATGCCGGCGGGAACCGCGATGGCGTCCTGCGGTGGAACAACGGTGGTGACGGTTTGCGTCGGAGCCTGCGGTTCGCTCTTTGCGACCGTGTCTGGCGTTGCCGGGTCCACGACCGACACATCGGCAACCGGCGGCTCGTCTGCGAGCGGTGCGCCGCCAATGGTGCGGGCATCGATGCTGTTCTGCGCCGGCGCATTATTCTCGATGCTATCAGCCGATGCCGCCTGCTCGGGATCGATGGCGAGATCGGAAGGGATGGTCACGGCCTTGTCGCCGGTTTCGGGAAGTGCCGAGACCGGTGCATTGTCCATCTTCTGCTCGATGACTGGTGCCGGAGCTTCCGCGCCACCGATCATCGTCTTGACGAGCGGCATGGCCATCATGGCGAGAAGAATGGCGCCGATACCAAGCAGCAGCGGGCGACGATAGCGCGACAGCGCCGAAGCGTCGGCCTTGCGGCTCTTCTTGCCGGTTTCGAGCTTTTCTGGCGATGTTTCCATGGCCGCAGCCTGTGCTGCGCGGCGGGCGGCGGCAATGAAATCCGTCCGTCCTTCGGCATCTACGGCCTTGCCGCTGGCAGCCACCTGGCTGGCGCGCACACGTTCCAGTATCTTCTTGATGTCAGGGGCGCCCGAACCCGGCTCCAGAAGTTCGTTTTCCTGGCCTGCGGGCAGCACGTCGATCGGGTCGAGCGATGGAGCCGGCTCCACCTGCGTGCGGGCAGAGGAGGCCGAGACCGGCTCTTCCGCAGCTTTGACGGTCTTCGCCGTGCTGGTCTTGAACCGTTTCGTCAGGCCGGCAAGCAGGCTCTTCTTTTCCGCCTTGGCGGGTTTTGCGGCAGCTGGCGGCACAACGGCCATCGCATCCGCTTCGTTTTCGTCGGCGTCGAGAATCGCCTGTTCTTCGGCGATGTAACCTTCTTCCGGGAAGATGGCGGCTGGCATGGCCACATCTTCGCGGGCGGGCGTGACCATATGCTGCGCAACCTTGCGGGGCGCGGCCTCTTCGCGATAGGCGGGAGCGTTGTCCAGGCTATCGAGACGGCCGGCGATCTGCACCAGCGTCTCATGCAGCGCCTCAAAAGTGCGGTGCGTGCGCTCTTCGGTATTGCGGCTCAAGGCTTCGAGGCTGCGCAGATCGGTTGCAAGATCGGTCAGCATCGTCATGTCGGCGAGGTTTGCGCCAGCCGAAAGATTGTTGCGGGTATAGGCGTCCAGAACCGCTTCGGCCGCCTGCCGAGCCGCTTCGATGATATATTCGTCGTTCGACGCCATATAGTCCTCGATTGCCGCCATGCGGGAGTCGAGTTCCGGCGACATGCCGGCCGGCTGGTGGTAGCCCGGCTGGCTGATCAGCGAGGAAAGGTGGGCGATCTGGTTTTCGAGGCTTGTGAGCGCGCCGCTATCGGCGGGGGCGGCATGAGCGGTCTCGTCAAGACGCGCAGCGATATTGCCAAGCCGCTCTTCCAGGCGCGAAAAGGCGCTTTCGCTGAGGCCCGATGCCGGCTGCGGCTGGCTGTATCGATAATCGAGGTCTTCAATGCGGCGCGACAGCGTATCGAGCCGTTCTGCCAGGCCATCATTGACGGCGCCATGATCCAGCGCATCGATCTTGCGGGAAATGTCGCTGAGGAAAGACGTCAGTTCCGCCTGCTGCGAGGGGCGCTGCGACCGCTCCAGAAGCAGCGAAAGCTGGTCCAGCCGCTCATGCAGCTGGGCGGCGTCGCGGGCGGTGCTGAGTTCGTCAATCTTGCCAGACAGCGCTTCAAGGCGGGCAGTCAGGTCCAGTGCCGGCTCAGGCTTGGCGGCGGCGAGGCGGTTGATATCGCCGAGCTGTTCGGCAAGGCCGTTCAGACGGGTTTCCAGCCGCTGCGCCAGCGCATTATCCGTAGCCTGCGTGTTGGAGCGGGTATTGGTCGCGGCAATGGCGCGGCTGATTTCGTCCAGCCGCTGGTCGAGACCGGAAAACTGTTCGGTAAAGGCGGCCTCATTGGGCTGCATATGCTTGCCGAGCTGCTCCACGGCGCTGGCAATCGCAATCAGCTTTTCCTCGAGCACACGCACGGCCGGATTGTTGCTCATGCCGCCAAGCTGGGTCTTGATGTCATCAAGACGATAGGCAAGCGACACGATCTCATCCTGCAATGAGGTCGCATCGAAACCGCGCAACGTGTCTTCCACATTGTTCCAGCGGCTTTCGATCCGGTGCACGCTGTCTTCGCGCGCAAGCTGGTCGATGGTGAGACGCAGGTCTTCGAACTCGTTGCGCAGCCCGTAGGCGTCAGGAGATGCGAGGTTGCCGAGCTGGTCGATGCTGCCGGCAAGCCGGGCGATGTCATCGCGCAGGTCGCCGATAAATTGCTGGTCTTCCGCCACCGCGCGAATATTGCGGATTTCGGTCCGCAGCCCCTGCGCTTCGCGGGCCACGCCCTCGGAAATATCGTGCTTCAGCTCATGGCGAAGATTGACGAGCGCCTGCGCGATCTCCTGCAGGGCGGCGTCATTGCGCTGCGGTTCCTGATATGGCGGAATGGAACGCACGCGCGGAGCGGCGTTGGCCGTCGTGTTTTGAACGTTCGGCCGATATTCCGGTGCAAGCGGGCGGGTAATTGTCCGTTCCGGACGCGCAACGGGTTCCTGCGGGCGCTGGAAGCTCGCCTCGAGAAGGCGCTGGCGCTGGCGGATTTCGTTGACGGGGTCAAGTTGCGGCGGGGTAACCGTGGCGCGGGGTTCGCGCGGCGCGGCGTAAGCCTCGCCTTTCGGCTCGGGCGCGGGGCTCGGACGCGGCTCGCGCGGAAACTTCTGGCTCATCAGCCCTTCAATACGGGCTTCAAGGCCTTCAATGGTGCGATTGAGAGCATCAAGAGACGATCTGTCGCTTGGCTGTTGGTTATTCGATCGCAATCCGTTCATCTTCTCGCTCGCTTCGCTTCCGCCCGCTATGCCCGGTTGTTGTCGCGACGTTGCCTGCCTGTGCATGCCGTCGCTGCAACATGCAGCAATTCCAGAGCCGGTATTCGCCCCCTTGGAGGAAAATGCGCCGATGAACGAAGCAGTTACCTCTTGTCGGAGAATTCACGAAACGTGGTAAAGAAGTGGTTAACTATGGTTGGAATTTTTTAACTTTTGTGGCGCGGGGGCGGGCCGCGCCGGGCTGAGCAGCCATTTGGGAGGAGAGGATCGGCGAGATTCCGTTGAAATTTATTTGACGTTTACGCGCACGTCAAATATTGTCATCCCATATCCGCCGGATTGTCTCCGGCCCCACGATGCGGAGGAACATCGGTAATGCCTGTTTACAAGGCCCCAGTCAAAGACACGCTTTTTATCCTGAACGACGTTCTCGGCCTCGAGCGGTATAACAACCTGCCCGGCTTTGAAGATGCAACCCCTGACATGATCGAGGCCATTACCGGCGAGGCGGCGAAGCTTGCTGAAGAGCGGCTTTTCCCGCTCAACCTTTCCGGCGATCAACAGGGCTGCAAGCGCGCCGATGATGGTTCGGTTTCCGTGCCTGACGGGTTCAAGCAAGCCTATGACGCCTATTGCGAGGGCGGCTGGATCGGTCTTGCCGTTCCGTCTGAATTTGGCGGGCAGGGCCTGCCTTATACGCTCCATGCGGCGATCGGCGAATATATGTCTTCCGCCAACCTGTCGCTGATGATGTATCCCGGCCTGACGCAGGGCGCGATTGCCGCAGTCCTCGTGCATGGCACTCAGGAGCAGAAGGAAACCTGGCTGCCGAAGATGGTGGACGGCACATGGTCCGGCACCATGAACCTGACCGAACCCCATTGCGGCACCGATCTCGGCCTGCTGCGCACCAAGGCGGTGCCGCAGGGCGACGGCACTTACAAGATTTCCGGCCAGAAGATCTTCATCTCCGCCGGCGAACATTCCATGACGGACAACATCGTTCATCTGGTGATTGCCCGCATCGAAGGCGCGCCAGAGGGTACCAAGGGTATTTCGCTGTTCATCGTGCCGAAATTCCTGGTGAAGGACGACGGCACGCTCGGGGAGCGCAATGGCGTCACCTGTGGCGCGATCGAGCACAAGATGGGCATTCACGGCAATGCCACCTGCGTCATGAACTATGATGATGCGACAGGGTATCTGCTGGGTGCGGAGAACAAGGGCCTTTCGGCCATGTTCGTGATGATGAACGAGGCCCGTTTGGGCGTCGGCTTGCAGGGGCTTTCCGTTGGCGAGATCGCCTATCAGAACGCTGTCGAATATGCCCGTGAGCGCATTCAGGGCCGCTCGCTTTCCGGCGCGAAATTCCCGGACAAGAAGGCCGATCCGATTATCGTGCACCCGGATATCCGCCGCACGCTGATGACCATCAAGGCCTATAACGAGGCGGGCCGTGCTTTCCTTCTGTGGACCGCGCTGCAATCCGATATCGCCCATCGCTCGACCGACGAGAAAGAGCGGCAGGCGGCGGATGATCTGCTTAGCCTCGTTACGCCGATCCTGAAAGGCGTGTTGACCGACAAGGGCTTCGACCACGCCGTGATGGCTCAGCAGGTCTTCGGCGGCCACGGTTACATCGAGGAACATGGCATGAGCCAATATGTCCGCGATGCGCGTATCACCATGATTTATGAGGGCGCCAACGGCATTCAGGCTCTCGATCTGGTCGGCCGCAAGCTCGGCATGAATGGCGGCCGCGCCGTCATGGCGCTGTTCAAGGAAATCGGTGATTTCTGCGAGGAAAACCGCGCCGACGAAAAGCTTGCGCTTTACACCAAGGGTCTGAAGAAGGGCTTGAACGACCTGCAGGCCGCAACCATGTGGTTCATGCAGAACGCCATGGCCAAGCCCGACAATGCCGGTGCCGGTTCGACAGACTACATGCATCTCTTTGGCATCGTGGTGCTGGGCTACATGCAGGCGCGTATGGCGAAAGCCGCCAGCGAAGCGCTTGCGGCGGGTAGCGCTTCGGATGAGGATTACCTCAAGACCAAGCTTGTCACGGCAAAGTTTTACATGGAGCGCATCATGCCGGAAACGGCGCTGCGCAAGGCCCGCATCGAAACCGGCGCGGACACCATGATGGAACTGGCTGCGGAAGCATTCTGAGAAGGTTGGCGGTAAGCACGCCATAGGGAGAGAGTTTATGACCGACGTTTACATCTACGACCATGTCCGCACCCCGCGCGGACGCGGCAAGAAGGATGGCAGCCTGCATGAGGTGCCCTCCGTTCGCCTTGCCGCCAAGACGCTCGAAGCCATCCGTGACCGCAATGGGCTCGACACCTCTGCTGTCGATGACATCATCATGGGCTGCGTCGATCCTGTCATGGATGCCGGTGCAGTGATCCCGAAGGCTGCCGCCTTCGAGGCCGGTTATTCCAACAAGGCACCGGGCATGCAGATCTCACGCTTCTGCGCTTCGGGTCTCGACGCCATCAACTTCGCGGCTGGCAAGGTCAAGGCGGGTTCGGACGATATCGTCATCGCTGGTGGCGTGGAAAGCATGTCGCGCGTCGGCATGGGCATGTCGGGCGGTGCATGGTACATGGACCCTTCGGTCAATTTCCCGGCCTTCTTCATGCCGCAGGGCGTTTCCGCCGATCTCATTGCCACGAAATACGGCTTTTCCCGTGACGATGTCGATGCCTACGCGGTGGAAAGCCAGAAGCGCGCGGCGCATGCCTGGGAGAAGGGCTATTTCAGCAAGTCAGTCATTCCGGTGAAAGACCGCAACGGCCTGACGATCCTTGACCGCGACGAGCATATGCGCCCCGGCACGGACATGCAGGCGCTTGCCTCCCTCAATCCTTCCTTCCAGATGCCCGGCGAAATGGGCGGTTTCGAAGCCGTCGGCATCATGGCCCACCCGGAAGTGGAGCGCATCAACTACGTCCACCACGCCGGCAACTCGTCCGGCATCGTCGATGGCGCTGCCGCCGTGCTGGTTGGTTCGAAGGCGGGCGGCGAGGCAATGGGCGTGAAACCGCGTGCCCGCATCAAGGCCTTCGCAAATATCGGCTCCGACCCGGCGCTGATGCTGACCGGCCCGGTGGACGTGACCGAAAAGCTGCTGAAAAAGACCGGAATGTCGCTTGCCGATATCGATCTTTTCGAACTCAACGAGGCCTTCGCCGCCGTGGTGCTGCGTTACATGCAGGCTTTCGATATCAGCCACGACCGGATGAACGTCAATGGTGGCGCCATCGCCATGGGTCATCCGCTGGGCGCAACCGGCGCGATGATCCTCGGCACGGTGCTGGATGAGCTGGAGCGGCGCGATCTGAATGTGGCGCTCGTCACGCTTTGCATCGGCGCGGGCATGGGCACGGCGACGGTTATCGAGCGGGTTTGAGAGGCTGGTCATGAGGCGCGAGGTTTACGAGCGACCCAAGAACGAGATCGAACAGCAGCTGGCTCGGCACAATCTGGAAAAGGACATGGCACAGGATCATAAGGCGTCCATCCGCCCCGTTTCTCCTGTCTACGTCCAGCGGCTCCGGGCAGAGCGTTGGGGTTTGGTTGTGTTTCTCGTTCTCGTGGTCGGTTGTATCAGCCTCGTGATCGGACTGTCGTAACCGCACGGAAATTTCAGGGAAGAGGAATCCCAAATGAGCACTTACACCAATTTCACCATCGAGACGGACGCAGACGGCATTGCCCTCGTCACCTGGGACATGCCGGAAAAATCCATGAACGTCTTCACGTCTGACGTGATGGACGAGCTGAACGCCATTCTTGACGCCACCGTTGCCGATAGCGCCGTCAAGGGCGTCGTCTTCACGTCAGGCAAGAGCACGTTTTCCGGCGGCGCCGATCTTTCGATGATCAAGTCGATGTTCTCCTTCTACAATGACGAGAAGGCGAAGAACCCGGATCAGGCGGCGGCGAAGCTGTTCGAACTCGTGGGCCGCATGACGGGCCTCTTCCGCAAGCTGGAAACCAACGGCAAGCCGTGGGTCTCGGCCATCAACGGCACCTGCATGGGCGGCGCTTTTGAGCTGTCGCTTGCCTGCCACGGCCGTGTCGCGTCGAATGCCAAGAGCCTCAAGATCGCCCTGCCGGAAGTCAAGGTCGGCATCTTTCCCGGTGCCGGTGGCACCCAGCGCGTGCCGCGCCTGACGGACGCGCAATCGGCGCTGCAGATGATGACGACGGGCCAGTCGCTGACCGGCACGCGCGCCAAGGCCATGGGGCTGGTGCATCAGGTGGTCGAACCGGATCAGCTGGTCGCAACCGCAAAGCAGATGATCAAGGACGGCCTGAAGCCGGTCGCCCCCTGGGATGAAAAGGGCTTCAAGGCCCCCGGCGGCGGCATCTGGACGCCGGCCGCTGCCCAGCTCTGGCCCGCAGCTCCGGCGATCCTGCGCCGCGAAAGCGCCGGCAACTATCCGGCCGCACTCGCCATTCTGAAATGCGTCTATGAGGGCCTGCAATTGCCCTTCGATACGGCGCTGAAGGTGGAGCAGCGTTATTTCACCGAAGTCCTTCGCTCGAAGGAAGCCTTCGGCATGATCCGCTCGCTATTCATTTCCATGCAGGAATTGGGCAAGGGCGCGCGCCGCCCGGCCGGCCAGCCGAAGACGGAGTTCAAAAAGGTTGGCGTTGTCGGCGCGGGCTTCATGGGCGCTGCCGTCGCTTATGTTACCGCCGCAGCCGGCATACCCGTCACGCTGGTGGACCGCGATCAGGAAGCCGCCGACAAGGGCAAGGGCCATTGTGAAGAAAGCGTCAAGGCCGCCATCGGCAAGGGCAGGCTGACGCAGGAGGAGGGCAAGGCCCTGCTCGACCTCGTTACCCCGACATCCGATTACGCCGCACTCGCGGATGCCGATCTCGTCATCGAGGCCGTCTTCGAAGACCGTGATGTGAAGAAGGCCGTCATCGAGGCCGTGGAAGCGGTGCTGCCGGAAGGTGCGATCTTCGCCTCCAACACCTCCACTTTGCCGATCACGGGCCTTGCGAAGAACTCGAAGCGCCCGACCGATTTCATCGGCATCCATTTCTTCTCGCCGGTCGAGAAGATGATGCTGACGGAAGTGATCCTCGGCAAGGAAACCGGCGACAAGGCGCTCGCCGTCGCTCTGGATTATGTGGCCAAGATCAAAAAGACGCCGATCGTCGTCAACGATACGCGCGGTTTCTTCGTCAATCGCTGCGTGCTGCGCTATATGGCGGAAAGCTACGACATGCTGATCGAAGGCGTGCCCGCCGCCATGATCGAAAATGCCGCGAAATTCGCCGGCATGCCGGTTGGCCCGCTGGCGCTGAACGATGAGGTGGCTATCGATCTTTCCTACAAGATCCTGAAAGCCACCGCCGCCGATCTCGGCGAAAAGGCCGTCGATCCGCGCCATATGGAACTGGTGAAGAAGCTGGTGGAAGGCGAGGGCCGGTTTGGCCGCAAGAACGCCAAGGGCTTTTACGATTATCCGGAAAAGCCCGCCAAGAAGTCCCTCTGGCCCGGCCTGAAGGACCTTTATCCGCAGCAGAAGCCTGAATACGTGGATATGGAGGTGCTGAAACAGCGCTTCCTCGTCACCGTGGCGCTGGAAGCCGCCCGCACGGTGGAAGAAGGCATCGTCACCGATCCGCGTGAGGCGGATGTCGGCTCGATTCTCGGTTTCGGTTTCGCGCCCTATACCGGCGGCGCGTTGTCCTACATTGACGGCATGGGCGCGAAGAATTTCGTCGCTCTGGCCGAAAAGCTCAGCGAGGCTTATGGCCCGCGCTTCAAGCCGACGCCACTCCTGAAGGACATGGCCGCCAAGGGCGAAACCTTCTACGGTCGCTTCGATCCCTATGCCAGCGCCGCCAAGGCGGCCTGAGGCTTCACGGCAGAACAGTAAACAGGCCCTTCGGGGCCTGTTTTTTTGAGCCGAATATACCGCGCTGATCGCTTTATGTGCATCCTTTGCCCGGCTGAGACGTTGAAACGGCGAGACCGGGCAAAGACGCCCGCCGCCGCAATTCAGCACGCCCCAGGAGACAGCGATGAAAGCACCACTGCGATCCCACGGTTTCGACAAGCCCACGGACCTCGACGACCATCTGGCAGAGCTGGATGAAGAGGCTGAGGCGATAGCCGCGGAAGCAAAGACGGAAAAAACCACGGCGAAGAGGACGCGTGCTGAGAATACCGTTGATCCGTCGCTGCGCGCCGAACTGGAAGAGCTTCGCAGAGAGGTCGACAAGATCCGCCGTGATGTCAAACGGCTGGAGGCGGCCCGGCATTCCCGCCACAGGCCCGCACAGGCGCACCATGAAAGAGACCGCGAGAATTCCCGTCTGATGATGGTGGTGCGCTCAGTCGCCGTTACCTCGCTTGCCAGCCGCATCTTCGCTTCCTCGCCCGTCATGGCGGCGCTGGTGGCCGTGGTGCCTTTCGCGCTTGGCCTTGCCGCACGACGCAGCGAAACGGCCTAGCTGCCGCTTCCCATGCCGCTATGCCGGGCCGGGTAGCGGCCGGACGCCGTAGGGCGCGGCACATGGCCGATAACGGGTTTTCTCCCGCAATCCGGCCAGTGCCGGGTAGACATTCCAGCCATCCACAGCCCTCGTGAAAAAACTGTCAAAAAACTTCGCGATGGCGCTTGCCATGTCCGAACAAGATGTTATAACCCCGCTCACTTTCGGGGCACCAAAATAGCCCCGCCCGCCAAAAGCGGAGGTTCTTCAAGGACCTGAAGTGCCCGGATAGCTCAGTTGGTAGAGCAGCGGATTGAAAATCCGCGTGTCGGTGGTTCAAATCCGCCTCCGGGCACCATTATTTCCACGAAGACAAATTACTTCAGTTTTGATGTTAACTGGATTGCGTTTGTGAAGTCTCCACCTTGGCTTAAAAATTTTTAGTCGTTGTTGGCCAACTTTACCCGCGAAAGAAAGCGTCACGAATAGCTGGAAGCGGTCTATTCGTCGAAGCCTTCCACGTCGGGCGGTATGATAGTCCATTTTCCCCATTCTCTCGGGACCATACGCCGAATCATTTGATGGTCAGCGTTCTTGAGTTCGGACCGGCTGAACGAGCGTTGTTGGGGGTGCTTCGCCAACGCGATAATCTCTTTCATCTGGCTGAGGAGCCCCGTATATTTCGCTTGCTCGGTTACAGGGGGTTTCGGGGCCGTCGAAAGACCGCACTGCCTCCATAGACGCGTAGTTAGATAGGCGTCGTCATCAGGCGGGCTCGAGGCGACCCTGAATAGGCCCTTTTTTAGCTCTTCCTCGGGCAAAGCGGAGAAGTACTCATCAAGCTTCATTAGGTCCGCCTTTAGTTCTGCGCCTTGAACCATGAATTGATCCTTCCCCATGAAGAGCGGGGCTATCCGGCGGTGGAGTCTGTCCTCCGATACGAACAGCGTCGAGAAAGGCAGGTAGTAGAGGTATGCTACATCCGTGCGATTGCTTGGCCTGTCGGGCGAAATAATCCTCTTTGTCATGAGGAGATTGAAGAAGATGTCTACTGTCAGGCAGTGCGTAAAATACGGAGCGTAGTCCGGGATTGATTGGTGCCCCTTGGCCTTCCATCTTGCTTCAACGATGCGCCAAAGGTTCGGATCAAGGCCCAAAAAATGATAACCAAGCTTGAGGTTGAGAAAATGCTGTCCGTTGCGGGTGAGAACATCCCTGGCGATCTCCAAAGCGTGCTCGTGGTTCTTCGGTGAGTCGTCGATCTGCAAAGACTTTTTGGTGAGCGTCGCCAGCGCGCCGTTGTCGAAATCCTTGAGCGCAGCGCGCCAGTCCTTCGCGAACTCTCGCTCGACGTCATGGAAGCGTTCCGCCTGCCAACGGTCGAATGCTTTCGACTCATCGGACTGCTCCTTCACCAGTGCAAGCTTACCCTTGTGCATAACAGGCTTTCCGCCGTGGATCGTCGGGAATCTGCGCTGCTCTACTGGAAAGCCCAGCAACTCGTTTAAACAAAGCGTTTGATGCGACACGTTCGGATAAGAGTGAATGACAGGCGTCTTCTTAGCGACGTCGGCGACTACCTTTTCGCGCGTCCGAGTTTTTGGGTCGTCTTTCTCCAAATCAGCGAGAACTTCGACGTAGAATATTGGCGAGATCACCGTCGAAAACATGAGGTCGAACATTGCCGCTTGATCGACGCTGAGCATTTCTATGAAGGACTTATCGAATAACGTTGCTGGTCCCACGCCTCATCCTCCGGATATTTAGCCTAAAGATGCTCCCGATTATCCGTATTCTGCTCCGCCCGGTCCCGATAAAGCGCGGCCCGCCCGAGCAGCATCAGCGAAACCGGCGTCGTCACCGTCATGAAAATGCCGATGAAGATCTCGTGGAAGGCGAAGCGGTCACCTGAGACGGAGAAATAGATGATCGAGGCCATAACGATGCCGCCGGTGCCCCAGCTGGTGCCGAGTGTGGGTGCATGCAGGCGCTCGTAGAAGCTGTTGAGCCTTGCAAAGCCGATGGTGCCGATCAGCGTCAGCGACGCGCCCAGCAACACGAAGAAAGCCACGAGAATGGCGGCCCAGAGCGGAAATTCTGCGGCGTTGTTCATTCGATCACCTCGCCGCGCATCATGAATTTGGAGAGGGCGACGGTGGAGACGAAGCCGAGGATGGCGATCAGCAGCGATGCCTCGAAATAGATGTCGTTGCCGGTGCGCAGGCCGAAGGTGAGGAGAAGCAGCATGGCGTTGACATAAAGCGTATCCATGCCAAGCACCCGGTCCTGGGCGCGCGGGCCGATGGCGATGCGATAGACTGAAATCGTCATGGCAATGGCCAGCATGAACTGCGCCAGCGAAAAGGACCAGAAAAGGATAATCGAACTCATTCGAATATCTCCATCAACAGTTTTTCATATCGGTTCTTGATGAGGCTTATCCACGCCGCCTCATCCACATCGTCGAGGACATGGAGGAGAAGCGTGCCCTGGCTGGAATTATATTCGAGCCAGGCGCTGCCCGGCGTCGAGGTCAGGATTGTCGCCAGAATGGCCAGCGCCATGGGATCGCGAATATCGAGCGGCACCGCCAGGAAGCCGGATTTGCGGTCTCTTTCGCGCTTGAACAGGATGATCTTCACGACCGAGATATTGGACCTGATAATATCGTAAAGCACGATCAGGATCAGCAGCGCGAGCTTGTGCCAGTTGCGGATACGCGGTTTGGCTGGCCGTAGCGACGCCATCGCCCAGGAGGCGATGAGCGCAACAGCGGTGCCAAGCAGCAGATGCCCGGGCGAAAAGCTGTTGATCGTCATCCAGAAGAAGATCAGCGAAACCGTCAGCAGCGGGTAGGGGAGGAGACGGCTCATCATGGCTCCGCCTCCGGGTTGCTTCCCGCTCGCGGTGCGGAAATGACGCCCTGAATATAACTTGCGGGCAGATCGAGGATACGCGCCGTTTCCTGCATGTAGCGCATCACCGGACCCGCCTGCACGGTCATGGCAAGTGTCAGGGCGAGCAGCAGCATGATGGGTGCTATTTCGATGACGAGAACACGCGGCACGGTGCCTTCTATGGAGGCCCAGAAGGTGCGGATGCCGGCACGGGTCATCGAGATCAGCGAGGCAAAACCGGCAAAGACGATCAGGAAGACCAGCCACCAGGAAAGCGTGGAAATGCTGTCATTGGCGCCAAGCCCGGAAGGGTTGAGAATGGCTGTCAGCATCGAGAATTTGGCGATGAAACCCGAAAGCGGCGGCAGGCCGGCCAGAAGAATGCCGCACGCGGCAAAACAGGCGCCGAGTACCGCGATCGTGGCGGGCATCGTCACGCCGACTTCCTCTTCCTCCTCTTCCTCCTCGCCTTCGCCATAGGCTTCCATGGTCACGGCCAGAACGTTCGCGCCGGCATCCTGGCCGCGCTCCACCAGCTCGATCAGCATGAAGAAGGCGCTGATGGTGAGGGTAGAGCTGACCAGATAATAGAGCGCGCCGGCCGCCACAGTCGGATTGCCGGTGCCCATGGCGGCGAGAAGCGTTCCCGATGATATCAGTACCGAAAAGCCGGCAAGCCGCCCGAGCGCCTGCGACGCCAGAACGCCGATCGCCCCGAAGATGATGGTGGCGATGCCGCCGACGAGCAGGGCATCATGGCCGAAGCCGGCCGATTCCCCCGCCGTCTGCCCAAAAAGCAGGAAGGACAGGCGGGCAATGACATAGATGCCGACCTTGCTCATGATCGCAAACAGTCCGCCAACCGGAGCGGAAGCCGAACCATAGGCCGATGGCAGCCAGAAATTCAGCGGCCACATGCCGGCTTTGACCAGAAACGCAATACCGAGGACGGCAGCGCCGGTTTCCAGCAGCATGCGCTGGTCCGGGTTCAGCCCCTCGATGCGATGGGCAAGGTCGCCCATGTTCAGCGTGCCGGTGACGCCATAGATCAGGCTGACGCCGATCAGAAAGAACAGCGCCGCGACGAGGTTGATGGCGATGTAGTGCAGCCCGGCCTTGACGCGCTGCTGGCCGGAACCATGCAGCAACAGGCCGTAGGAGGCCGCCAGCATCACCTCGAAGAACACGAAGAGATTGAAGAGGTCGCCGGTCAGAAACGCGCCGTTGACGCCCATCAGCATCATCTGGAACAGCGAATGGAAATGCGCGCCGGCCTTGTGCCACTTCGCCATCGAATAGATCAGCGAGGGGATGGCCAGCAGCGCCGTCAGCAGCACCATCAGCCCAGAAAGACGGTCGGCGACAAGCACGATGCCGAAGGGGGCTGCCCAGTTGCCGAGCAGGTAGACGCCGCTCGAAACCACGGCGGCAATTTCGGTATTGACGGTCGAATTCACCTCGCGGAACAGCAGGATGGCGACGATCAGCAATAGCACGGTCGAAGTAAAGCTGATGGCGGCCTTGGCCACGCGCTGGCGCTCGTCGAAGAACAGCAGAATGGCGGCGGTGATCAGTGGCAGAAGAATGGGCGCGATGACGATGTGGAAGGGGAATGACATCATTTCGTCTCCCTCCCGTCCACGTGGTCGGTGCCAGTAAGGCCGCGGGCGGCAAGCAGCACTACGAGGAACAGCGCCGTCGTCGCAAAGCCGATGACGATTGCCGTCAGCACCAGCGCCTGCGGCACGGGGTCGGCCAGCGTGGAACTATCGACACCATTGACCAGCACCGGCGGCGCATTGGTCTTGATGCCGCCGACGCCGAAGATGAACAGGTTGACGGCATAAGACAGCAATGAGAGCCCGACGATGACCTGATAGGTGCGCGGGCGCAGGATAAGCCACACGCCGGAGCCGGTCATGACGCCGATACCGATTGCAAGAATGAGTTCCATTACACGTCCTCCGCTTTTGCGGCTTCAGGCGTGCGAACGCGGTAGTTGCGCAACGATTGGTGTGCCAGTGCTATGAGAATAAGAACGGTGGAGCCGACGACTGCCGAAAAGACGCCGAGATCGAACAGCAGGGCGGATGCCGTCGGCATTTTGCCGATATAGGGTATCTCCGTATACTGGAAATAGGAGGTCAGGAACGGGTAGCCGAAATACCACGAGCCGATACCCGTCACTGCGGCCATCAACAGGCCGAAACCCATCCAGCGCAGCGGCAGGATACGAATGCGGTCCTCCGCCCAGCGTGCGCCGCCGGCCAGATATTGCAGCAGGAAGGCGATTGCCATGGTGATGCCGGCCGCAAAGCCACCGCCGGGCAGGTCATGGCCGCGCATGAACAGGAAAATCGAGAAGGTGATGATGACCGGGAACATCCATTGCATCACGATCGACGGCACATAGAGATAATCGTGGACGGTATCACCCTTGCTGCGATCAGGACGTTCGGCATCGAAGGCATTTTGCATCTTCTGCTGTTCGGGCAGCCCGATGCTTTCATGCGCAGGACGGAAACGGCGCAGCAGTGCGAAGACGGTGAGCGCCACAATCGCCAGCACCGCGATTTCGCCGAATGTATCGAAGCCGCGGAAATCGACCAGAATGACGTTGACGACGTTGGTGCCGCCACCTTCGGTATAGGCGCGCTCCAGGAAATAGGTGGAGATGGCGTTCGGCACCGGCAGGGTCATGACGGCATAGGCGATGACCGACATGCCGATGCCGCTGGCGGCGGCCAGCAGAAAGTCGCGGGCGCGGCGAAGCTGCGCAGGCAATTCGTCGCTGCTATCGACCTTCTCGAAACGTTTCGGCAGCCACCGGAGACCCAGCAGGATGAGAACCGTGGTGACGATCTCCACCAGCAGCTGGGTGATGGCCAGATCCGGCGCGGAAAGCCAGATGAAGGTAAGGCAGGTGACGAGCCCGGAGACGCCGAGCATGATGAGGGCGGCGAGGCGATGATATTTCGCCTGCCAGGCGGCGCCCAGCGCGGCGATCATGCCGATCAGCCACAGGATGGCGAAGATAGGATCGAAGGTCGTCACGCGCGGCAGCGATAGAGAAAATTCCGACAGGAACAGCGGCGAGAAACCGGCAAGAAGCGCGACCAGAATGAGAAGTCTCAGCTGCGGCTGCAGACGCCGCGTGCCGAGCGTGCTTTCCAGCCACCGCGCCCACTTCCAGGACACGGTGACGAGAATGCGCTCGAAGATGCGCTGGCCCCGTAAATGCCGGAAGACCGGCGGGCCATCATCGCAGCGCGAGAAATAGCCGCCGAGCAGCGCATAGATGGTAACGCCGCCGATCAGCGCCGCGATACTCATGATCAGCGGCAGGTTGAAACCGTGCCAGATCGACAGGCTGTAAACGGGCGTCTGCGGCCCGAGAACGGAAAGCACGGCCGAATGCAGGAACGGGCCGATCGAAAGGCTCGGAACGATGCCGACGATCAGGCAGGCGAAAACCAGGAACTCGATCGGAAAGCGCATCCAGCGCGGCGGCTCGTGCGGATTGGGGTTCGGCAGATCGACGGGCTTGGGACCGAAGAACACCGTGTGGATGAAGCGCAGCGAATAGGCGACGGCAAATGCACCCGACAGCGTCGCGACATAGGGCAGCGCCCGGTCCAGCAGCGAATCGGCGTGGGTTTCGACGGCCTCGGCAAAGAACATTTCCTTGGAGAGGAAGCCGTTGAACAGCGGCACGCCGGCCATCGCCGCACTTGCCGCCATGGCAAGCGTGGCCGTCGCTGGCAGATAGGTGTAGAGCCCGCTCAAGCGCCGCATGTCGCGGGTGCCGGTTTCATGGTCGATGATGCCGGCTGCCATGAACAGCGAGGCCTTGAAGGTGGCGTGGTTGACCATGTGGAAGATGGCCGCAACCGCGGCCAGCGGGCTGCCGAGGCTGAGCAGTGTGGTGATGAGCCCGAGATGGCTGATGGTGGAATAGGCGAGCAGGCCTTTCAGGTCCTGCTGGAACATGGCGAAATAAGCGCCGAGCAGCAGGGTGATGACGCCGGCCATACCCACCAGCCAGAACCATTCAGGCGTGCCTGCCAGCACCGGCCAGAACCGCGCCAAAAGAAACACTCCGGCCTTCACCATGGTGGCCGAATGCAGATAGGCGGAAACGGGCGTCGGCGCCGCCATGGCATTCGGCAGCCAGAAATGGAAGGGAAACTGCGCGCTCTTGGTCAGCGCGCCGCCGAGAATGAGGATAAGCGCCGGCAGATAGAGAGGATGGGCGCGGATTTGGGCGCCGGCCTCGATGATCTTGTCCAGATCATAGCTTCCCGCCATATGGCCAAGGATCAACAGCCCCGCCAAAAGGCTGAAGCCGCCGATGCCGGTCACGGTCAACGCCATGCGCGCGCCGTCACGCGCACCGGCATTCTGATGCCAGTAACCGATCAGCAGGAACGAGAAGATGCTGGTCATTTCCCAGAAGATCGACAGCAGAATGACGTTGCCGGACAGGACCACGCCGAGCATCGAGCCCATGAAAGCGAGGAAGAAGGCGAAAAACCGCGGGATCGGGTCTTTTGCCGACATGTAGTAGCGGGCGTAGAGGACCACGAGCAGGCCGATGCCGGTAATGAGGATTGCAAATAACCAGGCAAATCCGTCCAGCCGCAGGGTGAAGTTCAGGCCGAGTTGCGGCAGCCATTCCGCATCGTATTTCAGTGCGCTGCCATCGCTGATCGTCGGATAAAGAAAAATACTGCTGACAAGGCCGAAGAGGGCCACAGCGCCAGCCACGGAGGCGGGGCCTGCGGCCGCGCCGTCGCGCGGCATGAAAGCCGTTAAAATGGCGCCGACAAAAGGCAAGGCGACAATAAATGGAAGAATGGTTGCAAGTGTCATATGCGGCGGCGGTTTTTCTCTGGAATTGGAGTCTGCGGCGGGTTTCCGACGACTCCGATCCCTCAAGGCTCATAAGAACCGAATGATGAGGACCGCCGGAATGACTAATAGATAATATGCGGGGGCGCTCTTGGAACCACGCTCGCAAAGTCTCGGAAAGCTTGTGGCGCGATGGCAACAGATGCAACGGCCGGCCCGGCGTCAACGGCGATCCGCAAAGCGGGAGAGGGGAAGTTGCCGGGGCGAAGACCTGAACCGGCATCCCCGGCTTTGCAGCCGCTATCGCAATCCCTGTCGCCAAGAGTGAGGGAACGGCTGAGATCAACCGTCTCCAATCTCTCCAGACGGCTGGTCTTGGAAAGCGTCTTGATGCCGGAAGGTGCCTGAAAGCCGATCATGACGAGCAGGCTTGCGACCATGATGCCGATCAACACTTGCGGATGGCGCCTTGAACGGCGGCATGTCTCCATCCATAACAAGTTGGCATCTCCTTGATCGTAAAGGTCTCTTTAAAGCATCACCGCTCAGCGAATATCCCGTTGATTTGTTTTAGGGGAAGCCGCACGCGCTTGTCCAGCGCACAGGCCGGAAAAACCGCCCGCGATGGCCGATTCCTTTTCGGTTTTGCCGGTTTGCGGCAAAGTGAGGGCGGCAACGGCTAAAAGCTTTTACAAATTTTACCGTTTGACGCTGGAGGCGACGTTTCTTAACTTTCAAGCAAGGAATTAACCATAAAGATTGATGGTATTTCCACGGCGGAATGGGGTTCTCTCCCCTTCCAGGCATGACGCCGCACTGCCGTACCGGGCCGGATCCGGTATTTTCGTTTCTTGGTTCAAGAAGGTCAGGCAAGCGTCGATGCCGCATCGTCCGCGATGGGTATGTTCGTTCAAAAATCCGCGAAGGGTGCTGACGTTCTGAACCTTGGTCAATTTGGCCGGGTTCCTCCGGCCGTCATGGTGTTGGGGACGTCGGTTGGGGCAGGATTTGCCATCAGATCAAGCGCGCAGATCGGCAGGTGCAAGCCTGGCGGGACGGCTTCGCTTTGCCGGCCTCGACGAGACGCAATCCGATTTCCTGCGCAATTATCGCGGCATGCTCGAGCCTTACGTCAAGGCTGGTCTGCGGGACGTGATGAACCGTTTCCAGTCGATGCCCGACTGTTCACCGTCTTTCGAAAGCGAAAACCAGCTTGATCGCCTGCACGACCTGCAATCCTCGCACTGGAGTGTGCTGACGGATGCGCGTTTCGATGCGCTTTATGCCGAGCGGGTGAAGGTTCTTTCTGACAATGCCGGCCGCATGGGTCTCGATCCGCGCTGGCAGATCGCCAGTCACGCGGTCGTTCTGGAACATCTGCTCGGTGGGCTGGTGGCCGAACATGCGCCACGCTCCATCCTGCCCGGTAACCGCAAGAAAACCCGCGAACTGGCGGAAGCCGTGAAAAACGTCGTCCGTCTGGTGATGGTCGATACCGAGATCGCCGTCTCGCTGCGGTTTAATGAATTGCGCCTGCGCCATGGCCGCGAATTGGCGGAACAGCGCGACAGCGACCGTTCGGAAGCGGCGACATTGCTGGGTGCGGCGCTGACATCCTTTGCCGCAGGCAACTTGCAGGCCCGCATCGGCGGCGATGTGCCGGAAGCCTATCGTGATGTTGCATCCTCGTTCAATACGGCGCTGGCGACCATCGGCGCATCGCTGATATCGGCGCAAAACGGTATCGGCGAGGCCGAAGCGCTAAGCGCGCGGTTTGCCGAAATGGGTCGTTCCATGGCCGAGCGTTCCGGCCAGCAGGCCGAAGCGCTTGCGGAAACCTCCCGTGCGATCCAGACGATGATCAGCGGCGCGGCCGAAAACGGCGTTCGCATATCGGCGACGGAGACAGCGGTTTCCCGTGCCCGTGAGGCAGCGGTCGAAAGCGGCAAGGCGATCGGCGAGGCGATCGACGCCATGTCGCACATCGAGCAATCCGCCGAACAAATCGGCAGGATCATCGGCACGATTGATGAAATTGCGTTTCAGACGAACCTTCTCGCCCTCAATGCCGGTATCGAGGCGGCGCGCGCGGGTGACAGCGGACGTGGTTTCGCCGTCGTCGCGCAGGAAGTGCGAGCCTTGGCGCAACGGTCCGCCGACGCTGCAAGAGAGATCAAAAGCCTCGTCGGCACCACGAAAACCCAGGTCGAGGGCGGCGTGCGCATGGTCAACCGCACGCAGGAGGCAATCGGCGGCGTCGTCCGGCAGGTGTCCGGCATCAACGACATGATCGCCGAAGTCTCCCGCCATACGGCCGACCAGGTCGGCGAGCTGCAATCGGTCGCTGCCGACATGAGTGAACACCAGCGGCAGGCGGGGCGGATCGCCGCCGATATGAGCGGCGGCGCCTCCGAGGCCGACGCACTTCACACCGTCATTCTGGAACTCGGCCGCACCATCAGGGAGTTCCGCATCGCCCGTCAAGGTCAGGCGGGGGCGATGGCCGTGGCGGAGCGTCAGGACACATCATTTATGGCCCGTGGGGATGACCGCACGGATTACGGCCAGGAATACCAACAATTCAGACGCCAAGGAGTCATGTAATGGCAGCCAGAAAAGCAGCTGAGGCGACGCTGAAACTGTCACCGGTGCTGGATCTCAACGAGGCATCGGCGCTGCACGGCAAGCTGATGACGCTGAGAGGAGCACCTTTGTCGGTGGACGCGTCCGAGGTTGAGCGTATCGGAGCACTTTGCGCCCAGGTCCTGATGGCCGGTGCGAAGTCCTGGGAGGAGGACGGCAAACCGTTCGGTTTTGCCAAGGCGTCCGATGCATTCGACAAGACCATGAAACTGATAGGCGTCGAAATCGATCATTTGCTCCTGAAGGAGATCAAGAAGTGAAGAAAAAAGTTCTTACCGTGGATGATTCCAGAACGATCCGGAACATGCTCCTGGTCACGCTCAACAATGCCGGTTTTGAAACCATTCAGGCCGAAGACGGCGTTGAAGGTCTCGAAGTTCTCGAACAGAGCAACCCCGATGTCATCGTGACTGATATCAACATGCCCCGTCTTGATGGCTTCGGCTTTATCGAGGGTGTGCGCCGCAACGAGAAGTATCGGGCTATCCCGATCCTCGTTCTGACAACCGAAAGCGACGCAGAAAAGAAGAACCGCGCCCGTCAGGCCGGTGCGACCGGCTGGATCGTCAAGCCGTTCGATCCTGCGAAACTCATCGATGCCATTGAACGCGTAACCGCCTGATACGGGACATTTCACGATGGATATGAACGAAATCAAGGAAATCTTTTTCCAGGAATGCGAGGAGCAGCTCGCTGAACTGGAATCGGGGCTTCTTAAATTGAATGACGGCGACCGTGATCCGGAAACCGTCAACGCCGTTTTCCGTGCCGTTCATTCCATCAAGGGCGGGGCCGGCGCCTTCGGTCTGGATGATCTCGTGGCCTTCGCCCACGTTTTTGAAACGACCCTCGACTGCGTTCGCTCCAACAAGCTGGAACCGACACAGGACGTTCTGAAAGTCATGCTGCGCTCCGCCGATGTACTGGCGGACCTGACCAATGCCGCAAGAGATGGCGGCAGCGTTGATGAAAGCCGCACCCGTGGTCTCGTCAAGGAACTGGAAGCGCTGGCCAATGGCGAAACGGTGCAGGTTTCCGCGCCGGTGCCGGTTGCGATAAAGGCTCCGGCTCCCGTCGCGCCCAAGCCGACGGATGACAGCGGTTTCGAGCCGATCCCGTTCTCCTTCTCGGATTTCGCTGACGAAACCACGCCGTTGATGGAAGCGCCGACCTTCCAGGTCAAGTTCAAGCCGCATGCGTCGCTTTATTCGAAAGGCAACGAGGCGGCGCTTCTCCTGCGCGATCTCTCGCGTGTCGGCGAAATGAGCGTCAATTGCGACATGTCGGAGCTTCCCACGCTCGACAAGCTCGACCCTGAAGCCTCGTATCTCTCCTGGACGGTTTCGATCACGACCGACAAGGGTGAAGAGGCTATCCGCAGCGTTTTTGAATTCGCCGAATGGGATTGCGATCTCGAAATTACGCCGGTTCTTTCCGATGCCGCCGCGGACGAGGAAGAACTTCCGATGATCCCGGTTCCGTTCGATCTCTCGGCTCTCGATAGCGGACCGGAAGAAGAGCCCGCCGTCGCGCAGGAAGCGCCTTTTGTTGCCGCAGCCGTCGAGGCAGCAGTTGCAACGACCCAGATTGCTCAAAGCGTCAATGCCGCCATCGAAAAGCGCGAGGCGGCGGCAGCGCCCGCCGCAGCCCAGGCAAACGCAAATGCGGCCGCCAATGCGAATGTCGGCCAGACCATCCGCGTCGATCTCGACCGCGTCGACCGCCTGATCAACCTCGTCGGCGAGCTGGTCATCAATCAGGCAATGCTGTCACAGAGCGTTATCGAAAACGATGCGAGCGGCACCTCCGCCGTCAATATGGGTCTCGACGAGCTGCAGCAGCTGACGCGCGAAATTCAGGACAGCGTCATGGCTATCCGCGCGCAGCCGGTGAAGCCGGTGTTCCAGCGCATGTCGCGTATCGTCCGCGAAGTCGCCGATATGATCGGCAAGCAGATTCGCCTCGTCACCGAAGGCGAGAATACCGAAGTCGACAAGACCGTTATCGACAAGCTGGCCGAGCCCCTGACCCACATGATTCGCAATGCCGTCGACCACGGCATCGAAACACCGGAAAAGCGCGAAGCGGCGGGCAAGAACCCTGAAGGCACCATCAAGCTTTCGGCCAAGCACCGCTCGGGCCGCATCCTGATCGAACTTCAGGACGACGGCGCCGGCATCAACCGCGAGCGCGTTCGCCAGAAGGCGATCGACAATGATCTCATTGCCGCCGATGCGAACCTGACCGACGAAGAGATCGACAATCTGATCTTCGCGCCGGGCTTCTCGACGGCAGACAAGATTTCCGACATTTCCGGCCGCGGCGTTGGCATGGATGTGGTCAAGCGTTCCATTCAGGCGCTTGGCGGCCGCATCAGCATCTCCTCGCGCCCCGGTCACGGTTCGACCTTCACCATGAGCCTGCCGCTGACGCTCGCCGTCCTCGACGGCATGGTGGTCACGGTGGCCGGTCAGACGCTTGTGGTGCCTTTGACCGCAATCGTGGAAACACTGCAGCCGGAAGCGAAGAACATTCATTCCTTCGGCTCCAACCAGCGGCTGATCTCCATCCGCAATTCCTTCTGCCCGCTGGTTGATGTCGGACGCGTTCTGAATTTCCGTCCAACACAGGCCGATCCGGTGGAAGGTGTCGCGCTTCTGGTGGAATCGGAAGGCGGCGGCCAGCGCGCCCTGATGGTCGATGCGATCCAGGGTCAGCGCCAGGTCGTCATCAAGTCGTTGGAAGCCAACTATACCCATGTTCCGGGCATTGCCGCCGCAACTATCCTCGGTGACGGACGCGTTGCGCTCATTCTGGATGTCGATGCCATTGTCAGCGCTTCGCGCGGACAGCCCCTGAAGCAGGAAATGTCGCTTGCGGCGACAGGTTGAAAGCGGATCATCCATGGCAGCACTTAATCTCAGCGACCAGCGCCAGTCTCCGGACGACGTTCTTGCCAGCGGTGAATATCCGCTGACACGACGCGATCTGTCGGAGATCGCTGCGATGATCTATGCGGATGCGGGCATCTATCTCAACGACACCAAGGCGTCGCTGGTCTATTCCCGCCTCTCGAAGCATATCCGCAATCTCGGCCTCTCCGGTTTCCGCGAATATTGCACGTTGGTCTCCTCAACCGAGGGCGCCCCGGCGCGGCGCGAAATGTTGTCGCACCTGACGACGAATTTCACGCGCTTCTTCCGCGAGAACCATCATTTCGAACATCTGCGTGACGAGGTCCTGCCGGGTCTCATTGCAAGAGCAAAGAGCGGTGGACGTGTCCGCATCTGGTCGGCGGCCTGTTCCGACGGGCAGGAACCCTATTCCATTGCCCTTACCGTGCTCGCCATGTTCCCGAATGCGGCGGACTACGATTTCAAAATTCTGGCGACCGACATCGACCCGAAGATTCTGGCGCAGGCCCGCGCCGGCGTTTACGACGACAACGCGCTCGAAACCGTGTCTCCCGCCATGCGCAAGCAATGGTTCACGGAGGTCGATGCCGGCGGTCGCCGCAAGTTCCGCATCGACGACAAGGTCAAGCGTCTCATCACCTTCAACGAATTGAATCTGATGACGCAATGGCCTTTCAAGGGCAATTTCGACGTCATTTTCTGCCGCAACGTCGTCATCTATTTCGACGAGCCGACGCAGACACGCATCTGGTCGCGTTTCGCAGGACTGCTGCCGGAAGGTGGTCATCTTTATATCGGCCATTCCGAACGCGTCTCCGGCGACGCCAAGAACCTGTTCGATAACACCGGCATCACCACCTACCGCTACATTGGTCACGCATCCGGGAGGAAGGCATGAGCGCACTCGCACGGGTACTCGTCGTCGATGATAGTCCAACGATGCGCGGGCTGATTTCGGCTGTCCTCAAGGCTGATCCGGAAGTCGAGGTGGTCGGACAGGCCGGCAACGCCATGGAAGCGAGAGCAGCTATCAAGCAGCTCAACCCCGATGTCGTGACACTCGACATCGAGATGCCGGAAATGAACGGCCTTGAATTCCTCGAAAAGATCATGCGCCTGCGGCCGATGCCGGTCATCATGGTCTCGTCGCTTACACATCGCGGTGCGGATGCCTCGCTCGCTGCCCTTGAAATCGGTGCTTTCGACTGCGTCGGCAAACCGGCTCCGGGTGATGCGCGTCCCTTTGGCGATCTCGCCGACAAGGTGAAAGCCGCCGCCCGCTCCCAGCATGCCGCCTATCGCGCGGCTCGTCCGGAAAGCACGGCGGCAGTGCAGCCTACGCCGGTCAGTGATTATCGGGCCGGTCGCAAAGTCGTGGCCATCGGTTCATCCACGGGTGGGGTCGAGGCGCTGATCGCCGTGCTGCAAAAATTTCCGGCCAATTGCCCGCCGACCGTCATCACCCAGCACATGCCGTCGACCTTCACCAAGAGTTTCGCCGAGCGGCTGAACCGCATCTGCGCGCCCGTCGTGGAAGAAGCGACGGATGGCGCACGGCTGCAAACGGGCAAGATTTATCTCGCGCCGGGCGGCGAGCGCCACCTGCAGATCGCCAACCGCGCAGCACCCTGCTGCCGGCTCATCGAGCGTGATCCGGTCAACGGCCATCGCCCTTCCGTCGATGTCCTGTTCGATTCTGTGGCCGAGCTTGCCGGACGCAACGCCGTCGGCGTCATTCTCACCGGCATGGGCCGTGATGGCGCGGCCGGACTGCTGAAAATGCGGCATGCCGGTGCGCGCACTGTCGGCCAGAATGAAAAAACCTGCGTCGTCTACGGCATGCCCCGCGTGGCCTATGAGCTTGGCGCCGTTGAACAGCAATTGCCGCTGGCCTCCATCGGCGAAGAAATCCTGAAACTAACCATTGCCCGCAAAGAAGGTGCTGACTAATGTCTCTCGCAGAAAAGATCAAAGTTCTGATCGTTGACGATCAGGTGACCAGCCGGTTGCTCCTCAGCGATGCGCTGACACAGCTCGGCTTCAAGCAGATCACTTCCGCCGGCGATGGCGAGCAGGGATTGAAGATCATGGAGCAGCAGCCCCATCATCTCGTCATCTCCGACTTCAACATGCCGAAAATGGACGGTCTCGGTTTCCTGCACGCCGTGCGGGCCAACCCGACCCTCAAAAAGGCGGCCTTCATCATCCTCACCGCGCAGGGTGACCGCGCGCTGGTGCAGAAGGCGGCGCAGCTCGGTGCGAACAACGTGCTGGCCAAGCCTTTCACCATCGACAAGATGCGTGCAGCCATCGAGGCGGTTTTCGGATCGCTGAAATGATTGAAGCTGCGGCTAAGCGCGTACATATCATTCAGGGCGAGTACAAGGTTGTCAGCGATCCCGACGTGGTCATGACGACGATACTCGGTTCGTGCGTGGCCGCCTGTCTGAGAGATCCCGTTGCCGGCCTTGGAGGAATGAACCACTTCCTGCTGCCGGGAACGGGCAATGTGACCGGGGGAGATGCGACGCGTTACGGCGTGCATCTCATGGAACTTCTGATCAACGGCCTTCTGAAGAAGGGCGCCCGCCGCGACCGGCTGGAGGCCAAGGTTTTCGGCGGCGCGAAGACGATCGCCAGCTTCTCGAATGTCGGTGAACAGAACGCCATCTTCGCCATGCAGTTTCTGAAGGATGAAGGCATTCCTGTCATAAGCTCCTCCACGGGCGGAGAGCATGGCCGCAAGATCGAGTTCTGGCCTGTCTCTGGTCGCGCGCGTCAGCATCCGCTGAGCGGCGCGGAAACTCAGAAGACGGTTGCCATGGAAACGCGTCCGGTGCCGGCCCCAAAGCCCGTCGCCAACGACATCGAATTTTTCTAGTCACGGAGTTTCCAATGCAGATTGCAGACCACGCCGGTACCGCTCCGTTCGAAGAAGCCCTGCCGGATGTTCTCATGCGCGTGGTGTCGGAATTGCACGACGTCGCCTATCTCATCGAACGTATCGAGCCGCAGTTGCTGGAAGTGACCAGCGGTCAATTGTCCGGCGACGGCATCAAGCTGTTGCAGGGTATTGACCTCGCCGTCCAGAAGACCCGCGGTCTTGCCGAATTCATCGACACCGTCACCGGTTCCATTCCCGGTGAATGGATCGTCGATGTCTCCACGGCGCTCAGCCTCGTCAAGCTTGCCGAAATGCAAAAGGCGCTGGGCGCCGCCTTCCGCCATGGCCATTCCCAGCCGCTGGACAAGGCTTCCGGCGACTTCGACCTGTTTTAGACCGTATTCCCGCCGACGTTCCTTTCCTCGCCGAATGCGGAGAAAGGCAACGCTCGCGCAAGCTTCGCACCCTATTGTCATTACGGGGCCAAAAGGTCTCGGATTCTATGAATGACGGTGCGGAACAGAATGAATCTGTTAAATCAAATCCCTCAGGTCCTGAAAAATATCGCGGCGCTGGGTCAGACACGGCTGCTGATGCTGGGCGGCGTGGGCGTTTTGTCCATGGCCGTTATCCTTGCAGCAGCGCTCTACGTGAACCGTCCCGCTTACGAGACCCTTTATGTAGGGCTTGAAAAAAGCGACCTCAACAAGATCAGCATTGCGCTCGCCGAATCGGGGCTGGACTTTCAGGTCGGAACCGACGGTTCGAGCCTTCAAGTTCCCGTAGGGCTTACCAGCAAGGCAAGGCTGCTTCTGGCCGAGCGCGGTCTGCCTGATAGCGCCAATGCCGGTTACGAGCTTTTCGACAATGTCGGTTCTCTCGGCCTGACCTCCTTCATGCAGGAAGTGACGCGCGTTCGTGCCCTTGAGGGTGAGATTAGCCGCTCCATCCAGCAGATCGACGGGATTGCGGCTGCACGCGTCCATATCGTCATGCCTGATGTCGGCAATTTCCGCCGTGGCGAACAGAAGCCCACCGCATCGGTCATGATCCGCGCCAGCGCCACCGCAGGTCGCAAGGCGTCCGCCTCCATCCGTCACCTCGTCGCCTCGGCCGTTCCCGGTCTTGAAGTCGATGACGTGACCCTGCTCGATTCCACCGGCCAGCTTCTCGCTTCCGGCGACGATGTCACCAACGCCGCCATGAACCGCTCGCTGACACTGGCGCAGAATGTCCAGCAGGAAATCACCACCAATATCGACAAGGCGCTGGCGCCTTTCCTTGGCATGGACAATTTCCGCTCCAGCGTCACGGCGCAGCTGAACACCGACAGCCGCCAGATTCAGGAAACCGTCTACGATCCGGAATCGCGTGTCGAGCGCTCTGTTCGCACGGTAAAGGAAGACCAGAAATCCCAGGAGACGCAGCCGGATACGGCAGCGACCGTGGAACAGAACGTGCCGCAGGCTGCCCCTCAGGGCGGCGCTGGCGGCCCGCAGTCTTCCGACCAGTCGGCCAAGAAGGAAGAGCAGACCAATTACGAGATCAACTCGAAAACGGTCGCCACGGTCAAGAACGGCTATACCGTCGAGAAGATTTCAGTTGCCGTGGTCGTCAACAAGGGCCGTATTGCCAAGATGGTCGGCGAACCCGTCGATCAGACCAAGATCGACGCCTATCTTGCCGAAATGCAGAAGATCGTGACGTCGGCGGCAGGCATCTCTTCGGATCGTGGCGATATCGTCACGCTGACGGCAATGGACTTCCTGGAAACGCAATTGCTCGACGAGGCCACCAGCGGTCCGGGCGTCATGGAAGTGCTGAGCCGCAATTCCGCCGGCATCATCAACTCGCTCGCTTTCGTCGCCGTCGCTTTCCTCGTCGTCTGGCTCGGTGTGCGTCCCCTGGTCCGCACGGTTGCCGGCAATGGTGCGGCTGCCGGTCAGCTCAGCCAGGAGACCGCCGGTCTCGAACTGCCGGATTTCTCTCCCGGCATGGATGCAGGTGCTGGTGGTCTTATGGAAGGTTTCGGAGCGGATTTCGGCTTCGACAGCACCGACGATCTTCTGGCGGGTGGCGACAGCGAAGGCACCTTCAACCGCCGGGTTCGCGAAGGACCGGAACGCAGGCTCTCCCGCATGGTGGAAATCAGCGAGGAAAGAGCAGCCAAGATCCTGCGCAAATGGGCGGTGGAAAAAGCAGCGTGATTTTGAAAAGGCCGGGTTTACCCGGCCTTTTTCGCATTTTCGGGCTTTTTACTATCCTTGGTCGCCGGCCCGTGGCATTCTCGTTTCAGGACAGCATTTACAAATCATTCATCAACGATACAGTTTGCTGGGAATAGGCTGAGAATGCCGATTATGAATCAGCCAGCTTTTCAGTATGTTTTTTTAGCAATAGACGAATGAGGAAATACGTGGAAAGGCTGTTGTCAGGTAATGGCAAATTCCGGTCGGTTCCATAAAATGAAATGATTCGGTCTCCGGGGGCGCGCCATTCCGTTTTGGTAAGCTTCTTGAATGGAATGATTCCATCCCGAGGTATAATCTCCCGTTGGGAGCAAGAGGGCGTAGGCGATTGAAAGTCGATGTTGATATCCGCAGGCTGTCTGCCAAGCCTATGGAGGGCATGGGTAAGCCCTTGCCGCGCGACCAGCTTGCCAAAAATGTCGCAGCCACGGCCGCTGCCGGTAACGTTGCAGGTGCACTGGATCTGCTTGTAACTTACGCCGGCGCCTCGCATTATCTGCTGGCGCGGGATGATCTTCTCGAAGAAACCGGGCTGAAATTCATCGTCACATCCGACTGGCCTTTCGATCTGGTACGCAGGCTGGGTATTGAACTGACGAACAGCCAGAACAGATCGAGCGAAATGGAAAAATGCCTTTCGCTTCTGCGGCCACGATTATTGTTTCTTCCTGACGACGTTTCTGTTCCCTACGGTATCGACCGGCAATATTCCGCACTGTCCTTCTGCGTAGGCCGCATCCGGCTTTCCCTCCTGCTGCTGTTTCCCGAACACGTTGTTCCTTCACCGGAGCGTCTGCGCGAAATCGCCCTGCTAACAGGTTATTGCATCAGTTTCGGCATCGCCAGCGAAGCAAAGCCTGTGCGTGATATCGATCTTACCGAGCGCGAGCTCGAATGCCTGTTCTGGATTGCAGAAGGCAAGACAAGCGACGAAATTGCGATGATCCTTGGCATTTCGCGCAATACGATCAATAATTACATTACAAGCGTGATGCGTAAAACCGCGACAAAAACCCGCTCGGAGGCAATTGCCTACGCCGTGCGCAACAACCTCGTATAATGGTCGGACGGATGGTACAGACGAAAGACAATGAGGGTACAGGTCAAACGGGCATGTTTTACCGCACTCCTGTCGCAACGAGCCGGTCGGATCTGTTTCCGAAGCTCGTCGCCATGCAGAAGCTGGTCGGCGCGCGAAATTTCGTGGTGACGAAGGCTGCCGCTTCCGGTTTCCCCAACAAAAAGAAGATGACCTGCGAGCTGGAAAACTGGGGCATGAATGCCGCAGAGCAGAGCACGCAGTTCATCCGCGCGGTCGGTGATATTCTTCTCGATCATATCGAGACGTCGCTGTTGCCGGTTATCTGGCGCAACAAGAACGCCGGCGGCTTTGCCGATCTTCCGGATGTTCCGGCGTTGCTGCGCCGGATCGAAAACGACACGTTGCCCTATGCGGGGCTGGCCATGCCGGTGCGGCTCGGCACCATCGGCAATGGTTACATCGTTTTCTGCGGCACCAATCTCGTCCTCGACAACGAGGTCGTCATCGAGCAGCACATCAAATGCTGCGAGATCATGGTGGACATGCTGGCGCTCGACGAGCGCAAGGCGGCACCCTCGGAAGCACTGAGCGAGAGGGAAATCGCCTGCCTGCAACTGGCGGGTGACGGCCGTATCAGTGAAGAGATCGCGGTCAAGCTCGGGCTTTCCGTGCACACGGTCAATGCCTATCTCGGTTCCGCGACGATCAAGCTCGATTCCGTCAACCGTATTCAGGCAATCGCCAAGGCTATCCGGCTCGGCTATATCCATTGATTGCGGACGGGGTTTGCCCGTCCTGCAAATCCGGCCATCTCAAGGGTCGTTGACCGTGGTATTCCTGCCGACGGGGCATGATTCACGTGCCTTATTTCGCGTTTTTTAACAGTTGCCAACTAGAACTGTCGCAGGTTTGGCTTTGGGGAACTGTTTCATGCACAACCGGCTCTTTAAGACCGTTGCGAGTAAGGTCGTCGCACTGACGATTGGCTTGATCATGCTCAGCGTGGCGGCAGTTGGTTTTTCCACCTACATGCGCCTGAAGGACAATATCATCACCACCGCGCTGCGCGATACCAACAGTGCGATGCGCGGCATGGCGATCCTCTACGAGATGAAGGTCGGTGGCGTCACCCTCGACATGGGTGATGGACCGCTGAAGAGCGTCAGCCGCGCCAGTATCGGGACGCTGCGCGATAACGACCTTGTTGATCGCACCGCGGCCGGAAACGGCGGCATCGCCACAATTTTTGAAACCAAGGCCGGTGAATATGTCCGTATCACCACCAATCTGAAAAACGAGAAGGGCGAACGGGCGGCAGGCACCAAGCTTGCCACCGATCATCCTGCTTTCGAAAAAGTCAGCAAGGGCGAAGCATATTTCGGTCCGGCCACGCTTTTCGGCGTCAATTACATGACCGGTTACATGCCAGTTACCAACAAGACCGGAGCCACCGTCGGCATTCTTTTCGTCGGCGTTCCCATGGCCGTCTACGAAGCCCAGATATTCGGCCTGCGCGACCTGATGCTGATCTGCGGCGCGCTGGCCATGGTCGGTGTCGGGCTGCTCGCCTATTTCGTTATCAGGCGCACGCTGCAGCCGCTGGGTAAGCTGACCGATGCGGTGAAGTCTCTTTCTGAGGGTAATCTCGAAACGCCAATCCCCTATGCCACCAACACCAACGAATTCGGTAACATTGCCCGCGCGCTGGTGATCTTCCGCGAGAACGCGCTTGAGAAACTCGCCATCGAAGGACGAAGCGCCGATGAACGCTCCGTGGCAGAATCCGAACGCCATCGTAACGACGCTGAAAAGCAGGAGCTGGACAGCCAGATCGAATTCGCGGTCAGCGAGATCGCATCCGGTCTCGGCAGGCTCTCGCGTGGCGATCTGAGCCGTACGATCGAGACACCTTTCGCCGGCCGTCTGGACCGTCTGCGCACGGATTTCAACGGTTCCCTGCTCAACCTGCGCGATGCGCTGGGACAGATCCGTGAGCGGACGCTGATCATCCAGCATAGCGGCTTTGAAATCGAGCAGTCCTCGGTTGACCTGTCGAAGCGCACCGAAAATCAGGCGGCATCGCTGGAAGAAACCGCAGCTGCCGTCGAGGAAATCACCGCGACGGTCAGATCGTCGGCCGAGCGGGCGCGGGAGGCCAATGAGGCCGTCCGCATTACCAAGCAAAGCGCCGACAGTTCCGGCTCTGTTGTCAGCAATGCCGTTGATGCCATGGGCCGCATCGAAGGCGCCTCACGCAAGATCGAGCAGATCATCGAGGTCATCGACGATATCGCCTTCCAGACCAATCTTCTCGCGTTGAACGCCGGCATCGAGGCGGCGCGTGCGGGTGAGGCGGGCAAGGGCTTTGCCGTGGTGGCGCAGGAAGTGCGTGAACTGGCGCAACGCTCCGCCGACGCAGCGCGTGAAATCAAGCAGCTCATCAACCAGTCGACGCACGAAGTCGGCACCGGCTCGAAACTGGTGCAGGAGGCGGGCACGGTTCTTTCCGCCATCAGCCAGCAGATCGTCACCGTCAGCCAGCATGTCGAAACCATCGCAACGGCAACGCAGGACCAGTCTTCCGCGCTTCACAACGTCAACGGTTCCGTCAACCAGATGGACCAGATGACGCAGCAGAATGCGGCCCTTGCCGAACAATCGAGTGCAGCGAGCCGGGTGCTGTCCGGCGAGGTGGAGGCCTTGCTCGATCTCGTCCAGCGTTTCCAGATGGAGCAGGGTTCGGCGGCGGGCAGGGATCGATTGAACCGGGCCGCCTGATATCCCCAATTTGCAAAATCAAAAAAACTCCCGGATCGCAAGGTCCGGGAGTTTTTTATTCCGCGGCTGCCCGTGCCGTGCTGGAGACCTGGTTGATATAGGCGCGCAGCGCCGCCGGTTTGACCGGTTTGTGTTGAACGGAAATACCGTATTTTTCGGCATCGCTGCGAACTTCGGGACTGCGATCCGCCGTCACCAGCAGGGCAGGGATCGACTTGCCGTAGAAAGTCCGGATGAGGCGGATGGCGCTGATGCCGTCACCATCATCGAGATGGTAGTCGGCGATGATGACATCCGGTGCTGCGGTGAGTTTCAGGAAGGGTTCTTCCAGAGTTGCCACCGAACCTGCCGGCAGAACCTCACAGCCCCATCCCGTCAGCAACAGCGTCATGCCCTCAAGGATTTTCGGCTCATTGTCGATGCACAGGACACGCACCCCCTGAAGGCGGTCGCTTGCCGCCGCATTGCTGACCGCGCCGCCGGATTTGGCCGGCGCAACGCGGTCTGATTCACGCGGCAGATGAATGCGGAAGGTCGTACCCTTGCCGGGCGTCGAAATCAGCTGCACGGGATGGTGCAGCATGCGCGACAGCCGGTCGACGATGGAAAGGCCGAGCCCGAGGCCGGAGGCCGTTTTTGCTCCCTCGTCCAGCCGGGCGAATTCCTTGAAGACGGTGCGGAATTTGGATGCGGGAATGCCGATGCCGGAATCCGTCACCTGAATGACGACTTCGCCGCCCCGGCGGCGGGCACCGACCACCACCTTGCCTTTCAGCGTATATTTGATGGCGTTCGACACCAGATTTTGCACCAGCCGCCGCAGGAGATTGGGGTCGGAACGGACCGTGAGCGAGGTGGGCATGACCACGAGGTCGAGGTTCTTTTCCTGCGCCATCGGTGCGAAATCGGTTTCGATGCGTTTCAGCAGCTCATTCAGCGGCACCGATGTCATGCGCGCCTTCATCGAACCCGTGTCGAGGCGGGAAATATCGAGAACAGCGCCGAGAATGGTTTCGACCGATTCCAGCGCTGAATCAATATTGTGGACGAGGTCGCTTTCTCCCGAAGCGCCAAGCCGTTCGACAAGCGAGGAGGAATAGAGGCGCGCGGCATTGAGCGGCTGGAGAATGTCGTGACCGGCGGCGGCGAAAAACCGTGTCTTGCCGATATTCGCCTCGTCGGCGGATGCCCTTGCCTCCGCCAGTTCGCGGTTGACGCGGGTAAGCTCGACGGTTCGTTCCGCCACTCGCTGCTCCAGCGTCTCGTTGGCCTGCTTCAGCGCCTGATCGCTCGCTACCCGCTGCGTAATGTCGGTGAAGGTGGCGACGATGCCTTTGTCCGGCATGGTGTTGGACCGCACCTCGATAATGCGCTCACCGCCGGCCAGCACCAACGAGAAGGGCAGGTCCATGGTCAGGAAACTGGTGATCAGCTCGTCCGTATCTCCGGCCGGCATGTCGCCGCGCTCCTGCAGCATGGAGACGATATCCGTCAGCGGCACGCCCACCTGGCCGAATTGTTCCGGCAGATCCAGCAGGGTGCGGAAGCGCCGGTTCCAGATGGTCAGCTGCTGCGAGCTGTCGAAAACGGCGATGCCCTGATCCATCTGCGCCAGCGCCGTTTGCAGCATGTCCTGATTATATTGCAGAGCTTCGCTCGCCTGATCGAGCAGCCAGGCGGTGTCTGCGCTGGTATCCTCCGCCTTCTGGAGAATGATCGACAGCACAAGGCGGGCCGAGGAGGAGCCGATGGCGCTGCCCAGCAATTGTTCGGAAAAATGGATCAGCGCCATATCCGCCGGCTGGTCGTCATTGAGCTTCCGGCCCGCCGTCTTCTCATAGGTCGCGAGCGAACGCAGCATGCGCTCTTCGCCGAGATAACGGGCGATTGCGCTTTTGAGGTCGCCGACGCTGACACGGGTTTTCCAGCCGCGCGTGGCGAATTGTGATTTCGAGTGACGCTTGACGAAAATGCCCGACTGGATGCGCTCCACCGGACGCGGGTTGCGCGACAGCGAGCCGAGCACGAAGGCCATGCTGTTGACGAGGAGGCTGAGGATGACCGCATTTACGAAAGGATCGGCTTCGGGACCGTTGAAGACGGTGCTGCCGGAAAACAGGAAACCGAGAATATTCGCAGCCACCTCGGAATTATCAGGCCCGCCGAAGCTCGGCAAAAACAGCAGATAGGCCCAGACAATAAAGCCTGAACTGAGGCCGGCAATTGCGCCGCGGGCATTGGCGCGCCGCCAGAACAGGCCGCCGAAAAGGGCAGGGGCCATCTGGGCGATGGCGGCGAATGCCAGGAAGCCGATGGAGGCAAGCCCCGTCGCGCTGTCGGCGGCGCGATAATAAAAATAACCCAGCAGCATCACCGCGAAGATCGCCGTCCTGCGGATATTGAGCAGCGTTTTGGCGAAATTGTCCCGGTGCGGCGAGCGGTTCAACAGCTTCTGCCGCAGAAAGATCGGCATGACGATGTCGTTGGAAATCATGATCGACAGCGCCACCGAAGCAACGATAACCATTGCGGTCGCCGCCGAAAATCCGCCGATGAAGGTGATAAGGGATACGACCGGCATCTGATGCGTAAGCGGCAGTTGCAGGACGTAGAGATCGGCGCTGCCGTTTGCGCCGAGCGTCAGAATGCCGGCGAGCGCGATCGGCAGCACAAAGATGTTGATGGCGATGAGATAGAGCGGCAGCAGGAAACCTGCCATGCGCAACTCTTCCGGCGTGCGGTTTTCCACCACGGTGACGTGGAACTGGCGCGGCAGCAGGATGATGGCGAAGCCGGACAGCAGGGTCATGACGATCCAGCGGCTGACGGGCGTGTGATAGGATATGGCCCGCATGGCCTGTTCATTCTCCGTGGCGAGCCGCCACAGATGCACAGGCCCGTCGAAAAGGACGAACAGCACGTAAAAGCCGACGGTGCACATGGCGACCAGCTTGACCAGCGATTCCATCGAAATCGCCAGAATGAGCCCGTCCTGATGTTCTGTCGCGTCGGTGTGGCGGGTCCCGAACATGACGGCGAAACCGGCCATGACGATGGTGACGACCAGCGGTAGATCGAGGAAATAGAGATTGCCGCTGCCGATGCCGTAGTCACCGGGATCGACCATCGTCGCCACCGAATTGGAAACGGCTTTCAGCTGCAGGGCGATATAGGGAATGGCGCCAACGAGCGCGATGATGGCGACGATCATCGCCACGGTGGAGTTCTTGCCGTAACGGGCGGCGATGAAATCCGCAACCGATGTCAGCTTCTCGGTTTTGGCGAGCTCGACGATGCGGCGAATGATCGGCATGCCGATGGTGAAGGCAAGGATCGGCCCGGTATAGATGCCCAGGAACTCCAGCCCCTTGTCCGCCGCAAGCCCGACGCCGCCGAAATAGGTCCAGGAGGTGCAATAGATCGCCAGGCTGAGCGCATAAACGAACGGCCGCCCCTTTTTCGGGGCGTTTCTTTTCCGGCTGTTTCTATCCCCGAAGCTTGCAACCGCAAACAGCAGCAGGACATAAGCGAAGGCCGAACCGAATATGATCCACCCAGGAAGCACGCATCCTCCCCATGCAAGAATTCCCTGATATGAGCATAGGCGAATTCCATGCCGTTGAGAATGAGTGCGGTCTGATCATAAAGTTCAAGACGAGCGTGCAAAAAAGCTAACAAATGCAATCTTGACGAATTCCAAATGCGAAGGGGAATCTATATGGTTGAGCGCGTAGGGACAGTCACATAGCTTCAGCTTTCGAAGCAGGAGAGAGGGACAATCTGGATGCTAAACGAATTTAAAACCTTCATTGCCCGCGGCAATGTCATGGATCTGGCCGTCGGTGTCATCATCGGTGCGGCTTTCAGCAAGATCGTCGATTCCGTCGTCAACGATCTCATCATGCCGATCGTCGGCGCAATTTTCGGCGGCTTCGATTTCTCGAACTACTTCCTGCCGCTGAGTTCGGGCGTCACCGCCCCCTCGCTTGCCGCTGCCCGTGATCAGGGTGCCGTCTTTGCTTATGGCAACTTTCTGACCGTTCTCATCAACTTCCTCATTCTCGCCTGGATTATTTTCCTGATGGTCAAGGGCGTCAACAGGCTTCGTGCCTCGGTCGAAACAAAGAAGGCCGAGGAAAAGACGGAAGCGGCTCCGCCGCCGGAAGATGTCAAGCTTCTCACCGAAATCCGCGATCTGCTCAAGACTCGCTGAGACCGAGATTATCCCCGGCCCGATTTTGCTGGCTCACGCGGACAGCAATCTCCTGCCGGGGATGGATCCATAAAGAAAATCCATCTTCGCCTCACGGAATATCATGCATATGGCCCGTTCGATGCGCTAGAAAGCACCAAACGGAGTGTCTTTAATGTCCATCTTGAACAGTCTGAGTGCACGCTCTCTGGCGGCCCCGCAGAGCGGCATCGTCGAACTCGTCAACTATGCCCGGGGACGGGACAATCTCCTGCCGCTCTGGGTTGGCGAAGGCGATCTGCCCAGCCCGGGCTTCATCAATCAGGGTGCGATTGATGGACTGAACAACGGTGAGACTTTCTACACATGGCAGCGCGGCATTCCAGAACTGCGTCAGGCGCTCAGCCGTTATTATGAGCGGCACTTCTCAGCGTCGCTGCCGCCGGAGCATTTTTATGCTACTGGTTCCGGCATGCAGGCGATTGTGCTTGCCGTGCAGGCGCTGACCTCGCCCGGCGACGAGATGGTGTATCTCTCGCCAACCTGGCCCAACATCGTCGCCGCCATCGGTGTGGCGGGTGCAAAGGCGGTTCCAGTCGGCATCGACTTCCGCGACGGTCGCTGGGATCTTGATATCGGCAGGCTGGAAAGCGCCATCACCGGCAAGACGAAGGCGCTTTTCATCAACACGCCTTCCAACCCGACCGGCTGGACGGCAACACTCGACAATCTCCGCGATGTTCTCGCGCTTGCCCGCAAACACGATCTGTGGATCGTCGCGGACGAGATTTATGCGCTTTACCACTATGCCGGCACCCGTGCCCCGTCGTTCCTCGACATCATGGAGCCGGACGACAAGATCGTCTTCGCCAATTCCTTCTCGAAGAACTGGTCCATGACCGGCTGGCGTGTCGGCTGGCTTGTCGTGCCGCCGGCCATCGGTCAGGTCATCGAAAACCTCATTCAATATTCCACGTCAGGCGTGGCGCCATTCATGCAGCGCGGCGCAGTTGCGGCTCTCGACCACGGCGACGGTTTCATCCAGCAAAACTACGAGCGCGCTTTGGCATCGCGCGATATTCTCTGCGATGCGTTGATCGCAACGAACCGGGTGGAAACGCTTAAACCCGACGGCGCTCTTTATGCCTTCCTCAAGATTGACGGTGTGACGGACAGCCGCGCTACCGCGTTTGATATTGTCGATAAAACCGGGGTCGGCCTCGCACCCGGCACGGCCTTCGGCCCGGGGGGCGAACTGTTTCTGCGCGCCTGCTTCCTGCGCAACCCAAAGCAGATTGAAGATGCGGCCGACCGGCTGGCATCTTACATCCTCAGCAGATAAGTTTCGATCTTCCTACAGTGTTTGCCTGTCGCGTTGCTATTCCACCGCGACAGGCGCATTGCTCAAAAAATCACAGTGTAGCTCCAAAACTACAACCCCACGGCGTAACCATCGACGTGCGGGCTTTTCTGTGATATGCGCCTTCTGTTCCTTTTATGAGAACATTTTCATCTAATAAATAAAAAGCACTTCATTGCGCTAACCAATCGTAAGCCACCTTTTCAGAGGGCTGAGGGTTGGGTCGCGTATTTGCTGTGCAAGTAATCAATGATGAAGAATTATTGGCTTTGATGGGCTCAAGAAAAGCAAACAGGGAAGTAAAGTCATGGCTGTTCTGGTCACGGGTGGAGCAGGTTACATAGGAAGCCACATGGTGTGGGCGCTGCTCGATGCCGGGGAAGAGGTCGTTGTTGTCGACCGGCTTTCCACGGGGTCTCGCTGGGCTGTTGCGCCGGCTGCGCGCTTCTATCTGGGGGATGCGGCCGATCGCGCCTTGCTTGACCAGATTTTCGAAGAAAACCAGATCGAGACCATTTTCCACTTTGCCGGCTCCCTGAGCGTTCCTGAATCGATCAGCCGGCCGCTGGAATATTACGAAAACAACACCGGCACGACCCGCGCCCTTGTCGCGGCAGCGGTCGCCCATGGCGTTCGCAATTTCATCTTTTCGTCGACAGCCGCCGTCTATGGAAACCAGCCCTTTGATGGCCCGGTGCCTGAAACGGCGATCCTGAGCCCCGAAAACCCCTATGGCCTGTCGAAACTCGCCTCTGAAATCATGCTGCGCGACGTCGTGCAGGCGCATGATTTCAACTATGTGGCGCTGCGTTACTTCAATGTCGCCGGAGCCGACCCGCAGGGCCGCGCCGGACCTTCGCCAACGGGCGTGGCAAACCTCATCAAGGTCGCCTGCGAGGCCGCAACCGGCCGGAGGGATCGGGTGGAGGTCTACGGAACGGACTATCCGACCGCTGACGGCACGGGCGTTCGCGACTATATCCACGTCAGCGATCTCATCGATGCACATATGCTGGCCATGGCGCATCTGCGCGCCGGTGGCGGCACTCGAACCCTGAATTGTGGTTATGGCGTCGGTTATTCGGTGCTGGACGTGCTGCACGCGGTGCGGCAGGAATCGGAGCACGATTTCCCGGTTATCCATTGTCCGCGCCGGCCGGGTGATATTGCGGCCATGGTAGCGGATTCCACCCGTATTCAGTTGGAGTTGGGTTGGCGTCCGCGTTTCAACGATCTGGCGATCATCGTTCGCACTGCTCTTCAGTGGGAAGCAAAGCGCCAGGCGCAGCAAAGCGGCAGAATCCCCCCGGTCCGGCGCAAGCTGGCGGCGATAGGCTGAGCAGGTTCCGCGTCAGCGGGCACTGTTTTTCTTGACGGAGGGATAGACGACAGGCCGATCCGAAGCGCTGGCGACGGGCAGCCATCGCTCCCTGTCAAAAAAACGGCGCGTTAGCTTCAGCCCCGACGACTGTTCGTTCGCGAGCAAAATCACGTTCATGCGATGCGGCGCGGTCGGCTCCGGCTTGACGGAGACCGAAATGCCGAAATGTTGCGCCTGATAGGCCTGCATCCCGCGTGCCGGCTCAAGCATGGCGGCAAGGTCAGCCCAGCGGGTTTGCCCGATAATCAGGGCCAGTGCCTCGTCAAGCTTCACCCTGACGGCGGCGCCGTCAGGCGTCTCAGGCGCTACGGCCTTCATTCGGATGGATTTGATCTCGCCAGAAGCCTCCCCCCTGATCTCAAGGAACAGCGATGCCCGCTCTGCAGGCGTTGCCGCATTCCCTTCGGCAAGATCGGCCATGCATTCGAAATTGCGGATATTCACTGGGCTGGCGTGCCAGCCCTCCAGGTTGGAAAAACCCTCGGTGGTGAAACGGTCACAGAGGTCCTTGCCTGAAAGTACGAAATCGCGTGCGAAGGATGCCCTGTCGCCAGCTTTCTCGAATTTCAGTAGATGAGGCGGCAGATAGACCTTCCTGGCGGCGAGCTTTTGCCGTTTGACAGGTTTCACTTTGGGCGGCGGCTCGGCGGAATAGATGGCAGGCGCCAGATTGAAATAGGTCAGCAGGCTCCTGAGGTGTTTTTTGTCATTGGCAAGCAGCACCGTCGCCAATATGGCCAGACAGACGGCCAGCACTGTAAACAGCAACGCGCCATGGCTTACTCTTTTTTGCAGGCTTGCGTCCATCGCAGGACCCTATGGCTACCGGGGCAGGGCGGCAGCCTTTTTTGATATGGATTTTCGGGCCGTTTTCAGCCCTATGAATATAGATGTAAGTGGAAGCTCAAAAATAATATCATGCAATCCACCGCCGGAATCTCCGGCGGTGCGTAACGTTATTCAGATGTATTTTTACCTGTGTCCTGCCCGCCGGCGCTGCTTTCATCGTCTGCGACCGGAATGGCGTAGGAGCCATTCAGCCAGCGGGCGAGATCGAGCGAGCGGCAGCGATCCGAACAAAATGGATAATCGTCGCGCGTCGAGGGCCGCCCGCATTCAGGGCAGGGCTGGGATTTACGAAGCGGCGTGACGTTTCCGGCGCCTTCGGTGGAGGGTTTTGCCATGGTCTATCCTTCGAGCCAGCCCGACGTCACCTCAAATCCTTCACCGGACAAAAGTGACATGGTCTCGTAAAGCGGCAGGCCCACGACGTTGGTGTAGGAACCGGTCAGTTTCTGCACGAATGCGCCGGCAATGCCCTGAATGCCATAGGCGCCCGCTTTGCCGCGCCATTGCCCCGACGCGATGTAGGCATCGATCTCGCGCGTCGAGAGGCGCTTGAAGCGCACCTTGGTTTCCACCACCTTCTGACGGATTTTGCCGCCGGGGATCACGAGGCAGATGCCGGTATAGACCCAATGGCTGCGTCCGGAGAGAAGATGCAGCGATGCGGAGGCGTCTTCGGTATATTCCGCCTTGCCGACGATACGACGGCCCACGGCCACGACGGTGTCGGACCCGAGAACATACGCGTCCTTCCACGTCTGCTCGCCCTTGAGCGCGGCATGCGCCGCTTCAGCCTTCTGCAGCGACAGACGACGACACAGCGTGCGCGGATGCTCGAGCTTGGCGGGCGTCTCGTCGATATCCATCGGCATCAGGCGTGCCGGCTCGATGCCGATCTGATGCAACAGTTCCAGACGCCGCGGTGAGCCGGAAGCCAGAACGAGCTTTTGTTTCGAGTTTGTCATTGCGCTGCCCGGGCGTCCGATGCCGAAAACGGATTACTTGAAGCGATAGGTGATGCGGCCCTTGGTCAGGTCGTAAGGCGTCATTTCAACCAGCACCTTGTCGCCTGCCAGAACGCGGATACGGTTCTTGCGCATGCGGCCGGCGGTGTGGGCGATGATTTCGTGTTCGTTCTCAAGCTTCACGCGGAATGTTGCGTTCGGCAGCAATTCGGTTACGATGCCCGGGAATTCAAGGACTTCTTCTTTTGTCATGTAAGGGTTTTCTTCCTGTTGATAGTGCCGGACATGTCCTGTCCGGGAAAATTGCGCGGAAACTACACAATCCCGGCACATTTGTGAACCTCTAAAGCATCGGCTTGAAAATCAGTACCGATTTTCACGAAGCAGGGGCGTTTTTCACTCTTTTGAAACCGTATCCGCCACCGGCTGCGGCCTTCCCGGCAGTCGTTCCGCAATCAGCCTGGCAAGATGGTCCCGCACCTCGCGATAGGCATTGAGGATTTGTTCGCGGGTGCCTGTTATCACCGTTGGGTCCATGGTCGGCCAATAGACCACATCGAGCGAATTCGAGCGCGTCAGTTCCAGCGCGGCATGATGGGCTTCGGGCGTCAATGTAATGATCAGATCGAAAAAATCATCCTCGATCTCGTCCAAAGTGCGCGGCCTGTGCTTGCCGAGCGAAAATCCCTGTTCCTCCAGCACCGCATCCACGAAGGGGTCGCGCTCTCCAGCCTTGACCCCGGCCGACTGTATATAGATGCCGGGCGCCACCAGGCGTTTGGCGATGACTTCTGCCATGGGGGAACGGATGGAGTTCATGCCGCACATGAAGAGGACCGATTTCGGCGCTCGTCCCTCATTTGGCGCTGCGGCAGGATTGCTCATTTCTAACCCCGCCAATAAAGCACGCAGACAAGGGTGAAGAGCCGGCGCGCCGTGTCGAAATCCACCTTGATCTTGCCGGAAAGCCGGTCCATCAAAGTTTGCGAGCCGTCATTGTGAATGCCGCGCCGGCCCATGTCGATCGCCTCGATCTGGCTCGGCGTAGAGGAGCGTATCGCCTCGTAATAGCTCTCGCAGATCAGGAAATAATCCTTGATGATGCGGCGAAACGGCGTCAGCGACAGTATATGGGTCGAGACATCCTTCTCGTCTTCGGTCTTGATCGAAAAAACCAGCTTGGCATCAACAAGCGAAATATGCAGCCGGTATGGCCCGCCCTCATGGCCAAACGGCTCGAAGGTATTTTCCTCGATCAGGTCGAAAATGGCCACGGCGCGTTCATGCTCCACATCAGGCGTGGACCGGCCGATGCTGTCGTCCAGAACCACGTCGCAGAGCCGGAAATCGCCTGAAGCCATCTGTTAACTTTCCGGGTTGAGGCGAATGGCGACCGAACGCGCATGCGCATCCAGCCCTTCCGAGCGGGCAAGGGTGATTGCCGCCGGGGCAAGCTGGCGCAACTGCTCGGGGCCGAGACGCAGGATCGAGGTGCGCTTGACGAAGTCCAGCACCGAAAGCCCGGAGGAGAAACGCGCCGAGCGTGCTGTCGGCAGAACATGGTTGGAGCCGCCGACATAATCGCCGATCACTTCCGGGGTATGACGCCCGACGAAGATCGCGCCCGCATTGCGGATGTGGGCCATCAACGCGTCCGGATCGTCAACGGCCAGTTCTAGGTGTTCGGCGGCGATGCGGTTGGCAAGCGGAATGGCGTCGGTGAGCTTTTCAACCAGAATGATCGCGCCGAAATCGGCCCAGCTTGCTGCCGCCGTCTCGGCGCGCGACAGGCGCTTCAACTGCCGCTCGACGGCCGCTTCCACCGCCTTACCGAGTTCGGCATTGTCGGTGATGAGGATGGATTGCGCGCCGCGATCATGTTCCGCTTGTGCCAGAAGATCCGCAGCCAGCCAGTCGGGATCATTGTCCCTGTCGGCAATGACGAGCACTTCGGACGGTCCGGCGATCATGTCGATACCAACAGTGCCGAAGACCTGCCGTTTGGCGGCAGCCACATACGCATTGCCGGGGCCGACGATCTTGGCGACCGGCGCGATGGTTTCCGTGCCATAGGCAAGGGCTGCGACGGCCTGCGCGCCACCGATGCGATAGATTTCCTCAACACCGGCGATACGCGCCGCAGCAAGAACCGCGGGGTTTATCACCCCGCCATTGGCCGGCACGACCATGACGATGCGCTCCACGCCAGCGACCTTTGCCGGTACGGCATTCATCAGGACAGAGCTGGGGTAGCTGGCGGTACCACCGGGCACATAAAGGCCGACAGCCTCGATGGCCGTCCAGCGCGAGCCGAGACCCACACCAATATCGTCTTCGTAGATGTCGTCCTTCGGCATCTGCCGCGCATGGTGTTTTTCAATGCGCCGGGCCGCGAGTTCTAGGGCTTCGATGATGTTTTTGTCGACCGCCGAATAGGCGGCATCGATTTCATCCGCCGTTACCCGCATCGACACCTTGGTAAAATCGAGGCCGTCGAATTTCTGGGAATAATGGGCAAGGGCCGCATCGCCGCGCTGACGGACATCGTTGATGATGTCGCGAACCGTCGCATTGACGTCTTCGGAAACTTCCCTCTTGGTTGTCAGGAAGGCTGCGAATTTCTGTTCGAAATCAGCCGATGCCTGCTCCAGCCAGATTGCCACGCCATTACCCTTTCATTGTCCCCGCGGACGATGCCGCGAGGTTCACGAACTCGCCGCGCAATAATCGCGGCTCAGGTATGTGGCATAAATCGAAACGGTCACGAAAGGCAACCGTTGCGACGGTGTGGAGTGTTTATTCGCTATCGGGATGATGCGGTTTGGCGGCGGTTTCCCAGGCGCCGCTCACATCGGTCAACTGCGCCTCGATGCATTCGACGTCGAGCGCAATCGCCCCACCGCCCGAAAGCGTCAGTTCAACGGCTCCATCAGGTCCTTCGCCATTCTGCACGAAGCGGATGGCGAGAAGCGACAGGACCTGTTCCTTATCGGTGCGGTTGATACCATATGAGCGGACGGCCGAGACCCGCTTGAGGAAAACGACGCTGCGGCAGCGCTCCGGCGGCAGGTTCTTCTTGTCGGCGCTTTCCCACACGAAACGATTGGCGGAAAGCGTGAACTGGCCATGCTTCGGCTCGAAGGCAACGTCTTTCAGCTTGAAGACGCTGTCCTGCATATGCGTCGAGATGACGGAGAGATCTTCAGTATCCAGCGCGAGCAATTTCAGGCCGCTCATCTTTTTCTTCCTTTTCCGCGGGCCACGGGCCGCAATGTCTATTTCTTGTACTGGAAATAGGCAGTCGAGGCCCGCTCTGCAACGGGTAGGAAACGGATGAGCGGCAATGAAAGGATCAATCGCTAACGCGCTCGACCAATGCACCGCAGCGGGTGAGCTTTTCTTCCAGACGCTCGAAGCCGCGATCAAGATGGTAGACGCGCGACACCATGGTCTCGCCTTCCGCCACCAGGCCGGCAATGACCAGCGATACCGAGGCGCGCAGATCGGTCGCCATGACGGGCGCGCCCTTCAGGCGGGAGACACCCTCGATGCGGGCCATCTGGCCGGACAGCGAAATCTTCGCGCCGAGACGGGCCAGTTCCTGCACATGCATGAAGCGGTTTTCGAAGATGGTTTCGGTGATGTGGGAAACGCCCTGCGAGCGGGTCATCAGCGCCATGAACTGCGCCTGCAGATCGGTGGGGAAGCCGGGGAAGGGCTCGGTGACGATATCGACCGGCTGGATGCCGTTGCCGTTGCGCACGACGCGAAGACCGGTCTCCGTGTCGCTGATCGACACGCCGGCAAGCCGCAGCGTGTCCAGCGCGTTGTCCAGCAGCGAAGAGCGGGTGCCTTCCAGCACCACGTCACCGCCGGCCATGGCAACCGCCATGGCATAAGTGCCGGTCTCGATACGATCAGGCAGCACCCGGTGGCGCGCGCCGGAGAGCGAGGTGACGCCCTCGATGGTGATGGTGGAGGTGCCGGCGCCTTCGATCTTCGCGCCCATGGCCGTCAGGCACTGCGCCAGATCGACCACTTCCGGCTCGCGGGCCGCGTTGTGAATGACTGTCGTGCCGCGGGCAAGGCTCGCTGCCATCAGCATCACATGCGTTGCACCAACGGAGACTTTCGGGAAGGTATAAACCGCGCCGATCAGGCCGCCCTTGGGGGCAGTGGCGTTGATGTAACCGCCGTCGATCTCCATCGTCGCACCGAGCGCCTGCAGGCCCTCGATGAACAGATCGACCGGACGTGTGCCGATGGCGCAGCCGCCCGGCAGGGAAACGCGGGCGCGGCCTTCACGGGCAAGCAGCGGGCCGATGACCCAGAAGCTGGCGCGCATCTTGGAAACCAGCTCATAGGGTGCCGTGGTGTCCACAACAGTGCGGCAGGTGAAGTGCACGGTGCGGGAATAGGCTTCGCCCTGGCTTTCGCGGCGGCCATTGACGGAAATATCGACGCCATGATTGCCGAGAATACGGATGAGCTGCTCAACGTCGGCCAGATGCGGCACGTTTTCAAGCGTCAGCGTGTCGCTGGTCAGAAGCGATGCGATCATCAACGGCAAGGCGGCGTTTTTTGCGCCGGAGATGGGAATGATGCCGTTTAGCTTGTTGCCACCCGTAATTCTGATGCGATCCATGCGTCCTACGGGCCTGTGCCCGCCTTTCTTATCATGCCTTGCGGAAAGGCGCGTCCTTAGACGAATTTCCGCGGCGTTTCAATTTTATGCTGGTGAATTCTCTATGAGGATGATTCGTCCGTTTTTGCGGCAGGCAGACCGATTGTATCGTCCGCATCGCCGGCGCGGCGCGCACGAACCTGCTGTTTGCGCTTCAGAAGGTTTTCACGAAGCTTCTTGGCCGCCCGCGCCTTGCGTTCCGCCTCGCGCTGCCGTGCCTTTTCGCCCGGCCCAGCCTGCTGGCCACCGGTCGCCGCCACGGCGGACGATTCTGCGACAGCGCCCGCGCAAACCGTTGCCTTCGCCTGTTTGTCATGATGTTCGTTCATAAATTCAGCAATATCCGAAAAATGCGTTTTTCAACAGGGGGCACGCTTTTTTGCCCCGCTTGATGAAGAATATCGTTTTGCGACTTGCGCTCGTCAAAAACCTATGGCAATAGGCCGCCACGCTTGATGCTGAAGCAAACGCTTCGGCACCGGATGCTGCTATAGCTCAGGGGTAGAGCACTCCCTTGGTAAGGGAGAGGCCGAGAGTTCAAATCTCTCTAGCAGCACCATTTTCTCCCATAAATTCAAAATCTTACGCACTTGCCCGAGCCGCCGGCATTGGTCTGCCGCGCGCGCTGCTTGCGCACTTTCTCAAGCGCTCCGTGGACGCCTTGGAGAACAGAAATCCAGGCGAACGGAAAACCGCGCCTCTTGCGAAGCGCGGTTTCCATATCCGAATATTCTGTTGCTGCCAGAGCGGGACGAAACCGCCCGTAGCCAACGGGCGCCGCTTACTGGCGGAATAGCGACAGGATATTTTCGGAGCTGGTATTGGCGATGGAGAGTGACTGGATGGCCAGTTGCTGCTGCGTCTGGAGAGCCTTGAGCCGGGTGGATTCTTCGTTCATGTCGGCGTCAACGAGGCGGCCGATGCCTTTGTCGATGGAGTCAGTCAGCTTCGAGACGAAGTCTTCCTGCAGATCGAGGCGCATCTTGATGGAGCCGAGATCGGCGCTTGCGCTGATAAGCGACTCCAGCTTCGTGTTGACGAACTGGATCATGTTGTCGAGACCGTCATTCTCCGTCAGCGGCTGGCCTTTGGCATCCGTCAGCCCGCTGAGGTCCTTGGTGATGTCGAGATCGATCAGCGAGTAGTCGAGCTTCTGGGCCATCTGCGACGTTGCCGCAGCGGTTTCGAGATAGATATTGTTGTTGGAGGAGCCACCGGTGCCGATCGTCGTCACCGTCGTGCCTGCAGGTGTTGGCACCGTATTGTTAGCCTTCACGTAAAGTGCTTCGCCCGCGGCGTTTTCACCGATCTTGAAGTAGGTACCGTTGTTTTTTGCGGTTGTTGCCGCAGCAACGGTTACGAGGCCGGTTGTTGCGTCTGCAGCGGAAACCGTGGTTGTCGTGCCGGATGGGAAACCCAGAAGCTGAGCTTGGGTAAATACTTTTGCGGTATATGGCGTGGTTGTCGCAGCACCGGCGGGCGTTGTGGTCGTGATTTCGAATTCACGCAGAACACCTGTGTCGGAGTAATAAGCAGAGCTGTCGAGAATGCCGTTTTTCGTCGCGCCGGTCGACGTATCGAAAAGCGCGGTCTTGTTGTCGACCTGAATGTTGATGGTCTTGACGGCGACGTTACCTGCGCCATCACGGACGAAGGAACCGACGATCTGTTTGGTGACCGGCGTCAGGTTGCCGGAAGCGTCGCTGATCTTGCCCTTCAGCCAGTTTTCGCCGGAGAAGGAGGCGGATTCGCCGATGCTCTTCAGCTGGTCCTGAAGCTGGCGGATTTCTTCCTGGATCTTGGCCTTGTCGACGCCTGCTTCGCGGGCGGCAACCAGCTTCTTGCTGATTTCCTTGACGACATCGACGGTGGTTTCCATGGCGGAATAAGCGGTGTCGACCTTGGCGGCGCCGAGGCCGAGGGCGTCCTGTACGGCGGAAAGCGCGCCATTGTCGGAACGCATGGTGGTCGCGATCGACCAGTAGGCGGCGTTGTCGGATGCGGTCTTGACGCGCAGGCCGGAAGAGACACGCGACTGCGTTTCTTCCATGTTGCTGCCGATGGCGCGAAGGGTCTGAAGGGCGGCCATTGCCGCGACGTTCGTCAAAATGCTGGTCATAATTATTTGCCCCTTGATTGGCTTAAATGAAAAGGGACATTCCGGATTGCCGCCGGGAACGATCGAGCGGCTTGATGCCTGTTAACCTCTTTTTCGTCTTGGTTAACCAATCGTTTCGATGACTAGGTTTTAGGCGGCGAATGGTTAACAAAGCCTAAATTGCTATTAATAAAAATTAGGAAATAATAATTTCGCTTAACCATAACGAAAAAAGCCGCGCTCAAGGCGCGGCTTCCTTTTTTGATGTCGCTTGCGATTAACGGAAGAGCGAGAGAATGCTCTGCGAGTCGTTGTTGGCGATCGACAGCGCCTGAACAGCCAGCTGCTGCTGGGTCTGAAGAGCCTTGAGGCGAGTGGATTCTTCGTTCATTTCAGCGTCCACGAGACGGCCGATGCCCTTGTCAAGCGAGTCGGTCAGCTTGTTGACGAAGTTTTCCTGCAGTTCGATACGCATCTTGACCGAGCCGAGGTCGGCGGAGGCCGAGATCATACTCTGGAGCTGTTTGTCCACGAAGGAAACCATGGCATCCAGAGCCTGCTCGGCAGTCAGGGTCACACCGGTCGGGCCGGCGAGATCCTTGGTGATGTCGAGCGACGTCAGGGAATAAGCGAGTAGGTCCGCAGTGGCCGCAGCGCCCTGATCGAGGTATACGGCGACGCCGCCGACAGAGCCAATTGAGGTGTTTACGATTGGAGCCGTTGGACCATCGGTGGTGGCGGGTGCGCCGGCAGCGGCAGAAACGATCTTGACATATTTGTCGTCGCCAATCTTCAGGTATGTACCTGTAGCAGCAATCGGGGAGCCCGCGGCTGCGTTTTTGATGACCGCCAGGCCGTTTGCCATCACTTCATAGTTGGCGGTAGCAGCGCCATTTCCAGGGGAACTGCCCTTCAGCTGCGCTTCAGTATAGGTCTCGGCTGCTACGACCTTGGTCGTTGCCGCAGCAGCAGTGGCACCGGCTGTCAGTTTGAAGAGATCGTAGGTGCCGGACTTGGAATAATATGCATAGGAATCGAGAATGCCTTGCTTGTCTTTTGCGGCACCAGAAGACGTATCGAACAGGACGGTGTCGGCAGTCAGTGCGACATTGATCGTCTTGACGGACACGTTCCCACCGGAGTCACGGATAAATGAGCCAACGACCTGCTTGGTGACGTTGGCCAGGTTGCCCGTGCCATCGCTGATCTTCGCCTGCAGCCAGTTTTCGCCGGAGAAGGACGAGGAGCTGGAAATCGACTTCAGCTGATCCTGCAGCTGGGCAATTTCTTCCTGGATCTTGGACTTGTCGACGCCGGGTTCGCGGGCGGCAACCAGCTTGTTCTTGATTTCCTTGACGACGTCGATGGAGGATTCCATGCCGGAATAGGCAGTATCAACCTTGGCGGCGCCGAGGCCGAGCGCGTCCTGTACGGCGGAAAGCGCGCCATTGTCGGAACGCATGGTGGTCGCGATCGACCAGTATGCGGCGTTGTCGGAAGCTTCGCCGACGCGCTGGCCGGAGGACACGCGGTCCTGGGTGGCTTCCATGTTCTGGCCGATAGAACGCAGGGTCTGGAGTGCAGACATGGCTGCAACGTTTGTCAAAATGCTGGTCATAATAAATTGCCCCTTGAATGGCTGATTAGAAAAGGGACATTCCGGTCTCACCGGGAACGGCGCGCAGCGTCATGCCTGCTAACCAGCTGATTTTTAAAGGTTAGCTCGCCGTTTCGATGGCTCTAGCTAACTGCTTCATGGTTAATAAATACTTAAAGTAGTAAAAAGCATAAGGTAAAATTTTTACGTGTAAATCATCTAAAAAAGTTAAAAATAATATGACCGCACCCGTCTCCGGATGCGGCGTTCGAAATGGCGATACGCTGTGGCTGATGCTTCGCCAGTTTTTCAATTGCATAATCTCGAGGTGCGCTCAATTTTGCCGTCGACGAAAAAACGGCAGACTAGCGAACTTCAGTTCCTTTCGAGGGGATGGTGAACGAAAAAAGCCGCGCTCGAGGCGCGGCTTCCTTTTT
>NZ_SUPW01000012.1 GCF_013337285.1 Agrobacterium tumefaciens | reverse complement strand
GGCAATATAAATCAGGCAAACAGGGCGGGCATGAACGGGGAAACAAAAAGCCTTCCCCAAAGCTAAAGAATCTAGGGGAACAGCGTTAATTCGTTGAAAACATACATCCTTTCAAGTCGAAATATGCGGGCGGCAACCACGGCTGCCAGTCAAAACAACTTTTCGCTTTGGCTTCATCGACAAGCTAGCATGATTATGTCCACTTCTGGCCCGAAGCGAACAATTGCTTTAGCTGCGTGTGACTTCTCAAAACTCCCAGACTGTTCGAATTGAAAAGCTGATTTTCAGTGTAAAACTCCTGATTTAAGCAACGCTATAATTTGTCAGGTTGTAAGTGTTGCGCACGCTGTGGAAAACGTGTTTCCGTGTTCACGTGGTAGGGTGTGGACACTAAATTGAAACTTCATCAAACAACAATGTTTCCGATGGAGAAAAATACGTTATGTTTCATTACATAAATCAAATGGTAGTCGATGCATCACCTTACGTCGCGCTGGTCAGCTTCTACATTCAACTTCATGTCATTTTCTATTTCCACGATCGGCGCTAGGAGTAATTCAATGAGCCGAGGATTAGGGAACGTAGAGAGGCTTGTCCAAGAATATCTGTTATCGCGCCCGCTTATGGCGAGAACAGATAGAATTGCATATTCGATATTTTTTCCTGAAAAGACTAACAGCCATTACTTCGACTATGATCATTTTTACTATCACGACGAAAGCTTTTTAGATCGTTTGAGTGCCAGCCAAATTTCAAGTGTGCGTCGCGCGCTATCTAGTCTTCACAGAAAGGGCCTAGCTTTCAAGACACTGAAGGACAGCCGATGCTACGTCTTATGGGGCTCCAAGGCAACTTTCATGTATTACCTAAATGAATTTGGATGGATGTATAAATGCCATACGGCTGACAATCATCCGCTTATTCGAATTAATTATTACATCCGTAAAGAAGCGTTAGGTGAATGAGTGACTTCTGTTCCGCGCTGTAAATTTGCCTGATCGTGACCGCAATTAGCGCAAAGCGGAAGACCGCAATTGGCCCTAAGCGGTCATTCTGGACCCAACTTAACATGTCCGGGAAGGGTGGGTGGCGGACAGTCAGATTACGACCGCTTCGCGCGATGGTCGGACACTTCCCCTCACCTAGATTTAGGGTAGGACCCATTTCGCTTTGTGGATTATGAGCTTTCTAATCCGGCCATCCAGCGCGAGTATCTCGTCACAGACTACCTCGATTTCGCTTGGGCGCTCATTGACGTACCGGTCAAGACTCTTGCTTATCGCCTGTCTAGTCGTAGCAGAGACTTTCTTTTTATCCACATGGAAAGATACGGTCTTACCGACCCCATGGAGAAATACTCGGCCATTGCCGCTGTTGGCGTCATATGCTCCAACGCCAACGGTTTTAGTCGTATTTTGGAGCCCGGGTATGTTGGCGTTCACATAGCTTTTTGTGTCGTCGTCTAGAGTAAGCAAGCTGGTGGTGGACTTCTTGATGTTAAGGGTAGTCGCACCCTCCCCAATGACCGTGTGGGCTCGTTTAATGGAGGCTTCGACAGCATCTATCATCGCCTCCACATCCCCCTTCGGAAACTTCGAAAGCCAACGCCTTTCCTGCGATGTGAGACGGTCCTGCTGCCCGGTGACACTTTTCAAGGCATATCCAACAAAGGTGCCGAAGATAGCAGATAGGGTGGCGGCTCCGAATTTGCCCACCGCCTTCGTCATAAAAAGACTGTCAGGATCGGAAACATGGACAATCAGGTCATTTATGAAACTGCCCTTCCTGGCAGGTTCAATGTAAACCATTGCGGCAGTGGACATAACTCCACTCTTCTTTATTTTGCCTGTCGCAAGGTAGTTCGCAAGAACCGAAAACGACCAGCTTATCCCTTCGAGCGAAACCATCCCGTCGTGCGCTGGCAATCTGTTTAAATCAGCCTCATCACCCTCAAACTGCAGTCGAAATTTAATCGAAAATGCCATAAGATTCCCCCCTCCGCTCTACGGCTAGCTGGCGGATATCGGAATCACAAGTGATTATTGCAAATAGATTTCCACAACCGCTGGGATGTCTAAGTTTGGGCTGGTTTGACATGAAGAAAATAATCGTGGGCTTATGTGGGCTATTTGTAACTCTGGTGCTCACGCCACTTTTGGCTTCGTGGCTGAGCGCGTTAGGAACCGAGCTTGGATGGTTCGATAGACCGAGTAACCAGATTCAGTTCCTGCTAAATAAGACTTCGGCTCTACGCGCGCTGCCACTTTACGATGTCGTCGTTGTTGCCGTTCCCAGCGCTGCATTCGGGTATGTTTTTCGCTGGATGGTGGAGCGCAAAAGCTCTCGGCCTGAGATCGCCACTGGCGACACATTAGTAGTAACAGCCGATGCGGTAGAAGCGTCTCGTCGGATTGGCCTGGCTATAGAAGCTATTGAAAAGGCAACAGCCATCACCAATCAAGGTGGCTCGATGGAAGACCAGCTCACGTATGTGGCGGGACAAATCACCGCCACCTCGCTCTCATTGTCTGCTCTGGGTGTTCAGCTTCCAGCGCTCAATCGAGAGCACCCGGCCGCCTATCTACGTTCATATAGGTCCCTTTTCGAGGCGATAAAACCTCTAATCGAGACCGGACACTTTCAGACAGCTGAGGAATTTGCGCGCGGCCTCGAAGACCGCTTACCAGAGCAATTTCTTCACCGGCCGAAGTACGCCACAATCGATGTGCCCAAATCGGGTCAGTAAGGGAGCAGGAGCTTTCTAACGATCAAATGGGCGAGGCGGCTGCAGGTGATCGCAAAACAATAGCGGCCGCTAACCAGATGATGGATTAGCTCACTGAAAGGCGGAATCGGGTCGATTGTTGACATTCCTGCACACTATTAGGATGTCCGCTATTGGCGCAAACCGGAAGACCGCAATTGGCTCATTGCGGACCTCCACAGCCCATGCGAATTTGCCTCATGACAGTTGAAGAGAACTCAGCGCCGGATAGCGCGCAAATCCAACTCACGCCCGAGGAGTCAATCGTGCTATTCGAGCTGTTATCGCGGTGGTGCGAAGACAACAATGCGTCAACACCGGAGGCCTCTTGTTTCGAAAGCACCGCCGAGGGCGCTGTACTGCATAAACTGTTGGCTGACCTTGAGAAGCAATTGATCTGCCCTATCAAAGCTGAATATCGCGACTTGTTGGATCGCGCCCGCGATCGATTGAAAGGGAACTGGGATTATCCGACATTGAGGGGCTGATCACTGCACTGGTACCGGACTGTTGGTAGCGACCACATACGCCAGAACTCACCATTGGATCGCTGAGCCATCATAGGCAAAAAATTGCCCTGTCTGGCTCTGGTTTAGACCGTCGATCGTTTCCAAAAGGCGCGCAGCCGATTGATCCGGGGTAAACCGGTCTCTGCCCTTCGAAAACGGCTGGGAAAGGTCCGTATCGACTGTTCCGGGATGCAGCGCGACGATGATGGCTTGGCGGTTGGTGCGGGCAATTTCTATCGCCGCGGTTCGAATGATCTGATTTTGAGCGGCCTTCGCGGCGCGATAGGAAATCCACCCGCCCAGCCGGTTATCGCCAATCGAGCCAACACGCGCCGACAGCGAGGCAAAGACGCTTCGCCTGTCCCGTTGCAAAAGCGGCGTGAAATATTTCAGGAGCAGTGCAGGCCCTATGGCATTGACTGCAAATTGTTTCGCCATGTGACCGGCGTTGATCGCCCGTATAGACTTTTCCGGGCCGGCACCATCGACCACCAAAGCACCCGTTGCGTTGAAGATCAGATCGAATGAACCGCGCTGGTCCTCCAGACGGGCTGCGGCTTCATGGACCGTCGTCTCGTCGGTGATATCGAGACCATCGCGGCTGCGAGACAGAGGCAAAGCGAGCGCGCACCGGGGATCGGCCTTGAGGCGCGCAAGCAGTGCCGCGCCAATACCGCCGGACGCACCGATAACGATGGCTCTATAGCCGCTTTCAAACGAGGCTGTCATGAAGGCGCTCCCGTCAGCGGTTATCTCTGGGCGGGAAACTCAAGCTTTTTGACATCGTAGCCCAGCTCACGCACTTTCATCATCATCCTGTTGAGCTTCGCCTTGGAGGGGATGCTGCGAGCGTAAACCCAGACATCTTCTGTGGATGGATTGGCGCTGATGAACCACGACTTGTCAGGGGATTTATAGAGCACCCAGTAATTGAACGTGATCAGGAGCGGGTATCGAACCCTCATCTTCGCCTTGTTTGACGCGAAGTCCTCGATCTTTCCAATACCGTTGATGGTCTTCAATTTGCCCTGGGGCGTGCCTTCGCGGCAGCCGTCTTCTACCAGCACTTCATCGGCCGACTTACCCTGTCGGTAGGTGGAATAGCCGGCAACGCATCCGTCCGTCAGAAACATCGGCATGCGGCCGATTTCCAGCCATGTGCCACGATAGTGATCGGCATCAACGGCAACGGGCTTGGGGGCTGCCGCGGCGAGCGAGCCCGCGAATAGAAACAGCGAAAATGTCAGCGCACCTATGATGCGCTTGCGATTTTTCTGCATAAACTCCTCCTGTCGATCAATCGGGTTCAGGTCTCAGTTCGCCGTGACAAGCCGGCATATCGAAGCGCGATAAAGGCCATGAGGCCGGCAGCGGAGAACGCGTTGAGATTAAGAAGCGTCGCAAGATCATCTGCCGACCAGGATTGCAGCGCCGCGCCCAGAAATGTGCGCGAGCAGAAGAAGGCGATAAAGACAAGAATTGCCGTCGCATATTGCCAGAGTTTCTCGTCCGCACGGAACGAGATGGCCGCCAGCATGATGCAGGCCGCAAAGAAAAATTCTGTGCCGGATGCGTGGCCGAATATCGCCGTTTCAAACAAAGTATCGAGCGTTCCCACAAGAGGAAGCGCCAGGCGTGCAGCCAGATGGGATTTCTTTGCCAGAAACGGGATAGCAAGGAAAAACGGCACCGATAGCAGGGTAACGAGCGATGCCACAGCAGCATCGGCATCGACCAGATACCAGACATAAAGCGGATAAAACGGCTTGTTGAGGATGATGACCCAGGCAACGGTCAGTGTCGCCTTTGTCAGGTCATCGGTTACGGACAGACCCGTCCGCCTATCATCTCTTCCAAGCTCCATCAGGCCGTCTTCTCCGTTAACGCCACTTAAGGCCGCTGGCCTAGATACGACGAAGCGATTGGTTTGGTTTCATTCGCGAGATAAAACTGCGATGGCGATGCCGTAAATCGACACGCAAACCGGATGTAGCGCTCGTCTATCCCGCATTTTTCGTTTTCTGGCCAAGTGGCCTGCCCCATCGGGCGATCCGGTTTGTATGGTCGTGCGCTCTGGGTTTGCTCTGAGCGCCAAGTTTTATTGGCCGAAGCATTTACGGATTTACTAACCCATAAGGGCGTCATCTGCGTTTTGGCTACCAAAGGGATAGTACATCGCCAACTTCGGAGTATTGGCCACTCCGTATCATGCCCCACCTAGTCCTTACGACCAGCTTGCCGCCTGTTTTCACCTCGCCAAGAATGCTTCTTCAGGGGCGGGCATTTGGCGGGAGAAAAAGGCGTGAGGATGATCTTCCTGAACAGATACGGTTTCCCCGACCAGTCGGCGACAAGCCGGATGATATCGTCGCTGGCCATTTCGATGGCGCAGCGCGGAATGAATGTGACTGTTGTTGCAAGTCGCGAAATACACAATCATCCCGGCAGCGTGTTGCCGGCAACCGAGACCGTTCGGGGTGTACAGATTCGACGGCTCGCAAGCGGCCGCTTCGGTCGGCACAGCCTCATGCGCCGGAGCATTGATTATCTTCTTTTTCAGGTGCTGGCATTCGTCTGGCTTCTGCGCAACGTTCGGGCGACGGATACGGTTATTGTCTGCACCGATCCTCCGCTCCTCTCCGTTACGAGTAGCATCGCGATCCGCCTCAAGGGCGCTCTCATGGTGAACTGGATCATGGATCTGTTTCCGGAGACGGCGATCGAGCTTGGATTTTTCAGGAAACGGGCACGGTGGCTTGCGCCATGGCTGACGCGGGCGCGCAACTGGTCTTTGCAGTCGCCCGGCATGGTTGTCTGCCCTACTGACAAGATGGCGGAATTCCTCTTTACGCGAGGCCTTGCAAAGGATCGCGTCGGTGTCCTGCATCACTGGTCGGATGGCGAGGAAATCTATCCTGTCTTGCGCCAAGACAACAGCCTGCGGAAGGCGTGGGGACTACAGGATGTGTTTGTCGTTGGCTATTCGGGAAACTTCGGGCGGGCGCATGAGTTCGGCACTCTGCTGGCGGCGGCGAAGCGTCTCGAGCACCGGCCGGATATTCGGTTCCTCCTCATTGGCGGCGGACACCAGCACGGGGCTGTGAAGAGTGTCGTTCAGGATCTCGGTCTTCAGAACGTCATCTTCAAGCCGCTACAGCCCGTTGAGAACCTTGCTGAAAGCCTGAGCGTTGCGGACGTGCATCTGGTTTCGCTGCTGCCGGAACTGGAACATTGCATTATTCCAAGCAAATTCTATGGCATCCTGGCGGCCGGGCGGCCGACGATCTTCGTCGGCGATGCGGATGGAGAAGTGCCGCGCGTTCTCAGAGCCAAGGGATGCGGCAGCAACGTCGAAATCGGCGATACCGATAGGCTTGCCGGCATCATCGAGACGCTTTGCGATGACCCAGATACCTGCAAAGCAATGGGTGATGCGGCAAGGCGGCTGCTTTGTGCCGATTATTCCCGAGAAAAGGCGGCGGATGCCTGGGCGGCGCTGATGGCCGGGCTACAGACTGTTGAGCCTTCCAGGCCCCCTATCGCTCAAGGTGTCTCGTCATGAAAGACAAAGTCGTCGTCAGCCAGCTCGGCGCCCGCATGCATTATGCCGTGCCGAGGATATTCGCATCCGCCGGCCGCCTTGCGCATTTTTACACTGACATATGCGCCACGAAGGGCTGGCCCCGGATCGTCAATTCATTTCCGGCCACCCTTTATCCCGCACCTGTCAAACGGCTGGCCGGCCGGATGCCCAAAGGCGTGCCGACAGCGCTGACGACGGTGTTTTCCGGCTTTGGCCTCCGTTCCGTGCTGCGCCACATGCGCACCAAAGACGTCGTCGAGGAAACCTCCCACGCGATCTGGGCCGGGTCGGTTTTTTCCGAAATGGTCGCCCGGCGCGGCTTCCATGGCGCCGCTGGGCTATACGCCTTCAGCGGCGACGCACTGGAACAGATGAGGGCAGCTAAACAGCAGGGCCTGTGGACCGCAGTCGAGCAGATGATCGCGCCACGCGATGTCGTGGAAACGCTTCTGGACCAGGAAATGATGCGGTTTCCGGCGTGGGCCGGGCCTGTGCGGGATAATCCGCATGCACGTCTATTCGCCGATCGGGAAAAAGCCGAATGGCGTCTGGCGGATATCATCGTCTGCCCGTCGGAATTTGTCCGCAGACACGTCGTTGCCTGCGGCGGGCCGGGCGACCGGTGTGTCGTCGTGCCCTATGGGGTCAATGTCACGGCTGCCATCGACAGACCAGCGCGCATGCCGGGGCCGATCAGGGTTCTGACCGTGGGTGAAGTCGGGCTGCGCAAGGGATCGCCCTATGTCGTGGAAGCCGCCAGATTGATGGACGGTGCCGCCCGCTTCCGGATGGCGGGCCGCGTTCGCCTGCCCGATGACGTCAAGCAGGAGATTTCGCAATGGGTCGAGCTGAGGGGTATCGTTCCGCGCTCGCAGATTGCCGAGGAGTTTCTGTGGGCGGATGTCTTTCTGCTGCCGTCGCTCTGCGAAGGGTCTGCGACCGCCGTCTATGAAGCGCTGGCAGCGGGACTGCCGGTCATAACGACGGAAAACACCGGCAGTGTGGTTCGCGACGGGATTGAAGGTTTCATCGTTCCCGTCTGCGATCCACAAGCGATCGCGACTGCGGTGCGGGCGCTCGCCGACAATCCCGAGCTGCGGCGGAGCATGTCCGCCAATGCACTGCTGCGCGCGGCCGAACATACAGTGGAGGCTTATGGCGAGCGGCTTCTTGCCGCCCTGTCCGGGCCGCATCTGTCGGATTCCGCCGGTCTTTGCCAGACGGACAACGCGCGGTATGGGGGGAATAGCCAGCTATGAAGATTATCCACGTCATCGCTTCGATTGATCCCAAGCATGGCGGGTTGCAGGCCGTTGCCATGCGCCTTGCCGCCGCGCAGGCCGGGCTGGGCCTGGATGTGAATATCGTCAGCTATGGCGACGCCGCCATCGAGGCACAGGTCAAGGAAATCGGTCGCAGCATACCGCATTTCGAAAATATCCACTGGCATCTGCTGCAGCCAGCCGGGAGGCTGGAGACGCTGTTCTGCTTCAGGGGCCGGCGCATGCTGAAAGCCTTGCTGAAAGATGCATCCTTCATGCATATTCACGGCGTATGGGAGCCATTTCTGCTCTATGCGTCCAAGCTGGCCCGCGCTGCAGGCGTCCCCTACTGCATTTGCCCGGCCGGCATGCTGGATCACTGGAGCCTTGGACAGCGATCGTGGAAAAAGAAAATCGCCCTGATGCTCTGTTATCGCAAGATGCTGAACGAGGCTGCTTTTCTACATCTGCTGAACGTCGATGAAATGGCCGCCGTAGAGCCGCTGAATTTCCAGGCACGCAATCTGATCATACCAAACGGGGTTTTCGCCGAGGAATTCGATCCCCTGCCGGCCCGAGGACATTTCAAGCAGAAAATCGCCCTGGCGCATGGCAGGCGTTACATTCTGTTCCTGTCCCGCCTGCACATCAAAAAGGGTATCGACATTCTCGCCTCGGCCTTCGCGGCTATCTGTGAAACCTATGTCGACGTTGATCTTGTCGTTGCAGGTCCACCGGGTGGAGCAGAGGGCCATTTTATGCACCTGGTCAAAAAACTGAACATCCGGGACCGGGTCTTTATGGTCGGAGCCATCTACGGCGAAGCGAAGCTCGAAGCCATGGTCGATGCCGACTGCTTCTGCCTGCCAAGCCGGCAGGAAGGTTTCAGCATGGCGATCACCGAAGCGCTCGCCTGCGGTACGCCTGTGGTGATCACCGACCAGTGCCACTTTCCCGAAGTTGGTTCTGCCGACGCCGGGCTTATCGTCGCGGTTGATGCGGCCGAGGTTGCCAAGGCCCTGGCAAGCGTTCTCGCCAACCCGGCCAAATCGAGAACGATGGGCGAAAACGGCCGTCGGCTTGTGCTGGAGAAATTCACCTGGCCGGCCATCGCCCATGCCACGCTGGAGGGTTATCGGTTGAGCGCGCCGGACGCAGCCGCTTCCTGACGGCGGGAGCCGACCGGCCTTGCCGGGTTGCCGACATAAATCGTCCACGGCTCCAGAGACTTCACTGTAACGGCACGTGCACCGAGCACGGCCCCCTTGCCGACGACGACACCCGGACCGACGAAAGCTTCCGCTGCCACCCACGCGTCCTCCTCGATCATCACCGGCCGCGTCACGAGGGGAAATGCGCTATCCTGAACGTCATGCGAGCCGGTGCACAGATGGGCACGTTGCGACACCGAGGCATATTGGCGGATGGTGATCATGTCGACGTTGTAGCAGATCACGCCGGGTCCGAGAGATGTGTGACGCTCCATGACGAGATGCCCCGGCCACCACACGATCGCCCCGGAATGCACCATCGCGGTGGCATGCAGGCGCGCGCCGAAACTGCGCAGGAGAAAATTGCGCCAGCGCCGCATCGGCGGCGGCGTCCAGCTGGCGAGGAGCCGCCAGACGATCATCCATCCCAGCCGTTTCAACCGGAAATGCAAGGCAAAGGTCGGACCGCCGAAACGCGGCAGCGGCGTCGTCGCATGCTGAAAGCCGGGATCGTCGTATCGTGAGCGCATCGCCTACCCTCCGGCCTGAGACGTCAAAGATGGTATTTCGTACCGACGCTGCTGCTCGCGCGCGGGTATGACGGCAAATGCCAGCGCCGGCGCTGCAAACATCAGCATATGCACCCAGACCATCAGAACCCAGTCGGTCTGATGCGATATGGCGTGCATGGAAGGTACGATCGACAACAGATAGGTGAATTGCGCCGCAAACTCGCCCATGTTCGCGGTCACCCAGATCCGGCGCACCAGATAGGCGAGCAGGAAAAACTTGAACGCTCCCAGATACCAGAACGACCCGAACGCATCCGCCATCCCGGTCTCCGTCGTGCCGAGGACGGGATTGTAGTCGCGCGATTGGACCGGGACAGGCAGCATGAAGGATTGCTTGACCTCCACGCCCACCAGCTGCGCGGGCACGAAGTTGAACACCAGTCTGTTCCAATGGAACTTGCCGTAGTCGAATTGCAGCGTGCTTGCGGTGTCGTCGATCCGCATGATCGCATTGCGCATCTCGTCGCCGCCATCCCGGAACACCTTTTCAAGATTGCCGACGAAATCTATCTTCTTGATGTCATCCCAGACGGGCGCGTCGTTGGCCTTGGTAATGGCGCGGTAGTCGCCCATGCTGTTCATCGACAGTGTACCGAGGAAAAGCGCAATGATGACGAGGATGCGCGGGATCGCCCATCCTTTGTGAAACCACCATGCCAGCGCAAACATCATGATGAGTTCCACCGCTTCGGCGCGCTTTCCCGTTATCACGATGCGATCCAGATAAAAGACGAGATCGAAGGCGAGGACGACCAGCGCCAGCCAGGAAAATCGTCGTGCAAGGCAGAGCACCGCAATGGCCAGACCATAACTCAACAGCCGCGAAAAGAAGATGTACATGACCGGAACACCGGTCATCTGCACCGCAATGGTCAACTCCCCCGGCAAACGGCTCAGCTTGAAATAGAAGTAGGCCCCGGCGACCGAGAGAACGGCAGCGACGAGCAGCAGACGTGTTTCATCGAAATCGATCCGGAAGAATGCAAAGGGTTTTGTCGTTCGGCTCCATCCCCACCAGCACATGAAAAGGCACAGCATCATGAACAGCGCGGCTCTGGCAAACGCGCCTTCCGGCAGGAATCTTTCTGACGCGAGGCCCGGAACCTGCGGCAGGATGAAACTGAACGTGATGACGCCCGTCAAAAACGGGAACTCGTAAATTCGCTCCCGGCGCATCATTCCCCAACAAATGAGCAGGACAACACCACCGAAAAGGCAGAAAACCAGAAGCGTGTTCATGAAGCGATCCCTGCCTGAACCGGAGGCAAATCCCGCACGAAACTGCTTCTGAGGTCGTAAAAGAGCGTTTTGGCGTACTCCTTGAAAACCTGAACACCATCGGCGTCCACGGCAAGCCGCCACAGCGGCACGGTCCTGTGCGCAGGAAGGGAAATCCACTCGATTTGAGGCATCACAAACCGGAAGCGCTTTACCGCACGCCGTGAATGAAACCAGCTCGTGACCAGAATGGCGCGCCTTGCTGCCATTCCAGTCAGTATCGGCTCTGCGAAGGTCGCGTTTTCCCAAGTGCTGAGCGAAAGACATTCTTTTGAAATGGCTGCGACATTGACCCCCAACTGCACCAGCATGTCTCGAATGAAGTCGCAATCCCCGTAGCCAACCACCAGAACGAGGGGCGCCCGTCCCTCATGCCAGAGTTTTGCCGCCTGAGCCGCTCTAGGAGGCCCGTTACCGCCCAGAACCACGATGACATCGGCCTGCGCCGGCGGATCCTCCACCACAAGGAGAGATCCTGCCGAAACGAGTGCCAGTCCGTAGAGGCCGATTGCACTCAAGATGATGGCACCCAGGCAAATCGAACTCCGTTTCGACAGCCAGTTGTTTTTGATGTTGCGCGACATGCGCGAACGCCAGGGCCGCCCTTTCGAAACGGCCTTTGCGGGAATTCGCGGTCCGGGCCACGGCGATTTCATGATGCGATTACTCTTCATTCGGCGATTGTATCGCTCTTGGCTCCGACGCGGCGTTGGCAACGACGGGCAGACGCACTACCTCGCGGTAGACGTCGATATTGCCCCTGTGAAGCAGGATTTTCGAGAGAGAGCCTGTCGCGGCAAGGACGAATATGGTGTGGAGGGCAATCGGCACGAGAAGGCCTGCGGCCATTATTTCCGCCGGGATGCCGGCTTTTATCCCGGCAAAACCGATGCTTCCGCAAATGAAGGAAATGACGATCAGCGTGTTCGTTGCCGCTGCCGGCGTGAGACCGTAGTCGAGAAGCAGATGATGAAAGTGCCAGCGATCGGCCGACATTGGACTGCGACCGTGCAGGATGCGACGGACAATCAGGCTGAGCGTATCGGTGATCGGCAGAATGACGATCCAGAGTAAAGCCGGAAAGGATACCGCACTGCTTCTGGTTGCCAGCAGGATGATCACGTAGGCTATCGTTGCGCCGAGCGCAGTGCTGCCCGCATCACCGAGGAATATGCTCGCCCTTGCGCGCCATGGGCCGCGCATGTTGAAGACCAGAAAAGCGCAGAGGCATACCGAAAGCGCCTGAAGCGGCGGAATGATGTCGCCGACGCCTGCGAAGATCGCCACGATCATCAGCCAGATCAACGCGACGCCGGCGGTGCCACCCGCAAGCCCGTCCACGCCATCCAGCATGTTCCACGAATTCACCAGCCCGGTGACGAAGAGAACGCCGATGACGAAAAACAGCGGCAGGAACAATTCCGAATTCTGCGTGAAAAGCACGCCGACAGAAAGAGAGCCGATATTGGCACCACCTACGAGCGCAATCGCCATTGCCAGTTGCATGACAAGGCGTCCTGCTGCCGGTAGCGGCCTGCGATCGTCAACGACGCCCATCAGCAGAATGACCGCCAGCCCGAGCCAGAAGTTCATGCCGAGAGCCGCGCTCCACCCGCCAACAAAGGCGGCAACGGCGAAGGCGGAAAAGATTGCTATGCCGCCGCACAGCGGAACGGCTCCGGTGTGGCGTTTGCGGATTGAATCGGGGCGATCCACAAGCTGAAACGCAATGGTCAGGCGCCTGAGAAGGACAATGAGAGATACGCACAGGATGAAGGTAGCGATGGTGTTGAAGAGTATCCCCGACATGTCTGATCCCCACGCTATGAACCTTGGCGGCCCACTTGCAACGATAGTCGCCTCATGACGATCCTAAAAAACACCGGCCCTGAGGGGTATGCGGGCAAAAGGCGTGTGGAATCCACCAAAGGGAGAGGGTGTCGCCATTAACATCTACCCTGCCTACTCCCAGACCGGATCAACCATCGAAAGAGCTAGGGCCACGACCTTGACTGCCGGTGACAACGAATGAACGACTCGGCAGCCAACAACGTCTGGGGGCGATCATTTCCGAGCGGAGATAATGGCGATCCAATCCTGAAAGCCAGAGGCATTCGCCGATGCGGGGACGGTGACGTTGCGAACGCCGCTGCGGCCTAGACGCTCGATCGGTTCGATGTAAAGTCCGTTCGACGGATCGTACCAGCGAAGGGTTTTCTCGCCGGCTGCCAGACTGTCGAGATCGATGGTAACGGAAGGCGTGTCGAGATAGATCAAGGCGAACGCGCCATCCCTGTCGCGCGCCGCGAATGCGTCCCCATCGCTTTTCAGCAGGCTTCCCTGATCCGGCACGAGCTTCCACCACGCCAGTTGACTGAAAAGCGCTGCCAGATGGGTGATGCTTTGAGCGCCACGGCTGTTGAGCGAATCCTGCCAGCTGTCCTTTGCGTCATAAAGCCCGGCGGCGGAAAAATGCCAGACCGGATTGTTGCCGTAAAGCTGACCACTCGCTCCCGACAGCATGGCGCCATAGGCAATAAGACGAACCTGACGTTCCCTGACATTGTTTTCGCCTTCATAAGCGCTTTCGATCAGGAAAAAAGGCCGTCGCGGTCCAGATCGATAACGATCCAGCACCGCCGTCGCGACATTGTGGTACGTATAAATCGAATCAATATCGAGCCAGGACGCATCCCGCCAAAAATCGCTCGTCACGGTGTCGGGATTGCCATGGAAGGTCTGCAATGCAGAAGGATTGGTTTCCGCGATCCCCATGACAACAGCCGTGACCAGGTTACGATCGGGCGGATCATAATCTCCGCCCTGCACCCAGATGATGTTCGGGTACTTCGCAAAACGTTGTCCGACATAGCGTCCATAGGCCCGAAGCTTTTCCGGCCCGGCTGCGACCATGTCCTGATACCATCCTTCCGGCCCACCGCGCGCGCCCATATAGGCCGGGCAGAGAAGCACCAGCAGGTTGCGACTGGCGGCTGCCTTTATGAACGCTTCTGCCCTGTCGAAATAGGCCTCGTTCGGTCGATCGAATGGAGCGCCGACAAAAGGTTTTTCGTCGTAGAAGTTTGCCGGCGCCTTGCGGGAGAACTGATGCTCGATCAGCGATACGAGCACGGTGTTGAAGCCCTGCCGCTTTCGGGTTTCCAGATAAAATTCCGCATCGGGGATGGAGGTATCGCCAATCAGCGACCAGGCACTGTCGCCGATAACAAGGAATGGCAGACCCTTGCTGTCCTCCAGATATTGACCGTCCTGCGCCGTTCGCAGCGGAAACGCGGTATCCTGTGCCATACAGGTCGAAAACATGCATAGCCAAAGAAGCAAGACGCTGCACAGATGTCCAAGTCGCCGCTGATCGTCGATCATCGCTTCAGAGCCGTTCACGAACGACGCGGAGCCAGTTTTTCAATGGCAATGGCAAATAGGTTCTAAAGCCCGGCCTCAACCCGGCGGGAATGGACCAGTCCTCCATCCTCAGCACTGTTGACAGGCCTGGACGGTCGTTCAGTGTCCCGGTGATGACTTCGTTATAGCGTGCGGCCATCCGCTCGATGCTGAAGAGGTTCAGGACCATTTCCTTTCCCGCAATCGACATTCGCTCGAGAAGGTCGCGATCGGCATGCAAGCGTGCGATGGCGTTGGCCGCTGCCGTATAATTGCCGATGGGGAACAGGAAGCCGTTTCGGCCCGTCTCGACGATCGTGTCAGTCACCCCGCGGATATGCGACACGACCGGGACACAGCCGCCGGCCATTGCCTCGATCATCGTCATGCCAAGCCCCTCGAAGCGCGACGGCATGATGAGAACATCGTGACTGGCCATGATGACGGGTATGTCGGAAAGCTGGACGGCTCCTGCATAACTGACGCGACCGCCGTGGCCGGCCAATCTTCGCTGGAGTTTGCCCATGTCCGGCCCATCTCCGACGATCGTCAGGCGCACCGCCTCGGGCGACGCATCCAGTATTTCCCGCAGCCACATCACGCCCTTCGACGCGTCTTCAATGCGCCCGACGAAGAGAGCCTTGAGTTCCGGCCCCCGGTTGAGGCGTCGAACCGCCTGACTGCGGAACGCATCGCTGTCCACCGCATTCGGGATTGCGTAGGTGCGATCCTTCGAAAAACCGTTGCGCGCGACCAGATCGGCACGGCACCGCTCCGACACGCCGATCGTCACATGGGCATAGTCGCGGACCGCACGCGCGGCCGCGTATGTTCCAGGCGAGATATTATGGACGACGAGAATACGCAGAATGCCTTCGGGGAGATAACGCGCGATATTTGTCTGCAACTTATCGCCAAGGACGTTGACGATCACGCCGTCGAACCCGCCCTCTTCGATAGCTGCCGCCATCTGCCCTGCGCAATCACGTTCGCTGAGATTGACGGGCATGCGCAGCAGTTGACCGAATGCCTTTTCATCCTGCAGATCGACCGGCAGCCCATATGTTTCCTTGCACACGCCGAGCCATCGAACGTCGATGCCATAGGCAGCGAGGCCTTTGCGAAGATGTTTGAAGACGGAATAGGTGCCGCCGATATGGGGAAGCACAAAATAGGCAAGCTTCATGGGACACTCTCGCTCTTGCACCCGCAACCACACCGCAATGGATCAACGGCGGATGGCTCAAGTGGCGGCTAACGAGACATACTAGAAAGCCACGGAATGACAGGCAGCTGCATCTTAGGCTTAGCTGTATCTTCCTTTGAGAGGTTTGCTTCGGCCAGACTATTCGTTTGGCGTAAGGCCCAACCCGAATGTCGGTGTGGGGTCGTCCTGATCCAGCAGATATCAATGCCATATCGAGCGTGTCGGCGCCGTGCTGCGATTGGAAAATAAATGAGGATCACTCTCCTTGGACAATTCGGCTCCGGCAATTCGGGCAATGACGGATCGCTGGAAGCCATGCTCCTCTATCTGCGCAGGATGAGGCCCGATGCCGATCTGCTGTGTATCTGCGCAAGTCCGACCGTCGTCAGCGCGAAGTTCAATATTCGTTCGATGGGCGTTGGGGGGCCTCCCCTGACGAATGCGTGGATGAGGCAACTGGACAAGATGCTCGGCAAGGTGCCGCGACGCTTGCAGCTACTGCTCAGTTCCCTGTTTCATTTCGACAAAGCCGACCTGATGATCATACCGGGGACCGGCATCCTCGATGATTTTCAGGAAAAATGGTTCGGCTGGCCTTTTGTCGTGTTTTGCTGGTGTCTCGTCGCACGCCTTCGTAACACGCGGATCGCTTTCGTCAGCATCGGCGCCGGTCCGATGAAAAGCCGTCTCAGCCGCTGGTTCCTGCGCTCCGCCGCACAGATGGCCTCCTATCGATCCTACCGGGACGATTTCTCGCTCAACTATATGAAAATGATCGGTGTTGACGTGTCGCGAGACCATCGTTACCCCGATATCGCCTTTGATCTTCCTGTTCCTGTGCCACACCAGGAGAGCTCCGCCGACGGCGTCATGAGAATAGGCGTCGGCGTCATGGACTATCGCGGCTGGCGTCACAACGATCCCGAGGCCGCCCAGATTTACAAAGCCTATATCCACAAGCTCTCACGGCTCGTGAGCTGGTTGATCGGTGAAGGCCATCGCATCACGCTTTTGATGGGCGACGTTACGGATAAGGTCGCCTGCGCGGATCTGATGTTTCTGCTGACGGATATGCTCTCTGAGGATGAGATGTCGCAGATCGAGATCAGCTCGGCGGCAACGCTGCGCGATATCATGCAACAAATGGCGGCAATCGATCTTGCCGTGGTGTCGCGATATCATGGCCTCGTCTGCTCTCTGAAGCTCGGAAATCCGACGATATCAATAGGTTATGCCCGCAAGTTCAACGACCTTATGAGTGATTTCGATCAGGATAAATTTGCCCGGCACATCGACACGTTCGAAGTCGAGGACGTCATCGGGCTGGTGAAGGAGATACTCGCTGGAGACGGGGCGGTGAGGCAGCGGATTGCCTATGCCAATGAACGCTTCAAGCGCCAGCTCTCCGAGCAGGAGGCGCTGCTTGGCCGGGAATTTCTCTCAACGGATGGCGTCGCAACGCCACAGAGCGTTACGCCTTAGGCGCACGCTGTGCCGCACCCTGATGCTTTCGACGTAATACCGAAGCTCGTTAACACCCGATGGGAGTAGACCGCATCCTCTCGCATGCCCTTCAACGAACATTGTCCAAACAGCCTACACCAACGGATCCGGCGGCCATCCCAACGGTCAGTTTCCAAGGTTGAAGTCCCCACTCTAGATTTGACGCTACCGTCGATCATCGGCGATGCTGTCGGAGCCCTTCGATGCACAAAGTCCGCCGCGCCTTTTTCATGGCCTTGCTGGAACAACATCTCGGAATTGCGATCAATTTAGCCCTGATCGCGGTGGTATCGAGACTGCTCTCGCCTGCGGAAGTCGGCTTTGCCGTTATCGGCTACGGGGTAACATCGGTGATCTTCGCGTTTCGCGAATTCGTTTCTTCCGATTTCCTCATTCAGCTCGATGTCGTTGAACGCGATGACATCAACACGTCGCTGACACTGTTGCTGCTGGTCAGCGGCATTCTCGGGATCGTTCTTTATCTGTGCGGACCGTATCTGGCGATTTTCTACCACCAGCCCGGCCTCCAGCACTATCTTATCCTCGCAATCGCCGCCGTCATCGCCGAAAGCCTGGGCATGCCGGCGTTTTCCATGCTGCGTCGCCAGCTGGCCTTCGGCACGATCGCGCGCGTCAGAACCATCGGCCTCATGGTTATGGCTGTGGTGACGGTCTTCGCGGCCAGACATGGGTGGGGCTTCGTCAGTTTCGCTCTCGGCCTGCTGGCGGGCAACAGCGTCGCCAGCGCTCTTGCCACCTATGCCGATCCGGCCCAGCGTGCAGCACGGCTTTCGCTCAGGTCGTGGCGGCGTATGGCCGAATTCGGCCGTTACAGGGGGGCCGCCACCATCGTCGACAAACTGTATGAGTCCCTGCCGCAGCTGGTGCTCGGCTTTGCCATGACACCGACAGCGGTCGCAATCTACAATCGCGCCAATACCGTCTGCTCCATTCCCGATCGCATTTTCCTCTCGGCAATCTTTTCCTTCGCCTTTCCGGCACTCGCCGCCGAAGTTCGCGAGGGTGGAGACGTCCGCAGGTCATACCTGCGCGCCCTCAGCTACATCACCGTGCTCTATTGGCCGTCGCTGATCATGGTCGCCATACTGGCCGATCCCATCGTGCGCCTTGCACTTGGAGACCAATGGCTTGCCGCCGTACCGATCACCCGGATCCTCGCGCTTGCGTCGCTCTTCTGGTTTCCGATGGTGCTGACGACGCCGCTGCTGATCGCTCTCAACGCCAACCGGGAAGCTTTTCTGGGCAATTTCGTCTGCCGCAGCGTCTCGGCAATCGTGCTCTGCTCTGCCAGCTTCTTCGGCCTGACTGCCGTAGCGCTCAGCCAGTTCGTCACACTGCCCTTTCAGATGCTCGTCGCTTTCTATCTGGTCAGACGCCACGCGCACTTCAGATTGTCAGAACTTTTCGCAGCCATCGGGCCGAGTGCCGCCGTGACCCTTGCCGCGATTGCGGGGCCGCTCGCCATCTCCGCCTGGATGGGCTTCCGCTTCGATTATTCCCTCGCCCAGGCTGGCGGTGCCGTCCTTCTGTCGGTGACCGGCTGGGCCGCCTGCCTGTTTCTTCTGCGTCACCCCCTCGTCGGCGAGATACGGTCGACGCTCGATGCTTTCGCCGGGCGTCTGCGCAGAAGCGGAAAGCCGCCTGCACCCGCTTCCATTTCCGACACCGTCGTTTCCGCAGCGGTCGAGCCATGAGCAGCATCGATATCGTCATCCCCAACTACAATTACGGTCGCTTTCTTGAGGGATGCGTCGAAAGTGTCCTTGGTCAGAACATCCCGGACATGCGCATCCTCATCATCGACAATGCCTCCACAGACGACAGTGTTGCGATCACCCGATCTCTCGCCGCAGCCAATCCCCGTATCGAAACGAGCCTGCGCCCAAAAAACCTCGGCGGTCATGCGTCTTTCAACGAGGGCATCGATTGGGCTCGGGCGGATTATTTCGCCATCATCTGCGCCGACGATGTCCTGTCGCCCGGCGCCCTGGCACGCGCAATACAGGCGCTCGACAATCACCCCGGCGCGCACATGGCCTTCGGCCGCACCGCCTTCTTCCGTGACGACGCCGAAATAACATCAAGCCTTCGCAGCGATGCCGATGGCATGCACCTTCATCGCGGGATCGACTTCATCGCCAACATTTGCGCGACGGGACGCAGCCCGGTGCCAGGCCCGCTCGCGGTGACAAGAACGCACGTTCAGCAACATGCCGGTCATTACCGCCCCGCCCTTCGCCATACCGACGATGTCGAGATGTGGATGCGGCTTGCGGTCCTCGGCGACATCGTCGAACTTGACGCGGTGCAGAATTTCACCCGCATCCACGGCGCCAACCAATCGGCCATCCTTGATAACGTGCTTGCCTGGAACAGCGAAATCGAAGCCGCGCTCGAAAGCTTCTTTGGCAACGAAGGGGCCTTACTTGCCAATGCCCAAACCCTGCTCCGGCGCGGGCGCGCCAGCCTGAGCGACCGTGCCTATTGGTGCGCGCTTTCCAATCTGGTTCGGCGTCGGCCCGGCGCGGGCGCCCTTCTCGCGCAGGCTTTCCGCCTGCGACCCGCTTCAGCGTTTCTGCCACCGGTAAGCTATCTTGTCCGCCGACCTGACGCGCTGCACCGCATTCGCGAAGCGATCGCCCGCAGATAGCAATCGATCAGCAAAAGTTTCGATGATGAAGGCCTATTCTTCGGCATTCAGCACAAGCCGCAACAACGCCGGCAACGAAGCAGATTTCGTTCGTCGCATGATCGAGGCGCGATGATTTTCGACAGTGCGCTGACTGAGCTTCAAATCGGCTGCAATAATCTTGTTGGCCTGCCCCTGAACAATCCGGTCAAGGATCTGCCGTTGCTTGCGAGTAAGCTTTGCCAATATCGCTCGAGCCGTCTCATGCCGCTCCTCACGCTCGTTCGCATTACGCGATCGATCGAGCGCCGACTGCACACTCCGATAGAGTTCCTGGTAAGAAATCGGTTTCTCGATGAAATCGGCCGCTCCGTATCGCATCGAATCGACTGCCATACGCACGTCGCTGCGACCCGTGATCACGATGACCGGAAACCGATGCTGCCTTTCTTTCAGCAAACGCAGCAACTCCATGCCGACCATGCCAGGCAGATAAGAATCGACAAGCAGACAGCCTGATCTGTCGGGCTTGTAATCTGCAAGATAGGCTTCGGCCGAAGCATAGGTTGAGGCCGTCCAGCCCTCGCCTTCGAAAAGAGCCCGCAAGTTATCCCTGATGTCTTGCTGGTCGTCGATGATTTCGATGAGCCTGCCCGTCGTCGGCTGCATGTCTTCGGACTGGCTTACGTGCTCCGCCCTCTCGCCGGTCTGGCGAACGACCAGGGTCTCGACCACCTGCACGACGGCCCTGAGTTTCGCCGGCTTGTGCAGATACGGTATGTCGTGCTGCGCAAAAGCCTTCAGGGCCTTGATCGAAATATCGCCTGTGAGAATGAGTGCCGGAACATTTCGGCGGAGTGCCTGCCGGATATCCTCAATCGCAGCGACGCCATCCCCACCGGTAAGGAGATTGTAGTCTGCGAGAATGACGTCCGGCTTGAACTGCAATCCTCGAACAATCGCGATCGCTTCGGCGGCCGTTGAGGTCGCGGCGACCACATATCCCGTCTGCTCCAGGCCCTTTTTGAGAAGATCGCGCATGCCGTTTTCATCTTCGATGATCAAAATCGACGCAGACGACAGGGAGGTCGCCTGATGCAAGTGACCATCCACGGGTGCTGGCAGTGACGCAAGCGGCTCACCTGCTGGCGCCTGATCGATCTCGATCATGAATGCAGAACCTTTATGCAATCGCGACCGCACTGCCACCCTCAGTCCGAGAAGCTCGCTGAGCCGCTTGACGATCGACAACCCCAGCCCCAAACCTCGGTCGTGCGTTCCAACAGGCGCATCGAGTTGGCGGTATTCCTGGAAAATATCATCGATACTGTTTTCTGGAATGCCCATGCCAGTGTCCCGCACTTCGAACCGAACCTTCGTACCGCGCCGGCGGCAGCCGACCAGAATTTTACCGCTCGTCGTATACTTCACCGCATTGGACAGAAGATTGCGAACGATCTGCTCGAACAATCGCGGATCGGTGCGCACGGCGAGGCTGGACGGCACAACATGGAGTTGCAGCCCGGCAGCGCGAGCGGAATAGTGAAATTCCTTGAAGAGCCGCCCCAGAAGATCGCCTATCGCAAAGCTCACGATCTGAGGTTCCACCATCCCTGCTTCGATCTGGTTGATGTCGAGAATGGAGTTGAGTATTCCCAACATCGAGGACAGCGTCTCCTCCATCCTCTGAACGAAAGTGCGCGCCTCCCCTTCGCCCACGCTCCTCTCCAAAAGCCCCTGCAACAGCTTCAACGTTTGCAGCGGTTGACGCAGATCGTGGCTTGCCGCAGACAGGAATTGCGACTTGGCCTCGGTCGCCCGCTCGGCGGATTTTTTTGCAGCTTCCCTGCTCTCGGCAACCTGTTTCTGGGCGCTCATATCGATGAAGGTGATGACGACCCCGTCGACGGTATTGCTGTCGTCGCGATAGGGGTTGACCCGGCGGACATACCAGCGACCGTCAGGCCCTTCTATCTCCCTGTCGATTGTATCGCCACCGCGCAGAGCCGTCATCGCATCGAGTTGAAGCGTATTGCCCCCGGTAAAACCGCCAAGGTCCGACAGGGGGCGGCCGACATCGGACGATATGATATTGCATACCGACCGGGTGGCCGGTGTGAAAAACCGTATAAGAAGACTGGAATCCAGAAAAAGCGTCGGGACATCGGTACTATACAAGACGTTTTGCAAATCGTTGGACACTGCACGCTGACGTTCCAGTGCTTCGTGGAGCTGGCTGTTGAGGGCCGTCAGCTCTTCATTGAGGGATTGCAGTTCCTCTTTTGACGTTGCCGGTTCCTCACTCGTTGAGGGCAAAGAGGGAGTGCCGATATTTCCACCTTGGACTGCGCCGGGATCAAGATCACCGGAAACAGGAGCTCCAACGCGCTGCGATCCGGACATCGAACCGGTGTCTCCCTCGTAACCAGAGGCAACCTCGTCACTATCCTCGCCGCGTTCCGCCATATTCACTCTCGTTAAAATTGACGCGCATTCCAAATAGAGATCAACCCTTGCAAAACGTCAGGCGCAGAAGGGTCAACGACGTCTTGAAAGCAGCCATCACGGCCTTGAGATCATTCGTCAGGGATAAATATTTCACCAAGCCCCGTCATCGACGGGGTAGGTTTGTGCACTTGTCGCAAGGCGCAACTTCAAAATGCGAACAACACTCATAAGTTGTTGACATTGCAAACAAAAGCACGAATGGCCGATGATAAGTCAATCCAGCCGCGATTATAATTCATCCAATATAGTTAGGGCCGGCTCAGGAAAAATGAAGATGACCGGGCAGAAATTCCATTTCGCCATTCGCGCGTGCAGATTGACATGTTCACGTCATGCTAGATTGAACACCACCTCGAAATCACAATCAAAAGTGAGTAATTTCCGAACCTTTTCCACGCGGGATGCTCCATTGTAGGATTGAGGGACGGAAATTCGGGTCGTGCAACGTCTTCTGCTTTCTGGGCAATATTAAATAACAAAAAATCCAGACCGCAAAACTGCACATCGCTTCCGGAGTTCCTGTTGATGACGACGTTTCGGGTTGGATTACCTCAAACTCAGTTGTGCCGACTCGTAAAAAGAAACTTCAGTTGCGTCTCTGCCAAGCCAGGCAGTTCCGCAAAGTAATTTTTAGCGCGGATAGGACATAACATGCTGACATCAGTTCCCAACAACGGGCATAGCCAATTCTCATCGAATTTCCATGTGGTTGCGCGTTCGAAAGCTGCCGAAACTTCCGTCAAAAAACTGGCGATCATCGACGACCGCACGCTCGACCGTGAGTGTCTGGCTCAGAGCCTGATCGCATACGGACTTGATATGGAGGTCGAGTTGTTTTCATCACTCGACGACTGGAGACATGCCCCGGACGGCCATCATAGCGGCATCCTGGTCAACGTCGGTCGCAGTGATTTTTGTGATGACGTATCCCTTCATGAATTACGGGAGTTCATTGCCGATTTCCCTTATCTGCCGGTCGTCATTCTTGCGGAAAACCGCGATCTGCGTCAGGTCATGAGGGCCTTTGAAGTGGGGGTGCGGGGATACATCTCCTCGTCGATAGGATTGGCAGTGTGCGTCGGCGCCATCTCCCTTGCATTGGCGGGCGGCGCTTTCGTATCAGCTGAAAATATCAGTGATCTCAGGCAGTTACTCGTGGTTGCCGAAGACAAGGAACGTCAGCGAACGGAAATGTTCACCCAGCGTGAGGTCGATGTCATCAACGCCTTGACGCAAGGCAAGCCGAACAAGATCATCGCCTATGAACTCAACCTTCGCGAAAGCACCGTAAAGGTACATATTCGCAATATCATGAAGAAGGTGGGCGCCAAAAACAGAACGGAAGTGATCTTTAAAATATCCGATCTGTTCAAAAACTAGCATCAGGTGTCGTGTGCAGTGAACCTGTTATAAATTTATAATTGCTTGCGGGTGTCGGGCCCCGCACGATGCAACCGTATTGAAGCGATTATCACAAGAATTTTGTGCATCCCTCTTAAGCCTTTCGGCTAGCATTCCACGCATAAAGACGGGGTAACGGCCATTGAGCCGGATACGGTACTCTCTGGTCATCGACCATATGGACCCGGGATTGCGCCATGCAAACTTTCGTCGAAAATTTCGAAAACTCGGATCGACTTCGCCAGCACTCCCGCAACATCATACCGGGCGGTGCGCATACCTATGCAAAGGGTGACGACCAGTACCCTGTTCTGTCTCCCGGCTTCATTGACAAGGGATATGGCTGCCACGTCTGGGATGTCGACGGCAACGAATATATCGAATACGGCATGGGCAATCGGGCTGTTGGCCTTGGTCATGCCTATGCCGACGTCGTAGAGGCGGCACGTGCGGAACTGTATCGCGGCTGCAACTTCACGCGGCCGTCAAAGATCGAGGTGGAGTGCGCATCGACCTTTCTTGATACGATCCAGACAGCCGACATGGTCAAATTCTGCAAAAACGGTTCCGATGCGACATCCGCGGCGATACGACTTGCGCGGGCCGTTACCGGTCGCGACCTGATCGCGCGCTGCAGCGACCACCCGTTTTTCTCCACCGACGACTGGTTCATCGGCACAACCGAGATGAATGCCGGCATTCCCGAGGCGATCCAGAATCTGGTTCTTGGTTTCAGCTACAATGATCTGAACAGTGCGCGCAGTCTGTTCGAGCGCTTTCCGGGCCGCATAGCCGCCTTCATCCTGGAGCCGTCGCGCGGTGATCCACCTCGGGACCAGTTTCTTCACAAACTTCAGACGCTTTGCCACGAAAACGGTGCGCTTTTCATTCTCGACGAAATGATCACCGGCTTCCGCTGGGATGCGGGTGGAGGGCAAAAGACATACGATATCGTCCCCGATCTTTCCTGCTTCGGCAAGGCGCTTGGGAATGGCTTTTCGATTTCCGCCCTTGCCGGCAAGCGTGAATTCATGGAACGAGGCGGCATCGATCAAACCGATGCCCCCCGGGTTTTCCTGCTTTCGACGACGCATGGTGCGGAAACGCATGCGATGGCGGCGGCAATCGCAACCATGAAGGTTTACACGCGCGAACCCGTGGTCCCACATCTGGTCCGCCAGGGAAATGCGCTGCGTGCCGCCATCAGCCAGATTGCAATTGCGCACGGGCTTGATGCCTACTTCGGCATACAGGGCCATTCCGCCTGCCTCAGCTACTTCACGCTCGACCAGAATGGAAAGCCGTCTCAGGCTTTTCGCTCGCTCTTTCTGCAGGAAACCATTCGCCGCGGCATTCTCGCGCCGTCTCTCGTCGTCAGCTACACGCATCAGGATGAGGATATAGCCAAAACGCTTGACGCCATCGATGAAGCACTGGTGGTCTACCGCAAGGCGCTGGAACATGGCGTCGAAAAATTCCTGACAGGGCGCCCATCCGCAGTCGTCTTCCGACGTTTTAATGGCGGCACGCAGCACCAGGCCAGCCATGATCTGGCCATGGCCGGCATGCCGCAATTACCGGAAAGCATCCGAAAGCCTTAGCCGACCGTGGCACCTATACCGTTCGCATGATCGCTACAGCCGCTTTGCCCGCTGCATCGGTCTCGCCTGAAAAGATACGCTCGTTACGATAGAAAATAGATTTTGGAGGGGAAATTTCATGCACGTTCTGGTCACCGGACATCGCGGATATATCGGCTCCGTCATGGTCCCCATCCTGCGCAAGGCGGGCCACGAAGTACACGGCTATGACACTGAATTCTACCATCGCTGCGCTTATGTTCCAGGCGGCCCCTTGCCGCAGGTACCTGGCGTCTGCAAGGACATCCGCGATGTTACGCCTGCGGATATGGAAGGTTTCGACGCCGTCATTCATCTTGCGGCGCTGTCAAACGATCCGCTGAGCAATCTCAATCCGGAAATCACCTATGAGATCAACTATCGCGGCAGCGTTCGGGCAGCGCAGGCGGCCAAGCAGGCAGGCGTCAAGCGTTTCATCTTCGCCTCCTCATGCAGCAACTACGGTGCTGCTGGCGAGGGACTGGTTAACGAAACGGCAGAGCTGAAGCCGGTATCGGCCTATGGCACATCCAAGGTATTGGCGGAGCGCGAGATCGCAAGTCTCGCCAGCCCCGGCTTCACACCGGTCTATATGCGTCCGGCGACGGCATATGGCCTTTCGCCGATGCTGCGTTTCGATATCGTCCTCAACAACCTGACAGCCTGGGCGGTGACGGAGGGACTGATCCTCCTGAAATCCGACGGATCGCCATGGCGTCCAATCGTTCACATCGAGGATATTTCGCGCGCTTTTCTGGCCGCGCTCGAAGCGCCGACCGATGTCGTCCACAATCAGGCTTTCAACGTCGGGCAGGACGCGCACAACTATCAGATCAGGGAGATCGCCGAAATCGTCGCCCTCACCGTGCCCGGATGCCGGCTGCAATATGCGAGCGACGCGAGCCCCGATACCCGTTCCTACCGCGTCGATTTCGGCAAGATCGCCCGTGCGCTTCCGGCATTCAAACCGACATGGACGGCGGCAGCCGGTGCCGAGCAACTCTATAGGGCCTATAAGAGCGCCGGCCTGACAATGGCGGAATTCGAGGGACCGCACTATCAGCGGATCGGCCAACTTCAGAAGCTGATCGGTGACAGGGATATCGACATCAACCTGCGCCGCCCCATGGCCGCGCCGCGCTACAGTGCCGATATTGCGACATCGGCTTGAACGGAGGCTCGGATGGGCAAGATGGAGCCTGGCGCCACGCTGACAGGCGCTGCGTGGCGAGAGGCAGGTATCGGCCAGACCATTCATGATCTGGCCTCCCGCCTCTTTCCGATCTGTCGCAGCATCACCGGTAAAGGTGTGCGCGACACGATCGCGATCCTTAAAGACTATATCGATATCGAGCAGCGCGCCATCCCGAGCGGAACGCGGGTTTTCGACTGGACGGTGCCGCAGGAATGGATCGTCCGGGACGCCTATGTGAAAAACGCGGCGGGACGCAAGGTCATCGACTTTCAGATCTCGAACCTGCATCTCATGAACTACAGCATCCCTCAACGTCGCGTGATGCCGCTGGCCGAACTGCAGGCTCATATCTATACCTTGCCGGCACAACCCGATCTCATTCCGTACAAAACAGCCTATTACACGGATGCCTGGGGCTTCTGCATGTCGCATCATGCGTTCCTCAAGCTCGAGGACGGCGACTATGAAGTCGTCATCGACACCGAAAAGACGTCAGGCAATCTGTTTTACGGAGAATATCTGCATGTCGGACGAAGTACCAAGGAAGTGCTTCTCTTCGCGCATATCTGTCATCCATCGCTCGCCAACGACAATTGTTCCGGCCTTGCAGTGCTGACGTGTCTTGCGGCCGGTCTGAAAAGCAGATCCACATATTACAGCTACAGGTTCGTCTTCGCACCCGGAACGATCGGCTCCCTGTCATGGCTTGCGCAGAACGAAGAAGATATCTCGAACATCGCACACGGTCTTGTGGTTTCATGCATTGGCGACGGGGGCGGACCGAACTACAAGCGCAGCCGCAGGGGAGATGCGCTGATCGACCGGATCGCTGCCTGCACGCGCTGCGGTGAGGACAAAAAACATCTTGAGATCGCCGACTTCAGTCCCTACGGCTATGATGAGCGCCAATTCTGTTCGCCGGGCTTCAATCTGCCGGTCGGACTGCTGCAAAGAAGCGCTTTCGGAACCTTTCCCGAATATCACACCTCGGCCGACAATCTCGACTTCATCCGGCCCGAACACCTCTACTCATCCTTCTGGATGATCATGGACATGATCGATGCTCTCGAAGACAATTGGACGCCGTTGAACCTCAAGCCCAAGGGTGAACCACAGCTCGGAAAATACGGGCTTTTCCCTGCGATCGGCGGCCATAAGACCAATGATGGCCGCACCATGGCCTATCTATGGATCCTCAACCTCGCCGATGGAAACAACTCGCTGCTTGATATCGCCGAAAGGTCGAAAATGCCATTTGTCGATATTGCGAGCGCTGCCGGCAAGCTGCTTGAAGCAGGCCTTGTCTCCAATCTTGGTTTCCTGACGCGCTAGAACTTCATTGCCAAACCGGCCAACCCAGGTCCTTTTCCGACATGACGGAGGGTGGCGCGGGCCATTCTACACCGATTGCGGGCTCGTCATGGCGGATCCCCGCTGCACTTTCTTGCGCATAGGGCACCGAAATCAGATAGGACACGGCAACGTCGTCGCTGAGCGACTGGAAACCGTGCGCAAAACCCTCGGGAATGTAGAACTGCGCGCCATTGTCGGCCGACAATATCGTCCCAACCCATTGCAGATAGGTCGGCGAGTCGCGACGCAGATCGACGGCGACATCCCATATTGATCCTTTGACGCAGGAAACCAGCTTTGTCTCCTGATGCGGAGGTCGCTGGAAATGCAAGCCTCGCACGGTGTGTTTCAGTTTTGACAGGGAAAGGCTGTGCTGCGCGAAATCAGAAACCAGCGCGTTGCTCTCAAATTCACGCTTGCAGAATGTTCTGGCAAAAGAGCCGCGACTATCCCGGACAGGCACCGTATTGACGACCCAAAGCCCCTCGATCTTCGTCTTCTCAAACAGCATTCGGCGCTCCTGAAGCAACCCCTCGCAGGCAAGAATTCCCCGCCATTTTTAGCGGCTAAGGAATACATCCATAGGCAGAACCATAGCTTGAAGGCGGGTTGTCAAATAAGTCACCCTTTCGGTTTCCAAAGCCGACCGCTGGAAGCGTATTTTAGCGGATTCTTATATCAACCTACGGCTTATGGATGACGTTTTCGTGCCGAATGCAGTATCGTCACTCCCCCCGATCCATAGTATTTTTTCCAGTTAATAAAAGAATTTTCTCAAATTCACTCAAAGACACTGCGATGAAATCAGGGGCGTCCGATGAATAATGAGGCAGTTTTTTCCGCAAGGTTGAGCTCTACGCAACACGTGGGGCTTTGCCGCCTTTGCAGCGCGCCATTGGTGCATACCTTCGTCGATCTTGGCATGTCTCCACCCTGCGAAAGCTTCGTGGCAGCCGATGCAGCCAACGACGTCGAGCCATTTTATCCGCTGCATGCATTCGTTTGCGACGAATGCTTTCTGGTCCAGCTTCAGGAGTATGTTGCGCCAGAGAACATTTTCACGGAATACGCTTACTTTTCCTCGTTCTCGGACAGTTGGGTCGCACACGCAAAACGGTATTGCGACATGGTCATCGAGCGCTTTTCGCTTGGCCAGTCAAGTTTCGTTGTCGAGCTTGCCAGCAACGACGGTTACCTGCTGCAGCATTTCCTTTCTAGCAACATCCCGATGCTCGGAATTGAACCGGCGGTCAACGTCGCAAAGGTGGCGATCGGGAAAGGCATTCCGACACTGACGGAATTTTTCAACGAGGCTCTAGCAACCAATATGGCGGCCAGGGGACAAAAAGCCGATCTCATCATCGGTAATAATGTCCTCGCCCAGGTGCCTGATATCAACGATTTCGTTGCTGGCATGAAAGCGCTGCTCAAGCCGGATGGCGTCATCACACTTGAATTCCCGCATATCGAAAAGCTCATCGAGGAAAACCAGTTCGACACAATCTATCACGAACACTTTTCCTACTTCTCGTTGCTGACCATCGAAAAAATGGCCCGCCGTCATGGGCTCAAGGTTTTCGATGTCGAAGAGATCCCCACACATGGCGGTTCGCTGCGAGTGTTTTTCTCACACGAAGACAGCAAGTTTTCGCGTGAAGCCCGCGTGGACAATCTCCTCGCACGGGAGCGCGGCGCCCGGCTCGACCAGATCGAGACCTATACCGCCTTCTCCGAAGCCGTGCGCCAGACCAAGCGAAACCTCCTGTCTTTCCTCATCCGCCTCAAGGAGATGCGCAAATCGATCTGCGCTTATGGCGCACCGGGAAAAGGCAATACGCTGCTGAATTATTGCGGCATCGGCACGGATTTCATCGATTTTGCAGTCGACCGCAATCCTTACAAACACGGCCGCCTCACGCCGGGAATGCATATTCCGATCCGGCCCGTCAGCGAAATAGAGCGCATCAAGCCGGACTACGTTCTCATTCTCCCCTGGAACCTGAAGCATGAGATCGTTGCACAAATGAACGACATCAGAAACTGGGGCGGGAAATTCATCGTTCCAATTCCCGACATATCCATCATTGATCCGAAGGAGTTGGTACAATGAAGGTCGTCTTGTTCTGCGGCGGCAGGGGTACGCGCATCAGGGAATATTCCGAAAGCGTCCCGAAACCGCTGATCCCGCTCGGGTCTCAACCGATCATGCGGCATGTCATGCAATATTACGCCCGTTTCGGGCATGAGGACTTCATCCTCTGCCTCGGCTACAAGGCGCATGTCATAAAAGAGTTCTTCCTGAACAGCCGGCCGGAAAGCTATGCCGATTGCGTCATATCAAGCCCCGGACGTGTGGAGTTGCTCGAGGAACTGCCGAGGGATTGGCGCGTATCCCTGATCGATACCGGGATATGGCGCAATATAGGCGAGCGTCTCTGGGCTGTGCGTCATCATCTCAAAGGCGAGAAAATGTTCCTCGCCAATTATAGCGACGGCCTGACCGACGTCGATCTCGACGACATGATTGCCCAGTTCGAAAAGAGCGACAAGCTCGCCTGCTTCCTGGCTGTCAGACCACCCCTCACCTACCACCTGGCGGAGATCGACGAGAACGGAAGGGTCCGGGAATTTCGATCATCGGAAACATCAGATATGTGGATCAACGGCGGCTATTTCCTGATGCGACCGGAAATTTTCGAGTACATGCGCGAGGGCGAAGAACTCGTGCTGGAACCGTTTTCCCGGTTGATAGCCGAAGACAAACTGATGGCCTACAAACATGAGGGCTTCTGGCGCTCAATGGATACGCTGCGCGACTGGCAGACGTTGGAAGCGATGGTCGAGCGTGGTGACATGCCATGGATTGGAGACGATGCGTCAATGGCACGCAGATCGTCAGAACCAAAGCTGCTGCCATGAAAAACATGTCCCTTGCCTCCGCCGGTGATCGCCTGTCTATCCTTTGTCTTGGAGCTCACTCCGACGATATCGAGATCGGCGTCGGAGGCACGGTCCTCAGCCTGCTTTCAAAAGGCGTGCTGCTGGATGTCTACTGGTGCGTCCTCAGCGCCGGCAACGAACGCGCGCTGGAGGCACGCAGTTCCGCCGAGGCTTTTCTGGCAAAAGCGGCATCCTACTCCATTGAGCTTGCCTCGTTTCAGGACAGCTACTTTCCCACGCAGAGCCGCGAGATCAAGTCGTGGTTGCTGACATTGCGCGACAAAGTCAGTCCCGACATCATCTTCACGCATAGTCGTGAGGATGCGCATCAGGATCACCGCGAAATCAACAAGCTCACATCCAACATCTTTAGAAATCACCTGATTTTGGAATACGAAATCCCCAAATGGGACGGCGATTTCAGCAGGCGAAATGCCTATGTGCCGTTGAGCGAAGACGCGATGAACATGAAGGTCGAGCTACTGTTGCAACACTTCGGAACACAGAGATCCAAGGACTGGTTCGACGCCGATACCTTTCGCGGCCTGGCGCGGCTGCGGGGAATGGAATGCCGTGCACCGACACGCTTTGCCGAAGCCTTTACCGTCAGAAAGCTGACCTTCGCCTGACAGATAAGAAATCGACGTTTTCCTGGAATTAAAAGAAACCAAAAATAATACAGGGGGCATTTTCGTCATGATCCAGAACCACATCTCCGAGAACCCGTCGGAAGGCGCACCGCATCCGCAGGCCGAAACGAATACGGCCGGCTACATCGGCATCATCGATCGTCGCATGCTGGAGCGGGAATGCCTTGCCCATAGTCTCAACTATCAATATGCGGACAGGCGCATTCTGACCTTCTCCAATCTCGGCGAATGGCAACAGGCACGCGCGGAAATCGGCATGCCTGCGGCAGTTCTGGTCAGTGCCTTGCCCGCTCCGTCGGCAGAGATGAACCGCGAGCTAGCAGAGATTGTCGCTGCCGTGTCGCCGGCCGCCGTCGTCGTGCTCTCCGACGATCAGGATATCAATACCATCCTCGATACGATCGCTCTTGGCGTGCGTGGGTATATATCGAGTTCCGTCAGCGTCGATGTCTGCGTTCAGGCGATCAGCCTTGCAATAGCGGGCGGCCGTTTCATACCGGCAAGCAGCGTCATGAACATGAAAAGCCTGTTCGGCCTGACGGCACATGCGACCACACCGCCGATGAAATTTACAAGCCGTCAATCGGCTATCGCGGAGGCCCTGCGGTGCGGCAAGGCGAACAAGGATATCGCTCTGGAACTGAACCTCTGCGAAAGCACCATCAAGGTCCATATCCGCAATATCATGAAGAAGCTTGGGGCAACCAACCGCACGGAAGTTGCCTGCAAGATCGGTGACATGGCGTAAGGGCGTTAAGCCCGCACCATTCACCGACCGCTACCGAACGCGCCGCTGAGAGCAGGAACAGTCATGATCCAGTCGTCATCATCTGCGAGTGAACAGGAAGGCATTTCCCGCTTCATATCCATCCTGCGGGAGCGGCGCAAAGCCGTCTTCATCTGCTTTCTCGCCAGTTTCACAATCGCGGCAATCGGCTACGCGCGAACCCCGATCCGATACAAGGCCGAAGCGACGCTTGCGCTTGATGTCCGCAAGCTTCAGGCGCTCCCCACCGAATCGGTTGTCTCGCCGCTGCCGCAGGAAAGCCCGGTGCTGCGAACCGAACTCGATATCATCGGCTCGAGGTCCATGGCCGAACGGGTTCTCGTCATTCTGCAGAAAGATCGCCTGCTCGAAGGGCGGCAAGCCAAATCCGACCCGGCGAACACCGCCGCGATCGTGCTTGGCAACGACGCCGAGACATCGAAAATGATCGATACCCTCATGACCAACGTTCGTGTGATGAATGATGGCCGGTCGTATACCATTTACATTTCCTATTATGCCGGCGATCCGGCGCTTGCCGCGAAAGTCGCCAACGCTTTTGGGGAAGCCTATATCGACTATCAGATCGACCTCCAGACGACGGCAACCCGGCGTGTCAGCACATGGCTCGGGGAGCGGCTTGTCAGTCTGCGGACAGAACTCGAGGAGTCCGAACGCCAGGCCTCGCAATTTCGCGAAAAATCCGGGTTGATAGACACTGGCGGCCTTCCCCTGCAATCGCAGCGTCTTGCAAGTCTGAATGTCGAGCTGACAACGCTACAGGCCAAGCTGGTAGGGTCGCGCGCGCGTCTGGCGACAGCGCTTGAACTGCAAAAAAGCGGCAATGGGCTCGGGATAACCGAAGTTCTGGCCTCACCAACGATCCAGCTTTTAAGGGCCGAGCAGGCAAGGGTCATTCGAGCCATCGCGCAGATCGACGAAAGCGGCGCCGTCATGAGCCCGGAGCGTCCGCAATTATCCTCCCAGCTCAGTTCACTCAACAAGCAGATCGATTCAGAAATAGCGCAGATCATCTCCGCCTTGCGCAATGAGATCGAGGTCACCGAAAAACAGCGGCAGGAGGTCGAAGCCAGCCTTAACGACGTGCAACGCGCCGTTTCCACGACGGATATGGCGATGGTTCAATCCGGGCAACTTGACAGGGAAGCGGCAGCGAACCGCTCGATCTACGAGACATATCTGGCACGCTACAAGCAGACGATCGAACAGGACGGTATCGCCACTGCCGAGGCACGGATCATATCGAGCGCCATGCCGTCCCGCAAGCCGACCAGCCCTGATGCGGGTTTGTGGGCCTTGGCTGCGCTTCTTCTCGGTTGCAGCACCGGTTTGGCGGCGGCTTTCATCCTGAATTTTACCGACCGCTCCGTTGGCTCCATCACGTCCCTCCAACAGAAAACCGGGCTTAACGTCATCGGGCGCATCCCACGCATTTCCTTTGGAGAGTTTGAGAACAAGCCCGGGAAATTCAGCAGCGGCGCGGCGGATTTCTACAGCGCGTTTGCCGACCTTCAGACCCACATCCAGTTGGCGGAGAGCAAGGCCAAGGTGATCGCCTTCACCTCTTCGGCCGATGGCGAAGGCAAGACGTTCGTGATTGCCAACCTTGCCAGATCGCTTGCGATGAGCGGCGTGAAGCTGCTGCTGATCGATGCCAATCTGCGGAATCCGGCTCTCGGATCGGAATTCAATGTTGGATCGGCGTCGCATGTCGCCCAGGCGGTCAACCGTGAGGTATCGCTGGATGACATCATCCAGCACGATCAGGATTCAGGGGTCGACATCATCATCGCCGAGAAAAGCGACCTGCCACCAAATCTTGTTCTTGGAAGCAAGCGCTTCGCCGGCCTGATTGCAGAGGCGAGGCAGCGATACGAACTTGTATTGATCGATGCCCCGTCCGTTGCGCATGACCTCGACCTGTTGCGGATCGCCACTTTGTCGGACGCCGTCTCGTTCGTGGTCCGGCAGGATGTCGCCGATGGCACGGCCATGAAAAACGCCGTCATCAAGCTGCGGGTCGCGGGCCGGCCGATCACCGGCATCGTCCTCAACGGCATACGGCGTCAGAGAACGCATCGAACGCCGGTCTGGCCGAGGATTTTCCGGAACTGGAATACGCATTTCAAGCCACAGAAACGCGCAACCAATCTGCGCCCGCCGGCTATCGTCCATAATGAGAGGTGAGACATGCGCTTCGTGACAAGGCCCAAAGGCTTTTCCCTGATGATCGCCAGTACGACCTTTCTGTCTTTGGCCGTTTGCCAGCTACCGGCCGTTGCAGATGGAACCAATTACAAGGTCGCGACCGGCGACGTCTTGACGATCTCCGTCTATGGCGACCCGGGCCTGACCGGCCTATTCCCTGTCAGTGCGGATGGAACGATCGGTTATCCGCTTCTTGGCAACGTCAACGTGGTCGATCAGACGGTGAACGAAATCGGTGCGCAGATCAGCCGCGATCTGGCAAGCCATGTGGCAAACCGCTCCGTCGCCGTCGCGGTCAAGGAATATGCTCCGATCTTCGTTGTCGGCGACGTCCAGAAGCCGGGAAAATATGAATTCCGTCCCGGCATGATCGTGCTTGAGCTCTTCGCACTCGGCGGGGGATTGCGCGAGTCGAATGCACAGAGGGATACATCGGGCATACAGCTGATCGCGGCCCAGCAGGAATATGAAGACATGTCGATGCAACTGCTGTCGCAGGACGTTAGGCGCGTTCGGCTGGAAGCGGAACTGAACGACACCGAATTCAACTATAAGGGCGACGACATCGGACTTGTCCGGGATCGCGCCGCGTTGGAGAAAATCGTCTCGTCTGAAACAGGTCTGTTTCGCCTTCGCCTGTCGGCGCAGCAGGACGAAAAGACCAACCTCGAAGTCCAGCGGCAGAACTTCATTCAGGAAATAGATACGCTTGAGAAAAGCAACGTCATGCGCAACCAGCAACTCGAATTGCTCGACATGGATGTCAACGCGTCGAAGGAACTTGTCACGCGCGGTGCAGCCTCCGAATCTGCCCTCCGAGAGCGCAAGCGCGAACTGCTATCCATGAACCAGCAGGTGCTGGAATCGACATCGTTCCTGGCACGCGCGCAGCAAAACAAGAGCGAGGTGGAGCGTCGTATTCTGGAGTTGAAAAGCAAAAGGCACAATGATGCTGCGACCGAACTGCGGGAGACGTCCCTCGACATCATGCGCCTGAAGAAAAAACTGGCCTTCAGTCTTCAATCCATGGCCGAGATCGGCTCGACGGCGCGGCGGGTTTCCAGCCTCGAGGACATGATCGAAACCAAGTTCTTCATCGTGCGTCAGGTTGCAGGCGCCTATAGCGAAATAGCTGCCGACGAGCATACGCAAGTTCGGGCGGGAGACGTCGTCCGCGTCCGCCTGTCGGTATCCGGCAAAGACCCGGTTTCGGCAGCGCTCGTCACAGGAAGCGTTAACTAAAAAGGGTTTACCGGAATTCCGATCGGTAGGCTCCCGATTTCCTCCAGAGAGCAGAAGCAATCGGCACAAGTGTCTGGGAGGCGGAGATGGAATCTGCGATCATTCCGGTTGGTTATCACATGGTCAGGCAGGACGCTGTCATCATCGTGAACGGAGAAAGAGGGCTGTGGCCCGTCCATGTGACGCAGGATGCCCTGAACGACATTCAGTCCCCACCGCAATGCGATGCGCAACGTCTGGCGCAATTCGCCGACGTGTTTGCAATGATAGGGGCATCCAAAATCGAGAAGGGAATGTTTGCGTTCGATGGACAGATCTGGATCACGGCAAGCGACGTCCGGACCTGGCTCAATTTGACGGCAAAAAACGGACCGGCCAGGTGAGTTTTATCAAACTCTACCGCCTTTATCGTTTTGTCGTTACCAAAAGCGCAAAATTTGTCAGACAGCATATGCGTGGATGGGCACCCTACCGCTTATAGCCAGATTGAATCGACACGATAAAAGCGGTTTCTAGAGGTACCCGCCGCCCCCTGATACTTTGGTGGGTCGCCGGTCACCGGGCTCACCTGGTAACCGGGAGGGCTCGCTCGTTGAACCGGGCGAGCCTATTTGCATCTCGCACAAATCGTCGCCAACGCCGCGCAAATCCTGTCGCATCGACGGCTTCTGATTGAGATTTGCAAGAATATCAGCTGAACCGAACGAACCACAGATCGCTCGCCACTCATGGAGTAACGAACGATCCGTCGGGTCCCTCGCCTGCAATGGAAACCTCCGAGCCTCAATCTGAATGGCCCATGGTATCGCATGACCTAGATGTATCGAGCCATAGTCGCCACTTTCCAGCAACAGGTCAATTCACCGCAGATACGTCATTAGGGGTAATTTGCCCCAATTTTTCCGGGAATAGACCCGTTTAATAAGATGTTGGCCTTGCGGCATTGGACGACGGTTTAACGGTGTTGGCCGTTGGCCCCGCGTTTCCCGTTGCAAAACCGCTCCACGTCGAGCCGATATTTGCCCAGCTATTGTCCGGATGCATCGTCACGAAACCCGAACTTTGGACCGGCCCTGGCGGTCCTCGGGTAAAATGATTGTCATAGAGTACCGTGTTGATCCGCCTTGAGCGTTCGGCCGGTCCGGCCTTGAAGCTGCCGTCATGCGTCCACATGAGTTTGTAGGCATCAACGAAGCCGTAGCGGACGTTGGTGAACGTATTTCCATCGAAGACAGTGCCATTGTAGTCGGCACCGGCATGGTTCCACGTTTCATATTCGACGCCGATATAGGCGATATCGGTGAACCTGTTCCTGCGATACACATTTCCGAGACCGCCCCAGATGCCGGCAACGCCGGTATCCGCGAATGTCGTGCCGACATAGAGGCCGCTGTTGCTGCGGGCCACGCTGTTGTTGGAATATTGCAGGAAATACGGGCTAAGGCCCCGCGTCGAGTCCAGCGCAACCGTCATCATGCCGTGTCGCATCCGGGAGATGCGGTTGCTGTCGACCACCACGTCATAGACGTTGCCGTAAAGGAGAACGGCGGTGGAATCGGAATCATGCTCCGCATAACTTCCCCTGCCCTCGAACGTATTGTCGTATATAACGGCCCGCGATGCGGTCGCTGCCAGCGCAAACCGGCTCGTTCGATCGGGAACGATATTCCAGGCTTGTTCGAGCAGAACGGTAGAACCGTCCGTCGATACAATGTGACGGTGCTGCCCGGCACCTCGGCCGCCAACGATAACGAGATCGCGCCCGCCCGGCACGGCATCCCCTAAATCCGACAGGGTGCTGAAGGTAACCGAGGTCGACGAAGCGCCGACGAAATCATTTTTAAGCTTGCTCCCGACGATCTCGAAACAGATTTGTTCGCCCTTATTGCAATCGACCTTGGTGCAGTCGTGAGGCGCGGCATTTCTTGAGATGTTTTTCTCGAAATAGAGGTTTCGCATGCTGCCGAAATGCGCCTGGCCAACAAAAAAACGTCCGATGCCATGGCCGTCGTCGCGCCTTTCATCCGCGTTCGTCAGCTCGTTGCCGGTCATGGCAAAATCGCGCCCACCCCACAGGGCGACGACGGACTCGCCGTAGCCCGTCATCCGGAAACGATTATCGGAGAAAAACACCTGCCGGCTCGCGCCGTAGAAGGACCCGTTTTCGATCAGCTCGGACGCATGGACAAAAAGCCCTTCCGTGTCCTGCGCATCGAAAGCCGGCACGCCCCAGGCGTCGATGCGCACGGAATCCAGACGGATGTTTTTGCGGTTGCGCAAAGCGAGAAGAGGTTTACCGGCAATATTGCGATTGGCATTGAGTGTCAGTTTCTCGAACCGGGTGTAGTCGCCTTGAACGACAACCATGCTCTGATCGATCCTGCGGTTGAGCCTGATTTCCGTGTTGTCAGCCCCTTCCCCCAACCATGCCACATTGCCGGGCGCAGTGAGAGGCTTTGTCACGAGATAAATGCCGGCGGGAAAATACAACACCGATGGCGCCGTTGCAGCCGCGGCGTCGATTGCGCGCAAAATCGCCGCGGTGTCATCGGTCATGCCATCGCCCGTCGCACCGAACTGTCCGGCGTTGATGCGCTTTTTATCCTGCGCCGCCCATGGCGATTGCGACAGGACGTCAAGTGCAAGCGGACCGCTCCAGCCGAAGCGGCCGCCATGGGTATTGTGAGCCCACACTTCATACTTGCCCGGAGGCAGAGCCGGCACCTTGAAATCGACCTTGAAGGGGTTGACGGAGATTGCCGGAACATACCAGCCCGCGGCACCGGCCGGCTTGATATAGAGATAAGACTGGCTGGTCCCATTGAACCGCGAAAGGTTGCGTCCATAGACCGAGACGACCGCTCCAGGCGCTGCGGCATCCGGCCCGATCCACCAGCTTTCGGTGCGATTGATCGCAAAGCTGCGTCCCTGGACATCACCCCGCTGGGGCCTGATCAGGTAGGTGGACCATGAGGCAAGCGTCGTTGGCAGCAGCAGCGTCGCCGCCGTCGCATCAGCCGTCAGCGGTGCGACCGGCGTCACCACACCCTGCGTGGCGCCGGGAGCTTGCGAAAAGATTTGAAAACCGGTTCGTCCATCGAGATCGACGCCGGTCATCGACACAACCTCGTCAGCGCCCGCCGTTCTAGAAATCTCCGCGATTGCCGGCCCCTCGCCGCCAACCTCTGTCCACGGCGGATTGAAGGCATCCGCATCATCTGGCAATCGTGGTTCTGGAACGGGTATCGGGAAACCGAACTGGCGTGGATCAGGCTGACTGCCTGGCTCTTGCCCTCCCTGCACCGCCGGTTGCGCCACGACACCCGAAAATGCGAAACCCGACAATGGCAAACCTGACAATGCGAGCACAAGCACGACAGGGAAAATCCATGATGTCAGGGAATTTGGCGATCTCATCTTGCGCAATCTCCGCAGACGAACGCAGGCTGGGTTCAATTCCTGCGAGTGGAACCGGCATCAGCAAGCGAAGCGGACCCGTCTCCAGAAATAGCACCTGCACGCCCCGTGATGGCTTATTACACGGCTTGTCGTACCATATCCGGTTGCAGCGACTTCGGTTGTCGCCACCACTCATACAAATCCTGAATTCCGTATCTGAGTTCCACCGTCGAGGTCCAGCCAAGCGCGTTTAGCCGCGAGCAGTCGAGCAGCTTTCTCGGAGCGCCATCCGGCTTGCTGGTGTCAAAAACGATCTGCCCGTCATAGCCGACGATGCCTGCAATCAGGTGGGCAAGATTGCGGATTGATATCTCCCGTCCCGAACCGATATTGAGCAGCGGAAAATGCGCCGATGATTTCATAAGGAAACAGCAGGCATCCGCCAGATCGTCCACATGGAGAAATTCACGCAGAGGGCTGCCCGTACCCCATAGAACAACCTTGTTCTGACCGCTGATTTTCGCTTCATGCATTCGCCTGATCATCGCGGGAATGACGTGCGAGCTTTGCGGATCGAAATTGTCGTTCAGGCCGTAGATGTTGGTCGGCATGACGGAGATGCAATTCAGGCCGTACTGACTGGCATAGAACTGGGAAAGCTTGAGCGACGCGATCTTGGCAATGGCGTAGGCCTCGTTGGTCGGCTCCAGCGGACCTGTTAGAAGGGCATTTTCCGTGATCGGTTGTGCTGCGAATTTCGGATAGATGCAGCTCGATCCCATCCAGAGAAGCTTTTCGACACCGATATCAGCAGCCGATTTCATGATGTTCATCGAAATGAGGGTGTTGGTGTAAAGAAAGTCAGCCGGATAGGCTGCATTTGCTGCGATGCCTCCGACCTTGGCGGCAGCGACAAAAATAACCTCCGGCCTTGCCGCCGCCATCCATTGCTCCGTCTCATATTGTCGGGTCAGGTCCAGCTCGCTGCGCGAGACTGTGAGGATTTTGCAACTTTCGCGTTGCAGCCGTCGCACAAGTGCCGAGCCGACCATTCCCGTATGGCCGGCAACCCAGACGCGCTTGCCCTTCAAGCTGAACGCGATGTCTTTCGATTTATGCGACGAATTCATTTCTTCCCTCTTCCAGCATCACGAGGCGAAGATCCGCTTCGACCATTTCATGAACAAGGTCGCAGAAGGACGTTGAATGGCTCCAGTTTAGTTTTCTGCGTGCCTTGCTGGAGTCACCGAGAAGAAAATCCACTTCTGCCGGACGAAAATATCTCGGATCGATTTCGATGATCGTATTTCCGGTTTTGGCATCGTATCCCACTTCGTCACGGCCATCGCCGTGCCACTCGATGCTCCTGCCAACAACGCCGAAAGCAAGCTCGACGAATTCCCGCACCGTATGTGCCTCGCCGGTCGCGAGCACATAGTCCTCGGGTATTTCCTGCTGCACGATGCGCCACATGCCTTCGACATAGTCGCGCGCATGTCCCCAGTCTCTCTTTGCGTCGAGATTGCCAAGGCGCAGCTTGCCCATGAGACCGCGTTCGATGGCCGCAACGCCGCGCGTGATTTTCCGGGTGACGAATGTCTCCCCGCGAATAGGGCTCTCATGGTTGAAAAGAATGCCGTTCGATGCGTGAAAGCCGTAACTTTCCCGGTAATTGACCGTCATCCAGTAGGCGTAGAGCTTTGCCGCAGCATAGGGGCTTCTCGGATAGAACGGCGTACCCTCGTGCTGGGCAACAGTACCCATCCCCCCGAACAGCTCCGATGTGGATGCCTGGTAAAACCGGCACCGGTCGCCCAAGTTCAAAATGCGCATGGCTTCCAGCAGTCTCAGCGTACCAAGCGCATCCGCATTTGCCGTATATTCCGGCGTCTCGAAGCTGACCTGGACATGGCTCTGGGCGCCAAGATTATAAATCTCGTCGGGCTGGACCTCTTGAATGACCCGGCACAGGTTCGTGGCATCCGTCAGGTCACCGAAGTGCAGACGAAAGCGAAGGTCTTCCTCGAAGGGATCTTGATAAAGATGATCGATCCGGCCGGTATTGAAGGAGGAAGACCGCCTCTTCAGGCCGTGAACGATATATCCCTTGGCAAGCAGCAATTCACTCAGATAAGCGCCGTCCTGCCCGGTTACGCCGATGATCAAGGCTCTCTTGTCTACCATTCACCACATCTCCCAGCGGTTCCGGCCCCGGCTGGCGCCTCCATAGAAGGTATAACGAGGCCCTGCGGGTCGGCAGCATACCAAAAGGGAGAGGACGGCAGGTCAGAACTGGCCGATTCACCGTCCACCACGTCGACATCTGCCTTTAAGAGGAGGCAGGGTGAGTATCCCCACTCCCGCCTTAAGCCTTTTGGTCGAGTTGCAGGTCGCGCGCACCGTGCCAGACTTCGCAAATACAACGCCGGGTCGCGCACGATCTTTACGACGGCAGGGAGCGCGAGACGAGATCATCTAAGATTCATGGAGGCGGATTGGATGGGTACGTTCGCGACGACTTACGAAAAAACGCAGAACTTCAACTGGCTGACGCGCTTTCTGCATGCGGGCCGCTATCGAAAACTGCTTGAGGTCCTCGAAACCGTGCAGAAGGATGTCGGTAATCGGAAGGTCAGAATACTGGATATCGGCTGCGGGCCTGGAACTGCGGTCGGACATATTCTGGAGAAATTCGACGTTGACTATGTGGGCATCGACTACGATCCGACCTTCATCGAGGCCGCGCGCAATCGTTACAGCAAATTTGAAAACTGCCGTTTCATCGTCGGCGACGCCACCGACGAGCGCCTTTACGAAACGATCGAGGCCGACATCGTCATCGCGCTGGAAACGCTCGAACATATCCACCTCAACCGCACCGTCCGTGTCATCGAGCATGTCTGCGCGATCGTTCGCCCCCGGATTTTCCTGGTGACGGTGCCGGTCGAAGTCGGGCCAGCGGTATGGATCAAGAACTGGGGTTCGGCCCTCATGGGCTACAACCGGCAATCCGGCAATCTGAAAGAGACTTTTTGGGCAGGGTTATATCGGCTGGACCGGGTGCCCGCGCACCATACGTCCCATCAGGGCTTCGACTGGCGGTGTCTGGCGCAGGTGATCCGCGTCAACGCGCCCTTGCGCGAAATCCGCAGCCTGCCGTTTTCTTTCGTTCCACGCCTGCTCAGCCCGAACGTCGCGCTGATCGCCGAGCCGGTGAAATCGACAATCGATCTGGCAAATGACGACCCCGACGCATGGAAGATCAACCATGGCCAGACGGCCTGGAACCGCCCGCAAATTGTCGGCGATGCCGATGTTGCGCGCCACGCCAAATCATCGAAAACATGGTCTATGCGCCTCAAAGGATTGCTGGGCATGACCCTCGCCGCAATGCCATTCGCCTGGCATCGCTGGTCTTACATTTCCATATCGCCGGGCGAACTGCACTCACCGCATTTCCTGCTGACGATCGACAAACACCTGCTACGGCCTGACCAGCCCTTTGAAGGCGACTTCATCATCCTTGCGGGGCAAGCCGTTGTTCAACGTATTTCCGAGGCCAGCTATCTGCTGATCTAGCGCATTTCCAGTAAAACTGCGTAGCAGGGCCATCAGATGTACCCGTCACCGCCGCTTGACTATGCGCCGAAGCATAGACCCCTTTCTGGCCTTGCGCGGGATAAGCTCGATATCACTGACAAGCTTTGCGCCACCTTCCCGGCGTTCCAGTGTGATCTTGCGGCTGTGAAATGCTTCCAGTTCGGCACGATGCGCCACGCTGATGATCGTGGCATCCGGTAGTTCGTCGATGACCGTCTGCATCATCTTGTCCTGACTTTTTTCGTCCAGGGCTGCCGTCGCCTCGTCCATGACGATGATGTCGGGAGCGTTCAGCAACAGACGTGCGAAGGTCAGGCGTTGTTTTTCGCCACCCGACAACGTCTGATCCCATGGCGCCTCGTCTTCGATCTTGTCCTTGAGTTGGCCAAGACCAACCTTGTCGAGAGCGGCGCCGATCTCTTCCGCCGTCCAGCTTTCCGCCGGTTGCGGATAAGAGACCGCGCGGCGCAGCGTGCCGGCTGGAATGTATGGCCGCTGCGGCAGCATGAACAGCTGGCTGCCGGCGCGGAAATTCACGCTGCCACCGCCCCAGGGCCAGAGGCCGGAAATGGCACGCACCAGCGTGCTTTTGCCCGAACCGGATTCCCCTGACACCAATACGCGCTCGCCCGCGCCGATTTCCACATCCGTCTCTTTGACGACGGCGGTTCCATCGCCCAGAGAAACGGAGACATCCTTGAGGCTGAGCATGGTCTCGCCTTCCGTTTCGCCGCGCACGATGCGGCCGAGAGTGTCGCTTTTTTCGGCCCGCTCGAGGCCATCGAGCGACATCATCAGCGAGGCGACGCGTCGTGCGCAGGCGTTCCAGTCTGCCAGGCGCGGATAGTTATCGACCAGCCAGCCAAATGCGGACTGGACGATGGTGAAAGCAGATGCTGCCTGCATTACCTCGCCGAGCGACATGCTGCCATCAAGAAACTTGGGCGCACAGAGCAGAAGCGGTACGACGGGCGCAATCAACATCGAACCATTGGAGACAACCGTGGTGCGCATATATTGCTGCGCCAGAAGACGCCACTGCCCCCGCACATTGGCGAACCTCTTGTCGAGATCACTCCGCTCCTCTTCTTCACCGCCAAGCAGGGCGATGCTCTCACCATTTTCCCTGACGCGCGTGAGCGTGTAGCGGAATTCCGCTTCGACCTGATTCTTCACTTCGGAAACCTTGACGAAGTTTCGGGCAATGAAGGCTATGGAACTGGAGGTGATGATCGCATAGATGACGGCTGCAACCACGAGGAAGCCGGGAATCGTGATCCAGACACCGCCGATCGACAGCGTTAGCGCCCCGCCAATCGTCCACAAAACAACGATGAAGGTGGAAGCAGACACAAAGGCAGCGATGACACCCGAGACGAAATCAACCGGCGCCTCGGTGGCGATCCGCATATCCTCCGAGAGCCTCGCCTCCGGATTTTGGTGGTCGCCATCAATCAGGTTGAGCTGATAATAGCGACCGTTCGCAATCCATCTTCCCACCAGCGCCTTTGTCAGCCAGGAACGCCAGCGCCGCTGAATACGCATTCTGACATACACCTGTGAGGTGACGATGAACACGCTGCCCAAAACGATGGGCGGAAAGATGGATGCGAAAAAATAGACCGTCGAAGCGTCGCGTTTCTCGATTGCGTCAAAAATTCCGCGATTCCAGACGTTGATGCCATATTGGAAGGCGACATTGATGCCGATCATGGCCAAAAGCCCGAGCGAGAACGGCCATGCCAACCCATCGCCGCGGCGGCTCCAGAAACCTCGCGCGCTGATCCAGAAGCGCTTCAGCAGATATTTCCTGCGCGCTTCCTCCGCTTCCTCGGGCGTCAAGCCCGAAGCAGGTTCCATCTCCTCTGGCGGGAGAGGATCATCGGTATCAGGAGCATCCTTGACGGATGCGGTTTCGGTACCAGTTTCGTCGGCACCAACGACCGGTTTCGGTCTTGATTCATTGTCGATCATGGTCGCTTAACGAAGGATGACGTGAAAGGTTTCACGGCTTTGTGATGGGTCGTGAAATTTTCTTTTGCAGTGACGCAAGGCCGCTGAGAAGGTTCCAAAACGTCAACTTCGTGCTCGCTGCCGAGACGCTGTAATGATGGCGGCGGGCGTTATGCTGACGTGATCGAGACGCTCCTTCCACGACACATCGCCAAGGGGATCAGACATAGCCCGCGGCACAACCGATCATGACGATGATCGGCAGTATGTTAACTTCCCGTTTTGACGAGATGCCCTAAAATAAGCAGACTCTGATATTGGACCCGCCGCGCCCGGTTGTCATGGCTTGCGGCAAGCAGACGGCGCCATCATGCGACTTAGCACCATCACGAACCTGGCCTATGCCGTGACCCTCGTACTCACAACGGTGTCGGCGACCACATTCATTCTGTCAGCCAGAAGTGCTTCTCAAGAACGAGTGGCCATCCAGGATCACCTCCAGTTGAATGATCTTGCCGAGGAACTGGCACTCATTGCGGATGAGCGCACCGAAGAGGCGCGTCTCTACGTCATGCGGGGCGACGAGCAGCATCTGGCGAAATTCTACGTCGACGAAGATCAGGAAAAGCACCTCGAAAACACGCTGGACAAACTCTCCGCGCTCGGTGTTTCGCCGGAAGAGGCAGGATCATTTCAGGAGATACGCAAGAGCGCTGACGCGCTGGACAAGATGGAGCGTGAGGCCATCAGCCTCTATCGATCCGGCCGCCAGAACGACGCACAGCAGATCCTGTTTGGCGATGAGCATTATCGGCTGCATACGGGCCTCATGAACACGGTCGCGACCTTGAGAGAAGGTATCGCGGTCCGCTCACAGGCAACGGTTGACCAGGCCAAAAGCCGGAGCGATTTCTATGGATCGATCGCCAAGGCGATGCTTGCACTCACCGCCCTGATGTTTGTGGCCGTGCTTTATTTCGTCCTTACCAGACGTGTTGCCGCGCCGCTTATCCGGATGAGCAATATCGTTACGCGCCTTGCCAGACAGGACTACAGTATCGATGTGCCCGACGAGGGACGTCGTGACGAAATTGGAGACATGAACCAGGCCATCCGCATCTTCCGCAGCAACGGGCTTGAGCGGGACCGGCTCGACGCGGAGCACCGCAAGAACCAGCGTATAAAGGACCTGATCCTGCAAATGATGCATCGGATCCAGGCATGTCAGAATCAGGATGAATTGTCCGACGTCGTTTCGAAATTCATGCCGCAGATTTTCCCCACCATTGCCGGCCGCCTGCTTGTCATCAAGGAGCACAGTTCGGTTCTCCAATCGACGGGGCAATGGTCCAGTCCTTCGTTTTCCGAGCCGGAGTTTTCGATCGACGATTGCTGGGCGCTCCGGCGCGGGCGTCCCCATGCCAGTAACCCTGATGGAGACGACGTCGCCTGCCATCATATCAAGGGGAATATCGGACCCGGCCTGTGTATACCGCTCACGGCATTGGGTGACACCGTCGGCCTGCTGTATCTTGAAATTCCGCAGGGTAACGAGACGCTGGAGACGGAGCGACTCTATCTGGAACTCCTCGCCGAGAATGTCGGCCTTGCCGTCGCAAATCTCCAGCTTCGGCAGCGACTGGTCGGCATGGCAAAACAGGACGCCCTGACCGGTCTCCTCAACCGCCGGTCTCTTGATGAGGAGCTGAACAGGCATATTGGGAAGCCAACCCAAAACCTCGCCTGCCTGATGCTCGACATAGACCATTTCAAGCGCTTCAACGACCGCTTTGGCCATGACGCCGGAGATGCGGTGATGCAATATGTCGCCCAGGTCCTTTCGGAAGCCATCGGTGGTCTAGGAGAACTGTTCCGTTTCGGCGGCGAGGAATTCACCGTGCTCATGCCGGCTGCGGGCATTGAAGATGCCATCAGGCTTGCGGAGAAACTGCGGTACGCCGTCGAGCGCGCACCTTTCACCTACCGCGGTCGCCTGCTTGACCCCATCACCATATCGATCGGCATTGCAACGTCACCGGGTGCGGGGACCGTGAGCAGCGTGTTGGAACGCGCGGACGCTGCGCTTCTAAACGCCAAGCAGACAGGCCGGAACAGGTGGGTGTCATCAGACGAACTGTAAATGGAAGAGCCTCCAACCCGTCAGGATGGAGGCTCTTGTCTAGTATACGAAACCGATCATTTCCGGTAGGCAAGCCCACCCCAAATCCGGCCTTCATCCCGATGTCGGCCACCATGAACGGCACCGATATATGCCGCAGCAGATGACACAATGGCAGAAGCCGCCAGCAGGAATGCAGTGAGGATGCCTGCAACGCGTGCCTTTTCAGCTGCATCAGCGGCCTTTGTCTTGGCGTCGTCCAGTGCCTTCTGAGCCTGAGCCTTCAAGTCATCGATCTGCTTTTGAGCTTCGTCGACCTTCTTCTGTGCTTCTGCACGCACGGCCTGCACACGTTCAACCGTCTGGTTCACCCGTGCCTGCGCATCGGTCTGGCTGATGCCGGTACGAGCCGCGATCTGATTGGTGAGCCAGGTTTTGTCTGCATCGGAAATCTCGCCGGTCGCCAGCAGGTTACCGAGAAGGCCGCTGATCTGACGTTGGAAATCGCCAGCGCCCTGTTCACCCTGCGGCTGGGTCGTCTGTGTGTCCGTTCGCAACAGGGTGTCGGTGAAGTAGTCGATCGGATTGGTCTTCAGGCCCTGCGGAAGCATCTGCTCAATGCTGGGCGCCGCTGCCTGACCCGCACCTTGCGCGATGCCGCCCGCCGCACTGCCGACCCCCGAAATCAGCCCACCGGCGACCTGACCGGCGCCTTGGACTGCGCCACCCACGGCCGAACCGGTTGCTTCAATGGCGGTTTGCGCCACGCTTCCCACGGCTTTTGCACCGCCGGACAGCACGCCGAGGGCCAGAAACGCAGAGACGACCGTTCCAATTCCCCAGACCACCAGACCATTGAGGCCATCACGAACAGTCAGTTCGTTTCGATCTGCCTGCCCGGCAGGACGGCGCATCCGGCCGGTGATGTAACCGCCCAGCATGTAAGAGCCGACCATGGAAATGATAACGAACAGAGCGGTTATGATCAGCCAGATTGTGCTGACTTCGCCATCGTCCAACGAGATTGAACTCAGCCCCAATCCACCAGCAAATGCGGTGAGGACCGCCATGGCGCCGGACGCAATAAATGCGCCAGCAAAAATCGCAGGCCAATCGACATAGCTGCGATTGGTTTCAGTACCGATTGAATCAACCATCAGCGCAACCCCAGGAATGAGAGAATGAACAAGACGATTACGACGAGCCCGACTAGATAAATGATAGAGTTCATACGGTATCTCCTCCGAAAGGACGACGAGTCCTCCGCGTAGCGGTTGATTATATTCTGGTGACAGGTGCGAGCTGATTGCTCTGCAGATCAAACTCGCAGCGACTGAAAAAGTTTCACGACCGGTAAACCCGGATAAGAAAAACCCCGCCGAAGCGGGGTCTTGTGGCTACCAGCTTTGACGACCATACCAGTCGTCAACGTCCTTCCTGGTCCGGTCCTTTTCGTAACCGTAACGCTCCTGGAGCTTGCCTTCGAGCTGCTCGCGCTTGCCGTTGATGACGTCAAGATCGTCGTCGGTGAGTTTGCCCCACTGCTCCTTGACCTTACCCTTCATCTGCTTCCAGTTGCCTTCGACACGATTCCAATCCATTTGGGCCTCCCTTTGCTTTGTGTTTGCCTCGTGTAAATGCCCGCACATCGCTGAGGTTCCGAAATGGATCGCCGGCGGAACGTTTCAATCGTGGATACGTGAACAGGTATTTGGTTTGGGTGCGAAGGCCGGAGCTCACCTGGGGCGAGCAGCATTGGAAACAGCTTGGGTCCCCGTTCAGCCCGGGTTAATGACACACGCGTCAACATCTCCGGAATGGAACTGCAAGCGTGATTTCACGTTAACGCTAGCTTTTTGGGAGATAAAACAATGAAGCTTTTGAGCGCCGCAATCTGCCTGGTCTCTGTGGGCATTCTGAGTGGATGCGTGGATGACGGTGGATACCGGACGGGCGGATATTACTCGAGCGGCGTCTATTACCGATCTTATGACCGCGATCGCCAATACCGTGACTATGACCGCCGTCAATGGCGTCAGCACAGGGAGTGGCGTGACCGCGGCGACGGGCGCGGCGATTACCGTTACCGGCCCCGTCCCGCCTATGGTGTAGAGGTGCGATGAACGGGCTGCCGCAGAGGAGTGGCGCTTGTGCGTCGTTGCCTTATGCGGCAACCCGTCGTCTTAACCGCTCTTCGGCGACCCCGGCAGCATTCAAACAGGATGTTGCTGGACGCTGAGGCCGCCGTCGATAGTCAGGCATGTCGCGTTCATGAAAGGGCATTCATCGGAGATCATGAAGACGGCTGCCATTGCGATTTCGTCCGGAGTGGCAATACGACCTCCAGGATGGAGCTTCATGGTTTCCGCCTCCGCCGCCACGGGATCGGGGAAGCTGTTCCAATAATCGATGACCTTCCGGGTCGCGACATATCCGGGCGCCAGCGCATTCACCCGTATATTTCTGGACGCATATTCGATGCCAAGCGACTTGGTCATGCCCATAAGCGCATGCTTTGCCAGCGGATAGGGAAACGTATGCGGGATAATCGTGAACGCATGCGTCGAGGCGATGTTCAGCACCACGCCACCGCCCGCTTTTATCATGCCCGGAAGCGTCGCCCTGCAACAATACCACGCCCCCTTGAGATTGATATCGAAGCAGCGCTGCCATTCCTCGTCGCTGGTTTCCAGCGGCTCGGCAAACACGTTGACCCCGGCATTGTTGACGAGTGCGTTGATCCGACCGATCTCGCCTGCCGCTTTTTCTACAGCCGCTTCAATCGCGTTCGCATCCGTAATGTCCGCCGCCATCCAGCCGAGCTTGCCCCCGCCATCTTGAAGTGCGCGCGCCTCGCGTTCGAGCAGATCGGCGTCGCGATCAATCAGGAACAAGGCGGCGTTTTCACGAAGAAATGCCTTGGCAAGAGCAAGGCCGATACCCTGAGCCGCGCCTGTTATGAAGATGCGTTTGCCGGAAAGCCTTCCAACCATGCTGTTCACCCCACTCACCACTCGGCAAAGCTGCCATCGGCATGACGCCAGATCGGGTTGCGCCAGCGGTGACCCTGCCTGGCGCGCTCGATGACATAGGCCTCGTCTATTTCAATACCAAGGCCCGGCCCCTGCGGGATAGAGACGAAGCCATCCGCATACTGGAACACATCCTTGTTGGAGATGTAATCCAGAATATCGTTGCTCTTGTTGTAATGAATGCCGAGGCTCTGCTCCTGGATGAACGCGTTATAGGATACGGCGTCCACCTGCAGGCAGGCGGCGAGTGCAATCGGCCCCAGCGGGCAATGCGGCGCGAGCGCCACGTCATAGGCCTCCGCCATGGCCGCGATCTTGCGGCATTCGGTAATGCCGCCGGCATGCGACAGGTCCGGCTGGATGATATCGACGTAACCGCCTTCGAAGACGGATTTGAAGTCCCAGCGTGAATAAAGCCTCTCACCCAGCGCAATCGGCGTCGAGGTATGGTTGGCGATCTCTTTCAGCGCTTCCTTGTTTTCGGAAAGAACCGGCTCTTCGATGAACATCAGCTTGTAAGGCTCAAGTTCCTTGGCGAGCACCTTGGCCATCGGCTTGTGAACGCGACCGTGGAAATCGACGCCGATGCCGATATGCGGACCGACTGCTTCACGGATAATGGCAATGGTCTCGACAGCCTTCTCGACCTTTTCGTTGGTATCGACGATCTGCATCTCTTCGCAGCCGTTCAACTTGATGGCCTTGAAACCGCGCGCCACGACATCTCTGGCATTTTGCGCGACGTCCGAGGGCCGGTCGCCGCCGATCCAGGAATAGACCTTGATACGGTCGCGAAGCTGGCCTCCGAGAAGCGAGTGAACCGGCTGGCCGAGCGCTTTGCCCTTGATATCCCACAACGCCTGATCGATACCGGCGAGCGCGGACATGTGCACGGCGCCACCACGATAGAAGCCGCCACGATAAAGCACCGTCCAGTGATCCTCGATGAGGAACGGATCTTTGCCGATCAGATAATCCGCCATTTCCTGCACCGCCGCCTCGACCGTCAGCGCGCGGCCTTCGACGACGGGTTCGCCCCACCCCACGATACCTTCGTCCGTTTCGATCTTGAGGAAAAGCCAGCGTGGCGGGACGATGTAGGTGGTCAGCCTGGTAATTTTCATGAGATCAGTCCAATCAAGAAAGAATAAGATCAGCTGCCTTGCCAGCGGCAGCAAGAACGGCGGCATTGGTATTGCCGCTGACGATTGCCGGCATTAGCGAGGCGTCGACGACCCGAAGGCAGCGCGTGCCGCGCACCCTGAGCCTGGCGTCCAGAACCGCTTCCGGGTCGCCGTCATGGCCCATTTTGCACGTGCCGACAGGATGATAGCCCGTCTTTACTGTGCGCCTGCAATGGGCTGCGATTGCCTCATCACTCGTAACCTCGGCACCGGGGAAGATTTCCCTGTCGATCAGGTCGCGCATGGGTGAGGCCGCAAGCACCCGACGCGCAAAACGAAAGCCGGCCATGGTCAGCTTCAGGTCATCGGGATGAGCGAATATCTGCGTATCGACGATTGGATCTGCTGAGGGATCGCTGGAGGAAAGCGTCACCGAACCTCGGGCTTTCGGGCGAAGCAGCAACGAATTGATCGTCACGCCGTCACCTGGTTCCGTTCCCATGACATCGCGATCCAGATAGACGGTAGGCACACAGAACATCTGGATCGTAGGTCGGTCATTATTGCCGTTCGGATCGTAGAAAGCGCATGTCTCGACACCCGTGGTGGAAGCAGGGCCGGATTTGAACATCAGGTATTGCAAACCGGCCTTGATCATCGGCCAGCCACGATCCTGCCCGTAATAGCCGAACGCGCCTTTTGTCGTGGCGACGACCGGGCATTCATAATGATCCTGCAAGTTCTTGCCCACGCCGGGAAGCGCGATTTTCGTTGCGATGCCGTGTTGCTGGAGATGATCTTCCGGGCCGATACCGGACAGCATCAGGAGCTTTGGCGTCTGGTAGGCCCCCGCCGCGAGGATGACCTCGACGCCGGCATCGGCTGTTTTTCTTGCGCCGTTTTCGACATAGTCGACGCCAATGGCACGGTTCCCATCCATGCGGATCGACGTGACAGTGGCGCCGGTCTCGATGGTTAGCTTCGGATTGTTCATGACCGGCGCCAGAAACGCATCGACTGCGCTGGAACGCTTGCGCGTCATCCAGTCTATGGTGTGCTGCATGAAGCCGACACCGAACTGTTCGGCGCCGTTGAAGTCGGGATTATAGGGAATGCCCATGCCCTGAAGCGTTTTGACGTAAGTGCGCGTCATGGGACTTGTGTGACCAAGATGCGAAATCTTCAGCGGTCCGCCGACGCCGTGATATTCGCCTGCCAGATGGTCATTGTCTTCCTGCGCCTTGAAATAGGGCAAAAGGTCACTGTAGGACCATGCACCGTCATTGTCAGAACCGGGCGTCGTGACGAGTTCATTCCAGAGATCAAAATCCGCCGCCTGTCCGCGCATATAGACCATGGCGTTGACGGTGCTTCCGCCGCCCAGCACCTTGCCCTGCGGCACGATGGGTCCGCGACCATCGAGCTGCGGTTGCGGCTTCGTGCTGTGCATGGCGAGATAGGTATCCTTCGCCAGGAACTTCATGTAACCCGCCGGAAAGTGCATGATGGGGCTGGCTTTGGCCGGCCCGCGCTCCAGCAACAGCACCCGCGCCCCGGACAAGACAAGACGCGCGGCGACGACACATGCCGAGCTGCCACCGCCGACGATGATATAGTCGAACCGCTTATCGGCCATTTTTAATCTCCAGATGCATGTGCATATTCATAGATCCCGCGGCTCAAGCCTGAAGCTGCCCGCCAGTTTTTCGCCAGGCGCCAGCACTTTAAGGTCTCCCAGGCCAGGAAGATAATGCCCGTTCGCCAGATGCGACATCGGTTCGAAACAGAAATAATCGCGCTCAAAAGAAGGATCGAAGGTAGTGTCGGATACGAACACAAAGGCGTGCCTGAAAATCGGATCGGCAGTGAGCAGCAATTGCGTATGGCGCTCCGGCCAGACAATGGTCGCTTCGCCCGCCCATCCCTCATAACCATTATTGACCCAGCGTTCCGGCAGGGGAGCAGGCTTCTTGAAATCCAGATCGGCTGGTATGGCTGTTCTTTCGCCCGGCAACCAACCCTCGACTTCCGTCCAGAAGTGCGAGGCGGCAGCACGCAGCGTCGTCTTCGGCGTCAGGGGGAAATAGGGATGCCAGCCAAGCCCGAAGGGCATCGGGCGCTCCCCCATGTTTTCCACGGCAAGGGTCAGCACGAGGCAATCATCTTCAAGCGTGAACGTCTGCACCGCCCGATAGTGATAGGGCGTGGATGACCCATGGCAGGTAAAGCTCATTTCGACGGATGTCGGCGTTCTTTTACCCACGGACCACTCGGCCTGCCAGCCCTCGCCATGCAGGTAATGCGGATCCCATGCCGTGTTGGCAGCGAGCGTATAGGCCCTGCCATCGAACTCGAAGCTGTTGTCTTTTACACGGTTCCCGAAAGGCACCAGTGGATAGCAGGATGAGCCAAGGGCATCCGCATCGTCCGACTTTGCCGGACGCAGCAACGGCACGCGGCCAACGTCGATATCCTTCCAGAAGCCGAGGATGATACCGCCCTGCGTCGAGATGCGCAGCGATAACGGTCCCGATTTCAGATCAATCATGGCCATGCCGCGTCATCCCCTGTTGCGCGACAGGCTGCGCTTGATCGCCTGAATATTGGCAAGCACGGCGATGACGATGATGAGACCGCGAACTACCTGCTGGAAGAACGGATTGATGCCGAGAAGAACAAGACCATTGCCGATAAGCGTGATGACCAGAACGCCAAGCAGCGTACCCAGCATCGAGCCGCGGCCGCCGGAAAGCGCGGTCCCACCCACAACCACTGCCGCGATCACGTCAAATTCAAGACCGTTCGCCGCCGTTGCATTGCCCGAACCAAGACGCGAAACAAGAAGAATGCCTGATATGGCCGCCATCGCTCCGCCGATGGCAAAGAGCGCCACACGAATGCGTGCGACGTTGATGCCGCTGAGGAAGGCTGCATGTGCATTTCCGCCAACAGCGAAAACCGACCGACCAAAGGCGGTTTTTCTGCTGACGAAAGCAAAAATCGCAAACAGCACCAGCATGATGATGGCGGCTGGTGGAATGCCGAATACCGAGCGGTCGAGCGCATCCAGCATGTCGTTGCGGCCGATGGAAACCGGCAGCGCATCAGTTACGAAAAGCGCGATGCCGCGCAACGCGCTCCACATGCCGAGCGTGGCGACGAAAGACGGCACATCGAAATAGGCTCGCAGAATGCCGGAAATGGCGCCGAGCAGCGCCCCGAACGCTATCGCCAGCACGAAGGCCGCAGGTGTGGGAACACCCCATTGCAGAAGAAATGCAAGCTCGACCGAGATGAAAGCCACCATCGGCCCGACACTGACATCGATTTCACCGGCAATAATGATGAGCGTCACCGCCCAGGCGGCAATGCCGATCGTCGCCGCATCACGCAGGATGTTGACCTGGTTATTGAACGACATGAAGCCGGGCGCAGTCGATGAAAAAACGACGTAAAGAACGGCAATGGCAAAGAACAGGCTAAGCTCGTTCATATGCTTCGAGAGGGCAAAGCCCCGGCTTGCAGTCTTCTGTGAAACAGCCTTTTTGGCAGTTTGATCGAGTGACATGGTCTGTCTCCCTCAATGTCCGGTAATGCAGGCAGCCATCAAGGTGTCCTGATCTATGTTGGGTGATTTGAACTCTTCGCGCAGCGCACCATCACGAAGAACGAGTGCGCGGTCGCAGACGAGCGGCAGTTCCTCGATTTCGCTGGAAACGAAAATGACGCTGCGACCTTCCGCGGCGAGCTGCCGGATAATGGCGTAGATCTGCGCTTTCGCCTCGATATCCACGCCGCGCGTTGGTTCGTCGAGAAGAAGAATGCGGCTTCCGGCATAGACCCAGCGGCCGATGACGACCTTTTGCTGATTTCCGCCCGAAAGTGTTCCAATTGGTGTGTCGGTGCTGGCCGTCTTGATGTGAAGACGCTCAATGATGTCGCGTGTCGCCTGCGCCATGCGGCTGGCCGAGAGGATACCGTTACGACTGACGCCCGAGAAGTTGGTGGAAAGCGTGTTTTCGTCAACGCCAAGCAGCGGCACGATCCCCTCTTCCTTGCGGCTCTCCGGCGTATAGCCGAAACCCATACCGACCATCTGCTTGTAACCGGCCGACTTGACCGAGCGTCCATCCACCAGGACATCGCCGCCGTCGAAATCACGCACGCCCATGATGGCTTGCAGCAGCTCCGTGCGGCCCGCGCCGAGCAGACCGGCAATACCGAGCACCTCTCCCCTGTGGAGGGCGAAGGAAATCGACGAAAGCTTCGGGGCCAGCGCCAGATCCCGCACCTCCAGAACCACATCGGAAGACGCATGGTTTTCAAGCGCCGCGGCCTGGGAGGCTTCGGAACCGAGCATCAGCCTGACGATCTCGCGCGTATCGGCGCCTTTTACGTCGACCGTATCGATAATCCGGCCATCACGCATGATCGTCGCGGAATGAGCGATCTGGCGAATTTCGTTCATGCGATGGCTGACATAGATGACCGCGATTCCTTTCGCAGCCACATTTTTGACGGCAGCCATGACCTTTTCAGCCTCCGCTGCGGCCAGGGAACTGGTTGGCTCGTCGAGAATAATAAGCCTGGGTTGGCCCACCATGGCGCGGGCGATTTCAAGCAATTGCCGCTCCGCAGGGCTCAAGCCCGCCACGATACGATCCGCCGGAAGATCAAGGCCAAGGCTTGCCATGGCTTCTGCGGCCTCGGCTTCCATGGCTGCATATTGAATGACACCGCCCTTACGCGGCCAGCGTCCGAGAAACAGGTTCTCGGCAAGCGTCATGCCGGGCACCAGGCTAAGTTCCTGATAAACGACGCGCACGCCTTTTTTGAAGGATTCCTGCGCCCGCGCAGAGCCGGACGAGGAAAGTTCGGAGCCGCCGATCGATACGCTTCCGGTATCCGGCGTCTCGGCACCGGTCAGCATGCGGATCAGGGTCGATTTACCGGCGCCGTTCTTGCCGAGCAAAGCTCTCACCTCCCCGGGCGCCACCTCGAATGTGGCATCGTCAAGAGCAAGTACACCGGGGTAACGCCGCGTACATCCCTTGATCGAGGCGACGGCCGAAATATCCGGCAGACTGTTCTGGAAAACAGATGTCATGGGTCTTTCCATTGCTGTTGAAGCCGCCGATTGCCCGGCGGCTCTATCTGGCGGACCGCTCACGGAGCCGCAGCGACGAAAGGTTGATCAGGGGATGCCGTCAGCATGCGCCTTCAGCCAGCCCTTGCCATCTTCGGACGACTTGTAGAGATCGATATCGTAAGCGACCTTGATGCCTTCTGGCGGCTGGCCGTCGATGGACTTGATCGCCTGAGCAAGCGCCAGCCTGCCGAGACCCTGGCCGGAAATATCGACAACAGCCTTGATGACCGAGAAGTCAGCCAGTTCCTGGGCAATTTCGGTGGTCATGTCGCCGCCAAAGACGACCACTTTGCCGGTCTTGCCCTGGCTTTTAACCGCACGGGCCGCGCCCAACGTTGCCCCACCCGCCTCGCCGAAGAAGGCGTCGATATCCGGGTTGGAGGAAAGCATCGTGCTGGCGACCGAAACTGCCTTGTCGAGGATAGCGCCTTCCTGGTTGGCAACGATCTTCGCACCCGGCACCTTGGCCTGTAACGCCTCTTCGAAGCCTTTTCTGCGTGTAACGCAGACTTCGACGAATTCGCAGTTCAGAACCGCGATCTTCGGTGCTTCATTCTTCTGGGCGATGAAATAGTCCGCAGCCGCATCACCGAGCTTGCGGCCGAAATCGAATGGATCGCCGACCGCATAGGCCGAGATATATTCCTTCATTTCGGCGTCGTTGAGGCATGTGTTGTAGCAGACCACCGGAATGCCCGCGTCATGCGCACGGCGGATTGCCCGGTAAGAGCCATCGGCGGAAACAGGCGATATGATGATGGCCTGAACGCCGGCGGAGATCAAGGAATCGATGAAGGAGGATTCCTTGCTGACATCTCCCTGTGCATTTGTCTCGACAACATCAAGCTTGCGGCCGGCTTCCGCCGCTCCGCTCTGGATGCCCTTGCGTACACCCGCATAAAAACCCTGCGCATCCATATAGATTGCGCCAACTTTCAGATCTTCCTGCGCGGCAACGGTCGTTGCGCCCGCACATGCTGCCGCAGCCAGAAGTGCCACGTGTCTAATGAGCTTCATCTGCTCTCTCCCTGATAAAAACCCGACTGCCGGTGTCTCTCTCCACCATTCGGCACAACGAAACCTTAATTTAAGTCGGACAAATGTCAACTTAAATACGATTTATTTTTCGATTTGATCGTTTTGCCAGGATCATTCATATTATCGATTGAGTCCCTTCGTAATTTTCGGTTGCGGGTCGAGGCGAGCAGGCTTTTCACGCATGTCGGGAAAAGAAACAGAAGGATAGCAGCACCGTGAAAAGCGGCCGCATGACCCAAGTGCTGACGGAACACGGCACGCCGATTGCCCAGCACGGCAAACGCAGCGTGCGGGAAATGCTGCTCCACTGTCTTGTCGAGTTGATCGTCTCAGGCGCTTTTCCAGAGAACTCGACGCTTCCGAACGAAGCCGAACTGACAGAAAGGTTCAGCGTCAGCCGCACCAGCCTGCGGGAGGCAATGCAATATCTTTCAGCGCTCGGCATGGTGCGGTCGCGAACGCGGGCAGGCACAACCGTTTTGCCGCGTGAGAACTGGAACTATCTCGATCCGATCGTGCTGGATGTCATGCTGTCGGTGGGCGCTGACGACGCCTTTTATGCCTCGCTCATCGATGCCCGCCAGCTACTCGAACCGGCGGCGGCAGCGCAGGCGGCGGCAAATGCCAATGCCCGGCAATTGTACCATATTTCCAGAGCGTTCGAGAACATGGTGGAGGCCAATGCCCGCGACACCGAAGACTGGAGCCGGGCCGATCTGGATTTCCATACAGCGATCATCAATGCCAGCGGCAACTGGGTCTACCGGCAGTTCGCCACCGCCATTCGCGCTGCCCTGCTTGCAAGCTTCCGCCTGACCAATCGTGCCAGCCAGTCCCATGAACAAGCCATTTCGACGCATCAGGACGTGCTTGAAGCGATACGGATGCGGCGTCCGGATGCGGCTCGCCAGGCGATGGAGCGGCTTATTGGTGTTGCACGAAGCGAGATGACGGATGCCTTGTCACGTGCCCGCAAGGCATCTGACTCCGTTGAAAAGTAATCTGACGGGCAAAAACTGCGTATCGCCGACTGTTATCCAAGCGATACGCATCTGCGACATCACCAGTTGGTCACGGACCCGTCGCGACGTTTGAGGTGAGGTGCTTCCCAGAATTCGAAGCTTTGCCGTGCGATCAGCTTCTCGTTCACCTCGATGCCAAGACCGGGTGCATCAGAAACCGGGTAATAAGGCCCATCAAGTTTTGGCTGAACCGGGAAGAACTCCGAATTGTCGAAACCGAGATGGGTTTCAGCCGGGCTGGCACGTGTTTCAAGCCATGAGAAATTGGCAACCGCTGCCGAAAAATGGATCGTCGCCGCGGTGCAGATCGGCCCGAGCGGATTGTGCGGCATCATGTCCACATAATGCGTTTCGCTCCATGCGGCGACCTTCATGCTCTCCGTCAAGCCGCCGACATTGCAGACATCGAGACGGTTGAACTGGTGGATGTCCCGCTCGATATAGGGCTGGAACTGCCACTTGGATGAGAACTCCTCACCGATGGCGAACGGTACGTCGGTGAGACGCCGCAGGGCCTCGTAGGCGCCGGGGGATTCATCACGAATAGGCTCTTCCAAGAAGTCGAGTGTGCCCTTCGGCATCTTCTGGCAGAAGCTCGCCGCTTCCGCCACCGTCAGGCGGTGGTGATAATCGATGCCGAGCACCACATCGTCGCCCAGCACTTCGCGCGCCTTGACGCACCATTTCGCTGTTGTCGCGATATGCTCACGCGGCTCGTAAATCTCCTTGTTCTCGTGACCGTCGGGAGACAGGCGCATGGCGGTCCAGCCATGTTCGACGAGCATCTGCGCCTGTTCGATCATCGCTTCACCGGGGGCTGCGAACGTCGTGGCGAATGTCGGAATACGGTCGCGCTGCTTGCCGCCGAGCAGATCGTAGACCGGGACGCCAAGAGCTTTTCCCTTGATGTCGTAGAGGGCTATATCGATGGCGGAGATTGCCGCCTGCAGCACACGCCCACCCTCGAAATACTGGCTACGATACATTTCCTGCCAGAGCGCGCCGATCTTGAAGGGATCGCGACCGCACAGGAACTCGGCATAGTGCTCGAGCACGCCGACAACCGCCTTTTCTCGCCCCGAAAGACCGCTTTCGCCCCAGCCGAAAATGCCTTCATCGGTCTCGATCTTCACCAGAAGCTGGTTGCGAATGCCGACCTTGACCGCGTAGCTCTTGATTGCTGTAATCTTCATATCGTCTCTCCCCTTACCAATGCCAGAGCGTGCCGTCTTCCAGACGGTTCACGGGCAGATAGGCGCGCTGATACGGATATTTCTCTGCGAGTTTCTCATCGATATAGACGCCATGGCCGATGGCGTCACCGGGATGCAGATAGCCGTCCTTCAGGCTCCATGCGCTTGGAAACACCTCGAGGATTTCCGGCAGATAACCGGAATATTCCTGGATACCGAAATTCGGCACCCACAGGTCGAGATGGAGATTGGCGCCAAGGCAGATGGGCGACATGTCCATTGCGCCGTGGCAGGCGGTGCGGACATTATAGATACCGGCAAAATCCATCACACGGCGAAGTGCCGTCACACCGCCCGCATGGACCGAGGTCATGCGGATATAATCGATCAACTGCTCTTCGATCAGCAGGCGGGCATCCCAGATCGTGTTGAACACTTCGCCAACCGCAAGCGGCGTCGTCGTGTGCTTGCGGATCAGGCGAAAGCCTTCCTGATGTTCGGCGGCAACCGCATCCTCAAGCCAGAACAGACGGGCAAATTCCAGATCCTTGCCCAGCCGCGCCGCCTCGATAGGCGTCAAACGGTGATGCGTGTCGTGCAGCAGTTCGATGTCATCGCCATAGGCGTCACGAACCGCTTCAAAAAGCTTCGGAATATGCCGCATATATTTCGATGTGGACCACACTTCCTCATGCGGAACGGCATCATCGACGGCATTGTTGGTGACGGCTTTTGCCCCGGTTCCGTAAACGCCGGGCAGACCGGGAATGCCGACCTGCACCCGAACGGCCTTGTAGCCTTGATCGATCCGTTTGCCGACGGCTTCCACCGCTTCGCTGATATCCGTGCCCTGCGCATGGGTGTAGCAAAGCACCTTCTCACGGCTCGCACCGCCGAAGAGCTGATAAAGCGGCATATTTGCGGCTTTGGCCTTGATATCCCAAAGCGCGGTATCGATACCGGCAATGGCGGCCATCGTCACCGGACCGCGACGCCAATAGGCGCCCTTGTAGAAATATTGCCAGATATCTTCGATCCGCGACGGATCGCGGCCGATCAGCAGAGGCGCCAGATGATCCTGAAGATAAGCGACAACCGCCTTTTCACGGCCGTTGAGCGTCGCGTCACCCACGCCGGTCAGCCCTTCGTCAGTGAATATCTTCACCGTCACGAAATTGCGGCCGGGTGAGCAAACGATGATTTTAACGTCGGTAATTTTCATGACTTATCCAATGGTGGAAACGGTGCGGGTGGGATCGTAGCGGAAGCGCTGGGACAGGCGTCTCTCACGCGGATCGGGATGGGGAATGGCCGACAGCAGCGAGCGCGTATAGTCATGCTGCGGATCGTTGACGACCTGATCCGTGTCGCCCATCTCCACGACCTTGCCGCGATACATGACCGCAACGCGGTCGCACATGTAGCGAATGACGGACATGTCGTGGGAGATGAAGACGTAGGACAGGCCGAGCTGGTCCTGAAGGCTCATCATCAGGTCGAGCATCTGCGAGCGAAGCGAAACGTCGAGCGCGGACGTCGCCTCATCCGCGACGATGAGGCGGGGCTTGACCGCGATTGCCCTTGCAATGCCGATGCGCTGGCGCTGGCCACCGGAAAAGGCATGCGGATAGCGCTCGCGCCATGCGGGTTCCAACCCCACCTGCTGCATCAGCTCGGCAACGCGATCCTCGACCTCGGCGCCTTTCATGCCGGCAAGTTTCAAAGGCTCCGCAATGATCTGGCCGACGGTTTTGCGCGGGCTGAGCGAACCGACAGGATCCTGAAAGATCATCCGAACCTCACGGCGAACGTCCTTCAACGTCGTTTTGCCGGCGGTGCGAAGATCGACGGTGCTGCCATCCGGACGGCGATAGCCGATCGTCCCGGCCTGCGGATCGTAAATGCGCAGGAGGCAGCGGCCCATCGTCGTTTTGCCGGACCCGGATTCGCCGACGATGCCAAGGGTTTCTCCCGGACGAACCGACAGGGACACGTCGTCGACAGCCTTCAGACCCGAAGCAAAGGTCAGCGACAGGTTTTTGACATCGAGAAGAAGCGGCGTTTCAGCCGGTATCGCGGGACGGCTCAGCCGCACCTCCGCCTTTTTCTCCAGCTTGACGACGGAGCCGATCAGTCCACGCGTATAGTCATCCTGCGGCGCGTGGAAAATCTGCTCGACCGAGCCTTTCTCCATCACCTTGCCGCGATACATGACGAGGACGTCGTCGGCAATTTCCGCCACCACGCCCATGTCGTGGGTGATGAACAGAACCGCCATGCCATGGCTTTTCTGGAGTTTCTTGATGAGATCGAGAATTTCCGCCTGCGTCGTCACATCGAGCGCCGTCGTTGGTTCGTCGGCGATCAGAACGGATGGATTGCAGGCAAGCGCCATGGCGATCATCACGCGCTGGCGCATTCCGCCGGAGAATTCGAACGTGTAGCGATCGATCGCCGTTTCGGGCCTTGGTATTTCCACCTGTCTGAGCAACTCGATGACGCGGGCGCGTTGCTCCTTCTTTGACGTTCCGAAATGGATGCGAAGCGCCTCTCCGATCTGTGTGCCGATGCGGTGGACCGGAGACAGCGAACTCATCGGCTCCTGAAAGATCATGGCGATCTCTTTGCCGCGCACCGAGCGGATCTCCTTGCCGCGCGGATCGAGCGCTGCAAGATCGGTCACGCTGCCATCCAGCCGTTTCAGCAGGATATGGCCGTCTTCGATGCGACCGGGCCTGTCGACGATCTGAAGGATCGAGCGCGCCGTCACCGATTTGCCCGAGCCGGATTCACCGACGACGCAGAGCGTCTGGCCGCGTTTCAGCTCGAAGGAGACGCCATCCACCGCCTTGAAGATGCCGGTGCGGGTTGGAAAATAGGTCTTGAGATTATCGACCTTGAGGATCGTGTCGTCACTGCTGGTCATGATACGGACTCGTATGGGTCTGCGGCATCGCGAAGGCCATCGCCGAGGAAGTTGAGGGAAAGCACCGAGATCACGATCGCGGCGGCGGGCGTGAACAGCAGCCAGGGCGCCTGCGCCACCGCGCGGATGTTCTGCGCTTCCTGAAGGAGAACACCCCAGGAGATGATTGGCGGCTGAAGGCCGATACCGAGGAAGGACAGCGCGGTTTCAGCCAGGATCATCGAGGGAATGGCAAGCGTCAGCGTCGCGATGATGTGGCTCATGAAAGACGGCACGAGATGGCTGAAGATGATGCGGAATTCGCTCATCCCGTCCAGCCGTGCGGCGATGACGAAGTCCTCGTTCCTCAATGACAGGAACTTGCCGCGCACCTCGCGTGCCAGACTGGTCCAGCCGATCAATGAGACGATCAGGGTAATGATGAAATAGGTGCGAAGCGGCGGCCACCCGATCGGGATTGCGGCTGCAAGCCCCATCCATAGCGGGATCGTCGGAATGGATCGCAGCAACTCTATGGCACGCTGGATGACGAGATCGAGCCATCCGCCGAAGAATCCGGATATACCGCCGATGGTAACGCCCAGAATGAGGCTCATGAACACGCCGACGAGGCCGATGGACAGCGATATCTGGGCGCCGTGCACGACGCGGCTGAAGATATCGCGCCCCAGACGGTCTGCACCGAAAATATAGAGACTGTCGCCGGGCTTGGGGTCGGTCAGACCGAACAGCTTGGTTTCCATCGGAATGAAGCCGAGCAGATGATAGGGTTGCTGCGCCTTGACGAAGAAGCCGACAGTGAGCGGCTTGGCCGGATCGGGCGTGAATTCCCGACGCATGGACTCCGTGTTCAGCGTCATCTTCAACTGGTTGACATGCGGCTTGAAAGAGCCGTCATGCATCAGCGATACCCATTGCGGCGGCGCATAGGTGAAGCGGGCATTGGTGGCGTTGGGATCAACCGGGGCGATAAAATTCGCAAAAGCCGCCACGAGATACATGACGATGATCACCACCAGGCTCACAAGGGCGATTTTATGCTTCTTGAACTTGAGCCAGAAGAGACGCCATTGTCCGGCAACGGCAATATCCTTGTTGTGAAGGTCGAGCGATGGGCCGGTATCCGGCGGGAGGTGAGTGATGTCTGTCATTGCAGCCGAATCCGCGGGTCAGTGATGGCAAGCAGGATGTCCGAAATCAAAGTGCCGATGATCGTCAGCACCGAGATCAGCAGGATGAGCGAGCCAGCGAGATACATGTCCTGGGCAAGCAGCGCGCGCAGCAGCAACGGCCCGGTGGTGGGCAGGCTCATGACGACGGAGACGATGATTTCGCCTGAGATCACCGCCGGCAAAATCCAGCCCAGCGTGGAAATCAGCGGGTTGAGCGCCAGTCGCACCGGATAGCGCATCAACAATTCGAATTCCGACATGCCTTTGGCGCGAGCCGTCGTGACATAGGGTTTCGAAAGCTCATCCAGCAGATTGGCGCGCATGATGCGCACAAGGGCGGCAAGCGAGCCGAGCCCGATGACGATGACCGGCAGCCAGACATGCTGGGAAAAATCCACCAGCCTTGCGAAGCTCCAGGGAGCATCGACAAATGCCGGTGAAAACAGCCCGCCGACGCTTTGCCCAAACCAGGCGGACATGACGTACATGGCAGACAGCGCCATCAGGAAATCCGGCACGGCCAGAAAGAAGAAGGCGAGAAAAGTCGCGGAATAATCGGAAATCGAATATTTCCGGACAGCCGACAGAATGCCGATGGGAATGGCGATTGCCCACACGAAGCACAGCGTCAGAAACGAGAGCAGAAGCGAGAAACCGAGGCGGCTCCATATGAGTTCCGTCACCGGACGTCCCAGCTCGAAAGAAATGCCGAAATCGCCTTTCGTGAGGATACCCCAGATCCACTTGTAATATTGGAAATACATGGGCTGATCGAGACCATAACGCTCGCGCATGGCCTCTACCGTTCCCGCTTCCACAGCGCCGCCCTGGCTGGCCCAGTCCGCCATCAGCGTCGTGAGATAGTCACCGGGCGGCAGCTGGATGATGATGAAGGCGATGATGGATACGGCAAACAGTGTCGGTATCGCAAACACCAGCCGCTTGAGAATAAAACGAAACATGGATCTCGCCGTTCGATGTGACATAGATCGAAGGGACCGGCAGCGGCATTTACGCCACTGCCGGCGGGAGGAGCCTTATTGAGCAGGCTTGTCGAAATACCACTGCGTCAGCGTCGGCGCAGGGTGCCAGAGATTGCCGGTGATCGGGATGCCGTTCACCACATTCTTCAGGTTCTTCGATGTCATCATGTATTTCGGCTTGGGCCGGGAAATACCGATATTGAGGAAGTTATCGGCTGAAAGCTCAAGGAACGCCTTCATCTTGTCGCGACGATCATCGTCCGTCACGGCCGCGTTGACCTTGTCGTAAGACGCCATCAGCGCCTTGATCTCGGCCGGAGGCTCCTCGCCGGTGGCGTGATTGGCGTACCATTCGCTCCACTTCATGGCGAAGAAGATATCCGCCTTCTGGAACGGCATGTAGCAGCGCGGGTCGGTATAGACCTCGGAAAGGCCGCCGACGCAGTTCCAGATATAGGCATCCTGCTCGTTTGCCGACCACATGGTGTTCAATCGCGCCCGGTCCGTGGTCCTGAGCTGGATATCGATGCCGACATCTTTGGCGTATTGCTGAACCATCTGCATGACATCGGGGTAGGACAGACCGAAGACATCCGCCACCATGAAGTTGATCGTCAGCCGCTTGCCGGTTTCATCCAGCCGGAAACCTTCCGCATCCTTCTTCGGCAGGATTTTGTCGAGCATTTCGGCCGAGAGCTTTGGATCAAACTGCGTGTACTGCGTCGCCTCGCGTTCGTTGTAGAGCTCGTGTTCGGGCTGCACCGCCACCTGCGCAGGCGTGCCCTGCCCCACATAGACAAGATCGATGATTTCCTGCCGGTTGATGGCCTGGCTCAGCGCAATACGGAAATCCTTGTTCTGGAAAATCTTGCGTTTGACCGGATCGGTGGAATTCAGATTCAGCAGAATGGTGGCGTCGTTTGCCGGAAGATCCTTCACGTCCACGAACTTGTAATTGCCGGTTTCCTGACCATCAAACAGAACCGACTTGAATGTGGCGTTGTTGATGTGGCGGAACGCGAAATCGAACTCACCGGACGTCATCTTCAGTGCCATCAACTGCGGATCGTCGAGCTTGGCCCAGGTGATCGTGTCGATATAGGGAAGCTGATTGCCGGCCGTATCGACCTTCCAGTAATATGGGTTGCGTGTGGCAACGACGCGGTCCTGATCCGCATAAGGCACCGTCAGCACCCATGGGTTCATCGTGGGCAGCTCGAGGTTCTGCCAATAAGCGGGCTGGAAGGTCAGCGAAACCTTGGAGTTGAACAGCGCCACCCAGTCGCCGGCGGCCGGGTTGGATTTCAGAATGGCTGGAATGCCATCCTTATTGTACTTCTCATGAAACTGGCTGAGATAGTGCTTGGGATAAATGACCGGCAGATGCCCCTGACCATAGGCAAGCTGTTGCAGAAACAGGCCATAGGGCGACTCGAACTTGAACTCGACGGTGAGGTCATCGATCTTCGTGACCTTCACCGGCTTTCCGCCCACCGTGAAGGTCGGGTTCTTTGCCGGAGACAGCGCCGGGTTCATGAAGACGTCTTCATACCAGAACATGATGTCATCGGCCGTGAAGGGCTGGCCATCGCTCCATTTCAGGCCCTTGCGCAGCTTGAATGTGTAGGTCGTCGCATCGTCCGATGCTTTGAACTCTTCCGCAAGGGAAGGCATGATCTTTTTCCACTGCGGATCCCAGCGAACCAGCAACTCGTTGGCAATGGTGCGCGTCAGATTGTACTGGTCGCCGTTGGCGAGAATGGTCGTGCGCAGCGTGCCGCCATATTTGCCGACACCATCCACCATGGTTTCGACGAACGGCGTCTCTGGCAGACGCTCAGTGACGGCCGGCAGTTTGCCGCCTTTCACCTGCTCATCAAGCGCAGGCGCCTGCCTGTAATCGGCAGCCCATAAAGGAGCCGTTCCGCAAAGAAGGGCAGTAGCAAGCAGCGTGCCGGACAGGCCAAAGCGACGCGGTGTGAACCGGTAATTCATTTCTTCTCCTCCGATTACCGGCTCCACCACCGGCATTCTCCCTCAGACGGCGCCTCCTCCGTCTTGTGCACAAAAACTTTCAGATCGTACATTATTTGTCAATATGAATGTATGAAAATACGTTTTCCTATTGGCAATCGCGGGGAAAATGCTTTAAAAGCAACCTCATGAACACGATCACCACCCTTTCTGCACCAACGCCGGAGTTGGACTCCATGACGGACGAGGCCGAAGTTTCGGTCTATGAGCGCCTGCGCGACGACATCATTCACGGCCGCCTGAAGGCAAATGAGCGGTTGAAGGTCACGGACCTCGCAAACCGGATGGGCACTTCGACCAACCCGGTCCGCGAAGCCCTCCAGCAATTGCGCGGCGAAGGTTTCGTCGTCATGGCGCCCAATCGCGGCGCGCGCGTGCGCCCGATAGACGAGGACTTCGTGCGCGACATCTGTGAGATCGAGGTTTTGATCGAGCCCGCTTTGACACGCTGGTTTGTGGGCATTGCCACCAAAGCAGACATTGAAGCGCTAGAAGACTTGCAGCAACAGATCGAGGACCTGAATTTCGCGGACGAGGCAAAGCATTCCGACCTCGATCTGCAATTTCATCAACTCATGTACGACCGACACTACAACCGGCATGCCGTCGACCTGTGGGTGCGTCACCGACAGATTCTGGGCGCGATCAGCCGGCGGTTTTCCACCTCGGTAAAACGTCAGCGTGATGTGGTCAAAGAGCATCAGGAACTGTTGCGCTGCCTGAAGATGCATGATTCCGACGCCGCCGCGGCTGCCATAGCCACCCACGTCTCAGGCTCGGGCGCGCACATCATCGAGCATATGCGCGTTTCGCGCCATGCCAGATCCGACATGCGGTGAACACGAAACGGCCGGTCCGGGGCGACGCGCGAGAGATGGCCCACAGCCAGACAGGGAACAGACCTCGCTTCCTCCGCAGACGCCAGGCATCCGGCCTTCATATCTCAGATAGCGGCCATGCATATGCGCATCCGAACGTTGTGCGACGCACAAATTTAGGAGGAATAGGCATGAAATTCGGATTTTTAGATACATATCATCCGGAAAAATTCGTCTAAAACTCTCTCAACTCAAGGAGAGACACCATGACGGACACGACATCAGAATTTGATGGGGCAACAATTGGCCTGGAGACCGCCGAGCAACCAGCATGGACCGCAGCCACCTGGTTTGCGGTTCTTTCGATGGCGGCCACCAGCTTTGCGCTGGTATCGGCCGAGTTCCTGCCAGCGGGATTGTTGACGCCCATGGCGCGCGATCTCGGCATCACCGAGGGTACAGCCGGGCAGGTCGTCACGGCGACAGCTTCCGTAGGCGCCGTGACGGCTTTGCTGAGCAATGTTCTCATCGGCAAACTGAACCGCAAGACCGTGCTTGTCGGTCTCAGCGCGCTGGCCATCGGTTCCAACATTCTCGCATCAGTTGCTGCGGATTTCTGGCTATTGTTGGTGGGCCGGGCCGGACTGGGTATCGCGCTCAGCGGCTTCTGGGCTCTTTCGGTTGCCGTTGTCGCGCGGCTCGTTGGCGCAAATTCGACCGGGCGCGGCATGGCCATCGTCACCCTCGGCGTTTCGCTCGCCACCATCGCTGCCCCTTCAATGGGCGCCTTGATCAGCGACTGGGTTGGATGGCGCATCGCCATGTCGATGACGGCGGGGCTCGCCATAATTGCCATGCTGCTGCAGATACTCAGCCTGCCCTCGCTGCCGGCAAGCACGAGCAACAGTCTTTCCGATGTTCTGCGGCTGACGCGGCGGCGCAGCGTTCAACTGGGGATGCTTGCAATCCTGTTGCTGATGACGGGGCATTTTGCCGGTTCGGTCTATGTGCGTCCCTTCCTCGAACAGGTGACGCTGCTTGAGACCACGCCGATTGCCCTCGCCTTGCTCGGCTTTGGTGTCGCTTCCGTGATCGGCAATGTGCTGGGGGGCCGGATGGCTGACACCAGTATCCGCCTCGCACTCATCGTCACTGCCGCCCTGATGGCGTTTGCGACGATCGCCCTTGTCGTCTGGGGTGCTCATACAGGTGCCGCATTTGCTCTCGTCGCTCTTTGGGGTCTTGCCTTCGGCATGGCGCCGGTGGTGCTGCCGACCAACCTTTCCCGCGGCGCACCCGATGCCCTGGAGGCAGCAGGCAGCCTGATGGTCGTTTCCTTTCAGGTGGCCATCAGTATCGGTGCGGTTTTTGGCGGCTACATCGTTGATTCCTATGGCGCTACCGCTCCGTTGACCTTGACTGCGATTTTGGCCGGTTTCACGGTTGCTCTCGCTTTGCTGCAGCGTCCGGATTGATCTCTGCCTTTCTACGTCACGCCACTGGCAAGGCGTCTGATCATCCACAATTCTGCTGGCGTTGTTACGACGCCAGCACGCATGTTTCTCGCGCTTCGGGTAGCCGACCTGCCTCAATGAGGCAGGTCGGCAACATCGCCTTTACGGAAGGTGGGCCTGCCAGAACCGATGCAGCTTTGCGACGTTGCCGCTCGTCATAAGCGGCATTGCGGCTTTGAGCTTTTCTGCCGGCCACTCCCACCATTTCATCTCAAGCAGCAGGGCGATGTCATCGTCTTCAAACCGCTTGCGAATGGTTTTGGCGGGGTTGCCGCCGACGATGGCGTAAGGTTCGACATCCTTCGTCACCAGCGCCCTCGTTCCGATGACGGCGCCATCGCCGATCTTGATGCCGGGCATGATGATCGCTTCCGAGCCTATCCAGACATCGTTGCCGATGAGGGTGTCGCCCGCCGGCAAATAACCATTCTCCGCGTTTTCGAATTCCGGCACTTCCGGCATGAAGAAGAACGGGAAGGTGCTTATCCACTTGTTCCGATGGCCCTGATTGCCCGCCATGATGAAGGCGGCACCCGAACCAATGGAGCAGAAGCTTCCGATAACCAGCTTGTCCGCGCCTTCATCCGCCAGCAGATAACGGGCACAATCTTCAAAACTGTGGCCGTGATAATAACCGGAATAATAGCTGTATTTACCGACGATGAGGTTGGGGTTCTTTACCTGCCTGTCGAGCGTGATGCCCCGGAACGGGCTTTCGAAATAATTTTCCATTGAGGTAATCTCACTGCATGTGTTCGCATTCGCTTGCCTTCAGGCAAGCCGACGCCAAGCGCGAAGCCGGCCGGCTCCTCGCCCGATGCTCCTCGCGCTGCGGCGGGAGCTAGATGCAGGTGATACTCGATGCTTTTATCATCAGGCCTGATTATCGCAAAAATCCTCGAAGGCCAAGTCGGTGCCAGGCGACTGAAGATTTGTGCTGGGGGAATTTTCGGCGTCGACCCTTGCCGGGGCTGGGTTTCTTTCGGACTTTCGCCCGGCAATGCCCGGGATGGGAATTCTTTCAACCGGGCTTCCAGATCGCCCCCTCAATCAGGCTTCGATTGGAAAGGCAAAGCCGGCTTTAACCCGATCCATCACAACCATGGTCTTGAAGCCTTTAATGTCATGGTTTTCATAAAAGAACCGGCGGGTGAAAGCCTCGTAATCCTCCATGTCCTTTGCCGTGATGACCAGAATGAAGTCGGCGTCGCCGGTCACATAATAGCCGATCATGACTTCACGCGTGGCGCGGATGGCGGCCTTGAAGCGATCGACAATGTCCGCCCGCTCGCGCTCCAGCGATACCAGAACGATCATGGTGATGCCGCGCCCGACGGCTTTGGGTGAGATGATTGCCACATCCGCTTCAATCACCCCCTCCTCGCGCAGGCGCTTCAGCCGTCTTTGGCAGGCCGTGGGCGACAGGTTGACGATCTGCGCCAGCTCTTCCGACGTCAGGCGGTTGTTCTTCTGCACGGCGTCAAGCAACGCCCTGTCGGCTCGATCTATGGTGGTCATGCAGAATTCCTGCGTCAATTTGAAAAACTAAGCATCATTCCTGCGCCATAACAGGAATAAACGCCGCCGATCGATGATGCCGCGCCGCTAAGCTCCTTGCAAATAAAAAGGGAGCCTCCTCATGAAAGATATCGCCAGCGCGGCGCTTAAAAGTCTGCATCGGCCCGATCTGGTCGAGCATCGTGCCTTTCTTGATGGGGCATGGGTGGCGCGTGACGAGAAACTGAGCGTTATCGATCCGGCCACCGGCGACCACCTCGCCAGCGTGACATCCTGTTCGCTCGACGATGTCGATGTCGCAATCGATGCCGCCGGCAGAGCCTTTCTCGACTGGCGGGAACGGCTGCCCGTCGAGCGTGGCGACATCCTGCGCGCCTGGGGCAGACTGATGCGTGAAAACGCGGATGATCTCGCCACCATCATAACCGCCGAACAGGGCAAACCGCTTTCCGAATCCCTTGGCGAGATTTCCTATGCCGCCAATTTTCTCGACTGGTTCGCGAGCGAAGGCGAACGATCCTATGGTGAAACCATCCCGAGCCATTTAAAGGGCGGCAGCCTCTCCGTGCAGATGCAGCCAATCGGCGTTACCGTCGCAATCACCCCATGGAACTTCCCTTCCGCCATGATAACCCGCAAGGCCGGTGCCGCCCTTGCCGCCGGGTGCACCATGATCGTCAAACCGGCGCCGGAAACGCCGCTCTCGGCTCTGGCTCTGGCAAAGCTTGCAGAAGAAGCGGGAATGCCATCAGGCGTTTTACAGGTGCTGCCCGGCGAAGCCGCCCCGCTGACGCGCCGCCTTCTGGACCACACGGATGTCCGCGCATTTTCCTTCACCGGCTCGACGCAGGTCGGGCGGATCCTCCTCGAACAATCGGCGGCAACGATCAAAAAAGCGTCGCTTGAGCTTGGTGGCCATGCGCCTTTCATCGTATTCGAGGATACCAACCTGTCCCAGGCGGTCAAAGGCTGCCTCGGCGCCAAATTCGCCACATCAGGACAGGACTGCCTTGCGGCAAACCGCATCTACGTTCAACGCGCAGTTTACGAACGGTTCATCGACCAGTTTGCCAAAGCGACGTCCGAACTTGTGGTTGGCCACGGTCTTGAACCCGACATCGATATCGGCCCGATGACGCGCCCCTCCGTCGCCGAGAAATGCCGTCAGCAGATCGCCCAGGCTCTTTCAGCCGGCGCACGTCTGGTCTGCGGCGGACAGGATAGCCCTCTGGGCGGCAATTTTGTTACGCCGACGGTTCTTGCAGACGTTACCGACGACATGCTGATCGCCCGCGAGGAAACCTTCGGGCCGGTCGCCGCCATATTGCCGTTCGACGATGAGCAGGAGGTGATCCGCCGCGCCAACGCGACGGAAATGGGGCTTGCAGCCTATCTCTATACCAACGATCTCGGCCGCGCGATGCGTCTCACCAACCAGCTGGAATACGGCATGGTGGCCGTCAACACGCCGAAATTCACCGGCGCGCCCATTCCATTCGGCGGCTGGAAGCAATCCGGGCTTGGCCGCGAGGGGTCGCGCCATGGTCTCCTGGAATATCTCGAACCCAAATATGTCTGCTTCGGCAATCTTGCTGCCTGAAAGGAATTTCTGTCATGACCATCGACATCAAACGTATCGCCGAAATGGATCGCAACGCGGTTCTGCACCCCTTTACGCAGCTGAAGGATTTCGCCAGCGGCAAGCTCGGCGAACCGACGATCGTTGAAACCGGCAAGGGCATTCGCATTCAGGACGCGCATGGCAAACAATTGATCGATGGTTTTGCCGGGCTTTATTGCGTCAATGTCGGATATGGCCGCACCGAGGTGGCCGAGGCCATTTCCCGCCAGGCCTATCGCCTTGCCTATTATCATTCCTACGCCGCCCACACGACCGACGAACTGGCGATCCTTTCAGACCGGCTGGTAAAAATGGCGCCAGGCAGGATGAGCAAGGTCTTTTATGGCATGTCCGGTTCGGATGCCAACGAAACTCAGGCAAAGCTCGTCTGGTATTACAACAACCTGCGCGGCAAGCCGGAAAAGAAGAAGATCATCTCGCGTGAGCGGGGATATCACGGCTGCAGCGTCGTCTCCGGCTCCATGACCGGCATGAGCTTTTATCACGATCACATGGACCTGCCGCGTGCGGGCATCCTGCACACCGGCGCTCCCCATCATTATTGGGGTGCGGAAGCAGGTGAAACCGAACTCGAATTTTCAAAGCGGCGCGCCGACGAGCTCGAAGCGCTTATCCTTCGGGAAAATCCCGACACCATTGGCGCTTTCATTGCCGAACCGGTGCTCGGCACCGGCGGCATTACACCGCCGCCGGAAGGTTACTGGGCGGCGATACAGACTGTCCTCGGGAAATACGACATCCTGCTGATCGCCGATGAAGTGATCACCGGTTTCGGCCGTACCGGCTCCATGTTCGGCTCGCAGCACTATGGCATCGAACCGGATCTGCTTACGGTCGCGAAGGGCCTGACCTCCGCCTATTTCCCGCTCTCCGGCGCAATCGTCGGCGAGAAGGTTTACAAGGTGATGGAGGAAGGCGCTGATCGCGTCGGTGCCTTCTCGCACGGCTATACCTATTCAGGCCATCCTATTGGTGCGGCAGCGGCAAATGCCGTGCTCGACATCGTGGAAAAGGAAGACCTGCCGGGCAATGCGCGCGCCGTCGGCAGCTATTTCCAGGAACAGCTCAAGGCGAAGTTTGCCCAGCTGCCAATCGTCGGTGAAGTGCGCGGTGTGGGCCTGATGGGCGCAATCGAATTTGTTGCCGACCGGGACAGGAAAACCCGCTTTGCCCCTGGCCTTGCGGTCGGCGCGCGCGTTTCCAAGGCGGCGCGCAACGGCGGTCTCATTGCACGTGCCATGCCGCATGGCGATATTCTTGGTTTTGCGCCGCCGCTGGTCACGACGAAGGCAGAGGTGGACGAGATCATCGCCATCGCCGAAGCTGCGGTTCGCAGCGTCATGGATGAGCTGGTACAGGCGGGCGAAAAAATCTGAGGATCCATGCCATTCCGGCTTTCGTCATCAATGCCTGTTTGAGCGGCAACGGCGTGGCGATTGCGCATATTCGCAGTGCAATCGTCACCGGTGATGCATAAGGCTTCATCTTTTTGAAGAACCGTGCATAATGTCATGAAATTACCGTCGTCAAAAACGAGACAATTTCATGCGTCGTCAAGCCAATCCGCTCAGCCTCGATCCGGTTCCCGCAACAAAACCGGTGGCATGGCGGCCAAGCCTGACCAAGCAGAAGGGCGAGACCAAACATTCGGCACTGACGGAACGGATCATCGCCGATATCGATGCCGGTGTCTTGAAGCCGATGGACCGGATGCCGACCCATCGCGATCTGGCCCGCGATCTTGGCCTTTCCGTCCAGACCGTCAGCCTCTCCTACAAGGAGGCTGAACGGCTGGGTTATCTGAGCGGCGAAATCGGCCGCGGCACCTTCGTCAAGGCGCGGGTAACCGACCGGGCGGGCCGCATGATGCTGGATCACAGCCCGACCGAGGTGCTTGATCTTTCCATCATCCGCGGCGTCTATCTCGAGGAGCACGAAACGGCCTCGCGTGCGATCCTGCGCGAACTGGCGGATAGTGACAATTCAAGCTTCATGCGCCCCTGCCGTCCGGTCGCGGGACTGGACAGCCATCGCGAGACGGCACGCAGCTGGCTCGGCATGATGGGCGTCACGGCCGGTGCCGAGCGTATCCTTGTCACCAATGGCGCGGCGCACGGCATTTTCCTCGCGCTCAGCTGCATCGTCCGTTCGAGCGACGTCGTGCTGTGCGAAAACCTTACCGATCACGGAATTATCGGCCTTTCCAACATTCTGGGGTTCAGTCTCAAGGGACTGCCCACGGATGGCGAGGGCATTCTGCCCGATGCGCTGGAGGCCGCCTGCGCGGCGGGCGGGGTGCGGGCGCTCGTTCTCATCCCAACCCTCAACAATCCCACCGGCCACGTCGCGGGCGCGGAACGCCGGCGCGACATCGCCGCGATTGCGCAACGACACGGCGTCTTCGTCATTGAGGATGAAGTGTATCGCCCGATGATCGAAGACGGGTTGCCGTCCATCACCGAGATGCTGCCGGATCTGGGCTTTTTCGTTACCAGCTTTACCAAGACGGTCCTGACAGGGCTGCGCGTCGGTTATCTCGTCGTGCCACCGGCCTATTCCATCCGCGCCGCCTCCATCCTGCGGGTTTCGAGCTGGAGCGGTACATATCTGACCGCCGAAATCGCCACACGCTGGGTTGAAAACGGCACCGCGCGCCGGCTGCTGGACATCCAGCGCGCCGAAGCCCGCGCCCGACAGACCATTGCGATGGAAATCCTCGGCGACCATATCGCCTCGAGCCATCCCCTCTCCTTCTGCGCCTGGCTCAGGGTTCCGCCGCACTGGACGGAAGACGGCCTGGTCCGTTCCCTGACCAACCAGAACGTTGCGGTCACGCCGTCGGAGCCCTTTGTTGCCGGGCCAGGCCATGGCGGCGGTATTCGCATATGTCTCGGTGGACGCCTCAACCATCAAAGCCTCACCAAGGCACTGACGACGGTGCGCCAGGCCTTCGAGCAACTACCCCCGGTTTATGACATCGGTTCGATCGGCTGAAACGCACTTGCCCGAAAATCATTGAATCATTACAATATAATAATTGACATGATTTTACTTCGATCTCAACATGACAATCATGAAGAGCGAAAACCTTTCCATATCCGCTGACACATTCCTGCTGCCGGTCTCGCTGGCGGATATCGAGCAGGCTGCCGCGCGTATCCTCGGCCATGTAGAGCTGACGCCGTTGGTTCGCTCCGATGTCCTGTCACAACGTCCCGGCGCGCCGGTCCATCTCAAACTGGAAACCCTTCAGCCGGTTGGCGCTTTCAAGCTGCGCGGCGCGATGAATGCGATCCTGTCGCTTGACGACGAGGCGCGCAGGCGTGGCCTCGTTACCGCCTCGACGGGCAATCATGGCCGCGCTGTCGCCTTTGCCGGGCGCAAACTCGGCATCCCGGCCACGGTCTGCATGTCGTCGCTCGTCCCGGCAAACAAGGTCGAAGCCATCCGTGCCCTCGGCGCTGATATTCGCATCGTCGGCACATCGCAGGACGACGCGCAGGAGGAAGTTGAGCGCCTGACAGGCAGCCACGGCCTGACGTCGATCCCGCCCTTTGATGATGTGAATGTCGTGGCCGGTCAGGGTACGATCGGCCTCGAAATTGTCGAGGACATGCCTGATCTGGAAACCATCCTCATTCCCCTCTCCGGTGGCGGTCTGGCGGGCGGCATCGCCGTGGCCATCAAAGCCCTGAAGCCGCAGGCCCGCATCATCGGTATTTCCATGGAGCGCGGCGCGGCCATGCATGCATCGGTCTCGGCCGGCAGGCCTGTCTCCGTGCGGGAGGAGGAAACACTGGCGGATTCGCTGGGTGGTGGCATCGGGCTGGAAAACCGCGTGACTTTTGCACTCTGCCGCGCGCTGCTTCACGAGATCGTGCTGGTTTCCGAAGCCGAGATTGCTGCCGGGATCTGCCATGCGGCACGCGAAGAAGGTTTGATCGTGGAAGGAGCCGGCGCGGTTGGTTTTGCTGCGATCCTGTCGGGCAAGATCAAAATCACCGGCCCCACCGCCCTTATCGTATCCGGCGGCAATATCGACCCGGCCATTCACAAGACGATCGTCGAGGGAGCTGTCGCATGAGCCGCATCACCATCCTGACCGAAAACGACCTTCGCGCCATCGTCAAGCTCGATCTGTCTTCCATCGACTGTGTCGAACGGGCCTTTGCGGCACTGGCCACCGAAGCCGTCGCCATGCCGCCGATCCTGCGCCTCGACATTCCAGAGTTCCGCGGCGAAGTGGATGTAAAGACGGCTTACGTGCCCGGCTTTGAAGGTTTCGCCATCAAGGTCAGCCCCGGATTCTTCGATAATCCGAAGCTTGGCCTGCCGAGCCTCAACGGCCTGATGATCCTCTTCAGTGCGAAAACGGGACTGGTGGAGGCGCTGCTTCTCGACAATGGTTATCTCACCGATGTTCGCACCGCCGCAGCCGGCGCGGTCACTGCGCGCCACCTGTCGCGCGAGGATGCCTCCACCGCCACGATTTTCGGCGCAGGCATGCAGACACGGTTGCAGCTGGAAGCCCTGATGCTGGTGCGCCCGATAAGATCAGCCCGGATATGGGCAAGAAACCATGACAGGGCGCAGAAACTCGCCGGCGATTTCTCCCGCGAACACGGCATCGAGGTTACCGCCATACCCGACCCGCGTGACGCAATACGAGGCGCGGACATCATCATCACCACAACACCTTCCGAAAAGCCGATCCTCTTTGCCGACTGGCTGGAACCGGGCCAGCATCTGACCGCGATGGGATCGGACGCCGAACACAAGAACGAGATTGATCCCGGCGTCTTTGCCCAGGCGACCTATGTCGCAGACCGTCTGACCCAGACCCGCATTCTCGGCGAGCTGCACCATGCCATCGCCGCAGGGCGTGTCATGCCGGATCAGCAATTCGCCGAGCTTGGGGCCATCATCGCCGGCAAGGCGCAGGGAAGAGTGGGCGGCGACCAAATAACCTTTGCCGACCTGACCGGCACCGGCGTGCAGGACACCGCCATCGCCAATCTCGCCTTCACCCGCGCACGGGAAGCCAATAGCGGCCAAATCATCGAAAACAGTGTGAAAATGGGAGACGCAGCGTGAGCATAACGCTGAACTTTACGCGCGAGGAATATGCCGCGCGCCTGTCCAAAACCCGCAAATCCATGGAAAAGGCCGGCATCGATCTTCTTGTGGTCACCGACCCGTCCAACATGCACTGGCTGACCGGTTATGACGGCTGGTCCTTTTATGTGCATCAATGTGTGCTCGTGCCACCGGATGGCGAGCCGATCTGGTATGGCCGAAAACAGGACGCCAATGGCGCAAAGCGCACGGCCTACCTCGCCCATGACAATATTATCGGTTATCCCGATCATTACGTTCAATCGACCGAACGGCACCCCATGGATCTGCTGTCGCAGATCATCGAAGACCGGGGCTGGTCCGGCCTCACCGTCGGCGTCGAGATGGATAACTACTATTTCTCCGCCGCCGCTTTTGCGTCGCTGCAGAAACATCTGCCGAACGCCCGATTCAAGGATGCGGCCGGTCTCGTGAACTGGCAGCGCGCAATCAAGAGCCCGACCGAACTCGGTTATATGCGCAATGCCGGCAAGATCGTCGAGCTGATGCACAAGCGCATCGTTGATGTCGTCGAACCCGGTATGCGCAAATGCGACCTCGTTGCCGAGATTTACGATGCCGGCATTCGCGGCACCGCCGAATTCGGTGGTGACTATCCCGCCATTGTTCCGCTGCTGCCGTCCGGAGCCGACGCTTCCGCGCCGCATCTGACATGGGACGACAAACCCATGCGCCTGGGAGAAGGGACATTCTTCGAGATTGCCGGCGCCTACAGGCGTTACCATTGCCCGCTGTCGCGCACCGTTTTTCTCGGCAAGCCGACACAGGCGTTTCTCGATGCGGAAAAAGCAACACTCGAAGGCATGGAAGCCGGACTTTCGGCAGCGAAGCCGGGCAATACCTGCGAAGACATCGCCAATGCCTTTTTCGCCGTGCTCAAAAAATACGGGATCATCAAGGACAACCGTACCGGCTATCCGATCGGCCTGTCCTATCCGCCTGACTGGGGCGAGCGCACCATGAGCCTGCGGCCCGGCGACCGCACCGAGCTGAAACCCGGCATGACGTTCCATTTCATGACGGGTCTGTGGCTTGAGGACATGGGGCTGGAAATCACCGAAAGCATCGCGATCACCGAAACGGGCGTCGAGTGCCTGTCGAATGTGCCGCGGCAACTCTTCGTGAAGGGCTGAGATGATGTTGAGCACCGCTCCTCGCCCCTCACCGATCACGCCCTCCGTCGATTTCGACGCGAAAGGCGTGCAGCACGGTCATTTGCGGCTACCCTATAGCCGCGATGACAGCGCCTGGGGTTCGGTGATGATACCGATCTGCATCATCGCCAATGGCGACGGGCCAACGGCACTTCTGACCGGCGGCAATCACGGCGACGAGTATGAGGGGCCGGCAGCACTTTTCGAGCTTGCCCATACGCTTGATCCGGCTGAGGTAAGCGGCCGCATCATCATCGTGCCGGCGCTCAACTATCCCGCCTTTCGCGCGGGCACACGGACGTCGCCAATCGATCGGGGAAACCTGAACCGCAGCTTTCCCGGCCGGCCTGATGGAACGGTGACGGAGAAGATCGCCGATTACGTGACCCGCCATCTGATACCGCTTGCGGATATTGTTCTCGATTTCCATTCCGGCGGCAGGACACTCGACTTCCTGCCCTATGCCGCCGCTCACGAATTGCCCGACAAGGTGCAGGAGACCCGTTGTTTTGAGGCGGTGGCGGCCTTTGCTGCGCCCTATTCGATGAAGATGCTGGAAATCGATGCCGTCGGCATGCTCGATACGACGGTCGAGGAACTCGGCAAGGTTTTTGTCACGACCGAACTGGGCGGTGCCGGCACGGCGAGCGCAAGATCGATCGACATCGCCCGGAAAGGCAGCCTCAATCTGCTGCGTCACGCCGGCATACTGGCCGGTTCGCCGGATGTTCAACCAAGCCGCTGGCTGGACATGCCCTCCAGCAATTGCTTCATTTTTGCCGAAGATGACGGGCTCGTCGCCTTTGTCCGCGATCTGGGAGACGCGGTCACGGCAGGTGAAATCATCGCCCGGGTCTATCCGGTTGGAAAAACCGGCCTCGCGCCAGTCGACTACCGCGCATCCATCGGTGGCGTGCTTGCGGCGCGCCACGTTCCTGGCCTGATCAAGGCCGGCGACTGCCTTTCCGTCATCGCCACGGTAACGGAGAACACATAGTCAAACGAACCCCCGTGAGATCCGAAAACGGACCACGCAACCCAACCAGAGGAGTAATACCATGCACATTACCAAAATCGCCGGGCTTTCCGCCCTTGCCCTTGCCATCGGCATGACATCGGCCAGCGCCTTGACCTTAGAGGAGGTCAAGAGCCAGGGATATATTCGTGCCGCCACGGCAAACGAAGTGCCCTATTCCTACATGCAGCCCGACGGCACATCTGCCGGGATCGGCCCTGATGTGGCCAATGCGGTTCTGAAATCGATGGGTATCGAGGAGGTCAACTGGACGGTGACGCCGTTTGGCACGCTGATCCCCGGCCTTAAGGCCCGTCGCTTCGATTTTGCGGCGGCAGAACAGAACATCTCGCCCGAACGCTGCAAGCAGGTCTCCTTCACCGAGCCGAATTCTTCCTACGGCGAAGGCCTGCTGGTGAAGAAGGGCAATCCGAAGAAGCTGACAACCTATGCCGATATCGCCAAGGATCCATCCTTGAAGGTGGCCGTCGTCTCGGGCGCCAACAATGTCGATTTCCTGCGGGCCGTCGGCGTCAAGGACGAGCAGATCGTCTTCATTCCGGCCAATGCCGATGCGATCCCCACCGTACAGAGCCGCGCGGATGCCTATGCGGCCACGGAGCTCACCGTCTCCGAACTCGCCAAAAATCAGGCCAATGTCGAGCAGGTCAAGCCGTTCGTAGATCCGGTTGTGAAGGATGCGCCGGTGCGCAATTATGGCGGCTTCGCCTTCCGCCCCGAGGACAAGGAGTTGCGTGACGCATTTGACGCCGCTCTGATCGAATTCCGCAAGACGGATGACTACAAGAAAATCCTGTCCAAATACGGTCTGTCCGAACAGAGTATCGCGGCAGCGGCCGAAAAGAAGGTCGCCGATCTCTGCGCCGGAAAATAACGCTCATCGGCGCCCGGTTTTCGCCGGGCGCCGCTCGTCAGGAACTTGGGAAAACTCCAGATGGACATGACCGCCTACCTGCCAATGTTGTGGCAAGGTGCCGTCGTCACCATGACGATTACGCTCGCAGCGCTCGTTGTCGGCACGCTGCTCGCCTTTTTCTTTGGGATTTTGCGTGTCGAAGGCGGACCGATCCTGTCAAAGGTCGCGCTTTGTTATACGGAGGTGTTTCGCGGCACCTCGCTGCTGGTTCAGCTCTTCTGGTTCTATTACGCGCTGCCGCTCGTTGGGCTGAGCTTTGATCCGATCACCACAGGTATTCTGGTGCTCGCCGCCCATGCCGGCGGTTATGGCGCGGAGATCGTGCGCGGTGCGCTGTCCTCCGTTTCCGTGCAGCAGCTGGAAGCGGCCCGCGCGCTGAACTTTACGCGGATGCAGACGCTGTTTCGCATCTCGCTGCCGCAGGCAATCGTCGAGATGATGCCGGCATTCGGCAATCTGGCGATAGAAACGCTGAAGCTTTCTTCGCTCGTGTCGCTGATCTCGATTGCCGACCTGACATTCGCGGCGCAGTCGATCCGCAACCTGACGCTGGATAGCACCAGTATCTATTCGATCACGCTGCTCTGTTATTTCGCGATGTCCCTGATCCTGATGGTCATCATCCGGGTGATCGAACATTTCGTCAGGCGCGGCAACGTCTTTCCGCGCACCCGCCATTCGTAAGGATATCTTCTCATGATGTATGGTTACGAATGGGACACCACCACCTGGCTCACCTATACAACATCGATCCTGCCCATCATCCTGATCGGCCTGACGGTGACGTTGAAGGCGGCAGCCGCCGGCTTCGCCATCGCGCTGGTTCTGGGGCTCGTTTTTGCACTGCTGCGCCGCAGCCGGGTCAAGATGATCTCCTGGCCGACTGCTCTGGTTGTCGAGTTCCTTCGCGATACGCCACTGCTGGTGCAGCTGTTCTTCCTTTATTACGTGCTTCCGGAGTTCGGCATCGTACTGCCCGCCTTCCTGACCGGCGCGCTGGCGCTCGGCCTGCAATATGCGGCCTATACCTCCGAGGTCTATCGCGGCGGCATCGAGGCGGTGCATCACGGCCAGTGGGAAGCTGCGACCGCGCTCAATCTGACACAGATGCAGACCTATCGGGATATCATCATTCCTCAGGCCATCCCGCGCATCGTGCCGGCGATGGGCAACTACCTTGTCGCCATGATCAAGGAAACGCCGGTCCTTTCCGTCGTCACGGTTCTGGAGATGATGGGGCTTGCCAACATGATCGGCGAGCGCACCTTCGAATATCTGGTACCGCTGACGCTTGTCGGCCTGATCTTCCTTCTTCTGACAATAATCTGCTCGGCAGGCCTCAGCCGCCTGCAAAGGGCGCTACCAAAAGCAGGAATACCCTTGCGATGACCAACACCACCAATCAGCCGCTGATCGAATTTTGCGATGTCACGAAGCGCTTCGGCATTCTGACGGTTCTCGACCAGTTCAATTTCAGCGTGGCAAGGGGGGAAAAAGTTACGCTTATCGGCCCTTCCGGTTCCGGCAAATCAACGGTTCTGCGCATTCTCATGACGCTGGAACCGTTCCAGGAGGGCAAGCTTACCCTTGCCGATATCTCCTATCATGAGCAGGGCGGCAAAGGCCCCTTTCAGGCTTCGGAGAAACACCTTCGCCAGATCCGCAATCACGTCGGCATGGTCTTTCAGAGCTTCAACCTCTTTCCGCATATGACGGTGCTTCGCAACATCGTGGAAGCGCCGGTGCGGGTGCTGGGCATTGCCCGCGCAGAGGCGGAAGCGCGTGCAATCGAATTGCTGAAGATGGTCGGGCTGGCCGACAAGAAGGATCATTTTCCGGTGCAGCTTTCCGGCGGTCAGCAGCAGCGTGTCGCCATTGCCCGCTCGCTTGCCATGCGCCCGCGTGTCCTGCTTTTTGATGAGCCGACCTCGGCGCTTGACCCGCAGCTGGTGGGTGAAGTGCTGTCAGTCATCCGTGATCTGGCGAATGAGCACGATCTGACGATGCTGCTTGTTACCCACGAAATGCGCTTTGCCCGCGAAGTGTCGGACCGCGTCTGTTTCTTCGACAAAGGCCGTATCTGCGAACAGGGCACACCCGAGGAAATTTTCGGCGGACCGAAGGAAGAGCGGACCCGCGAATTTCTGTCATCGGTTTTGCGGTAAAGCGACATCGAAGCCAAGGCACGCCATCATCGTTTAAAGCGACCGCGTGCGTTGCCTTGATGTCTTGACGTGATCGATCAGCGCCCGGAGCTTGGGCGCCAGATTACGCCTGCTCGGATAATAGAGGTAGAAGCCGGGGAAATATGGTGAGTAGTCCTCAAGCAGCGGCACCAGCTCGCCGCGATCGATCCAACTGCGGAATGTATCTTCGATGCCGAAGGTGATCCCTGCTCCCGCCACCGCCATGCGGATCATGAGTGCCATGTCGTTGGTGGTGATCTCCGGCGCTACCGCGACACTGAATTCGCGCCCGGCCTCCGCAAACTCCCAGCGATAGGGTGCGCTACGCGGAGCCGGCCGCCAGCCAATGCAGCGGTGATGCGCCAGTTCCTTCGGGTGCGCGGGCTTGCTGCTACCCTTGAGATAATCAGGCGAACAGACCGCCAGCTGCCGCACATCCCCGGATATCGGCACGATGATCATGTCCTCATCGATAACCTCGCCCAGCCGCACGGCCGCGTCATAACCTTCGGCAACAATATCGAACTCCTCATCCGTCACCACGACATCGAGGTGAACGTCCGGATAGGCGGCCGTGAAGCCTGCGAGAAGCGGCCCGGACAGGAAGCTTTCGGCAATGGAGGAGACGGTGAGCCGCAACAGCCCGTTCGGCCTTTCGCGCAATTCGCCGGCCTGTTCCAGCGCCGCCGACATTTCGGCTATGGCCGGAGCGATATTGGCATAAAGCCCCTCACCCGCCTCGGTAAGACTGACGCTGCGGGTGGTGCGCCACACCAGCGCCAGACCGAGCATTTCTTCCAGCCGCCGGATCGTCTGGCTGACGGCGGAACGTGACACTCCCATGCGGTCGGCAGCGGCACGGAAACTCTTCAGTTCCGCCACCAGCACAAAGACCGAGAGAGCATTCAGATCAGGAGACATTGGTTAGCTGTTCTTACCACTATGGAAACTAATAGGTATCTTATCTCAACAATGCTGCCTGTCTATCTTTCAAACAACCGCAAATCGAGCGGTGGTTTTAAACAGGAAGGACAAGAACGATGGACAAGGTTATTCTCATCACGGGGGCCTCCAGCGGCATTGGCGCGGGTATCGCGCGTGAGCTCGGCAAGGCTGGCGCAAAACTCATGCTCGGCGCCCGCCGCACGGAGCGGCTGGAAGAACTCGCAAAGGAGATCCGGGAAGCGGGCAACGGCCAGGTGGCGGTCAGCCGGCTTGATGTCACCAACCGTGCCGACGTTGCCGACTTCGCGGACAAGGCCCGCGAAACCTTCGGCCGGGTCGACGTCATGATCAACAATGCCGGCGTCATGCCGCTTTCCCTGATGGCCTCGATGAAGGTCGACGAATGGGACCGCATGGTGGACGTCAACATCAAGGGCGTGCTGCACGGCATCGCGGCCGTGCTGCCGGAAATGACGTCGCGCGGTTCCGGCCACATCATCAATATCGCCTCCATCGGGGCGCTGTCGGTGGTGCCCACCGCCGCCGTCTACTGCGCGACGAAATTCGCCGTCAGGGCAATTTCGGACGGGTTGCGGCAGGAACGGCCGGACCTGCGCGTCACCTGCATTCATCCCGGTGTAGTGGAAAGCGAACTGGCGGAAACGATCACCGATCCGGCAGCCGCCGAGGCCATGAAAGCCTACCGCGCCATTGCGCTGAAGCCCGACGCCATCGGTCGCGCGGTGCGTTTCGCCATCGAACAGCCCGATGACGTCGATCTGAACGAGATCGTCATTCGCCCAACGGCTGCCGCCTGAGGAGGAGACAGATGAGACAGATGAAACACATGACAATACCGGTTGCCGCTGCATTGGCCATGCTTACGGGAACAGAAACCCGCGCAGGTTCTACTCCGCCGCAGGCTCATCCTTATGTCGGAATGTGGGTGACAGGCGACGGCCATATTCGCCAGGAGCTTTTGACCAACGGGCGTTATGACGAAGCCCGCGGCGACCGCAAAAGCGCCTATCAGGGCCGTTACGTTGTGACCGGCAATCACATCGATTACTGGGACGATACCGGCTTTACCGCGGATGGAACGTTCATAGATGATGTCCTCCACCATGGCGGCATGATCTTTTACCGGGAGCGGTGAGGTGCAATTAAAACGATGGATCGCGCCCGCCCGCGATCCATCACCAGCAGACACTTGCGGCACCATCCTGGTCGATGTGGCTGGCTTGCAGCTGCGGCTGGCAAGGCAGTTTCCAGAGGAATATTTCACGGCAATTCGGCCCGCGCGAACTCAATCCGCCGGGGTGGCCAGAACCTCTCCTTCCCTGTTCTGTACGACGCTTGCGGCCGATGCCGGCTGAGGATCAACATCGGGCAGAGGTGGGGTGAGCAGCCATGCGGCTGGATATTCTTTCCGAAAGTGCCGGGAGTTATAGCGAACATGGGTTCCGGCCGTGTGGCGGCGCGTGCCGAGCATAGCCTCTTTTGACAGGACTGCGCCTTTGATTTCGTAGAGTTTTCGTTCGTCATCAAGGGCAATCGTCGCATCGGAGAGATCGAAATCATCGACGTGAACGGTCTGACCTTGCGGCGTGTCGAGAACCCATCTGTCGGAATCGACGAAGCCGTCGATATAGACATTGCCCGCGGAAGCGCGCAGGGACGTGCCTTCCGGCAGGGTGATCCCATCAACGACATTGCCATCGGCAAGAATGCATCTGCTGAAGGCGGATATGCTGCCATCGGGCCGCAGATCAAATTCCACCGGCTGGGTAGCATCGCAGAGCCAACCGCTCTGGGTGGTTACGCCAATGCCGCTTATCCGCATGTTGTCTGGGGTAAAGCCGACGGTTTCGAAGTTCTCGTTGGTTTTTACCGCGATATAGCGAACGATCTCGACGGCGTCGATATCTGCAACGCGCACGGGATGCGGAAACACGGCGCGGGTGAAGGCGTCCCTGGTATTGGCAATGGACAGCTCGAGTTTCGTGCCTTTGGGCATATCGATCTGGCCAAGCCGGGTTGGCTCAAGCAATTCCGGCCGATAGCTTGCCACCCGCCCCCTGTCATAGGCCCGCATCTGGATATAAAAATCACCGGTTTTCCATAGGGTGAAGGCTGCGATGGCGGTCACCAGCCCATAGGGCAGCAGCATCGGGCGTTTCCAGCGGCCGCAGACATATCGAATAAGCAGCGCCAGCGTCCAGACGGCCCAGACAAAGGTCGCGGCGAGAAGGAAGGCGACGAGAAGCAGCGCTTCGACGGACGGGAGTGCGACAGGGATCATGTGAACCAATAGCCTTGGGCGGATCGTTTCCGATCCTCAGATTCCCCAGCCTTAGCCCACGAATGGTGGTTTGTTCAACTTGCCGATGGACTGGCCGCGTCGGTCATCAGCCTGTTTTTTTGGTGAGAGACCCAGGCGCCGCCGATAACCGGCGCCTGGTCAACACGCTTTTGCGGACATCAGCCGCCGAGGACGAAACGGGAAAATGCCAGGGAGTTCCGGGCGTCCTCGTCCATTCTGGCGATGTCGGCGCCATTGCTCAGATCACGCCACACCTTGATATCAGAACCGATGGTGCCGCCGGTCTTGACGAACGGCTCCATGACGACGGCGCCGGTGTAATTGATATCGCGAAGCGCGAGGCCGATTTCCTGCCAGGGCATCCTGCCTTTGCCCGGAACACGGCGATTGCTCTCGCCGGTGTGGAAGTGACCCAGCAGCGGGCCGGCCGTGCGGATGGCTTCGCCGAAACTGTCTTCCTCGATGTTCATGTGGAAGGTATCGAGCATGACCTTCACATTGGTCTTCCCGACATCCTTGACGAAGGCGACGCCTTCGGCCGCCGTGTTGAGCACGTGGTTTTCAAAGCGGTTGAGGACTTCGATGCACAGGTTGATGCCGAGATCATTGGCGAAATCCGCAATGCCGTGAATGCCCTCGACACCACGTGCATAATCGCCCGGCTTGTCGACCGGCTGCGAGTAGTCGATCGGCCAATAGGAATGCAGAGCGCCGCCGATGGTGCGGATGTCGAGCTTGGCGACATTGGTAAGCGTCCGCTCAAAAAACGCCTTGCCCGCTGCGCGCACGGCCGCATCTTCCGACGACAGGTTCTTTGATTTCGACGGGCCGATGCCGGCGGTGAGGATGATGCCGTTATCCTTCGCGCTCTGCTTGATGGCAGCGAGTTCGGCGTCGCTGTATTCGTTGATATGATGGGCGGCGACTTCGATGATATCAAAACCGAGTTTGGCGACCTTTTCTATATAGGGGCCGAACTTGGCGCTCCACTCATGTTCCCAGTAAGAATAATAGATGCCGTGTTTCATGGGGATTTCTTTCGCTTCTGTTTCACTTGGTTGGGATATGGGCGCACGCGGTCGTTCGGGGCGTCTCAGGAAGCGGCCGCGCTTCCCGGATTGCCGATGCGAAGATCGGGTTCGGTGCTCGTCGAGATGATGAAACGGCCGTTCGGGAGATCGTTCTCCTCGACCTTCCGGTTGATCTCGTCCTCGGAAAGACCGAAGCCCAGCCAGCGGTTTCTCAGCCGGGCGCGCAGATCGTCCTCGCCGACATCGACAAAAACCGTCAGATCGAAGATCGGTTTGAGACGGTTCCACGGCGACTGGCCGGCGAGGAGATAATTGCCTTCACAGACGATGATATCGACGGATTGCGGGATCAGCCGGCCGCCTGCGCGGGCGATTTCAATCGCCCGGTCAAAGACCGGAACGGCAACGACATCATCCCCATTGGCCTTGAGACGCTCGAGCATCTGCCGCAACCCGTGGGCATCGAAGGTATCGATGGCGCCCTTGAACGGTCGGCGGTTCATCTCCTCGAGCACCGCATCGTCATAGTGATAACCATCCATCGGGAAAAGCGCGGCGGACTGGCCTCCACCTGCGTTCAACACATCCACCACACCTTCGGCAATGGTCGATTTTCCCGATCCCGGAGCGCCGGCAATCGCGATCATCACGCGTCGGCCTTTGGCCCGGTCGAAGCGTTCGAGAGCCAGGCCCGCAATCTTACGGGCGTTGTTGTCAATTGTGCTCAAGGTGGTCCTCGCCCCGATAATGATTGCGGTCAGAAAATCCGGTACTGGCTTGCCTTGTCGCGCAGGAAGGCCAGCCCCTTGTCGAGGACCTCGTCTGCGCCTGAAGCGACCGGCCGCCAGGTGGAAATCGCACCCGCCATCTCCTCCGGCATCGCGGCAAAACTTTCGAGCGTCAGCACGCCCTTGAAGCGGATGGCTGCGAGTGCGGCAAACACCGCGTCCCAGGCAACATTGCCGAAACCCGGCGTGCCGCGGTCACTTTCCGACATATGCATGTATTTCAGATGGTTACGAGCAGCGATGATGCCATTGGCGATGCCCTTCTCCTCCATGTTCATATGGAAGGTATCGAGATGGACAAAGACGTTGTCGGCACCGATACGCTCAACCAACGCCACGGCCTGCTCAGCTGAGTTGACCAGATGGTTTTCATACCGGTTGACGGCCTCGATCCCGAATTGCAGGCCAAGCGTCTTCGCATGGCCGGCAGCCTGGCATAGTGCCCGTGTCAGATTGTCGTATTCGGCCTGCGTCGGCGGGAAACCCGTGCGCTCGCTGGTGCCGCCATAGGTCACGCCGGTCAGCGCTTCCGCCCCCATTTCAGCGGCCTTGTCCAGCGCGGCCTTCAAATGGGCGACGGCTGCTTCCGGGCGAACGGAGGCCCAGGCGGGCTCCGGCAGGACCAGCGAGCAGGCAGCCCGCAGACCGTATTTCTCCAGCATGGCGCGGGTATGCGCCGTATCGACGGATGGGAGATCGACAAGCGGAATCTCGATGAAGTCCTGCCCATAATCCGCGGCACCGGCAATGGCCCGCCTGGCGCTTTCATGATCCCAGTTGAGGGACCACATCATTGCGTGAACACCGAAGCCTTGCACGTCATACCTTCTTTCTGAGAGATGCGAAGTAACCTGAAAACAGGCCACGCGCCGCCATGACGACAATCATCAGCACCCCCCACAGCGCCGTTGCCAGATGCTGGTTGGCGCCGAGAAGGTTGAGCCCGGACGACAGGAGCTGCAGAACGATCAGCGCAACAAAGACGGGCAGCACACGGCCGAATCCACCGAATGGATTGATGCCGCCGAGGAAGGCCGCCAGCACCGTGATCAGCAGGTAGGATTCACCGTGTCCGACACGCACCGAGTTGAAACGGGCAAGCATGATGATGCCGGCAACGGCACACATGAGACCCGAGAGCGTGTAGACGAGCACCTGGATCTTGCGGGTATTGAGACCGGAATAACGCGCCGCCTCGATATTGGAGCCGATCATCAGCAGACCGAAACCGAGCTTCGTGCGGGTGAGGAGCACATGCCACAGCCCGACGCAGGCGATGAAGATCAGCAGCGGGATGGGCAGCCCGAAAAGCGTGCCGTGGCCAAGCGGCGCCATATAGGCAGGAAAACCGGAAACATCACCGCCACGCGTCAGGAACTCCCCGAGCCCGCGCAGGAAAATCATCATCGACAGGGTGACGAGGATCGGGTGCGCGCGGGTATAGGCAATCGCCGCGCCGGTCATGGCGCCGGCAGCACCACCCGTGGCAAGGGCGGCAAGGCAGGCGAGCAGGAAGGCGCTCGGCGGTGCGTCCACGCCGCCATGGGCCTGCAGCACCCAGGCTGCCGCCAGCCCCGACAGATTGGCGGCGAAAGTGACGGAAAGATTGATCCCGCCGGTCAGCAATGGCAGCAGCATCGCCAGTGTGAGCAGACCGAGCTCCGGCAGTTGGAAGGCGACCGAACCGAATGTGGCGAGCGACAGGAAATTATCCGCCAGCGTCCCGAAGATGAGCATGACCGCGACAAAGGCAATCACCGGCCCGGCCATGTCGGCACCGAAAATCGCGTTGAATTTCCGAACGAAGCTGCTCATCGCTGCGCACTCCCCTTTTTAGCGGAGGTCCGCAAGGCTGCCGGCAGCAGCTTGTCGAACCGGGTGGAGGAAAGCGTTATTGCAATGAGAATGATGGCGCCGACGATCATCTTGAATGCAAAGGGAGACACGCCCATCAGGTTGAGACCGTTCTGGGTGATGGACACCATCAACACACCAAGCACGCAGCCGATGACCGAACCCTTGCCGCCGCCAAGCCGCGCGCCGCCAAGCACGGTGGCAGCAAGAACATCCAGCTCGCGGCCATAAAGCGCGTTGGGCACGACCTCCTGCGCGTAATGCGCCTGCATGAGCCCGGCAATGCCCGCCATCAGGCCGAGCCAGCCAAAGGAAATATAATGCATGGCGCCGATATTGATGCCAAAGCGGCGTGCGCCTTCCGGATTGTCACCGAAAGCATAAAGTTTGCGGCCGACCGTGGTGCGAGAAATCATGAACCAGGTAGCGAAGCAGCAGAGGATCATGACCACGACCGGCAGCGTCAACTCGACCCAGGAGCCATCCGGCATCTCACGTTCGTAAAACACCACGCGCGTCGAAAGCCATTCCGGCAGATCGTAGATCGACACGCCCTTGGTGAAGAACATCAGCAGGCCGAAGAAGATGTTGAAGGTGGAAATGGTCGCGACAATGGAAATGATATTGAGCCGCCAGACCAGAAAGGCGTTGACGAAGCCGAGACCAAGGCCAACGGCGCCGGCAATGATGAAACCTTCGGCCCAGTTGCCGCCACCCAGCGCATTAAGCGCCAGCACCGTGACATATTGCACGACGGAAGCGGCAACGGCGAAAGAGATATCGATACCACCCGAGATCAGCACGACAAGCAGGCCGACCGCAAAGATGATGTTGACCGCCGAGACATTCAGCACATCGAAGGCGTTGGAGATGGTTAGGAAACGATCGGTGCCAAAGGACAGGCCCGTGCAAAGCAGCACCATGACCACAAGCAGCGTGAATTCGGTCGTATGTCCGAGGATGAGCCTACGCATAGATGGCGGACTCCAGTTCGGTAAGCGACACATGTCGCGGATCATGGGTGGCGTGGAACCGGCCTTCGACCATGTGGATGATCCTGTCTGTGTTGAAATAGACTTCCGGCGGTTCATCGGAAATGACGATGATCGAAAGGCCTTCGGCGGCCAGCTTGCGAACGATTTCGAAGATGCCCGCGCGCGCACCGACATCGACACCCACGGTCGGCGCATCCAGAATGAGGATTTTCGGGCCGATCGCCAGCCACTTGGCAATGGCGACACGCTGCTGGTTTCCGCCCGAAAGCGTGCGGATCGGGTCTTCCGGCAGGCCGATCTTGACGCCGAGCGCTGAAATCCAGCGGGAAACCACATCCGCCTTTTTCGATGACGAGATAAGGCCGCCCGTCAGCAGCCGGTCGAGTGAGGCCATGACGAGATTATCGGCAATCGACTGGGGCTGATTGAGACCAAGCGCAAGCCGGTCTTCGGAAAGATAGGCGACGCCGGCCCGGATCGCATCCCTGTTGGAGTGGAAATTCACCTTCTTCCCGTCGATCAGAATTTCACCCGATTGCGGCCGATGCATGCCGAAAAGGGTCAAGGCCAGTTCCGTGCGTCCGGCTCCCAGCAGTCCGGTGATCCCCAGCGTTTCGCCCTGCCGTAAATCGAAAGAAACATCTTCAAACTCACCCGCACGCGTGAGCCCGCGCACGGAGAGAACAACGGGCTTGTCATCGTGATCGGCAGCGATGACGGCGCTGTCGAAATTGCGGCCGGTCATCAGTTCGGTCACGCGTGACTGGGTCATGCCTTCAACCGGGAAGACACCGACAAGCGACCCGTCGCGCAGCACGGTGATGCGGTCTGAAATCTCAAGCACTTCCGCCAGCCGGTGGGAGACGAACACAACCGCGACGCCGGAGGCGGAGAGATTGCGGACGATGTCGATCAGATAGTCCGTTTCCGATTGCGTCAGCGACGCGGTCGGCTCGTCCATGAAAACGAGGCGCGCTTCCCCGACCAGTGCACGGGCAATCGCCACGATCTGACGCTGGGCAATCGGCAGTTCCTTCAGCGGCCGGTGGAGGTCGATCTCGACGCCGAGCCGGGCCAAGGCCTTCTCGGCCGCTTTTGCGATCGCGCCTTTGTCGACCAGCCCGTATCTGCCGTTCACCGCGTACTGAAAGCCGATATTTTCCGCCACCGACATTTCATCAAACAGCGCCAGATCCTGCCAGATCACCTGAATGCCAAGCGCTTGCGCAAGCGTCGGGGTCATCGCAGCTATCGACTTGCCGTCGAAATACAGTTCCGCATCGTTTTCGGGCGTATAAACGCCTGTGATGACCTTGATCAGTGTGCTTTTGCCACAGCCGTTTTCGCCGGCAAGGCAATGCACTTCACCGGGATTGACCTCGAAAGAAACGCCTTTCAGGGCGCGCACGCCGCCGAAAGTGACTTTGACATTCTTGAGGGACAGGAGCGGTTCTGCGCTCATGATAGCGTATCTCTCCTTTCGCCGCGAAAGCATCGCAGACGTGGCGCTCGGCATGTTTTCCTGAATGGGCGTCGCGCGGGGTTTTTTAACCCCCGCCCCCCGCC
>NZ_SUPW01000011.1 GCF_013337285.1 Agrobacterium tumefaciens | reverse complement strand
TGTGCGCAACAACATCGCCTTCCCGCTGAAGATGGCCAAGCTCGACAAGGCGATCATCGACAAAAAGGTGGAAGATGCCGCCCGGGTGCTGAACCTCACCGATTATCTCGAACGCCGGCCCTCGCAGCTGTCGGGCGGCCAGCGCCAGCGTGTCGCCATCGGCCGCGCCATCGTGCGCGAACCGAAAGCATTTCTGTTCGACGAGCCGCTTTCCAACCTCGATGCGGCGCTGCGCGGCACCATGCGGCTGGAAATCTCCGAGCTGCACAACACGCTGAAGACGACGATGATCTATGTCACCCACGACCAGGTGGAAGCCATGACCATGGCCGACAAGATCGTGGTGCTCAACCGCGGCAATATCGAGCAGGTCGGCTCGCCGATGGAGCTTTACAAAACACCGCGCAACCTCTTCGTCGCCGGCTTCATCGGCTCGCCGCGCATGAACCTGATCACCGGTGACTTTGCCCGCCAAAAGGGTGCCACCACTGCCGGCGTGCGGCCGGAGCATCTGCTGCTGTCGAAGGAAAGCGGGCTGTGGCAGGGCAAGGTCACGGTGGCCGAACATCTCGGCTCCGATACCTTCCTGCATCTCGACGTCGCCGGCATCGGCCCGATTACCGCCCGCACTGACGGCGAGTTCGAATGCAGGCATGGCGATACCGTGTTCATCACGCCAGACGATGCCAAAATCCACAGGTTCGATGACAAGGGGTTGGCGATATGACCGGAAGGCTGGAAGGCAAGTCGGCGCTGATTACCGGCTCGGCGCGCGGCATTGGCCGCGCCTTTGCCGAAGCCTATCTGCGCGAAGGCGCAACTGTTGCCATTGCCGACATCGATTTTGAGCGCGCCAGCCGGACGGCGCGCGAAATCGGTGAGAATGCCTATGCCGTCGAACTTGATGTGACCAAACAGCATTCCATCGACACTGCCATCCGCACCGTGGAAGGCCAGACGGGTGGGCTCGATATCCTCATCAACAATGCCGCACTCTTCGACCTCGCACCGATTGTCGAGATCAAACGCGAGAGCTATGAGCGGCTGTTTTCGATCAACGTATCCGGCACGCTGTTCATGATGCAGGCCGCCGCAAAAACCATGATTGCTCGGGGAAAAGGCGGCAAGATCATCAACATGGCAAGCCAGGCGGGCCGGCGCGGTGAGGCGTTGGTGGCGATTTATTGCGCCACCAAGGCCGCCGTCATCAGCCTCACGCAATCGGCCGGTCTCGACCTCATCAAACACGGCATCAACGTCAATGCCATCGCGCCCGGTGTGGTCGATGGTGAGCACTGGGACGGTGTGGATGCACTGTTTGCGAAATATGAAAACCGCCCAGCCGGCGAAAAGAAGCGGCTGGTCGGTGAGGCCGTACCTTTCGGCCGCATGGGCCGTGCCGAAGATCTGACCGGCATGGCGATCTTCCTTGCTTCTGATGAAGCCGAATACATCGTCGCCCAGACCTACAATGTCGATGGCGGCAACTGGATGAGCTGATCCCCGGGTCTCCCCGGTGACTGGCACGAACAACGTTTCCCCTTTTGAGGATCGTGACATGACATGCAAACTCTCCCTCGCAACGCTGGATGAAGCCAAAAAAACGGCGGCGGTTCCCGCCTATTCCCGCGCTGATCTTTCCGCCGGCATCGTGCATTTCGGCGTTGGTAATTTCCACCGCGCCCATCAGGCGGTCTATCTGGATGATCTGTTCAACACGGGCACGGACCATGACTTCGCCATCATCGGTGCAGGCGTTCTCCCCTCCGATGCGGTGATGCGCGAAAAGCTTGCCGCGCAGGACTTCCTGACGACGGTGGTGGAACAGGACAATAACCGCACCGGTGCGCGGGTGACCGGGCCGATGATCGACATTCTGAAGGTCGGGGACACAAAGACGATTATCGGTACCCTTGCTGATCCAAAGATCCGCATCGTCTCGATGACGATTACCGAGGGCGGTTATTTCATCGATGCTTCCGGTTCCTTCAACCCGCAGCATCCGGCCATTGCCGAAGACGGCAAGAACCCGGCTGCGCCAAAAACCGTGTTCGGCTTCATCGTCGCCGGGCTGAAGGCTAGGCGTGACAAGGGGCTGCAACCTTTCACCGTCATGTCCTGCGACAACATTCCCCATAATGGCAGGGTCACAAAGAATGCGGTAGTTGGGCTGGCGGTCTTGTCTGATCCGGCCTTCGCGAACTGGATCGGCGAAAACGTCGCCTTTCCGAATTCCATGGTCGACCGCATCACGCCGGCCACCGGCGAGCGCGAACGCACTATCGCCCGCGACGATTTCGGCATCGAGGACAATTGGCCGGTCTTCTGCGAAGAGTTCAAGCAATGGGTGATGGAGGATAATTTCCCCGCTGGTCGCCCGGCGCTGGAAAAGGCCGGCGTGCAGTTCGTGTCTGATGTCGCGCCCTATGAGCACATGAAAATCCGCATCCTCAATGGCGGCCATGCGGCAATCGCCTATCCGGCGGCACTTCTCGATATTCATTTTGTCCATGAGGCGATGGAGCATCCGCTGATCCGGGCGTTTCTGGCAAAGCTCGAAAAGGAAGAGATCATCCCGGTCATTCCGCCCGTTCCCGATACTGATCTTGAGGAGTATTTCGGGCTGATCGAGCGGCGTTTCCTCAATCCGAAAATCGGCGACACCATTCCGCGTCTGGCGCAGGACGGCTCCAATCGCCAGCCGAAATTTATCCTGCCATCCACCGCGGATAGATTGTCCCGCGGTGAGGACATCATCGGTCTTTCGCTGGTTTCGGCGCTATGGTGCCGCTATTTCTACGGCGCCTCCGACAGCGGCAAGGAAATCACCTTCAACGATGCGAGCGCCGAGCGTTTGCAGGCGGCCGCCATCAGGGCCAAGGATGATCCTACCGCTTTCCTCGTCTTCGAAGACATTTTCGGGGAGGTTGCCGAATCGGAGCTTTTCCGTAAACGCTTTGCCCATGCATCGAAGACGCTGTGGCAAGAAGGTACGGCGAAGACCTTGCAGCTTTATCTGGATGACAAGCTGGCTGAAAAGTGACGTGAAATGGAAGACCGAACCGGGCCTCTCTTGATTTTCGATTGCGACGGCGTTCTCGTCGACAGCGAGCCGGTCTCGGTCTCGGTGCTTCTCGACATGCTCTCCCATCTCGGAGTGACGATGGGAGAGGAAGAGGCCTATGAGCGCTTTCTCGGTCGCAGCGTCGCCAGCATGACGACGACGCTGTTTGAGGATTACGGCGTCGAGACGGACATTGATTTTCTCGATCATATGCGGGCGACGTTGTTCGAACGCTTTCGTACCGAGTTGCGGCCGATCGACGGCATTGCAGAAACGCTGGACCGGCTTGTGGGCCTCAGACGCTGCGTGGCCTCTTCCAGCCAGCCGGAGCGCATCCGCTATTCGCTGGGGCTGACCGGCCTGATCGACCGGTTTGAGCCGCATGTCTTCAGCGCCACGATGGTGAAGAATGGCAAGCCGGCACCCGATCTTTTCCTGCATGCGGCGCAGGCGATGGGCGCCGAGCCGCGTCACTGCATCGTAATTGAGGACAGCCCGGCCGGCATTGCTGCCGCAAAGGCGGCCGGCATGGGCGTTTTTGCCTTTACCGGCGGCTCGCATGCGCGCTTTCCGGCATTCCGCGAAAAGATCGCCGGGCTTGGGGCGGATGCCGTGTTTGACGCGATGCCGGATTTGGTCCAACTTGTTGGCAGCTATGTGGGGAAGGGCGGTTTTGACAGGCGGGTGGAACGTGACGCAGGCTGAAGCAAGGCTTGCCTGCCGCCGCCCCAATGTCTTGGCGCAAGGGATGGAATTGCGGACTTGATGCGTCAAAATCTCGTCGCTGTCGATGTCGGTACAGCCAGCGCGCGGGCTGGCATTTTCGATCCGACCGGCAGGCTTCTCGCCCGCTCCACCCACCCAATCCTGATGCAGCGGCCGCGTGAAAACCACGCCGAGCACGATTCCACCGATATATGGAATGCTGTCTGCATTGCCGTGAAAGCGGCCCTTGCCGATGCCGGCGTTCTGCCGCAAAGCGTCGCCGCCATCGGTTTTGACGCCACCTGCTCGTTGGTCGTTCGCGACGCGCAGGGAGAGCCGGTTTCAGTTTCGGTGACGGGTGAGGACCGGTTCGATACCATCGTCTGGCTCGACCACCGCGCGATATCAGAGGCCGACCGGCTGACGGCGTCGGGCCATCGGGTGCTGGATTTTGCCGGCAACAGCGTGTCGCCGGAAATGCAGATGCCGAAGCTGATGTGGCTGAAAACGCATATGCCGGCCAGCTGGGCGCGCATGTCCTTCGCCTTCGATCTGGCGGATTTTCTGACATGGAAAGCAACCGGCTCCGCCAGACGCTCAAATTGCACGCAGACGGCGAAGTGGAATTTCCTGGCGCAGGAAAATCCCGGCTGGCAGCGGGATTATCTGGAACTGGCGGGGCTTGCCGATCTGAAAAAGCGCGCCAGCCTTCCCGAAACCACAGTGATGCCGGGGGAGAGCATCGGCCCGCTTTCGCTCGAGGCGGCGGCCGAACTCGGTCTCGACACCGGCTGCCAGGTGGCGGCGGGCATGATCGATGCCTATGCCGGAGCGCTCGGTGCTCTGGGCGGTTGCCTTTCGGACGATGTCGGTCGGCATGTGGCGCTGATCGCCGGCACGTCCAGCTGCCTCGTTGCCATGTCCGAGCGGCAGATGCCCGGTCACAGCCTCTGGGGTCCCTATTGGCAGGCGATACTGCCCGGCCACTGGCTGGTTGAGGGCGGGCAATCGGCCACCGGCGCGCTGCTTGATCATATCGTGCGCATGCATGCGGCGGGCGGTGAGCCGGATACGGCGCTGCATGCCCGCATCGTTGCCCGCGTCACGGAATTGCGTGCGCTTGAGGGCGAGGCCTTTGCCGAGCGGCTGCATGTGCTACCGGATTTTCACGGCAACCGCTCGCCGCTTGCCGATCCCCATGCGGTTGGCGTCATCAGCGGGCTGACGCTGGATACGTCCTTCGACAGTCTCTGCCGCCTTTACTGGCGCACCGCCGTGGCGATTGCGCTCGGTGCGCGCCATGTGCTCGATGCCATGGAGCGCTTCGGTTATTCGGTCGAAAGCCTGCACGTCACCGGCGGGCATGTGAAGAACCCGCTCTTGATGGAGCTTTACGCTGATGTGACGGGTAAGCGCATCGTGGTTCCCGCCACCGCCGATGCCGTACTGCTTGGCACGGCGATGACGGCGGCAGCGGCCGGCGGTGTGCATGCGAGTATTGCGGCGGCAGGTGCAGCCATGTATCCGGGCAATGCGGAAATTTCCGGAAATCCGGAGCTCACACCGCGTTATGAACGGGATTACCGCCGTTTTCTCGCCATGTACCGCCATCGCCAGGAGCTTGAGAGCCTCTGATTTTGGCCGGCAGATGATGGGGTGAAATCTGGAGTGGACGGATGAGGGGGGCAAGCTCTCGGTTTGATCTCGACCCTCGCCCCCTCATCCCGCTGCGGCGACCTTCTCCCCGGCGGGGAGAAGAAACAAGGTGCTATCGCTCGATCCATATTCTTGCGCGGCTGAAAGCTTGTCGCAGATCATATGCCTAGCGAGCGCTTCAGGCCGGTGAGGTTTTTCATCCGTGTTTTGCGCGTTTCATCCGCTTCCGCCATCAGGCTGCAGAGGGTAAATTCCATCAATGAAACGAGTTGCAGCAGACCCTGACCGCCATTCTGGGCTTGAGGCAGCGCTAGACAGATGTCTGCGCTCTCAGGACCCCATTCGTAAAACCGGGTGGTGATCAGAAGTGTTCTGTAGCCGCCTTTGCGTGCGGTTGCCGACAGGTGTTGCAGGGGCGAGAGCCTGCCACCGCAATCCATGATGACGAGAAGCGTCTGTGCCGGCTCGAAATCCCACAGGGCGACATAGCCAGCACTGTCACCGCCGAGATAATGGACGTGGCTGCGACATTCCAGAAGCCGTCCGTGAAAGTGACGTGTGGCCCCGAGACCTTCCGGTGATGTCGCCAGAAAAACATCGGTTGTCGAGGCGATTTCGGTCATGGCCAGACGCCAGATTGGCTGGGAGGTCATATCGAATGCGGTCTGGATGGCCTGGATCTGCTGCGAGAGGAGTTGGGAAAACGGGTTGGACTGCCGCTCTCCGCTTTCGGTAATCGTTGGCTGATCCTGACCTGCCGCCTGCTCGGCATGGCGCAGATCGGCGCGAATGTCGCTGAACTGCCGGTATCCCAGCGAACGTAAAAAACGGCCGACCGTCATCGGGCTGAGGCTGAGCTTGGCAGCCAGCGTCTGCGCCGTTTCGAAAGGTAGCTCGTCCAGATGCTCGATCAGATATTTGGCGATCTTGCGCTCGGAAGGTGTGCCGGCCTTCATGGCACGGGTAAGATTCAACAGCAGCTTTTCCACCAACGCCTCATTTTTTATCTTTATTGAACGATGATGCATCCGCGCGCGCAAAACGCGCGTGCGAACTGCGATTTGACGGTGGGGGTAAGCTTTCCCGGCCTTGCCCTCCACCGGACAGGAATGCGAAATATTATAGATGGATTATTATATTTTAGAGATACCTTTTATTCAAGGGAAATTCCATCTCCGGTTTAATTTCAGACGTTTGGCGGTTTTTACCCAATCTTGCAGAGCGCAGGCCCAGTTCTTATCTGTCGTCTGGTCAGAGAATTTCAACGCGAGAGGCCCCAGGGGAGTTCCGAATGATTCTTGATGCAGCGAGGCTGGCATTCCAAAATCTCTTTGCGACCGAGACCCGGTCGGTATTCTGGAAGGTTTTGGGGCTCACGCTTCTCGTGCTGGCGGCTCTTTGGTTCGCCATCCGCTCCATCTTTATCTATTTCGCCCTGCCATGGGTGGATACGCTTATCCCCGGGGTACCTGACTGGGCGGGGTGGCTGACCTTCGTTTTCGCCATTTTTGCCGGCATAGGACTGGCGCTGGCGCTGGCATTGCTGATTTCGCCGGTCACCGCTGTCATTGCCGGCCTGTTTCTCGACGACGTCGCCGAAGTGGTGGAGAAAAAGACCTATCCCGATGATCCGCCGGGCAAGGCAATGCCAATTGGCGAGGCCGTGCTGTCGTCGATCAAGTTCTTCGGTGTCGTTATTGCCGGCAACCTCATTGCGCTTTTGCTGCTCCTGGTGCCGGGCGTCAACCTCATCGCGTTTTTCCTGGTGAACGGTTATCTGCTCGGCCGGGAATTCTTCGAATTTGCGGCAATGCGTTTCCGCTCGCCCGCCGAAGCAAGGTTGTTCCGCTCAAAACACCGTACCACGGTGTTCATGGCCGGTCTGGTGATCGCGGCATTTCTGGCGATCCCGTTCCTCAACCTTCTGACGCCGCTATTCGCCGCCTCGATGATGGTGCATCTACATAAGGCCGTCAGCCGGCGTGACCCTTCATTCGCCGCCGGCCGCACCGAACAGCTGCGCGGGTAGCTCCACCAGCGGGGCTGGAATATCAAAGGTCTTTTCCGGAGATTTGCAGATATCGGCGATCACGCAGCGCTCGCATTCCGGTTTGCGCGCCTTGCAGCAATAACGCCCGTGCAGGATCAACCAGTGATGGGCATGGAACAGATATTGCTCGGGAATGATGCGGACGAGCCGGTCTTCCACCTCGTCCGGGGTTTTCCCCGGCGCAAGACAGATCCGGTTGGCGATGCGGAACACATGGGTGTCCACCGCAAGCGTGGGCACGCCGAAGGCCATCGACATCACCACATTGGCCGTCTTGCGGCCGACGCCTGGCAGCATCACGAGCTCCTCGCGGGTCTTCGGCACTTCGCCGCCGAAGTTGTCGATCAGCATCTGCGACAAAGCGATGACGTTTTTCGCCTTGTTGCGATAAAGGCCGATGGTCTTGATATGGCCAATCAGCTGCTCTTCGCCGAGCGCCAGCATCTTTTCCGGCGTGTCGGCCACCTTGAACAGCGCCCTTGTCGCCCGGTTCACGCCGACATCGGTTGCCTGCGCCGAAAGCGCCACCGCTACCAGCAGGGTAAAGGGATTGGTGTGTTCCAGCTCGCCTTTCGGTTCCGGCCGCTGAATGAAAAAACGCCGAAAGATCTCGGTCAACTCATCCTTCGAATAGGCCGTCTTCACCCGCGCTGGCTTGCGCGCGAATGCCGGATTTGACTTTTTCAATGTTTGGGTGCTGGATCGTTTTTTGGCGACTGTCATGGTCTATCTATAGCCAGCCCGCCCGAAGGAAAGCAACGTGGATACGCTCAACGACCAGCCGATTTTCGCGGCGGAACTTGTTCCGCACCGTTCGCTTGGAAGAAGGGGTTTCCGGCTGCTTCTTGCCTTGTCGGGGTGCGCCTGCCTGATCTATGGCGGCTTTTTCCTCGCCACCGGCGCATGGCCTGTCGGCCTGTTCTTCGGGCTGGATTTTCTGCTGCTCTATGTTGCCTTCCGCGCCAATTATCGCGCCGCAAAGGCGCGGGAAGAGGTCCGCATCTCCCGCACCAACCTGTCGATCCGCAAATTTTCTCCTGCCGGGCGCATGGTCGAGTATTGCTTCAATCCGTTCTGGGCGCGCTTCAACGTGCGGCGGCACGATGAGATCGGCATCGTTTCCATGCAGGTGACGGGTGAGGGGCGGGCGACCGATATCGGTTCGTTTCTCAACCCTGATGACCGGGAAAGTTTCGCCAAGGCCTTCGGCGGCGCGCTCGCCACCGTCCGACGACGGATGTGACAGCTCGGTACTTCTTATCTCAGTTATGCCCGGGACAAGTGCCAGGATGACGTTGCAAATGATAGAGTGTTGGCGGACCGGGAGATCTACCTGCACACGAAATCGTTGTTTCTCGCGCTGCTTTGTCTGCCGTCAGCCCTTGCTGCCTGTTAGTTTCAAGCTGCCGTCCTCGCTGATGCTGACATCCAGTTCACCATAACCGCCAATGGAAAGATGCGGCGTTTCGATGGGATGCGAATGGGTGGCGTTGATGACCACGACGGTCGCGCCCATGCTTTCCCCGGCCTGAATACCAGCCGGCGCGTCTTCGAAGACAACGCAGCGTTCCGGCGAGACGCCGAGCTTTTCCGCCGCCTTTTTGTATCCTTCCGGGTCCGGCTTGCCGTTCACCACGTCTTCGGCGCAGATCATAACCGGGGGCGGCGTGAGGCCCGCTGCGGCCAGTCTGCGTTCGGCAAGCGCGCGGGCAGCCGAGGTGACGATGGCCCATTTGCCGGCCGGCAATTTCGCGAGAAACGCTGCAGCTTCAGGAATCTGAAGAATGCCGTCTACATCGTCCATTTCCTTTTGCAGCAGCATATCGGCCTCTACCTGGACATCAAGACCGGGCACCGCCTCGCGGCGCACCACTTCCGAAGCGCGCATGCCGTGGATGCGTTGCAGGAAGGCGTTCGGTTCTATGCCGTTATCCACGGCCCATTCGCGCCAGACCCGCTCCACCACCGCAATCGAATTGAGCAGCGTTCCATCCATGTCGAACAGGAAGGCGGCATAGTCTTGCGAAAATATCTGGTTCTGCGGTGGGACTTTGCTGTGCATTTCATTCTTCCGTTGAAGGTGTCGGGCTTGCCCCCCGTGTCTATAGCATCGGAGGGCATAACGAAATCGCTTTTTCCCGCTCGAAAACCCATGACGGGCATCTGGCTGACGGCGGATAGTGTCCCGGAATCGGACGGTTCGCGTCTTACCGACTCGGGTGAGATGGGTTAGGAATGCTGGCGGTGAATCCGGCCTCACGGGGCGTCAGGTTGCAGCAAGCCTCAGTGGCTATCATGAGTTTTCGCAAGCGATGGAAATACGCAAAATCAAAAGCTAATGGATGTTTTTGGATGTTTTGCATGAGATTTTTCCTGGCGAAAATTTCTTAACGAGACCGTCGCTTTAAGGGCGCTGTTAACTATTTGTTAACCATATTCGGGGTACCTAATTGTCAACGATTTGTTTACCAAGATGACCAAAGTGCTAACAGACCAGCGTTCCATTCGTATCAAAGGCCGCTCCTTCCTCGCGGTCGTCCTGTCTCCCGAAGCTCCGGTCGATCAATGGCTGGAAAGGCTCGATGATCTCGCCGCCCGTTCGGCGGGGTTCTTTCTGTCGCGTCCGGTGGTTCTGGATGTGTCGGAACTGTCGCTCGACAAAGCGGGCCTGAAGTCGCTGCTGGCGGCGCTGACGGAGCGTAATGTCGGCATCATGGGCATTGAGGGCGTTCGTCCTTCGATGATCGAGCCGGGCATGCCGCCGTCGCTGAAGGGCGGAAAGCCCGCTTCCGATGTCGAGGTGGAGCCGGTCGCGGTCGCCGCAGAACTGCCGGAAGAAAAGCCACGTGCGTCGGGCGAGATTCGCGCCGTGGTGCAGTCGCTGGTCATCAACGAGCCGGTGCGTTCCGGTCAGTCAATCATGTTTCCCGAAGGCGACGTGACGGTTATCGGTTCGGTCGCCTCGGGTGCGGAAATCATCGCCGGCGGTTCGGTGCATATCTACGGCGCCCTGCGTGGTCGCGCCATGGCCGGTTCGCTCGGCAACGTCTCGGCGCGCATCTTCTGCCGCAAGCTCGAGGCGGAGCTTCTGGCCATCGATGGCGTCTATAAGGTTGCCGAGGATATTGACGAGAAGCTGCGCGGCCAGCCCGTTCAGCTATGGCTGGAAAACGATACGATCAAGGCTGAAAAACTTGGCTGATAAAATAGAGAAAACAACACAGGAACAGGAGAGCCGTATGGGGAAGGTAGTCGTTGTAACTTCCGGCAAGGGCGGGGTCGGCAAGACCACCTCGACTGCAGCGCTTGGCGCCGCGCTGGCGCAGAACAAGCAGAAGGTCGTGGTTGTCGATTTCGATGTCGGCCTGCGCAACCTCGATCTTGTCATGGGTGCCGAGCGCCGGGTGGTGTACGATCTCGTCAACGTCATCCAGGGTGATGCCAAGCTGACGCAGGCCCTGATCCGCGACAAGCGCCTAGAAACGCTGTTCCTGCTGCCTGCCTCGCAGACGCGCGACAAGGACAATCTGACGCCGGAAGGTGTCGAATGGGTCATTGCCGAGCTGAAGAAGCATTTCGACTGGGTGATCTGCGACAGCCCGGCCGGCATCGAACGCGGCGCGACGCTGGCCATGCGCCATGCGGATGTTGCCGTCGTCGTCACCAACCCGGAAGTATCCTCGGTGCGTGACAGCGATCGCATCATCGGCCTGCTCGATTCCAAGACGCTGAAAGCCGAACGCGGTGAGCGGATGGAAAAGCATCTCCTCTTGACGCGTTACGACTCCGCCCGCGCCGAACGCGGCGACATGCTGAAGGTGGATGACGTTCTGGAAATCCTGTCCATTCCGCTGCTTGGCATCATTCCGGAAAGCACGGATGTGCTGCGCGCCTCCAACGTTGGCGCACCGGTCACGCTGGCGGATGCTCGCTGCCCGCCGGCCATGGCCTATTTTGACGCTGCCCGCCGCCTCTCCGGCGAGGATATTCCCGTGGTCATTCCGGGAGAGAAGCGGGGTATCTTCTCCAAAATCTTCGCAAGGAGGGCTGCATGAGCATTTTCAGCCTGTTCCGCAAGCAGAAGTCGGCACCGCTTGCGCGTGAGCGCCTGCAGGTGTTGCTCGCCCACGAGCGGGCGTCGTCGGGAACCGATCTCGTCGCCGTTCTGCGGGAGGAAATCCTTGCCGTGATCGCCAAACATGTGCAGATCGACAGCGACAGGGTGCATGTGAAGATGGATCGCGACGAACATGTCTCCATATTGGAGATCGATGTCGAGATTCCGTTGAGTGCCGACCTGCGCGCTGCATAAGATATTTGGTGAAAGACGCCGCCCTTCAACAGGCGGCGTTTTTATTTATCGGCCGTCGTGTCGACGGGCCTTCGAAACACCTCGGCCAGATCGTCGGGCAGTGGGCGCTTCAGGTTGATACCGTTCGGCGGTATTGGTGCATCGAACCACTTCTCGTAGATTTTTTCGATTTCGCCGCTCTTGTAGATTTGCCCCAACGCTTCGTTGACGGCATCCCTGAAACCGGTATCGCCGTGGCGGAGCATCAGGCCATAGGGCTGCGGCGGGGCGAGATATTCGTTCGAAATGGAATAGTCTTCCGGCTTGCCGGTTTCGGCGACGAAGGACCGCAGAAGAATATCGTCCATGACGAAGGCTGAGGCGCGGTTTTCGGTCACCATCTCGAAACCGCCTTCGGTGCTGTCATTCTGCAGAACCGCGATGTTCAGCCCCAGCTTGCGGTTGAGCACATTCAACTGGCTGATATTGATGGTTCCGGTCGTTACCACCACTGTACGGCCTGCAAGGTCGGCAACGGTGTTCAGGCGGCTCGTCTTCAGCGCCACATAACGGGTGCCGGTGATGAAGTGGCTGTAGGAAAACCACACAGCCTTGCGTCGTTCCTCCGTATTGGTGCTCGCCACGCATTCGATGTCGATCGTCCCGTCATTGAGAAGCGTGATGCGGTTGCTGGGGGTACGTTTGACGAAGTCGACCTTCAGTTCAGGCAGGCCCAGCTTCTTCTTGATGGAATCCGCCACTCTCAGACATAGCTCGATGCTGTAACCGATCGGTTCCGCACCGGTGCCGAGATAAGAAAAGGGAATATTGTGATCGGCATAACCCAGCCGGATGGTGCCGGTTCTGGCAATTGTTTCGAGTGTCGGCGGCTGGCTGTCCTCGCTTGCCGCGTGGGTGGATAAAAGACTTAAAATTCCGAATGCAAGCCCCAATGTCGATCTCTGCATCGCGCATCTCCAGCTAAAATGATCTGTCAAAACATGTCTTCATAAAAAAATGCAGGTGGGAGGGCGCCCTCAGTCACGGTATTCACTCGGGGCGTCATATGCCTGTTTCAAGGCGGCGGCCATCGGCAGGTTCAGGTTCATGCCGTTGGGCGGAATGGGCTTGGTGAACCATTTTTCATAGAGGTCGTGAATGGCGGGGCCGGCGAAAATCTGTTCCAGGCTTTCGTTGACCGCGGCTTTGAAGGCGGGGTCGTCGCGTCGGAAAACCAGCCCATAGGGTTCGGGTGCGCTCAGCGTTTCCTGCGAAAGCGCATAGAGGTTCGGATTTTCGGATGTCGCCGCCAACGCTGCCAGCAGGATACCATCCATGACGAAGGCGGAAGCCTTGCCGGAAACGACGAGCGCGAAGGCTTCCTCATTGGTTTTCGTTGGCATGACCGAGATATTGAGATTCTTTTCCCGGTTTATGGCATTCAGTTGCTCGATATTGACGGTGCCGGAAGCAGACGTGACAGAACGGCCCGCCAGATCGGCAAGGCTTTTCAGATTGTCCTGTCTGCGTGATAGGAACTGCGTCGCGGTCATGAAATTCGGATAGGAGAAATCGACAATTTTCCGGCGTTCGCTGTTATTGGTGGTCGCTGCGCATTCGATATCGATCTGGCCGCTGCGGACGAGAATGAAGCGGGTGGCTGGCGTGGCCTTGACATATTCGAGGTCAAGTCTGTCGAGCTTCAGCTTCTTGCGGATATCCTCGCTGATCGTTCGACAGAGATCGGTCGAAAAGCCCGTTACTTCTCCATCTGGCAGCTGATAGGAAAAAGGCGGCTCGGCTTCGCGGTAGCCGATGCGGATTTTTGCGGTTCTGGCAATCTGCTGCAGCGTGTCACCTTCGCTGGCGGCCTGCAGCGGGGTGATCGGGGCAAAGCATGTGACGAAAAGGCAAAATACCGCATGACGCATGTTATTTCCTTTTGGCCGGCGGCCGGTTTCTCAAATCGCTTTTTGTGTTGGGTTATAGGCTTCCTGCATCGGACGCCCGGTGTCGCGCAGCGACTGGTCGTTTCCGTCACCAAACCCGTCTTTCCCTGCCGGCGTGATGATGGCGCGATTTTTGAGGATGTGCGCAAGTGGCGCCGGTTCGGCGAAATAATAACCCTGAGCCTCGTCGCAGCCGCAAAGCTTGAGTGCGGCGACCTGTTCACTATTTTCTACGCCCTCGGCGGTCACCTTCAGACCAATCTGATCGGCCATGTCGATGATGGTGTTGACGATCGCCGAACACATGGGATTGGTGGGCAGGCCCGAGACGAATTCGCGGTCGATCTTGATCTTGTCAAAAGCCACATGGGTCAACGTGCTCAATCCGGCGTAACCGGTGCCGAAATCGTCGAGGGCGAGACGGACGCCTCTTTCTTTCAACAGCTTCAAGGCCCTGGCGCTGCTGTCGCGTTCCAGCATCGCCGTTTCCGTCACTTCCAGTTCCAGCCGTTCGGCCGGAAAACCGGATGTTTCAAGGGCGCGCTCGACAACGGGCACGATGTCATCATTGCCGAGCTGGACGGCGGAAAGATTGACGGCGAGCCGGATGTCCTTCGGCCAGGCCATGGCATCCATGCAGGCCTGCGCCAGAACCCACTCGCCCAAGGGCCTGATAAAATTGTTTTCCTCGGCAATCGCAATGAAACGGTCCGGGGTGATAAGGCCAAGCTTGCTGTGCCGCCAGCGGGCAAGCGCTTCATAGGCGACGATGCGGCCGCTCTGGAGATTGACCACCGGCTGGTAATGCAGCTCGAATTCGTGGTTTTCGAGGGCGGATTTCATGTCTATTTCCAGCGCGTGCTTGTGCTGCGCCGCCATATCCATACCGGGCTCGTAAAAAACGAAAAGGCCGCAGCCCATGGATTTCGCCCGGTAAAGTCCGAGATCGGCCTGTTGCAGAAGCTGGGTGGCGGAAGTGCCGTGATCCGGCGCGCAGGCGATGCCGATGCTGGTATCGACGCTGACGTGGCTGCCTTCGAGATTGAAGCTGCGTGAGACCGCGTGCACCACCCGCTTTGCCAACAGGGCTGCATCTGCCCGGTAGTCGTCGTTTCCCGCCTGTATGATGGCGAATTCGTCGCCACCGAGCCGGCTCACCATGTCGTTTTCACCGAGCACGGAGGAAATTCGCGAGGCGACGGCCACCAGCAACGCGTCACCGGCGGCGTGGCCCAGCGTATCGTTGACGGCCTTGAAGCGGTCGAGGTCGAGCAGCATGACGTTGAATGGCTGGCCTGATGCGGCAAGGTGTTCGAGACGGTTTTCCAGCGTCTTCATCAGCAATACGCGATTGGGAAGTCCGGTCAGCGCATCGTGATGCGCCATATGTTCCAGCTGTTCAGCCATATCCCGTATCTGTCGCAGGCGCCCGCGTTCCAGAACCGCTTCGCGAAGCGTTTCAATCGCGGTTGCCATGTCGCCGATCTCATCTCTGCGTTCCTGAAACGGCGTGACAATATCGGTTTCCTCGCGGGCGATACGCAGTGTCGCCTGCACCAGAGCCGGAACGGGCTTCAGGAAGTGCCGTGCTATCACCGTAACAAGTACGCCCGTGACCGTCAGCACCACGATAAGCGCAGCGAGCGAATTGTAGATCAGCTTGCGCTGAGCGCCGTAAAGCGCATCCGAACCGCCGATACTGACGGCCACTGCGCCAATCGGTTTTTTCGTTTCCGTGCTGATGATCGGCAGCAGGCCGATATAATGGCTGGATTCGCCAATGGTCGCAAAGCCGGTGGCAAAACGGGCCGCTACAGCGTCTCTTGAAAAAATGGGGTCGGTGGCAAGCGGCTTCTCGGCGTCATCGGTAGCGTTGTCGAAGGCCGCGGCGATCTGCCTGAAGCCGGAATCGGTCTCGTCATAGCGGAACAGCCAGACGGCATTTTTGGTCTGTGCGCCGATGAGGGCGAGAACATCACTGGGATTGAAGCCGGTAACGAGAATGGATTCGTCGTCGCCGATCGGCTTGTCGGTCAATATGCCGTTGACCTGGCCGCCGTCGTCGGCGGTAACGCTGACATAGGTATAGATGCTGCGCAGCGTGGCGCTGGCGATCTGCGAATTGACACGGGCCTGATTGAGCCATTGCTCGCTGGCGGCGGCAACGAACATGTACCAGCCGACGAGCGCACCGATGCTGTAGGCAAAGATCACACCGCCCAAGAATATCAGGGTTATCTTGCTGGCAAGCGAACGGCGGCGCGAAAACCGGCCATTTGCCGGCTGCGTCGTCAGGTCAAGCGTGTGGCCGGGTTCAGTCTGTCTATCTATCCCCCGATAGGCAGTCTCTTCCATTCGCGATAATCCCCCGCGATGTCGCGTTATGATTGTTTTATGGAATTTTTATAGGGCATGCATTTCAATGCTGTCTGCTAAATAATTCAACAAAGTTTAGATGCGATTAAGAATTAATCCGTCTTTTTATAGTCGTCGCTTATATAAGGCGCTGCTTGCCTGCACCCTGAGTTGAAAAAACGGGGTGCTGGTGATTATATTCTGGAGCGACACCACCAAGACTTTATGACGCGCTTTACGTGTTCTTCAAGGTGGATTCCCGGCAGCAAGGGGGCGACAATTGACCTTGCCAAGCAGCGGAGAAACGGCATGTTGTGCGCAACATGCCGGTTTCAGGGAAGATATCATGGCTCACAGGGGCAAAAACATCGCGCAACTTTCCGTTCTCATCCAGAGCGGCCATCTTGATCCATGTAGTTTGGTGGATGAGACGCTCGATGCGATTGGTCAGGACGACGACCAGGCGATTTTTATCGGCCTGACGGCCGAGCGCGCCATGGCGGAGGCGGATGCGGCATCGAAACGCATTCGTGAGGGTCGTTCCTGTGGTGTGCTTGACGGCATCCCGGTGGCCTGGAAGGATCTTTTCGATCTCGAGGGCATGGCGACGACGGCCGGATCGACGGTGCTTGGCGACAGCATGGCGGCGTCCCGCGATGCGGATGTGGTGACCGCGCTGAAGCAGGCCGGCATGGTCTCTATCGGCCGTACCAATATGAGCGAGTTCGCCTTTTCCGGCCTTGGTATCAATCCGCATTATGGCACGCCGCGCAACCCCGCCTCGCAGGATGGTCACCGTTTGCCCGGCGGCTCCTCCTCCGGCGCGGGTGTGGCGGTGGCGGCCGGTCTGGTGCCGGTGGCGATCGGCACAGATACCGGCGGATCGGTGCGTATTCCCGCCGCCTTCAACGGCGTGGTGGGCTACAAGGCCAGCCGGGGCCGATATTCGATGCGCGGTGTTTATCCGCTGGCGAAAAGCCTTGATTCACTCGGGCCGCTGACCCGCACCGTGCAGGATGCCGTGTGGGTGGACGCCGCCATGCGTGGCAAGGCGACGGCTGATGTGGCGCGCGCACCTCTTTCAGGCCTCTCGCTGATCGTGCCGGAAACGGTATTTTTCGACGGGATCGAGGAGGGCGTCGCAGCCGCGTTCGAACAGGCGGTGGAGCGGCTTGTCCGCGCCGGTGCTTCGGTGCGGCGGCAGGCATTTCCGATCTTTGCGGAACTGTTCGATCTTATCAGGCAAAAAGGCGCGCTGGTGACGGCGGAAGCCTTTGCCCTGCACAAAGCACGGCTGGAAGGTGCGGATGCTGCGGGCATGGACCCGCGCGTTGTTGTCCGAACGAAGCTTGGAGCAAATATCTCCATGCCTGATTATATCGCCATTATCGAGGCGCGCGAACGCATGACGGCGGCATTTTCCGGCATGATCGGCAGGCACGAGCTTCTGGTTTCGCCGACATTGCCGCATGTCGCGGCGAAGGTCGCACCGCTCATCGATGATGACGAGGCCTTTTTCGCCATGAATGCGAAGACCTTGCGCAACACCCAGATCGGCAATTTCTTCGACCTCTGCGGCGTATCGATCCCCTGCGGAACCGGCGACGCGGGCATGCCGGTTGGCCTGCTGCTCTCCGGCCTGCATGGCACGGACGATCATCTGCTGGGTGTGGCGATGGCGGTGGAAGAGATTGTTCGGGGCTAAAAAGAGGGCCGTGTCTCATCGCCACGAGTTGGTGATGAAGACGTAAAAACCTCTCCTCCGTCATCCTCGGGCTTGTCCCGAGAATCTGCCGCGGGTTGATTTTACGATAGGTGATTGGATCCTCGGGACAAGCCCGAGGATGACGTCGAGTGAGCGGACGGCGCCGCTCCGATAGCCCTAGCGCGCCGCCCAGTTGGCGCCACGGCGGAACATGGTCTTCATCTGCGGCACCGAAAATTCCTTGGCCTGATGGCCGAGCGCCGAATAGAAAACCCGGCCCTTGCCGTATTTGCGTTTCCACACCACCGGCATCACCACGCCGTCGATCCACCAGGCGTGATCGCCGGTGAATTTTGTCGTTGCCAGCACCTCGTTGGAGGGGTCGACATGCATGTAATATTGCTCCGACGTATAGGGGAAATCGGAAATTCCCTCCATCAGCGGGTCGTCGGGGCGGGTGATGTTGACGTGATAGTCGATGATGTTGCCGGGATGGGCGACCCATTGGCCGCCGATCATGAACTGGTATTCGACGCAGTCTCGGAAACTGTCGCCCGCGCCACCGTGGAAACCGGCAATGCCGACGCCGTTTTCGACGGCGGCCGTCAGGTTCTTGATCTCTTCCTTCTCGATCTTCGACATGGTGACGATCGGCACGACGAGGCTGAGATCATGCACGGAAGGATCGGCGAAAGCCTCGGTTGAGTGCTCCACATAGACCTTGAAACCATCCTCTTCCAGAATATCCTTGACGATGGTGGCGCATTCCTGCGGCTCGTGGCCGCTCCAGCCGCCCCAGACGATGAGTGCTTCGCGCATTTATTTTCTCCTCCGGATTATTTGCCGAGCTGGCCGTCGACCAGCGATGTTTCAAGCGGAGCAGGGCGCTCCACCTTGGTGGTGATGGAAACGGTCGTGCCGGTATCCGACGCCGTCTGGAAGGCTTCCATGACTTCCAGCACATGCAGGGCAAGGTCGCCATTGGCGCGGTGTGGGCGGTTCTCGCGGATAGCATGGGCCATGTCCGCGACACCGATGGAGCGGTAATTGCCGTCGGCATAGGGCGACGACAGCGCCTGCGGCTCGAACTGGCCGCCCTTTTTCAGCAGTTGCACCTCGCCGCCGAAATGGTTGGGGTCCGGCACGATCAGCGTGCCTTCCGTGCCGTAGATTTCCAGCGGCACATGTTTGTGGCCCGCCACATCGAAGCTCATACCCATCTGCACCACGGCACCGTTCTGGAACGCCAGTACGCCGGAAACATGGGTGGCGACATGAACGGGGATTTTTTCGCCGTTCTTCGGTTCGCTGGTGATGAGACGCTCATTGCGTGGCGCGATGGCGAAGCCCGCCACCTTGGCGACCGGGCCGAACAGGTTAACGAGATCGGTGATGTAATAGGGTCCCATATCCAGCATCGGCCCGCCGCCGACCTCGTAATAAAAGGCGGGGTTGGGGTGCCAGCGCTCGTGGCCGGGGCACATGAAGGTGGCGGTGCCGCCGACGGGCTGGCCGAGCACACCTTCGTCGATCAGCCGGCGGGCCGTCTGGTGTCCGCCGCCGAGGAAAGTGTCGGGCGCGGAGCCGATGCGCAGGCCTTTGGCCTTTGCCGCATCCGCAAGGCGTTTGCCTTCCGCGAAATTGATGCCGAGCGGCTTTTCCGAATAGGCGTGTTTGCCGGCGTCCAGTGCGCGCAGGCCAACCTCCACATGCGCCTTGGGGATCGTCAGATTGACGATGATCTCGACCGAGGGATCGGCGAGAAGCGCGTCGATGCTGGTTGCCTGAAGGCCGAATTCATCCGCCCGGGCTTTTGCGGCCTCCGCGTTCATATCCGCCAGTCCACGGATGTCGAGAATGGGGAACGACGCCATGGCCTTGAGATAGGCGCTGGAGATGTTGCCGCAGCCGATGATGCCGATACCGACCTTGTTCATGTGATTTCCTCCCGTAAATCAGAAATGCTTAAAGTCCGCTCTAAGGCCTTTCGGCTAAAGTGCTGGCCCTGTGGTGTTCCATGGCGATTCGTAAAGCTCGTAAAGGGCGACGGCCGCCGCCCCCTGCGCCCATAATTCGTCGCTCGCAACATCGAAAACCAGCTCTGCGACGCCGGCCAAAGATGGCGGCACGGCGGCGTTGTAGCTGTCGCGGACGCTGGCGATGAAAGGCTCGCCCAGTTCAAGGCTGGAGCCGGTGATGATCACCCGTGGCGGCGCGAAAAGCGTGACGATATTGGCAAGCGTCAGGCCAAGGGCGGCGCCGGCGCGAAGGGCCGCTGCGATCAACTCGTTGTCCTCAGCCGCAATCAGCGCATGCGCATGCTGCATGCCTCGACCGAGCCGGATAGCCTCGGCAAAACGCCCGTCCACCGGGCGCGAGCCAAGAATGGCGTTTTCGCCCGCCTGGCTTGCCAGCCGCACGGTTCCCTCATTGGCAACGCCGATGACGAGATCGCCGAGATTGTGGCTGAGGCCACCGGCTCCACGAAACAGCTGGTTCTGATGCATCACGCCAAGACCGAGCGTCTGTTCCAACGAGATCAGCACCATGTCTTCCAGATCGCGGGCATGGCCGAACCAGTGGTGGGCAAGGGTAATGGCGTGGGCATCGCTCTCGATGATGGTCGGCGAATTCAGCCTCGCCGTCATTTCCTCGGCGAAATTGACGTTCACTTCGCGCAAAATCGGGCTGCTGCGAATCTTGCCGGTGCGGTGTTCGATGACGCCGGGCAGGCCAAGGCAGACCATGTCGACATCTTCCAGCGACAGCCCGGCATCGACCACGCAGCGCCGCACCCCATCCTCCACCAGATCGGCAATGACGCCGATGGGCTGGCGGTCGACGCGGATCGGAAGGGAGAGGGTGGACAGCACGTTGCCGCAAAAATCGGTGACGACGAAAACCATGCGGCTTGCGGCGATCTTCGCACCCACCACGCGGGCGGCGTCCGGGTTCAGCTCCAGCATCACCCGTGGCCTGCCACGTGCGCCCTCCGTGCGGATATCGCCGAGATGACGGGTAAGTATAAGCCCGTCATCGAGCAGCGAAGCGGTAATCGCCGACACGGTGGTGGTGGAAAGCTGCGTTCGTTCGCTGATTTCCACCCGAGATATGGGGCCGTGGCGGCGGATGCTGTCCAGCACGCTCAGCCTGTTGATCGCGCGCATCAGTTCTGGGTCTGCGGTCTTCATGGTGTCCTGCTGCGATCAATGCCGTTCGAGAGCCGATTTATGTCGGGTTGCGGATTAAATAACGGTGTAGGGGAGGGGTATGTCAAGCTGTTCGCGCAAAAAATCGGCAGCGTGCCTTGACATTGAGCGAGGGCTAATGTGAATTAATCCGCATTGGGGAATAAATGAGGAAATCCCCGAGGGAGGATCACCATCATGACGATTTGGCACGCAGGCGCAAGCCTGAGCGGCAGGCTGACAGGCTTTGCCACAACGACAAGCATTGCTCTCATGCTCGGCGCTGCGAGCGCCTCGGCCGCGACGGTCGTTAAATGGATGCATGTGGAACTGGACCCGAAAGCCGTGGCCGTCTGGGAGGAGATTGCCAAGGATTTCGAGACCAAACATCCCGGCGTGGATGTGCAGTTGCAATTCCTGGAAAATGAAGCCTTCAAGGCGAAATTGCCGACGCTTTTGCAGTCCAACGACGTTCCGGATTTTTTCTATAGCTGGGGTGGCGGCGTTCTCGAGGAACAGTCCAAAACCGGCGCGCTGAAGGATCTGACCGAGGTTTTTGACGCCGATGGCGGCAAGCTGCGGCAGGCCTATAATGCTTCCGCGATCGACGGCCTGTCCTTTGACGGCAAGGTCTGGGCCGTGCCTTACAAGGTCAGCCTCGTCAGCTTCTTTTACAACAAGGCGCTGTTTTCCAAGGCCGGCGTGAAGGCGGAAGACATCAAGAGCTGGGAAGATCTGGGCACGACGGTCAAGAAGATCAAGGAAGCCGGCATCGTGCCGATTGCCGGTGGCGGCGGTGAGAAATGGCCGATCCATTTCTACTGGAGCTATCTCGTCATGCGCAATGGCGGGCAGGCCGTGTTCGATGCCGCCCGCAAGGGCGAAGGCGAAGGTTTCATGGACCCCGCCATCATCAAGGCCGGTGAGCAGCTGGCGGAATTCGGCAAGCTCGAACCCTTCCAGCCCGGTTATCTCGGTTCCACCTGGCCGCAGGCGCTCGGCGTCTTCGGTGACGGCAAGGCGGCGATGATCCTAGGTTTCGACAATACCGAAGCCAACCAGCGCAAGAATGCCGGTGACGGCAAGGGGCTGGCCGCAGACAATATCGGCCGCTTCGCGTTCCCCGCCGTTGCAGGCGGTGCGGGCAAGGCCACCGATACGCTGGGCGGCCTGAACGGCTGGGCGGTCACCAAAAACGCCTCCAAGGAAGCAATCGATTTCGCGACTTTCCTGACCAGCAAGGAGAGCGAAGAGAAGATGGCCGCCGCCGGCATGATCCTGCCGGTTGCGACGGATGCCAATGGCGCGGTGAAAAACCCGCTTTTGGCGGATTCCGCCAAGCAGCTTGCCGGCTCCACCTGGCACCAGAACTTCTTTGACCAGACGCTGGGTGCTGCCGTCGGCCGCGTCGTCAACGACGTTTCCGTCGAGATCGTCTCTGGGCAGATGAGTGCGGAAGAGGGCGCCAAGCAAATTCAGGATGCCTTCGAGCTTCGTTGATTTCGGTTCCATAACGACGCCGCGCAGCACGCGGCGTCGTAGTATCTGCCTGAATGAAAGCGGATAGAGATGACGGATATTTCCATGACTTCTGCGTCCATACCGGCGCGCGGCGCGGCGAAGGCCAAGCGCAGGCAAAGCTCGGTCGCGCACGACCGGGCGCTGACCCTGCTGGTCTTTTTACCGCCCGCGCTGCTGCTCTTTACCCTGTTCGTCATCCTGCCCATGGGCGAGGCGGCATGGTACAGCCTTTACCGCTGGAACGGTTACGGCACGCCGACCGATTTCGTCGGCTTGAAGAATTTTCAGGTTCTGTTCGGCAATGCCGCCTTCTCGCAGGCGCTGCTCAATAACGGCCTCATCATCCTGATTTCCATTCTGATCCAGATTCCGCTGGCCATCTGGCTCGCCACGATGCTGGCGCACCGCATTCCCGGCGTCGTCGCCTTCCGGCTGGTGTTTTTCCTGCCCTATGTGCTGGCGGATGTGGCGGCCGGCCTGATCTGGCGTTTCGTTTATGACGGCGATTACGGCCTGTTTGCCGCCATTTCCAATTTCTTCGGCTTCGCCAATCCTTACGTGTTGGCCGACAAGGATGTGGCGATCTATGCGGTGCTCGGCGTCATCGTCTGGAAATATTTCGGGTTCCACATGATGCTGTTCATCGCCGGCCTTCAATCCGTGGACAAGAACGTGCTGGAAGCGGCCGAAATCGACGGTGCGACCGGCTGGCAGAAGTTCCGTTATGTCACCTTGCCGATGCTGGGTTCCACGGTGCGCCTGTCCGTCTTCTTTGCGGTGATCGGCTCATTGCAGCTGTTCGACATGATCATGCCGCTGACAGGCGGCGGCCCGTCCAACTCCACGCAAACCATGGTCACGTTCCTCTACACCTATGGCGTCATGCGCATGCAGGTGGGGCTTGGCAGCGCGGTCGGCGTCGTTCTCTTCGTCATCTGCGTGACGCTCGCCTTCGGTTACAAAAGGATTTTCATGCGCCATGACTGACACATCCACCTCCGTCCGCATGCCGCTGCAAACGAAGCTTTATCTCTATATATCGCTCAGCCTGATTGCGGCCATCGTGCTCATTCCGCTTCTAACCACCGCGCTTGGCGGCTTCAAGACGCTGGGAGACCTGCGCGTCAATCCGTTCGGTCTGCCGGCCGAATGGCAATGGGCCAATTACGGCGATATCCTTTTCGGCAAGCGTTATTGGCTGCAGATCTTCAACTCGCTGGTGATTGCGCTGTTGACGGTGTTCCTGACGCTGACCGTCTCGGCCATGGCCGCCTTCACCTTCGCGCATGTGAAGTTCTTCGGTTCGTCCTTCCTGCTCAATTATTTCCTGCTGGGGCTGATGTTCCCGGCGGCCACCGCCATCCTGCCGCTGTTCATCCGCATCCGCGATCTCGGCCTGCTCGATACCTATTGGGGTGTGGTGCTGCCGCAGGTGGCCTTCGGGCTTGGCATGAGCATTCTCCTGTTCCGCAATTATTTCCGTAATCTGCCGGAGGAACTGTTTCAGGCCGCTTTCGTGGATGGCTGCGGCTATCTGCGCTTCTTCTGGCACATTTCCCTGCCGCTTTCGCGGCCCATCGTCGCCACCGTCGGCATCGTTTCCTTCGTCGGCAGCTGGAACAGCTACATCCTGCCGCTGATCATGCTGAATTCGGAATCGAAATATCCCTGGCCGCTCGGCATCATGGTCTATCGCGGCGAGTTCGGCACGGAATGGCAGCTGGTCCTCGCCTTTATCACGATGACGATCCTGCCGACCGTCATCGTCTTCTTCCTCGCACAGAAACACATCATCGCGGGCCTGACGGCCGGTGCCGTCAAATCGTGACTTGAAAGGAGCAAAATATGGCTTCCGTCGAACTTCGGGATATCCGCAAATCCTATGCCTCGCTCGATGTCATTCACGGCATCTCGCTCGATGTAGCCGATGGCGAATTCATCGCGCTGGTCGGGCCTTCCGGCTGCGGCAAATCCACCCTGCTGCGCATGATCGCCGGGCTGGAGGAAATCACCGATGGGGACATCCTCATCGGCGACAAGGTGGTCAACACCATGACGCCGCGCGAGCGCAACATCGCCATGGTGTTCCAGTCCTATGCGCTTTATCCGCATATGACGGTGGCCGAAAACATGGGCTTCAACCTGAAGATTGCCGGCCAGCCGAAAAACGTCATTGAGGAGCGCGTGGCGGAAGCTGCCCGCATGCTCGATCTCGGCAAGTTGCTGGATCGCAAGCCCTCGCAGCTTTCCGGCGGCCAGCGCCAGCGCGTCGCCATGGGCCGAGCCGTGGTGCGCAACCCGGCCGTTTTTCTGTTCGATGAGCCGCTGTCCAATCTGGACGCCAAGTTGCGCGTGCAAATGCGCAGCGAAATCAAAACCCTGCATCAGAAAGTTGGCACGACCTCGATCTACGTCACCCATGACCAGATCGAGGCGATGACGCTGGCGGACCGGGTGGTGGTGCTCAATCACGGCCGCATCGAACAGCAGGGCACACCGCTGGAACTCTACAAGACACCGGCCAATCTCTTCGTCGCCGCCTTCATCGGTTCGCCGGCCATGAACCTCATCGAAGGTGTGGTCGATGGCGAGGGAGACCAGCCCGCCGCCCGGCTGAAGGACGGAACCGCGATCCGCATCGCCGCCTCCCGCAATGTCAAGCGCGGCCAGCCGGTGACGATCGGGCTTCGCCCCGAACATATCGGCTCGTCCATCGGCGGCGATATCTCGCTGTCCGGCCGCACCGTGTTGGTGGAGCCGACCGGTGCGCAGACGCATGTGGTCTTCGAACTGGCGGGCGAGCAGGTAACGGCGGTGGTGGATGGCGAGCAGCCGGTGAAGGTCAACACCCCCTTTGCCGCCACTGTCCACCATGAGCGCGTGCATGTGTTCGACAGGGCCAGCGGGCTGGCGCTTTAAACGTATTTCGCTTTTTTAGCGAAACAGCAAAATTCTCTCGCCCTTCCGCTTTTGGGGCTTGTCTGAAAATTACGAGCGGTTAGCTTGGCGCTGGGAGTGAAAGCGGTTTTACCGCTTAACTGTATCGATACAGGGAGGTTATTTTATGAGAACGATCAAGGGGCCGGCTCTTTTTCTCGGCCAGTTCGCTGGCGATGCTGCACCGTTCAACAGCTGGGACAGCATTACAAAATGGGCGGCTGAAAAAGGCTATATCGGCGTGCAGGTGCCGACATGGGCCGGACAGCTGATCGATCTCAAAAAAGCAGCGGAATCGAAGGATTATTGCGACGAGTTTGCCGGCGTCGCACGCCAGAACGGCGTGGAAGTGACCGAGCTTTCCACCCATTTGCAGGGCCAGCTGGTGGCCGTTCACCCGGCCTATGACGAAGCCTTCGATGGTTTTGCCGCACCGGAAGTGCGCGGCAATCCCAAGGCGCGCCAGCAATGGGCCGTCGAGCAGGTCAAGATGGCGCTGAAAGCGTCTAAAAACCTCGGCATCACGGCGCATGCGACCTTTTCGGGCGCGCTCGCCTGGCCATTCATTTACCCTTGGCCGCAGCGCCCGGCCGGTCTGGTGGAAACCGCCTTTGACGAGTTGGCGAAACGCTGGACGCCGATCCTCGATTATGCCGATGAGCAGGGCGTGGATGTCTGCTACGAAATCCATCCGGGCGAAGACCTGCATGACGGCGTGACCTTCGAGATGTTTCTGGAGCGGGTGAAGAACCACCCACGCGCCAACATGCTCTACGATCCCTCGCATTACGTGCTGCAATGCCTCGATTATCTTGACAATATCGACATCTACAAAGACCGCATCAAGATGTTCCACGTCAAGGATGCGGAGTTCAACCCGACCGGTCGGCAGGGTGTCTATGGCGGTTATCAGGGCTGGGTGGAGCGGGCCGGCCGCTTCCGCTCGCTGGGTGACGGGCAGGTGGATTTCGGCGCGGTCTTCTCGAAAATGGCGGCCAATGATTTCGACGGCTGGGCCGTGGTCGAGTGGGAGTGCGCGCTGAAACATCCCGAAGACGGTGCGCGCGAAGGGGCCGAATTCGTCAAGGCGCATATCATCCGCGTCACGGAAAAAGCCTTTGACGATTTCGCCTCGAGCGGCACCGACGATGCTGCCAATCGCCGTATGCTTGGGCTTTGAAAGCCTTTCCAGAAAAAATGTGAAGCGGTTTTCCGTGCGGAAATGCGCTTAGAAAATGCCGAGGAGACATTATGGCTATTGAAGGCAAGACCACAGACAAGGCAAACCAGCGCATCCGCCTCGGCATGGTCGGCGGCGGTTCGGGTGCATTTATCGGCGGCGTGCACCGTATGGCCGCGCGGCTGGACAACCGCTTCGATCTGGTTGCAGGCGCGCTGTCGTCCACACCGGAAAAATCCCTCGCTTCCGGCCGCGAGTTGGGGCTTGATCCCGAACGTTGCTACGGTTCCTTCGAGGAAATGGCGGAGAAGGAAGCGCTGCGCGAAGATGGCATCGAGGCGGTGTCGATCGTCACGCCCAACCATGTGCACTATCCGGCGGCGAAGGCGTTTCTGGAGCGCGGCATCCATGTCATCTGCGACAAGCCGCTAACCTCCAATCTGGAGGACGCCAAAAAGCTGAAGGATGTGGCCGACAAGGCGGATGCCCTCTTCATCCTCACCCATAACTATACCGGTTATCCGATGGTGCGGCATGCGCGGGAACTGGTAGAGGCCGGTGCACTCGGCACGATCCGTCTGGTGCAGATGGAATATCCGCAGGACTGGCTGGCCGAACCGCTGGAACAGACCGGCGCGAAACAGGCTGTCTGGCGCACCGACCCGGCGCAATCCGGCGTCGGAGGCTCCACCGGCGATATCGGCACCCATGCCTATAATCTCGGCTGCTTCATTTCCGGTCTGGACGCCGATGAACTGGCGGCGGATGTGCACACTTTCGTCGAAGGCCGCCGGCTGGATGACAATGCGCATGTAATGCTGCGCTTCAAGCCGAAGGACGGCAAGCAGTCCGCCAAGGGCCTGCTCTGGTGCAGCCAGGTGGCTGTCGGCCATGAAAACGGGCTGAAGGTTCGTGTTTATGGCGACAAGGCCGGCCTCGAATGGACGCAGGCGGATCCGAATTATCTCTGGTTCACCAAGCTTGGCGAACCGAAGCAGCTGGTCACCCGTGGTGGTGCCGGGGCGGGGGCGGCCGCCGCGCGTGTCACCCGCATTCCGTCAGGCCATCCGGAAGGCTATCTCGAGGCCTTTGCCACCATCTATACCGAGGCTGCACACGCCATCGAAGCCCGCCGCACGGGTTCGGCGCTGGACACGGCGGTGATTTATCCGACCATCGATGATGGGGTAAAGGGTGTTGCCTTTGTTACTGCCTGCATCGAATCCGGCAAAAACAATGGCGGATGGGTGAAGCTGTAAGACTCGATACGACGTTACCGCGCCATCTTCTCCCCCCCGGGGCAGAAGATGGCGGTTTTATCGTCCCAAATGCTGCTCGCCGCGCTTTTTCGCCAGCTCGATCTGTTGCTGGCGGTCGCGGAAACGCTGGCGGTCTTCTTCGGTGCGGTCGTCGTAACAGCTCGGGCAGGAAACGCCTTCCTCGAATTTGGGTGACAGGCGTACTTCCGGCGTTATCGGGTTGCGGCAGGCGTGGCAGAGCTGGTGGTCGCCTTCAGCAAGGCCGTGCACCACCGAAACGCGCTCGTCGAAGACGAAACAGGCGCCTTCCCAGAGGCTCTCTTCTTCCGGCACCTCTTCCAGATATTTCAGGATGCCGCCCTTGAGGTGATAGACCTCATCGAAACCCTGTTCCTTCATGAAGGCGGTGGCCTTCTCGCAGCGAATGCCGCCGGTGCAATACATGGCGATCTTCGGTTTGTTGTGCAGGCCGGGATTGTTTTTCACCCAGTCGGGAAACTCGCGGAAGGTCTTGGTCTGCGGATCGACAGCGCCCTTGAAGAGGCCGATGGCGGTCTCGTAATCATTGCGCGTATCGATGAGGATGGTGTCCGGGTCGGTGATCAACGCATTCCAGTCCTGCGCCTCGACATAGGTGCCGACGATGCGGTTCGGATCGATATCCGGCACGCCCATGGTGACGATCTCTTTCTTGAGCTTCACCTTCAGCCGCACGAAAGGCATGTGCGAAGCGCGGCTTTCCTTGTGCTCAAGCGCGGCAAATTCCGGCTGGGCGCGCAGGAAGGCAAGCACCGCATGAATACCCGTATCCGGCCCGGCAATCGTGCCGTTGATGCCTTCGGCAGCCAGCAGCAATGTGCCCTTGACGCCGTTTTTCTGGCAGAGCTCGAACAGCTGTTCGCGCAGGCTCTCGAACCGCGGCAGGCGGGCAAAATGATAAAGTGCGGCCACAAGGAAATCACCAGAGACTTCCGGGCGGGGGAGAATGGTCGTGTCGGTCATGGGCGCTGAAATACAGCGACGGCGGCCGCAAAGCAATATTTATCCGCTGCGGCCAGCATTTTGAAAATCGTCAAATCCCGAGATTCTACCGGGTTTCCAGCCTATTTAGCCGCCTGCCGCCACAAAAGGCCGACGATGCGGCTTTCGGTGCGAGCGGATTCGGAAAAGACTTCGTCCGCCAGTTCAAGGCCTTCCGCGCGCAATGCCTGCTGTCTTACGATGATCGCATCGAGAAGAAGCGCCAGTCGCTCGCCATTGCCGAAACGGTCCGGCTCCCGGTCGGCAACGGCGGTGAGGACTGAAAGGTCATGCTCGTGGCCGAGAATATCGACCAGCCGTTTGGTGTCGGCACGCTTGGCGCGCATGGCGGAGGGCCAGAGGCGGCGCATGAGGCCAAGATGCATCCAGTGGGTCTGCCCCGCTTTGCGCAATTCGTGGAAATGCTCAACATCTGCCTGGTCGCGACAATCTGAGAGCGCCTTGCGCGCCTTTACCCTTTGCTTAGCCCAGCTGCTTCTCACCAGCCTCGCCGTCTTTTTCAGATCATCCGACAGAGAGAGAGCCGCAAGCCTTTCGTGTCCCGCCTCGCAGCCGGCGATAGCCGCCGCAATGGCGCCGTCAAGATCGACCTCATGGTTGATGGCGTCGTCGCGACGCTCGCGCAGCATTGCCGTAATCGATCGCAACGCCTGACCTTGCGCATCGGAGAGCGCAAAAGCCTCGAGATATTCTGCCGTTTCCACCAGCGCCGTCGCATCCCGCGCAAAGGCGAGTGAGCGGGCAATATCGCGGAAACGGGCATTTTCCTCGCGGCTGAAATCGGGCGCCGCCTTGCGGATGAGGCGGTAGAGCGCCCGCAGCCGCTTGAAGCGCTTGCGGGCATCGTGCACCGCCTCATGCGAACCGGAGGGCTGGTCGCGAAGGATCGTAATCGCGTCCTTAATCAGTTCCAGCCCGGCGCGGCGGATTTCGTCGCCAAAGGGCTTTTTCGGATCAATCCTGAAGGGCATCCTGCAAGTCTCCACTCGAACAGTCCATGGCGAGCGACTGGTTGGAAAAGCGGCGGTCACCCGTCACCTCTTTCCCAAGCCAAGACGGCAGGTCGGGTTTGGCATTCTCGTCGTTCATTTCCACTTCGGCGACGACCAGCCCCTGATACCGGCCTTCGAAAACATCGATTTCCCAGGTGAAACCGCCATGGTCAACCGTGTGACGTGTCTTTTCTATCACCACCCCCGGCGCACTCGCCATCAACTCTTCCGCGTCTCTGAGGGGGATGGGGTATTCATATTCGTCGCGGACAAGCGCGCTTGCGCCGATCTTGATGGTCAGTGTCGCATCACGCCCATTGACGATCCTGACCCGGACCGAGCGATTTTCCAGCGAAGCGACATATGCCTGCCGAAAAGCCATGCTATGCGTCACCTCATCGCGCCATTCACCGCCTGCAACAAGAAACTTCCGTTCAATTTCCTTGGCCATGCTGTCTCCGCAAACTGGTGCGTCAGATTATCGCAAGATGACGTCGCGAAGAAGCGAATTGATTGAAGTATCTGGATAAAAAATGGCCTTGCCACGCCTCGACATCATAGCCGGGGCAGGCTAATCGGTAAACGGGATTTCAATCGTTTCAATCGCGCAAGGGAGGCTCATCTTGGCCCAGGACTCCGAAAAACTTCTTTCCATCCTCAAACTTCAGCCGGTCGTGCCGGTGCTGATCGTGGATGATGCCGCTTCCGCCGTGCCGCTTGCGCGCGCTTTGGTCGCTGGCGGCCTGAAGGCAATCGAGATCACCATGCGCACGCCGGCGGCACTCGATGCCATCCGCGCGGTTGCCGCGGAAGTGGAAGGCGCCCATGTCGGTGCCGGCACCATTCTCAACGCCCGGGATTTTGAAGCCGCAGCCGAAGCGGGCTCCACCTTCATCGTCAGTCCCGGCATTAATAAAAGTGTGCTGCAGGCAGCGCACGGTTCCAACGTGCCGTTGCTTCCGGGTGCCGCCACCGCCAGCGAAGTCATGGCGCTGCGTGACGAGGGCTACAAGGTCCTGAAGTTCTTCCCCGCCGAACAGGCTGGCGGCGCGCCTTACCTCAAGGCGCTGTCCTCGCCGCTCGCCGGCACGGTGTTCTGCCCGACGGGCAGCGTTTCGCTGAAGAATGCCAATGACTATCTGTCGCTGCCGAACGTCGTCTGCGTCGGCGGCTCCTGGGTCGCCCCGCGCGAACTGGTGGCGACCGGCGACTGGGCGGGCATCACCAAGCTTGCCGCTGAAGCGGCCGCTCTGCGCGGCTGATTGACATTGCTTCAAACCCGTTCACGAAGGCGTGAGCGGGTTTGACATTTATATTCGCGCCGCGGCTTCCTATCTCCCCTGTAGATTTTGACCTTTACAGGAGATTTTGATGTTCGACGCCAAGAAGCTTCTTGAACAATTCCTCGGCTCGCAGGTGCCGGGCCTTTCGGGAAGCGTCCGTGACAGAGCCGGGCAGGCCGCCGATATCGCCAAGAACAACCCTATGAAGGCCGGCGCGCTCGCCGCTGCCATTCTGGGCACCAAGACCGGCCGCAAGCTCGCCGGCAATGTCGCCACCATCGGCGGTGTCGCCGCCATCGCCGGCCTCGGTTATCTCGCCTACAAGAATTACAAGTCGGGGCAGGCCCCGGAAGCCGCGCCGAAACCCGAGCCGGAGCTTCTGGCCCCGCCCGCCGATTCCGCCTTCCATCCGCAATCGCCCTCCCTTTCCAATGATTTTGCCCTGAAGCTCATCCAGGCGATGATCGCTGCCGCCAAGGCCGACGGTCATATCGATGAGAAGGAGCGCGCCAATATCATGGACAAGGTGCAGGTTTCCGGTCTCGATACCGAGGCGGAGCGGTTCCTGGAAAAGGAATTGGCCGATCCGCTGGATATCGACGCACTGGTGGCCGCCGCTCGCACGGAAGAGCAGAAGGTCGAGCTTTATACCGCTTCGCGGCTTGCCATCGAGGCCGATACGCGTGCGGAGCGGGGGTATCTCGATCTTTTGGCCGGGCGGTTGGGGTTGCCGGATGCGCTGGTGGACCATATCGAGGCGACGGTGGTGGCGGCGAAGGTTTGACGTCCGGCTTTTGACGTCTGTGGGTGGCGCTCACCCCCCTCTGTCCTGCCGGACATCTCCCCCACAAGGAGGGAGATCGACCCGAGGCGAGATTTCGCCCATCTCAACGTTTGAGATTGAAGTGGCGGTAGAGCGTCTTGCCGATCTCCCTCCTTGTGGGGGAGATGCCCGGCAGGGCAGAGGGGGGTGAGCCACACCCACCCAATGCCGCAGATGCACTGTTGTCATCCCATCCCGCTTGCCCTAATCCTTGTCCCAGACAATGGGGAAGAGAATGCGCGATCTGAGTGATTTCAAGGGATGTCCGGCGCCACAGCCGGTGGTGTTGAAGGGCCGTTACGTGACGGCGGAGCCGTTTGATCGTGGCAGGCATCTCGCGAAGCTCTGGGCCGCACTTGGCGGTGAGGGCGTTAATGCTCTTCTCAAATATTTCCCGCAAAACGCCTTTCCCGATGCTGATGCCTTTGGCGACTGGCTGATTGGTGCGGGACAAAAGCTCAACTGGGTTACGCTGGTCTTCGTGGAAAATGCCAGTGGTGATGTCGTGGGCATGGCGAGCTACATGCGGCCCGATCCTGCCAATGGCGTGGTCGAGGTCGGTTCCGTCGCGCATGGCGGCAAGATGAAGCGCTCGCCCTTGTCCACTGAGGCGCATTACCTGATGGCGAAACATGTTTTCGAGGATCTGGGTTACCGCCGCTACGAGTGGAAATGCCACAATGAAAACGAGCCGTCGAAAATCACCGCGAAACGTTACGGTTTCACCTTCGAAGGCGTCTTCCGCCAACATATGATTTCCAAGGGCGAGAACCGCGACACCGCCTGGTTTTCGATGATCGACGGTGAATGGCCGCTGATCGGCAGGGCTTTCGAAATCTGGCTTTCGCCGGAGAATTTTGCAGATGACGGGGCGCAGAAGCGCAAGCTCGAGGATATCCGTGCGGAGCTTGCCAATGGTTGAGAAAAAGGATTGGTCGCCGGCCATTGCCGCCGCCCTCATCATCATCGGCTTCGGGCTGGTGTTTTTCATCATGCCGAAAATCATGCTGTGGCTGGGTGATTATTCGCCCTGGCTTGCCGCTGCCTTCGGTACCGTGGCGGTGCTTTGTTTCTTCCTGGTGTTCTGGCTGCGCGCACGTTACCAGCGTCGCCGCGACGGTTAGAGTACCACCACGTGCTCCAGGTCTTTTGTTCTAATGCATTTCCGGACGTAAGCCGCTCCACGTTTTTACCGGAAATGCTCTAGAATCGAAGCGACGCGCCGAGCAATAACAGCCCCATAATCAAAACGAACAGTGCGCCGGCGATCTCGATCGCGTGGCTGATGCCCGCTGCCTTGCGGCTGCCGGGGCCGGCAAAACGCACGGCAAGGCCCTTGGCCGATACCGCCATGATGGCGAGAGCCGACACGGTGATGGCGGTGCCGAGCGACATGGCGAGGACCGATAGCACCCCGCCGAGGAAAAGCCCGTTCAGAAGCGCGAAACTCATGACGATGATCGCGCCCGAGCAGGGCCGCAGCCCCACCGCGATGATGGCCGACCATGCCTCGTGCAGGCTGAAGTTCTTGCTTTTCAAAAGCATGGGATCAGGTGCATGGGATTTGCCGCAGGCCGAGCAGAGGTCGCCCGTGCCATCATGATCGTGATCGGCAAAAACCGGCTTGCCTTGGAACCGTAGTCCGGTGCCCATGCCGGTGGCTCTGCCGGTCGATGTTTCGCCCGCAGTGGCGAAGACGGCGACGGGCTCGCGCCGGATGCGCAGCGACCAGAGTTTGCGCACCAGAAGCCAGGCCCCGAACAGCGCCACCATGGCGAAACTGGCGATCTCCATCGCCTGTGTCGCCTTGGTCATGGTGATCGACGTGCCGCGCAAAACGAGCCATGCCGCGCCGACGAGTCCGATGGCCACTGCGCCCTGAAGAAGCGCCGACACGAAGGAAATCAGAATGCCGCGTCTCAGCTGCGTTTCATTGGCGATCATATAGGACGAGATGACGGCCTTGCCATGGCCGGGGCCAGCGGCGTGAAAAACGCCATAGGCAAAGGATAGGCCGATCAGCGAGCCAAGCGCCCAGCCATCCTCGCGCATGGCTTTCAACGCGCCGGTCAGCGCCCGGTAGAACATCTGCTGGTGCACATTGATCCATTGCATCAGCGGCGCAAACGGTCCGCCGAGCGCAAAGGACGGTTCGGCCGAACCGATGCCGAGCGGCGATTGCGCATGGGCAGCACCCGCAACGGCAAGCAAGCCGATGGCGACGATGCTCAGATGTCCGGCCAGACGCCCGCTGCGGCTTAGCATGTCACCTCCAGCCGGGTGGCGAACATTTTGGTCATATCGGTGCCGGTCGGGTCGTTGAAAAAGGCGTCGGTCAAGGTGCTCTGGTTTTGGGCGAGCACTTCGTCCGGGTCCGGGCGGACGACATGGTGCTTGCAGGCGGCGAGATCCTTGCCCTGCATCGCTAGATCGCCGTCTTTCGCGAAATCGATGGCCGTATACATGGTCGGATCCCAGGCGCCAAAGCTCAGCTTACCCTTGATGGCCAGAGGCTTGGTCGGCTTGACCGAAAAGAACATCAGGATCTGATTGTCCTTGTAGTCGACGTGAATGGCCTCCGGCTTTCCAAATGCAACCGGTTTGCTGTCGGCGGTGATGAAGGTGTAGTAGGAATATTCGGCAAGCGATTCCAGCACGGTATTGCCGATGTCGGCCAACTCGTCCTTGTCCAGCTTCAGATCGCTGTTCTTGTCGTAATCCATCACCACGCTTGCCGAGAACATCTCGTCGAAACGCCAGATGTTGCGCACCTCCTGCACGGTGCCGTTCGGCCCCTCGACAATTTCCATGCGCGCCTCGGCGAAGATGTGCGGATGGGCCGAGGCCGCGGCGGGAATACAGGCAAGGCCGGCCGCTAGAAGCAAAAATCGTCTGTTCATTATCCGGTCTGTCCTGCCTTCGAATCTTGAAGGCCCGAGTCTAGCAGAAATTGGGACCGAATTTCGACCCGGCGCCGACCGGCGGGATATTTCAGAATGTGCCGGTGAAACGTGAGGTGACGCTGGAGCCACTATAAGAGAAGTCGGTGTCGCGCTCGCCATGCAGAAGACGGTTGAATTCCACTTCAAGCTTGCTGCTCTTGCCGGTGTCGAAGGAGAGTGTGGCCACCAGCCTGCGTTCGCTGGTGTCGTAATTATAATAGATCCAGTCCTTGTGAACGCGCTGCAGGGCAAGGTTGAGCCCCACCTTGTCGGTGAGCTTGCTTTTCATGACCAGTTGCCAGCGCCGATGGAATTCGGCGATCGGGTCATCCGGGTCGAAAAGCGCATAGTCCTGCGAAAAGCCGGCGCCGAAGGTTATGCGGTCGGTGGCTTTTACCTCGGCTTCTGTCCGCAGGTAGGGCCGGGTGCGCTTCACCTTGTCGCTGATCTCATCGCCGGAAATGGTTGTGAGGCCCGCCTCAGCCAGAACCGCGAAACGTTCGGAGAGCTTGTAACCATAGGCCAGTGAGCCGCGCAGCGTATTGGCCTCAAACCGCTCGTATTTTTCCTGCTGGCTTTCCGGCACGACGATGCGGTCATAAGCGAGTGTCAGCCCCGCTTCGCCGCCGCCCAGCGGTCGTTCATGTTCGGCCTTGAGGGATAAAAGTGCTTCATTGGCTTCCAGCCGGGTGGGCAGGAAATAGGCCGGCCTGAAACGCGCCTTGCCCTTCATCAGGCTGGCGAGGCTTGCCGTCAGCGTGTTCTTACCGCCCAAAGCGAGGATGCCGAGCTGGGAAGAGGCCTCCAGTTTGTGGTCCAGCCGCCGATAACCGATGTCTTCTTCGGGCAGGTGCACGAAGATATCACCGGCATCGCTGCGCGTGCCGCGCAACTCGATGGCCCATTCCAGTTTTTCGGAAAAACGCCTGGTTAACCCCAGAGAGGCAATGGTGTTGTGTTCATTGGCAAAACTATAACGGGGGAGACGGACCTCCTCGTGCTCGAGCGCATAACGCAGTTCCGTCCCTTCCAGAGCGATCTTGCCGTTGAGCCCGAAGCCGGCGCGCAGCGAAATCGCGCTCAGGCGATTGGTATCGGCGAAATAATTGGTGTCATAGGCGACGCCCGACTTGTAGGTGAAATTGTGCTCATCCGCACTTTCACCCGCCCGCGCGCCGGAGGCGCAGGCAAGCCCAAGAACAAGCGCGATACATCCCCCCAGTCGCATTCGCATCTCCGGTCTCTAATTAAGCAATATCTTATATTTAGATGGTTAATAAAGTTTCCGGGGATTTTTTACTGCCACAACAGCAAATGATTACTCAGAGCAATCAGGTCAGCGTGAGGAACTCGGGGCGGTATCAATAAAATTTTATTAAATTCACAAGTATTAATGTTAATCGTTTATTGTAATATTAGCCTTTGCTTGAATTAGAATCCTCTAAATATACAGTTCAGTTACGCCATGGGGCGTGATCAAACATAAGAGGAGAGAGAAATGATTGCTAAATTTGCTTGTGTAGCCGCTGTTCTTACTATCGCTTCCGTTGGTCAGGCCAATGCCGGCGGTCTTCTGGGCGGTATCCTTTCCGGAAACAGCAACAAGGGCGGCGCGCTCGTCGTCGTGTCGCCAAGCATCGATCTGGGGCTCAACGGTATCCTGTCCAATAACGGGATTCTGAACGGCAACAAGACCGGCATCCTGAGCGGTATTCTGAACGGCAACAAGACCTCCGTCGATGTCATCGACAACAAGAATGACGGCGGCAAGAAGCGTCGGCACTAATCAGTCAGATCGAAAATCGACAGGGATTTTCGACGGTAACGATGCGCGCAGGACATAAGCCGGGAACGATCTCCGAGTTGCGTGTGTATGACGCATGGCGCTTCCGGCAACAACAAACGGCGCATCGCACACCTGAAAGGGGGCCTCGCGGCCCCCTTTTTTTGTTCATATTTTCTCTGCCATACTTTCACAATGTTGCGTGCTTAACGCTACTTCTGATGGATTTTGTAGATTGGACTTAGCCGTAATCGCTTAATTATGATCGCTCGGATTTACGTGTCGATTGTCTAATTTATATATTGTTATGTCTGGAAATATTAACGGATTTATATCGTTCATACTTATATTTTTATAATTTTCACACGATGTTAACCTTGTTGAGCTTCAATCATAAGGTGCGTTCACCTTGTTAATTACGTTGTGTTTCGTGGCGGATTTGTTCGTGCCCCGCAACGTGGTGGGTGAAGTTATTTTTCAAGGAGCTATCGCATGTTGAAACAATCATTTCTGGCGCTCGTCACACTCGGCGTGTTTTCGGGTGCTGCGGTTGCCGCTGATGCGGTCAATGACATTCCGGCTGCACCGTATGTCAATGACGTCGCGCCTTCCTTTTCCTGGGACGGTTTTTACGCCGGTGCTTCGGCTGGTTATGGCTGGAACCGTGTGAAGTCGACCACTTTTGGCGTCACCACAAAGCATGAATTCGATGGCGCCCGTTTTTCCGGTTTTGCCGGTTATAATTTCGAGGTGGCACCATCCGTCGTTCTCGGCGTCGAAGGTGACCTTGGTTATGCCTGGGGCGATAAAACCATTGTTACCAGCAAGGTTTCCGCAGGTCTGAACGGCTCCGCGCGTCTGCGTGCCGGTTATGCCATCGATCGTGCCTTGATCTACACTGCCGGCGGCTACACCGCGACCGACAGTGAAGTGGATGCACCGTTCGGCAAGGACAGCAAAGTGCTGCACGGCTGGACGGTTGGCGCCGGTATTGATTACGCGTTCACCAACAATTTGTTCGGCCGCGTTGAATATCGCTACAACGATTTTGGTAAGGCGACGTATAGAACGGGTGCGATCTCGTCGGTCGGCGATGTCAATGAACATGTCGTCAAGGTTGGTCTCGGCGTAAAGTTCTGATCAGGGGCGCTTCCGCTCTTCCGAGAAGACGAGGTCGCTGATAGCGTCAACGCCATGGGCAACCATGGGACCGTTTTATCGATCCATACCGGCCCGGCGGAAGATGTTCTGCCGGGCCGGGTAACTTATTGCGAGGCTGTGCTTGCCGGGAGACGCGAAAGAAGAAGCACGTTTCGTTCAAAGCCAAAAAACGTGCGCTTCCTGATTTACGAGCTTGAACCGCGGTCGGTTTTGGTGAGATGGTGCGATCCTGTCCCGTCTCCCAGCTTCCAATCGATTCCCCATGCTTCAGAAAAGCACTTCGCCGGGCGCTTTTGATCGTCAGGCCTATATGATCGCGCTGCTGGTCTTCGTTGCCGGCGGCACCAACGCGGCTGTCGTGCCGTTTATCGGTTTTTACATCATTCAGGTGCTCGGCCATCCGCCGGCAACGCTTGGCCTTTATAGCGTGACGGCGATGGTTGCCTCGATTATCGCCAGCCGTTTTTATGGCGAGCGTGTCGATGCCGGGGTGCGGGTGCGGCCGTTGCTGCTTCTCTCCGTGTCCGGCGCTTTTGTCGCGGTGGGGGCTGCGACCTTCGGGCATTTGGGACTGCTGGTGGCGATAACGGCGGTCGGCATGGGGCTTTCCAACGCTGCCAGCACCCTCATCTTCAGTTACGGACGTTATCACGGCCGGGTGCAGGCGTTGAATACTGCCTCTTATAACGCTTTCCTGCGGACGATGGTGTCGCTGGCGTGGATGCTGCTGCCGGCTGCAGCCTATCTCATCTTCGATCTTGCCGGCGCAAAGGCCGTATTTGGCATCGCCCTGCTGATGACGACCATCTGGGGCGGGCTTGCGCTTGCCATCGTGCCGCGCGGCCAGACATGCCCGATGGAGCGGCGGCAGGAGGGGGAGGCCGATGAGGGGCGCAACCTGCCGCTGCTTCTGGCGGCGGCGGCCAGTTTTTGCATGTCTTTCGCCCACGCGCTCTGCGCTTCCGCCCTGCCGGTTTTTTTGGTGCGCGAGGTGGGCCTGCCGGATTATGCGCCGGGTCTGTCGCTCAGCGTCAAATGCGCCATGGAGGTGCTGCTCATCCTGCTTGCGCCGAGGATCATGCGCCGGGTCAGTGCCCGCATCCTTCTCTGCATCGCGGCCGTGATGGCGATCGTCGCGTTCAATGTCATAGCTTCGGTCACGACGCTACCGGCCATGTTGGTCGGCGCGGCGCTGGAGGGAGCCTATTACGGACTTTGTGCCGGTACATGCCTGACCTTCGTGCAGGGTTTCGCGCGCGGGCGCACGGCGCGGGCAACCGCGCTCTACATGAACTCCATCTTCCTTGCCGGGCTGTTTGCGGTGCCGCTGATGGGATTTGTATCGCAATATGCGAGCTTCGGCACGTCGATAAGGCTTGCTTCGGTTGGCGCTGGAGCGGCCCTGCTGATGCTTTTCCTGACGCGACGCCAGGTGAGCGAGTAGGGCCTTTGTGCATGTCGAAAACCTCTCCTCCGTCATGTCGGCCTTGAGCCTACATCCAGCCATGGCGCGTCTGCGCCGTGCGAAGTGTCTCTTTCGCGATCAAGGACTTTATCCCCAGGACCCCGGCTCAAGGCCGCGTTGACGGATACGGCTCCGTCCGCCCTTACGCTGAAATGTCGATGATACCGCAATCACCCGCCTCTGAGGCAAAGGCGAGCAGTTTGCCGGTGGCGCTCCAGTCCATGGCTGTGATCGCACCCTTGCCGGGGCGGCGCAGCAGAGCTTCCTTGCCATCTGCCAGACGCACGCCGAGGATCATGCCGTCGATGAAGCCGATGGCCAGCACGTCTTCCACCGGGTGGAAGGCGACATGGGTGACCATGATGTTGGCGCGGCTACCGAGTTCTTCCGGCGCCTTGCCCATCGGGCCGTCCTTGCCGGCAAATGGCCAGACGATGGCAGCCGGTGCGCCGGAAGATGCAAGCCATTTGCCCTTTGCCGACCAGGAAATGGATTTGACCTTGGCGGGATACCCCGTCATGCGCATGTGGCGGGCTTCCATGCCGCCTTTCGTGGCCTCCATCTTCCAGCCATGCAGGGCGTTTTCCTGCATGGTGGTGACAAGGAACTTGCCATCAGGCGAGAAAATGACGCCGGTATGAGCGCCCTTCCATTCCAGATCGACCGGATCGCCGGCGCTCGCCACCCAATGCAGCGTCACGCCGTTATAACGCGCCACCGCAATGCGCAGGCCCTTGGGCGCAAAGGCGATGGCCTCCACCGTGCGCTCTTCCTTGAATTCCTTGACCGTGCCGTCCGACAGGCGCACGAAGCTGGACTTGCCGACGCCATAAGCGACCGCCTTCTGCGGCCCGCCGGCGACGACGCCGATCCATTTGCGCGGCACGTTCGCCAGCTCGCTGATGCTGCCGTCGTGGCCGATGCGCAGCACGCGCCCATCCTCGCCGCCGGAAAGCAGCGTGGCGCTGTAGGGATCGCGAATGCAGGTCAGAAGCCCGTCATGCGCCTGCGTCACCTTCTCGCCGCCATCCAGCCGGTGAATGGTGCCGGCGGCGGTGGCAAACAGCGGAATGTCGCCGAGAAAATGGGTCGAGACCACGTGGCCTTCGATATCAAGCGGGGCAACAGTCGGCATGGGGCATCGGTCTTTCGTCTATGTGTTTTTCGTTTGGTGGATTTCGGTCGCTGACCAGGCCGGGAAGACCCGTTGGTGCGGTTTCAACCCGTCGCGTCATGGTCGGGTTTGACCCGGCCATCCACATGCTGGCGGCAATGGGTCCTCGGGTCAAGCCCGAGGATGACGTCGAGTGTGGGGAAGGGCACCGGGAACACAAAAGAGCGTCTCGGTGCGTCCTTCAAAAACCTCAAGCCGTCGCGAGGCAGGCGTTGAAGCTCTTTTCCAGCTTTTCGCGGTCGAGTTCGCGGCCGATGAAGACGAGGCGGCTTTCGCGCTTTTCGCCTTCTTTCCATGGGCGCTGGTGATCACCTTCGATGATCATGTGCACGCCCTGCACCACGTAACGTTCCGCATCGCCCTTGAAGGCGATGATGCCCTTGAGGCGCAGAATGTTCGGGCCGTCGGTCTGCGTCACTTTCTGGATCCACGGGAAGAAACGTTCCGCATTCATCTCACCGCCGCGCAGCGACACGGATTGCACCGTCACATCATGGATCGGCGAAACCGCGCCATGGTGGTGGTGATCGTGGCCATGGTCATGATGCGCGTGATCATGATCGTGATGATGGTGGTCATGGTCGTGCCCATGATCATGGTCATGATGGTGGTGGTCGCAATCAGGACCGCAGGCGTGGTCTTCATGGCCGTGTTCAAGGAAATGCGGATCGTTTTCAAGCGCCCGTTCCAGATTGAACGCGCCCTGATCGAGAACGCGGGCGAGATCGACGCCCGAGCGGGTGGCCTTGTAGATGCGGGCGGAAGGATTGATGGCGCGAACGACGTCCTCGACGCGGGCCAGTTCTTCCGGCGTGACGAGATCGGTCTTGTTGACGATGACGACATCGGCAAAGGCGATCTGGTCTTCGGCCTCGCGGCTATCCTTGAGGCGCAGCGGCAGGTGCTTGGCATCAACAAGCGCAATGACGGCGTCCAGCTCGGTCTTGGCGCGCACGTCATCATCCATGAAGAAGGTCTGGGCGACGGGAACGGGATCGGCAAGACCGGTCGTCTCGACGATGATGCCGTCGAAGCGGCCGGGACGGCGCATCAGGCCTTCGACCACGCGGATCAGGTCGCCGCGCACCGTGCAGCATACGCAGCCATTGTTCATTTCGTAGATTTCTTCGTCGGATTCGACGATCAGATCATTATCGATGCCGATCTCGCCGAATTCATTGACGATGACAGCGTATTTCTTGCCGTGGTTCTCGGAGAGAATGCGGTTGAGGAGCGTCGTTTTACCGGCGCCGAGATATCCCGTCAGGACGGTGACTGGAATGGGCTTGGCTGGTGCTGTTTCGGTCATGGAAAACCCCGCGTGGAGACAAGGCCCTTAGAGGCCCCAAGGAAGAAGTGTTGTCGTCCATATAGGCGCGACATCCGGGCAGTTCAAAGAGATTTTGGCCTAAACCGGCCAAGTGGCTCAAATTTTGTTATGAAATAACGTTATGTCAAAAGCGTGGACATCTTCAAGCAGTTCGACAAGGCCGCTGACGGCGTGCGAGATCAGCCTTTCACCCTTTTGCGCCGTGGCAGCGGCGGCATTTCCGGCAACGCCGTGAGCGTTGAGATCGCTCATCAGCCAGCCGAAAGCGTGCGGGCCATAGGCGCGCAGATGTTTGAAACGGCTGGCGAAATCGCTTTGACGCGAGGGGAAGTCGGCAACCTTGTCCATCGCCACCCGTTCCGGGCAGAGCGCCAGCATGACGGAGGTTTCGATATCGCCGCCATGGATGTCGATCGCCTTGTCTTCCGGCCTCACCACATCCGCCGGCACGCCGAAGCGGGTCCAGCTGGTGGCGACCGCCAGTATGCCGAAGCGGGCGCGGGCCTCGGTGGCGACGATGGTCATCAGCGGCGAATTGCCGCCATGGGCATTCAGCATCACGAATTTACGCACACCTTTTTCATATTCCGTCTTCGCAATGCCGAGCCAACGTTCGATGGCCTCGTCGTAACGTAGTGTCTTCGTGCCCGGCACATCCATGTGTTCGATGGAATATCCGACGGGTTCCACCGGCAGGAACGAGATTGGCAGATGGCCGGGCAGGGCGGCGGCAAGACGGACGACGATGCCGTCAGCAATCAGCGTATCGGTCTCGAACGGCAGGTGCGGACCATGCTGTTCATGTGCGCCCAGCGGCAACACGGAAATTGCACCGGTTGCGCGAAGATGAGGGTCTGTTACGTTTTCGTCGTGATAATGCGTGTATGTGTTTGGCATCTGGCAGTCCGCGCGTGCATTCGGTAAGGATTTCCAGCAACATATATCGGTTCCGCCACAGGGTAAAAGGCACTCGCATATGAGCAAGGATAAAACTGGGAACAAGGACAAGGGCGCCAAGAAGGAGAAGGGCAGCAAGAAAGTAAAGGACGCCAAAAAAAGGGATGAGAATTTCAACCCGGAGGAACTGGCGCAATCCATTACCCAGGCCGCCCGCTCCATGCGCACCGCGCTGAGCCACAGCCTTGCCGAAAGCGGTCTTTATGCCGGGCAGGACGGTGTTATTCTGGCTTTGGCGCAGGAAGGCAGCCTCACGCCGGGACAGATCGCCCAGAAGCTCGGCGTCAAGGCGCCCACCATGACGCGCACCATCGGCCGCATGGAAGCCCAGGGTTTCGTGGAACGTAGCGGTGATGACGAGGATGGCCGGGTGACGCTGGTAAAGCTGACGGAAGCCGGCCTGCAAAGCGTCGAACACATCAATGTCTCGATAGCCGATTGCGGCGCAAGGGCCATAGAGGGGCTTTCAGCCAAGGATGTGCGCACTGTGGTTAAACTTCTCAAGGTAATCGATACCAATCTTCAATAATTTGTTGAAATTTTTAAAAATAAAACTCTGTTTTGTGGGTATCTCTTAAACGGGTTGCGGATTTTGTTTAAATTGTTTAATTGCAATTTAAACAGGGACATCCGTCGCTGACATGCGTTTGGGAGGAATGCTGTGGCTCAAAAGATCAAACTGTCCACGATTGCCGAGAGTCTTGGTCTTTCGACCGCTACCATTTCCCTTGCATTGCGTGACAGTCCGCTGGTTGCCTCCGATACGCGCGACAAGATCAAGGAACAGGCGCGGGCGCTGGGTTATATCTACAACCGCCGCGCCGCCAGCCTGCGCACCTCGCGCTCCGGCATTGTCGGCGTGGTGTTTCACGATGTGATGAACCCGTTTTACGGCGAAATTCTCAAAGCCATCGAAAGCGAGCTGGACCGCAGCCGCCAGACCTTCATTCTTTCCAACCACTATGATTCGGTTGAAAAACAGCGCACCTTCATCGAAACGCTGCTGCAGCTCGGTTCGGATGGCATCATCATGTCGCCCGCCATCGGCACGCCGATCGAGGATATGACGCTGGCCGAGGAGAACGGCATGCCCGCCATTCTGGTGGCCCGTTCGATGGACGGCGTCGATATGCCGACCTATCGCGGTGACGACAGCTACGGCATTTCGCTGGCCACCAACCATCTGATCAGCCTTGGCCACCGCACCATCGCCATGGTTGGTGGTACCGACCAGACATCGACCGGCCGCGACCGGTATCAGGGTTACGTCAATGCGCTGCGCAAGGCGGGCATCGAGGTTGATCCGAACCTGCGCATTCCCGGCCCCCGCTCCAAGCAGGGCGGTTTCGAGGCCGCCGTGCATTTCCTGTCGCTGCCGCAGAAGCCGACCGCCGCCGTCTGCTGGAACGATCTGGTCGCCATTGGCCTGATGAACGGCATTTCGCGCGCCGGTCTGGTGCCGGGTGTGGATATTTCCGTCACCGGCTACGACGACCTTGAGGAAGCCGCCATCGCCACGCCAGCGCTGACGACCGTTTCCAACGGGCAGGCCGAGGTCGGGCGTCTTGCGGCCCGCGCGCTGCTGGACCGGCTGGCCGGTAGCCACGAACCTGATGGCATTCATCTCATCAAGCCGGAAATGCGCATCAGGCAATCGACCGGGCCGGTGCGGCCGCGGGTGTGAGCCTGACCTGATGGCACGCAGCGGTCTTAGCGTCGCGTCCCTTCGTCATTCCGACCCGGCCCGAAATTCGGCCGCCGTGTGTCTGCGATGGAAAGACGTTTTTTCAGGGAGGCGTGATCCATGCCACCGCGCCGACGTCATCCTCGGGCCTGTCCCGAGGATCTGCAACCTATTGATTTTGTGGATGTGATTAGACCCTTGGGACAAGCCCAAGGGTGACGTTGCGAGAAGCCGTATCCATTGCGCTCAATGCCTTCATGTGTATTCTATTTAGAAATTCACACCCGGCAGCGATGAATCAGTCCGGCATGACGGTGAGGAATACGTCAAAAAAATCGGCATGAAACTTCCGTCTGCCCCCATAGCATCCCCTTATTGCCCTTTTCACGGCCGTCTTTGTTTGAAAGGATCGCCGCCCAGAGGAGTGGTATGGCGAGCGGTTCGCCTGCAACCCACTCCGGCATATTGGAATGTTATCAGGAGGAATATCCGCTCATGTCTGACAAAAAGGCTGTCGTTCTCGTTCCCGGCAAGATAAACCCGCGCGTTCTCGAACGCCTCGAAGGCAAGGTCGAGATCGTGGCAGTGCCTGCCGGTGCAGAGCCGGTTCTGCCTGATGGTGCGGCTGAGCGCATCAATGCCATCGCCGTTTCCGGCGTCGTCAACGCCAAATGGATCGATGCGCTGCCGAAGCTCGAGATCATCGCCAATTTCGGCGTGGGTTATGACGGCGTCGATGCCAAACATGCTGCCACGCGCGGCATCGTGGTGACCAATACACCTGACGTGCTGAACGACGAGGTTGCGGATACGACGATTGCGCTGTTGATCAACACCGTGCGCCGTCTTTATCAGGCCGAGACCTGGCTGCGCGACGGCAAATGGGTCGGCGAAGGACCTTTTGCGCTTTCGCCGTTTTCGCTGCGTGGCCGCAAGGTTGGTCTCTTCGGCATGGGCCGCATCGGCCAGGAAATCGCCAAGCGGCTGGAGCCCTTCAAAGTGGAAATCGGATACCACACCCGCAGCCAGCGGGATGGCCTTTCCTACACCTATTACGGCTCGCTGAAGGAGATGGCTGAGGCCGTCGATATCCTGATCTGCATCGTGCCCGGAACGCCGGAAACACATAAGGCGATCAACGCCGAAATCCTCTCGGCGCTCGGGCCGCAGGGTGTGTTCATCAATGTCGGTCGTGGCTCCAGCGTCGATGAGGATGCGCTGTTGGAGGCGTTGCGGAGCGGTGCTGTTGGGGCCGCAGGTCTTGATGTCTTCTACGCCGAACCGAAGGTGCCGGAAGCCTTCCTGTCGCTGCCGAATGTTTCCCTGCTGCCGCACGTTGCCTCCGCCTCGGTCCCGACGCGTAACGCCATGGCCGATCTGGTGGCCGATAATATTCTCGGCTGGTTCAAGGACGGCAAGGTGCTGACGCCGGTGCCGGAAACGCCAGTGAAAAGCTGATACCTTTCCTGCGTCATCCTCGGGCTCGTCCCGAGGATTCAACCACGTCGCGTTAAATCGATCGGTTGCAGATGCTCGGGACAGGCCCGAGCATGACGAAAGAGGCGGAACTCGGCGCTCACCTCATACCCATCCCTATTCCACAATCTCCCCAGTCGCGACCCACCGCCCTTCGGCAAACGACCGGGCCATGGCGTGAATGCTGCGCTCGATCTTCAGCCCTTCCTCGAAATCGATGATATGGGCCTTTTTCCCCTCGATTGCCGCGATCAATTCGTGGCATTCAATCACCTTCAGATCATTGAAGCCTAGGCCGTGGCCGGGGGCGGGGATGAAGCGGTCATAGGGCTTGTGGTGGGGTGCGGCGAGAATGGTTCTGAAACCCTGCTCTTCCGGGCGTCCGTCCGTGGTGTAGAGCTGGAACTCGTTCATCCGCTCCTGATCGAAAAGGATCGAACCGGTGGAGCCGTAAATCTGGATGGCGATGCGGCCTTTGCGGCCCCAGGCGGAGCGGTTGGCGATGAGCACGGCGGAAATGCCACCTTCAAGCTTTAGCAGAACGCTGGCAAGATCGTGTGTTTCGACTGCGCGGTCGCCGCCACCGGCGAGCGGTCGTCTTTCATAGGGTTTCACCATGTCGGTGATGGCGCTTTCGGCGTGGCCGAACAGGGCGTAGAGCAGCGACAGCGGGTGCACGGCGAAATCATCCAGCGCGCCATAGCCGGAAGAGGCCTCGCTCTTCCAGTAGAAGGGCTGGGTCGCATCCGCCATGAAGTCTTCGTCCATTTCGGCCCGGACGTGATAAACTTTGCCAATCGCGCCTTCGTCGGTCAGGCGGCGCATATGGCGGATGACAGGGTTCTGGATGTAATTGTAGCCCATGGCGGCTGCCTTGGCGGACCGGCGGGCCGCATCGCGCATCTTCACCGCGTCGGTAAAGGCGGGCGCCATCGGCTTTTCACACCAGACATGTTTGCCGGCCTCAAGGGCGGCAATGGCCATTTCCGGGTGGAAAGCATTCGGCGTGGTGACGGAGATCACGTCAATCTCGGGATCGGCAAGCAGATCGCGCCAGTTGCCTGTCGAGCGGGCAAAACCGAACTCCGCCGCCTTCTTTGCCGCAAGCTCGGGGTTTACCTCCGCGAGCGTGACAAGCCGGGGACGTTCCACGTCGCCGAAAACGCTTGTGACATTGTTCCACGCAAGCGCGTGGCATTTGCCCATATAACCCGTGCCAATAAGTCCCACGCCAAGAGCGGTCATGGTCTCTCCTCCCAAATTTTTAAAGTGAAATATACCTGTCAGGGATTGTCGCGCTTGAAAATCCAGTCGTGATCGGGATGGTTCTTGAAGCGCCATTTGCGCATCGGCCCCGCCATCACGTTCAGATAATACATCTCATAGCCGTAGGGTGCGCCACAGGGGTGATGACCCTTGGGCACCAGCACGACATCGCCGTCCGACACCGCCATGGTCTCATCAAGCGAGCCATCTTCGGTGAAGACGCGCTGGAAGCCGAAACCCTGCGCCGGGTTGAGGCGATGATAATAGGTCTCTTCCAGATAGGTCATGTCGGGGTAGTTATCCTCATCATGCCGGTGCGGCGGATAGGACGACCAGTTGCCCGAAGGCGTGAATACCTCAGTTACCAGCAGGCTGTCGGCGACATCGCGCTCTTCCATGGCGATGGGGAAGATGTAACGCGTATTGGCGCCCTTGCCGCGTTCCGTCAGTTGCACGCCGTTCGGGCCGATCTGCTGCGCCTCGCGGCTGCCTTTTTCGCCGGGTGCGGTGCAGACGCCGACGGTGCAATCGGTCGTGGCGGTCAGCGACCATTCGGAGCCGGCCGGAACATAAACGCAATGCGGCGGCTTGCGCTCGAACACATTCATGCGGTCACCGAGTTCACCGAAATCCTTATCCCCCGCGGAAATCGTCGCCTTGCCTTCGACCAGCACGAGGATAACTTCAGTATCGCCGGTATTTTCCGCAGCCGTCTCGCCCGGCTTCAGGCGGTAAAGGCCGAAACCGACATAACCCCAATCCGCGCTTTGGGGCGTGATATCGTGCACCTTGCCGCTGGTCGCGACCGGCTTGCGCAGAAGTGAGGTCATGGTGTTGTTCCTTTTTTGGTCAGTCGTTCGTCGGTTCGTGCGGTCTCGTCACCCCGGCCTTGTGCCGGGGTCCAGCCGACGCGCGTCTGCGCGGCGGGGAGTATCTTTTCAGCCCAAAGACTTGGGCTGGCTGGATAACGGCTCAAGCCGGCATGACGGGCGGGATATGCCGCCCGCTATCGGCTCAGCTCAGGCAGCCTCGGCCTTGTCCAGCCCCGCTTCGCGGGCAAAAGCCTTCAGCGATTTCAGCCCGAGGCTCTGATATTCGAAGGGGTTGCGCACGTCAGGATCCTGCTCGGCCTCGATCACCAGCCAGCCGCTGTAACCATGCTCGGCCGCCACTTTCAGAACCGGCGGGAAGTTCACGCCGCCTTCGCTGTCGCCGGGAACGGTGAACACGCCGCGGCGAACGCCTTCGAGGAAGGAGAGCCGGTCATTGCGAACCTGATCGGCAATGGCGGGACGCACGTTCTTGGCATGGATATGGCCGACGCGGCCCATATATTTCTGCGCGACGCGCACGGGATCGCCGCCGCCGAACAGGCAATGACCGGTATCGAGCAGCAGATGCGTCTTCGGCCCGGTGTGCTTCATCAGAAGGTCGATCTCGTCTTCGCTCTCGACCACCGTGCCCATGTGGTGATGATAAACGAGGGTGATGCCCTGTTCGGCCGCATAAGCTGCCAGCGCTTCGACGCCTGCGCCGAACGACGCCCAGTCCTCGGCCTTCAGGCGCGGACGGTCGACCAGCGCCGTGTCGTCTGCGCCATGGATGGCGTTGGAGGTTTCGCAGACGATGATGACTTTCGAGCCCATGGCCTTCAGGAGATCAAGCGCCGGCTGCATGGCCTTCTTTTCGGATTCGATGTCATCGGTCAAAAGGTTCAGCGAATGCCAGCCGGAGACGAAGGAGAGGCCACGCGGCGAAAGCACGCCTTTCAGGCCTTCCGGATCGGTCGGGAATTTATGGCCCTTCTCGATGCCGTCGAAGCCGATCTTGGCGGTTTCATCCAGGCACTGTTCGAGGCTGATATGGGCGCCCAGCGTGCGGTCGTCGTCGTTGGACCAGGCGATGGGGTTGGTGCCGTAACGGATCATCTTACTGTCTTTCCTTGAGATGGTTTTCATAACGGGCGCGCGCGCCGGCAATTTCGCCGCGCTCGGAAACTTCAGGCACCGCGACATCCCACCAGTGACCACCGGCCTGCGGCGTCGGGTAAGGGTCGGTATCGATGACGATGACAGTCGTGCGGCTGGAGGCACGGGCGGCAGCAAGCGCCTCTTCGAGTTCGGATATGGTGGAAACCTTGCGTGCATCCGCGCCCATCGAGCCGGCATGGGCCACGAAATCAATGGCGATCGGGTTGACGTTGGTATGGGCGTAGAGGTTGTTGAACTCCGCGCCGCCGGTTTCCATCTGCAGGCGGTTGATGCAGCCGTAACCCCTGTTGTCGGTGATGACGAGCGTGATCTTCACGCCCATGGCGACCGATGTCGCAAGCTCGGAATTCATCATCATGTAGGAGCCATCGCCGACCATGACGATCACGTCGCGGTCCGGTTCCGCCATCTTGATGCCGAGGCCGCCGGCCACTTCATAACCCATGCAGGAGAAGCCGTATTCCATGTGATAGGAGAGCGGCAGCTTGGATTTCCACAGCTGGTGAAGCTCGCCCGGCATGGTGCCTGCGGCGCACATGACGACGGTATTGTCACGCGACTGGCGCTGTACCGCGCCGATGACCTGCATGTCGGTGGGCAGGTTGTTTGTCTCATCAGGGCCGGGGGCTGCCGTGTCCGCATCGGCCTTTTCGAACCATGCCGCCTTGAGGCCCGCATCCGGTGCCGCGAAGCGATGGCTGCCGAGTGCGGCCGAGAGCTTTTCGAGGCCGATTTTTGCATCCGCCGTCAGGCTGATCGCATCGTGTTTGGTGCTGTCATAGTGCTGCACGTTCAGCGCAAGGATCTTGCGGCTGGGGTTCTTGAACAGCGCCCAGGAACCGGTGGTGAAATCCTGAAAACGGGTGCCGACACCGAAGACGAGATCGGCCTTTTCGCTGACGATATTGGCGCTTTCGGCACCGGTGACGCCGACCGGACCGAAATTGAGATCGTGATCCCAGGCGAGCGCCGATTTTCCGGCCTGCGTTTCGACGACGGGGATGGAATGGGTTTCGGCAAAACGCTTCAGTGTTTCCGTTGCGCCTGCAAAATGCACGCCGCCGCCGGCAACTATAACGGGGTTCTTAGCAGCCTTCAGCGCGGCAACCGCCTCTTCGAATTCCACGACATCCGGCTCAGGACGGCGCTGGCGCCAGACGCGCTTTTCGAAGAAACTTTCGGGGTAATCATAGGCTTCCGCCTGTACATCCTGGCAGAAGGCGAGCGTGACGGGGCCGCAATCTGCCGGGTCTGTCATGGTGCGCATGGCGCGGGGAAGGGCGGTCAGCAATTGCTCCGGGCGCATGATGCGGTCGAAATAACGGCTGACCGGGCGGAAGCAGTCATTGACCGTCATGGTGCCATCGCCAAAATCTTCGAGCTGCTGCAGCACGGGGTCCGGGCCGCGATTGGCGAAGACATCGCCGGGGATCAGCAGAACCGGCAGGCGGTTGACATGCGCGAGCGCTGCCGCCGTCACCATATTGGCCGCACCGGGGCCGATGGAGGAGGTGACTGCCATGGCCCGGCGGCGGCGCAGCTGCTTCGAATAGGCAATGGCCGCATGGGCCATGGACTGCTCGTTCTGGCCACGATAGGTCGGCAGTTCGTCGCGGATGCCATAAAGCGCCTCGCCGATGCCGGCGACGTTGCCATGGCCGAAAATCGCCCACATGCCGGCGATATAGGTTTCGCCGTGTTCATTCATCTGCGCTGCCAGGTAACGAACCATGGCCTGCGCAGCCGTCATTCTGATTGTCTTCACGCTGCCTCTCCCTTTTTGGCGCGCGCCTCATCCCATATGCGGCACAGGCTGGTATAGCGCTGCGCCATGTCCCTGACCGCTTCCTGATCGGTGATCTTGCCGGCGAGCCAGGCCCGTGCGGCGTCTACGAAAATCGTGCGGCCGACGGCGAAACCTTTGACCAGATCGAAGTCGGCGGCAAGGCGGAAGCTTTCCTCCAGTTCGCTTTGTGGCGCGTCGAGACCGAGAACGACGATGCCGCGCACATAAGGATCGTTGCGATGCACGGCGTCGCAGGCGTTCTTCCACGCGGCACGGGTCTTCATCGGCTCCAGCTTCCACCAGTCGGGATAAACCCCGATTTCATAGAAACGCTCGACGATGCGGGCGGCGGTGAGATCGTCGGTCGGGCCGACCTTGGAGGGAATAACCTCCAGCAACATTTCCAGCCGGTTGCGGCGCGTGGCCTGGAACAGGCGGCTAACCGTTTCCTCCTGCGCGGCGCGCATCTCATCCGTATCGTCAGGGTGATAGAAGCACAGAACCTTAACGACATTTTCAAGCGGCCATTCGGAAAGCCCGCCGAAATCCTTGCCGAGTTCCGGTTCCAGCGTCAGCGGGCGCGAGCCCGGCCATTCCACCGGGCGGCCGATCCACAGGCCCGAGCCGCTGGCGGCAAAAAGCGCGTCGCGTCCGAGGCGTCCGTCGCAGAGAATACCGTAACCCGGCCTGTCGCCCGCAACCGTCTGCGCCGCCTCAAGGCAGAGCTTCTTGAAAGCGCCGATCTTTTCGTGTTTCACGCCAAGCTCGTCGGCAATGGCCTCAAGCTGCATGCGGTGGTCAAAGGCGAAGACGCGCATCGTGTCCCATTCGCCCTTGCGGTTGGTGGACCAGTGCACCTGTTCCAGCGCCTCGTCCTTGCGCAGCGCCTTGTTGCGAATGCCGGCCTTGAAGAAATATTGCAGCTCTTCCCAGCTCGGATAGGCAGGCGTACAGCCGTGGCGGGAGACGGCGAAAGCGCCGCAGGCATTGGCGTATTTCAGCGTCGTCGGCCAGTCTTCGCCGCGCAGCCAGCCGCGGAACAGCCCGGCCATGAAACCATCGCCGGCGCCCAGAACATTGAAGACTTCGATCGGAAAACCTTCGCCCGTCTCGCCATCATCGAGGCTTGCGGGAATGTCGCCGGTGAAGACCGAAGCACCCATCGGCCCGCGCTTGCACACCAGCGTCGCGTTCGAAACTTTGCGCACGGCGTTCAGCGCAGCGAGCGTATCGGTGGAGCCGCCGGCGATGTGGAATTCTTCCTCGGTTCCGACGATCAGATCGAAAAGATGCAGGGTGGATTGCAGCTTGGTGGTGACCTTCTGCGATTCGACGAAGCGGCTTTCGCCATCGCCATGGCCGGCAACACCCCAGAGATTGGGCCGGTAGTCGATATCGAGCGCGGTCTTTGCGCCATTTTCGCGGGCGAGTTTCAGCGCTTTCAGCACGGCCGCTTCGGTATTGGGATGGGACAGATGTGTGCCGGTGGCGCAGACGCAGCCAGCTTCAGCAATGAAGGCGGGGTCGATATCGTCTTCGCTCAGCGCCATGTCCGCACAGTTTTCGCGATAGAAAATCAGCGGGAACTGGTTCTGGTCACGAATGCCGAGCAACACCAGCGCGGTCAGCCGCTCCGGATCGGTTTTCACGCCGCGCACGTCGACGCCTTCGCGAACCAGCTGCTCACGGATGAAGCGGCCCATATGCTCATCGCCAACGCGGGTGATGACGGCGCTGTTGAGGCCTAGCCGGGCAGCGCCGGCTGCGATGTTGGTGGGGGAGCCGCCAATATATTTGGCAAAGGAGGCCATGTCCTCCAGACGGCCGCCGACCTGCGAACCATACAGGTCGACAGACGAGCGCCCGATCGTGATAAGATCAAGTTTTTTCAAAAGGTTCCTCCTTCGGGCCGCCTGTTGCGGCGGCCTGCCTCACATGTTTGGAGCGATATCGGACAAAGCTGCCCGCCCCTTTCGCCATCTCGTTCCGGCAGGCCTCCTCCGCCCACTGTCATCCGTCACGAGACGGACGAATATGGAATGCCCGTTTCATGGATTTGGATCATAAATTCTATTTTTTCCATTTTCAATAAAAATATTCAGGCTGTTTTGCGGGTTCCCACAGCTACGGCCAGCGTAATAGCCAGACAGAGCGTGGCGGAAAGCGAGCGGAATGCACCGAAATCGATCTCTGTGACCGTCAAAAGTGTTGCGCCCGATTTGCGCAGCGGATTGACGGCAGAATCAGAGAGCGCAACCACCGGAATGCCATTGGCCCGGGCCGTTTCCGCCAGTTCCAGCGTCTCAGTGGAATAGGGAGAGAAGGTGATGGCGATCAGCGCGTCATCGCTGGAGATGGCGCTGATATTGCCCAGCCCGCCAACGGCGCTGTGCAGAACCGCTGGCACCTTCATTTTTTCGAAGGCATAGGCAAGGTAACTGGCTATGGGGAAAGACCGTCGCAAACCGATAATGTGGACAGTGCGCGCGCCAGCCAGTGCCGAAACCGCCTCGTCAAGCTGCCGCGTATCGACCGATTTCAGCAGCATTTCCAGCGAGGAACGACCGGCTTCGACAAATTCCGCAAGCAGGCCGGAGGCGCTTTCATCGCCCTTTTCACGCAGATGATCTAGTCGTGTGGTGTAATCCGGCCAGCCGCCGACATAGGAATCGCGAAACAGGCGCTGCATTTCCGAAAAACCGGAAAAGCCCATGATCTGGCAAAACCGCATGAAGGCCGAAGGCTGCACGCCAGCACCCTCTGCCATTTCGGCGACGGTGGAAACGGCAATGCGGTCCTGATTGGAGGCGACATAATCGGCGCATTGCCGCAATCGTTTCGGCAGCCCCTCCGCAACCTGGAGCAATCGCTCCTCAAAAGCCTTCACCGATTCTGGCGCCTCGATTGCCGTCATTGTCGTTCCTTTATGCAGACTGAAATCGTGTGCACTTTAGCTCCAGTGGAATTTTTATTCCATTGGGTTTTTTAGGAACGGATAAATGAGGTGGGTCGGGGGTAAAACGTATACCTCCCCGCTTCTGTGAATTGCTGCCTTGAGCTAGTGCAGCCCGCCAACCCCGAGATGCGTATCGATAATATCCGGGTTTTGTGCCAATTCGCTGGACGGCCCTTCCCAGACGATGCGGCCGCGTTCCATGATAATGGCATGGTCGGCGAAGTCGATGGCCATCTGGATACGTTGTTCGACGAGAAGAATGGTCATTTCGCCTGACTGCGCCAGTTTGGAGAAGGCGGCCATCAGTTCTTCGCAGATGACAGGTGCGAGGCCTTCCAGCGGCTCATCGAGAAGCAGCACCCGCGGCTTCCCGAGAATCGTCCGGGCGGTGGAGAGCATCTGCTGTTCGCCGCCGGAAAGTTGCGAACCGAGATTGCGGCGGCGTTCCTTCAGGCGTGGAAACAGCGTATAGGCCTCCTCGATCGCAGATTTCGGCCGACCCTTGAGGCCGACGAAAAGGTTTTCCTCAACGGTCAGTGTTGGAAACACGTCGCGGGTCTGCGGCACGTAACCGAGGCCGGCTTTGGCGCGGGCGGCACTCGGCAGGGCGGCAATGTCCTGTCCGCCGAGGCGGATATCGCCGGAAAAGCGTTTCGTCTGGCCGGCCAGCGTGGCAAAAAGGCTGGTCTTGCCAACGCCATTGCGGCCGAGAACGGCAAAACGCGAACCTGATGGTACCGAAAGCGACAGGCCTTCGATGACGCGGGTCGGGCCGTAACCGGCGGTCAGGTTGACGATTTCAAGCGGCGCTGCGGGCATCGGCGTAACTTCCCAGATAGGCTTGGCGGACTTCCGCATTGCTGGTGACATCATCAGGCGAACCGTCGAAGATGACGGCGCCGGCCGCGAGAACCACGACACGTTTGGCGAAGCGGAAAACCAGATCCATGTCGTGTTCGATCATCAATATGGCGAGATCGGCGGGCAGCCGGTCCAGCGCCTGCTCGATACGTGCCGTTTCCGTCGAAGGCACGCCGGCCGCCGGTTCGTCGAGCAGCAGGATTTTCGGGCGAAGCGCCATGGCAAGCGCGATCTCGATCAGCCGTTGCTGGCCATAGGCGATTTCCCGCACCCTTGTTTCGGCAAGCGCCAGAAGGCCGAGCGTGCCGAGAATATCGCGCGCTTCGCTCATCACCGCGGGCATGGCGCGGTAACGGCCGAAAATCCGGCCGGTCTTTCCTTCCCGCTGGAGAATGGCGAGCGCCACATGTTCTTCAGGCGTCATATCCTGAAACAGCCGCGTGACCTGAAACGAGCGGACGAGTCCGCGCTTCACCCGCTGGCTGGCGCTGAGGTCTGTCACGTCCTCGCCGGCAATGCGCACTGTGCCGGCCGAGGGCTTGATGGTGCCGGTGACGAGATTGACGAAGGTGGTCTTGCCGGCGCCATTGGGGCCGATCAGCACCGTGCGGTCTCCCGGCGACAGCGATAGCGAGACATTATTGGTGACGACGAGGCCACCGAAATTCTTCTGCAGGCCGGATACTTCGAAAATGGCGCTCATTTGCGATCTCCCCGCAGGCGCGCAATGATCTGTTCGCCTGCGCCGTAAAGCCCGCGTGGTGCAAAGAGCACGACGGCAATCAGCAACAGGCCGACGATCGTCAGCCAATGGAATGGATTGGCGGCGGAAACGACATCCTCAAACCACATGAAGGTGACAGTGCCGATCAACGCACCATAAAGCGAACCCGCGCCGCCCAGCACCAGCATGACCAGCCCTTCGGCCGAAAGCGTGAAGCTGAGGCTGTCGAGGCCGACGACCTGCGTCGAGATGGCGTTCAGCGCACCGCCAATGCCGGCGACGACCCCTGATATGACGAACATCTTCAAAATGGTGCCGTTGACCGAGCCGCCCATGGCCTGAATGCGGATGCTGTCCTGCTTGACGCCGCGACACAGCATGCCGAAGGGTGAGTTGACGATGACCCTGAGGGCAAGGAAAACGAGGAGCAGCAGGCAGACGCCATAGATATAGGCGGTGCGGCCGAAAAGATCGAATTCGAAGGTGCCGAACAGGGCGTCGGGCGAAACGCCTGATAGCCCGTCGCTGCCGCCGGTCCAGTTCGATGCCTTGTTGGCCGCCTCATGGAACAGATGGATGACGGCGATGGAAAGCACCAGCTGCGGCAGGCCGTGGGCGCGCAGCAGAACCGTGCCGGAGAGCAGCCCGGCGACGCCACCTGCTGCCGCGCCGATGGCGGTCATCAGAAGCGGATCGGTGATCTCGAAATGGGCGGCGGCGATGCCGGCGGCATAGGCGCCCGCACCGAAGAGCGCCGCATGACCAAGCGTGGCGACGCCGCAATAACCGGTGACGAGATCGATCGACAACACGAGCAACGCAATGGCGATGATACGGGTCAGCAGCGCCAGATTATCCGGAAACAGAAAGTAGCCGATGATGGCGGCGGCGATGATGAGGAGCGGCCCGGCGACAGCGCGCAGCGGCGAGCGTGCCTTCGGGGTGTCTGCCGTTGCAGTCAGGTCGTTCATGAGCACCGCCATCTCATTTCGCCCTTCCAAGAAGGCCGCGCGGGAACAACGTGATGATCACGATGACCGCCAGATAAAAGAAGAATTCGCCATATTCGGGGGCGAGATACCGCCCGGTCGTATCGATGGCGCCGAGCAGCAGGCAGGCTATCAGCGCGCCCGGAATGGAGCCAGCGCCGCCGACCGAGACCACCACGAGGAAGGTGACCATATAGCGCAGCGCATAATAGGGTTCGACCGGCAGCAGCTCCGCGCCGATGACCCCGCCCATGGCGGCAAGGCCGACGGCGATGGCGAAGCTGACGGCATAGATGACCTCGGTGCGCACGCCGAGCGCTGCCGCCATGGCGGCATTGTCCACCGCCGCGCGCAACTTGATGCCGAAGGCGGTCTTTTCAAAAGTGAACCACAGCGTTGCCGCGACGACGAGGCCGCTGACGATGGCGAAGATGCGGTGGGTGGCGATGGTGCGGAAGCCGAGATCGGTGGGGCCGGCCAATTGTTGCGGCAAGGGAATGGTTTTGAGTGTCGGCCCGAACACAAAATTGGCGATGCCGATGATGCAGAAGGTGATGCCGATGGTCATCAGCACCTGCGTCAGTTCAGGTGCGCCGTAAATCCGCCGGTAAAGGAAACGTTCGAGCGGTATGGCGATAATGATGGTGCCGACGATGGCAACGAGGATCGCCGCCGCATAACCGAAACCGAGGCCATGGGCGGCATAAGAGGCGAGGTAACCGCCGATCATGGCGAAAGCGCCATGCGCCAGATTGACCACCCGCATCAGCCCCATTGTCACCGATAGACCGATGGAAATGATGAACAGGACCATGCCATAGGCAAGCGCATCGATGAGGATGCTGAAGACCGTCTGCATGTTGAAAAAACTCCTCCCGGTGCTGTAACGCCCGTCCGGGCCGGAACCGAACCGCTGCAAGGCGGTTCGACCGTTTCAAGAATGCCGCCATTGTGGCGGCGATGCCGGTGTCGCCGGTTATTTCGCGGCCGCGAGACCCGGATCGCCCTGTTTTTCGAAGGTCTGGACTTCCTTGTTGTAGTAGGAACCGTCATCGCCCTTGGCGACTTCGCGCAGATAGATGTTCTGCGTGATGTGGCGGCTTTCCGGATCGATGCTGACAGGGCCGCGCGGGCTTGTCCAGGAAAGACCCTTCACCGCCTCGACTGCCTTTTCCGCATCCTGTTTGCCGCCTGTGGCCTCGATCATTTTGCTGATGACATACATGCCGTCAAATGCGCTAACGGAGGGGAAGGACAGTTCCTTCGGATTACCGATCGCCTTGGTGGCGGCTTCCACGAATGTCTTGTTCTCAGGTGAATCGTGCGAGACGGCGTAATGAAAGGTCGTCTGCATGCCGAGTGCGGCCTCGCCGAGCGCCGGCAGGTCGGATTCCTGGGTGAGATCGCCCGGCGCGAAAAGCTTGACGCCAGCGGATTTCAGGCCGTTATCGTTGAAGGCCTTGACGAAGCCGAGCGTGGTCGGGCCAGATGGCAGGAAGGCGAAAACCCCTTGAGCGCCTGAATCCTTGACGCGCTGCATGATCGGACTGAAATCATTGGTGGAGAGCGGCATGCGGATGGTTTCCACCACCTCGCCGCCGGCGGCGGTAAATGCCGCCTTGAAGGCGTTCTCGGCATCGACGCCGGGGCCGTAATCGCTGACCAGCGAAATGACCTTCTTCACACCGCCATCAAACGCCACCTTGGCGATGGGGGTGGAGGTCTGCCAGGTGGTGAACGACGTGCGCACCACATAGGGGCTTTTGGTCACGATGGCCGAGGTGGCGGCATTCATGATGACCATCGGCACATTGCCCTGCTTCAGAAGCGGGGTGACGGCCATGGCATCAGGGGTGAAATAGAAGCCGGCAAGATATTGCACGCGTTCCTTCACCACCAGTTCTTGCGCCAGTGCCTTGGACTGCGCCGGATCGGCCTGCGGCACGTCGCGATAGACGACTTCAATGCTATCATCACCGACCTTGTTGCCGTGCAGCGCAAACCAGGCATCAATGCCGGCCTTGAAGTTTTTGCCCTGCAACGCAAAGGGACCGGAGAACGGACCGACCACGCCGACCTTGATCGTCTCGGCATAAGCAGCAGAACTGAAGCAGATGGCCGCGATTGCGGCGGTGATCCGTAATTTCATGATTTCCTCCCAATTGATCCGTGGCTCCCATCCACCGATCCAGGCTGCCAGATTGATGAGTGCGATGACCAAAGTAAAATGAAATAAGGGGGGTAATAAATAACCTGACGGTTATCAATCCCCGCTTCATCCGCGTCCGCCTGCAATGGAACCCACAATAGGGATCGCTGGATGATTCTCAATACAAGGCGTGCCGGTGACCATCGCGGGCGGCTTGTCTGCTAGCTTCCGCGTCTGGATGTCCCGTTATCAAAACCGGCTGCGACCGGGTGACGGGAAAACACGGATTTCATGCGCGCAAAATGATATGCCTTAACCAGTTCTAAGGGGATTGTTCGTAGTCTCGCGAAGCATATTTTGAAATTTATTTGGTGTCTGATGGGCGAATATCAAAATAAAGCTGTTGAGCTGATGCGAAATCGCGTCGGAGAAAGTATACTCAACAACAAGATCGAGCGCCGCGAGGCCTTTCTGCGCAAGGCGCTGGCTCTGTATCACGTCATGGGTGGTACGGGGGAGGGTGTTCAGGCGGCGACGAAGGACATTGCAACCCTGCCGGTGCCAACCGTCGACGTGGCCGTCGGCGATGTCATGTACAAGCTCGCCGCAATCGGCCATGTCGCCGATATCGATATCATTCAGGCCGGTTATAACAAGCTCGACGCCGCGAACCTGCATATCCTCAGCAAAGGCAAGAAGCTGTTGCAGAAGCAGCGGGAAAACAAGCTCGCCGCTACCACAATGCCGGCAAAATAAGCGTAATTTCTGTTCCTGCCCGCCAAAAATGCGGTTCAGGGCATGCCCCAGCATCAGGCTGGGGCATGCTATTTCAGACGTCAGGCGACGATCGGAATCCAGATTTCCACAGTGCCCCGTCCTGTTTGCGGATCGAAACGTCGATCATACAGTTCGAAATCGGGGGAGCGGGCAGTTTTAAGGCCGGCATCGGGCAAGACTTTGTTCCAGATCGTATAGACCGTTTTGGGAAGATCCGAGATATGGCCACTATGGGTGAAGACCGCGTAGGATTGCGCGGGCACCTCGATGTGATCCATGCCAGCTGTTTTCTTCAGCGCTTTGACGCCGGCTAGATATGTGCAGTTGCCAGCTTCATCGGCGACGCTGCATATGCCATAAGCGGCCCCGGATACGGCCTCCTCGATGTCGTTTTCACGGGTGTTAAAGGCTTGCCAGAGCGCCGGAATAGCGCTGTTGTTCTCCAGCGAACAGGTGGTGCTGAGACCGACTACCAGGAAGGCCTCGGCGCGGCGCATTTCCGGTGGCTGGACTTCGACGAACATGTCTTTCTTCATTTTGAATGGCTCCATGAGATCAAGGGATGAGGTTGATCGGGCCTTGCGAACAATGCTCGGTAATATGTTGAAATAATTCGCAAAGGCTCGTGTGAACGCCTCATGAGATCCGTATCCCGCACCAAGCGCGACGGTGAGGATGTCAGCATCGCACTGCGCGATGGTTCTGGCCGCCTCGGAAAGTCGACGCGCCCGGACATAGGACATGATCGACAGGCCGGTGGAAAGCTGGAACAATCGGCACATATGATGTGTGCTGATGGCGCAGCGGTCGGACAGGACCGTCAATGTCAGGTTTTTATGCAGATCGGTTTCGATCTGCCAGATGAGCTTGTCCAGAGCGGGCATGGGGTCTCCTGTGGTTCACGCCCGCACCATGCAAAACCGCTCCGCTTCATGCTTGATCGGGTTTGACTTGTTGTCGCGCATGGGCCTGACAATACAGGAGACATCCGAACATTTATCGGATGTTGCGCCGCTGCTTCCAAGTTGACCGGGTGCCAGCGCGCCCGAAGGTGAACACGCTGGCATGGGGTCCCTGCCTGGCGATGTCAGGCGACTTGCGGCGACACGATCTCCTGCCAGGCGTCATAGGCCGATAGAACCGTTTCCATCTGCGCGGTATGGCCGGTGATGAAATCATCGCCATAGATGGTTTCATCGGGATATTCAGTGATCAACGTCATCGGCACGGTGTGGCGGTCGTCGATGGAAGACAGGCACGGGAAGCCGTTGATGATGCGGAAGCCGGTTTCACCGGCGTGGATTTCATAAAGCGCGATCTGGCGATTATTGTAGTCCAGAAGGCCCGGAATGGCGCCGAGATGGCGGGTCACCTTGTCGAGCAGGGCTTCGGCCTGGCTTTCCCAATCCGCATGGTGGCGGATGATGAGGAAGAAACCCTTCGGCAGCGTCCACATGGCGAAATTGCGCGGCACATAACCGGATAGAGGCCGGGTCCACTCGTGAGAGGGATAACCGTGCAGGTTCACGTGCAGGCTTGCGCCGCTTATGTCCTGCGCCTTGAAGCGGATTTCCTTCTCGTTGAGATGGCTGCCTGAATTTTCCGGCGTGCGATATTCGAGATCGTCGCCCAGCGCCGTGTAGCGCGCGGCATGGTGCATATGGCGCGGATTGTCGAGGCGCAGCCGCTGATGCAGGGCGTAGCCGTCGGGGTTTTCCAGCGGCGAGATGGTGAAATGCGCGCCGCTGCGGTCTGCGAGTTTGCGGGCGGCGCGGATGGCGCCGACGATACCTGTCGTTTCGTTGGGGTGCTGGCCGCCGCTCACCATCACGGCGGCATCGCTGCCGGCCACATAACGGGCGGAAAGGATGCGGCCAGAACGGGAGCGCGCCTCGAAGACTTCGCCGCCGATATCCGCCAGCAGAGCCGAAAGCTGCCCTGCCGCGATCGGTTCGCGGGCCGTATCGATCGGCTGTTCGCCGCCGTCGAGGAAGGCGGTGGTGAGCTTGCGGGTCTCGATGCGGAGGGAGATTTCGCCTTCGTTTTTGACGATTTCCGGTACGATCTGACCGGGCTTCAGGCCCCGGTCACCCAGCGGGCGGCCGGATTTCTTCTGGAAGAATTCCAGCAGCGAGAAATAGAAATCCTCATGCAGTGCTTCACGCAGGCTGACGACTTCGTCGCCGATGGGCAGGACCATGTCTTCGGCCGGATGCGCGACGCGGATGTTCAGTTCCTCGAAATAGGGTTCTTCATTGCCCCAGCCGTGGTTGGCGACGGCATTGATCGCCGCTTCGAAAAGCTGCTCGTAATCCGTTGCCAGTCGCTCGCCCACAGCCTCACCGGCAAGCCGGAACCAGCCGGTTGGCGAGACATTGGTTTCGCCGACGATATCGGTGTGAACCCGGTTTGGGGCCGGAACCTTCAGGCTTTCCTTCTTGCCGTTGCGGCTCAGCGTAACGTCATAATGGAAGGCGTCGTCGTCGCGGGCGATGAAATCGATCTTCGCATCGCCCACCAGAGCCGCCAGCGGATAGGCCTCCAGCCGGAAACGGTTGGCGGGCGCATTGGCGTGCACCGGGTAACCCACCTCGATGGCGTCGATGCCTTCCAGATTGATCTCTTCCAGAAAGGTGAAGAGAAGCGGTTTGTAGGCGCTGCGGATACGGGCGCTGACGCCTTTTTTCTTCAGCCTTTCTTCGGCTTCGCGGCGGCTTTTGGCATCATCGAAGGTCCATGCCTCGAAGGACTGGCCGGGCGTGGCGCGGGCGACAAGCGTGTCCAGAGTACGCTCGAAGGTCTGGTCGAAAATCTGGCTCATCTGGATTACCTCGAGGTTCTGCCTGTTGGGTCAAGGCTGTCGCGCAACCAGTCGCCGAGAAGGTTGAGGCCGAGCACGGTGAGCAGGATGGCAAGGCCGGGGAAGACGCTGACCCACCATGCCGTCTGCAAGTAAGTGCGGCCGTCCGCCAGCATGCCGCCCCAGCTCGGAATGGTGGGATCAACGCCGAGGCCGAGGAAGGTGAGGCTGCTTTCAAGCAGGATGTTGTTGGCGACATTGAGCGTCATCAGCACGATGACCGGGCCGATGAGGTTCGGGAGCAGGTGCTGGAGAATGATGCGCCAGTCCTTCACGCCGATGGCGCGGGCCGAGAGAATGAATTCCCGCTCCCGCAGCGTCAGCACCGAGCCGCGCACGAGGCGGGCATATTGCACCCATTGCGATATGATCAGCAGGATGATGGTGTTGGTAAGGCTGCCGCCGACAATGGCGATGAAGGTGATGGCGAGCAGAATGAAGGGCATGGCGAGCTGGATATCGGCAAAGCGCATGACCAGCATATCCCAGAAGCCGCGATAATAACCGGCGACCAGGCCGACCGCGACGCCGAAGATGACCGCGCCGATGACCGAGGTGAAACCGACCAGCAGCGAAATCTTGCCGCCGGCGACGACGCGGGCGAGCACATCCCGTCCGAGCGGATCGGTGCCGAGCGGATGGGCGGCATTGGCGAAGGGTTTGGCAAGGCGCGCCATCAGGTCGATCTTGTCCGCCCCGCCCGGAAACAGCACGTCGGAAAAGACGACCGCAAGGCAGATGACGGTGGTGAGGGACGCGCCGAGGATGAATTCGAGATTGGTGAAGCGCGACAGGCGCGAGGTTTTGGCAGCCATCGTCACTTACTCCGTGCGAATGCGCGGATCGACAAGCCCATAGGCGATATCGACCAGAAGGTTGATGCCGACGATCATCAGCGACAGCACGGTGATGACGGCCTGAAGTACGGGATAGTCACGCGCGCCGACCGCATCGAAAGCCAGCGTGCCGAGACCCGGCCAGTTGAACACCCGCTCGATGACGACGATGCCGCCGAGCAGCCCGCCAAATTGCAGGCCGAAATAGGTGATGAGTGGAATGGCGCAGTTGCGCAGCGCGTGTTTGTAGAGAACCTTGCTTTCGCTCAGGCCCTTGGCGCGCGCCACCATGATATATTGCGAGCGCAGCGTATCGAGCATGGCGGTGCGCACAAGGCGCACATTGGTGGCGGTGAGGATGACGCCCATGGTCACTGACGGCATGATGTAGCTGGCAAAACCGCCCATGCCGCTCGGTGGCAGCCAGCCGAGCGTGATGGAGAACAGGAGCACCAGCATGGTGGCAAGCCAGAAATTGGGGAATGACAGGCCGATGAGCGAGAAGATGCGGATCATCTGATCGGCCGTCTTGCCGCGCGAGGTCGCGGCCTTGATGCCGAGCGGGATAGACAGCGCAATCGACACGGCCATGGAGATGAAGGCGAGTAGCAGCGTGGCGGGCAGGGCATCGGCGATGAGGCGCGAGACCGGCGTGCTGCCGGTGAAGCTGCGGCCGAAATCGAGCGTCACGAGACCCTTCAGAAAGCTGAAATATTGCACGAAGAACGGCCGGTCGGTGCCGAGCGCTGCGCGGATGCGTGCCAGATCGTCTTCCGTCATGCTGCCGCCACCCTGGAACATGGTGACAGCCGGATCGCCCGTCAGGCGGACGGCGAAAGAAACGAGAAGGGTGATGGCGATGACGACAAAAATCGCCTGCAGCAATCGCTTGATGAGGAAACCGGCCACGTTTTTTACCTTGAAGAGAGATCCGGCCTTGCCCGCATTGCGGCGGGCAAGGTGTGTTGATCAGAAAACCAGCCTGATTATTCGACGGTGACGTCGGTAAGCTTCAGGCGGTTATCCGGCGGTGCGATGAAACCCTTGACCCGCTTGTTGATGCCGTAAATGGCATTGGTGTTGTAAAGCGGAATTTCCAGCGCGCGTTCGGCGGCATAAGCGCCGACTTCCTTGAGGATCTTTTCGCGCTCGGCACGGTCGGTCAGCGGACGCTGCGATTCCAGCAACTTGTCCAGTTTCTCGTCCTTGTCGTAAGGGTTCCACTTTTCACCCGAGTGATACATGGAATAGGCCGTGTTATCGTAATCGAAGGTCCAGCCGCCCCATTTCTGCTGGAACATCGCGCCGGTCTTGCCCTGCGGGATGATGTCGTTCAGCAGCACGTTGGTTTCATAGGGCTTGATGGTGGCGGTAATGCCGACCATGGAGAGGTAGCTGGAAATAACCTGCGCCACTTCGTTCATCGTCGCGTCATTGCCGCGGATATCGATCTGCAGCGCCGCACCTGCCTTGACGCCGGCTTCCGCGAGCAGCTTTTTCGCGCCTTCAGGATCGTAAGGCAGCGGCTTCAGATCGGCATCGTAACCAAAGGACAGCGCGCTCTGGAAGCTGGCGATTTCCGAGGCCTGACCGGCGAGGATCGACTTGACGATGGTGCCGCGATCAACGGCCATGATGATCGCCTTGCGCACCTTCGGATCGGCGGTAATGCCGTCTCGGGTGTTGAAACGCAGCGCATCGACGGTCGGGCCGGGAACGCTGACGATCTCAAGCTTGGAATCGCCTTCGATGACCGGGATCATGCCGATCGGGATGGTGGGCGGAATGACGAGATCGACGCGGCCGGCCTGCAATTCGGCAACGGCGGTCGCCGGCTCGGCGATGAAGCGATATTCAAGCTCGGAAAGTTTTGGCGCACCGCCCCAGTAATCGGGGTTGGCTTCCAGCTTGATATTGGTCTTCGGCGCGTAGGAAACGAATTTGAATGCGCCGGTGCCGACTGGGTTGAGGTTGAAATTGTCCTCGCCCTTTTCCTTGATGTAGGCAGGCGGAACGATCATGCCGCCGTAACCGGCAAGCTTGGTGAGCAGGACGGGATCCGGCGCCTTCAGCTTCATGTCGACGGTGTAATCGTCGATGACATCGACGCTTTCGATGGCGACATAGTTGGAGCGCTGCGGACCTTTGGCACCCTGTTCGCCGAGAAGGCGCTCGAAGGTGAACTTGACGGCGGCGGCGTTGAAGGGCTCGCCATTATGGAACTTGACGTTCTGGCGCAGCTTGAAGCGGATACGCTTGCCCTCGTCCAGCTCTTCCCAGGATTCGGCAAGGCCGGGAACCAGTTTCAGGTCCGGGCCGCGATATGTCAGGCCATCGAAGATGTTGGTGGCCACGGCCGCCCATTGCACCAGAAAGGTGTCGATCGGATCCCAGCTGCCGGGGTCCTGCGGGCTGGAAATGGTCATTTTGCCGGCGGCGAAAGCCGGTGCTGCGGTGAAGGCCGTGCCGGCCAGCGCAAGCGCGACGAACGTTGTCGTCATCCCCTTTTTGATATTTGTCATCTACCTGTTCCTCTTCAGATGGTTGCGGTTTTTCGCGGTTGTTCAGGCGCTCTTTGCGATAAAGTGGCCCGGATTGATTTCCTCATGGGCGAGAATGGCCGGCTCATCGCCGACACGGCGCACGGGGTTGGGTATTTCGCCCTCGATCATGGCGATGCGGCGCTCGACGGACGGGTCGGCAACCGGCACGGCCGAAAGCAGACGGCGGGTATAATCATGCGTCGGCGTTTCGAAGACCTGCTGGCGGCTGCCCATTTCCATGATCTGGCCGAGATAAAGCACGGCGACGCGATGGCTCATCTTTTCCACCACCGCCATGTCATGGCTGATGAAGAGATAGGCAAGACCACGCTCGGCCTGCAGGTCCATGAACAGATTGATGATCTGCGCCTGAATGGAGACATCGAGCGCCGACAGCGCCTCATCGGCGATGATGAGTTTCGGGTCGGAGGCGAGCGCGCGGGCGATGCAGACACGCTGGCGCTGGCCGCCGGAAAACTCGTGCGGATAACGCGATGCATGTTCGGAGCTGAGGCCCACACGCTCCAGCAATTCATCCACCCGCCGCCGTACCGCCTTCTGATCATTGATCAAACCATGGGTGTTTATCGGCTCAGCAATCGAGAAACCGACCGTCTTGCGCGGATCGAGCGAGGCGAAGGGGTCCTGGAAGATATATTGCACCTGCTGGCGCATGCGGAACCGTTCCGCCGACGACATTTGCGAATAGCTGCGTCCGTTGAAGGCAATTTCGCCTGATACGGCTGTCTGCAACTGCTGGATGGTGCGGCCGATGGTGGATTTGCCGGAACCGGATTCGCCCACCAGCGCCAGCGTTTCGCCGGCATGAATATCGAAGCTGACCTTCTGCACCGCGCTGCAACGGTGCGTCGCCTTGCCGAACAGGTTTTTGCGGATATCGAAGCGGACGAACAGGTCCTTGACCGACAACAGCGGCTTGTCGTCATATTTCGCGGTGTTCTGCACGCGCTCTTCGCCCACCACGACCGGCTGGCCATCCTGCAACACGGTGAGCGGCAGGCGCTTGGGAAACTCTTCACCAGTCATGCTGCCGAGGCGCGGCACGGCGGAGAGCAGGGCGCGCGTATAAGGATGCTGCGGATTGGCGAAGATATCCTTGACCGGACCTTCCTCGACCTTCTTGCCCTTCCACATGACGACAACGTCATCGGCCATTTCCGCCACCACGCCCATATCGTGGGTGATGAAGACCATGCCCATGCCGAGCTGCTTTTGCAGGTCGCGCATGATGTTGAGAATCTGTGCCTGAATGGTGACATCCAGCGCCGTGGTCGGCTCGTCGGCGATCAACAGCTTCGGTCGGCAGGCGAGCGCCATGGCGATCATTACCCGCTGGCGCATGCCGCCGGAAAGCTGGTGCGGATAACGGTGCAAAAGCTCGGCCGCATCGGGCAGGCGCACCATGTCGAGCAGTTGCTTTGCCTGCTCCATAGCAGCCGTCTTGCCCAGCTTCTCATGCAGAACAAGCACTTCACAGATCTGGTCGCCGATGGTGAAGACCGGGTTGAGCGAGGTCATCGGCTCCTGGAAGATCATGGCGATCTCCTTGCCGCGGATCGACCGCATCTCCTTCTGCGAGGCCTTCAGCAGATCACGGCCTTCGAACAGGATACGACCTGCGGGGTAAGTCGCGCCCATCATGTCCGCAAGACGCATGGTCGAAAGCGAGGTGACCGATTTACCCGATCCGGATTCGCCGACGATCGCCACCGTCCTGCCGGCTTCCACGGAAAAGGATATGTCGTCCACGACGCGGCTGTCGCCGAACTCGACGCTCAGGCCTTCGACCGAGAGGAGGGCGTTGCGGTTTGCGGCAGTCATGTCAGCGTCTCCGGCTTGGCGTGCGCGGCAATTCTGGCGCGGCCATCTGAATTATGGAAGGGCAAAGGGGCGTCGGACAGGCGTTTGGTATCAAGCTCTGAGCGAAAAACGTGAATGCCGGGGAGAAGCGCATAGTGTCTCACGCCGCCTCAAGGGCGCAATGCGCATCGGATGAGGCCGGCAAGCGCGGATATTGCGATCTTGCCCCGGCTCTGAAAGCTACCGCGTCGGTGCCGGCAAAAAGACCGGCATCGGCCCCGGAATCGATGTTGCGCATGAAACTGTATTCCCCACCCTTGTTTTACAAAAAAGCTAACAAAACCCGACAATCATGTCCAGAGTGTTGAACAATTTTTGTGTACTGCTCTACAAATACGCAAATGCGCTTATTTTGGGCGCGGTGTGTTCTGGCCATCGGGTGAGGAGAAGCCGATGGCTTTAGGTCGCTTTAAAAAGGGTCGCCGCTGGCTGGACTGAGGGCATATGGATGTACGGGTTCTCTCCATACACGAACTGGTGCTCGGACTTGAACCGGTACTCCATTGCTTTTAACGGTTTGTGGATTCTGGACTAAATCCGGAAAGTTGCGCGGGCTAATTTTATCTTGATGTCGCAATGGTAGAGGTACTGCTATTCGTCGCCCGGGGCGCATGATGTAATTCAACAAGGATAGCGAACATGACGAATAGAACGGGTGCGGTCAGATTATCCGGCTTCCTGCGGTGCGCATCGGTGGAGGATATCCAGCTTGTGGAAACCCATCTTCCAGCGCACCTTCGTCTGACCAGAGCGGAACCCGGCTGCATTTCCTTTGACGTCACTCAGGCCGACGATCCTCTGATCTGGCGAGTGGAGGAACTTTTTGTCGATCGCGCCGCCTTTGATTTCCATCAGCAGCGGACGCGGGCATCGGAGTGGTTCACTGCCACCTCCGCCATTCCACGGGACTATGAGATAGTGACGCTGGCTTGAATGCAGATCGGCCGCATCGACATTACTGCCGGCTGCGGCCTGATCGGAGTTTGACGGGGCCTATTCCCGCGGCATGCCGACCGGTGGGGCGAGGCGCCGTTGCGCGGCAATGCGGAAGGGCGCGTTCATCGCACCATAACCGGCATAAGCCCCACGCCGCTCGATGATCTCGAAGAAGAAACCTTCACCGAAAGTGCGGCTATAGATCTGGAAATATTCACCATTGTCGTCGCGGTCATAAAGAATGCTCGCCTCCCGCAAGGCATCGGAAAATTCCGGTTCAAGCCCGAAACGGGCTTCGAGGTCGTCGTAATAATTGCGGGAGATCGGCAGGGCGTGGAAACCGCGCGCCTGCATTGCCTTGGCGGTGGCGAAAATATCGTCGGTGGCAAACGCGATGTGCTGGATGCTGGTGCCGAAACCCTCGGCCAGAAATTTGCCGGCAAAGGTCTTGCGGTTGTCCGCGCCGTTCATGGTCAGGCGGAAATGCGGTGAGGGAACGCTTTCGATCGCTTGGCTGCGCACCAGACCGCCCGGATCGACCACATCCACCATCGGCGTGCGGCGGGTGGAAAACAGCGAGGTGTAGAACAGGAGCCAGGTCAGCATTTCATCATAATGCGTTGTTTGCGCCAGGTGATCGATACGCTTCAGCCCGGCATCGCCTACCGGTGTTTGGCCTTCTTCCGGCACGAATTCATTGTCCCAGATGGAGGCGAGCGCCGGCGAACCGTCAAGGAAATAGATGACGCCATTGCCCACGCCCTGAATGGCGGGAACGGCGACTTCGCCTGTCTTGCGCGGTTCCGTGAAGGTCGGCGCGCCGAGCGCTTCGGCCCGGGCAAGGGCTGCCTGCGCATCATCGACCTTCAGGCCGAAGGCATAGGCATTGGTGCCGTGGATGGAATAGGACGCACCGGCGAAACTGTCGCCTTCATCGCTGGTGTTGATGACAATACGGATATCGCCCTGCGTATAAAGATTGACATCGCGATTGCGGTGCTTGCCGGTTCTTTCGAAGCCGAGCGTGGCGAGCAATGTCTCCAGATGGGCTTTTTCTTCCGGTGCCGTGGTGAATTCGACGAATTCCACCCCTTGCGTTTGCACCCGTTCCGGCATGGCGGGCACATCGATGCGAATATCAGGTTCGAGACGGCGCACCTGATCCATGAGGTTGATGAGCGAACGGTGACCGTCCTCGGCGAGCAGGCGGGCCGAGCCGCCGCGAAACTGGTCGTTGAAGATTTCCAGCGACAGCGGGCCGCTATAACCCGTTGCGGCCACGGCGCGCATAAAATCCACCACCGGCAGGTCGCCTTCGCCGGGCATGTTGCGGAAATGGCGGCTCCAGTAGAGCAGGTCCATGTCGATCAGCGGCGCATCGGCCAACTGCACGATGAAAATCTTGTCGCCGGGAATGGAGCGGATCGAATTGGGATCAATCTTGCGCGACAGCGTGTGGAAACTGTCGAGAATGATGCCGACATTGGCGTGGTCGGCGCGGCGCACCACTTCCCATGCGTCGCGGTGATCGCTGATATGCCGGCCCCAGGCCAGCGCCTCGTAACCGACGCGCACGCCGTGTTTTGCCGCAAGCTCGCCAAGGTCATGGAAATCGGCGGCGGCGCGGTCGATGCCGCCGAGCGATACCGGCGAGACATTGGAACAGATCAGCATCAGATCGGTGCCAAGTTCGCCCATGATATCGAATTTTCGCTGGGCGCGGTCGAAGGCGCGGGCGCGGTGTGGTTCCGGCATGCCCTCGAAATCGCGGAATGGCTGGAAAAGCGTGATATCCAGACCGTGATCGGCGGCCAGCGCCTTCACCTCGCGCGGTGAGGCGTCATAGGTCAGGAAATCATTTTCGAAAATCTCCACGCCACTGAAGCCCGCCTTGGCGATGGCCGCAAGCTTTTCGGGAAATTCCCCGCTGATCGACACGGTCGCGATGGATGTGCGCATTGGCATGCTCTGTCTGCCTGTGTCATAGCTCGCCATATTGCCTTCCTTTTCAGCCTTATGTACTGATTGGTTAATAATCAGGGCGTGACCGCAGGCCGCCGCCCCACCGATGGAATGGATGATGACCAAAAGCGCGACGTCGAACGGAACCCGAGACAGCCGGCAGGCGAAGCGCGATCCGGAAGGGGTTCGCCGCGACATTCTTTCGGTCGCCATGGAAGAGTTTTCGCAGAACGGTCTTTCCGGCGCCCGCATCGATGAAATTGCGGCCCGCACGCGCACGTCCAAGCGCATGATCTATTATTATTTCAGCGACAAGGAGAGCCTCTACCAGCGCGTGCTTGAGGAAGCCTATGCCAAGGTGCGCGGCGGTGAAAGCGATCTGGAGCTTGACGATCTGGAGCCGGCGGCGGCGCTCGACAAGCTCTGTCGGTTCACCTTCGACCACCACCGGCGCAATCCGGCCTTCATCCGCATGGTGATGATCGAAAACATTCACCACGGCCGCCACATGCAGTCCTCCGAAACAATCCGCCAGTTGAACCGGCCGGCGATCGACGCGCTGGAAAGCGTGCTGCTGCGCGGCCAGAAAGGCGGCATCTTCCGCGATGGCATCGATGCGCTGGAACTGCACTGGCAGATCAGCGCGCTGTCCTTCTTCAACGTTTCGAACGCCGAGACCTTTTCGTTCATCTTCGGCGACGGCCTGTTTACCGAAAACGGTCAGGAGACATTGTCGCGGCATGTCAGCGACATGGTACTGCGTTATGTGCTGACGCCCGCCCATATCACGACGATCGGGAAAAACGGTTGATGAGGTGGCGAAGCGCCACTTCGTAACCTTCGATGCCGAGACCGGCGATCACGCCTTCGGCGCGGGTCGAGACGTAGGAATGGTGGCGGAAAACCTCGCGTTTGTGGATGTTGGAAATATGGACCTCGATGACAGGCGCTTCGAAGGCATTCAGCGCATCTAGGATCGCCACTGATGTATGGGTAAAAGCGCCGGGATTGATGACAATGCCCGACGATTTGCCCCGCGCGTCGTGAATCCAGTCGATCAGCTCATATTCGCGGTTGCTCTGGGCGAAGAACAGCTCATGGCCGGCAGCATCGGCCACCTTGCGGCAGTTAGTCTCCACATCGGCCATGGTCTCATAGCCGTAGATTTCCGGCTGGCGCTGGCCGAGCAGGTTGAGATTGGGTCCGTTCAAAACAGTAAAAAGGCTCATGCCACCCCCTCCGCCATGCAAAGTTCGGTGAAATGCGCCGTCATCCGTTCCGCATCCGGCTCGCGGCCGCAGAAGAGACGGAATGCGCCGACGGCCTGAAACACGGTCATGCCGCCGCCGGGCAGGGTGCGACAGCCTTTTGTTGCTGCCGTCGCCAGAAGCTCGGTGACCAGCGGCATATAGACGATATCGGCCACCCAGTGCCGCTGTTCGATGAGATCGGCCGCAACCGGCATGCCGGGGTGGGCGGGCATACCCATTGGCGTCGCATGGATGAGACCATCGGCGAAGGGCAGGGAGGCGGCCGGGTCGTCAACGGCAAAGGCGCGGCCTTCGCCGAAACGGGCATTGAGTTCGCCAGCCAACCTTTCCGCCCGCGGGAAATCGCGGTCGAAAATATCGAGACGGGCGATGTCGAGCTTCAGCGCGGCGTGGGCCACGGCCACACCCGCACCGCCAGCGCCGACCAGCAGCGCCCGGTCACGTTTTGCATCCGGCAGGCCGCGCACGAAACTTTCGTAAAACCCGTACCAGTCGGTATTGTGGCCGATGCGGCGACCGTCTTTGAAGACGACGGTGTTGACTGCACCCAGCATGCGGGCATCGTCCGACAATTCATGCAGGTGCGGAATGACCGCCTGTTTGAAGGGATGGGTAATGTTGGTGCCGGCAAAGCCGCGCGTTTCCAGCTCTTCGAGCAGATCGGCAAGGGCGCTGGCTGGCAGCTTGCGGGCGGTAACGTCGACCAGCTCATAAGTATAATCGAGCCCGTGGGCAGCCCCTTCGCGCATGTGCAGCGCCGGCGATTTGGAAAGCTGGATATCGGCGCCAATCAGGCCGACCTTGAAGGATTTTGTTTCTGTCATGATCGGGTGTCGTTCGTCGGTTCGGGGCAGGCTGCGCCTGCCTTCAGGTTGCTGGCGAGGTGTTGAAACCTCTCCTTCGTCATCCTCGGGCTTGACCCGAGGATCCTAGCGTGTTGAAATCAGTGGATCCTCGGGTCAAGCCCGAGGATGACGTCGCGTATGCCGAGAGGTCGCCACAAGTCTGAGGGCAGATGGACGAACCTCAATGGTGGGCGAGAATTTCGCCGAGGAACGTGCGGGTGCGCTGGTGCTTGGGGTCGCGGAAGAACTCGTCCGGCGGGCCTTCCTCGATGATCTCGCCTTCCGACATGAAGACCACGCGGTCTGCCACCTGCCGGGCGAAACCCATTTCATGGGTGACGCAGATCATCGTCATGCCGTCACGGGCAAGGCCGATCATGGTGTCGAGCACTTCTTTCACCATTTCCGGATCGAGCGCCGAAGTCGGCTCATCGAACAGCATGGCTTTCGGCTCCATGCACAGCGCACGGGCAATCGCCGCGCGCTGCTGCTGGCCGCCGGAAAGCTGCGCCGGATATTTATCGGCCTGATTGAGAATGCGCACGCGCTCCAGATATTTGCGTGCCGTCGCTTCCGCTTCGGCTTTCGAAAGCCCCTTCACCCGCATGGGGGCGAGCGTGCAGTTTTCCATGATGGTCTTGTGCGGGAAGAGGTTGAAGCTCTGGAACACCATGCCCACCTCGCGGCGAACCGCATCGATGGCGCGGCTGGAATCCGAAAGCGTCGTTCCCTCCACCGTGATCTTGCCCTGCTGGATTTCCTCCAGATGGTTGATGCACCGGATAAGGGTGGATTTTCCCGAACCGGACGGGCCGCAAAGGACGATTTTTTCACCCTTGCGAACCGTCATGTCGATATTTTTAAGCGCGTGGAAGGCTCCATACCACTTTCCAACCCCTTGAAGGGCGATAAGCGGAACCTCGGCAGTTGTGGATTGTGGCATGGAAACCTCCGGATTACTTCACGGTGAAGGGGATGTCGGGCAGGCTGTCCGGGAAGGCGGGAACTTCGCGCTTCATCCACTTGTCGTAGATCTTGGCCAGCTGGCCATCGGACTTGATCTTGTCGAGGAAGGCGTTGACGGTCTCGTTCCAGTCCTTTTCTCCCGGGCGGGTGCCGGCGCCGTTATAAAGCGTCGTCAGATCGAACTTCGGCTCGTATTTGCCTTCCGCCGCCTTGTTCAACCGGTCGCCATAAAACTGATTGCCGCCGACGGCTTCCACCTGGCCCGAGATCAGCGCCTGAATGTTGGCGGCGTCATCGTCGAAGCGCAGGATATTTGCGTTGGAGCCCGCACCTGCGGTGATCGAGGTGTCCATGGCGCTTGACTTCGGCACGCCAACGGAAACGCCGGTCAGATCGTCATAGCCGGCGATCTTCTTGTCTTTCGGGCCATAGACGGACAACACGTTGCCGGCATAGGGCTTGGAGTACTGGATGGTCTTGGCGCGCTCGGCCGTCATGCCCATGGTTGCGAACAACAGGTCGACCTTGCCGGTCAGCAGGGCCGGAATGCGGTTTGCCACGGCAAGCGGCACGAATTCGACCTTGACGCCAAGATATTCGGCAAAGGCCTTGCCGATATCGGCATCGAGACCGTCCTGTACGCCGGTGGAATTGACGAAGCCCCATGGCGAATTGTCGCCCTGAATGCCGATGACGACCTTGCCCTTGGCCTTGGCCTCATCGACCGTGCCGGCGAAGGCGTCGACCGGCGCGACAAAGGGTAGCGCAACCGTTGCCGCGGCAAGCGCGAGCAGAGCGCGGCGAGAGAGTTTCATGGTGGTGGTTTTCATCTTTTGCTCCTCCTTACAAAGCTGATGAGATGGTTTTGGTTGTTAACGGGAATTGGCCTGCATCCGTCTCTCCACGCCCGCACCCCAGAGGGAGAGCGGCCAGCAGATCAGGAAATAGATGATGCCGACGATGGCGAAAACGGTGAGCGGGCGGAACGTCTGGTTGGAGACGATCTGTCCGGCACGCGACAACTCGACGAAACCGACGATGGCCGCAAGCGAGGTGCCTTTGATGAGTTGCACCAGAAAACCGATGGTGGCCGGCAGCGAAATCTTGAAGGCCTGCGGCAAAACCACGTCCTTCATGCGCGAGATATAATGCAGGCCGAGCGCGTTGGCGGCCTCTGTCTGGCCTTTCGGCACCGCCTGGATGCCGCCGCGCCAGATTTCTCCGAGAAAGGCGCTGGCATGCAAGGTAAACGCGATGGCGACGGCGACCCAGGCATCGACATTGAGACCCGCGAGCGCCACGCCGTAATAAACCACGAAAAGCTGCATCAGCAGCGGCGTTCCCTGGAACACCGCAATGAAAGCCGTGCTTGCACGCTGGACCGCCACGCTATCGGCAACACGGGCAAGCGCCACGCAGAGACCGAAGACACCGCCGCCGATGAAGCCGATCACGGTCAGCGCCAGCGTCCATTTCAGGCCTTGCATCAGGAAGAAGAGTTGGTTGGGACCGATGGATTCCATTGTCTTCTCCTCACTTGACCGGATAGCTGAAGGATGCGCGGGAGATGAGCGAGAAAACGCCCATCATCAGCGAGGAAATGACCAGGTAAAGCAGCGTGATCGAGAAATAGACCTCGAACGACCGGAAGGTGTCCGCCTCGATTTGCTGCGCCACCGATGTCAGTTCGTAAGCCGCGATCGAGGTGCAGACCGATGTCGTCAGCGTCAGCATGATGAACTGGCTGGTGAGCGACGGATAGACCGCGCGCAATGCCGGCTTCAGAATGATATGGCGGAAGATTTGCGACCGTTGCAGGCCGAGCGCCAGTCCAGCTTCCACCTGCCCCTTGGGAATGGAATCCACGCCGCCGCGAATAATTTCAATGGCATAAGCGCCGCCGTTCAAAGCCAGCGCAATGATGGCGGTGACGGTGGGGTTAAGCTTGATGCCGATCTGCGGCAGGGCGAAGAAGATGAAGAATATCTGCACCAGAAACGGCGTGTTGCGGATGACTTCCACAAAACCGATGACCAGATTGCGTAGCAGCTTGAACCGCGAACGACGGGCAACGACGCCGAGAACGCCGATGACGGTGGCGAGCGACATGCCGGCGATTGCAAGGCCGATCGTTGCCAGACAGGCTAAAAGCAGCTCGGGAAGGCGGTCCATGACCACCGAAAAATCGAGACTGTAAGACATTCTTCCTCCCAACCCGTTCGGGTCCGGACAGGCGTTTCGCCTTGTCCGTATCGCTTTGGACACCTGGTGGCGCCAAAGCCCTCCATTGTTTTGCCCTGCCTTGGAAGCTCTTCTTCCTCTTCCCCGGCATGTCTTAACGTGAATGTTTGTACCAGTTAGTTCATTTTAGAGTCAAGCGTCATGCCCGGTGAAAAGCGCCTCAAAAGCGGTTTTTTCTTCTTTTTAGTTTTTCCGGAAAGTCTTTTTATATCAATGTGTAAGGCGAGAATTCGCAAGCGGTTTCGATGCACGGTTGCGCTGCCTTGGCTTTCCCATTGGAAGCGTCCGGGAACCTGTCTTCTTTTGGAAAACACCAGTCTTTCGGCTAGTCTTCGCCGGCTCCCAGCCTGTCGATCTGCCCGGCAAGCCGTTCGGCAATCAGAAGTGCGGCGCCTGTTGCCGTCACCATTTGTGGCAGCGTCATCCATTCGAGCATCCAGCCCGCGCCGGAACGTTCCTGTTCATGGACGAGGGACTGATGCAGCGCCGATATCTGCACGGCGTTGAAGCGCGAAAGCGTCACCAGCGTTTCCGCATTGACCGGGTTCTGCTTGTGCGGCATGGCCGAGGAGCCGCCGCCGCCGGAAAGGCGGATCTCCGCGCCGAGTTCGGCCATCAGCGCGATATCCTGTCCGAACTTGCCGAGCGCGCCGGTGATGAGGGAGAGAATATTGCCGAATTCGGCGATGCCGTCGCGCTGGCTCTGCCACTGCAGTCTATCGGCAAGGCCAAGCCGTTTTGCGAGATCGGCGCGGACTGTATCGGCATTGTCGCCGAGTTTTTCCAGCGTACCGGCCGCCCCGCCGAACTGCAGGGCAAAACCATTCTGCGCAAAGGTTTCGAGCCGCAGCAGGTGGCGCTCCAGTGCCGCGGTCCAACTTGTCGCCCGGTCGGCGACGGTAATGCCGATGGCGGCCTGCATGCGGGTATAACCCGTCAGCGGGTTATGGCCGTCACGGGAGGAAAGGTCACTGAGCGTATCGATGAGGTGGCCGAGGCGGATAGTGATGATTTCAGTTGCCGCCTTCAGCCGCAGCATCAGGCTGGTATCGATGACATCCTGGCTGGTCGCGCCGAAATGCACTTTGTCCGCTGCCTTGTCGGCGACCGCTGCCCGCATCTGCCGCACCAGTTCCGGCACCACCACGCCATCCTTTGCGACGGCATGGCGAAGTGCTGTCATATCGGCGGCAAAGTCGGTCAGCCCCGAAACGATGGCTTCCGCCACACCATCCGCCAGAATACCGGCCTCGGCTTCCGCTTCCGCCAGAGCCGTTTCGAAGCGGACCATGGCGTCGATATCCGCCTTTGCCGCAAACAGTTCGACGATCTCGCTATCGCCGAAAAGGCCTGACAAAAACGGATGTTCGAAGGGTGTAAGGCTCATCTCAGGTTTCGCTTCCGCTTAGATATCGAAAAACACCGTTTCGCCTTCGCCCTGAAGACGGATATCGAAACGATAGATATTCCCCTCTTCCTTCCTGGCGACAAGCGTGGCGATGCGGCTTTTCTGTTCGACGCGTGCAAGAACCGGATCGGCTGCATTGGCCTCCTGCTCTTCCGGAAAATACATGCGGGTCTGTAGACCGATATTGATGCCGCGCGCCACGATCCAGAAGGTGATGTGCGGCGCCATCGGCCGGCCGTCGCGGAAAGGCACGGTACCCGGCTTGATCGTCTCGAAAATGAATTCGCCGGTATCCATGTCGCCGGGTGAGCGGCCCCAGCCGGTGAAATTCGGATCGGCCTTGCCGCGTGTCTCGCTCGGGCTGTTGTAAAAACCGTCCGTGTCGGCCTGCCAGATTTCGATCAGCGCGTCCTTCAGCGGCATGCCTGCGCCGTCATAGACAGTGCCGCGCACGCTGATGCGCTCACCACGGGCCTTGTCGTTGTAGAGCGCGCCAGATCCGAGATCCTTTTCGAACACGCCTTCGATGCCGACGAAATTGGGTGTGCAGCCGATATGCACATAGGGGCCTGCCGTCTGCGAGGCGGTCTCTTTGAAATAGTTGAGCGGCTGAACCATGGTCAGTTGCCCTCCATGCGGTTTTCGAAAAGGGTCGAGCGGCGACCGCGCAGCACGATATCGAACTTATAGGCCAACATATCCATCGGCAGCGTCGCATTCATGTCCAGCGGTGCGATCAATCTTCTGATCGCATCCTCGTCCGGAATGGTTTTGACGATGGGACATTTCCAGATCAGCGGATCGCCTTCGAAATACATCTGGGTGATGAGCCGCTGAGCAAAGCCGTGGCCGAAGACCGAGAAATGGATGTGGGCCGGCCGCCAGTCATTGACGCCGTTCGGCCAGGGGTAAGCGCCCGGCTGGATGGTCTTGAACCAGTAATAACCGTTCTCGTCGGTAATCGTGCGGCCGACGCCGCCGAAATTCGGATCGATGGCGGCGAGATAGCTTTCCTTCTTGTGGCGATAGCGTCCGCCGGCATTGGCCTGCCAGAATTCCACCAGCGCGCCATCCACACCGCGGCCGCGCTCATCCAGCACCCGGCCGTGCACCAGAATGCGCGGGCCAACCGGCATTTCGCCGGGGCGGGCGTAATTGAGGATGAGGTCGTTATCCAGCGGGTTCAGCATGCCATGGCCGAAGACCGGGCCGGTGATCTCGCTTTTCGTGCCTTCCAGCGAAATCAGCGCGCGCTGCGGTGAACGCAGAATGGAGGTCTTGTAGCCGGGCGCATAGGCCAGCGGGTGAATATCGCGGTTGCGCGCGAAGAACGGCCCGGTTTCGGGCGGCTGGTTGCTCATTTCGTCTCCTCCCCATCGCCAGAATTATCATGGGAACTATCGGCCTTCATGCTGGCCAGGGCAAGCTTGGCGATCTTGAAAGCATGGTTGGCGGCAGGTACGCCGGCATAGATCGCCACATGCAGCAGCGCCTCGCGGATGTCGGCTTCGGTGGCGCCGGTATTGGCGGTGGCGCGCACATGCATGGCCAGTTCCTCATCCTGCCCCAGCGCGGCGAGCAAGGCGATGGTGACCATAGAGCGCTCGCGCTTCGTCCAGTGATTGCCGGACCACACCGTGCCCCAGGCGGCTTCGGTGATGAGTTGCTGGAAGGGCTGGTCGAAGCCGGACGTCATGGTCTGCGCCCGGTCCACATGGGCGTCGCCCAGCACCGAGCGACGGGTTTTCATGCCCTGTTCGAAACGTTCATTCTTGTCGATATGGTCCGCCATCGGTCAATGCTCCGGCAAGGTCTTCAGAAAAATGCACGCTGCCTGTGTGTAGGCACGCGGCTGTTCAAGGCAGGGAATGTGTCCGCAGCCGGCAATGGTTACAAAGCGGCTCGCAGGGATAAGATCGGCCAGCGACCGCACCAGTTCCGGCGGGGTGGAGCCGTCCTGATCGCCTGCGACACAGAGTGTCGGCACGGCGAAGCGGCCTGCTTCTTGCGTAAAATCCGCATCGCGGATGGCGGCGCAGGTGCCGCTGTAACCCGCTTCCGGCTGCTGGCATAACATGTTGCGCGCACCGGCATAAGCGGCATTGTCCGGTGTGCGGAAAGCGGACGTAAACCAGCGCTCCATGACGGGATCGACCAGCGAGGCGAGACCGTTGGCGGCAATCTTGTCGATGCGTGTATTCCACATTTCGGCCGTGCCGATCTTGTGGGCGGTGTTGCTAAGCACCAGGGCGCGGACGAGATCGGGACGGCGCGCATAAATCCCCTGCGCAATGAGGCCACCGACCGAGAGGCCCCAGATAATGGCGCTTTTTACGCCGAGATGATCGAGGAGTTCGATCAGGTCACCGGCATGATCGTCGATGGAATAGGGAGTGCGCCCGACATCGGAAAGCCCGTGGCCGCGCTTGTCGTGCAGGACATACGCATAATCATCGCCCAGCGCTTCTATCACCGCATCCCAGATGCGGAAATCGGTGCCGAGCGAATTGATGAAGGCGATGACCGGCTTGCCGCTGTCCAATCCCTTAATGCGATAATGGATCACAGTCTCGCCGCAGCGCAGAAAATGCATGATGTGCTCCTCCTGCGAAAGATATTGCAAGCCAGTTCCGGTTAAGTAAAATGACATTATCGATGAAAATCATAACCTATGGATTATATGAGCGATGGTCGACCAGCGTATCAAGTTCCGCCACCTGCAGACTTTCGTGGAGGTGGCGCGCCAGAAAAGCGTCATCCGCGCGGCGGAAATCCTGCATGTCAGCCAGCCGGCGGTGACGAAGACCATTCGCGAGCTGGAAGAGATTATCGGCGTCTCGTTATTCGACCGCGAGGGGCGCGGCATCCGTATCAGCCGTTATGGCGAGGTGTTCCTGCGCCATGCGGGCGCGACGATGACGGCGCTGCGTCAGGCGGTCGATTCGGTCTCGCAGGAGGCGGCGCGTGCCGGTCCTCCCGTTCGGGTCGGCGCTCTGCCCACGGTTTCGGTGCGGATCATGCCGAAGGCGATGGCCGGTTTTCTGGCGGAAAAGACCGGCAGCCCGGTCAAGATTGTCACCGGCGAAAACGCCGTGCTGCTGGAGCAGTTGCGTGTCGGCGATCTCGATCTCGTCGTTGGGCGTCTCGCCGCGCCGCAGAAAATGGCGGGCTTTTCTTTCGAACATCTCTATTCTGAAAAGGTGCGCTTCGTGGTGCGCGCCGGCCACCCGCTGCTTTCTCCGGGCCTTTCGGTGTTCGATCACCTGCATGAATATCCGGTGCTGATGCCGACGCGGCAATCCGTCATCGGTCCTGTTGTTGAGCAGTTTCTGATCGCCAACGGCGTTCCGGCCCTGCCGATCCGCATCGAAACCGTCTCGGATGCCTTCGGCCGTGCCTTCCTGCGTACCAGCGATGCGATCTGGATCATCTCGGAAGGCGTGGTGGCGGCAGATGTGGCGGATGGCATTCTGGCGATCCTGCCGGTTGAGACCGGCGACACCAGCGGTCCCGTGGGGCTGACGGTCAGGGCCGATACGCAGCCCTCCCTGCCGCTGTCGCTGCTGATGCAAGCCATCCGCGAAGCGGCGAGCGAGCTGCTGGATGGGAAAACGGAAGCTGCCTCTCAGTAAGGAAGCCCGACATAATTTTCCGCAAGGGCCGTGGAAGCGGCGCGGGATTGGACGAGATAGTCCAGCTCCGCTTCCTGAATGCGCTGGCCGAAATCTCCCGTATCGGGAAAGCGATGCATCATTGTCGTCATCCACCATGAGAAACGCACAGCCTTCCAGACGCGGGAGAGCGCCTTTTGCGAATAAGCATCTATGCCGGCCTTGGACCTGTCGCGATAAAACTCGATCAGCGCCTCGCTCAGATAATGCACATCGCTGGCGGCGAGGTTGAGGCCCTTAGCACCGGTGGGTGGCACGATGTGTGCGGCATCGCCCGCCAGAAACAGCCGCCCAAACCGCATGGGTTCGCAGACGAAGGACCGTAGCGGCGCGATGGATTTTTCGAAGGAAGGGCCGGTTACCATGGCATCCGCATGGTTTTCCGGCAGGCGACGGCGGATTTCATCCCAGAAACGCTCGTCACTCCAGTCCTCGGGCCGGTCATTCAGCGAACATTGGATGTAATAACGGCTGCGTGTGTGCGAGCGCATGGAACAGAGAGCAAAACCGCGCGGGTGGTTGGCGTAGATAAGTTCGTGGTTGACCGGCGGCACATCGGCCAGAATGCCGAGCCAGCCGAAGGGGTAGACCTTCTCGAATTCCTTGATCGCGCCCTGAGGCACCGATTTGCGGCTCACACCGTGAAAACCGTCGCAACCGGCGACGAAATCGCAATCGATCCGGTGGGTTACGCCGTCTTTCTGGTAGGTGACATAGGGGCTTGCGCCATCAAAATCATGCGGTTCGACATTGCCGGTGTCATAGATCGTCACAAGGTTTGCCGCCTCACGCACATCCATCAGGTCATGGGTCACCTCGGTCTGGCCATAGACCATGACGCGTTTGCCGGCGGTTAGATCGAACAGATCGATGCGATGGTCGCGGCCGTCGAAGGTCAGCGAAAAACCGTCATGCGGCAAGCCTTCCCGGTGCAGGCGCTTATCCGCGCCAACCTTTTCCATCAGCTGCACCGTGCCTTCTTCCAGCACACCGGCGCGGACGCGGCCGAGGATATAATCCTTGCCGACCCGGTCGAGAATGACGGTCTCGATGCCTTCTCTCGCAAGAAGCTGGCCGAGCAGAAGCCCTGATGGGCCGGAGCCGATGATGACGACCTGTGTGCGCATTATTTCCTCCCGAACTTGTCTCCGGTCAAGAAATTGACCAAGGCGGGCCACAAGCTCAATGGACTTTCTGATCCGTAAGTTGCACAATCCGACCATCAGACGGGGGAGTGTGCTGAGATGCGGGTTGCTGCAAATGAGGGGCTTTATGGCGAAGAAGCAGCGCAAGGCACTGATTTTCGCTTCCATTGTGAGACGCTTTTTTCAAGAAGCAGCTTGCACCGCTTCGAAATCGGGTTGCATCGCCATTCCGCCTTTCTGCAAATCTTGTACATTTTTGGCGGCGAGGGCGATGCATTGCTGGGTGGCCGTATCGAGCCTATCCGCCCGCCGGTCGCCATCATCGTGCCGCCGGGTTTCGAACACGGCTTCCGTTTTTCACGCGATATTGGTGGAGTGATCGTCACCATGTTGCCGGGCGCGCTGCCGGCATCGGTGCAGGCGCTTTTGCTGCGCAATTTCCAGCGGCCAGTGCTCCTGCCGTTGCGGGATTTTGCTGAGGAAGAATGCCTGCGCCAAGGTTTCGAACGGATTTCCGCCGAATATGAGGCCCGTGAGATCGGCCGGGATGCGATGATCGAAGGCCAGCTCGCCACCGTCGTCACGCTTTTGACGCGGGCGGCGCGCCCGCTTCTGGAAACGAGTGGCGAAGGCCTTGCGGAGCAGCGTTTCGAACGGTTGCTGTCGCTGATCGCCCGCCATATCCGCGAGCCGCAAAAAGCCGGGTTTTATGCCAAGAAGGTCGGCCTGTCCGAGACTCATCTCAACCGTCTGGTCCGCTCGGTTTCCGGCCTCAGCCTGCAGCGGCTGATCGCTAAGCGTCAGATCGAGATAGCCCAGCAGGAACTGATCTTCACCGTCTCGAGCGTGCAGATGATCGCCGAAGGGCTGGGCTTTGCCGATCCCGCCTATTTCAATCGCTTCTTCAGGCGTGAGACAGGCATGACGCCGCGCGCCTGGCGGGTCGCCGAACAGCAGAAAATAGGCGATTCCGGCGCGCGGCAGAAAGAGCCTCAGACCAGCATTCTCGCCAGTTCCCGCTGAACGGCAAGAAGTTCCGGCAGGTAGCGTTCCACCAGATCCTCCATCGAGGCCACCGAGGCGGCGAGCCCGACATTGAGCGCGGCGACCGTCTGGCCGCGCACGCTTTTCAGCGGCACGGCGATGGAGCGAAGACCGATTTCGACTTCCTGATCGATCAGCGCATAACCGCGATGGCCGGTCGCCTCAATCTCGGCGAGCAGGGCGTCCATGCTGGTGATCGTTCTTTCCGTGCGGGCGACCAGGCGGGAGGCCTCGAGGATTTCGTGTTGCCGCTCGTTTGGCTGCGCCGAAAGAAGAACGCGGCCCATGGAGGTGCAATAAGCGGGCAGGCGTGAGCCCGGCATCAGCGCAATCGACATGACGCGTTGCTGGGCGGCGCGCGCCACATAAACGATCTCGGTCTCATCCAGAATGGAGACTGAGGTGCTCTGGCCAATCTCCTCCGACAGGCGGTCTAGCAGCGGCTGCACGATCTTCGGCAGCGGCATTGTGGCCAGACAGCCGGTGCCGAGCCGTAGCACCTTGGGTGTGACGGTGAAGAATTTGCCGTCATAAGCCGCATAACCGAGTTCCGAAAGCGTGAGCAGACAGCGCCGTGTCGTCGCACGATCAAGCCCGGCGATCTCGGCGGCATCGGAAATAGAAAGCCGTGGACGCTCGGCGCTGAAGGCCTCGATCACCCGCAATCCCTTGGCGAGACCGCCCATCATGTCTCTTTCACTGACGGCCATGCTCAAGCTCCATTTGTGCGATATACGAACAAAAATCATATAACGCACAAAATTCTTGCCGTCGAGGCATTTTCGGCTTTACCTCATGGCCAAGCAGCCTTGTCGGTTCCATCCGCACGGCTGGATGGAGGTTTTAAGAATGGACAAGACAATCAAGAGTGCTGAAGAGGCGCTTTCCGGCATCGGTGATGGTGCGACGATCATGATCGGCGGTTTCGGCGGATCTGGCGCGCCGATCGAGTTGATCCATGCGCTTATAGACAAAGGGCCGAAGAACCTGACGGTCATCAACAACAATGCCGGCAATGGCCGCATTGGCATCGCCGCGATGATCGACGCTGGCATGGTCAGGAAAATGATCTGCTCCTTCCCGCGCTCTTCCGATCCCCGCGCCTTTACAGACCGATATCTGGCCGGCGAAATCGAATTGGAACTGGTGCCGCAAGGGACGCTCGCCGAGCGCATCCGCGCTGGCGGCGCGGGCATTCCGGCCTTCTACACCCCGACCGGCTTCGGCACCGAATTGGCGCAAGGCAAGGTCATAGCAGAATTCGACGGCCGCTCTTACGTGCAGGAGCGCTGGCTGAAGGCAGATTTCGCCATCGTCAAGGCCGAACTTGGCGATACTTATGGCAACCTCACCTACAACAAGGCCGGGCGCAATTTTAACCCGCTGATGTGCATGGCCGCAAAGACGACCATCGCGCAGGTTTCCAGGATCGTCGCCGCCGGAGAGATCGACCCGGAGCATGTCGTTACCCCCGGTATTTTTGTGAACGGCGTCGTGGAAATCCCCGATCCGCAACAGGAAGAAGTCCTCATTCGTGCGGGAGTAGCATACGCATGACCCAGACCATCGACACCCGCGAAGACATCAAGCTCTCCAATGCCCAGATCGCCTGGCGTGCGGCGCAGGACATCGAGGACGGTGCTTACGTCAACCTTGGCATCGGCTTTCCGGAAATGGTGGCGCGTTATCAGCCGCCCGGCCGTCAGGCGATCTTCCACACTGAAAATGGCATCCTGAATTTCGGCGAAGCGCCGCGGGAAGGCGAGGAGGACTGGAACCTCATCAATGCCGGCAAGAAGGCCGTGACGCTGAAACCCGGTGCCGCCTTCTTCCACCATGCCGACAGCTTCGCCATGGTGCGCGGCGGGCATCTGGATGTGGCGATCCTCGGAGCCTATCAGGTGGCGCAGAATGGCGATCTCGCCAATTGGCGCGTCGGCTCCAGGGGCGTGCCGGCCGTCGGCGGGGCCATGGATCTGGTGCATGGCGCCAAGCAGGTCTTCGTCATCACCGAACATGTCACCAAGAATGGCGAACCGAAGCTCGTTGAGACATGCGCTTTTCCGCTCACCGGCGTCGGCTGCATCACCCGCATCTATACCAGCCATGCCGTCATCGACGTGGTGGATGGCCGTTTTGTGCTGCGCGAAAAACTGCCGGCGATGACGTTTGAGGAATTGCAGGCCATGACCGGTGCGCCACTGCATGTGGATGACGAGATAATCGATCTCGTCGCCCCGGAACTGTGAGGAAAAACCGATGACCGACGCATTCATCTGCGATTATATCCGCACGCCCATCGGCCGCTTCGGCGGCGCGCTATCTTCGGTGCGGGCCGACGATCTTGGGGCGGTGCCTCTCAAGGCATTGATGGAACGCAATCCGTCCATCGACTGGGAAGCCGTCGAGGATGTGATCTTCGGCTGCGCCAATCAGGCGGGCGAGGACAACCGCAACGTGGCGCGCATGTCGTTGCTGCTCGCCGGCCTGCCGGTCTCGGTGACCGGAACGACGATCAACCGGCTGTGCGGCTCGGGCATGGACGCCGTCATTGCGGCCGCCCGCGCCGTGAAATCGGGAGAGGCGGAGCTGATGATCGCCGGTGGCGTGGAAAGCATGAGCCGCGCGCCCTTCGTTCTGCCAAAGGCGGAAAGCGCCTTTTCGCGCAATGCTGAAATCTATGACACCACCATCGGCTGGCGTTTCGTCAACCCGCTGATGAAGGCGCAATATGGCGTCGATTCCATGCCGGAAACCGGTGACAATGTGGCCGTCGATTATCAGGTCTCGCGGGAGGATCAGGATGCCTTTGCCGTGCGCAGCCAGCAGAAGGCGGCAGCAGCGCAGGCTAATGGCCGGCTCGACAAGGAAATTTTCTCGGTGACGATCCCGCAGCGCAAGGGCGATCCGCTTGTCGTGTTGAAGGACGAACATCCCCGGGAGACCAGTCTCGAAACGCTGGCGAAGCTGAAACCGGTGAACAAGCGCGATGGCGCGACGGTGACGGCGGGCAATGCCTCCGGTGTCAATGATGGTGCGGCCGCGCTCATCATCGCTTCGGCGGAAGCGGCGAAGAAATATGGGCTCACCCCCATTGCCCGCATCCTCGGTGGTGCCGCCGCCGGTGTGCTACCGCGCGTGATGGGCATCGGCCCGGCCCCGGCCTCGGCCAAGCTCCTGACGCGGCTCGGGTTGACGCAGGAACAGCTTGACGTGATCGAGCTGAACGAGGCCTTCGCCAGTCAGGGACTTGCGACGCTGCGCCAGCTCGGCATTGCCGATGACGATGCGCGTGTGAATGCCAATGGCGGCGCGATCGCGCTTGGCCATCCGCTCGGCATGTCGGGTGCCCGCATTGCCGGCACGGCGGCGCTTGAACTTTCGCTGACGGGCAAGCGGCTAGCGCTCGCTACCATGTGCATCGGTGTCGGGCAGGGTATTGCCGTGGCGCTGGAGCGAGTCTGACCGGATAGCGGCATTCGGTATCGGGATACGGGGCGAGTGCCGTCGTGATACGGTGCGGATGCTGCTGTAAAATGGGGTGAATGCCGCTGACTCAGTTTCATTACGCGTGATTGAGATCATTCAAGCCGCGCTGGCCGACGATTTTCTCGCCTTGGCTCATACCAACCGTGCCCTCCCCATTTACCCTCGTTCCTGTGCTTTTCACAGGAATCCGGCCGACGTGCGTCTGCACCGCGAAAGAACCCCTTCAGCCCTAGGACTTGGGCTGGCTGGATCTCTGTGACAAGCACAGAGATGAGGGAAGGAGGTGTGGCGGACTAGTCGTAGCGGCTAGTCGCGGTGGATGGTAAAGCAGGCGCCATACAGAAGACGCGGCCTCAGCGTTTTCCCATGACGCTTCCCGCCATATTCCTCAGCCCATGTTGGATTCCATCATTATCCGTGACATGTTTTGCGAGATATGACAGGAATCTTTCCGCCTGCGGGAGCCAACATGAAGCGTCCGACCATCACCGATGTCGCAAAAGCCGCGAGCGTCAGCGTCGCCACCGTCGACCGGGTACTGAACGGCCGCCTGCCGGTGCGGGAGGAAACCGCGCGGCGGGTATTCGAGGCGGCGGAGAAGATCGGCTTTCACGCCACCAACATCATTCGCCAGCGCATGCTGGCCGATATGCCGTCCTATAGTCTCGGCATCATCCTGCGCAAGGAACGGCATGCTTTCTACCAGACCTTTGCCGACGAGCTGGAGCTTGCGGCGCGCAACATCCGGGATCGCCACCTCAACCTGCGTATTGAATTCGCCCAGTCGGGGGAGCCGGCTGAGCTTGCAGCGTTGCTGACAGGCATGAAGGGCCGCGTGCAGGCGGTTGCCGCCACGGGGCCGGACCATCACGATGTTACGGCCGCCGTCGAGGCTTTGAAAGCCAAAGGCATTCCGACGTTTTCGTTGCTGTCCGATTTTGCCCAAGGCGTGAGGGAGGCGTATCTCGGCGCCAACAATATGAAGGTTGGGCGCACGGCCGCCTGGATGATTTCGCAGCTGGCGCGCAGCAGGGGCAAGGTGCTTTTGCTGCTGGGCGGCCACCGGTTCCACGGCCATTCGCTGCGCGAAACGGGCTTTCGCAGCTACATGCGGGAATATGCGCCGGAATTCGAGGTGATGGATGCCCTCATCACGCTCGAAACGCGTCGCCTGACCTATGAGCTTGTCATGGACACCATCGCCAAGCACCGGGATCTCGTCGGCATCTATTGCATCGGCGGCGGCATGGAAGGGGTGGTCGAGGCCATGCAGCAAGAAAACAAGCAGGAGACAATCGTCTGTCTCGTGAATGAACTCACGCCCGAGTCCCGTCAGGCACTGCTGGAAAGGCGCATCAGCGGCGTCTTCCAGACACCGCTTCGCGAGTTGTGCACCGACCTTCTTGCCACCATGGTCCACACCATCGAACACGGTATTGCGGAAACGCCGGGACAGCGTTTTGTGCCTGCGCATCTGTGGGTTCCTGAGAGCCTTTGATGGTTTGATGGATTCCATCATAAATCCGATGCCGTTTCTATCAGGCTTGATGGTTTCGGTGGTCCCTGACGCGTTGACGCCGGGACCGGACTAGGAAATCTTGGCCGCGGGTGGAACGGGCAGGAGGCCGGACCCACACGACATTAGATTATTTCGAGGCTGTTTGACGCTGCGAGTTTTCCTTCGCGGCGAAGGCCAGCTTTTGCCGGAAGACGGTGGTGGCGCGATGCGCTCAAGCCGGCTCGACCGGTTCTTTTCAAAGGGGTTTGGAGGAGAACGACATGAAAAGACATTTCGCAATTGCAGCTTTCGCCGCGATGCTGGCAACGGGCGCATCGGCGCAGACCGTCGGGGTTTCTATGGCCCTGTTCGACGATAATTTCCTGACCGTGCTGCGCAACGGCATGATTGATTATTCCAAGGGCATGAGCGGCGTTTCGCTGCAGGTCGAGGATGCGCAGAACGATGTCGGCAAGCAGCTGAGTCAGGTGCAGAACTTCGTCGCCGCCGGTGTCGATGCCATCATCGTCAATCCGGTGGATACGGACGCGACCGTGGCGCTTTCGCAGGCCGCTGCCGCCGCGGGCATTCCGCTCGTTTACGTCAACCGCCAGCCGGTCAATCTAGACAGCCTGCCGGAAAAACAGGCCTTCGTCGCCTCCGATGAAAAACAGTCGGGCACGTTGCAGACGCAGGAAGTCTGCCGGCTGTTGAAGGAGGCGGGCAAGACGGAAGCCAGGGCCGTGGTGATGATGGGCGAGCTTTCCAACCAGGCGGCGCGTATGCGCACGCAGGATATCAAGGATGTCGTTGCCACGCCTGATTGCAGCTTCATCAAGCTTGTCGAGGAACAATCCGCCAACTGGTCGCGCACGCAAGGGTCGGACCTGATGACCAACTGGCTTTCAGCCGGCGTTGAGTTCGATGCCGTCATTTCCAACAATGACGAGATGGCCATCGGCGCTATCCAGTCGCTGAAGGCGGCGGGCCGGTCGATGGACAGCGTCATCATCGCCGGCATCGACGCCACGCAGGACGCGCTTGCCGCCATGGCGGCGGGGGATCTGGATGTGAGCGTTTTCCAGAATGCCGCAGGACAGGGCAAGGGTGCTCTCGATGCGGCGCTGAAACTCGCCAAGGGTGAGACGATCGACAAGAAGGTCTTCGTTCCCTTCGAACTGGTGACGCCTGACAACCTCAAGAGCTATCAGGCCAAAAACTGAGCCATGGCCTTGCCTTGGCGGCTTCTCCGCTCCCGGGGAGTGCCGCCGGGTAGGCCGAACGCGCCGGAGCCGGCAGGATCGCCGGCTCCGGCGATACAGAATGAAGCAATCAGCAGCGATTTTCCGTGGGAGGAAACTTTGAAAAAACTATTGATAGCGACGGCGCTCTGCATCTTCGCGACACCGGCGCTTGCCGAGACCCGCGTTGCAGTCTCGATGACGTCTTTCGACAATCCGTTTCTGACGATCCTGCTCAACGGTATCAGGGCAGAAGCCGGGCGCGATAAAAACATCGAGCTTCTGGTTGAGGATGCCCAGCTTGATCCGTCAAAGCAGCTCAATCAGGTGCAGAATTTCATCGCCAATGGTGTCGACGCGATCATCGTCAATGCGGTGGATGGCGATGCCACTGCCGCAATCACCAAGGCCGCATCAGCCGCAAAAATTCCGCTGGTTTATGTCAACCATCCGCCGGCCGAGCTGGAAACCGGCCTGCCTGACGGAACGGCCTTTGTCGGTTCCAACGAACTCGATTCCGGCACCATGGAAGCTGAAGCCGCCTGCAAGCTGATGGGTGGCAAGGGCAAGGCCGTCATCCTGATGGGACCATTGGAAAACCATGCGGCGCTGGTGCGCACCAGGGATGTCGAAACGGTATTTTCCAAACCGGAATGCAAGATCGAAATCCTCGAAAAGCAGACGGCGAATTGGAGCCGCACGCAGGCGCAGGACCTCGTATCCTCCTGGCTGACGGCGGGCATCCAGTTCGATGCCGTCATCGCCAATAATGATGAAATGGCGATCGGAGCCGCGCAGGCGCTCAAAGCAGCGGGCGTTTCCATGAAGGATGTCGTCATTGCCGGCATCGACGCCACGCCGGATGGTCTTGCCGCCATGCAGGCCGGCGATCTCGATATCACCGTTTACCAGAATGCGACGAAGCAGGGGGAGGTCTCCGTCCAGACGGCGGTGAAGGCCGCTGCCGGGCAAAGCACTGAGAAGACGATCTGGGTGCCGTTCGAACTCGTTACACCGGAAAATATGTCCGCCTACGCGAAATAGACAGGGCTTCGGCCCCGGTCTTTTTATCCCTCCACTGGAAACAGCCATGAAACATACGCTTGATCCCCACATGTTCCGGCATCTCTCGTTGCCTGAGACCTGCCGCAAGGTCGCCGAACTCGGTTATGATTACGTCGAACTTTCGCCGCGCCCGGATTTCCTTTCCTGGTGGACACGGCCCAAGGTCTATCCCGAACGGGTCGCCGAATTCAAAAAGTCGTTGAAGGACCATGGGATCGGTCTCGCCACGCTGCAGCCGATGTATCGCTGGGCAAGCCCCTATCCGGATGAGTGGGAAGTGGCGATCGACAACTGGAAACGCGCCATCGAGATCGCGGTCGAGATGGAATGCCCGATGTTCGTTTCGGAATTCGGCCGTGGCGGCTCGCCGGAGCGCAGCCTCAACGACCGCTCCGGCCTGCACCGGCCGGAAACCTGCGAGGCGCAGTTCTTCCGCGCCATGGATATTCTGGTGCCGATCCTCGAGCGGGAAGGGTTGGTGCTGTCGCTGGAGGCGCATCCCGAAGACTGGCTCGAGGAGATCGCCCCGGCCATCGACATCATCAAGACCATCAATTCCAAGGCGGTGAAGGCCTCCTTCATCGCGCCGCACACGTTCTTTTACGGGCCAGACATGGTGGCGAACCTGCGCGCGACGGAGGGCCATCTGGTGCATGTGCGCCTTGCCGATACCTATGATCACAACAAGTCGTCGCAGCTGCGTTACATCGTCAATCCGCCGGGCTCCAAGGTCAGGGTGCACCAGCACACCGATTTCGGCCAGGGCGAGATCGACTGGGAAACCTTCTTTGCGACGCTTGCCGACATGAAATTCGATGGCGTGCTGTCGAACTGCGTCTTTGCCTGGGAAGACCGCGTCGATGAAAGCGCGCGGTTCATGCTCAGCGAAACCCGGCGATACGTCGCCAAATACTGGAAATGAGGTTTTTCAGATGACTGTGAGAATTGGTGTCGTCGGCACCGGCGCAATCGGGCGCGATCACGCCCACCGTATCAACAAGGTTCTGGGCGGCGGGAAGATCGTTGCGCTCAGCGACGTCAACCGCGCCTCGGCCGAGGCGGTCAAAAACGATATCGCCGTGGATGCCGTCGTTTTCGCCACCGGCGAAGAGCTGATCGCATCGCCCGATGTGGATGCCGTGCTCGTCACTTCGTGGGGCGCAACCCATGAGCAATATGTGCTGGCGGCCATCGCCGCCGGCAAGCCGTGCTTCTGCGAAAAGCCGCTGGCGACGACGGCCGAAGGTGCAAGGCGCATCGTCGATGCCGAAGTGGCGCACGGCAAGCGGCTGGTTCAGGTGGGCTTCATGCGCCGTTATGACGCCGGGTATGTGGCGCTGAAACAGGCCGTCGATAGCAAGATCGGCGCGCCGATCATGGTGCATGCCGCCCACCGCAACCCGACGGTTCCGGAACAGTACGTCACGCCCATGGCGATCCACGACACGATGATCCATGAGATCGACGTGTTGCGCTGGCTGCTTGACGATGACTATGTTTCGGCCCGAGTTCTCTTTCCCCGCTCCGCTGCCCGCAGCCATGCGAAGCTGAAGGACCCACAGATCGTCATTCTGGAAACGGCCAAGGGCACGATCATCGACGTCGAAATCTTCGTCAATTGCCACTATGGCTATGATATTCAGTGCCAGGTGGTGGGCGAGGACGGCATTGCCAGCCTGCCAGAACCGATGTCGGTTCAGACGCGTCTTGGCGCCAAGCTGCAGAACGATATCCTCACCGACTGGAAGGATCGCTTCATCGCCAGCTACGATGTCGAATTGCAGGATTTCATCCACGCGGCGGCAAAGGGCACGGCCTCGGGACCGAACTCCTGGGACGGCTACGTGGCCGCCATCACCTCCGACGCTTGCGTGGCCGCGCAGGAGAAGGACGGGGCAGCCGTCGCAATCGAGCTTCCCACTCGTCCCGCCCTTTATCAGTGAGGTCTTTCATGCGTTTTGCAATCAACCACATCACCACGCCGAAACGTTCCCTCGAGGAGTTCTTCGCAACCGCTCGTGAACTCGGCCTCACCGAAGTCGAAATCCGCAACGACCTGCCAGACATCGTCGGCACGACGGATCCGGCGGCGGTAAAGGTGGCGGCCGAAAAGGCCGGCGTGACGATCATCTCGATCAATGCGCTTTATCCCTTCAATGTCTGGTCGGGGGATCTGCCGCAGCGCGCCGTTGCCATGGCCGATTATGCCGCGGCAAGCGGCGCGAAGGCGCTCGTCATGTGCCCGCTCAACGATGGAACAGAGGTGTCCTTCGACGATCTCGTGGCGGCGCTGAAGGCCATGAAGCCGATCCTTGAAGAACGCGGGCTGACCGGCCTTGTCGAGCCGCTCGGTTTCCCCATCTCGTCGCTACGCACCAAGGCCGAGGCCATCAAAGCAATCGACGCGGCTGGTGGCGACGATATCTACAAGCTGGTGCACGACACCTTTCACCATCATCTCGCCGGCGAGACTGCGTTCTTCCCCGAGCGTACCGGCCTCGTGCACATTTCCGGCGTAGTCGACCCCACCGTCTCCGTCGCCGACATGCTGGATGCCCACCGTGTTCTGGTGGATGGCAACGACCGGCTGGAAAACATCGCGCAGATCAGGACGCTTGAGGCGACCGGCTACAAGGGTCCTTACAGCTTCGAACCCTTTGCGACGGAAGTGCATGACCTGAAAGACCCCGCCGCTGCGGTGAAGGACAGCATCGACCATATCTCCCAGGCGCTCTGACCGCCTCGCCGCCTGTGGTTCGCCGCGGGCGGCGCTTTATGGTCGGAGATAAAAACCCAGAGAATTCAATTCCGTCTTTACGGATCATGCTGTAGTCTTCCACAGATTAGAGAGCAGCAGACAGGCACGGGTATTCTCCAGATCGACTGCATTGAGCAGGCTTTCTGCCCGCACCGTCCGAAGAAGAGTGGTTGAATTCCCCTTTATGAAAATAGACAGGAAAACGACGCTTAAGGACGTAGCGCGGGAGGCGAATGTATCGCTGAGTACGGCTTCACACGCCATCAACGGTACAGCCCCCTTGACTATTCAGGTTCGCGAGCGAGTGCTGGAGGCGGCCCGCACGCTCGGTTATCTCGAAAACCGCCGGCAGAAGGCGACGATCGCCACTTTGCGTGTCGTGCTTCTCGCCATGACCAATGATGCGGCACCGCAGAGCGATCTCAACATGGTCAGCTGGACGATGCTGAACGGCTTCCGGCGCGAGTGCGAGAAGCGCGGCATTCGTATCGTTCCGTTTGTCAGCACAACGAGCCGGCTCGATCCCGTTGCCGTGGCGCAGGCTGCCGATGCCGACAATGTCGATGGCATCGTGGTTCTCAATGATGACAGGTCGCAACTGGTCGAGGCACTGTCCGCGCTTGGCAGGCCGGTGGTACTGATCAATGGTGAAGACCCGGCCATGATCGTCGATACGGTGACGGCCGAGAACCGTTTTGGTGCGCGGCTTGGTATCGAGCATCTTCTTTCCCTCGGGCATCGCAATATCCTGCATGTCACCTGGAAGGGCCGCACGACGATCCGCCGGCGGTTTGATGGCTATAGCGATGCCTTTCTGGCGGCGGGCCTGACAGTTCCGGCCAATATGGTCATCGAGGTGGAAAGCTACGAGCCGGAATGGGGCGAGGTCGCGATCCGCCGCCTGCTGGCCGAGCAGCGCCCGCTTAGAAACGCTACCGCGATTTTCTGCGCTGCCGATAATCTGGCGCTAGGCTGTCTGAAGGCCCTGACGGAAGCTGGTATCCGCGTTCCAGAGGATATCTCGGTGCTGGGTTTCGACGATATCATGCCGGCCGCCTTCAGCGCGCCGCCGCTCAGCACTATTCAATTGCCGGCGGACAGGCTGGGCGGTGCGGCACTTTCGCTTTTGGAGCAGCGGCTTGTGGCGGCTGATCCGACCCGGCCGGCGCACCGGCTGGAACTCGGCTGTCGCCTCGTGCTGAGGGGCAGCATTGCGCCGCCCCCCAAATGATGTTGCAGTTTATTTCATGCCCGTGCCGGCAATCCCTGTCGTGATGTAGCGTTGCAGGAACAGGAAGACGACGGTAACAGGCGCCAGGCTGAGGAAGGTCATGGCGAGGATATAGTGCCATTGCACCGAGAACTCGCCCTGGAAGGCGTTCAGCCCCACCTGCAGCGTGAAGTTTTCGCGGCTGCTGAGGACGATCAGCGGCCAGAGGAAGTCGTTCCAGCGCCACAGAACCGAGAAGATGGCGAGAACCGCGAGCGCCGGCGCCGTCAGCGGCAGAATGATGCGCCAGAAAATGCGGAATTCGCTGGCGGCATCGACGCGGGCCGCCTCGATCAGCTCGTCGGGAATGGTCAGCATATATTGCCGCAGCAGGAACACGCCGGTTGGCGTCGCGACGGTAGGGATGATGACGCCCCAGAGATTATCGACGAGGCCGACGCCGACGATGACGAGATAGGCCGGCACCATGACGACGGTGAGCGGGATCATCAGGGTCGAGATGATCAGCACGAAGATCGCCTTCTCGCCGCGGAAGCGGTATTTCGACAGCGCAAAGGCCGCCATGGCATTGACAATCAGGGTCAGAACGGTCGCGACGAAGGTGACGAAGACCGAGTTCTTAAGAAAGGTCAGGAAGCTGAACCGGGTCAGCGGATCGGTGAAGTTTTCCGTCGCGATGGTCAGTTTCTGGACAGGCGTTATTTCGCGCGTATCGACGCTGACGGGTGGGCCGGGATTGGCGGGGTCCACCATCTGGGCTTTGAGGCCGACACGGCGGACCATGGCCATTTCCCGCTCTACACCATCTATGGTGGCTTTCCAGACACTGAGCGGCTTGTCATAACCCTGCACCTCCACCTGCACGGCGGCGCGCGGCAGAAGGCTCGGTGGAAACCGGGTGATTTCGGCTTCCGGCTTTAGCGATGACATGGCGGCCCAGACGACCGGGATGAGGACGGCGAGTGTGCCGCCGATGAGCCAGACCCATGAGAGAATATCGGTAAGGCCGATCCGGCCGGGGCGGCGGGTTCGCGTCAGGAACGCGACGGCGTTGAGGTTGCCGGACATGATCAGGACTCCATCTTTTTGCCGAGGCGCAATTGCACGAGCGTCAGCGCGAGAAGAACAAGACCCATGAGAACCGATGCGGCGGATGCTAGGCCGAATAGCCTGAGATCGCTGCCAAAGGCCATCTGGTAGATATATTGCACCACAAATGTATTGGCCGTTCCCGGTCCGCCACCATTGGTCAGAACCCATGCTTCATCAAATATTTGCACCGAGCGGATCATCAACAGGATCAGGACGACGAGAAGGTTGGGGGCAAGCAGCGGCAAGGTGATGCGCAACAGCGTGCGCCGGGGCGAGGCCGCGTCGATGGCTGCTGCTTCATAGAGGTCTTTCGGAATGGCCTGCAGGCCGGCCAGCAGGATGAGCGTATAAAAGCCCATATGGAACCAGACTGAAACCACCACCACGAAGAAGCGCGACCAGCCGACATCCAGCAGGAAGATTTCCGGCGGCACGCCGAGCATTTGCAGGAAGGCGTTCAGCAGGCCGTTGCGGTCAAGGAACCATTTCCAGATGAGGCCGATGACAACCGGCGACAGCAGCACTGGATAAAAGAACATGGCGCGGAAGAAACCGCGCGCCGCTATCGCCCGGTTGAGGATGAGCGCTGTGATGAGGGCGACCAGCAGCGTGGCGACGACGTTGAAGCCGACGAACCACAGCGTGTTCCAGATCGCCGTCCAGAACAGCGATTCCCGGCAGCTGCCCGGATCCATGTAACTCTGGCAATCAAGCAACTTGCCGAAATTTTCGAGCCCCACGAAAGGGCGGTCGCTGATCAGGAGTTCGGTGCCGCCGGTGAAGGCGTAACTGACGGCAATCGCAATCGGCAGGAAGGTGAAGATGCCGAACAGAACAAGGTTCGGCATCAGGAAAATATAAGGCATGCGCTTCTTGCCGATCACCCGCTCGATCAGGTTGAGCGGCACTTCGGCGATGGCCATCACGGCATCTAGAGCGCGGTCGGACAGTCTCGCAAGCTTTGGATTGGCCATGCTACCCTCTCCCCTCGCTATTGAGACGCGGCAGCGCCAGTTCGGTGGCGGGGTCGAAGACATGCACCCTTTCACGCGCCGGCATGATCTTCAGCACAGCACCGGAGGCAGGCGCGAAATGGCCCGTCTGATGCACGATGATCTGCTCTTTCTGGCCTTGAAGATTGCCATAGAGATACGTCTCTGTGCCGAGGCTTTCGTGGTACTGAACCTCAAAGGGCAGGCCGGCATGGTCCGTGACCGTGAAATGCGAAGGGCGGATGCCCGCCAGCATCGCCTGTCCGGGGCCGACGGCGGCCGGATCGACAAGGCAGGGCAATGGCGTGCCATATCCGGCGTCGATTTCCAGATTGCCGTCGCTGCCGGTGACGATTGTTCCTTTCAGGATATTCATGCGCGGCGAGCCGAGGAAACCGGCGACGAAGAGGTTGCGCGGATTGTCGAAAAGCTGAAGCGGGCTGCCCACCTGCTCGATGCGCCCGGCGCGCAGCACCACGATCTTGTCGGCCATGGTCATCGCTTCCACCTGATCATGCGTCACATAGATCATCGTCGTCTTGATATCGCGATGCAGCCGCGTGATTTCGGCGCGTGTCTGAACGCGCAACGCCGCATCGAGGTTCGACAGCGGCTCGTCGAACAGAAAGATATCCGGCTCGCGCACGATGGCGCGGCCGATGGCGACGCGCTGGCGCTGGCCGCCGGAAAGCTGTTTCGGTTTGCGGTCGAGATAGGGTTCTATGGCCAGCATCCGCGCCGCTTCGTTGATGCGGCTTTCGATTTCCGCCCGCTTGAAGCGCAGGTTTTCCAGACCGAAGGCAAGGTTCTTGCGCACGCTCATATGCGGATAAAGCGCGTAGGACTGGAAGACCATGGCGATCTTGCGCTCGGCCGGCGACAGCGCGCTGACATCGCGCCCGCCAATGCCGATGGTGCCGGAGGACACATCCTCAAGACCGGCGATGATGCGCAGCAGCGTCGATTTTCCGCAGCCCGAGGGGCCAACAAAAACGACGAACTCCCCGTTCTCGATCTGAAGATCGATATCATGCAGCACATGAACGGCACCGAATGCCTTGTTGAGGTTTTCTAGCTTCAGACTTCCCATGACGTGCTCCCTTCGGGCAAGTTCGTCATCGCGACGATCTCTTGTTTGTTCCAGCCCTCGGGCAAGGGCATCGCTCTTCTAACGGCGACATCGCGCGCCGAAAATCCCTCTACGCCGGAGAGATAGACCGCAGGCATTCCGCCGGGATAATTCTCCAGTCCGACGATCCTGCCTTCGGTATCTCGCGTCCAGGCATTGGCGCGACCGGCGGCATCGGGGCTTGGCGCGATATCCGCATTGGTCGGGCGCAGGTCATATTGCAGGCCGGTGCCGAGCTTGCCGGGCTGCTGCGACAGCGAGATGCGCTCCAGCGTGACATTGTGAATGCCGGCCTTCGAGGTGGCGACGAGGTTGATCGCACCTTCCATCGAGCCGCTCAGATCTTCGACAACAAGGTTTTCCACACTGCCGGCCTGACGTTCGGGGCGGCGATCGACGACCGTGACGGTCACCGCTTCGCCAGAGCCCCAGAAGCCGCCGGGCGTTTCATGGCACTCGGCCTCGATCCGCGAAAAGCGGATGTTGCGCATAGCGCCGCCATCGCGGGAGAAAAGGCCGATGCCGCGATTGGATTCAACGATTTTGCAATCCTCGAAAACCACATTGGTGAAATCGCCGAAGGATTCCGTGCCGAGTTTAACGGCGCAGCTGACGCTCGAGACCGTGCAGCGGCGGACCGCGATATTATCGCAGACGCCGACGGCGTTGCCATCCGGCCCCGCACTTGTTTTCAGGCAGATGCCGTCATCGGCGGTTGAGATGAAGCAATCCTCGATCAGCGCACGCCGGCAGGCGTCCAGCACGATGCCATCCGTATTGGGCAGGCGGCGGTCATTTTCGATGCGGACATTCCGGAAAACAAGATCGTCGCAATCGACCATGTGCAGCGTCCACATCGGCGAACCACTGACGAAGAGGTTCTCGAGGCGCACATTCAGGCAGGATTCCAGCACGATGACACGCGGACGGCGCGCCGCCGGGATATAGGTTCCCATGGCCTCGTCATCGCCGATAATGAAGTTCTTGCCGCCCGCCTCGATGCAGCCGGGACCGGTGATGGCGATGTTGCTTGCTCGCCGGGCAATGATCATGCCGCGGTTGGACGCTTCGGCGATGACGGAAACTGTCGTATGGGCATAGGCCTCGTAATCGGAGACGGGTGCAAGCACCGCATCTTCGGCAAGATGCAGCTCCACGCCGCTCTTGAGATGAAGGCCGCCGCTGACATGGCGTCCGGCCGAAAGCGACACGCGCCCGCCGCCCGCCGCCGAGACCGTATCGATCGCCCGCTGGATGTCGGCCGTGGCGTCGCCGCTTCCGGCTGTTATGGTGATGTCTGGCTGCGCGCTCATGATACCTGCGGCCTTTTCAGGAACACGTCGATCAGGAGGAGCATCGTCAGCGCCTGCCCGTATGGCGTCGGCAGATTGGGAATGCGGCGGTAGAATTCGAGATCATGGCCCATCGGCGTGCCATCGGAGACGCCGTGCACGACGCCTTCATCGTCGATATTGCCAAGCACCGCCTTCAACGCGCGTTCCGCATGGGGGCGGTTTTCTTCGCCGAGAATGCCGGCTTCGATACCGCGCAAAATGCCGTAGGCGATGCCGGCCGTGGCTGATGTTTCCACCGGCGAGGTCGGGTCGTCGAGAAGCGTGTGGAACATGCCGTCCTCGCGCTGATATTGCCGGAGCGACCGCACCTGGCTTGCCAGCACGTTGGCGAGGAAACGCCTGTCCTTTTCGGACAGCGTCGGCACCAGTTCGAAGAGTTCGGGAATGGCGACCGTAATCCAGGAATTGCCGCGCGCCCAGAAGGCGTCGGCGAAGTTGTGGCGACCGTTGAAGGTCCAGCCGTGATACCAGAGCCCGGTGACGGGATCCGACAGATAACGCGTATGGACCATGAACTGGTAGACCGCTTCGTCGATCCAGTCCTGGCGTTTGCAGACGACGCCGGCGCGGGCAAGGAACAGACATGCCATGAACAGCGTGTCGTCCCATAATTCGCCCTCGTTCAGCCGTTCCTTGACGACGTGCTGGAAGCCGCCATCCTCGGTTTTAGGCAATTCATGAACCAGCCAGTCGGCCCAGTCTTCCACCAGCGCCCGGAAATCCGGACGATCGACATGTTCTGTCAGGATGACCAGCGGCAGCATCGGCGCGGAACTGTTGATCTGGCGCGGCGGCAGGCCACGCTCGATCTGCCAGCCATACCATGTCACCAGATCGTCCAATGCCTTCTGGTCGTTGGCGGCCAGCGCCCGGCGCAGGAAGCCGTAAAGGCCGACGCCGACTTCCCAATCCCATTCATCGAACTGGATCTTGCCGTCGGAACTGCCGCTCGCCAGGCCTTCCTGAATGCCCTTGAGGCGGCTGAAGGCGGCGGCGACATTGTCGATCGTCGTCTGAAGAGTGTCTTTTTCCATACTTGGCTGGTTCATCTGGTTATTCCGATTAGGAGTAAAATGGTCGTGCCGCGCCGCCGGATGCGGGATCGGCACTGTCGAATGTGATTTCGGGTTGGGGCTGCTCGTGGTCGAAGGCCATGGCTTGCCCGCCAATGGTGAACGCGCCGTCCCAGGTGAGGGTGAGGTCCGGTCTGCCCGGCGGTGTGACCGAGAGCAGCCGGCTTTCGGCTTCGAAGGTGACGCGTGTGGCGAGGATTTTTTCCCGAAAACGGGCAAACTCCGCGACATCCCCGCAGCCGATGACGCCGACCCAGCCGGCGCGGCGGCCGGGTGATCTGATCTCGCGATTGGCGGTGGCGCCTGCGGTAACGGGTTCAAGCCCGTTCGTCGCATAAAGCGCGGCAAAGCCTCGGCCCGAACGGGTGATGAGCCAGTTGCCCTCCGTCAGCACCTCGTCCAGCCCGTCGCGGCCGAGATAGGCATGGGTCCAGTCGTTGCGGTGATCGTCCGTGTCGAAGATCATCATCGCCAGATCACGGTGTTGCGCCACGCGCGGCAGGATGCCGCTGCCCGCCCAGTAGGAGGGGCGCTGCGTACCCCACGGATCATCTTCGCCGGGATGGTTGACCCAGAGCCGCGCCATGGGATGGCCGGCGAGTTTGATGTCCATGACATGCTGCTGGTGGCCTTGGCGACCGGTTTTATGATCCACCACGGTTGAAAGCTGCGCGGCCTCGTTCTTGAAAAGCACGAGCTTGCCGGGTTCCAGCCCCTGCGCATACCGCGCCTCGACCATACGGCCAGCCTCAAGCTGTGAAAGGGCGGCGAGATGTACGGGCGGCAGATAATCGCCGCAGCAGAACATCGGCAGCGAGGCGACGCCATTGTTGAGCCAGCCCTGGCCAAAGGCCACTTGCGCAAAGGGCGCCAGTTCCGTCAGCGGTCCGGCGCGCAACTCCTTGTCATAGGCTCTGCCTTGAGAACCGCAGGGAACGCCACTGAGCGTATGCAGTGCGATCATCTCGAAGATGAGATCGAGCTGGTAGCGTGCGCGTGCGGCAAGCTCCGTCCCTGCCCAATGCTCGATGGCGAGAAGGCCAATGAAATCCACGGGGTAATAGGCGGCCGAATTCCATTCGGCGAGGCCATGCGCCTCGACACTGTCGAACCAGCGCTCCAGCCGGTCCGCCGCCAGCGCCGCCTGTTGCCGGCCGGTGCGGCCAGAGGCGGTGAAGGTGGCGTCCGGCAGATAGTCGCCGGCCAGCAGCTGGCTGGTGTGAAAGCACAGAACGTGGTTCTCGCTCCAGAACCACATGACGTCATTGCCGGGCTCATCCACCCAGTAGCGATAGGCGAGGATCGAAGCATTGATCCGCTCCAGCATCTCGGTCGGCAGGCGGTCACTATGGGCGCGCACCAGCCAGAGAAGCGGGATCATGATGAAATCGGAGCAGTCTTCGCGCCGGTCGATGGACCGCAGCGTCGCATCAACGATGCCGCCGATTGTCTTGAGGTCATCGCTGCCGGTGGCGACCATCGCCAGCGCCCGGCCGATGCGCCATGCGCCGAAACGGGCGCTAAAGGACAGCGCCGCCTTTTTTCGCTCGGCAATATCGGCGGCTGCGGGTTGCGGGGCGGCATCGCGCATGAAGGCCGCGTCGATAACCCGCGTTACAGTTCCGTCTCCGGAACCGAGGGTAATCCTGACGCCGTGATACCCGTCCGAAATGCCCCTGGTTTCAGGGATCGTCAGCGAGGATTGCCCGGCTTGCAGCACGGTATCCACTTCCGCAAGCGCCGCGCGCTCATGTCCATGGCTTTTCACCGCGATATGCACGGGCAGGTCGCTTGTGGGCGCGGCACCGAAAACCAGTTCAAGCGCCGTGCCGGAAAACACATCCTGCGCAGGACGAACGTCGCGCACCAAGGCGGCAAGACGCTTCGTTTCTTCCCTGTCGAGCGGCACGGGCAGCACGACCGTCAGCGGTGTGGCGTCGATAACTTCAAGCTCGAAGAACCAGATGATGTCGCGTTCCGCCAGATCCTCGCAGAGCAGCAGCACCTCATTGTCGCCGGCCGCAAGCTCGAGTGTGATGTCACGGCTGGTTTCGACATTGCGGATAAAGGGTTCGAAGCGCACCTGTTCAGCGCCGTTCACCCAGATGCGCACGCCGCCGCAGGTGCGCAGCCGGAAATGCGCTTTTCGCGTGGTGTCGCTGCGGAATGTGCCCTTCAACCAGCGCTGCACGTGGGTGGGAACATGCCAGAAGCCGGTGAATTCAACGCGGCGGTTGGAGCCGGGCAGGTTGAGGTGCGAAACCGCAAAGGCAGCCTCAGGCGCGATGTCGCGACCGATCATGGTCTGCTGGAAGGCCTTGCGGCAGGGCAGGTCGCCGACATCGACGAAACCATTGATGAAACGGTAGTTCACCCGGTCCTCCGCCGGCGCGAGCGTTCCCGGAAACGAGGTCTCTACCAGATCGGAGACTATCCAGGCTGTCACCGTTTCGCCGTCGGCAACGGTATATGTGGGTTGCGACGCATTCGTCGCCAAAGGTCCATCCGTCATAATGGATCGCCTCCCTTCGATCTTTATGAAATTATTTTCACAAATCTATCTTCGCTTTTTCACGTTGATTTGTGCGATTTCGCCAAAACAAACAGCTTGACGTTTATTCTGTCAAGTCGCAAAACAGGATAAATCGAATTAAGCAGAGGAGCTTCTGTTCGATTTATGAAAATATTTTCATTGGGAGGATGAGCATGGTGAAATTGTTTTCGGGCGTCAGCGCCCTCGTATTGGCTTCTATCGCGGGTCTTTCGGTCGCGCAGGCGGAGACCCGCACGATCACTTTTCTTTTTACGGATGACGACCAGGGTTATGTGCAGCGCATGTCTGAACTCAGCAAGGAGTTCGAGGCCGCCAATCCGGGCGTGAAGGTCAACTTCGTGTCTTCGGGCTATGATGCCGTTTCCAAGCAACTGCCGGTACAGCTGGCGGTAGGCGAAGGCCCAGATATCGCCAAGATCACCGACTGGCAGCTTGCGCCCTATTATCTCGACATGCGTCCTTACATGAAGGATGCGGAGGCCTTCGCCAAGCTGCACGGTTCTAGCCTCAACCAGCTTCGCCTGCCCAACGTCAATGATCCGCAGTCGATCAACGGCTACATGGCGTCGCAGACGCTGAACCTGCCCTTCGTCAACAAGACGCTGTTCGAGCAGGCGGGTGAACCGCTACCAGGCCCGACCGCGAAATTCAGCGAGATCGTCGAGGCTTCCGCCCGCGTCGCCAAGTCAACCGGTGTGCAGATTCCCTTTACCATGGACCGCTCCGGCCACCGCTTCTCTGGCGGTGCCTTTGCTTATGGAGCGACCTATGTGAAGGACGGGAAGTTCAGCTTCCCCGATGACGCGTCGAAGAAATACATCGCCGATATCTATTCCTGGACGCAGAATGGCAGCTTCCCCAAGGAAATGTGGGGTGCCGCCGGCGGTTCGCAGTACAAGAACATGGGTGACGAGTTCGTCAACGGCAATGTCGTGACCTATCTTGCCGGCAACTGGATGGTCAATCCGTTCCAGAACAAGATCGGCGACGCCTTCGAATGGACGGCGATCAATGCGCCCTGCGGCGATGCCGGATGCTACGCCATGCCCGGCGGTACCGCCATTGTCGGTTTCAAGCGTACCAAATATCCTGAAGATGTCGCTCATTTCGTCGAATTCCTCGGCTCCGAGAAGGTGCAGCGGGAAATCGCCGAAAACTACGTCATCCTGACGGGCGCGGAGATCGTCGATCCGCAATACAAGCTGAAGAGCGAAGACGCCAGGGCGGCGATGAAGGTCTTCCTCGACAACAAGAAGAACGTGCCGCAGGCAGCTCGCGAATTTGAGCGCGCCAAGGGCGGCAGCGCCATGTATCAGCAGATCGTGCAGCGGATGAGCCAGTTGATCGTCGGTGAGTTGACGCTCGACCAGACCTACAAGGTTCTGGCTGACGATGTCGCCAAGATCAATGAGGCGGTCGCAGTCAAGAAATAAGGGGCTACCATTCCGGCTTTGCCGGAAGAGCCAAGCCATCAAACGATATGCCCGGAGCCGGTCTCCGGGCATATCTCTCCGCTTTTTTCGGGCGGATATTGCCGCATATGCTCTCTCGATCAGCACTATCGAAAAACTGAAATACGCTCCGTTTAAACCTGATGACGAGGCGCGCGGGAAGCCGTGCCGCCTGTTTTCGTCACGCGTCACTCGCTGCAAATCATAGGATTCGTCATGGCCAAACTGAAGATGTCGTCTTTTCCGTCCGCACGATTGTCCCTGCTTGCCTCCGTCGCATTGCTCGTTCTTGTTCCGAGCGCGCAAGCGTTTGATCGCACCGGGCCGGCAGGTCAGGGTTATGCGATCACGGTGCCGGAGCCTGCCGCGACCTATCCGCTGCCGCTTTCCGACAATTATCGCAACCAGACCGGCAAGAATGAGAAGGGCGAGGATGTTCGTGCCTATGACGACCGGGACAATCCGATCATCGAAATCCTCTCCGGTTTCAACCGCATCTGGACGCTCGGCGATGAAAAATGGGCGGATGGCGGCGCGAATGGCGATGGCCCCTCGGATTTCAGCCATGTGAAGATTGTCGATCCGGCCGTCTGGCAGGAAAACATGCGCTACGTGCTGTCAGTGACCGGTGAAAACCGCACGCGTGCCGCCGCTTTCGAAGCTTACATGAATGACCGCCGTTCGCAGGGTTTCAGCGTCATTGACGGCATGGGGCCGCTCACCGCCTGGTATCGCGAGGGGGCGGGTGCGACGACCACGATCAATCACACATTGGCGGATTTCGACCCCAATGAGGTCATTACCCGCAAGGAAGACGACAAGGGCACCGAGGCCGGTGCGGCGGATAGCGAGATGAAGGATTTTGTCGCCTTCATGAAGGTGATCCGCGGCCCTGAGGGTACGACATCGCCGGCGAAATACTTCTATTCCACACCACGGCCCTGGCGCATGAATGCCAAGGGCGAGGTGATCGAGACCGGCAAGGAAACCATCGGTGACCGAATCTTCGAAAGCTATGATAGCGACGCCGGCGTTGTCGTTCCGGCGCTGAAATATGCCCGCGAAAATCGCGGTCGTGCCAAGGATGGCGGTTTTCCGAGCGGTCACACCAATGCCGCCTATCTTGCCGCCATTGCTTATGCCTATGCCGTGCCGGAGCGTTTTTCCGAATTGTTGACGGCGGCCTCCGAACTCGGCGAGAGCCGCATCGTCGCCGGCATGCATTCGCCGCTCGACGTGATCGGCGGCCGCATTACGGCAACGGCGATGGCCGCCGCCATGTTGCAGGATCCCAAAAACGCGGAGGTGAAGAAGGCTGCCCACGAAGCCTTGCAGACCTATTTTGCCAAGCGTCTGCCGCAGGGCCAGTCGCTTGTCGACTTCGCCCATGGCGCAAAGCCGGATGTTGACCGGTTCGCCGATGCGGCGGCGAATGAGGCGGATTATCGCAGGCGCATGACCTTTTCCTTCAGCCGCGACAAAGCCGTGGGCGATGCGCCGATGGTGGTGCCGAAGGGGGCCGAGGTTCTGCTGGAAACGCGCCTGCCTTATCTCGATGCCGCAGAGCGTCGCGCCGTTCTGTTCTCCACCGGCATCGAGGCCGGTTATCCACTGCTCGATGACAGCAATGGCTGGGGCCGCATCAATCTGGTAGCCGCCGCCGGTGGTTACGGCGCGTTTGACGGCGATGTCGAGGTGACGATGGATGCCGCCGCCGGCGGGTTTAGTGCCGCAGACCGCTGGACGAACGATATTGCAGGGCACGGGCGTCTCGTCAAATCCGGCAGCGGATCGCTGACGCTCAGCGGCAACAACAGTTATGGTGGCGGAACGATCCTCAGGGATGGCACGCTGGTGGCTTCCTCTACGGATGCGCTTGGAACCGGCGGCGTTCTGATCAGCGGCGGCACGCTCCAGCTTACGGGAAAAAAGGATGTTGTCATCGGCGGCGATTTTATGCAGTCGGGCGGTGGGCTGACGTTTGATCCACAAAAGGTCGGGCTGAAGATCAAGGGCAATGCGGTGCTGGACGGCGCCACGCTGAAGCTCGCCTTCGATGGCGGCGCACCGGCTGCCGGCACACGGCTCGATGTGATCTCTGCCAACGGCCTGACCGGCACATTCGCTACGATCGATGCGGGCAATGTGAAGGTGAGGCCAATCTATACGGGTTCGGCATTGTCGGTGCTGGTCGAATAGGGCGTGATGCAAGGACGCAGGCCGCCGCAACCCCCGGTTACGGCGGTCTCGCCGGATTTGAAAACCGCTGGATGATCACTACTACAGGAAGTAGCGCACCCGGAGCGGCAACAGCGCCGCGCCAAGGGCTGAAGGATCGCCTTCGGTCTCGCTGAGAACCAGCTTCGCCTCCTTTGGCCCGACACCATAACGGTGCTCGCGTTGCGAAGGCATGTGCGCGCGTTCGATCATCATTCGACCCAGCGCGCGCGGCAATTGTCCGCCGAAGACGATAGCCTGCGGATCGAGAACGGCGATCAGGCTCGCCACCAGCCGGTCCACCTGTGGCATGGTCTCGGCCAGCCACTCCTCCACACCCGGCCATGAAGGGTCGAACTGCCGATAAAGGGCTTCGATCGAATGGATATCGACGCCGTTTTTCTGTAAAGTCGCGATCAGATATTGCAGGGCCGGGCGCTTGGGCGATTCATCCGGGCTGTATATGCCGCTGAATTCGCCGGCGTTGCCGTGGAAACCGTAAAACGGCTGGCCGCTGAGAATGAGGCCGCCGCCGAAACCATAGTTGAAGGACAGGTAGGCGAAGGTCTGGCACCACGAGCCGACACCGCGAAGGCTTTCGCCGATGGCACCCGTGGTGCCGTTGTTTTCCAGCCAGACGGGCAGTTGAAACCTTTCTTCGAGGATCGGTTTCAGATCCATCAGCGACCAGTCTCGTAGAGGTTCAGGCGCGTTGAATGCCCGGTCTTCCGACACGAAGAAACCTGACATGGAAAAGCCGAGGCCAAGCAGCCGCTCGCGCGGTATGGCGTGTTCCGCCAACTGCCTTTCAAGAACCAGCGACAGCGCGGCAAGCGTCATTTCCCGATCGCCGGGCAGCATCCTCAGTTTTTCCTCGACGATCACGGCACAGCGAAAATCGGCGAGGCAGATCACCACGGAATCGGTGTTGATGGAAATACCGAGCGAATAGGCCCCTTCGGGCACCAGCTCGATAGTGGGGCTTGGCTGGCCACGTGTGCCCTTGAGCGGCGCGCCGGTGCGCAGAAGCCCGCGCTCCAAAAGGCCTTCGATCAGCCGGTGCACGGATTGCTGGGTCAGGTTCGTGTGGCCGGTAATCGACGCCCGGGCGATGGGGCCGTGGCGGCGGATGATATCCAGAATCAGGCGCTCGTTCTCGCTGGCAAGCGGCTGGCGGTTGAAGGTCTGGAGCGGCGTCTGATCTGTTGTCATCGCCTTGGATAACGGCTGCGCGGGGCGGCGGCAACATGGGGCATCGGTTCGCGACAGCATTTTTCACTGGACTGTCATAAATATTACACTTAGAGTGTATTAATAAGGGGCCGGTCAACAACGGGTCCCCAGGAGGAACCATTCAATGCGCCTGAAATTTCTTGCGATCGCCGCGCTTGCGCTGGCGACGACGGCAGCGCCGTGCCTTTCCGCTGACAGCAACATGAAAAACCTGAACTTCGATCTGTCGAAGGTTACGCGTGACAATTTCTATGAGATCGTCGTTCCCGCCGCCAAAGCCGAGGGCGCGGTGACGATGTATAATTTCGCCGGCAGCTTCGCCGATACATGGAAGGAGCTGATCACCCGTTTCGAAGCCAAATATGGCATCAAGGTCGCCTATAGCGATGTGAAGGGCGATCAGGCGAACCAGCAGCTCATCGCGGTGCAGGCGGCAGGCCAGGATTCGCCGGTCGATGCCTATTTTGCCGGTGGCGGCAGTTATCCTCTTCTCTCTTCCAAGGGCGTTGTCGGCAATATTGCGCTGACGAAAATCCTGCCGAACATGGCCAATTACAATCCGCAAATGGCCGAAACCGTCTTCGGCAAGCCGCATGGCGGTAGCTTCCCGCTGGTGCATCTCAACCAGACCGCCATCGGTTACGATTCCGCCTTCGTGAAGGCTGAAGATGTGCCGAAGAGCTTCGAGGACCTGCTCGTCTGGGCTGAAAAGAACCCCAAGCGTCTCGGCGTTACCCTGCCGGCCAAGGGCGGTTCCGGCGGCGGCTTCATTTATTCGGTGGCGCTTAATTATCTCACCGGCGACTGCCGTGCAAAGCTCACCGACTATAATCAGACGCTGCAGCAGGCCGAAGACTGGGCCATGGAGTCCGAGTGCCTCACGCCCGTCTGGGATTATTACCGCCGTCTTCTTGCCGTGGCTGAACTGACCAACGGCAATGCCGACACGCTCAATCTCATCAACAACCAGCAGCTTCACATGGGCACCGTCTGGGAAGATCAGGTCATGAGCTTCCTCGGCACCAAACAATTGCCGGATAGTTTCCGCGTCACGCTTCTTGAAAAGGGCCAGGTCGGATCGGGCGACGCCATGTTCGTGCCGGCCAATGCCAAGAACGTTGCATCGGCGTTGCTCCTCATCGATATGGCGATGAGCAAGGAATTCCAGCTCTGGAAGCTGGAAAACAAGGCTTCGCGTTCTCCCCGTACGGATGTCACCAATGATCTGATGCCGAAGGCCGTGCAGGAGCATGTTTTGCCGCAGAGCGTCTATCCGCGCCTGTCTGCCCCGGCTTTCTGGGACATGTCGACGGCGCTTGCCGAAGCGCTCGATGAAAAAGTGCTCAACCAGTAACGCCTTCAGGATCGCCGGATCGTGTGGGGCACAAAGAGCCTCCCACGGTCCGGCAAGCTCGGCCGCAAACAGGAGAGAGCATCGCCATGAGTGAACTCGAGATCAGCAATATCACCAAGGATTACGGTTTGAGCCGGGCGCTTCATCCCGTGTCGATCACCGTCGAGCGCGGCGAATTCGTCACCATTCTCGGCCCCTCCGGTTGCGGCAAGTCGACCTTGCTGCGCATTCTGACGGGTATCAGCCAGCCGTCGGGTGGTGAAATCCTCCTTGGCGGCAAACGCATCGACCAGACGCCGCCGGAAGCGCGCGATATCGCCATGGTGTTCCAGTCCTACGCGCTTTTCCCGCATATGTCCGTCGCCAAAAATCTCGGTTTCGGCCTGAAGATGAAAAAGGTTGCGAAAGACGAGCGCGCACGCCGCATCGCCCATGCGCTTGAAATCTGCAATCTTGCCGGTCTGGTGGATCGCATGCCGCGGCAATTGTCCGGCGGGCAGCAGCAGCGCGTGGCGCTGGCGCGGGCCATCGTCATGCAGCCGAGCCTGCTGCTGTTCGACGAGCCGCTGTCGAACCTCGACGCTAAACTCCGCGATACGCTGCGCCACGAACTGACCGAACTTCACCGCCGCATCGGCGCCACCAGTCTTTATGTGACGCATGATCAGGCCGAGGCCATGGCGATGTCGGACCGGATCGTCGTCATGAATGCCGGCCGGGTCGTTGAGATCGGCACGCCGCTCGAGCTTTATCGCTCGCCGAAACACGCTTTCACCGCCGGTTTTCTCGGCCAGACCAATCTTCTGCCCGTATCCGCCCAAGGGACACAGGCGCAATTGCCCTGGGGGCAGGCCGTCACGCTGGATAAAGCGGCAGCCGGCAACGTCCAGATTTCGGTTCGTCCGGAAAACATCCACATCCGCGCCGATCAGGCCGGTGACGGCACGGTTTCCGCCGTCTCCTTCATGGGCGCCAATGCGCTCTACACGGTCGAGATCGGCGGACGCCAGATCCGGATCAGCCAGTCCGGCGCTGAAACTTTGATCGATGCCGGGCATAGGGTCGCCCTGCAATTTCCCGGTTCAGTCCATCTTCTCGATGTCAGAATGGCGGGGGAGGCGGCATGATGGCCGCGGTTCTTCGCGACAGGCGCGCGCAGCTCCTTCTCTTGCTGGCGCCTGGGGTAGGATATCTTCTGGTCTTCTTCGGCGGCCCGCTGTTTTCAGCGTTGATCGGCAGCTTCAGGCAGGAAGATGGCAGCTTCACGCTGATGTTCTACCAGCGGATATTCACCCGCGCCTCGATGATCCGTGGTCTGACGACCTCCATTTATTACGGTGTGATGCCTGTGATCGTCTCGCTTGCGGCCTCGGTGCCGCTGGCGCTGTTGATCCGCAAGAGCTTTCTCGGCCGCAAGCTGTTCAGCGGTCTTTACAAGCTGCCGATGGCGGTGCCGGGCATCATCGTCGGCCTGATGGTGATCGTCGTTTTCGAAAGGGGCGGTTTCCTCGACCGTCTGGTTGCGCCGCTCGGGCTGGAACTGCCCAAGCTCGTGCGTGACGATTGGGGCATCGGCGTCATCCTTGCCAGTGTCTGGAAACAGATACCCTTCATGACGCTGATCATCACCAGCGCCTTTGCCGCCATACCCGAGGATATCCGTCATGCCTCGCGCACGCTCGGCGCTTCGCGGCTGAAAACGTTTTTCTTCGTGGAAGTTCCGCTCGCCATGCCGGGCATCACCGCCGCCATACTTCTCACCTTCATCGGCTCCATGGGCTCCTATGCCATTCCCGATATCGTCGGCCCGCCGACGGCCCGGCCGCTCTCGGTACTGATGATCCAGGAGTTCAATCAAGGCCGTTTTAATCAGGTCTATGCCATGGGCATGGTGCTGAGCCTTTTCGCGGTCTCCGTGCTCATTCTTTATTATTCCCTCACATCCCGCATCGGCCCCGGCCAAACCCGAGGAGACGCATGATGAGCGCCATAACCCTTGAACCCGCCACCATTGCCCGCCGCCGTGCCTTTACGCCGGAAGACCGGATTTTTGTCTCCATCGGACTTTATGGCGCGCTGACGCTCGCCATTGCCCTGCCGCTGGCGCTGATGTTCCTCTGGAGCATCGCCGATGGCTGGTCGCCGCCACTCGTCGTGCCGAAAGACTACACCACGGCGCGCTGGGCGAGCATTCTCAGCGATGACAGCCTCATTCGCGCCGCCATCAACAGCATCCTCATCGCCATTGTCGTTACCTTTCTGACGGCGGCCATCGCACTGCCCACGGCCTGGGCCATGGCGCGTTTTCCGTTCCGGCTGAAACGGCTGGTGGAAATCTTCATTCTGGCGCCGATCATCATTCCGGGGCTGGTCGTCGCGGTCGGCATCGGACAGGTGTTTCTTCTCTTCGGGCTTGCCTATTCGGTCACCGGGGTCGTTCTCGTGCAGATGGTCGGCACCCTGCCGCTGATGATCCGCCTGATGACGGCGGCGCTGGAGACCATTCCCGATGATATCATCCATGCCGCGCGTTCGCTCGGTGCCGGAACGGTCGGCATCGTGCTCCACATCATCCTGCCGCTTGCGGTGCCCGGCCTTCTGGCGGGCGGGCTGATGTCCTTCATCGGCAGCTTTGAGGAATTCGACAAGTCCTTCATCGTCGGCGCGCCTGTTGTCGAAACCTTGCCGATCAAGCTTTACATGTATCTTGACCCCTATTCGATGCAGCTGCCGCTCGCCTCCATCGTCTCCTTCATCCTGCTTCTTCCCGCACTCGTCGTCTTTATCATCGCCGGCCGCATTCTGCGCGACGACCTGATGGCGGCGGGCATGGGGAAAATCTGATCCGGGCGACAGAGCCCCGATAAATGCAACGTCCGAAAGTGAAAACCATGCACCAAACCCTTGCAGCCTCCCGAAATGCCTCCAGCTCCTGCAATGTCCTTGCGCTTTGCTCGCGCGACAATCCGGCCATACTGACCATCGCTCATCGCGGCTTCTGGACCGCCACTGCCGAAAACTCGCTGGCCTCCGTCCGCGCGGCGGTTGCGGCCGGCGTTGAGATGATCGAGATCGACACGCAGGCGACGGCCGACGGCCGGTTGGTCGTCATTCATGACGAAACGCTCGACCGTACGACGACGGGGAAGGGGACCGTGAGTGAGCTGCCTTTCGAGGTGGTTCGCGCTGCCAGGCTGAAGGCCGGTGCGGGTGGCGATGCGGCTACTGTGACCGATGAATGTGTGCCGACGCTGGAAGAATTGCTGGAAGAGGCGCGTGGCAAGATCACCGTTAATATCGACACAAAATTCACCCGCGATCTGCCGCAAGTCATGGAAACCGTGCTGCGGCTCGGCGTCGAGGATCAGGTTCTGGTCAAGACCGACATTGATCCTGAGGCAGAACGTTTCGAGGTGCTGGACACCGACTGGTTCGGCAAGGTCCCGCATATGCCGATGTTCCCGGTGAGAAAAGGCAAGTTTGCCGAGGATCTGCGTCGGATCGAAGCGTTGAAGGCGCCGATGATCGAGGTGAAATTCACCGATATCGCTGATCTGGCCGAAGGCCAGGCCGAGATGGAGCGCCAGAATATCCGCCTGTGGATCAACTCGCTCGACGTTTCCCATTGCCTCGACTTCAACGATACGCGGGCGCTTTCAAATCCCGAATCCGTCTGGGGTGCTCTTGCCGGGGCTGGCGTCGGCGCGATCCAGACCGATGAAGTCGAAGCTTTCACCAACTGGTTGAAGACGGGCGCCGGTGAGACGGGCAGGGCGTGGACACGATGAACGAGCGTCTCGACCGCGCCGTCGCCATCATCGAGGAAGCGATGGGCCTTGCCCTTCGCTTTTTCGAGGCGCGCGACACCATCGCCACCCGGACGAAGGGCTTTCAGGATTTCGTCTCGGAAGCCGATACCACAGTCGAAAGGCTGGTGCGCGACCGTCTGGTGGTGGCGTTTCCCGACGAAACCGTGCTGGGAGAAGAAATGGGCGGCGTGGCCGACGACGCCTACTGGATCATCGATCCGATCGACGGCACCGCCAATTTCCTGCGCGGTTCGCCGTTCTGGGGCATCTCGCTCGGCTTCGTGCGCAACGGCCGGCCGGAACTCGGCGTCGTCGCCATGCCAGTGTTCAAGGATATCTATGCGGCGGCGGATGGGACGGGTCTGATGCTGAACGGCAAACCGCTTGCCCGGCATGTGCCTTTCGAGGAGGTGCAGGTCATGTCGCTCGGCGACAGTGCGGCCGCCGACGCGGAAGAAGTGGCGGCCCTCACTGTCGGGTTGAGACATGCCGGCTGGGTGGTGGAATCCATCCGCTCGACATCGATCGGCCTTGCCTTTGCCGCACGAGGCATCTTCGACGGCCATCTGCAAAAACTGACAACCATGTGGGACATCGCCGGCGGCGTCGTTCTCGCAAGGGAAGCGGGTCTCGATGTCCGTATCGGAACGCGCCCCGGCAGCGGCATCCCCTGGGTTGCCGCCGCAACGCCGGCGCTGATGGCGGTGACGGAGGGGCTCTGGCCGGAGATTGCGGAAAAAATGCTGGTGGAACCGTCATAAATTTCTTTGGAAGGGAATTGCCGGGTGTTGCCCAGACACCCGCGCTCCTTGTTCGTCTTTCCGAGGCGGTTTGGACCCGGCCTCACGCAATAACAGAACTACGTCCATCCATGCCGGTATAGCCGCGTCCGCTCCACAGCAGGGCCTCGCGCAGCGGGTCAGACGTCGCTTCGATGATGGCGCCGACGAACAGGATATGGTCTGCGGCATCGATGGAACCGACGAGTTCGCAATCCAGGGATAACAGCGCCTTGGCAAGCTTTGGGTTTCCCGAAGGCCAGACATCCCAGTCGCCGATGGAAAACCGGTCCGGCAGGTTGCCTTTTCCAGCAAACACGTCGGCAATTTCCTCCTGTCCTCTGGCAAGTGCTGCGATGGAGAAGCGCCGGCTTGCAGCGATGAGATCGACCATGCGGCTGCTGGCGTCGATGGAGATCATCAGAAGCGGCGGCTCGGCGCTGAGCGGCATGAAGGAAGTGATCGTTCGTCCGACCCTTTCTCCGGCGTGGGAGGCTGTGGCCAAAGCCACAGTAAAGGCCAGACCGGCCATTGCGTCCTTGAATTCACGCGGGGAAATCGTCGGTGAAACGGTGCCTTTGAGCGGAATATGCGTATGGCTTATCACGCTGCCATCGATCAGCCTGAGATTATGAGACATGCAGTGCCGGGCTAACCGCCCGCTCCCGGGTTCTTGGAAAAAATGGAAAACTTGGCCGCAGCACCATTCATGGCGTCAGCATTATCAGGCGACGGTCTTTTCTGGTGCACACGCGGCCAGATGCCGGAATAATGGCGGTTGAGGTCGAGCCAGACATGCAGCCCGGCTTCGGTATCCGGTCTGATCGCTGCTGCGGGACATTCCCGCTCGCAGATGCCGCAATCGATACATTGGTCGGGATGGATGACGAGCATGTTCTGGCCTTCGTAGAAACATTCGACCGGGCAGACTTCCACGCAATCCATATATTTGCAGGCGATGCAGTTTTCGGTGACGACATAGGGCATTGAAACGCTCGATGGAGTTGCAGCCGGACGGCGGCTGTCCGGCTGCGCCTGACCCGGCCAGCCGCACGGGGGCAGCGGCACAGGCCGGGTCGGTGGGGCTCAAATCAGAGACGCGTGGCCACGGCCTGCCAGTTCACCAGATGATCGAGGAAGTTCTCGATATAGGCCGGACGCTTGTTGCGGAAATCGATGTAATAGCTGTGCTCCCACACATCGCAGCCGAGAAGCGCCTTCTGCCCGAAGCACAGCGGATTAACGCCGTTCTCCGTGCGGGTGATCTTCAGCATGCCGTCGGTATCCACCACCAGCCATGCCCAGCCCGAGCCGAATTGCGAGGCGCCGGCAAGGGCGAAATTCTGCTTGAACAGCGATACCGAGCCGAAGGATTGCGTCAGCGCATCTTCCAGCGCCTTGGGGATGGTATGATTTCCCGGTCCCATGATCTCCCAGAAGAGATTGTGGTTCCAATGCTGGGAAGCATTGTTGAATATGCCGGACTGCGCGATAGCGGCTTTGTCATAGGTACCACGGACGATGTCCTCGAGGCTGCTTTTTTCCCATTCGGTGCCTGATATCGCCTTGTTGAGATTATCGACATAGGCCTTGTGGTGAAGATCGTGATGAAACTTCAGCGTCTCTTTGGACATGCCCGATGAAGCGAGCGCATCATGGGCATAGGGGAGGTCGGGAAGCTGGAAAGCCATGGAGTATCCTTTGTCAACTGTTCGCTCAAGAGCATGAAATGAGCCTTGTGGAAACAAGGTGACAATACTTCTAGGGGCTCAACCATGGTTGAGGTCAAGCGGTTTTTAAAGGCAGACGATTGGAGACAAAATGCCGATCGGCGAGCTTGCGAAAGAGACCGGTGTTGTCGTCTTGCCGAGACATATCACACAAGGTGCATGAAGCAGGATCGGCGTGAATGAAGAGGTGCGGCCGCGTGATTACCGAAGAGCTAACGGCCGATGACCCGCAAGCGTAAACGCCCCAACTGATTCCATTTTAATATGCGTATCGGCGGCAAGAGAACTGCTTATCGCGCCGCAGAGGCTGCCTGTCGTCACCACTTGCCCTGCCATTAGCGTGCCGCTCTTGTTGATGGGAGCATTTGCAAAGGCAAGAAGGGGAGCAAGAACATCCCCGTTGGGATGTTTTGCCGTGGCATTGAACAGATGGACAGGACCCTCAGTCACGATCAGATGCAACAGGTCCATGTCGCTTCCGGCGAAGACCTCCAAAATGCGCCGATCTATTTCGGGACCAATGGCGAAGCCGTGATTGGCCAGGCGGTCGGCGAGAAACAGCGGGAAAGGCACCTGGTTTTTTTCCGCCAGTCGATAACGGAGCAACTCGGCACCGAGATGGACCTTGTCGATATACCGTATCAAATCGCCTCTGGTGAAGGGAACCTCACCCACAGCGGGAATGTCTGAGGCGAGGGTAAAGCAGATTTCGACCTCAATGCCTTCCGTCCCTTCGTTTGGGAAAACAGCGAGATTGTCACCATCGGCCCGGTGGCAATCCAGCATCGGCGCGCCGGCGGCCTGGCCATCCGGCCGGATCGCCAGTTTCCAGCCTCTCACCGGCTTCCCGATAAGCTCGGCGAATATACGCTGAACGGCCATTGCCGTCTCGAAGTCCTCAGGAACGAGCCCATCCGCCTCTAGCTGCACAAAAGGAACTTTCGCGCCGCCAAGATCTGCCTGCACAAATCTTCGGGCCAGTTCTTCGATCGCCGTCATTCCCGTCATCATCCCCTTTGCGTTCATACACCGAATGCTGTCATGATTTCGCGCTGCTTGCCAAGGCCATTGATGCCAAGTTTGGCGACGTTTCCAACCTTTCGGAAAATCCGGGAGTTCATCCTAAGGGTGAAGCAGGAACGTTCCAGACCTGCGGCTGTTGGTGCTGCCGCGAGTGATAAAGTGTGGTCAGTCAAACCGGGTTTTGCGGGTGGTGGGACGGAATTTTGCTGTTGTTTTTGGTGTACGATCTGTTGAGACTATTTCAAAACGTCAGTTGATGTCTTTGTTTCTAGGTTCTGCTAGCGTATGGCTCCCCTCCAATACGACGTAAAACAGAGAGTTGACGTATGACAGTGCAATTTCCGAGTGCCGCTCAGGCGCTTGCCGAAGAGGTCGGAACATTACGGAAATGGCTGGATGAGGATGCCCTGCCTTTGTGGGGGGAGGCGGGTTCCGCCCGTCCGGATGGCGGCTTTTACGAGCGCCTCGGCCAGGATGCGAAACCGGTTTTTTCCGATGACCGCCGCGCCCGCGTTCAGCCACGTCAGGCCTATTGTTTCGCCGCTGCCGGCCAGCATGGCTGGCAGGGACCGTGGAAAGACGCGCTCCTGCACGGCTTGAGCTGGTTCGAAAAGGTCTATCGCCTCGATAACGGCCTTTACGGCAACCTCGCCGACCAGACCGGAAAACTCATCGATCCGTCC
>NZ_SUPW01000010.1 GCF_013337285.1 Agrobacterium tumefaciens | reverse complement strand
TCGGTGGGGGTGTGGGCTGCTCCCCCCCCCCCCCCCCCCCCCGCCTGCGGCTCTGGGGAGGATCAGAGGCCCATGGAAACGAGCTTGTCGATGCTTTCCTTGTCGATCTTCAAGAGCTGATCGACAACGATGGTGTTACCCTCGGGATTGATGGTGCCGAGACCTTCGATATTGTCGCCGGCCTTGGGTGTCTCGCCCTTGGCGATACGATCGGCGAGCGTGATGAAGACCTCACCGGCCAGCTTCGGGTTCCACATGAAGCCGCCCGTCAGCGCGCCCGATTTGATGAGCTTGGCGCCCTGTCCCGGCGAAAACGGGCCGATGACGAAGACCTTGCCATCCTTGCGCCGCTCTTCGACGGCACGCCCGGCACCGATCGGTCCCTGCGAACCGAAGGCAAGGAAACCGCTCAGGTCAGCATTGGCGGACATCAGGTCAAGCGCCGTCGACCGGCTCTTGTCGAGATCTTCGGCGACGCCGTAGCGATCGCCGACAAGCTTCATGTCCGGATAATTGGCCTTGATATAGGCGATGGCGGCATCGGCCCAGGCGTTGTGAAGCGGAACGGTGAGCGAACCGACGAAGACGGCATAAGAACCCTTGCCGCCCATCTTTTCCGCCAGCAGCTTGCCATGCGCTTCACCAAAACCCTTGGCGGAGGCCAGTTCAAAGTCCCAGTCAGCGCCGAGCTGCTTGGGCGATTCATGGGTGATGACCTTGATGCCGGCGGCCTGGGCCTTCTTCAGCACCGGCTCAAGCACCTTGGCATCATTCGGCACGACACCGATGAAATCGACCTTCTGGGCGATCAGGTCTTCGATGGCACGAACCTGCAGGGCCGGGTCGGCGCTGGTCGGGCCGACCATGAAACCGTCGACGCCGAGCTTCTTGCTCTGTTCCTTGATGCCGGCTTCCATGGCGTTGAACCACGGAATACCGCCGATCTTGACGACGACGCCAACTTTCGGTCCTTCGGCGAAGGCCGCGGATGAGAGCAGCGCGAGCGACAGGCCGAGCGCCGCAGCAATAATTTTCTTCATGATGTTCCTCCTCAAAAAATCGGCAAACGAAATCCGCCGCAGCCAGTTTTTCCCTGCCGCGCTTCAAATCTCTCATCTCGCTTATTCGAGACTCTCCCTTGCCACTCCCATAGCAACCATCCTGCACAATCGATATTGCCAAATTGCACAATCGATGGTGCAATAACCATATCATGAAGCTCCCTTCCGTCAAGGGGATGCGTGCTCTAATAATCGGAATCAGCTGGGGAGATCGAAGTGACAGGCATAAGTTCCAAGAAAGCCACCATTTATGACTTGTCGCTATTGTCTGGCGCGTCAGCCTCGACAGTGAGCGCGGTGTTGAATGGATCATGGCGCAAGCGGCGGATTTCGGAGGAGACCGCAGACAAGATACTCTCGCTCGCCAAGGCACAGCGCTACACCACCAACCTGCAGGCCCGTGGCCTCAGGAGCTCAAAATCCGGTCTCGTCGGGCTTCTGGTGCCGGTTTATGACAACCGGTTCTTTTCATCCATGGCGCAGACCTTCGAGGGGCAGGCACGCAAACGCGGCCTGTCGCCGATGGTGGTTTCCGGGCGGCGTGACCCCGAGGAGGAACGCCGGACCGTAGAGACGCTGATCGCCTATTCGATTGACGCCCTGTTCATTGCCGGCGTAACCGACCCGGATGGCGTTCACCAGGTCTGCGCCCGCGCCGCCCTTCCACACGTCAATATCGACCTGCCCGGCAAATTTGCGTCGTCCGTCATTTCCGACAACCGGCACGGCGCGGAAATCCTGACATCGGCAATCCTTGCCCATGCGGCAAAGGGTGGGTCGCTCGGTCCTGACGACGTCATCCTGTTCGGCGGTCATGACGACCACGCCAGCCGCGAGCGTATTGATGGCTTTCATGCCGCGAAGGCCGATTATTTCGGCGTGCAGAGTGGTGACGATATCGAGATCACCGGTTATTCGCCGCGCATGACGGAACTGGCCTTCGAACGCTTCTTCGAGCGCAGGGGCCGTCTTCCCCGCTGTTTCTTCGTCAATTCATCGATCAACTTCGAGGGGTTGCTTCGTTTCATGGGGCGTCATGACGGGGAAGCGTTCGGCGACATCGTCGTCGGCTGTTTTGACTACGACCCATTCGCGTCATTTCTTCCCTTTCCCGTTTACATGATCAAACCGGATATTGCGCAAATGCTCGAAAAAGGGTTCGAACTGCTGGAAGAGAACCGGGCAGAGCCCGAAGTCACCATTATCGAACCGCAGCTCATTCCCCCGCGCACCGCCCTTGAAGGGCCGCTTGATGACATCTGGGATCCGGTCGCGGTACGCCGCATATCAAGGTGAAACGTTCCGCTCCATCAGCGGAGGAGCCCTTCGGAGAAGCGCCAATTCCGCTTGACCTCAACCGCACTTGACGTCGTACCGATTTGCATGAAGCCCACCATTGCAATGGAATGACGATGATCGAAAAGCTCCTGAAGATGCTGAAAGACGGCAAAGATGCGCCCCTCCTGCGTTTTTCACTCGCAAAGGCCCTGATGGCCACGCGGCAATTCGACGATGCGGCGCAGCATCTGCGCGAGGCGGTTCACCAGGACCCCGATTACTCGGCCGCCTGGGCGGCGCTTGGCGAATGCCTTATGCGTCTCGCAGACGACGACGGTGCGATTGCCGCGTGGGTTGAGGGCAGCGCGGTTGCCACGAAAATGGGTGACATCCAGGCAAAACGGCAGATGGATGTCCGGCTTCGGCGTGCGCAATCGCGGCGCCTCACGGTCGCCCAAGGGTAAGCCGCCGATCGATGCCAATATTGCTAAGAAACGCTTCGTCATGGCTGACAACCAGGAGCGCGCCATCATAGGCCCGCAGGCCGGCCTCCACGGCCGCGATGGAATCGATATCCAGATGGTTTGTCGGTTCATCGAGGATCAGCAATTGCGGCGGCTGCGGACCACAAAGAACGCAGGCGAGACCCGCGCGCAGCATCTGTCCGCCCGAAAGCGTTCCGACGATCTGCAAGGCGGCATCGGCACGAAACATGAAGCGGGCAAGCGCTGCCCTGCAGGCGTTCTCACCGGCCTGCGGGTTAAGTTGAAGGAAATTGTCGCGGATAGAAAGCTTCGTATCCAGCAGGCTGATCTGCTGGTCCAGAAAGACGGACGTCACACCGAGGTGGACTGCCCCTGACAACGGCATCAATTCCTTCCTGATCACGGAAAGCAGCGTCGTTTTTCCCGATCCGTTCGGGCCGGTGACGGCGACACGTTGCGGGCCGGTGATTTCGAAGGACAGATCGGCGAATACTGGCTGTTTTCCCGAATATCCTGCGGTCAGGTTTTGCAGGCTCAGCACGGTCTTGGTTTTGTGCAAGCCGCTGGGTGGCAAGACGACAGTAACGTCCTGAAGGATCTCGATCCTCTGGCGTGCCGTCTGCAAATCCCCGGTCGCTTCGGCTTTCAGGCGACTGGCGAGATTGGCATTGTCGCCGCTGGTCTGCTCGGCTCGTCTTTTCATGCCGCCGGCGGCAATGCGGGGCATATCCCCCTTTGCCGCTTTGGCGGCGCCCTTTGCGTCGCGCCGGGCCTTGCGTTCCAGTGCCTCCTGCGACCGGCGTTTGACCTCGGACAGGCGCTTTTCGGCGCTGGCGAGATCCTGTTCGGCAGCGGCCAGTTCCTGTGCTTTTTGCGCGCGGTAATGGCTCCAGTTTCCGCCATAACGCGTTGCGCCCAGCGTCGTCATTTCGACGATGGCATCAAATGTATCGAGAAGTTCCCGATCATGGCTGACGACAATCGCTCCGCCACGCCAACCCGCCAGAAAATCCGCAACGAACAGACGACCGTCGCGGTCGAGATTATTGGTCGGCTCGTCGAGGATCAAGAAGTCGGGCGCGGCATGGATTTGGGCCGCAAGTGCCGCCCGTGTGCGCTGCCCGCCGGAAAGTGCCGAAAGCAGCGTTGACGGTAAGGCGTCCAACCCGACCTCAGCCAGCGCATCGGCAATTTTTTCCTCCAGCATCCAGTCGACATCACCAAGCTCTTCGAGTGTAGCCTGCCCCGCCTGGGCGCGGGAAAGTATCTTGAGTGCCTCACGCGCATTGAAGAGATCCGCGACGGTCTCCCCGGGCATGACCTGCACGATTTGCCGCAGAAAGCCGGTCCTGCCGGAGACGGAGACCGTACCGGCGGACGGTGACAATTCACCGGCAATCAACTTCAGAAGCGTCGTCTTGCCGACGCCGTTGCGCCCGACAAGGCCGGCTCGTTCGAGACCGAAGCGAAGATTGATGTTTGAAAAAAGCGGATGACCGTCAGGCGTGGACCATGAGAGGTCTGAAAGGGTGATGGAACAAGGCATGGATATGGTTTCCCCTGATGACAAGGCGTTGCGGCTTTGTGATCGGGTTGAAATCCATGGTTCACCATCCTGTTGGTATTGCGGAGAGAACGCCACTAATGGAAAAAAGCGGCGCGTTCGTGGCACTGGTTAGAAGTTGCGGATGAAACGCCGGAGGATGAACTCCGGCGTTTCGTTGTTTCAGGCCACCAGGCCCTTGGTCAGTTCCAGCGCCTGCCGTTCGAACAGCCGGCGATAGATGCCGTCATTGAGGCGGATAAGCGCCTGATGGTCACCTTCTTCGACAATCTTGCCCTTGTCGAACACCAGCAGCCGGTCCAGTGCCCTGACCGTGGAGAGCCGGTGCGCGATGACGAGCGTCGTGCGGCCATCCATCAGCCGTTCCATGGCCTGCTGGATCTGCACTTCGCTTTCGCTGTCAAGGCTTGAGGTGGCCTCGTCAAGGATCAGCACCGGCGCATCCGCGAGAAAGGCACGGGCAATGGCGACGCGCTGGCGTTCCCCGCCCGAAAGCTTGACGCCACGTTCGCCGACCATGGTCTCATATCCTTTTGGAAGGGACATGATGAACTCATGGGCGCTGGCCTGTTTTGCCGCCTGCTCGATGTCACGCCGCGTGGCACCCGGCCGGCCATAAGCGATGTTTTCCGCCAGCGTGCGGTGGAACAGGATGGGTTCCTGCTGCACGATGGCGATCTGGCCGCGCAGGCTCGATTGCGTGACACCGGCGATATTCTGCCCGTCGATGCGGATTGCGCCGGACTTGATGTCGTAGAGACGCTGGATGAGCTTGACGAAAGTAGTCTTGCCCGAGCCGGAATGGCCAACCAGCCCCACACGCTCGCCCGGCTTGATGGTGACCGAGAAGTCATCATAAAGCGGGGTGGGATGCGCGCCATATTGGAACGTGACGTGATCGAAGACGATCTCGCCCCTGCCGATATCAAGCCGCGCCGCATCCGGCCTGTCTTCGACGCCAAGCGGCATCTTGTCCAGCAGCACCAACTCTTCCATATCGTTGACGGCGCGTTGCAGGTTACGGATATCCTGCCCCACATCACGCAGGTAACCCTGCAGCACGAAGAACATGGCAAGCACGAAGGTGATATCACCCGGCGTCGCCAGCCCCTGTCGCCACATGATGAGGCCGGTGCCGAGAATGCCGGCCTGCATGGACACCATCATGAAGCTCTGAATGGTGCCATTCAGCGTGCCGCGCCGCCATGTTCTGCGCGTGCGGTTATCCCATTTCACCAGCACATGGCCCAGCCGCGCTTCCTCACGCGTCTCGGCACCAAAGGCCTTGACGACCGAGTTGCAGCTGATGGCATCCGCCAGCGCCCCGCCAAGCCTTGTATCCCAGGCATTGGCAAGCCGTGCCGCAGGCGACACATAACCCATGGAAAGAGCCACGGTGACACCGACATAGATCAGCGAGCCCAGGCCGACGATGAGGCCCATGACCGGCCAGTAGCTGCCGAGCACGATGGTGGCGCCGACCAGCATCACGAGGGACGGCAGAAGGGCGATGAGCAGCAGGTCGTTCAGCGAATCCAGCGCCCACATGCCGCGCGTGATCTTGCGCACCGTAGAGCCGGCGAAGCTGTTGGCATGCCAGTCCGTGGAGAAACGCTGCACCTTGTGGAAGCCGTTATTGGTGACATCAGCCATGGTTTTCAGCGTGAGCCTGATGATGCCGTTAAAGATGAACCAGCGCAGCACCACGCTGGTGAGACCAAGCGACACCACGACGACGAAGGCGTGCAGCGCCTTGTCCGCCCCGTTGCCGCCGGCAATGGCATCAACGATCTGGCCGGAAAAAACCGGCACCATGACTTCGGCCAGCGTGCTGGCGACAACCAGCACAATGATGAAACCCACCAGTGCCGGCCTGTGGCTCCAGTGGTGAAAAACAAAGCCGAGCACATGACGATAGGCATCGGCGCGGAAATCGAGCTTCTTGCGAGACATTTTAACCAGCACGGCGCCAGAAAATCGGCAACCGGTCCTCAAAACGGAAGTTGGATGGCACAGCCCGGACGGGAGACGAAATGATCCCGTCAGATCAATCGGGCCATGAAGGAAAATAAAACCGCATGTCGGGCGCGCGCAGGGCGGGCCACGAATGGATATGACCTAGTGTCGGGTCATTCCCTGCGGGAGGATTTCGGTGAATGCTGGTGTCATGCAACGCCTCCCTTTGTTTGATCTGACGCGGTGATACGTTTTGTAGCTGAGTGATTTGAGCTTGCCAAGCCGATTTTTGCAACCTTATGGCAAGTGATGCGGAAACGACACATTGGTCGATGCGACAGGCCCGTTTTTGGCCGGGCCATGATGACAGCTTCGGCTACGGGTCTTCAGCAACAGGTGGTACTGCGCACCTCAAGGCAGAGGTGCGCAGCGAGGTATCGAAGAACCGGGTTACCGCTCCCGATCAGTCCATCTGCACATTTGCATTCTTGACGACGGGTTCCCACTTGGCGATTTCGGCCGCGACGTGGGTTTTCAGCTCTTCCGGTGACGACCCGACGATCTTGGCGCTGAACTCCGCCATGCGCGCGGCGACGGCCGGATCGGCAAGCGCTTTCTTGGCGGCGGCATTCAGCTTGTCGATCGCTTCGGCCGGCGTGCCGGCGGGCGCAAAGAGCGCGTTCCAGGTGTAGGTTTCATAACCCGGGACGGTCTCGGCAATGGTCGGCAGATCCGGGAAGGATGAGGCGCGTTCGGTGGTGGTGACGCCGAGCGCGCGCAGCGTGCCGGATTTGATGTGGCCTGATGACGACGGCAGATTGTCGAACATGATCGAAATCTGGTTGCCGAGCAGATCGTTGAGCGCGGGGCCTGCTCCCTTATAGGGAACATGCTGCATGCTGACACCAGCCATGCTCTTGAACAATTCGCCTGAAAGATGCAGCGGCGTGCCATTGCCGGAAGAGGCATAGGCATATTTGTCCGGCTCGGCTTTCAGAAGCGCAATCAGTTCCGCAACGCTGTTGACGTTGAGCTTCGGATTGACGACCAGCACATTCGGCACCACCACCAGCAGCGAGACCGGGGCGAAATCCTTTTCCGGATCGTAAGGCTTTGTTTTAAGGATAAGCGGGTTGAGCGCATGGGTCGCGACCGTGCCCATCAGGATCGTATAGCCATCTGGCTCGGCCCGGGCGACACGGTCGGCACCGAGATTGCCACCCGCGCCGGCGACATTTTCAACGACGATCTGATGGCCAAGCTCATCGCCCATCTTCTGCGCGATGACGCGCGCCACCACATCGGTGGAGCCGCCCGCCGCGAAAGGCACGACCAGCGTCATGGTCCGATCGGGAAAACCCTCGGCGCTCGCCGTCATTCCCAGCATGCAAAAAGAAGCTGCCGTGGCGGCAAGCTTCAACACCATACGCCGTTTCGAAAACCGGTAATTCATGAACCCTCCTTTAACATGGCCTCCCCGCCATGCCGGCATAGTAGCTCAAAAGCCCTCGAGAGCAACCCATGGCCGCCGCTGCCGCAAAAGCGGTCCGGAGGGATCGCCGGCGCAGTTTGCCGGGGCGGATCACAACCAAAAAGGCCCTCCCGGTTTAGGGAGGGCCTTATCTTGTTACCAGCGATAATAATCGCGACGGTCGCGCCATTCACGGTGCTCTCGCCAATCGCGGCGGTCTCGCCGTTCCCGCCATTCTCTGCGGGCCTGACGTTCGCGCCATTCGCGGCGACCTTCCCAGCGGTCGCGCCTGTCCCAGCCGCGCTCATAACGCGGCGGTCCGTTCGGACGGCAATTGCCGCGCGGCGACAGATGAAAGCCGCGTCCGCAGGCATAGTCGACGGTCTGAACATTGGATGTCGCGGGTGCAGACGGCTGACCCACGGGCATGGCGTTCGCGCCGGTGCCGAACAGGGCGCTGAGAAGCATTCCCGCGCCAAAAATCATCTTACGCATGTCATCTCCCTCCTTATGGGATGGGGGGATTTAGCGCCCCGGCGGGTGAACTGCGGCTGAATGAATCTGGGTGTTTTTGTGGCAGGGTGCCGCACTTCATGGCGAGGATGAGGCCGCGCTCTTTTAGACAACTGGTTGCGGCCGTGAGGTTTTGGTCGTAGGTCTCAAGGTTACGGGGAGATGGCTATTGGACATCAATCAGGACGAAAAGCACGAAACGAAACCAGCGGGCAGACGCCCGATCTGGCCTTGGTTGTTATTGGGGCTTTTCACGCTTCTGGCCATTCACCTCTATATGGAGGTGAACGCCATGATGGATGATCTCGCCCGCACCTGGAGCGACCTCGTGCAGCTGTTCTGGTGGATCATGCCGGACCCGCAGAACTAAGGCCTGTCAGGACTGGATCAGCGCGATGCCGCGGTTCTTGAAGCCGAGCGTCACATCGCTTTGCGGCGGCAGGCTGGTCTCGACCGCATGGTCGACGATGAAGAGCGTGCCGATATCGGTCTCGACTTCATATTCGACATGCCCGCCGAGATAGGCACTGTGTAGCACCCGGCCGGCAACCCCTTGCCCGCCTGCCTGGCCGATGGCAATCGAACCGGGGCGAACAGCAAGCTTGGCCGGGCCGGGTTTGGCATTGCGCGCCGAAACCCGATGATTGATGCCGCCGACGCGGATCAGCGCCTCCGGACCCTCAATGCTGATGACCTCGCAGCCGACGACATTCGCCTCGCCCATGAAATCGGCGATGAAGGCGGAGGCCGGTGCCTCGTAAAGATCGCGGGGCGCACCCGACTGGGCGATCTCGCCATCCTTCATCACGATGATCCGGTCGGAAACGGCCAGCGCCTCATCCTGATCATGCGTCACATAAACGGCGGTAAAGCCGAGCCGCTGCTGCAATTCGCGGATTTCGGTGCGGACACGGCGGCGAAGGCGGGCGTCGAGATTGGAAAGAGGCTCATCGAGCAGCAGCACCTGCGGCTCCAGCACCAAGGCGCGGGCGACCGCCACGCGCTGCTGCTGGCCGCCGGAAAGTTCGGCCGGCAGGCGGTGGCCCATGCCGGCGAGGCCGACGAGCTTCAACCCCTCTTCCGCCTTTTCCCGCGCTTCCGCCTTGCGCAATCCCGAGGATTGCAGGCCATAGGCGACATTGTCGAGCGCCGTCATATGCGGGAACAGCGCATAGGACTGGAAGACCATCGAGACATCACGCTCATTGGCCGGCAGCATGGTCACGTCCTTGTCGCCGATGAGGATGCGGCCGGAGGTCGGGTGCTCGAGGCCGGCCAGCATGCGCAATGTCGTCGTCTTGCCGCAGCCGGAGGGACCAAGCAGGGTTACCAGCGTGCCGGGTTCGATGGTCAGCGACAGGTCGGGGATGGCGGTGAAGGCGCCGAAAGTCTTGCGGACATTCTGAAAGGTAACGGAGCCGGGCTTTACGGAAATCATGCGGTTTTCTCCTGAGCGAGAGGAACGGAGGAAGCGGACGGCAGGCCGGCGACGCGGTTTTCGCGCCGCAGGCGGCGTTCGCCCACAATGAGCTGGAAACCGGTAATGACGGTGATCATCACCACGATCAGCATGGAGGAATAGGCGATCGCCACACCATATTCGCCGTTTTCGACGAGGCCGACGATGTAGGACGTCGCCATGTTGTACTGGGCGCTGACGAGGAAGATGACAGCACTGATGGAGGTGATGGCGCGCACGAAGGAATAGACCAGCGCCGCCGTGATCGCGGGCCTCAAGAGCGGCAGGATGACCTTGCGGATGGTGCGGAAACTATTGGCCCGCAGCGTCAGCGAAGCTTCGTCGAGGCTCTTGTCGAGCTGGCTCATCGCCGCGATGCCGCCGCGCACGCCGACCGGCATGTTGCGGAACACGAAGCAGGCGATCAGGATCAGCGCCGATCCCGTCATTTCCACCGGCGGCAGGTTGAAGGCCATGATGTAGCTGACGCCGATGACCGTGCCGGGAATGGCAAAGCTCATCATCAGCGCGAATTCGAAGAGGTTCCGTCCGGCGAATTTCTGACGCACGATGATATAGGCGGTCAGCAGGCCGACGGCAGCGGTGAGCGGCGCCGAAACCAGCGCAATCTCCATGGTCGTCCAGAACGAGTTCCAGGCAACGCCGGTCCAGGCAATCGAGCCATTGGAGAAGCTGACGGAAAAGGCGCGGATGTAGTGGTCAAGCGTCAGCGAATTGTCGAGACCCCAAGTCTTCACGAAACCGCCGACGAGGATCATGCCATAAACGACAATGGTGAAAAGCATCCACGGGACGACGATGGCGTGCACGCCGATTGAGATACCGCGCGGCAGGGCAATGTGCGCACCGCTGTCGCCCTTGCCGGTGACCGTCGCGAAATTCTTGCCGGATAGCCAGAAGCGCTGGGCAAGGAAAGCCGAAAGCGTGAAGCACAGGAGAATGATGGCGAGAACCGCGGCGCGCGACGGATCGTTCTGCGAGCCGACGACGGCAAAGAAGATTTCCGTCGACAACACGCCGTGGGTGCCGCCCAGCACCAGCGGGTTGCCAAAATCCGCCATGCTTTCGATGAAGCCGATGAGGAAAGCATTGGCAAGACCGGGCTTCATCAGCGGCAGCGACACCCGCCAGAAAGTGCGCCAGCGGTCGGCGCGCAGCGTCTGCGACGCCTCCTCCATCGACGGGCTGACGCCTTCGACAACGCCGATCAGCACCAGAAACGAAATGGGCGTGAAGGAAAGAACCTGCGCGATCCAGATGCCGGTAAGACCATAAAGCCAGCGGCCGGGTTCGATGCCGAAGAGATAGGACAGCCATTCGGTGACGACACCGGCGCGGCCGAAAAGCAGCGTCAGTGCAAGGCCAATAACGAATGGCGGCGTGATGATCGGCAGAACGGTGAGAAGTCGCAGGCCTTTCTTGAACGGAAAACGGGTGCGGGTGGCGATCAATGCGAAGCCGAGGCCAAGCACGGTCGAGCCGAAAGCGGTCAGCAGGGCAAGGGACAGCGTGCGCCAGGCAACACCGCAGCGCTCTTCGCCCATAACACAGCCAAGGCTCCAGATGCCGGGGTCCTTGATATTGCGGATGAAACCATCGGCGTTGAAGGAGCCGTCGAAATCTTGAACGGATGCGATCAGCATGCTGCCGATTGGATAAAAGACAAAAACCGCAACGAGAAAGACCAGAACGGAAATGGCGCCGACGACGAAGGCATCGCCCTTCATGACGCCACGCTCAGCAAGCCCGAAGGCAAAGAGAAGCACGAAGACGAATGACATGACGACGGCTCCGGCACCCATAGATGCCTGACCATCGGCAAGCATGCCGAACAGGTTTTCGCTGATTGTCCAGGTCCAGCCAGTAAAGCCGATCGCCAGCCCCTGCAAAGCCAGAAAAACCAGACCGGCAGCACCGATCATGGCAACCAGCCCACCGCGCCGCATCGGATCACGCATTGGCCGGACAAGGCATGCGGCGAGGAAAAAGATAACGACGCCAACCAGCCATGGTTTTCCATAGGACAGGATTTGCAACACACCCGGCGCATTGCTGGCGGTGGAAAAAAATCCTGACAACCAACGGAAGCTGAAAAAACCGCCTTCAATGCGATACCAGGGAAGAAGAATGAGGGCGAACGCCCCGAGCGCCAGGACGATGTCCAGCCTGCGATTGCCACGTGTCATGGCCGACCTCGCTTATTTCATGCCGATGAAAGAGTGGCGGACACCCCGGCTTCATAAGCCGGGATGCCGATCGCCGGAGTTCAGATCAGTTGGCGACAGCACCAACTTCGCGGTCCCAGCGTTCCAGCAGCGCCTTGCGCTTGGCCGGATCGCCATAGGTCTTGAAGTCGTAGTCGATGAGCTTGATGTCCTCGAACTTCGGTGCTTCTTTGGGCACTTCCGCCGTCTTGTTGGACGGCAGCTGGAAGGACTTGGCGTCCTTCATGCGCGACTGGACGTCCGGCTTCAGCGCCCAGTCGTACCAGGTCTTGGCATTGTCGAGGTTGCGCGCGCCCTTGATGATCGACATGGAGCCGATTTCGTAGCCGGTGCCTTCACACGGCGCGATCGATTTGACCGGAAAACCTTCCGCCGTCTGCGCCACGGCATCATGCATGAAGACGATGCCGAGCGCCGTTTCACCGCGCGCCGCCGCCTTGACCGGAGCCGAGCCGGACTTGGTATATTGCGAGATATTGGCGTTGAGCTTCTTCAGGTAATCGATCGCCTGATCTTCGCCCATGATCTGCACCAGCGAGGCAAGCGCCGTGTAGGCGGTGCCCGAAGAATTCGGATTGGCGATCTGGATTTCACCCTTCAGTTCAGGTGCCAGCAGATCGGCCCAGCACTTCGGCTCCTTGTAGCCCTTGGACTTGAAGATTTCGGTGTTGTAGCCCCAGCCCAGCGCACCGGCATAAACACCGACGGTGCGGTAGCCGGTGCTTTCCGCCTGTTTCACGGCCCAGTCCTGCAACTGGTCCAGCATTGGCGACTTATATTCGAGCGTGAGATTTTCGGATGCCGCCTGCATATGCGGATCGCCGGTGCCCGCCCACCAGATATCGGTCTTCGGGTTGCGGGCTTCCGCACGCACCTTGGCATAGGTTTCACCCGAAGACAGGCGCACCATATTGACCTTAATGTCGTGTGTTTTTTCAAAATCGCCCTTCATCTGTTCGCAGATGACGACATCGGCCGAGCAGATCAGGTTGAGTTCGCCTGCCGCCTGCACCGATGTGGTGCTGAGCGCCGTGCCTGCAAAAAGCAGGGTGGAAAGTATCGTCAGTCGCATGGTTATCCTCCTGTAGCTTGCGTCTGAATTCTTGGGCAACGCGCGGACATGGCGCTGCCGGTCGCGGCGCCTTGCGGCGCGCACGTTGTCTTTCGGGATGTCGGTTGTCTGGCCCTTACTGGGTCTGGCTCGGGTGGATTTCGCTGTCGAAGCGGCTCAATAATCGACTTCGCTCTTCAGGCTGGCCAAAGGTGGCAAAGTCGTAATCCACCATCTTGATCATCGATATATCAGGCGCGGTCAGCGGCAATGTCGCCCTTGCATTGGACGGCACCTGGTTCTGGCCGGCTATGGCTCCGGTTTCCTGTCCTTCCGGGCTGAGCGCAAACTCCACGAAACTTTGCGCAAGCGCCGTGTTGCGGTTGCCCTTGACGATGCTGACCGCCCCGATCTCGTAACCGGTGCCCTCGCAAGGGGCGACGATGACAAGCGGGAAACCCTCGATCTTCTGGGTCACGGCATCATGCATGAAGGAAATCCCGATCAGAACCTCCCCCCGCGCTGCGGCCTTGACGGGCGCTGAACCGACCTTCGTGTAACCCACAACATTGAGGTTCAGCTTCGTCATGAAACCGAAGGCCTCGTCCTCACCAAACAGCTGGACAAGGGTGGCGAGCGTGGTGAAGGCCGTGCCGGAATAGTTCGGATTGCCGGTCAGGATGTGGCCGCGATAAATCTCCTTGGCCAGATCCTTCCAGCAAGTGGGAGCCGGCAGCTTGTTTTTGGCAAGCAGTTCCGAATTATAGGCAAAACCCAGCGCCCCGGCATAGATTCCAGCCGATCGCGATCCGGACATGGCATAGAAATTCTGCGCCCATGGCAAAAGATCCTGCTGATCGTGGGGCTGGTATTCGTCCAGCAGTCCTTCCGAACCGGCCTGCAAATGCGTGTCACCCGTGCCGCCCCACCAGACGTCGACGGTCGGATGGGAGCGTTCGGCGCGGATCTGATCGAGAATTTCGCCGGTGCTTTTGCGCACCATCGAAATCTCAAGACCCGCCTTCGCCTCGAAAGCCCGCTGCATGGTCACACACCACGCCTCGTCGACGCCGCACAGGACGTTCAACTTCGGCGCGGCCATGCCATGCCCTGCGCCGCACAGCCACAGGGCCATGCTCGCCGCAAGTGCGGTCAATGCTTTCACTTAAATCCTCCCTGTCTGGAACCTCCCCGTTCCAGTCTCCACCAACAACATGTCACATCCTGTCTGCACCGCAATCGAAGAATGGTTACCAATCTTTCACCGCACCGCCGAACAAGATTACAGATATTACAAATATCACAGGAGAGATAACCAGCGAGCCTTTGAACATCGCCGCCGCCATGCCTATGATGATGGCGGGAGGAATACACAGTGCTTAATCAGAAGGTTCGCATTCTGATCGTTGAGGACGATCCGGATATGGCAGAGCTTATCTCGGACCTCATCGAGGCCGAAGGCTGGCTGCCCACCTGCGCCCGCTCCGCCGAGGAGGCCGACGAGATATTGGCGCGGGACAGGATGCAGCTTGTGCTGGTCGATCACAATCTGCCCGGTGCGTCTGGCCGCACCTTTGCCCAGCGGCTGCGCAGCAGGGTCGATAGCGATATCGGTATCGTCATGGTCACCGCTGCCGGCAGCGCCGCCGACCGGGTTCTTGGCCTTGAAACCGCCGCCGACGATTATGTGGTGAAACCCTTCGAACCCATCGAACTCACGGCGCGGATCAAGGCCGTTTTGCGCCGGACGATCCCTTCGCTGAAACAGGAAAAGGACAGCGAGCGTGACCACGGCCGCGCGGCCCTTCGGCTCGGCGACTGGGCCATCGATCTCAATGCACGCCGGGCCGTCTGCCTTGCGGACCGCAGCCGCACACTGACCAGCGCCGAATTCGCACTGCTGGAAATTCTCGCCGAAACCCCCAACCAGCCCGTCAGCCGCTCGCAGATCCTCGACAGGCTGGGCTCAGAAAGCGACCGCTATATCGATCGCAACGTCGATGTGCTGGTGCTGCGGCTCAGGCGCAAGATCGAGATCAATCCCGATCTGCCGCGCCATATCAAGACGCGGCGCGGCAAGGGTTATGTGCTGCATACCGATGAGGGCGAGCTTTCCCCGTGATCAGCCGCTCCTTTCTTTCCTCGATCGCCTTTCGCCTGCCCTTTGCGATCGTCTTCATCTGCGTGCTCGTCTTCAGCCTCTCCGCCATCGCCATTTATGGCCTGCAACGCGCCCGCGATGAGATGGCGGCCTATGGCTTGCAGGCCTTTTCCAGCCTTGCCAAGGCATCGCTGATTTCACGACAGGTTTCCGACCTCGTTTCGAGCGCGCCTTTCCTGATGAACGCCGCCTCGCCCTACCGTGTTTCCAGCGAAAGCCGCTCCGTGGTTCAGCAGGTCGATCTGCTGTTGCAGATGACGGGGCCGGAAAGCGGCGAAAGGGCCGCACGCGGATTTGCAAGTGAGCGCATCGTCGAACTCCTCCAGCTAATCAGGGCGCAGACGCTCGATCTTGCCAAGGATGCCGATGCGGCGCAGGGCCACAAGGCGGAAGCGGCGGCGGCACTGGGCGAAATCGCCACCGGTCGCGGCATCGCCGATCCGGAACTGCGCCGCCGCATGAACGGCATCGTGCAGGCCGCCTCCGCTTCCGACAGCCTCTTCCAGCTAGGCGAATTGCGCCGTCGCTATGTGGCTGAAACCACGGCGCGGCAGCAAGGCTATCCGGGCGAACGGCTTCCCACGGCCGAGATGCAACCCTATGAGCGGGTCTTTGCGGCCCAGAGCCGCTACCTTCTGGAGATGTTCGCCATCCGCGCTTCGGTGTCGCGGCTTCATACCGTGTCGCGCGATCTGTCGCATGTCACGGAAACGCAGGGCGATGCGGTTGCCCGCAGCCTGAATGAGGATTTGATCTCGACCTCCGATGCCCTGAGCCGGCTGCTGGTCATCGTCGCCGTCGCCTCGCTTTTGGTTCTGGTGGTGGCGATCTTCTCCATCCGCTCGGTGATGCGGGTATCGCGCGGGATCGCGACGCTTTCGAATGGCATGAATGCGCTCGCCAAAGGCGAGAAGGATGTCGGCCCGCCATCCTATACCGGGCCGGAGACGGAGCTGATCCGCCTACTCGACGCCTTCCGGGCCTTCCATGACAGCGTCGACCGCGTCTCCCGCCTCAGACGCACGGCGGAAGCGGCGGCCCGCACCATCCGCTCGACCTTCCGCACCATGAATGAGGGCATAGCATTGTTTGATCCGACCGGCCGGCCGATCACCATGAACCGCCGCATCATCGAACTGGTCGGACGCTCCGGCTCGTCGCGAAAACTGCCAATCCGCCGGTTTGTTGAGCCGGTCCCGGAAATCGATCCGTTGCTGCTACCCTTCGAGAGCGAAAAGGGCGAGCTGATGGAGCGGGCCGTCGTGCGCCACCGCACCGCAGACGAGCGGGTGATCGAAGTATCGATGTCGCGCCAGCCGGATGGCGGCATCGTGCTGCTTGCCCGCGATGTCACCGCGCTCGACCGGCAGGAAGCGGAAGCCGTGAAAGCCCAGCGGCTGGACGGCATCATGCGCATGACCCACCAGGTCAGCCACGAGGTGGGCAACATGATCGGCATCATCACCGGCAGTCTCGGTCTTCTTGAACGCGAGGCCGGTTTCAACGACCGGCAGAATCGCCACATCGCCCGCATCCGCAAGGCGGCGGATCGTGGCCGGTCTCTCGCCAGCAGCATGTTGACCATCGGCAGCCAGCAGCCGATCCATCCAAGCTGCATCAATGTCGCCAATCTGCTGCGCGGCATGGCCGATATTCTGGAGATCGCGGTCGGCCCGAAATGCCGGATCGAACTCGATCTCGACGACAATCTTCCCGCCATACCGCTCGACCCGGCGCTCTTCGAGCAATCCATCCTCAATCTCTGCCTGAATGCCGCGGCCGCCATGCCCGATGGCGGCCTGATCTCGATTGAGGCCACATTCGAAAAGGAGGCGCTGGTGATATCAGTCACCGATGAGGGCATCGGCATGACGCCGGAGGCGGTGGACAAGGCCTTCGAGCCCTATTTCACCACCCGTGGCGACCATGGCGGCGCGGGCCTTGGCCTTGCCATGGTCTATGGCTTCGTGCGCCAGAGCGGCGGCGAAGCGCATATCAGTTCGAAACCCGGTGAAGGGGCGAAGGTGCAGCTGACATTTCCGGCCGGCGCCGGGCTGGCGAGCAGGTCGGCTTAAAGCCGCTTCCACGCTCGGCAAACAGCCGGTCAGTCCTTCCCGCCGGCGGCCTCCAGCAGTGCAACAATCTCCTTAAGTCCTCTTTCACGGGCATGGGCAAGCGCGCTCCTTCCGTCGAAATCCTTCAACGCGACATTGGCACCGCCCGCAAGAAGCGACCGGACGATCCGCTGCGATATCGCGCCGCCGTCTCTCAGGATCGCCACTTCAAGCAGGGCCGTCCATCCGAGCCGGTTGACGTGATCGACATCCACACCCGCTGCAAGCAGAACATCAACGGCGTCCGGATGCCCCTTTTCGGCAGCGGGGATGAGCGCCGTGCCGCCAAAGCGGTTGGTGCTTTTAAGATCAGCACCGTTTTTGAGGATCATCCGCAGGATTTCCGTCCTGCCCTGCGCACCGGCCACCAGAAAGGGGCTGTCCTCGATACTGTCACGAGCGTTGACATCGGCACCGGCATCGAGAAGCAAACGCGCCGCTTCCACGTCGTTTTGCCATACCGCCACCAACAGCGGTGTCTGACCCTGCGCGTTTCGCTCTTCGGTCGGGCCACTGTTTTTCAGCAGCTGTTCGAGCTGCACGTGATCCTTCGCCACGACCGCTTCCAGCACGGCAGCCTGCGCATTTGCGCCAAGGGTCATCATCAGCACTCCACATAAAACCAGACGTCGCATCATCACCTCGAAAGAATGCCGGCACCGTGGTGCAAGCCGCGCCATTATTTCAGACGACCGGCATTCACTTCAAGGGCCTGTCTTTGCCGCATCAGGCCACCTGCACGAAATGACCGGGTGAAACGGTTCTGTAGGTCCGCTCAGGTGTTTCATAACCCATCGCCCGTATCGGGCTTTTCAGCTCGTCATTGGAGATGCCGCGTCTTATTCCGCGTCGTGCGGGATCGGGTACCGGCACCGCCGCCATCAGCTTTTTCGTATAGGCGTGTTGCGGATTGTCGAAGACGGCAGCACGCGGGCCGATTTCGACGATCTCGCCGAGATACATCACCGCCACCCGATGGCTGACGCGCTCCACCACCGCCATGTCGTGCGAAATGAACAGGAAGGCGAGGTTGAGGCTCTGTTGCAGGTCGAGCAGCAAATTGCAGACCTGCGCCTTGATCGAGACATCGAGTGCCGAGACGCTTTCATCGGCAACGATAACCTTCGGGTCTAGCGCCAGCGCGCGGGCAATGGCGATGCGCTGGCGCTGGCCGCCGGAGAACTCATGCGGGTAGCGACTGGCCATATCGGCGGACAGACCGACCTTTTCGAGAAGATCGGCGGTCTTTTCCCTTGCCTGTTTCGAGGTGCCAAGCCTGTGCTTGATGAAGGGTTCGGAAATCGCCGTCCCTACCGTCATGCGCGGATTGAGCGACGAGAACGGGTCCTGAAAGATCATCTGCACGGATTTTCGCATATTGCGCAGACCGACGGTGTCGAGCCGCATCACATCGTAACCGTCGAGCGATACATCGCCGGACGACGGCTCCAGGAGGCGCATGATCGAGCGGCCGGTGGTGGATTTTCCGCAACCGGATTCACCGACGAGAGCGAGAGTCTCCCCTTGAAACAGATCGAAGGAGACGTTTTCGACGGCGTGAACGGCACCCGTCTGCCGCGCCAGCAGGCCGGAGCGGATGGGAAAACGGGTCACGAGGTTCTTGACCGACAGAACCGGCGTCTGCCCGCTCACAACCGTCTCGGCCACTTCCTCCGCTTCAGTCGAAAGACCGGTTTTCATGTCGAGCACCGGAAACCGCGTCGGCCACGCACGGTCATGCATCGAACCGAGCCTCGGCACCGCCGAGAGCAGTGCGCGCGTGTAAGGATGCTTGCCACGCTGGAATATATCCTCGGTCGGCCCGGTCTCGACCTCATCACCGCGATACATGACGATAGTGCGATCGGCAATCTCGGCCACGACACCCATGTCATGGGTGATGAAGAGCACCGACATGCCTTCCTCTTCCTGCAGCAGCTTGATGAGGTCGAGGATCTGGCCCTGAATGGTGACATCGAGCGCAGTCGTCGGCTCGTCGGCAATCAGCAGTTTCGGGCGGGAGGCGAGCGCCATCGCGATCATCACGCGCTGGCGCATGCCGCCGGAAAACTGATGCGGATATTCGTCGAAGCGGCTGGATGCGTTGGGAATGCGAACCTTTTCCAGAAGCCGCACCGTCTCCGCCCTTGCCTGCTGCTTGGAAAGCCCCTTGTGCCTGATAAGCACTTCGGAAATCTGCCGGCCGATGGTGAAGATCGGGTTGAGCGAGGTCATCGGCTCCTGAAAGATCATCGAGATATCGTTGCCGCGCACGCCACGCATCTCCTTTTCGGAAAGCGCCAGCAGATTGCGCCCGTTGAGCAGCACTTCACCTTCGATCCGGCTGGAGGCCGGTGCGAGCAGCCGCATGAGCGACAGCGAGGTGACGGACTTGCCGGAACCGGATTCTCCGACAATCGCGACGGTTTCGCCGGGCGCAACATCGAAGGAGACGTTGCGCACGACGCTTTTCCATTCGTCATCGACGAGAAAGGACGTCGTCAGGTTACGGACGGAGAGGACGGGTTTTGTCTCCATGATGTCAGCGCCCTACCGCATAGGCCTGCATCAGCCGGGGGGTAGCGGCCGCCCGCAACAGGCCATCCGCATCCCGCCTTGCTGCGGTGAGCCGCCCGACCGACCAGGCATCGGCAACCGTGACCCGGTGGCCGCGACGGCGAAGCTCATCGAGTGTGGCCTTACCCACCGTGCTTTCCACCATGATTTCACCCGGCGAGCTGGTGCGCGGGTAAAACGAACCCGGAAAATGCGAGGTGTGGAACAGCGGCATATCGATGGACGCCTGCAGGTTCTTACCGTGATGCGCATAACGCAGGAAGAACGGCAGCTGCCATTGATCCTGTTGATCGCCGCCCGGCGTGCCGAACACCATCGAGGGGCGGCCCTGATGCAGCGCGAGCGACGGCGTCAGCGTCGTGCGTGGGCGTTTGCCCGGCGCAAGCGAGGTCGGCAAGCCTTCCTTCAGCCAGAACATCTGGGCGCGAGAATTGAGCGCGAAACCCAGACCGGGCACGATGGGCGAAGATTGCAGCCAGCCGCCCGAGGGCGTGGTGGAAACCATATTGCCCCAGCGGTCGATGACATCGATATGCACCGTGTCACCGCGCTTTTCGGTCAGGTGCGACATGGTCGGCTCGTAGACGGTGCCCTTGCCGCTCATCTCGGCCAGCATCGCCATGGTGGCATCCACCTGCTTTTCGTAACCCGGCACGGTGCCGGGGCGCAGGCCGAGCGATGCCTCGCTGCCGATCAGTTTGCGACGCCCGGCGTTGTAGCCTTCAGAGAGGAGATACTCGGTCGGGATCTGCCCGAATTCCGGATCGCCATAATAGACCTCGCGGTCGGCAAAGGCGAGCTTCATGGCTTCGACGGTGGTGTGGATGAAATCAGGCCCGGACGGGTCCATGGCCGCAATATCGAAGCCCTTCAGCAAAGCGAGCGATTGCAGCAGAACCGGACCCTGCCCCCAGGCAGGCGTCTTGGCAATCGTCCAGTCATGATAATCGAACGTCTGCGGCGCTTCGACGGTCGCGCTCCACCCGGCCATGTCCTGCGCCGTCAGCACGCCTTTGTGCTTTGAGCCGCTGGCATCCATGACCTCCGCCGTCTTCACGTAACCGTCAATAGCTTCCGCAACGAAACCCCGATAATACGCATCCCGCGCGGCCTCGATCTGGTTTTCGCGGCCGGAACGCGCTTCGGCTTCGGTGATGATCCGCTGATAGGTTGCGGCCAGAACCGGGTTCCTGAAATTGGCATGAGGCTCAGGGGCAGCACCTCCCGGCAGCCACGTCTCGTGGGAAGTCGGCCATTCCTTCTCGAAGAAATTCGCCAGTCCCTTGATGGTGGCGGAAACACGCGGCAGCGTCGGATGCCCCTGTTCGGCATAATAGATGGCCGGTTCCAGCACGTCGCGCACGCTCATCGTGCCATAGTCGCGCAACATCAGCATCCAGCCATCGAAAGCGCCGGGAATGACGGTGGCAAGCAGCCCGTCGCCGGGGATCAGCTTCAGCCCCTCCGAGGTATAGTGCTCGATGGTTGCGCCGCTCGGGGCCGGACCCTGGGCGCAGATGACTTCGACCTTGTCCTTCTGCTTTGAATAAAACACGGCCGGCATATCGCCGCCGGGGCCGCACAGATGCGGCTCGACGATCTGCAGCACGAAACCGGTGGCGACGGCGGCGTCGAAAGCATTGCCACCCTTTTCGAGAATGGCCATGCCGACGGCCGAGGCGATCCAGTGCGTTGAGGTGACGACGCCGAAGGTGCCAAGGATTTCAGGGCGTGTGGTGAATTCAGTCATTCCGATATTCCTTGTAAAAAATCATGCTTCGCGCGGATCGAGCGCGTCACGCAGGCCGTCGCCCAGAAGATTGAAACCGATGACGACGAGGAAGATGGCGATGCCGGGCCACATCGTCATCCAGGGCGCCTGGCTGAGGAAATTCTTCGCGGTGTTCAGCATCGAACCCCATGAAGGAGCCGGCGCCTGCTGGCCAAGGCCGAGGAAAGAGAGGCTTGCCTCCGCGATGATGGCGGTCGCCACCGTCAGCGTTGCCTGCACGATGATGGGAGCAAAGACATTCGGCAGGATGTAACGGGTCATGATGTCGATATGGTTGAGGCCGATCGACCTTGCACCCTCGACATAATCCTCCATCTTGACCGCCAGCACCTGCCCGCGGGTCAACCGCACGAAGATCGGCATGGCGGAAAGGCCGATGGCGATCATCGCATTGGTAAGGCTCGGGCCGAGGAAGGCGGCAAGCGCAATCGCCATGATGAGGAAGGGCATGGCCAGCAGCGCTTCGGTGATGCGGGATATGACCATGTCCACCCAGCCGCCGAAATAACCGGATATAAGGCCGAAGGGTACGCCGATGACCACCGCGATCATCACCGAGACGACGCCTGCCATCAGCGAGGCGCGCGCGCCATAGATCATGCGGGAGAGAATGTCGCGGCCGAGATCGTCGGTGCCGAGCCAATGGGCCGCCGATGGCGCCTTGCGGATGGCCGACCAGCTGGTCGCAATTGGGTCCGCAATCGGCAGGATCGGCGCGGCTATGGCAAGTACTGCGAAAAACAGCACAATCACCATGCCGACAAGCGCCGATTTGTTGCGCTTCATTTTCTTCCAGGCGCGGCTTTCCTGCCGTGTCGCCGGTACGGAGATGTTTTGATCAAGAACGGTCATGATATCAGGGCCTTAGATTGTCGCCCTGAGGCGGGGGTTGAGCAGGACATAGGCGATATCGGCCAGAAGGTTCATGAGGATGAAACCAACGGCGGTGCATAAAACGATGCCCTGCACGACGGCGTAGTCCCGCGTGAACACCGCATCGACCGTCATCTTGCCGAAGCCGGGAATGGTGAAAATCTGCTCCGTCAGCACCGCGCCGGCCAGCAACTCTCCGAAGAGTAGCGCCAGCAGCGTGATGACCGGCAGAAGCGCATTGCGGAAACTGTGCGACAGGATGATTTCGCGCGGCGAAAGCCCCTTGGCGCGGGCGGTACGGATATAGTCGGAACTCAAAACCGCCACCATCGCCGAGCGGGTATGACGCATCAGCGTCGCCGCAAGCGCATTGCCGAGCACGAAGGCAGGCATGATCATGGTTTCGATGGAACGAACAGGGTCGACGAAGATCGATTCATAACCGGATGCCGGCAGCCAGCCGAGTTTCACCGACACCAGCAGGATGAGCATAATGCCGAGCCAGAAATTCGGGATCGACAGGCCGGAAAGCGCCACGATATTAGCCGTATAATCGATCCACGTATTCTTCTTGACGGCGGCCAGAATGCCGATGGGAATGCCGATGACCATGGCGAAGAACATCGCCATGACCGCCAGCTGAATGGTGACCGGCAGCTTCTGACCGATAAGCTCCAGCACCGGCTGGTTGGTGCGCAGCGAAATGCCTAAATCGCCGGTCACCACACCGCCCAGCCAGTTGAGGTACTGAAGAGGCACCGGGTCGTTGAGGCGATATTTTTCCCGCAGGAATTCAATCGTCGCGGGATCGCGCTCCTCGCCCGCCATGGCAAGGACCGGATCGCCCGGCAACAATTTCTGCAGCGAGAAAACGAAGATGGAAATGATCAGAAGCGTCGGGATCGCGACCAGCAGTCGCTTGCCGATATAGACAGGCATGGCATTGTCCCCGTTTGAGTCCGGTGCTGGGGGCCGCACGGCAAGCCGTGCGACCTGTTCAAAACTGTCAGTCCTTGCTGACGCCGAGAAGACGGATCATCCCATCGGGTGACGGCGCCCAGCCCTTGACCTTGTTGGAAATGGCATAGGCATAAGGCTGGTGGCCGAGATAGATGATCGGCATGTCATCGTTGAGGATGACGCTTGCGGCATCGTATTTTTCCTTGCGCACCGCATCTTCGGTCGAGGCGCGAGCCTCGTTCAGCAGCTTGTCGACTTCAGGGTTGCAATATTTCACATCGTTGATGCCACCCTTGCAGGTGACGAACTGGTGCAGGTTGCCATCGGGATCGATACGACCCGACCAGTCGGAACGGCTGAGCTGGTAATTGCCGGCGGTCTGCTCGGACAGCAGCGTCGCAAATTCCGTCGCCTTCAGGGTGACGTTGAAACCGGCCTCGGCCACCATCGACTGGATGACCTGCATCATCTGCGTCTGCGTGGTGTTGTTGGCGTGCTGAAGCTCGACGTCGAGCGTCTCGTAACCCGCTTCCTTCATCAACTGCTTGGCCTTGTCGATATCGCGCGGCGGCACGGGCAGGTTCTGGTTGAACCAGGGGCTTGTCGGCGGGAAGGCCTGATTACCGCCCTTGGAGGTGCCTTCAAAAACGATCTGGCCGATCGCCTCGCGGTCGATCGCATAGGAGAATGCCTGCCGCAGACGCTTGTCCTTGCCGAGCGGATTGTCGGCGCGCGCGCCATTGTTCATGTTGACATACATGGCCATGTAACCCGGCCCGATCACATCGGCATAGGTCAGCTTGGAGTCGTTCCTGACGGATTCCGCATCGGACGCCGAAATACGCTCGGCGATATCGAGGTCGCCGGCGCGAAGGTTCGCAAGCTTCACGGTCGTGTCGGGGATCGGCAGATAAACGACCTTGTCGACGAGGACCTTGTCCTTGTCCCAATAGTCAGCGAATTTCTCGAGCACGATACGGTCCTGCTGGATACGCTCGACGAATTTAAATGGCCCGGCGCAAACCGGTTTCGAACCAAAATTCGCGCCCAGTTCCTTGGCCGCGTTGGGTTCAACGATCATGCCGGCGCGGTCGGAAAGCTGCGCCAAAAGGGTAACGTCAGGCGTCTTCAGCGTGAATTTCACCTCCAGCGGTCCCGTCGCCTCAACCTTCTCGACCGAGGACAGCTCGCTTTTGCGGCGCGATTCCGGCAGCGTCATATTGCGCTCGATGGTCGCGACGACGGCGGCCGCATCAAGCGTCTCGCCATTGTGGAACTTGACGCCATCGCGGATTTTCATGGTCAGCACCTTGCCGGCTTCGGACCAGGCCCATTCGGTGGCAAGCTGGGGCACGATCTTCATGTCCTGCGAAATGTCCACCAGCTTGTCGCACATGGCGGTGTAGACGATGCGGCCGACGAAGGTGCGCGATTGCGCCGGGTCGAGCACGTCGGCGTCGTCATTAAGGCCAATGCGCAATTCCGACGATAGCGCCGGCGCGGCGAGCAATGCGCTGGCAAACAGCGCCGCAGTCAAAGTCTGGATTTTCTTCATATTCTTTCCTCTGGTCTGGTTATTTTGACTTTTTGTCATTGGCCGCCCTTGAAGGGACGACGGTTTTCATCCGCGGCCTCAAGAGGCTGCGGTCAGTGAATCATCGGCTTCGGCCGCATTGCCCTCCCCGGTTCCCTCCTCCAGAAAGCCAAGCGAGGTGGCGCGGATCAGCCTTTCCTGATGCATGAGAAGATGCTGGCGCATCGCTTCACCGGCTCTTGCGGGATCGCGGTCGGCGATGGCATCGACGATGGCCATATGCTGTTCGAAAGATGCCCTGCCATTCGTGCCGCTACGCCGGGCGAGTTCCCGTATCGACTGCCATGCATCATCCTGACGGATGCGGTTGACGACATCGAAGATCGACAGGAAGAGTTTGTTGCCGGCACTCTGGGCGATCTGCCGATGGAGCGAGCCATCCCACAGTTCCTTTGCGTCGGCATCCGTGCTCTGGCCGGTCTTTTGAACAAGGGCGCGCATGCGCTCCACCTCGGCCGGCTTGGCGCGCATGGCCGCCAGTTGCGCCAGTTGCGGCTCGATACGCAGACGCACCTCCATGATTTCCATGATATCAGTGCCGGCCACCAGTTCGGTGACCTGAGCGGACCAATCGTCAGGCTTTTCACCCACAAAGGTCCCGGCCCCCTGCCGCCGCCAGATCAGGCCTTCGGCCTCCAGAACTTCCAGCGCACGACGAATCGAACGACGGCCGACATTAAAACTCTCCGCAAAAGCCCGCTCCGTTGGCAAACGACCTTCTTTCGTCAGATCCTGCGTCTGAATATAGTCACGCAGCTTCGCCAGGGCGTAGTTGGAGTTGTCGTTAGGGTTCACCGCCACATCGCACCAATCATTGAACCAATCTCATATTGGTTCATTTGGTGAGAAATTTTCACGCACGTCAAGCGCATTTTTGAGCGGTCATAATTAGCGCTCAAAATATGGGCAAGTGGCGTTTTTTTTGAAAGTGAACCATGTGGGGCGGGGCCGCCCCTGGCCTTGCCGATACAGCGAATCTCTTCAAGGATTGATGGAGAGCCTGATGCGCCCCGACAGTCGCTCGCCGGGAGCGGCTATCCTCAGACCCTGCCCCTCTCGTCCCGTCTGCGGCAAACCAAGCGTTCCGGCTGCCATGGAAACGGGTTCGAGGCAAAGATAACGGTCCATGCGGTGCACGGCCAGATGGGAAAAAACGGGGTCAGCCTCGAGCCGCAGTGAAAACCCGCCGCATTGAACCTGCGCCTTTGACCAACAGGTGAAGTGCAGGGTGTATCCCGTCGTGGCGGGGATGGCAGGTTCCGCGAAAGGCGCGGCCGGCTGACCGGTCGGTACGTTTTGCGCATCCAGAGGATATTGCAGCCTGGCGTCCGTCGATGCGTCACAGTTGAGCCCGGCAGCAAAGTAGGGATGCCAGCCAAGCGCCATCGGCGCAGGCACATCCGCCAGATTGGTGATCGACAGTTCCACGGCGAGGCCGTTATCGTCCAGCAGGAAAGACTGTTCGGCGCGGAAAGAAAACGGCCATTCACCGTCAGCTTTGTATTCCAGCATCAGCCCGATGCAATCGGAAGACAGACTGGAAATCTCCCACGCTCGACGGTGCGCGGGGCCATGCATGGCGTCCGGAGCAAGGGCCGGATGGGGCAGCAGATCATGGCGGATGCCCGCATGGACGAAGGAGCCGCCATAAAGCCGGTTGTGGTACGGAAACAGCGGATATGCACCGGCTCTCGGCCAGTTGGACGGCTCGAAATCCGGCTCTGATGTCGGCACTAGAATGTCACCATAATCCGCATGGCGCAGATGGGTCATCCTCCCGCCCCAGGCGGGGCGCAGGCGGGCCGAAAGCGGCCCGCAGGCAATCTCAACAGTTTTAGGCGAAGGCATAGGAGCCGTCTGGCCGTTTCGGCACCCGTCTTTGCCAGTGAACATAACCATCTTCCTGCATGGCCTTTTCGTCCATCTCGACACCCCAGCCCGGGCGATCCGGCCTCAATTCCAGATAGCCGTCCTTGGGCAGATAGGGGTCGACAACATAACGGGTCTCGTCCTCGCGTTTTTCAAGATCGGTGCCGCCGTAGACGTAGCACTGTCCCTTCGGCAGCCTGTATTCCAGAATGCGGAAATTCTGCTGAGCGGCGGAGAAATGGACGTTGACGGCGGTGGCGAGCGGCCCCATCGGGTTATGCGGCGCGATGCTGACGAAGTGAGCTTCCGCAAGCGTGGCGATGCGGCGCATTTCCGAAATGCCGCCGACAACGCAGATGTCGGGCTGAATGATATCAGCACCCTTTACTTGAAGAAGACGCAGGAACTCATTGCGATTATAAAGGCTTTCACCTGTTGCCAGCGTGCAGTTCAGTCCCTGTTTCAGGTCTCCCCACATCTCGATGTTTTCCGGGCGCAACGGCTCTTCGAAGAACAGCGGATCGTAAGGGGCGAGCGCGTTACCCAGCTGGCGGGCGGCGGCGGGTTCGAAAATCTTGGCATGGGCGTCAAAGGCGATATCGTAGTCAGGCCGCACGGTTTCGCGAAGCGAGCGGAAATATTCGGCCGAACTGCGCACCACCTCACCCCAGCGATGGGCGTGGATATCGAGGCGCCACGGGCTGAGCTTGAAGGCCGTGAAGCCCCAGTCCTCATTCAGACGGTCGAATTCTTCCTTTGCCGCCGGTGCGTCCGGGGCCGTGTAGACGCCGGCATAGACCTTGATACGGTCGCGCACTTCGCCGCCCAGCAGCTTGTAGACCGGCACCCCCGCCGCCTTAGCGGCAAGGTCCCACAGGCAATGGTCAAGCGCGGAGATCGCCGAAAGACCGAGCGCGCCGGGCGGAAAGCGGTTCTGCTGGAGAAGGAGATTGTAGAGATATTCAACCCGTGTCGGATCCTGCCCGGCAAGGAAACCGTAGAGGTAATCCAGCAACGGCGGCAGGGCGAGATCGGGGCCGTGATTGTAACATTCACCCCAGCCGGTCAGACCGTCGTCGGTATCGAGAGCGACGACAACGCGGGGACGGTCCTTGTCGCGGGTGACGAATACCCGCATGCGATCGATTTTCATGCTTTAGTCTTCCTCATGAATTTCAGGATGCAACAGCCGCGACGCTATCGGGCGGCAGCCCCGTTCTTGATCTCTGGTGGCTCGACGTAACGGAACCGTCGGGTGCGATCCCGGTCACGCGGATCGGGGCGCGGAATGGCCGATAGAAGCGCCTGCGTGTAAGGATGGTCAGGTGCGTTGCAGACCTTTTCGGCGTCTCCCACTTCCACCAGCTTGCCGCGATACATCACCCCGACGCGGTCACACATGTATCTGATGACGCCGATGTCATGGCTGATGAAGATGTAAGCGAGGCCAAGCTCATCCTGCAGCCGCATCAGCAGATCGAGCACCTGAAACCGCACCGAAACATCAAGCGCCGATGTCGCCTCATCCGCAACGATGATGCGGGGCCTGAGCGTGATGGCGCGGGCGATGCCGATGCGCTGGCGCTGGCCGCCGGAAAAGGCGTGCGGATAACGCTCACGCCCGGCCGGGTCGAGACCCACCTGCTCCATCAGGGCGCAGACGCGCTCATCCAGCTCCTTGCCTTTCGCGATGCCGTTGACCAGCAGCGGCTCGCCGATGACCTGCGCCACTGTCATGCGCGGATTGAGCGAGCCGAACGGGTCCTGAAACACCATGCGCAACTCACGCCGGGCGGCTTTCAGTTCCGCACCTTCGATCTTGGCGAGATCGACCACCGTGCCATCCGCCCGGCGATAAAGCATTTCGCCGCCGTTCGGATCGTAGAGGCGCATGATCGAGCGGCCCATCGTGGTCTTGCCGGAGCCGCTTTCGCCGACGATGCCAAGCGTCTCGCCCGGAAGCAGCTTGATGGAAACGCCATCCAGCGCCTTCATCTCACCGAAATGCATGGAGAGGTCGTTCACCTCGAGGATCGGGGCGGCGGCAAGATCGAGCGGCGGGCGGGCAAGCCGGATTTCCGCCTTCTGCTCCAGTTTCAGAACCGAGCCGATCAGCATGCGCGTATAGGGGTCTTGCGGATTATGGAATATCTCGTCGACAGTGCCATATTCCTTGGCGACGCCGTGATGCATGACCAGCACGTCATCGGCGATCTGCGCCACCACGCCCATGTCATGGGTGATGAACAGCACCGCCATGCCATGCGCCTTTTGCAGCCGCGATATCAGGTCGAGGATTTCGGCCTGTGTCGTGACGTCGAGCGCCGTCGTCGGTTCGTCGGCGATCAACAGTTGCGGTTTGCAGGCCAGCGCCATGGCGATCATGGCGCGCTGGCGCATGCCGCCGGAATATTGGAAGGCATAACGATCCAGCGCCTTTTCGGGGTTGGGAATTTCCACCTGCCGCAGCAGCTCGATGGCTTCCGCCCGTGCCTGGGCCTTGCTCATCTTCAAGTGCAGCCGCAGAACTTCGGTGATCTGGTCACCGACGGTATGCACCGGCGACAGCGATGACATCGGCTCCTGAAAAATCATCGAGATGTCTGCGCCGCGCACCGAGCGGATGGCCCGGCTGCGCGGATCGAGCTTTGCGAGATCAAGCGAGGTGCCGTCGGCACGGTTGAGGATGATCGACCCGGAGGCGATGTAACCGGGGCTGTCGATGATCTGCAGGATCGAGCGGGCGGTAACGGATTTGCCGGAACCGCTTTCGCCGACGACGCAGAGCGTCTTGCCGGGATCGATGGAGAAAGACAGATCGTTGACCGCCCGGAAAATGCCGTTTCGCACGGGAAATTCGGTGACCAGATTGCGGACGTCAAGCAGCGGTCGGGCAGACTTCATGGAGAGAATATCGCTCATCCGGGGCCTCACTTGTTATAGGGGTCGGCTGCGTCGCGCAGACCGTCACCGAGCAGATTGAGCGCCATGACGGCAACGACGACAGCCACGCCGGGCAGAAACAGCCACGGTGCGGTTGCAATCGAGCGAATATTCTGTGCCTCGCGAAGCAGCACGCCCCAGGAAATCGTCGGCGGCTGGAGGCCAAGACCGAGGAAGGACAGCGAGGTTTCCGCAAGGATCATCGCCGGAACGGCCAGCGTGACTGAGGCGATGATATGGCTCGAAAAACTCGGCAGCATGTGGCGGAAGATGATGCGCCCTTCCGACACGCCATCCAGCCGCGCTGCCGCCACGAACTCTTCGGTCCGCAGCGACAGAAACCGGCCGCGCACGACGCGGGCAAGCTGCGCCCAGCCGGTCAAGGACAGGATGATGGTGATCATCATATATTGCAGCGTTGCCGGCCAGCCCTGCGGCAGGGCGGCAGCCATCGCCAGCCAGATGGGAATGGTGGGCAGCGACAGAACGAAGTCGATCACCCGCTGCATGACGAAATCGATGCGGCCGCCGTAATAACCGGAGATACCGCCGAGGACGACACCGAGCAGCAGCGAGAAGAACACGCCGACGAGGCCGATGGACAGCGAAATCTGCGATCCCTGCACCACCCGGCTGAAAACATCGCGGCCAAGGCGATCAGCACCGAAAAGGAAGAGCGGCCGCGTCTTGTCGGTCGAGGCCAGCAGGTGGATATCCGTGGTGAACAGGCCGAGCACGGAATATTCGTAACCGCGACCGAAAAGCTGGACCGGGATTTTCTTCGCCGTATCTTCGACGAACACAGCAGCCAGCGTTTCAGGATCGCGCGTCAGCTTCAGCGGATAATAATGCATTCCGAGCGAGAAGCCGTCCGTCGTATCGATGAAATGCACGCGTTGCGGCGGATGGAAGGTGGCGCGCGCATTTTGCAACACCGGATCGTTGATGGCGAAGAAACCAGGCAAAAGCGCGACGATATACATGGCGATGGTGATGAACAGGGCGACCATGGCCAGCCTGTGGCGCTTGAACGCCCACCAGATGAGCTGCCACTGCGAGGCGACGGCGGCGCGGTCCGGCCGGGTGTTGGTGGTAATAGCGATATCGCTCATGGCGCCCTCCTATTCGAGACGGATGCGCGGATCGACCAGCGCAAGCAGGATGTCGCTGATCAGCGATCCGATCAGCGTCAGCGCGCAGATCAAAAGTACGAAAGCGCCGGCGAGATACATGTCCTGCGCCATCAGCGACTGCAAAAGCAGCGGTGCGGCCGTGGGCAGGTTGAGCACGATGGCGACAACCACGGAGCCTGAAATAAGGTTGGGCAGCAGCCATGCAATGGTGGAAATGAAGGGGTTGAGCGCAATTCTCAACGGGTATTTCGTCAGCAGCCTGAACTCGGACAATCCCTTTGCACGCGCTGTGGTCACATAGGGTTTGGGTAATTCATCCAGCATGTTGGCGCGCATGACGCGGATGAGGCTTGCGGTGGACGACACGGCAAGGATGGCGACCGGCAGCCAGATATGGGCCATCAGATCGATCATCTTGGCGATGCTCCACGACGCCGTTTCATATTCCGCCGAAAACAGCCCGCCGACATCGGCCCCGAACTCCACCGCCGCGACATACATCAGCACCAGCGCCAGCAGGAATGACGGTATGGACAGGCCGAAAAAGGAAAAGGCGGTGAAGAGATAATCACCGATCGAATATTTGCGCACGGCGGAGAAAACACCGATGGGAAGGGCGATGGCCCAGGTGGCGAGAAGGCTGGCGACGGCCAGAACCAGCGTCAGCGCCATACGCTCCCAGATCAGGCCTGAAACGGGCTGCTGCCACTCGAAAGAGATGCCGAAATCACCCCGGCTGATGATGCCCCATATCCATTTCAGATATTGCACGATCATCGGATCATCGAGGCCGAAACGTTCACGCAGCTGCGCCGCCGTATTGTGGTCGATGACCTCGTTGGAAGCGGCCAGGGTGGCGATATAGGTCGTTACATAGTCGCCGGGTGGCAGCTGTATCAGGACAAAGGCAAGGAAACTGACGGCAAACAGGGACGGTATCATCCACAGCAGGCGTTTGACGATAAAAAGCAGCATGTCGCTCTCGCAATCACATTATACCGCACGCACCGCTAAGGAGACGGGTTTGTGGGTGGTAGAAACAACCTGAAAGGCGTCGCCGCGGTGAGGCAGCGACGCCCATATGGCGGTGTCAGCTTGTGAAGGTGAACTGTTGCGGCAGCGCCGGGCCGGGGTTGGGCCACGACCAGCTGTCAGGCTCGGTTTCCGGCACGTTGCGCAGATTGTTGCGGATGATGCCGAAACCACCCACCGCAAGGCAGAGGCCGATCGTTTCGAACTCATCCGCCGCGATATCGAAGATTTCCTTCATCTTCGCGCCGCGCTTGGCAAGGTCGGCTGTCGAGCGCGCTTCATCGAACAGTTTGAAGCGCTTCTTCTGGCTTTCCGGCGGTTCCTCGCCCTTCTGGCCGTTGGATGTGTACCAGAGCGCCCACGGAATGGCGTAGCGCGAACCCTGCGGATGGAAGGCGAAAAAATCGCGCGGGTCGAGCATCGGATCGAGACCGCCGGGGCCGGGCCACACCGCCGCATCATGGGCATTGTCATCGCCGCGTGTGTAATACAGCGCGCGTTCGATGGTGTTGACCTTGATATCGACGCCGATCTGCGCCCATTGCGCCTTCACCAGTTCCAGCGCATCGACCAGATCGGGATAGAGCGTCGGGATGACATCGATCGAGAAGAAGATCGGCTGGCCATCGGGCCTAAGCCGCATGCCGTTGCCATTCTTTTTGTCGTAACCGGCCTTGTCGAGAAGTTCATTCGCCTTGGCGGCATCATATTCGGTGTACTGACGCGCCAGCTTCTCATTGTACCAGGGGTGGGTCGGGCGTGGTCCCGCCTGATATCCCTCGCTCTGGCCGAAATAGACGATGTCGATGATTTCCTGCCGGTTGAGAGCGACAGACAGCGCCTGACGGAACGACTTGTCGGCAAACATCTTGCGCATTGCCGGGTCTTTATGGGTGATGTTGAGGTAGATCTGGCACTGCTGCGAGGCGGATGGCACCAGCGTCAGCAGGCGGTAATCGCCCTTTTTCATGTTCTGCGACAGGGTCGGCTTGTTGGCGAGAACGCTGATATGGCGTTCCTGAATGTCGATCTTGCCGGAAATGACGTTCAGCATCAGCGATTCGACATCCTGCGAGATGCCGAAATTGACTTCATCGATGTAGGGAAGCTGGTTGCCTTCGGTATCGACCTGCCAGAAGTAGGGGTTGCGGGTCATCACCACGCGTGTCGCGCCGCCGGAATAGGGTTCCTTCACCACCCACGGGTCAAGCGTGGGCTTCTCGGCATTCGACCAGCGGGATGGAATTTCGATGTCACCGCACTTGGCGCGGAACAGTTCCGTCCAGCTGGAAACGCCGGCCGCCTTCACATCGGCATCGAGCGACGTGTTGTATTTCGGCAGGAACTTGCTGCAATAATGCTTGGCAAACAGCGTTGGGTGCTGACCAAGCGGCGTGGCGAGGTTTTCGAGATAGAGCGCATTTGGCGCTGCGAATTTGAACCTTACCGTGAAATCATCGACCTTTTCGACATCGACGGCCTTGCCGGCGACGGAAAGCTGCGCTGGCGTCGCGCTGTAAAGTTCTTTGTTCTTGATGCAGTCCTCGATGGCGAACACCACGTCATCTGCGGTGAAGGGATGGCCGTCAGACCATTTTGCGCCCTGCAACAGATGGAAGGTGAACTGCGAAGCGTCGTCATTGACCTCCCATTTTTCAGCAAGGTTGGGCAGAACTTCGGTGAAGTCCATGTTCCAGCGAACCAGCCCCTGGTTGCCGACCATGCGCAGGATGCCGTTATGGTCCGACGAGCCGCGCAGGCCACGGCGCAATGTGCCGCCATAGGTGCCGATCTTTTCGTGCGGCGTCACCACCATCGGATTTTTAGGCAGGCGCTCGGCCAATGGCGGCAATTTGCCGTCCTTTACCAGAGCTGCCAGCTCCGGCGCTTCCTTGCCGGCGGCGGCTTTGGCCGAAGTCCCGATGACGGAAAGGGCAGCGACACCCCCAAGCCCCGCCACAAAGGTTCGGCGCGTCACGCCCAGCGAAAATTTATCCCCATCGCGCATCGATTATCCTCCCAAAAAATCACCGGCAGCAAAACAGCTTTCACTGTGTCGCAACGGCCCTCCCGGCCAGCCAGCACGCCGATCCTCCACCGGCAGGGGCAGACCATATGGGCGTTTTCAGATGATTACAAGTATTGACAGCTTTTTACATATTTTTTATTCGTAGAGCGATTTTCGAAGACAGGCTTGACGATAAAGATCGGAACGGCAGCGCCCCCCGCTGATAAAACCCCGGTATTTCTGTTGCGGATGACATACAGGAAACCGTTCAACTTCAGCGATTTGCAACGAAAGGTGTGCTGATGGACAATATGACCACATCGCCGGCCGCACGCGGCGAGACCCGGCTCAGCGACATCGTCTACGAAAAGATCGTCGGCATGATTTCGGACGGGCGGTTTCCCATAAACGAGCGGCTACCATCCGAACAAAGCCTGGCCTCGCTGTTCGGGGCTTCCCGGCCGGTGGTGCGCGCAGCGCTGGAGCGGCTGCGCAATGACGAACTTGTCGTTTCGCAGAAAGGCTCCGGCTCCTACGTGCGCCAGCAACCCGACTCATCGGTGTTGCAGCAGGTGCCGGTCGGTTCGCTCGCCGACGTACAACGCTTTTTCGAGTTCCGGGCCGGCCTTGAGGCCTCGGGGGCAGAACTTGCGGCGCGCAACTGGCAGGCGGCCGACAAGACGCGGATCGAGCAGGCAATTGCCGCTCTGGAACAATGTCTCGAGCGCAACGATCTTGGCGCAGAGGAAGATTTCGCCCTGCACGAAGCCATTGCGAGGGCAAGCCATAACCAGTTCCACATCACCGTGCGGATCTGGTTCAAACCGCATTTCGCCATCGGCCAGTCGGTCACACGCAGTCTCAGCCTCAAACGCACGCCGCAGCATGTGCGCGAAGTGCAGAACGAGCACACTGCCATCGTCGAAGCGATTTTTGCGCGGCGCGAGCAGGCGGCGCATAACGCGATGAAAGACCACATCCTCAAAGCCCGCGCCCGCATGTTTCAGGGCGTCGGCGGCTAGAACCGATCCCGCAATTCAAAAAAACGAGGCCTAAACGGGCGATGGAGAATAATCAGTGAGCCAGCCGCGCATCATAGAACCGAAACTTCGATCCCTCGTCGATACGCCTTTGAAGGTTGGCGAATCGCCCGCATGGGACGAGCGGACGGGCAATCTGTGGTTCGTCGATATTCTCGCCCCGGCGATTTTCCGCCTGCATGCGGACGGAAAGCTGGACAGGTTCGACATGCCCGCCCAGGTGGGCTGTCTCGGTCTGTGCGACAATGGCCTTGTTGTGGCGGGCCTCAAGACCGGCGTGCATCTGCTCGACCCCGCAAGTGGCAAGCTCGACCTTCTGTGCGATCCCGATCAAGGGCGACTCGACAGCCGCCTGAACGACGGCAAGGTTGGCCCGGACGGGCATTTCTGGGTAGGAACCCGCGACGAGGCCGCCGTACCCACAGGCAATGCGCGTCTCTATCGTGTTGCGCCTGACGGCGGCATCGAGCGTATCATCAACGGCAATATGTTCACATCGAACGGGCTTGCCTGGAGCCCTGACGGAAAACGGATGTATCACTCCGACAGCAGCGGGCTCATGTATCAGGCATTCGATTTCGATGTCGCCACCGGCAAGCTCGGCCCGGCCGAACGCCTTCACGATTTCGCGCCCGACGAAGGCAGGCCGGATGGTGCTGCGACCGATAGCGAAGGCTGTTACTGGAGCGCCGGCGTTCAGGCCGGACGTCTCAACCGCTTTACGCCTGAAGGCGAGTTATTCGAGATCTACAGGCTGCCGTTCAAGGGGCCGACCATGCCGTGTTTCGGCGGCCCGGACCTTAAGACGCTCTATCTCACCAGTCTCGTGACCGAAACCAACGGTGTTTCCACGGCGGGCACGGTCGTTGCATTCGATGCGCCTGTCGCCGGCACGCCCGTGCACAAATTCTCCATCTGATACGCCCTTTTACCTTGAGGAACAAATTGATGACGACATTCGATTTTCGCCAGGCCCTGCAAGGCATCTCCGGCGTTCCCGTGACGGCTTATGATGCAGGCGGCGAAGTGGACGCCAGTGTCACCGCCGAGGTTTACGCCCGCGTGGCAAAGGCGGGCATCCATAATATCGTCGCGGCGGGTAATACCGGCGAGTTCTACGCCCTGACGCCCGCTGAAATTCTGACGGTCTATGAGGCCGCGATCAAAGGCGTGAACGGGAAAGCCCCGGTAACAGCGGCGATCGGGCGCTCGCAGCGAGAGGCACTGTCCATGGCGCGGCAGGCAAAGGAAATGGGCGCCTCTGCCGTCATGTCGCATCAGCCGGTCGACCCTTTTGCAGCTCCGCAATCACAGATCGACTATTTTATCGGCCTTGCAGAGGGCAGCGAATTGCCGCTGGTGGCCTATGTCCGTGCCGACGGTTTTTCGGTCGATGACATGGTCAGGCTTTCCAGCCACCAGAATGTCGCCGGCATCAAATTCGCCACCACCGACATCATGCTGTTGTCACGCGCGATTGCAGCTTCCGATCCGGACGGCGCTTTGTACGTCTGCGGACTGGCGGAAAGCTGGGCGCCCGCCTTCTGCGCGGCCGGCGCACGCGGTTTCACATCGGGTCTCGTCAACGTCGCGCCGCAGTTTTCATTGCAGGTCCTCGACGCACTGACATCAGGGGATTTCGACGCGGCCCGAAAGATCGTCGAAAAGATCGAGCTGTTCGAACGGCTGCGGACACGGTACCGCAACGGCGCGAATGTGACGGTGGTGAAGGAAGCGATGGAAATCCTCGGGCTTACGGTCGGTCCCGTTCGCGCGCCAGGGCTTGCGCGTCTCGATAAGCAAGATCGCGCCACACTTGAAGGGTTGCTTGCCAGCTGGCGGTGACACCGATCCGCGCTCAAGCCAGCCATCTGCAAAGGCCGAGCCTCAAGCTTGGCCTTTGTTAATGCTCAGCTTTCGGCCAACCTACCGATCCCCACCGCGACGCAATTTCTTGACGAAGATTTCGATACGGAAACCAATAGTTGACATTGCGACATCGACCCGATAGAAGAGGTAATCGAATTTGCTTGCTTAGCTTTGCTTATCACGTGTCTTGGCAACGCGTTCTGAACGAACCTTTCCTTTCAAAATCGCTATCATCATCCGCAGCGCCTGAGTGCTGTGGTTTCTCTATTGCTATGAAAGGGTTCATCATGACCACTGGCACAGTTAAATGGTTTAATTCCACCAAGGGCTTCGGCTTCATTCAGCCTGACAATGGCGGCACCGATGCTTTCGTTCATATCTCCGCCGTTGAGCGTTCAGGTATGCGTGAACTCGTCGAAGGCCAGAAGGTCAGCTTCGATCTGGAGCGCGACAACAAGTCGGGTAAAATGTCGGCCTGCAACCTGCAGGCTGCCTGAACGGGTATTTGCTTTCCTTTGACCACGGATGTACTGGCACTGCCGGAAGCATACTAACCCAATCAAGGCCAGGCACATCGCCTGGCCTTTTGTTTTTTGCTCGCTTGCCGAGCCTTACCACCGGAACACCGATGACAGAAAAATACAGCATCTCTCGCCAGAAGGCGGAGATTGCCTTCAGCCATATTCAGGCACCGTTTTTCGCGAAGGAAGAAGCATTCGAAGAGCTTGATTCCATTGCGCGATCCCGCGAAGCAAAGAGCCTGCGGCTTCGGGAAGCACGTCTTGCAAAAGAACAGTCGGACCGCGCTTCGGCCACGTCCGCTCTCCTCGCCAAGCGTGCACGCGGGCGCTAATCAGCGGAAAGAGGTGCGGCCACCAAAGGCCGGCCGGGATAATAAAAGAGAAATTCAGCCCCCGGAAAATTAAAGCGCGCATTGGCGTGGCTCAGATTTGAACCTGCGACGAGGCCGACAGTGTTTGCGAGTTTGGGGAAGCGGCTCATGGAACCTGAACCACCTCCCTCTTTTTAGCGCCTTGATCAGGCAACACACCGACTACAAGCAGACGCATTCCTCGTCAGCGGCGCACTCATTCTGCATGACCGAACGAAATCCGCTCAGCCAAACAGCGCAAGGCTGCTTCTGACCGTGACCCACACGCCCCAGAGAAGCGGTATGCCGACCGCAAGCCACGCGAAGGCGGCCTTGGCGTCGAGACCACCCCTGCCGATGCCGAATGAGCCGGTCGGGCCGGCGCTGGCGGCCGCGGTTTTCGCCTGAAGTGCGGCAACCTCCGCATCCGACATGAACCATTTTTCCGGCAGCGGCTTCACGAACGCGTTGGCGATAAGGCCGATCGCCAGCATGCCCGCCAATATATACATGGTGCTGGTGTATAGCGCCGGACCCGGTGCAACACCGGCAGCGATCTGCGCTTCACGGATGTAGTTGACGACCACCGGTCCGGCGATGCCGGCCGTTGCCCATGCCGTCAGCAGCCGACCATGGATGGCGCCGACGAACTGCGTGCCGAAGATATCAGCTAGATAAGCGGGAATGGTCGCGAAACCACCGCCATACATCGACAGGATGATGCCCAGAGCCAGAACGAAGAACGCCTTGGAGCCCATGGTCGCAAATGTCGGGGCCAGGGCATAGAGAATGATGCCGAGGATGAAGAAGCAGAAGTATGTGTTCTTGCGGCCCAGCTTGTCGGACATGGAGGCCCAGAAGAACCGCCCGCCGATGTTGAACAATGACAGCAGGCCGGTGAACCCCGCCGCAATGGCGGCGATCTGTGCCTTCTGACCGGCATCCAGATCCGCAAAACCGACGCCCGGAAGGCCGATCAGCGAACCGGCAAAGATTTCCTGCAACATGGGTGACGCCATGCCGATGACGCCGATGCCAGCCGAAACATTGAGGCACAACACCACCCATATCAGCCAAAATTGCTTCGTCTTGTGCGCATCGCGCAGATGCACGTGACGATGGGTGATCATCGCGCTTTTGGCTGCGGGCGCCGTCCAGCCTTCCGGACGCCAGCCGGCGGGCGGAATACGATAACCAAAAGCACCCGCCATCATGAAGGCGAAATAGATCAAGGCCATGACGACGAAAGTCTGCCACACGCCGACGGAGACATCCGTCTTGAAGGTGTTCATCAGGATATTGGCAAGTGGCGCACCGATCATCGCACCGCCGCCGAAGCCCATGATTGCCATACCGGTCGCCATGCCGCGACGATCCGGAAACCATTTGATCAGGGTCGAGACCGGCGAGATATAACCGAGCCCCAGCCCGATGCCGCCGATAACGCCGGCCCCGAGCCACATGAGCCATAATTGATGCGTCATGACGCCCAGCGCCGCAACCAGAATGCCGCCGCACCAGCAGCAGGCGGAGACGAAACCGGCCTTGCGCGGCCCTACCCTTTCCAGCCAGCCGCCCCAGATTGCCGCCGAGCAACCCAGAAGGACAAAAAACAGCGTGTAAATCCAGCCGAGATCGGCCACACGCCAGTTGCAATCCGTTGTGAACAACGCACCGACAAGGGTGATGCTGGAGCAACTGGGATCCGTCACCGGCAGCGCCTTCGACAGCGGCAGCCAGAAGACGCTGAAGCCATAGGCCATGCCGATGCATAAATGAATGGCCAGAGCCGCCGGCGGCACCAGCCACCGGTTAAATCCGGGTTTCGCTATGATCCGTTCGCGGTCCAGAATTCCGGCCTGCACCGGTTCTCCCGCAGATACGCCTGCTACTGCCATTGACACTACCTCCCTCGTGGATGTCTGGACAAATTTCGCGCCCCGTATGGCAGGGCGAAACCGCCGAATGCTCTCCCATGCGGCGAACGCGGCCCCCTCGCCGCCGCTCAATGTCTGGTTTCAGGAATGCTCGGTTCGGACAGGGACTCACCCGCAGCCGGCCCTTTGCCGCCCGGCGCACCCTTGGCATCCTCCCCAAGGCCGACCGCATCATCGACAGGCGTTCCGGGCCTTTTGATCTCCTGCGAGGCCGCTATCACCAGCGGCAAAAACTCTCCGGCACCGGCATCGACGATCTCGAAAAACCGGCGGCGCATGCGCGGCTCCCAGAATTTGTTGATATGGGTGGCGACGCCGTCGATGCGGACACCCTCCGGCTGCGAGAGGAAAAAAGTCGCGATCTGGTTCGCCATCCTCACCAGTTTTTCGTCGGTGTGATTAAGCAACATGCTGTTCCCCCGCGCCGCCTGCCGGTCGGCGTCCGTGTTTCAAATGACCGGGTCACCCCCGGCCCCGATTATTCGGCTGCCTCCAGCTTGCCGGTGATCCGCCGCGACCGGCGGCCAAGCGCGTCATATTCCTCCTGCCACTCCGTCGGCCCGTTCGAAGCCGACACCTGCACGGCGGTCACCTTGTATTCCGGACAGTTGGTCGCCCAGTCGGAGAAGTCGGTGGTGATGACATTGGCCTGCGTGCCCGGATGGTGGAAGGTGGTATAAACCACACCGGGGGCGACGCGGTCGGTGATCAGCGCTCTGAGCGTGGTATCGCCGGAGCGGCTGACGAGCTTGATCCAGTCTCCATCCTTGACGCCGCGCTGTTCGGCATCGTGCGGATGGATTTCCAGCCGGTCTTCCTCGTGCCACACGACGTTTTCCGTGCGCCGTGTCTGCGCGCCGACATTGTATTGCGACAGAATGCGTCCCGTGGTCAGAAGCAGCGGGAAGCGCGGGCCGGTGCGCTCATCCGTCGCCACATATTCGGTGCGGATGAACTTGCCCTTGCCGCGCACGAAACCGTCCACATGCATGATCGGCGAGCCCATCGGGAATTTCTCGTTGCAGGGCCACTGCACCGAACCGTTGACCTCCAGATAGTCATAGGAAACACCGGCAAAGCTTGGCGTGGTGGCTGCGATTTCGTCCATGACCTGCGACGGGTGCGTGTAATTCCAGCCAAGCCCCATGGCCTGGGCAAGTTTCTGCGTGACCTCCCAGTCCGAAAGGCCATTTTTCGGCGTCATCACCTTACGAACGCGGTTGATGCGGCGTTCCGCATTAGTGAAGGTTCCGTCCTTTTCAAGAAAGGTCGAACCGGGCAGGAAGACATGCGCGTAGTTGGCCGTTTCGTTGAGGAATAGATCGTGAACCACCACGCATTCCATGGCGGCGAGACCGGCGGAGACATGTTTGGTGTCCGGATCGGACTGAAGAATATCTTCGCCCTGAATATAGATGCCCTTGAAGCTGCCGTCGACGGCAGCATCCAGCATATTGGGAATGCGCAGCCCCGGCTCGTTGTTGAGCTTCACACCCCAGAGTTTTTCAAAGACGTCGCGGGTGGCGTCATCGGAAATATGCCGATAGCCCGGCAGCTCGTGCGGGAAGGACCCCATATCGCAGGAACCCTGCACATTGTTCTGGCCGCGCAGCGGATTGACGCCGACGCCGGGCCGACCGATGTTGCCGGTGGCCATCGCCAGATTGGCAATCGCCATGACGGTGGTCGAGCCCTGGCTGTGTTCGGTAACGCCCAGACCATAATAGATCGCGCCGTTGCCACCATTGGCAAACAGCCTTGCGGCACCGCGCAACTCCTCTGCCGGTACGCCGGTGAAGATTTCGGTTTCCTCCGGGCTGTGCTGGTGTTCCGCAACGAAAGCGGCCCAGTCTTCAAATTCCGACCAGTCGCAGCGCTCGCGGATAAAGGCCTCGTCGAACAGTCCTTCGGTGACGATGACGTGGGCAAGCGACGTCAGCACGGCGACGTTCGTGCCCGGCTGCAGCGGCAGGTGGAAAGACGCTTCCACATGCGGTGTGCGGACGAGATCGATGCGGCGCGGATCGATAACGATCAGCTTGGCGCCCTGGCGCAGCCGCTTCTTCAGGCGCGAGCCGAAAACCGGATGGCCGTCGGTCGGGTTGGCGCCGATGACAAGGACGACATCCGAGTGCTCGACGCTATCGAAATTCTGCGTGCCGGCAGAGGTGCCGAAAGCCTGTCCCAGACCATAACCCGTCGGCGAATGGCAGACGCGGGCGCAGGTATCGACATTGTTGTTGCCGAAACCGGCGCGGATGAGTTTCTGGACCAGATAGGTCTCTTCATTGGTACAACGCGACGAGGTGATGCCGCCGATGGATTCGCGGCCATAAGCCCCCTGAATCCGCTGGAATTCCGAGGCGACATGCGAAAAAGCCTCTTCCCACGTCACTTCCCGCCACGGATCGGAAATCTTCTCCCGGACCATGGGGTTGAGAATCCGGTCGCGGTGGCTGGCATAACCATAAGCAAAGCGGCCCTTGACGCAGGAGTGGCCACGATTGGCCTGCCCGTCCTTCCACGGCACCATGCGCACCAGTTCTTCGCCGCGCATCTCCGCCTTGAACGAACAGCCGACGCCGCAATAGGCGCAGGTCGTGACCAGCGAATGTTCCGGCTGGCCGATTTCGATCACCGATTTTTCGGTGAGCGTCGCCGTTGGACAGGCCTGCACGCAGGCGCCGCAGGACACACATTCGGAATCGAGAAACGCTTCATGCGCGCCGGGCGACACCCGGCTCTCGAAGCCGCGACCTTCAATCGTCAGCGCAAACGTCCCCTGCACTTCCTCACAGGCGCGCACGCAGCGGGAGCAGACGATGCATTTCGACGGATCATAGGTGAAATAAGGGTTGCTCTCATCCTTCGGCATCCAGTTGGCGTTGAGAAGGCCATCACCTGCACGGGCCTTGACATGGTTGTCGCCATCGTAACCGTAACGCACATCGCGCAGGCCCACGGCACCGGCCATATCCTGCAATTCGCAATCGCCATTCGCGGCGCAGGTCAGACAGTCAAGCGGGTGGTCGGAGATATAAAGCTCCATCACGCCCTTGCGGATCTGTTTCAGACGCTCCGTCTGGGTGTGCACGACAAGGCCGGATGCGACCGGCGTGGTGCAGGAAGCGGGGGTGCCGTTGCGGCCCTCCACCTCGATAAGACAGAGACGACAGGAGCCGAAGGCATCGACCATATCGGTGGCGCAGAGCTTGGGAACATCGATGCCCGCTTCCCTCGAAGCGCGCATGATCGACGTTCCCGCTGGCACGGTGATTTCACGGCCGTCGATAGTCAGTGTCACCATCTCGGTGGACAGGGATTTCGGTGTTCCGTAGTCGTTTTCAAAAACAAGGGCCATGGTCTTACTCCGCCGCTTCGATGCGTGGGATGGGTGCGAAATCCTGCGGGAAATGCCGCAGCGCGCTCATGACGGGATAAGGCGTGAAACCGCCAAGCGCGCACAACGAACCGAACTTCATCGTTTCGCACAGGTCTTCGAGCAGGGCTGTATTTCGCTCCCGCTCTATTCCAAGGGAAATCTTATCGACCGTTTCGACACCGCGCGTCGAACCGATGCGGCATGGCGTGCATTTTCCGCAGCTTTCTACAGCGCAGAACTCAAGCGCGAAACGGGCCTGACGCAGCATATCGGCCGTGTCGTCGAAAACGACGATGCCGGCATGACCGATCAGGCCGCCGGCGGCGGTAAATGCCTCATAGTCAAACAGCGTGTCGAACAGCGAGACGGGAAAATAAGCGCCCAGAGGACCGCCGACCTGAACCGCCTTGACGGGACGACCGGTAATCGTGCCGCCACCGATATCGTTGACCAGTTGCCCGAGCGGCAAACCGAACGCGGTCTCGTATAATCCGCCATGTTTGACATTGCCGGCAAGCTGGATCGGGATCGTGCCATGCGAACGGCCGATGCCGAAATCCCGATAAAAGGCCGCGCCGCGATCCATGATCACCGGGATCGACGCGAGCGAGATGACATTGTTGACCACCGTCGGTTTGCCGAACAGGCCTTGCAGCGCCGGAAGCGGCGGTTTGGCGCGCACCGTGCCACGCTTGCCCTCAAGGCTGTTAAGCAACGAGGTTTCCTCACCGCACACATAAGCGCCGGCCCCCATGCGCACTTCCATATCGAAGGCGCGGCCCGACCCCAGCACCGAGTTGCCAAGCACGCCTTCGCGGCGGGCGATCTCGATGGCCTTTTCCATCGTTCTGATGGCGTGGGGATATTCGGAGCGGGTGTAAATGAAACCCTTCGTCGCCCCGACCGCAAGCCCGGCAATGGCCATGCCCTCGATCAGCACGAAGGGGTCACCCTCCATGATCATGCGATCGGCAAAGGTGCCACTGTCGCCCTCATCGGCGTTGCAGACGATATATTTCTGGTCGGCCATGGCATCGGCGACGGTCTTCCATTTAATGCCCGTCGGGAAACCCGCGCCGCCGCGCCCGCGAAGGCCGCTTTCCGTTACCTGGCCGACGATCTCGGCAGGAGCCATGGAAACGGCTTTTTCCAGTCCTTTCATGCCCTGATAGGCGCGGTAATCCTCAAGCGACAGCGGATCGGTGACGCCGCAGCGCGCAAACGTCAGGCGCGTCTGGCTTTTCAGGAACGAAATATCCTTGGTAGGCCCAAGACAGAGCGCATGGTCGCCACCATCAAGAAAACCGGCGTCGAAAAGTGCAGAAACATCAGAAGCCTTGACCGGGCCATAGGCGATACGGCCGTGATCGGTGCGAACCTCCACCAAGACTTCCAGCCAGAGCAGGCCACGCGAACCGTTGCGCACGATGTGGACATCATGGCCTCGGGCGGCCGCTTCGCTCCGGATGCCTTCGGCAACGCGATCTGCACCGACAGCCAAAGCGGCGGAATCGCAGGGTACGAAAACGGTGATGCTCATCGGCGCGCCTCCGCCAGAATGTCGCCAAGACAGTGCTCGTCTACCCTTGCATAAACATCGCCGTCCAGCATCAGGGCCGGCGCCTGGGCGCAGAGCCCGAGACAGAAGACCGGCTCAAGCGTGACCGAGCCATCCGCAGCCGTCTCGTGCCAGTCAAGACCGAGCTTTTGTCTGATGGTATTGTTGAGAGACTCGCCGCCCATCGACTGGCAAGCCTCTGCCCGACAGAGCTTCAGGACATGGCGTCCACCGGGATGATCACGGAAGTCAGGATAAAAGCTGACGACACCATGCACTTCCGCCCGCGAGACATTGAGGGCCAAGGCAATGATCTGCTTGGCGCTTTCAGGCACATAACCGAACTCCTCCTGCACCCTGTGCAGAATGGGCAGCATCGGCCCTTCCAGATGCAGACAGTCTTCGATGATTGCGGAAACACGGGCCGCCTCATCCACGGCCACCGCACGAATATTCATAAGGCCAGTCCTCCCAAACCGACTTGGGGCAGATGGTTCGAACGGAGGACCTCCACATCCTGACCCGTTACGTCGCACCCGCCTGATGCCGGAAAGAATGGCTAGCTGATCCAGATCAGGTCAATAACGCCTTTCCGTCAGTCGATAGGAAATTTCTATCAAAAACGGAGGCGGCGGCGCGCAATCGCGCCTCGTGCAGCAGCGCCGATACGAGCGGCGTATGCGGTTCGCGATAGGTCGCAATCAGCCCGACCAGATGTTCCGCATCCGGCTCGGTGATGGGGATCATTCGTATCTGTTTTGGAAAACCGAACGATTCCGCAATGTTACGCGGCATTATCGAGGCCCATTGACCCGTGCGAATATGGGAAAAAAGCACGATCATCGAATTGGATTCGAGCGTGGGCTTCGCCTCGACACCCGCTTCGGCCATGTGCTTGTTGATAATACGGCGGTTTTGCATGTCGGAAGTCAATAGACAAAGCCGAAGATCCGAGACCTGCTTCCAGGTCACGTTTTCCTGATCGGCAAGCGGCGTGCCAGCTGCGGCGATCAAATGATACCGCTCCGAATAAAGAGGAACCGTGGTGACCCGGCCGAGCGGCTCATTGTCCAGATAGCTGATTCCCGCATCGATCTCGAGATTTTCGATCTGGCTCAGAACCTGCAGCGAGGTGCGGGAGGTGACGGAGAAGGTGACCGCCGGATGGCGCGCCTGAAACGGTTCGGTAAGACGCGGCACCATGGCAAGGGCGGTGGGGATGACGGCAAGGCGGATATGACCGGCAAGACCTTTGCGCGCCGCCCGCATTTCCTCCCGCATGGTGCGTGTATCGGCAACGATGCGCCTTGCCCATTCCAGAACCCGCTGGCCTTCCGGCGTCAGGCCCTGATACCGCGCCGCGCGCACGACAAGCACGACGCCGAGCTGATCCTCGAGTTGCCGGATGGCCGCAGAAAGCGTGGGCTGCGAAACGCCACACTCCTCCGCCGCCCGCCCGAAGTGCTCGGCACGCGCAAGCGCGATGAAAAACTCCAGCTTGTCGATCATCCTGCCTCCCGTAACACGTGTCGCTGTGTAGGACGACGTGCACGGCGACACTAACGTGAGGTGAGCCCCGTCGCAAATCCAGTCGCAGCGAAAGACCGCCGGATTGCGACACGTCTCCTTGAGTTTGCTGCAACACTTACCTCAACCATGCGTTATAACCCGCACGGGGATCAACATGCCGGGGGCAATATGGACGAGCACGCAGACATTCCGAAGATCAACCGGCTTGTGTTGCAAAATCTGATCGCCGGGTTGAGCGACGGATTGATCCTGCTCGAAAAGGACGGAACGATTGCCTGGGTAAACAGGGCGGCACTTCGTATGCACCGGATCGAGGCGCTCACGGATCTGGGAGAGGATGCAGCGGCCTACAGGCGCAATTTTACGCTTCGTTATCGCAACAACCATCTGCTCGAGGAGGGACAATATCCGCTCGAGCGTCTTCTGGCCGGCGATGATTTCGACGACGTGACGGTGGAAGTATCGCCGAGTGGCAATGAAGAGGAATGCTGGGTCCATACGATACGTGGCCTCGTTCTTGTGGATGCGGGTGCCAGGCCCGACGTTCTCGTCCTCATCATCCGGGACGAAACACCCCGTTTTGAGGCCGAAGCGCGCTTTGAAAGCGCCTTTAACGCCAACCCTGCCCCGGGCCTGATCTGCCGGCTGGAAGACAAGCGTTTCATCCGCGTTAATCAGGGCTTTCTTGAAATGACCGGCTTCACACGTGAGGAGATTATCGGCGTGAGCGTCGAGGAGCTTGGACTGTTTTCCGAATGCGACACCGGTGAGGACGCGCTGAAGCGGCTGCATGAAGGCAGGATCATCCGCCAGCGGGAGGCGCTTATCCCCATACCGGGAGGCGACAGACTGGTGATCGTCGCTGGCGAAACCATCGCGGTTGCCGAGGAGCCCTGCATGCTCTTCACCTTCGCCGATCTTGACGGGCGTCGCAGGGCGCAGAACGCGCTGCGCCAGAGCGAAGAACGGTTCTTCAAGTCTTTCCGCCTTTCACCCGCGCCGGCTGCCGTTTCGCGGCTGGAGGATTTCGTGCTGACTGAAGTCAACGACGCCTTCCTGCAACTATGCGGCCGCAAGGAGCCGGAGGTGGTGGGCAAAACCGCCGGCGAATTGCGACTTTGGGAAGACGTGGCGGCACGCCGGGATATAGAGAAACGGCTGAAGGACAACATCCCCATCCGCAATGAAAACATGCGCATGAAGCTGAGCGATGGCGGCGCTGCCGAATGCATCGTTTCTGCCGAACGCGCCGAGATCAACGACCAGCAATGCGTCATCTGGGCAATACAGGACGTGACCGAACGCAGACGCTCGGAAAATGAACTGATCGAGGCGATCGAAAGCGTGATGACCGATACATCATGGTTCAGCAGAACCGTCGTCGAAAGACTGGCGGGACTGCGGCAGAACGCGCGCAGCACGACGCCGTCGGCATCGCTGAAGGACCTGACGGATCGCGAGGAGGAAATCCTGTCGCTTATCTGTGACGGTTGCAGCGACAGGGAAATGAGCGACAGGCTTCATCTTTCCAAGCACACCATTCGTAATCATATCGCGTCGCTTTATGGCAAGATCGGCGTGAACCGCCGTACTGCAGCGGTCATCTGGGCACGCGAACGGGGCTTTTCCGGCCGCAGGGAAAAATAGCGGCCTGCTTTTGCAAAAATAGGTCACTTTATACCAGTTCAACTAGTAGAAAGTGCTCTGCTTCAGGCCATTGCGCCGCACTACCTTCACATCATGCCGTTGTCAGCAGCGGCAGTATCCAACGATGGAAGGAGTGCATCATGGACAAAAACCGTATCGAAGGCATTGCCCGCCAGGCCAAGGGAACCATCAAGGAAGCGGCCGGAAAGATTACCGGCAATGGGCAACTTGAAGCGGAAGGCAAGGCAGAAAAAGTCGCCGGCCACGCACAGGAGAAACTTGGCCGGGCGAAAGACGCCATCACCAAAGCATTAAAGTGATCTACCGATTGTTCAGGGCGGGAGGTTTCACGATGATGCTTTCATGGGACGCAAACACGGCACCGGGCTGCAATCCGCAGGAAATCAGCCTGTGCGCCGCGTTGCAGGCACTGATCGCCTATGCGGACGGGCAGGAAAACAGCAGCATCTCCGTCAGTTCCTCTGATGGGTGCATTGTCCTCACAGGCGAAGTTGAAACACTCTCTGCCTTCGAACGTGCGGTCATCATCGCCGAATGTTTCGCATCGCGACCCATCATCGCCGATCTGGCGATCCGCCAGCGGCCGTCGATCAGGCTGGACGCGGCCTCCCAGCGCCTCCACCTCGCCAACAATAACAGGAGTGATAAACAATGAAGAAGTTCGTTCTCGCAACCGCCATTGCAACCCTGACACTTGCCCCGCTCGCTTCAGCCGAAACCAAGCACAACTCGAAGCGCGCGACTGAGACCGTCCAGAAGGAACGTGTCGGGACCTTGTCCTGCGAAATCGCAGGTGGGGTCGGCCTTGTGATCGGTTCCAGCAAAAATGTCGATTGCCAGTTTCGCCAGCGTTCCGGCAAGACCGAGCGCTACACCGGCACCATCGGTAAGCTGGGTCTCGATATCGGCGTGACGGGCAAGACCTATATGAGCTGGATCGTGTTCAACACGGCGGCGAGCCGCATCGGCGACGGCGCGCTTGGCGGCGAGTATGTTGGCGCTTCCGCCGCCGCCTCGGTCGGCATCGGTATTGGCGCAAACGCCCTGATCGGCGGCAACGCCAAGAATTTCGCGCTTCAGCCGATTAGCGCCGAGGTCGGCACGGGTGTAAACATTGCAGCGGGCGTATCACGCCTGCAATTGAAGCACGCCCGCTAATTAAGGCTGCAAACAGTGCGGTTTCGGGCATCCACATTGCCTGAAACCGTATGCCCTCTCCCGGCTCAGGCAACCAGCATGGCTTCCTTGATGCGCGGATAATCATAGGCATTGACCTTCGAGGTCACGTAACCCGCCCCCACCAGCGCCTCGGCGAGTTTCACCGCTGCCGTGACGCCATCGATAACAGGCACGCCGGTTGCCTCCCGCAGCCTGTCGCACAGAGCCGACATGCCGGCGCATCCAAGGATGATCGCTTCCGCCGCATCCTCCTTTTTGGCCGCTTCGATTTCGCGGATCAGCATCAATTCGGCAGCGAGCGGATCTTCTTCGAGACCAAGAACCGGCAGATTGATGGCGCGGACCCTGCGGCAATGCCGCTCCGCCCCATAGTTGCCGACAAGGTCTTCGATGATGGGGATCGAACGCGGCAGAGTGGTGATGATGGAAAATCGGCGGCTGATCGTCATGGCCACCTGAATGGCGGCCTGGCAGATGCCGATGACCGGCCCGCGCGCCACTTCGCGGGCGGCATGCAGCCCCGGGTCGTCAAAGCAGGCGATGACATAGGCGTTAACGCCCAGCTGTTCACCCTTGCGGATTTCCTGCAGCAGGCCCGGAACGGCCAGCGCCTCATCCGCCCCACCTTCGATACTCACGGGCGTATCGGCGGGATTTGCAGCGGAAATTTTCGTATCCATGTGTTTGACGCGCAAGGCACTGTCGAGCGCCTGCGCCGTCATCGAGGCCGTAGAGTTGGGGTTGATCAGGCGAATATGCATCGGGGTAAGCCTTTCAGGACCTTCACGCGCCATCTGGCTTTATGAAGTCGGTCATCGCTGGCGCCTTGAGGACGAACTGGCGGTCCGAAGTAATGTAATTGTCGGCGTGAAGACGTGCGATCGGCTGGTAGCGGTCCGGATCGACATAACGCCCCTCTTCATCAAGGCAATCCTTGTGCACATGCATGTGTACAACCTCACCCAGAACCAGCGTGCGGCGCGGATAATCGATCAGGCGCTCCACCCGGCACTCAAAGGCGCAGGGTGATTCCGCCGCAAAGCTTGCATCGATCTTGTTGCAGGGGGTCGCGGTCAGCCGCGCCATGGAAAGTTCGTCCACCTCGCTGTCGAAGCCGAGGCCGCAGACGAGCATCTGTTCCGACAGGGCCATGTCCACCATGTTGATGACGAATTCGCCGGTGCGGCGAATATTGACCATCGTGTCCTTCTCCTCACCCGTCACACGCGGCTGGACACCGAGGACGACGATCGGCGGATCATGGGAAAAAACGTTGAAAAAGCTCATCGGCGCCGCATTGTTGTGGCCGGCAGCCGAACGCGTCGTGACGAGTGCTATCGGCCGGGGACCGATAAAATTCGTCAGCAGACGATAACGGCTCTGCGGTTCGAGCGTGGTGAAGTCGAATTCCATGACAACTGCCCTGTTTATAGTACACAATATTATTTCATATTGTTGACAATCTTGCAACCAAAACTCTGTTGAAACGGTTGACTTTTTCCACCGCATCACGCTTCTCTACCCACAATGGAGAGTGAACCCGATGACCGAACAAAACGGCCAGTCCACGCAGCAAATTGTCGAGAAAGTCTGGCTGTCGATCGCTGAACGACGGCTTCGCCCGGGCGTGCAGCTGAAGGAGGAGCAGCTCGCCACCATTTTCGGCGTCAGCCGCGCGCGCATCCGCCAGGCGCTTTCCGTGCTGGAGCGCGACGGGCTCGTCACCATCGTTCCCAATCGCGGCGCCTTCGTTTCCAAACCGTCGGTCGAAGAGGCGCGAGACGTGTTCTTCGTGCGCCGCACGGTAGAACAATGCGTCGTTGAGCGACTGTGCAAATCGGCCACCAAGGCTGATCTGAAACGGCTTCGCGACCATGTCGAAAAGGAGCGCCTGGCCAATGCTCACAATATCACCACCGACATCATCAAGCTTTCCGGCGGCTTCCACCTGCTGCTTGCGGAAACGGTCGGTTCCGATTTCCTGTTCACCACCATGCGCGACCTCATTTCCCGTTCCTCCCTCATCACTGCCGTTTACCGTAACACGGACCGCTTCAACTGCGGGCCTGACGAGCACGCGGAAATCGTCGATGCGATTGCCAATAATGATCCGTCGAGAGCCACGCATCTGATGACCCATCACCTCGAACATGTGGAAGCGGAACTCGACCTCAGCGAAATCCGCGACCTTTCCCATGATCTGCGGGCAGCACTCGCCTGACCTTGCCGGTCAGGCGCGCTCCCGTTCCTGCGTCAACACCTCTTCGTCCTCCACCAGATGACATGCAACGCGTGTGCCGCCGGCAAGCGTGCGCACCTGCGGCACTTCCGCCGAACAGCGCGCCGTTGCCAGCGGGCAGCGCGGATGGAAGGTGCAGCCCGAAGGCGGCCTGAGCGGGCTTGGGACTTCACCTGCCACCAGTTCCCGGTCGCGGCGCGGCGCCTCGATATTGGGAATGGTCTGCAGCAAAAGCTGCGTATAGGGGTGGCGCGGGCGGGCGAACAGCTCCTCCGTATCGCCCTCCTCCACGATGCGGCCGAGATACATCACCGCGATACGGTCCGACATGTGGCGAACCACGCTCATATCATGGCTGATGAACAGATAAGTCAGCCCCAGCTCGTCCTGCAGCCGCCGCATCAGGTTCAGCACCTGCGCCTGCACCGACACGTCAAGCGCGGATGTCGGTTCGTCGCAGACCAGAAACTCCGGCTCGCTTGCCAGGGCGCGGGCAATCGAAATGCGCTGGCGCTGGCCGCCGGAAAATTCATGCGGGAATTTCTCGCCGTCCGAGGCAGAGAGACCGACCGTTCGCAACAGCTCCTCCACCCGCTCCATCGTCTCAGCACGGGTGGCGCGCAGTTTCAGTTCCCGGATCGGCTCTGCAATGATGTTCTTCACCCGCCAGCGCGGATTAAGCGAGGCATAAGGATCCTGAAAGATCATCTGCGCTGAAAGCGGCGCACCCTTTCGTCCCGTGGCAAAGCGGAACTCACCGGCGCTCGGCCGGAACAGCCCCGTCACCAGCCGCGCAACCGTGGACTTGCCGCAGCCGCTTTCGCCGACGATGCTGAGACAGCCGCCGGCTGGCACCGTGAAGTCGATGTCGTTGACGGCCTGCACAAAAAGACGGGGCTTGCGCTCGATGACGCGGTTGAGCCATGGGGCGGAAACATCGAAGGTCTTGGTCAGACCCTTCACCGTCAGTGCGGGCGTTTTTGTCACCGGGGCTTTCATGCTGTTCCTCCTGCATTCATCCAGCAGGCGCTTGCGCTGTTGCCCTGCGTTTCCAGTTCCGGGCGCTCGCGAAGACAGCGGGGGCCGGCAAAGCCACAGCGCGGATTGAAGGCGCAGCCCGGGGGGATCGCATCAAGACGCGGCATCGCCCCGTCGATCTGGTTGAGCCGCTCCACCCGCGCGCCGAGGGAAGGGATGGAGGCCATCAGGCCCTGCGTATAGGGATGTTTCGGCGCATGCAGAACCTGCTCGACCGGCCCGACCTCAATCAGCCTGCCGGCATAAAGCACGGCAACGCGATCAGCAGCTTCGGCGATGACGCCCATATCATGCGTGACCAGCATGACGGCCGTCTGCTTCTCCTTGCACAGCCTGCGCAGCAGCGAGATGATCTGCGCCTGAATGGATACGTCAAGCGCCGTGGTCGGCTCGTCGGCAATGATGAGCTTTGGCGAGGCCGCCAGCGCCAGCGCGATGACGACACGCTGGCGCATGCCGCCGGAGAACTGATGCGGATAATGATCGATGCGGTCTTCCGGAGACGGAATGCCGACATCTTTCAGGAGTTGAACCGCCCGCCCCCGCGCCTCTTTTTTATTGAGCGGCAGATGCTGGCGGATCGTTTCGACCAGCTGAGCGCCCACCGTAAAGAGTGGGTTGAGAGAGGTGAGCGGATCCTGAAAAATCGCACCGATCTCGCGGCCGCGAATGCTCTCCATCGCCCTGTCGTCCAACTTGTCGATACGCCGCGACCCAAGCCATATTTCGCCTTCGGCGATGCGGCCGGGCTTTTCCAGCAAGCCCTGTATCGCAAGCCCGGTCATGGATTTTCCGGCACCGGACTCTCCCACCACTCCGAGGATTTCGCCGGGGCGGATCGACAGGCTGATATCCGAAAGGGCCGTCACCGTGCCTCTGCGTCCCGGAAACTCGACTTTCAGATTGCGAACGTCGATAACCGACTGGTTCATATTATCCATTGGCGTCAACCTCCACCGGGTAGCTCGGGGGGAAAATTTCCGAAACGGGCGGATTGGCCCAGCTTCGTTCGGGATATTTCGCAATCAGCCCATCGAACTGCGCCTGCGCCTGAACGCGGGCGCGCTCCATGTCGATATTCGCGACCTGCCTTGAACGCATCGACAGGCGGCCATCAACGAAGACCGCACGTGTGATCTTGCCGGAACCGCCGGTAACGATGGTCGTAATCGGATCGACGCTCGGCGCCATGACGGTATCATCGAGATCGAAGACCGCGATATCGGCTCGGGCGCCCTTTGAGAGATGTCCTAGATCGGACCGACCCAGCGCCCGTGCGCCACCGATCGTGGCGGCGTCGAACAGATCGGCCGAGCGGACCCTGTCGGGAGCACCGTCGCTGATGCGGCAGGTGATGAGCCCGACCAGAAGGTTCATCAGCATGTCGGCCGGTGCCGTGTCCGTGCCCATCGCAATGTTGATGCCACGCTGCCGGCACGACGAAAACGACGACAGCTTGCTGCCGCCTCTGGCCGACACCAGCGGACAGTGGACGATGGAAACGCCATTTTCAGCGTAGAGCGCCAGATCTTCGTCAGTCGCATTGGTGGCGTGCGGCGCGACAAGGCGGTCGCTGAGGAGACCGGCCTTGGCCAGCCACACGGGCGCAGTGGAGCCATGAAGGCTGCGGACGGTATCGACCTCCATCGTGCCCTGCGCCATGTGCAGACGGAACTTGCATCCAAGATCACGCGCGGCCGCATCGGTTCTTTGCAACAGGGCGAGCGTCGATGTCTCGACCCGATCCGGCGCGAGCATGCCGCGCACAAGATCGCCATGCCGTCCGCTCTGTTTTTCGATGAAGGACACCGCATCCTTCAGCCCCTGAAAGCCGCGCTCTTCGTCAAAAACAGGCACCATGCGCCCCGGCTCTTCCAGCACCATGCCGCCGGAGCGGTATGCGGGGCTGAGATAGACGCGCAGGCCGAGTTCGCCGGCAGCATCGGCCGCAGCCTCGAATTCGGCAACGGTTTCGCCCCATTGCCGATAAAACAGGGAAGCGATGGGCGCAGCCGTGGTAATGCCGTTGAGAAGCAGCTGGCCGAAAGCAAAACGCTTCTGGAAGGCCAGCTCCTCCCCGGAATACATCTCGTAGGGACCCGCCTCGACATAAGATCGCGGCCAGACCCGGCCCTTGGCCCAGCCGGGGTAGTGATCGATCCCCAGGATCGTCGTATCGAGATCGGAAAGTGCGTCGAGATCGATCAGGCCGGGGCTGATGAGGGCATTGCCGAAATCGACGCGACGGGCGACCTCGCCCGGAAAACCGTGCCCGACGAACAGAATCTCACCATTCTCGAAGACCACCTCGCCGTTTTTCAAAAGCCGGTGTGATCCATCCTTGTGTCCGACAACCCAGCTTGCGGTAAGCAGCGTGCGGCCCGACGGACGTTCGCCAAGCGCGAGAGATTGCAAAGCGGCACTCATCACGGCGCCTCCACGATGGCTTTGCCGTTTCTGGCGGTAACGCGGCCGCCTTTGACGACGAGCGGCCGGGGCGCAATATCAACAACGGCATGGGCGAGCGTTTCGCCCGTAAGCAGCGTGAAGTCTGCGGCGCAGCCTTCCGAGAGGCCATAATCGCCAAGCCCCATGACATCGGCTCCGCCCTGCGAGACCACATGCAGCACATGGGCAAGCTCTATATCTGAGCGCAGGCCGTTCTTCATACCGATGATCTTTGCCCGGTCGAGCATATCCGGCTGACCCCATGGACCCCAGGTATCGCGAATGCCGTCACAACCGCCGCCCACACGCACACCCGCCTCTTTCAGCCGCATGATCGACGGCACGTTTGCCGAAGGCGCACCGGTCGTCAGGATCGCCACGTCGAGCCTTGCAATCTCTTCGATCAGCTTGCCGACCCGCAGGTAATCATTCATCCCGAGTGCAAAGGCATGGCTGATAGCGACCTTGCCTTCCATGCCGTTGGCCCGGATACGCTCGAAGATCAGCTCCATGGTGAAGGCGCCGAGGTCGGCTGCCTCATGCAGATGGATGTCGATCGGCACGCCGTGCTTGACCGCAAGCGCAAAGAGAATATCCAGCTGGCCCTTTGGATCGCGGTCGATGCCGCAGGGATCGATGCCGCCAAGCACTTCGCAGCCCTGTTTCAGGGCCTCGTCCAGAAGCTCCACGGTGCCGGGCATGACCATGACGCCGGATTGCGGGAAGGCGACGACTTCGATGTCGATGATGCCCTTCAGCTTCTCGCGGGTCTCCCAGATGCCCTCCACAAGCGCCAGGCCATGGGTCGGGTCGATATCCACGTGGCTGCGAATATGCGTACCGCCATTGGCCGCAAGGCCGATGGCGTGGCGCATGGACTGGCGGTGCGGATCGATGCCGATCTGTGTCCGGTTTTCGCGTTCAAAGTCGATCCGCTGGCGCAGGATCGCCGCGCGATTATTGACATGCCAGGGCATGCCCCATGTCGTCTTGTCGAGATGGGTATGGGCATCGATAAGGCCGGGAACGGCAATCGCACCATTCCCCTCCTCGACCGGCATGCCCGGCTCGGCCTCGAACTTTCCGAAACCGGCTATCTTTCCCTGCCTGATCAGAATGTCGCAGGTATCGCCCGCCATGGGCCTGATGTTGCGGAGCAGAAGATCGTGCATGGAACTCACCTCAGTTTCGGATTGAGCGCATCGCGCAGCCAGTCACCCAGAAGGTTGACGGTGACGACGAGCAGACAGAGCTGGAAAACGGGAAACAATACGATCCACCACGACCCCGAGAACAGGAACTGGTTGCCGATGCGGATCAGCGTTCCAAGCGAAGGCTGGCTGGGCGGCATGCCGATGCCGAGGAAGGACAGCGTCGCTTCGGTGAGGATCGCCATGCCGAAATTGAGCGTGGCGGCAACCATGATTGGTGTGAGCGTATTGGGCAGGATATGGTTGGCCATGATGCGACGGGCGGGAACGCCGATGAGTTTGGCCGCCTGCACATAATCCTTGCCGGTTTCGACGATGGCCTGGGCGCGCACGGTGCGCGCATATTGCACCCAGGCGGAAAGGGCGATGGCGAAAATGAGCACGGCGGATGCCCCCACCTCGCGCAGACTGTCCGGCAACATCTGCCGCACCACCGTGGAAACAAGAATCGCTACCAGAATTGTCGGGATGGAGAGCGTGATGTCGCCGATCCGCATCAGGAGATTATCGGCAAAGCCGCCGAAATAACCGGCGACCAGCCCGGCCGTCATGCCGATGACCAGCGACAGCGCCACGGAAGCGACACCGATGACGATCGATATGCGGGTGCCGTAAAGAATGGCGGAGAGCATGTCCCGCCCCTGCGTATCGGTGCCGAGCAGATAGGGCCATTCGCCGCCCTCCTGCCACACCGGCGGCAACTCGGCCTTCCACATGTCCAGCGAAGCGCCATCATAGGGGTTTTGCGGCGCGATCAGCGGCGCGAATATGGCAGCGAGGATCAGGATTGAGAGGACCAGCGCACTGATCTTCGCCGATTTGCTGCGACTGAAGGACCAGTAGAGATCGCTGTCGCGCATGCGGCTGAAAAGCGACCGGCGGGCGGGTTTTGCCATTTGTGGAAGGTCTGTCATGAAACCGGCTCCCTTCGGTTAACGCGCGGTGCGCAGACGCGGATCGATCACCGCATAGGCAATGTCGACGAACGTGTTGAGAACAACGAAGATGAAGGAAATGATGCAGAGATAGGCCGCCATGACGGGAATATCGAGAAACGTAACCGCCTGTATGAACAGCATGCCCATGCCCGGCCACTGGAAGACCGTTTCCGTAATCAGCGCGAAGGCGATCAGCGAGCCGACATTCATCGTCGTCAGCGTCACGACAGGCATGAGACAGTTGCGAAGCGCATGGCGGAAGTAGATGCGCCAGCGGGGAATGCCACGGGCACGCGCAAACTTAACAAAATCGGATCGCAACACCTCCAGCATCTCGGCGCGGACCAGACGCATGACGAGCGTGATCTGATAAAGCGAAAGCGCAATGGCCGGCAAAATGATGGCCGCACGCCCGGAGGAGGTCAGCAACCCGGTGGACCACCAGCCGATCTGCACCACATCTCCCCGACCGAAGGCCGGCGCCCAGCCGAGCGACACCGAAAAGACGAGAATGAGCAGAATGCCAACGACGAAACTCGGCAGCGAAACGCCGACGATCGACAGGAACTGCAGGCCCTCCGTATACCATTTGCCGCGCCTGATTGCCGTCAGCACCCCGAGCGGAAGGCCGACGACCAGCGAAAGGACAGTGGCGACAAGAACAAGCTCCAGTGTTGCCGGAAACCTCTCCGCTATCAGCGGCAGCACCTGCTGGCCGTTGCGATAGGAAACGCCGAAATTGCCCTCTGCCGCATCTTTGACGAACCGCAGATATTGCGTCGGCAGGCTGTCATTGAGGCCGAGGCGCTCACGCAGGGCCGCCCGATCCTCCTGCGAGGTCTGTTCGCCGACCATCAGCTCAACAGGGTCACCCGCGAGCCGAAAAATGAGAAACGCGATAAGCGCGACGGAAAGCATGACGAGCACGGCATTTCCCAAACGCTTGATGATGAAAACCAGCATGGTTACCTCTCGGATGCGAACCCGCGCCACAACGCGTGCCAGGTTCGACCATTCTCTTCCAGAGACAGGGCAGAGCTTTCGCAACGATACGATGCCTTGCGCGTGAGCCTGTCACATTGTCGACAATTGTACCGGCGGAGGATGGCGTTTCGGCCGTCCCTTCCGTGAGGATCACGGTTTCAACGGCTGAGACGAACTGCGCCGAAAAGGCTGGAAAGGCGTTCGGCAACCGGCCGACGCCCTTCCAGCGGTCTGCATTATTTGTCGAGCTGTGTCAGCCAGTGACGCGGCTTGTTATCGGCACGGAAATCGACGCTCTTGACCTTTCCGAGCATGGCCCATGCAATGGGTTGCTGATGCAGCGGAACGAGCATGGTCTCATCCTTGGCGATTTTCAATGCGGCTTCTTCAAGCGCCAGACGTTTGGTGTTGTCCTGTTCCTGTGCCGCCTCTCCCACCAGCTTGTCGATTTCGGGGTTCGACCAGCCGCCATAATTGGAGACACCCATCGCACCCTTGCGGGTCGACAGTATCTGCGACAGGAACGAGAAGGCATCGAGCGTCGGCTCGTTCGCCCAGCTGAGATTGAAGACATCGGCCTTGCCGCCATTGCGCTTGGGCGACTGCACGGAACGCGGGGCAATGTCGATCGTCGGCTGGAAACCGCCGCGCTTCAGCATGTTGGCAACGCCGGAGCAGATATCTTCCTCGTTGATGCTTTCATCATTCATGCAGGTATAGGTGAAAGCGAGGTTCTTCATGCCCGCATCGGCAAGCAGCTTCTGTGCTTTTGCCGGATCGGCAGTTTCATAGGTATCGAGCGACTTGGCATAACCCGCGATTTCAGGCGCGATGAGCGAACCGGAAGGCCTTGCAAGGCCGCGCATGACCTTCTTGTTGATGAGATCGCGATCAAGCGACGCCTCGAATGCCTGACGCACACGCAGGTCGTTAAACGGGTTGGGCTTCCCGTCTTCCAGCTTTTCGCGACGATTGAAACCGATGAACAGCGTGCGCAGTTCGGTGCGCTTCTTCACCGTGATATTGGCCGAGGTTTCAAGCCGCGGCAGGTCCTGGATCGGCGCGGAATCGATCAGGTCGATTTCGCCGGAAAGCAGCGCTGCAACACGTGTCGCGGCAGAGGCGATCGGGACGAATTCGATACGGTCGAGATTGTGCTTTTTCTGGTCCCACCAGCCGTCATTGGCGACGAGAACCGTCTTGCTATCGGGCACACGGCTTTCGAGCTTGAACGGCCCGGTGCCATTGGTGTGCATCGTCGTATAACCGTCGACCTTGGAGGCGAAATCGGTCGGCTTCTCGCTATTGTTATCTTTCAACCACTTGGCGTTGAAAATGAAGATATTGGTGATGTCGTTCAGGAAAAGCGAGGTCGGTGCAGAGACGTCAAGATCGACAGTGTAATCATCGACCTTCTTGACCCCGGCAAAGACCGGAATATTGCCGCGCAATGGCGAGGTGGCATCCGAAGCGCGCGTGAAGGAAGCGACCACATCATCAGCGGTGAAATCCGAGCCGTCATGGAACTTCACGCCCTTGCGCAGGGTAAAGCGCCAGGTCTTTCCATCAACGAGTTTCCACTCCGTCGCCAGCGCCGGCTCGATCTTGAAGTCCGGCCCGTAACGGACAAGCCCTTCATAGATGTGATTGAGGAAAGCAAGGTTGGAGGTTGAAGGCACCGAATACGGATCGAGCGAATAGAGATCGGCGCGGCTACCCCAGCGAAGGGTCTCTGCGGTTGCGGGAGCGGCAATGGCGGCGGCGGCCATGGCGGCCAGGACAAAACTTCTAATTCGGGACATTTGATCCCCCCTTTTTATAGGTCGTTGGAAAGCCGGCAGGCGGCTGAGCAAGCGGAGTATTGTTTTGCCCGGCCTTATTGTCAATAATATTGTTGACAATTATCGTATTCAAAATTGTGAATTTCTGGATACCGACTACAAACATATGGGAGAAGGCAAATGGGAAGTTATCTGCTGCTGCACGGCACGATCGTCACCGTGGATCGCGAAAGACGGATTATCGAGGGTGGCGGCCTTGCCATTCAGGATGATCGTATCGTTGATATCGGCACGGCCGGGGAGCTTGCGTCACGTCACCCCGACAAGCAGATCATCGACTGCCGGGGCAAACTCATCATTCCCGGCCTGATCGATGCGCATGGCCATGCCGGGCATGCGCTGATCCGCAGCATTGCCGCCGATACCAATGCCATGTGGATGAAGGTCGTGACGCCGACCTACTATCACTACGTTACCCGCGACTACTGGTACGCCGACGGTCTGGTCTCCGGCATTGAGCGGCTACGCGCCGGCGTGACGACCGGCGCCAGCATCATCACCTCGATGCCGCGCGCCGACGACCCCGTCTTCGCCATCAACCACGCCCGCGCCTATGAGGAGATCGGCCTTCGCGAAATCATCTGTGTCGGCCCTTCCGGCCTGCCATGGCCGCACCCCGTTACCCGATGGGAGAGCGGTTCGCCGGAGCGCCGCCATATCAGCTTCGAAGAGATGATAGAGGGCAGCGAGGCAACCATCGAGGCCCTGAACGGCACGGCGAATGGCCGCATCAGCGTGTTCCTCACACCTTTCACCATCGTTCCATCAGTTGAGCCCTCCAATGCCTCGACGCCCGATCAGGCGGTGAAACTGACGGAAAATGACCGGATGCAGGCGCGCCGGATTCGTGAAACGGCACGAAAGACCGGCGTAAGGCTGCATTCGGATGCTTTTGCCGGACAGATCCGCATGGCGTATCAGGACAAGGAAAATGCGCTGCTTGGCCCTGATATCCATCTCCAGCATTGCTGGGGCATCTCGCATGACGAGATCGACATTCTGGCCGAAACCGGAACTCGCGTTACCCACGCCCCGCCCGGCCGGGCAACGCCAATCATGGAAATGATGTCGAAAGGCATTCGTGTCGCCATCACCACTGACGGTGCGGCCCCCAGCCGCCATTTCGACATGTTGCAGACGGCGCGTCTGGCGCAATTCACCCAGCATCTGCTGCACAACCATGATCGTTACCTGCTTCCGCCCGGCAAGATATTCGAAATGATCACCATCGACGCCGCCCATGCCATCGGCATGGAGGACGAGATCGGTTCGCTGGAAATCGGCAAAAAGGCCGACGTCGTCATCATCGACATGCGCAAACCGCATCTGATGCCGATGTGGATGCCGGTGCATCGGCTCGTGCATCAGGTACTGGGCAGCGATGTCGATACTGTTTTCGTCGATGGCAGGATGTTGATGGAAAACGGCCGGGTTCTGACAACCGATGTTGATGCGGCCCTTAACTTCGGCCAGGAAGAAGCGCTGGCCCTCGCCGCCCGCGCCGGCCTTGAAGCGCACATGCACGATCCGGGTTGGGGCCGCCTGTTGCGGACCTTTGAAGAACCGGTCCACCCTCCCCGGCCACCGGCGGCTCACGGGCAACAGAGCGGTACTGACCAGGAAGATGGTAATGGGCCGGCATCCTTCCGATAGCGGAAGTGAAATTGCCGGAGACCTTTTTTTGAAGAAAGAAAAACTCCCCGGCCTGGAGGGGTCCGGGGAGCAAACCTGACGTCATGTCAGGAACTTTGACTGGAGCTAGTGACTCACCCGCTCGGAAACGGGGTGGATCTGAGTTGTCTAACCCGGTTTAGGCTTTTTGGTTATGCAGGCTATTAGAACGAACGCTGCAGACGAACGAAACCGGTCCACTGGTCGCCGGCACCGCTGCCAACGCCGCTGCGAACGCTTTCGTTGCCATCAACGCTCTGGTAGTTAACCGAAACGAGCGTGGAGAGGCCGGAAGTGATCTTGTAGCCAACAGCTACACCAGCGCGCCAAGCATCGCGGTCGCCCGTGAACTTGCCATCCGTGCCAATATCCAGAGTACGGAAGTACTGAACGCCGGGGGTGATGGTCAGCTCTTTGGTAGCCTTGATCGCGTATTCAGCGGCAACGGACCACTCAGACTCTTCGTAATATGCGTTCGCGCCCGATGCCCATACACCAGCGAGGCCGAAAGTACCCGGACCAACGTCGGCCGTTACGATCGCACGGATCGCACCGTTTTCAGCGTCGGTGTCGTAACCGCCGAGCAAGTTAGCCTTAACGCCACCGAACTTACCGCCGAGAATCGCGCTGACGCCGACATTGTTGTCGCCCTGGCGGTTGAGGCTCGTCCAGTTGTTCTGGTTAACGCCGAGGTTGTTGCGCTGAATGGTCGTCGTGCTGCCCGATGTGGTGATCGAGTTACCGGCAATAACGCCTTCGAGTTCTTCAACAGCAACGCCGGCATAGAAGGAGCCCGCATCGTAGGTGTAACGGATGGCGTTCAGGCGGGTCTGGTTGGAGCTGAGGTTATCAACTTCACCAGAGAGACCGTCATCCCACCAGTTGTAGTAGAAACCGACCTTCAGGCCGTTGATTTCAATGAAAGCCTGATCGAGAACGACGCCACGGCTGCTGTCCTGGTCGGCCTGACCGCGGAAACCGAAATAGCCGCGCAGAGGGCCGAACTCGGTGTCAGAGCGGGTGTCAACGTTGAACTGAGCGCGCGTGAACGAATCCCAGTCGGACGTGCCGGACTGGTCACGACCGAAGTCTGTCTGGAAACGAACGTAACCGTCGAACTTCAGGCAGGTTTCGGTGCCGGGGATGTAGAAGAAGCCGGTGCCGAAAGCGTCGCAAACGCGAACGTATTCCATGGCTTCCGGCTCAGCAGCGACGATAGCGTCAGCGGCCTGTGCGCCGGATACTGCTGCGAGAGCTGCAGCGGAGCCGATAAGAAGGCTCTTGATGTTCATTTGTAATCTCCAGTCAAAAATTTTTCAACGAATGCGCAAAACTGTGGGCTGGTCTTTCCCTGCCGCCCGCTTCTCTGCGCTGATTCAGCAAATGACAGAAAGTACGGCAGACTCGCAATTCAAATCGGCAGATTGCAAATACAATAAAAGTACACAAACGTATTAAGTAGTAAAATTACAACAAATAAATAGTTTAAAATATAATAATTTCATTTTTTATTTTCAAATAAAAGAATTTATTACTTAATATAAATAGCCGATTATAATAATTTTATTTATTATAATAAATAAATCTATGTTGGCGCGAAGGGACAGTTACCCGGCATCCTGACCCGGAACAATCACAAAGACGTTTGAGGTTGTTGTAATAAAAGGCGCAGGCATCCGGCCGGAACAGTTCCGGCGACAGCTCAGATCAGGCCCGTCAAAACAGGGCCGCCAAGTGGGGTTTATTGCAGATCGCCGGCGGGGCCTGTCGGGAATGTCGTCATCTTCGCCAGCATGTCTTCAATCACATTCGCCTGCACCGGGCGGCTGAAATAATAACCCTGCCCGTAGGGACAGCCGGCGGCGCGTAGAAACGCCGCCTGTTCGCTGGTCTCCACACCCTCGGCAATAACGTCGATATCCAGAGATCCCGCAAGCTGGATCATGATCGAGACGATGGCGCTGTCCTTGGTTTTTTCCGGCAAATGGGTGAGGAACGAGCGGTCTATCTTCATGCAGGACAAAGGGAAGGTCTTGAGCATGCCGAGGCAGGAATAACCGATGCCGAAATCGTCCAATGCGAGGCTGACGCCCATCTGCTTGATGGCGCGCATGATCCGCACGGATGTTTCGACGTCCTGGATGATGAGCGTCTCGGTGATTTCGATTTCCAGCAACGAGGGCGAAAGACCGGTTTCCTTCAGCGCCGACTGGATCTGCTCCACAAGCCCACCCTGAAACTGCCGGGGCGAGATATTGACCGCCATTTTAACGGGCGACAGGCCGGCCATGATCCAAGCCTGTGCCTGCTGGCAGGCTTTTTTCAGAATGCTTTCGCCAAGCTCCACGATGAGGCCGGTTTCTTCCGCAAGGCCGATGAATTCCGACGGAGCCAGCAGACCCTCCACCGGGTGCTGCCAGCGCACCAGCGCCTCCACCCCGCTGATACGGCCGGTGAGAAGATCAACCTGCGGCTGGAAATGCAGGACAAACTCATCCCGCTCCACCGCCTTGCGCAACTCCTCAATGCGGGTGAACTTCTTTCTCAGATCGTCCGCCATGCGCGGTGTGAAGGTGGCGATGCCATCCCGGCCATTATGTTTGGCCTCATACATGGCAAGGTCGGCGGCAGCGACGATTTCCGCCGTGGTTTCCCCGTGCTCGGGAAAAAACGCCATGCCGATGCTGCAGGTAACTTTGATATCGTAGTTGCCGATGCGCAGCGGCTGCGAAACCGCCGCCTGAATACGCTGCAGGCGGTCTTCGAAACCATGTTTCTGCTTTTCCAGAATGACGACGAATTCGTCACCGCCCACCCGCAGCACGAGATCATTTCGGCTGAGGCTGTGCGTTATGCGCTCCGCCGTCTTTGAAAGCAGCGCGTCGCCAACGCTGTGGCCAAGCGTATCGTTGATCTGCTTGAAATTATCGAGATCGAGAAAACCGATGCCGACATTCCGTTTTGCCTTCGCCGCCACCGCCAATATTTCCGGCAGCCGCGTATCGAGAAAACGGCGATTAGGTAGCCGGGTTAACATGTCGTGATCGGCCAGAAAGGCGATATGCGCGGCAGCACGTTTCCGGTCGATCGCCAGCCCCGCCATGCGGGCGGCAGCCCCGATGAATTCCATCAGCGCCGCATCCGGCTGGCGGCCCGCCAGCACGCACCAGACAAAGCCATGCGCCTTGCCCTCGCTGGCGGGAATATCGAAACTGAAAGCCGTGCTGTCGGCCGGATAGGTAAGGCTCGCGGGATCGTTGGCGTTGGAAATAAGCGCCGTCAGGCCCGGATGCGGCACCAGCGCCGGCGAGGCATAAACGGACGGTTCTCCCGCCGCCGCCTCGAACACCCTGACAGCGCAGGCAAGCCCGGTGGCAAGGTTTTCAATGGCCTTGACGAATTCCTCGAGAAAATCTTCGATCCGCGCCGCCGCGACGATCATTTCCAGAATGCGCGCCTGCGCCTGAAGCAGTCTTTCCGAGGCCTTTTTCTGGGTAATATCCCTGGAAGCGCCAACCACACCAATGATCTTGCCGGTCTCATCCTTCAGCGGCACTCGCGACATCATCAACCAACGGTCGATATCGCCACGCATGGCGGGTTCCTCATAGCCAAGATCTGGCTCTCCGGTGCGCATGACCCGCGCTTCGGTATCGGGAATGCCGGCGCGCCGCGCCGCATCTCCATGAATGTCGCCATCGGTGAGCCCGATCAGCTCCTCGACACTTTCAAAGCCGTTCTCGGTAACGATGGCGCGATTGGCAAAAAGAAAACGGCCCTCCAGATCCTTGGCATAGATGAAATCCGGCACATGATTGATCATCGCTTCCAGAAGCACATGCCGGTCGGAGGGATTGGCGTTTTCAGTCGTTGCGGGAGGGGCAGATGGCGTAACGTCGCGCTTCATTCGCGACATCCGGTTCTGCTCGGGTGTCTTCGGGCCTTTGGAACGCACCTCTCCGCCTCATAGCTTTATAATGAAGCAGAATAGTAGGATTATACATATTATATAAATATGAACGGCGGACCTGGATTACCGGCGAATGGCTGCCCTTTTGCAGCCTAAACCAGGAACAGCCGAAAGTACTATTCGAAACGGCGCGGATAAATGCCGCGCCGTCAGATTAAAGGCTTAGATAGAGGATATGTCAGACCACCGGGGTCGGCAGTTCCTTGCCCGCAAAATGCGCGTCGAGATTGGCAAGAACGAGATCGGCCATGGCGCGTCGCGTCTGGTGCGTGCCGCTGCCGACATGCGGGGCAAGCGTGACGTTGTCGAAGGCGAAAAGCGCTTCCGGCACACGCGGTTCATCCTCGAAGACGTCGAGGGCCGCACCACCGATCGTGCCGTTCGAAAGCGCCTCGACCAGCGCCTTCTCATCCACCAGCGAACCACGCGCGACGTTAACGAGCACGCCCTGTGGCCCAAGAGCCTTCAGCACACCGGCATTGACGATGTGGCGTGTTTCAGCGGTGGCAGCGGCGGCGATGATCAGCACGTCGCAATTGGCAGCCAGCGCCTCGATGCTGTCGTGATAGTCATAAGCGACATCGCGGCGGTTTCGTGCGGTATAGGAAATCCGCGCGTCAAAACCTTCGAGCCTCTTTGCGATTGCCTGACCGATGCGGCCTAGGCCGAAAATGCCGTAACGACGGCCAGCCACACGGGTGGAAAGCCCCATATCGCCCTTCAGCCACTGCCCCGTGCGCACATGCTGGTCCGCCTGCGGCAGCTTGCGCGCCTGCGCCAGAACGAGACCAAGCGCAAGGTCAGCAACATCGGCTGTCAGTACATCCGGCGTGTTGGACACGCGGAAACCGCGTTGTTTGGCTTCGGTAAGATCGACCTTGTCGAAACCGACGCCGTTGATGGCGACGATTTCAAGATTGGGGAGTGCAGCACCAATATCCGCCGGCAGGCCGATATGGCCACCGGTGACGACACCGCGGATCGCGGCACCCTTTTCAGCAAGGAACGCCGCCTTGTCTGCCGCTTCGAACAGGCGGTGCACGGTGAAGCGCTGCGCGAGTTCTTCTTCCAGTGCCGGGATCAGCGGGCACAGTTGCACGATTTCAGTAGTCATGGATCTTCCTTTGCGGCCCTGCGCTATTTCACATCGGCCTTGACGAATTGCCGGAGTTCCGGCGTTTGCGGATTGGTGAAAAGTTCAGACGAGCGGCCCTGCTCCCAGATTTTGCCCTGGTGCATGAAGATGGTTTCGGTGGCCACGCGGCGCGCAAAGGCCATTTCATGGGTGACGAGGATCATGGTCATGCCGTCTTTGGCGAGGTTTTCCATGACCGTCAGCACCTCTTCCGTCAGTTCCGGATCGAGCGCCGAGGTCACCTCATCGAACAGCATCACCTTTGGCCGCATGGCGAGCGAGCGGGCAATCGCCACACGCTGCTGCTGGCCGCCGGACAGCTGGTCGGGATAGGAATCAAATTTCTCCGACAGGCCGACGAGTTGTAGAACTTCGCGAGCGATATCCTTCGTTTCCGATTTCGCCACGTCCTTGACGATACGCGGGGCAAGCATGATGTTTTCGCCGACCGTCAGATGCGGGAAAAGATTGTAGCTCTGGAAGACGATGCCGACATCGGTGCGCAGCTTGCGCAGCGCCTTGGCATCTTCGCCAATCGCATGACCGGCGATTTCAATGCGGCCCGAATTGATCTTCTCCAGCCCGTTCATGCAGCGCAAAAGCGTGCTCTTGCCCGAGCCGGAGCGGCCGATGAGGGCAAAGACTTCACCGCGACCGACCGTCAGCGACACGCCTTTAAGGACTTCCAGAGCGCCAAAGCTCTTGTGAACGTTTTCAACGATTACTTCCGGCATGAAGCCTCCTTTCCAGCCAACGCGACAGCTGGGACAACGGGTAGCAGACGATGAAATAAAGCACGGCCACCGCGACGAAGACGCGGAACGGCTGGAACGTGGCATTGTTGATGAGCTGCCCCGCTCTCGCCAGTTCGACGAAACCGATGATCGATGCGATGGACGTATTCTTGACGACCTGAACGGCAAAACCGACGGTCGGCGGTAGCGAAATGCGGATCGCCTGCGGCAGGATGACGTAGCGATATTGCTGGGCGCGGGTGAGAGCCAGCGATTCAGACGCTTCCCATTGCTGCTTCGGCACCGCCTGGATGCAACCGCGCCAGATCTCGGCGAGATAACCTGACGTATAGATGGTCATCGACGCGCCGGCGGCGATCAAAGGCGGCAGTTCCAGTCCGGCAAGGCTGAGGCCGTAATAGGACAGGAACAGGATCATCAGCACCGGAATGCCCTGAATAACCTGAATATACGTACCCGCGGCAATGCGCAGCGCCTTCAAATCCGAGGTACGGGCCAGCGCGATAAAAAAGCCGACAATACCGCCGCCGATAAGCGCAATGATCGTCAGAAGCACGGTCCATTGCAGGGCGGTAATGAGGAAGCCGAATTCGTTCCAGCCGAAAGTTCTAAGGGTCATGACTGCACCTCCGGCAAAGCGGTCATCGTCTTGCGGGCCACACGGCGGCCAAACAGCCACATGCCGACAAGCGCAAGGATGAGCCGCAGGCTGAGCGCCAGCGCCAGATAGATGAGCGTGACGACGATATAGACCTCGAAGGAGCGGTAGGTCTGCGATTCCACGAAGGCTGCGGCGGCCGCAAGCTCATGGGTGGAAATGGCCGAACAAATGCTCGACGCCAGCATCATCAGCACGAACTGGCTGCACAGCGAAGGATAGACCTTGGCGATGGCTGGCACCATGATGACGTGGCGATAGATCTGGTATTTCGTGAAGCCCAGCGCTTCGCCCGCCTCGATCTGCGACTTGTGCACCGCCTCGATGCCGGCGCGGATGATTTCCGTCGAATAGGCGGCAAGGTTGATCGTCATGCCGATCAGCGCCGCCGTCTCTGCGCCGACGCGAAAGCCGAGACCCGGCAGACCGAAATAGACGATGAAAAGCTGCACCAGAAACGGCGTGTTGCGGATAACCTCCACATAGGCGTCCACGATGATGCGGACGATGCCGCCATTGATGGAACGCAGTGAGGCCAGAAGAATGCCGAAAGCGCAGCCGAGCACGATGGACAGGACCGACAGCTTGATCGTCAGCCATATGCCGTTCAGAATTTCATTCTGATATTGGGCGAGCGCGCCGAATTGAAAAGTATAGGACATGCGTCACTCCGTTGACATTTCCCGGTCCGCCGGAAATTTTTCTCCGGCGGACGCGTTGAAAGGCTCAATCAGAAGCTTGGCAATTGCGGCAGCGGACGACCGGTCCACTTCACCGAGATACGGTCGAGATCGCCCGACATCTTCATGAGATAGATGGAGGTGTTCAGCCACTGGCGCAGCTCGAAATCCTCGATCTTCGTCGCCATGGAATTGCCCTGCTGGAAGAAGGTGAAACCAACCTGCAGACCGGCTTCCGGGCGCTGCTTGATGATAGCCTCACCGACCGTGGACGGCAGTGCCACGGCATCGACCTGGCCGGCAAGCAGAGCCTGGGCGCTGGTCGAATCGTCCTCGTAAACGACGATCTCAAGACCTTCGACATTGGCCTTGCGCAGCGCGGTCTCCTGCGAGGAACCGCGATTGACCGAAACGCGCTTGCCCTTGAGGCTTTCGAGATTTTCGAACTTCTGGTCCTTGCCGGAAATGATATCCATGTTGAAAGCGCTGTAAGGCTGCGTGAACATGACCGTCTTGGCGCGTTCGCCGGTCGGCGCCAGCGTTGCGACGAGGAAATCGACCTTGCCGGTCTGAAGTGCGGGAATACGGGCCGGCGGCGTCAGCGGCACAAGCTCGACCGGCAGCGACAGATAAGTGCCGATGAGGTTGGCGACATCCACGTCATAACCGGAAGGATTGCCCTTCTCATCCACCATGCCCATCGGCGGAGCGCCGGTCAGAACACCGATCTTGACCTTGCCGCGCGCCGTGATCTCGCTGAGCGAGACAGCATGGGCGGATGTGGTGGCGGCAAGCGTTGCAGCGGCAACACCGACGGCAACGGTCACGTTCTTCAGAAATCTGGATATGCTCATGGTTTCTCCTCCAACCTTTTAAGTGGCTGCCCAAAGCGGGACAGCGATCTTCCGCAAAGCGAAAAATGTTCTCGATAACATTTCACCGCGATTGACAAAAAACTCCTCCCAAGAAACCGCAAAAGCTCAAAACCATGTGAATTTTCCTTAAAATTCAACAATTTCTGCTGGTTATCGATTTTCCTCTTGTCGACACCGTTTCACGTTCTTGGCAGGATCAATAATGCATGTTATCGGTATCATTGCAAGTCCGATCTACAGAACTGTTGCATCGGACATTCATTCGGGAGGAACCCATGTATACACGATCGGCAATTTTCGAAGGCAGGATCCACCCCGGCCGGGAGGAGGAGTTTTTCCGCATCGTTGAGGAAAAATTGCTGCCAGTCTGGAAACGCATGCCGAATGCGCAGGCCGTGCGAGTGATGCGCACCGAGCGCACCGACCCGGATGCAGCCGCGATCATCATGGTGCAGGAAATCGACTATCCGTCGATGGAAGCCGTGGAGGAAGCGCTGGTCTCGCCGGTTCGGCTGGAAGGCCGGGTGCTGACGGACGAGATGATGAGCATGTGCGACGGACGTTTTTACCATCTGGTCTATAGCCGCGTCGCATAAATCCGGTGCACGCCGCATTGATATGCAATCATACGGCGTGCTTTCCCTTGATATCTTCGTGTATGTCTTGTCCTGAAACGGTTCGAATTTAGGGAGACATGCTTTGGTGGAGCGCACGCCCTTGGCCGCAGCGTTAGTCACGTCAAAAAAAGCAACCATGAGCGACGTCTCGAAACTCGCGGGCGTCTCCAAGATGACCGTTTCGCGGGTGCTGGCCGATCCTGCCCTGGTGTCGGAAGAGACACGCCAGAAGGTAATGAAGGCCATCGAGAAGCTTGGCTATGTGCCGGATCGAATCGCCGGTTCGCTGTCTTCCCGGCGCACCAATTTCATCACCGCCATTCTACCGACGCTCACCAACTCCAACTTCGCCGACAGCGCACAGGGGCTCGCCAAGGCGCTGCGCGCGGCTGATTACCAGTTGCTGATCGGTTACACGATGTATGACCTGCAGGAAGAGGAGCGCGTCATCCGCACCATGATGGAGCGCCGCCCCGACGCCATCGTCGTCGCCGGCACGGTGCATACCAAGATGGCGAGCGAAGTGCTGATGCGCGCCGGCATCCCGATCGTGGAAATCTGGGATGTTCCCGAACACCCGATCGACCACGCTGTTGGCTTTTCCAACTACGAGGTGGGAAGAAACGCCGCCAAATATCTGATCTCGCTTGGTTTAAAGCGCATAGGCGCACTAGGCTCCAGGGCTGACGGCACTGTGAACGACTGGCGCGGCGAAAGCCGCCTCGTGGGGTTTGCGGCGGCACTGCGCGAAGCCGGCATTTCCGACGATCTCATCATCCGCGAAGGCAGCGCGCCGGTCTCCTACGATCACGGGGCAAAGACGCTCGGCTCCCTGCTCGCGAAGGCGCCCGATGTCGAAGGCATTTTCGCCGTCTCCGATATTTCCGCCGTCGGCGCGCTGATGGAATGTCACCGCCGCGGTATTCCCGTGCCTGACCAGATTTCCATCCTCGGTTTCGGCGATTTCGATATAAGCCGCCAATGTTATCCGGCGATTTCGACGATCCGCGTCGACGCCCAGATGATCGGTCGCAAGGCCGGCGAATTGCTGCTTTCGATATTGGAACCGGAAAAAGGTGCAGCCGTCCCTGAGGGCGCGCGGGTGGATGTCGGGTTCGAGCTGATCGTGCGCGAAACGACGAAGCGGTTGGGTGGATAAAGCGGAAGCGATAGTGGAACGAGCGGGTGCCACCAGCTTCTTCTCCCCGCCGGGGAGAAGTCCGCGGCAGCGGGATGAGGGGGCAAGCTCTCCGAAATCCGGCAACGTTACCCCCTCATCTGACCCTTCGGGCCATCTTCTCCCCGGCGGGGAGAAGAAAAATGCCGCACCGCCGCAGCATATCTCAAAATGCCACCTGAGTGAACTGTAACGTCCTTATTTACCTCGCGCCCCAGGTATCCGTCAGCCGATACCCCTCCGGCCACGGATCGGACGGATCGAGCATATGCTGGTGGATGCCGGTGATCCAGCCGCGGCCGGAGATTTCCGGCAGGATGGCCGGGCGGTCGCCGACTGTTGTCGTTCCGAGGATGCGGCCGGTGAAGGTCGAGCCGATCAGCGACACCGCCGTCAGCGTTTCACCTTCCTTCATTTCGCCGCGCGCATGCAGCACCGCCATGCGGGCCGAAAGTGCCGTGCCGGTCGGCGAGCGGTCCACTTTGCCCGGCTGGATGGCGACGGCTGCCCCTGCCCTGAGACCTTCGGCCGTGCGCTCCACCTTACCGGCAAACAGGCAAAAGGAAAAGTGCCGCCAGTCCGGGTTTTCGGGATGCTCGAAGCCCAGAGCCTTGTTGGCGGCATTGGTGATGCGCACGCCGAGGCGGGCAATCTCATGCGCCTCTTCCGGCTTCAGGCTGAACCCCATCGCTTCGGCATCGACGATGACGAAGCTGTCGCCGCCATAAGCGGTATCTACCTTCAGCGTGCCGAGACCTTCGACCTCGAGTTCGACGTCAAGCTTTGCGGCAAAGCTTGGCAGGTTCTGCACGAAAATGCGCTCGGCCTTGCCGTTGCGGCATTCCGCGCGCACCTTCACCAGTCCGCCGGGAGCTTCCAGAAGCATATGGGTTTCCGGCTCCTGCATCGGCACGATGCCGCCATCCAGCAGCACTGTGGACACGCAGATGGAATTGGAGCCGGACATGGGCGGTGTATCTTCCGGCTCCATGATGATGAAGGCGGCATCCGCTTCAGGATGTTTCGGCGGCACCAGCAGATTGACGTGGCGGAACACACCGCCGCGCGGTTCGTTGAGCACGAAGTTGCGCAGCGTCTCATCACGGGCGATGAAACGGCTCTGTTCCCAGATCGTCTCGCCCGGTGGCGGTTTCACCCCACCGACGATCACATCCCCCACTTCACCTTCCGCATGGGCGGAAATCACATGAACTGTCTTGATACTGCGCATTCAGTTCTCCTCAGGAAAGCCAGATAGGAAGGCGGGATACGGCATGGCCGGTCAGCGCGCTTTCGACGCAATCGGCAAGACTGCCGAAGCGGACCGCGCGGCCGCTGAGACCAGGGCCGTAATGGGCGTATTTGCCGGAATTGGTCATCAGCGCGCGCGTCTTCGTCGGGAAGACCGGCTCGGAAATCGAGCACCAGCAAAGATCCGGCAGCACCTGCACGCCGCTGTCATGCAGGCTTTTCAGGGTGCCGTCCTTGCCAGCCGCATCGATGACCTGCTGGCCGGCGGTGACGATAACGGCGACATCCGCATGGCGCTTGCGGCCGTTGAACACGGCGGCAAGAGCCCGACACTCCTCCAGCGAGGCATGCGGGCTGCCGATGGCGACGAGCTGCACCTCTTCCGGCCCCTCATTCAGAAGCGACCAGCCGGCGGCCATATCGGCGAGCGAAATGGTCACGGTTTCTGCGCTCTCGAGCGGTGCAAGTTCCGCTTCCGGCGTCACGCCCTCGATATGCAGCATGGGCGAGGCGGAGGTGGTGCCGAAGGCGGCACACAGCGCCTTGAGATCGTCCCGCGACGGCTTTGCGGCCCCGAGACCACGCAGCAACGGAATGCAATCCGGTGTGGCCTTGCCGGCGAGATAACCCACAAGCGGCCAGAAGGCGTCATCCACGCCCTGCGGCAACGCCACATCGACAATGCGCTGCGGCCGGCGGTTTTCTTCGAGATACACCCCCGAAAGCGGCACCCTGCCCGTCATCGCAATGCAGAGATCGAGAAAATCCGGGTGCTTTGCGGTGTGGGCGCCGAGAACCGTATTCGCGAAGATCACCGCATTCGATTCGGCCCAGCCGATCGATTCTCCGGCTTTCGGCGCGCTGTCCAAGAGGTATGGCGAACAGGTGAAGGTGGGGCGACAGCCCATGCGCACATAGGCATCCGCCAGCCTTGCGGCCGGATCGCCGAAATCCTCCGGCACGCCCTGCGCCCGCCAGTTGGCCTTATCGACAGAAATGGCGTTCATGGTCGTCGGCACGCGCACCTTGCCGCCCATGTCAGCCATTTTCTCCGCGAATGTGAGATTGGCGGGGCTGGCATAGATACAGCCATCGATATGGCCCTGGGTGACATCAACAAGCGCCGACGCGCCCTGCTGCGCTGCCATGGCGACGATGATGCGCATGGCCTGACGCACGGCGACGCCCTCACGCCCCTCCAGCATCGCCTTATCGTCGTCCTTAAGGTCGAGATGAGCCGTCGCCGGCGGAGCGATGGCAAGCGAGACGCCGTCGGCCTTGATGATGTTCTGATCGATGCTGACATGCGCAGCACGTGAGAAGCGGGCGAAATTATCCGCATCGAGACGGATGACCGGCAGAGCCTTGTCGAACATTTCCGCCGCGACGAGAGCGCCGAGCGTCAGAACATCTTCGGCCTCGGAAAAAACCAGCGCAGACGGCGCACGGCCGGTCAGGATCAGATCGAGCAGCACACCGGAACCGGTGCAGGAACCGCGGCTGGTCGGCATGAACAGCACGCCGCCGGTGAGACAGACGCCGTGCAGCGGGTGATGCACGTCGATCACCTTGCCGGCGGCGGGATCGACCCCACCCCAGAAGCTCAGCGCCTCGGTCGTGGCAATGACCTTGCCTTCGGCGACACCAGCCAGAATGCTGCGCGCCTGAGGAGCGGTGATTGGCGAAACGGAAGAAGACATCGAAAATCTCCCTGAAGCATTTCCGTCAAAAGTGCGTCGCGGTTTTACGCCCAGAAAATGCGTGAAAAAAAGAGCTAGAGAATTTTTGCGTTTCGGAGAAAAGCCAAAATTCTCTAGAAACGTTGCGGCGAAAATGCCCTTGTATCGATGGCGGGTTTTTGGCCCGTCAGAAGATCGGCGACGATGCGGGCCGTACCCGCCGATTGTGTCAGCCCCAGATGCCCGTGGCCGAAAGCATAGACCACCCGCGCCGTGTGCCGCGCTTCGCCAATGGCCGGCAGGCTATCCGGCAGCGACGGGCGGAAACCCATCCACTGCTTGCCACCTTCGGTTTTCAGGCCCGGCAGGAAACTCTTCGCCTTGGCCAAAAGCGCCTCGGAACGGGCGAAGTTGGCCGGAAGCTCCAGCCCGCCAAGTTCCACCGCGCCGCCGACACGGATGCCGCTGCAAAGCCGGGTGACGACGAAACCATGGCCGCCAAACGTCACCTGCGTGCGTAGATCGAAAGCGCCTGGTGGCAGGGTGGTATTATACCCCCGTTCCGTTTCCAGCGGAATTTTTTCCCCGAGCGAACGGGCGATGCGGTGCGAGAAAGCCCCCGCCGCCAGCACCACCTTGCTTGCCTTGCGCGTGCGGCCATCGTTACTCACCACTTCGACGCCGTCTTCCAGCGGCCGGAGCGACGCGATATCGAGACGCTCGATACGCCCGCCAATGGCGCGGAAACGGTCCGCCAGCGCCAGCGTATAAAGCTTGGGATCGGCGATGGAATACCACCCCGGCGTAAACGTGCCGCAGGTAAAACGCGGCGCGATGCCGGGCTGTATCTCGGCCATCTGATCGGCATTGAGATGCCGGAACTCGATGCCGTGGCGCTCGCGCGCTTTCCAGCCGGCCAGCGAAGCTTCGAATTCCGCTTCGCTTTCATAGACCTGGAGGTTGCCCTCCTTGCGCAGCATGGTCATCGTATCGGTCTTTTTGAGGAACGGCTCCAGCTCGGCTCTGGAAAGATCCATCAGCGCCGTCTGGGCGGCGGTGGAGTGCTCCACCTTCGAGGCGGCGCAGGCCCGCCAGAAGCGGAACATCCATGGCGCAATCTTCAGCGCATAGGCCGGCGGCACGCTGAGCGGCCCGAGCGGATCGAGCAGCCATTTTGGCGCTTTCCAGAGAATGCCCGGCGACGCGAGCGGCAGGATATCGGTGAAGGCGAAAGCGCCGGCATTGCCGGCCGAAGCACCCGCCGCCGGTCCCTCGCGGTCGATGACCGTGACCGAGAGGCCACGGCCCTGCGCGGCGATTGCCGCCGAGAGGCCGACGACGCCGGCCCCTATGACGATGACATCATTCGCAGGCATTATCGCACGCTCGCCAGGAACTTCTGGGTTTCGGCATGCTGCGGCGCGCCGAACAACTGGTCGGGCGTGCCGATTTCCGCCATCACGCCCTGATGGAAGAAGGCGACGCGATTGGAGACATCCCGGGCAAAGGCCATTTCATGCGTGACGCAGATCATCGTCATGCCCTCATCCGCCAGCATCTTCAGCGTGTCGAGCACTTCACCCACCAGCATCGGATCAAGCGCTGAGGTGACTTCGTCGAACAGCATATATTCCGGCGACATGGCAAGCGCACGCGCAATCGCCATGCGCTGTTGCTGGCCGCCCGACATGCGGTTCGGATAGACCTTCAGCTTTTCGGCAAGGCCCACATGGGTCAATTGCTTGACCGCGATTTCCTCGGCCTGCTCCTTGGAAATGCCAAGCACCTTGCGCGGCGCCAGCATGACGTTTTCCAGCACCGTCAGATGCGGAAAGGCGTTCCATTGCTGGAAGACGATGCCGACCTTGCGGCGCAGCTTGTTGAGGTCGGTCGATTTGGCATGCACTTCCGTGCCGTCAATGGTGATCTTGCCGCTGTCGATCGGCTCGAGGCCGTTGATGCAGGTCAGCAACGTCGATTTGCCGGAACCGGAACCACCGATGATGGTGACGACCTCGCCATTGTTGACGGTGAGGTTGATCCCTTTCAGAACCTCCAGCGGGCCGAAGGATTTGCGGACGTTTTCGATCTCAATCATTGGGGGACCACCGTCTTTCGAGATACCCGCCAAGGCGGGCGATGGGGAAGCTGATAAGGAAGTAGATGGCGCCGCAGATCATCAGGATGGTCAGCGGTTCCTGAAGACGGGTGACGAGGATTTGCGAGGCGCGCAGAAGCTCAATGAGGCCGAGCCACAGCACCAGTGCGGAATCCTTCATGACGCCGAGCGTCAGGCCGATCCAGGACGGCAGCGACACGCGGGTGGCGAGCGGCAGCACGATGTAGCGCATGTCCTGCGACCACGTCATGCCGAGCGACCGGCAGGCGCGGCGCGTGTTGGACGGCACGGCATCGATGCCGCCGCGCACGATCTCGGTGCAATAGGCTGCCGTATAAAGCGACAGCACCACGCAGGAGGTGGTGAAGGGCGGCCAGCCGAGCTTGGCGATCGACTGGAAGGCGTTGCCGAGCACCAGCTGGATCAAAAGCGGCACGGAGCGGAAAATATCCAGCACGAAGGTCAGCGGCAGGGACCAGTAGGCCCCGAGCTGGAAGCGGATGACACCGAAGATGATCCCCATGATGGTGCCTGCCGTGACGGCGACGGCGGTGACGGCAAGCGTCATCCCCGCACCCTTGGCAAGGAAGGCGAGATCACTCCAGGTGAGAGCGGTTTCAAACATGGCGCACCTCTCTCAGTAACGGAACAGACGCCAGGCCAGCATTCTGGCGGCGAGCGTGACGATCTTGGCGATCACGTAATAGATGACCGCGGCGAGCGCGAAGAATTCGAAGGTGCGGAACGAGCGCGCATTGAGCGCCTGCGTGACACCGGCGAGATCCGTATTCATGCCGACCGTAACACCAAGCGAGGTCATGAGGATCGCCCAGACCATCTGGTTGGTGGCCGGCAGAAAGGCGACGCGCAGCATCTGCGGCATGATGATGAGACGGAAGGTCTGCATCGAGGTCATGCCGAGCGAACGGCCGGAGCGCGTCTGCGTATCGGGAATCGCCTTCAGCGCACCGCGGAAATTTTCCGCCAGATAACCGGCATTATTGAAGGCGATGCCGGCCAGAAGTGCTGTGAAGGGGCTGAGATGAATGCCGAAATTGCCGAGACCGAAATGGGCCATGTAAATCTGGAACAGCGCCGGCGTGTTGCGGGCGATTTCCACCCAGACAGAGGCGATGGCGCCCAGAATTCTATTGCCGGAGAGCCGGAACAGCGTCAGCAGAATGGCGAAGGCTAGGCCAATCGCCATCGACAGAAGGGCGATCTGCAGCGTCACCACCGCGCCGTCCAGAAGCTGCGGCAAAGCCTTCAGCGCCTGATTCCATTGGAATGTATAGTTGAACATTAAGCGTCCCGCCTTTTCAGAAACGGTCAACGGCGCGATCATTTTGACCGCGCCGTTTACGAAAAGTCCTGATCAGCGATAAACGCCGTTGACGGTGAGCGAGGGAACTTCGCCGCCAACCCATTTTTCATAGAGTTCGGCGTAACGGCCGGTGCGAACCTGCTGGTTGATGAAGAGGTTCAGGTAGTTGATGAGACCATATTCATCGCGGTTGGTGAAGAGCGCGACGTAATCGATGTCATAGGGAGCCTTGCCGACGACCGAAATGCCTTTGAACTTACCGCCCTTGACGTTGGACTGTGCAACCGTCGAGGTGGAAACCGTGGCGTCAATCTGGCCCTGGCTGAGCGCGAGGAAAACATCGGCCTGCGTCTGGTAAGGACGGAACTCGCCGGTTCCCCACTCCTTGACCGACTTTTCAAGCGCGATGGCTTCGAACGTACCGGCCGTTGCACCGACCGTCTTGCCCTTCATGTCCTCGAAGGACTTGATGCCCGACTTGTCGTTGGCGGTAACAGCCATTTCGAAAGCGAAGTAAGGCACGGTCATGCCGACCGTCTTGGCGCGCTCAAGCGTGTCGGAAGTAGAAGCAACGCCGACATCGACGCGGCCCGACATCAGTGCCGGAATACGCTCGGGGAACGGCGTCTCAACGATTTCAGCCGTGACGCCGAGCGCCTTGGCGAGATCGTTGCAATAATCGACGTCGAAACCAACAGGGTTGTTTGCGTCGTCACGCGCACCCATCGGCGGGAAATCGAGCACAACAGCGCAGCGCAGCGTGCCGGAGGAAATGATGTCGTCAAGCTTGTCGGCCTTGGCCGGCGTAATAACGGAAGTGGCGGCCAGGAGGCCGGCGATGATGACCGATTTTTTCATTGTTGATTTGCTCCCACAATTGGTCTGCCCGTTGAAGGCGCGGTCACTATTTCCCTATGGGGCCGATAAATCAACATAAAAATACAACTAGTATACAAAAAGAATTTTGCAGTTGCGAACAATCGGGATTTGCCGCACGGCGGCGGTGCCGGGTTACGGCGGAAAGACTCTTTTCAGCCCAAGGACTTGAGCCGGCGCAGCGGCTTCAGCCCACTCGGGAATGTGGAGGAAGAGGAAACCGTCACGAAAAGGGAAAACTATGTATCTTGAAAGCGGATTTACGCTTTCTCGCGCTTCACCGAAAAGACGAGTTGCAATAGAACCGCCTTTGTATACTTTATGTATTCAAGATGTGCGAGCCGATATCGGAGGATCATGATGAGCGACGCCACCACCCTGACCATTGATGCACTTTCAAAGCGGGTTGAAGAAATTTTCCGCAAGGCGGGGCTGAATGAGGTGCAGTCGGGAGCACTTGCCCGCGTCATTACCGCCGGTGAACGCGACGCTTGCAAATCCCACGGCATCTACCGCATCGAAGGCGCGCTGCGCACCGTCAAGGCCGGCAAGGTGAAGCCGGACGCGATCCCTGATGTGGCTGAGGACGACGGCACGGCGATCGTCAAAGTCAACGCCAATGGCGGCTTTGCCAATCCCGCCTTCGAACTGGGCCTGCCGGTTCTGGTGGAGCGGGCGAAACGTTCGGGCATCGCCGCGCTCGTCATCAATGACTGCACGCATTTCTCGGCGCTCTGGCCGGAGGTCGAGGGGCTGACATCGAATGGTCTCGCTGGACTGGTGATGTGCCCTAGCTATTCCACCGTTGCCCCCACGGGCGGCAGCAAGCCGCTGCTTGGCACCAATCCTTTCGCTTTCGGCTGGCCGCGCAAGGATACTTCGCCTTATGTCTTCGATTTCGCCACGTCGGTTGCGGCGCGCGGCGAAATCGAACTGCACCGGCGCGCAGGCAAATCCCTGCCCGAAGGATGGGCGCTGGACGCCGAAGGCAAGCCGACGACTGACCCGGAAGCCGCCCTTGCCGGTTCCATGCTGCCTTTCGGCGGCCACAAGGGGTCAGCGATCGGCACCATGATCGAACTGCTCGCCGGCATCATGATCGGCGACCTGACCAGCCCCGAAGCGCTGGAATTTCTCGGCACGACAACACTTGCGCCGACCCATGGTGAATTGATCGTCGCGTTTTCTCCGGAAGCCTTCGCCAAGGGCCGCCCCGGCGATCCTTTCCAACGGGCCGAAATCCTGTTTGACGCCATCGTCGGCCAGGGCGCCCGCCTGCCCTCCGGCCGCCGCTTTGCGGCGCGTGCCAAATCCGAGAGCGAAGGCATTGCACTTTCCGCCGCTGAAATGGCCGGGCTCGACCGGCTGCTGGAACAAGGGCTGGACGCGGTCTCCTGACCGCGTTTGGATATGGAAATAAAAAAGGCCCGCAAATGCGGGCCTTTTTTTCTCACTGCAGTTAATCACGCAGCCTTGCAGGTCTGCACCGCGCCCGGAAGCTTGCTCCAGTCGGCATACCAGCTGTTGAACAGCTTGAACTGAGCCTCGACATAACCGCGCTGGCTGTCCGTCAGGGCATCGGTCTCGTTGAAGTGCAGCGTGTATTCCTTGTCGCCCTTCAGCACCATCATGTGCTTGAAATAGAGAACCAGATCCGGGCCTTCGTCGAAGGAGGACAGCACGGCAAGCGCCTGCTCCAGTTCCAGCGCGCGGACGCGGGCATCCGCATCGCCCTTGGCGGCGGCCTGCGACAGCTTGCACATGTGAATGACTTCCTTCGGCAAAACATTGCCGATGCCGGTGATGGCACCGGTTGCGCCGCAGTTGACGAAGCCGTGGAAAACAGCGGTATCGACGCCGATCATCAGGGTCACGTCGTCATCACGGCTGGTGATGTTTTCAGCCGCATAACGCATATCAGCCGGACCGCCGAATTCCTTGAAACCGACGAGATTCTTGTGCTCGGCACGCAGCGCGAAGAAGAGATCGGCGCGGGTGGCGAAACCGTAATAGGGGCTGTTGTAGATGACAGCCGGAATTTCAGGAGCGGCCGAGAGAATGGCCTTGAAGTGCGCCTTCTGGGCCGCGATGACCGAACCGCGAGACAGGACGCGAGGGATGACCATCAGGCCCTTGGCGCCAACTTTCTGGGCGTGGGCGGCATGCGCCACGGCGGACGCCGTGTTGACCGCACCGGTGCCGACGATAACAGGAATGCCGGCCTTGACCAGACGCTCAACGCCTTCCATGCGCTGCTCATCGGTGAGGAGCGGCCAGTCGCCCATGGAACCGCAATAGACGACGGCCGACATGCCATCGGCGATCAGTTCCTTGCCCTTGCGCACAAGCGCATCAAAATCGGGGGTGCGATCTTCCTTGCAGGGGGTCATCAAGGCGGGAATCACGCCGGAAAAAATGCTGGCCGTCATTATTAGCTCCTAAGGCACATGGTTCTCAGGAATGGACGCAGCTATGCGCCACCCTTTCAACAGGGACATTACTATCTTGTATTTTATTTGTCGACAAGAAATCGACAAGCTACAGATTTATTTCCAGCCGCTCATTGCGCACCAGCAATTTCTGCACCTGCTGCACGATCTGTTCGGCATGTTCACGCGCCAGTTTTTCCGAAAGGGCGATATCCCGCGCGGCGATGGCAGCAATCATTGCGTCATGGTCATGGACGAAACGCTTCGGCAGACGGTCCTCATAGGACTGGTAGTAAAGCCGCAGAATGCGCCGCCCTTCATCCAGCAGGCGCTTGAACAGACTGGTGAAATAGGGGTTTCTGCCTGCCTCGGCGATGGAGAGGTGAAGGGCTGCATTGGTAGAAATCATCGCCAGCGCATTCTGCTCTTCCACCGCGATGGCGAATTCCGCATTGTGGGCGCGGATTCCTGCCAGATCCTCCGGGCGATGATATTGCGCCGCAAGCTGGGTGGTGACCCGGTACATCAGCACCAGCGCATCGAAGTAGGTGTGCATGTTGAGAAAATCGATATTCGACACCATGGTCGAGCGGTTCGGCAACGTATCGATCAGCCCCTCGCCCGAAAGTCGCACCAGCGCCTCACGAATGGGTGTTCGCGACATCTTGAATCGTTCGGCAAGTTGCACCTCATCGATGGGGCTTCCCGGCGGCAGGACCAGATCGAGAATCTCGTCGCGCAGCAGATCATAGACCATCTTTACGCCGGAACCGCGCTTGCGCTCGGCAGAAGCAATTATATCCGTCATAGCCAAATCCTTCTTGTCGACATAAAGAGTACTATTATCTTTTTTGGTTATCAACGACGCGTTGCAACCCCGCCTCCTCGAATGGCGGAATAATTGTTCAAAAACAACAAAAAGCCGTCACGAAAATTACCCGCGACGGCTTTGATCGTTCAATTTGTGGCGTGACGCTGTTTATAAGGTGTCGCCGCTAAAGACGGGCGATTTATCTGGGAAGCGAGGAGCACGCCGCTTGTTTCTTCTCCCCGCCGGGGAGAAGGTCGCGGCAGCGGGACGAGGAGGCAAGGGTGATGAGATAAGGCAACGTTGCCCCCTCATCCGACCCTTCGGGCCACCTTCTCCCCGGACGGGGAGAAGAAATACGCGGCGGCGCCGCGCCTCAAGCGAAACCTCAGTTGCGCAGGCCGGTGGCCACGACGGAGATCTTGAAAGCACCGTCCAGTGTGGGATCGAAGGAAGCGCCCATCACCACATCGGTCTCCTCACTGACCGCCTCACGCACCAGCGTCATCGCCTCATCGATCTCATAAAGTGTCAGATCATTGCCGCCGGAGATGGCCACCAGCGCTCCGCGCGCTTCTTTCAGCGAAGGCTCGCCGAGCAGCGGGTTGGCGATGGCGGCGGCCGCCGCTTCCGAGGCGCGTTTTTCGCCCTTCGCCTGTGCCGTGCCCATCAGCGCCCGGCCGCCATTTTTCATGACGTAGCGCACATCGGCGAAATCGAGATTGACCAGACCCTCGCGCAGAATGAGATCGGTGATGCAGCGCACGCCGAGCGACAGGACCTTGTCGGCCGTCTTCAGCGCATTCTCGAAGGTGGTGCCGGCATCAGCGATGCGCAACAGGTTCTGGTTGGGAATGACGATGACGGTATCGGCCGTGTTGAGCAGATTGGCAAAACCGTATTCGGCAGCCCGCATGCGGCGCGCGCCCTCGAAGCTGAACGGCAGGGTAACGACGCCCACCGTGAGGATGTTCTTTGCCCGGCAGGCTTCCGCAATCACCGGGGCAGCACCGGTGCCGGTACCGCCGCCCATGCCGGCGGTGATGAAACACATGTCGTAACCGCTCAGGTGATCCATGATCTCATCGAGTGAATCGATCGCCGCCTGCCGGCCGACTTCCGGATCTGCCCCTGCACCAAGTCCGCCGGTCAGTTCGGAACTGAGCTGCACCATCCGCGGCGCATTGGTTTTCTTCAGCGCCTGCGCGTCCGTATTGGCTGCGATGAAATCGACCCCGCTAATGCCCTCGGCAATCATGTTGTTGATCGCATTTCCGCCACCGCCGCCAACGCCGACGACAGCGATATTGGGGGTATTGCGGGCGATGGGAGCGCGCGGAGACTGGGTCATCGTCTTATTCTCTTTCTGAACTCATAGGGTCGAGCGCCATTTTGACCGCGGCACGCGAATGATCGGCAAGGTTCCAGCCTTCTCTTCTGGCGTGCGAAGGAAGCTGTAACGCTTTGAATTTGCATATAGGCCTTCGGCCGATTGCGGCAAAAGGACCCTTACTCCAGGGGCGAAAGATGCGCGCCGGCGACGTTCCCCCACCCTGTCCCCGGATGAAAACCGAACCGAATCAACTGCTTCGCTCTTCACCGGTGATAGCCGAAAAGCCATGCCGTTTACACTCCATTCACCATCTTTATCTCACTTTGGAACGAGTTGCCCCGACAGGTGTTTGCTTGCCGACAGCGCTTAAGCGCACAGAATGGAGGCAGAGATATGATGGCAGACGTCTTGCAAAGCGAAACGGGTTTCCAATTGGAACAGCCGCGCGTGCTGATCGTGGAAGACGAATTCCTCATCGCCATGGATATCGAGGATTCCATTCTGCAGGCGGAAGAAGAAGCCAGTGTCATCGGCATCGCCAACCGGCTGGATGAGGCCGTGGCGCTCGGCAGCCGCGCAGATATCGCCTTCGTCGACGTCAACCTTGCCGATGGCCAGACCGGCCCCGAGATCGGCAGGAGGCTCTCGCAGGATCATGGCGTGGTGGTGATCTTCATGACGGCGAACCCGGAAGTGGTCGTTAATCTCGGCATCGGCGCCGGCGTGATTGCCAAACCCGTGCCACAGGACGCGGTGGAACAGTGCCTCTCCTACGCGCTTGCCAAACGGGCCGGCACGCACGCGGTCACGCCCATCGGCATGATGGCTTTCGACTGAGGCAATTTCTGGAAAAAAAGCTGAAAACAGAAAAGCCTGCCGCGGGAGGAGGTGCGGCAGGCTTCTGAAAAGATGAACAGCGATATGGGAGGAGGAAACCGCTGTCCCGGGGCAATCCTTGGGAGGAGGAGTGGATCGCCCGCATTACCAAAAGGATGTGGGAGGAGGTACATCCGTTTCGATGATTTGAAGATAGCATTTTTCTGCGCATTTCACAGGCATAAGCTTGCAGTACAGATATGCGTTTGATGCATGGCGAATTTCACGCCGTGGGATATCGATGCCACAGCTTCACGTCTTGCCGCATCATCTGCACAAAAGGAACCGCAGACTGAGTATTTCACGCAGTCGGGAAAAACCTCGTTGCAGGCGCCAAAAGGCGGCGACGAAATTGAATGAGCCGCCAAAACAAAAACGCCCGCGAAGCGGGCGTTTGGGCATTAAGACACGACAATATCGTCTTGATTATTTGCCGATGGCGGCACGGGCAACGCTGGTGATCTGGCTGCGGTCGAGACCGAGATCGTGCAGTTCACGGGTGCTCATGCGGCCCAGTTCGTTGATGGTCTGACGATATTTGCGCCAATTGTTAAAGCTGCGTGCTACGTTCATGACATGACCCTTTCTTGAGGTTTAGGTGACGTCAGCAACGTTTTCGTTCCGGCGTCGTTTGATGCCCTCTATATGCGCTTTCTCGTGCCCAATGAACAGGCAGAATAAGGCAATCCACCCATGCGCTGGGCGCAAGGGTTCCCGTTGACGGTTTGCAGGAAAATGGAAACGTGACTGAAATTCAGCCGGTTCGGGGAGGCGTGCGCCTTCGCTGTCGTCTCAAAACTTGTAGCGAACACCGAATACATTGGCGTTTGTGGCACCTTTCATATTGCCCAAAGTTTTGCCACCGCCGGAACGGTGGTGAAGACGCCAGAAGAATTCCGTCGAGGAATCCTCGCTGAAGGAGACGTTGATTTCCGGCCCCAGATAAAACAGGACATTGGCATTACCATCGTCCTTGATTTCCTGTTCCCGCTCGCGACCCCGTTGCGCATCGTTGACGAGGCTCAAGCCCGCCGTGAAGCTTGGCGTAATAAACAGCCGTTCTCCCAGCTTGATCTGCTCATAACGCGCGACCGGCCCTGCCCAGACCTCACCGGTGAAGCCTTTGCCAAATCTGGCGGCAATGCCGATCTCGCCGCCCAGTTTTACATTGCCGATGCGGTAGGGATAAAACTGGTAGCCGCCGCCGATAGTGGCGTTTCTTTCATATTCCACGGGAATGAGCGCCGCACTCTTCAGCATGTCTTCTTTCGTCATGGCGCCAGCGAAACCGAATATCGCCTCGCTCGTCTCCGAAGTCATATCTTCAGACGCGAAAGATGATGTCGCGGCCAGTGCGATCATGGCCGTCAAAGACAGACGTGCTGCAATATTCATTATGCTACTCCTGAACAAAGCCCGCTTTTACCCAGCCGTCCTCATAGGCATATTCCCGCAAGGCGAACATACCGTTACCGAACACAATTAATTCAACTTGTCCGGAAACGGTCGAAAAACGGCGGGTTTCCTCACCTCAGCGCAGAAAACGCCGGAAGCGGCGAAGCGCAAAGACGAAGAGCGCGCAGCCGATGGCGAGCAACGCCAGCAATTGCGGCCACACCACATCCAGCCCCGCGCCCCTGAAAAGCACCGATTGCGCCAGGATGACGAAATGGGTGTTGGGTGCGAGAAGCATGAGATACTGGATGATATCTGGCATGCTTTCGCGCGGCGTCATGGCGCCGGAAAGCACCTGCAACGGCAGCAGGAACAGGATCAGCAACATGCCGAATTGCGGCATGGACCCGGCAACCGTTGCAAGAAATATGCCCATCGACGTCATGGCGAAGAGCTGCAGGGCGGTTCCAAGCAGAAAGAGCAAGAGCGAGCCTTCGATGGGAATGGCAAGCAGACCCCTGACAACCACAAAGAGGGAAAATGCCGAGGCCACCAGCACCACAAGGCCCATGGACCAGACCTTGCTGAGCATGATTTCCAGCGGCGTGACCGGCATGACCAGCAGATGCTCGACCGTGCCATGCTCACGCTCGCGAATGAGCGCCGCCCCCGTCAGCACGATCGACAGCATGGTGATGGCGGTAATGATGTTGTTGATCGAACCGAACCAGGATTTGTCCAGTTCCGGGTTGAAGCGAGAGCGCAGTGTCAGATCCACCGGCACCGAAGTCACACCGCGATAGCGGTTCATATATTCCTGAACTTCGCTCGTCACGATGGTCTGCACATAACCGCCGCCGCTGAAAGCCTGGCTCATGCGGGTGGCGTCGATATTGAGCTGGATCGCGGGTTGCTGCCCGGCCATCAGCCGGCGCTGGAAATCCGGTGGGATATTGAGGGCGAAGGTATCGAGCCCGGCGTCCATGCGCTTGTCCATTTCCGCAATCGAAATCTGCTTCGGCGGTGCGAAATAGGGCGGATAAAACGCCGTGCTGATGCGGCCGGAAAGCGGCGACTGATCCTCATCGACAATGGCGATGGCGGCATTGTTGAGCGTTTCCGGCAATGCGCTGGAGCCGGTGTATATCTGCAGCGTGAAGGCATAGGCGATGAGCAGCAACAGCATGCCGTCACGCGCCAGACCGCGCAGTTCCTTGATGCCGAGCTGGAAGATGTTGGACGAAAACAACCTCATGACGCCTGTTTCCTCAAAAGCGCGGCACCGGCGATGAGAAGCAGCGGGATGGCGATGATGAGCGGCAGGAACGAGCCGGAAAGCCCGGCGAAATCCAGCCCCTTTGAGAAAGTGCCGCGCGAAATGGTCATGAAATAGGTGGCGGGATAGATGTTGCCGATAAAGGCGCCCGCCCCCTGCAGCGACGAAACCGGATCGATCATGCCCGAATATTGCGTGGCTGGAATAAGCGTCAGCAAGGCCGTGCCGAAGATCGCCGCGATCTGGCTCTTCATGAAGGAAGACATGACGAGACCGATGGACGTGGCGATGATGACAAACAGCAAAGCACCCGTTGCGTAAGCAAGATAACTGCCGGTAAACGGCACCTGGAAGATGAAGATCGCAAATGCCGTCAAAAGCAGGAAGTTGAGCATGCCAAGCGCAACGTATGGAAGCTGCTTGCCGATCAGGAATTCCAGCCGCGTGGTCGGCGTCACGTAAAGATTGACGATGGAGCCGAGCTCCTTTTCCCGGACGACGCTGAGTGCCGAGAGCATGGCCGGTATGAGCATCAGCAGCAGCGGAATGACCGCCGGCACCATGGCGACGAGGCTTTTGACATCGGGATTGTAACGATAGCGCGTTTCGATGCTGAAACTGCTTTGCGTCGCCGCGCTGCCGTAGATTTCGCTCGCCTTGCGCGCCAGCCATGTCTGATGCATGCCCTGCACGTAACCGCGCACGGTCTCCGCCCGCTGCGGCATGGCGCCATCGATCCATGCGCCAACCTCCACCGTCTTGCCGCGTAAGATATCGCGGCCGAAACCCGGTGGGATTTCAATGGCAAGGCTGAGTTCGCCGTCGCGCATCCGCCTGTCCATATCGGCATAATCGCGGATCGGTTCTTTCTCGATGAAATAACGCGAGCCGGCAATGTCGAGCACGTAATCGCGGCTGATGGTGGAATCGTCACGGTCCAGCACCGCAAAGGACAGATCCTCGACATCGAGATTGATACCGTATCCGATCACGAACATCAGGATGACGCTGCCGAGCACCGCCAAGGTGCCGCGAATGGGATCTCGCTGCAGTTCCAGCGCCTCTCGGCGGGTATAGCTGAACATGCGCCGGACATCGAAAAAACGTTTGCGGGCAGGTGTGGCGTGTTGCGTCACAGGCACGTCTGCTGCCGCGGCAGGCGCTGTCGCGGGCTCCGCCTTTTTGACACCGGAGGCATCCTCGAGATAGGCGACAAAAGCCTCTTCCAGCGTCGCGGCATTGCGGCTTTTGGTAATCGCGTCAGGCGTATCGCTGATCAGCACCTTGCCGGCATGCATCAGCGAAATACGGTCGCAGCGCTCCGCTTCATTCATGAAATGGGTGGAGATGAAGATGGTGACATTGTCGTTACGCGACAGATCGGCGAGGATTTGCCAGAAGCCGTCCCGCGCCACCGGGTCGACACCCGAAGTCGGCTCATCGAGGATGAGAATGTCAGGTGAATGGATCATCGCCACGGCCAGCGACAGCCTTTGGCGGATGCCAAGCGGCAGGTCGTCCGGCATGGTTTCCATGACCGCACCCAGATCGAAACGCTCGGCCATCTCGGCAATACGCGGTTGAATGGTTTCTTCCGGCAGCTTGAACAGCCGTGCGTGCAGATCGAGGTTCTGGCGCACCGTCAGCTCGGAATAAAGCGAGAACGCCTGGCTCATGTAACCGACGCGGTGGCGGATCGCCATGTCGCTGGCATCCACCTTGTGCCCAAACAGCTTCGCTTCGCCTTCGCTGGCGGCCAAAAGCCCGGTCAGCATCTTCATGGTGGTGGATTTTCCGCAGCCATTCGAGCCGAGGAAGCCGAAAATCTCGCCGCGCGGAATTTTGAAACTGACATTGTCGACGGCGGTGAAATCGCCGAAGCGCATGCTGAGATGCGACGCCTCAATGGCATAGTCACCATCATCCGCCACCTTGCGTGGCGCAATATGCACCTCGTGATAATCCTTGCGCTTTTCTTCCGGAAGAAGCGCAATGAACGCGGCATCGAGATTGGCGGTCGAGGTGCGTTCGAGAAGTTCGCCGGGGGAGCCGGTAGCGAGGATTTTACCGCCATCCATGGCGACCAGCCAGTCGAAACCGGCTGCCTCTTCCATATAAGCCGTCGCGACGATCACACTCATACCCGGACGCCCGGCACGGATCGTATCGATCAATTCCCAGAATTGCCGGCGCGACAGGGGATCGACACCCGTTGTCGGCTCATCCAGAATGAGCAGGTCCGGATCATGGATCAGCGCGCAGCAGAGACCAAGTTTCTGCTTCATGCCGCCGGAAAGCTTCATGGCCGGGCGGTCAGCGAAAGGCTCCAGACCGGTACTCTTGAGCAATTCGGCAATACGCGCCTGCCGCTCCTTGCTGCCCTGCCCGAACAGCCTGCCGAAGAAATCAATATTCTCGAAGACGGACAGGGTCGGATAGAGGTTCTTGCCGAGGCCCTGCGGCATATAGGCAATGCGCGGGCAAGTATCCTCGCGGTGCCGCGGATCGGACATATCGCCGCCCAGAACCTCCACTTTTCCCTTTTGTATGGCACGTGCGCCGGAGATGAGCGACAGCAGACTGGATTTGCCGACACCATCCGGCCCGATCAGCCCGATCATCCGGCCGGCGGGAATCTCCACCGATATATCAGCCAGCGCTGCGGTGCTGCCAAAGGTCAGCCGCACATCCGCCAGCCGCGCGACGGGCGCATTCGGATTGTTTATCGTACTCGTGGAGGGCGCGACCATGGCGGCCACCATCACTTGACGAGATTGCGTTCGAGGTTTTCCGGCCAGGCGGCCTGCGGATCAAGCCGGACATAGGCCATGCCGGGCAGGCCGGTTTTGACATATTGAATATATTTCTGCAGCAGCTCCTGCGGAATTTGCGCCCGCACCCGGAACGTCAGCTTCTGGCGCTCTTCTTCGGTCTCAACCGTTTTGGGCGTGAATTGCGCGACATCGGCGACGAAGGACACCTTGGCCGGAATGGTGTATTGCGGCGCGGCGTCGAGGATCAGGCGGACATCGGAGCCCATGGAAGTGCGGCCGGCTTCGGCTGTGGGCAGGAAAAACGTCATATAGACATCGCCGAGATCAACGAGGTTGAGAACCCGCCCACCGGCGGAGAGCACTTCTCCCGGCTGGGCGATACGATATTGCACGCGACCGTCGCGGGGCGATTTCAGCGTCGCATCGGCAATGTCCGTCTCAATGCTTTCGATATCGGCCTGCGCCGCATCCACAGCCGCCTCGGCATCAACGATCTGCGCCTTGGCGGCGTTGATTGCAGCATCGGAAGCAGCGAGAGAGGCCTGCGCCGAGGCAAGTGTGGCGCGGGCGGATTGCTCGGCGGCTTCACTGTCGTCGACGATCTGCTGCGACACGGCGTTGCCGGTCAGCAGTTGTTTCGAGCGTGTATTGGTCTTGGAGGCGGAATCGAGTTGCGCCTTGCGCTGTTCCACCACCGCCTGGGCGGAGGTTTTTTCCGCTTCCCGCTGGGCAACAAGGCTGTTGGCGGTATCGATCGCAATTTTCGCGCGGCGAAGCTGCGCTTCCGCCTGACGTTTCCTGGCTTCCAGCTGGGCCGTGTCCATCTGCGCAAGCACTTGCCCGGCCTTCACGAAATCGCCTTCGCGCACCATGATATCCTGAAGGCGGCCCGCGGTTTTGGTGGAGATGTCGATTTCAACAGCCTCGATCCGGCCGTTACTGGCCACAAAGCCGGCGGGAAGTCCCTCCCCCTTCAGCTTTGACCAGGAGAAATAGGCGACACCGGCAATAACCAGAACCACCAGACCAATGAGCAAGCCTTTTTTAGACATCCGTCTTCCCCATGAACCCATCAGGTTTCAACCGTAATACGTAAAAACCGAAGAAGCCAGCCACCATCGCGTTCATAATTCGAACCTGATATTTCCCATATTCAACGGGAGAAAGTCCGGTTCTGGAGCCTGTTTAGGTGAGGAATCGCGGAGAGACTTTGACACATGTCAATCGAATGAAGGGCAAAAGCCCACTTCGTCATGCTCGGGCCTGTCCCGAGCATCTGCTAGCCAACAGTTTTTTCAACGTGTTTGGATCCTCGGGACGAGCCCGAGGATGACGTTTAAATCTGTAGCGGACGGCCAACTGGCAAACGCCACCCGAGGTGCAGTGCGCCAGCCTGCCTAAACGCAGCCGTAGCGTTCTTATACCGCCCGCGCCCGCTTCACTTCCACCTGGGTCCATTCCGGCAGCCAGTCGCGATGCGCCACGAGAAGATCGTCGACCAGCGACCATATCTGGTCGAGATCCAGTTCCGCCGCCGTATGCGGGTCCATCATCGCCGCGTGGAAGATGTGCTCGCGGTTTTCGGTCATCAGCGCCCGCACAGTCAGTTCCTGTACATTGATGTTGGTGCGCATCAGCGCGGTGAGCTGCGGCGGTAATTCGCCGATGAAGGTCGGCTGCACGCCGTTATGGTCGACGAGGCACGGCACTTCCGCCGCGCAATTGGCCGGCAGCGAAGTGATGCAGCCATTGTTGCGCTGGTTGCCGTAGATGACGGAGGGTTCGCCGGTCCAGACGGAATTGATGATGGAGGAAGCATATTCCTTGGATGGCTTGACCTCGATCTTGTCAGCCGAACGATAGGCGGCCGCCTGGCCCTTCCAGCGCTCGATCTGCTCGATGCAGCGCTTGGGATATTCATCGAGCGGAATGCCGAATTTCTCGATCAGGTCCTCGCGCCCTTCCTTGATGAAATAGGGCGTGTATTCGGCGAAGTGTTCCGAGCTTTCGGTGACGAAATAACCGAGCCTCGTCAGCATCTCGTAACGCACCTTGTTGGGGCAGCGCGGGTTCCAGCCGGGTTTTGGCGCACGGCCTTCGCGGTAGCCGCGCACGAGATCGGGATAAAGGTTCCTGTAGCTGCCGTCGGGCTGGCGATGCTCGAATTCCAGGAAAAACGCCATGTGATTGATGCCGGCCGAACGATAGCGAATTTCCTCGTAAGGGATATCGAGATCATGGGCGAGCTCCATGGCTGTGCCCTGCACGGAATGGCAAAGGCCGACCTGGCGGATCGTCGGGTATTTTTCCGCAATCGCCCAGGTGTTGATCGCCATCGGGTTCACATATTGCAGCATGATGGCGTTGGGGCAGACGGCGAGCATGTCCTCGCAAATCTTCCACAGATGCGGCACAGTGCGAAGCCCGCGCATGATGCCGCCGACACCCAGCGTATCCGCAATGGTCTGGCGCAGGCCATATTTGCGCGGCACCTCGAAATCGGTCACCGTGCAGGGCTCGTAGCCGCCGATCTGGAAAGCGACGACGACGAAATCGGCACCGGCAAGCGCCTTTTTCTGGTCGGTATAGGTCTCTGCCTTCGCCTTTGCGCCCAATGTCGAAATCAGCTTGTTGACGACGATGGCGCTTTCTTCCAGCCTCTCGCGATTGATATCCATCAGCGCGATGGTGGCGCCCGAAAGGGCGGGACGCTGCAGCACGTCACCGATGATGTTCTTCATGAACACCGTGGAACCTGCGCCGATAAATGTGATCTTGGGATTTCTTGCCATGTCTACCTCCGGCATTTGGAATTCAAGCGATTTCGAAGGCGGCTCGTACAAGCCGCTGAGTATATTCGGTTTTTGGGTGGGTGAGAACGTCCTCGACAGGGCCTTCCTCAACGATGCGCCCGCTTTGCATGACGATGACGCGGTGGCAGAGCGCGCGCACCACCTTCAGGTCATGCGAGATGAACAGATAACTCAGGCCCCGCTCGTCCTGCAGCTTGCGCAGGAGGTCGATGATCTGCGCCTGCACGGAAAGATCTAGCGCCGAGGTCGGCTCGTCGAGCAGGATGAATTCGGGCTCCAGCGCCACTGCACGGGCAATGGCGATACGCTGGCGCTGGCCGCCGGAAAATTCGTGCGGGAACCGTGAGAGGATGTTGCCGGGCATGCCCGCCGCCTCCAGCGCATCGCGCACCCGGTCCAGTCTTTCGGCCTTGGTTTTGCCAAGACCGTTGATGATCAGCCCTTCCTCGATGATCTGGCCGATGGTCATGCGGGGATTGAGCGAGGCGAAGGGATCCTGAAAAACGATCTGCATACGCGACCGCAAGGGCCGCATTTCGGCGCGGGAGCGGCCATCGACCCTCTCGCCATCAAAAACGATGTCACCGCCCACCGGCTCGTTCAGCCGCAGCAGCGATTGGCCGAAGGTTGTCTTGCCCGAACCGGATTCGCCGACGAGCCCAAGCGTCTCGTGCCGCTTGAGGGTAAGGCCGAGACTATCGACAGCGATCAGTTCCTTGAGTTCCGGTTTGAACAACCCGCCGTAGCGCATCATGAAGGAAACGCGCACACCGCTCGCCGTCAGCAGCACGCCTGAATTCTCAGGCAGCGGTTTCGCCGTGCCATGTGGTTCGGAGCTGAGCAGCTTCTTCGTATAGGGATGCTGCGGCGCTTCGAAGAGCTTTTCCGTGGTGTTGTGCTCGCGCATCTCGCCATGCTGCATGACATAGACGTAATCGGAAAACTGCTTCACGATCGTCAGGTCATGGGTGATGAGCACTACGGCCATGCCGCGCTTCTTCTGCAGGTCACGAATGAGGTTGAGGATTTGCGCCTGCACCGTCACATCAAGCGCGGTGGTGGGCTCGTCAGCAATCAGCACATCCGGATCGTTGGAGAGCGCCATGGCGATCATCACACGCTGCCGCTGGCCGCCGGACAACTGATGCGGATATTGCTTCAGTCGCGCTTCCGGCTCCGGGATCTGCACCTGCCGCAGCAGGTCGAGCGCCCTCGCCTCGGCTTGTTTCCGGTTCAGTTTCGAATGAACGCGGATCGCTTCGACGATCTGGCTGCCGATCGTATAGATCGGGTTCAGCGAACTCATCGGCTCCTGAAAGATCATCGAGATGCGGTTGCCACGCAACGCCCGCCGCTGGCGGCTCGAGAACTTCAGAATATCGTCGCCGTTGAAACGCACGGTCGCCGTTTTCGAGACCGAAGCCCGCTTCGTCAAAAGCCCCATCACGGTGCGGGCCGTGACGGATTTTCCCGAACCGGATTCGCCGACGATGGCAATCGTTTCGCCCCGGTAGAGCTGGAAGGAAATGTCCTTCACCGCCTCCACCGTGCCGTGCTCCACCTTGAAGGTCACGGCAATGTTGCGGGCATCGATAATGGCGTCGTCCTGACGGTCATCGGCGTCGAGGCGGATGACGGGGGCGTAGGCGTTGTTTTGGCTAGCAACCATGGCACGCTCCTCTCAATAGGGATCGACAGCATCACGCAGGCCGTCGCCCAGCGCGTTGAAGGCAAAGACAGTGACCAGCACGAAACCGACCGGTGCGAGAATCCAGGGATAGGAACCGATGACGGAATAGGTCGCGGTATCCTGCAGCATCAGCCCCCAGGAGATCAGCGGCGGCTTCACAGCAAAGCCGAGGAAACCGAGAAAGGATTCCAGCAGCACGACGCTCGGAATATGCAGGGTGACGGCGACGATCACATGGCTCATCACATTCGGCAGAATATGCTGGAAGATGATGCGCCGATCGGTGGCGCCGACGGCAATGGCCGCCCGCACATAATCGATACGCGCCAGCGCCAACGTCTTGCCGCGCACCTCCCGTGACATCTGCGCCCAGCCCAGCGCCGACATGACGCCGACAACGAAGACGAGAAACACGGTAGTCGGCGCGGTGACCGGGATGAGCGATGTCAGTGCGAGATAGAGCGGCAATTGCGGGAAAGCCAGAACCACTTCCACGAAACGCTGCACCCAGGCATCAAGCGGTCCGCCGAAATACCCCGAAATCAGCCCAACGCTGGTGCCGATGACGGTGACAATGGCGACGACGCTGAGCGCGATGGCGAGCGAGATGCGCGAACCGTAGATGGCGCGCGACAGCACATCGCGTCCGAATTTATCGGTTCCGAGAAAATGCACCGGCTGGCCATCCGTCGAGCCGAAGAAATGCCGGCTCATCGGAATGAGACCCAGAAGCTTGTAGTCCGCGCCTTTGACGAAGAAGCCGAGATAGACGGGGTTGTCGTAATCCGGGCCAACGATGGGCTGGAAGGTGATCGGATCGAGTTCTGCGGTTTCCGCCGTTGCATACACGCGGGGGAAAGGACTGACATTGCCGTCCTTGTCAGAAAAACGCACCACCTGCGGCGGCGAGAAGCTGGCATTGGTTTCAAGCGGGTTCATCGGCGCGAAGAAATCCGCGAAGACGGCGATCAGGATCAGCAGCACAACCAGCACCAGCCCGACTATGCCCGTGAAGGAGCGTCTCAGACGCCGCCATACCAGTGCGAGATAGGACTCATTACCCTGCGTGCCTCGTTCAGGCTTGGGGGTGACTGTTGTTTCGTTTTTCACTTCGTCAAACGCCATCATTTCAGGCCCTCCCGAATTCGCGAACGCGTGGGTCGAGCATGGCGAGCAGCATGTCGGCGATGATGTTGCCGACGATCAGCGTCGCGGCCAGCACCATCATGAAGGTCGCGGTGACATAGACATCGCCGACAGCCATGGAGCCCACAATGGCCGGGCCAACGGTCGGCAGTGCGAAGATGATGGCGGTCTCGATTTCGCCACTCAGCATGTAGGGCAGCACGACGCCCTGATACATGACCAGCGGGTGGACGGCATTCGGCACGGCATGGCGCATGATGACCGCACCTTCCGAAAGACCCTTGGCGCGCGCCGTCTCGACATATTGTGCGTTCAGCGTATCGAGCAGATTGCCGCGCATCACCCGCATATTATAGGCCAGCCCGCCGAAGACGGCGATGGCGACCACCGGCCAGACATGGCTGACCAGATCGACGAACTTGCCCCACGACCACGGCGCACCGCCATATTGCGGCGAGAAGAAGCTGCCGATCTCAGACACGTCGAAATGAAACACCATGAGATAGACGAGGATCAGCGCCATCAGGAAGCGTGGGATCGTCATGCCGAGAAAGGCGATGGTTGAGAGCAGGTTGTCGACCCAGGAATATTGCCGTGTGGCCGCCCAGATGCCGAAACCGATGCCGAGAATGGACGCAAGGATGTGGCAGACCAGCGCCAGCGCAATGGTGCGCGGCAGGCGTTCGCCAACCACATCGGCGACCGGCTTGTTGTAATAAAAGCTGTAACCGAAATCGCCGCGCGTCACGATGCCGCCGATCCAGTTGAAATATTGCACGACGAGCGGCTGATCGAGACCGTGTTCGATACGGTAGGCCTGCGCCTGCGCTTCCGCCTGCTCGAAGGACGCGCCGCCCTGGTTCATCAGCTGCGAACGGATGTAGTCGGCATAATCGCCGGGCGGGGCCTGAATGATGGCGAAGGTCACCACGCTCAGGATCAGCAGCACCGGAATGGCGGATGCCACGCGTATCGTCAAAAATCTCAGCATCGAACGGTCTTCCTCCGTTTGGGCGGGCCGTGATGGACAACGGTCCGTCGGGTGCCTCCGGCCGCGCTTCACGCGCGACCGGTACCGGGTATTCTCCGGGAGGAGTTAGTTGATCGGCCCGCCCTCACCCGGCTTGCCGGGAAGCTGCTCGGGGAAGAGTTCGTATTTGCCCTGCTTGTCGGCCGCGACCCAAAGTCGTTCGCGGATGATGGCGTCTTCAGCCCAGTTGAACATGAAGATCGGCGTGCCCTGCGGCACATTCGAGAACCGCTTGTTGACGATGAGCGCGCCGGGGTATTCGGTCAGGCCTACGGTGTAGAGGTTCTGCGTGTAGACCTTCTGATACTGCTTCATCAGCTCCGCACGTTCGGCATTATCCTGCGAGGAAATGAACTTGCGGACGATCTCTGCCATGTCCTTTTCGAACGGCATCAGGTCCAGCTCCTTACCCTCAGGAGCGCGGTGGTTCCAGCTGGTACGCGGGCCGACAGGGGCAAGCTGCTCGGTATTCTGCACCACGGATGACAGCTCGGTGGAATTGCGCCGCACCAGCCAGTCGAACTGCCCGCCATAATGGGCGGCGTCACGCTGGTTGGAATCGAGGCTGTGGATGATGACGCGCAGGCCGAGTTTCGCCATCTGGCCAACGAGACCTTCCGCAAGGCTCTTGTCCGTCGCGTAGCCATTATTGACGAGAAGGGTAATCTCTACATTGCGGCCGCCAAGTGTTTCCTTGGGGAAATTCAGGACGCCATCGCCATCGGTATCCTTGAGGCCGATTGAGGCGAGCGATGCCTTGGCGGCCTCAAGGTTGAAGGGGTAATAGACCGTGGAGGCGCGATCATAAAAGCTGGTGCCCGACGAAATGCCGCCCGGATAGATCGCCGTGAAAGGCCCTTTCACCAGCGAGTCGCCGATCGCCTTACGGTCGAGGGCCGATGTCACGGCCTGACGGAACACCTCGTTGCGGTTCAGCTCACGGATCGCCTGCCCGCGCTCATCCGGATTGCCCCAGCCATTGGCGGAAAAATTCATCTGCAGATTATAACCGATGAGCCGTGGCCCAAAGGCAAGGCGGGCCGGTGCATTGGGATCGGCGGCGCGTTTCAGCGATGCGACGAAATTCTCCGGCTGTTCGAGATTGGAGAAATCGCCCGATCCCGCCACGGCCTGCACGTCACGGTCGGCCCAGGTGGAAAGCTTGTAGTGCACCTCGTTGAGGTAGGGCAGCTGCTGGCCCTTTTCATCAACCTTCCAGTAATAGGGATTGCGCCGCAGCACGATGAGATCGTCAGGACGATAGGTGACCGGAACCCATGCGCCCATGACCGGCATGTTCATATATTCCGGCGGAAAGGCGTTCTTGAACTGGTTATAGGTGTTCTTGGAATATTTCGGATGCTGGGGTTTAAGAATGTGCGACGGCCCGGGGCAGAAGCTCGGATAGGCCATGGTGTAGAGATATTGTTTGGGGAAAGCGGCCTTGAAGGTCCACTCCACCGTATAGTCGTCGATCTTCGTGAGCGTCGTTCCCTCACCGAAAGCCTCGGGCGACGCACCGCCGCCGAGGGGCGAGACGTTGGGATCAACGACGGCATCTTCCCAATAGAACATCACGTCATCGGCGTTGAAGGCTTCGCCGTCCGACCACTTGGCGCCCTTGACCAGATGCATCGTCAGCTTGTGGCCATCTTCGGACCATTCCCAGCTTTTCGCCAGATTGGGCAGCGGTTCCGTGTCCTTGGCATCCACCTGGAAAAGCGGCGCGGTGCGTGTGAGGCATTCGGAAAGCGCAATATCGATGCCGCCCCAACCCTGGCTCTGGCCTGCAATGTAGTTCCAGCCCTCCGGCCTGCCGCCGACCACATGGCGCATGGTGTCACCATAAACGCCGGTGCCATCCGCCATATTGCCCGTCTTGTAGACCAGCGGCTCTTCCGGCAGACGCTCTTTCAGCGGCGGCAGCTTGCCGGTCTTTTCGAATTTCTCGCTCACCCAGTCGGGTTCGCTGTAGCTCGTCAGCGCCTTGAATTCGAGGATGGAGTCGCGCGCCACGTAGTTGATCTTGCCTTCCGCCGGAAACTGCGGCGGCTCCGGCGGCGTGGTGGTCTCGAAGGCATTCGCATTAAGTGCGATCATCGAAACACCGAGACCCAGTGCCGAGATGATACCGATCCTGCGTTGAAGTAACATCGTCATTCCTCCCAAATGGCAGCTCTTCGACCGCCCACCCTCTGTGATCATTCTGACCGGACGGCGAACTCCCTTTCGCCGCCGGCCTGCTTCCATGCTTTTCCTCAAACGGCCTTTTTCAGCGCCGATTTCTCGGCCCGCAACTCCTCTATGGAACGCACGTTGCGGCGCGCGGCCCCCGCCCAATCGCGGGTCTTGACGCTGGATTTGGCAAGCCGTTCCGTCGCCGCCGGCACGGCATCGGCATATTGCGGCAGCCAGCGCGCCTGCGCGACGACCATCTCATCCACCATCTGCCAGACCTCTTCCGGCGTGGCGACGGCGCCCACCAGCGGGTCATGCAGCACCGCAAGTTTCAGGAGATCGATATCGCCGCTCACCGCCGCATGGACTGACATGCGCTGCACGTTTATGGAGGCCATGCAGGTGGCCGCACAGGCTTCCGGCAGCGCGATGCCCGACACCATGTTGATGCCGAAACGGTCGACGAAGCCGGGCGATTCAATGATGGCGTCGGCCGGCAGGTTGCTGATGACGCCATTGTTCTTGACGTTGAAATGGCCGCGATAGACGCGCCCCGTCTCCAGCGCCTCGAGAATATGGCTTGCATGTTCGTTCGAGCGCTTTGCCGGATCAATCGGCTTGGCGGCCGAGGCGAGGAACTGCGGAAACTCGGTTTCGAACCAGTTGCGCGTTTCGGTGGAGTGGCGCAGATACCCGCCGGTTTCACCGTGAATCCAGTCGGACATGTCGATCCAGCGGGCAATTTCCTCCGGCCGCTTGCGATACCAAGGCAGATATTCGGAGAGGTGGCCGTTGCTCTCGGTCGAATAGACGCCGAAACGCTTCAGCACGTCGATGCGCAGCTTCTCCTGCTGCGAGAAGACCGGATGCGCCTCGAAGGCGGCGACCAGCTCTTCCTTGCCGATCTTGCGGCCGTTGAGCCTCAGATCGATGAACCATGTCTGGTGGTTGATGCCGGAGCAGATGTAATCCAGCTCGGACACGCTTTTCGCGCCCAGAATTTCAGCGATCTGTTCCGCCCCGTGCTGCACGCCATGGCAGAGACCGACCGTATCGACCTTGCCATATTCAATGGCCGCCCAGGTATTCATCGCCATGGGGTTGGCGTAGTTCAGGAATTTTGCGCCCGGTGCGGCGACTTCGCGGATATCCTTACAGAAATCCAGAATGACCGGAATGTTGCGCTGGCCATAAAGAATGCCGCCGGCGCAGATCGTATCGCCCACGCATTGATCGATGCCATATTTCAGCGGAATACGGATATCATCGGCATAGGCTTCCAGACCGCCGACCCGCACGCAGCTGATGATGTATTTCGCGCCCTCGAGCGCACGGCGGCGATTGGTATCGGCTGTCACCTTCACCGGGAAACCATTGGCCTCGACGATCTTTTCAAGGATCGCCTTGATCATATCGAGATTGTGCTGGCTGATATCCGTCAGCGCGACTTCAATGTCGCGAAACTCCGGCACACACAGGAGATCGGCGAACAGTTTTTTAGTGAAACCGACGCTGCCTGCGCCAATAATAGCGATTTTGAAACTCATAACGCCACCTCTGTTGCAAATCGAACGGGTGAAACGGGCCGAAGGATCATAAAATGACGCTGCAGAAAAATACCCGTAAGAATCCCGGAAAACCGGCCTTCCTCCCAATTTTTCAGCAGCAATATCCCGCTGGCTGTCTCCTCGGATCGGGATTATGCGTATAAAGACGGAGAGGACCAGAGAAGGATTATGCTTTCATGGGTAATTTTGTGCTGCGCGATTTGATCGATCAGGGGCCCGGCATGCGCACCGTCTCGCTGCCGCGCGGCCGCCAGACGCTGCACACCATGCCGACCAGCAGCGGTTATGAAATCCGCCGAGGCGGGAATTATGACTGGGACGGGCGCAAACGCGGCCAGACGCCCTTCACCGTCCTGCAATATTGCATCGGCGGACAGGGCAATCTGCGTTACGAGAACCGCCATTATGTGGTGAAGCCGGGTGAAACCCTGCTGCTGCTGATCCCGCACAATCACCGCTACTGGCTGGAAGACGGCAAGGAATGGGAGTTCTTCTGGATTTCCATGAATGGCGAGGAAGCCCTGCGCATTCACCGCAACATCCTCGCCGTCACTGGCCCGATCCTCAAGCTCCAGTCCGAAACCGTCGATCACCTTGCCGAATGCTGCTCGCGCCTCGTCAATGGCGCGGAGACGCCGGGCGCCGCGTCCGCCGTTGCCTATGAGGCGGCGATGACGCTTTATGACGATGTCTTCGGCTCGCACCCTTCTTTCGGCGGCGAATATCGCACCCTGCAGCAGGTGTTGAGTTATATAGACAGCCATCTGGGCGAGCGGCTTTCGGTCAGCGACCTTGCGGCGGTGGCCGGCCTCAGCCGCGCGCATTTTTCCCGCATCTTCACGGCGAGCGAAGGCCTGCCGCCGGCTGAATTCGTGCTGCAGCGGCGATTGCGGAGGGCGGCAAAACTGCTGACGACAGCCGGAAATATTCCCGTCAAGGAAGTGTCCGTGCTGTGCGGTTTCGAGGACCCGAACTATTTTTCCAAGGTCTTCCGCAGGCTCTATGGCACCAACCCCAGCGAATTTCGCACCACCGGTATGTACGCAAGCGTTCGGCAGGACGGAACCTGAAGAAACAACTTCCTTTTGCCACGTTTCAGGCGATTAAGAATGGACGGAACAACCTCTTTGGAGACCGGCTGAGGTGAACAGCAAAATCCGCACGATCCTCGTCTTTCCCATCAGGGCAATCATCGTATTTGCCCTGATCCTCGACGGCATTTTCCGGCCGCTTTATCGACCTGTCATCAGGACCATATCCGGCCTGACATTCATCAGGCGACTGGAAAACCGGATTGCCGGATTGCCGCGGCTCGCCATTCTTCTCTGTCTCGCCGTGCCCTTCGCCATTGCCGAACCCATGAAGATCATCGGCCTTCTCCTGATTGCCCACGGTGCAATCAAGACCGGGATCGGTCTGACGATCCTTGCCCATCTGGCAACCTTCCTGATCGTCGAACGCATCTATCACGCGGGCAGGGAAAAGCTCCTCACCTATGCCTGGCTCGCCTGGATCATGCGCTATGTGCGCTTCGCCCGTTCCTTTTACGATCGCGCCAAACTCGCGACCTTGAACTGGATCCGGCTGAGGGTCATGGAATTCCAGAGGTAAGGGCGTAGCCGTTATTTCCGGCGGCGCAGCGTCTTCGAAACATATTCCACAATTGCGGTGGACTGCAACGAAACGAGGATGATGGCGATGCCGAGCACGACGCGGGTTTCCGGCACCTCGTCGAACAGGAAATAACCGACAGCCGTGACGAACAGGATCGAGAGATAGCTGACGGGTGCAAGGACGCTGGCATCGGCGATACGATAGGCCCGCAGGAAGCAATATTGCCCCATCTGCGCCAGAAGCCCGATGGCCAGCAACGGACCCCAGTCGAGCGGCGCAACCGGCTTCCACGTCCAGATCGCCGGAGCGGCAGTGATGACGGCAAGGCCGACGGTATAAAACACCATCATGACCGTGGTGTTTTCCTGCCGCAGCGCCCGGGTCTGGATGACTGCAAATGCGCCGAACACCACCGAAACGAGGACGACGAGCACGCCGGCGTTAAACTCCGCCCCACCCGGCCCGATGACGACGAGCACGCCGGCAAATGCGAGACAGGCTCCGGCCCAGCGATATCGACTCACCCTTTCGCCGAGAAAGGCAACGGCCATCGCCATCGTCACCAGCGGTCGGGAGAAGCCGATGGCGTTGACGGTGGCAAGCGGCAGCAAGGTGATGGCGATGAAATTGCTGGTGAGCGCGATGGCGTTGCAGCAGATGCGGAAGAGGTTGCGCCAGGGATATTTGACACGCAGCATCTCCATCCGATGCCGCCAGATGAGCGGCAGAATGAAGATCAGGCCGATCATTGCCCGGATAAAGACAAGCTGGAAGGCGGGATAGGTAACGCCCTGCGCCTTGACGAGCGCCGTCATTCCACCCGCAACAAGCGTCATGTCCAGCAACAGCCAGCCGATACCCGCGCGCGTATCGGTTTCGCGCGGGTCTTCTCGTTTTTCGCTTTGGCCGTGGCCATTCACGCCGGTTGCACAAGGTTTGCCATGAGGCGGAACGCCCCCGGCACCAGCTTGTCCATCTGGTGGTGCAGCACGAGGCTGGTATGGGTGTGCCGGCCCTTGCCGATGACGCCCGAGACCAGCGCGCCTTTTAGCGGCTGCTCATCGACATCATGCATGGCAAGCAATGGCTCATAGACATCATCCCAGCGCGAGGCGAAATAGAGCCCGCGCTCCTTGTCCCAGCCTGCCCAGTCGGCAGCGTCGATGATGTTGGGGCCGACAAGCAGCGGATGATCGGGCAACAGCACCGTCACCTCCGCCTTCGGGTCCGTTACCCGCCAGCGCAGGGACGGCTTGCCGATTTCAAGACGCCGGACCGGCGTTGTCTCCGGGTTCCATCCATCGGTCGGCCGATGATAAAGCGTGACCAGATGGCCGCCGTTTTCGACAAAACGGTGAAGCTTCTCCGTCGCAGCAGTGAGATCCCTACGGATGCCGAAGGCGAATATGCCGACGACAATTGTCGTGAATGACGAGAGATCGCCGCCGAGCGCCTGCGCGTCGAGTTCGGTAACATCGAGGCCCATGCGCGACAGCCATGAACCGACCCGGTCCGCACCGCCGCCGACATAACCGATCCGCGCGCCCTTGGGCAGCTTGAGGTCCAGCGACAGGATTTTTAGAACGGACGGGGCCAGAAACCGCGCCCGGCCAATATGCGGATAGGCGATAGGGGTGATCTGGAAAGCCGGCTGCGACCCGGAAAACGCCTCAAGCTGTGAAAGCCCCGCCGCGCCCTCGCCTGCACGTTCGGCAATCCAGTCGTCTCCCGATTTTTGCGCATTCCAGCCGCCGGCGCTCCTGAATGACAGCGGTGTATCCGCGCCTTTCACAAGGGCCTGAAACACATGTGTATCCCGGCCTTGTCCCAGCGGAACGAGAAATGCATCCGGCGAAAGTGTGAGCGACTGCGCCGGCGTAACGAAAAACGGTTCTTCCAGATCGAAAAAGGCGGACACCTCCCTGCCTTCCAGTCTTGCAGCCACACGCACGAAACCATGGCCGTTGCCGCCAGCGGCTTTCCAGTCCGGCTGATAGAGACCTGAGACAGCCGCGGTTTGATCGGCCACAAGGGAAAAAACAATCGTTCTGCCAAGTGACTTGACGGATGAAGACACACCACTCGGAAGGACCGGCGTCACCTTGACATCGAAATCGGCCGCCCGGTCGGAAAGCTCAACATAAAGCGATGTTTCACCACCCGGAACGATCTCAGCCGGCTCGGCATAGGCTCGCTCGAAAAGATTAAGCGCGGTCAGAATGGCAGCATCGACTTCGGCCTGCTTGCGCGCGATCCTGTGGCCGTGCAAGTCCGTGAATTCACTTGCCGCGGCTTCATCCACCTTTTGCAGAAGGGCTGCCGCATCAAGCAGTGATCTGGTGATTTCCCGCGTGTGGGGAAAGGCCGCAATCGCCCGGTTGATGGCCTGTTCAGCCTCGACCAATGCATTTTTGGATTCGGCATCCAGCTCCGCAATGCTGGCAAGGGCGGCGAGCGTCGATGGCAGGTTATCGAGGATCGATCCTTCTTCTCGATTGGCGGCGTCAGAGAGTTCAAGATGAAGCGGCCAGAGTTCCTGCGCCCGCTTCGGCCAATGCCCCATTCCCTGCGAGGCATGGTAATAACGTGACCATTCGCCGATCCGGTCATATTCCGCACCGGTCGCCTGCTCCTTGCCGGCCGCATTGATCGTCAGTGTCGTTTCCGGCGGCGGCACTTCGTCATCATAGGTATCGCCACCGCCCGACCATGCCGGAAGGTAGAACTTCGCCACCTTCCAGGGCTTCAGCCCCTCGGAAAAATGCTCAGGGTAAGCGGAAGGATCGGCCGCCAGCGCAATCGCGCTTCTTGCAGCCCGCGTCATGGCGCGGTGATGCCCGTGCTGCCCCGGCACATCGAGAAATGTCGGGATGACGATATCGGGCCGTTCCTTGCGATAGGCCCGCACCAGCCGCTCAACGATGCGCTGCTGCCCCCAGCGGCCGAAGGTCTGGTCGCCATCCTTGGAGAAGCCGAAATCGTGGATCATATCCGCCGGTCCGTGGCCGAGCCAGCTTATGTCGGCATCGATGACACGGGCGGCCTCTTCGAGTTCCCGCGAGCGAATGACGCCAAGCGCGCCCAGTCTTTCCGGCCCCAGCGCGTTCTGCCCGCCCTCGCCGCGTGTCGAACAGGCGATGATGATCCGCATGCCCAGTTCCATGCGGAAATAGGCTAGAAGGCCGTTCTGCTCATCATCCGGATGTGCGCCGGTATGCATGACGGTGGCGGTGGATTTCAGCGCGCTCAGCTTGCGGTGCAGGCGAATGAGCCATGGATCGGCCATCTGCCGTTCGATGCGCTCCCGAGGGGTAAGCATGGGCGGTCTCCTCCAATATTCAGCCCGGCGCCTGTGCTGCGGCTCCCGGGGATGTCTCCAGTTTTGGTGTAACGATGTCGAACAGCGGCAGTGCCGCAGCGCCAAGGGCGGCGGTCAACTGCCCGGATTTGCCGTGCATGACACGCGGCAGTTCCCGCTGCCGCCGGCTTGCGACCGAGGTCGGCAAATCCCCCATGCGCTGAATGATTTCGCTGATGATGACCTCCGGCAGCGCACCGCCGAGGATGACTGTTTGCGGATCGAGAATGTTCTCCAGCATGGCAATCATCGGCGCGAGATGGGCGGCGGCCTCGTCGATCCACTCCATCACCACGGGATTGCCCGCCTTGAACAGGGCGTCAAGATCGTCAAGCTCCGTATCCACGACACCGGCGCTCACGAGTTTCTCCTTCAGCACGTAGACGGACGCATAGGCCTCCAGACACCCTCTTTGCCCACAGGAAGGGCAAGGCCTTCCTTTCGGCGATACGGTGACGTGGCCGATTTCGCCGGCGTTTCCGAATGCGCCGCGATAGGGCGAGCCGTCCTGAATGATGCCAAGACCGATACCGACGCCGAAATAGATCATGCAGAAATTGGGGATCGCCAGCCCCGCGCCGAACAGTCGCTCGCCGACAGCAGCAGCTGTCGCGTCATTTTCCACCACCACCGGCTGGCCGCAGGCATCACTCAGCATCTGGCGGGCATCGATGCCGCCCCAGCCGGAAAGGGTCGTTGGCCCCACCGATGTCATGCCATCGATCTCAAAAGGCCCCGGCATGACGACGCCGGTGCCGAGCAGTCTGCATCCGAGATTTTTCGCAACAGCCGCATGCTCGGCGGCAAAGGCCTTGAATATGGCCTCCGGTGTGGTGTCCTTAAGCGGCGTGACGCGATGGGTGCGCAGCGCTCCGGCAAGATCAAGGCCGACGGTGACCATATGGTCGGCGGCGATTTCCACACCGATCGTCGCGCCGCCATCCGGATTGACGGCGAACTGGATCGGCGGCTGGCCCCTGCCGGTGCGGCGGCGGCCGAGTTCCTTCAGCAACTCCTCACCCACCAGCTCATCGACGATATTGGCAACCGCCTGGGCTGTCAGATGGGTGATCTTGGCGATCTGGGCGCGGCCGAGCGATCCGTGCCGCCTGACGAGGTCGAGGACGACTCGCCTGTTATGCTCGCGGCTCCGCTCAGGATTTTTTCCGATTGCTACGGGATAGGCATCCACCGTGTGCACCGTCATCTCTTCAATTTCCCCGTCCCATAGAAAATTCATAACGTCCAAATGACGATAAGCGCAATATAATAATTCAAGTAAATTATCTTATTGACAAATGCCCGTGTTCGGAGAACCGTAGAGGACGACCGGGGGTCAGGCTCACATGGGGGACGGGACAGGAAAATTCCCGTTGCCGGCCGAGTCAATGAGTGCGCGCGAAAGTGCGGATAAAGGGAACGATCACTCCGCATCCGGAAGACCGGACGGAGGAAATGGAGGGTTACATGCGCAGGGCAACTCTGTTCGCCGGCTTGGTCGCCGGTTTCAGCACATTTGCATTCAACGCCGCGCAGGCGGTTGAAATCGAATATTGGCAATATGTCTTCGACACACGCGTAAAGGCCATGGATGAGCTGATCGCGGAATTCCAGAAGGCCAATCCTGACATCACCGTCAAGCAGGTGACCTTTCCTTACGCCGATTACCAGACGCGCGTCATCGCCGCCAATCTTTCCGGCAAAGGCCCTGACGTGATGCAGCTGTTCTATGGCTGGCTGGACAAGTTCGCGGCCGGCGGCATCCTGCAACCGCTGCCTAAAGATGCTTTCCCGCATGACAAGATCGAGAGTGAATTCTTCCCGATCGTCAGCGCCATGAAGCGCGGCGATGACTATTACGGCCTGCCGACGGCGGTTCGCTCGCTGGCGCTCTTCTACAACAAGAAGCTCTTCACCGAGGCCGGTCTGGACGCTGCCAATCCGCCAAAGACGCTCGACGAATTTGTTGCCGCGGCGGAAAAGATCGCCAAGCACGACGCCGCCGGAAACCTGACGGTCGCCGGCTCCACGCTCGACATGGGCGGCCAGGATCACCAGTGGTGGCGTGAGATCCTCATTCGCCAATATGGTGGCGAACCCTACACCGACAACGACCAGAAGGTTACCTATAACAGCGAGGCCGGCGTGCAGGCGCTGAAATTCTACACCAGCCTGCAGCTTGAAAAGAAAATCGGTCAGGTCGGCTTCATGGATGAAGGCCAGGCCGCGTTCCGCGCTGGCAAAGCCGGCATGACCATCGACGGCACCTTCCGGTTGGGCTCGTTCCGCACCATCAAGGATTTTGAGTGGGGCGTGACCGAACTTCCCACCAATGACAAGAATATCCGCTCCAACTATGCCAGCTACTTCGCCAACGGCATCAGCGCCAAGACAACAGGTGAAGAGTTTGAGGCCTCCAAGAAGTTCCTCGCCTATATCTCCTCGCCTGAGGCCATGGCGATCTGGCTGAAGACGGTGGGCGAATTGCCGGCGCGGCGCTCAGCGGCGCTGACCGAAGAAAACCTGAAGGACCCGATCTACGCACCGTTCCTGAAGGGTCTGGAATATGCCCATACAACGCTGTTCATGGATGAAGCCGCCCAGCGGCAGAACGCCATCGACATGACCAACCGGGTCCTGCTCGAAGGTCAGTCGGTCGAAGATTCCATCAAGCAGGCCGCCGAGGCCGAGCAGGAAATCATCGACGCGGCGAAACCCTGAAAACCGCAGGTTCAGACATGACAGCGATAGATCAACAGGGGGCGGCATCCGGCCGCCCCGGCGGCTCCTTCGGAGATCGCCTTTCCATGCGTACCAAACGGCTTTTGTGGATCTGGAGCTTTTTGGCAATCCCGATCCTGTTTTACAGCGTCATCCGTTTTTACCCGACGCTGCAGGCCTTCTACCTGTCCTTCACCAACTGGGACCTGCTGCGGCCGGCAAAGTTCATCGGCATTGCCAACTACGTCAAGCTGTTCAAGGACCCGCAATTCTGGAGGGTGTTCAAGAATACCTTCACCTATCTTATCGTCGGCACGCCGATCAGCCTCGTGCTGGCTTTCGTCATTGCCTTTTATCTCGACCGGGTGCGCATTCTGCACGGTTTCATCCGCGCGCTTTATTTTCTGCCCTACCTGACCACCGCAGCGGCGATGGCCTGGGTCTGGCGCTGGTTTTATCAGCCGCCGCCCATCGGCATCATCAACGACGTGCTCGGCATGATCGGCATTCCCCAGCAGCCATTTATCCGCTCCACCGATCAGGCGCTTTATTCCGTCATGGTAACGGCCATCTGGGCGGGGCTCGGGTTCCAGATCATCATCTTCATGGCCGGCCTGCGCGCCATTCCAACGACTTTCTACGAAGCCGCCCGCATCGACGGTCTGGGTGAATGGGCGATCCTTCGCAAGATCACGCTTCCGCTTCTGAAACCCACCACCGTTTTCCTTGTCGTGTTTTCCTCGATCGGTTTCCTCCGTATTTTTGACCAGGTCTATAACATGACAACCAACGATCCGGGCGGGCCGCTCGGCTCCACCAAACCGCTCGTGCTGATGATCTACCAGACCGCATTCAATTCCTATGCGATGGGTTATGCCGCTGCGCAGACGGTCGTTCTTTTCACCATTCTTCTTGTCGTGTCGCTGGTCCAGCTCTGGGTGCTGAGGGAAAAGAAATGAGCGAAGCCTTGCCACTCTCCCACGCCCGCATCCGCCCCGGCCGCATCATCGCCTGGACGCTGCTGTTCATCGGCGGCCTGATCATGGTTTCGCCGCTGCTGTTCATGTTCGCGACCTCGTTCAAGACGGCGGATCAGGTCTATGATCTCAGGCTCATTCCCGCAGCACCGACAATTGCGAACTACATGACCGTGATGGCCGATGGCCGTTTCCTGCGCTGGTTCTTCAACTCGACGCTGGTTGCGGTCCTCGTCACCGTCTCCAACTGCTTTTTCGACAGTCTGGTCGGTTATACCCTGGCGAAATTCGAGTTTCGCGGACGCTACTTCATCTTCCTCGCCATCCTCTCGACGTTGATGATACCGACAGAAATGCTGGTCATCCCGTGGTATCTGATGTCCAGCCAGCTGGGCTGGCTCGACAGCTACTGGGGCATCATGTTCCCCGGCATGATGACGGCTTTCGGCACCTTCCTGATGAAGCAGTTTTTCGAAACGGTTCCGAACGACTTTCTCGAGGCAGCGCGTGTCGATGGGCTGAACGAGTTCCAGATCTGGTGGAAAGTCGCCCTGCCACTGGTGACACCGGCGCTTTCCGCACTCGCGATCTTCACCTTCCTCGGCAACTGGACGGCATTTTTCTGGCCGCTGATCGTCACGACAAGCAAGGAACTTTACACCCTGCCAGTCGGGTTATCGAGCTTCGCCGTGGAACAGCAAATCCAGTGGGAAATGATCATGACGGGCGCAGCCATTGCGACCATCCCCACCCTCATCGTCTTCATCGTCCTGCAACGCTACATCGTGCGCGGTGTGATGCTGGCGGGTCTGAAAGGATAATATCATGGCCGATATCAACCCGCGCCTGTCGGATACCAGCAAGTTTCCCGATCCTGTCTACAAGGAAACGGTGCTGCGTCCGCTGTTCGACGGCGCCAAGAACCACCATGTCGACGGTTTCCGCCGCATAGACCGCGCCCATCTGGTCATGTTGCGCGAAACCGGCATTCTCGATGCCGAAACGGCGGCCAAAATCGCCGGCGCGCTTGAAGACATCGACAGGACCATCGAACCATCTGAGCTCGTCTATACCGGCGATGTCGAGGATTTCTTCTTCCTGATCGAGAAGGAGCTGAAAGCCCGCATCGGTGTCGATGTCGCCGGCCGCCTTCACACGGCGCGTTCGCGCAACGATATCGACCACACGCTGTTCAAGATCGGCCTCAAGGACAAGATCGACACGCTCACTGCCAAGGCGCGTGTTCTGCTGAAAGCGCTGATCGATGCCGCCGAACGCAATCAATCAACCCTGATTGTAGCTTATACGCATGGGCAGCCGGCCCAGCCCACCACCTTCGGCCACTATCTCTCCGCCGCCATCGAGGTACTGATCCGGGATATCGATCGCTTCGCCGAGGCCCGCCGCATCGTCGATCTCTCGCCGATGGGCGCTGCCGCTATCACCACCTCGGGCTTCCCCATCGACCGTGCACGCGTCGCTGAATTGCTGGGCTTTTCCGCGCCGCTGCGCAATTCCTATTCCTGCATCGCCGCCGTGGATTATACGACGGCGACCTATGGCGCGATTGAACTGATGTTCCTGCATCTCGGTAGGCTTATTCAGGATTTCCAGTTCTGGACGAGTTTTGAGGTCGGCCAAATCTATGTGCCAAATTCGCTGGTGCAGATTTCCTCGATCATGCCGCAGAAGCGCAACCCGGTGCCGATCGAGCATTTGCGCCACCTCGCCAGCCAGACATTCGGTCGGGCGCGGACCATGCTTGACGTGATGCACAACACGCCCTTCACCGACATGAATGACAGCGAAGGCGAAACGCAGGGCATGGGTTATGAAGCCTTCGCCTCCGCCGGCCGGGTGCTCGATCTCCTCTCCAGCCTCGTCGGCCAGATCAGCATCGATCCTGAAAGGGTCGACCAGAACATTCGCCGTTCCTGCATCACCATCACGGAACTGGCGGATTCGCTTGTCCGCATCGAAGACCTGTCATTCCGGCAGGCTCACGAAATTGCCGCAACCGTCGCCAAAACCGTCGTCGCGCTGAAGGGCGATCTGCCCAATGACGGTTACCAGCCGTTTCTTAGGGCTTTCAGTGAACTGACAGGACGCGAGACGGGGATCAACGAAGAAAAGTTCAGGGAGATCGTCTCGCCGGAGCACTTCGTCGCGGTGCGCAGCCGTTTCGGCGGCCCGGCGCCTGAACCGATGCGGGAGGCGTTTGCAGCCTATCGCGGCAAGCTTGGTGCATTTGAGGCTGAGGCACAACAATCCACCAACCATGAAGCGGCGAAGGCCGCCGAACTGGCAGAGAAATTCACCGCCCTGACGGGAGCGCGATAATGGCGACAATCGAACTCAATCAACTCGTGAAGCGCTACGGCAAGGTCGAGGCGGTCAAAGGCATAGATCTGGCCATTGAAGACGGCGAATTCGTCGTTTTCGTCGGCCCCTCCGGCTGCGGAAAATCCACCACGCTGCGCATGATCGCCGGGCTGGAGGAGATTTCCGACGGCACGCTGAAGATCGCCGGAAACGTCGTCAACGAGAAAGAACCGAAACAGCGCAACATCGCCATGGTCTTCCAGAACTATGCGATCTACCCGCATATGACGGTTCGCCAGAATATCGGTTTCGGACTTTACACTGCAAAACTCGACAAGACGGAAAAGAACCGACGCATTGAAGAGGCCGGCCGGGTACTGGGGCTGGAGGCCCTGCTCGACCGTCGTCCCGCGGCCCTGTCGGGCGGCCAGCGGCAGCGCGTCGCCATCGGTCGTGCCATGGTGCGTGATCCCGCCGCCTTTCTGTTCGACGAGCCGCTGTCCAATCTCGACGCCCAGTTGCGTTCGCAGATGCGCATTGAAATCAAACGCTTGCATCAACGTCTTAAGACGACAACCGTCTACGTCACCCATGATCAGGTAGAAGCCATGACCATGGCGGATCGTATCGTGGTGATGAAGGACGGCCATATACTGCAGGTCGGCACGCCGACGGAACTTTACGAAACGCCTGTCGATGTATTTACCGCCCGCTTCATCGGCAGCCCCTCGATGAACCTGTTGCGAGGGACCAAAACAACCAGCAGCGTTGCACTCTCCGCCACGGGCGAACTTCTGATCGGCGTCCGGCCGCATGATCTGCTGGTCGGCGAGAATGGTGCTGCACAGGGAACGTTTACGCTTGAGGGAACGGTAACGGCTGTCGAGCCGCTCGGGCCGGAGACGCTTGTTCATCTGGACACCGACACCACCTCGGTGATTGCCACCGCCAGAGGCAAATCCATCCCCGTTGTCGGCAGCCGGTTGCAATGCCGGGCGGAAGCAGGTTCGCTTTATCTTTTCGATGCCAAAACGGAAAAGCTTCTGGGCCGCGCATGATGACAACAGAAAAAGCAGCCGTCATCAGCGTCGGCCGGATCTATTGCGACCTCATTTTCACCGGGCTCGATGAATTGCCCGTGCTCGGCAGGGAACTGTTTGCCCGCGACATGGAAATTGCCGCCGGCGGCGGAGCCTTCATTGCCGCCGCACATTTTGCCCATATAGGCCGTCCGGTTGCGCTGCTGGCGAGGCTCGGCACCGATACGTTTTCGCGCGATATCGGCGGGAAAATGGCGCAAAGCGGCGTGGACCTGCAGTTTCTGGAACATGCAACAGATGCCGGACCGCAAGTCACGGTAGCGACAGTGGTTGGTCAGGACCGGGCATTTTTGACGCGCCGCGCCGGTGCGGCCCGTCCGTCAACACTGGATGCCGCCTTTGCGTGGGACAAGGCACGGCATCTGCACATTGCCGAATTCGCTACCCTGCACGAGGTTCCCGATCTCGTCTCGCGCGCCAGGGCGAGCGGATTGTCAGTCTCTCTCGACCCGAGCTGGGATGCAGCGCTGATCTACGACAAAGGCCTGCTCAGGGCCTGTGCCGGCGTCAACGTGTTCTTGCCCAATCTCGAAGAGGCCGAAGCGATCACCGGTCATTCTGACCCGGAAACAGCGATCCGCGCCCTATCAGAGACGTTTCCCGTCGTGGCATTGAAGGGCGGCGCGCAGGGTGCGTGGGTTTCCTCTCAGATGGGGCTGCAGCATATGGCAACCCAGAAAGTGCCGGTCATCGACACAACTGGCGCAGGCGATGCCTTTAATGCCGGTTTTCTTGATGCATGGCTTCAGGGGCAGGATGAGCAGCAATGCCTCAAAGCCGGCGTCGCCGCTGGCAGCCTTGCCGTGCAGGCGGCTGGCGGTGCACCAAGGGTGACCGCCGCTTGAGGCATCCTGCCTGTTTCACTCTCCGCGCGGAAAACGCTGGTTTTCCTCCAGCACGTTGAGGTCCATATGGTTGCGCATGTAGCGTTCCGAGGCCTTTTGCAAGGGCTGGTAATCCCACGGATAATAGGCGCCATTACGCAGCGCCTTGTAGACCACCCACCGCCGCGCCTGACTTTCGCGAACGGCGGCGTCGAACACCGGCAACTGCCAACGCCGACCAATCTCTGCCGAAAGCGATGAGAGCACATCGCTGAAAGCGGGGTCTTGGGCAAGATTGGTGCGTTCCTCCGGATCGGCCTCGAGATCATAAAGCAGCGGCGGATCGGCCTCGCAGACCGACAGCTTGTAGCGGCCGTCGCGAAGGGCAACGAGCGGTGCGATTGAGCCTTCGGCGGCATATTCCATTGGCACCGGACCACGCCCGCCGGTTCCCTTGGCTAGCGCAGCCAGATCCTCGCCATCCGTCCAGCGTTTAAGCGAGGTGATATCCAGCCCGGCCAACCCACACAGCGTCGGCGTGACATCGAGTGTCGAGACGGGGGCATCGATCAAAGCCGGTTGCCAATCAGGTGCGGCGATCATCAGCGGCACGCGAGCAGAACCTTCGAAGAAACACATCTTGAACCACAGGCCGCGCTCACCCAGCATATCACCATGGTCAGAGAGGAAGAGAATGATCGTGTCCTCTTCCATCCGCGTCGCCTTCAGAACATCGAGGATTTCGCCGATCTTTTCATCGATATAGGAGATATTGGCGAAATAACCGCGCCGTGCCCGGCGTATCTCTTCGGGCGAAATATCGAAAGCACGATGGTCGCAGGCTTCCAGCAGCCGTTTCGAATGCGGGTCGTGTTCATCGAAGGAAAGCGCTTCCGTCTCGGGGTCCAGCGCCGGGCAATCCTCGTAGAGATCCCAGAATTTGCGCCGCGCCACATAGGGGTCGTGCGGATGGGTGAAGCTGACCGTCAGACACCACGGCCGGTCATCGAGACGACGCGACAGGTCGTAAAGCTTGCGGGTGGCGTTATAGGCCACCTCGTCATCATACTCCATCTGGTTGGTGATTTCGGCAACGCCTGCGCCAGTCACCGAGCCGAGATTGTGATACCACCAGTCGATCCGCTCACCCGGCTTGGTATAATCAGGTGTCCAGCCGAAATCAGCGGGATAGATATCCGTCGTCAGGCGCTCTTCGAAGCCATGCAGCTGATCCGGCCCGACGAAATGCATCTTTCCCGAAAGGCCGGTGTAATAACCAGCCGCCCGCAGGTGATGTGCATAGGTCGGTATGTCGGACGCGAATTCGGAGGCATTGTCATAAACCCGCGTCCGGCTGGGCAATTGCCCAGACATGAAGGACGCCCGGGCCGGTGCGCAGAGCGGGCTTGCCGTATAGGTGTTGGCGAAGCGGACAGACCGCTTCGCCAATGTTTTCAGATGGGGTGCGTGGAGAAAATCGGCCGGGCCATCGGGAAAAAACGTCCCGTTGAACTGGTCGGCCATCAGGATCAGGATATTGGGACGCGGCATGTCGATTTTCCGGCTTAAAGACCAAGCTTGCCTTTGACGGCGTCCGCACCCGGCTTGCCCTCCAGCGTGGTAACGCCCTGCAGCCAGCCATCCAGCACTTTTGGATTGGCTTTCAGCCAGGCAGATGCCGCCGCTTTGGAATCCTCGCCGCCAAGAATAGAGCCCATCAGCGTGTTTTCCATGCCGATATCGAACTTCAGGTTCTTGAACAGCGTCGCCGCATTCGGGCATTGCTGCGGCCAGCCGGTGCGCACGAGCGTATAGACCTCAGCACCACCGAAATTCGGGCCGAAATAGGCGTCGCCACCGGAGAGATAGGCGATATCGATCTTCTCATTCATCGGATGCGGTGCCCAGGCGAGAAAGACCACCGCCTTCTTGTCCCTGCCCGCCCGTTCCACCTGCGCCAGCATGGCCTGTTCGCCGGATTCGACGAGCTGCCAGCCCTTGAGGCCGAAATCATTGGCGTCGATGATCTTCTGGATATTCTGGTTGGCCGGTGCGCCGGGCTCGATGCCGTAAATCTTGCTTTCGAATTCGTCGGCATGTTTGGCTAGATCGGCAAAATCCTTGACGCCCTTTTCCGCCATATAGGCCGGCACTGCCAATGTGAATTTGGCGCCCTCGAGGTTCTTCGTCATCACCTCGGCCGCCTTGGCGGCATTCAGATCATCCACGAAGGATTTCTGCGCCGGCATCCAGTTGCCGAGGAAAACGTCGATCTCGCCGTTCTTCATCGCCTGATAGCCGATCGGCACCGACAGTGTCTTGACGTCAGCCTCATAACCCAGCGCATCGAGCAGGACGGAAGCAACGCCATTGGTGGCGGTGATGTCGGTCCAGCCGGGATCGCTAAGGCGGATGGTCTTGCAGGCCGCGTCATCGGCCGCCTGAAGCGGGGTGGAGAAGGCGGCCACGGACAGAATGAGACCGGCGGCGATGCGGTGCAGATGAGAAATGGTTTTCATTGTGGCTCCCCTTTTATTAGTCCAGTTTATTGAACACCACATTGTTTTTGCCTGTGAAGCAGGTATTTTTCGATGACTGATATAAGGAATTTTAATGTCAGACCGGCCTCTCGATCTCGGATGGATGCGCATTTTCACCGAGGTTGCCCGCCGCGGCAGCCTGACGGCGGCGGCTGCATCCCTGCGGCTGACCCAGCCGGCCGTCAGTTATCAGATCCGCCGGCTGGAGGAGGAACTGGGCGTGGCGCTCGTGCAGCGCAGACATCGCGGTATCGAATTGACGACGGAGGGCCAGAGGCTGTTCGAGATCGTCTCGCGCAATGTCGACGCCATCGACCTTCTGGCGCAGCAGCTTCGCCGGACGGAGGAACGGCAGACCATCCGTCTGCACACGGACTATGCCTTTTCGTCCCTGTGGCTCATCCCGCGCATGCACGGATTTCGCGCGCTCAACCCCGACATCAACATCCAGATCGTCGCCACGCAGGACCCACTTGGCCAGGGCAAACACGACAGCGACGTGATGGTGATTTTCGGCACGCGGCAGGAGGCGGGCGAAGGAGCGGTATTGCTGCTTTCGGAAAAGGTCACGCCGGTCTGCTCGCCGGCGCTCCTGGCGGAAACGCCGGCACCGGCGGGTGTCGCTGATTTTTCACGCCATAAACTCATCCACCTCGAAAACACGTCACAGGCGCACTGGTTCGACTGGGCTGCCTATTTCAAGCATTTTGGCGTGCACCGCGGTGCCGAGCATGATGGCGGCGATATCAGCTTCAACAATTACACGATGGTGGTGCAGGCAACCATCGGTGAGCAGGGTTTTGCACTCGGCTGGGCCGGACTGGTCGATCCGTTACTCGAAGCCGGCGTGCTGGTGACGGCCGGCCCGAGCCTTGATGCGCCGGGACGCGGTTACTGGCTGATGCGGCCGAAAAGCAGCGACAGCGCGGTGAGGAAACTCACCGGCTGGCTGATCGACGAGCGGCGGTGACGCCGCCCGCCAGCCTGTACCGTTTCCGGTTCAGATGGGATAATGCAGCGGCCCGTCCTGCAACGTGACCCAGCGTAGCTCGGTGAATTCCGCAATGCCCGCCGTGCCGCCAAAACGGCCGTAACCGGATGCCTTGACACCGCCGAAAGGCATCTGCGCCTCATCGTGAACGGTAGGGCCATTGATATGGCATATGCCGCTTTCAATCCGGGCGGCAATCGAAAGCGCCCGCGCCTGATCCCTGCCGAAAATCGCGGCAGAAAGGCCAAACTCGGTTTCGTTGGCGATGCTCACCGCCTCATCCACGCTGCCCGCCCTGATGATGGAGACGACGGGGCCGAAGCTTTCCTCCGCATAAAGCCGCATGGCGGGCGTGACGCCATCGACGGCGATCGCATCCACCATCGTGCCATTGCCGCCGCCGCCCGCGACCAGCCGCGCGCCCTTGGACACGGCATCATCCACCAGCGCCCGGATGCGCGATGTCGCTTCGGCGCTGACCAGCGAGCCGAGCGGTGTTTTGCCCTCACGCGGATCGCCGGCCGTGAGGCTCGAAGCTTTTTTGGCGAAGGCGTCCACGAATGTATCGGCAACGCTGTCGAGCACGATGATGCGCTCCGTCGACATGCAGATTTGGCCCTGGTTCATATAGGCACCGAAGGCGGCGGCCGCGACAGCCGCGTCGATATCGGCGTCGTCAAGCACGATGAACGGCGCCTTGCCGCCAAGCTCCAGCAAAGCGGGCTTCAGATAACGGCCGGCCGTTTCGGCAATCACGCGGCCAACGCGGGTCGAGCCGGTGAAGTTCACCCGTCTGACGGCGGGGTGCGAGATCAGCGTATCGACGATCTTTGCGGCATCTTCCGGCGCATTGGAGACGGCGTTGAGCACGCCTTTCGGCAGACCGGCGGAAGCGACGGCTTCGATGATCAGCGCATGGGTGCGCGGGCAAAGTTCCGAGGTCTTCATGACAACCGTATTGCCGCAGGCAAGCGGCGTGGCGATGGAGCGCACGCCGAGAATGACCGGCGCATTCCACGGCGCCATGGACAGGACGACACCGGCCGGCTGGCGCAGCGCCATCGCCATGGTTCCCGGACGGTTGGAGGGGATGATCTCGCCCTTGATCTGGGTGGTCAGGCTCGCTGCCTCGACCAGCATGTCGCTCGCCAGTTTGACGTTGAACCCGGCCCAGGCATCGGTTGCGCCGATTTCTTCCTTCATCGCCTGGGTGATGTCGGGCCCGGCGGCGAGAAGCGCCTGCGCGGCAGCCAGAAGCAGGCGGCGGCGTTCACCGGGCGGCGTTGCCGACCAGACCGGGAAAGCGGCCGCCGCGGCATCGGCCGCGCGCATAGCGTCCTCCACCGTTGCCGCCGCCGCACTGGTCGCCACATCGCCGGTAATGGGGTTGCTGCGCTCGAAGCGCTTGCCGCTTGCGGCCGGGCAATGATCACCGCCGATGAAAAGATTGACAGTCTGCATGGTCTTTCTCCTGAGTTCAGACAATGGCGGCGGTGGTACCGCCGAGAAACGCCCGTTGCACGGCGGGATCGGCGGACAGGGCTTCAGCCGTGCCTGCCCCGACAATCCGTCCTGCTTCCAGCAAATAACCGCGATCGGCGAGCGCAAGGCTTTCGCGTACATTCTGCTCCACGAGCAGAATGGAAAGGCCGCTCTTCTTGATCTCACCCAAAGCGGCAAAAAGTTCCTGCGTGACGATGGGCGCAAGCCCAAGGCTCGGCTCATCCAGCAGCAGATAATCCGGTGCCGACATCAGCGCCCGCCCGATGGCGACCATCTGCTGTTCGCCACCGGACATGGTGCCGGCAAGCTGCTGCCGCCGCTCGGCAAGGCGCGGAAACAGCGAGAAAATATGCTCGCGCGTCGTCTTTTCCGCTGAACGGGCATGGCGGGGATTGGCCCCGAGACGAAGATTTTCCTCCACCGTCAGCGCTGCGAAAATTCCGCGTCCTTCCGGCACCAGCGCCACGCCCCGCTCCACGATCTGATGAGCGGGGACAGCGGCAAGCGACGCGCCGTTGACGCGCACTTCGCCGGAGGCCGGCGCAACCATGCCGCCGACCGCTTTCAGCAGCGACGACTTGCCAGCGCCATTGGCCCCGAGCAGCACCACCGTTTCGCCCTTGGCGACATTGAGCGATATGCCGTCAACCGCAAGATGTTTGCCGTAGCGGATTGTCAGTGCATCTATTTCAAGCATGTGCCGCTCCCAGATAGGCGGAAATGACCTGCGGATCATCAAGCACTACTGCCGTCGGCCCGTCGGCAATCTTGCGACCCGCCGCCATGACCACGGAGCGCGGGCAGAGTGCGCGCACGGCGGCCATGATGTGTTCCACTAGCAGGATCGTCGTTCCCTGCGATGCCAGCCGCCGGATCAGCGCTATTCCTTCCTGCAGCTCCGTGGGGTTAAGGCCCGCGAGCCATTCGTCGAGAAGCAGAAGCTTCGGTTCACCCGCCAGCGCACGCGCCAGTTCAAGCCGCTTCTGGTCGATATAGGTGAGATCGCCGGCCGGCAGGGTCTCCCGCCCGGCAAGGCCAATCCTTTCGAGGCAGGCCCGCGCGACCTTCTCCGCCTCAAGACGGGACAGGCATTGCGGCCCGAACATGGCCGATACGGCGACGTTTTCGAGCAGGGAAAGCGACGGCAAAAGCCGCACGAGCTGGAAGGTGCGCGCCACGCCGGCGCGGGCAATCACATCCGGCCGCCTTCCTGCAATCTCCTGCCCTTTTAGCCGGATCGACCCTTCGGTTGGCTTCAGCGCCCCGGAGATCAGGTTCATCAGCGTCGTCTTGCCGGAACCGTTCGGCCCCAGCAGCCCGACGACCTCGCCGGCCTTGATGGTGAGACCAAGACCATCCACCGCCTTCAGCCCGCCAAAGGTCTTGCGGATATCGGTGATTTCGAGAACAGCGCTCATGCGGCTTTCTCCTTTTTGCGCAGTTTCTCAAGCGCCGCCAGCACGCCATCCGGCAACACAAAGACGATGAGGATGAAGAGGGCGCCGAGGATGATGGAAAAATGGTTGGGGAAGTTGGCGCCCAGCCATTCGAACAGCAGGAACAGCGGCACCGCACCGAGAATGGGTCCCCAGCGGCGTGTGGCTCCGCCAAGCAAGGCCATGATGACGGTGAGGAACGAGACCTGCGGATTAAAGACGATGGCCGGCTCGATATAGACCCAGCGCGGGGCTTGAATGGCGCCGACCAGCGTGATGATCGTGGCCGACAGCACGAAGAGCGTCAACTTGGTGCGGGCGAGATTGATGCCCGCATGGGCCGCCACGACCTCGTCGTCACCGATTGCCTTCAGCGCCAGTCCGAGCTTGCTGCGGTCGATCAGGATTGCCAGCAGAAGGGTGATGACAGCCAGCGCCAGCAATTGCCAGAGCACATGCTGCGGCTCCAGCGGCAGGAAGATATAGCGCCCAAGCGTGCCAGTCACATTCACCTCATACCAGGTGATGAGCTGGCGGATGAGCTCGGCAAGGCCAAAGGAAAAGATCACGAAATAAATGCCGGCGACGCGCAGTGTGGAAAGCCCGACGACAAGCGCAAGCGACGCACCGACAAGGGCCGCGCACAGGAGCACAAGCGGCCAGGGCAAAACCTCGCTCAGCACCGCCACCGTATAGGCCCCGACACCGAAGAAGGCGACGGTGGCGAGTGAAATATAGCGGGTGGGACCGGAGAACATCGCCCAGGCGGAGGCGAGCGTCGCATAACCCAACAGGCCAATGATGACACCCACGCCATAGGCATCGAAAAAGATGGGGGAAAGCGCCAGCAGCGCGACTGCGGCAAGGCCGATGAGAAGCGGGATCATTTGCCCCTCCTTGCGAAAATGCCTTCCGGTCGCCAGAGCAGCACCACGAGGAAAAGCAGATAGGTGGCGGCAAGTGTGAGACCGGGATCGACATAAACCAGCACGAAGGTTTCTACGAGGCCGAGCAGCAGGCCGGCCACCAGCGCGCCGAGCAGATTGCCGACACCCCCCATGATGACAACGACAAGCGCCTTCATGGTGAAGACCACGCCATAGGAGGCGGAAAAGGTCTGGTACATCGAGATCATCACCCCGCCCGCCACGGCGAGTGCTCCACCAAGCGCAAAGCCGATCGAGGCCACACGGTTCACATCAATACCGACCAGCGGCGCGGATTTGGGCGCAAGCGCCACCGCCCGCAGGTTGAGGCCCCAGCGACTGTGGGTGAGCGCCAGATAAAGCCCGCCGCCGATGACGACCGACAGGCAGAAGGACAGGAGCCGGTTGAGCGCCACCGTCGTGCCGAGGATATCGACGCCATCGGCGAGATAGGAATAGGAATGATAGTTGCCGCCGAACACGACAAGCATGATGCCCTGAATGACGAAGAGCAGCCCGAAGGTCGCCAGTATGGAATCGACTTCCAGACGGCCGGCCCCGCCCGAACGGCGTACCAGCGGCCGCATCATGACCCGGTAGATCAAAAAGGACAGGCAGTAACCGAGCGGCACGATAATGAACAGCGACAAGAGCGGCGAAAGGCCATAGCTAGAAAACAGCACGAAGGCGAAGAAGGCAGCCGCAATCAGCACTTCGCCATAAGCAAGGTTCATGATGCGGGCGATGCCATATTGCAGCGAAAGTCCAAGCGCGATCAGCGCATAGGTCCCTCCCAGCATCAAGCCGAAGATGAGGGTGGATAAAAACAAGGGATTGTCTCCAGTCTGGAACATGGCCGAAGCCTGCCGGCCGGGGTTCACGGCCCCGGCCGGCAACGGCTCACCATTGCGGCTTCGGAATGACCGGCTTTGCCGCGCCTGAACGGTCTGCGGGTGCAATCGCCACAAAGCGGTCACCCTGCCATTGTCCCGCCCACCATAGCTGGCGAAGCTGGTTGTCCTCAAGCTTGACCGGGCCGATGACGGTTTCGAAGCTTCCCGTCGAAAGCTCGCTTGCCACCGCCGCCTTGTCGAGGCCGACACGCTGGATGGACTGGGCCAGCATTTCGAGGCTCGCATAGGTGATGGCGCTTGCCCAGCTGTCCGGCTTGGCGCCAATGAAGGCCTCGTGGCGCTTGAAATAATCCTCGATCTTGTCGCTGCTGCCATCAACGCCGCCGATGCTGATCACGCCTCCCTGCTTGCCATCGGAGACCTTCGGGAAGATCGGGAAAGCACCGCCGACGCCGACATAAAGAACCTTCGGGTTAAACCGGGCCGTCTGCGCCTGTTTCGTCACCGCGAAACTGTCGGGCGGATAGGAAAAGGCGATGAAGCTGTCCGCACCACTCGCCGCCGCCTCGTTCACAAGTGCTGCGAAATCCGAAGTGCCGACCGGATAGGTCTTGTCATAGGCCAGTGTGAAACCCGCTTCTTTCAGCGCCGGTCGCGCGGCCTTGATGAGATCGATGCCGAAACCGTCAGCCACGGAAATCACCGCGACCTTGTCGTTGATCTGGCCGGCATCGCGTGCGGCTTTCAGAACGTCGGCCAGCGCATTGGCATAATCATGGCCGCCGCCCAGCATCCAGAAGCTCTTCTTCCAGCGCGCGGCAAATTCAGGCGCCTTGTCGGTCACGCCGGTCACTGCCAGTTGCGGATAACCGAAGCGCTCATAAAGCGGTGCGACGGCCAGATTGAAGCCCGTGCCCCATGGCGGCAGAATGAAATCGACCTTGTCCTGGCTGGCCAGACGTTCGGTGAAACGTACCGCATCCTCGGCCGAGGAGCGGTCGTCATATTCGACCACTTCCACCGGCAGGCGCTTGCCATCCGGCAAGGTGAGGCCACCGGCATCGTTGACCTCCTTCACCCACAATTTGTAGTTCGGAATGGTGGTGATGCCAGCACCTGTGGCATTGGCGCCGCTTTTTGAAACGGCATAACCGATCTTCACCGACGTGCGGTCCTGCGCATTGACATAACCGAAAGATACTGCCGACAGGGCAGCACCGGAGAGCAGGCAGAACAGCGTTCTGCGCTTCAGACTATTCATGATGTTCCTCCCAAAGCGCCTTCTCGGGGTTGCCGTTCTCCTCAAGGCTTTCCCCTGCGCTGATCAAAGTTTAGCAATGACAGCCGCATATAAAATGCACTAGCGTAGCGCATTATTGTACTTTTGGAGGCATAATGCCGCTGTACAGCCAGATTGCCGGCAACCGCGTTGAGATAACCGCACGCACCCTCACCTCAGCGCTGCGCGTATCGGAATTGCGGCTGGAAGCGGATAGTGCCCATCTGCTGCTTCTCTCCGCCGGCGAAGCAGAAATCCTGCAGGGTGAAAAGACGCTGCCTGTCACGGCACCGGGGCTCGTCTGGCTGCCCATCGCCCCCGCGGGCCGCCTGCGGTTGAATGCCGGAACTCGTGGATCGCTGCTGAGGACGACCGAAATCGGCCTTGCCCATGCCATGCCCACAGGCACGAGCGCGAGCGCGGTGCGCAATATATTGCAGCGTATTTTGACGCAGACGCCAGCGGAAAAGGATCGGCAGGAACTGGCAGGTTATATCGAGACCATCGCCAGCGAAAATGTGCGCGCTACAACCGGTTCGGACACGATCATCGCCAGCCTGCTCTCCGTCACCCTCATCCGCATCTGCCAGCACGCCATGGCCGATATTGCCGCGGCCGTCTCCACGCCCGGCAGCCTCACCGAACGGTTCGTCCTGCTGGTAAGCCAGCACAAGCGCGATCAATGGGGCGTGGACGATTATGCAAGACATTTGAGTGTCAGCCGCGAACGGCTGGGATTTGCGGTTCACAAGGCCACGGGGCTTTCACCACAGGCCTATATTCACCGCGAAATCATCTCCGAAGCACGCGACCTTCTTCTTAACTCTTCACTGCAAGTTGCTGAAATTGCGTTTCGATTGGGGTTTCAGGACCCCGGCTACTTCAATCGGTTTTTCACCCGCAACGAGGGCACGTCTCCCGGACGTTTCCGCCGGGCCGCAACGCGGATGCAGAACCTGCCGCCGCCATCTTATGCGGCTTGGCCGTGACCTGAAAGGCGGCTGAGAATTAGGCGGCTTCCAGTTCTTTGATATTGGCAAGGTCCGCTTCCAGCCTTGCAGCGGCGGCCTTAATGTCAAAGGCGTTCTGCAAGTTCAGCCAATATTCCGGTGTGGTCTTGAAAAACTTTGCGAGGCGCAAGGCAGTGTCGGCGGTGATACCAAGTTTCTCTCCCACAATCCGTTCTATGCGGGTGCGAGGAATATTGAGGTGCTTTGCAAGGGCGTATGCTGACATGCCCAGCGGCTCCAGATAGAGTTCCCGCAGGATTTCGCCCGGGTGGATCGGGGGCGATTTGCTGATTGTCATGATCGCTGGCCCTCCTTGGCCTATTTGTCCTGAGCTTTCCGAAAATAACCGACTAGTGATAATCGGTTATTTCCACGCTTTCCGGCCCCGCGTCTGTCCAGACGAAGCAGATACGCCATTGCTTGTTGATCCGAATCGAATATTGGCCTTCACGGTCGCCGGACAGCTTTTCCAAACGGTTACCCGGTGGTGACCGAAGGTCGTCAACCGTGGTCGACGCATCCAGAATCGTGAGCAGCTGCTGGGCGCGGCGTATGAGATCCGCGGGAAAGCCCTTCTTCACAGATCCGTCGTCAATCGATGCGGTCAGCTTGTTTTTAAAAGAACGGATCATTGCTGGCCTCGTGATATTGGTATCATAAACCGATACACTCAGAAGTCAACAGAACGGTATCTTAAAGAGATACAATTTATTGCCGTCCCGTCATCGCCCGATGCCGCCCGATTGGCAGCATCATCGGCTTGCCGGAGGTCGGATCTTCGATGACCCGGCTTTCGATGCCGAAGACGTGGCGGACATTCTCTTCCGTCAGCACTTCTTCCGGTGTGCCGCAGACATGCAGCTTTCCGTCCGTCATGGCGACGAGATGATCGGCATAACGGGCTGCGAGGTTGAGATCGTGCAGCACCATGACGATTGTGGTTTCACGGGACTGGTTGAGGTCAGTCAGAAGGTCCAGTACTTCGACCTGATGGCTGATATCCAAGAAGGTCGTGGGTTCATCCAGCAGCAATATGTCGGTCTGCTGGGCAAGCGCCATGGCGATCCAGACGCGTTGCCGCTGGCCGCCCGACAGTTCATCTACCGGCCGCTCGGCAAGGTCCACCGTATCCGTGGCGAAAAGGGCAGCGGCAACCGCCTCGTCGTCCTGGCGCGACCAGCGGGCGAACAGGCCGTGATGCGGGTGCCGGCCACGGCTGACGAGATCGGCGACGACGATACCCTCCGGCGCGATCGGCGATTGCGGCAGGAGGCCCATGCGCTGCGCCAACTCTTTCGAAGGAAGCCGATGGATGGATTTACCGTCGAGCAGGACCTGCCCGGCGCGGGGCGTGATAAGCCGCGACATGCTGCGCAGCAGGGTGGACTTGCCGCAGGCATTGGCCCCGACGATGACGGTGATTTTCCCGCGTGGAACGACGAGGTTCAGCCCTTCGATAATAAGGGTTTCACCGTAGCCAGCCGAAAGGCCGTTCACGGAAAGGGAGTGGCCGGTCATAACGAGCCTCCGCTGCGGTTGACCCGCACGATAAGGTAAATCAGATAGGGCGCGCCAAGCGCGCCGGTAACGACGCCGACCGGGTATCGGCCCGGCAGCAGGAACTGGCCGCAATAATCGCCCACCAGCACCAGTACGGCCCCGACAAGTGCTGCGGGAATGAGCAGTGAGCCGTTGCTGCCGACGATACGCGCGGCAATCGGCCCCGACAGGAAGGCAACAAAGGCGATAGGTCCCGAGACGGCCGTGGCAAAAGCGATCATGCCCACGGCGGCGATGATGACGATGATGCGCGTTTTCCCAACCCGCACGCCCAGCGCGGCGGCGGCATCATCGCCGAGCCGCAACGCCTCAAGATCACGCGCGCGGCTCAAAAGTAACCCACCGAACAGAATGAGGGCGACAAAGAGCGGCGACGTCTGGGCAAGTTTGGCGCCGTTGACACTGCCCGTCAGCCAGCGCATCGCCTCCTGCAGCGTCCAGGCGGGCGCGACGGAGAGAATATAGGCGATGAAACTTTCGAGCATGGCGGAAACGCCGATACCGACAAGGATAAGCCGCGTTCCCGCCACGCCGTTGCGGAAGGACAGGAGATAGACCAGCAGCGCAATGCCAAGACCGGCGATGACGGCAAAGACCGAGACAAGCGGTCCGTTCAGCTGCAGCACGACGATGGCGAAGACGGCGGCAGCACTCGCACCGGAACTGATGCCGATAATGTCGGGACTGGCCAGCGGATTGCGCAGCATGATCTGAAAGGCGACACCGCCCAGCCCAAAGCTCAGCCCGGCCAGCACCGAGAGCAGCGCGCGCGGCAGGCGCAATTGCCCGACGGTGAAGCTGACGCCGGCAATATCCTCGCCAGCCAAGACGCGGATCACCTCACCGGGCGGCGTAAAGGATTGCCCCAGCATCAGCGTCAGGGCGAATGCAGCAATCAGCAGGGCCGACAGGGTGGCGATGACGAGGCGGCGCCGGCGCTGTCGGGCGTGGCGGTTCAAGACCAGTGTGTCGATGACGGCAGCGTGCATGATCATAGTTCACGCACCCGCTGGCGTCTGACGATCCAGATGAAGAACGGTGCACCGACCAGCGCGGTGACGATGCCGACATCGAGTTCGGACGGCCGTGCGACGATGCGGCCGACAATATCGGCAGCCAGCAGCAGGCAGGCGCCGCCAAGCGCGGAAAACGGCAGGAGCCAGCGATTGTCAACACCGACGAGCAGACGGCACAGATGCGGCACAACCAGCCCGACAAAGCCGATCGGCCCGCAAATGGCGGTAGCCGTGCCGCAGAGCAAAATAGCCCCAAAAGACGCCACGGCTCGGGCGACAGCGACGTTTTCGCCAAGGCCGGCGGCGAGCTCATCGCCCAGAGCCAGCGAATTTAGCCTGCGCGCCGAAAGCAGGCTGATGGCGAAACCGGCGGCCAGAAACGGCAGAACGGTCTCGATGCGCTCGAAGGTCGCGCCGCCGACGCCGCCAATCTGCCAGGCGCGGATGCCGCCGGCAATATCGCTGCGCGGCAGAACCACGGCGATAACCAATGACGAGAAGGCGACGGATGTGGCAGCACCAGCAAGCGCCAGTTTCAGCGGGGTGGCCCCGCCGCGCCCGAGCGAACCGACGACATAAACGAAGACGGCCGAGAGACCCGCACCAATGATGGCGGCAATGATGAAGGCCTGTGAAGACGCAATGCCGAACCAGACGATGGCGATGACGACGGCGAGCGAGGCCCCCATATTGACGCCGAGAATGCCGGGATCGGCCAGCGGATTGCGGGTGACGCCCTGCATTATGGCCCCTGCCAGCCCGAGTGCGGCACCGGCCAGAAGCGCAAGCACCGTGCGCGGCAGGCGAACCGCAACGGCCGCTTCCGCAACCGTCTCAACCCGGCCGGCAAGCGCTGCGGTAATATCCGCCAGCGATACATCACGCGTGCCGATGGCGACTGAAAGCGCGCAAAGCACGGCCAGAATCGCCAGCACGGCGCTCAGCCACGCCGTTCGTTTACGGTTGGAGCGGCCGGCAAGCAGCACGGCCGGACCTTTACCGGATCCATGCATAGTCATTGGGATTTCCCGGAGGATTTGTCCGCCGCTTTCGCCAGAAGATCGGCGTAGTCCTTCAAAACCCAGGAAATCGACAGCGGCGTTGGGTTGGACGCGGTGCCGAGCGGATCGCGGCCGAGCATGACGATGGCATCGCGGGAGACGGCGGGCATGCGGGCAAGCAGCGGATCGGCGCGCATGGCATCGAACAGCGGCTTGCTGCCATAGGTCACGACAATATCGACATCGTCGAATGCATCGACACGCTCGGCGCTGACACCGGCGGCGAACTGCCCCGGCTTCGTTGCTTCCACGACGCTTTTCGGCGAGGCGAGCCCGAGATCGGCGAAGAACTTCACCCGGCTGTCATTGGCGGTATAAAAATTGACGACGCTGAGATTGGTGGCGTCGAGATGGGTGACGAACATTGCCGACTTGCCCTTCAGCTGCGGGTGACCGGCGACCACTTCGGCAATCTCTGCCTCGATGCGTTTGATCAGTGCCTCGCCCTCGGCAACCATGCCAAGCCCGGCGCTGTTCAGCCGGATCATGTCGCGCCAGTCCGTCGCCCATGGAGAGACGGGATAGGCCACCACGGGCGCGATCTGGCTCAGCGTATCATAGTCAGACTGGCTAAGACCGGAATAGGCCGCGAGAATGACATCTGGCTGCGTTGCCGCCACGGCCTCGAAATCGATGCCATCGCCCTCGTCAAACAAAACCGGTTTGTCCGCCTTGAGTTCGGCGAGCCGCTTTGCCACCCAGGGCAGCAGGCCATCGCCGTCATCATCACCAAAATTGGCGGCGGCGAAACCGACAGGCACGATGCCAAGCGCCAGCGGCACCTCATGGTTTGCCCAGGCGACGGTGGCGACCCGTTGCGGCTTCTTCGTAATCGTCGTCGTACCGAAGGCGTGCTTGATGACGATGGGATAGGTCATCGCATCATCCGCCAAGGCCATATTTGGCGCGATTATCGACAGAAACAGCACAAGGGCCGGCACGAGGCAGCGGAACGGACGAAGCATGACGAAGCTCTCAAAGGTTCAAAAGTGGACTTGAACTCTCAGCTTCACATGCCCCCGTCAAGTCTAAGGAAGAGATGCCGCCCGAACAGCGGTGAAATTTCCGGGGTTTTGTACAAAACCGCAAAAAGTTACAATACCGGACAAACTTTCTCAAGTTATTGGGCGCTTCGAGAGTGGGCCGTGCAAGCGGCGATCGGGGCATCAACTTCTGGAATCTGGCAATGAAAATCGAAATCGACGGCAAAAACCGTAAAACCGCGCCACATTTTTATGGGAAAGCCACCCTACTTGCCTGCACGGCGCTTGTCGCCACCCTGCCCGGCCGGTCGCTGGCGCAGGAGGCTGCCAATACAAGCGGCAGCACGGTTCTGGAACGGATCACCATCGACAGCGGCGACAATGACCAGAAGTCCATCGTCGCCACCCGCACGACGAGCGGCAGCAAGATGGCGACCGACATTCTCGATACGCCAGCCTCCGTTTCCGTCATCACCGCCAGGGAAATGCAGCAGCGCGGTGTGCAGACCGTGGAAGAGGCGCTGCAATATACCGCCGGCGTAACCACGGATTTCTACGGCTCCGACGATCGTTTCGACTATTTCAAGATTCGCGGCTTCGATGCCTATACCTATCGCGACGGCCTGACGCTCGGCCGCCCTTTCGGTGCGGCGCGTGAGGAAACCTATGCCTATGAGCGCGTGGAAGTGCTGAAGGGTGGCAACTCCACCACCTTTGGCGTCTCGGATCCCGGCGGCTCGGTGAATTATTCCACCAAGGTACCGAAACGCGCCCGCTTCGGCGAAGCCTATATCACCGGCGGCTCCTATAGCCGCGCCGAAACCGGCTTCGACTTCGGCGACAACATCACCAGCGACGACACGCTGTCCTATCGTCTCACCGGCAAGCTCCGCAACGCCGATGCGGAATATGATTATTCCCGCGATGACGAGAAATTCTTCATGGGCGGCCTGACATGGCGCCCGACCGATGTCACCAGCCTGACCGTGGTTTATGATCACCTTAACAAGGACGGCGTTCCCGGTGGCGGCGGCCATCCGGTTGGCTCGCATTTCGACCGCAGCCGTTTCTTCGGCGAACCGGACTACAATTATCGCGGCACAAACCGCAATTCGCTGAGCGTGATGTTCGACCACGATTTCGGCTCGGGCCTGACACTGAGTTCCAATGCGCGCTACAGCAAGACCAACACCGATTTCGGCTACGCCTATATTTCGTCCACGCCGACCAACGGTTCGACCATCGCCAATCGCTCCTATTTCGGCAACGATACCGAGACCGAAAATTTCCTGATCGACACCCGGCTGCAATACGACACGACGCTGGAAAGCGTCGAGAGCCGCAGCCTCGTCGGCGTTTTTTATAACGACTACTCGTCCGGCAGCAAAAACTACTTCGGCGCTGCGCCCGACATCAACTGGATGAACCCCGTCTATACCGGCGCGCCCTCCTCGGTGCCGCTCTTCTCCAACTCGCTGACGGACCAGAAGACCAAGTCGATCTACCTGCAACAGGACCTGACCTTCTTCGACAGGCTGATCGTCAGCGCCGGCCTGCGCAACGACTGGATCGACACCGACCAGACCAACCGGCTGAACGGCACGACGGCGAGCGGCGACATCAGCGAACTGACCAAGCGTATCGGCGTGTCCTACAAGGTCACCAATGAGATCGCGCCCTATATCAGCTATGCCGAATCGGTGGTGCCGGCATCGGGGCTCACCGTTGAACCGGAGCGCGGCGAACAGATCGAACTTGGCATCAAATACCGGCCGGAGGCTTTCCCCGCCCTGTTTACCGCCTCGATCTATGACCTGAAGAAAAATAACATCACCGTCACCAGCCCGATCACCAGCCTACCCACCACCATCGGCGAAGTCCGCGTGCGTGGTCTCGATCTGGAAGCCAAGGCGGAAGTCACCGACAATCTCAGCCTGACGGCGGCCTATTCCTATCTCAACGCGGAAATCACAGAAAACGGCACGGGCGGCAATGTTGGCAACCGGCCGCAATTCGTGCCGGAACATCAGGCCTCGCTATGGGTCAACTACACGCTTGAAGGTAACGACCACTTCGGCGACACGACCTTCGGCCTCGGCGGCCGCTACACCGGCTCCTATTATTTCGACAACGCCAACAAGGTTTCTACCGGCAGCAGCATCACCGTGGATGCGGCAGTAAGCTACAAAATCCAGGAAACCGCCTCTCTGGACGTGAATGTCTCCAACCTCTTCAACGAAAAACATGTTGCTTATGGCGGGTTCGGCGCTGATTTCTACAATCCCGGCCGGGCGTTCTCCGTTACCCTGCGCAAGACGTGGTAAACATCGAGATTAGCAATATTTTTCAGTGTATTGCACAATTCTTCTAATGTTCAACGTCATCCTCGGGCTTGTCCCGAGGATCTAACCACATCTCATCAAGTCAGAAGGCAGCAGATCCTCAGGACAAGCCCGAGGATGACGTAGAGCGAGGCTTGTGGAATTGCGCCAACCGCTGCGCATAGACGGCAAGGCGCGCCGGTTCACAGCAGCCTGTGCATGCGCCGCCAGGCGGCTGGCGTATCGCCCACCGAGTGGCGAAAGGCCTTGGTCAGATGGGCCTGATCCGAAAAACCAAGCTGCGCGGCGATATCGGCCACGGTCAGATCGCCCTCCAGCAGAAGTTTCTGGGCGGCATTGATCCGCCGCTCCAGCTGCCATTGCAGCGGCGTTTTACCCGTGGTCTGGCGAAACACGGTGGCGAACCAGCTTTCGGAAAGCCCGACAATATCGGCCATTTCGGCAACCGTCATGCGGTCGTCACCGCGCTTTTCGACCCGGGCGAGCAGCCTGTTCATCTGTGCCTGCGTCAGCCTGCCATTGGCCTGCTCGGGCGTCGGACCGGGAATATCCAGCAGTCCAGCGACGATGCCGCCGACCAGGCTTTCGGCATAAAGCGGATGTTTCGAAGGCTCGGCCAGTTCATCGACAAGCAGGCCTGCCAGCGTTTCCACCGCGCCGATATCCTGTATCTCGACCGGACGGCGCAGCGCCGTCATGGCTGCCGAACCACCGACCGCCGGCGACAGGAAGCGCAAAAGCCGGTCTTTGTGGATATGCAGGTTGAGGTGCGAAAAGCGATGCGTGGCGTTGCTGCTCGTCCACATCGGCACGCCGGCCGGCACATAGACCGCCCGCGTCATTGGCCGCGAATGCTGCGAAAGCTCGCCATCGCGGTTGGAAATCCGGATCCGTGACGAGACATCGTTGAAGAAAATCATGATGCGGGGATCGGCGGCCAGATAATAACCCTTCGCCCCCATCTGGCTTTCGGCCTCCCAGAACGCGCTGACCAGCCCGTCAAACTGGCGCCATTTGACCGGCGCGGTAACGCTGATCCCTTCCGTGTGCCAGGTCATGGAATGCCAGAAACTCAATGCGGTTACCGTCCGGTTGTCGAGCCGAGGTTGGGGACGCGGGAAACGGCAAACGCCGCAACAGACATCGCGCCCCACGCCAATAACATGACTTATCAATTCATGTTAATAGCAAAGATCGTTATAAAGAGAAACATTCTCTTGCGCGGCACTTCTGGAACCTCCGCCCGCACTGCCCGTTAAATCCATGACAGGACCTCAACACGGGAGATGAACATGGATCGCAAGAAGGAAGCGGGCGATTTCGCCGACAAGAAGCGCGAAGAACAGGGCCACGGGGTCATCGTTGCCGGGCCGGATGCGCACGAAAATGAAAAAGGCGGCAAGGCCCCCTTGGGGAAGGCCGAAAAACCAGCCGCTGACCGGCCGGTTTCATCATTCGACCGCCGCTGACAGTTTTTTTGACCCCGACCGCCGCCAGCCACGCATCCCCTCTTATGCGTCATCATTGGCTCACCCCGAGGACAACGCAGCGTCTGGATAGCTTTGGCAGAGTCAAAAAAACCTCCCCGATCGCTCGGGGAGGTTTTGTTTTATTGAGTGGTCACCTTTCCGCTCAGACGAGGTCGAAACGGTCGGCGTTCATCACCTTCGTCCAGGCGGCAATGAAGTCGCGGACGAATTTTTCCCTGCTATCGTCCTGCGCATAGACTTCCGCATAGGCGCGCAGGATGGAGTTGGAGCCGATTACGAGATCGACTCGGGTCGCCGTATATCTGGCCGCTCCGGTCCTGCGGTCACGAATCTCGTAGAGATTATTGCCGGTCGGAACCCAGGAATAGGCCATATCCGTCAGCGTCGTGAAGAAGTCCGTCGTCAGTGCACCCGGTGTCTGGGTGAACACGCCATGCGCCGCACCGCCATAATTGGCGCCGATGACGCGCAGGCCGCCGATGAGAACGGTCAGTTCCGGCGCTGTGAGGCCGAGTAGCTGCGCCCGGTCGAGCAGCAGTTCTTCGGGGCTGACAACATAGTCCTTCTTGACCCAGTTGCGGAAACCATCCGCCAGCGGCTCAAGCGGGGCGAAGCTGTCGGCATCCGTCTGCTCGGCGGAAGCATCGCCACGGCCGGCCGTAAAGGGCACAGCGATGTCGAAGCCGGCCGCTTTCGCCGCCTGTTCCACACCGTAATTGCCGGCCAGAACGATCACATCGGCGATGCTTGCGCCGGTTTCACGGGCAATCGGCTCGAGAACCGAAAGCACACGGGAAAGACGGGCGGGCTCGTTGCCTTCCCAGTCCTTCTGCGGTGCTAGGCGAATGCGGGCGCCATTGGCGCCGCCGCGCTTGTCCGAACCGCGGAAGGTGCGGGCGCTGTCCCATGCGGTCGCAACCAGATCTGCAACCGGCAGGCCGGAAGCGGCGATCTTCGCCTGAACGGCAGCCACATTGTAGCTCGTGGAACCCTCAGGCACCGGGTCCTGCCAGATCAGGTCTTCAGCCGGAACATCCGGGCCGATATAACGGGACTTCGGCCCCATATCGCGATGCGTCAGCTTGAACCAGGCACGGGCAAAAACGTCAGAGAAGTGGTCCTGATCGTCCTTGAACCGCAGCGAAATCTCGCGGTAGATCGGATCGACCTTCAGGGCCATATCGGCATCGGTCATCATCGGGATGGTGCGGATCGAGGCATCCTCGACGTCGACAGGCTTGTCTTCTTCGGCGATGGTGATCGGCGCCCATTGCGATGCACCGGCGGGGCTGTGCGTCAATGTCCACTCATGCTTGAACAGCATGTCGAAGAAGCCGTTGTCCCATTTGGTCGGCTCGCTCGTCCATGCGCCTTCGATGCCCGACACCACGGTGTCACGTCCAATGCCGCGGCCCTTGGTGTTGATCCAGCCGAGACCCTGATACTCAGGGCCTGCGGCTTCCGGATCGGGACTGAGGTTGGCCGCACTGCCATTGCCGTGCGACTTACCGATGGTGTGGCCGCCGGCCGTGAGAGCCACGGTTTCCTCATCGTCCATGCCCATGCGGGCGAAGGTTTCGCGCATCTGCGCCGCCGTCGCCAGCGGATCGGACTTGCCGTTGACACCTTCCGGGTTGACGTAGATGAGACCCATCTGCACGGCGGCAAGCGGGTTTTCCAGCGTCTCGGGCTTGCTCACGTCGCCGTAACGGCCGTCGCTTGGCGCCAGCCATTCCTTCTCGTCACCCCAATAGGTGTCCTTTTCCGGCGCCCAGATATCTTCACGGCCGAAAGCAAAGCCATATGTTCTCAAACCGGCAACGTCATAGGCAATCGTGCCGGCGAGCGCGATGAGGTCGGCCCAGGAAAGCTTGTTGCCGTATTTCTTCTTGATCGGCCACAGCAGGCGACGACCCTTGTCGGTGTTAACGTTATCCGGCCAGGAGTTGAGCGGTGCAAAACGCTGGTTGCCGGTGTTGGCGCCGCCACGTCCGTCCGTCACGCGGTAAGAGCCGGCAGCGTGCCAGGTGACGCGGGCCATCATGCCGACATAGCTGCCCCAGTCGGCCGGCCACCATTCCTGGCTATCGGTCATCAGGGCGCGCAGATCGGCCTTCAGGGCCTCGACGTCAAGCGTCTTCAGCGCTTCGCGGTAGTTGAAGGAGGTGCCGAGCGGATTGGTCTTGGTGTCGTGCTGATGCAAAATGTCGAGGTTCAGCGCGTTCGGCCACCATTCGGTCACCGATTTACCAGAGGCCGTATTGCCTCCATGCATGACGGGACACTTGCCAGCCGGTTTTGAAGTTGCGTCCATTTCGCCCTCCGATGGGTTTAGCAATTAAACGAAATAATCAATTCGACATGTGCAGCCTGTTGGGGCCAGCCCGCGGCAGGTTTCAGGAAACCATGCAGCGACGCTGGTGATCTTTCACAGCTACAGCTTCTTTCTGTCATGAAGATGACTAACAGCCGGGTTCCATAATTTCCAATTGTATATTCTAAAGGCTGCGATATGCTGAGCTTATGATTGGCCTCTCCATGAAACATCTCCGTTATTTCGACGCGCTCGCCAAGATCGGCCATTTCGGCCGGGCGGCGGAGGCATGTGCGATTTCCCAACCAGCACTTTCTCTGCAGATCCGCGAGCTGGAAGAGCTGATCGGCGCGCCGCTTGTCGAACGCGGCAGCCGCCAGATCCGGCTGACGGCGCTTGGTGAGGAATTCGCCGAACGCACCCGTTCGATCCTTCGCTCCGTGGATGAGTTGCAGGATCTGGCACGGGCGCGGCATGGCCCGCTCAGCGGCCGCCTGCGCATCGGCGTCATCCCGACCGTCGCACCTTATCTTTTACCACAGGTCATCAAGACGCTCACCCGACATTATCCCGGACTGGAGACCCGCCCACGCGAGGCGGTGACGCAGAAACTCATCGAGGACCTGCTGGAGGCGAAGCTGGACATGGCGCTCGTCGCCCTTCCCGTCTCGGAACCCTCGCTGGAAGAGGTTCCCCTGTTTTCAGAGGAGTTCATTCTGGTGCGGCCGATGGAGGATGCGGGCATGCCGGTGCCGAGCGCCGACAAGCTGGGTGAAATGCGCCTGCTGCTGCTCGAAGAAGGCCATTGTTTCCGCAATCAGGCGCTTTCCTTCTGCAGCACGACGAATGCGCCGCCGCGCGTCTTGATGGAGGGCAGCTCGCTCTCCACCCTTGTGCAGATGGTCGGCGCCGGCATCGGCGTCACGCTCATTCCGCAGATGGCGGTCGATATGGAAACACGCCAGTCCACGGTCTCGGTCTTCCGGCTGGCGGAACCGCGCCCATCACGGACCATCGGCATGGTGTGGCGCAAGAGCAATCCGCTGTCTGCGCAGTTCGCCCATATTTCGGAGATCGTCCGCGAATGCGGCATTGAGAAACTTGGCCTGTCTTCGTAGAGGCGGCGGCCGGATCGCCGCGCGCCCAAGCTGCGGTAAGGCTGGCTGATCCTATCGCGAAGCGGCCTTTGCCTGCTTGTCAGTCCATTCGGGCGGTGCGCCGAATTTGTCGGCCACCATGCCCTGCAAACCCCGTGAGCGGCCATAGGCGTCGCATTCGGCGTATTTCGGTTTTCCGCCCAAGGCAGACCGGATTCGGTGCCCCGAAGGAATAGAAAGGTTCAGCCCATCAGAGACCTTGCCCGTCACCAGAATGCGCGCAAAATAATTGGAGAAATCGTCGGCGAGGCCATAAGCGTCGCCTATTTCTGAAACGCGGGGATTGTCGGTGATGGAATTGGCGCCCTTGGACCAGACGGCAGCCGCCCGCTGGACACCGACGTTATCGACGGCTTCCGCCTCGACAGCCAGACCACCGAGCCCGACGGGCAGGCGTGGCACGCTGACCGGCAGGACAAAGCTGCTGCCGAGCGAAACCGCCGTGGAGACCCCTGCCATGGTCTTATTGGTGGGAACCAGATCGGTGATGACCGTGCGGACGGTCATATCCGCTGGCTGGCCATGGGCGGCGATCCGGTATTTATCGCTGAGCGCCACGCAGATGGCTCGATCCAGCGCATTTGAGACGAGTACGCGGTCTTTTTCCGACGGGACACGCGAAGAGGCGGTGAAGGAAAAGGTGGTGGGCACAATGGCGACGGTTTTGACGGCAGCCAGCCCCTTGGCGTCAACGAAAGTCCTGGTCTTGGTGAATTTTCCCTTGGCTGGGCTGAGCTGTGCGTAGGATGTCAGCGTGCCACCTTCCTGCAGCGGCACGGAGGTGCAGCCTGACATAATGAGAGCGAAGGGCAAAGCGGCGAAGGAGGCGCTGCGGCTGCGCACAACTCTGCTGCCGCTGGCCGTGACGAACGGATTCCGCTGGTGTTTCATTGCATGTGCTCCGGTTGGAAAGATTTCCTGTGCCCCGCACGCTACGACAGCTAAAATTGCGGCAGCATTACAATCGCGGTCCGCAGGCGCTGCAAATGGCGCTCAGAAGCAGAGCCGGAATGTGCTTCCGAAGGCGGAGCTTTCCAGAAGGACACGTCCATTGTGGTCAGCGACGATCTGCTTGACGAGACTGAGACCCAGACCTGCTCCCGTGCTTCGCGGCGTCACGCGATAAAATGGCTCGAATATCCGCTCCTGCTGGTCTTCCGCTATGCCCTGCCCTTCATCGGAAATCGCAATTTCACCGTTTGCGAGAACCGAAACATGGATCATCCCTCTGTTTCCGCCATGGTCGATGGCGTTGCGCACGATATTACTGACGGCGCGCGGCAGGGCGAAGGGGTTGCCCTGCATCTCGTAGCGCGCGATCTGCGTGTCGAAGGAAATATCGTAACCCACAGACAGCGCCAGCGGCGCAAGATCGGCAACGACCGTACGGGCGATTTCGACGAGATCGACCGTCTCCCAACGGTCATGCACCTGATCGTTCCGCTCCACGGCCAGAAGCTGCTCGGCGGTTTCGCCGAGCCGTGCGACATCCTCCATCAGCCGCTGCCGGTCCGGCCCTTCCGGCAGGCCCTCTATCCGGGTCTGCATGATGGCGATCGGTGTCCTTAGCTCATGCGCCGCATCGATGAGAAACCGTTGCCGCGCCCGGAACTGCTGCTCTAGCCGTTCGAGGATGCTGTTGAAGGATACGATCAGCGGCACGACTTCCCGTGGCACGTCCTCGACGGGCAGCTTCGAGCCCGCCCGGCGCGGGTCGATCTCCGGGGCTTTCCGGACGACGGAACTGAGACCGGCGAGCGCCTGGCGCACGATGCGCGGCACGGAAAAGAACACTGCAGGCAGGATAACCGCCAGCAGCGGAACATAGATCGGATAGGTGCCGAGAAGAAGCGTCAGAAACGACGCGCTGATATGGGAGGTTCCGCCGAACATGACCCTCAGCGGGCCAGATGCCGTATCGAGACTTTCAGACAGCGCGACCTCGGATATGCCGGCGCCGCCGCGAATATCAGCGTCCATCATCAGATGGGCGTAACGCGATAGCTCGGCATAGACCGCCGGCACAGCGCCATAGGTCACGGACTGGCCATCCAGCGTCGAGGCAACGAACCAGAGTTCTTCATTCTCCGCCTTGAGGGCCTTGAGCGCCGGCCCCTCGGTGATGACGAGCCCTTTCTGCGGATCGAGCGAAAGCGAGCCGTCGAGTGTCGAAGACAGATCCTCCCAAAGCCCGATATTGGGAGAGACCCGCATCACCCCGTAAATGCAGAGGCCGACGATGACGACCGCGATCATGGCGGAGACGACAATGCTGAGCTGCCAGCTCAATTGCCACCACAAAGACGGATTGGACTTGCCCTTCACCTTCATGCCTCTTCCTTCAGCAGATAACCGATGCCGCGGATATTATGCACGCTCACCCCGGCCGAGACGTCCAGCAGACGCTTGCGCAGCCGCGATATATGCGCGTCAAGCGCATTGGACTGGATTTCCTCCTCGTAATTATAGACCGCCGCCTCGAGCGTGGAACGCAGCACGGATTTACCCTTGCGTTTGGCGAGTGCGACGAGAACCAGAAGCTCGCGTCTGGGAAGATCGAAGGGAAGCGAATTGATGGTGACGCTGAGATGCAGCGGGTCGATCACGATCCGGCCGACGGCGATCTGGGCCGGAGCAAGGTTTGCCGGCCGCCTCAGAACCGCGCGCACCCGCGCCAGAAGCTCGCCGACAAGAAACGGCTTTCCCAGATAGTCATCCGCGCCGCCATCCAGTCCCGCGATGCGATCTTCCGGCTCGTTCATTGCCGTCAAGAGGATAATCGGCGTATCGACACCGGCGCGGCGCAGTTTCGGGATGAAGGCAAGCCCCTCACCGTCCGGTAACCTGCGGTCGAGCAGGATGGCGTCGTAAACATGCTGGCGTGTCAGCTCCATCGCATCGCCAAGCCGCATGGTGTGGTCAATGACAATGCCCTGCTTGCCGAGCGTCGCCGTCAGCGCATCCGCCATTTCCTTTTCATCTTCGATCAACAGAAGTCTCATACGTCACCGTCCCTTCACCAGCCGTTCTCTGCCAGAAAGGTTGCGGCAGTATTGCGGCAAAGACGATGCGGCAGGGTAATGCTGCTGCAATTATGGCCCCTTATCCAGACACCATCCGCCTGAATAACAGGCGACGTGACGGCTCGGTGAGCCGTTACCCAAAGAACTTTGCCTAGAAGGATTGTGTTATGTGGGTGAAGAGAAGCATCAAGGCCGGGATCGCGCTTGCGGGCTGCGCGCTCGTCGTTACTGCCCTCGACCCGGCGCGCGGCAGCGTCGATGCCAACGAGCGCGTCAGGGGAATTGTCGAAGCCACCACCCTTAGCCCGGCCGGCATTCCCTTCGAACTGACGGCTTCGGAAACGGCAAAGATCGGCGCACGCCAGATGGTGGAGAAGCTCAGCATCAGCGGTGAACTCCAGCCGGTCAACCGCATCGTGATCCGCGCCCGCGAGGCCGGGAAAATTCTGGAGATGAGCGTCCGGGACGGACAGGCGGTCAGGGCGGGTGATGTAGTGGTGCGCTTTGAGACCGATGACCTGCAAGCGGCGCTGCTGCAACGGCAAAGCGACCGGGATGCGGCCGAGGCCGAACTGACGCTGGCAATGCTGGCACTGGCGAGAACCGAACAGCTTGCCAACAAAAACATCACATCGGCGGAACAGCTGGACAAGGCGAAAAGCGATGTCGTGGTGAAAACCGCAAGGGTTCAAAGCCTTTCGGCCCAGACAGATATCGCCCGCCTCGCGCTGAGCAACGCCGAAATCCGCGCGCCTTTCAGTGGTACTGTCACCCGCCGGCTGGCTGAAGCCGGCGCGCGCGTCAGCGCCGATGGCGAGCTTCTCACACTGGTCGATACCAGCGTGCTGGAAGCGAAGGTTCTGGTCGCCACCCGCGATATTCCCCGTGTAAACCTTGGCCAGACGGCGGAACTGGAGATTGACGGCCTCGGTGGCCAGACCGTCAAAAGCACCGTCGAGCGTATCAGCCCGGTTGCCGAGGATGGCACACGTTTTGTCGCCGTCTATCTGCGGCTTGCCAATCGCGACGGCCGGCTGTGGGGCGGAATGTTTGCCAGCGGATCAATCCTCGTGCGCGAAAAAAACGATGCGCTGGTGGTTCCCGCCATCGCGCTTCGCAAGGATGAGACCGGCTACCATGTGCTCAAGGTGACGGACGGTCATTTGCGTCGCCAGACGGTGGCGCTCGGATCACGCTGGAACGGCGGCAGCCTGATCGAGATCGCCACGGGCCTGAAGGATGGAGAAACGATCCTGACTGCACCGCTTCCGGAATTGCAGCCGGACATGGCCGTGACCATCGATAAGGCAGGCTGAAATGTTTTTGACCCGTATATCCGTCTCCCATCCCGTCTTCGCCACCATGATGATGGTGACATTGCTGGTCATGGGCCTCTTTTCGCTGCAGCGGCTGGGGCTGGATCAATATCCCAATGTCGACGTGCCCGTCGTCGTCGTGGTCACCACCTATCCGGGTGCGACGCCGGAGACCGTGGAAACCGAAGTGACACGCCCGGTCGAGGATGCGCTGAACGCCATCGGCGGTCTGGATGAGATCACCTCGACCTCTTATGAGGGACGCTCCGTGGTCGTCGTGAAATTCAAGCTTGAGGTAGAAGGGGCCGCTGCGGCGCAGGATGTGCGCGACAAGGTCGCCGCCATCGAGGCGAATTTGCCGGAAGACGCCAAGAAGCCGGTCGTCTCCCGTTTCGATCCCGCCGCCGAACCTATCCTCTCGCTGGCAATCAGTTCGACGTCGCTCGACGTGCCGGCGCTCACCACCCTTGCCGACCAGAAGGTGGTGCGCCAGCTGACTACCGTTGAAGGTGTCGGACAGGCGACGCTGGTGGGCGGCCGCAAACGGCAGATCGACGTTGCTATAGACGAAACCCGCATGCGGGCGCTCGGGGTCGGCGTCAACGAGGTGGTGAACGCGCTGCGCACCGGCAACGGCAACAGCCCGGCCGGCAGCATCGTCGACCCCGTATCCGAACGCACGATCCAGGTTCAGGGTCGCGTCGAGGAACCGCAGGCGCTGCTGGACATGGTCGTGGCGAGGCGTGGTGGCGCAGCGATCCTGCTGCGCGACGTCGCCACGGTTTCCGAAGGGGCGGTCGATGCCGAAAGCCGCGCCCTCTACAATGGCCAGACGGCGCTGGCGATCGATATCGTCAAGGTTCAGGACGCCAACACGGTTCAGGTCGTGACGGATGTGAGGAACCGCCTCCAGCAGCTCAATACCGAGCTGGCCACGCAGAATGTCCAATTGCGCATCGTCACCGACACCTCCACGCCCATTCGGGAATCCGTCAATCAGGTGCAGACGACGCTGATCGAAGGGGCGGCGCTCGCCATCGCCATCGTTTTCCTGTTTTTGAATTCCTGGCGCAGTACGGTCATTACCGGCCTGACACTGCCAATCGCCATCATCGGCACGCTTGCCGTCATCGATTTCCTTGGTTTCACCCTCAATACACTCAGCCTTCTGGCGCTCACACTCTCCATCGGCATTCTGGTGGATGACGCCATCGTCGTGCGCGAGAACATCACCCGTCATCTGCATATGGGCAAATCCCATATCCGCGCGGCGCTCGACGGCACCAACGAAATCGGCCTTGCGGTGATCGCGACAACCGCAACCATCGTGGCGGTCTTCCTGCCGGTCGCCTTCATGGACGGCATTATCGGCCGGTTCTTCTATGAATTCGGCGTCACCGTGTCAGCTGCGGTACTGATCTCCCTTTTTGTCACCTTCACGCTTGATCCCATGCTTTCGAGCGTCTGGTACGATCCGGATGCACAACCCGATGCCAGACGCGGGCCGATCGGGCGGTTGATTATGCGCTTCGATCATGGTTTCGAATGGCTGGCCGAACAATATCGGCATGTGATCGGCTGGACATTGCGCCACCGGCTCATCACCCTGCTCACCACATCGGGCATCTTCATCGGCAGCCTGTTCATGGTGCCGCTGGTCGGCGTGGAATTCGTGCCTGCTACCGATGAAGGCCGCTTTCAGATTACCGTGACGGCCCCGGCCGGTTCCTCACTGGATTACACGACGACAAAAGTACGGCAGGTCGAGAAGGCACTGAGGGCGTTCCCCGAGGTCGAAACGCTCTATTCCACCATCAATACCGGCGGCGCGGCGGGCAAGCAGCGCGCCACGGTGCTGGGGGGGCTCGTTCCGCTGACAATGCGCACGCAAACACCCGCCACGCTGGCCGAACCGATCCGCAAGCGCCTGTCAGCCATACCGGGCATAGAGGTTGCGATCCTTCAGGACGGTCTTGGCGGCGGCGAAAGCCCGGTGCAGCTCAGCATCCTCGGCGACGACCGGGCCATTCTCGAAAAAATCGCCACCGGTCTGGTCGAGGACATGAAAAAAATCCCCGGCCTCGTGGATGTGAATTCCAGCGCCCGCAACGTGACCTCGGTCCTTTCCGTGCGTCTTAAACGCGAGGCGGCGAGCGATCTTGGCATTTCCCGCTCCGATCTAGCCACGGCCCTCTCCTCGCTCATTGGCGGTGAAGATGTTTCGAAATGGACGGATAGGAACGGCAACAGCTATGACATCGTCGTGCGCCTGCCCGGCGAACGTCGTTCCGACACCGCAACCCTCGGCGAATTGATGATCGCGACCGGTCGCACGACGTCAAATGGCACGCCGGTGATGGTGCGTCTCGATCAGGTGGCCGAGATCGGCGCTGCCCCGGCACCGGCCGAAATCCGTCGCATCGACAATCGCCGCGAGGTGCTGGTTTCAGCCAATCTTGCAGGACGCACGCTTGGTGACGTGACGGATGCCCTCCAAAACCTGAGCGCTGCCCGCGATCTGCCGGATGGTTATCGCATCCGCTTCGGCGGCGAGGCCGAGACGATGCAGGAGACCATCGGCCATATGGTCAAGGCGCTCATCATGGCGGTTATTTTCATCTATATCGTGCTTGCCTCGCAATTCGGCAGCTTCCTGCAGCCGCTCGCCATCATGGCCTCGCTGCCGCTCTCGTTGGCCGGCGTCCTTCTGGGATTGATGGTGGCCGGCAGCACGATCAACATGTTCTCGCTGATCGGCTTCATCATGCTGATGGGCCTCGTCACCAAGAATGGCATCTTGCTGGTGGACTTCGCCAATCGGGAAAGAAAACGCGGGCTTTCGCTGAACGAAGCGCTGGCGAACGCCGGCGTCATCCGCTTCCGACCGATCATCATGACGACGCTTGCGATGATCTTCGGCATGATCCCGCTTGGGCTGGCCATCGGCGGTGGCGGTGCGCAGCGCGCGCCGATGGCGCATGCGGTGGTCGGCGGTCTCATCAGCTCCACCCTCCTCACCCTGATCGTCGTGCCGACCATCCTGTCCTATATCGACAGCATCGTCAGGCGTTTTGCCCACCTTTTGCCAAAAGCGCCGGATGACGCGGGAAAACCGGACACGGCAGAATCGGGCCAACCCCGCGAGGCGCAGCCCGTCTGAAAGCCCCTTGTTTCGCAAGGAAACCGGTTATTGACGGGAGAAGCGGCAACGCTTTTCCCATCAATGGGGCAACGGGTCTTACCGAAGCAGAAGTATGGTGGCCGGTCCCGCCAGAAGCACGGCAAAACGACGATGGGATGGATGCAGCGGCCAAGAAGCCGCATGGCGGCACGATATAAACGCATAATGCACCTGACGAAATTCATCCGGCAAATTGGAGTATGTCGTATTGCAACGGCATTACGGCGTAAGGTCTGGGCTCTGCTCACGGAAAACATGGCGGCCCGTCAGGGTCTCTCACCCGCCCTGTCTTTCCTTTTGCCCTTGGGCTTGAAATCAACCAGCAACGATTTCAATTCGATTTCCCGAACGCGCCTCGCTGCCTCATCCGGACGGACCCATTCGACCAGGCGTTCGCCACGTTCCTTGAAGCTCGTTTCCGCACCCGTCACCTCGATCTGGAACACATCGACCATGCACGGGACGACATCGCCATTGTCGAGCATCTTCAGATAGGTGTAACGGCCAATGGCGGCCTTTCTCACCCGGCCGCGCACGCCCGCCTCTTCCCATGCCTCGATCGCCGCCGCCTCATGCGGCTTCTTGCGTTTCATCGGCCAGCCGCGCGGAATGATCCAGCGCTGGGTGGTGCGCGACGTGACGAGAAGGATTTCGATATCGTCCCCGTTGCCGCCGTAGCGAAAACACACGGCGGCATATTGCTGCCGAAAAGCGCCGGTGAAGAGCTTTTCGGGGACGGCAGCGAGTTGCTGAAGCAGTGTCAGGGGGCGCGCCGGACGGGTTTTCCGGCTTTTCTTGGAAGATTTCATTTGCGTTGATAGTGCCGATTTTCCGGGTTGCATCAATGCCCTGCCCGAATTTATGACAGTTTTATGACAGTTACCCCCTACAACATAAATGGCGCCATTGAGGGCCAATTCACATGATGAGCATTTTCCGCAAGCTGATGCCGCGCGGGGATCGCTTCTTTGACCTGTTCAGCAAACATTCCGAGACCGTCTTCAAAGCGGCCGGTGCTCTGGATCAACTGTTTGTTGGCACAGGCGTCGTGAGGAATTGCGACCTGTCGTTGCCCTCTCCCGGAACAAAAGCCACCCTGTGGCTGTTTGATCCGCGAGACCAATGGCGACGAAACGGATCGCGGATCACATGGCACGGCAGGTTTTCTGGAAGGGTTATCTGAAGCTGTCGCTGGTGACCGCTGCCGTTTCGCTGACGCCCGCCACCACGGAAGGCAATAAATACCGCTTCCACATTCTCAATCGCAAGACCGGCAATCGCGTCGAAAGCCGCTATGTCGACAGCATCACCCACCGGCCGGTGGCGGCGAAAAACCAGGTGAAGGGTTTTCCCCGCGCCGAAGACGACTATGTGCTGCTGGAAGATGACGAGATCGATGCAGTGGCGCTGGAAAGCACCCGCACGATCGACATCAAGACCTTCGTTCCCACAGGTTCCATCGACTGGATCTGGTACGACCGCCCGCACTTCCTGCGGCCGGAAGACAAGATCGGCGCGGAAGCCTTCAGCGTTATCCGGGAGGCCATGTCGGCGAATGGCGTTGTCGGTATCGCACGGCTCGTTCTCTACCGTCACGAACGAGCTGTACTGCTGGAGCCTTCCGGCAAGGGCATTATTCTTTGGACGCTGCATTATGGCGAGGAAGTGCGCGAGAGCATTGATGCGCTTGAGCCGAAAATGAAAATCGACAGACCCCTGCTGGATGCCATGGAAAAACGCATCGGCAAACAGAAGACGGGCTGGAAGCCGACCCTGGTGCAGGACCCCATCCAGAAAAAGATCAAGGCGCTGCTGAAGACCAAAGGTGACGAGACCCCGTCCTCGAAACAGAAAACCGGCACGAAAGCCCGCACCGGTGGCAATGTCATCAACATCATGGACGCTCTGAAGAAAAGCCTTGCCGCCGACAAGCGACGCTAGGTGTTAGCCGGCCTTTTTCGGCAGCGGCCGGGCAGCGGCGAAAAATCCGTCCCATGGGTCTTTCTTGAGGACTGAGAGACGCGCACCAATATTGGCGACGGTGAAATGCGCCGGGCCAATCTCGGCCGTGAGTTCCGACCATTCCAGCGGTGCGGAAATGGCCGCACCGGGCCGGGCACGCGTCGAATAGGGCGCGACCGCCGTATTGCCCCTGCCATTGCGCAGATAATCGATGAAAAGGCGGCCCCGGCGTTTTGCTTTCGTTGCCACGGAAAGATATTTATCAGGTTCCGCCTTCGACATATCGGCGGCCATCGCTTTCGAGAAAGCCTTTACGGCTGCCCAGCCTGCCTGCGGTTTCAGCGGCGCGACGACATGCAGGCCCTTGCCGCCCGAAGTCTTGACGAAGGCGACAAGCCCGGCGTCCTCGAAACGCCGTTTCAGTTCCATAGCCGCCTCGATCACCTCTTCCCAGGCCACGTCTTCGCCGGGATCGATATCCATGGTGATCATGTCGGGTTTCTCCCAGTTGGCGGTGGTGGTGCCCCATGGGTGAATTTCGAGCGTAGCGGACTGGACCAGAGCCATAAGACCGTCGAAATCGGTGATGCGGATGAGCGGTTCACCGCCCTTGTCCTTGGGATCCTTGATCTGCTCCACGGCCTTGTTGATGCCGCGCCAGGCGTGTTTCTGAAAAAACCGCTGCCCCTCTATGCCTTCGGGACAACGCAGCAGCGCCAGCGGTCGATCGACAACGAAGGGCGACATATGCCGCCACACCTGCGCGTAATAATCGGCGAGCCCCTCCTTGGTCACACCGTCATCAGGCCAGTAAAGCCGGTCCGGATGGGTGAATTTGATGGCGGATTGCGGCGCGTTTGTATCGCTCACGGCCTTCTCCTCGCGTTCGATTTCTTCCACCGGCTTGTCTTCGCGCAGGCCGCGGAAGGAAGCGTGACGCAGATTGCCATCTCCAGACCAGGCTCGGAACTCCACTTCCGCCACCAGTTGCGGCGTAACGAAGTGAAGGTCACGGCGCGCAAGCGCGGTGAGCTTGTCGCCAAACGGGCTTTCCTCACTTTCCAGCGGCTTCAGGCGGCCAAGCAGCATTTCCGCCACTTCGCCCGTGTAGCCGGTACCGACGCGGCCGACATGGCGCAGCTTGCCCTTTTCATAAACGCCAAGCGCCAGTGAGCCGATGGCGTGGTCCGATGTCGAAGAGAGCGTGTAGCCGCCGATGACGAATTCCTGCCGCATCGAACATTTGGATTTCACCCATTCGCCCTTGCGGCCGGAAACATATTGGCTGTTCTTGACCTTGGAAATAACGCCCTCAAGGCTGAGACGGCAGGCGTGGTCCAGCACAAGCTCGCCACTCTCCTCGAAATGTTCGCTGTACCGAAGCTTGTGATCGCCCGCTGGCAGCAGCTTTTCCAACAACGCCTTGCGATCGGTAAGCGCCGCCCCACGCAGATCGGAACCATCGAGATATAGCAGATCAAAGGCGTAAAAAACGAAACGATCACTCCGCCCCTCGCTCAAATCCTGCTGCAACGCCGAGAAGTCGGAGGCGCCGCTGTCGCGTTCCACCACGATTTCCCCGTCCATCAGCAGGGTTTCGGCCGGCAGGGCTTTCAACGCGCGTGCCACCGCATCGCCAAACTTCTCCGTCCAGTCCAGCCCGCTGCGCGTCAGAAGCTGGAGTTTGCCGTGATCGAGCCGCACCTGCAGGCGGTAACCATCGAATTTGATTTCATGCAGCCAGCGGGAACCAACTGGCGGTTTCGGCTTCAGCGTTGCCAACGCCGGCGGCACGAAAGACGGAAGCGCCTGTTTGCGTGCGCCCCTGGGCAAGGCATGCGCCTGCTTTTGGCCGGAAGAAGAGGCAGCTGCCTTTTTCGAGACTGACTTGGAATTCCATGTGTCCTTGGGTTTGGCTGCGACCTCCTCGACGGTGCGCCCGGTCTTTACCGATTCCGGTCGCTCCTCCAGAATATCCGCCCGACCCTCATGCCGGGCCTCCTCGTCATCTCCTTTGATCAGCAGCCAGTTTTCCCTGTTCTCACCGGGTTTTCCATGCATGCGTACCAGATGCCAGCGCCCTTTAAGCTTGTCGCCTTCCAGTTCGAATTCGAGATGGCCCTTGCGATATCCTTTCCTGGCATCACCAATCGGCCGCCAGACGCCGCGATCCCACACGATGACCGTTCCACCGCCATATTGTCCCTTGGGAATGACGCCCTCGAAATCACCATAGCTTAGCGGGTGATCTTCGACATGCACCGCAAGGCGCTTGTCCTCCGGGTCTAGGCTCGGGCCGCGCGTCACCGCCCAGCTTTTCAGCACACCGTCCATTTCCAGCCGGAAATCATAATGCAGCCGACGGGCATCGTGTTTCTGTATCACGAAACTCGACCCTTGAGCTTCGGCCCGCGTGCCCTTCGGCTCCGGCGTCTTGTCGAAACTGCGCTTGGCGTTATAGGTCTGCAATCCCATGCATCAGCTCGCTTTCCGTGACGCCTTGCGGCCCGCCGTCCCGGTTTTTTCCCCGCCCTCGGCCTTCGCACTGCGGCGCAGGGCCTCTTTCAGATCGATGACATTATCTTGCTTCGGAGCTGGCCGCCTTTGGATTTCCCGGCCCTCGATCTTGGCCTTCACCAGTTCCGCGAGGGCATCATTGTAACGGTCGCTATAGTCGGAAGGATCGAAGGTGCCGGCGCGTGTTTTGATGATATGGCCGGCAAGCTCCAGCATCTCGTCATCGAACTGAATATCGGGAATGGACTTGAAGACGGTGCTCTCAGCGCGCACCTCGTAGCCGAAATTCAGCGTCGTGGCGACGAGAGCCTTGCCGCTTGGGCGGATCAGCAACATGCGATTGCGGCGGAAAAGCACCGCCTCGCCGAGAGCGACGACGTTTTCGTCCTCCATCGCCTTTGCCAGCAGCGTCAGCGCTTCCTCCCCGCCTTCCTGCGTCGGCGCAAGATAGTAGGGCCTATCGAAAAACAGCTTGTCGATCTCGTCGCATTCAAGAAAATGCCGGATACGAATGACCTTGTCACTCTCCGGCATCAGTTTCGCGATCTCGTCACCTTCGATGATAATGTAATCACCATTGTCGCGCTCGTAACCCTTGACCTGATCGTCACGCCCGACGGCCTCGCCGGTATCGCTATCGACATATTGCCGTTCCACCCGGTGGCCGGTCTTGCGATTGACGATGTTGAACGAAATCTTCTCCGTTGAGGTCAGCGCGGAATAAAGCCCGATTTCGCAGTTGAAATCGGCAAAGGCAAGATGGCCCTTCCAGCTTGCTCTCCTGTTCATGATGCCCGCCCGCGATGACTGTCGGAAGATCGCTCATCACCCCGGTCGGCAGCAAGAATACGCTCGATGGCCGGCACATCCGTTTCCGCCAGCACCGGCACTGGGTCGGATGCCATCGCCTCCAGCACCTCCGGAGAAAGGCCCCCATTGCGGATGACCCATTCCATCGCCTTACGGGTCTGACGCTCCGCCTTCAGCTGCGCATAAAGCGCCAGTATCAGCCGGTCGCGGACATCAAAAGGTTTTATACCTGCGTCTGAACGTTCTGCCTGCCGTTTCATGTCACATCCTCAAGGCGTCTCAAGCAATAGGACAAGTTGATCTCGCCTCGGCTTGGCGGGAGACGCCATAAGTGACTTTAACGATTCGGATTGGTCCTCGTTCCATTGAGAATATGGTCCATAGCAGTCTTTTTTGCATGGCTACCCGGCTTTAATTGCCAAGGCGCGGGGGGGGAGGAACGGCAACGGCATCATGCCGCCGCACGTTCTTTCAAACGGAATATTTCTTCCGTGTGGTCATGCCCGCAGCCGCGGCGGGCGCCACATCCGGTTTGCCGAAGAGATAGCCTTGCGCCTGCGCGCAACCTTCATCGACGACCATGCGATATTGCGCGTCGGTTTCAATCCCTTCCGCCGTCACCGGCAGATCGAGGCTGCGGCCAAGGCCGATCACGGCGCGCACGATGGCACGGGCATTGTCGTCCTCGCTCATGGCCGCGATGAAGCTGCGGTCGATCTTGATCTTGTCGAAAGGGAAACTCTGCAGATTGCTGAGCGAGGAATAACCCGTCCCGAAATCGTCCATGACGATGGCGACGCCCAGCGCTTTCAACTGGTTGAGGATGATCAGCGTCGCCTTGCGGTCTTTCAGGAGTGCCGCCTCGGTGATTTCCAGTTCCAGCCGGTTCGGCGAAAGACCGGTCTGCATCAGCACCGTGCAGACGACATGACCGAGATTTGCCAGAGAAAACTGCAGCGGCGAGACATTTACCGCGATTTTCAGATGCGGCGCCCAGGTGCTCGCCTCACGGCAGGCCTCACGCAGCACCCATTCGCCAAGCGAGATGATGATCCCGCTTTCCTCCGCTATCGGGATGAAAACATCCGGCGACACGACACCCCGTGTCGGATGCTGCCAGCGCACCAGCGCCTCGTAACCAACGACCTGACCACATTCGACGGATAAAACCGGCTGATAGTTCAGCAGCAACTCGTTGCGATTGACGGCAAGCCGCAAATCCGTTTCGAGTTGCCGGCGCTCACGCGCCTCCTGATCCATCAAAGGATCGTAAAATGCCAATATGCCGCGCCCACCCACCTTGGCGCGGTAGAGCGCCAGATCAGCGGCGTGCATGATGCTTTCATCATCCCGACCGTCACGCGGGAAAACGGCGATGCCGATGCTGACGCCGACGGCGGTCGGGTCATTGGCAACATTCATTTTCACTGAGAACATGCCAAGGATGGTCTCGGCGAGCAGGCGCGCCTCATCCGCCTTGGTGTGCCGGGCGGTCAGGATGACAAACTCATCGCCGCCAAGTCGCGCGACCACGTCGCCTGCCCTTGCGCATTCATGAAGAATGGCTGCGACCCTTTTCAGCACCCGGTCGCCCTCGGCATGGCCGAATATGTCATTGACTGCCTTGAACCGGTCGAGATCGAGCGCCAGCAGCGCAAATTCGTCCTCCTCGTCGCAATTCTCGATCTGCTGGCGAAGCCGGGTCTGGAACATCGTACGGTTGGCAAGGCCTGTCAGCACGTCATGGCGCGCGAGATATTCGATTTCCCGTTGCGCCTCGCGCTTTTCCGTCAGATCGCGAATGGCCATCACCTCGCAGGGGCGACCACGATATTCGATGGTGCGCACGGCAAGTTCAAACACCTGTTGCCGGTCGGCCCGCTCGCGGATGGCCTCGACCGGTGCATGGCGCGGCAGATAGGCGGGCTGCCCGTCCATGGCCTTGAACAGATCATCGGGATTTTTTCCGATGAGGGCTACCTCATCATTGCCAAGAAGTCCGGCAAAGCGTGTGTTAAGCTCGACGATACGGCCATCGCGCACGACGGCAAGGCCATCCAGCGTCGCATCGACAAGGCCCTTGAGATCGACAAGGTAACGATCCACCAGCGCCGCGGTGGCGGTCGCGCAAAGGATGAGGAACGTTACGCCGGACACGGCGCCGATCACCATCAGCCTTGCGAGGCTATCGGGGTCGGGACCGGAAATGGAGGAATCCGGCGACAGCACCGTTGCCGAAACGGTGGTGAAGTGCAGCGCGCAGATTGCCAGTATCGAAGAGCCGGCCGGAAGGAGGATATGCTGTTTCCAGGAGCCGGGACGGCGAAACAGGAAAAAGGCCAGAAGAAAAAACACCCAGGAAACGGCAAAACCGCCAAGGACAGCACCCCAGCGATAGCTGACGGTGGCAGCGACATCCATTCCTGCCATGCCGACGAAATGCATGACGGCGACCGAAACGGTCACCAGCGTTCCGACGATAGCAGGGCTGTAGCCTGCCTGCGAGGGAACCCGGAGCGCCAGCCAGAAGCCCAGAACAGGAAGCGCCGCTGAAAGAGCCGTGAAGGAAAAATCAAACCCGATAGGGACCGAGCCCTTATAGGCGAGCATGGCGACGAAATGTGTAGCCCAGACGCTGAGTCCCCCGGCAAAGGCGGCGGTCAGAACCCAATAGGGCTTACGGCCAACCGGACTTTCCTCGGCGCGCAACAACAGGTGAAAAAACGCGAGCATGCCGAGCAGGCAGATCAATGCCGCAAGAAGCACGACCGCCCGGTCGTGTTGTACCGCGACGCATTCCAGAACCGTGAACATGATGCACTCTCCCAGCCTCTGAAGAACCGCCCATGATCGCACTATGAATTTGGTTTATTTATAAATCTCTAATGCAACTATTGATAAATGGCGCCATCAGTTCTGCGCCGAGCAGGAAATGCACCGGACCGGCGCAAAACATTGCGCTCGGTCCGGCGACGTTAGAGAAAAAAGCCGTTATTTCCAGCTTCGATAGTCGGCCGCAGTACATCCAAACGGCGCCGGGCCGTCGGCGAAGCGCTCCTGCAGACGGGCGCAACCCCATTCATTAAGGGCTGCGGGCATCATGTTGTTGAGGTCCATGCCCGGCGAATTGAATTGCGACGGCGCGGCTGTGACATACCACAGCCAGTAACCGAAGACCGCGACAATGATGACGGCCACGATTGCGACGAAAGTGCCCAGTCGCCGCAGAAGGCCCGGTTGTTTCTTTATCGCCGCACCGGCAGTGGAAGAGCCTTCCTGGGCCTGGCTCGCAACCATCGGTGCGATTGATGCCAGAGCCTGCGCCCTCTCCTCGTTCGACAGGTCGATCCGCTCCAGCTGGTCGTCGAGCAGAACCGGAAGCGCAGTATTGCCGTGCCAGACCGCCAGTGCAATATCGTGTTTTCCAGTGTGGCCAACGACGACAGGGATGCGTCCCCTTTCCAGATGGGTGAAGGACTGCCGCTTGGTCTTGGCGTCTCTGACCGTATCGGTATAGGTCACGAAAAGACGGCTGCGTTTTTCGGCGACTGCCGTCAGCGCCACGGGGATAATGGTTAAAGGGGCCGGATGCCGTAATTGCAGTCGGGCTCGCAGGACGCGAATAAGCGTAAACAGCATTGCCAGACTGCCTAAACCGAGCAGGGCGACAAATACACCGAGCGTGATGATGCGGTTCCAGAGCATATCGATGCCGAGGGAGATCGTTGCAAGCTCCGGGTTTTTCGCGGAAATGACCAGCCCGGTCTCATAGTCGCCGGAATGGAAATCGACGAACATAACCTCGACTTCCTTCGTGTAGCTCACGCCGGCGTGCTCATAAGAAAGGTCCGCCTCGCATGTCGTAAAGATCGCCTTGCGGGTCTTGCAGCTGCCGTTGATATCACCGCTTTCTATTTCCAGCGGATCTTCACTGATCTGGTAGTCGCGCAATATTCCCGGGCCCTCAGCCACAAGCATCACCGCCAAGATTACCAGAAGCACCGGAATGGAAAAATAATAGGCTGCCGGCACCGAAATGACGCCACGCTTGAGGCTCAGCGGCCGCGACGGAAGTTTTATCTGTGCAAGGTTCATGATCGTCAACGTATTTTACGGGAGGTTGATGAGCGGAGTTTGCGACTCTCGCCCAGCGGAAGGAATGGTCGTCACACGGTCTAATCCGATGAAGTCCTTGAGAAAACCCCCGAAATTTCGGGATGATGACGATAATCGCCTGAAACCAACGGTTTGCCCTAAAACATCGCGCTGCAACTGCCCATAAAAAACGGGCGGTAAGACCGCCCGTCGCAGGTTTTCAGATGGTATTTGGTTTTACCCTTAGTCCTTCGTCACCTTTTCCAGCCGTGTCGTCTGGCTTGGATGGCCGACATAGTCCTTCACGCGCGCATTCAGCACGATGGGTTCGAACCGCTCGAACATCGGCAGCACGGCCGGCTTCTGCGCAACGAACTTTTCCTGCATCTCGGTGTAGATTTCGCCGCGCTTCTTGGCGTCGGGCTCAAGCGAAGCCTTTGCCGTCAGGGCAGTCAGTTCCGGAATGTCCCAGGCCGAGCGCCAGACGAAATTGCCGGCGTTGTTGGCAGCAAGCGAATTGTCGGGGTTGCTGGAAAACTGCTCCATGGAACCCAGCACATTCGGCATATAGGCGCCGGTCTGCGGAATGAGCAGATCGAAATCACGGGCGCGGTGGGCGGCGATCACATCCGAGCCGTTACCCTGCTGGATGTTGACGGTGATACCGATCTGGCTCAGCGACGCCTGGATCGCGGTAGCGAGGTCGATACGCGGCGTCTGCGCAATCGTCTTCAGATTAAGCGTAAAGCCGTTCTCGTATCCGGCCTCCTTCAAAAGCGCCTTGGCCTTCGGAACATCAAGCTTCCAGTCCGGGCTTGCAATGGCATATTCGAAGTTTTCCGGCACCGGCACCGTGCGCGCCCGGCCATAAGGCCCCATGATGGTCTTTTCCATGCCCTTGTAGTCGATGCCGTAGGCGATTGCCTCGCGGACCTTGGGGTTGGACAAAGGCTCCTTGCCGGCATTCATCGACAGGACATAGAAACCACCCGTCGGCACGCGCTGGATCTGAAAACCTTCCTTGTTGTTGAAGATGGCAAGGTCGGCCGCCGTCAGCGCGCTGGCGATGTCGATATCGCCGCGCTCCAGCATCAGACGCTCGACCTGGCTTTCCGGCACATGCCGCACGATGACGCGGCGCATTTTCGGGCTGCCGGCCACATAGTCCTTGTTGGCCTCGAGAATGATGATCTCATTGGGCGACCAGCGATTAAGCGTGAAGGGTCCGGAACCGGCGGAATTTGTCCTCAGCCAGGCATTGCCCCAATCATCATTGACCTCATGGGACTTGAGTTCCTTGCTGTCGACAACGCTGGCAATGACCATGGCCAAGCGATAGAGCAGCAGTTCGGAGGTCGTTTCACCGGAAAGTTCGATACGCACCGTTTTTTCATCCGGCGCGCTCACCAGCTTGTCGACATTGTCAGCATTGTAGCCAACGCGTTTAAGGTTGGCGGCGGCCGCCTGGTTCATCTTCAACAGACGGCTGAACGAATAAACCACATCCGCAGAGGTGACAGGATTGCCGGAGGCGAATTTAGCCTCGCGAAGATGAAACGTGATGCCCTTGTCATCTGTCTCCCAACGCTCCGCCAGCTGCGGCGAAACCTTGCCCGAACCATCAACAGAAATCAGGCGATCATAAAGATTGGCCATGATTTCGTTGGCCTTGGCTTCGGTTGCCTGATGCGGATCAAGCGACAGAACCTGAGCCAGCGACGTTGCGATGATGAGCTGGTCGTTGGGGGTTTTTGCCAGACTTGGCGCCGCGGGCACCAGCATGGCTCCCAGAACGGTGGTGAATGCGAGACGGATCAATGATTTTCTCATACCTGCTCCTCCTACAGATCGGTAATTATGGATGTGAAACCGGCGGCGCGGACCTGCGCCGACCGGCCTGAAACAGTCAAAGATGTTTGTTGTTCAGTGCTTCCAGAAGCGCGGCGATGTAGCCGTAGCAGAAGCTGAAGGCGACACCGACAGGGTCACGGCCGGCAATTGTCGGCACATGATCGGGCATTATCATGTAGCGATAGCCCAGTTCATGGTAGAGCTTCAGCGAACGCACCATGTCCATGTCGCCCTCGTCTGGGAACGTCTCCATGAACGACAGCTTGCCACCGCTGATATTGCGGAAATGCACGTTGAAAATCTTGTCGCGGCTGCCGAACCAGCGGATGATGTCGTCGATCTCCTCGCGCGGATTATCGAGCATCTCGCCAATCGATCCCTGGCAGAAATTCAGGCCGTGATAGGGATTTTCGCGCATCTGCACGAACTTCTTCAGACCTTCGACAGTGCCAAGCACACGGGTGACGCCCTTATAGCCCGGCGGCGTATAGGGATCATGCGGATGGCACGCGAGGCGCACCTTGTTGCTTGCCGCGACCGGCACCACGCGCTCGAGGAAATAGTCGATGCGTTCCCAGTTCTCGTCCTCGGACAGAACGCCGGCCAGACCCGGATCGGCATTGTGGTCGGCCTTGTCCCACCGCCACGCCTCATTGAGCGAACCGCCGCGGCCAAGTTCCATTTCGGTGCGCGGAATACCGATAAGGTTGAGATTGTATTTCGCGGCCGGAATGCCGGCCTTGGCAATATTCTCGATCATCGTGCAGACGGCGTCGATCTGCCGGTCACGCTCCGGACCGGCAAGCAGGATATCCGGATAGGATGCCTGCTCGATCGGCCGGGAAGGCAGGGGCAATTGCACCATGTCCAGTACCAGACCGAAACTTTCGACCTTGTCGCGCAGACGCTCGAAGTCATCCAGAACCCAGCTCGCGGGCTTTCCGGGCGGGTCAGCGCTTATGTTTTTGACGCCGAGCTGCGCCCAAACCTTGAAATCCTCATCATCGCGTGCAGCAACCTGGGTGCCGACATACATCGATTCTCTCCTCTCTCCATGCAAGTCATCATATGACATCGCACGAAATAAGATGAGTGTCGAGATGCTATTGCGCCTCCGAAAGCAGGCGATATCGACGCTGGCTCGCAAGCATATGTTCGCGCATGGCTTTTCGCGCCGCATCCGGGTCCTGCTCGACGATGGCGCGCAGGATTGCATCGTGTTCCGCCTGCACTTTGCGAAGATAATTCGCATCCCCCGTTTCCGGCAGCGTTGGAAACTGACCGCGCGGTATCGAGCGTGAGCCGAACTGGCGCAGAGCCTCCAGATAAAAACGGTTATTCGTGGCAATCGCGATGGCAGTGTGAAACTCGTAGTCGGCGTCAACGGTGGTTTCGCCGGCATCTATGGCGCGGGCCATTTTCCGGTGCGCGGCCGAGATTGCGGCTTCCTGCTGGGCCGTCCGGCGATAGGCTGCAATGGCTGCCGCCTCCCCCTCCGTCGCCAGCCGGAACTCCAGCATTTCCAGCGTTTCCGCAATGGTGCCAGCTTCTGATTGGGTCAGCTTCACCCCGTCCCACTCACTGGTATTGCTGACAAAAACCCCCTTGCCCTGGATGGGAACGACATAACCGGCGGAACGCAGATCCGCGATCGCTTCGCGCACCACCGTTCGGCTCACGCCATAGGTGCGCTCAAGCTGCGGTTCCGTGGGAAGCTGGTCACCATTTCTCAGTTTACCGCTGCGAATTTCCGCGCTGAGATTGTCGATGATCGGTTGCGCCCGCCGCTCCCGCGGTTTTGTCATATCGTCCCTCATGCCACTCTTCCCTCTTGCGGAATACGAATCCCTTCGTTACTCATATGATGACTTTGTGTTACGTCATATGTTTTCATGTTAGCTCAGGGAGGAGTTGGGATGAAGTACCATCAAGAGTTTTTGCAATGGAGAATTGCGCGCCTGTGGCGAGCAGCTCACCCTGCCATGACCACTGAAGAATTCCTTCCACGGAAGTGCGGCCAAAAATGACGGAAATTTCTCTACGTGGGCTTGGACATCGTTTCCTGCAACTTGTCGTCAGCCTCTTCATTCTGCTCTGCATCACGTTCATCATTGGACGCGTCATGCCGACCGATCCGGTCGGCGCAATCGTCGGCGAGCTTGCGGACCCCAAGGCTTATGAGGCCATGCGGGCGCGGCTCGGACTTGACCTGCCGCTCTACCAGCAGTTTTTCCTTTATCTGCGCGGCCTGCTGCACGGTGATTTCGGGATAGCGATCCTGACCGGCAATCCGGTGACCCGGGATCTGGCGCAGGCTTTTCCGGCGACGCTGGAACTGGCGACGCTGGCGATCATCATCTCTACCGTCATCGGCGTGCCGCTTGGCCTCGCCGCCGCGCTGTTTCGCGATACATTCATCGACAAATTCGCGCGTGTCTTCGCGCTGGTGGGGCATTCGATCCCGGTCTTCTGGTTCGGCATCGTCGGGCTGGTGATTTTCTACGCCAATCTCAACCTCGTCGCAGGCCCCGGCCGTGTCGACGTTTTTTATGAAGGCCTCGTCGAGCCGAAAACGGGACTGATGCTGGTCGATACCCTGCTTGCCGGCGAGACCGAGATTTTCTGGAACGCGCTTTCGCACATCCTCCTGCCGGCGATCATCCTTGCCTATATGGCGATGGCCTATATCACCCGCATGACACGCGCCTTCACGCTGGAACAGCTGAGCCAGGATTATGTGATCGCAGCGCGCGCCAAGGGCGTCAGCCCGGCACGCACGATCACCCGTCACGTGCTGCCCAACATCGCCGTACAGCTCATCACCGTTCTCGCCATCTCCTATGGCAACCTTCTCGAAGGCGCCGTGGTGACGGAAATCGTCTTCTCCTGGCCGGGCATCGGCCAATATATGACGAACGCCCTGCTCATCGGTGACATGAATGCCATTCTCGCGGCCACCATCGTCATCGGATTCATCTTCATGATGCTCAACTTCCTGGCAGACGTGGCCTATACCACGCTGGACCCGCGCACACGGGAGGTCGCTCGATGACCGATATCACCCAGAATAATACCGTTCATGGCCGCAGCGCCCTGTCGCGGATATCCACCACGACCTTCCGGACATTAAGAAAGCTCGGTGACGAGCCGCTTGGAATGTTCGGTTTTGCCATCCTTGCCGTCCTGGTTCTTGTTGCGATTTTCGCGCCGCTCATTGCGCCATTCGATCCGGCGCGCCAGGCGCTCGACAATGCGCTTCAGCCGCCCAGCTGGCTGCATCTGGCCGGCACCGACGAATTCGGCCGGGATATTTTCAGCCGGCTTGTCTATGGCACCCGCATCACCATCCAGACCGTCTTGTCGGTCTCGATTATCGTCGGCCCCATCGGCCTTGCAATTGGCGTCATGGCCGGTTTCTTCGGCGGCAGAACCGATGCCATCCTGATGCGCGCCACCGATATCGTGCTGTCCTTTCCGTCGCTCGTTCTGGCGCTTGCCTTTGCGGCCGCGATGGGTGCGGGTCTCGGCACGGCGATCATCGCGATCTCGCTGACCGCCTGGCCGCCAATTGCGCGTCTCGCCCGCGCCGAAGCTCTCGTCGTGCGCAATACAGACTATGTCGCCGCCGCCCGCCTTTATGGCGCATCACCGCTGCGCATCCTATTTTTATACATTGCGCCGATGTGCATTCCTTCTGTCATCGTCCGTCTGACGCTGAACATGGCCGGCATCATTCTCACTGCCGCGTCGCTCGGCTTCCTCGGTCTGGGCGCTCAGCCGCCGCTGCCGGAATGGGGAGCGATGATCTCCAGCGGCCGTAAATTCATGCTCGATTACTGGTGGGTCGCCGTCATGCCCGGCATCGCCATCCTGCTGACGAGCCTTGCCTTCAACATCGCCGGCGATACGCTGCGAGACCTGCTGGATCCGCGCCATGCCCGTTCCTGATAGCTCCCCCATTCTCTCGGTCCGCGACCTCAACGTTCGCTTTGGCCGCAACTCCATTCCCGCCGTTTCCAATGTCAATTTCGACGTCGGACGCGAGCGTGTCGGCATCGTCGGCGAGTCCGGTTCCGGAAAATCTACGACCGGACGCGCCGCCATGCGGCTTCTGCCAAAAAGCGCCACCGTGACGGCGGAGCGCATGGATTTCCTGTCCGAACCGCTGCTTACCAGATCCGAACGCCAGATGGGCGCGATCCGCGGCAGCGAAATGGCGCTGATCATGCAGGATCCGCGTTATTCGCTCAATCCGGTCCTGCCGATCGGAAAACAGGTGGCGGAGGCGGCCGAACTGCATCTGGCTCTCACCGGCAAGGCAGCGAGAAACGCAGCGCGGGATATGCTGATACGCGTGCGTATCAATGATCCGGACCGTGTGATGGGGCTTTATCCCCACCAGATTTCGGGCGGCATGGGGCAACGCGTGATGATCGCCATGATGCTGCTCGCCAAACCGAAGCTCGTCATCGCCGACGAGCCGACCTCGGCTCTCGATGTCAGCGTCCGCAAGGATGTGCTCTTGCTTCTGGACGAGATGGTGCGTGAAAACAATTCGGGCCTCATTCTCATCAGCCATGACATCCGCATGGTTGCCGCCTTCTGCGAACGGGTGCTGGTCATGTATGGCGGGCGCGTGGTGGAAACGCTGACCAAGCTGGAAGATGCGCAACATCCTTATACACGCGGCCTGATCGCGGCGATGCCCGATCCCCGCAACCCGGTCAGGCGTCTCAAGGTACTGGACCGACAGGCAATCGATGCGGAGGTGATGCGATGATCACGGTAGACGAGCTCGACGTCGTCTATGGCGCGAAGGAAAACCGCAATCACGTCGTTCGCGGCGTCAGCCTCAAGGTCAACCGAGGCGAAACGCTCGGCATCGTTGGCGAAAGCGGTTGCGGCAAGTCGACATTGCTGCGGTCGCTTGCGGGCCTGGAATCGGTCTGGACCGGATCGATCGGCTTCGACGGCAAGCCGGTCGGTAAGGTGCGAAGCCGCGAAGAACTGAAGCTGGCGCAGATGGTGTTTCAGGACCCTTACGGTTCGCTGCACCCGCGCCATCGCATCGGCCGGGCTCTGGCCGAACCCATCCGCGCGATGGGGCTCGGCGACGGCTGGTCGAAAGTCCCTGATGCCCTGCAACAGGTCGGCCTGCCCGCTCATTTCGCCGAGCGGTTTCCGCATGAACTGTCCGGCGGCCAGCGCCAGCGTGTGGCAATCGCCCGCGCGCTGATCCTCGAACCGCCAATCCTGCTGCTCGATGAGCCGACATCTGCGCTCGACGTGTCCATTCAGGCGGAAATCCTCAACCTGCTTGCCGACCAGCGCGAGGAACGCGACCTCACCTTCGTTCTCGTCAGCCACGATCTCGCGGTCATCGCCCATATGTGCGACCGCGTTCTCGTCATGCAGAACGGCGTTTTCGTCGATGAGTTGACCAGGGCCGACCTTGAAGCGGGCGTTACCCACGCGGCCTATTCAGGCGAACTGTTCGAAAGCAGTTTCCTTTAGATCAACATCCAGCCTCTAGAGACAACCGTCCGGCGGAAGCGCCGGGCGGCTTTGTTTGTGATTGGCTCAATCAGCAATCCGGTGAAACTCAGGGAGAAGACGGCGCTTTGACCTCAGCGAGCTTCTGTTCGAGAAGCCAGGTCCACATCGCCTCGTCCTTCAGCACTTTTCCCTCCACCGCCTGGTGGTTCGTATCCTCGAACACGGTGAGCCGAACATTGCGTTTCAACTCCTGAAGGCGTTGAACGAGAACCACGGTGTCGGACAGTGGTATCACCTCGTCATTTGCACCATGAAAAGCCCAGAAGGCGGTCTTTTCATTGGTGCGGTTGAGATAATGCCGGATACCGCCGCCGGCGATCGGCACGACAGCCGCAAAAGCTTCCGGAAACTGTTCGGCCATTGACCACGCCCCAAATCCACCCCGGCTATAGCCGATCAGGTAGATGCGGCTGCGGTCTACGCGATGATCGGCCACCACCGACTGAAGAGCGGCTGCGACACGCTCGATCGGGTAAAGCAGCTCCTCACTGGGGTTTTGCGGCGAGAACACCAGAAAAGGAAAATCACGCCCCTCTTCGATCATTTTCGGCAGACCGCTTGTCCGCAGCTTTTCGACATCGCTGCCACCCTGATCACCGCCATGCAGCCAGACAACGAGAGGGTAAGTCTTTTCCGAACCGGCATAGTCCTTCGGGGTATAGAGCAGGTAATTGATGTCAGAGGCGATTGTGACATCGGATTTCACGGCTTTCTGCTCGGCCGAGGCGAATGTCGAGGTGGCAAGAGCAGCTACGGCGATCAGGCAGAATTTCAGATTTTTCATTTAGTCCTCCCAACAGACAGACCTCTTTCCCGAGGCCGATGATTGAACTCGCAAGCCTCCGGCCTGGTTCAAGCCTTTCCGAGCTGAGACAGGAAACGCGAAAGAAACGACAATAAATGATTAATATATTTCAATTAAGTACGAGATTTTCCTCATTACTATTCTTATCGTGATGGGAAAATCAGATCCTCTCGACCCATCGCCACCCGGGCCGACATATCGGCCTGGATTACCAAGTCGGGGCGTTCATTATTTGTTCTGGATTGGTGTTTGAGTCTTTGCTAATCATTGCAGGAACGGTGGAAATGGCCAGCCGATGCCTCGACGGCTGGCCATTTCCACCGCTATCCACGGACAGACAACCACATATCAAGGATTGCAGGCATGGCGGTTGCCTATCTGGACAAGTTGAACGAACAGCAACGTAAGGCCGTGGAACACGGCGTCGGGCTGACAGAAGGACAGACGGCCGGACCGCTCTTGATCATTGCCGGCGCCGGTTCCGGCAAGACCAATACGCTCGCCCATCGTGTCGCGCATCTGATCGTCAACGGCGCCGATCCCCGCCGCATCCTGCTGATGACGTTTTCCAGACGTGCGGCCTCGGAAATGTCGCGGCGTGTCGAGCGTATCTGCAAACATGTTCTCGGCAGCAATTCAGGCGCTCTGACCGATGCGCTGGCATGGTCCGGCACGTTTCATGGCATCGGCGCCCGCCTGTTGCGCATCTATGCCGAACAGATCGGCCTCAATATCGATTTCACCATCCACGACCGTGAAGACAGCGCCGACCTGATGAACCTCGCCCGGCACGAACTCGGCTTTTCCAAGACCGAAAGCCGCTTTCCGACCAAGGGAACATGCCTTGCGATCTATTCGCGCGCGGTGAATTCACAGACGGCGTTGAAGGAAATCCTGCGCCAGCATTATCCTTGGGTCGCCAACTGGGAGAGCGAACTCAAGCAACTATTCGCGGCCTATGTCGAGTCCAAGCAGGTTCAGAACGTGCTCGATTACGACGATCTTCTGCTCTATTGGGCGCAGATGGTGAGCGACCCCATTCTGGCAGACGATATTGGCAACCGTTTCGACCATGTGATGGTCGACGAATATCAGGATACCAACCGGCTGCAGGCCTCGGTGTTGATGGCGCTCAAACCCGGTGGCCACGGGTTGACGGTAGTGGGTGACGATGCGCAGTCGATCTATTCGTTCCGCGCTGCGACGGTGCGCAACATCCTCGATTTTCCGGCATCGTTCAGCCCGGCGGCGGATATCATCACGCTTGATCGCAACTATCGCTCAACGCAGCCAATTCTTGCCGCCGCCAATGGCGTCATCGATCTGGCGCGTGAGCGGTTCACCAAAAACCTGTGGACGGAGCGGCAGTCGCTCGAACGCCCGAAGCTGGTGACGGTGAAGGATGAAACCGAACAGGCGAATTTCATTATCGATCAGGTCCTTGCCAATCGCGAGACCGGTATGACGCTGAAACAGCAGGCCGTGCTGTTTCGCACCTCCAGCCACAGCGGCCCGCTCGAGGTGGAACTGACCCGCCGCAACATCCCTTTCGTCAAATTCGGCGGCCTGAAATTCCTCGACAGCGCCCATGTGAAGGACATGCTGGCGGTCCTCCGTTTCGCGCAGAACCCGCGCGACCGTGTCGCCGGCTTCCGGCTGCTGCAGATGCTACCCGGCATCGGACCGAAGAAAGCCGGCAACATTCTCGATACGGTCGCGGCAGATCCCGAGCCGCTGCTTGCCCTTGCCGAAATTCCGCCGCCGCCGAAGACTGGCGATGACTGGACGGCTTTCACGCAAATGCTGGTGGGGCTGCGGCGTGGCCAAAACGGCTGGCCGGGCGAAATCGGGCAGGCAAGGCTATGGTACGAGCCCCATCTCGAACGCCTCCATGAGGATGCCGATACCCGCAAAGCCGATCTGCTGCAACTCGAACAGATCGCCAGCGGCTATCCCTCCCGCGAACGATTTTTGACCGAGCTGACGCTTGATCCACCTGACGCCACCAGTGATCAGGCGGGCGTGCCACTGCTTGACGAGGATTACCTGACCCTGTCGACCATCCATTCGGCAAAAGGCCAGGAATGGCGTTCCGTCTTCATCCTCAACGTCATCGATGGCTGCATCCCATCCGATCTTGGCGTCGGCACCACCCAGGAACTGGAGGAGGAGCGACGGCTGCTCTATGTCGCGATGACGCGCGCCAAGGATGGCCTGTCGCTGATCACCCCGCAACGCTTCTTCACCGGCGGCCAGAGCCAGCAGGGCGACCGGCATGTCTACGCCTCAAGAACCCGCTTCATACCGGCAACCCTGCTGCAATTCTTCGAAACCACCACCTGGCCGATCGTATCGGCCGCCGCTTCCGACCGCAGCGCGCAGCAGATCAGGATTGATGTGGGTGCGCGGATGCGGGCGATGTGGAAATAAAAAAGCGGGGCGTTCACCCCGCTCTTGGCAACTGATGTCGGCGCTGCCGTCAGAACTTCACACTGGCCGTCAGGCTGACATTGAAAGGTTCGCCGATGGCATTCGCATAGCTGGTGGAGCCGATGGACGAGGTGTAATACGTCTTGTCGAAGATATTCTTCAGATTGAGTTGCAGCGTCACCGGCTTTTCCAGTTGCAGCGTGTAGGTCGCAAAAGCGTCGAAGACCGCATAACCTGGCAGCGAATAGGAATTGTCATTGATGCCGGCGCGCTGGCCGACGGCCCGGATACCGCCGCCGATACGCAACGTATTGCCGTTCGGTCCTATCTCGCCGACATCATAGGCAAGGAACAGCGAACCGGTATGGCGCGCCACATTCGGCAGGCGCTTGCCGGCATAGGTGGCGTCCTCAAGTACCAGCGCATCCGTATAGGCGTAGCTTGCGATCAGATCGAGATCATTGGTGAGGCTGCCGGCGATATCGACCTCCACGCCGCGCGAACGGACGAGACCGGCGGCCTTCACCGTAGAAACACCGCCCACGTCTTCCGAATAGGCAACATTGCGCTTGCGGGCGTTGAACAAAGCGATATTGGCATTCAGCCCGGTAAACAGGTCGAACTTGGCACCCACCTCGTAGGAAATCCCTTCCTCCGGATCGAGCCCGCCATAATAGGCGCCGATCGAGGATTGCGGGCGGAAGGTCTTGGCCACATTGGCGTAAAGCGAGGCATCCGGCGTCAGCTTGTAGACAAGGCCGGCATTGGGAATGAGTTCGCCGCCGTTGTTCTGGGTATTGACGACAAAGGGACGACCCTTGCCGGCATAGATGTCGTAATATTGGTAGCGCAAGCCACCAACCGCGATCCATTGATCACCCAGATGCAGGGCGTCCTGCATGTAGATCGAGGCGGTGGAAAGCTGTTCCGTCTGGTCGCTGTCAACGGCCCTGACCGTGGTGCAGGCCGGCAGCCGACCGTAGACCGGGTTGTTGATGTTGAAATTGGTGGAATTCGCGCAGCGCAACATGTCAGTGCGCAGGGTATTGCTGTAGTCATAGGACATGCCGAACAGCAGCTCGTTGCGCAGCCCGCCGATTTCGGCCTCGCCCGTCAAATCCGCCCGGGCTGCATGGTTATAGATGGTGGAATACTGCGTGGCATCGGCCCGGCGCGTTACCTGCCCCGTGCGGGAATTATACCCCATCACGCGGGCCTGATTGTCCGAATATTCGTTGCGACTATAGGCATAATTCAGCGACAGCTTCCAGTCATCGGATAGTTGGCGGTCTATGGCGATGCTCGCCAGATCGGATTTGCCGTCGGTGATATTATAGGCTTCGTCAAGGCGCAGGCGGCGGCTTACATTGATCGGCTTGCCCGTCGCCGGATCAAAGATCGTGCCGCGATCGAACGGCACGCTATAGTCCTCATGCATGTAGGAAACCGTAATATCGGTGTCCTCGCCGCTCCATTTCAGCGAGGGTGCGATCAGCCAGTTCTTCTTCTCACCGAAATTGCGCCAGTAATCGCTGTTTTCCCCCTCACCGATCAGGCGATAGGAAAAATCCGTACCTGCAATCGGGCCGGTCACATCGAAACCGCCTGATGTGCCATACTTGCCTGCGCCATAGGCGGAAAAGCGCGAATAGGCCTCCGCCGTAAACGTGTCTTCCGGCTTCTTCGTCACAACATTCACCATGCCGCCCGGATCGAGAATGCCATAAAGCGTCGAGGCCGGACCTTTTAGCACTTCCACTCTCTCGACCGTATCGTTGAAAGAATGCGGCAGTGCGGTCTTCAGCCCGTTGACGAGGATGGAGCCGTCGCGATTATCGCCGAACCCACGACGGATGACGGCATCCTGCGTGGCCCCCAGCGTATTCGCCTGGGTGACGCCGCTGACATTGGCCAGCGCGTCGTCCAGGGAGCGCGCCTGCTGGTCACGCAGCACCTCAGCCGTCACCACATTGACCGATTGCGGAATATCGAGGATCGGCGTTTCGGTAAGCGTCGCCGTGCCCGTCGTCACCGGCTGGTAGCCACGCGCGCCTTTCTTGACATCAGCATTGACCGTTATGGTTTCGAGCACGGTCGTTCCGTCGGCATTTTTCTTCGGTGTCGCGCTCTCCTGCGCATAGGCATGCAGGGCGACCCCGGCCAAAAGAAATGCCACTAGCGCCCGCGAGCCAACCCGAATGATCATCGAACCGTTATGCATCCTGTCTTGTCCCCGACTGTCCCAAATCGTCATCGCGACGATGCACCGCTCTTTCAATTGATGAATGTAGTAGTCAACTTTAATTCGGCGGACGACAGTTAAAACTCACGGGTTCGAGGGCGCATATTTACGCATCTTCGCTCCCAATCTGGTGTGCGCCAGCCGCTTCCTGCGCAAATCAGCGCATAAAAACCGATTTTTCGCAGCCTATATACTTGACTACTACAGTCATCAATAATTCTGGTGGCGGTTCATTCGAACGGGGACGATCTTGAGTTTCAGTAGCAAATTCATAAGCGCGGACAAAAGGCTTGCTGCACAGGCACTAGAGCTTGCCTATGGCGACCGGACGGCGCTTGCCGATATGTCCATTGATATAGCTCCGAACCGTTTCACCGTCCTGCTTGGCCCAAACGGCTCGGGAAAATCCACGCTCCTTTCCGCGCTCGCCCGCCTGCACCGGCCGAGCCGCGGCCATGTTCTTCTCGACGGCCGCGATATCTTCCGCCACCCGACACGGGATGTGGCAAGAAGGCTCGGTATGCTGGCGCAGCAGAACCACACGCCAGAAGGGCTTTCAGTTTTCGATCTCGTCTCCCGCGGTCGTTACCCCCATCAGGGTTTTCTGAAACAATGGAGCGAGGACGACGCCAACGCGGTGGAACAGGCACTTTCTGTGACCGGCATGTCCGAACTGGCGGAAAGAACGGTCGACAGCCTCTCCGGCGGCCAGCGCCAGCGCGCCTGGATCGCCATGGCTCTGGCGCAGCAGACGGATATCATTCTGCTTGACGAACCGACCACCTATCTGGATCTGCACCACCAGATTGAGGTGTTGGACATGCTGGCCGGTCTCGTCACGCACCATAACCGCACGATCGTCGCGGTGCTGCATGATATCAATCTTGCCCTCCAATATGCCGATCATCTGATTTTTCTGAAAGACGGCCGGCTGCGGCACCGGCTGGAAACGGCAACGCTCTGCAATGCCGGCATCATTGCGGATGTATTCGACATGGCAGTCGCCCAGCTCACACATCCTGTCACGGCGCGGCCGGTGTTTCTTCCCCTGCCCGGGCGGAGCGGCGCGGCATGATGGCAGACACGACCAGCAACAGCCCGGAGACCCTGCAGACGACAGCCTATGGCCGCGCCCTTGTGGCGACGCTTTTTCTATTGCTGGCAATACTGCTTCTGGCATTGGCCCATATTGCCACCGGCCCGCGCGCCGTTGCCCCCCATGTCCTGCATGAGCTGATATTTTCCTACGATGTCCGCAATTTCGACCAGCAGGTCTTGCTGCAGCTTCGCCTTCCACGCCTGTTGGCGGCGCTGCAGGCCGGCGCCTGCCTTGGAGTTGCCGGGCTTCTGTTGCAGACATTGCTGCGAAACCCGCTGGGCGAACCGCATATTCTGGGGCTGAATGCCGGCGCAAGCCTCGCGGTCGTTGCGGCAACGGTGCCGCCGCTCGGACTGATCGCCACGCCAACGCTGCGGCCATTACTGGCTTCCACGGGAGCGGGCGTGAGCTTTTCGTTCGTTCTTCTCCTCGCCTGCGCCGGACGGCAGGGCCTGACACCGGCAAAACTCGTCTTTTGCGGCATTGCAATTTCCACACTTGCTGGAACGCTGACCTCCGCTATCCTCATTCTCAACGAGGAAACATTGCAGCAGATGCGTTTCTGGCTGGTGGGTGACACAGCCGGCGTTTCGATGGCCACGATAGCCGCCGCCCTGCCCGCCTCCGGCATCGCCCTCATCCTGGCCCTCGCCGTCGCGCCCCGGCTCGATCTGCTTGCCCTTGGTGACGCCGTTGCCGTAACCCTTGGTGTATCCGTGCGCGCAACCCGCACCCTGGCGCTCATCTCCATATCGCTCTTTTGCGGCGCGGCCATCGCCATCGTCGGTCCAATCGGTTTTGTCGGACTTGTGGTGCCACCGCTCATTGCACGTCTGCGAACCAGGCGGCTTCTGCTTGCCATTCCTCTCGCGGCACTCGGCGGTTCGGCCCTGCTGATTGCGGCGGATCTTGCCGCCCGGCTGATCCTCCTGCCGACGGAATTGCCCACAGGCGCGATGACCGGCCTTGTCGGCGCGCCGGTCTTTCTGTGGCTAGTGCGCAGGGTGCTGAAATGAACCGTTACCGGGTCATCCGACTGGCACACTTTTCCATTCGCCTCATGCCTTCGCGGCTCGCCGTTCTGCTGGGGCTTTTCCTTTGTCTTGCCCTTGTCGCCGCATGGTCGCTCACCGTCGGCACCCAGCGCATCCCCACCTCCGCCCTTTGGTCGCTGTTGACCGCAACCAACACCGATCCCGTCATGAACGACGCCATGGTGGTTATCGACTTCCGGCTGTCGCGACTGGCGCTCGCGATGGTGGCCGGCGCCATGCTCGGCATTGCCGGCGTCATCATGCAGGCCACGACCCGCAACGGTCTTGCCGATCCCGGCCTGCTCGGCGTGCGGGAAGGCGCATCGCTTGCCGTGCTGGGCTGCCTGTTTATGCTACCTGCCCTGCCGGTGATGCTTCGCCCCACCGCCGGTATTGCGGGCGGCATGATAAGCGCCGCAATCGTCCTGACGCTTTCCGGCGCAACCTCGCGTCTGCGTTTCGTCCTGACCGGTATCGGCTTTTCATGGTTTTTATCAGCTTTGCTGCTTATCCTTATGGCATCGCTGGATATTCGTAATTTGCAGACGGCGATGATCTGGATGGCGGGAAACCTGCAAGGCGCAAGCTGGACTGCCGTCCGGGTTCTCTCGGTCATCCTCGTTATCGCCATCGGCCTTCTTGTATTGGCCGCCCGCACTGCCGATGTTCAGACCCTCGGCGACAATGCCGCAGCGACGCTTGGCGTTCACACAGGCTTACTTTCTACACTGCAGATCGTGCTTGCCGTTATTCTCACCGCATCCTGTGTTTCCTTCACCGGCAGCATCGGTTTCGTCGGCCTGATCGGCCCGCATATCGCCCGGCTTCTGCTGCCGGGCGGTTCATATCTCGGACTGATCGCGGGTGCGGGGCTGACAGGCGCAATACTGGTGGCATCAGCCGACACCATCGCCCGCACCGCCTTTTCACCCCTGGAGCTGCCGACCGGCCTCGTTCTTTCCGCCATCGGCGCGCCCACACTTCTCGCCCTTCTCTGGTTTCACCGGTATCGCCTATAGGTCTTCCATGCGCAAAACCCTTTTCGCTTTTCTTTCGGCCGCCGGCCTTCTCCTCGGCGCAGCCATGGCCCCAGCCGAAGAAACCAGCCGGCGCTTTACCGACGATCTCGGCCGCATCGTTTCCATCCCGGTAAAACCGAAACGCATCGTGACGCTGCATGATATCGACCTCACCATACCGCTGATCGAATTGGGCGTGATGCCCGTGGGCAGCCACGGCCGCGTGGGCGCGGACGGCAAACCCTATCTGCGTTCCAGCGCCATCCTGACAGGTGTGGATTTCGACAATAGCAACATCACCTATATCGGCTCCATCAATGCCGATCTGGAAGCGATCGTCGCGCTCAAGCCCGACCTGATCCTCACCGAGCCAGACCGCCCAACCCCCATCGCAAAACTGGAACAGATCGCCCCGACTATCGCCATCGACAACACGAAGGATGGTGCGCCGCATATCTACAGGGAACTTGCCGAATTGACGGGCACGCAAGCTAGGCTTGCTGTGCTCGACAGGCGCTACCGGGCGCAGATCGAAGCGCTGAAGGCCGCCATCGATACCGACGCCATCACGGTTTCAGTGTTCCAGCCGCTCAACGGCAAGATCAGTGTCTATCACACCTACCGCGCGCTCGGGCGGGTGCTGCGCGATGCCGGTTTCCGGTTCCCCGCCATCATCGACGACATTCCAGACGGCGATCGTATTGAAATCAGCGCCGAGCGGCTGCCGGAACTCGACGCCGATATCATCTTCGATCCCTATCGCTCCGATACCGGCGCATCACCGCAGGTGGAAATCGACATGATGGAAACCGTGATGCCGGGCTTCTGCAATTTCCTCAAAGCCTGCCGCGACGGCCGCTACATTCTGTTGCCGCGCGAAGAAGCGATTTCCAACTCTTATGCCGCGCTCAGCCTCATGGTCTCCGCCGTCCAATCACATTTGACGACAAGGCCGGCGGCGGCAAAATAAGGGAGAGAGCCGGTGCAAACAAAAGCGCTTGCCTCCGGGCTCGGCGCGCTGCTAATCCGTGAAGAAGAGTATGCAACTCATCTTCACGGAATACCCATGGCGGCTGGCGAAACGCAAACATCAAGGCTTCGGCGCACCGACCGGTTCGGCGATCAATTACGCAAGCGTCGTGAACGACTGTCTCCCGGCCTGCTCGCCGTTGCCGAGTATATTGACGGCCATCGCCATGCCGTCCTCGGCAAATCGGCGCTGGAGATCGGTTACGAGACCAACACGTCCGATGCGACTGTCATTCGCGCCATTCAAGCGCTCGGTTTTCAGGGGCTGGTCGATCTGAAAGAAACGCTGGAGGCCTATCTCGGCGTGACGGATTCGCCCGTCGAGAAAATGGCGGCCACGACAAAATCCATGTCCGGCAATTCGGACGCCGCAATCGACTTCGTTCTCGAAAATCAGAAAAATACGCTGGAAATGCTCGCCAATACGGAAAACCGCGAGGCGATGGCCGCCGCTGTACGTCTTCTGGCAGAAGCGCGCGGCATCGGCGTTCTCGGCATTGGAGCCTCCGGCATCATCGCCACCTATGCGGCAAGACTGTTCCAGCGCTCCGGCGTCCGCTCCTATGCGCTCAACGCCACCGGCATCACACTCGCCGAACAGCTTTTGGAGCTGGAAAACGGCCACGTCCTCATCATGCTCCTGCACGGCCGCGCCCACCGCGAAGCCCAGACCGCCATCACCGAGGCCGGCCGTCTCGACATCCCCATCATCATGCTGCTCGGCCAGGAAGACAGCGTGCTCAAAAAACACGCCGATGCCTGCCTCTTCCTGCCGCGTGCCAAAAACGAAGGTGTGGCGCTGCACGCCCCATCGCTGGTTGCAATGGAAACCATGGCATTAGCTCTCTCCGCGGCACTTCCGGAGCGGAGCCTCGAGACACTGGAGCGGCTGGTGGAGTTGAGGACGTCGATCAGGCCGCATAAGCGCGTTTAAAAGTAGCGCGGATTATCGAACCTACCGGGGCTTCAGTTTGCGGCCTTAGGTCCCCGATTTTCTCTCGTTGTTATCTAATTCGTGAACCGCACGGAGTATATCTGACGCGACATCCTGCCATGTTCGCATTTGTGGTTTGAACTCGGCTATCTTCGTTTTCAACGCAGAATACTTATCTGGTTCCAATAACAATACACGAACCAAATCTGCCAACTCGTCTGGTTTCTCCGGATCGAAATAAAGTGCCAGCGTCCCGCCGGCCTCTCTCAATGCCGGCACATCCGCGGCAAACGCCGGGGTCCCGCACCACAGAGCTTCACTGATCGGCAAACCCCACCCCTCCATCCTGCTCGGTAAAACGAGACCGTAGGCGTTTTCGTAAAGCAGACGTAATTCCGCCTGGTTCGGATTAAGAACAAAGTGAAACTTGTCGACGATCGGACGGAATTTTTCTAGTTTTAAAAATTTTTCAACCCTTTTTCGCCTTGCACCTGCCAACACCAACGCAGGCGGCACGACGCCGGAAGCCTGTAATAGAAGCATGGCTTCAACAACACATTCCAGGTTTTTACGGCCATTATAAATACCGACACCCAGAAGATAGCGGCCTTGAGGCGACCTCTTGTTGATTGGCTCAACTGTCGGCCGAAGCTCGTTGCAAAGGGGTATCGCCACAACGTCCGGCACGGGCGGCAATGTTCCCATATTTGAAAAATGCTTTACTTCCCGCGCCGTGAATTCTGAATTCGTCAAAATCAGCGCCGCGGCCCCTATGGCGACTTTGTTATCGTAAATGAAATTCCTCGGAAACGAAAATTGATTCCGGTGGGTGAAATTATGCAACGGGATCATGTCATGGAGCATCGGAATAAAGGTGGCTTTTTCGCCCCGTTCATTCAATGCCATGATGTAATCTGACATAATTTTAGGCCTCCCAAGCGAGACCAGAATCTGCCCGTCTAGATCAACCTCTCGAACTGCACCAGCCGGAATAGTTGCCCAACGTTTGCGATTGCGATGCTCAACTACCGTGCGCACCGCTTTGTAGAACAAAGACTTCAAAAAATTCGTATCAAAAAGATTTTGTCTGAGGCGCAGTGGCGTCGCGCTTGAAGGAACATTCGGATCCAGAACACCGGTTGGCGATGCATCACCTGTCCGCGGAAAAACCTCGAAAAACCGACGATGCAGCGGCGAATAGATTACATACCTTACTGATTTATCAGCCAAAGTCAGTTCATAAGCGACTTCCATTACGGTTCGCGCGATACCGTAATATTTAAACTTCACTCCCGAGTTCAGGAACAGTTCCGACAGATCAAAAAAGACTTGGGGCATTTACCGTCCTGCCTGACGGACACTTCCGTCATAAAACAATTAGATTGCAAAAACTTACGAGCTTATATGCCACGCCGTTGTCGATAGCCCACCATTGAGCTTGGCATATAGTTTTTGCACAGCGCATTTGTCAATGTTGAGAACCTATCGGTGGCGCAAAACTACACATTTCCGCCTAACAACTAAAGCGGGAATTGCCCCCATATTCTGCTTCTGGCAAAAACGGCGGTTCGTGGCTTCCTCACCAGAGGGAGATTGACACTTAGCGATCACCCATTTAAGTGCACTAAACCAATTTCGGATTAGACGTGCCTCGGCATTTGGGACCAGTGTTAAGCTTTGAGTTTTCTGAGCATGAAACTTGAGCAGATCATATGTGAACGTTACACACAGAACATCACTCCCCTAGTTTGGGTTTGTTCGTCTAACGTGATAACACTCACCAAATGTAGTTTCTGCACCAATTTAGGAATATCGCTGTGATCGGATCATTTTTGTCGCAAAACGACAAGAAGCTGCTGGTACGACTGTTCAAAGAGAACTTCAAAAAGCACGTTAGCTGGTACTCGATGGCAATCGCGGCAATGGTTGTCGTCGCTGCAACGACATCTCTCAGCGCCTGGATCATGCGCGATATCGTTAACAGCGTTTACCTGAAACGTGGTTTTGATGTCGTTCTTCAGATTGCGTTTGCTGTCGCCGCAATATTCATCGTCAAGGGCCTCGCCACGTTCGTTCAGAGCTATTATCTGAGCAAAGCAGGCAACAGCATTGTCGCGGAGCAGCAACGCAAAATTTATGATCGCCTGCTGAAGCAAGGCGTATCGTTCTTTCAGAACCTGCCATCGTCGGAATTGCTAATTCGCGTAACCTACAATGCACAGGCTGCCAGAAGCGTTATCGATACGGTCGTCACGTCGTTTATACGCGACCTGCTTTCGCTCATCGGCTTGATCGTGGTGATGTTCGCCCAGAATTTTCTTCTGAGCGCGATTTCAATGATTATAGGACCCATCGCAATCTTCAGCGTCCGTCTTGTCCTGCGTCGCGTGCGCAAGATCATGGAGGCGGAACTTGCTTCGCTTGGCGAAATCGTCAATGTCGTGCAGGAAACCAGCATCGGCGTCCGTGTGATCAAAGCGTTTTCGCTTGAGAAGCTTATGCGTCAACGTATGAACAAGGCGGTGTCTGACGTCGAGCATCGCGCCAATGGTATTGCGAAGCTTGAAGCGGCGACCAGCCCGATCATGGAAACGCTGTCGGGCCTCGCGATTGCCGTCGTCATCGCCGTTTCCGGTTATACTGTTCTGGAAAAAGGCGGTTCTCCTGGCGATCTGATGGCCTTTATAACCGCTCTGCTTCTTGCTTACGAACCGGCAAAACGTCTGGCGCGTATGAGAATCCAGATCGAAAGCGGCATGATCGGGGTCCGCATGATGTTCGAGGTTCTGGACGCCCCGTTGACGCTTGACGAAAAAAAGGACGCTCAGCCTCTCCCCAAGGCAAGTGGCGATGTGGAACTGAAGAACGTCAGCTTCGAATATGTTTCAGGCCAGCCGGTTCTGAAGGATGTCAGTGTGCTCTTTGAGGGCGGCAAAATGACCGCACTGGTAGGTCCTTCCGGCAGCGGAAAATCCACCATTATCAATCTTATGATGCGCCTTTACGATCCTCAAAACGGTTCCGTTGAAATCGACGGCATGGATTTGCGTGATGCTTCCTTTGCGAGCCTGCGCGAGCATGTATCTTATGTCGGTCAGGAAACTTTCCTGTTTTCGGGCACCGTAAAGCACAATATTTCCGTTGGCCGTGACGACGCGACGGAAGAAGAAATCATAGCTGCTGCCAAGGCTGCCAATGCGCATGACTTCATCATGAAGATGCCTGACGGCTACGACAGCAAGCTCGGTGAAAATGGCTCAGGCCTATCCGGCGGCCAGAGACAGCGTGTGGCGATCGCTCGCGCCATGCTGAGAGATGCCGACATTTTGATCCTCGACGAGGCGACCAGCGCCCTGGATTCAGAATCCGAAGCCCTCGTAAGGGATGCACTTGAGCGCCTGACCCTGAACAAGACGTCTATTGTCATTGCTCACCGGCTTTCAACAATCAATCGAGCCGACAAGATCGTCGTTATGGATAATGGGCAGGTCGTAGAAGAAGGCAGTCGGCGTGAACTGCTTGCAACGGATGGCCTTTATAAACGCCTGCACAGCATCCAGTTCGATGCGGACGTAGCATAATCCTGATCCTTTATCAGGCCGCA
>NZ_SUPW01000001.1 GCF_013337285.1 Agrobacterium tumefaciens | reverse complement strand
CTAGAAAAGGGACATTCCGGTTTCACCGGGAACAGCGCGCAGCATCATGCCTGCTAACCGGCTGATTTTTAAAGGTTAGCTCACCGTTTCGATGGCTCTAGCTAACCTTCATATAGTTAATTAACATCTAATGACTCTCTAAAAAAGTGCATTCAGAGTAATTGACCTTCAACCTTTGCGCGTGCGCGCGTGTAACCGCAAATGCTTAAAAAACAATAAAGCCGCACCCGTTTCCGGATGCGGCTTTGGTAGAGGAACAATACGCTCGGGTCAGCCTCCGTCGCGTTTGCCTTTTCACCTGATTGAAAGACGGTCAGCCCCCGCTTGCGATCCTGTGTCTCATGTCATTCCGGCCAGCGGCTATCCGCTTGTCCATACGCAAAATCTGACAGCCGATGCTTGCCAATTTCCTAATTTCACAGGGCATACGGCCCTTCGTTCAAATCGTGGTAAATGCTTTGAAAGCAGGGATGGTAAACGAAACATTGCGGTTTGCGGACCACTCCATAAAGCAAAACCGCGCCCTTTCGGGCGCGGCTCGGTTTTTGTAATTTCGGTCCGATTAACGGAAGAGCGACAGGATGTTCTGCGAGTCGCTGTTGGCGATCGACAGGGCCTGAATTGCCAGCTGCTGCTGCGTCTGCAGAGCCTTGAGGCGGGTGGACTCTTCGTTCATGTCGGCGTCAACCAGGCGGCCGATACCCTTTTCCATCGTATCGGACAGCTTGGAGACGAAGTCTTCCTGCAGGGAGATACGCGAAGAAAGAGCACCGAGCTTTGCAGCGGCGGAGTTCATGCCTTCCAGCTGACCATCGACATGCGAGATCAGGCTGTCCAGTACGTCTTCGTTAGTCGCCGTGGCGGCAAGGCCGAGACCGGTCTTGATGGTGTCGAGCTTGGTGATGTCGACCTTGGCGACCGAAGTGTCCGTTACGAACACGGCAGCCGTTGTGGTCAGAGCGGTCGGTGTGCCAGCGAGCGCAGTACCGGTTGCGTCCGTTACTTCCAGGAACTTGTTCGGTTCAACTTCCTTGAAGAACTTCGGAGTAGCGGCACCGTCCGTCCAGACGCTGTCCGATACCTTGGAAGCGGTCGCAGCAGCGGGCGGGGTCGTCGTTGCGGTGTAGTACTTGCCGTCCGTCCACTGGGCAACGGTTGCCTTCGTAGCGTTCTTGTCGAGAAGGCCCTGGTTTTTGCCGCTGGAGTCGACCAGCACGTTCGTGCCGTCAAGCTTGATATCCACAGCCTGCGTCTGGACGTTGCCGGAAGCGTCACGGGTGAACGAGCCAACGATCTGCTTGTCGATCGATACGCCGACTGCCAGATCGGCAGCAGCAGCACCGGCCTTGCCGATCGAGCCCTTCAGCCAGTTTTCACCGGAGAACGATGCGGAAGAGGTGATGGACGTCAGCTGATCCTGAAGCTGGGTGATTTCAGCCTGGATTTTTGCCTTGTCGGCGGTGGATTCCTTGGCGGTTACGAGCTTCTGCTTGATCTGGTCAACGACCTTGATCGCAGATTCCATACCTGCGTAGGCAGTGTCGATCTTTGCAGCGCCGAGGCCCAGAGCGTCGGAAACGGAGCCGAGAGCTGCATTGTCGGAGCGCATCGTGGTCGCGATCGACCAGTAAGCAGCGTTGTCGGAAGCGGTAGCGACCTTCATACCCGAAGAAATACGGCCCTGTGTGGTTTCCATGTTGCTGCCGATAGAACGCAGCGTCTGGAGAGCAGCCATAGAGGAGGCGTTGGTGAGAATGCTTGCCATAATATATTGTCCCTTGTTTTTACGAGATACTGGAATTGGGGACATTCCGGACTTCGTATTACCGGTCACAACGTTTCGGCTTCATGCCACTCGGTTCAGAGTTACTTGTCTCTTGAAACCAAACCCGCTGTGTGTAGAGAGAATTTCGCAGCGAAAAATTGCGTAATTATTAATTTGAGCACTAAGAACTACTGGAAAATACTTATGGTTACTGCGGAGTGTATTTAAATGGTAATTTTTTAATTTAAAATTATAGTTATCCGACCCCTAGCAAAACTGGTAACCAAAGGCTTAAAACGCGAAAACCCCGCTGCCGTGGGGCTGCGGGGTTAACAAACAGGATTAACGAAGTTTATTTCGGCACAGATGCCGTCAGTTGAACGATCTGACGAGGCTGCCGACGAGTAGGTTCCAGCCGTCGATCAGCACGAAAAACAGGATTTTGAACGGCAGGGAAATGGAGGTGGGCGGCAGCATCATCATGCCCATGGCCATGGTGATGGTGGCGACGATCAGATCGATGACCAGAAACGGCAGGATGATCAGGAAACCGATCTCGAAACCGCGCCGGATTTCAGACAGCATGAAGGCCGGAACGAGCACGCGGTAGTCGACGACATTGTCGGTCATCACTTCCTGTCCGCGCTCGCGGGCGATATCCACGAACAGCTTCAGGTCCTTGTCACGCGTATTGGCGTTCATGAAGGTGCGGAAAGGCTCGGCGATGCGCCCGATCGCCTGCTGCTCGTTGATCTGGTTCTGCAAAAGCGGCTGCACGCCGTCGGTCCAGGCTTTGTCGAAGGTGGGCGACATGACGTAGAAGGTCATGAACATCGCCATCGACAGCAGGATCATGTTGGACGGGGTAGAGGCCAGTCCCATGCCGGAGCGCAGGATCGAAAAGGCAATCACGAAGCGCGGAAAGCTCGTGACCATGATCAGGATGCCCGGCGCGACGGAGAGAACCGTCAGAAGACCGAAAGTGCGGATGATCCATGCCGCGACGGATCCGTCTATCTGCGTATTGAACAGATCAGACGGGAATTGCTGGGCGTTGGCAAGGCCCGGCAAGGCGAGGAGGACGGCGATGGTTACAAGAAATCGAATCATTCGATGACAAAGGTCCGGAACATGACCTTGGATACGCGCCCTTTCGAGCGCAGGTCAACTCGTTCCTGAAGGTCATCCTTAAGATATTGAAAGCCGCGCGGCCCTTCCAGCTGCTGAAGGGAAACAGTGCGCACATAGGCCATGATATCCTGATGGATATCCTCGGCCAGCCCGACTTCCACCGGCCCCTTGAACATCAGCGCCACTTCCAGCCGCACCCAGTTGGTCGAAGGGTAGGCGAGATTGGTGGTGATGGGATCAAGCTGGACGATACCGTTCGCTTCGGCGGAGATTTTCTCGATGCCCTCGGCGCCCTTGCCCTTTTCAGCCGAAGCGGCCGGCGCGTGTGCTGCGGCTTCCGCGCCGGCGAGCTTGGGGGCGATCATGCCACCCACCAGCCAGCCGCCGCCCGCACCGAGCAACGTCAGGATCACCACGCCGACGATCGTCATGACAACCGGGGAGGACTTTTTCTTGCTCTCAGTCTGTTCGTTTTCCATGGTCAGTCCCGCTCCCGAAAACCGGCGTCAGAGTGGCGAGAACAGGTCGACGACCTGCTGACCGACCGGGGGTTGCTGCACTTCCGTCAGGCGGCCACGACCGCCGTAGGAGATGCGTGCCTCGGCAATGCGCTCGTAAGAGATCATGTTCTGCGCATCGACATCCTGCGGCCTGACGATACCGCCGACATTGAGGATGCGGATTTCATGGTTGACGCGCACTTCCTGCGAACCGCTGATGATGAGGTTGCCGTTTTCCAGAATGCCCGTGACGACGGCGGCCACCATCAGCGTCAGCTTTTCGGAACGCTTGGTCTTGCCCTTGGCCTGCGTGTCGGTGTCGGAGCCGTATTTGATGTTGGAGTCCGCTTCCGGCGTCCAGCCGAAGATTTCCGCCTTGGCCTTCCAGTTCAGACCGCTGGAATTGGTGCGGTTACGCTCGGTCTCGTTGTCGAAATCGGCCTTGTCGTTGATCTGGATGTTGACGGTCAGAATGTCGCCGATGTTCAGCGCGCGCAGATCCTTGAACAACGCGCCCTGGCTGTCGCTCCACAGCGAATAGCCGCTGGCCATATGTTTCGGCTGCTTGGGATACATGCCCATCTGCGGCGTCTGGCTGAATTGCAGGCCGCTGCCGATCGGGCTCATGGCGGGGGCGTTGCCGATTTCCTTCAGGGTCTGGTTGTTCTGGCAACCTGCCAGCAGAGCGAGCGGCAGGAGGAGGGCCGGGAGACGACGCGTGCTCATGAAGGATCCTTCGAAGTGTTTTTGTCGATTGCCTGCGACATGATGCCGGCGACGGTCGCGGCTTTCTGGGCATCCATCTCGCTAAGGATGAGGCCGGACTGGCGCGGCGGCAGCTGCATGATGATGGCGGCCGCAATTTCCACATGCATCTTTTCAAGCTGCGGTGCGGCGGCATCCGCCTTCATCGTCTTGTAGATATCGACGAGATTGCTTTTGGCCTGATTGAGGAAATGCTCGCGGCGTGCCAGCCAGTCCTCATATTCCGCCTTGCGGTCTTCCAGCGCGGAAATGCGCTCGTTGACGTCGGCCTGAAGCTTTTCCAGTTCCTGCTTCTGCATCAGGTAACGCTGGTCGCGGGCCGCATCGGCGATGTTGGTGCAGAATTTCTGGATTTCATCCTGCGTGCTGAGTTCCGATACCACGTTCTGCTGGCTCTCCGCGCCGGCGGCTGGCAGCAGGAAAAGCAGCGAAGCAACCGCTGCGAAGCGGACAAGACCGGTGCTATAAGCGTTTGTCTTCTGATTTTCCATCATTGCAGCACAAGCTCCGCCTGAAGGGCGCCGGCGGATTTGATGCCTTGCAGGATGGATATGATGCCATCCGCCTTGAGCCCGATGCTGTTGAGACCGGCAACCAGCGTGCGAAGGTCAGGACCTTCGACGATGGCGACCTTGCTGCCTTCCTGCAACGCCATGATGTCCGTCTGCGGCTGCACGGCTGTCTGGCCGCGCGAGAAGGGCGCCGGCTGGATGACTTGCGGCGACTCGGTCACCTGCACGGTCAGCGTTCCGTAGCTCACGGCAACGCGGGAAATGCGGACATCCGCGCCGATGACGATCGTGCCGGTGCGTTCGTTGATCACGACCTTGGCGGGCGTATCCGTCTCCACCGTCAGGTTCTCGATTTCCGCCATCAGCCGGGTGAGGTCAGCGGTGCGGGGTTTCTGCACCGCGATTTCCTGCGAATCACGCGGTTCGGCGATACCATCGCCGTAACGGGCGCGGGCAAAGGCGTTGACAACGTCCGCAACACGCACCGCAGTCGAAAAATCGGGATTGCGCAGCTGAAGGACCAGATTGACTGAATCCTTGAATTTGGACGGCAATTCGCGCTCGATGATCGCGCCGTTCGGCACGCGGGCAGAGGTGGTCACACCCTGAGTCAGCGTCGCTGCATCGCCCTGCGCCGAAAAGCCGTTGACGATCAGTGCGCCCTGCGCGACCGCATAGATCTGCCCGTCAGCACCGGAAAGCGAAGTCATGATCAGCGTGCCACCGCGCAGCGAAGAGGCGTCGCCAAGCGAACTGACCGTCACGTCCACACGGCTGCCGGGGCTGGCGAAGGGCGGCAGATTGGCCGTCACCATCACCGCGGCGATGTTCTTGGCGTTCGATTGGCCGCCCTGCGTGGTGATGCCGAGGTTCTGCAGCATCGCGCGCATGGATTGCTCGGTGAATGGCGAGGAGCGCAGGCTATCGCCCGTGCCCTGCACGCCGACCACGAGACCATATCCGATCAGCTGGTTGTCGCGTCCGGCCTGCAGCGATGCGATATCCTTGATGCGGGATGTATCGGCATGGGCTGCGGGTACGGAAAGGAATGGCTGGGCCGAAAACAGAATGGCCGCGGCCAGGATACGAAGCAATCTCATTTCGCCATCACCTGAATGGTTCCGTCCTTCATCACCGTGCCGCTGACCATCACGCCGGAATCGATGTTGCGCACCCGCACCACTTCACCAAGCGAGCCGTCCGTCATCGGCGTTCCCGACGCCATCAGCGTCATGTTACCGATGGTAAAGACGAGTTTGACGTTGGTGCCGCGCACCACCAGTGATGCTTCGCGCAGCGCGGCAACCGGTATCGTGCGGCCGGGAAGCAGGGTCTGCTTGGAGATCATGCCTTCGACTTCGCTGATATCGGTCGCGTAACCCGAGGAAATATTGGGATTGGTCACTTCCACCGGCTTCACCTGGTCGGACGAGATGGTCTCGCCCGGATAGATGGTGCGTGTGGGAACCAGTGCCATTGGCGCCTGAGCGAGAGCCGGCGCCATGGCAACCATTGAAAAGGCAGACGCCAGGCACATACGGACGAGCGCCGTTCTGCAGCTGTAATTGTTTCGGCCAAACCTCATGTCCGCCTGCCTTTCCGTTCTTATTTCAGGTTCTTGCTGACAATCGATGCCATTTCGTCAGCGGTGGTGATGACCTTGGAATTCATCTCATAGGCGCGCTGCGCCGTGATCAGGTCGGTGATTTCCTTGACGGCATCGACGTTCGAGCCTTCAAGGTAGGACTGCTTGATGTAGCCGTAGCTCGGATCATCGGGCACGCCGATGACCGCGTCACCGGAAGCCGGCGTCTGGGCAAAGAGGTTGTCGCCGAGCGGCTTCAGGCCCGCTTCGTTGGCGAAGTTGGCGATGGTCAGCTGGCCAAGTTCGGTGAAGTCAGCGGCGTTGCCGATACGGGCCGTCACCTGACCCGTGCGGGTAACGGTGATGTCCTGCGCGTCGGTCGGGATGTTGATGTTGGGAATGACGTTGTAGCCATCGACCGTCACCAGATTGCCGTCGGCATTCTTGTTGAAGGCGCCGGCGCGGCTGTAGAGCGTCGAACCGTCGGCCGCCTCGATCTGGAACCAGCCCTGGCCGATGATCGCCACGTCGAGCTTGTTGCCGGTTTCGATCAGGTTGCCCTGGGTGTGGATGTTACGCACGGCCGAAGTCTGCACGCCGAGACCGATATTGGCGCCTTCCGGCACGATGGCCTGATTGGCGCGGTTCGGCACGCCCTGCATGCGCTCGGTCTGGTAGAGCAGATCGGTAAACTCAGCACGCGCGCGCTTGTAGCCTGTGGTGTTGATGTTGGCGATGTTGTTGGCGATGACTTCCAGATTGGTCTGCTGGGCGTCCATACCGGTGGCGGCGATTGCAAGAGCTCTCATATCAATATTCCCGCTGGGCTAGATCTGCATCTTGGTAATGTCGAGATAGGCCGACACGATCTTGTCGCGCAGCGCGATGGCGGTCTGCAGCGATTGCTCGGCCGAAAGCACGGCATCGACCACTTCACGCGTGTTCGCCTTGCCCTGAATGCCTTCGAAGGAGGCGACTTCCGCCTTCTTCAGGTTGTTCATCGCATCCAGCGATACGTTGCCGAGAACGCTTGCGAAGCTTGCGCCCGTCTGCTGGGCCGGCGTCGTCTGCTGGCTGCCGAAAACGCTTTCCGTCAGCGAGGAGATGTCGCTTGCGCCGCGCGTGAGCGAAAGAGAACCGAGTTGCTTGATGCCGTCGATCATTGTGATGCCTTCAGAAGGTCGATGGTGGAAGCGACGAGGTCGCGTGTCTGGCGGATGACCTGAAGGTTGGCGTCATAGCTGCGGTTGGCTTCGCGCATGTCGGCCATTTCAATCAGGATGTTGACGTTCGGCATCTTCACCATGCCGTTGGTATCGGCGGCCGGGTTGCCGGGATCGTATTCGTTGACGAAGTCACCACGGTCGACGCCGAGCTTCTTCACCGTCACGCGCTCCACGCCGCTTGCGCGGTCCAGCTCCTGACCGAAGGTGACCGTCTTGCGGCGATAGGGGTCCGCGCCGGGGGTGTCGCCGGTCGATCTGGCGTTGGCGATGTTTTCGGACACGACGCGCAGTCGGGTGGACTGCACTTCCAGGCCGCTGCCCGCGATCTTGCTCGCCGCACTCAAGGGATCCATGGCTTACCTCTTTACCGTCATCAGCATCATGCGATGGAAGGATTTGACGAGATTGGCGTTCAGGTCGTACTGCCGCTTGATCTCGCCGGTCTTGGTCATTTCTTCAGCAAGCGCGACCGAATTGCCTGACTCCTGCATGCCGATCTCGTTGTTGATCGGGTTGTCGCGCACGGCGATAGTTTCGCTGAGGTCGCTTGCACCGAAATGGGCGGGATGTGTCTTTGCCATGCCGACCTGCTGGCTGGTGGCCTGCATGACCGCTTCGAAAGGGTTGACATCCTTGGCGTGGAACTTGGGGGTGTTGGCGTTGGCGATGTTGGTCGCCACGACTTCCTGCCTCACGCTCAGCCATTCCGCTTGGCGGGATGCCAGATCGAACAGTTGAATCGGTTGCATAGACTTCTCCATCTCGTATGGCCCGAACCTACGGGGCTAATCTTGCGTCAGACTTGCGGAGAAGGGCGAAGGCACCAAACGGCGGAAGAACCGGTATGTGTGAAACAAAAAAGGCGCGCCGGCAGATGCGGCGCGCCTTTTTTGAGAGAAGAAAACACCGTCTATTTTTCAGGACGATAGGTTTTTCCGGAAGAAGTCTCGATCTGCCATTCACCGCCGCGCTGCTCGATCTTGGTCAGAAGCGCATTGTCGGGCAGGGTGGAGCCGACCCGCACCATATACATGCCTGATCCATCCTCGATCAGCGCGCGACCGTTGGAAACATGCAGCAGACGGAATGAGGTCTGGCCGGGGAAGGGCTGATCTTCCACACCGGCGGCGAGATCGTTCTGCTTTTCCTTGCCGCTGGCGTTGACTGTCGCCGTCGTCAGCATGTCCGGCAGTTCGCCCGGCGGCGGCATGTCTTCCTTGTTGCGGTTGGTCATGGCCATCGGCGAAACGCTGAAGACCTCCCGGGGGCCTGTGTGAGGCAGGTCGCGTGTACGGTCACCGCCCGCCACCTTTATCCCAAACTTGTCTTCGTTGAAGAACACGTACCAGGGAAAAAATGCGGCGGCAGCGGCAAGCCCTATTCCGGTCCAGGCCAGAATGCGGTCGAGCGTGAAGAAAGGCGGCTGAGGCCGTGCGTCCTCGACGTCGCCATTGTCGATTTTTTTCTTTTTCACGGCGTCAGCCTCTCATTCTCGGGTTTACCTGCGGCTGATTATTCTGCGCTCCGCCCCGTAGCGCCGTCGCCAGATCGGCATAGGCGTCCTGCGCTGCCGGTTCGTTTGGAAGCTGTTTCAGCGTTTCGTAGATGATCGGGACCTGCTTTATCGCCATGTCGAGATCAGGATCGGTGCCGGGCCGGTAACCGCCGATGAGGCGCAGATCCCGCGTTTCCTCGAAGCGATGCACCAGCGCCTTCAGGCGCGAGACCAGTTTTTCCTGATCTGGTGTCCATGCCTTCTTGGCGAGACGCGAGATCGAGGCGAGCGGATTGATTGGCGGATAACGGCCTTCTTCGGCAAGGCTGCGGTCCAGCACGATATGGCCGTCGAGAATGCCACGGGTCGAATCGGCGATCGGATCGTTGTGATTGTCGCCATCCACCAGAATGGAGACGATGGCGGTGATGGTGCCGGTGCCTTCAGCGCCCGGTCCCGCCCGCTCCAGAAGGCGCGGCAGCTCAGTGAAGACCGAGGCCGGGTAACCGCGCGCCACCGGCGGCTCGCCGGAGGCGACCGCCACTTCGCGGATCGCATGGGCGAAACGAGTGACGCTGTCGATGATGAGAAGGACGTTATCGCCCTTGTCGCGGAAGTGCTCGGCAATGGTGACGGCGGAAAGCGGGGCCATCTTGCGCAGCATCGGGCTTTCATCGCTGGTGGCGACCACGGCGATGGACTTGCTCATATTCTCGCCCATCGTGTCTTCGATGAATTCGCGCACTTCACGTCCGCGTTCGCCGACCAGCGCAATCACCACCTTGTCGAAGGCGTCAGCCTTGGCGAGCATCGACAGCAGCGTGGATTTGCCGACGCCCGAGCCGGCGAAAATGCCGAGACGCTGGCCGAGGCACAAGGGCGAGAAAATATCGATTGCCCGCACGCCGGTCTTGAAAGCCGTCTCCACCCGCTTGCGCGTCATCGATGGCGGCGCATTGTTGGAGATCGACCGGCGCTCTGTACCGGAGGAAAGCGGCCCCTGGCCGTCGATGGGTTCGCCAAGCGCATTGATGGTGCGCCCACACCAGCTGTCGTCAGGCGCAACACGGAAAGCGCCCTTGCGGATGACGGTGTCGTGGATGCCGATCGGTTCACCGGGTTCGATGGGGCAGACATAGCAGATGTCCGGCTCAACGCGCACCACTTCACCGAGATGGATGCCGGTCGCACTGCGGTGGGCGACGAACTCGCCGAGCCTAACATGCCGCGACAGGCCGGACACCGTATAGTGTCCTGCGGCAATGGTGCGGACATGGCCGCCCGGCGCCACCGAAAACTCCGGATCGGCATAGTGTCCGGCGAGGCTCGCCAGTTGCGCGAGCTTCGGTGAAATGGCCTCAGCCGAGAGCATGGGGTCCGGCATTGTCATACATCAGTTCCTTAACGCGCGCCGCCAAGCGTCTTGATGCCTTCGCCGAAGGTGGATTCGGTGTCGCGCATCAGCGAGGAAATGCTCTCAAAGGCCCGGTTGACCTGAATGAGCTGCGTCATCTGGGAAATGCCGTTGACGTTTGACTGTTCGAGATAACCCTGAACGACGCCGACCTCGTGATCGTTGACGACCGGTGTCGGCTGGGCAACGGGCTTCACGCCGCTATTGGGATGGCGCAGGAAACCTTGCGAGAAATCCGCCTTGAAGATGCCGAGCGTGGCGACGATGTTTTCGTTCTGCCTGATGGCACCGTCGAGGCCGACGGTGATCGGTCCGCCATTCGGATTGAGCTGGATGGGACCGCCGCCGGAGTCAAGAACGGGATAACCGTTCGAGGAGATCAGCGCGCCGTCCGGGCGCATGGTGAAACGGCCGTCACGGCTGAGAATCGGGCCATCAGGCGTGTCCATCGAGAACCAGGCGTCGCCCTTGATGGCAAAATCAAAGGAATTGCCGGTCTGCTCGAAAGCACCCTGGCGAGTGGAGAGATAGTCGTTGCCCTGTGAAACGAAGGCCACCTTGGCATTCATGTCATTGTGGTTCTTGGCGACCATTTCGTCGAATTTCACTTCGGAGCCACGGAAGCCGACCGTGTTCACATTCGCCATATTATCGGAAATGGTGGTGAGACGGCGCTCCAGCGCGATCTGCGAGGACAGGGCGACATATAGTCCGGATTGCATATCATTTGCCTCCGAGTTTCAGGGAGTTGATGGAAATCAGCAGGTCCGGGGAAATGCCGTAGCCGCTGGAGGAGCCGAAAACGGCCAGGGGGTCGTAGGTCGTCGAGGGGTTTTGCATTTCCCACATGATGGTGAAACGCTCGAGCAGCTTGCCGACCTTCTCAGGATCCTGCAGATCCTTGATCTTGATGGATTTTTCGATAAGAGCGGCCTGTTTCTCGACACTCGCAGCGGCAAATTCGTCGGGCAGGTTGAAGGCTGTGCGGAACACCTGCGCGAGCGCATCGTCGGCCAGGAAATCCATGCCTGATTTGATCGTCGGCGCCTTGCGCTCGAAATAAAGGGCAAGCCGGACACCGTTATTGTCATCGCCGGCTGTCTGTTCCAGCGTCTGGCGGGTATATTTCTCGATGGTGCCCGATTGTGCCGCCTCAGTCGCGGTCGCAGCTTTTCCCAGCTCCGCAAAATTCAGCGATTTCGCCAGATCCGCGTAACGATTGTCGGAAAGCTTGTTGGCGAAGGCATTCTTGTCCGACGTGCCTTCGGTCAGCACCTTGCGAATGAAGGCTTTGGCATAGGCCATATCTTCGAGGCCGTGAGCTTTCAGCGCGTAATTATAAAGGCGTGTATCGGCCATGAAGTCGTCGATGGATTTCACATCGCCGATTTTTGCGCGGTAATATTCGGTTTCGCGCGCCACGTCGGGCTGCTTCGACACGCGCTCAAGCGACTTGCCGATGTCCTGACTGATCAGTCTGTAGCTGGTGTAGGTGGAAGTCACTGAACCGCCGCTCTCGTTTGATCCCGATCTCAAGGCGCACGTCCGCCTTTGCCGGCATATTGCCGTAGCTTGCTTGTGCGAAACTGATTGCCGGAGAAGCATGAAAGAGGCGTAGCGGACAGGTTCACGCAAGCCACATTTTCTAGAGATGTCGGCATGGAACACTGTTCGGGCGTGGTCGATCAATGAATATTGTAATTGGACTTATAATCACCTTCGGCTGCATCATCGGCGGCTACATGGCGATGGGCGGCCATCTGGACGTCCTCATTCAGCCGTTCGAACTGTTGATTATCGGCGGAGCGGGGCTTGGCGGCTTCATCATGGCGAACCCGATGAAGGTCGTGAAAGATTCGGGCAAGGCGCTCGGCGAGGCCTTCAAACACTCGGTTCCGAAGGAGCGCAACTATCTCGACGTGCTCGGCGTGCTTTATTCGCTGATGCGCGACCTGCGCACGAAATCGCGCAACGAGATCGAAGCCCATATCGACAATCCGGAAGAATCCTCGATCTTCCAGTCGGCGCCTTCGGTTCTGAAGAACAAGGAGCTGACCTCGTTCATCTGCGATTACGTCCGCCTCATCATCATCGGCAATGCCCGCAGTCATGAGATCGAGGCGCTGATGGATGAGGAAATCGAGACCATCCTCAATGACAAGCTGAAACCTTACCACGCGATCACCACCATGGGGGATTCCTTCCCCGCCATCGGTATCGTCGCGGCGGTTCTCGGCGTCATCAAGGCCATGGGCAAGATCAACGAATCGCCCGAAGTGCTGGGCGGCCTCATCGGCGCCGCACTCGTCGGCACCATGCTCGGCATCATCCTGTCCTACTCGATCTGCAACCCGCTCGCGTCGCAGGTCAAGATCGTCCGCTCCAAGCAGCACCGCCTCTATATCATCGTCAAGCAGACACTGATCGCCTACATGAACGGCTCGGTGCCGCAGGTCGCACTTGAATATGGCCGCAAGACCATCTCCAACTACGAGCGGCCGTCCATCGACGCCGTCGAGCAGGAGATGATGAATCCCGGCGGCGAAAACAAGGCGGCATGACCATGGCAAAAGCTGCAGCGCAAAGAGCCCCCGCCATCGACACGGCCCTGCTCGCGCAACTCACCGGCGGGCTTTCCGATCGCAAGACCATCGCCAGGATCGGCTCCGATATCGGCCATCTCTACAGCGAATTCCTGCCTGATATCTTTCACAGCGAGACCGGCATCGCGATCGACGTCGAATATATCGGTTCCGAATCGGGGCTGATGACCGATCTCATCGCCAATGTCGGACAGAACGTCTCGATTGCCGATTGTTCGCTGCGCAACTGGTGCCCCAATTTCATGATGGCGGTCGGCAACGGCTTCGTCATCGCGCTCATGGAGCGCATGCTGGGTGCGGCGCCAGACACCATCGGCGACCCGGATGAACGCAGCCTGTCGCATATCGAGCTTGACCTTGCGGCCATGGTTCTCGGCCGCATCGCGGGTGTCCTGCGTTCGGGCGTCAACGCGCCGGGCGGCTTCGAGGCGACAATCGACCCGCCGTTCAGCGCCAATGGGAAGAGCGCCTTCGACGAGATGATTGCCGGCCTTTACGGCGTCACCATCCGCATGAAGATTGATATCGGCAAGGTTTCGTCCGAGTTTTCTCTCATCGTGCCGCAGCGGCCCCTGCTCAAGACCTCCATCGTCGCGCCCAAAGCTTCGGCCCAGGCGCTGAAGAAGCAGGAGGAATGGATGGAGATGATCTCGCAGCAGGTGAAGAGATCGCAGGTAACGCTCGAGGCGCGCATCAAGCTTGAAACGCTGACGCTGCGGACAATTTCCAAACTGGTGGCCGGCGACGTCATTCCGTTTCAGGATCTGAAGCAGGACGATATCGGCGTCGAGGTCAGTGCCAACGGCTCCAAGCTTTATAATTGCGAATTCGGCAAGTCCGGTGACCGCTACATGGTTCGGGTGAAGAACAATGTCAGCACGGACGACGAGATTTTGCGACATCTGATGGGTTAAATCCTGCCCGCCCTTTTGGGTTCTGGGCAGGCTGACGCAAGTTTCAAAGGGAATAATCAGCGCATGGCTACGAAGAAAACACCTGTGACCGATGATGCGGAGCTGCCGTCGCTGGAAGATGCCGGCGACCTCGACCAGGCTATCGGCGATCTGCGTGGCGTCCTCAAGACGGATGCGGAAGGTTCGCTGTCCGATTTTGGCGACTTCGGCGATTTCGGAAGCACGGAAGATGCTTCCATTGATACCGACCTTTCCGCCTTCGGTGGCGGAGCGGCCGGTTTTGCGATGGACGATTTCACTGCGGCCCCGCAGGTCGCGGGTCTGAAGGCGCCGCTCGGTAGCGGATTGTCCGAAAACATGGAAATGATCATGGACATCCCGATCGATGTCCAGATCGTTCTCGGCACCAGCCGTATGCTGGTTTCGGGACTGATGAACCTCGAAGAGGGTGCGACGATTGCGCTTGACCGCAAGATCGGCGAGCCGGTCGAAATCATGGTGAATGGCCGCCGTATTGCGCGCGGTGAGATAACGGTACTTGAAGACGACGATACGCGCTTCGGCGTAAAATTGATTGAAGTAATGAGTACGAGAAAAGCCTGATCCCTGTGGGGACGGAGAGGAAAGACCATGATGGACTTCGAGGATTTCGGTAACCCGCTGGCAGGGAAGCCGTTGTCTCAGACCGACAAGGCGGCCGCGGTGCTGCTTGCCATGGGCAAGGGCGTCGCCGGCAAGCTGCTGAAGTTTTTCACGCAGCACGAATTGCAGATGATCATTTCCTCGGCTCAGACCCTGCGTGTCATTCCTCCCGACGAGCTTGCCCAGATCGTCGCGGAGTTCGAAGACCTGTTCACCGAAGGAACGGGTCTGATGGACAATGCCAAGGCAATCGAAAGCATTCTCGAAGAAGGTCTGACCCCTGAAGAGGTGGACAGCCTTCTCGGCCGCCGTGCGGCCTTCCAGGCCTATGAAGCGTCGATCTGGGATCGCCTGCAGGAAGCCGAGCCGGAATTCGTCGGCAAGTTCCTGCTGCGCGAGCACCCCCAGACCATCGCCTACATCCTCTCCATGCTGCCCTCGTCGTTTGGCGCCAAGGTTCTTCTGACCATTCCCGAAGAGCAGCGCGCCGATATCATGAACCGCACGGTGAACATGAAGGAAGTGAGCCAGACGGCCGCCCAGATCATCGAGAAGCGTGTGGTCAACCTCATCAACGAGATCGAAGCGGAACGTAATGCAGGCGGCTCCACCAAGGTTGCCGATCTGATGAACGAGCTGGAGAAGCCGCAGGTCGATACGCTGCTCAGCTCGCTCGAAACGTTGAGCAAGGAAGCCGCGAACAAGGTCAAGCCGAAGCTCTTCCTCTTCGACGACCTCATGTTCATGCCGCAGCGCAGCCGCGTCATGCTGCTCAACGATGTTTCTGCCGATGTTCTGACGATGGCGCTGCGCGGCGCCACGATGGAAATCAAGGAATGTGTGCTGTCCAGCATCAGCCCGCGCCAGCGCCGCATGATCGAATCGGATCTCGCCGTACCGCAGGCCTCGATCAACACCCGCGAAGTGGCAATCGCCCGCCGCGCGGTGGCCCAGGAGGCTATCCGTCTGGCCAATTCCGGCCAGATCCAGCTGAAGGAAGCCGGAGCGGACGAACAATCGGCCGCTGCCTAAGCGGAAGCCGGTTGATAACTTACCCTTCGGGCAGAGCCGGCCATTGCGATGGCCGGTCTCGGGCGCTAGTTTCGGGATGACGGCCTGCCGGGATCGGCGGGCCTTTTTTTGATCCCGGGAACGTGCCTTGGCAGACGATGAGGACAAGGACAGTAAAACAGAAGCCCCGACGGAGAAAAAGCTCCGCGATGCGGCTGAGAAGGGCAATCTTCCCTTCTCTCGGGAAGTGCCGATCTTTGCCTCGTCGCTCGCATTTTACTGTTATCTGGTCTTCTTTCTGCCCGATGGCGCCGGCCGTCTTGGCGTCACGCTGAAAGACCTGTTCGGCCAGCCCGACCAGTGGGACCTCAGTACCCGGCCGGATGCCCTGTCGTTGCTTTATTTCCTCGGCACTTCCATGGCCTATCTGCTCATGCCGGCCATGATCATGTTCATCATCTTCGGCCTTGCCTCGTCGTTTCTCCAGAACCTGCCGTCGCCAGTGCTTGAGAGGGTGCGCCCGCAATGGTCGCGCATCTCGCCCGCGAAGGGGTTCACGCGCATCTACTCCAAGCAGGGCTTCGTGGAATTCGGCAAATCGCTGTTCAAGATATTGATCGTATCAATCATCATGTTCATGTCGCTGCGCGGCGATTTCTACGGCCTGATCGACCTGATGTTTTCCGATCCGCAAGTGATTTTCGTCAAGGTTGTCGAACTCGTCAAAAAAATGATGGTCGTGATCCTGTTTTCGACCGCATTGCTAGCCGCCGTCGACCTTTTGTGGACCCGCCACCACTGGTTCAGCCAGCTGAAGATGACGAAGCATGAGGTGAAGGAAGAGTATAAGCAATCGCAGGGCGACCCGGTGGTTAAATCCCGCCAGCGCTCAATCGCCCGAGATCGCGCCCGCCGTCGCATGATCAACAACGTGCCGCGCGCAACACTTGTCATCGCCAACCCGACACACTTTGCGGTGGCGCTGCGTTACGTGCGCGAAGAAGGCGATGCGCCTATCGTCGTCGCCAAGGGCCAGGACCTTATCGCATTGAAAATCCGCGAGATTGCGGAAGCAAACAATATCCCCGTTTTTGAAGATCCGCCGCTCGCACGCTCCATGTTTGCGCAAGTCTCGATCGATAGTGTGATTCCACCAGCCTTTTACAAGGCTGTGGCTGAGCTCGTTCATCGGGTTTACGCCATGAAGTCATCGAAAATACGGGTTCAATAAAACCAATGAAAAAATCCGCCTATTCTGAACAGCGGGAAATGATCGTCGCAGAGGCGATCAACCCGATCGCCACCGAACTACGATTGCTAGACCCGGCAGACCTGATTTCGCTGCTCAGATTCGAGTGCTATGGCAGCATCGCCGACCTCGTCTCTTCAGCCGCGGAGCTTTATTATCATCCCGGCACGATCAATTTCGGTGCGGGTGGCGAATACAAGCTCGAATGGGAAGGCGCCCCGGAGATCGTTCTTGATCTCGAAATCAAACCGAAGGGCGCCACGGTTTATGCGCAATTGATCCTCGCCAATGAACATGCGGCGGTCGAGATCAATCATGTTTCGTTTCAGAATCCTTCGGAAAACCCGGATGAGAACACCGAGTTCCTGCGCAGAAGCCTGATGGCGGCCCGATTCGTTCCGGCCCATCAGGGCGAAGCGGCCTGAACCACACCACCGATATTGTCATCGATTGATCGTTGCGACCGCTAAAATGGCGGCCGCGACGGTTTTGTTTTATCGCTTTTTCGCCCGACCTTGCCTGAAGCCTGCCGCTTTATGCAAAACCGCTCTGGGGAAGCGAGGAACGCCTTGCAAATCAGCGTTGTTGTTTGGTACCTATCGAATTAACGATTTGTTAACGAACGGCAGGTCGCGGTGGCTCATTTCAACCATCGCCGATGCGCATGATGCTCCTGCTCGTTTTCGGCGCTGCGCCGGATTTTTTCTTATATTTTGAATTGGGTGGAACCCATGACCAGCATTATGACCAATGCGGCGGCAATGGCCGCGCTGCAAACCTTGCGCATGATCGACAAGAGTCTTGAGACAACGCAGGCGCGTGTCTCCTCCGGTTACCGTGTCGAGACGGCGGCGGATAACGCGGCCTATTGGTCTATCTCAACGACCATGCGGTCCGACAATACGGCGCTTTCGGCCGTACAGGATGCGCTGGGTCTTGGAGCCGCCAAGGTCGACACTGCTTTCGAGGCCGTTGAAAGCGCCATCGAGACGGTCAAGTCTCTTAAGGCGAAGCTGGTCGCCGCCTATGGTGTGGGCAGCAACCGAACGAAGATCCAGGAAGAAATCAAGCAACTTCAGGATCAGCTGAGAAGCATTTCCGAATCGGCCTCCTTCTCCGGCGAAAACTGGCTTCAGGCGAAAATCGGCGATGGCAAGACGCCGGCGGCCGAAGAGCCGATCATCAAGAAGATCGTTGCTTCGTTTACCCGCACCGCTGCAGGCGCGGTGGGCGTAACGACGGTCGATTATTCGCTTGATTCGAGCACCGTGCTGTTCGATCTGAGCGGCGGAAAATTCGGCATTCTCGACACCGAGGCCCGCTTCCTCCGCAAGAACGAGACGACCGTCACCACCCGCACGACGGATACGCCCGCATCACCCGCACTCCCCACGGTCACCGACAAGAATTATGTGGTCGCTACGCTGAATGACAGCGAAGTGGCTGCTTTGGCTGGCTTCAGTCTCAAGGCAACAGGCATCTACACCAATGCTGGCAGTACCCAGGGATATTTGAAGATCGGTGACGGCGTTTGGGTGAAACTCACCTCCACGGATCCCGCAAGTGCCGCCGCTCCAACCACCGACAGCACCACTCCGGTCGCAACGACGACATCGCCGAACACCAACTGGTACTACGACGTTTCCGCGGCAGTCGATCCCGACACCCGCAAACTCGGTATCTCGGTATCGACGCTCGACATCAACAAGCTGACCGACCTCGCCCAGAAAATGGGAACGATGACCGGAGAGCAATATACCGAAGCCAACGTGCTGGATGCGATGATGTCCTTTGTCGACGGACAGCTTGAAGCGATGACCAGCGCGGCATCCAGCCTTGGTTCGCTGCAGAGCCGCATCGACATGCAGGAAAACTTCGTCTCGAGCCTGATGGACGTGATCGACAAGGGCATCGGCCGTCTCGTCGATGCGGATATGAACGAGGAATCGACCAGGCTGAAGGCGCTGCAGACGCAGCAGCAACTCGGCATCCAGTCGCTTTCGATCGCCAATGCCAATGCGGAAAATATCCTCCAGCTCTTCAAGTAACGGGTCTGGCCCGGCGTAGGCAGGTGCGGAGACAAGGCGCGGGCTTCCGGAACAGGCCGCCTTCATCCTCGCACAAGTTTGAACACCTAACGTCGGGGCAATATCGGCTGGATCGCATGGCGTGATCCGGCCGGAATAATCGAAGAGACGGGCAGGGTAGCAAGGATGACGATGGTGCCGCCAAACGGCTTAAATCGCAGGCAAAGAAACATGTCTCGCCTCTCTGGCCAGTTTTGCCGGGGGCGTGCATGAGCGCCTCCATTGCAAGATATCTCAAGGATTTCGGTGACAGCCAGCCCGCCGGGCTGGCGTTTGGCGATCCGCTGGCGGATGCCGAGGGCATGTCCGGTTTCGGCGATGTCGCCAGCGGTTTCGATGAATTCGAGACCGTCGATGTCGAAAGCGAAAAGCAGGCTGCCTATGCACGTGGCCGCGACGATGCGACCCGGGAAATCACCGAGAAGATGCAGGCCGAACGGGACGCGTTATTGGCTTCCCACGCCGCCGAACTGGAGGCCCTGCGTTCCGTCTATCTCGAAGAAATCGCGGTTTTCCTGTCCCGCGGTCTGCGCGAAGGCATCGATGCGATCGCGGCCAATCTCAGCGAACAGACCGCCGGTATCCTTGCCCCGGTTCTGACGGAAGAGCTGTCGCTCAAGGCGGTTTCGGCGCTGGCGGATGTGGTGCGCGCTTCCATGCCGGATGGCGAGGCTGTCACGATTGTCGTCAAAGGTCCCAGAGATTTGTTCGAACATTTGAAGGCTCAACCGGGCTTCGAAGAAGAAACGATGAAATTTACCGAGACCACGGACATCGACCTTTCCGTCGAACTGGGTGAAAGCGTGTTCGTGACCCGCATGTCGGCCTGGGCGTCCAGTCTTCGCAAGGTGATGAAATGAGTGAAGGCGAAAATCACCACCACGGCAAAAACGAGATCATCATCGTCAAACGTCACAAAGGCGGGCACGATGGCGCCCATGGCGGCGCGTGGAAAATCGCCTATGCCGACTTCATGACGGCCATGATGGCGTTCTTCCTCGTCATGTGGCTGGTCAATGCCGCCAACGAGGAAACCAAGGCCTCGGTCGCCAGCTATTTCAATCCGATAAAACTGTCCGATGAAAAACCCTCGTCCAAGGGGCTGGAAAAGCCCGTGGACAAGGAAGAGGGTGTTGAGAAAAAGGACCAGTCGAATATCAAGGCGGAAAAGGTAACCCAGGGCTCTGCCGCGGCGACGGGCGAGGACTTGACGTCCCAGACTGGCGAACAGTCCAATTTCTCGGAAGCCGACTTCTTCGAGAACCCCTATTCCGTGCTGGCGGAAATCGCCCAGCAGGTCGGGCAGCAGGCCAATGTCAGCGCCAAGGGTGAGGGCGGTGCAGCTGATTCCGGCCCGGCGACGGGCGCAAGCGGCGGCGAGGCCTATCGCGATCCCTTCGATCCCGATTTCTGGACCCAGCAGGTGAAGATCACCCGCGCCGACCAGCAACAGAACCCGACGGAGCCGCAGCAGACGGCGGAGAAGCAGCAGGATGCGGCCAAGGACGCCGAAGCGGTGTTAGCCGCAGCATCTCAAAAGCCCGTTGATCCTTCGCAAGATGGCAAGCCGATGGAAGTTGCGGCCGTTGTGCCGCAGCAACGCCCGGATGCCATCGAGCAGGCAGCACTTGTAAAACCGCAGCCGGATGAGCAGCAACCCACTGACGCCGAATGGCAAAAGGCCGACACGCTGCGCGAAGAGATCGAGAAGCAGATTTCAGGCATTACCGGCAAGCTCTCTGAAGGCCTGGTGGTGACGCCGGCCGAAGGCGGATTGCTGCTGACCATTTCCGACCAGTCGGAGACGCCGATGTTCAACGTCGGCTCGGCCGTGCCTCGCGGCGAAATGGTTCTGGCCATGGAAAAGATCGGTAAATTGCTTCAGGAGCGGGGCGGCAGCGTGGTGATCCGCGGCCATACCGATGGGCGGCAGTTCAAGGGCGAGGCCAATGACAACTGGCGGCTTTCGATGGATCGTGCGCACAGCGCCTATTACATGCTGGTGCGCGGTGGTCTCTCCGAAGAGCGGGTGAAGCAGGTTTCTGGTTTTGCCGATCGCAGATTGCAGGTGCCGGCAGACCCTCTGGCGGATGCCAACCGCCGTATCGAAATCCTGCTTGAGGCCGATCGGGGGTGAGTGTGACGAAATCCTCGAAACGCTGGCTTTTTCTCGCGGCGACGCTTTGCGGTCTCGGTGCCGAGCCGATCAAGGCATTCTCGCAATCGCAAGACAGCCTCATGCCCTATGCCATGTTGCGCTCTCTGCAATTCGTGCAGGATTCGGTCGCCATGGGCGACCATTCGGCAACGGAAATGCAGCGGTTCCTGCTCCAGACGATCGATGAGCGGCTTAAAAGCGCGCCGTCGGCGATCTTCAAGGATCCGCGTAATGTCGATGCGGCGCTTGTCTATGCCATGAGCGGCGGCAATCCGGCGACGCTGGAATTGCTGGTCGCGCGCGATGTGGATGGCAATTTCGACAGCCGCGTCGCCGATATCCTGCGCAAATATCTCTCGGGCAAGGGTACGCTGGTGGCGCAGAGCATTGCAGCCATGGTGCCTGAATATCGCGGCACGCGGATCGGTGCCTACCTGGCACTGATCGGCGGCAATGTGACGATCCCGCGTGATCCGCTGGCGGCCCTCGGTTTCTACGACATAGCCCGGCTGGAAGCACCAGGCACCATCGTGGAGGAGGCGGCACTTCGCCGCTCGCTGGCAATTGCGGTTGAAGACGGCGATGCGGCGCGCGGTGTCGATTATGCGCAGCGCTATGCGCGGCGCTTCCTGCACTCGCCCTATGCCAGCCAGTTTGCGGATCTTCTGGTCTCGCTGGTGATCAAGCGCGCCGATTCCATCGGGGAAGAGACGATACAGGAAACATTCGCCATGATGGACACGGAAAGGCAGAAGGAAGCTTATCTGCGTCTCTCCCGTCTCGCGGCGATCAGCGGCAAGGACGGGCTGGCGCGTATGGCGGCGCTGAAAGCGAAAGCTCTGTCTCCCGCCCTGCCGGACCAGCCGGAAGTGCAGGCAAATCTTTATGAAAGCCTTTCCAACATCGGCACGCCCGATGTGGTGAGCGCAATCGAGACAATCGTGCAGATCCCCGAAGGACAGCTTTCAGATCGCGACAGGGCGTTGCGGGATGCGGCAAGGGCGATCGCCGAGCAGGTGGTCCGCCCACCCTCGTTGCAACCGGGACAGACCGGCGCCGAGGTCGGCGCTGCGACTACCCAGCAGGACGCCAGACAGAACCCATCCTCGAATGGGACAGCTGGCACTGAAGAAAAGAGCATATGGCGGGTTGAAACCCACAAGGCTGACGATGAGGGCGAGGATGTGCGGCAACTCGTAACGAGTGGCCGCAGCAAGCTTGATGAAATCGACAGCCTGTTGAAGGAAGGCGAGGGGGCACCATGATCGACGGAACCATCAACGCGATAGTGAATGCACCATATAATGATCCACGCGCCGGCAGCGCCGGGGTGAGGGACGACGCCAAAGGCGGAAGTTTCGGCGAGGCGCTGTCCACCATTCGCGACGAGCGCCCAACGCAGGCACCGCATTCGCGGCATCAGCAGGAAGCAGGTTCGGCTGAGGAGCAGAACGCGCAGCCCGAAGGTGGCGAAGAAGAAGCAAAGACGCCGGTCAAGCGGCCTTCGACCTTCCTGAATGTAATGGGCAACGACCATTCCGCAGAAGGCCACAGCCATGAGACGGCAGGCGAGCTTCAGAACGCTGGGAAGCCGGCGCGCACACCGGCTGAAAACGGCAAGACCGGCAAGAAGCTCAAGGACGACGCCGACAAGGATACGGAAACGACGGCGGATGCCATTGATCCAAAACTGGCGGATCTGAATACGATCGCGACCAATGTCGGCGATATCGCAACAGCCAAGACACCGCTTGAGGAAATCGCGCAGGCGATCGCCGGCAAGGCCGACCCGGTAAAGTCCGACAGGACCGAGACCGTCCGTGGCAAAACGGAGCCTTCGCCCAAGGACATGCCCGCACGAGCCGAGCTTGCTGGCAATGAGGCTGAATCCGACTCGGATAGCGAAAACGGCGCTTCGGCATTCCGCTTCGCCTCCGCGCGTTCAGGCACGTCCCGCGCACTCGATATGAGCACGGTCCAGCGCGAAGGCCGCGTTGAATTCGATGCCCGGGAAAGCACCGGCAAAGCGGCCGATACCATAACGGTTCTCGATTCACGGCGGTTCATCGGCCTGGCGCCATCGACCAACGCATCGGCATTGACCGGTCTCATCGCCAATGATCCGGAATGGGTCAGCGCCATGCAGCCCGGCTCGTCGCTGTCCAACGCCGCTGCCCAGAGCAGCACCGGCAAGGTGGTCCATACGCTGAAGCTGCATATGACGCCGATTGAGCTTGGATCGGTGACGATGTCGCTGCGCCTGGCCGGTGACGAGCTCGCCGTTCACATGACGGTGGAGAGCGTTGCGGCCTATAAAAAGCTTCAGGAAGACAGCAAGAGCATTCTTGATGGCCTGAAAGCGCAGGGTCTGACGGTCGATAACATCACCATCAGCATCGCTTCTTCCGACAAGAGTGACCAAACGGGCACACAAGGCAACAATCAGCAAAATCAGCAGGCGCAGCAGCAGGGCCAGCAGGCCGCCGCGGGCCGCAACCGTGACGAGTCCGGCGCACGGGACGGCCGACAGGGCAATGGTGATAATTTGGGGGTGCATAATGAAGGCATGGATGGCGCTCTCGGCTCTGGCCGTTCTTCTGCTGACAATGGCGTCTACCTCTGAAAAAGCCTTGGCTTCGGCAACATCAGGTGTCTGTGAAAGGGAAATCCAGTCCGCCGCCCGCAAATATGGCGTGCCGGAGGGAATTCTCTATTCCGTTGGCCTGACTGAGACGGGCCGCAAGGGGCGGCTCGATCCCAATGCCATGAATATTGAAGGAAAACCGGTATTTGCGGCATCCACGGAGGAGGCATTGACCACTTTCGAGGCGGCGAAGCGCAATGGCGCCAAGCTGATCGATCTCGGATGCATGCAGATAAACCACTATTTCCATGGCGAAAACTTCACATCGGCGCGCGAAATGTTCGATCCGCGCCGCAATGTCGAATATGCCGCCATGTTCCTGCGCAATCTCCACAACAGGCATGAAACCTGGACCATGGCGGTCGCCCGTTACCATGCCGGCCCCAATAACGATCCGGCGCAGAAGAAATATGTCTGTCGGGTGATCGCCAATCTGGTGGCGACGGGCTACGGGAAATGGACCGTCAACGCGAAAAATTTCTGCGACGGATAACAATCTTTGGTTGTTTTCGGGTGTCCCGAGACTCGTCATGATAAATGTGGCCAGAGATTGATCGAAAAAAGGCGCTGCAAACGGTTTTTTTGTGATTTTGAAATTTTTACACAAAAATTTTGTGCCATATATGGTTAACAACCACTATATATAGATCAAATCGGCACAAAATAGTTAATCAATTATTAATAACTATCGATGATTTCCTACAGTTGTCGCTGAATCCCCCGATTCTTATCAATGCCTCATTGGAAAACACCACACTGATTCGGAGGCGGACGAATGATCGTAGTGGTTGATGAGCGCGAGCTCGTTAAAGACGGCTATACATCTCTATTTGGGCGTGAGGGCATCCCCTCAACCGGGTTCGATCCGGTTGAATTCGGGGAGTGGGTCTCGACGGCTGCGGACAGCGATCTGGCGGCCGTGGAGGCCTTCCTGATCGGCCAGGGCGACCGGAGCTTCTCTTTGCCGAAGGCGATCAGGGATCGCACGACGGCGCCGGTTATCGCGGTCAGCGACCAGCCCTCGCTGGAATCGACGCTGGCGCTGTTCGACAGCGGCGTCGACGATGTCGTGCGCAAGCCGGTTCACCCCCGTGAAATCCTGGCGCGTGCGGCGGCGATCCGTCGCCGGCTGCAGGTCATCTCCAACTTCACCGATGCCGGGCCTATCAGGGTTTTCTCCGATGGCCGTGATCCGGAAGTCGGTGGTGAAGTATTTCCCTTGCCGCGCCGCGAGCGCCGCATCCTGGAATATTTGATCGCCAATCGCGGACGCCGCGTTTCCAAGACGCAGATTTTCAATGCCATCTACGGCATCTTCGATGATGACGTCGAAGAGAATGTCGTTGAAAGCCACATCAGCAAGCTGCGTAAGAAGCTGCGCAAGAAGCTCGGTTACGATCCGGTCGATTCCAAGCGGTTCCTCGGCTACAGCATTGATTGGCAATGATTTTCATTGACCCGCGTGGTCTTTTTCAAGCGCGGTATTTCAGACAGCTTCACGCAAGCCAAACGCTTTACCTTATCCCTGAAGATGACCACGAGGGTTTTTGAATGAGTATTTTCGGCACTATGCGAACCGGTGTGTCCGGCATGAATGCACAGGCGAACAAGCTGGGCACCGTGGGCGACAACATCGCCAACGCAAGCACCACCGGCTACAAGCGCGCATCGACGTCGTTCTCCTCGCTCGTTCTGCCCTCCTCGTCGGGCAGCTACGCCTCTGGCGGCGTGCAGTCCAACGTTCGCTACAGCATTTCGGAGCAGGGCAACCTCTCCTACACCACGTCCAGCACCGATCTTGCCATTCAGGGCAACGGTTTCTTCGTGGTTCAGGATGGTGCAGGCACGCCTTACCTCACACGCGCTGGTTCCTTCGTGAAGAATGCCGAAGGCTACCTGGAAAACGCAGCGGGCTTCCAGCTGATGGGTTATCCCTACGGCTCCAACCCGCCGGCTGCCGTCGTTAACGGCTTTACCGGTCTCGAGGCCATCAACGTCAACAATTTCGGTCTGACGGCATCGCCCTCGACGCAGGGCAGCTTCCCGGCCAACCTGAACCGTGATGATCCGATCGTGCCGGGGGCATCGCTTCCGAGCACCAATTCCGCGACTGCGACGGTTGGTAGCAAGACGTCGTTGACGGCATTCGATAGCGGCGGTGCTAAGGTTCTCTACGATTTCTACTACACCAAGACCGGTGCTAACACCTGGGAAGTGGCAGTTTATCGTCAGGATCAGTCGACTAACGGCGGTTTCCCCTATACGGCGACAGCACCGGTTACCCTTGTTCAGGCAAAAGTGGATCTGACCTTTGATCCTGCCACCAACAAGCTTACGACCGCCTCGCCCAAGTCCATCACCATCAATGACGGTAACAGCGGTGTGGCGCAGTCGATCAATATCGACCTGTCGGAAATGACGCAGTTCTCCTCGAAGTTCACGCCCGGCACGGCGATCCTGAACGGTAATGGTCCGAGCCAGATCAAGGATGTCGAAATCGGCAAGGACGGCGTGGTGACGGCAGTCTATCAGGATGGCGGCCGCCGCAACATCTATCAGCTGGCAGTGGCCACGGTGCCAAGCGTCGACAACCTCAGCCCGCAGAACGGCAACGTTTATCTGCCCAGCAACGAGTCGGGTGTCGTCACCATCGGCTTCCCGCAGACGGGCAGCTTCGGCTACATCCAGAAGGGTGCACTGGAAGGTTCGAACGTCGATATCGCCAGCGAACTCACCGACATGATTGAATCCCAGCGTATCTATACTGCGAATTCGAAAGTCTTCCAGACCGGGTCGGATTTGATGGATGTCCTGATCAATCTGAAGAGATAAGAATTCTCACGAGGACAAATGAATGTCGCTCACGTCAGCAATGAATACTGCGCAGTCGATTTTCAATAATACAGGTAAGCAGACAGACGTTACTTCGAAAAATATTGCCAATGTCGGCAATGCGAATTACGTCAAGCGAACCGCCATTCTCGGCACGACCATGGCCGGAGCGAGTATCGTCTCCAATGGCCGTGCCCAGAATGAAAGTCTTCTCAGGCAGACGATCTCCAGCGCCTCGCTGGCCACCGGTCAGAACACCGTTCTGACCGGCCTTGAGGAGATGAAGAGCATTTTCGGCGGCAACAATTATGAAAGTTCGCCGTCTACCTACATGAAGGAATTGCTGAAGAGCCTTAGCGGTTACGCCGCCAAGCCGAGCAATGCTGCCCTTGCGGCGACGGCTGTGACCTCGGCTGCGGATGTCGCCAGTTCCCTGAACAAGGCGTCTTCCGAATTGCAGGCGATGCGTCTGCGTGCCGACAAGGAAATCTCCCTTCAGGTCGACAAGCTGAATGGCCTGCTTGCAAAATTCGAGGAAGCCAATAACGAGGTCAAGGCGCAGACGGCGATCGGCGGTGATCCGAGCGATGCCCTTGATCAGCGCGAGACCTTGTTGAAGGACATTTCGTCCATCATGGGCATCAATGTCGTCAATCGTCCAAACAATGATGTGGCGCTTTATACGACGGAAGGCGCGACCCTGTTTGAGGTCGTGCCGCGCAAGGTCACCTTCAAGGCACAGCCGGGCTACGATGCGACGACCACGGGCAATGCGATCTACGTAGACGGCGTGGCGCTCAAGGCCGGCAACGGCAGCAACACGACAGCGGAAGGGTCGCTGCAGGGTCTGATGCAGGTTCGCGACGATCTGGCGCCGACCATGCAAAGCCAGCTCGACGAAATCGCCCGCGGCCTGATCAGCATGTTTGCCGAAAAGCCGATCACGCAGCCGGCGCCGCCCGCGACGCCCCTGACGGCGAAGCCTGGCCTGTTCACATGGGCGGGAGCAACGGCAACAAGCGAGATTCCTCCCGCTGGCGTTTTCGTTCCGGGACTTGCTGCCAGCATTAACGTCAACTCCGCGTTAATTATTTCGAAAGGTGGAAACCCGGAATTGTTGCGCGACGGCGGCATCAACGGTACCGCTTATATTGTCAATACCACAGCGACGGGTGGAACCGGCTTTTCCAACCTGATCGACAGCTATGTGACCGCATTCGACGCGCCCATGAGTTTTGCCGCGTCGACACGTATCGATACGAATACCAGCATCCTGAAATACGGCACCAACTCGATGGGTTGGCTCGAACAGGAACGGTCCGGTGCGACTTCGGCGAACGAAGCGAAAAGCGCGCTTTATGAGCGCTCCGCCGCCTCCTATTCGAACAACACGGCGGTGAGCCTGGATGAGGAGCTGTCGCTGCTCATGGATATCGAGCAGTCTTACAAGGCAGCCACCAAGCTGGTGACCACAGTCGATGAAATGCTCAAGTCCTTGATGGACATGGTGAGGTAAAAGATGAAAACGTCCTTCATTTCATCGCTGGCGATGCAAAACAGCATGCGCAGCACCATCCTCAAGGCCCAGCTTGAGATGACCAAGCTCAATACCGAACTGACGACGGGCAAGCATGCGGATCTCGGCGTCACGCTCGGCGCCAATACGGCCCGCAGCCTCGATCTCAATCGGGATGTGGAGCGGATTTCTTCGCTTGTCACGGTCAATTCCTTTGCCACGCAACGTCTTGAATCGTCGCAGACGGCATTGGATGGCATGGCAAAGGCTGCCCAGGAGATCCTCGGCGTTCTGGTGCCGAATACGAGCAGCGCGCAGCCCACGCTTGCCACCGTCAACCAGAAAATTACCAATGCGCTCAACAATTTCACCAGCTTCGCGAACACCGCTGTCGATGGCGAATATCTGTTTTCCGGTACGAATACGGATGTGAAGCCGGTCGATGACTACTTCGCCGATGGTTCGACGCTGAAGACCGCTTATAATGATGAGCTGAACCATTTCATGGCGACGCAGACGCCGCCGGTGGGCAGCATCGCCAACCTGTCCAAGGATCAGGTCAACGCCTTCATGACCCATATGGAAGGCGTATTCAACGGCACGACGACGGTCACCAACCCGCCGCATGGCAGTCTCACCGCCGGTCAGAACGTTGATTTCTGGACGACGTTCGGCTCCAAGGCCAGCGACACCAACATGACGAGCCGGATCAGCCAGAACGAAGTGATCGAGACATCGACCAACAGCAATTCGCAGGGCATGCGTTATTTCGCGATGACGGCAATGACGGCGATGACCTTCCTCGACGACAAGGTTCCGAGCGGCGTTCGTGAAGCTGTCGCCACCCGCGCGGTTACGACGATCGGTACCGCGATCGATGGTTTGAACCAGCAGGCCAGCGGCCTCGGCCTCTCGCAGGAACGCGTCAAAAAGTCGAACGACTCTTTGGCCGCGCAGAAGAAGATCATCGAGACGCATCTGCTGGATATCGAAGGTATCGATACCTACGAAGCGAAGACCCGTCTCGACCTGCTGCAGCAGCAGATCGAAATCGCCTACAGCCTGACATCGCGTCTGCAAAAAATGAGTCTGGTGAACTACCTCTGATGAACAGGGGTGGCGGCAGATAAAGGATACATGAATGTACCAGTTTTCCTACGCCGAAATCATGGAGGATGGTGTCGCAGACGCGAAAGATCGCGAGCGACAGGCGTTGACCAAATCGATCGAACTGCTTGTGGAGGCAAAGGATAGTTCTTCCCAGCGCCATACGATCGAAGCACTTTTTTACACTCGGCGGGTTTGGATCCGCTTCATTGAGGACCTCAAGCAGCCGGATAACCAACTGGCTATGGAACTGAGGGCCAATCTGATCTCGATCGCGATCTGGATTTTGAAAGAGTGCGAACTGATCCGGAAACGTCAGTCGACGAATTTCCAGGGCATAATTGACGTGACAACCATCATCAGGGATGGACTGAAATGAAAAGTACACTTCGAATCTCGCTGAAATCTGGCGAAAAGATTTTCATCAACGGCGCGGTCTTGCGGGTGGATCGCAAGGTGGCGCTCGAATTCCTGAACGATGTCACGTTCCTGCTTGAAAACCACGTGTTGCAGCCGGAGCAGGCGACAACCCCGCTGAGGCAGCTTTATTTCATCGCACAGATGATCCTCATCAACCCGGAAGGGCGTGAACAGTCGACGAACATGTTCCGCAAGTCCGTTAGCATGCTGCTGAACTGCTTCCAGCATGATGAGATATTGGCGGAACTCAAGCGGATCGACGGGCTGGTTGCCTCGGGCAAGGCTTTTGAGGCGCTGAAGGCTATTCGCGGTCTTTATCCGACCGAGGAAAAAATCCTCAACAATCAGGAAATGACCCCCGCAACGATCGAACAGATTCGCAAGGAGATCGCACCATGGCGGTAGATGCAGTCACGTCGGCAGCCTCCAATCCCTGGGCTAATGCCGGGGCGAGCAGCAATGACAAGAGCGCGGCCTCGCTGAATTACGACAGCTTCCTGAAGCTTCTCATCGCCCAGATGAAGAACCAGGATCCGACCAGCCCGATGGATGCCGGCCAGCAGATGTCGCAGCTGGCAAGCTTCTCGCAGGTCGAGCAGACGATCAAGACGAACACCCATCTGAAGAGCATGCTGCAGGCGGAAGCCCTCACACGCGCTTCCGATCTGGTCGGCAAGACGGTCAAGAGCGCCGATGACAAGGTCACCGGTGTGGTGAAGGAAGTCGAGGTCTATTCGGACGGCGTTGTCGCCATTACCGAAGCTGGTGACAAAGTGCTGCTGCAGGCCGGTGTGAGCTTCTCGAACGGCCCGATCGCGACTACATCTGATGGCGATACCGATTCGGATAAGCCTGCCGGTTCGTGATAATGTAGGGGCGGTATGACACCGCCCTTCTGGAATAAAGGATGCGACGATGAACGAGGCCGATGCGCTTGATATCATGCAGGCAGCAGTCTGGACTGTTCTCGTCGCGGCCGGTCCGGCCGTTCTGGCTGCCATGATCGTCGGTGTCGCCATTGCCTTCATACAGGCCCTGACCCAGGTTCAGGAAATGACGCTGACGTTTGTTCCTAAAATCGTGACGATCATGCTCGTCCTTGGCATTGCCGCCCCCTTTGTGGGTGCGCAGATCGGCCTTTTTTCCAATCTCGTCTTTTCGCGCATCCAGTCCGGCTTCTGACATTTGTGCGCTGCGGATGCCACCCTCGCGCAAGCTTCAGCGGCTAGTGATAGGCTGAAGCATCGGACCGAATTGCGCGCGTAATTTCGAAAAGCCGATGCCGCGAACCGTGCGGCGGCTTTTCCGTCGCCCTTCTCATGAAGAGACAGGACGATTTTATGGCGCAACCACCAGTCATCTCCTTGCCCAAAGTAAGTCCGAGCATGCGTGATGTCGGTTTCGCATTGGGCATCATTTCGATCCTTTGCGTCCTGTTCCTGCCCATTCCGGTCTTTCTGGTGGATATCGGACTGGCGTTTTCGATCGCACTTTCCGTCCTTATCCTCATGGTGGCGCTCTGGATTCAGCGCCCGCTGGATTTCTCGTCTTTTCCGACCGTGTTGCTGATCGCGACGATGATCCGCCTGTCGCTGAACATTGCGACGACGCGTGTCATCCTTTCACATGGCAATGAGGGAGCGACGGCGGCGGGTGGCGTGATCGCCGGTTTCTCCAGCCTCGTGATGTCTGGCGACTTCGTCATCGGTCTGATCGTCTTTCTGATTCTGATCACCGTCAACTTCATCGTCATCACCAAGGGTGCGACGCGTATCGCCGAAGTCGGCGCGCGCTTCACGCTCGATGCCATCCCCGGCAAGCAGATGTCGATCGATGCGGATCTGTCCGCCGGTATCATTGATGAAAAGGAAGCGCAGCGCCGCCGCCGTGAGCTGGAAGAGGAAAGCTCGTTCTTCGGTTCGATGGACGGTGCCTCGAAATTCGTCCGCGGCGACGCGATCGCCGGCCTCATCATCACCGCGATCAATGTTTTCGGCGGCATCATCATCGGTTATTTCCGTCACGGTATGCCCATCGGCGAAGCTGCCGACGTTTTCGTCAAGCTTTCGGTCGGTGACGGTATCGTCTCGCAGATCCCGGCCCTTATCGTCTCGCTGGCGGCGGGCCTTCTGGTGTCTCGCGGCGGCACAGCCGGCTCCACGGATCAGGCTGTCGTCAATCAGCTGAGCGGTTATCCTCGCGCTTTGATGGTTTCGGCCATGCTGATGGGGCTTCTTGCGATCATTCCGGGCCTGCCCTTCCTGCCCTTCATGTTCCTGGGCGGCATCATGGCTTTCGGCAGCTGGTATATTCCGCGCCAGGCCGAGGCCGAAAGCGCCCTGCTGCGCCAGGAAGAAGCGAACAAGGTTTTCCAGACCAGCGAAGCGGAGAAGGATTCGGTCAAGCAGGTGCTGAAGACGTCCGAAATCGAACTGGCGCTGGGCAAGCAGGTTTCGACACGGCTTCTCGGCGCACATCAGGAACTGGCCTTCCGCGTCGGCAAGATGCGCAAGAAATTCGCAAGCCAGTACGGTTTCGTCGTGCCGGAGATCAAGGTCTCCGACGACATCATGATCCCGGAAAAAGCCTATCAGATCCGCGTCCACGGCACGACCATCGCATCGAGCAATCTGCGTGTCGGCGATGTTCTTGTCGTGACCGGGGCAGGGCGCAAGCCGAGCATTCCCGGCGACGAAATCCGCGAACCTGCTTTCGGCATGCCGGCCGTCTCGATCCTTGAGACCTTTACCGAGGATCTGAAGCGCGAAGGCTTCCACCCCATTGATAACGTCTCGGTGGTGCTGACGCATCTGAGCGAAGTCATCCGAAACAACCTGCCACAGCTCCTGTCCTACAAGGACGTCAAAATCCTCATCGACCGGCTTGATCCCGAATACAAGAAGCTGGCCGACGAAATCTGCTCGTCGCACATGTCCTATTCCGGCCTGCAGGCGGTTCTGAAACTGCTGCTTGCCGAACGCGTGTCGATCCGCAACCTGCATCTCATTCTGGAAGCGGTTGCCGAACTTGCGCCGCATGTGCGCAAGACCGAGCAGATCGTCGAGCATGTGCGGGTGCGCATGTCGCAGCAGCTCTGCGGCGATCTTGCCGACAATGGCGTGCTGCGCGTCCTGCGTCTCGGCAACAAGTGGGACATGGTCTTCCATCAGGCGCTGAAGCGCGATCAAAAGGGCGAGATCGTCGAATTCGACATCGATCCCCGCCATCTCGAAGAGTTTTCCGAGCAGGCGTCGAAAGTTATCCGTGAATTCATGGATCGCGGACTGCCCTTTGTCCTTGTAACCTCGCCGGAAACGCGGTCCTATGTGCGCATGATTATCGAGCGACTCTTTGCGACCCTGCCGGTTCTTTCACATGTGGAACTGGCGAAGGGGCTGGAGATCAAGATCCTGGGCGCCATTTCATGATAACCGACCCGCAAGGGACAATTATCGCATTGTTCCTTGCCATTTGCCGTATCGGCGCCTGTTTCATGACCATGCCGGGCTTTTCCAGCTCGCGTATTTCGCCGCAGATCCGCATGTTGCTATGCGTCGCAGTGTCCATGGCGCTTCTGCCGATCCTTTGGGATTCGATCTACCCGAAAATCTCCGGTGCAAGCCAGGGTACCGTGGTCGGCATCATCGCCTCGGAGATCGCCATCGGCGCGATGTATGGCTTGATCGCGCGGTTTTATACGCTCGGTTTTCAGTTCACCGGCGCGCTCATCGGCAACTCCATCGGTCTCAGCGCTCCGGGTGGTGCGGATGTCATCGAGGACGTGCAGGAAAACCAGATATCCAACTTCATCACCTTCGGTGGTTTGCTGGTGCTGTTCATGCTGGATTTCCACCATATCGTCCTGAAGGCGCTGGTGGATTCCTATACCGCTACGCCGGTCGGTGCGCTTATCAGCGGCCAGAAAATGCTGATCACGCTCACCGATACGCTGCGGGCGACCTTCTCCATCATGCTGCGGCTCGCCAGCCCCTTCGTGATCTACGGTCTGATGTTCAACGTCGCGGTTGGTCTCATCAACAAGCTGGCGCCGCAGATTCCGGTTTACTTCATCTCGACGCCTTTCGTTCTGGCAGGCGGTCTTTTCATGCTTTATTTGTCGGTCGCGGCCCTCATCCGTCAGTTCGTGGATGGTTTCGGCCCGGTCTTCATCGGTTTTTGATCTGGAGAAAGCCATGGCTTCGGACAAGCGCTCAGCAAAACTCAAGCGTCTGGTAACGGTCCAGCGCCACATGGAAAAAATGGCCGAGGTGGAGCTTGCCGATACCACCCGCGTGCGTACCGAAGTGGCGCAATCCATGGACAACGTGCTGGAAGCCATGAGTTCCATGGAGCCGGTGCATCAGACGTTTTCCAGACATTATTCGGATCGTTACGGCCGCCTTGTCGTCAAGGACCGCCAGCTTGCCGGCGTGCAGCAATTGCAGGAAAACAAGGTGCTGAAGGAAAAGACCAAGGCCGATCGGCTTGAGGACAGAATGCATCTTGCCCGCGATCTCGAGGATCGCGAGGCCGACGACAATGCAATCTATGATCTGCTTGAAATGACAAACGCATCCCGGACACCAGCCTCCAGCAAGGTTGGCGATCCATAGTCCGTTCCATTGTTGCATCGCGGGCGTTCGAAAGACGTCTCCGGCGATGTTTCTTGATTGAACGGACGTGTCGGCTTTCCATGCCACACGTTCGTCAGCTCGGGAGATCGGGACGTGGCGATATCGGTTATAAGTGATCTGGTGATGGATGTGGTGCGCGCTGCGGACCCCCAGGAAGTACAGATCGCCCAGGAAAAACTCAAAGCGAACAAGGCGGCTTTTGCCGCAACCAGCCTTGCAGATGCGGGCAAGGGCTTTGGCGCCGCCGTCGATATGCTGGATGGCGCCTCTTCGAAGGCGGGCCTGGGCGATACCAATATTCGCTCGGCGCGCACGGAGATTCCTGAAACCTACCGCAAATATGAAGCCTCGGTTCTCCAGACCTTCGTTGCCAACATGCTGCCGAAAGACAGTGAGGAAGTTTATGGCAAGGGTAATGCCGGCGAAATCTGGAAAAGCATGATGGCGGAACAGTTTGCCGACACGATCTCCCGAAATGGCGGCGTCGGCATTGCGGAGCAGGCCTACAAGGATGCGTTGCGGAAAGCCGAAAGCAAAGGCATCACCGACGTATCGATGAATGAAAAAGACCATAATGCTGCAATTCGGATGGTGGCGGAGTTCGAGCGGCAGGTCCTCGGCGTTTCCAATGATAAAACGGACGAGGCTTGAGAATGAAAAACCTTAACGAGGAGACAAGCATGGACCTTATGTCGAACGACCACCGTATCCAATCCGTTCTCGGCCGCCTTGAGATGATCATCGACAATGAGAACGATAATATCGGTAAGGATCCGCAATTCGACTTTAAGGTTTCCAACGCCCATAAAAGCCGCTGCCTCTATGAACTCACCATGCTGTTTCGCGACACACCGCGCGAAGACATCGCCGGTGGTTATCTGGAGCAGGTAAAGGGCATCAAGTCCAAGCTCGCAACCAATGCCAGCCGCGTTGAGGCGCATCTGAACGCTGTTCGTGCTGTTGCGGACCTGCTGAAGAACGCGATCCAGGAAGCCGATACGGACGGCACCTATTCGCAGGAACAGTTCATGTACGGTGCCGCCTCCTGATGTTGAAGCTTCTTCTCACCGGCGTCTGGGTTTGCGCCGTCACGCTCGGCGCGGTGTATTTCTCCGTCCAGATGGCGACGGCGCCGGGAGATGAGGCGGGCGCGAAAAAGACCAATCTGCAATTGGTCAAGGGTGAAAGCATCACCATTCCCGTCATCAATGATGGCGGGGTGAACGGCTATTTCCTCAGCCGGATTTCGCTGCGCGTCGACAAGGACAAGATGGCGAAGATCGAGCTGCCGGCAACGCAGCTGATGACCGACGAATTGTTCACCCTTCTGGCGGGTTCCTCCATGGTCAACATCGCCAATATTTCCACCTTCGATCCCGAGGCCTTCAAGCAGCGCATCCGTGAGGGGCTGAACAAGAGGCTGGAAGACGAGGTGGTCGAGGATGTGCTTATCGAACAGCTGGATTATCTGTCGAAGGCCGATATTCGCGAGCAGAACGGCAATGGCACACCCCGTTCGGTCAAGATCGTCGAGGGCGAGAAGGCCGAGGGCGGAAAAGAAGCGGCCGCCGCGCCCAGCCACTGATGTCGCAGTCTGCGGCTCACGCGTCCGCCAACAGCCGGTTTCCCGGTCTGGTTAACCGTTCCTTTGCGCGAGCCCGAATATTCGAGCGATTGCTTTCAGCATAACTTCAACCAGCACCTGTATAAACAGATCCATGAGCCGCCGTCCCGCAACCATGCGCCGGATCGGTGGCGGTGGGTTTGGCATTCGGGGGTTGGCAATGAGTTTCGCGTCAGGTTTTGCGCGGCCGGGATCGCAACGGAATATCCACGGACTGCGTGTCTGTGATCTCGACTGGAATGGGGCGCTGGAACTGGTCAGCGGCCGGGCTTCGGCTTGCGAAGGGCACACGATGCTCTCCTTTCTCACCATCGATAAAGCCAGATTGTCTCTCAAGGATATTGCTTACCGCGAGATTCTCGAAAGCTGCCTGCTTCTGCCGCAGGGCAAGGCGATGAATGCCGCCGCCCGTGTGGAAAATGGCAAGCCTCTGCCTGTTGTCATCGATGGTGTCGCTTTCGTCATGGCGCTTCTGACCTATATGGCGGTGCCGAAACGGATCGGCGTTGCCGGCGACGATGCGGCGCAGCTTAGTGAAGTGCTGGCAAAGCTGCGCGCCCACGCGCCATGGCATGATTTTGTGATGCTGGGCCGGGACGCCTCCGGGGTGAAGGTCGATATTCTGCTTGCCGGCATGAGCGGTGAAAATCAGGAGACATGGTTGCACAGGACCGTCAGCCGTCAGGACGTGCGCGTCGCAATCGCGGTCGGCCCATTGTTCAAGGTGCTGTCGTCCGAAGTGGCGGGCATGCCGGAAATCTTTCGCAAGCTGCATATGAGCTGGCTCTACAGCCTCTGTGCTGAACCGTGGCACATTGCGCTCGGCAAAGCTGAGACGGGTTCGCGAAGCCCACGTTAACCATTTGTTTGCCACGATCCTTTAACCTCTCGTAAGGTTTTGACAGTCGCCCGTTGCGGGCGGCACCGAGCGTGGCAGACGGCTTCAGATGGTTGATAACAGTCCGGATATGATGGCGATCCGCCCCGACGAGGACGATGTCGCCGTACTCCCGTCGCAATGGCGCAGACATTGTCTGCGGCTTTTGACTGCTGGTTGCGTCGTTGCCGCTACCGTTACCGGCGCGGCCCTTCCGTTGCTGCTGATCGATTCCGGCTTTCGCGGATATGTTTCGCAGGCCCGGATCGAGGTCACCCAGTCGTCCTATGATGCGCCCGATGCGACGCGCTTTCTGGCGATGGCGCGACGCACCCTGTTATCTCCCGCCGGGCTTGACCGGATCAGCGGCGATCTGAAGCTGAAACCCGCCGATATGGTGGGCGTTCGCAATCAGGGTGAGCTTGGCCTGCTCGTCGATCTTTTGACAGGCGCGGACGCACGTTCGCTTTCGCCGCGAGAAGCATTGAATGGCGCAGTGGGTGAGGCGATTCGGCTGGAGCTGACGCCGGATGAAAATACGCTGATCGTGACTTCGAAGGCCGCGACGCCGGAAGGCGCGATGCGGCTGACCGATTATCTTTCCATGCGGGTCATGGCGGATGGCAAGGCCGGCACCATGACACCCGCCATGCGTGAGACCGAGCGAGCAAGGACAAGACTGGACGAGGCGGAAGCGGCATTGAACGGCTTCCAGATGCGCCATGGCGATGCCGTTCTCTCTGATGTGCAGCAGCTCGAACAGCAATTGCGTGAGGTGAACGACAGCCTTGCGGGCAGCACACAGTACCAGCAGTCGCTTCAGGCAGATTTGACGGTAGCCTCCGCCCTCAAGCCGAATGATGTTTTGTCGAAGCCTTTGCCGGCCGGCGCGGCTTTCGCAGCGCTTGAGGATATCAGGCAGAAACACGCGACCGCCAGCATGACACTTGCCAGTGTCTCGGTTGATTACGGTCCCAAACACCCTCGCCGCATCGCCGCCCAGAATGCGGTGGATGCCGTACAGGCGCTGGCGGCTCCCGCATTGCGCCAAGTGGTTGAAGGTTTGCGGGTGGATGAAAAGCGCATCGCCCAGGAGATTGCGACCGCGAATGGCGAGCGTAAGAAGCACCTCGACCGCTTAGAGGCTCTGGGCGTCGCCCCCGGTGAGCTTTCGCGATTGCAGGCTGAGCTTGAGACAGCGAGAAATGCCTATCTGGAAGCGAGCGAGCGCCGTGAGCTGTCCTCTTCCTCCACGCCCGCCATCGAAACCCGCCTTGCAAAGAAGGCTGGACCGGGCGAACTGTCGCGTGATCTGACGCAGGCGGCGATGATGGCAGGTGGCGGCGGCCTGATCGGTCTGCTGGGCAGCCTTTATCTTCTGAGCTATCGTCGCTATGACGAGGAGCAAGAGGACGCGCTGGCCGTCGAAAATGAAGCGCGACTTACCGCTTCCATGGATGGGCCGGAGCAATCGCTGCAATTTTCCGAATTCGAGCAAATTGAGCCGGCGGTTTTCGATGATCTGGAAGTCCTTGCCGCAGAAGATTACGTCCAGCCTGAAGACGCCTTCGCAGACTATTATGCCGAAGCTGCAAATGATGCCGATGATATGCCGCTGGACGAGCGCGTGCGGCAGGTGCTGATGGGTAACCGAACGGTCAGAAGCGCCACTCAAATGTCATCGGAGCTCCCGCCATTGCTCAGTGAAGCCCTTGCCGGACACTTCGATCATGAACAGGCCGAAGCCGAGGAGTTGGCGGAATTGAGACGCGAGCTGGCGCATCTAAGAGAGCGTCTCGCCGATTACGCCGATCACCAGGACGACTACCGCAAAACTGCCTGACGAGGCTGCATTTTTGCTTGCATTCCTGCAAAGGGGGCACCATACGGGGCCAACGTAATCCAGCAGGAGCAAGACGCATGGCAGTTGTGATTGACGGGAAGGCGAAGGCGGCTTCGGTAACGGAGGCGGTCCGCATATCGGCAGAAGCGCTTGAGACGGAGAAGGGCGTGAAGCCCGGTCTCGCGGTTGTCATCGTCGGTAATGATCCGGCCAGCCATGCTTACGTGAACTCCAAGAGCAAGATGGCCAAGCAATGCGGCTTCAACTCCATCCAGCACACGCTGCCGGAAGAGACGACGCAAAGTGAGCTTCTGAAGCTGGTCGGCGAACTGAACGCCGATGCCTCCATTCACGGCATTCTGGTGCAGCTTCCCCTGCCGAAACACTTCAATTCCGATGAGATCATCCAGTCGATCCTGCCCGAGAAGGACGTAGACGGCCTGAGCGTGTTGAACGCCGGCAAGCTGGCGACCGGCGATCTCGCCACCGGCCTCATTTCCTGCACGCCGGCCGGCGCCATGCTTTTGGTGCGCAGCATTCACGGCGATGATCTTTCGGGCCTGAATGCCGTCGTCATCGGCCGCTCGAACCTGTTCGGCAAGCCGATGGGCCAGCTTCTCCTGAACGCCAATGCCACGGTGACGATGGCGCATTCGCGTACCAAGGATCTCGCCACCGTCTGCAAGACGGCCGATATTCTCGTGGCGGCCGTTGGCCGCGCGGCGATGGTCAAGGGCGACTGGGTGAAGCCAGGCGCAACCGTCATCGATGTTGGCATCAACCGCATTCCGGCTCCCGAAAAGGGCGAAGGTAAGTCGAAGCTGGTGGGTGATGTCGCCTTTGACGAGGCAAGCGCCGTTGCCGCTGCCATTTCGCCCGTTCCGGGCGGTGTCGGCCCGATGACGATCGCCATGCTGATGGCCAACACCGTCATCGCCGCTTATCGTTCGCTGGGCAAGACAGCGCCGACGTTCTGAGTTTTTGCGATCAGGCCGGCTGCTACGCTTTTGGAGCCGGCCCCGTCGAAGAGCGCACCACAAGCTCCGCCTTCCAGAGTTCCTGATGCGGTTCCATTTGCGCGAACTTGATCCGGTTGATCAGGCGTTGACCGACGCGCACGCCAGCGGCCCTGAGCGACGAGCGGGTGGTGGTGAGCGGCACGGAAAAATTATCCGGCTTCAGCAGCGGCAGCACGTCGTCATGGGCGATCAGCGAAATATCCCTGCCGGGTTTTAAGCCGCGCTGGTTGAGCGAGCGGATCGCGCCGAGCGCAAGCGCGGTACTGGCGCAGAGAATGGCGGTCGGCTTTTCCGGCCGGGACAGCAGCGCCTCCATACCGAGATAACCTTCCTCATCCGTCATGCTGCCATGTCTTTTATTGTTCGGGTGCAGGGTCAGGCCGTTCGCAGCCAAGGCCTTCTCCACCCCGAGACAGCGCCGATAGGTGAAATCATAACCCTCCGGGCCGTTCAGAAGCCCAATGCGCGTATGGCCAAGCTGGAGGAGAAGCTGGGTCGCATCGCGAAACGCACCCTCATTATCCACATCGAGATAGGGATAATTCTCCTCCACGCCGACGGACCTGCCATGCACGAGGAAGGGCAGGGAGAGCGACTGCATCATGGCGATACGCGCGTCGTTCTTTTTCATATAAGCGAGATAGATACCATCGACACTGCCGCTTGCCGCCAGCCCGCGCAGCGCTTCGCGTTCCTTCTCCGGCTCCGTCGGCATGATGACGAGGTGAAATCCGCTGCGCGACGCTTCTTCGCCAAGGCCGCTCAGGAATTCGCCGAAATGCACGTCGGAACGGTGGTGTTCGCCAATCGGCATGACAAGCCCGATGGAGCCGACCTTACCGGTCGCCAGCCGTTGTGCTGCGGCATTCGGGCGATATCCCGTCTTTTCGGCGGCCTCCATGACACGGCGGCGTGTCTCGGCGCTCACCTCGGGATAACCGTTGAGCGCCCTGCTGACGGTGGTCTGCGAAATGCCGAGCAGTTGCGACAACTGTTTCAGGTTCATGTCCGTATTTCCTCCATGCGCGCGCCTTGGGAAACGGCAAAAGCCTCTCCTCAGATTCCCAAAGCGCTTTAGATTTTTACCAGCCTCTGCCGCTTTTCTCAATCGAAAACGATAGCCGCCTTTCTAAATAAATATGACTATTCGCAAGGCATGGTAACCTTTCCGTAGAAACAGCCTCTTGACTCTTTCTCAATGACAATGAGATGAATAAGCAGCCAAAGCGCTTTGATTGGAAGAGGACGCTTTGAGGCTTTTATGTGATGGGAGGTAAATCACATGCGGAAGACTCTTTTGGCGACGGCGGCTTCGATGTTGCTGCTGTCGGGTGCGGCTTTTGCCGCCGACCTGAAATTCGCGCCCGGTGGGGACGCCAAGTTCAACTGGAAAAGCTACGAAGACTTCAAGGCGGCCCATGCCGACCTGAAGGGCCAGACACTGACGATTTTCGGCCCATGGCGCGGTGAGGACGAGGCGCTGTTCCAGTCGGTGCTTGCCTATTTCTCCGATGCGACCGGAGTGACCGTCCGCTATTCCTCGTCGGAAAATTACGAACAGCAGATCGTCATCGACACGCAGGCGGGTTCGCCGCCCAATATCGCCATTCTGCCGCAGCCTGGCCTTCTGGCCGATCTCGCCGCCAAGGGATTCCTTGTGCCGCTCGGCGATGACACCGCCAAATGGGTTGAGGAAAATTACGGCGCTGGCAAGTCCTGGGTCGATCTTGGCAGTTACAAGGGCAAGGACGGCAACAAGGCTTATTTTGCATTTCCCTTCAAGGCGGACGTGAAATCGCTCGTCTGGTACGTGCCTGAGAATTTCGAGGAAGCGGGCTATAAAGTCCCCGAGACCATGGAAGACCTGTTCAAGCTGACCGACCAGATCGTCGCCGATGGCGGCACGCCCTGGTGCATCGGTCTCGGCTCCGGCGGTGCGACCGGCTGGCCGGCAACCGACTGGGTGGAAGACCTGATGTTGCGCACGCAGCCGCTCGATGTTTACCAGAAGTGGACAACGAACGAGGTGAAGTTCACCGATCCGGCTGTAGTCGAAGCGATCAACGAATTCGGCAAATTCGCCAAGAACGAAAAATACGTGAGCGGTGGCGTGGCGGCTGTCGCCTCCACCGACTTCCGCGATAGCCCCAAGGGCCTCTTCGACATTCCGCCGAAGTGCTACCTGCATCATCAGGCGTCCTTCATTCCGTCCTTCTTCCCTGAGGGCACCAAGGTCGGAACGGATGCGGATTTCTTCTACATGCCGACTTACGCGTCCAAGCCTGAACTCGGCAAGCCGGTTCTCGGCGCTGGCACGCTCGTCACCGTCACCAAGGAAGCGCCTGCCGCCAAGGCATTCGTCGAATTCCTGAAAACCCCGATCGCCCATGAAGTGTGGATGGCGCAGTCCAGCTTCCTCACGCCGTATAAGGGTGTGAATGTCGACACCTATGCCAACGAGCAGATGAAGCGCCAGGGTGAAATCCTCACCACGGCGACGACCTTCGGTTTCGATGGTTCCGACCTGATGCCCGGCAAGATCGGTGCCGGCGCATTCTGGACCGGCATGATCGATTTCGTCGGCGGCAAGTCCGCCGATCAGGTCGCGGCCGATATCCAGAAGGCCTGGGACGGCCTGAAGTAAACATACCGGATCAGGCCCGGCGGCTTGCTGCTGCCGGGCCTTTACCAAAGGAACGGCCCGACGACCGCATAAATCAGCGCGGCGCGGAAAGGATCAAGGGAGGGGACCATGGCTCAACAACTCGTTTCTGCCATCGGCGTCATGGTGGCAGGGGTTTTTGCCTGCGCCGCCTATTATTGGCTATCCGACAAATTGTTGCAGGTCATCTTTCCCGTCCGCTCGGGAGACGTGCTGCAGGCATCGCGCAATCTCAACCGCCGCGCGGCGGTTCGGCCATGGCTGTTTGTTGGCCCCGCCTTGATCCTGCTTCTCGTCTATCTGGTTTATCCCGTTGTCGCGACGCTGATCCTGTCGTTTTACGACCGGACAGGCAGCGAGTTCGTCGGCCTTGCCAATTACCGCTGGGCGTTCTTCGATGCCGGTTTCCGCCAGTCGATCTTCAACAACATCCTCTGGCTCGCCGTCGTGCCGGCCGCCTGTACCTTCTTCGGCCTCGTCATCGCCGTCATGACCGACCGCATCTGGTGGGGCAATATCGCCAAATCCATCGTCTTCATGCCGATGGCGATCTCCTTCGTCGGCGCGTCCGTCATCTGGAAGTTCATCTATGAATACCGCGCCGAAGGCCAGGTGCAGATCGGTCTCTTGAACGCCATCGTCGAGTTTTTCGGCGGCAGCCCGGAGGTGTGGATTTCCATGCCTTTCTGGAACAATTTCTTCCTGATGGTCATCCTCATCTGGATTCAAACCGGTTTTGCCATGGTCATCCTGTCGGCGGCGCTGCGCGGCATCCCGGAAGAAACCATCGAGGCGGCCGTCATCGATGGCGCCAATGGCTGGCAGATTTTCTGGAAGATCATGGTTCCGCAAATCTGGGGCACGATTGCCGTCGTCTGGACGACCATCACCATTCTCGTGCTCAAGGTTTTCGACATCGTGCTGACCATGACCAACGGTCAATGGAACACCATGGTTCTCGCCAACCTCATGTTCGACTGGATGTTCCGCGGCGGCGGCGACAGTGGCCGAAGTGCTGTCATCGCGCTCATCATCATGGCGGCCGTCACCCCTATCATGGTCTGGAACATTCGCCAGGCCAATCGTGAGATGGAGGGCCGCTGAGATGAATATGATCAAACGTCTGCGCCGTGTCGGCCTGCCGCGCCTCATCGTCCATGCCAGTGTTCTGGTCGTCGTGCTGCTCTGGCTGCTACCGACGCTCGGCATTCTCGTCAGCTCGCTGCGCGACAAGGACCAGATCACCGTGTCTGGCTGGTGGACGGCCTTCTCAAGCTCCGAACAGACGGCGGCCGTTCGCCTTGCCGATGCGTCCGCGCAGAAGCAGGACGGCAGCCGCTACGTCATATCAGGCAATGTTTTCGAAAACGGGCAAGGCGGCAAGGTCGCAGCCTTCGGTGTTCGCGTGCAGGAACCGACGGCCTTCAAGGCCGGCGAAGCTGCTGACATTGGCGATGGCGAAACCCTGCTCGTCAATGAAGACGGCACTTACGAATATAGCAAAGCCTCCAGCTTCGAAGGCTCTCGCGGCAAGCGCGTCTATATTTCCGTCGCCACGCCGCCAGTCTTCACGCTCGACAATTATCGCACGGTGCTGACCTCGGAAGGCATCGGCCAATCCTTCGTCAACTCGCTGACGGTGGCGGTGCCCGCAACCGTCATCCCCATCCTCATCGCCGCCTTTGCCGCCTATGCCCTGTCGTGGATGAACTTTTCCGGCCGCAATCTGCTGATTGCCATGGTGGTGGGCCTCATCGTCGTGCCGTTACAGATGTCGCTTATCCCGCTGCTGCGGCTCTATAACGAAATCGGCACTATCTTCGGCGTGCCGTCCAAAACCTATGCCGGCATCTGGCTGGCGCATACCGCCTTTGGCCTGCCGCTCGCCATCTATCTGCTGCGCAACTATATTTCCGGCCTGCCAAAAGAGATCATCGAAAGCGCCCGTGTGGATGGTGCGAGCGATTTCGAAATCTTTGTCAAGATCATCCTGCCGCTGTCCTTCCCGGCACTCGCCTCCTTCGCCATCTTCCAGTTCCTGTGGACCTGGAACGACCTGCTCGTCGCCATGGTTTTCCTCGGTACGCAGAAGGACGAGCTGGTGCTGACCGGTGCGCTCAACGCGTTGCTCGGTTCACGCGGCGGCAATTGGGAAATCCTTACCGCCTCGGCTTTCGTCACCATCATCGTGCCGCTCGGCGTGTTCTTCGCCCTTCAACGTTATCTCGTGCGCGGCCTGCTGGCAGGCTCCGTCAAGGGAGGCTGATAATTCCATGAACGCCCATACCAAACAGGACACTTCCATGACCGCTCCGGTGACTTCCGCTTTGACGCCCAACAAGGACTGGTGGCGTGGTGCGGTTATCTATCAAATCTACCCGCGCTCCTATCAGGACTCCAATGGCGACGGCATCGGCGACCTCAAGGGCATCACCGACCGGCTGGCGCATATTGCCGGTCTCGGTGCCGACGCCATCTGGATTTCCCCCTTCTTCACCTCGCCAATGAAGGATTTCGGTTACGACGTCTCGAACTATGTCGATGTCGACCCGATGTTCGGCACGCTTGCCGATTTCGACGGCCTGATTGCCGAAGCGCACCGTCTCGGTGTTCGCGTCATGATCGATCTCGTCCTGTCGCACACCTCGGACCAGCACCCATGGTTCGTGGAAAGCCGCGCCAGCCGCAACAATGCGAAATCGGACTGGTATGTCTGGTCTGACGCCAAACCGGATGGCACGCCGCCCAACAACTGGCTGTCGATCTTCGGCGGTTCGGGCTGGCAGTGGGATCCGACCCGCATGCAATATTACATGCACAACTTCCTGACCTCACAGCCGGACCTCAACCTGCATAACGCAGAAGTCCAGGAAGAACTGCTGAACGCCACCCGCTTCTGGCTGAAGCGCGGCGTCGATGGTTTCCGCCTCGACACCATCAACTTCTATTTCCACGACCTGGAATTGCGCGACAACCCGGCGCTGGCACCCGAGCGCCGCAATGCCTCCACCGCGCCTGCGGTCAACCCCTATAACTTCCAGGAACATCTCTACGACAAGAACCGCCCTGAGAATATCGCCTTCCTGAAGCGCTTCCGCGCCGTGCTGGACGAATTCCCCGACATCGCCGCCGTCGGCGAAGTGGGCGACAGCCAGCGCGGCCTCGAAATCGTCGGCGAATATACCTCCGGCGACGACAAGATGCAGATGTGTTACGCCTTCGAATTCCTCGCACCCGATGCGCTCACCCCGCAGCGCGTTGCCGATGTGCAGGCGGATTTTGCGAAAGCCGCACCGGAAGGCTGGGCCTGCTGGGCTTTCTCCAACCACGATGTCGTGCGCCACGTCAGCCGCTGGGGCGAGCATGTCGAGGACAAGCACGCCTTCGCAAAGGTTCTCTCAGCACTTTTGATGACGCAGCGCGGCTCCGTCTGCATCTATGAGGGCGAGGAACTCGGCCTCACAGAAGCCGATATCGCTTTCGAGGATTTGCAGGACCCCTACGGCATCCAGTTCTGGCCGGAATTCAAGGGCCGCGACGGTTGTCGCACGCCGATGGTGTGGGATGCGGGCCATGCACAGGCCGGCTTCTCGACGTCGGACAAGACCTGGCTGCCCATTCCGGCCGAGCACAGGCAGAATGCCGTCAGCGCCCAGCAGGGCAACGAGGCCTCGGTGCTGGAGCACTATCGCCGCTTCCTCTCCTTCCGCAAAAAGCATCCGGCATTCGCCAAGGGCGGTATCGAATTCCAGCCGGTTGAGGGCGAGATTTCGAGCTACACCCGCACGCTCGGTAACGAAACCGTTCTTTGCCTCTTCAATCTGTCGGCGACCGCAGTAAAGGCGACACTGCCGGAAGGGAACTGGGAGGTTCTCGAAGGCCACGGCTTTGCAAGCGGCCTTGAGGGCAGAAGCATAGAACTTCCGGCATGGGGCGCTTTCTTCGCCCGTTACGCCTGACAGAATAGGGAGGAACACCCATGACAAGTCTCGTTCTCAAGGATATCCGCAAATCATACGGGCAGGTGAAGGTCCTGCACGGCATCGATCTGGAGATCGAACAGGGCGAATTCATCGTCTTCGTCGGGCCATCCGGCTGCGGAAAATCGACGTTGCTGCGCATGATCGCTGGTCTGGAGGAAATCACCGGCGGCGAGATGTTCATTGACGGTCAGCTGGTCAATGAAATCCCGCCCTCGCGCCGGGGCATTGCCATGGTGTTTCAGTCCTACGCGCTCTATCCGCATATGACGGTCTACGACAACATGGCCTTCGGTATGAAGATCGCCAGGGAAAGCCGTCAGGAGATCGACCGCCGCGTCCGTGCCGCTGCCGAAATCCTGCAACTGACGCAATATCTGGAGCGTCTGCCCAAGGCTCTGTCCGGTGGCCAACGCCAGCGCGTCGCCATCGGCCGCGCCATCTGCCGCAATCCCAAGGTCTTCCTGTTCGATGAACCGCTGTCGAACCTCGATGCGGCGCTGCGTGTCGCCACACGCATCGAAATCGCCAAGCTCAACGAGCAGATGGCCGAAACGACGATGATCTACGTCACCCACGATCAGGTGGAGGCGATGACGCTGGCGGACCGCATCGTCGTGTTGAATGCCGGCCGGGTGGAACAGGTCGGCCCGCCGCTGGAGCTTTACGAAAGGCCGGCCAATCTCTTCGTGGCCCGCTTCATTGGCTCGCCCGCCATGAACATCATTGCGGCAAAGATTGCCGGAACCGGTGAACGCACCTCGATCGAACTGGCTGGAGGCAAGACACTCGCCGTCACTGTTCCGACGCCCGCAACCGAGCAAGGCAAGGCCGCGAGCTTCGGTGTCCGGCCGGAAGATCTGAGCATCGTCACCGGCGATGACTATCTTTTCGAAGGCAAGGTCTCGATCGTCGAGGCTCTGGGCGAAGTGACGCTGCTCTATCTTGAGGCTCCGAAGGGGCAGGAGCCGATCATCGTCAAGATACCGGGCATCCTTACTGTCTCAAAGGGCGAAACCCTGCGGTTTGCAGCACCGCAGGAAAAGCTCCATCTCTTCGACGCCGAAGGCAAGACCTACCGCCCATAATCGCTGGCGATATCTACAGACATGCCCCGGAACCTTACCGTTCCGGGGCTTTTTTGTGAGTTTTTGCCACTGTGGAAAAACATAGGGAATGTCCCGCTTCCGGTCTGTTTGAGACAAGTCTGATATGAATTGTTAAAGACTATGGCCTAGTCTTGATCTCTCAAGAGAGCATGGGAGTCCGGGACGTGCAGAGCAGTGCGGGTGTCATCAGGAACAATTACCTGAGCAAGGAAGAATCCTTCATGTACGACCGCGAAGGCCGGTTTCGCATGGAAGACACCATGAATGCGGCGCGCATCGAATATACCGAAAAAGCCGTCATGCACATGGCGGCGCGGCGCTGCGATGTCATCCGCATCTCCCAGACCGAAGCGGTGCTGGCGCTGCTGACCAAATACAGTCTGCCGAACCAGTTCTATCTCGATATTCCCGACGCCCGCATCACCAAGATCGGCTGCGTGATGTTGCGCGTCAACGCCAACAACACCATCCACGTCCGCTTCCTGCGCATGTTGACGCAGAAGGAACTGGACCGCGTTTTCGTGTTCAGCACGCACCCAGGGCACAAAGACCGGAAGCTCGATATCCGGTCTTTCTGAGATATCCAGAGCTGTCGAGGGGATTTAAGAAAGCCCGCCCAGAACCGTCTGCTTCAGCTTCACTTCAGGCACTTCGGTGAAGGCGAGATCGCTGCGGCCGAAATAGGATTTCTGGTTGGTGGCTGACCAGTCGTTGCAGACCAGCTTGTAGCGTTGTTTCGTTTCCGGCTTTTCCGGCATGGCGTAGAGATAGTCGCCGGTGCGCGCAGCAAGCGGAATGTCGCCATCCTGGTTGCAACGCTCAAGGATTTGCGTCAGCGCTTCGCCATCCACTTCCGTCACCATCAGCTTGCCGTCGAAACGCAGCGAGGCGTTGAAATCGTAGCGGCGAATATCGCCCTGCGGCAGACCGGCGCCGAGCGACGTATGGCCGATGAAACCGACATCCGCGCCAGTTTTCGCAGCGATAAGCTGCGCCACATGGCGGCCGGCCTCATCCACGGTCATTGCCTTGGCGGATTTACCGACAACCACCTGTTCTTCTGCCGTCAGTTGCTTTTCGAGCGTCTGTTCGATCAGGTTTTTGAGGGCCGGGGAGGCGGGAGCGTCGCTATCGATCGCGATCGTTTCGATGGCTGGAGCCTTGCCGGGGGTGGTGATGGTCGCAACCGTCATCGAGGTGCACCATGAGCCGGTATGGACATAACGCGTGGCACCCTGTTCATGCACGAAGTTCAGGTGATCGTGACCGCCGACCAGCAGCGTGCCATCCGGCAGCAGCGGCAGAATATCGCGGTCGGCAACGACGCCGGCATGGCTCAAGACGATGTTGATAGCGCCCGACTTAACGATGCCAGGCAGATTGGCCTTCGCCCATTCCACCGGCTGCGGAATGTCGAGCATTTCGCGTGTCGCCTTCGGATAGGTGTTGATCGCATTGGTGGCGAGACCTGCCACGACGACCTGCCGTCCACCGACGCTCACCTCGGCACTGGCAGGTGCATAAGGCTTTCCGCTACGCTTGTCGACGATGTTGGAAAGCACGGTGATACCCAGTGCCTGGGCGCGGCTGACGAAATTGGCAAGATCGTTGTCGATATCGGGTTCATGATTGCCGATATTGATGACGGTGGGAGCGAGCTTGGCGAGTGCGGCCAGGAAGGTCCACTCGATTTCGCCGGCCGAACGGGTGGCCACGGCGTTGCCGAGTTCGAACAGGTCGCCATTCAAGAGAATGATGTGCGGTGTCTTATCGGCAGCGATGCGCGTTTCGATGGCCGCGAGAAGCTGGCCGATGCGTTCATAGGCCGAATGCAGATCGGAGATGACGATGGCGCGCAGGGCCACGTCCTGCGCCAACACTGGCGTCGCCAACGCAATCAGCGGCAGCACGGCGGTGCCGGCCATAAGCTTCAGCACATCGCGGCGTTTGCTTGAGAAAATCGTCATGTCCTGGCCCCATCATCCGAAACTGCACCGTCGTCCCACGGTTGCTCGAGAAGGCCCTATAGGGCGATCATCACAGCCGCATGACAAGTGTGACTTTTAAGAAATGGGAAATAAAGCTGTTTCTGCGCCGGATTATCGGGGGCGAGAAAGTGCGGTGAAATGATACCGCAAAGCAGGGTTGAGAGGCGAAAGCCGTATCGGCCTTCGCCTCTCAAAAAATCAATGGAAGAGCACGCTGGCGCCCTGATCGGCCGGGCCGGCATTGCGGCGGAAGGGGGCGAAAAGCTCGCGGCCCATGCCCCATTCATTGCCGGAAAGATCGGCACGCGCCGGTTCGCGTTTGGCCAGTTCAGCGGCGGAAACCAGCACTTCCAGCGTTCCGGAAATGGCATCGAGACGGATGATGTCGCCATCGCGGATGAGCGAGATCGGGCCGCAATCGGAAGCTTCCGGCGTAACGTGGATGGCGGCCGGCACCTTGCCTGATGCGCCGGACATGCGCCCATCCGTCACCAGCGCCACCTTGAAACCGCGATCCTGCAACACGCCGAGCGGCGGCGTCAGGCGGTGCAGTTCCGGCATGCCATTGGCCTTCGGCCCCTGGAAGCGGACGACGGCGATGAAGTCGCGGTTGAGCTTGCCGTCCTTGAAGGCATCCTGAAGTGCCTGCTGGTCATCGAAGACGATAGCGGGCGCTTCGATAATGTGGCGTTCCGGCTTGACGGCAGAAATCTTGATGACCGATTTGCCGAGATTGCCCGTCAGCATCTTCAGGCCGCCGGTCGGCTGGAACGGCGTTTCGATGCTGGAAAGCACCTTCGGGTCGTGGCTCTGCTCGGGGGAGGGCTGACGCGCGACCGCACCCTTTTCGTCCAGCATGGCATCCACGGTATAGGCTGCGAGACCCTGTCCGAAGACGGTGCGCACGTCGTCATGCACAAAGCCCTGTTTCAGAAGCTGCTTGATGAGGAAGCCCATGCCGCCGGCGGCGTGGAAGTGGTTCACATCGGCAAGGCCGTTGGGGTAGACGCGGGCGAGCAACGGCACGATATCCGAGAGATCGGAAATATCCTGCCAGGTGAGAATGATGCCTGCGGCGCGCGCCATGGCGATCAGGTGCATGGTGTGATTGGTGGAACCACCCGTCGCATGCAGGCCGACGACGCCGTTGACGACCGACCGTTCATCGATCATTTCGCCAGCGGGCGTGAATTCATTGCCCTGCGCGGTGATGGCGAGCGCCCGCTTGGTCGCTTCGCGCGTCAGCGCATCACGCAGCGGTGTGCCGGGGTTGATGAAAGACGAGCCGGGCATATGGAAGCCCATGATCTCCATCAGCATCTGGTTTGAATTGGCGGTGCCGTAGAAGGTGCAGGTGCCGGGGCCGTGATAGGATTTCGATTCCGCTTCCAGAAGCTCCTCGCGGCCAACCTTGCCTTCGGCATAAAGCTGGCGGATGCGGGATTTCTCGTCATTCGGCAGGCCTGATGTCATCGGACCGGCGGGAACGAAGACGGCGGGCAGGTGACCGAAGGCGAGTGCCGCGATCACGAGGCCGGGCACGATCTTGTCGCAGACACCGAGATAGACGGCGGCGTCGAACATGTTGTGCGACAGGCCGATGCCGGCAGCCATAGCGATGGCATCGCGGGAAAACAGCGACAGCTCCATGCCGGGCTGGCCTTGTGTCACGCCATCACACATGGCCGGAACGGCACCTGCCACCTGGGCTATGCCGCCAGCTTCTTTGGCCGCATCACGGATGATCGCGGGAAAGATCTCATAAGGCTGATGCGCGGAGAGCATATCGTTATAGGCGGTGATGATGCCGAGATTGGGAACCCGGTCGCCGGCAAGGATGTCCTTGTCGGCGGGGGAACAGACCGCAAACCCATGTGCGAGGTTGCCGCAAGACAGAACGGAACGGTGAACGCCTTTTGAGACCTGCAGCCGCAACCGCTCGAGATAGGTCTCGCGGTAGGGCTTGGAACGTTCGACGATGCGGGCGGTGATGGCCTGAATGCGGGAATCGGCGGACATGGGCGTTCATCCTGTTCGTTGGTCGGCAACCGGCGTTCCGGGAGGTGAACGGCCGGTTGTCGTGTTTCTGTCTTCATGTCTTCGGGCGTTTTCGCGGGCCGCGGTTACGGCAGCCGCGTTGGCTTATGGCGCCCAGTATATGTCGACGGGCGTTTCTGCCCGGTTCAGCACGGCGCGGATCGGCATTTCGTCCTCATCCTCACCCGACTGCGCTTTTTCAAGCGTCGCTTTCTTGGCCGCACCTTCGATATGCAACACCAGAAAATCGGCGTCATGCAGGCTTGAGAAGTTGAACGTCAGCCGCTCCTCACCCGCATTTTCCGCCGCCATGGTCAAAACACCACGCGGTTCGTCGAGGTCGAGCGCCTCATAGAGATTGTCTCCGCCGGGGAAGAACGATGCCGTGTGGCCATCCGTTCCCATACCCAGAATGACAACGTCGAAAGGATCGCAGATCGCCTCGGTCTTGACGGTCGCGAGCGTTGCCGCATCCTCCGGCGAGGCCGCCGGCTGGAACAGCGGCACGAAATAGGCCGCCTTTGCCTTGTCCTGCAACAGGTTATCGGCAACGAGGCGATGGTTCGAACGGTCGCTTTCCGGCGGCACGAAACGTTCGTCCACCAGCGTCACGCTGATATTGGGCCAGTCGAGATCGTGTTTGGAAAGCGCCTGAAAGAACAGCTTGGGCGTCGAGCCGCCGGAAACGGCGATGCTCGCCGTGCCGCGCTCCTGCGTTGCGGCCGAAAGGCGGCTGGCAACTTCAGTTGCCAGCGCGGAGGCGAGCTCAGTGGCGCTGTCGAAGACATGCAATGTCTCACTCATCTCCGTCATCCTCAATCTCCATCGTGCCAGGTGCGGCCGTCACGCTCGATGAGCGCGATCGAGCCGCTCGGACCCCAGGTGCCGGCAGTATAACCCTGCACGCCCTGCGCCAGATCTTCCCAGCTCTTGAGAATGGGGTCGACCCAGTCCCATGCCGCTTCCACTTCGTCGCGGCGCATGAACAGCGTCTGGTTGGAGCGGATAGTGTCCATCAACAGCCGCTCATAGGCATCGGGGCTGCGCACGTTAAAGGCTTCGGCAAAGCTCATATCCAGCGACACCTGACGCAGGCGCATGCCGCCCGGGCCGGGGTCCTTGATGAGGAGCGACTGCTTGACGCCTTCATCCGGCTGCAGGCGAATGACCAGCTTGTTGGCCTCGATCTTGCCGGCCGCATCGTCGAAGATCGAATGCGGGATCTGCTTGAAGGTGACGACGATTTCCGAAACGCGGGTCGCAAGGCGTTTGCCGGTGCGGATGTAGAAGGGCACGCCGGCCCAGCGCCAGTTGGCGATTTCGGCCTTGATGGCGACAAAGGTTTCGGTGTTGGAAACGCCGCCTTCCAGCTCTTCCAGATAGCCCTTCACCGGACCACCGGCGGAAGCGCCGGCGCGGTACTGGCCACGAACGGTCAGCTTTTCGACATTGCTGGTGTCGATGGGCTTCAGCGAACGCAGAACCTTGAGCTTTTCATCACGCACGGCTTCCGATTTCATCGAAGCGGGCGGCTCCATGGCCACGAGGCAAAGCAGCTGAAGGATATGGTTCTGCACCATGTCACGCAGCGCGCCGGCCTTGTCGTAATAACCCGCACGGCCTTCAAGACCGACGGCTTCCGCAACCGTGATCTGCACATGGTCGATGTGGGCGGAATTCCACAGCGGCTCGTAAAGCGCGTTGGCGAAGCGCAGCGCCATCAGGTTCTGCACTGTCTCCTTGCCGAGATAGTGGTCGATGCGGAAGATCTGCTCTTCCTTGAAGACGTGGCCGATGGTGTCGTTCAGTTCCTGCGCCGAAGCAAGGTCACGGCCGATCGGCTTTTCGACGACGATGCGGGTCGAGCGGGTGATCAGCTTGTGTTCGCGGATCCTGTCGGCAATGTCGCCAAAAATGCCCGGCGCGACGGCCAGATAGAATGCGCGTATGCGCTCTTTGCCCTCATCGAGCAGCTTCTTCAGCACGTCCCAGCCATTGCTGCCCTTGGCATCAACAGGCACATAAAAAAGCCGGTTGAGGAACAGCGTGACCTGCGCGTCGTCATATTCGCCGGCCTTCAGGTGCTCCTTCAGCGCGTCCTGCGCGAATTTGCGATATTCCTCATGGCTCATGACCGAACGCGACGCACCGATGATGCGGGTCGGCTCCGTGAACTGGCCTTCGACCTGCCGGTGATAAAGGGCCGGCAGAAGCTTGCGCTCGGCAAGATCGCCCGTGCCGCCGAAAACGACACAATCAAAAGGTTCAACAGGAATGATCTGACTGCTCATATCGATTCTCTCGATCTTCAAAGGTTGGGGCATCAATAATCTAATCGATTTAAAAATGCCAGACTCAGTTATGTGAAATTATGAATTTTGGCTTTTTTCACCCGTTCTGTTTCGGTAACCGGCTGTAAACATTATCCTAAAACCTGTCTCGCAATGCGTACCATGACAATGCCAGAAAAAGCAGCGGCGCACGAAGCGATGCCCCGCCGGGGAAGGATGGCACCTTCAGCCGCGCGAAGGGCGCCAGCATGTCCTGTCTGCCGAGAACGAGATCGGCATAGAGCTTGCCGCAATAATTCGACAGCATCACCCCATGGCCGGAATAACCGCCGATGGAGGTGACGCCCGGCATGACTTCGCGCACGAACACTTGCCGCGGCAGGGTGATGCCGACGGAGCCGCCCCAGGAATGGGTGATGTCGATATCCTTCAGCGCCGGATAGATTTCAGCGATTTGTCTGCGAATATGACTGGAAATGTCACGCGGCGTATCGGCGGTATAGGCCTCGCGTCCGCCGAACAGCAGCCGGTTGTCGGCCGTCTTGCGGAAGTATCGCACCACGAAACGCGAATCCGCTACGGCTTCCTTGCCGGGAATAATGTCGGGAAAAGCGTCGAGCGGCGCTGTCGCACCGATGAAGGAGCGGATGGGCATGATATGGGCGGCCGTCACCGGTTCCAGATTGCCGATATAGGCATTGGTCGCAATCAGCACCTTTGTCGCGGTAAGCGTGCCGAAGGGCGTTTCGATGATGGTCTTGCCACCGGATTGGCGGATGGATTTCGCCGGCGTCATTTCGTAAATGCCGGCACCCGCAGCTTTCGCCGCCTTTGCCAACCCGACCAGCAGCTTCAGCGGATGGATATGGCCGGTGCCGGTATCACGCGTGCCGCCAAAATAATGGGTAGAGCCGACGCTTTTGCGCGCTTCGCCGCGTTCCATGTAGGAAATATGCGGGTAGCCGTAGCGATTGTTCATCGCATCGACGCTTTTGCGGTAATCGTCCTCATAAGCGGCCTTGTGCGCCACATAGAGCTGCCCCGGCAGATATTCCATGTCGATGCCGCGATTGCTCGCGAAGTCGCGCACGTAATTTTTGGCGTTCTCGGCAATGTCGAACAGCAGTTTCGATTGCTCGAAGCCGATCTGTTCCTCCATCTCGTCGGGAAAAGAACGCTGGCCGGTGCCGAACTGGCCGCCATTGCGGCCCGACGCGCCATCGCCGAAACGATGCGCCTCTATGAGGGCGACCGAGACGCCGTTTTCGGCGAGGTTACACGCGGCTTGAAGGCCGGTATAACCGCCGCCGATGATCGCGACATCCACCTGTTTCGAGTCGTCGAGCGCGGAATAGTCCGGCCGCTCGCCGACGCTTGCCTGATACCAGGAAATTCCGGGCGCAATCGGGCTTTGCCATGTCATGCTCGGGATACCTCACACGTTGAGAAGCAGGAATTCCCGCTCCCACGGGCTGATAACCTGCATGAAGGTTTCGAACTCCCCGCGTTTCAGGCCGGCATAAAGGCCGACGAATTCATGGCCGAACACCCGGTCGAACTGCTCTTCGCCTTCCAGCAGCGCCACGGCCTCCAAAAGCCCGCGCGGCAGGTCGATGGAGCCTTCGTTGGCCGTCTCGGCGGTCGGTTCGGTCGGTTCGATATTGTTGACGATGCCAAGCCAGCCGCAGCCAAGCGACGCAGCAAGAGCGAGATACGGATTGGCGTCGGAGCTCGGCAGGCGGTTTTCGACGCGCCGCGCCTGCGGGCTGGAAATCGGCACCCGGAAGGCGGTCGTGCGATTATCGTAGCCCCAGGCATTGTTGACCGGGCAGGCCATGTCGGGCGTCAGGCGGCGATAGGAATTCACGTAAGGCGCGAGCATGACCAGTGCGTTGGGAACGTAACGCTGCATGCCGCCCACGAAGGAGAAGAACTCCTTGGAGGGGCCGCCATCCTTGTTCGAGAAAATATTGCGGCCGCTATCGATCTCCACCACCGACTGATGGATATGCATGGCCGAACCCGGCTGTCCCTGCATCGGCTTGGCCATGAAGGTGGCATAGATACCGTGCTTCAGCGCCGCCTCGCGGATGGTGCGCTTGAACAGGAAAACCTGGTCGGCAAGCTCGATGGGATCGCCATGACGCAGGTTGATTTCCAGCTGCGCCGGGCCTTCCTCGTGGATCAGCGTGTCGATCTCGAGACCCTGTTTTTCCGAGAAATGATAGATGTCGTCGATCAACTCGTCGAACTCGTTGATGCCGGCGATGGAATAACTCTGCCCGCCGACGATGGAGCGGCCTGAACGGCCCTTCGGCGGATGCAGCGGATAATCCGGATCGTCATTCACCGCGACGAGGTAAAATTCGATTTCCGGCGCCACGACCGGCTTCCAGCCCTTTTCGGTATAAAGCGAAACCACATTCTTGAGCACGTTGCGCGGCGTGTAGGGAACGGAATTGCCCTCGGCATCCACCACGTCGCAGATCACCTGCGCGGTCGGGTCGCTCTCCCACGGCACGACGGACAGCGTGGAAAGATCAGGCACCAGCTTCAGGTCGCTGTCGCGCGGCTCATAGCGGAAATTCGCGGTCTCATCGGGATATTCACCTGATATCGTATGGCGGTAGAGCGCAGACGGCAGCGCAAGCGATGTATCGCCCGTGAACTTCGCCGTCGGCATCATCTTGCCGCGCGCCACGCCGGCAAGGTCGGGGGTGATGCATTCTATATCCTCGATCCCGCGTGCTCTCAGCCATTGCGCGGCTTCGCGCCAGGTGGAGACGCCACGGGTGGAAGAAAGGTCGAGGGGAGGTGTCTTTGCCATGGTTGCCTGTTTTTTCGGGCGGAGCATGGTTTTCTTGGGGGGCATGTATCACCGGGTCTGTGTTTCGACTGGCGCCATCATAACGGTAGTTTGGCAATTGGCGAGGGGGAAAGCGCCATTGACAACGGGCGGCACTTCGAAAAGAGGAGAGGAAACGGATCGGATGGAATGATGACAGAGAAATGTGACGTGCTGATTTTGGGGGCGGGTGCGGCCGGCATGATGTGCGCCATCCGCGCCGGCCAGCGCGGCCGCTCCGTCATCATTCTCGACCACGCGAAAGCGCCGGGCGAAAAGATCCGCATCTCCGGCGGCGGCCGCTGCAATTTTACCAATATCCATGCCGGGCCGAAGAACTACCTCTCCGCCAACCCGCATTTCGCCAAATCCGCGCTCGCCCGTTACACGCCGCGCGATTTCATCGCGCTGGTGGAAAAACACCGTATTGCCTGGCACGAAAAAACACTCGGCCAACTGTTCTGCGATGACAGCGCCAAGGATATTATCCGCATGCTGCTTGGCGAAATGCAGGCGGTGAATGCGAAGCTGCGGCTCGAAACGTCGGTTTCGGCGGTCGCCCATGATGGCGGGCGTTTTCGCGTAACGACTTCTGGCGGCGTCATCGAGGCGGAAAGCTTAGTCGTTGCGACGGGCGGCAAGTCGATCCCGAAAATGGGGGCGACGGGTTTTGCCTATCAGATCGCCGAGCAATTCGGTCTGCGGCTCATCGAGACACGTCCCGGCCTCGTGCCGCTGACGCTCGATCCCGCAGCACTCGAAAAGCTGAGCCCGCTTGCCGGTGTCGCCGTCCCAGCCGAAATTTCCCACGGCAAGACGGCTTTCAACGAAGCATTGCTATTCACCCATCGTGGTTTGAGCGGCCCGTCGATCCTGCAAATCTCCTCCTATTGGCGCGAGGGCGATACGATCCGCCTGAAACTGGAGCCGGGGCGGGATATCGTCGCACTGCTGAAAGAGGCCAAACAGAAGAACGGCCGCCAGTCGGCCCAGACCGCCCTTGCGGAAATCCTGCCAAAACGGCTTGCCCAGCATGTGGTCGAACAATCCGGCCTGACCGGCAATCTCGCCGATATGTCCGAAAAGGCTCTGACAAAGCTGGCCGCACAGGTGCAGGACTGGCAGATCAAACCTGCCGGTTCGGAAGGTTATCGCACGGCGGAAGTTACGCTTGGCGGCGTGGACACCACTGGCCTCGATTCCCGCAGCATGGCGGCGAAATCGATGGCCAACCTCTATTTCATCGGTGAATGTGTTGATGTGACCGGCTGGCTGGGTGGTTATAATTTCCAGTGGGCCTGGGCGTCGGGGCAGGCGGCGGGCGAATTTGCCTGAAACCACGCCCTGTTAACATCTTGTTAATGGGCGCGGAGTCATCCTGATAGAATGCCAGCAAAGCCGGGTCATCCAATGATCCCGCTGCACATGATGTCCTGCTGGAGAGGCTCTTAACAGGGCATGGGTCGGTTGAGTTTTTCGTCAGGAGCCCGCGCATGAACAGATCTGCACATCGCCGCCCTCGCGCCATTGCCATCGCCCGCGCTGAAAGCGAGAGCCGGCAGTTGGCCCTTCGCCTGAGCGTTATCGCAGCCGGCGCTATCGCCACCCTGATCGCTCTCTTTTACTGACTGACCGCTCTTCGCCCTCATCATGCTGATCAGCGCGCTGAAAAGCCGCCACAGCCGTGATGCCTGCGCCATGTCGGCATAAAATTTCTCTTCCTGCTGAATGGCCTCGCGCCGCGTGCGCGGCTGCTGGTTTTCGATGATGGTCCGGGCTGCAAAAATCGCATGCATATCACTCTCCTCGTAATGCGGAGGGCCATGATGCGCGCCGTTTTTTGATTTATCTGCGCAAGAAAATGCGCTACGTTTTTCACCAATGAAAAACGTCACTTGGGATTCCTACCAGCTTTTCCTCGATGTGTCACGCGGCGGCGGCCTGACGGGTGCTGCCGCCGTGACGGGTTTGAGCCCCGCAACCGTGGGACGCCGCATGGTCGAGCTCGAAGAACGCGTCGGCAAGGCCCTGTTCCAGCGCAGCCAGGCTGGATACGCCCTGACAGCGGATGGCCATGTGCTGTTCGACCGGCTGCAGGCGATGGAGAGTGCGGCGAAGGATATCGAAGGGTGGCAGAAGGCGTCATCGGCATCTTCTGTCGTGCGTATTGCCGTCGGCACCTGGAATGCCTGGCTGCTGACCGGAAATTTTTCCGCCATCTGCACGGATCGCGATGATTTCCGCATCGATCTTTTTATTGCCGAACAGAGGGCGTCTCTGGCCCATCGCGAAAACGATATTGGCATCCGCGCTTTCGAACCGCAGGAAAAGAACCTCGCCGCCATCAAGACGGGGGAGGTAGCTTATGCGCCCTACAGGCTGCGCAACGCCGCCACTTCCGTTGCTGACCGTTGGCTGGCGGTGGCGGAGGAAAACGCGATTTCCACCTATTTGCGCTGGCCGCATGAAAACCGGCAGAATGATATTGTGGTAACGGTGAACCGGCCGACGGCGCTGCTTGATCTGACACTGGCCGGGGCAGGGGTTGCCGTGCTTCCCTGTTTCGTCGGCGATGCCGATGCGCGGCTGATGCGTGAGGGTGGCGAGATCGAACCGCTTCGCCACAATCAGTGGATCGTGATGAACAATGACGATCGCCACCGCCGCGATATCAGGACGGTGGCGGACCGGATGACCCGTCTCATCAAGCGACATTCCGATTTATATGCCGGGCGCAAGAGCCGCCCGGCTTGAAGCATTTCAGGCTGCGGCACTTCCCTGCGCGACGATGACCGGGATCAGCAGATCGCCCCAGTTGCCGCCGCCGCCATGGTGGCGGGCAGAGCGGACCAGCTCGACGGAAACGCCGGCCTCGACGGCTTTCATGACGGCCTGATTGAGGCGATGCAGATCATTGGCCAGCATGCGGATGGCGACCTGCTGATCCTGCGTCATGGCGGATGACTGCTCCTCGGCGCGTTCCTTGACGTGGGTCTTGATGGGGTTATGGGCATTCATGGCATTTCTCCTCTCATTATTGGTTGGGGTTCTTGATGCGATTTGCAAGCCCTTCCCGGCGACGGGAAGGGCGTTTAGGGAGCTTTATTCCGCCGCCGGGCGGAACTGGTCGTGCTCGGTGGATTCCTTCATGGCGGTGGTCGAGGACATGCCGCCAGAGATCGCCACGGACACGGCGTCGAAATAGCCGGTGCCGACTTCGCGCTGATGTTTGGTGGCGGTGTAACCGTTCACCTCGGCCGCGAATTCCGCTTCCTGAAGCTCGGAATAGGCCGCCATCTGCCGGTCCTTGTAACCCCGGGCCAGTTCGAACATGCCGAAATTCAGCTGGTGGAAACCGGCAAGGGTGATGAACTGGAACTTGTAGCCCATCGCGCCCAATTCCCGCTGGAACTTGGCAATCGTCGCGTCATCGAGGTTCTTTTTCCAGTTGAACGACGGCGAGCAATTGTAAGCCAGCTTCTTGCCGGGATGCGCCTTGTGCACGCCTTCTGCAAACCTGCGCGCCTGTTCGAGATCCGGCTTTGATGTTTCGCACCAGATCAGATCGCAATAGGGCGCATAGGCCACCGCGCGGGCGATGCAGGGTTCAAGACCGTTCTTCACCTGATAGAAGCCTTCGACGGTGCGACCGGCATCGTAATCCACGAAAGGCTGGTCGCGCTCGTCGATATCGGAGGTCAGAAGCTTGGCGGCTTCCGCATCCGTGCGGGCGATAACCAGCGTCGGTACACCCATGACGTCAGCCGCAAGCCGCGCTGCCGTCAGGTTGCGGATATGCGCCGCCGTCGGGATCAGAACCTTGCCGCCGAGATGGCCGCATTTCTTTTCCGATGCCAGCTGGTCCTCATAGTGAACACCGGCCGCACCCGCTTCGATAAAGGCCTTCATGATCTCGAAAGCGTTGAGCGGGCCGCCGAAACCGGCCTCGGCATCAGCGACGATGGGCGCGAACCAGGTATCGACCGAAAGGCCCTTGCCTTCCGCCGTCTCGATCTGGTCGGCGCGCTGCAAAGTGCGGTTGATGCGCTTGGCAAGCTCCGGCGCGGCATTGGCTGGATAAAGCGACTGGTCCGGATACATGGCCGACGCCGTATTGGCATCGGCTGCAACCTGCCAGCCGGAAAGATAGATCGCCTTCAGTCCGGCGCGAACCATCTGCATGGCCTGGTTGCCGGAAAGCGCGCCGAGCGCATTGACGAAACTCTCCTCGTTGATCAGCTTCCACAGCCGGTTTGCGCCCATCTCTGCCAGCGAATGACGGATTTCGACGGAGCCGCGCAGCCGCTCCACGTCGGCGGCGGTGTAGGTACGCTCGATGCCGTCAAAACGCCCCTGTGGTGCACCCGGAACAAGTTTGTAAAAATCCGTCATACTTCTCTCTCCCATGACAAGTGTAGTTTCGGAAGCGGCCTGTCATCAACATCGTGAAGCGCCGTTCGATGTGACTACATTTACATTTTTGAAGATTTAAGCGCCAGAAGAAACATAAAAACAGTGACTTGAAAGAGGTTATCCTGTAGAGTGCATGACAGGTTGGTGCTGTAAAATTGTAAATTTTGTAAAAATCATAACGGCAATGAATTTGTAACAGTCTTGTATGAGTCACGGGGATGGAGAGGCGAGCTATGTCGGAGAACAAGATTTTTGCCGGGCCGCGCGTGCGCCGCATTCGCAACGGTCTGGGGCTGACGCAAACCGCCATGGCCGAGGCGCTGGCGATCTCGCCCTCCTATCTCAATCTCATCGAGCGCAACCAGCGGCCGCTCACCGTGCAGCTGCTGCTGAAGCTTGCCTCGGTCTACAAGGTCGATCTTGATGACCTGCAGGGAGAGAGCGCCGGTTCCGCCGGGCAATTGCGCGAGGTTTTTGCCGATCCGCTGCTTTCGGGCGAGGTGCCGTCGCCGCAGGAACTGATCGAGGTTGCCGATGCCGCGCCCAATGCGGCGAGCGGCGTCCTCAAGCTCTACAGGGCCTACCGGGAGCAGGCGCAGCGCCTTTCCGACCTGTCGGATCTTCTGGCGCGGGAGGGGCATGAGACGGCGCTCTCCTCCACCCGCCTGCCGATCGACGAGGTGCGGCATGTCTTTGAAAACCGACCGGCCTATTTCCATACCATCGATGCAGCGGCGGAAGACCTCCATAAACAATTGTCGTCAGGCGACGACCTCGCCTCCGGTCTGCGCGCATGGCTGCAGAAAAACCACGGCATCGTGGTCAGAACCCTGCCGGTGCACGCCATGCCCAATCTGCGGCGGCGTTACGACCGCCATTCGATGCGGCTGTTTTTATCTGAGCGCCTGTCGCAACCGGACCAGCTGCGGGAAATGGCGATGGAGACCTGTCTTCTGGCGCTTCGCGAGGAGATCGGCGTCGAGCTGGAAGCGCTGAGCCTGAAAGGCGAGGAGGCGCGGCGCATCGCCCGTTTCGAACTGGCACGATATGCCGCCCATGCCTTGATGATGCCCTATGGTGCATTCCTTGCCGCCGCCCAGCGCGCAAAATATGACCTCGATGTTTTGCGGTCGCGCTTCAATGTGTCGTTCGAACAGGCCGCTAGCCGGCTCGTCAGCCTGCAACGGCCGACAGCCGCGGCAATCCCGTTTTTCCTGATGGAGATCGACAATGCCGGCAACCGGTTCCGCCTTGCGGGTGCCGGCGGTTTTCCGAGGGCGCGGTTCGGCGGCCTCTGTCCGCGGCTCAATATCCATGCGGCTTTCGCCCAGCCGGGGCAAGTGCTGGTGGAAGCGGTGGAAATGCCTGATGGTGATGCCTTCCTCACCGTTTCGCGCACGCTGGAAGGCCCGCAGGCGGGTTTTGGTGAAAGGGTGAGGCGCACTGCTGTGCTTGTCGGCTGCGAGCTCTCTCAGGCGGGAGAGACGGTCTATGGCCCCGCCGCTTCGGGCGCGCCGCCCGTCGCCGTCGGCCCTTCGTGCCGGCTGTGTGAAAGACAGGGCTGTCTGTCGCGCGCCGAAGCGCCGCTGACACGGCCGCTCGGTCTGGATGAAATGGTAACCGGTCTCAGCGTTTTCGACTTCCAGTAGGTGTTTCCATTCGCTTTTTCCCGGCCGGAACACATTTGGTTGAAAATGCTGTGCTGCACATTTCCCGCTTGCTCCCTTTTGTTTTCCTTTCTAGTCTCGCTAAAAAAGGGGATCACGCTTCCGTCGTGAGGATGCGTTAACAGGAGACATCATGAAAAAGCGTTCGCTCCGCCTGACTTTGGCTCTTACCTCCGCGCTCGTCGCAGCAGGCTCGGCAATGGCCCAGGAGAAGGTTGTTCACGTCTATAACTGGTCGGATTATATCGACGAATCGGTTCTTGCCGATTTCACCAAGGAAACCGGCATCAAGGTCGTTTATGACGTGTTCGATAGCAACGAGCTCGTGGAAACCAAGCTTCTGGCCGGCAGCTCCGGTTACGACGTCGTGGTGCCGACCGGCCCCTTCCTCGCCCGCCAGATCAATGCCGGCGTGTTCCAGAAGCTCGACAAGTCCAAGTTGCCGAATCTGAAGAATATGTGGCCTGAAGTCTCCGAGCGCCTGGCGAAATACGACCCCGGCAACGAATATGCCGTCAACTACATGTGGGGCACCACAGGCATCGGTTATAACGTCGCCAAGGTGAAGGCCGCTCTCGGCGATGTTCCCGTCGATAGCTGGGATATTCTCTTCAAGCCGGAAAATGCCGAAAAGCTGAAATCCTGCGGCATCAATATTCTCGATGCGTCGGACGAGACCTTCGCGATTGCCATGAACTATCTCGGCAAGAATCCGGACAGCAAGGAAACGGCCGATCTGGAAGCCGGCGGCGAGGTCTACAAGAAGATCCGTCCCTCTGTGAAGACGTTTAATTCCTCCGCCTATATCGATGAGCTGGCGAATGGCGATAGCTGCATCACCATCGGCTGGTCTGGCGACATCCTGCAGGCGAAAAGCCGCGCGGAAGAAGCCAAGAACGGCGTTGAGGTGAACTACATCATCCCGAAGGAAGGCACCTATATGTGGTTCGACAACCTTGCCATCCCGGCGGATGCCAAGAATGTCGAGGAAGCGCATGCCTTCATCAACTTTCTGATGCGGCCGGAAGTCATCGCCAAGGCGTCGAACTATGTTCAATACGCCAATGGCAACCTCGCCTCGCAGGCGCTGATGGACGAGTCGGTTTCCAAGAACCCCGCTGTTTATCCCGATGCCGAAACGATGAAGAAGCTCTTCACCATCTCGCCTTACGGACCGAAGGAACAGCGTGTTTTGAACCGCGTCTGGACGCAGATAAAGACTGGCAGCTGACACTGCAGCCCGCTGGTTGAGGAACGGCCGGCGGGCCTGTTTCTCTGATGCTTTTGCCGGCAGGTCACGTTACCTGCCGGTGCTGCCCGCCCCAAGCATCCGACCGAAAATAGATGCGGTTTTCGGTCCGATGATCAAATCGACAAGACCAACGGGATTTGAGGGTAGGGTGCATGGCGAAAACTCTGGGGCCGGTCAAACGTAAATTCAGCCCGTGGGACAATCCCGATGCGGTGCCCTTCATCCGCTTTGAAAACGTCACCAAGCGTTTCGGCGATTTCGTCGCCGTCAACAATCTGACGCTTGATATTTACGAGCGCGAGTTCTTTTCGCTGCTCGGTCCCTCCGGCTGCGGCAAGACCACGCTGATGCGGATGCTGGCCGGTTTCGAGGAACCGACCGAGGGCCGTATCCTGCTGCAGGGCAAGGATATTTCCGGCGTGCCGCCCTATAAGCGCCCGACGAATATGATGTTCCAGTCCTATGCGCTTTTCCCGCATATGTCGGTGGAAAAGAACATCGCCTTCGGGCTGGAGCAGGACGGCCTGCCGAAGGCGGAAATATTTTCCCGCGTCGAGGAAATGCTGCGGCTCGTCAAGCTGACGGAATTCGCCAAACGCAAGCCGAGCCAGCTTTCTGGCGGCCAGAGACAGCGCGTGGCGCTTGCCCGGTCGCTCGCCAAGCGCCCGAAGGTGCTTCTGCTGGACGAACCCCTCGGCGCGCTCGACAAGAAGCTGCGCGAGGAAACCCAATTCGAGCTGATGGACATCCAGACCAATCTCGGCCTCACCTTCCTCATCGTCACGCACGATCAGGAAGAGGCGATGACGGTATCGGATCGCATTGCGGTCATGGACAAGGGCAACGTCGTGCAGGTGGCGACGCCGGCCGAGATTTACGAGGCGCCGAACACGCGCTATGTCGCTGACTTCATCGGCGACATCAATATTTTCGACGCCAATGTCGTCGCCAACGCCTCAGACATCGGCAAGCCGGGTCTGGTGACGCTCGATTGCGACGGGTTGAAGGTAACGGTGGAGCAGGAATGCGCCGCTGCGACCGGCAGTCAGGTGGCTTACGCCATCCGCCCGGAAAAGGTCCGCATCTCGCTCGACCAGCCCGCCGACATTGCCGTTAATTCCGCCTATGGCGAGGTCTGGGATATCGGCTATCTCGGTGATTTCTCGGTGTTCATCGTCAAGCTTGCCGATGGCCGTGTCATCCGCGCCGCGCAGGCCAACGTCTCGCGTCTCGTCGATCGCCCGATCACCTTCGGCGATATGGTGTGGCTGAACTGGAAACCGGATTCAGGTCTTGTCCTGACACGCTGAGGGAGGCTTTCATGGCGATCACCACTCCCGAAAACCGGCAAAGCCCCTGGCGCTGGCTGGTCGTTGCGGTTCCCTATTTCTGGCTGCTGCTGTTCTTCGCAGCGCCGTTTTTCATCATCTTCAAGATATCGCTGTCGGATACGGCCATATCCATGCCGCCCTATACGCCGGTCTTCGAAGGATTTTCGAAGCTCGGCACGTTCTTCTCGCAGCTGGATTTCGAGAATTACCTGTTCCTGACGGAAGACCCGCTTTACATCGACGCCTATCTGTCGTCGCTGCGCATCGCCTTCATCTCCACCTGCCTGCTTTTGCTGATCGGTTATCCCATGGCGCTGGCCATGGCGCGCGCGCCTTCAGCCGTGCGGCCGACACTGGTGATGCTGGTGATCCTGCCGTTCTGGACCTCGTTCCTGATCCGCGTTTATGCCTGGATCGGCATTCTGAAGCCCGAGGGACTGCTGACGGTGCTGTTCCAATGGCTAGGTTTTCTGGGGCCGGACCAACAGGTAAACATTTTCCGCACCGAGACGGCGATCTTCATCGGCATCGTTTATTCCTATCTACCCTTCATGGTGCTGCCGCTTTATTCGGCGCTGGAGAAACTCGACAACACGCTTCTGGAAGCGGCGGCCGATCTCGGCTGCCCGCCATGGAAGGCCTTCTGGAAGATCACTTTCCCGCTGTCGCTTCCGGGTGTGGTAGCCGGGGCGATGATCTGCTTCATCCCAATCACTGGCGAATTCGTTATCCCCGATCTGCTCGGCGGCGCGCAGACGCTGATGATCGGCAAGACGCTGTGGACGGAATTCTTCGGTAATCGCGACTGGCCATTGGCATCCGCCGTGGCCGTGCTGCTGCTGCTGTTGCTGGTGGTGCCCATCGCCATCTTCCAGAACCAGCAGAAGAAGGTGGGATGAGGCCATGAAGCGCGGAAAATTCGACATCACCGTCCTGACGCTCGGTTTTGCCTTTCTCTATATCCCGATCATCATCCTGATCGTTTATTCCTTCAATGCCTCCAAGCTCGTCACCGTCTGGGGCGGCTTTTCGCTGCAATGGTACAGGTCCATGTGGTCGAACCAGGGGCTGATGGATGCGGCCTGGGTGACGCTGCGCGTCGGTATATTAAGCGCCACCATCGGCACCATCCTCGGAACGCTGGCGGCGCTGTCGCTCACCCGCTTTGCGCGGTTTCCGGGACGTGTGCTGTTTTCCGGCATGATCTATGCGCCGCTCGTCATGCCTGAAGTCATCACCGGCCTGTCGCTGCTGCTGCTGTTCGTCGCCGTCGGGGTGGATCGCGGTTTCTGGACGGTGGTCATCGCCCACACCACCTTCACCATGTGTTATGTGGCAATCGTCGTGCAGTCGCGCCTGCTGACCTTCGACCGCAGCCTCGAGGAAGCAGCGCTCGATCTCGGCTGCCCGCCGGTGAAAACCTTCTTCCGCATCACCCTGCCGTTGATTTTCCCCGCGGTCATCGCTGGCTGGATGCTGGCCTTCACGCTCTCACTGGACGATCTGGTGATCGCCAGCTTTGCCACCGGCCCCGGTGCGACCACGCTGCCGATCAAGATTTACTCGCAGGTACGCCTCGGCGTGACGCCGGAAATCAATGCCATCTGCACGATCCTCATCGGCCTCGTGACGATCGGCGTCATTGTCACCTCCATCACGTCCAAACGCACCGAACTGCAGAGGATGCGGGACGAACACGCCGCCGCCCGCAACTGATTATCAGGCTCGCTACGATTTCCTCACGTTACTGTTGAAATCGCAACAAAATTAGAAACCTGTAATTTAGTTTTGGGACTCTACGGTCTCAAAATAGGAATTATCGTCGGTGATTGCTCGATTTTGGTTTTAACCGCTTGTTAATAGGAGTTGGCGGAAAGTAAACCTAACGCAGGGTTGTCAAATTTCTGACGGCCGGGATTGATAATTTCCATATGGCGAGGTTGTCCCCCTTTCTCTCGTTAAAAAAAGCACAACTAATACAGGCGGCCGAAAGGCCGCCTTTCTTTTTGCCGAGATACCGGGCGCGGCTCAGCTGTTTTCCGGATGATCCATCGATTTCGAGACGAGAAGCACGGGAATAAGCCCGGCAATGATGATGATGATCGCCGGCACGGCGGCATCCTGCACCCTGGAGCGGGATGCATCCTCATAGACCAGCGTGGCGAGCGTGTTGAAACCGAAAGGCCTGAGCAGGATGGTCGCCGGCAGTTCCTTCATGGATTCGATCAGCACGAGCAGAAAAGCAGTCAGCGCCGCCGGCCGCATGTTCGGCAACAATACCTTGAACAGCGTTTGCAAACGATTGCGCCCAAGCGTCCGCGAGGCCATGTCGATATGCGGCGAGAGCTTCTGGAAACCGGCATCGAGCGTGCCTTCCGCCATGGTCATGAAACGCACGCTATGAGCATAGATGATGGCGAAGGCTGTGCCGGAAAGCAGCAATCCACTTGAAAACCCGAAATGCGACCGAATGAACCCGTCGACCCCATTGTCGAGGCTGGCGAGCGGAATAAGCACGCCGATGGCAAGCACCGTTCCCGGCACGCCATATCCCATGGAGCCAAGGCGGGCGGCGACCTTCGATGTGCGCGAGCGCTCGGTTCGAATGGCGTAGGAAAAGATGAAAGCCACGATCAGGGTAACGAAGGCGGCGGCGAGCGAGACCTCGAGACTGTGGCCCAGCGCTTTCAGAAGTTTCGGTGCAAACAGCGCATCCAGCCGCTTAGCGGCATAACCGCCAAGCACGATGACGGGAATGAAAAATCCGCTTGCCACGGGCAGGAAGCAGAACAGGCTCGCACACCAGCGCCGCCAGCCGGTCAACATCTTCAGCCGATGGCGCTGCGCCATGCTCGTCGCTTTCGGCGCACCGAAACGCTGTTTCTCACGCGCATTGCGTTCGATGAAGATCAGCGCGCCAACGATGATGAGGATGACGGCGGCGATCTGCGTCGCATTGGCAAGATTGCCGCGATTGAGCCAGGTCTCGTAAATGGTGAAGGTCAGCGTCTGGACACCGAGATATTCGACTGCACCGATATCGTTCAGCGTCTCCATCAAGACTAGCGAAAGCCCGATGGCAATCGCTGGCCGCGCCATCGGCAATTGTACGGAAAAGAACACGCTGAGCGGCTTTGCGCCAAGCGTGCGGGCCGCTTCCGCCGCAAACCGGCCCTGCATGGAAAAAGCGGTGCGAGCCGAGAGATAGACATACGGGTAAAGCACCGAACTCAGGACGATCACCGCGCCGCCAAGCGAGCGTATGTCGGGAAACCAATAATCGCGGATGCTGTGATAGTCGAAGGCGGCGCGAATTGCGCTCTGAACCGGGCCGGTGAAATCGAGGAATTCGCCGAAAGCATAGGCGGCCAGATAGGAGGGAATGGCCAGCGGCAGTACAAGTGCCGCAGACAACAGACGCCGCAGCGGAAATTCGAATGTCGTGACGAGCCAGGCGCAGCCAATGCCGGAAAACGCCGTCGTTGCGGCCGTCATCCCCAGCAACATGAACGTGCGAAACCCCGCACGCGGCAGAACGTTGGCGAGAAGATGTTGCCATCCATCGGTACTGCCGGTGAGCGCCAGCCAGAAGATCGCCAGAATCGGCATGGCGGCAATGGCCGCGACGATGACCGCCGCGACAGGCAGTATCGAAACGCGTTTTGTGGCTGGAAGGGAAACCGTCATGGGTATGCGGGCCTGTCTTGCGAAAGCCGTGATCGGCGATCATGACGCCGGTGGCTTTCGCATTGCTACGCCCGCATGACCTCAGTTGGCAAGAACCCGTTGCGAAGGAAAGGTGATTTCCACCAGCGTGCCTTCATTCGGCGTCGAGGTGATGGAGAAATTTGCCCGGTTGGCATCCACCATCGCCTTGGTCAGTGGCAGGCCAAGCCCGGTGCCGTCGCCGCGCACGCGCTTGCTGGATGAGGCCACCTGCCGGAATGGCTTCATGGCCTGTTCCAGCTCCGCCCGCGTCATGCCGATGCCGGTGTCGCGAATGCGCAGCGCCACGCTGCCATTCGCCTCATAGGCGGTGGAAACGACGATCTGGCCGCCCGACGGCGTGAAGCGGATGGCGTTGGACAGGATGTTCAGCACGATCTGCTTGATCGAGCGCAGGTCGGCAACGATCTGTGGCACTGATTGCGACAGTGCGGTGCGGATGATGACACGCTGATTGTTGGCCTGCGGCTGCACCAGCGAGACCGCTTCGGCCACTGTCTCGTTCAACGGCACGGCGATGAAATCCACATCCATCTGCCCGGCCTCGATCTTGGAAATGTCGAGCAGATCATTGACGATGTCGAGCACGTGCCGGCCGGAACGGCCGATATCATTGGAGTATTCCGCATAACGCGGATGACCGATCGGCCCGAACCGCTCGGTCGCCATCATGTCGGCAAAGCCGATAATGGCGTTGAGCGGTGTGCGGATTTCATGGCTGACGCGCGCCAGGAAATCGGTCTTGTGGGCATTGGCGGTTTCCGCTGCCCGCTTGGCGTTGCGAAGTTCTTCCTCCGTGCGCTTCCACTGGGTGATGTCGCGGATGACGGCGCAATAGCCATGCGAGGATTTAAGCCGCCCGATGGTCATGAACAGTGGCAGGAAACCGCCGGATGCTTCGCGGCCGATCACCTCGCGGCCATCATTCAACACGCTGGCCACACCGTTATTGGCAAGGCCGGAGAGATAATCCAGCACGGCGCGCTGGCTCTCATGCGCAAACAGGGTGACGAAGGGCTTGCCGGCGATTTCGCCATTGTCATAGTTGAACAGCGCGCTGGCGGAACGGTTGAGCGAGCGGATTTCGCCGCTGTCTCCCAATAACACCACGCCGTCGGTGGCGGTTTCCAAAATGGAATGCAGTTCCTCGACTTCACCCTGCAGCACGGAAACGCTGCCGGCTTCTGCACCCGCTGTTGCTGCCGTATTTTCGTTGGCTGCTGCAACAGGCGTCTGTTTTTCTTCCAGCGGAATCAGCGACAGCATCAGTGCCTTGGTTTCTTCCCAGCGGATGGACTGTAACCGCGCCTTGACCGGAATGATGTCGTTTTCGGCACTGACCACGACCATGCCGCCCTCATTGTCAGGCATCTCGTCCAGTTCCTGCCGCTGCAGCAGCGCTTCCAGCCCGCCCACATCCTGGAGTTCCTCAAGCGAGGTGTAGCCCGTCAGCCGCAGGAAATCCGGATTGGCGTGGATCAGCCTGTCGCCGGCATGGACAAGAAGCGCCACCGGCATTTGATCCAATGTCTCGGCCGTCAGGACACCGGCGGGGCGAGGGGGAGGGCTAATCATCGCAGCAGCAATATCGGCCGTCGGCTGCAAGTCCGTTGCGGTGTCTTCCTTCTCGCCGGTATCGATTTCATTTGTCGGTGTGGGGGCAGCAGCCGGCCGCTCACCACGAACATAATCGGCGAAGAGGTCGTCCTCCTCCACTATTTCCGTCGCCTTGGCAGGTTCTTGAACGTTCTGCGTTTTGTCCACCGGCATTTCCGGCGCGATATCTTCGCGACTATCCTGCGGAACCGACTCGGCGGAACGAGCCTCTTCGTCCGCTTTGCGGTTCTCGTCGGCCAGGATATCGATGGGTGCAAGCGTCCGGCCGATTTCCCGGAAGGCAGCCTGTTCGCCTGCGGTCAAACCCTCGCGTGAGCGCGAACGGCGGTCCTCCAGATGAACGACCTTGTCGGAATAGGACGGCTCGGGTGCTGGAGCGGTCGTCGGCACGGGTGCTTCGAATTCCGGCGGGCTGTAATCGTGACGCTGGTCTTCGGCCAAAGCCTCGCCCGTCGTTTCGTCAGCTTCCACCGCCGGGGCCTCGTCTTCGGCCTCGTCATCCTCATCGATAAAAGCCAGCAATTCGCGGCTTTCATCCTCGGCATCCAACTGCGGCGAAGCTTCGGTCTGAAAAACGTCTTCCGCGTTCAGGAAGGTAAGGCCGGTGGCATGCGGATCTTGCGCGGCGTCGGCAAGCCGCACGATGCCGAAACCCCGGAAACCGTCGAATTCACGCGAGCGGGTATAGGTGGGCAGGGCGGCGAGGTCGATCGGCACCATCAGGGAGGTGCCTTCCACCGGCCAATAGATCGTCTTGCCCGACCATGTGTCGCGACGGCTAAGAAGTTCGCGAATCTTGCCATCCGGATCAAGGTTGAAAAGTGCGGCCACATCGGCAAAGCCCATGCCTTCGACAGCCGCCGCCTTTGCGCCGACAGCTTCTGCGAATTCATGCGAAATCGAGCTGAAGCGCCCCTCGGCATCGATTTTCCAGACGAAACGGGATGCGCGCGCACCGGCATTAAAGACAAAAGCCGGTGCTTCTTCTGCTGCGTCCGTTTCCGCCGGAATATCCTCTTCCGCCGGCACAGCGGCCTGCGCCGTCACGGTTTCGGTGATCTCTTCGGCTGGCATGCTTTCAGCTTCTTCCGATACCTCTTCAGCATGGTCGTGACCGGTGGCACGGTCGATTGCCGGCGCCTCTGCCTCATCCGCATCGAGTTCGAAGAGATCGGCAATATCGTCGGTCATCGCCTCCTGCGCGGCGGCATCGGCATCTTCGACAGGGATATCCAGTGGGGCCTCGGCCTGTTCTTCTGCCGGCAAGGGAAGGGCGTCCAGTTCCTGTTCCGCCACAATCTCGTCTTCGCCATCGGCGGGCAGTTCCGGCACGTCCTCCACATCCTCGATACCGGCAACGGCATCAAGCACGGAATCAAAGGAGGCCGCGGCGGCGACAACAGGTGCGGCCTCCGCGACTGGCAAATCGGGCTGAACGGCAGCCGGGGTTTCCTGCGGCTTGTCTTCAGCAAAGCCATTGACAGGATCGAGTGTGCCAAGCGCGGTCTCGACCACGAACATCAGGTTGAGTTCGGGCGACGTCGTGATCTGGCCGGTCGCCGCCGGCAGATAACCCTTGCCGGTCGGCACGGGGCGCTTGACGAGATGACCGGACTGGCCGGCGGCCATGCGCACCAGCGTCCTTGCCGTGTGCGGCGTAATGCCGAGAGACGGGAAGCGCGGCGAAGCAGCAACGATCTCGTTGTCGCCATTCAGAACCGCCATATGAATATCGGGGTCGTCAAAACCTTCGATCATGCGTCGGGCGCATTCCGTGGTGTCCGGCGCGGCCTGGTCGGTAAGGGCGGAAAACAGTATTGCGGGCTGGCCCGGTTCTGCTTCAATGATTTCCGCCCTGGCGGTCACGGCAATGCTGCGGAAACCGGCATTGATGCGAATGGTAAACGGCAGGCTGTCGCCCGCCTGGGAAAGCCGCGCCGCCGTCGCCGCCAGCTGCCGGAAGGTCACATCCTGCCGCTTCGGGCCCTGTTCCAGAAAATCGTAGACCATCGGCGTGCCGAACAACGCCGCACCCCGGCCGTTGGCCCAAAGGGCGCTCTGAAGGTCGAGCGAGAACAAAGCCATCGCCTCGCCGCGCCCGAAACCTTCACGCACCCGTTCATGCACTGCTATATCGATAAAGGGATACTGGACGGCGGGCATGTCGAAACCTATTCTGGCACTACCGGACCTTGCGGGCTTTTCAGCCTCCTCATGAAGCTGAAAGGTAAACCCGCTATGGCACCACGTTAACAGAATTTTAAATAACTTCACACGCCGGCGGGGTCCACCATCCGGCGGATGAATCGCCAAACAGAGTTAACATGAACAGGCCTTGCCTTCGCCCGTTATCCGTCTCGGCGCAATGAAAGCGCTTGCCTTTCGATGCCTTTTTTCGCAAAATTCACTGAGGCACTTGCAAATGGGGGAAACACCTTTTATGTCACCCCCCGTGACGCCGCTTCGGCGTTTCATGTGCGGTTGTAGCTCAGTTGGTTAGAGCGCAGGTTTGTGGCACCTGAGGTCGGTGGTTCGACCCCACTCAACCGTACCATTCCCTTCTCCCGATAAGTTCAAATGCTACAAGGACTTACCGGGAGATGGGAGATTTGACCTCCGATGCAAGCTCTTCTTTTTGCGGCGTTACTTACTCCCGTGGAATTCGTTTGGGTTACTAAAGGGCCTCGGACTGAGCCGAAATTTTGTCCTGCTTCGATAACAAAAGTGGGCAGATTAGGTCCGAAAATCATCCGAGGGTGCTATTGTAGCTCTAAAAATACACGGCTACAGCCTCGCGAAAGTGTTGCCTGATAAGAAATTGCACGGCATGCCTCTGCAATCCTCAAGGGAGAAATTTCATGCAAAATACATCACATGCCGTTATGGCACAGCGGCATGAGGCACAAGATAGCCCTGATGATTTCCCCACGCCACCTTGGGCGACGAGAGCGTTAATTGAATATATCATAGGTCGTGAAAAGGTTGCTTCTTGCACTTGCTTGGAACCGGCAGCGGGCAGAGGTTATATGTCGCGCCCTCTATCAGAATATTTTGCTCGAGTTGATTCCGCAGATGCATACCCTTACGGCTACGCGCCCATTCGTGATTTCCTGACGTTTCCGTATGAGGCGCTATCACACGATTGGGTAATCACAAACCCACCATTTCGGTTGGCCGAAGAGTTTGTAGCGCGCGCTATGACTGTGGCTCGTCAGGGCGTTGCTATTTTGGCGCGCACCGTCTTTCTCGAAAGCGTCGGGCGGTATGAAGGCATATTTAAGGACAGCCCACCAACTATATTTGCTCAGTTCTCTGAGCGCGTTCCAATGGTGAAGGGGCGTGTTGATCCCAAAGCATCGACTGCTACAGGATATGCTTGGTTCATATGGGAGAAAGACGCGATCGACCACTCACACCTAGCTTGGGTTCCTCCTTGCAGGCGTTCTTTGGAGCGGCAGGGTGATTATTCGTCGAGCTCACCCATCTGAGCCAAGAAAAGTCTTCCTGCGTCGGTTATTGTCCACCCTTCGCGTCCTTGGTCATAGGATGCCCATCCGCGGGTTTCCAGACCAGTTGAATTCTGCCGGTGCGAAACAAGATTTCGCACTTTCTGGCTGAAATGCGTATCATTTCTTCCTTGAAGTAGAGTGTCATCTATGCCTTCCGGTGCGAAGTAGTCTTCGAGTTCATCGATGAGCGTCGATGTTGTAGCAAACCCGTCCTGTTTCGTAGCGAGAATTCTAAGGGTCGGAATTACAAGATGGGATTCTCTTACTCTCGGCATTATGTGCTCCAAAGTGGAATTATGAATAAAATTTCCCGAAAAAGTTGAGCCTGATTCTTCTCCGAAAGTAAACCCATCGCTGTGTATCTTCCTCGCATCTTCATACTAACAATCACTAAGTTATGTTTGTACTGTCAGAGGACGGACCCCAGAAAAACTATTAGAGCAATTGGGAGCCTCTGAGTGGTCCTGTTGCGCGCCTAGCTATATCGCCTCGACGCCTGCCGTTTTCGGCTCGGGAAAAACCATTTGGCTAAAATCTCTTGCGCTGGTATTGTCCACCCAACGAAACCTATGAAAGCCAGCAGCATAGCGTCTTTGCTTGTGCGCGGCGAAATGGACAAGACAGTGATCGACCCCGGAAACGGCCCAAAGCCGTCGGACCAAGGGGCATCGGTGGCGGACAAAGGGAAAGCGAAGCGATCCCGTCGTGGCAAGAAACACAAGCGTGACGGGAAACCCCGTGACGCCGCTGTGTTGTCGCATGATGTTGCCGCGGATGTTCCGGCCGGTTCCCCTTACGTGTCGGCTCTCGAGCCGGATGCCGAACCGCGCAAACGAAAGCGCCGGCGGCGTTCTCGCGGCAAAGGCGCGTCCTCCCAGCAGAGTGCGCCTGCATCTGGTGAACAGGCGCAGGCTCCCATTGTAACGGACGCCATAAATCCAACCACTGCACCGCCCGGCGGTGTTCGCAAATCGCGCAACCGCAAGCGGGTTCACCGCGATCCGCGTGGTCGCGATCCGCAGGGCCGACCGTTGGTTCCCTCCCCGGCAGCGAGACATGTCGGCAAGCAGAACGGTCGTGCCAACGGGGCTTCTCAGGAACCGCACCGCCAGCAATTGGATTCCGCCCGTCAGGCGGGTCGTCAGCATGAGCATGGCCAGGACACGCCGGCAGATATGTATGCGGCGCTCGATCTCGGCACCAATAATTGCCGCCTGCTGATCGCGCAGCCGACAAGGCCCGGCCAGTTCCGGGTCGTTGATGCCTTTTCGCGTATCGTCCGGCTGGGCGAGGGATTGGTATCGACCGGCCGCCTTTCAGACGATGCTATGGATCGCGCGGTGGAGGCCCTCAAGGTCTGTGCCGCGAAACTCGCGGGTCGTCCCATACGGCGCATGCGGCTCATTGCCACCGAAGCTTGCCGCGCGGCAATCAATGGTGAGGAATTTCTGGCGCGTGTCACCCGCGAAACCGGGCTCAGGCTCGAAATCATCAGCCGTGAAACGGAAGCCCGCCTTGCGGTCTCGGGTTGCGCCTCGCTTGTCGGGCGTGAAGCACGCTCCGTGGTGCTGTTCGATATCGGCGGCGGATCGTCGGAAATCGCCGTCATCAAGGTCGGCGAAAACCGCTCGAACCGGCTCGCCAACCACATCACCCACTGGACTTCGCTGCCGGTCGGCGTCGTCACGCTTTCGGAACGCCATGGCGGCCGCGATGTGACGCCTGACGTGTTTGCGGCCATGGTGCGGGAAGTCGAAGGGCTGCTGGATGCCTTCCATTGCCCGCCTCTCGCGCCGCTTGTGCATCACGAGGATTTCCATCTGATCGGAACATCCGGCACGGTGACGACGCTTGCGGGTGTTCATCTCGATCTGCCGCGCTATGATCGCCGCAAGGTGGATGGCCTCTGGCTTTCCGATGCAGAGGTGACCGCCATGCAGGACAAGCTGCTGGCATGGGATTTCGCTGGCCGCGCCGCCAATGCCTGCATCGGTCCTGATAGGGCCGATCTGGTTCTGGCGGGCTGCGCCATTCTTGAGGCCATTCGCCGCCGTTGGCCGTCACGCCGCATGCGGGTGGCCGATCGTGGCCTGCGTGAAGGTCTCTTGACGGATATGATGGCGGATGACGGCGCATGGCGGCGCAACCGCATAAGGCGCATGCAGATCGTACGGCAGGACAGAACAGAAGGTTTGACATGAGCAAGGCGCCGACAAGCACCAATCGTACCGGCCGAAAGATCGGCCAGAAGGTCAAGAAGACCAAGCTCAAGGCCTCATCGCGCCGCTGGCTGGAACGTCATATCAACGACCCCTATGTGCAGCGCGCCAAGCTGGAAGGCTATCGCGCCCGTGCCGCCTTCAAGCTGTTGGAAATCAACGACAAGCACCAGATCCTGAAGGGCGCGACGCGCATCATCGACCTTGGCGCCGCACCCGGAAGCTGGTCGCAGATCGCCTCCAAGGTGACGGATTCGACTGAGGACGACATTCGCGTTGCGGCCATCGATTTTCTCGAAATCGATCCGATCCCCGGCGTGAAGATCCTGCAACTCGACTTCCTCGACCCGACCGCACCGGACCAGCTGATGGAAGCTGTCGGCGGCACGCCCGATCTTGTCTTGTCGGATATGGCGGCGCCAACCACGGGCCACCAGAAGACCGACCACATCCGCACCATGCATCTGTGCGAAGTCGCGGCCGATTTCGCCGTTCAGGTGTTGGCGGAAGGCGGCCATTTCCTGGCCAAGACCTTCCAGGGCGGCACGGAAAAGGCGCTGCTGGACATGCTGAAGAAGAACTTCAAGCAGGTCCTGCACATCAAGCCGGCGTCGTCACGCTCGGAATCGGTCGAGATGTTCCTGCTTGCCAAGCACTTCAAGGGCCGCAGGAACGAGCCCGCTATCGATGCCGAAGCCGGAGAGGCCGCCGAAGACTGATCATTCCGCCGGTTGCGAAACCTTGCCGCGGTGGCCGGAGACGGCCGCACCGGCCTGTGCGTCCATGCGGATGATCGGCACGATGGCGAACAGCGACACCAGCGCCACGATGGTGAAGGCGATGTGGAAATCGGCAAGCTGCAGATGCGTGCCGGACATTGCACTGCTGACTTCCAGAATGGAGGCGGCGAAAGCCACACCCAGCGCCAGGCTGATCTGTTGCATCACCGAGGCCATCGAGGTCGCCTGACTGGCCTGGCTGTCTTCGATATCGGAATAGCTGAGTGCGTTCGATCCGGTGAAAAAGAACGACCGGGCAAATCCCGCCGTGACCAGAAAGATCATGATCAGCGGGTAGGGTGTTTCCGGTGTGAAGAAGCTGTTGGCAAGCGTCGTGAACGCGCCGACGACGCCCGCTCCGATCAGCGTTGACCTGAATCCCGTTGCCGCAAACACGCGCTTGGCCATGAATTTCGTGGTGATCGCACCGATTGCGCCGGCAAAGGTGATCATCCCTGATTGGAACGGGTTAAGCCCGAAGCCGATCTGCAGCATCAGCGGCATCAGGAACGGAATGGCGCCCGTCGAAATGCGGAAGATGGTGCCGCCAACGGATGCCGCCCGGAACGTCGCATTCTGAAAAATGCGGAAATCCAGAATGGGGGCGGGATGGCGCGCGGCATGGCGCACGTAAAGAAAACCGCAGATAAAACCGATGATCGTCGAGGCGATGCCGATGGCGGGCGGCAGTGCCGGCAGGCTGACCACTGACACGCCGAAGACAACGCCGGAGGCGGCGATACCGGACAGAATGAAACCCTTGCCGTCCATCGGCGGCGGATTGGTGGTTTCAATTTCCGGCAGGAAGATGGTCGACAGCCAGATGCCGATAATACCGATGGGCACGTTGATCAGGAAAATCCAGTGCCAGGAAAAATAGGTGGTGATGAAACCGCCGATCGGCGGGCCGGTGAGCGGCCCCACAAGCGCCGGTATCGTCAACAGCGCCATGGCGGAGACGAGTTCGGTCCGTTTCGTCGTTCGAAGCAGAACGAGACGGCCGACGGGCGTCATCATCGCCCCGCCCATGCCCTGCAGGAAGCGCGAGAGCACGAACTCGAACACCGACGACGAGACCGCGCAACAGATCGACCCCACCACGAAGACGCCGATGGCGAAACGAAAGATTTTCTTTGCGCCGTATTTGTCGGCCATCCAGCCGCTGATGGGAATGAAGATCGCCAGCGACACCATATAGGCGGTCAGCGCGAGCTTGAGGGTGATCGGGCCGACATTGAGATCTGCTGCAATCGCCGGAAGCGAGGTTGCGATGACGGTGGAGTCCATCTGCTCCATAAAGAGAGCGACTGCCAGGATGAGGGGGATGATGCGGTTCATGGGGCTGCCTGCGGCTTTCCGCTGCGACAAAGGTGTCTCTCGTTCCTCCTACGCCTGATAGGACCGCTTGCCAACATGTTAATTGTCTATTTCTAACGCTCCGATCAAACCTGCGTGAGGCCGGTTTCCTTGAAACTTTCTCGCTCTATTGTCCGTTGGGTGAGTTCAGTTGGTGATAACGGCCAGTTGGCGAAATCGGAGACAAGATGATGACCCAATCCTTGAGCATGAGCAGACGCGGCCTCATCGGTGCAGCCGGCGCAACCGTCCTCGGTGCGCCGCTGCTGATGGCGCGCACCGCAACGGCCCAAACCAACCAGCCGCAAACCTCCATGGAGATAAAGCACGCCATGTCGCCGGAAACCAACCGCTTCAAGCTCGGCAATTTCGAGGTGCTGGTGGTGAAGGACGGCGCGCGCGCCGCGCCAAACCCTGGTGAGACCTTCGGCACGGATCAGTCGGCGGAGACGGTCGGTAAATTGCTGGAAGAAAACTTTCTGCCGAAGGAGCAATTCGTCAATTCCTTTTCGCCGGTTCTCATCAATACCGGCACAGACCTTGTGTTGTTCGATACCGGTTTCGGCGAGGCCGGCCGTGGGGCCGGCAATGGCCGCCTGATCGAGGGCATGGCGGCGGCCGGTTACACGCCGGAGGATGTGACCGTGGTGGTGCTGACTCACATGCACGGCGACCACATCGGCGGGCTGATGGAAAAGGGCGCGCCGGCCTTTTCAAAGGCGCGTTACGTGGTCGGCCAGGCGGAATATGATTTCTGGACGGATGAGAAGCGGGTCGGCACGCCTGCCGAGGGTGGGCACAAGGGCGTTATCGCCAACGTCAAGCCGCTGGCGGAAAAGGCGACCTTCATCGGCGACGGCGCCAATGTCGTGTCCGGCATCACCGGCATTGCGGCCTTCGGCCATTCACCGGGCCACATGATCTTCCGGGTCGAATCGGAAGGTAAACAGCTGATCCTGACGGCGGATACGGCAAACCATTTCGTCCTGTCGCTGCAGAGGCCCGATTGGGAAGTGAAATTCGACATGGACAAGGCTGCTGCTGCTGCCACCCGCAAGAAGGTCTATGACATGATCGCCACCGACCGGCTGCCTTTCCTTGGCTATCACATGCCTTTCCCGTCCGTTGGTTACGCGGAAAAGCTGGATACGGGTTATCGTTTCGTGCCGAAGTCCTACCAGTTCGACATCTGATATCTGCTGCAATGCAGCAACAGGGAGAACCCGGAAGTTCATTCCGGGTTTTTTCTATTCCCTTCCTGTCATGAACGTGTTACCAGCCCTCGCCAACTTCCAAGCAATCCTTGCAGGGCGCCGGGGTGAACTTTTCGTTCCGGGACGGCCACGCATTTTTCATTATGAAGGAATTTGGTCATGGCACGCATCATTCAAACACCCACTGGTTTGGACGCTCTCACATTTGACGATGTGTTGCTGCAGCCCGGGCATTCCGAAGTTATGCCGGGACAGACGAATATCGCCACCCGCATTGCCCGCGATATCGATCTCAACCTGCCGATCCTGTCTTCGGCCATGGATACGGTCACGGAAGGCCGTCTTGCCATCGCCATGGCCCAGGCCGGCGGCATCGGCGTCATCCACCGCAACCTCACCCCCATCGAGCAGGCCGAAGAAGTCCGGCAGGTGAAGAAATTCGAAAGCGGCATGGTCGTCAACCCGGTCACGATCGGCCCGGATGCGACGCTTGCAGAAGCGCAGGCGTTGATGAAGGCGCACGGCATTTCCGGCATTCCCGTGGTTGAAAACGGCGGTTCCGGCGGCCACAAGAACGGTCGCCTCGTTGGCATCCTGACCAACCGCGATGTGCGGTTTGCCTCCGATCCGCAGCAGAAGATCTACGAGCTGATGACCCGGGAAAACCTGGTCACGGTCAAGGAAAGCAGCGTCGATCAACAGGAAGCGCGCCGGCTGCTTCATAAGCACCGCATCGAAAAACTGCTGGTTGTAGACCCCAAGGGCAATTGCGTTGGCCTCATCACCGTCAAGGATATCGAGAAGTCGCAGCTTAACCCCAACGCCACCAAGGATGCGCAGGGCCGCCTTCGCGCCGCCGCCGCCATCAGCGTCGGTGCCGATGCCATCGAGCGCGCCGAGCGCCTCATTGATGCCGGCGTCGACCTTCTGGTCGTTGATACAGCACATGGCCATTCGCAGCGCGTGCTGGATGCCGTCTCTCTGGTCAAGAAGATGTCGAACTCGGTTCGCATCATCGCCGGCAATGTCGCCACCGCCGATGGCACCAAGGCGCTGATCGATGCCGGTGCTGACGCCGTCAAGGTCGGTATCGGTCCCGGTTCCATCTGCACGACGCGTATCGTCGCCGGTGTCGGCGTGCCGCAGCTGGCGGCCGTCATGGCTTCGGTTGAAGCGGCCAATGCTGCCGATATTCCTGTCATCGCCGATGGCGGCATCAAGTTTTCGGGCGATCTGGCCAAGGCAATCGCCGCCGGCGCTTCCGCCGTCATGATCGGCTCGTTGCTCGCCGGCACGGATGAAAGCCCGGGCGAAGTGTTCCTCTATCAGGGCCGTTCCTTCAAGGCCTATCGCGGCATGGGCTCCGTTGGCGCCATGGCCCGCGGTTCGGCAGACCGTTATTTCCAGGCGGAAGTGCGCGATACGCTGAAGCTTGTGCCTGAGGGCATCGAAGGTCAGGTTCCCTACAAGGGTCCGGTCTCCGGCGTCCTGCATCAGCTGGCCGGTGGCCTCAAGGCCGCCATGGGTTATGTCGGCGGCAGCAACATCAAGGAATTCCAGGAGCGCGCCACCTTCGTGCGCATTTCCAGCGCCGGCCTGCGTGAAAGCCACGCCCATGACGTGACGATCACCCGCGAAAGCCCGAACTATCCCGGCGCGGTTTGATCTTTCAAACCGAATCCGTAAAAAGATAGACAGAGTATTTGGCGCTCCCCGATTCCAGCCGGATCGGGGAGCGTTTTCATGATTGGGAGAGAAAGCATGTCACCGACGACCGCAATGTTCTGGCCGATGATCGCCCATGTCTTTCTCGTTTTCGGACTTTACATACTGCTGCTCTACCGGCGTAAAAAATACACCTTCACGGATCGTGAATCGGCCATCCGGCTTCGCGATAAGAGCGAGGAAGCGCGGGAAAGCTATCTGGTAAACCGCAATATCGCCAACCAGTTCGAACTTCCCGTCCTGTTCCACATCGCCTGCCTGCTGCTTTACATCACCGATGCGGACAATATCGTCACCATCGTGCTGGCCTGGTTGTTCGTGCTGTCGCGTTACGCCCATTCTTATGTTCATGTCACCAGCAATCGTCTCCGCCATCGTGGGGCATTGTTCGGCATCGGCTTTGCCCTTCTGGTCTGCCTGTGGGGCTGGCTCGCCATTTGGTTGGCTTTGGAGTGAAACAGCATCGTCAGGTTGCTCCATAAGTGAGACAGTCGACGCCTCCAAAATAAGCCGATTTGCGATGGGTCAATTCCATGACGCCCCATCCCCGTTAATCTCTGCCCGCCGTCGAGGATTTCAGGCGAGCAGAGATTGAGGAGTATGTCATGACAAAAACAATGAAGGCAGCCGTCGTCCGCGCGTTTGGGAAACCACTGACTATCGAGGAAGTGGCGATACCGGATCCCGGCCCCGGTGAAATTCTCATCAATTACAAGGCGACGGGCGTTTGCCACACCGACCTGCACGCCGCAACGGGTGACTGGCCGGTCAAACCCAACCCGCCCTTCATTCCCGGCCATGAAGGTGCCGGTTATGTCGCGAAAATCGGCGCTGGTGTCACCGGCATCAAGGAAGGCGACCGTGCCGGCACGCCCTGGCTCTATACCGCCTGCGGCTGCTGCATTCCTTGCCGCACCGGCTGGGAAACCCTGTGCCCGAGCCAGAAGAACTCAGGTTATTCCGTCAATGGCAGCTTTGCAGAATATGGCCTTGCCGATCCGAAATTCGTCGGCCGCCTGCCTGACAATCTCGATTTCGGCCCGGCCGCACCTATGCTTTGCGCTGGCGTCACCGTCTATAAGGGTTTGAAGGAAACCGAAGTCAGGCCCGGTGAATGGGTGGTCATATCAGGCATTGGCGGGCTTGGTCACATGGCGGTGCAATATGCCAAGGCCATGGGCATGCATGTCGTTGCCGCCGATATTTTCGATGACAAGCTGGCGCTTGCGAAAAAGCTGGGAGCAGATGTCATCGTTAACGGCCGTGCGCCTGACGCGGTGGAGCAGGTGCAGAAGGCAACCGGTGGCGTCCATGGCGCGCTGGTAACGGCAGTCTCCCCCAAGGCCATGGAGCAGGCCTATGGCTTCCTGCGCTCCAAGGGTACAATGGCGCTTGTCGGCCTGCCGCCGGGCTTCATCTCCATTCCGGTGTTCGACACGGTGCTAAAGCGCATCACGGTGCGTGGCTCCATCGTCGGCACACGCCAGGATCTGGAGGAGGCGTTGACCTTCGCCGGTGAAGGCAAGGTCGCCGCCCACTTCTCCTGGGACAAGCTGGAAAATATCAACGATATCTTCCACCGCATGGAAGAAGGCAAGATCGACGGCCGTATCGTTGTGGACCTCGCCGCCTGAGGCGAATGACAGGGCCTGCGGCGCTCACGCAAAAGTGTGGCGCCGTCGCCGCCCGCTGCGTTCCCCGCAGGGCGATCTGCGTTATCCTCCCGTCGCATCCGCGTTCAAGGAGGACAGGCGATGGACAAGCCCAAGATTACGCAGGCCATGATCGACGCTTACGATGAATATACCCATCTCAGCCTCGACCGCCGTAAATTCATGGAAAAGCTCACGCTTCTTGCCGGGTCCGGTGCGGCTGCGGCCGCCATCGCACCGCTTCTTTCCGCCAGCAGCGCCCATGCGGCCATCGTCGCGCCTGATGATGCGGGCATCGTTGCGGAAGAGGTGACCTATCCCGCCCCCGGTGGCGAAATGAAGGGTTATCTCGTTACGCCGAAATCGGTGTCCGGCCCCATCGGCTCCGTCATCGTCATCCACGAGAATAGAGGCCTGAACGATCATATCCGCGATGTGGCAAGACGCGTGGCGCTCGCCGGTTTCCGGGCGCTTGCGGTCGATTTTCTCTCGCCGCAGGGCGGCACGCCTTCGGATGAGGATAAGGCGCGGGAAATGTTCAGCGGTCTCGATATGGACGCAACGGTTGCCAATGCTGAGGCGGGCCGGGTGTGGCTTGCCGCAAGGCAGGGCGCGAATGGCAAGGTCGGTGCGGTCGGTTTCTGCTGGGGCGGCGGGCTGGTCAACCGTTTCGCCACCAAATCGGCAGGCCTGAATGCCGGCGTCGCCTATTACGGCCAGCAAGCGCCGGCGGCCGATGTACCGGCCATCAAGGCACCCTTGCTTTTGCAATATGCGGGTCTTGATGAACGCATCAATGCCGGCATCGATGCCTATAAGAAAGCGCTGGAGGAAAACGGCAAGACCTTCGAAATCTTCGTTTACGACGGTGTCAACCACGCCTTCAACAACGATACGTCCTCGGCGCGATATGATAAGGCCGCTGCCGATCTCGCCTGGGGGCGGACGGTGGAGTTTTTCAAAAAATATCTGGCGTGATGGGCGCTCGACGCTGCCGCTTGTTTCTTCTCCCTTCGGGGGAAGAAGGAAAGGCTCGACATGTTGACCATTTACAACGGACCGAAGGTGCATGGGGCTTCACCCCCCTCTGCCCTGCCGGGCATCTCCCCCTCAAGGGGGGAGATCGATACGCGGATAGGTTTCGCCTATCTCACAGTCTGAGAATGAAGTTGAGGTAGCGCGTCGTGCCGATCTCCCCCCTTGAGGGGGAGATGCCCGGCAGGGCAGAGGGGGTAAAGCCACACGCACTCTCGATCCGCTGCTCTAAACTCCACCAGCCCCACGCTTCAAATGCTCATCGAGCCGGGGCATGATTTCCACGAAATTGCACGGCAAGTGGCGATAATCGAGCTGCGCCTTGAGAATGCCATCCCACGCATCCTTGCAAGCCCCCGGTGATCCCGGCAGCACGAAGATGAACGTGGCGTTCGCCACGCCGCCGGTCGCGCGTGACTGGATGGTGGCGGTGCCGATCTTGTCATAGGAAATGCGATGGAAGACGGCGGAAAAGCCGTCCATGCGCTTTTCGAACAGCGGCTCCAGCGCTTCCGGCGTCACGTCGCGGCCGGTAAAGCCGGTGCCGCCGGTGGTGATCACCACATCGATGTCGTCAGCAAGCGTCCAGTCGCGCACGGTGTTGAAAATGGCCTGCCTGTCATCCGGCACGATGGCGCGGGCGGCGAGGCGGTGTCCGGCTTCCTCGAGACGGGCGACCAGCGTATCGCCGGATTTGTCGTCCTCCAGCGTGCGGCTGTCCGACACGGTCAAAACCGCAATGCCAAGGGGAATGAAGGGTCTTTCGCCTGCCATGGCCTAATCCTCAAATGGTTCGCGTCGCCTGAAAATACCAGCCGGGGCGTTTCTTCCGAAGCGATGTTTCCGCGTTTCGGGCGGCATCGAAGGAATGAAAAACCCCAAAGCAGGTCGCACCCGAACCGGACATGCGGACAAGCACGGCACCTTCCTGCGACAACATGCCGACGATCTCGCCGATCTCCGGCAGCAACGTCTGCGCGGGTGGTTGGAGATCGTTGCGGCTTTGCGCCAGAAAATCCATCCAGCCAATTGTCGCATGTGCCGGCAGGCGGGGATTGGTCTTGTTCTGCAAGCGTCGGAATATATCCGGCGTCGAGACGGCTTTCAGCGGGTTGGCGAGCACCAGAAAGAGGCAGGGCAGATCGATGACCGGTTCGATCTCCTCGCCAATGCCGCGTGCGATGAGGGGCCGGCTTTCAAGGCACATCGGCACATCCGCGCCGAGTGTGAGCGCGATTGAGGCGAGCCCTTCCGGCTCTATCGTAACATGCCAGTGCCGCAACAACGCCCGCAGCGTCGCTGCTGCATCCGCCGAACCGCCGCCGATGCCGGAAGCCACCGGCAGGTTCTTTTCGAGGTGAATGGCAACTGGAGGGCCTGGCTGACCCGTGGCCGCAAGCGTATCACGCAGCCTGTCCCGGGCGCGGGTGACGAGATTGTCGCCGCCATCTCCCGTACGCAGAAGATCGCCGAAAGGCCCCGAAATCGAGAAGCTATCGGCATCGGCATCGCGAATACGGATCACGTCACCGGCTTCAGTGAATGTCACCAGCGTTTCAAGCAGATGATAACCATCCGCCCGCTGGCCGGTTACATGCAGTGCCAGATTGATCTTGGCCGGGGCCGCCTCGATGGTCTCGGTGGCCCCGGAAACTTCATGCACGCGCATGCGGCGTCAGGATTTCTTGTCCGGGGCAGGTGCAGGAGCCGGTGCCGGAGGAGCCGGCGGTTGCGGCGCGGCTTCCTTCTTGGCGGTGTTTTCGGCGTCCTTTTCAAGCGGCGGCAGGCCGTTGGCGATCTTTTCCTTCACCTTGGCCTGGTCCACATCGTCGCTATCGCCGATCAAGGCGCGGTTCCACTGATAGACGGCCTCGATCTTGCGGCCGACACGCCAATAGGCGTCACCCAGGTGGTCATTGATGGTCGGATCGCCGGCCTTGAGTTCGATCGCCCGCTCCAGTTCGGTCACGGCCTCATCGAAGGCGCCGAGGCGATAATGCGCCCAGCCAAGCGAATCGACGATGTAACCGTCATTCGGGCGAAGCTCGACGGCGCGGCTGATCATCTTCATGCCGTCGTCGAGATTGATGCCCTTGTCCACCCAGGAATAACCGAGATAGTTCAGCACCTGCGGCTGTTCCGGGTTCAATTCCAATGCGCGCTTGAAATTCGGTTCGGCCTTGTCCCATTGCTTCAGGCGCTCATAAGCGATGCCGCGCTGGAAGAACACCGACCAGTCGGATTTCTGCGGCACGGCGCCGATCACCTCGATGGCCTTGTCGTAATTCTCGGCCATGGCCTTGTAGTCCTTGGCATCGGAAAGCACGCTGCCATAGGCGAGATAAGAGCGGACGTCCTTCGGATCGGATTCGAGCAGGGATCTGAGATGCTGGCGCGCCTCATCCACCTTGCCGGTCTGCGCCAGCGTCAGTCCGAGCTGCAGCTCGGAGATGCGGTACATCGGCGAATCCTTCGGCACTTCGCGGTAGAACACGATGGCGCGTTCGGGCTGCTTCATGGCCTCGGCAAGACCGCCGAGAAGAATAAGCGTGTCGGGGCTTTTCTTGTCGAGGGCGCGGGATGTCTGCAAATAAAGCGTGACGATCTCTTCGGCACCTTCGCGGTTCAGCGCGCCGGCGATGGAGAACATCACGGAAGCAGCGCCTTCGACGGCATTGGTGATCTGCTGTTCTGGCTTCTCACCCTTTTCGATTGCTTCGCGAAGCGCCTTGAGAGGCGCATAATTCGGCGCGAAAGTGTCGCCGACCGCAATCGCGTCGAGCGCCTTCTGCCTGTTGCCGGCGGAAGCCTCCAGGCGGGCAAGCGCCATCACCGCGCGCATATAGGTGTCGGAAGCAGTCGCACCGCCTTCGCGGTCCGTCACCGCTTCGTTGAGGCTCTTGCGGGCGACGTCGGTGTTGCCGGAGACAAGGGCGATGGCCGCCGCATTGTACTTCTGGAAAATCGAAATCCAGCCCGGACCCTTCATGTTGTTGACCAGCGCCAACGCTTCCTTCGGCTTGCCGGAACCGGCACGCGCCCAGGCGGTCAGCAGCGTGTTGACCATGCGGTCGAGATCGTTGGGGCCGGTATATTTCAGGATTTTCTCGGCCTTGACGAATTCCTTGTCCTTGATGGCGTCGAGACCGCGCACGATGGTCGTCACGCGCTCCACCGACGTATCGTCCTTCATCGAATCGGCGATCTTGGCGCCAGCCTCGAAATTGCCGCTTAGCAGTTCGGCGATCATCAGGCGCTGGCGGATTTCGGTATTGGCCGGATCATATTCCAGCGCCTTCTTGTAGAGCGAAATCGCGGTCGGATAATCCTGATCGACATCGGCATTGCGCCCGGCAAGGAAAGCGCCGGAGAAGGTGTTCACCTTGCCGGGATCGAAAGTGACAGCCTTCTCTTCCGGTTTCGTCTTCGTCTCCGCAAAGCCCGGGCTTGCGCCCGCGCCGATTGCGAGAGCGGCGGCTAGAGCCGCGCTGCAGAGAAGACGGAGTGCTGGTTTACGCCGCATGAGGGAACCTTTGCCTTTGTGCGAATGCACGGAAAAATCAGTTTCCATTGTTTGGTCACGATAGAATGGCTTTTTTGAAGCAACCCCGCAAGAAATTATGGCCCGGCCACAATCCCGCCTTGCGAAGAATCTGGCCCGAAACAGCGGGCGGATGGTCCTGTCCATCCGCCGTTTGTGTGGGCCTTGAGCCTCAGTTCAGACGCTCGATGCAGAAGTCGATCACTTCCAGAAGCGCATTTTTCCATGGGGTCTGCGGCAGCGGCGCAAGCGCATCACGGGCAATGGTGCCGTAATGCGTGGCGCGGCCGATCGTATCGCCAAGACCATTATATTTGGTGATCAGGCCCAGCGCCTTTTCGAGGTTTTCGTCGCTGCTTTCGCCCTTTTCGATGGCGTTACGCCAGAAGGCGCGCTCATCCTGCGTGCCGCGACGATAAGAAAGGATGACCGGCAGCGTGATCTTGCCCTCGCGGAAATCATCGCCGGTATTCTTGCCGAGATCGGCAGACTTGCCGCCGTAATCCAGCACGTCATCGACGAGCTGGAAGGCGAGGCCGAGATTCATGCCGTAGGATTTCAGCGCGCTGCGGGTGGCCTTGTCGGTTTTCGCCACGATCGGGCCAACTTCTGCCGCCGCCGCAAACAGGGCCGCCGTCTTGGCGCGAATCACCTGAAGATAATCGTCCTCGGTGGTTTCCATGTTTTTGGCGACCGAAAGCTGCAACACCTCGCCTTCGGCGATCACTGACGCGGCGGTAGACAACACGTCGAGCGCATCGAGCGAGCCGACATCCACCATCATGCGGAAGGCCTGGCCGAGCAGGAAGTCGCCGACGAGAACGCTTGCCTGATTGCCCCAGATGGTGCGGGCGGTGGACTTGCCACGGCGCAGGTCGCTCTCATCCACCACATCGTCATGCAGCAGCGTCGCCGTATGCATGAATTCCACGCTGGTGGCGAGCTTGATGTGATGGTCGCCCTCGTAACCGAACATCGAAGCCGAGGCGAGCGTCAGCATCGGCCGCAGGCGTTTTCCCCCGGACGAGATCAGATGGTTGGCCACCTCAGGTATCATCTGGACATCGGAACCGGCTCTGGAAAGGATAAGCTGGTTCACCCGTTCCATGTCGGCACGGGTCAGGTCGACAAGCGGCTTGACGGATGCGAGTTTGTTTTTGCTTTCTTCAAGCGGTATGACGACGCCCAAGGGACAGGACTCCTGTTCGAATTTGGATTCGACAATAAAAACTGGCGCCTTGCGCGGCAAGGGGCGAATTGCCGCTAGCCATTCAAAAAGATGGGAATTTAGGGCTTATCCATGCGTGAACTGATCCGTACCAACGATGCCGTGCTGCTCTCCTTCGCCGAAAGCCTGATGAAGGACGCCGGCATCCACTGCCTTGTCGCCGATCAGGCGATGAGCATTCTGGAGGGTTCGCTCGGTCTTTTGCCCCGAAGGTTCCTCGTGGAAGAGGACCGTGCCGATGAGGGCCGGCGCATCCTCATCGATGCCGGGCTGGGGGACGAGTTGCGGGGCGAAGAGGCTTGATGCGACGTGGGCGACGATATTTCCGAAACGATTGATGCCTTTCACCGGGGTCGGTTTCACATTCTCCAGCCCAAGGGCAGGGGGCATCGGGCGGGCATGGACGCCATGCTTCTGGCCTCGCTGGTGGCGGATGACCGCCCCTGCCGGATCGCCGATCTTGGTGCGGGTGCAGGTGCAGCGGGTTTTGCGGTTGCCGCCCGGCTGGAGACGGCCGAGGTAACGCTTTACGAACGTTCGCCGGAAATGGCGGATTTTGCCCGCCGCAGCCTGTTGTTACCGGAAAACGCTGCCTTTTCTGCTCGGGTGAGCGTGCGCGAGGCCGATGTGACCCTGCGTGCCAGAGCGCGCGTCGAGGCTGGTCTGCCGGACGGGTATTTCCACCACGTCATCATGAACCCGCCCTACAATGATGCGGGTGACCGCCGCACGCCCGATTCTCTGAAGGCCGAAGCCCACGCCATGACGGAGGGCCTGTTCGAGGACTGGATCAGGACTGCAAGTGCGATCGTGGTTCCGGGCGGACAGCTTTCCCTGATTGCAAGGCCGCAATCGGTGGCGGAGATCATCGCTGCCTGCGGCGGCCGCTTCGGCGGCATCGAGATCACCCTCATCCATCCACGTCCCGGCGAGGATGCGGTGCGCATGCTCGTCACCGCCATCAAGGGCTCGCGGGCGCGGCTGTCTTTCCGGGCGCCGCTCATCATGCACGAGACCGGCAGCAATGCCTTTACCCCCTTTGTGGACGACCTGAGCAATGGCCGCACAGCCTATTACCGTAATGTAAAGGCAATCAGACCCGGCTTATAAATATCGCCGTTCCGCCGGCCGCACCATTGTGTTTTCCGGGGCGATACATACATGCCTGACGAACAGGCATATGCTGCGAGGATTGAATTGTGGGTTTTTTGACGTATCTGGTACCGAAACGCTTTCGCAAAAAAGAACTCGTCATCCCTGTCGTGCGTATGCATGGCGCGATCATGGCGGGCGGCAGCCAGTTTCGTCCCGCGCTCAATCTAGCCTCCTATGCACCGCTGCTTGAAAAGGCCTTCGCCATCAAGGATGCGCCTGCCGTCGCCATTTCGCTCAATTCTCCCGGCGGCTCACCGGTGCAGGCGCGGATGATCTATAACCGCATCCGCCAGCTTGCCGAGGAAAAGGAGAAGAAGGTCCTGATCTTCGTGGAGGATGTGGCGGCTTCCGGCGGTTACATGATCGCGCTTGCCGGCGATGAGATCATCGCCGACCCCACCTCCATCGTCGGTTCGATCGGCGTCGTCTCCGGCGGCTTCGGTTTCCCGGAAATGCTGCGGAAGATCGGCGTGGAGCGCCGTGTCTATACCGCCGGCGAGAACAAGGCGATCCTCGATCCCTTCCAGCCGGAAAAGGAAGGTGACATCGATTACCTGAAGTCGCTGCAGGTGGAAATCCATAATGTTTTCATTGATATGGTCAAGATGCGCCGCGGCTCGAGACTAAAGGACGAGCCCACATTGTTTTCCGGCCTCTTCTGGACCGGCATGCGTAGTCTGGACCTCGGCCTGATCGACGGACTGGGCGACATGCGGGAGGTTCTGCGCCGCCGTTACGGCGAAAAGGTCAAGCTCCAGCTCGTCAGCGGCGGACGCTCCTTGTTCGGCAAAAGGGTGCCGGGCGTCAATGCGGCACTTGGCCTGAATACCGGGACGCTGGCGGCTGGCGCGGTCTCGGGTCTTGCGGAAGTTGCCGAAGAAAAGGCATTGTGGTCGCGTTTCGGTCTTTAATGTCGCGGGAATAGGGCCTTATGGCGCAGCTTATTACAATCATCCTTCTGGTGGTGGGATCCATCATCCTTTACCGCCGCTTCGTGCGCGACGCGCAAAAGCTATCTGCAAAATCGAAACTGCGCGAAAAAGAGCGCGAGACCGGCGCCATCGGCACGCTGATCAAGGACCCCGAAACCGGCGAATATCGCGTCAAGCGCGAGGATGAGGCGTAAGCCGGCGGCTTTACGCATAAAACCTTGACCCTCAGGCCACGCCGTGGCACCAGTCCGCATCCGAAGTAAGTCTATGCTTACTTGTCCTCCAAACGCCGCGATGACTGCAATGACCGATATTCCCGACCATATGAACCCGAAGCGTTCCTTTCAGGCGCTGATCCTGACGCTGCACAATTACTGGGCCGACAAGGGCTGCGCGGTGTTGCAGCCTTACGATATGGAAGTGGGCGCGGGTACATTTCATCCGGCGACGACCCTGCGCGCACTCGGGCCGAAGCCGTGGAAGGCCGCCTATGTGCAGCCTTCGCGTCGTCCTTCCGACGGTCGTTACGGCGAAAACCCCAACCGTCTGCAGCATTATTACCAGTATCAGGTCATTCTGAAGCCCAACCCATCCAACCTTCAGGAACTCTATCTCGGTTCGCTGAAGGCCATCGGCCTTGATCCCCTGCTGCACGATGTGCGGTTCGTCGAAGACGATTGGGAAAGCCCGACGCTGGGCGCCTGGGGTCTTGGCTGGGAATGCTGGTGCGACGGCATGGAAGTGTCGCAATTCACCTATTTCCAGCAGGTCTGCGGCATCGAATGCTCGCCGGTTGCGGGCGAACTGACCTATGGTCTGGAGCGTCTGGCCATGTATGTTCAGGGCGTCGACAATGTCTACGACCTCAACTTCAACGGTCGCGAGGGCGAAGAGAAGATTTCCTATGGCGACGTCTTTTTGCAGGCCGAACAGGAATATTCCCGCCATAACTTCGAATTTGCCGATACCGGCATGCTGCATCGCCACTTCATCGACGCGGAAAAGGAATGCCAGGCGCTTCTCGCCGCCGGCGCGCCGGGTGATGATGACAACCAGCGCCTGCACAAATGCGTCTTCCCGGCCTATGACCAGTGCATCAAGGCCAGCCACGTCTTCAACCTGCTGGATGCGCGCGGCGTGATCTCGGTAACGGAACGCCAGAGCTATATCCTGCGCGTGCGCACGCTGGCGAAAGCCTGCGGCGAAGCTTTCCTGCTGACGGATGCGGGTGGGTTGAACTGGAATAAGGCCGCCTGATTTCTGAAGGCAGGCACTTTTCGGAAATCTTGGTGAATTTGAAAGGCCGTTCTTGACGGCCTTTTATTTTATGTGGATTGGTATCCTGAATATAGTGATGGATTTAACGATGAATAATATTAGAAATTTCTGTTTTTTATTTGTGTTTATACTCGGATGCATGCTCGGAAATAGTGCGAATGCGGAAACGTCAGAGTGGATGAGCGGCAAGGACGCCTTTTCCCGTGCAGACAAGCTACGCTCTTTCGGAATGATCGTCACCCGCATGGATTGCAAGGACAGCGGCCAGCGAACGCTTGATGTGGGCAGCGCGCTCGTTCGCATGCACTACACGCGCAACACGGAAATGCGCGACTGGGTCATAGACGGCTGGAACCATCTGGAAGAAAACAAGAACTATTGGGCCGAGCGCGGCTACAGGCTTGCCTCCCACACGCTTTTTGTCCGCAAGGCCTCCGGGCTGAAATTGTATTGTACCGTCTTTTATAAATAACGGATGCCTGTTTCGCGCAGCGTGTCTCTCCCGGCAAAAACGGACAGAATGAGCGAAGCCCCATGACTTTGCGGTAATGAGCGGCTATCGTGCGCGCAACGAAGCTGGGAATCGCAATTCATGTTCATCACGCTGGCAATCATCGCGGCAATCGCGCTTTATATCGTCTTCATCTATAACGGCCTAGTCAAGGCTCGGCAGATGAAGGAAGAGGCGTGGTCGGGCATCGACGTGCAGCTGAAGCGCCGCGCCGATCTCATCCCCAACCTCATCGAGACCGTGAAGGGGTATGCGGCGCATGAAAAGAGCACCTTCGAGGAGGTGATTGCCATGCGCAACCGGGCGCAGGCCGTGCCGGCTGGTGATGTCGAAGGCCGCGCCCAGGCGGAAGGCCTGCTGTCGCAGGCGCTCGGCAAGCTCTTTGCGCTCGCCGAAGCTTATCCAGATCTCAAGGCCAACACGAATTTTCTGGAATTACAGCGCTCGCTTGAAACCATCGAAGGCGAACTCCAGATGTCGCGCCGTTATTACAATGGTGCCGCGCGCGATCTCAACGTCAAGGTGGAAAGCTTCCCGTCCAATCTGGTCGCCGGCCAGTTCGGGTTTTCCAAGGCACCCTATTTCGAGATCGACAACCCGGCCGACCGTGCCGTGCCGACCGTTAAATTCTAAGGACACCGTTCTTCTGACGGTTTAAAACCTCCCGCTCAAATTCCGATAATCCGGCTCCGCGCCGCATTCTTTGACAAGACGACGATCATGATCGAACTGACCATCACCCCGCCCGGCCACCCCCTTTCCGGCAAGGTCGAGCCGCCCGGCTCCAAATCCATCACCAACCGCGCGCTCCTGCTCGCCGGCCTCGCCAGGGGCAAAAGCCACTTGTCCGGCGCGCTGAAAAGCGATGACACGCTTTATATGGCCGAAGCCCTGCGCGAGATGGGCGTGAAGGTCACCGAGCCTGATGCCACCACCTTCGTGGTGGAAGGGACTGGCGTGTTGCAACAGCCGGAAAAGCCGCTTTTCCTTGGCAATGCCGGTACCGCCACGCGCTTCCTCACCGCCGCTGCCGCACTTGTCGATGGTGCCGTCATCATCGATGGTGACGAGCATATGCGCAAACGCCCGATCCTGCCGCTGGTGGAGGCGCTACGCGCCCTCGGTGTTGAGGCGGATGCGCCGACCAGCTGCCCGCCCGTCACTGTGCGCGGCAAGGGCATGGGTTTCCCGAAGGGCAACGTCACCATCGACGCCAACCTCTCCAGCCAATATGTGTCAGCACTTCTGATGGCCGCCGCCTGCGGCGACAAGCCTGTCGATATCATCCTCAAGGGCGAGGAAATCGGCGCGAAGGGATATATCGATCTCACCACGTCAGCCATGGAAGCCTTCGGCGCCAAGGTGGAGCGGGTTAGCAACGCCATCTGGCGCGTGCATCCCACGGGCTATACGGCCACCGATTTCCACATCGAGCCGGATGCTTCCGCCGCCACCTATCTCTGGGGTGCGGAACTGCTGACCGGCGGCGCGATCGATATCGGCACGCCCGCCGACAAGTTCACCCAGCCGGATGCCAAAGCCTACGACGTCATGGCCAAGTTTCCCCATCTGCCTGCCGAAATCGACGGCTCGCAGATGCAGGACGCCATTCCGACCATCGCGGTTCTCGCCGCCTTCAACGAAACGCCGGTGCGTTTCGTCGGCATCGCCAATCTGCGCGTCAAGGAATGCGACCGCATCCGTGCCGTCTCGCTCGGGCTCAACGAAATCCGTAACGGTCTGGCGCATGAGGAAGGTGACGACCTGATCGTACATTCCGATCCCGCACTGGCGGGCCAGACGGTGAATGCCACCATCGATACCTTCGCCGATCACCGCATCGCCATGAGCTTTGCGCTGGCGGCGCTGAAGGTCGGCGGCATCGCCATCCAGAACCCCGCCTGCGTGGCCAAGACCTACCCGGCTTACTGGAAAGAGCTCGCCTCGCTCGGCGTCGAGTACACGGAAAAGGAAAGCGCTGCCGAGCCGCAGCACTGAAACTGGCTGGAGGAAACCGCCCGTGAAGACCATCGCCGCAAGATTTCTCGCGCTGTTCGTCTTACTGGGCGTGGCCTTCCCGGCCTTCGCGGAGGAATTTATCCGTTCCTACCATTCCGTCGTCGAGGTGGCGGCGGATGGCAAGCTGGCGGTGACGGAAACCATCACCGCGCGCGCCGAGGGGCAGAACATCAAGCGCGGCATCTTCCGCGATTTCCCGCTCTACGCGCTGGATGCGAATAACCGCCGCACGAAGGTGGATTTCAACGTCGTTTCGGTGGAGCGGGATGGCGCGCCGGAAAACTGGCGCACCGAAAATATCGATGGCGGCATCCGCATCTATACCGGCAGCGCCGACCGTTTTCTGCCGACCGGCGAGCACGTCTTCCAGATCACCTATACCACCGCCCGGCAGATCCGTTATTTCAGCGATTACGACGAACTCACCTGGAACGTCACCGGCAATGGCTGGCAGTTCCCTATGGGCGAGATTTCCGCGACCGTGGTTCTGCCTGAGGGCGTTAAGGCGACAGACACCAACGTCTTCACCGGACCACTCGGTGCAAAAGGTAAGGATGCCCGCGTCCTCAGCGAAGGCAACGAGGTGTTCTTCGCCTCCACCCGCCCGTTTGCGGTGGGTGAGGGCATGACGGTTGCCGTCAAGCTGCCGAAGGGCGCTATCGCCGCACCCGACACCTCGCAGGAAACGGGCTGGTGGCTGCGCGACAATCTGGCAATCCTGCTTTCCGGCGGCGGGCTTTTGGCTATTTTGCTCTATTATCTGCGGGCGTGGTTCGCGGTGGGCCGCGATCCGGCCCGTGGCGTGGTCGTGCCGCGCTGGGATGCGCCGGAGGGGCTTTCTCCAGCTCTGGTCAATTACGTCGACAACAGGGGCTTTTCCAGCGCGGGCTGGACGGCGCTCTCCGCCTCGGCACTTGACCTCGCGGTCAAAGGCTATGTCGTTCTGGAAGACCTGAAGAATTCCATCGTCATCCGCCGGACCGAAAAGGAAAGCGCCGCCAATCTGCCGACGGGGCAGAAAACGTTGCTCGCCTCCATCGGCGGCCCGGGTGAAACGCTGACAATCGATAAAGCCCATGGAACGGAAGTCGAAAAAGTCGGCAAGCAGTTCCGCGCGGCGATTGAAAAAGAGCATCGCGGCAAATATTACCATAGCAATTCCGGTTATATCTTTTTCGGTATCTTCTTCAGCGTCTTCATTGTCGTTGCGACGCTGGTGTTTGGCGATCTCGATGAAATCGCCATTGCCGCCGTGCTGGTTTTCGGGTTTTTCGCATTGTTCTTCAGCATTCTGTCTATCGGCATCGGCCGGCAGTTCTCGCGCGGCGCATCGCTGAAAAAGCGGATCGGCGGCATCGTCATGCTGGCCTTTGCCGGTTTCGTGGCTTTCTCGGTTATCGGCGGCATCGCCACGCAGATCCTGCTGGATGTGACGCATGATACGAAATCGCTGGCGCTGGCAGCCATTGGCGGCATCATCCTTACCAATGCGCTTTTCCTGTTCCTGATGGGCGCGCCAACCCCGCTTGGCCGCAAGCTGATGGATGGCATCGAGGGCCTCAGAACCTATCTGACGCTGGCGGAAAAAGACCGCATGAACATGGCGAGCGCGCCTGCGATGTCGCCGCAACATTTCGAGACCTTGCTGCCCTATGCCGTCGCGCTCGGCGTTGAAAAACCGTGGAGCCGCACCTTTGAAACATGGCTTGCGACAGCCGCCGCCGGTGCTGCCGTGGCAAGCTATGCACCCGGCTGGTATGCGGGCAGCAATTACGGCAGCTTTGGCGACAGGATCGGCGGTTTCTCCTCGACCATGGCGAGCACCATCGCCTCCACCATTCCCCAACCCGTCAGTTCGTCCAACTCCAGCTTTTCTAGCGGTGGCGGCGGCGGCGGTTTTTCCGGCTCGGGCGGCGGCGGCGGTGGCGGCGGCGGCTGGTAATGCCCGCGCGCGGTAATTTAACCGAATGCATTGGTGACTTTTGCTGCGTTGCTTGCTAAGCCGACCGCAATCGTCCGACAACAGATAAAGTCCTGATCCCATGCCCGATCTTCTGCTTGAACTCCGCTCCGAGGAAATCCCCGCCCGCATGCAGCGCAAGGCGGCGGGCGATCTGAAGAAACTCGTCACCGATGCCTTGGTGGAGAGAGGGCTGACCTACGAAGGCGCGCGCGAATATTGGACGCCGCGCCGCCTGACGCTGGATATTCGCGGCCTCAACGCCCGCTCCGCCGATGTGCGGGAGGAAAAGAAGGGTCCGCGCACCGACGCCAATGAAAAGGCCATCGAGGGCTTTCTGCGCGGCGCTGGCTTGAGCGATATCTCGGAAGCGCAGGTCGTTTCCGATCCGAAGAAGGGCGATTTTTACATCGCCATCATCAATAAACCCGGTCGTCCGGCGGAAGAGATCATCGCCGAGGTGATGCCCGGCATCATCCGTTCCTTCCCCTGGCCAAAATCCATGCGCTCCGGCCCGGCCTCCATGCCAAAGGGCTCGAGCTATGCCGGTATCGAAGGCAAGGGCTCCGAGAGCCTGCGCTGGGTGCGCCCGCTGCAATCCATCGTCTGCCTGTTCGGCCCCGAACATGACGAAACGCAGGTCATTCCGTTCGTTATCGACGGCATCGTCGCCGGCAATGTCACCTATGGCCACCGTTTCCATGCACCCGGCCCGATAACCGTGCGCCGTTTCGAGGATTATGTCTCGAGCCTCGAAAAGGCCAAGGTCATTCTCGATGCGGAGCGCCGCAAGGATATCATTCTGCACGACGCCAAGGATCTGGCCTTCGCCAATGGTCTCGACCTGGTGGAAGACGAAGGTCTGCTGGAAGAAGTCTCCGGCCTCGTCGAATGGCCGCAGGTGCTAATGGGCACCTTCGAGGAAGACTACCTGCAGATCCCGGCGGAAATCATCCGCCTCACCATCAAGACCAACCAGAAGTGTTTCGTCACCCGCAATCAGGGTGCGGAAGAGGGTCTTTCCAACCGCTTCATCCTGATCTCAAATATCGAGGCAAGCGATGGCGGCAAGGAAATCATCCATGGCAATGGCAAGGTGGTGCGCGCCCGCCTGTCGGATGCCCGCCATTTCTGGAGCCGCGACCAGGGCGATCTGCCCGATCTCGACACCTTGAAGGATTCGGCTGCGAAATTCGGCCTCGATCTCAAGAAGCCGCTCGATCAGCGCATGGCGAAGCTCGACGCACTCAACGTCACTTTCCATGCCAAGCTCGGCACGCAGGGTGAGCGTGTGGCCCGCATCCGCGAACTGGCCAAGGCGCTGGCCCCCGTCGTTGGTGCCGATGCCAATCTGGTGGACCGCGCGGTGGTGCTGGCCAAAGCCGACCTGCGCACCGAAGCCGTTGGTGAATTCCCCGAGCTTCAGGGCTTGATGGGCCGCAAATATGCGGCGCTGCAGGGCGAAAACGAAAGTGTCGCCGCGGCCATCGAAGATCACTACAAGCCGCAAGGCCCCTCGGATCGCCTGCCGGCCGACAAGGTGGCGATCACGGTCGCGCTGGCCGACAAGCTCGATACGCTCGTCGGTTTCTGGGCCATCGATGAAAAGCCGACGGGTTCGAAGGACCCGTTTGCGTTGCGCCGCGCGGCGCTGGGTGTGGTGCGTATTTTGCTGGAAAAGAACGTGCGCCTGCCGCTCATACCGGCAATAACGGACATGAATGTCGCGTTTTATCCTTTGGACGCAAGGGACTTGGTAGAGAAATTGCTTCGAGGGATCAATCCGCTTCGGGCAGAGGTCGAAGAGACTGCTTTGTTTGAGAGATTGCTGGAAGATAGAGCCTTCCACAATGGTCTCTTTGTTGCTCGACCGTCGGTTTTTTCGTTGCTCTCCTTCTTCCACGACCGCCTGAAAGTCTATCTCCGCGATCTCGGTGCGCGTTACGATCTGATCGACGCCGTCCTGACGCCGGAATCCGATGATCTCCTGATGATCGCCCGCCGTGTCGAGGCGCTCACCGCCTTCATCACCGGCGAAGATGGCCGCAACCTTCTGGCGGGCGCCAAGCGCGCCACCCAGCTTCTGGCCGCCGAGGAAAAGAAGGGCACCGTGGTTGCCGATGGCGTCTCTGAAGAGCTTTTGAAGCTCGACGCCGAAAAGGCGCTTTACGCGGCGATCAAGACTGCCTCTGCCGATGCGGCGAAGGCTGTCGAAGGTGAGGATTTCCGCTCGGCCATGCAGGCGCTTTCGACGCTGCGCGCGCCCGTCGACAAGTTCTTCGAGGATGTGCTGGTCAATGACGAGGATGCGGCCATCCGCGCCAACCGTCTGGCGCTGCTGAAGGCCATCCGCGAAGCGACCGGTACGGTTGCGGATTTCTCGAAGATTACGGGGTGAGTGAATTGTGGGTAACCGGGTATGTCAGCGTACTTGGTTCACCCCCCTCTGTCCTGCCGGACATCTCCCCCACAAGGGGGGAGATCAGCAGGAAGGGCGCTCCCCGGCAAAAAATCGCGACGTCGGAGGTGGTCGAGAGGTTGCCACGATTGGATCTCCCCCCTTGTGGGGGAGATGCCCGGCAGGGCAGAGGGGGGTAAGCCGCAGCTTCAGCTCCCGCAGGATGTTTCCCATTGACCCACACGCCTCCCAAAATCCTCATCAGCGCCTGCCTCCTCGGCCAGCCCGTCCGCTACGACGGCAAGGGCAAACCCCTGTCCCACCCTGCAATAGAGCGCTGGCGAAGCGAGGGCAGGCTGGTAACGATCTGTCCGGAGATGGCGGGTGGTATGCCCGTGCCGCGTCCACCGGCGGAAATCGAGAGGGGTGCGTCTGGTCTTGATGTGCTGGAGGGCCGCGCCCGCGTGCTGGAGGTGACCGGTGGCGATGTCACCGCGCAATTTATTGCCGGTGCGGAAAAGGCGCTTGCCTTTGCCAAGGCCAATGGCTGCACCCATGCGTTGCTGATAGACGGCAGCCCGTCCTGCGGGTCGGTCGCGATTTATGATGGTTCGTTCTCCGGCCTCAAACATCCGGGCAACGGCGTGACGGCTGCGCTGCTTGAGCGTGCGGGTATTTCGGTCTTTTCGCCAGCCGACATCGATAGGCTGGATGCCCTGACACGTTGAAACGAAAAGCGCCGGAGTTTCCCCCGGCGCCGTTTTTGATCGATAGCCTCAAAGCGTATCACCCTGCCATACGCATCTGCTCTGCCATGCCGTGAAGCTGGTGGCCGGAAGAGACGCGGAAGCCGCGGATGAGGTTCAGCAGTTCTTCGGTGTCCACGGCCAGCGCCTCGGCCGAAGCCGTGGTTTCTTCCGCCATGGCGGCATTATGCTGGGTGGCGACGTCGAGCTGGTTCAGCGACGAGGAGATCGAGCGCAACGTGGTGTCCTGTTCGGCGGCCGAATGGGCGATCTTGCTGACGATCTCGTTCGCCGATTTGATCTGGTCCGAGATGCGTTTCAGCGCTTCTCCGGTCTCGCCGACAAGGCGCACGCCGTTTTCCACCTGGGCGGAAGATCGGGAGATCTGGTCCTTGATCTCCTTGGCAGCGGCGGCGGATTTCTGCGCCAGCTCGCGCACTTCCTGCGCCACCACGGCAAAGCCCTTGCCGGCCTCACCGGCACGCGCTGCCTCCACACCGGCATTCAGCGCCAGAAGGTTGGTCTGGAAGGCGATGTCGTCGATCACGCCGATGATGTTGGAAATCTGGTCGGAAGACTGTTCGATGCCGCTCATCGCTGATATCGCCTCTTCCACCACCCGGTCGCTGCGCATGGCCTCCGAGCTGACGGTGGTGACGCGCTTGGCGGCGTCGGCTGCGCCTTCCGCCGTCTGGCGCACCGCAACGGTCAATTCATCCAGAGCGGCCGAAGTTTCCTCAAGGTTCGCGGCCTGCCGTTCGGTGCGCTGCGAAAGCTCGTTGGAGGCCTTGCGGATTTCCTCCTTGGAGCCGCCAATATCGATGCTCTTGGAATTCACCTTGGCCATGGCCGCATCAAGATGGGTCAGGGCCTCGTTGAAATTGTCGCGCAGCGCCGCATAGCGATTGCCGAGATCGCCGCAGCGAACGGTCAGATCGCCGCCGGCCAGCTTTTCCAGCGCCTCGCCGATGGTGGTGACGACGCGGGCCTGCAATGCGGCTTCGTCGCGCTGCATGTCGAGATTGTTCTGGCGTTCCGTGTCGAGCTGGTCCTGCTGTTCTTCCTGCCGGCGCTGCATGGCGTGGCGCTCGCGCACCTTGTCCTGCAGCGAGGCGGTGGCTTTCGCCATCATGCCCACCTCGTTGGTAAGGCCGGTATGGGGAATGGTAAGCGAGACGTTCTCATTGGCCACTTCGCCAAGCGCGCGGTGAATATCGCCGAGCGGTTTGGAAATGCCGCGAATGACGTAGAAAGCGGCGGCGAGCGCCAGCACGAAGATGGCGGCACCGATGGACAGCGCCTTCATCACCTCGCCGCGAACCTGCGCATTCAGATCATCGATGTAAACGCCGGTCACGACCACCACCTGCCATGGCTCGAAGGCAAGTGCGTAAGAGCTTTTAGCGTAATCATTGCCTTCCATGCCGGGCTTTGGACCGTAGAAATCCGTCTGGCCGCCGCCGTTGCGGCCAAGCCGAACCAGCTCGTCACGATAAGCGAAGCCTTTGCTGTCTGGCTTGCCCCTGTAGTTTTCGCCGACCCGCTTGGCATCGGGATGGAACTTCATCGTCACGTCATAGTCGTAACCGAACAGATAGCCATCAGGGGTGAACCTGATGGCGCTGACGGTGGCGTAAGCCTGTTTCATGGCTTCTTCCCGCGACAGCGTTCCGGCCGTTTCCTTGTCATGGAAGGATTGCAGGATGGAAATGGCCGATTGCACCTGCGTCCGCAACATGCCGTAGCGTTCCTCATAAATCGCATCGGTGGCAGATTTCAGCTGGTAAAAGGTCGCTATGGAGAAGGCGGCCACAAGGGCCACCACGAGCACGATCAGTTGACGGGAGATGGAGAGGTTCTTCATGGGCGCTCACAAGCGTTTTGCATCGCGGCCTGAAAAGGTCGCGCGCTGCCGAAGTTTCGGAAATGGGAATAGCGCCTGATGCGCGGTGAAGGGCCTGAAAAGCGAGCGTCCGCCTCAGGCCTCATATTGTGCTGCATTGCACCATGAAGTCACTTAGCGGCCAAAAATTTGAATAAATATTTAATTAGCGAAAGCTTTATCAGCTTGGCTGACAGAATAACGGCCGGAAAATATATTATTCCCCGAATGGTTGCTGAGAGCTACGATAAATACAGCAATGCCGCGATTATTTGATATTTGTCAGGAAAGCGCGCCGAGTACTGCCCGTCAGTTGCCACGCAATTTGAAATCCGGGAATACGGGTGCGGTGACCGCCGAGGCGCTGATAGAAGCTGCGGCATTGTCGGCAGAGATTTCCTTGACGCCGGCGGTCGTCGTCGTCACGTCGATGCCGGCAGGTGTCGAAACCGTTTCTTCCGGGTGCGCCACGGGTTCGGCATCGTCATAGGTTGCGATTGCGGTGCTGGAGGTTTCCGGCATCCATGCGGGATTGGTGCTGACGAAGGTAACCGGCGCACCGCCGAGCCATGCTTCGGTGCGGATAAGTGTGCGTTTTCCGTCGATTTCGCGCATTTCCGAATGCTGCGTTCCCGGCTCGATGGACGGAATTGCATAACCCTGTGCTGGCGTTTTGTCTTTCACGGGTTCGCAGCCCGTGCAGTCACGGCGAACGAAGCTGCCGTTGCTGGCATGGACGCCATTGATATATTCGATGGAAGACGCCATGGCCGACCCGCCGGTCAGCGCGATAATGGCTGTCAAAAGAAGACGACGCATCGAAAAACCCCCGAAATAACCGCAAAACCCGTGGCACAGGCACGGCGCGTCATTCAATATTCGGGCAAATATTACCGGTCTTTCGTTTCCATCGGGTCAGCGAACTTGGTAAAAATTGAACGAAATATTCGCTCTCAACGCTGTCTGCTTTAAGTATCAGGCCTTTTCGCGGGCCACGGCCTGCCAGCCGATATCACGGCGGCAGAAGCCGTTTTCCCATTCCACTTTGTCCGTCAGTGCATAGGCGCGTGCCTGCGCCTCCGTCACGTCTTTTCCAAAAGCGGTGACGTTCAGCACACGTCCGCCGGTCGCGACAAGCTGGCCATCCTTCAGCGCGGTTCCGGCATGGAACACCTTTGCCTCTTCGCTGGCATCGGGAATATGGGCGATCGGCGTGTTCTTGTCGTAAGCGCCGGGATAACCCCTGGAAGCCAGAACGACGGTCAGCGCCGCATCGTCACGCCATTCCGCCTGCACCTTGTCCAGCGTGCCGGTGGCGGTGGCGTAGAGGATCGGCAGAAGGTCGCTCTTGAGGCGCATCATCAGCACCTGGCACTCGGGATCGCCGAAGCGCACATTATATTCGATCAGTTCCGGGCCTTTGGCTGTTATCATCAGGCCGGCGAAGAACACGCCCGAGAAGGGATTGCCGTCCTGGGCCATGCCTGAAATCGTCGGCTCGATGATCTCCTTCATGGTGCGCTCCACCATGGCGGGTGTCATGACGGGGGCGGGGGAATAGGCGCCCATGCCGCCGGTATTCGGGCCGGTGTCGCCATCGCCCACACGCTTGTGATCCTGCGCGGTGGCCAGCGCCAGCGCCGTCTTGCCGTCCGAAAGGCAGAAGAAGCTCGCTTCCTCGCCATCGAGGAAGGCTTCCACCACCACTTCGGCGCCGGCAGCACCAAACGCGCCGTCGAAACACTCATCGATGGCGGCAAGGGCTTCGTCTTCCGTCATCGCCACGGTCACACCCTTGCCGGCGGCAAGCCCGTCCGCCTTGATGACGATGGGCGCGCCCTGTTCACGGACATAGTCTTTCGCCGGTTCGGCGGCCTTGAAACGCTGGTAAGCGCCGGTCGGAATATCGTAACGGGCGCAGAGATCCTTGGTGAAACCCTTGGAGCCCTCAAGCTGGGCAGCGGCTTTCGACGGGCCGAAAGTGGCGATGCCAGCGGCACGCAGATCATCCGCCAGACCCGCCACCAGCGGCGCTTCCGGGCCAACGATCACAAAATCGATCGATTTTTCTTTCGCAAAAGCGATGACGGCGGCGTGGTCTTCCACGTCAAGCGCTACGAGCGTCGCGTGGTCGGCGATGCCGGGATTGCCGGGTGCGGCGTAAAATTCTTCAAGCAGGGGAGACTGGGCGATTTTCCACGCCAGCGCATGTTCGCGTCCGCCGGAACCGATCAACAGAACTTTCATGGTCAACACCCCTGCAAATTCGCCAGTAACCTTGTGTCAGCGGCGTTAAGGGCAGGGGGGCGAAAGGTCAAGGAGAAAGCGCCGCAAAGGCCTGTCTTTCCCTTGATCGCCGCCTTTCCTGTGGAATCGTTCCTGCCTCTTGTTGTCACGCCACAATCAGACATTATGTTCGCCGCTCCAGACGTCACATCAGAGAACCTCATGACCGCAGATAATGCCCGCCTCGCCACGCTCATCGCTTCTGAAATCAACGCCCGTCCCGATCAGGTGAAGGCGGCGGTGGGCTTGCTGGACGAGGGCGCGACCGTTCCCTTCATCGCCCGTTACCGCAAGGAGGTGACCGGCGGCCTCGATGACACCCAGCTTCGAACGCTGGCGGAACGCCTTGTCTATCTGCGGGAACTCAATGCGCGCCGCGCCTCCATCGTCGAGACCATCAACGGTCAGGGCAAGATGACGGATGCGCTGATGGTCAAGATCATGCAGGCTGGCACCAAGGCGGAACTGGAAGACCTCTATCTGCCCTACAAGCCCAAGCGCCGCACCCGCGCGGAAATCGCCCGCGAACGTGGTCTCGGCCCACTGGCGGAAGCCATCTGGGAAAACCGCGCTAGCGATCCGGCGAAACTTGCGGAGGCCTATATCAAGGGCGAAGTGGCCGATGTGAAAGCGGCGCTCGAAGGCGCGCGCGACATCGTGGCGGAAACCATGACGGAAAACGCCGATCTTCTCGGGCGTCTGCGCGACTACATGCGCCAGAACGCCATTTTCCGCGCCAAGGTGGTGGATGGCAAGCAGGCGACGGGCGAAAAATTCTCCGACTATTTCGATCATTTCGAACGCTGGTCGACGGTGCCGGGCCACCGGGCTCTGGCCATGCTGCGCGGCTGGAACGAGGAAATTCTGACGCTGACGATCGATGTCGATGCCGACGACCCGTCACCGGTGAAGCCCGCACAGCGCACTGTCGCGGCCGCCTTCGATATCCGCAATGCCGGTCCCGCCGATCAGTGGCTGATGGAAGTGGCGGGCTGGACCTGGCGGGTGAAGCTCTCCATGTCGCTGTCGCTCGATCTCATGCGCGAAGTGCGCGAACGGTCGGAAGAAGAGGCGATCAACGTTTTCGCCCGCAATCTGAAAGACCTGCTGCTGGCCGCACCGGCCGGCTCGCGCGCCACCATGGGCCTCGATCCCGGCATCCGCACCGGCGTCAAGGTGGCCGTGGTGGACGGCACCGGCAAGCTGCTCGACACAGCGACCGTTTATCCCTTCCAGCCCAGGAACGACGTGCGCGGCGCGCAGGCGGAACTCGCTTTGCTCATCCGCAAGCACAATGTCGAGCTGATCGCCATCGGCAACGGCACCGGCAGCCGCGAAACGGAAAAGCTGGTCGCCGATCTTCTGGCGCAGATGCCGGCCTCGGCGTCGGGAACAAAGCCCACCAAGGTCATCGTTTCGGAGGCGGGCGCTTCTGTCTATTCCGCATCGGAACGCGCGGCGGCGGAATTCCCCAATCTCGATGTTTCCATCCGCGGAGCCGTCTCCATTGCGCGGCGCCTTCAGGATCCGCTGGCGGAACTGGTGAAGATCGAACCAAAATCCATCGGTGTGGGTCAATACCAGCACGATGTCGATCAGGGCCGCCTCAGCCGCTCGCTCGATGCTGTCGTGGAAGATGCGGTGAACGCCGTCGGCGTCGATCTCAACACGGCCTCGTCGCCGCTTCTGGCGCGGGTCTCCGGCCTCGGAACTTCGATTGCCGACGCTATCGTTGCCCATCGCGACCAGACCGGCCCCTTCGCCAGCCGCAGGGAATTGCTGAAAGTGCCGCGCCTTGGCCAGCGCACGTTTGAGCAATGCGCCGGCTTTCTGCGCATCCCGAACGGCAAGGAGCCGCTGGATGCGTCTTCGGTGCACCCGGAAGCCTATGGCGTGGCGAAAAAGATCGTCGCTGCCTGTGGCCGCGATCTGCGCACGTTGATGGGTGATAGCGCCACGCTGAAGGGGCTCGATCCGAAGCGCTTCATCGATGAACAATTCGGTCTGCCGACCGTCAAGGACATCATCGCCGAGCTGGAAAAGCCCGGCCGCGACCCGCGCCCGAGCTTCAAGACGGCGACTTTTGCCGATGGCGTGGACGAGATCACCGACCTGAAACCGGGCATGCTGCTGGAAGGCACCGTCACCAACGTCGCCGCCTTCGGCGCATTCGTGGATATCGGCGTGCATCAAGATGGGCTGGTGCATGTCTCGCAACTGGCCGACCGTTTCGTGAAGGATCCGCATGAGGTCGTCAAGGCGGGCGATGTCGTCAAGGTGCGAGTCGTCGAAGTGGATGTGAAGCGCAAGCGCATCGGTCTCACCATGCGCAAGGATGGCGGAGAGGCGGCGCCTCAGCCGATGCGCGAAAAGGGCAATGCGAGCGCCATGCGCCACGCGACATCCAAGCCGCAAGAACGCAACGAGGGGTCGCAATCCGGTGGTGCCCTTGCCGCAGCGCTGGCCGAGGCAATGAAGCGGCGCTGACCTAAGGTTGAAATGATTTTTTACCGAAAAGCCCTGTCAGATACCCCGGCGGGGCTTTTTATTTGATGAAATCGTTCAATTTTTTTGAAATAAGACTATCTTGAAACTTGTGCCGAAAGGAATACGGTCAACGGAATTGATAAGTGAGACTTAGCAATTTGGGGGTGCCATGGCGTCGTCTCTGCATGTTCTTCTCGAAAAGATAATCAAGATCGGTGATCTTGCCGTCCATAGCCCGCAGGGCAGCCGCACATTTGGCGACGGCACCGGAAAACGGGTTGTTCTGAATTTCACCGACGAAGCCGCCATGCAGGAGATCGCCGCGGATCCTGCATTGAAGTTAGCCGAAATATATATGGAAGGCCGTATGACCATCGCCGAGGGCGATATTTACGACTTTCTGGCGCTGGTCAAAGGCAATACGCTGAGCGAGGCGCTGTCCTTTGGCATGGTCTGGCGAGGTATGGCGCGCATCATCGCCGCCCGTATCAGGATGCGCCTGCCGGTCAATCACAACAAGAGCAACGTCGCCCACCACTATGATCTGAGCGCGAAGCTGTTCGACCTCTTCCTTGATGAGGACTGGCAATATTCCTGCGCCTATTTCAATCCGCCCGGCATCAGCCTTTCTGAGGCGCAGGTGGCCAAGAAACGCCACATCGCCGCCAAGCTGATGACGGAGCCGGGCCAGAGCGTGCTGGAAATCGGCTCCGGCTGGGGCGGCATGGCGATGTATATTGCCGAAAGTGTGGGTGCCGATGTCACCGGCATCACGCTTAGCGAAGAGCAGCTGCGCGTTTCCCGCGACCGGGCGGCAAAACGTGGGCTTTCAGGCAATGTCCGCTTTGAATTGCAGGACTACCGTTACCTGCCGGCCTCGAAGAAATTCGACCGTATCGTCTCCGTCGGCATGTTTGAACATGTCGGACCGACGCACTACCGCGATTATTTCGACAAGGTGGCGGAGGTGCTCGACGACAAGGGCGTGATGGTGCTGCATTCCATCGGCCAGCCTTCTCCGGCGCTGGCGACCAACCCCTTCATCGAAAAATATATTTTCCCCGGCGGTTATATCCCTTCGCTTGCCGAGGTGCTGCCGGCGATCCAGAAGTCGGGGCTACTGGTGAAAGACATCGAAATCCTGCCGATGCACTACGCCCACACGCTCAGGCATTGGCGTGAACGCTTCGTGGCGCGCAAGGCGGAGGCGGTAGCACTTTACGACGAGCGTTTCTTCCGCATGTGGGAGTTTTATCTGGCGGGGTCCGAAATGGCCTTCACCCATGAAAATTTCCATATTTTTCAGATCCAGCTCGCCAAGGATCGCGATGCCGTTCCGCATAACCGCGACTATATCGCCCGTAACGAGGCGAAGCTGCTGGAGTTCGAGAAGACGCGTCCGCCGTTGGAAAAGGTGACGTTCTAAGGCATTCCTCCGTCATCCCGGCTCAGGGCCGGAATGACGGGACTTAGTCGCCAGTTTTCTTCCCGCGCTGGTTAATGGAATGGAAAGACAATCCCTCTAATTCTACGGGCACCTGTCTGTATTGCGTTTCTGGGGTTCTTTTCATGTTCAAGCCATCAGCGGCAGTCGCCGCCTGTGTCATGTCGCTTTTTGCCGTGGGCAACGCCCATGCCGAAGGCTGGTTTTCCGGCGACTGGTATCTGAAGCTCGGCGGTGCGGGTTTCACTGCGCCGAAATATCAGGGCGACAACAAGAACGAATTCGGCTTCTCGCCGATCATTTCGCTTGGCCGTCAAGGGCAGGGCGCGCGTTTCACCTCGCGCAATGACAGTGCTTCGATCTCGCTTCTGGACAACGGCCCGATCAGCATGGGTCTCGCCGGCAAACTGGTTTCTCCGCGTGACGAAGGCGACTCTTCCGATCTGAAAGGCATGACCCGCATCAAGCGCGGTGGCGAGCTTGGTGGTTTCGCCGAGGCCTATCCGACTGACTGGCTGCGTGTTCGCGGCGAAGTCCGTCAGGGTATCCGCAGCCATAGCGGCGTTGTCGGTGACGTCGCCGTCGATGCATTTACCGATATTGCGCCCGGCATCCAGATTTCCGCCGGCCCGCGCGCCACATGGGTCAGCAGCAAATATAACGAGCGCTATTACGGCGTGAGCGCGGCACAGACGGCAGCCGGCGCGCCTTCGCCCTATAGCCCGGGCGGTGGCCTGCATTCCGCCGGCGTCGGTGCCGCCATCACCTGGAAGGTTACCGAAAACGCCGAAGTCGGCTCGTTTGCGGAATATCGCCGTCTGACGGGCGACGCCGCCGACAGCTCGCTGGTGCGCGAGCGTGGTTCGAAAAACCAGTTCATAATCGGCGTTCAGGCAAGCTACAAATTCAATTTCTCGCTCCCCTGAGGCGACGCGAACAAGGTGATACAAAGCCCCGCCGCGAAAACGCTGCGGGGCTTTTTTGTCCGCGCGGCCAATGCTGAAATCCGTTCCGATTCGCCCGCCAATGCTGTAGAACCATCCCATGGTTCACCACAGCGATTTATCAGACCGCGTTTCCGACGCGCCATCCAACAACTGGGTCTATCGGATTTTGCCGAGGTCCCTCTGGCCCTATGCGCAGCTCGCAAGGTGGGATCGCCCCATCGGCTGGCAATTGCTGATGTGGCCGTGTTTCTGGTCCGCCGCCCTTGCTGCCAATGCCGCGACGATGAGCGGCGGCTTTTCCTGGGGCACGCTGATCTGGCACCTGGTGCTGTTCTTCATCGGATCGGTGGCGATGCGCGGTGCCGGCTGCACCTATAATGATCTGGCCGACCACAAGATCGACATGGCCGTGGCGCGCACCCGCTCCCGGCCGCTGCCATCAGGCCGCGTGACCCGGCTGCAGGCCAAGATATTCATCGTGTTGCAGGCGCTTGCCGGATTTGTGGTGCTTTTGCAGTTCAACGGCTTCGCAATCGCGACAGGCGTCTTCTCGTTGATCTTCGTGGCGATCTATCCTTTTGCCAAGCGCTTCACCAATTGGCCGCAGTTTTTCCTCGGCCTTGCCTTTTCGTGGGGCGCGCTGATGGGCTGGGCCGGGCAGTTCGGATCGATCGCCTGGCCGGCTGTCCTGCTTTATGTCGGCTCGATCGCCTGGACGATTGGTTATGATACAATCTATGCCCATCAGGACAAGGAAGACGACACGGCAGTCGGCATCGGTTCGACCGCCCTGCTGTTTGGAGAAAACACACATCGCTGGCTGGTTTTTCTTTATGGCACAGCCCTTGCCATGATCGCCCTGTCCTTCTGGGGCGCGGGTGTTAACGTCATTGCCTATAGCGGCCTTGCCGCCGCAGCCATCATGCTGTTCCGCCAGGTCTGGGTGCTGGATATCGACGACGTCGAGCAATGCCTCATATTGTTCAAATCCAACAACCGTGTGGGCGTGATGATTTTTGCCGGCCTCATCCTGCCGCTTCTGCTGGCCTGAAGCCGGAAACATAAGATGCAAAAAAGCCCGGCCGCATCACTGCGCGCCGGGCTTTTGATTTGTTTTTGCTGACGATTATCAGCTGCGGGCGATGATTTCCTTGCCCTCGATCTTCATGCTCATGCCGAGCGAGCCGGTGGAGCGGCGAACGAGGAAGCGCGGGCGGCGATCCGCGAAATAGGAATGGCGGCGACGCGGACGGGTATTCTGGGTGCGCACCTTGCCGAGATGTTCTTCCAGCGGGCGGGCAACGCCATCGGCTTCCACCATCAGCATGGGAATGCGGTAGGCTTCGGACCAGCTGCGCCAGTCGGCGGCGATATCGCAGAGATCATGGGCGACCAGCAGCGGAACGCAGAGATCCGGGTCATCATGGTGAAGTTCCAGCGTCACGGTTACCTGACCGTCACCATGGTCGATGGCGCGGGCTGCAACACCCTTGAAGGCGCGGGCTGGCAGGGCGAAAGACAAAGGCAGGCCGGAAGAGGAAAGAACCTTTCTCAGAACGGCGCCCCGTTCATCGAGCGTCACGGCGACGTCGGTCGCGCCGTTGCTTTTTCCATAGGTGACCTGTTGCGGAAAACGTGCCGGGTCGAGTCTGAGTGTGGCAACGGCCCAGTCGGGCTTCAGAACGGTCTTGGTCATGTTTAATCTACCCTTGTTTTACCTGAGAGCCGGTTTCCGGTCTTCTCATCGGGACTTTTCGTCCTCTGATGTCAGGAGATTATCCGCCGCATGTTCGAGACTGCTTAAAAATCGCGGTTAAGAAAACTTTGCATTCCCAAATGGTTAGCAAAACCAACTGTGGCATGGTTTCGTTTGGGTAAAGCGGATTGAGACAATGCGGTTTTTATCGTCCCTGGAAATGTGCTCTTTCAAGCTCCGGGCAAGGAGCGTCATGCATAGTCCTGCCAAGGCTTGCCGTGCGTCCGGATGGGGCGTGTTGGGTGGATTTAAAAACCGGAACCTCGATGTCCCCGAAGGGATACGCGATGTTTCAGAGGGCATTCAGATGGTATCGACGTATCTCAGCTACGACCTCATCAACCGCGATATGAAGACAAGCATTTCGCGCGTGGCGCAGCAGGGTCTCACCGAGCGGCAGACGAAATATTACAAGGAAAACATCGGCAATGTGAAAAGCGTCGATGATTTCCTCAATAACTATCAGCTCTATTCCTACGCCATGGATGCCTTCGGTCTCGGCGAAATGACCTATGCCAAGGCCTTCATGAAGAAGGTGCTGGAAAGCGATCTGAACGACCAGAACAGCTTCGCCAACAAGCTGACCGATGAGCGCTACCGCGAATTCGCCGCAGCCTTCAACTTCACGGCGTCTACGAAGACCGTCCAGACGGAGGCCCAGCTCGACAAGATGATCGGGCTTTACGGTACGTCGATATCCGATCTTGATAACAGCCTTTCGGAAGAAACGCGGTATTACAAGGCTATCATCGGCTCGGTCACCAATGTGGATCAGTTACTGCAGAATGACAGGACCCGCGCTTATATTTTTCAGGTCTTCAGCATCGATGAGAAGACCTATACCTACGCGCATATCAAGGGTTTGATGACCAGCGACATCGCCGATCCCGACAGCTACCTCAACCAGAAATTTGGCACCGCCTATAATGACGCGGTCGAAAAACTGGCGATGAAGGGCAATATCGAACTTCACGGCCAGGTCACGGCCCGTATCACCGCAATCGACACTTCACTTGCGGGGACAGACCTGACGGCTGAGCAGCGCACGGCGCTCGAAGCGGAAAAGGTGACGAGGCAGGATCAGCTGACGCAGCTTGAAGCCGTGTTGCCGCCGAAGAGCGAGTGGCAAGCAAAGCTCGCCGCAATCACGGCAGAGCAGACGACGCTGTCGAATGCCGTCACGCAATATAACAAGATGGCGCAACTCGCTGCCGCCTTCGAGTTCAAGAATGACGGCACCGTGGCCGCCGGCGGAGCGCAGAAGGCCGACAATGTCAAAGTGATGACGGATGCCTATATCGCCAGTGCACCGCGCGTAACGCCGACGGTCGCCACCCTGAACAGGGATTATTTCGAATCGAAGATCGGCTCGATCAAGACCGTGGCCGAACTGACCTCGGATGCGCGCCTTCTCAACTATATCAAGGTCGCCTTCGATCTGAACGACGTGACGATCGTGACGGCGACGATCGAGAATATTCTGACCAGCGATCTAAGTGACCCGACTAACTACATCGCGACCTTCGGCAAGAACGACAAGCGCTACATCGCCATGAGAAATGCGTTCAATTTCCAGACGGACGGAACGCTTGCCGCCGGCACGACACCGCAGACGACGTTGCAGACCGCGACCACCACCAACGGCTACATGACCCATTATAACGACAAGGATGACGCCGCCGACGAGAATGCGCTCAAGCTATTCAAGAGCGACATCAGAAGCGTCACATCCGTCAAGGATTTTCTCGATAGCAGCGCGGTCTATAACTATGCGCTGAAGGCGGTCGGTCTCGATCCGGCCAAGGTGAATGCCAGCGATATCCGCAAGGTACTCACCAGCGACCTGCAGGACAAAAAGAGCTTCGTTTATACGCTGAAGGACGAGCGCTACGTCAAGCTGGCCGAGCTTTTCAATTTCAAGTCCGACGGGAGTCTGGGGTCTCCGGTGCTGGCCCAGTCGGAAATCGAAATGCAGACCATGTCGGCCGATTATATCAAGAAGAAGTCGGCTTTCGGCACGGAAAAAGACAAGGAAGCGGCCAAGAAAGAATCGGAATATTTCACCGCCGAGATGCAGAAGATCAAGACGCTCAAGGAATTCCTGGCCAATGATCGCCTGACGAAATTTGCGATGGAATCGCTTGGAATCGATCCGAAAAGCGTGACGAAGGAACAGTTGGAAAAGATATTCTCTTCCAAGCTGGATGATAGCGAAAGCTACGTCAACAAGGAGATGGACCCGGTTTTCCGCCGCCTCGTCACCGCCTTCAACTTCGATACGGACGGCAATATCCTTCACGAAGATCGCAGTTTGATCCAGACGCGGCGTGGTCTTTACGAGACACTGGACAATTACCTGACCCAGACGCTGGAAACCCAGGCAGGTGAAGAGAATGCCGGCGTGCGCCTGGCGCTCTATTTCAAGCGCATGGCGGCGGGAACGACGTCCTATTATTCCATCCTCGCCGATACCGCGGTCCAGAACTTCATCAACACCACCTTCGGCATTCCCTCCGAACTCGGCAACGCCCCGGTCGATACGCAGGTGGCGATGATGAAGAAATATTTCGACATTGAGGATTTTCAGGACCCGGAAAAGGTCAAGAAACTCGTCGCCCGTTTCACCATCATGTACGACAATGCGCAGAACACCACAGATCCGATCATGATGCTGTTTAATGGCAGCGGCTCGGCGGGTATCAGCGGCGAAACGCTGCTGGCGGTCGCGTCGTTGCGCGCGCAGTAAACAGCAGCGCGCAAACGCGCAATGAAAAGGCCGGGATTTGCCTCGGCCTTCGTATTTGTACTATTCGCTTACCATCCCGGCAGCATATGCCCGGCACGCAGGCGCGGCATCTTCGGGTAGGTCTTCACATCATTATCCAGCTCGTCGGCGACGTTCATCGGCGAGATATTGTCGAGGCAGGCGGTGATGTGGTCGGTGATGGCGTTCACCAGCGAGGGCGACAGGCCCGGCCGTTTCATCAGGCCTATCTGCACCGGCGGCAGCGGTGGGAAACCGTCGGCGGCCGTCAAAACCTTCATACCGGTGCGCAGCGCCGATTCCGGCAGCACCGAGACGGCCATGCCGGCCAGCACGGCGGCGGCGACCACGGTGGAAGACCAGCTGGTGAACAGAACCTGATAATCTCGCCCGTCGGCATCGAGCGCCGAGCAGGCAAGCTGCCGCCAGTGGCAATCGCGCCGGCCGACGGCAAGCGGCACCGGCGCATCGTCCTTCAGCGGATGGTTGGCGGAGGCGACCCAGCAGAGCGGCTCGGTGCGCACCACATCCGAGGAACGGGCGCGGGGATTATGGGTGACGAGCGCGATATCCAGTTCGCCGCGCGCCATTTTTTCAGCAAGGCTGACCGAAGGTTCGCAGACGATATAAAGCTCGACATTCGGATGGGTCTTGGCGAAACGGCCGATGATTTCAGGCATGTACCGGTCGGCATAGTCATCCGGCGTGCCGATGCGCAATGTACCTTCGAGCCGGTTGTCATCAAAAGCGGCGATTGCCTCGTTGTTGAGACGGATGATACGGCGGGCGTAATTCATCAGCTTTTCGCCCTCCGCCGTCAGGCGGTTACCGCGCCCGTCCTTGGCGAACAGCTGTTTGCCGATCCGCTCCTCAAGCCGACGCATCTGCATGGAGACGGCGGATTGTGTCTTGAAAACGCGGTCGGCTGCCTTGGTGAAGCTGCCCGTATCGATAATGGCGATAAAGGTGTGCAGCTGGTCGATGTCGAGGGGTGCTGACATGGAAACTCATCCATCAGAATGATTGATGTCTCATATTAGAAACATTCGTTGGACTGATCAATAGTCTTGCGACATTTTGACTTCAAGCAAATCAATCTCAACCACGGGCCGGCGAAATGTCAGGTCCCCAACCCAAGGCAGCTTCTCGCGCGTGGTGCGTCGGGGGCGGTGCCGCATCGTGCCGTTATGGAAGGATAAGTGTCATGCGCACGGCAGAACGGAGAATGGAACTGGAACTTACAACCACAAGGCAGAGCGACACCCTGCGTCGCATCGTCTTCGGTGGCGTTTGGGCCGTGAAAACGTTTTTGCAGCGCATCTACAACCGTATCGCCGCCAATGGGCTGACCGAGCTTGACGACCGCCTTCTTGCCGATATCGGGCTGGCGCATTCGGATGTGCGGAACGCGCTTAATACCGGCCTGTTCGAAGATCCGACCGCTCATCTGACCCGCGCCGCACGCGAGCGGGCAGTGACACGGTTCAAGACGCTGTAGATCACGTTCGGACAATTGCGGCAGACCTCCAGCGGCCGGAATTGCTCCGAACAGACAAGGTTTTCCCCGCAGGGTGATTTGCCAATAACCCTGCCTTTGCCCGGTGCCAGGCCCTCGCGGCCACACCGGGTTTTTTTGTGGCTCTGATTAAAGTTTCCGCAGGCAAAAGCGCTGGGCGGTTCTGCCTGCTCTAATACTGATATTCCTCGAACACTGGCAGCACCGAGCCGCCCCAGCGTCCATTATAGAGCGCCAGCAGGTCTTCGGCGAGCGTGGTCTTCTTGGCCAGCACCTCGTCCAGCGATGACAGGAACACGGTCTCGTCCTGTCCTTCGCCATTCAGCCTGTTGCGGTTTTTGAGGCCGGTGCGGGAAATATCGACAACCTCGCGGGCGATACCGAGAAGCGGCTTGCCGGCAATCTCGGCGCCCAGACCCTTGACCGGCACGGCATCGCGAAGCGCGATGACCTCGTCGAAGCTCCAGCCAGCGGTCAGTGCATCGGCAGCGTCAAGCGCTTCCTGATTATAAAGAAGGCCAACCCAGAAAGCCGGCAGGGCGCAGATGCGCCTCCATGGGCCGCCATCCGCGCCGCGCATTTCGAGGAAACGCTTCAGGCGCACATCCGGGAAGAGGGTGGAGAGGTGGTTTGTCCAGTCACCCATGGTCGGCTGCCAATCGGCGATTTCGCCCTTCAGCGCCCCATTCATGAACTGACGGAAGGTGACATGGGTGCAATCGTGATATTTGCTGTCGCGCACGATGAAATACATCGGCACATCAAGCGCCCATTCGACATAGTCCTTGAAGCCGAAATCGTCATTGAAGGTGAAGGGCAGCACGCCGGAGCGCTGATTGTCGGTGTCGCGCCAGATATCGCCGCGCCAGGAGAGAAGGCCGTTCGGCTTGCCTTCGGTGAAAGGCGACGAGGCGAACAGTGCGGTTGCCAGCGATTGCAGCTTCATGGAAACGCGCATCTTCTGGCGCATATCCGCTTCGGAGGAGAAGTCGAGGTTCACCTGGATCGTGCAGGTGCGGTACATCATGTCGAGACCCTTGGTCCCGACCTTCGGCATATAACGCGTCATGATCGCATAGCGTGATTTGGGCATATGCGGTGTTTCGTCATAGCTCCACAGCGGGCTGCCGCCGATGCCGAGGAAACGGATGCCCATCGGCTCGGCCACTTCGCGAAGGGTCGCCAGATGCTGGTTGGATTCCTTGCAGGTCTGGTGCAGGTTTTCGAGCGGCGCGCCTGACAGTTCGAACTGGCCGCCCGGCTCGATGGAGATGGCCCCCATACCGTGCTGCTCGCCAAGCCCGATGATGTTCTCGCCATCCATGATCGGTTCCCAGCCGAGCTTTTCCTGCATGCCCTTAAGAAGCGCTGAAATGCTGGCCTCGCCGAAATAGGGAACCGGGCTGTTATCCTCGCGGAAGAAGGCAAATTTCTCGTGCTCGGTGCCGATGCGGAAATCGGCTTCAGCTTTGTTCCCGCCCGCCAGATAATCGGTAAGCTCCGTAACGGAGGAGAGGGGGGTCTGGTCGGTCGTGTCGCGTGCCATGGCTTACCTTGTTATAACGTCTCTGTTGCGGCGAGGCATATGATTGGCAGATAGAGCCGGATCGTATCTGGTGGCAAATGAATTTCTTTTAAAGATGCATGAAGCGTAATATTCGCCTTCAATTCCAGTCGCCGACGGTTGCCTGAATGACCGCCAATGCTGCGACCGCGGCCGTATCGGCCCGAAGGATACGCGGCCCGAGCGGAATGGGGGTGACGAAGTCAAGACTGCGCAGAAGCTCCCGTTCCTCCTCGGAAAACCCGCCTTCCGGGCCAACCAGCAGGGCGATTTTGCGTTCCGTGACGGATTGCAGAACGGGCAGCGGATTTTGTGCGGTATCGCCTTCGTCGCAATAGATGATGCGCCGGTCATGTGGCCAGCTCTGCAGCATGTCTTTCAGTTTCACCGGTTCCGCGACATCGGGCAGGGACAGTATGCCGCATTGCTCGGCGGCCTCGATGGCATTGGCGCGCAGCTTTTCGGTATTGTGGATCTTGCCCTGAACATGCTGCGTCATCACCGGCTGCAAAAGACCAGCACCCATCTCAACCGCCTTCTGCACCAGATAGTCCATGCGCCCGACTTTCAGCGGCGCGAAGAGATAATGCAGATCCGGCGCGTCCGGCTGTGGCCGCGTCTGTTCCAGAGGGACAAGGACGATCTTCTTGCGGCTCGGAAAGGACAGTTTTGCCTTCCACTCGCCGTCACGGCCGTTGAACAGCAGGATTTCTGCGCCATCGGTCATGCGCAGCACATTGGCGAGATAGTTGAATTGTTCGCCTGTCGCCTCCAACGCCACGCCATCGGCAAGGGCGGCTTCGATAAACAGGCGTTGCATCCGGAAATTTGCGCGCATGGGATTTGGTTTCAGGTTCACATAAAGAGGAAAGACATCAGCCAGTAAAGCAGCGCCGCAAGCGTAGCGCTTGCGGGAACGGTGACCAGCCAGGCGGCGATGATCGTCATGAAGTGGGAACGCCGGACAAGATAGCGCCGGCGCACCTCGGACGGGTTTTCAGCATATCTGTCGGCTCTGCGGATTTGGCCGGAACCAACCTGGACCAGTTCCTGCCGCCGTCGCGACGCCTGCGTGTACCATTCGCGGAAGAAACCGACGCCGAACACCGCGCCGATTGCGGTGTGGGTGGTGCTGACCGGCAGGCCGAAGCGTGAGGCGACAAGAACGGTGAGTGCCGTCGCCACCGAAACACAGAAGGCGCGCATCGGATTGAGCTTGGTGATCTGCTCACCGACAAGGCGGATGAGACGCGGGCCATAAAGCAGAATACCGCAGGAAAGGCCGAAAGCGCCGACCAGCATCACCCATAGCGGTGCGCGTGCCGAGGTTCCAACCGTCTCGTCATGCAAGGCCCGCACGATGGCCACCACCGGGCCGATGGCGTTGGACACGTCATTCGCCCCGTGCGCGAAGGACATCAGCCCGGCGGCGAGCACGAGCGGCCACTGGAACAGGATCCGAAGCGACTGGTTGCGGTTCTCCAGCCCTTGCGATTGTTTGCGGATGATCGGTACGCAGAGACGCCAGGCGACGAGACCGGTCACGAGCCCGATGAGGCTGGCATGGCCAAGCGACACATGCATGAGCTGCCGCAACCCGACCCAGATGAGATAAGCGGTGAAAACCCCCGCCATCAGGCCGATAAGCACCGGCACCCACAGCCGCGCGGATTCTATCTTGTCCTCGCGGTAGATGATGCATTCCTTGATGAAGGCAAGCATGAGGATGGCGATGGCGGCGCTGATGAAGGGTGCCAACACCCATGCAAACGCAATGCTGCCGAGCGACAGCCAGTCGACGGCACCGATGCCATAGGCCGCCATGCCGGCACCTGCAACGCCGCCGACCACCGTATGGGTGGTGGAAATCGGCGCTTTGGTCCAGGTTGAAAGATTGACGAGAAGGCCGGCGGCGAGAAGTGCCGACAGCATCGCCCAGGAAAACACGGTCCTGTCGGGAATGGTCTCGATATTGATGATGCGGCTGGAAATGGTCTCGACGACATTACCGCCGGTGATCAGCGCGCCGGCGATCTCGCAGATGGCGGCAATGATGAGCGCTGCGGCCAGCGGCAGCGCCTTGGCGCCGACCGCCGGGCCGACATTGTTCGTCACATCGTTCGCGCCGATATTGATCGCCATATAGGCGCCGATGGCGACGGCCGCGATGATGATGACCGAGCCGTCTGTGCCGGTAACAAAGGCACCGGCGAATATGGCCGCCAGGACAACGAACATGAACCCCGCGCCAAGGCCGGCAAGCTGCTGCGTGACATGCAGCGTCGCCTCTTCGACACGGGTGATCTTGTCGAGATCCTTGTCGAGCGTCGGCTTCATGTTCGATGGCGGCTTTATTGCCAATTCAGACCTCGTTTGCCAGCATTCCCTCTCGTCCGGCAATGTCGCAGGTTGAAGGCAATTTTACAGAAAGACTGTTACATCTCGCACATCTTTCCAAAATGAAAGACGATAGAAGCCATGTTGGAAAAACAAACTGCACATTGCCACGCTTCGGGCGGCAGCGCTATTTCGAATGCGCCATCCGCTTGTCGAAAGCGAGCATCAGCGCCTTCAGCTCCGGCTCGTTGACCCGCCTGTTGGCTTCCTGGGGGGTGACCCATTCCAGCCGTCTGGAGTCTTTTTCGGGAAAGCTATCCTGCATTTCCGAGACTTCGAGCAGATGCACCTGAACCCTGCACGGCACGTTGATGCCGCTGTTCAGTTTTTTCTCATATTCATAAAAGCCGAAGGGAGCCTTCTCCACCGTGCCTTTGACACCGGCTTCCTCATAGGCTTCCTGTTCGGCAACCGCATGGGCTTTCTTGCCGCCCATCGGCCAGCCCTTGGGAATGACCCATCGTCCTGTATCCCTGCTGGTCAGCAACAGGACTTCCGGCTCCGGATGTTTTTTGGACAATCGATAGCACAGTGCCGCATATTGCTGTCGCGGCGGTCTGCGCAACATCAAGCCAACATCTGTCGCCAATCGATTCAAAATCTTCAATCCGTATAAATCCTTGTTTGCCGGGTAGTGATAATTGCTAATATAGATACGCTGTATGTTCCGCCAATCCCCCTTTATCCATAACCCACTATTGTCTTCACGCTGATGAAGATTAAAGGGCACAAATGGAGGCGAACGGAAGCTTGCCGGGGTTCCCGGTTCAACAGCCGATTGCGGAATTCCGTATCTGTCTGCTTTCAGGTCATTCGGAACGCAAACCGCTCAACGGTTACGGCCGGAATTGCGCTGGCCCGCATCCAGTCCCCAATGCCGGAGACCTTCCATCACACCATCCGCTTCAGTCGCGCCCGAGAGGTAAAACCGGCTATTGCCGTTTGCCAGGGAAACAAGTTCCGGCAACGCATTGCCAACGATCACGCCGCGAACGTCATTTAACTCGAACATCGCCCGATCATTGCCAGTATCGCCTGCGACGACCGATTCGTCGAGACCGATATGCAGTTGTCCACATAACCATGCCAGTGCGGCACCCTTGTCGGCGGCCTTCGGCAAGATGTCCAGGTCGCGACCGCTGGAGTAGACGATCCGGGCATCGATATCGGCCGTCAGCAGCGCGTTTTCAATATCGGCAAGCGCCTTTTCATCGGCATCATGCAGGAACCAGCTGGATTTGAGGCCGTGCTGATATTGCTCTTCCTGCATCGTCACATCGGATATGCGGCCCATGACATCGGCAATTCTCTTCGCGTCGAAGCCGGTGCCGAGGGAGTGCCTGTAGGCGCTTTCCAGCTCGCTGCGCTCCTTGGCATGCAGCATGGTTCCGACGCCGCCAATGATATAATCGGGCCGCGGCAGCGGCACCTCTTCCAACAGCGCAAGCTGGTCATCGACCAGCCTGCCGCTGTTAAAGACCAGAACCGGACGATGCTCGTCCGGCAATGATTGCCAGAAATCGCGGAACCGGCGCGTGGCATCGTTGTTGCCGACAACGGTTCCGTCGAGATCGGTGGAAAAAAGGCGAAGCGGTCTCAATCGCCGTCATTCCACGGTTCAGCCCAGTCTGCCTCTTCGAGAACCGGCATCATGGTCCTGCCTTCAACAAGCGCCAGCAATTGCTGGGCAATGCCCGTCCAGGTGAACAGGCTGCGTGCCTTGTGTGCGCCCATGCGGGAAAGTCGCCCGTAAAGACGCTCATGCTTGAAGGGTTTCATCATGGTAATGCCGAGGTCTTCCTTGTCGAAAGGATCGGCAAACAATGCATGGCGGCCATAGCTCACAGCCCGGAACAACCCGCCATGGATGGTAACGACGGTCGGCGTGCCGCTGGCCATCGCTTCGATCGCCGTCATGCCGAAAGGTTCGTAACGGCTGGAAAGCACGAAAAGATCGGCGGCGCGGTAGATATCCGGCAGGTCCTCATCTGCGACGTATCCGGAAAACGCCACCTTGTCTTCCAGTCCAAGCGATTTTACGCGGTCCTTAAGCTGGTTGAGGATGGTGGTTTCCTGCTCGTCCATATTCTCGCCGCCGACGGCCAGATGCAGGCGGGCCTCCGGCTCGCGCTCGGCAAGGACGGAAAAGCCGTCGATCAAAAGGTCGTAACCCTTGTTGGTGGCCAGCCGCCCGAGCGCCAGCACCACCTTGCCTTCGAAACCGAAACGCTGGCGGATCATCTGCCGCGTCGCATCCGAAACCGGGAAGAAGCGGTTGTCGTCATAACCCGGCGGGATCATGTGGATGTGTTTGCGCTTTTGCCCGTAATCTTCGATCAGCACGTCAAGCTGCACCGGCGTCGTGGCAATCACCATGTCGCAACTGCGATAGATGATCAGCTCGTGCTGGATGCGCTCCCTGAAATTGAATTCCAGTTCGAACGTATCGGCCTTTTCCGGATAGTCGGTCTCCATCTGGCGTTTCTTCCAGATGCCGAGCGAATGCGGCGTATGCAGATGCGGAATTTTTAGCGCTTCGGAAAGCCGCTGCCCGGCCACGCCCGCATCCCAGTAATGGCTGTTGATGAAGGAGTAATTGAGCTCATTTTTCTTGATGAAACGCAGTGCGTTTTCGCACCATTCCATCAGGTGGCGATGCAGATATTCCTTGGGAATGAAATCGCGCCCGCCACAGGGAATGCGCACCACACGGACGCGCTCGTCAACCTCGTCGAATTCTGGCTGGTCTTCGAAGCGGCGGGTATAAAGATCGACAGTATAACCGAGCTGGCCGAGTTTGCGTGCAAGCTCAAGCACATAAACCACCTGTCCACCGGTGTCGGCAGCGCCCAGTGGCGGGTGCGCGGCGACATAGCCATGCGTCGATATGAGAGCTATCCGCGGATAGCGTTCAGTTTCGCTCGTGGTTGTCATGGGTCCCATCTTGGTAAATTTTTCCAATTAACCCGATAAAAAGACCAAAGAGCACAAAAGGTTCCATAAAAACCTGAATAAAATAGGTGCCGTATTTCGCCGGATAGCGTTTTCAGACGCTGCGCTGCTGCTGCCTCAAACGGGAAATCCGGTCCCATTCACGCGCCTGATGCGCCCTGGATGTCGTCTCCACGATGAAGTCGATATGGGCCTCCGCCGCTGCTCTTGCCGCTGCCGGACTACCCGCCGCAATGGCGTCATGGATGGCGATATGCTGTCTCAGCACCTCATCATGCGCGCCCGCGACGGTGAAGATGAGATGGCGATTATAAAAGATATCATCGCTCAAAAGCCGGTAACATGACCGCAACGTATGCATCAGCACGATGTTATGCGCCGCCTCGCCAATGGCATTGTGAAATTCCACATCGCCGGAAAGCTCGTCGTCGAAACGGCCCGCCTCATGGGCCTCACGCATCCTGTCAATAATGGCGGCAAGGTTGCGCCTGTCCGGCTCCGTCGCCCGCTGCGCCGCAAGTTCGGCGGTCATGCCTTCGATATAGCGGCGATATTCGAGAAAATCCCGCGTCGCCCGGTTGTGGCGGGTGATCAGCGCGCTCAGGGGGTCGGAAAACACCGGGCCGACAATATCGGCGACATAGGTGCCGCCTCCATGTCTGCTCACGAGAAGGCCACGGGTTTCAAGCTCCTTGAGCGCTTCCCGAAGGATCGGCCGCGAGACGTCAAGCCGCTGCGCCAGTTCACGCTCGCCGGGCAGCCGGTCGCCATCCCGCAATATGCCGTCGAGGATCAGTTCCTCGAAACGCAAGATCACCTCCTGCGATGTGCGGCTGTGCTCAATGCGCGCAAAAAGCGTTTCGTCCATCGCAGAAGTCTCCGGCGAAATCCCGCCTTCATGTTTGATGTCGGGCAAATTATCAGCGAAGCATTGCACTGGTCAAATATTCTGTCCAGTTCCGCGCCAGCCGAACTCATCGGCATCTGCGGCAGCGCGGAACCTGTTCAAATCGGCTTCGGCGCTTCAATCCTGTTCCCAATAGGGTGCAGGCCCATAAAGCCCGGCCAGATAATCGATGAACAGCCGTACCTTCGCTGGCAGAAACTGCCGGCTTGGATAAACCGCCGAAAGCGTTACGTTGCGCGAACCCTCATAACCCGGCAGAACCTGCACCAGTTTGCCGGCGCGCAATTCATGGCCGATATCCCAGGTGGAACGCAGTGCAATGCCAAGCCCTGATATCACCGCCTCGCGGATCACCTCACTGGAATTGGTGACCAGCATGCCTTCCGGGCGGATGCTGAGCGCGCCGCCCGGTCCTTCCAGCCGCCATACGTCGTTATTATGCGCCGGCAGGCAACGGTGCTTCTTCAGATCCTCGATTGTTACAGGCATGCCGTGCGCGGCCACATAATCCGCCGAGGCGCAGAGCACGCGGCGAACCGGCGCCAGCCTGCGGGCCACGAGGGTCGACGAGTTGAGATCGGCGATACGGATCGCCAGATCGTAGCCACCCTCGATGATGTCGATGAATTCATCGCTGAGCACCAGATTGACCGAGAGGTCTGGATGCCGCTCCATGAAGGTCTTCAGATGCGGCGCGATATGCATGCGCCCGAAGGAGGTGGGGGCGGAAATCTTCAGCGTGCCGTTGACGGTGTTGGCCCGTCCGGACACGAAATCTTCGGCCTCTTCAAGCCCTTCCAGTACGGCAAGCACCCGCTCGTAAAACCCCTGACCCGCTTCGGTCAGCGAAATCCGCCTAGTGGTGCGCTGGAACAGCCGCGCGCCGAGCTTTTCTTCCAGCCGCTTGATACGCTTGGAAATGACGGCCGGCGAATAGCCAAGCTCCTTGGCGGCCAGCGACATGCTGCCGGAGGCGACAACGCTTGCGAAGACTTCCAAATCACCCAGATTTGTCACAGCTGCCCTCGATTATTTCCAGAATGGAAAAAATCCATAACATTTGATTGCTTTGTTTCAAAGTGGTAAAGAAAGAATACCAGTTGGCAGGATGTACATGGAGGAGGGGGCGGTGACGCAGCCGATCAAGTTTCTGGAGCCGCGTGCGAAGGTCGTCGCAAGCCGTGACCGCATCATATCCGACCTGAAGGATGTCTTGCCGGAAGACTGTCTTGTGCACCAACCGCGCGAACTCGTGCCCTTCGAGACCGATGCTTTCGTTTCCTACCGCCGTCTGCCGCTCGCCGTCGCACTGCCGAAGACGACGGAGCAGGTGTCAGCGGTGCTGAAATATTGCCACCGTTATGGCATTCCGGTGGTGCCGCGCGGCGCCGGCACCTCGCTGTCCGGTGGCGCCATTCCGCAGGAAGATGCGGTGGTAATCGGCCTTTCGAAAATGGCCTCGATCCTCGAACTCGATTTTTATAACCGCACGGCCAGGGTGCAGGCGGGCGTCACCAATCTCTCCATTTCCGATGCGGCCGGCGCGGAAGGCTTTTTTTATGCGCCGGACCCAAGCTCGCAGCTTGCCTGCACCATCGGCGGCAATATCGGCATGAATTCTGGCGGCGCGCATTGCCTGAAATACGGCGTCACCACCAATAATCTGCTTGGCGTGAAAATGGTGCTGGTGGATGGCACGGTGCTGGAACTGGGCGGTAAGCACCTCGACGCTGACGGTTACGATCTGCTCGCCCTCGTCTGCGGCTCGGAAGGCCAGCTTGGTATCGTAACGGAAGCCACGGTGCGGCTGATCGCCAAGCCGGAAGGCGCGCGACCGGTGCTGTTCGGTTTCGAAACGTCCGAGGAGGCCGGCTCCTGCGTCGCCGATATCATCGGTACGGGGATCATTCCAGTCGCCATCGAATTTATGGACAAGCCGGCCATCGAGATTTGCGAAGCCTTCGCTCATGCGGGATATCCGCTGGATGTCGGCGCGCTTTTGATTGTCGAAGTTGAAGGCTCGGAAGCGGAAATGGACGCCATGCTGGCCGATATCGTCACCATCGCCAGAAAACACGGCGTGAAGACCGTAAAGGAATGCCAGTCGGCCATGGAGGCGGCGGCGATCTGGAAAGGCCGCAAATCCGCCTTCGGCGCGACGGGCCGTATTGCGGATTATATCTGCATGGATGGCACGGTGCCGCTCTCCCAGCTTTCCTATGTGCTGAAAAAGACCAGCGAGATTACCGACCGGCTCGGTCTTCGCGTTGCCAATGTTTTCCATGCGGGCGATGGCAACATGCACCCGCTCATCCTGTTCAACGCCAACGATCCGGATGATGCGGCCCGCGCCGAAGAGGCGGGCAATGAGATATTGAAGCTCTGCGTCGATGCCGGCGGCTGTTTGACCGGTGAGCATGGTGTGGGTATCGAAAAACGGGATTTGATGCGCCACCAGTATGGCGAGGCCGATCTGGCCCAGCAGATGGCGGTGCGGGCAGCTTTTGACGAGGGGTGGTTGATGAACCCGTCGAAGGTGTTTCCGCTGGAGGGGAGGGAGTGATGGGTGTGAGGTTTGTGACGCTTACGGGTGTGGCTCACCCCCCTCTGCCCTGCCGGGCATCTCCCCCTCAAGGGGGGAGATCGATATGCCGCGCTCGCCCGTTCCATAGGCAGGGTGCCATCCACTTGCCGATCTCCCCCCTTGATGGGGAGATGCCCGGCAGGGCAGAGGGGGGTATCTCTTGCTCAAAGGCCTCCACCCCATGCTGACCCCCTACGCAGAAACACAGGCCGCCGATATCATCCGCGACCACGCAACCCGAAAAGCCCCACTGAAAATCATCGGCGGCAACACCCGCTCCGGTTTTGGCAACGCAGTCGCGGCAAATAACACGCTCTCTTCCCGCGCCATGAACGGCATCGTCTCCTACATCCCCGCCGAAATGGTCATGACCGTAAAGGCCGGCACCCCGCTCGCCAGCGTCGAAGCCGCCCTTGCTGAAAACCGCCAGATGATGGCTTTCGAGCCGATGGATCACCGCCCGGTCATGGGCACCGCAGGCGAACCGACCATTGGCGGCGTCTTTGCCGCCAATGTTTCCGGGCCGCGCCGTTATGTGGCAGGTGCGGCACGCGACAGCCTGCTCGGCATCCGTTTCGTCAATGGCAGCGGAGAGATCATCAAGGCAGGCGGCCGGGTGATGAAAAATGTCACCGGGCTCGACCTTTCGAAATTCCTCGCTGGCTCCTTCGGCACGCTCGGTTTCCTCACCGAAGTTACCTTCCGCGTGCTGCCGAAACCGCAGGCTGAAAAAACCGTGGTCGTGTCCGGTCTGGATGACGAGGCGGCGACGCGCATCATGGCGGCGGCGATGGCGATGAGTGTCGAGGTTTCCGGTGCGGCGCATCTGCCGGAAAATATCCGTTCGCGTTTCATCGATGGCGGCCTGCCGGACGGTCCGGCAACGATCCTGCGGCTGGAAGGGCTTGCCGCATCTGTGGAGGCGCGCTCCGCAAAACTCCTCTCCGTCATGGATAGGGTCGGGCCGTGGGTGTTGCTGGAGGATGAAGAGAGCAGGCTGTTGTGGCGGCAGGTGCGTGATGTCGCCCCCTATGCCGGGCAAAATGCCAAACCGCTCTGGAAAGTTTCGGTCGCGCCTGCCGAAGGCCATAGGCTGGTCGGCGCCCTGCGCATGGAAGCGGGCATCGATGCCTTTTACGACTGGCAGGGCGGCCTTGTCTGGATGCAGATGGAGGCCGATCCCGAGGCGGATTTGCTGCGCGGCGCCATCCGGGCGCTCGGCGGCGGCCATGCAACGCTGGTGAGAGCGAGCGATGCGGCGCGCGCCACCGTTGCCGCCTTCGAACCGCGTCCGGCGGCGGAAACCATCCTGTCGGCACGGATCAGGGAAAAGCTCGATCCGGCAGGTATATTCAATCCCGGCAAAATGGCCGGAACGATATAAAGGGCGGTCTGAACCATGCAAACATCCTTCACGCCCGAGCAGTTGGCCGATCCGCATGTGGCGGAATCCGAAAAAATCCTGCGCAAATGTGTGCATTGCGGCTTCTGCACCGCCACCTGTCCCACCTATGTCACGCTCGGCAACGAGCTGGACAGCCCGCGCGGCCGCATCTACCTCATCAAGGACATGCTGGAAAACAGCCGGCCGGCCGACCGCGAAGTCGTCACCCATATCGACCGGTGCCTGTCGTGCCTTGCCTGCACCACCACCTGTCCCTCCGGCGTGGACTACATGCATCTGGTCGATCATGCCCGCGCCCATATCGAACAGACCTATAAGCGGCCGTTGATGGATAGGCTGTTCCGTAATCTTCTGGTTGCCGTCCTGCCCCATCCCACGCGTTTCCGGGTGGCCTTGCGCCTGGCCCGACTGGCGCGGCCCTTCGCAGGTCTGCTTGCCAAGGTTCCGGCGCTGAAACCGCTGCAATCCATGCTCGCTCTTGCGCCCGCTGCCGTACCTCCGGCTTCCGCTTCCGCCCGTCCGGGTGAGCGGCCAGCCGAAGGCGAAAAACGCGGCCGTGTCGCCATTCTGACCGGCTGCGCCCAGCCCGTGCTCGACCCCGGCATCAACGAGGCGACGCTGCGCCTGCTTGCGCGGCTCGGCATCGAGGTCGTGGTGCCGAAGGGGGAGGGCTGTTGTGGTTCTCTGGTGCATCACATGGGCCGGGAGGAAGAAGCGCTCGCGTCTGCCCGCCGCAATGTCGATGTCTGGACACGGGAGATGGAGAATGGTGGCCTCGACGCCATCATCATCACCGCTTCCGGTTGCGGCACCACCATCAAGGATTATGGCCATATGCTACGGCTCGATCCGGCCTATGCGGACAAAGCCGCGCGGGTCTCGGCGTTTGCAAAGGACATCACCGAATATCTCGCCAGCCTCGATCTGCCGCAAATGCAAAGCCAGGGACTGACGGTCGCCTATCATTCAGCCTGCTCCATGCAGCATGGCCAGAAGATCACGCTTGCGCCGAAGCAATTGCTGAAAGCGGCGGGTTTTACCGTGCGCGATCCGGCGGAGGGCCACCTCTGTTGCGGATCGGCCGGAACCTATAACATCCTGCAGCCGGAGATTTCCGACAAACTGAAGGCCCGCAAGGTGAAGAACATCGAAGCCACGCGTGCCGATGTTATCGCCACCGGCAATATCGGCTGCATCACGCAGATCGGAACCGGCACTGATATGCCGATCCTGCACACGGTTGAGCTGCTGGACTGGGCCTATGGCGGGCCGAAGCCTGCCCGGCTTTCCGCTTAGAACTTATACGCAACGCCGAAGTTCACCGCATTGGTCATAATATCGGTTTTCAGCTTGCCGCCATTGTCCATATCGACATCGATAAAGGAATAGGTGCCCTTATATTCCACGAAGGTCGACCAGTTGTCGGTGATGCGGTAGCTGAGGCCGGCTTGCGCCTGCAGGGTGGCGCCGCCCAGCTGGTACTCGAAGGTTTTGCCCGACGGGCGGGTGACTTCCACATGCGGCACGTTGATGCCGACGCCGGCGCCCACGTAAGGGGTCAGGCGCCATGTCTCCAGCGGAAAGCGATAGAGCGCGTTCAGCGTCAGAAGGTTCAGGCCGTCGGTAAACTCGAAATGCGACCAGCCGGAGCGGGCAAGGGTCTGATCGTCGGCATAGACCTTGTCGTGGGTGTAATCGAGCGAGATACCGAAATTGTTGAGCTGGCCTTCCTCGAACCAGTAGGTGCCGCGCACGCCCCAATAGGCCGGGCTGGAAAACGACTTGCCTTCCCATCCGGCCCGGAAGTCCGGTCCGTCGGAAACCGTCACGTCGCTGTGCGGCGCGCTTTGCCAGCCGCCATAGCCGGAAATTTCAAATTCGCCTGCGATGGCTGCAGAGAAGGAAACGCCGCTGAAGAGCAGGGCGCAGACAAATGAAGTATAGCGCGGCATGAAGAGAATCCAGATTGATATCAGAAATGCACCAAACCGCTTTTTGATAACATTTGAATGACAGAAACGAAAAACGGGCGGTCAGTTGACCACCCGTTTCAAGGCCGTTCCATCATCCCCCTGAGAGAGGTCCGGCGCCTGGCGTCCCCCGCCAAGTCTCGCAAAATCAATCTAGTAGCGATTGTATCGCTCCGGGACAGCAATTCAAGCGTGATGCGCCGCCATGCCGGCTGCAAGCCGGCGTATTAGCGGCACCGTTGCCGTCATATCACAATGACGGTGGTTCCGACGTTGACGCGCTCGAAAAGATCGGTGACATCCTCATTGCGCATGCGGATGCAGCCCGACGAATTGTTGCTGCCGATCGTCCATGGCTGGTTGGTGCCGTGGATGCGGTAAAGCGTGGAGCCGAGATACATGGCGCGTGCGCCCATCGGGTTGGCCGGGCCGCCTTCCATGAAGGCCGGCAGGTAGTGTCCCTTCGCCGCTTCGCGGGTAATCATTTCCTTCGGCGGCGTCCAGCTTGGCCATTCGGCCTTGCGGGTCACCTTGTGGGTCCCGGCCCATTCGAAGCCGGGTTTGCCGACGCCGACGCCATAACGCCGCGCCTTGCCATCCGCCATGACGAGATAAAGGAAGCGGTTCGGCGTATCGATGACGATGGTGCCGGGTTTTTGAGTGGTCGGGTAGGTCACGATCTGCGGCAGGAATTGCGGTGCGATCTGCGTGCGCACTGGTGCGTTGGGACGCACGGCGGCATTCTGCACCCGCGCCGGACGCTGCGATGTGACGCCGGAGCTGGGACGCTGCGGCATGGCGACCTGGCGCTGCTGGAAGAACGGCTGGCGTGCGGCAGGGGCGCGCGGATAAACCACCGGGCGCACATTGCCGCGGCCACCCAGCTGCGTGACCCATGGTGCGGAAAGGTCCGGGCTGACGACGACCGGCGGGCGCTCGCGATAACGCTCATTGGCCAGGGCGGCCGGCACTGCGAGGGTGGAAACGAGGCTCAGCGCCAGAAAAACGGACTTCATCGTCATCGGGTGGACTCTCTCTGCGGGATGCCGCAACAATGGAAATGGCGGGGAATATTGTCCCGCATTGCCGGACACGTTCGCACCTCGACGCCAGCGAATCGTAAATGGCCGTTCATTAAAAAGCCCTTGATTAGGGAAAGCTGGATTTAAGGTTAGCACCCGGTTTTGAAACGTGGTGAATGAGTGGTAAGTGCGCAGCTTCCAACGGTTACGGGCGGGAGCGGAAAAGGGTTGTTCGGAATGAGTGAAGCGGGACTTGAAACCGGTGCGGATGGTCGGGTGCGGTGCTTCTGGCAGCAGGGGCTGGAGGATTACAGCCGCTATCACGATGAGGAATGGGGTTATCCCGTCACGGATGATCGCCGCCTGTTCGAGAAGGTCTGTCTGGAAGGTTTCCAGTCCGGCCTTTCCTGGCTGACGGTTCTGCGCAAGCGGGAAGCTTTCCGGCTTGCCTTCGCCAATTTCGAGTTCGAAAAAGTGGCTGAGTTCAGCGATGCGGATATTGAGCGCTGCGTTGCGGACAAGGGCATCATCCGCCATCGCGGCAAGATCGTTTCGACCATCAACAATGCCCGTCGCGCTTTGGAACTGCGCGATGAATTCGGCTCGCTTGCCCGATATTTCTGGGGTTTCGAACCCGCTGCCGCAGAAAGGCCGCAAAGGCTGGACTATGCGACGTTAAGGGCCAATCCCACCAGCGCTGCCTCCATTCGCCTTTCCAAGGATTTGAAGAAGCGGGGCTGGACTTTCGTCGGCCCGACGACCGTCTATGCATTCATGCAGGCCATGGGTATGGTCAATGACCACATCGAAGGCTGCCATTGCCGCCAGCCGATCGAGGCCATGCGGCGGGAGTTTGTACGTCCATGAAGGTAACCTCCCTGCTTCTGGCTTTCACCATGACTGTGGCCGCCGTGCCGCATCCGTCCTTTGCGGAAAGCCGCAATGTCGACGGTATCTGGCTGGATGATGGCGAAAGGCTGAAGGAGGTCGCGCTGCCGCCGTCCGGACCACTGACGCTGGATGGCTGGACCCGGCGCGGACGTGGTGATGTCTATCGCCTGAAAGTGAAAGCCGGGCAGACGGTGAAGATCGAGCTCGCCGCCTCCAGTGAATTCGTCCTGATGGCGGTCTTCGATTTCTCGACACCGGATGAGGATGCCATCTTCTTCAGCGATTCCGGCGGCAAGATCGCCACCTTGACACCGAAGGCGGATACCGAATGGCTGATCCGCCCGACACTCATTCTGGGGTCGCCGCGCCGTGGGCTCGGCGCGCATTACACGTTGACGGTCAGCACCGGAAAATAACGTCGCCTCAGACTGTCTGCGTCAGCATGATCAGGCCAAAGCTCAGAACACCAAGCAGCACCAGCGACAGGCTGGCGGCGAGGATGACCTTGCCGCCGGCATGGCGAAGGCTGCGGATATCGACCGACAGGCCCAGCGCCGCCATCGACATGATGGTGAGGATGTTGGAGAGCGAGGCGACCGGGGAAAGCAGAACTTCGGGGATGAGGCCGAAGGAACGGGCCATGATCATCAGCACGAAGCCGATGATGAACCACGGAACCATCTGCTGCAGCTTCAGGCGTCCCTTGCCGGACTGGCCATGGATGACGGAGAGCGTGGCGATGACAGGGCCCAGCATCAGGACGCGGATAAGCTTGACGATGGTGCCGGTCTGCACGGCCACGGCTCCAAGCGGGGCGGTGGCGGCCAGAACCTGCGGCACGGCATAAACCGTCAGGCCAGCGAAGATGCCATATTGGGTGGCATCGAGGCCGAGGAGTTGTGGCAGGAACGGCATCAAAAGCACGGCGACGACGCCGAGGACCGCAGTGAAGGCAATCGAGGCGGCGACATCTTCCGGTTTTGCTCCGATGGCGGGCGCGGCGGCAGCGATGGCGGAGTTGCCGCAGATGGAATTGCCGCAGGCGATCAACGTTGCAAGCTTGGGCGGCAGCCCCAGCATCCGCCCGGCGAAATAGCTGATGATCAGCGACAGTGCGACGATCAGCGCGATGCCACCGATCAGCAGCCCGCCGGCGCCCTTGAGAATGGCAAGGCTGAGGGACGCACCGAGAAGCGCCACGGCGATCTCAAGCAGGGTCTTGGCGCTGAATTTGATGCCGGCCGAAGCAACCGCCGGCAGGGACACCAGCGACCGCAGAAGCGTGCCGATCAGAATGGCCAGCACGAGATCGCCAAGCCATGCATGGCCTGCTAGCCGAACCTGAAAGCGCTCCGCCAGAATGGCGGCGCAGCTGACCGCCGCGCAGAGCAGGATACCCGGCAGAAGCGGGGTGAGCCAGCGAAGGGAAAACTGAAAGGGATGGGAGAGGGTGCGATGCTGTGCCATGGTCAGACAATGCCGCAGCCGCCTGTTTTATTCTATCAAATAATATGGCATATATTATTCGATAAAATCGAATGAAAAGCCATGACTTTTGAACAACTCCGGATCTTTATCGCCGTTGCCGAACGGGAACATCTGACACGGGCCGCCGAAGCCATCGGCCTGACAGCTTCTGCCGTCAGTTCCGCCATCAAGAATCTCGAGGCCTTTTATAATGTCGAGCTGTTCCATCGCGTCGGCCGCAACATCGAACTGACCGAAAGCGGCCGGGTGTTTCTGGGCGAAGCAAAGGCGACATTGGCACGCGTGCGCAATGCCGAATTGATTCTCTCCGAAATGGGCGGCCTGACGCGCGGCGAAATCACCGTCTGCGCCAGCCAGACCATTGCAAGCTACTGGCTGCCGCCGATCCTGATGCAATTCAAGAAACTCTATCCCGGCGTCACCGTCCGGCTCGACATCGGCAATACCAAGACTGTCACGCAGGCGGTGCTGGATGGTCTGGCGGAGGTCGGTTTCATCGAGGGCAAGATCGACGAGCCGGCATTGATGGTGCAGCCCGTCGTGTCGGACAAGCTGCTGGTCGTCACGGGTTCGGCCCACCCCTTTGCCGATGGCCGTTATCTAACCGCGCTCGACATGCTCTATGGCACCTCGTGGGTGCTTCGCGAACAGGGCTCCGGCACCCGCTCCGCCTTCGAGGCGGCGGTGCGGCAGATGGGGGTGGATCCCGGCGAGCTTTCCGTCATGCTGGAGCTGCCGTCCAACGAGGCGGTGGTGATGGCGGCGCGCTCCGGCGGGGCTGCGACGGCAGTTTCCGCCTCGGTGGCGTCACTGTTTCTGCGGCAGGGTTTGCTGGTCCGTTCAGGTATCGATCTGCCCGCCCGTAACTTCGCTTTGTTGCGCCATAAGGAGCGTCACACAAGCCGGGCTGCCATGGAGTTGGAACGCCTCAGCCGGGCGGCATCGGAGGACTATAAGGCCGGTCTTGCGGGGTTGTAGGGCGTGGCAAACCTTCGCTCATAGCTCCCGTCATCTTATGGGCCAATGCCGGTGCCGATGGATTGAGCGGTTACCGCTTGTTTCTTCTCTCCGGCGGGGAGAGGAAACCTGCCGCGACGCCGAAGGAGCGCCGTAACCAGCGCTCCTCCTTTAACAATAGCAATCACTTGCCCTTGGATTTCAGCCAGGCCTTCATCATGGCGATTTCGCCTTCCTGCGCCTTGATGACCTCTTCGGCCAGCTTGCGGATTTCCGGGTCCTTGCCATATTCGAGCTGGACCTTGGCCATATCGATCGCGCCCTGATGATGCGGGATCATGCCACGCACGAAATCGACATCGGCATCGCCGCTATAATCGATGGCCATATCGCCATGCATCTTCTTGCTGGCTTCCATGAAAGCCTTGGTGGAATCGGTTTCGCTTGCGGCACCCTTGGACATGGTGTGCCCGGCATGGCCGCCCGCTTCCTGTGCGAAAACGGGCATGGCGAATGCTGCCGCGAAAGCGGCGACGAGCGTGATGGTCTTGATAGACATGGATTATCCTTCCTGTGTCTGTCGGATTTTTCGATGGATTGACTGGAAAAATCTGGTGTCAGGCGCGGGGAGGCGGCAGCGGCGGGGCGAAAGCCTTGCCATTAAAGAGAATGCCACGCTGCGGCTTGGGGTAGGCGAAGATCATCCGGCCGGCGTCGGCGAAGATCATTTGTGGAACCACGATCAGGCAGGCGGCGCAGGACCCGGGATGCGCAGCGTCATCGCCATGTGGACAGCAATCGCCCATGCCCGATTTATGGGCTTTGGCTGTATCCTGCCCATGGGTCTCGGCACCGAGGTCCCGATTTCCGGTATGGTTTGAACGGCCATTTTCATGGTTCATCGCGGGTTGCGACGAAACGGCCATATCCGCGCTCACCGGCATGCTCATCGCCATCTGCGCCGGCATTGCACCGTAAAGCAGACAGGCAAGGAACATCAAAGTGCGGATCATCAGGCGCATGACGCGAATTAACCGCGAAAATTGTGGAATAAGCATGACGTTCAGGTGAGTTCACGCGCGATGACGTGATGCACGATACGATAATCCCTGCTTTCCTCTCCAAGGGGGGCAAGCGGCCATTCCCATGCGGCTGTGGATGCCGGAATATTGACGCCATGCAGCAGGTCTTCATGCTGGTGCAGACTGCCATCCTTGCCGATGATGTCGAAGGATATGTCGGTTACCAGACAGACCTTGCAGGGAAGGCCGGCCAGCGCATCGAGATGCGTCTGAATGAGTTTCGGAAGCAGATCGTCCGGCGCATTCGCGATTTTCTCGCGCTCCAGCCGATGGCGCGCGCCGGTGCCGATCTGTGACAGGAGGTTGGCCGATACCACGAAATCGAGATAGGGCACCCGCCGCAGGAAATCGAGCGGTTCCGGGTCTTTGCCGGCGATAATCTCGTCGAAGCCGGAAAGATCGCGATTGGCGATGCGCACGTTCTTTTTGGAGTTGAGGCGCAGCTTTCCCTGCACGCTGGCAAGATGCACCAGATCAACCAGAACGACGGTATCGAACATCGCCACCAGCGCATCATGGGGCACATCGCGCAGCAGGCCGGACCCCAGCACTACCGCCGTGCGCCGCTGTTTCAGCTTTCTGGCGGATTGCAGCACGAATTGCCGGCTGTTGTCCTCATGCTCCGCCCATGCCTTGGCGCAGCGGTTGGCGCGTGCCCACAGGTTCACGGAATAACGGATATGCGGCCGGAATTCTTTGGGTGTAACCGCGTGGGTGGCGGCATATTGCAGGGCTTCGAGGATCATGAATGCCTAACGGTAGATTTCACGGCGATGGCCGATTTCGACCACCAGCACGACCAGCTTGTGGTCCTGTATATCGCAGATGATGCGATAGTCGCCTACCCGGTAACGCCAATAATTGCCGAGTTCGGAGCCTTGCAGGGCGGCGCCTGTCTGGCGGGGATTGTCGAGCGCCGCTACTCTTTCTTGAAGGAAAGCGCGGATACGCTGACGGGTCTGCGGATCGATTTTCCGCATCTCTTTCTGGACAAGAACATCGTATTCAATTGTCCAGATCACGCCAGAACTCCTCGGCGCTTATCACCTTTGATTCACCGCGCTGGATGCGCCGCGTCGCCTCTTCGGCAAGATAAAGATCTTCCATGTCCTCGATATGCTTCTCGATCGCCTCGCGGATATAATAGGCGGAGGTGCGGCCGGTGCGCTCGGAAAGCGCTTTCAGCCGCTCATAGGTCTCATCCGGCAGGCGAATTGCCGTCTGTTTGCTCATGGCTTTAAGTCCTTTCCGACTAAAATGGGATACATGCATCCCATATAGCACCGCTTGCCCCGTGCTGCCAGTAAAACCAGAGCCTTTGCGGCTTGCCGCACAGGGCTTCATCCTCTAATACACCGGCATAATTTCAGGAAAATATCGGATCGGCATCATGAGCGAAAAAGCAAAAAAGCCTCAGAAACTGAAAGCCCGCCTGCCGCGTGGCTTCGTGGACCGCTCGGCTGCCGATATCCATGCCACCAATGAGATGATCGACAAGATCCGCAGGGTATACGAGCTTTACGGTTTCGATCCGATCGAAACGCCGCAGTTCGAATATACCGATGCGCTCGGCAAGTTCCTGCCTGACAGCGATCGCCCGAACGAAGGCGTGTTTTCGCTGCAGGATGACGATGACCAATGGATGAGCCTGCGCTACGATCTGACCGCGCCGCTCGCCCGTCATGTCGCGGAAAACTTCAACGAAATCCAGCTGCCTTTCCGCACCTATCGCGCCGGTTACGTGTTCCGCAATGAAAAGCCCGGCCCCGGCCGCTTCCGGCAGTTCATGCAGTTTGATGCCGATACGGTGGGTGCCGCCGGTGTGCAGGCAGATGCCGAAATGTGCATGATGATGGCCGATACGCTGGAAGCACTCGGCATTGCACGTGGCGACTATGTCATTCGCGTCAATAACCGTAAGGTACTGGACGGCGTCATGGAAGCCATTGGTCTCGGCGGCGAGGACAATGCCGGCCGGCGTCTCAACGTCCTGCGCGCCATCGACAAGCTCGACAAGTTCGGCCCGGAAGGGGTGAAGCTGCTGCTCGGCCCCGGCCGCAAGGACGAGTCTGGTGACTTTACCAAGGGCGCAGGTCTTGGCGACGAGCAGATCGAAAAAGTGCTGTTTTTCGTTGGTATCAAGGATTACGCGGAAAGCGCTGATGATCTGGCCAAACTCGTGGCCGGCACATCGAAAGGCGGAGAAGGCGTTGATGAGCTGAACATCATCGGCGCTCTGGTCACCAGTGCCGGTTACGATGCGACGCGCATCAAGATCGACCCTTCCGTCGTGCGCGGCCTCGAATACTACACTGGCCCGGTCTATGAGGCCGAGCTGTCCTTCGATGTCACCAACGAAAAGGGCGAAAAGGTCGTGTTCGGCTCTGTCGGCGGCGGCGGGCGTTATGATGGTCTCGTTTCGCGCTTCATGGGCCAGCCGGTTCCGGCCACGGGCTTCTCCATCGGCGTTTCGCGCCTGATGACCGCCCTGAAGAACCTCGGCAAGCTCGGTCAGGTCAAGCCGCTTGCGCCCGTTCTCATCACCGTCATGGATGGCGATGTGGAGAGCATGGGGCGTTACCAGCGCTTCACGCAGGCGCTGCGTGCCGAGGGCATCCGCGCCGAAATGTACCAGGGAAACTGGAAGAAATTCGGCAACCAACTGAAATATGCCGACCGTCTCGGCTCCCCCATCGCCATCATCCAGGGCGGTGACGAGCGTGCCGAAGGCGTTGTGCAGATCAAGGATCTGATCGAAGGCAAGCGCCTGTCCGGGGAGATCGAGGATAATGCCAGCTGGCGCGAGGCGCGGGTGGCGCAGGTCAGCGTGCCGGAGGCAGAAGTGGTGGCGAAGGTCCGCGAGATTCTGGCCGCGCAGGCTGAGGATGTGCTGCGGGCGCAAGGCAAGTAACGTGATGCGCGCCGCTTACCCCCCTCTGCCCTGCCGGGCACCTCCCCCACAAGGGGGGAGATCGATCTGCGGCTATGTTCCGGCCATCTCGACGCTAGAGAATAGGGTGGCGTTTGCGCTCCTTGCCGATCTCCCTCCTTGTGGGGGAGATGCCCGGCAGGGCAGAGGGGGGTATCTCACGGCCCAGCCATCATTTTTTATTGTTCTTGATCGACGAGGCGGAATTTTCCAGAGAAGTGCCGCAATAGTTCGCCGCGCCGCCGAAGGGCGCTGAGGTCATGGCGATCCTTGCGCTCGATCATCTTCAACTGGCGATGCCGGCCGGTCGGGAAGACGAGGCGCGCGCTTTTTATGGCGGCCTGCTTGGCTTTGCGGAGCAGGCAAAACCTGCCAATCTGGCAGCGCGCGGCGGCTGCTGGTTTACCTGCGGCGCGATAAAATTGCACCTCGGCGTCGAGCAGGATTTCTTGCCAGCGCGCAAAGCCCATCCGGCCTTTGTGGTCGATGATCTGGCAACCTTGCGAAAAACACTTGAAACAGCAGGCTGCCATGTGGTTGAGGATGAGCCGCTGGAAGGGTATCACCGGTTTTATGTCCATGATCCCTTCGGAAACCGCATCGAAATGATGCAGCCGCTCGAACCGTGACGAAAAGTACCGTTCCATGCCCCTGATCGACATGCCGGAATTTTCCGGAGAGCTACTGGAAGAATTCGCCGCGCGCCGCACGAGCCGCGTGAACACGCCGGTCATCCAGCCCGCCGAACCGTTTCTGGATATGGCCGGCGAGGATTTGCGTCGCCGCATCTTCATGACGGAAAGTGAGACGGGAACCAGCCTCTGCCTGCGGCCCGAATTCACCATTCCCGTCTGTCTGCGCCATATCGAGACGGCGACCGGCACGCCGAAGCGTTATTCCTATCTTGGTGAAGTGTTCCGTCAGCGCCGTGAAGGTGCGAACGAATTTTATCAGGCCGGCATTGAGGATCTCGGTGATACCGATATTGCCGCCGCCGATGCCCGCGCCGTCATTGACGCGACCGGAATATTGAAGCGGCTGCTGCCCGGCCGCACGCTTGCCGTCACGCTGGGCGACCAGCAGGTATTCGAGGCGGTGGTCGCGGCCCTCGGCCTGCCGCTTGGCTGGCAGAAGCGGCTGGTGCAGGCTTTTGGCGACATAGTGCAGCTCGAAGCACTGCTCGAAAGCCTCGTGCATCCCAAACCCATGACCGGTCTCGACGCGCGGGTCGCCGGCCTTCTGGCAACCGGTGACGAGGCGGTGCTCGTCGATTATCTCGATACGGTGATGCAGGAAACCGGCTATTCCACCAATGCCAGCCGCTCGCCGCAGGAAATCGCCCGCCGTCTGCGGGAGAAGCTGGCGCTTGCCGCCACCCGCCTGCCGGATGAGAGTTTCGAGCTGCTCAAGCAGTTCCTGGCCCTGCAGGCGCCTCTGCCGCAGGCCTCGCAAATCCTCCGCGATTTCGCCGAAAAGGCAAAACTGAAACTGGACGGTGCGCTTTCCGCTTTCGATAAGCGCGTTGCAGCGCTTGCCAATGCCGGTGTCGATCTTGAAACCGTGACCTATGGCGCGGCTTTTGGTCGCCCGCTCGATTATTATACCGGCCTCGTTTTCGAGGTGGTGGAAGCGGGCAGTGACAGCGTGCTTGCCGGTGGCGGCCGTTTCGACCGGCTGCTGACGCTGCTTGGTGCGCAGGAAAAAATCCCGGCCGTGGGCTTCTCGCTCTGGCTGGATCGCATCGACGTGGTGCGCGGGAGCGACAAGCCATGATCACCATCGCATTGCCCTCCAAGGGTCGGATGAAAGAAGATGCCTCCGCCGTTCTGGAACGCGCCGGGCTGAAAGTCGCTTCTGTCGGCAATGACCGTTCCTATCGCGGCCGCATCGAAGGACGCGACGATATCGAGATCGCTTATCTGTCGGCCTCCGAGATCGCCCGCGAAATCGGCGCTGGCACGGTGGATTTCGGCGTAACGGGCGAAGATCTGGTGCGCGAGGGGCTGGCAAACGCGGATGCGCAGGTGGAGTTTTGCGCCCGCCTCGGTTTCGGCCATGCCGATGTCGTGGTTGCCGTGCCGGAAATCTGGCTGGATGTGGACAGCATGGCCGATCTTGGCGATGTGGCGTCTGAGTTCCGCGCCCGCCATGGCCGGAGACTGGCGATTGCCACCAAATATTGGCGGCTGACGCAGCAGTTCTTTTCGCGCCAGCACGGCATCCAGCTTTACCGCATCGTTGAAAGCCTCGGTGCGACAGAAGGTGCACCGGCGGCGGGGCAGGCGGATATCATCGTCGATATCACCTCCACCGGCTCGACGCTCAAGGCCAACCACCTGAAAATCCTCTCGGACGGTATCATTGTTCGCTCGGAAGCCTGCTTCGTTCGCGCCCGCAAGCCGGAACATGAGAATGATGCGGCGGTTCACGAGATTGCTTCGCGCATAAAAGCGGCGCTCTGAGAATTAAAAACAAAAAAAGCCGCCGGAGCGATCCGGCGGCTTTTTGTTGGTTTTTTATTCGACTCAGGCGTGGGCCAAAGCCGCGCGGCGCTTGGCATCGACCGAGTAGGCGCCGGGGCCGAAGGTTGCGAGCAGGATATAAGCGCCGGCAAGGGTGATGTTCTTCATCAGCATGATGCCGTTCAGTGCATTGATCCAGCCGAGGGCCGGGTCAGGCCAGCCGGGCACGGCGACGGTGCCGCTGTGGAAGACGAGGCCGGTGAAGACGCAGAAGACGGCAAGCGCCCATGCGGCAATCTTCGTCTGGAAGCCGGCGAGAATGGCAAGGCCGGCAACGAATTCGAACAGGCCAGCAAGATAGGCAAGCGCGGTTGCGGCGGGCAGGCCGGCGCCTGCGATCATGCCGGCGGTGCCGGCCGGATCGGTCAGCTTGCCAAAGCCGGAATAGATGAAGATGAAGGAAAGCAGAATGCGGGCGATAAGAACGAGAACGTTCTGGCTGCTGGTCATGGATATCTCCGGTAGATGATCGGCGTGTCGCCGGTTAGCTGCAAGGCAATGTCTGGAGATATCAATGGCCGAAATTCATCCGTCCATAAAGATGAACAATAGGAGACAAATTGTCTTCATTTTGTGAACGAAACTCATTCGCTTGACGTAATGTTTAGGCGGCGAAGCGAATATCTTCGAAACGCGGAAACAGGAACAGCCCGGAAATCCGACCCTGCTGGCCGTCTTCGAAACCGGAGGATTCACCCATGCAGATGACCGGCTGCCGCATGGTCGGCAAGATGGAGACGCCGGTCGAAAAACAGAAACGAGAGGCCGCGGTGGAAGCCTGCTCGAAAAGCTCCAGCACACGGGCATGGTCGCCACGATCATAACAGCGGATCAGGCTGAGCAGACCGCATTCGCCCGGCGGCAGGCCGTGCATGAAAGACGCGTGTTCACCAAGCCGGAGGACGCCGCTTGAAAGGTCGCTGTTCCATTCTTCTGAAATGAAAAAATGTGACAGGGTTCGCGGATCTGGCATGGTTGCCGCAGCCATAGGCAGAGCATCGTTGCGTCTTGATATTTCAAACAAATCGCGCCCCCGCATGAACATCGTGCCAGCGCCGCTATTTCAAGCTTCGCCGCCAGGTCGAATTTTCACCGCCATCCGCAGTCGAACGTATTTGCCAGGCATTGAAACCCCTTCAATGCTTGCGTCCAGTCGCGGCACCCTTATGGGGGGTGACTTATAGTTTATTTTCTTCCGCCTACAACAACCGCTCAGTGAGAAAATCAAAAATATTATGTATTCCTTCATCGTAATCGCGAAATATATGAAAAAAGACAACTAAATGTCGCACATATAAGCTTGATGAGGCGGAAATTCGGCCGGTCGGCAATGGTGATTCGCCTGTCCTGACGTCCGATTATTGCATAGGTCACCGAAAACAAGCCGGCTAAATTTGCCGCTGTCTCAAAAAGAGACAATATCTTGAACCTGTGCCCGGCATCCCGCGCCAGAAGATAGTCTGCCATCTGGCAAGGCAGTTTTTCCTACGAAATTTCAACAGAATGGGCGATCCGAAGACCACCCTTTCTGCATTCCAGAGACACGACCGATTGGAAGTCCACGCCGCCCATCTGGCGTGCTTGCGACGCCGGACCTGCAAAAAAGGCATGGGCGGCAAAGAAAAAGGGCGATCCGAAGACCGCCCTTTTGTAATTCCGGTGGCAGGACTGATTAGAAGTCCATGCCGCCCATGCCGCCGCCGGGCATCTGCGGCATTGCCGATTCCTTCTTCGGAAGTTCGGCAATCATGGCTTCGGTGGTGATCAACAGCGAAGCAACCGAAGCTGCGTTCTGCAGGGCTGTACGAACAACTTTGACCGGGTCGACGATGCCGAGCTGGATCAGGTCGCCATATTCGCCGGTCTGAGCGTTGTAGCCGTAGTTGTCTTCGTTCTTGTCGAGGATCTTGCCGACAACGATCGAAGCTTCATCACCAGCGTTTTCTGCGATCTGGCGAACCAGAGCCTGCAGAGCCTTGCGAACGATGTTCACGCCGGCTTCCTGGTCGTCGTTCTCACCCTTGACGGTGATCTTCGTGGAAGAACGCAGCAGGGCAACGCCGCCGCCCGGTACGATGCCTTCCTGAACGGCAGCGCGCGTCGCGTTGAGAGCGTCGTCGATGCGGTCCTTCTTTTCCTTCACTTCAACTTCCGTCGAACCGCCAACGCGGATAACGGCAACGCCGCCAGCGAGCTTGGCAAGACGTTCCTGCAGCTTTTCGCGGTCGTAATCCGAAGTGGTTTCTTCGATCTGCGCCTTGATCTGGGCAACGCGGCCTTCGATGTCGGACTTCTGGCCAGCGCCATCAACGATCGTGGTGTTTTCCTTGGAGATCGAAACCTTCTTCGACTTGCCGAGCATGTCGAGAGTAACGTTTTCGAGCTTGATGCCGAGGTCTTCGGAAATGACGGTACCACCGGTCAGGATGGCGATGTCTTCCAGCATGGCCTTGCGGCGGTCGCCGAAGCCAGGAGCCTTGACGGCAGCGATCTTGAGGCCGCCACGCAGCTTGTTGACGACGAGCGTAGCAAGAGCTTCGCCTTCGACGTCTTCAGCGATGATGACGAGCGGCTTGCCGGTCTGAACGACAGCTTCGAGAACCGGCAGCATGGCCTGAAGGTTCGAAAGCTTCTTTTCGTGCAGAAGGATGTATGCGTCCTCGAGATCCGCAATCATCTTTTCCGGGTTGGTCACGAAGTAGGGCGACAGGTAGCCGCGGTCGAACTGCATGCCTTCGACGACTTCGAGTTCGGTTTCTGCGGTCTTGGCTTCTTCAACGGTGATGACGCCTTCGTTGCCAACCTTCTGCATTGCTTCAGCAATGTCGAGGCCGATCTGACGCTCGCCGTTTGCAGAGATCGTGCCGACCTGTGCAACTTCTTCCGACGTGTTGATCTTCTTGGCCTTGGCCTGAAGGTCCTTGACGACTTCTGCGACGGCGAGATCGATGCCGCGCTTCAGGTCCATCGGGTTCATGCCGGCAGCAACTGCCTTGGCGCCTTCGCGAACGATGGCCTGGGCCAGAACCGTTGCGGTGGTGGTGCCGTCACCGGCGATGTCGTTGGTCTTGGAGGCGACTTCGCGAACGAGCTGTGCGCCCATGTTCTCGAACTTGTCTTCCAGTTCGATTTCCTTAGCGACGGAAACGCCGTCCTTGGTGATGCGCGGAGCGCCGAAGGACTTGTCGATAACGACGTTACGACCCTTCGGGCCGAGGGTTACCTTCACTGCATCAGCAAGAACGTCGACGCCCTTGAGCATCTTTTCGCGCGCTGTGCGGCCGAATTTGACTTCTTTGGCTGCCATGTTCAAAACTCCTGGTTTCGAATGGCCGGACCGGGTCCGGCTTGAAATTTAAGGAAGGACGGGTTCGGCTAAATCAGCCGATGATGCCCATGATGTCGGCTTCCTTCATGATCAGAAGGTCTTCGCCGTTGAGCTTGACTTCGGTGCCCGACCACTTGCCGAACAGAACGCGGTCGCCAGCCTTGACGTCGAGAGCGACGACCTTGCCGGACTCATCGCGTGCGCCGGAACCGACGGCGACGATTTCGCCTTCCTGCGGCTTTTCCTTGGCGGTATCGGGAATTATGATGCCGCCCTTGGTCTTGGCTTCGGATTCAACGCGACGAACGACGACGCGATCGTGAAGCGGGCGGAAATTGGTGCTTGTCATTGCCTAATCCCTCGATCAAATGACTTCACGAACCTTCAGAGGCTCGCGTGATGGGTGTTAGCACTCTTCTTGTTTGAGTGCCAGCGAAGCCGAGATAAGGAGGCGTCCTGCCTGAGTCAAGAACGGCCTGTCGGAAAAATTTCATGGCTTATGGTTATCAGCGTTCCATGACAGAAATTTCCCATGTGCTGAGCGGCGGGTGAAAACCAGCCCTTTTGGCAACTCCTCATCCGTTACGGGCCTAGCGGGGTTTTATGTCCGCACGGTGGCGGGTGGATTGGCAGGCAGGCTCGGCACCGCTTTTTTCCTTGCCATCGGCGTCCTGCTTTGCGATGTCACGCACACCCTTTTCTCGCATCCGGAAAGCATATCATGGCCCATCGCATTCTCACCCTCGGCGAAATCACTCATGGGTTCGACGTTATTCTTTCGGATGTCTGGGGCGTGCTGCACAATGGCGTCAACGCCTTCCCGGATGCGGCTGTTGCGCTGCACGAAGCGCGCAAGGCCGGCAAGACGGTGGTGCTCATCACCAATTCGCCGCGCCCGGCTCCCGGCGTTATCGCCCAGCTGCGCGTGCTCGGTGTGCCTGACGAGGCTTATGATCGGATCATCACATCCGGCGACGTCACCCGCGGGCTGATCGCGGAAGGCCCGAAAAAAGTCTTCCTGCTTGGCCCCGAGCGGGACATGCCGCTGCTGGAAGGCCTCGATGTTGAACGGGTTGGCGAGGCGGAGGCGCAATCCGTGGTCTGCACCGGCTTCTTCGATGATGAGACGGAAACGCCGGAGGATTACACCGAAATGCTCAAGGGCTTCATCGCCCGTAAAGCCCCGATGATCTGCGCCAATCCCGATCTGGTGGTGGAGCGCGGTGAGCGCATCATTCCCTGCGCCGGCGCCATGGCCGCCTATTATGAGCAGCTGGGCGGCGAGGTTCGCATTGCCGGCAAGCCGCACACGCCGATTTATGAAGCCTGCCTTGCTGCGGCGAAAGAAGTGCGCGGCGCCTTCCCCAAGGACCGCGTTCTCGCCATTGGCGACGGCATGCCGACTGATGTGAAGGGCGCGATTGCGAGCGGCCTCAACCTTCTTTATATCAGCGGCGGCATTCACGCCGCCGAATATACGCTGAATGGCCACACGGACGAGGCGCTTCTCAACGCCTATCTCAAGGGGCAGGGCGCGGCTCCCGGCTGGTGGATGCCCCGCCTTGCCTGAGAAACGTCTGGCTTAAGCCGGCGTAAAATATGGATCGACTGCCATGACCGTCTTTCATCGCAATGAAAAAAAGGAGCCGCTGCCGGACAATCTTCGCGGCGGCGTCATCGCGATCGGCAATTTCGATGGCGTGCATCGCGGCCACCGCGCCGTTCTGGACCGGGCGCTGGAACTGGCGGAAGCGCGCGGCGTTCCCGCACTGGTTCTGACCTTCGAACCACACCCCCGTTCCGTCTTCCGCCCTGACACGCCGGTCTTCCGCCTCACGCCCGCGCCGTTGAAGGCGCGCATTCTCGAGGCCATCGGTTTCCGCTCCGTCATCGAATATCCCTTCGATCGGGAATTCTCGCAGCGTTCGGCGGAAGAATTCGTCCAATCCATTCTGGTCGACTGGCTGGGCGCGAGCGCCGTCGTCACCGGTTTCGATTTCCATTTCGGCAAGGGCCGCGAAGGTGGTCCGGCATTTCTGATGGCTGCCGGCAAGCGCCACGATTTCGACGTGACGCTGGTGGATGCCTTTCGCGACGAGGGCGCGGATGTCGTCTCCTCCAGCCGTATCCGCTCGCTTCTGTGCGAGGGCGATGTGGCGGGTGCTGCCGGACTGCTTGGCTATCGTTTCACCGTTGAAAGCGAAGTCATAGACGGCAAGAAGCTCGGCCGCACCTTGGGTTACCCCACCGCCAACATGGCGCTGGCACCGGAGACGGAACTGAAGGCGGGCATCTATGCCGTGCGGTTCCGCCGTCCCGATGGTTCGATCCGCGATGGCGTCGCAAGCTTTGGTTACCGCCCGACCGTCACGGAAAACGGCGCGGCGCTGCTTGAAACATTCGTCTTCGATTTTTCGGGCGATCTCTATTGCGAAATCTGTTCGGTGTCCTTCTTCGGGCATCTGCGCGACGAGCTGAAATTCGACGGCCTCGAACCGCTGGTCGCGCAGATCAGGCGCGACGAGGAAGAGGCAAGGGCGATGCTGTCAGGTGTGCGGCCGCTGAGCGAACTGGACGCGAAGATCGCCTTTTGAGCGGAAAGGGCCGACCGACCCTTATTCCGGCCCCGATTGCTGTCGCTTTTCTCTTCCTTTTTACTGGAAAACCGCATAAACAATCCGCCATGTCCCAATACCGGTTGATGTTTAAAACTCAGATTAGCCGAATTATTGGCCCGGCTTTCCGCCCGCTCTGACGAGCCGGAAGGTCCGGGATTTTGGCGCTTGTCATGACAGTCGTCATGGCGCTTTCCGTATTTGCCCTGTTTTAAATTGAGACGGCGCGACCGACACGGCGCGCAACAACGGTACGATTATGAGCGACACCGCAGAAAAACTCGACTATTCCGCCACCCTTTATTTGCCGCAGACGGATTTCCCGATGCGCGCCGGCCTGCCGCAGAAAGAACCGGAAACGGTGAAGCGCTGGCAGGAAATGGGTCTCTATAAGAAGCTGCGCGCTTCCGCCGCCGGCCGCGAAAAATTCGTGCTGCATGACGGCCCGCCCTATGCCAATGGCAACATCCATATCGGCCATGCGCTGAACAAGATCCTGAAGGACGTCATCACCCGCTCGTTCCAGATGCGCGGTTACGACGCCAATTACGTGCCGGGCTGGGATTGCCACGGCCTGCCGATCGAATGGAAGATCGAGGAAGCCTATCGCGCCAAGGGCAAGAACAAGGACGAGGTTCCGGTCAACGAATTCCGCAAGGAGTGCCGTGAGTTTGCGGCCGGCTGGATCAAGGTGCAGTCGGAAGAGTTCAAGCGCCTCGGCATCGAGGGCGACTTCGAGAACCCCTATACGACGATGAACTTCCACGCCGAGGCCCGCATCGCCGGCGAACTCCTGAAGATCGCCCGGACCGGCCAGCTTTATCGTGGCTCCAAGCCGATCATGTGGTCGGTGGTGGAACGCACGGCGCTGGCGGAAGCTGAAGTCGAGTATCACGACGTCGAGAGCGACATGATCTGGGTGAAATTCCCGGTTGTGGATGTGAAGGGAGCAGCCAAAGCAGAGTGGGTATCAGGAACCAACTCAGTTGTGCCTGTAGTCAATAATCTCAATGATCTTGAGGGTACTTCAGTCGTCATCTGGACGACCACGCCGTGGACTATCCCCGGCAACCGCGCCATCGCGTTCTCTTCGCGGGTCGAATATGGCCTGTTCGAAGTCGAAAGCGCACAGAACGATTTCGGCCCGCAGCCGGGTGAAAAGCTGATCTTTGCCCGGAAGCTTGCCGATGAGGCAGCGGCCAAGGCGAAGCTGACCTTCAAGCTCGTTCGCGATGTCAAAACCGAAGAACTGGCCGCCATCACCTGCGCCCATCCTTTGGCTTCGATCGGCTACGATTTCCCGGTTCCGCTTCTTGATGGCGATCACGTCACCGATGATGCCGGTACGGGCTTCGTACACACTGCACCGAGCCATGGCCGCGAGGACTTTGACGTCTGGACCGCGCATCAGCGCGAGCTGGAAGCGCGTGGCGTCTCGCCGGCTATCCCGTTCCCGGTCGGCGATGACGGTTTCTACACCGAAGACGCCCCCGGTTTCGGCCCGTCCGCCGAGGGCGGCGCTGCCCGCGTCATGGACGATAACGGCAAGAAGGGTGACGCCAATGATCGCGTCATCAAGGCGCTGATCGCTGCCAATAACCTGTTTGCGCGAGGTCGCCTGAAGCACAGCTATCCGCATAGCTGGCGCTCCAAGAAGCCGGTCATCTTCCGCAACACGCCGCAATGGTTCGTCTATATGGACAAGGAACTGGGCGACGGCACGACGCTGCGTTCGCGTTCGCTTGATGCCATCGACCAGACGCGCTTCGTTCCGGCGTCCGGCCAGAACCGCCTGCGCGCCATGATCGAAGGACGGCCCGACTGGGTTCTGTCGCGCCAGCGCAGCTGGGGCGTGCCGATCGCCGTCTTCGCCGATGAGAAGGGCGAGGTTCTGATCGACGAGGCCGTCAATGCCCGTATCCTCGAGGCTTTCGAGGCCGAAGGTGCGGATGCCTGGTTCGCCGAAGGCGCCAAGCAGCGCTTCCTCGGCAATGACCACGACCACGACAAGTGGCTGCAGGTCATGGATATTCTCGACGTCTGGTTCGACAGCGGCTGCACCCATACCTTCACGCTGGAAGATCGCCCGGACATGAAGTGGCCGGCGGACGTCTATCTTGAGGGTTCAGACCAGCATCGCGGCTGGTTCCACTCGTCGCTCTTGGAAAGCTGCGCGACGCGCGGCCGTGCGCCCTACAATGCCGTTGTCACCCATGGTTTCACCATGGATGAGAAGGGCGAGAAGATGTCCAAGTCCAAGGGCAACGTGGTCTCGCCGCAGGAAGTCATGAAGGATGCCGGCGCGGATATCCTGCGCCTGTGGGTGATGACCACCGATTATTGGGACGATCAGCGCCTCGGCAAGGCCATCATCCAGACCAATGTCGATGCCTATCGCAAGCTGCGCAACACCATCCGCTGGATGCTCGGCACGCTCGCCCATTATGAGGGCGAGGAGGTTGCTTACGCCGATCTGCCGGAGCTGGAAAAGCTGGTGCTGCACCGCCTGTCCGATCTGGATAAGGTTGTGCGCGAAGGTTATGACGGTTTCGAGTTCAAGAAGATCGCCCGCGCGCTGGTGGACTTCTCGAATGTCGAGCTTTCCGCCTTCTATTTCGATATCCGCAAGGACACGCTTTATTGCGACGCGCCGTCGTCGCTGAAGCGCCGGGCGGCCCTGTCGGTCATTTCCAGGCTGTTCGATTGCCTCGTTTCGTGGCTGGCGCCGATGCTGCCCTTCACGACGGAGGAAGCGTGGCTGTCGCGTTATCCGCAGGCGGAATCGGTGCATCTCGTCCAGTTCCCGGCAATCCCGGCGGAATGGAAGAATGATGCTCTTGAAGCCAAGTGGGACAAGATCCGCAAGGTTCGCACCGTCGTGACAGGTGCCCTGGAAGTCGAACGCCGTGAAAAGCGTATCGGTTCCTCGCTTGAGGCAGCGCCTGTCGTGCACATCGCCGATGTCGATCTTCTGGCGGCGCTGAAGGGCCAAGACTTCGCCGAAATCTGCATCACCTCTGCCATCTCGGTGGTTGGTGATGAAGGCCCGGCCGATGGCTTCCGTCTGCCGGAAGTCGCAAAGGTCGTGGTCGAGCAGAAGCTGGCGGAGGGCGCAAAATGCGCTCGCTCCTGGCGCATCACCACCGATGTCGGTTCCGATCCGGACTATCCGGAGGTTTCGGCCCGCGATGCGGCGGCACTGCGCGAGCTCGCATCACTGGCATGATTTGAAGCTGCGCATCGTTCCTTCCGAAACCGATTCCGGTTTCGGGCGGATGCATAATGAAAATGGCCGGATGAATTGCGCTTTGCCTCTTCATCCGGTACACCTGCCTGAAAATGGCCGGATTTGCACGGCAATGCGGGTTACCGCCTGCCGAAAGACGATGTCTGGCGCAGTGGGACGGACGGCTGGAAGGGTTTTTATGACGACGATGAAGGCTTTTGGGCAGGCTAATGCGCAGGGTTTTGGCATGTTTCGCACGGTTGCAGGCATCACGGCCATAGGCGTGCTGCTGGGCGCGTGCACCAGCCCGACCTACGGGACAGGCAAGACGTCGGCGGAACAGCTGGTCGACGATCTCGGCAACGCGACCTCGATCACCGGCAGCGACCAGGAAAAGCGCAACCTGAAATACAGCCCGCGCCCTGGCCTCGTCGTTCCGGCCCAGTCCCGCGCCGAACAGCTGGCCTCGCCGCAGCAGAACATGGCCAACCGCGAATCCAATCCGCAATGGGTCGAATCGCCGGAAGAAACCCGCGAACGCCTGCGCGATGAAGCGGATGCCAACAAGAACAACCCGCATTACCGCTCACCGCTGCTCGCCGGAAACGGCACGGCTGGTCAGATGACCGAAACCCAGAAATGGGAAGCCTTCCGCAAGGCCAAGGCCGATGCCCAGGGCGGCTCCGTCGTCAACAACCAGCGCAAGTTCCTCACCGATCCGCCGGCCGAATATCGCAGCGTTCCGCAGGATCAGCTGACCGATCTCGGCGAGCCGGAACAGAAGAAGGAAAAGCGCCGCAAGAAAGAAGCGGCCGTGGCAAACACCGGCAAAAGCTGGTGGAACCCTTTCCAGTAAAAACTGGCCAATAAAAGCTGGCCGGTAAAAAATGGCTGATGGTCGGCGGGAGGCTTTGTCTTTCCCGCTCTCCGCTCAATCCTCGAGACGTTTCTCGCGAAAGAACTGCCGCAGAATGTCAGCACTGTCGCTTTCCGCCAGTCCCGAATAGACATCCGGCGCATGGTGGCATGTCGGCTGGCTGAAGAAGCGCACGCCACTCTCCACCGCGCCGCCCTTGGGGTCTTGCGCGCCGTAATAGAGACGGCGAATGCGGGCAAAAGAGATCGCCGCCGCGCACATGGTGCAGGGCTCCAGCGTGACGTAAAGATCGGCACCGGGCAGGCGTTCCTGTTCCAGCGCCTCGCAGGCCATGCGGATCACGGCGATTTCGGCGTGCGCCGTCACATCGTTCAATTCACGGGTGCGATTGCCGGATCGGGCAATGACGCGGCCGTCCACAACCAGTACGGCACCGATCGGAACCTCCTGTCGCTCAGCCGCGGCACGGGCTTCCGCAAGCGCCAGTTCCATGAAATGCGTCGTTTCGGCCATTGCGTTTCAATTTCCTCTTAACCCTCGTGCTTGGACCTGATAGGACAGCCCAAACAACAGGCAAACAACAAATGACTTTTAAAGACAAGCCGAAGCGTGACGGTGGCAAGACGTTTAGCCGCGACAACAAGCCGAAAGGCCCCGGTAAACCCGCTGCAGAGCGTGAAAAGAAACCGGCGGAAGCCAAGGCTGCCCCCGTGGGCGAGATCGTTGGCGGCACCAAGCCGGAACGTATTTCCAAGATCATGGCGCGTGCCGGTGTCGCTTCGCGACGCGATATCGAGCGCATGATCATGGAAGGTCGCGTGTCGCTGAACGGCGTTCTGCTGGACAGTCCGGTGGTCAACGCCACGCTGTCCGACAAGATTGAAGTGGATGGCATGCCGATCCGCGGTGCGGAGCGCACGCGCCTGTGGCTGTACCACAAGCCCGCTGGTCTGGTGACGACCAACTCCGACCCGGAAGGCCGCCCGACCGTTTTCGACAATCTGCCCGGTGAATTGCCGCGTGTCCTGTCCATCGGCCGTCTCGATATCAACACCGAAGGCCTGCTGCTGCTGACCAATGATGGCGGCCTTTCCCGCGTTCTGGAGCTGCCGACCACCGGCTGGCTGCGCCGTTACCGCGTGCGCGCCCATGGCGAGGTCGATCAGGCCGCACTCGACAAGCTGAAGGACGGCATCGCCGTCGACGGCGTGCTTTATGGTGCAATCGATGCGACGCTCGACCGCACCCAGGGCCACAATGTCTGGATCACCATGGGCCTGCGTGAAGGCAAGAACCGCGAAATCAAGAACGTGCTCGGTGCGTTAGGTCTCGAGGTCAACCGCCTGATCCGCATCTCCTACGGTCCGTTCCAGCTTGGCGATCTGCCCGAGAGCAAGGTGCTGGAAGTGCGCGGCCGCATGCTGCGCGACCAGCTCGGCCCACGTCTGATCGAAGAGTCCGGTGCCAATTTCGATGCGCCGATCTACACCAATGCACCTGCCGAAGACGAAGAAGACAACGCGCCCAAACGCGCGCCGAAGTCCGAATGGGCAAAGGGCGGCGACGCGCCGGAAGGCAAGCCGCGTTTTGAGAGATCGGCCGGCAAACCGGAAGATCGCCGCGAAAAGGCGCTGGGCCGTCTCGACACCAAACGCGGTGATAAGCCAGCCGGCAAGTTCGGCGCGAAGCCTGCCGGAAAATTCGCTGGCAAGGGCCGCAAGGAAGATGACGGCGAAGAGCGCCGCAGCCCCCGCCAGCCCGCCGGCACCAGCCGCACCGCCAATGTGTGGATGGCGCCCGGTGCAAGGCCGACCCGCGACGGCAAGGAGCGCAAGTCGTCTGCCCGCGCCGAAGCCGAAAACCTGTTCAAGAAGCCGTCCGCCCAGGACGAAGCCCGTCGCAGCCTCGTGCGCCATGCCGATGAAGAGGGTGAGTGGATCCGTTCGGAACCCACCCGCGAGGATGATCGCGCCCCCGGCCGTGGCGACCGCTCGGCACGCGGCGAAAAAAGCTTTGGCGATCGCGGTGGACGCGGCGGCAATTCCTTTGGCGGCAAACCGTCCGGCGACCGGCCTTTCCGGGATCGCCCCCGTGAAGACGGCGACCGCCCCCGTGGCGAGCGTCCTGCACGCAGCGGCGCAAAGAGCTTCGGTGATCGTCCGGCGCGCGGCGACAAACCCTTCGGTGACCGGCCGTTCCGGGACCGGCCTCGCGAAGATGGTGATCGCCCGCGCAGCGACCGTCCGCGTGGCGAGAAGAGTTTTGGCGATCGTACCGCGCGTGGTGAAAAGCCATTCAGCGAACGGCCGTTTCGTGACAAGCCCCGCGAAGAAGGGGATCGTCCCGGCAGCGATCGTCCACGCGGCGACCGGCCTTTCGGGGACAAGCCCCGTGGCGCAAAGCCGGGCGGCAGGCCCGCATCCGGCAAGCCGTCCTTTGGTAAGTCGGGCGAGCGTGGCGAGCGTTCGGGTTTTTCGGGCAAGGGTAAAGGCCCCGGCGGCAATGGCCCCGGCGGCGGCAAGCCGGGCGGCAAAGGCCCGGGTGGCAAACCGACTGGTGGCAGGGGAATGACACGTAATGCGGATCGTAGGCGGTGAGTTTCGCGGCCGGAATCTGGCCGCGCCTAAAACAAATTCCATTCGTCCGACCATCGACAGGACGCGGGAAAGCCTTTTCAACATTTTAAGCCACGCCTATCCGGAAAGTCTGGACGGTACGCGCGTTCTGGACGTTTTCGCCGGAACGGGCGCGGTGGGGCTGGAAGCCCTGTCGCGTGGCTGTCGTGTGGCGCTCTTCGTCGAAAACGGCGTCGAGGGCAGGGGGCTGCTCTGGGAAAACATCGATGCGCTGGGGCTGCACGGGCGTGCCCGTATCCTGCGTCGTGATGCCACCAAGCTTGGTGGCGTCAACAATATCGAGCCCTTCGATCTTCTCTTCGCCGATCCGCCCTATGGTCAGGGCCATGGTGAGAAGGCTTTCGCTGCCGCCCATGGCGGCGGCTGGCTGGCGCCCGGCGCGCTCGCCATTCTGGAAGAGCGCGGCGATGTCGCGGTCACCGTCGATGCAGCGTTCAAACTCCTCGAAAGCCGTATCTTCGGCGACACGAAAATGCATTTCTACCGCTACGAACCCTGACGGGAAGGCCTTCCCGTCACGCCACGGTCTTGTCTTGTTTGCGCAATAGGCAGGATTTTTTCTGCGGAAAGAATTTGGGTATTCGCATGGAGCAGGGTGTAAACGAGAGTGTCACGATCGTGCATGCCGGGGAAGATGTCCTCGAAGGCGCCGGCGCGGGTGGCCATGAGCCGACATTCGGACTGGCGCTCGGCGGTGGCGGCGCCCGCGGTATTTGCCACATCAATGTCGTTGAGGCCTTCGACGAACTCGGCATCCGTCCGGTAGCACTCTCCGGCTCCTCCATCGGCTCCATCATCGGCGCGGGCATGGCGGCCGGCATGAGTGGCCGGGAAATCCGTGAATACACCCTCGAACTCATGGGGCGCAAAGGCTCGGTTGCAAACCGGCTCTGGAGCCTCGGCCCAGCCTCGATGCGCCATGCGGTCGATGGTTTTCGCCTCGGCCAGTTCAATCTCGAACTCATCCTGCACGCCCTGATGCCGCAGGCCCTGCCGAAGGATTTTTCGGAACTCGCCATCCCGCTGAAGGTGCTGACCACCGATTATTACGCGCAGACCGAAGTGGTGGTGGAAACCGGCGAAATAATCCAGGCACTCGCCGCTTCCGCCGCCATTCCAGCGCTGTTCATGCCTGTTCGCATCGATGGCCGCATCATGATCGATGGCGGCATCTTCAATCCGGTCCCTTATGAACATCTGCTGGACAAGGCCGATATCGTCATCGGCGTCGACGTTGTCGGCGGCCCGGAAGGTGACGGCACCACTATGCCCAACCGGCTGGAAAGCCTGTTCGGCGCCAGCCAGTTGATGATGCAGGCGGCGATTGCCCTGAAGCTGAGACTACGCCCACCCCACATTTTCCTGCGGCCGCCAGTTCACCGTTTCGGCGTGCTGGATTTCCTGAAGTCGGAAGAGGTGTTGAACGCTTCCGCCGGCATTAAGGACGATCTGAAACGGCAGATCGAAATGCAGGTGGAGCTGTTTCATCGCGGGCAGGGCGTCGAGGCTTGAGCGCTGCTCCCTAAGTATTCGCTGCGGAGCGAGCGGTTGCCACGTGTTTCTTCTCCCCGTCGGGGAGAAGGTGGCCCGAAGGGTCGGATGAGGGGGCAACGTTGCCGTATCTCACTACCTTGCCCCCTCGTCCCGCTGCCGCGGACTTCTCCCCCTCGGGGAGAAGAAACAAGCGGGGCCCTCTCAGCCAGTGCCGCGAAGTTCACAACGACACTTCCGTCTCGCTGTCCTCCATATCCTCCTCCTCCCGCTTCTCCGCCTTGTTCTTCGGCTTCATCAGCGGCTCCGGTTTCACCTCGCGCACCGGCTTGTTGTGCAGCATCTGCCGGCCGGCGGCGAGGCCTTCCACGGCTTGAAGCTGCAGCCGCTCCTCGTCGCGTTCACGAATGTCGTCGGAGATCGCCAGCGCCCGCTCGCCATCCATATCCAGCCCCTCCAGAATGCGCCGGCCGAATAGCAGGCCGGATTCCAGCGTCTCGCGCAGTTCATATTCCACGCCCTTTTTTCTGAGATCGAGGGAGTGCACGCGATCATAAGAGCGAGCATAGATGCGCACGCTTGGAAATTCCGACTGGATCATGTCGATGATGCGGTCGGTCACTTCCTTCTTGTGGGTGCAGACTGCCACCAGATCGGCCCGTTCGATGCCGGCCGCGATCAACACATCCTTGCGGGTGCCGTCACCGAAAAAGATGCGGAAACCGAAACGCGCGGCCTGACGCACGCGGTCGGCGGAACTGTCGATGACCGTCACGTCACGCCCGCCTGCGAGAAGGATCTGTGAGGCGATCTGGCCGAAGCGCGAAAAGCCGATCATCAGCACGTCCGCGCCAGCCCCGTCGAAATCTTCGTCCAGCGTGTCTTCGGCGGCGTCCTCCGCCGTCAAACGGCGCGATATCACCGCCAGAAGCGGCGTCAGCGCCATGGAAAGCGTGACAATGGCGACGAGAATTGAGGCGGTCGCCTGTGGAAACAGCCCGGAGGCGGCGGCGGTGGTGAAGAGCACGAACCCGAATTCGCCGCCCTGCGCCAGAAGCAGCGCGATACGGCTCGATGCATAACGCGAAGAGCCGGCAATGCGGCAAAGGCTGTAGATCACCGCTGCCTTCACAGCCATCATTGCCGGCACGGCGATCAGGATGAGGACAATGTGCTCATAGACGATGTTGACATGCAGCGACATGCCGACGGCCATGAAGAACAGCGCCAGCAACAGCCCGCGAAACGGCTCGATATCGGCCTCCAGTTCATGCCGGTAGGAAGATTCCGACAGCATCAGGCCCGCAAGCAACGCCCCCATGCCCATCGACAGTCCGACAGCCTCCATGATGGCGGCAGCGCCGATGACAACGAAGAGCGCCGCCGCGATCATCACCTCGCGTGCACCCGTGCGGGCAATGATCTGGAACATCGGGGTCAGCAGGAAGCGTCCGGCCAGCACCATGCCCGCCACCGCAACGACCGAGGCGACGAGATCGTAAACCATCGAATCCGACGCCACGTCCGGCCGGTTGGAAAGAATGGTGACGAGGGCGAGAAGCGGCACGATGGCGAGATCCTGAAACAGCAGGATCGAAAACGAGCGGTTGCCGTGCCGCGTGTTCATGTCGCCGTCGTCTTCGAGGATTTGCAGCGCAAAGGCGGTGGAGGACAGCGCAAGGCCGAAGCCGGCGACAAGGCTGCCGCGCGCGTCGATCAAGCCGGCCCACCACGCAATCGCCGCCAGTGCGCTGCCCGTCACCAGCACCTGCGCCAGCCCGAGCCCTAAAATATCGCGGCGCATCTGCCAGATGCGCGACGGCTTGAGTTCCAGACCGATGATGAACAGCAGGAAAACCACGCCCAGTTCCGAGACATTGAAAATGTCTTTCGCATCTGTGACCAGATGCAGGAACGGCCCGATGATGATGCCGGCCACCAGATAACCGAGCACGGTGCCAAGCCCGAGCTTGCGGAAAACCGAGGCCGCGATGACCGCGCCGGCCAGAAGCAGCAATGGTTCGGAAAAGAGAGCGTCGTGCTCGGTCATGCGGGCTGACTTTCGAATATGGTGGCGATAGAGCCTTGCCGATTGAGAAAGCGGCGTTTCGCCCTTGATGCGGGGTTGCTGGCACAATAAATGGAACAGGAATGAAAGGCCAACTCATGTCCTCAGAAATAGATTCTTCCAAACTTCTCGATCGCGCCAGCGAACTTGTCGATCTTGCCCGTGCAGCGGGCGCGGATGAGGCGGATGCCGTTGTCGTCCGCTCCCGGTCTCAATCGGTCGGGGTGCGGCTTGGCAAGGTGGAAAGCACCGAATCCTCCGAAAGCGATGATTTTTCGCTGCGCGTCTTTGTTGGCCGCCGGGTGGCAAGCGTTTCGGCCAATCCCGGTTTCGACCTGAAGACGCTGGCCGAGCGGGCAGTGGCCATGGCCAAGGTCTCGCCGGAAGACCCCTTCGCCTGCCTGGCGGACAAACAGCGGCTGGCGACGTCCTATGACGATCTCCAGCTTTTTGATGCGACCGAGGTGTCGTCTGATCAGCTGCGTGAGGCGGCACTCGCTTCGGAAGAGGCCGCACTCGCCGTCAAGGGTGTCAGCAATTCTTCCGGCGCCGGTGCATCGAGCGGCATGGGCGGCCTCGTGCTCGCGACCTCGCACGGTTTTTCCGGCAGCTACATGGGCAGCCGCTTCAGCCGCTCCGTCAGCGTCATCGCTGGCGAAGGCACGAAGATGGAGCGCGACTACGATTTCGACAGCCGGCTTTATTATGCCGATCTGGATGCAGCCGAAGAAATCGGCCGCCGCGCCGGTGAGAAAGTCGTGCGGCGGGTAGGACCCCGTCAGGTCGATACGGGCAGCAACATTACTGTGGTATTCGATCCGCGCATCGCCCGTGGTTTCGTCGGTGCGATCGCCGGCGCGATCAACGGCGCTTCGGTCGCCCGCAAGACCAGCTTTCTGCGCGACAAAATGGGCCAGCAGGTTCTGAAAAAGGGCCTTTACCTCACCGACGATCCGCAGATCGTCCGCGGCCCGTCCTCCCGTCCTTTTGACGGTGAAGGTGTCCGGGGCGAGAAGATGACGATGATCGAGGACGGGGTGCTGAAACACTGGTTCCTCTCCACCTCGGCGGCGCGCGAACTCGGGCTTGAAACCAACGGGCGTGGTGTGCGTGGCGGCACGTCGGTATCGCCGTCCTCCAGCAATCTGGCTCTGGAACCGGGCGATATCTCGCCGCAGGATTTGCTGCGACAGGTTGGAACCGGCTTTTACGTCACCGAACTGATCGGCCATGGCGCTAACATGCTCACCGGTGAATATAGCTGTGGCGCGAGCGGCTTCTGGATCGAGAACGGCGAAAAGACCTTCGCGGTGTCCGAAGTGACGATCGCCTCGAACCTGAAGGACATGTTCATGCGGGTCACACCGGCCGATGATATTGACCGCAAATACGGCGTCGCCGCACCAACGCTTGCCATCGAAGGCATGACGATCGCCGGCAAGTGACACGGCCCGCGGGTTGTTTTCGTCGGTACTTTGTGTGCAAGTGCGAAGAGAAAAACAGGCGCGCCGTTTGAGGCGCGCGGAAAAGACGGCAAAATGAACGATATGGCTGAGGCCCGCTGGGCCTCCGATTTGCGGCTGGTCCTTGAAGCCGCGCGCAAGGCTGGCGAGACGGCTCTGGGTTTCTTCCGCAAGGACCCCGAGGTCTGGTGGAAGAATGGCGGGCTTTCGCCGGTCAGCGCCGCCGACTACGCCGCCAACGAAATTCTCGAAACCATCCTGCGTTCCGCCCGGCCGGATTATGGCTGGCTTTCGGAAGAGACGGATGATGACACGGACCGGCTTTCCCGCTCCACCGTCTTCGTCGTTGACCCCATCGACGGAACCCGCGCCTTTATTGGAGGGCGGGATACCTGGTGCGTCAGCGTCGCGGTGGTGCATGAGGGGCGGCCGGTGGTGGGTGTGCTGGTTGCGCCGGCGCTTGCCGAGGAGTTTACCGCGCTTGAAGGCGGTGAAGCACTGAAGAACGGAGAGCCAGTTTTCGCCGTGCGTGAAAATGCCGGCATCTTCCATCTGGCTGCGCCGGAAGATGTGATCACGCATCTGCCGGAAGAGGTGCGCGCCGGCGTCAAGCGCATTCCGCATGTGCCTTCGCTCGCCTACCGGCTGGCGATGGTGGCGGATGGCCGAATTGACGGAACGCTGGTCAAGGCCAACTCGCACGAGTGGGATTTGGCCGCTGCCGACCTCATTCTGGAAAGAGCGGGCGGGCAGCTTGTCGGCCTTGATGGAAAACCTCTGATGTATAATCGTCGTGAGGTGAACCACTCCGCATTGTGCGCCGCAGCAAATTATGCGCTGCCAGCGCTTTTGAATGCGTTTTCACATCTCTCCGACGGTTGACGTTTGCCCGGAAATCCCGCAGATGAAGGCCTCTCTCAGCGTTTAAGAAAGAGATAAAGACATGACGGAATCCGGCAAACCAAAACAGCTGCTGCACCTCGTCTTCGGCGGCGAACTGGAAAACCTTCAGGATGTTCAGTTCAGGGATTTGAATGCGCTCGATATCGTCGGCATCTATCCGGACTATGCTTCAGCCCTCACGGCATGGAAATCCAAGGCGCAGATGACGGTCGATAATGCCCATATGCGTTATTTTATCGTGCATATGCACCGTCTTCTCAATCCCGACGACAAAAATTGAGTCCTTTTGCCCTTGCGTTGTAATACTATTGGGTGAGGGCGCGCTTTTCCGTGATTCCTGCTTGAAAATGGCAGGCCGGGGTTCCGGCACGAGAAAATGTGATCGCGCTTTGATTTCCGATGACAAAAAATGACGCAATTTGAGAAGAAGTAGGCGGCGATAACAACAAGAACAGGGGCAGGGCATTGCGCGGAATGATCAAGGGCAGAATGTCATGAGCAGCCGTATCGCACGTTTCGCTCTTTCGGGTTACCGGATCGCCGGTATCGCCGCCTATCCCTTTGCCCGACCCTATCTTTCCTGGCGGGCTGCGAAGGGCAAGGAAGACAAACGCCGCCGCTTCGAACGTTTCGGTTACGCCAGCGCCGAGCGCCCGCGCGGGCCGCTCGTGTGGTTCCATGCCGCAAGTGTGGGCGAAACGCTTGCCCTCATCCCGCTGATCCGCGAAATTCGCAAGCGCGATATCTTCGTGCTGCTGACCACCGGCACCGTCACCTCGGCCGAACTGACCCGTACCCGGCTTGGCGACGATGTGATCCACCAATATGTGCCGCTCGACATCAAGATCGCGGTCAACCGTTTCCTCACCTATTGGGCGCCGGATGCCGCCATCACCGCTGAATCGGAAATCTGGCCGGTGACGATGATGGAACTGGAGCGCCGGCATATCCCGCAGATAAGAGTGAATGCCCGTCTGTCCGACCGTTCCTTCGACCGCTGGAAAAACCGTCACGATATTGCGGAATCGCTGTTTTCCAAGCTGGCGCTGGTTGTGGCGCAGTCCGATCTCGATGCCGAACGTTTCCGTGATCTTGGCTCCTGGCCGGTGGTGATATCAGGCAATCTCAAGGGCGATACCGACCCGCCGCCCTGCGACGAGGCGCTGCTGGAGACCTATCGCAAGCAGGTCGGCAATCGCAAGACATGGGCGGCGATCTCCACCTTCGATGGTGAGGAAAAGGCCGCAGCCACCGTGCATGCGGCGATCAAGTCGCGCAACGGCCAGTTGACCATCATCGTGCCGCGCCATCCCGAGCGTGGCGACGATGTGGAGGCCATGCTGAAGGGCATGGGACTGACGGTGGCGCGCCGCAGCCGCAACGACGTGATCACGCCGGAAACCGATATTTTCCTTGGCGATTCCATCGGCGAGATGGGACTATACCTGCGGCTGACCGAGCTTGCCTTCGTCGGCCGCTCGCTGACGGCGGAAGGCGGGCAGAACCCGCTTGAGCCGGCCATGCTCGGCTGTGCCGTATTGTCGGGCGCGCATGTTCAGAATTTCCGCGAGGCCTATCAGAAGCTCATCCGCGCCGGCGGCGGTCGCATCATCCGCGATGTCGAGATGCTGGCGAAGGCCGTGCATTATCTGCTGGTCAACGACAATGAGCGTTACAAGATGATCGATGCCGGCAACCGGGTCATTCAGGATATGCGCGGTGCGCTGTCCTCCACTGTCAAGGCGCTGGAGCCCTATATCAATCCGCTCACCGTTTCGGCCAAGCTGCAACCGCGGAGCGCCATCGGTTCATGGTAGCGGATATCAAAATTGACGCGACGCCGTCGATTGCCGCTGTGCTTTTCGACAAGGACGGAACGCTTTTAGGTTATGACGCCAGCTGGGGACCGGTAAACCGCGAGCTTGCGGCGATCGCAGCCAAGGGCGACGCGGCGCTTGCCGACCGGCTTCTCATCGCCTGCGGCATGGACCCCGTCACCGGCCATGTGGTGCCCGACAGCCTGCTCGCCGCCGGCAATACGGCGGAAATCGCCGCCGGTCTGGTCGCCGCCGGTTCGCCCTGCGATGTCGGTGAACTGACAAAGCGCCTCGACCGGCTCTTCACCGAGGCCGCGGATAAATCCGTGCCCGTCACCGATCTCAAGGCGTTTTTCGCAAGGCTCAAGGCACGCGGCTATAAGCTCGGCATCGCCTCCAGCGACAATGAAAATTCCATTCGCCAGACGGCGATCCGCTTCGGTTTCGAGAGCGATATTGATTTCGTCGCGGGTTATGACAGCGGTTACGGCACCAAGCCGCAGCCCGGAATGGTTCTCGGTTTCTGCGAAGCAATAGGGTTTCCGCCGGAACGTGTGGCTGTGGTCGGCGACAATAACCACGATCTGCATATGGCGAAAAATGCGGGTGCGGGCCTGCGCATCGCCGTTCTGACGGGAACCGGCTCACGCGAAAGTCTCGATGCGGATGCGCATTATTGTTTCGATGATATTACCGCGCTTGAAGCGCTGCTGCCGGAACGGGTTGTTTGAGCCTGGCCCTGGAAAGCGGAGAGTTTCTTCGATCCGTCTATTCCAATTTTGCAATTTACGGTTTTTTCTGGCAAACAACCCCTGACGTGTAACATCCGAACGAATGCCGTGGGCGACGCGGCCGGGAGCGGGCATAGATGGTTTCTGAAGCGCCGCCATTCTGGTGGCAGAAAGCGGGCTGGCAGGCATGGCTCCTGTCGCCTTTCTCGCTTCTTTACGGCAAGGTCGCCGGACGGCGGATGCGGACGGCAAAGCGGGCAAGCGTATCCGTTCCGGTGATCTGCATCGGCAATTTCACCGTCGGCGGAGCGGGCAAGACACCGACGGCGATGGCAATCGCCCGGGCTGCTACTGCTAAAGGCCTCAAACCCGGTTTCCTCAGCCGTGGTTATGGCGGCACGCTCGATGTCACCACCCTTGTTGATCCGCAGCACCATCGCTCCGCCGATGTCGGTGATGAGCCGCTGCTTCTGGCGCGCGAGGCGGTGACGGTGATTTCGCGCCGACGCGTGGAAGGGGCTCACCGGCTGGTGAAAGAGGGTGTCGATCTCATCATCATGGATGACGGTTTCCAGAGCGCCCGCCTGACGCTGGATTATGCGCTTGTTGTCATTGATACGATGCGTGGCATCGGCAATGGCCATCTTGTGCCAGGGGGCCCTGTGCGTGCGCCGCTTGCCGAACAGATGCGGCAGATGACTGGTCTTCTGAAGGTGGGCAATGGCCATGCCGCCGATCCGCTGGTGAGACGGGCGGCAAAGGCCGCCAAACCCGTCTTCGTCGCGGCGATCACGCCGCAGGAGCCGCAGGATTTCAGGGGAAAGCGCGTGCTGGCCTATGCCGGCATCGCCGATCCGGCCAAGTTTTATCGCACCGTCGAGGCGCTTGGCGGCGACATCGTGCAGCAGCGCTCCTTCCCGGACCATCACCATTTCAGCGACGACGAGGTCGCCGATCTCCTGCAGGATGCGGGCAAGGAGAACTTGCAACTGGTGACGACGGCCAAGGATGCCGTGCGGCTCAACGGGCATCATGGCCGTGCGGAAGAGCTGCTATGGAACAGTCAGGTGATCGAGATCGACATGGTGTTTGATGACCCCAATGCGGCCGCGACGATCATCGATGCCGCGATCCAGCATTGCCGCGCCCGCATGCTGCGGGAAAATGCACGGTCGTCATTCTAGAATAGAAGTCGGCTTCCCGGCTCACGCCGGCAGATTGCCGGCCTTTCGTTCAGCTTCCAGCGAGGCGGCGGCATCCACATAGGCTTCCTGCCGGGCCACGCTCCAGTAGCGTAATTCGTCGAGCGGAATGGCCTTGCCGGTCAGGGCGCAGACGACATGTGAGCCGGTTTGCACGATCCGGAAGTCACCGTCGAGATATTCGATGACGGCGAGACGATTTCCGCCTCCCTCAAATCTGTTCATCCGTTTTCGTCTCCTGCTCTGTCCTGTGAGCGCACCCAGTCCGAAACGGCGTAGCGTTTTCCTGAACAACCCGGCTGCTCCAATGTCCTAGATTTATACAGTCCGGTGCGGCCCAAGGCCAGCCCCGCCCGGTCGCGCCTCAGCTTCGGCCGAAAAGCCGTTCTATATCGGAAAGTTTCAGTTCGATATAGGTCGGACGGCCGTGATTGCACTGTCCCGAACCCGGCGTGTTTTCCATCTGCCGCAGAAGCGCGTTCATCTCCTCCGGCCGCATGCGCCGGCCGGAGCGCACGGAACCGTGGCAGGCCATGGTGGCCGCGACATATTCGAGCTTATTGGCAAGCGTCGAGGCGGCGTCCCATTCGGCGATCTCGTCGGCAAGCTGGCGTACCAGCCCCTGCACATTGACCTCGCCGAGCATCGCCGGTGTTTCCCGAACCGCAACCGCTCCCGGCCCGAAACGCTCGATGACGAGGCCCAGCGCATCGAAACCGGCGGCGTGATCCATCAGCCGGTCGCAATCCTCTTCGGGCAGGTCGATGATTTCAGGGATGAGCAGCACCTGCGAAGGCGGGCGGCGGGAATGCAGCGCATTGCGCATTTCCTCGAACACCAGCCGCTCATGCGCGGCATGCTGATCGACGATGACGAGGCCGTTTTCCGTCTGCGCGATGATGTAGTTCTCGTGCAGCTGCGCCCGTGCCGCTCCAAGCGGATACAGCACTGACTCCGGTGAAGGGCTTGCGGAAGCCTCATAGGTCTCACGCGGTTCGGCCCGCGCCGTCGGCATGGTAATGTCGGAAAAGCGCGATTGCACCGCTTCCGCAAATTGCATGTCCCCGGAAACGGCGAGCGGCCGTGAAGGCGAGGTGGCGGCGGACCACGGCGCGGAAGCCGGCATGGAAGGGGAGGGTCGCAGGCCGGACGGGCTGTAGCCGGGGCGGAAGGCGTTCATCATCTGGCTCGCACCCGTCGTCGCTGCCCTGTCACCGTCGCGCGTCAGCGCCTGCCGGATAGCGCCGACGATCAGCCCTCGAATGAGGCCGGGATCGCGAAACCGCACGTCGGATTTCGCCGGATGCACATTCACATCCACAAAAGCGGGGTCGAGCGTGATGGACAGCACCGCGACCGGGTATCGTCCATGCGGCACGGTTTCGGCATAAGCGCCGCGAATGGCCGATAAAAGCAGCTTGTCCTGCACCGGGCGGCCGTTGACGAAGACATATTGATGCGCCGAGTTGCCACGGTTGAAGGTCGGCACGCCGGCAAAACCGGAAAGCGTCACATCCTCGCGCCCGGCATCGATCTCGATGGCGTTGTCCTTGAAGTCCGCGCCGAGAATCTGCGCCATGCGGGCCAGATGATCATCGCCGGTCGAGGGGATTTCGAGCGTCGAACGGTCGGTGCCTGACAGCACGAAGCGGATATGCGGAAAGGCGATCGCCATCCGCTTGACGACCTCGGTAATCGCGGCCGCCTCCGCCCGTTCCGTCTTCAGGAATTTCAGCCGCGCGGGCGTGGCGAAGAACAGGTCGCGCACCTCGACGATGGTGCCGGCATTCGAGGCGGCTGGGCGCACCTCGGAGACCTTGCCGCCGGTGACCGAAATCACCGAACCCTGTTCCGCGCCCTGTTGGCGGCTGGTGATCGAAAGCTTGGCAACCGAGCCGATGGAGGGCAGCGCCTCGCCGCGAAATCCAAGCGTGCGGATGTCATCCAGGGTCGTGGATATTTTCGAGGTGCAATGGCGCCTCACCGCAAGCTCCAGATCGGTGGGTGACATGCCGGAACCGTTATCGGTAATGCGCACCAGCCCCTTGCCGCCGCCCGCCGTGGCAATCTCGATCCGGGTCGCGCCGGCGTCGATGGCGTTTTCCACCAGTTCCTTCGTGGCGCTGGACGGTCTTTCGATGACCTCGCCGGCGGCGATCTGGTTGATGAGGGTTTCTGAAAGCTGCTTGATGGCCATGATCGTCATTTTCGCGGATTCGCCATGGCTTCGAAAGCAAAAAACGCCAATTGCGGCACTTTGCACATGTTTTGTGGACTTCCGGGCATTTGATCATTTCCGTCAACATCTGGGTAAGCGTTAATCCGCTTTTAATCGGCCCTGATTATGGTGGGGCGGCTTGAAATGACCGCAGGCAAGAGGCCCCCTTTTTGGGTGGTGTGTGACGTCGACTATGGGTGAACGTCATCTTCTCCTCAAGACTGCTTCAAGTGGCGAACCCTGATGTCTCTTTTTCGGAATTTGTCGTTTCATCCCGGCATCTGCCCTGAACGATTCCAATAGAAACATAAGCCTGACCCATTAACAGGCGGGAGTTTGCAGTTGAGTGATTTGGCGCCCACCGGCGCGGGCGTTCATACGGTGATGCTTGATGCCCTTTGCGACGCGCTTGGCGCGGCGATCGTCGTCTACGACCGTAACGATCACATTATTTTCGCAAGCCGGAAACTGTTGAATTTTTTCCCGCTGGAAGAGGCCGTTGTCGGCCCCGGTGCGCGGCTGCGCGACTATCTGAGCGCGCTTTACGATTGTTATCTGCTGGAGACGGAAAATCTCGCCGCCAATGCCCGCCAGCTCGGGCGGGACGAATGGATCGGCGAGCGGCTGGCGCTGCACTGGAAGGAAAGATCGGAAAAAACCGAACGTCTGAAGGGCGAGCGTTTTCTGCGTTTCGTCATGAACCGCCTGCCATCCGGGCTCGGTATCAGCGTCATCGCCGATATTTCCGAACAGAAGAAGAGAGAAGAACAGTGGCGCATCGACCTTGAGCGCGTGCAGCTGATCGAGGACATTCTCGACAATCTGCCGTTTCCCGTCTTCGTCAAGGATCGGAACATGGCCTATGCGGCCGTCAACAAATCCGCCTGCACCATGGTTGAAACCAGCGCTGAGAGCATTCTCGGCAAGACGGTTTTCGATCTGCATTCGCGCAAGGTCGCCGCGCAGATCGATGCCGCCGACCGCGCGGTCATGGACAGCGGCACGTCGAGCCTCATTCCCGAAAGGGTGAAACGCCTGAATGGCGAAGAGGTGCTGACGATTACCCGCAAGCAGCGCGTGGGCCGCCCGGGCCGGCATTTTCTGGTGACGACCATGGAGGATGTCACCGCACTTGCTACCGTCGATGCGGACGGCAGGCCCGTCATCCCCTCGCTCGAACATGTCGCCTTCGTCGCCTCCACCTATGGAAAGGACGAGGAGGACGCGCCGGCCAAAGACCTGCTGAAAAGCAAGGCGGTGCTGGTCGTCTCCGAAAGCGGGCGTTTTGCCGAAGCTGCCGGCCGCCGGTTGACGGCAGGCGGCATGGATCATGCGGCAGTGACAAGCGAGGAAGAACAGCAGGCATTCATCGATATCGCTACCTCCGCCGGCGTGGACATCGATGTCGTCGTGGTCGATGCCCAGATGAGCGTCACATGTCTCGATATCGCCGCTGCGCATGACCTGCCAGTCGTCACCATTGAGGAAGAGGACATCGACGCATCCCTGCTGAATTACGTCGCCATTGGTCTCAGTTCATCTCCTGGCGAGAAATCGCCGGAGGAAGACTGGGAGATCATGACGGAAGACCTGCCCAAGACCCTCAAGACGGGCGGTGTCTGCGAGATACTTCTCGTTGAGGACAACCGGGTCAACCAGATCGTCTTTTCGCAGATACTCGAGGGACTGGGGCTTTCCTGGCGGCTCGCCACCTCGGGTGAGGAGGCCTTGCGGCTTTTTGCGGAGCAGGCGCCCACCGTCGTGCTGCTCGACACGACGCTTCCCGATATTGACGGTTTCGAGGTCGCCCGCCGCATGCGGGAACTGGCCGGGGACCAGAACATTCCCATCGTCGGGGTCATTACCCACGCCTTCGAGGGCGATCTCGACAAATGCCTGGCGTCCGGAATGAACGACATGCTGCTGAAACCCGTCAGTCCTGACATGGTCGAAGCGGTTTTCCTGCGCCTTTTCGGCACGGATGCGGTGCGGCTGCAGGCCTGAAAGCCCACTGACCGGGCCGTTTTTCGCAAGCTGTAGACTTTCCGAAAATGCCGCCGCGTTTTTGGTTCGCGACTCTATGGTTTTTTTAATACTTGCCCTGCATTGTGAGCGCGTTCACACAGGATTAACGGGATGCAGGAATGAAACGGGCAGAACCGCAATCGTTGCAGGTCAGCCAGAACGAGCTGCAGGCGATGGCCTACAGTGACCCTCTGACGGGGCTCGGCAACCGTTACCGCCTGCGGGACAAGATCCGTATGCTGGCAAGCGAACGCTCCAGCGACCCCGCGCCCTTCACCGTCGGCATCGCCAATATAGACGGTTTCAAACCCATCAACGATCTTTTCGGTGTGCAGGCGGGCGATGAAATCCTGTGTCAGGTCGCGCACCGGTTGAAGGCCTGCATTCCCGATGGCGCCATCGTAACGCGCCATGACGGCGACGAATTCGCCTTCGTGCTGCCGCTGGTGTTCGAGCGCACCGGCGCGGAGCGCATCGGCAACATGATCAAGGATGTGCTTTCGGCCCCTTATGATCTCGGCGATCGTAACGTCCGGCTTTCTTCCTCTTTCGGTTTTGCCATCTATCCCTTTGCCGGCGATGATTTCGAGGACCTGCTGAAAAGTGCCGAGACGGCGCTTTACCGCTCCAAGCGACGCGGTCGCGGCCAGATAACGGTCTATTCGCGTGAGATTGCGCAGGAAATGAAGCGCGCCACGCAGCTGGAGCAGGCTCTGCGAAACGCCATCATCACCGATGCGATCGATGTGCATTTCCAGCCCATCGTCCGGCTGGAGGAGGCGAAGGTCATCGGTTTCGAAGCGCTGGCCCGCTGGAACGATCCCGATCTCGGCTTCGTGTCGCCGGCCGTCTTCGTGCCGCTCGCCGAAGAACGGGGTTTCATCGACGCGCTGTCGGAAGCCCTGCTCCGCAAGGCGGCGGAAGCAGCACTCTTCTGGCCGCGCGAGCTGTTCCTGTCTTTCAACCTGTCTTCCGCGCAATTGATGGACCCGAGCACCGCCGACAATATTCTTTCGATCCTCGCTCGCGTTGGTCTCGATCCGCACCGGCTGGAGCTTGAAATCACCGAAACGGCTGTCATGACGTCCGCCGAGACCGCGCAACGCATCATCAGCGAGTTGCAGAGTGCCGGCGTTCGCATTTCGCTTGATGATTTCGGCACCGGTCAGTCGAGCCTCGGCCGCCTGCGCGATTTCTCCTTCGACAAGGTGAAGATCGACCGCGCCTTCGTCTCGCGCATCAGCAGTGACCGCCCCTCGGAACACATCATCAAGGCCATCGTCGCCATGTGCGACGGACTTGATCTCGAAGTGGTGGCCGAAGGCATCGAGGAGCGGGTGGAAGAGGAAAAGCTGCGCGCGCTCGGCTGCGCCATGGGGCAGGGCTATTTCTACGGCCGCCCCGCCGATGCCGCCGCGACCCAGCGTTATCTGCACGAAAACTATCGCGAAATCCTGTCGGATATTCCCTGAGACATTCCGGGTGTTCGACATTCGCGGGCTAACCGCGAATGTCTGAAATGCCCTAGAGCCGGTAAAGCGGCTCGAACCGGCCCTTGACCTCGATGCCGAGGTCGAACGTCCGGCCATGCTGCGGATTGGCGGCAAGCGCGTCGGCGTCCAGACCTTCCCGCGCGGAGGTGACGAGCAATCGCGATGCATCGGGGCCGATGAAGGCCGGGCAGGTCGTCTGTCCCGCCGGTACTTCATAACGGCCGATGTGCTTGCCGTCGGTATCGTAGCGATCAACCACGCCGATGCCCCAGCGAGCATTCCAGATATGTCCTTCGGCATCGCATACCGACCCGTCGATACCGCCTTGAACGCCGGCGGAATCGATGAACACCTCGGCCTTGCCGGTTGGAAGGCCGGTCTGAGCGTCGAGCGGCACCCGCATCAGCTTGTTCACCTTGGTATCGACGTAATATCCCGTCGCGCCATCCGGTGAGAAGCAGATCGAATTGGGAATGCTGACCTCGGCAAACAGCTTCGTCACGACGCCTTGGGCAACGTGATAGATGCTGCCGGCACCCGTTTCCGCTTTCCTGCCCATGGTGCCGATCCACAATGCACCGGAGGCATGCATGCGCCCGTCATTGGAGCGGTTGCCGGGCAGGTCTTTTTCCAGTTCCGCATGCAATGTCAGCACGCCGGTCGCCGTATCGCGCAGGAAAAGCCCGTCATCAGAGGCGATCAATTGCTTGTGGTCGTTGATCTTTGCCAGTGCGCTGCCCATGAAGGGCAGGGCGTAAACGGTTTTGCGGCCGGAAGCGAAATGCAGCTCGTGCAACTCGCGCTCGACGATGTTGAACCACCAGGCGGTGCCGGTCGCGGGGTCGAAGGTCGGGCCTTCGCCAAGCATCATCGGCGTTTCGTCAAGCACATGTCCGGCAAAGGGAAAAACGGTTGCCAAGCTCTTATCCTCCGATGGCTGCGTCATAGGCCGATAGCGTGACGGTGGCGCGCTCACGCACCTCGGCCGCCGTCATGCCCGGCTTGTAGAGGCTGGTTCCAAGCCCGAAAGCCAGAATTCCGGCCGAGGTATATTCGGCGAAATTTTTGTCGGAAACGCCACCCACGGCGGCAATGATGAGATCCTTCGGCAGGATCGTTCTGATTGCATTGATGCCGGCGGGGCCGATGATGCTGGCGGGAAAGAATTTCAGCCCCGTTGCTCCGGCCTTTGCGGCGACAAGCGCTTCAGTTGGGGTGAGAACGCCGGGCATCGTCACCATGCCCTTGACGCGCGCGGCGACGATGACTTCAGCATCGGCGTTGGGGCTGACCATCAGCTTGCCGCCGGCGGCATCCAGCGCATCCACGTCTTCTACGCTGAGCACGGTGCCTGCGCCGATCAGGCAATCGGCCGGCGCCATCTTCGCGGCGATCTCGATCGAGCGGAACGGATTGGGCGAGTTGAGCGGGATTTCGATGGCGCGGAAGCCGGTTTCGATCAGCGCGCCGACGACGCCTTCGGTTTCCTCGGGTTTCAGACCGCGCAGGATGGCGATCAGCGGATATTTCATGGCAGGGAAGGGGATACGCATGGTGGGTCTTTCTTTTATGACCAGATGGTATTGGCGGCGGCCAGCAATCCGCGCCGCACGGCCTCGTCTGCGTCGATGACCGTATATTGGATATCAAGGGCCGTGAAGGCGCCTTCGTAAAGCGCACCAAGCGCGCCGGAGCCGATCAGCACGACAGGCGTATCCCGCCGCGCATTGGCATGCGCGCCGGCGATTTCCAGCCCGATCATGATGCCGGAAAGCTTGGCCTTGGCATCGGTCGCGGTGAGGCCATGCAGCAATTGCCCGGAGCGCAGGGTAAACAGCCGGTTGGTGGCGAGCTGCGGATTGGCGTAGATGTCGCGCACGGCAGCCCTGAAGGTCTCGTGTTCACCGGTGAAGGCGTCCGCTTCGGCCACCGCATGGGAAAGTATCGTCTGCTTGGAGATGACTTCGAACAGTTCGCCGGTCATGAAGGTGGCAAAGCCGGTGACGTCGCCGCCTTTGACCGTCACCCATTTGGAATGTGTGCCGGGCATGCAGACAAGTTTTTCGCCTGCGTCGGTGGAGGCGAGTGCGCCGAGCAACTGCGTTTCTTCGCCGCGCATCACGTCGGGTGCATTTTTATCCCGCTGCGCCAGCCCCGGCAGAATGCGGACATCCCGCGCCTGACCCGGCACACGAACCGCGCCGTCGAGAACCGCTGAAAGCGATGCCGGCACGTCGATATAACCCGCCTCAACCCAGCCCTGCCGCGCCCCCGCCATGCCGCAGACGAGAACCGGCAGATTGTCCGGCGCGCCGATGGTGTCAAGATGCGATTGCAGCACCTCGGCAAAGCCGGTGCGCATGGCGGTCGTCATGCCTTCCGCGCTTCTGCGCTCAGCCAGCACCGCGCCAGAACGGCTCAGAAGCCAGAGCCGGAAACTGGTCGTGCCCCAGTCGACGGCGATAAAAGCGGGTTCAGACATTATAGAAGGCCTCCGTCTACGATGATGGATTGCGCCGTGATGGCGCTCGATGTCGATGATGCGAGAAACAGGCACGGCCCGGCCAGATCGGCGGCGACGAGCGTGCGCTTGAGACATTGCCGCGCCGTGGTTGCGGCGATGCCTTCGTCGGTCAGCCACAGGTCTTTCTGCCGCTCCGTGACGATCATGCCCGGCAGGAGCGTGTTGACGCGGATATTGTCAGGTCCCAGCCTGCCGGCAAGGCTCTTCGTCAGTCCGATAATGCCGGCCTTGGCCGCTGCATAGGAGGGTAGTTCACCCATGTTCAGCAGAAATGAGATGGATGAAAAGTTGACGATGGATGCGTCCTTCGCCTGTCTGAGATAGGGCAGCGCGGCCTGAACGGTGAAGAACATCTGCTTGAGATTGACGGCCTGATTGGCGTCCCAATAGGCTTCCGTCACCGTGTCGATGTCGTGGCGGTCATCCCACGCGGCATTGTTGACCAGCACCTTGATGCCGCCGGTGGCGGAGGCCGCCGCATCCACTGTCCGCCCGATGGCGGGAATGTCGCTCAAGTCGGTCTTGAAAAAATGCACCGGATGGGGAGCCACTCCTGCGAGCCGCTGGACAAGTGCGGCGCTCGGTTCTTCGGCGATGTCGATGAAGGCGACCCTCGCTCCCTGCATCGCGAAGGCTTCCACCAGCGATGCCCCGATGCCGGAGCCGCCACCGGTAATGAGCACCCCCGCATCCTTGAGGTCGGGAAATTGGGCTTGCATCATCGACATCGTCTCATCCATAAGGGCTTGATTGTTCCAATATATGGAACTAGATTTTACTAAATGGAATTATTCTCTTGGCGTCACACTTATGTCAAGGCAGATGACGGTGGATGTTGCCATGCCCGATAATAAAACACCCAATGCCCAACAGCATGAGCCCGTTCCCGGTCACGCCCGAAAAACGGAAAGCGAGACCGGCACTCTTGGAAAGGCCGTCTCGCTTCTGGAGCTTATCGCCTTTGCGGAAAAACCGATGCGTTTTACCGATGTTGTCGAGGCTTGCGGCCAGCCGCGCGGCACGGTTCACCGTCAACTCGCCCATCTTCTCGCCGAAGGCCTGATCGACCATGCCAACGATCAGACCTATGCCGTCGGCCTGAGATTGTTGCAATTTGCGGCGAAAGCCTGGAGCGGCAATGATCTGCGCAGCGTCGCCGCCCCGCATCTGGCCGCGCTGCAGGATGCCACGCAGGAATCCGTGCATCTCGCCGTTCTGAACGGCGGGCAAGTCACCTATCTCGACAAGATCGAGGGCAGACATACCCTGCGCATGCATTCGCAGGTCGGCAAGACCTCGCCGGCCTATTGCACCGGCGTGGGCAAGGCGGCGCTGTCCCTGCTGTCTGCTGATGCGCTGGCAGACCTCGCTGCCGGATTGGAGTTCCTCCGCTTTACGGAAAATACGATCATAACGCCGGAGGCGCTGATAAGGGATGTGTCGGCCATTCGCGTGAATGGCTACGGTTTCGACCTTCAGGAACACGAGATCGGCATTCATTGCGCCGCCGCGCCGGTCCATGCGCCGGGACGCAATTTCCTTGCGGCGATTTCCGTCACCGGCCCCGCCTATCGGGTGGATGTGGAGCAGCTTTACAAATGGGCGCCGCTGGTGCGCGAAACCGCGGACAAAATTTCAGCGGAGCTTTCCTGCCGATTATCGCCGGTTGCCGATGGTTGAGGAAAAACGCAGGCGCTGCTCCGTTGTTTTCGCGGCCGGGCAGACGTGTCTAACGTCAAATTGCGCGAGTTAAATCTTATTTTCGACTATTCTGAATTAAGTTTTCAACTTTTGTTTGCATGAATCATTTTGGTGAGTAACATCCCCGGCAATTTCCGGGCAAAGGTGGCCTTTGCGACGGCATTTCTCATTCTCGAAGAACAGCTTTCATGCAGAAAACAGAGACGGACGCCGTTCAGGCGATTGGTGTTGATTGCGTTCGCGAGATCGCCGGTCTGAACACGCAATTCGACATATTCCGGTTCTTGAAACGGTTGACGGAGGCCTGGGAGTTCAGGGCCTTTATGGTGCTTGACCTGTCATCCGAACTGGCGAGCGAGCTGTCGCAATATACCATCATCACCAGCTGGCCGGCCGAGCTTCTGCAGCGGTACGATGAAGAGGGGATGCTGCAGAACAGCAAGGTGATGGCGCAGCTGAAAAAATCGACTGTGCCCTTTTCCGTTGCCATGGATTTCCTGGATGGAGGCAACGAACCGATCGCCAAAAAGAACGTGATCGGCCTGTTCGAGCGATTTGAGATGATCAACTCCGTATGGTTTCCCGTTCACGATGTCACCACCACCCGGGGCGCGGTGTCTTTCTCCGGCAACAAGACGATTTTGCCGGCAAGCCGGCTGGCGGAACTGTTTTACATTTCCAGTCATGTCTTTGCCCGGCTATCGGAAATCCGCCGTCTTGATCTCAGGGTTCCCGAAACATTGAGCGAGCGGGAGATCGATTGTCTGAACTGGACGGCGGCCGGCAAGACCAGCGCCGAAATCGCTGAAATCATGATGTTGTCGGAACATACGATCAATCATTACCTCAACCGCGCGACCAAAAAACTCGACACGGTCAACCGCACCCAGGCTGTCGCCAAGGCATTGCGGGTCGGTTTGATAAAATAGCGAAATCGTAATTTTATCATTGTGATAAACCCTTTCCTGGGCGATCCTTCTTTCGAATCACCGGAAAGGAGAAATCGTTTGCCGGAACGGCATAAGGTAAAAGCGGGATTTTCTCCGACTGTCGATTGCGCCGTGCTGATAGTCGCTGCCGAAAAAGGCTTTGCTGCCGATGAAGGCATAGAACTGCAACTCGTCCGAAAACAATCCGCACGCGCTGTTTTGACGGCGCTTGCCGAGGACGAGGTTCACGTCGCTCATCTGCCCGCTCCGGTGCCGGTCGGTTCCGCAGCGGGCCTCGATGAGCTGCCGGCCGATATTATCGGCGTTTTCACACTTTCCCTCGGTGGATCGGCAACCACCGTTTCGCACGAATTTTACGACGAGCTTTACCGCGAAGGTCTGAAGCTTCCGGACCCTGCGGCCTTCGGGCGAGCCATGGCCCGCGTCTGCGCGGCGCGGCGGGCGGCAGGTAAAAACCCGCCGGTCTTTGCGGTCGAAGATATCGTGTCCACACCGTTTTATATGTTGCGTTATCTGCTTGGCAGCTGCGGCGTGCTGCTTGGCCGCGACATGGAAATTGTCGAAGCCCTGCCGAAAGCCATGCCCGGCCTGCTGGAAAGCGGCAAGGTCGATGCGCTCTGTACAGCCGAACCCGCAGGCAGCGCCGCCGTGCTCAGTGGTACGGGACGGATGGTGACGACCGGGGCGCTGATCTGGCACAATGCGCCGGAAAAGATACTGGCCGTGAAGCGGCAGTGGGCTGAGGAGAACGCCACCCTGCTGGAAGGGCTGCTGCGTGCGCTCTACCGCGCTGGCGAATGGTGCGCCAATTCCGCCAATATCGAGGAATTGACCGGTATTCTCGCTGCTCCTCATTATATGGACGAAAACGGCGAATTCCTGCTGCCGGCGCTGACGGGCTATATTTCCACCTCACAGAAGGACATGCGGCGTTATCCGGAATTTTTCGTGACCAGCGCCAAGGCTGCGAATTTTCCGTGGCAGAGCCAGGCGCTTTGGTTCTTCAGCCAGATGTTGCGTTGGGGCGAGGTTCCCGCCGAATGTCGGTTCGACGCGGCCGTGGTGGAGGCCGCGCGCAACGCCTATCGGCCGGATATTTTCCGCAAGGCGATGAAGCCGCTTTTCGTGCCGGTGCCGGGCGCCAACCTGAAGCTTGAAGGCACGCTCCGAGAGCCGGTGCATGTCGGCGCGTCGCGCACGGGTCTGGTCCTGGGTCCTGACTGTTTTTTCGACGGCCGGGTCTTTGATCCTGAAACGCTCGATATGGACGATGAAATCTGAAATGGCAGCGGTGAATCGTCGCTAATCTCTTCTGTTTGCGCTTTGCCATTGGCGAAGCGCTCCCGCTTGTCTATGGATGGCGCGGAAGAATGCCCATATCCGGCCGGACCATGTATACGGAGTAAGACAATGGCAGAAGTCAGCAAGAACCAGGTGGAAAACGCTCTGGAAGCCGTCATCTATCCCGGCAGCGGCAAAAGCATCGTGGCGCTTGGCATGGTCTCGGAAATCTTCATCGCCGATGCGAAAGCCTATTTCTCGATTACCGTTCCGTCCGACAAGGCAGCGGAGATGGAGCCGTTGCGGCTCGCAGCTGAAAAGGCGGCCAAGGGCGTTCCTGGCATCGTCGGGGCAGTCGTTGCGCTGACGGCGGATCGCAAGCCCGGCCAGCCGCAACAGCCGGCACCGGCACGCCCCGCCGCTGCATCCGGCCGGCCCGCCGCGCAGCCCGGCTCATCCAAGGTCGGTGTTCCCGGCGTCGGCGCCATCATCGCGGTGGCCTCGGGCAAGGGCGGGGTCGGCAAGTCGACAACCGCCGTCAATCTGGCGCTCGGCCTTCAGGCGCTCGGCCTCAAGGTCGGCATGCTCGACGCCGATATTTACGGCCCGTCGCTTCCCAAACTCCTGAAGATTTCCGGCCGCCCGCAGCAGCAGGAAGACCGCATCATCCTCCCCATGGAAAATTATGGGCTGAAGGTCATGTCCATGGGCTTTCTGGTGGATGAGGAAGCGGCAATGATCTGGCGCGGGCCGATGGTGCAGTCCGCCCTGATGCAGATGCTGCGCGAAGTCGCCTGGGGCGATCTGGATGTGCTGGTACTGGACATGCCGCCCGGCACGGGTGACGCGCAGCTGACCATCGCCCAGCAGGTGCCGCTTGCCGGCGCTGTCATCGTGTCCACGCCGCAGGATCTGGCGCTGATCGATGCGCGCAAGGGCATCACCATGTTCCGCAAGGTGGAAGTGCCTTTGCTCGGCGTGATCGAGAATATGAGCTATTTCATCGCACCGGATACCGGTGCCCGCTATGATATTTTCGGCCATGGTGGTGCAAAGGCCGAAGCCGAGAGGATCGGCGTGCCGTTCCTCGGCGAGGTGCCGCTCACCATTTCCATCCGTGAAACATCGGATGCGGGAACACCCGTCGTCGCCGTCGAGCCGGATGGCCCGCAGGCGCAAATTTATCGCGATATCGCGCAAAAAGTCTGGGCGCGCATCGGCGCGGGTGAGAGAAAAGCCGCGCCGAAGATCGTTTTCGAATAACGCAACGGCTTTCGGCATAAACCGAAGAGGCGTCTGTCGATCTTGAATAGTCTTTTTAAAACAGAAGATTAATCGTCAGTATCAGGCAAGGTTTCTGGATTTGAACATCGAGAAATGCTTCGCCTGCAATGCTGTCGAGAAAAAATATTGCTTGATTGCATCTCGCTTTGGGCGCATACGCCTGCGCCGTTTGGCTCTTGGTCCATCGGGCTGGCGAGATATGAAATCCCGCTCGTTCCGGCGTGCCCTGAAGTGTCGTCCAAAGGTTTGCCGACCGCAAACAGGATATGTTAAGCAGCATTGCGGCTGAAGCTTGCGATGTGGACCGGAGAAGCGGATTGATAAAAGCCTATCGCGCCAATTGCGAGGCGATCAGCCTGTCGCCAGACGACGGCTCCGGACAGATTCCCGACGACATCGTCTGGATCGACATCGTCAATCCCGACAGGGCGGAAGAGCAGCATGTGGAAAAACTGCTGGGGCTCGATCTGCCCACCCGTGAGGATTTGAAAGATATCGAACCCTCCAGCCGCCTTTATATGGAAGACGGCAATGTCTTTATGACTGCCTCTCTGGTGTGGAAGGCGGAATCGGACGATCCACGCCTCACGGATGTCGCGTTCATTCTTGCCGGTAAACGCCTCGTGACGATCCGTTATGCCGAGCCGAAATCCTTCCACCTCTTCATCGCCGCCATCACCCGCGTGCCGCACGAAATGCGCAGCGGCACGGCCCTGCTTCTGAAGCTGCTGGAAACCATCGTCGACCGCACGGCGGAAATTCTCGAAAACTCTGTCGCCGGCATCGACAATCTCGCTGCCGACATTCTCGGCAGTCAGGCCCGGTCCAAACGCAAGGCGCCGCGCTATCTCGAAGACCGCCTGAGCAACATCGCCGCCTATCACCGGCTGATCTCGAAGGTGCGCGTCAGCCTCGCATCGCTGGCGCGCCTGCAGACCTTTCTGTCCACCAGCGATCAGGCTCGCGGGGACAAGGAAGCGCGGGAACAGGGCAAGTCGATCGGGCGCGATATCCAGTCGCTGAACGAACATGCGGCCTTTGTTTCCGGCAATCTGACCTTCCTGCTGGATGCGTCTCTCGGCATCATCAATATCGAGCAGAACGGCATCATCAAGATATTCTCCATCGCCTCGGTGGTGTTCCTGCCGCCGACGCTGGTGGCCTCGGTTTATGGAATGAACTTTCAGCTCATGCCGGAGTTGAACTGGACATTTGGTTATCCACTCGCGCTCGTCATCATGCTGATGTCCGCAATCATTCCGTTTCTCTTTTTCCGTTGGAAGGGCTGGCTCTGAGGAGCCAGAATCAACATGTCTCAGATCGTTGACAAAGACCTTGCCGAGAAACCGGATGCGGACGACAAACATCAGAACAAGGGGCTTTATGCCGCAATCCTTGGTTCGATCGGTGTCGTATACGGCGATATCGGCACCAGCCCGCTTTACGCCTTCCGCGAAGCCCTGCGGCCGATCGCCTATGATGGCGTGACGCGAGAGGAAGTCATCGGCCTGACATCCCTGATGCTCTGGTCTTTGACGATCATCGTGACGTTCAAATATATCACGCTTCTGTTGCGCGCCGACAATGACGGCGAAGGCGGCACGCTCTCGCTGCTGGCGCTGCTGATGAAGACGGCGGGCACCCATCGCGGCGTTCTCATCGTGCTCGGTCTCATCGGTGCGGCACTTTTCCTCGGTGATGCGATGATCACGCCCGCACTTTCGGTGCTGTCGGCGGTGGAGGGTCTTAAACTCGTCACGCCTGCCATGGACGACTTTATTATTCCGATTTCCGTCTGCATTCTCATCGGCCTCTTCGCCATCCAGTCGCACGGCACGGGAGTGGTGGCGAAATTCTTCGGGCCGATCACGGCCGTCTGGTTCCTCGTCATGGGTGTGGTGGGCCTCGTTCATATCGCCGATGATTTTGGCATTCTCTTTGCCTTCAACCCGTGGCATGCGGTGGAGTTTCTGGCCAATGAAGGCTTTTATGGCATCGTTGTGCTCGGCGCGGTGTTCCTGACGATCACGGGTGCCGAAGCGCTTTATGCCGACCTTGGCCATTTCGGCCGCCGCCCCATCCAGTGGGCATGGTTCTGTCTGGTTTTCCCGGCGCTGACGCTGAACTATCTCGGCCAGGGCGCGCTGGTGCTCAAAGACCCGGCAGCGATGTCCAATCCGTTCTATCTGATGTTCCCGCAATGGGCGATCCTGCCAGCCGTCATTCTGGCCACCGCCGCCACCATCATCGCCAGCCAGGCGGTCATCACAGGCGCGTTTTCGCTGGTGCGTCAGGCCATCCATCTCGGCTACCTGCCGCGCATGGAAATCCTCTTCACCTCGGAAACCAATACGGGACAGATCTACCTGCCGGCCGTCAACACCATCCTGCTGTTCGGCGTCGTCGCTCTGGTGCTCACCTTCAAGAGTTCCGATGCGCTGGCCACCGCCTATGGTATTTCCGTCACCGGCGCCATGGTCGTCACCAGCTTGATGTTCTTCGAATTCGTGCGCAAACGTTGGCAATGGTCGGTCTGGCTCGCCCTTGCCGTACTGGCGCCGCTTCTGCTGCTGGAACTCGTGTTCCTCGGCGCGAACCTGCTGAAGATCCATGATGGCGGCTACGTGCCGGTGATGCTGGCGATTGCCTTCACCATCATCATGACCACCTGGCAGCGCGGTTCGAAAATCCTCTTCGCCAAGACCCGCCGCAGCGACGTGCCGCTGAAGGCTTTCGTCGCCTCGGTGGAAAAGGAAAGCGCCCATGCGCCGGTGCGTGTGCCCGGCACGGCGATTTTCCTGACCGGCGATCCGGAGGCAGCACCAGCGGCCCTGCTGCACAATCTCAAGCACAATCACGTCCTGCATGACAAGAATGTCATCCTGACGATCCGCACCGAGGATCAGCCGCGCGTCCGCCCGGAGAACAGGTACACACTGACGAAACTCAGTGATCGTTTCGCGGTGGTGGAACTGCATTTCGGCTTCATGGAAACCCAGAACGTCACGCAGGCGCTGGGTTATCTCAGGCGCACCGGCTACAAGTTCGACATCATGTCGACGTCGTTCTATCTCGGCCGCCGCAAGCTGGTGCCGGATCCGAAATCCGGCATGCCGGGTTGGCAGAACCGCCTGTTCATCGCGCTTGCCGAAACCGCCGCCGACCCTTCGGACTATTTCCGCCTTCCGGCCAACCGTGTGGTGGAGCTGGGTTCTCACGTCGTCGTGTGATTATTCGCTTGTCTTTTGACTATTAGAAGGTGGTTACACATTAACGTGAAGCCATGTCCGCTCGCGGCGTTAACCAAGCATCAAGGTTAATAAGAGATTCTCGAACACCTGTAGCAAATATGGTTGTCGGTGTTCGGAGTGCTGGTTTTGCGTTCGAAAAGTGTAATGCGTCGTCGGTCCCCTGCGTCCCTTCAGGCATGGACCGCCAGATGGGCCTCACCCGTCGTCTTCGGCCTTGCCGCCTGGCTCGTCTTTCCTTCTCTCGCCGCGCGTGCGGATCTGGCCTCGCTCTTGGCTGGGTTGGATAATGGCGGCGAACAATGGCGCATGGTGCTGACCGCATCTCCGGCCGGTTCGGTGCACAACGCCGCGCTCACCTTCAATGATGCGGCAGGCGAGGCGGCGCTGCATGGCAGCGGCATGACCCTGCCCAATGGCAGCAAGGTCGCCTTCGTCACCAACAAGAAGGGCGAGGCCACGACGCCGGACAGCGAGCGTGTCAACCGCGCCGCCAAGAAGGGCCGCATCGTCGCAACCGAAATCATGCAGCCGCCAAAGGCCTTCACCGCCGGCTCCGTTCTCCAGCGCACCAGCATGTTGGACATAGAGCCACTGAAGCGCAAGGACCGCACGGCTTTCGTGAAACCCAAACGCGGCAAGGATGTCGAACTGGCTTCCTTCTATTTCCGCCGCGACGAAAAAAAGGCAGATAAGAGTGTCTCGCCGATGCTGGCGGAACTCATCACCAACCGTACCCCCGACATTCTCGCCACGGCCTACGCGCCGGCCACGCCGGATTTCGCCCGCGAATCGCCCTTCGACGCCATTCTCAAAAAACCGGAGGCCGGCCGTTTCGTGCCGCAGATCAGTCCGGAAGATCACGCCTGGGCGGCGACTCCGCTGCCGGCCGAGGTGTTTTCCGCAGCCGAGCAGCAATGCCTCGCATCCGGCATCTATTTCGAGGCGCGCGGAGAATCGGTCAAGGGACAGGCGGCGGTGGCGCAGGTCATTCTCAACCGTGTGCGTAACCCTTCCTATCCGAAAACCATCTGCGGCGTGGTCTATCAGAATAAGGACTGGCGCAACCGCTGCCAGTTTTCCTTCGCCTGCGACAATATCAAGGACCGCGTCAATTCCGAACGCCATTGGAAAATGGCGCGCGAAGTGGCCATGGCCACCACCGCCGGAAAAATCTGGCTGAATGAAGTTGGCTCAGCAACTCATTATCATGCCGTCTATGTACGTCCCGCCTGGGGCCGGACGATGAAGAAGGTCGGCCGCATCGGTCTGCACGTGTTTTACCGTACCTATGGTGGCGGCTGGAGCTGATACCACCGCCAATTTGTCGCATTTTGCGTGTCAAAAATGCCGATTCCCTCGCGAAACATCGCCGCCAAACAGCGATTTGGCATCAAGCCATTGTTTTTCAATGATTAATTTGTGTTGAAACAAGCTGCCGCAGCGCCTTGACTAGAGAAGCCCCTAAAACTATGTTGCGCGCGACTTCAGAGCGGGCTGGAACAGGCTTAATCCGTCACCGTTTACAACTCCAAAGGGTTCTGGCATGGCTGGAACGGAGAAAATGGGTGGGATTCTAAGATGACTGGCAACCGTGACGATAGTCTGGACGAGCGTCGCAAACGCCTTGCTGATGAGTTGGCTAAGGTGAAAGCGGAGGATGAGGCGGACGTGAGGGCGGAGACCAACGCTGCGGAAAACCGGAAAGGTTTTGCGATGGCGGTGAAGCTCTCATCGGAGTTCATTTCGGCCATCGTGGTCGGCGCTATGCTGGGTTATCTTCTGGATTATTTTGTCGGCACGACGCCGTGGGGGATGATCGTACTTCTCCTTCTCGGTTTCTGCGCAGGCGTATTGAATGTGTTGCGCTCGACCGGCGCGGTGGCCAAGCCGCCGCTGCTGGACAAGGCGGACAGGCGAGACGAGGGTGGAAAAGGCGGCGTTTAAGCTGTTTTTTCTTGCAGTTGAGATGCCGCCAGGTGCGGCAACAGGTAAAAAGGGCAGCCGGTGGCAAACGATCCGACCCATCAGTTCTTGGTGCAGCCGATCATTCCGATCGAAATTGGCGGCGTTGATTTTTCCTTCACCAATGCGTCGCTTTTCATGGTTGCGACCGTGGCCGCCGCATCCGGTTTCCTTTATTTCGCAACGTCGAACCGCGGTCTGATCCCGACCCGCATGCAGTCCGTTGCTGAAATGTCTTATGAATTCATCGCCTCCATGCTGCGCGAAGGCGCCGGCAAAAAGGGCATGGTGTTCTTCCCCTTCGTCTTTTCGCTGTTCATGTTCGTGCTGACGGCCAATCTTCTCGGCATGTTCCCGTATTTCTTCACGGTGACCAGCCAGATCATCGTCACCTTCGCGCTCGCCTGCCTCGTCATCGGCACGGTCATCGTTTACGGTTTCTACAAGCACGGCCTGCATTTCTTCGGCATCTTCGCCCCCTCGGGCGTGCCGAAAGCGCTCTTGCCGCTTGTGGCGTCGATTGAAATGATTTCGTTCCTGTCGCGTCCGATCAGCCTTTCCGTTCGTCTCTTCGCGAACATGCTGGCCGGCCACATCACGCTCAAGGTTTTCGCGGGCTTCGTCGCCTCCATGGGTGCGCTCGGCGCGCTCGGCGTCGGCGGCGCGGTCCTGCCTCTCATCATGACGGTCGCAATGACCGCTCTCGAATTTCTCGTTGCCTTCCTGCAGGCTTATGTGTTCGCGGTACTGACTTGCATGTACCTGAACGACGCCGTGCATGGTGGTCACTGAGAAGTAAAGTCGCTGGCCCCGGCAACGGGCGCCAAAAAACAGCCGCAACAACCAATATCTCAAGGAGTCTCACATGGAAGCGGAAGCAGCAAAGTACATCGGCGCAGGTCTCGCATGCCTCGGCATGGCTGGTACGTCCCTCGCACTCGGCCGTATCTTCGGTGATTACCTGTCCGGCGCACTGCGCAACCCCTCTGCTGCCGACAGCCAGTTCGGCCGTCTGGTATTCGGCTTCGCCGTTACGGAAGCTCTGGGCATCTTCTCGCTGCTCGTTGCTCTCCTTCTCCTGTTCGCTGTTTAATATCGGCATCAGGTCTGGATCACGGCCCGCACTGTAGCGTGTCGTGATCCTTCGCATTTGCAGTCCCCCTGGAGGTGAGCATGTTCGTGACCGAGGCTTTTGCCCAGTCAGCACCGACCGTAGGTGAAACGCATACGGAAACTCCGGCTGTTGGCCAGCCACAACCGGCAGCCACGCACACGGAAACCGGTGTCGCACATGGTTCCGAAGGTGCTTCCGGCGTATTCCCGCCGTTCGATCACACTACTTATGCATCGCAGGTCCTTTGGCTGGCGATCACATTTGGCCTTTTTTATCTGCTCATGCAGAAGGTCATCGTTCCTCGCGTCGGCGGTATTCTCGAAAACCGTCATGGACGCATCGCACAGGATCTCGATGAAGCAGCACGGCTGAAAAGCGAAGCTGACGCAGCCGTCGAAACCTATGAAAAAGAACTCGCGGCAGCCCGCGCCAAGGCAAGCTCGATCGGCTCCGCGGCACGAGACGCCGCCAAGGCCAAGGCTGATGCCGACCGCGCCGCCATCGAGGCAGGACTTGCTGAAAAGCTGGCCGCCGCCGAAAAGCGCATTGCGGGCATCAGGGATCAGGCTTTCGCCGATGTCGGCGTCATTGCCGAGGAAACCGCGACTGCGATCGTCGACCAGCTGGTTGGCGCCAAGGTCAAGGATACCGACGTCAAGGCCGCAATCGCCGCCGCTTCTAGCGTGAAGGGAGCCTGACATGGCATTTGATGCATCATTTTTCGCTCTTGTCGGTCTCGTCCTTTTCTTTGTCCTGATCGCCTATCTCAAGGTTCCGGGCATGCTCTCCAAGTCTCTGGACGAGCGCGCCCAGAACATTCAGGACGAGCTGGCCGAAGCCAAGCGTCTGCGTGAAGAGGCCCAGCACCTGCTGGCCGAATATCAGCGCAAGCGCAAGGAAGCCGAAGCCGAAGCCGCGGGCATCGTTGCCGCCGCTGAACGTGAAGCCGCTGCCCTGACGGAAGAAGCCAGGCAGAAGACGGAAGAATTCGTCGCCCGCCGCACGGCTCTTTCGGAACAGAAGATCAAGCAGGCCGAAGAAGACGCCATCGGCGCCGTCCGCGCCGCCGCCGTGGACATCGCCATTGCCGCTTCAGAGAAGCTGCTGGCGGAAAAGACCACGGCTGCCGCAAAGGCCAAGCTTTTTGCCGACACGATCGGCGAAGTGAAGTCGAAGCTGAACTGAGATTTATCTCGGATTGTTTCAAAACCCCTCCGGCGCGAGCCGTGAGGGGTTTTTTGTTTGTGTTAGAAAAGACTATCAGAGATGCGACGCGGCAGCCAAGGATGGAACTCAATCAACATGTAAGGACGCTGCGGAAGTTGTAATCGAATTCTCTCTTTTGAGGGAGATACGCTTTCCGGCAATACATGGGTGATTGCTGGGGATGTATCGGACAAATTGAGGTCGATCATGGCGGTGATCCGCCGAAGAAATTTCGATTAGATTTGTAGCAAAGGAAATCTAATGTGGCTGGGGAGGAACTCCACGGAATGCCGAAGTCACAAACATTCTTCCAGCAACATCCAAAATATTGGTGTGCCAAATGACCGGTTATCGCTATGTCCGAACTTTTAGCTAGGATACCAGCGTGTATAGCGCCTGGTCAGATTGCGCACATCCCCTTGGAGCTGCGGTTTCGGAATTTTCACGCGCTCCTGCTGAATCAGAGTGAATTCTAGCGCATCTTGACCTCGAACAATCCTTCTCAGATTACTCAAGAAGACTCCCACGTCGCCGAAATAATTCGGGTAGGTTCGCACGAGGTTGTTAATGCGTGAGACTTCGACGGTTACGACTTTCGCACGTGTAAAGCCTTCCTCAATTTGCCGTTCGATGAACGCGAGACGAGCCTGAAGCTGCAATATTTCAGAGTATCGCTCGACCGTAACGGTGTGATCATCGTTGTTATAAATAATTAAGAAGAATTTCCCATCACCATAGAGGTATGTCTCGGCATAGGTGGTCGCTGTGCGAATATTCTCTAAAGTGGAGATTGCGTCCAGCTTCGCTTCTAAAGTCTTGATTTCAGCAATTCGAAGCGGTCGGTCAGACACGCCAGAGCCAACAGCGCAGCCCTCGACATATGCGAATTCACCCGACATAAGCTTGAACAGACGGAGCCAGTCGGTATTGCCGTGATGATGTTTCAAGTCCTCGCCGTTGAACAGGCTTACAGCTTCAACTGCGGTCGCCCATGAGTGTTGGAGGCGTGTTCTAATTTGAAACTCCACCCGGCGACCGGCAAAAATTGCTTGTTCCTTCCTCCGAGGGCAAAACTCGAAAGAGATATGGTGGCTACGATACCCGTCGTCTTTCGGCGCATCTATGTAAGGCCATTGCCGCCGGTCATGATGAGGGAATCCGTCATTGATCGCAGCAAGCAAGGAACGAACACCTGCGATATCATCGAGAATGGCGCGACAGCCTCCTATATCCTGCATACGGTCGAGGTGAATGTCGGATTCACGGAGCTTCCTTCGAATGCTGGCCATACGCTTTGGTCGAGCCGCCATATCGCCCTTAATACCAATGTTGCGCATGCGATATGCGGCAGAGAGATAGACGGAGCGCATGGGAAAAAAATGGCTGTCGCGCCATGAGTTTGCGACTGCAAAAACATGATGCGCGTCGCGCCAGTCAACTGCGGAGTATAGGTTCAGTTCGTCCTTTAGACGTTTTCCAGCGGCTCTTACTTCCTGCATACTGAATTTAAGTTCAGGGTAAACCGGCATCGCGAATCTGATCCAAATGTTCACCCAAGGATACTAGAAATTTTTATTTGAACAATCATCAACCCGAGGGCGCAATACACAGATTAGCACGCGTAATCTACGTGCTCGGCCCTCTACTACTCCGTCCAGATCAATCCCGCTTCAACGGCCGAAAGCTCATCCTGTGCAACGGGCAGGGGCCGTTGCTTTCGATAGCGCGCAAATGAGCGGGCGTGCCGTAACCGGCATGGCCTTCAAAACCATAGGACGAATGCACCAAACCGGCGCGTTCCATCATCCGGTCGCGGGTCACCTTGGCTATGATCGAGGCGGCGGCGATGGAGAGGGAGCGGGAATCGCCCTTGATGACGGCTTTGGCTTCGCAGGTGATGCCCGGCGGCCTGTCGCGGCCATCGGCCAGCACGAGGGCGGGGGAGGTTTCGAGGCCGAGTACGGCGCGGCGCATGGCGTCGAGGCTGGCGCGCAGGATATTCATGCTGTCGATCAGGCCGGGGCCGGAGGAAGCGACCGAGACGATCGATGTTTCCATGATCTGTACGAAGAGGCTTTCCCGCTTCAGCTTCGTCAGCTTTTTGGAATCGTCCATACCCTCAGGAATATTGTCCGGATCGAGAATGACGGCGGCCGCAACCACCGGGCCGGCGAGCGGTCCGCGGCCCGCTTCATCCGTGCCTGCCACGGGCCAGAGGCCTTTCTTTTTTGCCTCAAGCTCGCAAGAGAAATCCGGGCCGGTATCGGCAAGATCGAAGAGGGCAGGAGAATCGGGTGCGGTGCGGCGTTTCATGCGGCGAAACTTGCACACACACCCGATCTCCTGCAAGCCCCCGGAGGCGGGCGATGACAGCACGGGTGAGCCGGGTCGAGGGGCATGGCTCACTGTGCCTTCGAGGTCATCATGACCTTTGATCCTCCAGCGGGGCGGCGGAGGAAAAACGATCGCACGCGAGGCGGCGGTTCCGGGGGGGCGATGTCCGGCTGGCCAGGGAAAACCCGCCGGGCATTTCATGGGGAGTGTGGCCGCTAGAAGGGAAGAGGCCAGCGCTCCTTGTCGTGTTCTGCCTGATATCGCCTCACGCGCTGTGTGGTGCTTCGATCAGGCAGGATGTTTTCAGCGTCCGTTTTTCAAAGCAGCGACAATTGCACCCCTGCACCGCCCGGCGGCACAAAGAGATCGTCGCGCAGGTGAATGCCTCGGCGGATGAGGCCAAGCCGTTTCGTCGCCATTTCGAAACGCCTGCCGATCTGCCAGGCGTAAGGGCCGGCGCCCTTCATGCGTTTCCCGAATTCCGCGTCGTAGTCCTTGCCGTCGCGCATGGAGCGCACCAGTGACATGACGTGACGATAACGGTCCGGATAGTTGCGCAGCAGCCAGTCGCGGAAGAGCGGGCTCACCTCCAGCGGCAGGCGCAGCAGCACGTAAGACGCCTCGGTCGCGCCGGCGGCCTTGCCGGCTTCCAGGATCCGTTCGATTTCGTGATCGTTGAGCGCCGGAATGACAGGCGCCATCATCACGGCGACCGGAATGCCGGCTTCCGTCAGCGCCTTGACCGCTTCCAGCCGCTTCTCCGGCGTGGCGGCGCGCGGCTCCATATTGCGCGAGAGCTTACGATCCAGCGTCGTCACGGAAATGCCGACCTTGGCGAGACCCTTTTTGGCCATCGGCGCCAGAATGTCGATATCCCGCTTGATCAGCGCCGATTTGGTGACGATGGCGACGGGATGGTCGGCCTTGGCCAGCACTTCCAGTATCTGCCGCATGATGCGCCACTCGCGTTCGATCGGCTGATAGGGATCGGTATTGGTGCCGATGGCGATCACCCGCGGCTTGTATCCCGGTTTCGCCAGTTCTCTTTCCAGAAGCTTGGCCGCATCCGGCTTGGCGAACAGCTTTGACTCGAAATCCAGCCCGGCTGAAAGACCCATATAGCTGTGTGTAGGCCTCGCGAAACAATAGATGCAGCCATGTTCGCAGCCGCGATAGGGGTTGATCGAACGGTCGAAGGGGATGTCGGGGGAATCGTTGCTGGTGATGATGCTGCGCGGCTTTTCCACCTGCACCTCGGTGCGGAATTCCGGCATGTCTTCGAGTGTCTGCCAGCCATCGTCGAAAACCTCGCGATGCAGGGCCTCGAAGCGCCCATCCGGATTGATCCCGGCGCCACGGCCGCGACGACGGTCGATCTCGATCCGCAAGCCCGATGCATCGGCCAGCGCATTGGCAATATCTGGCATATGGCTCGGCTGGAAGGCAGCCTGCCCCGAAAGCGTATGGTTTCTCATCTGGATGCTCCAAGAGCGCCGCGGGTTGGAAGGCCCACCAGACACCCTAAACCGTTTCCGTTCGAGCAGGCTTTCATCACCTCTTCGATGATTAAATTCCTAACTCAAGAATGAGAACAATACAAGAACAAAAAACACAAATCCGCTCTCATTCCACATTGTGTCAGAGATGCCCCATATTGTGTGCGAGACGCATTGCAGGCTGATCCAGCAGGTGGGTGGGATGGTGGTCCGTATGGAAAATGGCGGATTTTACCGTGACGGGTGCAGTGGCAATTTATTGTGCGATGCGTTAGAGCTATGCATATGTTGACAGTCATAATGGAATGCCGGGATCAGGAACCGGAGTTGGCGCATACCTTGTCTGCGCTTGTAACCGGTGCCGTGGAAGGGCTTGTAAGCGATGTGGTGATCCTCGATCACGGTTCGCGCGATGGATCGTCGCGTGTCGCCGATGCCGCCGGTTGCCGCTTTTATGGGCAATGGGATATTGAAGATGTCATGCGCTCTGCGCGTGGACAGTGGATATTGCTGGTGGAGCCGGGTGCGCGGCCGCAAAGCGGCTGGATTGAGGAAATACTGGAATATGTGACGGTATGTGCGGAACCAGCGCGGTTTTCCCCGTCCCGTTATCACAAACGTCCGTTTTTCAGCCGAATCATGCGCCGCCCGCCGCCGTTGGAATATGGCTATCTGATGCCGAAGAAACATGCGGTGGCGATTGCGAAATCCGGCATGGGCCTGACGCAGTTCGTCCATGCGCAAAAACCACGCCGCCTGAATGCGGAACTGGTTCCCGCCTGGACCGCCCGGCCGTCGGGCTAGGGCTGAAGATTGAAACGGGCGGGAATGGCGGTGAACACCAGATTCTGTCCCTGAATAAGACTGGACTCGACTTCTGAATGAATAAATGCAACCTATACATGTTTTGTAGGGGGAGGGTTGCATGTCATACGGATTTTTCAAGTCGAATACTTCGAAGATTCACGCTGTCTTTTGCGCTGCCACACTATTGGCGCTGCCAACGACTGCCCTGTCTCAGGCCCTGTGCGGAAGGGGAGGCGTCGTTTTTTCCACAAAGGAACTCAAGGTCGATGCCGATGGGGCGCCCAACTCTTATCTCGTGAATGGGGAGGGGCTGTCTTATACCTGCGACGGGCTGACTGCTGTCGGTTCAACACCCGATACGGACCCCAAGGGATGGCAAAAAAAATGCCAGGATGCCTGGAAGAAGGCCGTTGCCACGGGTGATTATTCGAAGGTCAGAATATTTGGCTTTTCGAAAGATGAGAACAATAAGCCGATAATTCAAAAAGCCGGCGATCCCTTGCCCGGCAAAGCTTTTATCACCGAAACATCTGTTTCGGTTCCCGATGGACCGGCAGGAACACAAAGGCATTGGGTCGATGCCACCGAAATTCCCTATGTTGTTTTGTCCAGCAGCTTCGTGAAGAAATATGGCGTGAAGGACGGCGATATCGCCGTGGTCTATCGCCCGGCGACCAAGCGCTTCGCTTACGGGGTTTATGCTGACGGCGGCAAGCTCGGTGAGGCCTCCGTGCGCTTCCATCAGGATATCGGCAACAATCCGCTGGTGAACAGAGGTGGCGTTCTGAGAGCGAAATCGGGCATTGCCGACCAACGAAAAAATAAAGATCCAATCCCAGTTATTACGGTGGTGTTTCCCGGAAAGACGTCTCATCCAACCATTGACGCTAAAAAATGGCGGGCTGAAATTGCGGCAATGGGAAAAACGCATTTCGACAATTGGGGCGGTCTTCAGAAATTGATCGAATGCGCCCGTTAGTTTGAACTGGCCCTATCGTCACGAAAAGCGGGCGGCCAAAACCGCCCGCGTCAACCCTGCCAATCGCCTATCTACCCGGCGGCAAGCACCTTGCCGGGGTTCATGATGCCAGCGGGGTCAAAGGCGTGTTTGATGCGCCGCATCAGGTCCATTTCGATGCCGGGCCGAATGGCGGCCAACTCGTCGCGTTTCAGCTGGCCAATGCCATGTTCGGCGGAAATGGAGCCGCCAAGCGACAGAACGATGCCGTGGACGATCTCGTTCATGTCCCGCCAGCGGCCGAGGAACTCGGCCTTGTCGGCACCCACCGGCTGGGAAATATTGTAATGGATGTTGCCATCGCCGAGATGGCCGAAGGCGCAGACGCGGGCGCCGGGAATAGCGGCGATGACCGCCTTTTCCGCCGTCGCCATGAATTCCGGTGTTTTCGAGACCGGGACGGAAACGTCATGCTTGATAGAGCCACCTTCCGGCTTTTGTGCATCCGACATGCTCTCTCGCATGTGCCACAGCGCCTGTCGCTGGGCTTCTGAAGCGGCGATCACCGCATCCGCAACCAGCCCGGCTTCAAAACCGCGCTCCAGCAGCGATTGCATCATCGTCTCGGCTGTCTCCGCCGAATCGGAGGTGGAGATATCGATGAGTGCGTACCAGTCATGCGGCGTCTGCAGCGGGTCGCGCACGCCGGGAATATGTTTCGTGGTGAATTCGACGCCGATGCGCGGCATCAGTTCGAAGCCGGTCAGCGCCGTGCCGCAAAGGTTCGAGGCCATTTCGAACAACTTCAATGCGTCTTCGGTGGAGCCGAGCCCGGCAAAAGCCACCTGATGGCCGAGCGGCTTGGGGAACAGCTTCAGCACCGCGCCGGTGATGACGCCGAGCGTGCCTTCCGAACCGATGAAGAGATCGCGCAGATCGTAACCCGTATTGTCCTTTTTCAGCCGGCGCAGCCCGTTCCAGATTTCGCCGGTCGGCAGGACGACTTCAAGCCCAAGGCACAGCTGGCGCATATTGCCATAGGCAAGTACCGCCGTGCCGCCGGCATTGGTGGCGAGATTGCCGCCGATGCGGCAGGAGCCTTGCGAGCCGAGCGACAGCGGGAACATCCGCTCCACCGTCTCGGCTGCCTTATGGATGTCATCGAGGATGCAGCCGGCATCGGCGACGATGACATTGGCAACCGGATCGATATCGCGGATGCGGTTCATGCGCTCCAGCGACAGGATGATGTCGGTGCCTTCCGCCCGGGGTGTCTGGCCGCCAACAAGCCCGGTATTGCCGGTCTGCGGCACGATGGGTGTGCCGGTCTCGCTGGCGAGCTTCAGGATGGCGGCAACCTCTTCAACCGAACCGGGTTTCAGCAGCAAGGGTGAGACGCCGCGATAAAGCCCGCGATTTTCCACCAGACGCAGCGCCATTTCCGCCGGGTCGCGCACCGCATTTTTCTCACCGACAATGGCGGTGAAGCGGTCGAGAATGTCCGAAGAGGGGATGGTGGTCATGGGCGTCTCGCTGTCGTTTGAAACATGGGCGAAAGGGGTTAAGTGCCGTCAGCCTCTCGGTGCGGCGGCGCGGGAAAGGCGGTCGTTGATCGCCTCTCCGAGACCATGTGTGGGAATGGCGGTAATGGCGATGGTCTTTGCGCCGGTCGCATCGGCGGCTTTGAGATAATCGAACAGATTGGCGGCGGCCTCGGCAAGATCGCCGGCGGGGCTGAGATCGAGAACGGTGCGGGCGGTCTCTTCGCCCTTAACGGCAATGCCGCCGAACCGGATCAGTGCTTCACCGGGCAAAACCGATGCGGCATCGAGGCGCACAGTGGCGCCCGGCGCATAGTGCGACGCCAGCATTCCGGGCGCTTCAATGGCGGCAGAGGCTTTTTCGGGCCGTTCCAGCCGCAGGCCGGTAACGCTCTCGATGTCTTCGGTGACGATACCGCCGGGACGAAGCAGCCGCACCCGGCCATCCTGTTCCACCTTGACGATGGTGGATTCGACGCCGACGGAGGCTGCCCCGCCATCGAGAATGAGATTGATCTTCTGGCCGAGATCGGCCTCCACATGGGCGGCACTTGTCGGGCTGATCTTGCCGGAACTATTGGCGCTGGGGGCGGCCAGCGGCCTGTCGAACCGGCGGATCAGGTCGCCGGCGAAACCCTGCGGCACGCGGATGCCGACCGTATCAAGCCCGGCCGTCGCCAGCGAGTGAATGCCGCTTTCCGGTTTCAGCGGCAGAACCAGCGTCAGCGGGCCGGGCCAGAAGGCTTGGGCAAGCTTCAGCGAAATGGGGTCGAAAACCGCATAACGCTCCGCCATGGCAATGTCGGCCATATGGCAGATCAACGGATTGAACTGCGGCCTGCCTTTCGTCTCGTAAATGCGGGTGATGGCAGCCGGATTGGTGGCGTCGGCGGCAAGGCCATAGACGGTTTCCGTCGGCAGGGCGATGGGCTGGCCGTCCGCAAGCTCCGCCACGGCTGCCTGCAACGCGGTTTCCCGCTCGTTTTCGATGTTGATATGACGCGCCATGATGCTGCCTTTCAGCGCGCTCAATAGCGTATTTCTGGCCGGGATGGAAAGCGCTATCGTTTATATCGCCTTGATGATCCTGCGCATCTCCTCCGAGCGCGCACCGAGCAGCAGCACATTTTTCAGCGCCACCCGCGGATCATGCGTCTGGAACAGCAGGCCGCCGCGATGGAAGGAGGTATCGACGGCAAATTCCTTATCGGGAAGCGCATTGATGGCGACGGCAAAATACATCCGCGAATAACGCGCATCGATATTCTCGAAGAAGTTTTCGGCACCGCTCAACTCGGCGAAGAAATTCGCGAAATAGAAGGACCAGAGCACGTGGCGTTCAGCGTCGAAACTGGTTTTCGCCGCCGTGACATGACAATAACCGAGATGCGGCCGGTCGTTGAGCAGATGGTGGGAGACCATCTTGGGAAAACGGATGGACCGGTGAAAGGTGTTGAGGCGGCTATGGGTGGCATCGGCGGCGGCTTCGAGCTTGCGCCCGGTCATCGCCGCCACCTCATCATGGCTGTAATAGACGCGCTCCCTCGGCAACCAGCGTTCTTCATAACGGCTGATCCGGCCGGTGCGCAGGAAATCCGAATGCGCGGTCTTCGACCGTATCGGCATGATCGAATGTCTGGCCGCATCGAAATAACGTATGCGTGTCGCCTTCTCCACCAGGAACGCCCTCGTTGCCTTTGATCAGGCAAGATAATTTAGTTCGCGTTAATACTCCGTTGCGCCGCACCCCCTGTTTTCTGATGGGTGGACAGGCAATTGCGCACTATCATGCGTCATATTGCGACGTGGTTTTGTTCACCGAATAGCTGCCGGATTTAGCAGCGGAATGGGCTGTGGCAGGCATTCGCGCATGTCGCAATTTGTCGCCAATGCGGAAGCCGATGTCGCTGTCTGTGCTGCTGCAAATCACCGCCGGTGTTTAGATGGGATCATGGTTCCGCAGCCCGGTAAATGGTGTCGGGCAGGGCGGTTTGATCGAGGATTTGGCCATGGAATTGCGTGAGACCGTATTGCGCCAGCTGAAGAACCGCCGCGAAGGCTTCAGCCTGGAACAGCCTTTCTACACGGACCAGGATTATTTCAAGCTGGATATGGAAACCATCTGGTATCGCGACTGGCTGTTCGTCGGCCATGATTGCGAAGTGCCCAAATCCGGCAATTATTTCACCGTTCAGGTCGGCTCCTATTCCGTCGTCATCGTCCGGGGACGCGACGGCGAGATCCGCGCCCTTCACAATTCCTGTCGCCATCGCGGTTCCCGCGTCTGCTCCGCCCACAAGGGCCAGTCCGCCCGTCTCGTCTGTCCCTATCACCAGTGGACTTACGATCTGGACGGCAAGCTGCTGTTCGCCCGCCATATGGGCGAGGAGTTTGACAAGGCGGAATTCGGCCTGAAGCCGGTCGCCTGCGAGACCGTTGCCGGTTACGTTTTCATCTGCCTTGCCGACCAGCCGGCGGATTTCGCGCCCATGCGGGCCGAAGTCGAAAGCTACATGGCCCCGCACCGTATCCGGGAAGCCAAGGTCGCGCATGAAAGCACGATCATCGAAAAGGGCAACTGGAAGCTCGTCTGGGAAAACAACCGCGAGTGCTACCACTGCGCCGCCAACCACCCGGAACTCTGCCGCACCTATCCTGAAAACCCCAGTGTCACGGGCACGGATGGCGGTGCCAGCGACCCCGAGATCGGCGGCCACTGGGCGCGCTGCGAGGCCGCCGGCCTGCCGAGCCGTTTCAAGATGGACCCGAATGGCCAGTTCCGCGTTGCCCGCATGCCGCTGATCGGCGAGGCGGAAAGCTACACCATGTCGGGCAAGCGCGCCGTGCGCCGGCCGCTGTCGGAGGATGTCAGCATCAGCCATATCGGCGCTTTGCTGCTGTTCCATTATCCGACGACCTGGAACCACTTCCTTGGCGACCACACCATTTCCTTCCGGGTGCTGCCGCTCAATGCCAATGAGACCATGGTCACCACCAAATGGCTGGTGCACAAGGATGCGGTGGAAGGCGTGGATTACGATCTGGAAGACCTGACCCACGTTTGGAACGAAACCAACGATCAGGACCGCCGCATCGTCGAGGAAAACGCCTTCGGCATCCGTTCGCCTGCGTACCAGCCCGGCCCCTATTCCATGGAAGACGAGGGCGGTGTGATGCAGTTCGTCAACTGGTATTCCGATTTCATGATCGACCGGCTTTCCGGCGACAAGGCCCGGCTTTCGGCAGTAGCGTGACGCGAAGATGAATATGGTTGTGACCTATAAGCACATAGACGAGATGAAGCCGTGGAGCGACAAGCTCCAACTGCTGGAGTGCATTTCGGTGACACCCGAAACGCAGGATGTGATGACGTTCCTGTTCCGCTCCGAAGACCAGAACTGGTTCCGGTATCTGCCGGGCCAGTTCGTCACACTGGAACTGCCGGTGGGCAAGGAGCCGCTTTATCGCACCTACACACTGTCCTCCAGCCCGTCACGGCCCTATGCGCTTTCGGTCACGGTGAAGGCGCAGGCCAACAGCATCGGCACGCGCTGGATGTTCGACAATCTGAAGCCCGGCATGAAAATCCGGGCGCTCGGCCCGCTCGGCGATTTCTCCTATGTGCGGCATCCCGGCGACAAATATCTGTTCATTTCGGCAGGCTCCGGCGTCACGCCGATGATGTCGATGGTGCGCGACATGAGCGACCGTGCGCCGCAGAGCGACATTGCCTTCATCAATTGTTCGCGCTCGCCGTCCGATATCGTCTTCCGCCATGAGCTGGAATATCTCGCCCGCTTCATGCCAAACCTGTCTCTCGGCTTTATTGTCGAGAAATGCGGTCGCACCGATCTGTGGTCCGGGCTCAAAGGCATGGTCGACAAGGCCAAGATCGCGCTGCTCGCGCATGACTTCATGGAGCGCACTGTGTTCTGCTGCGGGCCGGAGCCGTTCATGGCCGCCGTCCGCTCCATGCTCGATGCGTCCGGCTTCGACATGAGCCGTTACCATCAGGAAAGCTTTTCGCCCGCCGCCCCGGTCACGGTCGGCGAGAGCGTTCTCACCGATGTGGATGGCGAGGCGCTGTCGATGGTGGGCTTCACGCTGTCCGGAAAAGAAATGGCCTGCCAGCCCGGCCAGACGGTTCTGATGACGGCGCGTGCCGCCGGGGTGCGCATCGGCGCGGCCTGCGAATCGGGCATCTGCGGCACCTGCCGGGTGCTGAAGCTCTCGGGCGAGGTGGAGATGAACCACAATGGCGGCATTCTCGATGACGAGATCGAGGAAGGTTATATTCTCGCCTGCTGCTCGCGACCTTTGACCGATGTGAAGGTTGAAGCCTGACGCGTGTTATCTTCCTGCCCTTCGCCGGATAGTTGTCATGGAACTAAATTTCCCTAAACTCGTTTGCACGTCATCGAATTCTTTTCGGGTGCAGAAACGGGGCTGACCCTTATCTCCGACAAGAGCGAGTGCGTGAAAAGGCGCGGTCCAACGCGCTGAAGCAAACGGAGGAAGATCATGATGAATTTTCGGACAACGAGCATCGCCACGGCGATGATCGTGTTCATCACAAGCTTTACGCCGTCTCAGGCGTTCCAAGTGCCTGTGCCGATGCCCAAGCCGGCGGTTTCGACCGACAATGTGGTGCAGGTGCAGTATCGTGAATGGGACCGCCGCAATGACCGCAGGCACGGCGACCGCATGTACCGTCCGCGTCCGTCGCGTGACGGCTACTACAACGGTCACCGCGGCTATCGTGACCGTCGGGCGGGCTACCGTTATCACAACGGTTACTGGTTCCCGCTGGCCGCTTTCGCCACCGGCGCCATCATTGGCGGCGCGATGCAGAGGCCGGCACCTGCCTATGGCGGCAGCCATGTTTCATGGTGTCAGAACCGTTGGCGCTCGTATCGCGCTTACGACAATACCTATCAGCCGAACAGCGGTCCGCGCCGCATATGCGTATCGCCTTACAGCCGATAACAGGACTTTCGAAAGCCCGGATTTTGATCCGGGCTTTTGTTTTCCGGCCGCCGGATTGAGTAACCGAAGCGTGATGGGATCGTTAATGCTGGGTTCAGGCGAAAACGCCTAGCCTGCAACCTCTAATGTTCCAGCCAGATCGAAAACTGGCCGAGTGAGAAGAAAAAGTGCTATTATTCACGGAGAACGGCCTGTTGACCGTCGTGAATGGAGGAAGTCAGATGAGAAACTATATGAAGAATATCTTGGCTGTCGGTCTTTCTGCGATTGTGGTTGCAGGAGCGATCGTTCCGGCAGAAGCAGCAATGCCATTGCCGATGGCGCCGAAGAGCGTCGAGGCCACGGGCAGCGATGCCGGCAATATCGTCAATGTGCAATATTGGCGCGATCGTGGTGGTCGCGGCGACTGGGGTGACCGTCGTGGCTGGTATGGCGGCCATCGCGGTTATCGCGATTATCGCCCCGGCTATCGTCACCATGACGGTTACTGGTTCCCGCTTGCAGCCTTTGCGACGGGCGCAATCATCGGCGGCGCCCTGTCGCAGCCGCGTGAAGTCTACCGTCCCGTGCCGGAATATCGTCCGCGCCCGGTCTATCGCGAATATCGCCCGGTCCGCCGTGGCGGCATGAGCCAGGCGCATGTGAACTGGTGCTATGGCCGTTATCGTTCCTACGATGCCTATAGCAACACGTTCCAGCCTTACCACGGCCCGCGTCAGGCCTGCTATTCGCCTTACAGCTGATATAATGCCAGGCTGAAATTGACAGAGCCGTCCGGTCATCACCGGGCGGCTTTTTTATTACAAAATCCGTGCCCGTTTGAGCACGAACCAGGCAAGCACGACCGAAATGACGATAAAGACGCCCGCCGACAGCGTGCCGCCGGTGCCGACCGTAAATGGCAATTCATCCGTATTCATGCCGAAGAAACCGGTCACCAGCGAGGGCGGCAACAGGAATGCCGTCATCAGTGACAGGATATAAAGGTGCCGGTTGGTTTCCGACGAGAGTTTGGAATCGATTTCTTCGTGCAGCAGCCTTGCGCGCTCCTGCAGGGCATAGACGTCGTGATCCACCGCTTCGAGGCGACCCACCAGGCGTGAGGCGACATCTTCAAAACCATCCGGCATCTCGTCCTCATCGGCGGCCGAAGCGCGTCGCATCAGGGTGAGAACGGTGCGCAGATGCCGGTGCAGGCGAACCACCGTGCGGCGCAGCGGGGCAAGCCGCCGCCGTTCGTCGCGGTTCTCGCTGTCATAGACCATGTCCTCGATGGCGTTCAGTTCTTCGGTCGTCTCCATCACCAGATTGATGAGCGAGCGCTGGAATTCCGCGACGAGGCCCTCGAACACATGGGAGGGTGTAAGGTAGCGGTTGGAATTCTTGTCCACCGCCGCCTTCAGCCGGTCCACCGAGTGCAGCGGCTGCAGGCGGGTGGTGATGATGAAACGGTCGCTCACCGCAAAATGCAGCCAGCCGAAATCCCGCGTCTCCTTGTCGAATTCCCGCTGGAAATCGACCAGCGTACCATAGAGCGATTTTTCATCGACCACGATGGATGGGTGCGTTTCATGGGTGGTGAGGCTTGCCCGCGCCGCCGGATCGAGGCCGTCGATGGTTTCCAGAAAACCCGCCACCCGCTGGTCCGCGAGATTGAGATGCAGCCAGAAGAAACCTTCGCATTCGGCCATTTCGTGAAAGCGCGCATCGGCCGCCAGCCGGCGGCAGGGGGCTGTGCCGGGGTGGAACTGATAGGCCCAGACAAGGCCGGGAATATTGGGCGTTATGAGATCCATCGTGGCAGTCCTGACCGGCTGGATGGGAGGAGGGAGGCGTCCGTCGCCCCGGTGTGGGAACGGCAGCGGCGGCATTGCGCCTTTCAGCGCATGCTGAGCAAATTCATATGACAGTTTTATAACAAACCTGCCAAAATGGTGGGAATTTTCAAATTGACGTTTACGTAAAAATCATTTAGCCCGAAGAGCAGCACGATAGGCAAAAGCTTCGGGAGGAGGCAGCATGTATAGCGCGCCGGTGGATGATATCGCCTTTACACTCAAACATGTAGCGGGTCTTGAAGACGCGCTGGCAAAGGGTGTGCTGGGCGATCTCGGTGAAGATCTGGTGGATGCCATTCTCCAGGAAGCCGGTCGTTTCGCCACGGAACAGGTCGCGCCGCTCGCCGATATCGGCGACCGCCAGGGCGCGAAGCTTGCCGACGGCAAGGTGACAACGCCAGATGGCTGGGCCGATCTTTACCGCCGCTGGGCGCAAGCCGGCTGGAACAGCCTGACGGCGCCGGAGGAATTTGGCGGCCAGAACCTGCCGCATATGCTGAATGTCGCAGCACTCGAAATGTGGAACTCCGGCTCCATGGCCTTTGCGCTGGCCCCGACGCTAACCATGGGTGCGGTGGAAGCCATCGTCACTCACGGCAGCAACGATCTGAAGCGGATCTATCTTCCCAAACTCGTTTCCGGCGAATGGACCGGCACGATGAACCTCACCGAACCGCATGCGGGATCGGACCTCGGCGTGTTGAAGAGCCGGGCGGAACGCAATGGTGATGGCACCTATCGTATCTTCGGGCAGAAGATTTTCATCACCTGGGGCGAACACGACGCGGCTGATAATATCATCCACCTCGTTCTTGCCCGCCTGCCGGATGCGCCGGCCGGAACGCGCGGCATTTCGCTGTTTCTCGTGCCGAAATTCTTACCCGACGAAAACGGCGCGCCGGGCAGCCGCAACGATCTTTTCTGCCATTCGCTGGAACACAAGCTCGGCATTCACGGCTCGCCCACCTGCACGATGATTTTCGGCGACGGCAGGTTCGGCGAAGAAAAAGGCGCTCTGGGCTGGCTGATCGGCGAGGAGAACAAGGGCCTCGCCTGCATGTTCACCATGATGAACAATGCCCGCCTTGCCGTCGGCATGCAGGGCGTGGCGATCTGCGAAGCAGCGACCCAGAAGGCAATCGAATACGCCAAGGAGCGCACGCAGGGCAAGGCGCCCGGCTGGCAGGGCTCCGGCATGAGCCCGATCATCGAACATCCTGACATTGCCAGAACGCTTCTGACGATGAAGGCGCTGACGCAGGGGTCGCGAGCGATCTCCTTCAGCTGCGCCCACGCCATCGATATGGCGCATGCGAGCGAAGATAAGGCAGAGCGCGCCCGCTGGCAGGAGCGTGCCGCCCTTCTAACGCCGATTGCCAAATCCTTCTCCACCGATGCCGGTGTCGATGTTGCCTCCATGGGCATTCAGGTGCATGGCGGCATGGGCTTCATTGAAGAAACCGGCGCGGCGCGTTATCTGCGTGATGCACGGATCGCACCGATCTACGAAGGCACAAACGGCATACAGGCCATCGATCTGGTGCTGCGCAAGCTGCCGCTTTCCGATGGCGCACAGGTGCGGGGTTTCATCGCCGAACTGCGCGAGATCGTTGCCCGAACAGCCGCTTCGAACCGTGATGATCTCGGCGAGACCGCCCGTTATCTCGAAGCCAGCCTCAACGATCTGGAAACGACGACCGATTGGCTGCTGGACCGCATCAAGGCAGGCGAAACCGAAACCGCACTCGCCGGCGCGACACCCTATCAACGTCTCTTCGGTCTGGCGCTGACAGGTGCCTATCTCGCCAAGGGCGCATTGGTCTCCGTCGATGATGGCAGGGGCGCGCACCGCGCGGCACTTTGCCGTTTTGCGGCAGAAAACCTGCTGGCGGAAACGGCGGCGCTGAAGGATCGCGTCATATCAGGCGCGGCAAGCCTTGCCGCCGCCCGCACCGTATTGGCCTGAGGAGATTCAGATGTCGGACGATCATATTCTCGTCGAGCGGGTCAGCCATGCGCCTGAAGTGCTGACCATCCGCTTCAACCGGCCGGAAAAGAAAAACGCCATCACCGATGCGATGTATCTGCGTATGGCTGAAGCGCTGCAGTCCGCCAATGCCGACCCGGACATCCGCGTCGTTGCGTTTCTCGGCACGGAAGGCTGCTTTTCTGCGGGTAACGATATGGCCGATTTCCTTGCCTTCGCCATGTCCGGCGCAAAGGGCAAGCTTGCGGTGCTCGATCTCCTGAAGGCGCTCGCGACCTTCGAAAAACCGCTGGTTTCGGGCGTTGACGGGCTGGCCATCGGCATCGGCACGACGCTCAACCTGCATTGCGATCTGACTGTCGCCTCCAATCGCAGCCTGTTCAAGACACCCTTCGTGGATCTGGCGCTGGTGCCGGAAGCCGCCTCCAGCCTGCTTGCGCCAAAACTCATCGGCCACCAGCGCGCCTTTGCGCTGCTGGCCATGGGCGAGGGTTTTTCCGCCGAACAGGCGTTGCAGGCTGGGATGATCTGGAAAGTCGTTTCCCCTGAGCATGTGGAGAGCGAAACGCTGGCGCTAGCGACACGGCTCGCCGCCAAGCCGCAGCAGGCGCTGAAAATCGCCCGCGATCTGGTCCGTGGCAAGCCGGAAGATGTGCTGGCCCGCATCGACGAAGAAGCCCGCCATTTCATCGCGCAATTGCAGAGTGCCGAAGCCCGCGCCGCCTTCGAGGCATTCATGCGCCGCTAGGCGTTTCGAGAATCTGGGAGCGCGCCACTCGTTTCTTCTCCCCGCCGGGGAGAAGTCCGCGGCAGCGGGATGAGGGGGCAAGCTCTCCGAAATCCGGCAACGTCACCCCGTCATCCGACCCTTCGGGCCACCTTCTCCCCGGCGGGGAGAAGAAACGAGCGGCATCGTGGAGTTTGGAAGCCTCTGTGCTTTTGAATACGGATTATATATCGTCCATCAAACCGGTCCGGCAAAAACGGATCGCGCAAACTCTCCGTCAAAGGCCACCCGCATGCGTCACCTCGTTTTCGCCCTGTCCGTCTTTCTCTCCGCCGCAACTATTGCAGAGGCAGCAGCGATCACGCCATTGCCGGTTTCGAGCAACAACATCATTCTGGCGCAGTCCAACGACGACGATAGCCCGAACTTCAATTCCGGCAACAGCCGCAGTCACCAGCGCCGCGCGCGTTTCGTCTGCGTCATCACCCCGCCGGAAAGCGCCAATCGCCGCCGCCCTTATATCTGCCCGATCGAGCAGGGCCGCGTCGGCGGTTCCTGCCGTTGCTCCGGCGTGGTCGGCAACGGTACGGTTGATACCGCCTGGTGATTATTTCTCCAGCACCGCCACCGCTTCCACATGCGGCGACCACAGGAATTGGTCGACCGGTGTGACGCGGGTGACGCGATAGCCGCCCTCAACCAGAAGCGCGAGATCGCGGGCCAGCGTCAGCGGATTGCAGCTGACAGCGACGATTTTCTTTACCGTGCTGCGGGCCAGCTCCTTGCACTGGACTTCCGCCCCGGCGCGCGGCGGATCGAACACGACCGCGTCGTAATTCTTCAATTCGCTGGTCATCAACGGCCGGCGGAAAAGATCACGCTTCTCGACGCTGACCGGTTTCAGGCCCTGCGTATTGCGGGCAGCGAAATCCAATGCCTTCAGCGCCTTGTCTTCGGCTTCCACCGCATGCACCTTGCCGATGCGCGCCAGTCTGAGCGCAAATGTGCCGGAACCGCAGAAGAGATCGGCAATGTGTTTGGATTTGCCGATATGGGCAAGCACCAACTCCGCCATGGCGTCCTCGGCCTGTTTCGTCGCCTGCGTGAAACCACCGGCGGGCGGCGACACCGGAATGCCACCGAATTCGATAATTGGTTTTTGCGGCTCGATCAGGATTTCACCCGACAGCGAGACGCGGGCGATGCCGCGCATGGTCAGCACCGTTTCCGTCAGCGTCCGCCGCTGCTTGTCGTTGACCGACTTGATGCCCTCGACGGAAATATCGAGACCCGAGAGCGTTTCGAGAACGGTCATGCGAAACGGCTCGGCATTTGCCGTCATCGAAAGGCCGATGGCGCGGATGGCATCGAGCCGCGAGACGATGCCGGGCGATGTGACGGGACATTCCTCGATGGCGACGATGTGATGGCTGCTCGCCTGGCTGAAGCCCAGCAGCAGACCCTTTTCCGTCCTGCGGGCGGCAAACACCGCGCGGCGGCGCTCGCCGGGGCGACAGATGACGAGATCATCCACGGGCGGTGTCAGACCCTTGGATTTCAGCGCTGAAACCACCAGTTCCCGCTTGAAGGCATGGTAGGGCTGGTCGGCCAGATGTTGTAGCGAACAGCCACCGCAGGTGCCGTTGACGCCTTCAGGGCCGAAGTGCCGGCAGACGGGTTCGCGGCGGTCCGCAGAGGCTTCCGCAATCGACATGACCGTGCCTTGGTCCTTCACTTTGGCGATGGCCACCGTCTCGCCCGGCAGGGCGAAGGGCACATAAACCGGGCCGTCGGGACAGTGCGCGATGCCATCGCCCTGCGCACCGAGGCTCTTGATGCTGACGGTCTGGGTGCTCATGGCTTTTCGCCTCCGAGAAGAAATTCAACATTGCCATCGCCGCCGGCAATCGGTGAGGGAATGAGCCCAAGGCTCTTCCAGCCCATGTCTTCGACGAGCCAGCGTTCCAGTTCGGCGGCAACCGCAGGCGCCGTTTCCGGCTCCTTCAACAGCCCGGCCTTGCTGATTGCATCGCGGCCCGCTTCGAATTGCGGCTTCACCAGCAGGATCGCCAGAGCACCCGGCTCCGCAAGCTCAAGTGCCGGGGCAAGCGCCAGCTTGATGGAAATGAACGACACGTCGGAAACGATGAAGCCGATTGCCCGGTCATCGATATCTTCGGTGGTGAGGAACCGCGCATTCAGCCCTTCGAGACTGGTGACGCGCGGATCGTTCTCGATCCTTGGATGGATCTGCCCGTGGCCGACATCGATGGCGACGACATGTTTCGCGCCACGGTGCAGCAGCACCTCGGTGAAACCGCCGGTGGATGCGCCGACATCGAGACACTCAAGGCCCTTCGGATCGAGATTGAAATGATCGAGCGCGGCCGTGAGTTTGAGGGCGGCGCGAGAGACGTAAGCCTGCGCCGGATCGGTAATAGCGATCTTGACGTTTGCAGCGACGGTCTGGCTCGGTTTGGTGACGATTTTGCCGTTCACGCTCACGGTGCCGCGCGAAACCGCGTCGCGCGCACGCGAGCGGCTGGCGAAGTGGCCGAGCGACACGAGAAGCTGGTCAAGCCGTTCATTTTCAGGTGTTTTGGACATGGTTCCGTTCAATGACCGCCAAACCCCGCCGATGCAAGCGATTTATCGCTGGAATGGCCCGGAATGCCGCTGTCGTCGGTCAAGGTTGTGTTGCACCGCAAAGTCAGAATGTTCGATTAATCCAATATAAAGGCTTGTATTGCACTTTGTGCCCAAGGCCCGTGCGGCCACCGGAACCTGCCATGACGGCATCTCCTCCCATTCACAGAATTGCGACCGTTGCAGCGCAGACGCTTGCTCCGAGGCATCGGGTCGCCGAGAGAGTTTGCGATGTCGCTGAAAAATCTCCCCATTAACATAAAGCTCATTGTCACCTTCTGTGCCTTGATGAGCGTGTGCCTGCTCGCCTCCGCGATCGTATTCTGGCAGACGCTGGGGAGCGAGCGTGTCACGATCGAAAACAACCGGACGAAGGACATCATCCAGGCGGTGGATGGTGCGACGGCCGCGATGCTGGAACAGGCCGTCAACCAGCGCGGCTTCCTGTTGTTTCGCAGCGACAGCACATACAACGATGTTTTCGCTCAGCGCGACATCATGTTGAAAAAGCTCGATGAAGCCCGCGCCCTTGCCGCAGGCCAGCCGGATATCCTGCAATCCATCGATGACATGCAGAAATCCGCCACCGTGTTCTTCAAGGAACTGGCGGAACCGCAGATCGCTGCCCGCAAGACCACGGAAGCGCCGATTTCCGACATCATCGAGATCGGCCGCAATCAGGCCAAGGGCCAGCTCGACGGTTTCCGCGCCGCCGCCGCCAAGATCAAGGAACAGCTGAACGGCCTGTCGACCGCCTATGCGGCTGAACAGCAGGCGGCGGCGCTGAACCTCAAATATGCGCTTCTGGGCGGCGGTGCCGTCGCCGGTCTTCTGGCCGTTGCCCTCATCTGGGCGCTGTCGCGCTCGATCGTCACGCCGATCGTCGGCATGACGGCGGCAATGAGCCGGCTTGCAGATGGTGACATGACCACCGAAGTTCCAGCCGTTGATCGCGGCGACGAAGTCGGCAAGATGGCGAAGGCCGTTCTCGTCTTCAAGCAGGCCGGTTTGGAAAAATCCCGCCTTGCCGGTGAAACCGAGCGCATGCGCTCCGCAACCGAGAGCGAGCGCCGCCGGAACGAAGAAGAGAAGGCGCAGGACGAAGCCGCCAACACTCTTGCGCGCGACGAGCTGGGCAAGGGTCTGGCCGCTCTGGCCGAAGGCGATCTCGCCTACCGCATCGAAACACCTTTCGCTTCCTACATCGATCCCATCCGTATCGATTTCAACAGCGCGGTTGAAAAGCTGCAGCAGGCCCTGCGCACGGTCGGCGAGAACGCCGCCGCGATCAATGCCGGCGCTTCCGAGATGCTGTCGGCCGCCGACGACCTGTCGCGCCGCACCGAACAGCAGGCTGCCTCCATCGAAGAAACCGCCGCAGCATTGGAAGAAGTCACCACGACCGTGCGTGACAGCGCCCGCGGTGCGGAAGATGCCGGCAATCTGGTTCAGCGCGCCCGCGCCGGTGCGGAAAAATCAGGTGTTGTCGTGCGCAATGCGGTTTCCGCCATGCGCGAAATCGAGAAGTCCTCGGGCGAAATCGGCAACATTATCGGCGTCATCGACGATATTGCCTTCCAGACCAACCTGCTGGCGCTGAATGCCGGCGTGGAAGCTGCCCGCGCCGGTGATGCCGGCAAGGGTTTTGCGGTCGTCGCGCAGGAAGTCCGCGAACTCGCCCAGCGTTCGGCCAATGCCGCCAAGGAAATCAAGACGCTGATCAGCGCTTCCAGCCGTCAGGTGGAAAACGGCGTCAATCTCGTTGATGAGACTGGCAAGGCGCTGGAACTCATCGTTTCGGAAGTCGAAGAGATCAACGCCCATGTCAGCGCTATCGTCGTCGCGTCACGCGAACAGGCGACGGGCCTGCAGGAAATCAACACGGCCGTAAACACCATGGATCAGGGCACGCAGCAGAATGCCGCCATGGTGGAGCAGCAGACCGCCGCCAGCCATTCGCTCGCCCGTGAAGCGGAAGCCTTGAACAGCCTGCTTGGGCAGTTCCGGGTGGGCGGCGCTCATGGTGCGGTCGCCAGCGCCGGCGGTTACACCGCCCCGCGCCAGTCTTCCTTGAGGCCCGCCTTCCAGCCTGCACCGCAGGCAGCGATGAAAAGAGCAGCGCCCGTGAAATCGGCGTCCGCCACCGCACGGCCAGTCAAATCACCGGCACGCGCCCTCGGCCAGAGCCTCGCCCGCGCCTTTGGCGGCGCTGCGGAAGCCCCGGCCGCGAAGGATCAGGACTGGACGGAATTCTGAGCCGGTTCTTTTGGATTGAACCCAAGGAAGGGGCCGTGAGGCCCCTTTTTGCATCAGCTTTTCAGATGAGATCGACGGCGTGCGCCGATCCGCCTACGTACTCTGTGGCCTGAATATCCGCTGGAAAAACACCTCATCGGACAGGCGGTGCAGCAGGGCGGCAATGGCGGCGGTTGCCGCGATGGCGAAAACCAGCCGTCCGACCAGAACGCCGTAAATATCGGCCCCCAGCGCCATCACCACAAGGGTGTCTTCGATCACGCTATGGGCAAAACCCATGAACACGCAGGACAGGAAGACCTGACGCGGCGAGATCGCCCCTGATTGCGCTTCGCGGATGAGAAAACCCGCGCCATAAGAAATACCGAGGAACAATCCGATGGCGGTGAGATGTTCGGCCTCGCCGCGAATGCCGGCAAGCCGCAGCAGGGGTGACAGCGCTTTCATCATCAGTGCCAGAAGGCCGGTCAGTCTGAGAATTTCCAGACCGAGGGACAGCACGAGCAGGATGACAAGCATCCAGATCATGGTTTCACCGAGACCCAGAAAATAGTCTGCCCATTCAGGCGTGTTGCCCATGGCAATCCAGGCGGGATTGACTGGAGCCGACAGCCACCCGGTCACGTCCAGAAGCTGGTGCAGGAGAAAGGCATAGAGCAATCCACCGCCGATGCGCAGCGCCGTGGTGACGAGCATGCCCGGTCCTGCCTTTTCGATGATTTTCTGCTCGATTGGCAGGCCATGCGCGAAGAGGATGAGCGCCGAAAAGACCGTGATATCCGCGACATCAAGCGACGATGCGGGAACAAGCGTGAAGATAAGCGGCACCGCGCCCCATATGCCGACCAGCATTGCCGTCAGCCATGCCAGACCGAGTTCCGGCGGCAGCCCGACGAGGTTCATCACGGGCGCAAAGGCCGGCGCCACCGCCTCGATCGCACCCATCCTCGACAATAGCTCGGTCAGGATGGCGATCGGAACGGTGATCCGCACCAGCACCCAGTAGATATCAAGCGTTTCCCGGGTTTTCTGCCAGATGGTGACGAAAATGGGCATGTGAGGCTCCTCGAAGGTTGTCCCCATTCACTAGGCCGAACCCGTTCGCATTTGTGGTCAGAAATTGCAGCTTTGTGCAATTTTATTGCAAATCCATCCGCGAGAGATATGCTGCCGGCATGGATCGGATCGACCGGAAACTTCTGAACCTCTTGCAGGGCGATGCTTCGCGCACCAATGTGGATATGGCCGACGAGGTGGGGCTGTCTCCTTCCAGCTGCCTGCGCCGCCTTCAACGGCTGCGCAAATCGGGGGTGATCGACCGAATCGTCGCGATCCTCAACCCCGCAAAGGCCGGGCGTGTGATCAAGGCGCTGGTGACAGTGGAGCTGAAACTACATGGCGAGCAGCATATGCGCCGCTTTCTGGACATCGCCAGTGCTGAAGAGGCCGTGTCGCACGCCTATGCCGTGACAGGCGCAAGCGATGTCGTGCTGATGCTGCGCCTGCGCGACATGGAGGAGTTCGACTCGCTCTGCGACAGGCTGTTCCGCGACCAGAACAATGTCGCTCGCTTCGTCACGATGGTCGTCATCAAGACGGCGAAAGAGGAAACGGCCATCAGGCTTTGACCAGCGGTCACGATCTCGCCTATGCGGCGTGATCGGCCCGCATGGGATGCCAGACGGAGATATCCCGTGGGACCTCCAGAAGCTCGGGCAGGGCATCGTGCCATGCCTGGCGATAGGGGCGATGAATCTGGACATCGAGCACGTCCTGATGGTCGCTCCAGGTCTCGTGCAGCAGGAAGCGGTTGTCGTTTTCACCGTCCCGATGCAGGGTGGCGTTCACGAAGGTCTTTTCATGCCGCATGGCGTCGAGAAGTGCATTCAGCAACTCAAGAAAGCGCTCGCGCTGGCCGTCACGGATCTGGAAGCCGATGAGATAGGTGGTGTGCACGGGGCTTACTCCTTTGTGCCTGTCATCAGGGCGGCGCGGGTTGCCGCATCGGCGGGGTAGAAACATTCCAGCACCAGTTCGGACAGCGTGACATCGGTTGCGGTTCCGAAAACCGTGGTGGTGGAAATGAAACTCAGAACGGCGCCCGATGCCGGATCGCGCAGTTGCAATGGTATGGCCAGCGGATCGGCCTCGGCGGCATGGGGCGAGGCCTTCGGCGCGGGATAGGCGGAAAGCTCCGCATGCAAGCGGCAAAGCACCTCGTCTCCCGTTTCCTCGACCTGACGGCGCAGACGTTCCAGCAAATGATGCCGCCATTCGGCGAGGTTGGCGATGCGGGAGCTTAATCCATCAGGATGCAGGCTCAGCTTCAGCGCATTGAGGGGTGGCCGAAGCAACTCCTCGGAAACACCAGCCAGAAGCGACGTGATCGCCTCATTGGCGAGAACGACGTTCCAGTGACGATCAACGGCAAGGGCGGGAAAGGGCATGTGGCCCTGCACCACTGTTTCGACGGCCTGTCGGGCCGCCGCCATGTCGGGCGCATCCAGCGGGCGTTCGGAATGAACAGGTGCATAACCCGCCGCCAGCATCAGCCGGTTGGCGGCGCGGGCGGGCATGGAAAGCTGCTCCGCCAGTTTCGCGAGCATCTCGCGGCTGGGGGATGATCGCCCGCTTTCAACGAAGCTCAGATGGCGCGCGGATATTTCCGCCTCCACCGCCAGATCGAGCTGGCTCAACCTGCGGCGGGCACGCCATTCCTTCAGCACCTGGCCGACATGTTCTCGATGATGTGTCATGCCCCGCAGCCTAGCAGAACATATCGGCAATGCGATTACCTCGCAGGTAATTGTTCCGCTTATCGACCCCCGGCATGTTTGGGCCGTCAACCAGAAGGAGCGCAATCATGACGCAACATCTCGCAATCGCCCAGACCTATCTCGCAGCCTGGAACGAAGAAGACAATGAACGCCGCAGGCATCTCGTCGGTCAGGCGTGGGCAGAAAACACACGCTACGTCGACCCGCTGATGCAAGGCGAAGGACAGCAGGGGATTGCCGCGATGATCGAGGCGGCGCGGCAGAAATTTCCGGGATATCGCTTCGTTCTTGCCGGCACCCCTGACGGACACGGCAACTTCACCCGGTTCTCATGGCGTCTCATTTCACCTGATGGAGACGATGTCGCGGGTGGTACCGATGTCGTCAGCCGCGATGCCGAGGGACGGATCGACAATGTCGTCGGTTTTCTCGATGGCGCTGCATCCTGAGACAGAGGCGGGATAGTCCCGCCTCCTGTCCCGGCAATCTTGTCAGCCGGCGAAACCGACGTCGGCCTGACGCTGGCCGAGCGCATTAAACACGGTGGAAACGATGCCGGCCCGGTCGAGGCCGGCATTGGCATACATGGTCTCGGGCTTGGCCTGCTCCACCCACTGGTCAGGCAGCGTCAGAGTCCGGACCTTCGGGCCATGGTCGAGCAGGCCGGCGCTGGCCATGAAATGCAGCACATGCGCGCCAAAACCGCCAACAGAGCCTTCTTCGATGGTCACCAGAACCTCGTGATGGCTGGCCAGCTGGCGGATGAGATCGAGATCCAGCGGCTTGGCAAAGCGCGCATCGGCAACCGTGGTGGAAAGGCCGGCCGCTTCAAGGTCTTCGGCCGCCGCCAGGCATTCCGCAAGACGCGTACCGAAGGAGAGGAGCGCAACCTTGGTGCCTTCCTTGATGATGCGGCCTTTGCCGATTGCAAGAATCTCACCACGCGCGGGCATCTCGACGCCCACGCCTTCGCCGCGCGGGTAACGGAAGGAAATCGGGCCTTCATCATAGGCCGCTGCCGTGCGCACCATATGTTTCAGCTCCGCCTCATCCGAGGCCGCCATCACCACCATGCCGGGCAGGGTGGCGAGGAAAGTCGTGTCGAAAGAGCCGGCATGGGTCGGTCCATCCGCGCCGACAAAACCGGCGCGGTCGATGGGGAAACGCACGGGCAGGCTCTGGATCGCCACATCATGCACCAGCTGGTCGTAACCGCGTTGCAGGAAGGTGGAATAAAGCGCGCAGAACGGCTTGTACCCGTCAGCCGCAAGCCCCGCCGCAAAGGTGACGGCATGCTGCTCGGCAATACCGACATCGAAGGTGCGGGACGGGAAAAGCTCGGCCATCTTGTCCAGCCCGGTGCCGTTCGGCATGGCGGCGGTGACGCCGATGATCTTGTCGTCGAGCGTTGCTTCCTGGATCAAGGCTTCGGCGAAGACGCTGGTATAGCTCGGCGCATTCGGCTTGGCTTTCGCCTGCGCGCCGGTGATGACGTCGAACTTGTTGACGCCGTGATATTTGTCCGCCGCCGCTTCCGCCGGCGCATAACCCTTGCCCTTCTGCGTCACCACATGGATGAGGACGGGGCCTTTCTGGTTGTCGCGCACATTGCGCAGCACCGGCAGCAGGTGATCGAAGGAATGACCGTCGATCGGGCCGATGTGGTAGAAGCCAAGCTCCTCGAACAGCGTGCCGCCGGTCACATAGCCGCGCGCATGGGTGACTGCGCGGGTAATGGCGCGGTCGATGGTCTTGCCGAGATAGGCCGTGAGTTTCTTGCCGAAATCGCGAAAGCCCATATAGGTGCGGCCGGAGGCGAGGCGTGCCAGATAGGCGCTCATCGCGCCCGTCGGCGGCGCAATCGACATATCGTTGTCGTTGAGGATGACGATCAGCCGCGCATCGAGTGCGCCGGCATTGTTCAATGCCTCAAACGCCATGCCTGCCGACATCGAGCCGTCGCCGATGACGGAAATGACCTTGCGGTCGCTGCCGTCAAGACCCGCCGCAACCGCCATGCCGAGGCCGGCGGAAATGGAGGTGGAGGAATGGCCGGCGCCAAAATCGTCATATTCGCTTTCGGCCCGCCGGGTGAAACCGGAAAGCCCGTCTTCCTGTCGCAGCGTGCGGATGCGGTCGCGCCGACCAGTCAGGATCTTGTGCGGATAACATTGGTGGCCGACATCGAAGATCAGCCGGTCTTCCGGCGTGTTGAACACCTTGTGGATGGCAATCGTCAGTTCCACCACACCGAGGCCGGCACCCAGATGGCCGCCGGTTTTCGACACGGCGTCAATCATCTCGTCGCGCAGTTCCCGTGCCAGTTCCGGCAGGTCGCGATCGTCGATCTCCTTGAGATCGGAGGGGAAATTCACCCGGTCGAGCAATGGTGTCTGTGGCATTCCGGTCAATCGTTCGGCCTTTTCTTGTCGTCAGCAGGGCGTGCCAGAGCGTCTTTCATGTCGAAAGCCGACGGTGCAGCCCTGCATGTCGTACACTTCTATAGAATTTCAACCTTCCGGCAAAGGGACAAACTCTTCTTCGTCGCCGGGAACGATATCGAAGCGTCCGGTTCTCCACTCCTGTTTGGCCTGTTCTATGCGTTCTTTTGATGACGAAACGAAGTTCCACCAGATGTAGCGGCGCTGATTGAGCGCCGCCCCGCCGAAGATCATGATGTGACAGCCACCCGCGCCGGCCTGAAGCGTGATGTCGTCGCCGGGACGGAAGACGAGTAGCTGGTCGGCGGCGAAGATATCACCCGCCACATCCAGCGAACCGGACAGAATATAGATTGCCCTCTCCTCATGATCAGCGGAGAAGGGGAATTTTACCCCTGGCTCCAGCGAAAGATCGACATAAAGCGTATCGGTAAAGGCTGAAACGGGCGAGGTAAGGCCTTCGAATTCGCCGACGACGACCCGGCCGGACGCGCCCTTGAGGTCGATCAGCGGCATGTCTTCCTTCGCCGTATGGGAAAAAGCCGGGGCGATTTCCTCCATATTGTCCGGCAGCGCCAGCCATGTCTGCAGGCCGGACATGGACAGCGGATGGCCGCGCAGATTTTCCGGCGTGCGTTCCGAATGCACGATGCCGCGCCCGGCCGTCATCAGGTTGATGTCGCCGGGGCGAATGACGAGTTCGGTGCCGAGACTGTCGCGATGTTTGATTTCGCCGTCGAACAGATAGGTGACGGTGGAAAGCCCGATATGCGGATGCGGTTTGACGTCGAGCGCCTCACCGGCCTTCAGGATCGCCGGACCCATGCGGTCGAAAAAGATGAAGGGACCGACAAGCCGCCGCTGCCGCGTGGGCAGCGCCCGGCGCACGGCAAAGCCGCCAATATCGCTGGTGCGGGGAATGATGAGGTTTTCGATGGCGTCGCAGGCAAAGGCATCACCCGCGACGGGATCGTTGCCGGGAAAAAAGGACATCGCAAGCTCCTCGTATTGTCTTATTGGAGTTTAGCATAACCAAGGGGAGGGGAGCATCGCGATCTCGAACGCAGCGTCAACGAACCTTGTGAACACGAAATTGTGAGAATACTAATTCATGCGGTTACGGCTGACGAAGGGCTTCAAACCTCTCCTCCGTCATCCTCGGGCTTGTCCCGAGGATCTAAACACGCTCGAAAAATCAATACGTTGCAGATCCTCGGGACAAGCCCGAGGATGACGCCGAGTGTTTGAATCGGGAGGTGGCTACCTTATGGAATCGCATCCAAAGGCTCATCCTAAACGCAATCACTCTCCGTCGAGCGGCTCCACACCCTGCGGCTTGCCCGCACGGTCGAGACGTATCTTCTCGATTCGCTTTTCGGCGGCATTCAGCAGCGTCTCGCAATGCTTCTTCAGCGCTTCGCCACGCTCATAGATGGCGATTGATTCGTCCAGCGCCACGTCTCCGCGTTCCAGGCGTGCGACAATGCTTTCCAGCTCGGCGACGGCCTTTTCGAAGGAATAACCGCTGACATCGGCTGTGTTGGCATTTTCCGTCATGTTCAACCCTTCATCATTCTCAAAATATGCATGGCTGCCGATTCCGCCAGCCCTTCCAGATCATAACCACCTTCAAGCAGGCTGACGACCCGGTTCGAGGCGTATTTGTCGGCCATTTCCAGAAGCCGGCCCGTCGCCCAGTCGAAATCTTCGCCGACCAGATTGATCTGCGCTAGCGGATCGCGGTGATGCGCGTCGAACCCGGCGGAGATGAGGATGAGATCAGGCGAAAAATCGGCAATTGCCGGCAGCACGCGGGATTTGAAGGCCTCACGAAAATGGTCGCTGCCGGTATTGGGCGAAAGCGGGGCGTTGACGATATTGTTCTTCACGCCGGTTTCGTTCTTGTCGCCGCTCCACGGGTAAAGCGGCATCTGGTGGGTGGAACAGAACAGCACTGATGTGTCGTTCCAGAAGATGTCCTGCGTACCGTTGCCGTGATGCACGTCCCAGTCGATGATGGCGATGCGCTCTGCCCCATGTTTTTTCTGAGCATGGCGGGCGGCGATTGCCACATTGTTGAAAAGACAGAAACCCATGGCCTTGGCGGTTTCCGCATGGTGGCCGGGCGGGCGGGCCGCGACGAAGACATTATCGGCAGCACCGGTAAACACGTCGTCCACCGCAGCCATTGCCGCACCGATGCCGGTCAGCGCCGCCTGCAGGCTTTTCGGCGAGACGTAAGTGTCGGCCTCGATACGGTTGATCCCGCCATCCTCTTGCGGAATCTGGCGCATGACGGCAAGTAGATGCTCTTCCGGATGCGCCAGCAACACCGCATCCTCATTGGCCTGCGGCGCTTCCTTTCGCACCAGCCGCTCGAAATTCGGATGTTCGAGCGCGATGTTCAGCGACCGCAGGCGGTCCGGCCGCTCCGGGTGACCTTCGGGCGTGATATGCTCGAGGAAGATCGGGTGTTCGTATAAACGCGTCGCCATGCTTTTCCTCCTGAAGAAAGTCTGTTCAGGCGCGCTGCGGCAGAAGCGGATAACCCGCCATCACGGCACGGCCGGCCAGTGCGGCAAGCACGGCCTTCAGCGCATCGCCGGGAATGAAGGCGAGCGAACCCATGAAGGCCTTTTCGAAACCAAGCCCGACAACCAGCGCCAGATAGGTGATGCCGAAAGCATAAAGCACGACCACGCCGCCGATGAGGCTAGCGACGAAGAAACCAACGCCCTGCGCCAGAGCGGATTGGCTGCGATTGACGAGTTTTTCCGAGAGCGTGCCGGTGACGAAGACAGCTGCGATCCAGCCGATCAGGAAGCCCGTCGTCGGCGTGGTGAAAATCGAAAGACCACCGCGTCCGCCCGAGAGTACCGGCAGGCCGATGGCGGCAATCAAGATCGTCAGCAGCACCGCGAGCGTGCCGCGCTTCGCACCCAGCACGACGCCGGCCAGCATGACGCCGAGCGACTGCGCGGTGATCGGCACGGGGATGAAACCGAGCGTGATCGGCGGCAAAAGCCCGAGTGCGATGATGATGGCGGAAAACAGCGAAATCAGCACAAGGTCGCGGGTCGTCATGGCACTCAAAACTCCGGATGGTTATCTGGCGCCAAGCTTTGGCCTCTGAAACCGCGCGCGTCAATGGCGTCGGCAATGGCGTCGGCATCCTTCAACGTCATAATGACGAGTGGCACGATGATGGTGGCCATCCGCACGGGCAGGCCGCGCGCCCGGTGGGCATCGCGCACCGCATGATACCGGTTGACGATCTCGGGCACGAACCGCACGACGAGCCCGACCGCAAGCCCGATATCGGCAGCCTTGACCAGCCCCAGCCTCTCGAGAGGGGCGGCGGCAAGCGCGATCTCGTCCATGAACTGCGAAATGCTGACGGTGATGGTGACGGCGGTGGCGAGCAGCGCCAGCGCCGTCAGCCGCAAAAGATTGACACTCGCATCATGGGCCGGAAGCAGAACATAGCTGAAGGCGGCGACAAGCAGGATGGTCAGCATCACCGGCCGCAGCCGCAGGCCGATCTCCCGGAAGGGTAGTCGCGTCGCGCGCAGGATGATAACGGCCAAAATCACGGCGCATCCCAGCACCAGCAGATCGCGGGTGAGGAACAGCGCGATGCTGAAGCCCATAAGCGTGATGAGCTTGAGGCGCGGCGAAACGCGATAGAGCCAGCCGGTGCCTTCGACATGCAGCGATTTCATGACGATGCCACCTCCAGATAGTGCGCCACTGCCTCTGCAGGCGCAGCATCTTTAACCAGCGCGCCCTCATGGAAAACCAGCACGCGGTCGAAGCCGGCAAGCAGCGGCAGATCGTGGGTGATGACGATCAACGCCTGCGACAGCACCGCCATGGTCTTTTCCACGATAGTGCGGTTTTTCAGGTCCAGCTGGTTTGTTGGTTCATCGAGAATGAGGATTTTCGGCTCGGTAACCAGAAGGGCGGCCAGTGCTGCCAGCTGCAACTCCCCGCCGGAAAGCTCATGCGCGCGCCGCTCTTCGAGATGAGAAATGCCAAGCCGGGCAAGAACGGCCTTCACCCGTGTTTCGGTTTCCGCCTTGCCGATGCCTAGGCGCTTCAGGCCAAAGGCGACATCGTCGCGCACGATCGGCAGGATTATCTGGTTCTGTGGGTTCTGGAAAATGAAGCCGACCGTCTGCAACACGGTTTTCGCATGCTTGACGGTATCGAGACCGTCCACCGACACCTTGCCCTCGGTCGGCTTGGTCAACCCGTTGATCAGCCGCGCGAAGGTGGTCTTGCCCGAACCATTGAGGCCAATCACGCCGATACGCCGCTCTGTCAGCGTCAGAGACAATGGGTGCAAGGCCCGCCTGCCCTCGAAGGCCACACCGGCGGCGTCGAAACGGATTTCCAAGTTCTTATGTCCTTAGGGTCTGTTTCTGGTCCTATATCCCGTCACAAACAGAAGTAAAAGATGATGAAGGAATCAGATATGTTCCGTCGTTAAGTTGTTAGGAGGCTCAAATGGTCCTGCATACCCCATGTGAAGCTCTGCGTTCGGCTAAGTGCCTTGAACTACGATATGACGGATACGTTCGCGTTGTTGAGGTCCATGCTGTCGGTATTACGGATGAAGGAAACGGCATTATGCTTGTGTGGCAGGTCCGAGGCGGTAGCAATAGTGGTGAGCGCCAAGGCTGGAAGCTGATGCGGCTCGACGAAACATTCTCTATCCATTTGATTGAAGAAAAGTCTTCTGCGCCTCGTGCTGGATATAAACGAGGGGACAAAGCAATGGCCTCCATACGGTGCCAGATTTAACAGGTAGTGATTGCGAAAACAAAACTGAGGGAAGAACAAAAAAAGAACATTGCAATCCTGAAAAAGCCGTTCTACCTTCTGCCCCATGGTGATCAAGGTTTCGAACGAAGCGGCAAGGCGGATTTTTCTGGCGCGGCAGGGGCTTTGCTCCCCGCCCGGCAAGGCGCTTTCCAAGGGCGATTTACTGCAACTCATTACCGAACTCGGCTTCGTGCAGGTGGACAGCATCGGCACGGTGGAGCGCGCCCACCATCAGATTATTTTCTCCCGCAACCAGACCTACAAGCGCGAGCATCTGACCACGCTTCTGGAAAAGGACCGCGCGCTTTTCGAGCACTGGACGCATGACGCTTCCATCGTGCCGACAGAATTTTATCCCTATTGGAAGCACCGCTTCCGCCGTCGTGAACCGATCATTCAGGAGCGCTGGCGCAAATGGCATGGCGAGGGCTTCGATGCCGCTTTCGGTGAAACGCTGGAGCGCATTGCCGCGACAGGTCCGGTTCTGGCGCGGGAACTGAAGGAGGAGGGGCATCAATCCGGGGGCTGGTGGAACTGGCATCCGTCCAAGACCGCGCTCGAATATCTCTGGCACACCGGCAAGCTCGCGATTGCCGGCCGCGTGAATTTCCAGAAGGTCTATGATCTGGCCGAACGGGTCATTCCCGGCGAGCATCACGAAAGCGACGTGGAGCATGCAGAATTCGTCGACTGGGCCTGCCGGCAGGCGCTGAAGCGGCTGGGTTTCGCCACCCACGGCGAAATCGCCGCTTTTTTTGATCTCGTCACCCCACAGGAGGCGAGGGATTGGGTCAAAAGCCACCGCGACGAACTCTGCGAGGTCTCGCTTCTTGCAAGCGACGGCGAGAGCGCCCGCCCGTCCTATGCCTTTGCTGATTTCAGCGCCGATATCTCGGACCTGCCGGAACCCTCACCGCGCGTCCGTGTGCTGAGCCCTTTCGATCCGTTGTTGCGCGACCGCAACCGCATGGAGCGGCTATTCGGCTTTTATTACCGCATCGAGGTCTTCGTTCCGGAGCCGAAACGGCAATATGGCTATTATGTCTTCCCGCTGCTGGAAGGCGACCGTCTGATCGGCCGCATCGATATGAAGGCCGACCGCAAACGCGGGACGCTGGATGTGCGCCGCCTGTGGCTGGAGCCCGGCGTGCGCGCCTCGGCCGGACGGCTGGAGAAGCTCGACGCCGAACTGGCGCGGCTTGCCCGGTTTACGGGGGTGGAGAGCGTGAATTATCTGGAGGGCTGGCGGGAGGAGAAGTGAACTTCGTGGCTGGTGGCATGGTGAGACGGATGTCCTCACACGACGCCATCTTCGCCCTTGAGGTAGCACAGCGTTGCCGCTGGTTTCTTCTCCCCGCCGGGGAGAAGGTGGCCCGAAGGGTCGGATGAGGGGGCAAGCTCTCCGTTTATCGACAACGTGGCCCCCTCAATCCGCTGCCGCGACCTTCTCCCCCTCGGGGAGAAGGCGGAAAAAGCACCCGCTCGCCTCACAATTGCGGTATGAAGCCGGGCCTTCTAGCCCTCAGAAATCAGCAGATATCCGTCGCCGAAATCTGGATACCGAAACCTTCAAGCCCGACATAATGCCGTTCGCGGGTGGTCAGCAGCTTGATGGAGCTGATGCCGAGGTCTTTCAGAATCTGTGCGCCGAGGCCAATTTCCAGCCATTCATTCTCGCGCGACCGGGCCTGGGCATGTGCTTCGTCCGGGTCACGCGCCTTGCGCCGCCCGGCCACCTGGCCGACACCGACGGAGCCTTCGCGCAGATAGACGATGACGCCGCGGCCTTCCTCGGCGATCTTCTGCATATAATGCCGCACCGGCTGGCGGTCGCCGAACACGTCGTCTGCGACGTTTTCCGGGTGAAGACGGACGGGAATGTCGACGCCGTCCCTGATGTCGCCGAAAATCACCGCCATGTGCTGCATCGGATCCCAGGGCAGGGAATAGGTCTGCGCCTTGGCCGGCCCGAAGGGTGTTTCGATGGTGAAGGAGGATTCCATCTCCACCAGCGTTTCCTTGCGCTGGCGATAGGCGATGAGATCGGCGACGGAAACGTGCTTCATGCCGTGCCTGTCGGCGAAATCCAGAACCTGCGGGCCGCGCATTACGCTGCCATCATCATTCACCAGCTCGCTGATGACGCCGATGGGCGGCAGGCCGGCGAGCCGGCAGAGATCGACCGCCGCTTCGGTATGGCCGGAACGCATCAGTACGCCGCCCTCGCGGGAAATAAGCGGGAAGATATGGCCCGGCCGTGTGAAATCGGAAGCGCCGACATTGGGGTTTGCAAGGTTGCGCACCGTCAATGTGCGGTCGTCGGCGGAAATGCCCGTCGTGGTGCCGTGCTTGAAATCGACGCTGACGGTGAAGGCCGTCGTATGCGCGCTGTCGTTTTCTGCCACCATGGCGTTGAGGTTCAGCCGCTTGGCTTCCTCGCGCGGCATGGGGGCGCAGACGATGCCGGAGGTATGGCGCACGATCAGCGCCATTTTTTCCGGCGTGCAGTGAACCGCCGAAATGATCAGATCGCCTTCATTCTCGCGGTCGTCATCGTCGGTCACAACGACGATTTCGCCGGCTTCGAAAGCGCGGATGGCGTCGACAACGCGTTTCTGGTCATAGGCCATGGCGATATCCCCTCACTTCAACCGGCCGGTCTGGCCGCGGTCCCTCAGATAATGGTCGGCAACGGTGCAGGCCACCATCGCCTCGCCGATAGGCACAGCGCGGATGCCGACGCAGGGGTCGTGACGACCCTTGGTGCGCACATCCACATTATTGCCGTCGGTATCGATGGACAGACGCTCCGTCAGAATGGAGGAGGTGGGCTTGATGGCGAAGCGGGCGATCACGGGCTCGCCGGTCGCGATGCCGCCAAGAATGCCGCCGGCATGGTTGGAAAGGAAAATCGGCTTGCCGTCATTGCCCATGCGCATCTGGTCGGCATTGTCCTCGCCGGAAAGCTCGGCCGAGGCGAAACCTTCGCCGATCTCCACGCCCTTGACGGCGTTGATCGACATCAGGCTGGAGGTGATATCCTGATCGAGCTTGGCATAGATCGGTGCGCCGATACCGGCCGGAACGCCTTCCGCCACCACTTCGACAACCGCACCGATGGAAGAGCCCGCCTTGCGGATGCCGTCGAGATACTCTTCCCAGACAGGCACCATGGCCGCATCGGGGCAGAAGAACGGGTTCTGGTCCACCTGGTCCCAATCCCAATTGTCACGATTGATCTTGTGTTTGCCGATCTGCACCAGCGCGCCGCGCACATTGAGATCAGGCACCACCTTGCGCGCAATCGCGCCCGCCGCTACCCGCGCTGCGGTTTCGCGCGCTGAGGAGCGTCCGCCGCCGCGATAGTCGCGAATGCCGTATTTCAGATCATAGGTAAAATCCGCATGGCCGGGGCGGAAACGTTTGGCGATCTCGCCATAGTCCTTGGAGCGCTGGTCGGTATTTTCGATCAGCATGGAAATCGGCGTGCCTGTTGTGATCATCGTTTCGCCGTCCTCGTCCAGCATCACGCCGGAGAGAACTTTCACGATATCGTCTTCGCGACGCTGGGTAACGAAACGGCTCTGGCCGGGTTTGCGCTTGTCCATCCAGTGCTGCACTTCGGCAAGGGTAAAGCGCAGGCCGGGCGGGCAGCCATCCACCACGCAGCCAAGTGCCGGCCCATGGCTTTCTCCCCAGGTGGTAACGCGAAAAAGATGACCGAAGCTGTTATGCGACATAGTTCTCAAAACCGGAAAACAGGGCGCCTGCGGGTAGCGCCGTTTAAAACAAGCGGATTTGTCTTAGTGTAAATCCGGACAAGGCAAAAGCCTTTCTTTCACTGCGGCAGGATAAGTGCCGAACACGACATCAACAGGCGTCTTCCCCATCCCGCAGGCAAGCGCCGGGATGAGAGTGGGCGGCGATTCGTGCCGGCCGACGAGATTTTTCGAGATGACGGAAATGTAAAAGCGCCGTCGTTTTCCACGTTTATCCGGAGTTTTCCAATATTGCCGCGAAATGCGGTGTAAAAATCACTAACGGCTTGAACACGATCCCAAATCCGTTCATCAATTGGGCCGAAAATGTCATGGTTGCGGGCGATTTCCGCCACATTCGAAAGGCAATTCTTCATGCATGTAAGGTTTTCACGCAAATCCACGAAAGCTAGATCGATGCGTATGATGATTGCCGCCCTTCTGGCCACCGCCAACCTCCTGATGCCGATCAACAGCTTCGCCCAGAGCGTCGATGTGGAAGGCACGATCAGCAAGATCGATGCGAACGGGCTGAGCATTACGCTCAACGACGGCAAGACCTATCGTGTGCCGGAAGAGTTCAACTTCGAAGGTTTGAAGGCGGGCGTGAAGGTCGTGGTTTTCTACACGGAAGTGGATGGAAAACGCGTGGTCGACGATCTTCAGGTCGTTGAGTAGGACCAGCCCCTTACTCAGCCCTTATGCCAAACCTCCGTTGTGAAACGAGCGAGTGCATCTAGCTTTCTTCTCCCCGGCGGGGAGAAGAAAGTAACGGCGTCCGCTCAGCCAATTTACAAGCGTTTCAAAGGCGACGGCGCAGAGAATTACGCTCCGCGTGCCCTCACGACACCCACTCCGCACTGTTCCTGTCCATCTCCACCTTCAAAATCCGGTCCTGCGGGATCTGCGTTCGCGACGCCTCGTCCTTGTCCATGCCGGAGACCAGCCGGAAGATCGAGCGGATGACGCCGCCGTGGCAGACGCAGACGGTTGGCACCTCGACGGAGGAAAGCCATGCGCCGATGCGCCAGGAGAGGATTTCATAGCTTTCGGCATCCTGGCCGGGGGGAATAAAGTCCCACTTGTTGGCCATGCGCGCCTTCACCCGGTCGGGAAATTCCTTTTTCAGATCGGGCAGGGTATGGCCTTCCCAGTCGCCGAAGGAAACTTCGATCAGGCGGTCGTCGGTGCGGTAGGCAAGGGGGTCGAGACCCATCGCGCCGCGCATCAGTTCCATGGTTTCGCGCGTGCGCCCCAGCGGGCTTGCCACATAGTCGAAATCCGTGGCCTGCTCGCCGAGCAAATGGGCGAGCAGCCTGCCATTGCCGACCGCCTGCTGGCGGCCGAAATCATTGAGCGGAATGTCTTTCTGGCCCTGAAGCCGGCGTATCGCATTCCAGTCCGTTTGTCCGTGCCGGATCACATAGACGAGCAAGGCGATACCCCTGTTTCAAGCATTCCTGATGGTTAGTCCTTGACCACCGAAATGTCAGGCGCATCCACGGCCTTCATACCGATGGTGTGGTAACCGGAATCCACATGGTGGATTTCGCCGGTCACGGCGGTCGAAAGGTCGGACAGCAGGTAAAGCGCCGACTTGCCGACTTCCTCGATCGAAACCGTGCGCTTCAGCGGTGCATTATATTCGTTCCATTTCAGAATGTAACGGAAGTCGCCGATGCCGGAAGCGGCCAGCGTCTTGATCGGGCCGGCGGAAACGGCGTTGACGCGGATGCCGCGATTGCCGAGGTCGACGGCGAGATAACGAACGCTGGCCTCAAGTGCGGCCTTGGCCACGCCCATGACGTTGTAGTTCGGCATGACCTTTTCGGCGCCGTAATAGGTCAGCGTCAGGATCGAGCCGCCATCATTCATGATCGGCTCTGCGCGCTTGGCGACAGCGGCCAGCGAAAAGACGGAAATATCCATGGTGCGGTTGAAGTTATCGCGGCTGGTATCGAGGTAACGACCGGTCAGCTCGTCCTTGTCGGAAAAGGCGATGGCGTGCACGACGAAGTCGATCTTGCCCCAGTGCTTTTCCAGCGCGGCAAAAACCGCGTCGATCGTTCCGAGGTCCGTCACGTCGCAATGGCCGGCCATGAAGGCGCCAAGTTCCTGCGCCAGCGGCTCGACGCGCTTCTTCAGCGCGTCACCCTGCCAGGTGAGTGCGAGTTCCGCGCCTGCGTCGGCGCAGGCCTTTGCAATGCCCCAAGCGATTGAACGATTATTTGCGACGCCCATGATGAGGCCGCGTTTGCCAGCCATGAGGCCGGATGCCTGAGCCATTTTATGCTCCCTGATACTTTCGATTGATCCTGCCTATGGCATAGGCTGCAATCCTGTTCAAGATTGCCAAAGATCATCAACTGTTAGGGAGCGTAACAAAGGGTGCGTTGTCCCGGCTATTCGCAAAACTTTCACAAATAAAGGCCTTCGCGCATGTGGCGCATCAGGTCGGTCACCTTTTCATCCGGCTTTTCGAGCAGGACGATGCGCAATTCGATGACGAGATCGCCATATCCACCCTTGCCATCGGCAAGGCCTTTACCGGCGAGCCGCAGCTCGCGATCGGAACCCGACCAGGCGGGAATGCTGAGATTTTCCTCGCCAAGCGGGGTGCGGACTTTCGTTTCGCAGCCCAGAACCGCATCCCCGAGCGAGATCGGCAACGTCGTGTGAATATCGAAACCGCGAACGGAAAAGGCGTCGTCGCGTGCGGCAAGCAACGTCACGGCAAGATCGCCGCGCGCCATGCCGGGAAGTTTCAGCCCCTGTCCTTTGAGCCTCACCACATGGCCGTCAGTCATGCCCGGCTCAAGCTGGAAGCGGGCTTCCCGCTCCTCGGCAAGCCCAATGGTAACCCATTTGCGCTCGAGAAGATCGGCAACCGTGATGGTGGCTTCGGCCGTGATGTCCGGCGCCTTTTCCGGAACCGGCTGCGGTGTGCGGAACCGGCGCACGAGAGCGCTGAAAAGATTGCCGGCGAGCGAGGAAGGTGCGGATCTGTCGTCAGCGGCGGCGGGTTGTGCCGTTTCACTCGTCCTCGGAACGTCGCCTTTTGCGCCGCTGGCCGCAGCCTTCGCCGCTTCGGCCGCCTGTTGCACCTTGGGATCGTTCTGCGCATCGGCGCCGAAAATCCGCTCGACGATATCCTCGGCTGTTTCGGGCTTCCCGTCGGTTTTCTGGCCGGTCTGCGCCCGGTTGCGGGCATCGGCACGGGCCAGTTCCTCCATCAGCTTCTCAGCGGCCTTGGCGCGTTCCTCTGCCTCGCGGGCCGACGCCCGCTGCTGCATGATGGTTTCGCCGCGCTGCTTCTTCTCGGCCGCCTTGCGGGCCTGATCGTAAAGATCGCGTTTTTTGGGGTCTTTCAAAAGGTCATAGGCCTGGCCGATCTCGGCGAATCGCGCCGAAGCGTCGGGGTCGTCGCGATTGGCGTCGGGATGCACGGTTTTCGCCTTCGTGCGCCAGGCGGTCTTTATTTCCTCGTGGCGGGCATCACGCTTAACGCCGAGGATCGAATATGGATCGCGCATCCGAAACACCAGTTACGTTGGCTCAGGCGCCTGCTGCCCATCATGGCGCAATCCTGAAACTAACCTCTCCGAAAAGGGATGCCCGCGATCATTCGCGTACACGCCCTCGGTTTAATCAACGTCGACTGTTGCAATAAGTTGCTAATCACTCCTTTACGCGCGAAGCGCGGCGCGCGGTGGCCGGCTTTATTCCATGCGCCAAGGTAAACAGATTATTTCTGCTCGAAGCGGGTCATCAACCATTCGCCGGTTTCCGAAAGGCAGGCCTGTCCTGAGTAAGCAGCTACGCCTTCGAAGGAGTGGCGTGTCGTTCTGAAATCGCGGCAGACGAAACCGCTGGATTTGTCTTCGTGAATGGCGGTGACGACACCCGCGCTGCCGGTTGCGGCATTGGCCCAGGGCAACGGCTGGTCGGCCAGTTTGGCAAGATCGGCGGATGTTACCGCATTGCGGATGGTCGCATCATCCGTCTGCTGGCCGTTATTCGGCTGGTTGGGAACGGACGCTGTGGAAAGCGTGCGGTCGACCTTGTCGCCGCCGAACAGATCGAGGCTGACGCAGCCGCTCAGCACCACGAGCATTGACACGACGGCGGAAACTTCCGCGATCGACGAAAGGAGGCCCTTTGTTCGACTGTTCGACTTTGCTATGACTGTCACCATCTTTCGCCAGAAATCATCTCTGGGGTCCAAATCAGCTCGGGAGCATTTTAGTCAATATGTCGGAAACGGGGTTAACATCCAGTGACTTCACGGAAGAAAATGAACCTTTCGCGCTTTTTGCCGAGTGGCTGAAGGATGCGACGGCTTCCGAGATCAACGATCCAAACGCGGTAGCGCTCGCAACCGTCGATGAAAACGGCCTGCCGAATGTGCGCATGGTGCTGTTGAAAGACGTCGATGATCGCGGCTTCGTTTTTTATACGAATTTCGAAAGCCAGAAGGGCCGCGAGATTCTTGGCCAGAAAAAAGCGGCCATGTGTTTCCACTGGAAAAGCCTGCGACGGCAGGTGCGTCTGCGCGGCGAGGTGGAAATCGTCAGCGACGCCGAGGCGGACGCCTATTACGCCTCACGTCCACGCGGCAGCCGCATCGGCGCCTGGGCGTCCAAGCAGTCGCGGCCGCTGGAAGGCCGTTTCGCGCTGGAGAAGGCGGTGGCTGAATATACCGCCAAATATGCCATCGGCGATATTCCGCGCCCGGCCCACTGGTCCGGTTTTCGCATTCGCCCGGTCAGCATCGAATTCTGGCACGACCGCAAGTTTCGCCTGCATGACCGCGTCGAATTCCGCCGCGAGACGCCGGATGCGCCGTGGTCGAAGGTTCGTATGTATCCTTGAAGGTGGCAAGGGCAGGCCGGTGCGGCCTGCCTATTTCAACAGCGAATCAAACAGCGGCAGGCCGATGACGGCGGAAATGGCGATCAGGCCGTAACAAATGCGTCTGAATGCGGCCTCATCGGCAAATCCGTGCAGGCGCGCGCCGGCGTAAAGACCCGCCCCGTAAAATGGCAGGGCCAGCAGGAAAAAGACGAAGACATCGGCGGTGAAAAGACCACTGAGGAAATAGCTTGCCGTGGAAATCACGGTCGAAATGGCGAAATAAACAATGACATTGGCGCGCACGAAGGCCCCTTTGAGCGCCCCGCCAAGCCAATAGGCAACCACGGGCGGGCCGCCCAACTGCGCCGCACCCGAAAACAGCCCAGCCAGAAACCCGGTAAACAGGGTCAGAGGCGTCTTCGGCCGCCCGCTATAACGCCAGCCGGACAACAGAAACAATAAAAGCACGACGACCACGGTGGAAATGATCCAGCGCAGGGTCAGCGGATCGCCATGGGAAAGCAGCAGGGTTCCGAGCGGAACGCCGACAAGTGCGCCTGCCGCCATGGTGAAGACTTCGCGCCGGTTCGCCATGCGAAAGGCGGGCGGTATCATGCCGAGCGTCAAGACGCCGTCCACCACCAGCAGAACCGCTGACGCGATGCGCGGCCCGACGATGGCGCTGGCCAGCGGAATGAAGATCAGTGCTGCGCCGAAACCGGAAAAGCCGCGGGCAAGACCGGCGAGAAACGCGGCGCCCGCAAACATGGCCAGCAGCGTCGGACTATGCGCGGTGATAAGCGATGAGAAAAAATCGAGATGGGACATGGGCGATGGCACGGTTGTTCGAATACCTTTTCTCTATCTCGCCTGCAGGCGCATGTCGCGGAGATTTCAGTTCATGACTGCATGACGCACTGACGGGTCGACGGCGTCAGAGAATCATGATTAGAGTTGTAGCGCATGAACAAAAGATGAACAAATGCTTGCTGACATGATGCGTCGGTTTGAAGAGGCCTCGCAAAAATATGCCGCTGAAAACGGAATATTCCGCGACCCGGACTGGTACATGCTGAAGCTTCAGGAAGAGGTTGGCGAGGTCACGCAGGCCTGGAACCGGCTGACGGGGCGGGGCCGCATAAAGGGCAGGAACAAAGAGGAGATGAAACGGGATCTGGCCGACGAAACCGCCGATCTCCTCGGCCATGTGCTGTTGCTGGCCCATTACAACGGTCTCGATATGGAAGGGGCGATTGAGCGCAAGTGGCGTTTCAAGCCGGCGGTCTGACGACCTGCTGAAAGGGCTCGGTCGTTGCGGCATCGCGACTTGCTTGGTGGGATTAGGAGAGCGAGACGATAAAGAACAGAATCGCCAGAATGGCGGCTACAGGGGTCATCACCATCCGCTCCATGCGGCTTGTCGACATCGCGTTCAATCCGATGCTCACTGCGAGATAGCAGGCAATGATCCATATGGCGGGCTCGACCCAGCCTGCGGGCCAGATAATGGCGAAGCCCGTCTTTTGCAGCGGAAAGGATGCGATAAAGGCATAGATCGCAACAGAAGCGACACTTGCAATCCGTTGCTTAACCGGCAGAACCCGGTGTGCGCCGCCCCAGGCAAGGCGGCCGAAGGGCGCCCCGGCTGCAAGCGCAATCTGAAATGCGGAAAGAATGAGCAGTATCAGCGTCGCAAGCGACACGGCGACAAGCGGCATAACCACTCCGATTATGGATGCGCCGACTAAGGCGCTCGACGAATAGCGGCGCTCCTGCCGATACGATCTTTATCATAAGGCCAAATGGCGAAAGGCATGTGACGCCTATTCGCACCTAAGGCCTGTTTTTCATGCTTGTAAAAAGCCTTGCTTCTTTCAACATGCTTGCCACCGCATGCAGATCACTCGAAACGGCGATGCATTTTTCCCGCATTTCCTCGGTCGGCGGCGCCACATCCGGCACCATGATCGTCATCATGCCCGCCGATGAGGCAGAGCGGACGCCGGAATAGGAATCCTCGAGCGCAAGGCAGCGGCCCGGATCAATACCGAGACGTCGTGCGGCGGTGAGATAGGGCATCGGCGCGGGCTTCGGCTCGGTATAATCGCCGCGCGCCACGATAGTGTTGAAACGCCTGAGAAGATCGTAAGGGCCGAGATGGCGTGTGACCGAATCGAGCCGCGAGGAGGTCGCGATGGCGCGGCGGATATCGAGCCGGTCGAGGAGATCGAGGATTTCGACGACACCCGGCTTCAGGGCCACGCCTTCCGCCATCATCACACCGAGATGCCGGAGCCATGCGTCGCGAAAGGCGTCCATAGGGAAATCCGCGCCGTAATCGGCAAAGATGGTGCCGGTGATGACATCCCATGGACTGCCGCAGACCTTCTGATAGGTCTCGACCTGCATTCCATGGCCGCCTTCCTGCGAAGCCGCCAGGAATGAATCGCGATAAAGCGCCTCGCTTTCGATCAGCAATCCGTCCATGTCGAAAACAACCGCATGCGGGAAAAAGGGCAGCATGGCGCTTACCCGAACCGGAAGGGGCGTTCGCCCAGGCTCTCGAACGGGCGGATCAGATAACCGTCCGGATCGGCGACGATGAATTGCCGGTTGCCGACCTCGACGGTGCCGCGCCTGTACCATTTTTCTTCCGCGGGCAGGACGAGGTCGATCGAAGAGCGCTCCAGCCGGGTGAGAATGGGCTGCAGGGAGGGGACGGCGAGCTGCAGGTTCATGCCCCGGCCCATCGGAAACTCAAGGGCTGCATTCTCGGCCACGAAGGTTCGGGTTGCGCCGATCTGGTCGATCATCAGCTGCGCCTCATCGAGCGCAAGATAGGCGAAACCTTCTTCGGCGCGTTCATAGACCACATGAAAACCGATCAGGTCGCAATAAAAGGCGCGGCTTTTCAGCCAGTCGGTGACGGCAAGTTCGGGGACGAGGGCATTGCGTATGATGGTCGGGGTCTCCTTATGCCACGCAGGCCGGGCGGTGGGAGGAGGGCCTGCCATGAAGGGTGATCTTATCGTCTTCTCGGTGAGGTGCCAGAGGAAACCTCATCATGGCAGCCATGTGCGAGGTTATGGGCTGCCCGGCTGCAAGACTGGTGGTTGAGCTTGTCGCGGCAGGCTCAACGTTTCGCGTGACCGCAACTCTCTCTGCGTCATGCCGGACCAGATCCGGCATCCAGCCAGCCCAAGTCCCTGGGCGGACAAGACCCCTCTCGCCGCGCAGACGCGTCGGCTGGATACCGGCTCAGGGCCGGTATGGCGGAAGTTGGGACAGACCGCAGTCCCCCACACTCGGAATGCCCTATGCCTTTGTGCCGCCAACGGTGATCTGGTCCATGCGCAGATGTGGCTGGCCGACGCCGACCGGCACCCATTGCCCGGCCTTGCCGCAATTGCCAATGCCCGTATCGAGTTTGGAATCATTGCCGATCATCGAGACGCGCTTCATTGCATCCGGTCCGTTGCCGATCAGCATCGCGCCCTTCACCGGCGCGCCGATCTTGCCGTTTTCGATGAGGTAAGCCTCGGTGCAGCCGAACACGAATTTGCCTGACGTGATATCCACCTGTCCGCCGCCGAAGGACACGGCATAGATACCCTTCTTGACGGAGGAGATGATCTCTTCCGGCGTTTTGTCGCCAGACAGCATGTAGGTATTGGTCATGCGCGGCATCGGCACATGCGAATAGCCCTGCCGGCGACCGTTGCCGGTGGCCTTTGCGCCCATCAGCCGGGCATTCTGGCGGTCCTGCATATAGCCCACCAGCCTGCCATTCTCGATCAGCACATTATAAGCGGATGGCGTTCCCTCATCGTCGATGGTGAGTGAGCCACGGCGGCTGTCGATGGTGCCGTCATCCACCACAGTCACGCCGGGGGCAGCCACCATCTCGCCCATCAGCCCGGCAAAGGCCGAAGTCTTCTTACGGTTGAAATCGCCTTCCAGGCCGTGGCCGACGGCCTCGTGCAGCATCACGCCGGGCCAGCCGGAGCCGAGCACCACATCCATGGTGCCGGCCGGTGCATCGATGGCGGTCAGGTTGACGAGCGCCTGGCGCAGCGCTTCATCCGCGCCGCGCTGCCAGCTTTCCGTTGTAATGAAATCGCCAAAACCGACGCGGCCGCCAATGCCGTAGGAGCCGCTTTCCTGCCGGTCGCCTTCGCCGGCAACCACGGAAATATTGATGCGGGTCATCGGCCGGATATCGCTGACGCGATGCCCGTCGGCGCGCAGAATATCCACCACCTGCCAGCTTGCGGAAATCGTCGCCGTCACCTGCCGGACGTTAGAGTCCTTGTCACGCAGATAGGCATCGATGTCGGTGAGGAGCTTCACCTTCTCTTCGAAGCTCGGGCTGCCGATCGGGTTCTCGTCGCCGTAAAGCTTCTTGTTGGTGCGCTGGGGTGCGGCGGCATAGGAGCCGGAATAACCGCGGGTGACCGCGCCCACCGCATCCGAAGCGCGCTTCAGCGCAGCTTCAGAAAGCTCGCCCGCATGCGCGTATCCCACCGTCTCGCCGGCAACGGCGCGCAGGCCAAAACCCTGATCGGTGTTGAAGGAGCCGCCCTTGAGCCGGCCATTGTCGAAGGTCAGCGATTCGGCCTGCGCATGTTCGATGAACAGCTCACCGTCGTCAGCACCGGCCAGCGCCTCTCCGAGAAGCTTGCGCAATTGCGTTTCATCGCAATCGAAGAGTTTTACAAGATCGTCGGTCATGGGAGGCTCCAGTCATTATCGTTCAATGACCGATTTAGGCACTGGAGCGGGCAGACGCAAGGCTGCCCGTTGACGACGAGGCGTTACGGCAGTGCGTCGTAGCCCTCGGCAAAGCCGGTCAGCTCGATTGGAATGCCGACACGATCCTGATCGACCGATTCACGCAGCGCAAAAACGGCGGCCTTGCCGGCGCGCAGAACCTTCAGCAGCTCGTCGTCGATATCCACCTCGACATAGCAGCCTTCGGAGAAGCAGCGGGTGAAATAGGCGCGGCCGATATTGTTGTTGTCGATATAAAGCTCCATGCCGTCCTTCAGCAGAACGCCAAGCGGCGCGAGGATACGCAGGATGCGCGACTTGCGGTCAGCGGTCTTCAGCACCACCACCGAAAGCCCCACTTCCGGGCGGTCGTCGGCAATCACGTTCTGCATCAGGGCGCATTGCTCTTCCGACGCGCCGGCCGGCTTGTCGCAGATGACAGACCATGCGCCATGCGTCGATTTCGGCGTGCCGGGCGGCTGCTGTTGCGCCAGCGCCGCAGCAGCGGGGGCGATGATGGCAAGACCGGCGGCGGCAAGAAAGGTGCGCGCGAGCGGGGAAAGACGCATGGATACCTCTGGGATTCGAATCAGTGCGGCTATTTTGACGCCATAATCCGGAAAAAAAAGCCTACAGCCTTCAATTCCAGCGGAGTTGGGCGGAAATAGGACCTTTCCGCTTTGTTCATGTGTGTAATTTCTGCGCCCGCCACCCCGTGTCCGGCCTGCGCTGGCAGGCTGCAAAACCCTCTGAAAGAAGGGCCTGTGCCGCATTTTGACTGTTTGAAACCGGTTGCGGCCTACCCATGCTGGTGCGGAGTGCGGGAAAGTCGACCGTCAATTGACCAATGGCAAAATTGGCGGGCATCCGTGTCCCGACGCATATTGCGGCAGAGGGCAAACTGTGGTTTTAAGTTAGTACCATTAGCATGGATTCTGCGTCTGTGATTGATCAAGATCAGACGCGTGAGGGAGAGGGTACCGTGAGGAATAGGATTTACGCAGCATTGGCGGGGATGACCTGTCTGCTCACGGCTGTCGGCGCCCACGCCGATCAGCCGGTGCATTGGCAAATGGGCATGCAGGAGGCCGCCACGCCGATCATGCACGAAATACGCTGGTTCGAACAATATACGCTCTGGTTCATTGTTCCGGTTACGCTTTTCGTACTTTTGCTGCTCATCATCGTCGCCCTGAAATTCCGCGCCGCGAAAAATCCGGTGGCTTCCAAGACCAGCCATAACACGGCGATCGAGGTGGTATGGACGCTGGCGCCTGTGCTCATACTCATGTTCCTTGCCATTCCCTCGTTCAATCTTCTGAACGCGCAGCTGACCCAGCCGGAAAACCCGGACCTGACGCTGAAGGCGACCGCCACGCAGTGGCTGTGGAATTATGAATACAAGGCCGCTGAGGGCGCCGAGCCGCTCGCCTTCGACAGCTATCTGCTGAAGGAGCAGGATCGCGCTGCTGCGGGCAAGGAGGACAAGGCCCGCTATCCGCGTCTTCTTGCTGTCGACAATGAAATGGTCGTTCCGGTCGGCAAGACCGTTCGTCTTCTGGTGACGGCGGCTCCGACCGATGTCATTCACGCCTTCGCCATGCCCGCTTTCGGCGTCAAGATCGACGCCGTTCCGGGCCGCCTCAACGAAACATGGTTCAAGCCGGAGAAGGAAGGCCTTTATTACGGCCAATGTTCCGAGCTTTGCGGCAAGGACCACGCCTTCATGCCGATCGCCATTCGGGTGGTTTCCGAACAGCAGTACAATGCCTGGCACGCCGCCGCCGCTTCTGATCTGAACGGCGCGAACCGGGCGCTGATGGCCTCCGTCGACGGCGCTCCGCGCACGGTCGATGTTGCCGCCAACGAAACCAACTGAGACCTGGAGTGACGACAATGGCTGGACCTTCCGCACACGACGATCATCACTCGCATGGTCAATCCGCAAATGAAGCGCACGCGCATGACGATCATTCGCATGATGCGCATCATTCCCATAAGCCGGGCTTTTTCGCCCGCTGGTTCCTGTCCACCAACCATAAGGACATTGGCACGCTCTACCTGATCTTCGCCATCATCGCGGGCATCATCGGCGGCGGGCTGTCGGTTGTCATGCGCATGGAACTGCAGGAGCCGGGCATCCAGATCTTCCACGGTCTGGCCGCCATGGTTTACGGCTTCGAGGGCGATGCCGCCATCGACGGCGGCAAGCACATGTTCAACGTGTTCACGACAGCGCATGCGCTTATCATGATCTTCTTCATGGTCATGCCGGCGATGATCGGCGGTTTTGCCAACTGGATGATCCCGATCATGATCGGCGCTCCTGACATGGCGTTCCCGCGCCTCAACAACATTTCCTTCTGGTTGATCGTTCCAGCCTTCATCATGCTGCTCCTGTCGCTCTTCGTCGAAGGTCCGGCGGGCGGTTACGGCGTGGGCGGCGGCTGGACCATGTATCCGCCGCTATCGACCAGCGGCATGCCGGGACCGGCGGTGGATCTGGCGATCTTCTCGCTGCATATCGCCGGCGCATCCTCGATCCTCGGCGCGATCAACTTCATCACCACCATTCTCAACATGCGCGCCCCGGGCATGACGCTGCACAAGATGCCGCTGTTTGCCTGGTCGGTTCTGGTCACCGCATTCCTGCTTCTGCTGTCCCTGCCGGTTCTGGCGGGTGGTATCACCATGCTTCTGACCGACCGTAACTTCGGTACGGCTTTCTTCTCGCCGGAAGGCGGCGGTGATCCGATCCTCTACCAGCACCTGTTCTGGTTCTTTGGTCATCCGGAAGTGTACATCCTGATCCTGCCCGGCTTCGGCATCATCAGCCACATCATTTCCACCTTCTCCAAGAAGCCGGTCTTCGGTTATCTCGGCATGGCCTATGCCATGGTCGCCATCGGCGCAGTCGGCTTCATCGTCTGGGCGCACCACATGTATACGGTCGGCCTGTCGCTTGAAGCGCAGCGTTATTTCGTCTTCGCCACCATGGTGATCGCGGTGCCGACAGGCATCAAGATCTTCTCGTGGATCGCGACCATGTGGGGCGGTTCTCTGACCTTCTCGACCCCGATGATCTGGGCGATCGGCTTCATCTTCCTGTTCACGGTCGGTGGCGTCACCGGCGTGCAGCTCGCCAATGCCGGTCTCGACCGCTCGCTGCATGATACCTATTACGTCGTGGCCCACTTCCACTACGTGCTGTCGCTCGGCGCGGTCTTTGCGATCTTCGCCGGCTGGTATTACTGGTTCCCGAAGATCACCGGCTACATGTATAACGAGTTCATCGGCAAGCTGCATTTCTGGGTCATGTTCGTCGGCGTGAACCTGATCTTCTTCCCGCAGCACTTCCTGGGTCTCGCCGGCATGCCGCGCCGCTACATCGATTATCCCGATGCCTATGCCGGCTGGAACCTGGTGTCTTCTTACGGTTCCTACATCTCGGCCGTTGCCGTGGGCATCTTCCTCTTCGGCGTCTGGGAAGCCTTCGCCAAAAAGCGGATCGCCGGCAACAATCCCTGGGGTGAGGGTGCGACAACGCTCGAATGGCAGCTGTCTTCGCCGCCGCCTTACCACCAGTGGGAACAGCTTCCGCGCATTCGCTGAATGCCGGACCGGAGGCGCGGGCGTGGCTCGCGCATTCCGGTTGCTGAAAAGAGGGGACGGCGTGGTTGCGTCCGTGCCGTTTCCGAAGGTGGATGGGTCCGCCGCCCGCGTGACATTTTGTCCAAGCGAAGCTTATCGTCCGACGTGATACATGCCTGAATGTGATAAATGCCAAGTTTGGCCTTTATGAATAAGCAGGCGCAGACGAATGGCGGGGTGGGCGCGGCGACAGGCCGGGCGAATTGCATCGGTTTTACACGATGCGGCCCATGCCGAAACGTTCGGACCCAATGATTTGACGCATCGCGCATGCCGGAAATAACATTCGTTTTTCGGGCCGGTGCAGGGGATGCCGCGGCAAGTAGCATCTGAAGGAAAACAGGACAGGAAATGACCGTTATCGACAATCGCGATATGCTGGGTGTTGAAAGCTCCGAACTCTCGGAAGCCGGCGCGCGCGATTATTTCGAATTGCTGAAGCCGCGCGTCATGTCGCTGGTCGTCTTCACGGCCTTTGCCGGCCTCGTGCTGGCGCCGGGCGAAATCAATCCGGTGCTTGGGCTGATCGCCATTCTCTGCATCGCCGTCGGCGCTGGCGCATCCGGCGCGCTCAACATGTGGTACGATGCCGATATCGACGCCGTGATGAGCCGCACCGCAAAGCGGCCGATCCCGTCCGGCCGCATCGCGCCGCGTGAGGCATTGGCCTTCGGGCTGACGCTGTCGGCCTTTTCGGTGGTCATCCTCGGTCTTGCGGTCAACTGGTTCTCCGCCGGCCTGCTTGCCTTCACCATCTTCTTTTATGCTGTCGTTTATACGATGTGGCTGAAGCGCTCGACGCCGCAGAACATCGTCATCGGCGGTGCTGCCGGCGCTTTTCCGCCCATGCTTGGCTGGGCCTGCGTTACCGGCGGCGTGTCGCTGGACAGCATCATCCTGTTCCTCATCATCTTTTTGTGGACGCCGGCGCATTTCTGGGCGCTGGCGCTGTTCAAGATGCGCGATTACGGCTCCGTCGGCATTCCGATGATGCCGAACGTGGCGGGCGAGCGCTCCACCAAGAACCAGATGATCGTTTATGCCGTGCTGACGGCGGCGGCTGCCGTCGCACCTTATTTCACGGGTCTGGCGAGCGCCGGTTACGGCATTTTCGCCGCCGTGCTGAGCGCTATCTTCGTTTACTGTTCGCTCGTTGTCCGGCGCATGCCTGAGGGTGACGAGAAGATGCTGCCGGCCAAGAAGATGTTCGCCTATTCGGTGCTGTACCTCTTCGCTATTTTCTCCGGCCTTCTGGCCGATCATTTTGCGCCGGCGCTGAAGGCCGTGATGACGGGAGTTCTGTGATGGAAACTGTGGAACTGAGCGCGGCGCAGAAAAAATCGCGACGCGGGCGCAACATCGCGCTCGGCGTGTTGCTGGCGGGTCTGGTGGTGCTGTTTTACGTCATCACCATCATCAAGATCGGCGCGAATTGACGGTCTGATCTGAGGGAGCGGAAGAGGACATGGCGAATACCGGGGGGGCGAATATGGGAACAGACACGACAACGGCCGGCACGCAGCGGGTGAGCAACCGCTCGATCCTGGTGCTCTGTCTGGTATTTTTCTGCGCCATGATCGGCATGGCTTACGCCGCCGTTCCGCTCTACAGCCTGTTCTGCCGCGTCACCGGCTATAACGGCACGACCCAGCGCGTTGAGCAATATTCCGACGTCATTCTCGACAAGACCATCAATGTCACTTTTGACGCCAATACGTCGAACGGCCTCAACTGGGATTTCCGCCCGGTCGACAAGATGGTCAAGCCGAAGATTGGCGAGACGATACAGGTCACTTTCAAGGCGACCAACCGTTCGCCCGTGGCGACCACGGGCACGGCGGTATTCAACGTCACGCCGATGGAAGCCGGTGCCTATTTTAACAAGGTGGAGTGTTTCTGCTTCACCGAAACGACGCTGCAGCCGGGCGAAACACTGGAAATGCCGGTGGTTTTCTTCGTCGATCCTGATATCGCCACGGCGCGCGAAACCAAAAGCATTCATACTTTGACGCTGTCCTATACGTTTTATCCGGCCAAAACCGAAAAACCGGTTGCGTCCTTGCCGGTAAAGACTTCATCTGGCGAAAGCAAATTGTGAGAGGAGACCTGGCCTCTTTGAGGCCGGGTCAGGGAAGAGACATTCGGGGATTGTCGCAATGGCAGATACGCATCAGAAGAACCACGATTACCACATCATAGACCCAAGCCCATGGCCTATCCTGGCCTCGATCGGCGCCTTCATTCTGACCTTCGGCGGCGTCTGTTACATGCGTTACCTGTCGGCCGGCTCCTTCAAGCTGTTCGGCATGGAACTGGCCAATCCCTGGCTGTTTTATATCGGCCTCGTCATCGTGCTCTATACGATGTACGCCTGGTGGGCGGACACGATCAAGGAAGCCAATGAGGGCAGCCATACCCGCGTCGTTTCGCTTCACCTGCGTTATGGCATGATCATGTTCATCGCCTCGGAGGTGATGTTCTTCGTCGCGTGGTTCTGGGCCTATTTCGATGCCAGCCTTTATCCGCACGAAGCCATTCAGGCGTCCCGCCTCGAATATACCGGCGGACAATGGCCCCCCAAGGGTATCGAGGTCATCGACCCCTGGCACCTGCCGCTCTACAACACCGTCATCCTGCTTCTGTCGGGCACCTGCGTCACCTGGGCGCATCATGCCCTGCTGCACAATGATCGCAAGGGCCTGATCAGCGGCCTCGCTCTCACCGTGGCACTTGGCGTGTTGTTCTCCACCGTGCAGGTTTACGAATACATACACGCCCCGTTCGACTTCAAGAACTCGATCTATGGCGCGACCTTCTTCATGGCCACCGGTTTCCACGGTTTCCACGTCTTCGTCGGCACGGTCTTCCTGCTGGTCTGCCTGTTCCGCGCCATTGCCGGTGGTTTCACGCCCAAGCAGCATTTCGGTTTCGAAGCGGCCGCCTGGTACTGGCATTTCGTTGACGTCGTCTGGCTGTTCCTGTTCTTCGCCATCTATATCTGGGGTGGCTGGGGTGCGCCGGTTCACGGGTAAATTACGCCGGGTAGCCCACTACGCTGCTTCTGAATCGAGCGGGTGCCGCACATTTCTTCTCCCCGAGGGGGAGAAGTCCGCGGCAGCGGGATGAGGGGGCAAGGTCGGCGGTAGGCGGCAACGTTGCCCCCTCATCCGACCCTTCGGGCCACCTTCTCCCCGGCGGGGAGAAGAAACCAAAGGGCAATGCCGAGCGATAAGTGATTGCTCTGGTTTCGAGGCGGCTTCCTGCAGACACGACGTCATCCTCGGGCTTGACCCGAGGATCCATAGGCCCGCTGAAAGCGTGGATCCCCGGGCCAAGCTCAGGGATGACCGATGCGGGTGTTGGGAAACTTCGCGGGAGTTCTCTCCATGTCTGAACAATCGAAATCTGAACCATCAAACGGCGATTTCGCACCCGTTGATCCCATCAAGGTGGGCTTGAGAGGCTGCTGCCCGCGTTGCGGTAACGGCCGGCTGTTCGACGGTTTCCTGACCCCGAAACCGGCCTGCGGCGCCTGCGGGCTGGACTATGGTTTCGCCGATGCGGGTGACGGTCCGGCGGTCTTCGTCATGCTGATTGTCGGTTTTCTGGTGGTCGGGCTGGCGCTCTGGTTCGATCAGCGTTTTGCGCCGCCCGTCTGGGTGCATGTCATGCTCTGGTTGCCGTTTACGGTGATCATCTCGCTCGTGCTTTTGCGCAAGCTGAAGGGGATCATGATTGCGCTGCAATACCGCAACAATGCAAGCGAAGGCAGGCTTGATCGTGAATGAGGTTTCCCACATGAAGGCGGCGGACAGACGGGTCTGGTTCGCCGCACCGCTCGTCCTGCTGGCGCTTGCCATTCTTCTCGGGCTCGGTACATGGCAGGTGAAGCGGCTTTACTGGAAAGAGGCGCTGATGGCCGATATCGAGCAGCGGCTGAGCGCGAGCCCGGTTCCGCTTGCCGATATCGAAGCACTGGCAAAAAGCGGCGGCGAGATCGAATATCGCAGGGTCAGGCTGTCAGGCACTTTCGACCACGCCCGCGAGCGGCATTTCTTCGCTACCCATCAGGGCCGAACCGGTTATTACATCTATACGCCGCTGACGCTTGACGATGGCCGCATTCTCTTCGTCAATCGCGGTTTCGTGCCCTTCGAGATGAAGGAACAAGCCAAACGGACGGAAGGACAGGTAACCGGCGAGGTCGCGATAACAGGGCTGGCGCGCGCGCCACTGGTTGCCAAACCCTCCTCGCTGCTGCCGGATAACGATATCGCCAAGAACATCTTCTACTGGAAGGATCTGGCGGTCATGGCCTCGAGCGTCGATATCCCCTCCAATCGGCTGGTCAATCTTTTCGTCGATGCCGACACGGCGCCCAACCCCGGCGGCTGGCCTCAGGGCGGGGTGACGCTGATAGATTTGCCCAACAATCACCTGCAATATGCGATAACGTGGTATGGCTTGGCGCTGGCCCTTGTCATCGTCGTTGGTTTTGCCTATTTCCGGAACCATAAGGTGCACGACGAATAACGTGCGCCCCGCCCGGCAAGGGCAGGCTATCGGGCAAGGCATGGAACTCGCCAAGAAGCAGGCCAAGGAGCACGAATGAACATCGCCGTTTCCAAACCCCCTTTGACGATAAGGCTGTGCGGACCGCGCGGCTTTTGCGCGGGCGTGGACCGGGCGATCCAGATCGTCGTGCTGGCGCTGAAGGCCTATGGCGCGCCGGTCTATGTCCGCCACGAAATCGTGCATAACCGTTATGTGGTGGAAGGGCTGGAAGCCAAGGGCGCGATTTTCGTCGAGGAACTGCATGAAATCCCCACGGAGCATCGCGAGCAGCCGGTGGTGTTTTCCGCCCATGGCGTGCCGAAATCGGTGCCGGAAGATGCGCAGGCGCGCAACCTGTTTTATCTCGACGCCACATGCCCGCTGGTCTCCAAGGTTCACAAGCAGGCCATGCGCCACCAGCGTCTTGGCCGCCATGTGGTGCTGATCGGCCATGCCGGTCACCCTGAAGTCATCGGCACCATGGGCCAGCTTCCCGAAGGCACCGTGTCGCTGGTCGAGACGGTGGAAGATGCGGGTGTCTACGAACCCGTAGACCGTGAAAACCTCGGTTTCGTCACCCAGACGACGCTTTCGGTCGATGATACCGCCGGTGTCATCGCCAGACTTCAGGAACGCTTCCCCGCCATTCAGTCGCCCGCCGCCGATAGCATCTGTTACGCAACCACCAACCGTCAGGATGCGGTGAAGCAGGCAGCACCCGGCTGCGACCTGTTCATTGTGGTCGGCGCGCCCAATTCCTCCAATTCCAAGCGGTTGGTGGAGGTGGCGCTGCGCGCTGGCGCCAAACACTCGGTGCTGGTGCAGCGGGCCTCGGAAATCGATTGGGACACGATCGGCGATATCCGCACTGTCGGACTTTCGGCCGGCGCATCCGCTCCTGAAGTTATCGTCGATGAGATCATCGAAGCCTTCAAGGCGCGTTTCGACACCACGCTCGATCTTGCCGTGACGGTTGAGGAAACGGAACATTTCCTCGTCAATCGCGAACTGCGCAGCATCGAGCTGACGACGGACGACATGGCTTTCGTCAACGGCAATGCCAGCAATGCGCTGCCGCCGAAAGCCACCGCCGGTGCCTAGAACGGGATGATGACGAGGTGAGGGGTTCTCCCCTTGCATCCGTCATCTCCACCCCCGAGATTTTCATTCCATCCTTTATCAAGAGATTTGAAATTGGCAGTTTACACGGACATCACAGAAGATGATCTGAGGAATTTCCTCACGCAATATGACACCGGCAGCCTCACCTCCTATAAGGGCATTGCCGAAGGCGTCGAAAACACCAATTTCCTGCTGCATACCACCAAGGACCCGCTGATCCTGACGCTTTATGAAAAGCGGGTGGAAAAAAACGATTTGCCGTTCTTCCTCGGCCTCATGCAGCATCTGGCTGCCAAGGGCCTGTCGTGCCCCTTGCCCCTGCCGCGCAAGGATGGGGAATTGCTGGGCGAATTGTCGGGCCGCCCGGCGGCGCTGATCTCCTTCCTCGAAGGCATGTGGCTGCGAAAGCCGGAAGCCAAACATTGCCGCGAAGTCGGCAAGGCGCTGGCCGCCATGCATCTGGCCGGCGAGGGGTTCGAGATAAAGCGGCCGAATGCGCTCTCCATCGAAGGCTGGAAGGTGCTGTGGGACAAGTCGGAAGACCGCGCCGATGAGGTGGAGAAGGGTTTGAGGGACGAGATTCGCCCTGAGCTCGATTATCTCGCCGCCCATTGGCCGAAGGATCTGCCGGCCGGCGTCATCCATGCGGATCTGTTTCAGGACAACGTGTTTTTCCTCGGCGATGAGCTGTCCGGCCTTATCGACTTTTATTTCGCCTGCAACGATCTGCTCGCTTATGACGTGTCGATCTGCCTCAATGCCTGGTGCTTCGAAAAGGATGGCGCATATAACGTCACCAAGGGCAAGGCGCTCTTGGAAGGTTATCAGTCGGTGCGCCCGATGAGCGAGGCGGAACTGGATGCCCTGCCGCTTCTGGCGCGCGGCTCGGCGCTGCGTTTCTTCCTGACGCGGCTCTACGACTGGCTGACGACGCCGGAGGGCGCGCTGGTGGTCAAGAAAGACCCGCTGGAATATCTGCGCAAGCTGCGGTTCCACCGCGCGATCGCCAATGTCGCCGAATATGGGCTGGTAGGCGAATGAAACATGTCGATATTTTTACCGATGGCGCCTGCTCGGGTAATCCCGGTCCCGGCGGTTGGGGCGCTGTGCTGCGATATGGCGAGACCGAAAAGGAACTCTCCGGCGGCGAGGCGGACACCACCAATAACCGCATGGAACTGCTGGCAGCGATTTCCGCGCTCAATGCGCTGAAAAGCCCCTGCGAGGTCGATCTTTATACCGACAGCGCTTACGTCAAGGACGGCATTACCAAGTGGATTTTCGGCTGGAAAAAGAAGGGCTGGAAAACCGCCGATAATAAGCCGGTCAAAAATGTCGAGCTATGGCAGGCGCTTGAAGCGGCGCAGGAGCGCCACAAGGTTACCCTGCACTGGGTCAAGGGCCATGCCGGCCACCCGGAAAATGAGCGCGCCGATGAATTGGCACGCAAGGGCATGGAGCCCTTCAAGCGCCGGTAATGCAAGCCTGCTTTATGTCCGCTCGGTTCCGTCCGGGCTGATTTAACCCGGGCCGCATTTATCGGGGTTGTGAAAACCGAAACCCGACCTATCTTGTCGTCAAGGGCGGCCTGCATGGTGCCCAACGGAGGAGAGGAATCCGGATGATCCTGCATTGTGTATTTCTACGCTTCAAGGCTGCGACGGCATCCTCTGAAAAACACGCCGCGTTCGAGGCGATCGCCGCCCTGAAGGACGTGATACCCGGCATCATCGATGTGAAATACGGCCAGAATGTATCGCCCGAAGGCCTGAACGGCGGCTTCGTCGACGGCTTCATCGTGACGCTGGAAAGTCCCGAGGCCCGCGACGACTATCTCGCCCATCCGCAGCATGTGGAGGCGGGGGAACGTCTGGTGTCGCTCACCGATGGCGGTCTCGCCGGTCTTCTGGTGTTTGATATGAATGTTTGAGAGGGCGGCGGGGCCGCTCTTCAATGTCTGGTCGCTCCACTCGCGACGTCATCCTCGGGCTTGACCCGAGGATCCATAACCCCTTGAGCTGGTGGATCCTCGGGTCAAGCCCGAGGATGACGTCTGATCCAGGGCCAAGAGGCCATCTTCTTAATGTCAAAGCTGCTCGATCATCGCCGCAGCAGCGGAAACAGTCGCCTGACCGGGGTTCTCTTCCACGTTGAGTGACTTCACAACGCCGTCTTCCACCAGCATCGAATAACGCTTGGAGCGCACGCCAAGCCCGCCGCCGGAAAGGTCGGCATCGAGGCCAAGCGCCTTGGTGAAGGCGGCGTCCCAGTCGGCGAGGAAGTGGATCTTGCCCTGGCCGCCGGAGGATTGTGCCCATGCGCCCATGACGTGCCAATCATTGACGGCGATCACGGCAATGTCATCCACGCCCTTGGCGAGAATGGCGTCGCGGTTTTCGAGGTAGCCCGGCAGGTGGTTCAGCGAGCAGGTGGGGGTGAAAGCGCCGGGTACGGCGAAAAGAACGACCTTCTTGCCGCCGAAAAGCGCATCCGTGGTGGTTTCCACCGGGCCGTCGGCCGTCTTTTCCTTGAAGGTTGCGGAAGGCAGTTTTTCGCCGATCTTGATGGTCATGTCAGTGCTCCTGTGGTCGTTCGGTTGGCGCGACTATAGAGCACGAAAATGAAATCTGTCATGCGGTTTTCGAGTTAAATTTCTTCACTGAAAAGGCCGCTCCGCTCCCCGCGAAAATCGCTCAGGGCTTCGGAAAATTCAGCATCGTCTCCATGGCCCGGTCACCGGATTTGACCAGAATGGGCCAGCTGTTGCCGGGCACCTGATAGGTTTTCGGCAGGCCCTTGATGTTCATGTAGAAGGACAGCTTGCGCTTGTCTCGCACCATGTTCTGCGGTTCGTAATAGGCAAAGCCGGAGGGGCCGGCGATGAATATCTCGGTTTCCTTCGGCGCGTTTTCCGGCAATTGCAACTGCACGCCGAGCATGGTCTTGTCCGGCGTGATGTGGAAATCGATGACCTTGAAATCGTCGGATGCGGCTTCGGGCAGTGTTTCGCGGGCTTCCTCCAGCAGACGCCGTTCCTCGCCATCGTCATCACCCGCATTGCCGCGGTCGATCGAGAATGTCGCCTCGAAAGGAATACAGATATTCTGGCACACGCCGATAAAGGCGGTGAAATCGATCTTTCCGCTGGCCGCCGGGTCGGTGGCTTTCAGCTGAAAAGGCAGGCTGACGGCATGGTCGTAGCCGATATCGGTGATGTCGCCATTTTCGATGAGCTTGGGAACGGGATAGGCCATGGTGGTGAGGCTCATGCCGCTTTCCGGATCGAGCGTGATCTTTGGCGGAATGCCGGCTTCGCCCGGCTCGCGCCAATAGGTGATCCAGCCGTCTTTCGGCTCGATCTGTAACACGCCGCGCACCACGCCGTCCGCATCCATGGCAAGACTTGCCACGCGCATCTGGCCGCCTTCGCTCCTGGCCCAATCGGTAATTTCGGCCCGGGCGGCTTGCGCGCCGCCGAGGAGAGCGGCGAATAGGGCCGCGAAACGAAGATGTGAAAATCGGAAGAATGTCCTGGCGCTCATTCTTCCCGTCTAACCCAACATTGCCCGGTCGACCAGTTACGAATTCGTGGGGTTTATCATTTTCGGTTGATTGATCGGGCGCGATGCCGCATCCTGTCCCTTGTCGAAGTGCGAACGCCGTTTTCCGTTCAATCACGGAATTCGGTCTGCTGGAGGCGCCGGTGAGCTTTTCAACCCTGATGGACAAACGCGAACGTGGCTTTCTCGATGGTCAGTTCATCATGGCGATGCCGGGGCTGGACGACGGTAATTTTGCCCGTGCGGTGATCTATATCTGCGCCCATTCGGATGCCGGCGCCATGGGCTTCATCATCAACCGGCCGCAGCAGATCACGTTTACGGACATTCTTCTGCACCTGAAACTGGTGGACAGCAATGACGCCATCATGCTGCCCAACCGCACCCGCGAATTTCCGATCCAGTGTGGCGGTCCTGTGGAATCCGGCCGCGGCTTCGTGCTGCATTCGGATGATTATTTGAGCGAATCCAGTATTCCGGTCAGCGACGATATTTCGCTGACGGCGACGTTGGATATTGTCCGCGCCATTTCCAACGGCCGTGGCCCGCAAAGGGCCACCATGCTGCTTGGTTATGCCGGCTGGGGACCCGGCCAGCTGGAAAACGAGATCGCCAGTAATGGCTGGCTGAACTGCCCGGCGGCGGAAGATTTGATTTTTGATCGCGGGCTGGACAATAAATATGAGCGGGCGCTGGCCCTGATGGGCGTTGATGCGCGCATGCTCTCCACCGATGCCGGCCATGCCTGAATTGATACGCGTAAATTTTCCGTCGCCCGCCTATAATTATAGGTGGGAACCAAATCCTGCCCCCTCACGTTAGTCACCCGGAAAGCCGCACAGACAGTACGGCTCAACCAGGGAGCAGTAAGATGGGTAGCACATCAGACAAGATTTCCGGTACGGCAAACGAAGTTGCCGGTAAGGTCAAGAAGAGCGTCGGTGAAGCCACCGGCAATAACGAGCTGCGCGCCAAGGGTGCCGCTCAGGAAACCAAGGGCAAGGTACAAAAGAGCGTCGGCAAGGCCAAGGATGCCGTCAAGGGCGCTGTCGACCGGATGTAATGCCGGCTGACGGTCTTCCGCCTCTGAAACGATGCGGCGCTCGGAGCGCATGTGTTATTGCACATGCGCTCTTGTCGTATGGGGCCGGAACGATGGGTTTGTTACCTCGTTCACAGTGACACCGTATGTTTGTTCTCACCCAACTGATCCATCGCAAGGGTTTCATCAATGAGACTTTTCTCCTGCGCATCCTGCGGCCAGCCGGTTCATTTCGACAATCGTTTCTGCGTCGCCTGCGGCCACCGCCTTGCCTTCGTGCCCGAGCGCCTTTCCATGGAAGCGCTGGCGCCGGCCGGCGAACCGAACTGGCAGATTGTCGCGGAGCCGCAAAAACAGGTGCGTTTCTGCGCCAATGAAGTGAACGGCATCTGCAATTGGGCGGTGCCGGCGCAAAGCGACAGCGCCTTCTGCCCGGCCTGCAGCCATAATCGTCTGGTGCCGGACATTGCGACAGAGCAGGGGATCGAACAGTGGCGTCGCATCAGCCAGGCGCAGCGGCATCTGTTTTATTCGATCCTGCGGCTCGGCCTGCCACATCCCAACCGTGATGTTGATCCAGCCGGTGGACTTGTCTTCGACTTTCTGGTCGATGAGGTGGCGCCCGATGGGTCCGTCATTCCGGCGATGACCGGGCATGATGAGGGCCTGATCGCCATCCGCGCCGCGGAAGCCGACGATGTGACGCGCGAGCAGGTGCGTGCCAACATGAATGAGCCGTATCGAACCCTGCTTGGCCACTTCCGCCATGAGGTCGGGCATTTCATCTGGAACAAGCTGGTGCGTGATGCGAACCGGCTGGAGGCCTGCCGAGCGGTGTTTGGTGATGACCGCGAGGACTACGGCGCGGCGTTGCAACGCAATTACGAACAGGGGCCGCGCCCCGACTGGCAGGAGACGTTCATAAGCTCGTATGCCTCCGTCCACCCCTGGGAAGATTTTGCCGAATGTTTCGCCCACTACCTTCATATCGTTGATACGCTCGAGACCGCCCGCGCCTTCGGCGTCGCGATCGATCCTGACGGGCATGAGGAAATGGCAGCCGAGGTCACGTTCGATCCCTATAAGGCCCGCAGCGCCGCGCAACTGGTCAAGGCATGGATCCCGCTCAGCGTCGCCATCAATTCCATCCAGCGCAGCATGGGGGAGGCGGACCTCTATCCCTTCGTGCTGACGCCGCCGGTGGTGGCTAAGATGGAATTCATTCACGACCTGCTGCATGGGAAGGTGGCCGCGGATGCGCAGTATGGGGCGATGGTTCAGTGAAGATTTGGCACGTGGCTATAAAGATCCAAGACTTTTGAGGAGAAGGAATAATCTTTCCTCCGTCATCCTCGTGCTTGTCCCGAGGATCTGCCAACGGTCATTTTAGGATGCGTGATTAGATCCTCGGGACAAGCCCGAGGGATGACGTCGCGTTCGTCTAAAGCAGGTCGCATTGCCCCTGCTATCCCCTCACGAAGCCCGTTTCGTCGGCTGGAAACGCTCGCGAAGCTGCTTCAGCGCCGCATCGCCGGAAACGGGCGTGCCGAACATGAAGCTTTGCCCAAAATGGCAATTCATGCGTGCCAGTTCCGCCGCATCCTCAGGCGTTTCAATGCCTTCCGCCACGACCTGCATGTCGAGCGCCCGCGCCATGGCGATGACCGAGCGCAACAGCACGTTGCGCTTGTCGCTGGTATTGGCCACCAGCGCCTTGTCGAGCTTGATGGTGTCGAAGGGGAAACGGGTGAGATAGGCAAGCGACGAATAGCCGGTGCCGAAATCGTCCATGGCAAGGCTGAGGCCGGTTTCCTTCAGCTTGGAAAGCACCAGCCGGGCCTGTTCCGGGTTCTCCATGACAACCGATTCCGTCAGTTCCAGCTTCAGCTGTTGCGGATTGCAGCGGGTGCGCGTCAGCATGCTGCGCACATCGTTGTACAATTCATTGTTCAGCAATTGCGCGCTGGAAATATTGACGGAAATGAAGATCGGCATCTTCTCGATGGCGTGCTGCCAGTCCATCAGGTCGGTTGCTGCCCGCTCCAGCGCGAACATGCCGAGCGGTTCGATCAGGCCGGAGGCTTCCGCGATGGGGATGAACTCGCTCGGCGGAATATTGCCGCGCTTGGGGTGCTCCCAGCGCATCAGCGCCTCGAAACCGGCCAACTCGCCATCATCAAGCTTGACGATCGGCTGGTAGGCCAGCGACAACTCCTTGCGCTCGATGGCGCGGCGCAGGTCGCTTTCCATCTGCAGGCGGTCGGTGCCTGATGTGCGGAAAGCGGGGCGGAACGGCTCGACGCGGTTGCCGCCGGCGCGCTTGGCGCGGTACATGGCCAGTTCGGCGTCGCTCAGAAGACCAGCCGCACTTTCCTGCTGGTCGATCCACGAGACGAGGCCGATGGAGGCGGTGAGGATGATTTCGCGATTGGCGAAATTGATCGGCACCATGATCGCCTTGTTCACCGCATCGGCAAAATCGGCCACACGCTGCGGATCACGTTCGGAGGTCAGGATCAGACCGAATTCATCGCCGCCGAGACGCGCCAGCGTATCCTGCGGTTTCAGCAGGCGGCGCAGACGCCGTGTCAGTGCAATGAGGATATTGTCGCCGGCAGCAATCCCCAGCGTATCGTTGACCAGCTTGTAACGGTCGATATCGATGGCCATCACGGTCGGGCGCACGGCCTCGCTATCGGGCGAGAGATTGAGGATCGATTGCAGGCGGTCGAGGAACACCTGCCGGTTCGGAAGCCCGGTCAGATTGTCGTTCATCGCATCCTGCAACAGCCGCTCGACCGAATTCTTCTGCTCGGTAATATCAGTAATAGTGCCGACGCAGCGGATGATTTCGCCGTTGGAGCCGAGTACCGGGCGGGCGCGGATTTGCAGCCAGTGGAAATGTCCGTCTTCGGCGCGAATGCGGAATTCGTGGTTGAGACGGCCCTTGCGATGGTCGAGCAGCACGTCGAGCGTCGCCTTGAACCGGTCGCGATCGTCAGGATGCAGGCGCGGCAACCAGTTGCGCGCGGCGCCATGCATGGTGCCGGGCTCCAGCCCCAGCCGGTTGGAAATGTCAGGCGTGGTGACGATGCGGTCGCGCGTCACATCCCAGTCCCACACGGTATCGCCGCTGCCGGTCAAGGCGAGAGATTGCCGTTCGAGATCGGAGAACAGGCCCTGCTGATAGGCGCTGCCGGCAAAGGCGTGCTGGATGACGGTAAAGCCGATCAGAAGCACGATCAGCACCAGCCCGCCGCCGAGCGCCGGCTGCACGATGTCATTGTCCAGCTGCCCCGTCACCGTCAGCCAACCGCCGAACAGCCAGACGAGGATCAACGCCCATGATGGAACCAGGAGAATGGCCCGGTCATATTTGTTGAAACCGAGATAGATGATGAGCGCGATGCCGGCCGTTGCGGTCAGCGCAAAGGACACGCGGGCAATGCCGGAGGCAACCGAAGGATCGTAGATGGCGACGCCGAACAGCAGCGCCAGACCCACCACCCAGGCAAATGTCGCATAACCCAGATGCGCATGCCAGCGGTTGAGGTTGAGATAGGTGAAGAGGAAGACCACGAAGCTGGAGGCGAGCGCGACTTCCGCGCCCGCCCTCCATATTCGCTGATCGCTCGAGGTGACGGTGATGAGCTTTTCGAGAAAGCCGAAATCGACGCAGATATAGGCGAGAACCGCCCAGGCGAGTGCGGCCGACGCCGGCAGTACCGAGGTTCCCTTGACGACGAACAGGATGGTCAAAAGCACGGCCAGCAGGCCGGCGATGCCAAGCACGATACCGCGATAAAGCGTAAAGGCGTTGATCGTGTCCTTGTAGGCTTCCGGCTCCCACAGATAGATCTGCGGCAGCTGCGGCGTCGAAAGCTCGGCGACGAAGGTGATGACGGAGCCGGGGTTGAGCGTGATGCGGAACACGTCGGCATCCGGGCTTGGCTGTCGGTCGAGCGCGAAGCCTTCGCTCGGCGTAATCGCGATGATGCGCTGCGAGCCGAGATCGGGCCAGAACAGCTTGGAGTTCACCAGACGGAAATGCGGTGCGACGATGACGCGCTCCAGCTGCTCCTCGGAGACGTTGGCAAGCGCAAACACCGCCCAGTCGCCCTGGTGGTCGGTGGAGCTGGCGCGCACCTCGATGCGGCGGCGGATGCCGTCGGGGCCGGGCGCGGTCGAGACCTGAAAGGCCTCACCCTGATTGGCGTAGATATCGGTGGTGGCGGTGAGATCAAGCGCCGTGTCGTCGCGGGAAATCTTCACCGGCTCGAAGGCGTAGGAATAGGAAGAGAAAAGCAGGAACAGCAGGAAAAACGGTACAGCCAGCGCAATTGCCGCCAGACGTTTCGTGAGGCATTGCTCAGGATGAATGTAGGTCATGTATCGTACTTCGTTCCGCCGGAGCTTTGCTGGTCGGCAAGAAGGGAAAACATCATATGATCCCGCCATTGGCCATTGATTTTCAGATATTCCCGCAAGAGGCCTTCCCGCTGGAAACCGGCATTTTCGAGAAGCCGGATGCTTTTGAAGTTTTCCGGAATACAGGCTGCCTCGATACGGTGCAACTGAAGTCCGTTAAAGATGTATGGTATTACCAATTTTAATGCGGCAGACATATGGCCTCGTGCCGCGTGGCGCTCGCCCACCCAGTAGCCGATCATGCAGCTCTGCGCAGCGCCCCGGCGAATGTATCCGATGGTGATGCCGCCGACGAGCAGCGTCTCTTTTTCGAACAGCAGAAACGAGACGGCGGTGCCGGAGGAAAATTCCTGCCCGTTGCGCACCACGCGCGTGCGGTAGGAGCCTTCCGTCAGTTCATCCGGCCGCCACGTGGGTTCCCACGGCTGGAGAAACTGCCGGCTTTCGGAGCGCAGCACGTGCCATTGCCTGAAATCGCTGTAGCGCGGCAGTCTGAGAAGATAGTCGGCGCTGCGCAGTTCGGGCGTGTCGCTATGTCGGGAAAGAAAACGCAGCATTCACCATCCCTGTGCGGAAGAAACCGCCATTCTCAGCCGTTCGCCTTTATCCTTGCAGGCTGCTGCGCGGAAAGCGCGGCAGTGATGTCTGAAAGAGGCGGCAGATGTTCGAGCGGGCCAATTGCGGACAATGTCGGAACTGTATCGAAAAACAGCCGTCCCGCAAGATCGGTCAGGCGTTCGCGCGTGATGTCGTTCAGGCGCTCCATCATCTCCTCATTGGGGATGGGCCGGCCGTAAAGCATCATCTGCCGGGCCATCTGGCCGGCGCGGGCGGCGGGGCTTTCCTGTCCCATCAGCAATTGTGCACGGATTTGCGCGCGGGCGCGGTCGATTTCTTCCTGATGGATGGTTTGGGAAGACTTGCGCAACTCGTCAACGATGACGGGCATCAGTTCCGGCAGGTCGTTGCCGCCGGTCGCCGCATGCACGCCGAAGATGCCGGTATCGGAAAAACCCCAATGGAAGGCATAAACGGAATAACAAAGGCCGCGCGCCTCGCGCACTTCCTGGAAGAGGCGCGATGACATGCCGCCGCCGAGAATATTGGCCAGAATCTGCGAACAATAAAAATCACGGGCGTGATAGGCCTTGCCCTCGAAACCGAGCAGCACCTGGGCGTCCATCAGGTCTCGGGTCTCACGGATTTCGCCGCCGGTATAGATCGCCTTTTCCATGACGGGTGTTGCTGCCGGAACGAGCGGCAGCGAGGCAAAACGCTCTTCCACCTGCTTCACGAAGCTTTCGTGATCGACAGCGCCTGCCGCGACAACGAAGATGCGGTCCGTCGTATAATTGCGGGCAAGATAATGCCGGATCTGACCACTGGTGAAGGATTGAACGGTTTCCGGCGTGCCGAGGATCGGCCGACCAATGGTCTGGTCGCGATAGGCGACACCGGAGAAATTATCGAAGATCACGTCATCAGGCGTATCGGTCGCAGCGCCGATTTCCTGGAGGATGACGTTTTTCTCGCGCTCCAGCTCGTCTTCGTCGAAGAGCGATTCCGTCAGGATATCGGCAAGGATATCGACGGCGAGCGGGACGTGGTCTTTCAGGACCCGGGCGTAGTAGGAGGTTGTTTCCGTCGATGTCGCCGCGTTGACTTCGCCGCCGACATTTTCGATTTCTTCGGCGATCTGCCTTGCGGTGCGGCGTGCCGTGCCCTTGAAGGCCATATGTTCGAGAAGATGGGCGATGCCGTGTTCGGCAGTCGTCTCGTTGCGGGACCCGGATTTGATCCACACCCCAAGAGCAACGCTTTCGAGATGCGGCATTCTCTCCGTCACAACGGTCAACCCGGACGAAAGCCGGGTCACATTAACTCTCATACTCAACGTCTTTCCGCGTCTCTATTTGCCGGCGCGTGCATGTTGGCCGATGAAGGTTTCCACGGCTTTCAGCTCTGCGTCCAGAATGTCGAAACGCTCCTCCCGGTTCATAATGTCAGCTAGCCATACTGGAAGCGCAGGCTCGATTGCGCAAGCGGATTTTACAGCCGCCGGGAATTTAGCCGGGTGCGCGGTAGACAGAACCACCATCGGGCTGGAGGCCTTTTCGTGCTTTGCTGCCACGAAAACGCCGGTCGCCGTATGCGGGTCGATCAGGTATCCGGTTTTCTCAAGCGTCTCACGGATCGTCGCCGCCACCTGCTTTTCGGTGGCGCGGCCGGCGCGGAAATCTCGTCTGATGAATTTCAGGGCCGCCGGCGGAATTTCAAACGCGCCGGACTGCTTCAGGCCGTCCATCGACGCCTTTACCGCAGCGGAATCACGGCCATAGGCTTCAAACAGCAACCGCTCGAAGTTGGACGAGATCTGGATGTCCATTGAGGGCGAGGTGGTGGGCTGCACACCGCGCATCTCGTAACGGCCTGTTTTCAGCGTGCGCGCCAGAATGTCGTTGTCATTGGTGGCGATGACGAGCTTGTCGATCGGCAGGCCCATCTTCTTGGCGACGTAACCGGCGAAGATATCGCCGAAATTGCCGGTCGGAACGGTGAAGGAAATCTTCCGGTCCGGCCCACCGAGCGACAGCGACGCGGTGAAATAATAAACCACCTGCGCCATGATGCGCGCCCAGTTGATGGAGTTGACGCCGGAAAGCTTCACGCCATCGCGGAACTTCACGTCGTTGAACATGTCTTTGACCAGCGTCTGGCAATCGTCGAAATTACCGTTGATCGCCAGCGCATGCACGTTGGAAGCGGTGGACGTCGTCATCTGGCGCTGCTGCACCGGCGAGACCTTGCCGTTCGGGAAAAGGATGAAAATGTCGGTGCGCTCACGGCCGGCAAAGGCGTCGATCGCCGCGCCGCCGGTATCGCCGGAGGTTGCGCCGACAATGGTGGCGCGCTCGCCGCGTTCAGTCAGCGTGTAATCCATCAACCGGGCGAGAAGCTGCATCGCCACGTCCTTGAAGGCGAGCGTGGTGCCGTGGAAAAGCTCCAGCACGAAGGTGTTCGGGCCGGTCTGCGTCAGCGGCACGACGGCAGGGTGGCGGAAGGTCGAATAGGCATCGTCGATCATCGCCTTGAACTTGTCTGCCGGAATTTCGCCGCCGGTGAAACGGTAGAGAACCTCGAAGGCGACGTCCTGATAGGATTTGCCGCGCAGGTTGCGGATTTCCTTTTTCGACATGGAAGGCCATTCGCGCGGCACGTAAAGCCCGCCATCACGGCCAAGGCCCGCCAGAAGCGCGTCGCAGAAACCAAGCGAAGGGGCCGCACCCCGGGTCGATACATATTTCACGAGATAGTCCCTTGTCCTTACCGTTCTTACCGGCGTCTTTATCGGCAGCGTCTCACGGAAATGAGGCGATTGGCGAGGTCATGAACGGCTTTTTTGAAAATTCAAGCAAAACCGAACATGCCAATCGATTTTTTCCGGCGTCGCTGCTATAGACCATCGCCAACCTGCGTGAAAGGTCAATAAACAGCGTCTCCGGTTCGGTTCCGGGACAATGGAGAGGGAATTAGAAGAGTGTCAGGGAATTTCTTGCGTTTGTCCGCCGCGATGTCGCTTCTCGCCGTCGTTGCAGGGTGCAATTCTTCCAATCCAGCGGACTCGCTTGCCATCAACCCTCCGGCGGCGCAGGCCAATGCCGTTGCCCCGGTGGTGCAGGCCAATTGCCCGACGGTCACGGTTCTCGACGCCAGCGCCGTCCACCGCGTTTATGCCGGCGGCGCCAAGGACGATCCGCAGAAACTCGTCTATCAGGTTTCGCTCTCCGACACGACGCGTTCGTGCAGCGCCAACGAATCGACGCTGACGGTCAACGTGCTGGCGCAGGGTCGCCTCGTTCCCGGCCCCATGGCCAAGCCCGGCCGCGTGACGGTTCCCATCCGCGTGACGGTGAAAGATGGTGACGGCGAAATCTACGGCGAAACGACCAATTTCGCCATCGATGTCCCGGCAGGTCAGGCCGGCACTCAGTTCATCTTCAACAATGACCACGTTGCCATTCCCAATGGCCCGGGCGGCGCGCCGAAGTCGGTCAGCGTCTATATCGGCTTCGGCGGCGAGAGCGCCAAGGCAAAGACCAAGCGCCGGTGATTTGACGGGCTAGATGAAAAAAACCGGAGGCTGCTTCTGCAGGCTCCGGTTTTCTGTTGAGTGGCAACGAATTTAAATGCCTGCTGCCTTTCGTAAGGCCTCATTGATGCGGCTTTGCCATCCTTTGCCACTGTTACGAAAACGCTCCACCACGTCTTCATCGAGGCGCAGCGTCACCTGTTTCTTTGGTTTATCTACCGGCGGGCGGCCACGTGTCTTTCGGTATTCATTAATTGCTTCAAAAAAAGCGGGCGGCAAAACGTCCCGGGCAGGACGCGTATTGGCGAGTTCCTCTTCCGTCATTTCCGGAAAATCGACCGCGTTCCAGTCCGCTTCGGTATAGCCGCGTCCGGGTTTGAATTCTTTCAGTTTTGCAGCTTTTGCCATGGCAACATCCTTCTTTCCTGGGAGCTCGCCCGACGGAAGCTGATGATGGATATCGCTTCTGTTCCGACAGTCGCAAAAACAACGGCCACAGTCCCGTTCCGGAAATGTCCTATCGCTTTGAAGCGCGAACTTCCCGATTCGGCCAAGCTTTTCTCGATGATGGCGTTCTCCCAGTCAAAGCCATCGATATCTGCAAAGTCGAAGCCGTGCTTCTCGATATTGGCGAGCCTCTTGGGCTCGTCCCATATGATTTTCATGAATTAATGTAGCTACATTTATTGAAAGATCAATGTAGCCACTCAAATCATGAAAGAAGCGCTTTCACAACTCAAAAAGCGCCTTCCCATTCCGCCATCGCCGCAATCACGGCCGGTAGGTCCTGCATGCGCGAAATCACCGTTTCCGCGCCTGCATCGGTCAGCCGGTCGGCATGGCTCGGATAGGTGTGGGATGCGCCGGTAAAGCCGATGACGCGCATGCCGGCGGCTTTCGCGCCGTGGATGCCGTGCACGGAATCCTCGATGACGACGACGCGGTCGGGGGAGACGCCGAACTGGGCCGCGCCATGCAGGAAAATGTCCGGCTTCGGCTTCACACGATCAGCGCCGAGGTCCTTGGCGGAATAGATATGCGGCGCGAAATAGGGCTTCAGGCCCACCTTCGTCAGCATCATGTCGAGGCGGGCGCTGGAGGAATTCGAGCAGATGCAGCGCGGCGTGGTCAGGCGCGACAGCGCGAACTTGACGCCCTCGATGATCTTCACATCGCGTTCCAGCCGCGCATCGAGCAGCTTTTCCGACTTGTCGAGGAGGGAGGCGGACAGCGGAATGCTGGCTTCCTTTTCCACCTGCAAAAGGATGTTTTTCCAGGTCATGCCGGCAAAGCGCTCGCCCATTTCCTCGACGGAGATCGGATAACCGGCCTCGGTCAAAAGGCGGGATTCCACCTGTGCCGCGATGATTTCGGAATCGACCAGAACGCCGTCGCAGTCGAAAATAATGAGGTCGAAGCCGCTCATGGGCGCTCCCTGTATCGAATTTGCTTGGAAAAGTGATGCCGGGCTTTTAGACCATGTCCGCGCCAAGCTCAACCGGCTCACCCGCAAGGGTCGGTCCCATCAGGCTCATAGCTTGATCCGGCTTCAGCAAGTGCCTGTACGGCTTTAAATATTCGCTGTTGCTTATTTCCGGCGTGCAAAAACCGCTACACAGTCTCGCGCCATATGCGTTATGGGATATTATGCCCAAGCCAGTGAAATCACGACCTGAAGACACCATTGCCGCACGCATCAGCCGCACGCTCGCCGAGCGCATCGTTCGCGGTGAGCTGTCGCCGGGCGAACGCCTGCGGCAGGATCATATCGCCGCCGAATTCGGCGCGTCGCATGTGCCGGTGCGCGAAGCGTTCCGCAGGCTGGAAGCGCAGGGTCTGGCCGCCAGCATTCCGCGCCGGGGTGTCAGGGTCGCGGATTTCGGCCTTGAGGATGTGCGCGAGGTGGCGGAAATGCGCGCAGCCCTTGAGGTTCTGGCGCTGCGCCACGCCATTCCCAACATGACCCCTGCCATTCTCGATCAGGCCGAGGCCGCAACGCTCGAAGGCGACAGCGCCGTCGATGTGCAGCACTGGGAAGAGGCCAACCGCCGCTTCCACCGGCTCATCACCGCGCCCTGCAACATGCCGCGCCTGATGGAAGCGATCGACGGTCTGCATGCGGCAAGCGCCCGCTTCCTGTTTTCCGCCTGGCGGGCCGGCTGGGAGCGCCGCACCGATACCGACCACCGGGCGATCATCGACGCGCTGCGCGGTGGCAGGGCGGAGGAGGCGGTGCGCATTCTCGACGGACATGTGCAATGGATCGGCCGCAAGGCGATCCGCACCTCGTCCGGCTCGGTGCGCGACGCCTTCGCGATTGTCGGATAGGCGGTGGCTGTGACTGTCCGCCTTCGCCCCCACCACCTTCTCTGCATGCTGACCTATGTGGGCAAAGGCTACACGTCCGGCTTCGTCGAAAATTACGACCGTGTCGCCGCCCGCCTGAATGCGGGCGAAGAGGATATCGAACTGGTGGACGGACCGGATGATATCTGCACCGGCCTGCTCTGCGAAAGCCATGCCCACTGTTTCAACGAGGGTGTGGTGCAGCGGGACGAGGCGGCCCGGCTTTCGGTTTCGGCGCTTCTGGGCGAGACGCTCGCCCCCGGAAAACGGCTGCGGGCGACACCGGACTTTCTGGCGAAAATGCGTCTCGCTTTCGCCGCCGGAGATATCCGGCAGGCCTGTCGCGGTTGCCAGTGGATCAGATTGTGCGACCGCATCGCGGCGTCAGGGTTCGCCGGCGTAAAAATCGGCGAGCCGCCAGCGCGCCCGGCCGGGAAGCGGCTTGCACCTACTCCGCCACATTCGTCTCGGTTCTCTCGGCGGCCTTGACCGTCGCCTTGATTTCCTTGGGGTCGCGGCCGGATTTCTTGTCGTAGCTCACCTTTACCGAATAGTCGCCGGGATGCAGGGTTTCCTGATGCTGTGTGCCGTAGCGGCCGGAAATTTCCTTCTGCGTGCCCTGAAGGTCTTTGGTCGTCTCGACGATATCGATCCGCTCCGCGCCCGGAGCCGTGATCGCCAGAACGCCCGCATCGAGGTTGATGGTGATCTCGGACCGCTTTCCGGCGGTCACGGTGAATGGCTGCTCCACCGTCACCTTGCCGAGACGGGCGCGCATCACGAAATCGCCGGCGGGCATTTCCATCATCTTACCGGTGCCGTAAGTCCCGTTGATGGTCTGGCGCGTGCCATCAAGCGTTTCCTTGGCCGACATCGCCTCAAAACGGATCTCGTCCGTTTCAACAGCTTTGCCGTCCTGCGCATAAACCGCCCTGGCTACCACCACGCCACTGGGGATGACAAGCTCGTGGCTGATCGTCTCGCCCGCCTTGACGGCAAGTGTTTCCTGCGCCTTTGCCGGGCCGATGCTGCCAGTGAGAACAATCTCGCCCGCCGGCACGAAGACCGCATTCTGGCCGTAGACGCTATCCCTAAAATCCCCCTTGGTGATTTCGGTTTTCGCCTGGCTTTCCACATCGCCATCAGGGCTGCGTTTCGGTACGACAGTCAGTTCCGCCGCATCGAAATTAACCTTCGGTCTTGCAATGCTCCCGTCCTTCACCTCGAAGGCAATTTCGCGGGTGACATTGCCCAGCGCCGCCACGCCGACATATTTGCCGGCCGGCAGCTTCGCCTCGAAGGTGGCGTCATAGGAGCCCCCGGCATTCTCATCGGTGCGCGCTCCGGCCCGGTCCGCCTTGTAGAAATCCCAACGCACCTTGTTGCTGTTTCCAAGCGAAGGGCCGCCATCGAACAGTATCGCATCCGTCACCACGTTAAATTGCGCCGTCGGCGCCTGCGCCCGCAATGGCGACGGCAGCGCCGCAACGACAAGCGCAGCGCATACGATATGTGCGGAAAAACAAGCCATTTTCATCATCGACCCCATTGCGGATCACCCCTTGCGATTGCCTTCTTCCTGAAGCGCAGAACAGCGCGACAGACTAACCCGTTGTGCACAACGTTTTCGTGCCGCTTCGGGTTCCCCGCCCGCCGCCGCAAATCCCACCTGTCAGCGTCAAAAGCTATTTATTTTGCGTTTTCCGTGACTTGTTCAGGCTTTGATAACCATCTTCGGTAACCATAAGCGTCAGTAGAGAGTAAGCGTATGGAGCGAGTACCAATGGCAGCAGTTTTTCCGCTGGCCGATTTTCGGCGTGCCGGTTTTGATCGTGCGGGCGAGAGTGACGCCTGGAAAGACAGCATCATCAAAGGTGATTGTGTCGCTGCCTTGGATGCCCTCCCGAGCCAGTCGGTGGATGCGATTTTCGCCGATCCGCCCTATAATCTCCAGCTTGGCGGCACGCTGCATCGGCCCGATCAGTCGCTGGTCGATGCTGTCGATGACGAATGGGACCAGTTCGCCTCCTTCGAGGCCTATGATGCGTTTACCCGCGCCTGGCTGCTCGCCTGCCGCCGCGTACTGAAACCCAATGGCACCATCTGGGTCATCGGCTCCTATCACAATATCTTCCGCGTCGGCTCCATGCTCCAGAACCTCGATTTCTGGATCCTCAACGATATCGTCTGGCGCAAGACCAACCCCATGCCCAATTTCAAGGGCCGCCGTTTCCAGAATGCCCATGAGACGATGATCTGGGCCAGCCGCGATCCGAAAGCCAAGGGATATACCTTCAACTACGACGCCCTGAAGGCCTCCAACGACGATGTGCAGATGCGCTCCGACTGGCTGTTCCCCATCTGCAGCGGCCATGAGCGGCTGAAGGGTGACGACGGCAAGAAGGTGCATCCCACCCAGAAGCCGGAAGCCTTGCTGGCGCGCATCATCATGGCGTCCACCAAGCCGGGTGACATCGTGCTCGACCCGTTCTTCGGTTCCGGCACCACGGGTGCTGTTGCAAAACGTCTTGGCCGCCACTTCGTCGGCATCGAGCGCGAACAGGATTATATCGACGCGGCCTCTGCCCGCATCGCCGCCGTCGAACCGCTCGGCAAGGCGGAACTGACCGTCATGACGGGCAAGAAGGCTGAGCCGCGCGTTGCCTTCAACACGCTGGTGGAAAGCGGCCTCGTCCGTCCCGGCCAGGTTCTGACGGATGCAAAGCGCCGTTATAGCGCCATTATTCGTGCCGATGGTACTTTGGCATCCGGCGGGACTGCCGGCTCCATTCACCGCCTCGGCGCGAAGGTGCAGGGTCTCGACGCATGCAACGGATGGACATTCTGGCATTTCGAGGACGGCGACGAATTGAAGCCGATCGACGATTTGAGAACCATCATCCGCAGTGAAATGGCAAAGGCCGAATAGTCAAAAGCCTTGGAGGCTGGAGACGGACGATCCACCGCCCGCCCTTGTCAGAATACGTCTCCGTCCGGTTTAGTACCTTCAGTCCCGGATGGAGAACGACCAAAGCCCGGCACCTCGGTGTCGGGCTTTGGTATTTTCGAATATATTATTTTAGCCAGACAAGTTTCGCGCAAGAGACGGCCCATACTGTCTTGATCAAAGCAGTGGTTGTGAAAATCCGGTTCGGACAGATCACGAAAACATTGCTGTCCCATGCCGCTTGCGGCAGGACTGGCGCAGGCCGGAGACCGCCATTTCCGCCTGCGCCAATTTTCTTTATGCGGTCTCCGCAGGCGTTCCTGCGCCGCTCCATAGCGGCTCGCCCGGCCAAGACGAGTTCCCTTGCCTTAACATTAGATGTCCTGCGCGTTACGGAAGATTAACGTGACGCTACACACGGCGGGGAGTACATATTCTCCCAGGCTGAGTATCGCCGGTGACCGGAAACGATCGCGACGCGACGATGCGAGACAGCCGGATTCGCAAGGCGCAGACCTGCGATGAATAAGGAGGCGTGCCATGCGCTCGCTTTTCAAAACAGTCACAATTGCATCCTTCATTCTGGCGGCCGCCACCGGCGGTGCTTTCGCGGCCGGACATTCGCATGGCGAGCATTCCGGTTCCGGCGGAATGCATAGCGAGCGGTCCCACGATTTCGATCGGGGTGGGAGACATTTCTTCCGCCATAACGATGACGACCTGTTCATGAACGACATGTATACCGGCTATACCGGCCCCGCCGCTTACGGACAGAGGCCGCATCTGGTTCGCGTTCTCCATGAGCTTCGCGTCGCTGACCACAGGATCGACTTCGAACGCCAGCAGGGCAAGTTGACCGCAAGCGCATTCAACAGGCTCGAAAACGAAGCTTCCGCAATCCGCACCCAGGCATTGAAAACCGCCGACATGCATCGTGGCTATATTCCCATGAAGGCGTTTGCCACGCTTCAGGGCGAAGTCCGGCAACTTGACCGGAATATCGTTCGAATGAGCTGACCGGGGCTATTCTGTCCTCGGCAGCATGAGGACAGACCAGGCTGCCACGAATAGTGCCGGAGAGCGGTGACAACGTTACGACCCGCCCTCCGGCCTTCAGGAATATCACCCCGTTCGGGGTTGCGCGGATTTCGAAAGAAACGATCGAAAACTCAAAAAACCATGTGCCCGGCCGGATGCATGGGGTGCGGGCAAGCCTGCTCCCCGATGGCTGAGGCCTTGAGCATGTCCTTGAAAGGAGAAACGTCATGTCCGGCATTCTACGAAGATATCGCATTGCAGCTTTGCTTGGCGCAGCCTTTGTCGCCGCACCGCTGGCAATGCCCATCTTTCTGCATAACACCCCCGCTTTTGCCCAGGCCGGATTATCGGCCGTTCCCGGTCCGGTGACTTCGGGCGGTTCCTTCGCCGGGATCGTTACCGCCGACAAGCCGGCGGTGGTGACCGTCACCACCGAAATGAAAACGCAGGAACAGGCGACCGATGACACCACGCCGTTTGACCAGCAGTTTCGGCAGTTCTTCGGCGAGCAGGGCATTCCCCTGCCGCAACAGCAGCCGCAGCAGCGTCAACCCCAGATCGCGGAAGCGCTGGGTTCCGGCTTCATCATCTCGCCGGACGGCTATATCGTCACCAACAATCACGTCATCGACAATGCCACCTCCATCAAGGTGACGTTGGATGATGGCACGGAACTTCCCGCCACGCTTGTCGGCGCCGATCCGAAATCCGATCTGGCGGTCCTCAAGATCACCGCTTCCAAGCCGCTGGCGGTGATTTCCTGGGGGGATTCCGACAGGCTGAAGGCCGGCGATCAGATATTGGCGATCGGCAATCCGTTCGGCATCGGCACCACGGTCACGGCCGGCATCGTCTCGGCCCGTGGTCGCGATCTACACAGCGGACCCTATGACGATTTTATCCAGATCGACGCGCCGATCAATCACGGCAATTCCGGCGGTCCGCTGGTCGATGTCGAAGGCAAGGTCGTCGGCATCAACACGGCGATCTATTCACCGAATGGCGGCAGCGTCGGTGTCGGTTTCGCCATTCCTTCCGATCAGGCGCAGAATGTCGTCGTCCGCCTGATGAAGGATGGGTCGATCCACCACGGCTTCATTGGCGTCCAGATACAGCCGGTGACGCCTGACGTGGCCAACGCCATCGGCCTTGCCACGCCGGAAGGTGCGCTGGTCGCCAAGGTGGAAGCGAGCACGCCCGCAGGCCGCGCCGGCATCAAGACCGGCGACGTGATTACCGCGCTCGGCGGCCAGGCGATCAAGTCCCCGCGCGACCTGTCGCGCATGGTCGCCGATCTGTCGCCGGGCCAGAAGGAACACGTTACAGTCTGGCGCCAGGGCGAGACGAAAGACTTGCTTCTCACCGTGGGTGGCAATGATGGCCAGAGCGCACAGGCATCCCCTGACAATGGCCAGCAAAAGGGCGACGCCTCATCGCAAGCCCTGCCGATGATCGGTATCGGACTGGCCGATATCACCCCGGCGATCCGTGAAGCCCTCAATCTCCCGCAGGATGAGAAGGGTACGATCGTCGAAAGCGTGACACCCTCCAAACCCGCCGCCGAGGCCGGTTTGCAGGCGGGAGATGTGATCGTTTCAGTCAATCAGACCGCGGTGAAATCGGCGGGTGATGCCAAGGCGGCCATTGCGCAGGCCGGCAAGGCCGGTCGCAAATCCGTTCTGCTGCTCATCCAGCGCGGCGATTCGCAAACCTACGTCGCCGTGCCCTTCGCACAGGGCTGAACGCCGGTTTTCCGGTAAAATCTCAAGGAACGGGCAACTCCATAGGAGCTGCCCGTTTTGTCATATTCAGGCATCTACCCCATAGGCCCGCAGGTCCTGCCGCAGCTTTTCCGCGCCGGTGAAATGCAGCGCTTGCCAGCCGGCTTGTTTTGCGCCTTCCACATTCGCCAGAGTGTCGTCGATGAAGATGCTGGCAGCGGGATTGAGGCCGAATTCCTTGGCGTGCAGATCGTAGATCGCCACGTCAGGTTTCAGCAGCTTCACATCGCCCGAAACCGTCACGCCGCGCGGCAGAGTGAGGAAGGGAAACATCTTTTGCGCCTCACGAAACGTGTCGGAGGCGAAATTGGTGAGCATCGTCACATCGTGGCCACTGTCGATCAGGCCAACCATGATCGCGACGCTGTCATCATAGGAATGCGAGACCATCTCGTGCCAGAATTTGCGGAAGGCGCGAATATGTTCTTCCCGTTCGGGAAACTGCTCCAGCAACAGCGCTTCGGCATCCTCCCAGCGGCGACCGCGATCCTGTTCGAGGTTCCAGTCATGGGTGCAGACATTGTCGAAGAACCATTGGCGCTCGTCGGCATCGGGAATGAGACGGCTGTAGGGGAGATGCGGATCGTAGTGGATCAGCACTTTGCCGATGTCGAATACGATATGCTCAATCTTGGTCATCGAAATTTCCTGCGTTCATCGAATGCGGATGGAATAGCCTGCGCAATGACTTTTTTCATCACCGTTGGCAGCGCCTGCGCGTCAAGATTTGTAACCGGCTCCCACCATCCGTCATCCAGCCCTGTTTTGAGGCTATCCGGCACCTGCACGCGATAGACGGTGAGCCGCAGCTCGAAATGGGTGAAGACATGCACGATGACGCCCGCCGCCTGCCAGCCGGCGGCAAAGGGCGCGTGGTTCGTCTCCGTGCCGCCATCCACGCGGGCGGTCCATGCCGTTGTCGGCACCTCGGTCATGCCGCCGAGAAGCCCGCTGTCGATGCGCCGCCGCAGCAGGATTTCGCCGCTGGTATTCACCGCCACGAAGGCGGCGCCAAGCCGCACCGGCTTTGCCTTTTTCGCAGGCTTGACCGGAAAACGCTCCGGCTCGTCATCGGCAAGCGCCAGACACTGGCCGTTGAACGGACAGAGCGCGCAGGCCGGCCGCTTCGGCGTGCAGATCGTCGCGCCGAGATCCATCATCGCCTGGGCAAAATCGCCGGGCCGGTCGGCAGGGGTGAGCGCGGCCACCTTTGCCTTCATGGCGGGTTTGGAGCCGGGCAGGGGGGCATCGATGGCAAACAGGCGGGAGATGACGCGCTCGACATTGCCGTCCATGACAGCCGCCTGCCGGTTAAACGCGATTGCCGCCACGGCGGCGGAGGTGTAATCGCCGATGCCGGGCAGCTTTTTCAGGCCCTCTTCGGTATCCGGCAAGACGCCGCCATGCTCTTTCGCCACGGCTTCCGCGCATTTTTTAAGGTTGCGGGCACGAGCATAATACCCAAGCCCCGCCCATGCGGCCATCACATCCTCGACCGGCGCCGCCGCCAGATCGCTGACGGTTGGCCATGCGGCGAGAAACTTCAGGAAATAGGGTTTAACCGCCTGCACCGTCGTCTGCTGCAGCATGACTTCGGACAACCAGACATGATAGGGATCGGCGCGGTTTCCCTTGGCAGCCATGGCCGGGGAGGTGCGCCACGGCAACTCGCGATGGTGGCGGTCGTACCATGCCAGCAGCATCTGCGCGTGAGACGGCGGGTCGGTTTTCTGGAGCATGGTTTGCCGTTTCCGTTGGATTCGGCCTATAGTTGGGACATCAGGACCGGCCGATCAAGAACACCCCGATGGTGCGGTCAAAAATCGCGAGTGAAACATGCGTTATCCCCAGAAGGGCGTCGGATACAAGAAGGGCGTGGTACAGATCGCCGAAGTCGCCAATGGCATCATGGATCCGGTGCTGTCGAAACGCGCCGGCATCAATACGGCGCTGCTTGGCTCATGGGACGAGATCGCCGGCGATGACTTTGCCGATTGCACCCGCCCGGAAAAAATCACCTGGCCGCGCCGCGACGAGGGGCCGGATCGCGGTGGCTATCAGCCGGGTGTGCTGACGATTGCCTGCGAAGGTGCACGCGCCTTGTTCCTCACCCATGCGCAGGGCGAACTCATCGCCCGGATCAATGGCTTTTTTGGTTTTCCGGCGGTGCGCCAGATCAGGATCGTGCAGAAGCCGGTTTCCCAAACCATTGCCCGCAAAAGAAAACCGCCGCCGCTGCGCGGTGATGCGGCAAAACGTCTCGATGACATGATGCAAGGCATCGAGAGCGAGGCGCTGCGCAAGGCGGTGGAAAGACTTGGCACGGCGGTTTTGCAGAGGAAGCCGGGGCGCAAGACAATTTGATGAAAGAGGTGCCGTCCTTGACTGGTCACAATTCTTTGACAGGAAGAGTTCAAAACCCCGCTTGTGATGAACAGGCCGTCGCTATATCGGAATCAACAGACAATAGAGTCTATTACCAACAGGTGCTTTCATGCATTTTCCCGAACTGACCATTTCCCGTCGCAGCCTGCTTGGCGGTGTTGCCCTTGCCGCCGTTGCCGCAGCCCTGCCGTTTGCCTTTGCGCCCGGCATCGCCGAAGCGCAGGAATTGCCCCAGTCCACCGGTGATGTGGATATGGCTGCGGTGATGAAGCCCGGCCCGCTGCCGGAAGCAGCGCTCGGTGATGCCAACGCGCCCGTCAAGATCGTCGAATATATGTCGATGACCTGCCCGCATTGCGCCAATTTCCACAACAAGACCTTTGACGAGATCAAGAAGAAATACATCGATACCGGCAAGGTCTATTTCGTGCTGCGCGAATTCCCGTTCGATCCGCGTGCCGCTGCCGCCTTCATGCTGGCGCGTTGCGCACCGGAAGGTCAGTATTTCCCGTTCGTTTCCATGCTGTTCAAGCAGCAGCAGGGCTGGGCCACGGCGCAGGATGCCCGCGGCGCTCTGCTGCAATTGTCTAAAATGGCCGGTTTCTCACAGGAGTCTTTCGAGGCCTGCTTGACGAACCAGAAACTTCTGGATGATGTGAACGCAACCATGCAACGCGGTGCGACGGAATTCGGCATCAACTCCACGCCGACTTTCATCATCAACGGCAAGAAATACGCAGGAGACATGTCGGTTGAAACCATGTCGGCTGTCATCGACAAGCTGCTCTGATCGCCGAACCCCGAAAGAGACGGGCGGCGGATATCTCCGCTCGCCCGTTTTTTATTGCCGTGTGTTTAGGCGGAGCATGGCGGCATGAAGTTCAACAAGCTGCGCGTCGTCGGTTTTAAATCCTTCGTCGAACCATCGGAATTCATCATTGAGCCGGGCTTGACCGGCGTCGTCGGCCCTAACGGCTGCGGCAAGTCCAATCTGGTCGAAGCGCTGCGCTGGGTGATGGGCGAAAATTCCTACAAGAACATGCGCGCATCCGGCATGGATGACGTCATCTTCTCCGGTTCCGGCAATCGCCCGGCCCGCAACACCGCCGAAGTTGGTCTCTACCTCGACAATTCCGACCGCACCGCCCCAGCCGCCTTCAACGATGCCGATGAAATTCAGGTCACGCGCCGCATCGAGCGCGAAAACGGCTCGGTCTACCGCATCAACGGCAAGGAAGCCCGCGCCAAGGATGTGCAGCTGCTGTTTGCGGATGCCTCCACCGGCGCGCGCTCGCCCTCGATGGTGGGGCAGGGGCGCATCGGCGAACTCATCAACGCCAAGCCGCAGGCCCGCCGCCAGTTGCTGGAAGAGGCCGCCGGCATTTCCGGCCTGCATTCCCGCCGCCACGAGGCGGAGCTTCGCCTGCGCGCCGCCGAGACCAATCTCGAGCGGCTGGAGGACGTAACCTCGCAGCTGGAAAGCCAGATTGAAAGCCTGAAACGCCAGGCGCGGCAGGCGAACCGTTTCAAGATGCTGTCGGCGGATATCCGTTCCCGCGAAGCGACGCTTCTGCACATTCGCTGGGTGGAGGCGAAGGAGGCGGAAGGCGAAGGGGAAAACGCGCTCAATCAGGCCACCAACATCGTCGCCGAAAAGGTGCAAGCGCAGATGGAAGCGGCAAAACAGCAGGGCATCGCCAGCCTGAAGCTGCCGGAGCTGCGTGAGAACGAGGCCCGCGTCGCCGCCGCCCTGCAACGCCTGCAAATCGCCCGCACCCAACTGGATGACGAGGCAAACCGCCTGCTGCGCCGCCGCGACGAGCTGGCCCGTCGTCTGTCGCAGCTTGGCGAGGATATCGTTCGCGAGGAACGGCTTGTCTCGGATAATGCCCAGATCCTTGCCCGGCTCGATGAAGAAGAGGCCGACCTTCTCGAAATCCTGTCGGATCAGGGCCGTCACGGTGAAGAACTGCGGGAGGCCTTCGAGGCTGCGGCCGTCAAACTCACCGAGAGCGAAGCCGTTTTCACCGCCATCACCGCCGAGCGCGCGCAGGCTGCCGCCTCCCGTCAGCAATTGGAAAAGACGATCCGCGATCTTTCTGATCGCAAGCTGCGGCTGGAACGCCAGTCGCAGGAAGCATCGTCCGAGATCGACGCCATCGATGAAAAACTCGCCGGCCTTCCCGATCCTTCGGAACGCCGCGAAGCGGTCGAGGCAGCCGAGATCGCGGTTGAGGATGCGCTGATCGTGGCGGAGGAGGCGGAAGCCGCCGTCGCTGCGGCGCGTTCCGCCGAAGCACTGGCGCGCGGACCGCTGGAGACGGCGAGAAACCGGCTGAACGCGCTGGAAACCGAAGCGCGCACCATCACCAAAATCCTCGCCTCCAGCGCCGCCGCCAATGGCAGCTTCACACCGGTGGCTGAGGAGATGACGGTGGAGCGCGGGTTTGAAGCGGCGCTGGGGGCGGCCCTTGGTGACGATCTCGAAAGCTCGCTCGACCCCGCCGCTGCCGCCTATTGGGCCGGCAATGGCGATGGGGCGGGCGATCCTGCCCTGCCGCCGGGTGTGAAACCACTTCTGGACTACGCGCAGGCGCCGAATGCGCTGCGGCGCTCGCTCGTCCAGATCGGCGTCGTTGCCGACACCGCGGAGGCTCTGCGCCTGATGCCACAGCTGAAACCCGGCCAGCGGCTGGTGACGCGCGAGGGCGCGCTGTTTCGCTGGGATGGCCATATCGCCAGCGCCGATGCGCCGGGAGCCGCCGCCCTGCGTCTGGCGCAGAAAAATCGCCTTGCGGAAATCGAGACCGAACTCGACGAAGCTCGTTATGGCCTCGAAGAGGCTGAAGAACAGCTAACCATCAAAACCGAAGACATCCGAAGCGCCGAAATGCGGCTTTCGGAGGTGCGCGACAGAAACCGCTTGGCGACACGCCAGCTTGCCGAAGCGCGCGAGGCGCTGACATCAGCCGAACGGGCCTCGGGCGATCTGCTGCGCCGCCGGGATATCGTTTCCGAGGCGCTGAACCAGATCGGCGCGCAGATCGACGAGATCGCCGTTCAGGAAGAAAATGCCCGCATCGAAATCGAGGACGCTCCCGATCTCTCCGTCCTCGACCTGAAGCTGCGTGAAAGCCAGCTTGAAGTCGCTACCGATCGCGGTCTTTTGGCGGAAGCTCGCGCCCGTCATGAAGGTGTGAGCCGCGAGGCCGAAAGCCGCCAGCGCCGGCTGCAGGCGATTGCGCAGGAGCGCGCCACTTGGGGCTCGCGCGCGGCCAGTGCAGCCGATCATATAGCCACCCTGCGCGAACGCGAGGAAGAGGCGCGTGAGGAAATCGCCGAGCTGGACATAGCGCCGGAGGAATTCGACGAGAAACGCCGCAATCTCCTCAACGAGCTTCAGAAAACCGAAGACGCCCGCCGGGAAGCCGCCGACCGGCTGGCCGAGGCGGAAAACCTGCAACGCGTCGCCGACCGCACCGCCACGACGGCGCTTTCCGAACTGGCCGAAGCCCGCGAAAAGCGCGGCCGTGCCGAAGAGCGACTGGTGTCGGCCCGCGAAAAACGGCAGGAAACCGAACATCGCATCCGTGAGACGCTGAATACCGAGCCGCATATGGCGCTGCGCCTGACCGGCCTTGGCCCTGACCAGCCGAAGCCCGATATCCGCGATGTCGAGCGCGATCTCGACCGCTTGAAGATCGAGCGCGAGAGGCTTGGCGCGGTCAATCTGCGCGCCGAGGAGGAGCAGGCCGAGCTTTCCGCCAAGCTTGCGGCGCTGATCAAGGAACGCGACGACATCATCGACGCCGTGCGGAAACTCCGCGCCGGCATCCAGAGCCTCAACCGCGAAGGCCGCGAACGACTGATTGCCGCCTTCGATGTGGTCAATTCGCAGTTCCAGCGGCTGTTCACCCATCTTTTCGGCGGCGGCACGGCGGAATTGCAGCTGATCGAATCCGACGATCCGCTGGAGGCGGGGCTGGAAATCCTCGCCCGTCCTCCGGGCAAGAAACCGCAGACCATGACGCTGCTTTCGGGCGGCGAGCAGGCTTTGACGGCCATGGCGCTGATTTTCGCGGTCTTCCTCACCAATCCAGCACCGATCTGCGTGCTTGACGAGGTGGACGCGCCGCTCGACGACCACAATGTCGAGCGCTACTGCAACCTGATGGACGAGATGGTGGCCTCGACGGAGACGCGTTTCGTCATCATCACCCACAATCCCATCACCATGGCGCGCATGAACCGCCTCTTCGGCGTCACCATGGCCGAACAGGGCGTGTCGCAACTGGTATCGGTCGATTTGCAGACCGCCGAACAGTTGCGCGAAGCTGTCTGAGGCGGCTTTTCCGGGGATCAGTCCCGACTTTTGCTCAATGTGAATTTATCTCGCCGTATCACCCATTCGGGTGAGCGACAATGCGCGGCATTTTGCTATGTTTTACGAAACAACCAAGGGCTCTCACCAGACCCCACCATCCGGTTTCCTGTACCGGATGGAATGCCTTGCGAGGCCGCTGCCGTGGCCTCGCAAGGCTTTCTTTCCATTGGCTTCATAGTTTGATGCGGCGATCTTGCTGGTAGTTGTTTCCGGGGAGCAAACCTCCTACGTCATGCCGGCCTCGAGCCGGTATCCAGCCAGCCCAAGTCATTGGCTGAAAGGAACCCTTCCTGTCGCGCAGACGCGTGCCGACTGGATTCCGGCTCAAGGCCGGAATGACGAGAAGAGGGGGGCTACGAATTCTGGTAAACGCTTCACTTGCCGCAACTGTCAATCACGCAGTGTGCGTGTTTTTGTGCTCACTCAAGCCGGCACCAGCCGCAGTCGCGTGCCCCACGGATCAATCGCTTCCACCACATCGTTCTCCATCTCCACCAGCACATAAGCGGCGGCCCGCAGCCTGGTCTTCTGCGCTTCGAGATCGTCGGGATTTCGGACAGTGAGTGAAAACCAGTCGAGGCCGGTCTCTGTGGCGTTGCGTTCCTTCGCCCCCCGGCTGTTCCATGTATTCACCGCCAGATGATGGTGATAGCCGCCGGAGGAGAGGAACGATGCGTCCGAACGCGCATCCTGCGTCGGTTGCAGGCCGACGGCGGCTTCATAAAAGCCGCGGGCGGTGGCGATTTCGCCGACCCGCAGGTGAATATGGCCGATGCGCATTCCCGCCGGTGCGACCTCATAATGGTCGGTTTTGGTGTCGGTCAGCGCCACTAGATTATCGACATCAAGCGGTTCGGTGCCCATTTTCACCACCCGGCCGCTCCAGACCCATGCGTCCTGCGGGCGGTCGCTGTAAACCTCGATACCGTTGCCCTCTGGATCGTTGAGATAGACCGCTTCGCTGACATTATGGTCGGCAAAACCCGAAAGCGGCACCTGCCGGAGCGCCGCGTGCACCAGCCAGCGGGCAAGATCCTTGCGGGAGGGCATCAGATAGGCGATGTGGAACAGGCCGGCGGAGGTGGGGCTTTCGTAGTCGGCCGCCGGTTTGTGCACGAGATCGAGCAGCGGCACGGTGCCGACGCCAAGCGTCACGCCTCTGGCCGTGCGTCCCACCTCGTTCATGCCAAGCACCGAACGGTAATAATCGATCATCGGATCAAGATCGCGCACGCGAAGTGCTGCCTGGCCGATATGCATGGGTGTCGTGAGGGCAAAGGGCAGGGCGGTTGCGGCATTTGCGGCGGGCGTGCCGCCCTCGGCCTTGAGCGCACCGGCCAGCGCCGTGGCGGCGCAAGAAATTCCGGCAAATTTCAACGTATGGCGGCGAGTAAATTGCATGAATAATCTCTTTGTCGGCGATGATAGTGGCTTAGGGAACACTCCGTTTCTGCGCACTACACGAATGCGTCAGTCATGCTGTTATTTTGTGTTTGCGGCAATTCTGGCGCGCAATTCGCCGCAATTATGCTGCACTGCGATGTAAACTGCACGTTGCGGCGTTTCCAACATGCTGGCAATGCTGTAGATGATAGAAAAATGACAACGCTTCTGGGTGGAGAGCGTGGAATGAAAAAATGGGTTTATACCTTCGGCAATGGTGTCGCCGAAGGCAGGGCAGGTGACGTTGCAATATTGGGCGGCAAGGGCGCGAACCTTGCCGAAATGGCAAGTCTCGGCCTACCCGTTCCCCCCGGCCTTACCATCATTACAGATGCCTGCGCCCTTTATCACAAGAACGGCCGTGATCTTCCAGAAGACCTGAAGTTACAGGTCATGGCTGGCCTGCACGGCATGGAAAGCGTGACCGGAAAGACCTTCGGCGGCAGCCAGTCGCCGCTGCTTCTCTCCGTCCGCTCCGGCGCGCGCGCCTCCATGCCCGGCATGATGGACACCGTTCTCAATCTCGGTCTCAATGACCGCACGGTCGAGGCGCTGGGCCACGATGCCGGCGACGCCCGTTTTGCCTGGGACAGCTACCGCCGCTTCATCCAGATGTATGCCGATGTCGTCATGGGCCTCGATCATGAACTGTTCGAGGAAATCCTCGAGGATGAAAAAGGCCGGCTCGGCCATGAATATGATACCGATATGTCGGCGGTCGAATGGCAGCACGTCGTCCAGCTTTATAAAAAGCTGATCGAGGATGAGCTGGGCGAAGCCTTCCCGCAGGACTGTCATGTCCAGCTCTGGGGGGCCATCGGCGCGGTCTTCGCCAGCTGGACCAACCACCGCGCCGTGACCTATCGGCATCTGCACAATATTCCGGGTGATTGGGGTACGGCGGTCAACGTTCAGGCCATGGTCTTCGGCAATCTCGGCTCGTCTTCGGCAACCGGCGTCGCCTTCACCCGCAATCCTTCCACCGGCGAGGCGGAGCTTTACGGCGAATTCCTCGTCAATGCGCAGGGTGAAGACGTGGTCGCGGGCATCCGCACGCCACAGTCGATCACCGAGGCCGCGCGGCTGGCGTCGGGTTCCGACAAGCCCTCCATGGAAAAGCTGATGCCGGAGGCGTTCATTGAATTCCTGGCCATCTGCAAGCGGCTGGAAAACCATTATCGCGACATGCAGGATCTGGAATTCACCATCGAGCGCGGCACGCTCTGGATGTTGCAGACCCGTTCCGGCAAGCGCACCACCCGCGCCGCCATGAAGATTGCCGTCGATATGGTGGAAGCAGGGCTGATTTCGCAGGAGGAGGCCGTTTGCCGCATCGAGCCGTCCTCGCTCGACCAGCTGTTGCACCCGACAATTGATCCGGGCATTTCCCGCCCCATCATCGGTTCCGGCCTGCCGGCCTCTCCGGGCGCGGCGACCGGCGAGATTGTCTTCACCTCGGAAGAGGCTGTTGCGGCGGAAGCTGAAGGCCGCCGCGTCATTCTGGTGCGCATCGAAACCAGCCCGGAAGATATTCATGGCATGCATGCCGCCGAAGGTATTCTGACCACGCGCGGCGGCATGACCAGCCACGCCGCCGTGGTGGCGCGCGGCATGGGCATCCCCTGCGTCACCGGTGCGGGTTCCATGCGCGTCGACATGCGCAACAAGGTGCTGATTGGCGTCGGCTGCATGCTCAAGCGCGGCGATATCATCACCATCGATGGCTCTTCCGGCCGTGTGCTGAAGGGCGAAGTGCCGATGACGCAACCGGAACTGTCAGGCGATTTCGGTAAGCTGATGATCTGGGCTGACAATCTGCGCCGCATGACGGTACGTACCAATGCAGACACCCCTGCCGACGCCCGCGCCGCCCGCGCCTTCGGTGCCGAAGGCATTGGCCTGTGCCGCACCGAACATATGTTCTTCGAAGGCGATCGCATCCATGTGATGCGCGAAATGATCCTTGCCGAAAGCGAAAAGGGCAGGCGGGCGGCGCTCGACCAGCTTTTGCCGATGCAGCGCTCGGATTTCACCGAACTGTTCCAGATCATGCACGGCCTGCCGGTGACGATCCGCCTGCTCGACCCGCCGCTGCATGAATTCCTGCCGAAGACCGATGGCGAGATCGTCGAGGTGGCGGCCGCCATGGGCATGCCGCAGACGGTGTTTCGCCAGCGGCTGGATGCGCTGCACGAATTTAACCCCATGCTCGGCCATCGCGGCTGCCGTCTGGCGATTTCCTATCCGGAGATCGCCGAAATGCAGGCGCGCGCCATTTTTGAAGCCGCCGTTGAGGCGGCGCGTATCACCGGCGCGCCTGTCGTGCCTGAGATCATGGTGCCGCTGGTCGGCCTGCGCTCAGAGCTGGATTATGTCACCGAGGTTATCGATCGCGTCGCTGCCGCCGTGGCGGAAGAGACCGGCATGGAACTCGAATATCTGACCGGCACCATGATCGAACTGCCGCGTGCGGCCCTTCGTGCCCATGTGATTGCGGAAGCCGCGGAGTTCTTCTCCTTCGGCACCAACGATTTGACGCAGACGACCTTCGGCATTTCCCGCGACGATGCGGCGCGCTTCATCAACACCTATCAGCGCAAGGGCATCATCGAACGTGACCCGTTCATTTCGCTCGATTTCGACGGTGTGGGGGAGTTGATCCGCATCGCCGCCGAGCGCGGCCGCCAGACGCGGCCGGAACTGAAGCTCGGCATTTGCGGCGAACATGGCGGCGATCCGGCCTCGATCCATTTCTGCGAAGATGCCGATCTCGACTACGTGTCCTGCTCGCCCTTCCGCGTGCCCATCGCCCGCCTAGCCGCCGCGCAGGCAACGCTTGCTGCAAAGGCGGATAAAGGCAAGGCGGCAAGCAACGTCGCCTTCATCCCCATCAGGGGTTCTGTCGGACGATGATCTGACGCTCGACCACGACCGGCCGGTAGAACATGTCGCGGTTCATCTGCGCCTGCCAGGCGCGGTTGTCAGCACGGCGATCGAGATCGAGGTCGAGCAGGCATCCGGCCATCTGGTCGGTGCCGGTGCGAAAACCATAACCCCGGCACGTCGCCTCATCCCGCGCCCGCCGCTCTTCCGGCGTCAGCGTCTGGCAGGCGGTCAGCGCCAGCATGGCGGCAAGCGAACCGAGGACGATGGAAACGCGCATCTTGTTTCTCCCTTGAAAAGCGTAACCGGGCGGCTGTTTTATTGCCGCGATTGATACGCTTGTTTTCATACGGGGAAAAGCCGCGTTGGGGTGGAAAGTTGCATTGAAAACTTCCCTCCACCATCCCGAACCAAATCCGGCATCCAACCACGGCGCGTCTGCACCGTAAAAGAAATCCAGGACGATCAATAGCTTGAGTCTCAGTGTCAAGCCTGCTTGGAGTTTCCCATTTCAGCGTGCAACCGCTTTGAGTCCCCCCATGTCGAAAGCCAGATCATCAGGTCGGTGAGAAAGCCAATAACCGGCAGAAGCAGCCTGCGGCCCAAGCCGCGCGTCGTCTGGTTTTTTTCGGCCTCCCGCAGATGAGCCAACTCCTGTTCTTGAATCGAGGCAATAAGCTGATGAAGCTCAGGATCTCTCTTCTGCAAAAAGGCCAATTGGTCTTCCAGATGGCGATGAACGGTGCTTTCAACGGCCTCGGTGCAGATCCAGACCATGTTACGTCCGCCAAGGGCGGTCAGAAAGCCAAGCAGGTAACCTCCAAGGCTCCAAAATGCCATCACACGACAGGGCTTGGCATTTCTGGAGGACATGGCTTCCCGGAACTGGCGGCAATGATCGATTTCGTCGTCTTGCATTTCACGAAGAGCCGGCACGATATCGGGAAACAGCCGAAGCGCCATCCAGATCTGTGCCCCATAGATACGAATTGCACCGAACTCGCCAGCGTGATTGACCTTGAGAATGCGGCGAATAGTAAGAGCCGGATCATGTTTGCTGAAACTAACGGACATAGGAAGCATTACCTAAGCGAATTTCTGTTCATCCGAATATAACAGCAGCACCGCTTGCCACTTTTGGAAATCGTTCGCCTGCCTATTGGATCGGATTGCAGTGTCTCACACAACGCTAAACGAATTGCGCAAAGGTTTTACGATAGATGACCGCCATATGATCACAGCCGCCCAGCTTTTTATTGCCGGCGGCTGCGATCATGGTGACATCACCAAGATGATTTAAATCAACGGTGGTGTTGATCCAAAGGACGTGCACTGGTAGCCACCTCCCCGTTACGTCAATCAGGCCGCCACTGCCTCCCGGTCATCGAGCGCGTCGATGTCCTTGGCGTTGTTATAAACAGCTTCATCCAGAATGCCCTCACGCTTGGCAACAAGCGTCGGCACCAGCGCCTGACCGGCGACGTTGACCGCCGTGCGGCCCATGTCGAGGATCGGGTCGATGGCAAGCAGCAGGCCCACGCCTTCGAGCGGCAGTCCGAGCGTGGAAAGCGTCAGCGTCAGCATTACCACAGCACCTGTGAGACCCGCTGTTGCAGCCGAACCGAGCACCGAGACGAAAACAATCAGCACATATTCCTGAATGCCGAGCGGCACCTGGAAGAACTGTGCGATGAAGATCGCCGAAATCGCCGGGTAGATGGCGGCGCAACCGTCCATCTTGGTGGTGGCGCCCAGCGGCACGGCGAAGGCGGCATATTCGCGCGGCACGCCGAGGCTCTTTTCCGTCACGGTCTCGGTAACGGGCAGGGTGCCGATGGAGGAGCGCGAAACGAAGGCGAGCTGGATGGCCGGCCATGCGCCCGCAAAGAAGCGTGACGGCTTCAGGCCATGGGCCAGAAGCAGCGCCGGATAGACCACGAAAAGCACCAGCGCCAGACCGATATAAACGGCAGCCGCATACCAGCCGAGCTGCGAAAGCGTCGTCCAGCCATATTGGTCAACCGCGCGACCGAGCAGGCCGATTGTGCCGATGGGCGTGAGGCGGATGACCCACCACAGGATTTTACGCACGATGGCGAGCAGCGACTGGTTGAAAGCGAGGAACGGCTCCGCCGCCTTGCCTGCTTTCAGCGCCGCAACGCCAAAGGCAATCGATACCACGAGCAGCTGCAGAACGTTGAAGTTCAGCGAAGTGCTGCCGGAACCGTTGTTGATTTTGGTAGACGCTTCGAGGCCGAAGACGTTGGCAGGAACCAGGCCCTTGAGGAAGTCCAGCCACGAACCGGTGGAGGAGGGGGCTGCCGCTGCCGTATTGGCAATCGCCGTGTTGACACCCGGCTGAATGACGAGGCCGAGCACGATGCCGATGACCACGGCGATGAGCGCCGTGATGGCGAACCACAAGAGCGTCTGCCATACCAGCTTTGCCGCATTGGAAAGGTTCTTGAGATTGGCGATGGAAGCGACGATGGCCGTGAAGATCAGCGGCGGTACCAGCGCGCGCAGCAGCTGCACGAAAATGCTGCCGATGGTCTGCAGCGTTACCGAAAGCCCATTCGGGCTGCCGGCGGCATCGGGACCGATGTTGCGCGCAACGAGCCCGAGCAGCAGGCCGATGACCATGGCGCTCAGAACCTGAAAGCCGAAATTGCGATAAAAGGGTTTAGGCCCGGATGAGCGGGCGGGCGTCGTTGCCTGTGACATGGCTTGTCTCTTTATTGTGCAAGAAAACGAGAATGTTGCACTTTTTACACGCATTCTCGAGGGAGGTCGCCGAGGATACGCCGATTTCCTCAGCAATTAAGGGATGAGCTTGCGTATTTGTTGCATTGTCGGGGAATTATTCTCCTAAGCGCCACTCATGCGGAAAAATATTCCGATTTCTTGTTGCCGTGGCCTCTCGGCCCGTCGGAGCGATACCGGAGGCCCGGAGAGCGTCTGCATTTGGCAGGAGTGTGCGTCCCCCCAAACCATGTCCACTACTGTCCGGATTAAATTTTCGAAGAAGGCACAGGTCGTGGTTTCTATTATATTTTTGGCCGTATCGTCTCGAACCGGACACGAAAGAAGATCAGCGTCGTTAGATGGGAAGGCAGGGCATGCCACTCAGTCATCGTCATCCTCGGGCGTGTCCCCAAGATCTGCAACGTATTGATTTTATTCAACGGCATCATCCTCGGCACAAGGCCGAGGATGATGCCGAGAGAATTCGCAGTCATTGCAAGGGACTGCATCCTGCCCGGAAATTTAAACCGGACAGCAGTGGATCATGTCCGGCTTCACGGAAGAGAGGTCTTCGGAGGTTGTGAGCACGCTTTACCCGCAGATCGGCTCCCTCCTTTGTTTTCCTCGCCGCAAATCCGGTCTATGACATCATATGCAGGTGATTCCCTTGCCAGATTTCGGGTGCAACGCTTTTACGCCAATGCGATCTTACGGATATCCGCTTCCATGACTGTGCGTTTCGTCCGGCCTTTTTCGGTTGCAGCCTATCTTTCCCGCTATCTCGGGCTAGTGGCGCTGGCGCTATTTCTGATTGCCGCCGGTATCCACCGTTTCGGGCCACTGACGACACCTGACCTTGTGGGGTTGCTGATGATTGCCGCCGGCATCGCGCTCACGGCGGTGCTTCTGGCGCTGATCGGCCTTGAGCGGCTGTGGACAAAGGGCGCGCGGGGCGGGCTTTCGGCGCTTGCCGCCCTGCTTCTATCGGCCCTGCCGCTCGGTGTGGTCGGGTACGGCGCATATCTTTATTGGCAGCAGCCGAAGATTTACGACATCTCCACGGATCTGACCGACGTGCCGGAATGGCTGGTGGCACCGGTCGCGAACCAGCAATGGCTGGCAAGGCCCGCCACGGTTGCGAAACAAGACCGTGATGCGCAGGCCATCGCCTATGCCAGCCTCGCCGGACGCCGTTATGAAGGCGCGATAGACCGTATCTATGCCGCCGCCAAGAAGATGGCCGCCGCCCAGAATATCCGCATCACCCATACCAGAGGTGTCATCGGTGCGGTGGAGCCGCCCTCCGTCGGCGTTCCCGAACAGGACAAGACGCCGCCCGGCGAAGAGGGGCCGGTGGAAGACCTGCCCTCCATCGTGCCAGTCCCCATGGCCCGCCCGGCCGAGGCGCCGCAGCCCACCTTCTTTAACGGCAGCGGCGTGGTGCTGATGCAGGGCGAAACGCGCACCCGCATCTGGGGCCTGCGTTTCGATATCCTCATCCGCCTCAAGGAAGAGGCGGAAACCACCATCGTCGATATCCGCGTGGCCTCTCGTTACGCCCCGCACGATCTCGGCATGGGGGCTGCGATCGCGGAGGCCTATCTCGATGCGCTGGATGCGGAAATGCAGGGGTTGAACGACAACTGAGACGTTTTGGGTGAATGAAGCAGAGGTGCTGCGGGTCGTCTTGATTGTGTGGCAGTGGCGTCGCCGCTTGTTTCTTCTCCCCGCCGGGGAGAAGGTGGCCCGAAGGGTCGGATGAGGGGGCAACGTTGCCGTATCTCACCACCCTTGCCCCCTCATCCCGCTGCCGCGACCTTCTCCCCGGCGGGGAGAAGAAACAAACGGCTTCCGCTCACCCCCATCAATGGGCGAGCGAGTGGCGAGGCCAGAGCAAGCCTTGATGTCGAGCGCCAGAAATATCCGTTAAGCCGGAAAATATTCGCCCAGCAGCGAAGGCGCACCCTCGGTCTGTACCTCACCCTTCTCGATCAAATCTTCGATATGCGCCAGCACGGAAAGGGCCGCGGCGCCATGCAGGCGCTTGTCGGTGCTGGCATAGATCACCTTCACCATCTCGGCGATCAACCGGTCACCCTCGCGGATACGCTTTAGCACCGCCTTTTCCCGCATGCGGCGGTGGGCGCGCAGCCCGCGCATGAAGGCGGCGGGGTCGGTGACCGGCCCGCCATGGCCGGGCAGGAACAGCCGGTCGTCGCGGGTCAGCAGCCGTTCCAGCGAGGCCATGTAATCGCTCATCGCCCCATCCGGCGGTGCGACGATGGTGGTGGCCCAGGCCATGACATGATCGGCGGAAAAGACGATGCCGCTGCCATCAAGCGCAAAGGCGGCGTGGTTGGCGGTGTGGCCCGGCGTGTGCAGGGCAGTCAGCGTCCAGCCATCGCCGGAAAGGCTCTGCCCGTCGCCAAGCGCAATATCAGGCACGAAAGCCATATCGGAGCTTTCGGCAAATGGGTTGGTTTCACCCGCATAGAGCGGCCGGGCGGCGCGGTGCGGACCTTCCGCCACCGTTGTCGCCCCCGTGGCTTCCTTCAACCGCCGGGCAAGCGGCGAGTGATCGCGATGGGTGTGGCTGACGAAGATGTGGGTCACCTCGCGGCCGTCAAGCGCCGTCATCAGCGCCTGAAAATGCGCCTCATCCTCCGGGCCGGGATCGATGACGGCGACGGAACGGTCGCCGACGATATAGGAATTGGTGCCATGGAAGGTAAAGGCGGAAGGATTGTTGACGGTGAGGCGCTGGATCAGCGGGGCGACAGGAACCGCCTCGCCATAGGCCGGCTTGAAATCGAGATCGAATGCCGGGTCCGCCATCAAGACCTCCTGAATGAATGCCATGCCGCCAGTGCCGACGGCGCCCGCCGCACAATCGCCAAGCCCTATCATGCCGTCTGCGGCGCAGCATCCAAAAAGCTTGGGTTTTGTGAAAAAATTGGTCGCCGGGTCATTGCCGCGCCGGGCAGGCTTTGCTAATCAGGCGCGGTTCAGGCAGCAGCGTTTCGCTTTCGCTGCCCTGTTGGGGCGTCGCCAAGCGGTAAGGCACCGGTTTTTGGTACCGGCATTCCCAGGTTCGAATCCTGGCGCCCCAGCCATCCATTCCAAAGTCAGAACAATGTTCGCAGGTCTCGGCGACCATCGATCACGCGAACGATTTCCACGGAATATATTTCGCCGTCATCGGTATCCGGCACGGTTTCGTAGAGAATGACATAAGGTGCTTCGACGAGCATACGGGCAGACGGAAAAATTTCCGGATGGCGTTCGCCAAGATGGGGATGGTCGACCAGACTCACCGCCTTGGCGCGGAACCGAGCGAAATACCGCTCTGCGGCAAGAGGCTGTGATTTGCCAATATCGAGATAGATTTTCTTCACATCGCCGCGTGCGCGGGGTGTCCAGACAAGCTTAATGGTCACGATTTTTCAACGAAGCCAGTTCTGCACGCGCTTCATTCAGCGCCTCGTCAAAATCCACTTCGGTTGAACTGCCACTGGCTTTGCCCTCAGCCCACAACGCGCGCAGCTTGGCGATGTCGTCGCGTCGCTGGAGCCATTTTGCAGACCAGTCTCGCATCGCTTCACGGATGACTTCGCTGCTGCTGGCATAAGCGCCGCTTTCCACGGCATCACGCAAGATTTCGGCGTGCTGGGGCGTCATCGAGACGCTGATCTTTTCCACGTTGGCCACGGCTATCTCCATCATCTGGTAGGAATTATTACCACCGAGTATGTTTGGGGGCCAGATATTTCGGTGGCGGTATATCCGATGATGGCCAGCTTGCTATAACGTTAAGCGCGAAAACCTGTCCTCCGCCCTCCTCGGGCTTGACCCGAGGTCCACGATCCGTTGAAGTTAATGGATTCTCGGGTCAAGCCCAAGGAGGACGTTGAGTGCGGAGAAAGGCCTGCATCAACAAAAACGCCGCGCATCCAAAGACACGCGGCGTCTAATCTAACAATCGCGACGATGCCTTAAAGCGCGATATCCGGCACCTTCTTCACCGGCGCACCCGCAGGTGCCACACCGGCACCCTTCAGCGCATCAAGATCGATCTGCGGAGGGGTCGGCAGCTGCAGGTGTTCGGCGGTGTAGGCCCATTCCTCACGCACCTTTTCCGGGTCGTCATTCAGCTTGGTGCCGTAGCTCGGCACGATCTGGCGGATCTTGGCCTGCCATTCCGGCGTTGCCACCTTGTCCTTGAAGACCTTTTCCAGGACGCTGAGCATGATCGGGGCTGCGGTCGAGGCACCCGGCGAAGCGCCGAGCAGGCCGGCGATGCTGCCGTCCTGTGCGGAGACGACTTCGGTGCCGAGCCGCAGCACGCCGCCCTTTTCTTCGTCGCGCTTGATGATCTGCACGCGCTGGCCCGCCTGCCACAGACGCCACTCGCCCTGCTTGGCATTGGGGAAATATTCCTTCAGCGCGGCAAAGCGGTCGTCATCCGACATCATCAACTGGCCGGCGAGATATTCCACCAGTGGATATTCATCGATGCCCACACGCACCATCGGCCAGGCATTGCTTGTTGTGACGGAGGAGACGAGATCGAAATACGAGCCTTCCTTCAGGAACTTGGTGGAGAAGGTGGCGAAAGGCCCGAACAGGATAACACGCTTGCCACCCAGCACGCGAGTATCGAGATGCGGAACCGACATGGGTGGCGAGCCGACCGAGGCCTTGCCATAGGCCTTGGCCAGATGCTGCATCGTCACATCAGGATTGTCGTTGATGAGGAACGAGCCGCCCACCGGGAAGCCGGCATAATCATCGGCTTCCGGAATGCCGGACATCTGCAACAGATGCAGCGCGCCGCCACCGGCGCCAATGAACACGAATTTCGCATCCACCACCTGTTCGGCATCGGTCTTCGTATTGGTGTAGGTCACGCGCCAGCTGCCATCGGCATTGCGCTGAATGTCGGAAACCTCGCTATTGACCTGCAGGTCGAAATTCTGGTCGCTTTGCAGGTGCGAAACGAATTGTCGGGTGATTTCGCCGAATTCCATGTCGGTGCCGAGCGGCGACCACGTCGCGCCGATCTTCTGGGAAGGATCGCGGCCTTCCATCATCAGCGGCACCCATTTCTTCAGCTGCTCGGGGTCGCTGGAATATTCCATGCCGGCGAAAAGCGGGCTTGCCTTCAGCGCCTGATAGCGCTTTTCCAGATAGGCGATGTTCTCATCACCCCAGACGAAGCTCATATGCGGCGTGTGGTTGATGAAAGAGCGCGGGTTCTTCAAAACGCCGTTGCGCACTTGCCAGGCCCAGAACTGCCGGGAAATCTGGAAGGATTCGTTGATGTTGACGGCTTGAGAAATCTTGATGTTGCCGTTGTCGTCTTCCGGCGTGTAGTTGAGTTCCGCCAGTGCGGAATGGCCGGTGCCGGCATTGTTCCAGCCGTTGGAGCTTTCAAGCGCCACACCATCCAGCCGCTCCAGCATCTGCATCGACCATGTGGGCTCCAGTTCGCGCAGCCACACACCGAGCGTCGCGCTCATGATGCCGCCGCCGATCAGAAGCACATCGACCTTCTTGGCGGTCGTGTTGGCGAGAAGCGGAGAGGAGGGCAGCGCCGCTGCGGCAATCCCGGCAAGCGCGCCGCCCAGAACCTGACGGCGGTTCATTGGAAAAGCGTGGGAAAGGGAAGTGTCCTGGGAGAGATCAGTGAGCTGGGATTTGTCTTGATCGATGGGAGTCACGGCCATACCTGATTCTTGTTTTGTGTTAAAAACACTCCTCCCAGCCGCCCCCGTTACAGCAAAGCGCAAACCGGCACAACCCGGACTTATCCACTCCAGTTCAAGCGCTTTCGCCGGGGTTTTGCCGGGACATAAGGTCGCAACGGCGAATTTCGCGGTTTTGCGGATTGTCATTTTTCAGGATCGCGAAGATTAGGCGGTGCTTTAAAACGGTTGAAAGGGTCTTGTGAGCCGGATATCGCGAAAAGCCTCGCAATCCAGCCGTTGCAGGGCATCATCGGGCGGACCAAGCCGTTGCGTCTAAAATTTTTGCGGAAAAATGGCAATAATCCCGAAAAAGTGAAAAGGCCCGCCGGTTGGGCGAGCCTTTCTGTTCCGGTTTTCTGGCCGAAAACTCAGTTGGCGGCGAGGAATTCCGCGCAGTAGCTGGGGCCATTGACGCCGGGGCGGTCGGAGACCGTGCGCACGGAGGTAATGGTATAATTGCTGGAAACGGTGAGCTGCACCGTGCAGGAGAGCGAGGCGGTGCGGGCGGGCGAAATCTGGCGACCCTTCTTGCCGTCCTTGCCTTCTTCGAACCTGGCCGGAACGGTGGCCTTCTTGTAACCGCCGCGCCAGTTATAGACGGTCGAGCTGCCGGTTTCCGTGTCGCTCAGCGGCGGGCCGAATTTTGCGAAGAAAATACCTGCCGACTGACCGACCCACCGCGTTTCAACGGGGCTCTTCTGGGTGAAGGAAGGCACGGAGCCTTCCGATGTCGTGCAGGCGGAGAGCGCAATGGCGAGCCCTGCGAGCGTTACGCTGCGAAATAGCATGGTGAAATGTCCTTTGTGCCGTGTCCGGCTTCCCGCCGGTCATTCCGTTCCCCTAGCAGATTTGGCGGCGACGGGCAGGGGAGGTATGCGGCTTGACGAAAATTTCCTGCCACAATTGCTTTTTTGTAACGTTTTTCAGCCCTGCGCCCTTTGCCGCAAGCGGTTGGCGAGACGGCCTCGCTGTGGGGAGGAAACTTGTCATAAAAAATGCAATAAGCCGCTTGTCGAATGCCGGAGGCTGGTCTATAGAAGCGCCGCTGGTCACGGAGTGTAGCGCAGTCTGGTAGCGCACGTCGTTCGGGACGACGGGGTCGGAGGTTCGAATCCTCTCACTCCGACCAGCTTGAAGCCTTGTATTTACGATGGCTTGCAACTGATCCCGATATTTTCTGAAAATCCCTGAATCAAAGTCTCGTGCCGAACCGACGTCTGAGCCCCCCGGTCGGCTAGTATGCAGTCGACGACTGTTCGGAATCGACGCACGGTTGTTCCGTCGATTTGCGACTGCACAAGCATTTCTCATTCTCGTCAGTGCGAGAATGAGAAATGCAAACAACGGCCGGACGCCGGTAAGAGGCAATAGGACTAATCCAGTCGACCATTATCAGCGGTAGCGGTGGTCACCACGCCAGTCACGGCGATCACGCCAATCCCTTCGGTCGCGCCAGTCGCGACGATCATAATCACGGTAGTGGCGATCGCGGTCATAGGTGCGGTAATACACGCCGGTCGTATAGTATCCGCCGCTCCGGTATCCTCTGTCGTCAACACAGCCGCTCAGGATGCCGACCGAAACCAGACAGATCGCTGCAGTCAAAATTTTCATGATCTTCATCTCCCAATGACGAACCCCAACGTGCGCTGGAGTTCGTAGTTCCATGGTTGAGAGAGTGACGTGTCGGCCATTAACCGGGCCTGAACGCGGTTCCACGGGTTTCCTTGAGGACAAGGTCGTGGCTGCGCGATGGGTGACGGCGCAGGCTCCAGCGCCGATGTGGCGGGGTACCATGGCGAGCCATCTTCTCGGTTTTTCCCGCCTTCGCAAACCTGATGCATTTGCCGTTATCAACTGCGATGAAGCCAATGTCGGCTCAGCCACAGGGAACGCAACCGCGCTTCAGCCGTTATCCATTCACAACAACGATGGAGGATAATATGCTGAAGGGTATTGCACTGTGGGCTATGGGCGTTCCGGTCGTCGTGATCATTCTGCTTTATATGTTCGTGTTTTAAGCGGCGCCTCACACCAATGGCCCGCAACGAAAAAAGGCGACCGTTTTGCGGTCGCCTTTTTGTTTGTATCGCAAACTTTCTCAGTCCAGATCGCTGATCAGCCTTGAGGCGGTCGCCACGTCGGTGCGGCGAATGTCGATCTCGTCGCGGTGTCTGGCCAGCAACTCGCTCGCCAGCAGCTTTTCGGCAAGATCGGCGGGCAGGGACAGAATGACCCGGTCACCCTTTTCTTCCGTCGCGCCAACGCTTCGCTTGCTGGTGATCATGCCGCCCGCAACCGTGTTGTTGGTGTCGGGGTCGATCAGGATGAAGGAACCGGTCGCCCGGTTTTGTTCATAGGCATCGAAAATCGCCGTCTCATCAAAGGAGAGCCGCACCTTGCCGATGGCGTTCATGGAAAGCGACGTTTCATGCGCCTGCCATTCGCCTTCCTTGAGGTTCAGCTGGCTGATCGGCTGCACGCTGACGCGCTGTCGGCGGCTGCCGCTTTTCAGCCAATAGCGCTTTCCGGCCTCGATGCCGCCGGGCTGCAAAGCCACGATCTGCGCGTCGAAGGCAAGACCCGTCTGTGGCTGCGCCTCGATGGAGACGATCATGTCGCCGCGCGAGACGTCCACCTGACGGTCGAGCACGAGCGTGATGGCATCCCCCGCCACGGCGGCGTTGCGCACCAGATCGAAAGTGACGATCTGCTTGACATTGGCGACCATGCCCGATGGCAGGACGACGACGCTGTCTCCGGGCTTCACCGAGCCGCCGGCAACCGTGCCCTGATAACCGCGAAAACTTTCGCCGGGACGCGACACACGCTGCACGGGGAAGCGGAAGCCGCCCGATTGCGCCGAGCGAACCGTTGCCAGTTCCAGCGTTTCGACCAGCGTCGGGCCTTCATACCACGGCATGGCGGCCTTGCCGGACAATACGACGTTTTCGCCCTTCAGCGCCGACATCGGAATGGCGGTGATCTGCTTGATGCCGAGATTGGAGGCGAATTCGCGGAATTCATGGGCGATCAGTTCGAAACCGGCCTTGTCGTAATTCGTCAGGTCGATCTTGTTGATCGCCAGCACGAATTGCCGGATGCCCATCAGCGCCGCAATGGTGGCGTGGCGACGGGTCTGTTCCAGAATGCCGGTGCGGGCATCCACCAGAAGCACGGCGAGATCGGCCGTGGAAGCGCCGGTCGCCATATTGCGGGTATATTGCTCGTGGCCGGGGGTGTCGGCCACGATGAAGGCACGCCGGTCGGTGGCGAAATAACGATAGGCGACATCGATGGTGATGCCCTGTTCGCGCTCCGCCTGCAAACCGTCGAGCAGCAGCGCGAAATCGGGCAGGCCGAGATCGTTCTGCTTGCCGCTGTCGCGGTGCAGCGTGGCGGCCTGATCTTCCTTGACGGCTTTCGTATCCCAGAGGAGACGGCCGATCAGGGTCGATTTGCCGTCATCGACGCTGCCGCAGGTGATAAGGCGCAGCGGGCGTGTGTCGCGCGTCGCCTTCGAATGTTCGGCAAACGGCAGAATGGTGGCGGAAGAGGGGGTATTGGCGATAGCGGCGCTCATCAGAAATACCCCTCGCGCTTCTTTTTCTCCATCGAGCCGGACTGGTCGCGGTCAATCGCGCGGCCCTGCCGTTCGGAAACGGTGGCGATTTCCAGTTCGGCGATGACCTCCTGAAGCGTCGTCGCCTCGGAACGGATCGCGCCGGTCAGCGGGAAGCAGCCGAGCGTGCGGAAGCGGATCGAGCCATGCTGGATTTCTTCGCCGGGCAACAGTTCCAGACGCTCGTCCTCGGCAAGGATCATCATGCCGTCGCGCTCCACGTAAGGGCGCTCGGCGGCGTAATAAAGCGGCACCAGCGGAATGTTTTCCGCCTCGATGTAACGCCAGATATCCACTTCGGTCCAGTTGGAGAGCGGGAAGGCGCGCACGCTTTCGCCCTTGCGGACCATGCCGTTATAGATGTTCCACAGTTCCGGGCGCTGGTTGCGCGGGTCCCATTTGTGGTCGGGGGAGCGGAAGGAATAGATGCGTTCCTTGGCGCGGCTCGCCTCTTCGTCGCGACGCGCGCCGCCGAAGGCTGCGTCGAACTGGCCGGCATCCAGCGCCTGGCGCAGTGCTTCCGTCTTCATGATGTCGGTGTAGAGCGCCGATCCATGCGAGAAAGGCGTGACGTTCTCAGTCGCACCGCGCGGGTTGGTGTAGGAAATCAGGTCGAGATCATATTCCCTAACGATATTGTCGCGGAATTCGATCATTTCCTTGAACTTCCAGCCGGTATTGACGTGCAGCAGCGGGAAGGGAATGCGGCCGGGGAAGAAAGCCTTGCGCGCCAGGTGCAGCAGCACGGATGAATCCTTGCCGATGGAATAGAGCATCACTGGATTATCGAATTCGGCGGCGACTTCGCGGAAAATATGAATAGCTTCGTTTTCAAGCGCCTTGAGATGGGGATCGAGCGGCGGCTTGGATGCGACAGTATTCTTGCTGTCCGTCTCGTGGACTGCGTTGGACATTGTGAACTCCGGGAGATTTACTCAGTGATTATCGTTGCGGGATGGCGGAAATGGCGGAGGTCTGCTCCGCACCGGCGACGTGAAGACCGCATTCGCGCTTCTCGTCGTTTTCCCACCACCATCGTCCGGCGCGCTCAGGCTCACCGGGTTTGATGGCGCGCGTACACGGCTCGCAGCCGATGGAGGGGTAACCACGCGCATGCAACGGATTGACGGGAATGTTTTCCTTGGCGACATGCGTCCGGATAAGGTCGATATCCCAGTCCGCCAAAGGATTGATCTTGATGAGATTGCGCTCGGCGTCGAATTCGGCGAACGGCGTCGTGGCGCGATTGCCCGACTGGCCGCGACGAAGGCCGGTAATCCAGAAAGCGGCTCCCTCCAGCGATTTGCCGAGCGGGATCAGCTTTCTGACATGACAGCAGGCATGACGGGCCTCGACGCTTTCGTAAAAACCGTTGAGACCGTATTTTTCCGCATAAGCGTCGATATCGTCCTGCTCGGGCCGGAAGCGGCGGATTTCGATGCCGAAACGCTCCTCGGTCTCATCGATGAGATCGACGGTTTCCTTGAACAGACGGCCTGTTTCCAGCGTCACGACATCGATCGGCAGGCGATGCGTGCCGATGGCCGCCGTGATGACCTGATCCTCGATGCCGAGACTGGTGGTGAAAACCGCACGGCCACCAAGGCCGGCTACGAAGGCGAGACGTCCCGCAAGGTCGAGCCCGGCCAGCGTGGCGTCGAGGGATGCGGTATCGGCAGAAACATTTGCTGAATTGATGGTCATTGTCACGTCCGGGATTTCCATGGCCGATTATTGTTGAAATCCGGCCTTTGGAACAGAAATGACAATGCTTGTGCGCTGCACTTGAGAGCAAAAATGCCTCTCGCGCGCATAGTCTGAGCAAAAGATACCCGTTCACCTTCTTTGCAGCCTGGATTTGAATTGTGACAACTTCTGCGCTAAGCGGGAATTGCCGGGTTACCGGGCTTGTGATCTACTGGTTTTACGATGATTTCGCAGAAGGCAAAATATGCGCTAAGGGCGCTCCTTTCGCTGGCCAAGGCCGACGGCGGCTGTCCCGTGCAGATTTCCGACATCGCCCGCGAACAGGCCATTCCGAAAAAATTCCTCGAACAGATCCTTCTGGAAATGAAAAAGGAACGCATCGTTGAAAGCCGGCGCGGCAAGCAGGGCGGTTATCTTCTGGCGCGCCCGGCCGCAGACATCACCTTCGGAGAGGTGTTGCGCCTCATCGACGGACCGCTTGCCCCCTTGCCTTGCCTGTCGCAGACCGCCTATCGCCGCTGCGAGGATTGCGACGGCGAGAAGCAGTGCGAGATCCGCCACGTCTTTGCCCGCGTGGCCGATGCGACGCGCAATATTCTTTTCAACACGACTGTTGCGGATGCGGTGGCCGGGGTCGAAGTGCCGGAGCTTTTGACGGCATAGCAGGCATCGCTCCCCACACACTCGCCGTCATCCTCGGGCTCGACCCGAGGATCCATGGTGAGGCTGGGTTGTGGATCCTCGGGTCAAGCCCGAGGAAGACGGAGGAGAGGTCTGGGCTTACCCGCCAGGACCCGATGCTGCGACGTATTACACGGGTTTCGCGACTGATGCGCGGACGACGACACAGGTGGAAGAGTTCCGACGCGGTCGTCTCCTCGCGCCTCGCAAACGAAAAAATCGTCTAAAACCCCCTAATATTTTTCGCCATCGCGGCAAAAAACCAGCAAAAATGTGAAACGGTTTTGCATTCAGCAAAGTTTTACACGACGCTTGTTGCGCCTTTCGCTTATGCTGCGCTGTATTTGTTGCCCGGAGAAACGCTCAAGGGAAACACTTTTTCGATCGTATTCGGCCTCATTGACCAACTCTACTCAACCGGTAGAGTTAAGCCATCTTCACAGGAGGGAATACCGATGTCTAAGCTTCTGTCCGGTTTGAGCGTTGCCGCTCTCGGCCTTTCACTGGCTTTGGGGGGCGTTGGCACGGCGTTCGCGCAGACCAAGCTGCTCAATGTGTCCTACGATCCGACCCGCGAGCTCTACAAGGATTTCAACGAGGCCTTTGCCAAGAAGTGGAAGGCCGATACCGGTGAGGATGTCACCATCCAGCAGTCGCATGGCGGGTCCGGCAAGCAGGCGCGCTCGGTCATCGACGGTCTGGAAGCCGATGTGGTGACGCTGGCGCTGCAGAGCGACATCGACGCCATCGTTCAAAATTCCGGCAAGATCAACAAGGACTGGCGCACCCGCCTGCCGCACAATTCCTCGCCTTACACCTCCACCATCGTTTTCCTGGTGCGCAAGGGCAACCCGAAGGGCATCCATAATTGGGGCGATCTGGTGAAGGGCGACATCCAGATCGTCACGCCGAACCCCAAGACATCAGGCGGTGCACGCTGGAACTATCTGGCTGCATGGGCCTGGGCCAATGAAGAGTTCAAGGGCGATCAGGACAAGATCAAGGCCTATGTCGGCGATCTCTACAAGCGCGCCCCGGTTCTCGATACCGGCGCCCGTGGCTCCACCGTCACCTTCGCACAGCGCCAGATCGGCGACGTGCTGCTGGCGTGGGAAAACGAGGCCTATCTCGCCGGTCAGGAATTCGGCGCTGACGCCTTCGATATCGTCGTGCCGCCGATCTCGATCCTTGCCGAACCGCCGGTCGCTGTGGTTGACGCCAATGTCGATGCCAAGGGCACCCGCAAGGCGGCGGAAGCCTATCTGCAATATCTTTATTCCGACGAGGGACAGAACATTGCGGCCAAACACTTCTACCGTCCGTCCAACCCGGCCGTTGTCTCCAAGGACCTGCTGAAGCAGCTGCCCGACATCAAGCTCGTCACCATCGACGATCCGATCTTCGGCGGTTGGGCCAAGGCGCAGCCTGAACATTTTGGCGATGGCGGCATCTTCGACCAGATTTACAAGCCCGCGAAGTAAGCGGATGATAGGGTGACAAGAGATCACCCCGTCCACCGGGACAAGATAAACAAAAGCCTGATCGACCGGACACCGTGCCGGTCGATACTTTATAATAAACGCCGGGGAACGCCGGCTCCCAGAGAGCATTTCCAGGAAAAGTGGACCCCGGTTTCCTGTCCGGAAATGCGCCAAACAAAGATTATCCGGAGCCTTGATGAGCAATAATACATCCGGAAACAGGTGGAAGTGGCGGCAGTCGAGTGTCATACCCGGCTTCGGCCTGACGTTTGGTTACACCGTCACCTACCTGTTTCTCATCATTCTTATTCCGCTCGGCGGCCTTGTCTGGTCCACGGCGAAACTTGGTTTTGCAGATTTTTTCGCGATTGCCACCGATAGCCGCACGCTGAATGCGCTGCGCGTCAGTTTCGGCACGGCTTTCATCGCCGCGCTCGTCAACGCGGTTTTCGGCGTCCTCGTCGCCTGGGTTCTGACGCGGTATCGTTTCCCCGGCCGCCGCTTCGTTGATGCCATCGTCGATCTGCCCTTCGCCCTGCCAACGGCGGTTGCAGGTATCGCGCTCACCACGCTTTATGCCAATCGCGGCTGGGTCGGCTCGCTGTTCGAACCCTTCGGCATCAAGATCGCTTTCACGCCGACTGGCATCGTCATCGCGCTGATCTTCATCGGCCTGCCCTTCGTCGTTCGCACCGTGCAGCCGGTCATGGAAGAGATCGACCGGCAGGTGGAAGAGGTCGCGGCGACGCTCGGCGCCAACCGTTTCCAGACCATCACCCGCGTTCTGCTGCCGAGCCTCACACCCGCCATCCTCACGGGTTTCGCGCTCGCCTTTGCGCGCGGCGTCGGCGAATATGGCTCGGTCATCTTCATCGCCGGCAATATCCCTTACGTCTCGGAAATCGCGCCGCTCCTCATCGTCATCCGGCTGGAGGAGTTCAATTATGCGGCCGCCACCGGCATCGCCACCATCATGCTGATCATCTCCTTCGCCATGCTGTTCCTCATCAATCTCATTCAGGCCTGGAGCCGCAAGAGGTACGGTTATGTCTGAGACCGCTTCCCGCACCGCACCCCGGCCGTTCCGCGATCCCGCCAGCGAAAGCTTTCCCGCCCGGCTGGCGCTGATCGCCGTCGCCTTCCTGTTCCTGGCGGCGTTCCTCGTGCTGCCGCTCGTCTCGGTGTTCTTCGAAGCCTTCCGCAAAGGCGGGGACGCCTTTTGGGAAGCCATCGTCGAGCCGGATGCGCTCTCCGCCATCCGCCTGACGCTGCTGGTCGCTGCCATCTCGGTGCCGCTCAATGTGGTCTTCGGGGTTGCCGCCGCCTGGGCCATCGCCAAATTCGAGTTCAAGGGCAAGGCGTTTCTGATCACGCTGATCGACCTGCCATTCTCGATCTCGCCGGTTATTTCCGGTCTGGTCTATGTCATCCTGTTTTCCGCCCACAGCGTGCTCGGGCCGTGGCTGAAAAGCTATGGCATCGAAATCCTCTTCGCGGTTCCGGGCATCGTGCTTGCCACCATCTTCGTCACCTTTCCCTTTGTCGCGCGTGAGTTGATCCCGCTGATGCAGGATCAGGGCAATGGCGACGAAGAGGCGGCGATTTCGCTCGGCGCCTCCGGCTGGCAGGCCTTCCGCTATGTCACGCTGCCGAATATCAAATGGGGCCTGCTTTACGGGGTGCTGCTCTGCAACGCCCGCGCCATGGGCGAGTTTGGTGCCGTTTCGGTGGTATCAGGCCATATTCGCGGCGAAACCAACACCATGCCGCTGCATGTCGAGATCCTCTATAATGAGTACAATCTCGGCGCGGCCTTTGCGGTGGCGACGCTGCTGGCCGGTCTGGCGCTTGTAACGCTCGTTCTCAAAACCATTCTCGAAATACGCTTTGGCGCGGGCAACGCAGCCGGCAAGCATTGAAAGGCATCTTCATGGAAGTGAAAGTTTCCGGCATCACCAAGCAGTTCGACCGCTTTCCAGCGCTGAACGACGTGTCGCTCGACATTCGTTCCGGGGAGCTGATCGCGCTGCTCGGTCCTTCCGGTTCCGGCAAGACGACGCTGTTGCGTCTGATCGCCGGCCTCGAACAGCCGACGCAGGGCCATATCTATTTCGGCGATGAGGATGCCTCGCATCGCACCGTGCAGGAGCGCAATGTCGGTTTCGTCTTCCAGCACTACGCGCTGTTCCGCCATATGACGGTGGCCGACAATATCGCCTTCGGCCTGAAAGTGCGCCCCTCCGCCACCCGCCCGCCGAGAGCGGAGATCCGCAAGCGGGTGTCCGAACTTCTCGACATGGTGCATCTCTCCGGTCTTGAAAAACGTTATCCAACTCAGCTTTCCGGCGGCCAGCGCCAGCGCGTGGCGCTGGCGCGCGCTGTCGCCATCGAGCCGAAGGTGCTGCTTCTCGACGAACCCTTCGGCGCACTCGACGCCAAGGTGCGCAAGGAGCTGCGCCGCTGGCTGCGCGAATTCCACGACCGCACCGGCCACACCACCGTTTTCGTTACCCACGATCAGGAAGAAGCGCTGGAACTGGCCGACCGCGTCGTGGTCATGAGCCAGGGCAAGATCGAACAGGTCGGCACGGCCGATGACGTCTATGACACGCCGAATTCTCCCTTCGTCTTTTCCTTCATCGGCGAATCTTCCAGCCTGCCGGTGACGATCCGCGGCGGCCATGTGCTGTTTCAGGGGGAAAGCATCGGTATCAATGAGGGCGGCGCAGGCGAGGGCGAGCTTTTCTTCCGGCCGGAAGACGTCGTGCTGACGGACGAGAAGGATACGCTCTACGGTAAAGTCACCACCTGCCGCCGCCTTGCCGGCACCCGTATCGCCGAAATCGACATCGCCAATAACGGCCATGAGCCCTATCACCTCGAAATCGAAGTGCCGCTCAACGCCGCGGTGGCCGTGGGTGCCGAACTGCGCTTTCGCCCGACACGCTGGAAGGTGTTTGGGAAGAGGTAGGCTGGGAACAGGTCTATCAGATTTCCTCATTCCTGTGCTTGTCACAGGAATCCAGCCGACGCGCGTCTGCGCGTCGAAAAGGACTCCTTTCAGCCCAAAGACTTGGTCTGGCTGGATCTCTGTGACAAGCACAGAGATGAGGGAGGTACACCCAATCCCCACAAACAGAAAAGGGCCGCCAGAGGCGACCCTTCCATGAGTTTGGTCCTGTTTACAGACCCGGGACTGTTTCTCAACGTTCCGAAGGCTGGTGGTTTTACGCCGAGGGTTGCCCCGTCGCACACACACCCTTTCCATTGCCTGAACCAGAAACCGAAATCTCATTAGACATTGGATCACCTCCTTCCGATACGTTGAACATAACTAGAAGGTAGTACGATTCGCGGTGAATGCAAGAGGCAGTCGTTCAAGCACGACCAGTGAGACTATGCCGCTTCGCCGGCCTTCACGTCGAATTCGAAATGGATGCTGTCATAGGGAAACGCAATACCGTCGTTGTTCCTGTCGATGATGCCCGCATGGAGAAGCGTCGTGACGTCGCGATGAACGGCCTGCACATCCCGCCCCACGCGGCGCGCGACCTCGCGGATCGAAAGCGTTCCCTGACCCGACAGAGCCCGGACAATGGCAAGACGCAACGGGGCGAGAATGCGGTGCAGGTCTTCATAGCTGGAAAATTCGACAGACGGTTTCGCCTCCGCCGGCTTTCCAGACATCGCCAGATTTCCGGCGGCGACAAACCGGCTTTTAATGTCATCGATGGTGCCGAGACGGACAGTCAGTGCGGTCATGCTAAAATCCTTTCCATATCACCCTGAAAAGCATCGAAGAGGGCTTCAAGCGTGGTGAACTCGATTGTGTCCTCACGCCCCTCCATGTGGCGATGATCACCTTTGCCGCGTTCATTGTCATAGCGCAGAACGCATTCACCTTTGATCACAAGTGCCAGCCGATACTTGAAAGGGTGGGCGCTTCCAGGAACCGGCTCCGGCAGGTGCCACAGGACAACCTCGAAAAAGGCGGTCTCATCGATTACCTTGCGGGTTTTTTCGAGCAGTACCACCTTCGTGTTGTTATTCATGACAACGTCCTCATCTGTTGTCAATAAAAACAACACAAGCAGAGTGTAATCACGACACCCGCATCACGATCTTGCCGATATGATTGCTGCTTTCCATCAACCGATGTGCCTCCGCGACCTCATCCAGCGCAAAGACCCGATTGATGACCGGTGCGATTTTGCCGCTTTCGATGAGCGGCCAGACCAGCTCGATGAGGTCATCGCGGATCGCGCGTTTCTCGTCGGCGGTGCGGGGCCGCATGGTGGAGCCGGTGACGGTGAGGCGTTTGACCATGATGGGGCGCAGGTCGACCTTCTCCGCCACGGCGCCGCCCAGAAAGGCGATGATGGACAGGCAGCCGTCCTTGGCGAGGGCGGCGATGTTCTTTTCGAAATAGGCAGCGCCGATCATATCCAGAACGACGTCCACGCCCTTGCCGCCGGTCTCGGTCTTGACGACGGCGGCGAAATCTTCCTCACGGTAATTGATCGCCCGTTTGGCGCCGAGCTTGACGCAGGCGTCGCATTTCTCCACTGAGCCCGCCGTGGCATAGACTTCCGCGCCAAAAGCTTTGGCGAGCTGGATGGCCGTTGTCCCGATGCCGCTGGTACCGCCGTGGATCAGCACGGTTTCGCCTTCGGTGAGGCCCGCCATCTGGAAGAGATTGGCCCAGACCGTGAAGAAGGTTTCCGGCAGCGCTGCGGCTTTGACGGCATCATAACCCTTGGGGAAGGGCAGGGCCTGTCCGGCCGGCACGGTGCAATATTCGGCGTAGCCGCCGCCATTGGCGAGCGCGCAGATTTTATCGCCCGGTTTGAATTCGGTGACGCCTTCTCCGAGCGCAACCACTTCTCCGGCAATTTCCAGGCCGAGGATCGGGCTTGCATCCTTGGGCGGCGGATAGATGCCCTGTCTCTGTGCGACATCGGGACGGTTGACGCCCGTTGCCTCGACCTTGACCAGAATCTCGCCTTTGGCGGGTTTCAGCAAAGCCATCTGCGAAAGCTGCATCACTTCCGGGCCGCCATGGGAAGGAAGGTCGATGAAGCGCATTGTTTCGGGCAGGGTCGTGGTATCGGACATGGGTGAGGGCAACTCCCTGGGGATTGGCGTTACCTTAAAATGTAGGCCGGATGCGTCCTTTAGGAAAGGCGGCTCTTTGACGCTGGAGTACGTTGGGTGTTGTTGGTTCGCATGGGCGTGGAGTGCGCGGCTTTACCCCCCTCTGCCCTGCCGGGCATCTCCCCCACAAGGAGGGAGATCGGCAAGCGGCTCTACCGTCGCTTCATTCTCAAACTTTAAGAGGGGCGAAACCTCGCCGCGTATGATCTCCCTCCTTGTGGGGGAGATGCCCGGCAGGGCAGAGGGGGGTAAAGCCGCAAACTCCGGGTCAACCGGGTCCCAAACTCGCCCCCTGTTTCTCAATTTGTCTCGCCGAACACCCGGATCACAAGACCACCTTCGTTTTCCTTTGCGGCTGTCTTGACGCCGGCAATCTCGCTGCCGATGCGCTCGGGATTGGCGATGATCAACCCTTTCGGCAGGGTGAGAACACCGATCGAGCAGCGCAGCAGCGCGAAATCCCGCTCATTGCCGCGACGGTCGAGCCCGACCATGTGCCCGGCGTCGCGGTCCTCCTGCGAATAGAGTTCCGCCACGTCGTCGTGGAAATCGCTGAGCAGGCGTTCGAGGATTTCCGTCAGCTCTTCCACCGTCCAGTCACGCACGCCGATGAAGAAATCGTCGCCGCCAATATGGCCGAGGAAACAGTCGCCGGCGAAGAAGTAACGGCGCATCAGCGCCGAAAACAGGGTGATGGCGTGGTCGCCGGCGTTGAAGCCGTATTTGTCGTTGAAGGGTTTGAAATTGTCGAAGTCGCAATAGCAGAAGAACCGCGTCTCGTCGCCGTCGCCGCAGCTGTCGGATATGAAGCCGCCAATGGCGCGGTTACCGGGCAGCGCCGTCAGCGGGTTCTGGTCCTGCGCCATCTTCAGCTGTTTTTCATTGATGACCTTGATGAGCGAGGCCGCCGAGACGATGCCGGCGTAACGCATGTTTTCGGTCAGGATGATGCAGGCGCTGCCGCCCATGCTGGCGAACATGTTCATCAGCTGATCTGCATCGGCATCAAGGCCGACGATCGGCGCGGGATCGACGAAATGGGAGATGGTGCGCTCATAAATCTTGTTCTTGAGCAGGTCGCGGCCGAAAGGCCGGTAGATATATTCCTTGAGGTGATATTCGTTGATAACGCCGCGCGGTTCGCCATTGGCGTTGAGAACCGGGAAAAATGCCTGCTGCGGGTTTCTGCGGAACAGTTCGAAGACATTATCGACGCTGTCATGCTCATAGACGGTGGGAAGACGCTCGATTTCCCGGCGGATCAATATTTCGTCCAGCGACTGGCTGCTGCGCCGCGCCACGCCCATGCGGTTGAGGTGCGGAAAGCTCTCTGGCAGTTCGCTGGTGAAGACCGTCGGTCTGGCGATCAGCCAGCCCTGCACCAGATCGACGCCATATTCGCGGCAGGTCAGGAATTCCGCTTCCGTTTCAATGCCTTCCGCAATCACCCGAACGCCAAGAACATGGGCGATGTTGACGATGTTGCGGACGAGATGCTGTTTGCGCGGAAGATGATCGACACCACTGATGAAGTGCCGGTCGATCTTCAGGTAGTCCAGCGGATAGTCGCACAAAAGCTTCATCTCGCCGTGACCGGCGCCGAAATCATCGATCGCCAGCTTGAAGCCTTCCTTGCGCATACGGGCAATCAGCGCCGTGAATTCCGGCACGCTGGTGTTGTCGAAACGTTCGGAAAGCTCAAAGCAGATGGAGGAGGCCGGAATGCCTGCCCGCGCCAGATGGCCGACAAGCTTGTCGAGAATGGCGTCGCCGTGCGGGATCAGCCGCACATCGAGATTGAGGAACAGGGTGGTGGAGGAAAAGTCGGGCAGGGTGGAGAATTTCGCCAGCGCGCGGCTTGCCAGCATCTGCTCGAAAGCTTTCAGTTCGCCGTCCGCAGCAGCCTGGTCGAGAAGCGCCAGCGGATTGGAAAATCCAAGCCGGTCATGGCCGCGCATCAATGATTCATAGCCGAAAATCGTGCCCGTCGTCGCCTCGACAATCGGCTGAAACGCGGTTTCAAGCACAAGCTTTGCCATGGGAAACATGTGCCCGGAGGCAAATCGCCTTATGACATCATTCTCCATCGTGACGGCCTGCATTTCTTTCTCCGCAATTGGCCAGCCCCGAGATTGCATGGCGTGAAAATCCGCCACAACGGGGCCGTTTCTTTTACGGCGAACAATTGCAGATCACAGGTCAACAAAAGCTTTCACGATTGTGAAGCTTTGATGAACGTTTTGTCACAACCCCCTCAATATGCGGGGTTGCCGGGCAAAGCCTCAGGCCCGGCGCGCATGCCCGGTGTGAGCGGCGTAAAGTTCCGCAACATTCATGCGCTCCCGGTCCGCTTCGACAGGGGCGGGAGGCGTTGTTTCAGTGCTGTGTTGGGCAGAGGCCGCCCATAGCCGCAGCGCGGCCCTGACGACCTCGCTGCCAGATGCGTAAGCGCCGCTATTCACGGCCTCGCGCATTCTTGCCGCCTGTTCCGGGGAAATCGATACTGTTACCATTGGCATGATATCACTCCCTTCTTTAAACGCTGCGATCGAACCTTTGATGTCCAATGTGCGGACCAGGTATCGTCGTGGTCTATGGCGGGCGTTTTTATTGTTTTTCGTCTGGCGCCGCTTCCAGCGAAATTTGTATCACTTCCTATATTAGCACGAAACGCGTTTCATTCCCAATTAGCAGTATATCACGGTTTAGTTTTTCCCCTGTGAGAGGGGTAATGAGCCTGATGCCCGGCATTTGTGAAATTATTGGAATACGGCGTCGGAAAATATGATCCATCGCAAATCCGCGACATAAAACGGCGCATTTTTTATTGATTGATTGATCAATCAAGAATAATTTGCCATCCGTCAAGGAGACGATGATGCCAAAGATTGGAATGGAGCCTCTGCGCCGCAAGGCGCTTGTGGATGCGGCGCTGCGCACCATCGGCCACCATGGTTCGCTGAATGTGACGATGTCTGACATTGCCCGGGAAGCGGGCGTGTCGGCGGCACTTGCGCATCATTATTTCGGCAGCAAGCAGCAGCTTCTTCTCGAAACCATCCGCAGCCTGTTGCGTGACCTCAGGCGCGATGCCGTGGCGGCGCTGACCCGCGCTTCCGGCCCGCGCGAGAGGCTGAGCGCCATCGTGCACGTCTCCTTCCAGAGTGACCAGTTCACGCCGGAAACTGTGGCGGCATGGCTTGCCTTTTATGTCGAGGCGCAGCGTTCGGAGGAAACCCGGCGGCTGCTGGTGATTTATTCCCGCCGCCTGCGCTCCAATCTTCTGTCCAGCCTGTCCCGCCTCTGCCCGCCGGATGATGCCGCACGCATCGCGGAAGGGGCGGCAGCGCTGATAGACGGTCTTTACATCCGCCACAGCCTGCGGTCCGCCCCGCTCGGCCTCGCTTCCGCGCCGGCGCTTGTCGAGGATTATTTCGACATGCAGCTCAAACCCTATCCCGATGGACAGCGCCCCAAGCCGTCCATCCGCGTTCTCTAAGGAGACTTCGACATGACTATCGCCACGCCTCTCCGGGCGCAGCCCAAAGCCTCGCATTTCATCGACGGCGACTATGTCGAAGACACTGCCGGCACGCTGTTCGAAAGCATCTTTCCGGCCACCGGCGAGGTTATCGCAAGGCTGCATGCGGCAACCCCGGCGATTGTCGAGCGCGCCATCGCGTCTGCCAAGCGCGCCCAGAAGGAATGGGCGGCGATGACCCCCATGGCGCGCGGCCGCATCCTCAAACGCGCCGCTGATATCATGCGTGAACGCAACGATGCGCTTTCCACGCTGGAGACACTCGATACCGGCAAGCCGATCCAGGAAACCATCGTCGCCGATCCCACCTCCGGCGCGGATGCCTTCGAGTTTTTCGGCGGCATCGCACCTTCTGCGCTGAATGGTGATTACATCCCGCTCGGTGGAGATTTCGCCTATACGAAGCGCGTGCCATTGGGAGTCTGCGTGGGCATCGGCGCATGGAACTATCCGCAGCAGATCGCCTGCTGGAAGGCAGCGCCGGCACTCGTCGCCGGCAACGCCATGGTCTTCAAGCCCTCGGAAAACACCCCGCTGGGCGCACTGAAGATCGCCGAAATCCTCATCGAAGCCGGTCTGCCCAAGGGCCTGTTCAACGTCATTCAGGGCGATCGTGATACCGGTCCGCTGCTGGTCAACCACCCCGATGTCGCGAAGGTCTCGCTGACAGGCTCAGTCCCAACCGGCCGCAAGGTGGCCGCTGCCGCTGCCGGGCATCTCAAGCACGTGACCATGGAGCTCGGCGGCAAGTCGCCGTTGATCGTTTTCGACGATGCCGATATCGAAAGTGCTGTCGGCGGTGCGATGCTCGGCAATTTTTATTCCTCCGGGCAGGTCTGCTCCAATGGCACGCGCGTCTTCGTGCAGAAAAAAGCCAAGGGCCGCTTCCTCGAAAACCTGAAGCGCCGCACCGAAGCGATGATCCTCGGCGATCCGCTTGACTACGCCACCCATCTCGGCCCGCTGGTCTCCAAGGCCCAGCAGGAGAAGGTTCTTGCCTACATCGAAAAGGGCAAGGCGGAGGGTGCGACGCTGGTGACCGGCGGCGGCATCCCCAACAATGTGTCGGGTGAGGGGGCCTATGTGCAGCCGACCGTTTTTGCCGATGTAACCGACAACATGACCATCGCCCGCGAGGAAATCTTCGGCCCGGTCATGTGCGTGCTGGATTTTGACGATGAAGACGAGGTTCTCGCCCGCGCCAACGCCACCGAATTCGGCCTCGCCGGCGGCGTCTTCACTGCCGATCTCGCCCGTGCTCACCGTGTGGTGGATCAGCTGGAGGCGGGCACGCTATGGATCAACACCTATAATCTCTGCCCGGTGGAAATCCCCTTCGGCGGCTCGAAACAATCCGGCTTCGGGCGGGAGAATTCGGCGGCGGCGCTGGAGCATTACAGTGAGCTGAAGACGGTTTATGTGAGCACGGGGAAGGTGGACGCACCTTATTGACGGTTGGCGCGTGGGGCTTACCCCCCTCTGCCCTGCCGGGCATCTCCCCCACAAGGAGGGAGATCGACCTGCGGCCACGTCGCGTCCTTCTTCGAGGTCGCAAATGAAGCGATGCCCCGTCGTCTTGCTGATCTCCCTCCTTGTGGGGGAGATGTCCGGCAGGACAGAGGGGGGTAAGCCCCACGCGCATACCCTAAATCAGAACCACAGCTCATCGGAGAGCACAAATCATGCAAGCAGATTACGTCATCGTCGGCTCCGGTTCCGCAGGTTCCGCCATCGCCTACCGCCTGTCGGAAGACGGTCGCTATTCCGTCATCGTCATCGAGGCTGGCGGTTCGGATTTCGGCCCCTTCATCCAGATGCCGGCCGCACTCGCTTGGCCGATGAGCATGAAGCGCTACAATTGGGGTTACCTCTCCGAGCCCGAACCCAATCTCGACAATCGCCGCATCACCGCCCCGCGCGGCAAGGTCATCGGCGGCTCGTCCTCCATCAACGGCCTCGTTTACGTGCGCGGCCATGCCGAGGATTTCAACCGCTGGGAAGAGCTTGGCGCGCAGGGCTGGGCCTATGCGGATGTGCTGCCCTACTTCAAGCGCATGGAACACAGCCATGGCGGCGAGGAAGGCTGGCGCGGCACGGATGGGCCGCTGCATGTGCAGCGCGGGCCGGTGAATAATCCGCTGTTCCATGCCTTTATTCAGGCCGGCGCACAGGCCGGCTTCGAGCTGACGGACGACTATAACGGCTCCAGGCAGGAAGGTTTCGGCCTTATGGAGCAGACCATCCACCACGGCCGTCGCTGGTCCGCCGCCAATGCCTATCTGCGGCCGGCGCTGAAGCGCGGTAATGTCACGCTGGTTGGCGGTTTCGCCCGCAAGATTGTCATCGAGAATGGCCGCGCCGTGGGTGTCGAGATCGAGCGTAAGGGCGTGGTGGAAACCATCACGGCCAATCGCGAAGTCATCGTGTCCGCCTCCTCATTCAACTCACCGAAACTGCTGATGCTTTCGGGCATCGGCCCTGCCGCGCATCTGGCTGAGATGGGCATTGAGGTAAAGGCGGATCGTCCGGGTGTGGGCGCAAACCTTCAGGACCATATGGAGTTCTATTTCCAGCAGGTCTCGACCAAGCCGGTCTCGCTTTATTCCTGGCTGCCATGGTTCTGGCAGGGCGTGGCGGGCGCGCAATGGCTGCTGTCGAAGGGCGGGCTTGGCGCCTCCAATCAGTTCGAGGCCTGCGCCTTCCTGCGCTCAGCACCGGGGCTGAAACAGCCTGACATCCAGTATCATTTCCTGCCGGTCGCCATTTCCTATGACGGCAAGGCGGCCGCGAAAAGTCATGGTTTTCAAGTGCATGTCGGCTATAACCTGTCGAAATCGCGCGGCAATGTCACGCTCCGCTCCGCCGATCCGAAGGACGATCCGGTCATTCGTTTCAACTATATGAGCCACCCGGAAGACTGGGAAAAATTCCGCCATTGCGTGCGCCTGACGCGCGAGATTTTCAGCCAGAAAGCCTTCGACGATTTTCGCGGACCGGAAATCCAGCCGGGCGAAAATGTCGGGACGGACGAGGAAATCGACGCCTTTTTGCGCGAGCATCTAGAAAGCGCCTATCACCCCTGCGGCACCTGCCGGATGGGCGACCGCAACGACCCGATGGCCGTCGTCGATCCCGAATGCCGGGTGATCGGCGTGGAGGGATTGAGGGTCGCCGACAGCTCGATCTTCCCGCATGTGACCTATGGCAACCTCAACGGCCCGTCGATCATGACCGGCGAAAAGGCGGCCGATCATATTCTTGGAAAGACCCCGCTGCCGCGTTCCAATCAGGAACCTTGGGTGAACCCGCGCGCGGCGGTCAGCGACCGGTGAGGATCAAAGGTAATCATCCTCGCGCTGGTGGCGGATCGCGAGGATGGACACGGTTTCCGCATCTTCGATTTGAATGAGGACGATGTAACCGGAAGATCCGAACGGAACGATCAGTTCCCGTAAGAGTGCGTTGTCTCCAGGTGCCTTGCGCGTTGCGAAAGGAAACTCGCTCAGTCCCTCAATCGTCGAAATGATTCGGTCCACGGCTTTTTCCGCCGTTGAAAAATCCTTTTCCAGTAGAAAATTATATAGCCGGGTTATGTCCGCTCGGGCGGCAATCGTGTACCGGAGATTGAACGTCACTTGCCACGCTCAGCTTTCTTAGCTGCGAGCATCGCCCGCAATTCCGCATGCACCTCTTCGGCGGAGTAAAAAATCCCGGTGCGTTTGGATTCTTCGAGTGACGCCAGCCCACGCGCGATGAACTCCGCTTGTGATTTACGGATTTCCACCTGCCTGCGCACGGAATCCTCAACGAAGGAAGAGAGCGTCTCGCCGTCCTTCAGCACGCTTTCCGCCGCCTCGCGAAAATCCGCCGTTACCCGAAGCGAGGGTAATGTCGCGGTTTTCATGTCTCGCCTCCATGCGTTGCAATTGCGATGCGCAGAATGAGCCGCTTCTCACGCCATGTCAAATGCAAAACTTGCAATCGCGGGCTGGCAGTCCGATAAAAGGACCTCCCGCCCGACAATGACTGAAATTACCGATCTGGACCGCCATGCCCGTCGATTACAAGAAGCTGAAGATGCTCCGCCGTTCCCGTGTTGTCTGGGGGTCGTGGCGGGCGTGGAAACCGCGGGCGGTTTTCTGGGTCGGCGCGCTTGCGGTGGGGGTCATCAGCGTCGGTTTTGCATGGGCGGCGGATCGCGCCCAGCATCTTTTTTTCGCGGCCACTTCTTCGGGGCCGTGGGCGTTCCTGTTGCCCCTCATCATCACGCCGCTCGGTTTCACGCTCTGCGCCTGGCTGGCATTGACGGTTTTCCCCAATGCCGGTGGCAGCGGCATTCCGCAGGCGATCGCGGCGCGGCATCTGCGTGACGATGCGGATCGCTCGCGGCTTCTGTCGCTGAAGCTCGCTTTCGGCAAGGTGGTGTTGACGGTGGCGGGTCTTTTGTCCGGTGCGTCGATCGGGCGTGAGGGGCCGACCGTTCAGGTGGGTGCCTCGATCATGCTGCAGGCCGCCCGCTGGGGCGGCATGGCGCAGGCGAAGGGTCTCATCCTTGCCGGATCGGCGGCGGGCATCGCGGCCGCCTTCAATACGCCGCTGGCAGGCATCGTCTTTGCTATCGAGGAAATGAGCAAAACCTACGAATCACGCGCCAATGGTCTCGTTCTCACCGCCGTCATCCTGTCCGGCCTTGCTTCGCTGGCGCTGGTCGGCAGCTACACATATTTCGGTACGAGTTCCGTTCTGGCGAAAACGACAGCAGACTGGCTTCTGGTGCTGATCTGCGGCATTGGCGGCGGCGCTTTCGGCGCGCTTTTCAGCGCCGGGGCGCTGCGTCTGTCCGCCCGCATCCGGCGCTTCGCGCAAACCATGCCTTTGAAGCGAATGCTGGCGGTTGCCGCCGCCTGCGGCCTCGCTTCGGCCGTCATCGGCATTGCAACGGGTGGCGCGACCTTTGGAACCGGCTACGAACAGGCCCGTGCGGCGATTGAGGGGCAAGCCGCTCCGACCTTCTTCTTCATCGAAAAGCTGGCGGCGACATTTCTTGCAATGATGTCGGGTATTCCCGGCGGCATCTTCGCGCCCTCCCTGTCCGTGGGTGCCGGTTTTGGCAGCACCATGGCCGCTCTGCTCGGCACCAGCATCGGCCTTGGCGCGATCGTTGGCATGGCAGGATATTTCGCCGGCGTGGTGCAGGCGCCGATGACGGCTTTTGTCATCATCCTCGAAATGACCGGCAATCATGAAGGCGTCATCCCCATCATGGTGGCATCGATGCTGGGATATCTGACCTCCCGCCTGTTCTCCCGGGAACCGCTCTATCACGGCCTGTCGCGCGTTTTCATCGCCCAGGCCATCCGCGCAAAAAGGGCAAGTCACGCCGCCGATGCCTGATGCGTCAGACGCGTGCGCCGGCCACCCCGAAATAACCAAGCCCCGGTATCTTGATGCCCGGGCGGCTGAAATCGATCCCCGCGACCAGACCGAGAAAATTGATCTCGAAACCGCTGCGCGTTCCCGCCGAAATACCAAACAATCCGCCCAGCGAAACACTCGCATCCTTCCAGTCGTCGGCAACATGATAAAACGCGCCGTTCGGCAGATAGTCGCGACCCACCGCATCTGATGGCAGCACCACGCCGAGTTCCGGCACGCTGCGCAGCACATGGGCGACGAAGGTGTTGGAGTTCGGGCCGGGATAGATGCGGTAGCCGCCCGGCTTGCCGTAGGGGTAGTCGGCAATCGCCTGTTCGATCCTGGGGATCAGCTTTTCCGCCGCCGCGCCGTGAACGGCCACCACCTGGCGCGGCGTGTTGGAATACCAGAAGGCATCCGCCGCATAACCATTGCGGCGGATGGGCGTTCCCCAACCCACCTTGTCATAGCGGTCATAGGCCGTCGCACCCGGCTTTTTCAGCACGATCCAGGCATGGCTGGCGACGGAGCCCTTGAAGCCCCCGGTCATGGCGGAAAACACGTAAACCGCTGCCTGCCCATCGGCTCCGGCTTGCGGAAGGGTGCCTGAGGAGGACCAGCGGGCATCGCGCCAGCCCTGCGGATGATCCCGCATGGCCCACAACCCGGCCGATGCCAGCGCAGGCAGCAGATAGATAATGGCAATCGCCAGCAGCAGACGTTTTGCAAATTTCACTGAGAGCCCCGTGCATCGAAAAATCAATTACGGTATCAACGACATAAAATCAGAATTTTTTGAGGCTGAGAGAATGAACAATTCCGTTACCGTCGAAATCACCAGGGGCAGTCTTGTCGAAAGCCGCCATCAGGGCCTTGCCGTGGTGGTGGATGGCGATGGCGGTGTTGTGTTTGCGGCAGGCGATATCGAGCGCGGCATCTTCCCGCGTTCTGCCTGCAAGGCCATGCAGGCGCTGCCGCTGGTGGAAAGCGGCGCGGCGGATGCCTATGGTTTCGGCAATCGTGAACTGGCGCTTGCCTGTTCCTCCCATTCCGGTGAAGACGAACATGCGGCGCTTGCCGCTTCCATGCTGGCCAAAGCGGGACGGGATGTGGAGACGCTGGAATGCGGTGCGCACTGGTCATCCGACCAGAAAACCATCATCCATCAGGCCCGCACGCTGGAAAAACCGACGGCGCTACACAATAATTGCTCCGGTAAACATTCCGGCTTCATCTGCGCCTGCTGCCACACGGGCACCGACCCCAAGGGCTATGTCGGTTATGATCACCCGTTGCAGAGGCAAATCCGCGCCACGATGGCAAGCCTGACGGGGGCGGCGCTCGGCCACGACAATTGTGGCGTCGATGGTTGCTCCATCCCCACCTATGCGGTGCCGCTCACGGGTCTGGCGCATGGTTTCGCCAGGATGGCGACGGGCAGGGGGCTGGAAGCGGGCCGCGCCAAAGCCTCGCGCCGTCTCATCGAGGCCTGCATGGCGGAACCCTTTTATGTGGCAGGCACCGGCCGCGCCTGCACGAAGCTTATGCAGATCGCACCGGGCAAGATTTTTGCCAAGACCGGCGCTGAAGGCGTTTTCGTGGCGGCCCTTCCGGAAAAGGGCATTGCCATGGCGGTGAAATGCGAGGACGGCACCACGCGCGCGGCCGAAGCCATGGTCTCGGCATTGCTAGCCCGCTATTTTGATGAGGGCAGTGCCGAGCAGCAGGTGCTCATTGGCATGTCCAACCGGCAGATGCGCAACTGGAACGGCATCCATGTCGGCGATGTCAGAGTCGTCGGGCTGTAAGAAACGCCATAAAACCTTTGACGCCGCCGGTTGCCGGCACGATGATGGCTTGCCCTGCGCGTGATGGCCGACTCCCGGCCGCCGGCAAGGTCCGGCGTCCACAGCAAGAGGAGGTGGACGCCTTCATTGTCCTGGAGGTCGCATATTCATGTTTACCCTGTTTTTCTCCCCCGGCTCCTGCTCGCGCGCCAGCCATATCGTGCTTGAGGAATCCGGCCTGCCTTACACGGCCCACCGCGTCAATTTTGCGCAGGGCGAACAGCGCTCCGAGACATTTTTGAAGATCAATCCGAAAGGCCGCGTACCGGCGCTGGCCACCGCAAGCGGGGTGCTGACCGAGACACCGGCCATCCTCGCCTTCATCGCCCAGATGGCTCCGGAGAAGAAACTTGCGCCGCTGGATGATCCCTTCGAATTCGCGGTCATGCAGTCTTTCAACGCCTTCATCTCTTCCACCGTGCATGTTGCCCATGCGCATGGCCGGCGCGGCAGCCGCTGGGCGAATGAGGATGCGTCTCTGGCGGATATGAAAGCGAAAGTGCCGCAGACCATGGGCGAGTGCTTCGAACTGATCGAGCACGGCCTGCTGCACGGCCCCTGGGTTCTGGGCACGGCCTATTCGGTGGCTGACCCCTATCTTTTCGTCATGTCCGGCTGGCTGGAAAGCGACAGCGTGGATATTGCCCGCTTCCCGAAAGTGCACGATCACTTCCGCCGCATGAACGACCGCCCGGCAGTGCAGCGGGCGCTGGCGAGCGAGAGGGGCTAATAGTTGCTGTCGTCATCCTCGGGCTTGTCCCGAGGATCTGCAACGTATTGATTTTATTCGACGTGGTTGGATCCTCGGGACAAGCCCGAGGATGATGTTGAGTACGGATGGACGTCTCCAGTCCGCGCCAAAAGCTCATTTCAAGCAGCCTCAGCCGCGCGCGTATCCCACATGGTCTTGAACGCCGTGCGCGCCTGGCAACGGGTGAGCCAGGCCTTAACCGCCGGATGGGCGTCAAACAGCGGCGGGTGGCCCTGCGCGTAACGAACGATTTCCGCGGCATTGAGATCGGCAACGGTGAAGCGATCACCCACCAGATAATCATGGCGGACAAGATGCTGTTCCAGCACCCGGAAAGGGCGTTTCAGCAGGCGGGCGGCAACGTCGATCACAGCCCTGCCGGCATCGCCTTCCGATAGACCTTCGGCGACGGCGGAAGAAATCTTCAGCGAATTGGCTTCGACTTCGGTGGCGGCGAAGAACGACCATTGCAGCATCGCCGCATCTTCCTTGAGGTCCACAGGCGCCAGCGGCCCGCCATATTTGCGGGCGAGGTAAAGATTGATGGCCATGGATTCATAAAGCACCATGCCGTCATCTTCGACGCAGGGAATGGTCCCCATCGGGTTGATGGCGAGAAACGCGGGCGACAGTGTGTTGAGCGGCGCGTCGGCAGCGAGCGGATCGGCAAGGCGGCGGGCCTGTATGACAGGCACATGTTTGAATTCTATGCCGAGTTCCCCTGCGAGCCACAGCGTGCGCGTGGCGCGGGACCGGTAGACACCGTAAATCGTCAACATCGAAATTACCCCTTGAACCTGTTCGATGGCGGCACGTTACGGTCTCGTTGTTTTAAAGTGAAGTTGCAGAGCGCCGGGGCAACTATGATTTTTTCTGATCCGTCAGCAAGTCCGTGTCCGGTGACAACCGGTATTCGAAACGGTCGATAAACCGCTCGAACAGGCGCGCGAAAGTCTCCACATCGTCGGCTGGCCAGCCATCCATCACATCTTCGATGACGCTCATCTTGGTGCGGCGCATTTCCTGCAGCAGGCTGGTGCCGAGCGGCGTAATCTCGACGATGCTGCGGCGGCCATCCTCCTGCGAGACGCCCCGTTTCAACAGGCCGCGCCCGACCATGTCCGCGACGACGCGGCTGCCACGCGAGGGATCAATGCGCATGCCCTCGGCAATCGCACCCACGGTGACATCACCTTCGGCGCGCCGCAGAATATCCAGAACGTCGATATGCGAAAGTTCGAGACCCGGAGCGAGCTTGGCAAGCGCCATGCGGCCGATGATGCGGCGGCCGATCATGATGCGCATGCGCGTCATCGTATTGCCGATCCGCTTGATGTCCTCGGGCAAATCTTCGTTCCAGTCTTCCTCGGTCGCCACTCTCAGCTGTTCCTTTTCTTGCTCGTTCGCGATCACATTTAGCGCGAATAGCATGGATGTCAAAAACTTGCCATTGACATATATATGCTAATAGCACACAAATTGTCGCAGCAAAACCGCCGAAACTCAACGAGATTTTTCATGGATATGTCCGCAGCCCCCGTGGCGCCGCTTGTGTCGGATCATCGGCGCAGGCTCATCGTTTTCCTATTTCTGATGCTGGCCATGTTCATGGCCACGCTCGACAACCAGATCGTATCGACAGCACTGCCCACCATCGTCGGCGAATTCGGCGCGCTGGAACGTTTCGGCTGGATCGGCTCCGCCTATCTTCTGGCAACCAGCGCGGTCATGCCTGTTTATGGCAAGCTCGGCGATCTGTTCGGGCGCAAATATGTGATGATCGCGGCGGTGGTTATCTTCACGCTGGGCTCGCTCGCCTGCGGCGTGGCCTGGTCGATGGATAGCCTGATTGCCGCCCGTGTGTTGCAGGGGCTTGGCGGCGGCGGCATCATGGTGTCGATCTTCTCCGTTAATGCGGATCTGTTCGAACCGCGCGAACGCGCCCGTTACCAGAGCTATTCCAGCCTCACCATCATGGCGTCAGGCAGCGTCGGCCCGATCCTCGGCGGCACGATGAGCGACCTGTTCGGCTGGCGGTCGATCTTCCTCATCAACCTGCCGCTCGGCATTATCGTCATTGCGGGCCTGGCGCTGATGCTGCCTTACCGTCGCCCCGCGCGCCAGCCGAAGATTGATTATCTCGGTGCAGTTTTGCTGGCGGCCACCATCGCCAGCGTGGTGTTCTGGGCCGACAGCAGCGAATTGTTCGGCTCGCTGATCGCGGCACCGAGCCTTGGCATCATCGCCTTCGCCGTCATCGCCGCTTTCCTCTGGGTGCAGGTGGAGCGTCGCGCGCCGGAACCCGTCGTACCGCTCAGGCTGTTCAAGGATTCGACCTTTCCGCTGCTGATGATCGTTTCGTTGACCAGCGGCGGCATCGGCATCGGCATGGTCAATTATTATGCCCTGTTCCTGCAGACCACGACGGGCCTTTCCCCCTCTCATGCAGGCCTGTTCTTCATCGCTGTCACCGGCGGTATCGTCATGGGCTCGCTATCGGCCGGCCGGCTGATTTCGATCACCGGCGTCTATAAGCCGTTCTCGGTGGCGGGCCTCACCATCAATCTCATCGCCATGCTGCTGTTCACGCAAATGCATGCGGGCACGCCGCTTTGGCTGATAGCGGTGCTGATGCTGGTGCAGGGTTTCGCCGTTGGCCTCGGCCAGCAGGCGCCGATCATCGGCGTGCAGAATTCCGCGCCCAAGGCGGATATCGGTGCGGCGAGCGGCGCGGTGACGCTGACCCGCATGGGCGGCGCCGCCATCGCCATTTCGGTCTATGGCGCGATCGTCACCTCCAGCCTCAAGGGCGTGGCGGTGGATATCCCCGGCGTCGGCAGAATAGAGGAACTGACGCCGAAAATGCTCGCCGAACTGCCCGCCGCCTCACAGGCGGCCGTTGCCTCGCTCTACTCGGATGCGTTTACACCGCTATTCTTCGCGGCCGCCGCAACCGCTGCCATCGGCCTTGCGGCAGCGCTGATGCTGAAACCGGTGCGCCTGCCGGCCGCGGTTGAGGCGAAGCCCGCGGAAGCCGCGGGGGAATAAGTTGTAACGAAGATCGCCGCCGGATTGTGTATTCAACCCCACCTCTGGCCTCTTCTCCGTCATCCTCGGGCTTGACCCGAGGATCCACCACCGACGGCATTATGGATCCTCGGGTCAAGCCCGAGGATGACGTCGAGTTTGTTGGACAATTCTGTGACACGCCTCCGGCGTGTGGGCCATGACTACAGCGCAAGTGACGGCAAAACAAAAACACCCCTGCGGGAAATTTAACGCCCGTTCCGCGTTATGCTCGCAGCACTTTACATTCGCGCGGGCGGCCCTATCTCAATGAATATGAAGCCGGAACAGCTCCTGAACTCCACGCCCAAAGGCCTTTATTGCCCGGCGGGCGATTTTTATATCGATCCCGTGCGCCCCGTGGCGCGGGCGCTGATCACCCATGGCCATTCCGATCACGCCCGTGCCGGCCATGGCGCGGTGCTGGCCACGCGCCAGACGCTCGATATCATGCGTATCCGTTATGGCGAGGATTTCTGCGGCAGCGAGCAGGCGGTGGCATTCGGTGAAACGGTGGAGGTGAACGGCGTCACTGTCGGGTTCCATCCGGCCGGCCATGTGTTGGGCTCGGCGCAAATCTCCGTGGAGATGAACGGCATGCGCATCGTCGCATCGGGGGATTACAAGCGCGGCGTCGACCCAACCTGCGCGTCCTTCGAGACGGTGCCCTGTGATGTCTTCATCACCGAGGCCACCTTCGGTCTGCCGGTGTTTCACCATCCGCTGCCGCGTGTGGAAATCGGCAAGCTGCTTACCTCCATCAAACAATTCCCCGAACGCACCCATCTGGTCGGGGCCTACTCGCTCGGCAAGGCGCAACGCGTTATCCGGCTATTGCGCGACAATGGTTATGCCGAGCCGATCTACATCCACGGCGCGCTGGCGCGGCTTTGCGATTATTATGTCTCGCAGGGCATTGATCTCGGCGATCTGCGCCCCGCGACGCTCGAAAAAAGCAATCCAGCCGCCTTCAAGGGTGCGATTGTCGTCGGCCCGCCCTCGGCCTTTCAGGAGCGCTGGGCGCGGCGCTTCAACGAACCGCTGATCGCCTTCGCCTCCGGCTGGATGATGGTGCGGCAGCGGGCAAAGCAGGGAGGCGTGGAACTGCCGCTGGTCATATCGGACCATTGCGACTGGCCGGAACTGTTGGAGACCATCAAGGAAATTTCCCCGCAGGCCGTCTGGGTCACCCATGGCCGGGAGGAGGCGCTGGTGCGCTGGTGCGAATTGCAGGGCATTGCCGCCAAGCCGCTGCATCTTGTCGGTTACGAAGACGAGGGGGATTGAAATGAAAGCCTTCGCCACCCTTCTCGACCGCCTTGTCCTCACCCCGTCGCGCAACGGCAAGCTGAAGCTGCTGACCGATTATTTTCGCGATACGCCCGATCCGGACCGGGGTTACGGGCTGGCGGCGATTGCCGGCACGCTGGACCTCAAAAGCGTCAAACCCGCCATGCTGCGCGAGCTGGTTATGGAGCGGATGGACGAGGTCCTGTTCCGTTATTCCTATGACTATGTCGGAGATCTCGCCGAGACCATTTCGCTGGTCTGGGGGAATATCGGTGGTGCTGACGATTCCGAGGCGCAGGATCCGCGCCTCGGCGACGTCGTGACGCTGATGAATTCGCTTGGGCGCACCGAAGTGCGCGGCGCGGTGCGCGATCTGCTCGACCGGCTCGATACATCCTCACGTTTCGCCTTCCTCAAACTCGCCACCGGCAGCCTGCGCATCGGCGTCTCGGCGCGGCTGGCGCGGCAGGCACTGGCGGATTTTGCGGGGAAGGACATCACCGAAATCGAAACCCTCTGGCATGGTCTGACGCCTCCCTACACCACGCTTTTTGCGTGGCTGGAAGGCAAGTCGGACCGGCCGGTGCTGGCCACCCCCGCCATCTTTCATTCGGTCATGCTGGCCACACCGGTGGCCGAAGGCGACCTCGATGCATTGGACCCGGCGGATTATGCCGCCGAATGGAAATGGGACGGCATTCGCGTGCAGCTATCCCGCGCCGGGGAGACGCGAAAGCTTTACTCCCGCTCCGGCGACGATATTTCCGGGGCATTCCCGGATGTACTCGATGCGCTTGATTTTGAAGGCGTGATGGATGGCGAGTTGTTGATTGGCGGGACAGTGCGCTCCAACAATCTCACCCGCACTTTTTCCGACCTGCAGCAGCGACTGAACCGCAAGACGGTGACGGCGAAGATGCTGGATGATTACCCCGCCTTCATCCGCGCTTACGATCTGCTGTTCGATGGCGAGAGCGATATCCGCGCGCAGAGCTATCTGGAGCGTCGCGGCCGGCTGTCTGACATCATCGAACATGCCCCGCATGACCGCTTCGACCTGTCGCCATTGATCTCGTTCTCCACATGGCCGGAACTCGACACGTTGCGCGCCGCCCCGCCCGATCCGGTGATCGAAGGCGTGATGATCAAGCGCCGCGACAGCGCCTATCAGGCAGGCCGCGCCAAGGGGCCATGGTTCAAGTGGAAGCGTGATCCCTATAATATCGACGCTGTCATGATGTATGCCCAACGCGGCCACGGCAAAAGATCGAGCTATTATTCCGATTTCACCTTTGGTGTGTGGGCGGAAGGCGAGGATGGCGAGCAGCTCGTCCCGGTCGGCAAAGCCTATTTCGGTTTTACCGATGCAGAGCTGGAGGTGCTGGATAAATTCGTGCGCGACAATACCGTCGAGCGTTTCGGCCCGGTGCGGGCGGTGCGGGCCACGCCGGATTTCGGTTTTGTGCTGGAAGTGGCCTTTGAGGGCATCAACCGCTCCGCCCGCCACAAATCCGGCGTTGCCATGCGGTTTCCGCGCATTGCGCGGCTGAGAGCCGACAAGCTGCCGGCCGAAGCGGACCGGCTTTCGACATTGGTGGCGATGATCGATGGCGCGGAAGGGTAGGGTGGCCGTCCAGAAATTGCCATGAATGCTGCGAATACATTGTTGTCATTCGCGAATCCGTGATTGGACAGTCTCCCGCCGCAGTGCTGAACTGCTAATATTTCCATCCCCGTCCTCAGAGTGCACCCATGGCAGATAAACGCTTTCTTTTCTCAGCCTTCGGACAGGAAGAGAGCGGCGTGATTTGCGAGGGCCTGACGCGGCGTAGCCTGCTTGCCGGCGCCATGGGCCTGTCAGTGGCAGCGCTTTTGCCGCAGGGCGCAAAAGCCGGCATTGCTGCCCCCGAGGTTTTGCCGCTTGAAAGACAGGATTACGCGGAGGCGCGTCAACATTTTCACACCCACCTGCTGCGCAAGATGGCCGCGCCGGAAAAATCCTCGGCCCTCGGCACGCCGCCCGGCGCGGAACGCGTGACTTATCCAGGCGGGCCTGATGGTTCCATCGAGCTTGTCGCCTGGCTCTCCCATTATCAGCCTTCCAGGACACTAAAGCCGGCAGTGCTTTTCCTCCACGGCGGCAATGCCACGGGAGACGGCCACTGGGCGCTGATGAAGCCCTATTGGGAGGCTGGTTTTGTCGTGCTGCTGCCGTCTTTCCGGGGAGAGAACGGCCAGAGTGGCAATTATTCCGGTTTCTACAATGAAACGGCGGATGCGCTGGCGGCGGCAACCTATCTGGAAAACCTGCCCGGCATCGATAAAAAGCGCTTTTTCATTGCCGGCCATTCCAATGGCGGCACGCTGACGCTTCTCGCCGCCATGAGCCGTAAATTCCGTGCGGCGGCACCCATGTCGGCGGGCGTCAATTCATGGCGATATTTCAATCGCTATTCGGACGAGATCTGTTTCGACGAAACCGACGAGCGTGAATTCATCATGCGCTCCTCGGTCTGTTTCGGCCCCAGCCTCAAATGCCCGGCACTGTTGCTACGCGGCGATGAGGAGCGGCCTTTCGACGCCGACCACCAGCTTTTTGTGGATCGTGCCCTGATGTCCGGGTTCAAGGTTGATAAAAAACTGCTGCCCGGCACCCACAATGGCGTGGTCCCGGGCGCGGTAGCGGAAAGCATCCGTTTTTTCAATCAGTTCGCATAAAAGGGCCGAAAACCACCGCTGCAGCTTTCGGCCTTCCTGCGAAATCAGACGCTCTTCTTGAAATAACCAAGCAGCCGCATGGCGTTGGCAGTCACCAGCACCGTCGCGCCGGTGTCGGCAAACACCGCCAGCCACAGGCCGGACAGGCCGGTGACGGTCGTGACCAGAAACACCGCCTTGAGGCCGAGCGAGATCGCCACGTTCTGGCGGATATTGCTCATGGTGGCGCGTGACAGGCCGATGAGCCGGGCGGCATCGCCGACATTGTTGCGCATCAGCGCCGCATCCGCCGCTTCCATGGCCACGTCAGTGCCCGAGCCGATGGCGACGCCGACGCTGGCGGCGGCAAGCGCCGGTGCATCGTTGATGCCGTCACCCACCATCACCACGGTCTTTTTGGCGGCCAGCTTGCGGATTTCCTCGACCTTGTTTTGCGGCAAGAGTTCGCCGCGTGCTTCAAGACCCAGCTTGTTGCCGATGGCCTTGGCCGTGCGGGCATTGTCGCCCGACAGCATCAGCGAAGAAATACCCATCTCCTTCAGCGCCTTGATGCCTTCAGCCGCATCCTTGCGCGGCTCGTCGCGCATGGCGAAGAGGCCGGTTGCCACACCGCCGGCCATGACGACGGCCACCGTCTTGCCTTCGCTCTCAAGCGCAGTAATGCGGTCGACCAGCTCTGGCGAGAGGATGCCGACATCGGTTGCGAAGCGTGGCGCGCCGATGAACAGGCGCTTGCCGCCGACGATGCCTTGCATGCCACGGCCGGAAATCGCCTTGATCTCGGAGCCGGGCAGGGGCTTCACGCCGGCCTTCTCCGCATGGTTGACGATGGCTCTGGCCAGCGGATGGCTCGATTCATGCTCGATGGTTGCAGCTTGCGCGATGAGGCCGGCCTCGTTGCCGTCAAGCGCTACCACGTCTGTCACGACAGGTTCGCCGAGCGTCAGCGTGCCGGTCTTGTCGAAGGCGACGGTTTCGGTGCGCGCCAGCATTTCGATAACCGCGCCGCCCTTTACCAGCATGCCGTGGCGTGCCGCAGCCGAAAGGCTGGAGGCGATGGCGGCGGGAACGGAGATGACCAGTGCACAGGGGCAGCCGATCAGAAGCAGGGCCAGACCGCGATAGATCCAGGTATCCCAGTCGCCCAGACCGACAAGCGGCGGCACGATGATGGTGAGCGCCGAAATCGCCACGATCAGCGGCATGTAATATCGCGAGAAATTCTGGATGAAGCGTTCGGTCGGAGCGCGGGCATCCTGCGCTTCCTCGACGAGCGTGATGATGCGGGCGATGGTGTTGTCTTCCGGCGCGCGGTCAACGCGGATGCGCAGCGAACCGTCATGGTTGATCGAACCGGCAAACACGCGGGCGCCTTTTTCCTTGGCGACGGGAATGCTCTCGCCGGTCATCGGCGATTCATCGACGCTCGATTCGCCGTCCATCACCACGCCATCGGCGGCGATTCTATCACCCGGTCGCGCCACGACCACCTGGCCGATGCGGACCTGATCGGCGGCGACCTGACGGAGCGCGCCGTTTTCTTCCACCAGCGCCGTTTTCGGCAGCAATGAGCCAAGCGCCTTGATGCCGGAACGCGCCCGCGCGGCCGCAAAGCCTTCAAGCAGTTCGCCGATGGAAAACAGCAGCACGACGATCGCCGCTTCTTCCGCCTCGCCGATGAAGATCGCGCCGATGGCGGCAATAGTCATCAGCATCTCGATGGTGAAGATCGCGCCGAAACGGGCGGCGTTGAAGGCATTGCGCGCAATCGGAAACAGCGTCACCAGCGTGGCGATGATGAAGGCGTAACCGCCCCAGGCCGGGAAGGTGAGTTCCGCCGCATAGGCGACAGCGACCAGAATGGTGCCGGTGAAGGTGTTGCGGGCCTTTGCCGTGCGCCACCATGCGCCCTTTTCGTCCGCGCCATGGGCGTGTCCGACTTCGGCGCTTGGGGTCACTGCCGCGGGCTGCGCCTTTTCATGAGAATGCTTGGCGTGATCATGGTCATGGCCGCCGCAATTGGCGTGGTCATGATCCGCATGATCGTGCCCCGAATGGTCATGGCCCGAGTGATCATGATCATGATTACCGTTGCAGGACCCGTGGTCGTGCCCGTCATCTTCCACCTTGTCCCGCGCCGATTTGTCTTGCGGCAGCAAGGCGGGTTTGAAGCCGAGCTTGCGCAGCGTATCCTCGATTTTTGCGGTCGGGGTTGTGTTCTCGGCAAGCGACAGGTTCAATCTTTCGCGCGCAACCGACACCTTGACGTCGGCAACACCGGGCAGGCGGGAAAGTGCGGTTTCGATCTTTGCGGCGCAGCTGCCGCAATCCATGCCGCCGACCGAGAAGGTCAGGGCATTGTTCTGCTCGATGCTCGGTGCTGCTTCGGCAGGGTGATGACCGCCGCAGGATGAATGGTCGTGGTCATGCCCATGCTCGTGAGGTTCCGCCGCGATCTTTTCGCGCGGAGCCTTCTCCTGCGGCAGCAAAGCTGGCTTGAAGCCGAGTTTGCGCAGAGTATCCTCGATTTTTGCAACCGACGTTTTGTCTTCCGCCAGCGAAAGGTTCAGCCTTTCGCGTGCAACGGACACCTTGACGTCGGCAACGCCTGGCAGGCGGGAGAGCGCGGTTTCGATCTTCGCCGCACAGCTGCCGCAATCCATGCCGCCGACCGTGAAGGTCAGGTCTCCTGCTTCCCCGTTCAAACTGCCGCGTGTCGAAATATTCATGGTTCTCGCTCCTGAATTCCACTCGACAGCCAATCTGGCACCTCTAGCAACTAGAGGTTCAAGAGCAAAAATGCAGATTTCCGATTTTTTTTGAAAGGTACACACCAGCTTCGCGCCAGCCGCGCGGTTCATCATGCAGCCATATTGGATTCCATGAAGCGGTTCAGATGACAGCACTCCTTTTGAAACACTGCCGCCGGGCGGCCTCTCTGGCGGGCCTTGCGGCTCTGCCGCTCCTGAGCGGCTGCCTTTTCGTGACGGATACGACCCGGATGGACCCGGATGTTTTCGTGCGGGAAACGGCGCCGGTCTTCAACTTCAATTCCGTCAGCTCCAACCGCCAGCCGGAATTGCCGCCGCAGCCGGGCCAGCTTTCGACGCGTCCGCCGGACCTGTTCAGAACCCGCTTCCATCAGGAATATGGCCCGCCGGTGCGCGGGCAGGGGCTGAGCGCGCCGCAGGTGCAGGGTCAGGCCGCACCGCTCTCCCCGGATCGCATGGTGACCTATGGCCTGCCGGTTTCCAATCCGCTGCATCGGGTCATGTATGGCCCGATCCGCGACGAAGACCGTTCACTTCCCGCCATTCCCTATGGCCGCATCGACCCGCGTTATCTGCGGCAGGAAGTCAGCTATCAGACGGCGGAAGCGCCGGGCACCATCATCGTCGATACCAAACAGCATTTCCTTTATCTGGTGCAGCCGGGCGGCAAGGCGATCCGTTACGGCGTCGGTCTCGGACGCGATGGTTATGCATGGTCGGGCCGCGGCAAGATCCAGTGGAAGGCGAAATGGCCGCGCTGGACGCCTCCGGACGAAATGGTCAAGCGCCAGCCGGAGCTCACCTCCATCTCGGCGGCCAATGGCGGCATGACGCCCGGTCTCAACAATCCGCTCGGCGCGCGTGCGCTTTATATTTTCAAGGACGGCAAGGACACGCTTTACCGCGTGCACGGCACGCCCGACTGGCAGTCCGTCGGCAAGGCGACGTCGTCCGGCTGCGTGCGCATGCTCAATCAGGATGTCATCGACCTTTACGAGCGTGTGCCGAAAGGCGCGCAGATTGTGGTTATCTGACCACGCTCGAAAAGAAAGAGATGTGGGCAACATTCCGCCAGCACCTTGTGACTGGCTTTTAGCGGTCGGTTAACTATTTTCGCAATACGCATGATACGGAACAAATGACGTACAACGGCGATATAGCCGTTCGAATGTGGGACAAACCGGCCTTATGACAAGCACCGACACAGATCTTTCCAGACGCACCTTTCTTTCCCTTCTCGGCATCTCCTCCGCTTCGCTTCTGGCGGGCTGCGCCTCATCCGGCACGGGAGACGCCATCCGCCAGCAGGCAAGCGCCATCGGCAGCGATTTTCGCCAGATGTTCTCGCCCGGCGTCAGCGATGCGGAACTGGCCGTCATGTACGGTTCGGTTGAAGACGGCGGTTACGTCATTCCCGCCGTACCCTATCAGAAAATCGACCGGCGTTATTATCGCCAGCGGGTTGTCGACCCGACCGGCGAACGCCCCGGCACTGTCGTCGTGGATACGCGCTCGCGCTTCCTCTACGTTGTGGAGCAGGGTGGCAGTGCCATGCGTTACGGCGTCGGCATCGGCCGCGATGGTTTCGCCTGGTCGGGCGAAGGTGTCATCCAGTGGCGTCAGAAATGGCCGAAATGGACCCCGCCGGACGAAATGGTCGCCCGCCAGCCGGAACTGGTCAAATACTCGTCCAAGAATGGCGGCATGCCGCCAGGCCTGAAGAACCCGCTCGGCGCCCGCGCCCTCTATATCTTCCAGAACGGCAAAGACACGCTTTACCGCCTGCACGGCTCGCCGGAATGGAACTCCATCGGCAAGGCCGTCTCCTCCGGCTGCGTGCGCCTGATGAACCAGGATGTCATCGATCTTTACGACCGCGTGCCGCAGAAAGCGCGTGTGGTGGTCTGGCAGTAAGCTGAAGTCTATTCGCATAAATGAAGGCAGCCTCGTGCCGCCTTTAGTTTTTTCAGGGTTACGTGCGGGCAAGGCTGTCCTTCAACGCATTCACCCGGTCCCGCAGCTGCGCCAGTTCCTCCAGCCCGCAGCCGGTGGCGCCGCCGATGGCCGCCATGATCTTCACGCCCTCTTTTTTGAGGTCGGCGCCTTTTGGCGTTAAGGCCACCAGCACCTGCCGCTCGTCCACCGTTCCGCGCTTGCGGGTGATCAGCCCTGCGTGTTCGAGCCTTTTCAGCAGCGGTGACAGCGTGCCGGAATCCAGCCCCAGCATTTCGCCAAGCGCCTTGACGGTGGAAGTCTGCTTTTCCCAGAGCGCCATCATGACCAGATATTGCGGATAGGTCAGACCAATCGGGTCGAGCAGCGGCTTATAGGCGCGTGTGAAGGCGTGCGCTGCGCCGTAAAGGGCAAAGCATATCTGCTGGTCCAGCCTCAACAGGCTTTCCATCTTCGTGTCATTGCCCTCTGCGCCCATAGTCTTGCTCCAAAATAAAACCGGTGAGGGAACAATCGGCCCCCGCTTTCGGTTCCTGCCCCATGGATGTGCGGCGAAATTTCGTGAAAACTATCGCAAAAAACAAAATTTCATTCAATGCGCAAAATCATATTGCGCACAATTTAATTGTTCGCTATAAAACATCCAACACCAACCCGAAGGGAGTAAATGCCATGCCTATTCTCTACACGACCAAAGCATCCGCCACCGGTGGCCGTGCAGGTAACGCCAAATCGGAAGACGGCGTTCTCGACGTAACGCTGACCGTTCCGAAGGAACTGGGCGGTGACGGTGCCCGCGGCACCAATCCGGAGCAGCTTTTCGCCGCCGGTTATTCGGCCTGCTTCCTCGGCGCGCTGAAGGCGGTTGCCGGCAAGCAGAAGGTAAAGATCCCCGAAGACACGACTGTGACGGCAACCGTCGGCATCGGCCCGCGCGAAGATGGCACCGGCTTCGGCATCGAAGTCTCGCTGAAGGTCAATATTCCCGGCCTGGAGCGCGAAAAGGCAGAAGAACTGGTCGCTGCTGCCCATATCGTTTGCCCTTATAGCCACGCCATGCGCACCTCCACGGAAGTGCCGGTTTCGGTGGCCTGATATTGTAGACTTAAAAAAAGAGGCCGGGGTTCATCCCTCGGCCTTCTTGTTTGTGGAAATAAATATGCTATATTCTTTCTGAAGAAAGGATGTGCGCCATGAATATTTACGCCAAGACTGCCATGGATCCTGCAGCACAGGGCAGGGTCGTCACCAAGGCCGTTATCGCCGCTGCCGAGCGGCTGGGCCTGAATGCCGCCCGCATGGCGGATATTCTCGGCGTTTCCGCCCCCACCGTCTCGCGCATGAAAAGACTGGATTTCCTGCTGGAGCCGGGCGCCAAATCCTTCGAGCTGGCGGTGCTGCTGATCCGGGTTTTTCGTTCGCTGGACGCGATTGCCGGCGGTGACGAGGCCGTTGCGAAAAACTGGCTGCGCAATCACAACACGGCGCTGAACGCCGTGCCTGCCGAAAAACTCACCACCATTGCCGGATTGATCGATGTCCTCTCCTATCTGGACGCCCGACGCGCTCCTGTCTGAAAAACGCGCCACATCGGGAAAATACTGGCGGCTGGTGGAAGCGCAGCATCAGGTTTCCACCATGAAGCTGGTGGACACGGTGGAGGAGCAATCGCTGCTGGAAGATATTCTCGAGACGAGCAAGCGGCCGTTTCCGCCTGAATGCGCCGGTTTCGATTATCTTCTCGCCACGCCGTTCCGCTATGGCGCGGCCTATCCCTATGGTTCGCGATTTCGCCGCGCAGGTTTCACCGAAGGTGTTTATTACGCCGCCGCCAAGGTGGAGACGGCGCTTGCCGAAATGGCCTTTTACCGGCTGCTGTTTTATGCCGAATCGCCGGGTACACCGCTGCCCGCCAATCCCGCCGAATATTCCGCCTTCGCCGCCCGTGTCGCCACCGATGCCGCACTTGACCTGACAAAACCGGAGCTCAGCCGTAACGAGGCGCTGTGGACCGATCTCACGAATTACGAGCCGTGCCAGGCATTGGCAGAGCAGGCGCGCGAGGCAAAGGTTGAAGCCATCCTTTACCGCTCGGTTCGCGATCCCGCAGGTGGGATGAACATCGCAATCCTGTCGCCAAAGGCCTTTGCGGCCAAAACGCCGGTAGAGCGAATGAGCTGGCGCATTCACCTGTCGAAAACCGGGGTGCAGGCGTTGTGCGAATTCCCGATGCGCCGGACAGGGTTTTTGGCCTCGGATTTTGCCAATGACCCGCGTCTGGCCGGCCTGCTGGGGTAACGGCTGCTGGTTGAGCAGACGCTGCCGCTTCTTTCTTCTCCGCGCCGGGGAGAAGGTGGCCCGAAGGGGCGGATGAGGGGGCAAGTTCTCCGAATATCTCTACCCTTGCCCCCTCATCCCGCTGCCGCGACCTTCTCCCCGGCGGGGAGAAGAAACAAGCGGCATCCGCTCGGCTTGTTCAGGCCCGACGGTAAGCCTGAGCTCCCGCTACTGCTTGCCCACACGGGCGCGCAGTTCTTCCACATGCGCTGCGATTTCCGGGGTCACCGCATCGCCAAAATCTTCCATTTCGAACAGCGGACGGATTTCGATTTCGCTGCGCTCCAGCATCGGGTTGGGGCAGCGTTTCACCCACGCCACCGCTTCATCCATGTCCTTCACATTCCACAGCCAGAAGCCGGCAACCAGTTCGTTGGTGTTCGGGAACGGGCCGTCAACCACGGTGCGGCTGTCGCCGTCGAAAACGATTCTCTTGCCCTTGGAGGAGGGATGCAGGCCATCACCGGATTGCATGATGCCGGCATTCACCAGTTCCTCGTTGAATTTTCCCATCGCCTCCATGAGTTCAGTCGTGGGCATGACGCCATCTTCGCTGCTTTTGGTGGCTTTTACAAAAACGATTGCACGCATGATCTTTCCTCCTAGATTGCGTTTTCCGGGTAGTTTCGTCTTCCAGCACGACGGCCCGATGACATTCTGGCCGATAAAAGTGGCGTTATGCCGTCGGCCTTTCAGCCGAGATCGATAAGATCGCGGCGCAATCGGTCGGGGTCGCCGCTGCCAATTTTCGCTTCGATTTCCGCATGGGTCTGTTTCCAGATGGGAAAAGCGGCGGCAAGCACGGCCATGCCATCAGCGGTCAGCCGCAGGCGTTTGCCGCGCCTGTCTTTCGGGTCCTGCTCGATGCTGACCAGCCCGCGCCGTTCCAGCGGCTTCAGCGCCGCCGTCAGCGTCGTGCGATCCATGGCCAGAAGATTGGCGACCGGCCCCATCGGCGGCGGCTCCGGCCGGTTGAGCGACATCAGCAGGGAAAACTGGCCATTATTGATGCCAACAGGCTTCAGCGCATTGTCGAACAACCGCGCCAAAGCACGTGCGGCGCGCTGCGCATGCAGGCAGAGACAGGCGTCCCGCACGAAAAGAGTTGTCGAAAAAGGAATCAGGCCAGCGTTTGACATGCGATAAATATGTTGATATCAACCTAATTAGTCAAGCGGAACTTGATGCCCCGCTGATGGTTTAACTGACTTTCAATGCAGAAATAGGCGGCGCCCTCCGGTGGAGCGGAGTGGCGCCGTGGTGAAAGACGGATCCAAGGAGGAAAGATCATGTCTCATCCTGTTGTTTCGAATGAAGAGTGGCTTGCGGCTCGCCGCGATCTGCTGGTGAAGGAAAAGGAACTGACCCGCGCGCGTGATCGGCTGAACGAGGCGCGACGCGCATTGCCCTGGGAAGAGGTGACGAAAGACTATATTTTCGATGCGCCTTCCGGCCCGAAATCGCTGCAGGAACTGTTCGGCGATTGCAGCCAGCTCATCGTTTATCACTTCATGCTGGCGCCCGATTGGGAAGAGGGCTGCACCGGCTGTTCCTTTTTCGCCGACCATGTCGATGGCGCGATGATCCATCTGAAACATGGCGATGCCGGTTTCGTAGCGGTTTCCCGCGCGCCGCTTGAAAAGATCGAAGCCTATAGAAACCGCATGGGCTGGAAGTTCCCTTGGGTTTCCGCATCAGGCAGCGATTTCAACTACGATTATCAGGCTTCCTTCCGCGATGAGGATATCAAGGGCGGGGCAATCACCTATAATTATCGTGAAATCGAACCGATGGGCGACCTGAAGGACCTGCACGGCGTCAGCATTTTCGCCAAGGGCGAAGATGGCAAGATTTATCACACTTACTCGGCTTATGCCCGCGGCATGGAACAGGCGCTCGGTACGCTGATGCTGCTCGATCTGGTGCCAAAAGGCCGTAATGAAGACGGTGTAATGGATTGGGTGCGCCGGCACGATCAATATGAGGACGCGCCGAAAGCTGCAGCCTGCTGCCACTGAAACGCACAGACGAGGAGGAGACAACAATGGAAATGGAAAGCGCCAAGCCGCAGAAGGAACATGAATTCCTGTCGAGAATCGTCGGGAACTGGGTCATGACCGCCAGTTCCGGCCATGGGGATTATGATGCCGACGACCCGTCGCAGCGCTTCACCGAGACGGTCCGCTCCATCGGCGGGCTGTGGATCATCGGCGAAGGCACCGGCAAGATGCCGGACGGGACGCAGATGACGGCGGTGATCACGGTCGGCTTCGACCAAGCCAGGGGCAATTTTGTCGGAAGCTGGATTGGGTCGATGATGACCTATCTCTGGGTCTACAGGGGCTGGCTGGAAGAGGACGGCAAGACCCTGACGCTGGAAGCAGAAGGCCCCGCCTTTGACGGCTCCGGCCGCATGGATACCTATCGCGATGTGCTGGTGCTGCATGACGACAATCACCGCAGCTTTTCCGGCAGCGTCAAGCAGCCGGACGGTACATTCAAGACCTTCATGACATCGGAATTCCGGCGCGAAGCGTAAAGCCCTGCCGGAATTTGCCAGAAACAGAAAAGCGCCGCCGCGTCCTGCGGCGGGCGATCACCAAATATAGATGCCCAAACCTCCTGAGGAGACGACGATGTCCGATACACATGGAAAATTCATCTGGGTTGAACTGATGACGCCTGACATGGAAGAGGCCGCCCGCTTTTATGGCCACGTCGCCGGCTGGCAGACCAAGGATTTCGGTTCGCCGGAAATGCCCTATCTGGTGCTGGAGGCTGACGGCAAAGGCATGGGCGGTGTCATGGAACTGACCGAAGAACACAAGGGTCAGGGCATTCCGCCGAACTGGACCGGTTATGTTGCCGTCGACGATGTTGATGCCTCGGCCAGGCTTTTCGAGGAAAAGGGTGGCTCCGTCATGCGCCAGCCGCAGGATATCCCTGAAATTGGCCGGTTTGCGGTGGTCGCGGACCCCTATGGTGCGGTTCTGTGCATCATGACGCCGCTGCCGATGGAAAGCGGCGGTTTCCCCGAAGACGCGCAAAGCCTGCCCGGCCATGTCGGCTGGCATGAGTTGATGACGGACGATGTGGATGGAGCGACCGCCTTTTATGGCGAGGTCTTCGGCTGGACCAAGGACCATGATTTCGACATGGGCGAAATGGGGCCGTATCGCATCTTCGCCTATAACGGCAAGGCCATCGGCGGCATGATGAAGCGTATGCCGCAGGTTCCCGTCTGTCATTGGAGTTATTACTTCAATGTCGATGGCATTGATGCCGCCATCACTCGCGTCAGCGCCGGCGGCGGCAAGGTCATCAACGGTCCGATGGAGGTCCCCGGCGAAAGCTGGATCGTCAATTGTCAGGACCCGCAGGGCGCCTTTTTTTCGCTATTGTCGCAGAAGAAATAACAATGCATGCCCCTCCCGCTGCCCCTCCCGCCATTGGATTGGCGGGAGGGGCCTTCGCTTTGAGTATGGTTATGCCGAGGCGAAAAACGCTTCCGCATCGTCGACTTCCACCAGCCGGCGTTTGTCGATCAGCCAGAAGCGGGTTCCAACCGTGCGCACGAAACTCCGGTCGTGCGAGACGAGCACGCAACTGGCCTGGCGGCCGGTAATTTCCGCCTCCAGCGCTTCCTGCCCCTCGATGTCGAGATGGTTGGTCGGCTCGTCCAGCAGGTAGAAATTCGGCTCGGTCAGGCGCAGCGCCAGCATGGCAAGACGCGCCTTCTGCCCGCCGGAAAGCGTCGCGATGCGACGTTTCTGCATTTCCATATCGATGCCCGCACCGGCGAGCAGCCCATGCGCGCGCTGGTCACCTATGTCGAACCGATGCGTGATGAGCGTCAGCGGCGTGCTGGCATCATCGATCTCGGCGAGCGACTGGTCGACATATCCCGCCACGAGCGAAGGGGTGGCCTTGATGCCCTCCGCCACCTGCTCGTCAGCCCTTACAGCCGCCTTCAGAAGCGAGACCAACCGCGTCTTGCCGACGCCATTATGGCCGAGAATGACGATGCGGTCGCCCTGGCGGATGAATTGCTGGCCGGTGCGGAACAGCAGGGTGCCATCCGGTGTCGAGACGGGAATATCCTCCAGCGTCACCAATACCTTGGCGTGCGTGCCGCGATTGGCAAGCTGGATCTTTCCGGCAGATCGATCCTGATGGGCGGGTCGGGCTTTTTCCTCCAGCTTCTCGGCGCGCTCGCGCAACTGCTTGGTCTTGATGGTTAGAAGATCGCTGCCCGAATTGATGCCGATATTGTTGAGCTTCGCCGCCTGTCGGCGCAATTGCTGCACGGTCTTCATGTCGCGCTCGAAACGCCGCTCATCGGCGGCGTCCTCCTCTTCGAGCGCCCGCCGCGCATGGCCATAGGGCAAGCGGAAGAGCGAGGAATTTTCCGGCCGCAGGAACAGCGTGGTTTTGGTGACATTGTCGAGAAAGGCACGGTCATGGCTGACAATGACCACTGCCGTATCGCGCGGTAACTGTTGAAGAAAACCCTCCAGCACCTTGATCTTTTCAAGGTCGAGATGGTTGGTCGGCTCATCGAGCAGCAACAGGTCCGGCTCGGTGACCCATGCCCGCGCCAGCATGGCGAGCCGCTGCCAGCCGCCGCTCAGAGCCTGCAGCGGCCGATGGCGATAGCTTTCCGGCACGGCCATCTCGTCAAGGATAATATCGGCCCGCCAGCTGTCGCTGTCGATAACATCCGCGGGCAGGGCGGTTAATACCGCATCCCGCATTGTCCGTGTGAGAAGGGCCGGGGGCAGATGCTGGTGGACGATGGACTGCGTCAACCCGCGCAATCGGGTGATGTCGCCGCTGCTAGCATCCAGTTCGCCAGCAAGGCAATTGAGCAAGGTAGATTTGCCGCAGCCATTCGCGGCGACGATGCCGATGCGGTCTCCCGCATGGATGGTGAGGCTGAGACCGGAAAAAAGCGGCTTGCCCAGGATAATTCCGAGGTTTCGAAGCGTGATAAGGGTCATGATGTATCTCTGGCGAAACGGATCATCGACGAAGCTGGCTGCCACATGCGGGCAGGGCTGTTCAGTCGCGATGATCCGTCATGAAAACATGCGCAATGGCAGACGAGCTGCGTCCCGCGCGGCCTTTTGGGCAAACCAGAGTCTTGGAAGTTCCGGTCAGCCCTGCAAACGCATCTGCAGGGCAGAAAGGTGGCGGATCTGGCGGTAGCGCCAGAAGCAGGAAATATCCATGCGAAGCCTCCTTTCTTGATGTGGGGTTGAACCGTCTGATGATTAGCAGCGGTGGTGACGGGAGGCAATGGGTTTTGCGGGCGGCCGGGAGGATGGAGTGGGGCGGCAGAGAAATTCCACCAAAAACGATACTCAACTCGACAGACTGTCGCCGTTAGCAGATAGGTTGAGAGCCTATAAGAGAGGTACGGCTGAAGCTGCGCTTACATGTTTCCGGAATAATTACTTTGTTAAATTGAACCTTATACGGTACAAGGATTTTATATGAAGCGCATCGTGGCGAAGTTCTTCGCGACGGGCGAGGGAGTGGAGCCCGTTAAAGACTGGCTTATCTCACTCGACAGGGATGACCGCCGCACGATCGGCTCGGACATTGCGACCGTTGAGTTCGGTTGGCCAATTGGAATGCCTACTTGCAGGCCGATCAGGGATGGCGTTCGCGAAGTCCGTTCCAGCATCAAAAATGGAAGTGTTGAAGCCAGAACCTATTTCGGAATTGATGGCGGGGTAATGCTCCTGCTTCACGGGGAAGAGGGCAAGGATGGCCAACAGGACGCGATCAAACAGGCGATCAAGCGTTGGAGAGAGCATCAGGAGCGATCCAAGCGATTGAAAAAGATCGATAAAGGGAAAAAGAAATGAGCGATGCAAAACCTTCTATCGGCGGTACCCTCGAAGATTTCCTTGATGGGCTTGGCGAAAAAGAAGAGATCTATGGCGAGGCGATCAAGCGAGTTTTGGCATGGCAGATCGAAGAAGCCAGAAAGAAGCAATCCCTCACCAAGTCCGAAATGGCTGCGAGAATGGGTACCAGCCGTACCCAGGTCGAAAGAATACTCGATCCTCACAATGTTGCAGTCTCGCTCGATACGCTCGAGCGAGCGGCTCGTTCAGTGGGTAAAAAGCTGAAGATCGAGCTTGTCGACGTCAAGCCGATCTAGAGCATTTCCGCGTTTATCCGAAACGCGAAAATGCTCTATCCATTTGTTTTTACGCATTTTTCGGACGTAGAACCGCTACGCACTTTTACTGGAAATGCTCCAGTCGTTACCGCTTCAAACTACCCAAAATCCCGCGCACGATCGCGCGTCCCACGGATGTCGCAACGGAACGCGCTGCACTTTTCATCGCCGCCTCGATCACCGTCTCGCGCTGGTAGCCGGTCTTGCGCGCGCCGCCATTGCGGGCGCCTGTGGTGGAGGCCGGTGCGGGCTCCTCGTCGCCGAAGCCCGGCAGACGCCAGCGTCCGGAAGCGTTGTCGGACTGGTTGCCGGCATTTTCCTCTTCCGCGCGCTTGGCGGCTTCGGCTTCCGCCGCCTTCTGGGCGCGGGCGTTGAGGATTTCGAAGGCCGATTCCCGGTCCAGATCCTTGTCGTATTGACCGGCGACCGGGCTCAGATCCATCAGCGATTGACGTTCGGCATCGGTGAGCGGCCCGACGCGGCCGGAGGGCGGGCGCACGAGGGTGCGTTCTACGATGGAAGGCGCGCCCTTGTCATGCAGGGTGGAAATCAGCGCCTCACCCGTGCCGAGCGTGGTGATGGTGTCGGCGGTGTTGAAGGCCGGGTTCTGGCGGAAGGTGTCGGCTGCGGTGCGCACGGCCTTCTGCTCGCGCGGCGTATAGGCGCGCAGCGCATGCTGCACACGGTTGCCGAGCTGGGCGAGAACGGTTTCCGGCACGTCGAGCGGGTTCTGCGTCACGAAATAGACACCCACGCCCTTCGAGCGAATAAGGCGCACCACCTGTTCCACGCGCTCGACCAGCACTTTGGGCGCATCGTTGAACAGCAGATGCGCCTCGTCGAAGAAGAACACCAGACGCGGCTTTTCCGGGTCGCCCACCTCAGGCAGTTCCTCAAACAGTTCCGAGAGCATCCAGAGCAGGAAGGTGGCATAAAGGCGCGGGTTCATCATCAGCCGGTCAGCCGCAAGAACGGAAACCGTGCCGCGGCCATCCGCGCCGACGCGCATGATGTCGGCGATTTTCAGTGCCGGCTCGCCGAAGAAATTTGCGGCACCCTGCTGTTCGAGAACCAGCAGCCCGCGTTGCAGCGAACCGACTGAGGCCTTGGAAATCAGGCCGAACTGGCTGGAAAGCGCCGATGCGTTTTCGCCCATATAGTTCAGCAGCGATTGCAGGTCTTTCAGATCGAGCAGCGGCAGCCCGCCCTGATCGGCGATCTTGAAGGCGATGTTGAGCACGCCTTCCTGCGCTTCCGATGCGTCCATCAACCGGGCGAGCAGCAGCGGTCCCATCTCGGCGATGGTGGCGCGCACGCGATGGCCTTTTTCACCGTAGAGATCCCAGAAGATGACAGGCGACTTGCCATAGGAAAAATCCGTAAAGCCGATCTGCTCGGCGCGTTTCTGCACCCAGTCTTTCGCTTCGCCCTCGGCCGCAATGCCGGAAAGGTCGCCCTTGATATCGGCGCAGAACACCGGAACGCCGGCCTTCGAATAGCCTTCGGCGAGAACCTGCAACGTCACGGTCTTGCCCGTTCCCGTCGCGCCGGTGATCAGGCCATGGCGGTTGCCGAATTTCAGTTCCAGATATTCGCCCTTGTTCAGGCTGTCATCCGGATTGCGGCTGGTCCCGATATAGAGCTGTCCGTCCTGCAACATCGACCATTTTCTCCTGCGGCTGATGCATGACCCTTAAAATCGGAATCGATTTAACAAAAGCCATGTCCGAATTAAAAGCGTTGCGACATTCTTTGGCCGCTCAAGGTAAAAGCGGCCTTTTCATAGTTTGGTTGTGATGATCTTATAAGGACAGTTTCAAGGCGCAACAACTGCTTGATGGCGATGAATAAAAAGCGCTTGATGAAAGTTGCCGCACCTATCCGTGGCCGCTTGAATGCGGCATGAGATTGTTTTACGTTGACGTTAACGTCAGTTATTCGATGTTGGCGTCGTTTTTCAACAGGAGGCAAGAATGAACGAAATCGTTGATCAGATCGCCGCAAAGGCGGGTATCGACCCTCAACTGGCCGAAAAGGCCGTTGGCATGATTCTCGGTTTTCTCCAGCGCGAGGCGGCCGACGGACCGATCGCCAAGATGATCGAAGCCATTCCGGGCGCCAGCGATCTCGTGGCGCAATATAACGGTGAGGGCACCGGTAATGGCGGCGGCGGTCTGCTGGGCGGACTGATGAGCGCGATCGGCGGCGGCGGCATCATGGGTCTTGGCCAGCAGTTGATGAGCCAGGGTATCGGCATGAGCGAGATTTCCACGCTCGCCAAGGAAACCATCGCCGTTGCCCGTCAGCACGCCGGTGACGAAACCGTTGACCAGGTGATCGCCTCGGTTCCGGGCCTCAGCCAGTTCGCTTGAAGCGCGACTAGTCCATTGCGGGGCGCGGTGGCTGTTCTTTGAAACGCCGCCGCGCCTCTTCTATGTCCGCATGGTGCGTTTCCGCCCAGATCCACACGCCGCAAAAGGCGCTGCCGAGCGTGCGGCCGAGATGGGTGAGATCATAATCCACATGCGGCGGAATGACGGGATGCACGGTGCGGCGCACGAGCCCGTCGCTTTCCATCTGTCTGAGCGTTTTTGTCAGCATCTTCTGGCTGATGCTGCCCACATGCTTGCCGATCTGCGTGAAGCGCAGCGTGCCGTGCTCTTCCAGCACCTCCAGAATGAGCATCGTCCATTTGTCCGCCACCTTGGCGATGATATCCTGAACCAGCGCCTCGATGACCGGATCGGTATCCGTGGGCGGCGGAACCTTGCGCCGGCTCTCGATGGCGGGGTCGGCGGCGTGCCGTTTCATCTTACACTCTCCATTGGGTAAGTATAAATATTTTGGGTGCCTACTTTCGATTAGAGAGTATCATAGCTAACTTCCTTTCACCCAACAAGCAAAGGATGCTGCAATGAAAATCACCGGTAACACCATTCTCATCACTGGCGGCGGTTCCGGCATCGGCCGGGCGCTGGCGGAAGCGTTTCATCAGGCCGGCAACAGGGTCGTCATTTCCGGCCGCCGCCAGGCCGTGCTCGACGAGGTGACGGCCGCCAATCCCGGCATGGCCTCGATGGTCATGGACGCGACGGACGCCGCAGGCATCCGCGCTTTCGCCGAGGCGCTGGTGAAGGCCCATCCGAGCCTCAACGCCGTTATCAACAATGCCGGCATCATGCGGCCGGAAGACATCGCCACCGCGCCGGATTATCTGGATACGGCCGAAGAAACCATCGCCACCAATCTTCTCGCGCCGATCCGCCTGACGGCGGCGCTTTTGCCGCATTTCCTTAAGCAGCCCGCCGCCGCCGTGCTCACGGTCTCCTCTGGCTTGGCCTTCGTGCCCATGGTGCTGACCCCCACCTACAGCGCCACCAAATCGGCCATCCACGCCTATTCGGTCGCGCTGCGGGAGCAACTGAAGGAGACGCCGGTGGAGGTCATCGAAATCGTGCCGCCCTATGTGCAGACGACGCTGATGGGCGAGGGACAGGCCAATGACGAAAGGGCCATGCCGCTGGAGGCCTTCATTTCCGAGGTGATGGACATTCTTGAAAATCGTCCGGACGACAGGGAAGTGGTGGTGGAACGCTGCAAGCCTTTGCGTTTTGCTGCGCAGAACGGCAATTTCGATCAGGTCTTCGCCATGATCAACCATATGCATCCTTAAGCGCCGGTGTCTGTCGCATGGGCACATCCTGTGATAGCGTCGCGCTCTTATCCGCGGAGCGCGCGCTTTCATGGCCCAAGGCCAGTTCCTGATGCCGAAAACCAGCATGCCCGGTGTCGCCGCCGTGGTGGCGGATAGCGATCGTTGCTTTCCGCGCCATATGCATGATCAGTTCGGCATCGGCCTCATCGAGCGCGGCGCGCAGAAATCGCTTTCCGGCCGAGGCATGGTGGAAGCGGGCGCCGGCCACGTCATCACCGTCAATCCGGGCGAGGTGCATGACGGCATTCCGCTCGGAGAAGGCGGCCGCGCCTGGCGGATGCTCTATCTCGACATCGATATCGTTCGCGACGCCATTGCCGATGTCTGCGAGAAGGATCACGGCTCTTTCGAATTTGCCTATCCCGTTGATGCAAGGCCGCTGGCGCAGCGGTTCAACGCGGTCTTTTCGGCTGTTACCGCAAGGCAGCGGCCGGGCGAAACCCTTCATGGCGACGAGGCCCTGCTGATGCTTTTGGCGGGTGCGATGGAGGTGGTTGCCAAACCGCGTGAAACCGCCGCGCCCGACAGCATAAAACGGGCGAAACGCAGAATTGATGACGATCCCGCCCGGCCGTTCCGCCTTGCCGATCTGGCCGCGGAGGCCGGTATGAGCCAGTTCCGCTTCCTGCGGGCCTTCGCCAGGGTAACCGGCCTGACGCCGCACAGCTATCTTCTCCAGCGCCGCGTCCATCTGGCCCGGAATGCGCTCGCCGGCGGCGCGCCACCCGCCGAGGTGGCCTTCATCGCCGGTTTTGCCGACCAGAGCCATCTGAACCGGGTTTTCGTGCGCCAGTTCGGGGTGACGCCGGCGGTTTATCGGGCGGCGCTTTCGTAGGGCAGGTTACTCCAAAAGGGGAAAGGTCTGCGCGGCATGTCTGGGGTTTCTGGGGAGCGCAAACGCACCCTCTTTCCTCATTCCTGTGCTTGTCACAGGAATCCAGCCAGCCCAAGTCTTTGGGCTGAAAGGACTCCCCCGCCGCGCAGACGCGCGTCGACTGGATTCCTGTGACAAGCACAGGAATGAGGGGGGAGGGAGCCTCCGGGCATCAACCCTGCAATTTCATCCAAGACACCCACCCCACGCACCATCATGCTCCCGTCCTCCACCCACAGGACACACCCGCATCATGACTCCCGAATTCCTCATCACATCTTTCATCGTCGCCGCGTCTCCCGGAACCGGCGTGGTCTACACGCTGGCCGCCGGTCTTTCGCAGGGGGCGAGGGCGAGCGTCATCGCGGCCTTCGGCTGCACGCTCGGCATCGTGCCGCATCTGCTCGCCGCCATCACCGGGCTTGCCGCCATTCTGCACACCAGCGCGCTCGCCTTCGGCATCGTCAAATATCTGGGGGTCGCCTATCTCCTCTACATGGCGTGGAACACGCTGCGGGAAGACGGTGCACTGAAGATCGACGATACGAAGGAGCCCCAGAAGGCCGCCCGTGTCATCGGCGAGGCGATCCTCATCAATCTGCTGAACCCAAAACTGTCGATCTTCTTTTTCGCCTTCCTGCCGCAGTTCATCGCGCCGGATGAGGCTTTGCCGACATGGCGCATGATCGATCTCGGACTGATCTTCATGGCCATGACGTTTCTGGTCTTTGCGCTTTATGGCTGTTTCGCCGCCTCGGTCCGGCGGCATGTGGTGTCACGCCCGGCGGTCCTCGCCTGGCTGCGGCGCAGCTTCGCCGCCGCTTTCGTGGCGCTGGGTGCGAAGCTGGCCCTGACCGAGAGATAGACGGGACCAAATGGCCCCGTCGCCTCAGTCGTCCCAATCGGGCGCGAGGTGGCCGGGGCTGACGATGCGGCCATTCGGCCTGGCAAGAGCGTGGATCGCCCGCATTTCCTCTTCCGATAGCGCGAAGTCGAAAATATCGAAATTCTCCTTGAGGCGGCTTTCCGTCGCCGTCTTGGAAAGCGCCACGATATCCGGCTGCTGCACCGCCCAGCGCAGGGTCACCTGCGCGGCGGTCTTGCCGTGTTTCGCGCCGATATCCTTCAGCACAGGATCGTTCGGCACCTTGCCGTCGGCCATCAGATAATAGGCCGTCACCGACATTCCGTGCTTGCGCGCGGCGGAAACCACCTTCGTCTGGTCGAGATAGGGGTGATATTCGATCTGATTGGTCGCAAGCGGCGTGTCGGACAGTTTCACCGCCTCGTCAGTCAGCGCCACGTTGAAGTTGGAAATGCCGATATTGCGCGCCTTGCCGGCCTTGCGCACCGCGTTCAGTGCACCCATGCGTTCGGCAAGCGGCACGTCGCTCTTCGGCCAGTGCAGCAGCAGCAGATCGACATAGTCGGTCTTCAGCTTCGTAAGGCTTTCATCAACGGAGGCAAGAAAATCATCGTGACGGTAGCGGTCCACCCAGACCTTGGTGGTCAGGAAGATATCGTGCCGGGAAATGCCCGATTGCGCGATGACCTCACCCACCGCGCCTTCGTTCTTGTAAATCTGCGCGGTATCGACATGGCGGAAGCCGAGTGTCAGCGCTTCCGGCAGAATGCGCCTGATATCGTCTTCCGGAATGCGGAAGGTGCCGAAACCGAGGGCGGGAATATTCGCGCCATTCGCGCTGACGTCATACATGGATGTCTCTCCTGTTTGCTGAAAACATGGCCGGCGCAAGAGGCCGGGCGGGAAGCCGTCTTTCATTAACTGCCATCCGCGCGATCGGTTTCAACCGTTTTGACACGATCACCCATCCGCGCCATTGCGGGCGGAGAAGCGCGGCGATAACAGTCGGCGGCAGAAGATCATATCGCGGTATGGATTTGAATATGCGGATGGAAGGAAATGTCGCATGTCACGCTCAGAACGGCTTCTCGATCTGTTGCAGATCCTGCGCTCTCACCGCATGCCGGTCAGCGGTGCGGCCCTTGCCGCGCAGACCGGCGTCAGTCTGCGCACGCTCTACCGCGATATAGCGACGCTTCAGGCGCAGGGCGCGGATATCGAGGGCGAGGCGGGCGTGGGTTATGTGCTGCGCCCCGGCTTCCTTCTGCCACCGCTGATGTTTTCCGGGCAGGAAATCGAGGCGCTGGTGCTGGGCTCGCGCTGGGTGGCGGGTCGTGCCGATGCCGGGCTGGCCGAGGCCGCCCGCGCAGCACTCGTCAAGATCGCGGCCGTTCTGCCCGATGCCCTGCGCGAAGAACCCGACAATTCCACGCTTCTCGTCGGCCCCGGCCAAAGCATGGCAACCATCCGCGTCGATCTCGCCGCCATTCGCGATACGATCCGCGAGCAAAGCAAGGTCGTGATGACTTATCGTGACGAAAAGGGAGAGTTGACGGAGCGGGTGATCTGGCCCTTCGCGCTCGCTTTTTTCGATCTGGTGCGGGTGGTACTGGCATGGTGCGAAACGCGGCAGGATTTCCGCAGTTTCCGGGCCGACCGTATCGAAACTTTCCGCCCGATGGACAGCCGTTATCCCCGCCGCCGGCAGGCTTTGCTGAAAGAATGGCGTGAGCGTGAAAAACAACGGCGTCGGCAACACCATGCTGACAAAAACTGACAGCAGGCGGGTCTAGATATCGTTCATCCGCAACACAGGAGAACGACCATGACCCACCCCGATTTCACCATCCTCTATGTCGATAACCCGCCGGCCAGCACGGAATTTTACAAGACCCTGCTGGGTACAGAGCCGGTCGAAGCCTCGCCGACATTCTCCCTGTTCATTCTTCAGAACGGCATGAAGCTCGGCCTCTGGTCGCGCCACACGGTGGAGCCGAAGGCATCGGTGACGGGCGGTGGCGGTGAGCTTGCCTTCCGTGTCGGAAACGACGCACAGGTGGATGAGACATTCGCCAGATGGCAGGCAAGAGGTGTTCCCATGCTGCAGCAGCCCGCGAAAATGGAATTTGGCTACACTTTTACGGCCGCCGACCCCGACAACCACCGTCTCAGGGTCTATGCCTTCGCTGGTTGACGCTACTTCTTCACCGCCACCACAAACAGCCGTGGAAAGCGCAGCAGCAGGCGGCCGTCCGCCATCGGCGGATAGGCCGCCTTGATACGCTGCGTATAGTCGGTGAGGAAGGCTTCGCGGTTTTCCTCACCGGCGGCGGCGAGGTAGGGGCGCAGCCCGGTGCCCTTCACCCATTCGACGATGCTTTCCGCATCCTTCATCGGGTGGTTATAGATGGTGTGCCACACATCCACGCGGGCAGCTTTCGGCGCCAGCGCGTTGAAATAGTCCGATGGCGCGGGCAGGGGTTTGCGCCGCAGTCTGCCGTCAGTAAACGTATCCTTCCACGGGCCGTTCGCGCCGGTCGCTTCCATGGCGCGATGTGTCGGTTCCTGCAGATTATCCGGCATCTGCACCGCCAGAACCCCGCCGCTGTCCAGCTGGTCCATCAATTGCGAAAGAACGGCAAGATGATCCGGCACCCACTGGAAAACCGCATTGGCGTAAAGCAGATCGGCCTTGTGGGCCGGTCGCCACTGCGAAAGATCGGCCTTGCCGAAGTTGGTATTTGGCAGCCGGTCCGCCGCCTTGGCCAACATGTCGTCATCGCTGTCGATGCCGGTGATGACATTGACGCCATAACGGTCGGTCAGAAGCTCGGTGGAATTGCCCGGCCCGCAGCCGAGATCATAGCCGTTCAGCACCCGCTCCAGCGGCACCTGCGCCAGAAGGTCCCGGGCGGGCCGCGTCCGCTCATCTTCGAATTTCAGATATTGCTGGGCGGACCATGCCATGATTTCCTCCTGCCAGAGAGCTGTAAGACCGTGAGCATCGCACGGGCGAAATAGCGCCGCCATCATCCGATGCATGAATTATTGTGATGAACCTATTCACCAACCTTTTGTTTCGCCTCATAAAACATCTTTATCGGTGCGTCGCTTTGTTATTTTCCATCAAAATCAGAAATCGTGGCAATTAAAACTTGACCTCATCAGGCGAGAGGCATTCACTCCGGCCGATTTTCCAAAGCATTTCCAGCAAAAGTGCGAAGCGGTTTTGCGTCTGGAAATGCGACCAGAGACAAGCAGCCCATTTCCAGCAAAATGCAAAGCGTTTTGCGCCCTGAAATGCGACAGGCAAAAAGACGGAGCGTTTTCGCCTTACGGAAACGCTTGAAAACAGGAGCCCGCCATGAGCGTCGATACAGCACCCCGATCAACCACCTGGACCTATGTTGACGGTCAATGGCTTCCCGGCAACCCGCCGCTCATCGGCCCGACCTCGCATGCCATGTGGCTGGCCTCCACGGTGTTCGACGGCGCACGCTGGTTCGATGGCGTCGCTCCCGATCTTGATCTGCATTGCCAGCGCGTCAACCGCTCGGCCGTCAATATGGGCATGAAGCCGACGATGACGGCGGAGGAGATCGAGACCCTGGCGCTGGAAGGCGTCAAGAAATTCGATGGCAATATGGCGATCTATATCAAGCCGATGTATTGGGCCGAACACGGCATGCCGGGCAGCGTCGTGGCGCCGGATGCCAGCTCCACCCGTTTCGCGCTCTGCCTGTTCGAAGCGCCGATGGATGCCGGCAAGCCGCTGACGCTCACCGTCTCGCCGCTGCGCCGTCCCTCGCCGGAAACCGCGATGACCGACGCCAAGGCCGGCAGCCTCTATCCCAATAGCGGCCGCGCCATTATTGAGGCCCGCGCTCGGGGCTTCGACAACGCCCTGATGCGCGACATGAATGGCAATGTCGCCGAATCCGCATCCGCCAACGTCTTCATGGTCAAGGACGGCGTAGTCCTCACCCCCGTTCCGAACCGCACCTTCCTTGCCGGCATCACCCGGTCGCGGGTGATGGGCCTGCTGCGCCAGGCCGGTTTCGAAGTGCGCGAAGCAACGCTCTCGGTCGAGGATTTCCGCGAGGCGGACGAAATCTTCTGCTCGGGCAATTATTCGAAAGTCTCGCCTGTCGTGAAGCTCGATGACCGCGTGCTGCAGGCAGGCCCGGTGGCGCGCAAGGCGCTCGATCTTTACCTGGACTGGGCGCGTCTCGGCACAGACGTCTGAGACCCGGTACCCCGTTTTGAAAAGCTGCGGCAGGGTCATGACCCTGCCGCAGCTTTTTTTTGAATTGTGATATTTCCCATGAAAATCGAGGGGCAATTTAATCCAATTTTAGAAAAACTCCCTGTAGCTTGCGGCATTATCGGTTTGGGCTACGGGGGCCACCAATGTCTTTCAGCATACGCAATATACTTGTTGGTTTTTTTCTGCTTGTCGGCATTGCACTGGCCGGCTTCGTGGGCAATGCCATGTGGCAATCCGTCTATCGAGCCCGCACTTTTTCCGATGTCGCGCAGCTCGTTTCGCTCGACAGGCTGCTGTTTAACGCCCTGCTGAACTTTCGGAGCGAACGCGGCAACAGCGCTTCGGCGCTGACCGTTGATCCGGCGAAGACGGCGAGTACCATCGCCAGCGTGCAGGCGTCGCGCCAGAAGGTGGATGCGGCCATGGGCGGATTTCTCGAACAGTCCGCAGCACTTGGCCAGACCGGGCTGCAAGCGCCGCTTGCCCGCGTGAAAGACATCTACGCGCAGGTTCTGGATTTGCGCAAAAAGATCGACGCCAACGTCACCTTGCCGCTCGACCGCCGCGAAAGCGGGCTGGACAAGGCCGTGCTGGCGCTCGGGGCGGATTTCCTGACCGCGCTCGAGACGGGATCGACGGCGGTGGAAGGCGAGGTCCGCTCGCTGGATCAGAGCCTGACGGGCCTCATACAGCTCCGGTCCTATGGCTGGTCGGCGCGCGCACTTGGCGGCAGCGCCACCGTCGTCATCAATGCGGTCGTGGCCCAGCAGCGGCCGCTGACCCCGCAGGAAACCCAGCAGCTTGGCAATTTCGATGCCGGCGCGGCCTTTGCGTGGAAAGCCACCGGCGAACTCGTCGCGCATGAATCGACGCCGCAGTCCCTGAAGGATATCTACGCCGTTGCCGACCGGACCTATTTCAAGGGCGATTTCATTACCGAGCGCGCGAAGCTGATCGACGATCTGAATAACGGCCGCACGCCGTCCTTCACCATCGACACGTGGCGCAACACAGTCACGGCCAACCTCGACACGGTTGCGAAAATCGCTTCCGAAGCGATGGACGTTCTCAATGCCAATGCCGAAAAGGCGAAACAGGACGCCCTTGTCGGCGCGATCATTTATCTGGCGGCCTTCATCGTCACGCTTGGGGTCTGCATTCTCTGTCTCGCCGTCATCATTGGCCGCGTTACCCGCCCGATCAGCCGCTTGACCAATTCGATGATGGAACTCGCCAACGGCAACCTTTCCATCGACGTGCCCGGTGCCAAACGCAGCGATGAAATCGGCGAAATGGCCCGCGCGGTCGAGATTTTCCGTGAGGCGGCAATCCGTAACCGGCAATTGGAGACGGATGCCGTCGGCAATCGCGAAAAGGCCGAACGGGATCGTATCGAGTTGCAGCAACGCACGGAAGCCGAGGCCGAGGAACGGCTCACGCAGGCCACCGGTTCGCTGGCTGGCGGTCTTCGCCGGCTTGCCTCCGGCGACATGGTCTGCGAGATCGCCACGCCGTTCGCGCCACAGTTCGAAGCATTGCGACACGATTTCAACAGTTCCGTCGTTCAGCTGCGCGAGGCGCTGGCAAGCGTCGGCAATTCCGTCCAGACCGTGAATGGCGGCGCGCACGAAGTGTCGTCCGCCTCCGACGACCTTTCCCGCCGCACCGAGCAGCAGGCCGCCTCTCTGGAAGAAACCGCCGCCGCACTGGAAGAAATCACCGCCAATGTGTCGTCAACCTCCAAGCGGGCGAGCGAGGCGCGCGATACGGTGCGCGAGGCGCGCACCAAGGCCGACCTTTCCGGCAAGGTGGTGCGCGATGCCGTCTCCGCCATGGAGCGTATCGAACATTCCTCGAAACAGATCGGCCAGATCATCGGCGTCATCGATGAAATCGCCTTCCAGACCAACCTTCTGGCGCTGAATGCCGGCGTCGAGGCAGCGCGCGCTGGCGAGGCAGGCCGGGGCTTTGCGGTCGTGGCGCAGGAAGTGCGCGAACTGGCGCAGCGTTCCGCCAAGGCCGCCAAGGAGATCAAGCAGCTCATCAACACCTCCGCCGCAGCAGTGGGTGAGGGCGTGAAGCTGGTCGCCGATACCGGCGTCGGGCTTTCCGAAATCGAGCAGCTGGTGCTATCCGTCAACGCCCATATGGACGCCATTGCCACGGCGGCGCAGGAACAATCCTCGGGTCTCGCGGAGGTCAACACCGCCGTCAACCACATGGATCAGGCCACGCAGCAAAATGCCGCGATGGTCGAGGAAATGAACGCTGCCGGCGCCGGTCTGGCGCAGGAATGCGCCAATCTCCAGTCGCTGCTTTCGCAATTCCAGCTCGGCCAGCAGGCCTCGGCATTGCGCGATACGGCAAGGCAAATGCAGCGGGCCGCAAGCCCGGCACGTGCTCCGGTCTCTCCAGCCCCGAAAGCCCGCCCGGTTGCCGCGCGCGGCAATGCGGCGCTGGCCGTGAAGGGCGATGAGTGGACTGAGTTCTGAGTTTAGCACGCCAGCTCTGCCTCATCAAAAGGCATCGGCAACGTTGTTGCCGAGGCTTTCTCCACCCGCGACGTCATCCTCGGGCTTGTCCCGAGGATCTGCAACCGATTGATTTTGTTGACGTGTTTGGATCCTTGGGGCAAGCCCAAGGATGACGCTGAAGACATGCGCGCTATTCGCCATCAGCTTCGATGACCGAAACCGGCCTCATCGTTTCCGCAAGTCCGGCAACGCACCGGCAAGCGCCCGCAGCGGCGCGGTCATGTGCTTGTCGCGCCGCAATGCCAGCGCGATACGCCGTTCGAGCGGCGGTTCGAGGGAGCGCCACTCCAGCCCTGATGCCGCCCCTTCATGCTCCATGGCCATGCGTGGCACGATCGCGAGGCCGAGGCCCGCGCCCGCGAGCTTCTTGATAGCCTCGACGCTTCCCAGTTCCATGGCCGGCTGTACCGTGCGCCCGCTCGCCGAAAACCATTGATCCACGAGCCTGCGCGTATTGCCGCCCTCGTAGAGGAGCAGCGGCTGCGTCGACAGCGTTTCGGCATTCAGCACCGTCGCCCCGGAAACGGAGCCATTCGGGAAAACCGCGACCAGTTCATCGAGATGGATATCGCGGATATCGAGGCTGCGGCCGCTGGCCGGCAGGGCCACCACCGCGGCATCGATCGTATTGGCTTCCAGAAGCCGTAAAATATCGTGGGTATTGCCGGTCTGCACGACGATGTCGATGCCCGGCATCGCCTGGCGGATACGGCCAAGCACCGGTGGCAGCAGGTAGATGCAGGCGGTGGCGCCCGTGCCGATGCGTAAGCGTCCCGTCACCCCGCTGCGATGCGGCGCGACGGTATCGATGGCATGCGCCACTTCTTCAGTGATGCGTCTTGCATGGATGAGGAAGTCCCGGCCCGCCGCCGTCGGCTGCGCCCGCCTGCCGACGCGTTCGATCAGCCGCACGCCGAGCTGCTTTTCCAGCAGTCTGATGTGAAGGCTGATGGCTGGCTGCGTCAGCCCGACTTTGTCGGCGGCGGCGGAGAAGCTGCCGAGATCGGCCACATCCATGAAGCTGCGCACCTGCCGCAGATCGAGGTCCATCATCAAAGAAAACCTTATCGTTTGTATAAGACAGATAATCTTTATTTTGATTGCGCCGCAATGCACAATGATGGCGTGAATGACCGCAGGACAGCAAGAATGACCCTTCCCACCGTTTCCAGCCTTTTAATCCGCCCCTGTGAAGAGGCGGATATTCCAGCCATCACCGAAATCTACCGGGATGCTGTGCTCCATGGCAGCGCCAGCTTCGAGATCGACCCGCCGACCGTCGAAACCATGATCGAGCGCCGCCGCCTTCTGGTGGAGGGCAACTATCCCTATCTCGTCGCCGAGTGCGATGGAAAGGTAGCCGGATATGCCTATGCCGGCGCTTACCGCGCCCGCCCGGCCTATGGCGCGGCGGTCGAGGATTCCGTTTATATCGATCCGGCCATGAAGGGCATGGGTATCGGCCGCAAGCTGCTCGATGCGCTGATCGAAGATGCAACCGCGCGCGGTTTCCGGCAGATGATCGCCGTCGTCGGCGATAGCGCCAACGCCGCTTCGGTCGGCGTCCACCGCGCCGCCGGTTTCGAGCATGTCGGCACCTTCAAATCCATCGGCTGGAAACACGGCCAATGGCTGGACACGGTGCTGATGCAGCGGCCGCTGGGCGAGGGGGACAGCACACCCCGCTTTTAAGCGTTCAGGGCTTCGTAGAACCGGGAATCTCGACCTTCAGCGTATCGCCGGCAAGCTCGCTGCCCAGTTCTACGGCCTTGGTCTTCTTGTCATAGACGCAGATATGGCTGACCGTCGCATCCGTGCCTTTCGCCTTGCCGGTGAGGATGGCGAGACCGTAATTTTCGCTGCCGACGGGATCAACCACCGCCTTGGCATCCTCGATCATGTCCTTGGCCACGCCAAGGCAGGCGGTCTGCACATCCGCCACGAATTCCTTCCACGCATCATCCGACGATGCGGCGGCGGGTAGCGCCAGCGATGAGAAGGCGGCGAAGAACAGAACGTTTCGGGCGATGAAGCGCGTCATGGAATTTCCTTCCTGCATTTTCGGCAAAAGCGAACCGATAGGGTGGAAAACGGTACGCCAGGGTTGTGAAACAAATGTGGTGGCGGCTGGCTCGAGACGAATTTTCTCTTTTGTCGGAACATTTTGATATTTCGCAGGTTGCCCAAACAAAGGTTCGCTCCTATGGTCCGCGCACACGGTTTCAAGGAGCGGTCCAGCCGCTGCAACAAGGAGTAAAACCATGGCCTTCGAACTTCCCGAACTCCCCTACGACTACGACGCGCTTGCACCTTACATGTCGCGCGAGACGCTCGAGTTCCATCACGACAAGCACCACAAGGCATATGTCGACAACGGCAACAAGCTGGCGGCCGAAGCCGGTCTTTCCGACCTGTCGCTCGAGGAAGTCGTGAAGAAGTCCTTTGGCACCAATGCCGGCCTCTTCAACAACGCTGCCCAGCACTACAACCACGTTCATTTTTGGAAGTGGATGAAGAAGGACGGCGGCGGCAACAAGCTGCCGGGCAAACTGGAACAGGCATTCGCTTCCGATCTCGGCGGTTACGACAAGTTCAAGGCTGATTTCATCGCTGCCGGCACCACGCAGTTCGGCTCCGGCTGGGCGTGGCTCTCCGTCAAGAACGGCAAGCTCGAAATCTCCAAGACCCCGAACGGTGAAAACCCGCTGGTTCACGGTGCAGAGCCGATCCTCGGCGTCGACGTCTGGGAACACTCCTACTACATCGACTACCGCAACCTGCGTCCGAAGTACCTCGAAGCCTTCGTTGATAACCTCATCAACTGGGACTACGTCCTGGAGCGTTACGAAGCCGCTGCCAAGTAAGGCTTGGCGAACGGAATTTTTGAACACCCGGCCGTTGTGCCGGGTGTTCTGCTTTTTGGGCCTCGGTTGCTCCTTCCAATCGTGTTGTCACAAGCCTGTCATCAGCCGGGTTTATCGCGGCGCATCATGACTGAAAAAAGCAAGCCTCTCTTCTCCTTCGGCATCGTCGCCGATCCCCAATATGCCAATGCCGATCCCCGTCCGGACATGGGTCGCTATTATGCCGAAAGCCCGAAAAAGCTTTCCGAAGCGGTGGCCGCCTTCAACGAAGAGGACCTCGCCTTTGTGGTGACGCTCGGCGACATCATCGACCGTGGTTTCGACAATTTCGATGCGATCCTCAGCGTTTATGACGGGCTTCGCCATCCCTCGGTCCTGTTGCCGGGTAATCATGATTTTTCAGTTGCGCCTGAACATCTGACCGCCATCCATGCCCGCCTTGGCATGCCGGCCCCCTGGCATGACTTCGCCATTGGCAATGTCCGCTTCGCCGTGCTCGATGGCAACGAGGTCAGTCTCTTCGCCCCGCCGCCCGGCGATCCGCGTCGCGCACTTGCGCAGGAGCGGCTGAAGCACCTGCAGGAAGCGGGCGCGATTAATGCACAGGACTGGAACGCCTCGCTCAGCGACGAGCAGTTCGAATGGCTGCAAAGCCTCCTGCAAAAATCGGATGCGGCCGGCGAAAAAGTGGTCGTGCTGTGCCACTATCCGCTTTATCCGGAAAACGCTCACAACATGTGGGATTCACCGCGCATTCTTGATCTTCTCGGCGCCCATGCTTCGGCCGTCGCATGGTTCAATGGCCATAATCACGAAGGCAACTACGGTGCGCTGGGTAACACCCACTTCGTCAATTTCAAGGGCATGGTGGATACGCCCGACCAGAACACCTTCGCTATATCAGATGTTTTCGAAGACCGGATCGTCATTCGCGGTTTTGGCCGCGAGGAGGATCGTCTCTTACAGCTGTGAGGATGGACTGCCCGGCTGGTTGCTCTGCCAGCCGCTCATCCACAATTGCCGCAGCTTTTCACCTTCAAGCTTGAAAAAGCTGCCGGTGCTTTCGCAGGTCAAAACCCGGTCAGAGCGGAAGTTACGGATCGCCTGCCGTAATTCGCACCAGCCGACGATATTCACCGTCTCCGAATAATAGATCACGGCAATGGGCCGGATCTGCCGCCGGGTCTCTGCGCCGGTTTCATCGCGATAGCTGATGTCCAGCCGCTCTTCATCGCGCACCGCCCGCCGGACGGTGGCAAGATCGATGCCGGCAGGTGCTGGCGCGATGCTGCCCCAGGCATGCAGGGCATTGGCCGACAGGGTTTTGGACAGGGGTTCGGGCAGCGAGGCGGCAATCTTGTCGCTCGCTTTTCTCGCCGCCTGCCGCAATTCGGTATCACCGGAACGGCCAACCATGGCGAGCGCCAGCACGATTGCCTCGGTCTCTTCGATGGAAAACATCAGCGGCGGCAGGCTGAAGCCGGGGCGCAGAATATAACCGACGCCGCGCTCGCCTTCGATGGGCACCCGCATGGTCTGGAGGGCGGCTATGTCGCGATAGACCGAACGGGCCGTCACTTCCAGCTTTTCGGCAATCATCTGGGCGGTAACGGGCCGGCGGGCCAGCCGCAGGATCTGAATGATCTCGAACAGTCTCGAGGCCTTGCGCATTGACATTTCCCCGGCGTTTTTTCAAGCCAACTGACATAATGCTGTCAGTTGGCTTTTTCTATAAACGGCAAAACACATTGAGAAACATGCATATTCCTAAATGTGCCATGAACCGTCTGGGGAGATACTGACATGAGTTACGCCGAAAATCTCTGGCTTTTCTTTCTGGTCCTGTTCGGCATCATCATCCTGCCGGGCATGGACATGCTGTTCGTGCTGGCAAGCGCGCTGACGGGCGGCAGGAAAACCGGCCTTTCGGCCGCAAGCGGCATGAGCGCCGGCGGCATCGTGCATTCGCTTTATGGCGCGGCCGGCGTTGGCCTGCTCGCCGCCTGGATGCCGTCGCTGTTTCTGCCGCTTCTCATTGTCGGCGCTGCCTATATGGTCTGGATCGGCATCGGCCTGATGCGCAGCGCAATCGTCGTGAATGGCGATGAGGCGCAGGCGAGCGCCTCATCGAAAAAAGCGTTCTGGCGGGCGGTGCTGACCTGCCTTTCCAACCCGAAAGCCTATCTGTTCATGATGGCGGTCTATCCGCAATTTCTCAAACCGGCCTATGGTCCGATCTGGATGCAGGGGCTGGTGATGGGGGCGATGGTGGCGGTAACGCAGTTTACCGTTTATGGCGCGCTGGCGCTGACGGCGGATAAAAGCCGGCAATGGCTGGTTTCTTCACCCGGCGCCACGATCTTCATCGGTCGCGCTGCCGGTTTCATGCTGGTTGCCGCAGCGCTGCTGACATTTTGGGAAGCTCTGTCGTGGAGCCTCGGCGAATAACAGGAACAGGTTCCGCCGCTCCAGGGAGGCTATTCCCTGGCAAGCCAGCGAATGCTCTCCTTTGGCCCGTTGTTTTGTCACGGGTTCTTGTCGGAAAACCGTCGGACACTTTTCGGCCTGATACTCTAGACTTCTGTTTTCACGGCGGAATTCACCGCAATGTGACTTCTTTTCGCCATGCGGAAAGGGCATCCTCGCGCCGTTCCATCAAGCGTCCGGCACCCGGCCGGAATCAAGGAGAGAGTGTATGAAACTGAAAACCATCGCGGCGGCCATGCTTTTCGGCTGTCTTTGCGCCGGAGCGGTCTTCGCTGCCGGCGAAGTCGAAAAACGTGAAGGCATGATGAAGCAGATCGGCGGCTCCATGGGCGCGCTGGCTGCCATCTCCAAGGGCCAGAAGCCCTTCGACGCCGAGGCCGTCAAGGCTGCCGTGACGACCATCAGCACCAATGCCAAGGCTTTCCCTGATCAGTTCCCGAAGGGTTCCGAGACCGGCAGCGCGGCTGCCCCCGCCATCTGGGAAAATTTCGAGGACTTCAAGGCCAAGGCGGCCAAGCTCGGTGCTGATGCCGATACGGTTCTTGCCAATCTCCCCACCGATCAGGCGGGCGTCACCACCGCCATGAAGACGCTCGGTGCCGATTGCGGCACCTGCCACCAGACCTATCGTCTGAAGAAATAAATCATGAATTTCAAAACGCCGCTTCCCGGCGGCGTTTTTTCACTTTGAAAGACACCTGATCACTCGGGTGAGAATGGGGAGAGGGGTATGTCTTCCATTTGGACGAAGCTTGTGGGCGGGGCCGTGATCGCGGCCATTGCCGGCTACGGCATTTTCGCGTGGGTCACCGCGCCGCAGCGGCAGGCGCCCAGCCATTGGGTCAGCCTCGGAGAGCCGGATCTGGCCAATGGCGAAACGCTGTTCTGGGCGGGTGGCTGCGCAAGCTGTCATGCCGCACCGGATGCCACGGGCGACGCGATGCGGACGCTTGCTGGCGGGCAGGCGCTGAAAAGCCCCTTCGGCACCTTCCATGTGCCCAATATTTCCTCTGATCCACAGCACGGTATCGGCAGCTGGACGCTGGCGGAATTCGGCGATGCCATGACGCGCGGGGTGGGAAAGAACGGCGAACATCTTTACCCGTCTTTCCCTTACGCCTCCTATGCGCGCATGACGCAGAAGGACGTGAACGACCTGTTCGGTTATCTGAAAACCCTGCCGGCCAGCCAGAATGATGCGCCGGATCATGACCTGCCGTTTCCCTTCAACCTGCGCATGGCGCTCGGCGGCTGGAAATTCCTGTATTTCGACACTTCCGCACCGCCGCGCGTCGAGCTTGCCAATGCCAATGCCGAATTGCTGCGCGGCCAGTATCTGGTCGAAGGGCCGGGCCATTGCGGTGAATGCCACACCCCGCGCAATGCGCTCGGCGGTTTTCTGGAGGGCAAATGGCTGGCTGGCGGCCCCAATCCCGAAGGTGAAGGCCGCATTCCCGATATCACGCCGGGTTCTGCGAGCATCGGATCGTGGACGACGGCCGATATTGCCGGCTATCTGGAAACCGGCTTCACCCCGGAATTCGACAGCGTCGGTGGCCCCATGGTCAAGGTGCAGCAGAACATGGCGCATCTCACCGCCGAAGACCGCAATGCGATTGCGGCCTATCTGAAGGCGATCCCGTCTCGATAACTGGGCATGGCTTGGGTTGGCGCTCACCACATGCTTCACGTCATGCTGGGCCAAGGAGCCGCCACCATTGACTCCCACACCCACCCGGTCGATAACATGTCCGTGATGGTTCCTTCCGGGCGTTCCGGAAGGTGAAAAGGGAACACGATAGGGAGAAATCCTCATTCGTGGCTGCCCCCGCAACTGTGAGCGGAGAGCCTGAAACGAAATGCCACTGGCAAGCCATCTCGCCCTTATTCACGGCGAGGGCGATGCCGGGAAGGTGTTTCAGGTTTTGACCCGTAAGCCAGGAGACCTGCCATCACGGAAATGTCCATGCCGGCGGGGTGTCCGGAAGAGCGGAATGTCAGGGTCGTCGGCTTCGATACCCCTGTGTCAGTCTCGTATCCCCGTGGTGAAGTGTATCATATGCGGTCTGGTGGCTTTTTGCCGTTCGGCCGCATCTTATGGCGCGGGGTCGCGCCGGGAGAGGGGTCACCATGTCTATCCAGCAGAATACGGCCAATGCTGCCGTTTCAGCAAAAACGGGCAGCTTCGCGCAATCGCTGACGGCGATCGTGCTTGGCCTGTTCGTCGTCGGTTTTGTCGGCTTTTCGCATGTGGAAGCCGTTCACAATGCCGCGCATGACACGCGTCATGCCAATGCCTTCCCCTGCCATTGAGGGGAAACGGCATGTCATTTTTTCGCAATATCGTCTTTACCGCCGTTCTGGTCGGCATCGTGGGTGGTTTAGCCGTCTCGGCCATGCAGGCTTTCGGGACCACGCCGCTCATCCTTCAGGCGGAAACCTTTGAAAGCGCCGGCGGCGAAGCGGCCCATAGCCATGATGCGGCAGCACCCGGCGCTGCGGTTCCCGCCCATGAGCACAATGACGAGGCCTGGACTCCGGCCGATGGTTTAGAACGCACCGCCTATACTGTCGCTGCCAATGTGCTGACCGCCATCGGTTACGCGCTGGTGCTGACCGGTCTCATCTCGCTGCGCGGCACCGATGCCGGCTGGCGCGAAGGTCTTCTGTGGGGCGTTGCCGGTTTTGCCGCCGTCATGCTCGCGCCGATGATCGGCCTGCCGCCGGAATTGCCGGGAAGCCCGGCCGCAGCACTTGAGGCGCGGCAAATCTGGTGGCTCTCGACGGTTGCCGCAACCGCGGGCGGCATTGCGCTGATTGCGTTTCGCCGCGAGCCCTGGGCCATCGTTCTTGCTCTGGTCCTGATCGTCGCGCCGCATGTGGTGGGCGCACCGCTGCCGCCGGAAGGCGAACATGCGCTGGCGCCGCTGCCGCTGGAACGGCAGTTCATCGTTGCCGCCACCATCACCAGCTTCGTTTTCTGGGCGCTGCTTGGAACACTGAGCGCGTTTTTCCTGAAACGCTTCCAGTCGGCGTAAATGCATGCAGGACGCAGCGGAATGGAGTGACGAACTCGATGCGCTGCGTTTTGTCGTTCCCGGTCACGGTGCATTCTGCGCCGTGCACCGTCTTGCCTTCAAGGCAGTCCTCGGGCCAGACCCGGTGCGCGAAGCGGCTCTCGCCTATTTTCATGAAAACGAGGCCGGCTTTATCGCCGCAGCGCGCAGCAAGATCGAGCGCTCGAATTTGCCAGTCGGGCGTAGTTTGCATTTGAACAGCCGCGATATCCGCCGCGCGATTGCCGGCGAAGGGCCGGAGTTTGCGGCGCGTGTGTGCCGGGTGCTTGATCACGGATGATGCGTGATGATGTCCAGATGTTCGTGTTTTGCTCCGACCTCATTCCTGTGCTTGTCACAGGAATCCAGTCGACGCGCGTCTGCGCGGCGAGAGAAGTCCTTCCAGCCCAACGACTTGGGCTGGCTGGATTCCTGTGACGAGCACAGGAATGAGGGTGGGGGAGCTTACGTGGCCGCAATATCAGCCTGCGCCTTACCGATGCTCCGCTGCAAAAACCTGAAGTTCCGCCTCGGCTTCCGGACCAAAGAGGCCGAGGTTTTTCAGAATTTCCACCGCGAAGCTGACCGGCGCGCTGCCGGCTGCCGTGATGACGCCGCCATCGCTGACCGCCTTCGGCTGGTCACGATAAAGACCATCGCCGCTATAGGCCGGATAGGCCTTGTGTGAGGCGAGCGAATTGCCGGTATGGGCGACATGGTTCAGGATACCCGTGCCGGCCAGCGCGCTTGCCGCCGCACAGATACCGGCAACCAGCCGGTCTTTTTCGCGAAAGCGCTGCACCAGCCCGCCAAGATCGGCGGCCGTACCCTTTTCCCAGCTAAGACCGCCGGGAATGACGAGCGCATCGATGCTGTCAGGATCAAGCGCGTCATAGGAGGTTTCGGGCGTCACATTCAGCCCGCCCATCGATGTTACCGGCCGCCCGTCCGGGGTGGCATGAACGATCTCGACGCCGAGATAGCTGCGTGCCGCCGCCGTTAGCAGCGCCGGTTCCCAGTCCGCAAAATCCTGCGCCAGCGCAATCGCGATACGTGTCATGGCCGTCTCCGTCGGTTTTGATCAGGCGATGGACTGCATGTAGCGCATGCCGGTGACCGGACGTGGCGCGAAATCCATGTTTTCGTAGAAACGATGCGCCGCCACATTCCCGGTCGTGGCGCTGACGGACAGATAGTCGCAACCCAGCCGCTTGGCGATATCGCGGGCACGGGAAACCAGATGCTGGCCCGTGCCGTGGCCGCGATGGCCGTCACGCACGAAGAGATGGTGCAATTCAAGCCCGCGTCGGCCTTCCTGCGCCCTGTAGAGCGGCAGAAGCAGCGCGTAGCCGATCAGCGCGCCATCGGCTTCGGCGACGAGACCATGCACCCAGGGCAGGGGGCCGAACAGGTCGCGCTCAAGCTTGGCCGGCGTGATTGCCGCCGCATCGCCGTGGTAGGAGGCAAGCAGCGTGATCATCTCGTTAAGCTCGGGCAGATCGGTCTTGCGCGCGCCGCGAATGATGACGACGGGCGGTCTTTCCAGTGTAAGGGAGCTATCTTCGGTCATTTTTTCGGTCCTTTGGTCTTATTGGTGCCGTCAGGACGTTTGAAAACAACAAAGCCGCCTGACGGCGGCTTGTTGACAATATGATCTGTCGAGCCGCCCTTAAAGGTAGGCCCAAAAGTACGAGCAGGAGATGGGTGCGCGTTCGTTGATCATGTCATTGCAATGCGCCCGAATCCGTAATCTGTCAAGCGGCTTCAATTTGCAAATCGTGCGATCGCCGAAACAATCGCATCCTCCATCCCCGCATCACTGGTGGAATGCCCGGCTCCACCTATGGCGATCAGCTGGCTTCCCGGCCATGCGGCGGCAAGCTCGTAAGCGGTGACGGGTGGTCCCTGCAGGTCGCGCATGCCCTGGATGAGCATGCCGGGGATGCCCGCCAGCACGCCGGCATTGCGCAGAAGCACGCCGTCCTCCAGCCAGGCCGCATGGTGGAAATAATGGGCGCAGAGGCGGGCGCGGGTCAGAATATAGTCGGCATCACGCCATTTTTCTGGAAAGTCCGCGCTGGACTCCGCGCTGATCGAACCCGCCTCCCACAAATGCCATTCAAGCGCCGCCATCCGGCGGATGACCGGGTCAGGATCGTTCAAAAGCTGGAGATACGCGCCGACGGGATCTTCCTTCGCCAGGTGATCCGGGATAGCCGCGATGAAGCGCTGCCATTGCTGCGGCAGGAACATCGCCAGCCCCTTGTAAAGCCAGTCGATTTCCTTTTGCCGCGTGGTGGTGACACCCGCCAGAACCATGGCGCGCACATGCCGAGGGTGGCGCTGGGCATAGGCAAGCGCAAGCGTGGAACCCCATGATGTTCCGAACACCAGCCAGTCATCGACGCCAAGCGCCGTACGAATGGCCTCCATGTCGTCGATCAGATGCTGTGTGGTGTTGTGCTCGAGGCTGACGGCGGCATTCGGCGTGCTTTGCCCGCATCCGCGTTGGTCGAACTGGATGATTCGGTAACGCTCAGGATCGAAATAACGCCGCGCCGTGGCCGATATTCCGGAGCCGGGGCCGCCATGCAGCAGGATCGCGGCCTGTCCCGCCGGGTTGCCCGAAATCGTCACATGCAGCCTGTGGCCTTCGGAAACATCGATGAAAACTGTGTCGAAGGGAGAGATTTCGGGCATCCGGCAGGTCTTTTTGAAAGAGATGGGACGCGCATATATCGTGCGGGTGACAACTGGATGTCACCATCTCGATCCGTCGGCGTCTCAATGCTCGCCTTCGCACATGCCGTGGTCGGAAAGCGCGCGGATGACGTAACAATCCTCGATGGAATGGCCGTGGCAATGGGAGACGATGCGCTCCAGCTCGTGTTCGAGCTTCTTCAGGCTGGCGATCTTTTCGCGGACATGGGCGAGGTGTTCGGCGGCGATACGGTCCGCCCCCTCGCACGGCATTTGCCGGTGCTGGCTGAGCGCGATGAGTTCGCGAATGGCATCGATGTTCAGACCTATATCACGGGCATGGCGGATAAAGGCCAGCCTTTCGAGGTCGGTTTTTTCGTAACGGCGCTGGTTACCTTCCGAACGGTCCGCCTCGCGGATGAGGCCCATCTGCTCATAATAGCGGATCGTCGGCACCTTGACGCCGGTACGCTTGGACAGTTCACCGATGGACAGCATGCTTTCTCCATATTTCTGGCGCAGCGGCAACAGAGCGGGGTATTTCCGCCGCTCATGGTCCGATGCTCTAGTCTCTAGAGATATGGCTTTTCAGCCCGTTGTTCAATGGCTTTCAGGTCAATGGGTGTCAGGCGGCGTCGTCCACACCGAGCGCCTGAGCCAGCGCTTTCACAACTTCTGCCTCGAGGCTGGATGTGGCTTCAGGCTGGGCGGAGGATGCGGCCATCTCCAGCACGGGCGTAGCTGTGGTGGAGGCGCGGCTGTCGAGGTTCCACAATGCGGCGGCAAGGCCGGCCGACACGCTGGCGGCGGCCGGTGCGACCGCGGTGGCGACGCTCTCGGCGCTCGAGATGGCGCGGTGTGCGGCGCGGGTCAACTCCAGCAGGGCTTCGGTGGTGGAGTGGGTTTCCCTGTTTTTCGTCGGCTCAAGGGTCCGGACCGGAGAAGCATAATAGCTGGTGGTGGTTGCTGCGATAGTCGTCATGACTGAGTCCCCAAGTTCTGATGGAGCATTTTTAGGGGCCGAAACATTCGCGAGGATTGCGTCACGCAGGACTTGAACGAAAAATCAACGCAATATAGTATACCCCCCTATACTATATGAGGTGCTTATGTCCCATACGATCCGCAACAAGGAGAAGCTTCTGGCCCGCATCCGCCGCCTGAAAGGGCAGATGGAGGCGGTGGAGCGTGCGCTTGATGACGCCAAGCCCTGCGGCGAGGTGCTGCAATTGCTGGCTTCGGTGCGCGGCGCGCTATCCGGTTTGACGGGAGAGGTGATGCAGGAGCACCTGCACGAACATGTGGTGCACGCCGAAAATGAAGACGAGCGGGCACGGGCGGCGGAAGAGCTGGCCCAGGTGCTGAAGACCTACATCCGCTAGCAAGCCCTCCAAAGTGTCCGCTTTGGGAAAAAGCCATGCGTGGAACGACTACCTTGAAGATCGAACAGGATAAGCGACATGACGACGACATCCGAATTCCCTGCCGCGACCGGCCACGACCATGTTTTTCTCGGCCAGAACCATGAGCGCAATGAAAAGCGCGTGTGGATGGTCATCGCGCTGACTACCGTGATGATGGTGGCAGAGATTGTCGCCGGCAACTGGTTCGGCTCCATGGCATTGACGGCAGATGGCTGGCACATGTCCACCCATGCGGGCGCGATGCTGATTTCGGCGCTGGCCTATCTTTATGCCCGGCGCGAGGCGCGCAACCCGCGCTTCACTTTCGGCACCGGCAAGTTCGGTGATCTCGCAGGCTTCGCCAGCGCCATTGTGCTGGCGGTGGTGGCGCTGCTGATCGCCGTTGAAAGCGCGATGCGGCTTTTCAATCCGGTGCAGATCGACTTCAATCAGGCGATCCTCGTCGCCGTCATCGGTCTTGCCGTCAATCTCGTCAGCGCCGTGCTTTTGAAAGATGACCATCATCATGATCATGGGCATGGACACGGCTCGCATGCCCATCACGGCCATGGCAGCCACGCCCATCACGACCACGGCTCGCACGCGCATCATGGAGACCATGGTGCAGCAAAAGGCGGCAGGGACAATAATCTGCGCGCCGCCTATCTGCATGTGCTGGCGGATGCGTTGACCTCGGTTCTTGCCATCGTCGCGCTACTGCTCGGCAAATGGAACGGCTGGTCTTTCCTTGATCCGGCAATGGGCATCGTTGGCGGTCTGGTCATCGCCCGCTGGTCATGGGGTCTGGTGCGCTCAACGGCGACAACCCTGCTCGATGCCGTGCCGCAGACCGAAGATCTGCCGCAGGAAATCCGTGAAAGCGTTGAGACGGAAGAGGACCGCATCACCGACCTGCATGTCTGGCAGGTGGGGCCGGGCCATCACGCCGCCATCGTGGCGATCCAGTCGCAGGCGCCGAAAGCGCCGGCTTTCTACAAGCAGAAACTTGCCGCCATACATGAACTGTCACATGTGACAGTGGAGGTCAGCCCGGCAAGGGCCTGAGAAGAATCGCCTATTCGTATTCGGAATAGGCGCTGCGCACCCACTCGGCCTGCGCTTCCGCCTTGTCCTCGGCGGAAGCGGCCGCCGGCGTGTCCTGATAGGCCGGCGCGTTGCCATTCCCCACGGCCCACAGCACATTTGCCAGCGATTGCGAAAGAATGGTGCTGGAAACGGTGGGGTTGCCCGGGCCGCGTTTGACGGCCTGCTCCTCCGGCGTGCTCTGCGCGCTGCCGGTTTTTTCGATCTCGCGGATACGTCCCTGATAATTGTATCCGCCGATATTGCTTTCGATCTGCATGTCGGTGATTCCGCGTTCAAAAGTTAACGAAGGGTTAACGGCGGCGACTTGCCTGAAACTTGCGCTTGCTGCGTTGCAATGACGTTCCCAGCTTGACAGGCGGTGAAGTGGTGCTTCGTTTTTGCGGGAAGGGGATAGGGTGGTGGCGGGAAGGCTGGATTGCCGGCCTCCACACATTCGGCATCATCCTCGGGCTTGCCCCGAGGATCTGCAACGTATTGATTTTATTCAACGTGATTGGATCCTCGGCACAGGGCGGAGGATGATGTCGAGAGAATTCGCACCCTTCGTCACTCCTGAAGGGGTCTTCGGCCTGCCCGGAAATTTAAACCGGACAGCAGTGGGACAAGCCCAAGGATGACGGAAACGATGTCAGGATAGCCTGATTACGCCGTTTCCTTCTCCACCGGCAAAACCGCCTCCCGCACCTTCGCGGTCTCCTCCACGGCCTCAGCCTCCTGCGGCACGGGCGTTGCCTCAACCGTCGCGTCCGGCTCCTGCGCAGCGGGTGTCACCATGGCCGCCACCAGCGTGTCGAGGCCGATCGAACCGACCGGCTTGCCGTCCTCGTCCACCACATGCGCCTGAGTCTCGTTGGCCTCCGACATATCGCGGGCGATGGTTTCCAGCGTCGCGCTTTCCGGCACGGACATGCCCTGCGGCTTGCTGTCCAACGGCTCCATGACCGTGGTGGCCTGAAGCACGCGGCTGCGATTGACGTCGCGCACGAAGTCGGTGACGTAGCCATCGGCAGGGGAGAGAATGATGCTCTGGCCATCACCCTGCTGCACCACTTCGCCGTCCTTCAGAATAGCGATGTGGTCACCCAGCCGCAAAGCCTCGTCGAGATCGTGGGTGATGAACACCACGGTCTTCTTCAGCTCCTGCTGCAAATCGAGCAGCATGGTCTGCATATCGACGCGGATCAGCGGATCGAGCGCCGAATAGGCTTCATCCATCAGCAGAATATCGGCGTCATTGGCAAGTGCGCGGGCAAGGCCAACGCGCTGCTGCATGCCGCCGGAAAGCTGGTTCGGATAATAATCCTCGTAGCCGGAAAGGCCGACCCGCTCCAGCCAGTAACGGCCCTTTTCTTCGCTTTCCTTGCGCGGCACGCCCTGGATATCGAGACCGTAGACGCTGTTTTCCAGCACGGTGCGGTGCGGCAAAAGGCCGAATTTCTGAAACACCATCGCCGTCTTGAGGCGGCGGAATTTCCTGAGCGCCGAGGTGCTCATGCCGCAAATGTCGTCGCCGTCATAGAGAACCTCACCGGCGGTCGGGTCGATCAGCCGGTTGATGTGGCGGATCAGCGTCGACTTGCCGGAGCCGGAAAGGCCCATGACGACGGTAATCTTGCCGCCCGGCATGGTGATGTTGATGTTGTTGAGACCGAGAACGTGGTTGTGTTTGTCGTTCAGCTCCACCTTGTCCATGCCGGATCGCACCGCTTCGAGATATTTCTCGGGATGCTTGCCGAAGATCTTGTAAAGGTTGCGGATTTCGATGCTTTTAGCCATGGGAGACCTCGCGGTATTTCTGCAGGCGCTTGCCGAAAGCCTGGCTTGCCCTGTCGAACATGATGGCGATGGCGACCAGAGCGAAACCGTTCAGGAAGCCCACCGTGAAGAACTGGTTGTTGATGGCTTGCAGCACATTCTTGCCAAGCCCGCCGACGCCGACCATGGAGGCGACGACGACCATGGCGAGCGCCATCATGATGGTCTGGTTGATGCCGGTCATGATGGTGGGTAGCGCCAGGGGCAACTGCACGTTGAACAGCTTCTGGCCATTGGAGGAGCCGAAGGCATCGGCCGCCTCAAGCACTTCGCGGTCCACGAGGCGAATGCCGAGGCTGGTCAGACGGATGACCGGCGGAATGGCATAGATCACCACCGCAATCAGGCCCGGTACCTTGCCGATGCCGAAAATCACCACCACGGGGATGAGATAAACGAAGCTTGGCAGGGTCTGCATCACGTCGAGCACGGGGTTGATGAGGCGCTGCAACCGTTCGGAGCGTCCCATCAGGATGCCGAGTGGCAGGCCGATGACGATGGCGATCAGCGTGGCGATGGCGACGATGGAAAGCGTCGTCATGGCGTCTCGCCAGAGGCCGACCGCGCCGATCATGAGGAGCGAGATGGCAGTGCCGCCGGTGATCTTGAAGCTGCGCCCGGCCAGATGCACGATGGCGAGAATAACCAGCATCGTCACGATCCACGGGGTCTGGATGAACAGCCGCTCCGAGGCGTTGAGAAAGAGTTGCAGCGGATGCACGATCACATCGATCGCATCGCCGTAATTGCGCACGATGTCGCGAAAACCATCGTCGATGGTTTTGCGTGCCACACGCATCGTGCCGTTGTCGATGGCCGGGAACTTGCAGAGCAGGTCCGGCAGGTAATTGCAGAGGGCCATTATTGTTGTTTTCCCTTTGGGTTTTGGGGATGGGGGGAGGTTGGAGTGCGCGGGCACCCCCCTCTGTCCTGCCGGACATCTCCCCCACAAGGGGGGAGATCGACCTGCGGCAAAGTCTCGCCCATCAAACACGTTGCGGATTTGTGAGAAGGGTGCGCCCAGCCGATCTCCCTCCTTGTGGGGGAGATGCCCGGCAGGGCAGAGGGGGGTAAAGCCACGGATACCAACCGAAACTTTCCCCTCCCATCAACCAATCACATCGAAGCCTTGATCTTCTCCGCCACCTCGGCCGGAACCCACTTCGTCCAGATTTCCTCATGATTTTCGAGGAAATACTCCGCCCCATCCTCGTTGGTGCCCTGGTTTTCATCCATCCAGGCAAGGATTTCGGCGACCATCTTGTTGTCCCAGTTGCGGGCCTTCAGATAATCCATCGTCACACCGGCCTTGCCTTCGAAATCCTTGGTGATGACGGTGAAGACATCGGCCACCGGATAGGCGTTGACCTTGGGATCGGCGCAATCGACCTTGGCCGTGCACTCGTCGAAATGGGCGCGGTCAAGCTCAACGCCGTCATCCAGCTTCACCATCTCGTATTTGCCGAGAATGGCGGTGGGTGACCAGTAATAGCCGAGCCAGCCCTGCTTCTTTTCGAACGCATTGGCGATCGAGCCGTCGAGGCCGGCGGCCGAGCCGGTATCGACGAGGGTAAAGCCCTTTTTGTCGCCTTCGCGCGCCTTGTAGAGATTGGTAGTCGTCACCTGGCAGTTCCAGCCGGAGGGGCAATTATGCACGGCGCCCTTGCTGGCGTCTTCCGGAGCGGGGAAGAGCTCGGGATGTTTCAGCGCATCCTCGACGGTCTTGATATCGGGGTGTTCGTCGGCGATGAATTTCGGGATCCACCAGCCTTCGATGCCGCCTTCGGAAAGGATTTTCGATGCTTCGATCAGCCGGCCGTCCTTGACGGCAGCGTCGAGCGGCTCGCGCACGGCGTTCACCCACAATTCGGGCGCCATATCAGGCTGGCCCTTGTCGTTCATGGAGGCGAAGGTCGGCATGGTATCGCCGCTGACGACATTGACCGTGCAGTCATAGCCATTTTCCATGATGAACTTGTCGACGTAAGCCGCGACACCGGCGGATGCCCAGTTCATTTCGGCGATGGAGATGCTGCCGCACTCTTCGGCGGCATTGGCGGAATTTGCTGCACCGGCAGCGATGATAAAGCCCGTTACGAGAATGGTCGAGGCGAGGAGTTTCTTCATGTGTAAGACCCCCAAGTCTGATGCAGTGTTTTCAATTGGCAAAGCGGGAGCACTGCAAAGCCCGGATTGCCAAGGGCGAACTGACATGGCGCGTGAAAAAAGCCGAAAAAATCCGGCATCAAGAATATCCGCAAGACGTGCTGCAGGATTGCCGCGGGAAGGGCGGCGAAAAGGCGCATGAATATGTCAACGACCGGCATAATACGGCCAAAAAGTGATATTGCAACGCGAAATGGCGCATCGCAGCCATGCGTTCGATTTTCGGAACATTTCTCCATGTCGTGTAATACATGGGAGTTATTTGGATTTATGAGAGATATATTTTTAGTTGCAGTATCTGGAAATAAAAATTTACTAGTGGCGAAAGTTGCATTTATAGAAAAGACGCAGTCGAGATTTTGTGGAAAAAATATTCGTAAAGAAGTTTTTTATGGGTATTTTCGTCTCAGATGCAGTCGGGCGGCGATTGAATCGCCGCCCTTTTTGCAATCAGGGTCTCACACGGCGTCTTTGCCCGCCACCTTCAGCGCGAAGGCATATTCGAAGGCAATCTCCTCCAGCCGCTGGAAACGGCCCGACTTGCCGCCATGGCCCGCCGCCATGTTGGTCTTGAGCAGGATCGGGGCTTCTCCAGTGGTTTTCTCGCGCAGTTTCGCCACCCATTTGGTCGGTTCCCAATAGGTCACGCGCGGATCGGTGAGGCCGGAAAGCGCCAGCAGCGGCGGATAGGGTTTGTTCCCGACATTGTCATAGGGGCTGTAGGCGGCGATCCAGCCATATTCCTCTGCCGATTCCAGCGGATTGCCCCATTCGGGCCATTCCGGCGGGGTGAGCGGTAACGTGTCGTCAAGCATGGTGGTCAGCACGTCCACGAAGGGAACGGCGGCGATGATGCCGGCGAATTTCTCCGGCGCCATGTTGGCCACAGCCCCCATCAGCATGCCGCCGGCCGAACCGCCTTCGGCGATGATGCCGGCGTAAGAGGTGAAACCTTCCTGAACCAGATGATCGGCAGCGGCGATGAAGTCTTTGAAAGTGTTCTGCTTGTCTTCCATCTTGCCGGTTTCGTACCACTCGAAACCCTTGTCCTTGCCGCCGCGAATATGGGCGATGGCATAGATGAAACCACGGTCGGCGAGCGACAGCGTGGTGGTGGAGAAAGAAGCGGGAATGCTGATGCCGTAAGCGCCATAACCATAAAGCAGGCAGGGGGCGGAACCATCAAGCGCCACATCCTTGCGGTAAAGCAGGGAGACCGGCACCAGCTCACCATCATGGGCGGGGGCCATGATGCGGCGGGTGATGTAATCATCCGGATTGTGGCCCGATGGTACTTCCTGCGTCTTCAGAAGCGTGCGCTCTCGCGTCACCATGTCGTAGTCGAACAGCTGGCTCGGCGTCGTCATCGAGGAATAGGAGAAGCGGATGACGTCGGTGTCGTATTCCGCCGCACCATGCAGGCCGAGCGAATAGGCCTCTTCGGCAAAGGCGATGGAATGTTCCTCGCCCGTGCGACGATCGCGGATGACGATGCGCGGCAGGCCGTCGCGGCGCTCAAGCCAGATCAGGTGGCGGGCATAGGCATCGACGGAAAGAATGAGACGGCCCGGCTCGTGCGGCACGGTCTCTTTCCAGTTTTCCTTGCCCGGTGCGGTGACCGGCGCTTCCACAATGCGGAAATCCTTGGCGTCGCCGTCATTGGTGAGGATGTAGAAAACGTCGCCGCCCTCGCACATCGAATATTCGATGCCCTCTTCGCGCTCCGCCACCACCGCAGGTTCGGCCATCAGATCCTTGGTGGAAAGCAGCCGGTATTCGCTGGTTTCGTGGTCATGAATGTCGATGAAGATGAAATCGTCGAGAACAGACGCGCCGACGCCCATGAAGAAGCCGGGGTCTTTTTCCTCGTAAACCAGCCGGTCGGCCGATTGCGGCTCGCCGATGATATGGTGGAAGACCTTGGAGGGACGGTGGTTCTCGTCCTGCAGCGTATAAAAGAAGCTCTTGCCATCAGGCGCCCATGCGCCGCCGCCACCGGTGTTTTCCACGATGTCCGCAAGGTCTTCACCGGTTTCGAGGTTGCGGATGCGCAGGGTGAAATATTCCGAGCCCTTGTCGTCATAACCCCAGATGCCGTGGCTGTGATCGGAGGACTGGTCGAGACCGGCCAGACGGAAATAATCCTTGCCTTCCGCTTCCTTGTCGCCGTTCAACAGTACGTGTTTTTCGCCCCCATCACGCGGGGTGCGGAAATAATGCGGCTGCTCGCCGCCGGTCACGAACAATGTCCCGTAAGCATAAGGCCCGTCATTCACAGGCACGGAGGAATCATCCTGCTTGATGCGGCCCTTCATTTCTTCGAACAGCTTTTCCTGAAGCGCCTTGGTGTCGCCCATGGCCGCTTCCATATAGGCGTTCTCGGCCTCCAGATGGGTGCGGATGGCCGGGTCGAGCAGGGTAGGGTCCTTGAACATGGCCTGCCAGTTGTCGGCCCGGAACCATGCATAGTCGTCGGTGCGGGTAATGCCGTGATGCGTGTCCTGAACGGGCCGTTTTTCGGCGGTCGGGGCGGCGGGCAGGTTTTTGAAAATCGGCAAGGGAAACTCGCTTTCGTATGAAAAATCCGTGGTCGCTACCAAGGTGCGGCACCAAGATGTAGAGTGACCCTCCCGGCCGATCAAGTTTCAAATCTCCACAGATGAAATGAGGCTTCGGCACAATTTCGTCGGCTTTCGATCACATTTTGGCAATATCTGGCAAATCGGCGATGATGCGCGGCGGTTGCCGGCCGGACGTCCTCTGCTCGAAACAGACCAAAAGACAAGAACAAACGAAAAAACTGACAGGATCCCATGCGAAAGCTTCTTCCCGCTGCCCTATCTGCCTTTTTCCTTGGCTTGCAGGCCTTCACCCCCGCTTTCGCGATCGACGCCAGCGTCATGCGGCAGCTGAATGCGCTTGCCCCGGAGGAGCGTCTCGAGCAGCGCTGTGATATCGAGGCGATGGAAAGGATAGCGACGGAGCAGAAGGGCATGCGGCCCGACAAGGTCATCGCCTATACCTTTGGTGATCCTGAGGTTGGCAAGAACTCCATCAAGGCGCCGGGTGCGGTCTTCAGAAGTTCCGGCGAATGGTACAAGCTCAAATACAAGTGCCAGCTGAAGAGCGACAGCCTCAGCATCCAGACCTTTGATTACCGCGTTGGCGACAGGATTCCCGAAGAGCAGTGGAAGAAGTTGTATCTTTATGACTAAGCAAGGATTTTTTCGGTTGCGGGCAGGGGTTTAGCCGCCACTTTTCTTGCCGCTCCGCCACTGGCTCTGTAACCCTGCTTGCCGATCAAAGCGAGGGAGACGGGCATGGCGACACGATTCAAGGGACTTTCGGCTTTTCCGATCACGCCGGCCGATGAGGCCGGGCGGGTGGACACGCAGGCCTTCTCCGCCCTGATCGAACGGCTGGATGCGGCGGCGGTCGATTCCGTCGGCGTTCTCGGCAGCACCGGCATCTACATGTACCTCACGCGGGAAGAGAGACGCCGCGCCATCGAGGCGGCAGCTGCGGTCCTCAAGGGCAAGCGCATATTGATGGCCGGCGTCGGCGCCTTGCGCACCGATGAGGCGGTGGCGCTGGCCAGGGATGCGGAAGCCGCCGGCGCCGATGCCCTGTTGCTGGCGCCCGTCTCCTACACGCCGCTGACGCAGGAAGAGGCCTATCACCATTTCGCCGCCGTGGCCGGCGCAACGGCCCTGCCGCTTGCCATCTACAACAACCCGACGACCACCCGCTTTACCTTCAGCGACGAACTTCTGGTGCGGCTTGCCTATATCCCGAATATTCGCGCCATAAAGATGCCGCTGCCGGCCGATTCCGATTATGCGGGTGAGCTCGCGCGGCTGAGGCCGAAGCTGTCGGATGATTTCGCCATTGGTTACAGCGGTGACTGGGGCTGCGCCGAGGCCACGCTTGCCGGCGGCGACACCTGGTACAGTGTGGTTGCCGGCCTGCTGCCGGTTGCAGCCCTGCAATTGATGCGGGCGGCTCAGGCCAAGAATGCGGAAGAGGCAAAGAGGATCGATGCCGCTTTCCAGCCGCTCTGGGCGCTGTTCAAGGAATTCGGCAGCATCCGCGTGGTTTACGCCGCGGCCAACATCCTGCAATTGACGGCGTGCGAACCGCCCCGGCCGATCCTGCCGCTCACCAGCGCGGAACGACAGCGGGTGGAAGAGGCGCTGGAAGCCCTGTCCGCGCTGGAAACCGCGCCATAATTCGGGCGCTTTGCGGGCGAATTGCCACGGGATTATACGCTACTACACTGCGGAAAACGAAAATGATGCGTCGCGTCCTCCTTGCTGTCTTGTTTGCCTCCGCCGCGTCGGCCGCGTTCGCGGGCACCGGCCTTGTCGAGCCGACGCTGAAAATGACGCCGCGACATGACGGCAACGTGCGGGTGGCGATGACGCTTGATGCCTGCATGGGCAAGACCGATCACCGCATCCTCGATACGCTGGTGAAGGAGCGCATTCCAGCAACGATCTTCGTCACCGCCCGCTGGTTAAAACACAATGGCGAGGCGCTCGCCGTGCTTACGGCGCATCCAGACCTGTTCGAGATCGAAAACCACGGCGAAAACCACGTGCCGGCGGTGGATAAGCCGGTGTCCATTTACGGCATCACCGCTGCCGGTTCGGAAGCGGCGGTCGAGCAGGAAGTGGAAGGCGGCCGCCAGGCGATCGTCGCTGCCACCGGTCTCCAGCCGCAATGGTTCCGTGGGGCGACGGCCAAATACACCAAGTCCTCCATGGCCACCATCAACCGGCTCGGCATGCGGGTGGCCGGTTATTCCGTCAATGGCGATGGCGGCTCGCTGCTGGGGGCGGCCATGACAGCAAAACACATCGCCTCCGCAAAGGATGGCGATGTCATCATCTCCCACATCAACCAGCCCACCCATGAGGCGGGCGAGGGCGTGGTAAAAGGCCTTCTGGCGCTGAAGGCCCGCGGCGTGGTGTTTACGAGGCTGGACGACCCATCTTTTTCGCCGCCGGGGAATTAATCCAAAAGGTTGCCTCTCGTTTCTTCTCCCCGCGGGGGAGAAGATGGCCCGAAGGGTCAGATGAGGGGGCAAGTTCTCCGCATATCTCTACCGTAGCCCCCTCATCCGGCGCTGCGCGCCACCTTCTCCCCGGCGGGGAGAAGAAATGGGCGGCACCCGCTCACTCCGGTGGCGATGTTTCTCCCCGAAGAAACAAGATACATCCCCACATCCACGCCCGTTTTTCGGCGGCGCGGACCAGAAAATTGCGCTAGCATCCTCCCATGATGCTGTTCAAACGCCCCGACACCGAAACGCTGTATTCCGCCCTTGTGAACAAGGACCCCGCCTATGAAGGCGTGGCCTATGTCTGCGTGACCTCGACCAAGATCTTTTGCCGCTTCACCTGCACGGCGCGAAAACCGAAGATCGAAAATTGCCGGTTCCGCGAGACCATCGCCGAATGCCTTGAGGCGGGTTTTCGCCCCTGCAAGCGCTGCAAGCCGATGTTGTCCTATGGCGCTCCGGACGAGACCGTCACCTCGCTTCTGACGGCGCTGGAAAACGAACCGGCGCGGCGTTGGTGCGAGGAGGATGTGGTGGCGCTGGGACACGATCCCTCCACCGTGCGCCGCACCTTCAAGCGTCGTTTTGGCATGAGCTTTCTGGAAATCGCCCGGCTGCGCCGGCTCGGAGACGCGGCGACGAGCCTTGCCTCGGGCGAGGCGGTGATTGGCGCGCAGATCGATGCGGGTTACGAATCCGGCAGCGGCTTTCGCTCGGCGATCAACCAGTTCTTCGGCACATCGCCCGTCGCCATGAAGGGCAAGGGGTTTTTGAAGGGTGACTGGATCGATACGCCGATCGGCCCGATGCTGGTCGTTGCCGACGATCATGTCCTGCATCTGCTTGAATTCGCCGACCGGCCGGCCCTTCCGGCCGAGCTGAAGCGGCTGAAGGCCCGCACCGGCGCGGATATGGTGCTGGGCCGCACCGCGGTGACCGGCCAGATCGCGGCGGAACTTGCCGCCTATTTCGCCGGCAGTTCGGCTGCCTTCGAAACCCGGCTCGCCGGCCACGGCACGCCCTTCGAGCGCGATGTCTGGCGCAACCTGCGGGAAATTCCGGTGGGTGAGATCGTCAGCTATTCCTCGCTGGCAACCAGCATGGACAGGTCATCCGCCGTGCGCGCCGTGGCCCGCGCCAATGGCGCCAACCAGATTGCGATCGTCGTGCCCTGCCATCGGGTGCTGGGGGCGGATGGCAGCCTGACCGGTTATGGTGGAGGCCTGTGGCGGAAGAAATGGCTGATCGAGCATGAGCGCCGCATGGCGGGCGCGCAGGGGGAGGGGCAGAGAATGCCGCTCGCTTCCTGAGGTTCTTGGCTGTTGGATTTTGGGGGGCATTTAGTTGAGCGGGGTGTGTGGGGCTTTACCCCCTCTGCCCTGCCGGGCATCTCCCCCACAAGGAGGGAGATAGGCAAGACGCTCTTCCACCACCTCATACTCTAACGTCGAGATGAACGAGACACAGCCGCGAATCGATCTCCCCCCTTGTGGGGGAGATGCCCGGCAGGGCAGAGGGGGGTAAACCACATGCGCCCTCCGCCCGCCGTCAACTGACATCCCCTTAAACCCACATCTGGAGCGGTTTCGCTTTTCCAGCCAGAAAACCGCCGCTCAATCCGGCAATTTGGGAACCACCTTGCGCGAAGGAAACAGTTCTCGCGTCACCGTCATGGCAATCAGCGACAGCGGCAGCGCCAGCATGGCGCCGGCCGCCCCCCACATCCACGTCCAGAAGATGATCATCACGAAGACGAGGAACGGGTTGATCTCCATGTTGCGGCCTACGACAGCCGGAAAGGCGAGGTTTTCCATCAACAGGTGAATGGTGAAGAAGATCGCCGCCGGCATAAGCGCCAGAATCATGTTGTCATGCGTGATGATGCCGGCCACCGTCAGCGATATCGTCATGGCGGTGATGCCGAGAAACGGCACGAAGCTGGAGAGAAAGGCGAACAGCCCCCAGAGGAGCGGCATGGCCAACCCGCCCAAATAGGCGATAACCACCATCGTCACGCCAAGCCCGGCATAGATCAGCGCTGCCGTGGCGAAATAGGTGCCAAGCACTTCTTCCACCGAGCCGATGATGCGGATGGTTCTGAGCCGCTGGTGGCGGGCCGGAAAGGCCATGATGATCGCCTTGCGCAGCCGCAGCCGGCTATAGAGAAACATCAGCAGCGCGGCGAGGAAGATCAGCCCCTGAATGACGGCGGGCGTGATGTTGGCGCCGAGCACGGAAATGATTTCGCCGCTGCGCGAAATCAGCGATTCCATCGACATCGACCCCATGCTGAAACTCGCCGCCGAAATATTCAGCCATCTGAGACTTTGCAGATAGGGCAGGAAGCGGTCGATGCTGCGCTCCACCAGCGCCGGCCCTTCCGAAGCGAGCAGGGAAAGCGGCTCGCTCAGCGAATTGACCACGAAGAACATCACCGCCGCCACGAGCGTGGAGAGAATGAGCGCGACGCCGAAACCGGGAATGCCATAGGAGCCGAGTTTTTCGGCGGCGATGCCAAGGATCATGCCGACCACGATGGCCATCACCACGGGGATGAGGATGAGCGACAATTCGTGAATGACCGCCATCAGCATGATGAGGAAGATGCCGATCACCGACCAGGCGACAACGACATCAAGCGCTTCGCGGCCGAGCGGCTGCTGGCTGCGCGCATCGTCGCGGCGTGAACCGGAGGCGGGGGTTTCCAGCGGATCGGCCCTTGCCGCCGGCGCGGCTGCGGTGCTGGCCACGTGATGGCCCAAAATACCGGTTTTGTCCGGTCTGGCATTTTCATTCATCGAACGGTCCCCCAATAAGGGGACAAACGTTCGAAAAATATGGCGGTTCCGGGGCGGCGCAAATTTTTGGCCGCCCCGTTTTATGTTTATGCGGAAAGCTTTAGTCCGATGCCCCATGGGTCTTTCAAAACGATGCCATCGCTTTGCCGCTCGGTCGCGATTTCCAGTCGATCGAGCGCGGCGGCAGCCTTTTCGAGTGCTTCAGGCTCGTTGAATTTCAGCGAGTAACCGGCAAGCCCCGTCATATTGTCCTTGCGCGCCGCAGCACCCCGGCTGTTCCAGATATTGGCGGCCACATGGTGGTGATAGGCCCCGGAGCCGAAGAAGCTGGCGCCCGGATACCGCGCCATGATGTTCAGCCCCAGCACGTCCTGATAAAATTCATCCGCCTGCGGAATATTGCCGACCTGCAGATGAATATGGCCGATGGCCGTTCCCTCCGCCGCACCGGCAAAAGCGGTTTTCGGTGCGCTGTCATAAAGTGCCTGAAGATTGAGGGCGAGGGTAGCCATCTCCACCGTGCCATCAGGCTGGTAGGTCCATTCCGACGGCTGCCGGTCGCGATAGACCTCGATACCGTTGCCTTCGGGGTCGGCGAGATAGATCGCCTCGCTGACCAGATGGTCGGATGCGCCCTGAAGCTGGACGTTGTTATGCGCCGCATGGGCCAGCCATTGCGCCAGATCATCGCGGCTCGGCATCAGAAAGGCGGTGTGGAACAGGCCGGCGGCATTGCGCGGCGCGCGTTCCGCCGTGTTGGAGGTGGAAAGTGTCAAGAGCGGCTGGCCATTCACGCCCAGAACCTCGCCGCTTTTGCTCTTTTCAAGCACCGAAAGGCCGATGATCTTCTGGTAGAAATCCGAAACGCGCGGCAGATCGTGGACGACGAGATGAGCCTGCCCGACATAGGCCGGCCGCGTCAGGGCGAATTGTTTGATTTCACTCATCATAATCTCCATATTGAATATGACGCGCCGGAAAGCGGATCGGCGGTCACCGGCATTGGCCGACGCCGCTTTGCGGCGTTTGTCTGTGGTGAATATGGGCGGATTTTGTCGTTCAGCAAAGATCGCCTTATGGCGATTGACCGTTCACTATTTGTTGACAAAGCCCTGTTGCTAGACCGGCACAGCCTTGACTTCGATCAAGGCGGACCAAGCGATGGCAGGGAAATATGAGCTTGAGCACGACACGCGAAACGGCGGAATAAGCCAAAGGAGACAGCCATGTACAAGAAGATCATCGTACCGGTAGACCTCAGCGCCACCGACAAGGGGGAAAAAATCCTTGAAAAGGCCAAGGCGCTGCTGGACGCCGATGGCGAGATCGTCCTCATCAATGTGGTTGAGGAACTGCCCGGCTACATGGCGATCGACCTGCCCGTCGATCTTATTGAAAACGCCATCAAGGATGCCAAGACGAAGCTTGCGGACCTCAAGGCGAAGAGCGGCTTCAAGGGCAGTCAGGAAATTCGCAGCGGTGCGCCTGCGCGCGAAATCATCGCCGCCGCCGAGCAACACAAGGCGGACCTCATCATCATCGCGTCGCATACGCCGGATTTCAGCAATTATTTCATCGGCGCCACCGCCGACCGCGTGGTGCGCCACGCCAAATGTTCGGTGCTGATCGACCGGTAAGAGCGGCCATAAAAAGGGTTGCGGGCGAATGGCCGCCCGCACCGGCTGGAGGAAAACACCATGAATGTCGAGAGTTACGAGAAAATCCTGCGCGACCGCCAGCGTGAGCTTTATCGCCGCCTGCACCGCATCGAGGCCGATTTCGAACAGCCGCGTAATCCCGATGACGAGGAGCGCGCCACTGAGCGCAACAATGACGAGGTGCTGGATGAGATGGGGCAGGTGGGGCAGGACGAGCTGCGCGCCATCGACGCAGCGCTCGACCGCATCACCAGGGGCACCTTCGGCACCTGCGTCAAATGCGGCAAGGCGATTTCGGAGGACCGTTTGAAGGCGGTGCCCTATACGCCGTTCTGTCAGGAATGTGCTGCGGCTTTGTGATACGCAACTGAAAAGGGCCGCGAGGTCGCCGCGCGTTTCTTCTCCCCGCCGGGGAGAAGGTGGCCCGAAGGGTCGGATGAGGGGGCAACGCCAGCGATTAACCGCACGCTTGCCCCCTCATCCCGCTGCCGCGGACTTCTCCCCCTCGGGGAGAAGAAGCAGGCGGCAACCGCTCGCTCCATCGGCGATTGCTATTGCCGCAGAACGACCCGCACCTCTCCTTTCGCAACAGCCTCGAACGCAATTTGATCGACGTTAACCGGCTGCTGTCTTGTTCCTGTCTAATATTGTCTCCATGCTTTGATGGAAGCACGCAGACGGGAATGGACTATGAGTGATTTGTGGCGGTTCGGGCGCAAATATGATTTTCACGAGATTGTCGCAGATGGCATCGTCCATGGCGTCGGCATTGTTTTTGCGCTGGTCGGCGCCACGGCGCTGATTTTTTACGCCACCGTCTGGGGTACGCTGAGCGCGATTGCGGCCGCGTGGATTTATGGTTTCGGTCTGGTTGCCTGTCTTTCCGTGTCCTTCACTTACAATATCTGGCCGCATTCCCGAGTAAAATGGTTCCTGCGCCGGCTGGATCATTCGGCGATCTTCATCCTGATTGCCGCCACCTATACGCCCTTCCTGATGCGCGGCATCAACGATCCGCTGATCGCCACCATGCTGGGGTTGATCTGGCTCACCGCGCTTTGTGGTATCTTCCTCAAATGTGTCTTCCCCGGCCGATACGACCGGGTGGCCATCGGCCTTTATCTCGCCATGGGCTGGAGCGGCATCATGGTGGTAGAGCCCCTGTCGTCGCATCTCGCTCCCGTCACACTCTGGCTGATCGTCGCCGGCGGCGTCATCTATTCGCTTGGCGTGATCTTCCATGTCTGGGAAAAACTGCGCTTCCAGAATGCCATCTGGCACGGTTTCGTCGTCACCGCCGCCGCCATTCATTATTTTGCCGTGGTCACCGCTTTCAGCCTTGTTCCGCTGGCGTCCTGAACAGTCTCCCCCTATCACGCCGCAGACACTGGACAGGCCGCGGCGTCATCGCTTAAGGCTCGTGGGGATCGCGACCGCAACCATGCCGGCGCGTATTCCACAATGAGCGAGGGCGAAGGATAATGACCGTGGAACTGCGTGACGCGACCGTGGATGATCTCTCCGGCATCATGGAGATTTACAATGATGCGGTCGTCAATACGACGGCGATCTGGAACGAGGTGCTGGTCGATCTGGAAAATCGCAAGGAGTGGTTCGCTGCGCGCAAGGCGCGGGGCTTTCCGGTCATCGTCGCCATCCTTGACGGCAAGGTTGCCGGCTACGCATCCTATGGCGACTGGCGCGCCTTCGACGGTTACCGCCACACCCGCGAACATTCGGTCTATGTGCACAAGGACGCGCGCGGCCACGGCATCGGCAAGCGGCTGATGCAGGCGCTGATCGACCACGCTTCCGGCAATGACGTGCATGTGCTGATCGCCGCCATCGAAGCGGAAAACACCGCTTCCATCCGCCTGCACGAAAGCCTCGGTTTTAAGGTTGTCGGAAGGTTTTCGGAAGTCGGCGCCAAGTTCGGCCGCTGGCTGGATTTGACGTGTATGGAGCTGAAGCTCTCAGCTGAAAGCTGAAGGCCACCTGTATATCGAGCGGGTGCCGCGTTGTTCTTCTCCCCGCCGGGGAGAAGTCCGCGGCAGCGGGATGAGGGGGCAAGCTCTCCGAATTCCGGCAACGCTACCCCCTCATCCGACCCTTCGGGCCACCTTCTCCCCCTCGGGGAGAAGAAACAAGCGGCACCGTTTTGATCCACATACGGTCGAGTGAGAGACTCTCAGCCCCTCAAACCGGCTCGAACACCATCGAATGGCCGTTGATGCAGTAACGGAGGCCGGTCGGCTTCGGCCCGTCCGGAAAAACGTGGCCGAGGTGGCCGCCGCAATTGGTGCAGCGGATTTCGGTACGCACCATGCCGTGGCTGGCGTCGCGCAGTTCCGTCACCGCGTCGGGTTTGATCGGCTCGAAATAGCTCGGCCAGCCGCAGCCGGCATCGAACTTGGTGTCGGAGAGAAACAGCGGTTCGTCACAGGCGGCGCAGCGGTAGAGGCCTTTTTCGGTCGAGTTCCAATAGGGACCGGTGAAAGGGCGCTCCGTGCCGTGCTCGCGCAGAATGTGATATTGCTCCGGCGTCAGTTGTTCACGCCAGTCGGCATCGCTCTTGTTGACTTTGGGGGGCGTCAGATCGCTCATGGAATGATCCTTTCTGTTCCTGCCAGAAATAGTCATCGCCGCCACGGATTGAAAGAGGGCAGACCGTCATAACGCGTTCGTTATGAGCCGGGAGTGTCGATTTGGGTTGAGATGCCTTTAGCTATGCCTTAACTGAAAAAATCGATTTAAAGAGAACGCCAGTCATTGGCGCGCAGGGTGGGGGACACCCCAGGCAGATGTGTGGGGGACACCCCGGGAGATGTGAATGACACCAGATGTCACGCCGCTGACATTCCTGTCGCTGTTTCTGCCGTTTATGGCAGCACTCGCCGCACCGGTGCTGGTGAAGAAGTTGGGGCACAATGCCGCTTGGGTGCTGGCGCTTGCGCCGGGGCTGGCCTTTGTCCATTTCGCGCTGATGCTGCCTGACATTGCGGCGGGCGGTGTGGTGACGGGCGGTTACGCCTGGGTGCCGAGCTTCAATCTCAGCTTCTCCTGGTTCATTGATGGCCTGTCGCTCACCTTCGCGCTGCTGATCACCGGTATCGGCCTGCTGATCGTGCTTTATGCCGGCGGTTACATGAAGGGCCATCCCCAGCAGGGCCGCTTCCTGTCCTTCCTGCTTCTGTTCATGGGGGCGATGCTGGGCGTCGTGGTCTCAGACAGCCTGCTGATGCTGTTCGTTTTCTGGGAACTGACCTCCATCACCTCGTTCCTGCTGATCGGCTTCGATCACGAGCGTGCCGCCTCGCGCCGCGCTGCCCTGCAGGCGCTGGTGGTGACGGGTGGCGGCGGTTTGCTGCTGCTTGCCGGGCTGATCTTCATCTGGGACATCAGCGGCATGACGCAGCTGTCGATGCTGGTGCGCGGCGGCGACATATTGCGCGATAGCCCGTTTTATCTCGCCGCACTGCTTCTGGTCCTCGGCGGCGCCTTCACCAAATCGGCGCAGTTTCCCTTCCATTTCTGGCTGCCGAACGCCATGGAAGCACCGACACCGGTTTCGGCCTATCTGCATTCGGCAACCATGGTGAAGGCCGGCGTCTATCTGCTGATGCGTCTCAACCCGGTTCTCGGAGACACGGCCGCCTGGCAGATTCTGCTGCCCTTCTTCGGCGGGCTGACGATGCTCACCGGTGCGCTACTGGCCGTGCGCCAGACCGATCTGAAGCTGATGCTCGCATATACCACCGTTTCGTCGCTCGGCCTTCTGGTGATGCTCACCGGCTTCGGTTCGGACCATGCCATTGAAGCCGCGGTGCTTTATCTGGTGGCGCATTCGCTGTTCAAGGGCGCGCTGTTCATGGTCGCCGGCATCATCGACCACGAGACCGGTACGCGCGATGTCACGAAGCTTGGCGGCTTGCGCAAGGCCATGCCAATCACCTTTGCAGCGGCGCTGGCCGCAGCGATTTCCATGGCCGGCCTGCCGCCGTTTTTCGGCTTTCTCGCCAAGGAAGAGATTTATTACGCGCTGGCGCATGGCAATCCGCGCGCCGTGCTGTTCACCGGCATCGCCATTCTCGGCAATGCGCTGATGTTCGCCGTCGCCTTTGCGGTGGGGCTGAAACCCTTCCTCGGCAAGCCGGTGAAAACCCCAAAACACGCGCATGAGGGGCCGCTGCTGCTCTGGCTCGGCCCGGCGCTGCTGGCGCTGAAGGGGCTGACCATCGCTCTCTTTTCCGGCATCGCGCATTTCTACATCTCCATCCCCATGGCAAGCGCCATTGCCGGTGAGCCGCGTCCGGTGGAAATCTCGCTCATTCCCCATATCGGCGTGCCGCTCGGCCTTTCGCTGCTCACGGTCGCGCTCGGTATCGTCCTTTATACGCAGCTTGTCCCGCTCCGCGGCCTGATGGACCGCACGTTCAAGGCGCTGGGAGCCGGGCCGGACAGGGGTTTCGATGTCTTCATCGACACTCTGGTGAAAATCTCCTTCCACGTCACGCGGCTCATTCAGCCCGGCCGGCTGGAATTTTATGTCACCGCCACCTTCGCCGTTATCGCCGCCGTGCTGCTTGTGCCGCTATTTCTTTACGGCGAACTTCCGGCGATGCCCTCTTGGCCGCACGATATGCAGATCCATGAACTGACCTTCATCGCCATTGCGGTGGTGGGGCTTCTTGCAGTGCTGACGGCATCGAGCCGGCTCACCGCCATCATCGCGCTTGGCATTCAGGGCTTTGCCGTGGCGGTCATTTTCCTGCTGTTCGGCGCGCCTGATCTGTCGTTTACGCAGTTCATGGTCGAGACGCTGTCGGTGGTCATTCTGACGCTGGTCATGACGCGGCTTCGCCTGTCGCCGTCGGACCATCGCGGGCTTGGCCAGAAGCTCCTGGACAGCACCATCGCCATTGCCTGCGGAACCGGCTTTGCCCTGTTCCTGATGCGGGCGACGGAGGCGAGCTTCGACAACCGCCTGACGGACTTCTACAATACCTATTCCAAGGTCATCGCCCACGGCGCCAATGTCGTGAACGTCATCATCGTCGATTTCCGCGGTACGGATACGCTGGGCGAAATCGCGGTGGTGATGATCACCGGCCTTGCCATCCTCGCGCTCATCCGCATCCGCCCGGCCGCCGCCGTCAAGGGACCGGCGAAAACGGCGAAAAAGACGGGAGCACGGGCATGAATACGTTGATCCTGCGCACCGTCGCCCCAGTTGTCACCAGCCTCATGGTGCTGTTTTCCATCTTCGTGCTGCTGCGAGGCCATAACGAGCCGGGCGGCGGTTTCATTGGCGGATTGGTCGCGGTCTCGGCGCTGGCAATCTATGGCATCGCTTATGGTGTGGCGGCGGTCAGACGCGCCATCGTGTTTCATCCGCTCGCCATCGCCGGAGCAGGGTTGCTGATGGCGATGTTGTCCGGTGTCGTGTCGATGGCCGCAGGCGTGCCCTTCATGACCGGGCTCTGGGTCTATCCGAGCCTGTTCGGCGTCGAGGTGCCGCTTTCCACCGTCATGTCCTTCGATATCGGCGTTTACCTCGTCGTGGTCGGCGCCATCACCTCCATTGCGCTGGCACTGGAAGAAAGGGAAAGCGACTGATGGAAGCGGTCTTCTCCATTCTCGTCGGCATCTTCTTTTCGGTGGCGATCTATCTCATGCTGTCGCGACACAGCATCCGCATGCTGCTCGGCATCGCCATTCTCGGTAATGCGGTCAATCTGTTGCTGTTCACCGCCGGCAGGCTGACGCGCGAAGTACCGGCGATCATCCCGGCCGGCATGGATACGCTGCCGGCGGGTGCTGCCAATCCGCTGCCGCAGGCACTGATCCTCACGGCAATCGTCATTTCCTTTTCCTTCTTCTGTTTCCTTCTGGTGCTGACCTGGCGTGCGTTCCAGGAATTGCAGACCGACGACACGGACGAAATGCGCACCGCAGAACCGGCCGGCGAGCCTATGCCGCCGCTCGGTTATTGAGCGGGCAGGGCTTCAGACACATGGCTTCATCCACCCCTTCCGCAGTTACCGATCTTTCCGCAGCACTCGTCATGGCGCCCGTGCCGCTGTCCGACTGGGTGATCATCCTGCCGGTCGCGCTCTGCATCGGCGCGGGCGCGGTGCTGATGATGATGCGCCACGCCATTCGCCACCATGCCGCCGTTGCCATCGCGGCGCTCTTCCTGCTCGTGGTGCTCAATGCAGCACTTTTGTGGAAGGTCGCGACGCAAGGCCCGTTCACCATGGTGATGGGCCGCTGGCTGCCGCCTTTCGGTATCGCCTTTACTGCTGATCTCACCGGCGCGCTGCTGTCGCTTGCTGCTGCCATCGTAGCGCTTGCGGGCGCCATCCATGCCGCCGGCGATATCGATGCCAGCGGCAGGCGCTACGGTTTTTATCCGTTCCTGATGCTGCTGATGGCGGGTGTCACCGGTGCCTTTCTGACGGGCGATCTGTTCAACCTCTATGTCTGGTTCGAGGTGCTGCTGATCTCGTCCTTCGGTCTCATCGTGCTCGGCTCGACGCGCGAACAGATCGACGGGGCGTTGAAATACGCCATCTTGAACCTTATCGGCACCACGCTGTTCCTGATCACGGTCGGTTATCTCTATGCCATCTTTGGCACGCTCAACATGGCCGATATCGCGCTGAAGGCGAACGTCCTGCGCGGCACCGCGCCGCTGATGACGCTCGCCAGCCTCTTCGCGCTCGCCTTCGCCATGAAGGCGGCGGCCTTTCCGGTGAATTTCTGGTTGCCCGCCTCCTATCACACGCCACGCATCGTCGTGTCCGCCCTGTTCGGCGGCCTGCTGACCAAGGTCGGCATCTATTCGCTGCTGCGCGTCATGGTCATGCTGTTTCCGGTCGAGCGTGAGGAACTGAGCATCGTCATCGCCATCTCGGCGGCCCTGACCATGGTGCTGGGGGCGATGGGCGCACTCGCCCAGAACGACATCCGCCGCATGCTCGGTTACATCGTCATTTCAGGCATCGGCTACATGATGGCCGGCATCGCCATCGGCACGCCGTCGGGCGTGTCGGGCGCGATCTTTTACGCGCTGCATTCCATGGTGCTGATGACGGCGCTTTATCTTGCCGCCGGCCATGCCGCCCGCCTCGGCGGCGGCTTTAGTCTGACGGCGCTGAGTGGCCTTTACCGGCAGGCCCCATGGTTTTCGGCGCTGGCGCTGGCGCTGTTTTTCGCCGGTTCCGGCCTGCCGCCTTTTTCCGGCTTCTGGCCGAAGGCGGTGCTGGTCAAATCGGCGATCGATATCGGCGCATGGTGGCTCGCCGCCGCCATTCTCGTTTCAGGTTTCATCGCTACCATCGCCTTCGGACGGATTTTCCTTTTGTGTTTCTGGCGCCCGGCGACGTCGGCAAGCCAGCCGCCATCACCGGCACCGCCCTCTCAGGCGCTGCCCTCCGTCGTACCGCTGGTCGGACTGACCTTGCTGGTGGTATTTTTCGGCCTGTTTCCGGAAAGCCTGCTCAGTCTCAGCCAGCAGGCAGCAGTGGGGCTGGGTGATCCCCAGGCCTATATCCAGTCGGTCTTTCCCGAGGGAGGCAAACCATGAGCCTCTATATCGTCCTGTCGATGTTCCTCGCCATCTGGCTTGCCATAACCGGCAGCGTCACGCCGGCGAATATCGTCTTCGGCGTCATCGTCTCGGCACTGGCGCTCGGGCTTATCCGCCATCAGATGCCCAGGGGCAACAATCACTGGCTGCGGCTGACGCGGATACTGTCGCTCGTGCTGCTGTTCTTCAAGGAACTGGCGCTGTCGGCCTGGAAGGTGGCGGTGCTGGTGACGCGGCCGAAGCTCGACGTGCAGCCCGGCATCTTCGCCTATCCGTTGACGGTGACGACGGACTTCCAGATCACGCTGCTCGCCAATCTCATCACGCTCACCCCCGGCACGCTGTCGGTCGATGTATCCGAGGATAGAAAGACGCTCTACGTCCACGCCATCGATTGCAGCGATATCGAAGCCGCGAGGAACGACATCCGCAACGGCTTTGAAAAAAAGATCATGGAGGCGTTTCAGCAATGACGCCGGAACAAATAGTTTCATTTGCAACTATACTTGCCTCGGTTGTACTCTCGGCAGCCTTCCTGCTGACAGTATATCGTGTTGTCATCGGGCCGACTCTGCCGGACCGGATCGTCGCGCTCGACATGCTGGTCGGTATCGCCATCGGCTTCATCGCGGTCATCGCCATCCGCACCGGCTTCACCCTTTATGTCGATATCGCGATTGCGCTCGGGCTTGTCGGTTTTCTGGCAACGGTGGCCTTTGCCCGTTTCGTGTTGGCGCGCGGCGCAGACGGCGGGCGAAAGTCGAAGGCGGTGCTGGATGGCGAAAGGGTGTCGGAAGACATTGAAAAAACGTCAAAAAATCAGAAGGTTGGCGGAAAAATAAAGGGCGGAAAATGATCGGCTGGCTTGTTGCTATCCTCGTTGCGGCGCTGACGGTCTCGGGAGCCGCCTTTTCACTGATCGCCGCAATCGGGCTCAATCGCCTGCCTGATGTCTATACCCGCATGCATGCGGCCTCCAAGGCGGGGACGGTGGGGTCCGGGCTGCTGCTTCTGGCCGTGGGCATTCATTCCATGGATATGGCGACGCTGGCACGGGCACTCGCCGGTTTCTTCTTCTTCATTCTGACAGCACCGGTCTCGGCGCATCTTCTTGCCATGGCCGCGCATAAGGCAGGTTATCCGCTTCATGTTAAATCGGTAGTTGATGACCTCAAGAAAATTTGAAGTTGAAATTCCCCCCAATAATAGGGGGTGTTCATTTTCAATTGCTACTTGGCATAGTATTTTATTACCCGTAATTTTTTGTATTGCGATTAGACTGTTTTGAACTGAAAAATTCATAATAGGAATTTGACTTTTGCTGTTTTGCTGTTATCCAAATTAAGTGTAAAGTTGCTAATCGCGATTTGCATCTAGCCTCTTCATAGTCGGCATAGACATTTTATTAATGTCTAATCTATGGTCCATCAGACCATTGCTGCCCATGTCGCGGGCCATAAGTTGAATCTCGGATCAATACGTTTCCGGTTTTCGCTTGAAATCTAGGGGTAGATTTCACGTTGGTTTCAACAAGGCGAAGGTGGGGCACCGGGTAACTTCACATCGCTCGAAGCGGCGTTCGCCCGCTTCCGGAGATAAATAAACAGGAGATACTTAAATGACGGAAACTGCATACGGTAACGCCCAGGATCTGCTGGTCGAACTGACGGCGGATATTGTGGCTGCCTATGTTAGCAACCACGTCGTTCCGGTTACAGAGCTTCCCGGCCTTATTTCGGATGTTCACACGGCACTCAGCGGCACCTCGGCCCCGGCATCGGTGGCGGTCAATGTTGAAAAGCAGAAGCCTGCCGTCTCGGTTCGCAAGTCGGTTCAGGACGATCATATCGTCTGTTTGGAATGCGGCGGTTCGTTCAAGTCGCTCAAGCGCCACCTCACGACGCATCACAGCATGACACCGGAAGAATACCGCGAAAAATGGGACCTGCCGGTCGATTATCCGATGGTTGCGCCCGCCTATGCCGAAGCCCGCTCGCGGCTCGCCAAGGAAATGGGTCTCGGCCAGCGCCGCAAGGCCAACCGCTAATCGGATCTGCCTATTCTTCTCCCCGACCGGGGAGAAGGTGGCCCGAAGGGTCGGATGAGGGGGCAACGTCAGCGATAGACCGCACCCTTACCCTCTCAACCCGCTGCCGCGAACTTCTCCCCGGCGGGAGAAGGCGGCAAGCGGAGCCCGCCCGCTCCACATGCTCCCTTTGAAGCTGTCTTTACCGTCACATGAATGTCCAGCCGGTCCGTCGACCGGCTTTTTTATTGTCGCGTCGAATCTTGAGTGAGGAAAAAAATCCTTTATCGCTTGCGTCATTTCTGCAAAAATAAAGCTATATCAAGGATATATTCTTCCTCGTCAAATTCACGCTTCCCCACGGCCGTCCTCGGGTGTATGAATTAATTCCTATTCGTAGAGGAGTTGCATATGCCGTCGGATACATCGCCCCTGTCTGTCGCCGCGCGGCCATGCGCGCCGGTTACCGATCGTCATTTCCGCCGCTGGCCACTGGCTGCCGGGCGGGAGGAGATTTCCCGCATCTGCCGGCTGGTTCGGCAATTGACAGCCGAAATGGTGCAATTGACCGGTGAGCGTTTGGCCGGCCCCCGCTTGTCCGGGCACCGCGACAGGCGGCGCAGCGAATGCCATATCCGTCAGATCGCCATGTATGTGTGCCATGTGCAGCTCGGCATTGCCATGTCGGATATCGGCCCCTGTTTCGGCAGGGACAGAACCACGGTCGGCCATGCCTGCCAGGTGGTCGAGGATCGACGTGACGAACCGGCCTTCGACGAGTTCGTTGCCATGCTCGAGCGGCTCGCCGGCAGCATTTTCAACGTGATGAGGGGTGTTCGCGATGAGTGAGGCGAAACAGACACCCATCGCTCGCCCCGATCCCGTTCTCTTACGGCTGGTGCGTTTTATCGCGGCTGGCGCGGCTGAAGCGTTGGAAGAGGGTGGCGAAACGGTATTGCGGCGGCGTAGTGCAGCCAAAGAGGGGGCAGCGAAAGAAGGGGTTGGGAAAGAGAGGGAAGGGCGTGAGAGATTGCGATTCCCGGCAGCGACGGTGAGGCTTGCCGTCGCATCGGGTCTGGTCGTCCGGCAGGGCGACACGCTTTTAGCCGCAGCGCCGCTCTCGGCCTATCTGAGGCGCGCGATCGCGAAGGATCGCGACGAGATTTTTCAGGAGCAGCACCGGGATGTGCAGACAGTGATCGTGGATGTCGGCGAGGGCAGGCAGCCCGCCCGGCACAACCTCAAAACCTCGCCTTTGACCAGCCTGTCTCGCCTGAAGGAGCGGGACGGCACGGCCTTCTTTCCGGCTGACGCCTTACAGGCGGGAGAACGTCTCGCCGCTGATTTTCACCGCGCGCATCTCAACCCCAGGGTCACCGCGACATGGGAACCGCGCATTGCGAACCGAACAAAGGGGGAGGCGGGCGGTGCGCTCGATCTCACCGAGGCTGCGATGGCCGCACGTGTGCGGTTTTCCCGTGCGGCGGATGCGATGGGGCCGGAACTGTCGGGCGTCGCCATCGATATTTGCTGTTTCGAAAAGGGTCTGGAAACGGTGGAGCGGGAGCGGCAATGGCCGGCGCGGTCGGCAAAACTGCTGCTGCGCGCCGCACTCCTGTCGCTTGCCCGGCATTACGTGCCTCAGGCCAACCGCTCAAAAAGAGCAAGCCACCATTGGGGGGATGACGATTATCGCCCGTCCATCATCGCGGGCTGAAGATCAGGCGGCCAGCAGCCTGGCTTCCTCGCGGATGCGCTTGACCATGGAACGCAGGCCATTGGCGCGCTGCGAAGAGAGATGTTCCACCAGCCCGATCTTGTCGAACACCTGGATGGCATCGAGACCAGCGATTTCGGAGGCCTTTTTACCGGAATAGACGGCAAGGACGATGGCAACGAGGCCGCGCACGATATGCGCATCGGAATCGCCCTCGAAGGTCATGAGAGGGTCTTCCGCACCGTCGCTATGGCTGACGAGCCAGACCTGGCTGGCGCAACCCTGCACCTTGTTTTCAGCGGTGCGCTTGTCTTCCGGCAGATCGGGCAGCGCCTTGCCCAGTTCGATGACATAACGATAGCGATCCTCCCAGTCGTCGAGGAAGGCGAAGTCATCAAGGATCGTTTCGAGAGAGGCCATTTGCGCGCCGTATCGTCCACTATTGCATATCTTGGCTACGATATAGGGCAAGTGCGGACGGTTTTGAACCATCTGGCCATGAAAAAGCCCACGGAAAACAGGTTTCCGTGGGCAAGTCTGGCAGGCAGTCACGCAGACGGACATATCCGGCTGCAAGGAAGGGGCGGTGCGGCGAGGCGCGACCGCGAAATATCAGGGGGCAGGGCGCTTCTGCGGCAGGGGAATGACGGTGCCGGTCTTCAGCATGTCGGTATTCCCGGGAAATTCGACGCTGATGGCCGGGGCTTCGGCCAGTTTTTCGGTCTCGGCGACGATCTGCGTGGCGGGAGCGGTTTTGTCACCGGCGGCAAGCTGCGCGTCGAGCAGTTCATAGGCGACCTTGGCGCCTTCCTTTGCCCGCTCACCCAGCGCATGGAAGGTTTCCGCACCCTTGATGCAGACGTCGGGTTTTTCGATGCAGATGGCGCTGACATAACGATAGGCCTCACCGGCGGCCGAAACGGCGCTGGGAAGATCGAATGCCGAAGGTTCCTTGGTGGGGTCGTTGTAGCTACCGAAATAGGACAGCGCCACCAGCACCAGCGAAAACCAGAATGTTCCTTTGATCAGAAACCACATTGTCAGACACCCTGCCAGATGATCTTTGTTTTGAAGCCCCGCCCGGTTTCGGGTCATTGGCCTTTGTCCCGTTTTTCGGGCTTGGGGAGAAGCTACAGGCGACCGGCGAACAGCCAATTGCAAAAAGCGGCGCAATTTAATTCAAATTGTATCTATTCTCCTCGCATCGGCACGTGCGCCATCAATTCATTCGCATTTTAACAGTCCATGTTAAGCATAATTGCGACAGAGCCCGCGCGTTCCCGGCCAAAGCGGCGGCACGCTTTGCCACAAAGGTTAACGCGATGGCAAAAATGAAGCGAAATCCGTCGCTTACCCGTCATTAACCATGATTGGCAAAGCTTCGAATAAATGCCCCGTATTGGGACTGCGGCGCATTTGAAGGCCGTTTGCGGCCATTCTTTTTATCCATTCCTTAAGCCGCCGCCTTCTATTGTCGGGGCCATAAGATCCGCCTCAGGGATTCGGTATTGGTATTGCGTAATATGAGAGAAAAAGCGGTCGCACTGGTCGACCATGCCGCGGGCAGATGGCTTGCGCGTATGGAAGAGGACGCTGAAAGGCGCGCCGGAACCGTTGCGCGCCTGCGCCGCCTGATTGCCTTCGGTGCTGTCGGCCTTCTGGTTGTGCCCGCCCTCTTCAGCCTCGTCTTCAGCCCCGCCATCGCGCTGCCCATTGGTGCTGCCCTGGTGCTGGCGCTGTTTCTATCCGCCGCCGCCCTGTCGATTGCTTTTTCCCGGCCGCTGCGTGGCGTAGCATCCTCGTCCGCTCCTGCGGCTGATGACGACCTTGTCGCAGCATCGCAGGTGCCGGGCCTCGTGCTCACCATCAATGAAAACGGCCTGGTCGAACGTGTCTCCGGTCGTGACCGTGAGAAATTTCCGGTCGAGCTTCAGGCCTGCAAAGACCATGTCTTTGCCGAATATGTTTATGTGTCTGATCGTATCGAACTGATGCAGGCCTTTGATCTTTTGCGGCAGGGCGAGGACAAGGCCAGCGCCGAGCTTCGGTTTGAAACCGGCGCGAAATCGCGCCCGGCGCAGTTCATGCATGCGCGCATCGAAATGACGGCGATCCGCAGCGCGTCCGGCCGGCTGCGCCGCGTCGTCGCCCAGCTTTCCGATGTCACCGAGATGGAGTTGCTGCGCCGCGATGTCGCCCGCAAGGCGGCGGAGGCGGAATCGGCCAATGACGCCAAGTCACGGTTCCTTGCCGCCGTCAGCCACGAGCTGCGCACGCCGCTCAACGCCGTCCTCGGTTTTTCCGATATTCTGGCCGGCGAATATTTCGGCCGGCTGGAAAATGATCGTCAGCGCGAATATGTCGGCTTGATCCGCCAGTCCGGCGCGCATCTCCTGTCGGTGGTCAACACCATGCTGGATATGAGCAAGCTGGAAGCGGGCCGCTACGAGCTGCTGATGGAAAGCTTCCCGATTTCCGAAACCATCGCTTCCTGCGAGGCCATGCTTGGTCTGCAGGCCAGGGAAAAAGGCCTGACTTTGACCAGCCGCATCCAGCGCAATATCGGCGAAATCTCCGCCGACCAGCGCGCCATTCGCCAGGTTCTGATCAATCTGGCCGGCAATGCCATAAAATTCACCGATGCGGGTGGTGTTGTATCGATCGATGCGGCGCGCGAAGGCAAGATGCTGAAGCTGACGGTCAGCGATACCGGTATCGGCATCGCCGCCGACAAGATTGACCTGCTGGGCCAGCCCTTCATGCAGGTTCAGAATGAATATACCCGTCGCTATGAGGGCACGGGTCTCGGACTATCCCTGGTCAAGGGGCTGGTGGCACTGCATGGCGGCACCTTCGTCATCGCCAGCCAGCCCGGCGAGGGGACGGTCGTAACAATCATGTTGCCTGCCGATGGTTCCGGCATGGCGGGTGGCGAAGACGCTGAAACTGAATGCATGGTGGAATTTCCGCCGCGCATCCGTCAACTCGGCGAAATGGCTGCGATTATGAAAAAGGATGGTGACGATGGCCCCGCGAAAGCGAAAATCGCCTAAGAAAACAACGGCCCAGATTGGCGCCGGGTTTGTTTCCTTGGTGGTTACGGCCATCGGGCGCGAAGTCCTGCGCCATCCGAAACTGGTTGGCGGCTGCGGTGCCTTCGCGGTCGTCTTCGGTTTTGTTGCGGCCAATGCGCTCTGGTACCAGCCGGGCATTCACCCGTCTCCCTTTCTGCGCACGCGTGATGCAGAAAACCCGAACGGGATCGCCGGCTATCGCCCCGCAGAGCCGCTCGGCACCCACGGCAACGTCACCACCTTTCGCATAGAGCGGCCGGCCGAGACGGAAGCGACGCAGCCACCGGCCGCCGAGACTGCGGCGTTGCCGCCAGCCGAAAGCCAGAAGCCGCAGCAGATCGTTGCCGATATTCAGGGCGAACTCAAAAAACGCGGGCTTTACGAAGGCGACGCGGATGGCCGCATGGGGCCGAAGACCGCCGCCGCCATCATGTTCTTCGAAGAAACCCTTGGCATGGAACAGACCGGCGAGCCGACGACCCGCGTGCTTGCCGCCCTCAGGATCGACGGCGCCACGGTTGCGGCAATTCCAAAGGACCGGCCGTCCGACACCAACACCGGCGGCGGAGTGGAAATCGACCCGGTCGCAGCCGCCATCCGCAAGGCGGAAGCGCCGCGCCCCAAGGCCGAGCCGGTGTCGCTCAACAGCGCGACTGCCGCTGCCAAGCCGGCAAGCAGCGCGCTGATTGCCAGGATCCAGCAGGGGTTGATCAATATCGCCTATGCTGACGTGAAGGTGGACGGCGTGGCCGGCCAGCAGACCCGCAACGCCATCCGTGCTTTTGAAAAACACTATCGCCTGCCGGAAACCGGCGAGCCGAGCGAAGTGGTGCTGAAGAAACTTAAGTCGATCGGGGCGCTTTGAGGTTTTAGCCTCAGGAGGTTCGTTGATGGCGGGCCGGAGTGGGTGTGGCTCACCCCCCTCTGCCCTGCCGGGCATCTCCCCCTCAAGGGGGGAGATCGATCTGTGGCGAGATCTCGCCCATCGCAAAGCTTGAAAATGAAGTGGCGGTAGAGCGTCTTGCCGATCTCCCCCCTTGAGGGGGAGATGCCCGGCAGGGCAGAGGGGGTAAACCCCACGCACCTCAATCCGTTGACAAATCCAACATCGAGAGCACGTCCCACTCTTTCCACCGAAAGCACCACCAATGCGCCTCAAATCCGAAATCTTCGTCTCCGCCCTCATCCGCCGCGTTTTCGCCGCCGGCGGATTTGCTGCCATCGAAAAGAAGGGTGCGGAGGAGGCGGGTGCGATCTTCATCCGCCAGCGCCTGCGCGACGGCCGTGAAAACCTCTATGGACCGGCGCCGCAAAGCTTCGCCGATGACGAGGAAATCCGCGCCGAGCGCCGTTTTGAAACGCGCCTTGCCGGTGCAGAGGCTGAGGAAAGCGCCGCTCTTCTGGAGAAGGAACGGCGCTTCGACAGCGATCTGTGGATCGTGGAGATCGAGACGGATGAGATTGGCACTTTGCTGACGCTGGTGGACCAGCCGTCGGCCTAGACGGCTAAGCGACGATTACCCCTCACGTCCCCGTTCTGTGAACGACAGTTACGCCGCCACGCGGCCGCTCGCGGCCATGCGTATAGCTATCCGCCCGACGCCAGCTTTCCACCCGCTCTTCGGACTCCACGATGTCGAGACGGTCGAGCAGGGCCTCGGCGCGGCTCATGTCGCCCTCTGTGGCGGCCAGATGCGGATAGAAGCATTGCAAGACGAAGGCGGCTTCGGAAAACTCCATGCCAAGCCCGGTAAGCGTGGTCGCAAGCTGCGCGCCGGAAATATCGAGCATGATGCGTTCCGACAGCCAGTAGCTGGATGACAGCGAATCCGATAGCGCAATGGCAAACTGCCGTGCATTGCGTTCACGGGCGAAACGCACGAGCAGGGCTTCCTGCACGTCGCTCAGGCGGCGCAGGCCAAGCACGTCACTTTCCGGGCGGTTGAGATGATGCGCCATCTGCTTGATCCGCTGACGCATTTCCTCTTCGAGCGCGGATGCGGCGTCAATTTTCGCCGTGGTCTCAGGGATGGCCATATCAGCCGTTTCGACGGCTGCTGCCGCCACCTGCGGTTCGGCGGCAGTCGTCGGCTCATCCGGCCGCTTCAGATCTTCGGCATGCCGCAGGCCAACCAGCGCATCGATGACGGTGGGGGAGAGGTCGTCGCGACGTACGATGGCGCGGGCATGCGCGGCACCCTGCGTGCGGGCAATGGTAATCAGCGTCTCGTCAGTGAGGCACTTCGAGGAGATAAGGAAGGGGGCAGCAAGCGAAATCGGCTGGCAGGCGATGAAGAAGGCGACAGCCGAAGGCACGCTCGGATGCTGCGACAGCGCGGCGATCGCTTCGCGCTTGGCTTCCTCGGTGGAGGCATTAAAAAGCGGCATGAAAAGCTCGGCGAATTGCCGGAGGTCCGTTTTTGACGGATGGGACACAGACTCGAAATTCGTCACCGTGGCCATAAGCACCACATCTTTCTTCCTAATGGCTCTTGGCCTCTCAAGTTCTCGAAACCGGTCGGTCAACGCACTACCCAACAAACGCAAACACAATATCGGCTCAAATTAGAGCAAATCCGTTGACGTCCTGTTAACTATGGGGGGTGGCAAGAGATATTCTGCCTCTATCAACAAGGAAATTTTAAAACCTTCATGACGGAAAAAATGTCATGGAACTTTGCCGCATCGCCTTTGTTTTCAACGGGTGCGGCCCTTTCGGCGATAAATTGGCGTCCAGCGATTAGGGTTAACGGATCATTAACCTCTGTCTGTTTGTAATTTCATGGGCAGTATTAGGATTCCATGTTATTCTGACGTTCGGAATAAAAGCCAAAATGGCCGCGAAATGCCTGAATGTCCGCATAGTCCCGCGCTAAAACCTTCTGCGGTTTTAGGGACATGCGAAAACCAGCCTGTGGGCTGGATTATGCGCAATGTGATGGTGATGAAATTCCCGACGCAAGACGAGGCTTGCGCGGTTCCCATAGGCAACATTGACTCCCGAAGAGGAGAGAAGCATGGCAGACATTATTCCAATCGGCGACGCCCGACGAAGCCTGCGCCCCGCCGGCATCGCGGCCAAGGTGATTGGCCCCGCAAAGGTGGTGCTGTTTACCGGCGTACGTTATGAGAAGCGCGAAACCGAGCCCGCTGGCAAGGTCGTGCGCAAGGGCAAATCCGCACCGGAAACGGCTCTGAAATCCTGATTATATGTAAAAGACCGGCGTTATTTCCACGGCGTCGGCTGGCATTTCGCTTCGTTCAGGAAACGTTCGGCTTCTTCCCCGAAGCTTGGCTGCGGCACCAGGGTCCGCAACACCACATATCCTTCCGTCTGATCCGATTCCGCCAGAATGGCCTGTGAGAGCGATGGCGGCTGCGCCTTGCGAATGGCGGCTATCTGCACCGCATCGGCGACCAGAATATCCATCACCCCGCCAGCAGACGTGCGGTCGTTCATGCTGAACACCTCGTTCGAGGCCCTGTCGTAAACCGCGACCGACCAGAACGGCACGGCGCCAAGTGCGGTGAGCCGGACAGGTTTTTCTTCGATATTAAAAGTACAGACCGCGACCCGCATGAAGGGGTCGCCGCTGCCAAGCGTCTTCTTCTCGGTCGTCTCTTCGAGCAGGTGAAACAGATGCGGCTTTCCTTCCGCCACCGCGCGGGTATAGGCATCGCGATTGCTGAAATGCGGTATCGCCAGAAGAATGATGACGTGCAGCACGGCGGCGGCGACGAGGCCGGTGAGGATGGCGAGCAGGACCCTAAGCATTGCCACACCCCAGCTTGCGGATTTGCGGCATGGCGATATCGATCAGGCCGGAACTGCCGGCGACCGGCGTATCGAGCAGCGTCATCACCAGCTTGAATGTCTGGCCCTGCGGGACCGCCAGCCAGTTATAGGCCTGGGCGTCGGGAGCGATGGTGATGTCGATGCCGCCATCCGCACTGCGCAGAAGCGTGCGGGAATTCAGCGCAAACGGCCGCCCGGCATCTTCCGCCAGCACATTGCCCTGCTGATCGGCGGTATAAAGCGTCCAGAACCGCGAAGGTGGCACGGCGCCGGCCAGCCGGTAACGGCATTCGCCGCTGAGCCGCTGGCCATCGCTGTCGACGGAGGCGGTAAAGGCCAGCCCCTCGGTCGTGCCATAAAGCAGCCTGCCGGCATCGGCGCGGTGCGATTTGGCGTAAGGGTCAGCCTCGATTGTCTGTGCTTCGGGAAACGCGTCCCAGGAACCGATGCGGATCGATCCGAAACCGGATGTCGCCTCAAGTGCTGCGAGCGTTACGGCAATACCGCCGCCAAAGGCGATCAGAAGGGCAATGCCGACAAGGAATGGAACTCGGAACACGCTGTTTTCCCGTTTTTGAACAGGTCGAGAACTATCACTGATTCCCCGTTTGGAAAATGGTGCCCTTTGTTTAGTCTTTGTGAAAATGAGGGGAATTGCGAATTCCGGTTCTCACGCACCCATGACCAGCTTGAAGGCGATGGCCCACATGGTAACCGCGATGACGCCTTCGAGAATGCGCCAGGCGGAAGGTTTTTCGAAGACCGGTCGCAGCCAGCGCGCGCCATATCCCAGCGAAAAGAAGAACAGCACCGAACCGGTGGCCGCACCCGCCGCAAAGGTCTTTTCGAAGCCGGGAAATTGCGTGGAGATGGTGCCGAGCAGCACGACGGTATCGAGATAGACATGCGGATTGAGAAAGGTGAGCGCCAGACAAATGGCCAGCGTCTGCCACAGGCTCGCCTCCTGCCGCTCAGCCACCGACAGCGCTTCGGATGAACGCAGCGCCGAATGCAGGCTTTTGGCGCCATACCAGATAAGGAAGGCAGCTCCGGCATAACGCATGATGGGATCAAGCGCCGGCATGACGGCGCTGATCCGCTGAAAACCGAAGACTCCAACGGTGATCAGCAACGCATCGGCAATGGCGCAGGTGGCGCAGACCGCGAACACATGCGAGCGCGCCAGCCCCTGCTTCAGAACAAAAGCATTCTGCGCGCCGATGGCGACGATGAGGCTCAGACCCATCGTCAGGCCGGTGAAGAAGATTTGTATATCCATGCGCGTCGGGAGCCTCTTGTCTCTGTCCATGCGGAATGGCGCAAGCCGTCGCCTGCGGACCGAGTACTTGGATATTGAGATGGGATGGTTTAATCCAGTTAAATAAACTCAACCTAGATAAGTGTGGCTAATGCTAGACTATCCCTCCATGCGGGCCGTGGCGCTCGTTGCCCAGACCGGCAGTTTCGAAAAGGCGGCGCAGCTGCTCTTCGTCACGCCATCAGCCGTCTCGCAGCGTATCAAACAGCTGGAGGAGCGGCTGGGCGTGGTGTTGATCGTGCGCGGCAACCCTTGCGTTGCGACGGAAAAGGGCGAGTGGCTCTGCCGGCATATGGACCATGTCGGCATGCTGGAAAGCGAATTGTTCCGCCAGCTTCCGGCGCTTGCAGAGGCGGGATCGGTACAGGAGCGTGTGACGCTCAACATCGCCACCAATGCTGATAGCCTCGGTACATGGTTTCTCAATGCGGTTTCGAAATTCACCGGCAGCAACGATTATCTCGTCAATATCGCGGTGGATGATCAGGATCACACGGTGGAATGGCTGCGCGGGGGCAGGGTGCTTGCCGCCGTCACCGCCCACGCCAAGCCCGTGCAGGGCTGCCGCGTCACACCACTTGGTGTGCTCAGATATCACGCTACCGCCAGCCCGGATTTCATAACCCGCCATTTCGCCGATGGCGTCACGCCCGCAGCCCTTGCCCGCGCCCCGGGACTGACCTTCAACCAGAAGGACAGGCTGCAGGCGAGCTGGATCAGGCAGGCGCTGGGAGAAGACGTCTCCTATCCCACCCACTGGCTGCCCTCGACCGATGGTTTCGTGAAGGCAAGCCTTGCCGGCATGGGCTGGGGGCTCAATCCGGTGCAGCTGGTGGCGGAGCATTTGAGGGAAGGGCGGCTGGTGGAGGTTGTTCCCGGCACACCGTTCGATATTCCGCTTTACTGGCAGGTCAATCGTTTGGCCGCCGACCGTCTGGCGGCGCTCACCGCCAATGTGGTGGAAACGGCACGGGCGGCGTTATTGGTGTGAAGCATCGTGGGAAAAGGGGAGCGTGGAGTGTGTGGCTCACCCCCCTCTGTCCTGCCGGACATCTCCCCCACAAGGAGGGAGATCGACCCGAGGCGAGGTCTCGCCCATCTCAACGTTTGAGATTGAAGTGGCGGTAGAGCGTCTTGCCGATCTCCCTCCTTGTGGGGGAGATGTCCGGCAGGACAGAGGGGGGTGAGCCACACACTCCGACAGAAATCTTCAGGCGATGCGCCCCGACTTCACCGCCGTGCCCTCACGGCGTCCCCACCCGTGTCATCAAATGACGCGCCACGGCCTCATAAGCAGGCAGCGATGTCGCGTCGTTGGCGGCATTGCCGGCGACGGGATGCGAGGAAAAGCGGGCGATGACCATATCGGCTGCGGGGTCGATGTAGATTGCCTGGCCGTGCACGCCACGCGCCATGAACGCGCCGTTGGCATTGTGGGTGACCCACCACATGGCACGATAGCTCCAGCCCTGCAGCGCCGGATAACCGCCCTTCGCAAAAGCCGCCTTGTCTCCGCCGTTGCGGATATTGTCGATCGCCTTTTGCGGAATGAGACGCTGGCCATCCACGACGCCGCCATCGAGCAGCAACCGGCCGATGCGTGCCATGTCGCGCAATCCGGCATTCAGCCCGCCGCCGGCAAACGGCGTGCCGGTGGAATCGACGGTGTAATAGGCGTCCTGTTCGGCGCCCATCCGGCTCCAGATCCGCTCCGAGAGCAGCTCCGCCACCGATTTTCCCGAGACGCGGGCGATGATCCAGCCGAGCGCATCGCTGTTGATCGTCTTGTAGCCGAAGGCGGAACCGTGTTCCCCCTGTTTCACCACCGTCTTCAGATAATCGAAATAGCTGCGTGGCCCTTCATAACCCTCGGGTTTGGGAAGAGGGTTGCCGGCCGCCGAATAGGTCCACACATCGGCATTGGGATCGGCATAGTCCTCGCTGTAACGCAGGCCCGTCGTCATATCGAGCACCTGCCGGATCGTCGCATCGCCGAAGGCGCTTTTTTCAAGTTCGGGAACGACGGTCGCGACCTTGGCATTCTCGTCCAGTGTACCCTCGGCAACCAGCATCTCGCCCAGAAGCCCGGTCAGCGACTTCGTCACCGACATGGCGCCATGTTGCCCCGCATCGTTGAGGCAACCGGAATAGCGCTCATAGACAAGCACGCCCTTGTGCAGCACGACGATGCCGTCGGTATAATTGGCCGACAGCGATTGTTGCCAGTTCATGTCCCGGTCTGCGCCGGTCGGCCGGAATGTCACGGCATCGATGGCGGGATCGAGCTTGCGCTCGAGCGTTGCGGGTGCGCCGAGGCCGCGGCTCACATTGACCGTTGGCATCAGCTGACGGAAATGGCAGACCGTCCAGCGCGATTTCGGAAAGTTGAAATAGTCGCTGTCCGAGAAGCGGATTATTTTGTCTTCCGGTGGCGGAAAGCCCTGCATCCAGCCGAGTTTGGTCGGGTCTGACTGCTCGGCCGAAAGCGGCGTGGCGTTCTGGCTGGACGCGGCGTAAGGGTAGGCCAGAACGGGCAGCATGGTCGCAAGAACGATCGACAGGGTTTTAGAAATTGACGATGACATTGACGAAGCCTCCAAGCCAGTTCGGCGAATTGTCTGCGGTCAGGGAATTCATGCCCTTGCCGGGGAAGGAAATGCTGACGCCCGCCGTGAGATAGGTGTTGGGATTGATAACGCGTGAATATTCCAGATAGATATCATCGGCGAGATGGTGGTCGCCCACGCCGGCAACCGGAGTGGGCGTGCCGTCTATGGTGTCGAGGCGTGTGCCCTGGCCGAACTGGATCGGGCTGTTCAGCTCATTGGCGCGGATATGTGCGTAGCGCAGCGTCCACGTGTCGGCCTGCGTCGGTTTCACCTGCAGGCTGATCTGATGCGCATTGACGTTCGAATTCAGGAACATCATGGAAGATTTCGTGCCCGTCGACCATGCGCTCGGATTGCCTTCGTAATAGAGCGGGTCGAAGCGTTCCAGACGCGAGGTCGAAGGATCGTCGCCGGAGAAGGTCTGGTAGCTGTAGGCGATGGTCGGCGTCCACGAAACCTCTTCGAACGCATAACCGACCTGGGCGCGGCCGCCCCAGGCCCTGAGGTCGATATCGGGGTTCCACTGATAGGCGATATCGCCACCGATGAAAAAACCCGGCAGGGGCGCATCGAACGGATTGGTGCGGGTATAGGCGTTGATGAAGCTCAACCCCTCGCGCGCACCCGGCATGATGACAGGCGCGCCGATGCCGCCAGCCGCGGTCCGGGGGTAGGGCGAGCCGGATTCCGGAACATGGCCGAACGTAACGCCGGCATATCGGCCCTCCTGCGGTTCATAACGCAGATCCGCTCCCACGATCTTCGTTCCGCTGTCCTTGTCGGATAATTCATTCGCGTCGATGAAAAAGGCCGTCGCCGTCAGGTCATCCTTGCCGAACCGGAGGATGGCGGCCTGTTCCCATGCTTTTCTCGGCCCAAGTTTCAGGGCGCCCCGCTCGAAACCGCTCGAACCGCCATTGGCGATCAGCATGCCTGTGCCGGTCTGGAACGGACGCGGCCCGAGGGAAATATCGAAGAAGGGGCCGGTTTCAGCTCTGGAGCGCAGGCCGAGATAGCCGTCTTCAAGTGTGATGGCGCCTGTGCCGCCGGCATCGAAGGCATCGGTGCCAAGCGTGCCGGAGGCAACGGCGGAAATCTTTCCATAGATCTGGAGCCGCTCGCCGGCATCGGCGGTGAAACCAAGGCCGGGCATCAGGTAGCCTTCAAGCCAGCGCGTGTCGCTATCGAAGCCGGCGGACGGAGCGAAAGTATCGGCGAAGTTCCAGAACAGGTTCTGTTCGGCCACGGCGTTCACGCCGGCCTGAAAATGCAGGCGCAATTCGAAGCCAGGCTCGTCGATCAGGAGCATGGGATCCTGCGCACGGGCCGCATGGGGTGCAAGCCCAAGGCCAGCAGCAAGAACAGCCGCTACCGCCCGCCTTGCATTTCCCGCATCGTTCATGCCGTCCTCCGGGATCGCTTTGTGACCAGACAGAAATAACCGCATTCACTTAGACATGAATTGGTCGGAATGGTCTATTCAATCTTGGAGTGTAGAAAGACGATTTCGTGTTCTTATTCTCCGGTGCGAGAATATTTTTGGTCGCGCGCAATGTAAATTAACCTGTAGGCCGTCGATGCTTGAGTTATCTTTCTCAAGAAAATGCGCTGACGCCATCCTAGTGGTGTAATATACAGCCTATGATTGTTTGAAATGGAAGCGATCCAGCCCATCAGCCGGTCTGAAGGTCGCGCAGTGCATAACCCGGTATCCGGACATCCTAACGCCGCCCAGCCTCGCCCACGCCTTCCCGCAGCGACGCATCCGCCACCTTTTGCGTCGTCACGCTCAGGGCCGAAGCATCCTTCATCTTCTTGGCGATGGAGCGGATGACGCGTGTCGCCTCGGCCGAGAGCGAACGCGGGCGGGTTAGCGCCGGCATGGCGGGCGTGCTGGCGGATGCGACTTGCGCCGAGGGTTGCGGGCGCGCGCCCGTCGGCAGCGGGTTCTGGATGCCGGGGATCGGGCGCAGTTCCATGCCCTGATGGGCGTAGTCCATCAGCCGCTTGTAGGTCATGGCGGGAAGCGCGCCGCCGGTCATGTTGTTCATCGGCGTGAACTCGTCATTGCCGAACCAGACGGCGGTCGTATAGTTGCCTGTAAAGCCCACATACCAGGCGTCGCGATAGGCCTGCGAAGTGCCGGTCTTGCCGCCGGAGACGATGCCGTTATCCAGCGCCCCGCGCCGGGCCGTGCCCATCACCGGAATGGTCACCAGCATCTGGTTCATCTTGGAATTGGCGTCTTCGGAAAGCACCCGCTTGGCGGGCGGCTCGTCATGGCTGAAATCGTAGAGAACGTTGCCTTCGTAATCCATCACCTGCTCGATGCCGTGACGGCGCGACTGCATGCCATCGGCCGGGAATACGGCATAGGCTGTGGCCTGATCGAGAACGGTGACTTCCGAAGTGCCGAGCGGAATGGTCTTGTCGCTGCGCAAGGGCGTAGCGACGCCCATGGCCTTGGCGGTATCGACAATCACCTGCGTGCCGAGCACATCCTTGGCGAGCCGCACAGGCACGGTATTGTAGGATTTGGCGAGCGCCATCTGCAGCGTTACCCTGCCGGCATAAGAACGGCCATAATTTTGCGGCGACCACCCGCGCCATGTCACCGGCGCATCGGAAATCAGCGTGTCCGGCTTCATGCCCTTTTCCATCGCGGCCGAGTAAGTATAGACCTTGAAGGAAGAGCCGGGCTGGCGCAGCGCCGCCGTGGCGCGGTTGAACTGGCTTTCGCCATAGTCACGGCCGCCGACCATGGCGCGCACGCCGCCGCCGTTTTCAATCATCACCATCGCGCCCTGCTTGACGCGGTAACCCTCGCCATATTCACGCAGTTCCATTTCCATCGCCTGTTCCGCCGCCTGCTGCAGGCCGGTATCGATGGTGGTGCGCACAACGACGGTGTGATCCCTAAACTTGCCTTCGGCGGCCAGCCGCTGGACCTCGTCGAAGGCCCAGTCGAGGAAATAATCCGGCGCCTTCACATCGGCGCGGTCAATGACGGTGGCCGGGTTGCGCCGCGCGCCGATCACCTGGCCCTCGGTCATCAGCCCGCTCTGCACCAGGTTGGAAAGCACGGTATTGGCGCGGGCGCGGGCCGCCGGCAGGTTGACATGCGGCGCATATTTGGCCGGCGCCTTGAACAGGCCGGCCAGAATAGCGGATTCGGCGAGCGTCACGTCGGTCAGGTTCTTGCCGAAATAAAACTGCGCCGCGGCCGCAGCGCCAAAGGTGCCGCCGCCCATATAGGCGCGGTCGAGATAAAGGCTGAGGATTTCCTTCTTCGACATGTTGCTCTCAAGCCAGAGCGCGAGGAAGGCTTCCTTGATCTTGCGCTCCAGCGAGCGCTCATTGGTGAGAAACAGGTTCTTGGCGAGCTGCTGCGTCAGCGTCGAGCCGCCCTGCACCACGCCGCCGGCGCGGGCATTTTCGCTCATGGCGCGGGCAAGGCCGATGAAATCGATGCCGAAATGATCGAAGAAACGCCGGTCTTCGGTCGCCAGAACCGCTTTGATGAAATGGTCAGGCATCTGGTCGATCGGCACAGAATCTTCATGGATGATGCCGCGATGGCCGATGGTGTTGCCGTAACGGTCAAGGAAGGTGACGGCGAAATCGCCGCGATAACGCCAGTCCTTCTTTGTCTCTTCGAAAGCGGGCATCGCCAGCGCCAGAAGCACGACTGCACCTGCCGTTCCGAAGGTCAGCGCATCACAGGTCAGGTTGACGACAAGTTTCTTCCAGCCGCGCACATGCAGTTTGCGCGAGGCGATGGTGACGTCTTCCCAGAAATCCACTAACCGTACCGCAGCCGTCCACAGGCCGCTATCGATGAAGCTATCGATCCGGAGCAGGATATGCCGCTTTTTGCGGCCGTTTTTATCGTCTTTTTCTTCCTGCACCTGGCGATGTTTTCCTGTTCAACGCAACGCGGCCCGTCGATATGCCTGCCTGATATTCCTCTTCCAACCCATTCCCGACGCAAAAGCGTGGCATGGTTATGTCGGAATTGCTTGACGTGGCGACTTCTTGCGGGCCAATGACCCTCAGCCGCCGCCAATATGCTAAAATATCGTACAAACCAGCCCTTGGCGATACGATATAAAGGATTAGGGACCGGTTAAACACTCCCGTCCAAGAGATCAAAATGAAACGGAAATGTTAACGATGAATGACGCGCCGTTCTGGAAAACCAAATCGCTCACCGAGATGACCGGCGAGGAATGGGAAAGCCTGTGCGACGGCTGCGGCCTGTGCTGTCTCAACAAGCTGGAAGACTGGGACACCGGCGAAGTGGTGTTCACCTCGGTCCGCTGTGTGCTGCTTGACGGTGAAAGCTGTCGATGCTCCGACTATGAAAATCGCCGCGCCACCGTGCCGGACTGTATCCAGCTTGACCTGAAGAAGGTGCATGAGATCGGCTGGCTGCCGCCCACCTGCGCCTATGCGCTGGTGCGTGACGGCAAGGATCTGTACTGGTGGCACTATCTCGTCTCCGGCGATACGCAGACGGTGCATCAGGCCGGCATTTCGGCACGTGGCAGAACCGTCAGCGAGGCCGATGTGGATGTTGACGACTTCGAGGATTATGTGGTCGATTGGCCCCTGACAGTGGGTGAGAGGGCAGGCGAAAAGGAACGGACTTGACGGAAAGTGTGATTTTTCGTTTTGGTCCTATTCCTGCCCCATCAGTCACCTAGACCGCTCTCACCATTCAGGCAAATGATCCGCAAAATGCGGACGAGGGACATCAAAACGCATGCGCTACCGGCTGCCCGCCATCGTTCTTTCGTGCCTTGCCCTTCCGGGCTTCCTGCCGCTTTCCGCCTATGCCCAGCAACAGCCGCAGGCGTTTGAATGCACGCTGGTCACCTCCATCGAGACGGGGGCGGTCATCAACCAACAGGGCGCCTGCGACCAGCGCGTCGCCCCGGCCTCCACCTTCAAGGTGCCGCTGGCGCTGATCGGCTACGATGCCGGCATCCTTCAGGATGAAAAGTCGCCCGCCTGGGACTGGAAACCCGGCACGGAGGCCCGCGCTTCGGACCGTAAGACGGTTGATCCCACCATATGGGAGCAGGATTCGGTGCTGTGGTACTCGCGCGAAGTCACCCGCCGTCTCGGCCCGGAAAAATTTGCCGCCTATGTAAAGCGTCTCGGTTACGGCAATGCCGATGTTTCCGGCGAACCGGGCAAGAATAACGGGCTGACCCATTCCTGGCTCGGTTCGTCGCTGACCATCTCACCGGTGGAGCAGGTCGGCTTCATCCGCCGTCTGCTGGCCGGCAACCTGCCTTTTTCCCGCGATGCGCAGGCAAAGACCCGGGCGATCGTTCCAACGTTCGATGCGCCGGAAAGCTGGGCCGTGCATGGCAAGACCGGCACCGGCTATATGCGCGATGAAAAGGGCAACCCCGACCGTAACCGTCCTTTCGGCTGGTTCGTCGGCTGGGCGGAGCGGGAAGGCCAGCACATCGTCTTCGCAAGGCTGCGCGTTTCCGACAAACCATCCAACGAACCGCTCGGCCCTGCCGTACGCGACGCCTTTTTGCGTGATATTCCGCGGCTGGCGGTGCATCGGTAAGAACGGCGCGGCCGAAATGCCCTGAAAAAAGGACATCAGGAAATGTCGAACGCCTCCCGCGATGTCATCGGGCTCTATACCGAACACGGCGCTGATTTCGACAAGGAGCGCGGCCGGTCCCTTGCTGAAAAACCCTGGCTGGACAGGTTCACCTCGCTTTTGCCCGGCGGTTCCATTCTCGATATCGGCTGTGGTTCCGGTGAACCGATTGCCGGCTATTTCATCGCCAATGGCTATGACGTCACGGGCATCGACGCGTCCCTGCCGCTGATCGAACTTTGCCGCAGCCGGTTTCCGGAAAATCTCTGGGCGGTTGCCGATATGCGCGAGCTGGCTCTCGGTCGCCGTTTTGACGGTTTGATTGCCTGGCACAGTTTTTTCCACCTGAAGCCCGAAGATCAACGCCTGATGTTCGGCATTTTCCGCCAGCACGCCAATGACGGTGCTGCCTTGATGTTCACCGCCGGGCCGGGCCATGGCGAAGCGATTGGCACGTTCCATGGCAAGCCGCTCTATCATGCCAGCCTTGCACGCGAGGACTATGAAAGCCTGCTCGCCGCACACGGGTTCCGGCTTCTCGATCACATCGTCAATGACCCGCAATGCGGTGGCGCAACGGTTTATCTCGCCAGGCGCGTGACGGCCTGAGAGGCGACCGCGCGGTTACCCGACGGAAAAGGTAAACGGCGGAAATTCCTGCTTTTATGGCTGTTTTCTGTGCTCACGATTGTGTGTTCAACAAAAAGCTTGCCCATACCTTGACCTTCCCATCATGGGAAGCCCTACATAGGGTCTCGAAAGGGGATTTCCCATGAACGAGACAGTCAGACACGCCCATTCGAACCAACCGGTTTCCATTCCCGTGGAAGGCATGACCTGCGCGTCATGCGTGCGGCGGGTGGAAACGGCCGCGGCCAAGGTGCCGGGCGTCGCCTCAAGCTCCGTGAACTTCGCGACAAAGAAGCTCACCGTGGAGCCGGCCGAAGGATTTTCGGCCAGGACGCTTGGCGCCGCCATCAAGAAGGTCGGTTACGATATCGCGCCGGACCGGCATGAATTTGCCGTCGAGGGTCTGCGCAATGACGCGGATGCCGGGCGGTTGAAGTCCGTTCTGGACGCCGTCGCCACCACCGTCGATGTGAAGGTCGATGCCGCAGCCGGCAAGGTCGCGGTGGAAACCATCGGCGGCCGACGTGAGCGGGATGCGCTGGTGGAAACGGCAAAGCTCGCCGGCTTTGCGCTGACGACACGCAAGCCGCACGATCATTCCGCCCATCAAGACCACAGCCAGCACCACGGACGTCATCAAGGCCACAACCAGATGGCAGCGGCCGGCGAAAGCGGCGGCCACGACCATATGCAACATGCCGGTGAGGAGGGCGCGCTGAAACGCGACCTGACGATTGCCGCCATCCTGACGGCACCGCTTTTCGTGCTGGAAATGGGCGGCCATCTCTATGAGCCGATGCATCACTGGCTGATGGGCATCATCGATACGCAGAACCTTTATTACATCTATTTCGTGCTGGCGACGGCGGTGATTTTCGGGCCGGGCCTGCGCTTCCTCAAGACCGGTTTTCCAGCACTTTTGCGCGGCGCGCCGGAAATGAACTCGCTGGTGGCGCTGGGTGTCACGGCGGCCTATCTCTATTCCGTGGTGGCGACCTTCGCGCCCGACCTGCTGCCGGCAGAGGCGCAGTTCGTCTATTATGAAGCGGCCACCGTTATCGTAACTCTGATCCTCACCGGGCGGCTTCTCGAAGCCCGCGCCAGCGGCCGCACGGGAGACGCCATCCGCAAGCTGATGAGCCTGCAGGCGAAAACCGCCCGGGTGGAGCGCGACGGTGCGACCATCGATATTTCCCCTGACGATCTGGTGACGGGCGATATCATCGTCATCCGTCCCGGTGAAAGGCTGGCGGTGGATGGCGAAGTCGTCGAAGGCTCGTCCTATGTCGATGAATCCATGATATCCGGCGAACCCGTGCCGGTGGAAAAGACGGTCGGCGCAACGGTCGTCGGCGGCACCATCAACAAGACCGGCGCCTTCAAATTCAAGGCGACCAAGGTCGGCGCGGATACCATGCTGTCGCAGATCATCCGCATGGTGGAGGAGGCGCAAGGTTCGAAGCTGCCGATCCAGTTGCTGGTCGACCGCGTCACCGCGCTGTTCGTGCCTGTCGTCATCGCAATCGCTGTCCTGACCTTCATCGTCTGGGCGATTTTCGGCCCTGAGCCCGCCTATACATTCGCGCTGGTCAATGCGGTGGCGGTGCTCATCATTGCCTGCCCCTGCGCCATGGGTCTTGCCACGCCGACCTCGATCATGGTCGGCACCGGCCGGGCGGCGGAGCTGGGCGTGCTGTTCCGCAAGGGACAGGCCCTGCAGGAACTGCGCTCGGCGCAGATCGTCGTGGTCGACAAGACCGGTACTGTCACCAAGGGCCGCCCGGAACTGACCGATCTGGTGGTTGCGGAAGGGTTTGCCGATAACGAGGTCTTGGCGCTGGTCGCTGCCGTCGAGGGCCGTTCGGAACATCCGATTGCCGAAGCGATCGTCCGGGCTGCGGAAGAAAAGAATGTGGCGACCTCTGCGGGGTTCGAACCTGCCACTGTCGAGAACTTCGAAAGTGTGACGGGTTACGGCATAGCCGCCACCGTCAATGGCCGCAGGGTCGAAGTCGGCGCGGATCGTTACATGGCTAAACTCGGCCATTCCGTGGGTATCTTCGCTGAAGCCGCCGCAAGGCTGGGTGACGAGGGCAAGACGCCGCTTTATGCCGCCATCGACGGCAGGCTGGCAGCCGCAATTGCCGTCGCCGATCCGCTGAAACCGTCAAGTGTCACCGCCATCCGGGCGCTGCAGGCGATGGGTATCGAAGTGGCGATGGTGACGGGCGATAATGAACGCACGGCAAACGCAATCGCCCGACAGGTCGGCATCTCCCGCGTGGTGGCGGAAGTGCTGCCCGAAGGCAAGGTGAAGGCGATCCACGAGATGCGCGCCGGCGGCAGGGTGCTGGCCTTCGTCGGCGACGGCATCAATGATGCACCGGCACTGGCCGAAGCCGATATCGGCATCGCTGTCGGCACCGGCACGGATGTCGCCATCGAAAGCGCCGATGTGGTGCTGGTTGGCGGCGATCTTCTGGGGGCGGTCAATGCCATCGAGATGAGCCGGGCGACCATGCGCAACATCAAGGAAAACCTGTTCTGGGCCTTTGGTTATAACGTGGCGCTGATACCGGTTGCGGCGGGTGTGCTTTATCCCGCCTTCGGCATCACGCTGTCGCCGATGATCGGCGCGGGCGCCATGGCGCTGTCCAGCGTCTTCGTTCTTGCCAATGCGCTGCGGTTGAAACGGGCGAAGGTTGCGCACAGGGAGGTGACATCGTGAATATCGGCCAGGCATCCGAAGCATCGGGCGTTTCCGCCAAGATGATCCGTTATTACGAGCAGATCGGCCTCATCACCCCTGCCGCCCGCACCGGCAATAATTACCGGGTCTATGGCGAGCAGGACGTGCACAATCTGCGCTTCATCAAGCGGGCGCGCACGCTCGGTTTCTCTCTGGAAGAAACCGAGACGCTGCTGAAACTCTGGCAGGACAAGAGCCGTGAGAGTTCGGCGGTGAAGGAAATCGCGCTCGTCCACATCGCCGATCTGGAGCAGAAGATCGCCGAGATGAAGAGCATGGTGAAGACCCTGTCCCATCTCGCCCATTGCTGCGGCGGCGACCACCGGCCCGATTGCCCCATCCTCGATGATCTCGCCGGCTCTGAAAAGAACGCCGGGAAGCCCGCAAGAACCCACTGAACTGCAATGACAGCCGGCGCGACCACATCGCTACCGGTCAAAAAGGAGAAAAAACCATGAGTGCAACCACCTTCCTCGTTTCGGACATGACCTGCGGCCATTGCGAAAAGACCCTGCGCGGCGCTCTCGCCGACGTGCTGCCCCACGCGTCTGTCAGCATCGATCTCGCCACCCACAAACTCACGGTGGCGGGCGACGCCGCAACGGCTGAAGCGGCGATCCGCGATGCCGGTTATTCGCCGGAAAGGGTGAGCTGAAAGGCGGCTTCCGTTTGCGAAAAGGTAAAAATGTGCTACATATGTTGCACAAAATTGGAGTGCAGGCGGATGACCGTAACGACGAGAATAAGACGTCAGGGCGGGGCGGCGGTGATGACCATCCCGCCCGCTCTTTTGAAAATGCTGGGGCTGGAAATCGGTGAGCAATTGACCCTTGAGGTTGATAACGGTGCTCTGGTCGCAAGCCCTCTACGGCCGGAAAAGAAGCGCTTCACACTCGCCGAGTTGTTGGAGGGTGCTGAAGAAGTCGCCGCGCTGAATGCAAAGGCACAGCAGTGGGATGAAGCGCCGCCAGTCGGCAAAGAAGCGCTTTGATGGTCCGCAGCCAGGTTCCGAAACGCGGCGACGTCTATCTGGTCGACCTGAACCCGGTTATTGGCAGTGAAATCAAGGACGAACACCGCTGTATCATCATCACGCCGAGGGAAATCAATGCGGTCGGCCTATGTCTCGTCGTTCCCGTAACCACCGGCGGGATGTTCACGCGCAAAGCAGGGCTTGCCGTGAACATATCGGGCCACAGAACAACCGGTGTCGCGCTTTGCAATCAGGTGAGAAGCATGGACATCGTTGCCCGTGTTGCCCAGAAGAAAGCGAAATACATCGAAACCCTTGATGATGCGACGATCGATGAAATAGCCGGGCGTATTATCAGCATGATTGATCCTGCATGATCAATCTTCGCGGCCGCTGGTGGAAATGCGTAAAATGTGCTACTGAGTAGCATCACCCTCCATGCAAAAGGAGTGCCGCAATGTCCGTCAAGGCATCCGTATCCATTTCCGATCAGCAGAATAGCTTCGCCCGCCGGCTGGTGGAGGAGGGGCGTTATGCCAGCCTCAGCGCCGTGGTCCAGCGCGGGCTGGAATTGCTTCGACAGGAAACCGAACTAAAGGACGCCGAAATCGCGGCGCTTCGTGACTTGCTGGCTGAACGCGGGCAGGGGGAGTTCATCTCCATGGAGGATGGCAAGGACAGAACCGCGGCCATGATTGCGGCCAAAAAGGCCGGCTATGGCCTTTAAAGTCCTGCGTTCGACACAGACGGACAAGGACCTCGGCCTCATTCTCGACCATCTCGTCCAGTCCTATCTCGATCTTGGCGATGCTTTGCCGGCCGCCTTCACGCGGGCTGCACGACGGGTGGGATCGATTGAGGCGGATATGGACGCTCTTCACAAAGCGCCGTTTCAGGGAACGCTAACACCAGAATTGCTACCCGGCCTTCGCCGGGTAACGAAAAATCAGGCAGTTTTTTATTTCGATGTCGATGAGGGCGAAAAGACCGTGCGTATTCTTGCCGTCTTCTTCGGCGGGCAGGACCATCAGCGCCATATGCTGCAGCGCCTTGCATAAGGCTCCGGCAGCCCTGATTAAACCTCGTCGAAAGCCCCGCCTTCCCGCGAGGGATTGCGGTTGATCACGCGCTCTTCTGCGTCGTCGGGAAGGGCCTCGTCGCTTTCCTGATAGGGGTCATCCTCGCTCTCGGCCTCTTCCTCCTCGATTTCCTGTTCGATGGATTGCGGAATTTCTCCCTTGGCGGGAAGCGCATCGACGTCGAGGTCGAGCAGATCCTCGTCCATGGCGTCTTCGTTGAGCGGCATGATTTTCTTGCGGTCCATGACGATATCCTTTCTGTCGGTTCTTCAGCAAACGGTCGGGCGGGCGCAGGGTTCCTGCCGCCAGCCAATTCCTTCAAACCAGATTACGTGAAAAAGCCGTCTTGACCTCAATGGTGCTTGAGGTTCTAGTTTGTCCGCCGTATCGCAAAAACGGAAAGGATACGGCTTTGACGAGTATGGAAATGACGGAGAAAAACGGCTGGGGCGAATTACTGAGCGGGGCGAACCTCTCGCTTCTGACCGTCATTTCCTCCGGTATAGGTCTGCATGCCTTCAACCAGTTCGCGGTGGTGACGGCCTTGCCCGTTGCCGTCAACGAAATTGGCGGGGCTGCCTATTACAGCTGGGCCTATAGTCTCTATTTCGTTGGTTCCGTGGCGGGTGGCGTCACCGCCGTGCTGTTTCGAGAGCGTTTTGGCGCACGCGCCGTTTTGCTTCTGTGCTGCCTGATCTTTTCCTTCGGTTCGGTCCTCTCGGCAATCGCCGGGGATTTTTTATGGGTTGTCGTCGGCCGGGCGTTGCAGGGGCTGGCCGATGGGCTGATCGTGGCGGTGTGCTACAGCCTCATACCTGCCGGTTTCCGCTCCGGCCTGTTGCCGAAGGTCTTTGCCATCGAGGCGGCGATCTGGGCGGTCGCTTCCTTCATCGGCCCGCTGACGGGTGGTTTCGCCACCGAACACATGTCCTGGCGCGCTACCTTCCTACTGTCTGCGCCGTTGATTGTGCTTTTGCTGGTCTACACGACCGTTGCCGTTTCGGCCGAGCGACCGGTGGCAGCGACGCGCAAACCGATGGTGCCTCTTGTTCTCTGCCTTGTTGGCGCATTGGCCTTTTCCGCGCCTTCCGCCTTTGAGGATGCGAGCCTGCGGGCGATCTCCCTGCTGGCAGGAGCTGCGCTGTTGTGGGCGTCGTTGCGAATGGGCATCCGGCCGTCCTTCGGCCTGTTCCCTAAGGATTCCTTCCAGCTGAAAACGGTGCTCGGCGCCGGTTTCTGGGTGTTGTTCCTGATGTCCTATGCCCATGCGCTGGGCAGCGTCTATCTCGCTTATGTCGCCATCAATCTCTGGCACTATGAGCCAACCTTCGCCGGCTTCATTGTGGTGACGATGCCGCTTGCCTGGAGCTTCGTGGCGATGCTGATCGGCAGCTTGCGGTCGGCTCGTCTCAGGGAGTTTTGCCTGCATTACGGCCCTTACCAGATGGTGCCGGGCTGCGCCTTGCTGGGGCTGGGGCTGGCAAACGGAAACTGGGGCGAAATGTTGCTGGGGCAAATCCTGATCGGGTCTGCCTTCGGCATGTCCTGGGCCGGCATCAGTCAGGCCGCCATGGAGGCAGCTCCGGAGGAAGAGCGCAAGATGACCGGCGCATTGCTTCCCACGGTCGCGACGCTGGGTGCGGCGGCCGGCGCGGGTGCAAGCGGCACCGTCGCTGCCGCGACCGATCTCGTTGCGCAGATCGAGCGTGCGGATGTGATGATGCCGATGGTCTATCTCTACGGGCTGGGTGCCGCCGTGTCGCTCGTTGCGCTCCTGACCGCCCGCGGGCTGCGAAGCGCACGGGGCTGAGCACCGGTTTCCGGCCAAGGCGAGGGGTTAAGACTGCGTGGCGGCGATGGTGATCGCCGCCAGATAAACGACGAAGGACATGATCGCGATCGCGCCGATAATGATGATGATGCCCTTGCCGGCGCGTTTTTTCTCGGCCTTGTTTTCATTGGCTTCGGTCGGAAACAGGATGGGATCGCGGGTATCGCGGATTTTGGTCATGCCGTTGCTCCTTTTTGCGGGTTAGGCTCGGCTTTTGCTGGTCTATCAACCGCCATGTCCGCCAAAAGGTTCCTCAGGGTTTGAGCGCCCAGCTGGTCGCGTGTACCACCGCGCCGGGGGCCGCTTTCAGCAGCGCCGAACGCACGGGTTCGAAACCCTCAATGCGTTTTGTCCCCACATAGCGGCCACGGTTGGCAAAGACTTCGATGGAGCCGTAATCCAGAAAAATACGGATACGTGAGGCCCGTGCCCCCTTCGCGATATAATGCGGCGAAGGACCATCGCGACCGTCCTCGTGGCGGATCCACAAGCCCGTTTCATCGGAAACGAGACCAAGCGTGACCGTCGGATGATCGAGCGCCAGCTCGAACGGCGCGCCGGGCGAGGCGAACTCGATCAGAATTTCCACTGCGCCGTTGATGAATGTGACACGTTCCCCCGCCGCCAGCCGCGTGCGGTCGAGAATATGGCTGCGCAGGCTTTCCGCAGCGCCGATGGGCGGGGTCAGAAGCTCGCCATTGGCATAGTGAATCCGGCGCGGCAGCGTCATGGAGGTGGGGAAATCGATTTCGGGACTGGCATCCGCCCAATTGGCGAGCCAGCCGATACCGATAATGCTGTCACCATCCAGAAACGCCTGAAAGGCGTAATTATCGGTGCCGAAATCCAGTTCCTGACCGGATTCCTTGGTGAAGGCCTTGCCGTCAAACCAGCCGACATCGGCCATGGTCAGGTTCTTGCGGCCTGTCTCCGGGTCTTCCGAATGCATCAGCCCGTAGATCAGCACCCAGCGGGTGGAGCGGGCATTGGCCGGGCCGTCGAGCGGCAAAAGGCAGGGGCATTCGATCGCCGTAGTCTTGTAGCGCGTTTCCACCCACAACTTGCCGACATAGGTCCAGCCGGATGCGGCGGTGGGGTCCAGCGTCTCGTAAAGCAGAATGACGCCGCCACCATCGCTCTGGCTGCCGAGCAGCATTTTCCACAATCCATCGGGGCCGCGGAAGACGTAAGGGTCGCGGAAATCCGGCGTCAGCCCCTGTCCGTCCGGGCGGTGGCCCAGAATAACCTCTGCCTGCCCGGCCATGATGAGATCGGAGGAGGTGGCGGTGAGCTGGATCTGCTGCTCGGGAATGCGGTCCTGCACCTGTTCGGTGAAGAAGACGCGGATGCCAGTGCCTTCGACCAGCGGAATGGTGGAGCCGGAATAGGCCCCGCCGCGCTTGTCCGGCCGCGTCGTCAGATCCTCGGAGGGGAACAGAAAGATCGGCAGATGCCGCCAGCGCAGATAATCCGATGAGACGGCATGGCCCCAATGCATGGTGTTCCAGCGCAGCCCGTGCGAATAATGCTGGTAAAACAGATGTGGCCGGCCTTCGAAGCGGCCAAAGCCGTTCGGATCGTTCATCCAGCCAAAGGGTGGGCGGAAGTGATAGCTGCCCGGCAACTCGGGGGCGGCATTATCAGGTTTGCTGTGGACGACGGTGATGCCGGTTTCCAGCACATCCGAGGCGGTGAACCAGTAGATGACGGAAACGGCTGTCGTCACGGTGTCGTAGCTGAGTTCCACATGGCCGCCGCCGAACACCTGATAGATTCGAAAACCGAACTCTTCGGTGTTGACGCTTGAAACCTCAGCGAATTTTCCATTTTGGTTGGAGAAGGACACAGCACCCGGTTCGGCCGGTTTTTTCGCCTTCAGCCAGACATGGAAGGTGGCGTTGACGGGCAGATCGGTGTGAATGGTGCGGATGGCGCTTTCCGATACTTCCGTCACGGTTTCAACGACGCTCATTGCTGTTCCTTTCATTTCGGCATTCTGCGGGTCAAGCATAGGAACGATGATGGCGCTGGAAAGTTCATTGCGCAAAATACAATGAGTGGCGCTATAGGCACGGTGTGACGGCATTTATCACTCGCATCTGCGGTCTTGCCGCCCCATATAAAGGCAAAAGCAGGGAGTTTATCCGTGATCAGATTCGACAATTCCTATGCCCGCCTGCCGGAACGGTTCAGCGCCGCCGTGCTTCCGACGCCGGTGAAAGCGCCGCGCCTCATCGCCTTTAATCGCAAGCTTGCAGACGAACTCCTTCTGGATGTTTCCGGCCTTGACGATGAAAGGCTGGCGGCGATCTTTTCCGGCAATGTCGTGCCGCAGGGGGCAGAGCCGCTGGCCATGGCCTATGCCGGCCACCAGTTCGGCGGCTTCGTGCCGCAGCTGGGCGATGGCCGCGCCATTCTTCTCGGCGAAGTGATCGACAAAAACGGCAAAAGGCGGGATATCCAGTTGAAAGGCTCCGGCCCGACGCCGTTTTCGCGCAGGGGAGACGGCCGCGCCGCCCTCGGCCCGGTGCTGCGGGAATATATTGTCTCGGAAGCCATGTATGCGCTTGGCATTCCCGCCACGCGGGCCTTGGCGGCGGTCCTCAGCGGCGAAAGGGTGCAGCGCGAAGTGGGCCTGCCGGGCGGCGTTTTCACCCGCGTCGCGGCGAGCCACATCCGTGTCGGCACTTTCCAGTTCTTCGCCGCGCGCGAGGATGACGAGGCGATCAGGAACCTCGCCGACTACGTGATCGACCGGCACTATCCCGAGGCGAAAACCGCCGACAATCCTTACCTCGCTTTGTTGCGCGGCATCGCTGAAAGGCAATGCGACCTCATCGCCCGCTGGATGATGGTGGGCTTCATCCACGGCGTGATGAACACCGACAATATGGCCGTCTCTGGCGAGACCATCGATTTCGGCCCCTGCGCTTTCCTCGATGAATATCATCCCAACAAGGTGTTTTCCTCCATCGATGCGCAGGGCCGTTACGCCTACAACAACCAGCCGGGCATCGCCCAATGGAACATCGCCCGGCTGGCGGAATGCCTGTTGCCGCTTCTTGACCCTGAGGTGGAGAAGGCCGCCGAACGCGCCAACGCCGTGCTGGCCGATTTCGCCGCAGCCTTTCCCAAACGCTGGCTGGCCGGAATGCGCGAAAAACTCGGCCTGACGCTGGAGGAAGAGGGCGATATCGATCTCGTACAGGCGCTTCTTGGGCTGATGCAGGCATCGGAAGCGGATTATACTTTGACCTTCCGGCGTCTTTCCCACGCGGCAAATGGCGATGCTGAACCGTTTCGCGGCATGTTCATCGATATTGCCGGGGCGGATGAATTTCTGGCCCGCTGGCGGGAACGCGCCGGTCGCGAAGATATTTCCGATGCTGACAGGTCCGGTGCAATGTTGTCAGTCAATCCGGCCGTCATCCCGCGCAACCACCGCATCGAGGAATTGATCGAGGCGGCGGTGGAGGATGATGATTTTGAGCCCTTCCACGCGATGCTGACGGCAATTGCGACGCCCTTCGAGGAGCGGCCGGACAATTTTGTCTATATGCAGCCGCCGATGAGCCATGAGCGGGTGTTTCGGACGTTTTGCGGGACTTAATCTTTGCGCCGCTCCGCAATGTCGGAGCGAGCGTGTGCGTCTTTCGTCTTCTCCCCGCCGGGGAGAAGGTCGCGGCAGCGGGTTGAGGGGGCTGGCTCGCCGAAATCCGGCAACCGTGCCCCCTCATCCGACCCTTCGGGCCACCTTCTCCCCGCCGGGGAGAAGAAACCAGCGGCAACGCTGCGCCCTATAAAATATTAGCTCTTCACCCAACCCGGGCGAGCGGCTCATGTGTGCCATAATACCGCCCAAACCGGTTTTCGAGGAATTTCGGCAGCGCCACTTCTTCCTGCCGCACGAAGCCCTTCTGCGGCAAGGCACCTTCGGCCAGAAGGTCGAGAACCGTGCAGATGCCGGCGGCGGTGGTGATCTGGATGGCGCTCATCATCCGGCCGGAAACCGGGCCGGCATAGACCTTGTTGGCATAGGTTTCCTGCAGGAAGCGGCCATTGCGCGTACCGCAGACGGTGACGAAGACGATGACCACATCCTGCATGGTGCCGGGCAGGGCGTTTTCGAACAGGTCCTTCAGCACATCGCGGCGGTTGCGCAGGTTGAGGTCGTTCAACAGCGCCTTCATGATCGCCACATGGCCGGGATAACGGATGGTACGGTAATTCATCGTCCGCACCTTGCCTTCCAGCGTGGCGCACAGGGTGCCGAGGCCGCCCGAGGTGTTGAAGGCCTCATAGGTAACGCCGTCGAGCGAAAATTCCTCACGCTCTTCCAGCGCCGGAACGGCGGTCAGGCGGCCTTCGACGATCGCCTCACACGGCTCGATATATTCGTTGATCAGCCCGTCCGTGCTCCAGGTGAGGTTGTAGTTGAGCGCGTTGGACGGATATTGCGGCAGCGCCCCGACGCGCATGCGCACGCTGTCCAGCTTGTCGAAGCGGGCGGCGAGATCGGCAGCGACGATGGAAATAAAGCCGGGCGCGAGGCCGCATTGCGGAATGAGTGCGGTTTCAGCCGTTTCCGCCAAGGCTTTGACCTTGCGGGTGGATTCGACGTCTTCGGTGAGATCGAGATAGTGGGTGCCGACGGCGACAGCCGCCTCTGCAATACCCGCCGTCAGGTGGAAGGGGGCGGCGGAAAGCACGGCGAATTTGCCCTTCAGCAGTGCCTCCATGGCTGGACGGTCGGTGATGTCGACGATCTCGGTATCGACCCGCTCATGCGCCGGCACGTTGGCCAGCTGGTCGGCCGAGCGATCGGCAACCGTGATGCGATAATCGCCTGTTGCGGCCAGCATCCAGGCGATGGCTGAACCGATATTGCCCGCGCCGATGACGACAATGTTTTTCATGTTTTTGTTCCCCGCAGTAAATTCGCATGCCTTTGCGCAACGAATGCGCCTCAAAGACAGAATGCCAGCTTTTATTGACGATTCGCAGCTTCACTATGTACAGATAGCGGTCTATTATTGAGCAGTTAGACGACAGGATTGATCACTATGACGATTGCCGACAAGGACCGGGCGCTGCTGGCCCTGCTTTCCGAAAATGCCCGCATGCCGGTGGCGGAACTGGCACGCAAACTCGGCCTTTCCCGCACCACCGTGCAGGCGCGCATCGAGCGACTGGAGGCTGACGGCGTAATCGCCGGTTATGGCCTGCGGCTTTCGGAAAGCTATCTTTCCGGGCTGGTGCGCGCCCATGTGCTGATTACCATCGCACCCAAGGCGCTGCCCGGCGTGACGGCCGCACTTGCCGCCATCAAGGAGGTGACGACGCTGCATTCGGTGAGCGGCACATTTGACCTGATTGCGATTCTGGCCGCCCCTTCGATTCTCGATCTCGACCGTTTGATCGACGGCATCGGTGCCTTGGATGGCGTGGAGCGCACGCTGTCGTCGATCATTCTTTCGACGCGGATTTCGCGGTAGGGGGTGGGAGTGCGGCAGGCGCGGAAGACGGTTATTCCGGACGCTCTCTCCTTCCTCATCCCTGTGCTTGTCACAGGGATCCAGCCGACGCGCGTCTGCGCGGCGGGAAGAGTCTTTTCAGCCCAAGGACTTGGGCTGGCTGGATTCCTGTGACGAGCACAGGAATGAGGTGAACGGCAGTTCCCTTGCCTAAGCCGCAGCCTTCTCGTCATAAGCCCGCTGCGCCGCCATCACCGCATCGATATTACCCTCGGCCCAATGGGCAAGCGCCGCCACCGTGTCGGTCAGCGTCCGCCCCAGCGGCGTCAGCGAATATTCGACCGTGACCGGAACCGTTGGAAAGGCCTGCCGGGAGATCAGCCCGTCACGTTCGAGCTTCTTCAGCGTCTGCGACAGGACCTTTTGCGAAATGCCCTTGATCTCGCGCCGCAGCAGGTTGAAGCGCACGGGATCGCGCCGCAGCTTGTCGAGGATCAACAGCGCCCATTTGTCGGCGATCCTGTCCAGTACCATACGTGTCGGGCAGCGGTCCTCATAAACGTCATAGATCTTCGCCATCGATTTCACCCTGTTGTTTCAAGGCCATGCCGGTTTCCGCAAGGAAACCAGATAACCGAAAAGTGCTCTCTTTTCATGATTTCGAAAACGCAGTACCTCTATTTCCGAAACATGGTTTCCATTAGATACTAAGGATATTTGAGATGACAGGCAAGATACTCGTAATCGGTTCCACCGGCACCATCGGCACGCCGCTGGTCAAGGCACTCGTGGCAAAGGGCGAAAGCGTGAAGGCTGCCTCGCGCAGCGGCAAGGCGGCGGACGGCGCGGAAGGGGTGCGCTTCGATTATACCGATGCCTCGACTTACGCCGATGCATTCGACGGCGTGGACCGGCTCTTCCTGATCCTGGCGGGCGGGCGTCTGGACGCCATCGACGCGCTGACGCCCGTTGTCGAGGAGGCCGCTCGTCGCAAGGTGAAGATCGTCTTCCTCAGCGTCCTCGGTGTCGATGCCGACGATTCCATTCCCTATCGCCAGATCGAACTGAAGATCATTGCGTCGGGTACGCCTTACGTCATCCTGCGCCCCAACTGGTTTGCCGATAATTTTCACAGCTACTGGAAGGCCGGAATTGAACATGGCGAGATTGCCGTGCCGGCCGGCGAGGGCAAGTCGAGCTTCATCGACGTGCGCGATATCGCCGACAGTGCAGCTGCCGCGCTGACCTCTGACGCCTTTAATGGCAAGGCCTTCAACCTGACCGGGCCGAAGGCCTTCGGTTACGGCGAGGCAGCCGCGGTGATTTCACAGGCGATCGGCAAGCCGGTCTCGTATGCTGCCGTCTCGGATGAGGTCTTCATCGGCATCCTCACCGGTGCGGGCGTGCCGAAAGATTACGCCTCTTTCCTCGCCTCGATCTTTTATCCCGTGCGTGAAGGCTGGACAGCAGTAGTGACCGGCGATGTTGAGACCCTGACCGGCCATGCGCCGCGTTCGCTGGAAACCTATGTGGCCGACCATCTGGACGCGCTGAAAGGCTGACGCCGGCAAGCGATACGCCCGCCGCGTTCACGCCGGATCGGTTGAGCCGCGGCGGGCCTTGAAAAACATCTTCAGCCGCTGGATGTCCTCGGCGCTCCAGCCCTCCGGTTGGGTCACCTCCGTCCATGCATCGATATAATGTTCCGGCGCATAGACATGGCCGTAACCGATCGGCGCCGTGGTGGCGGAGGCGACATCGAGGCCGAGCTGCAGCAGCGTCACTACCGGAAACCAGCGGAAGGACGTGGAAACATCCGGCCCGTGATGTGCCATCCACTCTGGACGCCGATAGAGCGAAGCGGTTTCGAAGAAGGTGATCGGGTCGCTCGCATATTGCAGATAAACGATCCGCATCGGCCCCCATTTCGCATCAGGCATATGGGCGGTGGTATATTGGTTGGCAAAACGGATGACGGAGGAATCGCGGAAACGCGGCAGCCATTCCGGCGTGCCCTCAACCCGCCCATTGGTGGCCATGCGCCACGTGGGGCTGGAGAACGGCGGGCCGCTCCACAGCGCGCCCTGGAAGGGATCGGAGAGCACATCGTAAAGATCGGAGGATTTCTGCGAATTGAGCGAGCCAAGGCTCAACCCATGCAGATAAAGCTTCGGCCGGGTTTCCTTCGGCAAGGTGGTCCAATAGGCGTAGACGGCCTGAAACAGCGCCCGCGCCGTTTCCACGCCGTAGTCAGGTTCGGTCAGCAGCGCGATCCAGCTGGAAAGATAGGAATATTGCACGGCGACGCTGGCGATGTCGCCATCATGCAGATATTCGACCGTATCCAGCGCTTCCGGGTCGATCCAGCCGGTGCCGGTGGGGATGACGACCAGCAGCACCTTGCGCTCGAAACCGCCGACCCGCTTCAGTTCCTCCAGCGCCAGTTTGGCTCTTGCTTCGGGTGTCGCGGCCGAATTCAGGCCGGCATAGACCCGGAGCGGTTCGCTGGCCGGACGATGGGTGAAGGCGGAAATTTCCTGAGCCTGCGGCCCGCCGGCCACGAATTCCCGCCCGCGACGGCCGAGCGATTCCCATGTCATCAGCGACGCACTGCTGCCGGTCTTGAGGGCATCGGACGGGCGCGGCACGTCAGGCTCGATCAGCGCATCCACCTGTTTCAGCGAGGAATCGGCAAATTTCAGGCCGATATCGAAGATCAGGCCATTGAGCAGCATCCATGACAGCACGATGGCAGCGGCAATGCCGAGAACATTGGCGAGCCGGCGCGGCAGGAAGTGCCGGCTGCGCGCGGCAAAAAACCGGCGGATAAGCTGGAAAAGCCGACCGGCGCCAATGAGCACGGCGGCGACCAGCACCGCGATACCGCCGGTCTTGGTGGGATGGGCGCTGGGCAGCGGATCGAGTTCCATCAGCACGCGGATGGAATTCTGCCAGTCTTTCGCCTGCCACAAAAACGCAATCGCCGTGATGGCGGCGGCAAGCGCGATGAGAAAACGAATGCCGCGCACGTTATGTCGTGAGGGTTCGGGCAATTCCAGATAGGCCCAGACGGCGTGCAGCGCGACGCCGATCAGATAGCCGATGGCAAAGGAAAACCCGCACAGCACACCCTGCATCAGCCATGTGCGCGGCAGAAGCGAGGGTGTGAGCGAAGCGCAGAACAGGACCGTGCCGAAGACGATGCCGGTTGCCGAAAGACCCGCAAACAACCGCCCAACCCATTGTTTCACCAACTTGACTTGCCCCTTCTGCTCACTGCCTGACGCGGAGTGTAATATGCGGCGGGCGAGGGTGCAAATTCTGTTGGCAGGATAAAAATCATTAAAATAGGAAAATAATCCTTTACAGCGTGACGGTGGTTTGGTAGTGTTTGGCTACAGTCGGAGATTTGCGGCTGACGGAGGGTTTTTACCCTTCACCTCATTTCTCGCAGGCCAATCCCATGACGATGTCTCAAAATTGCGACCCGACGCTTTACGGCGTCTGGCCGGATGCGCCTGCCTCCGCGGATGAGGACACGCCGGAAGCCGCACCCGAGACGAAGTCGCGGGCCGACAGGCTGGCCGCCGAAGATGCGGCGCGCAACGGCAACCTGCGGCAGCTGCTGAACGAACTCACGGTGGAGATGCGCGAGCAGTTTTGCCTGTACCGAAACCTGCGACAGGCGAGCGAAGCGGCATTTCTGTCGACGGTGGAGGATGCTTCGGGCAAGCAGGCGCGTGCTGATGTGAAGGCTGCGACGGATCAGCTTTCGCTGATCGTCCGCACGCTGGAACGGATTGACGCCCTGCAACGCGTGCTGGCGGAAGAGAGGGAAGCTCTTTCCGCTGAGGACGAAACCGGTGCCGAGGATTATGAAGCGGCAGTGGCGCATTTCCTCAAACGCATCGACGAACTGGCCGAACAGAAATGCCGTGCGAGGCTGGAGGCCGATCTGGCCGCCGGCGCATCGGCGGACGCTGATACATGACGCAGCCTTCATCCAATCCCCGCCTGCAGGATCAGGTCTTCGCCCTTTCGCGCGACTGGCGTTTTCTCGGTAACCTGCCGCAGCAACCGCCAGAGGGCGACTGGCGGACATGGCTGTTGATCGGCGGGCGCGGTTCCGGCAAGACACGCGCCGGGGCCGAGTGGGTCCACAGGATTGCTTCCGCCGGCAAACAATCGGATTTGCGCATTGCGCTGGTGGCGGAAACGCTGGGTGACGCCCGCGAAGTGATGATTGACGGCATTTCCGGCATCTGCCGCATCGCCCGCCGTCGCCGCCCCGCTTTCGAAGTCACGCGTCGCAGGCTCCTCTGGCCGAATGGTGCGATGGCGCAGGTGTTCTCCTCGGAAGACCCCGAAAGCCTGCGCGGTCCGCAATTCCACATGGCCTGGGCGGATGAGTTGGGAAAATGGAAATATCCGCAGGAAACCTGGGACATGCTGCAATTCGGCCTGCGTCTGGGCGAAGCACCGCGGCAACTGGTGACCACGACGCCGCGGCCCATTCCGCTGTTGAAGGCGCTGCTGGCCGATCCTTCGACCCGGGTTGCACGGATGCCGACCGCCATGAATGCGCAGAACCTGTCGCCCGGTTTCCTGAAGGCCATGCAGGACCGTTATGGCGGCACGCGGCTGGGGCGTCAGGAAATCGGCGGCGAGTTGATCGACGAACGCGAGGGCGCATTGTGGAAACGCGCCGATCTGGAAGCAATTGTTGAGGAGGCGCATGAGCCGCTCTCGCGGATCGTGGTGGCGGTCGATCCGCCCGCCGGTGCTGGTGAAAATTCCTGCTGCGGCATCGTCGTTGCGGGGCTTGGCATATCAGGCAAACTGGTGGTGCTTGCGGATTGTTCGGTGGAAGGCGAAACGCCGGCCGGCTGGGCACGCGCCGTGGTCGCCGCCTTCCGCCGCCACGAGGCTGACCGGGTGGTGGCCGAGGTCAATCAGGGCGGGGAGATGGTGCGGGCGATGCTGCAAAGCGTGGACGCCGACCTGCCGCTCACTCTGGTGCGGGCCAGCCGAGGAAAATTCACCCGCGCCGAGCCGGTCGCCGCACTTTACGAGCAGGGCAGGGTGCGCCACGCGGCGCGGTTTGAAAAGCTGGAGGACCAGATGACTGATTTCGGACCGGACGGCCTGTCATCCGGTCGCTCGCCCGACCGGCTGGATGCACTTGTGTGGGCGATAACGGCGCTGACCACGATGGTGGTGAATGAGCCGAGAGTGCGGGGGATGTGAGCCGGGCGATTTTCAGCCCCGCGAATGAGAGCGGGTTGGCATTCGCGCGAGCGCTCACCGCTTGTTTCTTCTCCCCGAGGGGGAGAAGGTCGCGGCAGCGGGAGGAGGGGGCGACGGTAGAGATATTCGGAGAGGTTGCCCCCTCATCTGACCCTTCGGGCCATCTTCTCCCCGGCGGGGAGAAGAAATTTTCGGCGCCGTATCCGCCCCTATCCGGGCGTCGGACAAGTCTTACTTCTTCGGAGATTGCGCCGGTTTCGGCTGGGAGCCGGTTTCGCGCATCTGGCGCCATTCGTTTTCGAGACGGTCATAAACGGTCTGGGGGATTGTCGCTGTCATGGTGGCATTCCTCCTTGAATTGTTAACGCGGCTGGATTGCGCGGTGAGTGGAGTTAGCGCGCCAAGGCTCCGGAATTCAAGGAATTTTTTACCCCAAAACCGCGGCCTGCGGATTAAAATCGATTAAGGTTTTTTCAAATCGATTTAGTCCTGACGGCCGTCATGTGGAAAAACCGGGCGTCGTATCGCCTCTCATTTTCAGGAGCCGGCTATGGCCTTTGACGAGGCGCGATTCTTCGCGTCGGTGCGCGTTTCGATCTTTGGCGGCCGCCTGCGTGCCGCGCAACTTGCGGGGACGAAGACGATACTTGCCGGATGTGCAAAGGCCGTGCCGCAAAGCGATGCACGCTGGCTGGCCTATATGCTGGCGACCAGCTTTCACGAAACGGCTGCCACCATGCAGCCGGTGCGCGAGACCCTGGCGGCAAGCGATGCGGAGGCGATTGCGCGGCTGGATAGCGCCTTTACCGCCGGCCGCCTGCCGAGGGTGCGCAAACCCTACTGGCAATGTGACGCGGATGGAAAAAGCTGGCTGGGGCGAGGCTTCGTGCAACTGACACATCGCCGCAACTACGAGGCCATGTCGGCCCTGACGGGCATAGACCTGGTGGAACGGCCCGAAAGAGCCATGGAAACGGAGGTGGCGACAGCCATCCTGATCCACGGCATGATCGCCGGCAGCTTCACCGGCCGCCGGCTTGCCGATTTCTTCGGCGCGCAGCGGGAGGACTGGGAGGGTGCACGCGCCATCATCAATGGCAGCGACCGGGCGCGGCTTGTGGCTGGCCACGCACGCGCATTTCATCGCGCCCTCGTCGCGGCGCGGATTGAACAGGTGCTGGCCAGATGATAACCCCTTATGCGCGGGCCGAAAGCCGCATCCTAATTTTGCATGACAGGTGACACCGTGATCCGCCATATCGTTTTTTTCACCGTTCCCGAGGAAAACCGCGACGCCGTGCGCAAGGGGCTTTCCGGCCTCACCGCGATACCGCATTCGCTGACGCTGGAAATCGGTGAGAACGTGAAGAAGGACCAATGGGGCAACTCGGTCGATTTCATCGTTTACGGCGAGTTTGAAAACGAGGCGGCGCTGGCGGCTTACAAGGCCGACCCCGCCTATGATCTTTCCACTCGCACGGTGAAGCCGCTGCGCGAGACCCGCGTCGCCGCCGATTTCAATAGCGATACGGCGGTGAAGGCACCCATCCGGTAAACATCTCATTTCGCCGAATTCAGCGTGATGGCACTTGCTCCCTAACACCCGACGTCATCCTTGGGCTTGTCCCAAGGATCCAATCACGTCTCGTAGAATCGAGACGTTGCAGATGCTCGGGACAGGCCCGAGCATGACGGAAGAGAGCCTTCGGGATTTATCAACAATCTGAGGAACGCGGAGCGCCCCTTTCCTGCAGGTGAACCTGGGACGCTCTTATCCCGGATGCGACGCCACGCGGCATCAAAACGAGGACAACTCCATGCGATTTCCATTTTCCCTGCCGTGGCTGCGCCCGGCGGATGGCAAAGCCGTGCCCGAAAGCAAAATGACGGCGGGCGGCTTCATGGCTATGGCGACGCAGGGCGGGCAGGCCTTCTGGTCCGGTCGGTCCTATGCCGCACTTGCCCGCGAAGGTTTCATGAAAAACCCGGTTGCCCACCGCGCCGCCCGCATGGTGGCGGAAGCGGCCGCATCGGTGAACTGGCTGCTTTATGATGGTGACGAGGAAATCGGCGATCATCCGCTGCTGGCGCTCCTGACAAAGCCGGGCGCGCATATGGGCGGGCCGGATTTTTTCGAGGCGCTGTATGGTCACCTGATGCTGGCCGGAAATGCCTATGTCGAACCGCTGACAGTCGGCGGGCGGTTGCGCGAACTGCATCTGCTGCGGCCGGATCGGGTGAGCATCGTCGAAGGCGCGGATGGCTGGCCTGTGGCTTATGACTACCGCGCCGAAGGTCGCGCGTCGCGCCGCATCGCCGCCGAGCGCGACGGGCTGGGGCTGCTGCATCTGAAACTTTTCCATCCGCTGGATGACCGGGCGGGTTTTGCGCCGCTGGCTTCTGCCGGTGCCGCGCTTGATCTGCACAATGCCGCAAGCCACTGGAACAAGCGCCTGCTCGACAATTCCGCCCGGCCTTCGGGTGCGCTGGTCTACCAGCCGAAGGAGGGTGGTAATCTTTCCACCGAGCAATATGAACGGCTGAAGCGCGAGCTGGAGGAGGGGTATCAGGGCGCGATGAATGCCGGCCGCCCGCTGCTTCTGGAAGGCGGGCTGGACTGGAAGGCCATGGGCCTTTCGCCGCGCGACATGGATTTTCTGGAAGCCCGCAACGGCGCGGCGCGCGATATCGCGCTGGCGCTCGGCGTGCCGCCGATGCTGATCGGCATTCCCGGCGACAATACCTATGCCAATTACCAGGAGGCGAACCGCGCCTTTTATCGCCTCACCGTGCTGCCGCTCGTCAACCGCACGGCGGCAAGGTTGTGCGGCTGGCTCGCGCCGGTCTTCGGTTCCGGTCTGCGTCTGGAGCCGGATCTCGACAAGATCGCCGGGCTTGCCGGTGAGCGGGATGCGCTTTGGAGCCGCATCGGCGCGGCGTCGTTTCTGAGCGACGAGGAAAAACGCGAAGCCGTCGGTTACTGATCGCGCCGAAGGGTGGATCGGCGCTGAACCTCGCCTGCTGAACCATTTTCTGAAGTGGCGGATTCTCTTTGTGAGGCTTTCCGCCGAAGCTTCTCCGAAGACTCGAGAAATCACCCATCGCAGGCGCGCAAACAGCGCCTGCGGGCGACGCGGTGCGTTCGCCCGATTGCAACATCCTAAAGCGGAATGATTACCCATGTCTGAATTCGCCAATGAGGCCGGTATCTGGGCCGCCCGCATCACCGGCGCCGTTGCGGGTGCCGGCGTGTCGCTTGTCTATCTGCTGCCGAAAAGCAAACGTGAAGCCGCGAGCCGTTTCATCACCGGGGTGTCCTGCGGCATGATCTTCGGCGGGCCGATCGGCCTGTGGATCGTGCAGCAGCTCGATATTGCCGGTGCGCTTTCCGGCCGGGAAATCATGGTGGCGGGCTCCGCCGCAGCCAGCATGATGGCCTGGTGGGGGCTGGGCGTGATGGTGCGCGTGGCAAGCCACTACGGCACACGCCCGCGCCGCTGAGCCCGCGCCGCAAGGCGGCTTCGTTTCCACATCGCAGGAGTTCCCCATGCACGCCTATCGCGGGCCGCGTCCCGCCACGCGCAAATTCGCCAGTCTGGAACTGCGCGGCATCGCCGGCGACGGCACCTTTTCCGGTTATGCCAGCGTCTTCGGCGAGGTCGATCTCGGTCACGACGTGATCGAGCGCGGCGCTTTCCGCCGCTCCATCGAGGAACGGGGAGCGGCCGGCATCCGTATGCTCTACCAGCACGATCCGGCTGAACCCATCGGCGCCTGGCGCACCATCCGTGAGGACGAGCGCGGGCTTTATGTCGAGGGCGTTCTGGCCCCCGGCGTCGCGCGCTCCCGCGAGGTGCATTCGCTGATGAAGACCGGCGCGCTGGACGGGCTGTCGATCGGTTTTCGAACCGTTCGCTCGGGCAAGGAAGCGCGTTCCGGCAAGGCGGGGCGTTCCGGCGTGCGGCGCATTCTCGAGGCTGATCTCTGGGAAATCTCGGTCGTGACCTTTCCGATGTTGCCGTCCGCGCGCGTCTCGGATGTCAAACACGCCCGCTTCTTCCGCGACCGCGAAACCGAACTGGTGCGCACCATGCGCCGCGCGGCGCGCTCGCTGTTCGGCACCGCCTTCAAACGCTGACTTTCCGACAAACACTTCCGACAACAAGGATGGCGACATGACAGACCAGATGACCAAACCGGCCGCAATGACCGTTGCGCCGCAGGTAAAAGCCGTGCCCGATACGATGACCGCGGCCTTCGACGAGTTCATGGAGGCTTTCGAGGCTTTTCGCGACACCAATGATCAACGGCTCAATGACATCGAACGCAAGATGGGCGCTGATGTCGTGACCCGCGACAAGCTGGACCGTATCGACAGGGCGCTCGACGATAACAGGAGGATCATGGACGATCTGGCGCTCAAAAAGGCGCGGCCTGCGCTTGGCCGCAAGGATGCGCTCTCGCATGATACCGAAGAACATAAGGCTGCCTTCGAGGCTTATATTCGCCGGGGTGAGGAGGGCGCGCTGCGCGATCTGGAGGCCAAGGCCTTTGCGGGATCGAGCGGCACGGATGGCGGCTTTCTCCTGCCGACCGAGACGGATGGCGAGATTGGCCGGCGCATGACGGCGATTTCGCCGATCCGGGCGCTGGCCACCGTGCGGCAGGTGTCCACGGCCGTGCTGAAGAAACCCTTCTCTGCGGGCGGTCTTGCCACCGGCTGGGTCGCCGAAACCGCGGCCCGCCCCGAAACGGCGACGCCGAAGCTGTCTGAGCTTTCTTTCCCGACCATGGAACTCTATGCCATGCCGGCCGCCACCCAGGGCCTGCTGGATGACGCGGCGGTTGATGTCGAGGCATGGATCGCATCAGAGGTGGATATCGCCTTTGCCGAACAGGAGGCTGCCGCTTTCATCGTCGGTGACGGCGTCAACAAACCGAAGGGTTTCCTCTCCTATACGGCCATTGCCAATGACAGCTGGAGCTGGGGCAATATCGGTTATGTCGCGACAGGCGTTTCGGCCGGCTTCGCCTCCGCCGGGCCGATGGATGTGCTTCTGGATGCCGTTTATGGCCTGAAGGCCGGCCACCGCCAGAACGGTACTTTCCTTCTGAACCGCAAGACGCAAGCGGCGCTGCGCCGTTTCAAGGATACGACCGGCGCCTATCTCTGGCATCCGCCCGCCGCCGCCGGCCAACCCGCCTCGCTGATGGGCTTTCCGGTGACGGAGGCGGAAGACATGCCGAATGTCGCGGCGAACAGCTTCGCCATCGCTTTCGGAGATTTCCGCTCCGGTTATCTCGTCGTCGACCGCACCGGCGTGCGCATCCTGCGCGATCCCTATTCGGCCAAACCCTACGTGTTGTTCTACACCACCAAACGTGTGGGCGGCGGCGTACAGAATTTCGAGGCGATCAAGCTGGTGAAATTCGGGGTGAATTGAACCTCGAGTTTGCCGCTCGTTTCTTCTCCCCGCACGGGGAGAAGGTGGCCCGAAGGGTCGGATGAGGGGGCAACGCCAGCGATTGACCGCACCCTCGCCCCCTCATCCCGCTGCCGCGGACTTCTCCCCCACGGGGAGAAGAATTCATTGCACCCGCTCGCTCATCCAGCCTGCAATTGCCGTCATCCCGGAGACCCCATGACCTACGCCCTCATAAATCCACCGCAGACGGAGCCGCTGACGCTTGCCGAGGTCAAGGCGCATTTGCGTCTCGACAACGGTGACGAAGACGCGCTTCTGACCACGCTGATCCGCACCGCCCGTGAGCATCTGGAGCGCACCACCGGCCTTTGCCTGCTGCGTCAGACCTGGCGGCTTTATCTCGACCGATGGCCGCAAACAGGCGTGATTCTGATTGGCAAGGGACCGGTGCAAACCATCGAAACGATTCTGGTTTTCGGCAGTGACGGGCGCGAGACCAATATCACCGCCGCCGATAAATTACTCGACGGCACAGCGCGTCCGGCGCGCCTGTGGCTGCGCGATCCGCCAACCCCCGGACGAGCGATGAACGGTATCGAAATTGACTTCATCGCCGGTTTCGGCGAGGCCGGAACTGATGTGCCCGACACGCTGAAGCGCGCCATGCTGATGCATGTGGCCCAGATGTTCGCCTTTCGCGGCGCGGTTGCTTCTGAAAACCAGCCGGCGGCGGTTCCGGCCGGTTATGAGCGGCTGGTGTCGCCCTTCTGCCGTGTGGGTCTTTGAGCTATGAACCTGGTTTTTCTCGATCCCGGCAAGCTGACGGCGCGGCTGGAACTGGAAGGGCGCATCGAGACGCCGGACGGGCAGGGCGGTGCGGCCGAAAACTGGAGTGTCCTGCGCTCGCTTTGGGCGGCGATTGAGCCCGTTTCGGACACGTCCCACGAACGGGCCTCGGCCGAGGGTGTGACGATCACCCACCGCGTCTGGCTGATGTGGCGCAGCGACATCGCCGCCGGCATGCGTTTCCGCAAAGGCCGACGCATTTTGGCGATCCGCACCGTGATGGATCCGGACGAGACCGGCCGCTTCATCGTCTGCCGTTGTGAGGAGGAGCTCCCATGAGCGCCGCGAATGCCCTTTTGAAAGCGATTTTCGCCAGGTTGACCGGCGATGCGGCCCTGATAGCACTGACATCAGGCGGCATCGTCGACCGGCTTTTGCCGCGTGCGCTTCTGCCCGCAATCGTCATCGGCGAACTTGAAAGCCGCGACTATTCGACGGCGACGGAAAAGGCCGAGGAGCATTTCCTGTCGCTGGAAATCTGGAGTGACGCCGGCGGCCGCAAACGGGCGAGTGAAATCGTGGAAAGGGTGAAAACCCTGCTCGACGATGCCCCGCTTCCCCTTGCTGGTGTCACGCTGGTCAATCTGCAACTCCGTTCCTGCCGCTCGCGGCGTGAACCGAAGTCGCGGAATTTCATCGCGGATATGCGCTTCAGGGCGGTGACGGAATAGTTTTTTCAGGAAGTCTGCCTGCGCACGGTCTTCCACAGGACGATCAATAGCAGAAACGAAATGCCGATCAGCGCAGCTGCGATGGTCAACATGGCCGCGACCCCGCCACGATCCAGCGCCAGCGTGAAGATAACGGGCGCAAAGGCAATCGCAAGGTTCTGCGGCAGCGAGATACGTGCGGCCTGCAGGCCATATTGCTCCGGGGAAAACACCGCCAGCGGCAACACGGCGCGGCTGACGGTGAGCACGCCCGCGCCGAAGCCGAAGAAAACGATGAAGCTGATGAAGGCGGGCATGGCCGGAGCAAAGGCGAGCAACAGCAGCAGGGACAGGAACAGCAGACAGAGGCCGATCATGGCTGTGACGAAGGGGTTGCCGTGTTTGCCAAGCAGGAAATCCAGCCCGCGCGCCGTAATCGCAAGAACGCTGCGCACAGATGCCAGCTGCACGGCCAGCGATTGTGATGCGCCGGCGTTGACCAGGAGCAGGGGCAGCAGCGGAGACAGGCCGAACGTCGTAAACGCGCTGATCGTCGTCATTGCCGCCAGCAGCAGAAAGGCGCGTCGCGTATCGACCGGTGAGGGTGCAATCGCAGCCGCTTCCTGCGGCGTCACGGCTTTGCGGACCGGCCGGCCGGGAAGAACGAAGAGGTAGAGAGGCAGAAGCAGGAAGAGCTGCAGACAGGCATAACCGATGAGCGTGCCGCGCCAGCCGAAATGTTCGGCGGCAAGCGTGGTGAGCGGCAGGAAAAATGCCGCCGAAAGCCCGGTAAACAGCATCAGCAGCGTCAGCAACCGGCCGCTTTCCGCGCCGACACGCTCCACCACCGCCGCATGGGCCGCCGTCGTCAGGCCGCAGGTGGCGGCAAATCCGATGACGGCCCAGCCGAGCAAATAACTGATCACGCCGCCCGCAAAGGCGAGCACGACAAAACCCGCCGTGAAAAGCAACGAACCCGCCACAAGGACGGGCGCTGCGCCGTGGCGCACGAGCGTTCTTCCCAGAAGCGGGCCGCAGAGCGCGCTGATCGTCATCATGACGGTGAGGCCGGCAAACACCACCTCGTTGGCGATGGCCAGCTCCTGCCCGATCCGTGGGCCGAGCACGGCCAGCATGTCGAAACCGCTGCCCCAGCTGATGATCTGCCCAACCGCAAGCACGCCGATAAGGCGCGCGCGGGACGGGAAGGGGGTGGCTTCAGACATGATGGAAATCAGGGGTGCGAGATGCGGGGGAATTATTTGGTAGCAGGCCAATAGCGACCCGGCAACATCAATCGAGGCCAAAGGAGAACACCATGGTGGCGCAGAAGGGCAAGGACCTGCTGCTGAAGATCAACAATGCCGGTGCCTATGTGACCGTGGCGGGGCTGAGAACCAAGCGGCTGGCCTTCAATGCGCAGGCCGTCGATATAACCGACGGAGAAAGTGCGGGGCGCTGGCGCGAGCTTCTGGCCGGTGCGGGCGTGCAGCGGGCATCGCTGACGGCATCCGGCATCTTCAAGGATGTAGCGAGCGATGCGCTGGTGCGCGGCGCATTTTTTGCCGGCGCCATTCCGGGCTGGCAGATCGTCATCCCGGATTTCGGCACCATTACCGGGCCGTTCCAGATCGTCGCGCTCGAATATTCCGGCCGTCACGATGGCGAGGTGCAATTCGAGATCGCGCTGGAATCCGCCGGTCTCCTTAACTTCGGAGCGCTGTGATGCCGCAAGGATTACGCTACGGGCGGGCGAACCGCCATCGCGGTGAGATCGAGGCGCTGATCGACGGCGAAAGGCGCATTCTGTGCCTGACGCTCGGAGCGCTGGCCGAACTCGAAACCGCCTTTCAGGCCGACGACCTGACGGCGCTCGCCGAACGTTTCGCCAGCGGCCGCATGAAGGCCGCCGATATGATCCGGGTGATCGGTGCGGGCCTGCGCGGCGCGGGCAATGTGTTTTCCGATGAGGATGTGGCCGCCGCAACCGTGGAAGGCGGCATCGCCGGCCACGCCGCCATCATCGCCGACCTTCTGACCGCCACCTTTGCCGGCCCGAAAGGAGAAACACAGCCGGACCCTTAAGCGCCGCAGCAGGCGAGGCGACGCCGCGCCCTTTCCCCTGGGAGACGGTGATCCACGCCGGATTCTGCCTGCTGCGGCTTTCTTCCGAAACCTTCTGGCGGCTGACGCCAAGGGAATTCTTCGCGATGACCGGCGGCGTGCGTGCTGGTTCCGGCAGCCCCGATCGTCGGGCGATAGAGGCGATGATGCGGCGGTTTCCGGATGGGTGACGGTGTCAGGGCATTTTTCGCGGACGGCCACCCTTCGCACCGTTGGCGCGGCTGGCGGCGGCCTTGGCCGGGGAGCGGGATTGCCCGCCCTTGCGCTGGGCTTCCATGAAAGCGCGGCTGCCGAAAATGCCGTTCATAAGCCCGCTGATCGTATAATCCGCATCGAGGCTTTCCCAATGCAGGCCGGTCTCGCCGAGGAGCTCGACCTCGGCCAGCTGTTCCGGCGTGGCGTTCTCCAAGCCCTCCAGCGCGTGGGCTGGAAACATGAAACAGGCGCCATTGGTGAAATCGACAATGACCCGGGCCGATGCCGCATCGAAACGCACGGCAACCGGAACAGGACGTTCCGCGTGTTCCTGCCGCCAGCGCTCCTTGGCGGCCGCAAGTTCGGCATCGCTGACCTCAACCATGATATTTTCTCCACGTTTCAAGAAAAAGCGTCCGGTTTTCTTCGATCACTGCAACCGCGCGCCGTACATCCCTGTCCGACATGCCGCCCTGCGTCATGACGGTAAGGGTTACGAGATCGATACGGGCTTCACCCTCTCCGTAGACATGCGCATGCGGCGGCTCGTGATCGGCCGTGTAGATGACGAAACGCATGCCATGCTGCCGCAGAACCGTGACCATGAGAACCATAACCCAACAAGCTGGGTTTTTAAAGAACATTGATTGAAGCAGCCGGTTTTTGAAAGCTGTTTCAGCAGCATGCATTCCCCAGTTGAATCAGAAAGGCAAGCGGGATGGCAGGTGATGCATCGATGGCGGAGAACCGCCAGGAGGCGGAAGCGCTGGTGAACGTGATGGGCGATCTCGAGCGGCGGTCCGAGCGGTTCGGGGCGGCGCTGACGTCGGCCCTGCAAGCGGCGACGACGGGCGGCAAGGGGCTGGACGAGGTGCTGCGCGGGCTTGGAGAACGCCTGTCGGGCATTGCGCTTTCCGCCGGGTTGAAGCCGCTGGAGAATATGATCGGCAATGCCGTCGGCGGGCTTTTGAACGGTGGCGGCTCCCTGTTTGCCTTTGCCGATGGCGGGGTGCCGGGGCGCAGCATCACGCCTTTTGCCGATGGTGGCGTGGTTTCCAGCCCTGCCTTTTTTCCGATGGGCGGCGGGCTGGGCCTGATGGGCGAGGCGGGTGCGGAAGCCATCCTGCCGCTGAAACGTGGCTCGGATGGCGCTTTGGGGGTGGCAGCACCGGCGGGCGGGGGTGGCGCGCAGATCGTCTTCAACGTGACGGCCACCGATGCGGCGAGTTTTAGAAAAAGCGAAGGCCAGATCGCCGCCATGCTGGCGCGCAGCGTCGGGCGCGGCCAGCGCGGATTGTGACGCACCGACCTTTCAACACAGCAAAAAGATTCGTGGAACAACGACATGGCGGCATTTCATGAAGTGCAGTTTCCGCTGCGATTGGCGCTCGGCGTCAGCGGCGGGCCGGTGCGGCGAACCGATATCGTCAATCTCTCTAATGGCCGCGAGAACCGCAACCAGCGCTGGAAGAATGCCAGACGCGCCTATGATGCGGGATCCGGCATCCGCTCCGTCGCCGATCTCTATGAGGTGCTCGCCTTTTTCGAGGCGCGGCGCGGCGAGCTTTACGGCTTTCGGTTTCGCGATCCGGTGGATTTCAAATCCTGCCCGCCGGGCGAAGCGCCCGCCGTGACCGATCAGAGGATCGGCACCGGCGATGGCGCAACAGCTCAGTTTCCGCTGGTGAAAACCTATGCGGATGCGGGTGGCTCCTTCACGCGGCAGGTGGAGAAGCCGGTCGAAGGTTCGGTTGTCGTGTCAGTCGAGGGCGTGCGTGTCCCGCCTGCGGATATGTCGGTCGATCATGCCACCGGCATGGTGACGTTTCGCGCCGGCAAGGTGCCGCCGGCCGGCGCGGTGATCCGGGCGGGTTTTGAATTCGACGTGCCGGTGCGCTTCGCGATCGATCGCATCGACGTCAACCTCACCGCTTTCGAGGCGGGCCGTATTCCCTCCATTCCACTGATGGAAATCCTGCCATGAAGACTATCCCTCCAGGCCTTGCCACGCATCTGAAGGGCGATGCGACGACTACCTGCCATTGCTGGAAGGTGACGCTGAAGGAGGGCGCTGTGATCGGTTTTACCGACCACGACGAGACACTCTCTTTCGCCGGCACGGACTACCTCGCCGCCAGCGGTTTCGGGGCGAGCGACAGCGACAGTGAAACCGGGCTGGGTGCCAGTGCCGGTGAGGTGGCGGGCGGTTTTTCCAGCGAGGCGATTTCGGAAAGCGATCTGGCCGCCGGGCGTTTCGATGGCGCACGGGTGGAGCTTTACCTCGTCAACTGGCAGGCGCCGGATGAGCATGTGCTGCTTTCCATGCGTGAGATCGGCGAGGTGACGCGGGCGGGCGGGGCGTTTCGCGCCGAGTTGCGCAGCCTCGCCCATCGCCTCGGTCAGCCGCAGGGCAGAATCTATGGGCGTCGCTGCGATGCCGCACTTGGCGACCGGCGCTGCGGCATCGACCTTTCGCGGTTCACCGGCAATGGCCGCGTGACGGTGGTGGATGCGGCGGGCAACCTGCTGGTCTCGGGGCTTGACGCTTTCAACGACGGTTTCTTCAGCCGGGGAAAGTTGCGGTTTCTCAGCGGTGCACTCGCCGGCAAGAGTTTTGACCTCGATGGCCATGCGCGCCGCGACGGCGGCACGATTCTGTCCTTCTGGCTGGTGCCGGAACAGATGCCATCGCCCGGAGACGGATTTTCTGTCACCGCCGGCTGCGACAAGAGTTTTGCCACCTGCAAGGCGAAATTCGCTAATCACCTGAATTTCAGGGGCTTTCCGCATCTGCCGGGAGCGGATTTCGCCTATTCCTACGCCAGTGGCGGCCAGACCCATGATGGCAGGGCACTGTTTCCATGAGCGATACCGGAGAAAAAGTGCTGGCGCTGGCGCAGTGTTGGATCGGTACGTCCTACCGGCATCAGGCCTCGTTAAAGGGCGTCGGCTGCGATTGCCTCGGCCTCGTCAGGGGCATCTGGCGTGAACTTTACGGTGGGGAGCCGGAATTGCTGCCGCCCTATGCGCCTGATTGGGCCGAACGTGGCGGTGAAGACCGGCTGATGGTGGCGGCGAAGCGCCACTTTCTGCCGGTGCCTGACATGGAAGAGGCAAGGCCGGGAGACCTCTTGCTGTTCCGCTGGCGGGCCGATGCGGCGGCCAAACATCTCGGCATCGTCGCCGGGCTGCAGCATTTCATCCATGCCTATGAGCAAGCGGCGGTGGTGCGTTCCGCGCTGGTGCCGGGCTGGAAGCGGCGCATCGCCGGCTCCTTCCGTTTTCCCGATCCCTGAAATTTTTCGAGGCAAGCATGGCGACCATAGTTTTTCAGGCGGCGGGCGCGGCCCTTGGCAGTTTTTTCGGCCCCATCGGCGCCATCATCGGCCAGGCGGCCGGTGCGCTGGCCGGCAATGCTGTCGATCGGGCTTTGCTTTCGAACGGGCGCACCGTATCCGGCACGCGGCTTTCGACGGCGCGCATTCCGGGGGCGGATGAGGGGGCGGCCATCAACCGGCTTTACGGCACGGCGAGGATTGGCGGCACGCTGATCTGGGCGACGCGTTTCGAGGAAAGCGTCGAGGTCGAGCGGCGCGGCGGCAAGGGCAATCGCGGCCCGAAGGTGGAGACTTTTCGCTATTTCGCCAATCTCGCCATCGGCCTCTGCGAAGGCGAAGCGGCTATGGTGCGGCGTGTCTGGGCCGATGGGCGGGAAGTTGATCTGACCGGCATCGAGATGCGTTTTTACCCCGGCAGCGAGACGCAATTGCCTGATCCGCTGATCGAAGCAAAGCAGGGAAGCGGCAATGCGCCGGCCTTTCGCGGGCTGGCCTATGTGGTTTTTGAGCGACTGCCGCTCGATGGTTATGGCAATCGCATTCCACTGATGCAGTTCGAAGTCTTGCGGCCGGTCGGCAAGCTCGAAAAATCCATCCGCGCCATCACCATCATTCCGGGCGCAACGGAGCATGGTTATGCAACAGTGCAGGTTTCGGAAACGACCGGCATGGGGCAAAGCCGCATCATGAACCGCAACGGCTTGACCGCTGCCACCGACTGGCAGGCGGCCATCGACGAGTTGCAGGCGCTTTGCCCCAACCTGCAAAGTGTGGCGCTGGTGGTCAGCTGGTTAGGCACGGATATGCGGGCGGGCGAATGCCGCATCCTGCCCGGCGTGGAAGTGGCAGGCCGCGATGGAGAAACCGCGCCATGGTCCGTCGCCGGGCTTTCGCGCGGGGTGGCGCATCTGGTCAGCCATCACGGCGGCGGCCCGGCCTATGGCGGCACGCCGGACGATCAAAGCGTGCTGCAGGCGATAGCGGACCTCAGGGCGCGGGGGCTGAAGGTCTGCCTTTATCCCTTCGTGATGATGGATGTGCCCGCCGGTAACAGCTTGGCCGACCCCTATGGCAAAGGCGAACAGGACGCCTATGGCTGGCGCGGGCGCATCACCTGTTTTCCCGCACCCGGCAGAGCCGGTTCTCCAGACCGCAGCGCCGGCGCGCGGCGGGAGGTTTTGGCCTTCTGCCATCGCACCGAGGGTTATCGTCGCATGGTGCTGCATTATGCGGCGCTTGTGGCCAAGGCGGGCGGCGTGGATGCCTTTCTGATCGGCTCGGAACTGCGCGGGCTGACGGGCCTGCGCGACCAGAATGATGCATTTCCTTTCGTGGAGGAGCTGGTGCGGCTGGCGGGGGATGTGCGCGCCGTTGTCGGACCGGCGGTGAAACTGACCTATGCGGCGGACTGGAGCGAATATTTCGGTTACCAGCCGGCAGATGGTTCGGGCGATGTGTTCTTCCATCTCGATCCGCTCTGGGCGAGCCGCGATATCGACGCCATCGGCATCGACAATTACATGCCGCTGTCCGACTGGCGCGACGAGGATGCCGCAAACGGCAATCCTGATGGCATGAGCGGCCCGGATGATGCTTCCGCCTTCCGCCGCGCCATCACGGCAGGTGAGGGCTTCGACTGGTATTATGCCAGCGACGCGGACCGTGCGGCGCGGCGGCGCACGACCATCACTGATGGACTAAAGGGCAAGCCATGGGTGTTCCGCTACAAGGACATCGGCAACTGGTGGGGAAACCGCCACTACGACCGGGTGCGGGGTGTGGAAAAATCGACACCCACCGCATGGGTGCCTGGCTCGAAACCGATCTGGATCACCGAACTCGGTTGCCCGGCGGTGGACAAGAGCGCGACGCGCCCGAATGTCTTTCCCGATCCGAAATCAGCGGAAAACGCCTTTCCGTATTTCTCCCGCCGACACCGGGCCGACAGCCAGCAGCGGCGGTTTCTGGAAGCGCATCTTGACCATTGGGGTCAAGGCGATGCGGCGATGGTGGATGAAAACCGTGTCTATCTATGGACCTGGGATGCGCGGCCCTTTCCCGCCTTTCCGCAGAATGGTGCGGTGTGGAGCGATGGCGGCAACTGGCGCACCGGCCATTGGCTGAACGGCCGGTTGGGGACAGTGACGCTTGCCGATACCATTACCGAAATCCTGACCGACCACGGCTTTGACGCTTTCGATGTCTCCGCCGTCAGCGGCGACATGACCGGTTATGTCCAGGGCGATGTGACCTCGGCGCGCGCCCTGCTGGAGCCGCTGATGGCCGCGTTTCAGGTGGATGTGGCGGAGGATGGCGGAACCCTTTGCTTCCGTTCCCGCAACACGGCGGTTTTGCCCGTCCGCGATATTTCCGTGCTTGCCGATCTCGATAGTGAGCCGCTGTGGTCGGAAAATCGCGGTCATGACAGCGATTTTGCCGCGGAAGCCGTGTTGACCTCGTTTAACCCAGCGTTGGACTACGAGCAGGCAAGTGCGCGTTCCCGCCGCATCGACAATGCCGGCAGCCGCGTGATGCGGCTAGACCTCAACGTCGCCTTGCCGGCGGAAACGGCGGAAACCGCTGTCGAGGCGGTGCTGCGGGACAACCGTCAGGCACGGCGCACAGTGCGTTTTGCCCTGCCACCTGCCGATATCGCCCTTGAGCCCGGTGATTGCATCCGTTTGCCGGAGAACGCCTTTCCGCAGGCTCCGGCAGGTCGGTTTCTGGTCAGCCGGATTGAAGATGGCGCTATGAGGCAAGTGGAGGCGCGTGCTTTTTCCGCTGCGTTTTCGGTTTTTGCGGGTGCGGCGGATGAGCGACGCGCCGGCGGCATAAGCGGTACCGAGGGCTTTGCCCCGGAAGTACTGTTTCTCGACCTGCCGCACCATGATGGTGTCGCTGCGGAGCATTCGGCGCGGATTACCGTTTTCGCAAGGCCATGGCGGCCGATCCTCGTTTCCGCATCCTCGGGCACGGAAGGTTACCGGCAGCGCGCCGTGCTCGACCAGCCGGCGATGATCGGCACGCTGGCAATGCCGCTTAAGCCCGGCCCCTCTGGCCGCTTCGATCGGGGGAATGCCATCCTGATCGATCTGCCCTATGGCGGGCTTGCCTCGGCGCTGGAGTTTGCAGTGCTGAACGGTGAGAGCCGCATCGCCATCAAGGCTGCAAACGGCGTCTGGGAAATCATCGCCTTCGCAAAAGCCGAGGAAATCGCGCCCTTGCGCTGGCGGCTCTCGGTCCTTCTGCGCGGGCTGGCGGGCACGGAAGATGCGATGCTGGTGGGCGCGCCCGCAGGTGCACCGGCGGTGATGCTGGACGCCGCGGTGCAGCCGCTCGGCCTTGCTCTCGGTGAGCGCGGACGCCGCCTGAACTGGATGGTCGAGGCAGCGGGAAAGGCGAGCGCTTCGGCCGGGCCTTTCGCATTCGAGGGTGGATTGCGGGCGCAGACGCCGCTTGCGCCGGTGCATCTTTCCGGCGAGCGGAAAAGCGATGGCGTTCTGATCAAATGGAAACGGCGTGGCCGGATGGAGGCCGATGGCTGGGATGCGAGCGACATCCCGCTGGACGAGCCTTTCGAGCGCTATCGCGTCGAGGTGCTGGAGGGAGAAGCCGTCAAACGAATGGCGGAGGTGTCCGAACCCCTCTGGTTTTACCCTGTCGCCGCCGAACTCACAGATTTCCCGGTCCTGCGGGATCACATTTCCGTGCGTGTCCGTCAGCTCGGCCGCGCGGTGCCTCTGGGAGTGGTGGCGCAGGCCCTTCTCCCGCTCTGATAACTGCCTGAAAAACAACGCAAAGGATGAGAGAATGGATAGCTCCAAGGCATGGTATCAATCGCGCACGATCTGGGGCGCGCTGATTGCGGTTTTTGCACCGCTTTTCGCCATCGCAGGCTTCGACCTGCCGGCCGGTCTGCACGGCGAACTGGCGGAAGGGCTGGTAACGGTTGCAGGCGGAATTGGCGGCCTGATTGCACTTTATGGCCGCCTTTCGGCAACCCGCGCCATCCGCTGACGATAACAGCAGCAGCAAAGCCCCCGCCACGGCTCATGGCGGCGGGGGTAGCATTCATTTGCCATTCAGACGCTTTGCGCTACATATTCGGTCACAATAAGGTTCGAGACGCACCCGGTTTTTGGAAGTTTGTAGAATGGCATCACCTCTCATCATCGCGACGCTTGCAGCCGGGCTTTCCGGTTTCACGGCGCCCGAGGCTGATCTGCAGGGCCACTACATTCTGGCTGCCAGCGATTGCGGCGCAGCCGTCTCTCGCGTCGTGCGCGAAACCGGCGGCCAGCTGCTTTCGGTCTATCCTTCCGGTGACGGTCAGTCCTGTGTCGTCACCGTTCTCGTCCAGGGCAATGGCGAGCGCCCGCGCAAGGTAACGATGCGCGTGCCGATGTAGCTTGCCCGCATCGCCGAAATATCGGAAAACGATCCGAGACACTTAGCATGACCGGAACGCAGGCGGGCCGGGACACAGGAAAGGGCTGATAATGCGTATTCTCGTTGTTGAGGATGATGCCAATCTCAATCGTCAGTTGACCGATGCGCTGAAAGAGGCCGGTTATGTTGTCGATCAGGCATTTGACGGCGAGGAAGGGCATTATCTCGGCGATACCGAACCCTATGACGCGATCGTTCTCGATATCGGCCTGCCGCAGCTGGATGGCATCACCGTCGTTGAAAAATGGCGCGCCGCCGGCAAGGCCATGCCCGTCCTGATCCTCACCGCCCGCGACCGCTGGAGCGACAAGGTGGCGGGCATCGATGCCGGCGCCGACGATTACGTCACCAAGCCTTTCCATGTGGAAGAAGTGCTTGCCCGCGTGCGTGCGCTCATCCGCCGCGCCGCCGGTCACGCGTCCTCGGAACTCACCTGCGGCCCGGTCAAGCTCGACACCAAATCCTCCAAGGCGACCGTCAACGGGGTGACGCTGAAGCTCACCTCGCACGAGTTCCGTCTCTTATCCTATCTCATGCATCACATGGGCGAGGTCGTCTCGCGCACGGAGCTGGTCGAACATATGTACGATCAGGATTTCGACCGCGATTCCAACACGATCGAGGTGTTTGTCGGGCGTTTGCGCAAAAAGCTCGGGGTCGATCTGATCGAGACGATCCGTGGTCTCGGTTACCGGATGCAAGCGCCGGCCGATGCGAAATAGCTCTCTCACCGCCCGCGTTCTGCTGCTTGCCTCCGCCTGGTCGGCGCTGGCGCTGGTGGTGATCGCCGTCGTCATTTCGACGCTTTACCGACAGGGCGTGGAGCGCAGCTTCACCGACCTTCTGCGGGCGCAGCTTTATAACGTCATCAATTCCGTGACGATTTCCAACGAAAATACGCTGGCCGGCAGCCCGCAGCTCGGCGATCTCCGGTTTTCGCAGCCCGATACCGGCTGGTACTGGGTGGTGGAGCCGCTTGGCAATTTCCAGACCGCGCCACTGGTTTCTTCCTCGCTCGGCGTGTCGACGCTGCCGGTGCCGAGCATTATCGACGCACCCTTCGACAACAGATACGAGCGCTTTTATGCCGTCACCGACGAGGCCGGCAACAAGGTGCGCGTGGCGGAAACGGAAGTGGTGCTGGATGGTGAGGGCCGTGCGGCGCGGTTTCGCGTCTCCGGCAATCTGAATGTCGTGGAAGACGATGTGCGTGATTTCTCCAACAGTCTTTATCTGGCGCTGGCCGTTTTCGGCGTCGGCAGTCTCGTCGTCAACGGCCTTGCCATTCTCTACAGTCTGCGGCCGCTCGATCAGGCCCGTGTCGCGCTCGGCAAGATCCGGGGTGGGGAGGCGGAGAGCCTCGAGGGCGAATTCCCGCGTGAAATCCAGCCGCTGGCGAATGAGGTCAACGCGCTGATCGACAGCAACCGGCGGCTGGTGGAGCGCGCCCGCATGCAGGTCGGCAATCTCGCCCATTCCCTGAAGACGCCGATCGCCGTGCTTCTGAACGAGGCCCGCACGCTGGAGCCGCAGCATGGCGATCTGGTGCGGGCGCAGGCCGACGCCATGCAGGCGCAGGTGCAGTCCTATCTCTCCCGCGCCCGCATCGCCGCCCAGCGCGGCTCCATCCTCGCCCGCGTGGAGGCCGAACCGGCGCTGGAACGGCTGGTGCGTGTGATGCGCCGCCTGAACCCCGAAAAGCAGTTCGTGCTGAATTTCGAGCAACCCGGCGCGGTGCTGGGCATGGAGCAGCAGGATCTGGAGGAGGTTGTCGGCAACCTTCTGGAAAATGCCGCGCGTTTTGCCGAGACCCGGGTGGTCGTCACGCTTGCCACCGGCACACACCCGTCCTCCGACGCCGAAATCGGCCGCCGTTCGTGGGTGGAACTGACGGTGGAAGATGATGGGCCGGGGCTGGAGCCGGGACAGATCAGCGAGGCGATGAAGCGCGGCAGGCGGCTGGATGAGAGCCGTCCGGGAACGGGACTGGGACTTTCCATCGTTTCCGAAGTGGTGTCTGAGTACCATGGCCGCTTTTCGCTGTCGCGCAGCGCGATCGGCGGGCTGAAAGCCGATCTGATTTTGCCGGGCCTTTCGAAAGAGCTTGCGTGAGGCAAGAAAAAAGGCAAGAAATTCAATGGCACCATATTAGGTGCAATGCGGCAGGAAAGAGGACAGGGTTTGGTTGACGTGTATGATGGCTGTCGCTCCGTGACGATGCGTTCGCTGGTGTCACGCCCGGTATTTCTCTCGATCCTGTGCGTATCGATGCTGAGCGCCTGCACCACCACGGGCACCCGCTCGGCGGGCGGTGGCCTGTTTGGCGGCTCCGCACGGCCCGCAACACCGTTCCTCGCCAATCTTGAAGGCGGCATCGTCGGGCGAAGCGGCGTGCAGCTCGACAGGGGCGACCAGACCAGGGCGCTTGAGGCGGAATACAAGGCGCTGGAAACGGCGCCTGTCGGAACCCCAGTCGTGTGGAACGGCGATGACGCCAAGGGGCAGGTGGTTGCCAATGCGCCCTATCAGGTCGGCAATCAGAACTGCCGGCAATATTCGCATAGCCTCACCGTGGATGGACGCGAAATCAAGGTGCGCGGCGCGGCCTGCCGCAATGGCGATGGCAGCTGGTCGCCTTTGACCTGACGAGTTTGACGTAAATCAAGGTCACCGACCTCTGGCGATGACAAGAAGAGGCACGGCGGAACAGCCGAAACAGGGCTTTTGGTGCGGCGTGATGTCTCAAATTCACGTCATCCCCGCGCTTCATGTTTCCATGTGCCGCGCATTCGAGTAATTGAGCCTTATGTTCTGGATTGTCGTTGCGATATTGACGGCGGCTGTCGCCATCGTCCTGATGTACCCGCTGATGCGGAAGACCGAGGTGCCTGAGACGCGCCGCGACGGTGAGGTTGCCGTTTACCGCGACCAGCTTGCCGAGTTGGACCGTGAGCGCGCTGCGGGCCTGATCGGTGAAACCGAAGCGGATTATGCGCGCGCTGAAATCGGTCGCCGCCTGCTTGCCGCCGCCGATTCGGAACAGGAAGTGGTAAAAGAAACCCGGCCGCTGCGGCACAATCTTGCCGCCAGCCTGATTACCGTTCTTCTGCCCGCCCTCGGTCTCTGTCTCTACATCTGGAACGGCAGTCCGGAAGTGCCGGACATGCCGCTAGAGGCACGTCTTGAAAAACCCGGCAATGACATGAACTTGCTGGTCGCCCGGGCGGAACGGCATCTGGCGCAGAACCCGGATGACGGCGCCGGCTGGGATATTCTGGCCCCGATCTATTTCAAGACCCTGCGGCTTGGCGATGCAGAGCTTGCCTATCGCAATGCGCTGCGTCTTCTGGGACCAAGCGCCGAACGGCTGACGGGACTTGGCGAAACGCTGGTGGCCGGCAATGACGGCATCGTCATCGAAGCGGCACGTGACGCGTTTGCCGAGGCCGAGCAGTTGAGCCCCGGTAATCCGCGCGCGCGCTTCTATCTGGCGCTGTCGCTGGAACAGGCGGGCAAGGCCGACGAGGCACGTGCGGCTTTTGCGGCGCTGGAGGCCGATGCGCCGGCCGGCGCGCCCTGGCTGCCGCTGGTTCGCGAACATATTACCCGCACGGGCGGGGAAGCGGCCCCAGCCGCGCCTGGCCCGACCGCGCAGGATATGGCGGCGGCCAATGACATGACGGCCACCGACCGGCAGGCGATGATCGAGGGCATGGTGGCGAGCCTTGATGCCAAGCTGAAGGAAAACCCGGCCGATTTCGAAGGCTGGATGCGTCTCGTGCGCGCCTATTCGGTGCTGAAGAATGAAGCCAAGGCCGGTGAAGCCTTGAGGGCCGGCCTGCAGGCTTTCCCGCCGGAGGGTGAGCAGGGCAGGCAGCTCCTTGCACTGGCGAAGGAACTGGGCGTTTCCGCCGGGCCGATCCGCACCAACGGGCAACAGGATGCCGCGCCGCAGGGAGTGACGCAATGACCCGCAAACAGAAACGTCTGGCGATCATCGGCGGCGGCACGAGCTTCATTGTCGCGGCGGTGTTGCTCGTCATGTTCGCCTTCGGCCAGTCCATCGCCTATTTTTACATGCCGGCCGATCTGGAAAAGACGCCGGTTAATCCCGGTACCCGCATCCGCCTCGGCGGGCTGGTGGCCGAAGGTTCGGTCAAGCGCGGCGATGGCCGCACGGTGAGCTTCACCGTGACGGATGGCGAGGCCAATGTGCCCGTCAGCTATACCGGCATCCTCCCCGATCTTTTCCGCGAAGGGCAGGGCGTGGTGACCGAAGGCGTATTCGATGTCGTCACCCATGGCTTCGTGGCCGACAGTGTGCTGGCCAAGCACGACGAAAACTACATGCCGAAGGAAGTGGCCGACCGGCTGAAGGACAAGGGCCTGTGGCAGCACGGTGGCGACGGCGAGAACCCCGCCGCCGCAACGCCATCAGCCGGTGCCGTCTCCACTGACAAAACCGGAGCAACGAAATGATCAACGAGATCGGCCACTACGTTCTGGTTCTGGCGCTTGGTGTGGGGCTCATCGTCTCAACGTTGCCGGTGATCGGCGCGCGCCGCAACGACCGGGCGCTGATGGATGTCGCCTCGCTCGGCTCCGTCATGATGTTCCTGCTGGTGGGTCTTTCCTTCGCGGCGCTGACACGGGCTTACGCCGTCTCGGATTTCTCCGTGCGCAACGTCTGGGAAAACTCCCATTCGCTGATGCCCATGCTCTATAAGCTGACCGGCGTCTGGGGCAACCACGAAGGCTCCATGCTGCTGTGGCTGCTCATTCTGGTGTTTTTCAGTGCGCTTGTCGCTGCCTTCGGCCGCAACCTGCCGGAAACGCTCAAAGCCAATGTTCTCGCCGTACAGGCCTGGATTTCCGTCGCCTTCCTGCTGTTCATCCTGCTCACCTCCAATCCGTTCCTGCGTCTGTCACCGGTGCCGGCCGAAGGGCAGGACCTGAATCCGATCCTTCAGGATTTCGGCCTCGCCATCCATCCGCCGCTGCTCTACCTCGGTTATGTCGGCTTTTCCGTCTGCTTTTCCTTCGCGGTCGCCGCCTTGCTGGAAGGCCGCATCGACGCCGCCTGGGCGCGCTGGGTAAGGCCGTGGACGCTCGCCGCCTGGACTTTCCTGACCGCCGGCATCTCCATGGGTTCCTACTGGGCCTATTATGAACTCGGCTGGGGCGGCTGGTGGTTCTGGGATCCGGTGGAAAACGCTTCCTTCATGCCGTGGCTGGCCGGAACAGCACTTCTCCATTCGGCGCTCGTCATGGAAAAGCGCGAGGCGCTGAAGATATGGACCGTGCTTCTGGCGATCATGACCTTTTCGCTGTCGCTGCTCGGCACCTTCCTCGTCCGCTCCGGCGTCTTGACCTCAGTGCATGCCTTCGCCACCGATCCGAGCCGCGGCATCTTCATCCTCGGCATTCTGACCATCTTCATCGGTGGGGCTTTCGCGCTCTTTGCCTGGCGCGCGCCGTCGCTGAAGGTGGGCGGACTGTTTGCGCCGATCTCGCGCGAAGGGGCACTCGTCCTCAACAATCTCATTCTCACGGTCTCCACCGCCACGGTGCTGATCGGCACGCTTTATCCGCTCATTTTGGAAACGCTGACGGGCGAAAAAATCTCGGTCGGTGCACCCTTCTTCAACCTCACCTTCGGCCTGCTGATGATCCCGATCCTGATCGTCACGCCCTTCGGGCCGATGCTGGCGTGGAAGCGCGGCGATCTTCTTGGCGCATTCCAGCGGCTTTATGTGGCCGCCGCCATTGCAGCCCTTGCCGGGCTGGCGCTCTGGTACGTGGAAAATGGCGGTCCGGTGCTGGCGGCGCTCGGTATCGCCGCCGGTTTCTGGCTGATTTTCGGTGCGTTTGCCGATCTCTGGTATCGCGCCAATTTCGGTAAACTGGCCTTCGGCATCGCATTCCGCCGTCTGAAGGGCCTGCCGCGCTCTGCCTTCGGCACCGCGCTGGCGCATATAGGCGTCGGCATCACCGTGCTCGGCATTGTCATCGTCACCACCTATGAGACCGAAACCGTGCTGGAAATGAAACAGGGCATGGTGGCGGAAGCGGGCGGCTACAGCCTCACCTTTGATGGCATCCGCCACGCCGTTGGCCCCAACTTCACCGAGGATCGCGGCCATTTCACCGTGCGCAAGGCGGGGATCGAGGTGGGCGACGTCTGGTCGTCCAAGCGGCTCTATACCGCGCGGCGCATGCCGACGACGGAAGCCGGCATCCTGACCTTCGGCCTTAGCCAGCTCTATGTCTCGCTGGGCGACCCGATGGCCGATGGCGGCATGGTGGTGCGCATCTGGTGGAAACCCTTCATCCTGTGCATCTGGGGCGGCACCCTGTTCATGATGGTGGGTGGTTTCATCTCGCTCTCCGACAGACGCTTGAGGGTGGGGGCACCAAATCGCAAGGCGAAGCCAGTCCGACCAGCAGTAATGCCGGAGGCGGCGGAATGAGGAAGATGGTGGCAAGGCTTGCGCTTCTTCTGACCCTCATCTTTGCCGTATTTCCTGCCTTCGCCTTCAACCCCGACGAGGTGCTGAAAGACCCCGCGCTGGAACAGCGCGCCCGGAACCTGACCTCGCAGCTGCGTTGCATGGTCTGCCAGAACCAGTCGATTGATGACAGCAATGCCGAACTGGCGCGCGATTTGCGCGTTCTGGTGCGCGAGCGGCTGGTTCAGGGCGATAGCGACAATGCCGTCATCGATTATGTCGTGTCGCGTTATGGCGAGTTCGTGTTGCTGAAGCCTCGCCTCAGCCTGCGCACCGTGCTTTTGTGGGGCGCACCCATCGGTCTTACCCTTGTCGGCATTTTCGCTGTCTTCGTCTTCTCCCGCCGCCGGGCAACGCAGGAGCGGCCGCAAAAACTGAGCGCGGACGAAGAAGAGAGAATCCGTAATATCATTGAAAAATAACCGGTTTCCATATCGGTCCCCGGTTCTTTTTCAACATTACGGATTTTTCATTCGTCAGACACTTCGCCGTAAGGTGTTGCCTCCTATATCTTCATCATCCACCGCTTCTCCCCCGGTCAAACGGGCTCTAGTCTGAATGAAGAAAGAAGGTACCAATGTCTCACTCTCAAAACGGACGTTTCTCGCTGAAGACGGCCCTGAAGGCCACGACCGTCGGCGGTCTTGCCGCGCTGATGCTGTCCACCGGCATCGCCGCACCGATCGCCCATTCGTTTGCAGCACCCGTCGAAGTGACTGCGCCGCAGGTTCCGAGCTTTGCCAATGTTGTTGATGCGGTTTCGCCCGCCGTCGTCTCCGTTCGCGTCCAGTCGAACGTGCAGCCCGCCTCCGATGATTCCAGCAATTTCTCTTTCAATTTCGGCGGCCGTGGTCTCGACCAGCTGCCGGACGACCATCCGCTGAAGCGCTTCTTCAAAGAATTCGGCGGCCCTAACCAGGATCGTTCCGACCGTGGCCCGAACCGCCACCGTGACGGTAAGGGTCCGCTGCGCCCGGTCGCTCAGGGCTCTGGCTTCTTCATCTCCGAAGACGGTTATGTCGTCACCAACAACCACGTTGTCGATGACGGTTCCGCCTATACGATCGTGATGAATGACGGCACCGAACTCGATGCCAAGCTCGTCGGCCGTGATCCGCGCACCGATCTGGCGCTGCTGAAGGTCGATGTGAACCGCAAGTTCACCTATGTGAAATTCGCCGATGACACCAAGATCCGCGTCGGTGACTGGGTCGTCGCCGTCGGCAACCCCTTCGGTCTCGGCGGTACGGTGACCTCGGGCATCATCTCCGCCCGCGGCCGCGATATCGGCTCCGGCCCCTATGACGACTACCTGCAGATCGACGCTGCCGTGAACCGTGGCAACTCCGGTGGCCCCGCCTTCAACCTCAACGGTGAAGTGGTCGGCATCAACACCGCCATCTTCTCGCCCTCCGGCGGCAATGTCGGCATCGCCTTCGCCATCCCCGCATCGGTGGCCAAGGACGTGATTGCCGACCTGCAGAAGGACGGCAAGGTCGAACGCGGCTGGCTCGGCGTGCAGATCCAGCCCGTCAGCAAGGATATCGCCGAATCGCTCGGTCTTTCCGAAGCAAGCGGCGCACTCGTTGTCTCGCCGCAGTCCGGCTCGCCGGGCGACAAGGCCGGCATCAAGCAGGGTGACATCATCACCGCCGTCAATGGCGAACCCGTCAAGGATGCCCGCGACCTGTCGCGCCGCATCGGTGGCATGGCCCCCAACGCCAAGGTTGAAATCTCGCTCTGGCGCGGTGGCAAGTCGCAGTCGGTAACCGTGACGCTCGGCGATCTCGCCAGCGACGACGCTTCCAAGGCGACGCCTGCCCAGAACGACGACAAGGGCAGCCAGTCCTCCAGCGAGAAGGTGCTGTCCAGCCTTGGTCTCACGGTTTCGCCCGCCGATGACGGCAACGGCCTTGCCATCACCGATGTCGATCCCGACAGCGACGCCGCTGCCCGTGGCCTGAAGACGGGCGAGAAGATCACCTCCGTCAACAACCAGCAGGTCGCTTCCGCCGCCGATATCGAGAAGATCCTCGAACAGGCCAAGAAGGACGGACGCTCCAAGGCGCTGTTCCAGATCCAGACGGACGACGGCAGCCGCTTCATCGCTCTGGATATCGACCAGGGTTGATAAATAGAAAGGCGATGTCGGTTCCTTAGGGAGCCGGCATGGCCACTGAATATGTTTCGTCTCAAGGACGAGACAAAGCATATGGAGTGAGCGAGCGCCGCTTGTTTCTTCTCCCCGAGGGGGAGAAGGTCGCGGCAGCGGGATGAGGGGGCAAGGGCAGCGATAGACCGCACGCTTGCCCCCTCATCCGACCCTTCGGGCCATCTTCTCCCCTGCGGGGAGAAGATAAGGACCCGCAACGCCGGTCCAAGCAGCATCGCGGAGGAAACCTCATGGAAAACAAGGCCCAGGAAATGTCTGTCGCATCTCTTTCCGGTTGTGCGGAAAAGGGCGAGGGCGCTATTGTCCCGCACATGAAGATTCTTGTCATTGAAGACGACCTCGAGGCTGCGGCCTATATGACCAAGGCGTTCCGCGAAGCCGGGATCGTCGCCGATCACGCGAGCGACGGTGAGAGCGGCCTGTTCATGGGCTGCGAAAATTCTTACGACGTGATGGTGATCGACCGCATGTTGCCGCGCCGTGACGGGCTTTCCGTCATCAGCGAGCTGCGCCGCCGCGGCATCGAGACGCCGGTTCTTATCCTTTCCGCGCTGGGACAGGTGGATGACCGCGTGACGGGCCTGCGCGCCGGCGGCGATGACTATCTGCCGAAGCCCTATGCCTTTTCCGAATTGCTCGCCCGCATCGAGGTGCTTGGCCGCCGCAAGGGCAAGCCCGAGCAGGACATGGTCTACCGGGTCGGAGATCTCGAACTCGACCGCCTGTCGCATGATGTGCGTCGCGGAGGTAAGGAAATCCTGCTGCAGCCGCGCGAATTCCGCCTGCTGGAATATCTGATGAAAAATGCCGGTCAGGTGGTGACCCGCACCATGCTGCTGGAAAACGTCTGGGATTATCATTTCGACCCGCAGACCAATGTGATCGACGTACATGTCTCGCGCCTGCGCTCGAAGATTGAGAAGGACTTCGAAAAGCCGCTGCTGAAGACCATTCGCGGTGCCGGTTACATGATGAAGGACGAGGGCTGATTGCCGAAAATGGCCCGCCTCAGAATATTGTTCCGGTCGACCGCGGTGCGCCTCTCGGCGCTCTATATCCTTTTATTCGCGCTCTGCGCCGCCTTTCTCGTGTTTTACGTCACCGCCCTTTCCGAAAAGCTGCTGAACCAGCAGACGCGCGACGCGGTGCTACAGGAAGTCTCGGATGTACAGCGCATCTATAATCGTGGCGGCATCAATCCGCTGCTGCGGATGATGGAGCGCCGCGCCCGCCAGCCGGGCGCGAGCCTCTACGTCATTGCCGGGCCGAATGGCGAAATCCTCGCCGGCAACGTTGCCTCCGTGCAGCCCGGCATCTTCGACAAGGAAGGCTGGACTGGTTTCCCCTTCCGTTACGAGCGTTATTCCGAAAGCGGCGACAGCGTGCAGCATCTCGCCACCGCCAATATATTCCTGCTGGATAATGGCCTGCGCATTCTGATCGGCCGCGATCTTGGCGAGCCGACCAAGTTCCGGGCGCTGGTGCGCAATGCGCTGATGGTGGCGCTGGCCATCATGAGCGGCGGCGCGCTGCTCATCTGGTTCGGCATCGGCCGCAATGCGCTGAAACGCATCGACCGCATGTCGGCGGCGACCAAGAAGATCATGGCCGGCGATCTTTCCCAGCGCCTGCCGCAGGGCCGCTCGGGAGATGAGTTCGACCGGCTGTCCGGCTCGCTCAATGCCATGCTCGGCCGCATCGAAAAACTGAACGAAGGCTTGCGGCAGGTTTCCGACAATATCGCCCACGACCTGAAGACACCGCTGACCCGGCTGCGCAACAAGGCTGCCGCAGCATTGGACGACGATGACGAAACCAAACGGCGCTCAGCACTCGAGGGCATTATCGCCGAATCGGACCAGCTCATCCGCACCTTCAACGCGCTGTTGATGATCTCCCGCGTCGAGGCTGGTTCGATCGCCGCCGAAATGACCGATGTGGACGTCTCGGCAATCGCCGCAGACAGCGCCGAGCTTTACGAGCCGGTGGCCGAAGATGCCGGCCTTGTGCTGGAAACCCAGATAGCGCCCGGACTTTCGGTGCAGGGCAACCGCGAGCTGATCGGCCAGGCCCTATCGAACCTCATCGACAACGCCATGAAATATGCCTGCGAAGGCGAAGGCGACAAGAAACTCGTCGTTCGTCTGGCGAGAGAAGAAGAAGCAATCGTGCTGTCCGTTGCCGATCATGGCCCCGGCATTCCCGCCGACAAGCGCGGTGAGGTGCTGAAACGTTTCGTGCGGCTGGATGAAAGCCGCTCCAAACCCGGCACCGGCCTTGGTCTCTCTCTGGTAGAGGCGGTGATGGAACTGCATGGCGGTTCGCTGGTGCTGTCGGACACCGATGCATCGAATGCCGCCTGTCCGGGACTGACGGTTTCGATGGTGTTTCCCGGCAATAGCCGCTGAGGATCGTCAACAAGCGTATCTGGCGGGGAAGGGTATCCCCGCCGAACGGTTCAGATAAGCCTTAAAACGTATAGGCCACGCCCACCATCGCAAATGGCTGTATGTCCTTCTTCACCACCGGGCTGTCCTTGGCGTCGCCCAGGAGGAAACCGACGCCGCCGGCTCCGGTGATCGTCCAGTTCTCGGTCATCAGGTAAGAGACCGAGGCGCTGGCGTCGATGCGCTTGAAGCCGGCTTTGGCGTCGTAGCGGCGCAGGCCGGAGCGGGCGGATTGGGCCGAGGTGACGCCGAAATAGGATTTCATGTGGTTGTCATCCGCCCAGGTGGCGGAAAGGTCCGCGCCGAGGATGAACTGGTCGACCTTGTGCGAGACGCTCGCGCCGACCGTGGCCGTCAGGCCTTCGCTGCCGCCAATGGTCTTGTCGACCTTGGCGTAGATTTCGAAGGGGTCGATGCCATAAGCGATGACGCCGCCGACCACGCCGCCCGCCTTGATGTCGCCCATCCCACGCAGGTTCTTCTTGTCGTCTTTCTCCTTACGTCCGGCTTCCCAGCCGCCCTTGATGCCCAGTCGGAAACCGTTCTGGTTCAGGACATTGACGGTGGCGCCGCTGAAATCGATGCTCAGCGTATCGCCATATTGCACGGAGACCAACGGAACGGCACCGGCTTCCAGCTTGTCGGAGCCTTCATATTTGGGGGCATAGGCCGCACCGACGCCGAGTGTGATCTTCCAGTCGCTGGAGTTGCTGTAGCGGGCATTGTCGAAATTGCCCTGCGGATCGGCGAGCCTGTCCGATTTGCCGATATCGGCGGCAAAAGCCGGCGTAGAGATGATCTGCGCCATGGGCAGCGCTGTAAGGCACAATGCCATCGCACGCAGGTTCTTTTGCCATTTCACCGTAAAAAATTGTTTCATGATCATATCCGTTGCAGCATTGAGCGTTGGAAAACCGGGGAGTCGGGTTTCGTTGAGGAGGACGCTACGTGGGCACAATTGCGGAGACATTACGTGGTGCCGGGACTTGCGCTTGCGAGTGAAAAACCGGGGCGCGGCCTTGGAAAACGTCGCCAAAAACGGTTTTCCTCATCGCAAAGCGCCTCGCATTTGTTACAACGCCAAGTCTATGCGTCCAAACGCTTCGGCAGAGGACGGCGGCGGGACGGTTTGCGGGGAGCGGCCCGTCCCTGAAAAAGCTGCAGGCAGAAGAGTGCGGATGCGAAAGCGGCAAGAGGGAGAGAGACGGTGACGAAACCCCAAAACGCCAAAAGGCGGCTGAGCGAGGTTCTGCCGGGCGTGATCCGCCCCTATACGCAGACGGAACTGAAATCCGTTCTTTCGACGCTGAAGGACATCGGCAAGGTTGAGCCGGCGGTGGCCGCGCTGCTGGCGGACGAAAGCCCGCTGAAGGATTTTATCGCTGCAGCGTTCACCCTGTCGCCCTATCTGCGTGACATGGCCTCAGCGGATGAGGGGCTGCTGACACTGGCGATTTCGAAGCCGCTCACACCGTTGCTGACCGATCTCATCCGTGACGCGCGCGATTGCTGGAAGCCTGGACAAGAGGGCGGCGTCCCCGTCGAAAACGAGGTGATGTCGCGGTTGAGAGTAGCCAAGCGGCGGCTCTCCTTCGTGGCAGCCCTTGCCGATCTGGCACGCATCTTCACCGCCCGCGATACCACGCGCTGGCTGAGCGAGATGGCGGATGCATCGCTCTCCGCCGCCATTGATCACCTGCTGCTTTCCGCGCATGAAAGCGGCAAGCTGAAACTGAAGAACGTCGCTGCGCCGAGCGAGGGTTCCGGCCTGATCGTTCTCGGCATGGGCAAGCTCGGCGCGCGCGAACTCAACTATTCTTCCGATATCGATGCGGTCGTGTTCTTCGAACCAACGGCTGGCATCATCGACGACCCCTATGATGCAACGGAGAATTTCGGACGCATGATGCGCCGTCTTGTGCGTATCATGCAGGAGCGCACGGCGGATGGTTATGTCTTCCGCACCGATCTCAGGCTGCGGCCCGACCCCGGCTCGACGCCGCTCGCGATTCCCGTGGAAGCGGCGCTGCTTTATTACGAGGGCAGGGGCCAGAACTGGGAACGTGCCGCCTATATCAAGGCGCGGCCGGTGGCGGGCGACATCAAGGCGGGTGAAAACTTCCTGCGTGAGCTGACGCCCTTCATCTTCCGCAAATATCTCGATTACGCGGCGATTGCCGATATCCACTCCATCAAGCGGCAAATCCATGCGCATAAGGGCCACGGTGCCATTGCGGTGAAGGGCCATAACGTCAAGCTCGGGCGCGGCGGTATCCGCGAAATCGAATTTTTCGCGCAGACGCAGCAGCTGATTGCCGGCGGCCGCATGCCGCCGCTCAGGGTCCGCGCAACGGAGGAGGCGCTGGCGGCGCTGACGGAAGCGAAATGGATCGATGCCGAGACGCGTGACAGCCTGACTGAGGCCTACTGGTTCCTGCGCGAAGTGGAGCATCGCATCCAGATGGTGCGCGACGAGCAGACCCATGTGCTGCCGGACACTGAAACGGAATTGAAGCGCATCGCCTTCATGCTCGGTTTTGCCGATACCAAGGCCTTTTCCGGGAAGCTGGAAGAGGTGCTGCGGTTGGTGGAGCGGCGTTATTCGGCGCTGTTCGAGCAGGAGACGAAGTTGTCGGGCGAGACCGGCAATCTGGTCTTCACCGGCCAGAAGGACGATCCCGATACGTTAAAGACGCTCTCCACGCTGGGCTTCGAGCGGCCTGAGGATATTTCCCGCGTCATCCGCACCTGGCACAATGGCCGCTACCGGGCGACGCAATCGGTAGAGGCGCGTGAGCGGCTGACGGAGTTGACGCCGGACCTGCTGCGCGCCTTCGGCGAAAGCAAGCGGGCGGATGAGGCGCTGCTGCGCTTCGACAATTTCCTCTCCGGCCTGCCGGCGGGCATCCAGCTGTTTTCACTGCTCGGCAACAATCCGGCGCTTCTGTCGCTCTTGGTAACGATCATGTCGTCGGCCCCGCGTCTTGCCGAAATCATCGCCGCCCGCCCGCATGTCTTCGACGGCATGCTGGACCCGGCGCTGATGAGCGACGTGCCGACGCGCGAATATCTCGCCCATCGTATGGGCAATTTCCTCTCCAATGCCCGCCATTACGAGGATATTCTCGACCGGCTGCGCATTTTCGCCGCCGAACAGCGGTTCCTGATCGGTGTTCGGCTTTTGACCGGCGCGATCCGTGGCGAGGTCGCCGCCCGCGCTTTCACCCATCTTGCCGATCTGGTGATAGAGGCAGCACTGAATGCCGTGCTGGCGGAAATGGAAGCGGCGCATGGACCTTATCCCGGCGGCCGTGTCGCCGTCATGGGCATGGGCAAACTCGGCTCCTTCGAACTCACCGCCGGTTCGGATGTCGATCTCATCCTGCTTTACGATTATGACGATGCCGCCCAGGAATCCACCGGTGCAAAGCCGCTCGATGTGGTGCGCTATTTCACCCGCGTCACGCAAAGGCTGATCGCGGCACTGTCTGCGCCAACGGCGGAAGGCGTGCTTTACGAGGTGGACATGCGGCTTCGCCCTTCCGGCAACAAGGGGCCGGTGGCGACGCGTATTTCCGCCTTCGAGAAATACCAGCGCGAGGAAGCCTGGACCTGGGAGCACATGGCGCTTTCCCGCGCCCGGCTGATCTGCGGCGAAGCCTCACTGATGGAAGATGCAAGCAGCATCATCGCTTCGGTGCTGTCAAAGAAACGCGATGTGGCCAAGGTTTCGGCCGATGTGCTGGAGATGCGAAACCTCATCGAGCAGGAGAAGCCACCGGAGAACATCTGGGACTTCAAGCTTATCAATGGCGGTTTGGTTGATCTGGAATTCATCACCCAATACCTGGCGCTGGTCGGCCCCGTAAAAGGCCTTGCCGCGCATGAATCTGGCCGCAACACGGCTGAGGCGCTGCAGGTGCTGGCCGCGCCCGTGATGGAGCCGCAAGCGTTCGACGACTGCATGGCGGCGATGGGCGTTTATACCGAGATATCGCAGATCGTGCGGCTGTGTATCGACGGCACCTTCAATCCGAAGGAAGCGCCGGCTGGATTGATCGACCTCGTCTGCCGGGCGGGGGATTGCCCTGACATCGCGACGCTGGAGGGGGAGGTGAAGCGGCTGTCGAAGGTGGTGCGGAAGGTTTTTGTGGGGGTGGTGAAGAATGGGGGGTAAGGGTTGGTGGGTGAGGCTTCACCCCCCTCTGCCCTGCCGGGCATCTCCCCCTCAAGGGGGGAGATCAGCTGGGAGCTAACGCTCGCTCATTCGCAACGTTGGAGATGGGCTGAAGAGTGCCGCATATCGATCTCCCCCCTTGAGGGGGAGATGCCCGGCAGGGCAGAGGGGGGTATCGCGAGCACAACCGCAACCTATTGCAAGGTGGCAAGCTCCGCCCAACATCCCCTCAATGCACCGTCCCACAATGCCCCGCCGCATGCGGAATAATAATCGTCACCACCGTACCCCGGCCCTCGCAGGAGCGTATCTTCATCGTCCCCCCATGCAGCTTCACAAGCGAGCGGGAAATCGCAAGCCCGAGACCAGAGCCGCCCTGGCTTTTGGCATATTGGCTCTGCACTTGTTCAAAGGGCTGGCCGATCTTTTCCAGCGCCTGACTTGGAATACCGATGCCGGTATCGGCGATGGTGAGGATCATCGCGGCTTCATGCACATGGGTGCGCAGCGCGATGCGGCCGCCATCGCCGGTGAATTTTACGGCGTTTGACAGAAGGTTGAGCATGATCTGCTTCATGGCGCGGCGGTCGCCCTGCATGGTCAGTCCGGCGCAGACCTTCTGCTGCACGGTGATGTTCTTCTGTTCGGCCTGAATGGCGGTCAGACGCAGCGTTTCCTCGATCAGTGGTGCGAGATCGATGGTCTCGCGGTTGATGCGCATATGGCCCGCCTCGATCTTCGACATGTCGAGAATATCGTTGATGACATTGAGCAAGTGCTTGCCGCTGTCATGGATATCGCGGGCATACTCAGAATATTTCGGCGAACCGACCGGCCCGAACATTTCGTTCTGCAGGATTTCGGAAAAACCGAGAATGGCGTTGAGCGGCGTGCGCAACTCATGGCTCATATTGGCCAGGAATTCGGATTTCGCCCTGTTGGCGGCCAGAGCGCGCTCTTTTTCGGCGAGGTAATTGGCATTGGCGTCGGAAAGCTCCGTCTTCTGCCGCTCCAGCTTGTGCTGGGAGGCGGACAGGTCGCCGATGGTCGCCATCAGCCGGCGTTCGGAATCGCGCAGCCGTTCCTGATGGCGCTTGAGCAGCGAGATATCGGTGCCAACGGAAACAAGGCCGCCATCATGGGTGCGGCGTTCGTTGATCTGCAGCCAGCGCTCGTCGGCCAGCTGCACTTCCGTGGTGCGCGACAGACCGGACTGGTCGGCATCGGCCACGCGACGCTCTACCACGGGGCGGGCCGCCGCCGCATGCACGGTGCTTTTTTCGGTGCCGGCCACCAGCACGCTGTCCGGCAGGCCATAAGCCTTCTGGTAATGGGTGTTGCACATCACCAGACGGTCGTTCTTGTCCCAAAGCACGAAGGCTTCCGAGGTGGATTCGATCGCATCTGCAAGGCGCTGGTCGGCCTCGGCGTAACGCTGGGCGAGGCGGTGCTGTTCGGTGACGTCCATGGCGATGCCGATGACGCGCGGGCCGTTATTGGTGCGAATGACCTGGGCGCGGGCGCGCAGCCAGACATAGTGGCCCTTGGCGTGGCGCATGCGGAAAATCTGGTCGATCTGGCGCAGGTTGCCGCAGCCGACGGCACGGGCAAGCTCGTAGAGATTGCCGTCTTCCGAATGCATCATCCGGGCAGCATCGGAAAAGGACAGTGGTGCAGCTTTGGGCGGCATGCCCAGAATTTCGTAAAGCGAGCCGGACCAGAACATGCGGCGCGAGGAAAGATCGAAATCCCACAATCCGCAGCGGCCACGCGACAATGCCGTTTCCACCCGCAGGTTGGATTCGGCGAAGATGTCGTCGGCGTCGCGGGCGCGCTTCACCTGCATGTAGTAGGCGTAAAGCACCACGAGCAGGATCGAGGAGATGCCGGCAAACAGCGTGACATTCATGGCGATTTCGCTGCGCCAGAAGGAGCGTATCGGCTGCAGCGAGCGCGCCGCAATCACCATCGCGCCGTCGTCGCCGAAGGGTATCATCGTCGCATAATGCTGTTGGCCGTCGATATTGGTCTCGATGGTGCCGGGGGAGCCGGGAAAACGCTGTACGATGGCGATTTCCGGAAGCAAGGCGGGAAGCGACGTGCCGATATAGAGCATCGCTTCCTTGCCGGCGCCGGCAAAAATCCGGCCATTGCTGCCGGAGAGCAGCACCATGGTGCCGTCGGCAAGGCTGCCCGATGGCAATGCTGCGACAAGGCTTGCCTCGGCCCGGGCGCGATCCTGCGAGGTGAAGACGGTGCCGTTGTTGACGAGGGCCGCCTTGGCGGTGAGCGCGGTGAGTGCGGTGGAGTGGCGGGCGGCCTCTTCCATGCGGCTGTATTCGGCAACGATGCCGAGCATGCGCGAGGCTGCAACAACGACCAGAAAGGCGAGGATGAGAATGGGGATGAGCCGCTTCAGCAGCGTCTCGACCTGCGGCGCCGGGCGGTCGGAGCCATTCATCAAACCCATCAGGTCGCTGGAGAGCTTCTCGCCCCAGGCCGCAAGATCAGAAAATTTGGCATACGGCCGCTCATCGCCCGCAGTCGCCCGCCGCACGTTCGTCATTGTCCCGCCTTTGTGATGTCCCCTGATTCGAAGCGCCGCCGCTCGAATATGGCTAGTGAATCAAATGCGATTCGCCCTGTCCAGAGGCAAAAGTTAAAAGAATTTTAACCCCTTGAACCGACTCCGTATTTTTTCGGGACGGTTTCGCCCGGCCCCGTCGAAGTCGGGAATTATGAGCGAAATCAGTGATCCGGCACTCCAGTGCCGGCTGTCGCGGGAGGCGGGGGAAGCGGCTTTCAGACGCCGTCGAAGGCGTCGAGAGCGGGGCCAAGCGCGCTGACGACGCCGTTTCCGGCGGCCGGCAGACCGGTCAGCACCGCGCTGATGATATCGTCGCGGCTTGCACCACGCGCCTTGGCTTCCATGACATGAAAGGCGATGCCGCTTTCAAGGCGCAGGGCGGCCAGAATGCCGATATAGATCAGGCTCTGGGTCTTCACATCAAGCGTGGATGCCACACCCAGTTTCTGGACGGCGTGAAGCCATGCCGCACTGTGGGCGGGAGCGTCCGTCATGAAGCGCTGAAACGAAGCGCTGGCCCTGGACATGTCGGTCATCTGCAATTCCTTCCTGCTGCCGGGCCGGTTTTGACCCCTTGAGATCATCATGTTGCGCAATGCGTTACGCCGCCTTGATGGATATCAAGACGGCGTATCGGCATGTTCGAAATGGTGGCAAAGCGGAAGTTTGGGTTAGCCCTTCAGGATGCGCCCGACAATGTCGCTCACATCCGTGGACAGGCCGTTGGCGTCAGCAATCGTCGAAAGTGCCGCCCTGGCGTGTTCGGCGCGGCTCGCCTCCAGAGACCGCCATGAACGCATGGAGGTGAGAATGCGCGCGGCAAGCTGCGGGTTGCGTTTGTCGATGGCGATGATCTGTTCCGCCAGAAACCGATAGGCCGCGCCATCGGCACGGTGGAAGCCGGTCGGGTTGGCGAAGGCGAGCGTGCCCACCAGCGAGCGAACCCGGTTCGGATTGGTGGCGATGAAATGTTTCGATTTCATCAGCGCCTTGATGCGATCAAGCGCCCCGTCGCCGGGAATGGCGGCCTGCAGCGAGAACCACTTGTCGAGAACAAGCGCATTGTCGGCGAAGCGCGTTTCGAAGGCGGTAAGCGCTTCTTTCGTCTCGGCACTGTCGGGGAAACGCTGGGTCAATACGCTGAGCGCATGGGCGAGATCGGTCATGTTGGTGGCGTCGGCATAGGCTTTTGCCGCACGGGCAGGGGTTTCCTCGGCAAAGGCAAGGAAGCTGAGCGCGCCGTTGCGCAGCGAGCGTCGTCCGGCACTGTCCGCATCCGGGCTGTAGGCCTCGCCGTTACCCGCTCCTTCCGCAAGCTGCCTGAAGGTTTCAAGCCCGGCTGTTGCGATCGCCTTTATGGTGGCGTTGCGCGCCTTGTGAATGGCGTCCGGATCGGTATTGCCACCCAGTTCGCGGGCGATATCCGTTTCGCTTGGCAGCGCCAGCGCCTGTGCGCGGAAAGCGGGCTCGAGCGAAGAATCGCCGACGATTTCAATGAGCGTTGCGATGAGTTCGGCGTCTGTGCGCACTTCAGCGCCGTTCTGCACGGCTTTGGTGGCGGCAATCAGTGCCGGCAAGGCGAGATCGGTCAGCGCCTGAAAACGGGCAAACATATCCGTCTCGTGCCGGGCGATCTGCACCAGATCGGCGGCATTCTGCTCGAAATGCAGATTGACCGGTGCCGAGAAGCTACGGTTGATCGACAGCACGGGCCGCGACGAAATGCCGGAGAAGGAGAAGGTCTGGTTGCGCTCGGTCAGTTGCAGTACACCATCCCGATATTCGCCGCCGGAGACTGTCTGCGGCTCGGCGATCTGACCATTGTCGAGAATCAGCGCCAGCGACAGCGGAATGTGCCGCGGCTGTTTTACCGGCTGTCCGGGTGTCGGCGCCACGGTCTGTTCCAGCGTCAGGCTGAACATGGCCTTGCCGGCATCATAAGCGGAAGAGACGGAGACCAGCGGCGTGCCAGCCTCGGTATACCACAGCGAAAACTGCGACAGATCGCGGCCGCTGGCATCGGCAAAGCTCTTGACGAAATCTTCAACCGTCGCGGCTTCGCCGTCATGACGTTCGAAATAAAGGTCCATGCCCTTCTTGAAATCGTCAGCACCGAGGATCGTGGCGATCATGCGGGTGACTTCGGCGCCCTTTTCATAAACGGTCGTTGTGTAGAAATTGTTGATTTCGCGATAGGTATCGGGGCGTGGCGGATGCGCCAGCGGACCGGAATCCTCCGGAAACTGCTCCGATTTCAGGTGGCGTACATCGGCGATGCGCTTGACCGGGCGCGAGCGCATGTCGGCGGAAAATTCCTGATCGCGATAGACCGTCAGGCCTTCTTTCAGGCACAGCTGGAACCAGTCGCGGCAGGTGATGCGATTGCCGGTCCAGTTGTGGAAATACTCATGCGCGATGATGCGTTCGATATTGGCGTAGTCCGCGTCGGAGGCGGTTTCCGGGTCGGCCAGCACGAATTTATCGTTGAAGACGTTGAGACCCTTGTTCTCCATCGCTCCCATGTTGAAATCGGAGACGGCGACGATCATGAAGATATCGAGGTCGTATTCGCGCCCGAAACGTTCTTCGTCCCATTTCATCGAACGCTTCAGCGCGTTCATGGCATAGGCCGCACGCGGCTCCTTGCCGTGCTCGACACAAATCTTCAGCGCCACGTCGCGGCCGGACATGGTGGTGAAGGTATCTTCCACCACGCCGAGATCGCCGGCGACGAGTGCGAAGAGATAGCTGGGTTTCGGATGCGGGTCGAACCAGGCGGCGAAGTGCCGGCCTTCATCGTAATTGCCACCGCCGAGGAAATTGCCGTTCGACAAGAGCAGCGGATTGCCTTCCTTCGCCGCGATGATCGTCACCGTATAGGGCGCCAGAACATCGGGACGGTCGGGGAAATAGGTGATACGGCGGAAACCTTCCGCCTCGCATTGGGTGCAATAAACGCCATTGGTGCGATAAAGCCCCATCAGCTGCGTATTGACCTGCGGATTGATGTAATTGGTGACGCAAATCTCGAAGGGCGTTTCCGCCGGCAGATCACGGATGGTCAGGCTGTCGGGCGTCGCGTCATATTGGCTGGCAGGGATCTCGACCTGATCGAGCAGCAGGCCCGAAAGCGCCAGCTCGTCGCCATCAAGAACAAGCGGTGCCTGTGGGTCGACGCCTTCGCGCCGGTGAAAGATCAAACGGGCTTCGACCTTGGTATGCTTGGGGTCGAGTTCGAAGGTGAGATCCACCCGCTCCAGAACGAAATCGGTGGGGCGGTAATCTGCCAGGTGAACGATCTGGCCCGTGTCTGTTCGCATGACTGTTCCTGAATAACTTAGCGTGGTCTTCCCGCCATCATGTCGTCATAAGGCCGGGATGTAAAATAGGTGGAGTATTCGTCACATTCATGTGCGCATCGGAGGACATTCTGTCCCGCCATAAAAGGCTTTACCGGTCATGCAGACGATCCTCCCGCCGCCGGACCCATGGACCATCGCAGCAAATGTTGAACGATTGCTGAAATTGTATTTTATTTTCTTCAAATTTTAGCGGGTTTTGGTTTTAGTCTGATTCTTCCCCGGCTCGAGGCCGGAGTGACCGACGGGAAGGCATCAGCCGCGGGAGCAATCTCTTGCCAGATCAACCGAATTCATGGGTGAATAACATTTTTTGATGTAAAGGCCGGAAGGAATGTTCTAGCCTTGCGCAAATCCAATTCCCCTGCGTCGTCCTCCCCGCATGAAAATTTACCGATGGCGTGTTTGCGCAGCCGATATGAGTAACTGCCAATGAACGCCGAACCGACCAATCCCTCCCGCGGGATCAGCATGAAGCTGATTTCGGTTGGCTTTTTTCTTGTCATGCAGACCTGTATCAAGGCCGCCGGTCCCGATGTGCCGGCCGGCCAGATCACCTTCTTTCGTTCCGCTTTCGCCATTATCCCGATTGTCGTCTATCTCGCCTGGCTGCATGCGCTGCCAAGCGCATTGCACACCAACAATCTTCTCGGTCATTTCAAGCGCGGCTTTCTCGGCATCCTGTCCATGGCCTGCGGCTTTTACGGGCTGACCATGCTGCCGCTGCCGGAATTCATCGCCATTGGCTACGCATCGCCGCTGCTGGCGGTCGTCTTCGCCGCTTTCATCCTGCGGGAGAAGGTGCGCGTCTATCGCTGGAGTGCGGTTTTCGTCGGCATGATGGGCGTGCTGGTGATTTTATGGCCGAAAATGACGCTTCTGCGCGAAGGCGGCTTTGCCGCCGGCGAGGGGCTGGGGGCGATTGCGGTGCTGTGTGGTGCAGCCCTTGGCGGGCTGGCGATGATCCAGGTGCGGCAACTGGTCGATACCGAAAAAACGCCGACCATCGTGCTCTATTTTTCGCTCACCGCCACGTTGCTGTCGCTGGTGAGCGTGCCCTTCGGCTGGAGCGCGCTGAGCATGACGCAGGCCGTGCTGTTGATCACCAGCGGCATCTGTGGCGGCATTGCGCAGATCTTTCTGACCGAAAGTTACCGCCATGCGGAAGTCTCCGTCATCGCGCCCTTCGAATATAGCTCCATCATCTTCGGGATCGCGGTCTCCTACGTGCTGTTCGGAGACATCCCTACGCTCACCATGCTGATCGGCACGGCGATCGTTATCCTGGCCGGCATCTTCATCATTTTCCGCGAGCATCAGCTGGGGCTGGCGAGACGGGCGGCACGCAAGGCCTCGACGCCGCAGGGATGAAGTTGCCGTTCCCCGATGTGTTCCGTTGAAGTTGATGACGACGGATATTTCTTCTCTCGACGTCATCCTCGGGCTTGTCCCGAGGATCTGCCAACGTTTTGATTTTGTTGAGGTGATTAGATCCTCGGGTCAAGCCCGAGGATGACGTCGCAGGAAAAATGCTACCCTTGCGCCCTCAATTTCGATGTCATGAGCGTGCAGAAATCTGAATCGGACAACACTACGAAAAGCCCAAGGATGACGTCAGAGTATTTGGCAAGGTTCATAACCTCGCCGTCTCTCTCAGCAAAACCCACAAAAGCAAAAGGCGCCTTCCCGAGGAAAGACGCCAGCGCGCAATCATATATGTGGACCAGCTTTATACTGGCCTGAGTGCTCTCAGCGCTCGCGGAAATCCGCAAAGACAGCCGAAGGACGCGTCACGCGGACCTGCTGCATGGCAGCGCGTGCGGTCATCTGTTCGTTAGCGGCAGCGCCGAAACGATGGTAACCCTGACTGGAGCGTGGGCCGAGGCCCGCCAGACGGAGCGTTTCAAAGCCGGAATGCACCGGACGGAAGCGAGTGGTCATTGCCTTGGTTCCTTAAACCGAATTCCTCCCAAGACACGACGGTATATCGCAGCGCAGCATGGATTCGGCAAGCCAGCCAAATGCGTCGCTGTTATGCGAATTGCGCATGGCTTTTTTCATAATTCGTTTACACTGAGCAATAATAAGGCAATCAGCCTTGCGTAACCTTGGCCTGAAAAGCCAATAAATCCTGCCATGCCAATGACTTGCTGGCTGGCGCGTTCAAAAGTTCCTGCGGGTGCAGGCTGGCCAGAGCCGGCAAAACCAGGTGCCCGGCTGCGACATCACGCCACTGTCCGCGCATCGTATGGATCGTTCCCGTGCCGCCGAAGAAGAAACGTGCGGTGAAGTTGCCAAGAAGCAACAGGTGTTTCGGCTCCGCCAGCGCGATCTGGCGCTCGATGAAGGGGCGGCAGATATCCATTTCCGCCTGAGTTGGCGGGCGGTTGCCCGGCGGCCGCCACGGCACGACATTGCCAAGCATGATGGTGCTGCGTTCAAGGCCGATTGCTGCAAGCATCCGGTCAAGCAGAAGCCCGGTCTTGCCGGCGAAGGGCAGGCCCTCGCGGTCGTCATCGGCATCCGGCATGGGGCCGAGGATCATGACAGGGGATGCGGGGTCGCCTTGGGTGAAAATCGTGCTGCGGGCACTGTTCTTGAGATTGCAGCCGCTGAACCCTTCAAGCGCGGTTTTCAGCTCGGCAAGCGATCTTGCGCTTTCGGCTGCAAAACGCGCTGCCGCCACGGCCTGTTCGTCCGGCATGGCAACATTCTGCTGAATGGCGGGGGCAGGAGGCGCGCCGCGGGCCGGTGCCTGGCGTTTCGGCTGCTGCTGCGGCGAGTGCTGGGGCGTATCGCCGCTGCGTTCCATCGGTCGCTGGCTGGACTGGCGCACGGCTGCGCCCGTCTCCTGCCCCTGCATCGGCCGGGCAGGGCGGGCGGCGGCAAATTCGGCAAAACGGTCGAGCGGCTGGTCTTCCAGCAGCCAGTCCACGCCCGCATCCGCATGGAAATGCAGGAGGGCGGCAAGTTCGGCCGGAGAAAGGTCGTGGGCGGCGATCATGGGTGGAAATTATCCCATGTTCCCCGCCCGGGGAACCCGTAAATCACGCTGTCCAGCGCTGAATGTCGCCGCTTTCGCCGATCATGGCCAGACCGTGGGCAATCGACAGCAGTTCGCCGCCGGTTTCGATCTTCTCTGCGTCGAAACGACGGGTGAAAAGCTCCCGCACCGCCGGCACGAAGGAGGTGCCGCCAGTCAGGAACACCTTGTCGATGGCTTCGGGGGCTACCTGCGTCTTTTCCAGAACCTCGTCCAGCGCCCCTTCGATCTTGGCGAGGTCGTCGGCGATCCATCCGTTGAAGTCGCTGCGTTTCACCATCTTGCGCCCGGCCTTGCCGAGTGGCGTGAAGTTGAACTCCGCTTCTTCAGCCGAAGACAGCGCCATCTTGGTGGCGGAAATCGCCTGATAGAGCGGGTAACCCTCATCATGGTCCACCAGATCGATGAACATTTCGAGCTTTTCCGGCTCCAGCGCCGAGCGCACCAGCGATTTAAGGGCGGTGAATTCCTTAGAAGTCTTGAAGATCGACAGCTGGTTCCAGCGGCCGAAATTCACGTAATAACCGGATGGTACGTCCAGCACCTTGTCGAAACTCTTGAACTTGCTGCCCTTGCCGATCTCCGGCGAGACCAGATTGTCGATCATGCGGAAGTCGAAATGATCGCCCGCCACGCCGACGCCCGAATGGCCGATGGGGGTGGCGGAAAGCTTGCCGGCATGGGTCTCGAAACGGATCAGCGAATAGTCGGTGGTGCCGCCGCCGAAATCCGCTACCAGCACATTGGCGTCCTTCTTCAGGCTCTGGGCGAAATAATAGGCGGCCGCCACCGGCTCATAGACATAGTGGATTTCCGGAAAACCGGCGCGCGTCAGCGCCTCGTTGTAACGGGCAAGCGCCAGCGCTTCGTCCGGATTGCCCCCGGCGAAACGCACCGGCCGGCCGGCGATGACGGTCGAGACGTCGCCTGGCCATTCGTCACCCGCATAGGTTTTCAGCTTGCGCAGGAACACCTCCATCAGATCCTCGAAGCTCTGGCGCTTGGCGAAGATCAGTGTGCCCTGAAACAGCGGCGAGGCCGCAAATGTCTTGATCGACTGCAGGAAACGACAGTCGCCAGCATTGTCGATGAATTGCCGGATGGCGGCATGGCCCGCCTCCACATGCAGCGCGGCCGCACCAAGGCCTGCATCCTTCATGAAGGAAAGCGCCGTGCGCATGCTGTCATCCGTACCGGCGCTGCTGGTGAAACGCATGGAACGGCTGTCGCCGTCACCGTTGGAAAGAGCCATGACCGTGTTGGTCGTGCCGAAATCGAGGCCAAGTGCCCGCTTTTGCGTCATCGCCATATCCTTGTCGCCGAAAGAAATATTCGCCCGGCCCTTGGGTGGCCCGGCGTGAAAATAAGGGATGCCTTTGGCGTCCCGATGTCAGAGGAGGGCGGTTGATTGCACAGGGCAGATGGAATGGCAAGCGTCGGCCGCCGTTTTTCGGCCGATCGCTGCCGGAGGGGCTGTCCCCTTTGCCTGAAGTGGGCTGGGGAAACATCTATAGGGCAGCGGATGGTAAACGATTTGCTTATGCGAGCATGAAAGAATGCAGATAGTTTTCTGCAATATCTTTAGGGGTTTGCGGTTATAATGGTACAAATCGGAAGATTAGGTGGCAAGGCAACGGTCGGGTCCACATGTACTAAATACTTTATTCTCGAAGAATATAAATCGAAGTTCCTATATTGCGTTTCACCTGTTGACTTCCCAACCCGGAAATTTTGATGTCCCGCAAGATGACCAATTCCCTCCTGGAAGACGTGCCGTTGGACTGTCCCGAGTCGGTGCGGGGCGAGATCGCGGTTTTCAACCGGCAGCTTCTCAACCTCATGGAAGCGTCGCAGCAGGGTTATGCGCTTTTTGACGGCAGCGACGAGTTGCGTTTCGCCAATACGGTGTTTCGCAAGGCGCTCGGCATCGGCCCGGCTGGTTTTCCGAGTTGGGTGGACCTTATGCGTAGCGGATATCGCAGTTCCACCGGCACCGCCGTCGAAACCTCCGATTTCGAACTCTGGCTGCGTTCCGCCAGAACGCGGCGCGGCAAGCTGCCCTTCCGCACCATTGAGACCAGTCTCAATGACGGGCGCTGGGTGCTGACGACTGAAACGACGTTGCCGGGCGGCTGGATGCTGTGCGTGATCACCGATATTTCCGAACTCGGCATCGAATTGCGCGATCTGCGGCAGGAGCGCGACAGGGCGTTGAAATCGGCGCTGAGCGACGAACTAACCGGTCTCGGCAACCGCCGTTATGCCATGGATAGCCTCAATCACATGCTCGGCCCCAACAAGGCGCAGGCGCTTGCTGTCATCATCATGGATATTGATCACTTCAAGGCGGTGAATGATCGCTTCGGACATGCCTGCGGCGATCTGGTTCTCAAGGATTTCGCCGCGCGGCTTTCCGCGAGCGTCGGTCGCGACGATCTCATCGGCCGGATCGGCGGAGAGGAGTTCCTGCTGGTCCTTGGCGGTTCGCGGATGCATAGCGCCGAGGCTGTCATGCAGGGGCTGCTGTCGTCGCTGGCTGATGCGTCACCGCTCGGGGATATGCCGGATTTCCGCTATAGCTGTTCGGCCGGCATCGCTTTTGCCAATCCCGGTGAAAGCGCCAGCGACGTTCTGCGCCGCGCCGACACGGCCCTTTACGAAGCCAAGAATACCGGCCGAAACCGCTTCGTGATCTACGAAGCGGTCTCCTGACGTGTGTATGTGTTGGCGGCTGTCAGTTCGACTTCGCCGCGCCGCCATCTACCCTGAGCATCGTGCCGGTGATATAACTTGCGGGCACCGAGCAGAGGAAAGCGCCGGCAGCGGCGAACTCTTCCACCGTGCCGAGGCGACCGGCCGGAATGGTCTTGACCGAAGCTTCACGGATTTCCTCGACGCTTTTGCCCAGACGTTTGGCGTTGGCGCCATCCAGCTCGTCGATGCGATCGGTGTGGATGCGGCCGGGCAGCAGCAGGTTGGAGGTGATGCCGAAACCGGCCACTTCGCTGGACAGCGTCTTGCTCCAGCCCACCAGCGCGCCGCGCAGGGTGTTGGAGAGCGCCAGATTGGCGATCGGTTCGAACACGCCGGATGAGGCGACGGTGAGGATGCGGCCAAAGCCCTGTTCCTTCATCTGCGGCAACAGCGCGTTGGTGAGCGTGATGACGCGCAGCACCATCGACTGGAAGAAGGTGTCGAGCTTCTCGGTCGTCATTTCCTGCGCGAGACCCGGCGTCGGGCCGCCGGTATTGTTGACGAGAATATCGATGCCGCCGAGCTTGTCCTTGACGGCTTCAACCATGGCCTCGACGAAATTGTCATCGGCAAGATCACCCCAGACCCAGTCGGCCTTGCCTTTGCCGAGCGCATTGATCGCCTTGCAGTTTGCAGCCAGCTTCTCGCCGCTTCTGCCGACGAGAAGAACGTTTGCGCCTTCCTTGGCCAGCGCCGTGGCAATGCCCAGCCCAAGGCCGCGAGAGGAGGCGAGAACGAGGGCGCGTTTGCCGGAAATGCCGAAATCCATGGGGTTTGTCCTGTCTTGTGAGGAGTGTCTGTGCTGTTTATAGGAAGGTGGCGTCCGATTTTGAAGGTCAAATACACGTCATGACAGAACAATCTCTGCTGAAGTTTTCCATCGCCGTCACGGTCCTGCTGGCCGCGTTCGGCATTGGCGCGGGCCTGTTCTCCGGTTCTTTCGCGGTGGTGTTCGATGGCGTTTATGCGCTCACCGACGCCTTCATGACGGTGCTGGCGCTTCTGGTGGCGCGGCTGATCGCGGCCTCCGCCGCGCCCCGCCCCGGTGGCAGACTGGCGGAGCGCTTCACCATGGGTTTCTGGCATCTGGAGCCGATGGTGCTTGGCCTCAACGGCACACTTCTGATGGGCGCTGCGATCTATGCGCTGATCAATGCCATCGACAGCCTGATGGATGGCGGCAGATCGATCGAGTTCGACTACGCCATCATCGTCACCTTCTTCAGCTTCGCCGTCTCGCTTGCCATGGCATGGTTCGTCAAAAGGCAGAACCGCCGGCTGAAATCCGCCTTCGTGGCGCTGGACGCCAAAAGCTGGCTGATGAGCGCGCTCTTAAGCATCGCGCTGTTCGTCGCCTTCGCCATTGGTTATGGCCTCACGGGAACGACCCACGCGTGGATCGCCCCCTATATCGACCCCGCCGTGCTCGCGCTGGTCTGCCTCGTCATCATCCCCATGCCGCTCGGCAATGTGAAACAGGCGCTCGCCGACATTCTTCTGGTCACCCCGCTGGAATTCAAGCAGCATGTGGATCGGGTGGCGACAGAGACGGTGGGGAAATTCGGCTTCGCCTCGCATTATTCCTATGTCGCCCGCGTCGGCCGTGGCCGACAGATCGAACTCTTCTTCATCGTCCCGAAAAACTGGCCGCCCCGGCATCTGGAAGAATGGGATGCGATCCGCGACGAGATCGGCGATGCGCTGGGCGGCGAGGGTGCGGATCGCTGGCTGACGATTGTGTTTACGACGGATGAGGAATGGGCGATTTGAGGGGGGCAGTTGATGCGAGGTGGCTGACTACATTGGTCGCTTCTGGTCCGAAGCCACCCCTCTAAGGAGGAACAGTTTGCGTCGACTGGAATTATAGAGCTGACACCCGGTTGCGACCGGCGCGTTTTGACAAATACAAGCCCTCGTCGGCGCGTTTGAGTATATCGCTGGAAAAGCGATCAGGCTGGCCGAATTCGCTGACACCGCCGCTGATAGTCGCTTCGTAACGCAGGCTTTGCTTCAGGGTGATCGGAACATTCTCACGCAGTCGCTCGGCAATTTCCAACGCATCGTTACGATGGGTGCCCGGCATCACAACCACGAACTCGTCTCCCCCGAAACGGGCAATCACATCGTTCTGGCGCAGGTGCTGTCGGCACAGGCGCGCAATTTCCACCAGGGCCATGTCGCCTGCGTGATGCCCCATCTGGTCATTAAGCTGTTTGAAATTGTCGAGATCAAATACGAGTAAAGAAGTCTGCGATTTTTCTTGTTCAAAGATCGCTAACCGGTGGTCGAGCGTCTCAATCAGCTTGCGTCTGTTATATAGCCCCGTCAGGGCGTCGGTTTCGCTCAGTTGGCGGAGCTTCTGCTGGACGTCATTCTTATCGGTAATATTGCTCGCTACCCAGACAACGGCAGCCTCGCCCTCTACTTGAAAATCGAGCGCCTGAACGCGGCCTTCGAACCAGATGGAATGACTGGGACCGTCGCCGGCTCCTTTGACATCACTGCCGCTGAGTTCATATTCGACGATATGGAGCACACCGCTTGCCAGCGCCTTTTCAATTTCGGTAGCGAACCACCTTGCCTTCTCTTCTTTCAGCATCTCGAACATACTACGCCCGACAAGACCGCTACCGTCATGATAGTGTCTAAGGTCTTTCCCTCCGAATACAGCCGCATAACGGCCGCTGCGCGTCAAGATGAACGCGGGGTCTGGAAGGGAGGAAAGGATGGAAATCAATTGCTGCTGTGTAAACAAGGAATCGCTTTCTCACATTGCCTGACGACGTGGCCCTGCTACAAAACACCCGTATGTGCACGCACACATGGCACGTATTTCATTTGCAGATCAGCCTGCTGGTTCCTCCAGATTGCCACAACAGCATTTCACTTTTCTTAAATGCTAAATTATGGGAGGTGCGAAAGTCGTTCCCGACTGACCGGGAGGAGCTTTAACTTCGACAGCGATCCGTTTCTGCTCGTCGCAGATTGGAGCCTGCGTCAGCCATTGCCGACGAATGTGAGCCATATGCGCTTGTGGCGCAATGCGGAAGCCCCAGCTTCCCCAAACACCAACCACTCTTGACGCAAATACGCATCGCTCTTATTTTATTACGTGAACGTAAAAGTAATAAATCAATCATCAGGTTGTCTGACAATTGACTGGCCTGCGACATGTTTTGCCGCTATAGAAGCTCGACAAAGGCGTCTTGCTTTGCGAAGACAGGGGAGGCGAACTCCTTGTTGCGCACGGGCTTTTTACCTCGCACCGGCAATGCCCTGTCGATGCCGGAAAGCGGATATAATAACAGCCGGATGGGACCGGCGATCTGAGAGGACGAGATGACGGAAGCGATGGAACTGCCCGAACGCGAAGCGATGGAATTCGACGTTGTGATTGTCGGAGCGGGTCCTGCGGGTCTTGCCGCCGCGATCCGGCTGAAGCAGGTGCAGCCTGAGCTTTCGGTCGTCGTTCTTGAGAAGGGTGCTGAAGTCGGCGCCCATATCCTCTCCGGTGCGGTGGTTGATCCCATCGGCATTGACCGGCTGTTGCCCGGCTGGCGCGAAGAGGAGGGGCATCCCTTCAAGACCGAGGTCAAGGACGACCAGTTCATGTTTTTAGGCCCGGCTGGCTCCATCCGCCTGCCGAATTTCATGATGCCGCCCTTGATGAACAATCACGGCAATTACATCGTCTCGCTTGGGCTGGTCTGTCGCTGGCTGGCGGAAAAGGCGGAAGGGCTCGGCGTCGAGATCTATCCCGGCTTTGCCGCAACCGAAGTGCTTTATAATGACGATGGCGCTGTCATCGGTGTCGCCACCGGCGATATGGGCATCGAAAAGAACGGCGAGCCTGGCCCTGGCTTCACCCGCGGCATGGAACTGCACGGCAAATATGTGCTTGTTGGAGAAGGCGTGCGTGGTTCGCTCGCCAAGCAGCTGATTGCCAAATTCGACCTGTCGAAGGATCGCGAGCCGCAGAAATTCGGCATCGGCATCAAGGAACTGTGGCAGGTCAAGCCGGAGCACCACAGACAGGGCCTCGTGCAGCACTCCTTCGGCTGGCCGCTGGGCTTCAAGACCGGCGGCGGTTCGTTCCTCTATCATCTCGAGGATAATCTCGTCGCTGTCGGCTTCGTGGTGCATCTCAATTACAAGAACCCCTATCTTTATCCCTTCGAGGAATTCCAGCGCTTCAAGACGCATCCGGCCATCCGCGATACGTTCGAGGGCGGCAAGCGCATCTCCTATGGCGCGCGCGCCATCACCGAAGGCGGTTACCAGTCGGTGCCGAAACTGACCTTCCCCGGCGGTGCGCTGATCGGCTGTTCCGCCGGTCTCGTCAACGTGCCGCGCATCAAGGGTAGCCACAATGCGGTGCTGTCGGGCATGCTGGCGGCGGACAAGATCGCCGCGGCGATTGCGGACGGTCGCGCCCATGACGAGGTAGCGGAGATCGAGGCCGAATGGCGCGAAGGCGATATCGGCAGGGATCTGAAGCGGGTGCGCAACGTCAAGCCGCTATGGTCGAAATTCGGCACGCTGGTTGGCGTCGGCCTTGGCGGTCTCGACATGTGGACGAACCAGCTGTTCGGCTTCTCGGTCTTCGGCACGCTGAAGCATGGCAAGACGGATGCGCAAAGCCTCGAGCCGGCTTCGAAGCACAAGCCGATCGCCTATCCCAAACCCGATGGCGTTCTGACTTTCGACCGCCTGTCCTCGGTGTTCCTGTCTTCCACCAACCATGAGGAGGACCAGCCGGTGCATCTTCAGGTGAAGGATATGGAGTTGCAGAAGCGTTCCGAACACGACGTCTTTGCCGGTCCGTCGACGCGCTACTGTCCGGCCGGGGTCTATGAGTGGGTGGAGAAGGACGGCGAGGAGGTCTACGTCATCAACGCCCAGAACTGCGTGCACTGCAAGACCTGCGACATCAAGGATCCCAACCAGAATATCAACTGGGTGCCGCCGCAAGGCGGTGAGGGGCCGGTTTACGCCAATATGTGATGTCGCAGAGGCATCCGCCGTCATCCTTGGGCTTGTCCCAAGGATCTAAACACGTCGCCAAAATCAATTTGTTGCAGATCCTCGGGACAGGCTCGAGGATGACGTCGTGCTTGGGTTGAGGGCCTGCATTGATTCAACCCAACGTGTGGTCCGGCTGGAAGAAGGCGTTTTCGGCATGATGGCAAAAAAGACATCCACAGCCTCTTTGCCCCCTGCCTATTTGTGGATTGCTCTTCGATTTCTTACATATAGGATGTTGGGGTGTCCTGCCGTCAACTGGCCCGTGGAATGCGGAATGGAAATGCGGTAACGCCTTGAATGTGCATATGGTCCCCAGGGGCGGCTCAAGTTTGCGCCGTCGCTCCGGTGGCAGGGAGTAAGAGAATGTCCGGCGTTCAGAAGCTGAATATCGTGCGGAAGACAAGGTTTGGTGCCGCTTTGGCGGCCGGCGTGGTTATTGCCGTTTCGCTGAGCGGCGGTCCGCTGGTGGCTGCCAGCTGCCGCACCGATGCCATGGCCGGCATAGACTGGCGCGAATGCAACAAGCGCCTTTTGATGCTGGGCGGCAGCAATCTCGATTCGGCGATGCTTTACGGCACAGACTTCACCTATACCGACCTGCGCGGCTCTTCGATGAAGGGCGCCAATCTTGAAAAGGCGAAACTCATCCGCACGGCGCTGGGGGAGGCGAACCTGCAGGGCGCCAATCTGACCAAGGTGGAAGCTTATCGCAGCGACTTTAGCGCCGCCGACGCCACCAATGCGAAATTTATCAACGCCGAAATGCAGCGCACCAAGTTCGAAAAAACTAAGCTTGACGGCACGGATTTCACCAAGGCCGAACTCGGGCGCGCCGATTTCGAGGGTGCAACGCTGAACGGCTCGAAATTTTCCCTCACCAACCTGTCGCGCGCCCGCTTCGGCGGCGCGACACTTGGCGGGCCGGTGGATTTCACCAGTGCCTTCCTGCTCCTGACGCGCATCGAGGGGGTGGATCTTTCCACCGCGACGGGGCTGGAGCAAAGGCAGGTCGATATTGCCTGCGGCGACGCCGAGACAAAATTGCCGAGCGGCCTGACCACGCCCGCATCATGGCCATGCCCGGAAGATCCGGACGACGACTGATAAAGAGAAAGCCACGCCAGATTTTTCGCGCGTGGCAGAGGCACAGGGCGGAATTGGCGCGCCCGCGATGGGACGCGCCGTCGTGTCGATCAGAAGCCCGAAAGCACGATCTTGCCCTTGGCCTTGTTGCTCTCGATCAGCGCATGCGCCTTGATGAGATTTGCTGCATTGATGGTGCCAAAGACTTCCGTCAGCGTCGTCTTGATCTTGCCGCCATCGACCAGTTGCGCAACGTGGTTCAGCAGCTTGTGCTGTTCGATCATGTCTGGCGTCTCAAACACGGCGCGGGCGAACATCATTTCCCAATGGATCGATACGCATTTGCGCTTGAAGGCCATGACGTCGAAACCGCCGGCCGGATCGTCGATCAGCGCGAACCGGCCCTGTGGCGCAATGGCCGCCACGCTGTCGGCGGCGTGAATGTCGCTATGGGTGGTGGAGAAGACAAAGCCCGGCGCGCCGAGGCCAAGTGCTTCCACCTGCGGAGCAATCGGCTTGCTGTGATCGACGACGTGATGCGCCCCCAGTTCCTTTACCCACGCCATCGTGTCCGGCCTTGACGCCGTGGCGATGACGGTAAGGTCCGTCAGCGCCCGCAAAAGCTGAATGGCGATCGAGCCGACGCCACCGGCGCCACCGATGACCAGAACGGCATTTGCGGCACCCGGAACCGGCTCCTTCACCCGCAGCCGGTCAAACAGTGTCTCGTAAGCGGTGATTGCGGTCAGCGGTAGTGCTGCAGCTTCCTCGAAATTCAGCGATGTCGGCTTTGCGCCCACAATGCGCTCATCGACCAGATGGAATTCGCTGTTGGAACCGGGACGGTTGATGACACCGGCGTAAAACACCTCGTCGCCCGGCTTGAACAGCGAGACCTTGTCGCCGACGGCCTTCACCACGCCCGCAGCGTCGAAGCCAAGCACGCGGGTAGCACCATTTTCCGGCGGCTGATTGCGGCGCACCTTGGTGTCAACGGGATTGACCGAAACCGCCTTCACCTCCACCAGAATATCGTGCCCCTTCGCCTCCGGCTGGGGCATGTCGATATCGACAAGCGCATCCTTTGCGGTGATGGGCAAGTTCGTCTTGTAACCGATGGCGCGCATGAACAGTCTCCTTTGCTTGTTTGCGTGCCTCTTACTTGATACATATGAACATCGATCGCAAGAATGCACATTTTGTGATGATACATACAAAAAGGATACTGTGATGTCGCGACCGCGCGCCAAGCTGACAGGCAATTTCCCCGGCTGCCCGGTGGAATCGGCTTTGAGTTTTCTCGATGGCAAATGGAAAGGCGTGATCCTTTATCACCTCATCAACGAAGGCGTTCTGCGCTTCAACGAGCTGCGCCGCCACATTCCAAGTGTCACCCAGCGCATGCTGACCAAGCAGCTGCGCGAACTGGAAGAGGCGGGTCTGATTTCACGCACCGTCTTCCCGGTGGTGCCGCCACGTGTGGATTACGCGCTGACACCGCTTGGCGACACCATGAAGCCGGTGATTTCGGCGCTGAAAAGCTGGGGTGACGCCCATGTCGTCTGCAAGAACGGCGCGAAATACACACAGCTTCCGCAGGCCGCGGAAAAGGCCGCTTGAAAAATCACGGGTAAAACCACGTGCCGCTCTCAATGCTCGGGATGGTGCGATGCAACATGCATTTGCCCCGATTAATGCATAATGCTGCCATCGTGATTCGCAGCAGGGACATCAAAGCACATGAGCATGGGTTGGATGGAGGCCGGATTTCTCGGCCTTTTGCAAGGGCTTACGGAGTTTCTTCCGGTTTCTTCAAGCGCGCATCTGCGCATCGCCGGGGAGTTTCTCCCCTCCGGCACCGATCCGGGCGCCGCCTTCACCGCGATTACGCAAATCGGCACGGAAATGGCAGTACTGGTCTATTTCTGGTCCGATATCATGCGCATCGCCGCCGCCTGGCTGCGGCAAAACCTTCGCCTCGGCCCCTATGACAAGGCCGATGCCCGGCTTGGTTGGCTGATTATCATCGGTTCGGTGCCAATCGTGTTTCTCGGCCTGTTCTTCAAGGACGCCATCGAACATTCGCTGCGCAACCTCTATATCACCGCCGTGATGCTGATCGTCTTCGGCATCGTTCTCGGCATTGCCGACAGGATCGGTGAGAAGCGCTACAAGCTGAACCAGCTGATCTGGCGCGATGGCATCCTGTTCGGTTTCGCGCAGGCCATGGCGCTCATCCCCGGCGTCTCGCGCTCGGGCGGCACCATCAGCGCCGGCCTGCTGCTCGGCTATACCCGCGAGGCAGCTGCCCGTTATTCCTTCCTGCTCGCCGTTCCCGCCGTCTTCGGCTCCGGCTTCTACCAGCTCTTCAAAAGCATCGGTGAAGACAATCCGGTCGGCTGGGGGCCAACAGGTCTCGCGACCCTGATCGCCTTCATCGTCGGTTATGCGGTGATTGTCGTCTTCCTCAAGCTGGTCTCCACCAAGAGCTATATGCCCTTCGTCTGGTATCGCGTGGTCATCGGCTTCATCCTGCTTGCGCTTCTGGGAACGGGCGTCATCAGCGCCGGCGGCTGATGAGCACTTGCGCGCAGGCGCATTCCGCAAATGAAAAGGCCCGCTCGGAAAAGCGGGCCTTTTGTCTTTTAAAGCAACGTGCCGCTCAAGATCACCAGCGCCACCGAGAAGTAGATGACGAGGCCGCTGACATCCACCAGCGTGGCGACGAAGGGTGCAGAGGCGCTGGCGGGGTCGAGACGCAGGCGCTGCAGGATGAAGGGCAGCATGGAGCCTGCAAGCGAACCGAAGGTGACGATGCCGACAAGTGCCGAAAACACGGTGGCGCCCACCAGCAGCCAGTGGTCACCGTAGTCATAAAACCCGGCCTGTTGCCAGACCGTCAGGCGCAGGAAGCCGATGGCGCCCAGAATGCAGCCAAGCGTCAGACCCGTCGGAATTTCCCGCAGCAGCACCCGCCACCAGTCGGAGAGCTTCAGTTCGCCAAGCGCCAGCGCCCGAATGATGAGCGAGGTGGCCTGCGAACCGGAGTTACCGCCCGAAGACATGATGAGCGGAATGAACAGCGTCAGCACCACAGCCTTTTCCAGCTCACCCTCGAAATGCTGCATGGCGCTTGCCGTCAGCATCTCACCGAGGAAGAGTGCTGCGAGCCAGCCCGCGCGCTTGCGGATCATGTCCGGGAAGCCGATCGTCATATAGGGCTTGCCCAGCGCTTCCATACCGCCGAACTTGTGGGCGTCTTCCGTAGTGTCGGCGATCATGGTGTCGATCACGTCGTCAACGGTGACGATGCCGAGAATATGCGAGTGATCGTCAACGACGGGCAGCGCCAGAAGGTCGTGCTTGCGGATCAGCCGGGCGACATCCTCCTGCGACATCAAGGGGCTGGCGCAGACGATGCCTTCCTTCGATGCGACGGAGAGAATGGAAGCGCCGGCTTCGCCGGTCAGCAGGCGGCGCAGCGTCACGACGGTCGTCAGCGTTCCATCCTGCGCCAGCACATAGATGGCATAGACCGTTTCACGCGAGCGCTCGACAACGCGGATGTGCGAAAGGGTCTGTTCCACCGTCCAGTCGTCAGGCACGCTGACGAATTCCGTGGTCATGATCGAGCCGGCGGTGCGCGGCGGATACCCCATCAGGTGCTTGATGGAGAGAGCCGTCGTGCGGTCCAGCCTTGCAAACAGCTTTGCGCGCGGTTCTTCGGCCATTTCCGCCATGACGTCGGCAACGCGGTCGTCAGACATCAGGTTGACGAAGCGGGCAGCCTGTTCGACAGGAATATGGGCGATGATGGCGGCTGCGCCATGCAGTTCGGGCCGGTCGAGAATGGCGACGGCCTTTGCCTGCGGCATGGCGAGCAGGGCGGTTGCGGCATCACCGACCTCAAGCGTGTTGAGGTATTCGACACGTTCGGCAATGGTCGTGGAGCCGGCGTTTCCGCTACGAAGAAGACGTGCGGCCTTGCTGGCCCTCTGGGAGAGGTTGTGGAAGTTCATGATTGCTCACCTTTCCGTCGATTCGCCGATAACGGCGAACGCGGTGGTGAGCCGACAGAGGTCGGATCAGTTCACGTTCGCCGGTCTCGGCAAAGGCAATCGACTGCTACTGTCGCTAGACATCTAATGATGCTCCGTTGAAATCCGCGCCGTGCTGATTGGCCTGCGCGTAAGGCCGTGGTGCGCCTGAAACCGAAAAGAGTCAAGCGCCCGATTGTGAAATTTCCGTAAGCTTCGATAGGGCCGGCTCAAGCCGCCTTTTCGCGCCGCTCGACGGTGACGGAAACGAGGAAAACGCCAAGCCCGAGAAGGGACAAAACCGCCCCGACATAACCGGTTGAAGCATAACCGAAGCCCATGGAAATCACGAGCCCGCCGAGCCAGGCGCCGAGCGCATTGGCGATGTTGAAGGCGGAATGGTTGGAGGCGGCGGCCAGCGTCTGGGCATCCTGCGCCACATCCATCAGCCGCGTCTGCACCGCCGGACAGGCGGCAAAACCGCAGCCGATCAGGAAGACGCAGAGGCACAGCATGAAGGGCTCATGCGCCGTCATGCCGAACAGGACCATGACAAGCACGTTAAAGGCCAGCATGCCGCCAATCGTGCCGTTGAGCGAGATATCGGCAAGCCGCGAGCCGACCACATTGCCGACATTCATGCCGATGCCGAACAGCGCCAGCACCATGGAAACGGTGGAAACCGGCATCATCGCCACATCGGTGGTGGTCTTGGCGATATAGCTGAAAACCGAGAACATGCCGCCGAAACCGACCGCGGCGATGGCAAGCGTCAGCCACACCTGCACGCGGCGGAAAGCGCCGAGTTCGCGCCACACACTCGCACCTTCCTCCACCCGGTCACGCGGCTGGAACAGCCACAGCAGGGCGACGGTTAGGAGCGCTATGCCGCCGACCAGCATGAAGGCGGCGCGCCAGGACAGCAGTTGGCCGAAAAAGGTGGCGAGCGGTGTGCCGAGCAGCGTGGCAATGGTGAGGCCGAGCATGACGCGGCCAACGGCGCGGGCGCGCTTATGGATCGGCGCCATGGAGGCCGCCACCAGTGCCGCAACGCCGAAATAGGCGCCATGCGGCAGGCCGGTGATGAAGCGCAGCACGGTAAAGCTCAAAAAATCCGGTGCGATGGCGCTCAGGATATTGCCGGCCGCAAAAAGACCCATCAGGCCGAGGAGCAAAGCGCGCCGCGTCATGCGCGCCGCAAGAACCGCGATGATCGGTGCACCGATGACGACACCAAGCGCATAGGCGGTGATGACATAACCCGCCTGCGGCACCGTCACACCATAGGTCGTGGCAACGTCAGGCAAGAGGCCCATAATGGCGAATTCGCCGGTGCCGATGCCGAAGCCCCCGGCGGCCAGAGCCAGTTCTATAAGCGCGATGGCAAGCGGCGACAACGCCACGGCCGGAGCGTCCGTGTAAACGGTTTCATTCTCCGCTGCGGGGTGGGCTTCGGAAATTTTCGACTGGCTCATGGTGACCTGAGAAGGGGGAGTACCCAACAGAAAAAAGGGCAAGACCGTATGGGAGCGGTCTGCCCTGACTGGAGATGCGCGGTCATGAAAATGACCTTAAGTGACCTCTAACATGAAATGACGCGTTGCGGTAGAGCGATTCTCGGCAAAAGAGCATCTTCACGCGATGGTGTTTGGAACCCTATATAACCCCAGGCATTTACGCGCGGCTGCCTCACAGGATCAGGTTGGAAACATGAAGCTCATCGCAATTTTCAATCGTGACGGCGGCACCTTTCGCACCACGGATATGGATGCCTATTGCGAACACGCCCACGCAGTCTTTTCCCGTGCCGGGCACACGATCGATTGCCGTTTGGTTTCCGGAAAAGACATTGTCGAGGAAATGCAACGCGCCGCCGATGAGCCTGATATTGAAGGCATTATTGCCGGCGGTGGCGATGGCACCATTTCGGCCGCCGCCGGCATTGCCTGGAAACAGGGCATTGCGCTTGGCATCGTGCCGGCCGGCACCATGAACCTGTTTGCCCGCTCGCTGAAACTGCCGCTCGACATTCGCCTCGCACTGGAAACGCTGGCGAATGGCGATATCGCCAGCGTGGATATAGCCAGCGCCAATGGCCGCCTTTTCGTCCACCAGTTTTCCGCTGGCCTGCATTCGCGCATGGTGCGCTACCGCAACAATCTCGCTTTCGCCTCCCGTCTCGGAAAGATCAAGGCAAGCATTCGCGCCGCCATCAGCGTCATCCTCAATCCGCCGGTCTTCGAGGTGGAATATACCGTCAACGGTGAAACCCAGCATCGTAAGGTCTCTGCCATTTCCGTCTCCAACAATGAATTTGGCCAGAATTCGCTGCTGGTGGCGGATAGTGTGTCGGGTGGCCATCTCGGTTTCTATCTCACGGACCCGCTACGCCCCTCCGGCGTAGCTAAGCTCGTTTTCGACATCCTGCGCGGCAGGCTGAAGGAAAATGCTGCCGTCACCGCCATGACGGTCACGGATGTGGAGCTGCATTTTCCGAAAAAGCGCCACGATGTGCGCTGCGTCATCGATGGCGAACTGCTGCCGATGGAGCGGGATGTGGCGCTGGAGGTTCACGCCGGCGAGTTGAAGGTGCTGGTGGGGCGGGCTTTTTTCGCGTAGCGCGTGACCGGAGTGCGTTTGGATTGGGAGCGCGCCGCTTGTTTCTTCTCCCCGCCGGGGAGAAGGTCGCGGCAGCGGGATGAGGGGGCAAGCTCTCGGTCTATCGCTGGCGTCGCCCCCTCATCCGACCCTTCGGGCCACCTTCTCCCCCTCGGGGAGAAGAAACCCAGCCGCATCCGCTCGTTCATGCTGACTCCTAAAAACCACCAGCCTTGCCAAATCAAAGCCGCCCGGCCATGTTCGGTTGCGCGGTAGCGTCAGCGCCGTCGTCTTTGCGGGAGTGCGATCTGTCATGAATGAAGTCTCCAAGCCGATATCCAACCTCGCCGCCATCGATGCCGCCCATCACCTTCATCCGTTTTCCGACATGGGCAAGTTGAACGCCGCCGGCACCCGCATCATCGAGCGGGCCGAAGGGGTGTTCATCTATGACAGCACCGGCAAGAAATACCTCGACGCCTTTGCCGGCCTCTGGTGCGTGAATATTGGCTATGGACGCCGCGAAATCGCCGATGTCGTTCAGAGGCAGATGAACGAGCTGCCCTATTACAACGCGTTTTTCGGAACGACCACGCCGCCCGCGACACTTCTGGCGCAGAAGATCGCCTCACGCGCCGGGCCTGGCATGAACCATGTGTTCTTCACCAATTCCGGTTCGGAAGCCACCGACACCTGGTTTCGCATGGCGCGGGTCTACTGGAAGGCGCTCGGCCATCCGACGAAAACGAAGGTCATTGCCCGCCGCAACGGCTATCACGGCTCGACGGTGGCCGGCGCCTCGCTCGGTGGCATGAAGTGGATGCACGAGCAGGGCAACCTGCCGATCGAGGGCATTGCCCATATCGGCCAGCCCTATTGGTATGCCGAGGGTGGCGATCTTTCGCCCGCTGAATTCGGCCTGAAAGTGGCCCGCGAACTGGATGCGAAAATCGATGAACTCGGCGAGGAAAATGTCGCCGCCTTCGTCGCCGAACCCATTCAGGGGGCAGGTGGCGTCATCGTGCCGCCGGAAACTTACTGGCCGGAAATCGCCCGCATCTGCAAGGCACGCAATATCCTGCTCGTCTCCGACGAGGTGATCTGCGGCTTCGGCCGCCTCGGCTCCTGGTTCGGTTACCAGCATTTCGGCGTGGAGCCGGATTTCGCGCCCGTCGCCAAGGGCCTGTCCTCAGGTTATCTGCCGATCGGCGGCGTCATCGTTTCCGACCGGGTGGCGCAAGTGATGTTGTCGGAAGTCGGCGACTTCAACCACGGTTTCACCTATTCCGGCCATCCCGTCTGCGCCACTGCTGCGCTGGAAAATCTCCGCATCATCGAGGATGAGGGGTTGGTGGAGCGGGTGCGTGACGATATCGGCCCTTATTTCTCCGAAGGCTGGAAAAGCCTGACCGACCACGAACTGGTGGGTGAGGCCGTGAATGTCGGCCTGATGGGCGGCCTGCAGATTACGGCCGACAAGCCAACCCGCAGGCGTTTCGCCAAACCGGATGACATCGGTACCGCCGTGCGCAACCATTGCCTGGCAAACGGCCTTGTCATGCGCGCCACCGGCGACCGTATGCTGGCCTCGCCGGCGCTGACAATCAGCCGCTCGGAAGTGGATGAGATCATCGACACGCTGCGCAAGGGGCTCGATCACGTGCGTGATATGCGAGAGCATTTCTAGGAAAAATGGACACCGGGTTTCCGTCAGGAAATGCGAAAAAAGGTTCCAAGGGAGGAATGATAATGGCAGGACAGGAACATCATTACGCCGTGCAGGTGAAATGGACCGGCAATCGCGGCAAGGGCACGTCTGGCTATCGCGATTATGAGCGCGACTACACGATTTCCACAGCGGGAAAAGCCGATATCGCCGGTTCTTCAGACCCCGCTTTCCGCGGTGATCCCTCCCGCTGGAACCCGGAAGACCTGCTGGTCGCCTCGCTCTCGGCCTGCCACAAGCTCTGGTACCTGCATTTCTGCTCCGTCAACGGCATCATCGTCGAAGACTATGTCGACAATGCCGAAGGCACGCTTGTCATGGAAAAGGACGGCGCGGGGCAATTCAGCGAAGTGGTACTGAAACCGGTCATCACCATCTCGAAAGGCGACCCCGCCCGTGTGGACGAACTGCACCATGATGCGCATGATAAGTGCTTCATCGCACGGTCGGTGAATTTCCCGGTGCGGGTGGAGGGAACGGTGAAAACCGTTTAGGAAGTGCGGTCAGCCGTTTCTGGCGAGCTGCTGAACTGCTTCCTTAACACTCGTCATCATTCTCGCGCCTGCTCACCGCCGTGCGGTTTAGATGAAGCTCCGGCGTCATCCTTGGGCTTGTCCCAAGGATCTAAACACGTCAACAAAATCAATCGGTTGCAGATCCTCGGGACAGGCCCGAGGAATGACGTCAGAGTGATTGGCTGGATTTGCCATTCATCGGATGACCCCAATATTTCATTCGTGTCCGAACGATGTAATGCGTCTGAACAGCATTAAAAATCAATGCCATAGACGGTGCTCGAAAATTCAAACCGGACAGCCGTAGGCTCGTCCCAAGGAAAACGCCGAGAAAACGCGCCCACTTTGCGATCAACTTCAATGCAAGGCAGCCTGTCTCGAGATTTAAACCGAGCAGCAGTGGGTCGCGCCGCTGGATGACGGCTCCCGTCTGCCTTCATCCGCTAGGCTTCATCGGTGCTCCAACGATCGCGGATTTCACCGAGATTGCCTTCCCAGCCAATGCCCCGCAGTTCATCGAGCGCACGTCTCTGCTGATGTATCCGGACAAATTCTCTCAAGGCCGTTTCAACCGCCTTGAGCATTGGATAGACCGGTAATTTCCATGATCTCTGCGATCAGTGCGTCATCCAGATCGATCATTATTCGCATTGCAACGCCTCAAGGTGAAGGAACCAACACCGACACCTTGAGGGGCGAGGATGCGCAATCTTACTGGAACGCCGTCTCGTAAAAGCTTCGAAGCTTGCGCGAATGCAGCGTTTCCGTCGGCATGGCGGCGAGCTTCTGCACGGCGCGGATGCCGATTTGCAGGTGCTGGGCGACCTGGGTGCGGTAAAACTCCGTCGCCATGCCCGGCAGTTTCAGTTCGCCATGCAGCGGCTTGTCGGAGACACAGAGCAGGGTGCCGTAGGGCACGCGGAAGCGGAAGCCATTGGCCGCGATGGTGGCCGATTCCATGTCGAGTGCTATGGCGCGGGACTGCGACAGGCGCTTGACCGGGCCGGCCTGATCCCGAAGCTCCCAGTTTCGGTTGTCGATGGTGGCGACGGTGCCGGTGCGCATGATGCGCTTCAACTCGAAGCCCTCGTAACCCGTGACTTCCGCCACAGCACCTTCCAGCGCCAGTTGCACTTCGGCCAGCGCCGGGATCGGCACCCAGACCGGCAGGTCGTCGTCCAGAACGTGGTCCTCACGCACATAGGCATGCGCCAGAACATAATCGCCCAGCCGCTGGCTGTTACGCAGGCCGGCGCAATGACCGACCATCAGCCAGGCATGTGGGCGCAGCACGGCGATATGATCGGTGATCGTCTTGGCGTTGGAAGGGCCGACGCCGATATTGACGAGCGTGATGCCGGCATGGCCCTTCTTCTTCAGGTGATAGGCGGGCATCTGCGGCAGGCGGGCGAGCACGGCGTCCGTTTCAGGCCTGTCGGAACCGGCGGGGGTGATGATGTTGCCCGGCTCCACGAAAGCCGTGTAGCCTTCGCCGCCATTCTTCATCATCTGCCGCGCCCATGCGGCGAATTCGTCGATATAGAACTGGTAGTTGGTAAACAGCACGAAATTCTGGAAATGGCTGGCGCTGGTTGCCGTATAATGGCTGAGGCGGGCCAGCGAATAGTCGATGCGCTGCGCAGTAAAGGGCGCCAGCGGCGCGGGTTCGCCCGGCACCTGATCATATTCGCCATTGGCGATGAGATCGTCGGTATTGTTGAGATCGGGCGTATCGAACAGATCGCGCAGCGGCACGTCGGAGAGCGAGGATGCGGCTGCCGCCTCGACATAAGCGCCTTCACCGAAAGCGAAATGCAGCGGAATGGGCGTGGCCGATTCCGACACCGTGACCGGAACGCTATGGTTCTTCATCAGAAGCCCCAGCTGTTCCTTAAGATAATGGCGGAAAAGCTCCGGACGGGTGATCGTCGTCGTATAGACGCCGGGCGCGGTGACGTGACCATAGGAGAGACGCGAGTCGACATGACCGAAGGTCGCGGTCTCAAGGCTGACCTGCGGATAGCAGGCACGGTAACGGCCGGCGATCGGCGCGCCCTTGGCAAGGTCGGTGAAGGAGTTGATCAGGAACGCCGTATTGCGTTCGTAAAGCGCGGTCAAAGCCTCGACTGCTTCTTTCGGGTCCGTGAAGGACTGCGGCGCGAAAGGCTCGGGGCTGATAAAGGCGAAGGGCGGAATCGTTCGTTTTTCTATTGTCATGGCCCATTATAAGAGGGCAATTTCGACAGGCAAGCGACAGAAATACGAAGAAGCTGAAAAGAAACGGAAAATACGGTCGGGGCGAGGACGGGGTGGCGAAATTTCAGCCGAGCGCGCCGCGCTGCAGGCTCATCAAGAGCACAAAACCAGCGCCCTTGGATGCCGGGCGAGGATCGGCCTTGTAAACCGCAAGTCCCGCCACCGGGCCGAGAAAGATCGTGGCCATCAGCGCCAGCCGCAGGGCGGAGAACAGGCCGTTGGAAAAGGTGCTGGTCATCGGCCGGTCCTCAAAGTACGACGGGGCAATTGGCGACAGGCGACGGGCCGTGCTGGCAGGCGATTGCCGCCCCCGCATTCACCCGCTGGAAACTGCGGTTGGGGTTGACGACGAGCGAAGCGAAGGACATGGCGAAGATCGCCATGAGAAACGCGAAGATTGCCAACCGGCTGATCAACTTTGTCATGTCCATTCCCCTTTATTGGAGTTGATGGACAGAGTTTTGCCATACTCGGACTGAACGGACCCTGAGACCCCGGTTCATATGGTGTTCAGGGATGTTAACGGGTGGTGACGGGACAGATTAATGCCGCAATGGCACCGGGAGAGACCTCGGTCGCCCGTCGTCTGATCACGAAAAAGAGGCGGTCACGCGCCCGGCAATATCGGCCACGAGGGTTTCGAGTGCTTGCGGTTTCGTCACGTCGACAACCGGCACGTGATGTTGCTGCGCCGACGCCAGCATCTCGGTATTCTCCCGCAGCGAGCGCTCGATGAAGGCGTCGATGATCCGTCGCTGGCTGGCCGTTGCCTCGTCATATCGGGCGTGAGAGCGCATCCGCTTGAGAAGGAAATCATTCCCGGCATGCAGAAACACCCCGGCGACCGTGTTGCTGAGCAGGGGCGATATAAGTTCCGGGCGCAAAGCCGCGCCCTCGAAGATCGCGGGATTGCCGGTATTGGAGCTGCTGTCGATCATCGAGCGGATCAGCGGCCAGATGTTCTGGTGATGCACTTTCAGAAACCAGTGGATCGTGTCTGCCGAAAGCTCTGCGTAATATTCCTCCACCGGCGCCGGTATGCCCGGCCAGGGCCTGCCGGGGTGGCGGGCGAGGCTGTCGGTCGATATCGCCTCACAGCCGAGCTTTTTACTCAGAAGACCGGCTAGGGTGCTTTTGCCCACATGCGAGGTGCCGGCAATCAGGATCGTCGAAAGGGGGAGGGGCATGCGTGCTCTCGTTGGTGTGTGGCTGGGCGGCCACGATACATCAACGATCAGGGATGTTCCACGCGGCGTCCGCTCGCGGCCGCACTACAGGCAGATCTCCCGATGCCGCGCCGCGTTGGCTGGCGGCGAGCCGAAGGCCCGCCCGCCGTCCTTCTGTTACAACCGCGTCCAGGTCTGCGATTTGCAGAAAACCTTCAGCACGCAGCCCTTCATGCTCAGCGAATTACCGGAAACGGTGCCGGAGCCGCTATAGGTCTTGTCGTTGGCGGGGTCGGTGATATCACCGGCATAGCTGTTTCCCTTGCCGGAAAGCTTGCCGATCTGTTTGCCCGCATGTTTGCCGGTCTTCAGCGTCACGCAAAAGGCCGCGCCGCAGGGGCCGATCACGGCGGTTTCGCCGCTCGCCGTCTTCCAGTTGCCCTCGATTGCCTCTGCGGCAAAGGCAAGGTTGCTGCCCATCATCAGGGCAGCGGCAATTATCAATACGCGTTTCATAAAAACTCCTCCCGAAATTTGCGCAGACTCTTCTGAACCGCACCGGTCATGAAGAAATGGATGCGCATTAAACCCTGTCCCGCATTGCCGATGGTGTGGCGTCCTGCGACGCGATCACCTTTTTGGCCATGCTATCCTTTGCCTGTCTCATCCTCATAACAGGCAGGCGAATACTATTTTACGTTCACGTAAAAGGAAATAGAAATTTGCCGTCATGGAGAGGCATTTGCGACTGTTTGCGGAGTGGAGACGGGCGAATTTGAAAATCGGTGTTTGGATCGTGGTGAACGAAGGGTTGAAATCCAGATGTAAACTTTTCGTAAAATTCCTCTGAAAGTCCTTAATTTCCGCACCTCGTGATATTTAACAAAAACCCAATTTTACCAATCGTTTGCAGTTTGTTTGCGGCCTATTAATCATGCCTTTTAAGCGCCCGTTGAAAGGCTTGGCGCATAGTGAACTCATCAAAAGCGCAGGGAAAACCTGCCGGCCCGAAGGACAAAAAGCCGCATAAGACGGCGGTTCTGAAGGTTAGCCTCATAAAGAAGGCGATTGATGAAACAGGTAGAAGACAGGGATAAAAACGATGGCACGCTTTGAAATTCGCGATATCGAAATGGCAGTTGCCGGTGGCGAAACCCGCGCCGACACCCTTTGCAATCTCGGCCTGGTCTATGCGACCGGCCGGGGCTGCACGGTGGATCTGGTTGCGGCCCACAAATGGCTGAACATCGCCGCGATCCGCGGATCGGAAAGAGCAGCCTCACTGCGTGCGGATCTCGCCCGCAACATGACGAAGGCGGAACTGGCCGAAGCGCTGCGTGCCGCCCGCGACTGGATGACGATGCACTAACGCACCGCATCCACGACAGAATTTCCGGCCCGGCTCCCTCCAGTCCCGATGACCGGTGCAAACGAAAGTAAACCCGAAGGGGAACGCGGCGAGGGCTTTGAAAAGAAGCTTTTGCGCTGACACATCAAACCGCGACCGGCAGGAACAAGGCCGGCGCGGTTTTCTTATGTTCGGCGATATCGGTTACGGAAAATGATTCGCGAACAGTGGTTTGCGGCGTGGTTTTGAATCGCATTCGCAGCATATGGCTCAAGGCCGCAATGACGGAAGCGAGAGCCTGTCGTCCGCCTCACCCAATCGCCTTGATAACCTTCGGCAATGCCCGCTCGAAAAGGTCGAGCTTGTCGTCTGGCCCGACGCTCACGCGAATGCAGCGGTTGAGCGGCGCGACGCCCGGCACGCGGATGAACACGCCATGCTCCATCAATCCATCAACGATGGCGCGGGCATAAGCGCCGTCGCGGTGACAATCGATGGTGACGAAGTTGGTGGCGGAGGGCAGCGGTGCAAGGCCGTTGTCGCGGGCAATTGCGGAAATGCGATCGCGGGCAGCGGAAATTTTGCCAACGACCTCATGCAGATAGGCTTGATCCTTGAGTGCCGCGAGGGCGCCGGCGACAGATATGCGCGCCATGCCGAAATGGTTGCGGATCTTGTCGAAGGCTTCGACATTACCAAGCGTGCCGATGGCATAACCGACGCGTGCGCCGGCCAGCCCATAGGCCTTTGAGAAGGTGCGCATGCGCAGGATGTTCGGCTGGCCGATCAGCGCGTCGATGGCTGGCACGGCGCTGGCGGGCGCGGTTTCGCAATAGGCCTCGTCCAGAATGAGCAGGCAGGTTTCCGGCAGCGCGCGCGCAAAGGCAACGACCTCGCTCGCCTCCCACCAGCTTCCCATCGGATTATCCGGATTGGCGAAATAGACCAGCGGTGCGTTTTCGCGGATGACGAGATCGAGAAGCCCATCAAGGTCTTCGTGATCGTCCACATAGGGCGTGGTCACGAGTTTCCCGCCAAAACCGTTCACATGATAATTGAAGGTGGGATAACCGCCAAACGAGGTCACAACAGGCGTACCGGGCTCGACAATCAGCCGGGCGATCTCACCCAGCAATCCGTCCACGCCGCTGCCGATGGCGATATTGCCGCGTGCAACGCCGTGATGGATGGCAAGCGCTTCCTTCAATTCGAAATTTTCCGGGTCGCTATACATCCAGGTGTCTGCCGCCGCATCGCGCAGGGCCAGAAGCACGGATGGGGCGGGGCCAAAGCCGCTTTCATTGGCGCCGATCCGCGCTTCCATCTTCAGGCCACGGTTCCGCTCGATGGCTTCCGGGCCGACGAAGGGAACGGTTGAAGGGAGCGAGACGGCAAGCGGCGTAAGGCGTGAGAAAGCGGACATTGGCTGAAAGTTCCGGTAGCTGTGTTTGAAAACCCGGCTCACAATAGGTGCAAAAAAACCGGACGCAAGCCGCGCCCGGTTATCCAATGACTGTTTTGGAACAGTTTTTCCGCCGCCGTGCCGCTCAGGCGCTGGTCTCGAAGCTCAGCCGGCGCACATGGTGCAGGAATTCGGCATCGATCAGCATGTTGAACCCGATGGTGACCTTTTCCTCTTCCCGGCGGATCAGCGTGCAGCCGATCTCATCGCGGATGCCGAGAATTTCCAGATAGAAATTGGCGGGCATTTCCAGATGCGGCCCGACTTCGATCTCTGCGCCATAAAGGGAAATGGTGCGCACGAGGCAGCGCAGGGTGTCGCTGGCGCTCAGATGATGCCCGATGAAGGTGATCTTGCCGGGCCGGTCGATCTGAAATTTCTCGTACTTCTCGTCCTGGGGGACGTTCTGACGGGGATCCATATGCAAAGCCATGACAACCTCCCGGATTGCCTCTCTTGATGCTGATTTTAACGCGGCTTCCTTGCTAGGTCGTGAAGGAAATCCGCGCAATTGTCTGTTGTCCGTCTCGACATGGGCCAATCTTCGTTTCGCAAGCCGATGTTTCTCTTGATAGAATGCGCTTGGCTCGGTCCGGTTGCAGGCGTGTCGCAGCCTGTGCTGATAATGTGTCATGCTTGCACCGGGCTGGCGTCGCAGCGTGGTTGACGCGGGCCGTACTTGGCGTTACGCCTGATCCGGCAATATGGCTTCGCGAGCATGGCAGGATCGGCCTGTCGCTATTCGTGTCTGGGAGTGGAATGTGACGGGAAGGCTGGTAATCGTCGGGGCGGGGCAGGCCGCTTTCGCGCTGGCGGCAAAGCTCCGGGCGCTGAAGGATGAGCGTCCCATCACCATCGTCGGCTCCGAGGATGCCTATCCCTACCAGCGGCCGCCGCTCTCCAAAAAATACCTTCTCGGCGAGATGAGCTTCGACCGGCTGATGTTCCGCCCGGAGGAGTGGTACGCGGACAATAATGTCGATATCCGGCTGTCCACCTGGGTGGAAGATATCGACCGCAAGGCCAAAACGGTGCGTATGCAGGATGGCAGCACACTTGCTTATAACAAGCTGGTGCTGGCAACCGGGGCAGCACCGCGCCTGTTGCCCGCCAGCATCGGTGGCGATCTGGAAGGGGTCTTGACCGTTCGCGACAAGCGCGATGCTGACCGTCTCATGGAAGAGATGAAGCCGGGCCGCAGGCTGCTGGTGATCGGCGGCGGTTATATCGGCCTTGAAGCGGCCGCGGTTGCCCGCAAGCTCGGCCTTGATGTGACGCTGATCGAAATGGCCGACCGTATTCTCCAGCGCGTGGCGGCGAAAGAAACCGCCGATATCATGCGCGGCATCCATCAGGCGAACGGCGTTTCCATTCGCGAAAAGACCGGCCTCGTGCGCCTTGTCGGCATGGATGGCCGGGTGGCCGCCGCCGAACTGTCCGACGGCTCGACGCTCGATGTGGATTTTGTCATCGTCGGCATCGGCGTGACGCCGAATGACCGGCTTGCCCGCGAATCGGGCCTCGATGTCGGCAACGGCATTGTGGTGGATAACTATACCCGCACATCCGACCGGGACATTCACGCGGTCGGCGATTGCGCCCTGCTGCCATGGCGCGACCAGCATGTGCGTCTCGAATCGGTCCAGAATGCCGTCGATCAGGCCGAGGCGACAGCGGTCGTGCTTGCCGGTACTGAAACCGCCTATGAGGCGAAACCCTGGTTCTGGTCAGATCAATATGAGGTGAAGCTGCAAATCGCCGGCTTCAATCTCGGTTATGACGAGACGGTACTGCGCCCAGGCGCCCGTGAAGGCAGCTGGTCGGTCTGGTATTTCCGCGACGGGCGTTTCGTGGCGGTGGATGCCGTCAATGATGCCAAGGCCTATGTCGCGGGCAAGAAACTGCTCGATACCGGTGCCGAGCCGGATCGCGCCATCCTGGCGGACGCCTCCGCCGATCTGAAATTACTGCTTTCCTGAGGACATCATGCCTGCTCCCGAAAACCGTTTCAAAACCGCCATCCATGCCGGCAAGCCGCAGATTGGCCTCTGGCTCGATATGGGCGAGGCCATTACCGCGGAAATTGCCGGAACCGCGGGTTTCGACTGGCTGGTAATCGATGGTGAGCACGGTCCGAACGATCTGCGCAGCATCATCGATCAGCTGCGGGCGCTCGCCACGTCGTCGGCAGAACCCGTGGTGCGTGTGCCGGTCGGCGAAAGCTGGATGATCAAGCAGCTTCTGGATGCAGGCGCACGCACGCTCCTCGTGCCGATGGTCGATTCGGCCGCGCAGGCTGAAGGTTTGGTCAGCGCCATGCATTATCCGCCGCGCGGCATTCGCGGCATGGGGGCAGCCGTTGCCCGTGCGTCGGCCTTCAACACCATAACCGACTACGCCGATAGCGCCTCCGATAGCGTCTGCCTGCTGGTGCAGGCCGAGACGCGCGCCGCGATCAACGATCTCGACAATATTCTTGCGGTGGAAGGTGTGGATGGCGTCTTCATCGGCCCGGCGGATCTCGCTGCCGACATGGGCTATCTCGGCAGGATCGACGAGCCGGAGGTGCAGGCGGTGATCGAAGCGGCGATCATCAAGATCGTTGCGGCCGGCAAGGCTGCCGGCATTCTCACATTCAATGAGGCCTATAATCGCCGTTATCTCGAGCTCGGCGCGTCCTTCGTCGCCGTTGGCGCCGACGTCACGGAATTTTCCAACACGCTGCGCTCCCTGTCCGCCCGCTACAAGGGCGGGGCAGCGCCTGCGCCGTCGAAATCCGGCTACTAAGTCTCAATCATCGTTGCTGGCATTCAGCTTTTCCGGCGGAATGCCTTCTTCGCCGGAGGCGAGGTAGCCGCTGTTGATAAGGGCGGCGCGGACGATGCGCTGAACGGCCTCGTCCCTGTCGATGCCATGATCTCTGGCAAAATCCACCAATGCCTCTTCAAGATCGTTACTGAACAGCATTTCTGGCCCCCATTCTGGTTGTCTTGACATCAATGCAAAAAAGGCAAGGCGGGACTTTGCCGCCTTGCCTGAATTCTAACTCTTGTGCGGTAATCAGCGCCAGCGATAAAGGCTGCTGTTCGACGAGTTCTGCTGCGTGCCCGCACCAACCGCATAACCGATTGCGAAACCGAGTGCGCCGACGATCGTCAGCAGCGAGGTTGCCGTACCGGGATTTTCCTTGACTGCTTCCACCACATTCTGGCCCTGGGCACGGACATTGCTCGCAGCCTTGCGAACGCGGCCGCGTGCCTCGTCCAGAAATTCGGATGCATCCTCACTCACGCCTTCCGCGCGGGCGGAAACGGATTTGGAGAGCGACGAGATTTGCGAGCGCAGCTCGGCAATCTGGTTTTCGATCGTGTCTTCGACAACATTCAGTTTGGTCTGAGCCATTAGAAACACCTCTTTTGTTACCGAAGCGAGAACGTGCCGACCTTAAAGAAGTTCCCGAATTGCCCGCAAAGTTTCGCGCGCGGCTGTTCAGCCAACAGGTTTTTCGGCTTCTTGGCGAAAAACCCTTGCATTCATTTTTTTTACGCAATAATCAGGCCGCACCGGAGAGGTGGCCGAGTGGTCGAAGGCGCTCCCCTGCTAAGGGAGTATACGTCAAAAGCGTATCGTGGGTTCGAATCCCATCCTCTCCGCCATCAAATTTTCCCAGGACTTATATTGTTGGACAATTCAGGCTGGCTGGTTTGTCGTTCATTTGTCTGCGCGTTGCAGGCGCCCGCCAAGTTGCAGCCCACGCTTTGACTCTCTTTGTCGTGCAGCCAAACGCGCGTTGATGGGCCTTCAGTAGTCTGGAGTATGCCTGCTGGTCGATCACGCATATTTTAGAAATTTGATCCAGTGTTTTGTGCGGATGATCCCGGATACATCTCGTTCTTTGACAAAGAGCACCTATCTAGGTTTTTCAGGCATGCGAAGGAGATTTGATGATCGACGAATACGGCCCCTATGTGCAGATGGGCACGCTTGCAGAGCAGATGGCCGCTCGGTACCAGATGGACGCGAATCTTGAACTGGGATCGCATCTGTCGCACTACATGGAGGAGGTCGAAGTAAATATCGCTGCCGACCGCTTTGACCACGTGGGTTTCATGAGCAAGATTCGCGGGCGACTGACAATGACGCTGGCGACAGCCGCCGAGCCTCGCCGCCGAGAGTTCCTGCACGCCGTTGTGGTCGCGCTTCAAGAGCGCATTGATCGACATTCGCTCGATGTGGCGGTGGACGGCATCTAAGTGTTGCCACCGGCTCATCCTGAGCGCTAAGGGCCGGTCGATCTCCATGGTGATTTTTGAGGCCAGGCCAGTCGGTAAATCCGACTGGCATCGCGGCCCCCATAGATAGGGGCGGCCACGACGGCGAGATCGCCCAGGACGGAAGCCCGAAACGGAAGCGCTTGTGTCAACAAGGTGCATCACGCGCCGAGAGTAAATCGATTTGCCAAATCGCCAACATGTTCCACGCTTCGAATCGTTATCCGGTGAATCAGCCGCCGGATGAAGGATTTTCCTGCCATTTCCTGACAGGCGCATCTGTGTGGTGTCATGTGCCACGATCGATCAAAGCAAAAATTTCCCATACATGCCACCGGCAGAGCAACACATCGCCGAAAAAGCCGGTAGTTTAGAAAGACCTTGTTAACCTCGCTAACTAACGGATTTTCAAGGAAATTCTTAACGCATTGTAAAAGCCTCTGCCGCCCGACGTGGCGCTGTGTGTTGTTTCCGCAACAAACCGAAATGAAGCATATACGTAAATGCTATTTATCGGATGTTCGCGATTGCAAGCGGCGAAACCTTTTGTATTTTCACGACCAGAAGCGAGGCGGTGGATCGTTTGGCTTCTAAGAACACGGGAATGGGGCAGGGAATGCTGTCCTTCAGCTAAAAGTACCCAAACCCAATTAAAAACTTTGACTGGAGGTCAATCATGAACATCAAGAGCCTTCTTATCGGCTCCGCTGCGGCTCTCGCAGCAGTATCCGGCGCCCAGGCTGCTGACGCTATCGTCGCTGCTGAGCCTGAGCCCCTCGAATACGTTCGCGTTTGCGACGCTTTCGGCACTGGCTTCTTCTACATCCCCGGCACCGAAACCTGCCTGAAGTTCGACGGTTACATCCGTTTCCAGACGGACTTCGGTCGCAACGCTTCCGGTACGTCTGACTGGAACTCGTTCACGCGCGCCCAGTTCAACATCGACACCCGCACCGACACCGAACTCGGCGCTCTGCGTGGCTACATCGGTTTCCGTGGCCAGGCTAACAACGACAACGCACGCGGCGTTGTTGTCGATCAGGCTTTCATCGAGCTCGGCGGCCTGAAGGTTGGTTACTACTACAACTGGTGGGATGATGGTCTCTCTGGCGAAGTTGATAACCTGTCTTCGAACTTCACGCGTCTGAACGCTATCCGTTACACCTACGATGCCGGCTCCTTCTACGCTGGTGTTGCAGTTGAAGAACTGGAAGCTGTTGTTGCCGGTAACGGCGTTGGCAACCTGACCAACAACCTCGGCGTTTCGCAGCTGAACTACACCCTTGCTAAGGGCGAGCGCGACAACAACGTTGGTATCAGCGCCATCATCGGCGGCAACTTCGGCGCTGTTAAGGCTAACCTGCTTGGCGGTTACGACACCGATGCTGAAAACGGTGCTATCCGTGCAATCGTCACGGCTGACATCGGCCCCGGCACCCTCGGCCTCTCCGGCGTATGGGCTTCTGGCGCAAACGCTTACTACGAAGAGTCTGAGTGGACTGTTGCTGCTGAATACGCCATCAAGGCAACTGACAAGCTGACCATCACCCCCGGCGCTCAGTACTTCAGCACTCTGGACATCAATGCTAACGGCGACTTCGTTGGCGACCGTGACGCATGGCGCGCTGGTGTAGCTGTTGGCTACAAGATCACCCAGGGCCTCTCCACGCTCGTTTCGGTTAACTACCAGGACGTAGACGGCACTACCGGTGTTAACGGCGGTGGCGACCAGTGGACTGGTTTCGTTCGCCTTCAGCGCACGTTCTAATCTGATCTGACATTGTCAGTGATGGAAAGCCCGGCTCTTTGAGCCGGGTTTTTTTGTTTGGCCGGTCGACTCATCTTTTGCTGATTCGCTTACACATGTGTGTTGCCGAAGCGGAGACTGTAAACCTTGCTCCCAAGCTGATTCTCGTGCGGCGGCGAAAAGAAGTTGATTCTCAGCCAATACAATCGCCTTTTGGACAAATTCCCGTGGCCCGGCTATGTCGGGATTTTGGCGGTCGAATGCGTTTTACGGGAGCGGATCAGCTTGCGGCTTCGTTAAGTATCTGAAAACCATTGTTTATTAACGATTCTTTAATAAACGCGGCCCTGTCGGTTAGAATTGTAGCTATTTCGCAACAATGAAAAACTAAGGACACCTTACTGTCTTCCTCTTGTCATGATTGCGATTGCCTCTGCGGCCGGTTTTGGCTCTAATCATGTTCATAAGCGGCACGCATTTATTTGTGTTTTCCCACTCGCTGCTTACGAAGATTAAGCGTTTGACTGGAGGTCAACCATGAACATCAAGAGCCTTCTTATCGGCTCCGCTGCAGCTCTCGCAGCAGTATCCGGCGCACAGGCCGCTGACGCTATCGTCGCTGCTGAACCTGAGCCCCTCGAATACGTTCGCGTTTGCGACGCTTTCGGCACCGGCTTCTTCTACATCCCCGGCACCGAAACCTGCCTGAAGTTCGACGGTTACATCCGTTTCCAGACGGACTTCGGTCGCAACAAGTCCGGTACGTCTGACTGGAACTCGTTCACGCGCGCCCAGTTCAACATCGACACCCGCACCGACACCGAACTCGGTGCTCTGCGCGGCTACATCGGTCTGCGTGGTCAGGCTGACAACGACACCGACCGTGGCGTCAACGTCGACCAGGCTTTCATCGAACTCGGCGGCCTGAAGGTCGGTTACATGTACACCTGGTGGGATGACGATCTCTCCGGCGAAACCGACATCCTGTCTTCGAACACCACTCGTGGCAACGCTCTGCGTTACACCTACGACGCTGGTTCTTTCTACGCTGGCATCAGCGTTGAAGAGCTTGACTCCGTACGTGACGGCACTTCCAACCTCGGCGTTGCCAAGGTTGGCGTCTTTGAAGGCCCGAACAACGTTGGCGTAAGCGGTATCATCGGTGCCAAGTTTGGTGCGATCTCCGCCAACCTGCTCGGCTCCTACGACACGGACCAGGAAAACGGCGCAATCCGCGCTATCCTGTATGCTGACATCGGTCCTGGCACATTCGGTCTCTCTGGCGTTTGGGCTTCTGGCGCAAACTACTACTACGAAGAGTCCGAGTGGGCAGTTGCTGCTGAATACGCCATCAAGGCAACTGACAAGCTGACCATTACGCCTGCTGCTCAGTACCTCGGCACGATCGACATCGCTCCGGACGGTGACTTCACCGGCGACAACGATGCATGGCGCGCTGGCCTGACGGTTGATTACAAGATCACCCAGGGTCTGGATGCCAAGGTTACCGCCAACTACCAGGACGTCGATGGACCGACTGGCGACAGCTGGACCGGCTTCGTTCGCCTTCAGCGCACGTTCTAATCTGATCTGACATTGTCAGTGATGGAAACCCCGGCAGAAATGCCGGGGTTTTTCGTTTGAATGCTTCACACATCGAAGCGTCCACTACTCGGGTTCACGAAATAAAAAAGCATCGGGCCAGCCGGTGCTTGAATGTTCTGAGATGACTTTCGACCGGTGTGAAAGGCTTACCCCGCACGCCCATGGCGCAGATCGTCGACAATATCGGCCTGTTGCCCAAGCCGGGTCTTGTAAACCTGATAATTCTCCATCACCCGCTGCACATAATTGCGCGTTTCGGGGAAGGGGATGCGCTCGATCCAGTCGACCACCTCATCGATCGGCTTGCCGCGCGGGTCGCCATAACGGGCAATCCACTCCGGCACGCGTTTCGGGCCGGCATTATAGGCGATGAAGGTGAGGATGTAGGAACCGCCGAAACTGTCGATCTGCTCGCCGAGATAATGCGCGCCGAGTGTGGCGTTGTAGCCCGCATCACTGGTCAACATTGCCTGTGTGTAGGGCAGGCCGTGGCGACCGGCCACGCCTTTGGCGGTTCCCGGCAGCAATTGCAGCAGCCCGCGTGCATTGGCAGCCGAGACGGCAGAGGGGTTGAAAGCACTTTCCTGCCGGGCGATGGCATAGGCGAGCGCCTTGCCTGAGCCGGCAATATTGGCGCTGGCGGGAATGACGCCGAGCGGATAGGCGAGCGCTGCCGCGTCGATGCCGCGGCTGAAGGCCGTCTTGCCGATCTGCAGCGAAACCTGATGATTGCCGTTGCCTTCCGCCCTTGCCGCCAGAATGGCAAGCTCGCCTGGGCTGTCCAGCTGGTCGGCCATCGAGCGGTAAAGACTGTCGGCCCGCCAGCCATAACCCGCAGCCTCCAGCCGGTCGATGGCGCGCACGGCCTCACGGCCGGCGAAGCGTTCCCGGTCACCGGTGCTTGGGCTTGGATAGGTGACGTTCAGCGTCGTGGTGCCTATCCGTGCGGCGGCCAGCTGGCCATAGAAAGTGCCGGGGTGGGCGGCGGCCTTGGTGAAGAAGTCACGGGCATTACCCGGTCCGCCCGCTTCCGCCGACCGTCCGAGCCAATAATAGGCGCGCGAGGCGGAAAGCGGCCGGTTCGAGGTCTGCAACAACGTCTCGAAGTGGCGCGAAGCCGCCGCCGGATCGCGCAGGGCTCTCAGCGCATACCAGCCGGCATGGAACTCCGCATCGGCGATATCGACGGGCGAAGTGGCGGAATGATTGGCGACGATGCGATAGGCTTCGGCAAAATCGCCGAGATCGGCAAGGCCACGCGCGATGATACGCCGTTCGTTCCACCACTCGCCGGGATTGACGAGTTTGGCCGCCTCTTTCGGGGCCTGCTTCAAAAGTGCTGCGGCTTCGGGATATTTCTGCTGGTTGCGCAGGTTTTCGATCCGCGCGAAGAGAAAAGCGGTGTCGCTGCGCCAGTTGGCGTCAACCTTGCCGAGCAGGGTGCCGGCAGTGGCGGATCGCTGCAGAACGGCGGCCCAGGCATTATAAAGCGACTGCGCCTTGCCGAGATCGCCGAAACGCTTCGCCTGGCCGATGCGGCTGCGATACATCAGATAATCCATGCGCGCCTTGTGATCGGCGGGCGTCAGATAGGCGGGAAACTCGGCAAGCACACGGTCTTCCATGTCCTTGTCCATGCCTTCGCTGACCCAGAGCTGGCGAATGAGACGCTGGGAGTCCACCACCTTGCCGGACGAGGCGAGCGCCTTGGCAAGCACCACGGTGCCCTCGGCCGTTTCCGGCCGGCTGCTGCCGAAGGCGGCAAGCACCTGGGGCGCTGGCGGATCTTCGCGGTAAAGCGCTTTTTCGGAATTGGCCCGCAGGGTGGCCGCACCCGGCCAGCCGGTAAGCTCGCGCTGGGCGGTGGCGATCTCGGACGAAGGCACATCCTTTTGGCCTGAAACGGCAATCGCCCAGCTGAGAATATGCCGGTCCAGGCTGCCGGTCGGCATGGTGTTGCGCAGTGCAATCGCCCGCGTCGCATCGCGGCTGGAGAGCGCGTCGAGGCCGGCTTTCAGCTGGCTTGCATCATCGGGGCGGTTGAGGCGCGGTATGGCGCCGGTAATCTCGGGCGAGGCCGGCATGAAGGCGGGAACGGCCGGCGCATTCGGCTTCACATAGGGAAGCGGCACCGCACCTTCCGGCAGCGGCCCGGCCAGCGCGTTCCAAACGGTTGCGGCGAGGCCCGCCGCCATCAATCCCCAAACTGTTTTTTTCATACCGTTCTTCATCGTCAGACGGAAACAATCGACCTTCTTGTATTGTCGTTCTTGTATTGTCGTTTCATTGCAGCGGGATTGCGCAAATCGCTTGAAGCTTGGTTTCGTATCCCGCCCTCGTGTTCTGCATTGAATCTACGGATATTGAGATTAATGAAACCTTAACCGCCCGCCGCGCAGTCCCATCAACTTTTATTCACCGGCTCGCGAGCGGCCTGCAATTTCGCCGCCGCGATTTTTTAACTGTGGTGTGACGTTCCGGACTGTCACACTTCCGACAATTTCGGGCAAAATAGGCTGCCTTTGCGCTTGTCGGCGCCAAGGGCTGGCACTAATGTGTGCCGGTTTTAACCATCGAATGCGGCCGAAGCATGAACCGGCTCGGCGCCAGGAGCTTTGCATGTTCAAGGGATCTATTCCCGCCCTCATTACCCCGTTCACGGACAATGGCGCCGTGGACGAACAGGCGTTTGCCGCTCATGTTGAATGGCAAATCGCCGAAGGCAGCAAGGGCCTTGTGCCCGTGGGTACGACGGGGGAATCCCCGACGCTTTCCCACGATGAGCACAAACGGGTTGTTGAACTCTGCATCGAGGTTGCGGCGAAACGGGTTCCGGTCATTGCGGGTGCAGGCTCCAATAATACCGATGAAGCGATAGAGCTTGCGCTCCACGCGCAGGAAGCCGGCGCGGATGCGCTGCTGGTGGTCACCCCCTATTACAACAAGCCGACGCAGAAGGGCCTGTTCGCTCATTTCTCCGCTGTTGCCGACGCGGTGAAACTGCCGATCGTCATCTACAATATTCCGCCGCGCTCGGTGGTGGACATGTCGCCGGAAACCATGGGCGCGCTGGTCAAGGCGCACAAGAACATCGTCGGCGTCAAGGATGCGACGGGCAAGCTCGACCGCGTTTCCGAACAGCGCATTTCCTGCGGCAAGGATTTCATTCAGCTCTCGGGCGAAGATGGCACGGCACTCGGTTTCAACGCCCATGGCGGCGTCGGCTGCATTTCGGTTACGGCCAATGTCGCACCGCGCCTCTGTTCGGAATTCCAGGCGGCAATGCTGGCCGGTGATTACGCCAAGGCTCTGGAGTATCAGGATCGCCTGATGCCGCTGCACCGGGCGATTTTCCTGGAGCCCGGCGTCTGCGGCACGAAATATGCGCTGTCGAAGACACGTGGCGGCAACCGCCGGGTCCGCTCGCCATTGATGAGCACGCTGGAACCGGCAACCGAAGCGGCGATTGACGCGGCGCTGAAACATGCCGGCCTGATGAACTAAGAGACGCCTTAAAGCCTTAGAGGCGCGCAATGGGACCGCTTCGCGACAGAAGCGGCTCCGCGCGCCTTTTCTTTTTGCGGCGACGATACTAAATAGAGGCTCGAAAACCGCTCTGGCCGACAGGCTGCGGCGCAATAAGAAAAACAAGGGATTGAAATATCATGGCCCCCAAAGGCAGCCAGCGCGTGGTGAACAAGATCGTTGCGGAAAACCGCAAGGCTCGCTTCAACTACGAAATCATCGACACCTACGAGGCGGGCATCGTGCTGACCGGCACCGAGGTCAAGTCGTTGCGCGAAGGCAAGGCGAACATCGCCGAATCCTACGCTTCGGACGAGGGCGATGAAATCTGGTTGATCAATTCCCACCTGCCGGAATATCTGCAGGCCAACCGGTTCAACCATGAGCCGCGCCGCCGCCGCAAGCTGCTGTTGAGCAAACGCGAGATCAGCCGCCTGCGCGCCGGCATCAACCGGGACGGCATGACGCTAGTGCCGCTGAAGGTCTATTTCAACGACCAGGGCCGCGCGAAGCTGGAACTGGCGCTCGCCAAGGGCAAGAAGCTGCACGATAAGCGCGAGACGGAGAAGGAACGCGACTGGAACCGGCAGAAGTCTCGGATTCTGAAAGGTAATTCGCAGTGAGTTCTGCCGGGCAGGGGTTGCCGCCTTTCGCCGCATGCTCCTGCTTCATGCCGCACCAGATCCGGCATCCAGCCACGGCGCGTCTGCGCCGTGAAAGGTCTTTTTCGCGATCAAGGACTTAATCGCGCTGGACCCCGGATCAGGTCCGGGGTGACAGAGTGAAGATCATTCCGGTCAAGTCTCAGGCAGCCCTATAAGTCCGCTCCACATAAGTCCTCGAAGCCGAGACGCTGAACTTGCTGACCAGCGCTGCGAGATTGGCGCTGACATCGCTCAGATTATGTGTGGCCGCATTGGTTTCTTCCACCATGGCCGCATTCTTCTGGGTCAGATTGTCCATGCTGTTGATGGCGGCGCTGATTTCCTGAATGCCGACGGACTGCTCCTGCGCCGCCTTGGTCAGCGAGGCGATATGTTCCTGAATGTGATCCACCTTGTTACCGATCGTATTCAGGGATTCGCCCGTCTTGTTGACCAGCGACACACCCTGCATCACATCGTCTGAGGATTTGGCGATCAGCGTCTTGATTTCCTTGGCCGCATTGGCCGAGCGCTGGGCAAGCTCGCGCACTTCCTGGGCGACGACCGCAAAACCCTTGCCCGCTTCACCGGCGCGTGCGGCCTCCACACCGGCATTCAGCGCCAGAAGGTTGGTCTGGAACGAGATCTCGTCGATGACGGAAATGATCTGGGTGATCTTCTGCGACGATTCCTCGATGGCGCCCATGGCCTTGACGGCTTCCGTCACCACATCCCGCGAGCGCGCTGCCTCAACGGCCGAGCTTTCGACGATGGCCTTGGCCTCTTCCGAGCGCTGCGCCGAGAGTTTGGAAATGGTGGTGATTTCCTCGACGGCGGCGGCGGTTTCCTCAAGGGCGGCGGCCTGCTGTTCGGTCCTGCGGGCCATATCGTCAGTCGCAGAGGTCAGCTCACGGGTGTTGCCGGAAATCTTGTTGGCCTCTTCGACGATCTGCGCAAAGGCGCCGGAGAGATTGCCGACCGCGGCGTTGAAATTGGCGATCAGCCCTTCAAATTGCGGCGCGGTCTTTTCGCCGATGCTAGAGGTGAGGTCGCCATTGGCCAGCTTGTTCAGCGCATTGTTTAGCAGTTCGAGAACGTGCTCCTGTTCCTTCTTCATCTGCGCCTGCTCAGCCTCCACCTTGAGCCTCTCGGCGGCCAGCACGTCGAGATAGACGGAGATCGAATAGTCCATGTCCAGAAGGGCGGCCTTGATGGTGGCGGACAGCCCGTCCTTCAATTTTTTGGCCTTCTTCTCCATGAAGAGGCCCTTCAGTTCGGAACTGATGACGGCCTTGACGATGCCATCGAGCATCAGCGCATAACCGCCAATATACCAGCGCGGCTCCAGCCCCAGCCTGGCATGGGTGCGGCCGATGGCGGTGACGGCGTCGGTATAATCGCCGTTGAACGTGCCGGAGGCGATCCTCGCCCAGTGTTTCAGCTGCATGCTCTTGGCATGGTGGATATGCGCATCGTTGGCGAAGAACTTTGCCGTCTCCGGCACCGAGCGAACCTTGGCATAAAAACGGTCGAGCGAAGCATCGAGCGAGCCGGTGATGACACCTTTCATCTCGGAGAGATTTTGCCGCTGTTCGTGGCCAAGTCCCAGAAAATTCAGTCTTTCATCGAGTTGTCGGTCGGTTTTTGCTTGGCCATGCATGTCTAAATATCCTGATTTGGCACCGAAATCACATCGTTGGCGCCGTTACGTCTTTTAGACACGTCTAAAATTAACCAAGTTATAATTTCGACTTACCGAATTTGATGTTTGTTAATTCTAAAAAGAATTTTTACCTCGCTGGCATAGTGCAAACAGAAACGCGCCCGTCTTTTCAGGACGGACGCGTTTATGATTTCGTCGCAGCAAAAACTTGGATCAGATCGTCTCAGGGCTTTCGACATGCCGGGCAGGGCGCTCGTTCGGGTCGCGCCCGATCTCGGCCTTCAGCGTCATCAGGTCGATGAAGTGATCGGCCTGCCGGCGCAGATCGTCGGCGATCATGGCGGGCTGCGTTGCCATGGTGGAAACCACGGAAACCTTGCGGCCCTTGCGCTGCAGCGCATCCACCAGCTTGGTAAAATCGCCGTCGCCGGAAAACAGTACCAGGTGATCGACGGTCTCGGACTGTTCCATGGCATCGACTGCCAGTTCGATGTCCATGTTGCCCTTGATCTTGCGGCGACCGAGCGCGTCGGTGAATTCCTTCGCCGGCTTCGTCACGACCTTGTAGCCGTTATAATCCAGCCAGTCGATCAGCGGACGGATCGAGGAATATTCCTGATCCTCGATCAATGCGGTGTAATAATAGGCGCGCAGCAGGTATCCACGCTTTTGAAAGGCCTTCAGGAGCTTGCGGTAGTCGATATCGAATCCCAGGCTTTTCGATGCTGCATAAAGATTGGCTCCGTCTATGAAGAGCGCAATTTTCTCCCGTGGATCGAACATTCCATCCCATTCCTTTTTTTGGAAAGGCCATTATCTGGCTTTTATTTCCGGCCGATAACGCAAAAAGTCATGTCGTATCAACGAGCTTCGCGTACCGCCGTTGCGTTTTAAGTAAGCTACCTTCCCCCGTATTCCAAGACAATTTTTCTAGACATTTTGTTCATCAGACGCCAAACATCGGCAATAAGGTGCCAAAAGACGCCAAAGACAGGAAAAACTTGAATTCCGCGGCCAATGGCTGTATCGGAAGCTGGAAAGCTTCGTCGCGTGAAATCCTGAATGTTTTTCGCAAGGCACGAAGCGCAGATTCAATAGGTTAGAGCATCCCTTGTGCATCCCGAAGAAAGCACGGCGCTCTGATCCACGACATTACGACACGCAAAGGACAGGCAATGGCCCGCGTCACAGTTGAAGATTGCATTGATAAAGTAGACAACCGTTTCGAACTGGTGCTTCTCGCCAGCCACCGTGCACGCCAGATTTCCCAGGGCTCCTCCATCACGGTTGACCGTGACAACGACAAGAACCCGGTCGTTGCGTTGCGCGAAATCGCTGACGAGACGCTGTCTCCGGACGATCTGAAGGAAGACCTTATCCATTCGCTGCAGAAGCATGTGGAAGTGGACGAGCCCGAGCCCGATCCGGTCACGCTTGCCGCCTCCGCTGCCGATGGCGAAGACGACGACCAGCCGGAAACCGTTACTTTCGACCAGATGTCGGAAGAAGAACTGCTGGCCGGTATCGAAGGCCTTGTGCCGCCGGAAAAAAATGACGACTATTGATCTAAGTTTATGACGCCATTGGCAGGCGGTGGTTACCGTCTGTCAATATTTCCCGTCATAATCTGATCCCTATTGATGCAGCATTGTGCGCCGACCCCATGGTTGGCGCGCTTTCTTTTTGTGGAATATCGCATGATGCGGCAATACGAACTCGTCGAGCGGGTTCAAAAATATAAACCGGATGCGAATGAGGCCCTGCTGAACAAGGCCTATGTTTATGCCATGCAAAAACATGGCCAGCAGAAGCGGGCCAATGGCGACCCCTATATCTCGCATCCGCTGGAAGTTGCCGCGATCCTCACGGAAATGCATCTCGACGAATCGACCATCGCGGTGGCGCTGCTGCACGATACGATCGAGGACACCACGGCCACCCGCGCCGAAATCGATGAACTCTTCGGTGAAGATATCGGCCGGCTGGTGGAAGGGCTGACCAAGCTCAAGAAACTCGATCTCGTTACCCGCAAGGCCAAGCAGGCCGAAAACCTGCGCAAGCTGCTGCTGGCCATTTCCGACGACGTGCGCGTTCTTCTGGTCAAGCTCGCCGACCGCCTGCACAATATGCGTACCATGGAATATATGCCTGCCGACAAGCGCAGCCGCATTTCCGAGGAGACGATGGAAATCTATGCGCCGCTCGCCGGCCGCATGGGTATGCAGGACATGCGCGACGAGCTGGAAGACCTGTCCTTCCGATATCTCAACCCGGAAGCCTATGAGACGGTGACCAACCGTCTGCAGGAGCTGGAAACCCGCAATGAAGGCCTCATCAAGAAGATCGAGGACGAGTTGCGCGAGCTTCTGGTGGCCAACGGGTTGCTCGGCACCAACGTCAAGGGGCGTCAGAAGAAGCCCTATTCGGTGTTCCGCAAGATGCAGTCGAAGTCGCTCTCCTTCGAGCAGCTTTCCGATGTTTACGGTTTTCGTATTCTGGTGGACGATATTCCCGGCTGCTACCGGGCGCTTGGCATCGTGCACACTCGCTGGCGCGTGGTGCCGGGCCGCTTCAAGGATTATATCTCCACCCCGAAGCAGAACGATTATCGCTCCATCCACACCACCATCGTCGGCCCGTCGCGCCAGCGTATCGAGCTGCAGATCCGCACCAAGCGCATGCATGAAATCGCCGAATTCGGCATCGCTGCCCATGCACTCTATAAGGATGGTGAAAACGGGGAGGGCGATCTGCTCTCGCCGGAATCGAATGCCTATTCCTGGCTGCGCCACACCATCGAATCACTGGCCGAAGGCGACAGCCCGGAAGAATTCCTCGAGCACACCAAGCTTGAACTCTTCCAGGACCAGGTGTTCTGCTTCACGCCCAAGGGCAAGCTCATCGCCCTGCCGCGCGGCGCGACGCCTATCGACTTTGCCTATGCCGTTCACACCAATATCGGTGACACCACCGTTGGCGCGAAGATCAACGGGCGGATCATGCCGCTCGTCACCCGCCTGAACAATGGCGACGAGGTGGAGATCATCCGCTCCGGCGTGCAGGTGCCGCCGGCCGCATGGGAAGAGGTGGTGGTGACGGGCAAGGCCCGCTCGGCCATCCGCCGCGCCACCCGCATGGCCATCCGCAAGCAATATTCCGGCCTCGGTTATCGCATTCTCGAGCGTACTTTCGAGCGCGCCGGCAAGGCTTTCTCGCGGGAAGCCTTAAAGCCTGTGCTGCACCGTCTTGCGCAGAAGGATGTCGAAGACGCCATCGCCGCCGTCGGTCGCGGCGAGGTCTCCTCGCTGGATGTGCTGCGTGCGGTCTATCCGGACTATCAGGACGAGCGCGTGACGGTGAAGATGACCGGCGACGATGGCTGGTTCAACATGCGCAGCGCCTCCGGTATGGTCTTCAAGATCCCCGGCAAGTCGCGCTCCGTTCTGGAGGACGATGGCGCGGCCGAGATGCTGGACGGACCCGACCCGCTGCCGATCCGCGGCCTTTCCGGCAATGTCGATGTGCATTTCGGTGCCGCCGGCGCCGTTCCGGGAGACCGCATCGTCGGCATCATGGAAAAAGGCAAGGGCATCACCATCTATCCCATTCAGGCGCCGGCGCTGCAGCGTTTCGACGATGAGCCGGAGCGCTGGATCGATGTCCGCTGGGACCTCGATGAGGCGAACAAGTCACGCTTCATGGCGCGGGTGATGATCAATGCGCTGAACGAGCCGGGCACGCTCGCCTCGGTGGCGCAATCGATCGCGACGCTCGATGTCAATATTCGCGGCCTGAACATGGTCCGCATCGGCACTGACTTCTCCGAGCTGGCGCTGGATGTCGAAGTCTGGGATTTGCGGCAGCTGAACCAGCTTCTGTCGCAGCTGAAGGATCTAGACTGCGTATCAACAGTGGCGCGTGCCTTCGATTGAGGCATTTTTAGTCGCTCTCGCAACTCAAAAGGCCGTTGTTATGCATTCATTGCATGGCAGCGGCCTTTTCCTGTCTCTGGTCGCGGACAGGCTTTAAGACTATCTTCCTTTCAGAAATTGAAGACGGGAACGCGGCGTGCCGGTGGGATCTACACCGATGAGAAACGCCAATCCCCAAACCGAAAGGACCGAAAATCATGTTTACTCCGCTTCGCAAGATCGCCCGTGCCGTCCGTGGCAAGACCACCCAGGAACGCGAATTCGAATATCTCAGCGGCTCGGTATCGAATGTCGACCTCGAGTTCCGTCAGCGCGAAATCGACCGCGGCCTGTTCCGCCGGTAATGCACCCAGCGCATGGCAGCCCTTCGCCATGCGTATGCGACCGGCAGGAGCAGCTGGTACCCGCTAGTGTTCCTGCATTTCGTAAATCTATGTGAATGTGCGCTTCAAGCGGGCGTTCCACCGCTGTCCGGTCAAAATGATGGGACACGCTGCCTTTGCAGCGAAGTTGGCGGCGAGGGGTGCGTATTTCCTCAACGTCATCCTTGGGCCTGTCCCAAGGAACCTAATCACGTCGAAAAATCAATCGGTTGCGGATCCTCGGGACAAGCTCGAGGATGACGTCAGTGCGTGCGGCAAGGTCGTACCCATCTGGTGACGCGGCGCGGATGCCCCACTGCTGGCTTCCGGCCCAGACCCGAATGACGGTAGCGGGCAACAGGCCCTGCAAAAGAAATCCTCCCATCGCCCACCATGCCCTTGGCGCAGCCCGGTCGATGAAATAGACTGCCCGCATGCCGTTTCGCCGCCGTGAACCCGTTGGTTTTTCAGAGAAGATTCGCGACCTCTTCTGGCCGCGCACGGGTTTTTCCCGTTCGCTGCGCTATATGAAGCTGCGTCTGCTCAGGCTTTCCGCCTCTCCCCATTCGGTTGCTGCCGGTGTTGCCCTTGGTGTCGGCGTGGCCTGGACGCCGTTTCTCGGCGTTCACATCCTCATCGCCATGGCGCTCGGTTTCCTCATGCGGGTCAATCTCGTCGCCGCAGCCCTCGGCACCACTTTTGCAAATCCGCTGACATTTCCATTCATATGGGCTTCCACCTGGGAACTCGGGCACCTCATTCTCGGCCGGCAAACGGCGGAAAGTGCTGCACATGTGGATTTCGTGGCGCTGTTCAGCCATCTCGAATTCCGGCAGATATGGACACCGGTGCTGGAACCCATGACCATCGGCGCGATTCTGCCTGCCGCCGTCAGCGCGATCATCGCTTATATCGCCGTTTTCGGCCTTATCAGCGGCTTCCAACGCCGCAAGATGGAAAATCTTGCGCACCGAGCCGCCAACAAGAATGCTTCTCTGGAGATGTTGAAATGATCATTGGATTGGGCAGCGACCTGATCGACATTCGCCGCGTTGAAAAGTCGATCGAGCGTTTCGGCGAACGGTTCACCCACCGCTGTTTCACCGATATCGAACGCGCCAAATCCGATGGCCGCAAGAACCGCGCCGCTTCTTATGCCAAGCGTTTCGCCGCCAAGGAGGCCTGTTCCAAGGCGCTTGGAACAGGCCTTGCGAATGGTGTTTTCTGGAAGGACATGGGCGTCGTCAATCTGCCGGGCGGCAAGCCGACCATGCGTCTGACCAATGGGGCAGGGGAAAGACTGGCGGCCATGCTGCCGGCCGGCCACCGCGCCAATATCCACCTGACGATCACGGATGATTTCCCTTATGCTCAGGCATTTGTGATTATCGAGGCGCTTCCCGTGAATGGCTGAGACCCGGTGCGGCCGCATTGGCGGCCTATTTGCACCCGTGTCATAGAAGCGCTTCCCTTCGGGCTGGAAAGGTTCTAGAGAAGTCGCAGAAATATGAAAGCGTTGCCGGCTGTGTGAAGACTGCTTCATATGGCACAAGCACGACAAAACAACGGCCCCGATGCCTTCGTGAAACCGAAGAAGCCGGGAAACAATCAGGCAGGTCTTTAAGTGTCCGAAAAAGCTGAGAAGAAGCAGAACGCCCTCTGGGAAAACGTCAAGGTCATCATTCAGGCGCTGCTGCTGGCCATGGTCATCCGCACCGTTCTGTTTCAGCCCTTCACGATCCCATCAGGCTCGATGATGCCGACACTTCTGGTGGGCGACTATCTTTTCGTCAACAAGTTCTCTTACGGCTATTCGAAATATTCGCTGCCCTTCTCGCCGAACCTGTTTTCGGGCCGTATTCTGGAATTCAGCAAGCCCAAGCGTGGCGATGTCGTGGTGTTCCGCCTGCCGCCAAATCCTGAAGTGGATTACATCAAGCGTCTCGTCGGTCTGCCGGGTGATCGCATCCAGGTGACGAACGGCGTGCTCTTCATTAACGGCCAGCCGGTGCCGAAGCAGCCAGACGGCGCCTTCACCTCGGATTACCGCGCCGATCCGGGCGCCAATGTGCCGGTCTTCCGCGAAACGCTGGATAATGGCGTCACCTATGACACGCTCGATCAGTCGCCCGATTCGCGCGGCGACAACACCCGGGAATTCCTGGTGCCGGAAGGCCATTATTTCATGATGGGCGACAACAGAGACAATTCGCTCGACAGCCGCTTCGACGTCGGTTTTGTGCCGGAAGAAAACCTGATCGGCCGCGCCAGCGTCATCTTCTTCTCGCTGGGCAATGACACGCCGTTCAGCCGCATTTGGGAATGGCCAGCCAACATGCGTTGGGACCGCCTGTTCAAGGTTGTGGAATGAGCAAGACCAAGCCGCTTTCGACGGACGAGATTTCCCGTCTGGAAGCGTTGATCGGATATGAATTCAAGGAAAAGGCCCGGCTCGACCGGGCCTTGACCCATGCCAGTGCCCGCTCGGCGGCGGCCGGCAATTACGAGCGGCTGGAGTTTCTGGGCGACCGCGTTCTTGGCCTTTGCGTCGCAGAATTGCTGTTCTCCATCTTTCGTGACGCCACTGAAGGTGAGCTTTCCGTCCGTTTGAACCAGCTGGTCAGCGCCGAATCCTGCGCCGCGATCGGCGATGAGATGGGCCTGCACAATTTCATCCGCACCGGATCTGATGTGAAGAAGCTGACCGGCAAGGCGATGCTGAACGTGCGCGCCGATGTCGTCGAAAGCCTGATTGCCACCCTTTATCTGGATGGCGGGCTGGAAGCATCGCGCAAATTTATCCTGAAATACTGGCAGGGCCGCGCAACGCGCGTGGATGCCGGGCGGCGGGATGCCAAGACCGAGTTGCAGGAATGGGCGCATGCCCGATTTGCGGCGACGCCCTCTTACCGGGTTGACGACCGCTCCGGACCGGATCACGATCCAAGCTTCACCGTAACGGTGGAAATTCCCGGCGTGAAGCCGGAAACCGGCGTCGAGCGCTCCAAGCGCGCAGCCGAACAGGTGGCGGCCACCCGCTTGCTGGAGCGCGAAGGCGTCTGGCAGAAAAGCCCCACCAAAAACTGAGCACCCGACCATAGGGTGCCAAAATCGAGCGCATGGCGGACCCTTTGGCCGCATGTTGAATACCTCAGACCTTGATGGATACTATGACCGATCACGAAAACCCCGCCGTTGAAGGCGAAGACAACAACCTTCCGACCCGTTCCGGCTTCGTGGCCCTGATCGGCCCGACCAATGCCGGCAAGTCGACACTGGTGAACAGGCTGGTGGGCGCCAAGGTTTCGATCGTCAGCCATAAGGTCCAGACGACGCGCGCGGTGATGCGCGGCATCGCCATTCACAAAAATGCGCAGATCGTTTTCATGGATACGCCCGGCATCTTCAAGCCGCGCCGCCGGCTTGACCGCGCCATGGTCACCTCCGCCTGGGGCGGGGCAAAGGATGCCGATCTCATCCTGCTTCTGATCGACAGCGAGCGCGGCCTGAAGGGCGATGCCGAGGCCATTCTCGAAGGGCTGAAGGACGTTCCGCAGAAGAAGATCCTCTGCCTCAACAAGATCGACCAGGTGAAGCGCGAAGACCTGCTGAAGCTTGCCGCCGCCGCCAATGAGACGGTCACTTTCGACCGCACCTTCATGATTTCGGCCACCAATGGTTCGGGCTGCGAAGACCTGATGGATTATCTGGTGGATACCCTGCCGGAAGGTCCGTGGTATTATCCGGAAGACCAGATTTCAGATCTGCCGATGCGCCAGCTCGCTGCCGAAATCACTCGCGAGAAGCTGTTTCTGCGGCTGCATCAGGAACTTCCCTATGCCTCGCATGTCGAGACGGAAAGCTGGGAAGAGCGCAAGGATGGCTCCGTGCGCATCGAGCAGGTGATCTATGTCGAGCGCGACAGCCAGAAGAAGATTGCGCTTGGCAAGAACGGCGATGCCATCAAGGCCATCTCCACCGCCTCGCGCAAGGAACTGTCGGCTATCCTTGAGCAGCCGGTCCACCTCTTCCTGTTCGTCAAGGTGCGCGAAAATTGGGGCGATGACCCTGAACGCTTCCGCGAAATGGGCTTGGAATTTCCGCGAAACTGAATATCTTCAGCGTTTTATCGGGAACCGAATACGTTCGGGCGGGTTGTTCCAAAACAATTGGGCGCAACCTTTTTTCGATGACGGATATTCATGTCGCCAAAAAAACCGAACGGGATTTCCACCACGCCTTGCCAGCAGTGTCCCCTGCGCGACCTGCCGCATTTCAGGGATTTTGCTCCTCCTGAACTGGATTTCGTCTCCCGTTTCAAAACGGGGGAACTTGCGGTTGAAAGCGGCTCCGTCATCCTGATGGAAGGTTCGCACAGCGCCCATCTCTATACCGTGCTCAATGGCTGGGCGTTTCGTTACAAGACGCTGGAAGATGGCCGGCGGCAGATCCTCAACTATGTCATGCCGGGCGATCTCGTCGGCCTGCAGGGCACGGTGATGGGGGAGATGCAGCATTCAGTCGAAGCGCTGTCACCGGTGACGCTGTGTGTTTTCGAGCGATCCCGCCTCAACAACCTCTTCACCGATCATCCGACCCTTGCCTATGACCTGACCTGGATCGCGGCGAGCGAAGAACGCATGCTCGACAGCCATCTGCTCAGCATCGGCCGGCGCACCGCACTGGAGCGCGCCGCCTACCTCATCGCCTTCCTCTACAGCAAGGCGAAAGCGGTCAATCTCGTTCGCGGTGAGATGCCGATCCCGGTCACCCAGCAGCATGTCGCCGATACGCTCGGCCTTTCCATCGTCCACACAAACAAGACCTTGAGAAAGCTCGTCGATCGCGCGTTGATCCGCTGGACGGACAAGGGCTGTCTGGTGCTGGATGATGCCGGACTTGCCCATGTGGCTGGCTGGGAAAGCGATGAAAAGCGCCAGCGACCCTTCATCTGATCCTGTCTCGACATGTCTTTTTTAAATGACGTTCCAGCCGTAATTTGCGACTCCTGTGATAATATCTCGCTGGAACGCAATTCCGGAGACCGCTTCGCAGAGCCGGCTGGCTCCTTCATCTAGGAAGAAGAAAACATATGGTGCCACAACGGGTTATCATCGTTGAGGATGAATATCTGGTGGCGCTCGATGTCGAAGCGGTTCTCCAGTCCATGGGCGTTGAAACCATCATCATAGCCACAACGCTTGCGCAGGCCGGTGAAGCCTTTGAACAGAACGGTGCGGACTGCGTGCTTCTCGATGTCAGCCTGTCCGATGGCAAGAGTTACGATTTTGCGCGCCTGCTGCGCGAGGCGGGCATTCCTTTCGGTTTCGTCAGCGGTTACGGCGACACGGCGGGGTTTCCGGACGATCTTTCGCAGGCGCCTCTGCTTGGCAAGCCGTTCGGGGAAAATGAAATCTCCGATTTCGTCCTCAATCTCGTCGGCGTGGCGAAAGACGCCGTAAAAGAATAACGTTTCGCCGCCATATCGGTTATGATCGGGCTTCAAATCGGAGTTCGGACAGGTTTCATGCAGTGGCAGGATGAGGCAATCATTCTCGGCGTAAAACGCCATGGCGAAACGAGCGTCATCGCCGAGGTGATGACCCGTACGCGCGGCCGACACCTCGGCATGGTGCGCTCCGGGCGCTCCCGCAGCATGCAGCCTGTGCTGCAGGCCGGCAACCGGGTGGATGTCATCTGGCGGGCGCGTCTTCACGATCATCTCGGCGAATACCGCATCGAGCCGCTGCAATTGCGCGCAGCCCAGCTGATGGAAACGGCGACCGCCGTCTACGGCGTGCAGGCCATGGGCGCGCTTCTCAGGCTTCTACCGGAGCGCGATCCGCATCCGCATCTCTATCAGGCGCTCGATATCATTCTCGACAATCTTCATGAGCCGGCCGATGCCGGGGAATTGTTCGTGCGGTTTGAACTCGCCGTGCTGAACGATCTGGGTTTCGGGCTCGATCTCACCGAATGCGCGGCGACCGGGCTGCGCACCGATCTCATCTATGTGTCGCCGAAAACGGGCAGGGCGGTTTGCCGCACGGCAGGCGCGCCCTATGCGGCCCGGATGCTGTCATTGCCCGCTTTTCTCGGTGAGGGCCAGTCGAAAGCTGCCGATCCTGAAAGCCTCGCGGCGGCCTTCCGCCTGACCGCCCATTTCCTCAACCGGCATGTCTATGATCCGCGTGGCCTGAATGAAAACGCCGCCCGCGACGGTTTCGTGCAGGCGGCGCTGAAGGCGCTGCAGCGCAGGGCGTCACCGCCCGCGCTCGATAAGGCCGTGTAGTCTCAGGCCATTGCCGGCCGCGGCGCGGGCCGCTCCTGAATGGGCCAATGCACGATGGCTGCAAAAATCCCCATGCCGACTCCCAGCCACCAGACGAGATCATAGGAGCCGAGCCGGTCGTAAAGGAAACCGCCGAGCCAGACGCCGAGGAACGAGCCGATCTGGTGCGACAGGAACACGACGCCGCCGAGCATGCCGAGATGGCGGGTGCCGAACATGATCGCCACCAGCGCATTGGTGGGCGGCACGGTGGAAAGCCAGAGAATGCCCATGACGGCCGCGAAGAGGATGACCGAAAGCGGTGATTGCGGCAGGAGCAGGAAGGCCGTCACGACAACCGAGCGGGCGATATAGATATAGGCCAGCATATAGGGTTTCGAATAACGCTGGGCGATGACGCCGGCGGCGAGCGACCCGATGATATTGAAGAAGCCGATCAGCGCCATGGCAATGACGGCGTAACGCGGTTCGATGCCGATATCGCCGAGATAGGCCGGGAAATGCGCGGTGATGAAGGCCACCTGGAAACCGCAGACGAAAAAGCCTGTCGTCAACAGGAGATAGCTCTTGTGACCCAGCGCTTCCCGCAGCGCCTCGCCCGCCGTCTGCTGGAACTGCGTCTGTGACTGGCTACCGGAAGAGGAGTTGCCGCGCATCGGAAAGGCGAGCAGCGGCACGAGCATCATCATGACGGCAAGCCAGACGAGCGTATCCGACCAGCCATAGGTGGAAATCAGCCCCTGGCTGATGGGCGCAAACAGGAACATGCCCGCTGAACCCGCCGCCGTGCCGATGCCGAAGGCGAGCGAGCGCTGCTGCGGCGTCACATGGCGCGCGAAGGCAGACAGGATGACGCTGAAGGAGCCGGCCGCGATGCCAAGCCCGACAAGCACGCCACCGCCGAAATGCAGCCAGAACGGCGAGGTGCCGAAGGACATGCAGATGAGGCCGGCGGCATAAAGAAAGCCTGACAGCACGAGCACGCGGCCCGTGCCGTATTTATCGGCGATGGCGCCGAAGAAGGGCTGGCCGAGGCCCCAGAAAAGGTTCTGCAAGGCCATGGCGAGGCCGAAGGTGGAGCGATCCCAGCCGGTATCGGCCAGCATCGGCAACTGGAAGAAGCCCATGGCCGAACGCGGCCCGAAGGTCATGACGGCAATCAGCGACCCGGCGGCGATAATCAGCCAGGGCATGGTCTGGCGTGTGGCTTGCGACATGAAATTCTCCTGCTGCAGCATGCGCCTTGGAGATGGCGCAAATCTTCTGCAGATTCCCTCTGATCGGGATGAATATTAGCTTTTGTCAGCCGTCCTCACTAGCGACTTTTCTTGACCCCCAGTATTCATGGGATTGATGGGATGCCCGCACATTATTGCCGGAATTCCGGAGAGATGACGATGAAGCAGAATATTTACGACGACCCCGGGTTTTTCGAGCGCTACAGCGCCATGCCACGCTCCGTGGAAGGGTTGCGGCAGGCCGGCGAGTGGCACGAACTGCGCGCCATGCTTCCGCCGTTGCAGGGCCGGAGCCTACTCGATCTCGGTTGCGGTTTCGGCTGGCATTGCCGTTATGCGGCAGAGCAGGGGGCGGCCCGTGTCGTCGGCGTTGATCTTTCGGAAAACATGCTGCGCCGTGCCGCCGAAATAAATGGCAGCACCGGTATCGAATATCGTCGGGCGGCAATCGAGGACATCGATTTTCCGCCGGAAAGTTTCGATGTGGTGCTGAGTTCTCTCGCCCTGCATTATGTCCGTGATCTCGACCTGGCATTCGCGAGAGTTTCCACCGTGCTGAAATCCGGCGGTGAGTTCATCTTTTCCATCGAACATCCCGTTTTCACCGCGCTGGAAAAACAGGACTGGTTTTACGGCGAGGATGGCGAAATCCTCCACTGGCCGCTCGATAATTATCAGAATGAGGGCGTGCGCCATTCCAACTGGATGGCCGATGATGTCGTCAAATATCACCGCACGGTGTCAGGTATTCTCAACAGCCTGCTTTCCGCCGGCTTTACCCTGACGCGTCTGGCCGAGCCGAGGCCCGATCCCGCCTTGCTCGCGGAGCGACCGGAGATGAAGCACGAAGATCGCCGCCCGATCTTTCTGATCGTCAGCGCCCGCAAGCCGTAGTGGCATGAGGGGCGCTGCAACGCCCGTGGCCTAGCGCCTCTTGATCGCCCAGCCTTCCGGCCGTTCCTCCACCACCTTGGCCACGTCGCCGACCGACAGTCTGCCCTGACTGCGCGGTGTCACGTTCCAGCCGAACAGCGGGCCGGGCACGCGCCGGTCACCCGACATGCGGATGCGGCCCATGGCCTTCATGGGCGAGGGCACGTCGCGGGAGCCGGTTATCTGGTCTTGCGTGGTCATGATGCAGCGGGCGCAGGGCTTGACGAGATCAAAACGAATGCCGCCGATCTCGATGGCCGCCCAGCGGTCCTCCGCCCATGCTTCGTCCGTGTCCAGCACGATATTCGGCCGGAACCGCTCCATGCCGACCGCGTCCTCGCCATTGGCGCGCATATTGTCGTTCAGCGCGGCAAGCGAGGCGGTGGTGGTGACGAGGATCTGGTAGCCGTCCGCAAAGGTGACGGGCGTTTCGTTGCCGGTCCATTCGAGGCTCGCAATGCGTTCCGAGGCATCATCGAAGAATGCCAGCTTTACCTCGCGCCCCAGCCACGCCGAGAGCGTATCGTTGGTCTCGTCATCGGCGATATTGGCGCTGACGATCGATTTCCACACCGCCACATCCATGCGCTCTCCGGAAGGTCTTGCGACGATCTCGTCGTCGTTGTCCCGCGCAAGCGCCATTCCGCCATCCTCATGCCGCGCCAGAACCGTGGCTATGGCAGGCAGTTCGCGCTGGGTGATGAAATGGCCGGAAGGGTCGATCAACATGGCGCGACGATCGCCCGGCAGGCCCTCGGCCGAAACAGCGCTCTCGGAGAGGGGAATGCCGCGCGCGCTTTTCAGCGGATAGATGTTGAGTTCGGTCACATGCATCTTGGATATCCTCAAATCTCGTCGAGAAACAGGTCGAGTACTTGTTGCAGCCGCTCATGGCGGGCCTTGGCCATCTGCCGCCCCGTCCCGGTGCGAAAGCCGTCCGCCAGTTTGAACAGCTTGGTTTCGAAATGGTCGATGGCAAAGGCGCGGTCGTCAAGCGGCCGGTCTTTCGCCAGCGGATCGGCCGGATCGTAAAGCGCCGAACCCATGCGTCCGGCAATATAAAAGCAGCGCGCCGCCCCCACCATGCCGATGGCATCCAGCCGGTCGGCATCCTGAAGGATTTTCGCCTCCAGTGTGCGCGGTTCGATATTGGCGGAAAAACTGTGGGTGGTGATGGCGTGCGCGGCAGCATCGATGTCCACCTGTTTCCAACCAAGCCCGGCCAGAATGCCCGAGGCCTTTTCCGCCGCAAGCCGTGAGGCCTGCGCGCGAAGCGGCGAGTTCTTTTCCACCGCCACGCAATCATGCAGCAGCACGCTCGCTGCGAGTACGGTGCCATCGCCGCCTTCGCCCGCATGGATGCGCATGGCGTTGCGGAAGACGCGGTGAATATGGGCAAGATCATGCGAGCCGTCGCCCGTATCGGCGGCGTGCGGTATCAAGTCCTGCGCAAGCGCCGCGTAGGGCGCGAAAGCCTCGGCCGCGATCATGTCTGCGGCTTCCGGGTCAGGATTTTCTGGTAGAACAGGCCGATGCCGATCAGCACTGCGCCGAGCCCGATGAAGGACAGGGCTCTCAGCACGCCTTCAAGGTTGCTCATGTCGATCAGGAATGCCTTGGCAACCGAGATCAAAACGAAGGCAGCCGATGCCAGACGCAGGCTGCGGGCATTAAAGCGCGAGCCGAGCACCAGCAGCAGCACGCCGATCAGCAGCCAGACCACCGAATAGCTGTAGGTCTCGCCCTGCATAAAGCCCTTCCAGTCGGCGATGTTTTCGCCCTGCCAGAACCGGCGAACCGAAAGTGTGGCCCAGGCAAAACCGAGTGCCGCACCCGCCACCGCCAGCATGCTGACATAGGGCGGCGGACGTTTTCCCCGCGCATAATAGGCAAGGCCGCCATAGGCGAGCGCCGGCAGGAGGTAACCGATCAGCAGCAGGTTGAGGACTGGAATGCGCCCGGTATTTTCGCCGGTGAAATAGGGGTTGAGCGTGAAGAAATGCATCGTCAGCACGTTGATGACGGCTATCACGCCGGCAATCATCGAGCCGTAACGGAAGACGGGGCTGGGGCTCTTGAGATCCAGCGTCATCAGCACGCCCGAGAAGCCGATGGTCAGCAGCGTGTAGATCGACTGTTCGCCAAGCGTCGGAACGCTGTTATCAAGCGTGCCGCCATTCATCGCGTGGCGGATGAGGATGGCGACGGCGAGAAGCCCCATGACGCTGGCAATCGCCTGCAGGAAGTTCTTTGCCCGGACACCCGGCCAGTCGCGCAGCAGCCATGCCGAGGCGACGGCAAGCAGTGCGGGAATGCCGTAACCCGGCAGAAGGGCGTTGAAGACCGGCGTGAGCCCAAGATTTTGCGGCCCGACAATGGTGGGTTCCCAGGCGATGCGGCCGAGAACGGCAACGCTTGCCACCGCCATGACCCAGGGCAGCACATCCCAGTTGCGGTAACGGCTGGCCAGCACATAAACAAAGCCGATAACCGAAAGCAGAACGGTTGTCGCGAGCCCTTCCGTCAGCGTGTGCAGGCTGAGCGCGAAGGCGGCAAACGAGCCGAGCACGAGAATGTTGAGCGGCTTGCGATAGGCTTCGTTGTGCTGCCGGTGCAGCCATTCGGCCCCGGCAATCAGCACCAGGCCGAGACCGAGACCATAGGCGGCGTGCAGCCAGTCGCGGCCGAGATTGCCATATTCAACGAAGCTTGCCGTTGCCAGCCAGACCGGGAACAGCGCAGCAATACCCGCCCACAGCTGGGCAAAATCCGCATCATCAGCGCCCTTGCGTCTCAGGAAGGAGAAGGCGCACAGCACGAGGACAGCGCCGAGGCCAAGCGCCATGGCGATTTCAGCCGTATAGCCTGTTCCGACGGGTGGAAGCGTTACGCCGGTATCGTTGATAAGGCCGATGAAATCGATGCCCTGCCGCGACATCAGCGCGACCGCCGTCTGCGCCCCGAGCGCGGCGATGATGGCCGGCCACACCGCGTAGTGGCGGGCAGCACCTAGGGCCGCAAGTGCTGCGATGAGCGCCGAGACGATCAGCGCCGGGTGGGTGTCGACACCGCCACTGGCGAACAGGAAGCCGATGGCCGGCAGGATGACGGCCATCGATACGGTGAGGTTGATGGCAAGCGACGGGCGCAGCAGAAGCCGCAGGGCACGGATGGCGCGCCGCTCCGGGGCGGCGGTTTCACCGGTGTCTGCCGGCGGCGTGTCGAGGTGTTTCCCGGGCCACAGGAAGATCGTGCCGGCCAGCATGACGAGCAATGCGAGCGTCGGTGGTTCGGCATTGATCGTCTCGGAAAAGCCGATATAGCCGAGCGCCCAGAGGCCAAGGCCGGCATTGGCAAGTGACGGAACCACGGTCCAGCCCTGCCTGCGTGCGGCCGCCGCCGTCGCCAGCCACGAGATCGTCAGGAAAACGAACAGCGCCCAGATATTTGGCGTTTCGCTGGAAATCAGCGCCGGCGTCAGCATCGAGCCGAGAAGACCAAGACCGGCCAGCGCCTGCCCATGCAGCAACGACAGGCCAATGGTGGCAAAGGCGACAAGCCCAAGCAGGATGAAAGCTGTTCCTGAGCCGATATAGTCATAAATTCCATAGGCCGCATAAACCACGCCGAACAGCGTCAAAGCGCCGACCGCCGTCAGCACGCCCGGTATCATGGCGTTGGAATAGGCGGCGGCGATGCCCGGCACCGCCTTGCGGCGGATCGCTTCGCCGGCAAGCCCGAGAACGAGGCCGAAAATGGCGGCAAGCGAAAGCCTGACTGCCGGGCTGAGCAGCCCCGATTCGATCGAATATTTGACGAGGAAAATACCGCCAAGTGCCAGCGCCAACCCGCCGGCCCAGACAGCCCAGCGCGCGCCGAGCAGGCTTTCGAAGCTTTCTTTCGTGGCTGGCGCGGACGCGGTCTCGCTGGCGAGCGCAGGCGGCGCTTCTTCACGGGCTACGTCCCCAGCTTCCACTATCGCGGCAGCTTCCTCGGGCTTTGAGGCATATTCAGCTTGGGAAGCCGCTGCTTCGGGCAAATCTCCATTTGTCTCTTCCGCCTCGAAATCCGTCTTTTCCGAGGATTCCGCGCTTTCAGCCTGTGCCGTCACGGGAGACGTGACCCCGGCAGCCATCAGCCGCTTGAGGCTGAGGACCTCACGTTCCAGCGACTTGATTCGGCTTGAATTACGGATGCTCGCGACCAGCGTGTAGATAAAGGCCGCGATGAGGGCGAGGATGAGAAACGGGATTTCCAAACGGGCTCTCCAATTACGAAGCTGTTTTTAAAGCCCTTTTGGTGAATTTATGCAAGGCCCGGTTGATGTATGGCAGGGGGTAACATGGAGCGAGCGGGTGTCACTTGTTTCTTCTCCCCGCCGGGGAGAAGTCCGCGGTAGCGGGATGAGGGGGCAAGCTCTCGGTCTATCGTTGGCGTTGCCCCCTCATCCGACCCTTCGGGCCACCTTCTCCCCGGCGGGGAGAAGAAATGGGCGGCACCCGCTCGGCGCATGCCCATCTATCGAAAATCAGGAAGCATCCGCCAGCCAGCGCCGCGCCGCTTCTATGTCGGCAAGCCCCAGATCATGCCCGTCATCCAGAATTTCCACCCGTACCTCCGCGCCGCTTGCCGCAAGCCGGCCTTGCAGCGCGGTTGCTCCGTCGCGATATTTGTCGCGTTCGCCGGCGACGAGCAGGAAATTCCGGCCGGAAAGATCGGTTTGCGGCCACGTATCGAGAACTGGCATGGGGCGGTAGAGCAGGGCGTCTCCGGCAAGGTCGGGATAAAGTGCGGCAAAGGCCGCATAGAAATTTGCGCCATTCGAATGGCCGATAAACCGCAACTTCGAACGATCAAGACCGTAGGAACGGATCGCACCCTCGACAAAGGCGGCAAAGGCCTCTGCTTCTGCTGCAATATCGTTCTGGTCGAAGCTGAAATCGGGGAAACGCCGGAACCAGCGGGCGATCTCTTCTTCCGTGCTTCTGCCGCGCACGCCTAAAAGTGTCGCGCCGCGCGCGGCCCTGTGCGCCAGCGGCATCAGGCTTGTTTCGCTGCCGCCCGAGCCGTGCAGCAGGATGATGGTGCTGCCATCGGGCTCCTCGGGCGTATAGAACCGATGCACGAAGGGCAGGTCGCGATAAATGATACGCTCCTCGCCCGGCATGGAGAATTGCGGCAGGGCGACGCGCACATCCGCCTCGTCCTTCATGAACAGCGGCGGAATGAACAATTGTTCGCCGAGCGCTTCCAGCGGTTCGTCGATCGTCATGCCGGGGCCGTCGGTTGCCATTTCGATCAGCACGCCGCCCGGTTCGCGGACATAGAGCGAATGGAAATACTTCCGGTCATGGGCATTGGTGGTGCTGGAATTGAGCGATTTCAGCCCGGTGAGCACCGCATTCAGCTCATCCATATCCTCAGCGCGGAAGGCGATGTGATCGACCGTGCCGGTGCCCGGCGCGCTGGACCAGAAGCCGGTGGCATCGCGCACGTCGATGATGTCGCCGCTGTCGGAGACGAGCCGGCGGATCGCGCCAGTCTGGCTTTCCTGACGGTAGCCGAAGTGCTTTTCCAGAAACGCCACGGTTTCCTCCGGTACTTCGCTCAGCATCGTCGCGCCATAGATGCGGCGAATCGCGTCGTGCGCAGAAATATCGTCTGTCACATGTGGCGTGGCATCGGCAAAGGCATGGGTGCCGACCAGCTTGACGATCAGGCCGTCAGGATCTTTCAGCCGGATGACCGGCTCGCCGAATTCGTCGGATGGCCCCTCGGCGCGGATGCCGAATTTCAACGCTCGCGTCAGCCAGAAGCCGATGGCGGCCGGATCGATCGCTACCGAGACTTCGAGTGTCTGGCCGTAACCGACGCGGCCCTGGCCGCCATCTTCCCAGACGAGAAATGTCAGAAGCGAGCCGGGCGAGGCGATGTCGTCGCCATAAAGCAGGTGAAGCTGCATGGCGTCTTCGAAGCCGGCGGTGCGCTTGACCAGCTTCAAGCCGAGGAAGCCAGCGTAGAAATCCACATTCGCCTGCACCTTCCGGGTGATCATGGTGATGTGGTGTATGCCCAGTGCAGAATTCATCTTGCCGTCCCGTCGTTTCGCCTGCTGTTCGTCGCCCTATTTGTCCTACGCTGCGCCTGATCCGCAACCCCGGCAAATGAGAACGCTGTGTTCTCTGCGTGAACGATATTGCTTCCGCTTCGTTGCACGCACGCTGCGCAGAAACTGGGCTTTGTGCCTCTACATAAAACTAATTTGCATATAAAATAAGCATACAAAATAACGGCTATTTTGTATGCAATTTTATCTTGCCTTGAGGGTGGGAATTGGCTCTTATGCAACCAATCCAACAAAACCATCAGGGGGAATAGATGATCTTAACGCGCAGGTTGTTGTCCAAAGGGCTAGCCATTGCTGCCATCGGCGTTACAGCCGGAATGGTGCTGCCGGTGACGGGCGCTTATGCCGAAACGCCGGTCAAATTCACGCTCGACTGGAAATTCGAAGGCCCCGCCGCCGGCTTCCTGCTGGCGCTCGACAAGGGTTACTTCAAGGCGGAAGGCCTCGACGTCACGATCGACAGCGGCAATGGCTCGGTGGAAGCCATTCCACGTGTGGCGACCGGCGCCTACGAGATGGGGTTCGGCGATATCAACTCGGTGATGAAGTTCCTCGACGAGGATCCGAACCAGAAGATCAAGGCCGTTTATATGGTCTATGAGCGCCCGACCTTTGCCGTCGTCGGCCGCAAGTCGCTCGGCGTCACGGGTGATCCGAAGTCGCTGGAAGGCAAGAAGCTCGGTGCGCCGCCGCCGGATGGCGCCTTTGCGCAATGGCCGGCCTTCAAGCAGGTCGCGGGTCTCGATGAGAGCAAGATCAAGATCGAATCGATCGGTTTTCCGGTGCGTGAACCGATGCTTGCCAAGGGCGATGTCGATGCTGTCTTCGGTTTTGCTTTTTCTGTCATCCTCAACTTGAAGAAGCAGGGCATTGCCGATGACGACATCTCGACCATCCTGATGGCTGAGCATGGCTTGAATCTTTATGGTAATGCGGTGCTGGTAAACACTGATTTCGCTGAGAAAAACCCTGATGCCGTGAAGGGGTTCCTGAAAGCGCTGGCCAAGGGCTTTGCCGATTCCGTCAAGACGCCGGAAGAAGGCGTGGCGGCGGTGCTGAAGCGCAACGAGACGCTGGACAGCGCCATCGAGCTGGAGCGCCTGAACATGGCCAACAGCATGAACATCAAGACGCCTTATGTGGTGGAAAACGGCATGGGTGGTGTCGATCCGGCCCGGCTTGCCGCCTCCGTCGAGACGTTGAAAGTTTCCATGGGCCTGAAGGGCAATGTGAAGGCGGAGCAGGTGTTCGATGCGACCTACCTGCCGGCCAAGGAAGAGCGCATGCTGCCCTGATGGGTAAAATGAGCGGGTGCGGCCTGCTTCTTCTCCCCGCCGGGGAGAAGTCCGCGGCCGCGGGATGAGGGGGCAAGCTCTCAGTCTCTCGCTGGCGTCGCCCCCTCATCCGACCCTTCGGGCCACCTTCTCCCCGGCGGGGAGAAGAAACAAGCGGAACGGTTTTGCCATGCTCTTGAAGCGGTAGCCTCCGCAGGACAATCGAATGGGCCGAGTGGGCGCCGCTCACTTCTTCTCCCCGCCGGGGAGAAGTCCGCGGCAGCGGGATGAGGGGGCAAGCTCTCGGTTTCTCGATGGCGTCGCCCCCTCATCCGACCCTTCGGGCCGCCTTCTCCCCGGCGAGGAGGAGAAACAAGCAGCAACGCTGCGGGATTAAACGGCCCGATCAGCAACTGAAAACGGGGACTGCGATGTCACATCTCGTGGAAATAGACAATGTCGACATGCGTTATGGCGGGTCGGCCGGCACACTGGCCGTATCCGGTTTGAACCTGGCGGTCGACAAGGGTGAATTCGCGGCCGTTGTCGGCCCGTCGGGCTGCGGCAAGTCCACGCTGATGAAACTGGTGACGGGGCTGCATATTCCGCAAAAGGGCAATGTCATTGTTGCCGGACGGCAGGTCACGGAGCCGGTCTCCATCGTTGGCATGGCGTTTCAGAACCCGACGATGCTGCCCTGGCGCACGACGCTGGAGAACATCCTGCTGCCGCTGGAAATCGTCGAGAAACACCGCCGCCGTCTGCGGGCCCACAAGGCGGAATATGTCGCGAAAGCCGAGCGCCTTCTGGAGATCGTCGGTCTGAAGGGCTTTGGCTCAAAATATCCATGGCAGCTTTCCGGCGGCATGCAGCAGCGCGCCAATCTCTGCCGCGCGCTGATCCACGAGCCGGATCTGCTGATGCTGGATGAACCATTCGGTGCGCTCGACGCCTTTACCCGCGAGGAGTTGTGGTGCGTCATCCGCGATCTGCACGCCGCACAGCGCGTGACCATCATTCTGGTAACCCACGATCTGCGTGAAGCGACCTTCCTCGCCGACAAGATTTTCGTGATGAGCGCAAGGCCGGGCCGCGTCCTGGCGGAACATCGCGTGCCCTTCGCCCGCCCGCGTCAGCTCGATCTCATGTATGACAAGGGTTTCAACGACATGGTGCAGGCACTGCATGGTGAAATCGCGCAGGCGCGGGTGGCGGCATGAGCGCGATCATGGAAAGCACCGTCACGGCCGAGCCGCGCAAGCCGCTGATTGCCCGCGTCAACTGGGTGAAGGCCGCCCCCTGGCTTTATACGCTGGCGCTCTTCGTGCTGTGGGAACTGCTGGTTTATGCGCTGAAAATGCCGCCCACCATCCTGCCGTCACCGGTGAGAGTAGGTCAGGCCATCCTGCAATATTGGTCGCCGATCTGGAAGAATTCGCTGCAGACGCTTTATACGACGACGTTGGGCTTTGCCATCGCTGTTGTCGCCGGCCTTGCCATCGGCCTGTTCATCGGCTGGTCGAAAACCATCTATGCCGGGCTTTATCCGTTGATGATTGGCTTTAACGCCATCCCCAAAGTGGCGCTGGTGCCCATCCTCGTCATCTGGTTCGGCATCGGCACTGTCCCCGCGGTGTTGACCGCCTTCCTGATTTCCTTCTTTCCCATCGTCGTTAATGTCGCCACCGGCCTTGCCACCATCGAGCCGGAAACCGAGGACGTGCTGCGGGCGCTCGGCGCGAAGAAAATGGACATCATGCTGAAGGTCGGCATTCCGCGTTCCATGCCGTATTTCTTCGGCTCGCTGAAAATCGCCATCACGCTTGCCTTCGTCGGCTCGGTTGTCTCGGAAACCGTCGCCTCCAATTATGGCCTCGGTAACATGATGAGTTCGGCGCAGAGCCAGTTCAACGTCCCACTGGTCTTTGCCGGCCTCCTGATGCTCGCGGTGGAAGGCATCGTCATGTACGCCATCATGGCCTGGCTGGAGAAACGCATGACCGGCTGGGCGCATCGTTCGACCATGGGTCAGTGAAGGGGACGATCGTTTCTTCTCCCCGCCGGGGAGAAGGTGGCCCGAAGGGTCGGATGAGGGGCAAGCTCACCGGATATCTCTGGCCTAGCCCCCTCAACCCGCTGCCGCGACCTTCTCCCCGGCGGGGAGAAGGCGAAAGAGGCGCTCGCTGGGCATTCTCCAACCTTGGAAAGCCGGAGCCTGCGATGGCTCAATGCGCCGCCATTTCCTTGACGATATCAGCGCCGTCCATCAGGAACGGATAATAGGTCGGCCAATTGGTGACTTCGTCCAGCAGGGCCTTGCGGTCATTCCCCCAATAGAGGTGGTAATGACCGGCCTTTACCGGGGCGATGGAGTGGTCGCTGAACTGGATGAACTGCGGTGCGGCCTCGTCACCGGCGGTCTTCTTGAAGATATATCGCACGCCGCGATTGCCCTTCTTGTAGGTCAGGATTTCCTGGCCGTCGCTGGCATATGTGCCTTCGACCGGTTTGCCTTCCCTGTAAAAAGCCACGCTGTCACCCTTGATGACGATGCGGTTCACATCCGTCTTGTAACCGATGTCGTAATAGGCGCGATATTCTGCGGCCGTCTTGTCGCCATGTGCGGCTTTTTCGGCCATGACGGAATCAAGCGAGCCGTTCAGCAGGTAAGGATAAACAGACTGCCAGTCGCCGTCCCAGTCGGAAAGCGTGCGCGGCTTCACCTGGGCATCCTCGAAATAACCGCTGTAAATCTTCTTTTCCGCCTCGGTCATCTGGTGGCCGTGATCGTGCCCATGGTCATGTCTGTGGGCGGCGGATTTGTCACCCCCGGCGGCCGTGGCAGCAGCTGCCACCAGCAGCATGGAACCAAGTGCCACCGCGCCGGTGACGAGGATGTGTTTCTTCTGCATTGTTTCGGCCCTCTTCAGTCCGTCAAGATAAATTAGGTTACGTAATAACATTACAGTATGACCTATAGAGGTGTCTTTTGCATGACGCAAGGGTGCGGGCTGACGTGCCATAATGAAAAAGCGCGATGGCCATCAAAGGCCACCGCGCTTGAGACATGGAGGAGGGGAAAAGAGAGCTTTGAGGCCTCAGGCGGGCTGCGCGCTCACTTCCGCCTTGCGTTCATCAAAGGCAAGCTTCATGGCCTTCGTCACATCGCGGGTCGTTGCGAAATAACTCTCGCTGCGCACCCAATAGCGCAATTTGACCGTGGCGCTATCGGCGCTGACGGAATCGACGAAGGTGACGGGGACAGGGTCCAGCAGCACCCGGCTTTCGGCGCGCACCACGCGCATCAGCATATCCTGCGCGGCAGCCAGATCCTCGTCATTCTTCACCGTCAGGCTAAGCTCGTGGCGGCGCGAGGGAAAGCGGCTGTAATTGGTGATCGGTACATTCCAAAGGGTGGAATTGGGCGCGAGGCGATAAAGCCCGTCGCTGGTCTTGAGCTCGGTGGCAAACAAACCGATTTCCACCACGGTGCCGCTGACCGTGCTGGTCTCGATATATTCACCCACCCGGAAGGGGCGCAGCACCAGAAGCATGATGCCGGCGGCAATGTTCTGCAGCGTGCCCTGCAGCGCAAGGCCGATGGCGAGACCGGCGGCACCCAGCGCCGCGAGAATGGAAGCCGTCTGCACGCCGAACTGGCCAAGCACCATGACCAGCACCAGAATAAGCACGACATAACGGATCGCGCCTGCGAAAAAACCGGCGAGCGTCGCATCGAAGCCGCGAATGCGCGACAGGCCCTGAAAAGCCCAGCGCTGCAGGAAGGTGGCGGCCAGCCAGCCGATGATCAACAGCAGAAGCGCGCCGACGATCGAAAAGGAATATTGCACCGCCAGCGCGCTCGCCTGCCGCACGGCCGCCTGCGATGCGACGATGATATCGGTTGCCTGTTGTTCCATGAATTATCCCGTGATTTTCATTGCAGTTCAGGGTTGGTAACGAACGGGTGCCGCAGGGGTTCCGCCAAAAATCGGGCGTCAGCCGCCAAGCGGCAGCACAAAAGGCACATTGCCGTCGGTATCGGCCCCCCTGCCGATCGCCTTGATTGCCTTGACCAGCCGGCCTTCCCGCGCCAGCAACCGGTCGCCGATGGCGATGATGCGGGCATTGGGGGTGACATAGGGCGAGACGGCGCGCAGGCGAAGCGCAAGCGCCATTTCGTCCTGATCCGGATAAAGGCTAAGTGCGGCAATGACGGCGGCGGCCGGTGAGCGCGAAATCCCCATCCAGCAATGGATGAGCAGCGGCGCGGACTGATCCCATTCCCGTGCAAAATCGATGAGTTTCAGCACATGCGCATCATCAGGGGCGATAAGATTACCAGTGCCCTTGAAGGCGATGTCGTTCATGGCAAGCGTCAGATGTCGTTCGACAGCAATCACGGCCGGGCGGTGGAAGCTTTGCTCCCTGGCAATCAGCGTCACCATTTCGCGGGCCTTGTGCTTCACGGCCATTTCCGCGATCCGCGACAGCGGCGATACCACGATGGTCGTCATGTGGCGCTCCCGGTCCTGGTTGCGCGCAGCGCCTCGATTGCTTCGAAACGTTCGATGAACAGTTTCTGCGCTTCCGTCGAGGGCATGGGCGTGATGGTGAACATGTCGCGGGTGATGCCGCGCGGCAGGCCGAAGAATTTCTGCGCCTCGGCGGTGGAAAAGCCGGCAAGCTCCGTCGCCTCGAAAAAGGCGGCAACCGTATCGGCCTTCTTGATGCGGTCCTTCAATTCGCGGGATGCATGCGGCGGCAGGCCGAAGCGCAGATGCACGGCGGCCTCCAGCCGTTTTTCCACGGTCTTGTAACCGCCGCCAACCACGGATTTGAACGGCGAAATCATGTCGCCAATCACATATTCCGGTGCATCATGCAACAGCGCCATCTGCATGTCGCCGGGCGTCGCATCCGCACACATGCGGCAGAAAATCGTCTCGACGATGAGGCTGTGCTGGGCGACGGAAAAGGCATGATCGCCGCGCGTCTGGCCGTTCCAGCGGGCAACGCGGGCAAGCCCGTGGGCGATATCGGCGATTTCCACGTCGAGCGGCGAAGGGTCAAGCAGATCGAGGCGCCGCCCGGAGAGCATGCGCTGCCAGGCGCGCGGGCTTTTTGCGGGAGCCACGCCTAGTCCTCCGCCCGTGCTGCGGGATCGGCGGCCGGGAAGGCAAGGCCGCTCCAGACCGGCAGGGCCACGGTTACGGTGACATTTTCCGCAAGAATCGGGGTGTCGGAGGCAAGCGCATCGGCAATGCGATCAATCCGCACAATGGCAAGCGCTGTGTTGCCGCACACGGTCCCAAGCGTGCCGACAGGCTTTCCATTGGCGGTAATCTCTGTCCCTGTGGCGGGAAGCGGACCTTCCGCCGAAACAGTAACGACGCGACGCCTTGCCGTGCCGCGATGTTTCATGCGGGAGACGACTTCCTGGCCGACAAAGCAGCCCTTCTTGAAGGAAACGCCGTCATTCACATCCATCAGCACATCATGGGGAAATGCATCCTGCAGCGCATAATCCCGGCCGGATTCGGCAATGCCGTGTTCGACGCGCAGCGCATCATAGGCTGCAGCGTCGCCGGTGGCCGACGCGCCCGGCACGCGGAACACATCGACGCCCGCCTTGACAAAACGACCATCCCGAACGCCCGCCTCCGGCGCATTCTCATCCCAGAAAATACTAACGCCTTCGATCGCTTCAGCCTTCAGATCGATGGGTGCGCGCAGCTTGTACATGGTCAGGCGGCGCAGCAGCGCATCCTGCTCGGCGGCACCCGTCTCGATCAGGTAATCCGCTCCATCGCGCGCAATCAGGAAATCGAACAGGATCTTGCCCTGCGGCGTCAGCAGTGCCGAAGCGCGAGCTTCGCCCTCAGCCAAATTTTCAACATCGGCGGTGATGAGATTGTTCAGAAATTCCTCGGCGCCTGTGCCGGAAACTCTGATCAGGCGGCGGTCGGCAAGAAAGGCGGAAGGCATGGCGTCACCGTTCGGTTCATCGAGACTGCGCGATCTCCGGCAAAATGCAGATGCACTTCGCCGGACGGCTCATTCCGCACAGTTAGGATTTTTACCGGAGAACGGCAAGCACCGTGAGGCGATCAATCGCCGGCGGTGAAGAACTTCCACTTGCCATCAGGCGAAATGCCGATGCGGTAGAAGCTGTAATTGCCCAATTCCTGCATATCTGCCAGATCGCCCGCCGTGATGATGCGCAGGAGCTCCACCTTTTCCGGCGGCGTCAGCGTATTCAGCGGCTTCCCGGCGAAATAGGGGAAGACGTAGGCTTCATCCGGCGTGCCGGCATCCACATGGGCATAACCCGTCGACAGAAGGTCGATGATAATCGCCAGTACTTCCAGCCCGTCGGGATCGCCGGAATAGCTTTTCAGCGCCGCGATCGGGTCTTCGCCGTCACCACTGTCTATGCGGAATGCATTCTGACCGGCGGCGATGAAGGGCCGCAATTTTTCGATATCACCCGAAGCGGCTGCATCGATGATCTGTTGGCGCAGCTTGCGAACGGCTTCCGGGGCCTTGGAAATGTCGTGCTCGATGACGACGGACATTTCCGGCGTATTGCCCGGCGCGGCAGACTGTTGGTTCCCCTTGCCGGCGGAACGGTCAACCAACGGGTCGGGCAGGGGAATGCCGTCCGAATCACCTTCGATCTCATCCGGCTCAGCCACCTGTGGCTGCTGCGGCTGATCGCCGTTCTGGGCCTGCGGCTCGCTTTCGGTGTTTTGCGCCGGTTTCAGCTCGGAAAGCGCAAAGGCCCGGCTCGGCAAGCCAATCGACCCGGCGGTCAAGGCAAGCAGGATAGACAGCATGGCGGAAGAGCGCAAAAGCCCCTTGCTCAGGCAAGACATGACAGACCCCTGCTTTACTGTATCACCCGCTGCGGAGAAAATTCGCCTTCAAGCATCCGCTGGCGCAGCGATTCCAGCATTGCTTCCGCACCGGCTTCGCCATGCATGCGGATGGTTTCGCGCATGGCCAGAGCAATGGCGGCATCGGCGATGATCTCAGGCTCGATGCCGTCGGCCATGCCGTCAGCCCATGCCTCGTTCTGGTGTTCCAGAGCGACCTGCATCTTTTCATGCACGATCATGTCGTCGATTTCGTTACGGCTCGTCTGCATTTTTCATCCTCGACAGGGCGGGCAAGTCCTTACCACCCTGTTAACAACACTATCAGTCTTTTATCAAAACGGCACGGCCTGCGGCGAAAAGAGGTTAACAATCCGCTAATTTCCGAACCGTGACGCGATTTCCTGAGCGAGTGTTGCCCCTTCGTTACGGTAGCTCTCTTCTGCCATGACGGCGGCGCGTGTGCAACTGGTGTGGATGGCTGCAAAAGAGCGGTATCCACGGTTGAATGCTGCTGTCATGCGTTGACGTCGCTCAGGTTCGTTGGCCGTATCCGCAGCCAGAAGATCGCTCATCGATCTGCGCCAGTCTTCCGGGCCGGAAGAGGGGCACAGGGTTCTTAAATATTGCACGGCACCCAGTATTTCAGAAAGCCGTGCCAGCTTGTCGTCATAGGGAGCGGGTTTGGGCGGCGTCGCTTCCGGGGGGCGTGCCTCCTTGGAAACCGCCTTCGAAGGCTGTGCATAAGCGACGTCCGCTTGCCCGACCGTGGCCAGCATGGTCAGCAAAAGAGACAGGAAAATGATTGGCCGCATCAAAATTCTATTCAGCCCCACACATACTCGTGAACACCCGGCGGGCGGACATGCCCTAAATAATCGCGATTCTGGCTGACTGGCAATCATGCAAACAGGCGCTCGGCGCATTCGACGACGCTTTCCGGCGCCGGCAGCCGGCGGATTTCCGCCAATGTGTACCAGCCCGCATCCGCCGCATCGTCGGCCGCCGTTACTGCCGGGTCGGTATCCGTTTCCACCGTGAAGACGGACAGGAAATAATGGCTGGTCAATGCGCCTTCCGCATCACGCGACGGCAGATCGTAGGTCGCGAAGAGTTGCGGTTTGCGCGCGATGATGCCGGTTTCCTCGTGAAGTTCGCGAAGTGCGGTCTCGGCCGGCGTTTCCCCTTCTTCGCCGCGCCCGCCCGGAAAAGCGAACATGTCCTTTGACGGCGGATTGGCCCGACGCACGAGAAGCAGCCGGTCGCCATTCCTGACGATGGCGGAGGAGGCGGGGCGGGGCTTGATGCGAATGCTCATGAAAGGGTTTCTCGTTTGGGCCGTCTCCGGCCTGTCTGCATATTATGGTGTGAGAGCGCCGACGCGCCCTTTCGGAGATGGCCCGAAGGCTCTAACCTGTTGTGTAACAACAAGCCCCATTGTGCACGCAGAAGACGGTGGAATGAAGGTCTATCTTATTTACATATTGGCGGCACTTGCGGAAATCGCTGGTTGCTTCTCCTTCTGGGCCTGGCTGAAGCTCGGCAAGCCGGTCTGGATATTATTGCCGGGCATGCTGTCGCTTGCCGCTTTTGCCTGGCTGTTGGCACTGGTGCCGACCGAGACGGCGGGCAGGGCCTATGCCGCCTATGGCGGGATTTACATCACCGCATCGCTTCTCTGGCTCTGGGGCGTTGAAGGGCAGTTGCCGGATAAATGGGATGTCGCCGGCGGAGCCGTCTGCCTTGCCGGCACGGCCATCATCCTGTTTGGCCCACGCGCCTGAGGAGAAGAAAATGTGCGGACGTTTTGTCCTGAAGGCGACGCCGGAAGAAATCGCCGATTATCTCGACCTGATCGGCCTTGAGGATTTTCCCGCCCGTTTCAACATCGCACCGACGCAGCCGGTTCTGGTGGTGCTGGAAGGCGAGCGGCAGGAGCGCGGCAGCAACCTGCCCAACCGCCGGGCCGTGCTGGTCCGCTGGGGTTTTTTACCGGGCTGGGTGAAGGACCCCAAGGATTTTCCCCTACTCATCAATGCGCGTTCGGAAACCGCCATCGGCAAGGCATCCTTCCGTGCCGCCATGCGCCATCGCCGCGTGCTAATTCCCGCCACCGGCTTTTACGAGTGGCGACGTCCACCGAAGGAGGAGGGCGGCAAACCGCAGCCCTATTTCATCCGCCCGAAAAGCGGCGGCATCGTTGCCTTTGCCGGCCTCATGGAAACATGGTCTTCCGCTGACGGATCGGAGGTCGATACCGGCGCAATCCTCACCACGGCCGCCAATGCCGCAATCGGCCGCATCCACGACCGTATGCCTGTTGTCATCGCGCCCGAGGATTTCAGCCGCTGGCTCGATTGCAAGACGCAGGAGCCGCGCGAGGTGGCCGATCTGATGCGACCGGCTCAGGACGATTTCTTCGAGATGATCCCGGTATCGGACAAGGTCAACAAGGTCGCCAATGTCGGTGCCGATCTCATCGAGCCGGTGCCGGAAAGCACGCCGCTGGCAAAGATCAAGCCGCCGAAGGATGAGGGGCAGATGTCGCTGTTTTGATGTGTTTGCGTGGCGTCCGAGGCCAGTTATTTGCGGTTGGACGTTGCCGCGAGTTTCTTCTCCCCGCCGGGGAGAAGGTGGCCCGAAGGGTCGGATGAGGGGGCGACGTTGCCGGATTTCGGAGAGCTTTCCCCCTCATCCCGCTGCCGCGGACTTTTCCCTGGCGGGGAGAAGAAATATGCGGCACCCGCTCGGCCCATGACCCTGTCTACGGGAAAATCTCAGCCGTTTTGACCCATCTTCTGCAGGCCTTCCTGGATCATCACGTCGGAATAAACCCGGTTGCGTCCATTGGCCTTGGCGAGATAGAGCAACTGGTCGGCGGCATTCAGCTGGTTGTCGAAAGGTTCGCCCTTTTCGATTTCCACAACGCCGAGTGAAATCGTCAACGCCAGGCTGCTGCCGCTCAACTGGCGGCCATTGCTTTCGACAGCGCCGCGCAGTTCCTCGCAGAACTGATAGGCGGCACGGGCATCGAGCCCCCGCAGGAACACCGCGAATTCCTCGCCGCCGAGGCGGGCGGGAATATGGCGTTGCTCATGGCACATGTCGTGCAGCAGTTCCGCAAGCTTCTTCAGCGCCCGGTCGCCGGCGTCATGTCCCAGCGTATCGTTGATCTTCTTGAAATGGTCGATGTCGAGAATGGCGACTGCGCCGTTTTCGTCATTGTCGTTGATGATGTCCATCAACGCCCGGGTGCGCTCGAAGAAGGAGCGGCGGTTCGGCAGACCTGTCAAATGGTCGCGTTCGGCCAGTTCGCGCAGGCGCTTCAGCTGTTTCAGCGTTTCGATATTATTGTCGATACGGCACTGCAACTCTTCCGGCACGAAGGGGCGGTAGACGAAATCCGAGGCCCCGGCCTTCAAGAAGCTTGCCGAAAGCAGCCGGTCCGTGGAGGACGAGATGCCGATCACCCTGAGATCTTCCGAGGAGCGGCTGTCGCAGATACGGCGCGTCAGCTCATAACCGTCCATGTCAGGCATATGGTAATCGGTGATGACAAGCTGGATCGATGGGTCCTGCGACAGGATTTCCAGCGCCCGGTTGCCTGAATGGGCCTCGCTAACCCTAAAATTCTGCCGCTCCAGAATTTCCACGAGGCCGGAACGCGCTGTGCGCGCATCATCGACCACCAGAACGGAAAAGCGCTTATTGTTCAAAATCCGGTCGACTGTCTTGACCACCGCATCGACGGTGCGGTGACCGTCCTTGACGATATAATCGATGATTTTCTTTTCGGCATAACGCTTGCGCGCCTCTTCATCCACCGTTGCGGTGAAGACGATCGCCGGCACCTTGTGCTCGGAAAGAAGAGCTAAAATCTCTCCCTTCGGCGCGTCAGGCAGATTAAGCCCCGTCAGCGCCAGCGTAAAATCATGGGCGCGCAACAGCGTATCGGCGGCAGCCATGCTGTCACAATGGATGACATCGGCTTCGGTTTCTTCCGATAGCCGCGACTTCAGCAGCATGGAAAGAGCAATGGAATCTTCAATCAGAAGGATTTTATCCTGCATGGCCGTCCCAAGCCCCCCTGGCCTGTCTTCGCAATCTTTCCTGAACACCGGATCGTCATCCGCATGTCTGCGGATTTGAAAGTCGGCTTATGCATTGTTTTGGAAAAAAACTGCGAAAAATAGAAAATTCTTTGATATTCACTAGTCTATACGTTTGCGCTCGTACAGACGTTTCGTAGAGGCCGCGCTTTTACTTCACTTTCGTTGCAGCTTCGTTACAAAAATTTCCTGAATTTATGAATGCCTGTCGTTCGTGCTGTACACGGAATAAAAAACGGCGCCGGTGAAGGCGCCGCGCGATTGCTGAAATTCTGCCGGGGAATGTTGATTCTTAACCCGATACACCAGATGATCCGAAAACCGCTGGCCAAAAAACTGAATGTTTTCAGGCGGGTTTGACGGCTGGCTTGCGCTTCAGCATCAGGGCTGCGGCCGCGACGGCCTTCAGTCCAAGCGGGCGATAGTGGCTTTTGAGGTCCGGCTTCGCCTGCGGCTGTGCCTTCGTCTCGTTCGTCATTTCTTTTCTCCATAATTCACGCCATTCGCCGGTGCGAAGCGTGTGAAGCCCCTTTCTCGGGGGTAATCTTGACGGATTCGAGGCGAAAAAAATGAAGCCGGCTTTTGGGGATGCGACATTTTGCGTCACATCCTCACGCAAGGTCATGCGAGAAAAATAACACCTGTGGTTTCAAATACCGCGATCGAGACCGTTGCCGCCATTGGCGTCGTCATGCGCGTCTTCCTCGATGGTCAGCGTGCCGTAGCGGCGGTGCCACAGGCGGGCGCTGATGGGAATGAAGACGAGATAGGCGGCGACTGTCAGAACCAGCACTTCCCAGGTGAAGCTCATCAGCATCGCCACGTAAAGCACCACGACAAGGATCATCGGCAGCACCAGATCGCGGCGAATGCCGCTGGTGCCCGATTTGCCCGACCAGACCGGCAGGCGGCTGATGAGAAAATAACCGATCAGCACGGTGTAGGCTGCCGCCACATAAGCGAAGGGCTTGCCCGGCTCCACGCCAAGGAAGCCGAGATAGACCGGCAGAAGCACCAGCATGGCGCCCATCGGGGCCGGCACGCCCACGAAGAATTCATTCTGCCAGGGCGCTTTCACCGGCCGTTCGATCATGACGTTGAAGCGCGCCAGGCGCAGGCCGGCGGCGATGACATAGATGAGGCCGGCGATCCAGCCGATCGAACGGACCTGATCGAGCAGATAGATATAGACGACGAGGGCAGGGGCGACACCGAAATTGACGATGTCGGCCAGACTATCCATCTGTTCGCCAAATTTGGAGGTCGCCTTCATCATCCGGGCGATGCGCCCGTCGATGCCGTCGAGGAAGGCGGCGAGCAGCACCATGCCGACCGCCAGTTCAAAGCGGCCTTCGATGGCGAGGCGCACGCCGCTGAGGCCCGCGCAGATCGCCAGAACGGTGATGAGATTGGGAACCACGAGGCGAAAGGGAATTTCCCTCAGACGTGGGCCACGGCCGCTATCGCTGCGGCCTTCCTGTTTTCCGTTCTGCTCGACGATCGGCGTTTCCATGGCGTATGCCCTTCCTGTTCGTCTCAGCCGCGTCGGCTAAGGACCGGACCTTTGGCGGAACCGAATTCGGCAAGCACGGTCTCACCGGCGATCGCCGTCTGGCCGACGGAAACGCGCGGCTGGAAACCTTCCGGCAGGAAGATATCGAGACGCGAACCGAAACGGATAAGACCGAAACGCTCACCGGCATCAACAGGTTCATTCGGCTTGACCCAGCAGACGATGCGACGGGCAACCATGCCGGCGATCTGCACCACGCCAACCTTGCCATGCGCGGTCTCGATGACAAGGCCGTTGCGCTCATTGTCTTCGGACGCCTTGTCCACTTCCGCATTGAGGAAGAGGCCGGGGCGATAGGCGACATTGACGATGCGGCCGCGCACCGGCGCGCGGTTCACATGGCAGTTGAACACGTTCATGAATACCGAGATGCGCACCATCGGCTCCTTGCCGAGTTCCAGCTCCAGCGGCGGAACGACGGTCTGGACGGCGGAAACCTTGCCATCGGCGGGGCTGATGATCAGATCGTCATCCTGTGGTGTGACGCGCTCGGGGTCGCGGAAGAAATAGGCGCACCAGGCCGTCAGCACGAGACCGACCCAGAATAGCGGTTCGGAAATCCAGCCGAGCACCAGCGATGCGACGAAGAAGGCGGCGACGAAGACGTAACCTTCCTTGTGGATCGGTACGATGGTGTTGCGAATGGTGTCGAACAGACTCATGAGATTCCTTGCTCCGGTTTCCGTTGTCGCGTCTATATGTGGTCGTGATACGACACGATCCACACGGCAATGCGACAAATTTTGCCTAGCTGGTTACAGCCAAACGACCCGCCCGGCAATGGCCCGGTGGGTCTGCGACCCCGGTTGTCAGGGGTTCATACCCGTCAATGCGCCGGTTCGCCGCGGTCCACGACGCCGAGATCGTCGGTTTCGCGAACATGGCGCAGCATCTCTTCCGCCCGGATCGCTTCGCGCTGACGGCTCCACATCGAGGCGTAGAGACCATTCTGCGCCATCAGCGAGGCGTGCGTGCCGCGCTCGGCGATCAAGCCTTCCTTCAAAACGATGATTTCGTCGGCGTGGATGACAGTGGACAGGCGGTGGGCGATGACCAGTGTGGTGCGGTTTTTCGAGACGATATCGAGTGCGCTCTGGATTTCCTGTTCGGTATGGGTGTCGAGCGCCGAGGTCGCCTCATCGAGAATGAGGATCGGCGGGGCTTTGAGAATGGTTCTGGCAATCGCCACGCGCTGCTTCTCGCCGCCCGAGAGCTTCAGACCCCGTTCGCCGACCATGGTCGCGTATCCATCCGGCAGCTTGCCGATGAAGGCGCTGATCTGCGCTGCATCCGCCGCCGCCGTCACCTCCTCGGTCGTTGCCGAAGATCGGCCGTAACGGATGTTATAGGCCAGCGTATCGTTGAACAGCACCGTATCCTGCGGCACCATGCCGATGACAGAGCGCAGGCTCTGTTGCGTCACGTCGCGAATATCCTGCCCGTCGATTGTGACGGCGCCTTCCTGAATATCGTAGAAACGATAAAGCAGCCGCGAGATCGTCGATTTTCCCGCCCCCGAAGGCCCGACGATTGCCACCGTCTTGCCGGCCGGGACGTCGAAGGAGACACCCTTCAGGATCGGCCTTTCGGGATCATAGGAAAAATGCACGTCGCGGAAGGAGATCGCGCCCGGTCCAGCGCCAAGCGGCTTAGCGTCCGCCTTGTCGGTAACTTCGGCCTCGACCTCGAGAAGCTCGAACATCTGCTCTATGTCGGTCAGTCCCTGACGGATTTCACGATAGACGAAACCGATGAAATTGAGCGGCACCGAAAGTTGCAGCAGCAGCGCATTGATGAACACGAAATCGCCGATGGTCTGTTCGCCGCGCTGCACGGCCAGCGCCGACATCACCATCATGACCGTGGAACCGATGCCGAAGATGACGCCCTGACCGAAGTTCAGCCAGCCAAGCGAGGTCCAGATCGAGATCGCCGATTTTTCATAACGCTCCATCGCAACGTCGAAGCGTTTCGCCTCCATCTCTTCGTTGCCGAAATATTTGACGGTTTCGAAGTTCAGGAGCGAATCGATTGCCTTGGTATTGGCGTCGGTATCGCTGTCATTCATGGCGCGGCGAATGCCGATACGCCAGTTGCTGGCCCGGACGGTGAACCAGATATAGGCCCAGACGGTGATGACGGTGACCAGTACATAGGAAAAGCCGTAGGAGGCCCAGAAAATAACGGCCGTCAGCAGGAATTCGATGAAGGTCGGCGCGGTGTTGAGAATGGTGAACCGGACAATGGTTTCGATGCCCTTGGTGCCACGCTCGATAACCCGCGAAAGTCCGCCGGTCTTGCGTTCCAGATGGAAACGCAGGGAAAGTCGGTGCATGTGCACGAAGGTTCGATAAGCCAGCTGGCGCACCGCATGCTGGCCAACGCTGGCAAACAGCGAATCGCGCAGCTGGTTGAGCCCGACCTGTATCAGCCGCGTCAGATTATAGGCGATGACCAGAGCGACCGCGCCAAGCAGGAAGGCCGGAACCAGCCCTGCCATGTCCAGTTTGCCGTTCAGCGCATCCGTCGCCCATTTGAAAAAATAGGGAACGAGGATCAGCACCAGCTTGGCGACAACAAGGAACACGGTGGCCCAGATCACCCGCATCTTCAGGTCCCACCGGCCTTCCGGCCACATATAGGGCCAGAGATTGATCAGGGTCTGGGTGGGATTGCTGGAATCCGCGGAAATGGTTTTTTTCTGCGTGGGCATTGTTCACTCCGGTCTCTGCCGGAAGCCGACAGCAGGGCGGCGGCCTTGAGAAGCCGCCGCGCGTGTCATAGATGGGGTCGTCACGGGTTCACCGCAACGTCTTAAAGTGCTCAGGAACCGCCCTTCAGCCGCTTGCGGTGCAGTTCCTCGGCATTCGGCAGGGCTTTTTCCGGTACACCGAAAATCTGACCGGGCTCGATGAGGTCAGGATTTTTGATCTGGTCCTCATTGGCGAGGTAGATCGTCGTGTAACGCACACCCTGGCCATAAACGCGCCGGGAAATCTGCCACAGCGTATCGCCGCGACGGATAATGACGCTGTTCTGGCTTTCGGCAAGCGGGGCCTGCTCGAAGGTCTGCGGACCGGCGGGCGCTTGCGGCGCGGGTGCGGCTGGCGCGGTAATGTGGAGTTCCGCAAGCTGGCTTGCCAGCGATGCGATGCCCTTGCCGATTGCCGCGACGTCATTCGGCCAAGCCTGTACCAATGCCAGCAGATCGCGTGCCTTGGCGGTGATGCCACCTGCAAAGGCGGTGAAGGCCGGCTCTGTCGCCGCGGCGGTACGGAACTCGGAGAGCGACTTGAGGCCGATCGTCACGGCGGAGCGGCCGGCAATCGCCTGATCGAGCGCCGGCGTCGCCTGATCCTTGTAGAGATTGGAAAGAATGCCGAAAGCCTTGGAAACGTCGTCACGCAGCTTTTCAAAGGCGGCGCGGTCGCTTGCCGTGCTCTGGTTTTCAGCCGGCGCGGCTGTGGCGGCGGGCGAAGCGGTGGGCGCCTGCATGGCAACGGTTGCCTGATCGGTCTGTGGCCGCTCGAAGGGAACACGCACGCGCAGCTTCACGCTGCCATCGGCATTCAACTCCTCGACGGTGATGATATGGCTGCCAACGGCAAGATCGATATCACCCTCGACGACGAAATGACCGGAGGTTTCCGTAACGCTCTTGCCGATCTCCCGGTCATCGACCAGCGCACGCACCGTCGAACCGGCGGGCGCGGAACCCGCGACGAAAATCTTCGATCCTTCAAATTCCACGGCGGTGACCTGAACGGTGGAGGCCGCTGCCTGAGCCGGAGCGGAACCGGTCGCAGGCGGAGCCGTCACTCCGGCAACGGCTGCCGGCGTAGTGGCGGCATTGCCGGTTTCGGCTGTTGCCGCTGCGGGCTGTCCCGATTGTGTGGTCTGCAGCGCCGGGGGGGCGGCCTCCGGCATCGCCAGCACGCGGCTTGCCTCGCCGGGCTTGGAAACCATTGCCAGAAGTTCGCCAGCCTTGCCATTGGGCACGGAAACGGTTGCTACTTCCTCGGATTGTGTTGCCTTGCCGCTGGTGTCGGTGGAGCGCAGCACCAGCTCATGGTCGCCCGGCGGCAGGGGATTGTCGAAAACCGCGGCGAAATCGCCGGTGCCGTCGATGGTTGTCTGGGCGATCACCTTGCCATTGCTGAGAATTTCGAGCTTGGAGCCGGGCTGCGCCTTGCCGGCGACCACGGCCGAACCGTCAGGCTCGACACGCAACACGTCAAAGGTCGGCACACCGGGCGCTGCCTGGGCAGCACCGGCCGGCGCTGGGACGGCAGGTGCGGCGGCTGGCTGTGCCGGCTGCGCTGCACCATCGTCTGTGCCGGCGAAAACGCCTGCCAGGCGGCGGATCTGGGCTGCGGCCGCTGCCGCATTGTCGGGCAGGCCGCGCAGGAAGGCGGTGGTGCGCTCGGCCGCCGTGCGCGCGGTGGTGATCAGCCGCGACGTCGTTTCGTCCAGCGATTCCGGAATTTCGATATTGGTCAGTTCCTTGAGCGAGGCTTCGACCTTTTTGCGCGCCGCTGCGAAATCGGCGTCGGAGGGAACCTTGCTATCGGCGAAAAGCGTGGTCAGATCCTTGATCGACTGGGTTGCAGACGCCGCCAGACGCCCCACCTTGTCGGCGATATTGGCGGTTTCCTCGGCAGCGTCGGACAGGATGTCGCCCGCCTTGTCGCCGCCCATTTCAACGCTGTTCTTCACCGCATTGCCGGCCTCGTTGATGGCGTCGCCAATTGGTTTGCCGTCGTTGGAAATTCTCGGCAGGACGAAAAAGATCATGAGCAGGGACGCAATGCCCAGCACGATCAGCGCCAGCAAACCGGCTTTATTGTTTTTCATCCTGGGTGCTCCGGGTATTTCAAGCTTTTCACACGAGTTGAGATTGCTAGCGTCTTACCTGACGCCAGACAAGCGGCCTGTGGCCAAAAGGCCATATTTACAAGGGATTTCCCAAATTTTCTTGACGTGCCGCATCGCGCATAGTTCCTTCCTCTCATGACGGACAAAAATACAGCGATTCGATCCATCTGCGTTTATTGCGGCTCCCAGCCCGGACGTGACCCGGCTCACATGGAAGCAGGCCGTGCGCTTGGGAAATCCATTGCCGAAAACGGCATTCGCCTGGTTTATGGCGGCGGCACCAAGGGCATCATGGGCGCGGTCGCCAGCGGCGTTCTTTCCAACGGCGGCGAAGTAACCGGCATCATACCGGAATTTCTGGTCGATATGGAGGCAACGCGCCATTCTCTCGGACAATTGAACGAGCTTGTCGTTACGAAAGACATGCATGAGCGCAAACATATGATGTTCGAGCGCTCGGATGCCTTCGTGACCCTGCCGGGCGGTGTAGGCACGCTGGAAGAGATTGTCGAGATCATGACCTGGGCGCAGCTTGGCCGTCACGCCAAGCCGATGGTCTTTGCCAATATCAACGGCTTCTGGAACCCGATGCTGGAACTGGTGCAGCACATGCGCGACCAGGGTTTCATCCACCGCGCCCACCTGTTGAACCCACTTGTCGTCGACGAGGTGAAGGACATCGTGCCCGCCATCATCGACCGGGCGCTGGCGCAGCAGAACCCGGAAGGCGACCCTTCGGTCATTTCCCGCCTCTGAACCATGTCGCCCGAGAGCGTTAAGCGGTTTCGGGATAACGGCACGCATCGCGCATCGAAAAATCGTTAATGAACCGCCTCGCAGTTCATTATAATTTTAAGTGTATATTAATACCGATTTAACAGCGGCATCGCTCAACCAGCTCTTTTCATGGCCCTGCGACTGATCCTGTGCGAGCGTCACCAGGACGTTGGCCGTCGCGGAATCTCATTTCGCCGCCATGAGATTGGGTGCATCAGGAAATGATTGCTTTTGTGGTGCGGCTTAAAAGCCGGACACATTTCATTATTCAGAGAAGCCCGTTGCGGGGCAGGGAAGGCGTGCTTGGCTCTGCCGCTCGCCGCCGGGTGGATACGCGCATGCGGCTCGGTATCCTGATCGCCGTTTTCGTCGCGATCTATGCCGTCGTGGCTGCGCGCCTCGTTCAATATGGGATTGCGGAACCCGTCGCAACGGCGTGGATCAACACCGGCGCCACCGCCGTCGCGTCGCGGCCGGATATCGTCGACCGCAACGGCAAGCTGCTGGCGACCGATCTCAACATGGTGTCGCTTTATGCCGATCCGCGCCGGGTGGTCGATCCGGATGAGGTGGTGGAGAAGCTGGCGACCGTCATCCCCAATCTCGACTGGCGCGACACGCACCGCAGATTGCGCTCGGATACCGGCTTCCAATGGCTGCGGCGCCAGCTCACGCCCCGTCAGCAGGCGGATATCCTCAATCTCGGCATACCCGGCATCGGCTTCCGGCCGGAAAAACGCCGGTTTTATCCGGGTGGCCCGACGGCCTCGCATATTATCGGCCACGTGAATGTCGATAATCAGGGCCTTGCCGGCATGGAGCGTTATCTCGACCAGCAGGGGCTCGCCGATCTGCGCGCCACCGGTCTTGCAAGCGGCGTGGCGCTGGAGCCGGTGAAACTGTCGATCGATCTGCGGGTGCAGAACATCGTCCGTGAGATCGTCATGAAGGCGAAAACCGACTATCAGGCGGAAGCGGCGGGTGCGGTGATCCTGGATGTGGAGACGGGCGAGGTGCTGGCCATGGCCTCGGTGCCGGACTACGACCCCAACGAACCGTCCCGTACCCTTGCCGATGGCAGCATCGACAGGGAGTACGAAAAGGGCTGGTTCAACCGCATGAGCAATGCCACCTTCGAGATGGGCTCGACCTTCAAGAGCTTCACGCTCGCCATGGGGCTGGATGCCGGCGCGATCACGCTGAATTCGGTGGTCGATGCGTCGCGGCCGATCCGCATGGGCGGCTTCACCATCAAGGATTTCTGGGGCAAGAACCGCCCGCTTTCAATCGCGGAAGTGTTTCAATATTCATCCAACATCGGCACGGCCGCGGTTGCCGACATGGTCGGTGTCGAAGGCCACCAGCAGTTCCTGACGAAACTCGGGCTGCTGTCGCGCATGGAGACCGAAATGCCGGGTGTGGCCATGCCAACCCAGCCGAGGACGTGGAAGAAGATCAATTCCGTCACCATTTCCTTCGGGCACGGTATCGCCACCACGCCGTTGCAGACGGCGGTTGCCGCCGCAGCGCTCATCAATGGCGGAAACCTGATTTCGCCGACTTTCCTGTCGCGTTCAAGGGAAGATGCGGCAACGGTTTCCCGTGCCGTCATCAAGGGAAAGACCAGCGCCGATATGCGGTATCTTTTCAATTGGAACGGTATCAAGGGCTCCGGCAGGCGTGCGCAGGTCGAAGGATTTCACGTCGGCGGCAAGACCGGCACCGCCGACAAGGTCATCAACGGCCGCTACGCCAAGGATATCAATTTCAACAGCTTCGTCGCCGCCTTTCCGATGCACAGGCCGAGATATGTCGTGCTGTCGATGATTGATGCTCCGAAAACCGGCGAGAATGGCGGGCGCACGGCTGCCTCCACCGCAGCGCCGATGATCCGCGAAATCGTCGCCCAGACAGCAGCGCTCCTCGGTGTCAAACCGCGTTTCGGTTACGAAGCGGATCCGCAATTGCTGATGGACTATTGATATCTGCCTCTCCTTGTTCCCGCGACGGACACAGGAACGAGGGAAGGAGCCAGATTACCGCTTGAGCCGCATCAGGCTGGAGCCGGTATAGATCGCCAACGCTACCCAGATCATCGCAAACGCCGCCATCCGCACCGTGTCGAAGGGTTCCTTGAAGATGAAGATGGCGATGAGGAAGATCATCGTCGGCGCAATATATTGCATGATGCCGATGGTCGACAGCCGCAGCAGTTTCGCGCCATTGCCGTAGAGAATGAGCGGAACGGCGGTGACTACGCCGCTTGCCGCCAGAAGCCAGGTGTCGGCGGAATTGCCGCCCATGAAATGCGCCTGTCCGCTGAAGCCCAACCAGGCCATGACCAGCACAGCCGGAATGGACAGCAGCATGACTTCCAGCAGGAAGCCCTGCGTCGCACCAATCGGCAATGTCTTGCGGAAAAAGGCGTAAAAACCCCAGGAAACAGTCAGCGCGATGGACACCCAGGGCAGGCTGCCGGCATGCCAGGTGAGGATTGCCACCGCCAGCGCGACGAGGCCGATGGCTGCGATCTGCGCCGGATAGAGTTTTTCCTTCAGGAGAACAGCGCCGAGGAAGATGCTGAACAGCGGATTGATGAAATAGCCTAGTGCGGCATCCAGCGCGCGGCCCGCGCCGATGGACCAGATATAGACGCCCCAGTTGATGCTGATGAGGGCGGCGGTGAGGCTCGCCATGGCCAGCATCTTCGGGTTTTTCAGTGCTGAACGGATTTCCGTTGTCCGACCCAGCGCAATCAGCACTGCCGCTGCAATCGGCACCGACCAGATGACGCGATGCACGATGACTTCGATCGGAGAAATATGCGCAACCGCCTTCATGTATATGGGAAGGAAGCCCCACAGCAGATATGCGGAGAGCGCGAAAGCAAAACCGCGCGCGCTGTCGCCGCCCTCTTGGGCCGGGAGCGATTTGTCGAGTGCCATGGGGAGTACCGCCAAAATTGTTCGGATGGCGTTTTATAGCGGATCGCCACAATGGCCGCCAATTCATTTCCGTGAAGGGTTCATGAGAAAAACTGCATGAATAACAGGCGCTTTGCTCTTGAAATAAGCTGCTACCGTAACCGTCCGGGTGCTCCACGCGGGAAATCCCCCGTGAAACCCCACATGAATCATTGTCTCATCCGGCTGTTTTAAGCCGCTGAAAAGACTCTTATTTCCCGGCAAAGCGATCGTTGGCGCGGATCAGCTGGTCAAGAATGCCCGGCTCACTCATCGCATGTCCAGCCGCCTCGACAATGTGGAAATCCGCCTTCGGCCATGCCTTGGCCAGTTGCCAGGCATATTTCAGCGGGCAGGGCATGTCGTAACGCCCGTGCACGATGACACCAGGAATATCCCCAAGCTTGCCGGCATCGCGCAGCAGTTGCCCTTCCTCCAGCCAGCCGGCATTAACGAAGAAGTGGTTCTCGATGCGCGCAAAAGCGATGGCGTATTTATCTTCGCCGAAATCCTCGACACGGTCAGGATCGGTAACGAGCGCGATGGTCGCGCCTTCCCACTGGCTCCATGCCTTGGCGCATTCAAGCTTCTTTGCCTCGTCAGCGCCGGTGAGATAGCGATTATAGGCCTGCATCATCTCGCCGCGCGCAGCCTCCGGGATGGGCGCGATGAATTTTTCCCACTGGTCCGGATACATCTCCGAGACGCCGAACTGGTAATACCAGTCCAGCTCCGGCCGGGTGACGGTATAGATACCGCGCAGAACCAGTTCGCTCACGCGGTTGGGATGGGTTTCGGCATAGGCGAGCGCCAGCGTCGAGCCCCAGGAGCCGCCGAAAACCAGCCATTTTTCAAAGCCGCAAAGTTCACGCAGCCTTTCAATGTCGGCGACCAGATGCCAGGTGGTGTTGGCCTCCAGTTCCGCATGCGGCGTGGAACGGCCGCAGCCGCGCTGATCGAACAGGATGACGTCGTAAAGTGCCGGATCGAAAACGCGGCGATGCGTTGGGTTCACCCCGCCACCCGGGCCGCCATGCAGGAAAACCGCCGGTTTCGCGCCACGCGTGCCCACCCGTTCCCAATAGATCACATGCCCATCACCGACATCGAGCATGCCGGTCTCGAAAGGTTCGATCTCGGGGTAAAAGCCGCGCAATTCTTCTGTCATGTTTTAGTTTCCTGTGGTGGCCATTCCGCCGTGTCGTGGTCAGGATGCTGATAGGAGTTGATCTCGGCCTCGTCCACGCCCTGTTCCACGGCCGGTTTGGAAAACAGCTGCTCGATCCACGGCATGCGCTTGTGAAAATTGACCTGCACCTGCGGCTCGATCCGCTCGGGGTGATCGAAAGCGCCGATGGCGATCTCTACGCCACCCGGATAATGATAGGTCAGCGGCGTGCCGCATTTGTTGCAGAAACCGCGATGGATCTTGGTTGAGGAGCGGAAGAGGGCAGGCTGGCCGCGTGTCCAGACCAGATGCGCCTGATCGGCGCTGACCAGCGCGCCGAAGAAATTGCCGAAATGTTTCTGGCACATGCGGCAATGGCAGATGGAGGCCCGGCCAAGCTTGCCGGCGTGAAAACGCACGGCGCCGCACTGGCAGCCGCCGGAAAATCCCGCTTCACTCATTTTCTGCTCTCCGGCGGCCAGCTTTCAGTGTCGTGGTCAGGATGCTGATAGGAGATCAGGTTGGTGAGATAGTCCACCGAGGTCAGGTCGTCTTCCGTGGGAACAGCGGGCAGCGTGTGGATGCTGTCGACGAAATCGATCTTGCGCTCGACGCCCCACTGAATGGTCGGCGGTAGGGCGGCTGGATCGTCGAAAGCACCGGCCGCAACCGCCATGCCATCCGGCGCCTCATAGGTCAAAGGCGTGCCGCATTCCGGGCAGAAGCCACGCTGGACGACACTGGAAGACTGGAAACGCTTCGGCTCACCGCGCGTCCATTCGAATTCGACCTCACGCACGGAGACCAGCGGCGCATAATAAGCCCCGAAAGCCTTCTGGCACATGCGGCAATGGCAGACGGAGCTGTCTTTCAGATCGCCGGTCGCGCGAAAGCGGATCGCGCCGCACTGGCATCCGCCGGTATGGGTGGTCATGGTTGGTTCTCCTTTACCGTTCGGATAATGTGGAGACAGACGTTGTCGATGTCTTTGAGGATATCATCGTTCCAGAAGCGGAGGACGGTCCAGCCGTCTTTTTCAAGCCGGGCGGTTCTTTCATTATCGTACCGTAATGCTGCCTCGGATGTATGTTGAGAGCCATCGATCTCGATAACAAGGCGATGATTGGAACAGGCAAAATCGACGATAAAATCGGCAATCGGCATTTGTCTGCGGAAACTCAAGCCTTCAAGGCGATGGGCGCGAATAGCGTTCCAGAGCTTCAGCTCGGCATCCGTCATTACTTTCCGCATCTGCTTCGCGTATTTGCGATGCATCGGGTCTACGTCTGCATGCGGCATGATTTGGCTCGCCGTTTAGTGCCTCGCCTTAGATTGGTCGAGCTAGCTCAAAACCGCAAGCGGATTGTGGTGAGCGAGGATACCCCCCTCTGCCCTGCCGGGCATCTCCCCCACAAGGGGGGGAGATCGGCATGACGCGCCTGCGTCGCTCAATTTCGACCGAAGAGAAATGCGGGGCCTAACTACGAGTCGATCTCCCCACCTGTGGGGGAGATGCCCGGCAGGGCAGAGGGGGGTAAGCCGCGAGCCGCAGCCTTAACTACTCCCTACCGCTTCAACTCCCAAGTCGTCGTCCGCTCGCCCGTCTCCTTGTCCTTGCCATCCTTCAACTGAATGCCCTTCTCCGAAAGCTCGTCGCGCAACCGGTCAGCCTCCGCAAAGTTCTTCGCCTTCAGCATTTCCAGACGCAATTCCACCAGCGCATCGACAGCCGAAACGATAGCCTCATCCACTTCCGCCTTCTTGGGCAAAACACCAAGCAAAGCGGCGCTGGCCGCGAAGGCCGGCAGCTTGGAAGCGTCCACATTGGCGGCGTGCGCCAGCGCGTGCAGCGCCTGCACGGCGGCAACCGTGTTCAGATCGTCGGCAAGCGCCTCGAGTACCGTTTCATCCGGTGCCGCGTCAGAGGCATCAGCCGTCGGCCACTTGGCAAGCAGACGTTCAGCCTCTTCCAGACGCTTCACCGAAAAGTCGATCGGTTCGCGATAATGCGTCATCAGCATCGCAAGACGAAGCACGCCGCCCGGCCATTGGCGACCGCCGAACTTTTCCGTGTGCAGCAATTCATAGATGGTCACGAAGTTGCCCTCGGACTTCGACATCTTGCGGCCTTCCACCTGCACGAAGCCGTTATGCATCCACACATTGGCCATGACGTGCGTGCCATGGGCGCAGCGCGATTGCGCGATTTCGTTCTCGTGATGTGGGAAGATGAGATCGAGCCCGCCGCCGTGAATGTCGAACACCTCGCCGAGGTAGCGACCGGCCATGGCCGAGCATTCGATGTGCCAGCCCGGACGGCCACGGCCCCAGGGGCTCTCCCAGCCCGGTTCGTTATGCGAGGACAGTTTCCACAGCACGAAATCGCCGGGGGTCTTCTTGTGGGCTTCCACCGCCACGCGTGCGCCCGCCTGCTGCTCGTCCAGAGGCCGCTTCGAAAGCTGGCCGTAGTCGGCCATCGAGCGGGTATCGAACAGCACCTCGCCGCCCGCCGTATAGGCATGGCCGCGGGCGATCAGTCTTTCGATGAGGTCGATCATCTCGGCGATATAATCGGTGGCGCGTGGTTCGACGGTCGGCGGAAGGCAGCCGAGCATGGCCACATCCTCATGGAACTGATCGGCGGTCTTTTTCGTCACCGCATGGATCGCGTCGTTCAGCGGCAGATGCGGATAGTCGCGCAGCGCCCGCGCATTGATCTTGTCATCGAGATCGGTGATGTTGCGGGCATAGGTCACGTGGGTCTCGCCATAGACGTGACGCAGCAGCCGGTAGAGAACATCGAACACGATGACCGGGCGCGCATTGCCGATATGGGCAAAATCATAGACCGTCGGGCCGCAGACATACATGCGCACATTATCGGCGTCGATTGGCGCAAATTCCGCCTTTTCGCGTGTCAGGGTGTTGTGGAGTTTGAGGCGCAAGGACATGCGGGTGTTCCCTAAAGGCAGTCAATTGTCCTGACCGGACCGTTTGTCTGTTGGACCTTGCGGGGAGACGAAAACGATCTGGCCGGCGGCGAACCAGCAAAATTTATTCAGCAGCAGGTGCAGATCGTTGTTTTCATGTCTTGCCTTATGGCGCGGCGGTGCCGTCCGGTCAAGAGCATCCGTGGTGACCGCATCGGCTCCCAGAGCATGAAATAGTCACTCCGGCAGGCGGTAGTCCACGAATTTCCTGTCCCGCACGACAAAGAGCTTGCCGGTTTCGGCAAGCTCAGGCGATGCAAGCGGAAGAATGGCGGCGGCGACCTCGGAAGGATGCGGCACATCTGCGGGGTCTTCGCCGGGCATGGCCTGGGCGCGCATGGCGGTGCGTGTAGCGCCGGGATTGACGCTGTTGATGCGCAGCGCGCTTTTTTCGGTCTCTGCGGCCCAGGTGCGGGCGAGTGCTTCCACCGCAGCCTTGGAGGTGGAATAGACACCCCAGAAGGGGCGACAGCTATGGGCGGCCCCCGAAGACAGGATCAGAGCGCGGCCGGCATCCGATCGCAGCAGCAGCGGCTCAACCGAGCGGATCAGCCGCCATGTGGCGGTGACATTGATGGTCATCACCCGCTCGAAGACCTTCGCTTCGATATGGCCAACCGGCGAGATGACACCGAGAACACCGGCATTGGCGACGAGAATATCGAGCTTGCCCCAGCGCTCGAAAATATTGGCGCCCAAAGCGTCAATGGCATTCATGTCGGAGAGGTCGAAGGGAACCAGCGTCGCCGTGCCGCCGACAGCCTTGATGGCGTCGTCCAGCTCCTCAAGGCCGCCAACAGTGCGGGCGCAGGCGATGACATGCGCGCCGGCCTTGGCCAGTTCCAGCGCCGTGAAATAACCGATACCGCGCGAAGCGCCGGTGACGAGCGCGATCCGGCCCTTGAGATTGATGGTCATGTTGCCCCTCCGAAATGATTGCGCCTCCTTTTACGAAGCCACAGCGGCCGGCTGCAAGCGATTAAATCGTCGCACGGGACGGCCTGAACAAAAGGCAAGAAAAAAGCGGCCCCCGGAAGCCGGCGGCCGCTTGTTCATTCGGGCTATCAGCCGTTGCTGGCCAGCATGGAAATCTTGCTGCCCATCGCCTCGCCATTCTGGTCGAGAAGGCGGGTCGGATAGTCGCCGGTGAAATAATGGTCCGTGAACTGCGGCCGCGCATGGTTGCGGTTCTCGCCGCCGACGGCGCGGTAAAGCCCGTCGATCGACAGGAAAGCCAGCGAATCGGCGCCGATGAATTTCGCCATCGCCTCGACATCGGCATATTGGTTGGCGAGCAGCTTGTCCGCATCAGGCGTGTCGATACCGTAGAAATCCGGATGGAAGATCATCGGGCTGGCGACGCGGATATGCACTTCCTTGGCACCGGCCTCGCGGATCATCTGCACGATCTTGACCGAGGTCGTGCCGCGCACGATGGAATCATCCACCAGTACAACGCGCTTGCCTTCGATCATCGCCCGGTTGGCGGAATGCTTGAGCTTGACGCCGAAAGCGCGAATCTGCTGCGTCGGCTCGATGAAGGTGCGGCCGACATAATGGTTGCGGATGATGCCGTATTCGAAGGGAATGCCGCTTGCCTGCGCAAAACCGAGCGCCGCCGGCGTGCCGCCATCGGGAACCGGGACAACGACATCGGCTTCCAGCGGTGCTTCTTTGGCAAGGTTCATGCCCATGTTCTTGCGCGTCGTATAGACGTTGCGGCCGCCGACGACGGAATCGGGACGGGCAAAATAGACATATTCGAACAGGCAGAGACGCTCCGGCTGCGGCTTCGAAGGCTTGCGCGCATCGATGGTGATCGAGCCATCAGGCTGGATTTCGCAGATGATGACTTCGCCGTTTTCCACGTCGCGCACGAATTTCGCGCCGATAATATCGAGAGCACAGGTTTCCGAACAGAAGATCGGCTTGCCATCAAGTTCGCCCATGACTAGCGGGCGGATACCGATCGGGTCGCGCGCGGCGATCAGCTTGGTGCGCGTCATCGCCAGCATCGAATAACCGCCTTCCATCTGCCTGATAGCGTCGATGAAACGGTCGGCGGTAGAGGAGTGGCGCGAGCGGGCGATGAGGTGGAGAACGACTTCGGTATCCGATGTCGACTGGCAGATGGCGCCGGTGGCGATGATCTGACGGCGCAGCGTCAGGCCGTTGGTGAAATTGCCGTTATGGGCAATCGAAATGCCGCCTTCTTCCAGCTCGGCAAACAACGGCTGCACGTTGCGCATCGCCACTTCGCCTGTCGTGGAGTAACGCGTGTGGCCAATGGCGATGGAGCCGGGCAGGCGGGCAAGCGTGACGGGATTGGTATAATGATCGCCGACGAGGCCCATATGGCGTTCCTGGTGGAAGCGCTTGCCATCGAAGGATACGATGCCCGCTGCCTCCTGGCCACGATGCTGAAGCGCATGCAGGCCGAGAGCGGTGAGCGCCGAGGCATCGGCATGGCCGAGAATGCCGAAAACGCCGCATTCTTCATGCAGCGTATCGCCGTCGATCTCTTCCTTGAAAGTGGCCCCAGGGAACGGGGAATGCGAAAGCGGCTCAATCATCCGGCTTGCCCTTGCTCTCTAACGAGAAAAAAGAAAGACCCCTCCGGTGAGCATGTCTCCCGGTCGGTCTGTCTGTGTCATGCTTGATATTTAGCACAAATAGCGCGCCTTGCATGCATTGCAAGGCGCACCCTCGTGTCAATTATTCGTTGCCGGCGGATTTGTTGCCGGCACATCTTCCGCAGGCGCCTGCGCGGCCGTCGGTTCCTGCGGTTTTCCAAGGATACGGGCGCGGATCTGCGGCTCGATATCGTCAGGCAGAACCGCCTCCAGCTTGCCCACCAGCCCGTCGAGGAAGGGCTTGGACTTGGCCTGCGTCACCCATTCCGGCTGCGTCTTCACATCCACCAGCCAGTTCCAGAAGGCGACCGCGACGACCAGCAGCAGAATGCCGCGTGCTGCACCGAACAGGAAGCCGAGCGTGCGATCCAGCGCGCCGATGCGGCTGTCGATGATGAAATCGGCAATGCGCGAGGTGATGAAGGAAATCACGATCAGCGAGACGAGGAAGACCACGCCGGCCGAACCGGCAATGGCGATCTTGTCGTCATCGGTATAGTTGCGCGCATAGGGCAGCAGGACCGGATACAGATAATAGGCGGCGGCGACCGAACCGGCCCAGCTCGCGATCGACAGAATCTCGCGGGAGAAACCGCGTACCATCGCGAGAACGGCGGAGAATAGAACAACGGCGATGACGATGCCGTCGAAAATTGTAATGGGCATATACCAACTCCGGAGGTGCGACGCCTTGTCAGACGCTGCCTTGCCAATTTTGCGATCCTCTTACACCACTGTTTCCCTTGGCGAAAGGATCAATATTCGTCGTCCTCAACCTGTTTGAACCGGTTGCCGGAGCCGGCGATGCGAGCCACGAGGTCCGGAAGGCTTTCAATTTCCGTCCAGCGACCCTTGCCCGCTTTCGGCAATTCAGCTGAACCAGACGGCAGAAGTGCGGCGGAAAAACCAAGTTTCTCAGCTTCTTTCAACCGCTGCACCGTGTGCGCCACCGGCCGCACCGCACCCGACAGGCTGATTTCGCCGAAATAGACGCAATCGGCCGGCAGGGCAAGACCGGCAAGCGAGGAAACCAGTGCAGAGGCAATCGCCATATCCGCCGCCGGTTCGGAAATACGGTATCCTCCCGCCACATTCAGGTAAACGTCGTGTTGACCGAGCTTCACGCCGCAATGGGCCTCCAGCACGGCAAGGATCATGGCAAGCCGCGAACTGTCCCAGCCGACGACGGCACGGCGCGGCGTGCCAAGCGAGGTGGCCGCCACCAGCGCCTGCACCTCGACGAGCACCGGACGGGTGCCTTCGATGCCGGCAAAAACCGCAGCGCCGGGGGATTTTTCATTGCGCTCGCCCAGAAACAGTTCGGAGGGGTTGGAGACTTCCCGCAGACCGCCATCCGACATTTCGAACACGCCGATCTCGTCCGTCGGCCCGAAGCGGTTCTTGACGGTGCGCAAAATACGGTAGTGGTGGCCACGGTCGCCTTCGAAATAAAGCACGGCATCGACCATGTGCTCCACCACGCGCGGCCCGGCGATCTGGCCTTCCTTGGTGACGTGGCCGACAAGCACCATGGTCGCGCCCGTCTGCTTGGCGAAACGGATCATCGCCTGCACGCCGGTGCGCACCTGCGTCACCGTGCCAGGGGCGGAGTCGGCCGTGTCGCTCCACAGTGTCTGGATGGAATCGATGATGATGAGATCGGGCCGCTTGCCTTCCGAAACCGTCGCCAGAATATCTTCGACATTGGTTTCCGCTGCCAGCAGCACATCGGTATCTGCAGAACCAAGTCGCTGGGCGCGCAGGCGCACCTGCGCCACGGCTTCTTCGCCCGAAACATAGATGACACGGTGTCCGCGCCGCGAAAGGGCGGCCGCCGCCTGCATCAGCAGCGTCGATTTGCCGATGCCGGGATCGCCGCCGATCAGGACCGCCGAACCGCGCACAAAGCCGCCGCCGGTCGCCCGGTCGAGCTCGCTGATGCCGGTCGGAATGCGCGGCGCTTCCTCGATCTCGCCGGACAGCGATGTCAGCGTGACGGGTCTGCCCTTCTTCGGCACCTTGCCCGGCCCGGAACCGATGCCGCCCATCGGGTCTTCTTCGACGATGGTATTCCACTCGCCGCAGCCTTCGCATTTCCCCGCCCAGCGGTTATGCACCGTGCCACAGTTCTGGCACACGAATTGAGTCTTGGCTTTGGCCATGTGTTTTCAGTTTTCTTCTTGTTTGAAATCTTTGGCGGAGATGTCCTGATGGCCGTGCAGCACGCGCAGAACATACATCTTCTTGTCATCGACAACGAAATAGATGCACCGATCACGATAGGGGAAAGCCCGCAAATTCGGCGCAAAGCTCCGAGGTACGCCTGTTACCCCGTATCGTGCCAGCGAGATCATTTTAACGTTGATATCGTCCAGAAAGCGCCTTGCAGCAACGGGATTGAATTGCGCGATATAATTATGATCGGCGAGAAGATCGTCCAGCGCCCGTGCGGTGATCACCAGACGCCTTCGCTTCATTCTGTTCCCCCGCGAGCTTTATGATATGTGCGGTTAAATCATCCGCCGTGGAAAATTCCATCACCCGGCCGGCTTCCACATCGTCTAGCCCTTCCTGGATCAGTCGCTGAAGCTCTACGAGCTTGCCTTCCTTACTGCCAAGCAGACGCAAACCGGCGGATATCACCGCATCTGCATCCTCAAAGATGCCCGCTGCCACCTGCTCCTCAATGAACTTCTCGTCCTGCTCGCTCAAATGGATTTCGGGCATTTCGATCTCCTTTTGTTCTCTTGTAGCACAGGTCGCTTCCGCTTTCCAAGAGCTAAGGTCTCAGCTTACTCGTCAGCCATCAGATATTGCCGCTCGTAGCGCAGGCCAAGCCCTGTCAGCATTTCATAGCCGATGGTGCCGGCCGCCCGCGCGGTCTCATCGACCGGCACATTCGGGCCGAAAAGCTCGATGTAATCGCCGCTGCGAATGGCATTTGCGGGCACATCCGTGACGTCAAAAATGGTCAGGTCCATGGTCACGCGGCCGGCCACCGGCACGTTATAACCATTGACCACGCCGTAGGCGCCGCCATGGCCCATTTCGCGCAGCGGAATGCCTGAGCCAGAAAGCGAACGCTGATATCCATCCGCGTAGCCCACGGAGGCGATGGCAAGCCGGCTTGCACGCTTGAGCAGGAAGCTGCCGCCGTAGCTGACGGTCTGGCCTTCGCCCGCTTCACGGATCTGGATGATCCGCGCCTCAGCTTTGGCGACGGGCCGCATCGGGTTGGCCATGTCATTGACCGCCTCGCCGCCATAAAGGGCGATGCCGGGGCGGGTGAGGTCGAAATGATAGTCGGGACCGAGAAAGATACCGGCCGAAGCCGAAAGGCTTGATTCGATACCTTCGAAAGCGGCGCTAACCCTGCGGAATGATTCGAGCTGGACCCTGTTCATCGGCGAAGAAGGCGTATCGGCGCAGGCGAGATGCGACAGCACCAGAACCGGATCGAAACTCGCCGGCCGCGTCACGTCGTCGGCCAGAAACAGCGCGTCGTCAAGCGGCAGCCCAAGCCGGTTGAAGCCGGTATCCACATGCAGCGCGCAGGGGTGGTCGCCACGCTCGGCCACCGTCGCCATCCAGAAGGACAGCTGCTCCTCGGAGGCCAGCACCGGCACCAGATCATTGTCGAAGACCTGCCGTTCCTGCCCCTGCCAGATGCCTGATAGCACGAAGATGCGGGCTTCCGGGGCGTAGGACCGCAGCGTAGCGCCCTCGGCCACCGTCGCCACGAAGAAGTCGCGCGCGCCGGCATGGTATAGCGTCGCACCACAATCCTCGATACCGAGACCATAGGCGTCGGCCTTGACGACGGCCGCCGTCCGCGCGCTGCCGGACCGCTTCTTCATGTTCCGCCAGTTATCGGCGAGAGCGCCGAGATCGACCGTCAGCCGCAGCGGTGCATGTTCGAAAGGGTCGGTTTCGTTCTCGGGACCAGATTCGTTTTCGGGAAATGTGTCTTCGAAGTCGTCTGTCATGCCATGCGTCCGGTTGATTTTGGAACCGGCCAGACCCTAGCACTTTTGTTCAAGACGGTAAGGATCGAATGCTTTAAACTCGGCTCATGCACAATGTTTCGCAGGAACAGGCCATAGATGTCATGCCGATTGCCGCGACGGAAACGACGCGTTTCTGGCGCGACCGGCGTTTCGGCGGCATGGAATGTCTGAGTGCGACTTTTCTAACCCATGAATATTCGCCGCACGCGCATGATACATTCTCGATCGGCGCGATCGAAAGCGGCTCGCAGATTTCCACCATTCAGGGCACCACTGAACAGACGGGGCCGGGGCATCTTTATCTCATCAATCCGGATGAGGTTCACGACGGCGCGCCGGGCGGCGGCGGTTATCGTTACCGGATGATCTATCCCGACAGCTTGCTGCTGCGTGACGTCATCGAGGATGTCACGGGCAGGGTCTTTCACGGCACACCGTCTTTTCCAAGGTTTCTGCCGCGCGATCCGCAGATGGCCGCAGCATTCCAGATGGCGCACCGGCGGCTGGAAACGAAATCCGGCGCTCTGGAAGCGGATGAGGGCATGTTCTCGGTTCTCGCCGCCCTGTTCGGCAGGCACGGCAGCGCCACCCTCCTGCCCATCGAAACCCGCGAGAAAACGGCTGTTCATGCCGCCCGGGATTATCTGTCCGACAATTACGAGACGGATATCGGCCTAGAGGAGCTAGCCTCGATTGCCGGTCTCAGCCGCGCGCATCTGATCCGGGCGTTTAGGAGAGAATTTCATATCACCCCGCACGCCTATCTCACGGATGTGCGCATTCGGCAGGCGCGCCGGCTGCTGCGGGCTGGTGAGATGCCGGCTGATGTTGCGGCGCTTTGCGGTTTTGCCGATCAGGCGCATTTCACGCGACATTTCAAGGCGCGCACCGGCGTCACGCCGGGGCAATTCCGGCTGGCGTGATCTGCCACCTGCGTTTGCGCCGCGATGTCACTTTCATTCAAGACCTTTAGATTTTCCGGGCGTATCGCACTCTTCTGAAAAGGGGAATGCGATGTCCATATCGGAAATGCGCGCGGAATTCGGGGCGGGGCTGAGAGCTGCTGCCCCCCTGCTGGTCGCCATGGTGCCGATCGGCGTGGTGTTCGGCGCGGTCGCCATCGGCAAGGGCCTGTCGCCGCTGGAAGCCTCGCTGATGTCGCTGCTGGTCTTTGCGGGCGGCTCGCAATTCGTCGCCATGGATTTGTGGACACATCCGGCGAGCTGGAGCGCACTCGGTTTTGCCGCGTTGCTGGTCAATCTGCGCCATGTGCTGATGAGCGCCTCCATCGCCGGCAAGCTGGATGATTTTACCGGCTGGCGAAAATATGCGGCCATGCTGGTGCTGACGGATGAATCCTGGGCGCTGTCGGAATTTCGGGCGATGACTGCAAGTTTGACAGCAGCCTTTTTTATCGGCGCGGCGCTGCCGATCTATCTACTCTGGAATCTAAGCACACTTGCAGGCGCGCTGCTCGGCGCGGTCATGGGCGACATGTCGGTCCTCGGTCTGGATTTCGCGTTCCCGGCCGTCTTCATCGTGCTGCTCATGGGGTTCTGGAAGGGCAGGGAGACAGGCTTCGTGCTGCTGGCAAGCGCCTCCGCCGCCTGTCTCACCCATGCGCTGGTTCCGGGCGCCTGGTATATTGCAGCCGGCGCCCTGGCGGGGCTTGCCGTCGCTGCCTTCGGTCACGAAGAACAGGCGGAGCAGCCGGCATGACGCTTGATGTCAATACCCTGCTGACGATCCTTGCCATGATGGCGGCAACCGTTGCCACGCGTCTGGGTGGCCTGCTGCTGGTCAGCCATTTCACCCTGACGCCCCGCCTGAAGAAGGCGCTCGGTGTGGTGCCGCCCGCCGTTCTGATGGCCGTTGTCACGCCGACAGCACTTGCCAGCGGCCCGGCTGAAACCATCGCCTGCGCGGTGACTGCGATTGCGGCGCTGCGTCTCAGCCTGCTGCCGGCCGCCACGCTCGGCGTCGTCACGGTGGCGTTGCTGCGCGGAATCGGATTGTAAGAAAACCCTGCCAAGGCCCTGAAAAGACTCTCCCGCTCATATCGAACGCAGGGTAGGCGGCGAGGGCGAAAACCGATTCGCCCTCATGATCCGGTTCGAGCATTTTCGCCAAAAGGGCGAAGCGGTTTTACGTCCGCAATATGCGTAAAACAAAGAGATAGAGCGTTTTCGCGTTTCGGAGAAAAGCGGAAGCGCTCCAGGATCAATGCTCCTCGTACTGGCTGAAGCTCGAGTCGGCCAGATCCGCGAAGCGGGTGAATTCGGACTGGAAGGCGAGCTTCACCGTGCCTGTCGGTCCGTGACGCTGCTTGGCGATGATGACGTCGGCGGTGCCTTTTACCTTATCAAAAAGGGCTTCCCACTCCCCATATTTGGGATCGGAAATATCCCGCGGCTCCATGTTCTTGACATAATATTCCTCGCGGAACACAAACAGCACAACGTCGGCGTCCTGCTCGATGGAGCCGGATTCACGCAGGTCGGAAAGCTGCGGGCGTTTGTCCTCGCGGCTTTCCACCGCACGGGAGAGCTGTGACAGCGCAATGATCGGAACGTTGAGTTCCTTGCCGAGCGCCTTGAGACCCGTGGTGATCTGGGTGATTTCCTGCACGCGGTTTTCACCGCTCTTGCCGGCGCCGGTCATCAGCTGAATATAGTCCACGACAAGAACGTCAAGGCCACGCTGGCGCTTCAGGCGGCGCGCGCGGGCGGAGAGCTGGGCGATGGAGATGCCACCGGTCTGGTCGATGTAAAGCGGCACCTTCTGCATCATCTGGCTGCAGGCGACGAGCTTTTCGAAGTCCGATTCAGTAATGTCACCACGACGGATTTTCGAGGAGGACACTTCCGTCTGCTCGGAAATGATACGGGTGGCCAGCTGTTCGGACGACATTTCGAGTGAATAGAAACCGACGACGCCGCCGTTTTTCGCCTTGAACGAACCATCAGGCTGCACTTCCTGATCATAGGAGGCCGCGATGTTATAGGCGATGTTGGTGGCGAGCGACGTCTTGCCCATACCCGGACGACCCGCAAGTACGATAAGGTCGGAACGCTGCAGGCCGCCCATGCGGGCGTCAAGCGAATGAATGCCGGTGGAAATGCCGGAGAGATTGCCGTCACGCTCGAAAGCTGCGCCCGCCATGTCGATCGCCAGCGCCACCGCATCGTTGAACGACTGGAAGCCGCCGTCGTAACGGCCGGTTTCCGCCAGTTCGAACAGACGGCGCTCGGTATCTTCGATCTGCGCCTGCGGCGGCATGTCCAGCGGCGCGTCAAAGGCGATGTTGACGACATCCTCGCCGATCTGGATCAGCGCGCGGCGCAGCGCCAGATCGTAGATCGCCCGGCCGTAATCCTCGGCGTTGATGATCGAGACGGCTTCTGCGGCCAGACGCGCGAGATATTGCGCCACCGTCAGGTCACCGACCTTGTCGTCGGCGGGCAGGAAGGTCTTGATCGTCACCGGATTGGCGGTCTTGCCCATGCGGATGATATCGCCCGCCACCTCGAAAATCTTGCGATGCAGGGCTTCGTAAAGATGCACGGGCTTCAGAAAATCCGAAACACGGTAATAGGCGTCGTTATTGACGAGGATAGCGCCGAGCAGCGCCTGTTCGGCCTCGATATTGTTCGGCGCCTCGCGGTAATGCGGTTCTGCGGGGGTGATCTTTCTCACAGCGTCGTTCATGGTTTGCGCGATCTCCCTTATGCCTTTGTCCGTAAACGTTGGGTTTGGCTTCCTGGGGCATGGCAGTCAATGATATTGTTGCAACACTATACGGCAGGCTGACGTCCGCTCTGTAAAGCTGGATCACATCTTCAGTTGTCCCCAGCAATCCACAGGCGGGTGGGGACAAGGCGCCGAAATTTTCCGGCAACGTGATTCGCTGCCATGAGTTTACCGCATGGCAGACCCGGCATGAAAGAAACTTGAAAATCGTCAGGCTTACGAATAAATAGGCAGAAAATAAGTAGTGTGCTAATTATAAGGCTTGCTGACATGTCCCGCGAGACCGACAAGGAACAGCTTCTCGATGAGGTTTCTGCTTTTACCCGCAAACTGCGCGCGTTTTTTGATGCGCGGGTAGGGGAGAGCGGCCTGACGCTGGCGCGTGCCCGTGCGCTTTTTGCCCTGTCGCGGCGCGGCCCGCTGACGCAGACCGAGCTTGCCGAAGAAATGGAAATCGAAACTCCGACGCTGGTGCGGGTTCTCGATGGCATGGAAAAACAGAACCTCATCGAACGCCGCTCCGACGAAAACGACCGCCGCGCCAAGCGCATCCACATGACGGAAGAGGGTGAGAAGACCTCAGGCACGGTGCAGGCGGTGGCAAAGGCGCTGCGCTCGGAAATCACCGCCGATATTTCCTCTGAGGATCTGGCCAAGGCGCTGGATGTGATGCGGCGGCTTTCGACCAATCTGCAAAACCTTGCGGCCGGGAGGGTGCAATCATGAGCACCGTGTTGCCGCAGACCACGGACGAGGCTGCCTCTGAAAAGGATGTGACTGTTGTCAGGCCAGAGGAAATCGTGGCCGCCCCCCAGACGGCGAGCGATGCCGATGGTGGTGAGATCTCGGCGGAACCTGCTGTTCCCGCCGCACCGCAGCCGGTTGAGCGGCCGGTGTGGCTGCGGCTGTGTTTCATTTTTGCGGGCCTGTCGTTTTTCATAACCCAGGGTCTGGGCATGAACCTCGTCATGGCCAATATCTACCAGTTACAGGGCGAATTTTCCGCTACGGTGGCTGAGGTGGCATGGCTTTCCGCCGCCTATATGGCACCCTATGCCACGTTTTCCATCGCGCTCTTCAAGATCAGGGCGCAATATGGCCTGCGACCCTTTGCCGAAGTCTCGATCATCACCTTTGTCGTCGCTTCCTGTCTCAATCTGTTCGTGACGGACCTGCATTCGGCAACCGTGATCCGTTTCGTCAGCGGCATGGCCGCCGCGCCGATCTCGTCACTTGGATTCCTTTATATTCTCGAGGCCTTTCCGCCGGCGCGGAAATTCTCGCTCGGTTTCAGTATCGCGCTGACAGGCACATTGCTGTCGGCACCGATCGCGCGCATGGTTTCGCCGTCCCTGCTGGAAATCGGCGGGTGGAACGCGCTGTATTCCATGGAAGTGGGCTTTGCGCTGATCTCCTTCGCCATGATCTATGTGCTGAAAGTCACGCCGCCGCCGCGCGCCAAAGTCATCGAGCGCATGGATATTCTGAGCTATCTGCTGTTTGCGGGCGGTCTCGGTTGTCTGGCGGTCATGCTGACGCTCGGCCGGTTCTACTGGTGGTTCGAAACATGGTGGCTGGGCGTGCTTCTGGCGACGTCGATCGCGCTTTTGACGCTCATGGCCTTCATTGAATTGCCGCGCAAGAACCCGCTGCTCGACCTGCGCTGGATTTTCTCGAAAACCAACCTGCATGTTATCGCTGTCCTGCTCGTCTACCGCGCGGTTTCCTCCGAGCAATCCTCAACGGCGGTCGGCTTTTACCAGCAGCTTGGCCTGCTGAACGAACAGACGACGACGCTATATGCGCTGGTGCTGCTGGCGACGGTGCTTGGCGGTGCGGCCTGCGCCTGGCTGATGCTGACGAAATATGTCGATACGGCCCATGTGATCGCGCTGACGCTGATTGCGGCCGGCTCGTTCATGGACAGCCAGTCCACCAATATGACGCGGCCGGCGGAGATGTATCTCAGCCAGATGATGATCGCCTTCGGCGCGGCCATGTTCCTGCCGCCCGTCATGTCCAAGGGATTTGCCGCAGCACTTGCGCGTGGCGCGCCCTATCTGGTGAATTTCATCGCCATCTTCCTGTTCACCCAGATCACAGGTTCGATGCTGATGACCGGGTTGCTCGGCAGTTTCGTGACGCTGCGCGAAAAATTCCATTCCAACGTTCTGGTGGAAAATATCCTGCTCACCAACCCCGTGGTCGCCCAGCGCGTATCCCAGCTTTCCGGCGCTTACAGCCATGTCATCACCGATCCGGCGCTGCTGAAGGCCGAGGGGCTGTCGCTTCTGGGACAGCAGGTCAGCAGGGAGGCCTATGTGCTCGCCTATAACGACACGTTCCTGCTGATATCGGTTGTTTCGGCGCTGGCGCTGGTCGCACTTTTACTCCACCTTGCATGGATGCGCATCCGTCCGTTCCTTTTCCGGGACAATGTCGAAGCCGCACCGGCACTACAGTCTTGAACATTCCAAGAGTGACAAAATGCTGAAGAAGTTTTTTACCCCCGTTTCCATTCTCGTGCTGCTCGGCGGTCTCGCCGGCATAGCGCTCGTGCTTTACGCCTGGCGGCTGCCGCCGTTTCTCTCCACCGTGGAAATGACCGACAATGCCTTCGTGCGCGGTTACGTCACGACCATGAGCCCGCAGGTCAGCGGTTATGTCGTCGATGTGCCGGTCAAGGACTATCAGGAGGTCAAACAGGGCACGTTGCTGGCAAAGATCGATGATCGCATCTACCGGCAGAAACAGGCGCAGGCGGCTGCATCGCTCGATACGCAAAAGGCGGCGCTCGACAATTCCCGCCAGCAGGAAAACGCCGCCAATGCCAATATTCTCTCCAGTCAGGCGGCTGTCGACAGCGCCGGGGCTTCGCTGAAACAGGCGCAACTGGCATCCGACCGGCAGGATAATCTCATCAAAAGCGGCGTCGGAACCTCCAGCCTGCAGGAAGAGGCGCATGCCGCGCTTGAAAAGGCCCGGGCATCCCTGTCGCAGGCGAAAGCCGCCCTCGAAGTTTCGCGGCAGGATTTGCAGACGATCATCGTCAACCGCAGCTCCCTGCAGGCTGCCGTCGCCAATGCGGAGGCCGCTGTCGAACTCGCCAAAATCGACCTCGACAATACCGAAATCCACGCGCCGGTGGACGGCAGGCTCGGCGAAGTCGGCGTGCGCACCGGCCAATATGTCACCGCCGGCACGCAATTGATGGCTGTCGTGCCGCATGATGTCTGGGTCATCGCCAACTTCAAGGAAACCCAGCTCGCTGGCATGCAGGTCGGCCAGCCGGTAACGATCTCGGTGGATGCGCTGCATCGCCGCAAGCTCAACGGCCGTGTCGAGCGGTTCTCGCCGGCCACCGGATCGGAATTCGCGGTCATCAAGCCCGACAATGCGACGGGCAATTTCGTGAAGATCGCCCAACGACTTGGAGTTCGCATCGCGATTGATGCGGATCAGCCGCTGGCGGCGGATCTGTCGCCGGGCATGTCGGTGGTGGTGCATGTGGATAAAAGCGCGGCGGTTGAGGGGGCGGAGACGGCGGCGAGGTAGATATAGGAGTTCGCGGCAAGGCACCCCCCTCTGTCCTGCCGGACATCTCCCCCTCAAGGGGGGAGATCGATTTGCGGTTAGGTCTCGCCAATCTCAAGCTTGAGAATGAAGTGGCGGTAGCGCCCCCTGCCGATCTCCCCCCTTGAGGGGGAGATGCCCGGCAGGGCAGAGGGGGGTGAACCTCTCCACACACTCAACATCCCAAAATACAAAAAAACCCCGGATGCTTCCATCCGGGGTTTTCCTTATGGCCGCTAGGCCAAGTCTTATTCGTCGTCGCCGTTGCCGTCAGCTTCCGGATCGAAGAAGTCTTCCGGACGCAGTGCGTCTTCGTCAACGCCGTAGATGGCGTCGGCGGAGGTGAGGCTTTCGCCCTTGGACTGGCGTTCGGCTTCTTCGGCGGAACGGGCAACGTTCAGCGAGACCTGAAGCTCGACTTCGGCGTGCAGGTGCAGGGTAACGTCGTGCAGGCCGATGGTCTTGATCGGCGTGTTGAGTTCAACCTGGTTGCGGCCGATGTTGAAGCCTTCGGCAGCCAGGATATCGACGACGTCGCGAGCAGCGACAGAGCCGTACAGCTGGCCGGTTTCGCCAGCCGAACGGACGACGATGAAGGACTTGCCTTCAAGCGCTTCGGCAACCTTCTGGGCTTCCGACTTGCGCTCGAGGTTACGGGCTTCAAGCGTTGCGCGCTCGGTTTCGAAACGGGTCTTGTTGGCGGCGTTGGCGCGCAGCGCCTTGCCCTGCGGCAGCAGGAAGTTACGCGCGTAACCGTCGCGAACCTTGACGGTTTCGCCCATCTGGCCGAGCTTGTTGATACGTTCGAGAAGAATGACGTCCATCTTCTTGATCCTTTCTATGGTTTGGTTTCGTTCGTTGTGTCGGTTTTCCGTGCAGGCGTCAGCGAGATCGTGCTGCGCACGTCGCTCAAGCCGAGCACGAGAATGATGAACAGCGGAAAGACAAAGACCGCCGAGAGATATGCGAGGATGAGAACCGGCAGCCGCCAGTCCTTTCCGCGCGCCTTTTTATGCAGCGAGGCAAACCCCGCCATCAGGAAACCTGCGCCGAAGGTGCCGCAGATGACGGCGCCGACCATGGCGGCAACGCCCCCGAAGAACATGGCGACGATGCCGCCGAGAAAAATGAAGATGGCGTTGCGGTGCATGCGCAGCGCAGACGCGATGTCTTCGCGCGGGCGAAGGCCCTTGCCGAAGGAACCGACCAGCCGGGCCGCAAAATAATAGGCCGCAAACAACAGAATGACCCACAGGCCGCCCTGAACGATCGGCAACATCAACACCAGCAGCGATTTCGTCTGCGTCAGCGCCTCGGCATTGGCCTCGAACAGCGGCTCGCGGCTCTGCACTGATGTCATCATCAGGTCGACGATGCGGGCGACGAGATCGGGACCGTAGCCGATCATCCAGCCGAGTATGATGACGGCGACAGAGACCAGAATGCACAGGTGCAGCACGATGCCGGACAGCGGATACCATGCAAGCAGATCATCCGGGCCGCCGAGTTCGGAGGCCGGGCGCGCCAGATTGGCAAGATGCGAAAGCCAGCCCGCCGGGATCAGTGTGAAGATGGCGATGGTGAGCGCGAAAAGCGGCGACATGACCAGCGCGCCGATAATGGCGGTGGTGATGATCGCGACGATGGCGGCGCGGTTGCCCCAGCCCATCCCGGCGATGAAGATCGGCATGGCCGACCCGGCGTAGAGCAGGAAGGAAAAGGACGACTGTGCCGTTGCGCCAAGCGTTAAAAACGCGGCGCATATGCCGGCGAGAACGCCGGAGATCAGCACTGTCTGGTTCAACTTTTGCACTTCGCTGTCCTGCTGAAACTTAAGCAGTTAGAGGATCGTTCCTAAGGAGCGTCATCCCCAACATGGGTTTTATGGTATCGATCCGCGCCCAACGCGGAAGGATTTGAACTCGCAACCTACTGATTAAAAGTCAGTTGCTTTAGAGAAAACGAGGCCGCGCCAAAACGCAGCCTCGCTTTAATTCATTACGCTACGACGTAAGGCAGCAGGCCGAGGAAACGGGCGCGCTTGATCGCCTGGGCGAGTTCGCGCTGCTTCTTCTGGGAAACGGCCGTGATGCGGGAAGGAACGATCTTGCCGCGCTCGGAAATGTAGCGCTGCAGCAGACGAACGTCCTTGTAGTCGATCTTCGGAGCGTTTGCGCCGGAGAAAGGGCACGTCTTGCGACGGCGGTGGAACGGGCGGCGTGCCTGGGAAGAGGATGTATCAGCCATTGGTCAATTCTCCTTATGCACGGTCTTCGCGCGGACGGCGCGGACGATCTTCGCGGTCGCCGAAGCCACCTTCACGCGGCGGACGCGGACCACGATCTTCGCGCGGGCCACGGTCCGGACGGTCGCCGTCACGGCGCGGACGGTCGTCACGATCGCGCTTCTGCATCATCGCGGACGGGCCTTCTTCGTGGGCTTCGACGGCGATGGTCATGTAGCGAAGAACGTCTTCGTTGATGCGCATCTGACGCTCGATTTCATGGATCGCAGGCGCCGGAGCGTCGATGTCCATGAGAGCGTAGTGAGCCTTGCGGTTCTTCTTGATGCGGTAGGTAAGGGACTTCAGACCCCAGTTCTCGACGCGTCCGACTTTACCGCCGAACGATTCGATAACGCCCTTGTACTGCTCGACAAGTGCGTCGACCTGCTGGGCAGAAATATCCTGCCGGGCAAGGAAGATGTGTTCGTAAAGAGCCATTTAAGCTTTGCCTTTCTTGCGTTTCGTCCTTCACCCGGCAACGGCGCTAAGCCTCAACGACTGCTCCTGGTTAGGCGATAAAGCCTTAAAGCAAGAAAAGCGTTGTTCGAGACGGTCGAGAGCGGAGACACGGGAGGCCGGAAAAACCTTATGGTTCCTGCTGTTTCGTTACCGAAACCAGCCCTCCGTTCAGCCACCAGCCAATTGGACCGGGTGTTGTGAACAGCGCGCTTATACGGATTTTTCACGTTTTGGCAATGGTTTTGTCAGTTAAGCGCGTTTTTCTTCAGAACGACGAACCATTTATGCCTGGTATCGGCGATATGGCCGCTTTCACTGAGCGGGATCGTTTTCTTTGTCACCGAGTCGAGAACATTGAAGCCTATGACGTCGATTTCGCCCGGTCGTCTGGCAACGACAATATCGGTATGGGACTTATAGCTGCCCACCTTGTCATAGTAACCCTGCGCCTGCTGGAAGCTGACTTTGTCATAGGTATAGCCAACGATATCGCCGACATCCGGGGTCGCGCCAGCCTCCTTCAGCCGGTATCCATGGTAGAGGGCGCTCGTCGAGTTTTGCTTACGCGCTTTTATGAAATGGCGAATCCATACGGAATGCGATTCCGCGAAAGGAAACTCTTTCTTGCTGAATTGCGCGGCATGGAACACGTAGGAAATTCCGACGGCCGACCAGAAATAGTGGTCGTTCATAACATCATCCTCCGTCGGCGTTCCACCTCCAACGGAATTATAGTTCTTGATGACGTATTTTGCGAATATGCGGTCGTCATCCTTGTGCCGGATGTGCCTGGCGTCAGTAGAAAGGTTCCATGTGGAGTTTCCCCAGTGCTTCCACTCCTGATCGGCAACATTGAGAATATCTGAGACTGTCTTGGCCATCGAATTCTCCCAATTGTAATATATTTGTTATTTTTGTAAAAATCCGGTCAATTATTTTATCTATTTATGAAGTTCACCGGCGTGTACCGATATACGCGCCGGTGAACATAATAATACAGAATTCAATTGGTATTGAAAGATGGTTTTATTTGAATTTATGGCCCGGGGATAGTTTAGATCGCCATCGGATACTTCCGATGGATCGCCGCAATCCCCTTCAGCACCTCTTCTGACAGCTTCACATCCGCAGCCGCAATATCCACCTTCAACTGCTCGTTCGTCGTCGCGCCGATGATGGCCGAGGCCATGAAGGGGCGGGTGAGGCAAAATGCGATCGCGAGCTGCGCCGGATCGAGCCCATGTTGCGCCGCAAGCTCCAGATAGGCCTTGACCGGCGCTTCCTGATGCGGCTGCAGGCGGCCGCCGAGTTCCCTGTTGATGGTGCCGCGGGATCCCGCCGGATATGCGCCATTCTGGTATTTGCCGGTGAGAAGTCCGGCCGCCAGTGGCGAATAAGCGAGCAGGCCGACATCCTCGTGATGAGCGACTTCCGACATGTCCAGATCGAAGCTGCGATAGAGCAGATTATATTCGTTCTGGATGGTGGCGACGCGCGGCAGGCCACGGGCCTCGGCGATGTCGATATATTTCTGCGTGCCCCAGGCGCTTTCGTTGGAGAGGCCGATGGCGCGGATCTTGCCGGCTTTCACCAGTTCGCCGAGCGTATCGAGCTTTTCCGTGATTTCGGCGATCGTGCGCTCCTTGTCCTGGCCGGAGGCATCGAAACCCCAGACGCCGCGGAAGTGGTAAGTGCCGCGGTTAGGCCAGTGGATCTGGTAAAGGTCGATATAGTCCGTCTTCAGACGTGCAAGGCTGGTATCCACCGCCTCGCGGATGGCGCTCGCATCGATATCGCGGCCACCGCGAATATAATCGCGTCCCGAACCGGCAACCTTGGTGGCGAGCACCACCTGATCGCGCTTGCCGGTCTTTTCGAACCATGTGCCGATATATTCTTCCGTCCGCCCCTGCGTTTCGGCGGAAACGGGGGTGGTGGGGTAAAGCTCGGCCGTGTCGAAGAAATTGACGCCGTTTTCGACGGCGTAATCCATCTGCGCATGCGCCTCGGCTTCAGTGTTCTGCGTGCCCCACGTCATGGTGCCAAGGCAAATTTCGGACACGGATATACCCGTGCGGCCCAATAGTCTCTGTTTCATGGAAATGTCCCGGTGCTTGGCGAGATGGTGTGAAAGGTCGCATGAAAGTAATAGGGAATTGCCGCAGTGCAAGAAAAAATATGACTAAAAGAAAGAGTGAATAGGGTGGCAAAACCCTGCGGATGCGCCCGCCGCAGGGCGTCAAGTCTTGACACCGCTGGCCGGAATGTGAATGGAAGTCACTGGAATAAGGGCAATCCAGAAAAGAAGGACCACATCCCATGGGTATTGCATTCACATTTCCCGGTCAGGGAAGCCAGGCCGTCGGCATGGGCAAGGAACTTGCCGATACCTATGTCGAGGCGCGCGCCGTGTTTGCGGAAGTCGATGAGGCGCTCGGCCAGAAGCTTTCCGATATCATGTGGAACGGCCCGGAAGAAACGCTGACGCTGACGGCGAACGCCCAGCCCGCCCTCATGGCGGTGTCCATGGCGGTCATGCGGGTTCTCGAAGCGCGCGGCCTGAAACTGTCCGACGCTGTTTCTTATGTTGCCGGCCATTCGCTCGGCGAATATTCGGCGCTCTGTGCCGCCGGCACTTTTTCGATTGCGGATACCGCGCGGCTTCTGCGCATCCGCGGCAACGCCATGCAGGCCGCCGTGCCTGTCGGCGAAGGCGCGATGGCGGCGATCATCGGGCTGGAGCATGATGTGGTTTCGGCAATCTGCGACGAGGCCGGTGTTCTCGGCGTCTGCCAGATCGCCAATGATAATGGCGGCGGCCAGCTGGTCATTTCCGGCTCCAAGGCCGCTGTCGAGAAAGCCGCCGCGATCGCTTCCGAAAAGGGCGCCAAGCGCGCCATCATGCTGCCGGTTTCCGCGCCCTTCCACTCCGCGCTGATGGCGCCGGCTGCGGAAGCCATGCGCGAGGCGCTGGTCAAGGTCGAAAAGAACAATCCAGTCGTGCCTGTTATCGCCAATGTGCGTGCCGCTCCCGTTTCCGACGCCAATGAGATCGCCGCTTTGCTGGTAGAGCAGGTGACGGGCCAGGTACGCTGGCGCGAGACGGTGGAATGGTTTGCCGCCAACAACGTGACCCAGCTTTACGAGATCGGCTCCGGCAAGGTGCTGACGGGCCTTGCCCGCCGCATCGACAAGACCGTGAACGGCGTTGCCGTCAACGGCGCTGCCGATATCGACCAGCTTCTTGCCACTCTGATAGGCTGATAGCGGGTTTCGCCCGCAATGGCTTTTTCGTTTTTGACAATTCCCGATGCAGAACCGCAAAATTTCCTGCGGAGTTGCTCTAAAGAAGGAACAGGACATGTTAGATCTGACAGGCCGCAAGGCTCTCGTTACCGGCGCGACCGGTGGCATCGGCGAGGAAATCGCCCGCCTTCTGCACAAACAGGGCGCAACCGTCGGCCTGCACGGCACGCGCGTTGAAAAACTCGAGGCGCTGGCGGCGGAACTTGGCGATCGCGTCAAGATTTTCCCGGCTAACCTTTCCGATCGCGCCGAGGTCAAGACGCTCGGCGAAAAGGCCGAAGCCGAGCTGGAAGGCGTCGATATTCTCGTCAACAATGCCGGTATCACCAAGGACGGCCTCTTCGTGCGCATGAGCGACGAGGACTGGGACAACGTCATCGAAGTGAACCTGACCGCAATGTTCCGCCTGACGCGTGAGCTGACGCATCCGATGATGCGCCGCCGCTTCGGCCGCATCATCAACATCACCTCCATCGTCGGCGTTACCGGCAACCCCGGCCAGGCCAATTATTGCGCCTCCAAGGCCGGCATGATCGGTTTTTCGAAGTCGCTGGCGCAGGAAATCGCCACCCGCAACGTCACCGTCAACTGCGTGGCCCCGGGCTTCATTGAAAGCGCCATGACCGGCAAGCTGAACGACAAGCAGAAAGACGCCATCATGGGCGCCATTCCCATGAAGCGCATGGGCACCGGCGCGGAAGTCGCGTCTGCCGTTCTTTATCTGGCTTCCAACGAGGCGGCCTATATGACCGGTCAGACCCTGCACGTCAACGGCGGCATGGCGATGATCTGACGGCGCTTCCAGCCGTCATGAAAACGATTGCGGCGCTATTTCAGCACCTTGTTGGGTAGCTTGCGCCGCAAGGCCCCGCCGACCGGTTTCCGGCTAAATTGCCTGTCATACGCTGTGCTTAGCGCGTTTTCAGGCTTTTCGACCGATTGAAACCGTGTTAATCGGGCCAAGACTGTGAACAGTCGTCCCGGAGAGACAGGAAGCCGTTGCGATTTTGCGTGACGATGTCTAGCTTGGACCGGGTTGAACGGGTTTGCCAGCGGTGCCGGATTTGAACGGCGCATGAGGGCTTCTAACAGGGCAGGGTGCCGCAAGGCATTCCCTTTCAAAATAAAGGTCGAGGAAACCGACATGAGCGATATCGCAGAACGCGTAAAGAAAATTGTAATTGATCATCTTGGCGTTGACGCCGACAAGGTTGTTGAAGGCGCCAGCTTCATTGACGATCTGGGCGCTGACTCGCTCGACACCGTTGAACTGGTCATGGCTTTCGAAGAAGAATTCGGCGTTGAAATTCCCGACGACGCAGCTGACTCGATCCTGACTGTTGGCGACGCCGTCAAGTTCATCGAGAAGGCCCAGGCCTGATCGACCTTCATGGGGGAGGTGCAATATCCTCCCATCTTGGCCCGGCTCGTCCGGGCCAATGTTTTATAAGGAGACGGTACGTGCCCGAACAGGCGCGCGTTCCGGCCTCCGCATAAGCGTCCCGGCCGGAAACGGTGCGTGACGAAGATTGTGCGGACATTCGAAATGCTGCAGCGTCTCGCAAACGTCACTCGATGGCGTCCGGCATTGCAGAAGAGACTGATGATTTGGATAAGGGCGGAGCGTTGGCGATGAGGCGTGTCGTTATCACCGGTACCGGCATGGTATCTCCTCTTGGATGCGGAACGGAAATCACCTGGGAAAGGCTGCTCGCCGGCCAGAACGGCGCCCGTCTCGTGACTGAGTTCGAAGTCGAAGATTTGCCCGCAAAGATCGCCTGCCGCATTCCCGTCGGTGATGGCTCCAACGGCACCTTCAATGCCGATGACTGGATGGAGCCCAAGGAACAGCGCAAGATCGATCCTTTCATCCTGTATGGCATGGCCGCTGCCGACATGGCGCTTGCCGATGCGGACTGGCACCCGGAAACGGATGAAGACCAGATTGCCACCGGCGTTCTGATCGGCTCCGGGATCGGTGGCCTGGAAGGCATTGTCGATGCGGGTTACACGCTTCGCGACAAGGGTCCGCGCCGTATTTCACCATTTTTCATTCCCGGCCGTCTGATCAACCTCGTATCCGGCCAGGTTTCCATCCGCCACAAGCTGCGCGGCCCGAATCATTCCGTGGTGACGGCCTGCTCGACCGGCGCGCATGCCATTGGCGACGCCGCCCGGCTGATCGCGCTCGGTGATGCCGAGGTCATGGTTGCCGGCGGTGCCGAATCACCGGTCTGCCGCATTGCGCTTGCCGGTTTTGCCGCCTGCAAGGCGCTTTCCACCCAGCACAACGACGATCCGCAGAAGGCATCCCGGCCCTATGATCGCGACCGCGACGGTTTCGTCATGGGTGAGGGTGCGGGCATCGTCGTTCTGGAAGAGCTGGAACACGCCAAAGCGCGCGGCGCGAAGATTTACGCCGAAGTCGTCGGTTATGGCCTTTCCGGCGATGCCTACCACATCACGGCCCCGTCCGAGGACGGCGATGGCGCCTATCGCTGCATGGCTATGGCGCTGAAGCGCGCCGGCCTGACGCCTGATGATATCGACTATATCAACGCCCACGGCACCTCCACCATGGCCGATACGATCGAGCTTGGCGCAGTCGAACGGCTTGTCGGCGATTCGGCTACGAAGATTTCCATGTCTTCCACCAAGTCGGCCACCGGCCATCTTCTCGGTGCTGCGGGTGCAATCGAGGCGATTTTCGCCGTGCTCGCGATCCGCGATAATATCGTGCCGCCGACGCTGAACCTCGATAATCCCGATGTGGAGACGAAGATCGATCTGGTGCCGCACAAGGCCCGCAAGCGCCAGGTCAACGTGGCGCTCTCGAATTCTTTCGGCTTCGGCGGCACCAACGCCTCCCTCGTGCTGCGTCGTTACGAAGCATAAGATTATATAAGCCGCGGCGGCTTTTGCCGTTGCGGTGGCAACCCGCGCCGCAAACCGCCTCGGACGGTTGCGGCTTTCTCCCGGCGGGTGCTGAAAGAGGGTGCTCTTTCCTTTGAAGAACGCATCGCGCGTCAGCGAAAGCCATTTCGATTTTCGCGCCGATATTGTAGTCGTTTACGGGAGACGGTTTACCGGTTTCGGGAGGATTATCTCGGTGTGGGCGATTTCACGCCGCAGAAGGTTGTTCCTGACCGGCTTTGCCGGAAAAGACGATTCGTGAAGGACGCAAAGACAACTTCACGATCTCTCTATGTGGTGCAGGAAGATATTCCGAACCTGTTTTTGCCGCATTACCTGCGCAAAAAGCGCTGACAACGCCGAACTGAAAAGGACCGACGGTGAGCGACACGAACCAGAACAGCCAGGGACCATACGGACGAGACGGTGGAAGCGAGGGCAATCGCGGCCCGATCATTCCGAAATCTCCGACCGAGGCGCTGCGCCCGGAAAAGGTGCCGGCTCCGCCCAAGCGCTCGCGCAAGGCCCATGGCCAGCTGGTGATCTTCCTGAATTTTCTGATGACGCTTGCGGTTGCCGTCTGCGTACTGGCCATTGCCGCTTTCTATTACATGATCAACGCGTTCCAGGAGCCAGGCCCGCTTGAGACGAACACGCATTTCACGGTGCGCAACGGCGCTGGCATCATCGAAATCGCCAATAATCTCGAGCGTAACGACGTTGTTTCGAATGCCCGTATTTTCCGCCTGATGACAGGTAGCTACCTGCAGAAGGACCAGACGCTGAAAGCCGGTGAATACGAGATCAAGGCCGGCGCATCGATGAAGGACATCTTGACGCTGCTGGAATCCGGCAAGTCGATCCTTTATTCCGTGTCGCTGCCGGAAGGCCTGACCGTCAAGCAGATGTTTGCGCGCCTTGCCGCAGACGAGGTGCTGGATGGCGAGCTGCCCTCCGCCCTGCCTGACGAGGGCAGTCTTCGCCCGGATACCTATCGCTTCACCCGCGGCACCAAGCGCGAAGAGATCATCAACCAGATGAGCGCGGCGCAGGACAAGCTGATCGACATGATCTGGGAGCGGCGCGACCCCGACCTGCCGATCAAGACCGTCGAGGAATTCGTGACGCTCGCCTCGATCGTCGAAAAGGAAACCGGCAAGGATGACGAGCGCGCCCATGTCGCCTCCGTCTTCTATAACCGGCTGAAGAAAGGCATGCGGCTGCAATCCGACCCGACGATCATCTACGGTCTGTTCGGCGGTGACGGCAAACCTTCCGACAGGCCGATCTACCAGTCGGACCTGCAGAAGCAGACGCCGTTCAATACCTATGTCATCAAGGGCCTGCCGCCGTCGCCCATCGCCAATCCGGGCCGGGCCGCACTTGAGGCGGTCGCCAATCCCTGGCGCACGGATGACATTTATTTCGTTGCCGATGGCACGGGCGGTCACGTTTTTGCCAAGACGCTGGACGAGCACAACGCCAATGTCCGCCGCTGGCGCAAGATCGAGGCGGAAAAGGCGGCAGCCGGCGGCAGTCCCGATGTTGCCGTCGACGGCCAGCCAGGTGGCGCAGAGGCGGAAAAACCGGCCAATAACTGATAATTCTTACCGGGTCTTGTTAGCGCAAGGCCCGGTTTCGTACGGCATGACGGGGGCTTCCAGATATGACATTGCAATCGATGACCGGCTTTGCGCGCAGCGAAGGAACATCCGGCCGTTACCGCTGGGCGTGGGAGTTGCGCTCGGTCAACGGCAAGGGGCTTGATGTGCGGCTGCGGCTGCCGACCGGGCTTGAAGCGCTGGAAACGGCGCTGCGGGAAATCGCCGGCGAGCATCTTGCCCGCGGCAATATTCAGGCAGGTCTGTCGCTGTCGATTGCGGAAAACCGGCTGGAGGCCGTCATCAACCGTGATGCTCTCGCCGCTGTTCTGGCGCTCAAGAAAGAACTTGGCGATGTCGTCGAAGACAAGCCGCTGAGTTTCGATACACTGCTGTCGTTGCGCGGGCTGGTCGATTTTCGCGAGGCGGAAGATGACGCTGAGGCGCAGGCCGCACGCAACGCCGATGTGCTTGCCGGTTTTGCTGCGGCCGTCGAGAAGCTGAAGGACATGCGCGAGCGGGAAGGAGCATCGCTATTTGCCATCCTGTCCGGCCAGATCGACAGGATCGAGACGCTGGTGGCGCTCATCGAAAACGATCCTTCCCGCCAGCCGGAACAGATCGCCGCAAGGCTTGCCCAGCAGATCGCCCTGATCGGCGAGGGCATGCACGGGCTGGATCGTGACCGTCTTCACGCCGAGGCGGCGCTGATCGCCACCAAGGCGGATCTGCGCGAAGAGCTCGACCGGCTGCGCGCCCATGTGCAGGCTTCGCGCGAGCTTTTGGCAAATGGCGGGCCTGTCGGCCGCAAGCTCGATTTTCTTGCACAGGAATTTAACCGCGAGTCGAATACAATCTGTTCCAAATCGAACGCCAGTGCGGTAACCGCAGCAGGCATAGAGCTGAAAGTGGTTATCGACCAGTTCCGCGAGCAGGTCCAAAATCTGGAGTAGACCCATGGCCCCGGTGAATGATTCTCCCGTTACGATTGCCCGCAGAGGGCTGATGCTGGTGATTTCTTCGCCATCCGGCGCGGGTAAATCGACGATTGCCCGCAACCTGCTCGAGAAGGACAAGAATATCAGCCTTTCCGTCAGCGTCACGACGCGTCCGCGCCGCCAGAGCGAGATAGAGGGCATCCACTATCACTTCATCTCCAAGCGCGATTTCGAGCGCCTGCGCGACAACGAGGAACTGCTGGAATGGGCTGAGGTCCACGGCAATTTTTACGGCACGCCGCGTGATCCGGTGGAAATAGCGATGGCTGCCGGTCGCGACATGCTGTTCGACATCGACTGGCAGGGCGCCGAGCAGTTGCAGGACAAGATGAAGGCCGACGTCGTCTCGATCTTCATCCTGCCGCCGACCATGACCGAACTGCAATCGCGCCTGCACCGCCGGGCGGAAGACACAGAAGAGGTGATAAAGACCCGGCTCGTTAATTCCCGCGCCGAGATCGAGCACTGGCGCGACTATGATTACGTCATCCTCAACGACGATCTGCAGGCCGCCTTCGAGGCCGTCGAAGCCATCGTCAAAGCCGAACGCGTCCGCCGCGACCGTCGCCATGGTATGTTTGACTTTGTGCGGGCGCTGCTTGAGGAAGAACCGCAGCTCTGATTTATGCTGCGGGTCAGCGCGCCAGCCATTGACGGGACAGTCGCTCGTCCATCGCATCCTCTGCCCATCCATGGCCCGCGTCGATCGTCTCCAGAACAACCTCCGCACCGGCTGAAGCCAGTTGCTCGGCCAGATGCGGAGCATCGGAGGGGTGACGCCGGTCGTCACGGGTGCCCGCAAGCAGAAGTATGGGATATCCTGCGAGGTTTGGAAGAGACTGTTCATTCCTCGGAGATAGGGGGCGAAGCAGGATAGCGCCCTTTGACTGATGGCGGTCCTGACATATCGTTTCAGCCGCGATGATCGCACCGTTCGAATATCCGACGAGAATGGGTCTTTGCCCCGTCTGCTGAAACACGAAGGTGACAAACCGGCATAATCTGACAGCTTGATGTTTCAGATCGCCGATATCGAGCTGTCTGTCAGGCTTTCTGCGAAAAAACGCGAAGCCATTTTCCCAGGGTACAGCCCCTCTCGGCGCATATAAGACGCCATTGGGAAAGGTGGCGCGGCCAAAAGAGATAAGGTCTTCTTCCGTTCGTCCCGATCCATGCAGCAAGACAACCGCGCAGTCGGGCGTTTCGGCGGGAATGTCGAGCTTATAGTGAAAACCGGCATTCTCCACGCGCTTGTTCCTCTATTCGCCGGGCCAACGGACCTATGTCCCACCGTCCAGAACAGTGCATCACAGAGCGTATTTACAGGCAATTCGCCAATGTCACGAATTCCTCCACCGACAGCGTTTCCGCCCGCCGTGTGGGGTCAATGCCCGCTTTTTCCAGCAGCGTTTCGCCGCCAAGGCTCTTGACGCTCTGGCGCAGCATCTTGCGCCGCTGACCGAAGGCAGCTTCGGTCACTTTTTCAAGCTTGGCGACATCGCAGGGCAGCGGCTTGTCCTTGGGCAGCAGGTGCACGACGGTGGACGTCACCTTCGGCGGCGGGCTGAAGGCCTGCGGTGGCACGTCGAAGGCCATTTCCGATACCGTGCGCCAGCCGGCGAGAACGCCGAGGCGGCCGTAATGATTGTCGCCTTCCTCAGCCACAATACGCTGGCCGACTTCCTTCTGGAACATCAGCGTCATCGAGAGCCAGAAAGGCGGCCACGCTTTTGGCAGAAGCCAGTTGACCAGCAATTGTGTGCCGACATTGTAAGGCAGGTTAGCGATGATGCGCACCGGTTCACCGGCGGGGATCATGGCCTCGAAATCGGTCTTGAGGGCATCGCCCTCAATTACTTCGAGACGCCCGGGATAATGCGCTTCGATTTCCGCCAGCGCCGGCAGACAACGGCTGTCGCGTTCGACGGCGATGACCTTTTTGGCACCGAGCGAAAGAATGGCGCGGGTGAGGCCGCCGGGGCCTGGGCCGACCTCGATCACCGTCACGCCTTCAAGCGGCCCCGCTGTCCGGGCGATCTTCTGGGTGAGGTTGAGATCGAACAGGAAGTTTTGCCCAAGTGATTTCTTCGCATCGAGCCCATGGCGCTGAATGACATCGCGCAGCGGCGGCAGTCCATCTATGGTGGCCATTATGCGTCAACCCGGCTGCGGGCGGAAATTTCCGCCGCCATTTTCAGCGCGGCCACAAGGCTTGCCTCATTGGCGATGCCCTGGCCGGCAATGCCAAAAGCGGTGCCATGGTCCGGCGAGGTGCGGATGAAGGGCAGGCCGAGTGTGACATTGACCGAATCGTCAAAGCCGAGCGCCTTGGCCGGAATAAGTGCCTGATCGTGATACATGCACACAGCGACATCATAACGCCTGCGGGCGGCATCGTGGAACATGGTGTCGGCGGGCAGGGGACCGAAAGCATCGATCCCGTCTTTGCGCAGCCGCATGGTCGCTGGATGAACCACGTCGCGGTCCTCGGTGCCAAGCGCGCCGTCCTCACCCGCATGCGGGTTAAGCCCGGCAACCGCCAGACGCGGTGCCTCTATACCGAATTTCTGCCGCAGATCGGCATCGATAATGCGGCATGTCTCGACGATCAGTTCTTCGGTCAGTGCAGCTGGCACGTCTTTGACGGGGATATGGATCGTCACCGGCACGACGCGGACCTTGGGGCCGGCAATCATCATCACCGGCATCACCTGCTCACCCTTAAGGCGCAAAGCCAGATCGGCCAGAAATTCCGTATGACCGGGAAATCCGAACCCCGCTTCGTAAAGCACGGATTTCGCAATCGGATTGGTAACGACGGCTGCAGCCTTGCCCTCAACGGTCAGGGAAACGGCGGTTTCTATCGCCTTGATCGTCGCATGGGCAGCGCCGACATGCGGCTGGCCCGCCTGAACCTCGAACCCGACGGGAAGAGGCAGGATCGGGAAAGCGCGGTCGAAAACGCTGACAGCATCCGCCACATCGCATGTCTCGATATTGACCGGCATGCCGATCAACGCCGCACGGCTGGCCACCACATCGGGATCGCCGATGAAGATGAACGGCGGCAGACCGTTCTCCCGGCGTCTGGCCCAGGCGGCGATGGCGATATCGGGGCCGATACCGGCTGGATCTCCCTGTGTCAGGGCAAGCGGCAGGGATGCATGTGTCACGGAAAGACCCGGCTTTCGTATCAGTATCAGGTGTTGACGATCTGCGCCTTCTTGCGCAGCTCATCCATATATTTCTTTTCGTTCGGGTTTTCGCCGTCCTTGGCCTTCATCAGGTCTTCGGACTTGAACACCATCTCCGCCGCATAGTCGTCGGAAACCTGACGCTGCTTGCAGATGGCCAGATATTCGACACCCTTTTCGGTCACGCGGGTGCCGGTGGTGCCGCCTTCCTTGGTTTTTTCCACCAAAGCCTTCCAGTCTTCCGGAAGTTCAGGCGCGAGAATGCGGCCAAGATCCTTGATCGCCACGTCGCGCATGGTTGCTGCGAAGGTCATGGCCTGGTCGCAGCCGGGATAACGCTTGCGCGAGGCTTCAGCCTCGGACTTGCGCTTGCCGGTAATGGAATTGCGTTTGGATTCCGGGATGACGAAAATGACCTGCTGGAGGAAATATTCCGTCGTGACCGGCTTGTCGCCGCGTTCCTTCAGGCGGGTGACGAGATCCTGGTTCGACATCTTGCCACGCGCACCGTAACGGGCGTTGACGAGGCGCGGCCAGCTCATCTGCACGGCGATGAAGGCTTTGAAATGGTCAGCGCCGACGCCCGCCTGTGCGAGCACCTTCGACAATTGATCCGGTTTCATCTTGTTGTTGCCGGCAAAACGCGCAAAAGCGGCATCGACCTCATCGGTGCTGACCGACATTTTCACACGGCCGATTTCCTCGCGTTTCAGCGCCTCATCGACCAGCTGCTCGCGCGCCTTTTCGTTTAGATTGCCGGACTGGCGCTGCAGCTTCAGGAAGGCGACGCGTTTGGCGATATCGTCATTGGTGATGGGTGTCTTGTTGACGACGATCTTGACCGTGGCGTCGGCGAAAGCCTGGCCGGTATAGGGCACGGCGGCCATGGGAACGGCAAATATCGCAAAGGCGAAAGCAGCGCCACGCAAAGCCGTCTTTCCGAAATTCATCATGTCCTTCTCCCTTTCGTCGGGCAGGGGCCTGTCTCCCTGTCCCGCCAGTCTGTTCTGCCTGACGGTGGAAATTTCGCATTCCCCGGCCTGTCAGACCTGCATTTGCGCGTCCGCGCCGCGATTTTGCCACGTATATATCATCGCGATCCGCAGGACGGCAATGTCTCGGTTTGTTGAAAGAAAACCCGATAGGGGTTTATACCCGGCCGACACTGGCGTGTTGTTGCGGCGAAACCGTGACTTTTACTGGCCGAACGGCAAAAAGGCGGGTCACGATGCTGCGTGACCCGCCTTTAAACTCAGTAATTATTCGGCTTCCAGCCGATATCCATATCGGCCCAGTCCTGGTTGGCGGAACCAATGCTGACATCACCGAGCGTGCGGAACGCCAGACGGGCGTTGATCGACCAGTCATTGGCGGCCTGCCGAGTGGAATTGATGTTGCCCTCGTTGGAATAGCTGACTGTCAAGATCGTGCATTCGTCCTGGTAGGCAATGCCGACGCGGCGCTCGGCGGCAAATTTTCCGTTCAGATCATAATTGATCGAGCCGAACAGCGACCAGTTGTCGTCCATACGCAGCATGCCGGAAGCCTGAACGATGTCGCGGTCTCCGGTATAACCGTATTTTGGCTGCGCCTTGAGTTGGGTATAGCTGACCTTGCCGGTGATGCGGCGGTCAGAATAGCTGAGGCCGGTCTCAGACCGGTTGATGTCGAAATCGTCCTTGTCGAGACGCAGGCTAGACGACAGCGAAAGGCCGATCGGCGCATCGAAGGCAGCCATGGCGACGTAATCCGACCGGTCGGACTCCAGACCTGAGTCAGCACCGACATTAGCCAGATCATAGGATGCGAAGGAGTTCTCGCCCGCCAGATGGAAAGACTGGCCGACAACGGCGCGAACGCCGTAGCCGTTGTCGAAGGTGCCGTTATAACGGAAGCCGAGATTGGCACGGGTGCCGCCTTCGATCCGGTCGAAACCGGAAAACTTGTCGCGTTCGAACAGATTGGTCGCGTCGAATACGAATGCCTGCGCATCTTCGTTGGGGAGACGGCCGGAATATTGTTCGTTCGGACGCACAAAAATCTGCGCGATCGGTTCGATCACGTGGCTGCTGTTGAGCGCCGTGAAGAGCCACGGATAACGCACTTCCAGACCGCCGGTGACCATACCGCGAAACGCCACGTCGTCATGCATCATGCCTTCGTAGGCGTAGGACGTACCGCCCGATGTAAAGCTTGAGGGCGACATGTCCGTCCACAGCGCATCGCCGCGCGCGGCCAGAATTGGCGTGATCTGCAGGCCGCTATCCATCGTGAAGGTGCGCTTCCACTCGGCCTCGGTGGAGAGACGGGTATAGTCGCCCTTGAGCCCGTTGAAACGCGAGTAGCCTCCAAGCGCGTAAGCGTCCTGTTCCAGGCGGGTGATACTGGTCAAATTAGTGGTCAGCGACAGTTCGCCGCCATAGATCGGATCCGGCACGAAATAACGATAGTCAACGACTGGATGGACGATGGCCTGCCGACGTTCCTCGGCTTCATTATTGTCCGTGTCCTGAACGTTGAAATAATAGCCGCGTGCATCGAAACTGTTCCGCGCGCTCTCACCGCTCAGGTAAATCTGATTGGTCTGAACGCTACCCTTGTAACCTGCGAGATTATAGGTGCGTGAAAAGTTATTATCGGTCTGCACCATGGCATCCCAGCCGAAGGCCCAGCGGGGATTGATTGTGAAATCACCCTTGCTGGCGATCATGCCGCGATTGTCGTTGAGCGCGTCGCTGGTTCCGGCTGTGAAAGTATCGGACTTCTGCTGGCTGATGCCGGCGATCGTCATCGTGTGCATGCCGGTTTCGAAACGCTGGCGCAGTTCAGCCTGCAGAAGCAGACCCTGCGTCGTATAATAGGTCGGCGTAACCGTCACATCCGCTGTGTCGGAGAGAACCTGGAAATAGGGTACGCCGATGCCGAAACCGAGATTGTCGGTAATGCTCATCTGCGGGAACAGGAAGCCGGACTTCCGCTTCACCGTATTGTCGGGAACCGTCAGGAACGGCACATAGGCGACCGAGTAGCCGAAAAGCTGCAGGCGGGCTTTTTCCAGCCGGATCGTATGGGTCTTGCCGTCCTGGACGACGCGCTCGGCCTTGACCTGCCAGAGCGGCGCCTTTTCAGGCTTTGCGGCGCAGGGCAGACAGGCGGTGTAGACGCCGTTGTTAAGGACCATCAGGTCGCCTTCGAGGCGTTCGGCACTTTCACCCGCGATGCGGGTATTATCAGGGGTCTCGACGCGCAGTGCGTTGACGAAGCCCTGACCGAAATCGTCGGTAACGTCCATTTCGTCGGCATAGATTTTGTTGCCGCCGGGCTCGATCAGCTCGATATTGCCATGCGCGATCACGCGGCCGCTCTGCTGATTATATTCAACTTGCTGGGCCACCATGCGGTAGCCCGAATATTTCATGCGAACCACGCCCTTCGCGATGACGCGCTGGGAGTCGCGATTATAGGTCAGTTCATTTGCTGTAAGCAGGAGTTTCGAATCGTCTTGGCTTGCAGACGCAAGCATCCCGCCCTGGCCAAAAGCGACCGGGCTTGATGCCAAATACGCGCACACAGCGGCACCCGTCAGAAGGGCCGTCCAAAGCCGCCTGATATTCCCGCGGTCATATACCGCCACTAGCCGTCCTCCTGATGAAGCAGAATGGTTGCCCCCAAAGCCAACGCCACGACGACTGGAACCCAGACCGCGACGGTGGGAGGGACAACACCACCACTCCCGAATGCCCTTACGAGCACGGTTACTACATAAAGCACGAAGCCGGAAACGATTCCACCCAGAATCACGGAGCGCGATTGGGCGAAGCGGCTGAACTTTAATGAAACGGTCGCGGCGATCAAGGTCATCGCAACCAGAAGCAGGGGCGTCGATAGCAGGAAATGATACTGCGTCTCAAGCGCTTTTGAAGACAGTCCAAAAGACTTTGCAACTTCGATCTTGTGAGAAAGATCAAAGAAAGCAACGGTTTCCGTCTGAGTCATACGTTCTTGCACGAATTCCCGTCTCAGATTGGTACTGATCCGCGTGCTCTCTTGCCGAACTGGCACATGTCCGGCGCGCGTTTCCGTCACGCCGTTAAGAAGCCAGTAACCATCTTCCAACTTTGCCGACTTGGCATCCTGCCGCGAGACGATGTTTCCGTCCTTGTCGAGGTGGATCAGAACCACGTCGAGCAGCATCGTTCCGTTGTCCTCGAAGCTCTTGGCGCCGATGATCGTGTCCTGGCCGCCGCTCGCCTGACGCATCCATGGAATGATCTGCTGCTGGCGCCCTCCATTGGCTTCGTTGCGCCATCCCGCTTCCATAGCCAGCGACCGGTTCTGGCCCCATGCGGCGATGGGGTTCAAAACGACGACGGACAGAATGCCGAGAAGGACGGATCCGAGGACGAAGGGAAGGATGAATTGCCAGGCGGAAACACCTGCTGCGCGCGTGACGACCAGTTCGTAACGTCGATTGAGCGAAATCAGTGTCGTCATGCCCACGAAAAGGGCGATGAAGGGAACGGTCTGCTGCAGGATCAGCGGCAGGCGAAGTGCTGTCAGGCCAAGTGCGCCCGGAACGGAATAGCCCGGCACGCTGGACATGCGCCGCGCCGTCTCGCTGAAATCCGCGAGATAGATGATCGACGATACGCCAAGCACGAACCACACGGCCGTCATTAGATATCGTTTGAGGAAATACCGGGCGAGGGTGTTGAAAATCATGCGTTGCCGCTCCCCGAATTGCGTGCCAGCCGGCTGGAGAACAGACGGCGCATCCGGCTCGCCGCATCCGCGATAATCTTCGGCATCTTCGGTTTGCGACCGGTCACCAGAATGAAGGCGGCCGCAGCGCCGCTGAGACCCGGCACGGCATAGACCAGCGGAATGAAGGCCGCGCTCTGCTTGACCTGATTGGTGACGTAAAAACCGAGCCAGCGCAGCATGAAGGCCGTCACCAGCGCGGCGACCATCGGGTGCATGCGCGCCTCGCGATGCGAACGGGCATCGGCGGCGATGACCAGCGAGATCAGCGCGAAGGCAAAGGCAAACATCCAGTCCGACAGGCGCTTGTGCAGCTCGCTGCGGAAGTTTTCCGGCGACCGCTTGTAGCTCGCATTGTTTTCATCTGGCGACAGAAGGAAGCCGAGGCTGGCATCGCCCGGAGACAGCGAGGGTTCGGAATCCTGCTTTTCCGACATGGTCGAAAGGTCGAAGGCATAGGACAGGAACTTGACGATCGACACTTTGCCATCTGGCGTCTTCTGCTGCACTTCGCCGTCGCGCATGGTCAGCGACGTGCCGCTTTCATCGATCATGCCTTCCTTGGCATAATAGATGAGATCGAAATTCGGATCGCGCCGGTCGGCGACGAAAAGGCCCTTGAGGATGCGGCCCTGTCTTTGGGCGATCTGCACATAGAGACCATCCTGAATGGTACGGAAGGTCTTTTCTTCGATCACCGAGGACAGGAGGTCGGCATAGGCCGCGGCCACCATCTGCCGGGCGGAGTTACGCGCCGGCGGCTCGATGAAATTGGTGATGGTGAAGGAAAGCGCGCTGAGAACAGCGGCCAGAATGAGAACCGGGCGAAACATCACCGAACGCGGCGATCCGGCCGCATCGATGATCGCAAGCTCGGAGTCATTGTTCATCGCCGTGAATGTCTGGGTGATGCCGATGACGAGGGCGAAAGGCAAAACAACGGGGATCAGCGTCGGCAGGATCAGGGTCGCGAGCGCCATGAAGGAGCCCATCGACTGACCGGTGTCGGTGACGAGATTGATTCTCTGGAGAACCTGGATGGTCCAGATGATGGCGAGCACCGGCAACAGCGCGACCAGAAACATCTGCGTTGTCCGCCGCAGGATATAGTTCTCGAGAAGCTTCATATGGCCCTGTTCGACATTGTTTTCCCGTGCGATTGCCCGCCGGATTTCCGCTTATCTAATCGCATCGTTTGCAATTGGCTATTCCGGCGTGCTCACAAATATGTTTTGCACGACGATTTTTCCATCGCCTGTGTCTTTTTGTGGAACAAGCTGTCGGTTTCATGACGTAATCGGCCCATCCGCAAAAATGTCATTCCTTTAACGAATGTGGACCTTTAAGGAATGTCTGCCTTTAAACAATGCAGGCCTTAAAAAATGTAGGGTTGCGCCGGGGGCTGAAAAGGCCATGATCGTGCGCATCATGAAATTTGACCATGAAGAGCAGGAAAACATGTCCGCCAAATTCGATATTTCTTTCGCCAATTCCGCTTCGCTTGAAAACTCTCTGGCCGTTGTGCTGCAAGCCTTCGGTGAGGCGCAGGCTGCCGCCGGTGCTTCCGAGGCCGATCCGGGTGGAGTGATCGAGAGAGCGGCGAAGATTGCGGGATTTGCTGCCAAATCCATGACGACACTCGATGTGATCGCGCCGCAGGGCTCGAGCGCCGACCGATTGCTCATCATCGGCCTTGGCAAGCCGGCGAAACTTGTTGCGCATGACTGGCTGCGTGCCGGCGGCACTGCCGCCGCCAATTTCCGCAAGGCCGACAAGGTCGCCATCTATCTCGACGCTCCGGGCGTCGAAATCAGCGCGCAGGCCGCTGCGGATTTCGCACTGGGCCTTCTGCTGCGCGCCTATAGCTTCGATGCCTACAAGACCAAGAAAAAATCCGATGACGAAAAGACACCGAAGAAAGTCGATGTCGTCATCGTCACCGCTGCTCATCAGGAAGCGGAAAAGGCCTTTGCCGTCTCCGAAGCCGTTGCGGGCGGCGTTCTTCTGGCGCGCGACCTTGTCAACCTGCCGCCGAACGTTCTCGGCCCTGTCGAATTCGCTGAAAAGGCGGAAGAGCTGCGCAAGCTGGGTGTCGATGTCGAGATTCTCGGCGAAAAAGACTTGAAGAAGCTGGGCATGAACGCGCTTCTCGGCGTGGCGCAGGGCTCGGCCCGTCCGCCCCGGCTTGCCGTCATGCAGTGGAATGGTGGTTCCAAGAAGGATGAACCCATTGCTTTCGTCGGCAAGGGCGTCGTTTTTGATACCGGCGGTATTTCGCTGAAGCCCGGCCTCAACATGGAGGACATGAAGGGCGACATGGGTGGCGCCGCAGCCGTCACAGGCCTCATGCATGTGCTTGCGGCCCGCAAGGCGAAGGCAAATGTCATCGGTGTCATCGGTCTCGTGGAAAACATGCCCGATGGCAACGCCCAGCGTCCGGGCGACATCGTCACCTCCATGTCCGGCCAGACCATCGAGATCATCAATACCGATGCCGAAGGCCGCCTGGTTCTGGCGGATGCGCTCTGGTACACCAAGGAACGTTTCAATCCGAAATTCATGATCAACCTCGCCACCCTCACGGGTGCGATAACGGTTGCCCTCGGCAATCTTCAGGCCGGCCTTTTCTGCAATGACGACGAGCTTGCAACGCGTCTTGCCCAGGCCGGTGATGTGACGGCCGAAAAACTGTGGCGCATGCCGCTCGGCAAGGACTACGACAAGATCATCGATTCCAAATTCGCCGACATGAAGAACAGCTCGGGCCGTCTGGCCGGTTCCGTCACGGCCGCACAGTTCCTGAAGCGCTTCGTGGGTGAAACGCCGTGGGCGCATCTCGATATTGCCGGCACCGCGATGGGGTCGCCCATGACCGAGATCAACCAGTCCTGGGGATCGGGTTACGGCGTGCGACTTTTGAACGAACTCGTTCGCGCCCATTACGAAGATTGATGCGAGCGGAGTTCGAAGTCTGCGGATGACTGAAATTCTGTTCTACCATCTGACGGAATCGAAGCTCGAGGATGCGTTGCCGCCTTTGCTCGAAAAATCGCTGGAACGCGGCTGGAAGGTCGCGATCCAGACGGTGGACGAGGCTCGCCGCGATTTCCTCGACACGCATCTGTGGACCTTTCGTGACGACAGTTTTCTGCCGCACGCCACCGATACGTCTTCGGCACCGCAAAGCCAGCCGATTCTCCTGACAGCCTCGGATGTCAACGACAACGGGGCAAATGTCCGCTTTCTGGTGGACGGCGCCGAACCGCCGGCGGTGGAGGCCTATGAGCGCATCGTCTTCATGTTCGACGGATACGATGCCTACCAGCTCGAAATGGCGCGAAATCACTGGAAAAGGCTGAAGACCGAAGGTCATGCGCTGACCTATTGGCAACAGTCGCCGGAGGGGCGCTGGCAGAAAAAGGCGTAGTAGCCGGCACGGCGGACCGGCTTCTCTCCGCCTTCCGCAAACCTTTCGATGTCGATGGCCAGGAGGTCGCAGCGCCCCCCAGCATCGGTGGCGCGATTGCCCCGCAGACGGGTGCGGATCGCGCGACGCTGTTATGCCGCGTCGATGAGGCAAGCCAAAAAATCAGGGCGCGGCCGTTTTGTCAGCCGCGCCCTCTGAGAAATTCTGAAAACGATCGTATTGTCAGTCGTAGAAGGAATCCACGAATTTGTGGCGGCCAAGCAGGAAGGCGTCGGCCACATGGGTTAGTGGCGCCAGATCCACATCGGAGCGGCCGGCCTTGATGATTTCCGCGAAACGCTCGTAAAGGGCGGGATATTCCCGCTCCGGCTCGGAGAGCTTCTCTTCGCCGTTGATGGAGAGCTTGGCGCCGCCTTCCGATAGCACCATTTGTCCGCCGGCCGTTTCGGCGACGATATCCCAGCTCTGCTTGCCGGTCTGGCGCCAGTCGAACTCGGCCCGCAAAGGCATTTTCGTCACGTCGGAAAAATGCAGGTCGGCAGCGATCGGCGCGTCGCGGTTTTCCGGGAATTCCAGCGTCGCCTTGGTCAGGAACAGCGCGCGGGGCAGGATATGGGTGATGATGGAAAGGGCGTTGATGCCGGGGTCGAAGACGCCAAGGCCACCCGCCTGCCAGATCCACGCCTGGTTCGGGTGCCAGTGGCGCACATCCTCTTTCCAGATCACATGCACGCTGTCGATTGTCGTTGAAGCCAGAAATGCCTTGGCCGCTTCCACAGCCGGCGCGTAACGCGAATGCCAGCTTGCAAACAGCGAAAGCCCCTTCGAATCCGCAAGACGCGCGAGATCCTGCACTTCAGAAAGTGTAGCACCCGGCGGTTTTTCAAGGAAAACATGCTTGTCGGCATTCAGAGCCGCATAGGCTGCCTCGTAACGAAACTGCGGCGGCATGCACAGGGACACGGCCTCGATCTGCGGAACCGCTTCCAGCATTGCCTCGATGGTGCCATAGGAGGCGACGCCATCCACAGTGCCATGACGGCTCGCCGTGGCGATCAATTCGAAATCCGGATTGCCCGCGATGGCTGGAAGGTGCTGGTCGCGAACGATTTTGCCGACGCCGACGATGGCAAGCTTGGTGGCTGACATGGTGAGGTACCCGTGTGCGTGCTTCATGAGATAAAGTGTGACTTTACAAGTTTTTAGCAGAAACGGCCAAAGGGGCAAGGTGATCGTCCCGACCGGGAATGGCTTTTTTGATGAACAACATCACAAAATAAAATATCGAATATGCTGTTTTGGAATAAAGTAGTATTTAGGATATGAAATAATATTTTGAGTTTAAATCGTAAAATTCGTTTTTCAATATTTTTTAATGGTAATTTTGTAGTTGTTTTGCATCGATATTAGGTTGCGAATTTTATTTTTTCTTATGGGTGTTTTGAAGAGCGTTTGGATGATATTTTTACTTAAAGAGGACCGGTCTTCTGGGTTCATTCGCAAAGTCAATGAAAGCAACCATCGGTTCAATACATATGGATTAATTTTCGGAATGGTTGTCTATAATCTGTACCTGTTTGTCGATACGAACTGGGTGCCGGAGATTATCTGGCTGGATGTTGTCGTCCGGTTGTTCGTTGTCACACCGCTCCTGTTCCTTTATTTCCCGGCGCGGCATTATGCAGTGCTGCTGCGTCCGGATGCGATTGCGCATGAAGTCCTTCACGGGTTGGGATGTATGCTGGTCGTCGCATCGCTGATGTTCGTCTACGCCAATGCGCGCACCGCGTCGGCAAGCGAATATTACATGGGTGTCATCACTGTCATACTCTATATGAACACGGTGCATCGCAAGCCGCTTCCTCTCGCTGTCATGGGAACGGTCGGCTGCTTGGTCGTTTTCATCATCGGCATGCAATATGTGACGGTGACGAGCGAGGCGGCGAAGCTGCCGGCGATCCTGTGTTCGGTCGGGATCAGCGCCGTCTCGCTGTTTGCGGCCTATCGCATCGAGCAGGTGGAGCGGCGGGACTATCTGGCCTCGCTGCGCGAAAAGATGCTGCTTCAACAAATTCAAAGCGCCAATCGGGACCTGCAGCAGCTTTCCAATACCGACCAGCTGACAGGTATTTGCAACCGCCGCAGCTTTGACGAGGCGGCACGCGAGATTTCCGCCAGCAGCAAGCCTCGGGCGCTCATTCTTCTCGATGTCGACTATTTCAAGAACTACAATGATTCAGAAGGGCATGTGGCTGGCGATGACTGCCTGCGCGAGATTGCCAGCAGGCTGCGCGCCGCCCTGCGCAGGGATGATGGTGACAGGAGTTTCGTTGCGCGTTATGGCGGCGAGGAATTTGTGGTCCTGCTCGACAATTGCGTCGTATCCGCAGCCCTTGCCGTTGGTGAAAGGCTAAGATTGGCGGTGTCGGGCGAGGCGATACCTCACCCCAACCGCCCGGACGGACAGACCGTCGTCACGGTCAGCCTCGGAATAGCCGTTTCCACCGATGGCCTGGAGACAATACAGGGCATGCTGAACCGCGCGGATGAAGCACTGTACGAGGCGAAGCGCCGGGGACGCGACAGGCTGGTGCTGGCCGCCGCGCAGGCCGGGGCGATTGCCGCTCCGGAGAATTTTGCCGGGATGCGAACGGTAGCGGCGATATAGTCCGGCCGTGGCGGCGGGCGACGTATTATAGTTCGTCCTTCGCAGATACGGGAATTGTGAAAGGCGAACGCCGGAATTCCGGCGGCGAAACAAATAATAACCGGGGGTTTGCAGATGATGGAATTGATCGCCGTTCAGGCAGCGGCCGCTGCCGCCGAGCTTCCATTCCTGCTGCTCCAGGCAGCTGCGGTGATCGGCATGGTATCCGTGCTGATCCTCATGCGCCGCAACATCGCCCTCGATGACCCACGTTATAAGATCTATTACGGTATCATTTTCGGCGTGGCCGGATTTCTGCTGACGCTTCTGGTTTCCGAGTTTATCAAGCTGCCTTCCAAACCCTATATCCGCTCGGATCTGCTGTTCCTTGCCGGGCTTCTGGGGTCATGGCAGGGTGGGGGAATAGCGCTGCTTCTTGTTGCTGTCGGTCGCTACGTAATCGGCGGCCCCGTGCTGTTTTTCGCCGCTTTTCAGGACATGGTCGTCATCTCGGCTTTCGGGATATTGATGTATGGCTGGATGCGCCGCCGGCGTCTGACCGAACTGGGGATGCGCGATATTTTCGCCGTTTTTGGTGTGCGGTTTGTCGCCGTGCTGTTTGCCATCTCCGTATCGTTCGGTCTGGGTCTTATCGATCAGGCGCTGTTTTTGAGCGCCGTCGGCCGCCGCACTCTGGGGGCGGTCGTTGTTGGTCTGCCCATGATCACCTGCCTGTTTCTTGTTCTGCGCAGCGAGGCGCGGGCGCGGGAGGAAGTGAGGAAGCGCGATATCGCGGCACGGACAGATTCCCTGACCGGCCTGCCCAACCGTCGCGCCCTCAAAGACCATATCGAAACGATGGCACGGCGGGAGCCGCCCGTGCCGCACGCCCTCCTTCTCATAGAAATCGTCAATATTGCCGATGTCGCCGCCTGCGAAGGCGAGGACTGGGCCGATCTTTTCTGGCCGCGACTGGCGCGGGAAGTATGTGATGGTGATAGCAGCCTGCTGTCGTACTCCAATGCGCCGCGCAGCTTCATGTTCGGTGATACGACGCTTGCGGTGGTCATCGAGGGAGTTTCGCTGGAAAAGTCGGAAAGCGCGCGACTTATGATGCATCTCCATGACGGGCTGAGCGCATTTTGCCGGTCCGCGGAGGCGGGGCCGGTGCCGCATCTGAAGATCGGCGCAGCCAATCTGGATAAGCTTTCCCGGCAGAACTTAGCGTCCTTTCTCAGGCATCTCAGCCTGGCGCTGAGGAGAAGCGAAAATCCGGTGCAGATTTTCCCCTTCTCCTTCGCCGAAAAAGCCACCCGCGACGAGGGTGTGCGGCAGATGCTGGTCCATTGGATCAAATCCGGCCGGCCGCCAATATGCTACCAGCCGAAATTTGAAATGCACAATCGCCGCATGATCGGTGCGGAGGCGCTTCTGCGGGCAACCGATGCGCGCGGGCAGGCGCTTTCGCCCTATTACGTGCTGGAGATTGCCGAGCGCCACCGGCTGCTGGTGGAATTTGAGTGGTCAACGATTGAGGCGGTCGTCTGCGACCTCAGCGATCTGCGGAGCCTTGAGCCGGATTTTCATCTGGCGGTGAATATTTCCGCCTCGTCATTTTCGACCCCGCGTTTCGGAGACCGGGTCGTGGCGTTCCTGAGTGAAATGACGGTGCCTGCGCATCGGCTGTCGATTGAGGTGACGGAGATGAGCCGTGTACCGGCCATCGACGTCGTGCAGCAGAATTTCGACAGGCTGAGCGAAGCAGGCGTGCGGCTGTCACTTGATGATTTCGGCACCGGTTATGCCGCGCTCACGCTGCTTGCGAGGTTCCCCTTCGAAGAGGTCAAGATCGACCACTGGATGACGTCCCGGCTCGATCAGTCACGCTTCAAGGACGCGATCGCTCTCGCATTCGAAAGCGCTGAGCGTTACGGCGCCAAGCTGGTGACGGAAGGCATAGAAACGGAGGAGCAGAGCCGGCTTCTCATGCAGATGGGCATCCGTTTCGGTCAGGGTTATCTCTATTCGCCCGCCGTACCGCTCGATCGTTTGCAACCCCGCAGGGAATGCGCCTAGAGGGTTTCCGACAGGGCTATAACGCAGCACTATTTGACCCTATTCCAGCGCGAGCGGCAGGCGAGCCTGTTTCAGCCGGATTGAATGTTTGGCCAGTCTGTGCTGAGAGGTTCTATGACGAACCAATGTTCCGGCCGTGTTTTCCGGTCGAGCGAGCGAAGAGATGCTTGAAAACAACGACGCATGGAACAGGCGATCCGGGCATTCCGGCCAATCTACGCCGGAGGCAATGAGGGCAGGCGCGGGCAGCGTCACGCAGTCGCTCCGCACGATCGCCGATGCCATATCCGGCCGCCGACCAGCGTCAGGTGATCCGCGCTCTCCGGCCGCCTGGCCGTTTTTCCGGGTGCTCGCGGTCTGGGCATTGTTGATGGCGGCGGTCATCTCCGCTCTGGCGGCTTACCAATATGTCAGCCTGCTTGGCGAACTGGAGCGGCAGAGCGACGCCTTGCAGGCTGAGGCTACGCGCCGGGCGGATCAGCACGATGCCCATGTGACGGCGCTGTCGGCGGTGGCGCAGGCCGAGCAGGGGCCGGACGACGGCCTGCTGCTTGCGATTGCTGCGCCGATCCTGCAATTTTACCCGCGCATCGATGAGGTCCAGCTGGTTTCCCTCAATGAGGGAGGTCCCGCCATCGGCACCCGGCCGTTGGAAGATGAACTGGCTGCGGATATTCGCAAGTCGGCATCGGCTTTCACGGGCAAGCCGGCATTGCTGGCAAGTGCGCTGAGGCCTGGCCATTACCTCATCGTCAAGCGCAGCCCCAATAGCGAGACGGCACGACAGGCGCTGGTGCTGGCCGTCGATGCGGCACGGCTGCTGGCATCCGATGCCCCCTTCTGGTCGGCGCAACGGGCAGTGACCCGCCTGAAAATGCCGGATGGCACCCTGTTATACGGCCCGCCGCAACTGCCTGTAGAACCGCAATATGCCCGGCAGCTGAGCAGTGCCAGCCAGCCGCTGCTTCTGGAGGTGGCGCTTCCCATCACCTGGCGGGAACTTTTGCCGGGCCGCGCCCTGCTGGCGGCGCTGGCCGGTGCCAGCATCATTTTTGTGTTCGGCATCGTAATGGCAAGGCAGAGAACACGTATACGCGCCGCCGAAAGGCGGGCAGAACTGAGCGGCATGGAGGCGAGGCTGACCCACGCCTCACGGGTCAATGCGCTTGGAGAGATGGCGAGCGGCCTTGCCCATGAACTGACCCAGCCCCTGACGGCAATCCTGGCGCAGGCGCAGGCCGGGCGACGGCTTCTAGCCCGTGAGGATGTCGCAACGCTTTCCGGTGCGCTGGACGATATGATCGAGCAGGCGCGATGCGCCGCCAACATGCTCGACCGTTTCCGCAACTGGTCGCTGCCGCACCGCCATCCGGCCACGGCGCATGACCTGCGCGTCGCGCTGCGTAATGTCGATGCGCTTTTGACCGGTGAGGCGGCGCGCCAGCAGGTCGTCATCGATATCCGGCAGCCAGAGGTGCCGCTTCTGGTTCGGGTTGATCCGGTGGAAATGGAGCAGGTGATGTTCAATCTGCTGCGTAATGCCCTTGATGCGCTGGCCGGTGCCGACGAGGGCAAGGGCGTAATCACAGCAACGCTCACCCGCAAGGGCGATCTTGCCCTGTTCGAAGTCGCCGATAACGGCCCCGGCGTGGAGCCGCAATTGCGCGACCGGCTCTTTACCCCCTTTGCAACCACAAAAAACAACGGCATGGGACTTGGTCTCGCGCTCAGTCAGCGGCTGGTGGAGCGCGCCGGCGGCGAAATCCTCTTCATCGAGCAGGAAAACGGCGCCTTGTTCCGTGTTGTCCTGCCGGTCACCACGGAGGCGATGAAACCGTGACGCTGCCCGTCTATCTCGTTGACGACGACGACGCCGTGCGCAAGGCGCTGATATTGCTTTTGTCCACGGTCGGCATCAAGGCGAAGGGATTTGCCGACCCAACGGTTTTTCTTGGCCAATTACCGGGGCTTGAGCCAGGCTGCCTGATCTTCGACATTCGTATGCCCGCCATTACCGGCCTCAAGCTTCAGGAAAAGCTGGTGGAGGAAGGCATCGACTGGCCGGTCATCATCATTTCCGGCCACGGAAATATCGAGGCCTGCCGCCGCGCCTTCCGCAACGGTGCCGTGGATTTCCTGTCGAAGCCCGTGGATGAACAGGATCTCATCGACGCAATCCAGAAGGCGCACCAGACGCTGGCCCGCACGCTGGATGCACGGGCGTTGCAGGCGGAAACGGTGGCGCTTCTGTCGCTTCTGACCGCGCGTGAGCGAGAGATACTCGAACGCATCGCACTCGGTTTCACCACCCGCCAGATCGCCGATGGGCTTGGCCTGTCACCGCGCACGGTTGACAGCCACCGCGCCGCCATTGGCCTCAAGCTCGGCACGACCTCACAGGCGGAAATGACAAGGCTGTGGCTGGAAGCCGGCGAAGATCGGTAGAACTACCGATCGCCCGGCAAGGCTTACGGATTCGCAGCCTTGCTTCATTTTCCTAGATTGCAGTCCTCATCAGCCAAGAGGACCTTTTCATGATCCGCAATCTTCTCATCGCATCCGTTCTGCTCGCTCCTGCCGCTGCATTGGCCCAGACACTACCGACCGCTCCTTACCTGCCGCTCGAAATGGCTGAAAAGGCGGCCAAAGCAGCGCTTCAGGCTTGTGTCGCAAAAGGGAGCGCCGTCACCGTTGCCATCGTCACCCGCGACGGCGCCACCAAGACGGTACTGAAGGCGGATAATTCCGGCCCGCATACGGTCTCCAGCGCGACCGGCAAGGCTTTCGCCGCCGCATCGCTCGGTCGTGATATTGGCGAGATCGCGGATTTCATCGCCTCCAAGCCTGCCAATGATGGTCTGCGCAATATGGACGAGCGCATGGTCATCCAGGCTGGCGGTCTGCCGATCAAGATCGGTGATGCCCTGGTTGGCGGAATTGGTGTCGGCGGCGCGCCGTCGGGCGCCATCGATGCCGAATGTGCCCGTGAAGGCCTCAACGCCATCGGCGCCAAGTAAGCAGCCTCAGATAAATCCGACGGCTTCTGAAAAAGCCGTCGGAATTCGGCCCGCGCTGACGTGCATCACCCCGCCATTGCTTCCTCATATTCGCCGGAAAGCATCAGCCATTGCTCTTCGGCGTCGGAGAGTTTGGCAGCGGCCTCACCACGTTCCTTGACCTTCTGTGCAGCCTTGGCGGGCGCTTTTTCGTAAAGCGCGGGGTCCGCCAGCTCGTTGTCGAGCGCCTGAATCACTTTCTCAAGCTTCGCCGTCAGGGATTCGATTTCATTGATCTTTTTCTTCAGCGGCGCAAGCTGGGCGCGCTTTTCCGCATTCGCCTTGCGTTGATCTGCCTTCGACGCCTGATCGGTCGTGGCCTCGGTCTTGTCTTCCTTTTTCTTGCCGGAGGAAACGACGATGTCGCGATATTCCTCCATGTCGCCTTCAAAGGTTTTGACGGTGCCGTCGGCGACCAGCCACAGGCGGTCCACCGTCGCTTCGATGAGATGCCGGTCGTGCGAGATGAGGATGACCGCGCCGTTATAATCGTTCAGGGCCTCGATCAATGCGCGGCGGCTGTCGATGTCGAGATGGTTCGTCGGTTCGTCGAGGATCAACAGGTTCGGCGCATGGAAGGCGGCAAGCCCCATCAGCAGACGGGCCTTTTCACCACCGGACAGATCCTTTGCTGCCGTCGCCATCTTTTCCGTTGCAAGGCCCATCTGCGCCACGCGTGAGCGCACCTGCGCTTCAGGCGCCAGCGGCATCAGCTTGCGCACATGTTCCACCGGCGTTTCGTCCGGCACCAGATCATCCAGCTGGTGCTGCGCGAAGAAACCGATCTTCAGGCCGGAGGCGATACGAAGATCGCCCGCCTGCGGCGCAAGCCGGCCGGAAATGAATTTCGCGAAGGTCGATTTGCCGTTGCCGTTGGAGCCGAGCAGCGCGATGCGGTCGTCATTGTCGATGCGCAGATTGAGCTGTTTCAGGATGGGTTTGCCCGGTTCGTAACCTACAGCACCGCCATTGATGGCAACGATGGGCGAGGCGGGCTGCTTTTCCGGCTCGGGAAATATGATTGGCTGGACGTGGTCCTCGATCACGGCGGCGACGGTGCCCATGCGCTCCAGCGCCTTGATGCGGCTCTGCGCCTGCCGCGCTTTGGTGGCCTTGGCGCGAAAACGGTCGATGAAGCTCTGCAGATGTTTGCGCGCCGCGTCGCTTTTGACCTTGGCCTTCATCTGCAATTCGTCGTTCTCGGCCTTCTGGCGCTCAAACTGGTCGTAACCGCCGCGATAGAAGGTCAACTTCTTCTGGTCCAGATGCACGATGGAATTGACGGCATTGTTCAGAAGATCGCGGTCATGGCTGATGATGATGACAGTATGCGGATAGCGGCGAATATATTCCTCCAGCCACAACGTGCCTTCGAGGTCGAGATAGTTGGTCGGCTCGTCGAGCAGCAAAAGATCTGGCTCGGCAAACAGCACCGAGGCAAGCGCCACGCGCATGCGCCAGCCGCCGGAGAAGGAGGAGGCGGGGCGAAGCTGCGCCTCGTGGTTAAAGCCCAGACCGGCAAGAATGCTGGATGCGCGGGCTTCGGCCGAATGCGCGTCGATATCGACGAGCCGCATCTGGATTTCGGCGATCCGGTGCGGATCGGTCGCGGTTTCCGCTTCGGCCACAAGGGCGCTGCGTTCCTTGTCGGCGGAAAGCACGATGGATATCAGCGATTCTTCCGTTCCCGGCGCTTCCTGCGCCACCTGGCCGATGCGCGCCTGTTTGGGAATGCTGACCGAACCGCTTTCGGCCGAAAAATCACCGGTAATCACCTTGAACAGGGTGGATTTGCCGGCACCGTTGCGGCCAACGAGACCCACTTTCACGCCGGCGGGCAGCGCCACGCTGGCATGGTCGAGAAGCAGGCGCCCGGCGATGCGGGCGGAAAGATCGGTAATCGTAATCATGGCGCCGTTTTGGCCGAACTGCGTGGCCAAGGCAAGAGCGCGCGCGCCACATCGGATCAGATATGGCGTTTGAAGCGTGTTGGTTTAAACGGAATTGTCGGACGTGCACGCAATCTTTGGTTTTGCGCGTTTTTCGGGCGCAAAACCGCGGCACATTTTTACTGGAAATGCTCTAACAGCCGAGCTGCGCCAGGTAGCTGCTGCGGCTGTGCTGGGCCAGATCCCGCGAATAACCGACAACGCAGTTGCGCGTGCCGCAGCGTGCGGAAAGCAGGGCAAGTTCAGCATGGCTGAAAAATTCCGCGGGCGTGGCGGTGCCATCCACCGCCGCAACGCCGATCGAAACCGTCAGATGTTCACCTTCGCCTTCGCTGGTCACGAAGCGCAGCGCCTCCACACTTTGCCGCAGCCTTTCGGCAATCGCTTCTGCGGTATTTTGCGAGACGTTGGCAAACAGAAAGGCAAATTCATTGCCGCCGATGCGGGCAACGAAATCGTCCTTCTTGATCGTCTTACGGAAGAGCGCCGCAAATCGCCGGAGCGCCTTGTTGCCGGCGCTCGCGCCGTATTTGCCGTTGATTTCGCGGAAGCGGTCAATGTTGAGCAGCATCAGCGAGGTGGCGGACGCCGCCTGATCGCCGGCGAAAAGGTCTCCGAGTTTTTCGAGGAAAGCCGCGCGGTTGGGAAGCGCCGTCAATGCGTCCCGCAGGGAACTTGCCTGCAGTTCGGCCCGGCGTTTTTCAACCTCGCGGATCTTCATCAGCCCCATGGCGATGAAGTGCCGCAGGCTCGTCTGTTCCTCATGAATGTCGCCCATCAAGCGGGCGAGCCGCTCGGTTGCCGGCCGCTCCTGGTGATCTTCCTCAGCAAGGCTGGCGATAAATGTTTCGGCGCGCTGCACGCCGGCTTCCAGCCGCGCTGAGATCTGCTTCAGCGTTTCGAAGGCCTCGTTGGCCATCTCCTCGGCTTCGATCTTCGAAAACCCCGGCAGATTGTGTCTATGGCCGATAATATCGATTTCATGCTGCTGTGGCGCGTTGCCAAGGGCCAATATATCGCGCCCCATAGCCGGATTGTGCCCCGACAATATTTCATAGATCAATTCATAATTGCGAGGCAGCGGCGCAATATTCATCTTGGCGATAAATTGCGTGATCTTGGTAACGACAAGACCGTTTTTTGATTGTTCGCGTTTTTTATCGCCAGCAGATGTCGTCACCGTCAGCCCCAAAAAGATAGTATTGATGAATTCATCGAAATATTCAGTTTCCGAATGCGGCTATTCCTACACGCCACGGTTTAAAATAGACTAAACTCTTGGGATGTTTTCGTTGCCTTGATGCTGAAATTCACATTTGGCGGGGGGCGGGCGGCTTTTGATCGATAATATGACTAATGCTGATTTGATTTCAGGCCATTGCCGTTCTTATATCGCTGCATCGATATAGCCAAAGAGGGTGTTGCCCATGACGAACTCCAGAACCTTGTACTCGCTGTGCGGAAGCGACATTTCCCGGCCGTTTTCTCCCCATTGCTGGAAAACCGTGCTTTCGCTGGCGCATAAGGGGCTGGATTTTGAGGAGCGCCCCTTGCCCTTCACGGTCATACCGACGGTTGAGGACGGTTTTTCGAGGACTGTACCGATCCTGCGCGACGGCGAGCAGCTAGTGAGCGACAGTTTCGAAATCGCGCTTTATCTGGATGACGCCTATCCGGAGCGGCCGTCGCTGTTTGACGGTGAGGGCGGCAAGGCAATGGCCCGCTTCGTTGAAAGCTGGTCGCAGACGGTGCTTCACCCCGCTATTACCCGTATCGCGCTGCTGGATATCCACAATATGCTGGATGAGCCGGATCGCCGTTATTTCCGCGACAGCAGGACGAAAGCGCTCGGCCGCCCGCTTGAGGATGTCGCAGCGAACCGCGAAGCGGAAATCGCTGCCTTTCCGGCATTGCTGGCGCCGATCCGCCGCATGTTGGGCTTCCAGCCCTTTATCGGCGGCACGTCGCCGCTTTTTGCCGATTACATCGTGTTCGGCGCGCTGCAATGGGCAAGGATCACCACCGGCGCTGATCTGTTTTCCGATAATGATCCGGTGCGGGACTGGTTCGAAGGCTGCCTTGATCTCTACGACGCAAGAGGCCGCAGTGTGACAGCGGCGTGAAATGTCTCACGCCGTCATCGCAATATGGTCGATCCCCCTTGTTTTCGGGCCTTTGGGCGGGTAAAGACCGCCCACTTTCTATATAGGAAAAGGAAACGGACACATGGCGATTGAACGCACATTTTCGATGATCAAGCCGGACGCAACCAAGCGTAACCTGACGGGCGCGATCACCAAGGTATTTGAAGATAACGGCCTGCGCATCGTCGCCTCCAAGCGCGTCTGGATGAGCAAGCGCGAAGCCGAAGGCTTCTATGCCGTTCACAAAGAGCGTCCTTTCTTCGGCGAACTCGTTGAAGGCATGATCTCCGGCCCGACCATCGTTCAGGTTCTGGAAGGCGAAAACGCTATCCTCAAGAACCGCGAAATCATGGGCGCTACCAACCCGGCCCAGGCCGCTGAAGGCACCATCCGCAAGTCCTTCGCGCTTTCCATCGGCGAAAACTCCGTTCACGGTTCCGACGCTCCGGAAACCGCCGCACAGGAAATCGCCTACTGGTTCGCCGAAACCGAAATCGTCGGCTGATTCAAAATATCAACGGCTTGAATCGCCCTCTCAGGCTATTGCGCGAAGCCGCTGAAAAGACTCAAGGAAACGGAGCCGAAAGGCTCCGTTTTTTTTGTTCAGGATGCCGGGCACCCTTGGACCGGCCGCATATCCGTCGTGCCGTCAGGTTTGAACACCTCCGGATTGGGCGTGTAGAGCGGTCCAACCACCAGCGGTTTGGCGGGAAGAAGCGACTGGTCCGTGTCGGAGTGGATCGTGGTCTCGATCGTCTGCAGAATATCGCCCTCCGGTCCCTTGATGCGAATGGTGACTTTGTAAGGCCGATCCTGCTTGACGCACTCGACCGGCGGGCTTTGAACGGCGATCTTTTCGTCCGCTGGAAAAATCCTGTCGCTCGTCGTCAGGTCAGGACCACCACGGGGGTTTTCGAATGAGGCCTCCACCGTGCTGCCATCGGCGATGGGCGCGACGCGTTGCAGGGTCACCAGATAGATGGCAATCGCTACGCGGTAATTGAAAACGAACATCCGGCCCGAAATCTTGGCGACCTCACGCGGTTCGTCGCGCTGGCAGCCGGAAAGACCGAGCGCGGCCACAACCGCCAGCAATGGAAGGGCAATCCTGTTCATGTCTGCGCCTCCTTCGTCCGATGGTAGTGCCGGCTGGCTTTTTGCCGGTTGCCGCACACCGCCATGTCGCACCAGATCCGGCTTTTGTTCTTGCTGCGATCGATGAAGAGCCAGCCGCAATTGCCGCAGATCCGCAGCCGTTCCCGTGTCTCCACCGCAAGCAGCGACAGCGCGGAGTGGGCAGTGGCGTTGCCGAGACTTTCGGCCGCGGGAAAGGCGCGCAACGCCGTGCCGCAGGCGAAAAGAAGTTCCGCCAATCTGGCGTCATCATCGCCAGCACCCATGATCGACGCGCGAAAACAATCGTCGATCGCCTCTCTTAGCTTGAGAAGGACTGGCCGTTGCTCCGCTTCGGGTGCGTTGAGTGCGGGAAACCTGTCACGCTCCGCGCCAAGCTGTGTCGATGCCTCGGCAAAAGTGGCGATCTGTTCGGGCGCCGCAAAACGGTCAACCGATTTTGCGGCGTCTGAGCGCAGGATCACACTATTGGCGACATCAAGCGCCAATGCGCCGCCTGCGAAACGGTGAGCTGTCCAGCGAAAGGTCATGTCACATATTATAACTGTCAAAACGTATTTTAACAGTTATAACAATGGTGGGAGGACGCGCATGGCTTATTTCCTGCAACAATTGCTGAATGCCGTGCCGGTCGCAGCCCTCTATGCGGTTCTGGCCTTTGGTTATGCCATCGCCTTCTCGGTCACCAAACGTGCCGATGTTACCTATGGTGCCATATTTGCCTTTGCCGGTCAGACCTGCCTGTTATTTGCCGATTTCGGCTGGAACCGCCTGTGGCTGGTCTTGCCGGCAACGCTTGCGCTTGGGGCAGGGGCGGGCGTTTTCGGCGGGTTGTGGGCAGCCGGTTTCGTCGGCAGGGCGGTGATGCGACCGCTGGCGAAAGCCTCTCCCAATGCGGTAACGGTCGCCTCCATCGGCGTGCTGATTGCGCTTACAGAAAGTGCAAGGCTCGCCGCCGGCACAAGGCAATTATGGCTGCCGCCGCTTCTGTCGCAACCGGTACGCTTCTGGAGCGATGGCGGTTTTGCCGTGACCCTGACGCGGATGCAGATGCTGAACACGGCGGCCTTTGGACTCCTCATCCTCTCAGGGTCCGTTTATCTTGGCCGTTCTGCTTTCGGCAGACGGTGGAAGGCCGTATCGGATGATCCGCTTGCGGCATCGTTCTGCGGCGTCAATGCGGGCCGGGTATTTCTGCTATCCTATTGCGCGGCAGGACTTGTCGCCGCCATTGCCGGGGTGCTCGCCACCTTTTATTACGGCACCATGGATTTTGGTGCCGGTCTTGTCTTCGGCCTCAAGATCGTGCTGATTTCGGCGGCGGGCGGTTATGCCAGCCCACTTATCTGCGGTTTAGGGGCTGCTGCCGTGGGATTTGCGGAAACCCTGTGGGCCGGTTATGGCCCGGTCGTCTGGCGCGATGCGGCGGTTCTGGCGATGCTGGTCGGCTGGCTGATTGTCATGCGCAGCAGGGTTGAAGCACCTTGAAGCATTTTCAGAAAAAGTGTGTCCCGCCTTTATGTCCGGCAGTGCGAGAAAAGACGACGCATTAGCGCCACTTGTCCTTCGCCGCATCGTCGGTCGTCTTGGCTGATACCCAGTCTCGCGCCGCTCCATCCTTGCCATGTTCCTTCTTCCAGAATGGGGCGGAGGTCTTCAGATAGTCCATCACGAAATTTGCGCCGTCGAAGGCCGCCTGCCGGTGGCTGGAAGCAGCGATGACGAGAACGATATTCTCGCCGGCGGCAATTTTGCCATGGCGGTGGATGGCGGTGAGGCCGAGAAGGCCGAAGCGTTCGATGGCGAGTTCGGCGATGCGGGTGATTTCCGCTTCCGACATGCCGGGATAATGTTCAAGCTCCAGCGCCGCTAGCGTGCCGCCATCGTCGCGGCAAAGACCGGTGAAGGCGACGACCGCGCCGATACTTTTGTTGCCTTGCGTCAGCCGGCGGCTTTCCTCAGCGGCGTCGAAATCCCCGGCCTGTACGCGGATCGTCGGCTGCACGGCTTTCTGCATCCGCTCATCCCCCGGTCATCGGCGGAAAGAGACCGATCTCTCGCGCGCCGACGATGCTTTCGTCATGCTCGACATGTTCCTGATTGACGGCAACGCGGATTACATCCGGAAATTCGAAGGCCGCTTCGTAATTTTCGCCACGGGTTGCGAGCCAGGCGATCAGTTCGCCGGCCGTGGTGACGGAGGAGGGGATGTCCAGCTGCTCCTCATCGGTGCCGATCTTCTCACGCACCCAGGCGAAATAAACGATCCGCGTCATCAGTCTTCGTCCACGATGTGCTTGAGACCAGCCTTGAAGTAGTCATAACCGGTATACATGGTCAGTGCAGCCGCAAGCCAGAGAAGCGTAATGCCCATCTCGGTCGTATAGGGCAGGACCTTGTCGCCCGCCGGCCCGGCCAGCAGAAAGGCGATAGCGACCATCTGGATCGTCGTTTTCCACTTGGCGATGCGCGTCACGGGAACGCTCACCTTCAGCGCCGCCAGATATTCGCGCAGGCCGGAGACCAGAATTTCACGGCAGAGAATGGTGATGGCGGCCCAGAGCGACCAGCCGGCAATGGTGCCGTCCGCAGCCATCAGGAGCAGGACGGAGGCGACCAGCAGCTTGTCGGCGATCGGGTCCAGCATCCGGCCGATATTTGAGGTCTGGTTCCAGATGCGGGCCAGGTAACCATCGAGAAAATCGGTGAGCGAGGCGATGATGAACAGCCACAGCGCCGTCCAGCGCGCGAAATCCGAGCTTTCCAGCTTGCCCTCGATGAAGAAACACAAAACGATGACGGGAACCGCCAGAATGCGGGCATAGGTGAGGAGGTTGGGAATGTTGTATGCGCGCGAAGCCATGGGAAACCTGTCAGTCAAAGATCAGCTGTCTTGATGCCGCCCCTGACGCATAGGGTCAACACGTGATTATGTTTTTTTAGCAGTTCGCCACGACAGCGCAGTCTCAATCGCTGCTACTCTCGTGGAAGTGATTGTAGATTTGCCGCGCCACCGCCTCGGAGATGCCGGTGACGTTCATCAGATCGTTGAGTCCGGCGCGGGAAACCGCCTTCGCTGTGCCGAAATGCTGCAGCAGGGAGCGCTTGCGGCCCGGCCCGATCCCCGAGATTTCATCGAGCGGATTGCGCACCATCTCCTTCTTGCGTCGCGCCCGATGAGAACCGATGGCGAATCGGTGCGCTTCGTCGCGCATGCGCTGCACGAAATAAAGCACGGGATCGCGCGGCGGCAGGGAGAAATCGCTGCGTCCATCGGCGAAAAAGCGTTCGCGGCCGGCATCGCGGTCCACACCCTTGGCAACGCCGATGGCGGTCACACAGTCACGAATGTCGAGTTCATCGAGGATCGCCCGCACCGCCGTCATCTGTCCCTGGCCGCCGTCGATCAGGATCACGTCGGGCCAGGCGGGGAACGGCATGTCGGCCGCTTCTTCCGGTGTCGGTGTCCGCTCGCGGTCGGGCTTGCCCTCTTCCTTCAGCAGGCGTGAGAAGCGGCGGGTCATCACCTCGCGCATCATGCCGAAGTCGTCACCGGGGGTGATGTCGGTCGATTTGATGTTGAACTTGCGATACTGGTTCTTCACGAAACCTTCCGGCCCCGCTACCACCATGCCACCCACGGCATTGGTGCCCATGATATGCGAGTTATCGTAAATCTCGATGCGGCGCGGCACATAGGGAAGGTTGAAGGTTTCCGCAAAACCCTTCAGCAGCCGCGCCTGCGAAGAGGTCTCCGCCAGCTTGCGGCCATGCGCCTCGCGCGCATTGGCAAGAACATGGTCGGTAATATCTTTCTTCTCGCCGCGCTGCGGCACGCTGATCGTGACCTTGTGTCCGGCTTTTTCGCCAAGTGCTGCGGCCAGCAGTTCCTGTTCCTCCACCGTTTCGGAAAGCAGGATCTGTTTCGGCACCGGCTTGTCGTCGTAAAACTGCGCAAGGAATGCATTGAGGATTTCCGCCCCCAGCAGAGATGGGTCCGCCTTCGGGAAATAGGCGCGGTTGCCCCAGTTCTGGCCGGTGCGGAAAAAGAACACCTGAATACAGGAGATGCCACCTTCGTGGTGGATGGCGAAGACATCCGCCTCCTCGATGCCGGACGGATTGATGCCCTGATGGCTCTGGACATGCGAAAGTGCGGCCAGCCGGTCGCGATAGACGGCGGCGCGCTCGAAATCGAGATCTTCGGCCGCCTCGTTCATCTGCCGCGCAATCGCGGTCTTGACGCTCTGGCTCTTGCCGGACAGGAAATCCTTGGCTTCCTTGACGAGCTCCGCATACCCCTGATCGCTGATCTCGTGCGTGCAGGGGCCGGAACAGCGCTTGATCTGGTGTAGAAGACAGGGCCGCGTGCGGGTTTCGAACACGCTGTCGGTGCAGGTGCGGATCAAAAAGGCGCGTTGCAGCGAATTGATCGTGCGCCCCACAGCACCGGCAGAGGCGAAGGGGCCGAAATAATCGCCCTTTCGCGCCCGTGCACCCCGGTGCTTGAAGATCGCGGGGGCGCGGTTGTCTCCGGTGATGAGAATATAGGGAAAGGATTTGTCGTCGCGCAAAAGCACATTAAAGCGCGGCCGCAAGCGCTTGATGAGGTTAGCTTCGAGCAGAAGCGCCTCTGTCTCCGTGCGGGTGGTGACGAACTCCATATGGGTGGTGAAACGCACCATCTGGGCGATGCGGTTAGAATGCACGCGGCCCTGCGCATAGTTGCCCACACGCTTCTTCAGCGAGCGCGCCTTGCCGACATACAGAACGTCACCCGCCTCGTTGAACATGCGATAGACGCCCGGCGAGTTGGGCAGGTGTTTGACGAATTCGCCGATGAGGTCCATGCCCTTCAGGCCGGATTCGTTCTTCCAGCCCGCATTCCAGTCCATGCCCACGGCGTCGCGCGGAGCCTCCGCCACTTCTGTCGTGGCAAGGCTTGCATCGTCGTCTTCGTCGTCGGTTTCATCGAAGAGAATACCGCCATCAGGCAGCTTCTTTCCGTTCATTCATTAATCTCCGCCACGTCAGGGGTTTCCCAGCCCAGGTGCTGGCCGCCGTCGAGCGCGATCATTTGTCCGGTGACCGACGGCGTATCGTAAAGAAAGCGAATCGTCCGCCCGAACTCATCCGGCGCAGGACCACGCTTTAATATAAGGCCGTCGATCTGCGCCTGAAAGTCCTCGGGCGCCTGTCTTTCGCTTTTGAAGGTGGGACCCGGCCCGATGGCGTTCACCCGCACACGCGGCGCAAAGCTCTGCGCCATCGTTCGTGTCGCTGTCCAGAGGGCGGATTTCGAGAGTGTATAGGAATAGAAACGTGGTGTGAGCGCCAGCACGCGTTGATCGATGATATTGACGATCAGACCGGATTTATCCCTAGGCAATTGCTCAACGAAGGCGGCGGCAATAAGCGAAGGCGCCCGCACATGCACGGAAAAATGCGCATCGAAGATCGCCGGATCGGGTTTATCTGCGCTGTCGTCCAGAAAAATCGAGGCATTGTTGACGATGACGCCGATAGGGCCGAGCGCGGAAGCGGCCTGTTCGACAAGCGCCATTGTTGGCGCAGATTGTGTCAAATCCGCCTGCACGGCAACGGCTTTGCCACCGTTTTGCCTTATTTCGTTAGCGAATTCCTCGGCCTGCGCCATCGATTCATTGGCATGGACGGCGATCGCAAAGCCATGGGCGGCCAGATCGGTGGCGATTGCCCGCCCAAGCCTTCGGGCGGCTCCGGTTATCAAGACTGTCTTTTGTATATCTTCTTTCACGGCGGACCTGCATTTGCTCATACACGCCCTATGTGCTGGATATAAATGCAAATCGCAAGCTGTCCGTCTGCCCTAAAAGAATTGGGCGATTTTTTATTCGCAATGCAATTTTGATTTAATTTGAATATAACTAAGTTTAAAGCCGATCTATTGTTGGTTAGGCTTCTGTTAGGGTTAATAAAACCCTTGTGGCAATTAGGCAACGTCTAATTCTAGTCACGTCTCTGCCCCAAACAATTCACATTTTGGCTCTTTGATCTCCGCATTCTCCCATCAAGTTCAGTTTCCAGAGGGGCGATTAACCCGACGATTTTTACACCGCGTCTGAAAACAATGTTTTGAGTGCAGAGCGGTCCTGAAAGGAGAATAACATGCGTATTTTCGTAGCAACCCTTATGGCTTCGACCATGGCCGCTGCCGGCTTTTCGGCTGCGTACGCCGCTGACGCCGTAAACGAAGTGCCGCAGGCACCGGTGTCCTACGACCAGCCCGCACCGGTCAAGGATTGGTCCGGCGCTTACCTCGGTGGTACGGTCAACTATGACTGGGGCCGTTTCAGCTCCAGCAATGACGGTCGTGACGCCAAGGGCTTCGGTGGCGGTCTGTACGGTGGTTACAACATGCAGAGCGGCCAGATCGTTTACGGTGCCGAAGCAGACGTCAACCTCGGCGACGAGAAGGGCTCTGCCGGTACGGTTGCTGGCAACGCCATCGAAGGCAAGCAGGGCGTCAACGGCTCGCTGCGTGGCCGCGTTGGTTACGACATGAACCCGTTCCTGCTCTACGGTACGGCCGGTCTTGCTGTCTCCGACAACAAGGTCCGTGACGCGACCTCCAAGGACAGCGCCACCGCCCTCGGTTACACCGTTGGTGCCGGTGTTGAAGCCATGGTAACCGACAACATCACCGCCCGTCTGGAATATCGCTACAGCGACTACCAGAAGAAGGATTACGGTCTCGACTCCGGCGCATTCTCGCGCGGTTTCGACGATCACTCCGTCAAGGCCGGTATCGGCGTCAAGTTCTGATCCCCAGCGGATCGGTAAAGGAAAAGCCGGGGTTTACGCCCCGGCTTTTTTGTTTTTGCAGTCTGTTACGAGTGCGCCCGGCGACGTGGCCGGGCACTGTTCCGCTTCGCCTCAGGCGGCTGCCTTCATTTCCGCGTAGGCTTCGAAACGCTTGCCGAAAGTCTCCGGCCATTGCGACAGAGCATCGCGTCCTTCGGCCCATTCACCGGCGAAACGCAGGTCGAGATAACCGATCATCGCCGCCAGCGCGAAATGGCCGCCATGCAGCTTTTTGCCGGTCTTGGGCAGGTTCGCGTTCAGATGGTCGAGACCCTTCACCACTTTTTTCCACTGCTTGTCGATCCAGGGCTGGTGGATCTTGTCTTCCGGGCGAAAACGACGCTCGTAAACGATGGCGAGCAGGCAATCCATGATGCCGTCGCAGAGCGCCTCCAGAATTTCCACGTCCGTGCGCTTGCCGTTCTTTTTCGGGTAAAGCTTGCCGCCCGAAAGCCGGTCAAGATAATGCATGATCGCCACGCTGTCATAGACGGAGCCGCCATCATCCAGCAGCAGGACGGGGATTTTGCCGAGCGGATTGTTGTCCATCAGCGTCGCGGGCTCTGCATTGGTATCGACGCGCACCGAGGTAACGTCGATGTCGAGATGGCGGGCGGCCATGCGCACTTTGGCGGAATAGGGGGAGGCGGGTGAATAGAGCAGTTCCATGGTGGGGTCCTGTGGGTTGATTAGCGTATGGGAATGATTTCGGTGGAGCCGGCGCGGCAACCTTTGCGGTCAAGCTCGGGGCAGTCGCGGAATGTCATGTCCGTGTTAAGGCAGATGCGGACTTCCTCGAGGCGCTTGCCGTCACAGCTGATCGAGATGCCGCGTTTCGACAGGCCGGGATTGGCGTCGGTGAAGGCGGTTTCGATGGCGTCGGCGGAGAGGGTGGCGGCTTGCGCGCCTGAAGCGATCTTCTCCGGCAGCCTGACGGCCTCGAAGGCGGCCCGCGTCGCCGAGAAATAATCTTTCTGCGACAGGCCTGAACAGGAGCCGTGTTTACGCCACTGGTGGCCGATCAGCCCCATCGACGGCATGATGTCGAACATGGCGCGGCCGATCGCGTCAGGCACGCGGTCCGGTTCGCTGCTTTTGCAGAATTCCGGATAGCCGTTTTCGTTTTGCGGCCAGAGCCCATGCACGACAAAGCCGTAACGCCTGTCGCTGCCGCATTGCTGGCGATTGCCGGAACCTTCCGAACTGGCACAGAATGCCGGCGACCAGGATAATGACAGCACGTAAAAATCAAAACCCGTGCCGCGGGGGACGGTGTTTTTGCCCGTATCACGGCTGGACGTTTCCCGCTGGGAGCGCCCGGCGGGTTGCGACGGGGGATACATGGTCCAGTCATTCGAGGAATTGTTTGGGGCGGGTTTTTCCTGCGAAAACCAAAGGGCCGCAAGCGACAGGAGACCGAAGGCGATGAAACCGGCATAACGCTTCATTCCGTGCACGCTCTCCGGAAAATGGACGACCTCATATCGCCTGCCGGCGACAAATCGGTCTTACATAAATTTGTGAACGAGGCAAACGGGCAAAAAGGTTGAAAGCTTCGCCGCATAACGAATAGACTCCAGCGAATCTTCCCCGAAAGACGGAAGAAGGCTGGGGTGAAGCTGGAGGAAATAGGCGGCATGACCGCATGAGATTTAAGAAATATATCTGGCCTGTCGTTGGTCTGGCGACGATCGGGTTTTCAGCCTGGCTGCTTTATCATGAGCTGCGCGGTCTTTCGCTCGATGATCTCTGGGAAAGCTTCATGGCCATCCGCGTGCGAGACTGGGTTTGCTCCGGCATGGCCACATTGCTGGCCTATGCCGCACTTGCCGGCTACGACCGCATTGCGCTCCAGCATCTCGGCCGCAAGGTGAACTGGTTCTTCATCACGCTCACCTCGTTTACCACCTATGCGCTTTCCCACAATGTCGGCGCCTCCGTGTTTTCCGGCGCCGTGGTGCGCTACCGCGCCTATACGTCCAAGGGCTTGAGCGCTGCCGAGGTCGGCGTTCTCGTTGGCCTTTGCTCCTTCACCTTCATCATCGGAACCATCATGCTCATCGGCCTGGTGCTGCTTTACGAGCCTGATATCACTGAACGCTTCACCGGCATCCTTCCCGTCGAGGCCTCCACGACAACAGGCATCCTGCTGCTCGTTATTGTCGGCCTTTACGTGCTGGGTAGTCTCCTGAAGCTGAAGCCGCTGAAAATACGCTCGTTTTTCCTGCCTTATCCGGCACCGAAACTGGTGGCGCAACAGCTGGTCATCGGTCCGATCGAGCTGATCGGGGCGGCGGGCATCATCTATTTCGCCTTGCCGGAGGCCGGAAACCCCGGTTTCATGATTATCCTCGGGATTTTCCTGATTTCCTTTTCGGCGGCGCTGATTTCCCATGCGCCGGGCGGGCTCGGCGTGCTGGAACTGGTCTTCGTCACCGGTCTGCCGGATATGAACCCGGCAGACGTGATCGCCGCACTGCTGGTTTTTCGGCTGTTCTACCTGATCATTCCGTTCATCATGGCCCTGTTCGTGATCCTGTTCTTCGAGCGATCACAGCTTGCCCAGGCGCAGAAGCGGGAAGGGCTGAGGTAACCCTCAGTCCTCCTCCGGCTTTTCCTCGCCGCGCAGCCAGAAGGCACGGTGCGAGGCGTATCGGTCCTGCGCCATCACCGTTTTCAGGAAAGGCAGGAGCGTGTGCAACTCGTCCTTCAGGGTATAGGGCGGGTTGACGATGATGAGGCCGGAACCGCTCAACCCCTCCAACCGGTCGCTTTTGACGGAAAGTTCAGCGCACAGCATTTTCGGAATGTCGAAGGATTGCAGCCGCTCGTGGAAATCCTTGATCGGCGCGCCCTTTTTCAGCGGATACCACAGGCAATAGGTGCCGGTGGAAAAACGCCGATAGGCCTTGTTCAGCCCATCGGCCAGCCGCTGATATTCGTTTTCAAGCTCGAAAGGCGGATCGACGAGGACAAGGCCACGCTTTTCCTTCGGCGGCAGATGCGCGCCAAGCGACAGCCAGCCGTCCAGCTCGGTCACCCGGACCTGGTAGTCCCCCTCGAAGAGACGGGATAAAGCGCGGCTGTCATCCGGATGCAGCTCCATGGCCGAAAGCCGGTCCTGCGGACGAAACAGCATGCGCGCGAGTTTTGGCGAACCGGGATAGAATTGAATGCCGCCATCGGGATTTAGCTCCCTGACTGCGGCGAGATAGGGTTCCAGCAGTTCGGCGATGGGGGCGGGCAGGGCGGTCTCCATCAGCTTGCCGATACCGGTCTGCCATTCACCGGTCTTCTGCGCCTCTTCCGAGGTGAGGTCGTAAAGGCCGATGCCGGCATGGGTATCCAGCACGCGAAACGCCTTGTCCTTGTTCTGCAGGTAACGGACGAGACGGGCAAGGACGGCGTGTTTGAGAACATCCGCGAAATTGCCGGCGTGGTAGATGTGGCGATAGTTCATGGGATGTGTCTCGCTTGCCGATGGTGATGATGAATATTCTTGATGGACGTCACTTCGGCCTTTTTGCCGCATCATTGATGCAATATACAAAAGCCATGAACGTTGCGACCCCGATCTCCGCTGAAAAAGCCATCAACAAGGCCGAAGTCCGTGTCGGCCACACCGTCTGTCCGCATGACTGTCCGAGCGCCTGCGCGCTGGAGGTCGATATCAATGGGGAAGGCCGCATCGGCCGGGTGCGCGGCGCCAATAGCAATACATACACCGCCGGCGTCATCTGCGCCAAGGTGGCGCGGTATTCCGAGCGCATCTATCATCCCGGTCGTCTGCTGACCCCGAAGCGCCGCAAGGGCGCCAAAGGCGCAGGCGACTGGCAGGAGATTTCCTGGGAAGCCGCGCTGGACGAGGTGGCAGATGCTTTCGTCAAGGCGGAAGCCCGGCATGGTGCGGAGGCCATCTGGCCGTATTTCTACGCCGGAACCATGGGGCAGGTGCAGCGCGATTCCATCGAGCGGCTGCGCCACGCCAAGAAATACTCCGGCTTCTTCGGTTCAATCTGCACCAACATGGCCTGGACGGGGTACGTGATGGGCACCGGTGCGCTGCGTGGTCCCGATCCGCGCGAGATCGGCAAGGCCGATGTCGTCGTCATCTGGGGCACCAATGCGGTTGCCACGCAGGTCAATGTCATGACCCATGCGGTCAAGGCCCGCAAGGAACGCGGCGCAAAGATCGTCGTCGTTGATATCTACGACAATCCGACAATGAAACAGGCGGATATGCGCATCGTCCTGCGCCCCGGCACAGATGCAGCGCTCGCCTGCGCCATCATGCACATCGCCTTCCGCGATGGTTACGCCGACCGTGACTACATGGTGCGCTTTGCCGACGATCCGACGGGATTGGAAGCGCATCTGAAGACGAAGACGCCGCAATGGGCGTCCGAGATTACAGGTCTTTCCGTCGACGAGATCGAGGATTTCGCAAGGCTCGTCGGCACGACGAAAAAGACGTTCTTCCGGCTGGGTTACGGTTTTGCCCGCCAGCGCAACGGCGCGGTCGCCATGCACGCCGCCCTGTCGATCGCCACCGTGCTCGGCTCCTGGCAATATGAGGGTGGCGGGGCGTTCCACAATAATGGCGATATTTTCCGGCTCAACAAGGCGGAGCTGATGGGCAGTTCTTACGCCGACCCGGATGTGCGCCAGCTCGACCAGTCGCAGATCGGCCCCGTGCTGACGGGCGATGCCAATGCGCTGCGCCACAGCGGCCCGGTGACGGCGCTGCTCATCCAGAACACCAATCCCGTCAATGTCGCGCCCGAACAACGTCTGGTAAAGCAGGGTTTCCTGCGCGACGATCTTTTCGTCGCCGTGCATGAGCAGTTCATGACCGAGACGGCTGATGTGGCCGATATCGTGCTGCCAGCCACCATGTTCCTCGAACATGACGATATCTACCGCGCCGGCGGCCAGAACCATATTCTGCTTGGGCCCAAACTGGTCGAACCGCCGGAAACCGTGCGCACCAATCTCTTTGTCATCGAAGAGCTGGCAAAACGTCTCGGCGTCGACCACATGCCCGGTTTCGGCCTTTCGGCCCGTGATCATGTCGACCGTATGCTGAAAGTCAGCGGCTGGGGTGACTTCGACACGCTGACGGAGGAGAAGTGGATCGATGCGCAGCCGCCTTTCGAGGTGGCGCATTATCTCGAGGGCTTTGGTTATGGCGACGGAAAGTTCCGGTTCAGCCCGGACTGGGCAACGGGGCCTTCTCCGAACAAACCGCCGAAAAATATCGGCGTCATGGGGCCGGTATCCGAATTTCCGAAATTCCCGGATCAGGTGGATGTCATCGAGACCGCCGACGGGGATCATCCCTTCCGACTGGCGACATCGCCGGCGCGCAATTTCCTGAACTCCACCTTCGCGGAAACCAAAACCTCCGTGCAGAAGGAAGGCCGCCCGGAATTGATGATCTGCTCCGAGGATGCCGCCGGTCACGGTATCGCCGATGGCGACATCGTCCGCGTCGGCAACGCACGCGGCGAAGTACGTCTCCACGCAAAGATTGTTGAGGGCGCCAGATCAGGCGTGCTGATTGCCGAAGGGCTGTGGCCCAACAAGGCGCACCTGGATGGCGAGGGCATCAATGTTCTCACCGGCGCCGATGCCGTTGCCCCCTATGGCGGCGCGGCTTTCCATGACAACAAGGTTTGGCTGCGCAAAGACTGACGGGACATGGAATGAGCAAGTTCGACAATGTGAAGATTGAAATTCTGAAAGACGAGACGCTCTCAAAGAACTGGTATCATCTCCGCAACATCACCTATAATTACACCAATTCGAAGGGTGAAACAAAAGTCATCCGGCGAGAGGCCTATGATCGCGGCAATGGCGCGACCATTCTGCTTTACGATCCGCGCCGCGAGACGGTGGTGCTGGTGCGGCAGTTTCGCGTACCGACCTACGTGAACGGCTATCACGGCTGGCTTCTGGAAGCCCCCGCCGGCCTGCTGGATGGTGATGACCCGGCCGAGGCCATTCGCCGCGAAGTGATGGAGGAAACCGGATATGTCGTGAAAGATGTCCGGTTTCTGTTCAAGTCCTTCATGTCGCCCGGTTCCGTGACCGAAATTCTGCACTTTTTTGCCGCCATCATCGATTCATCGGATCGGCTGGAGGAGGGCGGCGGTGCCGCACACGAGGACGAGGACATCGAGGTTCTGGAGTTTTCACTGGCGGATGCCATGAAGATGATAGAAACCGGCGATATCTGCGATGGAAAGACGATCATGCTGCTGCAATGGGCGGCCCTGAACAAATCGTCCCTCACCCTGTGATGGGATTGCCTACGGAGTGATTATGGACCGTTCATTGAAAATGGCTGCTGCCGGCGAGGCGGACAGAATTCGGCTGGTGGAAAAAGAGACGGTCTGGAAGGGCTTTGTGCATATGCAGAAGCTTATTTTCGATCAGCGCATGCCGGATGGCAAAACGATCCGCATCGTCCGCGAAGTGCACGACCACGGCAGCGCCGCGGCCATTCTGCTTTACGATAAAAAGCGCGACAGCGTGGTGATGGTGCGCCAGTTTCGCCCCGCCGCCTTCGTAAACGGTGATCCAAGTTTCATGATCGAAGTGCCGGCAGGCCTTCTCGATGACGACAATGCGGCCGACGCCATTCGCCGCGAGGCGATGGAAGAATCCGGCTACGCGGTCGAGAAGGTCGATTATCTCTTCGACATGTATGCCAGCCCCGGAACATTGACGGAAAAGGTCAGCCTCTTCGTCGCGCGCATCGATCTCGACGTGCAGGCCGGCAACGGCGGCGGGCTGGAAAGCGAAGGCGAGGATATCGAGGTTCTGACTTACGGTCTCGACGAAGCCTTCGCGATGATCGCGTCGGGCGAAATTACCGATTCCAAGACGATTATTCTTTTGCAGTGGGCGATGTTGAACCGCACGCAGCTCTGACTACGCTTACACGAAAGAGACGTTTTCCAGCTTTGCGGCTGCCGCAAGCTTCTTGTCATGTGTTGCAAGAGGTACCTTGTGCGAAATTGCAAGCGACAGATAGGCTGCATCGCAGGCGGAAAGTGAATGTTTTTGTGCCAGGCGGATGATTGATACATGATCGACGCTTGAGGACAATGTGAGCGGAAGGCTCGCAAAACGCAGCACAATTACAAATATCTCGTCCGGGGAAATACGTTTTCGACGTTCGGCCGAAAGCAGGATGTTGCGCAACTCGTGAGACAGAAGATCCGGCGCGAAAGCGTCCTGCGTTTCCAGTCGTGCCAATGCCTCGTCGGCAACCATGCCATTTTCGTCAGGCAGGAACCAAGCCGCGACAACCGAAGCGTCAACCACGAAGGCCACTATTTGCGACCTTCCTCTTTCCACACTTTGATCTCGTCCACCGTCGTCTTTTTTCGCTGTGACCGCTCTGTCCGTATCGCAGTGATGAGTTGCTGGCGGGACTGAGGGTCGTTGGCTTTTACGAGGCGAGCCACAGCTTCGTTCCCGCGCGCGATAATCACCTCTTCTCCTGCCTCAACCCTGGCAAGAAGCTCCGAAAGATGAGTTTTGGCTTCGCCGACTTTGATCGTGATCGTCATGGAGCGATACCCTTATTCATATTGGACGATAATAGGTCGTCTTCTGCTTGGTTAAGCGCTTGGCCAAGAAGGGCGGCGATGCTCTCCGCGGCTAAGGCCTGTTCATGTCAGAACCGGCCCTTGATACCAGCGCCTACGAAAATCGACTGCAGATCGCCACCGCCGGCATTCTTTTCCGATGTTAGGTTTCCGGCGCCTGCGCCGCTATAATGCGTGTCTCCGCGCCCCAGACTGGTATATTCATAGGCGCCATCTATATAGATTGAAGCATTCTGGGTCAGGTCATAGGCAACACCTGCCTTCACCCCGAACATGCCAGCAACGTCGAATTTGTCGGTAAAGCGCATATCGCGCATCCAGTGATCATCCGTCGCCTTGGCAAAAACCATCGCGCCGCCCTCCAGGCCGGCATTGAGCGACCAGTTGCCGAATCTCTGGCCACCGGTCAGGTTGCCGTAGAAGACGGGGATTTGCTGGCGGTAGGTAATACCCTTCTCACCGTCCTTGAACCTGATGTTCAGATCTCTTCGAGAGAAAAGGCTGTAGACGGCGCTGCCGCCATAGGCCGACCATTGCACATCCGTATAACGAAAACCGACGCCGGCGCTGAGATATTGCTGGGGATCATCCAGCAGCATGCGATTAAGCTCGAAGCTTCCCGAAAAATAGTGATCAAGCCGCGTATCGTCGTGTTGGGAGCGATGGCTCCAGTTGTTTTTGGACGTGTCTCTGGAAAAAGGCGCTATCCAGTCATAGTCGGTCATGTAGCCGTCGCCTTCAAAGCCGACACGGCCTTCGGCTTTCACGCGCCAGCCGGGTGCAAGCTCAAGTCCGAGAGAGCCGCGCAACGCCATGGCGTTTTTCGTTTCCCATTCCAGTTCGCTTAACTTGCTGCCGCCGATATGAACGGTTTCCGTTGCCCGAAGATTGAGAACACCGGCGTCCAGCGAGGCGGTAATGCCGCTTTGTTCAGCGGCGAGCGGCAGGCTGGTGCTCATCAGCAAAAGTGCCGAAAGCGGCAGGGAAAATCTCGAAAATAGCATAATCGCTCCTCAATGACCGGAGGGCCTGAAATACGAGGCCGTTTGCGGACATTAAAGGTGATTATGGTAAATGATCGGTTTATTTTGCGGAGAATACCACTTTAAGTATCGTTGTACTTTAGTGATGTCTTTATCAAAAAGTGGAGATCAGACTGGAATACTCGGATTTACTTTCATTGCCAGTGAAGACGGCTTTGCCGCCTTCCATCCGCACGTTGCCTTCTGCAAGCCGCTGCAGGGCGAGTGGGTAAAGCTGGTGCTCGATGCTCAGGAGCCGCGCTGCCAGCGTCTCGGTCGTATCGTTGGAAAGGACCGGAACAGCGCCCTGAGCAATGGTCGGACCTTCATCCATGCCTTCGGTCACGAAATGCACGGTGCAGCCGGAAATCTTCATGCCGCTGTCGATGGCGCGCTGATGGGTGTTGAGACCCGGAAAAAGCGGCAACAGGGAAGGGTGGATATTGATGATGCGGCCCTCATAGGGAGCGATGAAATCCCCTGATATCAACCGCATGTAACCGGCAAGGCAAATGATATCCGGCGCGATTTCGCCAAGTGCGGCCAGAATGGCGCCTTCATGCTCGGCCTTGCTGGCATAGGTCCTACGCTCGAAGACGAGCGTAGGAATGCCGAGATCCCGGGCTTTTTCCAGCCCGCCCGCAGAAGCCGTGTCCGAGATCACGCAGACGATTTCAGCCGGAAAATCCGCCGCCTGGCAGGCTTTCGCCAGCGACACCATATTGGAGCCGCTGCCGGAGATGAAAACGACGACACGCTTGCGGCCGGACGAGAAGGCGGCGCGCATCATAGGTTAAGCGCGCCCTTGTAGATCGTGCCATGTGCGCCCTCTTCACGGGCAACCATGCGGCCGAGCGGGAAAACCGTCTCCCCTTCCGCCGTCAGCGCGTCGGTGACCTTGCCGGCATTTTCAGCCGAAACCACCACGATCATGCCGACGCCGCAATTGAAAGTGCGCAGCATTTCCTTGGGCTCGACGCCGCCGGTCTTTGCCAGCCACGAGAAGACGGCCGGAACCTTGATCGCGTCGAGATCGATCTCGGCGGCGAGATGTTTGGGCAAAACGCGCGGAATATTCTCCGGGAAGCCGCCGCCGGTGATATGCGCCAGAGCCTTCAAAGCGCCGGTCTCGCGGATCGCCTTCAGAAGCGGCTTCACATAGATGCGCGTCGGCGTCAGCAGTGCTTCCCCGAGCTTCTTGCCTTCGGCAAAGGGGGCAGGCGCATCCCAGCCAAGGCCGGAAACCGAAACGATCTTGCGCACCAGCGAGAAGCCGTTGGAGTGAACGCCGGACGAGGAAAGTCCGAGAATGACATCGCCTTCGGCAATATCGCCGGCTGGCAGAAGCTGGCCGCGTTCGGCCGCACCCACGGCAAAGCCGGCGAGATCATAATCACCGTCGGAATACATGCCGGGCATTTCGGCGGTTTCGCCACCGATCAGCGCACAGCCGGATTCGCGACAACCGGCGGCGATGCCGGAAACGATGGCAGCACCTTGATCCGGATCGAGCTTGCCGGTCGCGAAATAATCGAGAAAGAACAGCGGCTCGGCGCCCTGCACAACGAGATCGTTGACGCACATGGCGACGAGATCGATGCCGACCGTATCGTGATAATCAGCGTCGATGGCGATCTTCAGCTTGGTGCCGACACCGTCATTGGCGGCCACCAGAACCGGATCGGTGAAACCCGCCGCTTTGAGGTCGAACAGGCCGCCGAAGCCGCCGATTTCGCCATCCGCGCCGGGACGCCGTGTCGAGCGCACCGCCGGTTTGATCTTTTCGACCATTAGATTACCGGCGTCGATATCCACACCTGCGTCACTATAGGTAAGACCGTTCTTGCCCGACTGGCTCATGGCTCTCGTCTCCGCTGGTTCCTTTGGCGTCGCCATTCGCACGGGACGGGGCCTGATGCAAGGGTTTGAGTGGCAAAAGCTCCGGTTTTTAACGGCTTTGGCAGGGCTTGCGACGCGAGACGCTCACGATGCCGGCGAACCAACGCGACAGACGAGATTGAGCAGGCCGTCATTGGACGTATCGGAGGTTTCCTCGATCGCCCGGCCGTTCTCACCGTAACGGGCAACAACTTCGAAGCCCGCCGCTTCCAGCTGGCGGGTTTGGGCGGCAAGGTCGATGAAATAAAAGAGGCCGCTCCAGCGATGCGCCTGATCCACCAGAATGGCATATTCCGGCGTCTGCCGGGTGGCGGGTTGCAGCCGCAGATAGTTGATCCAGCTTTGCGGATGCAGGGAATTCACCCATGTCCCGCGGATGCCAGGATCGCCGGTGCAACGGCATGCCGCCGGCCCGCTTCCATTGCCGGTTATGAAACGAAAAAATGAAATAACCGCCGGGCGCGAGAATGCCGCTGATGGCATGGATGATGGCAAGCCGGTCCTCATGGCCGAAGGCGCTTAAAATCGCGAGTGCGCCGAGCACGCAGTCGAAACGCTCCGCACCGAATTGGCCGATCGCACGCACATCCATGTCAAGAAAGGTGGCGGTCGGAAAATTGCGCCGCGCCAGCGCGAGCATGGGTTGCGAACGGTCTATGCCGATATAATCGCCCACCAGCGGCAGAAGCGGTTTCGTCGTCCGGCCGGTGCCGACCCCGAGATCAAGCAGCCGTTTGCCGGCATAGGCATGGCGAAACTGGTCGAGAATGATGCGTTCGGCCGGGTAAAGCTGCTGGTTGTCGTACCACGCGGCAATATCGGGGTGATCGAAAAGACCGGCATTGTGTTCCGCGATGCCATTTTCACTGCTGCCTTGCATCGTGCCTCCGGCCCTCGGGCATGACAGAGAGTTGCGGGCTTGCCCGATTATTATTTGATATTTGTCTAATATTGCCTGCCGGTCAACCTGCCGTTGCGGCCCGACACCCCGGAAAGACGGGATTTTGCCGGCCGGAGGAGCTTGTGTGGGAAAAAGATGGCCAAGCGCGCGGGTTCCCGCGGCCTCAGCGCAGCCGCATCGGTCTTGACCATGTGCATATGCGCATCCTATCTCCATCCTGGGCGGTGACGGCACGGCGACAAGAGGATGAATGAATGCAACCCCATGTGAGCGGTATGAACCTGCGCCGGCAGGTGTTTTTCTGGATTGGCGTGCTTGCCGTCTTTGTCCTTTTCCTGATGGTTTTCAGCTCCATTCTGCTGCCTTTCGTGGCGGGCATGGCGCTTGCCTATTTTCTGGACCCGGTTGCCGACTGGCTGGAGCGTCGCGGTCTCAACCGGCTGATGGCGACCGTCGTCATCCTCGTTTCTTTCGTGCTGATCTTCGCGCTGTCGCTCATCATCATCATTCCGCTGATTGCCGCCCAGGCCTCGGAATTCATCACCCGCATCCCGCAATATATCTCGTCCTTGCAGCAGCTGATTGCCGGCGCCGATACCAACCTTTTGCCTGACTGGGTCAGCAACCAGATCGAATCCGTGAAGGAGAATTTCTCCAAGCTCCTGGCCGAAGGCGCCGGTTTCATCGGCACGCTACTGACGCAGATCTGGAATTCCGGCAAATCGCTGGTCGATGTCGTGTCGCTGCTGGTCGTCACCCCCGTCGTCGCCTTTTACCTGCTGCTGGACTGGGACCGGATGATCGACAAGGTCGACAGCTGGATACCGCGCGACTACGTGCATACCGTGCGCCAGATCGCTCGCGACATGGACAAGACGATTGCCGGTTTCGTGCGCGGGCAGGGGTCGCTCTGCATCATTCTTGGCGTTTATTACGCCGTTGGCCTGTCGCTGGTGGGCTTGAATTTCGGCCTGCTGATCGGCCTTTTCTCCGGCCTCATCAGCTTCATTCCCTATATCGGTTCCATGGTCGGCCTCATCCTTGCCGTTGGTGTCGCCATCGTGCAGTTCTGGCCGGATTACATCTATGTGTTTCTGACACTCGCCGTGTTCTTTTCCGGCCAGTTCATCGAAGGCAATATTCTACAGCCGAAACTTGTCGGCAAAAGCGTCGGTCTGCATCCGGTGTGGCTGATGTTCGCCCTGTTCGCCTTCGGCGCACTGTTCGGCTTCGTCGGCCTTCTGGTCGCAGTTCCGGCGGCGGCCGCCGTTGGTGTGCTTGTCCGCTTTGCATTGTCGCGGTATCTTGAAAGCGATCTTTACCACGGACACGCTGCCAACCTTCCCTGGGATGCCAATTCTACCCTGGAAGAAAAGGAAACGTCCTCCGCCAAGGTGGATGGTCAGGGCTGACGATGACTGACCCAATCAAAACCGACAACGCCCGGTCGAAGGCCGAGCAGCTGCCGCTCGCATTCTCACACCAGGCCGCCTCCGGCAGGGACGATCTCCTCTTGTCCGCGTCGCTTGCGGCCGCCGTCAGCCTTGTCGATGAATGGCCGAACTGGCGCGCACCGGTCGTCGTGCTGGCCGGGCCGCCCGGCTCGGGAAAATCGCATCTCGCCAATATCTGGAAAAACATCGCCGGGGCGCGGGATATCCACCCGCAGGCCGGCGGCGATGCTGCCCGCGCGGCCGAGAGCGGACCTGTTCTTTTCGAGGATGCCGACCGGCGTGGTTTTGACGATACTGAACTCTTCCATGTCATCAACAGCGTGCGCCAGCACGGCACGACGCTTTTGATGACAAGCCGGCAGTGGCCGGCGGCATGGCCGGTGACGCTGCCGGATCTGCGTTCGCGCCTGAAGGCCGTGACGGTGGTGGAGACGGGCGAGCCGGACGAGGGGCTGCTGGCGCAGGTGCTGGTAAAACTCTTCGCCGACCGGCAGCTTTACATGGATGACAAACTCATAGGTTACATCGTCAATAGAATGGAGCGCTCGCTCGATACGGCGCAGACGATTGTGGACCGCATCGACAGGCTGGCGCTGGCGCGCGGAACGAGAATAACCCGCCCGCTGGCGGCGGAAGTCCTGAATTCGATGGACAGCGCAGCGGCGGGCAACGGGCTGGACGTCGATTGACTGTCACAGTTCCGTCGTCAAACTGTTATACGGGCAAGAAGGACGATCACGCGATGCAACAGGATCACGGGACGGAAACAGGTCAGGGGATGGAACAGGGCATGGACGCAGTAGCGCAGGACAACTTCGACAAGGTTCAGCCGGTGACCGAGGGCGAGAACCTCTGGGACAGCCCCGCCCGTTTCATCAACCGTGAATTCTCGTGGCTCCAGTTCAATCGCCGTGTTCTCGAAGAGACGTTGAATACGGATCATCCGCTTTTGGAGCGGCTGCGTTTCCTTTCCATCTCGGCCGCCAACCTCGATGAATTCTTCATGGTCCGCGTTGCCGGCCTCGAAGGCCAGGTTCGCCAGAAGATCACCGTCCGGACGCCGGATGGCAAGACGCCCGCCGAGCAGCTGGAAGATATTCTGAAGGAAATCGACAATCTGCAGATGGAACAGCAGGCCTCGCTCGCCGTTCTGCAGCAATATCTCGCCAAGGAAGAAATCTTCGTTGTGCGGCCTGCCGCACTTTCCGATGCCGACCGGACCTGGCTGGGCACCGAATTCGAAGAACGTATTTTCCCGGTGCTGACGCCGCTGTCGATCGACCCGGCGCACCCGTTCCCCTTCATCCCCAATCTCGGCTTCTCAATGGGCCTGCAGCTCGACAGCGTCAACGGCCGCGAGCCGATGACTGCGCTGCTGCGCCTGCCGCCCGCACTAGACCGCTTCGTGCGCCTGCCGGATGACAAGAACGCCATTCGTTACATCACACTTGAAGATGTGGTCGGCCTGTTCATCCACCGGCTTTATCCCGGTTATACCGTCCGCGGCTTCGGCACCTTCCGCATCATCCGCGACAGCGATATCGAGGTGGAGGAAGAGGCGGAAGATCTGGTCCGTTTCTTCGAAAGCGCGCTGAAGCGCCGCCGTCGCGGTTCCGTCATCCGCATCGAGACCGACAGCGAAATGCCGCAGTCACTGCGCCAGTTCGTGGTGCACGAGCTTGGCGTGCCGGACAATCGCGTCGCCGTTCTGCCCGGCCTTCTGGCGCTCAACACCATTTCGGAAATCGTGCGCGCGCCGCGCGACGACCTGAAATTCGAGCCTTACAACGCCCGGTTTCCCGAGCGTGTGCGTGAACATGCCGGCGATTGCCTTGCCGCCATCCGCGAAAAGGACATGGTGGTTCACCACCCCTATGAAAGCTTCGACGTGGTCGTGCAGTTCCTGCTGCAGGCGGCGCGTGACCCTGACGTTCTCGCCATCAAGCAGACGCTTTACCGTACCTCCAATGACAGCCCGATCGTCCGTGCGCTGATCGATGCGGCGGAAGCCGGCAAATCCGTCACCGCCCTGGTGGAATTGAAGGCGCGCTTCGACGAAGAGGCCAATATCCGCTGGGCGCGCGATCTGGAGCGGGCCGGCGTGCAGGTGGTGTTCGGTTTCATCGAACTGAAAACCCATGCGAAGATGTCGATGGTGGTGCGCCGCGAAGACGGCAAGCTCAGAACCTATTGCCACCTGGGCACCGGTAACTATCACCCGATCACGGCCAAGATTTACACTGACCTTTCCTTCTTCACCTGCAACCCGAAGATCGCCCACGACATGGCGAATATCTTCAACTTCATCACCGGTTACGGTGAGCCGGAAGAGGGCATGAAGGTGGCGATTTCGCCCTATACGCTGCGCTCGCGCATCGTGAAGCACATCAATGAAGAGATCGAGCATGCCAAGCGCGGTGCGCCGGCGGCGATCTGGATGAAGATGAATTCGCTGGTTGATCCCGAAATCATCGATTCGCTTTACCGCGCCAGTGCGGCGGGTGTGGAAATCGATCTGGTGATACGCGGCATCTGCTGCCTGCGCCCGCAGGTAACGGGACTGTCGGAGAATATCCGCGTCAAATCGATCGTTGGACGCTTCCTCGAACACAGCCGAATCTTCTGCTTTGGCAACGGTTTCGGCCTGCCATCCGACAAGGCGCTGGTCTATATCGGCTCGGCTGACATGATGCCGCGCAACCTTGATCGCCGTGTCGAAACGATGGTGCCGCTCACCAACCCCACCGTGCACGAGCAGGTTCTTTCACAGATTATGCTGGGCAATCTCATTGACAACCAGCAGAGCTACGAGATACTTGCGGACGGAACGTCGAGGCGCATCGAGGTGCGTAAAGGCGAAGAACCGTTCAACGCGCAGCACTATTTCATGACCAATCCCAGCCTTTCCGGACGTGGTGAAGCCTTGAAATCCAGTGCGCCCAAATTGATTGCCGGGTTGATTTCTTCCCGCAAGAAACAGGCTGAATGACTCGATCAGAAGCACAGGGGCGGCTGACCGGCCTTGCCCCCGTTTCCGTCATAGATATTGGTTCGAACTCCGTTCGTCTTGTCGTATATGAAGGTCTCTCCCGCGCGCCCGCGGTGCTGTTCAACGAAAAGGTCCTCTGCGGCCTTGGCAAAGGACTGGCGCTGACGGGCCGCATGCATGAGGAAGGCATCAGCCGGGCGCTGATGGCGTTAAGGCGCTTCCATGCGCTTTCCGAACAGGCGCAGGCGCAGGAACTTTACGTGCTGGCGACAGCGGCGGCACGTGAAGCGGAAAACGGCCCGGATTTCATCCGCGAGGCCGAAGCCATTCTCGGTTGCGAGATCGAGGTACTGTCAGGCGAAAAGGAAGCGCTCTATTCCGCCTATGGCGTGATCAGCGGTTTCCACGATCCCGATGGCATCGCCGGCGATCTTGGCGGTGGTTCGCTCGAACTTATCGACATCAAAGGCAAGAGCTGCGGCGAGGGCATCACCCTGCCGCTTGGTGGTCTGAGGCTTTCCGAGCAATCGGATGGCTCGCTGGAAAAAGCCGTGACCATTGCCAGAAAACACGTCAAATCCTTCGCCAAGCTGCTGGCGGCAGGCGAGGGGCGCACCTTTTATGCCGTGGGCGGCACCTGGCGAAACATCGCCAAGCTGCACATGGAGATCACCGGTTATCCGCTGCATATGATGCAGGGCTATGAATTGCCGCTGGAGGAAATGCTGAATTTTCTGGAGGAGGTTATTCTCTCCAGAGACAGCAAGGATCCGGCCTGGCAGGCAGTTTCCAAGAACCGCCGTTCGCTTCTGCCCTTCGGCGCCATCGCCATGCGCGAGGTTCTGAAGGTGATGAAGCCGGCAAAGATCGCCTTCTCGGCGCAGGGCGTGCGCGAGGGTTATCTCTATTCGCTGCTGACGGAAACGGAGCGGGATTCCGATCCGCTGCTGGTCACGGCTGACGAACTTGCCATTCTGCGCGCCCGCTCACCGGAACATGCGCGTGAACTGGCGGACTGGAGCGGCCGTACCTTTCCTGTCTTCGGCATCGACGAGACGGAAGAGGAAAGCCGTTATCGGCAGGCGGCCTGCCTTCTGGCCGATATTAGCTGGCGCGCCCATCCGGATTATCGCGGCCTGCAGGCGCTCAACATCATCGCCCACTCTTCCTTCGTCGCGATCACCCATCCGGGCCGGGCTTATATTGCGCTCGCCAATTATTACCGTTTCGAGGGATTGAACGACAACGGCACCACCCAGCCGCTTGCCGCCATGGCGGGCGACCGGCTGCTGGAGCTCGGCAAGTTGCTCGGCGGCTTGCTGCGTGTCGTCTATCTGTTCTCGGCCTCGATGCCGGGCGTTGTCGACCACCTGAAATTCCGCAAATCCACCAATCCCGATCTCGATCTGGAATTCGTGGTGCCGCACGATTATTGCGATTTTGCCGGCGAGCGTCTGGACGGGCGTTTGCAGCAGCTGGCGAAGTTGACGGGCAAGCGGCTGGCGTTCGTGTTCGAGTAGCGCAACGGATGTGGGTCTTCTAGTATTCTATTTGATCAACCAAGGCTTTTATTCAAAGTTTGCCATGATGGAAGAAAAGCAGACAGTCGCACGGCGCATCAAGATCGTTTGGTCGGTGTCGATTATCGTCGCAGCGACCGCCGCGGGTGCTTTGATTGGTTGGGAGAATCATGGATTTCTTGGAGCGCTAGCTCTTGGAGTTGTCGGCCTCATTGTTGGCGGCTTCCTAACGTCGCCTTCCCTGCTTTTGAATCTGATCACTTAATATCTCGCCAAACTGAATCTTCGAATTCAACGCTATCGCCAGATGTGGCGTGCGGCGCAGGCTAGGACCAGCGCTCGCAAAAGGCTTCGATATCGCTTGACTGAAAATCGGCAAGCCGCGCCATGGTCGTCTCGAACGGCCAGTCCCACCACGCGATGGCGGCAAGCTGCTCCGCGATGGATCGGGAAAATCGCTCGCGAATGACTTTCGCGGGAACACCGCCAACGATGGTGTAGGGCGGCACGTCCTTGGTGACGACCGCGCCGGCTGCCAGCACGGCGCCGTCTCCAACCTTTACACCCGGCAAGACAATAACCCCGTGTCCAATCCAGACATCGTGACCGATGACGGCGCGATCTTCCTTCCGCTGAGCGAAAAAGGCGTCGTCGCGAACAGCATCTGTCGAGTAATATTCCGGGCAATAGCTGAAGCGATGCATGGATGGCCGGTCCATAGGGTGGTTCGGGGCACCAATCCTGACCTCCGCCGCAATGGCGCAGAACTTTCCGATTGTCGCATCACCGACCATGCAGCGGGGTCCCAGATAAGAGTAATCCCCGAGTTCAACATTGTGCAGCGAGGTATCCGCCAGAATTTCACAGCATTTGCCGATGCCTGAATCCCTGATGCTCGCTGTCGAATGGACAACGGTTTCTGCGATCTTTGGGCGATTGAATTGTGCGGTCGAATCCATTTCAGTCTCCGGATTTGCGCCTGCCTATCCGGAGATGATGAAGGGCTTGTGACGGTAGATTTCCAGAGGAGCCCGGTTGCGTCGGCTGCTCCTGTTAAAGATCAATTCTGTGCGTCACTCGTGTCGTGCAAAACCCTGTCTTCAGACAGAAGTCAGGCAGAAGGCATGTGCCGTCAGTCGAGAGTTTCATCCGTCTTCGCCTGACTCTTGCTCCAGTAATGATCGGATATGTTCTGCGCATTCCGGATGATGTGGGATGCGACTTCAGGGTCCCCGCCTTCGAATGTTTCTCCGTCGGCTCCGCATATCCGCAGGAAGAGCTGCTGATGCGCGGTAGCGACAAAATATTCATAGGGGGGCGGCTCAATATCGGAGCCAATGGCCTGGAGTTCTTCGGCGGCCTTCGTGCTGGCGCGCTCAAGCGCCGCGTAAATTGCAGCCATCATCGCTTCTTCTGTTTGTTCAAATATATCCTGAGCTTGCTGTTCGGCAGGTGTCAGGATGGGGCAGCTGTCATTCACGGGCATTTCTCCTCTTGGCGCGCCTCGTTTCGCTGCCCGATCATATCTCATGGATTGTGTCCGCATTGCGGGAAAAGCCGGGATCAATACATTTTTAAGTGGATTAACCGTGCCCCAGCGCCTTCCTGATGCAGGCGCTGAGATAGGCATATTGTAGTGGCGTGATCTTTGTCATCGCTTCGGTGCGGGTGGCGGGCCTGTCCTGATAACCGACGGGGATATCAAACTGGGCGAAGGTGAAATCCCAGCGAATGTCATCGACGATATTGTAGAAATGGTCGGCGCCGCTGACGGCCGTTTTGGCGATCTCGCCGCCGAAAATATCCTGAACTACCAGCGCGGTGACGCTGCCCTGTCCCCGGGCGGGGTTTTCCCGCGACCACAGGCTGCTGGTCTCGCCCGACCAGCTTTTCCTCAGCGCGTAATAAAGTCGTTCGGCATGATCCTGCATGAAGGGGGTCTTTCCCGTTTCGGAGCCGGGTTCCGGGTCAGGCATGAATAGAAAAAAGCGGAGCGCCGCGCCTTTTCTGGAGGCTGCAAGGACGCTCCGCCCTGTTGAATATGCGCCGGAGCGCGGGCGGTGCCGGAAACGAATTCCGGCACCGTTTTTCTTACTTGGCGTCGAGCAGGTCCTTGACTTCCAGCAGGACGAATTCGTTATCGTCCGCCTTGTCCAGCGCACGGCCGGCCGAGAAGGGCAGGTTGTTGTCGTTGCCGACGATGATATGCGTGGCGTCGACGCGATCGACATTTTCAATGGTCACGAACGGCATGTCGTAGAAACCGTTGCCGCCGCCCTGACGCTTCTTGTTGTCAGGATCGGAGATCTTCAGAAGATCGATATAGCCGATCTTGCGGGCGGCCTTGCCGACATTGGCGTCGTTGAATTCGATCTTGTAGATACGCTTGACCTTGGAAGCCCGGGCAAAACAATCCGCAGCTGGAGCCTTCGGGTCGGCGCAGGCCTTGTCGGCGGTGCCGGCACCATTGTCGCGCTCGATGACGAGGGCGGTCGCGTCGTCCAGCATGTTGAAGTCGCCGATCGCCTCGCCGCCTTCCGCCAGCGGATAAAGCCAGGTGCGGCCGGTCCACTCTTTCTTGGCGGTGTCGAGTTCGATGATCCGCAAGCCGGTCGAACCGTCTTCGGTTTTCTCGACCTGGCCATCGGCAGTGTAGAGCGGGCCTTCCAGCAGACCGTAGAGCTTCGAACCGTCCTTGGAGAGCGCCATGCCCTCATAACCGCCGGAGCGCTTCAGATTGAAGGCAGGCATTTTCTGCGTCGGGTTGCCGGGCAGGGCGAGAGTCGGGTGATCGGGAGACTTCACCTCGATGTCGCCGGCCTTGGTGGCGATGACGTCGGTCAGCTTGCCTTCACGGGTGAATTTCAGGATGTAAGGACCGAATTCCTCGCCCACCCAGAAACCGTCGGCAACCGGCTGAATGGATTCGACGTCGAAATCGGCGCCCGTCAGGTAACGCTTCGCGGTGCCTTCCAGAACGATCGGGAACGGCGCCTTCATGTCCGGGTCGGAGAGGAACACGGTTTCAAGCGCGTTGACCTTGCCGGCGTCCCAGTCGAACTTCAGATGGTGAAGCATCAGCATGGCGTCGCTGGAATTCAGCTTGGAACCGAAACCGTTGTCGGAAAGGCTCCAGAAGCTGCCGTCGGCCATGGCCTTGATGCCGGAAAAGCCCTGCATCGGCTGGCCGTTGAACGGCATCGAAAGACCGGTCGGGCGAACGCCGTCCTTGCCGGGCACGGTGCCGAGACCCTCGGCGCGCTTGCGGTCGGCCGTCGTGAACTTGGCGGAGGTCTTGAGATACTCCGGCGCATCGGCAGGCGCTGCGATGATGGTGTTGGCCGGCAGAATGGCGTGAGAGACCAGCTTTGCCGGAAACTCCTTCTCAGCGGCGTGAGATGCAGTGGCGAGCGCGAGAACCGCGCAGGATGCGAAAAGAATGTGCTTCATGGATAAGACCCCTCGATACCTGTTGAAGACAGGATTGAGGCGATAGGGTCGTCGCATGACAGAGAGGTGATCGTCGTTTGAAGCTTTGATGAATTTTGATTACGGCTGCTGCATCTAAACAGAATGGCACGGCTTCTTCCAACCAATTGCCCTTAGGCGGCAGGGGCCTGATATTGGCTGAGCGTGCATACACCCAGCGTTTGGCCACGGCCCTTGACCGCATGCTCACCGAGATATTCGCTGCGCACACCCTTGGGAAGCACCAGCTGATGGGCAAGGTCGGCGGAAATCAGCACCGGGTGGCCGAGCATCTTGCTGAGTGATTCGAGCCGCGAGGTCGTGTTCACCGTATCGCCGAAATAGGTGATCTTGTGGTGATCGACGCCGATTTCCGCTGTTATGACCGGCCCGCCATGGATGGCGAAGCGCAGGCGCGGCACTTCGCCGAATCGGGAAATCCACATGTCGCGTTTTTCCTCGATGGTCGCCAGAATATCGAAGACGCAGCGCACGCAGGCCGCCCGCCTGATCGCCATGTGATAAGGCCAGGTGATGATGGCGGCGTCGCCGATATAGTCATCGATGACGCCGCCGTGTTTTCTGACCGGTGCGGCATAGCTTGCGAAGATTTCGCCGAGAAATTCCTGGGCCTTCAGGTCGCCATTGGTTTCCGCAAAGGAAGTGGAGCCGACGAGATCGATGAAGATGAAGACGCGGTCTTCGCTGACCGGCCGGCGATAGCGCCCGAGAATGAGGTCGATGAAGATGTCGCGGCCGAGCAGTTCGCGCACGCGCATGATGAAAACGATGATGCCGCAGACGATGAGGGTGAAGACGAGCGTCTGCACCTCGGCATGCACGGCCCGTTTCCAGGTGCCGGGAAATATCCCGCTCAGCCACAGGATGGTGCCACCAAGCCCGAAGCCGCAGAAAACGAGAACGGCATAGATGATCAGACCGACGGCTATATAGACGGGTGTCGGCAATGCGCTGACCTGCCGGGAGAGGCCGGGCATGATGTAACCGCGCTCAAAAGCGAGAATGGGCGCGCAGGCAAACAGCGCATAGGTCGCGCCGATCAATGCCCCGCCGCCATATTCCAGAAAGGCGTAGGCCACCCCGGCGCCGGCCACGGCAACGAAGAGCACCACGTAATCCAGAATGGGCAGCAATTTTCTCATGTCGGTTCTTGGGTCTCGGGAAGGGAAGGCTTGGCCTTGGGAAGGAAGAACTGGCCGCTCCCGCCGGCGAAGCTTCTGTTGCGGTCATATGCGACATTAATGTGGAAAATGCGCTGCAAAAAGTGACCTTTCGGCAAGGTCACATGAAGGATTGGAAAGGTTGTTGCCCTGTTGCCGCAAAACGGGTGCTCGGGCGGCGTTACGTCTAATATGATGTTCTGTAATAGACCGTTTCAAGCGGGGATTGCGGCCGGTCATCCGACGAGCGGTTCGACCATTTCACCGGAAAGGCGGCGAATCGCAGCCGGTTGCCGTCGATCCAGGCGCGGTCGAACAGCGTTTCGCCCTTGCGGGCAAAGGTGATGGCCGCGCAGGTCCGTCCATCGACATCGAAGGGGATATTCTCCTTCCAGCCGCTCAAACCGCAGCCGGTTCCCTTCGGGTCGCCATTATAGTGCGCAACGACCTCGGTATCGTTCGGGGTCATGGTGATCGCGGTGACGGTGTGGGCAAAGAGCAGGCTGTTACGGTCTTTCAGCCCGCCATCGAGCGTGCCTTCGTAACGCACCTGCACCGTGGGCTGCTGGCAGCCATTGCGGGCATAGATCTGAGAGACGGCGTGCATGCTGCCGCCGCGAATGGTGATGCGGGTCACGATACCGTGCCGGTCGTTCTTGCCGATCTTCAGGCAGTCGGTCGTCCATTCGCCCTGAAGATCGACCTTGCCGTCATCGGCGCGCACGGGAAAAGGGGCAGGGACGGGGAGAAGACCTGAGACCGCCAGAAGGGCGGCCAGCAGCAGGGTGCGGGCAGGTTTCATGACAAGACCCTCAAAGCGCAACGATGTGCACAGAGATGGAACGCGATGCGGGCAAAATTGGGGTGAAAAGCGGGGGATTACTCCCCGCTCACCTCAACCTTAACCTCAACCGCTTCGACCTTCTTGCCGGCGAAACGCAGGGCAACTTCACCATTGATGAGTTTCAGCGCCACATCGCCGAAAAGGTCGCGCCGCCAGCCGGTCAGCGCCGCAACGGTGGCTTCCTCGCCCTCGGAGGCGATCTTGTCCAGATCTTCGCTGTTGGCGATGACCTTGGCCGCGACGCCATGCTTGTCCGCCGTCAGCTTCAGAAGAACCTTCAGCAGTTCCACGGCAGCACCGGAGCCTTCCGGCGCATGGCTGTGACGCGGCGCCTTCGGCATTTCCTCTTTCGGAAGCGCCAGAGCCGCATTCACGGTTTCGATGATGGCCGTGCCGGAAGAGGAGCGTTCCCAGCCCTTGGGGATGGTGCGAAGCCGCGACAGCGCCTCTGTGTCCTTCGGCTGCTGCTGGGCGATTTCGAAAATCGCGTCGTCCTTCAGCACGCGCGAACGCGGCACGTTGCGCGACCGCGCCTCCCGCTCGCGCCAGGCGGCGACGAATTTAAGGATGGCAAGTTCCGTCGGCTTGCGCAGGCGCGATTTCAGCCGCAGCCACGCGTCGTCGGGATGCATGTCGTAGGTGTCGCGCGATTCCAGAATGTCCATTTCTTCGGTGAGCCATAGCGAGCGGCCTTCGCGCTCCAGCTGCGACTTCAGCGCCAGATAGGCGTCGCGCAGATGCGTCACGTCGGCCAGCGCGTAATCCAGCTGCTTTTCGGTCAGCGGGCGGCGGCTCCAGTCGGTGAAACGCGAGGACTTGTCGATCTGGACGTTCTTGATCCTCTGCACCAGCTGGTCGTAGGAGATCGAATCGCCGAAACCACAGACCATGGCGGCAACCTGCGTGTCGAAGATCGGGTGGGGAATGAGCCCGCCGAGATGGTAGATGATTTCGATATCCTGCCGCGCGGCGTGGAAAACCTTCACGACATTTGGATTGGCCATCAGCTCGAAAAGCGGCTGAAGGTCGATGCCCTTGGCGAGCGGGTCCACCAGCACTTCAAGTGTCGGGCTTGCCATCTGCACGAGGCAGAGTTCCGGCCAGAAGGTCGTTTCCCGCAGGAACTCGGTGTCGATGGTGATGAATTCCGATTTCGCCAGTTCCGTGCAGGCTTCGGCGAGGGCGGCAGTCGTTTCAATCATTGCAAATGGCCACTCGTGAAAATTATCCGTCTTACTTTCCCTTTGCCGGGCGCATGTCAATACAAAGCCCGCCTTTGAAGGCTCAAGGATCGTTTTTCTCGGGTTGATCAGGCCCCGGCCCGTCGTTTTTGGGCGGTGGCGGGGCGGCGAGCTTCTGAAAATATGCGGATGTGCGCAAAAGCGAACGGAACCGCCAGTTTCTGTCCTCCACGGGCACACCCTCGCGCACCCGCAGCCTGTATATGGTATAGGCGATGAAAACGATCTGGATCGCCGCCGTATAGCTGAACAGCGCCTTCGGCCCGAACTGGTCGATCAGAACGGAAGCGAGCAGCGGCCCGACGGTCGCGCCCACCGACCAGAAGAACAGCAATCCGGCAGACACCATCGCATGTTCGCCTTCCTTGGCATGGTCGTTGCCGTGCGCTGAACTCAGTGAATAGAGCGGCAGGGCGAATGCGCCGAAAACGAAGACGCCGATGATGTTGCTCCACTCGTCGGTGCCGGCGAAGAAGGCGAGAAACAGGCCGACGATGACAGAGCCGGCAGTGGTGGCGAGAATGATGATGCGCCGATCGTAACGGTCGGAATAAACGCCGAGCGGATATTGTAGCACCACACCGCCGATGATGCCGGCGCTCATGAAGGTGGCGATGGCCGTCACCGAAAGGCCGATCTGCTCGGCATAGATTGGGCCGATATTACGGAACGCCGCCATGCTGAGGCCGACGGCGACGCAGCCGACAACGGCAAGCGGCGAGATGCGCCAGACGGCGAAAAGATTGAACGGTATCTGTTTCGGCGGCGCGGGGTTGGATTTGTCGGCAAGCGAGATCGGCACCAGGGACAGCGAGAGCGCCATGGCGATCAGCGAAAACACCACCGGCCCCGCTATCCCCACGACCGGGATGATATATTGGGCAAGCGTGACAGAGCCGAGATCGACGAAACGATAGATCGACAGCGTGCGCGCCCGGTTGGAATTCGTCACCTGCGCATTGATCCAGCTTTCGATTGCGGCGAAAAGACAGGCGACCGCAATGCCGATGACAAAACGCATCAACATCCAGAACACGGGATGGATGATGAGCGGCATGGCGATCGACGCGGCCGACGCCACGGCCGCCATGGTGGCGAAGGTACGGATATGGCCGATCTTGCGCAGCAGGCGGGTCACCGAAATACAGCCGAGCGCAAAGCCGATGCTGTAGGCGGCGCTGATGAGGCCGATGGTGCTGGCCGAGAACCCTTCGGAAAGGCCGCGCAGCGCGATATAGGTTCCCTGCAGGCCGTTGCCGCCGATCAGAATGCCGGCGGTGACGAGAAGCGGGATAAGGGGTCTGATCTGGCTCATTGCGGGCCGACTCGGTTTGGCGGGCTGAATAAGCACTATCTAAAGCCAAGCCGGGGGAAAGGACAGTCAGGAGGCGACAATCTTGCGCTTTGCCTTGACAAATCAGGCTGGTCATGCGTTTTTCCGGCCAAATTCGACAGTGTGGCTGATCTGGCCCACGACACGTTCCAGGATATAAAAATGCATCGTTACCGCAGCCACACCTGTGCCGCTCTCCGCAAGTCCGACGTCGGCGAAACCGTTCGCCTTTCCGGTTGGGTTCATCGCGTGCGAGATCATGGCGGCGTTCTGTTCATCGACCTTCGCGACCATTACGGCATCACCCAGGTGGTGGCCGATCCTGATAGCCCGGCCTTCAAGGTTGCCGAGACGGTGCGCGGCGAATGGGTGATCCGCATCGACGGCCTCGTCAAGGCCCGTTCGGAAGACACCATCAACAAGGGCATGGCGACCGGCGAAATCGAGCTTTACGCGCAGGAGATCGAAGTTCTCGGTGTTGCCAAGGAATTGCCGCTGCCGGTGTTCGGTGAGCCGGAATATCCTGAAGACGTTCGCCTGAAATATCGCTTCCTCGACCTGCGCCGCGAGACGCTGCACAAGAACATCGTTCGCCGCACGCAGATCATCTCTTCCATGCGCAAGGGCATGGGCGATCTGGGCTTTGCCGAATATACGACGCCGATCCTCACCGCATCCTCGCCGGAAGGCGCACGCGACTTCCTCGTTCCCTCGCGCATCCACGAAGGCCAGTTCTTCGCGCTGCCGCAGGCGCCGCAGCAGTACAAGCAGCTTCTGATGGTGGCCGGTTTCGACCGCTACTTCCAGATCGCGCCCTGCTTCCGCGATGAAGACCCGCGTGCCGACCGTCTGCCGGGTGAATTCTACCAGCTCGACGTTGAAATGAGCTTCGTGACCCAGGAAGATGTTTGGACCACGATGGAGCCGATGATGACGGCCGTGTTCGAACAGTTTGCCGAAGGCAAGCCGGTGACGAAACAATGGCCGCGCATTCCCTATGACGAATCGATCCGCAAATATGGTTCCGACAAGCCTGATCTGCGCAACCCGATCGTCATGGAAGCCGTGACCGAACATTTCGATGGTTCGGGCTTCAAGGTCTTCGCGAATATGATCGCTTCCAACCCCAAGGTTCAGGTTTGGGCGATCCCGGCCAAGACCGGCGGTTCGCGCGCTTTCTGCGATCGCATGAACGCATGGGCGCAGTCTCAGGGCCAGCCGGGCCTCGGCTACATCTTCTGGAAGGAAGAGGACGGCAAGATCGGTGGCTCCGGTCCGCTCGCCAAGAACATCGGCGAGGAACGCACCGAGGCGCTGCGCCAACAGCTCGGTCTTGAGGCAGGTGATGCCTGCTTCTTTGTCGCCGGCGATCCCGCCAAGTTCTACAAGTTCGCCGGCGAGGCGCGCACCCGCGCCGCCGACGAGCTGAACCTGATCGACCGCGACCGGTTCGAAATGTGCTGGATCGTCGATTTCCCCTTCTTCGAATATAACGACGAAGAAAAGAAGGTCGACTTCGCCCACAACCCCTTCTCCATGCCGCAGGGCGGCATGGAAGCGCTGGAGGGCCAGGATCCGCTGTCCATCAAGGCGTTCCAGTATGACGCCGTCTGCAACGGCTTCGAAATCGCCTCCGGCTCGATCCGCAACCAGTCGCCCGAGTTGATGGTCAAGGCCTTCGAAAAGGTCGGTCTCTCGCAGACCGACGTGGAAGAGCGCTTCGGCGGTCTCTATCGTGCCTTCCAGTACGGCGCACCTCCGCATGGCGGTTGCGCATTCGGCATCGACCGTGTGGTCATGTTGCTGGTCGGCGCCAAGAACCTGCGCGAAATCACGCTGTTCCCGATGAACCAGCAGGCGCAGGACCTCCTGATGAATGCCCCGTCGCCGGCAACGCCGACGCAGCTTCGCGAACTGGCTCTGCGCGTGGTTCCGTCCAAGAAAGACTGATCTGCCCCATAAGGGTTTTGAACAAAGGGGCTGGCTGCAACGCCGGCCCTTTCTGTTTTTGCAACGACCTCGGCAAAGTCACAATTTTACCGCGAGTTTAACGGAATTCCGAGCGTAATCAGCCGAAATCCGATCCCAGTATAGATTCGCGCCCATTTTGGGAACGCAAGACTATCAGGGGTTTTAAACTTGGGACAGCGCCGGCCGAACTTCGCTTTCGGTTTCGGCGCGATCATATTTAGAAGGATTTCAGAATGGCACATGAAACGGAAAAAGACCTTGCCCCGGTGGGTGGGCAGATACCTCCAGCCCCGCCGCGCAATGGCCTCGCCGTCAGCCTGCGGTCGCCGGGCGCAAAGTTCCTGATGATCGGTTTCATATCGATGGTTCTGCTCGTGCCGCTCCTTCTTGTCTGGGCGCTGACAGAAGAGCGGGCCTCGCGGGCGGAGGACGTTTCAGGCCGTATCGCCAGCGGCTGGGGTGGCGATCAGGTGGTGAACGGCCCCTATCTTGCCGTGCCTTTCGATGTTGACCGCCGCCGCGAGGTGAATGGCCAGAGCATCGTCGACCGCACGACGGAATGGGTGCTGGTCATGCCGGAAACGCTTGATGTCGTGGCCGATCTGAAGACCGAGGAGAAGCGGCTGTCGATCTACAGCCTGCCCGTCTATAGTGGCAACCTTGTCCTGAATGGCCGTTTCGGTGCCGGCATCCTTCAGGATCTCGCCCGTTTCTCCGGCACGCCGCGTCTGGACAGCGCCATTTTGGTCCTCAGCATACAGGACATTACCGGTATAAGGTCGAGCGCCGGTGTCAGGATTGATGGCGGTCCGGTGTTGCCGTTCGATCCCGGCATGCGTGATATCTCGGTAATAGCGCCCCGTACCGGTCAGGATCCGTCTATCAGATCCGATGCAGGCGTGCACAGATCGATTGAAAGAGACCTTGTCGCAAAAGGCTTCGACTTCGATATAGCCTTCTCGCTGAACGGTTCCGGCAGCTTTGCCGTTGCGCCCGCTGGCCAGACCACGCGTTTGTCGGCAAAGGCCAACTGGCCGCATCCCGGTTTTGAAGGCCTGTTCCTGCCGGAGGAAAAGACCGTCACCGCCTCGGATTTCACGGCCAATTGGACAATCCCCTATCTCGCAAGGGGCATAGACCGGGTAGCGGAGGGTTCGCGCCTGCCGCTGACGAACAGCCTGATGACGATCAACCTCGTCGAGCCCGTGAAGTTCTACCAGATCATCGCACGCACGCTGAAATATTCGATAGGCTTCATCTCGCTGGTCTTTCTTGCCGTCTTTATCGTCGAACTCAGGGGCGGCAGCAGCGTGCACTGGATACAGTACGTGTTGACCGGGCTCGCGCTGATCGTTTTTTACGTGCTGCTGCTGGCGCTCGCGGAGCATACCGGCTTCACCATCGCCTATGCCGCGGCCTCGCTATCGACGGCGGCACTGATTGCCTTTTATCTCGGAAGCACAACCAATAGTCGTAAGAATGGTGTGGCGCTGTTTACCGTTCTGGCGGTTTCCTATGGTGTCATGTATCTGGTTCTGAATGAAGACGAATATGCGCTGGTGGCCGGCGCGGTGATTTCCTTCATCGCCATTGCCGCCACCATGTTCGCCACCCGCCGGGTGGACTGGTACGGAGCTAATGCATCCGGCGCACGGCAGCCCGTGAGCAGCACGATATAGGCTCCGCACCCGGCCAACGGAGGCCGATCTGGGTCGTTGCAAATCTCTGCTTTTCCTTAGCCAGCTTGGCTTCTGGGACGAAAAGCGGGTGTCGAGCCCTGCGGCGAAGGCGGCGCTGGCGCGCCGCCCTTTGTGGCCCCATCGTTGCGGCAGGAGTGCCGGCATCGCGGTTTCCGGGATGCATCAGGCATCGCATATCGCGCTCCCATGCGGCCTGTGGATTGTCACAAAAACTTAATCAAACTGACAAATCCGGTAGAGGAGTTCTTAAGTCTTGCCCCCCCATTTATCCCCCATGAGTTTTCACAAACGAGGGTTGAATGTTTTCGCTGGTTTCGACGTTCAAGATAGCGCATCGCGTGTCCATGCTGGCGCTGGCTGCGCTTTGCGGCATCGCCGTCATCGCGGGCATGCTGTTGTGGCAGAGGGAAATGGAGGCGCGTCATCGCGTTGCCGAAGACACGCTGATAGAGAGGGACGGGGTCCTGACGACGCTGGTGGACACGCTGCATGAAAGCCGCCTGCACCAGCGCGATTTTCTGCTTTCCAGGGATATGAATTCCGTCGCGCAGTTCGACCAGACAATGGAGAAGGTCCAGCAGTCGGTCGCTTCTCTCGAAGGCAGCGCCACCTCGCAGACCCGCATGAAGCTTGATGCCCTGGGGCAGGGCGCGGTGACCTATGGCACCCGCATGAAGGCGCTGGTTTCCAAAAACCACGAGCTTGGCCTCACCCCCACGGACGGCCTTGAAGGCGCGATGCGCAATGGCGTGCATTCCATCGAAAAACTCATCGATGCCGTCGCCAATGCCGAAATCCGCGCCAGCATGTTGATGATGCGTCGGCATGAAAAGGATTTCATCCTGCGGCGCGATGAAACCTATGCGACGAAACACGCCGCCGAGGTGGAAACCTTCAAGGCGCTGGTGAAGCTGGAATACCGGCCGGGTGCGGAACGCCAGCGCATCATGGATGCTCTGGAGATCTACACCGCCGCCTTCCGATTTTATGCGCAGGCCGTGCTGGAGGAGCAAAAGGCGCGCGAAACGGTCGCCTCCGCCTACAATACGCTGCTTCCCGTTGTCGCTGATATTTCCTCGGCCTATCGGCAGGAGCGGCAGGCCAGCGCGCTCGAAAACAAAAAAGCGGCGGAGACCACGGTTTCGATCGTCGTCGCCCTCATCGCCCTGACCGTCGTGATCCTTTTTGCCGGGGTCTATTTCATCGGCCGTTCGATAACCCGCCCCGCGACTTTGATCACCGGCGCGATGCGTCGCCTTGCCGACGGTGAAACCGAATTTGCCGTTCCCGGCCTGCGTCGTAAGGATGAATTTGGCGCCATGGCGCAGGCGCTGGAAATTTTCCGGCAGGCCGCCATCGCCAAGATTGAACTGGAGAACCAGACTTTTGCGGCCCGGCAACAGGCCGAAGACGAAAAGGCCCTGTTCCAGCGCGAGGCAGAGGTCGAGGCACAGGCGCGGTTGATGCAGGCGACAAGCGGCCTTGCGGCAGCGCTGCACCGCCTCGCCGCCGGTGATCTCTCCTTCGAGTTGAACGAGCCGTTTGCTCCGGATTTCGAGACGCTGCGCCACGATCTCAACCGCACTATCCGCCAGCTGGATGCCGCCATGTCCGGCGTCGTGCAATCGAGCGTGGCGATCGACGGCGGCAGCCAGGAGATCAGCCAGAGCGCTGCCGATCTTGCCCGCCGCACCGAGCAGCAGGCCGCCTCGCTGGAAGAAACCGCCGCCGCTCTCGATGAGCTGACCGCGAATATCCGCATTTCGGCGGAGCGTGCGGTGGAAGCCCGCACGGTCGCCCATTCTGCCGATGAGGATGCCAGCCGCACGGCCGATCTCGTCGTCGACACCATCATGGCCATGGAAAAGATCGAGCAGTCATCCGGCAAGATCGGCAGCATTATCAGCGTCATCGATGAGATCGCCTTTCAGACCAACCTTCTCGCGCTGAACGCTGGTGTCGAGGCTGCCCGCGCCGGTCAGGCGGGACGCGGTTTCGCCGTCGTCGCCCAGGAAGTGCGCGAACTGGCCCAGCGCTCTGCAAAAGCGGCGGCCGAGATCAAGGTGCTGATCCGCAACTCCAGCACCGAGGTGAAGGACGGTGCGCGTTTCGTGCGGGAAACCGGCGCGGCGCTGTCGCGCATCGGCGGCTCGGTGAAGACGATCAACGGCCATATCGAAGCCATCGCCGTCGCGACGAGGGAGCAGTCGCTCGGGCTTTCCGAGATCAACACCACTGTCAACCATCTGGATCAGGGCACGCAGCAGAACGCCGCCATGGTCGAGGAAAACAATGCCGCCAGCGCCATGCTGGCGGGCGAGACCACCCGTCTCAAGGAACTAGTCCAGCAGTTCCGGTTAAGCGATATGGATATGCAGGGGTATGGTCTGCGCGAAGCGGCCTGACGCCTTATTCGTGGGCATCGAAAAGCGGGCGCGCAACTTGCCGCCCGCTTTTTTGCCGTTTATAGGTGGATTACTCACCACGGACCCGGTGAAATCCCGGGTGGCTCTTCTGGCCGCCGATCCGCCAGACAACGCAAAGCACCGACATTCGTTTTTCGATCTACCGGACATGGCTCCGGCCGGTGCGTCATTCTTTGCGAAAAAAATCAAATGAACAGATTTCAGACTTACAGACGTGAGTGGTTTTCCAATATTCGCGGCGATGTGCTTTCCGGCATCGTCGTCGCACTCGCCCTCATTCCCGAAGCAATCGGCTTTTCCGTCATCGCCGGTGTCGATCCGAAAGTGGGGCTGTTTGCCTCCTTCGCCATCGCCTGTGTTTCCGCCTTCACTGGCGGGCGGCCGGGCATGATTTCCGCGGCCACCGCCGCAACGGCCGTCTTGATGGTCACGCTCGTCAAGGAGCATGGCCTGCAATATCTCTTTGCCGCCACCATCCTCATGGGCGTGCTGCAAATCGTGGCGGGATTTGCGAGACTTGGCCGGGTGATGCGCTTCGTCTCGCGCTCGGTGATGACCGGTTTCGTCAATGCGCTGGCGATCCTGATCTTCATGGCGCAATTGCCCGAACTGATCGGCGTACCGGTCGAAACCTATGTCATGATCGCAGCCGGCCTTGCGATCATCTATCTCTTTCCGCTGGTCACGAAAATCATCCCGTCACCGCTGGTCGCCATCGTCGTTTTGACCTGCGTAGCGGTTTTTTCCGGCATGGATATCCGCACCGTCGGCGATCTCGGCGAACTGCCCTCGACGCTGCCGATCTTCGCCCTGCCGCAGGTGCCGTTGACCTTCGAAACGTTGCAGATCATCTTTCCCTATTCCGTCGCACTGGCCGCCGTCGGCCTGCTGGAATCGCTGCTGACGGCCCAGATCGTCGATGACATGACGGATACGGGCAGCAACAAGAGCCAGGAATGCATCGGACAGGGGACGAGCAACATCGCGTCGGCGCTGATCGGCGGCATGGGCGGCTGCGCCATGATCGGCCAGTCCGTCATCAATGTCCGCTCCGGGGGCAGGGGCCGCCTGTCCACCTTCGTGGCGGGCGCTTTCCTGTTGTTCCTCATTCTGGTGCTTGATGATCTCGTGCGCATCATTCCAATGGCGGCTCTGGTGGCTGTCATGATCATGGTGTCCATCGGCACCTTCTCGTGGCGCTCGATCCTCGATCTTAGCCGCAATCCGCCATCGTCAAGCATCGTTATGCTGGTAACGGTCGGCACCGTGCTGGCGACGCATGACCTGGCCAAAGGCGTGCTGGCAGGCGTGCTTCTCTCCGGCGTGTTTTTCGCGGGCAAGGTCTCAAAGCTTTTCCATGTCCGCCCGGAGCTTTCAGCCGACGGCCGGGAGCGCATCTACCGCGTCGATGGCCAGATATTCTTCGCCTCGACGGAGAGCTTCATCGCCGCTTTCGATTTCGCTGAAGAGGTGGAGGCGGTAACGATCGATGTCACCGAGGCGCATCTTTGGGATATTTCGGCGGTCGGAGCTTTGGACAAGGTGGTCCTGAAGTTCCGCAAGACCGGCAAACGGGTCGAGGTCATCGGCGTCAATGAGGCGAGCGCCCATATGATCGACCGCTTCGCCCTGCACGACAAGCAGGATGCGTCGGCGGCCCCGTTGCACTGAGTAGAAAAAAGCCCCGGTTTTAAACCGGGGCTTTGTCGTCCTATTCGTTTGCCGTCACCGTCACGCCGAGCATTTTCGGCAGGGTGTTCGGCGCGCCCATCGCAGCGCCCATGATCATCGGGAACGGAACCGGCTTTTCCGGCTCTGCGGTGATCGAGAAGTTCTTCGGATTGTCGATATAGGTGTTGATCGCTGCCGACACCATGTTCTGCAATTCCGGAACGTTGAGCGAGGCCATCATGATGGGAGCCATGCCCTTGATGGTCTGGGCAAGCTGGTCGCCCGTCATGCCCTGCTGGCTGGCAGCGTAATCGATGGCGCGCTTGGTGATGCTGGCGTCTTCGAAGCTGATCTCGGCATTGACGAAGGAAAGCTGCTGCATCAGGCCGAGCATGGCAAGGCTTGCCGCTTGGTCGGCCTGTTCCTTGTTCGGGTTGGCTGCCTGAGCCTTCACCGTCTCCTGCATCGACTTGATGAAAGCGAGCGTGTAGCCGGAGAAGCCGAACGACATGTTGAGACGACCGACATCGGTGAGGTCGATGGCGTATTCCTCGACATCGACGGTGCCGGAAGCCACTTCCCAGCTGCCGCTCATGGTCATGTCGCCGGAAAGGGCCTTGAGTTCGAGCTTCTCGATCGCGTCCTTGGTAGCCGGGTCGGTGACTTCGCTAAGATCAGCCTTGAAGCCGGAGGCGTCGAGTTCGAAACCGATCGAGGCCTTGTCGTCGCTGACGGACATCGTAGCGGTGCTTTCCTCGAGCGAGAAAGCCTGCTTGCCGTCGACGGAAACGGAAACCGGACCGCTATGCGCTTCGTCATAGAACATCAGCGCATCCACGGTGCCCGTGGTCGCATCGGCGGGAATGACGAGGCCGGACATGTAGATGTCGCTCGCCTTGATCTCCACTTTTTCCTGTTTGTAGTCGATATTGTCGAAACGGGCGTTCTTGATCTTGTAGCCGCCGTTGTTTTCCTCGACGCCTTCGAGCGTGACATTGCCGACCGGAAACTTCTTGGCCGGATCGGCGGCCGCGTTGAAGGTGACGTCATTCAGCGTCACGGTGGAGCCGTTGACGGCAACCGAGCCAGCGGCGATCTCGCCGCCCTGGGCGGCATAGGCCGCATTGATCTTCTTCAGCACATCCCCGCCATCCAGCGCGAAAGCCGGCGCTGAAAGCACAAGAAGCGCGGCACTCGCAAAAAGAACCTGCCGGGTGGATTTCAATCTCATGATGTTTCTTCCCTCAACGTACGGATGTGCACCGTGTCAGAATGCTAATGGTGATACTTATATTCACGATTATTCAAAGGTCTACAGAATTTAGATCGATTCGCATGACGGCGGCATTGCGGCATTTACAACGCGGTTAACAAAAAAACGCATGAAAGAGTTGCTTTCATCCACAGCGCAGACCCCTGAATTTCTTGCCGGGTTCCGGCATTTCCGCTAGTCAAGCACCATGGGAAAAAATCTTGTACCTCCGTCAGGCGGAGACGATAACATTCATCCGGTCGATTTGAAGGCGGCGCTTGAAGAGCGCTACCTCGCTTACGCCCTGTCCACGATCATGCATCGTGCGCTGCCGGATGTGCGCGACGGCCTGAAGCCGGTGCATCGCCGCATTATCCACGCCATGAGCGAGATGGGCATCCGCCCCAACTCGGCCTTCAAGAAATGCGCCCGTATCGTCGGTGACGTGATCGGTAAGTTCCACCCGCATGGCGACCAGTCGGTCTATGATGCGCTGGTGCGCCTCGCGCAGGATTTCTCCCAGCGCTATCCGATCGTCGACGGGCAGGGCAATTTCGGCAACATCGATGGCGACGGCGCCGCCGCCTATCGTTATACCGAAGCGCGCATGACCGATGTGGCGGCGCTGCTGCTGGAAGGCATCGGCGAGGACGCGGTGGATTTCCGCGCCACCTATAACGAGGAAGACGAGGAACCGGTCGTCCTGCCGGGCGCTTTCCCGAACCTTCTGGCAAACGGGGCCTCCGGCATCGCCGTCGGCATGGCGACATCGATCCCGCCGCACAATGCCCATGAACTTTGCGACGCCGCACTTCATCTCATCAAGCACCCCGATGCGACGGTTGAGAAGCTGGTGGAGTTCATTCCCGGCCCGGACCTGCCGACCGGTGGCATCATCATCGAAAGCCGCGAGAATATTCTCGAGGCCTATAAGACGGGGCGTGGCGGTTTTCGCGTGCGCGCCAAATGGGAAACGGAAGATCTCGGCCGCGGCGGTTACCAGATCGTCATCACCGAAATTCCCTTCCAGGTGCAGAAATCGCGGCTGATCGAAAAGATCGCCGAGCTCTTGCTCGCCCGCAAGCTGCCGCTGCTGGAGGATGTCCGCGACGAATCCGCCGAAGACGTGCGTATCGTGCTGGTGCCGAAGAACCGCACCGTCGATGCGACGCTGCTGATGGAATCGCTGTTCCGCCTGTCCGACCTCGAAAGCCGCCTGCCGCTCAACATGAACGTGTTGTCGCTTGGCAAGGTGCCGAAGGTGATGGCGCTGAACGAGGTGCTGAGCGAATGGCTGGCGCACCGCAAGGACGTGCTGGTCCGCCGCTCCCGTCACCGTCTGGCCGCCATCGACCGCAGGCTCGAGATTCTGGGCGGCCTGCTGGTCGCCTATCTCAATCTGGATGAAATGATCCGCATCATCCGCGAGGAGGATGAGCCGAAACAGGTGATGATGGCCAGGTGGTCGCTCACCGACAATCAGGCCGAAGCCATCCTCAATATGCGGCTGCGCAACCTGCGCAAGCTCGAGGAATTCGAAATCCGCAAGGAACACGACGACCTCAGCAGCGAGAAGGCTGAAATCGAAGGACTGCTCGCCTCCGATGACAAGCAGTGGCAGACCGTCGCCTGGGAAATCGGCGAGGTCAAAAAGAAATACGCCAAGGCAACCGAGATCGGCCGTCGTCGCACGCAATTCGCCGATGCACCGGATGCCGATATCGATGCTATCCATCAGTCGATGATCGAGAAGGAACCGGTCACCATCGTCATCTCGCAGAAGGGCTGGATCAGGGCGCTGAAGGGGCACATGTCCGACACGTCCGCCCTGACCTTCAAGGAAGGCGACGGTCCGAAGCTCGCCTTCCCGGCGCAGACGACCGACAAGCTGCTGCTTCTGACCACCGGCGGCAAGGCCTATACGCTCGGCGCAGACAAGCTGCCGGGTGGACGTGGCCATGGCGAGCCGATCCGCATTATGGTCGATATGGAGAATGATCAGGATATCCTGACGGCCTTCGTTCACGATCCATCGCGCAAGCTGCTACTGGTCTCCACCGGCGGCAACGGCTTCATCGTCGCCGAAAGCGAAATGATCGCCAACACCCGCAAGGGCAAGCAGATCATGAATGTCGCCATGCCTGACGAAGCCAAGCTTGCCGTGCCGGTGACCGGCGACCATGTCGCCGTCGTCGGCGAAAACCGCAAGCTTTTGGCTTTCCCGCTGTCGCAGGTGCCGGAAATGTCGCGCGGCAAGGGCGTGCGCCTGCAGCGTTACAAGGATGGCGGCGTGGTGGATGTGAAGTGCTTCGCGCTGGCCGAAGGCTTGAGCTGGTCCGACACGGCCGGACGTCTGTTCAACAAGGTCGGCGAAGAATTGCGCGAATGGCTGGCCGACCGCGCCACCGTTGGCCGCACCGTGCCGAAGGGCTTTCCGCGGAGCGGGAAATTTGGCGGGTGATGTGATTGACGTTCCCGGCACCGCCGGGACGTTTTCTATCGTATTTGTTTGGTGGTCAAACCAAGCGAATTTTATGATTTTGCGAGCGTTTTCAAGGCGACGTGGTACTTGCGCATCGCGCTCCGCGCATGTTCAAGCTGACGATCAAAATCATCTGTCGCCTCATCCACACCACTGGCGGATCGCACGTCAAGCACATTGCCATCGATTCGTAGATTGAGAACGTCGCCGATCTTCCAGCCAAGCCGTTCAAGCATGTCCTTGGGGATAATAATACCTGCGGCTTCGCCGATCTCGAAAATGGTTGCTTTCATATGAAGTACTCCAAGTTTAAATGGAGTTTATCGGATGAATTTGACTGTTTGGCGAATTCTTATTCTTCTTTAGGAGAATAAACCTCCCACCCGCGCGGCGTCAGGTGTTCCTGCGGATGGTATCTGGTCTTGTAGCCCATCTTGTCCGAGCCATCGACCCAGTAGCCGAGATACACATGCGGCAGGCCGAGTGCGCGGGTGCGGGTGATGTGGTCGATGATCATGAAGGTGCCGAGCGAGCGTTTTTCGAGGTCGGGGTTGAAGAACGAATAGACCATCGACAGCCCGTCGCTCATCACGTCGCTGAGCGCCACGGCCAGCAATTCGCCGCGTTTGCTGGCGTCGATGCCGGAGCCGGGTTCGCGCAGGCGATATTCGATGATGCGTGTGTTCACATGCGTGTCTTCGACCATGATCGCATAGTCCAGCGCCGACATATCGGACATGCCGCCCGACTGGTGGCGGTGGTCGAGATAACGGCGGAACAGGGAGAACTGCTCGGTAGAAGGCTCGGCGGCGTGGACGGTTGCCACGACATCCCTGTTGATGGCGAGAACGCGCCGCATCGATTTTGTCGGCTGGAACTGTTCGGTCAGGATACGCACGGAAACGCAGGCGCGGCAGTTTTCGCAGGCCGGGCGATAGGCGATGTTTTGCGAACGCCTGAAGCCGCCCTGAGTCAGAAGGTCGTTCATATCAGACGCGCGCGGGCCAACCAGATGCGTAAAAACCTTCCGCTCCATCTGGTTCGGCAGATAGGGACAGGTGGCCGGTGCCGTAAGATAGAATTGAGGAGAGGGCGTCGCCTGCGTGTTCATGGAACCGTGATCGCCTCCTGCGTCTGTTATGAAAGCGAGCCGCGATTTCACGGGGTTGGCGGCGGCGCTTCAAGCGACAAGCATAATGTCACAGAATGGCAAAATGACGGAAAACGTCAACTGCGGGATGAGGTATTTACCGCCTTTGAAAGCCACGTTTTCGTGGCTTTCCTCGATATCAGCGTGTTCTGACCATGACGGTGCCGAGCAGGAAGTCGTGAACGAGGCGCGAGCGCTCGGTAAACAGGCCTGCCAGAAGAATCAAAGGGGTCAAAACCGAGTTGATGACCCAGAACAGCACGATGTGCACGGTCGCCAACAGAAAATCGATTCGCCGCCCGTCCATGCGCGCCATCGCGATGCCCATCGCCCGCATGCCGGGTGTGGCCTGCGAGGGACCGCCGAGTGATATGCCGAAATAAAGCACCGCGACGATGACGAACAGCGCCGGGAAGAGAAACCAGCCAAGGCCGAAGGTAATCACGCCGAGAAAAAAAACGATGACCGCAGCCGGGATGCACAGAAGCAGAACGATCGCGTAGTCGATCAGGAACGCGAAGACGCGCCGGCTCAGGACGCCGCTATAGGCGCGCCAGTCGTCCGGTGCGGCATAGGTGGGGTTCTGGTCGAGGCTCATCGGTCGTTTTCTCCTAAAGAAGGTCTGACAGCTCGGCATATATGCCGTGTCAGCAGACAATATGGGAAGAAAACGACCGAATACAATAAGACGTGGCCGTCAGCCCTTTGCGAGCTTGCGTGCAGCCTCGATGGCGAAATAGCTCAAGATGCCGTCGCAGCCTGCACGCTTGAAACAGAGAAGCGTTTCCATCATCACCCGCTCGCCGTCGATCCAGCCATTCATGGCCGCCGCCTTGATCTGGGTATATTCGCCTGACACCTGATAAGCGAAAGTCGGCAGCCCGAAATTCTCCTTCAGCCGCCAGCAGATGTCGAGATAGGGCAGGCCGGGTTTGACCATCAGCATGTCAGCCCCTTCCTCAACGTCGAGCGCCGCATCGCGGATCGCCTCCATGCCGTTGGCAGGGCTGATGTAATAGCTGTTCTTGTCGCCCTTCAGCAGCCCCGCCGTGGAAATGGCCTCGCGATAGGGGCCATAATAACCGGAGGCGAATTTCGTCGCATAAGCCATGATGCCGACATTCTGATGCCCGGCTGCATCGAGACCGCGACGGATAGCGCCGATGCGGCCATCCATCATTTCCGACGGAGAAATAATGTCGGAGCCGGCATCCGCCTGCAGGATCGCCGCCCTGACGACCTGATCGACCGTCTCGTCATTGACGATCTCGTCGCCGCGCAAAATGCCGTCATGCCCGTGGCTGGTGAAAGGGTCGAGCGCGACATCGGTGATCATACCGATATTTGGAACGGCTTTTTTGACCGCGATCGTCGCCTGATTGATGAGGTTATTGGCCTCCAGCGCATTCGAGCCGGTCTCGTCACGCAGCTCCATCTCGATATTCGGAAAGGTGGCGATTGCCGGGATGCCGAGATCGGCGGCTTCCTTCGCCGCTTCCACAAGCCGGTCGATACTCATCCGGTTGACGCCGGGCATCGCCGGAATGGGATCGAGGATATTGCTGCCCGGCACGATGAACACTGGCCAGATGAGATCGTCGACGGTCAGGCGGTTCTCCTGCACCAGACGGCGCGTCCAGTCCGCCTTGCGATTGCGCCGCATGCGTCGATGGCCGGTAATCTCGTCGACCAGATGCGTTTTGTCCTGCATGTAAGAATATCCTTCGTATCCCGCCCATTCTGGAAAGCTCCATAACACGGAGGGCGCACGATGCGAATGCGACAATTTTCCTGCAATGGTGTTGGGGAATAGTGCGGCGTTACCAGGAGTTGACACGGTCGATTGTGCAAGCCTGCACGGAACAGGCCAGTAGGAGTGATAGATGCAAACGCCGAAGCTTGAGCGGATCGCGGCCGGATATGTCTTTCCGCCCGGTGCCGCCGGACTTTCCCTGACTGTCGAGCAGCCGTCCACCGGTTTTTCCTGGCGGCACGGCGAAGCGCATCGACCTTATTTCATCGCCAGCATCACCAAGTTGTTCACGGCAGCTTTGATCGTCCAGCTGTGCGAGGAGCATAAGCTCACGCTGGATGCCCGCGCCTCGGACCTGCTCGGATGCGAGACGATGGCTGGCCTTAATATTTACGATGGACGTGATTTCGGATCGCAGGTCACAATCGGTGAACTTCTGGCCCATACCTCCGGCATCCCGGACTATTTCGAGGACAAGCGGCCGGACGGAGGCACGGTCCTTGCCGATCTGCTCAAGGCAGACAGGGGCTGGAGTTTCGAGGAACTTCTGTCCATTTCCCGCTCCATGAAGGCTCACTTTGCGCCCTCCACGCCCAGAAAGGCATTCTACAGCGACACCAACTATATGCTGCTCGGGCGCATCGTTGAAATTCTGGCCGGTTGTTCTTATGAAAATGCGCTCCGTAACCGTATCTTTCAGCCGTTGGCGCTGGAAGACACCTGGCTCTTCACGCCTGCGACGCTTGATCGTTATAGCGATGTCACGGCGGTTATGTGTCGAAACACGCCTCTGCATACTCCCAGGGCTCTAGCCTCGTTTGCCGCCGAAGGCGCCATCGTCTCGACCATGCGGGACCAGATCCGGTTTCTGCGCGCTTTTGTTGGGGGTGAGTTGTTTTCCAAAACCAGCCTCGCGGGGATGACGGCACAATGGCGCTCGATCTTCTCGCCATTGGTGCCTCTTTCCTATGGCATCGGTGTCATGCGGTTCAGCATTCCGCGCTGGCAGTCGCCTTTCTTTCCCGTCCCCGCCATGATCGGCCATTCCGGCGTCTTCGGGGCCATGCTGTTTTATGTGCCGGACCGCGATCTCTACATCGCCGGGACTGTCAACCAAATGGTGCCGCGCAGTCTTGCCTATCGCCTGCTGGTGCGGATCGCCCTGGCCTTCTGAGGAAACAAGGCGCGGCCCCTCGAAGGTCCTGCGGTTCCACACCCGCCATGAACGGGCGATGCTGCTTTGACAAGACGAGCCAGCGGATTCAATATGGGCTGGTCGCCCGCCCGTCGAGACCGTATCTTCCGGCCATGGAACCTGATTCTCAACCTCTGCCGAAGCTCCCGCTTACGGAAATCCTCTTTCTGGTCTTCATGAGACTGGTCGCGGTCTCCTGTTTCTGGTTCGGCCTGCAATATTGGGCAATGCTCACGGGGTACTCGCTGGGCGGGCAGGGGCGGTTCGATATGCTGAACCTGCCCTGGCGGGTGGCGGGCAGCGCGCTTGCAGTCATTTTCCCGGTCGCGGCACTCGGTCTCTGGCTTGGCGCCTCCTGGGGCGCCGTCATGTGGGTCATGGGCGCAGGCGCGCAGATCGCCATGTATAAGGTATGGCCACATATCTTTGGCGCCAACACGCTGGTACCCGTCATGCACGGCCTCGTGGCAACCATTTATATACTATTTCTGGTCGCTTTCTGGCTGGATCACCGCCAGAATGAAGAACGCGCAAGAATTGATTTACCATAAGAATAAAGCAATTGGGCCTGATTTTCGGCTGTTTTTTATCGCTAAGTCATTGATTTATAATAGATGAGCTCTGGCCATTCCCGCTTCGCCACAAGTTGGCCCCTCCAGGGAAAATGCAGGTAACCATTTGTTAATCGTAGCTTTTAAGTAGAATTTTATGCGCATTGATTAGGTTCTCACTCAAGGCGGGAGACAAACAAACACACCGCCAAACAAAACAGTGAGGCAGTCATGATCAATAGCAAAGTTAAGCCGCAGGCCGTTGTTGCCGACGCACACGAAGATACCATCCGTTCGCTCTACATGGAGTCGCTGCACCTGGTGGAACGTCTCCACCGCCGCCTCCTCGATGTCATCAAGGACGAGTTCGATCGTCAGGGTCGTGATGACGTCAACGCCGTACAGGCGCTCCTGCTTTTCAACATCGGCAATTCCGAATTGACGGCCGGTGAACTTCGTTCCCGCGGTTATTACCTCGGCTCGAACGTTTCCTACAACGTCAAGAAGCTGGTCGATCTCGGTCTCATCAACCACCAGCGCTCGCGTGTCGACCGCCGCTCGGTCCGCATCAGCCTGACTGAAGAAGGCCAGGCCATCGCCGAAACGGTTGCCCGCCTTTATGAACGCCACGTCGGCTCGATCGAAAAGGTCGGCGGCATCGGCACCGGCGAGTTCTCCGAAATGAACAAGCTGCTGCAGCGCCTCGATCGCTTCTGGAACGACTCGATCGCTTATCGTCTCTAATATCCGCGACGGTTTCACTGTTTAAGCCGGGGGCATCGCTTTGCCTCCGGCTTGCGGATTCCGCGCAACGCCGACGCTTGTTTTTCATGTCAAGCCCGTTGCCTTATCCGGGCCTTCGCCTTTATTTTCAGGCAACACAGCTTTGTGAGAAAAGGCGCGTGACACGAATTGGCCATATTGATATGGGACCGGCAAGGGTGAGGGAGCCGGCTGTTTCTCCTGCTGTCGCGGCAAGTCCCGACTGTTCCGCCAGACTGTAGCGCCCAGACCCTTGGGCCTCGAGCATTACCGGCCGGCAGGCACGTTGTACGTGTTTGTTAATCATATTGATTTAGGCATTGTTGAGAATGCCGAAGAGAGTGGCTGGTAGGTAGAATGACAAAGAAATCCGTTTCCGATTCCGTATCGCGCCGCGCGCTTCTGCGCTCAGCCGTTTCCGTTGGTGTCGCAGCGCTTGCCGCGCCGGCGCTGGCGCAAAATGCGCTGAACGACCTCATGGGTTCGTCACGCCGCGGCAACTGGGATGACCAGTTCGACGCCAATACGTCGCGTTCCGCCGTCGGCGTGGTCTCCAACAATCCGGTTCTCGGACGGGAAGCGCCTGTCTACATGCAGCAGGCGATCATGCAATATCAGCAGATCGTGCAGAATGGCGGCTGGCCGGATGTGCCCGTCAGCCAGCAGCGTCTTCAGATTGGCGTCTCGGACCCCTCCGTACAGGCGCTTCGCCAGCGACTGATGGTATCCGGCGACCTGCCGCGCGAGGCCGGCATTTCCAGCGCCTTCGATAGTTACGTCGATGGTGCGCTGAAACGCTTCCAGGCTCGCCATGGTCTTCCCGCCGATGGTGTCAGCGGTGAATATACCACCAAGGCGCTTAATGTTTCGGCCCAGATTCGTCTGGCGCAATTGCAGACCAACCTCGTGCGCATCCAGTCCATGTCGGGCGATCTCGGCCCGCGTCACCTGATGGTCAATATTCCGGCCGCCGCCATCGAAGCGGTGGAGAATGAACGCGTCGTCCTGCGCAACACGGCCGTCGTCGGCCGCGCCAGCCGCCCGACGCATGTCATCAATTCCAAGATCTACGAGGTCATCCTCAACCCTTACTGGACCGCGCCGCGCTCGATCATCGAGAAGGATATCGTGCCGCTGATGCAGAAGGACCCGACCTATCTGGAGCGGAACAATATCCGCCTCATCGATGGCAAGGGACAGGAAGTGCCGCCGACCGCGGTCGACTGGTTCGCGCCGAAGGCCCCGAACCTGATGTTCCGCCAGGACCCCGGCAAGATCAACGCCATGTCTTCGACGAAGATCAACTTCCACAATCCGAACAACGAATATATGCACGACACGCCGCAGCAGGGCCTGTTCAACAAGCTGATGCGTTTCGAATCCTCCGGCTGCGTGCGCGTGCAGAATGTGCGCGACCTCACAAGCTGGCTGCTGCGCGACACGCCCGGCTGGTCGCGTCAGGAAATGGAGCGCGTCATCGCCACCCGCGTCAACACGCCGATCAAGCTGGCGCAGGAAGTGCCTGTTTATTTCGTCTACATCACCGCATGGTCGGCGAAGGACGGCGTGGTGCAGTTCCGCGACGATATCTATGAAAAGGACGGCAACGCCGAACTGGCGCTCAACACCACCACCGGCATCGAGCAGCCGGCCGGCCCTGTTGATGACGACCTTCTGCCGCGCAACTGATCTGCGCTTTTATCGATGAAAACAGGCCGCATCTTCGGGTGCGGCTTTTTTCTTGACGATTTTCTGAAAACAGCTGCCGTTTTTTGTCGCAACGTCGCGTTTTGACGGGCAAATCTCGCACCTCGTATTGCTCTTGTCCGGGCGGAACGCTAAGACGCCATCGCATTACTGTTTCAGGAGCCTTCACCATGTCGAACACAGATGCTTTCTTCTCCCGTCCGCTTGCCGAAGTTGATCCGGATATTTTCGGCTCGATCGAGAAGGAACTGGGTCGCCAGCGCCACGAGATCGAACTGATCGCCTCGGAAAACATCGTTTCCCGCGCCGTGCTTGAAGCGCAGGGTTCGATCATGACCAACAAATATGCGGAAGGTTATCCGGGCAAGCGTTATTATGGCGGCTGCCAGTTCGTCGACATTGCTGAAGAGCTTGCCATTGAGCGCGCCAAGAAGCTGTTCGGCGTCAACTTCGCCAACGTCCAGCCGAATTCCGGTTCGCAGATGAACCAGGCCGTGTTCCTCGCGCTCCTGCAGCCGGGTGATACCTTCATGGGTCTCGACCTGAACTCGGGAGGTCACCTGACCCACGGTTCGCCGGTCAACATGTCCGGCAAATGGTTCAACGTCGTTTCCTACGGCGTGCGCGAAGGCGACAACCTGCTCGACATGGATGAAGTAGAGCGCAAGGCCAAGGAAACCCGGCCGAAGCTGATCCTCGCCGGCGGCACCGCTTATTCCCGCATCTGGGACTGGAAGCGCTTCCGCGAGATCGCCGATGAAGTCGGCGCTTACCTGATGGTCGACATGGCCCACATCGCCGGTCTCGTTGCCGGTGGCCAGCACCCGTCGCCGTTCCCGCATTGCCATGTTGCAACGACGACGACGCACAAGTCGCTGCGCGGCCCGCGTGGCGGCATGATCCTCACCAATGACGAGGATCTGGCCAAGAAGTTCAACTCCGCCGTATTCCCCGGCCTGCAGGGCGGCCCGCTAATGCACGTCATCGCCGCCAAGGCAGTGGCCTTCGGTGAAGCTTTGCAGCCAGAGTTCAAGGACTATGCCGCACAGGTCGTCAAGAACGCCAAGGCGCTGGCAGAAACCCTGATCGAAGGCGGTCTGGATGTCGTCTCCGGCGGCACCGACAACCACCTGATGCTGGTCGACCTTCGCAAGAAGAACGCCACCGGCAAGCGTGCGGAAGCAGCACTCGGCCGCGCTTACGTCACCTGCAACAAGAACGGCATTCCTTTCGATCCGGAAAAGCCCTTCGTCACATCCGGCGTCCGTCTTGGCACGCCGGCCGGCACGACGCGCGGTTTCAAGGAAGCGGAATTCCGCGAAATCGGCAAGCTGATCGTCGAGGTTCTCGACGGCTTGAAGGTTGCCAATTCGGACGAGGGCAATGCCTCCGTCGAAGCTGCGGTACGTGAAAAGGTCGTCGGCCTGACCGACCGTTTCCCGATGTACCCGTACATGTAAGGAAAAAAGACGATGCGCTGCCCATTCTGCGGTTCCGAAGACACACAGGTCAAGGACTCGCGTCCGGCGGAGGACAACACCTCCATCCGTCGGCGGCGCATCTGCCCCGATTGCGGGGGCCGCTTTACGACCTATGAGCGCGTGCAACTGCGCGAGTTGATGGTCATCAAGAAAAGCGGCCGCAAGCTGCCCTTCGACCGGGAAAAGCTGGTGCGATCCTTCGAGATCGCGCTGCGCAAGCGCCCGGTCGACCGCGACCGGATCGAGCGGGCCGTTTCCGGCATCGTTCGTCGTCTCGAAAGCTCCGGCGAGACGGAAATTCCCTCGGAAGAAATTGGCCTGCAGGTTCTTGAAGCGCTGAAAAGTCTCGATGACGTGGCCTTCGTGCGTTACGCCTCGGTCTATCGCGATTTCAGCCATGCCGAGGATTTTGAAAACGTGATTGCCGAAATCAACGCCAAGATCGCCCGCGATACGGACGCCGGAGTCTAGCCGTGACGAGCCGTGCCGATGACGAAAGATTCATGGCAAGGGCAATCGAGGTTTCGCTTCGCCACCAGGGCCAGACGCTTACCAATCCCTCCGTGGGCTGTGTTCTCGTTAAAGACGGGAAAATCATTGCCGAAGCGGTGACGGCCACTGGCGGCCGCCCGCATGCCGAGCGCCAGGCGCTGGAAATCGCCGGCGATGCTGCTCGTGGCGCGACCGCCTATGTGACGCTTGAACCATGCTCGCACTGGGGCAAAACCCCGCCCTGTGCCAACGCTCTTGTGGAATACGGCGTCGCCCGTGTCGTGGTGGCGGTGGACGATCCGGACGAGCGCGTTTCCGGTCGTGGTTATACGATTTTACGTGATGCCGGCATTGTCGTGGAGACCGGCCTGCTGCGTGATGAGGGTAAGCGAGCGCTTGCCGGTTACCTCACACGTCAGATGAAAAAACGCCCGCATGTGATTCTGAAACTTGCAATTTCCGCCGATGGGATGATCGGCAGGCAGGGCGAGGGGCAGGTGGCGATCACCGGGCCTGAGGCTCGCCATGCCGTCCATGAGCTGCGGGCGCGTTGTGATGCCATTCTCGTCGGTATTCGCACCGCTATTGCGGATGATCCGGAGCTGACGGTGCGCATTGCCGGCATGGAGCAGCGCTCGCCGGTGCGCATCGTGCTGGACCGCCAGTTTGAATTGCCGCTGACGTCGAAGCTGGTGCGGAGTGCGCGTGAAGTTCCGGTGGTGGTTGCCGCTTTACCCCCCTCTGCCCTGCCGGGCATCTCCCCCACAAGGGGGGAGATCGGCAAGGGGCTGTCCGCTCGCTCAAATTTTGAGTCGGGGTCTCATTCTCCAGCTGTTGATGTCGGGCAATACGCCGCTCCATCGATCTCCCCCCTTGTGGGGGAGATGTCCGGCAGGACAGAGGGGGGTAACCCCGACCACCGACGCCAACTCCTCACCAAAGCCGGCATCCAAATCCTCGAAGCACCATCGCTCGAATCCCTCCTCCACACCCTCGCCGATAGCGGCATGTCGGAACTTCTGGTCGAAGGCGGCGCGTTTGCAGCAAAATCATTCCTTGAAGCCGGGCTGGTGGACCGTATCATGCTGTTCGAAAGCTCGGTCGTGATCGGCGAAGGCGGCATTGAAACACCGCTCCGCCGTGCCGATATCACGGGCGATTATGTTCTGGTCAGCGAAACGGCCTATGGGCCGGATCGCTGCTTCGATTATGAAAGGCCGCTTTGATGTTTACCGGAATTGTCACCGACGTTGGAACCGTGTCCGAGCTGGAAGCTCTGGCCGAGGGAATTCGTTTGCGGGTGGCGACCAATTACGATCCCAAGACCATCGATATGGGCGCATCGATCTCCCATGGCGGCGTGTGCCTGACGGTGACGAGATTGCCGGAAGACGGCAGCAATGAGCGCTGGTATGAGGTCGAAGCCTGGGAAGAGGCGCTGCGCCTGACGACGATTGCCGGATGGCAAAAGGGCACCCATGTCAATCTGGAGCGGGCGCTGAAGATCGGCGACGAACTTGGCGGCCACATCGTCTCCGGCCATGTCGATGACAAGGCGGAAATCCTGTCCGTGGAGCCGGAGGGCGAGGCCGTGCGTATCCGCCTGCGCGCGCCGGACCATCTGGCGAAATTCGTTGCACCCAAGGGTTCCATCGCACTGGACGGGACCTCGCTCACCGTCAACGCGGTCGAAGGCACGGATTTCGACGTGCTGCTGATCCGCCACACGCTGACTGTGACGACGTGGGGCGAGCGCCAGCCGGGCGACTTCGTCAATTTCGAAGTCGATACGATGGCGCGTTACGCCGCAAGGCTTGCGGAATTTCCCTCGGCGTAGTCCGATAGTACGCCGAGGCTGACACTTTCTCCTCCGTCATACCGGCCTTGAGTCGGTATCCAGCCAGCCCAGGTCCTTGGGCTGAAAAGGCTGTTCCCGACGCGCAGACGCGTGGCGGCTGGAATCCGGCTCAGGGCCGGAATGACGGGAGGGGAGGAACGGGCTTGCTCCCCATCGGGCGTTCGTCACGGCCGCACTTCCGGTCGAACCGGAAAGATTGTAAAGACGTCATTCGGCCGTTTGAAATCGATTGCGAGCCAAACGGGGTAGGGGAACACATCATGCCGTCTTTTGAGCTGCTGACAGCCTTTTTCATCACCACCGCCCTGTTTGCCTATATTCCCGGCCCGGCCATGCTTTACGCGGCGGCGCAAACCATGGCGCGTGGCCGGTTTGCCGGGCTGATGGCGGTGCTTGGCATCCATGTCGGCTGCTATGTCCACATCGTTGCTTCTGCGGCAGGGCTTTCCGTGCTGTTTCAGGCGGTGCCGTGGCTTTATCTGGCGGTAAAGCTCTGCGGCGCGCTTTATCTCATCTGGCTCGGCTTCTCGATGCTGCGCAGCAAGCTGGAAGGCGAAGCGGTTAATCTGACTATCGAACCGAAATCGGCACGCCGGGCCTTTATCGACAGCATCATCGTCGATGTACTCAATCCGAAGACAGCGCTGTTCTTTTTGGCCTTCCTGCCGCAATTCGTCGATCCGGCGGCGGCCTTTCCGGTCTGGCTGCAATTGCTGATCCTCGGCATCGCCGTCAACTTCATTTTTTCCTCCGCCGATCTTGTCGGCGTGCTTCTGGCCGGTGCCATGGTTGGGCGTCTGAAGCGTTCAAGCGCCGTGCAGGTGATTGCCCGACGCGCTGCGGGAACGGTGCTGATGGGGCTGGGCATCCACCTCGCTTTCCAGAAAACCTGATTTTTGCAAGCCGCTTCGGATAAGGTATAAACTTCGGCAAAACGCCCCGCAAACGCGGCGTCCTGTGCGTGCGATTTATGAAATTACTTGCCAAAAACAGCCAGTCGTGGTTTGACCGCCGCAAAAGCCGGTATGATCCGGCGCGAACCTTTTCAGGAAAATCTTATGTCCAAACCTCATCTTCTTATCGTGGAAGCACGTTTTTACGACGATATGGCGGACGCCCTTCTCGAAGGCGCGAAGTTTGCGCTTGATGAGGCAGGCGCTACCTATGACGTCATCACCGTTCCCGGCGCGCTCGAAATCCCCGCCGCCATCGCCATGGCGCTGGACGGTGCCGACAATGACGGCACGGAATATGACGGTTTCGTCGCGCTCGGCATGGTCATTCGTGGCGAGACCTATCACTTCGATATCGTTTCCAACGAATCCTCCCGCGCCCTGATGGACCTCGCCGTCAGCGAATCGCTGCCGATCGGCAACGGCATCCTGACTGTCGAAAATGACGAGCAGGCATGGTCCCGCGTTCGCCGTTCCGACAAGGACAAGGGCGGTTTTGCTGCCCGTGCGGCGCTGACCATGATCGAACTGAAGAAAAAACTGGGTGGCTGAGCGCATGTCGAATGTTGATAATGGCGGCGAACCGCGCCAGCCTTCGGTAAAGCCGGCCAACCAGCGCGGCGCGGCTCGCCTTGCGGCCGTGCAGGCGCTCTACCAGATGGATGTCGGTGGCACAGGCGTGATGGAAGTGGTGGCCGAATATGAGGCGCACCGTCTCGGCCAGGAAGTCGATGGCGATACCTACCTGAAGGCCGATCCGTCGTGGTTCCGCTCCATCGTCTCCGGCGTCGTCCGTGACCAGACGAAGATCGACCCCCTGGTGCGTTCCGCCCTTCTGGAAGACTGGCCGCTGTCGCGTCTCGACGCCACCGTGCGCGCCATCCTGCGCGCCGGCACATTCGAAATCCTCGAGCGCAATGACGTGCCGGTTGCCGTCATTGTCACGGAATATGTCGAAATCGCCCGTGCTTTCTTCGAACACGACGAGCCGAAGCTGGTGAATGCGGTGCTTGACCGCATTGCCAAGCAGGTGCGCGGCGAGGCAAAACGCTAAAATACATTAGGTGAGGAAGACATGAGCGCCGTTTCCGTCCCCGGGCTTGAAGTTCAACTGGACGAGGCGAAGCGCAACGTCTTCCTTCTGACCATGGCGCAGGCGATCATGGGATCGGCCGCGCCTTTAAGCTTTTCGGTCGGCGCGCTTGCCGGTTATCAGCTGCTCGGCGCCGACAAGTCACTGGCAACCGCGCCGCTCACAGGCTTCAATATCGGCGTGGCGCTCGGCGCCATCTGCGTTGCGGCGGCCTCACGGTTCCTCGGCCGCAAGGCCGGGTTCATGGTCGGCGCGCTGATGTGCTCGATCGGCGGCGGCATCGCCGCGGTGGCGCTCTTCCGCTCTGATTTCTGGCTGTTTGCCGTCGGCCTGCTGCTGATCGGTATCTCCGGCGGCTTCACGCAGAAAATACGTTTCGCCGCAGCCGATGCATCGCCATCCTTCTACAAGCCGAAGGCTATTTCCTGGATTCTGGCAGGCGGCATCATTTCGGCCATCGTCGGGCCGCAACTGGCTATCCTCGGCAAGGACCTGCTCGCACCGGTCACTTTTGCCGGCGCGTTCATCGCACTGGTGCCGCTCGGTCTCGTCTCGATCGCCATTCTGGCATTCCTGAAATTGCCCGACCCGAAGGCCGCATCTATCCATACGGAGGCCGTGCGCCCGCTGTCGGAAATCGTCCGCACACAGCGTTTCATCACCGGCATGATCTGCGGCATCGGTTCTTACGCCTTGATGACCTTCATGATGACCGGCGCGCCGCTTGCCATGGTGGTCGGCTGCGGTTTCCCCACCGAACTCGCCACGCTCGGTATCCAGTGGCACGTTCTGGCCATGTTCGCTCCCAGCTTCTTCACCGGCATGCTGATTTCCCGATTCGGTGCGGAAAAAATCGTGGCAGTCGGCCTTATCGTGCTGATGGCCTGCGCCATCGTTGCCCATATGGGCATCGAATTGTGGAATTTCTGGGCGGCGCTGATTCTCCTCGGGCTTGGCTGGAATTTCGGTTTCATCGGCGCAACTGCCATCATCACGTCAAGCTACCGGCCACATGAGGCGGACAAGGTGCAGGGCTTCCACGATATCGTGCTGTTCGGCACGGTGGCGCTGTCATCCTTCTCTTCCGGCAAGGTGTTTACGGCATGGGGCTGGTCGGTGATGAACCTTGTCATCTGGCCGGTTGCGGGCCTTTGCCTGCTGCTCGTTTTGTCGCTGCTGCTGAGGCAGCGCAAAAACGCTGCGTGAAGTCGCGTTCGTTCTCTAGCCCTTTCATGTTTCAGGCAAATTTGTGGGCTTGACGCCGCACCTTTCGCCAACGCAATCTTGCCGCGCAGGTCGTTTTTCCTTGGGAGGGGAACAAATGGCCCGGAGAGAGCCTTGTGCACGGGCGATCGTGCTTCAGGTTCACGCAGATGGTTCGTCACGCCGGGGAGGGAGTGAGACCCGGCCTTTTGGGAGGTAAGTGCGCATGACCGTAATACCCATAGTAATTTTATGCGGTATCCTGTCCGTGGTTTACGCGGTATGGGCGACCAAGAGTGTTCTCGATGCCGATCAGGGCAACGAGCGTATGCGTGAAATAGCAGGTTATATCCGTGAAGGCGCACAGGCTTATCTCACCCGTCAATATCTCACCATCGCCATCGTCGGACTGATCGTCGCCATTCTGGCCTGGTATCTGCTGTCGGCCATGGCGGCCATCGGCTTCCTCATCGGCGCGGTTCTTTCAGGGGCAGCCGGTTTCGTCGGCATGCATGTCTCCGTGCGCGCCAATCTGCGCACCGCGCAGGCAGCCTCGCACAGCCTTGGCGCGGGCCTCGATATCGCCTTCAAGTCGGGCGCCATCACCGGCATGCTGGTGGCGGGTCTCGCGCTGCTCGGCGTCTCCATCTATTATTACATCCTGACTTCGGTGATGGGCCACCCGGCCGGCTCGCGTGAGGTGATCGACGCGCTGGTGTCGCTCGGTTTCGGCGCCTCGCTGATCTCCATCTTCGCCCGTCTCGGCGGCGGCATCTTCACCAAGGGCGCAGATGTCGGCGGCGATCTCGTCGGCAAGGTCGAAGCAGGTATTCCGGAGGATGATCCCCGCAACCCGGCAACGATCGCCGACAATGTCGGCGACAATGTTGGTGACTGCGCCGGCATGGCGGCCGACCTGTTCGAGACCTATGCCGTCTCTGTTGTGGCGACCATGGTTCTCGCCGCGATCTTCTTTGCGGGAACGCCGATACTGGAAAGCGCCATGGTCTATCCGCTGGCGATTTGCGGCGCCTGCATCCTGACCTCGATTGCCGGCACCTTCTTCGTCAAGCTCGGCACCAACAATTCCATCATGGGCGCGCTTTACAAGGGGCTGATCGCCACCGGTATCTTCTCGGTCGCCGGCCTTGCGGTCGCCACCTATGCGACGGTCGGTTGGGGAACAGTGGGCACGGTCGCCGGAATGGAGATCACCGGCACCAACCTCTTCCTCTGCGGTCTGCTCGGTCTGGTGGTAACGGCGCTGATCGTCGTCATCACCGAATATTATACCGGCACCAACAAGCGCCCGGTCAACTCCATCGCCCAGGCATCGGTTACCGGCCACGGCACCAACGTCATTCAGGGGCTTGCGGTCTCGCTGGAATCGACGGCGCTGCCGGCCATCGTCATCGTCGGCGGCATTATCGGCACCTACCAGCTCGCGGGCCTGTTCGGCACCGGCATCGCCGTCACCGCCATGCTTGGGCTGGCGGGCATGATCGTCGCGCTCGACGCTTTCGGCCCGGTCACGGACAATGCCGGCGGCATTGCCGAAATGGCCGGTCTCGATCCTGACGTCCGCAAGGCGACCGACGCGCTGGATGCTGTCGGCAACACCACCAAGGCGGTCACCAAGGGTTACGCCATCGGCTCTGCCGGTCTCGGCGCGCTGGTGCTGTTTGCCGCTTACTCCAACGACCTGTCCTATTTCGCCGCCAATGGCGATACCTATCCGTACTTCAAGGATATCGGCGAGATTTCCTTTAGCCTCGCCAATCCTTACGTCGTTGCCGGTCTGCTGTTCGGCGGCCTTATCCCCTATCTCTTCGGCGGCATCGCCATGACGGCGGTGGGCAAGGCTGCAAGTGCCATCGTTGAGGAAGTTCGCCGCCAGTTCCGCGAAAAACCCGGCATCATGGCCGGAACGGAAAAGCCGGACTATGGCAAGGCCGTGGACCTGCTGACGAAAGCGGCAATCCGGGAAATGATCATCCCGTCACTTCTGCCGGTTCTGGCCCCGCTCGTCGTCTATTTCGGCGTGCTGCTGATCTCGGGCTCCAAGGCGTCAGCCTTTGCAGCGCTCGGAGCGTCCCTGCTCGGTGTCATCATCAACGGACTGTTCGTGGCGATTTCCATGACATCAGGCGGCGGCGCCTGGGATAATGCCAAGAAGAGCTTCGAGGACGGCTTCATCGACAAGGATGGTGTGCGTCACGTCAAGGGTTCGGACGCTCACAAAGCGTCGGTGACGGGCGATACCGTCGGTGATCCTTACAAGGATACCGCCGGCCCGGCCGTCAATCCGGCCATCAAGATCACCAATATAGTGGCGCTGCTGCTGCTCGCGGTTCTTGCCCACTGAGGGCTTGCAGCATTGACATACAAAAAGGCCCGGGGAGAAGTCCCCGGGCCTTTGATTTTGCGAATGCTTTTGACTGCCGGTCAGGGCGTGTTGTTGCCCTGGCCGAGAATGCTCTTGGCGATGTTGGCGCCCGAGGTGCCGCCCGACAGCAGCTGCTGCAGGAAGGTGAGATCCTTGCCGCCGGTCGGGGTGGTGCGCGAAATCGTGTCGAAGACCTTGCCGTCCTGCAGCGCGTAATTGGCCTTGCGCTCGATCACGCCGTCCTTGTTGAAATAGATGGCGAGAATGTTCTGCTCGACCAGCGTCGGCTTCATGAAGGCAGCGCGGCGCACGCGCTTCTGCGAGATGTAATAGAACACCTCGTTGCCGAATGTCGCCGTGGTGGAGGGCGTGCCCATGGTCAGAAGAACCTGCTCGCGGCTGGAACCTTCCGGGATCAGCTGAAGCGACTGTTCGTCCATGACGTAGCCGTTGTGGAACACGTCGGTGGTGCTGGTGCAGGCGGAAAGCAGGCCGGATGCGAGTACGATTGCGATGGCCGTCTTGCTCAGAATTTTGCCGTGACTTGCGGATTTCTGCTTGCTCAACTGCGTTTCCCCGACTGCGATCATGAATGGCACCTTCCGGCATTGCGTGGTGCACAGTGTCTGTGCACATGATTGTGTCAATCCGGGGACGGAAAATCCCGATCACCCCCCAAATTCAATGCTTTCCCGGTCTTTTGGAACTCCTCCGGTTCTCTTCGACTGTTTCAGCCAAAAGACGAACGTGACCGTGACAGCATTGCAATTCGTGGATGCTTCGGTAAACCAGCTTTGACGATCATGCAACAAGTGCGATGGGTGGTAAGTGAATTCACCGGTCCCGTTCGGAAAAAAACGATGATATTCGGGCTGTTCAAGAAGAAAAACAACAATCGCGCCATAGTCGACCGGCAATATGATATCCTGACGGCTGCCGCCCGCACGCCCGGTTTTTATCTCGATCTCGGCGTTCCCGATACCGTGATGGGCCGCTTCGAGATGCTGTCGGTCATCATGATTCTCTATTTCCGCCGCACCAAATCCTCCGGGGTCAGCGGTCAGGAGATCGCGCAGGAGATCGTCGACGCCTTTTTTCAGGATATCGATCACTCCATCCGTGAACTCGGTATCGGTGATCAGGGTGTACCGAAACGCATGAAGAAATTCGCCGGCATGTTCTATGGCCGGCTCGAATCCTATGCAGCGGCGCTGGATGCATCCGACGCCGTTGCCCTTGCCGCAGCGCTCCGGCGCAATATATACCCGCAGGCAGACGAGACGGCGCCGACGCTGGACGGGCTGGCGGGCTGGATGATGGAAGCCTCTTCAGCCCTTTCCGCCGGTTCCGAAGAAACAATAGCAACCGGAAGCCTGACGCTGCCCTTGCCTGGACGATGAGGTTCACCATGAACACGCGACACGCCGCAAATGACGACCTGCCTTTTTCCTATCCCGTAAAGGTAGGCCATATTTCCGCCAATCCCGTCAGGATTGGTCTCGAAGCCAATGCCGAGGAGCTGAAAGCGCTGGCGAAATTCTGGAATGTGGTTTCCGTCGAATATCTGAAGGCGGAATTGCAGGTTACCCGGTGGAAGAAGGATGGCGTGAAGATCAAGGGCGAGGTGCATGCGGCCGTAACCCAGTCCTGCGTCGTGACGCTGGAGCCGGTCATGAGCAAGATCGACGAGACTGTGGAGCATATTTTCGTGCCGGAAGGATCGAAGCTGGCGCGGATGGTCACCAATGAGGAAGGCGAGATCGTACTCGACCCCGATGGCCCTGACATTCCCGACCAGTTCACCGGCGACAGCATCGATGTCGGTGCCGCGGTTGCGGAATTCGCCGCCCTTGCGATCGATCCTTATCCGCGCAAGCCGGATGCGGAATTTCCAGAAACCGCCGACAATGAGCCGGAAGAAGAAAAGCGCCCGTCGCCTTTCGCCGCGTTAAAAGATTGGAAAAAAGACTGAATGGCCCCGTTGGGCTGAAATAATTTTATTGTAACAAAAGCCGGAAAAGGTATTTTCGCGCAAAATCCGCTTGAGTGGCGGCAAAAAGGATAAGGGACGAGTGATCAGAATTGCAATTGACGTCATGGGTGGCGATTTCGGCCCAGATGTTGCCATACCCGGTGCCGCCAAGGCGCTTGAACGGCACAACGATGTAACTTTTCTGCTCTACGGGCAGAAGAGCAAATGCGAACCCATTCTGGCACAATATCCCGCGCTTCGGGAAAAGTCGGTCTTTCACGATTGTGAAGTCTCGGTCGCCATGGACGAAAAGCCGAGTCAGGCGCTTCGCCGTGGCCGCTACGTCTCCAGCATGTGGCGCGCCATCGAGGCGGTGAAGCTTGGTGAGGCGGATGTCGTGGTCTCCGCCGGCAATACCGGCGCGCTGATGGCCATGGCCAAATTCTGTTTGCGCACCATGGCGCGGGTGGAACGTCCGGCCATCGCCGGCATCTGGCCGACGCTGAAAGGCGAAAGCATCGTTCTCGATGTCGGCGCGACGATCGGCGCCGATTCCCAGCAATTGCTGGATTTCGCCCTGATGGGCGGCGCGATGGCGCGCGCTCTTTTCGATATCGACCGCCCGACCGTCGGCCTGCTCAATGTCGGCGTCGAAGAGGTCAAGGGTCAGGAAGAGGTACGTGAGGCCGGACGTCTGATCCGCGAAGCCGATCTCGGCACCATCGATTACCGCGGTTTCGTTGAAGGCGACGATATCGGCAAGGGTACGGTGGATGTCGTGGTGACCGAAGGTTTCACCGGCAATATCGCACTCAAAGCCGCCGAAGGCACGGCACGCCAGATCACCACACTGCTGCGTGAGGCGATCTCCCGCAGCTTCTTTGCCAAGATCGGTTATGTTCTGGCGAAAAGCGCCTTTGATGTGCTCAGGGAAAAGATGGACCCGCGCAAGGTCAATGGCGGCGTGTTTCTCGGCCTGAACGGCATTGTCATCAAGAGCCATGGCGGCACGGATGCCATTGGTTTTGCCTCCGCCGTGGATGTCGGCTACGACATGGTTCACAACGGTCTGACGGCCAAGATAGAAAATGATCTGAAGATTTACCACGCAAGACGACTTCCGCCCCCGGCGCCCGAAGCTCTTGTGGCTGACGAGGAATAAGGGAATGATCCGCTCTATAGTCCGTGGTTTCGGGGCAGCGCTTCCGAAGCGTGTCATGACCAACAGCGAAATTGAAGGGGTCGTCGAGACCACCGACGAATGGATCGTGCAGCGCACGGGCATCCGGCAGCGCTATATCGCCGGTGAAGGCGAAACGACAGCTTCGCTCGGCGAGGCGGCGGCCCGTGCTGCGCTCGACAATGCCGGTCTGACCCCTGATGATATCGACCTCATCATTCTGGCGACGTCGACTCCGGACAACACCTTTCCGGCAACGGCAGTGAATATCCAGAATCGCCTCGGCATGACCCATGGTTTCGCCTTCGACATGCAGGCCGTCTGTTCCGGTTTCGTCTATGCCGTCGCGACCGCCGATCTTTATATTCGCGGTGGCATGGCCAAGCGCGTTCTGGTTATCGGCTCTGAAACATTCTCGCGCATTCTCGACTGGAAGGACCGCACCACCTGCGTTCTGTTCGGCGATGGCGCAGGCGCTATCGTTCTCGAAGCTGGTGAAGGCGAGGGGACCTCTGACGATCGTGGTATCCTGACCGCGCAACTGCGCTCCGACGGTTCGCACAAGGAAAAGCTCTATGTCGATGGCGGACCCTCCACGACAGGCACCGTCGGCCATCTGCGCATGGAAGGCCGGGAAGTGTTCAAACACGCCGTCGGCATGATCACCGACGTTATCGAGCAGGCTTTCGAAGCGACGGGCACGACGGCGGACGATCTCGACTGGCTCGTGCCGCATCAGGCCAACAAGCGCATCATCGACGGATCGGCGAAGAAGCTCAACATCGATCCGGAAAAAGTGGTCATCACCGTCGACAAACACGGCAATACCTCGGCCGCATCCATTCCGCTGGCGCTGGCCGTTGCGGCCAGTGACGGCCGCATCAAGAAGGGTGATCTGGTCATGCTGGAGGCCATGGGCGGCGGTTTCACCTGGGGTGCGGTGCTGCTGCGCTGGTAACGGCAAATTCATTCTGCGGGGAGGCGCGGACGCGAAATCGGTTGTATTTTTTGTGGCCGGGGCCTCATTCGTCGCACCTGAGCGCCCCGTGGTTGCGGCAAAACCGCGCCGGGCGCCCTAAGCCCTTGCACTGATTGCCGAAAGCCTCAAATGAATCTGGAACAATCCCTTGACCGGTCGCCACAAGGGAAATAATCTCGGCGGCTCCTAGAGAAAAATTCAGACAGGGTTTGCGGGGAAAAATGGCCGGGAAGACAGTGACACGCGCAGATCTTGCAGAATCTGTGTTTCGTAAAGTCGGGCTGTCCCGCACCGAATCCGCCGAGTTGGTCGAGACGATCATCGACGAGATTTGCAACGCGATCACCCGTGGCGAGGTCGTCAAGCTGTCGTCCTTCGCGACATTCCAGATCAGGGAAAAGAACGAGCGTATCGGCCGCAACCCGAAAACGGGTGAGGAAGTTCCGATTTCGCCGCGACGCGTCATGACCTTCAAGGCGTCGAATGTGCTGAAGCAGCGCATTCTCAAGGCGCATACGGCCCGCAAGGCCAAGCAAAAGGGCCAGAAGGCCGGGGCGTAAGCCGGCTGCGGCAAGGCATTTTTGCCATATGGCAAGCCCTTTTCCCCATTCTTCTTGTGAACATGCTTGAATTTCAACGTGCAAGCCGTTGAAATCCGGTCGACTCGCATCATAATCAATTTTAATAATTGGTATCTTGCCGTGGCAGGCATCGGCGTGAAGATCGGATACGGTTTTCGCGACGGCGCTATGTGCGGCGGGTGAGAAGCGTTCTGTTCAGCACCCGGCTGGATGCATGACGCTCCAGGTCCGGATGGGAGTGGTAGTTTGGACAAAAGCCCCGACGCGTTTCGGACGATCAGTGAAGTTGCGGATGAGCTGAACCTGCCGCAGCACGTGCTGCGTTTCTGGGAAACACGCTTTCCGCAGATCAAGCCGATGAAACGGGGCGGGGGCCGCCGTTATTACCGCCCGGATGATATCGATCTCCTGAAGGGTATCCGCCATCTTCTCTATGATCATGGCTACACCATCAAGGGCGTGCAGAAGCTTTTGAAAGCCAATGGCAACCGTTTCGTGGCCGCCATTGCCTCGGGTGATCTCGCAACCATGGAAGCCATCATGGCGGCGAGTGGTGAAAAGGAAGTTGCCGAACCACGCGTCATCGATACCGATGGGGACGAGGTCGTCGGCCGTCCGAAGGCCAAGCCGAGCGGTCGCTTCTTCGGCTTCGGCGGCGGCAACAGCGATGCGGAAATATCGGTCGGCAAATCGGGCATCGGCAAGGATGATCAGGCGCTGCTGCAGGAGGCCCTGTTCGATCTGCTCGAATGCAAGCGGCTTCTCGATCAGGTTCGCTGATCGTTTATCCACAGATCTGTTCGAGCAATTCCAGTAAAAGTGTACCCGGTTTTCTGCCCGGAAATGCGCCAAAACAAAGAGTTAGAGCGTTTTCGTGATTCGAAGAAAGCGCAAACGCTCTAAAACGCCAACCTTTCGGAAACTCCTTTGGCCGATAATGCGGCTCCGTAAAGAAGGAGTCCGATCGTGAGCAATCGAAAACCGGCAGCGCGACGCCGCACGGCGAAGAAATCTGGCGGCGGCAGCATTTGGCCCTGGGTCCTGATGCTGGGCCTCGTCGGCGGCGGCATTCAGGCTTACGAACATCGCGACAGCCTTCTGCCGCAGCGCCATGTTGCGAGGGCAACATCCACGACGACGAATTCTCCAAAACTCGCAACCGCAGCGAAACGCGAGGCGGCCGCGCCGGAAAAGGTGGCGAGCATTCGGCCTGCATCGCCGGTTTCGCCCGGCAACGGGCCGGTGCCGCCACGCTCCATCGCCATGCCATCCACGTCATCGCAGAGCAAGGTCGCTGCCATCCTGCCGGAAACCCGCCCCACGGTCGAAAAAATCTCGATCGGCGAAAAGAGCGGTGCTTTTGCCTTTTGTGGCCGCTCCGGGCTTAACAATTGCGTGGCCGACGGCAACACCTTCTGGATGAAGGGTGTGAAAATGCAGCTCGCCGGCATCGAGGTTCCGCAGATTGACCGGGCGCGCTGCATGGAAGAGCGTCAGCGCGGTTTCATTGCCAAGGTCAGGCTTCGCGACATGCTGAATGCCGGTACCTTCGATGTCGCCTCTTCCGCAGGTGCCAGCGGGCAAGCCATGGAACGCAAACGGCTTTCGCGTTCGGGCGTCTCCTTTGCCGATCAGCTCGTACGCGAAGGGCTGGCACATCCGGCATCTGCAAAAAATCAGTCCTGGTGTGGCTGAGGCCCCGTTGACCGCAACCGTTCTGCCTGTGTAGATGAGGCGCTGTCGGCATTCGGGATCGGAACTGTTTAATCCTGCACCGAATAATGACGAAGCAAGTTGCAGCGCCGGAGCCGGATCGGCAGGCGGCGCGGCAATGCGGACGTGGCGAAATCGGTAGACGCAGCAGACTTAAAATCTGCCGACCATTGGTCTTGCGGGTTCAAGTCCCGCCGTCCGCACCAACTTCTCTTTGATTTATCCCCTGTTTCAAGTCCTGAGCCGGCGTAAAACCCACCGTTCACGTGCGCGTCATCTCTTCTTGAAAATCATCAAAAAGAACCTATTGACCTTGCCACGATGGGAAGCCCTATCTTTTTCGATATAAAGAAAAGAGGGGTCATACGCATGTCACAAATAGAGGTCCGGGCGAGTCATCAGATTGCGATCGATGGCATGACATGCGCCTCCTGCGTCGGTCGCGTCGAGAAGGCGATTGCTAAAGTGCCGGGGGTTCTCAAGGCCTCGGTCAATCTCGCTACCGAGCGCGCCGATATTGCCTTTTCCGGCCCGCCCGATGTGATGGCTGTCATCGCAGCCGTGCGGAATGCCGGATATGGCGTCGATGAGAAAACCATCGAACTCGATATTGAGGGCATGACCTGCGCCTCCTGCGTCGGACGCGTGGAGAAGGCGCTGAAGGCTGTCGCCGGTGTCTCCGATGCAAGCGTCAATCTGGCGACGGAACGCGCCACCGTCCGCGTTGCCGGCAGTGCCGTCTCTGCCGCCAGACTGGCCGAAGCAATCAGGCAGGCAGGATATAAAGCAAGTGAGATCGCCGCGGACAAAGCCAAGGGTGATGAGCCGGACCGGCGCGAAGCCGAATTGCGCGGTCTGAAAATCAGTCTTGCCGTGGCCGTTGCCCTGACACTGCCGGTCTTCGTGCTGGAGATGGGTTCGCATCTGGTGCCAGCCATCCATGATTTCGTGATGGAAACGGTCGGTATGCAGGAAAGCTGGTATCTGCAATTTGCGCTGACCACGCTTGTTCTTTTCGGACCCGGTCTGCGGTTCTTCAAGAAGGGCATACCCGCACTTTTACGGCTCGCACCCGACATGAATTCGCTGGTGGTGCTGGGCACTGTCGCCGCCTGGGGATTTTCGGTGGTCGCGACTTTCCTGCCGGAAATCCTGCCGCGCGGCACCGCCAATGTATATTATGAGGCGGCGGCCGTTATTGTCACGCTCATTCTGCTTGGCCGTTTTCTCGAGGCGCGCGCCAAGGGCCGCACCAGCGAGGCGATCAAGCGGCTGGTTGGCCTGCAGGCCAAATCGGCCCGCGTCCTGCGCAATGGCGAAACCATCGACGTGCCGTTGCAGGATGTGCAGACTGGTGATGTGATTGTCGTTCGTCCGGGCGAAAAGGTGCCCGTCGATGGCCTGGTGCTCGATGGCTCCTCTTATGTCGATGAATCGATGATAACAGGTGAACCGATCCCGGTGACGAAAACCGCGGGTTCCGAGGTCGTCGGCGGCACGGTCAACCGCAATGGCTCCTTCACCTTCCGCGCCACCAAGGTGGGCGCCGATACGCTGATCGCGCAGATCATCCGCATGGTAGAGGAAGCGCAGGCCGACAAGCTGCCCATTCAGGCGCTGGTGGACAAGGTGACCAACTGGTTCGTGCCGGCGGTGATGCTGGCGGCGCTCGTCACCTTCGTCGTCTGGTTCGTGTTCGGGCCGGACCCGGCTTTGACCTTCGCGCTTGTCAACGCTGTCGCAGTCCTCATCATCGCCTGTCCCTGCGCCATGGGCCTTGCTACCCCCACCTCTATCATGGTCGGCACCGGCCGCGCTGCCGAGATGGGTGTGCTGTTCAGGCGCGGCGACGCGCTCCAGACGCTGCGCGATGCCGATGTTATCGCCGTCGACAAGACCGGTACGCTGACGCTCGGCAAGCCGACACTGGTGCATTTCACCACGACTGAGGGCTTTGACCCGGATGAGGTGTTGCGTCTTGTTGCCTCGCTTGAGAGCCGTTCCGAACATCCGATCGCCGAGGCAATCGTTGAGGCTGCGAAACATGGCGGCCTGACGCTTGCCGATGCGGAGGGCTTCGAGGCCACCCCCGGTTTCGGCGTGGCGGCGATAGTCGATGGCCGTAAGGTCGAAGCGGGCGCGGACCGCTTCATGACGAAGCTCGGTTACGATGTTTCCATGTTCGCCGGCGATGCCGAGCGGCTGGGCAGGGAAGGGCAGTCACCGCTTTATGCCGCCGTCGATGGCAGGTTGGCCGTGATCATTGCCGTTGCCGATCCGGTAAAGCCGACGACACCGGAGGCGATTGCGGCGCTGCATGCGCTGGGTCTCAAAGTCACGATGATCACGGGCGATAACCGCCGCACGGCGGAAGCCATCGCTCGCCGCCTTGGCATCGATGAGGTGGTGGCGGAAGTGCTGCCAGATGGCAAGGTCGAGGCCGTGAAGAGACTGGCGGCCGGCGGCCGGCGCGTCGCCTTTGTCGGTGATGGCATCAACGATGCGCCGGCGCTCGCGGCAGCCGATGTCGGCCTTGCCATCGGCACGGGCACGGATGTCGCCATCGAAAGCGCCGATGTGGTGCTGATGTCCGGCGATCTGCGCGGTGTTGCCAATGCGATTGCGCTTTCCAAGGCGACGATCCGCAATATCGGTCAGAATCTGTTCTGGGCCTTTGCCTATAATGCAGCACTCGTTCCCGTAGCGGCCGGAATATTGTATCCTGTCAACGGCGTTCTGCTGTCGCCTGTCCTTGCCGCCGGAGCCATGGCGCTTTCCAGCGTATTTGTCCTGACAAATGCGCTGCGCCTGAAAAGCTTCCGTGCCCCGCTGGTGGACAAAGCGGCTGGCATGCAGCTCGCAGCGGCCGAATAGGAGGGCGGATATGATGACGCCTGGCAACACAATCTATCTGCCGCAGATCGGACGCAGCATCATGGCGGCGCAAGGCGAAACCGTGCTTCAGGCCGCGCTGGCGGCAGGCATCACCTATCCGCACGGCTGTCGCATGGGCCGCTGCGGCGCCTGCAAGTCGCATCTCGTCTCCGGCGAGATCGATCTCCTCAAGCACACGCCCTTTTCATTGACCGAAGAGGAAAAGGCGGAAGGCCTGACGCTCGCCTGCCGCGCCGTGCCGCTGAGCGACGTGACGATCGGTTGGCTCAACGGTGAGGACGAATTCGCTGATATTCCGACTGGCCGCTTTGAGGGCGTAGTGGCGGAAGCTGTGGATGCGACACATGATATCAAGCTCATCCGCATCAGGCTCGACGATCGCGCGCAGTTTACCTTCAAACCCGGTCAATATGTGCGCCTGCTTTACCCGGACTGTTCGCCGCGCGACTACTCCATCGCCAGCCGGGTCGACGAGGAGTTGATCGAATTCCACATCCGGCATGTGCCGGGTGGGCTGACAAGCGGCCATATATTCGCGCAGGCCAAGGCGGGTGATCCTGTCACGTTGGTGGGGCCTTTCGGGTCGTCATTCCTGCGGGAAAAACATTGCGGGCCGATCCTTGGCATTGCCGGCGGCTCGGGTCTGGCGCCCGTCAAGGCGGTTGTCGAGGCTGCTCTTACAACGGGGCAAATGACGGGCCGGGACCGTCCTATCCATGTCTATTTCGGCGCCCGCGCCCTGCGCGACCTTTATATGGTCGATCATTTCGAGGCGCTTACCGCGCGGCACGACAATCTGAGCTTCGTTCCGGTTCTCTCCAATGAGCCACATGCGCAGATGCGGTGCGGTTATGTCGGCAATGCGGTGGCGGATGATTTCGACGATCTTGATGGGTGGAAGGCCTATCTTGCAGGACCGCCGGCGATGATCGAGGCAACCGTGCCGCAACTGGTGGCGCGGGGCATGCGCGCCGCCGACATTCATGCAGACGTGTTTTTCACCCCGGACAGATAGGAGCAGGATCCATGAATATCGGCACAGCCGCCACCGCCTCAGGTGTTTCTGCAAAGATGATCCGCCACTACGAGATGATCGGCCTGATCAAATCGGCAAACCGCACGGATGCCGGATACCGGGTCTATACGGCCAATGATCTGGAAACGCTGCGCTTCATCAGGCGCGGACGCGACCTCGGTTTTTCGATAGAAAAGATCAGGCAGCTGATGATGCTGTGGCGTGATCCCGGTGGTGCGTCCTGCGATGTCAAACGCATCGTCATGGAACATGTCGTGGATCTGGAAGCGAAGATGCATTCGCTCCGCGACATGGCCGACACGCTTCGAAATCTCGCAACCTATTGCCCGGACAATGGCGAGCCGGATTGCCCGATCATTCAGGATCTGGCGCAATCCGAAGATCCCGATTTTGTTCCGGTAGCGGTTGTGCCCAAGCGCTCCGGAATGCTGAAGGGCACCTCCGGCGTGGCGACGGAATTATCGCGTCTCATGAAATAAACAGCTGTTCCCATCGGGAACTGATCGTCGATTGCAGCAAATGCCAATTGTAGTGAAGGAAACCGGGCCATGTGGATACAGATATTGCAACGCTTCCTTATTCTGTGCCTGATGCTGACGATCGTTTCCGTCATCGCATTTCTTTTGCCCTATATGGCGGGTGGCGATCCGGCCCGCACCATCCTGTTTTCCCGCATGCGCGATACCGCGCTCGATCCGCATGCGGTCGAGGCGCTGCGGATAAGCCTCGGGCTCGACCGGCCGCTTTATGTGCAATATTTCGCATGGCTGTCGAGCGCGCTGCGTGGCGATCTGGGCTTTTCCTTCACCAGCAGCCAGCCCGTGGCCGGCGAGCTTTTGCGCTCCCTCGGCGTGTCGGTAACGCTGGCGCTGACGGCGCTCGCAATCGCGGTCGCCGTTGCCCTGCCGCTCGGCACACTGGCGGCGATGCGCCCGGGCGGGCGGCTCGACAATTTCGCGACACTGATGATCCAGACCTTCGTTGCGACGCCGGAATATTGGTTCGCGCCGATGTCGGCGCTGGTGTTTGCGCTCTATCTCGGCTGGTTGCCGTCGGCAGGATGGGACAGCTGGCGTTCGCTGGTGCTTCCCGCCTTGACCCTGACGCTGCGCCCGCTCGCTTATTTCACGCAGGTAACGCGTGCGGCGATGGCCGAAGTTCTACGCGCGCCCTATATTACCGCCGCCCGCAGCCGGGGTCTCGGCATGCATAGCACGGTCCTGCGGCACGGTGTCCGCAACGGCTCGCTGCCGGTCGTCACCTTCTTTGCATTGTGGCTCGCGGGCCTGCTTGGCGGATCGGTGGTCGTGGAAGTCATCTTCGCCATCCCAGGTATGGGTCGGCTTCTCTATGACGCCGTGGTCAATCGCGACATCCCGATGCTGCAGGGTGGTTTCATCTGCATCGTCGCCCTGTCCATCCTGATCAATACCCTGGCCGACGGCTTTTATGTCCTGATCAATCCAGCAATGCGAGGTCACAATGACCATTAGCCACTTCCCGAGCGCGCCGGTAGCCGCCTTGCCCCTGACCAACACGCCCAAGCGCCCGTCGACATTCAGCCGGTTCACGGACTTCATCAGCCGGCGGCATTGGACCTTCTATGCGGGATCGGCGATCTTTCTCGTCATCATCCTGCTGCTGGTCATCGCGCCATGGATATCGCCCTATAATCCCGCACAGCAGAACCTTCGCCTGCGGCTGAATGCGCCAAGCGCCACCTACTGGCTGGGAACCGACCATCTGGGCCGCGACGTGCTCAGCCGATTGCTGATCGGCGGCCGTTTCACGGTCACGATTGCCGCCATCACCGTCATTCTGTCGGTCGGTATCGGAACTTTCGTCGGCATCATCAGCGGCCGCAGCCGCGGTATCCTCGATGAAATCCTGATGCGCGTTGTCGACCTGCTCATCGCCATACCGGACGTGGTGATCGCCATCTTCCTCGTCGCTATCTTCGGGCCGGGATACGGTACCCTGATCGCGTCGCTGACGATTGTCGGCTGGACACCATTTGCGCGGCTGGCGCGCGGACTGACGCTGTCGATCAATTCCCGCGAATATATCCGCGCGGCGGAAGTGCTTGGCTGCACAAGGCGCTTCATCATCTTCCGGCATATTATTCCGAACACGATCTGGCCGATTGCGGCCGTGGCGTTTCTGCGTTTCGGCCACAAGCTGATCACGGTCGGCGGCTTGTCGTTTCTGGGTCTCGGCGTGCAGCCGCCGGCCGCCGACTGGGCACTGATGCTGGCCGATGCGCAGGCCTATGCGGAACGCATGCCCGTTCTGGTCATCGCACCCGGCCTGGCGATCTTTCTGGCAGCGCTCAGCGTGACGTGGATCGGCCATGGGCTGAACCTGGAGACCAAAAAACAGAACGGTCATTGACGCCTGTCAACAGACAGCGACCGGTTTGACGATCGTCAAACATTGCAGACGCAAAGGAACTGGAAGGAGAGTAATATCGTCTGAAGCCGCATGAAAATACGCAAATGCCTCCGATTCAATAAAAATAAGGGGAACTCTTATGAATATCGAAGGACACACGCATGCCGATACGGCGATATCCCCGGAGCTGACACCGCTTCTGGAGATCGAGGATCTGCACGTTTCGGTGCCGACCGACAATGGCCGGAAATTCATTATCTCTGGCCTGACGCTATCAGTCAAAGCCGGGGAGGTCGTTGCACTTGTCGGCGAATCCGGGTCCGGCAAGAGCATGACGGCGCTGTCGCTGATGCGGCTGTTGCCACACGGCGTGGAAATCACCTCCGGCCGCATTACCTTTGCCGGGCGGGATATTCTTGCTCTTTCATCCTCGCAACTCGATGCGCTGCGCGGCGCCGAAATCGGCATGTTGTTCCAGCAGCCGCAGGCCATGCTTGATCCGACCAGCCGGGTGAAGACACAGGTTGCCGAGCCGTTGTGGGTCCATCGCAAGATGAGCCGCAGTGCTGCGCTCAACCGGGTTGTCGGCATGTTATCCGACGTTGGAATTCCGGACCCATCGGCGCGGGCGCAATGTTTCGCGCATGAGCTTTCCGGCGGCATGGCGCAGCGTGTCATGATTGCTGCGGCACTGTCAGGCAATCCGCAGCTGCTGATCGCCGATGAGCCGACAACGGCGCTCGATGTCACCGTTCAGGCACAGATATTGCGCTTGCTGGATGACGAACGCCGCAAGCGGCAACTGGCCACGCTGCTCATTACCCACGACCTGTCGGTCGTCGCCGCTTTCGCGGACAGGATTGCGGTGATGTATGCCGGCCGCATTGTCGAGGAGGGGCCGACACAGGCAATCCTCAAGGCGCCGCAGCATCCCTATACCAAGGCGCTGATCAGCTGCTCGCTTCTGACCACCGACAGCGAAGGACAGTTGCTGACGATCCCCGGATCGAGTTCGCAGGCGCATGATATGTCCTGCGGCTGCCGGTTCCATCCACGCTGCGCGCTTGCCAAATCGGCCGGCATGGGCAGCCGGTGCATGGCGTCGGAACCGGATCTGAATGCCCTGCCGGAAGGGCGCAAGGCGCGGTGCTGGGCGGTCGGCGACGAGCATGCCGATAGTCATACAAATCACGCGATCTGCTGAAGGAGGGGACAATGCAATTGACAGCTGTAAAACAGACCCCGCCATCACCTGATAGCAAAAGCCACCCCTATGTGGTCGCCAGGAACCTCTGCAAATATTATCCGATCTCCGGTCTCGGTCACCGGGTGGTGAAATCCGTCGACGATGTGTCCCTGACCATTGGCGAGGGTGAAGTGCTCGGCCTCGTCGGTGAGTCCGGATGCGGCAAAAGCACCGTCGCCGGGCTGATTACCCGGCTGACCCACGCGACGAAAGGTGAGGTCAGCATCGGCGAACACGATATTCTGCACATGCAGGGCGAAACGCTGCGGCGCATGCGCCGGACCGTGCAGCTGGTGTTTCAGGATCCCTATTCCGCTCTCGATCCGCGCATGCGCATCGGGCAAAGCATGGAAGCGCCGCTGGCCCAGCACGGCGTTGGCACACGGGAAGAACGCACAGCGCGTGTGTTCAGGATGCTGGAGGAAGTCGGTCTCGATGCCTCCTTTTTCGATCGTTATCCGAGCCAGTGTTCCGGCGGGCAGTTGCAGCGCGTCGTCATCGGGCGCGCGCTTCTGCTCAATCCAAGCTTCCTTGTCTGCGACGAACCGACCTCAGCGCTTGATGCTTCCATGCGCACGCAGATACTTAACTTGCTGATGGACATGAAACGCCGCCATGGTTTGACGGTTCTGATGATTTCCCATGACCTGCGCGTGGTGCGTTATCTCTGCGATCGTATCGCCGTGATGTATCTCGGGCGGATCGTCGAAATCGCCGACCGGGAAGAGCTTTTTCGTGCGCCGAAACATCCCTACACCAAGGCTTTGATCGCTTCGTCGATGCTGGATGAAACCGGCCTTTATGCGCCGGAAATGCTGCTGGACGGCGATTTGCCGAGCCCGCTCAATCCTCCGAGCGGCTGCAAATTTCACACCCGCTGTAAATATGCGACGCCGATATGCAGCGAAAAAGAGCCGGTGCTGGAGGGTGTTGCGGGAGAGCATTTCGCGCGTTGCCACCATTGGCGGGAATGGGGTTGAGCCATAAAGCAGTTGCGGTTTTGTGCTTTGGTAAAAACAGATGAATCGTGTGTCTGAGGCTGAATATCGGAATTAAATTCCGAGTATAGAGCAATAAAATAAATGATATTCAGATGGATATTCGTTGAGTATCCACTGGATATTCTTTTGTCTTTTGACTTGAGGAAATTTAATCGGGAATTTCATGAAAATAAATGAATTGTGAGCGTTATCATCAAAAATAAAAGGGGAATATTCTATGATGAAGCACGCACTTTTGGCGACATGCGCCATCGTGACCTCGTTTGGAGCTGGTGCCGCAAAGGCCGGCACGATTACCTATGACGATAATTTCGGGGTGAAGACCGGCTGGCAGATGGCGTCCGACGATGCTTATCTCGGCTCCCGCGCGGGTTGTTTCGAAAGCCTGGTACGTGTCGGTTACGACATGAAACTGGAGCCAAGTCTGGCTGAATCTTGGACACAGACCGGCCCTAAGGTATGGGAATTCAAACTGCGCAAGGGCGTCAAATTCCAGAATGGCGAAGCGCTCGATGCCAAGGCCGCGGTTAATGCGCTAACCAATCTTTTGCAGGCCCCGGTTCCGGCCCGCGCCTTTTCACCCAAGCTGATCGCTGCCGTCGAAGCAGGCGGTGATGATACCGTGAAGATAACGACGCTCGAGCCATCGGTGCTGCTGCCGGCGCAGATGGCCAGCCCCGCCACCTCCATTCTCGCACCATCAGCCTATAAGGACGGCAAGGTCGATCCTGTCGGCACCTGCACCGGACCTTTCAAGATCACGGAGGTCGATCCCAGCCAGCATATGATGCTGATGGCCAATCATGATTATTGGGGCGGTATGCCGAAGCTTTCGGGCGGCCGTGTAAATTTCGTGCCCGATGCCGATACCCGCGCCACCCAGGCACGAACCGGGGAAGCACAGATTTCGCGCCTCGTTCCGCCATGGACCGTCAAGACCATCGAATCAACCGACGGCGTCAAGGTCGCGCCCATCCCGTCGCCCCGCATCACGGAGCTGTTGCTGAACAACTCCAGGCCGCCTTTCGACAATCTCAAAGTGCGGCAGGCGATCCAGGCCGCCATCGATACGGGCGGCATTGCAGACAGCATTTATGAAGGTGCGGTCAAGGGCGCGGCCATGCCGTTCGCAGCGGGTGAGCCATGGGCTGCAAAGGAGGCCAAGCCTGCCTATGACGTGGAAAAAGCCAAGGATCTGCTGAAGGAAGCGGGCATTGCACCCGGCAGCCTGAAGGTGACGCTGCTTGCCTATACGGCAAAGACGGAACTGAAGGATGTCGCGGCGATCATTCAGGCGCAGTTGCAGGAGCTCGGCATCAAGGTTGATGTTCGCGTTGCCGATTACAGCGCAATTGAGCCTGATCTTCTGGCCGGCAAGTTCGATATGGCACTGTTGTCGCGCGGTTATGCCACCGATGTTGCCGAACCCGCCGGATTCCTCAATGCCGATTATACCTGCGGCGGCAGCTATAATATCTCGCATTATTGCAATGAGGCGACCGACAAGCTGATCAAATCCGCTTATGCGACGGCCGAACCCGCCAAGCGTTACGCCATTTACAGCGAAGCAGCGAAGAAGATTTACGACGAAGCCGTCTCCGTCTTCCTCATCCATGAGACGGTGTTCGACGCCTATTCCGCCAAGCTTGAGAATTACAAGCCCCATCCGCTCAACTACTTTGTCATGACCAAGGATCTGGCGACGAAGTGAGCTGGCGTGATATTGCCGAAAAATAAAGACCCGGTTCGCAAGAGCCGGGTCTTTGTGATGGTAGGGACGCAGGATTTTCTCCGTCATGCCGGCCTTGAGCCGGCATCCAGCCACGGCGCGTCTGCGCTGTGAGAAATGAGTCTCTCGCGATCAAGGACTTGATGGCGCTGGCCCCGGTTTTCCTCCGGGTTGACGGCATGCGCATATGCAATTTTTAGCGTCAAATGCGGTACGACTGACGCGCGGTGCCTGAAAACACGGATTTCAAAATTCGGGAAAACCTCCACCGTCATCCCTGATCAAAAAGGGAGAGGGCATCCGCCGTCTGGGGGAGATAAGAAGAACGAACGTTCAAGTCGTCCGATGGCCGTCACGCAAATTCGACGTGAAGCGGGTAAGGCGATCCGGCGGCGGCATGGATAAAGCGCCGCCGGTGTTCTTCAGTTCAGGCGCGTGCTTCCGGCGTATAGCCAGCAGCCGTGATGATTTCGGCAATCTGTGCCGCGTCGGAGACGCCGCCGACCACAACGGTGCGGCTTGCGGGATCGGCATGCACGGCAGCACCGGGAACGGTCTTTTCGATCGCGCCCTTGATCACACCGGCGCAGTGACCACAGGTCATGTCTTCAACGTGAAAGGAAAGGTCTGCGCCGACAGGGGCAGCAGTGGTGGTTTCGTGGTGGTGCTGATGGCCATTGCACATAGGCGGTTCTCCATGGTTTGGAATTCTAACAGGGAGAGCCTGGACTATTCCAACGTGGGAAGGTCAAGCGCTTTATTTGCGCTAATGCAGCGATCTCAGCTCTTCCAGAAAATCGGCATCAGCAGCACCAGAACCGTCAGGATTTCCAGACGTCCGAGCAGCATCATCACCGACAGCAGATAAAGCGCCGGATCGCTGATCGTGGAGAAATTGCCGACAGGCCCGATGATCGGGCCGATGCCAGGGCCGACATTGGCAAGCGCCGTTGCAACACCCGAAGTGGCGGTCAGGAAATCATAACCCATCATGCTCATGGCGAGGCTGCCGGCAATCCACAGCGCAATGAAACAACTGACGAAAAGGAAGATCGTTCTGATTGTGTCGGGATCGACCACCTGCTGACCGTAACGCACGGAATAGACGGCGTTTGGATAAATCAGCTTTTTCAGCCCGGCCCGCACGACGTTAAACATGATGAGGAAGCGATAGGCCTTGATGCCACCGGCCGTCGAGCCCGAACAGCCGCCCATGAAAGTGGCAAAAAAGGCGACGACGACGACGAATGGCCCCCAGAGCGTGTAATCGTCGCTCGCAAAACCGCCGGTCGACAGGATCGACGTCATGTTGAAGAAGGAATGGCTGAGCGCATCATTCAGCGGCACGCCGTTTCTAATGTGGTGATAAACCCCGACCGCAATCGAAATCGCGCAGAGATAACCGAGGAAGACGGCGATCTGCGGATCGCGCAGCGTTTCCAGCCGGCGGCGCACGGCAAGCAGGATCATCACCGAGAAGGGCAGGCTGCCGAAGATCAGGAAGATGGTGGCGATCCACAACAGCGCCGTATTGTCGAAATAGGCGAAAGAGGCGTCATGGGTGGAAAAACCGCCGGTCGCGACCGTCGACATGGCATGGTTCAGCGCATCGAAATGCGACATGCCGGCAAAATCATAAGCGATGGTGCAGGCCAGTGTCATGAGAATGTAGATCGCTACGAAAGCCCGGGTGAAGCTCGCCAGTCGCGCAAACGGTCGGTCGTTGCCGGTATCGGAAGATTCCATGCGGAAGAAGGTCATGCCGCCGACGCGCAGCAGCGGCAGAATAAACAGGCCAAGCGCGACGATACCGATACCGCCAAGCCAGCAGAGCAGCGACCGCCAGAGCAGGATGCCCTGCGGCGCGTTGTCCAGCCCTGAAATGACGGTTGATCCCGTCGTCGTAATGGCGGAGACGGATTCGAACAGCGCCTGACCGAGCGTCAGATCAAGCTCGGACAGATAAAGCGGCACGGCGCCGACAATCGAAAACACCAGCCACAGGATATTGACCAGGAGAAAACCGAAACGTTTGTTGAAGGCGGCAATCGGTCCGCGCGTCGCAAGCGCACAGGCAAGCGCAAACCCGCCGCACATGAAACCGGAAAGCGCAAAGACCGTCCAGTCGTCATTGCCGTAATAAAGGTCGGTCAGCGCGGGAAGGAACATGGCCGTCGCCATGTAAAGCCCGAAGATGGACGAAACATATATGACCGAGCGCAGAAGGTTGCTGTTCAAGAGATGAAACCCAGAGTTCGTTGCCGCGCTGAAATGAGTCTTTGTCTCCGACGCCTTCCTATGGCATAGCGGGTGCCATTATGAATTTCAATGGATTGACTATCGTGGACAAGCAGCTTGTGGAAGCAGCGCGGCGGGAAGTGCGGGAAATATTCCCGGAAACGCCGTTGCAGTTGAATGAACATCTCAGCCGCCGGTATGGCGCATCGATTTGGCTGAAGCGTGAAGATCTGTCCCCGGTCCGTTCCTACAAGATTAGAGGCGCATTCAACTTTCTCCGCAAGGCCGTGGCCAAGGCCGGCAAGGACAAGGTTTTCGTTTGCGCCTCGGCCGGCAACCACGCCCAGGGCTTTGCTTTCGCCTGCCGCCATTTCGGCGTTCACGGGGTCGTTTTCATGCCGGTGACGACACCGCAGCAGAAGATCGACAAGACCCGCATCTTCGGCGGCGAATTCATCAAGATCCGTCTGGTAGGCGATATCTTCGACCAGTGTTACGCCGCTGCCCGCGCATACGTCGAGGAGAGCGCCGGCTACATGGTGCCGCCGTTTGACCATGAGGACATCATCGAAGGCCAGGCGACGGTTGCCGCCGAAATCATCGATCAGCTTCCCGAAGGCACGAAGCCTGATATCGTCGTCATGCCCGTCGGCGGCGGCGGTCTGTCTGCGGGCCTCACGGGTTTTCTCGCCGGCACGGTTCAGAAGGACAATTTCGTGTTCTGCGAGCCGGAGGGCGCGCCGAGCCTGAAAAGAAGCCTCGAACGCGGCGAGCCGGTGACGCTCAACAAGATCGACAATTTCGTCGATGGTGCCGCCGTTGCCCGCATCGGTGATCTGAACTTCACGGCGCTGAAGAATTTTCCGGCAGAGCAGGTTTCGCTCATTCCCGAAAACGCCATTTGCGTAACGATCATCGAGATGCTGAACCTTGAGGGCGTGGTGCTGGAACCGGCGGGCGCGATGGGCATTGCGGCGCTGGAGAAACTCGGCCGCGAGAAGTTGCAGGGCAAGACGGTTATTGTCGTCGTTTCCGGTGGCAATTTCGATTTCGAACGTCTGCCGGACGTGAAAGAGCGCGCCATGCGCTACACTGGCGTGAAGAAATATTTCATTCTGCGCCTGCCGCAGCGCCCCGGCGCTTTGCGCGATTTCCTCAACCTGCTCGGCCCGGATGACGATATCGCCCGTTTCGAATATCTGAAAAAGTCCGCCCGCAATTTCGGCTCGATCCTGATCGGTATCGAAACCAACGCGCAGGAAAACTTCGCAGGACTTCTGGAGCGCTTCGAGGCCGCAGGCCTTGGTTATGAGGATATTACCGAAAATGACATCCTGTCGAACCTGATCATCTGATCGGGGAAGAACGACAGGGAAGGGCGGGGCATATCCGCCCTTCGAATGCGATACAGATCAGGGAGTGAAAAGCCATGGCATCGTTTTTTTCCAAAATCCTTTCGGCCTTCGGCTCCGGCCAGCCGTCCGACGCGCCGCAAAAGACGGCGCAAGCGGAGCCGCATGCACATGGCGACTATCTGATCTACGCGACGCCGATGAAGGAGGGCGGCCAGTTTCGTCTGGCCGGCCGTATCGAGAAAAAGGTCGGCGATGAAGTGCTGGTGCATGAATTCGTGCGTGCCGACGTCTTCAGCAGCATGGACGATGCGGTGGAGTTTACGATCCGCAAGGCGAAACTGATTATCGACCAGAACGGCGCGTCGCTTTTCCCAGGAAAATGATGACGTTTTCTTACTCTCTAAATTAAGATTCCGTTGGTTGCTTAGGCCTATCGTCCTTGAAGGGCATGGAGTCACGCAGATAGACCGGCGTGATGTGGATCGATAGGGCGTGTGCCGATGCAATGGGCAAATCTGGCCCTCTTCCTGACGGAGGCCATCGTCTATTTTTCGGTAATGACGGCATTCCTTCATTACCGGCATATTCTCGGCATCGGTGTTTTTCTCACCGCGCTGGGTGTTATGCATTTTCTGGAAACCTATCTGGCCGCCGTCTTTTACGTCGGCCTGCCTTTTGGCGTGGCGTCGCCCGGCTCCTCCATCCTGTTTGCCGGCAAGCTGATGATGATCCTGATGCTTTATATGCGAGAGGATGCGGCCGTTGTCCGCCAGCCGATCTACGGCCTGTTTCTCGGCAATATATTGACCGTCATCATGGCGCAGATCGTCCGGTTTCATCAGACGGTGGCGATCGTCCCCGGACAGTCGGTCGATACCGGTTTTCTCGATGAGATGGGCGTGCTGATGGTCTGGGGCACCAGCATTCTTTATGTCGATGCCATCGCCATCATCCTGCTTTACGAAAAGCTGGGGCGGTATTTCCAGCGCCATATCGTGCTGCGCTTCGCGATCTGTGGTGTCGTCATTTTAAGCTTCGATCAGGCGGCTTTTTACGGGGCATTGCGATATTTGTTCGATGCGCCGGTCGGTGTGTTTTACGATGGCTGGAAGGCGAAGATGGTCGCGGTCGGCATCTATTCGGTCTTGTTCGCCCTTTATCTCAACCTGACATCGACCAAAGGCCGCTTTCTGACACGCCGCAGCGTCGCCGATGTCTTCAACGATCTCACGTTCAGGGAGCGCTACGAGGAGCTTCTGTCCCGCTCGGGGCGCGACATGCTGACCGGCGTGTCGGACCGCGCCCGCATGGAACTCGATGCGCCCTCGGTCGTCGTGGAATGCCTGGAGAAACAGCGGCCGGTTAGCGTGCTGATCGTCGATATCGATCATTTCAAGACCGTCAACGATACCTTCGGCCATCTGCAGGGCGATGAAATATTGCGGGAATTCGCCGCCGTGCTGAAACGCAGCGTACAGCCGCATGGACATCTATACCGCTTCGGTGGCGAGGAATTTGTGGCGCTCCTGCCAGCAATGGCCCATGAGGCCGCACTTGCCTTCTCGGCAGGTATCCGGGTGGCGATCTTGGCGGATCTGCGCCGCCCCGATGGTTCGCCGCTGACGGTCAGTATCGGCGTCGCTACGGCCTTCGAGGACGGGCAGCTTTTCCGCGCACTTCTATCGGAGGCCGATGCGCGGCTATATGCGGCAAAAAATAACGGCCGGGATCAGGTCCACGGCCGTTTTGGAATGTGGGTCGGCTGACACCGGCAGTCCCGCCGGTGTCAGTTCCGCCTTAACGTGCCTCAAGCGGCCTGTGCCAGTTCGGCAACCTTGGCGCCGGCGGCGGCAATGGCCTTCTCGACGGCTTCCGGGCCGAATGCCAGACCTTCGACATAGATCACTTCCACATCGGTCATGCCCATGAAACCGAGAACGGTCTTGAGGTAAGGAACGGCATGGTTCATCGATACGGCCGGGCCTTCGGAATAAACGCCGGCAGCCGCCAGCACGATGTAGACCTTCTTGCCCTTGGCGAGGCCTTCCGGGCCGGTTTCGGTGTAGCGGAAGGTCTGACCGGCGCGGGCGACGTTGTCGATCCACGACTTCAGGCCGGAATAGATGTTGAAGTTGATGAGGCCGGTGCCGATGACGACAGTGTCGGCGGCCATAAGCTCGGCAACCAGCTTGTCGGAATAGTCGGCCGCAACCGCTTCTTCAGCTGTACGCTGGTCGGCCGGCTTGCGGATTGCAGCCGTCTTGACGGTGTCGAGGTGCGGAATGGGATCGGCGGCGAGATCGCGGTGAACAAGGGTATTCGTCGCCGACTTGGCCTTCAGCTTGTTCGCGAGTTCACCGGAAAACTTGTTCGAAACCGATTCGTCGCCACGCGGGCTGGAGGTGATGAGCAGAATGTTGGACATGGTCTTTCCTTGCATATGCGATGAATTGACGGGCGCCTTGGGAGGGCGGGAGAGCACGACGCCCTTCCTTTGCCCCTATATGAAAAATTACTGCCATCAAGAAAACTGTGATAATATGAAAGCCATCTATCGATGAAATGGATGGGACATGGACGCGAACCCGACGCTCGACCAATTGCAGGTATTTTTGACGGTTGCCGAGACCGGCAGTTTCTCCGCCGCGTCGCGGGCGCTCAATCGCGCCCAGTCGGTGGTCAGCTACACCATCGCCAATCTGGAAGCCCAGCTTGAAGTCACCCTGTTCGAGCGCAACGGCGTACGCCAGCCGAAGCTGACGGATGAGGGCCGCGCCATGCTGGAGGATGCAAGGCGCATCGTCGCCGGCCTGCAGGAAATGCGCGCCCGCGCCAAGGGGCTGAAGCAGGGGCTTGAAGCGGAGCTTTCCGTTGCCATCAGCACCATGGTTCCGGCGGAGGCCATGGTGGCGGTGTTGCGGGATTTTCGTAAGGAGTTCCCAACGGTCAGTCTCAGCCTCAATGTCGGTGAGTTGGGTATGGTCATGGACATGGTGCTCTCCCGCAAGGCGGGCATCGGCATCGGCGGGGCGCTGATGCGCCAGGATGACGAACTCGTCGCCGAAAAAGTCGGCCATTCCTTCATGCTGCCGGTCGTCGCTGCGGATCATCCGCTGGCGCAGATCGACCGGCCGCTGGCCCTTTCGGATGTGCGTGAAGAGGTCCAGCTGGTCGTCACCGATGCGTCGGGGCTGACAAAGGGCCGTGATTTCAACGTGCTGTCCTACAAGACATGGCGGGTCAGCGATATCGCCACCAAATACCAGCTTATCAAGGGCGGTCTCGGCTGGGGCGGTCTGCCTGCATCGATCGTTCGAAACGATCTTACCAATGGCAGCTTGAAGGCGCTTGAACTCGAGGCCTATGAGCAGGGGGAATATCCACTCTTTGCACTGCGGCGGGTGGATTCACCCGCAGGTCCTGCAGGTCAGTGGCTCGCCGAGGCTTTCCAGCAGCGTCTGTCGGCATGTCCGAATCATAAGGATTTCAGTGGTATGCTCGAAGCGAACAAGCAGCGGAATATTACTATCGCTGCTGAGTGACATTGGCTGTTGAAATAGGTCTGTGAAAGTGCCGCTTGTTTCTTCTCCCGAGGGGGAGAAGGTCGCGGCAGCGGGATGAGGGGGCAAGCTCTCCGAAATCCGGCAACCTTGCCCCCTCATCCGACCCTTCGGGCCACCTTCTCCCCCTCGGGGAGAAGAAACCTGCCGACCCCCTGCGCTATACAATCGGCAACCCGGATCGATGACGTCGGACATAAGCCCAACCGCGATTGAAGAAAGCTCCCGGCGATTTATCGCCTGGAGCGCAGGGTTCTCTTAGAGAACCAGACGGAACTTCGCGAAACCTTCCGCGCCGTCGCCGGCATCCTCGATTTTCGCGCCCTTGATCTCGGCGGCGTAGTGGCGACCTTTCGGGCCGGTTTCGAAGATTGCCGAGGTATTGGCAACCGGCGCAAAGGACCAGTTGGCATCCGCTGACGGGTTGATGGTGCCCTGATCGATGATATAGCGCACGATCACGTCGCGGTTGGTGTCAGGCGCCACGAAGATCACCTTGTCGGCGGCGATGTCGGGGAATTTGCCGCCGCCGCCGGCGCGGTAATTATTGGTCGCTACCACGAATTTCTGCTCGGGATCGATCGGCTTGCCGTTGAACTGAAGGTTCACGATGCGGTTGCTGTCGGGATTGACCGCCTTGCCGTCCTTGTCGAATTTCGCCGGCTTGGAAATGTCGATCTGGTAGGTGACACCGTCGATGACATCGAAATTATAGGATGGGAAATCTGCGTTGAGCAGCGGTGCGTCCTTCGCACCAGCCTCGACCGTGTTGAACATGCCGGCGGACATTTCCAGCCAGTTCTTTACCTGCGCGCCGTTGATCAGCACCGCCTGCACCGTATTGGGGTAAAGATAAAGGTCGGCGACATTCTTGATGGCGATGTCACCGGCGGGGACATCGGTATAATAATCCGCACCGCCGCGACCGCCCGACTTGAAGGGCGCTGCCGCCGAAAGCACCGGCAAATCCTTATATTGCCCTTCCTTCAGCATGTCCTTGATGTACCAGGTCTGGGCGTTGGAGACGATCTGCACGGAGGGATCGTCGGCCACCAGCGCGAAATAGGAATAGAGCGGGGCGGACGTCTTGCCGACCGGGCGGCGCACATAGGCAAGGGCAGCCTCGTGATCGGCCCTGGCGGCGGCAATGACTTCCGGCTTGTCGGTGAAGTCGGCGACGATCTTGCGGTTATCGTCGCGGTGGTAGATCGGCCGGGCTTCGGAGGTGAAATCGACGATCTTCCAGCTCTTGCCGTCCTTTTCGAGCAGCAGGTCGATAAGGCCCATATGCGAGCCCCAGAAACCGGCCATCACGGCGGGTTTGCCGAGAAGCGTACCCTTGACCGCATCAACACCTTCGATGCCGTCCCAGGTCTTCGGACCGGGGAAGACGAGATGCTGGTGGCCGGTGAAGATCGCGTCGATGCCTTCGACACCCGCCAGATAAAGCGAGGCGTTTTCCATGCGGTCGCTCTGGCCCTTGCCGTCGATACCGGAATGGGAAAGGGCGATGACGATATCGGCCCCTTCTTCCTTCATCGCTGGAACCCAGGCTTTGGCTGCCTCGATGATGTCGCGCGTCTGGGCCTTGCCCTCGAGGTTCTTGGAATCCCACATCATGATCTGCGGCGGCACGAAGCCGATGATGCCGACCTTGACCGGGCTGGTCACGCCGCCGCCATCGCGAATCTGTTTTTCAAGGATGACATAGGGCTTGAAGAACAGATCGTCCTGCTTCGGATCCGAGGCCAGCTGGCCCTTGGTAAGGTTGGCGCAGACGAAGGGGAAACCGGCACCGGCCAGCGTATTCGACATATAGTCGAGGCCGTAATTGAACTCGTGGTTGCCGAGCGTGCCGCAATCATAACCCAGCACGTTCATGGCATTGATCACGGGGTGTTTGTCGCCAGCCTTCATGCCGCGCTCATAGGCGATATAGTCGCCGAGCGGGTTGCCCTGCAGGAAGTCGCCATTATCCACCAGCATCGAGTTTCCGGCCTCGGCGCGGATGGCGCCGATGATCGAGGCGGTGCGCGCCAGACCCATCGTGTCGTTCGGCTTGTCGGCGTAATAATCATAGGGAAAGACGTGAACGTGGATATCAGTCGTTTCCATGATGCGCAGATGCGCCTGATTGGCAGCGGCGCGGGCGGCGAAGGGGTGCAGCAGCACGAGCGCCGAAGAGGCCGCAATGCCGCCGAGAAGCGAACGGCGGGTGATGGGGTGGAGAGCGAGAAGCGACGACATGGGAACTCCTTCGGATGAAGCTTGCTCTGTCATGAGAAGCGGACAGGGTAGAAGCAATCGCCGAGGAGTCCATCACCAAAATGACAAGCCGGTGACAGACAGGCCTGTTTTCAACCGTTTGATAAATTTTTTGTCATTGGAGCGTGATGCGCACGCTTCCACATCGGGAAATGCGCTTCGTCCGGGCAGCGCATTCCGGCTTTCGGGGGGAGCAGATCAGCGAGCGAGCGTCGGTTTCACTTCTTCGTGGAAGAAGCGGAAATAGGAGGAGAGCTGCGCCAGCGTGTTGGTGGAAAGTTTCAGCTGCAGGCCGAGGCGGTTCTGGTGCTGCCATTGCACGACGCCCTCGATGAAACCGAGATCCTCGCTCTGCACTTTCACCCGGCTTCCCTTGGCGGCAGCGAAAGTTCCGTCCAGTTCGAGCGCCATGCCGGTGGCGGAGAGGTCCAGCACCCGGCCTCTGGTCGACTGGCTGAAATAGTGCACGGTCGCAAAAATCCTCGTCTTGCTGCGGGTTGCGCTGCGGGTCGCCATATTGAGGTTGTTTGTCATTTTGCTACTCAAATCAATTGTTTCCGATAACTGCATCATGGGGCACAAAGTTTGAAAGCCGTTTAGCCCTTCTGTTAAAATTGTAAGTAATCGGCGATTATGCTGTGTCGATACGGCACTGATAGCAATTGTTGCGGGCGGAGCGCACATGGACATAGGCAACGTCCGCGCGTTCCAGCAGATATTGCGCGCGCGATACGATCTCGCCTGTCGCCGTCACCGCGCCGGTGCCATAGACGATGCGGTCGTCGGCGCCATATCCGCGCACGATATAGTCGGGGCTGTCCAGTATCGGCGGAACGGCATCCGTCTGCGGATAGTGCTCGCAGGCCTCAGCGTGCAGAAAGATCGGACCCGTTTCGGCATAGGGCTGGAGCGAAGGGAAGGGCCGGTAGGCGAGGATCAGCATCTGCTCACCCTCATCGATCTGGGAAAGGCAATGGCGGCAGGGCATGCCGCCGGGAGAAACGGCTTTCTCCGGCTGGTTGCCATAGGCATCGGTCGCCCCCGCGCGGAAGGCCTCAGCTTCCTTAGCCGGCATTGCTGTAAAAACGAGATCGGTCATGACGGGCTCTCTCTGGTTCGGATCGGCGTTGCTTCTTTGCAGCTATGATCCCGAAATGGAGCACTATCCACCCGATTCTTGACAGGTGATGCAACCAGCCCATTGCGTGTTTCGTTTGCATCGGGAATCAGTGACGCTCCTCGTTCCCGGAAGGTCTGATTTTATGTTGCGTCGTTTTCTGGCCGCCGTTCCGCTGGCTTTTGTTTCGTTGACGGCCCCGGCTCAGGCACAGGTTGCCGCCGGTCTCGATGGCCTGTCCGACGACCAGCTGCAGCAGGCGGTCAATTTCGTCATCGGCAACGCCATCTTCTCGCTTTATCACGAGGGTGCGCGCATGCTGATATCGGATTTCGGCGCGCCGGAAACCAGCAGCATGCAGGCCCCGGCCGACCAGCTGGCGGGCACGCTCGTTCTTCAGGCCAACGAGGAATGGCTGGACACCGCGCTCGTCAACGCTACCGACAGCTGGTATCTGGGACGCGAGGCGGAAACCTTGCCCGAGCACGAAGCGCCGGTCTTTTCCGCGCTCGTTCCCGAGAAAGGCCGTGACCGCAACATGGCCTGCCTGATGGTCGGCCGCGACAAGGACGGATATGGCGATCTGGCCGCCATGATGGGTCTGGACAAGGCCGAGTTCGACAAGTGCGCTGCTGCCTATCCGCGCGTCGCTTCGGCTTGGGAGAGTTTCCTTAGCCCCCATCGCAGCCAGACGCCGTCCAAATTCACCGTCAGCTACATGCCGCCGCGCGATCCCGAGCTTGAACCCTACGCCATCATGATCAAGGAATCGAAGGTTCTCGATCTCATCAGCCGCAGTTTCGGCGCTTACGGTCTGAAGGGTGACGTCAAGCTGACGGCCAGAACCTGCGGCCGTCCCGATGTCTACTGGTCGGCGGAAAAGCGGGAGATCACTTATTGTTATGAGCTTGGAAAATTCCAGGCGGAGCTGATTGCCGATCATCTCATGAACACTGTCACGGAAGACAAGGGCGCTGCCGGGGGGCAAATCCCAACAGCGGTCGTTCTGGAACGGGAAATCTGAGGTCGATTGCCGGACGCTGGCGATCTGGCCTCCTGAATGGGAGGTAAAGTGCCATGCCGAAGGTTGTCGTTCGCAATTTCTCCATTTCGCTTGATGGATATGGCGCGGGGCCGGATCAGAGCCTGCAGAACCCGCTGGGTGTGAACGGCGAAGAGTTGCATCAGTGGGCGTTCAAGACCCGCACCTTCCACCGCATGTTCGGCGAGGAAGGCGGCTCGACCGGCATGGATGAGGATTTTTCCGAAAAGAGTTTCGAAAATATCGGCGCATGGATTTTGGGCCGCAACATGTTTGGCCCCATCCGCGGCGCATGGCCTGATGAAAGCTGGAAAGGCTGGTGGGGCGAGGAACCGCCCTATCACGTGCCGGTTTTCGTGCTGACACACCATGCGCGCCCGTCCTTCACGATGAAGGGCGGTACGGTGTTCCATTTTGTTACCAACGGTATCGAGGCGGCCCTCGATGGCGCGCTTGTGGCAGCAAACGGCAAGGATGTCCGCATTGGCGGCGGTGTTTCCACCATCCGGCAATATATTGCCAAAGGCATGATCGATGAATTGCATCTGGCGCTGGCGCCGGTGTTTCTCGGCAAGGGCGAAAATCTGTTCGAAGGGCTGGACTTGCCGGCACTCGGCTATCGCTCCACCAAAACGGTGGCAGGTGAGGGTGCCACCCACCTGATCATCGACAGGGTGTGAATGCTGCGCAGTTAAAGCGAGCCTCACAAACACTGTGCAGCAGTTCCTGCGCTGACGTTTCCGCACTCCCCTCATGCCTGTGCTTGTCACAGGAATGAGGGGAGTGAAGTGATCGGGAAAGGTGCATGCGGCACCCGATCAATCGAGCCTCAGTATCAACCGGAGCCTCAGTTACGCAGCGAAATTTCCAGAAGCTCGGTATCGGACAGCGGCTCTACCCAGGCTTCATAGGTGCCGATAGGCGAAAAGCCCATCATCTGGTAAAGATGCAGCGCGCGCGGATGGTCAAGCGTGTTGGTCGTCACCGTCACGCGTTTCGGATTGTCCTGCCAGGCGGCGTAAAGCGCCTGCAACAGAAACCACTTGCCGACGCCAGCACCGATCGCCTCTTCGAGCAGCCCGAAATAGGAAAGCTCGGTCACCTCGTCGCTTGCCTTGTTCAACTCGAAGAAGCCGGCAGCGGCACCGTTGATGTAAAGAACCGTGACGCTGTTCTTCGGGTCCTTGAGAACGGCGGACAGTTCAGCGTCGCTCATGCGCATGCGCTTCTGCCAATGCCAGCGTTTCCCCACCCGCCAGTAAAGATAGCGATAGAAGTGCAGGGGAATATCGGTGACCCGCATCAGCGCCGTCTGGATATTGACGGGGATAGGCAGGCTGACCTTCGGAGGTGACGTCATTTCCAGCTGCGTCACATGCGCCTTCAAAGGCCCATGCGAGACCACGGGAACAGGCTCCGCGGGGCCGGTGACGACAGGCGTGTCTTCCAACCCGCCCCATTCGGACCAGGAGCCGTCATAAAGCGAGTTGTCCCGATGGCCGAGGGATTCCAGCGCCAGCGTGATGACGGCGGCGGTGACGCCAGAACCGCAGCTCGTCACCACCGGCTGATTGAGATCGATGCCGGCGTCCGCCACCATCTTGCGGATGGCGTTCAGGTCCTTGAAATGACCGTTCTCGGAAAAGGCAGTGGCGGGCAGGCTGCGTGCGCCGGGCATGTGGCCCGAGCGCATGCCGGCACGCGGCTCTGCCTCATCACCAGTGAAGCGCCCCGCGCCACGGGCATCGGCAATCTGCTTATCACCGCTGTCGACGATGCCGCGCATGGTTGAGAGCGACGTCACACGCTTCTCGTTGAAGTCAGATGTAAACGTCGCAGGCTCGATCTCCGGCGTGCCGGTCTCAAGTGGTCGGCCGTCGCGCTTCCAGCTATCCAGACCGCCGTCCAGCACATAGGCCTTACGCACGCCCATCACCCGCAGCATCCACCAGACGCGCGGTGCGGAAAAGAAACCGGGACCGTCATAAACCACGATCGTGTCGTCTTCGCTGAGGCCAAGCTCACCAGCCTGTTCCGCAAAGAACTCTGGTGAGGGCAGGGAGTGCGGCAGGCCGGTCGTATGGTCGGCGATCTTATCCTGATCGAAGAACACAGCGCCGGGCAGATGACCAGCCGCAAATTCTTCCGTGCCATTGCGCTTGTGTGCCGGCAGATACCACGAGGCATCAACGAGACGAAACCCTGATGTGCCGAGCTGTTTTTCCACCCAGTCCGCCGAAACGACGAAACGGCTCTTATCCGTGCTCACGATGTCTCTCCTGATTTCAGGCAGCAGCTTCAGGCGCGCCGAAACGAATGCGGAACCGCCTGTTCTCCTTGCCCTTCTTTTCTATCTTGGCAATGTGAATATCGCCCACTTCCTGCGTTTGCGAAACATGGGTGCCGCCGCAAGGCTGGCTGTCGATGCTGGAATTTTCGCCGATGCAGACAAGGCTGACCCGGCCAAGGCCCATCGGCGGGCGCACATTCTTGGATTTGACGATGCCCGGATTGGCCTGAAGTTCTTCGTCGGTGATCCATTGCAGGAAGACGGGATGGTTGGCTTTCACCAGTTCCATCAGCTTCGCCGTCACTTCATCTTTGTCGATGGTTTCCGACATGTCGAAATCGACACGCGATTCGTCCTCGCCGACGGCGGCACCTGTTATCGGCCACTGGCAGACGACGGACAGGAGATGGCAGGCGGTGTGCATGCGCATCAGCTTGTAGCGGCGCGGCCAGTCCACATGCAGGGTCAGCTTTTCGCCGACTTCCGGAGAAGGCTGGCCGTCGAGCGGCACATGGATGATGACGCTCTTGTCGGCACCGTTTTTCGTGACGCCGAGGTCGATGCGCGAGCCATCGGCCCGCTCGAGAAACCCGCTATCGCCCGGCTGGCCGCCGGACGTTGCGTAAAAGCAGGTCTGGTCGAATTCTATGCCGCCATCCTCATGCACCGCCGTGACGATTGCTTCTACGGTTGAGAGATAAAAATCGTCACGGAACAGGGCATTCACAGGCATTCGGCATGTCCTCAAACGGTTTCGTACGGAACCGCAATCTCGCTTTTCGTCGCCAGCCATTGCGGAATCGGCAGCCCCTTGGAGCGCAGGAAATCCGGATTGAACAGCTTCGACTGATAACGATTACCGTAGTCGCATAGTATCGTCACGATTGTATGCCCCGGACCAAGCTCGCGGGCAAGGCGGATTGCGCCGGCAATGTTGATGCCGGAGGAGCCACCGAGGCAAAGCCCTTCCTTTGTCACCAGATCGAACAGCACCGGCAGGGCTTCCGCATCCGAAATACGATAGGAGAAATTCGGCGTGAAACCCTCCAGATTGGCGGTGATACGGCCCTGCCCAATGCCCTCGGTAATGGAGGAACCTTCGGACTTCAGAACACCGTGCTTGTAGAATTCGTAAAGGGCCGCACCCTCAGGATCGGCAAGGCCGATCTTGATATCAGGGTTGAAATCGCGCAGGCCATCGGCCACGCCCGCAAGCGTTCCGCCTGATCCCACCGAGCATATGAATCCATCGACCTTGCCATCCGTCTGGTCCCAGATTTCAGGCGCAGTCGTTTCGATATGGGCCTGACGGTTGGCGATATTGTCGAACTGGTTGGCCCAGATTGCGCCGTTCTCGTCGGTCGCGGCCAGCTGTTTCGCCAGCCGTCCGGAGACCTTCACGTAATTGTTCGGGTTGGAATAGGGGGCGGCCGGAACCTCGACCAGCTTTGCGCCAAGAAGCTTCAGCGCGTCCTTCTTTTCCTGGCTCTGCGTCTCGGGAATAACGATGACCGTCTTGTAACCGAGCATATTGGCGACCAGCGAAAGGCCGATGCCGGTATTGCCCGCCGTGCCTTCGACAATGGTGCCGCCCGGCCGCAGCTGTCCGCGCCGTTCAGCGTCGCGGATGATGTAGAGCGCGGCGCGATCCTTCACTGATTGGCCGGGGTTCAGGAACTCCGCCTTGCCTAGGATTTCGCACCCCGTCGCCTCGGAGGCAGCTTTCAGACGGATGAGTGGCGTGTTGCCGATAGCACTGAGCGCAGAGGGATGAATGGTCATGATTGAGCCTTCTTGTCTGAGCGGAAATTAGGTGCCGTTATGTCCCGTTACAACCGCCCCAAGGCAAGAAATTATCTTCCCGGCTTGGGCTTCGCCACGCAAAATTTTGCCGATACCCAATTTTATGCGTTGTTCTTCACCGCCGCATAGGCTGCAAGCGCTCTTTCCCGCGCCTTTCCGTGATCGACGATTGGTAACGGATAGGTCTTGCCAAGCTCGATTCCCGCCTTTTGCAGCACCTCCTTCGGTGCTTCAAATGGCTTGTGGATGTATTTCCGCTCCAGCTTGTCCAGCTCCGGCACGAAACGGCGCACATAATCCCCATCGCCATCGAATTTCTCGCCCTGCAGGATGGGGTTGAAGATGCGGAAAAATGGTGAGGCATCCGCCCCGGAACCCGCCACCCATTGCCAGTTGGCGGCGTTGGAGGCCGGATCGGCATCGACCAGCGTATCGCGGAACCACGTCTCGCCCTTGCGCCAGTCGATCAGCAGATGTTTGATGAGGAAGGACGCCACGATCATCCGCACCCGGTTATGCATGGTGCCATGTTGCCACAATTGTCTCATGCCGGCATCGACGATGGGATAACCCGTCATGCCGCGCGTCCAGGCCTTGAAGGATTTCTCATCGTCCCGCCAGCCAAAGGCGTCGAAACTGTCGTTCCAGTTTTTCTCGTCCAGTTCGGGGAAATGAAACAGCAGGTGATAGCAGAATTCCCGCCAGACGATTTCCTTGCGAAAACGGCTGATATCGTTTGAGGCGATGTGGCGGGAAAGCCCCTTCGTTGCGTGCCAGACGGTGGCAGGCGATATTTCACCCAAGGCCAGATGCGGCGAGAGCATAGAGGTTGCGCCCTTTGCCGGAAAATCGCGGCCTTCCTCATATCCCTTCAAAGCGCCGTCGATAAAGTCATCGAGTTTTTCCCGCGCGCTGTTTTCGCCGGGTGCCCATATCTCGCTGAAATCCGTCGCCCAGTCAGGCTTGACCGGCAGCAGCTTCCAGTCATCAAGCTTTTCCGATTTCGGCCATGTCGCAGGTGCCTTGAGGCTCTTCGGCGCATCCGCCGGGGCATGTGGCTCCTCGCCACCCTCAAGCGCCCGCCAGAAGGGCGTATAGACCCGGTAGGGGCCGCCGGATTTCGTCTTCAACCGGGAGGGTTCGTGCAGCAGGTGGCCGGAAAAGCTGTGAACGGTCAGACCGGCATCTCTCAGGTTTTGTTTCAGCGCCTTGTCGGTCGCCAAGCCGGCTGGTTCGTACCGGCGATTCCAGAATACGGCTTCAGCGCCGGTTTCGGATATCAACTGGCGCAGCGCCTTTTCGGCGTCGCCGTTTCGAAGCAGCAGACGACTGCCTTTTTCTTCGAGTGCTGCGGAAAGCGAGGCGAGCGAATGGTGAAGCCACCATTCCTGCGCACCGCCCAGCGGACCAGAGGATTTTTCCCTGACATAGACGGGGATGATGGGGCCGCCGTGATCCACTGCTGCGAGAAGGGCAAGATTGTCCGAAAGGCGCAAATCCTTGCGGAACCAGACGATGACGGGGGAGGCTGTTATTGGCATGAAAGAACCCGGTTCACTTCCGCTTGAACGAGTGTTGAAACGCTTTGTTCCGCAAATCGGCTAGAATGGAAAGATGGGGCACATGGTTTCTCGAGGGTTATTTTTTCGCTCTTGAAACAGCAGGTGAAGGGAACCAACTGGAGGAGCCGGCGTTTGTCGCGGGTTAATAGAGCATGGAAGTGCAATCAATGTTGCTGAAAGACGTTAAGTGGGAAAAGCCCGTTACCATCTCCCTTGAAAACGGTGCTCCCCGGATTTTCAACGGCGTTTACGAAGCCTTCGATTTCCTGCAGCACGAATGGCCCGAACGCGGCGACAAGGCGCATGAACAGGCGTTGCGTCTGTGCCGCGCCTCGTTGATGGGTGATGTGGCGGGAGAAATCGCCCGTACCGCCTTCGTTGCCGCGAGCCGGCAAGCGCAATGCCTGATGGAGGACAAGGCGGAGGAGCCGAATAAAATCGCATCCTGAGCGGATTTTCAGGACTGATCCGTTAAAGGCCACCCGCCAGAGCAGGGTGGCCTTGTTTTTTTCGAGATCAGGAAACGGGTTGTTTCGAACGCAGGATATGGCATCGTGTGCGCCCGAAAGCGGATGAATGAATGCGATGACCAACCACTACGGCTATATTGTTTTTCCAACCGCACTCGGCCATTGCGGCCTAGCATGGGCAGGACGCGGCATCGCCCGTCTGCAATTGCCCGGTGCTGACGCAGGGGAAACCGAAAAGCTTCTCCTTAAACGTTTTCCGTCGTCCACGATTGCGGTTCCCGACACACGCACGCGTGAGGTGATCGCGATGATCACCCGCTATTTCAGTGGTGAGGCGATTGATTTTACCCCCGTCGAACTCGATCTTGCCGGACAGGATCGTTTCTTTCTCGATGTTTACGCGGTGGCGCGGCAAATCGGCTGGGGCCACACGACGACTTATGGCGGCATAGTAAGGGACCTTGGCCTCGGCATGGAAAAGGCCCGCGATGTCGGTCAGGCCATGGCGAAAAACCCGGTGCCGCTCATCATTCCCTGCCACCGCGTTCTGGCTGCCGGCGGCCGGCTGGGCGGCTTTTCCGCACCGGGCGGAAACAACACCAAATTGCGCATGCTGGATCTCGAAAATGGCGGCCGCAGCCGCGCCGATGAGGCGCAGGGCAGCCTGTTTTGAAGCAATGACAGATCAGGCCGCATGAATAGCTGTCTGATTTCTGCCCATTTCTCGTCAAATTGTCGCTAAATTGTCACAATACACGGACGCCCTCCAACATAAGGGCGAGACGTTTGAGAGTATCCGCGTTAATTCTATCCGCTGCCTTGGCTTTTACAGTCGCGGCGCCGGCCTCTGCCGGCATGCTGAACCAGGCAGAAAAATACACCGGGCTGCATGAGTCCAAGAACAACAAGAGCCTGAAGAATATTCTTGGGGCAAATCCCCGCAGCACCCCTTGGTGCGGCCTTTTCCTGCATGCCGTTGCCGGCAAGGCCGGCCGGCAGTCGCCGAAATCCTACGGATTTGCAAAATCCTGGACGTCTTTCGGTTATGCCGTTCCCGTCAGCCAGGCCAAGCCCGGCGATATCGTCGTCATCCGTAACGGCCGCGGTTATCACGCCGGAATTCTAAAGAGCATGAGCGGCAAGACCGCCCAGATTCTTGGTGGCAACCAGTCTGGCCGGGTGCAGGTATCCAATTTCAACCGCAAGGCAATCGTTTCCGTTCGCCGTTGACGACCGGACAACATCATATTTCTTATAAAGGCGGGCAATGACCCGCCTTATCCATTTTAAGCGGCCTATGGCTGCTCCCTGGTGCCCGGTGCGGCATCTCGCTGGTCGTCGTCCTCAAGGTCGGTGGCAACGATGAAGGTGTCCTCATGCTGGCGCGCAGCCTGCCGGCGGGCGCGCAGGTTCATCGTCTCATCCGGATAAATCTCACCATCCTTCGATTTGAGTTCGCTGTCGGTTTCGAAACGCGCCACATCTTCGTCGCGAATATCGAGCGGTTCGTTCTTCGGCTTCTTTGGGGTGTTCATGGATAATTCTCCTGCGGGGTTTCTGCGGGCAAACGATCCCGCCTCCATGACGGTTCCCTTTTTCGAAGAAATGCTCATTCGCATTCGGTCTGCGAGGAACAAAGTCTGGCTTTTTCTGTTTTTTCAGTGGCACAATCAAAACCGGTGCAACGCAAAGAGGGAGGCCCGTTATGAGCCATGATCGCGAAGCCGCAATCCGTGAAAAAGCGCGCGCAATATGGGAGAAGGAAGGCAAGCCTGACGGGCATCATGAGCGCCACTGGACCGAGGCAGAACGGGAAGTCTCTGCTGGTGCGGGAGCCGCAAAGACCACGGGTAAGAACGGCGTGAAAAAATCCGCTGCCGCCAAGACCTCGACAGACAAGACCTCGACGGACAAGGCGCCTGCGAAGAAAACGCCAGCGAAGAAGGCTCCGGCTGCAAAGGCTAAATCCCCGGCGGTAAAATCGCTCGAGAAGGAGCAGAAGTCGACGGACAAGGGTAAAGTTGACGATCTGACGGAGAGCCTTGAAGAAAGTTTCCCGGCAAGCGATCCACCGGCGCTGACCAACCCCGCAAAGGCGACGAAGCGCGCGGTCAAGAAGAGCTGATTGCCTGTAGCCCGCTATTCCGGCGGGCGAAAGACGCCACGAACCGGATCGGGCGAATGCAGCGGCACTTCGCTCTTCAAAACATGTTTTGAGAGAAATGGCTCCCCGGGCCGGATTCGAACCGGCGACCTGTCGATTAACAGTCGAATGCTCTACCGCTGAGCTACCAGGGAACGTGCGCTGCTTGGCGCGGTGTGAGCGGGGTAATACAAATGCTTTTCCGATTTGCCAAGCGGTTTTTTCAAAAAAAACGCATTCCTCTTGTTTTATCCCTCTGAAGCCCCGATTTTCCGGGCTTATCGACGGTCAAAAAATTATCCACAGGCCAGACGCTGAAGGGTAGGATGGAATGAAATTCGGAATGAACCACAAGACAGGTCGCCTCCATGTCGGAAAATGGAGCCTTGCCATGCCGCGTTCGCGGGTTGGCAGGATCGCCACCGGCTCCGCTCTGGTGGTTGGCGGAACGCTGGGGTTCTTGCCCGTTCTCGGTTTCTGGATGATTCCGCTCGGTCTTGTCGTACTTTCGCACGATCTGCCGGCGGTGCGCCGCAGGCGGCGAAGGCTCGCGGTCTGGTGGGCATCGCGACAGAACAGCCGCGAAGCCCGTCGTAACAGGGGACAGTAGGCTTTTTATCCGCCGATCGAGCTGCTGATGCCCTGTCCGGCCCAGAAGGCGGCATAGGCGAGCGCTGCGAAATAAATCGCCGTCAGGCCGAGAAACAGATAGCCACCGAGCACGGTGACACCGTCACGCTGGATCATGCCCGCAGATAAAAGCAGGATGGCGACGCCGGGCAGGGTGTTGGAAAAAGGAATGAAGCCGAGCGGCATCATCAGCAGCACGCCCGCCGTCATCAGCGCCAGACCGTTTATCCTGTTGGCGACGATGCCGGTGGTGAGCACCGGTACACGCGGACGAATAAATCCATCCAGTTTGGAAACGATGGCGACACCTTTTTGAAGCGCCGGCACCAGCTTTGCCGTTTCCATCTGCCGGTCGAGAATCTTCGCCGGCAGCCATGGCAGGCGGTTCAGCGTGATCGCCAGGCTGACGAGGATGATCGCCGCGCCGAACACCGTGCTGACGCCGGGAATGGAGACCGGAATGAGAAAGGGCAGGGACGCAATTGCGCAGATGAGCAACAGGCCCTGTTCGCCGATTGCTTCCATCAGTTCGCGCAACGTGATCGTCTGGCCCTGCAACTTGCCTATAAGCTTCTCCAGCGTGGTGCTGAGCTTTTCAGACGTATCAGTGAATGCGAATTCGTTCGTCATGCCGCTTCCCGGAAGTTGTTTTAACTCCGAGTTTGATAACATTCATCCGGCCGCATGCCTATCGCCGAAAGAAATCGGCAGCGTCATGGTTCGTCATATCTTTCGCATTGTTAGTGCGAAACCCAGTGGCTATAGGCGCCGGCGAGAAGAACCACCAGCAGGATGGCGAGTATCACCGGATTGATCGAGGTAATGAAGTTTACATAGTCCATGATAACTTCCTCCACTTCTTACGTCTCTTATTCTACAGCAAAAAGGCGAGTTCATCTACTACAGGGTGAAATTTCGCAGCGCAGCAACCGCTTGCCGGTATGGACTGGAATTGCTGGCATTTCCCATTTTTCGCGATGCAAAAATAAATCTTCCAACATTTGCCATTCTCTTGCGTTGTGTCTAATCCTGCTGCGGCGCTGGCTCTTCTCCGTCTGCTGCGCGCCGTCTTAAATCGCCTCAATCCATCGCTGAGATGCCTCGGCACTCCCGCCTTGACTTCGCTCCACACTCTTCCCCGGGGACATGAAATGCTGAAAAACATCTATGCCTGGACGATGGCGCTTGCGGCGCGCAAAACCGCCGTATGGTGGCTGGCGGTCGTCGCTTTTGTGGAAAGCTCCGTCTTCGTCGTGCCCGCGGATGTGCTTTTCCTGCCCATGGTGTTGGCCAAGCCGAAAAAGGCGATGTTTTATGCGTTTGTGGCGACAGTCGCCTCGGTCCTTGGCGGCATCGCCGGCTGGTTCCTCGGCCACTATGCTTTCGAGAGCATCGCCCGGCCCATCCTTGAATTTTACGGCAAGCTCGACAGTTTCGAACAGCTGAAAAACTCGGTGGACTACGAAACCATCGTTCTCCTGCTGGTGACATCGGGGCTGGCGCACCTGCCGCCGATCAAGGTGGTGACGATCCTGTCGGGTGCGGCCAATATCAGCCTCGGCCTCTTCATTCTTTCGGCCGTCGTCACACGTGGCGCCCGCTTTTTCATTCTTGCCGGATTGCTGCAGAGATACGGTGATTCAGTGCGCCATTTCATCGAAAAACGCCTCGGTGTTATCACGGCAGCAGTGGCCGCGGCGCTCATCGCGGTCTATGCGGTTTACGTTTTCGTGCGTTGATCGAACGCAATTTTTCTACTCTTACAATACTGTCGCATAACTTTCAGCTTGCTGTCAGAATCCATCTGTATCGGTTCTCTTGTCGAGTAAGGGAACCGTTTTATTATGCGAAGATTTTGGAAGTGCTCCTTTGGGGGCATGGGCGTTGTTGTGCTTGCGGCAGGCGGATATCTCTACGCCATCCAGCTCCTCGGCAACTTTCACGAGGTTGTGGCCGGTCAGCTTTACCGCTCCAACCAGCCGAGCAACGAAGAGCTTGTCCGCTACACCAAAGATCACGGCATCAAGACGGTTATAAATCTGCGCGGGCCGAACGAATCCAAGGCCTGGTACCGGGACGAGGTCGAAACAGCGCGCGAGCTTGGGCTGAAGCACGTCGATTTCGGCATGTCGGCCAGCCAGGAGCTCAACATGGATCAGGTCAACCAGCTCGTCGCGATCATGCGCGATGCGCCAAAACCGATCCTCATTCATTGCAAGGCCGGCGCTGACCGGACGGGCCTCGCCACCGCCCTCTATCTCAGCCGCGTCGCGCGTCTTGGTGAAAAGGAGGCGGAGAGCCAGCTTTCGGTGCGTTACGGCCACATCGGCATCCCCTATCTCTCGGCAACCTATGCCATGGATAGAACCTGGGAAAATGTGGAGCACATGCCAATCACCGACGACTTCGCCATCGCGTCAAATGAATTCTGAGGGCGTTTCGAGCTGATCCTGCGTAAATCATGGACCCTTCCCGGCATAAGGATTTGCATCCCATCTTGATTGACAATGCGGCTGGGCGCAATTCTCGGTGCAGGGTCTGGTGAATTGGCAAACCCTGATGGCGACGGAGTGGTTTGAAAGCGGATCAGGAGTCGCTGTGTAATCGGCTTTACCAACAACGCACAATCTTGTCGGAGATATCTTGCCGAAGGCGACTCTGGTAGGTGCGCGCTCCATTCACATCAAAGGCATGGTCCATCAAAGTTAAGGTATCCTCACCCGGTAAACCGCATCCAACGGCAAACAGCCAGCTCAATCGCCTGCCATATCCGGCGTCCAGCCACGCGTATATCCTTTGCCCATGATGGCAACCGCAAGGGAAAGCTGTTCCTGCAGATGTTCGATTTCACCAAGCAGCGTTTCGACGGCCGCCCTTGCATCGCCATCGTGACACTGGATGACGTATCCGGCTATGTCGTCAGGCCGTACAGGGGTGATTTTTGCAGCATCGGACATATCGGCGACCTCTCTTTTGTTCACTAAATGTTCCAATTTTAGCGAAGAGTCAACAAAGCAATGTGAGCAATCGTTCTGTTTGACGAGAGGCGAGTGGCATGAACAAAGAGCAAATCGCCAACCTGTTGATTACTTGGCATTCCTCGCTACCGAAACGAACGAAGGGTGGCTGATGAGCGCCATACGGCAGGGGATGGCTGGGGCATGAGGCAAGCGCCCAGATGAAAAAACCGGGCGGGCCTGCGTCAAAAAGACCGTGCTTGCGTGCATGAATGAAGTTGCTGAGACAGCAGTTTTGACGTAGCTCTAGCCGCGGGAGATTATGTCAAGTAATAGACTGGAAATATTCAAAATGACGGATTGGAATTGGGTGGATTTGTTCCCTATAGTCTTCTTCCCGTTCAAGATTATCGTATTGGGTACGGGCATGTACTTCGCCATCAAGTGGCATCATGATCAGGCGAAGAAGGAAAAAGAAACCAGCGGATCGTAAACGCCCGTCGGAAACACTCGTGACGCCCCAGATTACCCGGGCCAATATCCAGTGATGCGGCAGCAATTTGCGCAACAGGGCAAGGCCACGAGCACCTTCATCTAAAACACCTGTTTCAGCGACTGCTGCTCGAAAAGCATTCTGATCGCTTCAGCCGCCTTGCTGTCATCGCTGTGCGTTGAGGTATAAACGCTAGTGCCGCGAATGGATTCCTGTTGGTGCCACGATGGGCTATCTTTGCGTTTGATAGGCTTCAGGGGCAAGTCACCACTCCATGACGAGGCAACAATTGCCGCCGACGCTGCCGCCGAAAGCTTTTGGTTCTCCTCAGTGTGGTGAATACGGTTGGTGGCCCCTCAATATCCCGCGACGTGGCTTGTTTGGCTTAAGCCTTAGTGGACTGCGGGATCCTCGTCTTCAAGAAAGCTACGAATGCCGTCCTTTTCGCACGTGGCAAGGAATTCTTCCCATGCATCTTTATCGGTGGCGAAAGGCTCGTCCCAGGTGGTGACAAGGTCATTTTCGCTTATGACCTCAAGCTTCCAATCCTGCTGCGTGCCGGCGGATCGGTAAATATCAACGAGGACCGTGATGCCGTCATCTTCGAATTCGCCTGAAAATTCGGAGTGTTCGATTTTTGATTTCTTCGCCATGTCTATGTCCTTCAGGCTCAGGCTTCGTCAGGGTGCTGGGGGTGTCCTTGAACGCGATAACCGTCAGGGAGACGGCGATGGCGGTAAGAACAAATTTGGTCTAGCGCTCAATCCACCAGCCTCCAGCAAGTCAAATGCGCGCCGTCAGGGCGGGAGAGAACCAAACACCACGCAAAGCTAACGCGCAGTTGCGAGGGCGGACCCGCTGGCTACAATGTGGCTAAAACAAATATAGCCAGCTCTGGGGGAACTGGCTATCTATCTGATTTTTATGGTCGGAGCGGCGGGATTCGAACCCACGACCCCTTGACCCCCAGTCAAGTGCGCTACCGGGCTGCGCTACGCTCCGAACCTGAAAGCCGTTTATATATAAGCCTGTTAGGGCGCAAGCGGAAAATCGCCTTTTCTCAAAAAAAGGAACAAAGGGTGTGGATGGCGGGCAGGGGAGAGACTGTCGTTCCGTTTATTGCCGGTTGCTTCCGTCAAACGCCTGACACATCCTCTTTCCATCATGGCTGGAACCTGCCGTGAACTTCAGCGTTCAATTGCAGCGGAATTGAAACTCAGGGAGATAAATATGTCCGAACTCGTCGTTGTTGGTTTTGATGGAACGGAAGAGGCTGATCGGGTCCTTCTGAAGCTTGCCGGCCTGAAAAAGGAATATCTGGTCGATCTGGAAGACGCCGTGGTCGTCGTTCGTGATGAGAACGGCAAGGTGCATCTGAAGCAGAGCGTCAATCTGACGGCGCTTGGTGCAAGCTCCGGTTTTCTGTCCGGCGGCCTATGGGGCGGTCTTGTTGGCCTGCTGTTCCTCAATCCGCTGGCGGGCTTCGCAATAGGCGGCGCGATTGGTGCCGGCACGGGCGCGCTGGCGGGTTCACTGACCGATTTCGGCATCGATGACGATTTCATCAAATCCCTTGGCGAAACCATCCCCAATGGCTCGTCGGCGCTGTTTGTGTTGATACGCAAGGTACAGCCGGAAAAGGTTATGGCGGAACTGGAAGGGCTGCGCGGCCGGGTCATCAAGACCTCGCTGTCCCCGGAGCAGGAGGCGCAATTGCAAAAGGCCCTGTCGGGTGAAACCGCACAGGCTGCCGCACCCGTCGCTTAGTGGAAACACGAAGAACGCTGCGGCATGATCCATGCCGCAGCGTTTTATCCAGATGAGTCTCCTGAAGAAGCCGCTTAGACGGTCAGCGTGCCGGGTTTTGCCTGCGGCCAGGTGAGATAATAGTAGCGGCTGCCGACGCTGCCGAAAAACGCGTTGGCGCCGGAGATGCTGTCAACATAAGCGCCGCTGGCGCTCTTGGCGTAGGCTGAGCCGTCGCGTTTGAGGTGATCCTTCAGAAAATCGCTCCAGCCCGTCGTGGCGATCTCGGTTGCCGGTTTCGAAGTGGTTTTCGAATCGGACTTTACATCCCACGCCTTGATCTGCGCGCCTTCGGATGGATCGGATACGGTGAGCGTGCCGGCTGCCAGTGCTTCCAGCATCGCCTTTGCCTGCGAGCCCTTGTCCGGGTCCTTGGACAGGTCCTCCAGCATCGCCTTCAGATCCTTCATGAAACCGGCCTGTGTGATATCGCCGGATGACGCCTGAGGTGTAGTCTCGGTCTGCGTCTCTTCGCCGGAGGTCTGCGCATATTGCGCCAGAAGCTGTGTCAGCCTCGTATTGGTGGAAGAAGAAGACGTATCGACGCCATAGGCGCCAAGAAGGGCTGCCCGTGACGAGGAGGATGAGGTTGCGGTGGAATTGTCATCCTGCTCCTTGATGGCCTTGAGGGCTAATCTCGTGGCAGTGAGGCGGGTGGACAGGTCGACGGAGGAAACCATCTCGGTAACTTTTCCATGATCAGCCCGATACGCATCATTCGTACCGAACCGGCTTGGCGCGGATCCTTGATCCCGCCTTTCGTCTTCTCTCATAAGAAGACCGGGTGCGTCCCGCGCCGCTTGGGCTTGGGGTGCACCCGGTCTAATGAAGGAAGTTTGCGCGACGCTTGCGCCTTAATTTTCCTGAACGGAAACGCCGTTCGGGCCGATATTCATCTCGATGCCCTTCGGCTTGCTTTCCTCGTGCCAGACATAGGCTCCAAGGCCAATAAGGACCACCATCAGTGCGCCGATGATGAGATAGAGATTATTGGTCTGCGTCATAAGATGTCTCCCCGTTTGACGATCGTAATCGGGGGCTAAACGCATGAAATCGCGCAGGGTTCCGTAAGGGGAAGCATTTTAGGCGCGGCTTGTGCGGCGGCGCAGGCTTTCGCGTTTTTCCAGTGCCATGCAGCCCCACAATATGCCGAGCAGCAGGAAGAAATGCCGCCAGTGATCGGTATCGATGACGGCGCCGATCATGACGTGGCCGACAAAGGTCACCCAGGAAATGATCAGAAACGGCTGCCATGGCCGCGGCCGCAGCAGCTGCCTGAAACCGGCAGCGATCGTCCAGCAGATCAGCGTCAGATAGATCACGAAGCCGAACCAGCCATGCGTGGTCAGGCTTTTCAGCCAGATATTATGTTCGGCGGCGGGAAAGATATTGTCGAACACCATCGGCCCGATGCCGAGCGGATGCTCCATCGCCAGCAGGAAACCTAGATAGTGACGGGCAAAACGCCCCAGATGCCCGCCATCATAGGATTGCACCGCCGATGCGCGGCTGAAGAACAGGTCGGAGACCTGTTTGAATTGCAGCGCGATGATGACGGCTGCGACCATGAGCGCGACCGCAACGAGAAACAGCACGAGAATTTTCAGGCGAAACGCGGCTGTGCGCTCCTTCAGCAGCATGACGAAGACGAGCAGGAGGGCGGCGAATAAAAACAGGCCCCATGCCGCGCGCGAAAACGACAGGAACACGCCAAGCGACAGGATCAGCAGGCCGAGGATACGCCAGGGCGCATGCATCGCCTTGCCCGTAAGCAGGCCATAGATCAGGTAAAGCGACGGTGTCACCAGGAAGGGACCGAAGACGTTCGGGTCCTGAAAGGCACCCTTGGCGCGATCGTAAAGCGTGAAGACTTCGAAGCCGGGAAGGGCGTGAAAATATCCGATGATACCGAGCAGCGAGGTGATCAGCGCCGCCGCAAGCCAGGCGCGAAAAATCAGCAGCAGCCGCTGGTATTTGTCCTCGATGATCGCCGCGTAAAAAACCGAGGTCAGCGCCAGAAAGGTCGAGACGGCGAGGTAAAGCGGTCCCTCGTCCAGATCGGCCATGGTGGTCAGCGAAAGATAACCGCCGACATTAAAGGCAAGCAGCAGGCACAGCAGCAGCACGACGGTGCGGGAAAGGCGCAGGCCCAGAAGGAACCAGATGGCCACTTGCCCGACCATCATCAGTTCGTAGGGCGCCGGTTCGGAGATGACGAAGCCGGAGAGGAACACGCCGAAGGCAATGAAGAACGAACCGACGAGCCGCATGGCGGCGAGTGGCGCGTCAAAACCCGGTGCGTGCTGGTAACCGACGTGGGTCAATAGGCGTTTTCCGATTTGAGCAGCCGTATCGGCGTCAGGAACAGGATCTTGAGATCGAGGAAAAGCGACCAGTTCTCGATATAATAAAGATCGTATTCGGTGCGGAACTTGATCTTGTCGCCATGGTCGATTTCGCCGCGCCAGCCATTGATCTGCGCCCAGCCGGTCACGCCCGGCTTGACCTTGTGGCGCGCGAAATAATGCTCCACCACTTCGGTATATTTCAGATCACCCGTCTGGGCATGCACTGCGTGCGGGCGAGGGCCGACCAGCGAGAGATCGCCATAGAGAACGTTGAAGAGCTGCGGCAGTTCGTCCATCGACGATTTGCGCAGGAAACGGCCGACGGGTGTGACGCGCGGGTCGTTCTTGGTGACGGCCTTCTTGGCGGTGGGGTCGCTGAGTTCCGTATACATGGAACGGAACTTCCAGACATTGATCGTCTCATTGTTGAAGCCGTGACGCTTCTGTTTGAAGAGGACGGGGCCTTTGGAAGTGGCCTTGACGGCAATCCCGGCACCCAGCATCACCGGCCAGAAAAGGGCGATGCCGAGGAGGCTGAAGGTGATGTCGAATATCCGTTTCGCCACCGAATCCCAGTCGCGGATCGGCTTGTCGAACACATCGAGCATCGGCACATTGCCCACATGCGAATAGGCGCGCGGACGGAACCGCAATTTATTGGCATGTGCTGCGATGCGAATATCAACCGGCAGCACCCAGAGTTTGCGCAAGAGCTGGAGAATGCGAGCCTCTGCACTGAGCGGCAGCGCGATGATCAACATGTCGAGCTTCGTCAGACGGGCAAATTCCACCAGTTCGGCAAAGGTGCCGAGTTTGGGATAACCGGCGACAACCTCTGGCGAGCGCTCGCTTTTCCGGTCATCAAAAATCCCGCAGATGCGGATATCATTGTCCGACTGCTGCTCGAGCGAACGGATGAGGTCTCTGGCAGCATCGCCGCCGCCGACGATGACGGCGCGGCGTTCCATGACGCCATTACGGCCCCAGTGGCGAATGGCGAAGCCAAGGATCAGCCGTCCGGTGAAAATGGCTACCGCGCCTATCGCGTACCATATGCCGAAAGCCGGCCAGGAATGCAGCGCATCGGGAAAAAAGGCGAGAAGGAAGCAGGCGATGCCCACGAAAGACAGACACACTGCGCCCTGAATGCGGGCAAACATCTTCAGCGGCGTGCGCAGCGTCGGCAGTTGGTAACAATCGCTCGCCTGCAGCAGGAACACGCAGAGCGCCGCGCCCAGAACGCCGGCCGCGAAAACCGAGAGAAAGGTTTCAAGACCCCGGTCGGCGGCGATGCCGTTGACGATGGCGGCGATGACCACGAGCATCGTGAATTCCAGCAGCCGCAACTGGCCGATCACCATATTCGGTGAATGGTTGCCGGCACGCAGCTGGTTGGCGATCTGCCGAGCAAGCGGATTGAGAACAACGGTCTCGGACGCCGAAGGCTCACCGGCTTCGCGCTCGGAGATTTGCTTGCGCAACGACGCCAGATCGAATTGCAGTCTGTCCTTGTCAGCCTTGGTCATTACTTGGTCCGCACCCTCTAGCGGATCGGCCCGAAAATCGAGATCGATTTTCGATGGGAACGATGCGCAACTTCAAAGTGGTAAAGCCTCCTTGCGTAGCGTCCGAACGGACACACGCGCTCTACGAGCAGGAAACTAGCCGAAACATGCTAAGAAACGTTTATGATGCTTTTCTACAGGATGGCGGAATATACAATTAAAAATCGTGTTTTTAAAATGTCTTTAGACGTGAGGCGCGCTTTAGCGTGAAAGCAGGTCGCGATAGAGCTTCATCATGTCATCGGCCATGACAGGTGTTGAAAACTTCGCCTTAAAGCTGTTTGGTGGGGGCATCACCCGCTTTGACCAATCGCCGTCTTCAGCGTCCCTGACCATGATTTTCGCCAGCGCCTCGGCGTCCCCGGCCGGAACCAGCGCCTCGCTGTCTTCTCCCAGAACCTCGGGAATGCCGCCGACATGTGAGGCGATAACCGTCTTGCCCGCCGCCAGCGCCTCAAGCACGATATAGGGCATGGCTTCGGCGCGTGAGGGAACCACCACTGTCTCCGCCAGCTCGAAGGCCTGTCTGGCGGGCATGGCGGCGTGCATGGCAATCCGCCGGGAAAGCCCTGATTTGTCGATCATATCAGCATATTTGTCCCTGTCCGGTCCATCACCGACGATAACCCCGGACATGGGGTGGCCGATACTGCGCTCCATCCTGGCGAAGGCCTTGATGAAGACATCAGGCCCCTTGAGGTCGCGCAACATGCCGATATAGAGGAAACGGGCGGCATCCTCGCGAACCGGCACGGTTTCGAACTCGCTTTCCTGCACGCCGTTATAGATCATCGCCGTTCGGGTGCGCGGCTTGCCGACCTTGGTTTCATAAGTCCGCTGTTCGAAATTGCAGACGAAACAGAGCGCGTCGGTGAAATGTTCCTGAAACCGCTCGAGCCGCAGGAACAGCTGCCCCTTCAGGCTCTTGCGATCATAATGCAGGCTGCCGCCATGCGGCGAGTAGAGGCGGGCTACGCGATACCTGTTCGCCCGCAACAATGAGCCGATCAGCCGGGCAAGAGCGCCACCCTTGGCGCTATGCCCGTGCAAGATGTCCGGCCGCAAACTTTTTATCTGCTTGTAGGATCTCCAGAGCGCCGGCAGGTCGCCTGGGCCGATGGAGCGCCTGATGGGCAGGCGGGTAAGTCCCAGCTCCAGCATCGGGGCTATCTGGGTGAAAAGCCGTTCCTCATGCGCGCCGCCGGTCGAGCTGTCGCAGACGATGCCGACCTTGTGGCCCTGTTTGACATGTTCTTCGATCAGGTCGCGCACATGGCGGAAGACACCGCCGACGGGGGAGCGGAAACAGTGAATGATGCGCAGGGGAGGGCCGTCATCCGACACGTGTGCCACTCCGTTTTCAGAAGAAGCGTTCACGCACATAGACCGTATCGCCCGCAAGAATGGGTGCGGTGATGCCGATCCGGCCGGTCATTACCTCGGCATTGATCTTGCGGGTAAGATCGACATCGGCCTGATTGGCGCGCGGGGTAAATCCGCCGGCAATGGCAATGGCGTTCTGCACCGTCATGCCGGGCACATAGGAATATTGGCCGGGACGACCAACTTCACCCATGATGAAAACGGGGCGATACCGGTCGATCTCGATCGTCACATCAGGGTCGCGCAGATAACCCTGGCGCAATTTCGCGGCAATGGCGGCTTCGAGCTGCGGCAATGTCTTGCCGCGGGCAGGAACCTGACCGACAAGCGGGAAGGCGACATAACCGGCCTGATCGACCGTGTAGGTGTTCGTCAGTCCCACCTGTTCGAAAACGTTGATGCGCAGCCTGTCGCCGCTATCGACATGATAGGGTTGCAGGGCGGCCTCATTGAATGAGCGCGGCGCGGGTTGATATGCCGCGCAACCGGAAAGGGCCGTCAGAACGGCTAGCGTCAGTGCGGTGACATGTCGTGATCCGGCGAGCGGCATCTCATCTGGCTCCGAGTCGATCTATGAGCATTCTTATCGTTCTGTTAGGGTTAATGCGCGGTAAACAGTCGGTCCGGAGTATTGCAATATCTGATTTATTTTGTCGGATTCGCGGGGATTAACTGTTGTGTTACCGCCAAGACTTACAATCCGCGAAAATTGGCCATCTATATTTGAGCGCCCGAGATTTGTCTCGGTTACGGAGCTTACATGAACGGCGATCGCATTGATGACAGGGATGTGGATATCGATCTGGGGCAGCTTGTCGCGGCCATATGGCGGCGCAGGGGCCGGATCGCGGCCGTCACGCTTCTGGCCGGCGGCGCCGCCTTCGTGATCGCCAGCATGATGTCGCCCGCCTATAAAGGCGAGGCGCGTGTCCTCATCGAATCCCGCGCGGCCTCCTTCGGCGCTTCGCAGCAGTCGAATGCGCCGGCAGAACCTGTGCTCGATGAATTGACTGTTTCCAGCCAGGTGCAGATTCTGCAATCGGTCGACCTCATCAAGCAGGTCGCGAAAAATATGAAGCTTTATGAGTTGCCGGAATTCGATCCGGAGGCGCGTCCTTCTCTCCTGTCGGGACTGCTGGTCGCCGTCGGTATCAAGAAGGATCCGCTTCAGGTGCAACCCGAAGAGCGGGTGCTGAAGGCATTCCGCGAGAAATTGCAGGTCTATCAGGTCGAAAGCTCGCGTGTCATCACCGTTGAGTTCTCCTCGGAAGATCCGAAGCTCGCCGCCGCCATCCCCAACGAGATGATGAAGGCCTATATCGCGCTGCAAAGCGGTGCAAAACTCGATACCAGCACGGAAGCGGCACGCTGGCTGGAGCCGGAAATCGCCAGTCTGCGCGAAAAGGTGCGCGATGCGGACAGGAAAGTCGCGGACTACCGCGCCTCATCCGATCTCCTGTCGGCCGGGCAGGGCGAAACGCTCGCCACCCGCCAGCTCAGTGATATCTCGACCGAACTCGGCCGTATCCGTGGAGAGCGTGCGAATGCGGAAGCGCGGGCGGAAGGCGTGCGCAATGCGCTTTCCAGCGGCCGCCCGCTCGATACGTTTCCGGATGTCGTCGGTTCCCCGACGATCCAGCGGTTGAAGGAAAACGAAACGGGCATCCGCAGCCAGATTTCCGATCTGACCTCCTCGCTGCTGGAAGGCCATCCACGCATCAGGGCGCTACGCAACCAGCTGGACGGCATACAGCGGCAGATTCAGGAAGAAACCCGCAAGGTGCTGGCAAGCCTTGAAAACGAGGCCAATGTTTCCCGCCTGCGCGAACGGCAACTGGTTCAGCAATTAAACGTCTTGAAAACGGAAAGCGTGCGTGCCGGTGAGCAGCAGGTTGGTCTGAACGATCTGGAACGCGAGGCCTCGGCCCAGCGCCAGCTTCTGGAAACCTATCTTGCCCGTTATCGTGAGGCGACCTCGCGCGCCGGTTCGGTGGATTCCACGCCCGCCGACGCGCGCGTGATCTCAGGCGCGGTGGAGCCGCGTGAACCCTATTTCCCGAAAACCGGAGCCATCACCATCGTCGTTACGCTGGCGGCCTTTCTGCTCTCCTGCATCGTTGTCATGCTGGTGGAACTCTTCACGGGACGCGCCTTAAAGCCGGTGGGCAGAAATCAGGTTCCGCCGCTGTCCGATCCGCCTGCGCCGACGCGTGCGCCCGCCGATACGGATGAGACTACGGATCCGCCGGAACAGCCGGTTGCCACACATCATGAGACTTCACCACCAGCCGTCCAGGCCCTGCCTGCTGCTGCCTACCAGCAGCCACCTGTTGTCGAAGAGCAGCGGCCGGTACCGGTCGCCGCCGTCGCTGCTGCTTCGGTTTTACCGGTGAAAGAGGTCGCAACTTTGAAAGAAGAGGCGGCGAAAGAGGAGATCGAAACCTCCGACGATTTCTCGATCGATGCCGTTGCGGCCTTTCTGGCCACCCGCCTTGCCAAGCCCGTCGCCGCCGTCGTCTCGCCAGCCGGTGACAGCGGTTCGACCACCACCGTCATGCTGGCGCGCGCCCTGTCTGAAATGGGTCGCTCTGTCGTTCTTGTCGATATGACGGCTTCGGCCTGTCCCACGCGTCTGATGGCGCCAGAGGCCGGGCTGCCGGGTGTCATGGACCTTCTGGCCGGCGCCGCCGCCTTTGGCGAAACCATTCACGGTGATCGGCTATCTGACGCCCATATCGTGCCGCGCGGCAATGCGCAGCCGCGTGAGGCCATGCGCGCCATCGACCGCCTGACGATGATTCTAAGCGCCCTGTCTGACGCCTATGATACGGTTCTGGTCGAATGCGGCTCGGTGCAGATTTCGAGCCTTGAAAAAATGCTACGCAATCTGCCGGCGGAAATCATCGTTTCCGTGCCCGGCAAGGATGGCGAGATGCTGGAAAAGACGCTCGGTGAGCTGGTGGCCCAGGGCTACGAACAGGCATTGCCGATGACCGGCATGCGCAAGCCGGGTCGTCTCAGCGCCGCCTGACGGACGGCAAACCCTCTCAGTCAGTAACAGACATGGCATCCGTTCTTGGCCGCCCGGCGCGAAAACGCTGGATCAGCGCATAGAGCGCCGGGTTTGACTTGATCAGGCTCTTCGTCCTGGCGATGGCGACATAGGCCGAGGCCGCTGCGCGCCCCTTCAATGTCACCGGCAGGAATATATCGTGCTGGGCGGTGGAAAGCGGACACCAGCTGCGTTTGTAAAGCTGGTCGCCAACGCCGAAATCGAAGAGTGCGGCTTTCTCCTTGCAGGCCCGTTCGATCATCAGCCAGAACAGCAACTCCCCGGGGCTGAGTTCCGAGACCGACTCATCGATCGATCCAAACTGACAGATGATGTGGTCCTGCTTGCGCGAAAGCCCGGATATGGCGGCAATAACGCCTTCGTTTTCTCCATGCAGGCGAATGGCGTGCAGCTCCAGAAGACTGTCCGTGCCCGTTTCCGGAAAGTTGGCCAGATCGTAGAAAAAGTCCTTCACCGATTGGCTCCGGAAAACATCCGGGATGCCCTGTGAGGCGAAGCGGGTGGCCTTTTGCCGGAAGAAAGCCTGCAATAACTCGCATTTTTCCTGTGGCGAACGGACAATCACATGGCTGTAACCGCCCATTTCCTCGGCCCTTCGGCTCTGGATACGGAATTTCTTTCGCCGCCTCTTGGCGTTGACCTGCCGCAAGGTGCTTTCAAAACTCTCCAGCAGCGGCAGTTGAAAGGCGGGGTTCTGATTTTCGACGGAGGCCAGATACGAAAGCGGATTGGTCCTGCCGCGCCAGGTGAGCGGTATGTTCTGCAAGGCCAGGATATCCGCCCGGCCATGCAGCAGTTTTCGCGCCTCGCGGGCAATCGCCGCCGCCGTCTTATGTTCTGCCTGTTCGGCAAAGGACGGATCGAAAAGCCCGGTATTGATATTGTTGAAACGGCCGCCCGGAAAACGCGCCTTGCGGATGCCGCCTTCCTGCACGATTTCAAGCGGCAGCAGGAAAACCGTCTTTCCGACCTGTCTGCCGCGAATGATGAGCAGCGGGCTTTTTTGTGTCTGCGCCCAGATGGAGCACCAGCCGAAACCCTGATGCAGGGAGTTGAGCGGATCTCTCTCCATCTGCTCCCAGTCGGCGCGGATGGTGGAAGCATCATCGACGAGATCGATCACCAGACGGTCGGCACCCCGCCGTTCGCCTTGGATGGCGGTCGACGTTTTGCTCTCGCTGATTGTGACCGGCCCCTCAGCCGCCATCCACTCTCTCCGGTTGTTTCGGTGGGACTATATCGCTGAGCGGCAAACAATCGGTTTATAAAATTGCGACCTCAGGGTGTTGCGCGAACATTGGCGCTTATCCCTGCTTTCTGGGTCCGGCCATCCATTTGATGATAAGCATGGCCGGCAATATCCACAAAAGCCCGCTCAGCACGAAATAGGCGAGATGCACCCACCAGGGCGATTGCGCCAGCATCGCCGATGCGATGGCCGTCGCCGCCACGGCGTAGATGACGACGAGGCAGATGATGACGACGGTGCCGATAAGCGATCTGAAGCGAGGGTGCATGAAATCTTCCATCATGAGAGCATGTCTCCCCAAAGTGTCATCGGTTTTGGGAAAAAGACATGCGTAAAACAAAAAATCAGATCGTCTTGGCGATTCGAAGAAGAGGCAGGACGATCTAATATCTGGCGTGACTATACCGCCGCGACCGCATGCCGCAAACCCTGAGGCCTTGTTTTGTGGTGCCGGTTGGGGCTAATCAACATCACTGTATGAGGGAGACCTGAAAAGATGCGTTCAAGCAGCATGACGATGGCAAACGGTTCCGCGGAAATGGTGGTGGAGGCTGCCCTGCAGAAGCAGGAAAAGAACCGCCGCCTGCTGCGCCTCTGGCTGCGCGTCGTTCTCTTCACGCTTTTCTGTCTCGTGCTGGTCGGCGGCGCCACGCGGCTCACCGAATCCGGCCTGTCGATCACCGAATGGAAGCCCATCCACGGTGCTATCCCGCCGCTTTCGGTTGCCGAATGGGAAGAGGAATTCCAGCTCTATAAGCGCATTCCGCAATATCAGGAAATCAACAGGGGCATGTCGCTTGACGAGTTCAAGACGATTTTCTGGTGGGAATGGGCGCATCGCCTGCTGGCCCGCGCCATCGGTCTCATCTTCGCTTTGCCGCTCGCCTTCTTCTGGCTGACCGGCCGCGTTGAAAAGCGTTTGCGCCTGCCCTTGGTCGGCCTTCTGGGGCTCGGTGGTTTTCAGGGCTTTATCGGCTGGTGGATGGTATCATCAGGTCTCGTCAATCGCACGGATGTCTCGCAATATCGTCTTGCCACGCATCTGACCATTGCCTGCCTCATCTTCGCCGGCTGCATGTGGATATTGCGCGGCCTGTCGCATCATTCGCCTGAGGCGGCTGATGAAAAGACGGGCAGGGGCTTTGCCGGCCTGTTGACGGTGCTCTGTCTGTTCCAGATTTATCTCGGCGCGCTGGTGGCGGGGCTGAACGCCGGCCTTTCCTACAACACCTGGCCGTTGATGGACGGCTCACTGGTGCCGGGCGATCTCTTCCTGCAGCAGCCCTGGTGGATCAACCTCTTTGAAAACCCGAAGACGGTGCAGTTCATCCACCGTGTCGGCGCCTATACCCTGTTTGCCGCCACACTGTGGCACATGGTGTCGATGGCGCGCGCCTTGCCGAATACGCCACACGCACGCCGCGCCGTGCTGTTCTTCGTGCTCGTTTCCATTCAGGCGGCGCTCGGTATCACCACGCTTCTCATGCATGTGGATATTCATGTGGCGCTCGCCCATCAGGGCATGGCACTGTTCGTCCTTGGTTTTGCAGTCGCCCACTGGCGCGGTTTCATTGGCGAATATCCGGCACCTGTCGCCGTCGAAGTCAGGGACTGAGCGCACTCAGAACTGCTTCAACACCGTTTTGAGGGTGGCCGCAACAGCGAGTTCGTTGTCGCGCTCTTCCGCATTGCCGTCTTCTTCGTGCCACGCGGCCGAGAGGCAGCCATAAGCGAAGGCATATTGCAGCAACACCCGTTCATCCCGCTGTAGCGCTCTCGAAAAAATCGCCGCCATGGAGGCGATGCGCGCTTCGCTGCGTGTCAGGTCGAAGCGGTCGAGTGGATTGGAGAACATGTTGGCGACATCGAGCGCCGCATCGCCGATCAGGCCGGCCGGGTCGATGATGATCCAGCCGCGCCCGCTGCGCATGATGTTCTCGTGATGCAGATCGCCATGCAGCGGCTTCACATCCCGTTGCCCGTCGATAAGCTCCTGCGCCAGCGTGGCGGCTTCGATATAGATGCTCTCGACGCCATCGGTGCGATCCTGTTCGGCCTTGCGGAACAGGCTTTCGAAATAGAGAGGCAATGTCAGCAGGCTTGAGGGCGGGGGCTGCTGCGATGGCTGATGGTATGTGAGCAGAACATCGGCGGCGATTTCCGTGGCCGCATCGTCGTCACCGTCGCGGAACAGTACATCGCGCAGCGTCTCCGCGCCGGCATGTTCCATCAGCAGAATATCATCGGAACGCTCGAGTAGTTCCACGCAGCCGACACCCGCGCGCCACGTGATGAAATCCGCACCGCGAAGACTGTCCTTCAGCACCTTATTTTTCAGGACTTTGGCGACGGCTGGAGAGCCGTCACCACGCGTCACCGCGTAGACCACCCCGGCCGGCGTGTCGGCAATCTGTTTTGCGGCCTCGATATTCCACGAGGCCGGAAAAGACGGGGTGGTTCGGCTCATGCAAAAAGCCTCATGCCGACAGCATCAGTTCCATGTTCTGCACAGCCGCGCCGGATGCGCCCTTGCCGAGATTGTCGAGCAGCGCCACGAGATTGATGTGTTCGCCGCCCGGTGTGCCGAAAACGAACAGCTTCATCGTGTCCTTGCCCGCCAATTCCTCGGCATCGATGCGGGAAAGCCCCTTGCTTTCGGCAAGCGGCACCACACTGACGATATCCTGGCCCGCATAATGGGCGGTGAGCGCGGCATGCACCGTCTCGATGCTCGTACCTTCCTTGAGGTCGGCGGCAAACAACGGAACCTGCACGATCATGCCCTGTGCGAAACGTCCGACGGAAGGCGCAAACAGCGGCGCGCGGTCAAGCTGGCCGTGAATGGTCATTTCCGGCACATGCTTGTGGGCGAGCGTCAGGCCATAGAGGAAATTATTGGCGCTGATCGCGTCGTCGCGGCTCTGGTCTTCCATCTGCGCGATCATCTGCTTGCCGCCACCGGTATAACCGGAAACCGCATTGACGCTGATCGGATAACCATCGGGCAGGATGCCGGTAGCGCGCAGGGGACGGATGAGGCCGATTGCGCCGGTCGGGTAGCAGCCCGGATTGGCGACGAAGCGGGCGGAACGAACCTTGTCGCCCTGCTCGCTGTCCATCTCGGCAAAACCGTAAGCCCAGTCCTTGTGGACGCGATAAGCGGTCGAGGTATCGATGATGCGGACATTGTTGTTGCCGGCCACCATCGAGACAGCTTCCCGCGAAGCATCATCAGGCAGGCAGAGGATCGAAATGTCGGCGTTGTTGAGCATATCCTCGCGCATTGCGCCATTGCGGCGCTCTGCTTCGGGAATGGACAGCAGTTCAATATCGCGGCGACCAGCAAGGCGCGTGCGGATCTGCAGACCCGTGGTGCCGTGTTCGCCATCGATGAAGATCTTCGCTGTCATGTCCTTGTCCTGACTTTTCAAAGGGTTGTAAGGGTAATCGGAATCAGTTTGGCAAGTGCCGTTTTTTGTGTCAGCCAGCCTTGGCCAGCCGTTCGGCACGCAGGCCAAGCATATACATTGCAACAGTGGCTCCGGCAATGGCGGTAATATCCGCATGATCGTAAGCGGGCGCGACTTCGACCACATCGGAGCCGCGAATATCGAGCTGGCCAAGCCCGCGCAGAACGGAGAGAATTTTGGCGCTGGTCGGCCCTCCGGCGACTGGCGTGCCGGTTCCGGGCGCAAAGGCTGGATCAAGGCAATCGATGTCAAAGGTCAGATAGGTGGGCATACCAGCCGTATGTTTGACGATCAGCGAGGCGATGTCGCCCGCCCGCATCTCCTCCACCTCGTATCCATGGAGAATACGAATGCCGAAATCCTCCGGCGCATGGGTGCGGATGCCGATCTGGATCGAGCGGTCGGGATCGATCAGCCCGTCACGCACGGCGCGGGCCACGAAGGAACCGTGGTCGATGCGTTTGCCGTCGTCGAACCAGGTGTCCTGATGCGCGTCGAAATGCACCAGCGCCAACCGCCCATGCTTGGCCACATGCGCCTTCAGCAGCGGCCAGGTAATGAAATGGTCGCCGCCAAGCGTCAGCAGATAATCCGTCTTGGAGATGATCCTGCGCGCTTCCTTTTCGATCGTCTCCGGCGTCTTCCAGTGATTGCCGTAGTCAAGCAGGCAGTCGCCATAATCGACGGTCGGCATATGGGCGAAGAGATCGCGCGCGAAGGGATATTGCGGATCGTTATCGAAGATCGCCGAAGCGCGGCGGATTGCCTGCGGCCCAAAGCGCGCGCCCGGCCGGTTGGATGTAGCGGCATCGAAGGGAATGCCCCAGACGGCTGTCGAAACGCCCTTGAGGGTTTTTGTGTATTTGCGCCGCATGAAGGAGAGGACGCCCGCATGGGTCGGGTCGGTCGCAGCCGATGTCAGCGTTGTGGCGGTAAAGGCGTGGTCGATGGTTTTGGATGGCATTGATCACCCCTGTTGCGGTTTGCGCTGAGGGTGCTGTCTTCTCGTCCAAAAAACAAGGGAAACGGCAATAAAAAAAGGCGGAGCCGAAGCCCCGCCTTTCGAATGTATTGCACCAGTAAGCGATTAACGCTTGGAGAACTGGAACGAACGGCGGGCCTTGGCCTTACCGTACTTCTTACGCTCGACAACGCGGCTGTCGCGGGTCAGGAAGCCACCCTTCTTCAGAACAGGGCGCAGGCCCGGTTCGAAGTAGGTGAGGGCCTTGGAAACACCGTGACGAACGGCGCCGGCCTGGCCGGAAAGACCGCCGCCTGCAACCGTTGCGATGATGTCGAACTGACCAGCGCGGGCAGCTGCGACCAGCGGCTGCTGGAGGATCATCTGCAGAACCGGACGTGCGAAATAAGCAGAGAAATCGCGACCGTTGATGATGATCTTGCCAGAACCGGCCTTCACCCATACGCGGGCGACGGCGTTCTTGCGCTTGCCGGTCGCGTAGGAGCGGCCGAGGGTATCAACCTTGCGGACGTGCACGGGAGCCGAAGCTTCCGATGCCGGGGCGAGGTCTTTCAGAGAGGAAAGATCGGCCATTATCAGGCGCTCCTTACGTTCTTCTTGTTAAGCGCGGCCACGTCGAGAACGGTGGGCTGCTGTGCTTCGTGCGGATGGTTCGAGCCGGCGTAAACGCGCAGGTTCTTCATCTGGCGACGGCCGAGCGGGCCGCGCGGGATCATGCGCTCGATGGCCTTTTCAACGACGCGCTCCGGGAAGCGGCCTTCGATGATCTGGCGAGCGGTGCGCTCCTTGATGCCACCCGGGTGACCGGTGTGCCAGTAGTACTTCTTGTCGGCGTATTTGTTGCCGGTGAAGGCAATTTTTTCCGCGTTGATAACGATGACATTGTCGCCATCATCGACGTGGGGGGTAAAGGTGGCCTTGTGCTTACCGCGCAGGCGGGTTGCAACGATAGTGGCGAGGCGACCAACAACGAGGCCTTCGGCGTCGATGATGATCCACTTCTTCTCCACCTCAGCAGGCTTCTGAACGAAAGTAGACATTGGTTTCACTTTCTAACGTGGACCCGTGATCCTCTTTTTGAATAAGAGCAAACGGGCGTTTCTTGTTGCTTGGTTTGGTTGCCCTGAGGGTAACCGCAAATGACCCTATTCCGGCTGGAATCCGATCTGGCGCGCTTATACGGTGCGCTGGCAGAGGCGTCAATATGACGTTTTTTGAAGGCCTCAAAAATAATTAAGTAAAAACAATAACTTATTTATGTGGTAATATTTTACCCCATTTAATTTGTCTATTTTATCCCAGTCTCATGACCAGAACGCCTGCTGCGATGATGCCGCCGGCGAGATAACGCCAGATGCTGGCGCGCTCTTTCAGGATCACGACGGAGATGACCAGCGCAAACAGAATGGAGGTTTCCCGGAGCGCCGCAACGACGGCGACGGGGGCCTTGGTCATGGCGTAAAGCGCCAGACCGTAAGAGAGAATCGAGCCGCCGCCGCCGATCAGGCCGCGCCACCAGTTGCGCCGTACATGCGCCGCGACGGTGCTTATTCCGCGTTGGTAAAAGGCGAAGCTGAAAAGCAGCACGGGCGGCAGCAGCGACATCCACAGCGTATAGGAAATAGCATTGCCCGAAAGCCTTGCACCGACACCGTCCACGAAGGTGTAGGAGGCGATAACGAAGGCATTGATGAGCGCAAGGACGATCGCCTTTCCGCCGCCACGCCGCGCCTCGAAGGCGAGTGTCAGGATGCCGCCGGAAATGATGGCGATCCCGGCAAGCGCCAGCGGGCTCAGCACCTCGCTCAGGAAAAGGCTGCTCGTCGCTGCAACGATCAGGGGGGCCACGCCGCGCATGACGGGATAGACAAGGCCGATGTCACCGATCGTATAGGCAGCGGCGACAAGGCGGAAATAGGCAAATTGCAGAAAGGCAGACGCGATCAGAAAAGGAATGGCGACCGGAGCAGGAAAAGGCAGGAAGGGCAGAAACGGCAACGAGCAAGCCGCCGCGCCCGCCGCAATCAGCGAGGCGTCAAGTGACTTGTCGGAGCCGGACTTGACCAGCGCATTCCATCCGGCATGCAGGATGGCACCCAGAAGAACCAGAAAAAGAATGTCGATTGTCACAATAGGGACTCGCTCGCAGGCTACTTTCCGAAACCTATAGCATGGGTTTGAATACCGGAATCCATTTTCGATGGAGGTCGGGAGGCGTTGTGGACGCTTTGCGATCATTCGAAAATGATTGCCGGTTTCGTCTGATCATCGGCGCGAGTATTCAGCCTTCCGCCAATAATGACATGCGTCAAATTTTGGGTTTGTGCATGTCGCGAGACTTCCTGCTTCGCGAGCGAAATCGCTTTGCTCATGATTTCATCCGCGGGACGGGCATGCCGGCTCCGGATGCACAGCTCCAGTCTCGCCGAAATCTTGCGCGTTTTCTAAAAATCAGGGTTATTTCAGCGGATTTTCGCGCGTAATTCGCGTTTCTAGCGGAGCGTGAGAGTGTAGTATTTTCAGCGCCTATTTCTTTCACTGTTATGAAAATAAATTTCACCGCCGTGTAAAATAACAAACTGCAACGTTGTAGATTTACAGATGGATTGATTTACAAAATAACTTTCTGAAAATTAGTCAAGTCTAATTCATCGGTGAACGGAATGAAAACAAACAGGAGACGAATGGCGCATAAATTGCACGCTAATGTTGTTTGAGCCAGCGTTCTTTCGCATATGGATCGTTTTGGAAACTGGATGAAAATACTCAATACCAGCTTATGCAGGGTGCTTTCGTGAAATCATTTTGCGTGAATGAAATACCCCATATCGAGCGAGGACGAGGCCATGTTCACGTGGTTTTAAACCGGGCAGGGGGTTCAAGAAAGCCACAACGCTTCCTAAATGACAATGAAAGCAACGGACAAAAGCAAGCGACGGTAGCGTGCAAATGTAGCTGCGGATTTATGCAGGAAACGCGATACTCGCGCTGATCTCTCGGAAGGGGTGCCTGCCAGCATCTCTCAAACTGCGTAATGCGCCAAAGGGACAAGTTGACATGCAGCATGATACTTACGAACCGGACTATCTCAGAAAAATCCTGACCGATGTCAGGACCATCGCCCTGCTTGGCGCCTCACCCAATCCGGACCGCCCCAGCCATGGCGTCATGCGCTTTTTATTGTCGAAGGGCTACCGGGTGTTTCCGGTCAATCCCGGTCAGGCGGGCAAGGAGATATTGGGGCAGAAGGTCTATGCCCGGCTTGCCGATATTGCCGAACCTGTGGACATGATCGATGTCTTCAGGGCGCCGGAATATCTGTCGGCGATTGTGGAGGAGGCGATATTGCTGCCACAGCGCCCTAAAGTGATCTGGGGCCAGCTATCCGTGCGCGATGACAATGCCGCCGCCAAGGCCGAGGCCTATGGCATGAACGTGGTGATGGACCGTTGCCCCGCAATTGAGTATCCGCGTCTCAATATTGTGCGATAGTTGGTACAGATCGGGCTTATCATTTCGCCGCAAGGCATTATGATCCCTCCAAAATTGTTATTGGAGGAAACATCATGTCGAGCAGCAATCCCGGTTTTTCAACGCTGGCCGTCCATGCAGGCGCACAGCCAGACCCGACCACCGGGGCGCGCGCGACGCCCATCTACCAGACGACCGCCTACGCGTTCCGTGATGCCGATCATGCCGCGGCGCTGTTCGGACTGAAGGAATTCGGCAATATCTATACCCGCATCATGAACCCCACCCAGGCGGTTCTGGAAGAGCGTGTCGCAGCGCTTGAGGGCGGCACGGCGGCGCTCGCGGTCGCATCCGGCCACGCCGCGCAATTGCTGGTCTTCCACACGCTGCTGCAACACGGCGATAATTTCGTTGCCGCCCGCCAGCTTTATGGCGGTTCCATCAACCAGTTCGGCCACGCCTTCAAGGGTTTCGACTGGCAGGTACGCTGGGCCGATGCGACCGATCCGGCCAGTTTCGAGCGGCAGATCGACGAGCGCACCCGCGCCGTCTTCATTGAAAGCCTTGCCAATCCCGGCGGTACCTTCGTGGATATCGCTGCAATTGCCGAGATTGCTCACCGCCATGGTCTGCCGCTGATCGTCGACAACACGATGGCAAGCCCCTATCTGCTGCGGCCGTTGGAACATGGCGCTGACATCGTGCTGCATTCACTGACGAAATTCCTTGGCGGCCACGGCAATTCCATGGGCGGCATCATTGTCGATGGCGGAACCTTCGACTGGTCGGCGACCGACAGATATCCGGCGCTGTCGCAGCCCCGGCCGGAATATTCGGGCGTCGTGCTGCACCAGACCTTTGGCAATTTTGCTTTCGCCATCGCTTGCCGCGTGCTTGGCCTGCGTGACCTCGGCCCGGCCATCTCGCCCTTCAACGCCTTCCTCATCCTCACCGGCATCGAAACCCTGCCATTGCGCGTTCAGCGCCATTCCGACAATGCGCTCGCTGTCGCCAAATGGCTGAAGGCGCATCCAAAAGTCGGCTGGGTGCATTATGCCGGGCTGGAGGACAGCGACAACTATGCCATCCAGCAGCATTATTCGCCAAAAGGGGCGGGCTCCGTCTTCACCTTCGGCGTCAAGGGCGGTTATACCGCCGGCAAGGCGCTGGTGGAAGGGCTGCAGCTTTTCTCGCATCTCGCCAATATCGGCGATACGCGCTCGCTCGTCATCCACCCGGCGTCCACCACCCACGCGCAGCTGACGCCGGAACAGCAGACGGCGGCAGGTGCGGGGCCGGATGTGGTGCGCCTGTCCATCGGCATTGAAGATGTGAAAGACATCATCGCCGATCTCGAACAGTCGCTTTCGAAAATCTGAGAGGGCGGCTCGCCATGACGAACTTGCTGACATTTGATGTTTCGGTCGAAGCGGAGCATGGCGCGCCTGCGCCGGAACGATTGATTTCCGGCGATCCCAGATTCACCACGTGGAATCTGGAGGAAGCGCCGGGCGGCATCTATGCCGGCATCTGGCAATCTACGCCGGGCAAATGGCGGGTGGTCTATGACGAATGGGAATATTTCAACATTCTCGAAGGCCATTCCATCCTGACGGAAGATGGCGGGGCGCCGCGCCACCTGAAGCCGGGCGACCGGCTGGTCCTGCAGCCTGGGTTTACAGGCACCTGGGAGGTCGTGGAAACGACAAGGAAGGATTACGTTATCCGGCTGTGATGGCGTAGTATTACCACCGCGCTTTACGGCCGGTCGAAGGATATGATCGACCGTATAAGCCCTGGAAAGCGTGCTTCCAGATCATCGTGGCGCATGACGTTGATGTTTTCGACGCCCTGTTTGTGGGTGCGTATCAGTCCTGCTTCGCGCAAGATACGCAGGTGGTTGGAAAGCGTCGAGCGTGGCATATCCGGGCAGGGTGCTGCACAAGCGCAATTCTGCCCGGCTTCCACTTCCCATAATTTCCGAACGATACCCATGCGGGCGGGGTCGCCGAGTGCGGCCAGCATGGCGGTGAGCGATATGTCTTCGCGGGCGGGGTGAAAAAACTGAACCATAAAACCGCTCTAGCACAAGGCTTGACAGGCTTCAATATTTCAATAAAACCGAAATACCGAATTATGGTAATTCGGAAATTTAGATATTTTCAGGAGATTGCAATGTCTGGAATGTTCAGCGGGCAGGTCGTCGTCGTCACAGGCGGATCGACGGGCATTGGTTTTTCAGTTGCGAAGCTGTTTTTGGAAGGTGGTGCCGCTGCGGTTTATGTAACGGGCCGTAGTGCGGCCAATCTCGATGCCGCTGTCGCCAGACTTGGGGAGCGTGCAATCGGCGTCGTTTCCGATGTTGCGAATCTGTCGGAGCTGGAACAGCTCAAAAGCCGTATCGAAGCTGATGGGCGAACATTGGATGTCCTGGTCGCCAATGCCGGAATCGCGGAAAACAACGATCTTGGTGCAACTCACGAAGCGCTCTATGACCGGATTTTCGACATTAACGTAAAGGGCGTGTTCTATACCGTGCAGACGTTGTTGCCGGTGCTACGGGACGGCGGTTCGATCGTGCTGACGGGTTCGATCGTCGGCAATAAGGGCTTGGAAAAATTGAGCGCTTACAATGCTTCAAAGGCGGCGGTTCGCTCGTTCGCCCGCAGCTTTGCCAATGACCTGAAGGCGCGGGGAATCCGTGTCAATACGGTAAGCCCGGGTGTCACCCGCACGCCGATCATGGAAAATGGTCTTAAGATGGACGATGAAAAGATCGCCGGTTTCGAGGCCTATCTCAAGGACGCAGCGCCGATCGGCCGTATGGCCCATCCCGACGAAATTGCCGAAGCGGTACTGTTTTTGGCGTCAGCCAAGGCCAGCTATATCACCGGAGTGGAACTTTCCGTTGATGGTGGTTTGGCTCAGATATAAAGGCGACCTCGCCTCCCGATTCACCACGCCAGATCAAGCCGCTCCAGACCATGGAAATGATAGACGTCCTTGACCTTCGGCGGCTGGGCGATCCTGAGACCCGGCAGGCGCTTGAACAGCAACGGCAGGGCAAGATTAAGCTCCAGTCTTGCCAGCGGTGCGCCGATGCAGAAATGGATGCCGGCGCCGAAGGAGACGTTGGCGCCTTCGTTGCGGTCCGGCCGGAAAGCCAGCGGATCGGAGAATTTTGCCGGATCGAGATTGGCGGCGGCCAGAATGAGGCTGACCTTGTCACCGCGTTTGAAGGTCACACCGTCGATCTCGACCGGTTCCAGAACCCAGCGCTGGAAAATATGGACGGGGGCGCAGATGCGTAGCGTCTCTTCAATCGTGCGTTCCGTTGTGGTCTCGTCGCGGAACAGGGTTTCGGGCGAGATGCCGCTTTCGAGAATGATGCGTACGGAATTGCCGATCTGGTGCACGGTCGCCTCGTGCCCGGCGTTCAGCAGCACGATGGTGGTGGAAATCAGTTCGTCATCGGTCAGGTACTGGCCCTTATGCTCCGTGTGGATCATGTGGCTCAAGAGATCGTCTTGCGGCTCCGCCCGTCGCTCGGCGATCACGCTGCGCACATAGTCCGAAAATTCCTTCGCAGCCTTGTCGGCAAGATGCTCGTCCTCGGGGGTGCGTTTGAACATGTACATGCCGACATAAGCATGCGACCATTTCAGGAGCTGCGGCCCCATCTCTTCGGGAATGCCGATCATGCGGGCGATCATCGTCACGGGAATGATATCGGCATAGGTGGAGAGCAGTTCCGTCGTGCCATCGGCTTCGAAAGCGTCGATCAGGCGGTTGGCGAGTTCTTCGATTTCCGGCTTCATCTTGTCGACATGCCGGGACACAAAAGCGCGATTGATAAGCGTGCGCAGCCGGGTGTGTTCCGGCGGCTCCAGTTCCAGCAGCGAATGCTGCTCGGCGGCATCGAAGTGCTTCACATGCTCCAGCGGTTGCGCAAGGCCGATTTCCTCGCGGCTCGCCACATGCAGGATTTGCCTCCCGAACCGGCGGTCGCGCAGAAGCGCGCTGACATGGTCATATTCGGTGAAGAACCATTGCCGCTGCTCTTCCCAGTAAAAGGTGGGACATTGCGCGTGAAGCGCCGCATAGACCGGGTTCGGATCATTGTAGAAGGCCGGGTCGCGGGCATCAAGTGAAACGCGGCGCGTGGCGGGGTCGATGGTGAGGAAGGGAAATGTCGCTGTCATGCTCAAGGTTTAGCCCGCGTCCTGTGCTTTGGAAAGGGTGGGGAAAAACCGCTGCCTGTTTTTCCGCCTGTCATCGCATGGGCATCATGTCACCGGCTGGCGATGGCCGATATCCGGTTCAGCGCTGCAACCTGCCGGTCGGCATTATTGTCCATCGGATTTTCGTCCCGGTCTGAGGAGGGGACGACGACATTGGCCGAATTCACGTGGATGACGGTCCTGTTGCGACCGGCTTTTTTCGCGGCATAGAGCGCACGGTCGGCTTCCGTCATCATCACGCTCAGGTCTGCATCCTTGATCATCGCTTCGGAGATGCCGACGCTGGTGGTGACTTCGATACCTTCGCCACGCGAACTGATCTTGGAAAGACGCAGATTGCTGCGAATGGCTTCCGCCAGCGTCACCGTGCTGGACGGGCTTTCGACTTCGGCGACCAGTGCGAATTCCTCGCCGCCCATTCTGACGAAAAGGCCACGATCGCCGATGACGCGCCGCGCCATGTCGCAGAAATGCACGAGCACCGCATCGCCGGACTGGTGGCCATATTTGTCGTTGATCTTCTTGAAATGGTCGATATCGAACAGCACCAGCGCCACATAGCGGCTGGAAGCCTGTGACCGCTTCTTGATGCGCTCGAACTCCTCCAGCAGGCCGCGCCGGTTGAGAACGCCGGTGAGGTGGTCAGTCATCGCCAGCCGGTGCAGGCGGTTTTCGGAATCCTCCATGATGATCTTCGCGCTGATCATGATGATGATGGTAAAGCCGAGAATGCCTGAAAAGGCGAGTGGCGACGTCAGTGCGACGGCACTGGGGGACGTGATGTCACCGGGAATGACGACCAATGCGATGATGGCGCCGAAAAAGGCCTGTAAAATGAAAATCGCGGCAAGAACCTTGCGGCTGAGCGATGCCCGGCTCCTGTTTGCCAGAACGACGCCGGCCAGCATGAAATAAGCGACTGCGGCACAGGCATGGTAAAGCAGGATACGCGAAGCCATGCTTTCCCGCACTGGCGGGATGAGCATGCCGCCGACCCACAAAAGCGCTGGAATGGCGATCCAGCCGGCGAGCTTGCGCTGTTCGAAGGAGAGAAGGCCGGCCAGCCAGAAACCGAAAGCTGAAAGCGCCAGCGTGTTGCCGACTTCAATCGACAGGTAGTTGGGAATGTCGCCGCGCAGAGCGACAAGAATGGCGCCGATGCCGGTCGAAAGGAAACCGGCGGCGAAATAGAGATTGTGCTGGCGGGCAGGGCGGTGCAGCCACAGGGTTCCCAAAAGGACGGCAAGGGTGAACGTCTCCGACGCCCAAAGCAGCATGCCCGTTTTTGCATCCAGCATTGCAAAATCCTATCTGCGCTATCATGCCGTGAAAGCGGGCTTTGTGGCACGATGTGCGCAATGCCCGCCGAAATTGTTGAGATGCCATTTCGCCCGAATGGGGCGCCCGCCTCCTGACGGAAACCGGAAATTCGCCGCGCAGTATCAGCAGTAAATCCCTAACGAGTTCTTGCCGGTAAGAAGTTATATCTGTGCATGGCCACGGGTTTTTGCATTTGCGGGTCGCTTCGATGAAAAATAATGTCGGCAAGGGCAGGTAGTTCAGGATGCGCCCGCCGGTTTGAAGCCGTTGCCGTCAGAGGCTTCAAACGCCTGCAATCGCTGTTGAGCCGTTAAGGATATGCGGCTTCGTGTCTTGAAGTACGGGGCAGGGACACTCTATGTAGGGAGTATGAAGGTTAGAAGTGATTCCGGAGCGGTTTCCCGCGAAGGGCAGAGTTGACAAAGGACGGACATGAAAAATCCAGTTGATACCGCCATGGCTCTGGTGCCGATGGTCGTAGAGCAGACCAATCGCGGCGAACGCTCCTATGACATATTTTCCCGTCTTCTCAAGGAACGCATTATTTTCCTCACCGGCCCGGTGGAAGACCAGATGGCTTCGCTCGTCTGCGCGCAGCTGCTTTTCCTCGAGGCTGAAAACCCGAAGAAGGAAATCGCGCTCTACATCAATTCGCCGGGTGGTGTCGTAACCGCCGGCATGGCGATCTACGATACGATGCAGTTCATCCGCCCTGCGGTTTCGACGCTCTGCGTCGGCCAGGCCGCATCGATGGGTTCGCTGCTTCTGGCCGCCGGCGAAAAGGGAATGCGTTTCGCAACCCCGAACGCCCGCATCATGGTGCACCAGCCCTCCGGCGGTTTCCAGGGCCAGGCCTCGGACATCGAGCGTCACGCCCGCGACATCATCAAGATGAAGCGTCGCCTGAATGAAGTCTACGTGAAGCACACCGGCCGCACACTCGAAGAGGTTGAAAAAACCCTTGATCGCGACCACTTCATGGATGCGGACGAGGCGCAGAATTGGGGTGTGATCGACAAGATCCTCACCTCGCGCCAGGAAATGGAAGGCGCCGCCGCGAATTGAGGCGCGCCGCTTTTTGACGTTTGTTTGATCCCGCAAAAGTAATTTCGGGGCTTTCAACCGCAACAGAAAGCGATATTAGTATATATTAAGGCTGTGTTGAATTTTTATGACGTGGCCTTTGGTTTGATGGGGAATTCGTTGCAGCCGGTTGTCAGCTCCTGTATCTGACACGGCTAGTACCCCGGGAAACGAGGTGGATACGGCAATGCACCCCAAGGCGAGCCGTATCTGCGGGCGGTAAGTTGACCGCGATCCGTTTGGCGGACCTGCGGCGTGCTGGAAGGAAAGAGATATGAGCAAAGTCAGCGGCAGCAACGGCGGCGACTCTAAAAATACACTCTATTGTTCATTCTGCGGCAAGAGCCAGCACGAAGTCCGGAAACTCATTGCCGGGCCGACAGTATTCATCTGCGATGAATGCGTCGAATTGTGCATGGACATCATCCGCGAGGAGAACAAGACGTCTATGGTGAAGTCGCGCGAGGGTGTTCCCACCCCGCAGGATATCATCAAGATTCTCGACGAATATGTCATCGGTCAGAAACAGGCGAAGAAAATCCTGTCGGTGGCCGTTCACAACCATTACAAGCGCCTCGCGCACGCCTCCAAGAACGGCGATGTCGAGCTTGCGAAGTCGAACATCATGCTCGTCGGTCCGACGGGTTGCGGCAAGACCTATCTTGCGCAGACGCTCGCCCGCATCATCGACGTTCCCTTCACCATGGCGGACGCAACGACGCTGACCGAAGCCGGTTATGTCGGCGAGGATGTGGAAAACATCATCCTGAAGCTTCTGCAGTCTGCGGATTACAACGTCGAACGCGCCCAGCGCGGCATCGTCTATATCGATGAAGTCGACAAGATTTCCCGCAAGTCGGACAACCCGTCCATCACGCGCGACGTGTCGGGTGAGGGCGTTCAGCAGGCGCTTCTGAAGATCATGGAAGGCACGGTCGCTTCCGTTCCGCCGCAGGGCGGCCGCAAGCATCCGCAGCAGGAATTCCTGCAGGTGGATACGACCAACATCCTGTTCATCTGCGGCGGCGCTTTTGCCGGCCTCGACAAGATCATCTCGGCCCGTGGTGAAAAGACCTCGATCGGCTTCGGTGCGACCGTCAAGGCGGAAGACGATCGCCGTGTGGGCGAGGTGCTGCGCGAACTGGAGCCGGAAGATTTGGTGAAGTTCGGCCTCATCCCGGAATTCATCGGCCGTCTGCCCGTTCTGGCAACGCTGGAAGACCTTGATGAAGATGCGCTGATCCAGATCCTGTCCGAGCCGAAGAACGCGCTGGTCAAGCAGTATCAGCGCCTGTTCGAGATGGAAGATGTGGAACTGACCTTCCACGAGGACGCGCTGCGCGAGATCGCCCGCCGGGCGATTACCCGCAAGACCGGCGCCCGCGGCCTTCGCTCTATCATGGAAAAGATCCTGCTGGATACCATGTTCGAACTGCCGACGCTGGAAGGTGTGCGCGAAGTGGTGATCTCCAATGACGTCGTCAGCGGTGTCGCCCGTCCGCTCTACATCTATGCGGATCGTCAGGAAGAAAAGACCAACGTCTCGGCGTGATCGACTGATCCGGATTATCGTGAATGTGAAAGGCCCGCACCCGTGCGGGCCTTTTCTGTTGGGTCCGGGTGCGAAACTTGCGCCTAACTTGGCGGAGCCCGATTTTGCGTTTGGAGCGGATTGCGCTTTGCTGATAAAGTCTTACAACTGATTTGCAGCGCGATGTGACGGAAATGTGAATTGCCGTCGGCGACCCGGTTCCTGATCCTTATGGATAACCGGAAATGTCGGGAGTAATAGCCGGCGCTGGGTTTTGTTGAATTTCACGGTTCTGCCGGTGCGCGGGGCCGTCTCTTCCGGCGACTTGAAATCGGTGTTTCGAAACTCCACTTTCAGTCTCGAGAAATGAATATGCCGGACGCCCCCAAGATGTCCGGCAAGGTGTCCCGAAAGGGACCATGAAAGGAAATGATATGACGAACATCACGTCTGCGGCATCTGGCGGTACCTATCCGGTACTTCCCCTGCGCGACATTGTCGTTTTCCCGCATATGATCGTTCCCCTGTTCGTCGGGCGGGAAAAATCCATTCGTGCGCTCGAGGAAGTCATGGGTTCGGACAAGCAGATCATGCTTGTCACCCAGATCAACGCCAGCGATGACGATCCGACCCCGGACGCCATCCACAAGGTCGGCACGGTTGCCAATGTCCTCCAGCTTCTGAAGCTGCCCGACGGCACCGTGAAGGTGCTTGTGGAAGGCAAGGGCCGCGCGCAGATCGATGAATACACCGGCCGCGAGGATTTCTACGAAGCCTCCGCGACGCCGTTGCAAGAGCCTGCCGAAGACCCGGTCGAGATCGAAGCGCTGTCGCGCTCCGTCGTTTCGGAATTCGAGAGCTATGTGAAGCTCAACAAGAAGATTTCGCCCGAAGTTGTCGGCGCTGCCGGCCAGATCGACGATTATTCGAAGCTGGCCGATACGGTTGCTTCGCACCTGTCGATCAAGATCACCGAAAAGCAGGAAATGCTGGAAACCGTCAGCGTGAAGCAGCGGCTTGAAAAGGCGCTCGGCTTCATGGAAGGCGAAATTTCCGTGCTTCAGGTCGAAAAGCGAATTCGGTCGCGCGTCAAGCGCCAGATGGAGAAGACCCAGCGCGAATATTACCTGAACGAGCAGATGAAGGCGATCCAGAAGGAACTCGGTGACGGCGAAGATGGCCGTGACGAGATGGCCGAACTGGAAGAGCGCATCGCCAAGACCAAGCTTTCCAAGGAGGCCAAGGAAAAGGCCGAAGCGGAAATGAAGAAGCTGCGCCAGATGAGCCCGATGTCGGCGGAAGCCACCGTCGTGCGCAACTATCTGGACTGGCTGCTCAGCCTGCCCTGGGGCAAGAAGTCGAAGGTCAAGACCGACCTCAATGCCGCCGAGACGATCCTCGATCAGGATCACTTCGGTCTGGACAAGGTCAAGGAACGCATCGTCGAATATCTGGCCGTGCAGGCACGCGCGACGAAAATCCGCGGCCCGATCCTGTGCCTCGTCGGTCCTCCCGGCGTCGGCAAGACCTCGCTCGCCAAGTCGATTGCCAAGGCGACCGGCCGCGAATATGTCCGCATGGCGCTGGGTGGCGTTCGTGACGAAGCGGAAATCCGCGGTCACCGCCGTACTTATATCGGCTCCATGCCGGGCAAGATCGTCCAGTCGATGAAGAAGGCCAAGAAGGCGAACCCGCTGTTCCTGCTCGACGAAATCGACAAGATGGGCATGGATTTCCGTGGCGATCCGTCGTCTGCACTGCTCGAGGTTCTCGATCCGGAACAGAACTCCACCTTCATGGATCATTACCTTGAAGTGGAATACGACCTGTCCGACGTGATGTTCGTGACCACCGCCAACACGCTGAACATTCCAGGCCCGCTGATGGACCGCATGGAAGTGATCCGCATCGCCGGTTACACGGAAGACGAAAAGCGCGAAATCGCCAAGCGTCACCTGTTGCCGAAGGCGATCAAGGAACACGCCCTGCGTCCGGAAGAGTTCTCGGTCAGCGATGACGCCCTGATGATCGTCATCCAGCAATATACCCGCGAGGCGGGTGTACGCAGCTTCGAACGCGAGCTGATGAAGCTTGCCAGAAAGGCCGTCACCGAGATCATCAAGGGCAAGACCAAATCCGTGGAAGTCACCGCCGCCAATGTTCCGGATTATCTGGGCGTTCCGCGGTTCCGCCACGGTGAGGCCGAGCGCGAGGATCAGGTCGGTGTCGTCACCGGTCTCGCCTGGACGGAAGTCGGCGGTGAGTTGCTCACCATCGAAGGCGTGATGATGCCGGGCAAGGGCCGTATGACGGTCACCGGCAACCTCAAGGAAGTGATGAAGGAATCCATTTCGGCAGCGGCATCCTATGTCCGTTCGCGCGCCGTGGACTTCGGCATCGAGCCGCCGCGCTTCGACAAGAGCGACATCCACGTTCACGTTCCGGAAGGTGCTACCCCGAAGGACGGTCCGTCCGCCGGCGTCGCCATGGCAACCGCCATCGTCTCCATCATGACCGGTATTCCGGTTTCGAAGGATGTGGCGATGACGGGCGAGATCACGCTTCGTGGTCGCGTGTTGCCCATCGGCGGCCTGAAGGAAAAGCTGCTCGCAGCGCTTCGCGGCGGCATCAAGAAGGTGCTGATCCCGGAGGAAAACGCCAAGGATCTGGCGGAGATTCCGGACAATGTGAAGAACGAGATGGAGATCATCCCGGTTTCGCGCATGGGCGAGGTCATCGCGCACGCGCTTCTTCGCACGCCGGAGCCCATCGAGTGGGATGGCAGCATCGAAACGCCGGTGATCGCTACGGTCGAAGGCGTCGATGACGGCGGCCAGACGATCGCGCATTGATACATGCATCCGCGCGGAAGCCGGAATCGGTTTTTGCAAAGGCGATGCATAGAATCAATGTGTTAGGTGTCGGAAGACAAGAGGCGGTGTTCCGCCCCGCGCAAGTGATGCCAAATTGGCACGAATATGTGGAAGGCCGGCAGAAATGTCGGCCTTTTTTGTGAAAAACCCCGTAGACCCCTTGTTTTTCAGGCGATTCCAGCGCTTTTGAGTTGCTGCGCGCGGATGCAACTGTATTCTGCGCCGGCTTAATTTTAGTCGTTTCAAACCATTGAAAGGGGTGGAAACATGAACAAGAACGAGCTCGTCTCTGCTGTTGCCGAAAAGGCTGGTCTCACGAAGGCAGATGCTGCTTCCGCTGTTGATGCCGTATTCGAAACCGTACAGAACGAACTGAAGAGCGGTGGCGACATCCGCCTCGCTGGCTTCGGCAGCTTCTCCGTTAGCCGCCGTGAAGCCTCCAAGGGTCGTAACCCTTCCACGGGTGCTGAAGTCGATATCCCGGCTCGCAACGTACCGAAGTTTTCCGCAGGCAAGGGCCTGAAGGACGCTGTTAACTCGTAAGGTTTCCGGAAGACCGTGATGCCCGGCGGCGGGCATACGGTTTTTCAGGTTCACGAGGAAACATGTTTTGACGCGCTCGCACCATCAGCAGGCATGAAGAGGGCGGTCTTTCGAAAGTGTCTTTCGGGCAGACCAGTTTCTCGGCCAGTATGGTGTGGATTGAAAGTGTCGATACGTGGCTGTGTAGCTTCCATCCGGAAACACGGCGTTTCGATACACGGAATGTGCGCATAAACAGGAAAGCCCGGCCTTCACGGCCGGGCTTTTTGATTCACCCGACAGGAAATGTCATCCCACTGTCATGTCTTTGACGCAGAAGCCATGAGGTATTTCTGGACCCAAGGGGGATTATAATGGCGTTCCGATTTTCTCATATGGCTTTGACTGCCGCGCTGCTGACATCCGCAGCTTTCCCGGCCGCTGCCGAGCCGGTTTTCAACCGCATCGCATCTTTCCCGGTGGCGAAAAATCTGCCCGCGGACAAGGACGCCAAGTCCGTCACGTCGGCTGAAATCGTCACTGCCAGCGAAGATGGCAAGACGCTGATCTATTCGGACAGCCCGCTCGGTGGCATCGGCTTCATCGACATCACCGACGCCATGGCCCCCAAGGCCGGCGGCGCGTTGCTGCTCGAAGGCGAGCCGACCTCGGTTGCCGTTGCCGGCGTCAAGGTTCTGGCCGGCGTCAACACGTCGGAAAACCGCGCCAAGCCGTCCGGCAAGCTGGTCACGGTCGACATCGCCACCAAGAAGATCGAGGCAAGCTGCGATCTCGGCGGCCAGCCAGATTCGGTTGCCGTTTCTCCCGACAAGACCTTTGCCGCCATCGCGATCGAAAACGAACGCGATGAAGACGTGAACGAAGGCGCTCTACCGCAGATGCCTGCCGGTTATCTGGTAACGGTCGGTCTGAAGAACGGCGTTGCCGACTGCGCGACGTTGAAGAAGATCGAACTGACCGGCCTTGCCGAAATCGCCCCGGAAGATCCGGAGCCGGAATTCGTTTCGATCAACTCCATCGGCGAGATCGCGCTGACGATGCAGGAAAACAACCATATCGTCATTCTCGACGGCAAGACCGGCACGGTGAAGTCACATTTCTCCGCCGGCAAGGTTGATCTCGAAGGCATCGACACCAAGAGCGACGGCCAGCTGAAGTTCACCGACAAGCAGGAAGGCCGCAAGCGCGAGCCTGACGCCGTGAAGTGGCTGGACAATGACCGTATCGTCATCGCCAATGAAGGTGACTGGCAGGGCGGTTCGCGCGGCTTCACCATCTTCGACAAGACCGGCAAGCTTCTCTATGAGGCCGGCTCCTCGCTCGAGCATGCGGTTGCGGCCATCGGCCACTATCCGGAAAAGCGCTCCAAGGCCAAGGGCATCGAGCCGGAAGGTCTGGAAGCGGCAACATTCGGCGGTCAGAAATATTTCTTCGTGCTCGCCGAGCGCGCTTCTGTCGTCGCCGTCTACAAGGACACCGGAAAAGAGCCGGAACTGACGCAACTCCTGCCTTCGGGCGTTTCGCCGGAAGGGGCCGTCGCCATCCCGTCGCGCAATCTTCTTGTCACGGCGAACGAAGTCGATCTGATCGAGGATGGCGGCGTTCGCTCGCACGTCATGCTTTATGAGCGCGCTGAAGGCGAGGCCGCCTATCCGCAGCTGGTTTCCGCCACCGTCGACGGTGCGCCGATCGGCTGGGGCGCTCTTTCGGGCCTGGTCGGCGATGCCGAAAAGCCCGGCATTCTTTATGCCGTTTCCGACTCGGTTTATGGCAACCAGCCGTCGATCTACACCATCGACGCAACGAAGAAGCCCGCAACCATCACCAGCGTGCTGCGCGTCAAGCGTGATGGCATCGCTGCCCAGAAACTCGACATCGAAGGCATAACGCTCGATGGCAAGGGTGGCTTCTGGCTGGCCTCGGAAGGCGACAGCGCCAAGCTCGTGCCGCACGCTCTCTACAACGTCAACGCCAAGGGCGAAATCAAGGCTGAGATCGCGCTGCCGAAGGAACTTCTTGCCGGCGACACCCGCTTCGGTTTCGAAGGCGTGACCATGATCGGCAAGGGCGACGATGCAACGCTGTGGATGGCCATGCAGCGCGAATGGGGCACGGACGAGAAGGGCTTCGTCAAGCTCGTCTCCTATAACCCGAAGTCCAAGGAATGGGGCGCCGTGCGTTACCAGCTCGACAAGACCGAGGCAGGCTGGGTCGGCCTTTCTGAAATCACCGCGCAGGGCGAATATGTCTATATCGTCGAGCGCGACAACCAGATCGGCGACAAGGCCAAGATCAAGAAGCTCTACCGCGTTGCGATCGCAGACCTGAAGCCGGGCAAGATTGGTGGCGAACTGCCGCTGGTCGCCAAGCAGGAAGCGCATGACTTCCTGCCCGACCTCAAGGCCCAGACCAACGGTTATGTCGTCGACAAGCTGGAAGGCTTCACCTTCGACAAGGCGGGAACGGCCTATGCCGTGACCGACAATGACGGTGTGGACGATTCTTCCGGTGAGACGCTGTTCTTCAAGGTCGAGATGAAGGCGATCAACTGATCGTACCGATTGGCTTCGCAAACGAGAAAAGCCGGGCATAGCCCGGCTTTTTTTGCGGCAGAAGCGACCCCTGTGCGGGGGGGCCTATTGGGCGCGATGTTTCGCAATGCAGGCCGTTAAAACCGGTATTGCCGCTTCGCTATCGGTCATTGAGAATTTGTCGGAGGGGGGGCACCAGGCAAAAGCTGCAGACCGATCACAAAGGATCATCGCCCCATGGAATTCTTGCTTTTGGGAGTACTGTCTTTTTCCGAGTCCTGCTGGACCCAACGGAAAAAAATATAAACAGGCAGCGCAATAAGCGCGAGTGTAACAAACGCGTCGACCATGGTTTCATCCATTATTTCTACCGTTCATCATGAAACGGCTCGAAAACAATGCCTGAAATCTGTTTAAAAAGTCTGAATCTGCTTATTTTTCGGTATGTTGCGGGGTGATACACGGCCTCGGCAAAGCTGTCGGAATCTGAAACAGGAGTGCCGATCTGGCATGGAAAAATCGCAAAACGATTCCATCCGCTCGAAACACAGGCCCGGCATTCGTTGATGTGGGGCAGGGGTGATTCCCGATTTCAGGAATTTACGACAAATCGAAATCGCATCCGAACGATATTCGGTTGAAGGCATCAGAATTTAAAGGGCTTGGAAAATGGTGGGCGATGAGAGACTCGAACTCCCGACATCCTCGGTGTAAACGAGGCGCTCTACCAACTGAGCTAATCGCCCTTCGCGTTTTGCAGATCATGTCCGCCGCGTCGGTGGCCGTGATGTATTCGGATCGGAAAAAAACCGCAAGGGCTTTTGTGAAGTTTTTTTGTTTTTTTTGCCGACAGCTTTTCCCTTTATGTGAGGTTGGTGGCGAAAAGCCGGGAACTGTGGGCTTTCCGGTAAAAACTTATCCTCAGCGACCTTGAGAGACATGCGGAAATCTTGCCTGAGACGCCTATGGCTGTGGACAAGTTTTTTGTTTTCGTTGGGAAAAGCCCGCAGAACAAGGCATTTGCGCCAGCGCCCGCCAAAGGTCTCCAAGTTTTTCCCGATCAAAATGCAGAAGCTTATTCTTTTGTCGTGAAACCTGCTTGACACCCCCGCACGAACGCCGTAGTTAGCCGCTCAACGAACAGCCGAGACTAGTTCGTGCGGCGGGACACGGTCCTGTCCGTCAGGAGATGCGGGTGTAGCTCAGTTGGTTAGAGTGCCGGCCTGTCACGCCGGAGGTCGCGGGTTCGAGCCCCGTCACTCGCGCCATCCTGTCCTCGAAATATAAACGAACGGTCACGTTCGTCATGCGCGGGTGTAGCTCAGTTGGTTAGAGTGCCGGCCTGTCACGCCGGAGGTCGCGGGTTCGAGCCCCGTCACTCGCGCCATTTCTTTTCAAGAAATGTCTCCATGAAAATCCAGCCGATGCGCCGACAAAGCGCCTCGGCATTGGTGATTCCGCCACCTGATTCCCGCCTGCGCGGACGCGATTTTTCCTGCATTTTTTAGTCAAGTTTCGATTTCTGGAGATCGTCACTTCGCCGCTATTTCGACGTGAAATTTGCCTGACTTTTTTGCGGTTGCGTCCTTCATTCGATTATTATTGTATTTGAGGGGCTTAGGTCGGAATTGTGGCCCAAATTTGCGTCAATTCGGGCAATATTGTTGCCAATCAATGCGGCAGGTGTCTTGAAATGGTGCCTAAACTCTTGCAGAGAGGGCGCGGCTGCGCTAACCACTTTGGCGTTGCAACATATTTGTGCGCCTTGAGACTTATCGGTCGCAAAGGCAGGTCCGGCACCCGGCCGGGCAAGGAAGAGACCATGACTGAACTCCTCAGTTCCTACATTCCGATCGCAATATTCATCGGTATCGCTCTTGTCATTGGCCTGGCGCTTCTCATTGCGCCGTTTGCTGTCGCTTACAAGGCGCCGGACCCGGAAAAGCTTTCTGCTTTCGAGTGCGGTTTCAACGCCTTCGACGACGCCCGCATGAAGTTCGATATCCGCTTTTATCTGGTGTCGATCCTGTTCATCATCTTCGATCTGGAAGTTGCTTTCCTGTTTCCCTGGGCGGTATCGTTCGGTGATATGGGCTGGTTCGGTTTCTGGTCGATGATGGTGTTCCTTGGTGTCCTCACCATCGGCTTTATCTATGAGTGGAAGAAGGGAGCGCTGGAATGGGCATGAGCCAGGACAACAGCACGCTCGTTGCACAGCAACCGAAGGGGATCATCGATCCCTCGACCGGCAAGCCGGTTGGCAGCAACGATGCCTACTTCACGGAAATTAATGACGAGCTGGCCGACAAGGGCTTTCTCGTCACCTCGACCGACGAACTGATCACCTGGGCGCGCACCGGCTCCCTGATGTGGATGCAGTTCGGTCTCGCCTGCTGCGCCGTTGAAGGCCTGATGCAGGCGTCCGGTCCGCGTTATGACATGGAGCGCTTCGGTGTCGCCCCGCGCGCTTCGCCGCGCCAGTCGGACGTGATGATCGTTGCCGGCACGCTGACCAACAAGATGGCCCCGGCACTGCGCAAGGTCTATGACCAGATGCCTGAGCCGCGTTACGTCATTTCCATGGGCTCCTGCGCCAATGGCGGCGGTTATTACCATTATTCCTACGCCGTTGTGCGTGGCTGCGACCGAGTCGTGCCGGTGGATATCTACGTTCCGGGCTGTCCCCCCACGGCCGAAGCGCTGCTTTACGGCGTGCTTCTGCTGCAGAAGAAGATCCGGCGTACCGGTACGATCGAGCGCTAAGGGCAAAGGACGGATAGATAATGAGCGAAGCTCTCAACGATCTGGCTGCTTACGTTAAGGAAGCGCGCGGTTCTCTCGTGGTATCTGCCGATATCGCCTATGGCGAGCTGACGCTGAACACCACCACTGAAAGCGTGATTGCGCTTTTGACCTTCCTGCGCGACGACGTTCAGTGCGGTTTCGTCAACATCATCGATATTTGCGGCGTTGACTGGCCGCAGCGCGAAAAGCGTTTCGATGTCGTCTACCATCTTCTGTCGCCGCGCCAGAATCTGCGGGTGCGCATCAAGCTGCAGGTGGCGGAAGACGAAGGCGTTCCGTCATCGACCTCCGTCTACATGGGCGCGGAATGGTTCGAGCGCGAAGCCTGGGATATGTATGGCATTCCTTTCGAGGGCCATAAGGACCTGCGACGCATCCTCACGGATTACGGTTTCGAAGGCCATCCGCTGCGCAAGGATTTTCCGGTTACCGGCTTTGTGGAAGTGCGTTACGATGACGTGCTGAAACGGGTTCTTTATGAACCGGTCGAACTGAAGCAGGAATTCCGTAACTTCGACTTCCTTTCCCCTTGGGAAGGAACCGATTATGTTCTCCCGGGTGACGAAAAGGCCAAGCAATGAGCCAAGCCCCCGCGACAGAGCATGGACAATGTCTTTGCGGCGCCGTTGGCTTCAATGCCGGCATTGGCGCCCGCGAATTCGGCGTTTGCCATTGCTCCATGTGCCGCCGCTGGTCCGGCGGTGCGTTCATGGCTGTCGAATGCACTGATATCGCCTTCGAAAACGAGCAGAACCTCGGCGTCTATTCTTCGTCGGAGTGGGGCGAGCGATGCTTCTGCAAGACCTGCGGCAGCACGTTGATGTGGCGTTCCAAGGATGGCAAACATTTTGCCGTTTCGCTGCAGGCTTTCGACAACCCGTCCAGCTTCACGTTCGCGCAGCAGATTTTCACGGATGAAAAGCCCTCGAGCTACTCATTCGCAGAAACCACGCAGAACATGACCGGCCCCGAATTCATCGCCATGATCACCTCGGCGGAGCACTAGAATGACTGAGCATAACGTCCGCAATTTCACGATCAACTTCGGTCCGGAACATCCCTCCGCGCACGGTGTGCTGCGTCTGGTTCTGGAACTGGACGGCGAAATCGTCGAACGCGTCGATCCGCATATCGGTCTCTTGCATCGCGGCACCGAAAAGCTGATCGAAACCAAGACCTATCTGCAGGCCGTTCCCTATTTCGATCGTCTCGACTATGTCGCGCCGATGAACCAGGAACATGCTTTCGCGCTCGCCGTCGAAAAGCTGCTCGGCCTTGAAATCCCGATGCGTGGTCAGCTGATCCGCGTGCTTTATTCGGAAATCGGCCGCATCCTGTCGCACATCATGAACGTGACCACGCAGGCCATGGACGTTGGCGCGATGACGCCGCCGGTCTGGGGTTTCGAAGAGCGCGAAAAGCTGATGGTGTTCTATGAGCGCGCCTGTGGCGCCCGTATGCACTCGGCCTATGTCCGTCCGGGCGGCGTACATCAGGATCTGCCGCCGGAGTTGGTGGACGATATCGGCAAATGGTGCGATCCGTTCCTCACCGTTCTCGACAATATTGAAGGCCTGTTGACCGATAACCGCATCTACAAGCAGCGTAACGTCGATATCGGCGTCGTCTCGCTGGAAGATGCCTTCGCCTGGGGTTTCACCGGCGTCATGGTTCGCGGTTCCGGCGCTGCCTGGGATCTACGCCGTTCGCAGCCCTATGAGTGCTATTCCGATCTGGAATTCGACATTCCCGTCGGCAAGAACGGCGACTGCTACGACCGTTACCTGATCCGCATGCAGGAAATGCGTGAATCGGTAAAGATCATGAAGCAGTGCGTCGATCTTCTGTCCGGCAAGCACCGCATCGGTCCGGTTTCCTCGCTTGACGGTAAGGTGGTTCCGCCCAAGCGCGGCGAGATGAAGCGTTCGATGGAAGCTTTGATCCACCACTTCAAGCTTTACACCGAAGGTTACCACGTTCCCGCCGGCGAAGTTTACGCCGCCGTCGAAGCGCCGAAGGGCGAGTTCGGGGTCTATGTGGTTGCTGATGGTTCCAACAAGCCCTACCGCTGCAAGATTCGCGCGCCGGGCTACGCACATTTGCAGGCGATGGATTTCCTGTGCAAGGGCCATCAGCTTGCCGACGTTACAGCCGTGCTCGGCTCCCTCGACATCGTGTTCGGGGAGGTCGACCGCTGATGCGTCTGCCGCTGGCCATATTGGCTTTTCTTGCTGCGATGTCTGCCCCCGTTCTCGCCCAGACGGCGACCGGCGAGGGTGGCGTGTCGCTGTCAAGCGGCGGCGGTTCAACCATCAAGCAGCTTCTGTCGTCGGGATACGAGATCAAGGCCTCGGTTCCGAACGGCAGCAAGTTCATTGTGTTCATGCAAAAAGACAAGGCGGCTTACGCCTGCGAATTCGTCACGGTGGCGAGATCGCGTTGTGAGACGTTAAACTGAAAAGGCGTGAGGAAGTATGTCCGTTCGTCGACTAGCCGAAGATCAGTTCCAGCCCGTGGCGTTTGCCTTCAACGCGGATAACACCGCTTGGGCGGAAAAGACGATTCTGAAATATCCAGAGGGACGCCAGCAATCGGCGGTTATCCCGCTGCTCATGCGTGCGCAGGAGCAGGATGGCTGGGTTACCCGCGCCGCCATCGAAAAGATCGCCGACATGCTGGATATGGCCTATATCCGCGTCATGGAAGTGGCGACCTTCTATACACAGTTCCAGCTGAAGCCGGTCGGCACGCGCGCCCACGTTCAGGTGTGTGGCACCACGCCCTGCATGCTGCGCGGTTCCGAAGCGCTGATGGATGTCTGCCGCAAGAAAATTCACCACGATCCGCTGCACACCAACGACAGCGGCACGCTGTCCTGGGAAGAAGTGGAATGTCAGGGCGCCTGCGTCAACGCGCCGATGGTCATCATCTTCAAGGATGCCTATGAGGACCTGACGCCTGAGCGCCTGGAAGAGATCATCGACACATTCGAGGCCGGCAAGGGCGACACGGTCAAGACCGGCCCGCAGATCGACCGTCATGAATCGGTTCCGGTCGGCGGCCTGACGACGCTGACGGAAGAGATCAAGCCGGATCGTTCCAACCTCGACAAGCCGGCCGAAGTGGCGGCGGATGCGGCACCGGTTCCGCCGGCCAATGCCGCCAAGCCGAAGACCGATGCTCCGGAAACCGATCCGAAGCTGAAGACGCCGGTTACTGAACCGAAAGCCGCTGCTGAAAACGCAAAGGCCGGGGAAAAGGAATCGGCTGGCAAGGAAGCGACAGCATCCAAGCCGTCGCTTGATTCCGCCGATCGTCCGGCAGGCATCGAACGTCCGGCGGCACCCGACGACCTGAAGCTGATTTCCGGCGTCGGTCCGAAGATCGAGGGCACGTTGCACGAGCTTGGCATCTTCACCTTCGCGCAGGTTGCCGGTTGGAAAAAGGCCGAGTGCGACTGGGTTGACGGTTATCTGAATTTCAAGGGCCGCATCGAACGCGACGAGTGGATCAAGCAGGCCGAGGCGCTCGCCAAGGGTGGCGAAGCCGAGTATATCAGGGTCTTCGGCAAGAAGCCGCGGTAAAGGGTGAAGCATGTTAAAAGATCAGGATCGCATCTTTACCAATCTCTATGGCCTCAAGGACAAGTCCCTGAAGGGCGTGAGAGCGCGCGGCCATTGGGACGGCACCAAGCAGATCATCGAAAAGGGCCGTGACTGGATCATCAACGAGATGAAGGCTTCCGGCCTTCGCGGTCGCGGCGGCGCAGGCTTCCCGACGGGTCTCAAATGGTCCTTCATGCCGAAGGAAAATGACGGCCGTCCGCATTACCTCGTCGTCAATGCCGACGAATCCGAGCCCGGCACCTGCAAGGACCGCGAAATCCTGCGCAACGATCCGCATACGCTGATCGAAGGCTGCGTGATCGCCGGTTTCGCCATGGGTGCTCACACTGCCTATATCTACGTTCGCGGCGAATATATGCGTGAGCGCGAGGCGCTGCAGGCGGCTATTGACGAATGTTACGATGCCGGCCTGCTCGGCAAGAACAACAAGAACGGCTGGGACTACGACATCTACGTCCATCACGGCGCCGGCGCCTATATCTGCGGCGAAGAAACGGCTCTGCTGGAAAGCCTTGAAGGCAAGAAGGGCCAGCCGCGTCTGAAGCCCCCGTTCCCGGCCAATATGGGTCTTTACGGCTGCCCGACGACCGTCAACAACGTTGAGTCCATCGCCGTTGCACCGACCATCCTGCGCCGTGGTGCGGCATGGTTCTCGGGGATCGGTCGTCCGAACAATGTCGGCACCAAGCTGTTCATGGTGTCGGGCCATGTCGAGCGTCCCTGCACCTTCGAAGATGCGCTGGGCCTGTCCTTCCGCGAGCTGATCGAAACCCATTGCGGCGGCATTCGCGGCGGCTGGGACAATCTGCTCGGCGTCATCCCCGGCGGCGCATCCTGCCCCATCGTTCGCGGTGAGGACATGAAGGACGCCATCATGGACTTCGACGGCATGCGCGAAGTGAAGTCTTCGTTCGGCACCGGCGGCATGATCGTCATGGACAAGTCCACCGATGTCATCAAGGCGATTGCCCGTATCGCGGCCTTCTTCAAGCATGAAAGCTGCGGCCAGTGCACGCCGTGCCGCGAAGGCACCGGCTGGATGTGGCGCGTGCTGGAACGCATGGTCAAGGGCAATGCGCAGAAGCGCGAAATCGACATGCTGTTCGAAGTGACGAAGCAGATCGAAGGCCATACCATCTGTGCGCTCGGCGACGCCGCCGCATGGCCGGTACAGGCGCTGATCCGCAATTTCCGTCCGGAAATCGAAAAGCGCATCGACCAATATACCTACAGGGCCATGGATGATGGCGCTGTTCTGGAAGCCGCTGAATAAGCATCAAAGGCTTCGAGCGGAGCCGGAAATTTCCGGCCTCGCAACACCATGAAACGTCTGGCGAACCTTCGGATGCCGGGCGCGATTAAGGATTTGTTGCGGACCGTGTGAGACATGGGACGAACAGGCAACAGGACGTAAGTAGAACCATGGCAAAGCTCAAGGTTGACGGTAAAGAGATCGAGGTTCCGGATCATTTCACGCTGTTGCAGGCGTGCGAGGAGGCTGGTGCCGAAGTTCCGCGCTTTTGTTTTCATGAGCGCTTGTCGGTCGCGGGTAACTGCCGCATGTGTCTCATCGAGGTGAAGGGCGGACCGCCCAAGCCCGCCGCATCCTGCGCCATGGGCGTGCGCGATGTTCGCGGCGGCCCGAATGGCGAATTGCCTGAGGTTTTCACCAACACGCCGATGGTCAAGAAGGCCCGCGAAGGCGTGATGGAATTCCTGCTCATCAACCATCCTCTTGATTGCCCGATCTGCGACCAGGGCGGTGAATGCGACCTGCAGGACCAGGCCATGGCCTTCGGTATCGCCGGTTCGCGTTATGCGGAAAACAAGCGTGCGGTTGAAGACAAATATATCGGCCCGCTCGTCAAGACGGTGATGAACCGCTGCATCCACTGCACGCGCTGCGTCCGTTTCACCACGGAAGTTGCCGGCATTGCCGAACTCGGCCTCATCGGCCGCGGCGAAGATGCTGAAATCACCACCTATCTCGAACAGGCCATGACCTCCGAGTTGCAGGGCAACGTCGTTGACCTCTGCCCGGTCGGTGCGCTCACCTCCAAGCCTTTCGCTTTCACCGCCCGTCCGTGGGAACTGAACAAGACCGAAACCATCGACGTGATGGACGCGCTCGGTTCGGCCATCCGTGTCGATACTCGTGGCCGCGAAGTCATGCGCGTCATGCCGCGTGTCAACGAGGCGATCAACGAAGAGTGGATTTCCGACAAGAGCCGCTTCATCTGGGACGGCCTGAAGACGCAGCGTCTCGACCGGCCTTACGTCCGCAAGGACGGCCGTTTGCAAGCCGCTACCTGGGGTGAAGCCTTCGGTGCGATCAAGCAGGCTGTTGCCGCGACATCCGGCAACAAGATCGGCGCGATTGCCGGCGATCTGTCTTCTGTCGAAGAAATGTTCGCGCTGAAGTCGCTGCTGGCGTCGCTCGGCTCGGCAAATGTCGATTGCCGTCAGGATGGCGCAGCGCTTGATCCGTCCTTGGGTCGCGCCAGCTACATCTTCAATTCCACCATTGAAGGCATCGAGCAGGCCGACGCGCTGCTGATCATTGGTTCCAACCCGCGTTACGAAGCTGCCGTGCTGAACGCCCGCATTCGCAAGCGCTGGCGTCGCGGCGGTTTCCCGATCGGCGTGATCGGTGAAGCCGGTGAGTTGCGCTATAACTACGAATATCTCGGCTCGGGTGCCGAAACGCTTTCCGATCTGGCCGGCGGTTCGCACAGCTTCGTTGAAAAACTGAAGTCTGCGAAGAACCCGCTGATCATCATCGGTCAGGGCGCTCTGGCACGCGCCGACGGTGCCGCCGTTCTGGCTGCTGCTGCAAAGCTTGCTGCTTCGGTGGGTGCTATCAGCGACGAATGGAACGGCTTCTCGGTGCTGCACACGGCTGCTTCGCGCGTCGGCGGTCTCGATATCGGCTTCGTGCCGGGTGAGGGCGGTGTTGCCGCCGCCGAAATGGTAACGTCGATGGACGTTCTCTTCCTGCTGGGCGCCGATGAACTCGACCTGTCCAACAAGGGCGCGAAGTTCACCGTCTATATCGGCAGCCATGGCGATCAGGGTGCGATGAACGCCGACGTCATCCTTCCGGGTGCGGCCTATACCGAAAAATCCGGTATCTGGGTCAACACCGAAGGCCGCGTGCAGGTGGGCAACCGCGCCGGTTTCGCACCGGGCGAAGCCCGCGAAGACTGGGCGATCCTGCGTGCGCTTTCCGACGTGCTCGGCAAGAAGCTGCCGTTCGATTCGCTGTCGGCGCTTCGCGGCCAGCTTTATGTCGCGCATCCGCATCTGGCGGAAACCGACGAGATCGCCGCCGGCAATGGCCAGGATATCGAGGCTTTGGCTGGCAAGACCGGCTCACTCAACAAGTCGGCGTTTGCTTCGCCGGTAAAAGACTTTTATTTGACGAACCCGATTGCGCGCGCATCCGCCGTCATGGCCGAGTGTTCCGCATTGGCCCGCAACAATTTCCAGGCTGCGGCAGAGTAAGGGTAGGGGATTTATGGAACAGTTTTTCTGGAGCTACGTCTGGCCCGCGCTGATCATGGTCGGCCAGTCCCTGCTGCTTCTCGTTTGCCTTCTGGTGGCCATCGCCTTCCTGCTGCTCGCTGACCGCAAGGTCTGGGCAGCCGTGCAGCTGCGCCGTGGTCCGAACGTCGTTGGTCCCTTCGGTCTCTTCCAGTCCTTCGCCGACCTTTTGAAGTTCATCCTCAAGGAGCCCGTCATTCCGGCTGGCGCCAACAAGGCGGTCTTCCTTCTGGCGCCGCTGGTTGCAGTGACGCTGGCGCTTGCCACCTACGCGGTCATTCCCTTCGCCGATGGCTGGGTCGTCGCCAATATCAATGTCGGCATTCTCTACATCTTTGCGATTTCCTCGCTTGAAGTGTACGGCATCATCATGGGCGGCTGGGCTTCGAACTCGAAGTATCCGTTCCTCGGCGCGCTGCGTTCGGCCGCGCAGATGGTGTCCTACGAAGTGTCGATCGGTCTCGTCATCGTTACCGTTCTGCTCTGCGTCGGCTCGCTCAACCTGACAGACATCGTTCTGGCACAGCGCACGGGTCTCGGCACCATGATGGGCTTGCCTGCCTCGTTCCTCGACTGGCACTGGCTGTCGCTGTTCCCGATGTTCATCGTGTTCTTCATTTCGGGCCTTGCCGAAACCAACCGGCCGCCCTTCGACCTTCCGGAAGCGGAATCGGAACTGGTCGCCGGTCACATGGTCGAATATGGCTCGACGCCTTACATGATGTTCATGCTCGGCGAATATGCTGCGATCGTTTTGATCTGCTGCCTGACGACCATCCTTTTCCTTGGCGGCTGGCTGCCGATCGTCGATGTGTGGTTCCTGAACTGGGTTCCGGGCATTGTCTGGTTCGCGCTGAAGGGCTGCATGGTCTTCTTCATGATCGCGCTCACCAAGGCCTTCGTTCCGCGTTACCGCTATGACCAGCTCATGCGCCTCGGCTGGAAGGTGTTCCTGCCGCTGTCGCTCGCCATGGTCGTTATTGTTGCATTCGTACTGAAGTTGACGGGGTGGGCCGGTTGATGTCTGAACTCCTCGCTCAAAGATCTGGAGACTGAGATGGCAAGCCTGTCCCAAGCCGTCAATTCGCTGTTCCTCAAGGAATTCGTCGGAGCGATCTTCCTGACGATGCGCCACTTCTTCAAGCAGAAGGCGACGATAAACTATCCTTTCGAAAAGGGTCCGGTCTCTCCGCGCTTCCGTGGCGAACATGCGCTGCGCCGTTATCCGAACGGTGAAGAACGCTGCATCGCCTGCAAGCTGTGTGAAGCGATCTGTCCCGCTCAGGCGATCACCATCGAAGCCGGCCCGCGCCGCAATGACGGCACCCGCCGCACGGTGCGTTACGACATCGACATGGTGAAGTGCATCTATTGCGGCTTCTGCCAGGAAGCCTGCCCGGTCGACGCCATCGTCGAAGGTCCGAACTTCGAATTCGCGACGGAAACCCGCGAGGAGCTTTATTTCGACAAGCAGAGGCTTCTCGAAAATGGCGATCGCTGGGAGCGTGAAATCGCACGCAACCTCGCACTGGATGCGCCTTACCGTTAAGGCGCAACCGTCTTTCCGGGGCGATCCCGGAAAGCGATGACAACGTAAAATGCCTGCGCGGTTTTCGCCGGCGGGGACGAAACGGGTGAGGGGGCGGCTGCGTCATTCTTCCCGATGAGGACAAGAAGGCACCAAGATGGGTCTGCACGCTGTATTCTTTTATATATTCGCTTTCGTCGCCGTGGCGTCTGCGTTCATGGTCATCGCATCGAAGAACCCTGTTCATTCGGTGCTCTTCCTGATTTTGACCTTCTTCAACGCAGCCGCGCTGTTCCTGCTGACGGGGGCCGAGTTCCTCGCCATGATCCTGCTGGTAGTTTATGTCGGCGCGGTCGCGGTACTCTTCCTCTTCGTCGTCATGATGCTGGATGTGGATTTTGCCGAGCTGCGCTCCGGCGTGCTGCAATATGCCCCGGTTGGTGCGCTGATCGGCGTCATTCTGGCGGCTGAACTGATCGTTGTGGTCGGCGGCAGTGTGCTGAACCCGGTCGCGGCAAAATCGATCACCATGCCGATACCGTCGCCGGCCGTGCGCACCAATACGGCTGCCCTCGGCGATGTGCTCTATACCAATTACGTCTACTTCTTCCAGCTGGCCGGTCTCGTGCTGCTGGTGGCCATGATCGGCGCCATCGTGCTGACCCTGCGTCATCGCACCGACATCAAACGGCAGGATATCTCCACGCAGGTCGGCCGTGACCCGAAGACCGCCGTTACCACGGTCAAGGTCAAGCCGGGCCAGGGCATCTGAAGGCGAACGGATCCAAGGAAACAGAATATGGAAATCGGTCTTTCCCACTACCTGACGGTCAGCGCCATTCTCTTCACGATCGGCGTGTTCGGCATCTTCCTCAACCGGAAGAACGTCATCGTCATCCTCATGTCGATCGAGCTTATCCTGCTTGCGGTCAACATCAACATGGTGGCGTTTTCGGCGTTCCTGAACGATATCGTCGGCCAGGTCTTCGCTTTGTTCATTCTGACCGTCGCAGCCGCCGAAGCGGCCATCGGTCTTGCAATACTCGTTGTCTTCTACCGCAACCGCGGATCGATCGCCGTCGAAGACGTCAATATGATGAAGGGCTGATAAGGCTATGATCTACAAGGCTATCGTCTTTCTTCCCCTGATCGGCTTCCTGATCGCCGGCCTGTTCGGCCGGTCGATCGGCGCCAAGGCGTCGGAATATGTCACCACCGGTCTGATGATCGTGGTCGCCATCCTGTCGTGGATCGTCTTCTTCACCGTGGCGCTTGCCCATGGCGAGCCGGGCGAGGTGATCAAGGTTACCGTTTTGCGCTGGATCCAGTCCGGCGGCATCGACGTCGAATGGGCTTTCCGCATCGATACGTTGACGGCCGTCATGTTCGTCGTGGTCAACACGGTCTCGACGCTGGTGCACCTCTATTCGATCGGCTACATGCACCACGATCCGCATCGTCCGCGCTTCTTCGCCTATCTGTCGCTCTTCACCTTCGCCATGCTGATGCTGGTGACCTCCGACAACCTGCTGCAGATGTTCTTCGGCTGGGAAGGCGTGGGTCTGGCATCCTATCTGCTGATCGGCTTCTGGTTCAAGAAACCGTCTGCCTCCGCCGCTGCCATGAAGGCCTTCATCGTCAACCGTGTCGGTGACTTCGGCTTCATCCTCGGCATTGGCGGTGTGTTCGTGCTGTTCGGCTCGATCAATCTGGAAACGATCTTTGCCGCCGCCAGCACCTATCTGCCGGCCGAAGGCGCCGCGTCCACCGAAACCGTCATCAACCTGTTCGGCATGCAGCTGGACAAGGCCAATGCGATGACGGGCGTGTGCCTGCTGCTCTTCATGGGCGCGATGGGTAAGTCGGCGCAGTTCCTGCTGCACACCTGGCTGCCTGACGCCATGGAAGGCCCGACCCCGGTGTCCGCCCTCATCCACGCCGCAACCATGGTCACCGCCGGCGTCTTCCTCGTCGCCCGCATGTCGCCTTTGTTCGAACTGTCGCCGGATGCGCTGACCGTCGTGACGCTGATCGGCGCGATCACCGCTTTCTTCGCGGCGACCGTCGGTCTGGTGCAGAACGACATCAAGCGCGTGATTGCTTACTCGACCTGCTCGCAGCTCGGTTACATGTTCGTGGCCCTCGGCGTCGGCGCTTATGGTGCTGCCGTGTTCCACCTCTTCACGCACGCCTTCTTCAAGGCCCTGCTGTTCTTGTGCGCCGGCTCGGTCATCCATGCCGTCGATGGCGAGCAGGACATGCGGTACATGGGCGGCCTGCGCAAGCATATCCCCATCACCTTCTGGACCATGACTGTCGGCACGCTGGCGCTGACCGGCGTCGGTATTCCGGGCACGATGATCGGCTTTGCCGGTTTCTTCTCGAAGGACGTCATCATCGAATCCGCTTATGCATCCCATTCGGTGCTGTCCGGTTTCGCCTTCACGCTGCTGGTCATCGCCGCGCTGTTCACCAGCTTCTATTCCTGGCGTCTGGCCTTCATGACCTTCTTCGGCAAGCCGCGCGCTTCGGCCGACGTCATGCACCATGTGCATGAATCGCCGATGGTCATGCTGATCCCGCTCTTCATTCTCACCATCGGCGCGATCTTTGCCGGTGTCCTGTTCGAAGGCCATTTCTTCGGTGAGGAATATGCCGAATTCTGGAAGGGGGCTCTGTTCATGCTTCCGGAAAACGAAATCCTCGAGGAATTCCACCACGTGCCCCTCTGGGTAAAGTGGAGCCCGTTCTTCGCCATGGCCCTTGGTTTCGTGACCGCATGGTACATGTACATCAAGTCGCCGGAGACGCCGAAGCGTTTGGCGCAGACCCATCGTGGCCTCTACCAGTTCCTTCTCAACAAGTGGTACTTCGATGAACTTTACGACTTCCTCTTCGTTCGTTCCGCAAAGGCGCTCGGCCGCTTCCTGTGGAAGAAGGGCGACGTCGCCGTCATCGACCATTATGGACCGAACGGCATTGCAGCGCGTGTGGTTGACGTGACCAACCGCATGGTCCGCCTGCAATCCGGTTACCTTTATCACTATGCCTTTGCGATGCTGATCGGCATCGCGGCGCTTGTCACCTGGATGATGCTCGGGAGTGCCCTCTGATGACCGATTGGCCTATTCTTTCAACGGTCACCTTTCTGCCGCTCGTCGGCGTGGTGCTCCTGCTTTTGACGAATGAGAACGGCCCCTTCGGTCGCCGTAACATTCTCAACGTTTCTCTGCTGACGACCGTTTTCACCTTCCTGGTGTCGCTGTTCGTCTGGATCGGGTTCGACAATTCGAACCCGGGTTTCCAGATGGTGGAAAAACACGCCTGGTTTGGCAACATCGCCGCCTATCATCTGGGTGTCGACGGCATCTCCATGCTGTTCGTCATCCTCACCACTTTCCTCATGCCTTTCTGCGTACTGGCAAGCTGGAATTCGATCGAGAAGCGCGTCAAGGAATACATGATCGCCTTCCTGCTGCTGGAAGTCGTCATGGTCGGCGTCTTCGTGGCGCTGGATACCGTTCTCTTCTACGTCTTCTTCGAAGCGACGCTGATCCCGATGTTCATCATCATCGGTGTCTGGGGCGGCAAGGATCGCGTTTACGCCTCCTACAAGTTCTTCCTCTACACGCTGCTCGGCTCGGTTCTGACCATGCTCGCCATCATGGCGATGTACTGGCAGGCCGGCACGACCGACATGACCGAGCTTCTGAAATTCGGCTTCCCGGCCGGCATGCAGACATGGCTCTGGCTTGCCTGTTTTGCGGCCTTCTCGGTGAAGATGCCGATGTGGCCGGTGCATACCTGGCTGCCGGATGCCCACGTTCAGGCGCCGACCGCAGGCTCCGTCATTCTGGCCGGCGTCATGTTGAAGCTCGGCGGTTACGGTTTCATCCGTTTCTCGCTGTCAATGTTCCCGCTGGCGTCGGATTATTTCGCACCCTTCGTCTTCACGCTGTCGGTTGTCGCCATCATCTACACATCGCTGGTGGCGATGATGCAGGACGACATCAAGAAGCTGATCGCCTATTCGTCGGTCGCCCACATGGGTTACGTGACCATGGGCATCTTCGCCGCCAATGTGCAGGGCGTGCAGGGCGCAATCTTCCAGATGCTGTCGCACGGCATCGTGTCTGGCGCGCTCTTCCTCTGCGTCGGCGTCGTTTACGACCGGCTGCATACCCGCGAGATTTCCGCCTATGGCGGTCTCGTGAACAACATGCCGAAATATGCCGTCGCCTTCATGGTCTTCACCATGGCCAATGTCGGTCTGCCCGGCACCTCCGGCTTCGTCGGTGAATTCCTGACGCTGATCGGTATCTTCCGCGCCAACACGCTGGTCGCCCTGTTTGCGGCAACCGGCGTCATCCTCTCGGCCGCTTATGCGCTGTGGCTCTACCGCCGCGTGATTTTCGGCGCGCTCGAGAAGGAAAGCCTTAAATCGATGCTCGATCTGTCTACCCGCGAAAAAATCATCCTTTATCCGCTGGTTGCGCTGACGATCTTCTTCGGCGTCTATCCGGCGCCGGTCTTCGATGCGACAGCCGCATCGGTGGATCTTCTGGTAAACAACTATTCGGCTGCATTGCAGGCGGCGCAAAATGTTGCGCTTTCTATGAATTGACGACAGGACCCGTTGGACATGACCGCTGAAATCCTTTTTGCCAGTCTGCACATCGCGACGCCCGAGCTGATCCTTGCGGTCGGCGCCCTGGCGCTGCTCATGATTGGCGTCTTCTCGGGCGACAAGTCGACAACGACGGTCACCGGCCTCGCCGTTGCCCTGCTGCTCGTCGTCGGTCTCTGGATCATCTTCGCCCCGGCATCGGGCGTGGCCTTCGGCGGTGTTTACATCGCCGATTCCTTCGGCAATTTCATGAAGGTTCTGGCGCTGATCGGCTCGATCACCGCCATGATCCTTTCCGTCGGCCAGGGTCGTTTCGAGCCTATCGGCCGTTTCGAATATCCGGTGCTGCTGGTTCTGGCGACCCTTGGCATTTTGCTGATGATCTCCGCCAATAACATGATCTCGCTTTATATGGCGCTGGAGTTGCAGTCGCTGGCGCTTTACGTCGTCTGCGCCATCAACCGCGAAAGCCTGCGCTCCACGGAAGCGGGCCTGAAATATTTCGTTCTCGGCGCGCTCTCTTCCGGCATGCTGCTATACGGCATGTCGCTGGTTTACGGCTTCACCGGCAATACCGGCTTTGCCGAAATCGCCCAGGTGCTGGCATCTGAAACCCGGTCGCTCGGCCTCGTCTTCGGTCTGGTCTTCGTTCTCGCCGGCCTTGCCTTCAAAATTTCGGCCGTACCGTTCCACATGTGGACGCCGGACGTCTATGAAGGCGCGCCGACCCCGGTCACCGCCTTCCTGTCGGCCGCACCGAAGATCGGCGCCATGGCGATCCTCGTGCGTATCGTCGTCGAGGCTTTCCAGCCGGTGTTCGCCGACTGGCAGCAGATCGTCGTCTTCATCTCGATTGCCTCGATGCTGCTTGGTTCCTTTGCGGCCATCGGCCAGAAGAACATCAAGCGCCTGATGGCCTATTCCTCCATCGGCCATATGGGGTATGCGCTGGTCGGTCTTGCGGCCGGAACAGAAGCCGGTATTTCGGGGGTGATCCTCTACATGACCATCTATATGGTCATGACGCTCGGCACCTTCGCCTGCATTCTCTCCATGCGCCGCAAGGAAATCGGCAATGTCGAAAATGTCGAGGATCTGGCCGGGCTTTCCTCCACCAATCCCTTCATGGCGGTGGTTCTGACGATCCTGATGTTCTCGCTTGCCGGCATCCCGCCGCTCGCCGGCTTCTTCGGCAAGTATTACGTCTTCCTCGCCGCCATCGAGGCCAAGCTCTATCCGCTCGCCGTCATCGGCGTGATCGGCTCGGTCGTGGGTGCCTATTATTACATCCGCGTCGTCAAGGTCATGTGGTTCGATGAAGCCAAGGGCAGCTTCGAGCGTCCGGCCGGCGAACTGAAGGTCGTTTATGCACTTTCGGGCCTGTTCGTCGTCGGCTTCATCGTCTTCGGCGGTGCGCTCGGCAATGCGGTCACGGTCGCGGCAAAGACGTTCTTTTGAGCGATACCCATAAGCATACGGGCCGGATGTCCATTGATGACTTCCGGCACGAGGCGATGGCGGAGACGCCATCGACCAACATCGAATGTTTCGCCCGCGCAAGGGCAGGCGATGGCGGTAATCTGTGGATCACCGCCATTCGCCAGACCGGCGGGCGCGGCCGTCGCGGTCGGCCGTGGGTCTCCGAACCCGGCAATCTCTACGCCTCGCTTCTCCTCATCGATCCCGCTCCGATGGACCGTATCGGCTCCCTGCCGCTTGCCTTCGCGCTTGCGGTCTATCGCGCCATTCGCGCAGTTTTGCCGACGGGCGGCGCGCCGCTTGAAATCAAATGGCCGAACGACGTGCTGATCGGCCGCCAGAAAACCTGCGGTATCCTGATGGAGGCCGAGCTTCTGCCGGATGGACGCCGCGCCATCGTCATCGGCATCGGCATCAATATCGCCCATAAGCCGGATAACCCGCTTTATCCCGTCACCATGCTGTCCGAACACGGCGCGTCCTGCTCGCCCGACGAGCTTTTCGCGCATTTGTTCCGCGAGACGGCGGATGTGCTGCGAGATTGGGATGAGGGCAGGGGCGTTGCCGGCGTCATGGTCGGCTGGCGTGCAGCGGCCTGTGGTATCGGCGAGCATATCACCGTCAACTTTCCGGATCGCTCGATCGGCGGGCGTTTCGTTGGAATAGATGATAATGGTTATCTGCTGCTGGATGAGGATGAGGGTGCGAGACGCGCCATCGCCGCCGGCGACGTGTTTTTCGGATGAGGTGCGCGGTGCGGAGTTTATAAAAACGCCGCGCCGAACCCGATCCCAAAGGTTGGAGTTTTCCTGCAGCTCATGAAAAGCAGGACGGTAGACCGGCTCCGCATCGGCCCGGTCGATCAGATGGTTTAACAGGTCCGATGCTGGAAACATGCGCGGGGCGCGGCATTTCGCCGTCGCCTGTGCGCTCTTGTGAATGGATAAGAAAAACAATGGCTAAACAGGACGAACTGGTCTTCCTGCCGCTTGGCGGCGTCGGTGAAATCGGCATGAATCTGGCGCTTTATGGCTACGGGCCGGCAGGCAAGCGCGAATGGATCATGGTGGATTGCGGCGTGACCTTTGCCGGTCTCGATCTGCCGGGCGTCGATCTGGTGCTCCCCGATATCACCTATATCGCCGAGCAGAAGAAGAACCTCAAAGGCATCATCATCACCCACGCCCATGAGGACCACTACGGCGCGCTGAACGATCTGTGGCCGGGCCTCAACGTGCCGGTCTATGCCTCGGGTTTCACCGCCGGCATGCTGGAAGCCAAACGGGCCTATGAGGGCAGCCGCGCCGAAATTCCGATCACTCCCTTCAAGGCGGGCGATCGCATCAATGTCGGTCCGTTCGAAATCGAAGCCGTAGGCGTCAACCACTCCATCCCCGAGCCGATGTCGCTGGTCATCCGCACGCCGCTCGGCAATGTCATCCACACCGGTGACTGGAAAATCGACGAAGCGCCGTCGCTCGGACCGTTGACGGATGAAGCCCGTTTCCGCGCCATCGGCGAAGAGGGCGTGCTGGCGCTGATGTGCGACAGCACCAACGCGTTGCGCGAAGGCGTATCGCCTTCCGAACAGGAAGTTTCCGAGGGTCTGCGGCAGATCATCGAAAATGCCGAGGGCCGGGTGGCTGTCACCACCTTCTCCTCCAATGTCGGGCGTATCCGCTCCATCGCCCAGGCGGCGGAGGCGGCGGGCCGTGAGGTGCTGCTGCTCGGTTCGTCGCTGAAGCGCGTTGTCAACGTCTCGCAGGATCTCGGCATCATGGAAGGCATCAAGCCGTTTCTGGCCGAAGACGAATATGGCTATATCCCGCGCGACAAGGTGGTGTTGATCCTGACCGGTTCGCAGGGCGAGCCGCGCGCCGCACTCGCCAAGCTCTCGCGTGACGAGATGCGCAATGTGGCGCTGGCTGCGGGAGATACAGTTGTGTTTTCTTCGCGCGCCATTCCCGGCAATGAAAAGGCCATCATCGACATCAAGAACGGCCTGATCGAGCAGGGTGTCCATATCATCACCGACAACGAGGCTCTGGTTCACGTTTCCGGCCATCCGCGCCGTAACGAGCTTCTGAGGATGTATGAATGGACGAAGCCGCGGATCGTCGTGCCCGTTCATGGCGAGGCTGCGCATCTGGTGGCGCAGAAAGAACTGGCCGAGCAGGCCGGTATTTCGCAGGTTCCCAAGGTGCGCAACGGCAATGTTCTGCGTCTGGCACCGGGACCCGCGGAAGTCATCGATGACGCGCCGCATGGCCGCGTGTTCAAGGATGGCAATCTCATCGGCGACATGGATGAGATGGGCATCAGCAACCGCCGCAAGCTCTCCTTCGCCGGTCACGTCTCCGTCAATGTCGTGCTGGACAGCCGTTACGACTTCCACGGCGATCCCGATGTCGTGCCCTTCGGCCTGCCGGAATTCGATGATGAGGGCGAGGATATGGAAGACACGCTGTATGACGCCGTTCTCGGCGCCGTGGAAAGCATTCCCCGCGCCCGCCGCAAGGATCTGGCGCTGTTGCGCGAAGCGGTGCGCCGCGCCGTGCGCGCCGCCGCCAACCAGACCTGGGGCAAGAAGCCGATCGTCACGGTTTTTGTGACGAAGGTCTGATCGGGGAAGCAAGACGCTCCGTCACCCCGGACTAATTCCGGGGTCCAGCACGATCAAGTCCTTGATCGCGTAAAGACTTGTCTCACGGCGCAGATGCGCCGTGGCTGGATGCCGGATCTAGTCTGGAATGACGGAGATAAGTCGCCCTCCTTGGTCAGCGATCTGAGGGTGCCCGCTCAAAGCGCGGTTCTGTTCCTCCCTCCACGGCTTTTTACACTTCTGGCACGGAAGTGATTTCGCTATACGGATGAATGCGTTACAAGGAACGCATTGCGCAGGAGGACGTCATGCCGCTTCTTTCGGTCTTCGCCGTTTATTTCATCGTCTGGTGGACGGTGCTTTTTGTCGTGTTGCCGATTGGACTTCGCACCCAGGCGGAAGAGGGCGATGTGGCACTCGGCACCATCGCCAGCGCGCCCTCCCGCTTCCGAGGCGGTCGCATCGTTCTGTGGACAACTCTGATATCGGCCCTGATCTGTGGTGTCTGGTACGGGGTGTCCTGGTGGTTCGGTTTCAGCCTCGATGATCTCCCGAGGATTGTCCCCGTTTACGACTGAATATCGGCCCCCACGCTGCCAAATCCGTGCTTTGAGAACCGCGTTCCCAACGAGGGCAAATGCGATGTCTAACGGATTTTGGCTCAAGGCTGGAGTGACAGAAAATGTCGTAGCGCACTGACGAAACTGCCCGTTTCGCACGCGGGCAAAGATGGGGCTGTCATATGGATGTCATCTCTGTCGTGCACACAGCATGAGCATAGTGAACGGCTGATTCACCGTCACAATTTCACCGGAATAACCGGCCGACGCGTTTTGGTGTGATGGAATCAAAAAAAAACAAGGCATTTCAGCCTTGTTTTTCAGGTTTCGCGTGATCTGTAACCGTTGCCGGGGCAGCGACGAGCGCGCCTAAGATCTGATCCTCCCAAGACTGACCGCGAAAACGACAAGAATTTAGACTTCCTGCCTCTTTTGTAAGCTAAAGCTAGCTTAATCACCCATGCTTGTCATCTCATTTTTTGCATATTTGTTACAGTCGGCAAAAAATTCTCTATGGTGCAATTTGTCGCACCGGATCAAGAATAATATTCCGGTCAAAGCGTTTTGACGCGAATTAGCTATCTCGAAAATGCCACGAACTCGCCTTCAATGCTCTTTTCATGGCGGGTTTTCTTCTTGGCGGGAAACGGCTATATCCGGCGCCAATATCCCTTTATTCGGGGCGATTCCCGCGCCTTTCGCGCCGTCGTCCACATCAATGGAAGCCGTCATGCGTCTCAGCCGTTATTTCATGCCCATCCTGAAGGAAAATCCCAAGGAAGCGGAGATCGTCTCCCATCGCCTGATGTTGCGTGCGGGCATGATCCGGCAGCAATCGGCAGGCATTTATTCCTGGCTGCCGCTCGGCAAGCGCGTGCTGGACAAGGTCAACAAGATCATCCGTCAGGAGCAGGACCGCTCCGGCGCCATCGAGCTTCTGATGCCGACGCTGCAGACCGCCGAACTCTGGCAGGAAAGCGGCCGTTATGACGATTACGGCAAGGAAATGCTGCGCATCAAGGACCGTCAGGACCGCCAGATGCTCTACGGCCCCACCAATGAGGAGATGATCACCGACATCTTCCGGTCCTATGTGAAGTCCTACAAGAACCTGCCGCTGAACCTTTACCATATCCAGCTGAAGTTCCGCGATGAAGTGCGTCCGCGTTTCGGCACCATGCGTTCGCGTGAGTTCCTGATGAAGGATGCCTATTCCTTCGACCTGACCAAGGAAGACGCGATCCACTCCTATAACAAGATGTTCGTGGCTTATCTGCGCACCTTCGAGCGCCTTGGTCTGCGCGCCATTCCCATGCGCGCCGATACCGGTCCGATCGGCGGCAACCACAGCCATGAATTCATCATTCTGGCTGATACCGGCGAATCCGAGGTTTTCTGCCACAAGAGCTTCCTCGACCGCGCCATCCCGGCCGAAAATACCGATTTCGATGATGTTGCAGCCCTGCAGGGCGTGTTCGACGAGTGGACGGCCGATTATGCCGCGACCTCCGAGATGCACGACGAAGCCGCTTATGATGCCATCCCCGACGGTGAACGTCTTTCGGCGCGCGGCATCGAAGTTGGCCACATCTTCTATTTCGGCACCAAATATTCCGAGCCGATGGGCGCGAAAGTGCAGGGCGCGGACGGCAAGGAACACCCTGTCCACATGGGTTCCTATGGCATTGGCCCGACACGCCTTGTTCCCGCCATCATTGAAGCATCGCATGATGAGAACGGAATCATCTGGCCGGCCTCGGTCGCTCCTTTCGATGTCGTCATTATCAACATGAAGGCAGGGGATGCGGCCTGTGATGCGGCCTGCGAAAAGCTGTATTATTCGCTCTCCAACGCCGGCAAGGATGTTCTTTACGACGATACCGACGACCGTGCGGGCCAGAAATTCGCCACTGCCGATCTGATTGGTGTACCGATGCAGATCATCGTCGGCCCACGTTCCGTCGCGAATGGCGAAGTCGAAGTGAAGGACCGCAAGACCGGCGAACGTGAAACCGTCACAATCGAGGCGGCAATGAACAAGGCGCTTGCCTAAGCGCAAACGGAAAGATGGGAGCGGCCTTCACCCGAAGACCGCTCCAGTTTAATGCGCAGATGCCGCAGAGATTGGGACCGGTCTTTGAAATGACCGATCTTGCAATTTGAGATCAGGGAGACGACATGGCAAAAGCCGAGGCTGACAAGGGTGCGGCTCCTTCCGCCAAGGGAAAGACCGCCCGGCCTTTTTCCGCTTTTGAACGCATGGTGGCGTGGCGCTATCTGCGGTCGCGGCGCAAGGAAGCGTTCATTTCCGTCATTGCCGGTTTTTCCTTCGTCGGCATCATGTTGGGTGTCGCGACGCTGATCATCGTCATGGCTGTCATGAACGGCTTCCGCACCGAGCTGATTTCGCGCATTCTCGGCATTAACGGCCATATGATCGTGCAGCCGATCGACCAGCCCTTCAACAATTACGATGAGCTGGCGAAGAAGTTTTCCGCCGTGCCGGGCGTCACCATGGCCCTGCCGCTGGTGGAAGGCCAGACCTTGGCCTCCGGCCGTGGTGGTGCAGGCTCCGGCGCGCTGGTGCGCGGTGTGCGCCAGGAGGACATCGACAAGATCAAGGAAGTTGCCAGCAACATCAAGACCGGCGACCTCGTCGGCTTCATGGCAGGCGATGGCGTTTTGGTCGGCTCGAGGCTCGCCGCGCAGCTTGGCGTGACGGCTGGCGACGATATCACCCTCATTTCGCCGGAAGGCGACGTGACGCCGATGGGCGTCAACCCGCGCGTCAAATCCTACAAGATATCAGGCGTCTTCGAGATCGGCATGTCGGAATATGACGCATCGATGATCTATATGCCGCTTTCCGAAGCCCAGCTTTATTTCAACGCCGACGGCATCGTGCAATCCATCGAGCTCTACGTCAGCCGGCCTGATGATGTCGACGGCATCCGGCCGCTGGTGGAGCAGGCGGCCGAACGGCAGATCTATATCACCGACTGGAGACAACGGAACCAGACCTTCTTTTCCGCCCTGCAGGTGGAAAGAAACGTGATGTTCATGATCCTCACCCTCATCGTTCTGGTGGCGGCGCTGAATATTATTTCCGGCCTGATCATGCTGGTGAAGGACAAGGGCAGCGATATCGCCATTCTGCGCACCATGGGCGCCAGTTCCGGCGCCGTCATGCGTATCTTCTTCATGACGGGAGCGGCCATCGGTACGGTCGGCACCTTTGCCGGTGTGGCGCTCGGCGTCATCGTCTGCCTCAATGTGGAATCCATCCGGCAGTTCTTCTCGTGGATATCAGGCACGGTGCTGTTCGATCCGCAGCTCTATTTCCTCAGCCAGCTGCCGGCCGAAATGGATATCAGCGAGACCATCACCGTCGTCATCATGGCGTTGACGCTTTCTTTCCTGGCAACGATCTTTCCAGCATGGCGGGCGTCCAAGCTCGATCCGGTGCAGGCCCTGCGTTACGAATAAGGACCGCTTCGAAATATGGCAAAAAAAACAGTGCTGCGGCTTACCGGCGTGGAACGGACCTATGGTCAGGGTGAAACGTCGCTTTCCATTCTGCGCAAGGCCGATTTTGAATTGAGAAGCGGTGAGATGGTGGCGCTCGTCGCCCCCTCCGGTACCGGAAAATCCACACTGCTGCATCTGGCCGGGCTTCTGGAACACCCCGATGCCGGCGAGGTCTTCATCAACGGCGCACCATGCAACGGCCTGCCGGATGAAACCCGCACCGCGATCCGCCGCAGCGATATCGGCTTCGTCTACCAGTTCCATCACCTCCTGCCGGAATTTTCAGCGGTGGAAAATGTGATGATGCCGCAGCTCATCGCTGGCTTGACACAGGCCGAGGCCCGCAAGCGCGCGAGCGCCCTGCTGGACTATATGCGCGTCGGGCATCGCGGCGAACATCGTCCGGCCGAACTTTCCGGTGGCGAACAGCAACGTGTGGCAATTGCGCGCGCGGTTGCAAATGCGCCGCTTCTGCTGCTTGCGGATGAGCCGACCGGCAACCTCGATCCCGAGACCGCGCATTATGTTTTCGATGCGCTGGAGGCCTTAGTGCGCCAGTCCGGCCTTGCGGCGATGATCGCCACCCATAACCACGACCTCGCTGCCCGCATGGACCGCCGCGTAACGCTTGCAGACGGCAAGATCGTCGATTTCTGATCTGAGCCGGTAATACCGTCCACACGGTTGAGCCGCTTCGTCGCGGCACCTCCATGTGTCGCCTCTTTCGTCCACAATTGAATTTTTTCCGAACCCGGAGGTGTTTTAACCTCCGGGTTTTTTCGCTTTGGAGTCAGAGGCTTGCCCCAGGCGCAAACGGAACCCCATTCGATTCTACCGCGTTAGCAAGGGGAATATCAGCAAAACCCTGTTGACAATCGAACAAAATGAGAACAAATTTGGAACATAACGAGTAAGGAGAGACCAATGACTGATTTCATCCGTGACGTTGCCGCTTTCGCTTCCATCGCTGTCTTTGTTGCCAGCTTTTCGGTGATCCTCACTGCCCTGTGAAGGAAACACCGGCGCAGAAGCCTGTATGGAGGCCGCAAGGCTGTAGACTTTAAGCGCCGGAAATCGGAAAATCGCCCCCTCGATTCAGAATGACAGGACGACGATATGGGCGATACGGTTGTGCGTGGAGAAAACTCTGACGAAACGCTGAAGACGCCTGGTTTCGTTCATTTGCGGGTTCACTCCGCTTATTCCCTGCTTGAGGGGGCATTACCCCTCAAGAAAATCATGTCCAAGGCTGTCGCAGACGGCCAGCCGGCAATCGCCATCACCGACACCAACAATCTTTTCGTCGCGCTGGAATTTTCCGAAAAGGCGCGCGATGAAGGCCTGCAGCCGATCATCGGTTGCCAGGTGTCGATCGACATGCAGGACGCGGCGGAGGATCGCCGCAATCATAACAGCCATCTTGCGAAGCTCCCCGCAATCGTGCTTCTGGCCGCCAATGCCGAAGGTTACGAGCGACTGGTGGATCTCATCAGCCGTGCCTATCTGGATGGCGAGGGCGGCGGTCAATCCGTCCATATTACCCGTGCATGGCTGGAAGAGGCTTCCAATGCCGGCTTGATCGCGCTGACGGGCGCCACCGGCGGGCCGGTGGATATGGCCCTGAGAGAAGGCCATGCTGCACAGGCCAAAGAGCGGCTGCTGGTGCTGAAATCACTCTTCGGTGACAGGCTTTATATCGAATTGCAACGCCAGTCCGGTTACGACCGCTCCCATGAGCGACGCATGATCGGTCTTGCTTATGAACACGATATACCGCTGGTCGCCACCAACGAGGCGTTTTTCCCTTCCAAGGCCGATTACGAGGCGCATGATGCGCTGATGGCGGTGGCGCATAACGCCATCGTTTCCGATGACAGCCGCTTTCGCCTGACGCCCGATCATTATCTCAAAAGCCGCGAAGAGATGACGGCGCTGTTTGCCGACATTCCCGAGGCGCTCGAAAACACCATCGAGATTGCGCTCCGCTGCTCCTATGTGCTGAAAAAGCGCGGACCCATCCTGCCGCGTTTCACCGGCGCCAGCGAGGACCCGGAAGCGGCGCAGCGGGCAGAGGCCGAGGAGCTTCGCCGTCAGGCGGTCGAGGGTCTCGATCAACGCCTTGCAGCCCTTGGCATGGCACCGGGCTACACCGAACAGGAATATCGCGACAGGCTGGATTTTGAGCTCGGCGTTATCGAACGCATGGGTTTTCCCGGCTACTTCCTGATTGTTGCCGACTTCATCAAATGGGCCAAGCAGCAGGACATCCCGGTCGGCCCCGGCCGCGGTTCGGGCGCCGGCTCGCTTGTGGCTTATGCGCTGACCATCACCGATGTCGATCCGTTGCGTTTCTCGTTGCTGTTCGAGCGCTTCCTCAACCCCGAACGCGTCTCGATGCCCGACTTCGATATCGACTTCTGCCAGGATCGCCGCGAAGAGGTAATCCGCTACGTGCAGCGCAAATATGGCCGCGAGCAGGTGGCGCAGATCATCACCTTCGGATCGTTGCAGGCGCGCGCGGCCCTGCGCGACGTCGGCCGCGTGCTGGAAATGCCCTATGGGCAGGTGGACAAGATCTGCAAGCTGGTGCCCAACAACCCGGCCAATCCCACGCCGCTGTCGAAAGCGATCGAGGAAGAGCCGCGCCTGCAGGAAGAGGCGGACAAGGAGCCGGTCGTCGCTCGCCTCTTGGATATCGCCCAGAAGATCGAGGGGCTTTATCGCCACGCTTCCACCCACGCCGCCGGTATCGTCATTGGCGACCGGCCGCTGTCGAAGCTGGTACCGATGTATCGCGATCCGCGGTCCGACATGCCGGTAACCCAGTTCAACATGAAATGGGTGGAAAGCGCCGGTCTCGTCAAATTCGACTTTCTCGGCCTGAAGACGCTGACGGTGCTGAAGGTGGCGGTCGATTTCGTCGCCAAGCGTGGCATCAAGGTCGATCTTGCCGCCATTCCGCTGGAGGACACGAAAACCTACGAGATGCTCTCGCGTGGCGAAACCATCGGCGTGTTCCAGGTGGAAAGTGCGGGCATGCGCAAGGCGCTGATCGGCATGCGCCCGGACTGCATCGAGGATATCATTGCGCTGGTGGCGCTTTATCGTCCAGGCCCGATGGAAAATATCCCGGTCTATAACGCCCGCAAACATGGCGAGGAGGAGCTGGAGTCCATCCATCCGACCATCGACCATCTGTTGAAGGAAACGCAGGGCGTTATCGTCTATCAGGAACAGGTGATGCAGATCGCCCAGGTCCTGTCAGGTTATTCGCTCGGCGAGGCCGATCTTCTGCGCCGCGCCATGGGCAAGAAGATCAAGGAAGAGATGGACCAGCAGCGCGAACGTTTCGTCGATGGCGCCATCAGGAACGGTGTGTCGAAACCGCAGGCCAACACCATCTTCGACCTTCTGGCAAAGTTTGCCAATTACGGCTTCAACAAGAGCCACGCCGCCGCTTACGCCATCGTTTCTTACCAGACCGCCTATATGAAGGCGCATTATCCGGTGGAATTCCTTGCCGCCTCCATGACGCTCGATATGGCGAACACGGAAAAGCTCAATGATTTCCGTCAGGATGCCGGCCGCCTCGGCATCGAGGTCGTAGCGCCTTCGGTGCAGACGTCTTTCCGCCAGTTCGAGACGGGTGAAAACCGCATCTATTATTCGCTGGCCGCCATCAAGGGCGTCGGCGAGGGTGCTGTCGAACATATCGTCGAAGTGCGTGGCGACAAGCCGTTCACGAGCCTTGAGGATTTCTGCCTGCGTATCGATCCGAAGCAGATCAATCGGCGTGTTCTAGAAAGCCTTATCAATGCCGGCGGCTTCGATTGTTTCGGCCGCGATCGTGCCGAATTGATCGGTGGGCTCGACCGCATCATCGGTTATGCGCAGATGGCGCAGAACAACCGCACCATCGGCCAGTCGGACATGTTCGGTTCCGGTGGTGGAAACGGCCCGGAAAAGCTGGTGCTGCCGGCCTTCCAGCCGTGGCTCGCTTCGGAAAAGCTGTTGCGTGAATATCAGGTGCTCGGGTTCTACCTCACCGCCCATCCGCTCGACACCTATCGCCCCGTGCTGGAAAAGTTGCGTGTGCAGAATATCGCTGATTTTTCCGCCGCGGTGAAACAGGGCGCAACCGCCGGGCGTCTGGCCGGCACCGTCACCGGCAAACAGGAGCGCAAGACCCGTACCGGCAACAAGATGGGCATCGTCACCTTCTCTGATGCGTCAGGGCAATATGAGGCGGTGCTCTTTTCCGAAGGGCTCGCTCAGTTCCGTGATCTGCTCGAGGTCGGCAAATCACTTGTCATCACCGTGGCTGCGGAAGAACGCCCGGAAGGCATCGGTCTGCGCATCCAGACGGCGCAATCGCTGGAGGAGAAGTCGGTGCAGATGCAGAAGGCTCTGCGCGTCTATGTGCGCGATTCCGGCCCACTGAAAACCGTCGCCCGCCACCTCAACACCAAGGGTGACGGGTCAGTCTATTTCATCGTCATCAAGGATGAGGGCAGCCGCGAAATCGAAGTGGAACTGACGGAGAAATACCGCATTTCACCGGAAATCGCCGCAGCACTTCGCTCCGCTCCCGGCGTCGTCGATGTGGAACTGGTTTAAGGGTTCAGACGCTCACGCGTCCCTCAAACCGGCCCTTCCTTCGTCACGGTAATGAAGTCCGTTCCGGTTCCTGTCTCCATCTGGTGACTGAGATCGGAAACAGTGATCGAGCTGCCGGTTGAAAGCTCCTGTTCAATGCGGGAGCGAATGTCTGCCGGTATGTCGAGACGGCCAAGTACGGCGCTCAATTGATCGAAGCCGCCCGGCGCTTCGGTGACGGTAATGCCAAGCCGCTTGCGGGCGGCGGCGGGAAGATGGTTTTCGAGCGTCACGCCGTTCCATTCGGCGGTTCCTTTTGCACGATCCACTGAAACGGCTTCTAGAAAATGGGTTCCCAGCGCCACCTCCGGATCCCTGATGTCGATAGCCGCCTCGAACAGCGGCTTGAAATCCTGCCGCACCATGATCTTGCCGCTCAGTGGATGATCTTCGCCGGCGGAAGTGTAAAGCGCCGTCACGAAGGCGTCGGTCAGAAGCGGTCCGGTGGTTGGCAATCCCTTCCAGCGCTTGAAACCGTTCACGGCGCTGACAGTCATTTCTCCGGTATAACCATCGGGCGAACCGGCATCGAAGCCAAGGCGGGTCAGCAGGGCCTGGATATCCATCACCTTTTCCCGCTCCCCACGCCGGGTAATGAGAATGCGCAAAGGGGAGGGATCCCTGACCTTCGCCGCCGGCTTGATGGCTTGCGTCTTTTCATTGACGGCAACCTCGACCGCGCCCAATGCCGCATCGAAGGTCGCCGGGCGCAACTCGACATCGGACAGAAGCAGCTTGCCGTCATCGCCGTCGTCTCGCGGTGTAAACAACGCCGGATGCTCAACGAAGCGCAGCGAAACCGGGCGGTCGGTGATGATGACATGCACGCCAGTCGCTGTGTCGCCGAAAAGTGACTTGGCGAATTTCGAAGGCAGGCGCACGCAGCCATGCGAAGCCGCGTAGTTCGGTACCTTGCCTTCGTGCAGCGCAATGCCGGACCATGTCAGCCGCTGCATGAAGGGCATGGGGGCGGCCGAATAGATATTCGATTCGTGGTATTTCCGTTTTTCCAGAATGGAAAATATGCCGCTCGGCGTCTCATGCCCGGCCTTGCCGGTGGAGACTTTCGAGGTGGCGATGATCTCGCCATTTTCATAAAGCGAAAGCGACTGGTCGCTTTTCGAAACGAGGATCTGCAGCGATCTGCTATCGGCGGCAAGCGCCGGGAAGGCAAAAATACTGGCCGACAGCATGCCGGTCAGAAGACGGAGGCGAAGGGACATGACGCAATACACCACATGCACAAAACTTGCTTCACTCAACCACGCGAAGTTTAAGGAAGCTTAAGGACGGCGCAGCCGTAACATCACTAATTTGTGTAAAATCTAAAATACATTGGTATGAAGTGGCGGAACGGGTCGATGCGCAGTTCCCAAGGCTCACGATTAAACCGCTATTTGCGTGTGCCAAACGTGTAGCCGGTCTCGACGCTGCCTTTGCCGAACTTGTCACGCAGCTTGTCCATCGCCGCTTCCGCCGCCGCCCGGCGGGCAGCCTGCCTGTCGACGAGATCAGGAGGGTCGGCAAGACCCGCATCGCGCAGATCGCTGACGCCGATGCCGAGCAGGCGGAATTTTGTGCCGTCGGTTTCCTTTTCCAACATAGATAGCCCGGTACGGAAAATCCGGTCGGCAAGCTGGGTGGGATCATCGAGCTTGCGGTTGCGGGTACGGATTTTAAAGTCGGACGTCTTCATCTTCAGCACCACTGTCTGGCCGGCAATGCCGTTTTTCTTCAGCCGCCATGCGACTTTTTCGGAAAGCGACCGCAGGATCGGCACCAGGTCCTCATGGCGGGAAATGTCGTTGAAGAAGGTGGTTTCGGAAGACACGCTTTTGACCGGGTCGTTATTGTGCACATGCCGCTCGTCAATGCCGCGCGAAAGCCGGAAGAGCCGCTGTCCCATCACGCCGTAACGGCGCATCAGGTCGCCTTCTTCCATTTCCTGCAGCTGGGCGATCATGCGGATACCGTCCGCCTCCAGTGTCGCAGCAAAAGCTTTGCCCACGCCCCAGATTGTGGTTACGGGCCGCGTCGCCAGAAAGGCAAGCGCCTCCGCCTCGCCAATCACCGAAAAACCCCGCGGCTTGTTGAGGTCGGATGCGACCTTGGCCAGAAACTTGCAATAGGAAAGCCCGGCCGAGACGGTCACGCCGACCTCCTTTTCCACACGCTTTGCAAACTTCGCCAGCACACGCGCTGGTGGATCGTGATGCAGCCTCTCCGTGCCGGCGAGATCGAGAAAAGCTTCGTCTATGGAAAGCGGCTGCACCAGCGGCGTCAATTCCTGCATCATGGCGCGGATTTCGCGTCCGACACGGCTGTACTTCTCCATGTCGGGTTTGATGACCACCGCATCCGGGCAGGCTTCCAACGCCTTGAACATCGGCATGGCGGAACGCACGCCCTGAATGCGGGCGATGTAGCACGCCGTCGAAACCACGCCCCGCTTGCCACCGCCGACAATGACCGGCTTGTCAGCCAGTTCCGGATTGTCGCGCTTTTCAACGGAAGCATAAAAGGCGTCGCAGTCGATATGGGCGATGCTCAGATCATAGAGTTCATCATGATAGACGAGACGCGGGCTGCCACAGGAGCGGCAACGCCTCAAACCCGCTGGCTGACCGGCCAGACAGTCGCGACAAAAACCGGGATCATAGGAGTGCGACGTGGACATGGGGCTGAAAACAAAACCAGAACGTTGCCGACCATACTCCGGTGGAGACGGTCGCTCAAGGGGCTGGCCGGTCAATACACACCCGAATCCAGCCCCGGACCGGAAAAATGGTGCCAGGCGGCAGCCACCGTTTCGGGTGAGGTATCGGTTGCGGCACAGAACGCCATGAGGTCCGGCTCGTGGCTCATCAGAAAATCGGTGAGGCCGGCCAGAAAGCCGGGGTCGGCGACGGCCTGGCGCAGCATATTGGCCTGCAAGCCGCTCAGCGCCAGAAAACGTGCCAGCATGTCCGGCTCGTTGGCCAGCCAGCCAAGTATGGCGGCCGCCGTTTCTTGCGGATCTTTGCCGGCATTGCCTTTGTTTTTCGTATCGCGCAGCATTTCTTCCCCGAAGTTACCTATTTTGAAACCAAATCCCTCTAGCCTTGCGCAACAAATGGACGATGGAATCGGTTCTCTGACAACTTATATGTCTGGATGAAGGTTTCAAAGCGAAACGGGGACTGCCCACCATGCCCAAACAGGTCATGATAGTCGAAGACAACGAGCTGAACATGAAGCTCTTTCGCGACCTGATCGAGGCGTCTGGTTATACGACGATCCAGACGCGCAACGGCATGGAAGCGCTGGACCTTGCCCGCAAGCACCGTCCGGACCTCATTCTCATGGATATCCAGCTGCCGGAGGTTTCGGGGCTGGAGGTGACGAAATGGCTGAAGGAGGACGACGAGCTGCACGTCATTCCGGTCATCGCCGTCACCGCCTTCGCCATGAAGGGCGATGAGGAACGCATTCGTCAGGGCGGCTGCGAGGCCTATGTGTCGAAGCCAATTTCCGTCCCGAAATTCATCGAAATCATCAAGACTTATCTGGGCGACGCCTAAGGCGGCTGGGGAACGGTTATGACGGCGAGAGTTCTGGTTGTTGACGACATTCCTGCCAATGTGAAGCTTCTCGAGGCTCGGCTTGTGGCGGAATATTTCGATGTCGTCACCGCCGAGGATGGTTTTAAGGCGCTGGCGATCTGCGACGAGGAACAGGTCGATATTATCCTGCTCGACATCATGATGCCGGGCATGGACGGTTTCGAGGTCTGCGAGAGGCTGAAGGCCAACCCGAAGACGGCGCATATTCCCGTGGTCATGGTCACTGCGCTCGATCAGCCATCCGACCGGGTGCGCGGCCTGAAAGCCGGCGCCGATGATTTTCTGACCAAGCCGGTCAACGACCTGCAGCTGATTGCCCGTGTCAAAAGCCTCGTGCGCTTGAAAGCCGTCAGCGACGAATTGCGGCTGCGCGCCGAAACTGCAAGGCAGATCGGCATCGAGGAGATGCTACGTGCCGACGGCCTGATGCAGACGCCCGGCCGTGTACTCGTCGCGGATGGCCGCGCCAGCTCGCAGGAACGTATCGTCAGGGCGCTGAAGCCGGTCGCCGAGGTGGATGCCGTCACCGAGCCGCAGGCGGCGCTGCTGAAAGCGGCAAGCAACCCCTTCGAGCTTGTCATCGTCAATTCCAATTTTGCGGATTACGATCCGCTGCGATTGTGTTCGCAGCTTCGCTCGCTGGAACGCACCCGTTTCCTCCCGCTGCTTCTGGTGGCGGAGCAGGGGGCGGACGATATGGTGGCGCGTGCGCTCGATCTCGGCGTCAATGATTATATCCTGCGCCCGATCGACCCCAACGAACTTGTCGCCCGCTCACTGACGCAGATCAGGCGCAAGCGTTACAACGAACACCTGCGGCTCAATATGCAGCATACGATGGAGCTTGCCATCGTCGACGCGCTGACCGGCCTCAACAATCGCCGTTATCTCGACAATCATCTCAAGATACTCTTCGACCGTGCCGCCGTGCGGGGCCGCCCGATTTCCATCTGCATGACCGACATAGATCGGTTCAAGCTGGTCAATGATACCTATGGCCATGATGTGGGCGATGAGGTGCTGCGGGAATTTGCAGCACGCATCCGCAGCACGGTGCGCGGCGCTGATCTTGCCTGCCGTTACGGTGGCGAAGAATTCGTCGTGGTCATGCCTGACACGCCGATGGAGCTTGCTGCCAGCGTCGCCGAGCGGCTGCGGGCGATCGTCGAAGACAAGCCCTTCTACGTCCGCTCCATCGACCGTGAACTGAGCATTACCGCCTCGCTCGGCATCGCCACCAGCAGCGGCGCTTTCGGCATGCCGGACGAACTGGTGAAACAGGCCGACCGGGCGCTCTATGAAGCGAAACATGCCGGGCGCAACCGGGTGGTGGCTGCTGCCGCCTGAAGCGGCCCGCAGGCGTCTGGCGCGGAAAACCATGTCATCTTTTTGGGTTTACCGAAGATAGCCGTCGTTCGAGGAGCTGAAAAGCCACATTGACAGGCTCAAGCCCCTGACCTTGCCTGTATTTTATCTTATTGCAATGAATAGGCGAAATTCAGCGGGTTTAATACAGTTCAAGTTGAAAAATATATTGAATTCAATCTCGCGGGAAACTATAGTGTGCCAGCGTTGTATATTTAACCATGTTTTTTGAGTTATGTATCGCTGGCTTAAGAATTTGTTGATTTTTATTTTACTTCTGCGCACACTCATTATCGAGAATAACAGTTCTTCCGGCGGTTTTTCCGTCTTGTGATGATGGAATGATGGCGGTTCATGCCGCTGCGGTTTCGCTCGTCAGGGGCTGGTATTGCGTAGTTCGAATGCCCCATGATGCTCAGGTCCGCCGCATCTCCTGAATCGTGGGGTCGGTCGGCTGACGATGTCCGAATCGGTTCCTCGTGCCGTAATCACATCGTTGGCCGACCGCCTTCTCCCGAAAACTTGTCTGTTTGAGAAACAGGTCCGCCCACCGGGTCGGTGTGGCGGCTCCACGTCGTCCACGGCTGCACCGCTGTAGCGGGAGGAGGGGTGAAGTGCTAAGTCACTGTGCCAAGAAGCTTTGCCGGGTTTTAGCGGCCTCCCGGCTGCCTTCCATATGTCAGCATCACACATTTTCTGGACGCGGAAGCGCCACGCATTCCGGCTGAAAATGTCTTTGCCATCCACACGAAAAGACTATCCGCACAAACAAAAAACGCGCCCATTGGGCGCGCTTTTGTCGGAGAACCCGATCAAGAAAATTACTTGATCTTGGTTTCCTTGAATTCAACGTGCTTGCGTACAACCGGGTCGTACTTCGTCTTCGTCATCTTGTCCGTGAACGTACGGCTGTTCTTGGTGGTGACGTAGAAGGTACCGGTGTCGGCTGTCGACAGCAGCTTGATCTTGATTGTTGTAGCTTTCGCCATGGTCGTCCTGCCTTTAAACAAAAGAGAAGCCGCAGGCGCTTCTCACCTCGGCTAAATCTGGCGCGAAACTACGTATCGCGCCTGAAAAGTCAAGTCTGTTTTGCCCGGAAAACAAAACGGAAGCCATAAAGGACCACGTAAAGCCCGAAAAATACGGCAAGCGCCCAGGCGAAACCATCAGTGCCCGCGACATCCATGGAAATGCCGACGGCCTGCGGTCCGGCAATCGTACCCATGGCGTAACAGAAGATAAAGGCGGCATTGGCGGAGACCAGATCAGCGCCTTTAAGGCGCGATCCGAGGTGAGTGAGGCCGACGGTATACATGCCGGAGACGAGGCCGCCCCAGAACAGCAGGAGCGCCGCCACGAGGATCCAGCTGTCTACCAGGAAAGGCAACGCCAGCGTGCCACAAACGCCCGCAAAGGCCATCAGCGCGAGCATGGTGCGCCGATCCTTCATCCTGTCCGATAACAGGCCGATCGGTATCTGGAAGACCATGTTGCCGATGCCCATCACGGTCAGCAGCAATGCGGCCTGCGATTCGTTGAAGCCTTCACGCGTGGCATAGATGGGAAAGAGCGACAGGCCACCGGCCTGCACCGAGCCGAAGACGAAAGCCGCCGCCGACGCCATCGGCACCAGCCAGACATAACGGACGAAATGGTGGTTGGGCCGCTCGTCCAGCTCCGGGCTTTCACGGCGCGCCATGAAGATGGGAATCGCTGCCAGAAGAATGATCGCCGCCCCGACGAGGAAGGGCAGAATGCCCTCGCTGCCGACCACGGAGAACAACAGCGGGCCGACCGCGAAGCCCACCGCGAGACCAGTGGCGTAAATGCCGAGAACCATGCCGCGTTTTTTCGGCGGCGCGGTCATGTTTATCCAGTATTCGGACAGGATAAACAGGGTGGTGGTGGCGCCGTGGAAAACGATTCGCAACGGAAACCACATCCAGAAGGCGTCGGCGAAATAAAAACAGAGCGCACTCAGCGCGGAAATGACCACGGCCAGCAGCATGGTTCGCGCCACGCCGAAATCATGGGCTATCTTGCTGGTCACCGAAGCCGCCATCATCGCTGCGACGCCGGCCATGGCCGAATTCACCCCGATCATGGTGGAGGAGATGCCGCGCTTCTCAAGGATGATCGACAGGAGCGGCAGGCCAAGACCGATGGCGACACCGACCGCACTGATGGCGGAAATCGCGGCGATCAGTGAGGGCCAGTGAATGGCATCCGCTTCGCATTTCATTTGTGACATGACGGCCTTTATACAACGTCTCGAATAAACCGGCCGTGGCGCGTGACATAGAGCCGCGCGGGGCTTTCAAAGGGCAGTGACGGATCACCTATCATGAATTTTGTGACATCTTCGAGAACCGTGCGTGTGATTTTCGGCATGTTCAGACCAGAAAGGTCTGTCATGTCAAGCCATTGCACATCGTGCAACTCGTCAGAATCCCGGATTAGCCGGGTATCCAGCCGCAATTCGTCGGCATAACAGCAAAAGAACCGCGTGTCGTAACGCCTGATATTGCCGGGCGGGGTGATGGCGCGCGCCACATAGCGGAAACAGGAAAGGTTCGGACCATCAGCATCCAGCCCCATATCCACCCCGGTTTCCTCGACAAGCTCGCGCGCAGCGGCAAGCGCCAGCGCCCTTGCACCGGCAACGCTCAGGCGGCGCGACGCGGAGGCGGTGAGGCGGTTAAGGACCGCGGGGTGCAGATCGCCGGAAAAGGGCAGCGCGTGGTCGCGTGGATCACGTTTGCCGCCGGGAAATACGTAGGCGCCGGGCATGAAGATGTGGGCATGGCTGCGCTGGCCCATCAATACGCGGATCGCCGGGCCGGAACGGTCGAATAAAATGATGGAAGCGGCATCCCGTGGCCGCAGGGTCGGGCTCGCAACCTCGGCGCTCTTGCGGGGTTCGGTCACGCGCACGTTGCCGCCCGTCGTCAGTGTGAGGAGCCGTCTATCTGCACTTTTGGCTGCTTTCCGTCAAAGCCATGCATGCGCAGCGCCCATTGCAGGCCGATGACGCCGCCCTTGATCGGCTGCAGCGTCAACAGCGCGGCCAGAATGGTGATCGGCACCCAGATGGCGAAATGCACCCACATGGGCACAGAGAACACCATATCCGTCATCATGAAACCGCCAACGGCGATATGGCCGATGATGACGATGGAAATATAGGGCGGCAGGTCATCGGACCGGTGGTGGTGCATTTCCGCGCCGCAGGCGGCACAATTGTCCACCGGCTTCAGGAATGCCCGAAACAGGCGGCCGCCGCCACAGGCGGGGCAGCGGTTCGCCATGCCGCGCATGATCGAACGGCCAAGTGGCCGCTCGGCGCTGGCGTCTCCGAAGGTGACTGTTTCCGAGCCCTGATGTGCACTCATCCCCTAAGTCCTTCTTCCGTTCTTTCAACCGCCTATTCGCGGTGTTGTTACCGTCGCCCTCTGGGCGGCCTTGTTCCCGGCTTGGCGCCGGGACGCGATGTCCGCCGGCCTGCCTTGTGGAACGACCGCGAACCGACCGGCATCTTGCGCCCGGGGCTCAGCATTTCGAAACGCAACGCACCCGCCAGAGGTACTGCTTCCGCAAGTCGCACCTGAACCGAGTCGCCCAGCTGAAAACCGAGACCGGTCTTTTCCCCCGTCAGAGCCTGATGCGCCTCGTCATAGAAGAAATAGTCGGTTCCGAGTGTAGATATAGGAACAAAGCCATCAGCGCCAAACTGCGGAAGCGCGACAAATAGTCCCGCCTTGGTGACACCGCCGACGCGACCCTCGAATTCTTCACCCACGCGTTCGGAAAGATGATGCGCGATCAGCCGGTTGACGGTGTCGCGCTCGGCCGCCATGGCGCGCCGCTCGAAGGTTGAGATTTCGGCGGCGATATCGTCCAGCGTCGCTTCTTCCTGCGGCGTGATGCCGCCTTCGCCAAGCCCCAGCGACCCCACCAGCGCGCGATGCACGATCAGATCGGCATAACGGCGGATCGGCGAGGTGAAATGCGCATATTTCATCAGATTGAGGCCGAAATGGCCGATATTCTCAGGGCTGTAGATCGCCTGGCTCTGGCTGCGCAGCACCATCTCGTTGACCATGATCTGGTGCGGCGTATCGAGGGCGCGTGCCAGAATGCCGTTGAAGGAATTGGCGCGCATCGCCACACCCTTGGCCATGGATATGCCGATCGTGCCGAGGAATTCGCGCAGCACCTCCTGCTTGGAGAGCGTCGGGGCATCGTGGACGCGGTAGACCAGCCGCTGCTTCTTCTTTTCCAGCGTCTCGGCGGCGGCGACATTGGCCTGGATCATCATTTCCTCGATCAGCTTATGCGCGTCGAGGCGTTCGGGAATGACGACCTTGTCCACCGTGCCGTCTGGCCGCAGCTGGATCTTGCGCTCCGGCATGTCGAGTTCCAGTGGCTGGCGGCGGTCGCGGCCGCGCTTCATCACCGCATAGGCGTGCCACAGCGGCTTGAGGATCGGCTCCAGCAGCGTGCCGGTCTTGTCGTCAGGGTCTCCGTCAATGGCGGCCTGCGCCTGCTGGTAGGAGAGCTTGGCGGCGCTCTTCATCATGATGCGATGGAACGTGTGGCCCGCCTTGCGGCCTTCCTTCGAAAAGGTCATGCGCACCGCAAGGGCCGGGCGGTCGACGCCTTCCTTCAGCGAGCAGAGATCGTTGGAGATGCGCTCCGGCAACATCGGCACGACCCGATCCGGGAAATAGACGGAGTTGCCGCGCTTCTGCGCCTCGCGATCGAGCGGCGATGCCGAGCGCACATACCAGGACACATCGGCGATGGCGACGGTGACGATGACACCATCAGGATTGTCGGGCGAGGGGTCCAGCTCGGCATAGACCGCGTCGTCATGGTCCTTGGCGTCGGCCGGATCGATGGTGATGAGCGGCAGGTCGCGCCAGTCCTCACGGTGCGACATGGTGGCGGCCTTGGCCGCATCGGCTTCAGCCAGAACATTTGGCGGGAAGATATGCGGAATGCCATGCGCATAAATGGCGATCATCGAGATCGCCTTTTCCGACGCAACGGAGCCGACGACGGAGAGAACCTTCGCGCGCGTCAGGCCGTAACGACCGCTATTGCGCGATGTTTCCACCTCGATCAGATCGCCGTCCTTGGCATCGCCGACGCCCTCGGGATCGATGACCATTTCCTCGCCGCGCCGGTCGATCGGCATCAGCCGTCCGCCGCCGCCTTCGGTTGGCCTGAACACGCCGAGCAGCGCGTTCTGGCGACGGTCGATCAGCTTGACGACACGGGCGGTATAGGCCGGGCCGACGCTCTCCTTGGAAGGGAAAATCTTTGCCAGAATGCGGTCGCCCAGACCGGCGGCAGGCGCTTTCTTGCCACGATCCTGCGAGGACTGGCGGATGAGCACGGCGGGTGCAGCACCCATATCTTCCGGCCATTCCGCGGGCCGGCCGATCAATTCGCCGTCCTTGTCGCGGGTGGTGATGTCGAGCACAGTCACAGGCGGCAGGCCGCCCGGTCGCGTCAGCGACTTGCGGCTCTTGTGCACCATGCCGTCGACTTCGAGTTCCTTCAGCAGTGCTTTCAGGACGATGCGGTTTTCACCCTTCAGCCCGAAGGCCTTGGCGATTTCGCGCTTGGAGGCCTGTTGCGGATGGTCGGCGATAAATTTCAGCAGTACTTCGCGGGAAGGCACTTCGCCATGGATGATGCCTTCACCTTCGCTCACCCGCTTGCCGCGCCCCGTGCGCCCGAAACCGTCGCCGGCGGAACCCTGTGTCTGACGCGGCGTCTTGCTCACGATTCTGCCTTCTTGGGTTTGGCCGCTGCCTTCGGCTTGGCGGCCGCCTTGCTCTTGGTCGCAGCCTTGGCTTTCGTCGCCTTCGGTTTTGCGGCGGTATCACCATCGGCTTTTTTAGCGGCAGGCTTCTTGGCCTTGGCGGGTTTGCCGCCGGTGCCGGTCTTGGCGATGCGTTCGGCGATGAGCACCAGCGATTCGTCCAGCGTCACCGAAACGGGGTCCTGCCCCTTCGGAATGGTGGCGTTGACCTTGCCCCAGTTGACGTAAGCGCCATAACGCCCGTCACGCACGGTGATTGCGCCGCCATCGGGGTGGTCGCCCAGCTCTTTCAATGCCGCCGGCGTGCCGCTGCGACCCGGTCCCTTGCTCTGCTTTTCGGCAATCACGGTGACGGCGCGGTTGAGGCCGATCGAGAACACGTCTTCGATACTTTCGAGGTTGGCATAGGAACCGTCATGCAGCAGGAAAGGTCCGTAGCGACCGAGACCAGCGGAGATCATCTTGCCGGTTTCCGGGTGCTTACCGATATCGCGCGGCAGGTTGATCAGCGCCAGCGCCTTTTCGTGGTCGATGTCCTCAGGCTTCCAGCCCTTGGGCAGCGAGGAACGTTTGGCTTCCTTGCCATCGCCGCGCTGGATATAGGGTCCGAAACGGCCAGAGCGCAATGTCAGCTCTTCCCCGGTCATCGGATCAGCGCCGAGCGCCTTCGGCTCGTTCGAGGCCGCAGCTTCCGCCTCCGAACCGTCGGAGGTGAGCTGGCGGGTAAAGTTGCAGTCCGGATAGTTGGAGCAACCAACGAAAGCGCCGTATTTGCCTAGCTTCAGCGAAAGATTGCCGGTGCCGCAAACCTGGCAGATGCGCGGATCGGAACCATCCTCCCGCTTGGGGAAGACCAGCGGGGCCAGAACCTCGTTCAGCGCATCCAGCACGTTGGTGACGCGCAATTCCTTGGTATCTTCGATCTGCGCGAAGAAATCCTTCCAGAAATCGCGCAGCACCTGCTTCCAGTCCAGCTCGCCCGCCGAAATGCGGTCGAGCTTTTCTTCCAGATCAGCGGTGAAGTCATATTCGACATATTTGGAAAAGAAGCTTTCGAGGAAAGCCGTTACCAGCCGGCCGCGTGAATGAGGGATCAGCTTGCGCTTGTCGATGACGATATATTCGCGGTCGCTCAGCGTCTTCAGTGTCGCGGCATAGGTGGAAGGACGGCCGATGCCAAGCTCTTCCATCTTCTTGATCAGCGAGGCTTCCGAATAACGTGGTGGCGGCTCCGTGAAGTGCTGGCTGGCATTGATCTTCTGCTTGGCGAGATTTTCGCGCGCATTGATCTGTGGCAGACGGCCTTCGTCGTCACCGTCGTCGCTCTGCTCGCCATCTTCCTTCTGGTCGGTATAGGCGGCGATGAAACCGTCAAAACGGATCACCGAGCCAACGGCGCGAAGCCCGGCCTTCTCGCCGTTCTTGTCCGCGAGGATTTCGACCGTCGTGCGCTCGATTTCAGCGGAAGCCATCTGGCTGGCGATGCCGCGCTTCCAGATCAGGTCGTAGAGACGCAGCTGATCTGCATCGAGATAACGCTTCACCTGATCCGGCGTGCGGTTGAAATCGGTCGGGCGAATGGCCTCGTGCGCTTCCTGGGCGTTCTTGGCCTTGGTGGAATAGAAACGCGCCTTTTCCGGGACATAACGGCCACCGAACTGCTCGCCGATGGCCTGGCGGGCAGCATCGATGGCTTCCGGGGCCATCTGCACACCGTCGGTACGCATATAGGTGATCAGACCGACGGTTTCGCCGCCGATGTCGATACCTTCATAGAGCTTCTGCGCCACCTGCATGGTGCGCGAGGCGCCAAAACCCATGCGCGAGGAGGCCGCCTGCTGCAGCGTCGAGGTGGTGAAGGGCGGGCCGGGATTACGCTTGACCGGCTTTGCCTCGACCGTATCCACGACATAGGTCGCGCCTTCAAGCAGTGTCTTCAGCCGGTTCGCATCTTCGCCGGTCTTGATCCCGCGGCTTTGCAGCCGCTTGCCATCGGCTGAAACCAGCTTCGCCTCGAACTCGTCACCGCGCGGTGTCTTCAACAGCGCGCTGATGTTCCAGTATTCCTCGGAGACGAAACGTTCGATCTCGGATTCGCGGTCGCAGACGAGCCGCAACGAAACGGACTGCACGCGCCCGGCGGAACGGGCACCGGGCAGCTTGCGCCACAAAACCGGCGACAGATTGAAGCCGACAAGATAATCCAGTGCGCGGCGGGCGAGATAGGCATCCACCAGCGGCACGTCGATGTCGCGCGGGTTGGCCATGGCGTCCAGCACCGCCTTTTTGGTGATGGCGTTGAAGACCACGCGCTTCACCGGCTTGTCGCCGAGAACGCGCTTCTTCTTCAAGAGATCGAGAACGTGCCAGGAAATGGCTTCACCTTCGCGATCCGGGTCGGTTGCGAGAAACAGGCCGTCGGAGGATTTTACTGCATCGGCAATGTCCTTCATCCGCTTGGCGGATGCGGCGTCGACCTCCCAGGACATTTCGAAATCCTGGTCGGGCAGCACCGATCCGTCCTTGGCGGGAAGATCCCGGACGTGGCCAAAGGATGCAAGAACCTTGTAGCCCGGACCAAGATACTTGTTGATTGTCTTGGCTTTGGCCGGAGATTCTACGACGACGACATTCATATTTTTTTCTCTGGGAACTTGTCCGTTAACATAGCCGGATCACGGAGGAACGCCGCAACAAGGCTTCTTTATAATTCGACATGGACAGGTAATGTCCGCTGGTCAAGAGGCAAGCCCGATTTTATCGCTTCAGGGTTCATGCAACCTATGGATAATCTATTGTTGTATTGCAATCTTTGGTAAATTGGTTATGATCACCAACATCATTTGAATCTACTTATTGCTCTTCGTTTCAGACGAAATTCTCAGGATAAATATATGGTCCCGAACGCAACAAACAATAATGCCGATAATGAAGGGACCAGAGAGAACTTGGCTTACATTCGCCAGATGCTGGCAGAGCTGCGGCAGGTCGCCAACCGTGAGGGTGCCGATATGCTGTGTTATCTGATCGAGATGGCCTATGTGGAAGTCGGCGATATCCAGAGCGGGCGGCGCAAGCTGTCAATCCGCGAGGAGCGAAACCCGTCCCCCGGCGTACCGGTTTAATCGCCCGGCAATATCGAGTTCCAAAAGCACCATATGAACGGTAGCGGCGGAAAAACCCGTGTGGCGAATGATGTCGTCTGTCTCGACGGGCGAGGGGCCGAGTGCGGCGGCAATGATGCTGCGCTCATCATCTCCGGGCGGTGACATTTCTTCTTCTGATCGCGGTTCCTCGATTTTGCGGTCATAGGGCAATTGCGGCTCCATCAGCGGTCGCAGCGCCTCCAGAATGTCGTCAGCACCCGTGGTCAGCATCGCGCCTTCCTTGATCAGCCGGTTGGTGCCTTCGCAGCGCGCATCGAGCGGCGAGCCGGGAACGGCGAAAACCAGCCGCCCCGCTTCGCCGGCAAGCCGGGCCGTAATCAGCGAACCGGAACGCTCTGCCGCCTCGACGATGACAACGCCAAGCGAGACGCCTGATATCAGCCGGTTGCGGCGGGGAAAATCCCGGGCGCGCGGTTCCCAGCCGAAGGGCATTTCGCTGATCGTCGCGCCGCCCTGATCATAGATGTCTTCCAGCAGCCCGAAATTTTCCTGCGGGTAGGGACGGTCGAGACCGCCCGCCAGCATGGCCACCGTACCGGTTGCAAGGCTTGCCCGATGTGCCGCCGCGTCGATGCCCCGCGCCAGACCCGAAGCAATCGCATAACCGCCCCTACCGCAATCGCGCGCCAGCATCGCGGCGAATTTCGCCCCGTTGATGGAAGCGTTGCGCGATCCGACGATGCCGACCGATGGTCTTGTTGCGGTGGACGCCGAGCCCCTCATGGCGATCAGCGGCGGCGCGCCGTCCAGATGCCGCAAAGCGGGCGGATAGTCCGGCTCGCCGATACCGACGAAACGCGCGCCGAATTTTTCAGCCGTTTCGATCTCGTCTTCCGCCTGTGCCTGCGTGGCGATGCGTGGACTGCGCAGCGAGCCGCCGCGTCTCGAAAGCTCGGGCAGGGCATCAAGCGCCTTTTCGGCACTGCCGAAATGGTTGATCAGTTCGCGAAACGTGACGGGGCCGATATTGTCGCTGCGGATCAGCCGCAGCCACGCGACCCGTTGCCGCGCGGAAAGCTCTATGCCCTGCCGTGTCGTTTCCTCATGCGGCATGACATATCCTTAGAATAGGCCTTAGCCCTTTTGCCCGATCCGGCTTTCGGTGCCGGCCAGAAGCCGCGCAATATTCTCCCGGTGCTTCCACCACGAAATTACGCTCAGCAATGTAACGACCAGCGCGGTCTTTTCAGGTCCGAGCACCCATAGCGCCACGGGAATGACAAGCATGGCCAGAAGCGCCGACAGCGATGAATAGCGGGTGATGAAGGCGGTCGCGAGCCAGATCAGCGCAAAGGCCAGCATCATCAGAGGTGCTGCGCCAAGAAGCACGCCGATATAGACGGCGACACCCTTGCCGCCCTTGAAGCCGAGCCACACCGGAAACAGATGGCCGAGAAAGGCGAAGAAACCGGCCACCAGCGAGGCCTCGTAACCCCACAGCGCATTGGCGACCAGCACGGCCGCCGTGCCCTTCAGCGCGTCAAGCAGCAGGGTGGCCGCGGCGAGCTTCTTGTTGCCGGTGCGCAGCACATTGGTCGCGCCGATATTGCCCGAACCGATCTTGCGCACGTCGCCCAGCCCCGCCATGCGGGTGAGGATGAGGCCGAAGGGGATGGAGCCGAACAGATAGCCGATCAGCGCCGAAAGCGCGAGAAGGGCAGGCGCCGTCTGCCAGTCAGTCAAAGCACTCATTCAAACGTCCCCTCTGTCGCGCCGTCAGCGTGATCTCTGTTGCTGATCTTATGCCAAGGAATGAACGGCTTTGCCAGCCACATAAGTGGCGACAGCACGGCCGCTGAAACGGGCGTCTTCGAACGGCGTATTCTTGGATTTCGACACCAGCTGATCGCGGGCCACCAGCCATGGTTCGTCGAGATCGATCAGGGTGATATCGGCTTTTGCACCGACTTTAAGCGTTCCGGCGTCGAGACCGAAAATCTTCGCCGGGCGGGTGGAAAGCGCATCGATGAGGCGCATCAGCGGAACCTCGCCGCTGTGGTAAAGGCGCAGCGCCGCCGCCAGCATGGTTTCCAGACCCACCGCGCCGCTGGCCGCATCCGAAAACGGCAGGCGCTTGGTGTCCACATCCTGCGGGTCGTGCGAGGAGACAATAATATCGATGGTGCCGTCCTTCAGCGCTTCCACCATGGCCTTGCGGTCGTCTTCGGCGCGCAACGGCGGGGAAAGCTTGAAGAAGGTGCGGTATTCGCCGATATCGTTCTCGTTGAGTGTGAGATGGTTGATCGAGATGCCGCAGGTGGCCTTGACGCCCCGCTGCCGGGCAAGGCGGATCGCCTCGGCCGATTCAGGTACGGAAATCTTGGCGGCGTGATAGATCGCCTGCGTCAGGCCGGCAATGCGCAGGTCACGTTCCAGCGGAATGATTTCGGCTTCTTTCGGAATGCCTGACAGCCCGAGCCAGCTTGCGAAAAGCCCCTCGTTCATGTCGCCGCCGCCAATATATTTGTCGCGGGTCTCGAGCGCGATCACCGCACCCAGTTCGCGGGCATAGGTCATGGCGCGGCGCAGGACCAGCGTGTCGGAAAGCGCCTTGCGACCATTGGTGAAGGCAACCGCACCGGCTTCCTTCAACATGCCGAACTCTGTCATTTCTTCGCCGTTGAGGCCCTTGGTCAGGGCCGCTGCCGGGTGAACATTGACGAGCGCCTTGTCGCGCGCCGTCTTCTTCACATATTCGACCAGCGCGATGTCATCGATAACAGGGTCGGTATCCGGCATGACGATGATGCTGGTCACGCCGCCAGCCGCTGCCGCGCGTGAGGCGGATTCGATGGTTTCGCGATGCTCGCCACCTGGCTCGCCGACGAAGACACGGGCATCAACCAGACCGGGAACAGCCAGCAGCCCCTTGCAGTCTCGCACCGTCGCGCCTTCCGGTGCGCCCTGATTGTGGGCGTCTTTGCCCGCCGCCAGAATGGTGCCGTCCGCACCGATGATCACGCTACCGGTCTCGTCGAGATCGCGGGAGGGATCGACGATGCGGAGGTTTTTTAGAACGGTCACGGCACTCATACGCGCTCACCCTGATTTTGCGAGACAAGCAGGGTTTCCATCACAGCCATGCGCACGGCAACCCCCATTTCCACCTGGCTTTCGATCACGCTCTGCGGACCGTCGGCCACTTCGGAGGCGATTTCCACGCCGCGGTTCATCGGGCCGGGATGCATGACCAGCGCATCTTCCTTCGCCGCCTTCAGCTTTTCCGCATCGAGGCCGTAATAATGGAAATATTCGCGCACCGAAGGCACGAAGGAGCCGGACATGCGCTCGCGCTGCAGGCGCAGCATCATCACCACATCGGCATTCTTCAGCCCTTCCTTCATGTCGTGGAAGACTTCCACGCTCATGTCGCGAATGCCGGAGGGCAGAAGCGTGGCGGGGGCGACGACACGAACGCGCGCGCCCATCTGGTTGAGCAGGATGATGTTGGAACGGGCCACGCGCGAATGCAGCACGTCGCCGCAGATCGCCACCGTGATGCCTGATAGTTCGCCCTTGGCGCGGCGGATGGTCAGCGCATCGAGCAGCGCCTGTGTCGGGTGCTCATGCTGGCCGTCGCCGGCATTGACCACGGAGCAGGCGACCTTCTGCGCCAGAAGGGCGGCGGCGCCGGCGGAGGAATGACGCACGACCAGCACGTCCGGGCGCATGGCGTTCAGCGTCATCGCCGTATCGATCAGCGTCTCGCCCTTCTTCACCGAGGAATTGCCGACCGACATGTTCATCACGTCTGCGCCAAGGCGCTTTCCGGCCAGCTCGAAGGAGGATTGCGTGCGCGTCGAGGCTTCGAAGAACAGGTTTATCTGCGTCAGGCCCCGGAGCGTCGAGGTCTTTTTCTCGCGCTGGCGGCTGATTTTCACCGCCTCGTCGGCCTTGTCGAGAAGCAGGGTTATATCCTGATGGGAAAGCCCCTTGATGCCGAGGAGATGGCGATGGGGGAAGAAGACCATGCGGTTTGCCTCCTGACGGGCGTCGCATTTTCCCGTGAAAATGCCTGGAACGCCCGAATGCTGATCCGTGCGCTGCCATTCGCCGTAAACACGCCTCAGGAGCGCCGCGGAATTCGGTCCTGCGCTCTATAGAGACTGCTCGCCGCAGGGGCAAGCGTCACAAACCCTTGAAATGAAAACATGGCGATGTTTCCCCAACCTCGATAACAGAGAGACTGTCTGGTGGGCAAACCTTGCTCCTGTCGCAAGCGAATATCAGGCGATGCCGTGCTTCCTCAAAAGCGCCTGCTCGTCGCCGGAAACCCAGCCGAAAACTTTCGGTTCGCCGTCCAGCGTCTGGACAAAGTAATGAACATCAAAATCGATCCCGATGTCCGATTGGTTTTGGCGGGCATAGGTCGCCGTCCATGCCACATGCGCCATGCAATGATGTTCATCGATGGGCGAGAGACAGACATCGCGTATCCGCATTTCCTTTGTGCCCATGGCGCGATACCGCTCATAACCCTGCGCCATCACTTGCCTGAGCTGATCGTCGTTCTTTCCGGTCATCAGGCCGGCAGGCGAAGCCGCTATGAAATCGGAGGCGTACAGGGACGCGACCTCTTCCATGTCCATTTCGCCGTTGAGAGACGTGTTGAAACAGCGCTCATATCGCTCGAAGAGCTTTCTTACGACGGGCTCCTCCATGGTGTCCTCTCCTGGTGATGTCGCTCGGTCTTGCTGGAAACATGTTCGGCATCTTCAGGTGGTCCCGAAAAATGCTGAAACCGGGGACTTAATCGTCTCAATCGCTTCCTGTGGGCAAAATTATGCAATATCACCCCACTATGCAATTCCAGTACAAAACAGCTAGAAGCAGTGGATGACCCAGAATTCCCGGACAGAAGAATCGCTCGCCGAACTGAACCAGCCAAGCCTCTGGTCCGGCATCAATGCCTATCGTTCCGATCCGCTGATCGTCGATCTTACCTCTGGCCTGTCGCGTAACCTGAGGGACGAGTTCGATCAGCTCGGCCGCTACGTTACCTCGCATGAGGCGCAGGAACTGGCGCGCATGGCCAATCAGGGGGTGCCGCAGTTGCACACCCACGGCCCGCGAGGCGAACGTCTCGACCAGGTGGAGTTCCATCCCGCCTGGCACGCGCTGATGCGCCGTTCCATGTCATCAGGCCTGCATTCAAGCGTCTGGGAAAACTCTTCCGATACGCGCGGCAACGAACACAAGGCCCGCGCTACGAAATTCTACCTGACATCTCAGCTCGAAGCAGGGCACCTCTGCCCACTGACCATGACCAGCGCTTCCGTCGCCGCCATCATGACCTCGCCGCGGGTGCAGAAGGAGTGGATGCCGAAAATCCTGTCGCGCAAATATGATTCCGCGCAGAAACCGGCCCTGCAGAAAACTGCTGTCACCGTCGGCATGGGCATGACGGAAAAGCAGGGCGGCACGGATGTTCGCGCCAACCGCACGACGGCCGAGCGGGTGGGCGAGGGCATCTACCGCCTGTCCGGCCACAAGTGGTTCCTCTCCGCGCCGATGAGTGACGGTTTCGTCATGCTGGCCCAGATGGGTGATGGCATGGGTTGCTTCCTCGTGCCGCGTTATCTGGAAGACGGTTCGAAGAACGGCCTGCACTTCCAGCGGCTGAAGGACAAGCTCGGCAACCGCTCCAATGCGTCGGCCGAAGTCGAATTCACCGATGCCTTCGGTTATCTGCTCGGCGATCCGGGCAGCGGCGTGCGCACCATCCTCGACATGGTGACGCTGACGCGGCTCGATTGCGCGCTGGCCTCCGCCGGCATGATGCGCGCCTCGCTTGCCGAAGCCGTGCATTTTGCTAGAGGACGCTCGGTTTTCGGCAAGATGCTGGTCAGCCAGCCGATCATGACCCGTGTTCTCGCCGACATGGCGCTGGATGTGGCTGCCGCGACAGCACTTTCCTTCCGGCTGGCGTCGGCTTTCGATGCCGCCCGCAACAACCCGGCCGAGGCCGCTTATGCGCGGGTGATGACGCCGATCGTGAAATACTGGTGCTGCAAGATTGCGCCGGCCCTCATCTACGAGGCCATGGAGTGCCTCGGCGGCAACGGTTACGTGGAAGAGCGGCCGATTGCCCGCCACTATCGTGAAGCGCCTGTTAACGCCATCTGGGAAGGCTCCGGCAACGTCATGGCGCTGGATGTGCTGCGGGTTCTACAGCGCGGCAAGGACCTGTTCGATCTTGTCTTCCAGACGCTGGAACGCGACCTCGGGCCTGCCGGCAAGAAGACCACCGATGTGCTGCGCGCAGCCATCGCGCTTGCCGAGCGCGACGAAGGGGCGGCCCGTCTGCTGGTGGAGCAATTCGCGCTTGCAGCCGCTGCCGCCGAGCTTTGCCGGCTTGGCGCCGGCAAGATCGCCGATGCCTTCCTCGAAACCCGTCTTGCGGGTGGCTGGCGGCACACTTACGGCATGCTCGATTCCCGCTTCGATCCGAACTATATAATCGATCTCCTTTATCCGCCTGCGTCCTGATCGACGTATACGGATGAAGGTTTTACAGTCCCGGCGGGAGGGGTCTCGGATTTGAAAAACAGCAATGGCGTTAGGCGTGTTCTGATCTGTCGTGACACTTTCGCGTGTCGACGCGCGGCAAGGGAAGGCGGCTGCCAATGCTGACCTTTCGTTCCGCCCGAACCGAGGATGAAGACGCGCTCTACGCCATAAGCCTTGCCACCGGCGATGCCGGGCAGGATGCAACTCCGCTTTATAATGATGGCCGCATGGTCGGGCATATCTATTCCGTGCCCTATCTGCATCTGTGGCCAGATGCCGTTTTCGTGGCCGAGGACGAGGAGGGGGTCTGCGGTTATATCGCCGGCGCGCTCGATACGGCCTTGCATGAAGAGCGGCTGGAGCAGGAATGGTGGCCGCATCTGCGCGCCCTTTACCCCGACCCCGGCGGCGACCAGCAGACATGGGACGCCGACCAGCGCCGCGCCCATTTCATCCACCACCCGCGCCGCACGCCAGAGTGGCTTACGGATCCGTTCCCGGCCCATATCCACATGAACCTTCTGCCGCGCACGCAGGGCAAGGGCGGCGGCACCCGGCTTCTGTCGCGCTGGCTGGATATGGCAAGACAGAACAACGTCTACGGCATCCATCTCGGCGCCAGCGAACGCAACCATGCCGGTATGCGCTTTTGGGAAACCCGCGGCTTCAAACGCCTGGACAGCCACGAAACGCCCGGCAGTGTGTGGTTCGGCATGGCGTTGGAGTGATTCAGGTTCTGATGACCCTCGCTGCACCTGCTGCCAGAAACGGCGCAAATGCGGTGCGAATCTCTTCGAGAAATGTGTCGCTGAAACGCCCGATTGGAGATTGCGTAGCATTGAAATGATATGAACGTTCGATTACGTCGTAATTGCATTCGCTAACGGTGATCCAGCCTCCGTCATAGTTTGTAAGTTTTGCCCGTCGGAGTTCCAGTTTGGGTATTTCGATGGCTTGTTGCTGGCTATCGAGCGGCGGTTTCGATGAAATCGGCAGCAGCAGTACATGTGATAGTCCCTGAGCGTCCGTAACCGACAGGATTATGCAAACGGGGCGGTCCTTTTCTCCATGGTCCCGCTGTGGATCAGCGGAAAACTGCCATCTCCACAAATACGGATAGGAAACGATATCGCCCCGTTTGAATTTGGACATTATCGGTCCTGCTCATCGCGAGATTTCCGATATTCGTTGGAATCTTTCTCCAGTTGGGTCTCGAACATGGTTGCCATTTCATCAGGCATTTCACCGGCCCCATAAGACTGGCGCGGATCGTCGCTTCCCAGCATTTTCTCGAAGAGTTCGACCGGCACGACGACGACCGAAGGACGCCCATGCTTCGTCAGGGTGATGGGCGATTTCTGCGCTTCGTCATGATACCGACCGAAATGCCGCATAAACTCGGCGGTGGAAATAGATTTTCTTTTCATGAGAAAGCCTCAAAATCTGTGTAATTCTGAATAATACAGAAAATACAGAAAACTTAAAGCCGCGGATATCGGTCTCGATGCCTATTCGTCCACAGGAACCTTCTCCCCATCCGCCCAGCCACATTGTTCTTCCCTTCATGCTTTGTTAACCCCTGTGGTCAGGCCTTTTAGAACACGGGTAGGGAATCATGCTGGCGAGTGCAGAGGCGATTTCAGCCGACAGACCGGAAAAACGTATCAAGGATCGCGCTCAGACCGAGAAAGCGATTTTTGAGGCGGCGAGGTCGCTGCTTGCCGAAGAAGGCTTTCAGGGCTTCGGCATCAATGCGGTTGCCCGCCGCGCCGGTTGCGACAAGCAGCTGATCTATCGTTATTTCGGCGGCCTTGACGGTTTGATCGAGGCGATTGGCGAGGATCTCGGCTCCTGGGTGAAGGATCGCATTCCCGAAGACACCGGCGGTATGTTCCTTCTGACCTATGGCGATCTCATGGAAAAGCTGGCGCTTTATTTCATGGATGCGCTACGCAGCGATCCTCTCGTCTGCAAAATCATCGCCTGGGAAGTCTCGGATGGCTCGCCGCAGGTCCGGCGATTGGCCGAAGCCCGCGCCAAGTCGCTGGGCAAGTGGCTGGAGCGCATGCGTGGTTCGCTCGCGGCTCCGAAGGGCGTGGATACCGCCGCAGTCAATGCCGTGCTGTTCGCCGCCATCCAGCACCTCGTCATTTCCGCTGCCACCAGTGGCCAGTTCGCCGGTGTACCGCTGAAATCCGAGCGGGACTGGGAGAAGATCACCACGGCCGTCAAAAGGCTGGTGCGCGGCGTCTACGGCTGAAACCGCTGCCGGGTTGGGGGAGACTGCAATCCCTGCGCAAGCGCCGTATTAAAGAAAAATAAGTGATGTTTTCACCGGGCCGGCAACCGCCCGCCGTATCTGCCCGTTCACGCAGATACGCGTTTTCCACATGCCGCCCGCCCGCCATTAACCATAATGACAGCTTTCAATTGCGTCGCCATGGCTGCCGGTCCAGTGTGAATTAACGAAAAGTTAACCATGCGCAATGACTGCGCATAAGGGAGCCGCAAGTGAGCCGCTGGACAGCTTTGGGCGTCATGATGACGTTTTTTGTGATGCTGCCGTTGGATATCGACGCGCCGGCGCTGAACCTCTGCCTGATGGCCGCGGTGCGCTGGGCGGTGCTTGCCGGCATTCCCGATACGGTTTTCGCGCGGGGGCAGGCGGCATGAAGTGGTTTCTGATCCTGTGGGCAGGTCCCGTCGCATTGCTGGGCAGCTGGTACTGGCTTTCCTATTACGACATGAGTTTCGGCTTTTTCATGTTGACGCGCCAGACGCATGATCTGGTATTCCAGATTTACGGCAATATTCTCGGCCTGCCGCCGGAAAGCCTGCCGCCGCTGGTGGCGCGCGCTGTTGCGGTCGATAGCCTGATCGTTTTTGCTATCCTCGGTTTTCGCAAGAGGAAGCAGATTGCCGCCTGGTGGCAGGGCCGTCAGTCGACGGCGCGGGCGAGTGCCGAAAGCCTGTCCAGCGCACCCTGAAGAATGAAGCTGGCGGCTGCCGAATCGATGCGCTCGGCCCGCTTGGCGCGTGAGACATCCATTTCCAGCAACGCGCGCTCGGCCGCGACCGTGGAAAGCCGCTCATCCCAGAAAATAAAGGGCAGGGCGGTTTTTTCGCCCATGGTGCGCACGAAGGCGCGTGTTGCCTGCACGCGCGGCCCGGCCGAGCCATCCATGTTCATTGGCAGACCGATGATGAAGGCGGCAACCTTCTCCTTTTCGGCAAAGGCCAGCAGCACTTCGGCATCCCGAGTGAATTTTACCCGCTTCAAAACGGGGCGAGGCGTCGCGAAGCGTCGCGACAGGTCCGACATGGAAAGCCCGATGGTTTTCGTGCCAAGGTCGAGACCGGCAATCGCCTGTGCGGGCTGAAGCGTTTCCGCCAGTTCCTCGATGGTGAGTATCGCCATGTCTCGCGCTGCCTTTATCGCTTGCGGACGAATTCGGTGCGCAGCACCAGACCCTTGACCGCATCATGCCTGCAATCGATCTCTTCCGGATTTTCGGTGAGCCGGATCGACTTGATGACGGTGCCCTGCTTGATGACCGTGTTGGTGCCTTTGACCTTCAGGTCCTTGATCAAGGTTACGGAATCGCCGTCCGCCAGCACATTGCCGGCTGCATCGTGCACTTCATTCGCGCGAGCCGCCTCGGCGGCCACTTCGGAAGCCGGCCGCCATTCGCCAGACGCTTCATCGTACACATAATCGTCATTGTCAGCGGCCATTGTCGCCTCTCTTAAATACAGGTAGTGCGGTTTCTCAAGTCGTCCTATGTCATACTACACCGGCAATACAAAGGAGAACTTCCCATGAAAATCACATGGCTCGGCCATTCCGCCTTCCGCCTCGAAAACGGCGACGCGAAGATCCTCATCGATCCGTTTTTCACCGGCAATCCCGGTTTTGCCGGACAGGACGCGAAGACAGCAGCCGAGGGCATCACCCATATTCTCCTGACCCACGGCCATGGCGACCATGTTGGCGATACCGTCGAGCTTGCCCGCGAAACGGGCGCGACGGTGCTTGCCAATGCCGATCTCGCCGCATGGCTGTCTTCGAAAGGTGTTGCGAAGATCGACATGGGCAATACCGGTGGCACGGTGCATTTCGACGGTTTTTCCGTCACCTTCACCAATGCGCTGCATTCGTCTGCCCAGCTCACCGAAGATGGCGTTTCGCATTCGCTCGGCAATGCGAACGGCCTGATGCTGCATTTCGAAAATGGCCCGGCCGTCTATCACATGGGCGATACCGATATCTTCTCCGACATGAAGCTCATCAATGAATTGCATCAGCCCGATATCGGCCTCGTGCCGATCGGCGACCGTTTCACCATGGGTGGTGCTGTGGCCGCACTTGCCTGCCAGCGCTTCTTCAAGTTCCAGAATGTCATCCCCTGCCACTACGGTTCCTTCCCGATCATCGACCAGACGCCGGAGAAATTCGTGGCCGGCATGGAAGGCGCGGAAGCCCGCGTTCATACGCCGAAGGCTGGCGAGACGCTGTCCTTCTGACATTTTGCTAGAGCATATCGTGACCGCAAAACCGTAACACAGTTTGACACGACATGCTTTCTACCGTTGCGAAGGACGGACATGGTGATTATAGCGGTTAGGAAAATTCTGACCGGAGTAGAACCATGTCCGTCGATCTCGCCACCGTAAAGCGCGTTGCGCGCCTTGCCCGTATCGCTGTCAGCGAAGAAGAAGCACAGAATATGCTCGGCCAGCTGAACGGCATACTCGGTTTCGTGGAGCAGCTTTCGGAAGTGAATGTCGATGGCGTCGAGCCAATGACATCAGTGACCCCGGTGGACATGAAGAAGCGTGCCGATGTGGTGACCGACGGCAATAAGGCGGAAGACATCGTCGCCAATGCGCCTGCGACCGACCGGGACTTCTTCATGGTCCCGAAAGTGGTCGAATAAGCGACCGCCTCTACCGCCCGATTTTTCCGAGATTTTCGAAAGCCGTTGCCGACCATGACCGACCTGACGAGCCTGACCATTGCCGAAGCCCGCGAAAAGCTGAAGGGCAAAGAATTTTCCGCCCTCGAGCTGACCGACGCCTATCTCTCAGCCATCGATGCGGCCAACGGCGCGCTGAACGCCTATGTCGCCTTGACGCCTGAAAAGGCCCGCGACATGGCGAAGGCTTCCGACGAACGTATCGCCGCCGGCAAGGCGGGCGAGCTGGAAGGCATTCCGCTCGGCGTAAAAGACCTTTTCGCCACCCGCGACGTGCACACGCAGGCATGTTCGCATGTTCTCGATGGCTTCAAGCCGAAATATGAATCCACCGTCACCCAGAATCTCTGGGATCAGGGCGCTGTCATGCTCGGCAAGCTCAACATGGACGAATTCGCCATGGGCTCATCCAATGAAAGCTCTTGGTACGGTCCGGTCATCAACCCGTGGCGCGCCAACGGTTCAGAACAGAAGCTGGTGCCGGGCGGCTCGTCCGGCGGCTCGGCCGCAGCCGTCGCTGCGCATCTGTGCGCCGGTGCGACCGCAACCGACACCGGCGGCTCCATTCGCCAGCCGGCGGCCTTCACCGGCACCGTTGGCATCAAGCCCACCTATGGCCGCTGCTCGCGCTTCGGCATCGTCGCTTATGCCTCTTCGCTCGATCAGGCCGGCCCGATTGCCCGTGACGTGCGCGACGCGGCGATCCTGCTGAAGACAATGGCGAGCGTGGATGCCAAGGATACGACATCCGTAGACCTGCCGGTGCCGGATTACGAAAAGGCCATCGGCCAGTCGCTGAAGGGCCTGAAGATCGGCATTCCCCGGGAATATCGCGTCGATGGCATGCCGGAAGAAATCGAAAAGCTCTGGGCCAAGGGCGTGGAATGGCTGCGCGATGCTGGTGCGGAAGTGGTCGATATCTCGCTGCCGCATACCAAATACGCGTTGCCCGCCTATTACATCGTCGCACCGGCCGAAGCCTCGTCCAACCTTGCCCGTTATGACGGCGTTCGTTACGGCCTGCGCGTCGACGGCAAGGACATTGCCGACATGTACGAAAAAAGCCGTGCCGCCGGTTTCGGCAAGGAAGTGCAGCGCCGCATCATGGTCGGCACCTATGTGCTCTCGGCCGGTTATTACGACGCCTATTACCTGAAGGCGCAGAAGGTCCGCACCCTCATCAAGCGCGACTTCGAAAACGTCTTCCATGAGGGCGTTGACGCCGTTCTGGCCCCGATCACCCCGTCCTCCGCCTTCGCTGTGGGTGACGAGGAACTCGCTTCCGATCCGGTGAAGATGTATCTCCAGGACGTCTTCACCATCACCGTCAACATGGCCGGCCTTCCCGGCCTTTCGGTGCCTGCCGGCCTTGACGGCAAGGGCCTGCCGCTCGGCCTGCAGCTCATCGGCAAGCCTTTCGAGGAAGAAACGCTGTTCAAGACCGCACACGCCATCGAGCAGGCAGCGGGCAAGTTCACGCCGGCCAAGTGGTGGTGAACGCCTGAACAAGGGCGTTAGAGAAATTGGACGGGCGGCATCAAGTGCCGCCCGTTTTTTTCATCTGTTGTCCAGCTCACCCCTTACGAGTTCCAGTCCGCGGGGGGTGATGCGGTAGGGCTTGCCGGCGGAAGAGGCGATCGCTCTTTTCCGTTTCAGTTTGCGGAAGGTGAGCAGGTCGAGGCCGCTGAAAATCCAGCCGTCGCGGGTATAAAGCGCGATCTTTTCGATTTTCTGGTGGTCGTCTCGAACGAGTTCAATTCTGCCGCCCTGGGCGAGCAGGTGAAGAATGCGCTGTTCGGCGCGGGAAATGTCCATTTTTGGAAGTCCGGTCGGCGTCTTTTAGACGCGTGAAAGCAAACCCGGCTGCCGTTAGGGCATCCGGCTCGGTTTCATCTGGCCCGGCGCGCAAGAAACTTGCGGGCGGGGCCTTTACCAGGACTCCGATTGAGCGAACATAAAAACTCCGTTATTGCCCGTTCTGGTTAGCGGGCAAGGCTGGCATGGTCAAGTCCGCAGCGCACCCCGAAAAACCATACTGGCCGAATCGCGCCACCGATGTTTTACTCGCCATGGCCATGGAGGGCGCGGCTTGATCGTCATTCGCAATGCGCATGAGCAGGAAGCGGAGGCCTTAGCGGCCATCGGTCTCAGGGCCTGGCGGCAGGCAACCGCCGCACTCGGCATCACCGCGACGCTTTACGACAATGCTTCCAGCGCTTTTTCCAATTTTACCCGTTCGTCATGGCTTGCCATTCGAGTGGCGGAATTTAGCGGCACGGTTGCCGGATGGGCGGCGCGGGAGCATTTTGACGAGACGATTTCCGATTTCTGGATTGATCCGGATTTTCAGCGCCGGCAGGTCGGCAGCCTCCTGCTCGCTGATGTTGAACGGTTGATAGCGGACAAGGGTTTCGAAGCCATCCGGCTCGAAACCCACGCGCAGAACGAACCCGCCGTCGCCTTTTTCCGCCACCATGGCTACAGCGTCCGCTGGCTTTCCGTTTCCTATGCGCCAAAGCTTGATCGCGACGTGCAATCCGTTGGTCTGCAAAAGCAGCTTGTCGAGGTCGAGAGCGGCCTCTACGGGACGGAATTCTGACTGAGACTTGCCAAGCTGTTTAGAAGGCGAGGCGGCCAGTCCGGCATGATTGCCAATGACGCAACAAGGCCCGCCTGTAAGATCACAATGGAGAGCAGAATGCTGCGGAAGGGCTCCTTGCGCGTTTTGTGCCGCAGCAGGCGTTGAGCCGAAATAGCGCCCACGCTGCCGCCCACGAAGGCGAGCCCCAGCAATGTGCTTTCGCGAATGCGCCAGCGGCCATTCCTCGCCGCTTGCCTGTCCCACCAATAGACAAGAAAGACGACAAGATTGAAGGCGACATAGATCATGAAACACAGGGCGATCATCGTCATGATGTGAATTGAAAATCAGACGCGTAAAAATTACGTATGCAGAGCGCCGAAAATCCGGCGCTTCGTGCGACAGGGCGCAAGATGTCTTGCGCCCGCGCGCCATATGTTCTACCCACCAGAGCCAAAGAACCCGTATATCGTGAGCTTCATATGACCCTTGTAGACGTGCGCACCCCCGATCCGAAACGCTTCATTCCCGGCGCGACCGGCGATTGGGAAATCGTGATCGGGCTGGAAGTCCATGCGCAGGTTCTCTCCAATTCCAAGCTGTTTTCCGGCGCTTCCACTACCTTCGGCAATGCGCCGAATTCCAATGTGTCACTGGTGGACGCCGCCATGCCCGGCATGCTTCCCGTCATCAACGAGGAATGCGTTGCGCAGGCAGTGCGCACCGGTCTGGGCCTGAAGGCCAAGATCAACAACCGTTCGATCTTCGACCGCAAGAACTATTTCTATCCGGATCTGCCGCAGGGCTACCAGATTTCGCAGTTCAAGGACCCGATTGTCGGTGAGGGCATCATCACCATTTCGCTCGGGCCGGACCGTCAGGGCAATTTCGAGGATATCGAGATCGGCATCGAGCGCCTGCATCTGGAGCAGGACGCCGGCAAATCCATGCATGACCAGCACCCGACCATGTCCTTCGTGGATCTCAACCGTTCGGGCGTGGCGCTGATGGAAATCGTCTCCAAGCCGGATATGCGCTCGTCGGATGAGGCCAAGGCCTATCTCACCAAGCTGCGCTCCATCGTCCGTTATCTCGGCACCTGCGACGGCAACATGGATGAAGGCTCGATGCGCGCCGACGTCAACGTCTCCGTGCGCCGTCCCGGCGAAGGTTTCGGCACGCGTTGCGAAATCAAGAACGTCAACTCCATCCGCTTCGTCGGCCAGGCCATCGAATATGAGGCGCGCCGCCAGATCGCCATTCTGGAAGACGGCGGAGCCATCGATCAGGAAACCCGCCTGTTCGATCCCGGCAAGGGCGAGACGCGCTCCATGCGCTCCAAGGAAGACGCGCATGACTATCGCTATTTCCCCGATCCGGACCTCTTGCCGCTCGAATTCGACGATGCTTTCGTCGAGGCGCTGAAGGTCGATCTGCCGGAACTGCCCGACGACAAGAAGGCCCGTTTCGTGGCTGACCTCGGCCTGTCGGTCTATGACGCCTCGATCCTCGTGTCGGAAAAGGCGATTGCCGATTATTACGAAGCCGTCGCCGCCGGTCGGGATCCGAAGGCCGCCGCCAACTGGGTCATCAACGATCTTCTCGGCGCGCTCAACAAGTCGGGCAAGGATATCGAGACGACCCCGGTTTCGCCGGAACAGCTCGGCGGTATCATCGATCTCATCAAGGCCGAGACCATTTCCGGCAAGATCGCCAAGGACCTGTTCGAAATCGTCTGGAATGAGGGCGGCAATCCGGCCGAAATCGTCGAGACGCGCGGCATGAAGCAGGTGACGGATACCGGGGCCATCGAAAAGGCCGTGGATGACATCATCGCCGCCAATCCCGATCAGGTCGAGAAGGTCAAGGCGAAGCCCGCGCTCGCCGGCTGGTTCGTCGGGCAGGTCATGAAGTCGACGGGCGGCAAGGCCAACCCGCAGGCCGTGCAGGTGCTGGTCAAGGCCAAGCTCGGCATAGAGGACGAATAGTAACTGCGGGCCGGAGTGGCCATCAGTAAAGGTTGGAGAGACCGCACGCCTCTCCTCCGTCATCCTCGGGCTTGTCCCGAGGATCTAACGACCCACAAGATCAAACGTGATTAGATCCTAGGGACAAGCCCGAGGATTACGTCGAGATTGGGGGACTGACATCGCTTACTGCCGGGATAACACCCGGCATTTCTGTTTCCAGACGGAGCCAAATCATGTTTTTCATCCGCACGGCAAGCCTGCGTGACATCGAGCCAGTCCGGGCGCTGCTCGCCACAACCTGGCATGCGACCTATGACCCGATCTACGGCGCAGAAAAGGTGAGCGAGTTGATTGCCGCATGGCATTCGCCGCAGGCTATGAAAGACCGTGTTGCGAAAAAGGGCGGCGAATTTCTGGTGGCTGATGATGGCAAGCGGATCGGCGGCATGGCCTATGGTTCGATGTCCACCAAGATGGCGAAGACGGCCCTGCTACACCAGCTTTATGTCGCGCCCGACCTTCAGCGGCAGGGCGTCGGCCGCGATCTCTTCGCGGAACTCGAAACCTGTTTCCCGGATGCGGAAATCATGCGTCTCGAGGTCGAGCCTAAAAATACTGTCGCAATCGCCTTTTATGAAGGCGTCGGTTTTGCCGAAGTGGACCGAATCGAGCGCATGGCCGGCATTGAGGGTTTACCCGGCATCGTGATGGAAAAGAGCCTTAAACGATGAATCCGACGTTAGAAAAACTGATCATTCGCACGGCGCGCGAAGACGATCTCCCGGCACTCGCCGCCATTTTTGCTGCCGACGAGATCGGCGGCCACGGCGACACCGCCGACGAATCGGCGCAGCCTGACTATCTCGCGGCCTTCCGTGCCATTGCCGCATCGCCCAGCGAAACGCTCTATGTCGCGGAACTGGATGGCGAGGTGGTCGGCACTTTCCAGACGGCGATCCTGACCAAGCTCGTGGGGCGAGGGGCGAAGTCCATGGTGATCGAGGCGGTGCAGACACGGTCTGACATGCGCGGACGGGGCATCGGCGCGGTTATGATCAATTATTGCCTTGAGGACGCCCGCCGTCAGGGCGTGAACGCCGTGCAGCTCACCTCCAACATGGCCCGGCTGGATGCACATCGCTTCTATGAGCGACTGGGTTTCGAGAAGCGGCATTTAGGCTTCAGGATGAAGCTGAAATAGCGCCGATATATCTCGAAATGCTGGACAATTGCCGTGAGGGGCGGCATAAGCATGTCTTGTGCCGTGCGATTTAAAATCGCTGCAGCGCATTCAAGCCCGAGGAACGGATAATGAAGACTCTCCTGACGCAAATCTTCACCTGGTGGAACGGCCAGACGATCGGAACGCGGTTTCACACCTGGCGTTTTGGCAAGAAAGTCGGACAGGACGAGTTGGGCAATACCTACTACGAAGGCGGCACCACCTCTTGGGGCATGCCGCGCCGCTGGGTGATCTATAATGGTTATGCGGAAGCGTCGGCTATTCCGCCCGGCTGGCATGGCTGGATGCACTACCGCACCGACGTACCGCCGAGCCAGGAAAGCTACGTCGCGCGCGACTGGCAGAAGCCGCATCAGCCGAACCACACCGGCACGTCCAAAGCCTATCGCCCTCAAGGGTCGCTGGCGGTTGCCGGCGAGCGCCCGCGCGTGACCGGCGACTACGACGCCTGGACACCCGGCAACTGAGCCATTGTGATGCGCGGTGTTGTGCAAAACACCGCGCTGACATCCGGCCTCACCGGTTTTTGCCACATTCCGCCCTTACGCGTTGATCCGGTCGGCGTCTCGACACAGGCAAATATTTGGAGACATATCGTATGAGGAAAATCACGCGGGATCGTTCTTTGCGTGCGCTGACAGTGTCGCTGTTCGCAGCGGTTTCTGCTGTCATCCTCATTTCGCCCGTCTCTGCGGCGCGTCTGGAAAACCGTGTCGCGGTGTTTTCCGGCATCGACAAGATCACCGGCCGCATCACCTCGTTTGATGTCTATATTGACGAGACCGTACAGTTCGGCGCGCTTCAGGTGACGCCGAAGGTCTGTTATTCCCGCGACCAGACGGAAACCCAGAAGATCGACGCTTTTGTCGAGGTTGATGAAATCACGCTCGACCGCAAGATCAAGCGCATTTTCACCGGCTGGATGTTTGCCGACAGCCCCGGCCTCAACGCCGTTGAGCACCCGATCTACGACGTCTGGCTGACGGGCTGCAAGCCGGACTCGGAAGTCCCGGCTCCCTCAACGGCAAGCAAATAACCTAACGTAAATTATTCAGAATTGCAGGCTGGGCCGGTTGACGGCAAGATCCAGTATCTTTGCATATTCCTGCTTCGGCACATCGATGGCGCCGAATGTCTTCAGATGTTCGGTGGTGAATTGTGTGTCGAGCAGCACGAAGCCGCTTGTTTTCAACCGCTCCACCAGATGCACGAGGCAAATCTTCGAGGCGTTGGTGCGGCGGGAAAACATGCTTTCGCCGAAAAAGGCAGCGCCGAGCGAGACACCGTAAAGGCCGCCCACAAGTTCCTTGCCATCCCACGCCTCGACGCTGTGCGCATGACCGATCTGGTGCAGCTCGGTATAAAGCTTGCGGATGGTGGCATTGATCCACGTGCTCGGCCTGTCCGGCGCTTCCGCCGCACAGCCCGCCATGACAGCTTCGAAGGCGGTGTTGAAGCGTATGTCGAACGGCTTCTTGCGTATTGCCTTGGTGAGGCTTTTGGAAACGTGAAAATCATTGAGTGGGATGATGCCGCGAATCTCCGGCTCGACCCAGAAAAGTTCCGGATCGTCAGCCGAATCGGCCATGGGAAACAGGCCGGCGGAATAGGCGCGCAGCAGAATATCGACCGTTATGTCGTTATTTCTGCTGCGCCGCCCAGCCATATCGTCTTAGTGAGACGCGTCACCGGCCAGATATTTTTCCAGCCAGTGAATGTCGTAATCGCCATTGAGAATATCCTCGTTCTGGAGGAGATCCTGGAAAAGCGGCAGGGTGGTCTTGATGCCGTCGACGACGAACTCATCCAGCGCCCGGCGAAGGCGGCGAATGCACTCGTCCCGGTCGCGGCCGTGAACGATCAGCTTGCCGATCATGCTGTCGTAATAGGGCGGGATTTTGTAGCCCTGATACGCGCCCGAATCGACGCGAACGCCAAGGCCACCCGGCGTGTGGAAATAGGTCAGCGTGCCGGGTGAGGGAACGAAGGTGCGCGGGTCTTCGGCATTGATACGGCATTCGATGGCATGGCCATGGAATTCGATATCCGCCTGCGTCACCGACAGGCCCTGGCCCGAAGCGACGCGGATCTGTTCCTGCACGAGATCCATGCCGGTGATCGCTTCCGTCACCGGATGCTCCACCTGCAGACGAGTGTTCATTTCGATGAAATAGAACTCGCCGTTTTCATAAAGGAACTCGATGGTGCCGGCGCCGCGATATTTCAGCTTGCGCATGGCGTCGGCGCAAATCTCGCCGATCTTCATGCGCTGTTCGACGGTAAGTGCCGGCGAATTGGCTTCTTCCAGCACCTTCTGGTGACGGCGCTGAAGCGAGCAGTCGCGCTCGCCAAGGTGAATGGCAGCGCCTTCACCATCGCCGAAAACCTGCACTTCGATATGGCGCGGCTTGCCGAGGTATTTTTCCATGTAGACGGCGTCGTTGCCGAAGGCCGCTGCCGCTTCGGAACGGGCAGTCGCAACCGCCTCTTCCAGGTCTTCTTCGGTCTTTGCCACTTTCATGCCGCGACCGCCGCCGCCTGCCGTCGCCTTGATGAGGACCGGGAAGCCGATCGTCCGGGCAATTTCCAGCGCGTTTTCAGGCTTCACTTCGCCGTCAGAACCGGGAACGACGGGGATGCCGAGTTGCTGCGCCGTCTGCTTGGCGGTGATCTTGTCGCCCATGATGCGGATATGTTCGGCGGTCGGTCCGATGAAGGTGATGCCGTGCGCGTCGAGAATATCGGCGAACTTGGCGTTTTCCGACAGGAAGCCGTAACCGGGGTGAACGGCGTCCGCACCGGTGATTTCGCAGGCCGCAACGATCTGGTGGATGTTGAGGTAGCTGTCACGCGAGGGCGGCGGGCCGATGCACACGCTTTCGTCGGCAAGACGCACATGCATCGCATCCGCGTCGGCCGTGGAATGCACTGCCACCGTGGGAATGCCAAGCTCCTTGGCGGCGCGCAGGACGCGCAGCGCGATCTCGCCACGGTTGGCTATGAGGATCTTCGAAACCATGCTGAACCGCCTTTATTCGATGACCACGAGGGCTTCGCCATACTCCACGGGCTGCGCGTCGTTGACGATGATTTCCACGATCTTGCCGGATTTGGGCGCGGGGATCTGGTTCATGGTCTTCATGGCCTCGACGATAACGATGGTCTGGCCTTCCTTGACGGTCGCGCCGACTTCGATGAAGGGACGGGCACCCGGAGCAGGCGACAGATAGACCGTGCCGACCATCGGCGAGGACACGGTGTTGGCCGGGTTGCGGGCAGGTGCGGCGGCGGCTGCAGGTGCTGCGATCGCCGGTGCTGCGGCAGGCGCTGCTGCCGGTACTGCGTAAGGGGCGGGCGCCGCGGCATAGACCGTGGCGGGCGGAGCGGCGCGGGAGACGCGGATGCGCAGGTCGTCCTGCTCCACTTCGATTTCCGAAAGGTCGGTATCGTTGAGGATATTCGCGAGATCGCGGATCAGTTCCTTGTCGATACCCTGTTTCTTTTCAGACATGACAAACCCTATTCTTTGTTTCTTTTTATGCCGTGATGTTTTTCAGCGCGTGAAGCGCCATGATATATCCGTATGGTCCAAAACCGCAGACCATGCCTTTCGCCGCAGGTGATACCATCGATTTGTGACGGAACTCTTCCCGCGCGTGGATGTTGGAAATGTGCACTTCCACGACCGGTGTGGAAATAGCACGAATGGCGTCGTGCAACGCAATCGAGGTGTGGCTGTAGGCGCCGGGATTGATGACGACGCCCGCCGCCCGCTCGCCCGCCTCTTGCAACCAGTCCACAAGCACGCCTTCGTGGTTGGACTGGCGAAATTCAACCGCGAAACCGAGATCGGCACCAGCCGCAAGACAATCATTCTCGATGTCTTTCAGCGTCTTGCCACCATAGATACCCGGTTCCCTTTTTCCCAGCATGTTGAGATTGGGGCCATTGATGACGATGATGATGTTGCTCATTCACGTTTCCATAAGAAAATCAGCGACACCTATAGACTGCGCAGCCGTCAAGGAAAAGCCCCCGCAGGCCGTAAACAGCCGGGAGGCCCGGCATCCACAGGCAATGCGGGAGCTTTTTTGACAATCAGGAGCAGGTGGCTTTTCCACAGCTGCGCATATTGGCGATTTTTTCCTTAAGCGGGTCCGCACCGACGGCACCGAAAACCGCCTCGTCACCGACGATATAGGACGGCGTGCCGGTGATGCCGAGGCTGTTGGCCAGCTTGTAGGTTTCCTGCACCTGCGCGTCATTGGGGTTTTCCGCCATCGACTTGCGGATATCGACTTCTTTCAGGCCGAGCGAGGTGGCGACTTCCATGGCGCTGTCCTCATTCGCCCGTCCGCGGCCGCCAAGCAGGGTGCGCTGGAATTCGGGGTACTTGGCAGGCGCCAGGAGCTTCACGGCGTTGGAGACCCGGTGCGCGGCAACCGATTCCGGCCCGAGGATCGGGAATTCCTTGAGAACGACGCGCACTTTTTTGTCGCCCTTCAGGATCGTGTCCATGTCGCCCATGGCGCGTTTGCAATAACCGCAATTATAGTCGAAGAATTCGACCAGCGTGACGTCACCGTCGGGGTTGCCGAGCGCCAGATCGTATTTCGATTCGAAGATGGTCTTCTTGTTGTCGGCAACCGCTTCCGCCGCCTTGGCGTTGCGGTTCGCATATTGCTTGCGCTCCAGCGCGTCCTGAACCTCAAGCATGATCTCGGGGTTTTCGATCAGATATTGCTTGATGAATTCGCCCATTTCCTTCTTCTGCTGTTCATCCAGCGCATGGGCGGGCAGGGTGGCAAATACCGTGGAAAGCGCCGTCACGCTAGCGAGAAGGGCGGAACGTAGAAAATGCGCCATATCGGTCCTCATTCTGTGCGGCCGGAGCCTCTTGAAATCTTATGAAGGCAATTACCTTACTTTAAGCCAAATGCCATACGGCAAAAATACTTGTCCGCATTATGATCGCATGATTGTGAAGATCGTGATTCTGCGGCAAGTCTGCGAAATACGGTTCAGGAAAGAGCATGCCCTTGATAACGATCTCGAAGCGGAGCGCCGTCGAACCCTTTCACGCCATGGACATCCTGGCGGAAGCGAACCGGCGCAGGCAGGCGGGACGCCCCGTCATTTCCATGGCGGTCGGCCAGCCTTCCCATCCCGCGCCGAAAGCCTCGCTGGAAGCCGCGCAGGAGGCGCTGAAACACGGCCGCATTGGCTATACCGACGCACTGGGCCTGCGCGAGTTGCGTGAAGCGATCGCCGGTCACTACCGGCTGCGCCATCAGATCGCCGTCGATCCGGCTCGCATTGCCGTGACGACAGGGTCTTCCGCCGCCTTCAATCTTGCCTTCCTCAGCCTTTTCGATGCCGGCGATTCCGTCGCGATCGCAAGGCCCGGCTATCCCGCCTATCGCAATATTCTGAAAGCGCTTGGCCTCAATGTCGTGGAAGTGCCGGTTACGGCTGAAACGGGCTACACGCTGACGCCTGCCAGCCTGGAACGGGCGGAGACCAAAGCCGGCTTAAAGCTGAAGGGCGTGCTTCTGGCAAGTCCGGCCAACCCGACCGGCACCGTTACGGGCCGTGAGGCGTTGAAGCGGCTGGCGAGCTATTGCGAAAGCCGCGACATGGCCTTCATTTCCGATGAAATCTACCACGGCCTCACCTTTGTCGGCGAGGAAACCAGCGCGCTCGAAATCACCGATAGTGCGGTGATCATCAATTCCTTCTCGAAATATTATTGCATGACCGGCTGGCGTATCGGCTGGATGGTCCTGCCGGAAAATCTCGTCCGCCCGGTCGAGTGTCTCGCCCAGAGCCTTTATATCTCCCCGCCGGAACTGTCCCAACTCGCCGCGACCGCAGCCTTTTCCGCGGCGGAGGAGCTGGATGTCTACAGGGAAAGCTACCGCACCAACCGCGACTTCCTGATGGCGCGCCTGCCGGAGATCGGCTTGCCGCTGGCATCGCCCATGGATGGGGCTTTTTATGCCTATGTCGATACCAGTCGCTATTCCAATGACAGCATGGATTTTGCCAAACGCATGCTGGCGGAGATCGATGTGGCGGCGACGCCCGGCATGGATTTCGACCCGGAGGAGGGCCACCGTGCGCTGCGCATTTCTTATGCGGGTTCAGTCTCTGACATTGCCGAGGCCGTGGGGCGTATCGCGGGCTGGCTGAAATAAGCCAGATCACAAGGCATCAGGCGGGCGTGCAGCCAAAGGTGGTGTTGAACGCCTTTTCACCCTTGGTGGTGAAGGTCAGCACGCGGCCGTTTCCGCGCCGCAGCCAGTCGCGCTGCTGCATGGCGTCGAGCAGCGACGCGCCAAGCCCGCCGCCGAGGTGATGGCGGCGCTCGCTCCAGTCCAGACAATGCAGGCAGACCGGACGCCGGGCCTTTTCGAGCGGCGAAACGTCGATGCCGAAGCCTGAGAAAAAATCGCGCCCCCTATCTGTCAGGACGGGATCGTCACCCGGTGTCACGAGCCCGCTCGCAGTGATAGCCGCAAGCAGTGCCACACCACTTTCCCCGGCCAGATGATCGTAGCAGATACGCGCCTCGCGCAGCGCCTTGTCCTTCGGTCCGGTTCGCACGCGCACTGCGCCCGTGCGCTGGGCAAGCCCCATCAGTGCTTCAAGAACCTGCGCTACATCCTCGTCGGAGAGACGGAAATAGCGATGACGGCCCTGTTTTTCCGCCTTCAGCAGCTGCGCATCGGAGAGTTTAGACAAATGCCCACTGGCTGTCTGCAGGGTTACGCCGGCGGCTTCGGCAAGCTCGCTTGCCGTCAGCGCACGCCCGTCCATCAGCGCCGTCAAGATGTTGGCGCGGGCAGGGTCGCCGATCAGGGCGGCGACATTGGCGATCAAGGGTCCGTCTTTCATAGTTCGATGATAGCCGAAGCATTGATGCGAGGCAATGGCTTATACGGGAGAGGCAGAACACGAGGAGAAAGACGATGCTGACCTGTTTCATCCGCTACGAGATCGACCCTTTCAAGGTCGATGCTTTCGACCAATATGCCCGCAACTGGGGCGAAGCGATACCGCGCTGCGGGGCTGATCTCATCGGTTATTACGCACCGAAGGAAGGATCGAACACCATTGCTTACGGTGTCTATAATATCGAAAGCCTCGCCGCTTACGAAGCCTACAGGGCACGGCTCGCCGCCGATCCGGCTGGACGGGAGAACTACGAATTCGCCCGACGCGAACAATTCATCCGCCGTGAGGACAGGCTTTTCCTGCGGCTGGCTTCCGCTCCCCATGCCGGAGGTGGACGATGATCGCCGTCATCTTCGAGGTCTGGCCAGCTGAAGGCGAGAAACAGCATTATCTCGATATCGCCGCCAGCCTGCGCGCAGAATTGGAAACCATTGACGGTTTCGTTTCGGTTGAGCGGTTTCAGAGCATCAGCAATCCGGACAAGATGCTTTCCCTGTCGTTCTTCCGGGATGAGGAGGCGGTGAAGGCGTGGCGCAATACCGCGCCGCATCGCGCCGCACAGGCCATGGGGCGCTCCGACGTCTTTTCCAATTATCGCTTGCGCATCGCTTATGCGATGCGGGACTACGGCTTGCAGGAGAGGGAAGAGGCGCCACCGGACAGCAGGCAAATCCATTCGGCGGATATGGAGGTGCCACGCTGACAAACCGTCAGCATCAGTTTTTCTTCATGCCGGCCCAAGGCTTTCTGGTTCGAACTCGTTTCCGAAACCCGCTATAGATGAGGCGGGTTCTGGATGGACAAGGATCGCCACGCGGCGGTTCGCCGAATTGAAAATGGAGAAAACGATGTCGGCAGAAAAAGTAGCTGTTGTAACGGCAGGTGGCAGCGGGATGGGGGCCGCCGTGGCGAAACGGCTGGCGGCGGATGGTTACAAGCTCGCGATCCTGTCGTCTTCGGGCAAGGGGGAAGCGCTGGCGCAGGAACTGGGCGGCATCGGCGTCACGGGCTCCAACCAGTCGAACGACGATCTCCAGCGCCTCACGGATCTGACGCTCGCAAAATTCGGCCGTATCGATGTGCTGGTCAACAGCGCCGGACATGGCCCGCGCGCCTCCATCCTCGATATTACCGATGAGCAATGGCATACGGGTCTCGACGTCTATCTCATGAACGTCATCCGCCCGACCCGGATCATCGCCCCGGTCATGGTGAAACAGAAGGCGGGCACGATCGTCAACATCTCGACCGCCTGGGCTTTCGAGCCGAGCAGCATGTTCCCGACATCGGCCGTCTTCCGCGCCGGCCTTGCCTCTTACACCAAGATTTTTTCCGATACCTATGCCGCCGACAATGTGCGCATGAACAATGTCCTGCCCGGCTGGATCGACAGCCTGCCCGCCACGGAAGAACGCCGTCAGGGCGTGCCGATGCAGCGTTACGGAACAAGCGAAGAGATCGCCGCCACCGTGGCGTTTCTTGCCTCGGAAGGCGCAGGCTACATCACCGGCCAGAATATCCGCGTTGATGGCGGCCTGACGCGATCTGTCTGAGGGGTGGAATGTAGACCCGGCAAGACGACAACAAGACATCCGGCATAAAAAAAGCCCGCAACATGGTCGCGGGCTTTTTGTTTTAGTCGCTTCTATCAGAAGAAGCCTTTGCGCTGCCACCAGCCGCCCTTGCGCGGCTTCGGCTCGTCGCCGTCGGGGTTCGCAGGCGAACCGGAAGAGGTCACGACCGGTTCCGAACTCGAGACATTGGTGCCCCGGTTGGCGCGGGTCTTTTCTTCCGTTGCAGGTGCGTCTGCCTCCGCTGCCAGATCGGCCGATGCTTCACCGACCTCTTCAATGGCGACTTCGGCGACGGTTGCTTTAACAACGACCGGCTCGACGATCACCGGCTCAACCGTTTCGACAGCCTGGGCTTCTACTTCAGCCTTCGGCGCTTCTTCGGTTTCTGTCTTGGCTTTCGCCTTGCGGGTGCGGCGCGGCTTCTTCGGTGCTTCTTCTGCGACGACGTCGGCAACCACACCTTCCACCACGTCGGCGGCGGTCGGCTCTTCCGTCACGGTCGCTGCGACTGATGCGGTCGCTTCGACAGAAACTTCTTCGCTTTCGCCTTCCGTCTCGCCTTCGTCACCAGCTTCGCTGCCTGCAGCATCGAGAGCGTCGTCCCGGTTGCGGCGGCCGCCACGCTTGCCGCGACGACGGCGCTTGCGCTTGCCGTCCTCGTCGGAGTTTGCGGCTTCGTTCACGCCGTTTTCGTCGGCATCACCGTCGGTGTCATCGGCTTCGACGCTGTCGTCGTCGCCATCAACATCATCGGCGTCATCGTCGGCCTGCGCATCAAGAGCGCCGTTCTGGTCGTTCTGTCCGCCCTTGCCACGACGACGGCGGCGACGCTTGCGCTTGCGCTTGCCGTCTTCACCATTTTCGCCCTGCTGCTGCTGGCGCGGTTCACCGGCAGGAGCAGCCTTGACGATTTCTTCCTCGTCTTCATCCTCATCGGCCTCGATGACGATATCGTCTTCCTCTTCCACGAAGCTCGGAAGCATCTGGATGAGGCTTTCGATCTTCACGGGATTTTCGACGGCTTCACCACGATCGATGGCGAAATGCTGCGCACCGACGCTGGCGTCAGCAGCAATGATGATCGACACGCCGAAGCGGCCTTCATAATCGACGATCGTGCCGCGCTTGTGGTTGAGCAGGTAAAGCGCCGTTTCCGGCGTGCAACGCACGGTGATGTTGTGGGTAGTGTTGCGCAGCAGATATTCCTCGACACCGCGCAGCACATGCAGCGCGACGGAGGATTCCGAGCGTACATGGCCCGTGCCGCCGCAATGCTGGCAGACCTGCGTGGTCGATTCCAGCACCGAAGCGCGGATGCGCTGGCGCGACATTTCCAGAAGGCCAAAATGCGAGATGCGGCCGACCTGGATGCGCGCCCGGTCGTTTTTCAGGCAATCCTTGAGCTTCTTCTCGACGGAGCGATTGTTACGCTTCTCTTCCATGTCGATGAAGTCAACAACGACGAGACCGGCAAGGTCGCGAAGGCGCAGCTGGCGCGCCACTTCTTCCGCAGCCTCAAGGTTGGTCGTCAGCGCTGTTTCTTCGATGGAATGCTCGCGGGTCGAACGGCCCGAGTTCACGTCGATGGCAACCAGCGCTTCGGTCTGGTTGATGATCAGATAACCGCCCGATTTCAGCGTTACCTGCGGCTGCAGCATCCGGTCGAGCTGGGCTTCGATGCCGGAGCGTGAGAAGATCGGGTGAATGTCGCGGTAAGGCTGAACCACCTTGGCGTGGCTCGGCATCAGCATCTTCATGAAGTCTTTCGCTTCACGATAGCCTTCTTCGCCGGAAACGATGATCTCGCCGATATCCTTGTTGTAGAGATCGCGGATCGAACGCTTGATCAGCGAGCCTTCCTCGTAAACGAGGCAGGGAGCCGTCGAATTCAGCGTCAGCGTGCGGACGTTTTCCCACAGGCGCATCAGATATTCGAAGTCGCGCTTGATCTCGACGCGGGTACGGTTGGCGCCGGCGGTGCGCAGAATGACGCCCATACCCTGCGGAACTTCCAGATCGCGGGCGATTTCTTTCAGGCGCTTGCGGTCGGTCGGCTGGGTGATTTTGCGGGAAATGCCGCCGCCACGCGCCGTGTTCGGCATCAGCACGGAATAACGGCCGGCAAGCGACAGATAGGTGGTGAGGGCGGCACCCTTGTTGCCGCGTTCTTCCTTGGCCACCTGCACCAGAAGAATCTGGCGGCGCTTGATGACTTCCTGAATGCGGTACTGCTTGCGCGGCTTGCGGGCAACGCGATCCGGAACCTCTTCCATGGCGTCTTCGGCGCCGACGGATTCGATCACTTCCTTTTCGTGATGATCGTCGTCATCGTCGTCATCATCGTCATTGCCGCGGCGAAGACCTTCGACTTCTTCGGAAATCGTATCGGTATCGACCATCGCGGCCATCTCGCCGCCGGTGCTGCCGTCTTCCTCGGAAGATGCTTCAGCGGCTTCTTCTTCCGGTGTCTTCTTCTTGACGCGCGGGCGACGGACGCGCTTCGGCTTTTCTGCCTTGGCGGGCGCTTCCTCGACGGCCGCAACCGCAGCCTCCCCGGAGACTTCCTCGGCTGCAGGAGCGATTTCTTCCGTCACCACGACGTCCGTAGTCTCGCTGGCGGCAACAATGCCGACATCGGGCTGGTCAACCTGCGAAAGATCAACCGTCGGCGCGCCGGGTTCAGGGGCATCAGCCGATTCGAAGTCGTCGCTGCGGCGATGATCCTCGGCTTCGGCCTTCAGCAGAGCCTGACGGTCGGCAAGCGGGATCTGGTAATAATCCGGATGGATTTCCGCAAAAGCGAGAAAGCCGTGGCGATTTCCACCGTAATCGACGAAGGCCGCCTGAAGCGAGGGTTCAACCCTCGTCACCTTGGCAAGGTAGATATTGCCGCGGATCTGTTTCTTGTGTTCCGACTCGAAATCGAATTCCTCGATCCGGTTCCCACGGACAACGACTACGCGTGTCTCCTCTTCGTGGGAGGCGTCGATAAGCATTTTGTCTGCCATGTAAGCTGTGCTCCTCGGCGCAGCCTTGTTTTATACGAGAACAGGCCCGCCACACGGACGAGCCTTTCATATGAGTGCAAGGATGTGCCGGAAATGAAGTCTCCTGCCGGGCTTCTGTAAACTGGCAGCATCCGGACCGACGGCGAGGCGCTTGGCCTGCTCCTGGTATCCGGTTCATGTGAAAACTGCTGCGACATCATTGGCCAGGCGGAACGACAATAATATATAGACCCCTTGGGGTCCGATGAATTTGCTCTCCTCAGAGCAGCGGTGGTAGGGCCACCGGGTAGGTCTCCGGCCACGGCCGGAATTGATCCAGTTTCAGGATAAATGTAACGACGGCAGATGATTGCCCGTTTTGCAGCGCCAGCGTCTTTTTCGATTGGCAGCCGGCGGGCATCTATCCCGTCAACACTTTTAACCCTCACCCTTGTTGTATGTTTTCTCTGTCATAATAGCAATAGGCTGGCTAAATATGCCATATTATTGGTGGAATTTCCGGGTTAACAATTGGTTCACCAAGGCCTGCGATTGTGGGGCGCAAACGCGCAAACAAACGCCTAGCGTGGTCGAAACAGTGCTGTTCCCGGTGCTTTTCCGCTCCATTTATCGAAAACGACTGAAATACGGAATTTCTTCAAGACCATGAATTTCACGCGCAGCGCAGAGATATCAGGTGGGGCAGGGCCGCTTGGCGTGCGAATCGCGCGGCTTGTGCGTGTCCTCGTCCTGCCTGCTTTCCTTTCAGTGGTAGCCGTCCTCTCCGGCGTTCTACAGGCCTTTGCGCTTGAGCCGCTTATCGTCAATCAGGCGCGCATCATTGGCGATGAGGCGCGCACGCGCATCGTTCTCGATTTTGCCGAAGAGCCGGAATTCGATGTTCACTATCTCGATTCGCCGGCCCGTATCGTTGTGGACTTTCCGGCGGTGAATTTCGCCTTTCCGGCATCCGACCTCAAGCCGACAGGCCTTTTTTCGGACATCCGCTTCGGCAGCATGGGCCAGAACAGCGCCCGCATCGTGCTGACGGCCAAAAAACCGGTGCAGGTGACTGTGGCTGAAACGAAGAAGGGCGAGGATGGCGCAGCTTTCCGTTTCGTGCTGGACACGGAAATCACCACCAAGGCCAAATTCGCCGAACTGGTAAAAACGCAGCAATGGCAGTTGCCGGTACCCGTCACCACTGCCGCGATCACCCCCACCGACAAGACTTCGCGGCAGGCGGAATTCGTCATCGCGGTCGATGCCGGCCATGGCGGCATCGATGCCGGTGCGACAGGCGGCGCAACCGGTACGGAGGAAAAGGTCATCACGCTGACCTTTGCGAAGGAACTGGTGGAGCGGCTGAACCGGGAGGCCGGTATCAAGGCATTTCTGACCCGCGATTCCGATACGTTCCTCGCTTTGTCAGAGCGGGTGACGATCGCCCGGCAGAACAACGCCAACCTGTTCATTTCCCTGCATGCCGATACGCTGAAGCAGAAGGGCATCCGTGGCGCCACCGTCTACACATTGTCTGATCGGGCATCGGACCGGCAGGCGCAGGAACTGGCGGAGCGCGAAAACAAGTCCGACCAGATCGCCGGTGTGGCTGCCTCCACCGAGCCGCCGGAAGTCGCCGATATCCTGCTCGATTTCACCCGCCGCGAAACCCAGGCCTTTTCGGTGACGCTCGCCGAAAACATCGTCTCCTCCTTCGAGGGGCAGGTCGGCCTCATCAACAATCCGCATCGTTATGCCGGTTTCATGGTGCTGCGCGCCCATGATGTGCCGTCGGTGCTGCTGGAACTCGGCTTTCTTTCCAATCCGGAAGACGAAAAACTGCTTCTCGATGCCGAATGGCGCAAGAAGGTCGCGGATACGCTGGCGACGGCGGTTGGCCGCTACCGCGCAAAAGCCGTGGCGAATGGCGGCTGAAGCATCAGGTGGAGACGGCACGAGCCTGTTGCCGCCTTGCTATTGCAGTTCAAAAAGCTGTTCAATTCTTGGGCCTTGCGGATGATTAAGGGGCAGGAGCCCTATTTTACTCACATTCCCCGCGTTACTCGGGAAGCGGATTCGGTGGCGATCCGTAAAGCAGCCGGAGCGCGATTGCGGGCCGGTGGCGCGGTAACATATCAGCGAATGCTGCCGTATCCGCTTGTCATCGAAGGTATGGTGTGCAAAACGGCACGCGATATGCAAGGATGCGCCCGTATATCGTCGGGCGTTGATGGTTACGATTCGAATTATCGGTAGCTTGGTATGATCAGACTAATTGGATATTTTTTCGGCTTGGCCAGCGTGCTCTTTCTGTGCGCCGCCGTCGTCGGTGCGATTTATTTGCACGGCGTGACGAAGGACCTGCCGGATTATGCAGTTCTGAGCACCTATGAGCCGCCGGTAACGACCCGTGTGCACGCCGGCAACGGTGCGCTGATGGCGGAATACGCCCATGAAAAGCGCCTGTTCCTGCCGATCCAGGCCATTCCCGACCGGGTGAAGGCGGCCTTCCTGTCAGCGGAAGACAAGAATTTCTACAATCACCCCGGTGTCGATATCTGGGGGCTTGGCCGCGCAGTTCTGGTCAACGTGCAGAACCTTGGTTCCGGTCGCCGCCCTGTCGGCGCTTCGACCATAACCCAGCAGGTCGCCAAGAATTTTCTTCTGACCAACGACCAGACCTTCGACCGTAAGCTCAAGGAAGCCATCCTTTCCTTCCGCATCGAGCAAACCTATTCCAAGGACAAGATTCTTGAGCTTTACCTCAATGAAATCTTCTTCGGCCTGAATTCCTACGGTATTGCCGGCGCAGCACTCACCTATTTCAACAAATCGGTGACGGAACTGACGATTGCGGAAACCGCCTATCTCGCATCGCTGCCGAAGGGTCCGGCCAATTATCATCCAATCCGTCGTGAAAAGGCTGCTCTGGAGCGTCGCGACTGGGTCATCGACCGTATGGCCGAAAACGGCTACATCACCGTTGCAGATGCCACAGACGCTAAAAAGCAGCCGCTCGGCGTTAATCTGCGTCGTGGCGGCGCGCATATTTTCGCGTCTGACTATTTCGCCGAAGAAGTCCGCCGCCAGATCGTCGAGAAATACGGCGAAAAAGCGCTTCTCGAAGGCGGACTGTCCGTCCGCACCTCTTTCGATCCGCAGATCCAGGCGGAAGCGCGCAAGGCGCTTCAGGATGGTCTGGTGCAATATGACGAGCGTCGCGGTTTCCGCGGACCCGTCGAAAAGATCGAGACGGCAGGCGACTGGACGGCGGCGCTCGCCAAGGTCAAGGGCCTGCGCGACGTTCCCGAATGGAAGGTCGCCGTGGTCCTCGCCGTTGCGGCCGATGGCATCGATATCGGTGTCCAGCCGGATACGGAAACCGAAGATGGCGACAAGCGCACGCGCGGCCATATCTCCGCTGAAAACATGCGCTGGGCCTATCGCGACGCGACCGGCAAAAAGGCGACAGCCAAGTCGCCGGTGGGTGTCGTGGCGGTAGGCGATGTGATCTATGCGCAGCCGCTGGCCAATTCCGGCAATGAATATCGCCTGCGCCAGCCGCCCAAAGTGCAGGGCGGTATGGTGGTGATGGACCCGCATACCGGCCGTGTTCTGGCCATGGTCGGCGGTTTCTCCTATGCGCAGTCGGAATTTAACCGCTCCACGCAGGCAATGCGCCAGCCCGGTTCTTCCTTCAAGCCGTTCATTTACGCGGCAGCCCTCGACAATGGATACACTCCGGCATCGGTCATTCTCGATGCGCCGATCGAGGTGGTTTCCGGCGGTCAGGTCTGGAAGCCGCAGAATTACGGCGGGGGTTCCGCCGGTCCGTCGACCCTGCGTCTCGGTATCGAAAAATCCCGTAACCTCATGACCGTGCGTCTGGCGCAGGATATGGGCATGAATCTGGTGGCGGAATATGCCGAACGTTTCGGCATCTATGACAAGATGCCGCCGCTTCTGTCGATGTCGCTGGGTTCGGGTGAAACCACCGTCATGCGCATGGTCTCGGCCTATTCCGTTCTTGCCAATGGCGGCAAGCAGATCAAGCCGACGCTGATCGACCGTATTCAGGACCGTTACGGCAAGACGATCTTCCGCCATGAAGAGCGCGCCTGCGAGGGCTGCAACGCCGCGCGCTGGCAGAACCAGGACGAGCCTGTCATCGTTGACAATCGCGAGCAGGTTCTCGACCCGATGACCGCCTACCAGACGACCTCGATGCTGGAAGGTGTGGTTCAGCGCGGCACGGCGGCGGGCAAGATCAAGGTCAATCTTCCGGTTGCCGGCAAGACGGGCACCACCAATGATGAAAAGGACGCCTGGTTCGTCGGTTACACGCCGGACATGGTTGCCGGCCTCTATATCGGTTTTGACTCGCCGGCGCCTCTCGGTCGTGGCGGCACGGGCGGTTCGCTGTCGGCGCCGATCTTCGGTGAGTTCATCGCCGATGCGGCCAAGCATCTGGAGCCGAGCAAGTTCATCGTGCCTGCTGGCATGAACTTCGTCGCCGTCAACCGCAAGACAGGCATGGCGGCGGTTGTGGGTGAGCCGGACACCATCATGGAAGCCTTCAAGCCGGGCACCGGCCCGGCCGACAGCTTCTCGGTGATCGGCGCGGAAAACTACATGTCTCAGGAAGATATTCTGAAGACCTCGCCGCAGGCGCAGCAGGCCATCACCGGCGGTGGCGGCGGTCTTTATTGATACCAGTTCCGGGATCATCGGGGGGCGCGGGTCTTTACATCCGCGCCCCCCGCATTTATTTGAGCAACAAGTTTCAATGAAGGCGAAGAACCAGCGAAATGCGCAATGAAATCGTGAACGTAGTCGACGAAATCAAGCAGGCCATAAGCCTGCTGAGGAGGCATCTTTGACTGGGACCAGGCGATAAGACGACTGGACTGGTTGAATAACAAGGCAGAGGACCCGACCCTCTGGAACGATGCCACCGAGGCCCAGAAGCTGATGCGCGAGCGCCAGCAGCTGGATGACAGCATCAGCGGCGTCAAGGCGCTTGAGCAGCAGCTCAGAGACAATGTCGAACTGATCGAGCTCGGCGAGATGGAAGGCGACGACGAGATCGTCAAGGACGCCGAAGACGCGCTGAAGGCGCTGAGAAGCGATGCGAACCGCCGTCAGGTGGAAGCCATGCTGTCAGGCGAAGCTGATGGCAATGACACCTATCTCGAAGTGCATTCCGGCGCCGGCGGCACGGAAAGCCAGGACTGGGCGAACATGCTGCTGCGCATGTACACCCGCTGGGCCGACCGCGAAGGCTTCAAGGTCGAGGTGCTGGAAGTTCACGACGGCGAAGAGGCCGGCATCAAGTCCGCGACGATCCTCGTCAAGGGCCACAATGCTTTTGGCTGGCTGAAGACGGAATCGGGCGTGCACCGCCTCGTTCGCATCTCGCCTTATGACAGCAATGCGCGCCGCCACACATCGTTCTCTTCCGTCTGGGTTTACCCGGTCGTCGATGATTCGATCCAGATCGACATCAACGAAAGCGATTGCCGTATCGATACCTACCGTTCGTCAGGTGCCGGCGGCCAGCACGTCAACACGACAGATTCGGCCGTGCGCATCACGCACATCCCGACCGGTATTGCTGTTGCCTGCCAGCAGGAACGATCGCAGCACAAGAACCGCGCCAAGGCGTGGGACATGCTGCGCGCCCGCCTCTATGAAGTGGAACTGCAAAAGCGGGAAGATGCGGCCAACGCCCAGGCGGCGTCCAAGACCGATATCGGCTGGGGCCACCAGATCCGTTCCTACGTTCTGCAGCCTTACCAGCTGGTCAAGGATCTGCGTACGGGCGTTGAAAGCACTGCGCCCGGCAACGTGCTGGACGGTGATCTGAACGAATTCATGGAAGCCGCTCTCGCGCATCGCATCAGCGGTGGCGCGGACGTGGAAGTGTCGGATATCGATTAAGACGCCAGTCGCGTCGATCAAGAAATTGCCCCTCGCAAGTCCATTGCGAGGGGTTTTTCGTTGGAGGTTTTGCATGAAACAGGTGCTCTACATCGTCGACGTTCAGCCGAGCTTCAATCCACCGGCTGCGCTGGTGGCGGAGATATCGGCACTTGCAGCTAGGATGGTCAGCATTGCCACCGTCGAGCGTCATGATGAGAGCGTAACCCCCTTCGAGCGGCAACTGGGCTGGAAGCCGGGCAGGGATGATGAGTCGCTCGTCGCCGCGGATCGCATATTCATCAAGCACGGTTATGCACCACCGAAGGCTGCGGTCGACCATCTCTTGTCTCTCAAGCCCGACAGGGTGCTGGTCTGCGGCATTCAAGCTGATACCTGCGTATTGGCGGCCGGTTTTTCGCTGTTCGATGCGGGGTTGCACCCCACGCTGTTACCGTGGCTGACGGTCGGTTCCAGCCTCGACCGCAGCGGCGAACTTGGCGCCAGGCTCTGGAAACACCATTTCGGCTCAGTTCTGGCCGGACCGCATGAGCTTAATATTTAGCCGTCAGTTCGAGGCTTTCTCGATCTTCATCTCGCCAAGCTCGTCGATCAGGATCGTCCAGCTTTCGGCTTCCTTGGCCATAGGGTCTGTTTTCAGATAAACGGTGACGAACAGGCCAGGCGAGGCGGAAGCGCCGTTCGAGCTTTCGGGGCGAACATCCGTGACATAGGACTTCATCTGGTTGAACTCTTCCAGCTCGACGTTCTCGAGCAGGTTCGGTCCATCTGCGGTAAAGACGATGCGCTGCAGGTAGATTTTCGCTGTGCCGTCGCTCTGGCGGATCGCAACCACCTTGTAATAACCGCGTGTCGGCGTTGCAGGTGGTGGCCGCAGCTGGCCATCAGCGCCCTTTACCGGTTCCAGATTCTGCTCTTCCCACATGCCGCTGCTGACAACGAAGATCGCCGACACCGGCAACGCATCGATCGCCTGCGCTCGTGCAGGCAACACGGTGGTAATAAGGAGGAGGGCAGCGAGGATAGTTTTTTTCAGTTGCATGGCCATTATCGGTGGTTGACGTCAATTGTTGAATTGTTCGGCAAGAACCCGGTCGGACCAGGAACGGTCCGAATCCGAGAGAATTCTGGCCGTCCGGTCCTGCGATTGTGCGATCCGAACATGACGAACGGATTTCACCTCGGTATGGTCAGCGACGGCATTCACCGGGCGTTTATCCCGCTCCATCACATGAATATCGACCGTCACCTTATTCGGCAAAAGCGCGCCGCGCCAGCGCCGCGGACGAAACGCGCTGACCGGGGTGAGCGCGAGCAGCGGCGATTCGAGCGGCAGGATAGGTCCATGGGCGGAAAAATTGTAGGCTGTGGAGCCGGCGGGCGTCGCCACCATCATGCCATCGCAGATCAGTTCTTCCAGCCGTACCTTGCCATCCACCTCGACACGGAGCTTGGCGGCCTGATGGGATTGGCGGAACAGACTGACCTCGTTCATGGCAAGGGCCGTAAACTCATCGCCATCCGAATCCGTCGTTGTCATGCGCAGCGGATGGAAATCATTACCGGTCGCAACCGCAATACGCTCCAGCAGTCCTTCCACTCGATAATCATTCATCAGGAAGCCGACCGATCCCCGGTTCATGCCATAGACACGCTTGCCGGAGTTCATCGTTTCGTTGAGGATTTGCAGCATGAAGCCATCGCCGCCGAGCGCCACGATCACTTCCGCCTCTTCAAACGACGTGTTGCCGTAAACGCCCTTCAGCGCCTCCATCGCCGTCTGCGCCTCCTCGGTTGCGGAGGCGACGAAGGACAGTGAAAAGTTAGAATGCGACATCCGCTTCCCTCGACAACGGCGCAGACCTGAGAAGGCCTGCAAACGATGCTGTAACCTGTTGAAGCGGCTCGCAATCCTCAAACGTCGATGAAAACGGTCGATCACAAGCCGCAGGACGATCCTTGGTACATGAAGACGGCGGTTGGCGACAAGGCCTTTCGGGCAGTGAGACGTTCCCCCACCGTGCCATTGCGCTGCACCGTTCCACAGCTTCTTGATTTCCGCTCTCCGACAAGGGTTGCGATGCAGGGCGGCCTGATGCAGTTTGCTGCAAGCAGGCCGTGGGATGAATGGCAGGAGACGGATTTGGTGCTGAGCTACAATATCTACGATGTCTTTACCGAGACCAAAATGGCGGGAAATCCGCTCGCGGTCATGTATGGCGCGGATGATCTGGATCAGGCGACGATGCAGGCGATCGCGAGAGAAATGAACCTGTCCGAGACCGTGTTCGTCAACCGTTCGGACAATCCCGCCCATGCGGCGTCGCTGCGCATCTTCACGCCATCAGGCGAGTTGCCCTTCGCGGGACATCCGACAGTCGGCGCGGCGGTCGCCATCGCCGAGCGCAACCGCAAGGATGGCGATGAAGATATCGATATGGTCTGCGTGCTGGAAGAGAAAGTGGGTCCCGTTCGCTGCGCGGTGAAGATGCGCGCCGGCGCGGTCAGCTTCGCCGAATTCGACCTGCCGCGAAAATCGTCCCGCGTTGACCTGCCGCTCGATCATGCAGCTCTTGCCGATGCGCTGGGCGTCAGCGAAGCCCATCTCGGCTTTGAAAACCACGTGCCGTCGATCTGGACGGCCGGTGTGCCGTTCTTGGCTGTACCGCTGCACAATATCGCCGCTATCAGGGACATGGATTTCGACGCCAATCTGTGGCTACGCACCGCGCCATTGGTCGAAGGACGCCTGACGGCGGCCTATATCTACTGTCGCGGCGGCGTCAATCATGCGGCGAAGTTCCATGCCCGCATGTTTTCCCCGGATATGGGGATTTCGGAAGACCCCGCCACCGGCTCGGCAGCCGCCGCGCTCTCGGGCGCCATCCATCATTTCGACGGCCTGACCGATGGTCACTATCCGCTGCTGATAGAGCAGGGCGTGGAAATGGAAAGGCCGTCCCACATCCACCTGCGCATGGACATCAAGGACGGCGAAATCGCCCGCGCCCGCATCGGTGGGCATGCGGTTCGGGTTGCGACGGGCACGTTCGACCTTTGATTTCAGCGTAACCGAATAAGTTCACGTCGTTGACGAGCGACGAAACAGTCAGCAATTCAAAAAGAAAAACCCCGGTCAAAAGACCGGGGTTTTATTGTTTTTGCGTCAATCAGATCAATTGAACCGGCCCGCCGCGTGGGCAAGCATCGTATAGACCTTGCCGGTATCGGAGGTGAGGTAGGACTGGGTGACGCTCCGGTCGCGGTCGGTGCGGGCCACGTCGGCGAGCAGCTTTTCGAAGTCCGTGATGTAGCGGTCCACGGCGGTGCGGAATTCGGCTTCCCGTTCGTATTTCCGCTTGATCTCGTCAAACGTCGTCTGGCCCTTCAGCGTGTAGAGGCGACGGGTGAAGACGTCGCGCTCGCCGCGCTGGTAGCGCCGCCACAGTTCCACCGAGGCATCGTGGTCGATGGCGCGGGCGATGTCGACAGAGAGCGAGTTCAGCGATTCGACCATGTGCCGGGGATTGCGGGTGTCGGCCGCACGGGTCGGCTGCTGTTCGGCGGCGGGGCGGGGCGCTGACGCGGCAGTCGTTTCCTGCGAGGCGCCGCGCAGCAGGTCGCTGATCCAGCCGCCGCCTTCTTCGCGGCGTCCGGCGGGTGCAGCGCCAGCTGCCGGAGCAGGCGCGGGCGTTTGCCGGTTTTCGACCTGGCGGTTCTCAAGCGGCAGGGAGCCACGCAGTACAGCAGGTGCGGGGGCAGGCTGCGGTTGTGCCGGGCGCTGCTGCACCGGAGCAGAGGCCGCCGGCTGTGGACGCGGCTCGACGCGGCGCTCGGCGGCTGGCTGGGTTGCAGCAATGGCGCGGGCCACCGGTTCGGAAATTTCCATCTGGTGGGTCGAACGACCGACGAGCTGGGAAATATCCTGCAAGGCCTTGATCTGCTCGGAAACGGCGCGACGCATGGCGGCAGCGCTTTCCTTGGCTTCTTCCGGCAGGTCGAATGCGCCGCGCTTCAGTTCGGCGCGGGTCGCATCCAGCTCGCGGCGGATATCATGGCTGGAGCGGCGAATCTCGTCGGTTGCGCCGGCAAAACGGCTGACGGCTTCTTCGACGGCCTGACGCAGCGTTTCCTTGAGGTTGGCTGCGGCGGCATTGGATTTTTCCGAGGCGCTGCCCAGAAGATTGTCGACTTCGGAAAGCGACGATTCGACGCCGCCGCGCAGGCGGTTGACCAGCTCGTCGGAATATTTCTGCGCGTCGGACAGGGTGCTTTCGATCGAGCGGCTGGCATCCTGACCGGCAGAGAGCAGGGCGCCCCGCATGGTCTGTGCCGCCGAGCGGGCGCGCTGTTCGGTTTCATCCAGCGAGCGGCCGATATCGGTAAAGGACGCCTGCAGATTGTCGCGCAGATTGCCGGCGACGTTCTGCGAACGCTCCTCGGCCTCGTTGAGCGTGGTTTCCACCACACCGACGACGTTGCGCATGGCGCTTTCGATCTCTTCGGAGCGCTTGACGAGGCCGACGGACAGGCTGCGCAGCGCATCCTGACGTTCCTCCAGCGTGCCGACGAGGCTCGACTGTGCCGCATTGAGCAGTTCGGACGCCTGGCTCAGCACCTTCGAATGTTCCTCGAAGCGTCCGACGATGCCGGCAACCTGCGCCAGTGTCTGGCCGGAAATATTCGACAGACGGTCGATTTTTCCTTCGAGCAGACGGCTGGAGCTGGACACCATATCGGCGGCCTGCGAGGCGCTATCGGAGAAGCGGGTCGCAGATGCATTCAACGCTTCGTCGGCCGTGCCGAATTCCTGTGCGGCGCGCTCGACGGCGGAGTTGAAGTTCGATGCCGACTTTTCGACGATTTCCGCCATGCTGTTATGGGTCTGTGACAGCATATCCGTGCTCTGGCGGGTGGCGGCAACCAGTTTGTTGGCCGCATCGCTGCCCGAGCGGGCATATTTGTCGATACCCTGTTCGACGGCATCCGCCATCGCGGTATGGGTCTGCGACAACATGTCGGTGCTCTGGCGGGTGGCGGCGACAAGCTTGCTCGCCGCATCCGTGCCGGCATTGGCGTAGTCGCTGATCGCCTGTTCGACCATGCCGACCATGCCGCTATTGCTCTGCGACAGAAGTTCTGCGCTCTGCTGAGCGGCGGAGACGATCTTTTCGGCGGCTTCGCGGCCAATGGTGGCGTATTCGTCGACCACCGGCTTGGCTTTCTCCTCGATCAGGCGTGACAGTTCCGCAGAACGGCTGGCCAGCATCGAGTTGAGTTCGCGGGTGCGGTTATCCAGCGCCGAGCGAATGGATTCGCCACGCGCGTCGAGGGCCGATTCGACACCCGTCAGCGTCTCGGAGATGACGCCGACCTGAGAACGGACGACAGCTTCAGCCTCGGCAACCTTGTTGACGATGATGTTGCCAGCCTCGGAGAAGGTCTGGGCGACGGCAGCGGCTTGGCCGGAAAGGCGCGTCTGCGCATCCGAGATGCGGTTGACGATCTCGCCGGAGCGCTCTTCGATGGCCTTGGTGAAGGCCTCGTTCTGCGCCTGGACCTGATCGGCAAATTCCGAGCCGGACTTGGCGAGCAGGGCAGACGAGCGAGCCGCTTCGTCACCGATGTTCTGGGTGGCGGAGACGACTGCGCCGCGCAGGCTGACCGCGAGATCGCTGGCCTTGCCTTCAATGGTACGGTTGACGTTTTCGAGGCCGATCGTCAGCGCCCGGTCCATGGTGCCGAGACGTTCGTCGATACGGGCCGTGCCGGTATCGAAAGTTTCGGCCAGACGGCTCGTGCGGCTTTCGAAGGTGTCGGAGACACGTGTCGTCTGCTCGTCCAGAATACCGGTGATACGCTCGGCAGCTTCGTCGCTGGTGCGGGCAAATATCGCAGTCTTGTCCTCGAGTGCTTCGGCGAAGCGACGGCCCGAATCTTCAATCGACGTGTTCACATTGGCCAGATCACCGCCGACACGCGCCTGCAACGTGTCGAGCGACGTTTCGATACGCGCACCGGTCTCATCGAGACGGGTAGTGACGTTGCCGATCGAGGTTTCGATGCGGGAGGAGAGGGCGTCTGTCGCACCGCCGATTTCGCGGGCGGCTTCACCGATCTTGACGGCGATGTCGCCGGCGCTGTTGCGAAGACGTTCTTCCAGCGTCGCAGCACTTCCGTCGATTGCCTTCTGAAGCGTGTCCTGCTGGGTTTCGAGCGACAGTTCGAGCATGCTGGCGCTGGAGGCGACAGTGGTGCCGATCATCATCGCCTGCTCGGAGAGCATGTCACCCATCTGTGTGGTGGCGGAGCTTAGCGTCGCTGCCATATCCGCGTGGCGCTGGTCGAGCGCGGTGCGGATATCCTCATGCGATTGCGACAGATTGGTTTCGAGGCGGGAAACGCCTTCCTCCACCGTCTGCGCAAAACGGCTGCTGCCATCTTCCACAACGGTTTCGATGCGGTTGGCCGCACCGGAAACGCTCTGCTCGATCAGGCCGCTATTGCGCTCCAGCGAACCGGCAATGCGTTCCGCCTGTGAGCCGAGCATGGTTTCCAGCCGCTCGTGACCGCTGGCAAGGGCGTTTTCAAGTGTAAACGCAGTGGCTTCAAGGCGCTGGCCGACACCGGCCGCCGCAAGCGAAAGCGACGATGTTCTCGCATCCATCGCCTCGGCAATCCGCTCCTCGACACCCGAAATCGTCATGTCGAGCGCCATGGTGCGGCTGTCGAGCGCATCGGCGATACGTTCTTCCGCACCAGAGACGATGCCGGAAAGGGCAGCGGTACGGCTATCCAGCGCACCGGCAATACGGTTCTCTACGCCGGAAACGGCGCCGTGCAGGGCAGCGGTGCGGCTGTCGAGAATATCGGCGATTTTTTCCTCTACGCCGGAGAAACTCATGTCCAGCGCCATGGTACGGCTGTCGAGCACGTCAGTGATCCGCTCTTCCGCGCCGGAAACGACGTTTTTCAACGAATCCGTGCGGCTGTCGAGCGCGCCGGCAATACGCGTCTCGGCGCCGGCCACCAGTTGGCCAAGGGCTGCGGTGCGCGTGTCAAGTGCTTCGGCGATTTTTTCCTCAGCGCCGGAGAATGCCATGTCGAGCGCCATGGTGCGGCTGTCAAGCGTATCGGCGATGCGTTCTTCCGCACCGGAAACCACGGCGTTAAGCGCGGCGGTACGACCGTCCAGCGTTTCCGCGATACGTGTTTCGGCACCCGCGACCACGTCGCCGAAGGTTGCCGTGCGGCTGTCGAGTGCGCCGGCGATCTTTTCTTCGGCGCTTGCAACAATGCCGGTGAGGGCGGAGGTACGGCTGTCGAGTGTTTCGGAAAGCCTTTCCTCGACATTGGCAAAGGTCATGTCAAGCGACAGGGTGCGGCTGTCCATGGTGTCGGCGATGCGTTCCTCGACACCGGAAATCGTGCTGGAAAGAGCAGCCGTGCGGCCATCCAGCGTTTCGGCGATGCGGCTTTCCGCGCCGGAAACAACGTCATGCAATGCGGCCGTGCGGCTTTCCAGCGTGTCGGAAATGCGGTCCTCGATACCGGAAACGGCGCCGGTGATGGCAGCCGCCCGGGTTTCGAGCGTTTCCGACAGACGGCGCTCGACATCGGCAACAACGCTGTTGATGGCGGCTGCACGTTCGTCGAGCATGATGGCAAGGCGCTCGGCCGTGCCGGAGACAGAGCCGGTAATGGCCAGCGAACGGCTGGCGAGCGCCTCGTCGAAACGGTCCTGGCTGGCCGAAAGCGCGCCGAACAGGGCATTGCTGCGTTCCGCCAGAACGCCGTCGATCTTCTCGTGCGAATTGGCGAAAGCATTGGTAATTTCGGTAGTGCGTTGGCCGATGGCGTCGCTGAACTCGCGGGTGCGGATTTCAAGCGCGCTTTCAAGCATTTCCTGGCCCGTGCCCAGCGCGGTTGCCAGCGCCAGAGACTGATCGGTCATGGTATTGCCGATGCGCTCAAGACCGCTGTTCAGCATGGTGTCGAGGGCTTCCGAGCCGCCGGCAACGGTTTCGTTGATGCGGGCAAGGCTTTCCATCAGCTTGCTGTCGAGGCTGCCGGCACGCTGGTCGAAGGCGCTGGCGAAATCCGCCACATGTTCGTCGAAGGCGGAGTTGACCTGGCCGACCGTTGCCTGCAGGCGCTCTTCGTAGAGGCCGGAACGCAGATCGAGATCCATGATCGCATCATCAGCCGTGCTCTGCAGGCTCTGGCGGAAGGAGAGACCCTTTTCCTCGAGCGAGGCAGAGAGCTTGTCGAGCACGGTGTCCAGCGAACTGCCGATGACCTGCTGACCGCGATCAATATTGCGGTTGAGTTCGAGCGTGCGGGTGGAGAGCGTTTCGTTAAGCTGTCGGGTGCGTTCTTCAAGCGCGCTGTTGAGGCTTTCAGCACCGCTATCCAGCGTCGATGCATGGATCGCGAACCGTTCGAGCAGAACTTCACCGCGCTCATCCAGCGTCGAGGCGAGATTGTGCAGGCGCATGTCGAATTCGTTCGACAGCGTCGAGCCCGAGGAATTCAATGCCTGAAGCAGGTTTTCGGTCTTGGCGGCGATAAGGCTGCCCATTGCTTCGGTAGAAGCGCGCGATTTTTCGAGCAGTGCTGCGGAGCGCGTATCGATCATCGAGGCGAAGGCTTCACCGGAGGTGGCAAGCCGCATCGAAAGCTCTTCACCGACGATGGAAAGCTCTTCCTTGATCTGTTCCTGCGCACCCACGATGGACGAGCGGATACGCTCGGCGTGGTTGACGATGGCGTCGCGCTCGGCGGTCAGTTCCTGCACGAGGCTGCGTACGCGCAGTTCATTGTCAGCATAGCTGCGCTCAAGCGCGTTGACTTCGGAATGAACGAGCGTTTCGAGTTCCGTCGCACGCGCAATGGTGCGCTCGATGCCGTCATTCATGGCCGAGACTTCGCGGCGAACCGCCTGGCCGACGGACATGATGCGGTCGGAGGCAACCGTTTCGGGCTCGGCAAGGCGAAGCGCCACTTCAGCCATTGACCGGGCAGCGTTGCGCAGGTCGCGGGCACGCGCCATCATGATCGCGAAGGCGAAGAACAGCATGACGGGAACGAGAATGCCGACGACGATCGCCATCAGGCCGGGGATTGCGGTGAGATCGGCAATCGAGGCGATATTCCACAGCGCGTTACCGTAAAGAAGATGGGCGACACCGAGACCGCCAAGCGCCCAGATGACCGACATGATCGTCGCATTTCTGAGTGCGCCGCCGATGGAGCCGCCTTCCAGCGATTTCAGGATCATCGCCGGGCTGCGCTTGGAGCCGTCATTGGCCGCTTCCAGATTGGGCGATTTGGGTGCCTGTTCTGCAGGCGCGCGGGCGGCCTCGGGAGCAGGGGTCTGTCGGCTTGCTTCCTTCAATCTGGCCTCCGGCTGCTTTGGCGCTGCGGTTTTCCGCGATTCCGGCTTTTCTTCGAAAGCACCAAGCTGCAGGGCGTCTTCCAACGCCTGAAATGCAGTCTCGTCGACAGAGTCGCTGATCTTGTTATTCGCCATGCGGTTACGCCTCGTTACACATACGCCCGGCTTCATGCCGTTCGACCACTTGCAACCTGCAAGCGGACTGCCGCCATCATGCCGGCGGAACATTATCCCGTTAAAGGAAACAATTCCGCCATTTACCAAATCCCGAATTGCTGGTGGTCCAGCTTTCGGGCGAAATTACATCACTGTGCCGTAATAACAAAGCTTGCACTCAAGCCTCGCAGGAACGGCAGTACCGTAGTGACACATTTAGGTGTTCGAAACAATTAATGCGGATTTGAGACGGTAGCGAAGTGTCGGCTTTTTAACAGTTTTTAAACCTGAGTTTCGCTCTGAACGCCTTGTTTCGCATAAGTTTAACATAAATTAACCATAGCAGAAGATTTTCGCCCGCGTCACGCCGTAATTTAAGCCGATAGCACCGGTTTGGATGCGTAAATACGACACAGATGTGACACGAAACAAGAAACGGCGGAACAAGGAATTTCAGCCATGGCAGCGGTCAGTATTGCTTTCGAAGCTCCGGATAATTGCGGCGGTGCGCCGGCCGTTACGAAAAAGCCGATCGATTTCGATCATCTTGCCCGTCAGACGATGGGTGACAAGGATCTGGAAATCGAAGTGCTGCAACTGTTCAGCCGTAATGCCCGCGCCGCCTTGCATGAAATTGCCGAGGCTGACGACAAGACCGTGAGGGCGACAGCCCATCGCCTGAAGGGTGCCGCACAGGCCGTTGGCGCCCCCGCTGTTTCCGCCGCCGCCGCTGCGGTAGAGGACAAGGGCAAGGACAGCGCGGCAATTGCGAAACTCGCGGCAACCATCGTCGAGGCGGAAAACTTTATCCTCAAGCTCTGCCGCTGAGGCGGAGTTCATCAAATTTGTCATTTTATAAGGCCGGTTCAGCCTGTGCGCCCTGGAAGCGGGTTGCCAAGGCGAACCGGCCTTTCTATGTGTTTAGAACAGTTCTTAGATCACCATTTTGGATTCCGGCATGACAAAACTGACCATCGTCGCCTTTGACGGCACGCCCCATGAACTCGATGTGAGCAACGGTTCCACCGTCATGGAGAACGCCGTGCGCAACTCCATTCCGGGCATCGATGCGGAATGTGGCGGCGCCTGTGCCTGCGCGACCTGTCATGTCTATGTCGATGACGCCTGGGCGGAGCGTGTCGGCGGGCCGGAGCCGATGGAAGAGGACATGCTGGATTTCGCCTTCGACGTGCGCCCCACCTCGCGTCTCTCCTGTCAGATCAAGATGAAAGACGAGCTTGACGGTCTCGTCGTTCACGTTCCCGAACGCCAGGGCTGAAAGCCCTTCGCACTGCCGGTCGCAGAAAAAGCCCCGCTCACCAGGTAGCGGGGAGCGGGGCGAGGCGGGTACGCAGCATGCAGGCGAGGGAGGAAACACCTGCGAGCCCTCAAGTGCGCACCGGGAGAACCGGAGAGAGTTTTGAGCGTCGGACCCGTTGCGGGCCACAACCGTTAAAAACCGTATGAACAAGCTACAATGAGTCTCGGCGACGGCACCATGACGAGAAGTCACGGGTGAGATCGGACATGACGTAACGTCATGTTTCCGTTGCGTTGCGCCTTAACGGGAAATGCGGCGAAAGGCGGTTTAGCGCCGATTCTGCCCCTGTTCGAGCCGGTTTTTCAAAAGTCGGGTCATGCGGGCATCGAAATTTTTCGATTCTACCACATCGAAACGCATCTGGTCCCTGTCGTGTTCATCCATCACCGTCTGGGTGATCTTGCCGACCATTTCCTGCAGCGTCTCGCAGTTTTTCTGCGGATGAAGTGCTGCCAGCTCTCTTTCGAGCGAACGGGCATGGGTGCGGGCGATTTCCGCGTGCCGCTCCTCATGGCGCTTGATATCGGCAAGCAGCGTATCCCAGATGAAGGCCAGTTCCGCCGTGGTGCGGCGACGGTTTTTCCATCGCGGCAGAAGGATACGGGTGTTCAAAAGAACCTTGGCCGTTCCAACGCTGCACTGGCCGTTTTTTTCGACATAACTGAGTTCGCCGCCGAATTTGATCTCGGTCGCACCGGGATGGCGCGCACCGGTATTGCGCGTCAGCGGGCCATGCTTGGAGAGCTGCTGGTCGAGATCTGCGGCGGTTTTGCCGGCGATCGAAAAATAGGAATAGGTCTTGCGGACGATGGTTTCGGAAAAAGCCGGCCCGGCCGAAGAAAGTGCCAGCGCACCCGCAAGGGCGGCGCAAAGAGCACGTGATGTTTTGGTCATGACCCGGCCTTCCGGTTGAACTTGAAAAACGTTTGCTGCATAGGCGGAGCGGAACTTATAAGGATTGGCATAACACTCCGTTATTCCTGAAAGGCGCGTGTTACGTGATAACAGCCGGCAGCAATGTGTGGCAAGCGGCCCATGGTCGCTCCCTGAAACTTGATGGGCGTGGCCGTATTATGGCCATCGTCAACGCCACCCCCGATTCCTTTTCCGACGGCGGCCGTTTTCTTGCCGTCGAAGCGGCTTTTTCCCATGCGCTGACCTGCGTGGAAGAGGGAGCTGACATCATCGATATCGGCGGCGAATCCACCCGGCCGGGTGCGGCGCAGGTGACAGAGGCGCAGGAGCAGGACCGCGTGTTGCCTGTCATCGAGAAACTGCGCCGCGAGACGGATGTGCTGATTTCGGTCGATACCTATCGCGCATCCACCGCGAGGCTTTCGATCGAGGCTGGCGCGCATATCGTCAATGATGTCTTCGGGTTGCAGAAGGATGCGGAGATGGCGGGCGTGATTGCCGCCACACGTGCTGGCGTCTGCATCATGCATACCGGCCGCGACAGGCAGAAGCTCGTCGATGTCATCGAGGACCAGTTTGAATTCCTCAATCGCTCGCTGGAGATTGCGCAGGATGCGGGCATTGCCCGTGATGCCATCGTGCTCGATCCCGGTTTCGGGTTTGCCAAGGACGAGCGCGAAAATGTCGAGCTTATGGCGCGATTCGGTGAACTTGCCGCTTTTGGCCTGCCGGTTCTGGCCGGCACGTCGCGCAAGCGTTTCATAGGGTCGCTGACGGGCAGGGATGCTGCCCACGAACGCGATATCGGAACGGCTGCGACGACAGCGATCCTGCGCCTTTCGGGTGCTTCGATTTTTCGCGTGCACAATGTCACTGCCACACGCGATGCACTGGCAATTGCCGATGCGGTTCTTGCCAAAGCGCCGGCAAAGGCCGATGCGTAGATCAACGAGTGCCGGAATGCCGTGTCCTGACAAAGGCGCGGCTTTCGGGCGAAACATTCCTGCCATGGAGGCGATGCGATGAGCCGCTATACCATCATCCTGAAAAACTGTTCCTTTTTCGCCCGTCATGGCCTTCTCGAGCAGGAGGAGGTGCTGGGCCAGCGCTTTTTCGTCGATGCCGAAATGGAGGTCGAGGCGGGTGACGCGCTGGAAACCGACGAGATCGAAAATACCGTCGATTACGGCGTGGCCTTCGCCGTTATCGAAAAAATCGTCGTGGGCCAGCGCCGTTATCTGATCGAGGCGCTGGCGAACGACATCGCCAAAGCGCTGCGCGCCCGTTACCCGCAAATCGTCTGGCTGCGCATCACGGTGCGTAAACCGTCCGCGCCCGTTCCCGGCATTCTCGATTATGCGCAGGTGAGTGTTGAACACCGTGCCTGAAAAGATGACAGTCGCCGCATTGGGTCTCGGCGGCAATATCGGCGATCCCGCCGCCGCAATGGCCAAGGCCTTGCACGAACTGGATACGCATGAAAATTGCCGCCTGTTGGCCGTCTCCGGCCTTTACCGCACACCTCCCTGGGGTAAGACGGATCAGGCGGATTTCTTCAATTGCTGTGCGCTGGTCGAAACCTCGCTCACGGCGCCCGCGCTGCTGCAATTATGCCTCGACATTGAAAAGGGCATGAAGCGGGTGCGCACGGAACGCTGGGGGCCACGGACCATCGATATTGACGTGTTGACCTATGGCGATGAGGTTATCGTAACGGAAAGCATCGAAGTGCCGCACCCGCGCATGACCGAGCGCGCTTTCGTCCTGATGCCGCTCGCCGAGATCGCCCCGGATATCGACGTCAGGGGGAAGCTGGTACGGGAATGGCTTCAGCAGGCGGATAGAAGCGGCATTGTCCGCACAAACGAAAAGCGGGAGTGGTGGACACTCCCGCTCGGTAATGACTGAGAAGATTATTGCGCTTAAGGCTTGATCGAACCAACGGCGAGCTGGTCGATGTCGCGCGCCAGCGTCACGCCGATGACAGGGATCATCTGGTCGGCGACCTTGACGGAAATGGTGATGTTCATCGAATTGTCACTCGAGACGCGGGCGACCATGGCGCCATTGAGCTTGGAACGGTTGATGCCGACAACGACCTTGTCGCCACTGACCTGTCCGGAGGTGATGTCCAGTCCCTTGCCCTCGGCGCCATCGAGGAACTTGCCTTCGTAGCTGCTGCCCTTCTGGCTGATGATGGCAGACATGGGCTGGCTGAAGACGCCGACGCGGCAGGTGCCGCCAAGCTTGATGCCGGTCTTTTTATCATCGAGCGGTTCGCCTGTCAGATCGCAGGTGAATTTGGTGCCCTTGTATTTGCCCGCGACGATTTCTCCCGGACCTTTCCAGACGCCGGCCACAGAGCGGAAGAATACGTCGTCGCGATCGCGCGATGCGGCATGGACGTCAGACAGGCCGAAGCCGCCGCTGACGGACAATATGGCGGCAAGTCCGCCCACAAGCGAAAAGAAGCGCGAATACATGATACTTTCCCCGGCGAAGAAGCCTGTTCGATAGGCGGCAATCTACCGGCGGAATGGTTAATGCTTGGTTTATTTCACCCGTATTTGCGGCTTCGTCCGTAACCTTTTGAGCCGTGTACGCCCCACCGATCAGGCTTTTTCACCGCTTTTTCCGCCGCTTAAATCGGGCGTCAGGTCGGACATGAAATCACCGATCCCCGGCCGCTTCACCGCACGAAACGGCAGCGGGCGGCAAAGGTCCATCGCCGCAATGCCGATTCGCGCCGTCATCAGGCCGTTGATGACGCCTTCGCCGAGGCGGGCGGAAAGCTTCGAGGCAAGACCGTGGCCAAGAACTTGCTGGGCCAGCCCATCGCCGACGGCAATCGAGCCCGTGACGGCAAGATGGGCGACGACGTCGCGCAGCAGCCGGAGCATGCCGAGCGTGCCGGGACGGCCGCCGTAAAGCTCGGCCATGGCCCTGACCAGCCGTGTCACCTCGAACAGCACGTAAGCCAGATCGACGATAGCGCGCGGGCTGACGGCGGTGACCACGGAGACACGCTTGGAGGAATTGAGAATCAGCGCCCGCGCCTGCCGGTCGAGCGGTGCCAGCAATTCACGCTCGGCGAGCTCGATGAGATGTGGGCCGTCAATCACATCATTTTCGGTATCCTTCAGCGCCGCACGGCCCTTGGCTGTTTCGGCCCGGTGGGAGAGGACGGCATTAAGGCGGGTGATAACGGCGCGGGCAGGTTTCGGGCTCTTGTCGAGGCTCGCGGTCTCGGCATCGGCCTTGAGCGACTGCACGGCGTTGAGCCGCATGATCCCGAAGACTTCCCGCCCGACAAGGACGAGAACGGCGAAAAGCGCCACGATAAGGGCGATGCTCGCCGTATAACCTAGCCAGTCGGAGCGGGAGAACAGGTTGCGGATAAGCTGGTCCGCCCAGAGGCCGAAGGCGAGCGAGAACAGGACACCAAGCGCGCCGAGCGCGAGCTTGCCGAGAGAGAAGCGGTTTTTCTTCGGTGAGGCCACCGGCAATGCGGCCGCATCGATCTCTTCAGGCGCCAGAAACGGATCGTCCTCGTCAGGCGTCAATGAAATCTCGGTATCGAAGCTACGCGGCGCGCGTTTCTGCGCCGGCGACGGCCGTGCCGTCTCCTCTGTCTCGAGGGTGAAAGCCGCCGGGCGGCGGGCCTGCGGATCGTTTTGTGTGGGAGCCTTCATGCGAGCTTGTCTCCGAACAGGAACTGCATGGCGCGGTCGAGCCTGATATGGGGAACGGAAAGCCGGATGCCGCCGCTACCCGGCTCGTCAACATTGGGCGGGCGGAAGCGCACGACATTGACATCCGGTAGCGTCGCCTTGTCGCCATCCTCGTCTATGCTGCGAAATAACGGTTCCGGGTCTTCGGGCAAGTCGCCGGGAAAGATCGCCGTTTTGCGGTTGCCGTCGAAGGTCTCGCCATTGATGGTTTCACCGGCCATCGGCGTGCCGACGATGACGGGCAGTTCGTGGCCATCCTGACGCACGCTTGCCTCTCTGGTGGCGCGCACGGAAGCGAGAGCCATGACCTCTATGCCGGCACCGTTCATGCCGATGGTGGTGATGGCGCGGTCCACCAGACGACGGGTCAGCCGCTCCAGCCGGTCATGGCTTTCGTGATGCAGATGGTCGGCCTTGGTGGCGGCAATCAGCACCTTGTCGATGCGACGGCCGATGAGCGAGGACAACAGACTGTTGGTGCCGGGGCGGAAACAGGCAAGAACATCGCCCAGCGCCCGTTCCAGATCCTGAACGGCTTCCGGTCCGCGATTAACGGCCTGCAGCGTGTCGATCAGCACGATCTGACGGTCGAGGCGGGCGAAATGCTCGCGGAAGAAGGGTTTGACCACAATCGACTTATAGGCGTCGTAACGCCGCTCCATCATCGCCCGTAGCGAGCCCTTTGGTGCCTTTTCGTTGGTCAGCCCCGGCAGGGGCGCAAAGGTCAGCGCCGGAGAACCCTCCAGATCGCCCGGCATCAGGAAACGGCCGGGCGGCAGGGTGGAGAGCGATCTCTCGTCGGATTTGCAGGCTTTCAGATAGGCTGCGAAGCTTTCGGCAAGGCGGCGCGCCGTCATCTCATCGGCAGGCGCATTGATATCTAGCGAAGAGGCGATCGCCAGCCACTCCTGCGCCAGTTCGGCGCGGATGCCGCTTCCGGCAAGTGCGACGGTCGCATCGCTGAACTGCTTGTAGTCCTGTGAGAGCAGCGGCAGGTCGAGCAGCCATTCTCCGGGATAGTCGACAATATCGATGGATAGCTTGCCGGCCGAGAACCACCGGCCCCAGCCGCTGGCGCTCTGGTAATCCAGCGTGATCCTGAGTTCCGAGATTGCCCGCGTCGAATCCGGCCACAGCCTGTCGCGCACCAGCGCCTGAATATGGTCTTCGTACTGGAAGCGGGGAATAGCGTCGTCCGGCTGCGGCTCAAGGCGCACATTCGAGACGCGGCCTGACCGCATGGCCTCGAATAGGGGCAGGCGGCCGCCATTCAGGAGATTATGGACGAGGGAGGAAATGAAAACCGTCTTTCCCGCCCGCGAAAGGCCTGTAACGCCAAGCCGTAATGTCGGATGGGTGAGGTTGCTCGCACGGTCGGCCAGATTATCGAGCGCGATAAGCGCACTGTCTGTCAGGGACGTCAGAGAAGGCGGCAATGGCAGTTTCCCGGCTGTGGTTCATGATCACGGCTGCAATATAGGAAGTCGAGGCTGCCCAAAAAAGAAGCGCCCCGATGGATTTTTACGACAGCCGCCATCGGCGATGGCTCCGTCACGCGTTGGGGCGGCTACTTGCCCGGTGAGAGAAAATCGACCAGCCGCCAGCGATCCTCGCCATTTGCGCCACTGCCGTCGTAATCGAGCACGGTGAGCCCTGCGGTCGGGAAACCGGAGGGCAGGGCGGCATGCAGCATATCCTCGCCGATCATCGCCTCCAGTGTCGCCTCCATGGTGGGGTTATGGCCCACCAGCATCACCGAACCAGCATCCGTCTGCGCTGCGATGAGGGAGAGATAGGTTTCGCTGCGCGCATTATACATCTCATCGACATAGGCTATTTCGATGCCTTCGTTGAAGGCGCGCTGCCAGGCCTGCGTGGTCTGCCGACAGCGTGCGGCGGTGGAGGATAAGAGCAGGTCGGGGCGGTAGCGCCGGTCGGCGGCAAGGTCGGCAATGATCTCCGCCTCGGCAAAACCTGCCTCGTTCAATCCCCGGTCGAAATCGCGTTCCCCCGGCGCCGCCCAGGCGGCTTTGGCGTGGCGTAAAAGATAAACTCGCTTCGGATGAGAAACTGTCAAGGGCAGGAACCGGCGTTCGAAACTCTGGGTACAGCCGGATGCTACAGGATAGGATCGAGGGACCGCAAGTCCTCTTTCCTGTTGGCAAGTCGCATTGAAGTGATCGAAGAACAGATCGCCTCGACGCCAATAGAGGATAAAAATTAGTCATTTAGATGATTTTTGTGTCAGTTTTAAAAATGCCTGAAAACTGATCTGTAGACTTGAACCGGCCTATATCATTGGAGTATACACCGCCGCATTGAGATGTTCTTCGAGGAGAATCGCGTTGAGTGAGAAGATCGATCTTAGCAAATATGTACTCTCGGAAGACGACGAGTTCATGAATGCCAGCCAGCGGGCCTACTTCCGCGCGAAGCTGGTCGCCTGGAAAAATGACATCCTGAGAGAAGCGCGCGAGACCCTCGGACATCTCGCCGAAGAAAGCGCCAATCACCCCGATCTCGCTGATCGGGCTTCATCCGAAACAGACCGGGCGATCGAACTTCGCGCCCGCGACCGTCAGCGCAAGCTGATTTCCAAAATCGATGCGGCTCTTCAGCGGATCGAAGACGGCACCTACGGTTTCTGTGAGGAAACGGGTGAACCTATCGGCCTCAAGCGTCTGGACGCCCGCCCGATAGCGACGCTCTCCATCGAGGCGCAGGAACGTCACGAGCGTCGCGAAAAAGTTTATCGCGACGAATAACAAGGCTGCTGTGCCGGACGCCGCAGCGAACCGGCCATATTAAGCACCTGCACAAGCACAAGCAAAAGGGCACGGAATTGTTCCGTGCCCTTTTGGCATTGAAGCTTTATGCACGCCGCCTCAGCGGTCGCGGGTAACGGAAAGCTCGCCAAAAATACGCGCCATTTCCTTTTGCACGTCACCATCTGGCGACGCTCCGGTAACTGGTGGCGAAACGGGCTCGTTTTTCTGCTGCTTTTCGGCGGCGGCAATTGCCGGTTCGTTATCCGCATCCCGGCTCTTGGCTATCTCCGCTTCGAGAAAGCTCTCGAAATCGCTGGCCAGCTCATCGGAAAATTTCGGTTCAGCGTCGTTGGACGCAAAAGCCGGACTTTCGGGTTTCGGCGGGAAGGGGGCGGGCGGCGCGTTCTGCTCAGGCTTCATGCCGGGAAGAACCCGCTCGCGCGCCGCATCGAGAAAATCTGCGGCGCTGGATTGGTCGAATACCGGCTCGCGCGCGGCAAAAACCGGTGGGGCGATGACCGTCGGCCGTTCTTCCTCCACCTTTGCCTGCGTCGCCTGTGCTGGCGCCGGTGGTGCGACCGGTATCGGTGTCTGTACCGGAGCGGGTACGAAGGGTTCCGCACGACGCGGCTCGCTTCGTTCGCTGGCCATGTCGAGCGACGCGGCGGCTACTGGCAAAATGGCAGCTGCCGGGGCTGCGGCAGCCATTGTTGGCGGTGGCGGGACGGGACGCACGATCTCCCTCTCTGGTGCGGCCTGTCTGACCGGTGGAGCGGGCTCGCGGACTGCCACGGGCGGCGGCGATACGGGTTGCGGCGGTGTCGATGGACGTGGCGGCAATGGTGCGGTTGTTGCGGCCGGTTGTGGCGGGCGAGGAGCAGGCGGGGCCGGCTCCGGCCGTTGCGGCTGTCTCACCGGTTCCTGCGACACGGGAGGGGCTGCCGCTGCGACGGGCGGCTGTTGCGGCAGGGCGGCGCGGCGTTCCTGGGGAATAGACGGCTCGGCTCTCTTCGGTTCGCTCTCCTGACGCGGCAGGGCCTTCAGTTCCGGCTCCTGCACGTCCCTGACGATAGGAATTGCGCCGATACCGCTTTCGATGACGATATCGGTCGGGCCGCCGATCATCACCAAATGCTCGACATTGTCGCGGCGAACCAGCACCAGACGGCGGCGCGCATCAACGGCCGTCGCGTCGAGAACCTGCAGGCGCGGCTGCCGGTTGCGCCCGCCACGGATAAACGGCGACGAACCGCTGCGCCGGCGCAGGATCCACAAAGCGATCGCCAGAATAAGCAGCGCCGCACCCACACCGACGACGGCAACGATGAGATTATTTCCATAGGTGCCGATAAAATCTTCCATCATGGAGATCATCCCTTCAGATTTTCTGGCCTTTAATTTCTTGGGCAATTAATATTGCCGTGGTTCTTATAGTGTGAACATCAAACAGGAAAAGACGATTTTTTTGGGCGCGATACAAGGTTTATCCGCCACCGTCCCCCTGGAACACAAAACCGCCTGGTGTGGCTTTCGGTTCCCTTGCCGACTGAAAGGCCTGTGTATTGCGCCTTTCTAAGCGTTTTCCCTGTGCGTTTTTAAGCCTTTGTGGCCCGGCGGAGCTTTTTGATGCGCAAGCGAGTTGCTACAAGAAATTTTAACGCCCGATTCCGTCGAGAACCGTGGCTGACCGAATGACGACCTGCACGACTGCGAGGCCAAGATGACACGGGTGCGCGAGACAAGCGACAACGACCTTCCGCTGGTGGACAGGCGTGCCCGTTCCGGCACGGTTTTGCGCATCCTGCTTCTGGCGCTGGTGCTGATCGCCGCTGCCGCCGCCTTCGTTTATTTCAAGAACTCTTTGGAAAACGAAATCGTGCTCGGCATTCTGGGCGTGCTGGCGATGATGGGCATATTTTTTCTGGTCTCGTCGATCATCGGTTTCATCGAGGTCATGCCGCAGTCGCAATCGGACGGGCTTGCCCGCCGGTTCCTGTCGGCCCATCCCGAAGGCACGCTGATCACCGATGCCAAGGGGCATATGGTCTATGCCAACGCCACCTATTGCCGCATGAGCGGCACCACCAGGGCGAGCGATATCCAGAGCCTCGAAACGCTGCTGTCGCGCAGCCGGGAATCGACCGAAGCGCTTTACCGGCTCATCAACGTGCTGCGGGAAGGCCGCGACGGTTACGAGGAGTTCCGGCTGCAGAAACCGCTGGGCGAGGATGGGAGCGCCGGGCCGCACTGGTACAGGCTGAAAGGCCGGGTGCTGAAGGATGCGGGCGGCGAGGGGCTGCACGTCTTCCAGATCGCCGATATCACGCCGGAGCGCGAGGATCAGGAACGGTTTTTCCGCGAATTGCAGAACGCCATCGATTATCTCGACCACGCGCCGGCCGGTTTCTTCTCCGCCGGCCGCAAGGGCGAGATCGTTTATCTGAACGCCACCCTGTCCGAATGGCTGGGCATCGATCTGGCGCAATTTTCACCCGGCTCGATGACGGTGTCCGATATCGTCGCCGGCGAAGGCATGGCGCTGATCGAATCCGTCCATCCGCAGGGCAGTGCCAAGCGCACCGAAATCCTCGATCTCGACATGCGCCGGGTGAACGGCCAGAGCATGCCGGCCCGCCTCGTGCATCAGGTCACCTTGAAGGATGGAGCACCCGGTGAAAGCCGGACGATCGTTCTGATGCGCCCCAAGGGGCAGGAGGATACCGAATCATCCTCCGCCATGCGTTTCACGCGCTTCTTCAACAATACGCCGATGGCGATTGCCTCGCTCGATGGCGAAGGCCGCATTCTGCGCATCAATGCGCCGTTCCTGAAGCTGTTCTCCGGTGTCGTCGGGCGTGACGATATCGACCGTGGCGTGGCGCTTGAAACCGTCTTGCACGACAATGAGAAGCCGCGGCTCGAACAGGCGCTGGCCGAGGCGAAGGACCGGCAGGGCGATATCGCACCGTTCGATTCGCGCCACCCGAGCGACGAGACCAGACATTTCCGTTTCTACGTCAACGCTGTCATCGATCAGGACGACGAGGCGCCCGAAGAAGTGGCGATCGTTTATGCCATCGAGGTGACCGAGCAGAAGGCGCTGGAAACCCAGATGGCGCAGACGCAGAAGATGAATGCCGTCGGCACGCTGGCGGGCGGTATCGCCCACGATTTCAACAATGTGCTGACTGCCATCCTGCTGTCATCCGACCATCTGCTGCTACAGGCGCGGCCCGCCGATCCGAGTTTCGCCGACCTGATGGAGATCAAGCGCAACGCCAACCGCGCAGCGGTTCTGGTGCGCCAGCTGCTGGCGTTTTCGCGCAAGCAGACGATGCGTCCGGCGATCCTCAATCTGACGGATGTGATCGGCGATCTGCGCATGCTGGTCGACCGGTTGATTTCCGGTACCAATGTCAAGCTTGAGGTGGATTACGGACGCGACCTCTGGCCGGTGAAGACTGACCTGTCACAATTCGAGCAGGTGCTCATCAATCTCTGCGTCAATGCCCGCGATGCCATGCCTGAAGGTGGCAAGATCACCATCCGCACCCGCAATGTGGATGCGCAGGAGGCGGCAGCACTCGGCCGGCCGGAAGTTCCGGCGGAAGACATGGTCATGGTGGAAGTTGCCGACAATGGCACCGGCATTCCGCCTGAAATCATGGACAAGATTTTCGAGCCCTTCTTCACGACCAAGGAAGTCGGCAAGGGCACCGGTCTCGGCCTGTCGATGGTCTATGGCATCGTCAAGCAGTCCGGCGGTTACATCTATCCCGAATCGGAAATGGGCAAGGGAACAGCCTTCCGCATCTACCTGCCGCGCCATGTGGTGGAGGCCGTTGCGGGCCAGCAGCCTGGAGAAGCAGCGCTCGCTCCTGTGGCGGCACCTGAGCCGGTAAAGGAAGAACCGCTCGACCTCACCGGCAACTCCGCTGTCGTACTGCTGGTGGAGGACGAGGAGGCGGTGCGGCGCGGCGGCAAGCGCATGCTGGAAACCCGCGGTTACACCGTGCATGAGGCGGGTTCCGGCACCGAGGCGCTGGAGGTAATGGAAGAGCTGGAAGGCAAGGTCGATATCGTCGTGTCCGATGTGGTGATGCCTGAAATGGACGGCCCGACGCTGCTTAAGGAACTGCGCAAGTCTTATCCCGATCTGAAATTCATCTTCGTTTCCGGTTATGCCGAGGACGCATTCGCAAAAAACCTGCCGGCGGACGCCAAGTTCGGCTTCCTGCCGAAACCTTTTTCGCTGAAGCAACTGGCCATTGCCGTTCGCGAAATGCTCGACGCCAAGGAATGACGACGGATTTTCGCCGTCGCCTGCCATGCGCGGGAACCGCTGCCGCCTGGCCAAAAAATGCTTCGGGGACGGCGGGTGTCACGCAGTTTGCCGAAGCGCTGCCGCAAGTCCCCAATTTTTCCCGAGGTTTGCCTCCTTGCAAACGCAATAGTGATTGCGCCGTTGCGCAAGGGGCTTAAAATCGCGTCACGACGACCTAGATATGAAGAGGCGAAGTTCTCCCTGCTGGCGATGAGCTGTCGGTTCGAGAATAGTGTGGAGAATGATGAAAGATGATCGCTAGGCCGATCTACATGCAGGGCGAGGGCGACGGGGAAGACGGCGGCAACAACCGCGGTACCTCCGTTATCACCCGCGTCAAGGCAAAGACGAAAAGACCGAATTTGTACCGTGTTCTTTTACTGAATGACGACTACACTCCCATGGAGTTCGTTATTCATATTCTGGAGCGTTTTTTCCAGAAGGATCGCGAAGCGGCAACCCGTATCATGCTGCACGTGCACCAGCACGGTGTGGGCGAATGCGGGGTGTTTACATATGAGGTCGCAGAGACGAAAGTAAGCCAGGTCATGGATTTCGCCCGACAGCACCAGCATCCGCTGCAATGCGTCATGGAAAAGAAATGAGGATCGCAACGTGCCAACTTTTTCCCCAAGTCTCGAGAAGGCGCTGCACCAGGCACTGACCTTTGCAAATGAGCGTCACCACGAATATGCGACGCTTGAACATCTCCTTCTGGCGCTGATCGACGACGCGGATGCCGCCGCCGTGATGGGCGCCTGCAACGTCGATCTCGATGCGCTGCGCAAGACCGTCAGCGACTACGTCGACAACGAACTGACCAACCTCGTGACCGGTTATGACGAGGATTCCAAGCCCACCTCCGGCTTCCAGCGCGTCATTCAGCGGGCTGTCATCCATGTGCAATCGTCCGGCCGCGAGGAAGTGACCGGCGCAAACGTGCTCGTCGCCATTTTCGCCGAGCGCGAAAGCCATGCCGCCTATTTCCTGCAGGAGCAGGAAATGACCCGTTACGACGCGGTCAATTACATCTCCCACGGTATCGGCAAGCGTCCGGGCACGTCGCAGACCCGCGCACCACGCGGCGCCGACGAACCCGAAGCCGATCCGAAGGCAAGCCGCAGCAATCCCGAGGAAGAAGGTCCGTCCGCTAAAAAGCAGCAGGACGCGCTGAAAGCCTATTGCGTCAACCTCAACGACAAGGCGAGAAACGGCAAGATCGACCCGTTGATCGGCCGTCACGAGGAGGTCAACCGCACCATCCAGATTCTCTGCCGCCGCTCCAAGAACAACCCGCTTTATGTGGGTGATCCCGGCGTTGGCAAGACGGCAATCGCCGAAGGTCTGGCCAAGCGCATCGTTGAAGGCAAGGTGCCGGAAGCGCTGGCCAACGACACGATCTTCTCGCTCGACATGGGCACGCTGCTCGCCGGCACCCGTTATCGCGGCGATTTCGAAGAGCGGCTGAAGCAGGTCGTTAAGGAACTCGAAGAGTTTCCGGGTGCGGTGCTGTTCATCGACGAAATCCACACCGTCATCGGTGCTGGCGCCACGTCAGGCGGCGCGATGGATGCATCGAACCTGTTGAAGCCGGCGTTGTCTTCGGGCGCGATCCGCTGCATCGGCTCGACCACCTACAAGGAATATCGGCAGTTCTTCGAAAAGGACCGTGCGCTGGTGCGTCGTTTCCAGAAGATCGACGTCAACGAGCCGTCCATCGATGACACCATCGCCATCATGAAGGGTCTGAAGCCCTATTTCGAGGAATATCACCACCTGAGATATTCCAACGAGGCGATCAAGGCTGCCGTCGAATTGTCGGCCCGCTATATTTCCGACCGCAAGCTGCCGGACAAGGCGATCGACGTGATCGACGAGACCGGTGCCGCCCAGATGTTGCTGCCGGCATCCAAGCGCCGCAAGCTGATCACCGAAAAGGAAATCGAGGTCACCATCGCGACGATGGCCCGCATTCCGCCGAAGACGGTGTCCAAGGATGACGAGATGGTTCTCGCCAATCTTGAAAAGGAACTGCGCTCGGTCGTTTATGGTCAGGATATCGCCATCGAGGCGCTGGCAACAGCCATCAAGCTGGCGCGTGCCGGCCTGCGCGAACCCAACAAGCCGATCGGCTCCTATGTCTTCTCCGGCCCGACCGGTGTCGGCAAGACGGAGGTGGCCAAGCAGCTTGCCGCCTCGCTCGGTGTCGAGATGCTGCGCTTCGACATGTCGGAATATATGGAGCGCCATACCGTGTCGCGCCTGCTCGGCGCACCTCCCGGTTATGTCGGCTTCGATCAGGGCGGTCTGTTGACCGATGGCGTCGACCAGCATCCGCACTCGGTGGTGCTGCTGGACGAAATCGAAAAGGCGCATCCGGATATCTACAACATTCTGTTGCAGGTGATGGACCATGGCTCGCTGACCGACCATAACGGCAAGAAGATCGACTTCCGCAACGTTATCCTCATCATGACGACCAATGCGGGCGCGTCCGAAATGGCCAAGTCGGCCATCGGTTTCGGTTCTTCGCGTCGCACGGGTGAGGATGAAGAGGCGATCAACCGCCTGTTCACGCCGGAATTCCGCAACCGTCTGGATGCGATCATTCCGTTCTCGCCGCTGCCGACCGCCGTTATTCACAAGGTCGTGCAGAAGTTCGTCATGCAGCTGGAAACCCAGCTGTCCGAACGCAACGTCACCTTCGATCTGCACGAAGATGCGATCTCCTGGTTGGCGGAAAAGGGTTACGACGAAAAGATGGGCGCTCGCCCGCTGTCGCGCGTGATCCAGGAACACATCAAGAAGCCGCTCGCCAACGAGATTCTCTTCGGCAAGCTCAAGAAGGGCGGCGTCGTCAGCGTCACCGTCGGCAAGAAGGACGACGGTTCCGACGGCCTTAAACTTGAGGTTCTGCCGGAGACCGCGCCTGTGAAGCCGAAGCCGGAGGCGGAGCTGAAGGCCGCCAAGTCGCCGGGCAAGGCGTCGAAGGCCAAGGCGAAACCCGCCTCGAAAGCGGCAGAGGAGGCGGATGTTCTAGTCGCCGAGGCGGACAAGCCAGACGAAGAGAACAAGCCGCGCCGCAAGGCCAATACGGTGCCGAAAGTGCCGAAGAAGAAATGATGCGGTTGCTCAACCGATAAACCGATGCCGGGCGAAAGCCCGGCATTTTCATGTGTAAAGCGCAACGCATTTCCCGAATTCACGCAACGCGTTTTTTGTTTTATGCACGTCGTTATCCTGAAACCGCTGCTCAGTTTCGGGCGACATGTATTATTGGATTCTGAATGCAAACGGCCGATAGCGACACCATCTCCCTGCGTGGCTGGTTTTTCAGGGGAATGCGGGGCATCTTCTCACTGCCCTCGCTCATTCTCATGACATCCTTCGTCGGTTTCAGCGCCTTCGCGCTGGAATCCGGGGTGCCGCGCGGCGAAGCAGTGTTCATGACGCTGATGATCTGGGCTCTGCCGGCCAAGATGATCCTCATCGGTTCGATGGTCGGTGGCGCCAATCTCGCCGCCTGTTTTCTGGCGGTCACGCTGTCCTCGGTCCGGATGATGCCGATGGTCGCATCCATCGTTCCGGAGATGCGCGGCGCAAAGACGCCGACATGGATATTGCTGTTTCTCTCGCATTTCGTCGCCATCACCGCCTGGGTCTTCGCGACGCAAAATCTGTCGAAGGTGCCGCGTGAGGCGCGCGCCGCCTGGTTCGCCGGTTTCGGCATGACGCTGACCGTCATCAACGCCATCATCGTCGGCCTGTGTTACGGCGTCGTCGCCGCCTTTCCGCCGTTGGTCGCCGGTGTGCTGTTTTTCCTCACACCCGTCTATTTCGTGGCATCGATCTGGGCCACCGCCCGCCATTCCGTCGTCAAGGTCGCTTTTGTCATCGGCGTGATCGCCGGGCCTGCCTTCGCGGTGATCGCCCCCGAATTCGACATCCTCTATGCCGGCATCGGTGGAGGTACGCTCGCCTATCTGATCGACCGCTTCGTCTTCCGCCGAAAGATCAAACCCGTCTCACCCGAGAGCGAACCATGATGACCGAAAATTGGTGGGCGCCCTATCTGTTCATCGCCATCGCCGGTTGGCTGGCGACCGATCTGTGGCGCTGGCTCGGCGTTCTCGCCGGTAACCGCCTCAAGGAAGATTCCGAGGCGCTTTATTGGGTGAGGGCGGTCGCTACGTCGCTGGTCATGGCCGTCACCGCCAAGCTGATCGTCTTTCCAACCGGAACGCTGGAGGCCACGCCCCTGTGGCTGCGCATTGGCGCGGCGGCACTCGGTTTCGTGGCATTTCTATTGTCCGGCCAGCGCATCATCGTTGGTGTGGCTGTTCCGATTTTTCTTCTGGCGGGTGGGCTGTTCGCGCTAGGTTTTTGATTTCATTTATTCGAATATTAAAGCTCTCTGTTTTAGATTGTGGATCATAAACAGGGATATCGGCTTCATGCGACTCTTTGCGGCAGAACGGTTTGTTGTTGGTTTTATTGCCGTATTGCTCGTTATCGACGCGGCATTGATCGCTTTCAAAGGCATCAATGTCGATTATATCGGATATTTTTTGTGCGCGCTGGCAGGTGCCGGTGTTTTTATCCTCGGCCAGTTCTATCGCAAAACCGGGCGCGATTCTGGCATCGCCGCCGCTCTGATTTCGAGCGGGCTGTTCATCCTGTTTTCGCTCGTCGCCTCGGTTTTCAATTACATGTTCCTGCCGGTTGCTTTTCCGGTCATCGATCAGGCGCTTTTCCGTGTGGATGCGGCTTTTGGTTATAGCTGGCCGGATATCGTCATTTGGGCGGCCACATATCCCTGGATCGGCAAAACGCTGTTCATGGTTTACGCGACCTCGTTGCCGCAACTCCTGCTGATCATCATCACGCTGGGTTTCACCGGTAAGGACAGGATGTTGCACCATTTCCTCGTCACAGGGGTGATTGGCGCCATGGTCAGCATCACCTTCTGGATATTTTTCCCGACCTATGGTGCCAAAGCCTATCATGAGTTGCCGCAGTGGGTTACGCAGACCATTCCGTTGGCTGTCGACCCTGCCTATGGGCGGGAATTGATGCGGCTGGGGCAGGAAGGCGTGAGTTACCTTACTCCCAGAAACGTGCTGGGGCTGATCGGCTTTCCGTCATTCCACATCTTCATGGCGGCGATGTCCGTCTGGTTCGTGCCGCGCCATCGGCTGGTGATGGCGGTAATCCTGCCATTGAATTTCGTGATGCTACTGGCCGTTCTAGTACAAGGCGGACATCATCTTGCCGATGTTTTCGGCGGTCTCATCGCTTTTGTCATCGTCTGCGCCGCCTCGGCCCGCCTGCTCAACTGGATGTCGGCAAGGAAGCGCACCGGTGAGACGGTAAGCGTTCCGGCTCAACTTACCGCGGCGGAATAATTGCCATGGGTTTCGCTCTCGCGGGCTTCCGCGAGAAGCCAGTCGGATAACAGCCGGGCCGATGCGCTCATCACTTCGGCTTCAATCAGCCAGTAATATTTTTCCGTATCGGCAGCCCGGTCGAAAAGCACTGTCAATTGTCCTCCGGCGATCTCGTCGCGCAGAAGTGCAGTCGGGCACAGGCCAATGCCCTGACCGGTCTTCAGCGCGGTCACCAGCAGGTTGAAATCCGCAAAGATCGGGCCGGCGCTCCGTGGCGGGGATAGGCCAGCAGTTGCCAGCCATTCCCGCCATGCCGTCTCGCTGTCATCATGCAGCAATTCCGCTTGGCATAGGCTGGAGACGTCATCGAAGGTACCGGATTTCGCAATGTAAGCCGGTGCGCATGTCGGGCGCGTCTCGGCGCTGAAGAGCGCCACGGCTTTCTGCACAGGGGTCGCGCCATGTATGATTCTGAGATCGGCCTCCACGGCGTAGTCCGTGCCGGAATAGCTGATCGACACCTGTATGTCTGGATGCAGCGCCCGGAAGCGGGGCAGGCGGGGTGTCAGAAAATGCGCCACCACGGAGGGCAGGCTCGCCAGGCGCACAGTCATGCGGTCGTGGCCCCGACGGATACGCTCCGCGCCGGAGGCGATCTGCCGCAGGCCACCTGAAACCGTGACGCCGAATTCCTGGCCGGCCGGGGTAAGTCTCACGCCTCTCGCATGCCGGTCGAACAGAGCCACGCCAAGCCAAGCTTCCAGATTGCGCACATGCTGGCTTACCGCAGTTGCCGTCATGCCAAGTTCCTGCGCAGCCACAGAAAAGCTTTGTTGTCTGGCGGCGGCTTCAAAAGCGCGAAGGGTGGCGAGCGGCGGCAGTTTCATCGTTGATGAGGGTAAGTTACGCTTGGGCTGAGCGCAAGAAAAACCCTTCTTGTCAGCCGGGCGTTCATGCCGCAATTTCACATCGACATTTACATTGCCGCGAGGATTTCATGACCCTTATGCCTGCTGCCGAACCCGTCGATGCCGCCGCGCGCCGCGCTATCCGCCCTGTCGTCGTTTATCCGAACGGCTTGCTTGAGAAGCCGGACCTTGCGCGTCTGGAAAAGGCAAGGGAGGGCATGGAGAAGATCGACGAGGTCATCGTGCCGCCGCGTGACGGCCGGACTTTCAATGTGCCGAAGGGGCATTTTTTCCGCATCGTCAGCATCGAAGGTCCGCAGGTCGGGGACTTGAACCTCTGGAACGCGCATGACCTGAGCGAGCGCTTTTTCAGCGGCAAGACCCGCGCCCTGCATGCCACTCATGTTTCCGTCGGCAACCGGCTGTGGAGCAACCTGCCGTCCCTGCGACCCATCGCGACTATCACCCACGATACATTGTCATGGTATGGCTGGGACGAGGATGGCGGCGGCGTGCATGATGTAATTGGCACCCGCTGCGATCCCTATACCAACAAGCTGCTCAGCGGCGGCGACTATCACCATTGCTGCCATTCTAACCTGACGACCGCCCTTGCTTCGGCCAGCGGCCTGTCATTCCGGGAGGCCGAGCCGCATGTGCATGATGTACTGAACGTCTTCATGTGCACGGGGTTCACCCGCGACACGCATCAATATTTCATGAAGGCCAGCCCGGTGCGGCCGGGAGATTATCTGGAGCTTTTTGCGGAAATCGATCTCATTGGCGCGCTGTCCGCCTGTCCGGGTGGCGATTGTGGCTCGGCCCATTCCAGCGATGCGGCTCTCTGTTATCCGCTAAAGGTGGAAATATTCCGGCCGGATATGGCGGTGCTCGAAGGTTGGCCCTGGCCGGAAACGAATACCTATCGCCCTGTGGAGTGATAAATCGGAAAACGTCTCCTCCGTTCTCTGCAACGGATTAACGTCACGATACGTGGTTGAATCCTCGGCACAAGGCCGAGGATGACGTTGCGTGTAAGGCCAGCCTCAGGAAGCCAGCGCCGCCTTGATCTTCTCCGCGTGGGCCTTCAACACCTCGCCATCGGCCATGGCGCCCGAATGGGGTTTAAGCGGTTCGCCTTCCTTGCGCGGAATGACGTGGAAATGCAGGTGGAACACGGTCTGGCCGGCCGCCGGTTCGTTGAACTGGGCAACGAAGACGCCATCGGCATCGAAGGCTTCCTTGGCCGCCACGGCCAGTTTTTGCACCACGGGAATGGTCCTCGCCAGAACTTCAGGGTCCGCATCGAGCAGATTGCGCGAACCGGTCTTCGGAACGACAAGCAGATGGCCGGGGGCTTGTGGCATCACATCCATGAAGGCCAGCGTATGCTCGTCCTCATAAAGCTTGTGGCTCGGAATTTCACCGCGCAGGATTTTCGCGAAGATATTGTTGTCGTCATAGGCGCTGGCCGTCATCGGTGATCTCCTCATCGCGGACTATGCGTCCGGTTCCTGTTCCTGTCTCTCGCCCTTGCGGAATGGCGTGTGTTCATCAAGATAGTCGCCAATATGCTCGACCTCTTCGCGCTCGCGCTGAAGGTAATCGGCAATGGCGCGGCGCAGGCCCGGGTGGACGATGAAATGCGCCGAATGGGTGGTGACCGGCACGTAACCGCGCGCCAGCTTGTGTTCGCCCTGGGCACCGGCTTCCACCCGTTTCAATCCCTTCGCCAGCGCGAAATCGATCGCCTGATGGTAACAGACCTCGAAATGCAAATAGGGGTGATCCTCGATGCAGCCCCAGTGACGACCGTAAAGCGCGTCCGAGCCAATAAAGTTGATCGCACCGGCGATATAACGCCCGTCGCGTTTCGCCATCACCAGCAGAACATCGTCGGCCATGCGTTCGCCGATCAGCGAATAAAATTCCCGCGTCAGATAGGGCCGGCCCCATTTGCGGCCGCCGGTATCCAGATAGAACGCGAAGAACTGGTCCCAGATGTCCTCGGTCAGATCGCTGCCGGTTAGCCAGTCGATTTCGATGCCGTTTTCCAGTGCCGCGCGGCGCTCCTTTTTCAGCCCCTTGCGCTTGCGTGAGGAAAGAGCGTCGAGAAAATCATCATGGTCGCGATAACCGTCATTGATGAAGTGGAATTGCTGGTCGGTCCTGTGCAGGAAATCGCGGGGCAGAAGTGCTGCAAGATCGTCTTCGGGCAGAAACGTGACATGTGCGGAGGAGACGCCGATCTTTTCCGTCACCTGCGCGAGGCCGGAGGCCAGAAGCGGCTTGAAGCGTGTTTCGTCCACGGTTTCGGAAGTGAGCAGCCGCGGCCCCGTCGCCGGCGTGAAGGGAACCGAACATTGCAGTTTCGGATAATAATGACCGCCAGCCCGCTCGAAAGCATCCGCCCAGCCATGGTCGAAGACATATTCGCCCTTGCTGTGGTTCTTCAGATAGGCCGGTATCGCCCCGACCAGATCCCCGGACGCGTTTTCGAGCAGCAGATGGTTTCCAAGCCAGCCGGTCTTGGCTGTCGCCGATCCGGACTCTTCCATCGATGATAAAAATGCGTGAGAGATGAAAGGATTGTATGGTTTTCCTGACGTATTGCGTGATGTTCCGGAAAGCCGTTTCCAGCTTTCCGGATCGATATCCCCCAGAGATTGCGCAACGCGAATGGAATAGTCTTCTGTCATGCCGTAGCGGAGGGGTTCTCTCTCGGGTCGAAACCTTCGAATGTCATCTGGTCCGCATATTTATAGGTAGTCTCACGCGCATTTTCATCCCTGACCGTCCAGGTAATCACCGGAAGCCCAAGTTTTCTTTGCGCCTCGATGAAGCTGTTGGGCAGGTGACCCCAATGATAGGAGATGAAATCAAGCCCAAGCTGCATCGCTTCGTCATGACTAAAGAAGTCTTCCGGCTTGTCGCCTTCGGCGGTGAGACCAAGCGGCCAGGGAGACCCCGCAGCCTTCAGGTCCTTCAGCAGGTGGTGGTCGAAGCTCATCAGCGCCACATGGCCCTTGTAGCCCTCGAGGTCCTCCAGAACCGCCTCGGCAAAACCGTCATCGACGCCTTCGCCCTTGCGGCCTTTCAGCTCGATCACCAGCGGCACCTTGCCGGCGCAGAGCGCCAGAAGCTGCTTCAGCGTCGGAACACGATCCTTCGTCTGGCCGACCGAAAGCATGGCCAGTTCACCCGACGTGCGTTCGCGCACGTCGCCCTTGATGCCGGTCAGCCGGGCCATGTCGTCGTCGTGAAAAATCACTGGCACGCTGTCGGCTGCCAGCTGAACATCGCATTCGATGGCAAAACCGGCTTCGACGGCGCGGGAAAAGGCGGAAAGCGTATTTTCCCAGACCGCCTTGTTGAGATCATGATAACCGCGATGGGCGACGGGCTGGGCCGTCAGCCAGGAAAGTTTTAGCGTCATGCGTCGATTTCCACGATGGCGTCGATCTCGACGGCGGCATTGAAGGGCAGGCAGGCCATGCCGACGGCGGCGCGGGCATGTTTGCCGGCATCACCGAGAACATTGGCGAGAAGATTGGATGCGCCGTTGATGACGAGATGCTGTTCAACGAATTCCGGAACGGAGGCAACGAAGCCGTTCAGCTTGATGACGCGGCGGATTTTCGAGAGGTCGCCGTTCAATGCGGCCTTGACCTGCGCGAGAATATTGACGGCGCATAATTCGGCGGCGCGCTGGGCTCCCGCAACGTCGATGTCGCGGCCAACAAGGCCCGTCACCGCAATCTTGCCAGATTCCATCGGCAGTTGACCCGATACATACAGAAGATTGCCGCTGATGGTGAAGGGAACGTAGTTTGCGGCTGGTGCTGCGGCTACGGGAAGCGTAAAGCCAAGTTCCTTGAGGCGGCCTTCGATGACATCAGACATTTTCGTCTCCGGTTTTGTTGTAAATCCTTCAAGAATCCGGCATTCAGAAGATGTTGATCCAAAAGCCGGGCGGTTGCTTGTACAATATGAGCAGCGAGTCCAACAGGAGATATTGCATGTTTGTCAGGACGCTTGGTTTTGTTGCCGCAACAGGGCTTATGACCGGCCTGTCAAACGCCGCCAATGCCTTGCCGGTGGCGGTTCCGGACCTCGTCGCCCATCGCGCCGTCTACGATCTCGAACTCAAGGACGCGTCCGATCGCTCCGGCATCGAGGGCATGACGGGCCGCATGGTCTATGAATTCACCGGCTCGGCCTGTCAGGGTTATAAGACGGATTTCCGTTTCGTGACGCAGATCAACACCGGCGACGCGGTGCGCATGACCGACCAGCAGACCACGACCTTCGAGGATCTGGCTGCGAAGAAGTTTACCTTCGAGACCAAGTCCTACACCGACGACAAGCTGGACAAGGAAGTGCAGGGGGCGGCAATCGACAACACCGACGGCGTCAAGGTCGATTTGACGATGCCCGATGCCCGCCAGGTCAGTCTCGTCGCCAGCGAATTCCCGACGCAGCATATGTTTCAGGTCATCGAACATGCGAAACAGGGAAAGCGTATCTTCGAATCCCGGATTTTCGACGGTTCCGATGATGGCGATGAAAGCCTGATCACCTCGACGCTGGTAGGCAAGTCGCAGATGCCGAAGGATGGCGATGCTGACGCCGTAAAGGCGGGCGAATTTGCGAAAGCCGCATTCTGGCCTGTCACTATCGCCTATTATAACGACAAGACGGGAACGGATTCGCTACCGATCTACCGCATGTCCTTCAAGCTTTACGAAAACGGAATCACCCGCGATCTGACCATGGATTACGGCGATTTTGTTCTGACCGGCAAACTGGCGAAGCTTGATATTCTCAAGCCGGGAACCTGCGAAAACAAGCCGGTTCGCTGAAAGGCGGGCTGTTCGCGCGGTTTTTTTGCATAAAAGCTTGCTTTTTATCTGGGGCGATTGTATGCGCCTCACCATTCCACACGCGAAGCTTGGGATGTTCCGGGAGAAATCCGGTCCGTTCCGCCCGGTGGTGCCGATAAAACGGCGCTGTTTGCTTCGCGGGGGTTAAACCGGAAAAGGAGTAACTAGGCATGGCATTGCCCGATTTTTCTATGCGTCAGCTTCTGGAAGCTGGCATTCACTTCGGCCACCAGACGCATCGCTGGAACCCGAAGATGAAGCCGTACATCTTCGGCGACCGTAACAACATCCACATCATCGACCTGGCTCAGACCGTTCCGATGCTGTCGCGCGCCCTTCAGGTCGTGTCCGACACCGTTGCTCGTGGCGGCCGCGTTCTGTTCGTCGGCACCAAGCGTCAGGCGTCCGAAATCATCGCCGACAGCGCAAAGCGTTCGGCCCAGTATTACGTCAACTCCCGCTGGCTCGGCGGCATGATGACCAACTGGAAGACGATTTCCAACTCGATCCAGCGTCTGCGCAAGGTTGACGAAATCCTGAACTCGGAAGGCTCCGGCTATTCCAAGAAGGAACGCCTGAACCTTGAGCGCGAGCGCGAAAAGCTTGAAAAGGCTCTCGGCGGTATCCGCGATATGGGCGGCGTTCCGGACCTGATGTTCATCATCGACACCAACAAGGAAAAGATCGCGATCGAAGAAGCCAAGCGTCTTGGCATTCCGGTCGTTGCGATCATCGACAGCAACTGCGACCCGGATCACATCGACTACCCGATCCCCGGTAACGACGACGCATCGCGCGCCATCTCGCTTTATTGCGACCTGATCGCCCGCGCTGCCATCGACGGTATCGCACGTCAGCAGGGCGCTTCCGGCCGTGACATCGGCGCTTCGGAAGAAGCTCCGATCGAGCCCGCGCTCGAAGATGAGGCTGGCGCCTGATAAAGGCCCTGTCTGGCGGCGATTTCTTAATCGCCGTCTCCTCGATAAGGATATGACAAGGCCGTCAAAGACCTTCAGTGGGTTGACGGCCTTGTTCGTTTCATACCGCTCCGTCGGGTCTTCGGTGAAGGCTTGGCGTTCGATGTGGTTGAAATGCGGTGACGGCCTTCATAACGCTGTCACACTTCGACGGCACCCATCATTTCGATGTATGGAGACGCCGCAGCACTTGGGAATGCGCATACCCCTTTCCTGAAATCCTCTCCGGTTTCAAAGGGTGTGCGGCCGGGTACACTCATCACCCAGAATTCGGCACGGCAAATTCTGCCTGCTGACCGATCGAACCGATAAGAGGCAAACAATGACCGAAATCACAGCCGCAATGGTGAAGGAACTGCGCGAGAAATCCGGCGCAGGCATGATGGACTGCAAGAAGGCTCTTGCTGAGACCAATGGCGACATGGAAGCGGCGATCGACTGGCTGCGCGCCAAGGGCATCGCAAAGGCTGACAAGAAGTCCGGCCGCACGGCTGCCGAAGGTCTGATCGGCGTCGCCACCATGGGTCACAAGGCTGTTGTTGTCGAACTCAACTCCGAGACCGACTTCGTTGCCCGTAACGACGCGTTCCAGGACCTCATCCGTGGTATCGCCCAGGTCGCTCTCTCCACCAACGGCACCGTTGAGGCTGTTGGCGCCGCAACCTACCCGGCGACCGGCAAGTCCGTTTCCGACAGCATCAAGGACGCGATCGCCACCATCGGCGAAAACATGACGCTGCGTCGTTCGGCTGCGCTCGAAGTCGAGCACGGCGTTGTCGCGACCTACATCCACAACGCTGCCGGCGACGGCATCGGTAAGCTCGGCGTTCTGGTTGCCCTGAAGTCGGTTGGCGACAAGGCCGTTCTGAACTCCATCGGCCGCCAGGTCGCCATGCACATTGCTGCGACCAACCCGCTCGCCATCCGCTCCGAAGAAGTCGATGCCGCAGTTGCCGAGCGCGAACGCAACGTCTTCATCGAACAGGCCCGCGAATCCGGCAAGCCGGAAGCCATCATCGAAAAGATGGTTGATGGCCGCATGCGCAAGTTCTTCGAAGAGGTCGCCCTTCTGTCGCAGGCTTTCGTCATCAACCCCGACATCACTGTCGGTGCTGCCGTCAAGGAAGCCGAAAAGGAAGCTGGCGCCGCCATCGAAGTGACGGGCATGGTTCGCCTGCTGCTCGGCGAAGGCGTCGAGAAGGAAGAAAGCGATTTCGCAGCAGAAGTCGCCGCAGTCGCCAAGGGCTGATTATATTTACCCAATCTTGGGAAAACGGGAGGGCATCGCGTGACAACGCGGTGCCCTTCGTGTATCCGCGTTTCGGTTACATTTCCGAGGAGTCATGATGTCTTCCAAGCCGATCTACAAACGTGTTCTTCTCAAGGCTTCTGGTGAAGCCCTCATGGGTGACCAGGGTTTCGGTATCGATGTGGCGGTGGCCGACCGGATCGCCTCCGATATTGCCGAAGCGAGGGCGATGGGTGTTGAAGTCGGCGTCGTCGTCGGCGGCGGCAATATTTTCCGCGGCGTGGCCGTGGCCTCCAAGGGCGGCGACCGGGTTACCGGCGACCATATGGGCATGCTGGCAACCATCATCAACGCGCTGGCGCTGGCAACCTCGCTGCGCAAGCTCAGCATCGACACCGTCGTTCTCTCCGCAATCGCCATGCCCGAGATCTGTGAGAGCTTCTCGCAGCGTGCGGCCCTTCACCACCTCGCGCAGGGCCGCGTGGTGATTTTTGCCGGCGGCACGGGCAACCCCTTCTTCACCACCGATTCCGCCGCAGCGCTGCGTGCCGCCGAAATGGGTGCCGAGGCGATCTTCAAGGGCACCCAGGTGGACGGCATCTATTCCGCCGATCCCAAGAAGGACCCGACGGCCACCCGTTTCGACGAGCTGACCCACAGCGAAGTTCTCGGCAAGGGGCTGGCGGTCATGGATATCGCCGCTGTGGCGCTTGCCCGCGAAAACCATATCCCGATCATTGTCTTCTCGATCCACGAGAAGGGCGGTTTCGCACAGATATTGACCGGCGGTGGTCGCAAGACCATCGTGCACGACAAGTAATCAAGAAAAGACGCCGCCCCTGGGGCGAATTACGGCCGGAAAGGCCGATAGAGATGGAGTATCTAGATGAGTGGTATTGACCTCAACGATATCAAGCGCCGCATGGATGGCGCCATCAATGCATTCAAGAGCGATATCGCATCGCTGCGCACCGGCCGTGCTTCGGCCAATATTCTCGATCCGGTGACCATTGAAGCCTATGGCTCGCGCGTGCCGCTCAATCAGGTTGCCAACATCACGGTTCCTGAGCCGCGCATGCTCGGCGTCAACATCTGGGACAAGTCGATGGTCAACGCCGTCGACCGCGCCATTCGCGAATCCAATCTCGGCCTCAACCCGATCGTCGATGGCCAGAACTTGAGAATTCCGCTGCCTGAACTCAACGAAGAGCGCCGCAAATCGCTCGTCAAGGTGGCCCACGACTATGCCGAAAAAGCCAAGGTGGCGATTCGCCATGTGCGTCGCGATGGCATGGACGGCCTGAAAAAAGCCGAAAAGGACGGAGACATCGGTCAGGACGAGAGCCGTGGACAGTCTGAAAAGGTCCAGAAAATGACCGACGACACGATTTCCGATATTGAACGCTTGCTTGGCGAGAAGGAAAGGGAAATCATGCAGGTGTGATATCGCTTGCGATAGACCTGTATTTTATTCGTTTTAATTCCGCACTGCCTGTTACTGGATCGATATGCCGACGACGACACGTTCCTCAATACCCGAGCACGTCGCCATCATCATGGATGGCAATGGGCGTTGGGCAAAACAGCGCGGTCTGCCGCGGGTGATGGGGCATCGCCGCGGGGTTGAGGTCGTGCGCGAGACTGTGCGTGCGGCCGGCGACTGCGGCATCAGCTATCTCACGCTCTTCGCCTTCTCCTCGGAAAACTGGCGCAGGCCCGAATCCGAGGTGAGCGATCTGATGGGGCTTCTGAAGGCCTTCATCCGGCGCGACCTTGCAGAACTGCATCGTGAAAATGTCCGCGTGCGCATTATCGGCGACCGGCAGGGCCTGAAAAACGACATCCGCTCTCTTCTCGAAGAAGCCGAACAGATGACGGCTGATAACACCAAGCTGACGCTGGTGATCGCCTTCAATTACGGCAGCCGTGACGAGATTACCCGCGCGACGATGGCGATCGCCCGCGATGTCGCCGAAGGTCGGCTGGATGCCGCATCGATCACGCCGGAGATGATTTCGGCGAGACTTGATACGTGCGGAATTCCGGATCCGGATCTCATCATCCGCACCAGCGGCGAAGAGCGCCTGTCGAACTTTCTGCTCTGGCAGGCGGCCTATTCCGAGTTCCTGTTCGTTCCCGAATATTGGCCCGACTTCGACCGGCAGCTGTTCTTTTCCGCAATCGAGCAATATGCAACGCGTAATCGCCGCTTCGGCGCCATCGCCGAGCAGGTTGCCGTGGCAGGCGCCTGATGAGCCGTGAACTCAGACTGCGGATCGTATCCGCAATCGTCATGGCGGCGGTCATATTGGCCGCCACCTGGTATGGCGGCATCCTGTTCCGTATCGTGGCCGGTCTTCTGGCGATCCTCATCTATTATGAATGGTCGACGGTTACCCGGCTGTCCGAAACCAACTCCACCGGCAATGCATGGGGCTGGTTTGCGGTCGCCGTCATCGCCGGCAACACGATTTTTGGCGAACCCTCGCTTGATCTGCCGCTACTCTCCGGTTTTACGCTGACAGCCGCACTTTTCCCTGTCCTGCGCGGTAAAAACTGGTGGCTGGTGGGCGGCATCATCTATGCTGGTCTCAGCGGCATTTCGCTGGCTGCCATTCGTGGCGACGAGTTGACCGGCTTCGTTTCTATCCTGTTCATTTTCGCCGTTGTCTGGTCGACGGATATTCTGGCTTATTTCGTCGGGCGCGCCATTGGCGGACCAAAGCTTGCGCCGGCGATCTCGCCCGGCAAGACCTGGTCTGGCGCCATCGGTGGGGCCGTGGCTGCGTTGATCGGCGGTGGCGTGGTGTCGCTGGCCTATCACGGCAGGATCAGCCTGCTGATACTTGGGCTTGCGCTTATCCTCTCGGTCTTCAGCCAGATCGGCGATCTTTTTGAATCCTTCGTGAAACGGCGTTTTCAGGTCAAGGATTCCAGCCATCTCATCCCGGGCCATGGCGGCTTCATGGACCGTGTTGACGGTCTTGTTTTTGCCTGCTTTACGGTATTCCTCATTGCTTTCGTGCATGCGGCAGCGACAGGCGACGTGCCCGGATCGGGCGGCGGTCTGTTGCCGGGCTTCTAAGCGGCGCGAAAGGTCACGACATAAAGGGCACATTGTCATGAACACAGTAATGGCGGCGACCGGTTTTCTGACCGGCTACATCGTGCCCTTCGTCCTGGTGCTGTCACTGCTCGTTTTTGTCCATGAAATGGGCCACTATCTCGTCGGCCGCTGGAGCGGCATCCGCTCGACAGCTTTTTCCATCGGATTCGGCCCGGAACTGATCGGCTTTACCGACCGGCACGGCACGAGATGGAAGATTTCCGCAATCCCGCTCGGCGGCTACGTCAAGTTCTTCGGCGACGAAGATGCAGCGAGCAAGCCGGATAGTTCCGGCCTGTCGCATATGTCGCTGGAGGAGAGGGCGCAGACGCTTTCCGGTGCAAAGCTCTGGAAAAGGGCGGCGACGGTCGCCGCCGGTCCCATAGCCAACTTCATTCTGGCGATTCTCATCTTCGCGGTCCTGTTCGGTGTTTATGGCCGGATGATCTCCGATCCGATCGTGGCCTCGGTGCGTGAAAACAGCGCCGCTGCCGCCGCCGGCGTGCGCCCGGGTGACCGTCTGGTGGCAATCGACAGCGAAAAAGTCGTCACCTTCGAGGATGTCCGCCGTTATGTCGGCATCCGGCCGGGCACGCCGATCACCGTGACTGTCGAAAGGGCAGGCGAGGAACTGAAGCTGCCGATGGTTCCGACCCGCACCGAAACCACGGACCAGTTCGGCAACAAGCTGGAAATGGGCATCATCGGCATCGTCACCGACCAGACCAGCGGCAATTTCCGCCATATTGAATATTCGCCGACGCAGGCGCTGATGGAAGGCGTGCGCGAAACGGGCCACGTCATCACCGGCACCTTCAACTATATCGGCAATCTCGTGACCGGGCGCATGAATGCCGATCAGCTCGGCGGCCCCGTCCGCGTGGCGCAGGCATCCGGCCAGATGGCGACGCTCGGCATTTCGGCCGTGATCCAGCTCGCCGCCGTGCTTTCCGTGTCGATCGGCCTTCTGAACCTGATGCCTGTCCCGGTTCTGGACGGTGGACATCTGGTGTTTTACGCCATCGAGGCCATCCGCGGCAGGCCGCTTGGCGTCGGCGCGCAGGAAGTAGCGTTCCGTATTGGTATGGCAATGATTCTGGGTCTTATGGTTTTTGCAACATGGAATGATATCAGCAGCTTGATTGGCTGAGGATTGTGTTTTAACGGTTTTGTTAGGGGCTTGTTTACCTTGTTTTTATGCCGAAGTGGCGAATGAGCCACTCTGGATCACGAAGTAAACAGAATTTAACGTTCTGACTTGCTTGTAGGGGAAAAGCAGGTAAAACGACGCACATGGCCGGAGTCGGGTTCCGCCCGCTGAGGGACAACGTAAAAAGGTAAGATTTGAAATGAAGGCTGGTTCAAGATTTTTGAACGCTGTGTCGGCGGTTGCGCTGTCTGCTGGTGTTTCTTCGGTTGCGGGCCTTGGCGTGCTTGCCTCTGCTGGTGCTGCAAACGCAGCCGTTATCAGCAAGATCGATGTTCGCGGGGCCGAGAGGTCCGGTGCGGACTCCGTGCGTTCCAACATCACCATTGCGCCGGGTAAGAACTTTTCCAATTCGGATATCGATGAATCGGTGAAGCGTCTTTACGCCACCGGTTACTTCTCGAATGTCTCCATGCGCGTTTCCGGCAGCACGCTGGTCGTGACCGTCAATGAGAACCAGCTGGTCAACCAGGTGGTCTTCAACGGCAACCGCAAGATCAAGGACGACAAGCTCGTCGGCATCGTGCAGACCCAGTCGCTCGGCCCGTACAATCAGGCTATCGTGACGGCGGATATTGCCCGCATCAAGGAAGCTTATGCCGCAATCGGTCGCAGCGACGTCGAAATCACCACGCAGACCGTTTCCGTCGGTCAGGGTCGTGTGAACATCGCTTTCGTCATCAACGAAGGTGAGCGCACCAAGATCGGCCGCATCGACTTTGTCGGCAACAATTCCTATAGCGACGGTCGTCTGGCCGCCGTCATCAATACCAAGAAGTCCAACATGCTGTCGTTCCTGACACGTAAGGACGTCTATAACGAGGACAAGCTGCGCGCTGACGAAGAGGCGCTGCGCCAGTTCTATTACAACCGCGGCTATGCCGACTTCCGGGTCGTGTCGTCCGACGCTGTACTGGACGAGTCCAAGAACGAATACACCATCTCCATCACGGTGGATGAAGGCAAGAAATACGACTTCGGCAACGTCGCCGTCGAATCGACCGTTCCGGGTGTTGATGGTTCTGAATTGCAGGGCCTCGTTGAAACCCGCCAGGGCGCCAGCTACAGCGCCAAGGAAGTTCAGCAGAGCATGGAAGCGATTTCCAAGCGCGTCGCCGGCGAAGGTTATCCTTTCGCCCGCGTAACGCCGCGCGGCGACCGCGACATGTCCGGCAACACCATCGGTGTGACCTATATCGTCGATCAGGGTGAGCGCGCTTATGTCGAGCGTATCGAAATCCGCGGCAACACCCGCACGCGTGATTACGTTATCCGCCGCGAATTCGATATTTCCGAAGGCGATGCTTTCAACCAGACTATCATCACGGCGGCAAAGCGTCGTCTCGAAGCGCTGGGTTATTTCTCGAAGGTCAACATCTCGACCGCCGGCGGCAGCGCGCCTGACCGCGTCGTGATCGTTGTCGATGTTGAGGACCAGTCGACGGGTTCGTTCGGTATTGGTGCTGGTTACTCGCAGAACGACGGCGTTCTGCTTGAAGCTTCCATCGAAGAAAAGAACTTCCTCGGTCGTGGTCAGTATATTCGTCTCGCCGCCGGTGCGGGTGAAGACGATGCGCGTACCTACACGCTGTCCTTCACCGAGCCCTATTTCTTGGGCTATCGCCTCGCCGCAGGTTTCGACCTGTTCAAGAGCCAGAGCCGCAGCGAAGACTATTACGATTACGACGAGCAGGGCTTCTCGCTGCGCGTAACCGCGCCGATCACCGAAGACCTCTCGACGACGTTCAAGTATACCTACAAGCAGATCAATTATGATGGCGAAGGCGATTGGGAAACCGGCAGCAATCTTGCCGAGCCCTACAAGGCTCTGATCCGTGGTGGTGACTGGACGCAGTCCATCATCTCCAACACGCTGAACTACAATACGCTCGATGACCGCAACATGCCGCGCGAAGGCTGGCAGGCTGCCCTGACGAACGAATTTGCAGGTCTCGGCGGCGATTCCGAATATTACAAGATCTACGCCAAGGCGCGCTTCTATTACACGCTGTCGGATGAGTACGATGTCATCGGCTCGCTCACCGGTCAGGCGGGTCATGTTGTTCCGACTGGTGACAATCTGCTGGTATTCGATCAGTTCAAGTTCGGTGGCCGTCAGGTTCGCGGCTTCAAGAACGACGGTATCGGCCCGCGCATCGGTTCCGACTCCATCGGCGGCACGACCTACTTCGCAGCTTCTGCTGAAGTCACCGCCCCGATGCCTGGTGTTCCGGAAGATTTCGGCCTGCGTCTGGCTGGTTTCGTCGATGCCGGTACGCTTTACGGCAACAAGGTCGCCAACAGCACTGGTGTAAAGGATGACAACTCCATCCGTGCATCCGCTGGTATCGGCGTGATGTGGGCATCGCCCTTCGGTCCGATCCGCGTCGACTACGCGGTACCGATCGCCAAGGAAGACTATGACGAGGAACAGCGTTTCCGGTTTGGCATGTCCAACACTTTCTGATATCGGCAGTCCAGAACTGCAACTTTGAACGTTCTGGAGTGTCCGGCTAATGGAATACAACGCCTTTTTTCCGCCCCACGAGGGACTGCGATTGAAAGACATCGCAGACCGTTTTGGGGCGGAACTGTCTGATGAGACAGCAGGAGAGCGGATCATCAGGTCCGTCGCGCCGGTCTACCGCGCAAAACCCGATCAGCTCTGCTACATTCTCACCCGCAAGAACCGTGACGAGTTGCAGACCTGCGAGGCTGGTGCCGTCATTTGCGACGCGGCGCTGGCGGATATGCTTCCGCCTCACATTCCGGCACTGATATCGAAAAATCCGCATACGCTTTTTGCGCAGGTGGGTGCCTTGCTGCATCCCTCCGCCATGCGTCCCGCGACGATTGCGCCATTGGAGGCCGAGATTTCTCCGGCTGCCCATGTCGACCCGTCGGCGAAGCTGGAGGCGGGCGTGATCGTTGAGCCGCTCGCCGTGATCGGCGCCGGCGCTCATATTGGTGCGGGTACAAGGATCGGTCCGGGCGTCATCATCGGCCCTGACGTGCAGGTGGGACGCGATTGCACCATTGCCGGTGGCGCGAGCATTCTTGTGGCCCTCATTGGCAACAATGTGATTATCCATAACGGCGCACGCATCGGTCAGGATGGGTTCGGTTATGCCCCCGGTCCACGCGGCATGCTGAAAATCGTGCAGATCGGCCGGGTCATCATTCAGGACAATGTCGAGATCGGCGCCAATACCACGATCGATCGCGGCACGATGGATGATACCGTCATCGGCGAAGGCACCAAGATCGACAATCAGGTCCAGATCGGCCACAACGTTCGCATCGGCCGCCATTGCGGCATCGTCAGCAAGGTCGGCATTGCCGGCAGCACCCGCATCGGCGATGGCGTGATGATCGGCGGGGCAGCGGGTGTCAATGGCCATATTACCATTGGTGACGGGGTGCAGATCGCAGCAATGAGCGGTGTGGTCGCCGATGTTCCGGCCGGCGCCCGTTACGGCGGAACGCCTGCGCGTCCAATGAAATATTTCCTGCGCGACATGGCCGAAATTCTGGCACGCGCTGAAGCGCGTGATAAAAAAACAGGAGAGAAAAACAATGACTGAAGAAACGAAGACGACGCTCGGCGCGGCTGACATTCTGGAAGTCATGAAGCTTCTGCCGCATCGTTACCCATTCTTGCTGATCGACAAGATCATCGATATCGATGGTAACAACTCGGCGACCGGCATCAAGAATGTCACGGTCAACGAACCGCATTTTACCGGCCATTTCCCGGACCGGCCGATCATGCCGGGCGTTCTGATCGTTGAAGCCATGGCCCAGACGGCTGGTGCGATATGCGCTCGCAGTCAGGGCGAGGGTGGTCACCTCGTCTATTTCATGACAATCGACAATGCGCGTTTTCGCAAACCCGTGATCCCCGGCGATCGTCTGGAAATCCACGTCGTCAAGCAGCGCCAGCGCGGCAATGTCTTTAAATTCCATTGTGAGGCGAAGGTGGAAGGCGCGCTGGTGGCGGAAGCCGATGTCGGTGCGATGATGATCCCCGAGGACCAGCAATGAGCAAGATCGCCGCCTCGGCCAGAATTCACCCGACCGCCATTGTCGAAGACGGCGCGGTTATCGGTGAAAATGTTGTCATCGGCGCGCTCAGCTATGTCGGTGCAAAGGTCACGTTGCACGACGATGTCATATTGCACAATCATGCTGTCGTTTCCGGCTTGACCGTTATCGGCCGTGGATCAGTGATCCATCCCATGGCGGTCATCGGCGGCACGCCGCAGGCGATTCGTCACGATGGGTCGGAAACGACGCTCGAGATCGGCGAACGCTGCATCATGCGCGAAGGCGTGACGATGAACGCCGGCAGTTCCGACGGTGGCGGCAAAACCATTGTCGGCGACGACAATCTGTTCCTCGCCAATTCACATGTGGCGCATGATTGCCTCCTCGGCAACCATATTGTCCTGTCGAATAATGTGATGCTGGCGGGTCATGTGACTATCGAAGACCGCGCTATTCTTGGCGGCGGCTGCGCCGTGCACCAGTTTACCCGCATCGGCCGTCAGGCCTTCATCGGCGGGCTGTCGGCGGTTAACTACGACGTCATTCCCTATGGCATGTTGAACGGCAACCCCGGTATTCTCGGCGGCCTCAATGTGGTCGGCATGACACGTGCCGGCATTGAACGGGCGGATATTCACAAGGTCCGGCGCGTCTTCAAGCAGGTTTTCGAGGCCGAAGGCACGATCCGCGGCAACGCGGCGGCAATCGAGCGCAATGACTATCTGGATTGCCCGCAGGCCCTCGAAGTCATCGATTTCATCGGTGCTGGCAGCGACCGCCCGATCTCCTCACCAAACCGGGGCAAGTGAGCCGTGACAGGCGGCGGGCGTCTCGCCATCGTGGCTGGCAGCGGCCAGCTGCCGCTTTATGTGGCGGCCGCCGCCCGCGAGATGGGTGAAAATCCCTTCATCGTGCGTCTGCGCGATGATTCCAGCTTCGACTGGAGCGGTTTCGACAATGCCGTCATCAGCGTGGGCGACGTGGCAGGGCTCGGCCGTTTGCTGCGTGAAAACCGGGTGGACCGCGTCGTGCTTTCCGGCGCCGTGGCGCGACGGCCGGAATGGCGGGAAATCCGCCCGACGGTCGGAATCGTGCTGAAACTGCCCTCCATCGTCCGCACGTTGCTGTCGGGCGGTGATGACGCCGTGTTGCAGATGGTGATCAAGGTCATCGGCACGCTTGGCGCAAAGGTCATCGGTGCCCACGAGATTGCACCCGGCCTGCTTGCCACGACAGGCACTTTGGGTGCTCAGAAACCCACAGACGAAGACCTGCGCGATATACGTAAAGCGGCTGAGGCGGCACTTGCGCTCGGCACGCTCGATGTCGGGCAGGGGGCTGTCTCCGTCGGTGGCCGCATCGTTGCCTTGGAGGGCGTCGAGGGCACGGATGCCATGCTGGCGCGTGTTGCGGCACTGCGTGCCGAGGGCCGCATATCGCCCCGCCGCAAGGGTGTGCTGGTGAAGCTTTGCAAGCCGCAACAGGATATCCGCGCCGACCTGCCGACCATCGGCATCGAAACCGTGGAGAATGCGCAGAAAGCCGGACTGGCGGGCATCGCTGTCGAAGCGGGACGGGCGCTGGTGCTTGACCGCGACGAGATGTTGAAAGCCGCCGATCAGGCGGGCATATTTGTCTGCGGCATCGATACGTCACTCGGTGGTGATATGATCGGGGAGAGATGATCGGATGACGGCAGCACTAAAAGTGGCGGTTATCGCCGGGGAAGTATCCGGCGATCTTCTGGGCGCAGATTTGATCCGCTCCGTGAAAGCCCGATATCCGGGTTCCATCGAGTTGATGGGCGTCGGCGGCGAGGCGCTGGAGGCGCAGGGGCTGACCTCGCTGTTCGATTATTCCGAACTTTCCATCATGGGCTTCACACAAGTCCTCAAAAAGCTGCCAAAACTCATCGCGCGTATCAATCAGACTGCGCAGGCGATCATTGCCGCAAAGCCGGATATTCTGCTGATCATCGACAGCCCGGACTTCACGCATCGTGTTGCGAAAAAAGTCCGCAAGCAATTGCCGCATCTTCCGGTCGTCAACTATGTCTGCCCCAGTGTCTGGGCGTGGAAGGAATATCGCGCCACCGCGATGTTGTCCTATGTCGATCACGTTCTGGCGCTGCTGCCTTTCGAACCAGAGGCGATGCGGCGTCTCGGCGGCCCGCCGACCACTTTTGTCGGCCACCGCCTCAGCGTCGATCCCGATCTGCTGACGGTGCGGAAAAAGCGGGCGGAACGCTTGCCTCCGGCAAAGGGCGAGCCGAAAACCATTCTCCTCCTGCCGGGGTCGCGCTCCACTGAAACGACGCGGCTGATGGAGCCGTTTCGCGAGGCTGCAAAAGCCTTCGTGGAACGCAACGGCCCAACCCGGTTTCTGCTGCCCACCGTGCCGCGGCAGGAAAGCCGCATGCGCGAGCTGGCGGCGACGTGGCCTGATGATATCAAGCCTGAAATCGGCACGGATGCTGCGTTCAAGTGGAATGCGTTTGCGCAGGGCGATGCGGCGATTGCCGCCTCCGGCACCGTCATTCTCGAACTGGCACTAGCCGGCGTGCCGACAGTATCGGTCTACAAGACCGACTGGATTTTCACCATGCTGAGCAAGCGGATAAAAACCTGGACCGGCGCGCTTCCGAACCTGATTGCCGACTACCCTGTCGTGCCGGAATATCTGAACGAGGTGGTGCGGCCGGGGTCCATGCTGCGCTGGGCTGAACGCCTGTCATCCGACACCACCGAGCGGCGGGCAATGCTTGAAGGTTATGCTCTGGTGCAGCAGCGTTTGCACACCGACGTGGCTCCGGGCGAAACCGGCGCTGCCATTCTGCTCGATGTGCTGAACGGCCGCAGACAGCAAGGCTGAGCGCGCAACGCTCGCCCATGCTGGTCGCCAACACCCTGTTGGCTTCTTTCTCCACTCGATACTCAACAAAAAGGCCGGCGGATTTTCATCCGCCGGCCTTTTATATTCTATGGTTTCGTGGGCTTAACGCTTGGAAACCGGAACGTAGTCACGCTTGCCGGCGCCGGTGTAGAGCTGGCGCGGACGGCCGATGCGCTGCTGCGGATCTTCGATCATTTCGTTCCACTGTGCGATCCAGCCGACGGTGCGGGCGAGCGCAAAGAGAACGGTGAACATGGTGGTGGGGAAGCCGAGCGCCTTCAGCGTGATGCCCGAATAGAAGTCGACATTCGGGTAAAGCTTCTTTTCGACGAAGTAGGGGTCGGAAAGGGCAATCTTTTCCAGCTCCAACGCAACCTGCATGATCGGATCGTCGGAATTGCCGGTGGCTTCCAGCACTTCGTACATCGTCTTCTGCATGATCTTGGCGCGCGGGTCGTAGTTCTTGTAGACGCGGTGGCCAAAGCCCATCAGGCGGAACGGATCGTTCTTGTCCTTGGCGCGGGCGATGTATTCCGGAATACGGTCAACAGAGCCGATTTCGTTCAGCATGTTGAGCGCCGCTTCGTTGGCGCCGCCATGTGCCGGACCCCAGAGGCAGGCGATGCCCGCCGCAATACAGGCGAACGGGTTTGCACCCGAAGAACCGGCAAGACGCACCGTGGAGGTGGAGGCGTTCTGCTCGTGGTCGGCATGCAGGATGAAAATGCGGTCCATGGCGCGGGCCAGAACCGGATCGACCTTGTACTCCTCGCAAGGCACGGCAAAGCACATGTGCAGGAAGTTGGAGGCGTAATCCAGATCGTTTTTCGGGTAAACGAAGGGCTGGCCGATATGATACTTGAAGGCCATGGCGGCGATCGTCGGCATTTTCGCGATCATGCGCAGCGAAGCGACCATGCGCTGGTGCGGATCGGTAATGTCGGTCGAGTCGTGGTAGAAGGCCGAGAGAGCGCCGACCGTGCCGCACATGACGGCCATCGGATGCGCATCGCGACGATAGCCGGTGAAGAAGCGGCTCATCTGTTCATGCACCATGGTGTGGCGCGTCACGCGGGTGTCGAAATCCTTCTTCTGCGCCGCCGTCGGCAATTCGCCGTAAAGCAGCAGATAGCAGGTTTCCAGGAAGTCGCCCTGTTCGGCCAACTGCTCGATCGGGAAGCCACGATGCAGGAGAACGCCCTCGTCACCATCGATATAGGTGATCTTGGATTCGCAGGAGGCCGTCGATGTGAATCCCGGATCGTAAGTGAAGGAGCCCGTGTGTTTGTACAGCGTGGCGATATCGACGACGCTCGGTCCAATCGTGCCTTCCCTGACCGGGAGCTCGACCTGCTTGTCGCCAAATGTCACTGTAGCGCTTTTGTCCGTCATACTGATCCTCCGAGAACATGCGGGTGGAGGCGTTGAGACACGCCTCGCGGTTAAGCGTCTACCGATTAGCTATATGATCCTTGCGCCGATGCCAAGCTATTCGAAGGTCAAATTGTGCATTGCGGCATACGCAATGACGTTGCTTGCGGCTTTATCGGCCATGGCAATTCAATCTCGGTCAACGCTCCGTTAAAGGATAAGGATTGCAATCCTTCGCGCTGCCCTGCAAACCTGTTTCCAGTGCGGCAGGGGCGGCGCGGATTGCTCGGTCAAGGGGAAAGAAAGCATCTCGGATATGCCGAAACGTTGCAGGGCGGCTTGCCCGGCACGCATGAAATCCTGTTTCCCGTTCACCGCGCCGGCGACGTTGTGGCTTATGATTTTCCAGCCCCTGTTCCCAAGCGCAATCTCAAGGCAGTCATCGCCCGAAAACTTGCCGGCTGCCTCGACGAAGAGCGCGCATTCGGCCACGATTTTCTTTTCGTTCCCGTCTTCATCGGCTGCGGCGCGATCCTGTGGTTCTCTCTGGAAGTCACGCTGTCTTTATCCGTTCTGGCAATGGCATTCCTGCTGGCTGCCGGTCTGGCACTTTTTACCCGATATGACAGCAGCCCATGGGCAGCCATCTGCAGTGTTGTCGCTTTTCTTCTGCTGGGCATGCTTCTGGCAGATCTTGAAACCCGGCGGGCGGCAACCGTGGTGCTGGATACTCCGGTCACAACCACCATCACCGGCACGGTGGCGCGCCGGGAAGTGGATGCGCGCGGCTCCTGGCGATACGTCGTTCAACTGATCGCGACCGAAGGGCCGACATTGTCGCGCCCGCCGAAGAGGATTTCGCTGCTTGCCCGTGGGGGAGGTGAGCCGGTGGCGCTTGGCGCCACCATCAGCGGCAAGGCGCGGCTGTCGCCGCCATCCGGCCCCGCTTTGCCGGGGCTGAACGATTTCGCCTTCGCTTCCTATTTCAAAGGCATAGGCGCCACCGGATTTTTCTATAAGCCACCGCAGACACTTGTATCACCCAAGGGTGACATCAAGACCGAAACGGGCTGGCTGGAATGGGCCGATAGGCGGCTTTACGGCCTGCGTAGCGCCATTGCCGAGCGCATCCGCAACACCATTGGCGGTGACGCCGGAGCTTTCGCCGCCTCCATCGTCACCGATGAGAGGCAGGCCATATCCGGCGAGACGATGGAGGCGCTGAGGCTCTCCGGCCTTGCCCATATCGTTGCCATATCCGGGCTTAACATGGCGCTTGCCGCCGGTATATTTTTCGTCGGTTTAAGACTTGCCTTCAGCCTGTTCCCCGCCTTTGCGCAGCGCTGGCCCGTCAAGAAGATTTCGGCTTTCGCAGCCCTCCTGATGACGCTCGCCTATTATCTGATTTCCGGTTTCGCTGTCTCCGCCGAGCGCGCCTGGCTGATGATGTCGGTGATGTTGATCGCGATTCTTTTTGATCAGCCGTCACTCAGCCTCAGGAATGTTGCTCTTTCGGCTCTGGTCATTCTTGTCTTTTCGCCCTCGGAAATTATGGGACCGAGCTTCCAGATGTCGTTCGCCGCGACCATCGCGCTCGTATCCACCTATGCCTGGTGGAGCCGCCGGCACAACGATCGCGAGCGCCTTTTCATCGGCCGCAAACCGGCATGGATCACGGTGTTTCAAACGGCGGGCGCCGTCATTGGCGGCGTCATCACCACATCGCTGATTGGCGGCCTTTCGACGGCGATCTATTCGGCCGAGCATTTCCATCGTGTCACCACCTATGGACTTTTCGCCAATCTCGCCGCCATGCCGCTAATGTCGCTGATCGTCATGCCCTTCGGCCTGCTCGCTATGCTGCTGATGCCGTTCGGGCTCGATGCGCCGTTCCTGAAGGTTATGGGTTATGGCATGGCGCTCGTCATCGAAGTCGCCAATGAAGTGGCGTCCTGGGGCGGCAGCGCTGCAACGGGGCGGCCGCATGAGTGGTTTATCGGTCTCGGCTCGGCCGGCTTCCTGCTGCTGACCTTACTGCGCAGCCGGCTTGCGCTGCTGGGTATTCCGCTTCTTGTCTCCGCTTTCGGCCTGTCGGCGGCTGTGGCCTATCACGATGTCCCGGATCTTCTCATTCACGAGGATGGTGAACTGGTGGCGCTGCTGGAAGACGGCAAGGCCTATACGACAAAAACCCGACCGCAGGGCTTTGTATATGGCCAGTGGCAAAGGGCGCTGCTGCTGCCGGAACAGCCCGCGCCGCCGGTCATTCTTAAAGCGGATGCCGCAGTAACCAGTGTAGGCCTGACCACAAAATCAAAGCTCACGCCGGAAGAGATGAGGGTGGTGACGCGGCAGATGACGGCGGCGCTGAAAGATGCGGCACCCGGCGTCTTCACCTGCAGCAAAGGCATATGGTGCGTGGCGCGCGCCGGCAGTGGTGAATGGATTGTCGTTCTGGAAGACGGCCGGTTTGCCGGAAAAGCCTGCGACATCGCCGATATTGTCGTCGTTTCCCGCAGGACCTCGTTTGCGCAATGCCGCTCAGGAGCGCTTCTGCTCAACCGCGATATATTGCGGCGCATTGGCTCGGTAGAAATAAACTTTGCCGGCAGCGATCAATCCGCGGTCGTCGGACGGCTGCGCGCGGCGATTGCCGGGGCGGACAGGCCATGGAGCGAGCACCGCTATTACGACTGGAAAAGCGACCGTTTCGAATACGAGGTGCCGGAACCGGTCAGGCAGTTGCTGGCGACATCTCAGTGAACGCCGCCAGCATGGATCCTCAGACCTTCACGCGCAGATCGGCAGTCAATTCACCAATGCCGCTGATTTCCTGTTCATGCGCCGCGTCGCGCCAGATTTCCTTCAATCCGGCCTCATACCATTCACGCATGGCGGGCAGGGCGAGCAACCGATCACAATAGGCTTTTGCTGCAGTCGAGAGCTCAGCGCCATAGGTCTGGAAACGGAACGCGACCGGGCAGAAGAAAGCATCGACCGCCGTGAATTTCTGACCGGCAAGATATGGGCCGCCGAATTTTGTCAGACCTTCGCTCCAGAGCGCATCGATGCGCTTTATGTCTGCCGCAAGTCCAAGATCGCCATCCTTCGGCTTGACCCGAATACCGACCGACATCGGATAAAGATTGCGCAGCGAGGAAAAGCCGGCATGCATTTCACTCGCAGCCGAACGCGACCATGCACGTGCCTGCTTGTCGCTCGCCCAGACGCCCTGATGCCGTTCGGCGAGATATTCGGCGATAGACAGCGTTTCCCATATCGTCACGCCCTCATCGACAAGGCACGGCACCTTGCCGGTTGGCGAAAAGCTGGAAAAGGCGACACCTTCGCCGAACGGAACAAGTTTCTCATCAAAGGCGATACCGAGCGTGCGCATCAACACCCACGGCCGCAGCGACCATGAGGAGTAGTTCTTGTTGGCGATATAAAGATCGTACATGGCTTATCTCCCGGATATGACGCGCATTTCTATACCTGTCGGGGCATGATGGAATATCGAAAATAATCCATGGCACCCATAAATCGCGTTGATGAATGGCAGGGGCTTTCCACTGCGTGTCACTATTCGGCGGCAGCGCCAGGCCAGCCATATCCCTCAAGCGTAAACGACCTCACGCGACCAAAAGCCCACGGTATATGACGCAGTGGTGACAACACGCCGGAGAGAAGAGCGCGACAAGGATATCCATATGAGACTGGAACTGATCTCTACCAGACAGGTTGCGTCCGTCTGCGGGAATGATAAGCTTTCCCGACACTCACATAGTCTGCCGAATTAGGAAATTGCCGCCATCTTCGACAGGGTTAGCCTCATGACGATGCCTGTTTCGAGAGGATGACGGCGAATTCAGATCAATGGTAACGACGTATAAGCCCGACCAGCTTGCCCTGAATTTTTACCCGATCAGGCCCGAAGATGCGAGTTTCATAAGCGGGGTTGGCTGCTTCAAGCGCGATGGAAGCGCCCTTGCGGCGGAAGCGTTTCAACGTCGCTTCCTCATCATCCACCAGCGCTACGACGATATCGCCTGGATTGGCGGTATTGCTGTTGCGGATGATGACAGTATCGCCGTCGAAAATACCGGCCTCGATCATCGAATCGCCCTTGACCTCGAGCGCGTAATGTTCGCCCGAACCCAGCATGTCCACCGGCACGGCAACATCATGGGTGTTGTTCTGGATGGCGGAAATCGGCACACCGGCGGCGATGCGACCCATGACCGGCACGGTGACCGCCCCGCCGAGATCGTTGGCCGGAGCCTTTGGCGCTGGTGCGGGTTCCGGCGTCTTCGGTTTGCCAAGGCTGCCTTCGATGACGCTTGGCGAAAAGCCGCGTTGCGGCCTCGCACCCGGCGTATAGGCCTCCGGAAGCTTGATGACTTCCAGCGCCCGCGCCCTGTTAGGTAGCCGGCGAATAAAACCACGCTCTTCGAGAGCGGTAATCAGCCGGTGGATACCGGATTTGGAAGCAAGATCGAGTGCGTCCTTCATTTCATCGAAGGAGGGCGGCACGCCGGACTCTTTCATTCGTTCATGAATGAAGAGAAGCAATTCCTGCTGTTTGCGCGTGAGCATGAGGAAAACACCCTTGAGAATCGTCGTGGAGATCGTGAAACAAATACAGAACGAACACTATATGTTCCATATGTGTTCCGCAATCCCCTAAAATTTCGTGAAGCTGCTATCTGTTGTTTTGATGATTTGCCTGAAAGCACGAAATTGTGCTTTTCTGCCTTTCGGACCGTTCCGGCATCGCTATGCCGGATGTGAGAGCAGGAAGCAGGAAAATGACGAAAGCATACCGTGTCGACCATCTCGTTCTGCCTGTGGAAGTCCTTGGCATTGCCGTCAATCGCCTTGGAAACCTTGGATTTACGGTAGCACCAGCGGCTCTCCACCCTTTCGGCACTCAGAATGCCTGCGTTTTTTTCGCTGACGGCACCTATCTGGAACCTCTCGCAATTGCTAACCCGGCTAACTATAATGCCTCGATTGGCCGGGGAGATGTGTTCACCGGGCGGGATCAGGTCTTCCGGAAACATGTCGCAGGGGAGGGATTTTCCGCTCTAGTTGCTGCAACACAGGACGCTCCTGGCGATCACGACCGATTCGTAGCCTCAGGCATTTCGGCCGGAAATGTCTTTGAATTTTCGCGGCCGGTCAAAATGCCTGATGGTTCGCAGAGCGAAGCGGCCTTCCGGCTGGCTTTTGCAACCAGTGGTTCCGCTGCGGATTTCTTCCTGTTCAGTTGCCAGCGGTTGCAGGCCCTGCCGGGCGACCGTTCAGTGCTGGAGAGCCATGCCAATGGCGTTTCCGGCCTCAGCGAGATCGTCCTGTTTGCCGGTGGTGATGTGAATGCGGTGCGGCTGATCGAAACTGTTTTTGGCTGTGATGGCAAAATGTCCCCGGATGGTGATGTGGTTTTCGCAACCGGCAATGCCCGCATAAGATTGACGCAAAAGCCGGTCTTTGGCGGACATGCCTTTAATGCTCCCGAAGAGGGCGGCGGTGGATTGCGCGGCGCAGGCATCGTCTTTTCCGTTCGCGATCTTGCCGTGACAGAAGCAGCACTTGCTGCTAATGGCGTGTCCAGCGCAGAAGCGGGCGGCCGGCTGGTGGTGCCCGCAGCACCCGGTCAGGGCGTTGCCTTCGCCTTCGAGGAAAAATGATGAGCGTTACGAACAATCTCAAAGTCACCGCCGGCGATGGCGCCGGCAAGGTTTCCTTTTCCAATACCGAGCGTTTTTCGCTGATTGCCGGCCCCTGCCAGATGGAGAGCCGCGAACATGCCTTCATGATTGCGGGCGTGCTGAAGGAGCTTTGCGACAAGCTTGGAATAGGCCTCGTTTACAAATCCTCTTTCGACAAGGCGAACCGCACCTCGCTTTCCGGCAAGCGCGGCATAGGCCTTGATAACGCGATGCAGGTTTTCGCCGATCTCAAGAAGGAATTCGGCTTTCCTGTTCTGACCGACATTCATACCGAGGAACAATGCGCCATCGTGTCCGAAGTGGTGGATGTGTTGCAGATCCCGGCCTTTCTCAGCCGCCAGACCGATCTTCTCGTCGCCGCCGCCAAAACCGGCCGTGTCATCAACGTCAAGAAGGGCCAGTTCCTGGCACCCTGGGACATGAAGAACGTGCTGGCCAAGTTGAATGAAAGCGGCAACCCGAATGTGCTCTTATGCGAGCGCGGTGCGTCCTTCGGTTACAACACGCTGGTCTCCGACATGCGCTCGCTGCCGATCATGGCGTCGCTCGGCGCGCCTGTCGTCTTCGACGCCACCCATTCGGTGCAGCAGCCGGGCGGGCAGGGCGGTTCGACGGGCGGTCAGCGCGAGTTCGTCGAGACGCTTTCGCGTGCGGCAGTCGCGGTCGGTGTCGCCGGCCTCTTCATCGAGACCCATGAGGACCCGGACAATGCACCATCCGATGGCCCCAACATGGTGCACCTTAAGGACATGCCGAAACTGCTGGAAAAGCTTCTGGCCTTCGACGCGATCACCAAAGCCTAAGGGGCTGGCGCGGTTTGTGCCAATCGATTTTAAATGGCGGGCGCTCCGTTTCTGCCGCCCGCCGTCATTGTAATTTCTTCGTCATCGTCTAAGACAGGCGACGGAAAATATCTGTTCCATTCCCAAGGGAGAGACCATGACTGCCATTACCGATATCATCGCGCGCGAAATCCTCGACAGCCGCGGCAACCCGACTGTTGAAGTCGATGTTTACCTCGAAGACGGCTCCATGGGCCGTGCGGCCGTTCCTTCCGGCGCCTCGACAGGCGCGCATGAGGCGGTTGAGCTGCGCGATGGCGGCAAGCGTTATCTCGGCAAGGGCGTGGAAAAGGCGGTCGAAGCCGTCAACACGGAAATCTTCGACGCCATCGGCGGTTTCGATGCCGAAAACCAGATCCAGATCGATCAGATGATGATCGCGCTCGACGGTACGCCGAACAAGTCGCGCCTCGGCGCCAACGCCATCCTCGGCGTTTCGCTCGCCATCGCCAAGGCTGCGGCCGAAGCTTCCGGCCTGCCGCTTTACCGTTATGTCGGTGGCCCGAACGCGCATCTGCTGCCGGTTCCGATGATGAACATCATCAATGGCGGCGCACATGCCGACAACCCGATCGATTTCCAGGAATTCATGATCCTGCCGGTCGGCGCGGAAAACATCCGCGAAGCCGTGCGCATGGGTTCTGAAGTGTTCCATACGCTGAAAAAAGAACTGTCGGCACAGGGCCACAACACCAATGTCGGCGATGAGGGCGGTTTTGCACCGGGTCTCGAAAGCGCGCCGGCTGCGCTCGATTTCATCATGAAGTCGATTGAAAAGGCCGGTTACCGTCCGGGCGAAGACATGTATGTCGGCCTCGACTGCGCATCGACCGAATTCTTCAAGGACGGCAAATACGTCCTCGAAGGCGAAGGCCGCACGCTGGAGCCGGGCGCAATGGCTGAATATCTGGCCGAGCTTGTCAACAAATACCCGATCATCTCGGTTGAAGACGGCATGGCCGAAGACGACTGGGAAGGCTGGAAGACGCTGACCGATCTCGTCGGCAACAAGTGCCAGCTCGTCGGCGACGATCTGTTCGTCACCAACTCCGCGCGTCTGCGTGACGGCATCAAGATGGGCGTTGCAAACTCCATCCTCGTCAAGGTCAACCAGATCGGTTCGCTCTCCGAGACGCTGGATGCGGTGGAAACCGCGCACAAGGCCGGCTACACCGCCGTCATGTCGCACCGCTCGGGCGAGACGGAAGATTCCACCATCGCCGATCTCGCTGTCGCGACGAACTGCGGTCAGATCAAGACCGGCTCGCTTGCCCGTTCCGACCGGCTCGCAAAGTACAACCAGCTGATCCGCATTGAAGAAATGCTCGGTCCGCAGGCTGCTTACGCCGGCCGTTCGATCCTGCGCGGATAATTCACGCTTGGGTTTGGCGACATGGCCCGCTGTCTGGCGTGCCATGGTTGGCCAGATGCATATCAACGCATGAGACGTCCTCCTCGGGCTTGACCCGAGGATCCATCCACAACCCCGCTTGTGGATCCTCGCCTCAAGGGCGAGGATGACTGTGAGGGGGATATGTCTCCCAATGAATCCAGCCCGCCTTCCGGCGGGCTTTTTCATGCCCCTTTGCCGATCGCGATTTAAGGTCAACGGATAGTTAAACAATCCGCTTTAGTCTCGAGACTCACACTGTGCGTTTTAAGGCTTCTCTCCGGCATGTGGACCAGACATCATAAAAAGAGACGATTCGGCCGCTTGATCGTTCCGGCCATCACGATCGCTTTTCTCTCTTATTTCGGCTATCATTCCATCCATGGCGACTTCGGCCTGCAGGCGACGGAGCGGCTGGAGCGGCAGCGCATTGCCAGAACGGCGGAGCTCGCAAAGCTCACACAATCGCGTGTGGCGCTGGAGCGGCAGGTGGAATTATTGAGTGACGGCTCGCTGGAGCGAGACATGATCGATGAAATTTCGCGTTATCAGCTGAATATGTCCCGCACGGACGAAATCGTCATCATGAACACATATTTCTAATTAACCGAAATCAGGTTAATTAACGAATTTTGATTTATTCACAGCATCTTAGCGTGAATATGTGCCATGCGTTTATAGCATTGCTGCATGGCATTTTCTTGCATATGGTGCGCGCCAATCTATCCGTTCAAATAGCAACTCAGGGAGGGATGAATGGCGCCGCGAAAACCAGCGACCGTGTCCGGCCGAAAGACAACGGCAAAGGCTGCAACCGAATTCACCGGTAAGAACAGCCCGGACTTCGCAAAGGAAGAAGAGCTTCACGCTTACCGTGAGATGCTGCTCATCCGCCGCTTCGAGGAAAAGGCCGGCCAGCTTTATGGCATGGGTTTCATCGGTGGTTTCTGTCACCTCTACATCGGTCAGGAAGCCGTTGTCGTCGGTATGCAGATGTCGCAGAAGGAAGGTGATCAGGTCATCACCGCTTACCGCGACCACGGCCACATGCTGGCGCTCGGCATGAGCGCGCGTGGCGTCATGGCCGAATTGACCGGCCGCAGCGGCGGCCTGTCGAAGGGCAAGGGCGGCTCGATGCACATGTTCTCCAAGGAGAAACATTTCTACGGCGGCCATGGCATCGTCGGCGCGCAGGTTTCGCTCGGAACCGGTCTTGCCTTCGCCAACAAATATCGCGGCAACGACAATGTTTCCGTCACCTATTTCGGCGATGGCGCGGCCAATCAGGGTCAGGTCTACGAGAGCTTCAACATGGCGGCTCTGTGGAAACTGCCGATCATCTATATCGTCGAGAACAACCATTACGCCATGGGCACGTCGACTGCCCGCGCCACCGCCCAGTCGAATTATTCGCTGCGCGGCCAGTCCTTCGGCATTCCCGGCATTCAGGTGGATGGCATGGATGTGCGCGCCGTCAAGGCCGCCGCCGACCAGGCGCTGGAACATTGCCGTTCCGGCAAGGGTCCGATCATTCTCGAAATGCTGACCTACCGTTACCGTGGTCACTCCATGTCCGACCCGGCGAAATACCGTTCCAAGGACGAAGTGCAGAAGATGCGCTCCGAACATGACCCGATCGAGCAGGTCAAGGCACGGCTTCTGGAGCAGGGCTGGGCAAGCGAAGACGAACTCAAGGCCATCGACAAGGATGTCCGTGATATCGTCGCCGACAGCGCCGACTTTGCCCAGAACGACCCAGAGCCGGATGCGTCCGAGCTTTACACCGACATTCTGCTCTGATCGGGAAAGGGAAACCCATGCCAGTAGAAATTCTTATGCCCGCCCTTTCCCCGACCATGGAGGAAGGCACGCTTTCCAAATGGCTTAAAAAGGAAGGCGACAAGGTCACCTCCGGTGACGTGATTGCCGAGATCGAGACCGACAAGGCGACCATGGAAGTGGAAGCCGTCGATGAAGGCGTGATCGGCAAACTGCTGATCGATGCCGGCACTGAAGGCGTCAAGGTCAATACGGCTATCGCCATTCTTCTTCAGGAAGGCGAAAGCGCCGACGACATTTCGTCCGCTTCCGCGCCGAAGGCGCAAGCTGCAAATTCCGATTCGGATGCCGCTGGCGGCAAGACCCGCGAAGCGACCGAAGAGCCGAGCGCTGCCAAGGAAGCCGCCAAGGTTCCGGCAGCCCCGAAGATCGAAGTTGCGGCCGATCCGGATATTCCTGAAGGCACGGAAATGGTGATGACGACGGTGCGTGAAGCGCTGCGTGACGCCATGGCCGAAGAAATGCGCGCCGACGAAAAGGTCTTCGTCATGGGTGAAGAAGTCGCCGAATATCAGGGCGCCTACAAGATCACCCAAGGCCTGCTGCAGGAATTCGGCGAGCGCCGCGTGATCGACACCCCGATCACCGAGCACGGTTTTGCCGGTATCGGCGTCGGTGCGGCGATGACGGGCCTGCGGCCCATCGTCGAATTCATGACCTTCAACTTCGCCATGCAGGCGATCGACCAGATCGTCAACTCGGCGGCAAAGACGCTTTATATGTCGGGCGGCCAGATGGGCGCACCGATGGTGTTCCGCGGTCCGTCCGGTGCTGCTGCCCGCGTCGGTGCGCAGCATTCGCAATGTTACGCCGCATGGTACAGCCATATTCCGGGCCTCAAGGTCGTCATGCCTTACACGGCAGCCGACGCCAAGGGCCTGCTGAAAGCGGCTATCCGCGATCCGAACCCGGTCATTTTCCTTGAAAATGAAATTCTCTACGGCCAGAGCTTCGAAGTGCCGAAGCTCGATGATTTCGTGCTGCCGATCGGCAAAGCGCGCATTCACCGCAAGGGCACGGATGCGACCATCGTTTCCTTCGGCATCGGCATGACCTATGCGATCAAGGCGGTTGCGGAACTCGAAAAGCTTGGCATCGATGTCGAACTGATCGATCTGCGCACCATTCGTCCGATGGACCTGCCCACCGTCATCGAATCGGTAAAGAAGACCGGTCGTCTGGTGACTGTCGAGGAAGGCTTCCCGCAGTCATCGGTTGGTGACTTCATCGCCAACCAGGTCATGCGCGCCGCTTTCGATTATCTCGATGCGCCGATCCTGACGATCGCCGGCAAGGACGTTCCGATGCCTTACGCGGCAAACCTCGAAAAGCTGGCTCTGCCAAACGTCGATGAAGTCGTTCAGGCCGTCAAAACCGTCTGCTACAAGTAAAGGGGGAGATTGTGAGCAAAATAAAACAAATCCTCCCGGCAACGGAAAATTGGTATCGTGTGTTAGGTTCCAAAGGGGCTCCTCAATTCGAGCGCGTCGTCTTTTGGGCGGTTATCAATGACGGTGAAGGCGATGTGATTGCCGGTGTTCCGCGTGAGTATATCGGCGTCATCGGCGCCGTTAGCGAATGGCTGAGTGATGTCGCCGGATATATCGAAGTCTCGCCATCGCAGCTGGATCGGCTGGCGGAACATCCTGAAGAGTTGGATCAATATAATCTCGTTTGGGGGGACTAGTCATGCCTATCAACATCACCATGCCTGCCCTTTCCCCGACGATGGAAGAGGGCAATCTGGCCAAGTGGCTGGTCAAGGAAGGCGACAAGGTTGCCCCCGGTGACGTGATTGCCGAGATCGAGACCGACAAGGCGACCATGGAAGTGGAAGCCGTTGACGAAGGGACCGTTGCCAAGCTCGTGGTTGCCGCCGGCTCTGAAGGCGTCAAGGTCAACGCCTTGATCGCCATTCTCGCCGCTGAAGGCGAGGACGTGGCCGCTGCGGCAAAGGGCGGCGATGCCGCTCCTGCCAAGGCGGAAGCGCCGAAGCAGGAAGCCGTTAAGGCCGAAGCGCCGAAGGAAGAAGCAGCACCTGCCAAGGCTGAAAAGCCGGCCGCCGATCAGGCACCTGCATCGTCCACACCGGCCCCGGTCGCAAAGTCCGGCGAGCGCATCTTTGCATCGCCGCTTGCCCGCCGTCTCGCCAAGGAAGCCGGTCTCGACCTCACGGCCGTCTCCGGTTCCGGCCCGCATGGCCGCATCGTCAAGACAGATGTGGAAAAGGCTGCCGCTTCCGGCGGTGCAAAGGCTGCTCCGGCTGCTGCATCGGCAGGCGCACCGGCCCCGGCGCTGGCCAAGGGCCAGTCCGACGAAGCGGTTCTCAAGCTGTTCGAACAGGGCTCCTACGAGCTTGTGCCGCATGACGGCATGCGTAAGGTCATTGCCAAGCGTCTGGTCGAATCCAAGCAGACGGTTCCGCATTTCTACGTTTCCGTGGATTGCGAACTGGATACGCTTCTGGCGCTGCGCGCCCAGCTCAATGCCGCTGCTCCTGAAAAGGACGGCAAGCCGGCCTACAAGCTGTCGGTCAACGACATGGTCATCAAGGCGCTGGCGCTTTCGCTGCGTGATGTTCCTGATGCCAACGTCTCCTGGACGGAAAGCGCCATGGTCAAGCACAAGCATTCGGATGTCGGCGTTGCCGTTTCCATTCCGGGTGGCCTGATCACGCCGATCATCCGCAAGGCGGAAGAAAAGTCGCTCTCCACCATCTCCAACGAGATGAAGGATTACGGCAAGCGCGCGAAAGAGCGCAAGCTGAAGCCCGAGGAGTATCAGGGCGGCACGACTGCCGTGTCCAACATGGGCATGATGGGTGTGAAAAGCTTCTCCGCCGTCATCAACCCGCCGCATGCCACCATTCTGGCGGTCGGCGCGGGCGAACAGCGGGCAGTTGTGAAGAACGGCGAGATCAAGATCGCCAACGTCATGACGGTCACGCTTTCCACCGACCACCGCTGCGTCGATGGTGCGCTCGGAGCCGAACTGATCGGCGCGTTCAAGCGCTACATCGAAAACCCGATGGGCATGTTGGTTTGATCGGAGAGTAACATGGTGAAGTCGGTCCTCTGCTTTGGCGATTCCCTCACCTGGGGATCGGATGCGCAAACGGGTGGCCGTCACAGCCATGACGATCTTTGGCCGAGCGTCCTGCAAAAGGCGCTCGGTCCTGACGTCCATGTGATCCACGAAGGACTGGGCGGTCGCACCACCGCTTATGACGACCACACCGGCGATTGCGACCGCAATGGCGCAAGGCTTTTGCCGACGCTGCTGCACAGCCACGCGCCGCTGGATCTGGTCATCATCATGCTCGGCACCAACGACATGAAACCGGCGATCCATGGTTCGGCCATTGTTGCGATGAAGGGTGTCGAGCGGCTGGTGAAACTTACGCGCAACCACGTCTGGCAGGTGTCGGACTGGGAAGCGCCTGACGTTCTGATCGTCGCGCCACCGCAACTATGCGAAACGGCCAATCCATTCATGGGCGCGATCTTTCGTGATGCGATCGATGAATCGGCGATGCTGGCGTCCGTCTACAGGGACCTTGCCGACGACCTCGATTGCGGCTTTTTCGATGCCGGGTCGGTCGCCCGCACGACGCCGGTGGACGGCGTCCATCTCGATGCTGAAAACACGCGGGCCATCGGCCGCGGGCTGGAGCCCGTCGTCCGCATGATGCTCGGACTTTGACAATCATTCTCGTTTCGGAACGGCGTGCCGTCATCCGAATAAGACAAGGCAGGATTTCCAATGGTTCAATCTTATGACGTCATCATCATCGGTTCGGGACCGGGCGGTTATATTGCCGCGATCCGCGCCGCCCAGCTCGGCATGAAGGTCGCCGTCGTGGAGCGCGAGCACCTTGCCGGCATCTGCTCCAACTGGGGCTGCATTCCCACCAAGGCCCTGCTGCGCACCGCCGATGTCATGCACACCGCCACCCACGCCAAGGATTATGGCCTGACGCTGGAAGGTTCGATCAAGCCGGACGTCAAGGCAATCGTCGCCCGCTCGCGCGGCATTGCCGCTCGCATGAACAATGGCGTCGGTTTCCTGTTCAAGAAGAACAAGGTCGATATCATCTGGGGTGAAGCGAAAATCACCAAGCCGGGCGAAATCGTCGTCGGCAAGTCCACCAAGCCGGTGGTTCAGCCGCAGGGTCCGGTTCCGAAGAACACGCTGGGTGAGGGCACTTACACTGCCAAGCACATCATCGTCGCGACAGGCGCCCGCCCGCGCGCGCTGCCCGGCATCGAGCCGGACGGCAAGCTGATCTGGACCTATTTCGAGGCGATGAAGCCGGAAGAACTGCCGAAGTCGCTGCTGGTCATGGGTTCGGGCGCCATCGGCATCGAATTCGCCAGCTTCTACCGCACCATGGGCGTCGATGTTACCGTCGTCGAGATCATGAGCCAGGTCATGCCGGTCGAAGATGCGGAAATCTCTGCTTTCGCGAAGAAGCAGCTGGAAAAGCAGGGCATCAAGATTCATCTGGAGACCAAGGTTTCCAAGGTCGAGAAGGCTGCAAACTCCGTCACTGCGACGCTGGAGAAGAAGGACGGTTCTTCCGAGAAGATCACCGCTGACCGGATGATTTCGGCTGTCGGCGTCGTGGCGAATGTCGAAGGCATCGGCCTTGAGGCCGTTGGCGTAAAGACCGATCGCGGCTTCATCGTCATCGACGGTTATGGCAAGACCAATGTGCCTGGTGTCTACGCCATCGGCGATGTCGCCGGCCCGCCGCTGCTCGCTCACAAGGCCGAGCATGAGGCCGTCATCTGCGTCGAAAAGATCGCCGGTCTGCCGAATGTTCATCCGATGGACAAGCTGAAGATCCCCGGCTGCACCTATTGCAACCCGCAGGTCGCCTCGGTTGGTTTGACCGAAGCCAAGGCCAAGGAACAGGGCCGCGATATCCGCGTCGGCCGCTTCTCCTTTGCGGCAAACGGCAAGGCGGTCGCTCTGGGTGAAGATCAGGGCATGGTCAAGACCATCTTCGACAAGAAGACCGGTGAGCTGCTTGGCGCACATATGGTCGGCGCGGAAGTCACCGAACTCATTCAGGGCTTCGTCGTCGCCATGAACCTAGAGACAACAGAAGAAGATTTGATGCACACGATCTTCCCGCATCCGACCATTTCGGAATCGATGAAGGAAAGCGTGCTCGACGCCTATGGGCGTGTGCTGAACGCATAAGTGCCGCGTGATGCCCGGCATTGTCTACCCTTGCCGGGTGTCCCATATGTCTCGATACTGGTTCTTTCAGGAGCGCGTGAATGGAAAGTGTAGGCTGGATTGCAGCAATCATCATCGGCGGTCTCGCCGGCTGGCTTGCGGGCAAGCTCATGGATATGCGCTTCGGCATTTTCATGAATATCGTGCTCGGCATTGTCGGCTCGGTCGTCGCGGTCGCGGTGCTTCGAGCCCTCGATGTCTTCGTGCAGGATAGCAGGCTCGGTTATTTCATCACCTCGTTCCTCGGCGCCAGCCTGTTGCTGTTTCTGGCAAAGCTGGTGCGGCGCTGAAAAGGCTTGGTGCCCGGAAGGGGCTTACGCTTTTTCTGGAATTGTTCTAAAGCATCGGGCCAACAGATGTTTAGGTCGCGGAAAGCGATGGAAGCAGGTTTTTAATGGTCACTATTCTCGACAGGACGTTGTCTGACGACAAGCGCATCCGCCATCCGGAAAAGGCGCATCGGCCCGATACCGAGGTCATGCGCAAGCCGGAATGGATCCGTGTCAAGGCGCCAACCTCCAAGGGTTATCACGAGACGCGCGAACTGGTGCGCAGCCACAAGCTGGTAACGGTGTGTGAGGAAGCCGGCTGTCCGAATATCGGCGAATGCTGGGAAAAGAAACACGCGACCTTCATGATCATGGGTGAGATCTGCACCCGCGCCTGCGCCTTCTGCAACGTCGCGACCGGCAAGCCCAATGCGCTGGATATGGATGAACCGGAAAACGTCGCCAAGGCCGTCAAGCAGATGGGCCTTTCGCACGTCGTCATCACCTCGGTGGACCGCGACGATCTCGCCGATGGCGGTGCGGAACATTTCGAGAAGGTCATCTGGGCGATCCGCGCTGCGTCTCCCAACACGACCATCGAAATCCTCACGCCAGACTTCCTGAAGAAGCCCGGCGCTCTGGAACGGGTCGTTGCCGCCAAGCCTGACGTTTTCAACCATAATATGGAAACGGTTCCGGGCAATTATCTTACCGTTCGTCCTGGTGCGCGTTATTTCCATTCCGTGCGCCTGCTGCAGCGGGTGAAGGAACTGGACCCCACCATGTTCACCAAGTCTGGCATCATGGTCGGCCTCGGCGAGGAACGTAACGAAGTGCTGCAATTGATGGACGATCTGCGCACCGCCGACGTGGATTTCCTGACCATCGGCCAGTACCTGCAGCCGACCCGCAAGCACCACAAGGTTGAGGCCTTCGTGACGCCGGAAGAATTCAAGTCCTACGAGACGGTCGCCTACACCAAGGGCTTCCTGATGGTCTCCTCCAGCCCGCTGACCCGCTCGTCGCACCATGCCGGCGACGATTTCGAGCGCCTGCGTGCGGCCCGCGAGAAGAAGCTGCTGGCGGCTGCGGAATAAGGGACAGAAAGGTTCAGCAACATAGGTTGCTGGATCGGGTGATATACGCTCTCTCCACCGTCATGCTCGGGCTTGTCCCGAGCATCTGCGGCCTATCGATTGTACGATACCTGATTGGATGACGATGAGTGGGAGGCGAGGCTTGTGAAATGGCCCAGCCGCCTGTTGTCGGCCTTCAACCCAATCACACCACAACCTTCTCCGGCCTATGCGCCCGCATGCACAACACGACGCTCAGCACCACCGAGCAGATCGCCACGATCTCAACAGTGGTCGGCCCGCGACCTTCCCAGAGAAAACCATAAAGCAGCGCAAACAGCGTTTCGAACAGGATCATCTGTCCGACCAGGGTGAGCGGCAGCATGCGGCTCATGCGGTTCCAGAAGGCATTGCCGAGAATGGAGGCGGTGAAACCGAGCCCGGCGGCGATGGCGGCGAAATGCAGCCAGTCTCCCGTATTGTGGCTTTCTCCGCCAAAGCCGAAGGCTGGAATGGCGAGCAGAAGCGCAAGCCCGCCGGTCACGACGCCCGTCATCATGTTCCAGTCATCGGCGCTGACATCGTGAAGACGTGACAGCCAGCGGGCATTGCCGACGGCAAAAGCCGTCCAGGAGGCCAGCGCGCCGAGAGCACAGGCAAGACCGATGACACGTGAGACATCCAGCCCGGCGTCGTTTTCCGTCAGCGACTGCCAGGAAATGCCGATAATGCCGATGGCGCCGAAGGCAAGCGACGGCCACAGCCGCTTCAGCGAGACCGCGCCATGATCGCGGCTGCCGATGATGGTGACGGCGACGGGCAGGAAGCCGATGATGATCGAAGTGAAGGCGACGCCGCTCAGCTTCACCGCCGTTGATATGAAGACATAATAGGCAATATTGCCGATCATGCTCAGCCAGCCGAGCGCAAACCATTCCCGCGCGCCGAAATGCGCCGATACCCGCTTCAGGCGCGGCCCGATGATGATGAGGGAAATCAGCCCGTAGGTGAGATAACGCGCCGTCGATAATTGCAGCGCGGAAAAATCCGGCACGAGTTTTGGGGCGAGAAAGATGCCGCCCCAGAGCGCGCCCGCCAGCACGCCGTAAAAAACACCGAGACCCGTTTTGTTGTTCATGTCATGTCACATCCGCATTCACTTTGTCCGCGATGTGCCACAGGCCTTTGCGGTTGTCTTGACGAAAACTCCTGACTTGTCCGCCGCTCTGATTGTTGGTTTTTAGGAGGTTGTTCATTGACAGCGGATCGAGGTGGGTGTGGCTTACCCCCCTCTGCCCTGCCGGGCATCTCCCCCTCAAGGGGGGAGATCGATCTGCGGCAAGGTCTCGTTCATCTCGAAGCTTGAGAATGAAGTGGAGGTAGCGCCTCCTGTCGATCTCCCCCCTTGAGGGGGAGATGCCCGGCAGGGTAGAGGGGGGTAAACACACGCGCCTCTCGCCCACTATGAACGGACGACCTCCTGAAAGCTCAAATCTAATGAATGCCGCGGTTCCGGCGATAGGCGGCCGGCGTTTCACCCACCGCATTGCGCATGGCGCGCGTCAGCGCCGTCTGGTCGGAAAAACCGGCCCTGAGCGCGATCTCGGCGATTGGCAGGCTGGATTCGCTGAGGAGCGTGCAGACATTGTCCATGCGCAACCCGGCAAGCCAACGGTGAGGCGGGAGACCGAATTCTGCAAGAAACAGCGCGTGCAGGCGGCTGTCGCTGATCGTCACGCAGGTCGCCAGCATGTCGATCGTCCAGGGAAAGAAAGGCTCTGCTCTGACGACTGCACTGAGTTTGCGCAGGCGCTGGCGGATATCGGCTTTTTCGGTCGCGAGGCTGTCCACCAGCAGCGGCGCCCAAAGACCGGCGATATCGTCGCGCTGGCCGTCGGTTTTGATGAGGCCGCGCATATAGGCGATCAATTGCCGTGTGTCAGGTGCAATATCGAGAAACGGCACGCGGGCGAATCTCTCCAGCGTCTGTTCGGAAACAGCACTTTCATCGATATCGACCACCAGCGAATGGTTGATCGCCGTCGCTTCCTGCGTATGCGGTGCATCACGATGGATGAAGACGCCGCGTCCGGTCGACAATTCGTCCTGTCGTCCGCCCACATCGATCCGCAGGCAGCCGGAGACTGGAAGAACGATCTGCACGAAACCGTGCCGTTCCCTAGGTCTTTCCTGCTGGTAGGTTCTGATATCTGCCGAGGCGACTGTCATGACGCTGTCGTTTCCATTGTGCAAAGAAATGGCCGCCTCGAAAAAAGCGGCCAGTTTCATTGTCTGATTATGACATCGTCTTGAAGATTGGGCCAGCCGGCTTTATCGGTCGGCTATATGAAACGGCAATTAACAGTCTTCCTTGGCGGTCGATTCGCCGCGTTTGCGCTTGCGCAGAACCGGCTTGTTCTCTCTCGCCTCGCATTTTGCAACGTCGATAAGGTAGGCAAGCACGGGCATGCCGTTCATCGATGCGAGTTGCTTGGCGGATTCGAGAAGGTTGATGATGTTGGAAAAATCGTCCATCGGCTCACTCAGTGGCTCAAAGCGGTTATGTATCGGGTCTGAACCCAAAGATGAATACGCGTGGGGAAAACGGGAGCGCCCGGCGCGTTTGCATCCAGTGGGTGTAATATTAGTGGCAAATAAATAGCAATCCCTGTGAGGGGGTTGCAATAGTCAATTTTCCGTAACTGCCATGCGCGACGACAATATTGCTTCATTGCGATGTGCGTGCGGCAGGCAATCGCTGCAATCCTGACGAGGTCGTGTAATGCCGAACTATCTTGAGAAAGTGGAAGACGCGGCTGCAATCATCGCCGGGGCGCAGCGCATCATGGTTGTCGGCTGTTCTGGCGGTGGCAAGTCGACGCTCTCGCAGAAACTCGCACGCCATTTTGGGCTTCGTTATATCTCCATGGACCGCGAGGTTTTCTGGCTGCCCGACTGGCAGGTGCGTCCGCGTGAGGAGCAGCGGGAGATAATTGCCACCATCGTCACCGAGGAGCGCTGGCTGATGGATGGCAGCAACCCGTCGTCTTTCGATATGCGTATCCCGCGGTCCCACATCGTGCTCTGGGTGCGCATGCCGCGCTGGCTCTGCCTGTGGGGCGCCGTCAGCCGGGCGATCAAGGGTTATGGCAAGGCGCGGCCGGAGATGGCGGAGGGATGCCCGGAAAGAATAGACGCCGATTTCCTGCGCTATATCTGGAATTTCGAGCGCCGCCACACCCCGATTTTTGAACAGAATTTCGCCCTTTATGGTCAGGGCGTGCCGGTATTCCAGCTGAAAAGCCGAAAACAGTTTCGCCGCCTTCTTGATCTTCTTGTTATCGACGATTAACTGCCGCTTATGCCCCAGTTCGAAACGCATCGCCACGTCAAACACTCGCCAGACCGCATGTACGACCTTGTCGCCGATGTGGAGAAATATCCGCAGTTTCTGCCTCTTTGCGAAGGGCTTACAATTCGCTCGCGCAAGGAGCGGGATGGCAGGGTACTGCTGGTGGCCGATATGACGGTGGGCTACAAGGCAATACGCGAGACCTTCACCACGCAGGTGCTGCTGAACCTGGCCGAGCGCGCCATCGATGTGAAATATATCGATGGGCCGTTCAAATATCTCGACAATCGCTGGCGTTTCGAAGAATCGGAGGATGGCGGCTCGACCATTCATTTCTTCATCGATTATGAATTCAAGAGCCGTCTGCTCGGTGCGGTCATGGGGTCGATGTTTGATCGGGCCTTCCGTATGTTCGCCGAAGCCTTCGAGACCCGCGCAGACAAGATTTACGCCGACCCGGCCTGATTGAGGGCGACAAGCATCTCAAGCGCCGTCTTGACGGTAGCAAGCCGGATTTCGGCGCGGCCGATCTCGCCGTAACGCTTTTCATGATGCAGAATTTTACCGCCGCGCGATTTGGCGGCCAGATGCACCAGTCCTACTGGTTTATCAGCGGAACCGCCGCCTGGACCGGCAATTCCGGTCACGGCTACGGCAAAATCCGCCCTTGAGCGGAAAAGTGCACCATGCGCCATCTGTAGCGCCGTCTGCCGGGATACCGCGCCGAATGTCGTCAGCGTCTCGGCACCAACGCCCAGCATGTCCATCTTGGCCTGGTTCGTATAAGTGACGAAACCGCGATCAACGACGGCGGAAGAGCCGGCAATTTCGGTCAGCGAACCGGCGATCAGGCCGCCCGTGCAGCTTTCGGCGGTCGAGACCATGAAGCCACGGGCGGTGAAATCGGCAATGATCTGCCGCGCCAGTTCTTCTATGTCAGCGGGGAAGAGGCTCATAGCGGTCTGCCCCTGTAGACGACGGTAGCGGTGGCGATTGCTGCGATGCCTTCCCGGCGGCCGACGAAACCGATGGTTTCATTGGTTGTCGCCTTCACCGAGCAGCGCTCCAGCGCAATGCCGAGCATGTCCGAGAGCGCTTCGCGCATGGCCTGGCGGTGCGGGCCGACGCGCGGCGCTTCGGCGATCAGCGAGACATCGGCATTCATGATCGTGCCGCCATTGTCGCGCACCACCTTGGCCGCATGTTCGAGGAAGATGCGCGAGGCGGCACCCTTCCATTGCGGATCGGACGGCGGGAAGTGATCGCCGATATCGCCCGCACCGCAGGTGGCGAGCAGCGCGTCCGTCAACGCATGCAGCGCCACATCGGCATCCGAATGGCCTTTGAGTTTCTGGTCGTGTTCGATGAACACGCCGCAAAGCGTCACGCCATCCCCGGCCTCCAGCTGGTGTACGTCGTAGCCATTGCCGGTGCGCACGTCGGGCAATGCGTGAGAGAGCTTTTCATCGGCCATGGCGATATCCCGCTTGAGAGTGAGTTTGACATTGTCGACCGAACCTTCGGTCAGCGTCACCGGCAGCCCCGCCCATTCGGCAATCGACGCATCGTCGGTAAAATCGGTCTTTCCGGAAGCCGCAGCGGCGCGGTGTGCGGCGAGAATATCGCCAAAGCCAAAACTTTGTGGCGTCTGCGCCGCATAAAGCCCCTGCCGGGAAACCGTTTCCACGACGCGATCATTTGACCCGCGCTTCAGCGTATCGGTGACGGGCAGGGCAGGCAGAACGCCTACAGCGCCAGCACGGTGCAGCGCCACAATACGCTCCAGCATGTCCACAGTGACGAAAGGCCGCACGGCGTCCTGGATCATTACATGCGTCGGTTCATGCGCGGCCAATGCTTCCAGCCCGGCCAGCACCGATTGCTGGCGTGTCGCGCCGCCGGTCACCGTGATAATCCGTTCGCCGGCATCGAGCCGCTGGAGGATCGGCGACAGGAGTGCTGTATCGTCTGCATGGACGACGACAACGATCGGGCAGGTGCCGTCCCAGCCAAGAAAGGTCGACAATGTATGCTCGATCACGGCCTTGCCGCCGATCGGGCGATATTGTTTCGGCCCTTCCGCGGGGGAGCCAGCCCTTTCACCGCGTCCGGCGGCGACGATGACGATGCCGAGTTTCATAGTACTTTCCTGCATTGGTCTTATGCTTTGCACGCAACCCTTAGCGGTTGACAGTCCTGCTCTAGCGTTTCAAAACCGGGATGGCCAGCCCGATAAGACGCGCATTCATCCTGCACGCCGCAGGATCGCACGTCATTGCACGCTCGGACCTGCACAATTTGCCACCGACCGCAAAACAGGCAGGCAGCCGCCCCGCAAATAAAAGGTGCAACCTTCTAAAAGTGCTTGGCAACTGCGCAAACACTGTCTAAAAATAATGCAAATAACCCTTCTGCATGAAAGATCATCAGTTGTCCCTTCCGGAATTGTCAGAACCGTTCAGCATCGGCTCAGTAACGATCCGTAATCGTGCGGTGCTGGCCCCCATGTCGGGCGTGACGGATCTGCCGTTCCGGCAGCTCGCCTGGCGTTATGGCGCGGGGCTGGTGGTGACGGAAATGGTCGCCAGCCGCGAACTCGTCGCTAACAGGGGCGAATCCTGGGCGCGGCTGAAAAATGCCGGCATGGTGCCGCATATGGTGCAGCTTGCCGGGCGTGAGGCGCATTTCATGGCGGAAGCCGCCAGGATCGCCGCGGATAACGGCGCAGGCATCATCGATATCAATATGGGCTGTCCGGCCAAGAAGGTGACGGGCGGTTATTCCGGCTCGGCGCTGATGCGCGATCCCGATCATGCGCTCTCGCTTATCGAGGCGACTGTCGGTGCGGTCGATGTGCCTGTCACGCTGAAAATGCGGCTTGGCTGGGACGAAAACACCATCAACGCGCCCGAAATTGCCCGCCGCGCCGAAGCGGCAGGGGTCCAGCTCATCACCATTCACGGCCGCACCCGCATGCAGTTTTACGAAGGACGCGCGGACTGGGACGCCATTCGCGCCGTGCGCGAGGTGATTTCCGTGCCGCTGATCGCCAATGGCGATGTCGAGACCGTAGAGGATGCACGGGAAATCCTGCGCCGTTCCGGTGCTGATGCCGTCATGGTCGGTCGCGGCGCGCAGGGTCAGCCCTGGCTGCCGGCGGTGCTGGCCGGACACGCCGCGCCGCAACGTGCCGAAATCGCTGGTGTCGCCGTCGAGCACTACGAGATGATGCTGGAATTCTACGGAAGGGAAGCCGGTCTGCGGCATGCCCGCAAACATCTGGGCTGGTATCTCGAGCGTTTCGCGCCTGAGTTCACCACGCCCGACAAGGCTAAAATCATGACATCGCGTGACACGGGGGAGGTGGCGGATCTGCTGCGCGCCGCCCTTTGCGACAATGCCGGCGAAGACGCCGCAAGGAAGGCCGCATGAGCGCTGACAAACACAGCCCGGCAGATGCAAACCCGCTCGCCATGGCGGTTCTGAACGCGGTGCAGAACCCCGTCATTCTTGTGGATGCCGAAGGTTTCATCGCATTCGCCAATTGGGAAGCCGAAGCCTTTTTCGGGGCGAGCGCCTCCCATCTTGCCCGCTACCGCGTCTCCACCTTTATTCCTTTCGGCAGCCCGCTGCTGGCGCTGATCGATCAGGTGCGGGAACGCCGCGCTCCGGTCAACGAATATCGCGTTGATCTGAGTTCTCCGCGTCTGGGACAGGACAAGCTGGTCGACCTTTATGTCGCGCCTGTTGTCAGCGAGCCGGGATCGGTCGTCGTCGTCTTTCAGGAACGGTCGATGGCCGACAAGATCGACCGGCAATTGACCCATCGTGCAGCTGCCCGTTCCGTCACCGGGCTTGCCTCGATGCTGGCGCATGAGATCAAGAACCCGCTTTCCGGTATTCGAGGTGCTGCCCAGCTTCTGGAAATGTCGGTTCCGGACGAGGACCGCGCCCTGACCAGATTGATCTGCGACGAGACCGACCGCATCGTTTCGCTGGTCGATCGTATGGAGGTGTTTTCCGACGAGCGGCCGGTGGACCGCGTACCGGTCAACATCCATTCGGTGCTGGATCATGTGAAGGCCATTGCCAAGGCCGGCTTTGCCCGCAACATCAAGATTTCGGAAAATTACGATCCCTCGCTGCCGCCGGTCTATGCCAATCGCGACCAGCTGGTGCAGGTTTTTCTCAATCTGGTGAAGAATGCGGCGGAAGCCGTGGGCAACCAGCCGGATGGCGAGATATTGCTGACGACCGCTTACCGCCCCGGCATGCGCCTTTCTGTTGCCGGCAGCCGCGAGCGCATCTCGCTGCCGCTCGAATTCTGCGTGCATGACAACGGACCGGGTGTCCCGGCCGATCTCCTGCCGCATCTCTTCGATCCCTTCATCACCACCAAGACGAATGGTTCGGGCCTCGGCCTGGCGCTTGTCGCCAAGCTGATCGGCGCCCATGGCGGCATTGTCGAATGCGACAGCCAGAACCACCGCACGACTTTCCGCGTATTGTTGCCCGTCTCGCCGGAAATGGCGCTGGACGACAGCAGCTTGCCGAACTCGACAGGAAATGACCCATGACAGCTACTATCCTCGTCGCCGATGATGATGCCGCGATCCGCACGGTGCTGAACCAGGCGCTCAGCCGCGCCGGTTACGATGTGCGCATCACCTCCAATGCCGCAACGCTCTGGCGCTGGGTTTCGGCGGGCGAGGGCGATCTTGTCGTGACCGATGTCGTGATGCCGGATGAAAACGCCTTCGATCTGCTGCCGCGCATCAAGAAGGCCCGTCCGGACCTGCCGGTTCTCGTCATGAGCGCCCAGAACACCTTCATGACCGCCATCAAGGCCTCGGAGAAGGGTGCTTATGATTACCTGCCCAAGCCCTTCGACCTGACGGAACTGATCGCCATCATCGGCCGCGCTTTGTCGGAACCCAAGCGCAAGCCGGCAAAGCTCGATGACGACATGCAGGACGGCATGCCGCTCGTTGGCCGCTCGGCAGCGATGCAGGAAATCTACCGGGTGCTCGCCCGCCTGATGCAGACCGACCTGACCCTGATGATCACTGGCGAATCCGGCACCGGCAAGGAACTGGTGGCGCGCGCGCTGCATGATTACGGCAAGCGCCGCAACGGTCCCTTCGTCGCCATCAACATGGCGGCAATCCCGCGCGACCTGATCGAATCTGAACTGTTCGGCCATGAGAAAGGCGCCTTCACCGGCGCGCAGAACCGCTCGACCGGCCGTTTCGAACAGGCCGAGGGCGGCACGCTGTTCCTCGATGAAATCGGCGATATGCCGATGGATGCCCAGACACGGCTGCTGCGCGTGTTGCAGCAGGGCGAATATACCACGGTGGGTGGTCGCACGCCGATCCGCACCGATGTCCGTATCGTCGCCGCCACCAACAAGGATTTGAAACAGTCGATCAATCAGGGCCTCTTCCGCGAAGACCTCTATTATCGCCTCAACGTCGTGCCGCTGCGCCTGCCGCCGCTGCGTGACCGTGCCGAGGATATTCCCGATCTGGTGCGTCATTTCATCCAGACGGGCGAGAAGGAAGGCCTGGAAGGCAAGCGTTTCGAGACCGAAGCGCTGGAAGTCATGAAGGCCTATGCCTGGCCGGGCAACGTGCGCGAGCTGGAAAACCTGATCCGCCGCCTGATGGCGCTTTATCCGCAGGAAGTCATCACCCGCGAGATCGTCGAGCAGGAATTGCAGTCGGATGTCCCCGACAGTCCGCTGGACAAGATGGCGGTTCGCACGGGCTCACTGACCATTTCCCAGGCGGTCGAGGAGAACATGCGGGATTATTTCGCCAGCTTCGGTGACGGCCTGCCGCCGCCCGGTCTTTATGACCGCGTGCTGCGTGAACTGGAATTCCCGCTGATTCTCGCCGCGCTGACGGCAACCCGCGGCAACCAGATCAAGGCAGCCGATCTTCTGGGACTGAACCGCAATACGCTGCGCAAGAAAATCCGCGAGCTTGGCGTTTCCGTCTATCGCAGCTCCCGCCCCAGCTGAGAATGTTGACAAGGCTGCCTTTGTCGTTGCATTTTCGCCACATTGTGTTGCTTGGAACACACTAGGACGGAAAGAGATTCGCCGATGTGACGCGACTCTCGCCTGACTTCAGGAATGTGGCGCTGGCTGGCCAGCGATTGGGAGTAGTGCATGCGGAAACCCGCCGCCGAAAACACTGTTGCCGACGAAGCAGCGGGCATGGTGGTTGCCGATCGCAGGATGTCTTTTGCCCTGCCGGGGTTGGTGCTCGCCGGCGTCGCCCTCGTTTGCGCCATCCTCACCCTCTTCGTGCTTCTGGGGGTCACACCGATTGCGCCGACATCGAATGTCGTCATCGCCTCCGTTGTCATCAATTCGATCTTCGTCATCGGCCTGATCTTTTTGATCGGCCGCGAAATCAACCGTCTGCTGAAAGCGCGCAAAAAGGGCAGGGCGGCGGCCCGTCTGCACGTGCGCATCGTCGTGCTTTTCTCCATCGTGGCGATCACGCCCGCAGTGCTTGTCGCCATCTTCGCCAGCCTGACGCTGAATGTCGGTCTAGACCGCTGGTTTTCGCTTAGAACCCAGTCGATCGTCGATTCCTCCAGCAATATCGCCCAGGCCTATATGATGGAAAATGCCGGTTACCTTCAGGGACAGACCCTGTCGATGGCCACCGACCTCGATCGCAACCGCGCGCTTTTTTATCTCGACCGTACCGGTTTCGTCGATCTGATGACCCGTCAGGCCAAGGGCCGCGGCCTGCTTGGCGCGTTTCTGGTGCAGGAAGATGGTGACGCCGTTGCGCAGGCCAACATCAAGACGGAAAAACCGCTTCCCGCCATTCCGCACGATGCGCTGGAAAAGGCCGCCGCCGGCCAGCCGACTCTGATCCCGCCCGGCATAACCAACCTTGTCGGCGCCATCATCAAGCTTGAGGGCATCGAGGGAACTTTCCTCTACACCGTTCGCGCCGTCGATCCCAAGGTGATGGGCGCGATGCGGCTGATGGAGGAGAACCGCGCTGAATACAAGGCGATGGAAGCGGGCCGCGCGCCGCTGCAGATCGCCTTTGCCATTCTCTATCTCGGTTTTGCGTTGATCGTGCTTCTGGCAGCCATCTGGACCGCAATTGCAGTGGCCGACCGTATCGTGCGGCCGATCCGCCTTCTCATTAGCGCCGCAGATAGTGTCGCGACCGGCAATATGCATGTGCTGGTTCCCGTTCGCGCCGTCGATGGCGACGTCGGGCGCCTGTCGCGCACCTTCAACAAGATGGTCTCGGAACTGCGCAGCCAGCAGGATCAGATCATCGAGGCGAAGGACGATATCGACGATCGCCGCCGCTTCATCGAGGCCGTGCTGTCTGGCGTTACCGCCGCCGTTATCGGCGTTGACGAAAATCGCAAGATCACCATCGTCAATCCGTCTGGCGAAGAATTCCTGGCGCAGACCTCCGAGCAGCTGATCGGTGCGCAGCTTTCGGAGATCGCGCCTGAGATCGAACAGGTCGTGACCGAGGCCAATACCTGGGCGCGTGGAAATTTCCGCAAGCAGATCAACATCATGCGGCGCGGCAAGGAGCGGACGCTCAATGTGCAGGTAACCCGCGAGGATGCCCGCGACAGCCGCGATAGCTATGTCATCACCCTCGATGACATCACTGATCTCGTCATCGCCCAGCGCTCCACCGCATGGTCGGATGTGGCGCGCCGCATTGCCCATGAAATCAAGAACCCGCTGACGCCGATCCAGCTTTCCGCCGAGCGCATCAAACGCCGTTTCGGCAAGCAGATCGACGAGAGCGACCGTGCCGTTTTCGATCAGTGTACGGACACCATCGTCCGGCAGGTCGGTGATATCGGCCGGATGGTGGATGAATTCTCGGCCTTCGCACGCATGCCGAAGCCGACGAAGGAAAAGTCGGACCTGCGTTCGATCCTGAAGGATGCGGCGTTCCTGCGCGAAATCAGCGCCGCCGACACGAAATTCTCAACGGAGCTGGGCGATATCCCGCTGGAAGGCATGTTTGATGCCCGCATGCTGGGCCAGGCGTTCGGCAATCTCATCAAGAATGCGACGGAAGCGATCGAGGCGGTGGAGGGCGAAAAGCGGCCGGGGAAAATCCTCGTGCGCGCCTCTTTCGACGAGGCCAACTCCCGTTTCGTGGCTGACATCATCGACAATGGCCGCGGCCTTCCCGTCGAAAACCGTCACCGCATTCTCGAACCCTATATGACGATGCGGGACAAGGGCACCGGCCTCGGCCTCGCCATCGTTAAGAAGATCATCGAAGAGCATGGCGGATATCTGGAACTCCACGATTCCCCGCCGGAGTTCGACCATGGCCATGGCGCCATGATCAGAGTGCTGCTGCCCTATATCGAGGCGGTCGGCGGCGAAAATAATAAGGAAGCAGCATATGGCGTCTGATATTCTGGTCGTGGATGACGAGGCGGATATTCGCGAAATCGTAGCGGGCATTCTGTCCGACGAGGGCCACGAGACCCGCATGGCGTTTGACAGCGACAGCGCACTGGCCGCCATTTCGGAGCGTGTGCCGCGCCTGATCTTTCTCGACATCTGGATGCAGGGTTCGAAGCTCGACGGTCTGGCGCTGCTGGACGAGATCAAGAGCCGCCATCCCGAAATTCCTGTCGTCATGATTTCCGGTCACGGCAATATCGAAACCGCCGTCAACGCCATCAAGCGCGGCGCTTTCGATTTCATCGAGAAACCGTTCAAGGCCGACCGCTTGATCCTGATCGCCGAACGGGCGCTGGAAAACTCCAAGCTGAAGCGCGAGGTTCAAGAGCTCAAGAAGCGCACGGGTGATGCGGTTGAACTCGTCGGTGCTTCGCTTGCCGTTTCGCAGCTTCGCCAGACCATCGACAGGGTAGCGCCCACCAACAGCCGCATCATGATCCTCGGCCCCTCCGGTTCCGGCAAGGAACTGGTGGCGCGCATGGTGCACAAGAAATCTTCGCGCGCCACCGGACCTTTCGTGGCTCTGAACGCCGCGACGATCACACCGGACCGCATGGAGATCGCACTCTTCGGCACCGAAGGCTTACCCGGCCAGCCACGCAAGGTCGGTGCACTCGAAGAGGCCCATCGCGGCGTTCTTTATCTCGACGAAGTCGGCGAAATGCCGCGCGAGACCCAGAACAAGATCCTGCGCGTGCTGGTCGACCAGCAGTTCGAGCGCGTCGGCGGCGGCAAGCGGGTGAAGGTGGATGTGCGCATCATCTCCTCGACCGCCCATCACCTTGAAAGCCTGATTGCCGAAGGCCAATTCCGTGAGGATCTATACCATCGCCTTGCCGTCGTGCCGGTAAAGGTGCCGGCTTTGTCCGAACGGCGTGAGGATATTCCCTTTCTCGTCGACATGTTCATGCGGCAAATTTCCGAACAGGCCGGCATCCGCCCGCGCAAGATCGGTGATGACGCCATGGCCGTTCTCCAGACGCATGACTGGCCGGGCAATATCCGCCAGCTGCGCAACAATATCGAGCGGCTGATGATCCTCGCCCGCCCCGAAGGCGGCGAAGCGCCGATTTCGGCCGACATGCTGCCGGCAGATATTGGCGACATGCTGCCGAAGATTTCGGCGCAGGGCGACCAGCACATCATGACCCTGCCGTTGCGTGAAGCCCGTGAAATGTTCGAACGGGATTATTTGGTGGCCCAGATCAACCGTTTCGGCGGCAATATTTCGCGCACGGCGGAATTTGTTGGCATGGAAAGATCGGCACTACATCGCAAACTGAAATCTCTCGGCGTATAAGGACAGAAGGCGCATCGCCGTAACCAATTATTCCGTCAGAGAGACAGCATGAAAGTCATCATTTGCGGCGCAGGGCAGGTGGGTTACGGCATAGCCGAACAATTGTCGCGCGAGGATAATGAGGTATCTGTGATCGATACCGCCGCGCCGCTCATCTCCGCCATCACCGAAACGCTCGATGTGCGCGGTTATGTCGGCCATGGCGCGCATCCGGATATGCTGGCGAAGGCGGGCGCGGACCAGGCGGACATGATCATCGCCGTCACACTGCATGACGAGATCAACATCGTCGCCTGCGAGGTGGCGCATGCTTTGTTCAGCGTGCCGACCAAGATCGCCCGCATCCGTGACCAGAGTTATCTGAAGCCGGAATATGCCGATCTCTTCAGCCGCGAGAACATGTCCATCGACGTGACGATTTCCCCGGAAGTGGAAGTCGGCAAGATGGTGTTGCGCCGCATCGCCTTTCCGGGCGCCACCGACGTCGTGCGGTTCGCAGATGACACGATATACATGCTGGCGATCGAATGTATGGAGGACTGCCCGGTCATAAATACGCCGCTGCACCAGCTTTCCAACCTCTTTCCGGACCTCATCGCCACGGTTGTCGGTGTTTTCCGTAACGGCATCCTCAAGGTGGCGCATTCCTCCGAACAGTTGCGGGTCGGCGACCTTGCCTATGTCATCTGTCAGCGCCAGCACGCCCGTCGTACCCTGAGCCTGTTTGGCCATGAAGAGCAGGAAGCACAGCGCATCGTGATTGCCGGTGCCGGCAATATCGGCCACTTCGTTGCCCGCAAGATCGAGGAGATGCAGCCGAAAACGCGGGTGAAGATCATCGAGGCGGATCGCGACAGGGCTGTTGCCGCATCGGAGCAGCTCAGCAACACCATCGTCATGCATGGTTCGGCGCTTGATCAGAAAATTCTGATGCAGGCCGATATTCAAGATGCGGACCTGATCGTGACGCTGACCAATAACGACCAGACGAATATTCTGGCCGCCGTGATGGCAAAGCAGCTGGGTTGCAAGTCCAATCTGGCGCTGCTGAACAGCTCGTCCTTTCATGATGTCGCGGGTTCGCTCGGACTTGATGCCTATATCAACCCTCGCGCCGTCACCATCTCCCGCGTTCTCCAGCATGTGCGCAAAGGCCGCATCCGCTCGGTTTATGCCGTGCAGCGCGGTTCGGCGGAGGTGATTGAGGCGGAAGCGCTGGAAACCTCGCCGCTGGTAGGCCAGTCCTTCCGTGACATCGACATGCCCGACGGCGTGCGCATCGGCGCGATCTATCGCGACGGCGTGGTCATCCGCCCGGATGGCAGCACGAAGATCAAGGCCAAGGACCGCGTCGTGCTGTTTGCGTCAGCGGACGCAGTGCGCGACGTGGAGCAGCTTTTCCGGGTTTCGATACAATATTTCTGACTGTTTCGAATCGAAAAAGCAGGTCAATACTCGTACCCGTCAGGCCGTTTTCGCCGTTGCGGAACGGGACATGATTTGATACCAGAGTTGCAGGCTGGCCAAGCGGGGGACTAGACTCGGCCGGTTTATTATTGATTGATTATTTTCCGGTGTCCCTGCCGGCAATAAAGAAAGAAGCGGCGCCATGGCGGAACGTTCTCAAAACCTTCAGGATCTTTTCCTCAATACCGTTCGTAAGCAAAAGATTTCGCTCACGATTTTCCTGATCAACGGCGTCAAGCTGACTGGCGTTGTCACCTCCTTCGACAATTTCTGCGTGCTTCTGCGCCGTGACGGTCATTCGCAGCTGGTCTACAAGCATGCGATCTCCACCATCATGCCCGGCCAGCCGATGCAGATGTTCGAAAGCGAAGAAGGCGCAGCCTGATCAGGCTCCCTCTGACGGTATCTTCGATATAGACTGACCTGGATCGGAACATTTCCGGTCTGGTGAGGTTAATCTTCATGGCCGTCCGCGCGGATGCTGTCGGCCGCAATGTTCTTTCTGGATAAGGCTGAGCCCATTTCGACGCGCGACACTTCGAACGAATCGATCATTCCGGAGCAGGAGAAGCGCCGCGACGACATGCGCGCCGTGGTCCTCGTGCCGGTCCTCAAGCAACAGCGCGAAAATCGCGATGCGGCGGCAGCACCAGCTGCTCCCGGCCGCTCCGTGGAAGCCAAACTTGAGGAAGCAAAGGGTCTGGCGCTCGCCATCGAACTCGAGGTAACGCAGGGTCTCATCGTTTCCGTCAATCAGCCTCGCCCCGCCACCCTGTTCGGAACCGGCAAGATCGAGGAAATCGGTCATCTTCTGGATGAAACCAATTCCGGCCTGGTGATTGTCGATCATCCTCTGACCCCGGTGCAGCAGCGCAATCTCGAAAAGCAATGGAATGCCAAGGTCATCGACCGCACAGGTCTGATCCTTGAAATCTTCGGTCGTCGCGCTTCCACCAAGGAAGGCACGCTGCAGGTCGATCTTGCGCATCTGAATTACCAGAAGGGCCGCCTCGTCCGAAGCTGGACCCACCTTGAACGCCAGCGCGGTGGTGCAGGCTTCATGGGTGGTCCGGGTGAAACCCAGATTGAGGCCGACAGACGCCTGCTGCAGGATCGCATCGTCAAGCTCGAAAAAGAGCTGGAGCAGGTGGTGCGCACCCGTCAGCTTCACCGCGCCAAGCGCCGCAAGGTGCCGCATCCGATCGTCGCGCTGGTCGGTTACACCAATGCCGGCAAATCCACGTTGTTCAACCGCATCACCGGTGCTGGCGTTCTGGCGGAGGACATGCTGTTCGCCACGCTCGACCCGACATTGCGGCGCATGAAACTGCCGCATGGCCGCACGGTTATCCTGTCCGATACCGTCGGTTTCATTTCCGACCTGCCGACGCATCTCGTCGCGGCTTTCCGTGCGACGCTGGAAGAGGTGCTTGAAGCCGATCTCGTTCTGCATGTGCGTGATATGTCCGATCCTGACAATGCCGCCCAGTCTGCGGATGTGCTGCGTATTCTCAGCGATCTCGGTATAGACGAGAAGGAAGCCGAAAAGCGCATCATCGAGGTCTGGAACAAGGTTGACCGTCTGGAGCCGGAAGCGCATGACGCCATCATGCAGCGCGCCGAAGGCCGCTCTGACATCCGCGCCGTTTCGGCGATCACGGGTGAGGGCGTCGATGCCCTGATGGAAGAGATTTCAAAGCGCCTGTCCGGTGTACTGACGGAAACGACTGTTGTCTTGTCTGTCGAGCAATTGCCGTTGATCTCCTGGGTCTATAGCAATTCCATCGTCGATAACCGTGAAGACCATGAGGACGGATCGGTTGCGCTGGATGTCCGCCTGTCGGAAGCGCAGGCCACTGAGCTTGAACGGAAGCTCGGCAAGTCAACTGTACGCGAGCAGGAAGACTGGGAGCGCTAACGCTTCGCAACGGTGTTCGTCACTTGCATTCGACGTCATCCTCGGTCCTGTGCCGAGGATCTAATCACGTTGAGTAAAATCAATACGTTGCAGATCCTCGGGACAAGCCAGAGGATGACGTTGGCGTGATTGGCCTGCCCGGCTTTCCCATCTAACGACGCTGATCTTCTTTCGTGCCCGGTTCGAGGCGGTACGGCCAAAACCGTGCAGCAGTGGGAGAGGCAGACGAAGGAGAGGTTCTGCTTTTGCCATCACCCGGAGCCCGGGCATGCTGTCCAATTGATCAGGACGGAGCCACATCAAGCGACCGCTCGATGCGTTTTGCCGCCTGCCAGAGGTCTTCCATTCTCTCAAGGCTCGCGGCTTGAAGCGTCTCGCCATTGTCGCTGAGCGATGTCTCGATGTGATTGAAACGCCTGCGGAATTTCGTGTTGGTGCCGCGCAGCGCATTTTCCGGATCGGCCTTGACGTGGCGGCCGATATTGACCAGCGCAAAGATAAGATCACCGAGTTCGTCCGAAACCTTCTCCGGCCTGCCTTCCGCCAGCGCCTCGCGCAGCTCGGCTATTTCCTCTTCGATCTTGTCGAGAATGGGCGCCGGATCCGACCAGTCGAAACCGACGCGCGCCGCCTGTTCCTGCAGCTTCAAAGCCTCGGTCAGCGCCGGTTGGCTGCGCTGCACGCCGCCCAGAAAACCGGCCTTGAAATCCTCGGTAATACCCCGGCGCGCACGGCGCTCCGCACGCTCGCGTTTTTCTTCAGCCTTGATCTGGTCCCATTGCAGCTTGACCGTTTCCGGTGTGTCGGCACTGGAGACGGCGAAAACATGCGGGTGACGACGGATCATCTTTGAGGTGACGGCATGCACAACGTCACCAAAAGCGAATTCGCCCATTTCCTCTGCGATGCGAGCATGGAAAACCACCTGTAGAAGAAGGTCACCCAGCTCGTCACACAGATCGTCCGTATCCTTGCGCTCGATGGCATCGGCAACTTCGTAAGCTTCTTCGATGGTATAAGGCTTGATCGTCTCGAAGGTCTGAACGATATCCCACGGGCAACCGGTTTCCGGCTGGCGGAGCGCCTCCATGATCTCGATCAGGCGGGAAATATCCTTCGAGGCTTCCATATGTCTCAAACCTTTGTTTTTACGCATTTTCCGCGCGGAAATCCGCACTGTACCCTCAACGAAAATGCCCTAATTCAGCGGAATATCGTTGTCGCTCTTCGATGACTGATAGCTGGTGGAGAGATCATCGTAAGTTGCCTTGATGCGGGCCGTCTGCGCCTTCAGCGTGGTTTTCAACGGATCGTCCTCGCCCTCAACCAGATCGGCGATGAAGAAAGAGTTCCAGAAGGCGTTGTTGCGGCGATAGCCGCCCGGCTCCAGCCCGAATACCTCTTTCAGGATTTTCAGATCATGCGGGATTGCAAAAGCATCGCGTGAATCCTCATGGCTGAAGAAGGAATAGAAATTGTCGAACCCGGCCCAGGTGATGGCGGACATGCACATGGTGCAGGGTTCATGGGTGGAAAGGAAAATCAGGTCCTTGGTATTCGGCTTTTCACCCAGCTCGTAAAACCGCTTCAGCGTATGCACTTCGCCGTGCCAGAGGGGATTTTCCAGTTCGTTGTTCGTCTCGGCAACCACCAGCGACAGGTCGGATTTGCGCAGGATCGCCGCACCAAAAACCTTGTTGCCCAAGCTCACACCGCGGGCCGTCAAGGGCAGGATATCGTGCTCGATGACGTCGAGAAGGCGGGACGCGAGGCGGTGGCTGGTCAAGGGTCTGATCCTTTGTGCCGCTTTAAAGAAAGCGGTATTCGCATGGAGAAAACGACAAAAAATGGTCCTCCCTTGTTCGGCGCGAGGATCCGGTTTGTCAAGGGATTCTCATGGGTTTGAGGGCACCGTGACCGGTGCAAAACAGGGGTGCCGGTTTGTTTTCCTCAAAAACAGGGGTGTTCGAGAAATAAAAATCCAGGTGCTGGAAAGGCTTGAATTTCTGTTTCTTCAATCTTGCGCCGCAATGCGGGATATATGTCCAATGCACAACGAACATGATTTTTCTGCTGCTGGCGACCGCCTTTCAACCTTCCCCGCTTTCTTCCGGGTTGAGGGGCGGCAGGTTGCTGTTTTCGGAAATGGTGACGAGGCTTTCGCCAAGGTGAGGCTTCTCGCCAACACCAATGCGCATATCGTCGCTTACGCCGATCAGCCGGAGGCGGATTTTGCTCGCTATATCAGCGAAAACTGTATTGATCATCGGGCTTTGGCTTTCGCCGCTGCACTGATCGAAGGCGCAACGCTGGTTTTTGCAGCCACCGGAAAAGAGGCGCTGGACCGCGAAATCGTATCTGCCGCGCGCGCGAAGAAAATTCCCGCCAATGCGGTGGATCAGCCGGAATTTTGTGATTTTTTCACCCCGGCGCTGGTCGCCCGCGCACCCATCGCCATCGCCATCGGCACGGAAGGGGCAGGGCCGGTTCTTGCCCAGATGATCCGCGCCCGCATTGACCAGATGCTGTCGCCATCGCTCGGAAAGCTTGCACGTCTTGCGGTACAGTATCGCGATGCAGCCGAAGAAAATGTGCCGAAGGGCGCGTTGCGGCGCAATTTCTGGCGGCGGTTCTTTTCGGGTGCGGTTGCGGATGCTGTCGCTCTCGGGGACACCTCGTCCGCCCGTCATGCCGCTGATCGCCTATTGCAATCGCCCCAACGCAGCGAAGGCCGCGTCTGGCTTGTGGGCGCCGGTCCCGGTGCGGAAGATTTGCTGACGCTGCGCGCACAGCGCGTGCTGATGGAAGCCGATGTGATTGTCTACGACGCTTTGGTGCCGCAGGCGATTGTGGATATGGGGCGCCGCGATGCCGAGCGCCTGTCCGTCGGCAAGCGCAAGGGCTGCCACAGCAAGTCGCAGGAAGAGATCAACCGTCTGCTGGTGCGCCTCGGCAAAGACGGCAAGCGCGTCGTGCGCCTCAAATCCGGCGATCCGCTGGTCTATGGCCGGGCAGGCGAGGAAATGGCGGCGCTGCGCAATGCCGGCATCGGTTACGAGATCGTGCCGGGCATCACCTCCGCCTTCGCCGCCGCTGCGGATTTCGAATTGCCGCTGACGCTGCGTGGTGTCGCCTCGTCCCTGATTTTCACTACCGGCCACGATCTGACCGGTGATGTGCTGCCCGATTGGGCGCGCCTTGCCGTCTCGGGCGCAACCATCGCCGTCTATATGGGCCGCAGCGTTGCCGCTTCGGTGGCGACCCGATTGATTGAAGCCGGGCTGGGTGTGGAAACCACCGTCGCCGTCATCGAAAACGCCAGCCGTGCGGATCGCCGCCTGCTGCATGGCACATTGAACGATCTGCCCGACCTCGAACATCGCGATGAACTGACCGGCCCGGTCATGGTCATCATCGGTGATGCGGTGGCGGGTGCGAATTTTGACAGGTCCGAGCCGCTTGCCCTAGCAAAGCTGACGGACCGCAAACGGGAGTATGCAAATGGTTGACAAGGTTTTGACCGCCAATCGTCTGGGCGATGGTATCGCCGTCTGGCTCGACGCCAATGGTGACTGGACGGAGAACCTGCAGGGCGCCATCGTTGCCCGCCATGCGGAGGCCGTCGCTTCGTTCGAGGAAATCGGCAAGCGTGATTTTTCCGCCAACAAGGTGGTCGATGTGGCCATCGTCGATGTGGTGGAGGAGAATGGCAAGCTCTGGCCGACCCGGCTTCGCGAACGCATTCGCGCCGCCGGCCCCACCATGCACTATGCCGCTGGTTTCAAGCCGGCCGATGCAGCCTTTATCGCAGTCTGAGGAAGAAGATGTACCGTTACGACGAGTTCGATCACGCATTTGTTGAAGGCCGCGTGGCACAGTTTCGCGATCAGGTTGAGCGCCGGCTATCCGGCGAGCTGGCCGAGGACGCATTCAAGCCGCTGCGCCTGATGAACGGTGTCTATCTGCAGCTGCACGCCTATATGCTGCGCGTTGCCATTCCCTACGGCACGCTGAATTCGCAACAGATGCGGATGCTGGCCCATATCGCCCGTAAATATGACCGGGGTTACGGCCACTTCACCACCCGCCAGAACATCCAGTACAACTGGCCGAAGCTTTCCGATACGCCGGATATCCTGTCCGAACTGTCGAGCGTGGAAATGCATGCGCTCCAGACTTCCGGCAACTGCATTCGCAACGTCACCGCCGATCATTTCGCCGGCGCGGCCGCCGATGAGGTCGCCGATCCGCGCCCCTATGCGGAAATCCTGCGTCAGTGGTCCTCAGTGCATCCCGAGTTCTCGTTCCTGCCGCGCAAGTTCAAGATCGCTGTCACCGGTGCCGAGCGCGATCGCGCCGCCATTCAGGTTCATGATATCGGCCTGCATCTGAAAAAGAACGACAAGGGCGAGATCGGTTTTGCCGTTTATGTCGGTGGCGGGCAGGGCCGTACGCCGATGATCGCCAAGAAAATCCGCGATTTCCTGCCGGAAGAGGACCTGCTGTCCTACACCACGGCGATCATGCGCGTTTATAACCTGCACGGCCGCCGCGACAATAAATACAAGGCGCGCATCAAGATCCTCGTGCATGAAACCGGCGCGGAAGAGCTGTCCCGTCAGGTCGAGGTCGAGTTCGCCGAGCTGAAAAACACCGAATTGAAGCTGCCTGATGTCGATATCGCGGCGATTTCCGCTTATTTCGCACCGCCGGAACTGAAGAACCGCCCCGAAGGCTGGGAAAGCCTGGCGCGCTGGAAGAAGGCGGATGAGGGTTTCGCCCGTTTCGTTGACCAGAATGTCCAGCCGCACAAGCACCCCGATTACGGCATGGTGACGATTTCCCTGAAGCCGATCGGTGGTATTCCGGGCGATGCGACCGATGAGCAGATGGACCTCGTCGCTGATATCGCCGAAGAATACGCTTTCGACGAAATCCGCATCAGCCACGAGCAAAACATCATCCTGCCGCATGTCGCGCTGGCCGATCTGGAGCCGATCTATCGCGCGCTGGTGGGTGCTGGCCTTGCGACCGCCAATGCCGGGCTGATCACCGATATCATTGCCTGTCCCGGGCTGGACTATTGCGCGCTTGCCAATGCGCGCTCCATTCCGCTGGCGCAGGAAATTTCCACCCGCTTTGGTTCTCATGAACGCCAGTTGGAAATCGGCGAACTGAAGATCAAGATTTCCGGCTGCATCAACGCCTGCGGCCATCACCATGTCGGCCATATCGGCCTGCTGGGTGTAGAAAAGAAGGGTGCGGAACTCTACCAGATCACGCTTGGCGGATCGGGTGATGAAAACACCTCGATCGGTGAGATCATCGGCCGTGGTTTTGAGCCGGACAGGGTAACTGACGCCATTGAAACCATCGTCGATACCTATCTGCGGCTTCGCCTGTCGAACGAGGAAATCTTCCTCGATGCCTATCGCCGTGTCGGACCGCAGCCTTTCAAGGATGCGCTCTACGGTTCCGCCGCCGAAGCCGCCTGAGGAGAGTGTCATGACGAAAATCTGGAACCGCGACGGCTTTGTGGAAAACGACCCCTGGGTCATCGAAACCGAAGAGGTGAAAGCGACCGGCGAGCAAAAGCCGCTGTTGCCGCTTGCCGACTTTCTGGTCCGTGCCGCCGAAAGCAACGATATCGGTCTCGGTGTTCTGATTGCACCGGCTGACGATGTCACGCGACTTGAGCCCTATCTCGATCGTATCGAAATTGTGGCGGTGAGTTTCCCGGCCTTCAACGATGGCCGTGGTTTCAGCCACGCTTCGTTGCTGCGCAACCGGCTCGGTTTTGCGGGCGAGGTGAGGGCAGTCGGCGACGTGCTGATCGACCAGGTGCCGCTGATGCTGCGCACCGGCTTTACCAGCTTTGCGGTGACGAACGGCACGGCGATCCGCCGCCTCTCCGAAAATCGCCTGCCGGAAATCCCGGTTTATTACCAGCCGACGGCCCGGCCGGCAGCGGGCGGCGAGGCCTATAGCTGGCGTCGGCGTGCGTCTGTGTGACACGTTGTGCGGAAATATGATTTTTTGATACATATTTCCTGAGCACATAGCAGTTGTGATATTCTCATGCCTTCAAACCGCGGCAAAAATGGTATAATTGCCCGATTGGAGAATGCCGCTTATCGAATAAGAATGGACGGAACCTGAAATGAACGCGCCAGCCAAGACGGAAGATTTCGCGATCAAGATACCTGATGGTGTTTACGCCGAGACGGTTTTATCTGTGGAGCACTATACGGATCATCTGTTCCGTTTCCGCATGACACGTCCGGCCGGTTTCCGTTTCCGTTCTGGTGAGTTCGCCATGATCGGCCTGATGGTCGGAGAAAAGCCGATCTACCGTGCCTATTCCATCGCCAGCCCGGCCTGGGATGAGGAACTGGAATTCTTCTCGATCAAGGTTCCCGACGGCCCGCTGACCTCGCATCTTCAGGCGATCAAGCCCGGCGATACCGTGCTGATGCGCAAGAAGCCGACAGGCACGCTGGTTCTGGATGCGCTGACGCCCGGCAGACGGCTCTACATGTTCTCGACCGGCACCGGCATTGCGCCTTTCGCAAGCCTGATCCGTGACCCGGAGACCTATGAGAAGTTCGAAGAAGTCATCCTCACCCATACCTGCCGCGATGTGGCCGAGCTGAAATACGGCTTCGATCTGGTCGAGGAAATCAGGAACCACGAGTTCCTGAACGAGATCGTTGGCGACAAGCTCAAGCACTATGCAACGGTGACCCGTGAGGATTATCCCTTCAAGGGCCGCATCACCACGCTGATCGAAAACGGTAAGCTGTTTGCCGATCTCGGCGTTCCGGCGCTTGATCCGGAAATTGATCGCGGCATGATCTGCGGTTCCTCGGCCATGCTGAAGGACACCAAGGAATTGCTTGAAAAGGCCGGCCTGAACGAAGGCGCCAACAACAAGCCCGCCGAATTCGTGATCGAGCGCGCTTTCGTCGGCTGACGGCGCGTTTCCCATGCGAATACATTGAAACAGGAGGCCCGCAAGGCCTCCTTTTTTGTTTTAAGGCGTTGACGAGGCCGGAACGGCAAATCGTCCGACTGGAACATCCGGAGGCGATGGCGCGTTAGCGCTCACAGGAAACCGAACCGGCGAAAACGTCCAATGGAAAAAACAGAAAGAATACGTACCACCATCATTGCTCTTGCGGCGAGCCTTTTCACCGCGCTGCCCGCAGCCGCCGATGAAAGCGCCTTTCTGTCATCACTCGAGGGCACATGGACGGGAAAGGGCACGGTGATCACCCGCATCGGCGCGCCAGCCATCAACGTCAATTGTACGCTGAATTCCGACGCGCGGCAGACAGCGTTGCGCATGTCTGGCACCTGCCGCGGGCTTCTGGTGGTAAAGCGGGCGATTGCCGCCGATCTCGCCGCCAGCGGCGCGCGTTACAGCGGCACCTACACAGGCCCTTCCGGCCGTCCTTCGGCACTGGCGGGCAATCGCCGGGGAAATGCGATCAATCTGACCGTTCGTTGGAACCGCGATATCAACGGTGACCGTGTCGCCGCCATGACGATCGAGAAGGTCGGCAATAACGGCCTGCGGCTACGCACCACCGATAAAGACGGCAAGACCGGAAAGACGGTGGTGACGAGCGATATCCAGCTGGTACGCTGATGATCTTCGGCTGATCGAGACGCGTGGATGAGTGCCCGGCTTCTCAACTGAAGTCGAGCAACAGCGGGCAGTGATCCGAAACCTCCGGCTGCCTCACAACGTCGAAGTGCACGATCTTCACAGCAGGATTGACCAGCATGTAATCCGCATAGCGGTTTTGCTTGGTGTAATGCGAAGTCCGCGTGTCGGTAAAGCCGCGCGTCGTAACCAACTCCGTGAGATCAAGTTCTCTCAGAACGGCAAAAGTCTCGCTGTCAGGCAAAACATTGAAATCGCCGCAGACGATGATCCGGTCACCAGCCTCCGCGATGTTTCTAACGAGCTGGACGAGGCGGTTCGCCTGTGCCAGACGCGCAGGACTATCGTGTTTACCCTCAAGATGCCGCAGCCCATGCATGTGGGCGATGACGGTGGGCTGGCCTGTTGTGAAATCAAAAATACGAACGGCATGGGCAGTCCGCGATCTCGGGTGATCCCCATATCCATCGGCTGAAAAAGCACCGTGCACGAAACCCTGAGCCTGCGCGACAATGGCAAAGGATTTGCGAACGAAGGTGGCGAGCCCAAATTGGGAAGGATAGCGCATTTCTCCGTGCCAGAGATCGCCCTGCGCCGCCGGGCAGAAGACCGCCAGATGATCGGGAAGGGCGTCGGCGACATCCCGCAGGAAATTCGCCCTTTGCGGCAGATCGACGCCGTGATCGCGATAGACCAGCGTGTCCTGCGTGGCACCCGGCGTATGTACCACTTCCTGCAGACACAAGATATCGGGATCAGATGAAGAGAGATAGGGAACAAGCTCGTCATGGAGCTTTCCACCCCAGCCGTTCAGACATATCAGACGCATTCACACTCCATCGCCGCAGGATTGCATGATCCGGTTTAGCATGGAACCACTGGCGATCAATCATATCCTGCCATTTCAGGGTGTAGAGGTGTCGTCGCCCGAATGACAAAGGCCCGGATATTTCCGGGCCTTTGATGCAGGTTCAAGCCGAATGCTTCATTCGGCCATTGTGTCATGCAGCACTAATTACATCTTCGGCAACAACACCTTGTCGATGACATGAATGACGCCATTGGATTGCTTGACGTCGGCGATGGTGACATGAGCAACCGTACCATTCTCATCCGTCAATGTGATTTTGCCCATGCTTTCCTTGGCCTTGAGCACACAGCCGCCGACGGTCTTCACGTCATGCTCACCCTTGTCGTCCTTGATCATCTTTTCGATGGCGGGTGACAATGCATTGGCGGCAACCACGTGGCAGGTCAGCACTTTGACCAGCTTCTCCTTGTTCTCCGGCTTCAGAAGATCGTCAACCGCACCCTTCGGAAGGGCCGCGAAAGCTTCGTTGGTTGGCGCGAACACCGTGAACGGGCCTTTGCCTTGCAGTGTTTCGACAAGCCCGGCGGCCTTCACCGCTGCGACAAGCGTCGTATGGTCTTTCGAGTTCATCGCATTTTCAACGATGTTCTTGTCCTCGAACATTGCGGCGCCGCCAACTTTAGGGTTCGCGGCATAAGCGGAAACCATGCCGATGGAAAGAGCTGCGGCCAGCGTCAGGGCGCGAACAGAAACATTGTACATCGTTATTCCTCCTTGGTGACATCCAAACCCCGAAAGGTGGTCCTTCCAGAGGCCGCTATCGGTCATCCGTAGCGATAAAAGAGACGGAGGCCGGCCTCTCGAAGTTTCGAGATGAGCCGCGAAAAATGATAAATAATTGATTTTAAAAATGATTATCTGTGCGCCGTCATAAAAAAAGCCCGGAGCAATCCGGGCTTTTGTCTTCAGCGAAACGAAATTTACTCCGCCGCTTCGGCATAATCCTCCATCGGCGGGCAGGTGCAGATGAGGTTGCGGTCACCATAGACATTGTCGATGCGGTTGACGGGCGACCAGTATTTGTCGATGCGGAATGCGCCTGGCGGGAAGCAGCCCTTTTCGCGGCTGTAGGGACGATCCCATTCGCCGACGAGGTCTTCCACCGTGTGCGGTGCGTTCTTCAGCGGATTGTTGACCTTGTCCGCACGGCCTTCTTCGATATCGCGGGCTTCCTCGCGGATCGCCAGCATGGCATCGCAGAAACGGTCGATTTCCGCCTTCGTCTCGGATTCCGTCGGCTCGATCATCAGCGTGCCGGCCACCGGCCAGCTCATGGTCGGCGCGTGGAAACCGCAATCGACGAGGCGCTTTGCCACATCGTCCACCGTCACGCCGCAGCTATCCGCCAAGGGTCTGGTGTCGATGATGCACTCATGCGCAACGCGTCCGGTTTCGGACTTGTAGAGCACGTCGTAAGCGCCCTTCAGCCGCTCGGCGATATAGTTGGCGTTGAGGATTGCCACCTTGGTCGCCTGCGTCAGCCCTTCACCGCCCATCATCAGGCAATAGCTCCAGGAGATCGGCAGGATCGACGGCGAGCCGAAAGGAGCAGCCGAAACCGCACCTTCACGACCATCGGTCGTCGGATGGCCGGGGAGGTAGGGAGCCAGATGCGCCTTGACGCCGATCGGTCCCATGCCCGGGCCACCACCGCCATGCGGAATGCAGAAGGTCTTGTGCAGATTGAGATGCGAAACGTCAGAGCCGATATCGCCGGGACGGGCAAGGCCGACCATGGCGTTCATGTTGGCGCCGTCGAGATAGACCTGTCCACCATGCTTGTGGGTGATCTCGCAGATCTCGCGAACCGTCTCCTCGAACACGCCGTGGGTGGACGGATAGGTGATCATGCAGCACGAGAGGTTTTCCGCATACTGCTCTGCTTTTGCACGGAAATCATCGATATCGATGTCCCCGTTGTCCCGCACCTTCACCGGCACCACTTTCATGCCGACCATCTGCGCGGAGGCAGGGTTGGTGCCATGCGCGGAGGTTGGAATGAGGCAGACGTCGCGATGTGTGCCGCCATTGGCGAGGTGATAGTTACGGATGGTGAGAAGCCCGGCATATTCCCCCTGCGCGCCGGAATTCGGCTGCATGGAGAAGGCGTCGTAACCGGTGACCGAGCAAAGCTTTTCGGAGAGATCGTCGATCATCTCCTTGTAACCCAGCGCCTGATTGGCCGGCACGAAGGGATGGATGTCGGAAAATTCCGGCCAGGTGATCGGCAGCATTTCCGCGGTTGCGTTCAGTTTCATGGTGCAGGAACCGAGCGGGATCATCGAGCGGTCGAGCGCCAGATCGCGGTCCGAAAGACGGCGGATGTAACGGGTCATCTCGCTTTCGGCACGGTTCATGTGGAAGATCGGATGCGTCATATACTGGCTGGTGCGCAGCAGCTCCTTCGGCAGACGATAGTCCGGCTCGAAATCCGAGATCGAGAAATTGCCGCCGAAAGCACGCCAGACGGCCTCAAGCGTTGCCGGGCGGGTACGCTCGTCAAGGCTCATGCCGATCCTGGTGGCGCCAACCTTGCGCAGGTTTACACCTTCCGCCACGGCCGAGCGCAGGATGACGCCCTGCATATGGCCGACTTCGACGGTGATCGTGTCGAAGAAGGTTTCCGGTTCGATGGTGTAGCCGAGCTTTTCCAGCCCCTTGGCCATCAGCACGGCCTTCTGGTGGGTCTGCTGGGCAATCGCCTTGATGCCTTGCGGGCCATGGAAGACGCCATACATCGACGCCATGACGGCAAGCAGCACCTGCGCGGTGCAGATGTTCGACGTCGCCTTTTCGCGGCGGATATGCTGCTCGCGGGTCTGCAGCGACAGGCGATAGGCGCGGTTGCCGCGCGCATCGACGGAAACGCCGACCAGGCGGCCGGGCATGGAGCGCTTATGGGCGTCCTTGACGGCCATGTAAGCCGCGTGCGGACCACCATAACCGACCGGAACGCCGAAACGCTGCGATGTGCCGATGGCGATGTCTGCGCCCATTTCGCCGGGAGATTTCAAGAGCGTCAGCGCCAGAAGATCGGCGGCGACGGCGGCAATCGCGCCGGTCTGGTGCAGGCGGGAAATCAGGCCGGAGAAATCGCTGACATGGCCGTGGGTGCCGGGATACTGGAAGATCGCGCCAAACACGTCGACAGGATCGAGATCGGTGAAGGGATTGCCGACGATCACCTTCCAGCCGAGCGGGGCCGCACGGGTTTCGATCAGCGCGATGGTCTGCGGATGGCAATTGGCGTCCACGAAGAAGGCGGTCGCCTTGGACTTGGCGACGCGCTGGCACATGGCCATGGCTTCGGCGGCGGCCGTCGCTTCATCGAGCAGCGATGCGTTGGCGACGTCGAGGCCGGTCAGATCGCAGACCATGGTCTGGTAGTTCAGCAGCGCCTCAAGACGGCCCTGGCTGATTTCCGGCTGGTAGGGCGTATAGGCCGTATACCAGGCCGGGTTTTCCAGAATATTGCGCTGGATGACCGGCGGCGTGATGGTGCCGTAGTAGCCCTGGCCGATCAGCGAGGTCAGGACCTGGTTCTTGTTGGCCGTCTCGCGAAGACGATCCAGCGCCTCGCGTTCGGTCAGCGCCGCACCCCAGGTGAGCGGCACCTTCTGGCGGATGGAGGAGGGAACGGTGGCGTCGATGAGGGCGTCAAGGCTCTTATAGCCAACGACCTTCAACATCTCTGCCATTTCCGACGGCGACGGCCCGATGTGACGCCGGTTGGCGAAATCATAAGGCTGATAGTCGGTGAAATGGAATTCCGTGGGCGTCGTCATTACGCGATCAGCTCCTTGTAGGCTGCTTCGTCGAGCAGCGTATCGGCATCCGCCACGTTGGAAAGCTTCAGCTTGAAGAACCAGCCGGCACCCTGCGGGTCGGAATTGACCAGCGAGGGATCGTCAACGATCGACTGGTTGATTTCGACCACTTCGCCATCCAGCGGACAATAGACGTCTGAGGCAGCCTTGACGGATTCAACGGTCGCTGCATCGCCATCCTTGGCGAAGGTTGCGCCCACTTCCGGCAATTCGACGAAAACGAGATCGCCAAGTTGTTCAGCGGCGTGACTGGTGATGCCAACGGTGGCGATATCGCCTTCGAACTTCAGCCATTCGTGTTCTGCGGTAAATTTCAGCATCGTGTTCTCTCCGGAGATAGGATGAAATTATCGTTTATAGGTGGGCTTGATGAAGGGCAGGGCAGCGACGGTGACGGGCAGGTATTTGCCGCGCACTTCCGCGAAAATCGCCGTGCCGGGTGTCGCGTAGGACACGGGCAAATACCCCATGGCGACAGGGCCTTCGACCGAAGGGCCGAAACCGCCAGAGGTCACTTCGCCGATTTCCGTCTTGCCTTCAGCATCCGCAAAAAGCTTCGAATGGCCGCGCACCGGCGCCTTGCCTTCGGGCTTCAGGCCGACGCGGCGGCGTGAAGTACCATCCTTGAGTTCGCCCAGAATACGCTCCGCTCCCGGAAAACCGCCTTCGCGATCACCACCGGCGCGGCGTGCCTTCTGGATTGCCCATTCAAGCGAAGCTTCGATGGGGGAGGTCGTGGTGTCGATGTCGTTGCCATAAAGACAAAGGCCGGCTTCGAGACGCAGGCTGTCGCGCGCGCCAAGCCCGATGGCTTCGCAATCGGGATGTTCGAGCAGGGCCTTGGCGATCTCTTCCGCCTTCTCGGCCGGCACGGAGATTTCAAAACCGTCTTCGCCGGAATAACCGGAACGGGAGACGATGCAGGGCACGTCATGCAGCGGCACTTCCTGCACATCCATGAACTTCATTTCGGACACGCCGGCCCACAGTTCCGCCAGCACCTCTTCGGCGCGTGGTCCCTGCAACGCGATCAGCGCGCGGTCGTCGAGAAGGGTGATCTCGCAGGCGTCGGAAAGATGCGCCTTCATATGGGCGACATCGGCATCCTTGCAGGCAGCGTTGACGACGACGAAAAGATGGTCGCCGCGATTGGTGATCATCAGGTCATCGAGGATGTGGCCGTTGTCGTCGGTGAAGAAGCCATAACGCTGACGGCCTTCCTTCAGGCCGAGAATATCGACCGGCACCAGCGTCTCAAGCGCACGTGCGGCATCGGCATTGTCTCCGGACTTTGCCTTCAGGATCACCTGGCCCATATGGGACACGTCGAACAGACCGGCGGAGGTGCGGGTCTGAAGATGTTCCTTCAGCACACCGGCCGGATATTGCACCGGCATGTCGTAACCGGCAAACGGCACCATGCGGGCGCCGAGCGAAACATGCAGGGAATGAAGCGGCGTGGTTTTAAGCTCGGCGGTATCGTCCAAGGACGCCTCCAGGGTTGCGCGAGATATCGCGCGGGCTCAGGTCATGGCGCAAAACGCACCGGTTCAAGAGCCCCCTCTGTCCTTGTCGCCTGAGATTGTTATCCCTTCGGCGAGCCGTCCTTTGAAAAGGTGGCTTCTCTCCAGAGTTCCGTCGTCACCGCTGGTCCTTTTGCCTGAGAGTTTCCGGGGCGGTTGCTCCTTCGGCACCGCAGTTAAGCGGCTTCTCCCAACGATGATGCGACGCTCATTATCTTCGAAGCCCCGCTGTTGGCAAGGACCAAATGACGCATCTGAACAGATTCTTGCTCCATCTGCGCCATCGGCAGCGCAAGATTCGGTCAATGGTCGGAGCGTCAGACGATACTAATCGGATTTTTTCTCCGGCAAGCCCTTGCGTTTCGTTGATGCAAAATCCTCAAGTTCCTTTTCTGTCATGGACTTCTCCATGCTTTTTGAAGCGCCTTGTAAACTGGATTTCTTGATGTCGCCGCGTTTGGCAGCGAGTGCTGCACCCGCCGCTTTCTGCTGGGCTTTCGATTTGGCTGGCATGTCTGCCTCCCTTTGAAACGATGGTTCCAGCAGGGAAATGCCGCCTTGCGACGATTGTTCCCTTGCGAGACGTCAAGCATGCGGCAAAATTCCCCTTTGAAATCGGCAGGAAAGCGGGATATCGCATGAGGTCATGGATGCAAATCGAAACCGACGACTGACAGGGATGGAGAGAGTGCTTCGCATTTTCTGCGCAGCCTTGATGTTGTCACTCGGTTTTGCCCACAAGCCCGTGCTGGCCGCAGCGCCGACGGTCTCTCTGGACGAGAGCTACCGGCTGCCGGACGGCACCTTTGCTGAAATCTGCCTTGGCCACGGCGACGGCGTCAACGTCTCCCATGGCAAGGACGATCCGGCCCATTCCGGCGACGCCATGCTGTTTTGCGAGGCCTGCCTGCTGGCCTCGTCCATTCTTCTGCCGATACCCGATACGGAAGGCTGGCTGAGGAGCGAATTCTCCTGGCTCGACAATCGCCTGACCGCAGAGTGGGGCTTTCGCTCTGTCCTGACGATCCAGAAACCCGCAGCGCGGGGGCCTCCATCCCTGTCCGTCTGATTTTTCGTTTACCGGATTATCGCCGCCTGCTGGCGGCACGGAGCGACTGCCAGGACCCTTATGGGATGATGCAGTCAAAGGGACAAGAAACATGAAGACCACCAAAATCATCACCTGCACGCTGTTTGTTGCGTCGGTTTCGACCGCGCAGGCATTTGCCCACGCCACTTTCGTTGACGGCTCGGCCGAACAGGAAAGCACCGTCGTTGCCGCGCTGCAGGTGCCGCACGGTTGCGACGGCGGCCTTGCCACGACAGAAGTGCAGATCAAGCTGCCGGAGGGCTTCATTTCCGCCAAGCCGCAGCCCAAGGCCGGCTGGGAGCTGGAAGTCATCAAGGGTGACTACCAGAAGGCCTACAAGAACCACGGCAAGGAAATTAAAAGCGGTCCGGTCGAAATCCGCTGGAAGGGTGGCAATCTGCCGGATGAATTTTACGACACCTTCGCCGTACAGGGCAAAATCTCCGGCATCGAAGCCGGACAGGATCTGCCCTTCAAGGTGACGCAGCTTTGCGGCGACAAGGGCAAGGTTTCCTGGGATGAGGTGGCGGCCGCCGGTGTCGATCCGCATTCGCTGAAAAGTCCCGCCCCAACCATTCGCGTTGCCGCAAAGGCGGTCCATGCTGCCGGCGGCCATGATCATGCGGCCATGAATATGGGCATGGACATGGATGTCGTGAAGGCAGGCAGCCTTGAGGTTTCCGGCGGTGCGACCAAGGCCATGCTGCCGGGCCAGCCGGTTGGCGGCGGTTACGTGACGATCAAGAATGCCGGTACCAGCGACGACAAGTTGATCGGCGTCGAATCCTCGGCTTCCGGCCGTGCCGAAATCCACGAGATGGCGATGGTCAACGACGTCATGAAGATGCGCAAGCTGGATGACGGCATCGTCATTCCCGCCGGTCAGACGGTGGAACTGAAGCCCGGCGGCCTGCACATGATGTTCTTCGACGTGAAGAAGCCCTTTGCCGAAGGCGACAAGGTGCCTGTGACGTTGATCTTCGAAAAGGCCGGGAAAGTCGAAATCATGCTTTCCGCTGGCTCGGCCAAAGGCAACGGTGGCGGCCACCAGCATAATTGACCAATAAAGAGCGGCTACCGGAACGCGTGACAGGTCCGGTAGCCGCAAGCTTTTTTATTATTATCTCTTGTTTTCAGCGCCGTGGCGGAAAAGGCGTGATGGTCATCGCCTCCGTGATTTTTCCGGCATTCGGTTGAAAATATTTAGAAAATCAACCTGACACCAGCCTGAATGCCGTAGGCCCGCCTATATTAAGAAATAAAATTAAAATATTCATGTATCAGTCTGATTTAAATTACTAATTTCTTATCAGCTTTTCGCGTTGTTTTCCTCATAGGCTTCCACAGCCTGTTCGAGCGTCGCCTGCGGTTCGTGGCGCTGGCTGGCAGCGGTCAGGAAATAGAGCGTGAGCGCCGGCGGCTTGATGGCCGTCATCAGGGCTCGGAGCTGGAAGTCGTCGCTGTTCTCGGCCTTGCGTGCCAAGGCGTGAATCTCTTCTTCGACCTCGGTTCTGCGCGGCACGCGCTGTGGGGGCTTCACTGCCTCCAGCGCGTAGGCTGCCGTATTCGCAGAAACGGAAAGAACCTGTGTCATCCAACCTCCGGCCATCTTCGCGACCCTTGAAAACTGGAGGTTATCACCCGCGTCTTGTTGGAAGGCTAAATCGCGGGGGTGCAATTTAATCGTATTTTAACGGACGAAAGCACTCGGCAATGGGGTTTCGCGCCCTGACGTGATGGTCTAGAAATGCGTCGGACAACCCGGTCCGGTACTTTCCCCGGAGACAATCCCCCATGGTGAATATCGCTCTTGTCGCCGCAGGCGGCGCAATTGGTTCCGTTTTTCGTTATCTGGTCGGCGTCTGGAGCGTTCGGCTGGCGGGGTTGAATTTCCCTTGGGGAACGCTGGCGGTCAATGTGGTCGGATCGTTCCTGATCGGTCTTCTGGTCGAACTGGTGGCGCGGCGTCTGAACGCCTCGATGGAAATGCGCCTGTTTCTCGTCACCGGCGTGCTGGGCGGCTTCACGACATTTTCGTCCTTCTCGCTTGATGCGGTCGCACTTTTCGAACGCGGTGCACTTGGCCTTTCGGCCGTTTACGTGCTTGCCAGCCTTGTGGTTTCCATCGCTGCGGTTTTTGCCGGGCTGGCCTTGGGCCGCAGTTTGTTCTAAAGGCTTGATCCAAACGGTGCGCCGACGAACAGAGCGCGCGATCAAGACAGAAAGACTGGAAATTTCATGGCAGGTATCGAGCATATCAAGGTCGAGGCCGACGAGGCCGGTATGCGCCTCGATCGCTGGTTCAAGATTCACTATCCGGGGCTGGGTTTCGGGCAGTTGCAGAAGCTGCTGCGCTCCGGGCAGGTGCGTGTGGATGGTGGCCGGGTGAAAACGGACGCGCGTGTGCAGCCGGGACAGTTGGTGCGTGTGCCACCGGTTGATTCCGACCTCAAGGTCAAAAGCGGCCCGATCGGATCGAGGGACCTTAAACATTCGGAAGACAGCGAGCTTCTGGCGCGCATGCTCTTGCATGAGGACGACAAGGTTTTCGTGTTCAACAAGCCGGCCGGCATTGCCGTGCAGGGCGGTTCCGGCGTCAATCGTCATATTGACGGGCTTCTGGAGGCTTGGACCAGCCCGAAGGGCGAAAAGCCGCGTCTGGTGCACCGTCTGGACCGCGACACTTCAGGCGTGCTGGTGGTTGCCCGCACAAGGGGCGCGGCGCAGAAGCTGACAGCGGCTTTCAGAGAACGCGACACGAAGAAGACCTATTGGGCGCTGGTGCGCGGCGTTCCGCGCAAACATCAGGACAAGATTTCCACCTGGCTCGTCAAAGAGCAGACCCCAGACGGCGATCGAATGCGCATTGCCAAACATGGCGAGGAGGGGGCCGATCACGCCGTTTCCTATTATCGCGTCATCGATACCGCCGCGCAGAACCTCGCCTGGCTGGAAATGGAGCCCTATACCGGCCGCACCCACCAGCTGCGCGTCCATGCCCTGCATATCGGCCACCCGATCATCGGCGATCCGAAATATTATATCGAAGATCCCAACTGGGATTTCCCCGGCGGCGTCCAGAAGCGTCTGCACCTGCACGCACGCCACATCGACATTCCGCACCCGAATGGCGGCCGGCTTCGGGTGAGCGCGCCTTTGTCGCCGCACATGGTGCAGACCTGGAACCTGCTCGGTCTCGACGTGGCCGATGGCGACAGGGAAGGCTGATATCAGATGAAGCTCGTTCTTTTCGATTGCGACGGCACGCTGGTGGATAGCGCCGGTCTCATCCATGCCGTGATGGCCGATACATTCGCCGATTTCGGAAAGCCGCGTCCGGATATCTCGCAGACCAAGGCGATCATCGGCCTGACGCTCGATATCGCCATCGCCCGCATGCTCGGCAAGACGCATGTGGATGACGAGGCGCTGGCGATGACGCAGCGCTACAGGGAAATCTATCATCCGATCCGGGCGCGCCCGGGCATGATCGAACCGCTTTTCGACGGCATCGCGCCGCTGATCGACACGCTTTCGAAACGGGATGATGTGATGATCGGTGCCGTCACCGGCAAGGGTCGGCGCGGGCTGACCCACATTCTCGAGACCCACGGTTTTGCCGATCACTTCATCGTTTCGCGCACGGCGGATGATTGCCCCTCCAAGCCGCATCCGGCGATGGTGATGGAATGCTGCCATGAAACCGGCATGGTTCCGGCCGACACTGTCGTCATCGGCGATGCGATCTATGACATGCAGATGGCCAAGGCGGCGGGCGCAAAAGCCATCGGTGTCGCCTGGGGTTACGCCTCGGTCGACGATCTCTGGAAGGCCGGCGCCGATGCCGTCGTCAGCCACCCGCGTGAAATCCCGGCCTATGTTCCGGCCGATATTTGAACAACCCTTCTACCTGACTGATGAGGACGTGCCATGCGTGATCTCCTGAACGACCTTACGGAGGGTCTGAGCCACCCCGACCCGATCCTGCGTGCGCAAATCCAGATGCAGAAGCCTTTGCCGAAGCGGTTCTACAAGGATGTGACCGTCGCTGATCTGGAGGAGGGCGGTTTCACCATTCATCTCGATGGCAAGCCGCTGCGCACGCCCGCCAAGAAACCGCTGATCGTTCCGACGAAGGCGCTCGCAGACCTGCTTCGCGACGAATGGGATGCACAGAAGGAAGTGGTGAACCCGGTAGTCATGCCGGTGTCGCGACATGTGAACACCGCCATTGATGGTATCGCCAACGACACCCAGGCGGTTTTCGAAGACATCCTGCGTTTCTCCTCCTCCGATCTCCTGTGCTACCGCGCCGGTGATCCGGAAGCGCTGGTTGCGCGGCAGACCGACCATTGGGACCCGGTGCTCGACTGGGCGACCAATGTGCTCGGCGCACGCTTCATCCTCGTTGAAGGCGTCATGCATCGCGACCAGCCGCGGGAAGCCATAGCTGCCTTCGCGGTAACGCTCCGGAAATACGATACGCCGATAGCACTTGCCGCTCTTCACACCATGACGTCGCTGACCGGCTCCGCCATTCTGGCGCTTGCACTGGCGGAAGGCGAGCTGACGCTTGAGGAGACATGGGCGCTCGCCCATCTCGATGAGGACTGGACCGCCGAACAATGGGGTGAAGACGAGGAAGCGCTGGAACGACGCGCCATCAGGCTCATTGACATGCGCGCCGCACTCAATGTTCTGGAGTCGCTGAAGAGCGCTTCTTAACGCTTTTCTAACCCTGATGATCGAATATGCGGTTACCTCACGTTAGGGGAGCCGCCGATCATGAACACCACGTTGAAACGCCTTGGCATTGTTTTGCTGGCGTGTTTCACACTCATGTCTTTCAGGCTGGAACCGGAAGCGACCAATGCCGACCGGATGCTTTACGATGTGCGCGGCGCATTTGTTGCTGCACGACCGGATGTCGCCCCGGCGCTGATGCAGTCCATCCATGCTCAGGTGCAGAACGCGATCAGAACGACGGCGCGTGGCGAGACCAGACCACGCGTCGTGCTGACCATCCGTCTTGCATCCGTCACGCGCGCGCCGTTCCTGTTTGGCGAGCGGGCCTCAGCCAGGGTGATCGTCCGTGCCGCAGCCGTCGCGACGGGTGAGGTGATCGCCGAGGCCAAATTCACCGCCACCGTCGTCAGCTTCGACAATCAGTCGATCGAGCAGGAACTCGCTTATGGCGTCGCCGAACGGGTAATCCGCGAATTCAGGCTGAGCCGCCCCGGCCCGACGACATTGGCGACAGCTCTGTTTCCATGAACGGACGAAAGGTGAACACACGAGCCGCTCGTCTCTTTTGCTTTGGAAAGCTCTGCTCCCACAAAGTGCGTCGCGTCGCCCATAGTTTCACATACGTCACGTATCTTAGTTGAAATGCGCTGCGGACGTCACTATCTCGCATACGTAACGTATGTGAAATGGCGTTCGAAGCTTTGAATGCAATGCTTCGCCCGTCCATTGCCACTCAGCCACAAAGAGAGATGCAGGATGACCCAACGCGAAGCGATTTTCCCCGCCAACAGACACGCGCTTTATGAGGAGCATGGCTATTCCGCAGCTATTCGCTCCGGTGACCTTCTGTTCGTTTCCGGCCAGGTTGGCAGCCGTGCTGACGGAACGCCTGAACCGAACTTTGAACAGCAGGTCCGGCTGGCCTTCGAGAACCTGAAAGCCACGCTTGAGGCGGCGGGCTGCACCTTTGACGACATAGTCGACGTGACGACGTTCCACACGGACCCGGAAAACCAGTTCGGAACCATCATGACGGTCAAACAGGAGATTTTCAGCAAATCGCCTTACCCGAACTGGACTGCCGTCGGTGTCAACTGGCTCGCCGGTTTTGATTTCGAGATCAAGGTCATTGCCCGCATCCCATGATGTCAGTCCGGGCCTGAAATGGCGGCGCTCACAGGGCGCCGCCTGCCTCGTCTTCATCCTTATTTCAGCCGCTCGGCGTGCCACTTCAGATGGTCATCCATGAAGGTGGAAATGAAATAATAGGAGTGGTCATAGCGATCGTGCAGGCGCAGTTTCAGGCCGATATCCGTGCCCTTGATCGCCTCTTCGAACAGCCATGGGCGCAGACCTTTTTCAAGGAAACTATCGGCCTTGCCCTGATCGATCAGGAACTCGGGAAACCGCGCGCCATCCTCAACGAGCGAGCAGGCGTCGTATTGACGCCATGCGGCACGGTCTGCACCGAGATATTTTTCCAGCGCCGGTTCGGACCAGTCAGCGGAGGAGGGCGCCACGATCGGTGCAAAGGCGGAGCAGCTCTTGAAACGCTCGGGGTTCTTGAGCGCGATGGTCATTGCACCATGGCCGCCCATCGAATGGCCGAAGATGCCCTGACGGCTCATATCCGCGCGGAAATGCTGACCGATGAGGGCCGGCAGCTCTTCCGTTACATAGCTGTACATATGGTAGTGCTCAGACCACGGCGCCTCGGTGGCGTCGAGGTAAAAGCCGGCACCCTTGCCCATCTGCCAGTTGGTCAGCTCATCCGGCACATCATTGCCACGCGGGCTGGTGTCCGGGCAGACGATGATCAAGCCCAGTTCGGCAGCCATGCGGCGATATTCGCCCTTCTCCATGACATTGGCATGGGTGCAGGTGAGGCCGGAGAGATACCAGACAACCGGGCAGGGCTCATGGACTGCCTTCGGCGGCACATAGACTGCAAAGGTCATCTCGGATTTCAGGGTGTCGGATATATGCGAAAATACGCCCTGCATGCCGTCAAAAGCCGTATTTTGCGAAATGATGTTCATGAATCCATTCCTTTGAGAAAAGTTTTCCGGTTCAACTTGCAAGCGCGACTGCGGCATTCACCGCCGCCGCAACCAGAACCGTGTTGAAAAAGAAAGAAACGATGGAGTGCAGCAGCGTGACCTTGCGCATGGCGGTCGTGGTCACCCCCACATCCGATGTCTGCGCCGTCATGCCGATCACCACAGCGAAATAGAGGAAGTCGTAACCGCAGGGTTCCTTCGTCGCTGGAAAATCCATGCCGCCGCGATGCTGGCGCTTGCCATCCACCGTGGCCGGCCGCCAGTATAAATGCGCATAGTGCAGGGCCGTCATGGTGTGGATCGTCAACCAGCCGAAAATCACCGAGGCGAAGGCGATGAGCAGGGTCCAGACCGTCTCGCCCGTATGGTTGAGCGCCTGAAAGAGCGATACAACGGCAACCGCCACCGCAAGCAGCGTGACGGCGATGATGGCGATTGCCGGCAGATCGTCGCTATCGGCATGGGCCTTCAGATGCTGCGCCGTCAATCCCGGCAGACGAAAGGCAACCAGCGTCAGATAGGTCAGGAAAAACAGAACGGCGGCGATTTCTATGGCAAGCGACGGCGCAAAGGCCAATGCCAGACCGAGACCAAGAGCACCGGCGAAAAAAGCGAAGACGAAAGGCTGATGTCGGCGAAAGGCATTGCTTCCGGTAGTGGCGGGGCTTTTCGGTTTGGCCGTGGTCATGGGCGGCACCTTTCTGTTTGCAGCATCATTTTTTGACACGGCGGCAGAAGCGGTCAAGCGTCTCCAGAAAGGCGGAGCGGTCGCGCGGCGAAAACGCCGCATTATATCCCTTGCTCTCACCGGTTTCGCGCAGATGCGCGCCAAGATCACGCATCGCGGTGGCCATGCCGATATTGGCCGGATCAAAAACACGACCCGTCGGTCCCGTCACCAGCGCCCCCTTGGCGACACAGCGCCCGGCCAGCGGCACATCGGCGGTGATGACGATATCATTTTCGCCGGCATGTTCGGCAATCCAGTCATCAGCCGCATCGAAACCGGCCGACACGATGACGTTCTTCACCATCGGATCCCGCGAGGGGCGCAGGCCGGAATTGGCGACGAATGTCACCTCCAACCCATGCCGCTCGGCCACCTTAAGGATTTCCGGTTTCACCGGGCAGGCATCGGCATCGACATAGATTTGCGGATTTTTCGACATGGGCACTCTTCGCAGATAATTCTTGCGACGCTTTTACGGGCAAATGCAGCGATTACCAAGCCCGTCATCGCCGAAATGCCGGTTTGATAAGGGGCGCGAATGCGCTTGCGATCATGGCGAAACATCCATATGTTCCCTTTATGTTCTTTCGTTTGGGAATGTCAGATGCTGGAAAAATTCATCGTTCAGGCCAAGTCTGCCACCTATGTCGGCGGCAGCAATAAATCCGCGATTTCTACCCGAAAAGGATCGCATGATCTCACCTATCAGCAAGGCGACTGGCACTATATCGACAGCTATTTCGGCGGAACCGATTTCATCGGGCAGGAGGTGGTCTGGCATCAGGGCGTCGCGCTCTGGGCGATGAATTATTACGGCCGCATCCTGAGGCCGGATATGATCGACGCCGGGATCGCGGGCAGGGTGATCAAGCACTCCCTCTCAACGCTTTATAAGGAAGGGCGATTTCTCGGTGGCTTCACCCATCAGCTTGAGGAGCTGATCTATGTGGATACCAATGAAGGAGAATTCCGGTCTTTTACCGGGGTTGAGAGGATTTATCGCGAGGATATCGAGGTTTACCGGCTCGACTATCATGGCGGACTGATAAAGCCCTAGGGTTGACAGAGGTCGCCGCTGCGAGTGGCAAAAAAACAGAGGCGATGAAGGTTCATCGCCCCCATTGTGATTTCAAATCAGCCGGGCTGCTTCGTCTTGCGAAGATAGGGAAGAACCGTGTCGTAGGAGCCGAAACGGGCAATCGCATCTTCGTTGGAAACGGCGGCGGTGATGATGACGTCTTCGCCCTGTTTCCAGTTGGCGGGCGTCGCCACCTGGTGCCTGGACGTCAGCTGAATGGAATCGATGGCGCGAAGAATTTCCTCGAAGTTGCGGCCGGTGGTCATCGGGTAGGTGAGGACCAGCTTGATCTTCTTGTCGGGGCCGATGACGAAGACGGAGCGCACGGTGGCGTTGTCGGCCGGCGTGCGGCCTTCGGAACTGTCGCCAGCTCCGGCCGGCAGCATGTCATAGAGCTTTGCCACCTTCAGGTCCTTGTCGCCGATCAGCGGATAATCGACATTGAAACCTGTCGCGGTGCGGATGTCGTTTTTCCACTTCTCATGGCTTTCCACCGGATCGACAGAAATGCCGATGATCTTGACACCGCGCTTTTCAAATTCCGGCTGCAGGCCGCCCATTGCGCCGAGTTCCGTGGTGCAGACCGGCGTGAAATTCTTCGGATGCGAAAACAGCACCGCCCAGCCGTCGCCGATCCAGTCGTGAAAGCTCACCGGCCCATGGGTGGTCTCGGCGGTGAAATCAGGTGCTATGTCGTTGATACGCAGGCTCATCTGATAGTTTCTCCCTAATGATTTGAACTGAAATCCTGGTTGTTTTCGGCAATCCGTGTCCGGCGCCGGAGCTTAGAGTGTCTGCGCGAAATGGCCAGCCTTTTCATCGCACCACGGTAGCGCGGCCGAGCAGGCGAAGTTTGCGAAATTCCAGCGAAAGCTTGATGACACTCTTTGGCAGATATTCGGTTGTGGCCAGTCCGACAATTTTCGACAAGGATTATACGGACAAGAGAATCTGCTGAATTTGCGGCAGGATCATGCGACCTTTGGCCACGCCGTCAAAAGCGTCAGGCGGGGCGGTGCATGCCAATGACGCCTGCCGGCGGATATCCCGTCGGAGATGGTGCAGACGCTATTGCCCTAAAGGCGCGTGTGTGAGGCAGGATTATTTTTGGTAGTCGATGTACCTGTTCTGGCGTAGCATAACCAGCCGGCTCTGAAACTGACGCGAAAACTGCGCGCACGCCATCTCCAAACCCAATATTATGGGGAATACCGATGACGATCACGATTACCGCCTTTGAACGTTCACCCGATGGCGGCAAGGGCCTCGCCCGTGACATGCGCGTTCGTTGGGCGTTGGAAGAGGTGGGCCAGCCTTACGATGTTCGCCTTCTCTCCTTCAAGGCGATGAAGGAACCGGAGCATCTAGCCCTTCAGCCATTCGGGCAGATTCCGACCTATGAAGAGGATGATCTTGTCCTGTTCGAATCCGGGGGCATCATCCTCCATATCGCCGAGCGCCATGCCGGCCTGCTGCCGAAGGAGGCGGATGCGCGGGCGAGGGCGATAAGCTGGATGTTTGCCGCGCTCAGCACTATGGAGCCGCCAATCGTCGAGCACTTCGTCACGGGCTTTCTCGAAAGAGACAAAAGCTGGCATCGCGAACGCCTGCAGATCGTCGATGAACGCATTCGCAAACGGCTCGGCGAATTGTCCCGCCGCCTCGGTAATGCCGACTGGCTCGATGGTGCATTCAGCGCCGGCGATCTGTTGATGATCTCGGTCCTGCAAAGAATAACAAGCTCAGGCATTCTCGAGGAATATCCGAACCTTGCAGCCTATGTGGCGCGTGGCGAGGCACGTCCCGCCTATAAGCGCGCTTTCGCCGATCAGTTGGCTGTCTTCAAAGCTGCTCAGAACGGTTGAACGTCTCACTCCGGAGCATTGACGCGATATGCTATTCCAAGCGACCGTGGTGCAGCGATGGCTGATGAGCACGGTTCTCGCCGGGCTCGCCATTCGCATGGCCACGGAGGCGCGTCGTCAGGATCGTCCGGCTTCAGCCCGGCAATCCACAGCCGGTAAGAATATCGTCAACAAGGCCCAGTCGGCCCGAAGTTGAGATTTTGGCCAACTCAAAGAACAGGTAGATAACTCGTGATCACATAGAGTCTGACGGCGAACCTTGGCTTTCCAGGGCGCGGTAGACAGTCATCCTGGGTTAACCGGACAACCTCATCCTCCTCGATCGTGTCGACAAGGATGCCGAAGGTTGGAGAAAACGCGGATGGCCATCTCGCAGACGGTCGTGCGTCCCGGTCCGGACGGCATAGCCTGCGTGACTTCAGTCAAACAACGTGACGTCAGCAAATCCCGTATTAACTAGTTCTAAACCAATTCTTTGCGGATAAAACGATAAATGCTAATGTACCTACCAAAAATGGGGGTCTGTAGCATGTCTGTGCGTATTGCGTTCGTCGATGACCATCCAGTTCTTCTGGAGGGGCTCGTCAGTCTCTATAATGAAAAGACCGATTTTGATGTCGTTGCGATGGGGCATACGGCATTTGATGCGATCAGGATTGTTGAAGAGACGCGACCGGACGCTATCGTGCTCGACCTGAGCATGCCGGGAGATTCTTTCAAGGCGATAGGGCACTTGCTGGCGCAGTTTCCGGAAACAAAAATTGTGGTATTTACGGCTTCCAACGCGATCCAGCCTGCGGTTGAGCTTTTGGAGGCGGGCGTCTCCGGCTACGTCTTGAAGGGCAGCTCCTGCATCGAGCTTCAAGAGGCGATCAAGACTGCCTGTCGCGGCGAGTCCTATGTAACGCCGGGCTTTGCGACGAAGGTCATCATGTCGATGAAAACTGCAGAGCTTGTTCGGAAAAACGGCGTGACGCAGCAGAGACTTCATCACCGGGAAGAGCAAATCGTCGGTGGTCTTCTCAAGGGAATGACGAACCGGGAGATCGGTGAAAATCTCAAGATCAGTGAAAAGACAGTCAAGCACTACATGACGTCCATGATGCAGAAACTCAATGTGAGAAACCGCGTTGAGCTGGTGATCGCTGTTAAAAACCGCGCTGTTCCACGCGATCCCAGATTGGAAAACACTCTACAATAGATGTGCAGTCAATCGGCATTAATCGGTAAAACGGCAACGGCAATCGAACCGTTTTTACCTGGAAAAAAGCGCATTCGTCCGCCGAAAGAGCGGATGCGGCGTTTTTGGCTGACTTGTCCCAACCTTACCCTTTGAACCTCTTTTTGGGAGGTGATCAACCGGCTTGCGCCAAAATCGGCAACGCTGACATAGAGGCGGCCGTTACGCAGGCGATAACGGACGATCTGTCGGTTTCCATGCGCGTGACGATAGCTGTTCATCAACCCTTCCAGTACAAACCGATACAGGCAGATGGACAGGTCGTGCAGACGGATATCGATGCGTTCGCGATCGGCTATCTCCACCTCGCACCCGGTGATCTCGTAATAACGTTTCAGGGATAATTCAATCGACTGCTGAAGCGTGATGCCCTCCAGTTCCGGAAGGATAAGCCCGGCGGAAATATTGCGCAGTTCCTCAAGGACGCCGGAGACCAAATCAAGGATCTTTTGAAGTGTGCGTCGCTGACTTGTATCTTCCGGATCCGTGGCGACCATGTCGCTCATCCGAAGCTTTACAAGTGTCAGCACCTGCACGGAACCATCATGCAGATCCGCGCCAATTTGATCCAAAATGCGTTCATTGAGCTTGCCGGCTTCCGTGCGGGCGCTGTCTGCAATGACCCGCAGGCGGTCGTTTTCTATCGACAGATCAATGGCATTGCGCAGGCTTTGGCGCAGTGTTTTTCGCTGCTCGTCGATGACCCTGCTGGTACGTCGAACGATAAGGTAAAGCAGAGACAACATTGGCACCGAAAGCAGGAAGACCACCGCCATCGTCACGGTGCGCGCATTGGATATCTGTTTTCGTAACTTCAAGGACTCCTGGTATATCTCACCGGCAAGCAGGACTTTTCCACTGGTGTCCGTGTAGAGTGGCGCATAAATCTCGAGCAGCAGCTCATCTTTCTCGCCCGTGCTGTATTCGTGTTTGTCGCCATCGGTGCGCGAAACCACTATGTCGCCCGCCAATGCGCCGGTGAGCTCGGGAAACATCTCCCGCTGACTGCCAATCTCGCCGCTGGCCGAAAAGGCTGGCGTTCCATCGGAAAGCCAAATCTTCACATTGGTGATACGTTCGTCCTGAGGACCGTGGCCGATGAGATATTCGATATCGCTTGTGAACTGCTCATCGAAAATGAAGTTGCCCTGGCTGTCGCGTCGCAAGAAGGGTGTAATCGATGTTTGCATACGGGCAGCGCCCGCAACGCCCGCCGCATCCAGCGCCGATCGCTCCACCCGGGATGCGGTAAAAAAGCTCAATGCAGCCATAAGTCCAAAGACGACAATGGAGGCGGTCAGCAAGAACTGATTGGCGATGGAGAGATCGGCAATCGCTCTGAACATCCAGCGTCTTGGCTGCGGCTTTATGTAACCTGCAATGCGGGATGCACTTTTGTTCATTACCAGCCCTCTTCGATAGACTGTAAAAATGATTGTCCTGCATTGCAGACGTTGAACAGTCTATATTCGATCGTTTTCTATAATAAACCGATAAAAACTAATCATTTTGGATTAATTATATCAATAATAATTAAGACGATGGTCGGAAGAAGGATTAGGACCTTGCGACAATACATCGTTAGACCAAGCGCTATTTGAAAAAACTCTGATTATGCCAGTCTCTTAGGCGGGATGTCGTCTTCTGCCTGCAATGGGCGAGGCGGCGATTGTTTTCAGTAGCGTTGGAGGCGGGGACACCCGAACGTCAAATGGTCACACTCATCAAACACGATCTCGAATTCATTCTCAAACAGATCGCAATTGCTGAAGCTCATACTGCATTGATCGCAGGCTTGACGCCTGAGGATTTTGCAGAGGGCGACCCGATCGGGGAGGCGCTACGGAGCTTGGTCGATAGCCCGCTGTTACCATCAGGCCTGCGCACTGTGGATGGCAGCTACAATAATCTGGTACCGGGGCGCGAAAAATGGGGCGCTTCTGGCGAACCCTTCAAGCCGCTCACACAGCCGAACTGGGTCAATGAAAACGACGATACATTGATGTTTGGAACGCCTGCCAACCCAGTGTGGCTGAACAACGGCAACTACGCTCCGGGCGCACCCGGCACTCCGGGCTTTGCGCCTGGAACGGTTGTGGATGCCGATCCCCGTCTCATCTCAAACCTCATTGTGGATCAAACGCTTGCAAACCCGGCCGCTGTTGCTGCGGCCTTGCGCCTTGCCGGCCACTCCGAAGCGAACATAGCCCAAGGTGTGATCGCTATCCGTCAAGCCTTCGAGGGCGACGCCGCCGCGCAGGCAAATCTCGCTGCGGCTAACCTTGCCGTGACGGGCGCGCAAGCCAATGTGCAGCAGGCATTGGCAGATGTCGTTGCGGTCACGGACCCCGCTGATCTTCCCGCTGTGCTCGACGCTCTTGCCGCTGCGCAGCAAGCGTTGACCGCTGCCCAGGCTCAACAGGCGCAAACCGCCCAGGCGGCGGGTATTCTTGACGGCCTCCTTGAGCAATGGGGCGTACAGATGGACGGCAACACCGTGCTTTTGCCGAATGTTTCTCCGGATGAAGGGCTTTCGGCACCTTACAATGCCTGGTTCACGCTGTTTGGCCAGTTCTTTGATCATGGTCTCGATCTCGTTGCCAAGGGTGGTAACGGCACCGTCTATATTCCTTTGCAGCCGGACGATCCGCTCTATAACCCGGCAACGCCACACACCAATTTCATGGTGCTGACACGCGCCACGGTCGGCGACGGCGCCGGCAACGTTACCACACCATGGGTTGACCAGAACCAGACCTATACGTCTCATGCATCACATCAGGTGTTCCTGCGCGAATATGAGACCGTCAACGGCAAGACGGTTGCGACCGGTCTGCTGCTGGAAGGCGAAAATGGCGGCCTTGCGACATGGGGTGAGATCAAGGCGCAAGCGCGCGAAATGCTGGGCATTGAGCTGACAGATGCCGATGTCGGTAAAGTGCCGATGATCCGCACTGATCCCTATGGCCGTTTTATTCCTGACCCCGTGACCGGCTTTGCGCAGTTGATCGTTGGTATCGGCGCCGATGGCGTGCCCAATACGTCTGACGATATCGTGGTGTCCGGCACGCCGGATATGCCGGTTAATCCGACTACTGTACTGGCACTCAGACTTCCAAACGCTTTTCTGGATGACATCGCCCATGCCGCAGCGCCCGTTATCACCAACGGCGTGCTGATGGCCGACAATGACGATGCCGTGGGTTATTCGGGCGGTTTTGGTCCGCGCGGCAACCAGACGCATTATGACGACGAACTGCTCGATGCGCATTACATTACCGGCGACGGTCGCGGAAACGAAAATATCGGACTGACGGCGGTCCATTTCGTTTTCCATGCGGAACATAATCGCCAGATAAATGCGGTCAAACAGACCGCCATCGCAACGACGATTTCGGAAGGCGACTTCACCTTTATCAACCAGTGGCTTGCCGAACCGATCAGCGTCTTGCCTGCCGATCTGAGCACACTTGTCTGGAATGGCGAGCGTCTTTTCCAGGCGGCGCGCTTTGCCACGGAAATGCAGTATCAGCATCTGGTTTTTGAGGAATTCGCCCGCAAAATCCAGCCGGATGTTGATATCTTCCTCGTTCAGCCGGACGTGGAACTTAATCCGGCTATCTTTTCCGAATTTGCCAATGTCGTCTATCGCTTCGGCCATTCGATGCTGAACCAGACTGTCGACCGCATCTATGCGGATGGAACGCGGGACAATGTCGATCTTTTCGATGCTTTCCTGAATCCGCTGGAGTTTGGCGAAACAGGCATTTCCCAGGCGCAGATGGCCGGTGCGATTGCCATGGGCATGTCGTCCCAGCATGCCAATGAGATCGATGAATTCGTCACCGATGTCCTGCGCAACCAGCTTGTCGGCATTCCGCTCGATCTTGCTGCGCTCAACATCGCCCGCGGTCGCGACACTGGCATGCCGACGCTCAATCAAGCCCGCGCGCAGTTCATGGAATTTGCCAATGGCGATACCAATCTGCGGCCTTATGTCAGCTGGGCAGATTTCGCCGTCAATATCAGAAACCCGGAATCCATCATCAACTTCATTGCGGCCTACGGCACACATTCAAGCGTGACTGGCGCGATGACGATCGAAGCCAAACGTGATGCCGCTATGGAACTTGTCTTCGGTGTCGACATCAACGGTGATGGCATTGTCCCGAGCGAACAGGACCGGCAGGATTTTCTCAACGCACGCGGCCTCTATGCGGGCGGTAGCCTGGGTGGTCTGAACGATATTGACCTGTGGGTCGGTGGTCTTGCGGAAAAGAAGATGGCGTTTGGCGGTATGCTGGGCTCGACCTTCTCCTTCATTTTCCAGCTTCAGATGGAAAATCTGCAGGATTCGGACCGCTTCTACTATCTGTCGCGCACACAGGGCCTCAACCTGCTGACGGAGCTGGAAAACAACTCCCTCTCCAAGATCGTCGCGCGCAACACCAGTGTCGGGCCTGATGGACTTGCCCTCCCGGCCGACATTTTCTCGACGCCCGACCATATTTTCTATGTCGATGCTGCCAAACAGGCGCAGATGACCGGAATAGCCGACCCGCAGCACGAAAACCCTGTTCTTGAAGCGGTCTCCAAATTGGTCGAACGCGGCCCGAATTTCATCCGCTACAACGGTCTCGACCACATTCTCATTCAAGGAACGGATGACGACGACCACATTATTTCAGGTGGTGGTGACGACAGTGTCTGGGGTGGGATGGGCAACGATCGCATCGAGGCCGGTTATGGCGTGGACGCTATCAATGGCGGCGCAGGTGACGACATCATCACCAGTGCCGGCACGGATATAGGTGCTGTCAGCGTGCTGAAGGGTGAAAGCGGCAATGACGTGATTGTCGATGGCACGGGCATGTCGCTGATTTTCGGCGGTGAGGGCAAGGACTACCTTGTTTCCGGCGCCGATGACGGCGAAATCCGCGGTGGCCAGGGCGACGACTTCATCTCCGGGGGTGACGGTATCAATGCGCTTTTCGGCAACGAGGGCGATGACTGGATCGAAGGCGGCGGCGGTTTCGATTACATCGCTGGCGACAATGGTGAGCTCTTCTTCAACTCGACCGTCATCGGGCACGACGTGCTGAACGGCGGTTCCGGCGATACCGACTACGATGCGGACTCCGGCGATGACATCATGTTTGCCGGAGAGGGCATTCAGAAGAACATCGGCATGTGGGGCCATGACTGGGTTATCCATCAGGGCCAGAAGAACGGTGCCGATGCGGATATGCGTGTCGATATCTTCACAACACTGCCTCTGGAAGTGTTGCGAGACCGCTTCAGCCAGGTAGAAGGCCTTTCAGGCTGGGATCATAATGACGTTTTGCGTGGCGATGATCGCCTCGGAACCGGACCGGAAGGCGGCACGGTCACCGACCCGACGCCCGAAACAGGCTTCCGTTACAACGAGCTTAATCAGGCTGGTATCGACCGTATCGCCGGCCTCAACCAGATCATCACGCAAGACATGATGAGCACGGGCGAATACTGGGCCGACGGATCGTGGGAAAATGGCAGAACCGGTACGACGGAACGGGTTTTTGTTGGTGGAAACATCATCCTTGGAGGTGGCGGTTCCGATATGATCGAGGGTCGCGGCGGCGATGATGTCATCGATGGTGACCGTTATCTGAGCGTGCGTATCATCGGCCAATCGAAGGATGGGATCGCCTTCACGGTCAAGAGCCTTGAAGATACCGTCACGCTGAATGGCGTCACGAAATCGCTGACCTCATGGATGGTCGATGGTCGCATCAATCCCGGTTCGATGCAGATCGTGCGTGAACTTCTCGATGGCGGCGGCGATGGCGATATCGATACCGCTATCTACTGGGATGATTTTGCAAACTACGATATCACCGCCAATCAGGATGGCAGCTTTACCATTTCGCATGTCAATCCAACGGCCGGCGCAATCGATCCGATAACCGGGCGAAATCGCGTGCCTGACGGTACTGATCGGCTATACAATATCGAGCGGCTGCAATTTGCCGACCGGACGGTCGATATCAGCGCCGGACTGCCGCAACCAGCAACCGGCGTGCCTGTCATCATCGACGCAACGCGGACCAATGGTCAGGTTTCTCCGGAAGAAGGCCAGACACTGACGGTCGATGTTTCGCAGATTGCCGACGCTAACGGCATCGAAAGCGCCTTCGCCTACCAGTGGCAATATCTGAACGGAACGACCTGGACCGATATTCCCGGTGCGACCGCTGCGACCTTTGTGCCAACCGAGCCCAATGCGCTGCTGCTTCAGCTTGGCGATATCAATGAAATCGGTCGTCAACTGCGTGTCTCTGTCAGCTTCACCGATGGGCTGGGCGGTACCGAGACGGTCATTTCCGTTCCGACCTTGCCGGTTGTGGCACGCGGCGGCGTTACCCTGAATGGCAATGCTCTCACCAACAACGTCTTGAATGGCGGCAATGGCGACGACACGCTCAATGGTGTCGATCCATTCATCATCCTTGGCGGCAACGATACGCTGAACGGCGGTGCCGGCAACGATATCCTGAACGGTCTTGGCGGCAACGACACCCTCAATGGCGGGACCGGTGACGATACGCTGAACGGCGGGAACGGTAACGACACGCTGAATGGCGGCGCTGGTTTTGACGTGATCAATGCCGGTGCCGGCACCGACACGATCAACCAGACCAGCACCGATGGGCGTGATCTGATCGACGGCGGTACCGGGGTCGACACGTATCGCCTGACAGGTGTCGCAGGTGCCGAACTGTTCCGTATCTATGCGGTTACCAACGGCCAGAACGCCAATCTCGCAACGTCTCTCGGAACGATCTTTGCGACGAATACTGAAATCGTCATTACCAGAACAGTGGGTGGTGTCGAATCTGTCATTGCGGAGCTCGACAATATCGAAGAGATCGTCGTCAACACCCTTAACGTGACAGCCAATGATGGCGGTGGGCTCAACACCGGTGTCAACAATGGCGATACCGTGCAGGTTATCGGCAACTTCACCTCCACGAGCCTGAACTTCAGCACCATCACCATCGATGGCAGTGCGGGCAATGATACTGTGGATATCAGCGCGTTGACTTCGGCACATCGCATTGTCTTCCGCTCCAATGGCGGTAGCGACACGATTGTCGGAACGCTTCGTCCGCAGGACGTTATCGAACTGCCCGCCGGCAGCAGTCCGCAGGACTTCAGTCGCACCTATGATGCTGCAACGGGCCTTTCCACCCTCTCCAACGGCACACATCAGATCGTATTTTTCGGCGATATGACTCCAGGGCTTAAAGAATACGAAAATGAGGACGACGACGATGATGATGATCAGGAGGGCGAAGGCAACGGTGGCGAATGCGGAAATACGCCAGATGATGGGGTCCCCAATGGCAATAATGGCGGGGGCAACACGACGCCGCAGCCGATAGCTGCCAAAACACTGATCGGTACGTCCGGCAACGACACCCTCATGGGTGCGGCGGGTCACGACACGCTGATTGGCGGCGATGGCACGGATATTCTCGTCGGTGACGCCGGCAACGACATTCTCCGCGGCGAGGCCGGTGATGATGTCATTCTGGGTGGTGACGGCAAGGATGTGGCAAACGGTGGTGACGGTAACGACGAAATCCACGGTGGTGCCGGCAACGATCTCATCTTCGGCGGCGCCGGTAACGACTTGCTGTTTGGAGACGAGGGCGACGATATCCTCGAAGGCGGTGCCGGCAACGATCGTATCTGGGCTGGTGCCGGCAATGACACGATACTTGCCACGCTGAACGATGGTGACGACGTCTATTACGGGGAAGACGGCACAGATACATTGGACTACTCGGTCAGCACGACCAATCTCACCGTCGATCTCGGCAATGGTCTGATGGGGCGTGGTTCCGTCAGTGGTGCAAGCACCGGCAACGATACGTTCTTCGGCTTCGAAAACTTTATCGGCGGATCCGGCCACGACAAGATTGTCGCCTCCAATGCCATCAACATCATCGATGGCGGACTTGGGGATGACACCTTCAAGTTCAACTCCGCTGCCGCTGCAAATGGCGACACGATCTATGGCTTCAGCACCGGGGACAAGATTGATTTCTCCGGCATGGGGCAGGGGCTGCGCCTGACGGCTGGCACCACGATGACGGCGCTTGGCGATGTGACGATTGCCCACGAAATACGTGATGGCGAGGAATTCACCGTCATTAGGGGCAATACGCAGGGTGATGACGGGGCAGATTTCGAACTCGCCCTGCATGGCCGCCACAACCTCACTGCCAATGATTTCGTTGGCGTTTCCTGAGCTTTAACCCGAGGCATCGGCCGCGACCGGCGGCCGAATATCGCACAGTGCAGTGATCAGGGGACGTGTTATGAGTAAGCAATCAAACTACAAGATCAGTGGCATCGGCAGCCTTTTATGGTTTGTCTTCGGACTTTCCGGCGTCATCAACATTCTGGCGCTCACCGGCGCCATATACATGCTGCAGATTTACGACCGTGCACTGACCAGCGGCAGTGTCCCGACACTCCTGTGGCTGTCCGCCATCGCCATCGGCCTTTATCTGTTTCAGGGTATGTTTGATATTCTGCGCTCGCAAATTCTGGTGCGCTTCTCGGCCAATATTGACCAGAAGATTTCGCCGTTGGTGCATAAGGTCGTCATCGACATGCCGCGCTTCGGTTATTCACCAGCTGAAGCAAACGAGCGCGGCAGGGATGTCGATACAGTGCGCACCTTTCTCTCCGGTGCCGGGCCGGTCGCGCTGTTCGACCTGCCCTGGATACCGATCTACCTCGTTTTCGTCTGGCTGCTTCATCCGGTTCTTGGAATGCTGACGGTTGGCGGTGCGGTCTTCCTCGCCTGCGTGACACTGGCCGCTGAACTGCTTTCCCGTCGCCATGCCAAGGAAATGACCCGTGCTGCTGTCAACCGCAATGTCGTTGCGGATAATCACATTCGCAATGGCGATGTCCTCTATTCCATGGGCATGACGGATCGTGCGCTGAAGCTTTTCGAGCGTGCCAATCGCCGTCATCTCGATACGCAGACCGCCACCTCCGATATATCAGGCACTTTTTCGGGCATTTCCAAGGTGCTTCGCATGATGTTGCAATCAGCCATTCTCGGCGTCGGCGCGTATCTGACGATCAAGGGAGAAATGTCAGCAGGTTCGATTATTGCCTCATCCATCGTCACGGGCCGCGCACTTGCACCTGTCGATCAGGCAATCGCCCAGTGGAAAGGCGTGGTGGCTGCGCGCAGAAGCTGGGGTCGCATCAAGGATACTTTGGCTGCTCTGGACAACCCGGACACACGTTTCGATCTTCCGGCCCCTTCCCAGGAGCTTTCGCTTGAAAATATTACGACGGTTGCGCCGCTTTCCGGCACGGTGCTCTTGAGTGATATCAGCCTGAACCTCAAGGCCGGGCAGGCGCTTGCTCTGATCGGCCCAAGTGGCGGCGGAAAGACCACGCTGGTTCGCTCCATTCTCGGCATCTGGCCAGTTCTTCGCGGTGCTGTCCGCATTGATGGCGCAGATCTCAAGCAATGGCCCACGGAGTTCTTCACCTCCAATATCGGTTATCTTCCGCAGGAAGTATCGCTGATGGACGGATCGATTGCGGAAAACATTTCCCGCTTCGACCCGGATGCGGATTCCCGCAAGATATTTCACGCCGCCCGGGCTGCCGGCGTCCATGACATGATCGTGCGCATGCCGGGCGGTTATCAGACGCAGATCGGCCCCAGCGGCCAGGCTCTTTCTGCCGGACAACGTCAGCGCATCGCACTGGCACGCGCGCTCTACGGCGACCCCTTTATCGTCGTTCTGGACGAGCCGAATTCCAATCTGGACGCCGAGGGGGAAGAAGCCCTGGCGCGTGCAATCGTCAAGGTTCGGGAACGCAGAGGTATCGTCATCATGGTCGCACACCGTCCAAGCGCCTTGCAGCCGGTGGATATGGTTGGCGTCGTGCAGGGTGGCAAGCTGGTTTCTTTTGGTCCGAAGGACGAACTCATCAAGACATCGGCGAACACCCAGATCATTCCGCAGCGGGCTGTTGTTGCCGAACGGCAATACGCGGCCGAGTGAGGGAGGCATATCATGGCGATCGACATCAAGGACAGCCAGGACGAACTTTCCGCTCTGAGCCGGGAAGCCGCCCTTGAGCAGCACGCACCGGGGCGTCGATTTGAAAGCCCGGACCGTCAGGAACGTACTCTGCGTTCCCATATGTTGATTTCGACGATCGGTATCGGTCTCGCCGCCTATCTCGGCCGTGTTCAGGATGTATATGCGCCATCTCCGAATGATGCGATGGGGGACGGTGCCGGGCGACCGGGGATGTTGGACGCCGGCGCTCCTTCACCCGGTTCAGATCCGGTCGCGCTTGCACAACAGCTTGCATCTTTTTGGACAGAGTATCTGCAGAGCTATCTGGATGAAACCGACGGTGTGCGGCGATATGTGCGATACAATGGCCTATCTGTAGATTTCGGCAGGATCAGTTACGGGTCTGACTTTGTTCTTTCACGGGTGGCGGCGCTTGATCTTGATAACAACATGTTCAAGTTTTACCCGGACGCTGGTGCAAATGCTTCCCTGAGCATTCGCTTTGCGTTGCCAGGCAATCATTCGACGCCAACTCCCATCACTAATCCCGGAAATGCTTCAGGACAGGCAGGAGCGGGGAATAGTGGCTCCGGACAGGGAGGGGCGGGGAGTAGTGGCGGGAATGGCTCCGGCAATGGCAATTCCGAAAACCGGGCTCCTGTCGCGACAGGTTTAATTTATCTCGGAAGCGGTCTCGTCAACCTGTCGATGTTGTTGACCTGGGCAGATCTGGCGCGCGCGGGACTGGACCCGGACGGCGACAGGCTTTCGATCTCCAACATAAATTCTTCCTCGGGCACTGTAAGCGCTCATGGCGCAGATGTCTGGCTGTTTACGCCATCCCGCGACATGAACGGTATCGTTTCCTTCACATATACTTTGAGTGATGGGCAAAGCAGTGTGACGGGACGAGCCTGGCTTGATCTGCGGCTGCATCCGCAAAAGGAGATCGTCGGCACGGATGGCGATGACACGCTGCTCGGCACCCCGAAGGACGACATTATCAAGGCGCTGGATGGCGACGACGTGGTCTATGGGCGTGAGGGCCACGACCTCATCGATGGCGGTGCTGGCAATGATACCTTGGTTGGTGGTGATGGAAACGACGTCATTTATGGCGGCAAGGGACATGACCGGATATTGGGCGGACGCGGTGATGACGTTTTGTTCGGTGATGAAGGCAACGACTTCATCTATGGCGAAGAAGGTAACGACATCGCCTATGGCGGCGCTGGTCATGATGTCATCTCGGGCGGTGCCGGTAATGATCACCTGTTTGGTGAGGCCGGAAAAGATGTAATTTCCGGAGATGCCGGAGATGATGTTCTCGACGGAGGGGACGGCAACGATCGGCTGATTGGCGGTGAAGGTAACGATGTCGTTCTCGGTGGTGAGGGCGATGACGTCTTTATCGCCGGTGTGCTTGCCGTGCTGGAGCAGGAACTTGAAAATGACGCTTCCTGTCTGGTGACAGTGCCGTTGCCTGATGGAAACGACGTGTTCGATGGTGGCAGTGGCTGCGATACATACGATGCAAGTGCCACCCAGGCAGGGGTCGATATCGATCTGCAGGCTGGCACAGCCCATGGTGTCGAGATTGGCACCGACCGGCTTATCAGTGTAGAAAACGCGATTGGCGGTTCGGGTAACGACCGCATAACGGCGAGCGATACGGTCAATGTGATGATCGGTGGGCAGGGCAACGATATTTTCGTCTTTGCCACAACCTCCAGCCTTCGCAATGGTGGTAGCGGACGCGACGAAATCCGGGATTTCGAAATCGGTGACAAGATCGATTTTTCAAAACTGAGTGCGGATCTCGGTGCACTTTATTTCGGATCTGACGATCTTGGCATGGCCGATCTGAACGGCCGCGACCATCGCACACTCATCAAGCTCTACAAGGAACTCACCGATGACGGTGAGAACCGTCAGGTGGTGCAGATTTATTCCGATCTGGATGCCGACGACAAATACGAGCTCGTCGTCATAAGCCAGCAAGAATTGAATTCGGGCGACTTCATCCTAACGGTGACGGTTGCCCATGCCGATAATGGCTCAATCACCGTCTAGTAAAGCGTTGGGGTGGAGGAAGTGTCATGACAGGTTCAAATAGGGCGGAGCCAAAAAACATCAATGTTGCAGGAAACGGCATTCGTTTGCGCGTGATCACCACCGCGCTGTTAGCGACCTGCCTGGTGGGAGGCGTCGGCGGTTGGGCGGCACAGGCCAAACTTGCCGGAGCGGTGATCTCACAAGGCGAGGTCGCCATTTCCGGCGAAATCAAACAGGTACAGCATGTCGACGGCGGAACCGTCGTGGAAATTCCGGTGAAATCCGGCGATCTCGTGCGTAAGGGCGATGTGGTCCTGAGGTTGGATGACACGCAGGCCCGTGTGGAGCTCGATATCATACAAAGCCAGATCGGCCAGCTTTCGGCCATGCGGGCGCGGCTTGTCGCCGAAAGGGACAATGCGGCGGAGCTGCTTTTCGACATGCCGGTCATGCCGCAGCTGGAGCGGGAAGAGCTAAAACTTTTCCGGGAAAACCAGCAGTTGCGTGAAAATCAAAAGCAGCAATTGCGATTGCAGGCCAATCAGCTTCAAAACCAGGTGGATGGTCTGGAGCAACAACGTAAGGCCAGCATTTCAGAAGAGGATCTGGTTCGAGACGAGGTTTCACTACAACAGCAACTGGTGGACAAGGGGCTGGTCCGCACAGCCGACCTGCGCGACCTGAAACGGCAAATGGTTCGTCTTCAGGGAACGATCGGCGATGTGACCGCCAAGATTGCAGAAGCCAGAGGTCAGATCAGTGAACTGGATATCAAGCTGACGTCTATAGACCAAAGCAGCCGCTCCGAAGCGCAGAAAGAAATTGTGCGAATTGATACCCAGATTGCTGAACTCAACCAGCGGGCCATCGCGGTGTCCCACCGGCTCGACCGCACCACCGTGCGTGCGCCTGAATCCGGTTATATCTATGATCTTCAGGCCCACACCGTTGGTGGTGTCATCGGCTCCGGAGCAGCCATCATGTCGCTTGTCCCGAAAGCGGGAGATTTGCGCGTCGATGTAAAAATTGCCCCGACCGATATCGACCGTATCAATGTTCACCAGCCTGCGCGTATGCGCTTCATTGCCTTCAACCAGCAGACGACGCCTGAGGTGAAAGGCAAGGTCGATATCGTCTCTGCCGCTACCTCGGTAGACAAGGCGACCGGGCTGCCATTCTATAAAACGACGCTTTCCTTCTCACCCGATGCACTGGGGACATTAGCCGCCAAGCTGCAGCCGGGAATGCCGGTTGAGGTCTATATCGAGACCGACGAGCGAACCGTGATCTCCTACCTCAGCAAGCCGCTGACCGACCAGATCATGAGGGCCTTCCGGGAGGAATGAAGCGTTAGGGGGCCATATCGAGCCGGAATATCGGCCGAGGGTAAGAGTCATGTAGCGGCACTTACCCCCGGATCCTGACGTTCATCTTCGGTGCGACGTCTCAACAAACCCGGCGATGAAATCCACATCGTCGTCGCCATCTCTTAATCCGAGATGGATGCTTTTCTGTACCCCGTCCAGACCAATGCGGACGGGGCGGACACCGAGCGCTGCCGCTTCCCGACGTACAAGCCAGTCGGGAATGGCGCTGACCCCGCGGCCCGCCGCGACGAGTTGAAGCATCATTTCAGTCGTCTCAACATTCCGGTGATGACGCGGCCGACAGTTGGCGGGCACTAGAAACTGGATAAATATGTCCAGCCGCTCCGGCGGTACCGGATAGGTGAATAGTGTCTCATTCAGCAGGTCCACAGGTTCTGCATGGCGTTTTTGCGCCAGTGGATGATCAGCCGGCACGGCAAGTACCAACTCGTAGTCGAATACCGGCAAATAATGGATGCCAGGCGTCTCGATCGGGTCCGGCGTGATCAGGATGTCGATTTCATATCCTGTGAGAGCCGCCACGCCGCCGAAAGCGAATGATGTCTTCAGTTCCAGGCCCACATCCGGCCATTCCATGAGATATGGCTTTGTGACGCCCATAAGCCACTGATGGCAAGGATGGCATTCCATGCCGATCCTAAGCGAGCCTCGCTGGCCGTGGCGATAATCCGACAGGACATTTTCAGCCCTTTCGATCTGCGGCAGAACGCGCTGCGCCAGCGTTACGATATAGCGACCGGCCTCGGTGAGACGGAGGTTACGACCGTCTTTCTCCCACATCGCCACGCCATAGCGCTCCTCGAGCTTGCGGATCGTATGGCTGAGAGCGGACTGGGAGACATTCAGCCGCTCCGCCGCCGCCGTCAGGCTGCCCAGGCGGTCGACTTCCCGCAGGATCGATAGATGTTGCCTGTCCAGCATGGTTATGCCCGCCCATGGTGACGAGGAGTAACGTCTGTAGAGGCGCTATCGTGGGCAGGAACCGGCCGGTGGTCGGTGTCGACTGCGACCATGGCGAAATGTCCGGTGGCCGTAATATGCCTCTCGCCAGTCAGCAGGTTTTCGGACCAGAGTTTCGTCTCGATGGCCATGGAACTGCGGCCAACGCGCTCGACGCGTGCCTCCGCCTCGACGATCTCACCGATCTCGACGGCCCTTGCGAAGTCGATGCGCTCGGATGAGGCCAGCACCACCAGCTTGCCGGAGTAACGCGACGCTGCAACGAATGCGGCTTTGGTCATGTAGGCGATCGCTTCGCCCCCGAACATCCGTCCGACGCTGTTGGCCTGATCCGGAAACACGATCTCGACCATGGCGACGATATCCGTGAGATCCGGCGCTTCCACGGGAACGAGTGCGGGCAAGGCATAGCTCGCGGCGTTCTCGCCCTCCGGAATGGCGACCATATGGAAGGTGCCTCGCGTACAGGTGTGCCGCTGATGGCCGACGATGGTCTCCGCCACCATCTCGACGTCGACCGTCAGGGAACGTCGACCGGCTTTGACCGGTCTGGCCGTGAATTCGACGATGTGCCCGATGCGTGCCGGCTGCCTGAAATCGATGCGCTCGCAAGAGGCGGTCACGAACGGCACCCGCCCGAACCGGGTCGCCGCGATGAAGGCAACGCGATCCATCAGAGTAAGTCCGGTTCCCCCAAAGAGGGTGCCGTGATGGTTGGTATCTCCGGGAAAAACGATATCAATGAGACTGGTTATCGAGCCGCGCTGAGCAGGCTTTTCCATCGTCGCGGTTTCTGTCATCGGCCCTGCCATCAGGTTGCGGCAGGGTAGTGGCATGACGCAGAGACGATGGCACGGGAATGCGATCGCGAAAGCGGCACTCCGGGACACCCCGCCCGTGGACGTTATCTATCGCGGCAGGTCTCCTGACTTACGGGTCGTCGCTCTGGTCCGTCTTCCCGAGGCTTGCCTCAGTGACATGGATGGACTTTCGCTCGCCGCTTACAGTTGCGGGGGCAGCTTCGGCATTAAGGCAGTAAAGCCCCGACCGAATTCCCTCTTAGCTGCGGACTTTCGCCCGCAGAACCACGATGACGAACCAATGTCGTATGTCGTTGAAGGGGTCAAGGCATTCGTCATCGGTTTTGGGGAGGTGACGGTTATCGCGTCGACCGAGATATGGAGCATTCGGCCCATCACCACGAGGTTCGGAGGGCAAAGGCCTCCCAAATTCTCTGGCGGATCGCCTCTCATACCCAAATCATGAGCAGGGCTCATACTTCCGTGAGATAATACCATTTTTATTCAATTGGCCTGTCAGGCACAAAACGCGCACCGCTCTCGGGTCGGGACAGTTTAAAAATTGTCCACTGAGACAATGGAAAATAACATCCGGTGCGTCCTGAAATTTACGTCAGTAACGTCAGGATGTATCTCGGGATTTGGGGTGTCCTATCGCGATGATTAAAACTCTCGGTTTCAATATAAAGAGAATTTCTTTTGATGAGGATTATCGCCCGTCAGAAAATACGCGTGTCACGACGAATTTTGCCAACTTGGCCAGGGGCGAGAACCGCCAGGAAAACCTCCGCAACGCCCTGAAGATGATTGACAATCGCTTCAACGCGCTGGCGCATTGGGATAATCCGAAAGGCGATCGCTACTCTGTCGAACTTGAGATAATTTCAGTTGAGATGCGAGTTGATGCTGAAGGCAATGATGATGCCTTTCCCCTGATTGAAATCCTGAAAACGAATATTGTTGATCAAAAGACGGGCGAGCGCATCGAAGGCATCGTTGGAAATAACTTTTCCTCTTACGTCCGGGATTATGACTTCAGCGTCGTGCTGCCGGCTTACAACAAGGATCGCCCGTCATTCGGCATGCCAGAGGATTTTGGCGACCTGCATGGAAACCTGTTCAAATGTTTCCTGAACTCACAGGCTTACAGAGAGCATTTTCAAAAGACGCCAGTCATTTGCCTGAGTGCCTCAAGCAGCAAAACATATCATCGGACGGGAAATCAGCATCCCGTATTGGGTGTCGAATACCAGCAGAACGAATTGTCTTCGACCGACCACTACTTCCAAAAAATGGGTTTGCAGGTGCGCTTTTTCATGCCGCCGAACAGCGTCGCGCCTTTTGCCTTCTATTTTCTCGGCGATTTGCTCGACGATTATACCAACCTGGAGCTCATCAGCACCATCAGCACGATGGAAACTTTTCAGAAGATCTACCGGCCCGAGATTTACAACGCCAATTCCGCAGCAGGGGCCTGTTATCAGCCCAATCTGAAACATCAGGATTATTCGCTTACCCGGATTGTCTATGACCGTGAAGAGCGCAGCCGGCTGGCTGTAGAGCAGGGACGGTTTGCTGAGGAGCACTTTATCAAACCTTACAGGACCGTTCTCGAGCGGTGGTCTGCCAATCACGCCCTTTGACAACCAAAACACATAAGGTCGCACATCATGAAAAGACTGTTGCCCACGTCAACCGCCGGCAGCTTGCCGAAACCCTCGTGGCTTGCACAGCCTGAGAAACTCTGGTCGCCCTGGAAATTGCAGGGTGAGGAACTGACCGAGGGCAAGCAGGATGCCCTGCGCTTGTCCCTGGATGATCAGCAACAGGCAGGCATCGATATCGTCAGCGATGGCGAGCAAACACGCCAGCATTTCGTCACGACCTTCATCGAGCACCTTGGCGGCGTTGATTTTGAAAAACGCGAGACCGTCAGAATTCGGGATCGTTATGATGCAAGTGTCCCGACAGTCGTCGGCGCCGTGTCTCGCCAAAAACCTGTTTTTGTGGAAGACGCCAAGTTCCTCCGTCAGCAAACCAAACAGCCAATCAAATGGGCTTTGCCTGGTCCGATGACCATGATCGATACGCTCTTTGACGGCCATTATAAGAGCCGTGAAAAACTGGCCTGGGAATTCGCCAAGATCCTCAATGAAGAAGCGAGGGAACTGGAAGCTGCCGGGATCGACATCATCCAGTTCGACGAGCCGGCATTTAATGTCTTCTTTGACGAGGTGAATGACTGGGGCGTCGCTACCTTGGAAAAGGCAATCGAAGGTCTCAAGTGCGAAACTGCCGTCCATATCTGCTACGGCTACGGTATCAAAGCCAATACAGACTGGAAAAAGACCCTGGGCGCGGAGTGGCGGCAATATGAGGAATCTTTCCCCAAACTGCAAAAATCAGGCATCAGTCTGATCTCGCTGGAATGCCACAACTCTCATGTCCCGATCGATCTCATTGAACTCCTTCGAGGCAAAAAGGTTATGGTGGGGGCCATCGACGTGGCGTCCAATACCATCGAGACCCCGGAAGAAGTCGCCAATACGCTGCGAAAAGCCCTTCAGTTTGTAGATGCTGACAAGCTCTATCCCTGCACCAATTGCGGGATGGCGCCACTGTCTCGTCAAGTGGCGCGCGGCAAGCTGAACGCTTTGGGCGCTGGCGCGGAAATTATACGAAAAGAACTGTCGGCCTAGCGTTGGCTCAGCGACAGGAGGCCGACATGAACATGGTGAACCACCGCTTCGACATTGTGGATAAACCCACGTTTCGAAATGGCATGTCGCGCCTCGGCTCCGCGGTCAACGTCGTCACCACCATATACGGCGGCAAGCGCTACGGCTTTACCGCCTCGGCGGTTTGCAGTGTGAGTGATACGCCGCCGACACTTCTCGTCTGCATCAATCGCGCCAGCTCGTGTTTTCACGCCTTTAAGAACACGCGCCATTTCTGCGTCAACACGTTGATGCCAGGTCAGGAGGACATATCAGACCGCTTCGGTGGAAAGACGCCGACGGAAGATCGATTTGCGCTTGGCGACTGGAGGGAAGGGCTCACCGGTGCACCAATCCTTGCCAACGCGTCGGTTAGCTTCGAATGCGAGCTCACCAATGCCGTTGACGAGGCCACTCATCGTATTCTCTTTGGGCGCGTGATCGACATTCGAGAGAATGAAGAACGGGCAACGCTGCTCTATTGCATGCGCCGCTATCTCACCGGCTAGGTAATCAAGGTGGCCTTCCTCCAACGATGGGCAAAGGACAGATCAGGTGACTCTGGGCCGGCATTTTCCCCGAATTTCGATCAAGGAACGGGGAAACAGGGCGCTCTTTTCCTCCTCCCTGGATATTCAGCGCCGATAACTTGAACAGCATCGGCGGCAAAATGCTTGTCCGGCGCAGGCGGATCGATGTATTCAGGGCTGGATTTTCACTTGAACCTGCAGGCACATGGAAACTTCGCTTTATCTGCCCGTTAAAGGCTTTCTTGAAACAGCGGGTTACACTGTCAAAGGCGAAGTTGGCGGTTGCGATCTCGTCGGCCTGAGCGACAATGATCCGCCTGTGGTAGTGATCTGCGAGCTAAAACTGAGCTTCAATCTGGAACTTATTTTGCAGGCTGTCGATCGCGCCGCTATCGCAGAAGAAGTCTGGATCGCGGCGCGCATCTCAGCCAAGGGCAAAGGACGCGAGGCTGACAAACGCTACCGGGATCTCTGTCGCAGGCTCGGGATCGGCATGCTTGGCATTTCCGATGCCGGCGACGTCAGCATTATCGTTAGTTCCATATCACCGATGCCGCGAACCAATCCGAAACGGCGCTCTCGGCTCATGCGTGAACACCAGAGGCGACGCGGCGATCCGGCAGTAGGCGGGAGCACGCGCGCGCCGATCATGACCGCATATCGTCAACAGGCGCTCGGCTGCGCATCGGTGCTGGCATCAGGACCGATGCGCGTGCGCCATATCAAATCCAGCGTACCCGATGCCGGGAAGATTTTGCTTGCGAATGTCTATGGCTGGTTTGAACGTCTCGATAGGGGAGTTTATGGACTGACCCAGGCCGGGCATGAAGCACTGCAGCGATGGCCGCAGCAGGATTTGCCAGCAACAATCACCGTGTCCGGCTGATTCTTATTCCATGGTGCGGGAACGTATCACTCGCCTACAACCACTCCCTCGCGTCGTGGATCGGCGCTGCCGGCCAAACCTTGGGCAGTCATCTCGATGGCATGCAAACCGGAGTTCATCTCACCCGGTTTGACCTCGTAACCCAGTGCCTTGAGCGGCCCCAATAGATCTTCCGCGCTGGTGCCGGCCTCGATGTCGTAGGTGCCGAACCGGTTGATGAGATGCGGCTGGGCGACGATCGCTTCCACCGGCATGCCCCAGTCGATATAGGCGATCAGCGCCTGCGCCACATAGCCGATGATCTGGCTGCCGCCGGGCGAACCAATGGCAAGCAGCGGCTTGCCATCCTTCATGACAATTGTCGGGGCCATGGAGGAGCGCGGCCGTTTGCCGGGCTCGACGCGGTTGGCGATCGGCAGTCCGCCATCATGGGTCTTGAAGGAAAAGTCCGTCAACTCGTTATTGAGCAGGAAGCCGTTCGTCATCAGACGCGAGCCGAAGCCGTTTTCGATCGTCGTCGTCATCGAGACCACGTTGCCCTCTTTGTCGATAATGACAAAATGGCTTGTGGAGGGCAACTCGAGCGCGGCATCCCGGCCGAAAAGGAGCGCGTGGTCCCATTCCGGATCGCCGGCCTTGACGGCGTCTTTGGTCAACGCCTTGTCACCGTCGAGCAATTTTGCCCTCTCGCTGAGATAAGTCTTGTCCCACAGGCCCTTGATCGGTAGCGGCATGAAATCGGTGTCGGCGACGTAACGCTCCCGGTCGGCGAAGGCGAGGCGCTGCGCATCGCCGATGATGCGCCAGCTGTCGACATTTTTCGGTCCCAGGGCCTTGAGGTCGAAATTCTCCGCCATGCCGAGCATCTGGCCGATGGCGATTCCGCCCGACGATGGTGGCCCCATGCCGCAAACGTCGAGAGCACGATAGAGGAAGCACACCGGCTCGCGCTCGATGACGCGATAGCTGGAAAGATCGGCCAGCGACAGCACGCCGGGATTGTCGGCCGCCCCGCGCACGGTCTCGACGATCGCCTCGGCAATTCTCCCCTTATAGAAGGCATCCGCACCATCTTTGGCGATTGCAGCAAGCGTCTCAGCATAGGCCGGGTTCTTCAAGAGGGCGCCTGTTTGCAGGGCGGCCCCGGAGGTGTCAAAGAAATAGGACCGGGCCTGCGGATATTTCTTCAGCCGGTCGCCCTCGGACGCGATCAGCGAGGCAAGGCGCGGTGATACCTGAAAGCCTTCGGTCGCCAGCATTTGCGCCGGCTTCAGCAGGCTTGCCCAGTCCGCCTTTCCATAGCGTTTGTGGGCTTCTTCCAGCAGGCGCACCGTTCCCGGTGTGCCCACGGAGCGACCGCCGACTACTGCGTCCATGAATTTTAGCGGCTGCCCGTTACCATCCAGGAAGAGCTTTGGCGTGGCTTCCATCGGTGCCGTCTCACGGCCGTCCAACGTTGTCAGCTTGCCGCTTTTCGCATTGTAGTAGACGAGGAAGGCGCCGCCGCCGAGACCAGAACTCTGCGGTTCAACGAGGCCAAGCGCGGCCTGCACTGCCACCATAGCATCTATGGCGTTGCCGCCCGCGGCGATCACGTCGCGCCCCGCCGCAGCCGCGAGCGGATTGGCCGCCGCCACCATGAAGCTCCGTGACTCGACACGTTTGGCGACCGCAACATCGGTCGCTTTCTCGGGTGCAACCGTGTCAGACGCCTGCTGGGCGGAGGCGATCGCGGTGGAAAGCACTAAGGCGAGAAAAGCCTCACCGAGAAATCTCGTTTTCATTAGCCTTATCCTCCAGAGCGGCACACCGTTAATCTGAGAAGGGCATCCCACTGAGCCAGCAGGCAGGTCGACCCCCAACCTTTTCAGGGGGAGGTGAAGCGTCACAGTCTCGGGCCATAAACCGTTTGATGCCTTGGGTCTGCCGTGGTGAAAATGGCGGGCTGCTTGTTCACTGCATCTCAAGACCCACAGGTGCAGGGTTTTCAGTCCAGGTCAGTTTCGGCCCCGACAAGTCGCCGGGGCCGTTCGCGCTATCAGAGAACGGTAACATTCTCTGCTTTTGACTTCCCAGTCTTGCGGTCTTGTCCGACATCGTAGCTGACTTTTTGCCCGTCGGTCAGAGCGCCACCGAAGCCTACAGCGGAGATATGAACGAACACGTCCGGCCCGCCGTTGTCCGGAGTGATGAAGCCAAAGCCCTTGTCCTGCGCGAAAAATTTTACTGTACCAGTTGCCATAATGTCCTCGTTTGTTGGATGCGACCGTATCCCATTACCGATCGTTGCAGGGAACTTCAAGGTTGTCCAGACTGTGCGATCCTGATCAAGCTCGTCAGGATCGCGGGTTCGAGTCCGCTCAAGGGCGAAACGACGAGGATAGCCGCCTAAGGGTTACTCTCAGTGAAAGCCGATCAGAACCGCCAAGTCATCCCAAGGACAGGCCCACTCAACATCGTGTCGTAGACATGACCATCACGATCATAATCGACTTTCAACGCCTTGTAGCCGGCAGACACCGAGAGGTTATCCGTCACCAGATAGTTGGCCGTTGCAAGTACCGACCAGGTGATGTCAGATCCTGCTCCAAAGCCACCGACATCGGCCTGGGCCTGAACGGACAGTTTCTCAGTTAGTAGAAGGAACGCTCGCAGGCCCACCACCGGGTCGACCCATCCAAACTTCTCATCATGAGCGGCCGTGCGGCTTCCGATGGCGAAATGACTTGCGGTGACCGTGACATCATTCGAAATATGCCAGAAACGTGCTCCAGCAAGAGCGTCCAGCGTAAATTGCGACGTGTCGACAACCCGGTATCCACCCTGCAACGTTGCCATGAACTGTCTTGTGTCAACTTTTCCGTCAATTGTAGCTCCAGGCGGTATCGTGACACCCAGCCCGGGAATCTGAAACGCGGAGAGCGGCCCGGTGGCATGACTATCAGTGGTGTCGACATACATGATGTCGCCTGAGAGGACGAAACGGTCGTAACGCCCCCACAGATTTACAAATCCGCCGAAGTTGAGATCGTCCATCACATCGGAGAAAGATTTGTCCAAATCTATCGTCGGACCGCGCCTAAAAGGCGACAGGCTGCCGTCAAGACCTGCCGCCCAAAGGTAAGGCGTTACCTGAAACGCCCAGCCCGGGTGAGAGGTCGCTTCCGAAACTGGTTCCGATGGTAGGTCGCGCATTGTGTCAGCGGCATGTGCAACGGGCATCCCGCATAGAGACAACGCAATAAAAAGAGAAAATCGTTTCAATTTTTTTCCTTGCTCGGGCTTAGATCGTGTTTTTATGGATCCGACCATCCTTGATGATGAGTTTCATCGTGCGATCGGGATCAGCGATTAACGAGATGTCTTCAAGCGGATTGCCATCGATCAGCAGAAGGTCCGCATAAGCACCGGCTTCAATGCGCCCGAGCTTTGCCGGGTAGGGGTTGCGCGGTCCCGAGAGACCTGCAAGCTCTGCGTTTCCACTTGTCAGCATGCGTAGCACCTCGGCATTGTCATACCAGCGAGCGAATTTGGCGAGTTGCCGACCTTGTGTCGCGGTTCCCTTTGGATTGAACAGGATGTCGGTGCCGAGCGCCATTTTCACCCCGCACTTGCGTCCGAGTTCCACCGCGCGGGCTGTGCCCTCGGCAATACTTTTCTGCTGCGCCCGCTGTTCAGGCAAAGGATAGGTATTCGCGTCTTCATCGGCGAGAAAAGGTTGGATGCTCCACCAGGCGCCAGCGTCAGCCATAAGCCTGACCGTTTTATCGTCGGCGAGCTGGCCATGCTCAATCGATTTGACGCCGCAGGAAATCGCTCTTTGTATCGCTGCCGACGTGTAAGCGTGGATACATACGTATGTTCCCCAATCTGCCGCAGCAGATACCGCAGCTTTCATTTCTGCCTCTGAATATTGGAGAGCATCGACCGGATCGTAACTCGAGGCAACACCACCACCGCCCATGATCTTGATCTGGCTCGCACCAAGCATCAATTGCTCGCGCACGCGGCGAAGAACTTCCGCTTCTCCATCGGCTATTGCCGAGATCCCGGCCTGCTCTGCAACGCTAAGAGTGTTTTGTGATGTACGCGGCAGATCGGTGCGCATACGAAAATCGCCATGCCCTGATGTCTGCGAAATCATCGCGCCGGAAGGGTATATTCTCGGCCCTGCGATGCGCCCCTCATCTATGGCCCGCTTGAGCGCAAAAGAGGGTCCGCCGACATCTCTGACGGTTGTAAAGCCGCGCAATACCGTCCGTTCGGCTTCCTGGGCGGCAACCAGATGGACGTAGGGAATATCAGCAGTCATCGCTGTCATTTGCGAAATGCCTGCAAGGATCGAGTGCCAATGCGCATCTATCATGCCCGGCATCAGGGTCCGCCCACCACACTCAATAACGTCTGCATCGGTAACGTCGTCGGCCGATGCTACAAGGGCTTTAATGAATTTGCCGTCGATGAGAACACTTCGGCCTGTGATCAGCCTGGAGTTTATCCCATCGAAAACACTGACGTTCCGGAGCAAAGTCGGCTTTTCAGCTTTTTGTCCGAATGCGGGGCTCGCTATACCAAGCGCAGGGACGGCGAGCGTTGCCGCGATGCCCTTTAGAACCGAGCGGCGCGACATTTCTTTGCCGATCCTTGAAAAAAGTTGCTGTGCATCGGGACTATGACACGCGCAACCCGCAGCATGATTGAGATGCTGGTATTGACGACCGAGGCTAAACAATCCGCATACTCCTCGTTTCACGCAAGGATTGTACTAGGCGGCAGGCAAAATTCGCGCAACCCCTAATATTGTGTCGATGCAAACATACAATCGGAAGATAAGGCTATCCTTTCCATAATGAACCGCTCCGGCTTCTGAAGGAGAGACCGATCATGAGCGCGACAAAGAACAAGCTTTCACCTGAAGTTAGCGAACGTGTGATCCGTATGGTGCTGGATCACGAGGCGTCATCGCCACCTCGACAACCCAGTCGAGTGATGATTAGAATGAAACCGCTGGGAGGGTTAAGACGTTAAGGGAACTATACGTGTCAAATTGAATTGCGGGCAACTGCTGGATTGGCCTAGTGCCAAATGGAGCAGACGGTCGAAGGGATGGAGATGGTAGGAACTTTAAAGGCAAGAACGGGTGTTTCCGGGTTGGACGATATTCTCGGAGGAGGCCTGTCCAAAGGCCACGTGTTCCTTCTCGAAGGCAACCCTGGAACGGGAAAAACAACGATTGCCCTGCAGTTCCTACGTGATGGCGCAGCGGACGGAGAACGAGGTCTCTACATTACCATGTCCGAAACCGACAAAGAATTGCGAGAAGGGGCAGACTCGCATGGAATGGAAATTCCCGACCTCATCGACGTCTTCGAACTTGTGCCGCCGGAAAGCCTGTTCGACGCTGAACATCAGCAAAGCCTTCTTTATTCGGCAGATCTTGAGCTCGGCGAGACGACGAAGCTGATTTTCGAAGCTCGTCGGCTTCCAGGGCATTCTGCGCGGCATACCCCATTTTGTTGGTGAGCAGAAAACCATGCTCGACATCGGAGGCGATTCCGATTCCTGACCGTGACGGTATCGCCCTCATCTACGCCCCTAACGGTCGTGACAGTATTGTCGCAGCGTCCATGCTGCTTGAGCGGGGGATTGCCTCCCAACCGATGGCAAACCTTGAGGCCTTGGCCGAGCGCCTTGGAGAAAATGTCCTTTTTGTCGTCGTTGTGGAGGAGGTCCTTCGCTTCAGCAATCTCGGTCCTATCAACGCCTGGGTTGACATCCCAGCCGGGCTGGTCGGATCTCCCGTTTATGGTCCTGACACACAAAGGAGCGGGACCGGATAGGAACCCTGCTGCCGCAAGGGTTGCCCAGGCACTTGGAAACGTCTCCTTTCTTGAACGACCATTCCATCCGACAACCTTCATCAGCGTCGTCGAATCCGCAGGCAAAAACCGTCGGCGGCAACTCGAAGCTCGTAACCGCATTGTCGAGCTACGCGAAAGCGAGCTTAACCTCAAGACTGTGTTGCTCGCCGGAAATCTTGGTACATGGAGCCTCGACCTTTCGAGTTGGGTGCTTGGCTCCTCGCCAGAGTTTCGTCAAATATTCGGCCGTTGCGCAAACAAGGAGCTGACTTACGATGAACTGACGGCATCCGTGCATCCCGATGACAGGCAAGGCCGTGAAGAAGGTCCTCGACGCAGCCTCGATGCAGGCGAAGACTACGTTGCCGAATACCGTGTTATCTGGCCGGATCACAGCATGCATTGGGCGGAAGTTCGCGGCCGTCTTGTCCATGATCAGCGTGGCAAGCCCCAGCGTCTTATCGGTGTCGGTTCGGACATCACATCCCGCAAACATGCCGAGGCGGCGTTACGGTCTATGAACGAAACGCTGGAGCGGCGGGTGGAGGAACGAACCGAGGCGCTGAAGGCGCAGATAGCCCAGCGGCAGGACACCGAGCAGAAGTTGCTTCAATCTCAAAAACTGGAGGCGATTGGCCAGTTGCTAAGGCCGAGCTGTTCGGCAGCTTGGACAACGCTCAGGCGTCCGTCACGGATCTTCTTGATAAGTTCGAGGCGATGCAATTCTTTTTGCGACATGGTGATCATAAAGGACATGACGACTCCGACCGCTCCTGACCGAAGTCAGGCTGAACATCGTCGCATCCTTGCTCCCAACGTTGACATTGACCAGCGACGTCATGCGAGGAGAGTGTCGCATTTCTATCCGGCCCAAGTGTCGCACTACTAAATGGGCGCCACATACAATAATCGCATAAGATAGATTATGGAACGTCAGAGCGGTTTCGTTGCTGTTGCTTTTTGCGCCCAAACCGCATTTTCCACGGCTGTGGAAAACTCGGCACCCTGCGGTTTGAAGTGTTGCTTCGGTGCGAACCGATGGCATGGTTGCGTTCATTGAAGAACGCGAGTCACCATGCCGATCATCAATATAAGAGATGCAACGCTACCGCCATCCGCACTCGGACTTGTCAGTATACCAGCGGCGCATCCGGCGCGACCGCGAGGACATCAAGAAGATGGCCGAGAGTGATGTCGGAAGAATGTGTCTTGTCGATCGCGTTCATGTGGGTTATCCATATATCCAATAGTTCAAGGATTATTGAATAATGGAAGAACGTCAAGCCCTCTCTTCATTCGCCGCACTCTCGCAGGAAACGCGCCTTGCCATCGTTCGAGCGCTGGTTGTCGCTGGTCCCGAGGGGCTAGCCGCTGGCGTGATCGCCGAACGCATGGGCGTCTCGGCGACGAATGTGTCGTTCCATCTCAAGGAACTGGAGCGATCAGGTCTCATATCTCAGCGGCGGGTATCGCGTTCAATCCTCTACAGCGCCAACTACGAAGCTCTCGCCGATCTTGTGAAATTCCTGATGGAAGACTGCTGTGCCGGACATCCAGTGATCCGGGAAAATGTCGAGCGAAACGATGGATGCTGCAATCTGGCTGAAACCTTGACTGACGGGGATAACGTCATTGCATAATTCGAAAGTACCTGCGGGCATTGTCTCTGCGCTTGGCCTGACGCAGATCATCGGTTACGGCACTCTCTACTACAGCTTCAGTATCCTCGCATCTGGCATGGCGAAGGATCTCGGCCTTACGCTGGCCGAGATATTTGGCATCTTCTCAGCTTCCCTGCTTATCGGCGGCTTATCCGCAATGTATATCGGTAAACAGATGGACCGTATCGGCGCTGCGACGGTCATGACGGTCGGCTCGGCCCTGGCCGCATTTACCCTGGCAATCTGTGCGTGGTCGCCATCCGTTGCTGTCTTTGCGTTCGCCATCATCCTGCTCGAGATATCGTCCGGCATGGTGCAGTATCAAGCCGCATTCGCAACGCTGGTCGAAAGCGAACCCCGATCAGCATCCCGCAGCATCACCTATTTGACCTTGATCGGCGGTTTCGCCTCGACCATCTTCTGGCCGATCTCGGCAGCACTTGCTGCGTATCTGTCGTGGCGCGAGATCTATCTCGTCTTCGCGGGATTGAATCTCTTTCTGTGCATGCCGCTTCATTACTGGATCATGCGCGTCGCGAAAACAGAAGTTAACGCTGATTCCACGATCCGAACGCGTGAGACGGTGATCGGGACGCTTCCTGCCCATGCGCGCCGGCGCAGCATGATGCTCGTTTCGTTTGCCTTTGCCATGCTGGGCTTTACTCTCTCTGCCATGCTCGCGCATATGGTTCCAATGCTCGGGTCGATCGGGCTTGGCGCTGCTGCGGTGGTGATCGGATCGCTCTTCGGCCCAGCCCAGGTGCTGAGCCGACTGATCAACATGGTGTTTGGTAAAAGCCTTTTGCCGCCGGCGCTTGCAGCGCTTTCCGCAATCCTCATCGTCGCCGGGGTGTTCATCTTGATGATGACAGGTGACTGGTTGCCGGGAGCGGTTGCCTTCGCGATCTGCCTTGGTCTCGGTTCCGGCATCAACAGTATCGCGCAGGGAAGCCTGCCGCTCTATCTGTTTGGCTCCGACGGTTATGGAGCGATTACGGGCAAGATGGCCGCCGCGCGATTGGCAGTGAGTGCCGCCGCGCCATTCGTCTTTGCCGCAGCGATGGAGAATGTCGGCATCAGTTTTGCGCTCGCTGCCAACGCCTGTCTCGGGGCGATCAGCATTGCCGCATTCGTTGCTGTGGCGACCTCCTCACGGCAAACCGCCACAGCAATGGCCTGAACCTTCAGATCGACTTCAACGAAACACGCTTCTCGAGTTCGTCCGCCTCTTCCTTGCGTTCGCTATAGCGGTCGGTCAGGTAGCCAGACGCGTTACGGGTAAGCATGGTGAACTTCACCAGTTCCTCGCAGACATCCACCACCCGGTCGTAATAGGATGACGACTTCATCCGGCCATTGGCGTCGAACTCCTGATAGGCTCTGGCGACCGAGGACTGGTTGGGAATGGTGATCATCCGCATCCATCGCCCGAGGATCCGCATCTGGTTCACGGCGTTGAAGGACTGGCTGCCACCGGAAACCTCCATGACGGCGAGCGTCTTGCCCTGTGTCGGGCGGACCGATCCAACCGAAAGAGGAATCCAGTCGATCTGCGACTTCATGATGCCGGTCATTGCGCCGTGGCGCTCCGGGCTGACCCAGACCTGCCCCTCTGACCATTGCGAAAGTTCACGCAATTCATGCACCTTCGGGTGACTGACAGGCGCTTCGTCGGGCAAAGGCAGGCCTTTCGGATCGAATATCCGAACCTCGCATCCAAGCCGTTCCAGCAGCCTTCCCGCTTCGAACGCCAACAAACGGCTGTAGGACACCTCGCGAAGCGAACCGTAGAGGATCAGAATGCGGGGCTTATGTGTCGAGAAGGCCGGGCGGAGATCGTCGAGATCAATCGCGTGCAAGTGCTGGCCCTTGAGGGCGGGGAATGTCTCAGACAATGCGCTTTCCTTCTTCGTCGAGAACCTGTTCGCCGTCCTCCTTGGTGAAAGGCCCTTTGAAGGCATCCGCAGGAAGGATGTCGAGAACGACTTCAGAGGGGCGTGACAGCCGCGTTCCCATTGGAGTGATAACGAACGGCCGGTTGATCAGGATCGGCGTCGCGATCATGGCGTCGAGCAACTGGTCGTCGGTCAGGTCCGGATTGTCGAGACCGAGTTCGGCATAAGGTGTACCCTTCTCGCGGATCGCCTGACGGACGGTCAGTCCGGCGTCGGCGATCATCTGGACGAGTTGCTCGCGGCTCGGTGGGTTCTTCAGATATTCAATGACGGTTGGCTCTATGCCGGCGTGCTGGATGAGCTCGAGCGAATTCCGTGATGTGCCGCAGGCCGGGTTATGATAAATGGTGACGTCCACGTTCAGTTCCTTTCGGTGATGGTGGTTCGGGAAACTGCAGGCGATGCCTCGTACCAATCTTTCGAACGGTTCACGATCCAGACAACCGCCAGCATGACCGGAACCTCGATGAGGACGCCGACAACGGTTGCCAGTGCCGCGCCCGACTGAAAGCCGAACAGGCTGATGGCGGCCGCGACCGCAAGTTCGAAGAAGTTGCTGGCACCAATCAGCGCCGAAGGCCCGGCGACGCAGTGGCGTTCACCTGTCATCCGGTTCAGAAGGTAGGCAAGTCCGGAGTTCAGATAGACCTGGATGAGGATCGGAACCGCCAGAAGCGCAATGATGGTCGGTTGTGCAATGATCTGCTCGCCCTGGAAGGCAAAGAGCAGCACAAGGGTTGCAAGCAGAGCCACGAGCGACATCGGCTGAAGTTTGGCAAGCAAGCCGTCGAGCGCACGGGTTGTTCCGTCAGCAGTCAGGCGGCTTCGCACCAATTGCGCGATGATGACTGGCACGACGATATAGAGAGCGACGGACAAGGTGAGTGTCGCCCATGGCACAGTGATCGCCGAAAGACCCAGCAGCAGACCAACGATGGGCGCGAAGGCCAGGATCATGATCGCGTCGTTGAGTGCGACCTGCGAGAGCGTGAACAGCGGTTCGCCGCGTGTCAGGTTGCTCCAAACGAACACCATGGCCGTGCAAGGTGCTGCGGCGAGAATGATCAGCCCGGCGATGTAGGAGTCGATCTGGTCTGCCGGAAGGTATGGCCGAAACAGCCAACCGACAAAGAGCCAGCCCAGCAACGCCATCGAGAACGGCTTCACTGCCCAATTGATGAACAGGGTGACACCGATCCCGCGCCAGTATGACCCAACCTTCGCCAGCGATCGAAAATCGATCTTCAGCAACATTGGAATGATCATCAACCAGATCAGGATCGCGACCGGGATATTCACTTTGGCGATCTCGGCGGCTCCGACTACCTGGAACAGACCTGGCATGACGTGACCCAAGGCCACGCCGACGGCGATGCAGAGGAAGACCCAAACGGTCAGATATCGTTCAAACGTGGACATCAGGCTGTCTTTCCTTCGGGGTTGGTGGTCCCTTCCAGCATACCGATCTGCCGGAGCCTCGTTTGGAGCGCCATGCGATCGATCGATTCCAGGGGAAGACTAAGGAATGCCACGATACGATTCTTCAGGAAGCGTGCCGCTTGAGCAAAGGCACGCTGGATCTCCACTTCGGAGCCAATAACGGCTGCCGGATCTTCAACACCCCAATGGGCAGTCATCGGGTGACCGATCCAGACCGGGCAAGCTTCACCGGCAGCGCTGTCGCAGACGGTGAAGATGAAATCCATCCGCGGTGCGTCCGATTCGGCGAATACATCCCAGCTCTTCGACGAGAAACCTGTCGACGGATAACCAAGCGCACTCAGTTCCTTCAGTGCGTGAGGATTGACCTCACCCTTTGGCTGGCTGCCGGCTGAATAGGCCTTGAACCGTCCAGCACCTTCCTTGTTCAGAATGGATTCGGCGAGGATAGAGCGAGCGGAATTACCCGTGCACAGGAAGAGCACGTTGTAGGTCTTGTCAGTCATGGTCGTGATCCGTAGTTAGGCCGGAGGCCTGTTGAGCTTCATGATGGTCGCCGACGATGGGCAGAGCCCCGATAGCTGTTGGGTCGAAAGGACTGCTTCTGGAATGTTGTCGCGCGCCACTTCAGAGAAACCGAGATTAGAGAAGAACGGCGCCGCGGTCGTGGTCGCAAGATAAACGTCGCCACTGCAATCGAGGCTTTGCAAGGTTGCCTCAACAATCGCTTGGCCGAGGCCATTGCCGCGATGCTCTGGAAGCACCACCACCGACCGCAGCAGCAAATCGTAGGCGCAGAGTTCGATACCGGAATACCCGCCGGTCTGGCCTTCATCCGAAATAGCCTTGAAGAAGGTTCGGCCTTCTTCTTCGATGTCTTCTGCCGGAAGATGCGCAGCAACAAGCGCGCTCCGAAAACCCGGATCGCTGCCTTGCACTTCGGTCAACAGGATCGAATTCAACATGGCTTCGCCTCCGGAGCGCAGCATGGCATGAGTTCTGCGATGAGTGGCGCGCAAAGTTCTGTCGAGCCGCCGCAGCAATCCTTCAGCAGGAAAAGTGTCAGATCGCGCAGACCGTCGAGATCAGCGCGGTAAATGATAGATCGGCTCTGCCGCTCACTCTTGACTAGTCCCGCTCTTGAGAGGGTTGCAAGGTGTGCCGACATGGTGTTCTGAGGGACATCAAGCAGTCGGGCGAGTTCACCCGCCGGAACTCCATCAGGTTCATGCCGCACAAGTAGACGGAACGTCTCGAGTCGAGTGTTCTGGGCCAAGGCCGCGAGGGCCGTTACCGCAATGTTGTTTTCCATGCATCCAGATTAATGGATATAATGATGCTGTCAATAGGGCTGCTACCCCTTAGTCACCCTATATCTCATCGGTGAACATCTTCATGTCGAAGGGTTCCGGGTTCGGTCCCAAAATACCCGCGACTTCATCTTGTAGTTTCCCCACCATGTCCCTTAGTGGTGAAGATTGCTCCGCGCAGACAGGTTCAAGTTTAAAGGCGCTGCAGTCGGCGTCAATTAAGTCCTTAGTAGTTTCACCCATTGTAACAGATCCTTTAGCTCAGCCAACCAGCGTCACCCCCTAAGTATCGCATACATTCGCACCCAAGCACTCGATATGGGATGTCGTATTGAGATCGGCTTGTCCGTCTCTCCCATATTCGCGAACAGGACTGCCGTTGGCAAGGATACTCTCTTTGGCGTGGAGACCGTCGTCATCGTAGGCGATCCGGAAGTTCTGCGGCGCACGATAGAAAAGCCACCACGGGCCCTTGAACGAGACACGGCCAAGGCCCCTCCTCCGAAAGATGCTGGAGCGTTGCGGGACATCATCACTGTGGCAGGTTCGGACATCGAGAATCCTTAGGGCGGCGTTATAGTTCGCGGAACCTATCGGGCAATGCGTCGAGCGTCGAGTGAAGATTCCGTCACTCAAACGTCACGATCAAAAAGCAACAGACCGGTGTTCTTGCGGGCGCAACAGCGTTGCCAAGTGTAGTGAAATCGCGGCTCTTCAAAAGCAACAAAGGGGGCGGAAGCAGCGGTGCAACACCCTTTTGTCGGAAGAAAGCGCTGCTTCCCCTGCCAACAAGGGGGAATACTTCACTCACTCATCCAGCTTCAAAGCCGAAACCGCACTCTTTGGAACTAAATGCCATATCAGAAGTGCTGCGTTTAGCGACATATGACCTCTATCAGGCATAGAGTCGACACATCGTCCGGCTTCGGACGAAAACAAGCGGCGTCAGATTAATTGCGTTCTGCGATCGTTGCGGCGCGGGCCAAAGCATCCGCGAGATCGTTACCTTCTATACCGGAATGTCCCTTGCACCACTCTATGGTCACGTTTGGATTACCAAGGAGCAAACGATCCACATTCCGCCACAGGGCTTCATCCGGCATTTGCCGCTTCCGCGCTCGCGAATTGGGGTTGATGCGTTTCCAGCCGTTGGTTCGCCAAATTTTGCACCAGCGATGGCAACCCTCGACAACATGAGCGGAGTCCGTCCAAAGAATGGCTGTCCGGCCAGAAGCGTGGGCATCCAGCCATAAAAGTGCATTCATGACTGCCATGACTTCAAACGAATTATTTGTAGGCCCGATTTCCATCCCACGCGCAGAATGGAGTTGTTGCCCGGTTTCAAACACGACGAATGCCCAACTCCCCGATATTGCAACGGGGTCGTAGGAACCATCCGCGTAGATTTTGAGTGGAACAGTCATCGGGCTCGTTTCCTCGCGTCAAAGCCGCTTCAAAAAAAGACAGCTTTTAAGTCATTTCTGTAGATGGCGTGTACCACCGTCCTCTCCGAGGTAGAACCACCCGTTCTTTGGATCCGGGCAGAAAGCGCCAGCAGAGCCGGTCGCTCCCGGCCTTAGTGAGAGACATGGCCTCCGCGCTTCATGTCACGAAGCGCGAGGAACACGGCCACTGCCAGTACAGCAATCATCGTGCCCGTGATAATCAGAACCGATCCGTGCGCCTGACTGAAGGCGTTGCGTGCCGCCATCCGTATCGTCTCGCCCTCATCTCCACCCAACCGCGCTGCCGCCGTCATCGCCTCACCGATGGATCCGCCCGCTTCTGCGGCTGGCGAAAACGAGCGCGAAACTGCGGAAAAATAGATCGAGTTCACAAGCACTCCGAAAAAGGTGATCCCGATGCCCCCGCCAAGTTCGTAGCCGGTGCCTTCCAGGGCACCTGCGGCGCCCGCCTTGTCCGCGGGCGCGCTTCCCATGATGGCGATGGACGATGCCAGAAGACCGATGCCGAGGCAAAGGCCAAGCATCGCCAGAAGCCCCGCAGTTATCGGCGGCGAAGCGATCAGATCGATGGATGCGAGACCGAACAGTGCAGCTGCCGCCCCCGCCATCGACAGGGTTGCGATGGGTCGAAGACCGAATCGGTTCGCCAGGTTGCCACCGAGTGGACCACCCACGGCCGCCGCGATGACGAGCGGCAGCATGAACAGACCCGCATCGAGCGGCGACATGCCGAGCACGTATTGGAGTTCCTGCGCAAGCACCAGTTCAAATCCTGCCAATGCGCCGGAGGCGACAAACGCCATCAGCATCCCCGCAGCAATCGCTGGTTTGAGGAAGAGCGACAGGTCAAGCATCGGATTGCGCGACGAGACCTGTAGCCTGCCAAACCAGCCGAGCAGAATTATTCCCGCACTCAGCGATGCAGCGACCATACCGTTGATGCCGCCTTTCATTCCGGTCTTGATGCCATAAACGGTGAGAACCAGGCCTGCGACCAGCAACGCCGCCTGCCCGATGTTCCAGGCTCCGAGACCTGTGCCACCCCTCTTCGGAACAAGGAACCAGACAAGGGTAATGACGACAGCCAACACCGGGAGATTGACGAGGAAGACCGATCCCCACCAGAAGTGCTCAAGCAGGATGCCTCCGACAAGCGGACCGATCGCGGCGCCCGCCATGCCGACCACACTCCACAGACCGAGCGCCCTCGCCCGCTCGCCATCATCCTCGAATGTCGTGCGAATGATGGCAAGGACGCATGGCATGATCATCGAAGCGCCAACGCCAAGCACCGCACGGGAACCGATCAACATCGCCGGCGACGTCGAAAAGGCGGCCGCAGCCGATGCTACGCCAAACACGACAAGTCCGGTCAGAAGCATCCGCCGGTAGCCCATGCGGTCTGCAAGCGTCCCCATCGGCACCAGCAGACCGGCCATGACAAGCGCATAGATGTCGATAATCCAAAGCACTTCGGTGCCGGAAGCACCAAGAGCGATTGTCAGTGAAGGCACTGCGATATGGAGAATGGTGAGGTCGAGCACGACGGGCAGAAAGGCCATCATGACGGCCGAAAGAATAAGCCAGCGATTGGCGGAAGACATGCGATACACCTGCAATACGAATTTTTTATCAGAACGATCGTTTCACTATTGCATTAATACACGATCGTTCGTAAAACAATCAAGTGACAAATTGGAGACTAACGTGGGTCGTATTCGCAGGATTCAGAAAGACGACATCTTGGATGCCGCCGAGCGCGTGGTGTTGAAGCTCGGCGCCGCCGGGCTTTCAATCGATGCCGTCGCCCAGGAAGCTGGTGTCAGCAAGTCGACGGTCGTTTACGATCACAAGTCGAAGAGCGCGTTGCTAGAGGCTCTGATCGACCGCCGTCTCTCCCAGGAACTGGAGCGACAGGCAAAATCCGTCGAAGATGCTGCCGATACCCCTCACCCCGAGCTTTTCGGGCGGATCAAGCTTGCCGAACGTGTTGTGGATGATACCGAACGCGCGGTCGCCATGGCGATCAGCGCCTCCGTTTCTTCCGAGGAGAAGCTTCAGCAGCAGATGCGTGACTGGACGCGGGCAGACCTCAAGGCCATGGCCGACGGTGCCCGTCCCGAGGCGGCGCTGATGGCTTACCTCTCCCTGTCGGGCTTCTATTTCACCGAACTCTTCGGCTTCCACCAGTGGAGCCAGGATGATCAAGCCAGAATTCTCGAAGGTGTGCGAACAATCTATACGTCCTTTCCCGAGAAGTAATCGTCGCCCGTAGGGCCAGTAACAGCCGATCCAAGGAAGAAATATGTACCGCTGCAGCCGACTGCCGCGCCTGAAGGCGTGCCTTATTGCAACCTCGCTTCTCGCTCTGACGGCGACGACCGCCTTTGCCCAGGAAGGCGGGGAGATGCCGCCCGCCGCCGTTGGCGTCATTGATCTCAAGACGCATCCGATCCCGGTTATCAGTGAGCTTCCGGGCCGCGTGGCCGCTACCCGCACATCCGAAGTGCGCGCCCGCGTGTCCGGCATCTTGCAGGAGCGCGTTTTCGAACAGGGCGCACTCGTGAAAGAAGGTGACGTCCTTTATCGGATCGATCCCCGTCTCTTCAAAGTCCGCGTTGCCAGCGCCCAGGCAACACTCCGCCGGGCTGAAGCCACGCGCGACAATGCCAGGGTCCAGCTGGAACGCCAGAGGACGCTGCGTGAGCGTAACGTTGCCAGCGGGATCGACTATGACACCGCGGCCGTCAACCTTGCTCAGGCAGAGGCCGATGTGGCGCTTCAGCAGGCGGCTATCGAGGAAGCAAAGATCAATCTCGAATATACCGAGGTTCGTGCTCCGATCACAGGCATCATCGGTGGCGCTCTCGTCACCGAAGGTGCGCTTGTGACCGCGGACGGTACATCGAACCTAGCGCTGATTCAGCAGATCAATCCTGTCTATGCCGACTTCACCCAGTCCGCGCAGGATCTTCTGGCGCTACGCCGCGCCGTTACCGACGGCAAGCTGGTAAGCCCTGCCCCCGGACAGGCAAGCGTAGAGCTTATTTTCGATGGCGGTGATGTCTATGGCGGGAAAGGCAAACTGCTGTTTTCCAGCGCCAACGTCGACTCCACAACCGGGCAGGTGACATTGCGTGCCGAGTTTCCCAACCCCAACGGCGATCTTTTGCCCGGCATGTATGTGCGCGTGCGCATCGAGCAGGCCGTCCGTCAGGGTGCGATCACCATTCCCCAGCGTTCCGTGCTGAGAACCCAGGACGGCAAGGCGCAAGTCTACGTCGTCGAGGCTGACGACACAGCAAAGCTCCGTGATGTCCAGCTTGGACAGGCACTTGGCCAGGAATGGGTGGTCGAGAACGGCCTCAAGGAGGGTGAGAAGGTCGTGGTCGACGGTGTGCAGAAGGTTCAGCCGGACACCACGGTCGCTCCCGAGGTCTGGTCGGCGGACGTACACAAGCAATCCGGCGGCGCAGTTTTCGCCACCTCGGGAAATTCAAGGTAACATCATGGCACAGTTCTTTATCAGCAGGCCGATCCTTGCCTGGGTCTTCGCCCTGTTCATTTCCATAGCGGGGATCATCGCCCTGCCCTTTCTGCCGATTGCGCAATATCCCAAGGTTGCGCCGCCGCAGCTCACCATTTCCACCTCCTATCCCGGTGCTTCACCGCAGGAAATCTATCAGGGTGTGACGCGCCTGATCGAGGAGGAACTGAACGGCGTCGCCAACATGATGTATTTCGAATCGACGTCGGACACATCAGGCGCCGTCAGCATCAACGCCACCTTCGAGGCCGGCACCAACATCGATCAGGCATCGGTCAACGTACAGAACGCCATCCGGCGCATTGAATCCCGCCTTCCGTCCGCGGTCACCTCGCAGGGCGTCAACGTCGAAGAAGCCGCATCGGGCTTCCTGATGATGATCACGCTGACGTCCACCGACGGTCGCATGGACGAGGTCGCGCTTGGTGATTATCTGAACCGAAATGTTCTTGGTGAAATCCGTCGTCTTGATGGCGTCGGTCGCGCCCAGATGTTCGCGGCCCAGCGCGCCATGCGCGTCTGGATAGACCCGGACAAGATGGTCGGCCTCAATCTGACGGCAGCAGACATCAATGCCGCCATCACCGCCCAGAATTCCCAGGTTGCTGCCGGCCAGATCGGTGCGGCCCCAAACCCGGTATCGCAGGATCTGACCGCCACGGTTCTCGTGCAGGGCCAGCTTTCCGACCCCAGGGCGTTCGGCGAGATCATCCTGCGCGCAAATCCCGATGGCAGCGCCGTCCTTCTCAAGGATGTCGCCCGGATCGAACTCGGCGCGGAGAACTACAACTTCACCAGCCGCCTGAACGGGCAACCGAGTGCTGCGGTCGGTATCCAGCTTTCCTCGACGGGCAATGCGGTCGCAACTTCGAACGCCGTCAAGGCGAAGATGGACGAGCTGTCGCAGTTTTTCCCCCAAGGGGTTGAATACGCCACACCATACGACACCAGCCCATTCGTCTCGGCCTCTATCGAGAAGGTGCTGAGCACGCTGATCGAAGCCGTCGTGCTCGTCTTCGTCGTGATGTTCGTGTTCCTGCAGAATTTCCGTTACACCGTCATCCCGACCCTGGTCGTTCCCGTTGCGCTGTTAGGCACATGCGCCATCATGTTCGCGACCGGTTTCTCCATCAACGTGCTGACCATGTTCGCCATGGTTCTCGCCATCGGCATTCTCGTCGATGATGCCATCGTCGTGGTGGAGAACGTCGAACGCATCATGGCTGAGGAAGGCCTTTCACCCAAGGCCGCAACCCGCAAGGCGATGGGGCAGATTACCGGCGCGATCCTCGGGATCACCCTTGTCCTCGCATGCGTCTTCATCCCGATGGCTTTCTTCCCGGGTTCGACCGGCATCATCTATCGCCAGTTCTCGCTGACGATGGTCGTCTCGATCGGCTTCTCCGCTTTCCTGGCGCTGTCGCTTACCCCGGCGCTCTGCGCCACTTTCCTGAAGCCGATTGCCAAGGGGCATCACGAGAAAAAGGGGCTGGCCGGCTGGTTCAACCGCAATTTTGACGGTCTGACGAACCGCTACGTCAAGGTGACCAACGGCATGGCAAAGCGCGCCGGTCGGATGATGGTGATCTATCTCGCCCTCGTCGTTGGTCTTGGCTATCTCTTCATCAACCTCCCCTCGGCATTCGTGCCTGCGGAAGACCAGGGAACATTGCTGGTCGACATTCAGGGACCGCCGGAAGCCAGCGCCAATCGTACACAGGCGTCGGTCAGGCAGATCGAAGAAATCCTGAAAGCGGAGTCCGGCGTCAAGGATGTCATTGCGATTCAGGGATTCAGTTTTTCGGGTAGCGGTGCCAACGCCGCGCTGATGTTCGTCACTCTCAAGGACTGGAGTGAACGTGATGCCGACAACTCGGCGCAAGCCATTGCAGACCGCGTCAACATGTCCCTGTTCGGCCTTAAGGATGCGACCAGTTTTGCCCTTTCTCCTCCGGCTATCGAAGGTTTCGGCGCCACGGGCGGCTTCGCATTCCGCCTTCAGGACCGCAATGGGGTTGGCCAGGCAGCCCTGTCTGCTGCGGGAGTCGAATTGATGCAAAAGGCGGGCCACAGTTCGGTGCTGACCGGCATGCGTGTGGAAGGCCTTCCGGATGCGGCGCAGGTTCTGCTGGTGATCGACCGCGAAAAGGCGAACACGTTCGGTGTGACCTTCTCCGACATCAACAACACGATCACTGCCAACCTCGGATCGTCCTATATCAACGACTTCCCGAACGCCGGCCGCATGCAGCGCGTCATCGTGCAGGCCAAGGATCAGAGCCGTCTTCAGGTCGAGGATTTGCTCAAGCTGAACGTTCGCAATGTCAGTGGCGGCATGGTTCCACTGTCGTCTTTTGCAATTGCACAGTGGCAGAAAGGTTCGCCGCAGATTGTTGGTTACAACGGTTATCCGACGATACGCATCTCGGGTGAACCTGCTCCAGGCAACTCATCGGGCGCGGCCATCGCCGAGATGGAACGTCTGGCGGGCGAAATGCCTGAGGGCATCGGCTTCGAGTGGACGGGTCAGTCGCTGGAGGAAATCAAGTCCGGTTCACAGGCGCCTTTCCTGTTCGGCATCAGCCTTCTCTTCGTTTTCCTGCTTCTCGCAGGTCTCTACGAAAGCTGGTCGATCCCGTTCTCGGTCATGCTCGTGGTGCCGCTCGGTGTCATCGGTTGCGTGCTTGCGGTCATGCTCGCCGGAATGCCAAACGACATCTATTTCAAGGTGGGCCTGATCGCGATCATCGGCCTGTCGGCAAAGAACGCGATCCTGATCATCGAATTCGCCAAGGATAATTATGCCGAGGGCAAGCCATTGCTGGAATCGGCGATCGAGGCTGCGAAACTTCGCTTCCGCCCGATCATCATGACCTCACTCGCCTTCACGCTCGGCGTCGTACCTCTGGCAATCGCGTCCGGTGCCAGCGCCGCCAGCCAGAACGCCATCGGCACGGCTGTTTTGGGCGGCATGATCGCGGCGACAGTCTTTGGCGTGTTCTTCGTCCCGGCCTTCTTCGTCTTCGTGCTGAAACTGTTCAGAACCAAGCGGCCGGAGACGGACGGTGCCGAAGCGGGATCGCAGGCAACACCAATCGTTCACGGCTCGCACCCGTAACCCCCAAACCGGTTCGGGCTGCGCCTCCCGGACTGCGAAGCTCCACCCTCATTTGTCCCCCCGGGGGTGGAGCTGACTGTTCCCACCGAGTGAAGATCCCATCTTGCATCGTCGGTCAGGATACGAGCCTGCCGTGTCACCGCTCGAAGACAATGAAGTTTTCCCATGCGCGGATGCGCAGCAGTATCTTACGGATGAGCGCGAACTCCGGCCAGTGATCCGTGTAGATCGCAACTTCGGCTGTCGCTCCACCCGGAAGCTCGAAAGCCGAGAGGTCATCGATCGGCTCGATAACAGCGATCACACGACCGGAGCCAAATGGCGCCTTTGGCGTAAGAAGGGTACCTGAGGGTTCGAGTTCGCCTTCCGCCATGAACTTCAGCACGGTCTGAACTTTCGCCCCGAAGACTCGCCCGGGCACGCCGGCGAACGGCAAAGTGGGATTGAAGGTCACCTAGTAGCCGGCTCACACACCCCAAGTATGTGGCCGTCAAGGCTCGCCATTAATGAATGGACTCAGAAGCAGGCGGAGGTCGGTCAAGTCGAAGCGCATTCGTTCCCTCCAGTCCGGACCCTTCGGATAATCCGAAGGGTTTCCTTGTATCTTCCGCATTGTGCGAAGTCACGGATAACGATCATTGTCGCCGTAGTTTAAAATTATTTATATGTATCAATACATAAAGACATTTTTCCAATCTAATATTACAGCTCTCCAGACGCCTCCCGACGTCTCAATTCCAGCTCTTCGCTATAGCGCCTGAGCGTATGGCTTTCGGTGAGTAGACCAACCGGTCGGTTCTCTATCTTGTCATTAACGACGACCAGCGCTTCGCTTTCCGTGGCATCGAAGGCCGCCGCTGCCTGTCGCGCATTCATGGTCGGCAGCAGCACGTCGTTCTTGTATTGCAGATAGGTCTCAAGGCTGATCTTGCTCGGATCACGATCCATCGGGTCGGCATAAATTTCCGGTACTAGGACGATGCCGGCATAACGCCCGTCATCGTGGGTCATGATCACCCGCTGCGTCGAACCGAGTGGGAACTTCTCCTTGAAGGCCGGAAGCCCCATGCTGACATTGGCCTTGCGAATATCGGCGCGCATCATCTTGCCAACCGTCAGGTCGCGGATCCAGCCAATATCGTGGGCGCTGCGAATACTCTCTCCGCGCAGGTGAAAACGCCAGGTGGCGAAGGAATAACCGAAGGTCGTGCGCACCACCAGCGAGGTGGTGATGACGGCGGCAAGCACCAGCGCGGTGATCTGGAAATCTCCCGTCAGCTCCAGCGCCAGGAACGTCATCGTCAAAGGACCACCGATAATGGCGGCGGCAAAGGCGCTCATGCCGATGACGGCATAAACGATGGGCGCCGTCGAGCCATAGCCGATATAGGGGGCGCAAAGCGCGAAAACTTTACCCAGAAGCGAACCCATGAACAGCGAGGCGAAAAAAAGGCCGCCACGAAAATTGGAACCGATGGAAATGGCGCTGGCCGCCGCTTTCAGCAGGAAGAGCCCGACCAGCCCGTAAATCGTCAGTTCGGCATCAATATTGAGATGCAGCGCGCCATGGCCGCTCGACAGGACCTGCGGTGAAATCAGCGCAAGAGCGCCGACTGCGACACCGCCAATGGCCGGACGCAGCCAGCCGGGAATGGCGCTTTTGCGGGCTGTCTCCTCGATGAAGGAAACCGTCTGCATCAGCACGATGCCTATCGCCGCACACACGACACCAAGAAAGATGGCGGGCACATAATCCGCAGGCGTCACACGGCTGGCATCGACAATGTCGATCGACAGGCCATGACCACCAATAATCCCGATAACGGTTGTGGCCACCAGCGCGGAGACGATGAGCGGTGCAAGCGTCACGACCGTATAGGTGCCGATGATGAGTTCGATGGCGTAAAACGCCCCGGTCAGAGGCGCATTGAAGGCCGCCGCAATCGCACCCGCAGCACCGCAGCCGACGAGGATGCGCATGTCCCCTCGCCGCAGTTTCAGCTTGATACCGATCTTCGATGCCACGCCGCTGGCGATCTGCGTATAACCCGCTTCAAGCCCGACGGACGCACCGAAACCGTTCGAGACGATGTTCTGCACGCAGACGATGATGCTGTCCGTCAGCGACAGGCGGCCGCCATGCAGGGCATTGGCCTCGATCGGGTCGACCATCGGTTTCTTGCGGGTCTTTGAAAGAATGAAGATGATCAGGCCAAGCAAGATGCCGCCGACGATCGGTCCGGCAAGCACGACGGGGCCTGAGAGGTCGCTGCTGCTCAGCCGCTCGGTACCGAAGACCAGAACATGCAGCGCCGTGCTCAACGCGCCGATCAGCGCCACCAGAAGACCCGCTGCAATGCCGATGAGAGCGGCAAGAGCGACCAGCCCCAGTTCGCCGCGCCGGAACATCGCCCGCAACCGGCTGGCGCGCAGATTGTCGAAGAAGCTCGCCATACTGGGTGCACGGAAAGGCCGGGTCGACATGCTGTTCCTTCTCAGGCAACGTCAAAGCGCGATGCGCCTGTACTAGTGTTTCAAAGCACGTCTCTGCCCCAAAACCGGAGACCGATTTTGCGAGACCTGCTCAGGGCGCTTCGAACTCGACTTCGAAACGCATCTGGTCGTAAGCCGGTTCGACATGATCCGGCGTTTCACGCATGACCGTCTCATAATCGAGCGGAATATGCATATGGGTCAAGATCGCCCGTTTGGGTGCAAATCTTTCGATCCAGCCAAGCGCCTGTTCCAGCGAAAGATGGCTGGGGTGGTAGCGGTGCTGCAGCGCGTCGATGACGAGAATATCAAGGCCCGCAAGCTTGGGCACGCTTTCGGCCGGAAAATCGCTGACGTCGGTGCAATAGGCAACATCACCGATGCGAAAGCCGAGCGAATGCACGTCGCCATGCTGCTGCATATGCACGTTGAAAGGTATCGGCCCACCTGCCCCGTCGATAATCACCGGCGCGTCGATGTCGGCGATGATCCGTGGCTCTACGATTGGCGGATAACTGCTGCCCGGCGGTGTTTCCAGGCAATAGGCGAAACCGTCCCATATGCGCGCCATGGTGATGGGATCGGCATAGATCGGAATGCGGTTTTGCTGGATGGCGAAATAGATACGCAGATCGTCGATGCCATGCAGGTGATCGGCATGGGCGTGGGTGTAGAGAACCGCATCGACAGCCTCCACCTTAGCGGAAATCATCTGCTCGCGAAAATCCGGACCTGTATCGACAACGACGGTGGTCTTGCCGCCATCCGGTGCGATCTGCTCCACCATGAAGGCCGTGCGCGTGCGCCGGTTCTTCGGATTTTCGGGGTCGCAGGCACCCCAGTCGCCGTTGATGCGCGGCACACCGGGCGAAGACGCGCATCCGAGAACCGTGAAGCGACGACGGTAGATTGCCACGCTACACCCTTGTCATCTTCGAAAAGCAGCGGAAGGCATTTTCGGTGGTGATTTCGGCCATGCGCTCGAAAGAAACACCATGCGCCTCGGCCAGAACTTCCGCCGTATTGACCACATAGGAAGGTTCGTTGCGTTTTCCCCGCCAGCGCTTCGGGGCAAGATAGGGCGCATCGGTTTCCACAAGCAGCCGGTCAAGCGGCACGGTGGCGGCGATATCGCGAATATCCTGCGATTTCGGGAAGGTGAGAATGCCCGAAAAGGAAACATAACCACCAAGCTCGACACCGGTTTTCGCCAGTTCAGGACCAGCGGAGAAGCAGTGAAGGATGAAGGGAAAGGCGCCCTTGTCGCTTTCCGAACGCAAAATAGCAGCCATGTCGTCGTCAGCGCTGCGGCTGTGGATGACGAGCGGCAGCTTCGTCCGTCTTGCCGCTTCGATATGGCGAATGAAGCCGGTCTTCTGGTCTTCCGGCTTCTGCGTATCGTAGAAATAATCCAGTCCCGCCTCGCCGATCGCCACGATTTTGTCGTGGCTCTCCGCCAGCCGCACCAGATCGTCAGCCGAGATATCCAGTTCCTCGGCTGCGCTGTTGGGATGTGTGCCGACCGAGCAGAAAACCGACGGGTATTTCTCCGTGATCTTCAAAAGCTCGGGCAGACGGCGCACCCGGGTCGAGATCGTCACCATCTGGCTGACACCGGAAGCATGCGCACGGGCGATGATGTCGTCGCGCTCCGCCTCGAAATCGGGAAAATCCAGATGGCAATGGGTATCGATCAGCATCGGTCTCGCCTTCACGCTTCCGGTGCGACGTAACGCGGGAAGACCGGCTTCGGTGCTTCAAGCGGCGTGCCCGGAACCAGACGACCGGCCTCGCCAAGGGCCGCAAAATCGCGTTTGTCAGCGGCAGCAGCAACGAGATCGAGCAACTTGTCGCAGGATTCCGGCATGAAAGGCTGAAGGAGAATGCCGATCTGGCGCACCACCTCCGCCGTGACGTAAAGCACGGTGCCCATGCGCTCCGGATCGGTCTTCTTCAGAGCCCATGGCTCCTGCGAGGCGAAATAACGGTCTGTTTCCGAGACGACGGCGATGATGGCCGCGAGCGCACGGTGAATGAGCTGCTTGCCCATCTCCTCGCGGCAGATCGCCAGCAGCCCGTCCGCCGAAGCCAACATCGCCTTGTCTTCTTCATTGAACGCGCCAGGCGTCGGGATCTGGCCGTCACAATTCTTGACGATCATCGACAGCGAACGGCTGGCAAGATTGCCGATGCCATTGGCGAGATCGGCATTGATGCGGGTGGCGATGCCCTCTTCGCTGTAGCTGCCATCCTGACCGAAGGAGACTTCGCGCATGAAGAAATAACGGATCGGATCGAGGCCGAAGTGAGAAACCAGATTGACGGGGTCGACGACGTTGCCGAGCGACTTCGACATCTTCTCGCCCTTGTTGAGCAGGAAGCCGTGGGCGAAAACGCGCTTGGGCAGTGGCAGCCCGGCGCTCATCAGGAAAGCCGGCCAATAGACCGCGTGGAAGCGGATGATGTCCTTGCCGATGATATGCACGTCGGCCGGCCAATATTTCGCGCGCGGACCGTCTTTGTCTTCGATGTAGCCCGTGGCGGTGATGTAGTTGGTCAAGGCATCGACCCAGACATACATGACATGCTTGGGGTCGTTTGGAACCTTGATGCCCCAGTCAAAGGTGGTGCGGGAAATCGACAGGTCTTTCAGACCTGATTTGACGAAGGAGATGATCTCGTTACGGCGCTCGGCCGGACCGATGAAGTCAGGGTTCTCTTCGTAAAGCTTCAGCAGCTTGTCCTGATATTCGGAGAGCTTGAAGAAGTAGCTTTCCTCCTCCACCCATTCGACCGGTGTGCCCTGCGGCCCGTAACGAACGCCATCAGCGCGCACTTCCGTCTCGTCTTCGCCGTAATAGGCCTCATCGCGCACAGAATACCAGCCGGCATAGCTATCCTTGTAGATGTCGCCGCTATCGGCCATCAGGTTCCAGATATTGCGCGAGGTCTCGTGGTGACGCTCTTCCGTGGTGCGGATGAAATCGTCATTCGAGGCGTTGAGCAGCTTGCCCATTGCGCGGAACTGGTCGGAATTGCGCTGCGCCAGCTCTTCCGGCGAAATGCCCTCCGCCCGCGCCGTCTGCTGCATCTTCTGGCCATGTTCGTCGGTGCCGGTCAGGAAGAAAACATCCATCCCATCCAGGCGCTGGAAACGTGCCATGGCGTCCGTCGCAATCAGCTCATAGGCATGGCCGATATGCGGCTTGCCGTTGGGATAGGAGATCGCGGTGGTGATGTAGAATGGTGTCTTGTCTGTCATGACGGTCTATCGACTTTACAGGCTGTTTTTTGGATAGACCGCTCTTAAACCATTGTTCGCAGCAGCGAAAGCAAAGAGTACGATTTGTACGATCCCCGCGCCTTCAGACGCCGCGAATATCTTCCAGAATGGAAAGCACCATCTGCTTCTTGTCGAGATTATAGGCCTGCGCCACGCTGATCCGTTCCGAAAGCGTCGAAGATAGCCGCGCATGTTTTTCCGCCGCCGCGATATCGCCCGCCATGGCCGCCGCCCTGGCCCGCTCCATCAACTCTTCCGTTACATGCTCCATGAAGAAGCCGAGGACGATATCGCCATCCTTCTGCGCCAGAACTTCGGCCAACTTGTGCATCTTCTTGCGTGCGCCCGGCCCTTCCGCAGACATCACCTCGGCAAAGGCCTCGACAATGTCGGAGCCGCCGTAATTCATCAGCTTGAGCGCCTGCGCCACGCTGCCCTTCGAGGCCGCAATCAGCGCGTCACGCTTTTCGCCGGCGGAACCGATGCCGAGATGATCGAGCGATTGCACCATGGCCGCATCGGAAAGCGGCAGGAGCCGAAGCGGCATGCAGCGCGAGCGGATGGTCGGCAGCAACTTGCCCGGCGCATGGGAGAGAACAAGGAACATCGCCCGCTTCGGCGGCTCCTCCAGTATCTTCAGAATCGCATTCGCGGCATTGCGGTTAAGATCGTCGGCCGGGTCGATAATGACGATGCGCCAATTGCCGGTGCCCGATGTCTGGGAAAAGAAGTGTCCTGCCCGTCGCACCTCGTCCACGGTGATGGCGGATTTCACGCGACCAGTCTTTTCATCGACGGGGCGCGTCAAGTGCAGGAGATTATGCGATGCACCAGAGGTGATTTGCCGGCTGACGAGCGATTCCGGATCGGGATCAGCCAGATTTTCAGGCGCCATAGCCGGATCGGGATGGCTGAGCACATGATTGGCAAAACGGAACGCCAGCGTCGCCTTGCCGATCCCTTCCGGCCCTTCGATGAGAATGGCATGATGACCCTTGCCGGAGCGATAGGATTGCGCAAGAAACGCTTCGACTTCTTCATGCCCGAAAAGCTTCGTGTTCTGCTGCGGCGCAATCGCGCCGTCGAGAACGCCCTGAACCTCACTCATGCGCCGCGCCCGCCGCAGGTCCCAGTTGTTCGAGCAAGGGCTCGACAAAGGACATCACGTCCTCCGCCACCTTCTCTTCCGGCTGGTCGGCATTGACGATACGGCAGCGACGCGGCTCGGCAAGCGCTATATCGAGATAGGCTTCCCGCCGCTTCTCGTGGGTTTCGATTTCCTCTTTCTCGAACCGGTCGGGCGCAGCCCCCTCATCCGCCCGTTTTCTGGCGCGGGCCAGCCCCTTTTCGGCGGCGATATCGAATATCAGCGTCAGTTCCGGCACGACACCATCGATCGCAATGCGTTGCAGCGTCTCGATGAAGTCAGGCTCCAGATTGCCGGTCGTGCCCTGATAGACACGGGAAGAGTCAAGAAATCGGTCGCAAAGCACGATCTCGCCGCGCGCGAGCGCCGGGCGAATGACCTCCTCGACATGGTCGTTTCGCGCCGCCGCAAACAGGATTGCTTCCATGCGCACGCCGAAGGATTCCGCCGCACCCGACAAAATCACATGCCGAACGGCCTCCGCCCCCGGCGAACCACCCGGCTCACGCGTCACGACCACCTCGAAGCCGCGGCCACGAAGTGCTTCGGCAAGCGTGCGAATCTGCGTCGACTTGCCGGCACCCTCGCCGCCTTCGAAGCTGATGAACAATCCAGTCTTTTCGGCCAATGTCACGTCCTGCGAGGAATTCCCGGAAATATTGAAATGCCTGTTTACAGCATCGAACCAAAAAGTGTGAAGCGCTTTTCAGAAAATCCGGTGCCTGAACAAAAGCATAGGGGGTAAGTGGCGCAAAGCGTGGATTTTCAGAGCCAGAACAGCAGCAGTTCCTTCAACGCACCCGCCGCATTCTGGGTCAGCGAGCCCTTGCCGACCGAACCCTTGGTATAAAGCGGCACTTCGCGCAGCAGCCGCTCACCTGAAAAGACCTTGAGCGTTCCGACATTCGCGCCACTGTCCAGCGGCGCATTCAGAGGCCAGCGATAGACGATCCGCCCCGAAATACGATCAGGATTGTTGACCGGCACCAGCACGCTGATGTCTTCCTTCGGCGAAAGATCGATATGTGAGACATCACCGCCATAAACACTGACGGAACCGACGGCTTCGTCCTTTCCGAAAAGATGACGTTTTTCGAAAGCCGTCAGCCCCCAGTCCACCACCCGGCGGGCTTCCTCCTGCCGCGTCTTGTCGTCGGTGATGCCGGCAAGCGCCAGATAGACCCGCCGTCCCTCCCGCTCGGCCGAAACGACGGCGGCAAAACCGCTGCCTTCCGCAAAGCCAAGCCCAAGACCATCGATGCCGCTGCCAAGCAGTGTGTTCTTGTTCCGCTGGAATATCCGGTTCCACTCAAAATCCGGCTTGGTGAAAAGCCCATATCGATCCGGATAATTGTCATGCAGATGCTGGGCGAGACGCACCATATCCCTGGCGCTCGTCTGGTTGCCCGGATCAGGAAGCCCGGTGGAATTGGTAAAGGTGCTGCGGTTCATGCCAAGTTCGCCTGCCCGCGCCGTCATGCGCTTAGCAAATGCGGAGTCGGATCCCGCCATGCCTTCAGCGATGATGATGCAGCCGTCATTGGCGTTCTGCACGATAATGCCGGTCAGGAGATCGTTGATGCTGACGGAAGATTTCAGCGCCGCGAACATGGTCGAGGTTCGCGACGGCGCGCCGCCTGTGCGCCAGGCATATTCCGAGACCGGATAGGGCGTCTCCGGCATCACCTGCCCCCTGGAGAGCGCGTCCAGCACCACTTCCACGGTCATCAGCTTGGCAAGCGAAGCCGGCGGAAAGGACTGATTTTCATTTTGCGAAAGAAGCACCGTGCCGGTCTCGGCATCGATCATATAGGCCTGTTCGGCCTTGGCGATGAAGGGCGCGGTCTGTGATTGCGCCGTGCCTGCACTGAAAAACGCTAGCCCGGTCGCTACGACGACCGAACAACAGGAGCGATAAATGGCTTTGCGCATGAAACCGCCCAGTCCTGCCTGCCGCAACGGGCCGCCCGAAACGGATGCAGCCCTACTCTTCAATCCGTCAGCGCGACTTCGCCTGCTGACGCTTCACATGGGCGAGTATCGATTGCTCGTTGAGCGCGCCACGATCGACCAGCACGCTGTCGAAGGCACGCGCGGTCCGGGAAACCGTAGCAGATTCTTGCGAATAAGCCGCTGCATATTTGGACGATGGCGTCGGCACGCGCAGATAATTGCCGCCGGGTGCCGCCGGCTCACGCATGAAGTTTCCTTCGGGCCGTTCAACCAGGAACGGACCGATTTCCGGCAGGATCGCAAATTGCTCGAATACCGGCGCCGGACCATTGACCAGCGGCATGGCCTGCAGAGCGGCATTCTTCCTGGAACCGACCAGCGCCGTCTGCGTCGAACCGCTATAATTCGGATTGGAGGCAGGAGCCGGAACGAAATTCGGAGAATTCGAAGCCACCATGACACCCGTTGCGATCTGCCCCTCGGGCGCAACACCCGGCGAGCGCGAGCCCTTCGGAATATAAGACGCCATCAAATAAGGCATGTCGTGACCGTCAAGCGGAGCGCGGCCGGCATATTGCACCCGCACATTCGCCGTACCTGTCGCCTTCATGTCGAGAAGATCGGCCGTCTTGCTGGAAACGTCGATCAGGCGGCCTTCATGGAAAGGTCCGCGATCATTGACACGCACCAGAACCGAGGCGCCATTTTCCGTGTTGGTAATGCGCGCATAGCTCGGCAGGGGAAATGTCGGATGTGCGGCAGAAAGATGTTCTTTATCGTACACTTCGCCATTCGCCGTCAGGCGACCGTGGAAGGCGGAACCGTACCAGGAGGCAAGACCGATCTTGTTGTAACCCGGCTCTTCTTTCGGAAAATAACGACGGCCTTTTACGGTATAGGCGTTGCCGACGAGCTCTCGCCCGCCGCCTTTTGGAATGCTTTTGCCATCTGCTACGCGCGGACTGGCCTTCACGCCATATTCCGACTCGGAAAAATATTCCTTGCTGCGCTTGGGCTTCGGCTTCGTTTCAGTCGTGGTGGAACACGACGCCGTCGCAGCGCAAAGCACGGAAATTGCAAGCCACTTCGCACCCGATCTGGTGCTGATGCCGAGTTTCTTGACCGTAGAATTCAAATCGTCTGCCCCACGCTGCTATTGGCTCGGAGAACCGCACCCTCACTTGCCTCGATTAATTGCCCCTGCCATCGAAGCACCTAACAGTCGCTTAATCTTGTGCATAACGTGGCGAAAATGCGAACGACTTCTGCAAATTCGATAAAATTGTAATGAACGTGGTTAATGATTTATCTCTTTTTTGGGCGCCTGAAATCTACCGTCGACGCTCATCTGCGCCCTCTCCGGCATCCGACATAACGGAACAAATGGAGTGCGGCCGCGTTTCTTCCCCGCAAACAAACAAGCTTCCGCCGGTTTTTCGGCTGAGGGAGGAAACCATGATCAAGTCAATAAAAGCTGCAGGTCTGGCGCTTGGCATCGCCCTGGTATCCATCGCTGCACCCATCCAGGCCGGCGCACAGGATATGGAGTTGAGGATCGGTCCCGATGGCGTTCGCCCGGTCATCCGCGATCGAGATCGGGACAGAGACGTTGACCGCCGTGGCTCGCCCCGCATGCGCGGCTGCAGCGAACGCGAAGCCCGCGCCGCCGCTCGTGAAGCAGGCCTGCGTGATCCCGAAGTCGTGCGTGTCACCCCCGGCCGCGTCGTTGTTCAGGGCTTCACCCGCCGCGGGCCGGATCGCATCACATTTGCCAACGAACGGGGTTGCCCCGAAATCTGATTTAATGTGAATTTGGAGCCCGCCGAAAGGCGGGTTTCTTCACTGTTGGTCACATCAAAGCCGCTCCGGCCGAACGACGCGACACGGATCGGCAATCGTTCCGCTTTTCAAAATGGTCATTTTTGAGCTTAATGGCAGATGGGGTGGGATTCGAACCCACGGTACGCTCTCACGCACGCCGGTTTTCAAGACCGGTTCCTTAAACCACTCGGACACCCATCCTTCGGTGGTGAGGCTTTATAGCGGTTTGAAAAAGGCCGTCAATCCCGCTCGAGGCTTGCCCTGCCAAACGGTCGCCGTCCATCTGCTGTCGATCCGCCTATCATTGTCCCGGCGTTGTTGCCGGTGGCAATAAAGACCCCTCGCCCGCAGGAACCGCCGGCATTTGCTGGGCCGAATCAAACAGCGTCAGGCTGAGAACGATTGCAACAAGCACCAGCAAAAGCGCCACGAAGAAGATTCCGGATTTGTCCATGCGTCTGCTCATGTCTCTTTATGTTAGGAGCAAATATGTGCAATTAGAGGCGAGGCGAAGAATAGGACGGCTTGCTGTCAAGTTGCCTGACAGATTTAGCGAGTTCATCTCCTCAAAATCCTCCTCACCTGAGCAAAATTTATGCGCCGGCGTACTGTTTGGGACGGAAGTGGCCTATCGCGTCAGCAATATTGTCGCTTATATAGTCACATCGCTCCCGGGCATTGCCCAACTTTCCCCGAGCGATCAACCTGCCCCGCCCGTTTGCGGGGCTTTTTTCTTTAATGCGCCTTTAAAAAACGTCTGTATGCGAGAGGCCGGTCTGCGGACAGTACCCGATTGTCGGTTTGACTATTCAGACCCCGATGCTGGGCCCGCCATCACCGTGTCGTCCGCCACCCCGAAGAATATCCTCGAACAGGTTCAGCACCGCTGGCGGCAAGGTGTGGGACAGGTCGGCCAGGATTTCGTTGGCGCGATTATAGGAGTAGATGGCGCAGAGCGTCAGCACCAAAAGCACGATCCACGGCCAGATTGGCTTGCGCCTTGGCGGCGCGCCGTTCGGTTGTTGCGGCATGGTCATCCGGCACCTCCCGTTCAGGCCTTCACGCGCGGTTCGCCTCCGGGCGCATAGGCGGTTTTTTGCAGGAAACGAAATATGTTGCCGCACTGGCCGCAGCGGATCATGAAATCGGTCGGATCACCCGAGGCGCGTTCGGTGCGAAACCCTCGCGGCATTTCATCGACGCGAAAATCGACATCTGCGCGACCCTTTTCGTCGGATTCCGACACTTCGGCAAAACCCTGATGGCCACATTTGGAACATTCGAGTTTCCGGGAATATCTGTCGCGCGCTGCCATATGCCGTCCTTTGCTTGCGCCCTATCAGGTAGCAGCGGCAAAACAGCATTTCAATGGCGATCGCCGCAGGTTAAAGCTTTGTCAGCCTATTTCCGGCCCGAAACCCGCGCCCGCGACAAGAACGAATCTGGAAGCCCATGCAGAACGGAACACCCCTGCTTTCATCGTCGCTGATGCGCCGCGCCGCCATCATTGCCGGAGTTCTTCTCGTTTTAGTCATCGCACTTAATATCGGCGTCAAATTGTACGGTGAGCGGGTCCTGAAGGCAGGCCATACGACAGCAACCGACGAGGTGCAGATATCAATCGGCAACGACCGGCTGAAGCTCGTGAAAAACACGCTACGCTTACCCTCGGGTCGTGAGGGCGGTGAGCAGGAGCGGATCGATCTTTACCTGACCTGGCCCGGCCTCAACGGATATGAGGAAGGGAATCGCGCCATATTCGACGATCCCGCCAAGGCGACGGGACTGATTTATATACAGCTGTCGCAAAGCACCATGTCACAGGACATGTCCGGCCGTTTCGGGCCAATTTATGCCCGGCTGACGGAAGGAGACCCCGTGCCGCTGAAACACGGATTGCTGCTGCACCGCCTGCGTGCCGATTCCGGTTACGGCAAGGAAGTCATATTGACCGGAGCGCGCAATGGTGAAAGCGACTACGTGGTGCGCTGCCTGCTGCCGCAGACACCGCAGGAAGCCACAGGCAGCGACTGCCAAAGGGATATCCACGTCGGGCAGGATCTCAGTCTTTTTTACCGCTTCTCCGCCGGCCTTTTGCCGCAATGGCAAAAACTCGACACCGATGTGAAACATTATGTCGAGCAGCGCCTCGCAAAAGACGGAAATCCGTGAAACAGCATGGCACAGATTGCGTGCGAAAAGTCGCATTTTATGGAAGGCAGACACCTTTCATAAACCACTTGGTAACGCCATCCCGATAAAGTTTCTCCCCGGAGCTATCGGGCGGGGCGTGTCCGAGCGGAACAGAAATATGCGATTGAAGAGTTCAGCAGTGTTGAAAAGTGTATCTGGGGTACATTCGCGCAAAGCGGGTGCGGCGTCTTTTGTAAGGTTTGTTGCGTTGACCCTTGCTGCGGCGTTCATAACCGCAGCATCCGTGGGCACCGCACAGGCGGATCCGAAATATGCCGGCATCGTCATCGACGCCAAGACCGGCAAGGTTCTCTACGGCGAGGATCCGGACGGTCTGCGTTATCCCGCCTCTCTGACGAAGATGATGACGCTTTATCTGACGTTCGAGGCGCTTAATTCCGGACGCATCTCGCTTGATTCCAAGGTGCCGGTCTCGGCCAATGCCGCCAAGGAGCCGCCATCCAAGCTTGGTGTGCGCGCCGGCGGCGCCATCACGGTCGAGCAGGCCATTCTGGCTCTCGTCACCCGTTCTGCCAACGACATGGCAACAGCGCTCGGTGAATATCTCGGCGGCTCGGAAGACCGTTTCGCCAGGATGATGACCGCCAAGGCCCGTGCACTCGGCATGACCCGCACGACCTATCGCAACGCCAACGGCCTGCCCAACACGGCGCAGATGACGACCGCGCGCGATCAGGCCCGTCTCGGCATCGCCCTTCGCCAGCATTTTCCGCAATATTACGGTTATTTCTCTACCCGCACCTTCAATTTCGGCAAGCAGGTCATTGGCAACCACAATCGTCTCGTCGGAACCGTGAAGGGCGTCGACGGCATCAAGACCGGTTACACCCGTGCGGCCGGCAGCAATCTTGCGACCTCGGCGCAGAACGATGGCCGCTCCATCGTCGCCGTCGTTCTCGGCGGTCGCTCCAGCGCCGCCCGTGACGCCACCATGCGCAAGCTTGTAGCGACCTATCTGCCGCAAGCATCGCGCGGTGGCAACAGCAACCTGATCGCCCAGACGCGGTCCGCGCCGATTGAAGAACCGGTCGCCGTGGCGGCAACTGTTCCTTCCGTTGCGGTTGCGGCTACCAATGCCGGCCTGCCCAATGCCGGACCGGTACCGCAGGCCCGTTACGAAGAGGCGCCGATTACAGCCTTTGCAGGCTCTTCTTCCAATCCAGCCGTCAAGGCGATGGAAGCAGCAACCTGGCAGAAGGGCAAGGATCCCGTTTCTCAGGCACCCATCCCGCCGGACCGCAAGTTGATCACCAACTCGACCAAGGTGGACAATATCGTTACCGCCTCGGTCGCCCCTGCTCCTTCGGTCGCGGCTAAATCAGAAGCTCCGCAGGGCGGCTGGGTAATCCAGATCGGCGCATCGCCGGATGAAAACTCCGCTCGCGGCCTGCTGCAGAGCGCACAGGAAAAGGGTGGTTCCGCCCTTCGTTCGGCAAAACCCTTCACAGTCGCCTTTAGTCGGGACGGCTCACAGGTCTACCGCGCCCGTTTCGGCGGCTTTGATGGCCAGAACGCCGCGGTAAATGCATGCAATGCATTGAAAAAGAAAGGCGTCAGCTGCTGGGCGTCACTCCAGTAACTGACGTTTCCGCAGGCGGCGTTCATTGTCGGAACATCGCCTGTCTCCTCGAATTGTGTAATGTGTAGCGAGGCTTTCCAAGATGGCAGTTAACGAGAATTATTCGGACATTGCGTCTGGCAACGGGCAAAGCGGTCTGTCGGTTCTGCATCCCATTCATGAAGCGGCGATGCGTATCGCCGATCTCGGTCTCAACCGCTCCAAGGCAAAGACGCGCGATCTGGTCAGCCTGCTTCTGTCGCATGGCGCCCGCGCCTGGCGCGCCAACCAGCCGGAAGCCAGCATCCACCTTCACGTCGCAGGCCGCTCCGGACGGACACCGATCCATATCCGAATTCGGTAAAGAGCCGGACCAGCCAATAGACCCAAAGAAAAACCCCGCGGTGCCTGAGCGCCGCGGGGTTTCTGTCGATTGAGGGTAAAGGAAACGAGGCGGCTTACGCCTCGCTCTCCGGTGCCTCAGGCGTATCCGGCAGATTGTTGTCCGCCTCTTCGCCATTGCCGTTTTCAGCCTCGTCATCGCCTTCCGGCTCGTTGATGCGCTCCACGGACACAACCTTCTCATCCTTGGCGGTAGAGAAGATCGTCACGCCCTTGGTGGCGCGGCTGGCGATGCGGATGCCGTTGACCGGCACGCGGATGAGCTGGCCGCCATCGGAAACCAGCATGATCTGGTCGCCTTCGTCCACGGGGAAGGCAGCGACGAGTTCGCCGATCTCTGCCGTCTTCGAGGTGTCGGTAGCGCGGATGCCTTTGCCGCCACGGCCTGATGTGCGGAAGTCGTAGGAGGAGGAACGCTTGCCGTAGCCCTTCACGGAAACCGTCAGCACAAATTCCTCGCGTGCCTTCAGTTCCTGATAGCGCTCTTCGCTGAGCTCGCCCTCTTCCGTCACTTCTTCACCGACGAGTGCGATATCGTCTTCATCGACACCTGCCGCACGCCGCTCGGCGGCAGAGCGCTTGAGGTAAGCGGCACGCTCCCACGGTTCGGCTTCCACATGACCGACGATGGTCATGGAAATGATGCGGTCGCCTTCGGCCATGTTGATGCCGCGCACGCCGACGGAGTTACGGCCGGCAAAGACGCGTACATCCTCCACGGGGAAGCGGATGCACTGGCCAAGCGCCGTCGTCAGCAACACATCATCACGGTCGGTACAGGTTTCGACGGAGAGGATTTCATCACCCTCCTCGTCGAGCTTCATGGCGATCTTGCCGTTGCGGTTGACCTGCACGAAATCGCCGAGCTTGTTACGGCGAACCGTGCCGCGCGTCGTCGAGAACATCACGTCAAGCGTTTCCCAGGTGGTTTCATCCTCGGGCAACGGCATGATGGTGGTGATGCGTTCGCCGGGTTCCAGCGGCAGCATGTTGATGAGGGCCTTGCCCTTGGACTGCGGCGTGCCGATGGGCAGGCGCCAGACCTTTTCCTTGTAGACGATGCCGCGCGAGGAGAAGAACAGCACCGGCGTATGGGTGTTCGCAACAAAGAGACGGTTGACGAAATCCTCGTCGCGCGTCGCCATACCGGAACGACCCTTGCCGCCGCGACGCTGCGCCCGGTAGGTGGTCAGCGGCACGCGCTTGATATAGCCAAGATGTGAAACGGTAACGACCATGTCTTCGCGGGCGATGAGGTCTTCATCTTCCATGTCAGGACCGCCCTCGACGATCTCCGACCGGCGCGGCGTGCCGAACTCGTCGCGGATGGCGATAAGCTCATCCTTGACGATCTGCTGGATGCGGACGCGCGACGAGAGAATATCGAGATATTCGCTGATTTCCGCGCCGATCTTGTTCAGCTCGTCGCCGATTTCATCGCGGCCGAGCGCTGTCAGACGGGCAAGACGCAGTTCGAGAATGGCGCGCGCCTGCTCTTCGGAAAGATTATAGGTGCGGTCTTCGTTGATACGGTGACGCGGATCGTCGATCAGCAGGATCAGGCTTTCCACATCCTGTGCCGGCCAGCGCCGCGTCATCAACTCTTCACGGGCCGTAGCCGGATCGGGAGCGCGACGGATGACGCGGATGACCTCGTCAATATTGGCAACAGCGATCGCCAGACCCACCAACACATGCGCGCGGTCACGCGCCTTGCGCAGCAGGTACTTGGTGCGGCGGCTGACCACATCCTCGCGGAAGGAAACGAAAGCGCGCAGCATGTCCAGCAGCGTCATCTGTTCCGGCTTGCCGCCGTTCAGCGCCACCATGTTGCAGCCAAACGAGGTCTGCAGCGGCGTGTAGCGATAAATCTGGTTCAGGATGACATCGGCATTGGCGTCGCGCTTCAGCTCGACGACGACGCGATAACCCTGACGGTCAGACTCGTCACGCAGGTCGGAAATGCCCTCAATGCGCTTTTCCTTGACCAGTTCGGCCATCTTCTCGATCATCGAGGCCTTGTTCACCTGATAGGGAACCTCGGTGATGATGATCTGCTCGCGATCGCCGCGCATCGGCTCAATGGTGGCGCGACCGCGCATGATGACCGATCCGCGACCTGTCTCGTAAGCCGAGCGGATGCCGGAGCGGCCCATGATCAGCGCACCGGTCGGGAAATCCGGGCCGGGAATGATCTGCATCAGTTCCGGCAGTTCGATAGCCGGATTTTCGATCAGCGCGATACAGCCGTCGATGACCTCAGACAGATTGTGTGGCGGAATATTGGTGGCCATGCCGACAGCAATACCGCCTGCGCCATTGACCAGAAGGTTCGGGAATTTCGCGGGAACAACGACCGGCTCCTGAAGCGTGCCGTCATAGTTGTCACGGAAATCGACCGTTTCCTTGTCGAGATCGTCGAGCAGCGAATGGGCGGCCTTGTCCAGACGGCATTCGGTATAACGTTCGGCCGCCGGCGGATCTCCGTCGATGGAGCCGAAGTTGCCCTGCCCGTCGATCAGCGGCAGGCGCAACGACCAGTCCTGCGCCATTCGCGCCAATGCATCATAGATCGCCGAGTTGCCGTGCGGATGGAATTTACCCATCACGTCACCGGTGACGCGGGCGCATTTGACGTATTTCTTGTTCCAGTCGATACCAAGTTCGGACATGCCGTAAAGAATACGGCGATGAACCGGCTTCAAACCGTCACGGACATCAGGAAGCGCGCGGGACACGATAACGCTCATGGCGTAATCGAGATAGGACCGCTGCATTTCCTCAATGATGGAAATCGGTTCAATGCCTGGCGGAAGTTTTCCGCCGCCGGGGGGGCTCTGGTCAGTCAAAACGGATCACATTCTCTGTTAAGAATCGGATGGATTTTTATAGCGGAAACAGCCACGTTACGCCAATTTCCCGGCGAGTTTTGAACAGTCTTTTGCGTCATTTGCAAGACATACACCGCTTTTCGCCGTTTAGGTCGGCAAAAGCGCCGCCGCTCCCTTTTAATGCGTGTATGACTTGCGTAGGCTCCGGCCTAAAAATAGAATAGGCGGGGAAAAAATGGCCAGCAGCGAAACGCTCATCAACGCGCTTACCACACTTCTGGTCACGCTCGATCCGCCGGGTCTGGCGCCTGTTTTCCTCGCACTTACCGTCGGCATGACGCGCGCCCAGCGTGCCCAGGTAGCGCTGCGCGGCTCCATCATCGCCTTCGGCATTCTCGCCGTCTTCGCCCTATTCGGCCTTGCCATCCTCAATCTGCTTGGCATCTCGCTCGGCGCCTTCCGCATTGCCGGTGGTCTATTGCTGTTCTGGATTTCCTTCGAAATGATTTTCGAGAAACGCCAGGAGCGCAAGGAAAAGACCTCCGAGATCGCCATCACCAAGGATCATCTGCACAATCTGGCGGTCTTTCCGCTGGCGCTGCCGTTGATCGCCGGGCCGGGCGCGATTTCCGCCACCGTGCTTCTGGCGGGAACGATGAAAACGACGCTCGAAATGGTCGTGCTCATCCTGATCCTCGCTTTCGCCATGGCCCTCGTCTACGCGGCCCTCATCGTTTCGGAGCGAATGGACCGTTTTCTCGGCAATACCGGCCGCGCCATCCTGACGAGGCTGCTCGGCGTTCTGCTCGCCGCCCTTTCCGTGCAATTCGTGGTCGACGGCATAAAATCGGCCTTCGCTTTCTGACCGTCGTTCCATCGCGATGCTCACGCAATAAAATCCAGCGCCCGACCGACATTGCGAAAAATCCGCCCTTTAAACCGTACCCCCGCTTCGGTTAAAAGACGCGCATCTTTTCCGGATCAGAAAGTTCTCTCCATGCGATCCACGCTGCGCCGCCTCATCCCGGATGCCGCTCCCGTCAGCAACAGGGAAAGGCTGCGCGCAGCCACCGGCGCCTTTGTCGGCATTCTGCTGACCGGGCTTCTGGGCAGTCTCGCTTTTCGCTTCGACCCCACCCTGCCCGCCATGATCGCACCGATGGGCGCATCGGCAGTGCTGTTATTCGCCGTGCCGTCCAGCCCGCTGGCGCAACCCTGGTCGATCATGTGCGGCAATCTGGTGTCGGCTTTCGTGGGCGTAACGGTGGCGCTGCTTGTTCCGGATATATTCTTCGCCAGCGCGCTCGCCATCAGTCTTGCCATCGCCGCCATGATGGCGTTGCGGTGCCTGCACCCGCCAAGCGGCGCGGTGGCGCTGACAGCCGTTCTCGGCGGCCCCGCCGTGCACGGCCTCGGCTATGGTTTCCTGCTCTGGCCGGTCGCCGGAAACTCGCTGATCCTGCTCGCCCTGGCGCTGGTCTATAACAATGCCACCGGCCGCGCCTATCCGCATGGTCTGAAGCTGGGAAAAGCCAGCCACGGCACCACGGATCCCACCCCCATCCAGAAAATCGGCTTCTCCTCCGCCGATCTCGACGAAGTGCTGAAGGAATACGACCAGGTTCTGGATATCGACCGCGACGAGCTGGAAACCATCCTGCGCAAGACCGAGCTGCGCTCCTGGCGTCGCCGTGCGCTGCATCTCGATTGCGCCAGCGTCATGTCGCGGGATGTGGTCGGCGTCGCCCCTGACGATAGCCTGCGCCATGCCCATGCGCTGATGCACAGCCATCATTTCAAGGCGCTGCCCGTCACCAACGACAAAGCCGAAATCGTCGGCATCGTCACCCAGACGGATTTTCTGGAAAAGGCGAGCTGGAGAAACGGTCGACCCTCCATCGGCTTCCTGCAGCGGCTGCGCCTCATTCTGTCCGGCGCCAGCGCCCCCAACGATACCGTCAAGGACATCATGACCTCGCCGGTCAGAACCGTGCAGCCAGAAACGGCAATCGAGGAAGCAATTATCCGCTTTGCGGAAGAAGGACTGCACTACCTGCCTGTCATCGACGCCAACGGCAAGATGGTGGGCATCGTGTCGCAATCCGATGTCATGGTCGCGATGCTGGCGGACAAGGCCGCAGCATAAGAAGAGCCTGCGATACCGTCACAATATGCGCTGCAAGCCCTTTGGTTAGCAGCCTGTGACAGTCAAAAACGATGGAAGCCGACACGCGCAGCCCGCTCCCACCATCGTCACGCGATCAGAACGGTAATAGGGAGCGAGGAATGTAAACTGAGAGAGAGAACATAGAAGATTCAATCCGTTGTTGGCTCGGTGTGACTAGCATCGTCGCGATTTAGTCAACATACAAGCCCAAATGCCGGATTTTCTCCTGGTAAGTTTACATTTCTGTGCCGTTTTTTTTGACACCGATCTCTGCGGTTGGCGGGAATATGCGGGAGCCGTTGGGAAATCGCGGGATAGCGGCGAGCCCGGAGGCCAAGGCGTGGGTATTAACCGACCAGTTTTCTACAGCGATGTCGCCGCCCCGCGCATTAGGGAATCGTTCGAAAGTGAAGGTGAATTAATAGAAACCGATTTCGAAGCCGCTGTTGCGGACAAGGTCGTGCAGGCAACCACAACCGACAAGCATATTGCTAGGCATGGAAACACTATGGGACTTGGTGAGCGTACCGTCGTAAAAGCGGCGCATTGCCGATCGCGACTGCAACTGAGAGAGAGCGAAGTAGAATCAGCTTGATTGAGGGATGTCACGCCGTATGGAGAGATAAGCCCCTTGGCTGCCACAAAGACCGATAGATTGACCACGGTACAGCTTGCGTATGCGATGTCGCGAGTCCGGTCTCGACACACTCGACCGGAATTATTCGTTCGTTCCGCTTTATTTCACGCAGGCTTTCGTTATCGCCTTCACCATTCCCAATTGGCCGGAAAGCCAGATATAGTTCTACGACGATACAAGATGGCCGTGTTTGTTCATGGTTGTTTCTGGCACGGACATCATTGTTCAAAAGGACAAAAGAGACCGTTGTCTAACGTACAGTTTTGGGAGGAAAAACTGGATCGGAATGCCCAGCGTGACGAGGAAAATCAGGCGTCGCTTGAAAACGCGGGATGGTCGGTTCGGATCGTCTGGGAGTGCACGCTCATTGATGATACCAACAGGCTACTTGCTGAACTCGCTGCTATTCAAATTGCGCTCGGCTACGATCGACCAATCTGACTTCACGGCGTTTGAGCCCCAATATGCTGCTCGGAAATTGGCGCAGAGAACGATCAGGCAACTCGTCTGATTTTAAGACGCAGATTCTCTGGTCGTGACAGTTCCTCCATCACCGATACCGCTAGGACGCGAGCTAAAGCAGGTGGAACGGCGTTGCCGATCAGGCGGGCTACACTCTTTTTGTCAGCTACGAACCGAAACCAGGCTGGGAACGACTGAAGCGCTGCCAATTCGCGCCCAGTTAGAGGTCGATTTTCTTCTGGATGAGCGTATCGTCCCCTCGTGAAGCTGTCGGAATGCGCGGTTATGGTTGTCGCCAATCCCGTCCAGTTCAATCGCCCATAGACATCGAGATGGCCATGGCCGCGGTGGTTGGTGTGACAATTGAGTCGAAGATGTTCTGGAATATCTGTCCATCCACCACCCTGCGGAACGTAGGAGATTCTCTCGCGATTGAGTTCAGAGATCGCTGTACCAACATGGTTAGCAAAATCTGGGTGCTCTAGCTTGAGGTCGGGTGATGGCAGGTGACCGATCGCATCGCGAATAGTTTGGGGGGCAACATCCGCATGCAGAGGCAATGAGTAACCGCCTGACACTTCGTTTGAAAATCCGATTGCGATGAATCTTTGACGGCGTTGGGCTATCCCATAGTTGGACGCATCCACGATCGCTGTCTGAACCCGGTAGCCTGCATCCTGCACTTGCTGCACGAAGTTCGCGAGTATCCTCCGTCCCCTTTTGGCAGCGATGTAGGGCACGTTCTCAAGCATGAACGCCTTCGGACGAATAAAGCTAATGGCTGATCCGAACCAATGGACTAGCTCGTTCCGGTCATCGTCATCATCGCCCCGCCGATGCTGCGAAAAGCCTTGGCAGGGCGGCCCGCCCACGAGAAAGTCACATTCGCCGGATCGCAAGTTCGATCGTGACAGAATTTCCTCAAATGACATTTCCGTGGCAGAACGCTCTACTATATGCGGACCCAAGTTGTAGCGATATGTCCGGACGGCGTCTGAATCATTGTCGAGAGCAAAACGTAAATCAAACCCTGCCTGCAAGAGACCGAGGCTCAAGCCACCTGCCCCTGAGAAAAGATCAATTGCGGTTGGTCGATAGCTCAGGGTTCGTCGATTACTGCGCTCCTTTTTTCGCGAAGCGATGGAGCTTGTGAACGATCGCCCTTGAGCGGTCGAAACGTCATGCTCGAGCTCGTCACATACAATTGAGGGAGACCTTAGTTCCAGGTCAATTTTCTCAGCAAGGTGCCTTGCGAAAATTGGGCTCACCGCATTTCCGATCTGCCGATACAACTGCACGAGTGGCCCAGAGAACATGAAATCGCCTGGGAAGCCCTGCAAGAGCGCCGCTTCTCGCACCGAAATGTTCCGATCCTGCTGAGGATGCAGGAAACGTCCACATGACGGTGTCGAAGACTTAGCAGTAATGCTAATCGAAGGGCGATCCCATGCCAACCTTCCATAGACATCTCTGAATCCATCAACTTCCTCATGACAGTTCGGAAGAAGTGACTGATTGGCTTCCCGACGGCTCCCGCCGTCGTGCGGGACAGAGGCTATAAGCTCTAGTATCCTGTTGGTGTGCGCGGGCGCTACGTGCATTGCGTCGCCTGAGTGGCGTTCCCCAGCTTTGATGGGGGGGAGTCCTCCAATCGCGTCGCGAACCGTCTGATGAACTTGTTGAAGTCCAATCGGAAAGTTGAACAGCCGACCTGCTCGTCTTGCTACGATCACTGCCCGGAATCGCGCCTGGGGAACACCAAAATCAGCGAGATTGTGCACTCTTGCTCGGACACGATAACCAGCCTCTTCAACTTTGGCGATTGACCGAGCAATAGCTGGCCAATGCTTGTCGTCAAAGACCTCAGGAACGTTCTCCATAACAATGAATTCTGGGCAAAGTTTAAGCGCGACTTGGAAGAATACGTCGACCAAATCATTGCGGGAATCGCTTCGCTCATCCTTCTTTCTATGTGCCGAAAAACCCTGGCACGGAGGTCCACCAATGACGACGAGCGGACCTTTGCCTCTTGGCCTCCACACCTTTTGGGCATCGAGAAGAGCTTCGTCCGACAACAGGGTCCTCACGTCGGCGATCAACGCCGGCGCTTTTATCTGGTCCTTATATGTAGCGACCGCATGATTATCGACATCGACGCCACCAAGAACTCGAAAACTGTTACCTTCGTTAGCTAAGCCGAAACCTGCGCTAAGTCCGCCACACCCGCAGAACAAATCAATTACGTCAACTTCTGCGTTCACTCGCGCCGCTCCATACCACTTAACTGCATACGGCCCTTGTGTTAAGCCGACTCGATGGCAGGGATGATTACCGATTCTTCGCCGCTGAGCAAAGCCAGAAATGAGAACGAACGGGGTTCAAGCGTGCCGATAGACAACTGGGGAACGCCCTTACGCGATGTATTGGCAGACGCGGATGTCCGCCTTGAGGTAGGAGAGATTAATTCAAAGCTGGTTGGCTTTTTGGAAAGCTCAGGACAGCCCTATCAGCGTCCTTATAGTGAGATAGCGCCGCTTTTTAAAGAGCAGATAGCCGAGACCCGTATTGAAACTTGGAAGAAATTGTTCCAGGAACTCGGCCTTTTGTGGATTCAAGATGGCAAAGTCCAGCGAACCCGTTTTGGGGCGGTAGTGTCGGACAGCTATGCTGCGGCACATGCCGCAGTGGAGCGTGAGAGACTAAAGATTGCGGCGGCGGCGGTCCGAGTCTTAGGACGACAACAGCTTTTGAACCCAACAACAAAGAATCGCGACTATCCGCCCGATTGTGACGTGTTGCCTTACCGAACAATATGGCGGGCCATCGACAAGCTTGAGTGGCTTCATTGGGAGGAAGTTCATCGAGTTCTGCTGCGCACAATGCGTGATGCCGACGTTAGCGACGCTATCAATCTTATCGCAATGGCTCGGCAAGAACCTGACTACGATCCACAAAATCCTCGGAGCGCCGAAAAGCACTTGGGTCCTGCAGTATATACCGACCCACAACAAGCTACTCGCCGTATAACCCCATGGTTCTCAGCAGCGGGATTCGGCGGCCTGTTGATCGACCGCGAATCGTCGGGCGGCAAACGAAAATTTACGGCGCTGGGTTCGCTTCTCATTCCAGGCGAACTTGAACAATTCGTTCAGTGGCAAGACTTCGGTGATAGCCAAAAGGCATGGTTTGATTATCTGGACGAGGCTATCGAAATCAATATGCCTCAGGATATGGCTCAACCCGTTCAGTTTATGCCTTCCGAGCTGAAGGACGATGATCCTATCTATCTCGAAGTGCAAAAGCTTCTCACCATCGATCGCGCCGCTGGAGTTATGTTCGTCGGCCCTCCCGGAACCGGAAAATCGTGGTACGCGCGTCAGATTGCGTTGAAATTGACAAATGGAGAGACATCCCGCATCCGAGAGGTGCAATTTCATCCTTCTTATCAATATGAAGACTTCGTGGAAGGGTATGCCCCAGATGGCCAGGGTGGCTTCGGCCTGGTAGATAAGCATCTTTTGAAAATGATTTCGCTTGCTTCGTCGACCGATGCGCCCGTCGTAATGGTTATTGACGAGTTCAGCCGCACCGATCCCGCACGAACGCTTGGAGAGACTTTGACCTATATGGAGAGTTCTCTGCGAGGAGTGCCATTTTTCCTCCCCTCAGGACGGCAGACATCAATACCCCGAAATCTTGTATTCTTCGCTACAATGAACCCCGAGGACCGCTCTGTGGATGAACTAGACGCTGCCATGGAGAGGCGGTGGGCGAAGGTCAACATGCTGCCAGATAAAGAGCGACTAAGAGGATTTCTGAACGACAACGGCGCGGATGCCGGCCTTATTGGACCAACGATCGAATTCTTTGTCGGAATCCAACGCTTTGTTGAGGTCGGGCACGCCTTCTTCCAATCTGTACGGGATAAAGCATCACTGACCCGCTTGTGGGAAACGCAATTAAAGTATCTTGTTCAAAAGAATCTTCGATTTAATCCTGACGCGCTGAATGATTCCGAAAGTCTATGGGAGAATTGCCTTGACCGGCTGTCGCAAGCAGAGGTCCCTTTGCAAGAACAAAATGATATTCCCGAAGAGGCGGCACAGAGCTGATCGACAATGATACTGCCAGGCATCGCGCAAACCAAGTCAGTGATAACACTTGAATCCCGAAATTCGCGCGAACTTGAATTGTCCGAACTCTTCCATGGCGGCGTGTCTCAAGTCTATTCCTTCGTGGAACAGAAAGGTCTCTTGTTTGTCCAGTTTCGCCGCGGCAAGGCTATTTTATCGGCGGGGCCATTCGTCGGCCGCATTCCGCTAACGCCGTACATTACGGTCGACGTCAAGCCAAAGCTCCCTGTGCGTAACATAGCGAGGGTGGTAGACATCGCCCAAAGCTCCCTGATCAATTTGGACGTCGCACAGCGACCCTATCTGGCCGAACGCAACCGCAGCGCAAGTATTTTTGAGTTCATCGCCAGAGACTTCACCGCTGCGGTCAACCAAGTCCTAGTACATGGGCTACACAAGGAATACAGGCGAAATCGCCTTGTGGGAGCTAGCCTACGTGGCAAGATCGACATCGCGGCAACGGTGTCAAAATGCTGGAGTTCGGGCCGAAGGTATGAAATGGTGACCTCGCAGTTTGGGCAGACGTTCGATATTCCGATCAATCGCGTCATCAAAACAGCTGCAGAGCTGCTTCTAAACAATGGTCGTTCCGAAGGCGCAATCGATCGCGCTACGTTTCTAGGGCTTGAACAAAGCCACCGAAGCATTCCAAAGTCGATAAGGACCTCTGATAATAACGATATCAAATTATGTCGGGAGATTATTCGCGAAAAGCGACTTCCTTCGTTCCGAGAATACTACTACAGACCCTTATCGATAGCTATCTTAGCCCTTTCCGAGAGTGCGATCGCGCTACAAGACGATGGCAATGACATAGATATGAGTTCCTTCATTGTCAATTTTGAGGAGTTGTTCGAATCTTACCTGCGAAAAACACTAGAGCGGAATCGGCGTGACGAATTTTGGGTGTTGGACGGGAATGCGGGAGGTAAAAAGCCATTATTCGATGATCGGAAAAACCCTCCAGCGCAACCGGATATTGTCGTGACGAATATATCGTCGCGGAAAAAATTGATAGTTGAGGTAAAATACAAAGAAAAACCGAGCAGAGACGACATAAATCAAGCTATAACATATGCAGTTACCTACAAGACAGATCATGCTGTTCTTGTTTTGCAGAGAGGTCCCAATCAGCAACATGGACTGAGCACTATTGGTACCGTCAACGGAATAAGGCTTAGTGGATATTATTATGATTTAGATGCCACAAACCTCGAGGATGAGGAGAAAAAATTCTCTGATTGTCTGTTGGATTGTGCCGGGAATCTCTGACCTGCGTTAAAACCGCGACAGAATCCCACCCCAGAGCTCAGCTTGTTTTCATTCCGCCCACTTCCATCTACGCAACTTAGCCTCAACTTCCCTTCGACCTGCTTCACCATTTGTACCCGAGATGGCTTCCTCGACGATCCTAAGAATGTCGGACAGTCAGCCTGGATCGTATGCTATCCTCAAGGCCGGCAAAACGGCGCCACCTCGTCGAAAAGTGCTTATTTCTCGTCATCCCGAAGCTCCTCGCGCGAACGGTCTCGGATGGCCAGATACTTTCGGAGCTTCTCCCTGGGGCGACCCTGCCCTATTATCAACCGCGCTCTACGGAATGCGCGAAAACCGAATTCCCTGAGTTCATCAAGGAGGCTCTTCGCTGGTTCTTCGTCCATCAGGCCACACCTAGGTTTCGGCAGCGCCAGCGCCGAATCCTCGCTTGGCGCGCGGCGATCATCCTTATGAAGATCGGCACCCTCACGGCATCAGTGACGCTCCTTACCATCGCCAAGATCCAGGCGATACCAGCGGCTCATCGTCCGAGCTACTCCGACCTCGGTATCGATGTAGAATACTTGGCTTGTCGTGATCTTTCGACCTGACCCCAGTCTTGGATGTCCTTCAACGACTCCGGAAAGCATCCCCACCGAAAGTGGAAGGATACGATGGTTGTACAATATCGGCGCATCACGAAGATCGATGGCATTCAAGCGTCCTGCTTCCACCAATCGCAGATCATCAACCAGGAGCGCGAGTGCTTCCGCAGGTGCGAATCTTATTCTCATAATCTGTCCTTTGACATTCGGTATGTAGGCGATTCTACGGCTAAAAAGTGCTGCTTCCGTTCCCAACTGAGTATGTCGCAAGGACTCAATTGGTAGTCAAGGAAGTCATATATGACGTCATTGACTACCCTGGCAACAAGCATTTGCAAGCATTCAATTTTGATGTCACTCATCCAGTATGAGCCCCCCAGACCGCATCCTAATTGCAGCACGAATCCTTGTCGGACAGACCCAGCGCGAGCTGGCGAAAGCCACCGGCTTCACTCAAAAGACCGTTTACCTGATCGAAAAAGGCGAAGCGGGTTTTGGTGCAGTGGAGAGGCTCACGCAGCATTTCGAACAATGCGGTATCACCTTTATCAAACCGGACGGATCGGAAGGTTGGGGGGTACGAGCTTCATCTTTGACCGCGGGCTACCGAAGAAACACAAGCAATCAAAGTTCAAGCGACTGAGCCATTGCCAATGGTCGAAACAAGGCGTCCCGATAGTTTTTAACCAAGCCAGGAGACAGGGGCTCATTGCCGCCCCTCTGATGCCCTGGATGGGCATCATTCACCCGCTAGGATATTTGCAGTGAACGATTTCCGTGGTACTCGGGATCCACGGTACAGCCGGGGACGGCGATGACCGTGTGAACGATGGCGGACTGGCTTTCGCCAGTCCGTTTCTGTTTCAGGTCATGGGCAATTTAGCGTCGGCCCAACTGGTCAGGATTCAAAGAAGACGAAACGGTTGGGATAAACCTCGGTCGCCCCACCCTGCGATAATCTGATGTCGTAAAGCTCGGCGTCCCTAATCGTGAGTGTCATCTCGTAGCCGCCTGGATACAACTGATCGACGCGGCGGAAGAAGTGCTTTGCGAGCTCTGCATCACCGTCAAAGTGCTTGTCTAGCAAGCCTTCGATCCCAGCGACGCCCCAAGCCTCGTCAGTTTTACCATCGGCGAGCGTAAGGAAGTGCAGCGTCTCGTCGAATATAACGGAGGAGAAGACTTCCATCTGGCGCGTGGTTTCCTGCAAGGTAGTTCTCCTTTGATTAGCTCGTGTGGAATTCGCCTTGGACTGCGTTTGTTGTCGAGCACAGCTCAGCGAGCATCCTCACAGCGACACAAGCGAAGTTTCCTTGGATCTGAGCGCGAGAGCGACGTCCCTGTCCAATGATCTGGGGTGCGGTCGAACCCCCTTATTGAACCCTACCTCGGAACCCACGAGGATGACCCGGTCGATCGCCCGCGTCAACGCCGTGTAGATCATCGCCCGATCCATGTTCGCCGTCGGCAAAACGGGTATGACCACGTTCCTGAACTGGCTGCCCTGAGCCTTGTGGACACTGATGCAGTAGGCAAGGCTGAGTTTCGGGATCTCGCCAGGCCCAATCCGGTGGCTTTTCCCATCGAACACCGCGACGACGGCGTCTCCATCAAAGCCTGAGACCATTCCCATCGATCCGTTCCAGAGATGTCGATCGTAGTCATTGACAGTCCAGATGCAGGGATCGCCCTCGGCGAACCCATGCATGGTGCCAAAGCCAGCTCGCTTCCGCAGATCGTGGAAATATGTGTTGATATTGTCGATCCCGGCGGCTCCGGCATAAACGGACGCAACCACCTGCACCTCCTCGCTCCGAAGGTCATGGAGTACTTCCTCGATAGTCTCGACGATCCGGTTTTCAGGAGCGTCCGCGAAGCTGCAGCCGGCGCACTCCTTGTGATATACGGGGATCCGCGGGACACTGCCGTGACGGATAGCGAGGGATACTTCCGGGATGCCGGATTCCGCCGAAGCTCTCAGTATCCGTGTGAGTTCCGTCTTCGGTATCCGGCCTTCGGGGACGAGACGGTGGAGGGTAAGGCCGAAGCCGATCGGTGGAAGCTGTGCCGTGTCGCCGACCAGCAGGCAGCGGGCATCCTCCGGAAGGCGGAACAGGATCCGGTACAGCGTCGGCAGATCCAGCATCGAGGCCTCGTCGATGATGACGAGAGTATGCCGCCCAAGTTCGATGCGGCCGTCACTCACCCCCTTCAGCCAGGAGGCGACGGTCTGCGCAGGCTGTGCCGTTGCCTCAGCGATACGCCCAGCGGCACGCCCCGCAATGGCGAGCTGGTACACGCTCATCCCAAAGTGCCGGGCACTCGCATTGATGGCGCGAAGTGCGGTGGTCTTGCCGACGCCAGCGCCGCCGATCAAAAGTGAGAATGTGTTCTGCATCGCCATATGAACAGCGTGTCGCTGCTCGTCGGTCAGGGACTGCGACCGCTCGAACCCGGCAAGGAAGGTGGCGATGTCCTCGGGGCGAATGCTATCGAGGTACAGGTCCCGCCCGCCCGTGCCCGCGAGGTGGCCGTCGATCCGCGCTTCGATGAACCGCTCCATGTAGGCGGCTCCAGCGGGCTGGTAGCCGCCGTCTATAATGATAGCCGCGCCATCGGCGACCGCCAGTTCCACCGCCGCAGCCGCGTGCTCTTCTGTGTTGGCGAGACGGTTGGCCACGAGACTTAGAAGAACGGATCGGCCGCACCAGGTATGCTTCCGGTCAAGACGGTCATAGAGGACGCTTTCGACAGAAGCGATGAGCCGACGGGGATCGTCCCTCCCGACGCCAACTGCAAACGCGACCCGGTCGACCTGCGGCCATGGGCATACAGTGAGCAGGCGATACGGATTGTCTTTCATTTTCAGGACGGCTTCATCGCCCCAGAAGTCGACCGCCTTCCGCGAGATGCCGACCTCGATTCCATGCTCGTCGAAGAACACCACGCAGTCCGCAAGTGCCTGCTGGTTCCGCCAAGCCTCGATGACAATGGCAGCCTGATTGCGGTCGAGCAGTTCCGACAGCCGTTCGACATCACCGTCGCCGAGGATGGCGTAGAGATCGGATCCGAAGCGCTCCCACAAGCGTGCGGCTGTCGCCTTTCCCACACCGACGAACTCCGGTCGCGAAGCAAGGAATTCAACGATATGCCGACCACGCGGGATTGCTGTCATGGGATGACCCTTCTCCCTGTCAGCGTCGCATGCTCGTACCTCGCGAGCTTTCGCCGAAGTTCGTAGTTCTCGCCCCGCAGCGACGCGAGCTGCTGCTCGAGCATTGTGATGCGCGCCTTGTCGGCCCCGTCCCGGCGCGGCGGGTCCATGGCGACAGGGCCTTCGAGACCCAACACGGTGACAGCCTCATCAAGCCGCTGCTCGAAGCGCTTGTTCTGGGTAAATGTCTCCCGATTGAACCCGCACGCTGTGGCGACGGCGGTCTTGTTGACCTTGCCGCCTCTGCTCGGCAGCTTCATCCCAGCGCCCAGCATTCTCTCGATGTAGGTTTCGAGCCGAAGAAAGTTCTCTTCACTGATTTGCTGGAAGGAATTGAAGCTCATCTCTTTTTCTTACTCTCGTTCCGATCCACTTCCGGCAGTTGACTGTTGAGAGCAAGCTCGGAGAGGCCTCTGATGCGCGCGTTGTAGAGCCAGATGGCGAACTTTTCTTGGTAACGGCCCCGCTCAGCCTCCATCACAGCAATCTTCGCTCGCAGACTATCGATGGTCTGCTGCATGAGAACGATCTCCGGCAACGCCTCCTTGTGTGTCGGTTTCCCTTCGCGGATGCGTTCCTTGGCCTGCTGGTATGCTGTCTGTATGTTGACCTGCTTCGCCAACCCCTGTCGCGTGAACGAGCGCCGAAGCAACTTCTCGACGCGGTCCATCAATAGCTCCCAGCTCAGCGTCCCCCGCCATGAGGTCAGCAACTCGATGATCCGCTCGATTTCGTCGTCCGTGAGACGGGCCTTGGCCATCATCAGTCCTCACATATGTCGCCGAGGATTTCCTCGGCCTCGTCAGCGTCAGTTTCTTCGACGACCGCGGTACTTCCGAGCGCGTCCCTGTCGCGCAACGCCATCGCGACTTCGCTGTCAAGCGCAGCGCCGCGAAGGCTGACGACAGTGCCATCGGGAATAGCCGCGTTGTCGTGTATCGTGATCATCTCTTTCATCTTGGCGATGCTGGCCTCATGGGACTGGACCCATCTGTCTGCGCCGAATGAATCGCCAGCCATCGCCCACAGTGCGTCGTCAAGCTGCTTCTGATTCAGGACAAGCCGCTTCTCAATCCGCTCGCGGTGCTTTGCGTCTCCCTTGATGAAGACGTTCTCGGAACAGCCGAGGCAATCCCCATGCGTCTGGCAGGGAAGCAGCGAATAGTCGTGGACACAGATGCCAAGCTCGGTCGTGAGGGCGGCGCCGATCTGTGCCTCGGCAAACTCCTTTCGATCGACGGGACGCTTGATACCGACCATCTTGCCCGACTCGAACATCGGCCCCAGTCCGCTCCCGTCATCGAACGCGGCCCTGATCTGGCTCAACGTCTCTTCCGGAGTGACGTGATCATAGGCCTTGTTCTGGTTGAGTTCGCGCCCACTCCATAGCGCGATATCTATCTCGCTCATGCCGCTCAACTGCGCGACTGTGTTCAGCCAGTGGCGGAAGGTGTGACTGGTCAACCTTATCTGGGTGCCATCAGATTCGGTGTAGCCCCATTCATCGAAGACACTTAGCTTTCTCCCATCAACGCGTCCTGCCAGCCATTGGCTGAAGGATTGAATGGTGGCCTGCTCGACAAGCGTGCAGCAGTCCCCTTTTAGGCCGTGGACTTGGTTCACAAACAGCACCGCGAGGGTCTCAGAGTATTTTTGATCTTCTATTCCGTTGAAGTGGGGAAAACCTCGAGGAAGGTCCTGTAGGAGACGTTTGCCAAGCGACGACAGCCGCACCTCGCCCATTTCGTTGCCTCGCCCGTTGGTACTGCGCCACTCCACGCCATTCTTCCGGACCCACGTTTTGGCCTCAGGCACCGCCTGTCCGCTCAAAAGCAATGGGACTAGATCGATCGGAAGCCAGTTACCGTGGCGGAACCGTTCAAGACCCTCGGGAAGGTAAAGTTGACCGGGGTTTGCCTCGTACCAAGCCGCAACAGCGCGCGCGGGGGCGCACATCTCCCGAATCCGCGCCACGGCTTCCTGCACGATCGACGCCATCTGAGTCGGAACCCATTTCACCTGCGGCGGGTTGTCTTTTCCCGGAAAGACCCGAATACCGTATCCGTCTACCGTTTCCCCTGTTTCAGGGTTTTTGACCTTCGCATAGGTTTCGCAGTCGTCGCGAAGCTGCAAGACTTCATGTATCCGGATGGGTATCGCTACGAAGATGGCTGTCATCGCGGAATAGAGGCGATCCTGGAAGGTCTTCGACTTTCTGTAGATGTGGGCCAGCGCGTAAAAGGCCGCCGGACTTGGAAGCTTCTTGTCGCGCCACTTTCGGGCCGTAGTCCCGATCTCCTCGGTTTTATCCTTCGGCTTCCTGACGCCATGCTTCCATTGGAACGGCGAGAAGAGAAACTTTCGGTCGAGACAGAAGCGGTGGATCTGCTGGATACCTATCGCGAACTGATAGTGACGACCGGGTCCGACGCCCTCCTTTGCCATGGAAACGGCGGTGTTGAGAACTGATACCGTCAGATTTTCTATCCGTGGCTCAAGGTCTAGCGATCTGAACCCGGCTTCGATTAACTGCAGGGCATCCAGCCGCTTCGTGGTGACCTCGTAGGACACTGGGGACGTGGAATGCATGTAGCGGACGTATGCCTTGGCGAACTCCTTGAAGGGTTGCGCGAGCGGGGCTCCACCGAACAGTTCGTGTTGGCTGGTCAGCCTCGTCGACCGATCGTAGAACGCCAGAAGACAATTATCCCGATTCTGTCCCTTTGTACGGAATGAGGCCCCAACCGACCATAGATCCCGCTCCCATTTGTCATTGGGAATTAGCGCCTCCACCTGACGCGCCAAGGCGATGAAGTCGGCAACGCGGTCTGACGGGTATTCCGTTTCAGTGCCAGTGAATTTCAGAACTGTGCCGGTCATGTGACCGCCCGGCGAGCTTCCCGCTCCATGGAACAGAGCTGGATAATTTCCGCCGCCGCCAGAATCGCCCTATCTCTGATCGTGAAGATCTTGGGTGATATCCCGTCGTCCTCCATCCGCTTTCGATCAGCGACCATCGCAGCCATGAACTCCTCATGTGGTCCGTCGATCCAAGGCTGGAAGTGGCGGCACGTATAACATGCGAACGGCGCCCCAAGACCGCAGAAGCTCATCTGCCCGCATATGCCGAGGGGGTTGGTGACGTTATCGACCAGCGACCGATCGTAGATGCGGCTGGTCCCATCACTACCGCGACGCGCCGCCTCTTCAGTCTCCACGACAACACCCGCAAAGGCCTGGGCAAGAGGCGCCAGTTCCATTGCAAGGTGGCGGTCGAGACGGAGCACCATCGCCGGACTGGCTTCGAAGTAGACTTCGACGTTCTGGGTGTCCGAGTGGTCCAGCAGTTCGGCAACGGTCCACTTGTCCTTCCCATCGTCCGCCGCACGCTGTCCAAGAGTTATCCTGAACCGTTTAGGATTGCCCTTCAGGCCGGTAAGGCGCTTGATACCCTCATTCACTGTCACTCCAATACTTTGCGCAGTCCGGTGGTATTCCAAGTCGACCAATTCCCCGACCTTATGGGCCATGAAGAGAGGGGCATCGCCGGCTTCAAGACCTAATTCTGTCCGTCGAGCCGCATTTTCTTTGATTACACGTTCGAGCAATGCGCCGATCGGCTTGCTGCAATAGCGCGCGTTGAAGACATCGCGGTGGCCGCGCCCGCTCTGCTTGGCACGGGGGATACGAAGCGCATAGGCCTTTACGTCAGCAGTTGCCGATACGAGGAGGTCTTTTTCCTTCATCGCAGCGATCTGAATTGGGCGGCACCCGTAGGCGAGAAACAGCCATACAATGGCAAAGCCATGGAGGTTGATCTCGCCAGACGCGTATGCGTCATTGAGTGAAGACTGGATCGCCAGAAGTTCGGTGTCGCTGAACGCTCCCGTATTGGGATCCCTCGTACGGATAGACGTGCCCTTGATGTTGCCTGCGATCGTCGAACTCGCGAGGTATTCGAGGACCTCGTCGGAAGCGATGCCAAAACCAAGCCTGCTCATATCGGCAAGCACTATCCGCAAGATGCCAAGCTTCCATTCCGTCGAGGCGTTGAGCGTCGCCTTAAATGAGAGAACATGAGTGAGTTCGAGCCGTTCACAAGAGGAGTTTGTGGTAGAAAGAACGGATCGATAAAACAGGAGAAAAGTAGTGAAGAGGTTGCAACTGTGCGCGAATGACTTCTCTTCAAGCACTTTTATTAACAGCCATTTTAGCCGCAGTACGATGCCGATCGAAAGATGATCGAACTCCTCGAACTTGAATGTCTGCTTGCGTGAAAGGCCACTCAGCGACCATCGATCTGGGCGCGGATAGAAGATCATTCCGTCGCGTGTCATGACCTTCTCGGGAAGCGGGGGCAGATCTCCAAGACTGGAAGCATCATCTGTTGATCTCATTCTTTATCTCCGTCGTGATCTATCATGATGTCCAAGCGCTCCTGTATTTCCGCCAGGAACTCGTTCGACCTCCGCCGTGTCGTCCGGCGCAGGTAATGCTGTGCTGTCGAGTCGCTCCGCCAGCCCATGAGCCGCTTCCTCCACTTGGTCTCGTCCTCCTGCGATATGTTTCCCTTGCGGTCGACCTGTTCCGAGAATGCGTCGTTCCAGGAGTGCCGGAGCGGATGGGGCCCGAGTTCGTCGGGCAGACCGGGAACACGCTTGCGTATCGCCTGGAATATCTTGTTGATGTTCGACAGCGACATTGGTTTGCCGTCGGGGATGGTGACAATCAGGAAGGGATTTCGCTTTGCGAGCGGTAATTTGGATCGGTATTCGACAACCCATTCGTGAACCAGTTCCGTCGCGCGACCGCTCAACGGCAGCAATCGCGCGGCAGTCTTGACGGCGGGCTTTTCTCGACGGTCGTCATGTGTGTCATCTGGCCGTCGGTGAATGGTGACGGTGCCCTGCGCGCCGCTGAGCGCCATGTCGACTACGTAGAGACTAAGAAGCTCGCCGCGCCGTATGCCAAGCTCGACTAGCAGCCTGACAATAAGATAGTTCCGAAAACGCACCTTGGGCTGGAAAGGGTTCTCGGGGTGGTCTGGCTCAAGAACCGCCAGCAGCCTCTTGATCACCTCCGGTTCAAGCCCCTCTCGCTGGCCGACATCGTCGCGGTTGGGTGCCCGGATCGCTCCAATGTACTCGCCCATCCGGTCGAGGCATTCCCGACGCATCTTGTCGTATACCAACCAGCGCGAGGGCCATTGCTGGAGCGTTGACAGGTGGTCGGCGCTGCTGAACTCGATGAACGACCGGATGACGTACAGGCGCTTCCGCTTCTCGCCGAACTGGACGGTGTTATCTTTCGGTGGCTTCCTCCGGTTCACAAGCGCGACAACGTTCGAGCGACGTTGCTCTAGTTCGGGAAGTATGTCAGCGAGGTATCGGCCACAGAATCCGACCAGATCGATGATCTCACTCAGGGACAGGAAAACACCCTCCCTGAGGCGCTCGCCGACATCGATACCCCGGAGGTCAGCCCAGAGATAGAGATGCATCAGCGAGCGGAGCTCGTTGAACAGGGTATTCGGCTGCATGCCGAGCGCCCTGCGGTGGGCGGTGATCCAATATGCGGGAGACTCCAGCGGAAGGCCGCTGGTCGCCGAAATGAGGAAGGGCATCCGCTCGCCAGATGAAAGGCGACACCATCGAACGATGTATGGATTTCCAGGCAAACAAAAAACCCCCAGCTACAAAATATAGCTGAGGACCATCGCCTACGAATCAAGGCAATACAATAGCAAATCTATATCTATTTTCTGAACACTGTTCAACTTATTTCATGAACAGTGTTCAGTTTTTTAAGGTTTACCTTCAGCAATACCATTGCAACGAAGCGTTAGTTTACAGTTTTCAGCGTTCCCCTACCAGGCAACGCATGCAACGCTTCCCCGATCTGTAAACTTTCGAAACTCTCTTGCTGTCTCAATACGATAAGTGATCTAGTTTACAAAAGCAGAAACGCTCCCTGCTAGAACGGGATATCGTCGTCCATATCGTTGGAGAAGCCGCCGGAAGGCTGGCCACCGCCGCTGCGGGAAGAGCCGCCGCCACGTGCCGGCTGCTGGTCGTAACCGCCGCTGCTACCATAATCACCGCCGCCGCCGAAGTCTCCGCCGCCGCTGCGACCGCCACCACCGCCGCCTTCACCGCGACCATCAAGCATCGTCAGCGTGGAATTGAAGCCCTGCAACACGATTTCGGTCGAATAACGGTCGTTACCCGTCTGGTCCTGCCATTTGCGGGTCTGCAACTGGCCTTCGATATAGAGCTTGGCGCCCTTTTTGACATATTGTTCGACGACCTTGCACAGGCCTTCGTTGAAAACCACGACGGTGTGCCATTCGGTCTTTTCCTTGCGCTCGCCGCTGTTGCGGTCGCGCCAGGTCTCCGAGGTGGCGATGCGCAGGTTGGCGATGGGGCGGCCATCCTGCGTCCGGCGAATTTCGGGATCGGCGCCGACGTTTCCGATCAGAATTACCTTGTTTACGCTACCAGCCATCTCGTCATCCTGTCCGCCGACCATCATGACCGGCAATTGCATTTCAAAAAATCCCGCACACAATAACCATCGTGGCCGTCAAAAGGCACCGCAACGGCGCAACTATCCACAGCGAATAATCACGACCTTCGAAGGGCGAATATTGGTGCTTGCTATTTGTTCCTTTTTTGTTCTATTTAATCGCGAAATTCGAGTCAAGTGGGCTGAAAAGCTCCGACCGACAGGGAATAGACCTCGACACCCCCGGCTGCGTCACTACATAAGGACGCGCTGCCATCAAGCCCGTTAATTTTGTCCGAGCCTTGCCATGAGTGAACTGAAGACGATTTCCATCCGTGGTGCCCGCGAGCATAACCTCAAGGGTATCGATCTGGATCTGCCCCGCAACAAGCTGATCGTCATGACCGGACTTTCCGGCTCGGGCAAGTCGTCGCTTGCCTTCGATACGATCTATGCCGAGGGCCAGCGCCGTTATGTCGAAAGCCTTTCGGCCTATGCGCGCCAGTTCCTCGAAATGATGCAGAAGCCGGATGTCGACCGGATCGAGGGTCTGTCGCCGGCGATTTCCATCGAGCAGAAGACCACCTCGAAGAACCCGCGTTCCACGGTCGGCACGGTTACCGAAATCTACGACTATATGCGCCTGATGTTTGCGCGTGTCGGCGTGCCCTATTCGCCCGCTACGGGCCTGCCTATCGAGAGCCAGACCATCAGCCAGATGGTGGACCGCATCCTCGCCTTTGAGGAAGGCACGCGTCTTTATGTTCTCGCGCCGATCGTGCGCGGCCGCAAAGGCGAATATAAAAAGGAACTTGCCGAGCTGATGAAGAAGGGCTTCCAGCGCGTCAAGGTGGATGGCCAGTTCTACGAGATCGCTGACGTTCCTGCCCTCGACAAGAAATACAAACACGACATCGATGTGGTGGTTGACCGTGCGGTGGTGCGTCCGGACATGGCCGCGCGCCTTGCCGACAGTCTCGAGACCTGCCTCAAGCTCGCCGATGGGCTGGCTATCGCCGAATTCGCCGACAAACCCCTGCCACCGGAAGAAACCGCCGCGGGCGGCTCCGCCAACAAGTCGCTCAACGAAACCCATGAAAGGGTGTTGTTTTCAGAGAAATTCGCCTGCCCGGTCTCCGGCTTCACCATTCCGGAAATCGAACCGCGGCTGTTCTCCTTCAACAATCCCTTCGGCGCCTGCCCCAGCTGCGATGGCCTCGGCTCGCAGCAGAAGGTCGATGAGAACCTGATTGTTCCCGAGCCGGCGCGCACGCTGCGTGACGGCGCGATTGCCCCATGGGCGAAATCGTCTTCGCCCTATTACAATCAGACGCTGGAAGCACTCGGCAAGGCCTTCGGTTTCAAACTGTCGAGCAAGTGGTCGGACCTCTCCAAGGAGGCACAGCACGCCATTCTTCAGGGTACCGATGACAAAATCGAATTCAATTATCAGGACGGCGCGCGCTCTTATAAAACGTTGAAAAACTTCGAGGGCATCGTTCCCAATCTGGAGCGCCGCTGGAAAGAGACCGATAGCGCCTGGGCGCGCGAGGAAATCGAACGTTACATGTCGGCAGCGCCCTGCCCGGCCTGCAACGGTTTTCGCCTCAAGCCGGAAGCGCTGGCCGTCAAGATCAACAAGCTGCATATCGGTGAAGTCACCCAGATGTCGATCCGCAAGGCGCGCGACTGGTTCGAGACGCTGCCCGAAAATCTCAATGCCAAGCAGAACGAGATCGCGGTCCGTATCCTCAAGGAAATCCGCGAACGCCTGCGCTTCCTGAATGATGTCGGACTGGATTATCTCAGCCTGTCGCGCAATTCCGGCACGCTTTCCGGCGGCGAAAGCCAGCGCATCCGGCTGGCCTCGCAGATCGGCTCGGGCCTGACAGGCGTTCTCTATGTTCTGGACGAGCCGTCAATCGGCCTGCATCAGCGTGACAATGCCCGCCTGCTCGAGACGCTGAAACATCTGCGCGATATCGGCAATACGGTGATTGTCGTCGAACATGACGAGGATGCCATTCTGACGGCGGATTATGTGGTCGATATCGGCCCGGCCGCAGGCATTCACGGCGGCCAGGTCATCGCCGAAGGCACACCGCAGGAGGTGATGGCCAATCCGAAATCGTTGACCGGTAAATACCTCTCCGGCGAACTCGGCGTTGCCGTACCGGCAGAGCGCCGAAAGCCCAAGAAGGGCCGCGAGATCAAGGTTTATGGCGCACGCGGCAACAATCTCCAGAATGTCACGGCGGCAATTCCGCTCGGCGTTTTCACCGCCGTTACCGGCGTGTCGGGCGGTGGAAAATCCACCTTCCTGATCGAGACGCTTTATAAGTCGGCGGCACGCCGGGTGATGGGCGCACGTGAAATCCCGGCCGAACACGACCGCATCGACGGTTTCGAATTCATCGATAAGGTTATCGATATCGACCAGTCGCCGATTGGCCGCACGCCGCGCTCCAACCCGGCCACCTATACCGGCGCATTTACGCCGATACGCGACTGGTTCGCCGGTCTACCGGAGGCCAAGGCGCGCGGCTACGCGCCGGGCCGTTTCTCCTTCAACGTCAAGGGCGGCCGCTGCGAGGCCTGCCAGGGCGACGGCGTCATCAAGATCGAGATGCACTTCCTGCCCGACGTCTATGTCACCTGCGACGTCTGCCACGGCAAGCGTTACAATCGCGAGACGCTGGACGTGACTTTCAAGAGCAAGTCCATCGCCGACGTGCTGGATATGACGGTGGAAGAAGGCGTGGAATTCTTCGCCGCCGTGCCGGCAGTGCGCGACAAGCTGCAGGCTTTGTTCGATGTCGGCCTCGGTTACATCAAGGTCGGCCAGCAAGCCAACACGCTGTCCGGCGGCGAGGCCCAGCGCGTCAAGCTCGCCAAGGAACTGTCGAAACGCTCGACAGGCCGCACGCTCTACATTCTCGATGAGCCAACGACGGGCCTGCACTTCCACGACGTCAACAAACTGCTGGAAATGCTGCAGGCACTGGTGGACCAGGGCAATTCCGTCGTGGTGATCGAACACAACCTCGAAGTCATCAAGACAGCCGACTGGATCATCGACATCGGCCCCGAGGGCGGCACGGGTGGCGGCGAAATCGTGGCGACCGGCACGCCGGAAGATATCGTCAAGGTCGAGCGCTCTTACACCGGTCATTTCCTGAAGGAACTTCTGGAACGCCGGCCGGCCGGGAAACGCGAGGCTGCGGAGTAATCCGCAGTCTTTCACAGCAAAGGTCGAATGGGCCAAAGGCCGGAGGAGGAACAGCATATGTCGACATCAGGCACGATCCGCACCGGTATCGGCGGTTGGACCTTCGAGCCCTGGGAAGGCACCTTTTATCCGGAAAAACTGCCGAAGAAGCGCCAGCTCGAACATGCCAGCCGGCAAATGACGGCAATCGAGGTGAACGGCACCTACTACAGCAGCCAGAAACCGGCGACCTTCGCCAAATGGGCCTCCGAAGTGCCTGACGATTTCATCTTCTCCCTGAAGGCCAGCCGCTTTGTCACCAACCGCAAGGTTCTGGCCGAAGCGGGTGAATCGATGACGAAATTTTTGACTCAAGGACTGACGGAGCTTGGCTCTCACCTCGGCCCGATCCTCTGGCAATTTGCGCCGACGAAAAAATTCGATGTGGAGGATTTCGGCGCCTTTCTGGCGCTCCTGCCGGAGAAACAGGATGGTATCCGGCTTCGCCATGTGGTCGAAGTGCGCAACCCGACATTTCAGGTACCGGAATTCATCGATCTTATCGCCAGACACAAGGTCGCCGTTGTCTGCGCCGATCACCACGATTATCCGATGCTGCCGGATGTGACGGCCGACTTCGTTTATTGCCGCCTGCAAAAAGGCGAAGACGACATCGCCACCTGCTATCCGAAGGCCGAGATTGGCCATTGGGCAAAACGGGTCAAAACCTATGCGGCGGGCGGTGTACCTGATGATCTGCCGCTGATCGCGCCCGACCGGAAAGCGGAAAAGACACCGCGCGACGTTTTCGCCTTCTTCATCACCGGCGGCAAGATCAATGCGCCCAACGGTGCGCAGGAATTGCAAAAGGCTGTCTGAGTGATGCGGCGCCGCTGAACACCGGATGTTGCAGCCTCACCCGGCAGGTCGTCGTGTTGGAAAACATTCGATGTCCGGAGAATAAACAGCCTGCGTCTCACTCCCGTCATCTCACCCCGGCAAGAATGCCGATGATCGCCCAAGACGTTTCGTCGGCAAAGGGCTGTCGTCTTTAGAAGGTTGAGCGGGAATGGATATGATCGAGACGGAACGTTTACGCCTGCGCCATTGGCGGGACGATCATTTTGACGCCTTCGCTGCAATGCAGACCGATCCGCAGGTGATGGCCGATCAGGGCGGGCCGGCGGACGAGGCGCGGAGCAGGAAAAAATTCGAGCGTTATCGCAGGGCGCAGCGCGAACAGGGCATCGCCCGCTGGGCGGTTGAAAATCCCGATGGCCTGTTTCTCGGTTATGCAGGCGTTATGCCACGCCTCTCCGAAGACCATCCGCTCGGCCCGCACCACGAAATCGGCTGGCGTTTCATAAGGCAGGCGTGGGGAAAAGGTTATGCGACCGAAAGCGCAAAAGCCGCCTTGGCGCATGCGAACGATTTCAAAGGAATAGCTGGGATCGTCGCTTATACAAGCTCCGATAATTTCCGCTCCCGGGCCGTCATGTCGCGCCTCGGCCTGATCCGCAAACCATCACTCGATTTCTGCATGACTGGCGATACCGGGAGGGAATGGCACGGGCTGGTCTGGATCGTCCCTTGAGAGATTACCCGATCCCGGCTGCGGAATTTCTCGCGATACCCCGGTCGCTAAGCGGCATGAAAATCGTAAGAAGGCCGTTTCCAGCCTTCAGCCCGCCAGTTCTTTTGTCGGATTGAAATCGATCGCAGCAAAAGCCGCCTCGATCACCTCCGGCCCTGCCCCCGGCCGGGTGGCATCGCTGGAGAGAATTTGCCGGAAACGGCGCGCGCCCGGCATGCCCTGAAACAGACCGACCATGTGGCGGGTAACGTGGTTGAGACGCCCGCCCGCGGCAATATAATCGACGGCATAGGCCATCATGGCGTCGCGCAACCCCATCCAGTCGTATTGCGGGGCCTCTTCGCCATAGATGCGGTGATCCACATCGGCGAGGATGGATGTGTTGTGGTAGGCAGCACGGCCAAGCATGACACCATCCATATGCTGCAGATGATCGCAAGCCTGATCGAGATCGGCGATTCCGCCATTGATACCGACGAAGACGTCGGGATTTTCCCGTTTCATGCGATAGACGAGATCATAATCGAGCGGCGGCACCTCGCGGTTTTCCTTCGGCGAGAGCCCTTGCAGCCAGGCTTTGCGCGCATGGATCCACACGGCATCCGCGCCGGCCGCGACAACACGCGCCAGAAAATCCGGCAACACCGATTCCGGCTCCTGATCATCCACCCCGATGCGGCATTTGACAGTCACCGGCACAGTCGCAACCGCCTTCATCGCCGAAACGCACTGCGCCACGACTTCGGGCTCGCGCATCAGGCAGGCGCCGAAAGTGCCGGATTGCACCCGGTCCGAAGGGCAGCCGACATTGAGGTTGATTTCATCATAGCCGTAATCCCCGGCAATCCGCACCGCCTCGGCAAGCTTGGCGGGGTCGGATCCGCCAAGCTGTAGCGCAACGGGATGTTCCTGTGGATGGTAACCGAGCAGCCTGTCGCGCTGGCCGTGGATGATGGCGTCGGCAACGATCATTTCGGTAAACAGCAGCGCACGCTTCGACAATTGCCGGTGCAGAAACCTGCACCTCGTGTCGGTCCAGTCGATCATGGGGGCCACGGAAAAAATCTTAACCCCTGATTTTATTGATTTTTCGTATAAATTCAATATTTTATACCCGTTATATTGATGTCGTTTTTCATCTTGTTTCGTCCTACTTTTTCCACGCTGTTCCACCCAATTTTATAGTCAAGTATGACGATGTCGTACCGAGAGAGGAATATTGAACCGATGAGCACCATCACCGCGAGAAAACGAAAAGACGGATCGCTTGGTTATACCGCGCAGATCCTCAGAAAAAAAGGCGGCCGTATAGTTTTCAGGGAGGCCAAGACTTTCGATCGAAAGCGCGAGGCGGAGGCGTGGGTTCGATTTCGCGAGACCGATATCGACAAACCTAGCGCGCTGGAGCGGTTGAATGCGGACCGCTTCACCTTAGCGGACGCCATTGATCGGTACGTCAAAGAGAAAGGAATGATGGGAGCCACCAAGAGCAGGTGCTCAGAACGATCAAAGCCTTCAAGATTGCCACGATGGATTGCGCAGATATCCGAAGCGATGATATCGTGACATTTGCCACCCAACTGGCCGAAGGCCGTAAGCCGCATCTGTCCTCCATATTTTCGATCGCTCGGCCGGCGTGGGGTATGCCGCTTGATCCCGTCGCCATGCGGGATGCGCAGACGGTCCTTCGTAAGCTGAACGCCATCGCCAATTCTGAGAGCCGGTCGCACCGCCCTACCCCCCAGCTCGACAGGATCATGAATTACTTCACCACCCGAAATTTGGCGACGCTACATGTCTCACGCATGGATCGGGTGGTCGCGTTCGCAATCTACTCGACACGCAGGCAGGAAGAGATAGTCCGGATAGAATGGGAATATCTAGATGAGCCTCACAGCCGCATACTCGTCCGGGACCTCAGGCATCCTGGACAGAAAAAGGATAATGACGTGTGGTGCGAGCTTCCGCCAGAGGCAATGCAGATCATCAAAGCTATGCCGAAGACTGGGCCGCGGATATTCCCCTACGGCACTGCCGGGGTTGGCGCAGCCTTCACCCGCGCTTGCCGTTTCCTTGAGATCGAAGACTTGCATTTCCACGACCTGCATCACGAAGGGATTCCCCGCCTGTTCGAGATGGGTAAGACGATCCGACTCGCCGCCAGCGTATCGGGCCATCGTAATTGGAACAGTCTAAAAAGATACACGCATATCAGGGAGAAGGGCGATAAGTTCGCCGGGTGGAAGTGGCTAAAAACGGTGACGGATAACTAAGAGTGCTTGTATATGTAGACTTGAGGGATCATCCGGTAAGGCCGGAGATATGATCCCTTCATCGGCCGAAAAGAAGCGGCTGCTTACCTTGGGAGCACTGAATCTAACTCGCAAGATGCCGCCTACCATCCAGGCGCAAGGAAATGAGACAAGCGAGCGATAGACACGAAGCTTGACGAAATCAACGGGTTGGCGGTCGACCTTTGTGAGGACGAATTTGAGATGTGGGAGCGAGAGCCAGCGGCGCGAGTAGCGTTACGCGAAGACACAGGGACGAAGTCAGTGAGCCGGATTTCAACTAGCGAGGTTTCAAAGGCAACTACCGCGCCCCCTCTTAAATCAACACACCAGCACCCGATGCGAAAAAGGCAAATTTTCGGAATTGGGTAGCAACTGCCACCAGCCCTTCAGAGTGGGACTACGACGCCCTCGACAGACTCGCCTTTCGTGATGTTAGGGCAGCTCCGCTGCCAGTGATCCATCCATCCCGAAAAGAATCCGATCGACTCTCTTGCTGGACCTTGGTACGAACCGAAGCATGTTCAGACCCATAGACATACGACAACGCTGATTTTCCGCTCGCCGACCTCCGGCGAGGCCCTGTCGTATCGCGTAATCATCAAGGGATCGAACATGCCGACCAATCTGCCCGCCACCATTTCGCCGCAGACCTCCATCTCCTCTGAACTGGAGGCACTTCGGAGGGTGGAAATATTGGGGCAACCAGCACTTCCTGCTGTCACCCTATTGCCAGACCTTCACGCTTAGGAACCTTCGCACCTTCGACGAAGAGCGGTCGTACAAGGCTTTCTGCTTCATCCGCTGGCCGGATACCGAAGGCAGGCCGACCTGCGTCCGCTGCGCGCATTCGAACTGCTGGGAGATCCGACGTCGCCGTTTCAAGTGCCAGGCTTGTCGCCGCGAGTTCTCGGTCACGCCGGAACGGTCTTCGTGTTCCGGAAGATGAGCTTCCGGGACATTCTGGCGGGACTCTGGTTCTCGGTGAATTCGGTTAAAGGCAAGAGCGCTCTCCAGCTCTCCCGCGAGCTGGGCATCCAGTAAAAAACCGCATGGGTGCTGCTGATGAAGATGGGTGAGGCGATTTCGACGCGGCGCTTCCGAATGATACTGGAGGGCGAGATTCATATCGACGGCAAGTACGCGGGCGGCCACATTAAGCCGGAGAATCGAAAGGAGGATCGCGTCGATCGGCGTCGTGCCGAGAACCAGAACTTCAAGCGCCTGACCATCCTGACGTTGCGTGAGAAGACGCCTTTCCGCCGTGGGCGCGAGCAGACCCTATCGCGCGTCATCCGGAGTGAAGACTCCGACGAGGCGTGGGAGATGGTCAAGAAGCACGTTCGAAAGGGTTCACGGCTGCACGCGGACGAGCACTTCAGCTACGACGATCTTGAAGGCCTGCAGGAACTGCACCGGGTCAATCACAGCAAAGAATACCAGGCAGAAGGCGGGGGTCAACACGAACCACGTCGAGAGCTTCTTCAGCCGCATCCAGCGTGCCTATATCGGAATCCACCATCGCTTCTCGGTACGCTACTTCGACTGGTACGCGGCCGAAATCGCCTGGCGCGAGGACAATCGTCGTGTCGACAACGGCCTTCAGCTCCGGGGCATGCTCTACAAGGCGCCCTCAAGGCCAACGTCGAGAAACCTATGCGGATATTGGCAGGGCAACCACCCACCCGACCTTGTTTGGGAGGGCGGGGAGAACCCGGAGCGCCAGTGGCGGTGACTACAGAGGGGCCGCTAGGCCGTAGGGCATGGTGAATCTAGTAGCCAATCAAAGCTGGCGATCGCTTCACTCTCGGCCAAGTCGGCGCTTCCGAATAGTCCGAAATCGCCATGTATGGGCTTCCAACCTTCGGCGACGATCTCCCCTTCGAACACGTTTTGATACCATTCTTCCGGTCGGAGAACGTACACACCATAAGATCGTTCAACGATCCGAACGCGCCTCAGGGCGTCGCCGCCCTGGAGAACTTTTACTATCTGATCTGCATTGCTGGGTGCAGATCTCATCTTTTAATATTCTCCTCGGCAACGACATCTACATTTTACGCTTCGTCAGCATGAGGATCAATGCCGGGTACGCTGTCCCCATGCTATGCGGCAACCTCCCATAAATGCCGCTGCCCGTCGATCTTCCCCGCCCGGCGCACCCGATCAGCCTTGGCAAGCTGATCCAGCATCTGGGAGAAACGGTTGCCGATGAGGCCAAGCCTTGCGTCGTCTTCGCCGAGGCCGTTCTCGCGGGCGAAGGCCACAGCGAAGTCCGCTGTCGTGATCGGCCGTCCCGCCTCTCGGAGTGTCCGCAAAACGAAACCACGGCGATCAAAGCCTTTGAAGAGCATGGAGATGCTCCCCTTGTCGACACCATCCAGCTTGCGTCGACGGCGGGCGGATCCCTTCTCGATCAAGGGCGCATGATCCGGATCATAGGACCGAATGACGACATCGAATGCTGCCTGCTGCTGCTCCAGCAAGATGATCTGCGCCCGCAATTCACCGATGCGAAGGCCGATCTCCCCCTGCTTTCTCTTCAGTTCATCAACGATAAGAACCATGCTCAACCGCTCCATAGGATCGCAGCGATCCTATGCGTTCAGCGGCAGGAGGTCTGGTGGCAGTTGCCACCTAATTCCGCAAATTTTGTCAGCTCAAACGTGGTCCAAATGGGTAAACTCTGTTTTCAGCTGACGTTTTAAGCTTAGTTGGGCATCAGAACGTAGTGCCCGACGCCCCAAACCTCACCATCCTGATGCCCGAAAAGCCCCGCCGTTGCCAGAAAGAACAATCGCCAACGCCGTTCCCACAATCGGGCATCAACGCCATAAACCCGCTGCAGGATCGGTCGTACAAGCACGATCTCCCGGTCGAAATTCGCCAGCCAGTCGAGCGCTGTCCGACGATAATGCGATCCCGACCAGCGCCATTCCCGTTCGACGGTGAAAAGCGTGTCGAAACGATGCGGAAGGTCGAAGGCGGGCATGATGCCGCCGGTGAAGAAATGCTGCGCGATCCAGTCTGCCGGATTATTGTGGTCAAAACGGTAAGACCGGCTACGATGATTGAAGACGTGCAGGAAAAACCGGCCGCCCGGCTTCAGCCATGAATGAACACGCTCGAACAATGCGCGCCAGTTGGACATGTGTTCGAACATTTCCACCGAGACGACGCGATCGAAACGCGCGCCGGAGGTGAAATCATTCATATCGGCGGTCACCACCGACAGGTTCGAGAACCCCCGTGCCCGAGCGCAGCCGATGATATATTCGCGTTGCGATGCGGAATTCGAAACGGACGTGATCCGCGCATTGGGAAAGCGGCCTGCCATATAAAGGGAAAGCGAGCCCCAGCCGCAGCCGAGTTCGAGAATGTCCATACCATCCTGCAATCCGGCATGGGCAACGGTCTCGGCCAGCGCGGCAGTCTCCGCCTCATCGAGCGTCGTCGTGGCATCGGGATAATAACAGCAGGAATACTTGCGCTGCGCGCCCAGAACGAGCGCAAAAAACTCTGCCGGAACCTCATAGTGCTGCCTGTTCGCCTCATCGGTATGGCTGGCTACGGGAAATTTTGCCATATCGGCAGCGAAATCCAGCTCCGCCGCTGCGGGAATACGGGCAAGCCGTCGTTTCGTTCTGGCGCAGAGCATATCTATCCCGGCGAGTGTGACGCTGTCGTTGAGCGGCGCACGTTCTGCGGCATTGATGGCAAAGGCGAGCATGTTCATGGCGTTTCCTCGTTCTTGCGCGGCCCTGGAAAGAAGGCGTTGACGCGACGTTGCAAGGCACGGAATTTTTCCCCGCGCGAGTTCAGCATGTGCTCTTCAAGCGGCGGAATGCCGGAGACGTGGACGAGCAGCCAGTACATCATGACGGGTGCGGCGAGCGAGGCCCATGACAAGGCGTTCGTCTGAACGGCCAGCAGCGGCAAACTGCACCAGAAAAGCCATTCGAAGAAATAATTGGGGTGGCGGGAATAACGCCAAAGACCGGTTTCGCAGACGCCGGTTTTTGCTTCAGGAGTTTTCCTGAATTTCGAAAGCTGAGCATCCGAGAGGGCTTCCCCTGCCAACGCAGCGACGGCAATCATGGTGGCAAGGAGATCGATGACACGCGGAAAAACCTGGCCGTTGCCGGCGGCAAGATAAACCGCCAGAACAAGCACGAAGGCGGCGGCGGCCTGTATCTGGAGGAAGATGAAAAGCCGAAAGGAGGCCGCGCTGCCCCATTTTTCGATGAACTTTGCATAACGGGGATCTTCCCCGCCGCCCCGCGTGCGCAGTCCGATATGGCCGGCAAGCCGCAGGGACCAGACGGCAATAAGGAAGAATACGATGGCGCGCCGCCCGCCGTCACCCTCCGCCAACAAAACAGCCAAAACGCCGCCAAACCCGACGCTCGCCGACCAGACGGTGTCGATCCAGCCGCTGGAACCGGTTGCTCTCTGCAATGCCCACGCTCCGGCCATCAGGAGCGACATGAGAATGGCAAGCATCAGGATCACAGAAAACATCACTACTTCGCTCACCGTTTTGAACAGATCGAGGCCGGGTGTCGTGATGAGAAATACGCCCGGACCGGCAAAAGAGTTTCAGGGTTCGGAAAAAAATCTAAAAACCGTCGGCCGCTGAAACTTATCAGAGGGTTGCCTCGTATCTGCGCTGTCCCAAGGCAAATTTCTGTAATGCGATAGTGAGGATAGATGACCGACACCGAAGCAACACCAAGAGAAAGCCGGCGCCGCATCGCCATCGTGGGAACGGGAATTTCCGGCCTGTCGGCAGCCTGGCTATTGTCGCAACGGCACGATGTCACGGTCTTCGAGGCGGCGGATCGCATCGGCGGTCACACCAACACGGTAACATTCGATACGCATAATGGGCCCGTTCATGTCGATACCGGCTTCATTGTATATAACGAATGGACCTATCCCAATCTCACGGCGCTTCTTCAAACACTGGACGTGCCGACCGCAGCCTCCAACATGTCTTTCGCCGTTTCCCTTAACAATGGCGGCTTTGAATATTCCGGCGGAACCGGTCTTGGCCTGCTGGCACAAAAGAGAAATGCGCTGCGACCGCGTTTCTGGTCGATGCTGGCGGACCTGCTGCGGTTTTACCGCAACGCTCCGCGAGACCTGCATGTGATGGGAGACGTGTCTCTCGACGACTATCTCACGCGCAACCATTACGGGGCGGCGTTCCGCAACGATCATCTCTACCCCATGGCCGCGGCCATATGGTCCACGCCAGCCATGGAGGTCGGCCGTTATCCGGCAGCGCATTTCATCAAATTTTGCCGCAATCACGGTCTGCTGTTGCTGCGCAATCGGCCAGTCTGGCGCACGGTCGTCGGCGGCGCACGCGAATATGTAAAACGCATCACCGCGCCGTTTGCGGATCGAATTCGCCTCTCGACGCCGGTGACGCGCATCCACCGCCTGCCGGACGGGATCGAAATCACCACTGTGGACGGCGAAGTCGCGCGCTTCGATGACGTGGTGATCGCAACCCATGCGGATCAGGCGCTCGATATGCTCGTGGATGCAACGCGTGCCGAACGGCGCATTCTCGGCGCTTTTACCTACACCCAAAACCGCGCTGTGCTTCACACCGACAGCAGTTTCATGCCGCGCCGGCGCGCTGCATGGTCAAGCTGGAACTATGTGGCGGACACGCGCATTGAAGCGGGCCAGCCGAGCATCACCTACTGGATGAACAGGCTTCAGCCGCTGGGCGAAACCCAGGACATTTTCGTAACGCTGAACCCGACGCGGGAACCGGATCAAGGAAAAATCATCGCCGAGGAAACCTATCACCACCCGGTTTTCGACGCTGGCACCGAACAGATGCGTCAGGAACTATGGGCCTTGCAGGGCCTGCGAAACACCTGGTTCTGCGGCGCCTATTTCGGCTCTGGTTTTCATGAAGACGGTCTTCAGGCAGGCCTTGCCGTCGCCGAAGATCTTGGCGGCGTGTCCCGCCCCTGGAAGGTTGCCGACGACAGCGGCCGGATCATTCGCCTGGATTTGGCGACGATTGCGACAGGCACACAACTCATGGAGGCGACGGCATGACCCCTCCCCTTAACTCAGCGCTTTTCCCGGGCCACGTGACCCATGCGCGCTTCAAGCCGAAAACCCACAAGCTGGACTACCGGATTTATTCGCTGCTTCTCGATCTCGATGAGTTGGAGACGCTCAACCGGAAATTACGGTTTTTCTCCGTAGACCGTTTCAACCTGTTTTCATTTCATCGCAAGGATCGCGGCAACGGCAGCACGATCGGGCTGCGCCAGCAAATAGAGACCGCCATGGCGGCGGCAGGCATGGCCGTCGATGGGGGTCCCATCCACCTGCTCACCATGCCGCGCCTGCTTGGCTGGGCCTTCAACCCGCTCAGCGTGTTCTTCTGCCATGGGCGCGACATGTCGCTCAAGGCCATCCTTTGGGAAGTCGACAACACCTTCGGCCAACGACACTCCTATCTGATCCCGGTGGAGGTCGGCACGGGGACAGAGATCGTCCAACGATGCGACAAGGCCTTTTATGTTTCGCCCTTCATGGACATGGACCTCCACTATGTTTTCCGCGTCATCCCACCGAGTGACAGGCTGAAGATCGTCATTGAAACTTTCGACGACGACGGTGCCGTCCTGACGGCCCGGCATCTTGCCCGAAGGATCGAGTTGACCGATGGCGCGCTCCTGAAAGCCTTCGTCACCATCCCCTTCCTCACGCTGAAAGTCGTTCTCGGCATTCACTGGGAAGCCCTGCAAATCTGGCTGAAGGGCGTGCGGTTTAGAAAGCGTCCGCTGCCACCAGTCGATCCCATCTCTTTCGTTCCCCCTTCATCGTCGCAAATCGAGGCCAGAATTCATGACCCCGTTTGAAAATCTCTCCCAATTGCCGGCACAGAATACCCGCCTCAACGGCCGCATAGGCATGGGGATATGGCTCATCAACCGGCTGCTGAACAATATCGAGCGGGGCCAGCTGCGCGTCGTCCTTCCCGGCGGCGGAACCATCGAAAAATCGGGTGGGTCGGAAGGCAGTCACGCCGTTATCGTGCTGCATAATTGGCGGGCAATCCGCCGGATGCTCGTCAACGGCGATATCGGCTTCGCGGAAGGCTTCATCGAGAATGACTGGTCTACGCCTGATCTGACGGCGCTCATCCGTTTCGCCGCTCAAAATCGCGACGCATTTGCAAGGTCGATGCGCGGCAGCCTGCCCATGCGCCTCATCAACCGGCTTGCACACGGGCTGAATGCCAATACCAGACGCGGCAGCCGCCGCAACATCGAGGCGCATTACGATCTCGGCAACGAGTTCTACCGGCAATGGCTCGATCCTTCGATGCTCTATTCGTCAGCGTTTTTTGACGGCACCACACCCAGCCTTGAGGCCGCTCAACGCAAGAAACTCGAATGCATTGCGGAGAAACTCCAACTAACCGACAACAAAAGCGTCCTGGAAATCGGCTGCGGCTGGGGTGCGCTCGCCATCCACCTCGCCACGCAGCATAATGCCAGCGTGACCGGCATCACCCTATCGCCCTCCCAGTTGAGCTGGGCGAAAAACGCGGCGGAAAAAGAAGGCAAGGCCGGCCGGATCGATCTCAGATTGCAGGATTACCGCGATGTGACCGGCCAATTCGACAATATCGTCTCCGTTGAAATGTTTGAAGCGGTCGGCGAAGCCTACTGGCCAAGTTATTTCGAAACGTTGAAACGCTGCCTGAAACCCGGCGGTCGTGCGGTGCTGCAAATCATCTCCATCGAGGAAAACCGCTTCGATACATATCGGCGCAAGGCAGATTTCATTCAGAAATACGTCTTTCCCGGTGGGTTCCTGCCCTCCGATTCAGCGCTCGAAAAAGCCGTCGGGCAAGCCGGCCTGAAGCTCACGGAGACAGAACTTTTTGGCCAGTCCTATGCGCTCACGCTTTCGGAATGGCGCCAGCGTTTTCATGCCCGATGGCAGACGATTTCCCTGCTTGGTTTCGACGACCGCTTCCGGCGGCTCTGGGATTATTACCTCTGCTATTGCGAAGCAGGTTTTGCCGAAGGGACCATAAATGTCGGCTTGTACACGATAGAACATCGATGAGGCGGGGCTAACAGGTGGAGAAAGACAATGATAATCATTAGATTGGCAATTGTATCTGCCCTGTCCCCGATGCTGGTCGGCGCCAGCGCGACAGCGGCGGAGATCGACGGTAACTGGGCGCGTGGCGACGGCAAGGCAAAAGTGCTGATCGCGCCGTGTGGTGAAAAAATATGCGCCACAAACACCTGGATCAAACCCGGCACGCCGAAGGAAAAGACCGGCGACCGCCTGATCATGGACATCAAGCAGAGCGAAGCGGGCATCTATTCCGGCACCGCCTTTGATCCTCAGCGGGACAAATCCTACAGGATAACGGTGACCCTTTCCGGCAATAACATGACCACGAAGGGCTGTATCGTCGCCGGCCTTCTGTGCAAGGGCATAAGCTGGACCCGGATCGACTAGCGCAGGTCACGCTCCGTTCCATCCATTAGTTCCATTGTCTTCCGAACGAAAAAACACTCGCCGTCTTCTCAATGCCCGGCAAAGGAAAACACCGATGAAGACCTATTTCGCAGCCTATTTTTTCACGCTCGTCGCCTTTCTGGTGATCGATTTCATCTGGCTGAGCACCATGGCGTCGCGTCTTTACCGCCCGGCCATCGGCGATCTTCTGGCGGAAAATTTCCGGCTCGCTCCAGCGGTCGTCTTCTATCTCATCTACGCTGGCGGCCTCACCTTTCTCGCCGTGCGCCCCGCCCTGCTTTCCGGTGAATGGACGACGGCGCTGCTTTACGGCGCGATTGTCGGCTTCATGGCCTACGCGACCTATGATCTGACCAATCAGGCCACGTTGAAGAACTGGCCAACCACCCTCACCATCGCCGATCTTCTTTGGGGAGCCTTCGTTTCCGCAGCTGCGGCCATCATCGGTTATATCGTCACGGTGCGCCTCCTCGGCCCACTGGAAAATTCGGCGGGCATATCATGACAACGCTTCCTCTCGGCTACGGCGTAAGTGCGGCCCTCCTGTGGCCCCCACATCATGAACTTCCTCTTCCTCATCCCTTGTCTTCGTGTGAAGGACGACCTTATAAAGGAAGCGCAGCAAGGAAGGTTCGAATGCAGGGCACAGAGATCGCAAGCCTAATCAACCGTGTCGGCATGGGTGATCGTTCAGCATTCGTCTCGCTCTATCAGGCAACCAGTCCGAAGCTTTTCGCGATCTGCCTGAAAATCCTGCGTGACAGGACCGAAGCCGAAGAGGCGCTGCAGGAAATCTACATCAAGGTCTGGCAGCGCGCCCGCACATTTGCCGCAAGCGCCGGCAAGCCCGCAACATGGCTTGCCGCCATCGCCCGCAACCATGCGATCGATACGATCAGGGCGCGCAAGCCCCTCAACGACGACATCGACGACGCCTATGACATCGCCGACGACAGCATCCGCAATCCGGAGCAGCAGATCGTGCTGGCCGACGAGGGTCGCCGGATCGACAATTGCATGCGGGAACTGGAAACGGTTCACGCGCAGGCGGTACGCCGGGCCTATGTGGAAGGCTTGAGCTATATCGAACTCGCCGAGGAATTGCGGGTGCCGCTCAACACGATCAGAACCTGGCTGAGACGCAGCCTTCTCAAACTCAGAGAGTGCATGCAACGATGACGACGGGCGAACACAGCGACGGCATGCATTCGCGCGACGAAATCCTCGCCGGCGAATATGTGCTTGGCGTGCTGTCGGTCGAAAAGCGTCGCGAACTCGAGCGGCGCATGGAGAACGACAAAGCCTTCGCCCAGCTCGTCCAGCGCTGGGAGGCGGAATTCTCCGACTTCAATGCCGATTACCAGGAACAGGTGCCGAGCGCGACCATTCTTGCCCGCATCGAGGAGCGTCTGTTCGGCGCCAGGCATATCAATACCAATGGCAGCCTGTGGAGTTCGGCATCCTTCTGGCGGTGGATATCGGTCGCCACCAGCGCGACTGCCGTAGCGGCGGTCGTCTACGCCGCATTTCCCGAGAGATGGCAGGAAACCACACCGCTGGTGGCCGAACTCGCGACAACCGACAGTCAGGTCAACCTGCTTGCCTCCTACGATGCGGAATCGGGACGGATGCGCATCGTTCCTGTCGCAACCGGCAAGACCGACGAGAAATCTCTGGAGTTGTGGCTCGTGATGGATGGCGGCAAGACCCGCTCGCTCGGCGTCTTCCAGCCCGGCGCAAATGGCGATCTGATCATTCCCGCCGATATGCGCGGCAATATCAGCGAAGGCACCACCTTTGCGATCAGCGTCGAGCCCTTTGGCGGCTCACCGACCGGTCAGGCGACCGGTCCCGTCATCGCCGTCGGCAGCGCGCGTCACCTGTGAGGTTATCAATCGATAGTTGGGAGTGATGCAGAAGAACCTGCCAGCCTCAATCCCATGCTGGGTTCTCATAGGCTGAAAGATCAGTCAGCTTCCTGCAGCCAACTAGCAACAGGAAAATAGAGGGGTCAATCAATCCCTTGCACCTACACCGCCAATATACGTGGCTCTACGAGTTACGACTTCTCATCCCACGTCATAGCGAAACGGGTTCCCTTCCCCAAATCCGGATGCGTACGCGTTTGCTCAACGCGAGCGCCGATATTCTGCGCCATCGCCATGATGAGCTTCGTGCCAAGGCCGGTGCCGCGGGGTTTTGATTCTGCCTTCGAACCGACGCCATCGTCTTCCACAACGAGAAAGAATTGTCCATTTTGTTCGGATAGACTGTCACGGACCGTACCCGTTTGACCGGGATAGGCATACTTAAGCGCATTGGTCAGAAGCTCGGTTATGATGACACCAAGCGCAACGGCATGGTCCGCATTCAGGTAAACCTCACATTGTTTCGACCGTTATGGAGGAAGATCCGGGCACGGCCTGAAACAGATCGCTGAAGATGGAGGTCAGATACGAACCGAGGGATACAGACCCACATTGGCTGTATTATACCGCAAAATGCCAGTTTTGCGCTCGACAGCATTTTCAACTGGAAATCGGCCCGGAATCGCGGGACAAGAATTGCACCTTAAAGAGACGACAGGAAATTCCCATGGCCGCCACCGTCATCCCCGCCCCGAAACCCGTTCTCCTGCCCGTTGAGGGCACGGACGACATGTTCCCCGTGCGGCGGGTCTATTGCGTTGGTCGCAATTATGCCGATCATGCCATCGAGATGGGCCACGATCCCTCGCGCGAGCCGCCCTTTTATTTCCAGAAGAACCCGGACAATCTACTGCCCGCCGGCAGTGATTTCCCCTACCCGTCGCTATCGTCGAATGTGCATTACGAGGTTGAATGTGTTGTGGTTCTGAAAAGCGGCGGCGCAGATATTCCGGCGGACGAGACGCTGAACCATGTCTGGGGTTATGCCGTCGGCATCGATATGACCCGCCGTGACCTGCAGGACGGGCTGAAGAAAATGGGCCGTTCCTGGGAAGGCGCCAAGGCGTTTGAATATTCCGCACCGGTTTCCGCCATCGTGCCTGCGGACAAGATCGGCCATCCCGCCACCGGTGCGATCTGGCTTGATGTCAATGGTGAACGCAAGCAGACCGGCGATCTTGCGCAGATGATCTGGAAGGTGCCGGAAGTGATTGCCGAGCTTTCCAAGCTCTTTACGCTTGCCGCCGGCGATGTGATCATGACCGGGACGCCGGCAGGTGTTGGTCCGATCGTGCGCGGCGATCACATCGAGTGTGGCGTTGATGGTGTTGGCAGGCTGTCGGTCACAGTCGCCTGATCGCTGCCGGCGCATAATCCAGAGGGAGAAACCGAATGCCGCTTTACCGCCTCGCCGACCGGGTGCCGCAAACCCCAGCAGCGGATCGTTACTGGGTCGCCCCCGATGCCAATGTCATCGGCTCGGTGACGCTCGGTGAAGATGTCGGCATCTGGTTCGGCGCGACATTGCGCGGCGATAACGAGCCGATCAGCGTCGGGCGCGGCACCAATATTCAGGAAGGGGCGATGGTGCACAGTGATCCCGGCTTTGCTGCCACCATCGGCGAAATGTGCACCATCGGCCACCACGCCATCGTGCATGGCTGCAGCATCGGGGACAATTCACTCATCGGCATGGGTGCGACGATCCTGAATGGCGCGAGGATCGGCCGCAACTGCCTCGTCGGCGCCAATGCGTTGGTGACGGAAGGCAAGGAATTTCCCGACAATTCACTGATTGTCGGATCGCCGGCGCGGGCCATCCGAACGCTGGATGACGAAGCCGTCGCCGGCCTGCGTCGCTCGGCCGAAAAATATATCGAGAACTGGAAGCGTTTTTCGAAAGATCTGGCGATTATCGAAGGATGAGCAATGGCGGGCAGCGATGTCCGCCCCGCAAACAAAGCCTATGACGCACAATTGGCGCAGAGACCGCGAATCTCGATGGTGGTCTTTTCCGCCTTGAACTTGTTGTCCTTCACCCAGTGCTCGAGGCGGTGGTCGATCTCATGATCGTGGAATTCCGTCACCTGCCCGCAGGATTCGCAGATGGCGAATGCCACGGTTCCATGGTGTTGCGAGCAGCATTCGGCTTGAGTATGGGTGCAGGCAACGAAGGCGTTGAGGCTCTCCAGCCGGTGCACGAGACCGAATTCCACCAGCTTTTCCAGCGCCCGGTAAACCTGCAGCGGCGCGCGGAACCCGTCATCCCGCAGCTTGTCGAGGATCATATAGGCGCTGAGCGGCTGATGCGCGTTTGACAGGGCATTCATGACCAGCGACTGGTTCTTGGTAAGGTTCTGCTGGGTTTGCGCATTCATGACTTGCCTCCTTCATCCGCGGAGCGGGAAAAACCCGGCGCCGGCAACAGGCTTATAACGAACAGGATCACCGCGGCAACCACGATGGAGGGGCCGGACGGCGTATCGTAAGTCAGCGAACCGAACAGGCCACCGATAACAGCGATAGCGCCGATCAGCGAAGCCACCACCGCCATCACCTCCGGCGTGGCGGAAAACCGTCTGGCGGTCGCCGCCGGTATGATCAGCAGCGAGGTGATCAGCATGATGCCAACCACTTTCATGGCAATGGCGATCACCAGCGCCATCAGCAGTGTGAAGATGAACTTCGCACGTTCCGGGTTCAGCCCCTCGGCCTCGGCAAGCTCCGTATTGACGGTGGAAGCCAGCAACGACCGCCACAGGAAGACCATGGAGACGATGACCACCAGCCCACCGCCCCAGATCAGGGCGATATCGCTGCGAGTGACAGCAAGAATATCGCCGAACAGGAACGACACGAGGTCGATACGCACCCAGCTCATGAAGGCGACGATGACGAGACCAATCGCCAGCGCCGAATGGGACAGGATGCCAAGCAACGCATCGGACGACAGTGCCTGCCGCCGCTGCAGAAAAATCAGCAGGATCGAAACGGCGGATGCCACCAGAAAAACGCTGACGATGAGGTTGAGCTGCAACAGCAGCGAGAGCGCGACGCCAAGCAGCGCCGAATGGGCCATCGTATCCCCGAAATAGGCCATACGCCGCCAGACGACGAAACAGCCGAGAGGCCCGGCGGTCAGAGCAACGCCGATGCCAGCGACCATGGCGCGAACGAAGAAATCGTCAAACATGCCGTTCTCCCTGCCCGTGGCTCGAGGGTGCATGGTCCCCATGTTCATGGCCGCAACCGCATTCGCCATGGTCATCATGATGGTGATCGTGAGAATGGGCGTGATGGTGGCCATCTTCAGGATGGCAATGATCGGTCACCGAACCATCCGCGTGCTGCACCCGGCCATCGGGCAGATGGGTGTGGTCATGATGGTGGCTGTAGACGGCAAGCGCCTTGGCGGCAGAACCGCCGAACAGCCGCATGTATTCCGGGCTCTGGCTCACCGCCTGCGGTGTTCCCCGGCAGCAGACATGGCCGTTCAGGCAGATCACGGTATCAGTTTCCGCCATCACCACATGCAGGTCATGCGAGATTAACAAAATTCCGCAATTACTTGAATTTCTGATATTTTTTATCATATCATAGAGCGCGATCTCGCCGGAGAAATCCACGCCCTGCACGGGCTCGTCGAGAACCAGCAGATCGGGCTTGCGGGCGATGGCGCGAGCCAGAAGCGCGCGCTGGAACTCGCCGCCGGACAGATGCTGCACCTCGGCATCGGCAAGATGCGCAATGCCTGTCGCATTCAGCGCCGCGTCGATCTCGCGCGCGGGCAGCGGCCCGGTCAGCGTCATCAGCCGGCGCACCGAAAGCGGCATGGTCCAGTCCACCGAAAGCTTCTGTGGCACATAACCGACGCGCAGGCCGGCAATGCGCGAGACCTCCCCTTCGCTCGGTTTCACCACGCCGATCGCCATTTTTGCGCTGGTGGATTTGCCCGAACCGTTCGGGCCGATCAACGTGACGATCTCACCTTTGCTGACGGAAAACTCCACGCCGCGCACCAGCCAGCGGCCATTGCGCTGCACGCCGGCATTAACAAGGGAAACCAGTATATCGTTACCCTGACGGGCGGAATGAAGCATGGGATTGTCCGTTCGGCGATGTTGCCTACCGCTATTGCATACGTTATAGAGTTACGCAATAAATGTAATAACATAACTATACTTCTTCAAGTGGAGTGCATTTCATGAAATCGATCCTGATCCCGCTCATGGCGTCGGGGGCAATAACGGCCGCCGCCTCCGGTGCTACGGCTGCGCCGGATGTCGTGGTCTCGATCAAGCCCGTCCACTCCCTCGTCGCGGCCATCATGCGCGGCGTGGGTGAACCGCAGCTTATCGTCGAAGGTGCTGCCTCGCCGCATACCTATAATCTGCGGCCCTCCAATGCTCGCAGGCTGGAAAAGGCCGATCTGGTGTTCTGGGTCGGGCCGGGGTTGGAAGCTTTCCTGGAAAAGCCGCTGGAGGCACTGGCCAGCAAGGCGGCGGTGGTGGAGCTGGAAGATGCCAAGGGTCTGGAAAAGCTGCCTTTCCGTGAAGGCGGCCCCTTCGAGGCACACGACCATGGCGAAGAAGGCCACGAGGACCATGCGGATGGCGAGGCGGCCCACGACCATGGCCATGACCACGGCGACCACGACCATGAGCACGGCGCCTATGATACTCATCTCTGGCTCGATCCGGCCAACGCCAAGGCGATGGCCCAGACGATCGAAACCGCGCTGATTGCGGCCGATGCCGGCAATGCCGCAACCTATCAGGCAAACACCAAAAAGCTGATCGACGATCTGGATGCACTCGACACGGAACTGGCTGAAACGGTCAAGCCAATCAAGGACAAGCCGTTCATCGTCTTTCACGATGCCTATCAGTATTTCGAGCATCGTTATGGCGTGAAGACGGCGGGGTCGATCACCGTCAGCCCCGAGACCCTGCCCGGCGCAGATCGCGTCAAACAGATGCAGGAGAAGGTTCGTCAACTGGGCGCAACCTGCGTTTTCGCCGAACCGCAATTCGAGCCGAAACTGATCTCGGTCATCACTGAAGGCACGGCGGCGAAGTCTGCGACGCTCGATCCGGAAGCGGCAACGCTGGAGCCCGGTCCAGACCTCTATTTCAAGCTGATGCGCGGCATTGCCGGCTCGCTGAAGGATTGCCTGTCCTGATCCGGAACGGCGCCGGGCTCCTTACGGCTTCGGCGCCATGGAAGACCAGACCGGCTCGCTGACGCTCTGCAGGGTTTCCGGCGGTGCGCCGTTGATGCGTGCCAGAAGGGCTTTCGCAAGCTCCCTGCCCGCCAGCTTGATATCCTCGTTGACGGTATGGATTTGCGGCTTGATCCAGTTCAGGAACTCGGCCGACTGTTTCGAGACGATATCGATATCCTCACCGATCTTGACACCCGCCGCTTCAAAGCCCGCCACCAGCGCGATGGTGCTGCTGCCGCTGATCGACACGATACCATCGGGGCGATCATCCGATTGCATCAGCCTCTCGCCGAAATCACGGATTTTTTCGAGCGGCGTCTCGATTGTGACGACATCGATGGGGAATTCGGCAAGGCCGAAATCCCTGATCCCCCGATTGAACCCCTTGCGCGCGTGATCGTGGTAGGAAAATCGCGATGGCGGCATGATCACGGCAATCCTTTTGCGCCCGCATTGCGCCAGCCGCTCGACTGCCTCGTAGGCATAAGCCTCATTGTCGAAATCGTGAAAGGCATGTTCGATGCCCATATCCGAACGCCCATGGGTGACGAAGGGCATGTTGCGCTCCGTCATGAAACGCACGCGCGGATCGTTCGGCTCGATTTTCGAAATAATGACCCCATCCGCCGAGCCGGTCTCGAGAATATAGCGGATCGGCACCATGGAATCCTTGGCGTGGATATGCGGCGTGACGACGAGATGATATTGCGTGCTGGAGAGGACCTCGGTGATGCCGAACACCATCTGGCTGGTGAAACCCATCAGCTCTTCATCGACACTCAGCACCAGCGCAATGACATTGGTCTTGCCGGTACGAAGCCGCACGCCAGCGCGGTTCGGCTGGTAGCCGATTTGCCGGGCGATCAGCCGCACGCGCTCCTTGGTCTCGGCGCCGATATCGGGCGCATCCTTCAATGCACGCGACACGGTGGTGATGCCAAGACCCGTCATATAGGCGATGGTCTTCAAGGTCGGGCGCTCGCCCGTCGTCGCGGGGATGTCGCCTCCGCCGGATTTACCAGTATCGTTCATGTCATTTCGCCACGCTTTACCGAACGATAATCATAGATAGCTTTTGTGCTGTTGCAAAGGCAAACGTCCCTTCGCACAGTTCGGTCTCATCCGATCATGCCTCGATTCAGCTATAACGATGCAGGTGCAGAAAATATTTCCGCCCATGAGACCGCTCCCGCGGCCATGAAACCCATGTTTCTTCAACATACCAAACTTAATTATTTAAATTAAAAAACAAATATAATTAATTGATATATAAATCAAAAATATCGAATTATAAAAACAAGACCACTTCCTCACCGTGTAGCGTTGATGACGAACGCTTTTAACCTCGCAAGTCGGCAATCAAAGGCATGACGGCACGTTTGTTTTACGGTAACGTTGCCGGAGGGAGGAAATTGTGAAGCGGAGCGAACCGGCAAAAGCCGTTTTGCCGGCATCCAGTTCCCCCAGATTCTGACACAAGCCTGCTCCATAATGCCGGTCTGTCTTCTTCGAATTCATATATGCAGGGTCCGAACATGATCTCTTCCTCCACGCCCGAAACCACCATCGATCTGGCCGGGCTCTGGCGCCTCACATCGGTGGACGGAGATCATGCCACCGAGCTTTCCGTTCCAGGCGATATTCATACCGCGCTCAAAAACGCCGGCATCATTCCCGACCCCTATCACGGCGCCAATGAAAACGCGGTGCAATGGGTGGCGCAGCGGGACTGGATCATTGAGCGCACATTCATCCTCGATGAGGCCGATGCCAGCTGGTATCTCGATATCGATTATCTCGACACCGTCGCGATCATCTTCGTCAACGATATCCCGGTCCTGAGCGCCGACAATTGTTTCCGCCGTTACCGCCCCGATATTTCGCGCGCCGTGCGGCCAGGCGAGAACACCATCCGCATCCATTTCCATTCCAACATCGTGGCCGGCGCAGAGCGACAGGCGCGGCAGCCCTTTTATATTCCCTATCACCCGGGCAATTCGCCGATCGCCAATGGCAACATGCTGCGCAAGCCGCAATGCCATTTCGGCTGGGACTGGAACATCGCCATTGCGCCGCTCGGCCTTTACGGCAAAATCCTGCTGAAGCGCCTCGATACGGCCCGCATCGAGCATGTCGTCACCTCGCAGCACCATGTCGAAGGCGGCGTCGAGCTGCATGTGGCCGTCACGCTGTTTGCCGAAGGCCCGGCAAGCCTGCCGGTCTACCTTTCCCTCAATGATGAAAGGCTGCGGCTCGATTGCGGTGTTGGCGCAGGCGAGACGGTGGTGCGCCACGTCTTCTTCGTGGAGAACCCCGCGCTATGGTGGCCAGCGGGCAGCGGCGAACAGACGCTCTATACGCTCGCGGTAGAATTGCCCGACGAAACCGTCACCCGTCAGATCGGCTTCAGGACCATCGAACTGCTGACGGACAAGGATGAGGCCGGCAGCCGCTTCGCCTTCCGCATCAATGGCCGGGAAATCTTCTGCCGCGGCGCCAACTGGATTCCATCAGATGCGCTTTATTCGCTGACCAGCCGGGAAAAGACCGAAGACCTCCTCTGCTCCGCCGTCGAGGCCAACATGAACATGATCCGCGTCTGGGGCGGCGGATTTTATGAGGAAGACTGGTTCTACGATCTCTGCGACCGCCTTGGCCTGCTGGTCTGGCAGGATTTCATGTTCGCCTGCAATCTTTATCCCTGCAGCGAAGACTTTCTGGACAATGTCGAACACGAGGTCGATTATCAGGTGAAACGCCTGTCCTCGCATGCCTCCATCGCGCTCTGGTGCGGCGATAATGAGCTGGTGGGGGCGCTGACCTGGTTCGATGAATCCCGCAACAATCGCGACCGTTATCTCGTCGCCTACGACCGCCTGAACCGCACGATCGAAAGAGCCCTGAAAAAAGCCGCCCCCGAAGCGCTCTGGTGGCCCTCGAGCCCTGCATCGGGTTATCTCGATTATGGCGATGCCTGGCACGCGGATGGCTCCGGCGACATGCATTACTGGTCCGTCTGGCACGAGAACAAGTCGTTCGACAATTACCGGTCGGTCAAACCGCGTTTCTGCTCCGAATTCGGTTTCCAGTCCTATACATCCATGCCCGTCATCCGCACCTATGCCGAAGACAAAGACATGAACATCGCTTCCCCGGTCATCGAGCTGCACCAGAAGAATGTCGGCGGCAATGAACGGATCGCCGGCACCATGTTCCGTTATTTCCGCTTCCCCAGGGATTTCGAGAACTTCGTCTATCTGAGCCAGGTCCAGCAGGCGCTGGCCATCCGCACGGCTGTCGACTACTGGCGCTCGCTAAAGCCCCATTGCATGGGCACGCTTTATTGGCAGCTCAACGATACCTGGCCGGTCGCCTCATGGTCGAGCCTCGATTATGGCGGCGGCTGGAAGGCGCTGCATTACGCTGCTCGCCGCTTTTTCCAGCCGGTCACGGTCTCGGCCATTCCCTCCAGGGATGGACGACAGGTGAGCTTTTCCATGGTCAACGACACGGCGGAAGACGTCGAGATCGACATGAACATCGTCGCGCTGACCATGGACGGCAACCGCGTGCCGCTGAAATCCGCCAACGGCACATGCGCGACGGATAAGGCCGCGACGCTGACTGAAATCGACATGGACAGCCTGCCGGATGGCGCCATCCTCGCATGGAGCTTCATTGCCTCCAACGGCATGACCGGCGAAGGCCATCATGTTCGCGACACCTACAAGGCGCTGGAGCTTCAGCCCGCCGGGTTGGAACTTTCCGTTGGCCCGTTGAAAAACGGCCAGTTTGAAATCGATGTCGCCGCTGCCGGTCTCGCCCTCTTCGTCATGCTGGAGGCAGACCAGCCGGGAAGGTACTCCGACAACCTCTTCGATCTTTCCGCCGGCGAAACGCGTCGCATCATCTTCACACCGAAGGCGGACGGCCCCCAGCCGCATTTCCGCATCTTCGATCTTCATACCTGCCAATCATCGCCCAATCCCGGCATTGAAACCATGCGGCGAAAGGCATAACCATCCCTCTCGGGAATTACAGGTGCGCCCGCGCCTGTCTTCATCGGTTCAAAGGGTTGCCGGGTTCTCCGGCAGCCAGTCATCAGCAAGTGGAGGAAGACCCATGGTTTGGCAACCGGCCGAAAACCGATACGCATCCATGAAATACAATCATTGCGGCAAGACCGGCCTGAAACTGCCGGCGATTTCGCTGGGGCTCTGGCACAATTTCGGCAACGACACGCCGCACCAGACGAAACAGGCCATCTGCCGCCGTGCCTTCGATCTCGGCATCACCCATTTCGATCTCGCCAATAATTACGGCCCGCCGCCCGGCAGCGCCGAAACCGCCTTCGGTGAAATCCTGAGGACCGATTTTGCCGGCTATCGCGACGAGATGATCATCTCCTCCAAGGCCGGTTACAACATGTGGCCCGGCCCCTATGGCGAATGGGGCAGCCGCAAATATCTGATCTCCTCCTGCGACCAGAGCCTGAAGCGCATGGGGCTGGACTACGTCGATATTTTCTATTCCCACCGTTTCGACCCCAACACACCGCTTGAGGAAACCTGCGGCGCGCTGGACCAGATCGTACGCTCGGGCAAGGCGCTTTATGTCGGCATTTCCTCCTATAATTCGAAGCGCACCCGTGAGGCCGCCGCCATCCTCAAGGACCTCGGCACGCCCTGCATCATCCATCAGCCGAGCTATTCGATGATCAACCGCTGGATCGAGGAAGACGGTCTCGTCGATACGCTGGAAGAGCTGGGAATCGGCTCCATCGTCTTCTCGCCGCTGGCGCAGGGCATGCTGACGACGAAATATCTGGGCGGCGTGCCGGATGGCAGCCGCGCATCGCAGAGCAAGTCGCTGAACCCGGCCTTCCTCAACGAACGCAATGTCGAAAACATCCGCGCGCTCAACAGCATTGCCGAACGCCGCGGCCAGACGCTGGCGCAGATGGCGATTGCCTGGGTTCTGCGCGGCGGCCGCATCACCTCGGCGCTGATCGGCGCAAGCCGTGTCGAACAGGTCGAGGATTGCGTGAAGGCGCTCGACAATGCCGAGTTCTCCACCGAGGAGCTGGCGGAAATCGATCGTTACGCCAGGGATGCGGATATCAACCTCTGGGCAAAATCCGCCGAACGGGTCTGATACGGAAACGGCCGCCCGGTTCCCCCGGGCGGCCTGCACGCTCCGAAAATCGGGCCAAAAAACTCAAAATAAAAGATTAACTCACGCTCCTAACCATTAACAACCATTACATAAATGTAATTTTAAATTCAGTTTCCGTTCATTCGTTTATTCGTAAGTTCTCCTCATCGAAACCCGAGAGGAAACTTCCATGAAAAAGTTCGTCACCATTCTTCTGGCAGCCACCGTTCTTGCAGCTCCGATGGCTCAGGCCCAAAGCCGCCACGACGATCGCCACCGCGGCGTCACCGTCGAGCGTCAGATCACCACCAAGAAAGTCATCGTCAAGAAGCACCGCTGGGATCGCGGCCAGCGCCTCTCGGCCCGTGAGCCCCGTCAAATGGTGGATCGCCGTGATTATCGCCGTTACCGTCTTGCCGAGCCGCGCCGTGACCAGCGCTGGGTACGCGTCGACAACCAGTTCCTGCTTATCAACGCTGTGAGCGGCCTCATCGTCGGCCTCGCCGCCGCCCGCTGATCCAAGGCACCGGATGGAATAAAAAAGGCCCGCTTGCGCGGGCCTTTTGTCGTTTATCGTCTCAGCCGATCAGAAACTGTCGGCGCCGCTACCCCATGGGCCGTGCGGCTTGTCGACACCATCGGTGCGTTCAAAACCATGCGCGCCGAAGAAGTCGCGCTGCGCCTGAATGAGGTTGGCGCTGCCGCGGCCACGGCGATAGGCATCGAAATAACCGAGTGCCGAAGCCAGCGCCGAAACCGGCAGGCCCGACAGGACCGCGTAGGAAACCACGCGGCGCAGCGGTGCGTCGGTATCCTTGACGATGCCGGAGAAGGCAGGCGTCACGATGAGGTTGGCCACATGCGGGTCCTTCGTGAAGGCCGAGGTGATCTCATCGAGGAATTCCGAGCGGATGATGCAACCGGCGCGCCAGATGCGGGCGATGGTCGGCATCGGCAGGTTCCAGTTGAACTCCTTGGAAGCCGCCGACATGATAGCGAAGCCCTGCGCATAAGCGCCGACCTTGGCGGCCAGCAGCGCGCTTTCCAGATCGGCGATGAAGGCCTTTTTGTCAGCCGGTGTCGCTGCGAGGGTCGGCAGGCCGAAGATCTTTTCGGCAGCTTCACGCTCGTCCTTCTGCGAGGACAGGATGCGCGCAGCAACGGCAGCCTCGATCGCGGTTGCGGCAACGCCCATGTTCTGCGCCTCGATGACCGACCACTTGCCAGTACCCTTCTGGCCGGCCTTGTCGAGGATCAGATCGACCATCGGCTTGCCGGTGATCGGATCGGCGGCGCGCAGAACCTTCTCGGTGATTTCGATCAGGTAGGAATTGAGGCGGCCCTTGTTCCATTCGGCGAACACATCGGCGATCTCGGCAGCGCTCATGCCAAGGCCATCACGCAGGATGCCGTAGATTTCGGCGATCATCTGCATGTCGGCATATTCGATGCCGTTATGGATGGTCTTGACGAAGTGGCCGGCGCCGTCATTGCCGAGCCATGCCACGCACGGATCGTCATTATACTTGGCGGAAATGGAGGTCAGCACCTTCTCGACGCGCTTCCAGCTATCCTCGGTGCCGCCGACCATGATCGACGGTCCGTGACGCGCACCTTCTTCACCGCCGGAAACGCCCATGCCAATAAAGGTCAGGCCGCTATCCTTCAGATTGTCAAAACGGCGGATCGTATCGCGGAAATTGGCATTACCGGCGTCGATCATGATGTCGCCATTGGCGAGATGGGGTTTCAGGATTTCCATCTGCTGGTCGACCGGATCGCCGGCCTTGATCATGATGATGATCGGGCGCGGAGGACGAATGGCGGCGACGAATTCCTCGATGGTTTCGCAGGGAATGATCTGGCCCTGCAGTTCGCCCGCATCGGCGTAGAATTTTCGTGTAACTTCCGGGGTTCGGTTGAATACGGCAATCTTGTTGCCCTTTTCCGCGATGTTCAACGCCAGGTTCGAGCCCATGACGCCGAGACCGATCAAACCGATTTCTGCCTGTTCCACGGATGTGCCTCCATCTTGCTTTTAGGTGGTCGTGTTGTGGCACTGTAATAGGCAAACGGCAAGGCTAGGGGCGACTGAAACGATTAAATTTTGATGACGCAAGTCAGCTTTGCATATTTGCGACAGGTCGAGGCCGGTCCAGGGCTGACATTTGCGCTTCCCATTTAAGAAGGCCGGGGATGATCGTCGCCGTCATCTATCGCCCGCCAGGCCGCCCCGTCCATATCGTCATATTGGCCTGAACGAACCGACCAGAGAAAGGCGAAAAGCCCGAGCGCGCCGAGGAACAATGCGACCGGAATGAGATAGATCAGCATGTTCATGCCAGTTGCGCCCCCTCGCCCGCAAATCCTGCCTTCGCTTCATTTTGAGGACGGACAGTGTCAGCCGCACTGGCAAGACGCAAGGCATTGGCGACGACGATCAGCGACGATGTCGACATGGCGATGGCCGCGATCATCGGCGTGGCATAGCCGGCAATCGCGATCGGCACGGCAACGAGATTATAGCCTATGGCGAGGGCAAAGTTCTGCCGGATAAGCTTTCCGGCCCGCCGCGATGTCTCAATCGCAAAGGGCACGGCATCAAGATCCTCCTGCATGAACACAAAATCGGCAGCCTGCCGGCCAATATCGGCGGCGGTGGCGGGCGCCATGGAAACATGCGCGGCGGCAAGCGCCGGCGCGTCGTTGATGCCGTCTCCCACCATCAGCACCCTCCGACCCTCAGCAGCCAGCTCGGCGCAGCGCGCCGCCTTGTCCTTCGGCGACAGGTCCGCACGCCAGTTGCCGATCCCCAGCCGCTGCGCCATGGCGCTGACGGCAGCAGCCCGGTCACCAGAGACGATTTCCTGCACAAGGCCCCGCACTGAGAGATGACGCAAAGCCGCAACCGCACCCGCGCGCGGATTATCCTCGAAGCCGAAGCTCGCCAGATGCCGACCATCAAGTGACAGCACCACTTCCGACCGCGCATCGCCATTGTCGATCCCCACCTCATCGGGGCACGCGAAACGGCGATTGCCGAGCCGGTAGGTTCCGGCTTCTGTCTCCGCCTCAACACCCGACCCCGGTATTTCCCGTACCACTTCATAGGCCGGCAAGGCACCATTATAGGCGGCATGCAAGGCTTTCGAGAGAGGATGGCGCGAATGGGCAGCGAGCCCAGCCGCAATCGCCATGGTGGCGGGTTTCACATCTGTCTCGACCAGTCTCGGCTTGCCAACGGTCAGCGTGCCTGTCTTGTCGAACAGCACAGTATCAATTTCGGCCAGTCGTTCCATGGCCGAGCCTTCCTTGACCATGATGCCGTGCCGGAAGAGCCTTCCAGCCGCCACTACCTGCACGACGGGAACGGCAAGGCCGAGCGCACAGGGGCAGGTGATGATCAGCACCGCAATGGCGATCAGCATCGCCTGTTTCCAGTCGCCGCCGAAAATGCCCCAGCCAAGAAATGTCACCAGCGCAAGAAGATGCACGACGGGTGAATAATAGCTTGCGGCCCGGTCGGCGATACGGCGGTAACGCGCCCGCCCGCCTTCGGCCGCCTCCATCAATCCGATCACTTCCGACAGAAAGGAATCCTTGGCCGAGGCGGTCACACGTGCGGTGAGCGAACCGGTGAGGTTGAGCGTACCGGCCTGCAAGCTGTCGCCTGCCGTAACGCGGCGCGGCGCGCTTTCACCATTGACGATGGACATGTCGAGATCGCTGCTGCCACTTATGACCATAGCATCCACCGCCACCCGATCGCCTGGCGCAATCGCAATCGACATACCGGGCTGCACGTCACCGAGTTGGCGATACTCACGCGTTCCGTTCTCACCGATGACGGTCGCTCCGCGCGGTGAAAGTCGCGCAAGCCCGGCAATGGCAGAGCGCGCCTTGTCGCGCATGATGTGATCCAGTGTGCGGCCGATCAGCAGGAAAAACAGCAGCGACACGGTCGCATCGAACCAGACGTGTTCGCCATGGTGTATGGTTTCCCACAACGACACGGCATAGGAGAGCGTGATGGCAAGCGCGATCGGCACATCCATATTGGTGCGGCCGTGCTTCAGCGCATTCCAGGCCGATTGATAAAAGAAACGGCCGCCATAAATCAGCGCCGGCGCGGCGATCATCGCCGAAATCCAGTGGAACATGTCACGCGTCGCCGCATCGGCCCCGGACCAGACGGACACTGACAGCAGCATGATATTGGCGGATGCAAATCCGCACAGCGCCACCGCCCTTATCAGCTGCGAGCGCAACGCGTCCGAGGCATCCTGTCCGCTGGCGAAAAGATGTGTGCGGTATCCCGTCGACAGGATTGTACGGGCAATGTCGGCGGGATCGGTCCTGACACCATTGATCTCTTCCTTCCAGACAACCGCCACACGTTTGGACGACAGGTTCACCCGCGCCCGCTCCACTTGGCGGAGACGGGCGAGCGCTGTCTCGATGGTTGTGATGCAGGCGCCGCAATAAACATCCGGCACGCTGAGATCGGTCTGGCGCAACCCCTGCCCAAGATCGCGGCTCGCCAGCATCAGTTCCTCTGACGACGGCGGATTGACCGTCTCGCCGAGTTGCAGCGAACCCTCCGTTCCCGGTGCGCAGCAGCTCATAAACGCCCCCTGATAACGGCGATCCGCGTGCCCTCATGCACGATGATCCGGCCGTCCCTGATGGCCGTGACCTCGACGATCCACTGGCCCGGCAGCATGTCATGCGCGGCCGTAAACACACCGGTGGAAACCGGCTTCAGCTCCATGTCGAAATTCTGATGTTCGCCAACCGGCCGGCGGAAATGCATCGTCACAGTATCGGTCTCGACGGGGCCGCTCTCAGCATGAAACACCTCGTAACGCACGCTCTTTTCATCTACCACGAGCCTACCCTTGATGCCGGTTGCAGCCCGTGCCTTGGCGGCCTCGGCCTTGGCATTGAACTGCTGGCTGGCCACATAGGTGTTGGGCACGACAAGCCCGCTCCAGCTGGTAACCGCGTTCCAGGCCATGATCATGTTGACGGTGATGATGGTGCCGAAGAACAGCACCATGACACCGAGCATGTGCCAGCCGGTGAAAACAAAGCCGGATGCTTGGCGATTATTCACTGTCATTTTTTCACTCCCGGAGCATTAAAGACCGCATCGTAACGGGCCGTCTCGTGGCCGGCCGTATCGCTGACGATGAATTCGAAATTTTCCGCTGCCCGCGCGACGTCCTCGCCCGGCAGGGTGACGAACACCTTCAGCGTCGTCGCCTCGTCCGGCTCCACCGTCACCTCAAAGGCGCGCGCCGCCGTATCCGCCATGCCGTTTATCTTCATCACCGCATTCGGAAGGCCTTCTATCGTCAGGCTCATGGTGCGCGGCTGCGGCACCATGTTGAGGATGCGGACGGTATAGCCGTTGCGGATCGAACCATTCGATTCCAGCACATATTGCGGATTGCGGTCATGCAGGACATTCAGCGCCAGCCGCTCGCGCGTCACCAGCGCTACCAGCAGGCCAATGCCGACGGCGGCCCAGATTACCGTGTAAAGCAGCGTGCGCGGCCGGAAGACGATGCGCCAGTCGAAGTGGCGGATGCTCCTCTTGAAGCTGCCGTCCTCCTCGCGCACATTGGCTGGGCGGATGGAGTGCTCACCGTTGCCGGTCGCCAGCGCCATGTTGGACTGATATTCGGAGAGCGTCGCATAGGCGATCAGCCCGCGCGGCTTGCCGATCTTGTCCATCACCCCGTCACAGGCATCGATGCAGAGCGCACAGGTGATACATTCCAGCTGCTGCCCGTCCCTGATGTCGATGCCCATGGGACAGACCGCGACGCAGGCGTTGCAATCGACGCAATCGCCAATGCTCTCCCCGGCTGCGACGGCCTTTTTGGCATGCCGCGAACGCGGCTCGCCGCGCCAGTCATTATAGGTGACAACAAGCGAATTCTCATCCAGCATCGCCGCCTGAATGCGCGGCCAGGGACACATATAGGTGCACACCTGTTCCCGCATCAGCCCGCCAAAGACATAGGTGGTGGCGGTGAGCGTGGCGACGGTCGAGTAGGCGATCATCGGCGCCTGCCCGGTCATGAACTGCATTGCCAGCGTCGGCGCATCGGCAAAGTAGAAAATCCAGGCGCCGCCGGTCAGGACGCCGATCACCAGCCAGATCGCATGTTTCAGCACGCGCTTGCGCAATTTGCCGAATGTAAAGGGCGCTGCATCCAGTTTCATCCGGGCGTTCCTGTCGCCCTCGATTGCCCGTTCGACGACCAGAAACAAATCGACCCAGACGGTCTGCGGACAGGTATAACCGCACCATGCGCGCCCGATGGCTGATGTGACTAGAAACAGCCCCAGCCCCGCCATGACAAGCAGCCCGGCAACAAAGAAGAACTCCTGCGGCCAGATTTCGATGAAGAAGAAATAAAAGCGCCGGTTGGCGATATCGATCAGCACCGCCTGATCGGGCGCATAGGGACCCCGGTCCCAGCGCTGGAACGGCGTCAGATAATAGATGCCGAGCGTGACCAGCATCACCAGCCATTTGAACCGCCGGAACCGGCCTTCGGCGCGCTTGGGAAAAATCTTCTTGCGCGCTTCGTAGAGCGGTTTGCGCGTTTTTGCCGAATTGACGGCTTCCGCCTCCAGCCTTTCGACGGGCTGTTGCGGGCGATCCTGTCCGGCGCGATAGATGTTCATGATAGGAGTCCATTTTTATCTCCTTGCTTTCTCCCACCTCACCGGCAAAACATCCTTGACTTACATCAAGTGACGACAAAGTGGCGCAGGGAGGGACCGCGCCGCAGAGGGAGGACGAGATGCCTGTCATGCAATCGAGAATCATTCATCTGTCGGTCGAAAAACCATGGAGCCATGCCTATGATTTCGCCGCCGATCCGCAGAACATGCCGCTCTGGGCCGCTGGTCTTGCCGGCGGCCTGAAACCAGACGGTGAAGACTGGATCGCGCAGGGCGGACCGCTCGGTGAGGTGCGCGTCAATTTCGCACCCGCCAATGAATTCGGCGTCATAGACCATGTCGTCACATTGCCTGACGGCGTGAAGGTCTATAACGCCTTGCGGGTGACCCCGAACGGCGGCGGCTCGGAAGTCAGCTTCACGCTGCTTCGCCTTCAGGGCATGACGGATGAGGAGTTCGAACAGGACGCGCGCGCGATCACGGCCGATCTCGAAACGCTGAAGTCTCTGCTCGAAGCGGATTGATGGAGTAAACGATGACAGAGAATACCAACGACCGACGCATCGACTATGTCGAATTCAACGTCGCCGATATCGAACGCAGCAAGGAATTTTACGGCGGCGCATTCGGCTGGACCTTCAAGGATTACGGTCCGCAATATTGCGAGTTTTCCGACGGCCGCCTGACGGGCGGCTTCACCACCACCGCGCCGGTTTCGGCCAAGGGCGGACCGCTCGTCATTCTCTACGCCATCGATATCGAGGATGTGCAGCGTCGCGTCGAGGCGGCCGGTGGACAGATCAGCGTCGCGCTATTCGAGTTTCCGGGCGGACGCCGCTTTCATTTCACCGATCCGGATGGATACGAACTGGCCGTCTGGTCGAAAAACTGATCGGCAGGAGCCCGCCATGACTTTGACAACGCCGCCTTTTTTGTTGGTCGGTATCGATCATATCGTCTTCATCGTCGACGACATGACGCGGGCGCTCGATTTTTACCGGAACGTGCTGGGGTGTAGGGATGGTTACTCTTACCCTGCTCTCGGGATGGAGCAAGTCTGGTGCGGAAACGCCTTGATCGTGCTTTGGGATGTCACGCACCCCGGTGGCGCAAAGGCTGCTCCGCCTGTCGCCGGAGGACGTAATGTCGATCACATCTGCATAGCGACCGGTCCTCTGAACCATGATGCGCTTCGCGCGCACCTGGCGAAATTTAACGTCAAGATAGAGCAGGAAGCCTTTCACGGCGGCGCGAGAGGAATGGGACATTCGTTCTATTTCCGTGATCCCTTCGGCAACAAGATCGAGTTGAAGGGACCAGCCGAATATCCGGATGGACGGGCGGAAAACGCCTGATCTGAACAATAAAAAAGGGCGCCCCCGGCGCCCTTCTTAAATTCTGCTCGCTTCACTCGCCACCACCTAGCGAATGCACGAAGATCGCCAGCTGCTTGACGGTCGTGTCCCCGAGACGCTCACCCCAGGCGGGCATGACGCCGTGCTTGGGCGACCGTATCTGCGAGACGATGCCTTCTTCGCCGTGAGACTTCAGCCAGATCGCATCGGCAAGATTGGGTGCGCCGAACTCGCGGTTACCCTTGGCGTCCTCGCCGTGGCAAGAGGCGCAATTATCGGCAAAAAGCTGCTTGCCAGGTTCCACCAAAGCCGGGTTTGAGGGGGTGCCGGTGAGGCTGACGACATAGGCGGCAACCTCGCGGATTTCATCCGATTTCAGAATGTCGCCGAACGCCGGCATTTCCGAAGCGCGCGTATCCGCATCGTCGGCAAAACGAATGCCGTGTTTCACCGTCGTGTAGATGTCGTCAACGCTGCCGCCCCACATCCAGTCGTCATCGTTGAGGTTGGGATAGCCCTGCCCGCCTTCCGCACCAGAACCGTGACACTGAATGCAATTCACCTTGAAAGCGGCTGCACCGCCGGAAAGGGCAAATTGCATCAGGGTTTGATCGGCCTGAATGTCGGCAAGCGACGAATTGGCGATTTTATCGACATAAACGCTCTGCGCCTGTTTCGCATCCGCGATTTCGCCGGCGATTTCGCCACGGCTGCTCCAGCCGAGCAATCCTTTCGTGGCACCCGATATCAGCGGGTAAGCCGGATAGGCGATGGTGTAGCCGATTGCCCAGAGGATCGTGAAATAGAAGGTCCAGACCCACCAGCGAGGCATGGGGTTGTTCAGCTCGCGAATACCGTCCCATTCATGGCCGGTGGTTTCGACGCCGCTGATGTCATCAATGTGTTTTTCGGACATATCCTAGTCCTCCCTGAGCGGAATGCTGGCGGCATCGTCCGCGGCTTTCTTGGAGCCGGGGCGAAGGGTGAAAACAACGACACCGGCAAAGAACAGGGTCATGGCAAGCAGGCCCCAGCTATCGGCGAAGTGGCGCATGGCCGTGTAGGTTTCCATGGCTTTCTCTCCTCACCGGTATCCGGCGGCATCGTCATAGGTCGAGAAATCGACCAGCGTGCCGAGCATCTGCAGATAGGCGACCAGCGCATCCATTTCGGTGAGCTTGGCCGGATCGCCATCGAAATCGCCGACCTTTGCCTTGGGATAGCGCGCCAGCAGTTCCGACGAATCCGCATTCGGGTCGGCCTGCGCGGCAAGATCGGCGGCCGACTTCTCAATCATCTCGTCGCTATAGGGCACGCCAACGGCACGGTTGGCCTTCAGCTCCATCGAAACATCGGTGATCTTCAGCGACGTGGTCTTCAGGAACGCATAGGACGGCATGATCGATTCCGGCACCACCGAGCGCGGATCGGCCAGATGCTGCACATGCCATTCGTTCGAATAGCGATCACCGACGCGCGCGAGGTCCGGCCCGGTGCGCTTGGAGCCCCACTGGAACGGATGGTCGTACATGGATTCCGCCGCCAGGCTGTAATGCCCGTAACGTTCCACCTCGTCGCGGAACGGCCGGATCATCTGGCTATGGCAGACGTAACAGCCCTCGCGGATGTAGATGTTGCGCCCAGCCAGTTCCAGCGGCGTGTAGGGGCGCATGCCCTCCACCTTCTCGATGGTGTTTTCGAGGTAGAAGAGCGGTGCGATTTCCACGATGCCGCCGATAGAGACGACCAGCAGGGAACCGACCAGAAGCAGTGTGGCATTGCGTTCGATGACGCCGTGTTTGTCAAGTATGGACATCGGCCTCTCCTTATTCAGCGGGCTGCAGCGAAGGTGCGGCATCCTTGCGGACGCCCTCCTCGCGTTGATGACCGAGAATGGTCATCGTGACGTTGTAGGCCATGATCAGCGCGCCGCTGAGGAACATCAGACCGCCCAATGCACGCATGACGTAATAGGGGAACAGGGCCGCGACCGATTCCGCGAAGGAATAGACGAGGAAGCCCTGGCTATCATATTCGCGCCACATCAACGCCTGCTGGATGCCGGCCACCCACATGACGGCGGCGTAAACGACGATGCCGAGCGTGGCGAGCCAGAAGTGCCAGTTGACCAGTTGCAGGCTGTAGAGACGATCCCTGCCCCAGAGTTTCGGCGTCAGGTAATAGATTGCGCCGAAGGTGATCATGCCGTTCCAGCCAAGCGCGCCCGAATGCACGTGGCCGATGGTCCAGTCGGTATAGTGGCTGAGCGAGTTGACGGCCTTGATCGACATCATCGGACCTTCGAAGGTCGCCATGCCGTAAAAGGCCACCGCCATCACCATCATGCGCACGACGGGGTCAGTGCGGATCTTGTCCCATGCGCCTGAAAGCGTCATCAGGCCGTTGATCATCCCGCCCCAGGACGGCATCCACAACATGATCGAAAACACCATGCCGAGCGTCTGCGCCCAGTCCGGCAGCGCCGTATAGTGCAGGTGGTGCGGGCCGGCCCAGATATACATGAAGATCAACGCCCAGAAGTGGATGATCGACAGGCGGTAGGAATAGACCGGGCGGTTCACCTGCTTGGGAATGAAATAATACATCATGCCGAGGAAGCCGGCCGTCAGGAAGAAGCCGACGGCATTATGGCCGTACCACCATTGCGTCAACGCATCCTGCACGCCCGAAAAGGCCGAGTAGCTCTTGACGCCGAGGAAGGACACCGGAACCGCCAGATTATTGACGATGTGCAACATGGCGATAGTGACGATGAAGCCGAGATAGAACCAGTTCGCCACATAGATATGCGGCTCCTTGCGCTTCAGGATCGTGCCGAGGAAGGTGGCGAGATAGGCGACCCAGACGATGGTCAGCCAGATATCGACATACCATTCCGGCTCGGCATATTCACGGCCCTGCGTGATGCCGAGCAGATAGCCTGTCGCGGCCATCACGATGAAGAGGTTGTAGCCCCAGAAAACGAACCAGCCGAGATTACCGCCGAACAGGCGCGCGCGACAGGTTCTCTGCACCACGTAGAACGACGTCGCAATCAGCGCGTTTCCGCCGAAAGCGAAGATCACCGCCGATGTGTGCAAGGGCCGCATCCGGCCGAAATTGAAATAGGGAGCGATGTTGAGATCGGGAAAGGCGAGCTGAAGCGCAACCACCACCCCAACCAGAAAACCGACGACACCCCAGAAAACGGTGGCGATGACGCCGTATTTCACAACCTCGTCGAAGTATTCCGACTGGAGGCGGGCGCGCGCGGCCGGATCGGCGGGCGCGAAGGAAACGCGGCGCAGCAGAAGCACCGTGCTGACCAGTAGGGTAAAGAACAGCACCCACATATGGGCGGCGAAAAGACTGTCATGGGCAAAGGCTGCCCCGAGCAACGCGAGAAAGGCCCCGAGGGCCACGATCGCGGTTTCTAACGTGTAATTCATTGTTGGTTTCCCCCAACGTGCAAGCCGACCGACGAAAGGCAGGGTATGCGCCTGGGAGAGCGGAAACGCGCCTTTGCGTCGGTTGCAGCATTGCCACCGGCGGGAGAACGCCACCTTGATCCAGATCAAGAAAGCAAAGCTGTCGCAGCCCCGACAAAACAGGCAGCGGCGTTACCGGAAGAATTGCGTAAGCGCAAAAGGACTAACGAGTGACGGTAACCGTCTTTTGCAGGGCCAGACTCAGCCCTTCATCTTCAAGGGTAACCCGGCGGCGACGAAATAAACCTCACCGGCAATGGCGGCGATGCGCTGGTGCAGCCGCCCGGCATGGTCGCGGAACTCACGCGCCATACGGTTTTCCGGCACGATGCCGAGACCGACCTCGTTGGAAACGAGGATTACCTTCGCTTTAACCGATGCGGTTGCCGCCACCAAAACGTCAAAGGCGGCCTCGATATCGGCATTTTCCATCATCAGATTGGTGAGCCACAATGTCAGGCAGTCGATGAGGATGACATTGTCCGGTCGGTCGAGGTGCTCCAGCACCGCGACAATATCGACCGGCGCTTCATGGGTGATCCACTCGTCGCCGCGCCGCGCCTGATGATGGCCGATGCGGTCACGCATCTCCTCATCCCATGGCCTGCCGGTGGCCAGATAATGCAGGCTTCCGCCGGCCGTTACCGCAAGCTCTTCCGCAAAACGGGACTTGCCGGAGCGCGCGCCGCCAAGAATGAAAACGGAGCGGTTTTTATCTGTCATCGGAAACCTGAATGAGGAAATGAAACGGACCGGCGTCTTTGCATTGTCGCAAGCCGGAGACAGGCGGCCATGAAGGGAACGATTCGTAGAAAAAGGCGTTCCCCGGTTGCTCATGCCGGACTGCCGCTGATACCGGACCGGAGACGTCAAAACCTGTCCGCACGATGCGAGACATATCAGAGCTATGACAACTCCGGATGCCGGCACCACCGGTCCTTCGAAGAAGGCTAGGTGCGAACGGCCATCCTGTCAATCTGCCGGAGATGGTATCGGGATATCAGGCGGAACCGGTACGCAAAACCTGACCCGGAACCGGCAGACCTGTCGTCCGCGAGAGCGATTGATAAAGCCACATGGTTACCGGAACGTTAGCAGAAAACGAAATGGCGACACGGCAACGCGCGGTGAGAATATTTGCTCACGGAGGTCGTCGCCATTGCCTTGCCATGGCCTTCAAATCAATATGCTTTCGAAGATTCGCAAACAGCAAGGTGGCCTGCCCGTGATGACCATCATGGACTACATATCGATCGTCGTTTTCGTCGTGCTGTGGGCTGCCTATACCCATATCACGACGGGATCGCGGCTGTTTTCGCGCGCCAGCCTCAACCAGGCCATGGCCGGGCGCCGGCGCGACTGGATCATGAATTCGCTGAAGCGCGACCTGAAGATGATCGACACGCAGATCATGGCCGGTTTGCAGAACGGCACGGCCTTCTTCGCCTCCACCTCCATCTTCGCCATCGGCGGCTGTTTCGCTCTGCTGGGCGCGACGGAACAGGTCGAATCGGTGTTTCGTGACATGCCTTTCGTCCATTATTCCGGGCGCACGGCCTTCGAGCTGAAAGTCATCGGGCTGACCTGTCTGTTCGGTTATTCCTTCTTCAAATTCGGCTGGTCCTACCGCCTGTTCAACTATTGCACGATCCTGTTCGGCGCCATTCCCATGGTCCATGATGCCGGTGCCGACCGCGAAGCGGCCGAGCGTGCCGCCGAAAACGTCATAAAGATGAACATCATCGCTGCTAAGAACTTCAATGACGGCCTGCGGACGATCTTTCTGTCCATCGGTTATCTCGGCTGGTTCATCAGCCCCTATGTCTTCATCGCCAGCACCGTCATCATCATCGTGGCATTGCTGCGCCGCCAGTTCTTTTCCGAGGCTCGTCGCGCCATCATGGAAGACGACAGGCCTTGAAATAGCCGCACTTCAAGGGCCAAGCCCGAATGAATACCGGTCTCGTCAAAAGCGGAAAACATGGACACAAACGCAGCCGTCACCGAAACAAGCCGCAAGGGCCGCATAGGCGGTCTCGATACCCTGCGCGGACTGGCGCTCATCGCCATGGCGTCCTACCACTTCACGTGGAATCTGGAATATTTCGGTTATCTCGAACCCGGCACGGCAACCACGGGTCTCTGGAAACTCTATGCGCGTGGCATCGCCTCCTCATTCCTGTTTCTGGCCGGTTTCAGCCTGTTTCTCGCCCATGGCAAAAGCCTGAACTGGCCGTCCTTCGGCAAACGGTTCGCCATGGTGGCAGGCTCAGCGCTGTTGATCACCGCCGCCACGTATTTCGCCTTTCCCGACAGCTTTATCTTCTTCGGCATCCTGCATAATATCGCCGCCGCAAGCCTCGTCGGGCTGCTGTTCCTGCGTGCCCCCGCGGTCGTGACACTGCTTTTCGCCGTCGTCGCCTTCGCGTTGCCGCAATATCTGCAATCCGACCTGTTCAATACAAAATGGCTGGCCTGGATCGGCTTTGCCACCATGCCGCCCCGCTCCAACGACTATGTGCCGCTGCTACCCTGGCTGGCACCCTTCCTTGCCGGACTTGGCGTTTCGCAATTCGTCACTCCCCGCAACTGGCTGGATCGTTTTCGCAACCCCAGCTCACCGCGCAACCTGGTCGCCAGCGCCGGCCGTCACAGCCTTGCCTTTTACCTCATACACCAGCCGGCACTGATCGGCCTCGTCTACGTCCTGTCGCTCGTCGCTCCGCCTCCTCCCGTCGATCAGGTGGAGCTCTACAAATCAAGCTGTGAGAAAAGTTGCGTCGAACAGGCTAACGGGGTGGAGCTGTGCCAGCGTTTCTGCGGCTGCACGCTGGAGAAACTGCAGGCGGAAAGCCTGTTTGACATCATGATGGAAGGCAAGCTCAGTGCCGATCAGCAGACGAAGGTCAGCGAATTGGCACAGCAGTGCACGGTTGAGGCGCAGTAAACGCTTGCCGCTTGTTTCTTCTCCCCGCCGGGGAGAAGGTGGCCCGAAGGGTCGGATGAGGGGGAAACGTTGCCGGATTTCGGGAGCAAGCCCCCTCATCCCGCTGCCGCGGACTTCTCCCCGGCGGGGAGAAGAAACAAGCGGACGGCCGCCCGCTCCAGATATCACCTCGCAATTTGCTGTCTCAGAAGCGCAGATGTTTCATCTTTTATGAAACGGGAGCTATCGAGCTATGCTCAAGTCCCGACGCCGATTTCGGCGAGCCGCGTCAGACAGGCCTCTTCGACATTGTCGAGTTCCGCCAGCGTCTCCTCGATGTCCTTGCGCTTCTGTCTGAGATCGGCGCGCTTTTCATCGACCTTCTTCATCAGCAGAATAAGCTGCCCCGATTCGCCCGGCGGCTCCTTGTAGACGTGAATGATCTCGCGAATTTCGGCGATCGTGAAACCGATACGGCGGCCGCGCAGGATTTCCTGGATAAGACGTCGGTCAGCAGACCTGAAAAGCCGTGTACGGCCACGACGCTCAGGGTGAATGAGGCCCTCATCCTCGTAAAATCTCAAGGTGCGGGTGGAAACACCGAATTCGCGTGTCAGTTCGGTTATGCTATAATACTTGTCCAAGGGCCTATCCGATTCATAACCGGATGATATTATTTGACCTTCACGTAAAAGTCAATTTTGCCCACAGCCCTCTCCTAGCCGGAAATTCCATACCACCAGGTCGCGATGCCGAGAAAGCTGAAAAAGCCGACAATATCGGTCACCGCCGTCACGAAGACCGCCGAGGAGACTGCGGGATCAGCCCCGAACTTGTCGAGAACCAGCGGAATGAGAATACCGGCCAGTGCAGCCGCCAGCATGTTGAGACACATGGCTGTGGCGATGATGCCGCCAATATGCACATCCTGAAACCACACGCCGGCGACGACGCCGATGGCGCAGCCAAACAACATGCCGTTCAGGATGCCGACACCCGCTTCGCGGCGGATGATGCGGGCGGCGTTGTGAATATCGAGGCTTTTGGTGGCGAGCGCCCGCACCGACACCGTCATGGTCTGTGATCCGGCATTGCCGCCCATGCCGGCGACGGTCGGCATCAGGATCGCCAGGGCGATGATCTGCTGGATCGTTGCATCGAAAAGGCTGATGACCGAGGCGGACAGAAAAGCGGTAAGGAGGTTGACGGCAAGCCACGGCACGCGCGAGCGCGAGGTGCTGACGATACTATCCGACAGTTCTTCATCACCAACGCCGCCGAGGCGCAGCAAATCCTCTTCAGCCTCTTCCTGAATGACGTCGACCACGTCGTCGATGGTGAGCACGCCAACGAGCCGGCCGTTATTGTCGACCACGGCGGCGGACAAAAGGTCATATTGCTCGAAAAGCTGCGCCGCCTCTTCCTGGTCCATTTCGGCCGGAATGGAGTGGTTGGTGTCGTGCATGATCGTTTCGATCTTCACCTGCCGCTTGGCGCGCAGCACCCTGTCGAGATCGAGCGCGCCGACCAGCTTGAAGGTGGGATCGATGACGAAAATCTGCGAGAAAGATTCCGGTAGCTCCTCCTCCTCGCGCAGATAATCGATGGTCTGGCCGACGGTCCAGAAAGGCGGCACGGCGACGAATTCCGTCTGCATGCGCCGGCCGGCCGAGCTTTCCGGATAGTCCAGCGCCCGCATAAGCCGCACGCGTTCGGTAAACGGCAGCTGCGAGAGAATGTCCTCGCGGTCGTCGTCATCGAGATCTTCGAGAATATAGACGGCGTCATCCGAATCCAGTTCGCCGATACCGGCGGCGATCTGCTCGTTCGACATCTGGTCGACGATATCGAGGCGGATCCCCTCATCCACCTCGGTCAGCGCCGTCATGTCGAAATCGGAACCGAGAAGCCGCACGAGTGCGTGGCGCTGTTCCGGCAGGATGGATTCCAGCACGTCGCCGAGTTCGGACTCATGCAGCCGCGCTACATTCTTTCGCAGGAACAGCAGGTCGCGGTCGGCGATCGCCGCGCCCACCATCGCCAGAAAATCCGAACGGACGGAGCCGTCCTCGGCATAGATATCGGAAAGTGCCTCTTTCGGCTTCAACTCTTCGGGAGCGGCAAGATCGTCGTCACGGTCTGTCATCTGGCGTCCCCCTGTTTTCGAAATGCCGCAGTGCACGAATGCGCAGGCAGAATGGCGTTAAAAAGCATATTGTCAACAACCGGATAGCCGGAAAACAACAAGCCTCGCGACTGCGACGAAAATGTCATGAACCGCGCTTTCGTGAGACTATAATTCACGAATATCGCACCCGCGTTAACGCGTCCTGCCGGTTCGGCGTCGCACCTGACACAACGCCCCGCAACGCCCGACTGTTCCGCAGAAAACGGCAAGTTAAAGATTGACATATGTCGCCTAAAGGCGATTCTGAAGAAGCTTTTTTACATATGATCGGCCCTGTTCACCACATGGCCAAGCACGTAGATTTCAGGAAAAACACAGCAATGAGCAAGACGGATTTCATCGGCAAGGCCTCCTCGGCTGCAGGCGGCTGGGGCGCGCTGAAAAGCGTGGGCAAGCGGCTTATGGAATCCGGTGCGCCGATTTCCGGCGCGCGTGCGCTGCTGAAAGCGAACCAGCCTGATGGCTTCGATTGCCCGGGCTGCGCATGGGGCGACCCCGAACATGGCTCTTCCTTCGAATTCTGCGAAAACGGCGTCAAGGCGGTCGCATGGGAAGCGACGGAAGCCCGCGTACCGCCGGATTTCTTCGCCACCCGCACCGTCGCCGAACTGCGCGGCTGGTCCGACTACGAGCTGGAAAAACAGGGTCGGCTGACGCATCCGATGCGTTACGACCGGGCGACCGACAAATATCTGCCGGTCTCGTGGGACGACGCCTTTGCCGAAATCGGCCGGATTCTCAACAGCCTCGACAGTCCGAACCGGGCGGAATTCTACACATCCGGCCGTGCCTCAAACGAGGCCGCCTTCATTTATCAATTAATGGTCCGGATTTTCGGCACCAACAATTTCCCCGACTGTTCCAACATGTGCCACGAGGCTAGCGGCGTCGGCCTGAAAGCCTCGATCGGCGTCGGCAAGGGAACGGTGCTGCTCGAGGATTTCGAACAGACGGATGCGATCTTCGTCATCGGGCAGAACCCCGGCACCAACCATCCCCGCATGCTGGGCGATCTGCGCCGGGCAGCCCTTCGCGGCGCAAGGATCGCCGTCCTCAATCCCATCCGCGAAAAGGGTCTGGAGCGCTTCGCCGATCCGCAGGACAAGATCGAGATGATCACCGGCAGCAGCACCAGGATCGCCACCAATTATTACCAGCCGCGACAGGGCGGCGACATGGCGGCGGTGCGCGGCATGAGCAAGGCGGTCTTCGCCGCCGATGACGCCGCAAGGGCGGCGGGCGAGCCCGCCATCATCGACTACGACTTCCTCGCCGAACATGCCGTCGAATTCGAGGCCTATCGCGCCGCTGTCGAAGCGACGAGCTGGGAAAATATCCTCGACCAGTCGGGCCTCACCCGTGCGGAAATCGAGGAAGCCGCCGGCATCTACATGAATGCCGGTTCCGTCATCGCCACATGGGCCATGGGGGTCACCCAACACCGGCACTCCGTCATCATCGTGCGCGAAATCACCAATCTCATGCTGCTGCGCGGCAATATCGGCCGGCCCGGCGCCGGCCTTTGCCCGGTGCGCGGCCATTCCAATGTGCAGGGTGACCGCACCGTCGGCATCGATGAAAAAGCCCCGCCCGCCCTTCTCGATGCACTGGAAAAGGAAATCGGCGTTCCCATGCCGCGCGAGCCCGGCCACAACACCGTCGAGGCGGTGGCTGCCATGCTGGATGGCGAGGCTCAGACCTTCATCGCGCTCGGCGGCAACTTCATGCGCGCGACGCCCGACAGCCCGCTGATCGTCAAGGCGTTCGAGAAGCAGAAACTGACCGTCAACATTGCCACCAAGCTCAACCATTCGCATCTGGTGCCGGGCGAAACCTCCTTCGTGTTGCCCTGTCTCGGGCGAACGGAAATCGACCGCAATTCGGCAGGCCGGTCGCAGATCGTCACCGTCGAAGATTCCATGAGCATGGTCCATGGTTCCGGCGGCATCAACCCGCCCGCGTCAGACGAATTGCGTTCCGAAGTCGCCATTGTCGCCGGCATTGCACACGCGACGCTCGGCGATACCCAGGTAAACTGGAAAGCGCTCGCCCATGACTACGATCTTATCCGCGACATGATCGAGCGGGTCATTCCCGGTTTCGACAATTTCAACGAACGCGTCCGTGCGCCGCGCGGTTTTCATCTGCGCAACGCCGCATCCGAACGGGAATGGAACACGCCAGCGAAAAAGGCCACATTCTACAGCGGCCCACTGCCCGAACAGACCGAACACCAGCAGGCGCTGACGCGCGACGACCTCTTCGTGTTGCAGACCTTCCGCAGCCACGATCAGTACAATACGACGATCTATGGCATGGATGACCGCTATCGCGGCGTCTATGGCGAGCGAAACGTCATCTTCATGAACCCTGCGGACATGGAGACGCTCGGTGCCCATTCCCGCCAACGTGTCGATGTCATCGGCGAATACGGCGACGGCGTGGAACGCATCGCGAAAAATTTCCGGCTGGTTCCCTATAATATCCCGCGCGGCAGCGTCGGCGGTTATTATCCGGAACTGAACGTACTGGTGCCGCTGTCGAGTTATGGCGAGGAAAGCTTCACCCCCACGTCGAAATCCGTGCTGGTCTCCGTGCGCCTGCTCGCCGATGCATCCTGATGGATGAGGAGCAATCCGCAGCCGCCTTCATGGCGACGGTGGCGCAGATGCAACAAGCGTCTTCGCAGGCTCTAACGGCCACGGGTGCGGCGATCCTTCTGGCGATACATCTTGAAATAGCCACCGATAGCCGCAGCATTGCCAACCGGCTGGGGCTTGCACATGCCCTCGTTTTGCGCGAAATCGCTGCCCTGTCGCCCCGCTTCCTGCTGGTGACGAGACGCGATGCACGCACCCAGCGCAGCTTTCTGGAGGCGACGGCGGAAGGACAGGTCCTCGCCGCGTCCTCCTCCCGGATTTGAAACAAACGGAGCATTCCTTGGCAATCAGGCCGATCCTGCCCTATCCCCATGCCGGCCTGTCCGAAATCTGCGCGCCGGTCACGGTTTTTGACGCCCAACTGCAAAATCTGGTCACGGACCTGATCGACACCATGCGGGCCGCGCCCGGCGTCGGTATCACCGCCGCTCACACCGGCGTAAAACAACGCGTTTTCGTGCTGGAACTGACGCCGGGAACCGTCCTGACCTACATCAACCCCGAGATTCTCAGCCAATCCGCGCAAACGATGCGGCATGTGGAGGGCAGCGTCTCGATGCCGGGTTTCACCGACGAGGTGGAACGGCCGTCCAAGATCGAGGTGAGGTTTCAGGATATATCGGGGATCGAACACCGGCAGACCGCCGAGGGATTTCACGCCATCTGCATCCAGCACGAAATCGACCAGCTGGACGGCATTTTCTGGCTGAAGCGCCTTTCGAAGCTGAAGCGCGACCGGCTGGTAAAAAAATGGAATAAGTCCCGCAAGCCCTGAGGATCAGCCAGCAATCGACAGCACGAATTCAGCGTCACCCTTCAATGTGTTGCTAACGGTGCAGATATTCTCGGCCGCATGGGCGAGCGCATCGCGGGTCGCATCGTCGAAATCCCCGGCAAACGCAATTTTGATATCGAAACGGATGATACGATAGGGCTCCCCGGCGGATTTTTTACCCGAGACCTCTACGACGACACCCTCGAAACGATCAAGCAACCCCATATGGCTTGCTGCGATTCGGGCGCTGAGCGCCAAACAGGCGGCAAGTGAGGAGTAAAGGAGATCGATCGGGTTGAATCCCGGTTCAGAGACACCGGTGACGATCTCCAGCGCACCGCCGGTTACCGTCGAAATAACCGGGCGACCAAGCCGCCCGAGTTTGGCGGTGGCGCCAACCGGTCTCGATCTCACTTTCGCGCCATCGGCCATTCAAACAAATCCTGATTTAATCGCGTGCAACTGAATGCATGGAACAAAAGTCTATCTGGCGCTTTTTACTCACACAACGGTGAACGACCGTTGAAACCTTTATTTTACAGGGAGCTGGGACATATGGTTACATCTACGCTCGTCAGCATTCTGATCACCTTCCTGGTGATTGTGCTCGTCTTGTGGCTCATCGCACGCCTGCCCGTCGGCGGCGGCGCAAAACAGATCGCGCAGATCATCGTCATCATCATCGGTATTATTTCGCTGCTGAAATATCTCGCGGTCTTCTGATGTCCCGGTGACGCGCGAACGGAAAAAAGGCGGCGAAAGCCGCCTCTTTTTGTTCGAAGATCGCGACCTACTGGCGAGGCTCAAACTGGTAGGGTTTCTTGAGCGTAATATCCCGAACGCTGCCAATACCGAGAAAAGGCGTATTGTCGGCATCAAAAATCGCCCTGCCCTTCGCCACGATCCAGCGCACTGAACCATCAGGCAAATTGACCTTGTAGCGCTGATCGAAGAACTCACCGGTGGTTATGCTGTCGAAAATGGCCTGAGCCACCCGATCGCGCATTTCCACATCAATTTTTTCAAGAACTTGTTCGATCGTCACACCACGCGACGCCACCGGTTCGGAAAACCCGTGGCATTCCGCAGTCACGGCATCCATGATCAGCCTGTTATCGGCAATGCTCCACATGTAATAACCGAGCACATTGTCCGAATCCGTCTTGTCTCCCAGCACGAAAACCCCCGGACATTTTTTTCTGACAAAAGCTAACACCAGACCTCTCATATTCCACCCCTCGTTTTGTAGGGGTAACCGCCTGGCTACTGCAGCGTGTATCGATATCCACCGAAATTTATAACGATCGAATCCAGATATCGTTCTCAAAGGAGCGATAAATTCTGAAGAGACATCGCAAAGCCCCCCGCCTGCACCTAAATAGCCTTGCGATGATATTTCGAAGGAGGTGAATATGCTGCGGACCGCTCTTACTTTTGGACTGCTGACGGTGACCGTCGTTCTTACCGGTTGCCAGACGTGGCACAGCCCATATCGTGGAAATGAGTGGCGGATGGATCAGGTCATGGATGGCGACCCCTACCGTGTCGGTGACGGACAGCGAAACCGGCGCTGAGACCGTCCCATTCATTCGATCCGGACGGCGGCAATTCGATGTTTTGCCGCCTCCAAATTATAGCACTGTGGTGACGGGGTAAAAAATCTTACGCGGCCGGGGTGCCCGCAATGTGCGCCGACGGACCTTCCTGTTGAACAGGGACGTGAAGCTAACCAATTGGCTAAAAAAGAAAAAACCCGCCGAAGCGGGTTTCTTTGGTGCGGTCGAGAAGACTCGAACTTCCACGGGTTGCCCCACAGCGACCTCAACGCTGCGCGTCTACCAATTCCGCCACGACCGCATCGTGGTAGATGTCAACTTGCGCCGACGGGGGTGCATGTAGCAAAAGGATTTTCGGTGCACAAGAGCGTCGTGACAGTTTTTTGAAATTAAAAATCGCCCCGACCCACCCTATATGCAGGAAGCCCGGAAATGCTGGGGTTGCCGCCTTGTCGCCATTTTGCGAGAAGGCTGTGGAAAGGACTTTTTCATGCTCACACGCACGGATATCGAGACAAATATGTTCCCTCTCGCCGGTTCGCCGCCCGTTCGCTGGCGAATCTCGGAAGGTCTCGTCCCTTACGGACAGGCGATCGAGGAAATGGAGCGCGAAGTTGCGGCCATCGCCAGCGGCGAGGCCGACGAACTCGTCTGGCTTCTGGAACATCCGCCGCTCTACACTGCCGGCACCAGCGCCGATGCCGCCGATCTCATCGAGCCGGATCGTTTTCCTGTCTTCGCCACTGGTCGCGGCGGCGAATATACCTATCATGGTCCGGGACAGCGGGTCGTTTACGTCATGCTCGACCTGAAACGACGCCGACAGGATGTCCGCGCCTATGTTGCAGCACTGGAAGACGTGATCATCCGCACGCTCGACAAGATGAATGTCCGCGGCGAGCGGCGCGAGGATCGGGTCGGCGTCTGGGTCAGGCGGCCTGAAAAACCGTTGCTGCCGGGTGGCGGCATGGCTGAGGACAAGATCGCCGCACTTGGCATCCGCTTGCGCAAATGGGTGAGCTTCCACGGGCTGTCGATCAACGTCGACCCCGACCTCGGGCATTTCTCCGGCATCGTTCCCTGCGGTATCAGCGCCTATGGCGTTACCAGCCTTGTCGATCTGGGATTGCCGGTTATGATCGGCGATGTCGACGTTCTGTTGCGCGAAGCCTTCGAGGAGGTTTTCGGCCCGGCAGTGCCCGAGGCCGGATCCGGCGGCTGATCTCACCGCAACCTTTGCCTCCGGCCGACGTTTGCAGCATCGATCACCACAAGAGGAGGAACGACCATGTTCACAACGTCCGCCTATGCCTGCGATGACGGTTCTTCGCCGATGAAGCTCGCGACGATCAAACGTCGCGATCCCGGTCCGCACGATGTCGAAATCGAGATTGAATTCTGCGGCGTCTGCCACTCGGATATCCACACGGCCCGCAGCGAATGGCCGGGGTCTCTCTACCCTTGCGTTCCCGGCCATGAAATCATCGGCCGCGTCGGACGGGTGGGTTCAGACGTCACGAAGTTCAAGACAGGCGACCGTGTCGGCGTTGGCTGTATCGTCGATAGCTGCCGCGAATGCGCAAGCTGCGCCGAAGGGCTGCAGCAATATTGCGAAAACGGCATGACCGGCACCTATAATTCGCCTGACAAGGCCATGGGCGGCGGCGCGCATACGCTGGGTGGTTATTCCGCCCATGTGGTGGTGGATGACCGGTATGTGCTCAATATTCCCGAAGGGCTCGATCCGGCCGCCGCCGCACCCCTGCTCTGCGCCGGCATAACCACCTATTCCCCGCTGCGCCACTGGAATGCCGGCCCCGGCAAGCGCGTCGGCGTCGTCGGTCTCGGTGGCCTTGGCCATATGGCCGTCAAAATTGCCAATGCCATGGGCGCGACAGTGGTGATGATCACCACCTCTCCCGGAAAGGCGGCAGACGCTAAGAAACTCGGCGCACACGAGGTTATCGTTTCGCGCGACGCTGACCAGATGAAGAAAGCCGCTTCCAGCCTCGATCTCATCATCGACGCTGTCGCCGCCGACCACGACATCGATTCCTATCTCGCGCTGCTGAAACGCGATGGCGCCCTGGTACAGGTCGGCGCGCCGGAAAAACCGCTCTCCGTTCACGCCTTCAGCCTCATCCCCGGCCGCAAGACCTTTGCCGGCTCGATGATCGGCGGCATTCCTGAAACGCAGGAAATGCTCAATTTCTGCGCCGAAAAGGGCATCGCCGCCGAAATCGAGATGATCGATATCGATCAGATCAATGACGCTTATGAACGCATGATAAAAAGCGATGTGCGTTATCGTTTCGTCATTGATATGAAGAGCCTGCCGCGCCAGAAGGCCGCCTGACTTTTAGGAAGGGGCGATCTTACGACGCCCCTTTCCTCATTGGACCTTCGGGTCGAAAGCGCAGCCTGCCCATGACCAGCCAGACCGGTTTCAGCGACGTCGCCAAGGGTATGACCATCATGGCGGGTTGCATGTTCGTGCTGCCGATCATGGATGCCATCGCCAAATATATGGCGGTCAGCGGCGGCATGTCGCCCGCGCAGGTGACCTTTTACCGGTTCTTTTTTCAGGTGCTGTGCACCCTGCCCCTGCTCATTCTCGTCTCACCGAAAGCGCTGTTCAGCGCCAAGCGCCCGTGGATGAACTGCCTGCGCGGTGTGCTGCACGCCTCCGCCAGCCTGATGTTCTTCGCCGCCGTCAAATACATGCCGCTTGCCGATGTCTTTGCGATCTATTTCGTCGAGCCCTTCATGCTGACGATGATGTCGGCCCTCTTCCTCGGTGACAAAGTCGGCTGGAAGCGCTGGACGGCGATCGTCGTCGGTTTCGGCGGCGCGCTGATCGTCATTCAGCCGAGTTTCGAAATTTTCGGCTGGACATCGCTTCTGCCCGTCGCCTGCGCTTTTCTCTACACGCTTTACCTGTTCCTCAACCGCGCCATCGGCGATGCCGACAGTCCACTCGTCATGCAAACCATGTCCGGTATTGCCGGCACGATATTCATGGGTGCGGTGCTTCTGGCCGGCGATGCGCTGGGCGATAAGGATTTCACGATGTCGCTCCCGCAATCCGGCTTCGCGCTTGTCCTGCTCATCCTGCTGGGATCGATATCCGGCTACATGCACCTGCTGATCGTCAGGGCTTTCAGGCTTGCGCCGTTATCGCTTCTGGCGCCGTTCCAGTATTTCGAGATCATCTCGGCAACCATTCTCGGTTATGCGCTGTTTTCGGATTTTCCGACGCCGTCGAAATGGCTCGGCATTCTCATCATCGTCGCGTCCGGCCTGTTCATCATCTGGCGAGAAAGCAGGCAGGCCCACATTACCCCGCCGCTTGACGGGCAATGACGGTCAAAAGCGGCGCGCGTCAGGTGCCCGAGGGCAGCGGTCCTTCATCGTGATGGTCCTGCGCCTCCACAAGGCTGCCAAGCAGCCAGAGGGAAACCTCAGCCGCTTCACCGGCGGATTTGAAGCGGTATGAGCCGCTATATTTCGGCATGTCAAAAAAGGTGACGACAAAACCATCGCCGCTTTCCAGACTTTCGACCCTGATCCGCTCGGGGTCGATCATCACGCAAACATAATGGGAGCCCATGTTGCGCATGAAGCCGGCCTTGTTGTCGTGCAGCCGCACGAAGGCCGCCCCGCCGTCAACTGTCATATGCAGGCTTCGGATTGCCTCGTTGGGAAAGGCACGGGCGAAATCCATGATCGCCTGCCCCACATCATGGCTGTTATCCTCATCCGTTGCCCGCGTCATGCGCCAGGCATAAACGGCAAAGACCGCAAGCAGCACGAAGACGATAATCCAGATCGCCATATTCATCGGGGACGCTCCCTCAGCACCGAAACATCACGACTCGCGAATCGAAACGACGCGAACCCGCTTCAGCTTCATAGAGATCGAGGCTTGTGTGAAGTGTGGCTTGTCGGAAGACAAGGCGTGAATGGGAAATCAGAAGCGTTTCAGGAACGACGCCTTTGCAAGAGCCCACTGCCGGCGAAGCTGCGACAGCTGCAACTCGCCCTCGAACACGCCAACCCCGGCCTTTCTGGCGGCAAGGATGACCGGCCTGGACAGGGCAACAGGCAGATAGGCCGCAAAGACGGCCCTGGGAACCTTCGCGCGTCTTGCCCTTTCAAGATGATCGAGCGCATGGGCGGCAAACAGCTCGATGGCGATGCCGATACGTTGCCTGTCGTCGCCTTCGAGAAAGGTCTCGCGATCCAGCCCGGCGGCCGAGAGCATGTCAGCGGGAATATAGACCTGCCCGCGGCGGCGATGCAGCGGCATCAGGAGCAGAATGCCGGCCATGGCCTGCGCCACACCCGCATGTCCAGCCGCTTCCGCGCTCGCTGGGGCGTCCTCCGTCGAAAGCACGAGGCTCGCCAGCTGGATCAGGGCCGAGGCGGTTTCCCCGGCATAACCTTCAAGCGCATTGCGATCCTCGAACAGATCGTCATAGAGATCGAAAATGCGCGCCTCGATCATATTGGCCAGCACCGGGCGCGGCAGACGGTATTGCTCGATAGCGGTCAAAAGAGCGGCAGCAACGGGATGGGACAGACTATCGCCATGCGCATTGCCCTCAAGCAGATCGCGCCACCATTGCATGCGCACTTCGCCGGGCAGCGCCTCGCGCACGGAATCGCGGATACGGGCGATTTCGGCATTAAAAGCGTAAAGCGCCGCCAGAGAATTGCGTTTATCGGCAGGCGACAGAAGACAGGCGAGATAGCGGTCGCGATCGGTGTCGCGCAGCGTCGCGAGGCAGACGTCGAGATTTTCTGTGGGTGCCATGGTTCCCCGCGCGAAACGTCCTGTCAGCCTTCGACGGCAATCAGCGCCGCAGCCACGGCGCGCGATTCCGAAAGCATGATATTATAAGTGCGCACGGCAGCACCCGTGCTCATCGGATCGACCGAAATGCCCGCTTCCTTGAAGGCCGCGCGCAACTCCTTCGGCAAAACACGCATGTCATCACCGGTGCCGATCAGCAGCACCTCGATATCCTGCGCCTGCGACAGAACCTGATCGAAATGTCCGATCGTCAGTTCTTTAAAATCGACGGGGCTCCATCCGTGAATGCCCGAAGGCAAAAGCAGCAGCGAGCCGCGATGCGACATGTCGGCAAAACGGAAACCGCCATTGCCATAGGCATCGATGGGCGCCCGGCCGGGAAAATGGGCCGGGCGTATTTCTATCCCGCCGACCATCAGACGGCAGGCTTGCCGCCAATGGCGTTGCCGGGCTTTTCATCCTTCTCGTCTTCCGCGTCCTTGTTGTCGGGACGCAGCTTGAAGGCGATCAGCACCGGTGCCGCGATATAGAGCGAGGAGAACACGCCGATACCGACACCGAACAGCATGGCGAAGGTGAAGGACCTGATAACCTCACCACCGAAGAGATAGAGCGCCAGCAGTGCCAGAAGCACGGTCAGACCGGTGAGGATGGTACGCGACAACGTCTGGTTCAGCGACACGTCGATGACCATCGACAGCGGCATCTTTTTATACCGCCTGAGGTTTTCGCGGATACGGTCGTAGATGACGACGGTATCGTTCAGCGAATAACCGATAATCGTCAGGATGGCCGCGATACTGGTGAGGTTGAACTCTATCCCCAGGAAGACGAAAAGGCCGATGGTAAAGACCACGTCATGCACCATCGAGATGACCGCGCCCAGCGCAAACTGCCACTCGAAGCGGAACCAGATGTAGATCATGATCCCCGTCATGGCGAGCAGGATGCCAATCGTGGAGGTGAAGGTCAGATCGCCCGAGACCGCAGGACCGACGACTTCGACGCGGCGGAAGTCGTATTTGTCCTCAAGCTCGCCGCGCACCAGGGTGATAGCCGACTGCTCGGCATTTTCGCCGCCGTCCTGCGCCTGAATGCGGATCAGAACATCCTGCGGCGTGCCGAAGTTCTGCGCCTGGATTTCACCGAGATTGAGCTGATTCAGACGCTCGCGAATATCGCTAAGGTCCGCCTCGCCCTGCTTGGCGCGCACTTCGATGACCGAGCCGCCCTGGAAATCGATGCCCAGGTTCAGGCCCTTGCCGACGAAGCCGCCGATGCAGGCGAGCATGACCGCGCCGGTGATCATGAACACGACGCGACGGTAACGCATGAAGGGAATGTCGCGGCCATCGAACATGGCGGTGCGGACACCCTTCGGCAGATGCTTCGGACGGCTGCGGCGCACCCAATAACCGAACATCCACGCCGTCAGCGTGTAGGCCGTGAAGACGGTGGTGATGATGCCGACCGCAAGCGTGACGGCAAAGCCCTTGACCGGACCGGTGCCCATGTAGAACAGCACGCTCGCCACGATCAGCGTCGTCAGGTTGGCGTCGACGATTGTCGCAAAGGCGCGCGTGAAACCGTTATCCAGTGCCTGGATCAGCGGTTTTCCACTTTTCACCTCTTCGCGTATGCGCTCGTAGATCAGAACGTTGGAATCCACCGCCATGCCGATCGTCAAGACGATACCGGCAATACCGGGCAAGGTCAGCGTCGATCCGATCACACTGAGGACCGCCAGCAGCATGACGATGTTGACGATGAGCGCGATGTTCGCCAGCAGGCCGAAGAAGCCGTAGAAAACGAACATGAAGATGAGGACGCCGACAGCGCCGATGGCGCTTGCCGTCAGGCCGGCGGTGATGGAGTCGTTACCAAGGCTCGGGCCGACGGTGCGTTCTTCAACCACGGTCAGCGTCGCCGGCAAAGCACCCGCACGCAGCAGAACCGCGAGATCGTTTGCACCCTGTACCGAGAAATTACCGGAAATCTGCCCCGAACCGCCGATGATCGGCTCGCGGATGACAGGCGCGGAAATCACCTGGTTATCGAGCACGATGGCGAAAGGCTTGCCGACATTCTGCTGCGTCGCCTGCGCAAAGCGCTGCGCGCCGCGGCTGTCGAAGCGGAAGGTAACGACCGGCTCGTTGGTCTGCTGGTTGAAGCTCGCCTGCGAATCCACGAGATTGTCGCCGGAAACGAGCGCGCGACGTTCCACCAGATAAGGAACCGGCGGATCGTCCTGCGAATAGAGAACTTCTGATGTCGCGGGCGGACGGCCGTTCATGGCTTCCTGCACCGGCATTGTCGTGTCGACCATGCGGAAGGACAGCTTTGCCGTCTGGTTGAGAAGCGATTTCAGGCGCTGCGGATCCTGAAGACCCGGCACCTGCACGATGATGCGGTCGGAACCCTGACGCTGGATGAGCGGCTCGGTGGTGCCCACTTCGTCGACGCGGCGACGCACGACTTCGATGGACTGCGCCACGGCCGAAGACAGGCGGTAATCAACGCCTTCATCCGTGAGGTTGAGCCGCAGCAGATTGTCGCCGCCATCGCTCATCGTCACTTCGGTGATGGAACCGCCGACCAGCGTTCCGGCGGATACCGGCTGCGTCAGGTCGCGAAGCGCCGTCTTGGCGGCTTCCAGCTGGGCCGGATCGCTGATGCGAACCTGAATCTGCTGGCCGTTACCGGTCAGCCCCGAATATTTGATATTGGCGTCGCGAAGCTGTGTGCGCACATCGCCAACGATCGTTTCAAGCCGTTCCTTGACAATGTCGGAACGCTCGATCTTGAGCATGATGTGCGAGCCGCCCTGAAGGTCGAGACCGAGCGTTACCTTGTTGTCCTTGTACCAGGCAGGCATGCTCTCCAGCTGTTTTTCCGAAAACAGGTTGGGAGAGGCGATGAAGACGCTTGCCAGCACAAGCAGCCAGATGAAGACTGTTTTCCAACGGGAAAAATGAAGCATTTCGATCTCGGTCAGGGTTGGGGGTCGCGCGGACAGCGCAACCCGTCAAAATTCGCAATCAGGCGTCCGGTTGTCCGGCAGGATCAGGAAGCAGCTTCCGTCTTGACCACTTCGCCCTTCACGCGCACTTCGGCGATGTAGGCACGAGCAGCACGGATTTTCACGCCTTCGGCGATTTCGACTTCGAGTTCATTGTCATCGATGACCTTGACCACCTTGCCGACGATGCCGCCACCGAGAACGACCTGATCGCCACGGCGAATGCTGGTCAGCGTTTCCTGGCGCTTCTTCATCTGCGCGCGCTGCGGGCGGATGAGGAAAAAATACCAGACCACCATAAGCGGCGCAAACAGGAACAGCATTTCCAGGCCGGAACCGAAACCCGATGCAGCGCCTGTCGCGTCCTGGGCAAAAGCTTGACTAATGAACATATAAAACTCCTCAACGATTACAGCACGACCTCGTATGCCGCCCCAGCTTTCAAGCCGCCGGAATATAGTGGGGAACGCCGGGATTGCAACAGATGCAGGGCCCTCGCCGTACCGATTCCGGACCTCTTAACCTTTATGGTGCGGAAACGCCATGCTAGGCCGGGTCGAAAACATTGTTTTGAACATTACATAAGCGGAAGAAACCCCATGATTCGAGAAGAGACGGCCACCCTGCTTCTTGCTGAACTGCGTCGACTGAACGTCGCCGTGGAACGATTGGCCGGCCCGGCGCCTGCCATAAATGACTGGAATGCGGCCGATTGTTTCGTGTGGACGCCAGTCAATTCCTTTCTGCAACCGGTCCCCCGCCCCAACCGCATCGCGCTGAAACTCATTCGCGGCGTCGATCATGTGCGTGATATCCTGCATGAAAACACCCTGCGTTTCGCCGAGGGTTTTCCCGCCAACAACGTGCTGCTATGGGGTGCGCGCGGCATGGGCAAATCCTCGCTGGTCAAGGCGGTTCACGAAGATGTGCGCACCGCAAGTGGCGTCCCCCTGAAACTGGTCGAGGTGCATCGCGAGGATATCCACACCCTGCCCGCTTTGCTCGACATCCTGAAAATCTCGGACCAGCGCGTCATCCTGTTCTGCGACGATCTATCCTTCGATCACGACGACACGGCCTACAAGTCGCTGAAGGCGGCGCTCGACGGCGGCATTGAGGGGCGGCCGGACAATGTCCTCTTCTACGCCACTTCCAACCGTCGCCACCTTCTGCCGCGCCACATGATGGAAAACGAGCAGTCGACCGCCATCAACCCGTCGGAAGCGGTCGAAGAGAAGGTCTCTCTGTCCGATCGCTTCGGCCTGTGGCTCGGCTTCCACAAATGCGGTCAGGAAGACTATCTGACGATGATCGACAGCTATGCCGAACACTTCGATCTGGGGCTGGACCGAGAAACCCTGCACCGCGAGGCGCTTGAATGGGCGACCACCCGCGGCGGCCGCTCGGGCCGCGTCGCGTGGCAATATATTCAGGACGCGGCCGGGCGTTTGAGAAAATCCATCGACCGATAACGCCACAGTGACTTCCGGCGAGAGCCGGTGTCGTTGCGGCTATAGGCGTTGTCGTATTCCCGACCGCCACATCGCCCGCCAAATGGTTTGCTGCACATCTATGGATTCACCCTGTCCGCGGAGGAGCGGGCGGGTGTTTGTGTTCAACCCGAGGAGGAGATGGATATGAGCAGGAACAGAGGCGTCGTTTACCTGAAGCCCGGACAGGTCGAGGTCCGCGACATCGATGACCCGAAGCTCGAGGCGCCAGATGGCCGCCGTATCGAGCACGGCGTGATTCTGAAAGTAATTTCGACGAATATCTGCGGCTCCGACCAGCACATGGTGCGCGGCCGCACGACGGCGATGCCGGGCCTCGTTCTCGGCCATGAAATCACCGGCGAAGTCGTCGAAAAAGGCGTCGATGTCGAGATGCTGGAAATCGGCGACATCGTCTCGGTGCCCTTCAACGTCGCCTGCGGCCGCTGCCGCTGCTGCAAGTCGCAGGATACCGGCGTCTGCCTGACGGTGAACCCGTCACGCGCCGGCGGCGCTTATGGTTATGTCGATATGGGCGGCTGGATCGGCGGACAGGCCCGTTATGTCACCATCCCCTATGCCGACTTCAACCTTCTGAAATTCCCCGATCGCGACAGGGCGATGTCGAAGATCCGCGACCTCACCATGCTGTCTGACATCCTGCCGACCGGTTTCCACGGCGCGGTCAAGGCTGGCGTCGGTGTCGGCTCCACGGTTTATGTCGCAGGCGCCGGCCCGGTCGGTCTTGCCGCTGCCGCCTCAGCCCGAATTCTCGGTGCAGCCGTCGTCATGGTTGGTGATTTCAACAAGGATCGCCTTGCCCACGCCGCCCGCGTCGGTTTCGAGCCCGTCGATCTGTCCAAGGGTGACCGGCTGGGCGACATGATTGCCGAGATCGTCGGCACCAACGAAGTCGACAGCGCCATCGACGCCGTCGGTTTCGAAGCACGCGGCCATTCCGGCGGCGAACAGCCGGCCATCGTTCTCAACCAGATGATGGAAATCACCCGCGCCGCCGGCTCTATCGGCATCCCCGGTCTATACGTCACCGAAGATCCCGGCGCGGTTGACAATGCGGCGAAACAGGGCGCCCTGTCCCTGCGTTTCGGCCTTGGCTGGGCCAAGGCGCAGTCCTTCCACACCGGCCAGACGCCAGTGCTGAAATATAACCGTCAGCTCATGCAGGCGATCCTGCATGACCGCCTGCCCATCGCCGACATCGTCAATGCCAAGATCATCGCACTCGACGATGCCGTGCAGGGCTATGAAAGCTTCGATCAGGGCGCGGCAACCAAGTTCGTGCTCGACCCGCACGGCGATCTTTTGAAAGCGGCCTGACGCCTGCGGTGAACAGGCGAGAATGATAAAACGCCCGCGACACATCCTGTCGCGGGCGTTTTTGCATGGCCAAGCATGTCTCCGGCCGGAGATATTACTCTCCGCTCTCGGCAAGCGCTTCAAGCTCGGCCACCGCCTCAGCGGAAAGATAAGGCCTGAACAGGCTGGAGACCTGCTGCAGCCCCCAATCCAGCTGCTGCTGCCCGAATTCGCTGACGCCTTCCTGCAGATTGAGATAGGCCGCCCAATAGGTCGAGACGATCCACAGATTCGTCAGAACCGCGTCGCGCTCGCTCTCGGGAATAGTCACCAAACCCGCATTCTGCATGCGGCCGACAATGTCGCCAACCGCCAGCCGCATGGCGGCACTTATGGTTCTGACCGGTTCCACCAGTGACGGTGCCAGTGCGATCAGGCCGACCAGATCGCGAAACAGAAAGCGGTAGTTCCACACCAGCGAGAACCATTGCCGAAGAAAACCGGCATAGGTGGCCGCCGCCCCCTCGTCTGCCCCGTCAACGGTTGCGACCAGCATCATCGCATCGGCTTCGAACCGCGCAAACAGCGCGAGAACCAGCGACTCCTTGGTGCGGAAATGATAATAAAGATTGCCCTCGTTAATATCGACCGCAAGGGCGATCTCGGCCGTCGTTACGCGATCAGGCCCGCGCCCGTTGAACAGCTCAAGGGCGGCCTCCAGAATTCTGTCCCGCGTGCGCGCTCTGCGTGGTGGCTCTGCCTCATTGCTCTTCATCAAAATCTTGCCCCGCCATTGAAACCTAAGGCATGTACCTTAAATACCTAAAATAAGGTATGCACCTTAACAGCAAAATCCCGTTGTTCAAACGTGAATAAGGAGCTGTCGATGATCGGAACTGGCCTTCACACCCCGCCCATGGATGAGACCGGGGCAGAGCCCCTGTCAAAACTCGCCACGGCGCGTCTTGCAATCTCGCTTGTCCGTAATCCGTTAAAGGCTTTACCACCGGATATTTTCAGCGAACCGGCGGTTTTCACCCGGCTTGGCGGCACGATGCGCGTGCACCTCGCCGATCCCGTACTGATCCACGAGGCTCTGGTGAAGAACGCTCATGTGCTTGGCAAGGGTGAAGATGTGCGCCGGGTGCTCGGCCCCGCGCTCGGACAGGGTCTTCTGACCGCCGATGGCGACCACTGGAAATGGCAAAGGCAATCCGTGGCCGCCGCCTTTCGGCATGAAAAGCTGCTGGAATTGCTGCCTGTCATGATCGAGACGGCGCGGCGCACGCAAGCGCGCTGGCGCTCCCCTTCAATTGGCGACATCGATATCGGCCATGAAATGATGCGCACCACCTTCGACATCATCGTCGAAACCATGATGTCCGGTGGATACGGCATCGATATCGCGCGTGTCGAACAGAGCATTACCGATTATCTGAAGCCGACAGGCTGGACCTTCGCGCTCGCCATGCTCGGCGCACCGGAATGGCTGCCCCATCCCGGCCGACGCAAATCCCGCGCCGCCGTCGATTATCTGCGCGCCAGCCTTGCAACGGTGATCGCCGGCCGGCGGCAAAACCCCAGCGACCGAACCGATCTTGTCTCCATGCTGCTGGAAGCCAAAGACCCTGAAACCGGACGCATGATGAGCGATGAGGAAATCATCGACAATCTTTTGACCTTCATCACCGCCGGCCATGAAACGACGGCGCTCGGTCTTGCCTGGACCTTCCACCTTCTGTCGCAGAACCCTGAAGCGGAAAGAAAAGTTATCGAGGAGATCGAGGCCGTCACCGGCGGAGGGCCTGTCGCGGCCGAACATATCGCCAATCTCACCTATACGAGACAGGTGTTTTCGGAAGCGATGCGGCTTTACCCGCCTGCCCCGGTCATCACGCGCACCGCGCTGCAGGATTTCAGGCTCGGAGAGCACGACATTGCAGCCGGAACGGTTCTTTATGTGCCAATCTATGCCGTGCACCGGCACGCCACATTGTGGGATGAACCCGAACGCTTCGACCCGTCACGTTTCGAGCCCGACAGGGTCAAGGCGCGCCACCGTTATGCCTATATGCCCTTCGGCGCCGGCCCACGCGTCTGCATCGGCAATGCCTTTGCCATGATGGAGGCCGTGGCAATCCTTGCGGTTCTTCTGCAGACCGTCCATCTCGAGAACAGGTCCGCTACTGCGGCGGAGCCGCTGATGCGGGTGACATTGCGGCCGCAGGACCGGCTGATGATGAAGATCACCCAGCGCTAAAACAAATCGCCCGCGGTGTGATCACCGCGGGCGACTATTGTTGCTGAATATGTCACCTGAAGGTGACGATCACAGATCGACGTCGAGGATCGCCATGGAGAAGTTGTACGAGCGGTCGCCGTCTTCGTCATCGATGTAGACGACGCCGAGAAACTCTTCGCCAAGATACACTTCGGCGGAATCGTCTTTGCGCGGACGCGCCTTGACAATCATCTTCTCGTTGAAGGTGCGCTTGAAATAGGCGTCGAGTTTTTTGATTTCGTCGGCTTTCACCAGTATTCTCCTGTGCGGTTCGGGTTGGGCCGCTTTTGGCATGGGACAAAGGCCAAAGTAAAGTGAAAGCGGCGCATCATCCGTGTCTTCCACACGGACGAGCGCAATATTCACGACCTGTCAGATATCGGCCCCGATAACCTGGTCCATCAGACGCGAGGGTTCCGAACACCCTGCTTCTCCCACCACACGCGCCGGCACGCCGGCCACGGTGGTCTTCGGCGGAACCGGTTTCAACACCACCGAACCGGCGGCGATGCGCGAGCAGCTGCCAATCTCGATATTGCCAAGAATCTTGGCGCCCGCCCCGATCATCACGCCATTGCCGATCTTCGGATGGCGATCCGCCCCCTCCTTGCCGGTGCCGCCGAGCGTCACCCCATGCAGGATGGAAACATTGTCACCGATGACGGCGGTCTCACCAACCACCAGCCCGGTGGCATGGTCGAGGAAGATACCCTTGCCGATGCGCGCGGCCGGATTGATATCAGTCTGGAAAATGCTCGAAGAGCGGCTTTGCAGGTAAAACGCAAAATCCCTGCGGCCCTTCGCAAGCAGCCAATGCGCAAGGCGATGGGTCTGGATGGCATGGAAGCCCTTGAAATAGAGGAGCGGCTCCATAAAGCGCGTGCAGGCGGGATCGCGATCATAAACGGCCTGGATATCGACACGCAGCACACTGCCCCATTCCGGCCAGTCATCCAGCATGTCCTGAAAGGTCTGGCGCAGAAGCACGGCCTGCATGTCGGGATGATCGAGGAGTTCGCAGATACGATAGATCACACATTCTTCGAGAGATCGGTGATTGAGGATCGTCGAATAAAGAAAAGCGGAAAGCAGCGGGTCCTGAGCTGCGGCGCTACGCGCTTCATGCAGCAGGCTGCCCCAGATCGGATCGACGATCGCCAGCTGTTCGGGCTGACGGGCCTCGGTACGTGCGACCATGAATGGTCTCCTCGTTTGCAGTGGTCGTTCTTTATACAGAAAAAGACGCGCATTAGAAATGGGATTCGAATGACGACTTTAAAGGCGGCAAGGCTTCAGTTTTTCTTCATGCAGCATGAAAAACCGTTTCTTGGCCGTCCTGAGCGTTGCCGCATTTCCGGACGGAAAACCGGGCTCACTTTTTTTGGAAATGCTCCAGATCAAAGGCTGCGGTAAAATCCCAGCACCGCCGCCTTGAACACCCGGTCGCCAACGGCCAGCATATGGTCGCGGCCGGGAATGTCGATCGCCCGCGCATGCGGCATGATCGCGGCAAGTTCTGCGCCCGATCCGGCAATATCGTCATTCGTTCCGACCGCAATCAGTGTCGGCACATCGATCTTTGCCGCCTGTTCGCGGGTCACGAGAACCCGTGAGGTCTCGATACAGGCGGCAAGCGCCAGCCGGTCGCTTTTTGTCTGGTCGGCAAAGGCCCGGAACATGCGGCCGCGCTCATGGGTAACCACATCGAGCGATGGCGCAAGAAGCGCCTCGGCGATCGGATCCCAGTCGCCCACACCTTCAACCATGCCGATGCCGAGCCCGCCGAACACCAGCGAGCGCACACGCTCCGGATGGGCCATGGCGAGGAAGGCCGAAATGCGCGCGCCCATGGAATAACCCATCACATGCGCTTCCGCGATGCCGAGATGATTGAGCAGCGCCACTGCGTCACCGGCCATGACAGGCGGATAATAGGCGTCAGAATCATGCGGCTTGTCGCTCGCACCATGGCCGCGATTGTCGATGGCGATCACCCGGTAGCCCGCATCACCAAGCGTCTTCAGCCAGCCGGGATGCACCCAGTTGACGTTCGCACTGGAGGCAAAGCCGTGGATCAGCAAAACCGGATCGCCCGCCGGATCGCCCTCGTCGAAATAGGCGAGGCGCAGGCCGTCATGGGAAAAATCGGAAAATTGCGGCACGTTGAGATTCATCAAGGACATCCTTTTTGCCGGACCATATGGCAGGAAAGCACAAGATTGAACATGTTTTCCTGACGATTTTTATGGAGATGCAATGCGTTTGAGGCTACATATCCGCAACGAAGAGCCGCTGCGCGACGACGGATTGCGGCTCGATAACGATATTGCATTTGGAGACGAACATGGCCGGGCATTCCATTCCCCACTTCCAGAACGATGGCGGACACAGCGTAATCGAGATCGGCGTCAAGGAATTCATGTGCACCGGCGCTTCCGTGCCTTTCGACCACCCGCATATCTTCATCGATATGGGCGACGACAACGAGAAGGTCTGTTCCTACTGCTCCACCCTTTTCCGTTACAATCCGTCGCTGAAGGCCGAGCAGACCAATCCTCCGGGCTGCGTCTTCCACGTGAAGGCCGCCTGACCTCCACTTTTGCTGATCGGGGCGCGATATGCCCATAAAATCCGTAGCCATTGTCGGTGCCGGCATCGCCGGTCTCACCGCTGCCCTTTCCTTTGCCCGGCACGGTATCGATTGTGACATCATCGAGCAGGCAGGCGAGCTGACGGAAGTCGGTGCCGGCCTGCAGCTCTCCCCCAACGCCGCCCGCATTCTCGCGCAACTCGGCGTGTTGCCCGAGATCGAGGCGCGCTGGACCGAACCGGTCAGCGTCGATCTCGCCTCCGGCAAATCGCTGGCCACGTTATTGTCGCTGCCGATGGGCGCGGTGGCCCGCACGCGCTGGGGCGCACCTTATGGCGTGCTGCACCGCTCGACGCTGCAAAGCGCACTTCTGAATGCGGTAAAGGATAATCCGCTCTGCCGCCTGCATCTCGGCAAGCGCATCGAAAACGCGACAGTCGATGTCATCGCCGCAACCACGTTCCGCGATCACGACCTGATCGTCGGCGCCGACGGCGTCTGGTCAGCGGCCCGCTTTGCCGTGCCCTCCGCGCCCACGGCCACCTTTTCCGGCAATATCGCCTGGCGTTTCACCGTGACTGAAAATGATGTGCCTTCCGCCATCAACAAAAGCGCCGTCACCGCCTATCTCGGTTCAGGCGGCCATATCGTCGCCTATCCGCTGAAGGAAGTCGGCGGTTTCAATATCGTCGCCATTGCGCTTGGTGCCGATCCCGGCGCGACATGGCGGGCCGAATCGAGCGGGCAGCAGAAGGCCATGCTGCTCGAACAGTTTCGCGGCTGGAGCCCGGAACTGCTACGGCTGCTAAAAAAGGCTGAGAAACCCACCTTCTGGCCACTCTATCAGGCCGGCCCCGGACGCTGGCACAATGGCCGCGATACCGTGCTGATCGGTGACGCGGCGCACGCGATGATGCCGTTCGCGGCACAAGGGGCGGCCATGGCAATTGAGGACGCGTTTGAACTTGCGGGAACAATGGCAGGCAGCGGCGGCGGAGCCTCCCTGCCCGTGCCCCAAGCCCTTGCCGCCTTTGAGGCTCTGCGCCTGCCGCGCATAGAAAAGGCCCGCAAGCGGGCCTCTCTCAATCGTTTTGCCTATCATGCGAAAGGCCCGGTCCGTATTGCCAGAGACTTCGTATTTTCCACACGTCCCACGGAAGCCTTCATGAGCGACTTCGACTGGCTCTACGGCTATCACGCAAAGGGCTGATTAAACCTCAGCCGCGGCTGCGAAGCCGACCTCCAGGTCCTTCTTCAGATCGGCTATATCTTCAAGCCCGATCTGAAGCCGGATGACCGGACCTCCCGACGGCCCCTTGGCGACGGTCCTGTCGATGAGCGATACCGAAACCGCAAGCGATTCGTATCCGCCCCAGGAATAGCCAAGCCCGAAGAAGGTCAGCGCATCGAGAAACGCTGCCGCCACCTGCTTGTATTTGCCCTCTTCCGCCTTCAAGACGAAGGAGAAGACGCCGCTCGCGCCCTTGAAATCACGCTTCCAGAGTTCATGCCCGGCAAAGCTCGCCAAGGCAGGATGCAGAACACGCACCACGTCGTCACGGCTCTCCAGCCACCCAGCGATATCGAGCGCGCTTTTCTGGTGGTGTTCCAGCCTGATGCCCATGGTGCGCATGCCGCGCAGGATCTGATAGGCGTCGTCAGACGTGACGCAGATGCCGAGATTGGTATTGGCCTGATAAAGCGCCTTCCAGTGTTTTTCATTGGCCGAGACGAAGCCCATCAACACATCGGAATGCCCGGAGGGATATTTGGTGGCGGCATGAATGGAAACATCGACCCCGAAATCGAGCGGCTTGAAATAGAGCGGTGTCGCCCAGGTATTGTCCATCGTGACCACACAGTCATGCCTGTGGGCGATCTCCGTGATCAGCCGGACGTCCTGAATCTCAAACGTATTGGAACCCGGCGCTTCCAGATGCACAAGCTTGGTATTCGGCCGGATCAACGCCTCGATGCCCGTCCCGATCGCCGGATCGTAATATTCGATCTCCACACCGAGCTTCTTCAGCATCGTGTTGCAGAAGCGGCGTGTAGGGAAATAGACGGAATCGACGACAAGCGCATGATCGCCCGCCCCGAGATAGGCAAGGAACGGCACGGTGATCGCCGCAAGGCCCGACGGCACGAGGATAGTTCCGAACGAACCTTCCAGCTCGTTGACGAGATTGCACAACGCATCCGTCGTCGGCGTGCCGTGGGTGCCATAGGTATATTTCTGGTTTTCGGTCGAAAGCGTTTCCGCGTCGGGGAAAAGCACGGTCGAGCCGCGCACGATGGGTGGATTGACGAAACCGAAACAGTCCGCAGGATCGTTGCCGCCATGGGTCAGGCGCGTATTCACACCTGCGGCGGAAAGCAGGTCATTTGTCTTGGTCATTTCAGATCAGCTTTCGAAGGAATATTGACGCGTGCGACAATGCTGAGAGCAGAAGGCAAGGTCAACCCCCGGAAAGTCTCGCCGAATGGCTCGATTGATCCATCGCAAAGCAGAATACAAGAAGTATACAAAAATCGTGCAAGTGCAAATTTTCGCAAAAATATGCTTATATTTTCACCCTTTGCACACTTCCCGACCAAAATTTCGAAAATTCCGTTTTATAGGCACAATTATCGCCGGCATGTCTTGACCCCGCTGCCAATTGCGATTGTGATAGAAAAAGCGGATCGAAAAGGTCTTGCTGAAGGGGGAGCTGGGGTAAAACAAACATGCCGGTCCTCTTCCATCGACGATAACAAACAAAGGTTGGGAAAAATGAAAAAGGCAATTCTGTCAGCCGCTATCGGCGCAGCAGTTTTGGGAGGAGCCTCGGTCGCTTCGGCTGCGACGCTTCAGGATGTGAAGTCGAAAGGTTTCGTCACCTGCGGCGTAAGTGCCGGCATTCCGGGATTTTCCAATCCCGATGACAAGGGCGAATGGTCCGGTATCGACGTGGACTATTGCCGTGGTATTGCCACAGCGGTTTTCGGTGATCCGTCGAAGGCGAAGTTTGTTGCTCTTTCGAGCAAGGATCGCTTTCCGGCTCTCCAGTCCGGCGAAGTCGACGTTCTGACCCGTAACACCACCTGGACGATCAGCCGCGACACGTCGCTCGGCTTCAACTTCCGTACCGTCAACTATTATGACGGTCAGGGCTTCATCGCCAAGAAGGGCCTCAACGTGAAGTCCGCGCTTGAGCTTTCCGGCGCCGCCGTCTGCGTTCAGACCGGCACCACCACCGAGCTCAATCTCGCCGACTATTTCAAGACCAACAATCTGCAGTACAATCCGGTCGTCTTCGAAAAGGAAGCCGACGCGACATCCGCCTATGATTCGGGCCGTTGCGACGTCTACACCACCGACCAGTCCGGTCTTTATGCCATCCGCCTCAAGCTGAAGAACCCGGAAGACAACATCGTTCTGCCGGAAGTCATCTCCAAGGAGCCTCTTGGACCGGCCGTTCGTCAGGGCGACGACCAGTGGTTCGACATCGTGACCTGGGTTCACTACGCCATGGTCAATGCCGAGGAACTGGGCATCACTTCCAAGAACGTCGATGAGCAGAAGACCAGCGCCAACCCCGATATCAAGCGTCTGCTTGGCACCGAGGAAGGCACCAAGATCGGTACCGATCTCGGCGTCACCAACGACTGGGCTTACAACATCGTCAAGCTGGTGGGTAACTACGGCGAAGTCTTCGACCGCAACGTCGGTGCCGGTTCGCCGCTGAAGATCGAGCGTGGCCAGAACGCGCTGTGGACCAAGGGCGGCCTGCAATACGCACCGCCGGTCCGTTGATCGGCCCCATCATCGGCTAGATCATGACAGGAGGCTGGGCAACGCCCGGCCTCCATTTAAAATTATATAAATAAGCTCGCAAAGAGCATATAAAAGGGAAAGGTGCCTATGGCAGGCAACGCGGTCAGTTCGCAACGATCGCGCGCGCAAAGCGCGTCGTCACTTATCAACGATCCACGCATACGCGGAATTTTCTATCAGGTTCTGACAGTCGTCATCCTGACCGCCTTCGTCTGGATCATCGTGACGAATACGATCACCAATCTTCAACGGTCAAACATTTCATCCGGCTTCGGCTTCCTCAATGGAAGAGCCGGTTTCGATATCGGCCAGTCGCTGATCGCTTACACCAGCGATGCGACCTATGGCCGGGCATTGCTCGTTGGTATTCTCAACACGATCCAGGTTGCATTTTTTGGCATCATCGCCGCCTCGATCATCGGTTTCATCGTCGGCATCGCCCGGCTGTCCAGCAACTGGCTGATCTCGAAACTCGCGCAGGCCTATGTGGAAATCTTCCGCAACATCCCGCCGCTGCTCGTCATCTTCTTCTGGTACAAGGGCGTCATTTCCGTTCTGCCGCAGGCGCGCGATTCACTGGAGCTGCCGCTTGGAAGCTATCTCAACAATCGCGGCTTCTTCTTTCCCAAGCCGCTATGGGGAGAAGGCACCTGGCTGATACCGCTCGCCTTTCTGGTCGCAGTCGTCATCAGCGTGCTTGTCTATCGGTGGGCGAAGGCGAGACAGGAACAAACCGGTCAGCAATTCCGCACCGGCATCACCGCCACACTTCTCATCATCGGCCTTCCGGCCGCGACATTTCTGGCGCTCGGCTCACCGCTGACATTCGACTTCCCGATTGCCGGGCGGTTCAACCTGTCGGGCGGCGCAGTCGTCGCACCTGAATTCATGTCGCTGTTCCTGGCGCTTTCCTTCTACACCGCCTCCTTCATCGCCGAAATCGTTCGCGGTGGCATCAAGGCCGTGGCAAAGGGCCAGACGGAAGCTGCGGAAGCCCTGGGGCTTCGCTCCAGCACGACGACGCGTCTGATCATCGTGCCGCAGGCGATGCGCATCATCATCCCGCCGCTGACAAGCCAGTATCTCAACCTGACCAAGAACTCGTCGCTTGCGGTCGCGGTCGGTTTTGCCGACATCGTCTCCATCGGCGGCACGATCCTGAACCAGACGGGTCAGGCAGTCGAAGTCGTCGCGATCTGGCTCGTCATCTATCTCTCGCTGTCCCTGCTCACGGCCGTGGTCATGAACTGGTTCAACGCGAAAATGGCCCTGGTGGAGAGATAATCGATGACATTAAGCAACCACGCTTTTGTGCGACAGACCATCGAGGACGCCAGACCCGCTCCTTCGAGCGCCGTCGGCTTCGGCCATTGGCTGCGCACCAAACTTTTCGCCACACCGAAGGACACCGTCCTTACGGTTCTCGCCCTCGCCTTTCTGGCTTATCTTCTGCCGCCGGTGGTGAAGTGGCTGTTCATCGATGCCGTATGGACCGGCAGCGATCGTATTGCCTGCCTCACCGCCTCGCAGGGCGGCGCGCTTCCGGACGGTCAGTCCGGGGCATGCTGGGCATTCGTCTCGGCAAAACTCGGGCAATTCATCTTTGGCCGTTATCCGCTTGACGAACGCTGGCGTCCCATCCTCGTGATGGTGACGTTCGCCATCCTGCTCGTGCCGATGCTCATCCCGAAAGCGCCCTTCAAGCGCCTCAATGCGCTGGCGCTTTTCATCATTCTGCCCTTCATTGCGTTTTTCCTGCTCATCGGCGGCGTCTTCGGCCTGCCGAAGGTGGAAACGCAGCTCTGGGGCGGCCTGATGGTCACCCTCATCCTGTCATTCTTCGGAATAACGGTGTCCCTGCCTTTCGGCATTCTTCTGGCACTCGGTCGCCGGTCGAATCTGCCGGTCATCAAGATGCTCTGCGTGCTCTTCATCGAAGTCATCAGAGGCATTCCGCTGATCACTGTCCTGTTCTTCGCCAGCATCATGCTGCCGCTGTTCCTGCCCGACGGCTGGACCTTCGACAAGTTCCTGCGTGCGCTCGTCGGCGTGTCGCTGTTCTCCTCGGCCTATATGGCGGAGGTGATCCGCGGCGGCCTGCAGGCCATTCCCAAGGGACAATATGAAGGGGCGGATTCTCTCGGCCTGAACTACTGGCAGAAAACGCGGCTGATCGTGCTGCCGCAGGCGCTGAAGCTCGTCATTCCGGGCATCGTCAACACCTTCATCGGGCTGTTCAAGGATACGTCGCTGGTTTCGATCATCGGCATGTTCGACCTGCTCGGCATTGTCACACTCAACCAATCGGATGCGAACTGGGCGACACCCGTCACCGCCATGACTGGATATATTTTCGCAGGCTTCGTATTCTGGATATTCTGCTTCGGCATGTCGCGTTATTCGCTGTTCATGGAACGGCACCTCGACACCGGGCATAAACGATAAGGGACGCTCAAATGGCAGAAAACCAAGCAAAAAAACTGGCCGTCTCGACAACGGACGTGGCAATCGAAATCACCGGCATGAACAAGTGGTATGGCGATTTCCACGTGCTGCGCGATATCAATCTCAAGGTCATGAAGGGCGAGCGCATCGTCATCGCCGGTCCTTCGGGATCGGGTAAATCGACGATGATCCGCTGCATCAACCGGCTGGAGGAACACCAGTCGGGCTCAATCCAGGTCGATGGCATCGAACTGACCAACGACCTGAAGAAGATCGATGAAGTCCGTCGCGAAGTTGGCATGGTGTTCCAGCACTTCAACCTCTTCCCGCATCTGACCATTCTCGAAAACTGCACGCTGGCGCCGATCTGGGTTCGCAAGATGCCCAAGAAGGAAGCCGAAGAAGTGGCGATGCACTATCTGAAGCGCGTCAAGATCCCCGAGCAGGCACACAAGTACCCCGGTCAGCTTTCCGGCGGTCAGCAGCAGCGCGTGGCGATTGCCCGCTCGCTGTGCATGAAACCGAAGATCATGCTCTTCGACGAGCCGACATCGGCGCTCGATCCGGAAATGGTCAAGGAAGTGCTCGACACCATGGTCGGCCTTGCCGAAGACGGCATGACCATGCTGTGCGTGACCCACGAAATGGGCTTCGCCCGCCAAGTCGCCAACCGCGTCATCTTCATGGATCAGGGCCAGATCGTCGAACAGAATTCGCCCGCCGAATTCTTCGACAATCCGCAGCACGAGCGCACACGCCTGTTCCTCAGCCAGATTCTGCACTGAGAAATAGCAATCGGTGACAATAAAAGACGGGGCTGCAAAGCCCCGTTTTTTTTATGACGTAGAGACGCATGGCTGCGGCGACCCATCCCGCATGGGAGCAAAAAAATGACACCGCGAAACAAGACAGATACGGCGATTCTTACGAAACGCCGCCCGAGGAGACGCTGAAACAGCGCTCGCCCCGTTTCTTTAACCATCTGTTACGAAACAGGAATCCTTGTTTTGCAGGCAGTCTGGCGATCAATGTCATTTTTTTGTCAAATCATGCATTTTTCCGCTTGCAGACCTTCGGGAGCCTGACTATAAGGGCGCCACACCGCAAGTGTACGCGCCCTTCGTCTATCGGTTAGGACGTCAGATTTTCATTCTGAAAAGAGGGGTTCGACTCCCCTAGGGCGTACCACTTGCTGTCGTGTTCCCCTCCTTCAAAATGCATCGATATCCTTTCCGTGTGCGAATTCGTCGCACGTGACTGATGCGTCGGAACCGATTTCCGCTCGGTACGTTAGATTGCTGTCCCCCCGATGGAAGGCAAGCCGGGTGAACCGCCAGCGAGCAGATCGACGGGCTTGCCTTTCCCCATCTGCCAGATGACAGCGCCTGTTCGATCCCGCCGGCAGAGGATGCCAGCTAAGGGATAAAAACGACGTCTCCCACCTCCCACGACGAAAAAAAGCATTGCCGACGTGCGGTGATAGGGGCGATATTTCAAAGCTTTGGCCCGATGCGGCGCAGTTTTCCACAGCCCTTCGGACTTCCTCAAAAAAACTCGCCACGAAGCGAAAAAAATCAATTTTTCCGCTTGCAGACCTTCGGGAGCCTGACTATAAGGGCGCCACACCGCAAGTGTACGCGCCCTTCGTCTATCGGTTAGGACGTCAGATTTTCATTCTGAAAAGAGGGGTTCGACTCCCCTAGGGCGTACCATTGCTTCTCCTTGAAAATCAGTGGTTTGTATAAAAAACTTCACGTGACACGTGAACCTATGGACAATTGCCGTTTGCGGCTCGTCCTTCACTTTTCTCTGTAAATTTTTTGCTCGATCCACAAACCCGTCAGGGCGCGAAAGCCGCGTCCAGAACGCGCAGCTGCACACGCCTCTGGCCCTGCCAGAGATCGGCACCCACGGTGCCTGCAACATGGATGGACCTACCACGCGCATTCAGTAGCATCTGCCCCAGAGGAGCCTCCGCAGCGCGGAATGCGATACCGTCCAGCCGTGAGCCATCCATGGCCTCCAGCGTGATCTTGACATGGGCAGTGCCGACAAGGCGCACGTCGCGCAGGCGATGGGCCGGAACGGCAAAGATCGGCTGCGAGTGGCCCGATCCGTAAGGACCGGCCTGCTCCAGCTGGTCGACAAGCTGCAATGTCGCGCCCGACGCACCAATGGCGCCATCGATCTTCAGCACGCTGCTTTCCACCAATTCGCTCACCGTCTTGACGGCCGCTTCTTCAAAGAACGTCCGGAGCTTGCCGAGATTGGCGCGCTCCACCGTCAGCCCGGCCGCCATGGCGTGACCGCCACCCTTGACCAGCAATCCCGCATCCACGGCGGCACGCACCATCCGGCCCATATCGAAACCATTGATCGAACGGCCGGAACCGGTGCCCCTACCGGAGGGATCGAAAGCAATCGCAAAGGCCGGACGACGGAAACGATCCTTCAAACGGGAAGCGAGCAAGCCGACGATGCCTGGGTGCCAGTTCTCCCGAGCCGTGACGATGACACCGGCCCCAGACCCGTCACCATATTCGAACAATGCCTCCGCTTCAGCCTCCGCCAGCATCACTGCTTCCATCGCCTGCCGTTCGCGGTTCAGCTCATCCAGCCGCTCCGCAATCACTTCCGCCTGCGAAGAGTCCTCGATGGTCAGCAGACGGCTGCCGAGAGCGGCGTCGCCGATACGGCCGCCGGCATTGATGCGCGGCCCGATCAGGAACCCGAAATGATAAGGCGTCACCGGCCCGCCAAGCCCTGCCTTCTTGAACAGCGCAGCGAGGCCGGGATTGTTCATGTGGCGCGCAGCAATCAACCCCTTCACCACATAGGCGCGGTTCAGCCCCTTCAGCGGCACCACATCGCATACCGTCGCGAGCGCGACTATATCGAGCAGCGACAGCAGATCGAGCGTAAAGGCCTGCCTGTTGCGTCTGTCTTTCAAAAGCCGCAGCGTGGCGACCAGCACGAGAAACACCACGCCGGCGGCGCAGAGATGCCCCTGCCCCGAAAGATCGTCCTCCCGGTTGGGATTGACCAGCGCCACGGCCGGTGGCAATTCCGAACCAACTTGGTGGTGATCGATCACCACCACGTCGGTGCCCGCGTCCTTGGCGGCTTGCAGCGATTCATGGCTGGTGGAGCCGCAATCAACCGTCACGATCAGGGTTGCGCCATTGGCGGCAAGCTGCTGCATCGCTGCCGGGTTCGGCCCGTAACCTTCAAAAATCCGGTCAGGAATATAGATCTCCGGCGTCAGCCCGAAATGCGCGAAAAACCTATACATCAATGCGGAAGAAGCAGCCCCGTCGACATCGTAATCGCCGAAGATCGCCACCTTCTCACCGGTCTCGATGGCGCGTACCAGCCTCTCGGCCGCCTTCTCGCAATCGGTCAGCATATGCGGATCAGGCATCAGCGAGCGGATGGTGGGATCGAGAAATGCAAGCGCATCATCCACGCCTACTCCGCGCCCGGCGAGCACGCGGGCGATGAGTTCGGGAATGGCGTGGACCTGGGACATGGCCAACGCACGGTTCTGTCCGGCCTGATCCAGCCGCGACACCCAGCGCTGCTCTGTCGCCGACCGCTCCACGCTTAAAAATGCGCGGGCCACGGTATCGGCCGGCTCCATCATTGCCATTCTGTCCATTCGTCCTGTCATGCGCGTATATCGGCGCTTTAATACTTAGAACGGGCTAAATGGCGATGGCGCGTTTTTCAAGCAAAAACGCGCTTTGCGGGTTTCACACCGAGAAAATCGAGAAAAATGGGCTGACGATCGATACCGCACCAACCAGAAGCAGCAGCGAGAACACGGCAAGCGAACACCAGTTCCGCTCATATTCGGCCATATCGAATTCCATGCTGCGAATATTGTCGTTGGCAGTGTGAGGCCGCGCCCGATGATGGGCGACCGGAACGTCTGCGCGCTTATTGTCCTTGAACAGGATGATCGATGTCACGGCCACGCCTCCCTCGCTTTGGTGAACAGGATTAACCATAGGACCGAATCGTGTCGTATTCCAGCGGTTCTGCGGCTGTTTTTCTTAAATTTTATGACAGCAGAAACGTTAAATCCCGGAACGGTTTTTTGAACATCGCAGCCAGGCTTCCTAACGAAAAAAGACCGCGCTTCCATGCGGAAGCGCGGTCCTCAGATTCAAAAAAATCGTCAGCGTCTCAGGTCCGCTCGATGCGGATGACCTGCGGTTCGCTGACCAGATATTTCTCGTTCTTGATCGCCTTCACGGCCTTGCGGATCGCATCTTCCATCGTCGCATGGGTGACGAGGATGATTGTCTGCGGCGCGCCTTCTACATGCACGCGCTGACGCTGCACGATGGATTCCAGCGAGATATTGTTATCCGCCATGCGCGTGGCGATGGAGGCGAACACGCCCGCCTGATCCTTCACCGTCAGACGGATGAAATAACCGCCCTCGTGGCTCTTCATCTTGGCGCGGCGATACTCGACCAGCGATTTCGCCGGGCGGCCAAGCACCGGCACCTGCTGGGCGCCGGGACGGCTCTTGGCGATATCGGCGATGTCACCGAGTACGGCCGACGCCGTGGCGTTGCCGCCGGCGCCCGGGCCGACCATCAGCAGCTCACCAAGAATATCGGATTCGATCGCCACGGCATTGGTGACGCCATCGACCTGCGCGATGACGGAATCGAGCGGCACCATGGTTGGATGCACCCGCTGTTCGATGCCGGATTCAGTCACCTGCGCCACGCCGAGAAGCTTGATGCGATAACCGAGCTCGGCCGCCGCCTGAATATCCTCGCTCGAAATATTGGTGATGCCTTCGAGATAGATGTCATCGGCCGAAATCTTGTTGCCGAAGGCAAGCGTCGTCAGAATGGCGAGCTTGTGAGCGGTGTCGTTGCCCTCGATATCGAAGGCCGGATCGGCCTCGGCATAACCCAGCCGCTGCGCTTCCTTCAGACAGGCCTCGAAGGACAGCCCTTCCTTCTCCATCTTGGTGAGGATGTAATTGCAGGTGCCGTTCATGATGCCGTAGATGCGCGACACATGGTTGCCGGTGAGCGATTCACGCAGCGCCTTGATGACGGGGATACCGCCGGCTACAGCCGCTTCAAAATTGAGGAGCGCGCCCTTGTCTTCGGCAAGCGTCGCCAATTCGACGCCGTGCTTTGCAAGCAGCGCCTTGTTGGCTGTCACCACATGCAGACCGCGTGCTAGTGCCGCACGCACGGCATTTTCCGCCTGACCGGAAGCACCGCCGACCAGTTCGACGAACACGTCGATATCGGCTTCGCTCGCCAGCTGCTCCGGCGTGTCGAACCAGGTAATACCCTTGAGGTCGATGCCGCGGTCGCGCGAACGGTCGCGCGCGCTCACCGCAATAATCTCAATCGCACGTCCGCAGGTAATCGCAAGTTCGTTGCTTCTCTGCTGGAGGATGCGCACGAGCGAAGCGCCGACAGTGCCGAGCCCCGCTATGCCGATTCTCAATGAATCTGCCATGGGTATGTTCCTGATTTGCTGATGATGGTGGCGGCCGAGGCCCGGCCGCCTTCGGTTGCCCTTATCTGTGGGCGTTAAGCGAAACGACATTGTGCATCGTTTCGTCTGCGCTCGACAGGAAACGCTTCAGATTGCGCGCTGCCTGACGAATTCGATGCTCGTTTTCCACGAGCGCGAGGCGGACGTAATCATCGCCCATCTCGCCAAAGCCGATGCCGGGAGCAACGGCGATATCTGCCTTCTCGACCAGAAGCTTGGAAAACTCCAGGCTGCCGAGATGGCGGAATTTTTCGGGAATTTTCGCCCAGGCGAACATCGTCGCCGCCGGCGGCGGGATCTCGAAACCGGCCTTGCCAAAAGTGTCGACCATGACGTCACGGCGGCGGCGATAGACGTTGCGCACTTCGGCAATGTCGGAGCCGTCGCCATTCAGCGCATGCGTCGCCGCAACCTGGATCGGCGTGAACGCGCCATAGTCGAGATAGGACTTCACGCGGGTCAGCGCCGCAATCAGCCGCTCGTTGCCGACGGCAAAGCCCATGCGCCAGCCGGGCATGGAGAAGGTCTTCGACATCGAGGTGAATTCCACCGCGACATCGATGGCGCCGGGAACTTCAAGAACCGACGGCGGCGGATTGTTGTCGTCGAAATAGATTTCCGAATAGGCAAGGTCGGAGAGCACGATGATCTCGTGCTTCTTCGCGAATGCGATCACGTCCTTGTAGAAATCGAGCGAAGCAACATGCGCCGTCGGGTTCGACGGATAGTTGACGATCAACGCCAGCGGCTTCGGAATGGAGTGGCGCACCGCACGCTCCAAAGGTCCGAAGAAGCTTTCGTCCGGCTCGACATTCATGGAGCGGATAACACCGCCCGCCATCAGGAAGCCGAAGGCGTGGATCGGATAGGTCGGGTTCGGACACAGGATCACGTCACCGGGTGCGGTGATGGCCTGCGCCATATTGGCAAAACCTTCCTTGGAGCCGAGCGTGGCGACGACCTGGGTATCGGGGTTCAGCTTAACGCCGAAACGACGGGCATAATAGCCGGCCTGCGCGCGGCGAAGGCCGGGAATGCCCTTGGACGAGGAATAACGATGGGTGCGAGGGTCCTGGACGACCTCGCAAAGCTTGTCGACGATCGCCTTGGGGGTCGGAAGGTCCGGATTGCCCATGCCGAGGTCGATAATGTCGGCTCCACCCGCTCGCGCGCTCGCTTTCAAACGGTTGACCTGTTCGAAGACGTATTGCGGCAGACGCCGGACCTTATGAAACTCTTCCATCACTTTCCTCATGGGAATGGACCGGTTCTGCCGGCCCATAACGAAGGTTCGTTTTTGTTTTTAGACGCCGCCGACACGAACCGATCCGGCAGACGTTATTCATTGTAGCGCAAAGCACGGGAAAACCTACAGGGCTTTTCTCGGGCAGCACGCGGCATCGCAATCATCCGCCTGTGCTTCGGGCACAGCCTTTTCGGCCCCTTTGGCAAGGCGGATCGCGCAATAGGATCAAGGAACTTGCATAACGCCAGATTCTTGGAAAATGCAAGGCAAGCCATGCTCAAGAACGGCCATTCCTGTCGTTCAGCCGCGCTCACCCGTCACAATTGCCGCGCGGATGACCGAAAGCACGCGCTCCGGCTTGATATCAGTGCAGACAAGCTGGCTTGGATGCCCATCCCAGTCGCCCGGCGGAAAGGCACGGCCATCCGGCTTCTGAATGGTCTGGCCATCGGCAAGGCCCCCGCAGACGACGCGCACCGGGCCGCTGCGGGTCTCAAACAGGTCAGGCGCAACGAGATAGACGCAGGCGCAGCTGTCATGCACCACCATGCCGTCGCCGGTGCGGGTCTTGTAGAAATCGATGTAGAATTGCGACAGGTCGGAAAGCAGCTGCACCGGCTTGCCGCCGGCCTTGGCCATGTCAGCCATGAAGGCGCTGGTCATCACCGTTTTTGTCGTCACATCGAGACCGACGACGACCACGCGCCAGGGCGCTGTAAACACCAGATCGGCGGCTTCCGGATCGCCGTGAATATTAGCCTCGGCCGCCGGCGAAATGTTGCCGTTAATATCGAAAGCGCCGCCCATGACGATGACTTCCTTCACCAGCGCGGCGAAGTCAGGCTCCTCACGCAGCGCCAGCGCCAGATTGGTCATGCGCCCGACAGCGATCAGCGTCACCTCGCCGGGATTGGCCTTGACCGTCTCGATGATGAAACGATGCGCCGGGCGCGGATCAAGCGGCAAATCGACAGTCTCGGGGATATCGATATCGCCGAGGCCGTTTTCGCCATGGATGAAGGTCGGCCAGTGGCCTTCCTTGCGGGCGGGATCGAAGGTTACGCCGGCGCCCTTCGCAACCGGCGCTGTCATCTGCCATTCCCGCTTCAGGAAAAGCGCATTGCGGGTGGTGATATCGATGGGCGCGTTGCCGAAAACCGTGGTGACGCCGATCAGATCGATATCGGGATGCCGATGCAGAAACAGAAGCGCCATGGCGTCATCTACACCGGGGTCCGTATCGAATATCACTTTATGCATCATGTCCTCATCCGTATGTCCTGAGCGTCGTCCGCCTCTCTAGGCGACACGCCACGGAAACATACCCATAAGCGGCAACACCGCAATCCCCCTGCCCGCCACAGATCGGAGAGAAAAATATTGCGCGGCGTTGTTTTCAGTGAAAGAAGAGGCCCTCTCCCTTCCGCCTGCCCGGACATCCCAAGTGCAAGACATCGCCCTCAACGTTTTCGTCGTTCTTTTCTGCGTCGCCATCTTTGCCGGATTTATCGATTCCATTGCCGGTGGCGGTGGTCTCATCACCATTCCGGCCATGCTGATCATGGGCATTGCGCCGCTCGACACGCTCGGCACCAACAAGCTGCAGGCACAGTTCGGCTCGGCGTCGGCCACCCTTGCTTACGCCAGACGCGGCCACGTCAATCTGAAAGAGCAATTACCGATGGGGTTGATGGCCATGGCCGGCGGAATGCTGGGGGCCGTTACCGCCGCTTTCGTGCCGGCCGATCTGCTGCGCACCATCATGCCGTTCCTGCTGATCGCCATCGCGCTTTATTTCGCCTTTAAACCGCAGCTCAGCGATATCGACAGCCATCGGCGCATCACTCCCTTCGTCTTCGGCCTGACGGTCGCGCCGCTGGTGGGCTTTTATGACGGGGTTTTCGGTCCCGGCGCGGGTTCGTTTTACATGCTGGCCTTCGTGGCGCTTGCCGGCTTCGGCATGTTGAAGGCAACCGCCCATACCAAACTTCTGAACCTCGGCTCGAACTTCGGCGGCTTCATCGTCTTCGCCATCGGCGGCGCGGTTCTGTGGAAGCTGGGGTTCGCCATGGGGCTTGGCCAGTTCGTCGGCGCGCAGATCGGCTCGCGTTTCGCGATGAAAAACGGCGCGAAGATCATCCGCCCGCTACTGGTGGTTTCCTGCCTGGCCATGGCGACGAAGCTTCTTGTCGATGCTTCATCCGCCTGGTCGATCGCCACGATCTGGGAAACCATCTTCCCGAAATAACGGGAAGGTAAAACATTCCGTTGAAAACGGAAACGTCGACAACGTTATCCGTTGGCTCACCCGGTGGCGCGACCGCGCCTGCGATCGGCGATTTCCCTGATGACCACCATTGCACCGACCAGCTTGTAGCTGGACGAGTAGCAGGGCGACATTTCGAGCGACTTCACGATCGTCTGTCCGTCGTGATCTTCGGCATAGGTATATTTCGACGTACCGCCCTTAAAGCAATTGTCGAGCCGTTCCCGCAGGTCGTTCTGGAAACGGTGCACCCCAACGAGCTCGGCGATATGGCATCCCATAAGCCCATCCGGGCTGTTGCGCGGAAAGGCATCCAGCCCATTCGCGAAGGACACCCGGTAGCCGGGTGAGACCACCATCACGGGTTCGTCGAGGTCGTTGAGCATATCCTCATCGAGGATCAGGTGGCGGTGATGCCACTCCAGACTATCCTCATCCTCGTCGCCAATGACTTTCGCCTTGAGCGGCATGCCGACATAACGATCGACAAGCGTCCGCAAAAGCTCGGAATTGCGCTGCACGCAGCCGAGATCTTCCGCCTCGTGGTTGAGGAGATCGATGGCGAAACGGAACTGCTCGCGAATGTCTTCGGAACTGCCGGTCTGACGCCCGATGACCCGGTCAAGCAGCTGCTCCAGTTCACGCTCCAGCACCGCGATCTTGTCCGTCTCGTTTTTACCAACGGCAGATTGCAGTTCCGTATAACGCAGCCAGAACAGCTCAACTAAATCTTTCAACCCAACTCTCCCTGAACGGGCAAACACCCCGCTCCAATCCGTAAGGATAGACCCTTTATCCCTTGATCATAGCGTCTGCGCATTTAAAAATGACGTAACGAAACGCAGGAGCGCCGCAAGGGTCGTACCCCAAAATATCACAGGCACCGCTATTTTTTCAATTTCGATAATCCATGAACGAAAAATGAGGTTCCACTACTATGGAAAAATATCGAAATTCACAAATTCATGGCCCATTTTCGTAAAAAATCGACCGGAATCGGGCAGCGCGGCAAATGCCTCAGATCTGGTGCTTCACGTCCCAGCGATCATGATACCACAGCCATTGTCCGGGATGTTCGCGCACCCAGCTTTCCACCTTGTCGTTCAAAAGCTGCGCCGTCGCCTGAATGTCGACATTGCCTTTTTCATCGCGCGGAATCTCGACCTTCGGTTCGATTTCCAGCCGGTAACGATTATCCGGCAGGCGCACGCAACGGGCGGGGTAAACATCGCAGTTGAACTGCCGCACCAGCTTGGCAAGCAGCGGGTTGGTGCGAACCTCATGGCCGAAGAACGTCGTCGTCAGCCCCTTGCTGAACTTCTGGTCGACGAGCACACCGACACCACCGCCACGTTCCAGCTGCCGCGCCAGCGCGAAGGACGAGCCGGCATGCGACGGCACGAGATTACCCATGCGCTCCTTGCGGAAATTGAACACCTTGTCGGCGACATACGGATTGTTGGGCGGACGAAACAGCACGGTGACATCGAGGCCGAAGGCGGAACTGGCCACCGGCAGCAATTCGAAATTACCGCTATGGGCGGTAAAGACGATGAAGGGCCGCGGATTGTCGCGCAGCTCAAGAAATGTCGAAATGCCCTCGACCTGAATACGGCCGGGCTCGCTGTTTTCCGGATCGAAATCGAACAGCCGGTCGAGAAACACATATTCCGCCGCAAGCCGCCCCATATTGCCCCAGCTGTCCATGGCGATGGCGAGGCGCTCCTCCTCGGATTTTTCCGGAAAGGCGCGCGCCAGATTGTAAAGCATCAGCTTGTGGCGGCCGGTTTTCGGCCCCACGAAGCGCGCCAGCCGGTCAGCGGCGCGGATACCCGCATCGGCTGGAAAAATCTTCAGAAGATTGAGCAGACCGAAGGCGAATGTCGCAATCAGCCATTGCCGGAAGCGGTCCAGTTTCAGGACGATCCGCGTGATGAAAAGTTTCAATTGGGTCAGTCCATCCGCAACACGATCTTGCCGAACACCTGGCGCGTTTCCATGCGTTCCAGCGCCCGGTCGATGTCCTCGAAGGTGACTTCGGTGTCGATGACCGGATGAACGATGCCGCGCGCCATCTTCTGCATGGCATTGGCCATGTTTTCCATGCGGCAGCCGAAGGAGCCGAGCAGTTTCAGCTGCTGCTGGAACAGCATCATCAGGTTGATGTCAGTGGAGACACCTGACGTGGAGCCGCAGGTGACAAGGCGGCCGCCGCGCTTCAGCGTGAACATCGAAGCCGCAAAGGTGTCCTTGCCGACATGTTCGAACACCACGTCCACACCCTTCTTTTTCGTCAGCTTGCGCACGACGCCTTCGAAACGGTCGGTCCGGTAGTTGATGACGTGATCGGCGCCCAGCGCCTTCGCCCGTTCGATCTTGTCGTCGGAACCAACGGTGGTGATGACGGTGCAGCCCATCTTCTTGGCAAGCTGGATCGCCGCCGTGCCGATGCCGGAACCACCGGCATGCACAAGGATCGTTTCGCCCGGCTCAAGCTTGGCATTGTCGAACAGCATGTGCTCCACCGTGCCGAACGTCACCGGCGCAAGTGCCGCAGCGATCGCATCAATGCCATGCGGCGCGGGAACGAGCTGGCGGGCCGGAATATTGATCTTCTCCTGCGCAAAGCCGTCAAGGTGGAAACCGTGCACGCCCTGCACATGTTCGCACAGATTGTCACGGCCTTCGCGGCAGGGCTTGCAAATACCGCAGGTGCGCGCGCCATAAACCGCAACGAGCTGGCCCGGCAGTACATTCGAAACGCCCGGACCGATGGCTTCCACCACGCCGGAAGCCTCGGCGCCGATGGTGAGCGGCATCTTGCGCTTGGCGAAAGCCATGCCGCGCCAGCCCCACACATCGATGTGGTTGAGCGCCACGGCCTTGACGCGCAGCGTCACCTCGCCCGGACCCGGTGCATCCGGTTCGGGCAGGTCCACTTTTTCGAGCTTCCGGTCGTCCACGAGTTGAAGAGCGCGCATATTTCAGTCCTTCGCCCGAGGGCGGTTATCTAAAAGGCTATTCCAGCAAACCTCTGTAACGGTTTTGCGGCCGGAATGCGTAATCAAAGAAGCGAGAGCGTTTCCGGAGTTCCGTTCAGGCCCGGAAACGCTTCTGTTTGTGGCGGAACCGGTTAAGCCGGTTCCCGCGTCATGACAAGGCTTGCATTCTGCCCACCGAAGCCGAAGGAGTTGGACAGAACCGCATTCACCTGCGCGTCCCGCTTCACATTCGGCACAACATCGAGCGAAATGGACGGGTCGGGATTGTTGTAATTGATCGTCGGCGGAAGCGTGCCGGTCAGCATCGTCTGCAGCGAGAACACCGCTTCGACCGCACCCGCAGCTGTCAAGGTATGGCCGATCATCGACTTGTTGGACGACAGCGGAATATTCTTCAGGCCCTCACCGAAGACGGCGAGCATCGAGCCATATTCCATCTTGTCGTTCTCAGGCGTCGAGGTGCCGTGGGCGTTGATATAGCCGATATCGCTTTCGGCCACACCCGCATCTGCGAGCGCCGCGCGGATCGTCGCAATCGCCGGGCCGCCATCGGGCGAAGACCGCGTGCGATGGAAGCTGTCGGCCTTTTCACCCGCACCCTTGATGATACCGAGAATTTTCGCCCCGCGTGCGACGGCGGCTTCCAGCGATTCCAGCACCAGCGTCGCGGCACCTTCGGCGATCACGAAACCGTCACGGTCCTTGCTGAACGGCTTGGAGGCCTTTTCCGGCGGGTCGTTCTGGGTCGAAAGCGCAGACAGCAGCGAGAAACGGATCAACGCTTCGGCGCTGACTGAACCGTCGGTGGCAACCGTCAGCGCCCGCTCGGTGCGGCCCTGGCGGATCGCCTCAACGCCCAGCTGGATCGCGGTCGCGCCTGATGCACAGGCGGTGGACAGCGTGACAGGCAGGCCGCGCGTGCCAAAGCGGTCGGAGAGACGCTCGGAAATCGCGCCGAACAGTGCTGCTTCCTGAAACGCCGGATCGGGACGCTGGCGCAACGCCGTCATGAACCGCTGATAAGCGTCGCCCGGCTGGGCAGCCGGCGGCGAACGGTCGGCAAGCTCGAAACGGGCGCTCCATTCCGGCTCGATCGGTGGTGCGGCCAGAAACAGTGGGCCGTCGAAATCACCGGAGATGCCGGCCTGCGCCAAGGCTTCGATGGTCGTCTCGCGCGCAAAGGCATAGGAGCGCTCAACGGAATTCGGCACCGGGATATCGATGAAATCCACCGTACCGCTGATGCGGGTGGAAAGCCCCTCGGTCGGGAAGCGGGTGATATTATGGATACCCGATTTGCCAGATGTCAGGGCCGACCAGTTGTCGTCAAGCCCCTGCCCCAGCGAGGTGATGATGCCCATGCCGGTAACAGCGACGATCGGGCGACCGAGATGATCCCTGAAATTGGAAGCCATGGTCTTTTCTCCTCAAACGTCGCGGGACAGAACGGCGACACCTTCGCCGCGCACATGGCCGACGGTGGTGACGACGGCCTCGGTGGCCGCCTCGCCCATCTGCTTTTCGGCAGCCGCGTCGAAGGTAGGAACCTTCGCGCCGCTTTCAAGCGTCAGCGCCGCCAAAGCCAGCCCAAGCGGAAACTGCGCTTCAAGTCCATGGCCGGTGATACCGCCAAAGCCACGAATGACGGCCTGTGGCAGCGCTTTTTCGAGAATATCCTTCTCGCGCCGGGTAACCTCGTCGTAACCGCTCGCGCCGGAAAACACGACGGTCGCAGCGCTATCCTTTGCAGGCGCGAGCAGGCGCTCCAGACGCTTTTCCATACGGCCTTCATCACGATTGCCGCGATCCCCTTCGATGGCGTCGATGCGGGCATAAATCCGCGCGCCGCGATCGCTGGCATGCTTGCGCGATTCCAGCACGAGGAATGCGCCGAGCGAGCCGGAAATCATGCCGCCACCGTCCTGATCGCCACGCGACCACAGCGGCTGCCAGCCGCCCTGCGCATGTGCGCCGATGGCTTCGAATAGCAGAATCATATCGGGACGTTCCGCCGAGAAAGCGCCACCCACCAGTGCGTGGCTCGATTCGCCGGAACGGATGCGGTGGAACGCGGTTTCGACAGCGGAGATACCAGCCGCTTCTTCGCCCATGAAGGTACGCGACGAACCGGTGACCTTGTGCACGATGGAAATATTGCCGGCCATCAGATTGGAAAGCTGGGCCAAAAACAGCGTCGGACGCAGTTCGGTCGTCAGTTTCTCGTTCAGCAGCTTTTCACGGTCGTTGCGCTTCAGCGCTTCATCGACAATCAGCGTATCGACATTGATGTCGCGCTCGCCGCCACCGGCCGCCACGATCATGTCCATGGTGGCGCAGGCCTCGGCATCTTCCTTCAGCCCGGCATCGTCGAGCGCAAGGCCGGCCGCGAACACGCCGAGGCGCTGCCAGTTTTCCATCTGGCGCTGGTCGCCGCGCTTGGCGATCTGCGCGGACCAGTCGATCTCAGGCATGGGATGGACCGGGTAGGGTTTGAATTTTTCGGTCTCGACAATCGTCGCCGGCGCAGCGGTTCCAGAAAGAAGCGCCACATGCGCCTGGCTGCCGACGCCGTGACAGGTCACGATGCCGACCCCTGTTATCACCACATCATTGTCAGATTTCATCGTCTGTCATCCTTTGCAGCCGGCCCCATCTAAATGGTCACGGCTATCCAACAACGGTCGCAAACGACCGCTCCATGCGTTGCGGAATAAAGCGCGCAGTGCGGATTGGCAATGGTGAAGGCCCGATCAGCCGTCGCCAGCCCACGTTTTTCATGCATCGAAACCGGGCCGACGGGAAAAACGCCCTCTTTCGAAACGGGCTGAAGCGCTTATTTCTGCGCATCCGCGGCAATCGCCGCCATCAGGCCGACTTCCTCGGCCCGCTTCTTGACGATAGGCCCGAGCGGGATTTCGCTGAACGGCATGGTGCGCAGTTTCAGCTGTGCGTCACAGACCTTCTTGCCATCGCTGGTAATTTTCGCCTTGGTGACCGCAAAGCCCGAACCGTCATGCTCCAGCACGGCCTCGATGTCGAGAACGGCACCCGGCTCCACGAAGGTCCGCATCTTGGCGCCGTCGACCGACATCAGGAACGGCATGGACGCAAAATCGCTGAATGCCAGAACCATCATGCCGGAGGCCTGCGCCATGGTCTCGATCAGAAGCACACCCGGAACGAGCGGCATGCCGGGGAAGTGGCCTTCGAAAACCGGGCTTTTGTCGGGAACGACCGACCGCGCCTTCAACGTGCGCGTCGCCATATCCACGGCCTCGACCTTGTCGATCATCTGAAAATATTCAAGCAGCATCCGTCCGGCCCGTCTCTGGTCGGTTGCGACCCGCCCAATGAAAGGCCGGGTCCAGAAAGAGAAATGCCCGCTCTGTCTTTTGTTCGAGCATCGGATTATCCGAAAACCGCAATACACTTTTCGGTCCGATGCTCCAAGGCGGGCATCGTCGTCTCAGCCCTTGGCTGCGCGCAATTCGTCGATCTTGGCGCAGAGGTTCTTCAGCACGAAGTATTCTTCGGTGGAAACCTTGCCTTCGTTGACTTCCTGCGTCCACTGCTCGAGCGGAATCTTGATGCCGAATTCCTTGTCGATGGCGAAAACGATATCCAGAAAGTCGAGGCTGTCGATGCCCAGATCGTCGATCGTGTGGCTTTCCGGCGTAATGGTTTCGCGGTCGATTTCGCTGGTTTCGGCGATGATGTCGGCAACCTTGTCGAATGTAGCTGTCACGCCCATAATCCTTATTGTCGTTCGTATGAATTATCCTGTCTGACGCACCACATAGGCAAGTCGCACAAAAAAGCCAATGGTTTCGTGACGTAACTTTGAAATTTGCCCTGAAACTGTTGCCTAAACAGCAACCGAATGGCGGCCGCGTCCATTACCGAGATAGGTGTCGAAGATTGCCGCGATATTACGGGCGAAGGGCCTGCCCAGCTCCGTGAGTGCAAAAATATCGGCATCCATACGCACCACGCCGTCATTGTTGCCGGCGGCGAAATGCTGTGCCTGCGTCCGCACGGAATGGCTGGCCTTGCCGAAACGCTGGTCTAGATCCGCGAAATCGAGCGCGAAATCGCACATCAGCCGCTCGATGACATGCGAGCGCAGATGATCCTCTTCCGACAATTCTATTCCCTTGACGATGGCAAGGCCGCCCTCACCCACTATGCGCTGATATTCCCCGGTCGCCACCATGTTCTGCACATAGCCCTGCGGCAGCCTGCCAATCGAAGAGGCGCCAAGCCCGATCAACGCATCGGCCGTATCGGTGGTATAGCCCTGGAAATTACGCCGCAGTTCCCCCGCTTCGGCCGCCTGGCATAAGGTATCGGCCGGCTTGGCGAAATGATCGATGCCGATCGCTTTGTAACCCGCTTGCTTCAGCATCTCTCCCGCCATCGTCATCTGGCGATAACGCTCGGCAATATCCGGAAGCGCGTGTTCCGGGATCAGCGACTGGTGCTTCTTCATCCACGGAACATGAGCATAACCGAAAAGCGCGACCCGGTCCGGATCGAGCGAGACGATCTGATCTACCGTCTTCTTCAGCGTCTCGCAGGTCTGGAACGGCAGACCATAAAGAATGTCGCAATTGACCGAGTGGACGCCCCTCGCCCGCACCGCATCGACGACCGATTTCGTCTGTTCGAAAGACTGGATGCGGTTGATGGTTTTTTGCACTTTGTCATCGAAGTCCTGCACACCAAGGCTCGCCCGCGACATGCCGACGGCGGCAAGCGCGTCGTAGCGGCTGTCGTCCAGATCGTTCGGGTCCATTTCCACGCTGATTTCGGGCGTAAGACCAAAGGTGAAATGGCGCCGCAGACAGTCCATCAGGCTGACCATATCCTCAGGCTTCAGCATGGTGGGAGAACCACCGCCGAAATGCACCGCGCTCACCACCGCGTCAGGTGAAACAAGTGCGCCGACCGCTTCAATTTCCTGCTTAAGTGCTTCCAGATAAACGGCAATCGGCTCGTATTTCAGCGTGTGCTTGGTGTGACAGGCACAGAACCAGCACAACCTGTCGCAATAGGGAATGTGCAGATACAGCGATATCCGGTTGCGATGGTTCAGCTCGCCGAGCCATTGCCGATAGGTCGCATTATCGATTCCCTCGTGGAAATGCGGCGCGGTCGGATAGCTCGTGTAACGTGGCACGGCACCCGAATATTTGCGAAGAAGTTCGGTATTCATCACCGGTTTTGCCTTTTATCAAGAAAATGTCGATTTCCTCTCTTTCAGTAACGGCTGCGACAGTTTGCAACTTTGACTTCAATCAAATTGCGCCATAAGTTCTTCCTAAAGTAGACGCGGGGACGACGGCTACGTGGCGCAAGCCTTCAAAGAGACCGGATTTGATACCCATGGTCGTAATCGTCCCGAAAAAGCCAGCATTGGAAGAGGCTTATGGACACGCTGCAGAAGACCATCCACAATTCGGAAGTGCCCGTCGTGTGCCGCTCCTGCGAGGCACGTCACGGTGGTCTTTGCAGTGCGTTGACGCCGCAGCAGCTCTGCGACCTCAGCCGTTATTCCAGCCGCAAAAAACTGGAGGCCGGCAATGAGTTGCTGGGCCAGGGCGAACTCGTTACCTCTTACGGCAACATCCTCAACGGCGTGGTGAAGCTTTCGAAAATGATGTCGGACGGCCGCCAGCAGATCGTCGGCCTGCAATTTGCCCCGGATTTTCTTGGCCGGCCATTCATGGCAGAAAGCAGGATGACGGCGGAAGCCGCAACGGATGTCGAAATCTGCCTTTTCCCACGCCGCATCGTCGACCGCATGGTCTCGGAAGTGCCGGATATGGAGCGCAAGCTGCATAACCAGTCATTGAAGGAACTGGATGAGGCGCGCGACTGGATGCTGACGCTCGGCCGTAAATCGGCGCAGGAAAAAGTTGCCAGCTTCCTTTATATGATCGCCACCCATATCGACCCGGAAAACGACGACAAATCGGCTTTCGACCTGCCGCTCTCACGCGCCGACATCGCCGACTTCCTCGGCCTCACCATCGAAACGGTGAGCCGGCAAATGACCAAGCTGCGCAAGGAAAGCATTATCCGCATCGAGAACAACCGCCATATCACGGTGCCCGATCTCGACGCACTGAACGATGCCGCCGGCAACGACTGACCGGCGGTCGCAATTCTTCATCGACCCTGAAGCGCGGGTGTTCCAATATTGATGTGCGGCGCCCGCGCCTGAGCGGGGGCGAGCGCAAAACCGGCAAGAACCAGCAAAGCGGCGATGCATTTCATGATATTTCACCCTGTATGCCGCTTTTTCAGCGGCCTGTTTGTTATGGCTGCATCATAAGCGCCAAACCGCATCCATCCGCTTAAAATCTTCGGTAAGCGGATGGTTCAAAGGCAGGGTAAAGAAGGGGTTATGATGTCGCCGAGCCCTCAACGAAGAAAAAGTCGCTGAACAATCAGGCTTTCCACGTCGTAAACAAAATTGCGACAAGCGAAAGAGGACTGGACGTACCAGACAGTACAAAAGCCAGAACACAAGCGACGCCATAACCCAGCCACCAAAAACGATATCGCGTGGTGGTGGCGGCCAGCAGGCAAAGACCAATATTCAGAGCAAAGAACGATATACCGAGAAATAGCGATGGGCTGACACTAAGTGAGTGCAGGGTCGCAGGCAGAACGCCCAATAAAACTGCAAAGGCTAAAAGCACTTTTGGATTGCGCATTCAAATCATAACCGATTTTTGCCGAACTATAGTCCCAAACCCAATACACGCCTATGACCACAGCATGAATTGATTTGAAATTTACTGCGAAGCAGCAGGCGTCGCAACCGGCTTCTGGTTTTCGCCAAGCGCCCGCAGTTCGGCAACCCGGCGCTTATATTCGGCTTCCGAAATCTGGCCATTGCGGCGGGCAGCGCCAAGACGCGAGAGGCTCGATTCCATGGTGGAAGCCTCATCGTCGCCCATCTGGGTGCCGGCCGCCGTCATGGGCGCCGAAAAGGTTGGATAGGTGCCGGTATCACGCCTCTGGCTCACCGCATTGTCGCTAACGGGGCGCGGGCCGACGATTTCGGCTGTCGGGCGGCGCATATGGGCCGGCGCCACGATCGGTTCGGGAGCCTTGCAGGCGACGAGCCCGGTAACAGCCACGACGCCGGACAGGGAAAGCACCGCGATTCTCGCAGCATTTTCCGCATATGTTCCCCAGGTGCCCATCTGCTTGCCCATCGTCATGTTCCGCCTGTAAGGATATCTGCAGATATCGAATTCGACTGCGGTTCGGCGCTTTGCGGCCTCCCCTTGCTGGTGGAACTTGTATTCGTTTTCATGCAGAATGTGCAAACACAAATTTGGCGGAGGACAGCGCATGGCAGGTGTTGACGGTGGGCAGAAGAAAAAGGGCGGCAAAACGCCCGGTTTCGACGCCGGATCCGCCGAAGCCTACCTGATCCGCGACCCTGAAGCCTTCGCGGTCAACATCGCCCGCGCGCTTGAAAATCTCGGCAAGGCCGCCTCCGAATGGCTGGCGCCGCGCGAACGCGGTGAAATGCCCGAAAACAGCGCCGACCCCATGACCGACCTCGTCAAGACGCTGTCCGATGTCGCGGAATACTGGATGGCCGAACCGAAGCGTTCGCTGGAAGCACAGACCCATCTTCTCTCCAGCTATTATGACCTTTGGGCAAAATCGGTAGCGCAATTTTCCGACGCGGCCGATTCGGCCCCGGAAAAACCCACTGAGACCGGCCCTGCGGAACGCCGCAACCGGCGTTTTGCCGATGCCGACTGGCAGGCCAATCCATTCTTCGATTTTCTCCTGAAAGCCTACCAGACGACCGTGGGCTTCGCCGACCGGATGGTGACGGAGGCCGAAGGGCTGGATGAACACACCCGCACCAAGGCGCTGTTCTACATGCGGCAGGTAACGGAGGCGCTCTCCCCGGCCAATTTCGTCTTCACCAATCCGCAGGTCTTCCGCGAGACGGTAGCTTCCAGCGGCGCCAACCTCGTCAAGGGCATGGCGCAGCTGGCGGAAGATGTCGCGGCCGGCAATGGCCACCTGAAACTGCGCCAGACGGATTACAGCAAATTCGTCATCGGCCAGAATATCGCGGTGACATCAGGCAAGGTAGTCGCGAGAAGCCCGCTCTGCGAAATCATCCATTATGCGCCGACGACACAGAAGGCCTTCAAACGGCCGCTGCTGATCGTGCCGCCATGGATCAACAAATTCTACATTCTCGATCTCAATCCGCAAAAATCCTTCGTTGGCTGGTGCCTGGAGCAAGGTCACAGCGTCTTCATGGTCTCCTGGATCAACCCGGATGCCCGCCTCGCCGACAAGGGCTGGGACGACTACATCCGCGAAGGCATCGATTTCGCCCTCGACACCATCGAGGAAAGAACCGGCGAGAAACAAATCAACGCCATCGGCTACTGCGTCGGCGGCACGCTTTTATCCTCGGCGCTGGCGCTGCATGCACAGCAAGGCGACGAGCGTATCCGCAGCGCCACGCTGCTCGCCGCCCAGACAGATTTTATCCATGCGGGCGATCTCAAGGTCTTCATCGATGAAGGCCAGCTGGCGGCTCTCGACAGGCACATGCGGGCGGTCGGTTATCTCGATGGCTCGATCATGGCCACCGTCTTCAACATGCTGCGCGCTTCCGATCTCATCTGGCCCTATATGGTCGATAATTACCTGCGTGGCACGGAACCCCTGCCCTTCGACCTGCTCTACTGGAATTCCGATTCGACCCGGGTGACGGCCGCCAGCCACTCCTTCTATCTGCGCAATTGTTACCTCGAGAACAATCTCGCCCGCGGGCTGATGCGTGTTGCCGACAAGCGGATCAACCTCGGCGACATCAATATCCCCGTCTATGATCTCGCCACCCGCGACGACCATATCGCGCCGGCGAAATCGGTCTTCACGGGTGCTGCGCTCTTCGGCGGGCCGGTGGAGTTCGTGCTCGGCGCTTCCGGCCACATCGCCGGCGTCGTCAATCCGCCGCAGCTTGAAAAATACCAATATTGGACGGGGCCGTCACCGGCTGGAGACTTTGATGCCTGGCAGGCTGCCGCCACCGCCCATAAGGGCTCATGGTGGGTGCACTGGCAGAACTGGATCGAAAGCCAGAATGGCGAGAAGGTGAAGGCGCGAAACCCGGAAGACGGCAAACACGCCGTGCTCGGCGATGCACCGGGAACCTACGTCCTTTCCTGACCCAATTCCATCACCAAACATCTTTCAGGCCATATGCTCTTCACACCCCCGCTCGTTCCCGCCACGCTGATTTCCCGCTACAAGCGTTTCCTCTTCGATGCCATTCTGGAGGACGGCACGGCGATTACCGGCTCCTGCCCCAATACCGGCTCCATGCGCGGGCTAACGACGCCGGGCTCCCGGATATGGCTATCCGAGCATGACAGCCCAACCCGCAAATACCGGCACATGTTTGAAATGGTCGCGGCCGATGGCACCGTGGTCGGCATCAATACCGGTATGCCGAACCGGCTGGCGGAAGAGGCAATCCTGAACGGCCGTATCCCTGAACTTGGCGGCTATTCGACGATCCGGCGCGAACAGAAATACGGCCGCAATTCCCGCATCGATTTCCTGCTATCGGAACCCGGCCGGCCGGATGCCTATGTGGAAGTGAAGAACGTGCATTTCATGCGCGAAAAGGGGCTCGCCGAATTTCCCGATACCGCCACCAAACGCGGTGCGAAACATCTGGAGGAATTGGGTGACGCGGCGGAAGCTGGTTACCGCTCGGTGATGCTCTATCTCATCCAGCGCAGCGATTGCGAGCGGATGCGCATCTGCGACGATCTCGATCCGGTCTATGCGCTGGCATTTCAGCGGGCGATGGCACGTGGTGTCGAGGCCTATGCGGTAAAATGCGCGGTCTCCCCGACACAAATTTCGGTCAGCGGAACGGTTAAGATGGACGAATGGCGTCCGGCTGTTTTATGAACAGGGACGTAAAGACACAGAAAGCACTATGATGGTCACCTATATCGACGCAGCCTCCGCCCCCCTCAAGAACACAGGCGTCATCCGCCTTTATACGCCTGAGGATTTTGACGGGATGCGCAAGGCGTGCCAGCTGACGGCGCGTTGCCTCGATGAACTGGCGGCCATCGTCAAGCCGGGCGTGACGACCGACGCCATAGACCGCTTCGTCTTCGAATTCGGTGCCGACCACGGCGCGCTGCCGGCGACGCTGAATTATCGCGGTTACACGAAATCCGTCTGCACCTCGATCAACCATGTGGTCTGCCATGGCATTCCGGATGAAAAGCCGCTGCGCGACGGCGATATCGTCAATATCGACGTGACCTATGTGCTGGATGGCTGGCATGGCGATTCGAGCCGCATGTACCCGGTCGGCCAGATCAAGCGCGCCGCCGAGCGGTTGATGGAAGTGACCTATGAATGCCTGATGCGTGGCATCGCGGCGGTGAAGCCCGGTGTGCGCACCGGTGCGATCGGTGCTGCAATCCAGGCCTATGCGGAGGCCGAGCGCTGCTCCGTCGTGCGCGATTTCTGCGGCCATGGCGTCGGACGCCTGTTCCACGACACACCCAACATCCTGCATTACGGCCAGCCGGAGGAAGGGCCGGAAATTCGCGAGGGCATGATCTTCACCATCGAGCCGATGATCAATCTCGGCAAGCCGCATGTGAAGGTGCTCTCCGATGGCTGGACGGCGGTGACACGTGACCGTTCTCTCTCCGCCCAATATGAACATGCCGTCGGCGTCACGGCCACCGGCTGCGAAATCTTCACGCTGTCACCGGGCGGCTTTGATCGCCCGGGCCTGCCGCCACTCGCATAAGGCCAGACCGCCTATGGCAAAACGCCCTGCCCCGCCTCCCGCCGATCTTTCCCCGACGTCAGGCTTTGAGGCAGGCGAAGGCGACCTGTTCGATGCGGCGGATGAGCGCGGCTTTTTTGCCGAACCGCGAAGTGCGCCGAAGAATCCTGCAGCGGCCCTTGTGGAGCCTGAAGCGGAAATCGCCCACTATCATGGCCACCGGGAGCGGCTGCGGGCGCGTTACCGCGATGGCGGCGATGCCGCACTTGCCGATTACGAGTTGCTGGAACTCCTGCTGTTCCGGCTGATCCCGAGGCGCGATACCAAACCCATCGCCAAGGCGCTGATTGCCCGTTTTGGAACGCTTGGCGGCGTGCTCGGCGCACCTTTGCCGCTGTTACAGGAGGTGAAGGGTGTAGGCGAGGCTGTGGCGCTCGATCTCAAGCTCGTTGCGTCCGTTTCCCAGCGCATGCTGAAAAGCGAAATCCGCAACAAGCAGGTTCTCGGCTCCTGGTCTTCGGTCATCGATTATTGTCATGCCGTCATGGCCCATGAAACCCGAGAACAGTTCCGCATCCTGTTCCTCGACAAGCGCAATGTCCTGATCGCCGACGAGGTGCAAGGTCAGGGAACCGTGGACCACACACCGGTCTACCCGCGCGAGGTGGTGCGCCGCGCCCTTGAATTATCCGCTACCGCATTGATTTTAATACATAATCACCCAAGTGGAGATCCCACGCCTTCGCGGGCCGATATCGAGATGACCAAAACCATCATCGATACGGCCAAGCCGCTCGGCATCGCCGTTCACGACCACATCATCATCGGCAAGGACGGCCACGCCAGCTTCAAAGGGCTTCGGCTTATTTGAAAATCAACTGGTACTGACGCGAAGGCTTTAACGCGCATGCAACCCATAAGGGCGGCATCAACAAAAAATTAACACCTATAAATTAGCATTTCCGAAAATAATAAAACAAGGCATCGAACCTTGGTGCCTTGAGGAACGGGGGTGCTTTATGCGTAATGCAGTGCGTTTCCTTCGCGATCGGTCCGGCTCGAACGCTGTCGAGTTTGCCATCGTCGCGCCGATCTTCTTTCTCGTGCTTCTGACCATGATCGCCTACGGCATCTACCTGATGGCGGCCTATTCGGTGCAGCAGATCGCCGCAGATGCGGCGAGAACGGCGGTTGCCGGCCTCAATACAACCGAGCGCCAGCAGCTTGCCCGGGATTTCGTCACCAAAAGCGATCTCAGTTACGCTTTCATGGACAAGGCCCGTTTCACCGTCGATGTCGCCACCGATCCCGCCAATGCCAACCAGTTCACGGTCAAGGTCGAATATGACGCCAGCGATCTGCCAATCTGGAGCCTCTACAGCTACACCATGCCAGAGCCGGTTATCCGACGTTTTTCCACCATCCGGATCGGAGGAGCATGACATGCGGACTATCCATTCCCTGCTCCCCGCTTTCCTCAAAGATCGAACGGGCAACATCGCCATCTCGGCCGGGCTTACCGCGCCGCTTTTCATCGGCGTCCTGGCGCTTGGCGTCGACTACGGTTATCTGACCCTGCAGAAACGGCAGTTGCAGCAGACCGCAGATCTCGCAGCCATATCGGCGGCGGCCAATGCCGCCGATCCGGAAAGGGCGGTGCAGCAATATTTCGCCCTCAACGGCATGGATCTCGGCGTCAAGACGCCGCAGGGCCTGCTCACTCCCAACGGTCTTCAGCCCTTCGATCCCGCAAACGAGTTTGCAGGCAGCAAGGGTTACGCCGAGGTCATCAAGGGCCATTATGAACCAGACGCAACCGTTCCTGTCGGCGAGCGGTTCGTCGACAACGCCCTGCCCACCAATGCGGTGAAAGTGAACATCGTTGAAAAGGGCCAGATATTCTTCGCCGCCGCCTTCACCACGCCGCCCAAGATTTCCGCGGTTGGAACGGCCTCATCCCAGAGGATCGCGGCATTTTCAGTGGGATCGCGACTTGCAAGTCTCGACGAAGGTATTTTGAACAGCCTGCTCGGCGGCCTGCTCGGCACCACGGTTTCGCTCAAACTCATGGATTACCAAGGGCTGGTTGCCGCCGATGTCAACGCGCTGCATGTCGTCGAGGCGCTCGCCATCGATCTCAAGCTCACCGCCGGCACCTACAAGGATGTTTTGAAGACGGAAATCACCTACGGCCAATTCCTCAATGCGTTGACCAAAACCACCGGCCTGCAGCCGGCTGTCGCCAACATTCTGAAGACACTGGAAAAAACCGCCAACAAGAGCAACATCAAACTTAAACTCGAAGAGATCCTCAATCTCGGGCCGTTCTCGGACAAGCTGATCGGTAGTGGTGAAAACCTCAAGGTCACCGCCGGCGTCTTCGATCTGCTCAATGCCGCAGCCGTTGCCGGCAATGGTGGCAATCAGCTGGCGCTCAATCTCAACGCCAATGTGCTCGGTCTCGCCTCCGTCAAGGCAACGCTTGCCATCGGTGAACCGCCTGTCGAAACCCCGTCGCTCGCCGTTGGCGGTCAGGGCACCATCGTCCGCACCGCACAGACCCGGCTGGCCGTCAGTGTTGTGGTGGACGGGCTGCAGGCCATTGCCGGCCTCAAGGTCAATATCCCGCTTTATGTGGAAGTCGCCCATGCCGAAGCACGGCTTGCCGATATTCGCTGCACGGGCGGCGGACAGGGAACGGTCGATGTGGAAGTCGTTCCCGGCGTTGCGGAAATCGCACTCGGCAATGTCGATACCTCAGCTTTTGCCAATTTCGGCAAGGACCCGCGTGTCACCAAGGCGGCCATCGTCGATTCAGCCCTGCTCGCCATCAATGGCAGCGCCCTCATCAATGCCACCAACATGACGAAGACCAAGCTGACCTTCACGCAGTCGGATATCACCCAAGCCAAGATCAAGAGCGTTTCCACCAAGGACACCGTCACCACTCTTGTCAGCTCGCTGCTGAAGAACCTCAATCTGGATATCAGGCTGCTCTTCCTCAACCTCGATCTGGGAGGCCTGGCGGGCATTCAGGCAGCGCTGGCCAACACGCTTGCGGTGGTCACCGCTCCGGTCGATCAGCTGCTCTACAACGTGCTTCTGGTTCTCGGCGTCAAGATCGGCGAAGCCGATGTGCGCGTCACCGATGTGCGCTGCCAGCAGCCGGCGCTGGTGCAATAGCACCGCAGATAGACACAAAAAAGCCGCCGGGACATTCCCGGCGGCTTTTGTTTGAGCAGTCTTTAAATCAAGCCGTAGCAATCGCCAGACGCTTCTCGTCCCGACCGCTCTTCATGCGCTCGGACAAAAGGAACGCCAGCTCCAGTGCCTGATCGGCGTTGAGGCGCGGATCGCAATGGGTGTGGTAACGGTCGGACAGCGAATCCGCCGTCACGGCACGCGCACCACCGGTGCATTCCGTCACGTCCTTGCCGGTCATCTCGATATGGATGCCGCCCGGATGTGTGCCTTCGGCGCGGTGTATCTGGAAGAAGCTTTCGACTTCCGACAGAATGCGCTCGAACGGACGCGTCTTGTAGTGGTTGAGCGTGATCGTGTTGCCATGCATCGGATCACACGACCAGACGACCTTGCGGCCTTCCTTTTCCACTGCACGAATGAGCTTCGGCAGGCTGTCGGCAACCTTGTCGTGACCGAAACGGCAGATGAGCGTCAGACGGCCGGCTTCGTTTGCCGGGTTCAGCGCATCGATCAGCTCGATCAGATTATCAGGCGTCAGCGACGGACCGCACTTCAGACCAATCGGGTTCTTGATGCCGCGGAAATATTCCACATGCGCATGGTCGAGCTGACGCGTGCGGTCGCCGATCCAGATCATGTGACCGGAGGTAGCGTACCAGTCGCCGGAGGTGGAATCGACGCGGGTCAGCGCCTCTTCGTAACCGAGCAGCAGCGCCTCATGGCTGGTGAAGAAATCGGTTTCGCGCAGGCTCGGATTGTTTTCCGCGCTGATACCGATCGCCTGCATGAAGTTCATGGTTTCGGAAATCCGGTCGGCCAGCTTGCGGTAACGGTCCGCCTGCGGGCTGTCCTTGATGAAGCCGAGCATCCACTGGTGAACGTTTTCAAGGTTGGCGTAACCACCCATCGCGAAAGCGCGCAGCAGGTTCAGCGTCGCCGCCGACTGGCGATAGGCGTCGAGCTGGCGCTCCGGGCTCGGTATGCGCGAGCCTTCGTTGAATTCGATGCCGTTGATGATGTCACCGCGGTAGGACGGCAGCGTCACGCCATCGAGCACTTCCACGTTGGAGGAGCGCGGCTTGGCGAACTGGCCGGCAATACGCCCAACCTTCACGACAGGCAGCTGCGCGCCATAAGTCAGGACGACAGCCATCTGCAGGAAAGCGCGGAAGAAGTCGCGGATATTGTCCGCGCCATGCTCAAGGAAGCTTTCGGCGCAATCGCCGCCCTGCAGCAGGAAGGCGTTGCCTTCAGCGACATTGGCAAGCTGCTTTTTCAGACGGCGGGCCTCACCGGCAAAAACCAGCGGCGGATAGGTCGCGAGCGTGGCTTCCGTTGCCGCAAGCGCTGCTGCGTCAGGATATTCGGGAACCTGCTGGATCGGTTTTTGACGCCAGCTGCCGGGTGTCCAATTCTGTGCCATGTTCTTACCCTTTTTTCGCCCGCGCAATAGCGACGCGGCCGCCTCCAAAATTTGAGCGGCTTATAGCTCCAAGCATCGACTTTGCATAGCCGATCTCCCGGCCAACAGGCTCGTTCTGCCCGTTTTGAGCGCTTGAGACGCACAAAAGTCAATTCAAACGATTTAACAAACCCGCCGCCATCCGAAAAACACCGGTTTCGAAGGGCGACTGGCAGATTTGGACGGCGATTATATCACGCTCGTATCAGCGCTACACGCGCTCGCCATTCACCACCCGGTAGCTCGGCGTATACATCGTCACCAGTTCCTCGGACGCTGTCGGATGAACCGCCATGGTGCGGTCGAAATCATCCTTGGTGCAGCCGGCTTTCAGCGTGATGCCCAAAAGCTGCGCCATCTCACCCGCCTCGTGCCCGAGAATATGCACGCCGACAACCTTGCGGTCAGCGGCATTGACGATCAGCTTCATGATCGTCTTTTCCTGACGGCCGGAAAGCGTTGCCTTCATCGGCCGGAACTGGGCGCGATAGACTTCCAGTTCCGGATATTTCTTGCCCGCTTCCTCTTCCGAAAGCCCGACGGTGCCGATTTCCGGCTGCGAGAATACCGCAGTTGCGATCAACTCGTGATCCGGCTTGGTCGGGTTGTTCTTATATTCGGTTTCGATGAAGCACATGGCCTCATGAATCGCCACCGGTGTCAGCTGTACCCGATCGGTGACGTCACCCAGCGCGAAGATGTTTGGCACATTGGTGCGCGAATAATCGTCGACGATGATTGCGCCGCGCGCATCCACCTTCACACCCGCATTTTCAAGGCCGAGACCCTTGGTATTGGGGTCGCGCCCGAGCGCCAGCATGACGAGACCCACATGCAGAGACTGGCCCTGCAACGTGCGCGCCACAAAGCCGCCGGAACCGTCCCTGCTGACCTCCTGGATGACATCTTCCAGAATAATCTTGATGCCCTTGGCCACCATCGCCTCATGCAGGCCCTTGCGCATGTCGTGATCGAACCGCGACAGGATTTCCTTGCCGCGATAGATCAGCGTCGTTTCGACACCGAGCCCGTGGAAGATATTGGCGAATTCCACGGCGATATAACCGCCGCCGGCAATCAGGATCGATTTTGGCAGGTCTTCCAGATCAAACGCCTCGTTGGACGAGATCGTCAGCTCATGACCGGGCAACGCTTTGTGCTCGTTCGGCGTACCGCCGACGGCAATAACGATACGCTCGGCCGTGAAGGTCTCACCGGTTTTTGTAAGCTTCACGGTATGGGCATCGACCAGTTCAGCGCGGCTGTCGAAAATATCGGCCTTGGCGTTTTCCAGCCCCTTGCGATACAGCCCCTCGAGACGGGTAATTTCCTTGTCCTTGGCCGCGATCAGCTTCTTCCAGTCGAAACGGCGTTCACCAACGCTCCAGCCAAAACCTTCGGCATCCTCGAAATGTTCGGGGAACTGCGAGGCGTAGACGAACAGCTTCTTCGGCACGCAGCCGCGAATGACGCATGTGCCGCCATAACGGTATTCTTCAGCAATCCCCACGCGCTTGCCGAGCGAGGCCGCCACGCGGCCGCTGCGCACGCCGCCCGAGCCGCCACCGATGACGAAAAGATCGTAGTCATAAGCTGTCATAGTCAAAACCCCTGATCAAAACCACGCCATCAGCCTTCAAGGCGAACGGTGGCGTCTTCACGGCACATATAGGTGCTGCGACGCACAAATGAAAAGCCCGGTCTTGCGACCGGGCTTTGAATATTTCTGAACTGTCTGTTCATTCAATCAGGGCTTGGGAGCAGCCGGAGCGCCGCCCGTGGCGTTCTGATCGGCCGGAAGCGGCTTCAGATCTGCGCCGGCAACCTTCTGCAGTTCCGACATGCTGGACGCGTTGAGATCGCGGTTGATGCCGGCGGCCCAGATATCGGCGGCCTTCATCAATTCACGCGTGGCGATCGGGCCGTCCTTCAGAAGCTTCTTGCCCGCTTCGCTGCTGTAGAAGGCGGAAATGGCGTTCAGCTCTTCAACGCTGAAGGCGCGCGCATAGGTGAGTGCAGCCTCGCGTTCCAGATCGGCGCGGCGCGGCGCAAGCTCGAGAGCCTTGGCATCGACGGTCTCGGTGATGGCGTCTTCGACGTTCGGCGAGGCCTGAATGAGTTCGGCCTTCAGACGCTCTGCCAGTCCAGGCAGAATGTCGTCAAAACGGTCGGTAACGCCAAGAGAGGCGATTGCCTGCCGTGCGGCAGTAACATGCGCTTCCGAAATTTCCTGAGCGCGTGCGGCAGTACCGAACACAACGCCGGAAATGAGGATCGAAGCAGCGGCAGCTTTGCCCAGTCCCGCTAGTTTGATCATGAAAATCTCGCTCCTGTTATACTGCCTGCATCACGCGGGCGCCTTCAGGACCCGCGATGATGGCAAGCGATGCCAAATTTATGAAAAGTCCGTGCTCGACAACACCGGGAATAGCGTTCAGCTCGCGTGCTAGCGCTTCTGCATCAGGAATACGGCCAAAAGATGCGTCGAGAATAAGGTGTCCGCCATCCGTCATGAACACGCCGTCACCGGACGAACGCATCGTCAGCGTGCCGGAAAGACCTGACCGCGCCGCCAGTTTCTCGATGGCGATGCGCGTCGCCACCTGGCCGAAAGGGTTGATTTCGATGGGAAGCGGAAAGGCACCCAGCGTCTCCACCACCTTCGTCTGGTCTGCGATGACGATCATACGGGCGGATGCCGCCGCGACGATCTTTTCGCGCAGAAGCGCGCCGCCGCCGCCCTTGACGAGCCGCAATGCATGATCCACCTCGTCCGCGCCGTCGATGGTCAGATCCAGTTCAGGCAATTCATCGAGAGATTTCAGCGGCACGCCAAGCTCGACGCACAGACGCGCAGTGCGTTCGGATGTCGGCACGCCCTCGACTTTCAGGCCGGCAGCAACCTTCTCGGCCAGAAGCCTGACGAATTCCTCGGCCGTCGAACCCGTGCCGATACCAAGCCTCATCCCGTCCTGCACATGGGACAATGCGGCCTCGGCGGCCTTGATCTTCATCTGGCGGGCATCCATGTGCCTGAAACTCCGGTAGCTTTGTCGTCGCCGTGCTGTTTACACGGGTCGAAAGCCAAACGAAAGCCTTTTTCAAGCCAACGAACAGAACGTTGTGACGCGGTTGCAAAGACAGGCCCGTTTGCCTAGGCTTGGCAGGAATAAAAGCACCGACACCTCGACACCCGCATTCTCCAAGAGGCCCGTTCCCGTGACATCCCGCCCGCTCTCTCCGCTCGCCATTTTCGATCTCGACGGCACGCTCGTCGATACCGCCGCCGACCTGGTCTCGAGCCTCAACCACACCATCGCCGTTGCTGGCCTTGCCCCCGTCACCTATGACGACCTGACCCACCTCGTCGGCCAGGGCGCGCGGGTGATGATCAAGCGGGCTTTCGCATTGCGCCAGACGGAACTGCCGGAAGCCGAGATCGATCCGCTTTATGAGCGTTTCATCACCCATTATCGCGCCGAAATGCCGGGTGAAAGCCGCCCCTATCCCGGCATCGTCAACACGCTGGATGCGCTCTCGGAAGCCGGCATCACGCTTGCCGTCTGCACCAACAAGACCGAAATCCTCGCTTTGCCGCTGCTCGAAAAACTCGGGCTCACGCCCTATTTCGCGGCCATCACCTGCGGCGACACTTTCTCCTTCCGCAAGCCAGATGCCCGCCATATTCTCGGCACCATCGAAAAGGCCGGCGGCGATATCAGGCGCTCCATCATGGTCGGTGACAGTATCAACGATATTCTCGCCGCAAAGAACGCCGGCGTACCGTCGATCGGCGTGACCTTCGGTTACACGGATGTGCCGATGGCCGAGCTGGAACCTGACGTCGTGATCGATGATTTTGCAGCACTGACGCCGGCACTCTTCAAGAAGCTCATCGCCAAGGGCGCCGCTGCGGCCTGAAAAGCCGGACCGTCCAGCCGCTATCAAACAAAAAAAAGCGCCGTTTCCGGCGCTTTTTTTCGAGATTGTCCTAATCAGATAGACGCGGCCCGCGCCTTCGTCGTCACCGCAAACGCCTTCTGCACATAGCTGTCACGATCATAGACGTCGTCGAAGAACTGCACCTTGCCATCCTTGTCCGGCCAAGCGGTGAAATAGGCGACATAGACCGGGATTTTCACCGGCACCTGCACGGCGCGGTTCTTGCCGGAAGCAATCTGCTCGCCCACCTTGTCGACGCTGGTGCCGAGAACCGCGGCCGCCATACGGCGCGGATCGACCAGACGGATACAGCCGTGGCTCAGCGCCCGCATGTCGCGGTTGAAGAAGCTCTTGGCCGGTGTGTCATGCATGTAGATGGCATGCGCATTGGGGAACAGGATTTTCAGGTCGCCCAGCGCATTGTCACTGCTTGGCGGCTGGCGCACGGAAACGGCATTGGTCGAGCCGTACCAGTTGACGCTGGTGGAGGAGACCGCACGGCCACCCACCTGCACTTCGTAACCCAGCCGGTCGAGATAGGACGGATCGCGGCGCAGCTTCGGCAGCATCTCGTTGACGATGATCGACTGCGGCACGCCCCAATAGGGATTGAACTCGACGGTCTGGATTTCGTCCTGGAAGAAATAAGTCTGGTTGGCCTTGGAGCCGACGACCACCTTCATGCCGAACTGTTCCACGCCATCATTGTGGTAATAGGCCATGAAAGCGGGCTGATTGATGAGGACGTAACGCTGGCCGAGATCGGCCGGCAGCCAGCGGATCTGCTCCATGGCCACCTGCAGCTTGGCGATCTTCGCCTCGTTGCTTTCGCCAACCATGGCGCGAACGGTGGCGCGGCCGATGACGCCATCCGGCTTAAGGCCGTTTTCGCTCTGGAACGCCTTCACCAGATCGACGAGATCAGGCGTATAATCCTGCGTCTGCTGGTAGCCCGAAATGATCGCCGCATGCTGCGCCTTGAAGGCGGGCGAAGCACGATGTTCGATCGCCTTGACCACATTGGCCATATCAGCGCTGCTATTGCCGGGCTTCAGCACCAGATCGGCGGGAACGCGGACAGTGTGAGCCGCATCGCCCTCACCGCGCAGGCGGGCAAGGTCAGCCTTCAGCGCCTGATATTCGGCACTCGATGGTTCGCGGCTGCGCAGATAGGCGCCGACATCCGGGCTGAGGCCCGCAAGCTTCAGCACGGGGGTAAGGTTCACCGTCTTGCGCTTGAAATCATGGTAGCCGGAGAGCCGGTTCGGATCGACACGGCCGCGGGTCGTATCCTGCACATAGGCCAGAACCTTGGCAGACAGCGCCAGTTCGAACCGCATCTGCGCCCGCTGATAGGCGTCGGAGGTCGATGCCGATGCCTTTTCCACCGGCGTACCGGTTGCCGTCGTGCCGGAAGCATTGCTGCTGATGCTGGCGGTCACATCCTTTGCCGGTGCGGAAATGCTGTAATCGGCCGCATCGAGACCGCTTTCGCCAACGGTCTCGAAGAAGGCAATGACGGCGTTGGCACGCTCGGTCAATTCGCCTTCCGAAACCCATAGCGTCTTGCCGCCGGCGCCGTAATAGGCTTCCAGCGCCTTGGCGATTTCAGGCGTGGCGCTGAACTTCAGGTTGGCGAGATCGTCACTGAAATTGGCCGTGTTCACAGCGCGGGCGGTATCCGCCTTGTAGTCGTAATAACGCGGACCGGAAACGCGCGGCAGGGGCTCGGGATCGGAAGCATCTGCGCTCGGTCCTGAAACCGACGGCGAGGTGACGACACCGGCCGGCGGCAATTCACCGCGGTCACGCGCAACCTTGCCCGGGCCGCCGCGCAGAAGGTCCATCAGCGTTACCGCACCGGCGCTGCCGGGAAGAGCGGTGGAAACGGAAAGACCGAGAACCAGCACCAGCGCTGCCGATGTTTTTCCAGATGTGACTTGCAATTTGATCCTCGTAGCACCCAGCACAGCCAGAAAAACGGCTTGCATCAGTTTCATGCCTGTCTAGCCGATAGACGGCCCGTTGAAAAGAAACGCCCAAAGTTCACAACCGTGCCGAAATGAACCTTATGATACAGCCAAAGCCGTAAAAACGTAATTTCCAGAATTGGTGAGAATGGTTAAATTTCTATTTATTTCATTCACTTTGCCGTGGTTTGCCGCACCGCTCGCATGCCACGGAAAGCCCGGTTTTCCGGACACTTCGGGACGTAGTAAAAATGCCACGCCGGTCCGTTTTTCACCCCGGCCCTGCCCTGATGTCGAAATCGCTTTAACACGGCGGGAAATATCTGCCCCTGCCGCATTGCAGCGCTTTCATTGCCGGCGCGATGATTCTATATATCGGCCGCGCAAGGCGGGCGAAGGCGCCGTTTTGGCGGAGGAACACGAGTAAAAAGGCAAGATTGATGACAGCCACACGGACGGAAACCGATACATTTGGACCCATTGAAGTTCAGGCCGATCGCTATTGGGGCGCACAGGCGCAGCGCTCGCTCGGCAACTTCAAGATCGGCTGGGAAAAGCAGCCCGCCTCTGTCGTTCGTGCGCTGGGCATCGTCAAGCAGGCTGCCGCCCGCGCCAACATGGCGCTGGCCGGTCTCGACCCCAAGGTTGGCGACGCCATCATTGCCGCTGCGCAGGAAGTCATCGACGGCAAGCTGACAGAACATTTCCCGCTGGTCGTCTGGCAGACCGGTTCCGGCACCCAGTCCAACATGAATGCCAATGAGGTGATTTCCAACCGCGCAATCGAAATGCTCGGCGGCGAAATGGGCACCAAGAAGCCCGTTCACCCTAATGACCACGTCAATATGAGCCAGTCCTCGAACGACACCTACCCCACCGCGATGCACATCGCCTGCGTGGAAGAGATCGTTCACCACCTGCTGCCGGCCCTCAAGCACCTGCACAAGGCGCTGGAAGCCAAGGTCAAGCAGTTCGAAAAGATCATCAAGATCGGCCGCACCCACACGCAGGATGCGACACCGCTGACGCTCGGCCAGGAATTCTCCGGTTACGCCGCGCAGGTCGCCTCGGCGATTGCCAATATCGAACTGACGCTGCCGGCAATTTCCAAGCTGGCCCAGGGCGGCACGGCTGTCGGAACCGGCCTCAACGCCCCGATCGGTTTCGCCGAAAAGGTCGCCGACGAGATTTCCAAGATCACCGGCCTGCCCTTCGTCACCGCGCCGAACAAGTTCGAAGCGCTCGCCTCGCATGATTCCATGGTCTTCTCGCATGGTGCAATCAATGCCGCCGCCGCCGCCCTGTTCAAGATCGCCAACGACATCCGCTTCCTCGGTTCCGGCCCGCGCGCCGGTCTTGGCGAATTGTCGCTGCCGGAAAACGAACCCGGCTCGTCGATCATGCCGGGTAAGGTCAACCCCACTCAGTCGGAAGCACTGACGCAGGTTTGCGCCCACATCTTCGGCAACAATGCCGCCCTCTCCTTTGCCGGTTCGCAGGGCCACTTCGAGCTCAACGTCTATAACCCGATGATGGCCTACAACTTCCTGCAGTCGGTCCAGCTTCTGGGCGACGCCGCCGTCTCCTTCACCGACAATTGCGTCGTCGGCATCGAGGCCCGCGAAGACAATATCAAGAAGGGCGTCGAAAACTCGCTGATGCTGGTGACAGCGCTGAACGGCAAGCTCGGCTACGACATCTGCGCCAAGATCGCCAAGACCGCCCACAAGAACGGCACGACGCTGCGCGAAGAAACCGTCGGCGGCGGATACCTCACCAACGAGGAATTCGACCAGTTTGTGCGCCCGGAAAACATGATCGGGCCGAAGTAAACCGGTTGGATTTTAGTGGAATGCAGAACGGGCCTTCGGGCCCGTTTTTTTGTTTAAACAGACATCGCTGCGCGACGTCATCCTCGGTCTTGTGCCGAGGATCTGCAAACGTATCGCCAATCGCAACGTAGCAGATGCTCGGGACAGGCCCGAGCATGACGACAGAGAGCGCATACAAAAAGGGCCGCAAAAGCGGCCCTCTTCGTATCATTCAATTCAAACCGTCAAACCAGCCGGCTCTGCTCCACCGCCGCTTCGACGAAGCTGGCAAACAGCGGATGCGGGTCGAGCGGGCGGCTCTTCAGTTCCGGGTGGTACTGCACGCCGATGAACCAAGGATGGTCCGGATATTCCACCGTTTCCGGCAGGACACCATCCGGAGACATACCCGAAAAGACAAGGCCGCACTCTTCCAGCCGGTCCTTGTAGTCCACATTCACCTCGTAGCGGTGGCGGTGGCGCTCGGAAATCTCGGTGGAACCGTAGATGTCGGCGATCTTGGTGTCTTTCTTCAGCGCCGCCTTGTAAGCGCCGAGACGCATGGTGCCGCCGAGATCGCCCTTGTTGGAGCGCTTTTCCAGCTCGTTGCCCTTTACCCATTCCGTCATCAGGCCGACAACCGGCTCCGCGGTCGGACCGAACTCGGTGGACGAGGCATTTTCAATGCCGGCGAGATGACGGGCCGCTTCCACGACCGCCATCTGCATGCCGAAGCAGATGCCGAAATAGGGCACCTTGCGCTCGCGGGCGAACTGCGCCGCCATGATCTTGCCTTCCGAACCGCGTTCGCCGAAACCGCCCGGCACGAGGATACCGTTGACCTTTTCGAGATAGGGCGTCGGATCTTCCTTTTCGAAGACTTCCGACTCGATCCACTCCAGCTTCACCTTGACGCGGTTGGAGATGCCGCCGTGATGCAGCGCCTCGATCAGCGACTTATAGGCATCCTTGAGGCCGGTATATTTGCCGACGATGGCAATCGTGACCTCGCCTTCCGGCGTGCGGATGCGGTTGCAAACTTCTTCCCACTGTTCCAGACGTGGCTTCGGCGCAGGCTCGATGCCGAAAGCGGCCAGCACTTCCGAATCGAGGCCTTCCTTGTGGTAAGCCATCGGCACGTCATAGATGTTCGCCGCATCCAGCGCCTGGATGACGGCGGATTCGCGCACGTTGCAGAACAGCGAGAGCTTGCGGCGTTCCGCTTCCGGGATTTCCCGGTCGGCGCGCACCAAAAGAATGTCGGGGTGAATACCCAGCGCCTGCAGTTCCTTTACGGAATGCTGGGTCGGCTTGGTCTTCAGTTCGCCAGCTGCCGGAATATAGGGCATCAGCGTCAGGTGAAGATAGATTGCGGTACCGCGCGGCAGGTCGTTGCCGAGCTGGCGGATCGCCTCCATGAACGGCATCGCCTCGATGTCACCCACCGTGCCGCCGATCTCGCAGATGACGAAATCGTAATCGTCATTGCCTTCGATCACGAAATCCTTGATCTCGTTGGTAACGTGCGGAATGACCTGAACGGTTGCGCCGAGATAGTCGCCGCGGCGTTCCTTGTCGATGATGTTCTTGTAGATGCGACCGGTCGTAATGTTGTCGGTCTTGGTGGCCGAACGCCCTGTGAAGCGCTCATAGTGGCCAAGGTCGAGGTCCGTCTCGGCACCGTCATCCGTCACGAACACTTCGCCGTGCTGTGTCGGGCTCATGGTGCCGGGATCGACGTTCAGATAGGGGTCGAGTTTGCGAAGCCGCACCCGATAACCACGGGATTGCAACAAAGCTCCGAGTGCTGCTGCAGCGATGCCCTTACCTAAAGAGGAGACCACGCCGCCTGTGATGAATACATATCGCGCCATGGGATTCACCGGATACCTTTTTACCTCTGATTCCGCCAGCCCAAATTTCATGCTTTCGAAAATTCACTGTTGACGAATTTACGATGGGACGCGGCGGAATGCGAACAAAAGAAAACCGGCAGGCTTTTGGCCTGCCGGAGTGTTAAATCAGAACCGGGCTTATTGACCGGTCGGAACTGCGTTCGGATCGGCGGGCTGCGCCGGTGCCGGGGCGGCCGCGCCGGAAGCGGCCGGAGCCGTCTGGGCGGGCGCTGCTGCGCCACTATTGGTCGGAACGCCATTTCCAGCCGGAGCCGGTGTTGCGGGCGTCGTTGCCGGGCCGAGCGTGTCGAGAATGCCGTTGCCCTGACCTTGCGTGGCCGGAATACGGTTCAGAATATCGGTCGGGCGCGCTTCGTAACGGGTCATAAGACCAAGGCCGAGCGACGTCAGGAAGAACAGTGCGGCGAGGATACCCGTGGTGCGGGTCAACGCATTGGCCGTTCCGCGCGCGGACATGAAGCCCGAACCGCCGCCGATACCGAGGCCGCCGCCTTCGGAACGCTGGATCAGGACCACGCCGACAAGCGCCAGCACGATCATGAGGTGTATAACAATCAAAACGGTCTGCATGACAATCCATTCCATGCCCCGCGCGGAGCACTACAAAGAAGGTTTCGCGGCTCTTTACATGAGGCGAAGGTTTATTCCAAGCCCCTTTCCAACCCCTGTGACAGGAAAGCTGGTCTCAGGCCGTCAGTTGCTCATATGCCGCATAGATGGACAGGAAGTCGGAAGCTTTCAAGCTGGCGCCGCCGATCAGCGCGCCATCCACGTTCTCGACGCCCATCAGTTCCAGCGCATTGGCGGGCTTCACCGAACCGCCATAGAGAATACGCATGGTCTTGCCGGCATCACCGAAGCGCTTGACGAGTTCGTCGCGCATGAAGGCATGGGCCTCGCGCACATCCTGCGTGGTGGGGGTAAGACCGGTGCCGATCGCCCAGACAGGCTCATAGGCGATGACGGTGTTTTCAGCAGTCGCCTCATCCGGCAGGGAGCCGGCCAGTTGGCGCTTGAGAATGTCGAGCGTCTGGCCCGCCTTGCGCTCATCCGCCGTCTCGCCAATGCAGACGATGGCGATAAGATCGGCCTGATGGGCCGCAACAGCCTTGGCGCGCACCAGATGATCCGTCTCGGCGTGGTCAGTGCGGCGCTCGGAATGACCGACGATGACATGGGTGCCGAAGCAGTCGGCGATCATCTCGGCGGAAATATCGCCAGTATGCGCGCCGGATGCGTTCTGGTGGCAATCCTGCGCGCCGATCAGCAGCGGGCTGTCATCGCACAGCGCCGTCGCCACATAAAGCAGGGTCGAGGGTGGGCAGATCAGCGCGTCCATCTTCTCCGACAGCGCGCCCTTGACGCCTTCTGCCATGGCCTTGATCTGATCGAGCGAGGCACGCGTGCCGTTCATCTTCCAGTTTCCGGCAACAAGCGGTCGAACATTCGGCGTCATGCGTATCCCATTCCCTTTGTCTCGAGGCGGCCGCATTGACGACACCCCTTCCCTCAGCCGTCTCACGGCCCATAATCGCGACAGAAACACTGCCGGAAATCCCGGGATATTCCTTTAAACGGCCCCGGCAACAAATGGTACAAAAAAGCGGCCCGAAGGTTCAAAACGACCGCCAATTTCGAAAAATTTACCGTCGCTGATCCAAATGGAAGCCTCAACGGCTCAAAATCCAGTTCAAAACCGCCCGCCAGTCGGTCATGCGCACCGGCGTCCCGTGGCTGCCGGTCTCGAACCGCGTAAACCGCGCCGGCGCCCCGGCCTTCAGTAATGCACGGAAGATCGTCGCCTGCTGATCCCCCGAATAGACCTTGTCGGCGCTGCCATGGGTAAACCAGACCGGCTTTTTCGCTCTGGCAAAGGCGCTTTTCGGAAAATCGGGATCGACCGCACCACCCAGAATCGCCATACCCATAAGATTGGCGACAGCCACCTTGTCGCGGCTGATGCCATAGCAGATGAAACTGCCCATCGAGGCACAGGCCAGCACCACGGGCTTTCCACCCGATTTCTGAGCCGCATCGGCAATCAGCGCGGCGACATCGGCAACGCCGTTTTCATCAAAGGAGCGCACGCTCGGCACATAATAGGTGCCGCCATTGGCGACAGCGAGATTTTTCAGCCGGTTGAAATTGCCGCCGAACGTATAGTCGTTCATGCCCAGCCGCCGGTCGCCGCCGCGACCATGAATGAAGATCACCGTGAAGGCCTGCCCGCTTGCCGGTCCGACGCGACCAACCTCAAGCGCCCTGCCCTCCACGGACATGGTTTCCAGCGCCTGCGCCTTCTTCGGCGTCATATCGACATATTGTCGCTTCACTCGCCGCTCCGGCACCTCGTCGCGGCCGTTAATGTCGCGCATTTCCTGATAATCGATCACCTCGGATGCACCACCATCCCCGGTGGAAAGCACCGTCTGGCTGGAAAACAGCTCGTCCTTGAAGGGCCGCAGCGGCCCATCGGCAGCGGAAGCAGCGCCCGGCATCACCGCAACAGTCAGGCAGAAAAGAGTACAAAACGTGAAATGAGCTGTGGACATGACTTGGCTAACCGTTCATTCGTGGCTGCGAGACTTGCCATCACAAGGGCGGCGGCGCAATCCTCCTGTTGCGAAACCCTGACATGGTCTCGGCAAGTGGCACGCCGCATTCGGCCACATGCCTTACATCTTTGGCGTTATAATCGCCCCCATATACAAAATGATTCGCCTGGCGAAATTCTGACGACACTATTTTTGAACCTTGGACATGATGGACGACAGCAACGATCTCTTCTCCGGTCTTCCGGCGGCACAAAACAGCGAAACGGAAACGAACGAGGACGCGGGCAAACCCGCGAAGGCCCCGGCGACCGCCGCTGCGAATGTGAATGTGCAGCCGAAACCCGCAGCCGTTGCGGCCGCCAACCCGCCTGCTCCACCCGCGCCCGTGTCTCCTTCCGGTGACGACTATGGCGCATCGTCGATCCGCGTGCTCGAAGGGCTGGAGCCGGTGCGCATGCGGCCCGGCATGTATATCGGCGGCACCGACGAGAAGGCGCTGCACCACCTCTTTGCCGAAGTCATCGACAACTCCATGGACGAGGCCGTCGCCGGCCACGCCAATTTCATCGAGGTCCATCTCGATGCCGAAGGCTTCCTGACTGTCACCGACAACGGTCGTGGTATCCCGGTGGAAAACCACCCGCAGGTTCCCGGTAAATCGACGCTGGAAGTCATCATGACCAAGCTGCATGCCGGCGGCAAGTTCGACGGCAAGGCCTATGAGACGTCAGGCGGCCTGCACGGCGTCGGCGTGTCCGTGGTCAATGCGCTGTCCGATCTCTTGGAAGTGGAAGTCGCCCGTAACCGCAAGCTCTACCGCCAGCGCTTTTCGCGCGGCGCGCCGATCGGCGGGCTTGAGGAACTGGGCGATGTGCACAACCGCCGCGGCACCCGCGTGCGTTTCCATCCCGATCCGCAGATTTTCGGCGATCACGCCAAATTCGAACCGGCCCGCATCTTCCGCATGGCCCGCTCCAAGGCCTATCTGTTCGGCGGCGTTGAAATCCGCTGGAGCTGCGATCCCGGCATGGTGCCGGCCGATGGAGAAATCCCCGAAAAGGCAGTGTTCCATTTTCCGGGCGGCCTGAAGGATTATCTGGCCGCCACGCTCGGCAAGGAATTCACCGTTACCCGCGAGATTTTCTCAGGGCGAACGGAAAAGACCGGCGGCCACGGCGCGCTGGAATGGGCGGTCACCTGGTATGGCGGCGATACGCAGATCCATTCCTATTGCAACACCATTCCGACCCCCGAAGGCGGCACGCATGAGGCGGGTTTCCGCATCGCGCTGACCAAGGGCCTGAAAAACTATGCCGAGCTGACGCAGAACAAGCGCGCCAAGGAAATCACCACCGACGACGTGATGATTTCGGCAGCCGGCATGCTCTCGGTCTTCATTCGCGAGCCGGAATTCGTCGGCCAGACCAAGGACAAGCTGGCGACCGTCGAAGCCCAGCGCATCGTTGAAAATGCGCTGCGCGATCCCTTCGACCATTATCTCGCCGGTAATCCGGGCGAAGCGGACAAGCTGCTCGACTGGGTGATCGAGCGTGCCGAGGACCGCCTGCGCCGCCGCAAGGAAAAGGAAGTCAACCGCAAGACGGCGGTGCGCAAGCTGCGCCTGCCCGGCAAGCTGGCGGACTGCTCCCAGAACACGGCCGAAAATGCCGAACTCTTCATCGTCGAGGGTGATTCGGCTGGCGGCTCTGCCAAACAGGCGCGCAACCGCGCCAATCAGGCCATTCTGCCGCTGCGCGGTAAAATCCTCAACGTCGGCAGTGCCAGCCGCGAAAAACTCTCCGCCAACCAGCAGATCGCCGATCTCATTCAGGCGCTCGGCTGCGGCACCCGCACCAAATACCGCGAAGAGGATCTGCGCTACGAGCGCATCATCATCATGACCGATGCCGATGTCGATGGCGCGCATATCGCCTCGCTGCTCATCACCTTCTTCTATCAGGAAATGCCGGAACTCATTCGCGGCAACCACCTCTATCTGGCCGTGCCGCCGCTTTACGTCATCCGTCAGGGTGCAAAGAGCGCCTATGCCCGCGACGACGCCCACCGCGCCGAGCTGATGGAGACCATGTTCAAGGGCAAGAAGGTCGAAATCGGCCGCTTCAAAGGCCTCGGCGAAATGATGGCCGCGCAGCTGAAGGAAACCACCATGGATCCCGGCAAGCGCACCCTGCTGCGCGTCGAGATCGACGATGTGGATTTCGAAGGCACCCGCGAGGCTGTCGACAATCTGATGGGCACGAAAGCGGACGCCCGCTTCCGCTTCATTCAGGAACGCGCGGCGTTTGCGGATAATCTGGATATCTGATCATCCGTCCCGGCCAGCCATGCGCAGGCCGGGACGCTTTACGTCATGCTACCGCAACATCCTCGCGAACGTCCAGAATGCGGTCGATCAATCCCCATTCCAGTGCCTCTTCCACCGTCATGAAACGGTCGCGGTCCATTGCCGCTTCAAACTCGTCGTAGCTGCGCTTGCAATGCTCGGCATAAAGCCGCGTCATGCGGTGCTTTGTCTGCCTGATTTCTTCAGCATGGATGAGCATATCCGACGCCTGCCCCTGAAAACCGCCGGACGGCTGGTGAATGAGGATGCTGGCGTTGGGCAATGCCGCCCGCGCCCCCGGTTCGCCGGCCATAAGCAGGAACGAGCCCATCGAGCGGGCAGTCCCCATGCACACAGTATGAACCGGCGCGCGGATGTAGCGCATGGTGTCATACATTGCGAGACCGCTGGTCACGACGCCACCCGGTGAGTTGATGTAGAGATGGATCGGCTTCTTCGGGTTTTCCGCCTCCAGAAACAGCAATTGCGCGCAGACCAGCGCGGAAACAGCATCGTTGACCTCACCGTTGAGAAAGATGATCCTTTCCCGCAACAGGCGGGAATAGATGTCGAAAGACCGTTCTCCCCTTGCGGATTGTTCGACTACCATAGGGACGAGTTGCATCGCTTCGCGCATTGGCGAACTCCTGTCGTTTGAAAATGTCGGGAAATGGATCAGGCGGCGAGCTTGATCGGCGAACCGTTGTGGTTTGCGGCGGCCTTTGTCATCCGGCTGTGCTTGATGACCGGCAACTCATGAATGACCCGCAGGCTGGTGCCGCCCCGGTCGTTTGAGGCGATCCTGAAGGTGACGGTGCTTTCCAGAAATGGCGGGTGATCCTCCCGCAGCCTGTAGCAGACTTCCCGGCCCGGCTTGATATCGATCGCCTCGGGTTCCGCCAGAGCCTCCTTCGGCAACCAGTGTTCGCGAAACGCCGGAATGCTGATCGCACGCCAGACCTTCTGTGGCGGCTCGTCCAGATCATATTCAAGCTCAAGACCGTTTTTCGGCGCTGCGGGCGTTTGCCTGTTCATTGATCCATATCCTTCAGCAGGAGCTTGAGAGCCTCTATGCGTTGCGGCCAGTAGGCGCGGTATTTTCCGAGCCAGGTCGCAATCCGTGTCAGCCCGTCCGGATCGACCTCGTAATTGACGAAACGGCCCTGCCGCCGTTCAACCACAAGCCCGGCGCCGCGCAGGACCGACAGGTGCTGCGACATGGCCGGCTGGCTGATCTCGATCCCTTCGCGCAGGGCGGAAGCGTTCATGGCGCCATCCGCCAGTTTTTCGAAAATGGCGCGGCGGGTCGGATCGGCCAGCGCCCGGAAAATATCGTTCTCTGTCATGACAACACATAAGCACACACTTATGCGATTCACAAGCCCCCATCGCGTATCGGTTCCACCAGCCAGCTTTATGGGAAACCAAAATTCTCTTATGCCGTGAACGCTTTAGGCCCTCGCGCGTTTTCACCCGGCCTGATAATCTTCAGGCTGGGGAGCGATCAAACCAAGTGACTGCATTTACGGTCTTCATTGCCATTCTTCTGCTGGTCCTCGGATCGGGCCTGTTCGTCGTCATCGGCAAACAGCGGGAAAAGGCAATTCCCAAGCGCCCTTCCACCGCCCTGCCCGTGGCGGAGGATGAAACCGGGCTTGACCGGCATTGGCAGTCGATAAAAAACGGCTGGACCGAGAAAAACGCGCTCTGCCTGCTGCATTCCAATCTTGATGCCTTTGCGGTGCGCATGGCGGCGGCACGGGCTGCGGGGCGCAGCCTCGATCTGATGTATTACATGTGGAATGCCGATCTGACCGGGCGGCTGATGATGCGCGAAGTCATCGCCGCCGCCGACCGCGGCGTGCGCGTGCGGCTGCTTCTCGACGATCTCGGCGTCTCCATCTCCGACCGAATATTCCACGCCATCGACAGCCATCCGAATATCGAGCTGCGTCTGTTCAATCCCACAAGGGCGCGGGAAAACATCCTGTATCGAGGCCTGGAGCTGGTGCTACGCTTCCGAAGCGTCAACCGGCGCATGCACAACAAGGCGTGGATTGCCGACGGACGGGCAGTGATCGTCGGCGGCCGCAATATTGGCGACGCCTATTTCGATGCTGCCGAACGGGCGAATTTCCACGATTTCGATATTCTCGGCTTCGGCAGGATCGTTGCCGACGCCACTGAAATTTTCGATGATTACTGGAACAGCGCCGTTTCCGTGCCGGTACGCTCGCTTCTGGCCAGACGACCGAGCAAGCTTGCCAGATTGCGGCGTGAGCTTGATGCTCTGCCGAAAAGCGAGGCGGCAAAACCCTATCTGGAACGCGTCGAAAGCCAATATGGCCGCGATCACTTCCTGATGTCGGACCGCCTGCATTGGGTCGACACGGCGGATGTGCTTGCCGACCCGCCGGAGAAAGCGGCGGGAAAACGCCGCAAGGGCCATAATTTCCTGATGGAAAGCCTGCTGCCGCTGATGCAGGCGGCGGCAGAGAGCCTGCACATCACCTCGCCCTATTTCATTCCCGGCAAACAGGGCGTCGATATTTTCCTGAACCTTGCCGAACGCGGCGTGTCGCTCGCCATCCTCACCAATTCGCTGGCCGCAACCGATGTCGCCGCCGTTCACGCCGGTTATGCCCGTTATCGAAAGCCGCTTCTATTGGGTGGGGTGCATCTGCATGAATTGCGCTCGCAGGCCGATCAGGGCGGCTTCACCCTACGCGGTTCGGGACAGGCGAGCCTGCACACCAAGGCTTTCACCCGCGACGGCAAGACCGGCTATATTGGCTCGCTCAATTTCGATCCGCGCTCCGCCTCGCTCAACACGGAAATGGGCGTCGTTTTCAACTCGGCCCCGCTGGTTGCCCGCATGGATGAAATCTTCACCGAAGAAATCCGCCGCACCATGAGCTTCGAGCTGGATATTGACGACAGCAAACGCATCATCTGGATGACCGAAGAACAGGGTCAGCCAACCATATACCGGCGTGAACCCGACGCGGCCATCAGCCGCCGGATCATCGCCGGCATCATGCGTTTCCTGCCGCTTGAATCGCAGCTTTGAGGAAGAGAGGCCCTGTCAGGCCGCCGGTCTCACACCGGCCTTGGCCAGCTGGATCTGCACCAGCGTGTCAAGGTTCTGGTTAACGCGGCAGTAGAATTCCTCGTCGATGAACGGTCGCAACATGAAATCATTGCCGCCCGCCTTCAGGAACCGCGCCGATAGCAGCCGGTTGGTGGAGGAAGACACGCCAATGATGCGCAACTCGTGCGATCCGCGCACGGTGCGGATGCGCCGCGTCAGTTCGAAACCATCAATGTCAGGCATGTTGTAGTCGGTTACCACAAGGCCGATATCTGGATTGGCTTTCAGGATTTCCAGCGCCTTCGCACCGCTGTCAGCAAGACTGACCCGGAAATTATATCGCTTGAGACGGCTCGACAGCAGCGCCCGCGCCGTCGGGCTGTCATCGACGATCAGCACATGGTGGCGGTGGTTGGTGAGGAACCGGCAGACCGATTCCGTCAGCATGTCCACGGCGAAAATATTGTCCTTCAAAATGTAATCGACCACATCCTTGGCGATCAGCGTTTCGCGCGTCGCCTCATGGAAGGTGCTGGTGAAAACGATGGTCGGGATCGAAAGATCGATCAGATATTCCAGCGCCTCGCCCTTTTCCGCCCCCGGCAGGTTGATGTTGGAAATCGCCAACGTCACCGGCTCGGACGAATGTTCGTAACAGGCCTGCAACTCCTCGAAAGAGCGACAGGCCTCCACGGAAACGCCCAACATTTCATTCAGGCGCCTGCTCACCATCTGGGTGAACACATTGCTATCTTCCGCCAGCAGAATGCGGTTGTTGGTGAAAGGCACACCCGAATATTGCATGCCCGTAATGCCGAGAAAATTCATCCTGTCCCAGTCCCCCATCGTCCTTCAGGGGAAAATAGCAGCGGTATTTTTCAGAATAATTAATAACACTTTTGCCGGCAAACCAGTCGGGACATATGCTTACCTAAAAGAAAATACGGCCCCGAAGGGCCGTATTTGGGTTGTTGGCATAAAGGCGCATCAGGCGCGCAGCAGCGCATTTTCGGTATCGAACGGGCTCTCCTCCACCACCTCTGCATCGTAAAGCGTGCCGAGAATGCGGATTTTCAGCTTGGTGCCAACCGCTGCATATTCCGGCTTGAGCATGGCAAGCGCGATCGACTTGCCAATGCGCCAGCCAAAGCCGCCGCTGGTGACACGGCCGGCAAGAGCGCCGTTTTCATCGGAAATCGCTTCCGAACCGCGTGCATCGACATCCGTATTGCCCGACACGGTCAGCGTCGAAAACACCGATTTCAGGCCGGCTTCCTTGTAAGCCACCAGCGCATCACGGCCGATGAAGGATTTTTCCGGCCGCAGGAAGCGGTCGAGACCGGATTCATAGGCGTTATATTCCACCGAAAGTTCGCGGCCCATGTTGCGGTAGGATTTTTCGAGCGACATTGACACCATGGCCCGAATGCCGAACGGCTTGATGCCGAATTCCGCACCGGCTTCCATCAGCCGGTCGAAGATGTAATTCTGCATCTCGATCGGGTGGTGCAGTTCCCAGCCGAGTTCGCCGACGAAGTTGACGCGCAGCGCATGCGCCGTCGCCACGCCGACGGAAATCTGCTTTGCCGTCAGCCAGGGGAAATCCTTGTTCTCCAGGCTGGAGCGGGTCAGCTTCTTCAACAGATCGCGAGACTTCGGGCCGGCAAGCACCAGCACGCCGTATTTCTGGGTGATCGGCTGCAGCACCACGGAACCGTCGGTCGGCGCAAGGCGGCGCAGCACGTCATGATCGTGGGCCTCAAGACCGCCCGCCGAAACCATATAGAACCGGCCCGGCGCCCATTCATAAACGGTGAACTCCACCTTCACGCCGCCATTCGGCGTCAGAAGATGCGTGAGCGCAATGCGGCCGCGCTTCTTCGGCACAATGTTAGCCAGAATGCTGTCCAGCCAGGCACGCGCACCGGGGCCGGAAACCTCCATCTTGGCGAAGGCCGACATATCAAGCACGCCAACATTCTGGGTGACGTTCTTCACCTCGTTGCCGACATGCTCGAAATAGTTCGAGCGGCGGAACGACCATTTCTCGACGATACGGCCATCGTCCAGCGGCGGCGCATGGTTGTGGCTGGTGATAACGTCAGCACCGACACCGAGGTCTTCTTCGCGCAGCGCATAACCTTCCGGCGCATACCAGTTTGCGCGCTCCCAGCCGTAGACGGAGCCGAACACGCCGCCGAGCTTTTTCAGACGGTCGTAAATCGGCGTCGTCTTCAGCGGACGGGCAGCAGAACGCTCCTCGTCGGGATAATGCATGGTGAAGACGTTGGCGTAAGCTTCCTCATTCTTGGCAATGAGATAACCTTCCGTTGCGTGAGGCCCGAAACGGCGCGGATCGACGCCCATTAGATCGAGCGTCGGCTCGCCATCGACGATCCATTCTGCCAGCTGCCAGCCAGCGCCGCCGGCAGCGGTGATACCGAACGAATGGCCCTCATTCAGCCAGAAATTCTTCAGGCCCGGTGCGGGGCCGACGATCGGGTTGCCGTCAGGCGTATAGGCGATCGCGCCGTTATAAACCTTCTTGATGCCCACCTCGCCGAAGGCCGGAACGCGCACCATCGCGGTTTCGATATGTGGCATCAGGCGGTCGAGTTCTTCCTGGAACAGCTCATATTCGCTGTCGTCAGAGGGACCGTCGACATAACAGACCGGCGCGCCGACTTCGTAAGGGCCGAGGATCAGGCCGCCCGCTTCTTCGCGCATGTACCAGGCCGAGTCCGACTCCCGCAGAACGCCCATTTCCGGCAGACCCTGACGGCGACGCTCCAGAATGGCCGGATGCGGCTCGGTGACGATATATTGATGCTCGACCGGAATGACCGGAATATCGATACCGACCATCTCACCGGTCTTGCGGGCAAAGGAGCCGGTGCAGGAAATAATATGTTCGGCGATGATCTCGCCCTTGTCCGTCGTCACCTTCCAGTGACCGTCTTCCAGCTGCTCGATGGCGGTGACGGTGGTGTTACGATAGATCGTCGCTCCGCGGTCACGCGCACCCTTGGCCAGCGCCTGTGTGAGGTCTGCCGGCTGGATGTAACCGTCATCAGGATGCTGGATGGCGCCGAGCAGCCCGTCGGTCTCACAGAGCGGCCAGATTTCCTTCACCTGCTCCGGCGTCAGCATGTTGACGCGCACGCCAATCGTTTCGGCAATGCCGGCATAATACATATATTCGTCCCAGCGATCCTTGGTACGGGCGAGACGAATGTTCGAAACCTTCGAAAAGCCGACATTCATGCCGGTTTCTTCCTGAAGCTCCTCATAAAACTTCACGGAATATTTGTGGATCTGGCCAACCGAGTAGCTCATGTTGAACAGCGGCAGAAGACCGGCCGCATGCCAGGTGGAGCCGGATGTCAGCTCCTTGCGCTCGATGAGGACGCTGTCGCTCCAGCCCTTTTTGGTCAGGTGATAAAGCGTCGAGACGCCGACCACGCCGCCACCGATCACCACCGCCCGTGCATGTGTCTTCATTTACAGAACCCCTAAAAAGCGCCGGCATTGCCTGTCGTGCTGCCAAATCGATGAGGGGAATATGAAGCGCTTGCCAACCGTTCAGCCGCCTGATTGCGACATGGCCATAGGGTGCTGCGACAGGGAAGAAAATGCCGCCGTCAGGCAGGCTTCAGACCGCCATCGCCCCATGAGGAGACGAAGGCGGCGTAGATGTCGGAAGCGCCAACCGGAACAGATCGAGTTTCGCCGCCATAACGGGCCAGAGCCCGGCTACCTGTTCTGAAGCTGCATTTGCAGCCCCCTGATATCCGGGCCATCCAGTTTCAGGCCTTTGAGCACGTCATTACCGGGCACGATGATCGAGTTATTGAAGCCGGGACCGCCCGGCAGATTGTGTATCCCACCGCCGCCGCCCGGCGGCGGAGGAGGAGGCGGCGGAAAACCTCCACCACCATCCTTGCCACAAGGTGGAATGCGATAGATGCAATCACTGTTGAATTGCGCAATATCGCCAACGGTCACGGACGGAACAACCGCCTCCTGCGCATTTGCCAGAAAAGGAAAAACCATACCGAAGAGAAAAACGGTCCGTCTCATTTCGCAACCTCCTGCGAAGACGCACAAATCTTGACGCCGTCTTTCACGTCCTTGCCGGCGGCAGCCTTTGCCGCTGCGTCCAGCCAGGCGGGCGTGCTGTTGCGCATACCGATGGAAACACTGTTGAAACCTATGACGAGCGGCCTCGCAAACTGGCGATCTGAAAAGAGGCCGGAACTGTTCGTGCTGCGAATGCTGTTGTCATTGCCGGTCATGTTTTCGGCCTCCGGCTGTTGGCCCTGCAGGCCTGTGGTCACGGCAGCAGCCGTGCCATCGATATTCTTCTGGATGTCGCCTTTGTTTCCACCCGCATCGAGGAAAGCCGAGCGGCCCCGGCCGTTGGTGACCTTCACCCCACGAGTGAGAAACGCCTGACGCACGACCAGCAGGCGGATGTCGTAAATATAACGCGGACCACAATCCTGCGTCTCCGCGGTTCTCAAAATATCGCGGCTGAGAATATAGGACAGTTTTTCGCGAAGATACTCGTCGGCACAATAGACCTTTGTGTCGTCATCACCGCAAAAAGCCATCAACGCGTTTTGCGCATGAAAAGGGTTGATCGAATAGGTCTGGACATTCTGAAGCTCGATCTCCTCGACATCGGCCCGCGCGCCGCCGAAGGCAATATTGCGCAGAACCCCCGCCATGCCCTCTTTCCGTTCTATCTTGATGACCGGAAAAAGCGCGTCCTTCACTTGCAGGCCGGATGTCGTCCCATCGGATGCGACTTCCATGCGGGGCTGAGATACCGTCAGCGTCTTCCTGTCTTCCAGCCAGGTGCTGTCGCCGAAATAAGGCGCCTCCGACTTGACCCCCAAATATCCCCGCAAATTCGGTATCTGGGTAATCTTGACGTAGCGGCCGATGAAAGATTCGCTTTCGAGATCGGTGGGCAGAGACTTGAACCTGTGCCCTGAATCCACGACCTCGGCGATGATGTCCCCCACATAAATATCCTCCTGCGGCGGATAGACCGGCTCGATACCTAACCTGCGGATAGATTCATTCCAGCGTTTCGGCAGGTAGTCATCCGTCACGTCAGCCTCGCCCATCAGGAAAAACAAACCCGCCGCGCCGACAACGATACCTGCGGTCAATAGAGACGCTCTGGCGGCTTGGGGCTTAACCCACCCCCAGAATCCCCTCAGTTTTTCCCGCAGAGATGTTTTTACAGGAAGCTGGCCGAGAGGCTGGGCAGGCTGGGCAGGCTGGGCAGGCTGGGCATTTCCATTGACTGGATTCGTCATGTGAGCCCCGACAACAAGAAAAAATAAACTAAAGAATAACCATAATATATCAACTTAAAGTTTATTTATCAATGCAGTCTCTACGGGTATTTTGAATATATTTTCACGACGAGAACCGGCATATGCCCGCTCCCGGTGAACAGAAAGCCACGGCCAGATCCGCATAGCCGCGCCAGGGCAGTTCCCAGCCCCGCCAGGCCTGATACGGGCAGCATAGCGGCGGAGATGGCCGCACCGATCAATTATCTCTGCCAGCCATCTTTGCCGCCGGCTTCGTTTCCACAACGGTCTTATCGACAGCCTTGTCGCCGGCCTTGCCGGCATCCTTTTCCGTTGTCGTCTGTGTCGCAGGTGCTGCCGCACCCGTATGGGCCACCGCCGCCTTGTCGCCCTCTTCCGAAAGCAGCGCCGCCAGCATTTGCGGGTTGGCGTCACCCTCCACGTGGATATTGAGGTTACGCTGCGGGAACGGGATGGCGATGCCCTCCTCGCGGAAGCGCTGGAGGATGGCGATCCTCAGCGCATTCTTCACGCCAAGCCCGGTCGACAGATCGGCAAGGTGGAACCGCAATTCGAAATCCAGCGAGAAATCGCCGAACCGCAGGAACTCCACATGCGGCTCGGGGTTGCGCAGCACCGGCGGCTGGGCGCGCACCAGTTCCAGCAGAATATCCATGACTTGCTGCGGATCGGAATCATAGGAAACGGAAACCGGAATTTCCGCACGCATGATGCGGTTGCGGTGCGTCCAGTTGCCGACCGAGGAGTTGATGAACTCGGAATTCGGCACAATGATCGACTGACCACGGAAGGTTTCGATTTCTGTGGCGCGCACGGAAAGCCGCTTGACGGTGCCTTCCGTCGTGCCGGTCACCACCCAGTCGCCCACCTTGAAGGGACGCTCGACCAGAAGGATGAGGCCGGACACGAAATTCGAGACGATGTTCTGCAGGCCAAAACCGATACCAACCGAAAGAGCCGACGCGACGAGCGCCAGACTGGAGAGGTTAAGACCGGCGGAAGACACGCCGAAGATCGCCGCAACCGCAATGCCGAGATAACCGATGCCGGTCTTGACCGAGTTGCGCACCCCGGCATCCACCTGGCCCCGCGCCATGACGTTATTATCAAGCCACTTCTGGAACCAGCGGGTGATAATATAACCGATGGCAAAGACAAGAACGCCGCCGAAGAGGCCGATCAGCGAGATCGAGGCATTGCCGACGGTAATGCCGGTCAGCAGGCGATAGGCCCAGCTTTCGATATCACCCGGCTGGAAGCCCCAGGAAAACAGGATGAGCGGCACGCCGAAGGCAAGCGCTATGGCATAGATGCCAAGCCCGGCGGCAAGACCGGCCTGATCGAGCGCAACCGGACCGAGCCCGAAACGCCGCGCCAGATAACGCCCGGCAAGGGATTCGGAAAAAGCACCCTGTCTGGAAATCGCCTTGCCGGACAGAATGCCGATATACATCGTCGCCAGCACCGCACCTGTGGCGACGATCTGCGTGGCAAGGAAGCGCGCAAGACCGACATAACCCGTCAGACACGCGCCGATGAGAATGAGACCGCCGACGCGCAGCAGGATAACCAGCCAGCGGGGCAGCCGCTGGTTGCCGGTCTCATAATCCTGCCCCTCGCCGATCATCGGCCGCAGGAAAGACACGGTGAGCAGGATGATGCCGATAATGATCGAGGCGACGAAGCTCTTGGCGACGGTGACGATCAGCGGCGAATAAAGCGTCTCGCTGATCGTTCCAAACAGATAGTCTAGACCATTGACGAGCGCCATCAGCAGCACCGCAGACGACAGCGTATGCGCGCCGCGATTGGACACTTTCAGCAAACGCCATTCCGGCTGGGTGGGCGCAAAGATCGCGTAGCTCAGCCGCGATACGAAATAAACGAAACCGAGGATGGCCATGGCCCCGAACAGGATCGGCGCTATATCGGATCGCAGCACGTTGAAATTATCGAGGAAAAACGCCGAGGTGACCAGAAACAGGAACAGCGACAGCGATTGCACCATGGTCGACCAGAAGGCCACCGAAAGCCGCCGCAGATAGGAAGGCTCACCGGTAAAGGCCCGCCGGTCCATGCGACTGCCGAAAAACCGGTAACCACCGACCAGAAACAGCAGCCCCGCCATGATCGATAGCATCACGGCGCCGAACATCGGCAACCGCTTGTAGCTCCACACGAAACCCGCCCAGCTGCTGAAGGCGTTGCTGAGATTGGTCACCTCGGTAACGAAGGCCGAAGACGCATCGCCCAGCGTCTGGGCCGAAACTTCCGTGCGCTTGAACAGGGTGGCGGCAAAAAGCGCCCGGCGAACCGCCGTAATATTGTTGGAAATCTGCGCGGCGTTGGTGGCGGTGCTCTCCACCTCACCGGCAATCGCATTCACCTCGGCACGCTCCGCCGTCAGCCGGGCGCGCTCTTCCGTCACCATGCTGGCTTCCGGCGGCTGGCCATCGGCCGGCGGCTCGCCAAGCGCCTCGAGACGAGTCTTGATCTGGTCCAGCCGGGTGCGCAGCTTGGTGTTGGCCGCCGCGGCATCGGCAGCAATGCCATCGGCGCGACCCTTCATATCCACCAGATGCACATCGTCGCTGCCGCCCGCCTCCACCTGTCCGGTGATGGTTGCAACATCGGCTTTCCATTTTTCCAGTTCCGCTCGCGCCTGCTCCACCGTGGTGGCCTGGATCACGGCAGGCGCCGGCGGCGTTGTCTCCCCTTGCGCGGATGCCGGCATTGCGGGCAACAGAAACCCGCCGAGAAGCGAAAACATCATGACCATTATCATGGCCACGGCACTGCTTCGCACCCGACCAGGTGCCGGTTCGCCGAACACCCGCCTACCGTCAATCAATCCGCCGAACATCAACCGCACATCCATGCCTTTCGTCTCTTCACGCCGTCTCAGGCTATTTAACGCCTGCGCCGGGGAAAACCACCCGCATGAAGCGAGGTTTTCCGGAGTTTACCTTGCTTTTCACCACTAGAATCATCACCTTTGATAGTGCAGCAAACATGGGAGGAAATCATGGAATCTGCTGGTATTGGCTGGATCGCAGCTATCATCATCGGTGGTGTCGCCGGGTGGCTCGCCGAACAATTCATGAAAAGCAATATGGGTGTTTTCATGAACATCCTTCTTGGAATCGTCGGCGCGATCGTCGCCAACGCCATATTGTCTGTTTTTGGAATCGTTCTGGCCGGCTGGCTCGGTTATCTCATCGCCGGCTTCATCGGCGCCTGTATCCTTATCCTTATCGGGCGGGCATTCAGACGCGGCTAAGCAAAAGGAAAATCCGTAAAACCCCGGATTTTCAGCCTTTTCCAGCGCGACTGAAATTTTTTCGTCACAAAAATCGAAGAAATTTCATTTCCGCGCTGGACAAGCCCAAACTTCCCCTTTATAGCCCCCCTCACACCGCCACACGGTGTCGGTCGGGTGATTAGCTCAGTTGGTAGAGCAGCTGACTCTTAATCAGCGGGTCGTAGGTTCGAGCCCTACATCACCCACCAAATCTCTTTAAATGACAAGATGTTGCGATGCTTACTTAAAGCATCGCCCAGGCGATTGAATTCGTGCAATCGTCCCTTTCCGGCAATGCCTGCGAAAGAAACGGTACTTGTCACGGCGATCCCGAGCTACACAGCCCCGTCAGCGCAATAGCTCGCCGGAAAGTCTACGACTTCGTTTCCGATGCGCTTTTTGCCCCGATGAAGCGCGGCTCCAATGGTCGCCCGGCAATACGGCTTCCAAATTCCTCCGTAAAACGAACGGGCGCCGCCTGCTTTACCGCATCGATGGCGGAATCGATAAACGCCTGCCGTCTCGGGCTCTCCTCTTGAGGTCGCGAGGCTATGACGACCACCTTGCCGCGTATTTGCCCGTCCTTATGCAGAATGAACCGCAGCGTCACCACCAGTCCCTCGGTGTCTTCCGGCGGCACCCAGCAGGCGTAGATTGCATCGAACATTTCGTTGAGATTACTGGCAGGCGTCGGATCCTTGCAGATCCGCGACTGGCCCGAAACCGGCGTCAGAATGCCTCCAGCCAGGATGCTCAACACCACGAGACCGGGCAGCCTGAAACGACGGGACACCAAAGAAGTACGATTGGTCAAATCCAATATCCTCTATCAGGAAGCTGATCTGCCGCTCTGGCCAGCCAGTCACAACTTTTTTAAAAAAAATCGATTTTGTCAGTAAAAATTCCTGAAAGCTCTACGCGCTTGGATCTTAACCACTAAGAAATACAGCATAAATACGCATATAAAAATACATTCCAATCAATACGAATAGATAATGACTAATTTCACCATAAAATAACTCAAAATATCAAATAAAAAATAAAATATATGTGAAAATATATTTATATGAAAACTATAAAATACTCAATAAACATTCATCATACCAATTATTAAATCCAGATTTATTGAATATACAAACCGCCGTAAAAATATCCTCCGGAAATGCGGCTTCGCGTCTTAACCAACGGCTGCGGTTTGCATTGCAAGCCGCTGGTTTGGCTGTATGCATGGCCTGCCAGAACAAGGCAAAGGGGGATATCATGACATCGAAATGGGTAACGGCAGTATTTTTCGGCACAGCGATGACGGTTGCGGCCAGTGCGGCGCAGGCGGAAGACCTGGTCTTCACGCTGAAGAACGGCACGGGCTCCGTTCTCAACGCCTTCTACACCTCACCGGTGGGCGTTAATGACTGGGAAGACGACGTGTTTGGAAAGAAGGCGCTCGGCCCCGGCGAAGAGATGGAAATCACCATCGCCGACGGCCGCAGTGTCTGCAAATATGACATGCGTTTCGAATTCCAGGGCGATGCGCTTGAGGATCTTGAGGATACGCAGAACCTCTGCGAGCTCGGTGAATATACCATCACCGAATAACATAACTGTGATGGCGGCCCTGCCCGGCAAAGGCGGGGCCGCAGCGACAGACGGTTCTGAAACGCGGCCGCCCTCCTACAGCGTCAAAGCTCCGGAAAAACCGCCACAACGGTAATTATAGGCATTGCCGCGCCGCCCCTTTCCCCAAAGCTGTCTCAATCATCCTTATGATTGGCACCATGAGATTGATCATCAACATATTGCTGTTCGTCCTCGGCGCGGTCGGGAGCGGAATATGTGCGTTTTTATTGTCGGCAGCGCTTGCCGATTCCGGGCTGCTCGGCTCCTGTTTTGAGGGAAATTGCGCTTATGCGGCGCTGTTTATGGTGCTTCCGGTCGCATGGTTCATACTTTTCGCGCTTTACGTCATGGCTCTGCTCGTCTGGAGACGAAAACCGTTCCGGAATGGACGGCTCTGAAAAAGCGCGTCGCAGCGCCATCGCTACCGCGCGTTCGTTGACAGCGATCAGCACTTACCGTTAACTCCGCCTGCTGGGGGATTCGCTGCCAGTGATATGTGGACCCGACGGGTATTCCCTATATCACCGGCCTCTGAATGTGCATGTTCCGATTTGCGTTTTGCGTTTGCTGGGCATGACGGAAAACAGGGAGACCAAAGGATGCGGGCCGCAATCAATTCCCCGTCGCTTTCGATCGACACAATGGACTACCAGGCCGAGTGCCAGTTCGCGCTGGAACCCTCCATCCAGGGCCTTATTGAAAAAGCGGAAAGCGCCGGCTGGAACCGCCAGCAGGCTGCGCTTGCTATCGTAGCACTCGCCAGCGAACATCTCACCGAGCTATTGTCTGCCGGTGGCCCCGCATTGTTGGATCAACGTTCCCTCTCTTGATCTCATCTGAAGCCGGGCGGAAGCAGCGCCCGCGTCATCCAGATATCATCACGACAATCGACCCTTTACGCCCGGAGTGTCCTCACCGACGCTGCCGGAACCTTAGGTCGCATGGCGAAAGCAATCACTCAGGCGAAGCCAGCCTCGCGCGCCAATAGTGCCGCAAGACCGCCAGCCGCATTCCGGGTCAGCCAATTCCGCAGAGCGCATCGATTGCTGGCCAGCGAGCGCGCCATAGTGTTGACACAAGCGACCAATAATGAGAACATAAAGTGAACATTATGGAGGTCAGCGATGAACACTGCAGACGCAACCATAGAGAATGCCCTCTCCGTCGTCGCCCGCTCCCGCGATATGCGCGAGCGTGCGCTGGAACGGCGTCGCGAGTTGCAGCGGCGAACGGAAGTCATCATCACCCGGCCGCTTTACGTGCTGAAAAAGAACGAGGGACCGAAGCAGCTCTCGCTGAAGCTCGACAGCTGATCAAATCTGCGAACGTCAACGGCACTGCTCACGGGCAAAGACATGGTCCGGGGACGTACCGAAGCGGCGGCAAACGGCTTACTTGCATGGAGTCGCAACCGAGTGGCTCGCTTGTCTCGCCTGTTCCAAAAGCAAATCCCGTGCGGATTACCTCACGCACGGGATTTCCAGAATGAAGAGGTTATCGTCTTGTCTTATTGCATGCGCTGCATTGCGGCTTCGGGCTCGCCGGTCGTCGCAACCGTTGCCGCTGGAAGGCGGTCGGTCTTTTTCAGGATGACGACGGGCTTGTCCACCGGTTCCGTCGGCGGAACGATGCTTGCGGTTTTAAATTCACGGTCGACGGCAGGAACGGAAGCGTTGATCTTTTCATGACCTGCGCATTCCGCAAGCGCTGCACTGGCGGAAAAACCAAAGACAGCGGCGATAATGAGAACTGATTTCATGTCATTCTCCCTTCGCTTTCGTGGCGATCTCCAGTCTAGGTGGAGACGACCCGGATTGAAAATCACACTTTAGAGACATCTAAAGCACTAGATCATTTCGGCAGTCGTCATCATTGATGTGCATGGGAGCGATGGTGATTGTATCGCCCTTATTTTTTCCGCACATCCAGCGGATTTCGGCAAAGCGGCCGGCGAAATATCATCGCCACATAACTCCCCTTGAGGGAAATGAGACTGGGCGTGTAAGTCGAAACCTTTGCCGTGTTGGCGGCCTTGATCGTTCTTCCATCAGAGGAATTCTGCTGCATGGCGCGCCTCCTTCCATGAGCGATAACGAAAAAACACAGTTCTTGTTCCGCATCGCAATTTCTTTGCCGCCGAGAGAGGGCAAGACGCCGCCACGTGTTTCTTCTCCCCGCCGGGGAGAAGGTGGCCCGAAGGGTCGGATGAGGGGGCAAGCTCTCCGTATATCTCTACCCTCGTCCCCTCATCCCGCTGCCGCGACCTTCTCCCCGGCGGGGAGAAGAAACAAGCGGCGCACTCCCGATCCCATCCATCCCCCCAACGCTTGAAAATTTCGCCAAAAACCTCTATATGCCTCACCGCGAGGACGACCTCGGCCATCATGGCGACAGCATGCGGGACGGCCCGGTCACATACCGGAGAATAAATTGCGCTCCCTGCAAGATCGTATTCGCCACGCGCTCAGCTTCGAAATCATCGGCCTTTTGCTCGTCGTGCCACTTGGCGCTCTCGTCTTTGGCATGCCCATGGAAGATATCGGCATGGTTGGCCTCGTCAGCGCCACACTCGCCACCGCCTGGAACTATATATACAATCTCGGCTTCGACCATGCCATGCAGCGGCTGAAGGGCACGACGCTGAAGACGCCCGCCATCCGCGTCGCACACGCCCTGCTGTTCGAACTCGGCCTGCTGATTGTGTTGATGCCCTTCATCGCCTGGTATCTCGGCATCAGCCTTGCCCATGCGCTGGTGATGGATATTTCGTTTGCGCTGTTTTACGTGGTCTATGCTTTTGTCTTCAACTGGAGCTATGACCGGATTTTCCCGCTGCCGGAATGGCAATCGCAGGACGCCGTCTGATCGACGGCGCCCCGGCGCGGGAGGGTAAGATTTCAGCGCAGCGATGCCTTGAAAAAGCTAACGACATCGGCGTTGAAACTGCGATGAAACTCTGCCCGGTCAAAACCGGGCGCATCGTTGCAAATCTGCGGCAGGGCTTTTGCCATTTCGGCGGGACAAGGCGCGATGAACGAAAAATGCCCCGCATCCTTCACCGTCCGATAGTCCGGTTTGCCCGGCAGTTCGTCGCGCAATCTCGCTATATCCTGCGGCACAATGCCATCACCGCCCTCTTCCGAGCTCCACAGCTGGACGGGAATACCGATATTTTTCAGATTTTCGGCGCCGGGAAAGGCATTGAGCGGGTCCGCAACAGCCACGGCCCTCACCCGCTTATCGTGAACCCGGTCTTTCGCAACAGCGCTTTTGTCCCGCATCTGCGCGCATATCGCCGCCTGCTCGTCCGGGCATGGCAATCTGCTGTTTAAAAAATCCGGTACACCGCCGGCAAGCACCAGCGCCGTATAACCACCGCGCGAAAATCCGAAGACACCGATCCGCCCGGCATCGATAAAGCCGGCCTCTTTCCAGTTTGTCAGCATATGATCAAGCAGGCGGACAATATCCGCCGGCCGGTCAGTCAGCGCGGAAAGCTCGCCTGCCCGCTTCATATCGAGCGCATTATCGCCGGGATGATTGAGCGCCGCGACGATGAAACCGGCATCCGCCAGCGCCGCCGCCGTATCGCGGTGGCTGAAATAGGTACCTGCGAAACCATGGGAAATGACGATAAGCGGATATTGCCCTTCAACGATCGGGCAATCGCGCACCGCAGGCAGTACGAAGGGACCGATACGTGTTTCCACCGGCGTTGCCGCACAGGGCGACCAGACAGCAGCCCTGATCGACGCTTTGCTCCCAGCAGATGGAACCTCGATCAACCGCAGGCCAGCGGCCGTGGCAACGCCCGTCCCGGAAAGAACGGAAAGCAGAAGAAGCCAAAAAACCACCAGAAATCGCATCAGAAACTCGCGGATCAGAAACATTGCGCACAAGACCGGTCATCAACCAGCCCTGCCCGGAACATAAGGCAATTTCTTATAGCGCTGATGACCGCCGCGAAGGCTTAAAGCGACTTCAGCGTCCAGGCCACGATCTCCCGCGTGGCTGAGGCAAACGCCTGATCCAGCGCCTTCACGAAATTGGCGTTGCCGGAACCACTGACACGGGCGCTGGCACGGAACACTTCCTGCGCCTTCACCGTGCCGTTACGGTCGTTCAGAAGCTTCACCGACATTTCGATATTGGCGATGTTTCTCGCCGTATCCACCTCGAAGGCGCGGATATCGGTCACGACCTGATAGTCGATCGCCAGCCCCTGCCCCGGACGGCCGACGCCGCCGAGCTTGCCGGTGTCTTCGAAAGCTTCCACGAGCTTGGATTGCACCATGCGCGGCAGGCGGTCGCTCCATTGCGAATTGCCGAGATATTGCACTTCCGAACCGGAGAGACGCACCACGATATTTTCGCTGTCCAGCGCCTTGAGCGCGGTCGGGTCGGCAATCAGCAATTGCCGGCCTTTCAGCGAAGGCCCCTGCGTTACCGTCGCCGAAGACACGGAAAGATCGAACGTGTCGTTCTTTGGCGCACCGGCACAGCCGGCCAGCAGCGCGGCAAGCAGCGGAGCCAGAATAAGGGCACGGCGTTTATGGCCGGTCATCGATCGTGTCATTGGCCCATACCCCTCTTAGCGCCTTGTTCTGCCGTCATATTGTTTCACGGTTTCGCCGCCGAAAATCAACCGCTGCGGATCGCGGTCGATATTGGTGATGGCATTGTTGAGATTGTCGACGGTCACCCGAGTGCTGCCAATCAGCGCCTGGAAATCCTTGAGGCCGGAGCTGGAGAAGCGGGTCAGATTGTCGGCAATCGGCCCGATGCGGGCATTGAGATTGTCGGCTACGGCCTTGAACGAAGTAAGTGTCTCGCGCGCCTTGGCAAACAGCGAATTGGCGTCATCGGTGCCCAGCATGCCGTCCACCTTGGCGAGAATGCCATCGACGCGGCTGGAGGCAAGGTTCAGCTTTCGCCCCATGTCGGTGAAGTCGGAAACCGCCTGGTCGATATCGGCGCGGCGGGCACCGACATCATCGGCAATCCGCTTGAAATTCGCCACCGCATCACGCGCATCGGCGGTCGCCGCCGAAACATCGCCAACCACGGTGCTGACCTTGGCCGGATCAACGGACGCCAAGAGCTCATCCGCGCGCTTCACCACGGTCTGCACTTCCGTGCTCGCCGCCTCGAAATTACGCGCCGTACTCTGCACCGTCTCCATGATGCCCTGAATATCGCTGGAAGCCGACGCCACATCCTTCGTCACCTTGTCGACATTCGACAGGATGGAATCGATCTTGCCGGCATCCACCGCCTTCACCAGATCCTCAACAGCGGTCAGCGTGCCGTCGAGGCGCACCGAGACCGATTGCACGGTGGTGGAAAGCGAGCTGAGGCTTGAAATGAAATTCTTGATGCCGTCGGAATTGGCCGCCAGCGCATCGGAGAACTTCTCGGCGTTGCGCACCGTCTGTGTCAGAGGACCACGGGCATCCTGCACGAAACCCTGCAATTCGCCGATAGCGCCATCGGCGCGTTTCAGGATCTTATCGGCGGTGGCGAGCAGGTTGGTGACGCTGGAAAGATCGGCCGTCAATTCGGCAGGAACGCCGCTTTCGACGGCTTTCTGCAGAATGCGTTCGTCAGCCTTGTTGCCGCCGGAAAGCTCGATATAAGCAGCCCCCGTCAGGCCCTGGATTTCAAGCACGGCGCGTGTGGAAGGGAACACCGGCGCATCCGCCTGCACCTCGGTAAAGGCGATGGAATAAGCAGGGTCGTCGCGGTCGATGGCAAGCCCGCGCACCGTACCGACGGGAATACCGTTGAAACGCACTGGCGAGCCGACCGAAAGACCGTTGGCGGAGCCGGGAATACGCACCACGAGCTGCGCCGTCGGGCCGCCACGGCCGAATTCCGCCATCCAGTAAACGAAGCCGAATGCGGCGGCGATCACGATCAGCGTGAAAATTCCGACTATGGTGTAGTTCGCCTTGGTTTCCATGCTTCTGTTACTCCACCGGATTTTCATGTTTGCCGTCCGGAAGAACGACAGAACGCGCCCGTTTGCCGCGGAAATAGGACTGCACCCACGGGTCGTCGCAGGCAAACATGTCCTGCAATGTCCCTTCCACCAGAACCCGCTTGTCGCCCAGAACCGCAATGCGGTCACAGACGGAGAACAGGCTGTCGAGGTCGTGCGTCACCATATAAACGGTCAGGCCGAGCGAATCACGCAGGCGCGCGATCAGCATATCAAATTCCGCCGCCCCGATGGGATCGAGGCCGGAGGTCGGTTCATCGAGAAAAACGAGGTCGGGATCGAGCGACAGCGCCCGGGCAAGGGCTGCGCGCTTGATCATGCCGCCTGACAGCTCCGACGGGTACTTGTCGCCAGCATCGGGCTTCAGGCCCACCATCTCGATCTTCAGATAGGCAAGTTCATCCATCAGCTTTTTCGGCAGGTCCAGATATTCCCGCATCGGCAGCTGGATGTTTTCCTTCACTGTCAGGCCGGAAAACAATGCGCCTTGCTGGAACAGCACGCCAAGCCGCTGGTCGAGCATCATCCGCTCGTCCTCGCTTGCCTTGTCGTAATCGGTGCCGAGAATGCGGATCGCGCCCGCCTGCCGTGGCAGCAGCCGCAAAATCGCCCGCATCAACACGGATTTACCCGCACCGGAGGGGCCGATGAAGCCCAGAATTTCGCCGCGATAGACATCGAGGTTGAGGTTTTCGAGCACGTTCCGGCCGTTGAAACCGACAGTCACGCCCTCGACGGAAAGCACCGCTTCGCGGCCGTCTTTTGCGGTTTTGATGTCTTGTGGTTTCTGGTCCAGAGTTTCCAACGCGCCCTCCCTAAAAATCGATGGCTGCGTAGAAGATGGCGAAAACACCATCCACCAGAATGACGACGAAGATGGACTTCACCACCGACGAGGTAACGTGCTTGCCGAGCGATTCCGCCGAACCGCCCACCTTCATGCCCTCCACCGCCGCAACGATGCCGATGATCAGCGCCATGAACGGCGCCTTGATCATGCCGGCGGCAATGGTCGATTCCTCCACCGCGCCATGCAGGCGCGAAAGGAACACCTCGAAAGTGATGCCGGAATAAAGCAGCGTGACGATGGCCGCGCCGAAAAGGGCGGCAAAATTGGCAAGGATGGTCAGAAGCGGCAGCGCGATGGTCAGCGCCACGAGACGCGGAAACACCAGCACGCCAACGGGGTTGAGGCCGATCACTTTCAGCGCGTCGATCTCCTCGCGCATCTTCATCGAGCCGATTTCCGCCGTGATCGCGCTGCCGGAACGGCCGGCGATCATGATCGCGGTCAGCAGAACGCCGATTTCACGCAATTGCAGAATGCCGACCAGATCGACGACGAAGACCTCAGCGCCGAAATAACGCAGCTGGAACGCGCCCTGCTGGGCGATGATCGCGCCAATCAGGAACGACATCAGCATGATGATCGGCACGGCGCGTACGCCCATATGGTCGATCTGGTTAACGATCGCCGCCGGCGATACGCCGCGGCCGCGCCCGAGCTTCATCTGCGCGCCGCGCACGGCGGAACCGAGAATATACATGCCCGCCAGGAAATCCGCGCCGTTCTGAACCACGGCCTGACCGATCGGCGCGAAGATGCGCTCCACCCATCCTGTCTTGGCGACGGGCTCGCCCTGCATCTCCGCCTTATCGGGCAATTGACCGATGACGTCCTCGATCCGGTCGTTGCCGGTGAGCGTCACAGTCGCGCCGTTCGCCTCGAGATCCTTGCGCAGGCGCTGGATGATCCACGCACCCGTCGTGTCGATGGCTTCGACAGCGGAAAGATCGATCTCGACGGAGCCGCCGGATTTGCTCTTTTCGATCCTGTCGAGGCTTTCAAAAATTCCAGAGAGATTGCTGTTGCGCCAGGAACCGCTCATGACATAACGCAAGCCGCCGCCGGAGACGGAACCGTCTTCGGAGATTGCGGCCGGGTTCGCCTGTTGCCGTGTGTCCTGTTCTTGCATAATGCTCCGAGCGAGTGCAGCCGTCACGAGATTCTTAAAGGTTTCATAACGTTTCGGTCTCCGGCAAGCCACAGTGGCAGCCGACAATTCGTGATAAATTTGGCGTCATGTGTCTTTTGCCGCCCAATCGGAAGTGAAAAAACATGCCCCGTTACCTGCAAGCCACAACAGAACGCTTCCCCGTCGCCGGCAGCTTCACGATCTCACGCGGCACCCGCACGCATGCGGATGTCGTAACGTGCATCATCCGCGATGGTTCCTTCGCCGGCAGAGGCGAATGTGTGCCCTACCCGCGTTACGGCGAAAGCATCGAGGGTGTCGTTGCCGATATCGAGGCGATGGCGGAGCAGATCGCCGCCGGCCTGACACGACAGGAATTGCAGCAGGTGATGAAACCGGGTGCGGCCCGCAATGCGGTCGATTGCGCGCTCTGGGACCTTGAGGCCAAGATCAGCGGCAAAAGCGCCGCCGAACAGGTTCTTGGACGGGCGGCAAAGCCGCTCGTCACCGCTTATACGATTTCGCTTGCCGACCCGGAAACAATGGCCGCGAAGACCGCGGAGAATGCAGGCCGTCCGCTGCTGAAGATCAAGACCGGCACCGCTGACGACGAAGCCCGCCTGCGCGCCGTGCGCGCCGCAGCGCCCGAAGCGCGCATCATCATCGACGCCAATGAGGGCTGGAATGATGAAAACATCGAATATTATCTGAGACTTGCAGCGGAATTGAAGATATCGCTGATCGAGCAGCCTCTGCCCGCCGGCAAGGACGCCATCCTGTCCCGTATCGACCACCCGGTGCTGATCTGCGCCGATGAAAGCGTGCATTCCACCAAAGACCTCGCCGGCCTGCGCGACCGTTACGACGCGATCAACATCAAGCTCGACAAGACCGGCGGACTGACGGAAGCGCTCGTCATGAAGGCGGAGGCCGAACGGCTCGGCTTCACCATCATGGTCGGCTGCATGCTCGGCACCTCGCTCGGCATGGCCCCTGCCGTGCTGGCCGCCCAAGGCACGGCCTTTTCCGATCTCGATGGGCCGCTGTTGCTGGCGCAGGATCGTGATCCGGGGCTGGTTTATGAAGGTTCGCTGGTTTATCCGGCGCGGTCGGAATTGTGGGGGTAAGCCGCTGAATATCGAAGGCAGTGAGCCGAAACGTCACCCCTTGTTTCTTCTCCCCGGCGGGGAGAAGAAACAAGCAGCACGCACCCTACCCACATGAGATCGCACTGATCTCAATGTCCGCCGATAGTTTGCACTGAAGCCAAACGCCCAATCAGGCCGCGTGCTTGCCGATCAGCCCCGGAATATTCACCGGTTCCATTTCATCCGACGCATGTTCAGCAGTGACATCGCTTGTCTGCATCCAGGTGATCAACTCGAAAGTACCATCGGCATTTTCGGCGATCGCCGTGCAGCTTTCCACCCAGTCGCCGGTATTGATGTAGCGGATTCCGTCCATGTCTTCCATGACAGCATGATGAATGTGCCCACAGATGACGCCGTCGACATTGTTGCGCCGTGCCTCTTCAGCCACCACGCGCTGGAACTCGCCAATGAAGTTGACGGCGTGTTTGACCTGCTGCTTGGCCCAGGCCGAGAACGACCAGTAAGGCAGGCCGATGCGGCGGCGCACGGCGGCGATGGCGATGTTGAGCGCGATCGCCGCGTCATAGGCCCAGTCGCCGAGATAGGCGAGCAGGCGGGCATTGCGCACCACCACGTCGAACTCGTCGCCATGGATGACCAGATATTTCTTGCCGTCGGCCGCCTCGTGGATCATGCGCTCGGCCACTTCGATGCCGCCGAAATGCATGCCCGGGAATTCCCGCAGGAATTCATCGTGATTGCCGGGAATATAGACGATGCGGGTTCCCTTGCGGGCCTTGCGCAGAAGCTTCTGCACCACGTCGTTGCAGCCCTGCGGCCAGTACCAGCTGCGGCGCAGGCGCCAGCCGTCGACGATGTCGCCGACCATGATGATCGTCTCGGCTTCGTGATATCTAAGGAAGTCGAGCAAATAATCCGTCTTGGCCGCCTTGGAGCCAAGATGAACGTCCGAAATGAAAAGCGTTCTGAACTGTCTGGTTTCAATTTGACCGGCCACGGATTTCATCCCCCTGTTCGGTTGCGTCCCTGCGGCTTTCTTCCCTCTCAGAACCAGACTCGTGTTGCAGCAACATGACAGAGGCCGGTTTTTGTATGGAATATGACGGATGGCTTCACGAAAACGCGAATAGACCATGCGCGCATTTGCATAAGTGCGGGGCAAATAACGGCTGTACCGCGGGGAAGTTTGTTGTATTCAGGGCCACCAGACGAAATTAAATATGACGGTGGAAGACATGACCTCTCACGATAAGAACAACACGCCCGCCAACACGGCAAAGGCCGACATCGAGGAACAGGCGCTCTTTTTCCACCGCTATCCGCGCCCCGGCAAGCTGGAGATCCAGGCAACCAAGCCGCTCGGCAACCAGCGCGATCTGGCGCTCGCCTATTCGCCGGGTGTTGCCGCCCCCTGCCTCGCCATCCATGAAAATCCTGAGATGGCAGCGGAATACACCGCCCGCGCCAATCTCGTCGCCGTCATCTCCAACGGCACGGCGGTGCTGGGCCTTGGCAATATCGGCCCGCTCGCTTCCAAACCCGTCATGGAAGGCAAGGCCGTCCTTTTCAAGAAATTCGCCGGCATCGACGTCTTCGACATCGAGATCGACGCGCCCGGCATCAATGACATGGTCTCGACCATCGCGGCACTTGAACCCACCTTCGGCGGCATCAACCTTGAAGATATCAAGGCGCCGGAATGTTTCGAGGTGGAACGCCAGCTGCGCGAAAAAATGAACATCCCGGTCTTCCACGACGACCAGCACGGCACCGCAATCATCGTCGCCGCCGCCGTCACCAATGCGCTGGAACTGGCTGGAAAGTCTCTGTCGAGCGTCAAGATCGTCGCTTCCGGCGCCGGGGCTGCTGCCCTTGCCTGCCTCAACCTGCTGGTCGCCATGGGCGCCAACAAGGAAAACATCTGGGTCCACGATATCGAGGGTCTCGTCTATGACGGCCGTAACACGCTGATGGACGAGTGGAAGGAAGTCTACGCCCAGAAAACCGACAAGCGCGTTCTGGCCGACTCGATCGACGGTGCGGATGTCTTCCTCGGTCTTTCGGCCGCAGGCGTGCTGAAGCCGGAACTTCTGGAGCGCATGGCGGAAAACCCGCTGATCCTGGCGCTTGCCAACCCCAATCCGGAAATCATGCCGGAGGCCGCCCGTGCCGCCCGCCCGGATGCGATGATCTGCACCGGCCGTTCGGATTTCCCGAACCAGGTCAACAACGTGCTGTGTTTCCCCTATATCTTCCGCGGCGCGCTGGATTGCGGCGCAACGACCATCAACGAAGAAATGAAGATGGCCGCCGTGCAGGCCATCGCCGAGCTTGCCCGTGAGGAAGTTTCCGAAGTGGCCGCAAGGGCCTATAGCGGCGAAACGCCGATCTTCGGGCCGAACTACCTCATCCCCTCGCCGTTCGATCCGCGCCTCATCCTGCGCATCGCACCCGCCGTTGCCCGCGCCGCCGCCGCAAGCGGTGTCGCCGCCCGGCCAATCACCGATTTCGAAGCCTATTTCGACCAGTTGAACCGCTTCGTCTGGCGCTCCGGCTTCATCATGAAGCCGGTCTTCAACGCCGCGAAAGCCGCCGAAAAGAAGCGCATCATCTTTGCCGAAGGCGAAGATGAACGCGTGCTGCGCGCCGCCCAGGTTCTGCTGGAAGAAGGCACCGGCATCCCGATCCTCATCGGCCGTCCGCAGATCATCGAAACGCGCCTGAAGCGTTTCGGCCTGCGCATCCGTCCGAATACGGATTTCGCCGTGGTCAATCCGGAAGACGATCCGCGTTACCGCGATTATGTCGATGACTATTTTGCGCTGGTCGGCCGCGCCGGCATCAACCCGGAAGCAGCCCGCACCATCGTTCGCACCAACTCCACGGTCATCGGCGCGTTGTCAGTCAAGCGCGGCGAAGCGGATGCGCTGATCTGCGGTCTGGAAGGCCGTTACGACAGGCATCTGCGCGACGTGAACCAGATCATCGGCAAGCAGGAGAACGTGCGCTCCTTTGCGGGCCTCAGCCTGCTCATCACCCAGCAGGGCGCGCTGTTCCTCACCGATACGTTTGTGAACAACGATCCGACGTCGGAGGAAGTGGCGGAAATGGCCATTCTCGCGGCCAGGGAAATTCGTCGCTTCGGCATCACGCCGAAGATCGCGCTTGCCAGCCACTCCAATTTCGGCTCGCGTGACTCGGAAAGCGCTCGCAAGATGCGCCGCGCGCTGAAGATCATCCAGCAGGCCGCACCCGAACTGGAAGTGGACGGCGAAATGCAGGGCGGGTCCGCACTGTCGGAAACGCTGCGCAAGCGCGCCATGCCGAACAGCGTTTTGACCGGCGAGGCGAACCTTCTGGTTTTCCCGAACCTCGATGCCGCCAATATCACGCTCGGCGTCACCCGCACCCTGACGGAAGGCCTGCATGTCGGCCCGATCCTGCTCGGCACGGCGCTGCCCGCCCACATCCTGTCGCCCAGCGTCACCTCGCGTGGCGTCGTCAACATGGCGGCCTTTGCCGTGGTGCAGGCGTCGCATCCTTCGGTGTGAGGGCGCATTAACGCAATTTTGAACAAGCTGTTGCCGCATTGCGGCGACAGCTTATGTTATCTTCCTGAAACACGGATTTCGTGAAGTATAACACCCCTGCCATCGGCCGGGGACATCGAACGGATCGCACAATTGACCCGGCGCAGCCGCATCATCGGCCTCCTGCTTCCCCTTGTTTTCCTCGCCCCGGCCGCCGCTGTCGCGGATCAGGTCTGCGATACGCTTTATGCGCAATTGCGCGAGCCACCCCGTATCATCGGCAACACGGCAGAGGTGCGGCGTTACGCCAACGCGCTCGCCCGCCAGAACATCGTCGTGCGCAAAATCAGGAACGATCTGCGCAGCTATGGCTGTTCGTCGGGCAGCGTCATTGTCTACGGCAGCCCCAATGCCGGCCTCTGCGCCGAGATCGGTGATGCACTGGCGGATGCCGAGGCCGAACGTGACGCCATCATTCGTGACCGGGACGATGCGATGGCGGCTCAGCGCAGCGATGATGGCGGCATCAGGCGCCAGCGCATTCTCGCCGCACTCGACGCCAATGGTTGCAGCGCAATGCCGGAAACAGACACGCAATCGCCGCAAGTGCCCGATGTGACCCGTTACCCCGATGCGTTCCGCCAGCAGGATAATCAGCCGGGACAGGCAGGCCTGTCGCCTTACCCCAATGCCGCCGCCGAGGGCGGACTTCGCACCCTTTGCGTGCGTACCTGCGACGGCTCATTTTTCCCGATCGCCTCCAATGCCTCGCCGCTTGATTTCCGCGCCCAGGCCGAGCAGTGCCAGAAAATGTGCCCGGGCACGCAGACGGAACTCTATTTCCACTCCATGACGGATCAGGAGACCTCCGACATGGTCTCGGCCGAAACCGGCAAACCATACAGGGACCTGCCGACCGCCTTCGCCTATCGCAACGCGTCTACGAAAGCGCCCGGCTGCGCCTGCAACATGGCCGCCTATCACGAAGACATGCAAAAACAGGAAGAGGCCGCCCGGCCGCAGCCCGAAAAGCCCTATTCCGGCATCACCACCATTCCATCACCACAGGGTGACAAGCCTCAGAAACCCACAGAACAGCAACAGGCCGCAAAGCCGCCGGAGCAACCGGTTCCCGAACGCGACTACGATCCGAACGACGCAAAAGTGCGCGTCATCGGCCCGAAATTCCTGCCGGACCAGACAGGCCGCATCGACCTGAAAAACCCGGCGCTGAAGGGCATCCAGCCGCAGCAATGACCCCTGTTATTTGCCCGTAATAGAGCAAGCGGATGCCACTTGTTTCTTCTCCCCGCCGGGGAGAAGTCCGCGGCAGCGGGATGAGGGGGCAAGCGTAGAGATATCCGGAGAGCTAGCCCCCTCATCCGACCCTTCGGGCCACCTTCTCCCCGTCGGGGAGAAGAAACGAGAGGCGACGCTATGCGCATCTCATCTTACCGCCCACCCCAGCGGTTGCGAAACACCAGTTCCTCCAGCGGCACGCGCTGCCGCCAGCCCTTCACCGCCAGTTCCGGTTCCGTGTAAAGCGCATCGACGCGGCCGAGGCATAGCCAGGCGACGATTTCGATATGGTCGGGGATATCAAGAATGGTGCGAATGTCGCTGTCATGAAAGATGCTGACCCAGCCGACGCCGATGCCTTCGGCGCGGGCGGCAAGCCAGAGGTTCTGGATGGCACAAACGGTGGAATAGACATCCGTGCGCGGATTGTGGGTGCGGCCCAGCACCACTTTACCACCGCGTGTGGGATCGCAGGTGACGCAGATGCTGAGCGGCGCCTTGCGGATGCCCTCAAGCTTGAGACTGCGATAAAGCGCCTGTTGCTCGCCCGCAAACATCGCCGCCGCTTCTTCATTGGCGCGGCTGAAGGCCACAAAGGCCGCCTGACGGACAGCACCATCAGTGACGAGCGTGAAATTCCACGGCTGCATGAAGCCCACCGAGGGCGCGGAATGCGCCGCCTTCAAGAGGCGCTCCACCAGCGCGTCCGGCAGCGGATCAGGCAGGAACTGGTCGCGCACATCGCGGCGCGTCTCAATGGCGCGGTAAATCGCCTCGCGCTCCGCACCCGAAAACGGGCGGGCGGGCGAAAGCGCATGATCGAATGGATCGGCTTGCAATGAATTACCAGCGGACGGATCGGTCGGCATCGTTTAACCCCAACAATGCGGGCGCGCCGGTGCCAAAACCATACCGGCTCCCGCATGCACGACGCGCATCTTCAGCAACCTGCCGCCGTCCGCGCGGTTCGGTCTATCCTGCCAGGCCGGTCTTCTGACTCGGCTTCATCCGCCCTTTTCGCCTTCCCGAATAACTTCAGTGGCTTATGAAAAGGGCATCCGCCTCACAGCGCTGGGCACGTTCCGGTTTCTCACCGGATTCCCGATTCTCCCGCCGCAAGGGCGGGCACCTGACTGAGGAAGCTATGGGCAAGAATGCTTGCGAATGCAAGGGTCTTGCAAGCCTGTGCGGCAATCTGCCCGTAGCGTCCCTCCCCCTGCGTCATGCCGGCCGCGAGCCGGGATGACGGTAACAGGCTTCCCGATTGCATCAGGCTACGGGGAAATAACGCACATAAGCGAACTCGTCCCCGTCAGGTGACCAGTTGGGAGAATTCATCGTGCCCTGCCCGCCGAAAAGCTCGAACAGCGTTTCGACATTGCCGCCATCCATATCCATCAGCCGCACCCGCACATCGAGATCGCGCGGATGGTCGAAGACATCCGCGTCGTAAGAAACGAACACCACCTTGTCACCCCCAGGAGACGGATGCGGGAACCAGTCGCCATAGGAACTGTCGGTGATGCGCTCCACAGTGGAGCCATCCACCCGCACCCGCCAGATCTGCATCTGCCCGGTACGGCTGGAATTGAAATAGATCCACGCACCATCCGGCGAATAATCCGGCCCGTCATTGCGGCCTTCGCCATGCGTCAGGCGTGTTTCGGCACCGCTGTCAATATCCATGGAATAGATGTCGAAGACCTGATCGCGAATACCGCAATAGGCGAAACCTTTGCCTTCCGGCGACCAGCCGTGCCAGTAGGAGGGAAGGTTTTTCGTCATCAGCTTTGGCGCACCGCCCGCCGATGGCAGAAGATAGATCGCACTCTTGTCGAACTCGACCTTGTCGGAAATGGCATAAAGCGATCCATCCGGCGAAATGCCGTGGTCGTTATTGCACTGCGTGGCAAAACCGGTATCGACCTTCTCCGGCGAAGCATCACCGGATGGGGACAGGCGGTAGAGCAACCCTTCGCTGTTCAGCAACAGATATTTGCCATCCGGCGACCAGTTCGGCGCTTCGAACAGTTCCGGCGTCTGCCACACCACCCGCATCTGCCGGGTGCGTATATTAAAGATTTCGATCGAACTGCGCATGCTGCCTCCCGGGCTGTCGATAGTCTGGATCGGACCTTTGGCGGACGCAGACATTCCGTTTGCTTTCGCCACCATGGTGATTATGATCCTATGGCCGCAGGCACCGTCCTGCAAATTCAAATCGGAAAAAACGCCAGCGTTCCGGCACCGCCCGTAACCCTCCCCGTTTCTCCCAGATCCGAGGTTCCGCGATGAATACCATCGCCGATCACGGCATCCGCTTCGGCCGGATCGCCGCAATGCTTCCTGTCAGGAATATCGAAAAGGCCCATGATTTTTATGTCGGCGTGCTGGGCTTCACAAAAACCTTCGAAAACGGCAATCCCGTCGGCTTCATGATCCTCAAACAGGGGAATGCCGAGCTGCACCTGACATTGCAGCCCACCTATAAGGCAGCGCCCTTCAATGTGGCGCATATGATGGTAAGCGATGTCGATGCGCTGCATGCGGTTTGCAAGAACCATGGGTTGCGCATCATCAAGGCCCTGCAGGACAAGGATTATGGCCTGCGGGCCTTTGTCTTTGAAGACCCTGATGGCAACCGCATCGATGTGGGGCAGGTTATTTGAGGTGAGTGAAGAGTGGCGCGGGGTTTCTCCGCGCCGTTCCCCTATAAAAGACACAAAACCTCATCGTGGATCGAGCGCGTGCCGCTTGTTTCTTCTCCCCGCCGGGGAGAAGGTCGCGGCAGCGGGTTGAGGGGGCGAGGGTCGAGATATTCGGCAACGGTGCCCCCTCATCCGACCCTTCGGGCCACCTTCTCCCCGGCGGGGAGAAGAAACCAGCCGCAGCGCCGGGCGAAACAATCAGCCTCGCAAGGGAAGGGATCGCCGCCTCACCTGAGAGCGCAGCCCCTACCCGCTTCATCCATCACCGATCCCGGAACCGGTTGGTGATCGGATAACGCCGGTCACGCCCAAAATTCTTCTTGGTGATCTTCACACCCGGAGCCGATTGCCGGCGTTTGTATTCGGCGAGATAGAGCAGATGCTCAACCCGGTGCACCGTTGCCGCGTCATGACCTCGCGCCAGAATTTCCTCGACCGACATTTCCTTCTCGACAAGGCACTCCAGAATATCATCCAGCACCGGATAGGGCGGCAGCGAATCCTGGTCGGTCTGGTTGGGGCGCAATTCGGCGGATGGCGCTTTGGCGATGATATTGGCGGGAATGACCTCGCCGGAAGGGCCAAGCGCACCCGGCGGCACATGGGTGTTGCGCCAGGCGGAAATGGCATAGACCTGCATCTTGTAGAGGTCCTTGATAGGGTTGAAACCGCCATTCATGTCGCCGTAGAGGGTGGCATAACCCACCGACATTTCCGACTTGTTGCCTGTTGTCACCACCATCGAGCCGAACTTGTTGGACACGGCCATCAAAATGGTGCCGCGTGTGCGGCTCTGCAGGTTTTCCTCGGTAATGCCCTCTTCCGTACCTTCGAAGAGATCTGACAGTGCCGAGAGGAAACCTTCCACCGGCTCAACAATCGGCACGATATCGTAACGGCAGCCGAGCGCCTTGGCGCAGTCAGCGGCGTCCTTCAGCGATTCTTCCGATGTGTAGCGATAAGGCAGCATGATGCAGCGCACCCGCTCCTCGCCCAGCGCATCGACGGCAAGGGCCGCGCAGATCGCCGAATCGATGCCGCCGGAAAGGCCGAGAACCACGCTCTTGAAACCGTTCTTGTTCACGTAGTCGCGAAAGCCCAGCATGCAGGCACGGTAATCCGCCTCCTCACCCTCTGGTATTTTCGAGAATGGTCCGCTTTCGCAATGCCAGCCTTCCGCCGTGCGTTTCCAGTCGGTGACGGCAAGTGTGGCCTCGAACTGGCTCATCTGGAAGGCAAGCGTCTTGTCGGAATTGAAGCCGAAACTTGCGCCATCGAATACCAGCTCGTCCTGCCCACCCAGCTGGTTGGCGAAAACCAGCGGCAGACCGCTCTCGATCACCTGTTTCAGCGCCACCTGATGGCGCACATCCAGCTTGCCGCGATAATAGGGCGAACCGTTCGGCACCAGCAGGATTTCCGCCCCGCTTTCGGCCAGCGTCTCGCACACGCCCATCTCGTTCCAGATTTCCTCGCAGATCGGAATGCCGATCCGGACCCCGCGGAAATTATACGGACCGGAAATCGAACCCTCGGCGAAAACACGCTTCTCGTCGAACTCGCCGTAATTCGGCAGGTCGATCTTGTCGCGCAGCGCAACGATCTTGCCGCCATCCAGCAGCGCCACCGAATTGTGCCGACCCGTCTCGCCCTGGCGCGGAAAGCCGATGACGACGCCCGGCCCGCCATCGGCGGTTTCGGCTGCCAGTTCTTCCACCGCCTTCAGGCAGGCCTTCAGGAAAGCCGGCTTCAGCACCAGATCCTCAGGCGGATAGCCTGAAATGAACAGCTCGGTCAAAAGCAGGAGATCGGCGCCCTGCGTTGCCGCATCGGCCCTTGCCTCACGCGCCCTGGCGAGATTGCCCGCCACGTCGCCAACGATCGGATTGAACTGCCCGACGGCAATCCGGAGATGGTTCTGGATATCGTGTCTGTCGCTCATGCCATTTCAATACCGCGCCCGTGTCCGCTCCGCAACGCGGCAATTGCATGCGGCAGCACCCTGCCCTTACCTAACGGAATAACGCTCACGCTAAGGTTATCGCGCTCCCCGCCAGTTTCGCCAAAGTTCATGTCGCGTTCATCGCGCTTATGTGACAGTTACATGACACTTTTGCGACGCCCGATTCACCTCCCCGGATTGGGCGGCTGCCTGAAATACCGGAGTATGAGTTTGAGAGATTCGGCGCCAAAAACAACGGCTTCCGAAAAGGCTGGTTTCGTCTTTTCGCCTGCATGGACAAGGAGCCTTTCGAAGCTTTCTGGCACGGCCTATACGCTTGCCAATCTGACGTTCGCATCCATCGTGCTGGTCGTTGCGCTGGAGTGGATCGCCCGCGGTTCGCTCCATGATGTCGGTGCTTTCCTCACCTCGTCGGCCCGTCCGGGCATAACCACCGTCGCCGCTGTGCTCACCGTGCTCGTAGCGCTGGATGCGATCCTTGGCCGGCGTTACCTGTCCCTCATCGCCGTTGCGCCGCTCTGCGCACTCACGGGCCTGATTTCGGCGCAGAAACAGACCTATCTCTCCGATCCGCTTTATCCCTCGGACCTGCTGTTCGGCCGCCAGATTTTCGAGCTTCTGCCAACCATGCTGAAGGCGCAACCGCTGACGGCAGTGCTGGTCGGCCTCGGCATCTGCGCAGCCATTACGGCTCTCGTGACGCTCTGGCTGCTGGCGCGCCGCCATTCCCCGTCATTGAGCTGGCGTGAACGCGCTGCGGGGCTCACACTGGCGCTGCCGCTTCTTGCCGGCCTTGCCTCGCTGATGGACTATTCGCATTATTCATGGGCGCGTGATCGCCTCAACATCATACCCATGATGTGGGATCAGCAGGAAAACTACCGCCATAACGGCTTCCTGATGGCCTTCGCCTTCAACATTCCCATGGCCAATGTCTCGGCACCGCAGGGATATAGTGAAAACAGCATCGCCGATCTAACCTCTGAGCCAGCCGCCTTCGCCGCCAACAAGGGCGATTACCCTGATGTCATCATGCTGATGAGCGAATCGCTGTGGGATCCGACCCGCCTTGAAAACGTGAAGCTCTCGGCCGATCCGATGCCGATCATCCGCGCCAAACAATCCGGCAACGTCTTTTCACCCGAGTTCGGCGGCATGACGGCGAATGTGGAATTCGAGGCGCTGACCGGCTTTTCCAACGCCTTCCTCCCCTATGGCAGCATTCCGTACCAGCAATATATCCGCCGCCCGGTGCCTTCGCTCGCCAGCTTCTTCCGCGGCGAAGGTTATTCCGCCATCGCCATGCACCCGTTTCAGGAATGGTTCTGGAACCGCAAGGAGGTCTACAAAAATTTCGGCTTCGAGGAATTCCGCTCGGAAGAAACTTTGCCGCCCATGGAAAAGCGCGGCAACTTCGCCTCCGATGATGCATTGATGGACGAAATCATGGCGGCGGCCGACGGCGCGCGCAACCCGCTGTTCCTCTTCGCCGTCACCCTGCAGGGACACGGCCCCTACGAGGCGGGCCGTTACGCTGCCGATACCATCGGCGTCGAGGGCGATCTTTCGCCTTCCGCATCGCAGGCGCTGGCTACCTATTCGCAGGGCGTGGCCGAGGCTGACGATGCGCTTTTGAAACTGATGCGCTGGGCCAAGAAACGCGACCGCGAAACCATCATCGTTCTCTTCGGCGATCACCTGCCGCCGCTCGGCCAGACCTATGTGGAAAGCGGCTATATGCCGGGCATGGTGGCCAGCCGCCGCGCACCGCTGGAGGTGATGAAAAAGGAGCATGAAACGCCGCTCGTCGTCTGGTCCTCCAAGAAGGGAGTGCGCAAGAATATCGGCACCATCAGCCCGGCGCTTTTGCCCTACCACGTGCTGAAGACCGCCGGTTTCTCCGATCCCTTCTATACCGGCACGCTGGGCGAGGTTCAGCAGGCCTTTTCCGTCATCGACCGGCATATGCTGGTGAAGACAGACGGCAAGGCCCTGCCCGACTGGTCGATCGCCCCGAATTCCATTCCCGACGTGGTGCGCGATTATCGCCTGCTGCAATTCGACATGATGTTCGGCGAGCAATATGGCCGCGAGCGCTTCTTCCCCGGCTTCAACTGGCTACACCAGGGCACGCCGGCCGTCTGATGGTTTTTAGCGGGAACGGCTGAACCGCATGGCGGTGGAAATCGTTTGAATTCCGCCGCCATGCGGGTTTATCTCGCACAGAGCGCAAGCACCTCATCAGCAACCGGAGACACACCGTGTCAGACATCTCCGACTACATCACTTCGCATTTCAAACGCTCCTCCCGCGAGATCGGCGACGTGGAGCGACGCATTCTGGAACTGTCGCACCAGAAAAAACTGATCTCGCGCGACACCAATGCGGAATTTTCCGCCGGCGCCAGCCTTGGCGACAGGTTCGCCGACAACATCGCCAAGATCGGCGGCTCCTGGGGTTTCATCCTCAGTTTCTGCTTTTTCCTGGTGGTCTGGGCCATCATCAACACCATTGTGCTGACGACAGGCGCCTTTGATCCCTACCCCTTCATCTTCCTCAACCTGCTGCTCTCCATGCTGGCCGCCATTCAGGCGCCGATCATCATGATGTCACAGAACCGCCAGGCCGCCCGCGACCGTTTCGAGGCCGCCAAGGATTACGAGGTGAACCTGAAGTCGGAACTGGAAGTGCTGTCGCTGCATGAAAAGATCGACGTGAAGGTGCTGGCCGAACTGGCGGCGCTCAGACAGGACCTCGCCGCGCTCCACCACCACGTCACCCGCAAGGGCGACTGACGTCAGGCAAATTCATCCCCGCTTTTCCCCGTCCTGCCGCACGCTGCTATCTTGTATCCAGTCCTGCCGGGTGGATGCCAGACGTGGTTGAAACCGAGGGACGGTTCTGATGGGGACGGTGGCGCGTTCGTGACGACAGGACCATTTCGCAGGGAGGCGGTGCACGGCCCTTTGCGAAATACGGCAGACTGGCGAGAGGCCCGGTTGCGCAACGCATCCGACCAACACCAACCTCAATGAAAGCGCAGCCGGGCAATCGCCCATGTCCGTCCATCCCCGCTCGGCAGCGCCGTGCGGGATGAAGCTGTTGGGTTTTTGGAGCATTTCCATTGACAGCGGGCAGAAGAGCGTGGGGCTCACCCCCTCCGCCCTGCCGGGCATCTCCCCCACAAGGGGGGAGATCGATCTGCGGCGAGGTTTCGCCCATCTCGACGAAGAGTATAAATGGTGAGAGAGCGTCTTGCCGATCTCCCTCCTTGTGGGGGAGATGCCCGGCAGGGCAGAGGGGGGTAAGCCCCAACCACCTTGGTTCCGCTTAAAATTCCCCACAGTTACGAATCCGTCAGATTATTACGCTACAGATTGACGCAGGCGTTTGTTGCATTGCACTCTTGGCGGGGTAAGGCTGACGGGGGAATCACTCCCCCTCGTCAAAATGGCATCACAACCATTTCGCGACGACGCCACGCCGGATGTGACATCCGGTTATCGCAATGCATTCTATTCCGGGGTTTTTCATGCACCAGTTCGATCTGATTGTTGTCGGCAGCGGTCCGGCGGGAAGACGGGCCGCCATTCAGGCCGCCAAGCTCGAAAAGAAGGTTCTGGTCATCGAGAAAGGCAGCCGCGTCGGCGGCGTTTCCGTGCACACCGGCACCATTCCTTCCAAAACCCTGCGCGAAACCGCGCTCAACCTGACCGGTTGGCGCGAGCGCGGGTTTTATGGCCGCTCCTACCGGGTGAAGCAGGAAATCGACGCCGACGACCTGCGCCGCCGCCTGCTGATCACGCTGGACCACGAGGTCGAGGTGCTGGAGCACCAGTTTGCCCGCAACCGCGTGCAGCACATTCGCGGCACAGCAAGCTTCGTCGACGCCAACACCATGAAAGTGGTGAAAAACGACGGCGAGATCATGAATGTCACCGGCACTTCCATCCTGCTGACCATAGGCACCCGCCCCTACCGGCCGCCGCATATCCCCTTCGATGGCCAGGCGGTGCTCGATTCGGATGAGATTCTCGAAATCAAGGAACTGCCGCGCTCCATGGTCGTGGTCGGCGCCGGCGTCATCGGGATTGAATATGCGACGATTTTCAGCGCGCTCGACACGCAGGTGACGGTGGTGGAACCGCGCGAGACCATGCTGGAATTCATCGACAAGGAAATCGTCGAGGATTTCACCTATCAGCTGCGCGACCGCAACATGAAGCTGATCTTCGGCCAGAAGGCGGAAAAGGTGGAGCGCGACGAGAGCGGCAAATGCCTCGTTTCGCTCGGCAATGGCCGCGTCCTCAAAACCGAGACAGTGCTGTTTGCCGCCGGCCGTGTCGGCGCCACCGATACGCTCAACCTGTCGGCCTGCGGGCTGGAGGCAGACAGCCGCGGGCGCCTCAAAGTCGATCCCGAAACCTTCCAGACCTCGGTGCCGAATATCTACGCCGCCGGCGACATCATCGGCTTCCCGAGCCTTGCCTCCACCTCCATGGAACAGGGCCGCATCGCCGCCCGCCATGCCGTCGGCGCACCGGCCGGCGAACCGCCGCAATTCTTCCCCTATGGCATCTATGCCGTGCCGGAAATCTCCACCTGCGGCCTGACGGAAGAAGAAGTCATCGAACGCAACATTCCCTATGAATGCGGCATCGCCCATTTCCGCGAGACCTCGCGCGGTCACATCATGGGTCTCGACAGCGGCTTGTTGAAAATGATCTTCTCGCTGAAAACCCGCCGCCTGCTCGGCGTCCACATCGTCGGCGAAGGCGCAACCGAACTGGTGCATATCGGCCAGGCGGTGCTGAACCTCAAAGGCACGGTGGAATATTTCGTCGAGAATACGTTCAACTATCCGACGCTGGCTGAGGCCTACAAGATCGCAGGTCTGGATGCGTGGAACCGCATGGGTGAGATGAAGAAGGATTGAGCGGCGCTGACAGGCACTTCGACGTTATCCTCGGGCCTGTCCCGAGGATCTGCCAACGTATTGATTTTATTCGACGTGGTTAGATCCTCGGCACAGGGCCGAGGACGACGTTGAGTGAATGACCACCCTTCACCACCGACTTAAAGGGGAATGCAGCCTGCACGGAAATTCAAACCGGACAGCACTGGGACAAGCCCAAGGATGAAGTCGCGTGCGGAAGCGCTTGTTATCACTTTGAGGATATTCACGCGACGGGACCGGTGGCGTACACTCTCACCACCGAATACTATACCGCGCACTAAACCCCGGCCGAAAATGATCGGCATAGCCCTGATCCAGCGTGCCCCGCACCGTCAGATTATCGCCAATCTTCTGCTCCACCGCCACGCCGCTGCTGAACTCGTTGAAGCTGTTGCGGCTCGCCCCCGTCAGCACAAAGGCGGTGCCGGTTTCCGACCGGGAGAGGCGCAGCGATTGCGACACATCCAGCCCGTTCCATTGCTGCGCCGTGCCGTCATAACGAACGGTGAAATTGCGGTTGGCCTCGATATCCAGTTCCGGCGTGACGATGCGCTTCTGCTGCGAGGTCATGGAAACGCTGCTTGACCCCGTCAGCGCGTTGAAGAGGACGCCGACATCCCGGGCAAGTGAAACGCCGGGCAACTGTTCGGCAAGCAAGGTGACATTGCCCCACACCCGCACCGGCGTATCCACCACCTGCCCGGTCTTAGAGGCATTCATGCCCATCTCCAACCCCGCCCGGATCGGCGTATCGACCGGCAGCTTCGCACCGATGCGTGCCGTGTAGGACCGATCGGAATTTTTCACCGGCTTCCAGATCAACCCGGCATCATCGGCATGGGCGGCGGTTGCGAGCACGGTGAACAGCAAAAGGGCAGAGCCCATTCGTGGCGACATATTTTGTCCCCTGGCAAATTAAGGGCGTGCCGGAAGAACCCGGCAGGCACGGTAAAAGCTTAAGGCCAATGGTTTGGCAGCGATGATGGCCGCACACTGGCGGCACATGATGCTCGGACGACCACCGGAGGCGATCGAGGCAAATCATGCTGCGCAGGGTGCCAGATGAACGGGAGATGAACAAGAGCAGATGCAGCAAAAAATCATGCTGCACTGCATTGTGATCGCGAAGCTTCACCCGACCGGTACCACAGCCGCTTGACGAATCGGCGTTTTCCCATCGATATTTGTCACGGCGTAGCCTGCGCCTAACCTCCCCGACCTTCCCCAGCATGGTCTTCAACGGAGGCAAAGGGACTGTTGTCTCAGGCCACTATCTTGGTCCGATCGTTTCGGACGGGTTGCTGGGGAACTGCGTCCGGGATGTGAAAGGCCTGACAATGACGCAAAATAGCAATCTGAAACGTCGTGTAAGAGCTCGCGCAGCCAAAACCGGCGAATCTTATACAGCTGCTCTTCAGCATATTCGAAAAATGCCGGATGCCCATGTAAGCAGCTCAATCCGAATGGCTGTCGCGCAAACATCGCTGTTTAACGATCCTCGTGACGTTTCCGCATTGAAGACAGGCGGACAGGAAATGCGCCGCCTCATGATTGATGCCCATAAAGCCGGCGCTCGCCTCATCCATTTTCCTGAAGGCGCAACATGCTGGCCAGGTAAACGGATCATGTCAGCGATCGGTCCGGGGGAAATCGGCCCTTCAGACTGGACGCGCTTCGAATGGGAAACTCTGCGCCAAGAACTGGAAGCGACCAGAAAACTGGCGCAGAAGCTGAAACTTTGGGTGGTTTTTGGTGCCGTCCACCAACTGACGCCGCCGCACCGGCCATATAACAGCCTGTATGTCGTCTCCGATCGTGGGAAGCTTGTAACGCGCTACGACGAGCGTCTGCTATCGAACACCAAAATCTCGTTCATGTACTCGCCGGGAAGTGTCCCAGTGACGTTTGAAGTCGATGGCGTCCGCTTCGGCTGCGCACTTGGCATGGAAGTGCACTATCCGGAAATATTCATGGAATATGAAAAGCTGAACGTCGATTGCATGCTGTTTTCGACGGCGGGCGATGGCCCTTCCAATGCGTTGGCATCTGCCACGGAAATATTGGGGCATGCATCAAGCAACGCCTATTGGGCGAGCTATTCAACACTTGCCCCTCAAAGCCACGCCGCTCCTTCGGGTATAGCCACACCAGATGGTCAATGGGCGGCACAGTGCCCGATGAATGGTTTACCGGCTATTTCGGTAACGGACATCATCATCGATCAGGAAAATCCTGCGCGACCCTGGCGTCGAAAAGCTCGTGGCGACCTTTATAAATCTCATCACGTGAACAACGATCCGAGAAGCGATGGCAGGAGCAAGTTCTAACGGTCAACATTGGCCAGTGGCGTTGATTTACGCCGCTGGCACCGCGCGCAACCTAATAGCAGATTGCACTTCCAAACAGAAAAAGGCCGCAGCTTTCGCCACGGCCCTTCCATTCAATCAGCTTCGATCGAAGAAGATTATTCAGCGTCGGCCTCAGTGGCCTTCTTCTTGGCCGGAGCCTTCTTCTTCGGAGCGGCTTCTTCGGCTTCAGCGGCGTCGTCAGCCTTGGCAGCAGCCTTTTTCTTGGCCGGAGCCTTCTTCTTGGTTTCCGTTTCTTCTTCGCCGTCGTCAGCCAGAAGCTCTTCCTTGGAAACGGTCTTGTCCGTTACCGAGATTTCGGTGAGCAGCTTGTCGATGACCTTCTCTTCGAAGATCGGAGCGCGCAGCGAAGCGGAAGCGCCGGGCGTGTTGCGGAAGAAATCGAGGATTTCCTTCTGCTGGCCGGGGAACTGCTGCAGCTGCTGGAACAGCGCGCGCTGCATTTCGTCTTCGGTCACTTCGACGCCGGCCTTTTCGCCGATTTCAGAGAGAACGAGGCCGAGACGGACGCGGCGTTCAGCAAGCTTGCGATATTCTTCGCGGGCTTCTTCTTCGGTCGTGTCTTCGTCAGCAAAGGTCTTGCCGGACTGGGCGAGATCGGTGTTGATCTGGCGCCAGATATTGTCGAACTCGGCATCGACGAGGCCAGCCGGCGTGTCGAACTTGTACATCTCGTCCAGCTGGTCGAGGATCTGACGCTTGACCTTCTGGCGGGTGATGTTGCCGTACTGGCTTTCGATCTGACCCTTGACGATTTCCTTCAGCTTTTCAGCCGATTCGAGACCGAGCTTTTCAGCCAGTTCGTCGTTGATTTCAACGGCGGCAGCGGCAGCAACTTCCTTGACGGTAACGTCGAAGGTGGCGTCCTTGCCGGCCAGGTTCGCAGCCGGGTAGTCGGCCGGGAAGGTCACGGTGATGGTCTTTTCATCGCCAGCCTTGACGCCGACCAGCTGGTCTTCGAAGCCGGGAATGAAGCGGCCGGAACCGAGAACCAGTTCGGCATCTTCGGCAGCGCCGCCGTCGAAGGCAACGCCATCAACCTTGCCGAGGTAGTTCATGGTGACGCGGTCGCCATCGGCGGCCTTGCCCTTCTTGGCTTCAAAGGTGCGGGCGCTTTCGGCGATCTTGAGGATCTGCTCGTTGATTTCGTCTTCGGAGACTTCAACAACTTCGCGGGTAACCTTGATGCCGTCATTGGCCTTCAGTTCGATGGCCGGAATGATTTCGTAAGCAACGGTGAATTCGAAATCCGATTCGGCCGACAGGATCTTTTCAGCTTCCTGCTCGTCTTCGGTCATGGAGATCGCCGGCTGCGTTGCAGACTTCTCGCCGCGGCTGGAGAGGATTTCGGTCGGCTTTTCACGAACCAGCTCGTTGACGAGGTCGGCCATGATGGACTTGCCGTACATCTTCTTCAGGTGGCCCATCGGCACTTTGCCGGGACGGAAACCGTTGATGCGAACCTTGTCCTTGGCGTCAACCAGGCGCTCGTCCAGACGGGCCTTCATGTCGGCAGCCGGGATAACGATCTTGAGTTCGCGCTTCAGCCCTTCAGCGAGCGTTTCGATAACCTGCATTTTTCAAACCTTCACATCATGGCGGCGGTGCTCAGACAGCCGTTGGTTTACTTTCGAGCACTGCGCCGGAAACATCGCTGCCCGGCCGTGGCTTCCATTATTTCTTCACACAAAGCGCCTGCCCGGACGAAATACGCCCGCACCGGAGACGAAGAGCAACCAGGGGCAAATAGCCCCTAAGCCCCCTGCACCATTGAAGGTGCACTCTGGCGCAAGCGTGGCACAGCCATGCTTTGCTTGTGGTGCGGGTAGAGAGACTCGAACTCCCACGCCGAAGCGTTGGTACCTAAAACCAATGCGTCTACCAATTCCGCCATACCCGCACGTTGGGCGGCGGTATGTCACAATGTTCAGAAAGGGTCAAGCACGCCGTTCCCCTGCCTTTGGTTTCGCCCGGACTTTTCTTGGCCCCGCTCCGATAGTGAAGGAGACCGCGCCTCTTTGGCTGTTTGCCACCAACAACAGGGGATGATGCTATGGCAGCCAAGACAGAGGCGATCCTCAACCGAAAACGGCTGGCCCGCGCTTACGTCTCCCGCCTCAGCCAACCCGCCCAGCCTTGCGCATCCGCACGGAACACTGCCGGCAAAATCGCACGACATTTATGCGGCTACATTGACATTATATATAGCACGACCCGCAAGCTACATAGCCGGATTGCCATCGACCGATCAGGTTCATCGTTCGGGCTTTCACCCCTGCCCGCCGCCGCACACGGCCGAGCCGCACGGCTGCCCAACCTTCAACCATCTGGCGTCACCAAAAGCACATAAATTGGTCACAAATTATGCACGAACCGCCGCAATCAGGCTCATTTACCGGATTGCCGTGCATTGTATGCATAGGTGACATCTTGCTTTGTCTGTTTTTGTTTTGATTAAACCGATTATATTCATGGTCATACAGAGATCAGTTCAGCCCCGGACCCAAAGCCTCCCAAGACTGGCCGCGTGGACTGAACAGCACGAAGAGGAAAATGACCATGAACATCACCCGCTCGCTGACCAACTGGCGCAAGTATCGTCAGACCGTAACTGAACTCGGCCGTATGACCGACCGCGAACTGAGCGACCTCGGCATTGGCCGTCAGGACATCCGTCGCGTCGCCCGCACCGCCGTCGGCATCTAATACGCTTCGCCGCTTCATTGCGGCGGATGCGAGACGACCTACCCAAAAAGGCCTGAGGCTCCCGCCTCTGGCCTTTTTTTCGTTTGGGGGTTCTGACGGCGTCACCATCGGTTCCCGCACATCCGCAGGCCGCGAGAGATGAAAAAAGCATCTCTCTTCCGCCCGCCCGCGCGACGTTTGAGCAAGCCAACGCCCTTCCCACCCTTCAACACCCCAAAAAGTCGCTCCAATCGTCACCAAACACCATGAAAGCCGTCAGGAACGCCCGAAAGGCAGGCATTTCCGCTCATATTTTGCTCATGCAGTACTCAAAGCCGTAAAATTAGCCGACATAGTGCACAAATGCATGGCAGTAGCCTAAATTCTGCACTGCACAACATGGCTTAATCTCTATATATAAACCTCAACAGCCGAGAGCACAGAGAAACGCTGAGCCGGCAGACGAATTCACAAAGAAAGATTGAGGAAACGACCATGAACCCTATCCGTATCGCAAAGAACTGGATCTCCTACCGCCGCACGATCAACGAACTTGGCAGCCTGTCCAACCAGGCCCTGAGCGACATCGGCCTGACACGTTACGACATCCGTAACGTTGCTTCCCGTTCGTTCCGCTAAGGCGTAAACGATCGTCCCGCTGCCCGACCTCCAGGGCGCGACGATCGAGCGACGGTTCTTAAAAAAAACGGCGCCTTGTGCGCCGTTTTTGATTCTGGCAGTCGGCTGAGCGCTTGGCACCCCTGCGAACATATCAGCGGTTCGTCCCTGCCCTGCGCGCCGCCTGCAAAAGCGCTTCCAGCAACGTGCGGTGCAATCTGACAGGCAATGCGGCGCCGCTCGTTTCTTCTCCCCGCCGGGGAGAAGGTGGCCCGAAGGGTCGGATGAGGGGGCAAGCTCTCCGAATATCTCCACCCTCGCCCACTCATCCCGTTGCCGCGACCTTCTGCCCCTCGGGGAGAAGAAACAGGCGGCACCCACTCGTTTCACCATACCCCGCGTCTCTTCCTCACCCGGCCCATCCCAAAAACATTTGGCTGCCCCCGCCATGCATGGTAGTGCATCCGCAAACAATGCCGCGTCCTTTTAGGACCCGCGCGGAACACTCACTCGAAAGACAGCCGCCAGACGGAAGCCTTTGGCAGCCGCGCGGCTCATGGATGCCAGCATGCAAGACAAGACCATTTCTCCCATTCACGTCGTGGGCGGCGGACTGGCCGGTTCGGAAGCCGCCTGGCAGATCGCACAGAGCGGCGTTCCCGTCATCCTGCATGAAATGCGCGGCGTGCGCGGCACGGATGCCCACAAGGGCGATACGCTGGCCGAACTGGTCTGTTCCAACTCATTTCGCTCCGACGATGCGACCGCCAATGCGGTCGGCGTCATCCATGCCGAAATGCGGCTTGCCGGCTCGCTGATCATCGCCTGCGCCGACAAACATCAGGTGCCGGCCGGCGGAGCGCTTGCCGTCGATCGCGACGGTTTTTCGCTCGCCGTCACCGAAATGCTGGAAAGTCACCCATTGGTGACGATCGTGCGTGAAGAGGTTTCCGGCCTGCCGCCGAAGGAATGGGGCAGCACCATCATCGCCACCGGCCCGCTCACCTCGCCGGATCTGGCGGCGGCGGTTCAGGCAGAGACGGGTGAGGATGCGCTGGCCTTTTTCGACGCCATCGCCCCCATCCTGCACCGCGACAGCATCAATATGGATATCTGCTGGTATCAGTCGCGCTACGACAAGGTCGGCCCCGGCGGCACGGGCAAGGATTACATCAACTGCCCGATGGACGAGGAACAATATAACGCCTTCATCGACGCGCTGATCGCCGGCGACACGGTGGGTTTCAAGGAATGGGAAGGCACGCCCTATTTCGACGGCTGCCTGCCGATCGAGATCATGGCCGAGCGCGGCCGCCAGACGCTGCGCCACGGCCCGATGAAGCCGATGGGGCTAACCAATGCCCACAATCCCACCGTCAAGGCCTATGCCGTGGTCCAGCTGCGCCAAGACAATGCGCTCGGCACGCTTTACAACATGGTCGGTTTCCAGACCAAACTGAAATACGGCGTGCAGGCGGATGTGTTCCGCATGATTCCCGGCCTTGAAAATGCGGAATTCGCCCGCCTCGGCGGCCTGCACCGCAACACCTATATCGATTCCCCCATCCTGCTCGATCCGACGCTAAGGCTGAAATCGCGGCCCGACCTGCGTTTTGCCGGCCAGATCACCGGTTGCGAAGGTTATGTGGAAAGCGCCTCCGTCGGGCTTCTGGCCGGCCGCTTCGCCGCAGCAGAACGGAAAGGCGAGAGCCCTAGCCTGCCGCCGGCCACCACGGCGCTCGGTTCGCTGCTCAACCACATCACCGGCGGCCACCTTTCCTCAAACGATGAGCCGGGCAAACGTTCCTTCCAGCCGATGAACATCAATTTCGGCCTGTTCCCTGAACTTGAGCCGGGTTCCATCGTCAAGCCGGAAGGTGTGAAGCGCTTTCGCGGCAAGGACAAGACGGTCATGAAGCGCCAGCTGGTTGCAGCGCGGGCGCTGAAGGATTGTGCGGCGTGGCTGGAGATGGATGAAACGAAGACAGAAGCCGGCGTCGTGCAGGATCATTGATGCCGAAATATTGGCTACGGAGCTTCCGTAGCCAAGCCGTCAACGAACATTCCAGAAGGACCAGTCCGACTTGCCCTTCTGATATTTGTAGTGCCGCGAGAAATACGGATTGACCGTCGCGACATATTCGAACTCGATGGTGGTGGGGCGCAGGAACGAGAATAACGGACTATATTTATAGCGCCCCGAAATCACGATGACAGCCTCTTCGTCCTTGAAGTTTCCCGCCTTCAGCATCTTGTCCCAGGTAACGGCTTCTGCGGATCCGAAGAAGTTGTAAGGCGCAAATTCGACAGTTGCGACGCCGCCCACCAGCTTGGCGCTCCGCAAGGTCAGATCGAGTTCCTCCGGGTTGAGAGGCTGCCCGGCTTCGATGACAAAGGTTTTCACCCCTGTCCTCACCCGTTCTTCGAATTCCGGGAAGCGGGCGGACCAGCGGGCTGTATTGTCGACGACCGTGACGAAACGGTCGTAACTCAGCCAGCCACGACCGGTCTCGATCATCACCGCCAGAAAGATGATGAGCATTGGCAATAGCAGGGAGAATTCCACCGCGGCCACGCCGGAGCGCGACCGCACCATGGCGGCAAGGACGGGTTTCAGCCGAAACACCATCATTCCGTCACCCGAACGGCGGTGATCGCCAGAGACACATTCTGTAATTGCGGCTGCGTGCCGCCGCCACTCGGGATCAGCAAACGCGTCGTGGGCATAATGAATTGCCAATTGTAACCAAGCGCCAGAAGATATTGCCCGGCTTTTTTATCCGGCGCCTGAAACTTGTTCTCGACCGGAAATGTCAGCGGCACGGCGGTGAAATCCGCATCCGGGATCGGGACGAGCGTTATCTTCATGTCGCTTTCGGTCGTACCGAGCACGAAATTCGAGTCGATGACACGTCTGAATTCGATTTCGGTAACCACCGTCTGACTTGCCGCCGCCTTGCGCAGCAATTCCGCGCCGGCATTGGCCGCGGTTGCCAGATTGAGAGTGAGCAGCAGCGCCAGACCGACTTCAAAAATACCGAAGACCAGCAGAAAATAGACCGGCATGAGCAGGCCGAATTCGACGGCGGTGGCTGCCCGGATGTCGAGCGTATAAAAGCTGAAACGACCGCAGCAACGGCGAAAGAGCCCATTATTTAGGTGAGTCGACATACTTCACCTCAAAAGCCGTGATGATGCCGCCAAGACTGTCGCTTTTCCCGCCTGCGGCAATCGTCAGCTTGTAGACGGAATAGGTATCGACCGTGATCGAGTAACTGCGGCGCTCCCAGAAGACCTTGCCCTTCTGCGCCATTTCGATGATCTTCTTTTCGGGACCTAATTGCGGACGCTGGAGCTGCAGGAAGATGTCGATGTCGTTGGTGCCGCCATAGGCGTCGTTGCGGCCATTATACCAGACCGAAACCTCATATTTTCCGGGGTGCATTTCCACAATCTTGAAAATCGAACTGTTGGCATCTTTTCTATTCTGCCCATCCCAATGGCTGTCCAGTTCCACCACATATTTGGTCGGCGGTATCCCGCCATTTTCGGCTTTCAACAGGGAAGGTTTTTCCAATTCGTCCGATTCGGGCGGACATGGCTTGGCTGCTGAGGATTGCGACGCGTCCTTATCGAGCTCTTTCAGTTTGTTGTTGTTTTTCGGATCTTTTTCGTCAGTCGGTGCGACGTCCTGTTGCGAGACGCTGGCGCAAACAGGTCCGGCATCCTTCTTCGGCTCCTCATAACCCTGCCAGCCGAATTTCTTACGGCACTCCGCATTGCTCCAGTCCTGAAGCTCGATGCCCGGACCTGTGCCACCGTTCCATCCAAGCTCCTCATAGCTGACGACACCCCAGCAACCATTCATGGTGTTGGGGCCTTTACCGTTTTTGAGAATGCGGTCTTTACCGTTCAGCCGGTCGAATGTGTTGTTGACGATCACCTCGCCGTCATACGGATAGGGAGGAATACCGTCGCAACGGTAAGTCAGCGCGTAATCCATTTTTTCGACATTGAACATGCCGCCCAACACCGTCTTATAGGTGAATTTCGCGTCTATATCGGTGGTCAGCCAGTCGATTTTCACATCCCGGCTCACCACCTCCTGTTTGGTGGAAGTGATGAGCGCGTCGAAGGTATCAAGCACATTTTTGCGTCGCACTTCATCGATAGGCACATTCGTCCGGGTCGGTTTCGTCGAGCGCTCGCAGGCCTGCGCGATCACCCGCTTTGACTGGCTGTAATAGGCCAGCGCGCGGCCGCCTTCGAACAGCAGTCCGAAAGTGAAAAGAAAAACCGGCATCAGCAATGCCGTGATAATCGCAAAATTTGCCCGCCGATCCCTGAGAAGCAGGTGGAAATGACGCGCCAACGCGTTCAACATTCTTTCAATATGAAACATCTGCAATAATCGCTTTTCGTCCAACCGCCACGGATCGTCCCGGCTCTCCTCCCCAGCCGGACACACAAAGACTGCAGCCGGGCGAAAGCCCCGGGCCACAGGATACAAACTCAGCAAAACCGCTGATGCTCGCCGCGATCATGGCGGCGCGACACAATTGGCGAGGGCCAGTTGCACTCGCGAGATAAAGGTATTTTCCGGAACCACCGATTGATGACAGCCCAATTTCATTCGTCATTCTATATGGCGGATTAAACACCAGATTCGTAAATTAAAGATCACCCGAATATCAAAAATAGTATGTAAAATCATATATTTAAATCAGATATTCATAATTTATTATAGTCGAAATATTAAATTGAATACGCCAATTGGATACTCGATTGCGGATACAATTTTCCCGATGCTCGCTCTTCCTGTCCAACACGGAGACGGCTTCATTTTTTGGTCGCAACTGAGACGCCAAGGTCGCTTTTGCCCCTTGTCCCTGCCGCCAAGCTCGGGCAAAACAGCCCTATCCAATCATGAGACAACGCCAGGAGATCGAAAATGGACGTACGCGCCGCTGTTGCCATTCAGGCAGGAAAACCGCTTGAGGTCATGACCGTCCAGCTTGAAGGTCCCCGCGCCGGCGAAGTGCTTGTTGAGGTCAAGGCGACCGGCATCTGCCATACCGACGATTTCACCCTGTCAGGTGCCGATCCGGAAGGCCTGTTTCCGGCCATTCTCGGCCATGAGGGTGCTGGCATCGTCGTTGATGTCGGCCCCGGTGTCACCTCTGTCAAGAAAGGCGATCATGTCATTCCGCTCTACACGCCGGAATGCCGCGAATGTTATTCCTGCACCTCGCGCAAGACCAATCTGTGCACCTCCATCCGCGCCACCCAGGGACAGGGCGTGATGCCGGACGGCACCTCGCGCTTCTCGATCGGCAAGGACAAGATCCATCATTATATGGGCTGCTCGACCTTCTCGAACTTCACCGTCCTGCCGGAAATCGCGCTGGCCAAGATCAATCCCGACGCTCCCTTCGACAAGGTCTGCTACATCGGCTGCGGCGTGACGACCGGCATCGGCGCGGTCATCAACACCGCCAAGGTCGAGATTGGCGCCACCGCCATCGTCTTCGGTCTCGGCGGCATCGGTTTGAACGTGCTGCAGGGCCTGCGTCTTGCCGGTGCGGACATGATCATCGGTGTGGACATCAACAACGACCGCAAGGCCTGGGGCGAAAAATTCGGCATGACCCACTTCGTCAACCCGAAAGAAGTCGGCGACGACATCGTGCCTTATCTCGTCAACATGACGAAGCGTAACGGCGACCTGATCGGCGGCGCGGATTATACCTTTGACTGCACGGGCAACACCAAGGTCATGCGTCAGGCGCTGGAAGCCTCGCATCGCGGCTGGGGCAAGTCGGTCATCATCGGCGTTGCCGGCGCCGGTCAGGAAATCTCGACACGTCCGTTCCAGCTGGTCACCGGCCGCAACTGGATGGGTACCGCTTTTGGCGGCGCGCGCGGCCGCACCGATGTGCCGAAGATCGTCGACTGGTACATGGAGGGCAAGATCCAGATCGATCCGATGATCACCCATACGATGCCGCTGGAAGACATCAACAAGGGCTTCGAGTTGATGCACAGGGGCGAGAGCATTCGCGGCGTCGTGGTCTATTGATCGGCCGATGACAGGAGGCGGGCGCGTTCGGCGCGCCTGCCTTTCATGCAAACGTGATCGGCTCCGCCGCCTTGCAGCCCTGGCGATTAACGGGACAGTAAATCTATCATCGTAAGCCAATACTACGCGGCGAAGTTGAAAAATCTCTTTCCCCGGCCAGTTAACGCCAGACAGCGGAGAGCGCCCCGTGAAAATCGTACCGATCGACAACGGAAACCGCGCCGCCGCCGTTGCCCTTTTGGCGAAAGGTTTCCCCGAAAAAAGCAAGGCCTTCTGGTCCCGCGGGCTGTCGCTCATCAGCGATCATCATGAGCGGCGGGAGCTTGGTCCGATCGGGCAATTGCTGATGAAGGGTGAGAACGCGGCGGGCGTTCTGTTGACGATCAAAAGCCGTCTGCCTGAAACCGGCAGGATCGTTGTCAACCTGTCCAGCTGGTATGTCGAGCCTTCGTGCCGGTGGTTTGCACCACGCATGCTGCAAATCGCCTCCTCATCCGAGGAAGAACTGTTCACCGACCTTACCCCGTCTCCCGAAGCCTGCAGGCTGAATGAGAGGCTGGGTTTTCAGATGGTGACGGATCGCACGCTTTTCTATCCCCTGCCGCTCAAGGCGCTGCGTCCTTCCGGCACGCGGCTCAATCCGCTTGCCGCCGTGCGGCCGGATACCCTGTCGGCCGCCATGCGCGAGATGCTGGAAGATCACCTGCGGCTCGGTTGCATCGTCGCCATAATGCAGGCGGATGGCCGTCACTATCCGCTGGTGTTCTTGAAAACCACGACCAAGAAGCTGCCGTCCGCCCGCTTGATCTATTGCGAAGACAGAGAACTCGCGCAAAGGCATATTTCTGCAATCGCCCGCCATCTTCTAGGCCGGGGCAGGCTTGCCCTGACCATGGCGGCACTTGACGGTGAGCACAATGCCGGCGGGTTTGCGGCACATAAATTCGCGCCTATACAAGTAAAAGGCGCATGGAACCCACATTTTATTAACGAAACATACTCAGAGTTGGTGTTATTGCCACCCTAGGTATTTTAGTGAATCCTGGTGGACCTGACAGAATCTCGACCTTTACAGATAAAGTGTCATTCCGGGGCGGGTTTTATGGGAAACAGACGGGACATCGGAGAACAAGCATGCTTGCGGCGAAGAAAAGCGAAACCAACGTTGCTGATACTATCTACGCCTATCTCTCGGACCGCTTTCCCGCCTACGCGCCTTTTACCAACGATACATTGCTTCTAGAAGGCGGCGCGATCGATTCGCTCGGCTTCCTGGAATTGATGGTCTTCCTCAGCGAGAGTTTTGGCATCGTGCTTGATGACGAACATTTCACGCCGGAAAATCTCGGCACGCCCGCCGATCTCATCGCCTTCGTCCTCAGGGAACGGAAATGACACCCCATTTCCTGCTGCATCACCTGCTCACTGCTCGCGCGGCAAGCGACGATCAGGCGCTTGTCCACAAAGATATAGCGTTGAGCTACCAGGAATTCGCGCAAGCGGCGAACCGTTGCGCAGCGGCCCTGCAGCAGGCCGGCGCAGAACGCGGCGACCGCGTCGTCATTTTCCTGCCGCGCGGCATCGAGGAATGCTGGTCAATCTTCGGGGTGAGCATGGCCAGCGGCGTTTTCGTGCCGGTCAATGCGCTGCTGAAATCACAGCAGATCCGCCATATCATCACGGATTGCGGCGCGAAAATCGTCATCAGCAGCGCGGTTATGATGGATGAGCTGAAGGCGGCGCTGGAAGACCTTCCCCATGTCACGGTGATGCTGGCGGAAGAAATCGCGACACGCGTAGCGCCTGCCCGCCCTTCGGCGGCAATCGGCGAGGACCTCGCGGCGATCCTTTACACATCCGGCTCCACCGGCTCACCCAAGGGCGTCATGCTGTCGCACCGCAATCTTCTGGCCGGCGCGCGCATCGTGCGCACCTATCTGGAGATTACGGCCAGCGACCGCATTCTTTCCCTCCTGCCCTTCAGCTTCGATTACGGCCTGAACCAGCTGCTGACGGCGGTGGAACAGGGCGCGACCACAATCATCTCCACCTTCCGGCTGGGCGACGATATCGTCCGCGATTTGCGCAATCATGCCGTAACCGGTCTCGCCGGCGTGCCGACCGTCTGGGCGATCCTGACGAGAGCGGCCCCGTCGCTCGCAAAGACGCCGCTGCCGCATCTGCGCTACATCACCAATTCCGGCGGGCGTGTGCCGCAGGAAACCGTAAAAGCGCTGCGCGAAAAACTGCCGGACACCAAGATTTACCTGATGTATGGCCTGACCGAGGCCTTCCGCTCCACCTTCCTGCCACCGGAAGAGATCGACCACCGCCCGACTTCCATCGGCAAGGCCATTCCGGAATGCGAAATCTTCATCGTCACCGATAAGGGACAGCGGGCAAAACCGGGCGAGCCAGGCATTCTCGTCCACCGCGGCCCGACGGTATCGCTCGGTTACTGGAACCGGCCGGACGACACGGCAAAAGTTCTGCGGCCTCATCCCTTCATTCCGGCGGCACTGGGCGGAGAAACCGTCTGCTATTCCGGTGACTTGGCCGTGGAAGACGAGGATGGTTTCTTCAGCTTCGTTGCCCGCAACGATGCGATGATCAAATCGTCAGGCTATCGCATCAGCCCGACCGAAGTTGAGGAAAGCCTGATGTCGACCGGGCTGTTCCAGCAGGTCGCCGTCATCGGCCTGCCGGACGCCTTCGCCGGTGAAAAGGTGCATGCGGTGGCAACCGCCGCCAACGAAAATATCGACGTTTCGGCAGCACTCAGGAAAGCCGCCGAAATGCTCGCTCCTTTCATGATCCCGCGCGCCATCGAACTGGTCGACCGGCTTCCGGTCACCGCCAATGGCAAGGTGGATTACCGCGCGCTGGTGCGCGAACGGACGGACAATGTCGCCCACGGATAAAACCCAGAGCCACGGCCCAGCGCTTGCGGCTGCGCAATTTGCGGTCACTGACAATGATCTTGTCATCGGCGGACTTGCGGTACGCGATATCGTCGCCCAAACCGGAACACCGTGTTTCCTCTATGATGCAAGCGTCATGCGTAGCGCTTATCAGAACCTTGAAACGGCGCTATCGGGCTTTGCCGATATCTATTATTCGGTGAAGGCCAATCCCCTGCCCGCCATTATCGCGCTTTTCCGGCAGCAAGGTGCCGGCGCTGAAATCGCCTCCGTCGGCGAATATCGCGCCGCCATCAAGGCGGGTGTCGCACCTGAGAACATCATCTTCGCCGGCCCCGGCAAAGGCATGGTCGAATTGCGTGAGGTGATCGACAGCGGCATCGGCGAAATCCACATCGAAAGCGCTGAGGAAATCGCCCGTATCGAAGAGATCGGCAGGCCGGTCAAAGCCTCGATCCGCATCAACCCGGTGCCGGATGCGCAGGCGGGCGCCATGCGCATGGGCGGCAAGGCCACCGCCTTCGGTTTTGATGAAGAAGAACTGGAAAACGTCCTGCCGCTCTTCAAGGACGCCAGACATATCGATCTCGTCGGCGTGCACATCTATGGCGGCACGCAGATTCTCGACGCCGATATGCTTGTCTCCCAATGGCGACACGCCATTTCCCTTGCCGCGCGCATGGCGGAAATGCTGGGCAGGCCGCTCGAGACCATCGATCTCGGCGGCGGCCTCGGCATTCCCTATTTCGCCGGGGAAACGCCGCTCGATCTTGCAACGGTCAGCGCCGCCATTCCCGACCTCAAGGCGCTTGTGAAAGCGCATCCTTTGATAACCGACGCCCATATCATCGTCGAACCCGGCCGCTTCCTCGCCGGCCCCGGCGGCATCTATGTGGCGGAAGTCAATTCGGTAAAAACCTCGCGCGGCACCACTTTCGTGGTGACGGATGGCGGCATGCACCATCATCTCGCCGCATCCGGCAATCTCGGCCAGATCGTCAAACGCAATTACCCCATCGTCGCGCCGGCCCTGATGCAGGCGGACCATGACGAGACCGCCACCATCGTCGGCCCGCTCTGCACCCCGCTCGACACGCTTGCCCGCAATGCCGTGCTGCCGAAACTGAAGGCCGGCGATCTCGTTGCCATCCTGCAATCGGGCGCTTATGGCGCAAGCGCCAGTCCTTCGGGTTTTCTCAGCCACGCGGCGGCGAAAGAAGTGCTGGTGGAGGATGGAACGTTCGAGGTGATCGGGCGGTGATCACCGCCGCAACAACCTGTCCCCCACCGCGAATTTCGATTTCAGCAGGCACTCGTCATATTCGGCTTCTGCATCGGAATCGAAGACGATGCCGCCGCCAACATTGAAGACGGCGCGGCCGTCGTCAAACAGGCTGAGCGTGCGGATCGCCACTGAGAACCGCATATCACCACGGGGAGACATGAAGCCGATTGCGCCGCAATAGGCGTCGCGTGGGCCAGCTTCCAGCTCCCGCAGGATTTTCATCGCCCACATTTTTGGTGCGCCCGTCACAGAACCGCAGGGAAACAGCGCGGCGAAGATGTCTTCCACCGTCACGTCAGGCAGAAGCTTCGCCCGCACATGGCTGACCATCTGGTGCACGGTCGGATAGGTTTCGATATCGAACAGTCGCGGCACATGAAGGCTGCCGACCTCGGTGATACGGGAAATATCGTTGCGCAGCAGATCGACGATCATGCGATTTTCGGCCAGCGTCTTTTCATCCGCCAGCATCGCCGTAATGATTGCCCTGTCCTCCTCCGCATCCGCCCCGCGCGGTGTGGTGCCCTTCATTGGATGGGTTTCGATGAACCCCTCGCCATCGACCGAGAAAAACAGTTCCGGCGAGCGCGACAGGATGACCGGGCCGCCAAGATCGACCAGCGCGCCGTATTTAACCGGCTGCCGTTCGATCAGCGACCAGAAGGCGGTGAGCGGATCGCCGCTCCAGCGGGCTTGAACGGGCATGGTCAGATTGCCCTGATAACAGTCGCCACGACGCAGATGATCGTGCAGTCGCGCAAAGCGCTGCTGGTATTCTTGGAGTGTCCATGCCGGCACGGGATCGGAAAGAAACGCATCCGCATCCGGCATATCGTCGGGACGCGCGAACCGGCCCGCATCCGGCTGCGGGCCGGAAAAGACGCCAAAGCGCAGAAACGGCACATTGCGGGGCTCTTCGGCAAATGGCGCAAGCTTCGGCTCGAACAGGAAACCCGCCTCGTAGGACATATAGCCGGCAAGGTATTTCCCGGCGCGGCGCAACTCTTCCATGCGTTTGAGTGCTGCAAAAAACGCTTCCGGCTCATCCGCCACGATAATCTCTTCCGGCTCGGTGAAGGCTGTCACCGTGCCGGTCGTATCATCCCGGAAAAGAACGTAAGGCGCATGTGCCACGGAAAGCGTCCGAAACAGGAGAAAGGTCGGGAAAGATCAGATCGGGTCTATGTCGCCCTTTGCCCACATCTCTATGGTTTCCGCATAAAAATCGGCGAAACGGCCTTCCTCGATCGACTTGCGGATACCCTGCATCAGCTCCTGATAATAGGCAAGATTGTGCCACGAGAGCAGCATGCCGCCCAGCGCCTCGTTGGAGCGGGTGAGATGATGCAGATAGGCGCGGGAATAATCGCGCGAGGCCGGGCAGTTGGACTGCTCGTCCAGCGGGCGCATATCTTCGGCATGGCGGGCATTGCGGATATTGACCCTGCCGCGACGGGTGAAGGCAAGCCCATGACGGCCCGAGCGGGTCGGCATCACGCAGTCGAACATGTCGATTCCGCGCGCCACGGATTTCAGGATATCGTCAGGCGTGCCGACGCCCATCAGGTAACGCGGCTTTTCCGTGGGCAGGACCGGCAGGGTGATATCGAGCATGCCGAGCATCACATCCTGCGGCTCGCCGACGGCAAGACCGCCAACGGCGTAGCCCTTCAGATCGAGCTGCTTCAGCCCTTCGGCGGAACGGATGCGCAGATCCGGCTGGTCGCCGCCCTGCACGATGCCGAACATGGCCTTGCCGGGCTGCTCGCCAAAGGCGACACGGCAGCGTTCCGCCCAGCGCAGCGACATCTCCATGGCGCGCTCGATTTCCTTGCGTTCGGCCGGCAGGGCGATGCATTCATCGAGCTGCATCTGGATATCGGAATCGAGCATGCCCTGAATTTCAATCGAGCGTTCCGGCGACATATGGTGCAGCGAACCGTCCACATGGCTCTTGAAGGTCACGCCCTTCTCGTCGAGCTTGCGCAGACCGGAAAGCGACATGACCTGAAAACCGCCGCTGTCGGTGAGGATCGGATGCGGCCAGCGGATCAGCTCATGCAGACCGCCGAGACGCGCGACACGCTCCGGGCCGGGCCGCAGCATCAGGTGATAGGTATTGCCGAGAATGATATCGGCCCCCAATTCACGCACCTGATCGAGATACATGGCCTTGACGGTGCCGACAGTGCCAACCGGCATGAAGGCAGGCGTGCGGATGACGCCGCGCGGCATGGCGACTTCGCCAAGGCGGGCGCCACCGCTCGTGGCTTTCAGGGTGAAGGTGAATGTGTCGTGCATCAGTTCTTCCGGAACAACAGGCTGGAATCGCCATAGGAATAAAAACGGTATCCGGTTTCGATAGCGTGCTTATAAACGTCACGCATCGTTTCGAGACCGCAGAAAGCCGAAACCAGCATGAACAGCGTCGATTTCGGCAGGTGGAAATTGGTCATCAACATATCGACCGCGCGAAAGCGGTAACCGGGCGTGATGAAGATGCCGGTCGCCCCTGACCACGGGTGAATGATACCGTTCTCGGCCGCGGCGCTTTCGATCAATCGCAGCGAAGTGGTGCCGACGCAGATGATGCGCCCGCCCCGCGCCTTCACCGCATTCAAACGGTCGGCTGTTTCCTGCGAAACATGGCCGATCTCGAAATGCATCTTGTGATCGTCGGTATCGTCGGACTTTACCGGAAGGAAAGTGCCTGCCCCGACGTGAAGCGTCACGAAATGCCGCTCGATACCGGCCTTGTCCAGCGCCGCAAACAGGTCAGGCGTGAAATGCAGCCCGGCGGTGGGGGCAGCGACAGCGCCCTTTTCGCGGGCATAAATGGTCTGATAGTCCGTCTGGTCCTGCACATCTTCCGGCCGCTTGGCGGCGATGTAAGGCGGCAGTGGAATATGGCCAACCGACGCAATCGCCTCGTCCAGAACAGGGCCGGAAACGTCGAACAGCAGCGTTATCTCGCCATCCTCGCCCTTTTCCTCGACGGTGGCTTCCAGATGGGCAAGGCCGCAGGCATTGCCGCGTTCATAACCGAAACGGATGCGGTCGCCCTCTTTAATGCGCTTGCCGGGCCGTGCGAATGCCTTCCAGCGCGACTGGTCGGCACGCATGTGCAGCGTGGCCGAAACCGCCGTCTCCGGCGCGCCTTCGCGCAATCTCACGCCTTCAAGCTGGGCAGGGATGACGCGGGTGTCGTTGAAGACAAGCGCATCGCCGGGCCGCAGGAAAGACGGCAGATCGAAAACGCGGTGGTCTTCAATGCGGTCCGCATTCGGATCGACCACCAGCAGGCGCGCGCTGTCGCGCGGGTTCGCCGGGCGAAGCGCGATATTCTCCTCGGGCAGATCGAAATCGAACAGGTCTACACGCATTGCAAGGGCTCTCGAAAATATCAAAACCCGCCCTGCATTGCGTGGGGCGGGTGGAAGGTGGTGACAAGGCTTCCTAGTACATTCAACGTCATCCTCGGGCTTGTCCCGAGGATCTAACGATCCACAACGTCAACGTGATCAGATCCTCGGGACAAGCCCGAGGATGACGACGGAGAAACTGGCACCCTCGTCATCAATGTGAAACCGCCCCGCAGTCGCCTGCGGAGCGGGTAAACGCTTTATACGCTACCTTCAAGCCGCCGAAGCAAGCTTGATGGAAACGATCGAATCGGGATCCTTCACAGGCTCGCCGCGCTTGACCTTGTCGATGGCTTCCATGCCTTCGATGACCTGGCCCCAGACGGTGTACTGCTTGTTCAGCCACGGAGAGTCCGTGAAGCAGATGAAGAACTGCGAGTTGGCGGAGTTCGGGCTCTGCGAACGGGCCATGGAGCAGGTGCCGCGCACGTGCGGAATGGCGGAGAATTCGGCCTTCAGGTCTTCCTTTTCAGAACCGCCCATGCCGGCGCGAGCCGGGTTGAAGCTTTCCGAACCCTTCTTGCCGAACTTCACGTCGCCGGTCTGGGCCATGAAGTCCTGGATGACGCGGTGGAACACGACGCCGTCATAGGCGCCTTCCGATACCAGTTCCTTGATGCGGGCAACGTGGCCCGGAGCAACTTCCGGAAGCAGCTGGATGACGACCTTGCCGGTCGTCGTTTCCATGATGATGGTGTTTTCCGGATCCTTGATCTCAGCCATGATTATTCTCCTCTGTTCGGGCTCTATTGCCCTACCTTACTTCTTGCCGACGGTGACCTTGATCATCCGGTCGGGGTTGGAAACTTCGCCATTGCCGCCGGCGCCGCGCTTGATCTTGTCCACGGCTTCCATGCCGGACACGACCTTGCCGACCACGGTATATTGGCCGTTCAGGAACGGGCCGTCGGCAAACATGATGAAGAACTGCGAATTGGCGGAATTCGGATCCTGCGAGCGGGCCATGCCGACCACGCCGCGCGTGAACGGCGTCTTGGAGAATTCAGCCGGGATATCCGGCAGGTCGGAGCCGCCCGTGCCCGCACGCTGGGCGTTAAAGCTCTTTTCCATGTTGCCATACTGCACGTCGCCGGTCTGCGCCATGAAACCGTCGATGACGCGGTGGAAGGCGACATTGTCATAAGCGCCCTTCTTGGCCAGCGCCTCGATCTGCGCCACGTGCTTGGGCGCGACTTCCGGCATCAGCTCGATGACGACAGGGCCGTCCTTCAGCTGCACGGTGAGAAGTTCGGCGGCCGAAGCAATGGTGCTGGCGGCAAGCGCGCCTGCAAACATGGCGCCGGCAAAGGCAAATCGAACGAGTTTCATCGGATTGGCTCCAGAATGTGGGGCTGAAGTCAGCGCTTCAGCTTGGCGTTGAGGGCTTCAAGCACGGCTTTGGGCACGAAGGCATCGACATTGCCGCCCATGGCGGCGATCTGCCGGACCAATGTGGCTGTAATGGGTCGCGACGACGTTCCGGCGGGCAGGAACACGGTCTGAATGTCCGGCGCCATCTGGCGGTTCATGCCGGCCATCTGCATTTCATAATCGAGATCGGTGCCATCGCGCAGGCCGCGCAGCAAAAGGCGCGCGCCGTGCTGACGGGCGGCATCCACCACCAGATTGTCGAAGGAGACAACCTCCATGCGCGCCGCCTCGGTGGGCAGCTGTTCGGCAAGCGCCTGCTTTATCAGCGCCGCCCGCTCGTCGAAGCTGAACAGCGGCGCTTTTCCGGGATGAATGCCGACGGCAACGATGACTTTCGACGCCACGTTCAGCGCCTGGATAAGCACATCCAGATGTCCGTTGGTCATCGGATCGAATGATCCTGGATAAAAGGCAATCGTCATATCGCTCTCAGATGGTGGGCGCGCTTCGATGCTTTCCGCATATGTGCCGCCTTTTGTCATGGAGAGACGCTCGGCGCAAGACTTTTACCACCCACGCATGCGGCCAGAGCGGCCTGAACCTCGGATGAATGGGCCGTTCAGTGCGGTTTCAGGGCTATTTTCTATAAATGCACACCATCGGGAAACCGAAACGCCTTTCACCCGTTAAGCATCCGGAGAATTGAAAATGCTGGCCTTCATGATCGTCCTTTCGGTCATAGCATCATTCGCTGCCGAGTATCTTTTTCTCGAATGACGCCCTTAGCCAGTTTCCTGAACGCCAGATGAACGAGCCATTCAAGGAAGTTTCACCGGCGCGATGCTAATCGATTTTTAAGGTTGACGCGGAACATGATCAGACATGGTGCGTTATAACCAAACCAAAGGAACAGACAGATGTTTGTAAGAGAAAAACAGTCTACTTCTGCGAAAATCAGCGTCATCAGCACTGCCTGGACAGTACTGGTTATCGCAATGGTAGCAACGACGTTTAGCCTTTATGAGCAAAAGCCTGAAGCCCAGGGACCGGACTATCCGCAGCTGACCGCCCGTTATCAGTATATGAACTACTATTGATAGCGGGGAGAATTTCCTCGAAACTCCCGGAGACGATATCATGTTTACATTTCTGACAATGCTTCTTGCCCTGATCAGCGTAATGTTCGTGACATCGATGATTTCCGTCATCGCCGAGATGCGGCGTGAAGACGAGGAATTCAAGGCGACGATACGGCGCGACCGCGCCTTCTGAGCGCGACAGACCGGCCTACCGCCGCCTTAAAAAACGATTCTTTGCAACCGCCTGGACGCTCCGGGCGGTTTTATTTTGCCGCCTCACAAGGGCAATGCAGCGAAGATCCGGGTGGAAAAACAGCACCCCAATCACACAAGCGTTTTCAAAACCCCGTTTTTCCAAGGCAAATTCCCTTCAATTTCCGTTTGGATTGATTTAAGGAACGCCAATACGTCGCGGGCCGGACAGCCGGCGACCGCAATGACGTTCCTGTGAGGTTTGCATAACGATGCTCGATTCCCTGAGAAATGCTTCTCGAACCATGGCAGCCAAGCTGCTGCTTCTCTTGCTTGTTGTTTCGTTTGGCGTCTGGGGCGTCTCCGCATCGCTGGTCACCGCCAATTCGCATGCCGTCATGACGGTGGGCGATCAGACGGTCAGCCCGCAGGAATTCCGGCTCGCCTATCAGCGCCAGGTTTCCGATCTCAGCCGCCAGTTCGGCACCCGGCTGACGACCGAGCAGGCCAAGGCCTTCGGCATCGACCGGCAGGTGTTCAGCCAGCTTGCGGCAGGAGCATCTCTGGACGAGCTGGCCTCGAAGATGAATCTCGGCCTTTCGGAAGATCGCCTTGCCAAGCTCATTGCCGAGGACCCGGCCTTCAAGTCGGTCAACGGCCAGTTTGACCGCAATCTGTTCAGCGAACGCCTGCGCAATTCCGGCTTCCGCGAAGACGACTATATCAAGGAACGCAGCAAGGTTGCCGTCAGAAGCCAGATCGTCGAAGCCGTCTCGGATGGTTTTGCCGCACCGCAGGTGCTGGTGGACGCGTTGAAGCAATATCGCAACGAGCAGCGCTCGGTCGATTACGTCATTCTTTCCAACGCCGTCATCCCGCCGGTCAAGGCGCCGGGCGACGACGTGCTTGCGCCGTGGTTCGAAACCAACAAGACGAAATACCGCGCCCCGGAATTCCGCAAATTCACCTATGTGAAGCTGGAACCGTCAGACATTGCCGATCAGGCTTCGGTGACGGACGCGCAGATCGCCGATTATTACAACAGCCGCAAGGACAACTTCCGCACCGCCGGCCGCCGCACGGTGGAACAGCTGACCTTCCCGGACAAGGAAATGGCTGCCGCCGCTGCCGAGCAGATCCGGCTTGGCAACACCACCTATGATCAGGTCGTGAAAGACCAGGGCAAGACTGCGTCGGACGTAACGCTCGGCGAATTCACCAAGGACACCATGCCCGACCCGTCGATTGCCGACGCGGCCTTCGGCATCCAGAAGGATGGCGGCGTGTCTGCGGTCGTCGAAGGTTCCTTCGGCCCGGTCATCCTGCGCGTCACCGGCATCAAGCCGGAAACCACCCGCACGCTCGATGAAGCCAAGGAAGATATCCGCAAGGATCTCGCCACCGCTGCAGCGGCCGAAGAAGTCACCAATGTGCATGACCGTTACGAAGATCTGCGCGCCGGCGGCTCCTCGCTTGCCGATGCGGCCAAGCAGTTGAACCTCAAGCCCGTCACCATCGCCGCAATCGATGCCGCCGGCCTCGATGAAAAGGGCGACGCCATTGAGGGCCTGCCCTCCCCGCAACTGGCGCAGGAAGTCTTCAAGACCGAACCCGGCACCGAAGCCCTGCCGATCAATCTCGGCCGCGAAGGTTACATCTGGTTCGATGTCGAGCAGATCATTCCCGCCCGCGATCGGACGCTTGCCGAAGTGCGCGACGATGTCGTGGCCGACTGGACGGCCGACCAGCAGCGCACCGCACTTGCCGCCAAGGCTGACGAGTTGAAGGCCCGCGTTGAAAAGGGCGAGACGCTTGAGGCTGTCGCCGGCGAACTCAGCCTCGCCGTCGAGCAGAAATCCGGCCTGCGCCGCACCAGCGAAGACGCGATTTTCGGTCGCCAGACAATCGCGGCGGTGTTCTCCGGCGCTGAAGGCGTGGTTGGCACGGCGGCAGATGCCGAAGGTTCCAGCCGCATTCTCTTCAAGGTTACTTCGGTCGATACCAATGCGCCCGCCGACGCGCTTGCCAATGACGACCAGCAGTTCACCGCCATTGCCCGCGCGGCTGGCGACGACATGCTCGATCAGATGGTCAACCGTTTGCAGAATGATTATGGTGTGACCATCAATCAGGCCCTCGCCGATCAGGCGATGGTCGGCTTCTAACCGGGGGACGGGAACGATGGCCGAACTGAAGCCGCTGATCGCCAGGGTCGCGAACGGAGAAAGCCTGAACCGCGAGGATGCGCGGGCGGCTTTCGACATTCTGATGTCGGGCGAAGCCACCCCGTCGCAGATCGGCGGTTTTCTGATGGCGCTGCGCGTGCGCGGGGAAACGGTGGACGAAATCGTCGGCGCCGTCTCCTCCATGCGTGCCCGCATGCTGCCGGTTTCGGCTCCCGCCAACGCCATCGACATCGTCGGGACCGGCGGTGACGGTATCGGCACCTATAATATCTCGACGCTGGCTTCGATCATCGTCGCAGGCACGGGCCTGCCCGTCGCCAAGCACGGCAACCGGGCGCTCAGCTCCAAATCCGGCACGGCGGATGCGTTGTCCGCGCTTGGTGTCAAGCTGGATATAGGTCCCGATCTCATCGCCCGCTGCATCGCAGAGGCTGGGCTCGGTTTCATGTTCGCGCAGATGCACCATTCCGCCATGCGCCATGTCGGCCCGAGCCGCGTCGAACTCGGCACACGAACGATCTTCAACCTGCTCGGCCCGCTCTCCAACCCGGCGGGCGCAAAGCGCCAATTGCTCGGCGTGTTTTCGCCGCGCTGGCTCACGCCGCTTGCCGAAGTGCTGCGCGATCTGGGTTCGGAAAGCATCTGGGTCGTACATGGCGACGGCATGGATGAAGTCACCACCACCGGCGTCACCCATGTGGCGGCGCTGGAGAACGGCAAAATCCGCACCTTCGATCTGACCCCGAAAGATTTCGGCGTCGACATCGCGGCGATGGCCGATCTGAAAGGCGGCGACGGCATTGCCAATGCCGCAGCGTTGCGCGACGTCCTGTCGGGCAAACGCAATGCCTATCGTGACATATCCCTCTGCAACGCGGCGGCGGCCCTTGTCATCGCCGGCAAGGCGGAAACACTGGGTCAGGCGATGGCGATCGTCAGCGAGGCGCTCGACAGCGGTGCGGCGGCTGCCGCACTCGACCGTCTGGTCGCCGTCTCCAACGAAGCAGATGCCGCGCAGGCCGACCACAAGCAGGAATGAAAGCGAGACCATGAGCGACATTCTGAAAAAGATCGAAATCTACAAGCGCGAGGAAATCGCCGCTGCCAAGACCACGGTCTCATTGGCCGATCTGAAGGCCATGGCCGCCGACCAGAGCGCGCCGCGCGGTTTCTACAAGGCGCTCCGGGCAAAGCAGGCCGAGGGCAAATTCGGCCTGATCGCCGAGATCAAGAAGGCCAGCCCGTCGAAGGGCCTCATCCGCCCGGATTTCGATCCGCCGGCCCTGGCTGCCGCCTATGAGGCGGGCGGCGCTGCCTGCCTTTCGGTACTGACGGATAGCCCAAGCTTTCAGGGCGCGCCGGAATTCCTGACCGCCGCCCGCAATGCATGTGCTTTGCCGGCGCTGCGCAAGGATTTCATGTTCGACACCTACCAGGTGCATGAGGCCCGCGCCTGGGGTGCGGACTGCATTCTCATCATCATGGCCTCGCTCTCCGACGATGAAGCCAAACGCCTTGAAGACGAGGCTTTCGCGCTCGGCATGGATGTGCTGGTTGAGGTCCATGACACCGAAGAGACCGAACGGGCGCTGAAACTCGCCTCGCCGCTTCTCGGCATCAATAACCGCAACCTGCGCACCTTCGAAGTCGGTCTCGAAACCAGCGAGAAGCTGGCGGGCCTCGTGCCGGCCGAAAAGCTGCTGGTCGGCGAAAGCGGTATCTTCACCTTCGAGGATTGCCAGCGCCTCGAAAAGAGCGGAATCAGCACCTTCCTCGTCGGCGAAAGCCTGATGCGCAAGGACGATGTGACGGCGGCCACCAAAGCGCTGCTGACGGGCCAGTCCGGCATTCTGGCAGCGGAGTAAATTCCCGATGAGCGATAGCCAGAAGCTCACCCATATCGATGCCAGCGGCGAGGCGCATATGGTCGATGTCGGCGATAAGACTGAGACGATCCGTGTCGCCGTCGCCGAAGGTTTCGTAAAAATGAAACCGGAAACGCTGGCGCTCATCCGCGATGGCAACGCCAAAAAGGGCGACGTCATCGGCACCGCGCGGCTGGCCGGCATCATGGCCGCCAAGCAGACGGCCAATCTCATCCCGCTCTGCCATCCGCTGATGCTGACAAAGGTTGCGGTGGACATTACCGAAGATACCACCCTGCCCGGCCTGCGCGTCGAGGCCATGGTGAAACTGTCAGGCAAGACCGGCGTGGAAATGGAAGCGCTGACCGCCGTCTCAATCGCCTGCCTGACGATCTATGACATGGCCAAGGCCGCCGACAAGGCGATGGAAATCGTCAATATCCGCCTGCTCGAAAAGAGCGGCGGCAAATCCGGTGATTTTCGCCGGCAGGAGAGCTGAATGAAACCGCTGCTGCCCGTAGATGATGCCACACGGCGCCTTCTGGAAGCGGCGGTTCCGGTAACCGATAGCGAAACCCTGCCGCTGGCCGAATGTGATGGCCGTGTCCTCTCGGCCGATCTCGCGGCGCTCCTCACCCAGCCGCCTTTTGACGCCTCGGCCATGGATGGCTACGCGCTGCGCAGCACCGATACGCCAGAGATCGGCTCGGTCCTCACCGTCATCGGCCAGGCTGCTGCCGGCCATGCTTTTACCGGCACAGTGGGTGAAGGCAAAGCAGTGCGCATCTTCACTGGCGCGCCCGTGCCTGAGGGAGCCGATACCATCCTCATTCAGGAGGATGCGGAAGTGCTGGAAGGCGGCAAGATCCGTACCACCTTCAAAGTCACCGCCGGGAGACACATTCGCCCGCGCGGGCAGGATTTTGCACAGGGCGAAACCATTCTGCAAGCCGGGCGCGAACTCGGCTTCACCGACCTGACGCTGGCGGCAGCCATGAACCACGCAGCACTTACCGTCTACCGAAAGCCGCGCATCGCCATCCTTGCCACCGGCGACGAATTGCTGCCACCGGGCAGCACACCGAACCCGGCCCAGATCATTGCCTCCAACACCTTCGGCGTCACAGCCCTCGCCCGTCAGGCGGGCGCAGACGTCCTCGACCTCGGCATCATTGCCGATGACGATACGCTGATCCGCGCCGCCATCGGCAAGGCTGTCGCAGCCAAGGTGGATGTGCTGGTGACGTTGGGCGGCGCATCCGTCGGCGACCACGATCTGGTGCAGGCGGCACTGAAGGCGGAAGGCATGCAGCTGGATTTCTGGCGCATCGCCATGCGTCCCGGAAAGCCGCTGATGGTGGGGGCGATCGGCACGATGCAGGTTCTCGGCCTGCCCGGAAATCCGGTCGCCAGTCTCGTCTGCAGCCTGTTGTTTCTCGAGCCGCTGATCCGCCGGATCGCCCGCCGCGCACCTCCGGAACGCGCAGCAACCGTAAGGACCGCGACGCCGCTGAAAGAAAATGACCATCGGCAGGATTATCTTCGCGCCCGTCTCCGCACCGACGAAAATGGTGGACGCGTAGCGGAAGCCTATGCCAAGCAGGATTCATCGATGATGAACATCCTTGCCCATTCCGACGTCCTGATCATACGTCCGCCGCATGCGCCGGAAGCGCCCGCAGGCACGGAATGCCCGGTTATAAAGCTCCGGACCTGACGCCGTCTGAGAGCCACCGGATCGAAACGGCATACTGTTTCAAAAGCTTGACAAATATCATCCCTATACCGGCGCTAACCGCGCCGTTTGGCGTTGAGAGCATCAAATAAAAACTGTAAGATTCTTGCGTTTAGACATAAGCGACGAAGTTCGCCGCCTATAGGCCATGTCTTGCGGAATTGAAAAATGCACTGCCCCGACATTTCCTATCCCGGCACCCTGTATTGCTGTGCCAAAATAAATCACTCGAAAAGCGTTATCGGGATTGACAGAATAAATACGATGCTGTCACCAAGGCGAATAGTAGAGGTAAAAAACTCCGGAAATCTATAAAAATGAAAATTACTTATAATTATCAATTAAATAAGATAAAAATCAACAAAAACAGGATTTCCGGGAACAAAAATTAGTTTTCTATAAATTAAGCTTTCCAAAACAGCCTACATAATAATAATCATTGTCTATAAGCAGACTCACTGGAGTTTCTTGATGAACACGGCATCCACGCCCAAAACAACGGGACCCGACATTGCCGGACAGATTGCCTACGCCATGCGGAGCATGGGTGTTTCGCCGATCCCGCGTAATTACAGCCTTTTCTACGAAGCCTATATCGGCTCGAACCCGGCGCTGACGAAAGATCTGGCGGCGCTTGGAAGCCGGGCCACGCAGGAAGATCTGGACGAACTCTCCACGCGCCACGGCGAAAGCAATCCGGTCAGGGCCATCGACGACGCGCATGAAAAGCTCAGGCGCGAACTGGAAGCGTTGCTGGGCACATTGCGGCGGGAACAATCCTCCATCGAAAACTACAACAGGATCCTTGGCGAAACGCGCCAGCGCATCGATGACAAGAACGCCTCCAGCACCAATATTCTGAAGAATGCGATCCTGTTGCTGGCCGAAGCCACGGGCACGAAGATCATCGATGGCGAGAAGGCGTTTAACGACGTCAATCGCCATGCCGAGGAAATGCATCAGGTCCGTCTGGAACTGGATGAATATAAGCGCATCGCCAATACCGACTCGCTGACGCGCCTTTCCAACCGCCGGGCTTTCGACGACCGGCTGGCCTGCGTCTATGACAGCTCCATCGGCCTGCAATATACGTCGCTGGTCCTGCTCGATATCGACCATTTCAAGCGGATCAATGACACGTTCGGCCATCCGGTCGGCGACAAGATTTTGGCGACCGTCGCCTCGGTCATCCGCGCCAATGTCCGCAAGGACGGCTTCGTCGCCAGAAGCGGCGGCGAGGAATTCGCCATCATTCTCGACGGCAATACGCCGGAGGAAGTCATGGTGATGTGCGAGCGCATCCGCCTGTCGCTGGAAAGCACACCGTTCCGCAATTCAAGATCGGGCGCCGACTATGGCACGGTGACGATCTCCATCGGTTTCGCTTCCGCTTCGCAGGCCAACAATCCGGGCGAGCTTTATGGCCATGCCGATACGGCGCTCTACCACGCCAAGGAAACCGGCAGAAACCGCTCCATCTTTTACGAGGATGGCATGCAGAAGAACTATACCGGCAAGAACTGGCTCATTTACCGGACGTGACGCGTATCGCGCCAGTTTGGGTGCGCTAAAACCACGCTACTTCCCCTACCCTCATTCCTGTGCCTGTCACAGAAATCTGGCCAGCCCAGGTCCTTGGGCTGTAAAACTCTCTCCGCCGCGCAGACGCGCGTCGACTGGATTCCTGTAACGAGCACAGGAATGAGGAAATAGGAAAGACGTCGGCCTATCGTTGCATCGCTATGAGGTACTCTTCGCGACAAGCCCCTCACCACATCGTAGCCGCTGCCCGGGCCGCCCATTCGCGGTCATAGGTTTCCTGATCGAACTCCGCTTTCGCGGCTTTCAGCAGCACACCCGGCGTGGGTAGCGACGCCGGTTCGACGAAGTGTTCCGGGTTCCACAGTTCCGAGCGCATCAGCGCCCTGGCACACTGGAAATAGACCTCATCAATCGTCATCACGATGACGGTGCGCGGATGTTTGCCATCCATCTCGAAGCTTTGCAGCAGCTCCGGATCGACGGAGACCACGGCCCGGCCGTTGATGCGCATCGTGGTATTCGAACCGGGGATCAGGAACATCAGCGCCACCCGCGGGTCACGCACGATATTCAAAAGGGAGTCGACACGGTTGTTGCCGCGCCAGTCCGGCAGCAGCACTGTCTTGTCATCCGCTACCCGCACGACACCGCCCCTGTCACCACGCGGCGAACAGTCCATGCCTTCCGGCCCCACAGTCGCCAGCGCCAGAAAGGGTGACGCCTCAATCATCAGCCGGTATTCGGCCGTCAGCGTGGCCGTTACCTTGGCGATCGACGCTTCGCTGGTTCCGTCATAGATGGCCTTCAATTCCTCAACCGTGTGAATGATCGTCATGTCAATTCCAACCCTGTTAAAACCGGTATATCGGGACTACGCCTATTCTTCCGCCGCTTCCGCCTTTTCCCGCTCCGCCCGCTCGCGTGCAGTGCGTGCGGCGACGAGGTCGGCCGGCTGAGCATTGCCGCGGATCAGCGAACGGCCGGCATAGATGCCGCCGACGACCTCCATGGCGAAACGTTCCTCGTCACGGTCGCGGAATTCCTCCACCAGACGGGCGGCGTCCTCACGCTCCTCGCCCATGGCGCCCAGCACTTCCTCACTGAAATTCAGCGCCGATTCCAGCGTCTCACGGATCTGGTAATCGACGCCCGCCTTCAGAAGATCGATGGCGTGGCCACGGTCATAGGCGCGGGCAAGAACCGGAACCAGCGGGAACTCGTGCTTGACGATCTCCGCGATCCGCACCGCCGCATCCTTGTCATCGACGCAGATGAGCACCGCGCGCGCCGTGCTGGCGCCGGCTGCATGCAGGATTTCCGCCCGCGATCCGTCGCCATAATAGACCTTGAAACCGAACTCCGCCGCGTCACGCACGAAGTCGGCATCCTTGTCGATGAGAGACAGGGTGTAGCCACGCGCCAGAAGCGGCTGGCTGACGATCTGCCCGAAACGCCCGAAGCCGATCAAGAGAATGCTGCCCTCGACATTCTCAGGCACGTCGAGATCGTCGGTATTGGGAACTGCCGCCGGCACCAGCCGGTCATGCAGAATGACCATCAGCGGCGTCAACACCATCGAGATGATGATGGTCGCGGTCAGGATGGCGTTCGCCTCCCGGTCGAGAATGCCGGCGCTAACGGCGGCGGAATAAAGCACGAAGGCGAATTCGCCGCCCTGCGCCATCAGCACCGCCCGCTCCAGGCTCTCACGGCGCGTGGTGCCGAGCGCCCGCGCCACACCATAGATCAGAAAACCCTTGAGCAGCATGTAGCCCGCCACACTGACGACCACCAGCTGCCAGTTGGAGCCGATGACGGCAAGGTCGATCGCCATGCCGACGCCGAGGAAGAACAGGCCGAGCAGAATACCGCGAAACGGCTCGATATCCGCTTCCAGCTGATGCCGGAAGGAAGATTCCGACAAAAGCACGCCGGCGAGAAACGCGCCCATGGCCATGGAAAGTCCGCTGACCTGCATCAGCAGCGCAGATCCCAGCACCACGAGAAGCGCAGCAGCCGTCATCACCTCCCGCGCACCGGAGGCGGCGAGCAGCCGGAAGAACGGGTTAAGCAGATAACGCCCGGCAAGAATGAGCGCACCAACGGCGGCAAGCGCAATGCCCACGGAAATCCAGCGCTCCGAGGGCGTCACATGTTCGCCGCCCGAACCGAGAAAGGCGACAAGCGCCAGAAGCGGCACGATGGCCAGATCCTCAAACAGCAGGATGGCGATGATGCGCTGGCCCTTGAGGCTGGACATGCTGTTGCGTTCCTGCAGCATCTGCATGACGATCGCCGTCGAGGTCAGCACGAAACCCGTGCCAGCGACGAAGGACATGATGACCGGAAAGCCAAGACCGACACCGATCAACGTCAGGCCCGCCATGCACACCAGCACCTGCAGCGCGCCCAGCCCGAAAATATCCTGCCGCATCGACCACAGCCGCGACGGCTGCATTTCAAGGCCGATGATGAACAGGAACATCACTACGCCCAGTTCGGCAATATGGAGAATGGCCTGCGAATCTGAGAAAAAACCAAACCCGTAAGGACCGATCACCAGGCCGGCAGCCAGATAACCCAGCACCGAACCGAGGCCGATACGCTTGAAAATCGGCGCGGCGACGACACCTGCCGCCAAAAGCACGACCACCTGGGCCAGATCATTTCCGTTCGCTTCGACAGCCACACGTCACCCCGTTGCAATTGATAGGACGAGGGCTTCGTCCCCCGTCTTTTTCTACCGGGATAGCGGCTCCCTGCTCAAGCCCTTTTCAGCAAGCTGCCGTTGATAATCGTCAAACAGTGCGTCGCCGGTTTCGCCCAGTTCCCTCAGATATTTCCAGGTGTAGATACCGCTGTCATGGCCGTCGTCGAAAACGATGCGAACCGCATAATTGCCGGTCGCGACCATCGAGCGGATGGTGACATTGCGTTTGCCGGGTACCGTGACCTTTTGTCCCGGCCCGTGACCCTGCACTTCCGCCGAGGGTGAAAGCACCCGCAACATCTCGGCGGGAAGCCGATAAACGCTTCCATCGTCAAAGGAAACCGTCAATTCCCGCCGGTCTTTCGACACCAGCAGCTCGGTCGGCCAGACATCACTCATTTTTCACTTCCGTAAGCTCATCATATGCGTCAAAATTACGGACTTGCCTCACGATAGGCAAGCCACTACATCATTTGAAAGGCGCATCGCGCAATGAGGATGGAGACGTGAACAGTTTCCCCGGATCGCTTGAAAAAGCGCAATTCCTGACGGAAAACAACGCACCGATGGTGGATCCCTTCGGCCGCGCCATTACCTATCTGCGCGTTTCAGTCACCGACCGCTGCGATTTCCGCTGCACCTATTGCATGTCCGAGCACATGACCTTCTTGCCGAAGAAGGACCTTCTGACGCTGGAAGAACTCGACCGGCTCTGTTCCGTCTTCATAACGCGCGGCGTGCGCAAGCTCAGGCTCACCGGCGGCGAGCCGCTGGTGCGCAAGAACATCATGTCGCTGGTTCGGAATCTCGGCCGCCATGTGCGCAACGGCACATTGGACGAACTGACGCTGACCACCAATGGCTCGCAGCTTGCCAAATATGCCGATGAGCTGGCCGATTGCGGTGTCAAGCGCATCAACGTCTCGCTCGACACGCTCGACCGCGATAAATTCCGCCAGATCACCCGCTGGGGTGATATCGACCGTGTCATGGAAGGGCTGGATGCCGCGCAGGCCGCCGGCATCAAGGTCAAGCTCAACGCCGTGGCGCTGAAGGATTTCAACGACACCGAAATGCCTGAAATCATGCGTTTTGCCCATGGTCGCGGCATGGACCTGACTGTCATCGAAACCATGCCGATGGGTGAGATCGAGGAAGACCGCACCGACCGCTATCTGCCGCTGTCGCAGTTGCGCGCCGATCTGGAAAAGAGCTTCACGCTCATCGACAGCGATTACCAGACCGGCGGCCCCGCCCGTTACGTAACGGTGGAGGAAACCGGCGGCCGGCTCGGCTTCATTACGCCGATGACCCATAATTTCTGCGAAAGCTGCAACCGTGTCCGCCTGACCTGCACCGGCACGCTTTATATGTGTCTGGGCCAGGACGATACGGCCGATCTGCGCACGGCGCTGCGCGCTTCCGACAGCGACGTCTATCTGTCCAGCGCCATCGATGAAGCCCTTCTGCGAAAGCCGAAGGGGCATGATTTCATCATCGACCGCACCCACAAACGCCCCGCCGTCGCCCGCCATATGAGCGTGACGGGCGGCTGAGCCGCTTTCTTTGTCACCTATCTATATAAGCGGTTGAATTGCCGGCTTGGCCGTGTCACGTCTCTTTACATGGAGGAATGCGTCGTCGCGCCCGCGAGGCCGCCCGAAACCGTCTGAAAGGTCGGTCCGGGTAAAACTGCGCATGGTCTGGGATCGTATGGAATGGCATTGACGGACAATACGCGCGGCGCGCTTTTCATGGCGCTCGCCATGGCAAGCTTCACGGCCAACGACGCCCTGACGAAATCCGTCACACCCTACATCAACACCGGCCAGATCATGTTCGTGCGCGGCATCATGACCGTGGTGCTGATTTATATCGCCGCCCGGCATTTCGGCGCGCTGAGACCACTGAAAACCCTGCTGCGGCCCATCATCATCCTGCGCTGTCTCTGCGAAGTGACTGCCGCGGTGCTTTATCTGACCGCGCTGGGCCTCATCGAATTTTCCAACGCATCGGCCATATTGCAGTCCCTGCCGCTGGTGGTGACGCTGGGGGCCGCATTGTTCCTGCGCGAACCGGTCGGCTGGCGGCGCTGGGTGGCCATCATCGTCGGTTTCATCGGCGTGCTCGTCATTATCCGGCCCGGCCCGGAAGGTTTTACCCCCGGCGCGCTGCTGGTCGTCGCATCGCTCGCCGTCACCGCCGCACGTGATCTCCTGACCCGGAAAATGTATGCCGATGTGCCCTCGCTTGCGATTACCGTCATCACCGCCACCGTCAACATGGCGGTGGGCGGCCTGCTGATCGTGCCTTTCGGCGGCTGGCAGCCGATGAATGTCACGATCGTCTCGCATCTGGCCGCTTCGGCCATTCTGGTGCTGGTCGGTTATCAGGCGATCATTCTCGCCATGCGATCAGGCGAAATCTCCTTCGTCGCGCCCTTCCGTTATACCGGCCTGCTCTGGGGTTTCATGATTGGCGTGTTCTTCTTCAACGAAAAAATCGACACTTTCACGATCGTCGGCGCGATGATCGTCATCGGTTCGGGTCTCTACACTTTCTATCGTGAAAGCCTGCGTAAACGTTCGCAGATGGCCAAGCGCGCGGCCGCGACACCGACGGCCGCGACCACGGTGCGACCGGCTTCCGTAACGAAAACTGCCGTTACGGAAGAGGCGGGAGAATGACATGAAAAGCGGCCGTTTTCTCGATCGAACCACCCCACCCCACATCATCACGCTGGTCGTCATCGCCGGCGTCGCGGCGCTGTGCATGAATGTGTTCCTACCCTCGCTTGCGGCCATGGCGCTCTATTTCGAGACCGATTACGCGGTGATGCAATTTGCGGTTTCGGGATATCTTGCCGCCACCGCCTGTCTGCAACTTCTCATCGGCCCGCTTTCCGATCTCTTCGGCCGCCGGCCGGTCATGCTTGCCAGCATCGCGATCATGATCGCCGCCACGCTGGTCTGCATGCTGGCGCCGAATATCACCGTCTTCATGATCGGGCGCGTCGCACAGGCGGCCGTCGTTTCCGGCTTCGTGCTGGCCCGCGCCATCGTGCGCGACATGGTGCCAATGGAACAGGCCGCCTCAATGATCGGCTATGTAACCATGGGCATGTCGGTGGTGCCGATGGTTGGCCCAACTGTCGGCGGGTTGCTCAACGACATTTCCGGCTGGCAGTCGAGCTTCGCACTCCTTGCCCTGCTTGGCGTCGGCATTCTGGCGCTCGCATGGTTCGATCTCGGCGAAACCAACCACAATAAATCGGCGAGTTTTTCACAGCAGTTCCACGCCTGGCCGGAACTTCTGCGCTCGCCGCTGTTCTGGGGTTATGCGCTGACCTCGACCTTCTCGTCGGGCATGTTCTTTTCATTCCTCGGCGGCGCACCCTTTGTCGGCAGCGTGCTTTATGGGCTTGCCCCGGCCATGCTCGGCCTGCAGTTCTTCTTCATGGCCAGCGGTTACATGCTCGGCAATTTCGTCTCCGGCCGTTATGCCAGCCAGATCGGCATCACCCGCATGATGCTGTCGGGCAATGTCATCGCCATTGCCGGCATCGTCACGACTATCATACTGATTACCGGCGGGGCGGAAAGCGCCTATGCGTTCTTCGTGCCGCTTGCCCTGATCGGCGTCGGCAACGGCGTGACACTGCCTAGCGCCAATGCCGGCATGGTCAGCGTCCAGCCGCATCTGGCCGGTTCCGCCTCCGGTCTTGGCGGTGCGATGACCATCGGCGGCGGTGCCGCCCTTTCCGTGCTTGCCTCATCGGTCCTCTCAAAAGAAGATGGAACCTGGCCGCTCCTCATGGTGATGCTGGCGACCGGCCTTGTCGCCCTTCTCACCACCTATGTCGTAAGGCTGCAGGAACAGCGGCAATGAGCGCCCTTCAGATACCCGGTCTCGTGCTCGCCGGTGGCCTGTCGCGGCGCATGGGCACCAACAAGGCGATGGTGATGCTGGGCGATGCGCCGTTGCTTTCCCACGTCGTGCGCCGCATTGCGCCACAGGTCTCTGATGTCACCATCAATGCCGCCATCAAAGACAAGGGCGACTGGGCGGAAACTTTCGGCCTGCCGCTGTTGCCCGATACGCTGAACGGCCATGCCGGGCCACTCGCCGGTGTTCTGGCCGGCATGCGGCATTTCCGCAATCGCGAGGCCACCGGCAGCCATTTCCTGACCGCGCCTGCCGACAGCCCGTTTTTCCCCGACGATCTCGTCGCCCGGCTGTGCGAACACATATCGGACAATACGATCGTCATCGCTGCCTCGAGCGGCCAGCTTCATCCCGTCTTCGCGCTGTGGCCGGTGGCGCTTGCCGACGATCTCGAGGAGTGGCTGAAGAAGGATGCGAACCGCCGTATCCGGGCTTATCTTGCCCGGCATGTCACCATCGGTGTGGCCTTCCCGCCGGTGGAAACGGCAAAGGGCAGCCTCGATCCATTCTTCAACATCAACACCCCGGATGAGCTGGCGCTGGCGCGTAGCCATCTAGAGCATTTCCAGTAGGATAATGCGTTGAAACAAAGAGATGGAGCTGCAACCATGACGGCACAAAAGGTCTTTGGCATTGCCGGCTGGAAAAATTCGGGTAAGACCGGCCTTGCGGTGCGCATCGTCACCGAGTTGACAGCGCGCGGCTACCGCGTCTCCACCATCAAGCACGCCCATCATGATTTCGATATCGACAAGGTGGGTGCCGATAGCTGGCGTCACCGGCAGGCCGGCGCGCATGAGGTCACCATCGTTTCCGGCACCCGTTTCGCCATCATGCATGAATTGCGCGGCGAACCCGAGCCGTCCTTCGAGGCCATCCTCTCCCGCCTCGCCCCCTGCGATCTCGTGCTGATCGAAGGTTATAAATACGAGCCGGTGCCGAAGATCGAGGCGCGCCGGCTGGAAGCGATGAAAACCGAACCGCTTGCGCCGCTCGATCCGCATATCATCGCAATTGCCGCCGATCATGAGGTAGCGGACACGGCTCTACCGGTTTTCGATCTCGACGATACCGCAACGATTGCAGATTTCATCGAGAAGACGGTCGGGTTGGTGAGAGGGTAAGCCGGCGTTGGAAACGGGGCTGTTTCAGGCTCGACCGCACTCTCTCCTCGGACTTGACCCGAGGATCCAGAACCCCGCACACCATGGATCCTCGGGTCGAGCCCGAAGATGACGTCGAATATGTGGAGACGTTTGCATCACCCCAAAAATGAAAAAGCCGGGCTCTTCACCCGGCTTCATCATTCCTTGAGACGCAATACCTATTCAAGGAAACCTGATGGGTTCACCGGTGTCGCATCCTTGCGAACTTCGAAGTGAACCTGCGGACGCTTGGCGCTGCCGGTCATGCCTGAGGTGGCGATGGTCTGGCCACGCTGGACCTTCTGGCCGCGCTGGACATCGAGATTGGCGGCGTTGCCGTAGACAGTGACCTTGCCGTCGTCATGGCGCACCAGCACCGTGTTGCCGAGCTGCTTCAGACCGTTGCCGGCATAGATGACCACACCGTTTTCAGCGGCCTTGATCGGCGTACCCTCGGGAACCGAGATGTTGATGCCGTCATTGCGGCTGCCTTCGACATTGTCACCGAAATTGTTGATGACCGCGCCGCGAACCGGCCAGCGATATTTGCCGATGCCGGTGGATTCCGGAGCGAGAGAAGCCATGTCGGACTTCTTTTCGATGTCGCTGACACTTGCCGTGGCAGCCGGCGCGGCAGGAATAGTCGCGGCAGCAGCGGCAGGGGCCTTGTAGGGTTCCGGCTTGGCGGATGCGGTCTCGACTGCCTTGGCCGCTTCCTTGGCGGGAACCGAGGCTGTCTTGACGTTGTCAGTGCCGGCGCCCGGCATGGAAAGTGTCTGGCCGACACGGATGCTTTCGTTGGAAAGACCGTTGGCGGCCTTCAGCGCGGCAACCGAGACGCCGTTTTCACGGGCGATCTTCGCAAGGCTGTCGCCCGGCTGAACCTTGTAACCACCGGTCGGCGGCAGTGGCTTGCCACCGGGAGGCGTCAGCTTGCCAGCCTCGGAGGAAATCTTGTCACGGGCGGCAGCCTGCGACGGCAGCACGGCAACATTGCCCTCAGGGCTGCGCAGCGGGGTCGGCTGGTCGCCATTGCGGTTCAGCGCGATATTGCCGGCCGCATCCTTGGCGGCGTTGCGCACCTGGCCGAATTTCGGAATGAGGATCGACTGTCCGGCCTGCGCCGAAGACGCGGACTTCAGGCCATTGACCCGCAGCAGTTCCTTTTCCGGGACGCCGTAGCGGTTGGAAATGGTGGTGATGCTTTCGCCGGGACGCAGGGTCACGGAGGAAGCGCCATCCGTATGCCAGCCATTCTTGTCGGAACGGACGGTTGCGGTTGTCAGATTGTCGGCGACGGGCGCGGCTGTCTGGCGGGCAGGTGCTGCCAGAGAAGGTGCGGCTTGTCGCTGTGCGGACGGGAAAGGCTGAGCCATGGCTTCGTTGCGCGTCGCCGGATCGCGGCTTGCCACTGCCGACGGTGCCGACAGTTCGGAGCGCTGCACCGGAGAGGCCGAAGCCGAGCGGGCCGTGGACGGCTGGACGCCGCCGCCGTAACCGCCGGACTGCGGATAGGAATTGCCCGCCATGTTCTGATTGGCGTAACCGCCCTGCGGCGCGGCGGAAGCATAACCGCCGTTCATGTCGCCCTGCGGAACCGGGGCCTGCGCATAAGCACCACCACCCTGACGGGCTGGAATTGACGCCGTGGTCATCTTGTCCGGTCCACTGGAAAAGAGGCCGCCGAACCGCGTTGCATCCGAGCTACAGCCCGTTGCGACGCTTGCCAGCAATGCCGCTGCGAACATTTTTGCGACTGATTTTCCGATTTTAGACGAATGTCTCATACGCATGACTCGATCTACACTGACGCCAACCCGCCGCATCGAAACCGATCCGGCACAAATTTCACTTCTTGCAAGGCCCATTTCCCGAGGTGGGGAAAACCATGCGTCGATGTTTATGATTAAAGCGCGTTAGTGTTACCACGCCGTTAAAACGTTAAGCCTCTCAGTGCTTTTTTGACACTTCGATAACCATGACGAAAACCGGATGCCTCATGTTGAGACAATAATGATATTGAAAATCAGATAGTTGCGACAATTCAGAACATTAGAAGACAAAAATGAATTGCCTTCAAAATTTTCATTTCGTCACAAATGCCGGGCAATATGGGTGCTGAGCGGCAGATAAGGCGCCTCGAACAGCTCTTCCTTTTCGAAGCGGCTGCCGGTCTTGGAGAAGCGGGTCATCACGCAGCGATCACCCTCAACGATGATCGGCGCGATCATCATGCCGCCCGATACGATCTGTTCGGCGAAAAAACGGGGCATGGTGGTGAAGGCGGCTGTGGAGACGATACGGTCGAAGGTACCTTCGCCCACAAGTCCATTGCTGCCATCCGCCTGACGGATGACGACATTGCGGATGGAAAGATCGTCCAGACAGTTCTGCGCCTGCTGCACCAGCGTCTTGTAACGCTCCAGCGAAAACACCCGCTCCACCCGACGGGCCATGATCGCCGTCATGAAACCGCTGCCGGTGCCGATTTCCAGCACCCGCTGGCCGGGCTTGACCTGCAGGCGGGCAAGGATTTTCACCGCCATGTCGGCGCCTTCCATGAAGGCGCCGCAGTCGATCGGGATCGTGCGGCTGGAATAGGCGTCAGCAGCAAATTGCGGCGGCACGAATTTGGAACGTGGCGTCTGCTCGACCGCCGTCAACAGGTCGAGGTCGGAAATCCCCTCGCCCCGCAGGCGGAGAACGAGAGCGGCAAAACCTTCCTTTTCGACCATGGCGGATTTCAATCGGCGACTCCGAATCCAAGTGCTTGCGCAACCCGATCCTTCACCGAGTAATCCGTCAGGTCAAGCTTAAGCGGCGTGACCGAAATCTTGCCATGCTTCAGGGCATGGATATCGGTGCCTTCGCGGAAGGTACCAAGGCGCTCGCCGAAGCGCAGCCAGTAATAGGGGAAACCGCGGCCGTCCTGTCGTTCTTCCACGGTCAGGCCGAAATCGAGCTTGCCCTGCCCGGTCACGGAAACGCCCTGCACATCCTTGGGCGCGCAATTGGGGAAATTGAGATTGAGGAAGGTGCCATCAGGCAGATCGACATTCATCAGCTTGCGCAGAAGATCCGGCGCATAGGTTTCGGCGACTTCCCAGGGCACGACACGGCCGTCAGCATGGCTGAAGGCCTGGCTGAGCGCGAAGGAACGCACGCCCTGTAGCGTGCCTTCGATGGCGCCGGCAATGGTGCCGGAATAGGTCACATCATCGGCCATGTTGGCGCCGGCATTAACGCCTGACAGCACGAGGTCGGGCTTCTCCGGCAGAACTTCGCGAATGCCCATGATGACGCAATCGGTCGGCGTGCCGCGCAACGCATAATGCTTGTCGGAGATTTTGCGCAGACGCAGCGGTTCGGAAAGCGTCAGCGAATGGGCAAGACCGCTCTGGTCGGTCTCAGGCGCAACGATCCAGACATCGTCGGACAGCGTGCGGGCGATACGCTCCAGCACGGCCAGACCCTCGGCGTGGATACCGTCGTCATTCGTCAGCAAAATCCGCATGTTTTCTCTCCGCTATTCATTTGGTTCAGGTAAGAGCACCCCCTCAACCGTCATCCCGGCCTTGAGCCGGCATCCAGTCGACGCGCGTCCGCGCTTCGGGAAGAGCCCTTCCAGCCCAAGGACTCGGGCTGGCTGGATTCCGGTTCAGGGCCGGAATGACGGAAACACCAGAACTCAGGCCGCCTTCTCGATGCGTGTCAGACCGCCCATATAGGGCAGCAGCACGTCTGGAATTGTGACGGAACCGTCCTCGTTCAGATAATTTTCGAGAACCGCGATGAGGCAGCGGCCGACAGCCGTACCGGAGCCGTTCAGCGTGTGCACGAACTTCGTCGCCTTGTCGTCCTTGCCGCGATAACGCGCATTCATGCGCCGTCCCTGGAAATCGCCGCAGACCGAGCAGGACGAGATTTCACGATAGGTGTTCTGGCCGGGCAGCCACACTTCCAGATCGTAGGTCTTGCGTGCGCCAAAACCCATGTCGCCGGTGCACAGCGTCATGGTGCGGAAATGTAAGCCGAGACGCTTCAGCACTTCTTCGGCGCAGGCCGTCATGCGCTCGTGCTCGGCGACAGCACTTTCCGCATCGGTGATGGAGACAAGCTCGCATTTCCAGAACTGGTGCTGGCGCAGCATGCCGCGCGTGTCGCGACCGGCCGAACCCGCTTCCGAACGAAAGGACGGGGTCAGCGCGGTGAAGCGCAGCGGCAGCTTTTCCTGATCGAGAATTTCGCCGGACACGAGGTTGGTCAGCGTCACTTCCGCCGTTGGGATCAGCCAGCGGCCATCGGTGGTCTTGAACAGGTCCTCGGAAAACTTCGGCAATTGGCCGGTGCCGAACATCGCCTCGTCACGCACCATCAGCGGCGAGGATACTTCGGTATAGCCATGTTCGCTGGTGTGCAGATCGATCATGAACTGGCCAAGCGCCCGCTCCAGACGCGCCAGCTGGCTGGTCAGAACGGTGAAGCGCGAGCCAGAAAGCTTGGCGGCGCGTTCGAAATCCATGTAACCGAGCGCTTCGCCGATCTCGAAATGCTCCTTCGCCGCATGGTTCCAGCCGGGCTTCTGGCCGACCACGCGGGCAACGACATTGTCGTGCTCGTCCTTGCCATCAGGCACGTCGTCGAAAGGCATGTTCGGCAGGCGCGACAAAGCATCGTTCAGCTCGGCGGTGACCTGGCGGTCCTCCTCCTCGGCGCGCGGCATGTTTTCCTTGATGTCGGCGACTTCTGCCTTCAGTTTTTCCGCAAGCTCCATGTTCTTCTGCGCCATGGCGGCACCGATTTCCTTGGAGGCGGCATTGCGGCGGGACTGCATGTCCTGCAGGGACTGGATAACGGAACGGCGCTTTTCATCAAGGGCGATCAGGCCGCTCGCGGCAGGCTCCACGCCACGGCGTGCAAGAGCCGCATCGAAGGCTTCGGGGTTTTCGCGTATCCATTTAATGTCGTGCATCGTCGTTCCAGACCGTTGTTGCATTGCCCTCAGCAAAACGCCGGGCAAAGGCCCGGCGCGAAGAGATTTGTGAGCGGGGGAAACCTTCGCAAAGGCTCAGGTCTCTTCCAGCTCCGTGCTTTTGGATTCCGCCGCACGTTTCCTCTCCACGAGTCGAGCCATGTAGATGGAAATCTCGTAGAGAATGATCGCAGGCAGCGCAAGACCGATCTGGGACATGGGATCAGGCGGCGTCAGCACCGCGGCGACCACGAAGGCGAGCACGATGGCGAACTTGCGCTTTTCCCGCAGCCAGTCGCTGGTCAGAATGCCGACGCGGGCCAGAAGCGTGGTGACGACCGGCAGCTGGAACACCAGACCGAAAGACAGCACCAGCGTCATGATGAGGCTCAGATATTCCGATACCTTCGGCATCAGCGAAATCGCCACCTCGCCATCTTCAGGTAATTGCTGCATGGCGAGGAAGAACCACATGACCATGGGCGTGAAGAAGAAATAGACGAGCGCAGCACCGATGAGGAAAAGGATCGGCGACGCGATGAGGAACGGCAGGAAGGCGGCGCGTTCGTTCTTGTAGAGACCGGGTGCGACGAATTTATAAAGCTGCGAGGCGATCACCGGAAAGGAGATGACCATTGCGCCGAACATGGCGACCTTGATCTGCGTGAAGAAAAATTCCTGCGGCGCGGTATAGATCAGCGACGATTTCGTCACATCGAGCCCGGCCCAGAGCACTGCCCATTTATAGGGAATGACAAGCAGGTTGAAGAGGTGCTTGGCCACCGCAAAACAGCCGATGAAGGCGATGAAGAATGCGCCGAGCGACCAGATCAGCCGGGTGCGCAACTCCATGAGGTGCTCGATAAGCGGCTGTGGCTTATCTTCGGTATCGCCGCTCATGCTTCATCCTTTTTCGGCTTTGCAGCCTTGGTTCTTGCCGGTTTGGCGTCAGCCACCACAACAGCCTTGTCCGCTGCCGCTTTCTTGACGGCTGCCTTTTTGGCGACAGCCTTCACGGAAGATTGCGAAACGGCTGGTTCGCCGGCTGCGGGAGAGGCAATGGCTTGCGGTGCTGCGTCCGCCTTGCTGCGGGCGGCACGCTTCGGCTTGGCGGCAACCGCCTCTGCCTCAACCGTCGCAATTGATTTCGCACGTGCGCGCTTCGGCTTCGTCTCCGCAGCAGCAACAGGAGTAACCGGCGCGGAGGCCGCAGGCGTGGAAACCACTGAAGGCGGCGTGTCCGGAAGTTTCATTTCCGGTTCCGGCACGCTGACCAGCGGCGCAACCGGCTCGCTCGTCGCGGGTGCCGGGGTGGACGACAGGCCATCGGGCGCCGCCGTCGCCTTCTGGAGATCGGACTTGATCTCGTTGCCCAGCTGGCGAAGCGGGTTCATCGCATCGCGCAGCGAGTTGGTGGGGTTGAGATTGCGGACATCGGAAATGGTCTGGCGCACATCGTCCATGTCGGCCTCTTTCAAGGCCTCGTCGAACTGCGTGCGGAAATCCCCCGCCATCTTGCGAAGGCCGGCCATCGTTTTACCGAAGGCGCGGATCATGGGCGGCAAGTCTTTCGGCCCGACAACCACGATCAACACGACCGCAATCACCAGAAGCTCACTCCAGCCGATATCTAACATCAATATGCTCCCGAGACCCTAGCGCCGTCTCAAAACAAGCAGCTTCAAAGCCGCTTACTTGATCTCGTCAGCCTTGTGGTCGACGGTCTTCGCATTGGCAGGAGAGTTTGCATCGGCCGGAGGCGGCGTCTGGTCTTCGTCAGCAATGCCCTTCTTGAAGCTCTTGATGCCCTTCGCGACATCACCCATCAATTCCGGGATCTTGCCACGTCCGAAGAGGACGAGAACAATCACCAGCACGATGAGCCAATGCCACACACTAAAAGAACCCATAACTGCAACTCCTGAATTTCGCTTTCAGACGATGTAAGACGTTTGAAAGGCTTTTTCAAACAACAAATTGTCGCGTCAACAAGGTGTGAGCATAAAGTTTTTGCGTCCTGTCATCCGCTGACGGCGATATCAATCATCACCATCGCCGCCGCCCGGCGCAAGCAGGCCCAGCTCCTCCAGATCGAGCTGCGTGATCGGGTCTTCGTCTTCACGCAATTCGTCGCTCATCATCGGCAGGGGAATGCCGAAATTGGACGGGATACGACCGGAAAGCAGCCCCGCGCCTTTCAGCTCCTCAAGGCCCGGCAGATCCCGTAGCTCCTCAAGGCCGAAATGATCGAGAAACTCCACCGTGGTGCCGATCGTCACCGGCCTGCCCGGTGTGCGCCTGCGACCGCGGAAACGCACCCAGCCCGCCTCCATCAGCACGTCGAGCGTACCGCGTGAGGTCTGCACGCCGCGGATTTCCTCGATTTCGGCGCGTGTCACCGGCTGATGATACGCTATGATCGCCAGAACTTCCAGCGCCGCGCGCGACAGCTTCTTCGGTTCCTTCTCCTCTGTGCGGATGACGAAGGAAAGGTCGCCCGCCGTGCGGAAGGCCCATTGCCCGCCCACCTGCACGAGATTGACACCCCGGTCGCCATAGGCGGCCTTCAGCTGGTGCAGAATGGTGACGACATCCATGCCGCGCGGCAGACGCTCGGCGATGAAGCCGATGGAAACCGGCTCGGCCGAGGCGAAAATCAGCGCCTCGGTGATGCGCTCAGCCTCCTTCAGCTGACGCTCGGAAAATATCGTGGGTTCGGGCTCCACCCCATCTGTCACGATCAATACCTCGCCGGCCTCGTCATCATTCGTCATCATTGGTCCTTTCGGCATTCACCGCGCGATCGTCTCTTTCGCCCCTGCGCATATAGATCGGCTGAAACGCACCGTCCTGCCGGATTTGTAACGATCCCTCGCGCACCAGCTCCAGCGAGGCGGCAAAGGCGCTGGCGATGGCCGTTACCCGCATGGCGGGATCGGGCACATATTGCAGCAGATATTGATCGAGCACCGTCCATTCGCCGACATCGCCGAGGAGACTGTTGAGAAGCTCGCGCGCCTCCACCAGCGACCAGACCTGCCGCTTTTCGATGGTGACCTGGGTGATGGCCTGCCTCTGCCGCAGATTGGCATAGGCGCTCAGAAGATCGTAGAGGTTCGCCTCGTAGGCCGAACGGTTGATATGCGGAATATGCTCCGGCGCCCCACGGGCAAAAACATCGCGGCCAAGCTGGGCGCGGTTGACCAGCCTTTCGGCCGCCTCGCGCATCGCTTCCAGGCGTTTGAGGCGGAAGGCCAGCGTTGCCGCCATTTCCTCACCTGAGGGGCCGTCATCCTTCGCCTGTTGCGGAATGAGCAGCTTGGATTTGAGGAAGGCGAGCCACGCCGCCATGACCAGATAATCGGCGGCCAGCTCGATGCGCACGCGGCGTGCGCTTTCCACGAATTGCAGATATTGCTCGGCAAGCGCCAGCACCGAAATGCGCGACAGATCGACCTTCTGCGTGCGGGCAAGGTGCAGGAGAAGATCGAGCGGGCCTTCGAAACCCGCAACATCGATGACCAGCCCGGCCTCGCCCGTCAGCCGCTCCGGCGTCACATCCTGCCAGAGCTTGTCCATCGGCGGTAAATTGCGAGACTTGTCTGCGGCCATTGTTCCATCCGCCGGGCGTCCGGCCTGTGATCCCGAGTGGGCGACCGCCGCCCGATCGTCAGGAAACGGCCCACATGGCGTTGAATTCAGCTCTCAGTTCAGCTTCGTCGGCGGTGTCGGCAGCGGGGAAACCCGCCTCCACGGCCCGCACCCGCTCCAGCGAACGGCCGGAAAGAACGGGAACTTCCTTCACGACCTCAAGCATTTCACCCATCACGCCATTGCAATGCAAGACTATATCGCAACCACCCGCAACAATATTCGCAGCCCTTTCGCCAAGTGTGCCCTTCAGCGCATTCATGGAGCTGTCGTCGGACATCAGCAACCCGTCAAAGCCGATCCGGCCGCGAATGATCTCACCGATCACCTTTCGCGACGTGGTCGCCGGTTGCTCCCGGTCGACGGCGTTGAAGACCAGATGTGCGCTCATCGCCATCAATTCGCGGTTAAGCGCCCGGAACGGTACGAAATCATGGGCGTCCAGCTCGTCGAGCGGTACATCGACAACCGGTAGATCATGATGAGAATCCACCATGCCGCGCCCGTGGCCGGGCATGTGTTTCATGACAGGCAACATGCCGCCCGCTTTCAGGCCGTCCGCCGCCGCCTGCCCCATCTCGGCAACCATGGTCGGCGAATAGCCATAGGCGCGGTTGCCGATGACGTTGCTGGCGCCCTCCACCGGCACGTCAAGCACCGGCAGGCAATCGACATTGATGCCGAATTTCATCAGGTCAAAGGCATGCAGACGCGACATCAGCCAGGCGGCGCGCAGGCCTTCCTCGCGGTCGCGCTCGTAGATTTCGCCGAGAATGCGGGCATTCGGATAGGCTTGCAGGATCGGCGGCTTGATGCGCTGGACGCGCCCGCCCTCCTGATCGATCAGCACCGGAGCCTCCGGCCGCCCGACGGCATCACGCATCGAGGCGACGAGATCGGTGATCTGCTGCGGTTCGCCGATGTTGCGGCCGAACAGGATGAAGCCCCAGGGCTGCTGGTCACGGTAAAGGGCAATCTCGTCGGCGGTCAGCGAAAGCCCGCTGCATCCGAGGATCATAGCTTTGCAATCGGTCATGGTGTCACGCTCGCAAGGGGAAAGAGATGGAGGATAAAAGAGGCTGCGCCGTCAGGCGTACGACAACGGTCCGCCAACCTCACCGCCGTCATCCTCGGGCTTGACCCGA